>CAWFDT010000001.1:0-184425 GCA_963814675.1 uncultured Pseudomonadota bacterium
ACCCGGGGAGCCACAATATCTATTTCTTTCAGACACTTCCGCGCCAAGCGGAGGTTGCTGGAGATTCGTCGTCGGTTCTGCTCCACGCATTCTCTGTGCACGGGCGATTTGCGCCTTCATCCATCCCCGAAGAGCACTGCCGACAGTCCGGCAACCCGAGATGCAAGTCCGCCCCATTGAGGTGATTGCCGCGCTAGCGCGCGAAGCGCACATCCGCGCGCACTCGCGCCTTCTTTGCCTCTTCTACTCGATCTCGCGGTGGCGCGAGTGTCTGAAGCGAATGCAAAAGAGTTGCGACACTCGCCTCGACCTCACGAACAGCAGCATCGAATACGGCTTCGTTCGCCTTTGATGGCTTGTTGAAGCCACTCACCTTTCGCACGAACTGCAGTGACGCAGAATGGATCTCGTCATCGGTCACCGGTGGCTGGAAGTTAAACAGTAGTTTTATGTTTCGACACATTGGTGACGCTTCCGTTCCACGACCCTGTCTAGGAACTTAATTCTGCATGGCGCCTGCGTCCCGTACAAACAGATAAATGGCCTACCAATCGTTAAGTTCACGACTAGGTTGGGGGATCGTTCGTGAGAACGGTGAATGCAAGGTTGATGTCACAGGTATTTGAACTCTACGGGCTTCGGCGCCGGTCAGTGGCTGAATAGCAGTAACCCGGATTCCGCTGCCGGCGAGCGATTCAACTTTCAGCAATTCTTCCCCAGATTCAGCTGCCAAAGCCTTGGCCGCTGCAGCGACTTCGTCGTGGATCGACGCAGCAGCCTTGTAGCCCCAAGGTCTAATTGCTGGCTGCAGCCCTGGGTAGAGACAGTCGCCCCGTTTCGCTCTCGGGGAAGGCTCAGTCATGGCAGCGACCGCTAATGCCAGCTCACTCACCAGCTGGAACGAGGGTTCGGTGAAATCGCTCCGCCCCTTTAACTAAGGGGCAAAGTTAGAAACACCCGGTCCGTCGTAGCGCTGGTCACGAACCGCTTCGACCATTGCCCCCAGGCGTCACTCCTCGCACACCCAAGCGCATGGTATTGAAACCCGATTTTTAAGTCGGACATTGCTTTGCCGTCGGCCAATTGAATCCCGCTCTCTTACTTCTGACTTCCAGCTGCAAGGAAATCCGTTCCGCAACGAACCCCGTGGCACCCAATGGGTACATACGCCCCGAGTTCACGCTATGGAGGCAGACACGCTCTACTTGTGGACTCAAATCCGACCAATCATTTATTTCTGGAGAACGAAATATGCGCGTGAAGACGTTCTTGCCGCTGGCGTTGCTGTTGACTCCCGCCATCGTGCTCGCTCAGGAGTCTTCTGACTCCGTTGTGCAATGGAACCATATCGTCGGTGTCATCACCGCTCCGGGCGTGAATAACGTCGTCGCTGGCATCAGCTCCGGAGCAGGTCCGTGGTCGGTTGAGGAGGGTCGCGCCCGTGTAGATCTTGCGAGCGGCCAAGTGAGCTTTGAAGTACGGGGTCTAGTACTAAACGGTAGCAACTCCAGCGGAACGCCGGGGACGATTAACACTGTTACGGGCACGCTCGTGTGCAATCCGGGCACGGGCAATCAGGTAATTCGTGACACGGCCGAGGTAAAACTCACCCAGCAGGGAGATGCTCATTTCCGTGGAGAGATCAACGGAATTCCCTCCCCTTGTGCCAATCCGGTGTTCCTGGTGCGCATCGGACCCAGCTTCACAGTTCCAGGTGCTGTCGGTCGATGGCTCGCAACGGGCACCGTTCGCACAACTAGCGACAGCGATTGATCCAATTCAATCGAATCCTTCCGGTCGCCGGCGGGTCGCTCTTTACGAGCACCTGCCGCGCGACCGAGCGCCCACGGCACCCGAATAAGGCGCTCGTGCCCAGGTCTCCCACCTCCACTTCCAGCCGTCCGTATCCGCGACTTCACGAAGCCATCGCAGCATGCGTCGCTCGAGCCGATCGCCGCGCAATAAAAGAACTTGACGGCAACACTCCTTTGCAAATCCACTTGGCCAGCTGTCGGGGACCCGATCTGCCAGGTCTCAGCCCGGCCGCCCGTAGTGCGGTGGCATCACGCATGTCGACGGCGCGGGGCTTCGCCTATCTGCTCGACTCGACGGGATCAACGAGCAACATGGCGTCGCATCCGGCCCAGTTGCAATACAAGGCTCATCGCCACGGATTCTGTACGGAAAGTCGTCCCAAGACTTCCGTACGGCCAACCATCGACTGCTGGAGATGCGCGTGGACCCTTCGGGCCTCCTCGCCTGCATCGGGATTAGGCGCCGGTCGCAAGACGAGGGAGACGGCACGCCGCTGCTTGGAAAGTATGTCGACAAGCGGGCCCCTGGAGTGTGCCCGATGCCCTTCGACCGCCAGATCCTGTTCCCTCTGCACAACCTGCGCTCAGGGGCATCTATTGATTCGCGCGATGCCTCTCACCGCGATTCGCCGCCCTTTGATTCGCCGTGAGCACGACGGCGTCCCGCAAATTCCCCGCGCGACCCTGCACAAACCCAACCAACGCCTCCTTCACTTCTGGAGCCGCGCCGTCCGGTGTTAGCATCATCGGCCATGAAAGCACAGTCATGTCTCCCAGGTCCTCTGGCGTGCCTCCTGCTGGTCTTCTGCGTTCCCCTGAACGCGAGGAGCCTCGGGTCGGTACAGGAGCGCCTTGCCCAGCAGAATGCCCTCTTTGATGAGTATTACGAAACCGAGCTCAAGACGTACCCTGAGATGGCCACGGCCTACGGGGACTATCGCTATAACGATCAGCTGAATGACTACTCACTGGCCGGGGCCGAAAGCGAGAACGAGCGTGATAAGGCCTATCTCGTGCGCCTGAAGGCGATCTCGGTCGCAGGGTTCGCGGAGCAGGACAAGCTGTCGCACGACGTCCTGGCGCGCTCGCTCGAGCAGCGCATCGCGAACCACGCCTTCAAAGAGTACGAGATGCCGGTCAGCCAGATGGCTGGCCCGCAAACGCATCTTGCCGACCTGCCGCTCGCCGTGCCCCTGGATTCCGTGAAGCATTACGAGGACTACATCGCGCGACTTCACCAGATTCCGCGAGTCTTCAAGCAGACGGAGGAGGTGCTGCGTGCGGGCAAGCAAGATGGCCTCGTACCAGTGCGCTTCCTGCTGGAGAAGGTGCCCGCGCAGTGCCTGGGCGTGATCGCGGCGGATCCCTTCCTGCTGCCGACGAAGAAGTTCCCCAACAGCATCCCGGCGGAGGAGCAGCCGCGGCTGCGCACGGAGATCACCGAGGCGGTGGTGAAGGAGGTGCTACCCGCGTACGTGGATTTCGCCAGCTTCATCACCGATGAGTACGCCCCGTTCGGCCGCACGACGCTTGCGGTTACCTCACTAGCCGGCGGGGAGCAGCGCTACCTGAATGATATTCACACCCGCACCACTCTCAGCAATCTCACGCCTGATCAGATCCACCAGATCGGGCTTCGCGAGATGAACCGGATCGAGGTGGAGATGCTGGTGATTGCCCATGGCGAGGGCTTTCAGGATCTCGCCTCCTTTCGCGAGTCCCTGAAGAGCAATCCCCGCTACCACCCTACTTCCGCGGATACGATCGTCGAGGATTTCCGCAAGTACATCGCCCAGATGCAACCAAAGCTACCAGAGCTGTTCGGCTTCATTCCGGGGTTGCCCTTGACGGTGGAGCCCATGCCCGATTTCGAGCCGGGCAACGCCACGCACTACCAGACCGGCACACCCGATGGCAAGCGCCCCGGTCGTGTCGTGGTCGCGGTCTCCAACTTCGAGCAGCGCTCGCTGATCGATGACGAGGCTACCGCGTACCACGAGGGGATACCGGGTCATCACATGCAGTTGTCGGAGGCGCAGACGCTGTCCGAGCTACCGAAGTTCCGCCGTCACGGTGGTAACTCCGGGTACATCGAGGGCTGGGCGCTGTATGCGGAGCAGCTAGGCAAGGAGGTTGGCTTCTATCAGGACCCGGTTAGCGACTATGGGCGCCTGTCGAGCGAGCTTTTCCGTGCCGTCCGGCTGGTTGTGGATACGGGCATTCATTCCAAGGGGTGGAGCCGCGATCAGGTGGTCGAATTCTTTCGCAAGAGCGGCGCGGTCGATGAGCCTACGATCCAGGCGGAGACGGATCGTTACATTGCGTGGCCCGCGCAGGCGCTCGCGTACAAACTCGGCCAGCTGAAGTTCCTGGAGCTACGCGAGCGAGCGCGGAAGGAGCTGGGGAGCCAGTTCTACATCAAGAGTTTTCACGACGAAATGCTGAACGGCGGCGTTCTTCCGCTAGACCTGCTGGATGCGCGCACGAACGACTGGATCCAGGAGCAGAAACATCACGCCAAGCCCGCCGCGAGATAACATCTGGCGTGCTTCCTTTCTGCCGGGCGCGCACTGACCGCGTAAAGCAGGCAATATCCCTCACCAGCTCAGGCGGCGATATCGCCGGAGGTCTCATGTACGGGAAGCGGGCATCCATGTACAGAAATCTGACCCTTTCCGCGGGCCTCGCGTTCCTCACGACGGCAGCGGTTCACGCGCGGTCCCCGCAAGTGCACCGACTCGAAGCCACACCGGCCACGGTCGTGTACGGCTACTACTGGTCGGAAGCGGCCCCGGCCTTGCGGATTGCCTCAGGCGACGTCATCGACGTCGATACACTACTGACCAACACACCCGAAGGGCTGGCGAAGGCCGGGGTACCTGACGGTCGCATCCAAACCTCGCTCAAGGAAATCGTCAGTCAGGTGACCGGTGATCGGCGTGGCCCCGGGGGTCACATCCTGACGGGCCCGGTGTACGTGGAGGATGCAGAGCCGGGCGATGTGCTCGAGGTCAAGATTCAGTCAATCGACCTGGCAATCGACTATGGCTACAACGGCTGTAAGGGCGTCTTGCCGGAAAATTGCGAGCCGAACGCACCGGTGCGCATCGTCCCACTCGACCGACACCGGATGACCGCGCAGTTCGCTCCCGGGATCGTGATACCACTGCGACCCTTCTTCGGCAGCATGGGTGTGGCGCCTGCGCCCGAGGCCGGACGCGTCAGCAGCAATCCGCCGGGGCGCCACGCCGGCAATCTCGACAATCGCGAACTGGTTGCGGGCAGCACGCTGTATATCCCGATCTTTGCCCGCGGCGCCCTGTTCGAGGTCGGCGACGGCCACGCCGCGCAGGGTGATGGCGAAGTCGATCAGACGGCGATCGAGACCTCTCTGCGCGCCCGCCTGCAGCTCACCGTGCGCAAGGACATGAAAGTCAACTGGCCGCGGGCGCAGACACCGGCCGACTACATCAGCATGGCCACCGATCCGGATCTGAACGTGGCCACCCGCACCGCAATCCAGGAAATGGTTGATTTCCTGGTGACCGAGAAGCAGCTGACGCATCACGAGGCGTATCAGCTGATCAGCATCGCCGGGAACGTGGCCATTACGCAGCTGGTCGACAAGCCGAACGTCGGTGTCCACGTGCGTCTGCCGAAGAGCATTTTCGTCCCCAAATAGCCGCAATACGCGGCAAGCGCACTTAAGGAACTTCTCGATGAGCAACCAGGTTGGCCAGAACACTCTGTGTGTGCACAGCGCCCACGCTCCCGAACCGGCAACCGGCGCGCTGTCGCAACCGATTTACCTCGCGACCACTTTCGAGCGCGACGCGGATGGCGGCTATCCGCGCGGCTATCGCTACAGCCGCGAAGGCACACCCAACCGAACCTCGCTCGAAGCCTGCATCGCGGCCCTCGAAGGTGGCATCGGGGCGGCCGCCTTTGCCTCGGGGCTCGCGGCTAACATGGCGGTGCTGGAGCTGCTTAACACCGGCGACCGCCTGGTAGCGCCGCTCGATGCCTACTATGGCTCGGTCAAGCAGTTCACCGAACATTGTAAGCGTCGTGGCATTGCCGTGGAGCTGGCCGATTTCACCGATCTCACCGCGGTGAGGAATGCCGTCGGTGGGCGCGCACGCGTGGTCTGGATCGAAACACCGACCAACCCGCTGCTCAACATCACGGATATCGAGGCGGTCACTGCCATCGCCCATCGAGCAGGAGCGCTGGTGGTCTGCGACAACACCTTCGCCACACCAATCTGTCAACGACCCTGCGACTTCGGCGTCGACCTTATCATTCACAGTGGGACCAAGTATCTCGGCGGTCACAGCGACGTGCTGAGCGGGCTGGCGGTGGTGCGCGAGGAGCACGCGCTGCTCGAGCACCTGCATGCCTGGCAGCGCATCGCCGGCGCGGCGCTGGCGCCTTTTGACTGTTGGCTGCTGAGACGCAGCATCGCAACGCTGGCGCTGCGGGTTCGCACGCAGTGCGCCGGAGCATTGCAGTTAGCGGAATTTCTCGCGCACCATCCGGCCATCGAGCAGGTGTTCTATCCGGGGCTGCCGCAGCACAGCGCTCATGCCACCGCAGTGGCGCAGATGCCGGGCGGCTTCGGCGCAATGCTGTCGATGTGCGTGTCGGGAGGGCGGCAGGCGGCGCTCGAAACCGCCAGCCGCACACGCCTCTTTGCACGGGCGACGAGTCTCGGCGGAGTGGAGAGCCTCATCGAGCATCGGGCCTCGATTGAAGGGCCGGAATCGCGCACGCCGCAGAATCTGCTGCGCCTGTCGGTCGGGATTGAGGAGCCGCAGGACCTGATCGCCGACCTGGAGCAGGCGCTGAGGTGAACCGCATCGTCGCCGCCACCGTGTTCGCACTCCTGGCGTTCGCCGCCAACTCGGTGCTATGCCGCATGGCGCTGCGCGACGCGCACATCGATCCCGCGAGCTTCATGAGCATCCGCCTGATCGCGGGCGCGCTCACCCTGTGGCTGCTGGTAGGCATTGGTCGACGCGGCCAGAGTGTGGGCGGCGACTGGCGATCAGCGCTGGCGCTGCTCGCCTATGCCATCGCCTTTACCTTCGCCTACGTCGGGCTCACGGCGGGTACCGGGGCGTTGCTGCTGTTCGGCGCAGTCCAGGTAGTGATGATCGCGGCAGGTTTCGTCGGCGGGGAGCGGATCGACCGCACCGTTGTTCTAGGCTGGCTGCTCGCCGTGGTCGGACTGCTCCTCCTGCTGTTCCCGGGGATCACCGCACCGCCGGCACGGGATGCGATCTTGATGCTGATCGCCGGCTGCGCGTGGGGCATCTATTCACTGCGGGGGCGGCGCTCGGTGAACGCGCTCGCAGACAATGCCGGCAACTTCGCTCGCTCCGTACCCGGCACACTGCTCATCAGCGTGCTCCTCTGGAACCATCGTTCAGCCGACACCGAGGGCATCGTGCTCGCGGTGCTGTCGGGCTCGATCGCCTCAGGGCTCGGCTATGCGGCCTGGTATACGGCGCTGCCCAAGCTAGGGGCCATCGCGGCCGCCAACGTGCAGCTCAGTGCGCCGGTGATCGCCGCTCTCGCGGGGGTCGTCCTGTTTGCCGAGCCCATTACCTTGCGGCTTTCCGTCGCCTCTGTACTGGTGCTCGGCGGAACCGCGCTCGCGGTGCGGGGCAGGCTTACCCTCAAGGCCGCACGGGTCGCCAGCGACCGCTAGCGGGCGTGCACCTGCGACTGAGTCAAGCGAACACACGAAGGATCGTGAAAGGTCACCGCAGCCCGCACTTGAGTTGCTCGCGGGCGGCAAATGCGACCATTACGTCCGCTCCGAGACCTGATGACTTGCTTAACCCCGCTAAAAATTGTTCCCGACAAGGCATATAGATTCTGTTTCAGCAGTTTCGGGTACCGACGTTGTGCATCAAGAAGCGCTGCCGCGCACTAAAGCCCAATGTGTTCACTAGTCCAGTGCCAGATGCCCGTTACGGCGCGCGCTAGCCGCATGAATACCTCGCTGACGATTCGCGCGCTCCTGCGTCCGTTTGTGTGCAGTGAGGGAATCTCTTCGACATCGCGATCGAGACTGGAAAGCGGTTTGGGACAAAGTGACCGCTCGGCGCTCGCAAGGAGGTGCGCAGCCGTTTCGCCGAGAACGGCCTGCCCTGCCCCCCCACGGCGGTCTCCGGCTGCATCGACAAGCTGTCTCTGCAGGATCTCCAGCCTCAGGGTGTCAGTGTAGTCCTCGTACTGCGCGAAGAAGTGGCAGCACGTCCGGCCGAACACGTCGATCTTCACGGGGTATCTGCAGTCCCCGTAGCAGTCCTTAGGTGCACGCTCGATGAAAGTCGTCGCAGGCACCGCCAGCCGCTTCCTCCGCTCTCCTAGCCTCTTTAGCTCGTGGAGGTCGGTCTTCAGTTGCGGATCGTGCCCCATCGCATTTGGCCCCCTGGCTTGGCTTAATCCAAGGGTGGAATTTACCCCGTAGATGGTCCAGTTTACAAGACCATCTGTGTGAGCTGATAGTCCATTTCACAGGGGGGCCTTCACGTTCTCGACGATGCGAGAGGCAGTGTCCACGAGAGCCCCATTCAGCAGCTTGATGATGTTCTCGCCCCTCGGGGTCAGCCTCACGCGGCGCTTCCGGGTGTCATCAGGGTCACCCACCATGCGCACCCACCCGCGCTTGCGGAGTTCCCTGAGGATGCGGGAGGTGGTCTTGAGGGTCTGCTTGGTGGCTTTGGCGACCTCGCTGACGGTCGGGCTGGCGGGCAGGGACCCGACCCCGTAGATCGTCACAGCGATCAGTGGGGGTTCCTCATCGAGCACAGCGTGGATGCCCAAGGTGTACTCGATGGCAGCCTGAAGGTTCACCCCAAGGTTGCGCCCACCGCGCATTTGCTCTCTCCGCCGCGATTGTCGTTCTTGGTGGAGTAAGTCTATGTGGGGTCAGCCGGTTTAGCAAAAATCTGCCAGGGCTAGTAGTGTTTGTGCGGTGTTTGTCCGATGGGCGCGTCAAGCAGCGTAAGCGAGTGTCAGGCGCCGCCCATGTAAGTGACTTGATTTCACTGATCACGTGTAACGGCCGGTTACCCTCCGCGGCCGCCATATCTTGCTGTTAATCCGTTGGTCGTTGGTTCAATTCCACCCCGGGGAGCCACTAAAACAATCACTTAGCTCCGCTTCCTCAGGTCCCGCGGAGCCGTTTGCGTCCACTTTGTTTCGCAAGTCCGAGAGTGCCATCAGAGCGGCGATTTTGTCGCCCGAATCATCCCTGGTACGGCGCAGGGAGTGGGTGTAGATCGCGAGCGTCCTGCCCTCACTGGCGTGCTCCAGGAATCTCCTGGGCACGCTTGAGGAGAGCCCCCCCGCTTCCTGCATCAGCGTGCCGGCCATGAGCCATCGATGTGACTCGCAGCTGCGTACGCCAATGCAGGCAGCGCCCCCGGCGGTCACTTATCAACGATGACAATCGGATCGAGATCCTCGTAGCCATTGATCTGGACAGCGTATTTGTAGTACCGCGGGATTCCAGCATCGATGAGAGTGGCGTCGAAGTCTCCGCATGGCCAAGACACTGAATTCTGGTCTACCGTGAACGGCCAAACTTTGGCTCCGCTATCGAGGTCTGTGAAAACGAGAGTGAACCGTACGTTCTTGCCGCTCCACGCAACCTGATCTCCTCGTGCGGCGTGCACGTTTCCGCCTTTGTCCTTGCAGGTGATCGCTCCCTTCGGGCCAATTTCGACAGTTACTGGATGTAGCTTGGACATGGTGCGGTTTCCTCTGCTGAACGGCTGTTGTCGTCATTTTCTTGGCAGTCAGCTGGATTCGTCCCCGCTGTTTTTCGTTGCTTGCGAGGCGTGGCGTTCATCGTACGCCTTTAGAACGACTTCTCCACAGCGCGCTGCGGGTCGATGTGACATTCGCTTTCGACGCTGCTGATGTGGAAATCCGTGTGATGCTGCAATCGCACAATGCTGCGATCAGGTCGTCGATAGGTTCGCGCCGCGTCATCCCGTAGCGTACCGCTGCGTACGTCAATGCAGACAGCGCGCCACGGCGCGCCCAAGGAGGGCTGCGGGAGAGCCGGCCTCTACGGACGCGGACTTCTGTTGCCTTTGGTGCCGGATTCTCTTTGTCAGCGCGCAAAGGAAGGCAGAACAACACGCATTAGGTGCAGCTTACACGCACTTCGCGGAGCCGCGCCCCAGAGTGCTACCAGTCCCAGGACCATGAGGACTGCTGACGCTGGTTCAGGCACTTCGTGAATGGAACCTTGGATACTGATCGAAATCCCATCAGGCAACAGACCGGGATCGCCGATAGTCGACCAAACACCGTCATAGAAAACAAGTTCGTTCTCACCCAGGACGCTGAACGTGGCGCCATTAAAGACTGCTGACCACGGATCCTGGAGTGACGAAAACTCAGCCTGCGATATCCTATTGAAATTCAAGTAAGCCTGATTCCCGGTATCGTTAAAGATATTCGCGGTTTTAATGCCCATGTAGTCTTGGAGGGACTGAGTGACGGCAAATCCGGCAACGGCGAAATTCAGCTGAGCGAAATAGCCGTTCGGGTAATAAAAAATTCCGTTGCCGGGGGCAGGGTCGAAGAATGGGTTCGGCACCTCCGAACCCAGAGTGTCGAAATAAGAGACCGTTGGTGTTACCACGCTTCTTTCAAGCGTCGTGTAGTGGTAGTAGTCGATGGTGCCTATCGCATCGACTTCCATGGTGGCAGCTTCCGCCGCTCTTGATGCGCCAAGAGTTACCCAAGTAATGAGCGCAAGCACTGCCGCAATACTCGACCCGTGCAGAGTGCGCCCCACGCTTCGGAACATCGACTCAGGCGAGAGCTTGGCCATGAAATCTAACTCCGGTTATCGCTGCGGGAATATGCCTCACCAAGTGGATACGCACTCGGGTGATTGCGAGCTCCGGTAATTGCCTATTAGGTCCCCCAAACGATGGACCACAAATCGTTCGGTTACAACCCACATAGAGTCCGTTTCGGCAGTTTCGGGTACTAACACCCGCCGACTCCGCCTATTCGGCGCGTCTATGGAGATGTGCGTTATCCAGTAGCGGGCGTCCTCCTGCACTGCATGGATGCGTCGCAGCAATCAGCGGCAGCATATCCGCCATGCCGCTCGACCTCACCGATCTGACGCTTGAAACCGCCGCCCGCGTGTCGCGCGCTGGCTTACCAGGAGCAGGCCGCCAAGCGGATGGAGAATCCAAGCACGCCCAGCCCTATCGAGAACAATGAACTTCGGTTGTGTCGTCGCCAGCTCAGGCGCAGGCTACCTCCAGCGCCGCTCACAACGAAGAGAAAAACCTATGTTTCGGACATTTATGATCTCCGCGGCATCAACCGCGGTCGTCGCGTTCTCACCAGTAATGTTCGCCCAGCAAGGCAATTCCCACGGCACGCCGGAGGAAGCCAAGGCGATGCTAATGAAGGCGGTCGCTGCTGTTAAGACAGACAAATCCAAAGCAATCGACATGTTCAACAAGGGTGACGGTGGGTTTCTGGACCGAGACCTTTATGTATTTTGTGCCAATGTCGATGACGGGAAAATCGTGGCTCAAGGCAACCCGAATGCAAAGCAGATCCTGGGCCAGGACCAAAGGACGCTAAAGGATGCCTCCGGCAGGAATTTTGGTGCGGAACTCTATGCCGCCGGGAAAAAGCCGGAAGGTCAAATCACCGCAGTCAGTTACATATTTGTCAGGCCAGGTTCCGATTCAAAAAACCAGTGGGCGAAGGTGAGCTTGGTAACCAGAGTCAGCGATCTTGTCTGCGGTGTCGGCTACTACAAATAGGACGGCTCGCAATCGATGTTCCTCCAAGGGGGCGCCCGAATATCTGACGTCCTCGTCGTTCCCGTATACAGTTCGGAAACCCGCAGGGTGCTGCATGGACTCCCATAGCCCGGTGCGGCGACGATTCACACATGCCGCTCGATCTCACTGACCCGTTTCTGATGCACGCTCAGCGTCTCCACGAGCCACCCTGAGAGCGGCCCGGTCCGATCCGGTTGGACCCTGGAAGCTTGGTTCGACTCGCTGGTCCTCGAGCTGCGCTGGAAGCTGGCGCTCGCGCTAAATCGGTAGGAAAGCCGATCTCAACGCCACCGCGACCGACGGCCCCTAAGGGACGAGGTCCATGAATGGTAGATGAAGGCGCGATCAGCACCAGCTTCAACAGTGCCTTGAGTTTATGGCACCTCTGTGCGTGTCTTCCCGGCGCGCTGCACAGACGGTGGCGGTGCGGCATGACGGATCTGCTTGCAACGCGCTTGCTCTCGTCCCCGATCTGGAGTCGCAATCGGAGACGCGACTTCCGAGTTGGTAGCGCTGCGTTTCCAGCCGGCGACGGCTGATAAATGCCGCGATTCCCACCTTGAGCTCGGCACTGTCCGCGATAGGGCGACGTTGCTTCGAAGTCAAGTAAACCAAAGGGCCATTGCGCCCCTGATGGTGCACCGGCAGAGTGTTGACGGGGAGATCCGACGCTGCGGGCGGTTCGCCACACGATGCCGAGTTCCCGCTTCCGCACTCCAGTTGCCCTGTCGTCGGAGTCCCGCCGCAGGGCTTCCCGAAACACTTGAGGTGCCGGAGATGGGAGATACACAAACGCCTGATGAGCATATCGTTGGACGCACGAGGCTCTTCGGAGGCCGCCGTCGGCGGCCGCTGCGTGCCGATGACCTGCTCGCGTCGGCTCTAAAGCGCGCACACCGGCACCACTTTGCCGACCGTTCGTTCATTCGCCCCTTCGAACACTTGCTCCATGCCTGTAACGAGGAGGCAGATTTGAGCGCGTTCGGTGTGCGCGCGTTGAAAATCGACGTTCTGCGCTGTTTGAGGACCCTGCTGCACTTCGATAAGGTCGAGGCCGCCTCTCCTGCCGTGCTAGCGCGACCCATTCGAGCCCCCGTGTTCATCACCGGCATGCCGCGCAGCGGCACGACTTTCCTCCACCGTTTGATTCTGCAGGATGCCAGCACGATTGCGCCGCGGCTGTTTCAGCTCGTGTACCCCTATGGCTCGCAGGACGGGCGTATCGAAACAACGCTGCGCAAGAAGTGGGTCAGTCTGCAACTCGCCCTGTTTCGTATGATCGCCCCCGAGCTCAACGCCCTCCATCCTGTCGCAGTCGATGCACCCGAGGAATGCACGGACATCATCGCACACGTGTTTCAGAGCCTGCGCTTCGACGCCATGTACCGCGTTCCCTCCTACAACAGCTGGTTGAGGCATAGCGGCTTTCTCAATGCCTATCGCTTCCATCGCCGTTTTCTCCAGCATCTTGATGCCCAGCTCCCGGGCCGACGGTGGATCCTGAAGTCGCCGGACCATGTCTTTGCCCTTGACGACCTCCGCAGAATCTATCCTGATGCTCGCCTGGTGTTCATCCATCGCGATCCCGTTCGCGTCCTCGCCTCCGTCGCGAGACTGACGGAAGTGTTGCGGCGGCCCTTCGCACGCAGCATTGATCGGGTCGAGATAGGTCGCGAAGTCAGCACATCCTGGATGGAAGGCGCTGAACGAATGAGCGACCTGTCATCGAGTGGCGGCTCGGTGTTGCACCTGAGTTACCGGCATATTGTCTCCTCCCCTCTCGATGCCGTCAGAGCGGTCTACCGCCATTGCGACCTGGTGCTGTCGGCGGAAACGGAAGAGCGCATGCGCAGCTGGCTGCTAACGGCGGCCAATGTCCGCCGACCGCCACGAGACTACAAGCTGGCTGAATTCGGCCTCGATGCGCACCTTCTGCGCGAGCGCTTTAGGCCCTACACAGATACGTTTGGTATCCAGACCGAGCACTTCGGAGGAGAGGCGGAGACGGCCGCCCTGGCCTGACGTGCGGCGAGGCACGGCAATAGCGCTCATCCTCGGCGTCGCCGCCGTAGTCGGAGCCGTTCTCTATGCGGGTGCCGGCGCGGTTGCGCAGGCCGTCGCGACTCTGCGCATCAGTGGTCTCGCGGCATTGGTGCTCCTGCATCTACCCAGCGTTGTCCTGATGGGATTGGCCTGGTGGCTGGCTTCGGGTGACACTCCTCCCGCCTCGCAGTCGAGATTTGTGTGGGCGCGATTCGTCCGCGACGCCGCAGGGGAACTCTTGCCTGCCCTGCAGCTCGGTGGCGTGGTCATCGGGCTGCGCGCCCTCGGTCGGGGTCGGACGATCGCCATTGGGGCAGTCTCCGCGAGCATCGATGGCGTCATCGAGCTGGCCGCGAAGCTGCCCTATGTGCTTGCTGCACTGCTGGCTCTGCTCGCACTGGCGCCGCAGCCCCGCCTCGCTCGTCTGTTATCTCTGGCTGTGGCCACGACCGGCGTATTGGTGGGAATCCTCCTGCTCGCGCGCCGCTCGCTGAGTGCCTGGCTGCAAGCCCTCGCGCGAGCCATCAGTGCCCGCTGGCCGGGCGTGCTGTCTTGGGATGGAGGTCCCGGCGATCGCGACCTCCAGGCGTCCTTTGATCACATTCTCAATCAGCGCGGGCGCCTACGCTGGGCCTTCGCGCTTCACCTCTGCTGCTGGTGTTTCGGCGCCGCAGAGGTGTGGGTCGCCTTCCGCCTGCTCGGCGTAGATCTGACGGTAGCGCAGGCGCTCGCCATTGACGGCACGGTCGTGGGGCTTCGTACTTTCGGATGGATGGTGCCCGCCGCAGCCGGCGTACAAGAAGCGAGCTACATGCTGGCCGCCGCGGTGTTCGGGATCCCTCCGGCTGCAGCGATCGCCGCATCGTTCGCGCGCCGCGCCCGGGATCTGGTCCTCGGAGTCGGTATTCTCGGGATCACCGCCGCCCGCGACCCCGGCTTTGCTCATGTGACCTCCAAGCTGCCGCTGGAGACGGATGCAGCCACGCGCACGCTCCCGGATACCTCCTTGCCGGAACCCGCAGGAAAATTGAGCCAGGTCCACGAGAGTCCGCCTCCGCCGTCTGTCTGACAGCCGGGGCCGTTGCGGATTAGTCTAGTTGCGTGAGCACCCCTGCACCCCAGCCTGATAGGCCAGTGCGCGAGGTATCCGCGCCGGCAACTCTGAAGCCTTCGCTGATCGCCCGCCTTGTTGGTCTGTGCCTGGCGCACGCGTGGATCGTCGTGACGGTAACGATCATCCTTTGCATCGCGATGACTCGCTACGTCACGGGCCACTTCGCGATGACCACGGACACTAATGCGTTGTTGTCGCCCAAGCTCCCCTGGCGCGTGCGCCAGGCGGCGTTCGACGTGGCGTTCCCACCGGAAAGCTCGGATATCGTCGTCGTCGTCGAGGGCCAAACACCGGAGCTGAGCGAGACGGCCGCAGCCAGGCTAGCCGCGAGTCTCAGCGCTCAAACGAGCCGGTTCCGCTCAGTCCAGCGACCTGACAGTGGACCATTCTGGGCACATAACCAATTGCTCTTCGCCTCGGCCGAGGAGGTGAAGACGGCCATTGCTCAACTCCTGAAGAGCCAGCCGTTCCTCGGATCCATGGCGTCCGATCCCTCGCTACGCGGTCTCGCGAATACCCTTTCCCTGACGATGCAGGGCGTGAACGACGACCGAGCCGCGGCAGACAAGCTTCGCACTCCCATCCAGGCTCTCGGCGACGCGCTCCAAGGCCTGGCTGCCGGCAAGCCGACATTCTTCTCCTGGCGCACCCTGATCACCGGGCACGAGCCGGACAAACGCGAGCTGGTGCATATCATCCGGATCAATCCGGTGCTCGACTTCACCCAGCTGCAGCCCGGCCAAGTGCCGATCGATGCGATCCGCGCCACGGCGAAGCGCCTTCAGCTGGACGTCGAGCATGGCGTGCGCGTTCGACTCACCGGTCCAGTGCCTTTACAGGACGAGGACTTCGCAACATTGGCGGAACGTGCGGGCTTGATCGCCTCTCTAGCCAGCGCGGCGATCGTTCTGATGCTTTGGTTTGCAGTCAGGTCACCGTTGCTGATCGCATCCATTCTGGCGACGACCCTGGTAGGTCTGCTGACGGCTACTACGATCGGTCTCGCACTGTTTCATCGGTTCAACGTCATCTCGGTCGCCTTCATTCCCCTGTTCGTGGGGATGGGGATCGATCTCGGTATTCAGTTCAGCGTGCGCTATCGGGCAGAGCGTGGAGTCGGACAGGACGTGGACCCCGCTCTCATCGCGACGGGACGCACCATGGGAAGGTCACTGACCCTTGCGGCTGCCGCGATCGGCGCGGGCTTCCTGGCCTTTACACCCACGGCGTACTACGGAGTGTCGCAACTCGGAGTCATAGCCGGGATCGGCATGTTCGCTGCACTTGCGCTGAACCTCACACTGCTGCCCGCTCTGATCGGACTCACTCGACCCCCAGGGGCGCCTGCTCATGTGGGCGCCCGCTTGACGCTGATCGACAACTTTATACTGGGACACCGGATCCTAGTGGTCGGCACAGGCGCAGTGGCGGCGTTGGTTTCTGCCGCGCTGCTGCCCCGACTGCACTTCGATTTCAATCCAATCCACCTGCGCAGCTCACGCGTGGAGTCAGTTGCCACGCTGGTGGATCTGATGCGCGATCCGGATCGATCGCCGAATACGTTGGAGGTCATCCGACCTAGCCTCGCCGCAGCCGACCGGCTTGCCGACACTTTCAGGCGCGACCCGAGCGTATACAGCGTACGCACGCTTTCGAGCTTCATTCCAACAGGCCAGCCCGCGAAGATCACCCTCATTGCCGATGCGGCAAACCTCGTCGATCTCACACTGAATCCGCTCGAGGTCGCGGCGCCGCCGACCGATGCGGAAGTCATCGACAGCCTGAACCGGGCAGCCGCGAAGCTACGTGAAGCCACAATAGAAGACCCACCCTTGCGTGCGGCCACGCGGATGCTCGCCGATGAGTTCGACACGCTGGCTCAAGGTAGCCAATCTGTGCGGGCCAAGGCCGACCAGTTGCTGATCCCCGGATTTGTGACAGCCCTCGAGCAGATACGCAATCTGTTGCAGCCGCAACCCGTCGGCATCGGAACGCTGCCGTCCGAGCTCGTGCGCGAATGGCAGACTCCTGATGGACGGGCACGCGTTTCGGTCTTACCGAGGGGCGACTCCAACGACGATGCCGTTCTCCGACGGTTCGTCGCAGCTGGAATCAAGATCGCGCCTGACGCGACTGGCACGGCGCTCTACCTTCAGGCCTATGCCGAAGCCGTAGTCAACGCCTTCATCGCAGCGGGCGTGCTTTCATTCGTCGCGATCTGCGGCCTGCTCCTGTTCGCGCTGCGCCGAGTACGCGATGTGGCGATCACCATGGCGCCCATCGTATTGACCGGCCTGCTGACCATGGGTACCTGCGTGCTGATCGGGCAACCGTTGAATTTCGCCAACATCATCGCGCTACCGCTGCTGTTCGGAATCGGGGTGGCGTTCCATATCTACTTCGTCATGTCCTGGCGGTCGGGTGGCTCGCACCTGCTGACATCGAGCCTCGCCCGAGGGGTATTCTTCAGCGCGCTCGCGACCGCGACCGGCTTCGGCAGCCTCTGGGCCTCGAGCCATCCAGGAACTGCCAGCATGGGGAAGCTGCTGATGATATCTCTGGTTTGGACCCTCACGTCGGCACTACTCTTTCAACCGGCGCTGATGGGTTCAGCGCGCCTGCCGACAGAGACCGGCGGCACTACTTCATGAGAGCCTCACTGGCCTTGTTCAGATGGGCTATCAGCACCGGAGCCCCGCCAGAGGCGATTGCTGCCGCGAAGTCAGTCCGGTGCAAAGTCAGTGCACTGACCCCCTCGGTATAGACGTCGATGATCTTCCAGGTTCCGTCCACCTCGTGCATCCGATAAAACATGCTCACGGGAGGGTCAGGACGGTGAACGATCCGTGTCCGGATGATCTTATCCTCACCGCGGCTCACCGCGGCGTCGTCGATCTCAAATTTCTGTCCGTTGAAGTTGCGAAAATTGTGAGCGTAATTGGCGACCGTATAGCGGCTGAAAGCCGCGATTAGTGCCTGCTGTTGATCCGGCGAGAAGTTCGCCCACTCCGGACCTACGGAGAGTCGCGTCACGAGCGGTAAGGCGAAGACCTGTTCGATCACCGGCTCGAGGTCACGGTACCGCTCCGTCATGGATACCGCTGCCCCCGCCTGCATGGACTTGAGCAGCGAAGCCGTGAGGGTCTGCACTTGAGTCGCCGCAGGATCGCTGTCCGCGGCGCGCGCTGAATCAGCGCCCGCCAGCACTAGCGTCGCGCACACCAGGATTGCGTATTTTCGTGTCATGGAAATGGCCATCGCGATCACGCGGGTACGCGCCGGACCGAGTCCTCCATTATGCCCCAGCGGGCCGATCGACACGCGACTTCACGATCTCCTGTTTCGCGCATTCCGAGACAAGGTACCGCTGGGATTCGGACTACGCGACTGAACACGCGCGACTCAACAGTGCCGCGATGATCACAGCGGCGCGTCGCACCAAGGGGCGGATCGGGCGAAGACCTGCCTCCGCAGGCCCAACTCGCGAACGGCCAGGTCTGAAGCGGAATACTCTTCGATAGGTTCAGCGGCCGCTCGGTGGCGACAAGCACAACGTCATCAACGACGATAAGCCCACGCGAGCCACAATCGATCACAGGGCTACGCCCGGGTCACCCTCCAAAACATGCTGGATCAGTTTGGGTCTCTCGCCCGCCCGCCACCGTTCTGCGGTGTGCTTAACCCTGTACCGCAACGGGCCGCCATCCGGTGTCTGCGCTCGCGAAATTGGGCGCGGAATGCAGACAAACTCCGTGTCTAACGCCTCTGATCCTGCGGTGACGACCGCGTAGCCATGCCCACCCATATCGACGAACTCCAGATGGGGCGCGTTGTCTGGATTGCTTACTGAGTGCGCGGCTTGGAGGCTGCCGGTGCGTGCATACTCGAGCGCGCTTCTGACGCCGTGCTTCACGGTCAGGTTGACCGTCGACTCGAACTTCCCGGGCTGGCGTTCGCTCACGAACAGTGAGCTGAGAGAATGGCCCTTCAGGCGATGCTCGAACGCCTCGGCCATACCAGGCGCCGAAATCGAGCCGCAGATAAAGGCCACGCCGACCGGTTCGAAGATCTTAGGCGGCAGGGCCTTTGCGGCGTAGCCAGCCCAGAAGCTGTGCCGATCACCAGACACGACAGCGAACCCGGCAATCTTGGCGTCGCGCACAAAGTCGTAAAGTTCGCCCCGTTCGGTGAGCGCCGCGCTGAAATCACCGCCGCCGAAAGTGGCATAGCCCCGTCCCGGCCAAGGCGTCGTCAGCCCCGGAGGCAGATTTTGCGGATCCGTCCGCATATCGAGCGTTCCGTTGGTGGCGCCCCAGATCTTCCAGGTCGCCGTGGAGGCAGCGAGCGTCTGCTTCAGCCAGTCCTTTTGGACGCGGCCGAGCACCGTAAACGCCGGGTCATTGCGCGCGAAATTCTCCACGCTGATACTGCCTAGCGGAATGCTCTGAGGTGGATTGCCGCCGTTGTAGGTGCGCCCGGCCTCCAGAATCTCCAGCGCCTCCTGCGGAAAAAGCTCCGGAAATGCTTTCAGATCAAATGCTTCAGCTTCGTTCCGGGTCGTCGGGTCTTCCATGGTATAGCTATGGAAGTCGGTCAGCATCAGGTCGACGTGGCAACCGAACCGCATGGCGCGGTATCCGGTCATGCTGGAGATCGCCGCAAGGTTGTTGGTCTCATCGCCCAAGCCGTCCTTATCGAGGCGCGTGATCGGCGCGTTTTCGACTTTCGGGCCACCGAACCTGTCCAAGGCGGGTCCAGAAGCTTTGCGCACGCGCGAGGGAATGTATTCCCACCAGGCCTGGTTGGCGGCCACGCGCAGCGCCTGCGCCGGCTCCGCCTTGCCGTCGTACTTGATGAAGCTCTGCCAGCCCTTCCACGAGAACTCGTGGTTGTCGCCGATGCATACGAACGGGAAATAGGCGCGAGCATCCTGAATGTCAGGGTCGCGGATGTGCGCGCGGTAGACCATCCGATAACCGCCAAGCGTCGTGGGCACGTGGAAGTTGCCGACCTTGCGGCCGTCGGGCACCCGACCGATGTCATAGACAGTGCGGTCGTACCGGTGCGGCACCTCGTCTGGGTACTCCACTACCTCGTAAATAAAGTCGCCTAGGTGCAGTACGAATCCGAGCCGTCGTTCGGCCGGCGCGCGTTGGTCCTCCCAGATCATCCGGCGAAATGCGTTCTGTGCGCCTTCGTTGACGCTTTGGCAGGAGACGAACGCGAAGCGCACCGTCCGTGGGTCATGGATCTTGGGTGCAGTGATGGTGCGGCCGAGGCGGCTGCCGCCGCCGTCGCCGTCGGTGAACCGGTACCAATACACGTGGTCGGGCTTGAGCCCGCCGACCAGGACGCGGCAGGTCCAGTCCGACTCTTCGGATACTGTCGCCCCCGCTGTCGCGACGACGCGATTGAACATGGCGTCCTCCGCGACTTCGACGTACAGCGTAGCCCGGCCTCGGCCGTCACCATATGGGCGGCGCGTCCAAAGGACCACACTCGTGGGCTCCGGATCGCCTGATGCGACCCCCTCGGGGTAGAGATCGCGCCGTTCCAACCAACGATGTCGAGAAGCGGATGCGTTCGATAGTGCCCACACCGGGGTAGCGCCGAACGCAGCGGCGGTAACGATGAACGATCGTCGGCTTGAGGTCATCAACGGTGTCTACGAATTAGTCTGCGAATCCGCGGGGTTAGCCAAGTCTACCCCAGCGGTGATCCGCCTGCCCGAGCCGAAGTTTTTAGGAAGCCCTGTCGTTCCGATCCTGCGCGGTGCGAATGCGATTGATGCCGCTCATCTTCATTTCTTTCTCATTACGCCCAAAGGGACCCTGAAGAGTTCCGTCGCTGTTTCGAGTGAGAACGAGATCCCCCGCCATCCCCCCCCGGCGCGAACCGTGATCGTGTTTCCCTTCACATCATAGGGAATGGCATCGCTGGCCCTCCCTACCATTCTCACAAACGCCTTACCGTCTCTGAATTCAACGGTGTTCTGACCATTTGAGTTTACGTATACGCCGCTACGTCCCCTACGTGCTGCAGGACGCGGAGTTGGTGCTGGCTTAGGGCCAGGAACGAGCGACTTAAGCGCGGTGATCCTCTGCACGGCAGGCTTCATGTGGGAGGCACGCGACACAGTCCCTGTCGTGAAAGTTGGCGAGCAACCAAGCCACCTTCAAAATTGTGCGATCGCAATAGAGAGTACTAAGGGACTAGACCCCCACCGTAATTGGACCCCCAGCGGAAGCTCGTTAGCGTCCGCGTTCGGGAAGCCCCAAACGGGATGCGGCCTTGCTGCCCGAGTGCTCGGGTGGGTTCACCTTGCGTAGAAAGGCCACATAGCGAGGCTGTTCACGTCCGGTAGCTATAATCCAGCGCCATGGCCGGGCTGTTTGCCAAGTTGAAGGAAGCTGTTTTTTCCCTGATCGTTTGGGCAATCGTAGCGGTCGGGGGCTTGCTGTATTTCAAAGTCTGGCACCAGCCCCCGAGTATCCGGCCGAGTCCCCCGAGTACCGCCATCGGCTTGCCCGGCTACTTCGCCACTTTTGATCAGCTGGCCGGCCGGCTCAGCGAGCAGGAAGAGTTCGTGAACAGCCTGAAGGGTAAGAAGGTTCGATGGCGCGGATACGTGTCGTACGTGCGCAACTCCGACGTGTCTCCGTTGAAAATTGCGCTCGCCATCACTCCGACACTGAGCGACGAGCACCGAATGGCTTTGGTGTATTTCGGCGAGGATATGCGCGTCCGGCTGTTCGCGTTACGAGAGAAGGACTCTGTCGAGATTACTGGCACGTTCGACTCAGAGACTTGGAACACCCCGTACATTCGGGGCGACACGATGCAGCCTCTTGCGGCTGTCCCGACCACGCCGTGACAAGTCCACAGGAGCAAATCTCATGACCCCCATATCAGTAGGAGCCAACGGTTCATTCACGCTGGTGGTAACCGTTGAGCACCTCGCCAATCGTTTCAAGGACGCTATTTTGCCGCCGGTTTTGGCGACGCCTGTCATGATCATGGCCATGGAGAACGCCGCTCTCAACGCGATTAAGCCCTT
This sequence comes from uncultured Pseudomonadota bacterium, assembly GCA_963814675.1. Taxonomy (GTDB): domain Bacteria; phylum Pseudomonadota; class Gammaproteobacteria; order Steroidobacterales; family Steroidobacteraceae; genus 13-2-20CM-66-19. The sequence continues at coordinate 21,874 of CAWFDT010000001.1, forward strand.
CCTTGGAGTCGGAGAGAGTGCCGTGGGAACGCGCGTCGACGTGCTTCATTTGGCGGCAACACCTGTCGGCAGGCAGGTTGTCGCGAGAGCGCAGGTAACCAAGGTCGATGGTCGCCGCATCGAGTTTAAGATTGAAGCGACAGATGGTGTCGCGCCCATTGGCTCCGGCACCCATGAGCGAATGATCATTGATATGAGGCGTTTCCTCGAGCGGCTGAGCCAGAAACCCGCGTAGGACCGTGTATCGGCGATGCACAGCGGTTCGCATGGCGCTGCGGAAAGAGCTGTCATCGCCTTGTGGGATGCGAGACTTGTCTGCGATATGACCCTGAACTGCCGGTCGCGAACGGCCGCTCTCAAGTAACGCCGCCCGGGTAGATCAGCGCGATTCGGGGGCGCCGGGTGCCCGTGTTCACTGTCGCGGCTCGCGGACACTTCGCCCTATCGCCCGATCGGTCGTACGCTTCAGTGATGAGCGAGCGCTTGGTGATTCCGGATCGTGCTGAGGCGGAGAGAGAGCTCTCCGTGGCGAATCCATGGTGGCAGTTCTCTGTACGCTTCAACGTCGCCGTATCTGAGAGCATCCCCGTGGCTCGAATGCACGAACGCGAATCGGAGGGCGTGATGATGCGGTGGGGTTTCGTGCCGTCGTCCGCAAAAGGTAACGTCGCGTTGGGCGGGCGAGCTTGTGTACGAGACGACGCCCTTGTCAGCTCCGAGGACGTCCGGACCGCCTGGCTTTTTGGACAGCGCGGTATCGTGCCACTCGCGGGCTTCTACGTTTGGCAGCACACTCAGGCCGGACACCGCCAGCCGTACTACGTGCGCCTAGTCAACCGTCTCGTGTTTGGGGTTGCGGTACTGTGGGAGCGTTCGGTGACCGACGACGACGATGTCGTCGAGAGCTGCGCGCTCGTAACTGTACCGGCCAATCCGTTGCTGACCGAAATCGAAAATACGACGGGCCACATGCCTGCGATTCTGCGCGGCGAAGATTACGATACTTGGCTCCGGTCAAGCGTAACCGAGGCAACTGAGCTCCTGTCGACCTATCCTCAGACTCGGATGGTCAGCCATCCGGTGGCGCCTCACGTCAACCATCTCGGGATCGACGAGCCATGGCTGATTCGGCCGGTTCTCCACGATTCAGGTAATTAGAGGTCCGTCGAGTAACTTCGCGTACACGCTTGTGGGCCTGGTGAAGCTCCACCGGCAAGAGACCAAACTGCGGGTTTTACCCACGTCGCAAGAAATATCGCCCCAGCACACCGTCGTGGGGATTACGCCTAGCGCTGCGATCCCGACGCACCCTAAGTTTAGACAATCCATAGCGACTACGCCTTCTCTGGCACCCTCCGGCTTCTACGGACCTTCGGTGATCGAGCCGTCCGGGGACAGCGCCACCTGCCCCATGAGCCAGTTCACGAACACCTCGCGCAGCGGGGCGCTCGAGCGTTCCCGCGCTTCGAGCAGAAGGTATTCCCCGAACGGCACCCGCGTATGACCGAGCTGTACCAGGCGTCCGCCGCGCAGCTCGTCCGCGATGAAGGCCGACGTCCCTAGGGCGACACCCTGGCTGCGCTCCGCCGCAGCGATCGCGAGGGAGTAATCGCTGAAGTAAAGATGCTGCGCCCTCTCGAACCCGTCCAGGCCTGCGGCCGCGAACCAGCTCTTCCATACGCTGCCATTGTCATCGTGCAGCAGGCGGAATGAGCGCACCGCATCGTCCCGACGCCACTTGGTCGGCCGCGGACGCACCCCCGCCGTCACCGGCACGCCCTCCATCGAGAAGAGACGTCGAGTGCGCCCACGCGGCCGCGCTGCACCGACAGAAATGTAGCGGATCGCGAGGTCGGCGTCGCGCCCGAGCGTACGCAACTCGTCGGACGTTTCAACCTCGAGTTCGATCTGAGGGTGAGCAAGTGAGAAGCCTCCAAGGCGCGGCACCAGCCAGCGCGAGGCGAATGCCGGCTCCGCAGTGATTCGCAGTCGCTGGGCGCGTACGCCACGCACCGCCTCCACCGCACGATTGATTTGCAGGAAAGCGCCGCTCAGCTCGGAGGCGAAGCACCGACCCGCCTCGGTGAGTTCAACGGCGCGGTGCAAGCGGCGAAATAGCTCGCGTCCGACATCTTTCTCCAGCGCTCGAATGTGCCGGCTCACCGCTGCCTGAGAGATATGCAGGTCGCGTGCGGCCTCAGTGAAACTCAGGCGGTGCGCCGCCGTCTCGAAGGCGCGCAATGCGAGGAGCGAGGGCGAGCGGCGCGGCATAGAGTCACATGAGTTTAAGTTATCCGAACGCGAGCCACAAATCGTTTGAGGCTGGAGCCCCAGGAGAGTTGAAATGCACGTTAGGGTCTCGGCGGGGCCCGCGATCGGAGGCGCACATGAATCTGTACGCATGGAGTTATGCAACGCTTTGGAGTACAGCCCTTCGGGCTGCGGCTGGCCGTGGGCGAGACGAAACCTCCGCGCCGAACCCAAGGGAACAACCGCGTCGCCGGCAACTTACTCTGGAAAACAGGCCCGACGCAGTCCGTACATCCCGCCCATCGATCCGCCGCAGCTTGTGCGAATTACGGCTCTAGCGCGTCGCGCCGTGCCGGCCACAACCGCTCGCGCTCACTGTACCGAATTTGCGCTGGCGCCTACTCCGCCGACGCCGAGAGAGCCGGACTCAAATACATTCGGACTGACACCAACGGACTGCGAGTCCGCTGGCCGCCAGCTACTTCGATAGATCAGTTAATAGCGACAGCATGTACGCCACGGAAGGCTGAACATCTCCCACCGGGATGCGCTCGTTGAGCCCGTGGGCGAATCGATCGCTGTCTTTAATGAAGAGCGGACTTACGCCGTAGCTGGGAACGTGCTCATTGCGAAACCACATGCTATCGCTCGCGCCAGCTGACATCGTGGGGAAGACGGGTACCCCCGGATAGCCGATGTGAATGGCTTTGGTGACTGCGGCAGCCACATCCGGGCGAAGCGGGGAAGCGTCGGTTGCAACGCTGCCCGTGGAGACATCCTTGAACTGAACTGCTGTGTCCGCTGCGACACGCCGCAGTTCCTCCATAATCTCGGCACGCGGATGACCAGGGAAAATCCGACAATTGATGTTAGCAGTCGCCCGCTGGGGAAGCGCGTTGAGCGCGTGGCCGCCGTTAATCATTGTCACAACGCAGGTGGTGCCGATCTTGCCAACGCTCGCCGGCTGCGCTCGCAAAGTAGCAATGGCTTTCGAATCGGTCGGATCAGCAGCAAATGCCCGCATTGCCGCCGCAATCTCGGGAATCTCGTAGCGCGCCGCAGCCAGGAAATAAGCCCGGGTCACCTCACTTAATTCCGGCTTAAATTTGTACTGCCCGATTCTCACCAGCGCGGCGGATAGCTGGTTGATGGCATTCGGATCGTATGGCCGCGAGCTGTGACCTCCGGGCGAGGTTACCGTGAGCTCGAAATCGGCATAGGTCTTCTCCGCGCCGGACCAGGTGAAGTATTGCGGCTTGCCCCGCGCATCGAGCTGCCCACCCGTGCCGTCGACATTAAGGACCATCTCGGCATTCGAGAGCTCCTTTGCGAGGATCTGAGTCGTCTTCATGGTCGTCTCTTCATCGCCTGAGAGCACAAGGACGAGGTCACGTCGCGGCTCGTAGCCCTTGCGTTTGAGCTCGATGAGCGCGGCGACTGCCAACGCGTCGTCCAGCTTCATGTCGCTAGACCCTCGCCCATATAGCAGCCCGTTCTCAACTACCGGCGTAAAGGGGTCCCGCTCCCAGTCCGAGGGCTTGGCCTCGACCACATCCATATGCCCTAAGATCACGAGCGGCTTGAGCTTCGGGTCGTGGCCTTTCCAGCGAGCGACCAGGAATGCGGTGTCATCAACCGGCGTGATCGTCACATCGGCGTCGTTGAAGCCACCGGCCACCAAGGCGGATTTGAACAACGCGGCCACTTGCGGGGCCTGATTGCCGGACCCCCGCACTGAGCGCAGCGCGATGGCCTGCTTTGCCAGATCCAGCGCCTGCGCATCAGCTTGCTGGTGATCAGCAGCCTTTGCGCTACCGCTCGAGGCAAGCATGAAGAACACGCATGTCCATACCGCGTTGGTCGATCGTCGCACGCTGTCATCCTTTCGCAACTGTGTTAAGCCAGGCATCGGCCAGGACTGCAATTCCCGTCCCTTAAATCGCCAGGACGAGGTACGTGCCCAAGTGCCTCTACGATTTGCAGTCGATGTCCAAGTCGGAGGGATTACCGATCCTCGTGTCAGCGGCCCCTCCGCGCCGCCTCGATGGCGGCGATGTCGATCTTTTTCATTGGCATCATCGCTTCGAACGCGCGCTTGGCCGCCGCAGAGTCCCGGTCGGAGATCGCTGCAATAAGGGCGCGCGGCGTAATCTGCCAGGACACGCCCCACTTGTCCTTGCACCACCCGCACTGGCTTTCCTGGCCGCCATTTCGCACGATTGCGTTCCACAAGCGGTCGGTTTCGGCCTGGTCGTCGGTGGCGATCTGAAACGAGAACGCTTCGTTGTGCTTGAACTGCGACCCGCCATTTAGCCCGACGCAGGGGATGCCAATCACAGTGAACTCGACCGTCAGGACATCCCCCTGCTTGCCGCTGGGATAGTCGCCCGGCGCGCGGTGGACTGCGCCTACTTTGCTGTCGGGAAAGGTCTCTGCATAGAAGCGAGCAGCGTCCAGGGCTGCGCCCTCATACCACAAACAGATCGTGTTTTTGGGGGCCATTCTCATTCTCCTGCCACGATAGCCGTGAGCCTTTTGCGGTTCAGACTGGCGCAAGGCTAAGCGTAGCGCTATCCATTTCGCCCGCCATTGAGCCGTAAGAAGGTGCCGACCTTCCGATCAGCGCGCATCAGCGTGAAATTCGAAGTCCTAACTGCGCTCAGGCACAAACGGATTGCGTATCCCCCGCTTATTTACATTCTGCCAGCTGGCCGCCAGTTGAGCGACTTCGATAGCCGGCTGACCAAGCAATCTAATCACCTCAACACCTATCGCCTACGCAGGAGCCTGGCCAATGTGTCCTGCGCCTGCCTCAAATCGCCTGAGCTAAGTGCGAGAGCTGCGTTACAAACTTCGCGTTCGCTCGGAACGTAGCCCTCAGAGAGTTCCGCACGACACAGTCGTGGCGTCAGCCTTTGTTCGCTGTGTCGAACACTCAAATTCTGACCCACCTGTCTCGCTTCGGAGACGGATTGCCGGATGTCCGGCAACGAGCCTAGGCGAAACCGTTGCAGTAGCGAATCAACGCTTCTATGCTCATTTGGGACAGCACCCTCAGCACCCTGCTCGGTTGGTTCGACGCGCACATGACCCACGCAAGACCATCGAGTCGATCCTCGGACTCACTTGTCAAACGGAGAACGAACGGTGCCTAGCAACCGACCGGAATATGAAGGATTTCTTAAGTGCGGATCCGAGCCATCCTCAGGTTTGGTAACGGGAAGCCGCACGGCGTTACACTCAATCGCGTAAGCGAAAACTCACAGCCGGATACCGGGCAGCTACGTTTTGCTCACGGCCTGGCAGGGATATATGGGAGACTCAGTCACGCATTGACGCGCTCCAACGCTATATGGACAAGGCAGCAGCAGGATGATCGGAGAGCCCGAACTGCCAGCAGGCGGAGGCGACGCTCGGGATCCGAGCGAGGACACGGTAGACCTGGAGCTCACTGCCGCTCAGCAGCTCGAGCTTTCGCAGGCCGCCGGTGCATTGGCTCGAGTACCTGCAATGGTGCCTCTCAAGCTCGGGCACGACAGCTTCGTATGCAGGCGATCGGAACGGATCGATTTCGTGTGTACATTGACGTTCGTCGCGCTGGTTCTGGGTGTCTCCGCGGCAATCGGGTGGCGCGTCCTGGTCGGGCAGCCGCCTGCTCCAGCCGTCGCACTCGCTGTCCCGGTAGCTCCTGCGCCGGCAGCTGATGCGCAACCGCAGGGTCCTGTTGTGCAAGTGATAAACCCATTCGACGCCACGGAAGTATTCGAGTTTCAGGCCGGGACCACCGAATCCGAAGCACGAAATACAGTCGCAGAACTGTTGCTGGAACGTGCGCGTGAGCGGCGTCGGCAGGGATTAGATCTGCGTCACGCGAGCAACCATCATCAACCGCCTCCCATTGCGGCTGACAACCCGCCCGATGTTTTCGTGACCAGGGTATCCGGCCTGACGCAGGCCAGCGTAGCCCGCTAGCGGGCGCAGGCGGTGGCGCTCCGCGAACCGTCGCTCAAGTTGCAAACAGAACGCAACACTAGATGCGCGCGACGTCCGCGCAGTGCCACGGACAGCCCCCGGGAAAGGGGCGGTGGCCTGAGCGAAAGAGCGACCGCCGGACTCAGTGCGCTGCGAGGAAGTCCTGCACCGCGGCGATCGTCGCCGCGGGCGCCTCCTCCATCAGCCAGTGGCCGGCGTGTGGCACGACGAGTTCCTGCACGTTCGTCGCCGCGTTGCGCATGACGACCGCCACGTTGGCGCCGAAGGCCTTCGCGGCGCCGGATGGCGAGCACCGGCATCGCCAGCTTCGTCTCCATCGCCTTGAGGTTGTCGGCCTCGTCCTTCTGGCCGATCGCGAGGAACTGGGCGAACGCGGAATTCATCGCGCCGGGCCTGGCGTAGATCGCGGCGTAGTGGCGGCGGGTCGCTTCGTCGATCTTCGACGGGTCGCCGGCGAACTCGTTCCAGAAGCGGTCGAGGTAGATGCGCTCGCGGCCGGCGACCAGGCGCTCGGCGTCCGGGCCGCCGAAGTTAAAGTGCCACAACGCGGGCAGGCGCACGATCTGGTTCCACGGCGGGATGCCGGGTATCGGCGAGTCGATCACGACCAGGCGGCTTGTCTTGTCCGGATAGCGCGCCGCGTAGGCATACGCGACCATCGTGCCGATGTCGTGGCCCACGATGTCGGCGCGGTCGATGCCGAGCTTGTCGAGGACGGCGCGGATGTCGCCGGCCTGCGTCCACTTGTCGTAGCCGCCGGCGGGGTGCGAGGACAGGCCCATGCCGCGCAGGTCGGGCACGACGACGGTGTGGTCCTTAGCGAGCTCGGCGGCCATCGGCGACCACATGTCGCCGGTATTGCCGAAGCCGTGGATCAGCACGACCGCGGGCCCGTGGCCGCCGATGCGGACGTTGATCGTCGCGTCGGCGTTCACCACCTGCGAGCTGCGGAAGCCGGCCGGGAAGGGCGTGGGCGAAACGGTTGCGGACATGCTCGGCTCCGTAGGGTGGGGGACGGGCATCCCGGATTCGAGAACGTTCGCCGAATGCCGTGACGCCAGTCTCTGCCTTCATTGGAGTTGAAACAATGATACAAAGGTGTAGGTCATCACGCGCCCGTCGGGCGGCGGACCCAGCTCTCCTCGTCGCTGCGGTCGTTGTAGACCTTCGAGCCGCTCTGCGTCCACGTCTTCGTGGCGATGTCGTAGATCCAGGTCATCTGGACCAAGAGCGCGCGCGACATTCGGAGGCACGCGGGCTATAAGCGGATTAGGGGTTCGATTTTCTGCGACTAACCTGGGCCCCAGATGCAGCGGGTTCCCAACGCTGGAGAGGCCTCAGATAGACTACCGCTCCCCGCTCCCATCGCAGATATCCGTATGTCCAGCCAATTCCGATTCTCGCTTGGCGCGATCTTGCTGCTCTGGGCCGGCCACGCTGCCGCCAGCCCAGCGGACCTTCGCACCACCGCACACGAGTACTACCAGTGGCGCGATGCAGCTTATCCGGTGGCGACCAGCGATCAGGGGGAGCACCGCTACGACAATCGCCTGGCTGACTACAGGATGAGTGAGATCCGGCGCCGGCGGGAACACGTAAGGGATCTACTGACCAAAGTGAATGCGATCGCCGCTGACGGGTGGAGCAAAGACGACCGCATAGACCGCATCCTGTTTCAATCCCAGCTTGTCGGCGCGGACTTTTTCGGGCGTCAGTTGGATCCCGAAGGTTCGGACCCTCAGCTGTACGTCAACGAGTGCACAAACGCTATTTTTAGTCTGTTGAAGAAAGACTATGCGCCCCCGCGCACACGTGGGCTTGCCGCAGCCGCCCGCCTTGAGCAAATGCCGGAACTGTTGCAGACCGCGCGCACGAATTTAACCCATCCGGTAAAGCTGTACGCATCACTGGCGGTCGATGCAGTTCGCGGGGGTGACGAGCTGTACACGGTCAGCCTCATGACACTCGCCGATGGCATGTCGCCCGCGGAACGCAAGCGGCTGGTTGTGGCACGAGATGCGGCACTCAAAGCGCTGCATGACTATGCCGACTGGTTGCAAGTCGATGTATCCAAGATGCCGGAGTGGCAGCCAATGGGAGAGGCACAGTACAACTACCTACTGAAGCACGTGCTGCTGCTGCCCTTCGACGCGCACGATATCGCGCATCTGGGAGAGGTAGAGCTGGCGCGCTACCGGGCACTGGAGGCGATGCTGAAGAACCCGAACCTCGCTTCGCCCGATCCGCGGCGCGCCGCTCACGTGCCGAAGGACCAGGCTGAATTTCTCGCAATCTACGAGTCGCGTCTGAAGGAAATCGTCAGTTTCCTTAACGCGAATCGGTTGGTAACGATTCCGGACTACGTGGGCGCCTTCCAGATTCGCGAACTTCCCGCAGCCTTCAAACCCACCTCGCCCGGCGGCTTTATGAATCCGCCCGGTATCTACGACAAGGATCCCGTCGGGTTCTACTTCATCCCGACCTACAATCCGAACAGCGGCAACTTCTACATACGCGCGGCCATCGAAGATCCGCGCCCCATCCTGGCGCACGAGGGAATTCCCGGACACTTCTTACAGCTCTCAATCGCCAATCATCTCCAGGACGAAATCCGCCTTCAGCATGCAGACACTGTCTTTACGGAAGGTTGGGCGCTATACGGGGAGGAGATGCTTTCGCGCGAGGGCTTATACCCAGACAACTCCGTGGCACAGGCCCAGGTCCTGCGGCTTAGCCGCTACCGCGCGGCGCGCATCGGGGTGGACGTAAACCTTCACACCGGTCGCTGGAACTTTGAGCAGGCGGTGGGCTACTTTATGGAGGCCGGCGGTCTGGATCGCGAGGCTGCGGAGGGCGAAGCGGCCGGGGCGGCCTCCTCGCCCACGCAGAAGATCTCCTACATTACCGGCAAGTGGCAGATCATGCGGCTGCTCGGTCGCTATCGCGATCGCCAGGGTCCCGAGTTTCGCCTCGGGGCGTTTCACGACCAGCTGATAAGCTACGGCAGCTTGCCGGTATCCGTCATCGAGTTTCTGATGCTGGATGACGAGACCTCGCTGCGTACAGCGTTGCAATGAGCCAGGTCTCGTGCCCTGCGCTTCTGTCGAAAAGACTTCTTGATCTGGTATCTCAGATTCCGCGGTCTCAGTGAGGTCCCGCTGCATCGTCCAATGCGTTTAAGGAGTTTGGAGCTTGGACGCACACCTCACCGGTCCATTCGCATACCAAGCGGCTCACGCCGTGGCCTAGCATATTCATCGATGCGGGGGCACCTTGTAGGCAAGGATGCCCGAAGGCAGTTTCAAACCCAGTAGTATGGGCCTCGGAGCCAAATCGTTCTGCGTGGTCCAGAACGCCGATGGTGAGATATAACTTTATAGACGCGCCGCGTGTCGGCTGCATAGCGTCCCACCATGATGCCCGTCAGCCGTCAGTGGCGATGCCGGGCTTCTGGATTCGACCGCCGTCCCGCTGAGCTCTTTAGCGGGTATACTGAAAACACCCTTCGCAATACACGAGAACACCTTGAGCACCCGCGCGCGCCACCAGCTGCAGAAGACGCACACGTTCGTCGCGTTCTTGCTCTTGCTCACCGCCACCGTCTGGCTCTCCGGATGCGCAGGCGTCTCAGTGAAAAGCGCGTGGCAGCCCGGGGTACCCCGCAATCAGACCTTTACGAGGATACTCATCGTTGGCGTCAGCCCAAACTACAACTTGAGATGCACGTTCGAATCGAACTTTGCATCTCAGCTCAGGAGCGCGTCAACGACCGTGTTCTCGAGCTGCAGCGCGATGACCTCAGAAGTGCACCTGACCCGTGAGAACATAGAGCGCGTCGTCGCGTCGGTCCATGCCGATGCCGTGCTCGCGACGCGTCTGGTCTCCATGGACGCCGGCCAACAGGAAGGCGGTAGCAGCGACACGCGCGGCACCTCGCTTTACAAGTCGACGGATTTTGCATACGGCGCATACGGCATGCCGGTGACCTACGTAGAGTTCCAAACGGCGCCGCCGCTTACCAGGCTCACGAGCTCGATTCACGTGCTGACGAAGCTATACGAGACGCGTGACGCGACGCTGCTCTACACGCTCGACACAAAGACGAAGTCCCAAGAAATCGATTCAACTGAAGCTACCCTAATCACGATCACGGCGCCCACGGCGGATCGCCTGCGACGGGACGGGTTGATTCGCTAAGGCTGCCGGCGGCGCCGAATGCCTTGGCACATGCTGGATCCTACTGATTTGCAGTAGGCGGCAAAAAAGTTGAGTTTGCCGAAGTCTTCAGAGGTTTTCGTTGGTTCGAATCCAGCGGAAGAAGCCGCGGTCCGCGCGCCCGAGAACTCTAGCTCCGTTCGACTGCTGACACGCCGGTTCGGTGCATTTAGCTCATTGGCGTAGCGGCTGAGCCATGAACCCGCCGCCGGCCGTTCTGGCAGAGATTCACATTTATCTGAGTGCGCCGTGCACGCTTGCGATTTCAATCGCAATGGGCTGTACAAGTTCCGACGTACTGGCGATTCGCGAACGAGCGGTCAATAGCTTGCGGCGTGCGCTGGAGCGCCCGATCAGCAGCGCGCACCACGCGAACCGCGTGGTGCGCTCGGACTGATCAAGACGGGTCAGTCGTCCTGTTTGACCACCAGACCGTTATGGACGGACTTCACGTGTTCCGTGCCCTTAGCAATGGAAACTGCCTTATCAATCGCTTCCTGGCTTCTGGCGCTTCCCGTCAGCCATACGACTCCATTCATGTCTGTATCCACATGAATGCGCCCCAAGCTGGTGAGATGATCAGCTGCCAACTCTGTTTTAACTTTTGTCGTAATCGTCGAATCCTTCACAAATGTGACTGGATGTGAGCGGTCCGTGTCTGAGTCCTGCGCGATGATCACGCTCGACCCCAGTAGCGTTCCTGCAAGAACGCAGGCAATTGCGAATGTCTTCATGAGATTCCCTTAACGTATGAACTACTCGAAGTATTCACCCTTCGCCCCATTCAATCGGTACGCTAGCGCACTCAGTTCGACGATATCGCCCGCGCAGCCAATTGCAAACCGCTCCTGCAGGTGAATTCATTCGGAAACCGTGGTGCTGCTTGGAGCTCTTGACCGCCCGGGCCAGTTAGATCCCACTTCCGCCGAATCGGCCCCTCATGTACGAGCGCGACTGACAGGGGATGGCGTGAAGGAATCGGAGAAATTGTTACCAGGCCAGCAGGTCGGGGCAAACATCGAATCCATTGGAAGTCGCTCGTTCGGCATGGGTCGATGCTCCCACGCGACTCATGACCTGCCTCTAAGGGCACGTTGATGCGAACGAGATCGAGCAGGTGCCAAGCACTTGTACGACTATCGTGCCGCGTCATGGAACCAAGTGACGCGCGCGGATTAATCTCCTTGAAGAGCCGGGGCGGCCATCCTTGGCGCACACAATCGTCCATGATGGCCCCGAACGACCTGGCGCGGGACGTCGAGCGTCTATGTGGACCGTCGGCAACCTCTACCCTGCCGCGAACCTAAAGCTTCAGCAGCGTTTGGTCTGTACGGTTCCGCACACTTGACGAGTTCAAACAAATAACAATTGGCGCTTGTGTTCGCCAACAGACAGATGAGCGCGCAGGCCGAGCGCAACCTCCCTTACAGCGGTTGCGGAATTATCGCTCTTACGGCAGACGTCGGCTGAGGTCGAGGCTGGCATGCCACGGGTAGCTGGTACTTTCCGCAAGTCAAAGCAAGACGGGCACGTCACTAATCGAAGGAGATTTACATGACCATTATTGCCTGGATCATTCTCGGTCTTGTTGCCGGCTTCATCGCCAGCAAGATCGTCAACAAATCGGGAGACGGAGTTCTTGTGGACATCGGCCTCGGTGTGGTCGGCTCCATCGTCGGCGGGTGGCTGTTCAATACCTTCGGGATGGCCGGTGTGTCGGGACTGAATCTCTACAGCTTGCTCGTCGCCGTGCTGGGTGCCGTGACAGTGCTGGTTGTCTACCACGCCGTGCTGCGCTCGAGAGTCGCCTCCTAGCTGGCGCCACAGCCTCGTACATCACAGGTTCACCCAACATGATGAGTGAACAATACCCGGCGCCTCGGGCGCCGGGCTCATGTGTGAATGCGCATTATTACGTGCCGATTTTTGAACGCCTTCGGCGAAAAAACGTCTTAAAGAGTCTCGAGCGCCCCCGCGTAGATCTCATCAGTTCCCACAACCGTTTGACGTCGCTAACTGAGGCTTCTTAGGAGTATTCATGAACAAGGGGATGTTTCCCATCGCGCTGTGCGCCATCGCATTATTGTTCTCTGCCTGCGAAAAGAAGGGTGCGATGGAGCGGACCGGGGAAAAGGTCGACGAAACTGTTCGCACCATCAAGAATGGCGGTGAAAAAACTACCGGCGATAAGATTCAAGATGCCGCGGACGATCTGAAGAAAGGCGCCGAAAACGCCGCTGACGAGGCGAAAAGATGAGATAAGCCGTGCATTTTGCGCGGGTCGTGTTGTTTCGGAGGTTTCGCTAGTGGATCCGCTTGGGAGCTTTCCCGGGTGCAGCGCACATGTCACGCACGCTGCATCACTGCCGCCTCGGGGCATTATTCCGTTAGTAATTATGGCCTTATGACCTAAAGCTCCGGACAATTCTCGGGCTTTATTGCCGCCAACCGGCGGCTTCAGCGCGTCACGAGGGTCAGCACGAGCCTATCGACCCGCGCACGCGAGCCCATAACGCCCCACCTGATCAGATTCGCGCCGTCACGCTAGCGCAGGAAGTGGGCTAACCGGCGCGGCTTTTAACTCGACAGCTCACTCCCACAAGAGTTAACACGCGTACTCTTTCGTTGCAGCCGTGCTACGCGCCAAGCAGCTCGATTGCGTACATTAGCGCGGACCAGAGGAGGCCATGTGTCGCGAGAATCCTCAGGAGTTGCCGCTGCCCGCCCGCTGCTAGTCTACGACGGCGATTGCGGATTCTGTGCCTATTGGGCGCGCTACTGGCAGAGGCTCACGGGCACCAGTGTCGATTACCGCCCGTATCAGGAAGTGGCCGCGCAATATCCCGCCATTCCCCTCGCCTCCTTTCAACGCGCCGTCCAATACATTGCGCCCGATGGACAGCGTGCCAGTGCCGCCGAGGCCAGCTTCCTGGTTCTAAGCCATGCAGCCGGCAAGAAGATCTGGCTCATCCTCTATAAATGGCTGCCCGGCTTCGCCCCGTTCGCGGAACGAGCTTACGCCTTCACCGCCGCGCACCGCGCGGCCGCTTATCGCCTCAGCGTGTGGTTCTGGGGCCGGGACTACCGACCCCCACAATACAATCTCGTCGTATTCCTGTTCCTCCGACTGTTCGGGCTGATCTACCTTTCAGCCTTCGTTTCCTTCGGCGTGCAAGCGCAAGGGCTCATCGGCAGTCATGGCATCCTGCCGCTGGGCGAACTTGTCGATGCCATCGGCGCCAGATTAGGCGCGCAGCGTTTGTGGCTGGTGCCAATGGTGTTCTGGTGGAGCGCCAGCGACTTCACTATCCAGGCGGTGTGCTGGATTGGAGCGGGGCTGTCGCTGCTACTGATCTTCAATGTGGTGCCCCGCCTTAGCCTCCTGCTCCTTTATGCGCTCTATCTCTCGCTGCTTTACGGCGGCCAGGAGTTCATGACCTACCAGTGGGACATCTACCTGCTCGAGACCGGGTTTCTGGCACTGCTGTTGGGCTTCGCTACAACGCCGGGCATCTGGTTGCTGCGCTGGCTGCTGTTCCGCTTCCTGTTTATGTCCGGCATGGTCAAGCTGTTGAGCGGTGATCCCAACTGGTGGAACCTGTCGGCGCTGTCCTATCACTTTCTCACGCAACCGCTGCCCACGCCGCTGGCGTGGTACGTGGCGCATCTGCCACCGAGCCTGCTGAAATTCGCCACAGGCTGCACATTTTTCATCGAGTTGGTCGTACCGTTCCTGATCTTCTTTCCGCGCCGACTGCGGTTCTTCGCAGCCTTCGGCATCCTTCTGCTGCAAAATTGCATCTTGCTCACTGGCAATTACAACTGGTTCAATCTCCAGACTATATTGCTGTGCCTGCCACTGTTCGATGACGCCGCTCTGCAGAAGATATTGCCGCGACGGCTGACCCGCCTGCTCCTGGCCCGCGCGGAGCAGCATGCGCCACGAGCCGCGCTTAAGGTCATAGTGGGTGCCTTGACGCTGCTGATCGTGTTCTGCAGCTTGGTGCAGATGGATGCACGTTTCGGTGGCAGCCCGCCTACCGTGGGGCGGTGGGTCGATCGTCTTGTAGAACCGCTGCACATGGTCAGCGGCTACGGCCTATTTGCGGTTATGACCACTCAGCGTGACGAAATCGTCATTGAGGGCTCCGACGACGGCATCATTTGGCGCGAATACGAATTCCGCTACAAGCCCGGTGACGTGGCGCGCCGCCCGCCCTGGAACATTCCGCACCAGCCACGCCTTGACTGGCAGATGTGGTTCGCCGCGCTTGAGGACCCGCGAGGTCTGAGGTGGTTCCCCCGCTTCCTCCAGCGCGTGCTGGAGAATGAACCCGCAGTGATGGCGCTGCTGGCAAGAAACCCCTTTCCCGACAAGCCCCCCCAATACGTGCGCGCGCGGTTCTACGACTACACCTATGCCCGAAGAGGTGACAAGGCCAAGGATCTATGGTGGGAGCGACGGTCGCTCGGACTGTACTTTCCGGTCGTACATCTGAGAAACGCGGCAGACAAACCCGTTCGTTAGAGTGTCCGTGGCGACTGTAAATGACCGCGCACAGGGTCGCAATCGAGGCCGACCTTCTCACGGAGAACGAGATCTGCGTGCCGCTCAGGGACGAAGTCGTGAACTGCGATGCCAGCAGTCGAGGTAGCGGCGGAACTCGCGTACAAAGTACCCCTGCCCGGCCTTTGGTCCCATTTCGGAGAGCTGCGCTCACTCAAGTCGCTGCGTACCTCGTCCACGCCTATGCTCGCAATTCCGCTGAACAGAGAGGGGCCTTGACCTCATAGATGCGCGCTCGGCGTGCGATGGCAGGAATTAGGGATCAGGATCCGGGCCTCCAGGTCCGACGCTCGCGGTTTATGCCGTTGTTGCCGCCACCGACTGTAGATACGCGAGCAGAGGCTCGCGCACAATATCCATCTCACTGTAATGCCATCGCTGCTCGGAGTACGCCTCAAGGAGCTTCAGCATGGCGCCTGCTGAACCAGGGTCCGATTCGAGTGAGGACAACGGATCCGAATAGGTGTGTAGGCTAAACGCCAGACCTTTCGACTCTGGCAATCGGCTCAAAGTCTGGCGTTCTACTCTAACGAAGAGCAATTCCCCGGCCCGTTCGGGACGCTCACGCAGCAGCGCAAGAACGCGCTGCATCGCCTCCGCATTCGCCTGGTGTGGCTTGTCATGTGGAAAGAATAACGTCGCCATCGGCGTTACCGCCCAGTTGAAGCGTTCACACGGGGCCGACTCATGTACGCTGCCGAGCACGCGGCTAATGCGGGTGCCGAGCTTGTCAGTCAGTGACGGTACCGGGATGTGTGCCCAGCTAACGTCGTGCCCTACGGCAGCCACCAGTCGCCCTGAGCTGGAATAGGCGTTCGAGGTCGCGGTGACGGTGAGCACCCCGTTCAGCTCCTGAAGCAGCATGAAGTCTTCCTCAATCATCTGGCTTAGCTGCCAGAGTGGCTCTTCGTCATCGACCGCCACACGCGCGCCATCGATACGGCTGACCAGCGTATGGCCTTCCAGCGCGAAGGCTACAGCGTGGTCCCTCACAAGGTGTTCGACCACGCGCCGATAGAGCTCATGCTGTACATCCAGTGACTCCGAAAGCGTCTTGTAGAACCGCTCGCGGTCGCGAAGCCTCGCCCGTTTCTCGCGCATAACCTCGAGGTAATTGCGACTGACCAGAATCCATTGGTCCCGCCGTGCCGGCCGCAACCCCAGCTGGAAGTCTGCCGCCGCCCAGCGGTACGGCGCGTAAGTCGGCCGCTCGATCATGCTCAATCCTTGAGGCCGCATGTAGTCCACATACGGGGCTTGCGCCTCGCGCTCGTGGAGTAACATCCAATAGGCCCTTTGTCCTGCAATCTTGTCGCTGCCCCGGGAGATGCCGTGAAATTCGTGCTGTCGCTTTTCATGACGCCAACGCCAAACATCGTGCCCCTTGCGATCACAGCCGAGCAGGCCGGATGGGCGATGGTTACGCTGTCCGACCACGTCGTCAATGTTGAAGCTCCTAAGACTCCATATCCCTACACTCCCGACGGGAAACGTCGCTGGCCTGAGTTCACGGAGTTTCCCGATCAGCTTGTAATGATAGCGGCGATGGCCGCCGTAACGACACGGCTGCGATTTACCACGAACGCGTTTGTGCTTCCGATGCGCGATCCGTTCTCTGTGGCCAAGTCTCTCGCAACGATCTCCGCCATTTCCGCAGGTCGCATCGTACCGTCAATCGGGGTTGGCTGGTCACGTGACGAATTCGACATCCTTGGAAGCGACTTCGGCAACCGCGGCAAGCGTTGTGATGAGATGATCGAAGTGATGCGGCTCCTGTGGAGCGGCGAATACGTAGAATTCAAAGGGAAGTATTACCAGTTCGACCGTCTCGAGATGAATCCCAAGCCGGCCAAACCGATTCCGCTCTGGATCGCCGGGATGTCGGACGCCGCGCATCGGCGTGCCGCGCGGCTCGGCGACGGCTGGTTGTCTGACTGGCAGCCGTCCGCGGAGATCGTTGCGACGATCGAGCGCATTCGCAGTTATCGCCGGGAATATGGCCGGGACCATCTCCCGTTCGACGTGATGTCGACACCCTCGGATGTTTTCGACCCCGCCGGATATCGTCGTCTCGAGGCGCAAGGAGTGACGCACATCATCGCCCAGCCATGGCAGAGTTATTACCCTGGCACCGTCAACCTTGCCGCGCAGCAAGAGAGCGTGCGCCGGTTCGCCGGCGACGTAATTGCATGCTGTTCGTAGAGACTCCCGCAGCGCGGCAGCCAATGACTGACCGCGACGACGCGGCTCTCGCATACTGGAACTATGGAAGACTCGCGCGTGGCAAAACCACCTGTGAGGTCAGGATTGCGTTTGTCTACAACGTCGCGTCCGCAAGCGTCGGATAGATCTCGAAGTGAACTGCGGGAATTCGGTCAAGGCTCGTCGATCTTCGAGTATCTGTCGAGCAGTGCCTTTTCGATGACTACAGCCGCGTCCTTGGTGAGCATCTCAGGGTACTTGCGCAAATATTCCCGCACACTGAGAACAATCTGGTCACAGGGCGGACTATCCGTAGCAAATTTGGTCCGCATCAGCGGGACGAGTATCGGGAGAGCTTCAGCCATCCCGTTGAGCTTTTCCGAATTTATGTGGTGTT
Source organism: uncultured Pseudomonadota bacterium (assembly GCA_963814675.1). Lineage (GTDB taxonomy): Bacteria > Pseudomonadota > Gammaproteobacteria > Steroidobacterales > Steroidobacteraceae > 13-2-20CM-66-19. Next base: position 39,498 of record CAWFDT010000001.1, read on the forward strand.
TTTTTCGCGCCGCTTGCACAGCCCCAGCAAGCAGATCGGCCCTGAGCACCAAATATTTTTCCAGGTCGACGACTGCGCAGACATAGGACCTTACGACAAGCGCGTCCTTGGAGTCAGTCTCCGACAAGTTCTCGTGCGCGTTGAGACGCTCGTATTGGTCGATTCCATTCCGGAGCCACGCGCCATCGAGCTGCTGCGCTTTCTCCGGGTCATCCGCGGCCAGTGCGTTGCACGCGATCAAAGCCAGGACGCCGGGAAGCCACCGTCTGGACTGCCCCACCCGGCGCGACAACGCTGCCCTTCTCGTGATCATCACCGTGCTCACCTGCGAGCGCTACGCATCGGCTCCTTGTCGTACCGTCACCTGGCTCCGTTCCACCCGCGGCAAGCAATCGCAGTCCGTGTCTCAGGGCCGCCTTCTGCGTTCACTTACCCGTAGTGCATGACGGAGGCTACGCCTAGGGGTACAAGGAAGGCTACTACGATCATGAACACCATCGCTATTGGCATGAGCAGGCATGGCACGACTGTGTAAACGACGACATACATTGTCACTGAAGCCGCCGTTCCTTCGTCATGACGGGAACGTGTCGTTACTCGCTATCTGAGTCCCGCACTCACTCTTCGGCGAGCCTGACGCGGTCTGAGTGGTGCGACGCCGGGGCGCGTCCGGGAGGGTGGACTCCCTAGTCTGCTCGCCACCCTCCCACGCTACATCCCGGGAAAGTCGCATTGGTGCGCGGACGACTTGCACTCACCTGCGTAGGTATCGAGCTAGAAACTCCGAGATTCGGCGCTCATATTGAGCCTGCGCGAACCTATGTAAGTCTACGTGCGCAGCACCCTGCACTTCCCACAATTCCTTCGGTTGAGAGGCTGCCGCGAAGAGCTGTTCCGTTTCTTGGATGGTGGTATCTCTGTCTATGGTGCCGCTCACCAGCAGTACCGGAGCGCCGATCGAGCCAACTTTGTCTACCGGACGCAGTTGTTTCGCATCAATTCCGAATCGCGGACCTAGTTGCCCCAGTAGAAGCGGAGACAAAATCGGCCCGACAGGCCCTAAATGGAGGCGTAATCGATCTGCCACGGCCTGCGCAATCGTTGGATACATAGATTCCAAAACGACTGCGTCGACAGGAGGCCGCCCGTCGGCAAGCACGAACGAGGCTGCCCCCTGCGAAACTCCGATAACGCCTAACCGCTCGGTGGGAAGTCGCCGCTTCAGAAACTCGAGGGCCGCCGCAACATTCCGTGACTCTAAAGCGCCAAAAGTAATGTGCTGACCGGGACTCTCACCGTGCGCCTGAAAGTCGATCAGGAGGACCGCATATCCCAAGCGGTGCAGGAACTCGGCGCGAGAGAGCATGTCGCGACGGTCCCCTCGTACACCGTGTAGGAGAAGAACAGCTCCCTGTCCAGCCGAACCGGGCGAAAACCAACCATGGACGATTGAGCCCGAGAGACTCGGGAACGTGACACGTTCGGCCGCTAAGTCCGCTGGGGGCGGCCCGACTCGGCGCTGAACAGGTGAAATTAACTCCCCACTGATGTACCAGACAACAGCAATGGCCATCGTGACGAAGAGCAGCCCAAGAACTAGGAATCGCCTCATCGTATGGTTTGCTCTTGCTCACGAGACATTTACAAGCTCACAAAGCCGGTTTAGCAACCAGAAGTCAAAAAAATGCGGATTAGCGATACGAACGCAGCGTCAAAACCAGAGTCTGGCTATGAGGCTCGTTGAGCACCTGCGCAACGTTATGCTAGGGCTGCCGTTTGACAATTAACAGCGTTTCGGGGAGCGTGCTCTTGCGATTACCTCGCGCGACGCAGAGGACCATTCGATGGAGACTGACAACCTAACCCCCGTCGGCGAACTAGCCCGCAACAACACCATCCGGATACCCAACGAAAGCCCCGAATATCGCGCCGCTCGTACCGCCCTTCTGGTGGAGGAGATCGAATTACGGCGCCAAATCGAACGGGTTGCGGCGCAGCGCCGGAGCCTACCCCCTGGCGGCACGGTGATCGGCGATTACCGCTTCGGAGGCGAGGACGGCCTCTCCGATTTCTCTGGTTTGTTCGGCGATAAGCAGACTCTGGTCGTCTATAGCTACATGTTCGGAGCGCAACGCGAGCGCCCGTGTCCCATGTGCACGAATCTGTTGGGCGCTTGGGAGGGTAATGCCGCCGACATCGGCCAGCGGATCTCGCTGGTCGTCGTCGCTCGCTCACCCGTCAACCGGCTCATTGCCTGGAAGCACGAACGCGGCTGGAAAAATCTGCGGCTCTACACCGATCTCAACGGGGCCTTTTCCCGTGACTACTTTGGTGTCCTGCCGGACGGTTCAGAAATTCCGGCGCTCAACGTATTTACCCGACGCGACGGTACCGTCCGCCACTTCTGGTCCGGCGAGATGACCGGCTCCACGGCCGACCCTGGCCAGGATCCCCGAGGCGCCCCCGATCCAGCTCCGCTTTGGATGGTGCTGGATTGCACTCCGGAAGGCCGAGGTGGGAACTGGTATCCGAAGCTGGACTACGACAACTGAGTGCACCTTCGGCCGCGCGATGAAGGCGAACGGCGAAGGGCCGGACCCTAATCACATCGAGTGGAGAGTGTGCTCCGAGCTAGGCCGTCGCCGCACGCCCGCAACAATTCCTCCGCTTCGATCAATTAGGCGAAATACTGCGCTTCGCCTGTAGCTCCCGGTCACGGGCCTTTAACTAGACCCAATCCATGACTAGTCTACGGTCCCAGTGCCTCAGGTCGAACAGGTGAGAGTGCCTATGAAGATGTGGAAAGCATCGCGGCAGCTGGCCATCGTGTGGGGTGCCTGCGCACTACTTGTATCTGCTGGCAATGCGCTTCGGGCGCAGTCAAGCGCGGCCGCCGCAAACGATTCAAACAATTCGGATGGGCAGCACGATTTTGACTATCTCGTGGGATCTTGGAATATCCACCTCAAAAGACTCCTGCGCCCTCTCACCGGCTCCCATGAATGGATTGAGTTCGACGGAACGGTTGTCTGCCGGCACATATGGCAGGGCAACGCAGAAGTTGAGGAGTTCAATGTCGATAGCATAGAGAAAAACATCCACATACACGGACTGGCCGTCCGACTATACAATCCGAAATCGCACCAGTGGAGCATCTATTGGGCCAATGAAAAGAATGGTGTGATGGACGCGGCACCTCAGGTTGGCCATTTCAAGAACGGGCGGGGCGAATTTTATGGGCAGGATACGCTGGACGGTCGGCCGATCTTCGTCCGGTTTCAGTGGACAAAGACAGACACGCCCTCACCCCATTTCGAACAGTCATTTTCCGATGACGGTGGCCGAACCTGGGAAGTAAATTGGATTACCGAGCAGACGCGGGCCACTGAATCCCCGAAGTAACGCAGGAACGGAGATCTCCTGCCCTCTATCACGAAGTTGTACTCGCTGTGAGGATGCTCATCGGTCCACTCCTCCGCGGTGAGTTCGCACTGAAACAGCGCCGACTCGGACTAAGCCGCACAAGCTACGTGAGCCGGCTGGTAATCACCCTTAGTCAGCGCTATCGTCGCGCGAGCACAGTCGGCGAGTAGCGTATGAGTACGAAGAATAGTCCGCTCGCGGGAAAGCCTGTGCCGCGTGAGTTACTGGTCGATGTGGGAAAGCTGCTGAGCGCCTATGTCGATCTTCGCCCGGACCCTTCCGTAGCCGCGCAACGAGTTGTCTTTGGTACTTCCGGGCACCGGGGCAGTTCGCTCGCACGCTCGTTTAACGAGTGGCACGTGCTGGCGATCAGCCAGGCCATTTGCGAGTTCCGCCACAATGAAGGTATCGATGGCCCGCTGTTTCTCGGCATTGATACCCACGCGCTCTCGCAACCGGCGTTTGAAAGTGCACTTCAGGTACTCGCCGCCCACGAGACGCATACCCTGATCGCGGCCGGCGGGGAATTCACCCCCACCCCGGCCGTATCACACGCCATACTCGCGCACAACCGCGGCCGCGCCTCTGGTCTGGCGGATGGGATTGTCGTGACACCCTCGCACAACCCGCCCGACAACGGGGGATTCAAGTACAACACCCCCAACGGCGGGCCGGCGGACACTCGGGTCACGAGCTGGATTGAGAAGCGTGCGAACGCTTTGCTGGAAGGACACCTGAGGGATGTGAAGCGCGTGCCCTATGCCATGGCACGACGTGCTGCAGGCACGCGCGAGTACGACTTCCTCGATTCCTACGTGAGCGACCTGGGCCGGATCGTCGACTTCCAGGCGATCCGCAACGGGGGACTGCACATGGGGGTGGATCCGCTGGGTGGCGCAGGCGTGCACTATTGGTCAAGGATTGCCGAGCGCTACGGGCTCACGCTGAGCGTGGTGAGCGAGGTTGTAGATCCGCAGTTCGGATTCATGACACTCGATTGGGACGGACGCATCCGCATGGATCCGTCGTCCTCGTATGCGATGCAGCGTCTCATCGACTTGCAGAGCCGCTACGACATCGCCTTTGCTTGCGATACAGATCACGATCGCCACGGCATCGTGACGCGTAGCCGTGGGCTGCTGCCGGCCAACCACTACCTGTCGGTCCTGGCCGACTATCTGTTCCATGAGCGCGCGGCCTGGAGCAAGGGTGCTGCTGTCGGCAAGACCGTGGTCAGTACGGCCCTGATGGATCGGGTGGCGCAGCGGCTGGGACGCACCCTTTATGAAGTACCGGTTGGCTTTAAGTGGTTCGTCGACGGCCTGCTCGGAGGATCACTTGCCTTTGGCTGCGAGGAGAGCGCCGGCGCATCATTCGCCCGAATCGACGGCGGCGTCTGGACGACTGACAAGGATGGGATCGTGCCCGCTTTACTGTCAGCCGAGATCACCGCGCGGCGCGGTCGTGATCCGGGTGAACTGTACCGTGCGCTGGTCGCCGACCTCGGGGAGCCGGCTGCTGACCGTGTCGAGGCGGCAGCGACCGCCGCTCAGAAGGCTAGGCTCGCGAACCTCACGCCGCGGCAGTTGCCGAGTACGGAGCTGGCGGGCGAGCAGATCCTGAGCGTGCTCGATCGCGCACCCGGCAACAACGCGCCCATCGGCGGCATCAAAGTCATCTCCAGCAGCGGCTGGTTCGCCGCACGACCTTCCGGCACCGAAGACATCTACAAGATTTACGCCGAGAGCTTCCGGGGCGAGGATCACCTGGCCGACATCCTTCGTGAGGCCCAGCGCATCGTCGACCGCGCGCTGGCCGAGCATTAGGGCGCTAGCGACACCGCTGTTCCCTGCACAGCGTCTCCCGCCGCGGGCGCTTAATTGAGCGTACGGAGGCCGCGGGAGCGATGGGAAGCGCTCTCGATATATTCCCGACCCTGGAGGTGTCATTGTGACATTGGTACCCACCAAACATCCGACGCGCAGCGCCGCGCTATACCGCCCGTATCCGCGGGTATCAAAGTTATTGCTGAGCATTACAATGTTAGCGAATTGGCGATGCTTGTGGGCTCGGTACACCAAAGAGCTTAAAAAGAGTGCTGAGAAATAAAAAGTCTCCTCTGCGGGCCATACTGTTCGGCGGTTCCATCGCGGGTGCGATCGATATTGGTGCGGCGAGCTTGATCAACGCCACCAGCGTGTCAGTCATTCTGAAGGCCGTCGCCAGCGGTGTATTGGGAAGCGCTTCGTTCCACGGAGGCGCCAAAGCGGCATGGCTGGGCCTCGCGCTGCAATGGTTAATGTCGCTTCTGATTGCGGCAGTTTTCGTCGTCGCCACTCGCAGCATTTCGTGGACACGTCGGCAGTGGGTCGGCGCAGGACTTGCTTACGGCGTTGTGATTTTCTTTGTCATGAATTACGTGGTAGTGCCGTTATCCATGGTGGGACACCGCCCTCATCTCACGCCGCGGCACTTTACTGAAGACATGCTCGCGATGCTTCTGTTCGGCCTGATTATCGCGTTCTTCGCCCGTAACTTGTCTCAAGCGCACGGCACGTACCCCCAGGCGCTAGGCAGGCGCTGCGCCGCAGCGTATGTGCCGTGGGCTCACGCGCATCCTTCCTGCAGGCTCGGTGAGCGCCGCGCCTTCGGCTGTTAGATCGACTACGTGCAGCGCACGTATACCGCACCCGGCTCCTAGGCATAGTCATCTGCTGTTGCGCCTATGGATATTCCTGCTGTTTAAGCCTGAGAACGGCCCTTAATCAGCGTCGAGTAGAAGGACGCCCTCCGAGGGCCCTGAATTCTACTTCGAGGAATTCGCACCAACTCGGAGCATCGTCACGGGCGCACGACTTGGAATCCGGCATCCTGCCATGCGTGAATCCCGCCGGCCAGCGGACGTACCGGACGAAATCCCAGATTTATGAGCTTACGAGCGACCCGCGCAGCCGTCGCTTCGTTCGGGCACGCGCAGTAGACTACCGCCTCGCCTCCCCTGAGCTGCTCGTTATTCAGCAGCAGATCCTCAAACGCGATTGCTCCGGGAATGACGCCGTCCCGCGCACGGCTGGCACTAGGCCGCGCGTCGATGAGAATGACGGCGACGCCAGTCTCACGCAGATGATAGAGCTCCTGAACCGTTATTCGGTCCATCCGCAGCTGCTGAAGAAACTGATGTCGGCGCCAAGCCTTGAGGGCAACAAAGACGAACAGTATCGCCAGGATTAGCAGACCCCCTGTGCGTCCCAGCGCACCGAGTTCTCTGAACACATCGTTCACGGCGTCATGAAAGACCGCGCCGAGCAGCACTCCCGTCGTTGCCCAAATCGTTGCACCGAGGCTGTCATAGGCCACAAAGCTCGCGAGCCTGACACGCACAACACCGGACATCGCCGTGGCCACGGCCCCGAGGCCTGGGATGAACTTGGCGACCAGCAGAAGACGCGTGCCGAACCGCGTGAACAGATGCTCAGTGTCCGAGACACACGAATCGGGCTCGAGACTGATCCTACACATCGCCCGCAGGACGCGGCTGCCAAAATGCCGCCCGCCGGCGTACCACCCCAGATCCGCAATAAGACATGCAGCGACCGCCGCCGAGACGATGTGCGCGATGGGCGCCCGGCCTTGCACGGACAACGCACCCGCAATTACAAGAACCGGATAGGTCGGCAACGGAAGCCCGACCTGTTCTATCAAAACCAGCGCAAACACCGCTAGCACGCCGATATGGTCGAGCCACTGAGTGAGGGACAACACGGAGTTAGTATCGCTCTAGCCCGGTGCGGTGACGCGATCTCGATGCGCGCTTGGGCCCTTTTCACCGCGCTCACAGGTCGTGCCGTAATAAATATTATATCAGTAGTGTCCCAACGTTACTCGAACAAATTCATTTGGTTATGGGCATCGGTCGGATCGAGGTCGGTCATGGCGCGCGAAAGTAGCTGATCGAGCGGTGTTTGCTCGAACAGCGTGAGGCTGAGGATCTGTAGCGTTTCATAGAGAGTGAGCGGAAGCTTGAGGCGCTTCTTGACGATAGCGACGAGCACGTACACCGACACGGCGATCCAGATTTGGGTCTTGACGGCGTTCTCGGAGGTGCCGAAGAACGCCTTGATGCGCAGGTGCTGTTTGATCCATTTGAAAAACAGCTCGACTTGCCAGCGGCAGCGATACAGATCGGCGATGCTGAGGGCAGGCAAGGTGAATTGGTTGGTCAGAAAGATGAGCCGCTTGTCGGTCTTCGGATCGCGGTACTTGATGCGGCGCAGCGGTACGGGAAAGCCCTTGTGAGAATAAAAGCCACTCAAGACCACGGTCTGATCGCAGATCAGACCACTCGTGCGATCCACGGGATGCGAGTAGCGGCGCTCGGCCTTGAGGGTCGACTTGGCGCGCGTGACAAAGAAGCTGCCGGCTTCGTGCAGGCGATAGAGGCGCTCGAAATCCAGGTAGCCGCGGTCCATCACGTAGTAGGCGCCGGGTTCCGGCAGCAGCAGATCGAGTACGTTGACCTCGTGCAGCTTGCCGTCGGAGATGTGAATAAAGCTCGGAATCGAGCCGCGCAGGTCCAGCAGCGTATGCAGCTTGATGGCAGCTTTGGTAGAGCGAAATGGCGCCCACGGAAATACCGACAGGCACAGATCGATGGTCGTGGCATCGAGCGCGTAGACGGTCTCGGCCAAATCCACCCCAAAGGGCTCCTCGGCATAAAGGCTGCGCGCCATGCGAATCAGACGCTGAGCGAAGCTGGCGTAGATGCGCCCAATCGCGCGTGGCGTTGGCGTTCGCCAACGTGTTGCGTGCGATCGAACTGCGGATCCCCAGGTGATAGGGCTTGGAGGCCTGCGCTCGCAGGCACGCCTGAATATCGCGCAGGCTCTCCCGGTACGTCAGCTGTGCAAAGGCCATGCACAGATACTGGTCGAGACACGAGAAGCTCTTGACCTTGTGCTCGCCGGCGTAGCGCGCCACACAGCGACGAAAAGTGCTGAGCGGAAGATGGCGCATCAACTGCGCAAACACGAGCTGGCCTTGATGCATCGAGCAACTCCGCGACGAGATTCGCGGGCACGTTGCGCGAGGGCCTTTCGATGTTCAAATCGAGACCAGACAGAAATCGTATTTTATGCACCCTGTTCAAGAGCTTAGACGCGCTGTCGAGATCAACGTTGGGACACTACTGATATTATATATATAATCAATAGGTTAAGAGTTAATGGACCCGGCGGGACGTCCGCGATGTGGATGCGCGTGAGATGAGTCGCACAAGCCTAAGCACGCTCGGGTGCGGCATAGGTCAATACACCCCCCACGACCCGCGCAGCCGACGTCATCGGATGCACGACACTGTGTTTGGCATCAAGGATGTGTACGACCTCAATTCCGCGCACATGTAACGCGTCGGCGATCATCGAGCGATGACAGCGCCACCAGACCGCTTCGGAGCACATCATCGCCGTTCGCGCTTTGCTCGACAGCTCCAATACCTGGACCAAGCCCTTCGCGAACTCCTCGCTCGACATATAGTCGGCGTAGCCGCGAAATGAGGCATTGCGCCAAGCCGTATTCGGCGAATCGGGTAAAACCCTGCGACGACCGCCCAGCGCAGGAATCCAGTGATAGCGAATCTCGTGTACGCCCAACGTCGCCGCGAGCGCTTCCTTGCCGTACTGCGGATATCTCCGCGAACCGGGAAAGCTACGCACGTCGGCGATGACCTCAATGAGGGATGTCGCGAGCAGACTTAAAAAGTCCTCAATCGGGCGCGTGGAATGACCGATCGTCCAGATCGTCGTGGACGCTGCTGAATGCACCGACGACGACATCGCTCACTCCAGGAGGAAACAGCGAGCAGCCGGCGCGTGTCGACCCCAAACCGTGCATCCCGGGATGCCATCCCCGCGGCCCAGTCGCGCGAACCTTCGGGGGCAAAATCCCTCAGGATTTCGCTTTCTTCGACGTTTTGGACTTGCTAGAACCATTGAGGACGACCGCTTGGCGAACGAGCGCCTTGAAGGCGGACTCGTCAACTTCTTCTCCTTCGTGGATGTCGATCGCGCGGCGTGTGTTTCCCTCGAGGCTTGAGTTGAAAAGACGGGCCGGATCCTTAAGAGACGCGCCCTTGGCGAAGGTAAGCTTCACGATACTCTTGTAGGACTCGCCCGTGCAGATGATGCCATCGTGCGCCCAAACCGGAGTGCCCATCCACTTCCACTCCTCGATGACGTTCGGGTCTGCTTGCTGGATAAGCTTGCGCATTCTGCCGAGGGTTTCCCCGCGCCAGTCACCGAGTTCGATGATTCTCTTCGAGATGAGCTCCGATGCCGACTCGCCTTGGCTCACGCCCGACTTTTTCATGTTCTCATTCCTCGAAGCTCCATATATATTTCATTTGAAAGACAGGGGATGTTTGAGGCTCTAATTTGTGATGAAGCCATTTAGGAAACCAACCGCATGTCACTAAGGCTCTACGCTCACCCATTCGCCGCCTATTGTTGGAAGGCATTGATCGCTTTGTACGAGAACGCGACACCGTTTACCTATCGATTGGTCGAGGACGCGGCGGGATGGGCGGAACTTGAGTCGCTTTGGCCAATCAGGAAGTTTCCCCTTCTCCGAGACGGCGACGCGACGATCGTCGAATCCAGCATCATCGTAGAATACTTGATGCGTCATTATCCCGGACCGACGCGAATGATACCGGGGAACGACGACGTAGCCCTAACGGTGCGCTTCGTTGATCGGTTCTTTGACAACTACGTCATGAGTCCGATGCAAACGCTGGTCGCGGATCGAATGCGAACTGAGACCGAACGTGATGCCCAGGGTGTCGCCGAGGCCAGGAAGATGCTGGACGCTGCGTACGGATGGCTCGAGGCACAGCTCACGCCTCAAGCGTGGGCGGCCGGTAGCAGTTTCTCCCTAGCGGATTGTTCCGCCGCCCCAGCGCTTTTCTACGCCGACTGGGTGCATCCGGTCGGCGCTCGGTTTCCGGGAGTTCGCGCCTACCGCAACCGCGTTCTTGCCAGGCCCTCTGTCGCCCGTGTTGTTGATGAGGCGCGTCCATACCGCACGCTCTTCCCTCAGGGGGCGCCGGATCGGGACTGAAACGGCCCGTTCGCGGCAGATTGGCTACCGACTTCCGGCGCTTCACCCCCGGTGAAGCCGTCGCTGCCCGAATAATACCCCTCAGCCCATAATATCGTGGGCTAGCATGGACAGCGACCGCAGACATACAGGGATAGATAGATGCAGCTGGGGTTCCAACACAGCTATTCCGCGTTGCCCAGCCGGTTCTACGCACGAGCAACCCCGACCGTCGTCGCCAACCCGCAGCTTGTCGTTTTCAACGACCGGCTGGCAGAAGACCTTGGACTGGACCCGGACGTCATCGAGCGTGAAGCACCGGCCATGCTCTCCGGTAACCAGCCGCCAGACGACGCAAACCGAATTGCGATGGCCTATGCGGGGCACCAATTTGGTACCTTCGTGCCGTCGCTAGGTGATGGGCGCGCGATCCTTCTCGGAGAGCTCATAGGACGCGACGGCGTACGCCGCGACCTTCAGCTAAAGGGCGCGGGCCGCACCCCCTACTCTCGTACCGGTGACGGGCGGGCCGCCCTGGGACCAATGCTGCGCGAGTACCTCATCAGCGAGGCCATGCATGCCCTTGGAATCCCCACCACGCGATCGCTCGCCGTGGTCACCACGGGAGAACCGGTCTATCGTGAAGGCTCGTTACCCGGGGCCGTGCTGACCCGCGTGGCGACGAGTCACATCCGGGTCGGGACCTTTCAGTACTTTGCTGCCCGGGGCGACCAGGATGCGATCCGCGACCTGCTCGACTATGTAATCGCCCGACATTTTCCAGAAGCACGTGAGGCTGACGTGCCCGCACTGGCCGTTCTGAAGGCTGTTGGGCACCGACAAGTTGCGCTCATTGCAGACTGGATGCTCGTCGGTTTTATCCATGGCGTCATGAACACCGACAACATGGCGATCTCGGGCGAGACGCTAGACTACGGGCCGTGCGCGTTCATGGATGCATACGATCCGAACACCGTCTTTAGCTCCATCGATCGTGGTGGGCGATATGCGTATTCGAACCAGGCTGCGATCGCCCAGTGGAACCTGGCACGATTTGCAGAGACGTTACTCTTGCTTATCGACCCCGACTCCGCGAAATCCGTCAGTCTCGCGACAGAAGTACTCCAGCCGTTCATCGCCCAATTTGACGCGCGCTTTCTCGAGGGGATGCGCCGCAAGATTGGCCTCTCATCGGCTATGCAGGGCGATGCCGAGCTCGTTAAGCGTCTGCTTGCAACGATGTGGCAGTCTGAGGCGGATTTCACTCTAACGTTTCGCAGACTTACTCTCGCCGCAGAGAGTCCTGGCAAGCAGACGGAGCTGCGCGAACTATTTGCAGCGACCTCTGACATCGATGGATGGCTGCTGGGTTGGCAGGAGCGTCTGACATGCGATCCGCAAACGGTCGACGAACGCGTGGCAAGTATGCGAGCGGTAAATCCGGCCTTCATTCCCCGCAATCACCGCGTGGAGGCCGCGCTGAACGCAGCTTCGGAGAGCGGTGACTACCGCCCGTTCCGTGAGCTCCTGGGCATTCTGCAGCGCCCCTACGATGATCAGCCGGAAGTGAACGAGTACGGCCAGCCGCCCCAGCCCTCAGAGCGTGTGCTGCAGACTTTCTGCGGGACCTGAGAAGAGTCCAACGTGCAAGTATTCAGGCAGCATCCCTGAAGTCGCAAGATCCCTCCGCCAGCAATGGCCATTCAGGATTGCCTTGCCGGATAGCTTTCCTAAAAGGCAGCCGGGCGCGCCAGAAACTCGGTGGGATGGCGGGATCTCCTCCGATGGGTCGAATTGCAGCCGATCGCTCCTCTGCACGAGACATTGAGCGTCTGAGGGTGCGGGGGCACGACTCATGCGACGACTCGTGCGGGCGCGGCACTGACACATACGCACCGCCGGGGATCTCACGCGCACGCCTGACCCGATGGCGATACCACCAATAGAGCAGCGCCACCATGCTTCCACCGGGAAGCAACAATTCCATTGCCGCGTACGGACCGAGGCTGCGCACCAGAACGAGCGCTCGAGCAGCAAAGGGACTGAATAGTGCTTTCATCGGTCTATCGGTGTGCCGGAAGCGCGGTGGCGACCTCGCCCTGATAGTGCGAAATACCGTGCCGCGCATCGTAATAAATAGCCCAGAATTGAGCTGCGGTTAGCAGTAGCCCGACAGCCAACGCAACGAAGTTGCTGGTTTTTATGAGCGGGTTCTTCGTCTGATCCATGACGCCCAGTCTTGCGCCGCCACGTCCCACCAGCAAACGCGATCTCTGAACGACTGTTAAGAAGACCTGAAGCTACGTGGACGTTGAAACGTCTACCACCACGTGATGTGGCTCACCGGGCCATCGCGACGCGCGATGCGGACACCACTGTCTTTGATCCGGCGCCGGTGAAGGATCGCCCGACGCACCACGCCAATGCGAACACTGGAAACGTCACGCTGGTTTGTGTGGGATGCGAGCACCGGCTATCGAGCGGCACTTCGGCGCTTTTCGACGCTGCGCGACCTCGAGCGATGTCGGACTACCGTTACGACGGCGGTTGCTGTGACAGTGCCTCAGCCTCGGCCTTACAATCGCGCTGCAGCAGGCGGAGCCGGAAGCAGCCCCCAGCGCCGCCACGACTTCGCCATGGTCGGGGGCCACATCGTGGCACAAAACCGCTCAAGCCAAGCTCACGGTTCACCCTTTCGCCTTTCCCTTCTTGCCCGGTTTCACCTGGAGCACGAGTTTTTCGGGATTCAGACCCTCGCGCTTCTTCAGATCCTTGAGCAGCCCCGCGTCAGAGAGGTCGAGCTTGTGGGACCTCTCCCAGTCGTGGTTAGCCGTCTTCTCCAGACGTTTCACCGCGTGGTGATCGTTGGTCTCGATCGCGAGTTCTCGCCGCGCATCGAAGCTGCCGGGAGCCAGGTTGATCGAACCCACGATGGCGCGCTTGCTGTCGGCGAGCAGCATCTTCGCGTGCAGTTTCAAGTGCTTCAGCGTGTGCACCTTGGCTCCGACGTCCTGCAGAATACGCAGGCCGCCAACGCCTTCAATCAACTTTTCCGCCTTTAGCGTATGCGGGGACCTTGCCAGGATATGCACCTTGACGCCGCGCTCCACCGCCCGGACCAACCGTTCGATGATCACTTGGTCCTGGTAGCGCTCGTTTTGCACCCAAAGCGTGTGCTTAGTCCCATCGATGAACTCGGCGACCCGCTGTCGGCCGTTGTTCGGGCACCAGATGAGAAGCGATTCGGCGTGAGGCGTGAATTTGCCATGTTCCCAATCGGCGTCGAAGCAGCGGACCATCTCCGCTACCTCAAGCGCATCGGTGGTGACAACGGCGTAGTCGCGCGTCTGCGTTAGATCCTTGGGTTCCCAATTCAGTGATTCCACGACACCGATTTTGTCGTCGATCACCATCGATTTCTGATGGGTCAGGTCGAAGGCGGGGTTGCTGTCCCGAACATCAATCCCCGCGGCAGTGAGCGCCTTGCGGGCTTTCTCATTTTCGGTCTCGCCGCTGCGGCGCGCTGGATTGAGCATCACCCTGACTTTCACCCCGCGGCGCTTCGCGGCGATTACCGCATCAAGCAGCGTCGGTTCCGTGAACAGGAACATCCGGATGTTCAGCGCGTGCCCGGCCGCGTTGATCGGGTCGAGTATCGGTTTGGCCGTGTCATCCGGGAGCACGATCAGCGTGTGCGACATGATGTGGACTCCAAAAGCGCTGGGGAGTGGTTCGCGGCGATCAAGCGGTGCCGCCTGCGTGGGCAGGCGGCGCTTCGTACTGGATGCGGTGCAGCTCGGCGTAAACTCCGCCACGGGCGATCAGCTCATCGTTGGTACCTTCCTCCGCCACTACACCGTCCTTCAGCACGATGATCTTGTCGGCGTCGCGGATCGTGCTCAAGCGATGCGCAATCATGATGACCGTACGACCCTTCATCAGCCGCTCGAGGCCCTCGATCACCAAGCGTTCGGACTCGGTGTCAAGCGCTGCAGTCGGCTCGTCGAGGATCATGATCGGACTGTCGCGGATCACCGCACGGGCGATGCCGATCCTCTGCCGTTGGCCACCCGAAAGCGTGTCACCGCGCTCGCCCACCACCGAGTCGTAGCCATGCGGCATGCGGCTGATGAATTCGTCGGCATTGGCGACCTTCGCGGCGGCAATCACTTCCTCGTCGCTGGCTCCGGGGCGCCCATAGGCGATGTTCTCGCGGATCGTCCCGCGGAAGAGCACCGTTTCCTGCAGCACGAAGCCGACCTGCGCCCGCAGCGCCGCCAGCTTGTATGTCGTGACGTCGGTACCATCGATCAGCACGCGGCCGGACTTGGGGTCGTAGAACCGAGGAATCAGACTCAGCACCGTCGACTTGCCGCAGCCGGTAGGCCCGACGACCCCCACGACCTGGCCCGGCTCGATTTTGAAGGAGACATCACGCAATACCTCGGCTTCATCCCCATAGCCGAACGCGACGTGATCGACCGTGATCGCGCCCTTGGCGCGGCCAAGATCGGTTGCGTCCGCGCGCTCGGGAATGATGTCGTCAGCGGAGAGGATCTTCTGGATGCGTTCGAGCGCCACCGTCGTCTGGGCAATAACGCTGGCCATGCTCGCGAGGTCCTTAACTGGCTTGAAGAACTTAGTTAGGTAAGCCAGGTACACCGTCAGGGCTCCTGCGGTCATCGTCCCGGCAACGATCAGCGACGTCCCCCTCCACAGCACAATGCCAGTGCAGAGCGCGACCACAACGCTGACCACGGGCGACAGCAAGGACTTGACCTGCCGGGCCTTGAGGGCCGCCTCGACGGTGGCATGACTCGCCGCTTCCATGTGTGCCACCTCGAGATCCTGCCGCCCGAATGCCTTCACCGCTCGGATCGATCCCAGACCTTCCTGGACCACCGCGACTACCTCGCTTTGCCGGGCGCGCACCACCCGCGTCACTTCCTTGACCGCCTTTTTGAACCGCACGACGAACAACAGCAGGAAGGGCGTGACCCCGATGGCAATCAACGTAAAGTCCCAATCGAGCCAGAGCATCAACCCGAGCAAGAAAACGATCGTGACCAGGTCAACGACGATGCCGAGCGTCGATGCCGAGGCAAAACTCTGCACGGTCGACACATCGCTGCTGATGGTGGACATCAGTGCCCCCGTCTTCGCGCTGTCGTAGAAGCGAAGCGAGAGCCGGTGCAGGTGCTCCCACATGCGGACGCGCAGGTCGTTGGCCACCCACTGCCCGATGCTGGTGGTGTAGTAGTTGTCGACGTAGGTCGCTATCGCCGCGATGATGGCAATCAACAGGGTCGAGAGCCCCGCGAACAGCGCCACCCCGAGTGTGTTGCGGCCAATGCCGTAGTCATGGGCCCAGGCGAGCCAGCTCGGCAGCTTGTGGTGGACGAGCGCGTCGTCGAGGACGAGCTTAAGGGGCCACGGCGCCGCCAGGCTCATCGCGATCTCCACCAGCATGGCGATGAACACGATCACCAGCCAGCCCCGGTAGGGCCGGACGAGTTGGAGCACCAGGCGCGTCAGCTGCCTCTCCTGCGGGGGTGTATCGCCGGATCCGGCGCCGGAGGAAATCGGCTTGGCGGGGGCTTCGGATGGGGCTTGGCTGGACACTTTCAGAAGATCGACAACCGTGAAACGCGTGATCCCGAGCGAACGTCTCTTGACCGATGGTTCTTTAGCGAAGGTATCCGCAGTCGCCGCACCACCTGATAGTCAGGATACGTCTTATCGCGGGTTCCCTTGCATCACTTCGCCCAAGACGCCCTTCTTGCCTACATACCCAACGCGATTCGAGAAACACTTTCACTCAGATCTTATATATCGGCGTCAAAAGCTACGCTATTGGACCTAAGTCCACCAGCATGCTCAGTCGAACTCGCTGACTTGGGAAGCTCAAATTACTGGAGGGCGACTCGCGGTACGTGATCCCGAACGGTGAAGTCCGAGCCGGCTGAACGCAAGCGGGACTCCCGAATTACGCCATGACACTGGCACTCGCTACTCCCTATGCTGTAGTTCATCGCGTGCGCTAACCTGCATGCACCGTGCGCCTCCTGCTCATCACACCCCCGATGATCCAACTGAATACTCCGTATCCGGCGACGGCGTATCTGACGGGCTTTCTACGCCTGCACGCAGCCGACCTCGGGCTCGAGCTTACGCAAGCCGACTGCTCGCTCACGTTATTCCTGCGGCTTTTCTCGCCGCCGCTCGTCGCGCGCGCCGCCGAGCTGCTCCGCCAGCGCGCGCGAATCGCCGCAACGCGTGCCGCGGTGCCGCCGTCGATCGCTCACTTTCTTAAGAACGATCAACGTTACGTCGACACTGTGGAGCCGGCGATTCGCTTCCTGCAACGGCGCGATCCGAGCTTGGCATTTCGCATCATCGGGCGCGCGTTTCTTCCCGAAGGACCACGCTTCGATCACTTGCGCTCGCCTCCCCCGGGCGAGCGTGCGGCCTTGAACGAGCAGTTGCTGTCCGCATTCGGCACCCTGGGCACAACAGAGCAAGCTCGGTATCTCGCGAGCCTGTACATCGACGATCTCGCCGACGTTTGGCGAGTCGGCATCGACCCCCGCTTCGAGCTCGTGCGCTACGGCGACCGACTCGCCGCAAGCGCCACATCGTTCGAACCGCTGCACGAGGCGCTGACGGGCGAAGCCACCCTCGTGGACACAACGCTCGATGAGCTCACGCGCGAGCTAATTGCGCAGCCGCCTGACGTCGTCGCCGTGACCGCGCCGTTTCCCGGCAACGTCTACGGCGCATTTCGCATGGCGTGCACGATCCGGGGGGCTGCACCGAAGGCAACGCTGATTCTCGGCGGCGGCTGGGTCAACACGGAGCTCCGCTCGCTACGCGATCCGCGCGTATTCGACTACTTCGACTATGTGACACTCGATGACGGCGAGCGGCCGCTGTTGAATCTGCTGATGCGGCTGCGGGGCCGGCAAGCAGCGCTCGTGCGCACCTACGTCCGCGAAGGCGCCGAGGTCGTACTCAAGAACGATCTGACCCAACAAGACATCCCACAACACGCCACGGGCACCCCGACGTACGACGGTTTGCCGCTCGGTCAATACGTGTCCGTCATGGAAATGCTAAACCCAATGCATCGCCTCTGGTCGGACGGTCGCTGGAACAAGATTACCCTGGCGCACGGCTGCTACTGGAAAAAATGCTCCTTTTGCGACGTCTCGCTCGACTACATCGGCCGTTACGATCGGCCGGGCGAAGACATCGTCATGCAGCGCATTCGAGCACTGATCGCGGAGACCGATGAGACCGGCTTCCACCTGGTCGACGAGGCCGCGCCGCCGGCGGGCATGCGCGCCCTTGCGGAGCGCCTCATCGATGAGAAACTCAGCATCACGTGGTGGGGCAACATTCGTTTCGAGAAAACCTTCACCCCCGAACTGTGCCGCCTGCTCGCCGCTGCCGGCTGCGTAGCCGTAAGCGGCGGGCTCGAAGTGGCATCGGATCGTTTGCTCGAGCTCATGCAGAAAGGCGTCACCGTCGAACAAGTGGCGCGCGTGACTCGGGCGTTCAGCGATGCCGGCATCATGGTGCACGCGTATTTGATGTATGGCTTCCCGACGGAGACCGCACAGGACACGATCGACTCACTCGAGCGCGTACGTCAGCTTTTCGCGGCCGGCTGCATCCAATCGGCGTACTGGCATCGCTTCGCAGCGACGGCTCACTCGCCAGTAGGTCTGCATCCCGAGGAATACGGCATCACACTGCGGCCGCCGCGCAACGTTACCTTTGCCCGTAACGACATCGAGTTCGACGACCCCGTAGGCACGGATCATGAATTCTTAGGCAGCGGTCTACGCAAGGCTCTTTACAACTACATGCACGGCGTCGGACTTGATGTCGACGTGCGCGAGTGGTTCGAGCCGCGCCCGCAGGGCCGTCGTCGCCGCGGCCGGCATCACGCCCCCCGCGGCTCGCTTATTTCTGTGCCGGTCACAACCGTGCCGCCGGACTTAATCGAACGCTTTCTCTGCTGATTCAACGTGCTGATCGCTTTCAACAAGCCGTTTGGAGTGATCTGCAAGTTTCGCCCCGAACTCGGCCGCCGCACGCTTGCCGACTACATCAACCTCGCGAACGTGTACCCCGCGGGCCGCCTCGATACCGACAGTGAAGGATTGCTGCTGTTGACGGACGATGGCGCGCTGCAAGCGCGCATAGCGAATCCACGTTACAAGCTCGCGAAGGTCTATTGGGCGCAAGTGGAAGGCGCGCCGACTGAGGCGGCACTCACCCAGTTGCGTAACGGCGTAGATCTCGGGGATTTCACGACCACACCTGTCCTCGCGCGCCTCATCGATGAACCTAACAACCTTTGGTCGCGCGATCCACCGATCCGCTATCGCGCCAAGATTCCGACGGCGTGGCTCGAACTAACGCTGCGCGAAGGCAAGAACCGGCAGGTTCGCCGTATGACGGCTCGCGTCGGTTTCCCGACGTTGCGACTGGTGCGGGCAGGTATTGGGCAAGTCAGTGTGCACGGCTTGGCACCTGCCGCGTGGCGCGAGATCGACGCGGCGGCGCCGTGGACCCTTCCGTAACCTGACCTAACAAGTGCCTCGGGGTGTCGATGTGTAAAGGCCGCTACTTGGGACGTACTTCCTTATATTTCAATAATATAGGATTACTATCTCAGGTCGGTTCTGGTTAAATAAGTCGCGCTCGAATTTACCAAGTAACCGGCGCAAGCGTGCTACTGCGCCATGTCAGCGTATCAAATAGGACTAGACTCCGAGGGATAGCCGCGAACGGCTTGCAGAAACCGCCGATGCGCCGCTACTCGCACTCATTGCCGTTTGGCTACCGCGACGCGCTCTAAGGTCCAAAGGCGCCCACCCATCGTCTCCGGATCTCGCTTGAAATCGGGTGGAGGAGTTATGCGCGGAGCCAGCCCTGTTAAAGGGAATCAATCGTTTAGCGATGAAGTGATATCCCGCTTTGGCGTGCTCCCGAACTTCTTTTGTTCGGCGCCGCCCGCAGAGGGACTGGTAGAGGAGCTGTGGAAGTTTGCGAAGTCGGCCTATCTGGATTGCTCGCTCCCGTCTCTCTTTAAGGAGCGATTATTTGTTCACCTGTCCCGGTTTTGCGAGGTGCGTTACTGCATCGTGCGACATGTGGGTTTCCTGATCGGAGAAGGACACCCCGCAGGGGATGCCTCGGCGCTCCCGCAGACGATTGAACAGGTACTTACGGTGCTGCGGCGGCCCCTGCCAGATGCTGACGGGCTCTCGCACTGCTTCCAGCGGCTGGAGAGTTATGAGCAGCCGGTCGAGATGCCGGAGCCGGAAACGCAGCTCGAGGGCGATCTATTCGATGCCCTGACCATCATGTTCGTCGAGCCCGCACGTTCGGAGCGTGCGAGGCGCGCCGTGGCATGCGCATTTGGGGAGAGCCGGTTCGAAATCCTCACTGCATTCTTGGCGTTCGTACGGACGGCACACTACTGGACAGAGACCCACCCGACGTTGGCCTACGAGACCGACATGCTCGCAGTGATGGCGAAACACGGTGAACTCGCACGACTGTTGATCGATCGATCCGAGGCTGGGAACGTGAAGGCGGGCGACGCGCTTCGCCGGACACTCGCGGAATTGCAGGAGATTCGCGGCGAGCAAGCAAGAGTCGAAGCGGCTCTGCGCATTACGGAGGAGCGCCTCCAAGCAGTCCTGCGCACCGCGCACATGGCCTTTTGGGCGTGGGATCCCGCGACCGACACGGTGAGCGCCTCGGTCACGATGGATGAGCTGCTTGGCTTACCTGCCGGGGAGACGCTCACTAGCAGTCGCCGCGGCTTTGAGCTCGTGCACTCCGAGGACCTACCCGCGCTTCGGGCCAAGCTTGAGGCCGCCGCTCGCGAGGGTGGGACGTGGGACCACGATTTTCGCATTGTCCGTCCTTGTGACGGAAAGGTAACCTGGCTCACAGAACGGGCGAACGCCACGCGCGACTCGGACGGGAAGCTGGTGATGGCAGGTCTCGTCTGGGATGTCACCGAGCGCAAACTTCTCGAATCCTCGCTGCAGGAAGCCGACCAAAGAAAGGATGAGTTTCTCGCGACACTGGCTCATGAACTGAGAAACCCGCTCGCCCCGCTCCGTAACGGCTTGCAGATCGCGCGGCTCACCAGCAGCGCGGATTCACCCTTTCAGCGCACGATAGAGATGATGGATCGCCAGCTTACGCACCTCGTACGCCTCGTCGATGACCTTCTCGATGTGGGTCGCATCAGCTCCGGCAAGATAGAATTGCGCCGAGACAAGCTTGCATTGCCTGCCATCTTGACCAGCAGCGCGGAGGCCGCGCGTGCGGCCATCGACACGCACAGCCACCAACTCATCATCGAACCTAGCGCAGAAGAGCTTTGGGTCGAAGGTGATTTCGATCGCCTCACACAGATTTTCTCGAATCTATTGACGAATGCAGCGAAGTACACTGAGCGGGGTGGCAGGATTGAGCTGCGAGTTTCACGTAAAGGGAATTACGCAGTCGTCAACGTCTCAGACAACGGCATCGGCATACCTTCGGACGACCTACCGCACGTCTTTGAACTGTTCTCTCAGGTTCGCTTGCACCAGGGGCGATCTGAAGGGGGTCTTGGCATCGGACTCGCCATAGTCCGCAAACTCGTAGAAATGCATCAAGGCACAGTTTCGGTCTGTAGCGACGGCAGCGGCAAGGGGAGCACTTTCACGGTACGCTTGCCACTCCTTTCGGACGGTGCGGTAACGCCGGTGTACCTGCACACCAAACCCACATCGTCCGTTCCGCCTCGCCGAATCCTCGTGGTCGATGACAACACGGATGCAGCTGTCTCTTTTGCTGTGCTGCTCGAGCATCAAGGACACGAGGTCGCGACCGCGCATGACGGAGAAGAGGCTGTGGCCAAGGCGCGGGTTTTGCGACCTCACATCGTGTTTTTAGACCTCGGCATGCCGCGGATGAACGGGCTCGAAGCCGCCAAGCAACTGCGCGCACTGTCCGACGGTGAGCCGATGACCTTGGTTGCCCTTACCGGTTGGGGACAGAAGCGGGATCACGAACGCACGCGGGAGGCCGGATTTGACTGGCACCTACTGAAGCCGATCGATGGCAACGAACTGGACAAGATCCTAACCGCTTCACCGCCCTGAACTGGCCGATTGCGGTAAGCCGCTAGAGAAGTACTCATCGGGCTTCAAACGCGGCCGCGGCCGTATCCAGCGCCGCGGCTGCCGCTTCCCCCGAATGAACCACCCAGGTGCTGATTGCGGTGGAGCGTCGGGCCGGACAATTCCCGAATTACATCAACTGCGACGCGGCGCGCAAAGCTGTAACAGGTTTCGGCACCTTTCGTTACGCGCCGAGGCGCGGCGGTACAACGACCGCAGGACCACTTCCCGTCGGGCCGATTACCTCGAGCAAAGCTGATATATCGGCTCGCGCGTCATGCAGAGCTCCAGCAACCTTGGGATTCGTCACCTGTGCAATGCTGTCTCGTATCTCCGCGATCCACACCGGCCCTTGCGCCGACTCACGTGTGTCGCCGACGAACATGTTCATGAGGTCGTCGACCCGGCGTGCTGCCGGTTCCAGTTTGTCACGGTCGAGACGATCGTCCTTGAAGTGCATGAGCGCATCGCGAGCCTGCGTAAGGCTGGCACGAAGCGTCCGGAGGTGGGCCCGAACCTTTGCATGCTCCACACGCGATAGACTTGTGGTAACCGTCATTAAATAGCTCCCGAATCTCGCCCGCGATCATTGTACTCACTTCCGACTGAGCTCGATCGAATCCATTGTCCATTACAGCGACTCCGGGGCAAGCCTCACGGGCCAGCGAGTCAAGCCACCCCCGCCCACGACCCGGATGCCGTGCGTTGCCTGTGTGCGGGGACGTACAGACGAGCCACTGCTTGCGGCTGTTTACTGCGGCATGGGCCGCTCACCTGTTCGAGATAAGAGACGTCCGCATGTGGCGCGAGCGCCCACTAATCAGATTCTCGCCGACTTACCAAGCGCAGTAAGTCGTGGGTTCATCGCACGCTGCGAACCCATTGAACTCCAACTGGGCGATTTGATCTGTGACCCGGGTGACCGCATCCAGCACGTTTACTTCCCCATTGGCGGCTTCATCTCGCTCATCTCCTCGCTCGATAAACGACCACGGCTGGAAGTCGGCCTGATCGGCGCTGAGGGAATGTTGGGAGCAGCTCTGGTGCTCGGCGTTGACGTCGCGCAGCTGCGCGCGATTGTGCAGGGCCGCGGCAGCGCCTTGCGCATGAGCGCGGCCCAGTTCTCCCGCGAACTCCGCCACAGTCATGCGCTGGACGACGCCTTGAAGCGATACGTCTATGTCCTGATGAGTCAGCTTGCGCAAATGGCTGCCTGCACTCATTTCCATGTTCTGGAAGCGCGCCTGGCACGTTGGCTGCTGATGACGCGTGATCGAGCGCACTCGGTCGAATTCTATATAACGCAGGAATTTCTCGCGTACATGCTGGGCGTACGTCGGGTCAGCGTCACAAATGCGGCTGGCGAACTGCAGAAGCGTCGCCTCATCCACTATACCCGCGGCAACATGACCATACTTGATGAGCGCGGCCTGGAAGCGATCTCCTGCGAATGTCACAAAGTCGCTAAGGGTATTTATAACCAGGTCATGAATTAGGGCCAAAGAAGAGTCACCGGCTCGTTGACGCCGGAGGCAGTTCCTAAAGCCCGAGCGCTCGAGTTTGCGTCCAGGTCATGCTCCATTGGTCGGCCGAGGGTATTACGCCGACAGCAGCAAATGGTGACGCTGTTTGCAGCCGGGCCGAGTATTGTGGGAATGGGTGGACAGTATGTTCGCCGCGTATGCGCTGCTTTGGGGAGTTGCTGGAGGGCAAACATGAACTTTGTGTGGTTTTTGATCGTCGGATTGGTAGCGGGCTGGCTGGCTGGCACGTTGGTTAAAGGCGGTGGCTTCGGCCTCGTCGGTGATTTGGTTGTTGGTGTGGTCGGCGCGTTTCTGGGCGGCTTCCTGTTCAGCACCCTAGGCGTCTCCGCCGGTGGCGGTTTGATTGGCAGTATCATCGTCGCGACCATTGGGGCCGTGGTCTTGTTGTTTTTGATCCGCCTGATCAAGCGAGCATAATCACCGGAGATGATCTCGCCGTCCGCGCTCTAAGTCTGCGCCGGACAGGGCGGCACAAGCGTTCGCCCGGATGGTTCGGCGCTGCCTCCGCGTGTCGCCCTTACAATTAAGCGCCCGTAGGTCGTTCTGCATTAGTCAGGGACGGTGAGGCCGGAGCCACCCATTTCCTTCGGGAAGTCCTTGAGCTTCGGCAACCCGTCCCGCACCGGTAGCACCGCGTCTTCGTAATTAACGTGCACACTCGCAGCAAACTCGAGGTCTGGAATTATGGCCGCGTATACATCGATCAGGCCGAGCTGCGGGTGCTCGGTCAGAATGTGGCCGCCACAGGCCGTACACCATTTCCTTAAGCTCCCCGGCGACTTGTGGTACGTCCCAACCTGCTCCGCCCCGCGAGTGATACGCACCGCGTCCGGCTTCCAAAGCGTAAATGCGTTGAGCGGACTCGCGGACCAACGCCGGCAGGACTCGCAGTGGCAAAAGCCCATGGCAACCGGCTCACCGCGAACAACGACGTGTACGCTTCCGCAGAAACAAGAACCCTCGACGCTACCTGTAACCGACATTGTGTATTCCTAGTCCGTCAGCGCGTTGCGCCCCGGGGACGATAAATAGCCAATAATGCTCTCTCTAAGCCGTTCTCTTAATAAGCGCGATCGTAGTTATCGACACCTGTGAGCAGCCAGCGACACGCGGCAGAGCGCGCAGCTTCGCGCGCGGTGCTAACCAACGGGTAGATGAATTCCGCTATCTCCGCTGCCAGGAGGCTGAAGGTTCCAGCTGCGGACACAATCAACAGTTCCATCGCATCGCTCCTTGTGTATCGCCGCCCTTAGGCGGGCGAGGCGCAGGACACAGCACGGGATAGCGCGAAACCGCCACCTCGTGCTGTGCCGGCCTGGCGAGGACTTACGCAGCCTTGCCCGCGGCAAGTGCATGAACATCCGAGGCGCGCAGCGCTTTACCACCGATTGCCCAATCTCCGCCTTCGAATTCATTGATGCGTACCCAGGTTACGGCGCGCATGTTCTCGCCCTCCACCTGGATCATCGCGTCCGTGACTTTGGCGATGAGCTCCTTCTTTTGTGACGGCGTGAAAACGTCCTTGATCACATCGATCGTGACGAGTGGCATCTTGTGTCTCCTTTGCTGTGGTTGTTCGGCAGCGAGCCGATCCCGGTGCCGATGCGCAAAGGTTCGCACAGTTCCTTTTCCCGAAGCTTGCAGATTCCCTGGAGAAAGCGTGGAGATTCCTAGGAGACGGCTATGGTCTAAATTACAATAAATCTATGATCTATCAGTTCGTCCCATATGAGCTGGACATGGCCACGTGTGAGCTGCGAGCGGACGGCAACCCCTGCAGTCTCGAACCTCAAGTCTTCAAGCTGCTCGCCTTGTTGGTTGAGAATCGCGACCGCCTCGTCTCCAAGGACGAGATCATCGACAAGGTGTGGGACGGGCGCGTCGTCTCAGATGCCGCCCTGGCCAGCCGAGTGAAATCAGCGCGTCGGGCCCTTGGCGACGACGGTAAGTCACAGCGTTTCATCAAAACGCTCCATCGACGAGGATTCCGGTTCGTCGCGAAGGTAAAGGTCTCGCGGGACGCACCCGCTTTCGCGCCCAACGCGACAAACGTCACGGCCATCGAGGGCGTCGGCACCGCAAGTCCGCAAATGAACCAAGTCTCGCGGCCGTCGCTCGCCGTGCTTCCGTTCCACCTGTTTGGCGATGGCGGACGCTACGCGGCACTTGCTCTTGCTTTGCCAGCAGAGCTCATTACCGAGCTCTCGAGCCTGCGCTGGCTCTTTGTTACCGCTCGCGCGTCGTCGTTCCGTCTGCGCACATCGGATACCGAATTCTGCGACATTGGTCGCCTGCTCCGCGTCCGGTACTGCTTGTGGGGAACAATCGAGGTATCGGGCCGAAGCGTCGTAGTCTCGGTGGAACTGGTAGACACCGCCGACGGAGGCATCGTATGGGCCGACCGGTTTTCGGGGCGGGTCGACGATGTGCACGCTATGCGAGAGGCTATCCGATTGCGAGTGCTTACGGCACTCGAGATTCAGATACCAATCCATGAGGCCAATCTGGCGCGTGTCGGCGCGACCGAGAATCTCGACGCATGGTCCAACTACCATCTGGGCGTGCAGCACATGTACCGCTTCAATCGGGTCGACAATGCTGCCGCCACGGCCCGCTTTCAGAAGGCGATTGCTCTTGATCCCTACTTCGCACGCGCGCACGCGGGCCTGTCGTTCATTCACTTCCAAACTGCATTCATGGGATACACGGATGACATTGCTGGAGAGAATGGCCGGGCACGTCGGTCGGCCGAGCGAGCGGTCGAACTCGATCCAGTGGATCCGTTCGTCAACTTCACGATGGGACGCACTTATTGGCTGGAAGGCGACCTGGAAAGCAGCCTTGGCTGGCTCGAGCGATCGACAACAATCAGCCCGCACTATGCTCAAGGTATCTATGCGCGTGCGTGGACAGAGACCATGGCTGCACGATCCGAAGAGGGTCGCGTACATGTCGATCTGGCTATGCGCTTGAGCCCGCTCGATCCTCTGTATTATGCGATGCTGGGAACACGGGCATTCACCCACATGGCCGCAGGTGAGCATGCGGAAGCAGCGGGCTGGGCTGAGCAGGCCGCCCGCTCGCCTGGAGCCCACGTGCTGATCGCCATGATAGCGGCCGCGGCGCATGCGCTGAGTGGCGATGCGGCGCGTGCCACCTTTTGGGCAGCGAACGCGCGCAGCCGGAACTCGGTACTCAGCCGTGAGGACTTTTGCCGCTCGTTTCCCATGAAGTCGGATGCGATGCGGGTTCGTGTGTTGCGCGTGCTAGGCGAGTTGGGGTTTTAGGTCGTAGTCGGCCCAGCCGGCGCCCTGCCTTAACCTCAGTCAGGCGCAGCGTATCGCTTGTTCCAGCGTCCCAGCCCTCGCTTCAGCGCGTGATGCTCGCGGCATTGAAGTCCCGGATCGGTTACTCGGATGCGCTCGATGACTTAGAGGCCGCAATTGGGTTGACTCTGGAAAGACTACCGTCCGTCTGGTATTTGGAATCGTACGTTTTGCGAGCGGAAAATACACCGAGCTCAAGCTCATGCTCGGCTGCTAGACAACCGGTCCACGACGTGCTGAAACAAGGAGTGGCGAGAGTGGATGGGGCCATCGTCGTGGCCTTGACGCTCCACTTGAGCGAACGAGGAGCAAGTCACCATGAGTCCGGAGGTGTTTTATCGCACGATCAAGATTGACGATCTGTCCATTTTCTACCGCGAGGCAGGTCCGCGTGAGGGACCCGTGCTGCTGCTGCTGCATGGCCTACCGTCATCGTCACGTATGTTCGAGCCACTGCTTTCACGGCTCGGCGATCAGTTCCATCTGATAGCACCCGACTATCCCGGGTTTGGGCATAGCGACTGGCCCAATCCGAAGGAGTTTAGTTACACATTCGATCACATCGCCACGGTAATCGAGCGCTTCATCCAGGCGCTCGGCCTGCAAAAGTACACGCTATATATGCAGGACTACGGTGGACCGATCGGCTTTCGGCTGGCTCTGGCGCATCCGGAGCGGGTTAGCGCCTTGATCGTGCAGGATGCAGTAGCACACGACGAGGGCTTGGGCGCGAACTGGAAGACGCGGCGCGCCTTCTGGGCCGATCGACCCGCCCATGAAGCCTTGCTGCGAACAAACCTTCTATCCCTAGCCACCACCCGTACCCGCCACGTTGGCAACGACCCGGCGGTCGAGCGTTACGACCCCGATCTTTGGACCGACGAGTTCGCATTCTTGAGCCAGCCCGGACAGGCGGACATTCAGGCCGATCTGTTTTTTGACTACCAAAGCAATGTTGCCGCATATCCGCGATGGCAGGCGTGGATGCGAGCCACTCAGCCGCGTCTCCTCGTGATTTGGGGCCGGTATGACCAATCGTTCGAGCTTTCTGAGCCCGAGGCTTACCGCCGCGATGTCCCGAACGCGGAGGTTCACGTACTGGATGCAGGACACTTCGCGCTCGACACGAGGGCGGAGGAAATCGCTGCTATCGTGCGGGGATTTTCCGCTCGGTGACAAAGCGGGCCACAGCCACGATTTGCATCGTGCGGAGTAATAGGGCACCAGCTGCTCGAGGCAGCGTCGCCCACAATCTCGGCTTTCGCCGCTCAGTTACGATACGAGTTATCTATAGCGTCCACTTGCCTCACTAAGGCATCGAAGGCGGCCTGACAAATCTGCGGCTGCTGGCCTGCTGCTTCGACATGCGTCTGGGCCAGTACCTGGGCGGAAAGACGCCCTACGCTGCCGGCCCCTGCCGCGGCCACTTGTATGTCACAGGCGCGCTGCAGCAACCAAAGCCACATGAAGGCTTCCTCGAGCGTCTCCCCCCAAGTGAGCAAGCCGTGATTGCGCAGGATTACTACGCGCTTGTCACCGATGCTTGCGATCATTCGAGCCTGTTCTTCGGAGTTGACCGTGACACCCTCGAAGACGTGGTAGGCGACCCGACCGTGCAGTTGTGCTCCATAGAACGAATCGTGAGACAGACCCTCTTCCAGGCATGCCACGGCGCTCCCAGTCGTCGTATGGGTGTGCATGACGCAGTGAGCCCCCTGAATCCGCCCATGGATCGCACTATGGGTGACGAAGCCGGCAAGGTTGATTGGATAATCCGTGGGTCGCACTGGCCGACCTTGTAAGTCGACTGCAACCAGATTCGACGCCGTGACCTCGCGATAGTGCAGACCGAAGGGATTGATCAAGAAGATTGTCTCCGGGCCCGGAACACGGAGGGTAATGTGATTGAAAATCAACTCCGTCCAGCCCAGAAAGTCGAAAACGCGATAGCACGCGGCGAGGCGTACGCGTGCTTGCTGCTCCGCTTCTGTAATCGGTAGCAGACACTCGTCGCTGCGGGGCGCCTGACTCATGAGCAGGCCCTTTCTCTTCGGGGTCGGCGTCATACCCATCTCCTGCGGCATGCGTTTCAGTCTAAGAGACGACACTGATGCGAACAATTGGTTCTCTCGCACGGCGCTCGCGGAAGTTCAAATTGAACAGATCCCCGGACCGAGCTATCGTCGCTGCATACTTATCGATCGGGCTGCCTTGAGCACCTCAGGGACGATCTCTGCGACATCTGAACTTCGGCTACGGTGGTTGACGAAGCAGGCACGCAGCGCAAATGCCCCGGCAATGGAGGCGTTGGAGAGGTACACGCGGCCATTTTCAATGACCCGCCGCAAGATCGCCGTATTGAGCCGATTTAAATCAGGGCCGCCACCGTCAGTGCCGCGATATCGAAAGCAAACCGCACTTAGCTCGACGGGCGCCAGCAGCTCAAGCTCCGGACACTCCTGAATAGCATCGCCAAGCTGGCGCGCGTGATCTAGGTCGCTGCGGATGGCGGCTCGAAATGCCTCGAGCCCATGATAACGCAGCGATAGCCACACCTTCAGAGCCCGAAAGCGGCGTGACAGCTCAAGAGATTCCTCAAAAAACGCAAAGTCCTCGTCCGGCCCCGAGTCAATGACCCGGGCGTAGTCCTCGGTGTGCGAAAACGTTCTTCTGGCGACCGCCGGATCCTTAAACAGGAGAAGGCCGCAATCCACCGGCTGATAGAGCCATTTGTGCAGATCTACTGACAACGAATCCGCCCGCTCCAGGCCCCGGTATTTCTCCGCCGCGACGAGCGCGCCCGGCGCCCCGTAGGCACCGTCCACGTGCAGCCAGAGACCATTCGCTCGGCAGATCTCCGCGATTTCCTCAAGAGGATCGATTGCACCCGTACTTACCGTTCCCGCCGTGGCTACGACCGCAATGCGGTCCCGACCCGCGGCGCGATCCGCGGCAATCGCTCGCTCCAGCCCGCTCGCACTCATGCGCGCCCGTGCATCCACCGGCACCGTGTGTAGGCTGCGCCGCCCCAGCCCAAGCAGCGCCACGGCTTTAGCGATCGACATGTGCGCTTCGCCCGAGCAATAAATAACGCCCGGCCGGGCACCCGCATCGTTTCCGGGTAGTTTGGCCTCGCGCGCCATGGCCAGAGCCATGAGATTGGCGGACGAGCCGCCGCCGCACAGGCTTCCTGTAAGTTCCGAGCAACCCAAGGCCTCAGCGATCCAATGGACCACCTGCCGTTCGATGGCCGCCGCCGCCGGCGCGGATCGCCACGCCGTGACATTTTGATTGAGGACGCTGGCCAGCAGATCCGCCAGCGCAGCTACCGGCTCGCCCGAGCCGAGCACATAACCAAAGAAGCGCGACGTTGGAAGACGGGACATCTCGACGACATGGGTGAGCGCATCCAGTGCTGCCGCCTTGAGGCCCTCCTGCGGCACCGGTTCATCGAACGCCTGTCTCGTCTGAGTTCCCGAGGTCTGCGGATACGCACGCGCAGCCTCCAGCCGCTCATATAGTTCCGCGGCAAGTTCTGTGACACGCCCGGCGAGTACGCGGAACTCCTCGGGGGACACGTGCAATGCAGTCACTGGCCAGTCTCGCAGAGATTCACGACGGCAACGGTGCCCCCGAAGGCAACATGGAAATTGGCGCGTAGCTGGTGGCGAGGAGCGCGCGGCGCGACAGACCCCGTTCGCGCTACGCGAGTGAAGTTTCCTTCGCAGCCGGCGCGGTGCTCGCAGGCGGCTGCTGTTCGACCTCGATGAATTTGGCGAGGATGCGCCTGAAGTGCGCCAGCGGTGCATCGGCAAGGATCCCGAGCATCTGAAAGCTCGGATCCTCCTCGAGCGTTCGTTGCTGCCGCTCGATGATGGCCTTGTCCTCCATGAATCCCTCGATCAGGCTATCCAACAGCGACCTCGATATGGTCGAGTCGTCGCCTTCGAAGTTGTTCAGATATGCCCAGAAGAAGTGGGTGGTACGCTCAGTCTCCGGGGTCATGTACTGACAGTTGCGATACTCCCTCGCGTTCTGGACATTACCCTTCTCGGCCCCCTGACCCGCCGGGGTGAACATCGTCTCCATGTAGAAGATCCCTGGAATGAGCATGGTGACGTGATTGCGACGGTCCACCAACGCATCCTTGTCGCGAATGACCTTCTTATGAAACGGTGGCGCTTCGCTGTTCATGTGCCAGCGCTCCACGCGAAAACCGCGCTCCTGTTTTTCAACGACCACCGGCTTGGTGACGTACGCATACTCCTCTGACCCACCGAGAGTATGGGTGTGCACGAAGGCGAGATGCGCAAAGTCACTAAGGTTGTCGACGATCAGGAGGTAGTTCGCGTCGTAGTGGAGATAGGCGGGCAACCCCTTCCACTTCGGGTCGTGCAGCGGTGCGTACTCGGGAATAAGCGCGCGATCGGCGCGTGCCGGATCCCCCATCCAGATCCAGATCAGGCGTGCACTCTCGACGATCGGGTATTTGCGCACCCGCAGTTTGGGAGGAATCATGTCCTGGCCGGGAATCTGGACGCAGCGCCCAGTCTGGTCGTACTTGATCCCGTGGTACATGCATCGCACGCCGTCTCCTTCACGCCTCCCCTGCGACAGGAGCGCGCCGCGATGCGGGCAACGGTCGTTGAGCGCGATGACTTCGCCGCTGTCACCTCGATAGAGCAGCACGCGCTCGTTGAGAATCGTGCGGGCCAAGAGCTTGCCGTCGATCAGTTCGTAGTCCCAAGCGGCGACATACCAGCAGTTCTTGAGAAACATGATGTCTCCCCCAAGTGTTGCCCTGCGGCGCACCCGGTGCGCCGCAGGGCTTCATCGTCAAGCCTGTCTACATTCCTGCCCGGAGGATCATCTTCCTGCCGTTCCGGGCCAGGCGCTTCACCCCAGGCCGCAAGCGTAAGCACTACATTCGCCGCACACCCGCACCATGGGCCTAGGGTGCTCCATCGTAATCAGAAACGCTGAATGAACTCGAGCCCGATCGTGCGCGGCTGATTGATGAACAGCCGTGGCCGGCCCGGTACCTCGGCCGCGATCGAGCGGTTGTCACCCAAGTTCGTCACCTCGTTGGTGAGATTCTTACCGACCAGCGCAAGCTCCGTCGTCCCCTTGCTGAACGCGAAGCGCGCATCGAGCAGCCGATACGAGGGTCGTTCGCGCGACAAATCAGAGGTGTTGCTCGAGCTGTAGCTGCGCCCGATGTAGGAGTAGTCGACCTCGGTCGAGGCGTTCCATGCGCTCGTGATCGGCACCGTGTATGACACTGATCCGGTACCGGTCCAATCGGGCACGTTGAAAACCGGCGAGCCGACCGGCTGCGCCGACTCACCCTGCTCGGTTATCTTCGCGTCCTGGTAACCCACGCCGACAGATACCTGTAAGTGCTCCGTGGCTGCTGCGCGCAGCTCCAACTCGCCGCCCTTGCTTTCGGCGGCGCCGGCATTGGCAATGAACTGGAAACCGCACTGCAGCAGGATCGCCTGCTGAATGTTGTTCCA
The DNA here is from genome assembly GCA_963814675.1 of uncultured Pseudomonadota bacterium. Taxonomy (GTDB): domain Bacteria; phylum Pseudomonadota; class Gammaproteobacteria; order Steroidobacterales; family Steroidobacteraceae; genus 13-2-20CM-66-19. The sequence continues at coordinate 71,597 of CAWFDT010000001.1, forward strand.
CTTGATATAGAACCCGGCGGCGTTGAGCGTCAGCCGATGATCCAGCCAGGTGGTCTTTGCGCCCAGCTCGTAGTTCCACAGCGAATCCGAATGAAAATTGCGGGTGTCCTCGAGTGTGATGTTCGGGTTAACTTGCTGCAGTGCCGCCACGCAGTCATTGGGCGTACCCGCTGTGCCCGGCGGAACGATCGGTACCACACCGCCTGGCCGAAAGCCCTTGGACGCCAACCCGTAGACCATCTTGTCCGGATCGACGTGATAATCCATCTCGAACTTCGGGTTGACGCCGTTCTCCTTGACGGTCACATTCGGGCTCACGATTTTGCCGCCACCCACCGCCAGTCCCTCCTCGTATCCTTCCGAGGTTGTCTTCACCTGGTACCAGCGCAGGCCCGCCTTCGCCCTCCATGCCGTGCTGATGTCCCAAGTCACCTCGCCGAACGCCGCGGGTTCCTGCACATCGGTACTGAAGTTCTGGGCGAAAACGAGGTTCGGGATGTTGTCGGGGTTGTTGGGCGGCCCGCCGGTCGTCGCGTCGTCCAACCCGGGCACCTGCGCAGGCGGGTAGAGAGACGCGAACGGCACCTTGCCGTGAAAGTCCGAGTAGAACGCGCCGACCACGAACTGAATCGGCCCGGACAGCTGCGAGGCGAAGCGCGCTTCCTCGACGAAGCGCTGGTACGACTTGATCTCCTCGATCGGACCGGGTTGCGGGGTATTGCAGTAAGCGGTCCCCGCTGGCGGCCCCGGTCCATTTGGCGGGTAGCAGACCCCCGAGGTGATCGCCGCCCAGACGAACTCAGACTCGTCCTCGGTCTCTATGACCTTGCGGTCGAAATACGCGGTCGACGAGATGAACTCGCCGATGCCGGTCTTCCAGTGCAGGGCGAGCGAATACAGGTTCCACCAGTCGGTCCCGCCTTCCTGGATATCGAAGAAGCGCGCCTGGGTAAAATCATTGGTGACCAGTGGCCGCGGCAGCGTGTAGGGACCGGAGGGCGCCGGGAAGCCAATGCCGTTGTCCGGCATGCTGTTGTAGTCTCCGAGGGGAAAGCCGTTGTAGCCGGTGCGCTGCACCATCACGCGTGGCGTGATGGTGACCGCATCGCCCGCCTTCATCGTGAGGCTGGCCGAACCGCCGTAGTTATCGATGGCCGCGACGTTGCTCGCGCCGCTGCGCCCGGTAGTGGACAGCGGGAAACAGGTGACTCCTGCCGAAGCTGGATCGGTGCACCAAGTGCGCTTGAAGTACCCAGCTTCATAGTCGTAGAAGCCCGTCAGGCGCAGCGCCATGCGGTCCTCGATCAACGGAACGTTGACGATGGCATCCCCGGTGTAGTTTGGCTGGTCGGTACGATCGGTATCGGACACTCCACCATGTACCGTGGCCGAGAATTGCGATAGCTCGGGTTCCTTAGTTATGACCCGCACCGTGCCACCCATCGAGCGTGCTCCGTACAGCGTGCCCTGGGGGCCGCGCAGCACTTCGATATGGTCGATATCCAGGACGCGTGGATCAACCGAGTCGGGCAGCGGAATGTCATCAATGTAGAAGCCGGTGACGTCGTTACCGGATATTCCGCGGATCGAGACGGTGCGTGCGGTGCCGACGCCGTCGCCAGTCGGGGCGAATGCCAGGTTCGGAACCTTAGTGGCGTAGTCAAAGAAGTCATTGATCGCCTTCTGCTCCAAGGCCTGCGAGCTGAATGTCGTGATTGACATGGGCACGGTCTGTTCGCTCTCGGAGCGTTTCTGCGCCGTGACGATCACTTCCTGCAGCGCGCCACCCGGCGGCGCGGCTTCCGGGGCCTCCGCATGCGCGGCAACAGCCGCGACCAGCCACACCCCTGCGATCACCGCAATTCGCGACTCATGCACACTCATGCCTCCTCCCCTCTTCACTCATGCTTTTATTGCGCTACATCGAACGCGCTGACGGCAGCGCCTCCGGCTTTGGATTGGGACGGGCTGTTGCGCGCGCTCTGCCGGGATTCGTGCTCCGGCAGCATCGCAAGCAGCTGATCCAGCGCCTCCTGGAAGCGCTCACTGAATATCTCGCCGATTTGTTGCTCGATGCGCCGGTAGGTCGCCTCGATCTGCGGCGCCATGCGTGCCGCCATAGCTCGGGCACGCGGCGTGAGCGCCACGCGCACGCGTCGTTGATCGTGATCGACACGCCGGCGGGTGACGAGGCCCAGCTCCTGCATGCGGGCCAACACGCCGGCCATGCTCGGGCTCGAGATGCGACACAACTCGACGATCTCACGCGGCTCGAGCGACGCCTTCTCGTAAAGCACTCGCACAATGCGCCACTGCTGCTCGGTGATGCCGTTGGCGTTTAGGATCGGCCGAAAGTGAGATAATACGCGCTCACGTGCCTGCAGCAGCACGAGCGGCAGATTGCGATGGTGCAGCCTGGTTGATTTCAAACCCATGGTCAGGCGCGCGCAAGCCGTACAGGAAAGCAGTTCGTCGGCATACTCACACATCAGTAATCGATTTGCTAATCTATTAGCAAGTTTCCTGACCACCAGCAGGCGGGAGATGCCGCAAGTACTCGTACCCATCGATGTCCCACCCTACCGCCTCTCCGGAGTCGTGTATGGCACGTTGCTCAACCACCGTACGGAGTGGCAGAGCCTGGGCGACGCCGTGAACCAACCTCCCTACAACGGCGCGCCGAAGGCCCCGGTCCTGTACGTTAAGCCGCAGAACACGCTCGCGGCTGACGGCGACCCGGTGCTCGTGCCGCCCGGGGTGCTGGAACTGGAAGTCGGGGCCTGCTTGGGACTCGTGATCGGCCGAGCCGCCTGCCGCCTCGAGGAACTGAGCGCGTTGGAGTATCTGGCCGGCTATCTGATCGTGAACGACGTCAGCGTCCCGCACCAGCCCTACTACCGTCCGTCGATCAGATCCAGGGCGCGCGACGGCTTCTGCCCCATCGGGCCGCGGGTCATGCCACGGGCGGCGGTACCAGACCCTGACAATCTGAACATCCGCGTCTTCATCGATGGAGAGTTGAAACAACAGGCGACTACGTCTCAGTTGGTACGCCCCGTCGGCAAATTACTGGCCGACGTCACGGAGTTCATGACGCTCTCTCCCGGTGACGTCCTGGCCGTGGGCGCCGCCGCGCCCGCACCGCGCGTGCGGGCGGGCCAGCAGGCATGCATCGAGATCGACGGCCTCGGACGTATCAAGAACGCTTTCGTGCAGGAGAGCGTATGAAGCTCGCCCGCGTCGCCTGCGCGGGGGCAATCCACGCGGCTCAACCGCACCAGCTGTCAGACGGACGCGGGGGCGTGCGCCTCATCGATGGACGCATATTTGCGGAGGATGCCGTTGTATGGCTGCCCCCCCTCGAGGCGCGCACGATCATCGCGCTGGGCCTCAACTACGCCAAGCGCGCGCAGGAGCTCGCCTTCAGCGCTCAGGAGGAGCCCTTGGTGTTCCTCAAAGGCCCGGGGACCCTGCTCGGCCACCGGGGCGTCACACGGCGCCCAGCCGAGGTCAAGTTCATGCACTACGAGTGCGAACTCGCCGTCGTCATCGGTCGACGCGCGCGGGGCGTTTCTCGCGCCGGGGCGCTGGAGCACGTTGCGGGCTATTGCATCGCCAACGACTATGCGATCCGTGACTACCTCGAGAATTGGTACCGCCCCAACCTGCGCGTCAAGAACCGCGACGGGGCGACGGTTCTGGGACCTTGGCTGGTAGAGGCCACGGCAATTCCCAACCCCGGAAACCTGGGATTGCGCACTTACGTCAACGGTAAGCTGACGCAGCAGGGAAACACGCGCGATATGATCACCGACGTTCCGGGACTGATTGAGTACCTGAGCTCCTTTATGACGCTCAGTGCCGGGGACGTTATTCTGACCGGGACCCCCGAGGGGGTCACCAACGTTGCGGTCGGTGACGAGGTCGTGTGCGAAATCGACGGTCTCGGTCGCCTGCAGAACACCATCGTCGGCGATGAGCTGTACGGGCGCTGCGGACCGTCCGCATGAAGATCGATCACCTTATCAACGGCAAGCCGGTCGGTAGCCGCAGCTACTTCGAGACTCTCAACCCATCGACCCAGGAAGTGCTGGCGGAGGTGGCGAGCGGCAACGCAGCGGAGGTCGACGCGGCCGTCGCCGCCGCCAAGGCCGCCTTTCCTGCGTGGGCCGGCCGTCCTGCGACCGAGCGCGCTGCGCTGCTGCGAAAACTAGGCGATCTGATCGCGCACGGCGCGCCCGTCCTGGCCCGCACGGAAACCCAGGATACCGGGCAGCCGATCGCCCAGACGGGCAGGCAACTGATTCCCCGTTCTGCGGATAACTTCTACTACTTTGCCGAAATGTGCGTGCGCGTGGATGGACACACCTACCCAACGCCCACACATCTCAACTACACGCTGTTCCACCCGGTCGGCGTGTGTGCCCTGATCTCGCCCTGGAACGTGCCCTTCATGACCGCGACCTGGAAGGTCGCACCCGCTCTCGCGTTCGGTAACACGGCAGTGCTGAAAATGAGCGAGCTCTCGCCCTTAACGGCGGCACGTCTGGGCGAGCTCGCGCTCGAGGCGGGGATTCCCCCCGGGGTGCTGAACGTCGTGCATGGCTTGGGTCAGAACGTCGGTGAGCCCCTGTGCCAGCATCCGGATGTTCGCGCCATCTCCTTCACCGGCTCGACCCTCACCGGCAACCGTATCATCAAGGGAGCGGGCCTTAAGAAATTCAGCATGGAACTGGGCGGCAAGAGCCCGTTCGTGGTATTCGAGGACGCCGACCTACCGCGCGCCCTCGACGCCGCGCTCTTCATGGTCTTCTCGAACAATGGGGAGCGTTGCACGGCCGGTTCCCGCATCCTCGTGCAGAAATCCATCTATGCGGACTTCGCGGCTCGCTTCAGCGAGCGCACCAGGCGGATCAGCGTGGGAGATCCGCTGCATGAGGCAACGCTCATCGGCCCGATGATCAGCAAGACGCACCTCGCTAAGGTCCGCGGCTACATCGCACAGGGCCCCAAGGAAGGCGCGACGCTGCTGTGCGGCGGCCTCGAGCGCCCGTCCTACGCCGCCGAGCTGGCGCCCGCGGTCCGTCCCGGCAACTATGTGTGGCCCAGCGTATTTGCCGACGTCGACAACCGCATGCGCATCGCACAGGAGGAGATCTTCGGGCCCGTGGCCTGCCTCATTGCCTTCGCCGACGAGGCCGATGCGATTGCCAAGGCCAACGATGTCCGCTATGGGCTCAGCAGTTATGTCTGGAGCGAAAATCTCGGGCGCGCCCACCGAGTAGCGGCTGCGATCGACGCCGGGATGTGCTTCGTCAACAGCCAGAATGTCCGCGACCTGCGGCAACCCTTTGGCGGCACCAAGGCCTCCGGTACGGGACGCGAGGGCGGCACCTGGAGTTACGAGGTATTTCTGGAGCCGAAGAACGTCTGTGTAAGCCTCGGCGCACATCCCATTCCACGCTGGGGCGCCTGAGCGGCTGCTCGACGACGCGACGCACGGCCATGAGTCTGTATCAGCTGCAAAAATTCCTGTACGACCTCAATCGCGACCCTAACGTGCAGCGCACCTATCGCGTGGAGCCAGCGGCACTCCTCGCCCAATATGAGCTCACGCAGGACGAACGCACCGCGCTCGAAGCCGGCGACATCGGCCTGATCTACGTGCTGGGCGCGAACGGGCAGCTCCTGATGCACTTCGCCGCGTTCCTCGGCCTCTCGTGGCCCGCCTACATCCAGGCGATGCGTGACGGCGTGGCACGCCATGGCCCGGTCCGCGCCGGTGTGTACACCATGACCACCGAGATGGACGCGAAGGTGGCGGGCGTATGAGCCTGGTATTTGCCGGCATCTGCAGCCATGCCCCCGGCATCACCGGTCGTGCGGCCATGGCCGATCCGGGGTTGCGCGAACCCTTCTATGCCGCCTACCACCGCATGCGCGAACAACTCACCGCGGTGCGCCCGGATGCCCTCGTAGTGGTCGCCGCCGAGCACTTTGCCAACTTCTTCATGAATAACATGCCGAGCTTTGCCATCGGCATGGCAGACCGCTACAGCGGTCCGATCGAGGATCCGGGCTGGCTCGGTATCGCGCGCACCAGCGTTCCGGGGAATGCCGCCCTCTCGCAACGACTGATCTGCGAGATCATGCAGACCGTGGATGTCGCGTTCGCTGAGGAGTGGAAGTTCGACCACGGCATCATGGTGCCCCTGCACTTCCTCACCCCGCACTACGACCTCGATGTCGTGCCGGTCAACATCAACTGCCAGGGGCCGCCGCTCGTGCCGTTGCACCGCGCCTGGGCCTTCGGTGAAGCACTGCGGCGCGCCGCAGACCGTGCCCCGCAGCGCATCGCTGTGATCGGCACGGGTGGCATCTCGCACTGGCCGGCGACCCCGGACTCAGGAAAGATCAACGAAGCCTGGGACCGGCAGTTGCTCGAGCGCTGGGCACGCAACGATCAGCAGGCCCTGCTGTCGTACTCCGACCTCGACACCTATCGGGAAGCCGGCCAGGGCGGCTTCGAGATTCGCACCTTTATCAGCGTCGCGGCAGCGGCCCGCGGCCGCGGGCACGTGCAGCACTACGCCCCCATTCCCATCTTTGCGGTCGGCTGCACGATCGCCACCATGGACATCGTGGCCTAGGGGCCAAGAGCGGACGCGAGCGCCTTCGATGCCACATCTTGTCATCCTGTACACCGGCAATCTGGAGGCGCAGACCGATATGAGCGCGCTGTGCCGTAGCCTCGCCGATGCTATGCTGGCTGTGCGGGACGAGAACTCGCAGCAGGTCTACCCCACCGGCGGTGTACGGGTATTCGCTTATCCCGCGGCCCACTACGCAGTGGCCGACGGCCAGCGTGACTACGCCTTCGTGTATCTCAACCTGCGCATGGGGCGAGGACGCGCCGCCCCGGTAAAACAGCGCGCCGGCGAAGCACTGCTCGCCGCTGCTCGGGCGCACTTCGAACCATTGTTTGCCACGCGTTATATCGGCATCACGCTGCAGATCGATGAGGGCCAAGAAGTGTTCGATGCCAAGCACAGCACCATCCATCCCCTCTTCCACAAGCCGTGACTGCGTTGTCTGATTCCCTCGTGGCGGACCTCGCCCGCCGACTGTTCGAGGCGCGCAGGAACCGCACCTCCCTGCGGCAGTTCTCGCAAGAGCACCCGCAGATGACGATCGAGGACGGCTACGCCATCCAGCGCGCGTGGGTGCAACTGGAACTTGCCGACGGTCACACGATCAAGGGCCGCAAGATCGGCCTCACCTCGCGGGCCATGCAGCAGGCTTCACAGATTACCGAGCCGGACTACGCGCCGCTGATGGACGACATGTTCTTTGAGACCGGCGCGGACATCCCGGTAAACCGCTTCATCGCCCCGCGTGTTGAGGTCGAACTGGCCTTTGTACTGGATGCGCCGTTGCGCGGTCCGGGAGTGACGCTCCTTGATGCCCTGCAGGCCACCGCGTACGTAACGCCGGCGCTCGAGATCATCGATGCGCGCATCGAGCGGTTCGACCGCGATACCAAGGCCCCGCGCAAGGTGTTTGACACCATCGCGGACTTTGCGGCGAACGCCGGCGTCGTCCTGGGCGGACGTCCGGTGCGTCCCGATGCGCTCGACCTGCGCTGGGTGGGCGCGCTGCTACACAAGAACGCAGTGATCGAGGAGACCGGGCTCGCTGCCGCGGTATTGAACCACCCGGCCACCGGAGTCGCGTGGCTGGCCAACAAGATTGCCCCCTACGACGAACAGCTCAACGCCGGTGATGTGGTGCTCAGCGGGTCATTCACCCGACCCACCGCTGTGCAGCGCGCAGACGTTCTGCACGCGGATTTCGGCCGCTTGGGAAGTATCTCGGTGCGCTTCGTCTGAAGGAACTGCCGCCATGGAACTGCCGCGGAACACGTTCAAAGACGCGCTGCGGGCCGCACGCCCGCAAATTGGCCTGTGGCTAGGGCTCGCCGACGCGTACGCGACCGAGTTGCTCGCCAGCACCGGATTTGATTGGCTCGCGATCGATGCCGAGCATGCCCCGAACGACCCGCGCAGTGTCCTCGCGCAGCTGCAGGCGCTGGCACCCTACCCGGTGCACGCCGTGGTGCGTACCGCCTCAGACGAGGCGACGCTGCTGAAGCAGTACCTCGACATCGGCGCGCAGACCTTGCTGGTCCCCATGGTGGAGTCCGCCGCGCAGGCGCAGCGCATCGTGGCCGCAACGCGCTATCCGCCTGCGGGGATTCGTGGCGTGGGCAGCGCCCTCGCCCGCGCCTCGCGCTGGAACCTGATCGGCCACTACCTGCGCGACTGTGCAGACCAGCTGTGCGTTTTGGTCCAGGTGGAATCCGCGACGGGCCTGCAGAATCTCCCCGCCATTGCCGCGACTGCGGGTGTCGACGGCGTGTTTTTTGGCCCCGCTGATCTGGCAGCCTCCCTCGGCCTGCTGGGACGCCCGGCCGATGCGCAAGTGCAGGCGGCCATAACGCAAGGAATCAAAGCCGTGCGACAGGCGGGAAAGGCGGCGGGCGTACTGAGCCCAGATCCGAGCCTGGCGCGGAACTATCTGGACGCAGGCGCAATGTTCGTGGCAGTCGGTGTGGACACTACCATGCTGATCCAAGCCGCCAAGCAGTTGCTGGGGGCGTTCAAATCGGCCGCTGCGGCCCCGCAGACGCCACCGTCCGGCGCGTACTGAGGCGGACCCCGACGCGGTGCAGCTGCGGGCCGGATCTTCGTTCGGCGCAGACACAATGCCGCTCTAAAGGGCGGCGTTCTTGCGGCTTTCACAGCATTTGCCGTTCTGACAGAAAAGGCCTATAAACAATACACAAGTCATTACTTGTATATAAGAAGAGGTAACAACCATGTGGATTCCGGTCTTGATCTTCGCCGTCGCGGCGCTCGTAGGTCTTACCATGGCCGTCGCTGCCTTCAAGGGACGCTTTCCCCCGGTCTCGAGTGCAGTAATCCATGGGCTGCTCGCGGCTACCGGCCTCGTAGTCCTGCTCATCGCGGTGTTCATGCACGGAGTCACGGGCGCACCGAAGTGGGCCCTGGGCTTCTTCCTGCTGGCTGCGCTCGGGGGTTTCGTGCTGGCTCTGGGGTTCCATGCACGCAAGAAAAACCTGCCGCCGGGTTTTGTGGCGGGCCACGCGGTCATCGCCGTAATCGGATTTCTGCTGCTGCTCGGTGGCGCTCTTGGTCTGCTCTAGCTAAGGCGGAATGTCCTTCCTCCGCCACCCCTTGCATCCGGCCCTGGCGCATTTTCCCGTGGCGCTCTGGATTGGGACGACCGCAGCGGATCTCATCGCACTGCGCACCGGGGATGTAACGTGGTGGCACGTGAGCCGCTATGCGGCGGTTGCCGGGACGCTCATGGGTGCGCTGACGCTGCTGGCGGGACTTCTCGAGCTGTGGCTGCGTGAGATTCCATCCGCGGCCGTGCGCTGGCTCGGCGTGCATGCGAGTCTCATGTCTGCAGCCCTGCTGTCCTTCATGGTGAGTCTCTCGTTGCGTACCACCGCCCCACCGCCAATGTCAGCCGTCTGGGTGTCATTCCTGGGTTGCGCATTGCGTACTCGCCGGGGGCTTCTTTGGCGGCACCCTGGTGTATCGTTTTGGCGTAGGAGTCTCGTGGCGCGATCAAAAGAACCGCTAGCCATGGCCGCGCCAGTCAAGCCGGCTCCCTCGGCGCTGCTGCACGCCCTGAAGCGCTCGGGTCCGATGAGCATGCGCGCTCTGGGCGAGGAGCTCGGGATCACCTACGAAGCCGTGCGTCAGCAGATCGCGGACCTGCGACGTGCGGGTTGGGTCACACCCGAGCGCGCCTCCTCGGTCGCGGGTGCCGATGACAGGAAGCGCGGACCGGCGTCCAGGCAATATCGCCTGAGCGCCGCCGCGGAGCATTTGTTCCCCAAGAACTATGACGCGTTGTCGCAGGAGCTAGTACGGCACGTCATCGAGCGCTTCGGCGGCGCCGGTGTGCGGGAAATTCTCGAGCGTATGACGGACGAACGTGTGCGGCGCTGGCAGCCGCTGCTCAAGTCGATGAACTTGCGGCAGCGACTTAAGGCGCTGTGTTCGCTTTACGAGGACAACGATGCCTACATGGAGGTTCAGTGGCGCGAAGGCGCGCCGGCCCTGATCGAGCGCAACTGCCCGTTCTTGAACGTGGCGCGTGCACATCCGGCCATCTGCAGCGTGTCCGTTAACACGCTCGAACAGTTGCTTGGCTTCCGCGTGATCCGCGAGCAGCGCTTCCAGGCCGGAGACGGTCGCTGTGTGTTCCGCGTGCAGCTCGATCAGCCCCGCTCTCCGACCACGGGCTTTACCCTCGAGCCGTGAGCGCCGCGGTCTCGGGTGGCGCCGTCGCCTCGCCGATGTCCCCGGATGGCTGATCGGCGATTGCGTGGTTGACGGTACGAGACGACACCGTCGCAGCTCAATTCGATCCTGCCGGGGTTCCAAACTTGTGCGCGGGGTCACCGCTGTATTTGGAGCGAATAAACGCCAGCATCTTCCAAAGATCGTCGGCAGTCTTGATGATCGTGCCGAACGGCGGCATCGGCCCTACTACGCTCTCGTGCCCTACACGCTTATAACCTTCCTTTTGGAGTCCATCGCTACCCAGGGCGACCAACCTAAACAGCGTGTCATCGTCACCACCGTAAATCCAAATGTCGTTGGTCACGGCAGGCCCCATACCACCCCCACCGCCGCCGCCGTGGCAACCGCTGCATGAATAACTCTGAAACAGCTTTCCGCCCTGGGCGACGATGTCAGCTTGAGTATCCTTGTAGGGGTTCGTCAGCTTGCCCTTCGGCACAGTTTGGACAAGCTGTGCCGGTGAGACACTGGCGGACTCGGTCGACGCGCCGCCAAGCGTTGGCAGCCCGACCGCGGCCGCAAACAACCCAGCCATAACTACGAGCACATCTCCGCTTTTCATTGAAGCTCTCCGTTCCACTAGTGGTCTGTAACAGATAAAAAGGGAGTATGATTGTGTTTATGAGCACAATCACCCTGTCGGATGCCGAACGGATGGAACTGAATCGTCGCGCCAGCAGTCGAGCGGGGCGTGCGGATGACGCGCGCCGGGCGCGGCTGATATTGCTGCTCGAGTCGGGCGACACGTGGGCAAAGATCCGCGAGAAGCTCGACTGCAACGACGCTTTCATCGATCGCTGGAGCCAGCGCTTTTTGCAGGAGCGGTTGGCGGGTCTGTTCTCGCGCCACGCGGGCCAGGAGGCGAGCACACTCACCCCGCGGATGGAAGCACGGATTCTGGACTGCACGATCAGGCGCAAGCCCCCCGATGGCTCGACGCACTGGAGCACGCGCAAGCTGGCAGAGCACTTGGGTCTCTCGCACATGATGGTCGCGCGGGTGTGGCGCAAGCACGCCTTGAGACCCCAGCGGTTGGATCGCTATATGGCCTCGGACGATCCGGACTTCGAGACCAAGGCGGCCGACATCATCGGGCTGTATCTGCACCCGCCGCAGCATGCGGCGGTGTTCTGCGTGGATGAGAAGACGGCCATCCAAGCCCTGGATCGGCTCGATCCGCTGTTGCCACTGTCCCCGGGGCGCGCCGAGCGGCACGGCTTCGAGTACAAACGCCACGGCACGCTGTCGCTGTACGCCGCCTTCAACACCAAGACGGGTGAGGTGCTGGGCAAGACAGCGGCCCGGCATACCTCGGCCGAGTTCGTAGCCTTCCTGAGCGACCTGGTCGTCAACCAGCGGCGCGGCAAAGAGATCCACGTGATCGCGGACAACCTCTCGGCCCACAAGACCGACTTGGTCGAAGAGTTCCTGAGGGAGCATCCGAAGGTTCACCTGCACTTCACTCCAACGTACTCCTCGTGGCTGAACCAGGTCGAGCTGTGGTTCGCGAAGATCGAGCGGGACGTGATCGCCCGCGGCATCTTCACCTCCCTCGTCGACCTCAAGCGAAAGCTCATGCGATACATCCGTCAGTACAACGACGTACCCAAAACCGTGAAATGGAAGTACTTCGATCCAAGCAGGCGCATCGCCCCTTCCACATCAGCTGTTACAGCCCACTAGAGGGCGTGTCGATAGACTAACCCGATTTGAGACGCCCTGTGCCGCGCCACCGCAACCTTGGCGGCGGCAAATCCCTATTTACCCCCCAAATAAATAGACCCCTCCTTCATGACGAATATGGGGTGCTGTGTCGCTTTGATGTCCACGACTGGATTTCCGGCCACCGCAACGATGTCGGCAAATTTCCCCGCCTGCAGCGTCCCTGTTTGATCTGCAATGCCAAGCAGATCGGCTCCTTTGGCCGTCCCCGCCATGAGTGCCTGCGCGGGCGTCAGGCCATTGCTCGCCATCAGTACGAATTCCCGCGCGTTCAGCCCGTGCGGTTCGACACCCGCATCCGTTCCCATTGCAATCGGAACTCCAAGTCGCGCGGCGTGCTGGAACATCTGCTGGCTTTGGGCGGCGGCCGCGCGCGCTTTAGCAGCAATAACAGGCGGCAGCCGGTCCAGCTTGTCTCCCAGCCAGTCCCCCGCAAACAGCGTCGCCACCAGGTAGACGTGCTTAGCCTTCATCGAGGCGAGTGTGTCATCTTTCAGGAAGGTGCCGTGCTCGATTGAATCGACCCCGGCCGCAATCGCCATCTTCGCCGCCCGGTCACCGTGACAGTGTGCGGCAACCTTCCGATTCCACGCGTGCGCCTCAGAGACGATGGCATTCATTTCTTCCTGGGTAAGCTGGGGATTGTCGACTGGATCGGTAAGCGAGAGCACGCCGCCGGAAGGCATGAACTTTATTACATCGGCGCCGTACTTGATCTGGTAGCGAACGGCAGCGCGGCACTCCTCGGGACCGTTGCACACTCCGCGGATCGGGCCCGCGGGAGCAATCGTCTCTGGAGGGTAAGGGGCTTGGTCGGCATGACCTCCCGTCGCTCCGATCGCATAGTTCGCCACCAACATTCTTGGTCCGGGGATCATCCCGGCCTTGATGGCGTTGCGAAGACCGAGCGACACGTACTGCGAAGAGCCAAGATCGCGAACCGTGGTAATGCCGGCCGCAAGGGTCTGGTTCGCGTAGTGCGCACCGTACAGGGCCTGCTCTGCGGGAAACCGCATGATGTCGTTGTAGAAATCCTTGTACCAATTGTCGCCCATGACATCCGACAAATGAACATGCGCATCGATGAATCCCGGCAACAGTGTCGCGTCGCCAAGATCGATCACCTTGGCATTCGCCGGAATTTTTACATCCGCTCCGACGGCCTGGATCTTGGTGCCAACGACCACCACGATGCCGCGATCCACCAGCTTTCCGGATACGGCATCGAAAAGGTGGGCGGCCTCGAGCACGATTGGTTGCGGTGGGTTCGGGGCAGCATCAGCCGCCAGCACCAGATCAGACGAGATGCTGCAGATCGCACCTAATGAGAGTCCCGCGAGCATCTTCGATGTCACTTTGGTCATTTTGTCCCCTTCGGGGGAGTTTCCCCGGTCCGGCAAACGCTAGCGGTTATTGCCCCCTGCAGCAATGTCATCCGGGACGGATTTAAGGCTGCCGCCGGCGGGATTCTGGTGCGCCGCTTGCTGGTTATCGGGATCGGGTCCGGACGCCCGGTTAGGATTGGTTGTGCAAGTCCAGAAATTGGGTGCGAACTACGACGCGCGGGAACTCACCGCTGATCGCGTCAACTATCTGCGCAGCACACCCACGGGATGCTGCTCGGGACGCGCGTCGAACCGCTGCGCCACGCCGGAAGTAAAGGGCCGTGCGGCCTGCGTCGCTCGCTCCTCAGCCTCGCTCGTCGTCGTGAAGCTCATCGTCCGTCAGGTCGGCCCACCGGCGGCCGCGTTCTTTCGCTTGGTCGCGAAGACTACGCGCCTCCAGCAACAGGGCTCGCTTCTGAGTTCCGTCCTTGAGTCGCTGCCCCTGCCGATCGAGTTCCGCCGCTTTCCGCTCAAGTTCATCGCGCTCCGCCGCGAGCTCCGCTATGAGCTTTTTGCGTTCCTCAGTTTCCATCACTTTCCCTTCGGTCCGGTCAATTTCACCCCGTCTGCCACTCCCGTGTAACTCCGGGCACTCTCCTCTCTCATCATTGCGGATGCGGGATCGATGGGCAAGCGACGCCGGTTTTTATGCGATCGAGGGCAGTAGTCCTTGCGGAGCCCGCTCAATCTACTCAATGCCGATGTTGGCTAACTCGCCGCCGCTCGAGCGGCGCAAGAATCGGCCGTTCTGCGGGCGTTCGGCACACTGGAACGGTCGGTGTCTAAGCTAGCGCTTGCGCCGCAATCTCAAAGGAGCGCAGCCGTGCACCATGATCGAAGATCTGTGAGGTGAGCATCAGCTCGTCCGCGCCAGTCCGTGCCGCGAAATTGCGCAAGCCCGAGCGCACGATTTCGGGGGTGCCTATGGAGGAACACGCGAGGACCTGATCGAGAATCGCCCGCTCCTGCGGACCGATACGCTCGGTGTAACCCTCCACAGGCGGGGGCAGCTGCGACGGCCGGCCACTTCGAAGGTTCACGAACGCCTGTTGCATGGAGGTCGCGCGGAACTTTGCCTCCTCAAGGGTATCGGCGGCGAACACATTGAAGCCGAGCATCACGTAGGGCTGTCCGAGCTGTCGCGAGGGCCGAAACTCCGAGCGATAAAGCGTTATCGCCTCCATCATCTGCGCCGGGGCAAAATGCGAGGCGAATGCGTACGGTAACCCGAGTGCTGCCGCCACCTGAGCCCCAAATAGGCTCGAGCCCAGAATCCAAAGCGGGACGTTGAGCCCCATCCCCGGTACGGCGCGTACTGCCTGGCGGGGCGCGTCCGAGAAATAATCGGCGAGTTCCAGCACGTCGCGCGGAAATTCGTCGGGGTCGGAAGCGAGGTTGCGCCGCAGCGCTTGCGAGGTCATCGAATCAGAGCCGGGTGCGCGACCGAGACCCAGGTCGATGCGGCCCGGGTAGAGCGACTCAAGAGTGCCGAATTGCTCGGCGATCACTAAAGGGGAATGGTTCGGCAGCATGATGCCGCCCGCACCCACACGGATTACCGACGTGCCACCTGCCACATGGCCGATCAGGACCGCCGTTGCCGCACTCGCAATTCCAGGCATACCATGATGTTCGGCGAGCCAGAAACGCCGGTATTTATAACCTTCGGCATGGCGTGCCAAATCAAGCGTATTACGGAACGATTGCGCCGCGTCGCTCCCAAGGTTAATGGGCGCAAGATCAAGGATGGATAGAGGGGTCATACGAGTTAGTGTGGGGGGCGACCCCCATCATCTCAAGGAAGAAGCTCAAGCTACGGCAATGATAGCAGCGCCCTCCGACACCTCCGAGGCGGATGACCCGATTAACGCTCCATGATGCCCTCAAAAGCTTCAGTCGACGACCGCACCACAACCTGTGCAGCCGCCCGTTCACTGCACGGCGGCCGTGCGCACCATCGTTCCATCGCGCTATCCTTCGAGGCTCAGTTGCACCCAGCTGCGGACTAAGCGGAGCTACCCATTGTGAGTGACGCTAACGACGGTCGGCAGTTCGCCTCGTCACCCTGCGCCATGAACGCACTGGAGAATGACTGGGAACAGGTGAAGGCGTGGCGCTGTGAGCGCCGCAAGGGCCTGCTGAAGCAGCGGCTCAGCGTGGATGCCGATGTGCGCCGGAACCTGAGCCGCGAGATCGTTGCCCGGCTCGCCGAACTCATCGACGCGAGGACTTACCCGACACTCGGGTTTTACTCGCCGATCCGTGGGGAGATCGACGTGCGCGAACTCGCCCGCATGCACCTGACTGCGGGGGGCGAGACGGCTCTTCCCGTCATCGTCACCAAACACGCCCCAGTGGAGTTCTGGCAGTGGCACCCGGGCATGCGTACCGCGCGCGGTGTATTCGACATCCCGGTCCCGCGTGAGCGCCATCTCACGCATCCGGACGTGCTCATCGTTCCCCTCCTGGGCTTCGATCGCGCCTACTTTCGACTCGGCTACGGTGGCGGTTACTACGATCGCACGCTCGCAGCCGCGAAGCGCCGGCCGCTTGCCATCGGGGTGGCCTCGGCCGACGCAGAGCTGCACACGATCTATCCGCAGCCGCACGATATACCGATGGACATGATCGTCACCGACCGGTTTGTTCTTCGCGCGGACGCTGTGCCTCGACAAGGACCACCCCCGCAGTGAGGCACAGCGCTCGGCGCAATCCCCTGCGCTGTAATTGGCATCGAAGACCCACCAAGGCAAGCGACACATATGACAAGCGAACGCCTCAGACCCTTCATGTACGCGGTCCTACTACCGGTCATCGGGCACGCGCGAGGCCGTGGCTGCAGCCTCGGGCTGACCGCCGCGCTGCTGTTGTGGCCGATCAACACCTGGGCTACTGACGTCACCCCCGCATCTGCGGAGCAAGTGGCCGAGCTGATGACACGAGATCTTATCGGCGCTCCAGGGAAGGAGGTACTGATGATTACCGTGAAGTACCTGGCAGGTGCAGCCTCGTTACCGCACCGGCACGATGCGCAGGTATTCGTCTACGTGCTCGAGGGAGAGGTAACCATGCAATTGCAGGGTCAAGCGCCCGTGACGCTTCGACCTGGGCAAACCTTCTACGAAGGTCCCAACGACATCCACGAGGTGTCCGCGAACGCGAGTCAGACAGCACCCGCCAAGATTCTGGTCTTCATGCTGAAGGACAAAGCGAAGCCGGCATCGCGCGCTGTCCCGGCCAAGAGCGCTCCATGAGACTACCCAGCCCGATCACACATCAAACGTTTTTCAGTGTGGCGCAGCGTTGGACTCAATGACCCCAAGGCGGGCGGTGACGCGCACCTGAATGGGGAGGCCATCGGGCCGCGTCCGACAGACCGATCCGGCCGAAGCGCTTAGGTTTCCGCGTGAGTCTGGAATGTAGCGTCAAGGAAGCACGCAATGACCTCGAACGATCCGGCAGCGAAATTCTGGAACTCGTTGGGATCTCACAGCGTCATGATGATGGGCTTGGCTTATGCTCAAGCTGGGCGCGCACGTCCGATGAAGGCACAAGTACTGTGGCTCGATCGGTCGTAGACTATCGCTTACCATGTTGGCATAAGTATAAAGACGGGTGGGTTTTATGCATTCACGAACTGCGCTCAAGATCGCATGCCTTGCTGCCGCGGGTCTCCTGGGCACCGTCACCGCTACCTCGAGCCTGGCGCAGACTGCCTCGCCCGGGTCTGGGGTCATTCTCACCTCCGACGAATCAACGCCGGCGCAGCACTTAATTAATGACAAGTGGGTCATCAGCGCCGGAACATTCCTTCTGAGTTCGAGCCTCGACGGCAACCTGAACGGGAATGCCAATACAACCTACCAGAAGGTCGATTTCGATCAGGACTTCGGTACCAACTCCACTGTCACCGTGATTCGCGCCGGTGTCTTGTGGCGGTGGACGCCACGGCAGCACCTGCGTTTGGAGTATTTCCACAACCGCGTGTCGGGCACGCGAACGCTCGACAAGAACATTGAGTGGGGTGACTACACATTCTTGGCAAACGCGAGTGTTGGGGCAAAGAACACGTTCGACGTCTACGAACTGTCGTACGAGTATGCGTTCCTGCGCGGGCCCACCTACGAGGTTGCAGGGGCCGCGGGTATACATTTCCTGAACCAGAAGTTGCAGATCCAGGGTGATGCTACCGTTACGCAGCCGAATGGCACGGTGAGTTCCGCGAGTTACGAGAGCAAGACGAGTAACTTACCCGCCCCGCTGCCGGTCATTGGCGTCCGCGGTGGCTGGGCGTTCGCGCCGAATTGGTATTTCGACGCCGCCGCGCAAGTCTTTAAGGTCAAGATCGACGCCTACGACGGTAGCTGGTGGGACTTGCGGTCGGGCGTGACATGGATGTACAACCGCCACTTCGGCGTCAGCGCCGGCTATGAGAAATTCCAAACGCACGTGAACGTCAACAAGGGCAGCTTTAACGGCAGTCTCAACCTAAGCTACCAGGGCCTGCTGGCTAACGTGACAGCGACTTTCTGAAGAGCTCGCTCACCCCCGACGGCACGTGGCCGCCTGCCCTCTTGGCGGCCATACGCGAAGTTCAGTTTGGGATGCGCTGGCTCCCCTGGAGTAACGGCAACATTACTCGCGTGCATGAGCTCGCCCCATGCACGGCGTACGCTTCGACCCACGCCGGGAGCGCTTTCCACGTGCGCTTCGGCGTCCCTTTTGGCGACGACAGAGGCATCTCTGAGGCTAATACGCCTACTGCTCGGCATGAGATCTGGGCGAGCCGTCGAGCTCAGAGCCAGCGGGAATTCTTCTAAGGAGTTTCACATGACGAAGATGAGAATTTTCAATAGCTCCCTGGCGAGCTTGATCGTGGTCGCAATGGCGACCTACGCCGGGGCGCAGGAGCCCGCCAAACAGCCGGTCGTCAAGAGCGAGTTCCAGACAGTCGAAGCCACGGTGGAGGCTATCAATCCTGCGACGCGCGAGCTGACGCTGCGCGGACCGAACGGACCGGTCAGCGTGGTGCTTGGCCCGGACGTGAGAAACTTCGATAAAGTGCATGTTGGTGACAAGGTCGTGGTGAGCTACTACCAGGGGCTTGCGGCACAAATGTCGAAGGCCGGCACGAAGGTCACGGAGCCGACTGCCTCGACATTTGGTTATCGCGCGCAGGAAGGTAAGAAGCCAGGCGGCGGCATCGGCGCCTCCATCACTACGACGGTCACGATTCAGGCCATCGATACCCACACCAACATTGTGACCTTTAAGCGCTCGGATGGGACGGTGCATGTGATCGCGGTAAAATCGCCGAACATGGTGCAGTTCATCCACACATTGAAGCCGGGTGATCAGGTAGACGTCACGTACACGGAATCACTTGCCATCAACGTCGTGCCGGCGGCGGGGTGACGAGGTGCGCCGGCGGAGAATCTGATCGCGCCGATCAGGGCGGTCCCGATGGCATTGCGCTGCGCGTGCAAAGCGAACGTGCAAACGTTGCCACGATACCGCAGGCTGTCTTGGTCCGATGGCGAGTGGCAAGCCGCGCGGTGCGCGCAGGAACGCCGCAGGAAGTGCGTGGGGGGAGGCTGATCAATCGATGTGGACGGCTTCCCAGGCTCATCCGCCAGCCACCCCGAGCTTGGTTTCGAAGCCACGTGGCGCATGCAGGCCCGGCCGCCTTCTGACACAATAGATATAGGGTCTGGGAGCGAGCCGCCGGTGAGCGGACGTTTTCCGGCGTCCTGCCGACGCGTGAATTTCGTAGAAACGCAACCAGAGAAATATCCCATGAAAGCCAAAGCGCGCTGCCGCAGAAATAAGGTCGTCGCAGCTCGGATCTTCGGCCTGTCGACTTTCAGTTATGCCGCAACCGCAAGTGCTATGGTCACGGGTGCGCTCGCCGATACCATAGCCGACTGGTTGTCCGTCATCGTCTTGCTGGTCTTGCCGCCGGCGGGAATTTACCTGTTCTGGATGCTTCACATTCTTCCGGAGAAGGCTGCGCATAAACGCCATCATGTGCAGAAAGACGCGATCCACATGATGTGTTTGCTGTCCCTCGTCTTCGGCGGATTACTGTGGCCGATTGCGATGCTGTGGGCCTATATCAAGCCGATGGGCATGCGCATCGCCGTCGTCGAGCCTGAGCACCTGCACCCGACTCTGCCGAGCGCTCAGCACCCGGCTGCGAAGCCGAACGCGCCGGCCGCCGGGGAGACCGGCTGATGGATCTGCTGATTCTCGCCGCGTACGCGTTTATCGTCTGGCTGATCTTTTTCAAGTTCAAGCTCCTGCCCTGGAACACGACCTCGCAAGTCATCGTGGTCACGATCCCGGTCGTCGGCATGTTCACCCTGATCATGCTACTCAACCGATTCGCACCATCGAGTCACGACATACGGGTAATCAAGTACACCATTCCAATCGTTCCGCAGGTGAGAGGCCGCGTCATCGAGGTGCCGATCGAACCGAACCGGCCCGTCAAGCGCGGCGATGTGCTGTTCCGTATCGATCCGACGCCCTACATGCTGCAGGTTAAGTCGCTCGAGGCGCAGCTCGCGAACGCGGTCGGGGCCAACAAGTCCCTGCGCGAGCAGCTCAAATCCGCCTCCGGACAGATCGATACGACGCGGGCGAAGCTGGACCTCGCCCGCCTGCGGGTCCGCCAGTACCGCGAGATGGTCAACTCCGGTGCCGGTTCGAAATTCGAACTCGAGGCTGCTGAGAGTGATGTGAGCTCTCTCGAGGGGCAGCTCACTGCCGCAACAGCGGCCGCGGGTCAGATCACCGAACAACTGGGCGCGGTTGTCGGTGGCGACCAAGCTCAGGTCGCGCAGATCAAGGCGCAGCTCGAGAGCGCCCGCTGGGACCTCTCACAAACTACCATGCTCTCGCCCGCCGACGGCACGGTCGTCAACCTGCAGCTGCGCCCGGGTGGTTTCGTCACCGCTTTCCCCGCACTCGCACCGCTCAGCGTCGTCGAGAACGAGTATCAGATCTATGCGCTGTTCTACCAGAACGAGCTTGGGGCGGTGGCGCCGGGGAACGCGGCCGAGATCGTACTGCCGACCCACCCCGGCAAGGTTGTCAAGGCCACCGTCGATTCGATCATCTGGGCCCAGGGGCAAGGCCAGGCGCAGGTTACCGGGACCATTCCGCAGACCGGGTTTGCCCCGGCAGTTCCGGGGAGATTCGCGGTCCGCTTGAATCTCGCAGACCCGGACAAGGGCGAGTTCATAGCCGCCGGTGCCGTCGGGGAGGGCGCGATCTATACGGACCGTATGCAACCGATCCACATCATCCGCAAGGTGCTGTTGCGCGTGTCGACGAAGCTCAATTACCTGATCCTGAAGCTGCACTAATGCGCGACTGCAGAGGTGGTGCTGCTCGGAGCCGGCTCTTCATCGGGGCGCCATTGGTTGCACCGTTGGGGCTCGCCGCTGCGCTTGCAACGTTGCCTGGCTGCATACACCTGCACTCCGGCCCCTCATCGGCCGAACTTGCGAAGCAATCCATGCCGCACACGCAGCTGCCCCCGCAGTGGGTCGCGCAAGGCACGCGCCCGGAGAGCGTGGAAAGCGGATGGCTGCGACAATTCAACGACCCGGAACTGTCGGCATTGGCGAGTGAAGCGCTGACTTACAACGCAGATCTGCAAGTGGCGCACGCGCGCGTCGAGCAGGCACGCAATTTAATGGAGGCCGCCGGTGGCGCGATGCTGCCCACGTTGTCTGCGCTGGGCAAGACCGGCGGCAAACTGGGGGGTGACAGCAGCGGCGTCAACGGTGCGTTCCTGCAGGCCTCCTGGGAGATCGACTTGTGGGGGCGCATACGCTACGGGCGCATGGCAGCCACCGCACAATATGCGTCGGCTACTGCGGACACAGCGTATGCCCGTCAGTCGCTCGTAGCGACGCTGGCGCGGACGTGGTTCGGCGCCAAGGAGATCACCGCGCAGATCGGCCTGACGGATGAGACGATCGCTGGCGCCCAGCAGTTCCTTGAACTGACACAGACGCGGGCTCAGGTCGGCACGGCCAACGACGGTGACGTCGCCCTGGCACAAGCAGCTCTGGCGGGCTATCGCGACAGTCGGCGCGAGCTGATCCGCGCCAAGGAGCAGGCGCAACGCGCGATGGAACTCCTGCTAGGCCGCTACCCTGCAGCAGAACTCGTCGTCAGCGCGGATCTGCCACCGGTACCGGCGCCAGCCGCGGCGGGACTACCCTCAGAACTCCTTGAGCGACGCCCCGATGTCATCGCCGCACAGCAGCGCGTAGCGGCTGCGTACGCGAGCGC
Source organism: uncultured Pseudomonadota bacterium (assembly GCA_963814675.1). Classification (GTDB taxonomy): domain Bacteria; phylum Pseudomonadota; class Gammaproteobacteria; order Steroidobacterales; family Steroidobacteraceae; genus 13-2-20CM-66-19. Next base: position 93,411 of record CAWFDT010000001.1, read on the forward strand.
CGAGGAAGCCACCGCGGCACGCTGGCCGCAGCTCAGCCTGACCGGTGCGGTGGGTGCCATCAGCAGCGAGGTGTTCGTGCTTAAGGACGTCAGCAACCCGTTGTGGGGGGTGGGCGCGACGGCAACGGCATCGATATACAACGGCGGGCAACTGAAGGCCGTCGCGTCGGCACGAGCGGCTGAGGCACAGGCGGCCAGCGCGGAGTTCGCGCGCGTCGGCGCGCGCTCATTCGCGGACGTCGAAGACGCGATCAGTGGCGAAGCCGCACTGCGTGAGCAGGCCGGCTACGCCGCCACCGCTCTTGACGCGCAACTGCGGAATCTGGCCGTGACCCAGGTGGAGTTTCGCGTCGGTCGCACCGACGCCCGTCCAGTGCTCCAGCAGCAACTGCGCGTTTATGCGGCCCAGATGCACGCGGTACACATCCAGGCCGCGTCCTTGTCCCAGCGGGTGGCACTTAACTTGGCGCTCGGCGGAGATTTCGGTAGCGACAATGCCGCAGGTGCGACTATGGGCTCGCTGCCCGTTGCCTCCGACGCAGCCACGCCTACCGGATGACCTGAGTCGACACCGCCGAGGCCAACACCGGCCCGGTGCCGGTGCGCCGAGCCTACAGGGACAGAATTGACGGTCGCCGGAAGTTAACGGCAGATCTCCGCGGCGCATAGGCGCGTATCGCCCTTCGGTCTGCGGCGGGCGGGCGAGCTTGCCGCTCAACCGAAGTCGCCCCGACGGCGCTCACGAAATCTACGGGGCGCTCGCGCCGTCGCTTCAATTGAGGCGCCCAGTCGCGCCGCAGGCAGCCGCACGCCTATACTGCGTGCTTCAATCGGCACGAGCGTGGGATGGCACCGTGAGCAAGCAGGATACTCATTTCCTCAATGTTTTCAGCGCCTTGATTGGCACACTGGCGGTGGTGGCGATTGGTATCTTCGCCTTCTCACGCATCGTCGCGAGCCACACCCAGGACCGACAGGTGCTTTCCGAGGCTGAGTACGGCAAGCGAGTCCAGGCGCGCATCGCCCCGCCAAGCCAGGTGGCCATCGCGGGACAGGACAACTCAGCACTGGCCATCAAGGCTAACACCGCGTCACCGGGGGGCTCGGCCAGCGTGGCGGCCATACCGAAGAACGGCGCCGAACTCCTTCAGCAGACCTGCGATACCTGTCATGGCCAGGGAATCGTCGGGGCTCCGAAAATCGGGGACAAAGCGGCGTGGGCGCCGCGCGTCGCGGAAGGCAAGGCGACTCTCTACGAGCATGCGATTAAAGGCTTCCAGGGTCACGGTGGTGTCATGCCGCCCAAGGGCGGCCGCACGGACATCTCTGACGATCTCGTCAAGCAGGCGGTCGATCAGATGGTGCAGATGGCGCAGTGAGCGCACGCCGCGTCTGCTGGGCGTCGGGCCTCGAGCCAGGCGGTATGGCAGATTTGAAGTCGCGGTTCAGGTGCGCCGCGCATCGACCGAAATTTCACTCCGCGAGTCAGGTAACCGGCCCACGATCGAGAAGCCAATTGCAAAAACGAGCACGCTGAACACAATCACCGCGAATATGGCCGGGGCCAGATTCCCGGCTCCGGGAACCCCGTACTGCATCGGCAGCGTCGCCAGCACGCCGGCGGCAAGACCGCGAGGTATTGCGGTAACCAGGAACCAGAACTCCTTCTTTTCCAAGCGCATGCTCCGCGTCGAGAGCAGCACCGCTGACACCCGCATCGCAATGAGGAACAGCACGGCCACCGCCGCCAGGGCAATTGACCTCAGGTCCGTCGGGAACATCAAACCAATCAGAAAAAAGAAGAACGACTTGATCATGAACGTCATCTGATCCTGCATTATCGCCGTCGTCGGCGACGGAGCGAACTCCAGTCCATGGGCGCCCGGAAACAGACGCGGCACGATAGACGACGCGTTGCCGATCAAAAGCGACGCCACCACCACCGCCATGGCGCCATTTCCCTTAAGCAAACCGGTGATTCCATACAACGCAAGCATCAACGCGAGAAACATCGTATAGCCGTGAGCTCTGTCCCGCATCGCAGGTATCCCAGGGACGAGCACTGCCGCCGCGATCACCCCCAGTGCCACTCCAACACCGAGTTCCCTCGCGAGGGCGATGAATGGACGTGAAATGTCTGCGCTACCGCTTACGACGATATCGATGAGTACCATCGTTACGACGACCGTAAGCGCGTCAGTGGCAGATGACTCGACCTCCAAGACGCGCGCGACTCTGGAAGGTACCTGAGCCATGGCCATCGTTGGCATGATGATCATCGAACAGGTGCCCCCGACTATCGCGCCCACCATCACCCATCCCAACGGCGGCGATGGGCGCAGATAACCCAGTTGTGTTGCCAGCCAAAAGAACCCGTAGATAGCAATTAAAGAACAAAGGAACCCCGACAAACCCAGGACAATTCCGCGCGGTGCGGCCGCGGCCACCTCGGTAAGTTGGAGACGAAACGCTCCGCTCGACAGAATAACTGTAAGAGCGATGGCTCCAAAGAACGGGATGCCTGACGTGAGCAGGTCTGCCTGAATAAGACCGGATACCGGGCCTGCGAGGATGCCGGCGGCCACCAGCCAAACCACGTCCGGCACGCGCGTGCGTGCGAAGATGAACTCACCAACTGCCCCCAGCAGAAGGATGCCGGCGATCGCAACGACTAACTTGACAACAGGGTCCATATTTTTGTTCGGCTAGTGTGCGCCGCTCCGGATGAAGGACCAAGCCTAATAGCAGGGCCTTGCCGCCGCTGGCGGCGCTGTGAAATGGCGACGGCGCGGCCGGCTGAGCCGTTCAGCCCTCGCGGGGCTGAGCAATGAGGCCCGGAGATCTAGCAAGGTACGCGCCAGAGAGCCCGAAGAGCCTGGTACGGGACGTGACGCAGACAGGGATTTTGCGCGGCCCGGAGGAGAATCGATAATTTTATCGATTCGTTGGATACACCGCCCTGGCTGGATCTGGAAAGCGAGATTTCCGGCGGGACCCCAAGTTCGGAGAGCAACTCTGCCGCCCCTCATCTGCCTGGATGTGCAAGGGCTGTGCGAGCTCGCCGGCTCATCCGAGGTTCTACGCCCCGCGGGGCGTAGAACCAAGGCGCTGCGGCCTGAGTTAGCCGAAGAGCACAGACCCTTGACCCGGTACGTGCCGTCCGATTCCTTCAGTGATAGCTACCTGGAATTTACTCAATATCGGCATTGGCGCCCGGGCAATTCTGTTTGATCTCGGCGATCTTGGCGTCGATCATCTTGTTGTACTCGCCGCTTGCTATCCGGTACTTCACGCCGGCGGTACCCGTAACAAGGCCAACCACCAGCGTGATGGGCACCACCGACCTCACCCCCGCGCTGATGCGCTGCGCAGTGGTCTTCTTCTCGCTCTCGAGCGCACGAAGTTCGCCGTCGGCCGTTGCGCAGCTGTAGTGTGCGCTCTCAATCTTCTGCTCGGTCTTCTTCTCTTGAATGGCGCACCCGGTCAAAAGCGCCGGCAGGCCGACTGCGCAAATACTCAAACCAAAGGTTCTCATTGTCATTGCGGTTACTCCTGGAACGGATGCGAGTCCTATTGCTTGCCGCAGCAAGAAGAGATGGGCGGCTCAGTGGAACCACCCGTCATGTGTACTATCCGCCTAATTGCTCGGGCCTTTGCTGGCCGCTTCAGCACGACGCTGCCCCGTTGAACGCTTACGGCAGCAGATTCGAGGCACTAGCGTCGGTGCTTTTACACGATTGGCAGCCCGCTAGCCGTTGGACCTTAGGTCTATATGGCCTGGTCTCGCAGTTGTGTTAGGCGCCACAGGTCGGTCCCCTTAATGGGTCAGGGCGAACGCATCTGCGCCGAAGGGCCTTACTTGGCGGCCGACGCGGGCTGCACGGATGGCGCCAAAAAACCCTAAAACTCCCTATCCCTGCCATCCTGTAGCGACCTGGGAAACCGAGATCGTTACCACCGGCTTGTTCTGGGAACTGTCGCGACGAGGGCAACGCAGCCCACGAGGGCGAGCACGGCGCCGTAGTAGAACACCGCTGCATGGCTGACCCGATCCCAGAGCAACCCGGCGATCAGACTGGCGATGAGTTGCAGTAAACCGACGGTCGTGCTGTACCAGCCGACGCCGCTGGCACGCAGGGGTTCCGGCACGAAATCTGCGGCGAACGCCTTGCCGACCGCGCGAAAGATCCCTTGAAACACGCCATAGACGGCAAACATCACCGCGATCAGCATAACGTTTCGGGTGAGCGCAAAGCCCAGGTACGCGACGAAGAAAACGACGAACGAAGCGAGTAGGACGTTCTTCCGCCCCCACGCATCCGAAAGAAACCCCGCCGGATACGAAACCAACGCGGCCATCAGATTAAAGGCCGCGTAGATCAAGATGGTATGCTGCAGCGAAGCGCCCACTTCCTGCGTACGCATGATGAGAAACGCGTTGCTGGAATTCCCCAGGCAGAATAACGCGGTGACGAGCAGGTACTTCCAGTAGCCTCTGGGAAAGCGCCGCAGGCCGATGTCGATCTTGGCCTTCGAGGACACGCTTGCCGGGTGCTCATTTACGAACAGCACCATGACGAATGCGAGCAAGCCCGGAATCACGGCCAGATAGAAGATGCCGCGCAGACTCACATGGAACGAGTACAAAAGCGCGAGCGCGATCAGCGGCCCGAGGAACGCTCCCGCATTGTCGCCGAGACCCTCAAGACCAAAAGCTCTGCCGCGATCCGCGTCCGCCACGGAAGCGGCCACGAGCGCGTCACGCGGCGCAGATCGGGTACCCGCGCCGAGTCGATCGAGCAGGCGCGCCGCGAACAAACCCGGCCAGACCGTCGCCATGCCCATCAGGGGCTTGGCAATGGCAGCCAACGCATAGCCGACCAACGCCAGCGGTTTTCGCCTGCGCAGTTTGTCAGAGAGCGCCCCAGAAAATCCCTGCACGATGTTTTGCGTGGCCTGCGCGAAACCGTCCACCAAGCCGACGATGCTGCCGCTCGCCTTAAGCGTCTGCACCAGAAAGATCGGCAATACCGGGTACAGCATTTCGGTCGAGATATCGGCGAACAAACTGGAGAGCGCCAGCAGAAATGTGTTCTTTGACAACCCGCCAAAGACTTGTTGGGGCACCGCGTTTGCCATGGGACCTCTGGACTCTGCGGGTTGTGACGTCCTAATTCGGGGACCGCGATATTAAGAGCAAGGTGCAGCGGCTTCGCGTCAAGTCGCGGGCCTTTGGAATTTGACCACCCGAAGATCTCGCGGGGGAAAATCACTGATCGGAAGCGCGCGTGCTTGAGGTTCCTTGTTTAGATTGCAGAATCTCGAGGACTGATTCGGACGGTCGGCACAACCGCATGCCCCACGGAGTAACGACGATGGGACGGTTTATGAGAATGGGGTGGATCAGCATCTGGTCGATCAGGGCCTCGTCCGTCCAGTGTGGCGCGGCAAGTCCCAGTTCCCCATAGGGGGTCCCCTTCTCCCTGAGGAGCTCACGAGGCCTCATGCCCATGCGGTTGAGGAGGTCGACCAGCGTTGCGCGGTCCGGCGGCGTCTTCAGGTATTCAATCACGGTGGGCTTGATTCCGGCGTTTCGAATCAGGGCCAACGTGTTCCTGGACGTACCGCATGCCGGGTTGTGATAGATCGTGACGGCAACCGCCTCGTCGGTCATGAGCTGGACTCCCGGGTGCTCTCGCCCGTGGTCGCTCGGGCAAGAGCTGTGAGCAAGAAGGTTCAGGGTCGCTGCAGCTTCGGAGTATGAATGAAGTCTGGAAGGCTGCGCCGACTCAAAGAGGCTCAGGCGCGCGTCCGTGATCGCACGCTTGGATGGCGTCGCACCCGCTTTTGTTCTTTCCAGCGGGCGCCGTTTAGATTCTCACCGCGAAACGCGCATCGTGCGCCCGTGCGCGGGAAGCCCAAGGCTGCGGATCAGGTTCACTGATCCGCAGCACCAGGCGCGCGCTAATTCCAATTATTGCGACTACGGAATTCCCGGGCTTGACGCTCCGCTTCGTCTCGGGCCAGGCCATAGCGCTGCTGCAGTTTGCCGGCCAGCTGCTCGCCATTACCCTCGAGTTGGCGCAGGTCGTCGTCGGTGAGCTTCCCCCACTCCTGCTTCACCTTTCCCTTGATCTGGTGCCAAGCGCCCTCGACTCGATCGTTATTCATGGACTTCCTCCTCGTTGAGTTCAGAACGACTCCAATATGAAGCGCGGCTCGCCGCGCCAACAGGCTGAAGTCGCGTATCGCATCGACAGCCGGCCCGCCAACCATGCGTCAGATACTGCGGACGCCGGTTTTTGATCGCTGCGCGACCCGGACTCTCTCAAAGCTAGATCGCAAGCGGAACAGTTGCCGCGAGGCCGGTAGCACGGCGCCGTTGCCGAGGGGTTCTTACCCTCGCCTCGAGGGCATTTGGCGGTCGCATTCTTTTATGTGACGCTCGCATCCTTGGCTAAAGCTGGGCGAGGATCCGATGGGGAGCATCATTGACTGGCTGTCGGACTCGCGTGGCTATTTGCCACATGGCCATTGTTACCTGTGGCAACCGGCCGTGCTATGGCTCAACGTTGCTGCGGACGCGCTGATCGCGCTGTCTTATTTCACGATTCCCGTCATTCTTTATTACTTCGTGCGCAAGCGCCGCCACGAGTCGCCGCTTGCAGGGGTGGCTCTGCTTTTCGCGGCATTCATCCTGCTGTGCGGGACAACGCACGTGTTGGGCATCTGGACCGTATGGAATCCTGACTATCGACTCGACGGCCTGGTGAAGCTAGTGACGGGCGCGGTCTCGGCAATCACGGCGGCGACGCTGATTGTCGTGGCGCCCAGGGCGATGGCGTTGCGGACTCCGGGACAATTGCAGGACGAAGTGGCTTTACGCACGCGCGAATTGCAGGACTCGAACCGCCACCTGCAACAGGAAATCGCCGGACGGCAGGATGCCGAGAAGCTGCTGCGGGAAAGCGAGGAGCGTTTTCGACTCGCTACGCGCGCCTTGCACGGCTACATCTACGAGTACTGGCCGGCGCAGAATCGCATCGTACGCAGCGAGCGCTTCCGCGCTGTGCTCGGCATCCCGGTGGAAGACGCCTCCGGCACGGAGTGGTGGCGCACGCGTATCCATCCGGAGGATGCCGAAACTTGGGCTGACATGGTGCGCGCACTCGAGCGCGGCGAATCGGGCGCGAGTGCCGAGTATCGCGTGCGCGCGGCCGACGGCCGCTATGTGTGGATCTGGGATAACTGCGTCTCGGTCCGCAGCCCCGATGGGGCACTGCAGCGCGTGGTCGGCAACATAATCGACATCAGCGACCGCAAACAGGCCGAAGAGGAGCGCCAAGAACTTCTGGAACGTGAACGCGAGGCGCGCAAGGACGCCGAGCGAGCCAACTTCGCCAAGCAGGAATTCCTGGCGACCCTGTCCCACGAACTGCGCACGCCCCTGTCCACCGTTCTTATCTGGGCGCATGTGCTGAAGCTCAAGGCGGATGAACCGGAGCAGGTGCGGCGCGCCGCCGAGGTGATCAACCAGAATGCGCGCGCGCAAAGCCAGATGATCTCGGAGCTGCTCGATATGAGTCGCATCGACAGCGGCAAGGTACGACTGGAGGTGCAGCCGATCGATGTAGGCGAGGTCGTGAACGCCGCGGTCACCGCGGTGCTGCCCGCAGCCGAGGCCAAGGAAATCCGCGTCTCCCGTATTATCGAGCCCTTGGCGGCCGCCGTACGCGGCGACCCGAACCGCCTGCAGCAGATCTTGTGGAATCTGCTGTCGAACGCGATCAAGTTCACGCCCAGGGGGGGGCGCGTGCAGGTCGCGGTGGCGCGCGTGGAGTCGCACGCGGAGATTACCGTGAGCGATACCGGTAAGGGCGTACCTGCCGAGTTCCTCCCGTATGTCTTCGAGCGCTTCCGCCAGGCCGACAGCTCGCATTCCCGCGAATACGGCGGCCTGGGTCTGGGTCTATCGATCGCGCGGCAACTCGTGGAGCTGCACGGCGGTCGCATCAAGGCCACGAGCGCCGGGCTCGATCGCGGCACGAGCATTACTGTAGAACTGCCTCTCGCCCCGCTAGCGGCGCCGCCGCCGCCCGAACGCGCCTATGTGCGCTCTACCAGCGCTCCACTGGAAAGTGAGGATCTCAAGGGAATCTCCGTGCTGCTGGTGGATGATCAGCCCGACGCGCTGGAGGGCCTGGCGCGTTTACTCAGAGCCGGCTCTGCACGCGTAGCGACCGCAGCCTCCGGGCCCGAGGCGCTCGAGCTGCTGCGCACGGATGTCTTCGACGTCCTGCTCAGCGACATCGGCATGCCCGGACAGGACGGCTACGAATTCATCCGCGCCGTGCGGGCGAGTGGCAATCTGATCCCGGCCGCCGCCCTGACGGCGCTGGCGCGCGCCGCGGACCGCGGCACCGCTCTGCTCGCCGGCTACACCGTGCATTTGGCCAAGCCCGTCGACGCCAGCGAGCTCTTTGCCACGGTCACCGCGCTGGCACGCAGCGCGCGTCTCGTAGGCTCCTGAGACGGCCCGGCATCGGCGCAGACCCTCAGGAGCGCAGGCGAAGGTTCTGCGGATCGTACAGGGGCTCGCGCGCGACCACCGCACGGCGGCGCACCCCCAGGATCTCCACCTCAAGCTCGGTGCCGCCCGCGGCCAGATCAGCGCGCACGTAGGCAAGGGCAATACTGCGCTTGATGCGATAGCCGTAGCCGCCCGAGGTCACGAGGCCGACGACGTCATCGCCGCGATAGAGCACCGACACAGGAGACGCATCGGCATCCTCGGCCTCAACCAGCAGCGGCACGAACCGCTCCCGCGGACCAACCTGCGCTTCCTGGCGCAGGGCATCGCGACCGATGAAGTCCGCCGCCTTGTCCAGGCGCACGAAGCGATCCAGTGACGCCATCAGGGGCGTGTATTCACTCGTCAGGTCGGCCTTCCAGCTGCGGTAGCATTTCTCCAGCCGCAAACTCTCCATGGCATAGAGGCCAAAGGGCGCCAAGCCGCATTCCGCACCGGCAGCCGTGAGCAGCTCGTGTACCGCAGGGAGGTCTTCGTTCGGCAGGTGCAGTTCCCAGCCCAGCTCGCCGACGTAATTAACGCGCGCCGCCACGGCCGACGCACGTCCGAGCGCAATGCTGCGCACCGCAAGCCAGGGAAAAGCCGCATTTGAAAGTTCCGCGCGCGTGACGCGCGCGAGCAATTCGCGCGAGCGCGGACCGGCGACGATGAGTGAGCCGTACTGCGCCGTGAGGTTGGCGATGCTGACCGGGCCGTAGCGTTGCGTGAGGTGCCGGCGCAGCCACTCCTCGTCGTGACGCTCGCCGGCCGCAGCGGAGATCAGCCAGAATCTCCCGCCCGGTAGATGCGTCACGGTCATCTCGGTGACGATGCCGCCGCGCGCTGAGCACAGGTAACTGAGTGCCACCCGACCCGCGCGCGGCAGAGAGCCGGTAATCAGGTGATCGAGCCACGTCGCGGCCCCGGCACCTGCGATCTCGAATTTCGCAAACCCCGGCAGATCGAGCAGCGCGACGCCGTTGGCAACCGAGGCGCACTCACGCGCGACTGCCCGGTGCCAGTGCGGGCGGCGAAACGAACTCTGCGGCCCCGGCGGATCCTCGGGGCGGCTGTAGTAGACGGCCCGCTCCCAGCCCCCGCGCGCCCCGAACACCGCCCCGGCCCGGCGCAGCCGCGCATGCAGCGGTGAGGTCTTTGCAGGCCGGCCCGCCGGGCGCTCTTCCTGCGGGTAGCTCACCGCGTACTCATGCTGGTAGGTCTCGAGCGCCTTGCCGAGCGCGTAGCCCTTATCGGCGAAGGGCAGGTAGCGGCGCGTGTCGAGCGACCAGACATCCCAGTCGGGCTGCCCGTTGACGACCCATTCCGCGATGATGCGCCCCGCCCCGCCGGCCTGGACGATCCCGAAGGTGAACGCGCAGCAATGGAAGAAGTTCGCCGCCCCGGCCGCCGGCCCGATGAGGGGATTGCCATCCGGTGCATACGGTATCGGACCGTTGATGACCCGGCGCACGCCCACCGAACCCAGGATGGGCACGCGCGCACACGCGGCTTCAATGTAGGTCTCGATACGGCCGAGATCGTCGGCAAAGAGCTGGTGGGCAAAGTCCGTCGGCAGCCCCTCGAGCCAGTGCGCACGGCCGTGTGCCTCATACGGACCCAGGAGCAGGCCATGACGCTCCTGTCGCAGGTAGTAGCTGACGTCCGGGTCGCGCACCAGCGGCAGCCGTACCGCCCCGCGTGCCACCAGCGCCGGAATTTCCTCCGTCACCAGATACTGGTGCGACAGCGTGACGACCGGCAGATACTCCCCGATCATCGCGGCGATCTCACCGCCGCGATAGCCCGCCGCATTGATCACGTATTCGGTCTCGATTGCACCGCCGGTCGTCTCGAGGCGCCAGCCGCCGTGCGCAAGCTGCCTGATGCTGAGCACCCGGGTGTGCCGATGGATCGTAGCGCCGCGATCGCGCGCTCCCTTGGCGAGCGCCTGCGTCAGCTGCGCGGGATCGATATCGCCGTCGTACGGATCCCAGAGCGCCGCGCGGATGCCGTCCACCTCAAGAAACGGGTGGCGGGCCGTGATTTCTGTCGGCGACAGCAGCTCGAACTCCATTCCCTGGGCGCGCGCCTGCGCGATCACGTGCCGGAACTCGTCCACCCGGTCGGCGGTATGCGCCAGGCGCAGGCTCCCGGTCTGGTGGTAGTTGATCTCGTACCCGACTTCCTGCGCCAGCCTGCCGTACAGCGCGGTGGAATAGCGCTGCAGTTTGAGAATGTTCCATGCCGTGGAGAAATTCGGGCAGTTACCGGCCGCATGCCAGGTGGAACCCGCGGTGAGCTCGTCGCGTTCAAGTAGGACCACGTCGCGCCAGCCGAGCCGCGTGAGGTGGTAGAGCGCGCTGCAGCCGACCGCGCCGCCTCCGATGACGACCACGCGCGCGTGGCTTTGCAGGGCCGCGCTCATGATGAGTCAGTCACTCGCCACATGCGTCGTGTCCCTTACTGTTTTACGCGCGTGCCGCCCGGATCGTAGAACGGGCGCAGTGACACCCGTGCCGGCGTGCGCTCGGCTGCGACTTCCACCTCGTAGCGTCCCGAGGTGATCCACTCGGAACTGACCGCGCCTCCCTCATTGGTGAGATAACCCAGGCCCAGACTGACCCCCAGGGTGTGCCCGAACATTCCCGAGCAGACCCGGCCGACGAGCTTGCCGTCTCGCCAGATCGGTTCGTTGTGGTAGAGCAGAGACTCGCTGGATTCTAGGGCGATCGCGACCAGCTGCCGTCGCAGCCCGTCCGCGCGCTGACGGCGCAGCGCGTCCAGTCCAACGCAGCCGCCGGGCTTGTCCCAGGCCACCGCGAACTGCAGTCCGGCCTCGAGCGGGGTGTCCTCATCGCCGATATCGTGCCCCCAGTGCCGATAGGCCTTCTCCAGGCGCAGGCTGTTCAGGGCGTGATAGCCCGCCAATTGCAGTCCGAAGCCCGTGCCGGCGCCGAGGATGGTGTCGTACACGTGTTGCGCGAACTCGGCCGGGACGTACAGCTCGTAGCCGAGCTCGCCCACGTAAGTGATGCGGCTGGCACGCACCCGCGCATAACCAAGGTCAATCCACTGCGAGGTGCCAAAGGGGAAGGCGGCCGTGGACAGGTCCGCATCCGTGAGCGTGCCCAGCAGCGCGCGGCTGCGCGGGCCCATCAGCCCGAGCACCGCGTAGGCGGAGGAAACATCAAAGGCGAGCGCGTGAGCTTGACTCGGGATGCTGCGCGTCAGCCAGTTGAAATCGCGCACCTGCGTCGCACAGGAGCTGACGATGAGGTAGGCATCCTCGGCTTCGCGGGTCACGGTGACGTCGGCCTCGATGCCACCGCGCTCATTGAGCCACTGCGTGTACACCACCTTACCCACCGCGACGTCGACGTCATTGGCACAGACCCGTGACAGCACCCGCGCGGCGTCGCGTCCCTTCAGCGCAAACTTGGCGAAGGAGGACTGGTCGAACAGGCCGACGCCCTCGCGCACCGCCCGGTGCTCGGCGGCGGAGCGTTCAAACCAGTTCTGCCTGCCATAGCTGTACTCGTAGCGCGGCGCACTGCCGGGGGTGGAAAACCAGTTGGCACGCTCAAAGCCGGCCACCTCACCGAAGCACGCCCCCGCGGCGGCCAGCCGGTCGTGCAGGGCGGACCTGCGCACGCCGCGTGCGGTCTCGGCTTGCCGGAACGGCCAGTGCATGTCGTACAGCAGGCCCAGCGTCTCAACCGTACGGTCACGAAGGTAGCGCCGGTTGCGCTGGAACGGCACAAAGCGGCGGATATCCACGTCCCACAGGTCCGAGGGCGGATGCCCGTCGACGATCCAGTCGGCGAGCACTTTGCCGGCGCCCCCTGCCGATTGGATGCCGATCGAGTTGAAGCCGGCCGCCACGAATAGGCCGCCCGCCTCGGGCGCCTCGCCGAGAATGTAGCGATCATCGGGGGTAAAGCTCTCCGGGCCGTTGAAGAACACCTGCACGCCGGCGCTCTCGAGCGCCGGCACGCGCCGCATCGCCGCGGCGAACAGCGGCTCGATGTGGCCAAGATCCGCCGGCAGCTGGTCAAAGGCAAAGTTCTCCGGGATTCCGGCCTCTCCCCAGGGCTTCGCCCGCGGCTCGAACCAGCCCACCAGGAGCTTGCCGGTGTCCTCCTTGAAGTACGAGCAGGCGTCCGCATCGCGCAGAATCGGTGCATCCGCCGCCAGCCCGGGAATCGGCTGCGTGACGATGTAGAAGTGCTCGGCCGCATGCAGCGGCACGCTCGCGCTCGCCCAGCCACCGACCTCGCGCGCCCACATGCCGGCGCAGTTCACGACCACCTCGGCACGAATATCGCCCGCCGCGGTGGCGACACCGGTGACGCGGCTGCCCGCGCAGCGGATCGAGGTCACCTTGAGGTCCTCGATGATGCGCACGCCGGCGTTGCGCGCGCCGCGGGCGAGCGCCTGGGTGGTGTCGACCGGATTGGTACGCCCGTCCTTCGGCAAGAACACCGCGCCCACCAGGCCCTCGGTCGAGAGCAGCGGCCAGCGCTCCTGCGCTTGCCCCGGCGACAGCAACTCGACCTCGAGCCCGAAGCAGCGCGCCATGGAGGCGCCGCGCTTGAGCTCCTCGAAGCGAGCCTCGCTCGCCGCCACGGCGATCGACCCGACCTGCTTGAATCCCGTGGCCTGGCCGGTCTCGCGTTCGAGCCCCTCGTACAGTTGCGTCGTGTATTGCGCCAGGCGCGTGAGGTTGTGCGTCGCGCGCAGCTGCCCGACCAGCCCGGCCGCATGCCACGTCGTGCCGCAAGTGAGCCGCTTGCGTTCGATGAGCAGCACGTCCGTGCAACCGCGTTTGGCTAGATGATAGGCAACGCTGCACCCGACCACCCCGCCACCGATGATGACGACGCGCGCCTGCGACGGAATACTCTGCACGGAAGGCTCTCCTCTGCGCGCGTGCGGGCGCGCGGTTGGTTTTCTGCCACCAGGCGCTAGTCTGCCGCAGCGGCCGCGCCGCCGCGCGGCATCTGCGGCGACATGGCGCGAACAATTCTCATCTAATGCAAGCGGTTATAGGATAATTGCCATGTGAATTAGAGGCTGGCGGCCCCGGCGGCGCCGCGCCGGCAGCACGGCGTGTCCCCCGCCTCAGGATAGAATCTTTGACGGACCCGTAAGCCAGGCACCGCGCGATGAGCACCGAACCGTTTCTGCTGACCCCCGGCCCGCTGACGATCTCGGCGCGCACCAAGCAGAGCATGCTGCGCGACTGGGGCTCGTGGGACGTCGATTTCAATAACATCACGGGTCGTATACGCGAACGGTTGCTGCAGATTGCGCATGCCACGGACACCCACGAATGCGTGCCGCTGCAAGGCAGTGGCACCTTCGCGGTGGAGGCAGCGATCGGCACGCTGGTGCCGCGCACCGGACACCTGCTCGTGCCGCAAAATGGCGCCTACTGCCAGCGCATCGCCAGGATCTGCCGCATTCTCGGACGCGGACTGACGACCATCGACTACGCGGAGAACGCGCCGGTGACCGCGGCCGATGTCGAGCGGGCGCTGCTCGCCGATGCCTCGATTACGCACGTGGCGCTGGTGCACTGCGAGACCAGCACCGGAATCCTGAATCCGCTGCACGAGATTGCTCAGACCGTCGCGCGTCACGGCAGAGGGCTGATCGTGGATGCGATGAGTTCGTTTGGTGCGCTGGAGATTGATGCGCGCCGCACCCCCTTCGATGCCGTCGTGGCGGCTTCCGGCAAGTGCCTCGAGGGGCCACCGGGGATGGGCTTCATCATCGCGCGCCGCGCGTCCCTGGAACGCGCGGAGGGCAACAGCCAGTCACTGGCGATGGACCTGTACGACCAGTGGGTCTACATGCAAAAGACGACGCAGTGGCGCTTCACGCCACCGACGCACGTCGTGGCGGCCTTCGATGCCGCGATCGCGCAGTATCTTGAGGAAGGCGGTCTCGTCGCGCGCGCAGCCCGCTACACCGGCAACTGTCGCACGCTCATCGACGGACTGGCCAACCTGGGACTGAGGAGCTTTCTGCCCGCGGCCATTCAGGCGCCGATCATCGTGACGTTCTACGCGCCCGACACGCCGCGCTACGCGTTCAAGAGCTTCTACAATGCCGTGAAGGCGCACGGCTACATCCTGTATCCGGGCAAACTCACCACGGTGGAAACCTTCCGGGTCGGTTGTATGGGACAGCTCGGCGAACGCGGCATGGCCGGGGCCGTTGAGGCGGTCGCGAGAGTGCTGGCGGAGATGCGTGCCGCAGCCTAGAGCGCCCGGCCCTGGCGGGTACGGATCTTCCACAGAATGAAAGTCGACCATGCAGCGAATCGAAGTTAACGGCCGCTCCTACCGCCTGCCCGAGCGGCCCTCGGTGGTCGTGTGCGTGGACGGGTGCGAGCCGGACTATATTGCGCAGGCGGTGGCCGGCGGGCACATGCCCTGGATGCAGCGCGTGCTGGCGCAGGGCACCGCCGTCATCGCCGACTGCGTCATCCCGAGCTTCACCAACCCGAACAACCTCTCGATCGTGACGGGCGCACCCCCGGCGGTGCACGGCATCTGCGGGAACTACCTGTACGACACCGCAAGCGGCGCGGAGGTCATGATGAATGACCCCAAGTGGCTGCGGGCCCCTACCCTGCTAGCGGCGCTGGCGGAGGCCGGCTGCGCGGTCGCGGTGATCACCGCCAAAGAGAAGCTGCGCAAGCTCCTCGGGCATCAGATGCGCGGCATCTGCTTCTCCTCTGAAAAGGCCGATCAGGTGACGCAGGCCGAACACGGCATCGAGGCGGTGGTGCAGCTGGTCGGCCTGCCGGTGCCCAGTGTCTACAGCGCGGAACTCTCGGAGTTCGTGTTTGCCGCCGGCGTCAAGCTGATGCAGACGCGCCGTCCGGACATCATGTACCTGTCGACCACGGACTACGTGCAACACAAGCACGCCCCGGGCACGCCCGATGCCAATCGCTTCTACCGCATGATGGACGGCTACCTGGGCGAGCTTGACTCGCTCGGCTGCGCCATCGTGCTCACCGCCGATCACGGGATGAACGCCAAGACGCGCCTCGATGCGAGTCCGAACGTCATCTACCTGCAGGATCTGCTGGATGAGTGGCTCGGCCGCGAACAGGCCCGGGTCATTCTGCCGATCACCGATCCGTACGTCGTCCATCACGGCGCCCTGGGCTCTTATGCCACCGTCTACCTCGTCCCGCAGGTGGATGCCCGGACGGTCAGCGCGCGACTCGCGGCCCTGCGCGACATCGAGGTCGTGCTGTCGCGCACCGAGGCGGCCGCCCGCTTTGAGCTGCCGCCCGATCGCATCGGGGACCTGGTCGTGATTTCCACGCGCGCAGTCGCACTCGGCAGCGCGGCGGCGAAGCACGATCTGTCGGGTCTCGATGCACCGCTGCGCTCGCATGGAGGCCTGTCCGAGCAGGCCGTGCCGCTCATCAGCAACCGCCGCATTGCCGAGCTCGACCAGAATCGGCGCTGGCGCAACTTCGACGCCTTCGAGTGGGTGCTGAACCATGGCCATTGAGCCAGCGCCCGCCGGGGGCAGCGCGGGGGTGCGCACCGAGAGCCTGCGCATCGCAGGGGCACGCGTTGCAACGCAACGTCGCGGTGAGGTGTTCAACCCGTACAGCGGCGCACTGGTGGGCACGGTCGCCATGGCCTCGGTGGACGAAGTGCGCCGCGCGCTCGGCAGCGCCCGGGCATTCCGCTCTGCGCTCACGCGTTACGAGCGCTACCGCATCTGCCTCACCACCGCCGAAGCGCTGCGGGGCCGCGCCGAAGAAGTCGCCAACCTCATCACCGCCGAGAGCGGTCTTTGCAAGAAGGACTCCCTGTACGAGGTGGGCCGCGCCTGCGACGTGTTCACCTTCGCCGCCAATGCCGCGCTGCAGGATGACGGACAGATCTTCTCCTGTGATCTCACGGCCCACGGCAAGCGGCGCAAGGTGTACACGCTGCGCGAGCCGCTGCTGGGAGTGATCTGCGCCATCACGCCCTTCAACCATCCGCTGAATCAGGTCGCGCACAAGATTGCGCCCAGCATCGCGACCAACAATCGCATGGTCCTCAAGCCCTCCGAGAAGACTCCGCTGAGCGCGCTGCTGCTGGCGGACATTCTCTATGAGGCGGGCCTGCCGCCGCCGATGTTCAGCGTGCTCACCGGCGACCCGCGTGAGATCGCCGACGAGCTGCTCACGCACGCCGACGTGGACCTGGTGAGCTTTACCGGGGGTGTCGCCATCGGCAAGTACATCGCCGCCAAGGCCGTCTACAAGCGCCAGGTGCTCGAGCTCGGCGGCAATGATCCGATCATCGTCATGGAGGATGCCGACCTCGAGGAGGCGGCGACGCTCACCACGACCGGCTCATACAAGAACTCCGGGCAGCGCTGCACCGCCATCAAACGCATACTGGTGCACGCCGCGGTCGCCGCGCGCTTTACCGAGCTGCTGCTGGAGAAGACCCGCTCGCTCAAGTACGGCGACCCGATGGATCCGGGCACGGACATGGGGACGGTGATCGATGCGCAGGCCGCGCGCGGCTTTGAGCAGCGCGTGAACGAGGCCGTGGCGGCCGGCGCACGACTCCTGTACGGCAACCAGCGCACGGGGGCGCTTTACTCCCCGACGGTGCTCGATCGGGTCACCCCGCAGATGAGCCTCGTCAAGCAGGAGACCTTCGGTCCAGTCTCACCGCTGATCGAGTTTCAGACCATCGAGGATGCGATCCGCATCGCAAACTCGACCGCGTACGGGCTCTCCTCCGCGGTCTGCACTAATCGGCTGGACTACATCACCCGCTTCGTCTCCGAACTCAACGTCGGCAGCGTCAACGTGCGCGAGGTACCCGGCTATCGCCTGGAGGTGACCCCGTTCGGCGGCATCAAGGACTCCGGGCTCGGCTACAAGGAAGGCGTGCAGGAAGCGATGAAGAGCTTCACCAACACGAAGACTTATTCATTGCCCTGGAGTGTCTAGGCGGGCCGGTTCCGGGCAGGCGCCGTGACGAGCCGCGTCATCTGATTGCGCCGCAGTCGTGGGTTTACAGCGGAGGCGTGGCATGCGTGCGTGGTATGTTTTGGTGCTCGCAACGGTAACCCTGGCGGGCGCGCTGCGGCCGCTCAAGGCGGACCCCGTTACCCCGGGCTCAAACCCGGTCTTCCCGGCACATCTGGCCTGGCGCGTGGATCCGTTGGCGCGCTGCCCGGACCTGCGCGTGGCGGATGATGGACCGCTGGCGTTGGTGGTCTTTTCCGTGGATGAGGTGGGCCGACCTTCCCACCCCTCCATCAAGGTCTCCTCGCGGTCCGAGCAGCTCGACGCGGCGGCGATCAGCTGTGTGATGAAGCTGCGCTTTCAGCCCGCGACCCGACCCGGCGACGCCGTGGCCGTCGAATCGTGGCAACAGATGGCATGGCGATGGGCCGTCCCCGCCACCCCACCAGCCGTCGCGGTACTGCCCGCCGCCGCACTGGCCGCCACCACCCCACCACCCGTGAATGCCCCCGCGCAGGAGGGCGCGGCGACCATCCGCGTCTGTACCGATGAGGCCGGGCAGCTGGCCCAGCCGCCGACCGTGCTGCGCTCATCGGGAGATGCGACGCTCGATGCCGCGGCGCTCAAGATCGCCAAAGCCGGCTCAGGATCCTACCGTCCCGGCACGACCGTTAACGGCAAGCCCCTTTCTGGCTGCGCGCAGGTCACGATCCGGTTCGAAACCCGCTGACCGTATCCCCCGCGCGTCCCTGTCGCCCGCAGCGGCGGCGCCGATTAAATTACCGGCGCCACTGCGAGGAGCAGCGAAGGATTCACCGACACGTCCAGGCGGCGCGCCAGCGTAAGCGCCATACCCGGGTCGATTCCAAACTCCCGCTCCCAGAGCCATACCAGCGTGGCGCAGAAATCCGGCCCGTGTCCGTCACCCCAGGCAAACAGGTGGCAGACCTCGTGAACGAAGGTCGTGCGCCGCAGACTTGCCAGACGGCAATAGATCGCATGTCGGTGCGGAACCGCATACGCTCCGAACGTCGCACGCCGACGCCGCAGCCGCCGTCCGGTCGCAAATCCCACCCGCAGATACGGGATGCCGCCGTAGTAGGGTTTGAATTCCCGGGCGTAAGTCGTCCATAGGTGCGTGAGATAGGCCAGCGCGGCTGCGCGTGCTCCTGGCTGGCTGATCCGGCGCGCCTCCTCACCCAGCAACGGTTCCTCCTGCAGTGCTCCGAGCGCCTCGCGCTGCCAGGCATACACTCGCCGGCGCTGCGGATCGCCACGCTTGCGGCGCGCATGCAGCTCTTGCCAAAAACTTGGGTCGAAGGATCCGCGGCGCGGACGCAGGACCCCTGCTGCGCTTGGCGTCACGGGAGCCGCGGCTAGGGGCGTCTCGGCGGCAGGGTTCTCGAGGCTGGTCAACTGCGCTCCGGATTTCAAGTGACAGATTCTCCCCGGTCTAAAGATGAAGTTTACCCCGGCGGCTGTTCACTCACAGACTGCCCGGGTGCGCAGGTGTCCCGTGGAGCGGGCCGCGCGCCCGGCGTATGCTTGGCCTGAGGCGGCCGAGCCCGGCGAATTTGCGGGCGCCGCTCTCGATGCAATGATGCCGCGCTGAGGCGGTATCCCGCGCAGCGAGCGCCCGAGTTCCGTCGCAGAGGGCTTGAGACTGACTTGACGACGCGTTCCTGGTTACTCGTCGCTGCACTGCTGCTCGGCCTCACGGGCTGCTCCCTGGTCTCGCTCAAAAGCCCGGAGCGACCCATGTCGACCCGGGATCTGAACGCACGCATTCTCACGCGGCAGTTCTCCGCCGATTTCACCGTCGCGGTGGAGCAGTGCGCCGATGACATCGTCGCGCAGGATCCCGATGCCGAGATTCGGCGTAACGCGCTGCGCTGGAAGATCATCGCCACCGAGCAAAGCGAACGGGCCGCCCTGCAGCTCGCCCCCTCCATCGCCTTGCTCGACACCTGGTCACTCGCTGCGGGGATGAAGGCCTTCCTGTCACCCGGTGGCGCCGGGGAGGCGATCTTCGGGCGCGAACAGCCGACGGCGGTGACGCTGGCGGAGCACTGGGATGCGGCCGCCCGAGCGCTCGCGCAGCAGCTGCTGGAACCCCGCGACTTCGAGCGCTACGCGCAGTTTGTGCGCGACTACACGAGCGAGTACCCGTACGTCAGCCTGAAGTTCGTGCGCCCCTCGGTCGCGCAGTTATGGCTGCAGCGCACCGGCGCTGGCACCGCGCTGTTGGATTCGCTCGGAACCGTACCGCAGGCCCTGGCCGACACTGCAGACCGCATGCAGATGATGGCCGGCTCCCTCCCCGCGCAGTCCGTGTGGCGCACGCAGCTGGCGCTGGAAAGGTCCGGCCTTTCGGGGCCCGAGCTGCATGCCGCGCTGCGGCGCCTCGATGAGCGCCTGGCGCGGATGTCCGCCTTCGCCGCGAGTTCGCCGCAGCTGGTGCACGAGGCGCTCGGCGACGTGCGGCACAGCCTGCTGGAAGTCGTGGATCGTCTGGATGCCTCTTCGGCGGCCACCATGCAGACGCTGCACAGCGAACGCACAGCCCTCTCGGCCACGCTCAGCAGCGAGCGCGCGGCCGTGCTGAGCGCCGCCGATGTGCAGCGCAAGGCGCTCGCGGCCGACGCGGCCACCATCGCCCGTCAGGTGGTGAGCGC
The DNA here is from genome assembly GCA_963814675.1 of uncultured Pseudomonadota bacterium. Classification (GTDB taxonomy): domain Bacteria; phylum Pseudomonadota; class Gammaproteobacteria; order Steroidobacterales; family Steroidobacteraceae; genus 13-2-20CM-66-19. The sequence goes on from CAWFDT010000001.1 coordinate 113,665, forward strand.
CTCTGCGATCGAGGTGCGGCGCCTGATGTGGGAACTCGGGCTGCTGGCGATCGTCCTCGCCGTCATCCTTCTGGGGCTCCCCTTCGCGGCCGGCTATTTCGTGGGACGCGCGAGGCAGCAGCGCTCCCGGACCCCCGGAAACTGAGCTCAGGCGCCGAGCAGGCGCGCGAGGTCGGCCCGCTCTTCGACCGAGATCGGCCAGCTCTCATCACAGCTGTAACAGGTGGCCTCGATTTCCGCACCGGACCGCAGCAGCTGGACGAGTTCGTCCCGGGCGTACGTGGGTTGCGGGCGCTCGTGGCCGCACTTGGGGCATTCCGACGCAAACGCGGCGGCTTCATTCATGGGCATCCTTCCGGGCCATCCGCTGTAATCAGCCAAGTCTCCGGCAAGCGCGGCACCGCAGTCTATAATCGCAGCCCTTACCGTCTGCAGCACGAGGCGAGGGATGAACGCGTCACGAGACCCCGCAGGCCTGAGCAACGAGGCCGAGCGCGAGGCCAGGATCGACCTCGCCGCCTGTCACCGCCTGGCCGCACGCTTCGGCTTCAACGAGGGGATCGACAATCACCTGACGCTGCTCGTCCCGGGATACACCGACCGGTTCTACCTGGCGCCCTTCGGGCTTTTGTGGTCCGAGGTCTGCGCGAGCGATCTGCTGGAGCTCGACTTCCGCGGCAACGTGGTCGCCGGGCGGGGACTGGTGGAGGAGACCGCGCTCTACATCCACCTGTCCGTGCATCGCCTCAAGCCCGCGGCCCGCTGCGTACTGCACACCCACATGCCGTACGCGACCGCACTGGCGATGCTGGAAGACCCGACGCTTGAGATGGCCTCGCAGGCGGCGCTCGGATTCCACGAGGACATCGCGTACGTCGACTACAACGGCCTCGCGCTCGACTACACCGAAGGGGAAAGGCTCGCCACGGCGCTCGGCACCCGTTCGGTGCTGGTGTTGCGCAATCACGGCGTGCTGGTGACCGCGGGTTCCATCGCCCAGGGGTTTGAGCGGCTGTACTTCTTTGAGCGCGCCTGCCAGGCGCAGCTGCTGGCGCTGTCCACCGGACGACCCCTGCGCCAGCTGCCCGCCCCCCTCGTGCAGGCCACCGCAGCACAATTCGCCGCCAGCGAGCGCGTCGGCGGCCTCGAGCGTACGCGGCTGCACTTTGACGCGCTCAAGCGCTGGCTGGATCGCAGCGACGCGGACTACGCGCGTTGAGGAATCCGCCGCCGGGTGCAGAGCGCAGCGGCGGCGCGCGCTGGGGCGTCGTGCTCCTGGTGGCGGCGGCACTGTTTCTGAACTATGTCGATCGCGGCGCGCTGCCGTTGGCGGCTCCGCTGATTCAGGACGAGATGGGCTTCTCCGAACGCCAGCTCGGCCTGCTGATGTCCGCCTTCTTCTGGTCTTACGCACTCCTGCAGATCCCGGCGGGGTGGCTGGCCGAGCGCATCGGCGCGCAACGCGTACTGGGCGCGGGGCTGGCGTTGTGGTCGGGCGCGACGTTTCTGACCGGGTTCGCGCACTCCTTCACGACGCTGCTGCTGCTGCGGCTACTACTCGGCGTCGGCGAGAGCGCCGGCTTCCCCAGCGTCTCCAAGGTGCTCGCGAGCGTGGTTCCTATCGGGAGCCTGGGTCGGGCGAACGGGATCGTCGCCTTCGGCTATTTGTTCGGCCCTGCGGTAGGTACCTACATCGGCGGGCTGCTCATGGTGCAGTTCGGCTGGCGGTCTGCGTTCTGGGTATTCGGCGCGCTCTCACTCCTTTGGCTGCTGCCGTGGGGCCGGGTGCAGCTGCCGCGACCGACCCGCGCCGCGGATGCCGTGCACCATCCGCCGCTGCGCGAACTGCTGCGGCAGCCGGCCCTCTGGGCCACGAGCCTCGGGCACTTCTCGAGCAACTACACGTTCTACTTCCTGCTGACCTGGCTGCCGCTGTACCTGGTGCGCGAGCGGGGCTTTTCGATGGGCGCCATGGCCAACATGGCCGGCAGGGTGTATCTGCTCAATGCCCTGAGCGCCCTGCTCGCCGGCTGGGTCATTGATCGGCTCATCGTGCGCGCGGGTCGCGCCGATCTCGTGTACAAGAGCTCGATGGTCGCGGCGCAGATCGGCGCCGTCGCCTGCATGCTCGCCCTGGCCCTCGGGCCACCGGCGTGGGCGCTCGGCGCCCTCTTCGTCTATCAGTTTCTCTTGGGTGTCTCCTCGCCCGGCACGTTCGCGATTTCGCAGATCCTCGCCGGCCCGAGCGCTGCCGGCCGCTGGGTGGGCATTCAGAACGCCATCGCCAATCTGGCCGGCGTGCTCGCACCGGCGCTGACCGGGGAGCTGGTGCAGCGCACCCATCACTTCGCGAGCGCCTTCGCGGTGGCAGCATTCATCAGCGTACTGGGTATACCTGCCTGGGGCTGGATGGTGCGCCATGTGCGCCCTCTCCCCTGGTCGAGCCCGCCCGGGCCCTCGCCTCGCCCCGCCCCGCCGCTCCTCGAGAGCTCCGCGCCGTAAGCTTGCCCGGCCGCGCCCCGCCCCGCGTTCCATAGGCAACGCCTGGCTATGCCGCGCTATCGCTGGGGTGTAGGGCCCTCCCGGGGAGCGACCCCGGAGTCGTGCCGTTGTCGGGCGGGCTGGGAACCTCTCCGGGCGGCGGTACGGTGTTGCCGGGCGGTGACGGCAGCGGGCTGGCCGGCGGTGTCGCGAAGCCCGGCGCGTCGGCCGCGATGCGGTGTCGGCGCTTATCGCCAATCGGGTCTGCGACCCGGGCCCGTCGATGCACCGTGGCTCCGCTCGCTTGGATGCCGCTACACTTCCGGTCCCGATGCGGCCCGGCCGCCAGGAATCGGAAGCGGAGAAGCCCGATGAGCGCAAAGCCCAGTCGCTGGCGCACCCAGGGGGTGCGCGTCATACCGGCCGACCAGCTGGACGATGCCACCGCGCAGACCCTCGGGATGCACCGGCGCGCCGCTGTGACCACCGCGCGCACCGGCGCGACGAAGTTGTGGGCCGGTACCGTCACCATCGAGGCCAAGGCGAAGACCGGGGCGCATCACCATGGCGACCTGGAGAGTGTCATCTACGTGGTGAACGGGGTGGCCCGGCTGCGCTGGGGCGACCAGCTGGAGTTCGTGGCCGAGGCGGCGGCGGGCGACTTCATTTACGTGCCGCCGTTCGTGCCCCACCAGGAAATCAACGCCAGCGATGAGCTGCGGCTGCACTGCGTGCTCGCGCGCAGCGGCCAGCAGGGACTGGTCGTGAACCTGGATATCACCCCCGTTGAAGCGCCCGAGCTCATCCGCTGGATCGATGACCTTCACCGCTGATCCGCGCCGCCCCCGAACGCTCTCCCCCGGTAGGTAGTCCCCTCAGCACGCGCAAGTTCTTCAGACGCTTATGACCGATGCGAAATTCAGACTCTACGGCCGCAAGGGTTCCGGCTCGCTCGCGGTGCAGATCGTGCTGGAGGAAACCGGCGCCCCGTACGAGCTGTCCTGGGTCGAGTCGACGCCGCAGGCCGTGGAGTCACTGCGCCGCGTGAACCCGGCTGGCAAGGTGCCGGTCCTGGTGCTGCCCGATGGCACCGCGGTGTCCGAATCCGCCGCCATCCTGATTCATCTGAGCACGGCCTTCCCGGCGGCACGCCTGGCGCCAGCGCCCGGCACTTCCGCGCACGCGCGCTACCTGCAATGGATGGTCTATCTGTCGGCCAACCTCTATGAAAGCGCGCTGCGGTATTTCTACGCGCAGCGCTACTCGTCCGCCGGCCCGCAGGGCGCCCCCGCCATCCAGGCCCGCGCGCGTGAGGACTACACCCGTCACCTCGAGACACTCGCGGCGACGCTTTCCCCCTACCTACTCGGGGACACCTATACGGCCGCCGATCCTTACCTGTATACGCTCGCGGGCTGGCACCCGGAGTTGCAAGCCCTGCAGCAGCGTCTGCCGTCCCTCGCCCGCCATGCGGAATTGCTGCGCCAGCGCGCCGCGACCCGCAGGTCGGAACAGGACCACGCCGAGTGAGGGGGGACTTCTCGGTAGCGGCCGCGTCGACGCAGGCGCATTTCGAGCGTCAGCCCTGGCACCAGCAAGCGGTGCGCGTGAATAGAACGCAGCGCCCACCGCCATGACTACGGACGCCGAGATGCCCGTCGCTGCGGCCGGCCCCTGGAACCCGGGAATCGTTTCACAGCTACCCGCTGAGCTGCGTCCTCTGTGCACCGTCTTTCGACCCGAGAACGTCTTCACGAGTCTGTCCACGGCCACCGAGTTGCAGCTCCTCACGGGTCTGCCCGCCACCGAGCTGGTCGCCTTTCGACCGCAGCGACTGGTCCTGCATGAAGTGCTGATCCGAGTCACCGCCGACTTCTCGGTTCCGGATGGCTCGCGAATCGAAGACCTTGGGATCAACTTCCGAGAAATCACGAGTCTCCTCATCAGGCGCTATCTCGACGCGGAAATGCCGGCCATCACAGCCGCGTTCGAGCGGACGCGTAGCAGTCTTGCACCAGCGATTCATGCCGCATTCGCCACCGCGGGGTCATCAGCTGTTCGAGCGCCCGGGGCGCGCTCGCCACTATCTCGCCTGCTCTCTCCTCGCCGCAGCGAGCCGCCCCTGCCTGTGGCTCGTCTAGACTGGGGCCTTTCACACATTGCGGCGTGCGAGCACGCGGCGAGCACGACGGCGGATGCGCTGCAAGCGGCCGCCCATCGCTCCCTCGCTCGCGTGTTGTCGGCACTCTTTGTCACACACGGCGGCCCGTGGGGTACGCGCGACCTGATTGAGTCACTCGCGACGAACCTGGCGTGCAACAGCTACGGCAGTGCCACTCTCGGTGACTTCATTGATCCTATTCTGCGGCATGCTGCGCAGCGCGAGGGGCACAAGCTCCTGCCGCACCAGGAAAGGCCGGTAGTCATCAACACCAAAGGACCCTCCGCGTCCGGAAAGAGCACGCTGCGGCCCCTGCAACGGCGCCTTGCCGGCAACATCGGGGTGCAGTGGAGCGACTTTGCGCTGATCAGCCCGGACATCTGGCGCAAGCAGCTACTCGACTACGGTTCCCTCGGCCCGACATACAAGTACGCCGGCGCCTTTACCGCGGACGAGTTGCAGATCATCGACCACAAACTCGATGGCTACATGGCCCGCAAACACGAGCGCGGCGACATGTCGCACCTGCTGATCGACAGGTTCCGTTTTGACAGTTTCGCGCCGAACTCAGACGAGGCAGGCAGCAATCTGCTGACACGTTTTGGTCACACGGTCTATCTGTTCTTCATGATTACGCCGCCGGAACTGCTCGTCGAGCGCGCCTGGAAGCGCGGGCTGCAGGTGGGTCGCTATAAGGCGGTCGACGATACGCTCGCGCACAGTGTAGAGGCCTACGCCGGGCTGCCCGCTCTGTTTTTTACCTGGGTGCGGCGCGCCGACAAGCAGATCCATTTCGAATTCTTGGACAATGACGTGCGATTCGGTGAACTCCCGCGGGACGTTGCTTTCGGCACCAACCACACGTTCAACGTGTTGGACGTCAACGGCATGCTGAACGTCGAGCGCTTCGCCCACGTGAACGTCGACGCGCACACGCCCGAGTCTCTCTACCCGGATCAAAGCCGGCTCGCGCCCGAGCGCAATGTCGGGTTTCTAAAACGCTGTGTCGAACAATTCCGCGAAGTCAACTTTGCAGATCAGGCGAGCGGGCGCATCTACCTGCGCCTGGGTTCCGGCACGCCGCTGCTGGTCGATCAAGAAGCGCTCCGAAAAGCACTCACGGATCCGGACACGGATGCCGCCCTGAGGATTGTCGCCCCCAGCGCCTTCGATGCTGCCGTGCCAACCCCTGAGCGCCCCCTCTATCTCGGGGCCGTTGACAAGGGCCCGGCAACCACGCTTGGTCAGTGGGGAACTGCCCGTTGCTGCTAAGAACTGCGCCGGGCGTTAGCCATCCGCCACAAGACCCGGCCTCGCGGGCTAGCCGAGGAAGTCGCAGGTACGGTCAACGTGTGCGGCAAGGTCAAGCGTGTGCTGGCGCGCCAAGCGCTCTGCCAGTTCCGTGTCACGCCGCTCCAAGGCTTCGGTGATCTTAAGATGATCGACGATGGATCGGGACGCGCGATCGTTTTGCCCGATCGTGGCGCGACGGATAGCGCGCACGTGAAGGAGCAGGTTCCGCGTCGCATCGATGATGGCCTGACAGCCCCCAAGGCGAATCACCTCGGTGTGAAAGGCGATGTTGACGTCGGAGTATTCGTTCAGGTGCTCGGACGGAGGCGAGTTTAGGAACTCGTCGAACAGATGCCGCAGCTTCGCGATCTCATCGTCCGGAGCGTGTAGGGTCGCAAGTCGCGCCGCCATCGACTCGAGCGCCGCCCACATCTGGATCATCTCAATGATCTCGCGCTTCGACTTGCGAACGATGTAGATGCCGCGGCGCGGCATCGTGCGAATGAACCCTTCCTGCTCAAGCAATGACAGCGCTTCCCGGATGGGAGTACGGCTGACCCCGAGCGCCGTGATCAGCTGTCGTTCATCCAAACGCAGCTCCTGATTCGGGTTGTAAATGTCCTTGTCGGCGATCGCTGCCTTGAGCAGCGTGTAGACCTGACTGCGCAGACTGGTCGCGTTCAGAGGACCAAGTGCCAGCGGCGTCGCTCGCGTTGCCCGCTGCAAGCTCTTTACCGCGACGCGCCCGCTCCCGGAGGACGTGCCGTGTGGGGCCATCAGACTGCCCACCCGATCAAGGGGCGCACCAAGTCCAGCGGCGCATTGCGTGCGGGCCGGCCTGACACGAACGGCTCCCGAGGCCCGATGCCGTGGAATCGGCCGTGCCTTTGGGAATATTCCATGAGTGCAATCGGAATCCGGCTATAGAAAAGGGCGGACACGCCCATGAACACGAGGACCGCCAGCACCATAAGTAGCGTAAAAACAACGGGTTGCACTAAAAACCTCTCATAGATAATGACTGCATTAGATATATGTGATTATACGCTAACAGCGATCGATTGGAACAATTCCAAGATCGGGACGCGGAACTGCCCTGCCAACGCTATCGGCCGCCGTTACCTCGCAGGCGGCGTTGACGCGATAACACGATCATTTATCTAACAAATACACCCACATTGCGGCCGTGAATGGGACGCCGAAGCGTCTCTGGGGTGCGGCCGAGAGAATCCGGCGCGTCTTGACGAAATTCAAGATGAAAATATATCGTATACCAGCGATGCACGCGGCCGGATGGATCGAAACGCGTTCAAGCGGGGTTGTAGCAGGCAACTCATCGAGGGGGTTTCAGGGTGACTGAGTCTTCCCGTCTCTGCAGTGGGCACGGCCCGAATCGTCCCGGCGCCAAGGCCCCCTCGAGAGCGTGTGTTCACACGCCACCGTCAACAATCAAGTCCGTTCTGCAGTACGCGGCGTCTGCGCGCCCCCGGGCGCGCGCTGGCTTGCCAGACCTCCTGTACCGATCGCCACGCACTTTGAGCCGACCGCGCGCTGCGCGCCTCAGAGCCGCGGCGGCGAACTTTCGCACTCTGTTGCTCGCAACTGACACATCCGCCAGGGCTAACGTCCTTTGGTTAATCCGTAAAGAACATCGAGGGGGAAATACATGAATGCGAATGCGCAGTACGTACCATCGGGAAATTCAGTGTTGGCAAATCCATGGGTGCAGCTGACCATCGGGGTCATCTGCATGGCGGCCGTCGCGAATCTGCAGTACGGCTGGACCTTGTTCGTCAACCCCATCGATGCCAAGTACCACTGGGGACGCCCCGCGATCCAGGTCGCGTTCACCCTCTTTGTCCTGATCGAAACCTGGCTCGTGCCTGTCGAGGGTTACCTGGTTGACCGCTTCGGGCCGCGCTGGGTCGTCATCGGCGGCGGCATCATGGTCGCGATCGCCTGGGTCATGAACTCGAGTGCGGACTCTCTTACGACCCTGTACGTGGCGGCCGCCATTGGCGGAATCGGCACCGGTGCCGTCTATGGGACCTGCGTAGGCAACGCCCTCAAGTGGTTCCCCGGGCGTCGCGGTCTCGCGGCCGGCATCACTGCGTCAGGCTTCGGCGCGGGCGCCGCGCTCACCATCGTGCCGATCTCCAAGATGATTACGACGCAAGGCTACGAACACGCCTTCATGTTCTTCGGCCTGCTGCAGGGCGCCATCGTGTTTGTGATGGCCTGGGGCTTGCTGGTCGCGCCGCCGCAGCTCGTGGCCGCTAAGGTGAAACCGAACCAGACCGCGATCGGCTACACGCCCGCGCAGGTGCTGCGCAGCCCGGTGTTCTACGTCATGTACGTGATGTTCGTGCTGATTGCCGCCGGCGGCCTGACCATGGCGGCCTCGATGGGCCCGATCGCCAAGGACTTTGGGATCGAGAAGACTCCGGTTGCTCTGTTTGGCTTTGTGATGCCAGCGCTAGCGTTTGCGCTGGCGCTGAACCGCATCTTCGATGGGATAGGCCGGCCAACCTTCGGGTGGATATCGGATCGCATCGGCCGCGAGAACACGATGGCGATCGCGTTCACCCTAGGCGCTATCTTCCTCTTTACGCTCAGCCGCTCGGGCACCAACCCGGTGCTATACGTGCTGATCACTGCGCTGTACTTCGGTGTCTACGGTGAGATCTTCAGCCTGTTCCCGGCCACCCAGGGCGATACGTTCGGTGCCAAGTTCGCAGCCGCCAATGCGGGCCTGCTCTACACCGCCAAGGGCGCAGGCGCGCTGCTGGTACCGATAGCAGCGGTGATCGCCAAGTCCCGCGGTTGGGGCACGGTCTTCGGGATCTTCATGGCGTTCAACCTGGCCGCGGCGTTCCTCGCGCTCGTGGTCCTGAAGCCCATGCGCCTGCGGCACTTCGCCGCAGGTACGGCGGCAGCAGCAGCAACGGTCACCGGGGCCGCCGGTACTCGAACTACCTAGCGGGAGCGGCATCACCTCCGCGGTGCGCCGGCTAAGAGTCGGCGCACCGCGACCGAACTACCAGTCGGAGACGCGAGATGGCAAGTCCAAACCCAGTCCCCACGCCGCCCAAGGCGACCACTGCCGAAGACACCCTGCAGCGCAAGAGCCGCGAGGCGGGTGTGGTCTCGGGTGGCCATCTGGTCGCGAAGGCGCTGAAGAACGAAGGGGTCGATACGATCTTCACGCTCTGTGGCGGACATATCATCGACATCTACGACGGCTGCGTGGATGAGGGCATACGCATCATCGACGTGCGCCACGAGCAGGTGGCCGCGCACGCGGCCGATGGGTACGCGCGCCAGACCGGCAAGCTAGGGTGCGTCGTCACAACCGCAGGTCCGGGCTGCACCAATGCCATTACCGGCATCGCCACGGCCTTTCGGTCCGAGAGCCCCGTCCTGCACATCGGCGGCCAGGGTGCCCTGACGCAGCACAAGATGGGCTCGCTGCAGGATCTGCCACACGTCGACATCCTGTCGCCGATCACCAAGTTTGCCGCGTCGGTGCCGAGCACCGAACGCGTCGCTGACATGATCTCCATGGCGGCTCGCGAGGCCTTCAACGGCGCCCCCGGTCCGGTTTATCTGGAGATCCCGCGCGACGTCCTCGACCGCGAAGTGGACGCGACCAAGGCCATCATTCCCAAACCGGGTCACTATCGCGCTTCGACCCGCTCGCTCGGGGACCCGCGCGACATCGAGCGCCTGGCTGACATCCTGGTCGACTCCGAGCGCCCGGCGATCCTCTACGGACAGCAGGTATGGACTGCGCGCGGCCACCTCGAAGCGGTGGCACTGCTGCGCGGCCTGGATATCCCCGGCTATTTCAATGGCGGCAGCCGCGGGCTGCTACCGCCGGGCGATCCGCACCATTTCGATCGGACCCGGGGTAACGCGTTCGCCGATGCCGACGTCATCGTCATCGTGGGCACGCCCTTTGACTTTCGCATGGGTTACGGCCGGCGCATCAGCACGAAGCTCAAGCTCGTGCAGATTGACATGGACTACCGCACCGTCGGCAAGAACCGCGACATCGATCTCGGCTTGGTGGGAGATCCGGGCGCAATTCTCGGCGCAGTGCTGCAGGCCGCCTCCGGGCGCCTGAAATCGGACAAGCGCCAGGCGCGGCGCGAATGGATGCAGAAACTCACCGCCGCCGAGGCGGCCGCGGGCGAGAAGCTGCTGCCGCTGTTCAAGTCCAACAACACGCCGATCCATCCCTACCGTGTTGCCTACGAACTCAACGAGTTTCTCGCCGACAACACGATCTACATCGGCGACGGCGGCGATGTCGTCACAATCTCCGCGCAGGCGGTACGTCCGCGCCGCCCGGGGCAGTGGATGGATCCGGGAGCGCTCGGCTCGCTCGGCGTCGGCACGGGCTTTGCGATCGCAGCCGGGCTGGCGCATCCAGACAAGGAAGTGCTGTGTTACTACGGTGACGGCTCCTTCGGCATGACGGCGTTCGACATGGAGACCGCCAATCGCTTTGGCGTCCCCTACCTCGCGGTCATCGGCAACAACTCCGCGATGAATCAGATTCGCTACGGTCAGCTGGCCAAGTACGGCGAGCAGCGCGGCAACGTCGGCAATCTGCTCGGGGATGTGCCCTTCGGCAAGTTCGCCGAAATGCTCGGCGGTTACGGCGAGGAAGTCCGCGACCCGGCCCAGATCGGGCCGGCGCTCAAGCGCGCCCGCGAGTCCGTGCAGCGCCTGCGCAAATCAGCGGTCATCAACATCTGGGTTGACCCGCGCGAATACGCCCCCGGCACCAAGAATCAGACCATGTACAAGTAAGACCTGGGCGTGAGGAGCGTTCTATGGGCAAGGCATTAGATGGCGTTCGCATCCTCGACTTCACGCATGTGCAGTCCGGTCCCACCTGCACGCAGTTGCTGGCGTGGTTCGGCGCGGATGTGATCAAGGTCGAGCGCGCTGGCACCGGCGACATCACGCGTGAGCAGCTGCGGGATATCCCGGACGTGGACAGCTTGTATTTCACCATGCTGAACCACAACAAACGCTCGATTACGCTCGACACCAAGCACGCGCGCGGCAAGGCGGTACTCGAGCGATTGGTCAAGTACTGCGACGTGCTGGTCGAGAACTTCGCGCCGGGCGCGCTCGATCGCATGGGCTTCACCTGGGAGCGCATTCAGCAGCTTAACCCGAAGATGATTGTCGCCTCGATCAAGGGCTTCGGTCCCGGGCCGTACGAGGACTGCAAGGTCTACGAGAATGTGGCGCAGTGCGCCGGGGGCGCCGCCTCGACCACCGGCTTTGACGACGGGCCGCCGCTGGTGACCGGCGCGCAAATCGGCGACAGCGGCACGGGGCTGCATCTGGCGCTCGGCATCGTCTGCGCGCTCTATCAGCGCAAGACCACCGGCCGCGGTCAGAGAGTGCTCGCCGCCATGCAGGACGGTGTGCTCAATCTGTGCCGCGTGAAGCTGCGCGACCAGCAGCGACTCGCGCGCACCGGCGTCATGAAGGAATACCCGCAGTACCCGGATAGCAAGTTCGGCACCGCGGTGCCGCGCGCCGGTAACGCCTCCGGTGGCGGGCAGCCGGGCTGGATCATCAAATGCAAGGGCTGGGAGAGCGATCCCAACGCCTATCTCTACTTCATCACCCAGGCACCCGTGTGGAAGGAGATCTGCAAGGTCATCGGCAAGGAAGAGTGGATCACGGACCCGGAGTACGCCACGCCGAATGCGCGCCTGCCGCGCCTGAAGAAGGTATTCGCCGCGGTGGAAGCCTGGACGATGACCAAGACCAAGTTCGAGGCCATGGCGGAGTTCAATGAGCACGACATCCCCTGCGGCCCGATCCTGTCGATGGAGGAGCTGGCCGCCGAGCCCTCACTGCGCACCACCGGCACGATCGTCGAGGTGGATCACCCCAAGCGCGGCAAGTACTTAAGCGTCGGTAACCCGATCAAGCTCTCCGACAGCATCACCGAGGTGCAGCGCTCGCCGCTGCTGGGCGAGCACACGCAGGAAGTGCTCGAGGAGCTGGGCCTCGGCGCTTCAGAGATCGCCGCGCTCAAGTCCGAAAACGTGATCTAGCCGGGAACACATGGCACACGACAAGAGCACAGTCCGCCGACTGCTCGATGAGGCGCGCGCCGCAGGCCGCAGTGCGCTGACCGCCCCTGAAGCGCGGGGCGTGTGCGAGGCCTACGGCATCGCGATCCCGAAAGAAGGACTGGCCCGCAGCGCCGCGGAAGCGGCGCGGCTGGCCTCCGACATCGGTTTCCCGGTGGTGATGAAGATCGTCTCACCGCAGATTCTGCACAAGACCGAGGCGGGCGGAGTGCTCGTGGGCGTCACCTCGTCGGAGCAGGCGACGCGGGCCTACACCACGCTGCTCGACAGCGCCCGCAAGTACGACCCGAAGGCCGAGCTACTGGGCGTGCAGGTGCAGCAGATGCTCAGCGGCGGCCAAGAAGTGATCATCGGCGCGGTCACGGACCCGGCCTTCGGCAAGCTCGTCGCCTTCGGTCTCGGCGGCGTGCTGGTGGAGGTCTTAAAGGACATCACCTTCCGGCTCGCGCCCGCCTCGGCGCAGGAAGCGAGCTCGATGCTGGACAGTATCGCCGCGGCCGAGATTTTGCGCGGGGTGCGCGGCGGCAAGCCGGTGGATCGCGAAGCGCTCGCCGCCATGATCGAGCGGGTGTCGTCGCTGGTGGCGGACTTCCCGGAAATCGCCGAGATGGACCTGAACCCGGTGTTTGCTTCCGAGCGCGGCGCGACCGCGGCCGACGTGCGCATCGTGCTCGATTTCAAACCGGCCCCGGCGCGCTACCGGCCGAGTGAAGCGACCGTCGTGGCGCAGATGAACCGCATCATGAAGCCCGAAGCCGTGGCGGTGATCGGCGCCTCGGCCGAGAACGGCAAGATCGGCAATTCGGTGATGAAGAACCTGATCAACGGCGGCTACCGGGGACAGATCTATCCGATCCATCCGAGCGCCGCTGAGATCCTGGGCCGCAAGGCCTACCGGAGTGTCAAGGACGTGCCGGACGAGATCGATCTGGCCGTGTTCGCGATTCCCGCGAAACTCGTGGCGCAGGCTCTGACCGAGGTGGGCGAGAAGAAGATCCCCGGAGCGGTACTGATCCCGTCCGGGTTTGCCGAGACCGGCAATGTCGCAGGACAAGCCGAGCTGGTCGACATCGGGCGCAAGTACGGCGTACGCCTTATGGGACCCAACATCTACGGCTTCTATTACACGCCGAAGAACCTGTGCGCCACGTTCTGCACCGCCTACGACGTCAAAGGCAACGCGGCCCTGTCCTCGCAGTCCGGCGGCATCGGCATGGCGATCATCGGGTTTTCCCGCTCAGCGCGCATGGGCGTCTCGGCGATTGTCGGACTCGGCAACAAGTCCGACATCGATGAAGATGATCTGCTGCTGTTCTTCGAGCAGGACGACAACACTCAGATCATTGCCCAGCACCTCGAGGACCTGAAGGATGGCCGCGCGTTCGCCGAGGTTGCCAAGCGCGTCTCGAAGAACAAGCCGGTGGTCGTGTTGAAGGCCGGGCGCACCAACATGGGCGCGCGCGCCGCGAGCTCGCACACCGGAGCCCTGGCGGGCAACGACAGGATCTATGAGGACGTATTCCGGCAGTCGGGCGTCATTCGCGCCCGCTCGCTGCGTGATCTGCTCGAGTTTGCCCGTGGCATCCCGGTGCTGCCGACGCCCAAGGGTAACAACGTCGTGATCATCACCGGCGCCGGCGGTTCCGGGGTGCTGCTGTCGGACGCGTGCGTGGACAACGACCTGTCCCTCATGGCGATGCCGCCGGACCTCGACGCCGCTTTTCGTAAATTCATTCCGCCGTTTGGTGCGGCCGGCAATCCGGTCGACATCACCGGGGGCGAGCCGCCGGCCACCTACCAGAAAACCGTGCGCCTCGGTCTTGAGGATCCGCGCATTCATGCGCTGATCCTCGGCTACTGGCACACCATCATCACCCCGCCCATGGTCTTTGCACGGCTCATGGTCGAGGTCATCGACGAGATGCGCGCCAAGGGCTTCGTAAAGCCGGTGGTGGCCTCGCTCGCGGGCGATGTCGAAGTGGAGGAGGCCTCCGAATATCTGTATCAGCACGGCATCCCGGCCTACGCCTACTCGACCGAGATTCCGGTCGCCGTGCTGGGCGCGAAGTATCGCTGGGCGCGCGGCGCCGGACTCATTCCTGCGCTCTGAACACAGGCGCGCAGCGTGCACGCAACAAGAAAAGCTTTCTCGAGGTAGCCGCTCTCGGTTCATTCACAGCTCGGAAGGGGGAACTTTATGTTTGGCACCAAGGTGCTCAGATCACTGGCCGCGATACTCGCGGCGGTACTGGTCGTTTTCAGCTATTCACACCCAGCCGTCGCGCAAACCACGGATGCGGCGACGCAGGCAAAAATGCGCGACCTGCAGCAGCGGCTCGAGGAACTGAGCAAAGAGCTCCAGAGCCTCAAAGCTGAACAGGCGAAGACCGCCGCGGATCAGGCGAAAATGGCTGCCGATCAGCAGAAAATGACTGCCGATCAGCAGAAGGTCACGGCCGAATCGGCGAAGACGGCCAAGACGGTCAGCACTACCAGCGGCGCCTTCGACAAGTTCATGAAGGGTTTCTTCGGTACCCTCGACGTGTCCATCGACTACACGACCAAGGGCATGGACGGCTTTGTCGCCTATCCGTACTCCCTGGCGCCGGGAGTCACGGTTCCCACCGGCCCCTTCGTCCAGGGACCCGCCAAGGGGGGTGGAGCGGGACCGTACGGGCGGGTCAGCTGGATGGCGGCCATGTCCAGCAACGGCTCGAACGTCGGCTATCGCGGCACTCATCAGATCGGCGACTCGCATGTGGACTTCATCTATCAGGTGTCCGCTGCGCTCGACATGGTGGCCGCGCCGGGTCTGCAGAACACCTGGACCAAGTCCTCGAATACCGTGCAGGGAGCCATCGGGCTCGGTGATACCTACGTCGGCTTTCAGCAAAAGGAGTGGGGCAAGTTGAAATTCGGCACGATGTACATGCCCTACAAGACCTCCACCGACCGGCTGAATCCCTTCTCGGGGCAGCTCGGTGGGTACAACACGGTCATGGGCAATACCGGAGGCGACAACCGCGTAGAGTTCGGCACCCGCATGGACCATGTGATCCTGTTCAACTCGCCCACCTGGTCGGGCTTCAGCTTCGATGCCGGTTACGCGTTGGGCCAGAACCCGGACCCGTACAACAATCTGACCTCGGAAGGGTCGCCGGACTGCTCGGGAGGCAACAACCCGGGTAGCGGGAACCTGCCCCTGAACTGCGACGACGGCGGCTTCAATTGGGCGTACAGCGGCGACCTGAAGTTCGAGACGGGCGGTCTTTATCTCGTGGCGGCCTATGAGTTACACAGCCAGGTGGCCCGCGCCAGCGATGGGATCGGGGCGAACAACCCGTACTACGGATACCTGTTCGGCTTGGGCCCCAATGATCCGCTGGGCGGGCAGCTGCTCGACTGGGCAAGCTACCTGGCGTATGCGGCCGAATACCCGGGAGCGGCGGCCGCCGGTTCGCCCGCGTACAGCCCCGCCTACGATACGGGCGATGAATGGGCCGCGAAGATTGGCGGGCAATACCACTTCGACTTTGGTCTTACGGTCTCCTACATGTGGGAGGAAATGCACCGCAACATCCCGGAGGTCATGCAGTTTCAGAACGAGCGCCAGCGCACCGGTGACTGGTTAGCACTCGATTATGTCTTCAACGGCGGTAAAGATCGCATCGCCGCTGGCTGGGCGCATGCCGGTGCCAGCGTGGGCGATCCGGGTGGACAGCACAACTACAACCCCAACGGGATCGGGCAGAACC
Organism: uncultured Pseudomonadota bacterium; assembly: GCA_963814675.1. Taxonomy (GTDB): domain Bacteria; phylum Pseudomonadota; class Gammaproteobacteria; order Steroidobacterales; family Steroidobacteraceae; genus 13-2-20CM-66-19. The sequence goes on from CAWFDT010000001.1 coordinate 129,483, forward strand.
AGGCGAACATGTACACCCTCGGCTGGTGGCACAAGCTCGACAAGCAGCTCACGGCATACCTGAACTTTGCCGACACGGCAAACGACGGTAATGCGCATTACGATATCGGCGCCGGCGGCCATGGCATCAAGACAGACTGCCACGATGCAACGCACGCCACGTTCATCGACTACAGCAGTGCCGGTCCCACGACCTGGGGTGGCTGCCATCCCATTGGCGTCTCGACGGGTATCAACTTCAAGTTCTGAGGGCACCGGGTGAGCTCCGCCCGGTTGGGGTGGCATGGCTGCGGCGAGGCACAATCACAGCGGCTTACCCCGGCGACGGCGCCGGGGGCGGCCGCTCTGTCGCCGGTAACCACCGCCTTGGCGCGGGCGCCCGCAGCGCAGCTGCACGATGAGGCAACGCATCAGGAAATCCTCGTAACCGCGCAGAGACAATCGGACGCAGTGCCTTACAGCGAACGTGGTGCGGACGCTGCAGGATGTCATCTCTACATCTCTGCTCATCACAGGAGCGCCGTGACGGAGAAAGGCATCGTGCGGCTGTTGGGAGTTGCGCTCGACGCGAATGATCTGCATCAGGTTTTGGCGCGGGCAGGCTGGATCGCGGGTCGCCGGCACGTCGCCAATGAAGTGGAATTCATCCCGCTTGGCGCTGATCACAACTAAGGCCACGGGAGAAGTCACGTGCACCCTTTTTGGGTGTGATATACATCGTCAACGGCGACGAGGAGGAAATGATCTTTGACTGCAGTCATGAACCGCGTGTGCCACGCGGCCGTCGCCGTGGCGATCCTGTGCAGTGCGATCGGGTGTGCCACGGGGCCACCCAAGACCGCCGCGCAGCGCCAAGCCGACAAGGAGACCGTCGAGCGCGTCGAGGCTGCGCTAAATGCCGATACGCTGCTTTACGCCAAACACATTTCGGTACATGCCGACGACGGCGTGGTACGCCTCAGCGGCTACGTTTGGGATCCGCCGGATCTGAACGAGGCGCAGAACGTTGCCGCGCAGGTGCCGGGTGTTGACCGGGTCGTGAACGAACTGGAGCTGCAGCGCAACGGCATCGGTGATTCGCCTGTGACGCGCTGAGGCCGAGCACGTTCCCTGCCGATGGAGCACGCTCGACCGCGCGCGCGAAGACCCCGCATCGTCTAACGTAGGCTCATGAAGATCGCGATCGTCGGAGTCGGTGCCATTGGCGGTTACGTCGGGATCCGGCTGGCGCTGGCCGGGGAGGATGTGACGCTCATCGCGCGTGGGGCGAACCTCAAGGCCCTACAGACCCAGGGCCTGCGACTGCAGCGGACGGACGGGACCGAGGAGACCGCGCCTCACATTAAAGCCACTGCCGACTATGGCGCTGCCGGTCAACAGGATCTCGTCATCCTGGCGATGAAGGCGCACCAGGTGGCCGCGGTGGCACCGGATGTCCCAAATCTCTTTGGACCTGAGACCGTGGTCATCCCGATGCAGAACGGCATTCCCTACTGGTATTTCCACGAGCATGGCGGTGCGCTCGCGGGCACCCAGGTGCAGAGCGTAGACCCCACCGGGCAGATTCGCGCCCACATCCCTGCAGAGCGGATCATCGGCTGCGTCGTCTATCCCGCCGCGGAGCTGGTCTCACCTGGGGTCGTAAAGCACGTCGAAGGCAACCGCTTCCCGGTCGGGGAACCGAACGGCACGTCGAGTGAGCGCGTCACGCGCATCGCCGAGTGCCTCACGCGCGCCGGGCTTAAGTCACCCGTACTCGAGGATATCCGCGCGGAGATCTGGCTGAAGCTCTGGGGCAACATCACCTTCAATCCCATCAGCGCCCTGTCGCGCGCGACGCTGGCCGGGATTTGCCAGTACCCCCCGAGCCGCGCGCTCGCCGCCGCCATGATGAGTGAGGCGCAGAGCGTAGCCCACAAGCTCGGCATCACGTTTCGCGTTTCGCTGGAGAGGCGCATCGCCGGGGCGGAGAAGGTGGGCCATCACAAGACCTCGATGCTGCAGGATCTGGAGGCCGGGCGGGCGCTCGAGATCGACGCGTTGCTCGGCGCGGTGGTCGAGCTTGCGCGATTGACGAACACACCAACGCCACACCTGGACAGCGTATACGCCCTCACCAAGCTTCTGGCCAAGAGCCTGGAAGAAGCCCCACCGCGCTGAGTGCAGGGCGGCGCCGGGCGACTTGAAGGTCAGGTCACCAGGTGCTGGGGCGTCCCGGCGCACCACAACTCGATGTTGTCGATGAGCTGATCGGCGAGAAACTGCATCGCGCCGTCGGAGGCCCAGGCGATATGCGGGGTGAGGATGAAGTTATGACGCCGCAGGTCGAGTAACGGATGTCCGTTGCGCGGGGGCTCCACGGTCAGCACGTCAAAACCGGCCCCCGCGATCAGTCCCTCCTCCAGCGCCTGAATGAGCGCCACCTCATCCACCAGGCCGCCGCGCGCGGTATTGATCAGCAGCGCGTTGCGCTTCATCTTGCGCAGCGCCGCGAGGTTGATGAGATTGTGCGTCTCGGGCATGAGTGGGCAATGCAGCGAGAGCACGTCCGCTTGCGCCAGCACTTCCTCATGCGGCGTGAAGGTCACACCCGCCGCCTTCGGCGGCGGATGATCGGCAAACAGCACGCGCATGCCGAACGCACGCCCGATGGCGGCGGTGCCCTGTCCGATCGCACCCTCGCCGATGATGCCGAGCGTCGAGCCGTGCAAGTCCCCGATGGGGTGGGTGAAGAAGCAGAACTGCTCGGACTTATTCCACACGCCCCGCTCGACGTCCGCGCGATAAGGGAGCAGGTTGCGGCGCAGGGCGAGAATCAGCGCGAACGCATGTTCGGGCACCGTGTGGATCGCGTAGTTGCGGATGTTGGCGACGGCGATTCCGTGCGCCTTGCAATAGGCGACGTCCACCACGTCGTAGCCGGTCGCCGCCACGGCGATCAGCTTCAGCTGCGGCAGTCGCTCGAGGGTCTCCGAGCGCATCGGCACCTTGTTGAGGATGGCGACCGTGGCCCCCTCGAGGCGTGGCACGATCTCATCCGGCGCCGTCGCCTGATACTCGGCGTATTCGGTGGCGCAGGCGGGTTTGCGCACCTGTGCCTTGAGGGAAGCCCGATCGAGGAAGACGACGCGTGTCATGCCGCGCGGCCGCTGTGCGCCGCGGCGGCCGTCACACTGGCAGCCTGGCTTCGCCAGTATTTCTGCGCCGCGGCCGCGCCACTGCCCGGCTCGATCTTCACGCCCTGGTCGATCATGGCCATCTCCGCCCCGCCGAGGGCGCCAAGCAGCATGAGCTCATTCAGATCCCCCAGATGCCCGATACGGAAGAGCTTGCCGGCCACCTGCGCGAGGCCGGCGCCGAGGGCGAGGTTGTAGCGCTCGAGCGCGTGCGCGATGAGGGCTGTGCCATCGACGCCCGGCGGCAGCATGATCGCGGACACCGTGTCGGAGTACCACTTGGGGGCGACCGCGCACAGCTTGAGTTTCCAGCCCTCGAACACAGCGGCGCGTACCCCACCGGCAAGGTAGCTGTGGCGCCTCAAGACGTTCTCCAGACCCTCTGCGGCGAGCATTGCGAGTGACTCGCGCAGCCCGTACATCATCGGCACCGACGGGGTATAGGGAAAATATCCCGACGCGTTGGCGCGCGCCATGTCGTCGTAGTCGAAGTAACAGCGCGGCGAGGTCGCGGTCTTCGCCGCCTCGAGCGCCTTGGGGCTGACGCACGTCACGCCCAGCCCGGCCGGCAGCATCAGGCCCTTCTGCGAGCCGCTGACGCACACGTCCACGCGCCACGCGTCCATCTGAAAATCGATGCTGCACAGTGCACTCACCGCATCCACGAACAGCAGCGCCGGATGAGCGACGCTGTCCATCGCGCGCCGCACGGCCGCCACATCGCTCGTGACTCCGGTGGCGGTCTCGTTCTGGCACACCAGCACGGCCTTGATACGGTGCGCTTTGTCGGCACTGAGTGAGGCGAGATAACGCTCGACCGGGGCACCCTCGCCCCAGGCCGTCTCGAGCACCTCCACCTCGTAGCCGAGCCGCTGACACATATCCACCCACAGGTGACTGAACTGCCCGAAGCGGGCAATCAGGACCTTCGCACCGCGGTCGAGGCAGTTCGTCAGCGCCGCCTCCCAGCAACCGGTCCCCGAAGAGGGGAAGAGAATAGGAGTGCCGCTCGTGGTCTTGAAGATCGGCTTGAGTCCCTCGATGCAGCTGCGGGTCAGTTCGGGGAATACCGCCGAGCGATGGTCCTCCATGGGGACGTGCATCGCGCGCAGTATTCGGTCGGGGACGTTCGTCGGCCCGGGAACGAAGAGAAAGTTACGACCCGCCATTTCAGCTCCTTCGGACATTTAGAGGCCAGCGCCCCCAGAGGGTCTTGCCCTGGTTTTCCGCGCAACATATATGAGATATGAGACCGCGTACATATAATGCCGCGATTGGACCGAATGCACTCGGGAAGCTGGCGAGGCCGCAGATCATGATCCGAATGGACAGCGCCGGTGGGCCCGGCAAGGCGGCCGGGCTGATCCCAAAACGTTCAGGCGACGCTATAGCTTGTGATCGCCGGCGCCGGCTCCCGGGAGCCGACTGATGCGCGTTGCCATCATCGGGCAACAGGCCTTCGGCCAGGCAGTGCTCGAGGCGTTCATCAAGCGCAAGGATACGGTCGCGGGGGTTTTTTGTGCGCCCGAAAAAGCAGGTGCTCCTCCGGATGCCTTGCGAGTTGCGGCCGAGCAGGCCGGCATTCGCACGTACCAGTTTCCCTCCCTGAAGACGCCCGAAGCGCACGAAGCCCTCGGGAGCCTCGCCGTGGATCTCGGTGTCATGGCCTACGTACTGCAGTTCGTGCCGCAGGAATTTGCGAGCATTCCGCGTCACGGGACGATTCAATACCACCCGTCACTCCTGCCGCGGTATCGCGGGCCGAGTTCCATCAACTGGCCGATCATTCGCGGGGAGACGCGCACCGGCCTGAGCATTTTCCGTCCGACGGATGGCCTGGACGAAGGCCCGGTCATCCTGCAGCGCGAGACCCCGATCGGCTCGGATGACACCCTCGGAAGCGTGTACTTTGAGCGGCTCTACCCGATGGGAATCGAGGCGTTGCTGCAGGCCGCCGATCTGGTGGTCAGCGGGCGCGCCGAGCTCACGGTGCAGGATGAGTCCCAGGCGAGCTACGAAGGCTGGTGTCGGGCCGCGGAGGCGCACATCAACTGGCACAATCACGTCGATCTGATCTACAACCTCATCCGCGGCTGTAATCCTGCCCCGGGGGCGTGGACGACGGTCGGCGGCACGCGGTTGCAGCTGCTCGATTCGCGCAAGCACGTGTTCCAGCGTTTCGCGCAGGTGCGCGGCGCGATCGGCGCGGTGACGGCGATCGGCGCGCAAAGTCTGTCCATCGCCGCGCAGGGCGGCGAGATCGAGGTGTTCAAGCTGCGCTACGAGGAGGCGAAGAAGCTGCCGGCGCCGCAATTGTGTGCCGAGATCGGTCTGACGGTCGGCACTATCCTCGGGGCGCCCTAGGCATTTCCGCACACACCATGAGTACCGTTTACATCACCCACCCCGATTGCTTGCGGCACGAAATGGGCCCGGGACACCCGGAATGCCCGGAGCGCTTGCTCGCCATCCAGGAGGAACTGCGCGTCAGCGGCCTGCTCGAGGGCTTGCGCTGCCTGCCGGCACCGCTCGCCGCCGACACCGAGCTTAAGCGCGTGCACCGCGCTGCCTACGTTGACCTGATCTTCGAGCGTGCGCCGAGGGAAGGCTATCTGCAGCTGGATCCGGATACGGCGATGAATCAGTACACCCTGGCGGCAGCGCGGCGGGCCGCGGGCGCCGGATTGCTGGCGGTCGATGAGCTGCTGGAGGCACGCGCCGTCAACGCGTTTTGCGCCGTACGGCCCTGCGGTCATCACGCCACCCCGAATCGCTCCATGGGATTTTGCCTGTTCAACAACGTGGCCGTGGCCGCCGCGTACGCGCTTAAGCACAAGGGCCTCGAGCGGGTTGCGATCATCGACTTCGATGTCCATCACGGCAACGGTACTGAGGCCATGTTCAGCGCCCCGCAGTGGCAGGATGCGGTGTTGATGACGAGCTTCTTCCAGCATCCTTTCTATCCCTACAGCGGCACAGAAGGGCCTGCACCCAACATGATCAACGTCCCGCTCGCCGCCGGCAGCGATGGCGCCGCAGTTCGCAAGGTGTACGGGGCGAACTGGCTGCCCGCGCTCGAGCAGTTCAAGCCGCAGATGATCTTCATCTCGGCAGGTTTTGATGCGCACCGGGAGGATCTGTTGGGGGGGATGGCGTTGGTGGAATCCGACTACGCCTGGCTTACCGCGGAACTCATGGCAGTCGCGGCGCGTCATGCGCAGAATCGCATCGTCTCGATGCTCGAGGGCGGCTACAACCTGCAGGCTCTTGGCCGCAGCGTCGCCGCGCACGTCAAGACCCTCGCGGCTGCGTAGCGCGCTCTACAGGGTCAGCACGATCTTGCCGACGTGCTGTGACGTCTCCATCAGCCGATGGGCGGCGCTCGCTTCGGCCAGCGGAAATGTCGCGTGAATGACCGGCCGCACGCGACCGGCGGATAGCAGCGGCCACACGTTCTTGAGCACGGCCGCGGCGACCGCCGCCTTCTGTGCCACCGTGCGCGCGCGCAGCGTCGAGCCGGTCAGCGTCAGGCGCTTGGTCAGGATCAGGTGCATCTTGACGTCAGCGCGCGGGCCGCCCAGCAACGCAATGACGACGATGCGTCCGTCCAGTGCCGCAGCCTCCAGGTTGCGCGAGACGTAGCTGCCCGCCACGATGTCCAGGATCACGTTGACGCCTTGTCCGGCCGTCTCGCGCTTGACCACCTCGACAAAGTCCTCGTGGTGGTAGTCGATGCCGCGCACGGCGCCAAGCTTCTCGCAGATCCGCGCCTTTTCCGGCGTGCCGGCGGTGGCAAACACTTTGGCGCCCCACGCCGCGGCCAGCTGTATCGCGGTGGTGCCGATGCCGCTCGTGCCCCCATGGATGAGCACGCTGTCCCCCGCCCGGCAGCCGCCGCGCTCGAACAGATTGGTCCACACCGTAAAGAAGGTCTCAGGGATCGCGGCCGCTTCCACCATGTTCAACCCGGGCGGGATCGGCAGACACAGCGGAGCTGCCGCCACCGCATACGCAGCGTAGCCGCCACCGGAGAGCAGAGCCGTGACGCGATCCCCGAGCGACCAGTTGGACACGTCCGGTCCCAGCGCGACGATCTCCCCGGATACTTCCAGGCCGGGCAGGTCGGAGGCACCCGGGGGCGGCGGATATAGCCCCTGCCGTTGCATCACGTCGGGTCGATTGACGCCAGCGGCGGCGACGCGCACGAGTACTTCCCCGTTCCCAGGGTGCGGGAGCGGCCGCGTGCTGCTCTTCAGTTGTTCCGGGCCACCGGCGGCGGCGATCTCGATCACTGGCATCTCAAGCGGCAGCGATGAAATGGATCTCTCCTGAAGCAGCGGGTTCGCTGAATCTAAACGGCGCAGATCATTTGGGCAACATTGAGCCGGCGACATCGCCCGGGCGAGGCTCGCGCAGGAGGATGCCAGTCGAGGGCGCAGGTGCGCGCGGGGTTATCTCGCGGCTGAGCCTGCCATCGTGCCGCTCGACGAGGCACAGTCCCAGAGCCGCGAGGGTCAACTCTTAAGGAGTTCGGCTGCTACAGCGGGGTCAGGCCGCGCCAGCGGTTCGCCGGCGCACCGCACGCAGCGCCCGGAAGCGGCCGGTGGCACTGAGTTCCTCGCGGGCGCTGCCCGCGGTCCACAGCGCGTTACGCCGCGCGACAAAGGTGCTGTTGGAAAGCTGCTCGAGCGGGGCGGCCTTGGCGAACAGGAATCCCTGACCGGCGACGCAGCCCAGGGCCAGAAGCGCCGCCACCTGCGGTTCCATCTCGATGCCTTCCGCCACGGTGTCCAGTCCGAGCGTCTCACCGAGGGTGATGACCGCGCTCGCCAGCTCCGGGCCGTTGTCGGAGTTGGTCAGGCGGCTGACGAAGGAGCGGTCGATCTTCAGAATATCGATCGGGAAGCGGTGCAGGTAGGAGAGCGAAGAGTAGCCGGTGCCGAAATCATCGATGGCGAGGCGCACGCCGAGCGCCTTGAGGCGATGGAAGCGCTCGAGGTTGGCGTCCGTGTTGTACATGATCGTGCTCTCGGTGAGCTCGATCACCAGGTTCTCCGCCTCGAACCCCGACTCGTGCAGCGCCTGGGCGACGTCGTGCACCAGCTCGCCATGCTGCAGGTGCTGTCCGGAGATGTTCACCGCCAGGCGCAGCCCCGAGGCGCCCGCGATCGCGCCGCGCCAGTTGCACAGGTCCTGACAGGCGCGCCGCAGTACCCAGCGTCCGAGCTTGTCGATCTGTCCGCACTCCTCCACCACGTGGATGAAGCGCGCCGGCGGCAGAACGCCCGCGTCCGGGTGGCGCCAGCGCACCAGCGCCTCGACGCCCAGGAGGCTGCGCGTGCCAAGATCCACGATCGGCTGGTACTCGAGGAAAAACTCCTCGCGGGAGAAGGCCCGGCCGATATCCGCCTCGAGCCGCAGCCGCTCCTGCAGCATGTCCTGCATCTGGGTCTGGAAGGTCACGTGGCGATTCTTGCCGGCCGCCTTGGCGTGGTACATGGCGATGTCGGCGTTGCTCAGCAAGGTCTCGGTGCCCGACTCGCGCGCGGAGAAGGCGACGCCGATGCTCGCCCCCACCCGTACCTCCATGCCGTTGAGCGGGAAAGGTACGTCCAGGGTGGCGATCAGTGCATCCGCGAGGCGCTGTACCTCAGTAATGGTGGCGATGCCCTCCACCAGCACCGCGAACTCATCGCCCCCCAGGCGGGCCACGGTATCCGAGGAGCGCGTGGTCTTGACGATGCGCTGCGCCACCGCCTGCAGTAGGCGGTCCCCGGCATCGTGGCCGAGGGAGTCGTTAATGTTCTTGAAGTTGTCCAGGTCCAGAAACATCACCGCCACCGAGCTCTGGCCGCGCTGCGCCAGCGTGAGCGCGTGTTGCACCCGGTCGCGGAACAGGTTGCGGTTGGCGAGGAGCGTCAGCGGATCATGGAAGGCGAGCTGGCGCAGCTGCTCTTCCAGCGCCTTGCGCTCGCTGATATCGCGGAAGTTGAGCGCCAGGCCCTGGACCGCCGGGTCCTGCGACAGGTTGCTGCCGACGCTTTCGATGACGTGACGGCGGTTGCCGCGCTCGATGCGCAGCTCCACCGGGCCGACTGTGCCGGTGGGCGCCGCCGCCACCTCGGCGAGGAAGGCGCGCAGCTTCTCCCGATCCTCCCCGCTCCACAGGTCGTTCAGGTTGCGTCCGACCAGCGCCTCGGGCTTCAGTCCCAGCGTGCGCTCACAGGCCGGCGACACGAAGCGCACCATCCCGTCGCCGGCGACGATCATGATCACGTCCGAGGCATTGGCGATGAGCGAGGCGTAGCGGTCCTCGACGATGCGCGCCGCCTTGCGCTCGCGCACCAGCGCGTCTCCACGCAGCATGACGCCCTGGCGCACCATGAGCAGCAGCGTGAGGGCGAACACCACCATGGTCATGATCGGGGCAGGGCCGCCGATGTTGCTGCGGCTGAAGTACACCAGCACGAGAAAGGCGGCGAGCATGGCCGCGTACGGGAGCGAGCGCGCGAGCGCATCCGAGGTGCTGGACATGCTGCGCACCGGGGCTCCCAGGGTGCGCATCTGCTCGCGTCCGGCGATGGCGATCGGCACGTAGCAGCACAGATACAGCACGTCCTGGAACTGCCCGGGCAGGTAGTAACCGCGCACCTTGGCGAGCGACCAGAGAATGTCGCCGAGGAACATGGTGGCAAAGCCGGTCAGAAGCAGCAGCGGCACCCGCCGGCCGCCGGTGAGCAGCAGCATGCCGAGCATCAAGAGCAGCACGCAGTCGAGCGCCGCATAGCCGAGGCTGAGCGCCTGGCGCAGGAAGTCGAGTTCCGTGGCCGAGGCCGCGGGCCGGATGACCAGGAACCAGAAAAACGCGCCGAAGCCGACGATGAAGATGGTGCCGTCGAGCGAGAACTGCACCCATGGCACGCGCACGGCGGCCGCGCGGATGAGCGAGATCGTCGCGAGCGCGAGCACCACATCGAAGGCGCAGTAGCACACGTCCGCCGGCCCCGGGAAGGGATCCACGTGATGCAGCCAGGAAATCGTAGCGATGGTGAGACCGAGCAGGTACAGGCCCAGCGCCACCGCGAGCAGTAACCAGCCGCTGCGCAGCGGGCCGCGCTCGATCTGTCGTGCCGTCGTCGCGGCGAGCACCCCACTCGCAACCGCCGCCGGCAGATCCGACAGCAATGCGACGTAATGGGTGACCGAGGGACCGCCGAAACCGGCGAGCATCCAGCAGGTGGCGGCGGCCGTATATACAAGGAGTCCGGCGACCAGCGGGTCGACCCAGCGGGGCTTGGTTCCGGAGTTCTTCGGTGGCGCGATTGTTACTTTTGTGTCCACTGAATGTCGGTTCTGCCGATCCGCAGGCCTAACTGGTTGTGCCGTCTTCAATTAATCGACCGTAACACGTCAAATTTGACGGTAAAGCGCGACGCGGGCTATTGGGAGTGTGCCCCGACGTGACGCAGTTCTCACGGCGCGCGGCGGAACTGCGGACTTGGTCCGAATCCCAGGGCCGGCCGCAACCGAGGTGCCCGCCCGGCGGGTCATTTTGGGGTGCGGGTCCAGGTGCGCGTCTTAAGCCGGGGGCTGCTCGCCCGAGAACGTCACGGGGGTCGCGCCGCTCACCGGGCCGATGCTCGCCTTGTCGCTCACGTAGAGCTGCACCGGACGCTCAAAGTGCAAGTTCCCCTGCACGGTCGCGCCCGGCCCGATCACGATGCGCGGCTTCTTCAGATCGGTGTTGAACCAGCCGGATTTCTCCACCACGATGCCGCCCTCGACGCGCGAGCCGCCCAGCACGTCGATGTCGCCGCCGACCGTGCGCAGGCCGCCGCCCACATGGGCGCCGTTGAGCACGATGTGGCCGTTGACGTTCCGGACGGCGCCGCCAACCTCGACCCCGCGGCCGAGCTTGATCTCCCCGTTGACCGTCTCGACGCCGCCACTCACGCGCACGGCCTCCCCGAGCGACACCGTCCCGTTCACGGCGTCCACGGAGCTGGCACTGGCGTGTGCCGCGAGCTCGATCGGGCCGTTGACGTCGCTCACCTTCTCCACCACCGCACTCTCGCCCACCTCCACCGCACCGTTGACGGTCCCGACCGCACCGCTGTGCTCACCGGCGGGCACGCGCACCGAGCCATTGACCGCCTTGCCGCCTTCGCGGCCGGCGGTCACATCCCCGTTGGGGTTGCCATAGCCACAGCCGGCCAGGGTTACCGCCAGCGCGGTGAGCCAGCTGAGGATGTCCACTCGTTTCATGCCCACACCTATATTGCGATCGACGCTTGAGTTGGCTGCCACCCTTCCGGCTGGCGCTCCTGCGCCCGAATATTACCGTCGGTCGGGGTGGCGCGGCTCCCTCGCCTGTCAATTTGCCGGGTTTCCCCTAAACTGCCCGATGGCACGGGCTTAAGGGTGTCTATGCGAATCGTCCGAGGCCTTCTGGATCGCTTGCTGCTCATCGGCAGCGTCATCGCCGGCGGACTCGTCCCGGGCTTCATCGCCCAGTATCGCCAGCGCCTCGGCGGCCGCCTGGACCAGGCGCAGCTTGACCTGGCGCCCTGGCAGAAGCTCGCCGACCAGTTCCACCAGGGCGATCTTGAGCAACTCATCCGCTATCACCTCGCCAGCAGCGACCCGACCTTCAGGGCCGAGGGCAACGTGATTCAGTCGCTCCTCGATACGGTGCACGCGCTGCAGGCGGCCGTACAGGCGCTGCAGGCGACTCTGTTCAAGCAGATGCTCTACCTGATCGGGCACGCGGATCCGGGCCTGCTGCACGCGACCTACGCGGACTGGGTGCCGACGTTTGCTCTCTCGGGCGAGGGGCTGCTGTTCGCTGCGCTCTTCGCGCTAGCCGTGTGGTTCACGTTCCAGGCGCTGTGGTGGCTGCTTGCGCTCAGCGCACAGCGCATCGCCGGCCAGCGCTACGCCTGAGAGGCCGCCCCTAGAGGCGCTTCCAGTCCTTCAGCAGCTCGCGCGCGGCATTGTGCCCGGGGATGCCCGACACACCGCCCCCGGGATGGGTGGAGGAGCCGCACTGATAAAGCCCCCGTACTGGGGTGCGATAGTCGGACCAGTGCGACGCCGGGCGCTGCCAGAAGAGCTGATCGGCCGAGAGCTCGCCGTGAAAGATGTGTCCCTGCGGCAGGCCCACGATCGCCTCGAGCTCCGGGGCCACGAGCGTCTCGATACTGATGATCTGCTCGGTGAAGCCCGGCGCCATCTCCTCCAGTACCGCGAGCGCGGCGCGCGTGAGATTGGGCTTCTCCTGTTCCCAGGACGCGCCGCCCTTCAGTGCATACGGGGCATGGCCGCCGAAGATGTTGATCACATGCTTGCCGGGCGGTGCCAGCGAATCATCGACGATGGTCGGGGCAACCGGCGTCAGGAACGGCCGGCTCGAGTACCACCCGTACTTGGCTTCGTCGTAGGCGCGCTCGAGGTAGTCGATCCCGGGCGCGATGTGCACATAGGTCGGATAGCTGAAACCCACCGTGGCGGGGTTGAAGGCGCGGTAGCGCGGCGGCTCGTGAGCGGCGATGTTCATCTTGAAGGCCGTCGAGAAGGTCCGGAATGTCTCGATTTCCCGCAGGAACTCCGGCGGCAGATGCTCGCGCCCCACCAGGCGGCGAAACAGCGTCGTGGCCGCCGCATTGGAGACCACCGCGCGGGCCTTGAATTCGCGCCCGTCGGTGGTGCGCACGCCCGTCGCGCGACCTGCGCTCACGCACACCTGCGCGACCGGCGCCTGCGTCATGACCTGCATGCCGAAGCGGGCTCCCGAGCGCTCGATGGCGCCGCTGATCGCGCCCATGCCGCCCCGGATGAATCCCCAGCCGCCGGCGCCCTGATGCTCGCCCATCAGGTGATGCATGATCACATAGGCGCTGCCCGGGGATTTGGGTCCGGCGAACGTGCCGATGGAGGCGTAGTACGCCAGCACGCTCCTGATCACGTCGCTCTCGAACCAGGCGGACAGGTAATCGTTGGCGCTCTGCGTGAGCAGATCCACCAGCCGATAGGCCTGGTCGCCGATGCGCCGCTCCCGCCACAGCAGCGCTGCACTTTGCTTGAACGTGCGCCACTTGCGCCGCACCGGATCCACCGGCGTCTCGAACAAGAGGCGCCGCACCACGGCCGCCGACTCCTCGAGGTAGCGCGCGAACTCGGGATAGATCTGCGCATCGTGGGGCGAGAAGCGCGCAAACTCTGCCTGGGTCTTCTTGATGTCATCGCTGAAGACGATGTAGTCGTCCCCGCCCAGGGGACAGAAAAGGTCATTCGCCGGCAGCACCGTAAGGCCGAAGGCCTTCAGCTCCAGGTCGCGGATGACGCGCGGGTGCAGCAGACTCATGACGTAGGAGAAGCGCGAGGCGCGAAAGCCGGGCGCAAATTCCTCGGTGACCGCCGCACCGCCGAAGATCTCGCGCCGCTCGAGCACCAGGGTCTTCAGGCCCGCTTTGGCGAGATACGCCCCGCAGACCAGGCCGTTGTGGCCGGCCCCGATCACGATCACATCGTACGTATCCGCCATCGCCGCTCCTGAGGTTCGCCACGGCCACGACCGGGCGCGCCGACGTGCTGCCGGCGCCGCAGATGCCCGTGGGTCGCTCCCGTTCGGGGTGTCAGCTTACCGGAGGGCTCAGCTGCCGCCACTGCGTGCGTGCACGCCGCAGATAGTCCTGGGGCGCATCGAGGAAGAACACGAGCGAGGTGGCGCTGGAGAAGCAGTACAGGCGCTGATCATCCGGATCCACCCAGTTAATGGAGCAGTCGGCCCAGATTCGCTCGCCGGCGACTACGCCGATCGGGTCGTTGTTGTCGAACTCCCCGTGCATCGAGCCGGCCGGCGGCACGGCCGCCTTCCAGATGCCGGCGCGAGCCGGATCGGAGGAGCCGCCATCGTGCCGCAGCGCTGCCGCAGTGACATCGTTCGCAGTGGAGTCGGCGCGCGCGAGCGCGCCCACCAGGAGCGCTGCGGCGAGGAGCCCTGCATAGAACGAGCGGTTCGGTAAGCCAGTCACGACGGAAATCCAGCGATACGGGGTCACACAGTTCAAGCCGCCGATGCTAACACCGCAAGCTCACGCGCCCCCGGCGGCAGCACGCGCCAGCATCAGCGCCCCTTCCAGGCCCGCATCCTCAAGCTCGGGCGCAGCGAGGTAGCCCGGATCTGGAGCGGGTAGATAGTCCCCGAGCGCGTCGTGCATGGCCAGGGCGACCGCGCCGCGCAGTCCATCGGTCGCCATGACGCCCCCGCCGAGGAGGATGCGGTGCGGCGACCAGGTCAGGACGAGGCTGGCGGTGAGATCACCCAGGTAGGCGGCCACGAGCGCGAACGCCTTGCGATCCTCGGACAGGGAGCGGCCATGCGCGAGCCGGCGCGCCACCGCCGGACCTGCGGCCAGGCCCTCGGCGCAGTCCTCGTGATAGGGGCAGCTGCTCGGGGCGTCATCGCCCGCGCGGCGACGCAGTCGCAGGTGGCCGGCCTCCGGGTGCAGGGCACCCCGGAGCGTACGCCCCTCGAACGCGAGCCCGGCGCCGATGCCGGTGCCCACCGTGACGTAAGCGACGCTGCGCAGTCCGCGGCCGGCGCCACTCGCCTGCTCGGCCAGCGCCGCCGCGTTGACGTCGGTGTCCATCGCCAGCGGCACGGGAAATTGCGCCAGCAGTGCGCCACGCAGGTCGAACCCGGCCCAGCCCGGCTTGGGTGTCGCGAGCAGGCAGCCGTAATCGGCGCCGGCGGGATCGAGGCCGATCGGCCCGAAGCTGGCAACGCCCAGGGCACTCAGCCTGCGTCCGCGCAGACCCTCGTGCAGAAATGCCGTCAGATCCACGAGCGCCTGGGCGGGCGTGGAGGTCGCAAAGCGCGCCTCGGCGAGCCGGGCTCCGTCGCTGCCCATCAGGCGAGCGAGAATCTTCGTGCCGCCGAGTTCGATTCCCGCATGCGCCGCCGCTGCGCCAGTGGTCCCCATGGGCCGCCTCACTCAGTCGCCGCGCACACCAGCGTTCGGGCAGCGCCGGCGGCTCAGGCCGCCACCGGCTTGCCCTGGCTCTTCAGCCAACGCAGCTGGCGTTCGTGCGCCGCCAGATACAGTCCCATCGCAAACCCGAAGCTGGTGAGCAGGCTGATGATGAAGTAGATCCACGGCTTACGCAGGCCGAGCCGGCGCCCGTCGATGATCGTCCACAGCGGAAACAGCAGCACGTTCGTCGTCACCAGGTCCTGTGAGCCGGAGGACGCGGCGGGGTTCGCGAACAGCAGCTTCGTAAAGTGCACCCATCCGGCCTCCATCGGGTACGCCTGCACATACTGCACGTTGAAGTAGTAGCCGACCGCGAAGGAACACACGGCGATGAGATAGTAGAGCGCTTCCAGCCCGCTCATTCCCGCCCCGCTCCACCCGGAACGGTACAGGTAGGCGTTCCAGTAGAAAAACAGCGCCACGAACAGCAGGCCGATCGCGAAGTGAATCTCCAGTGCGTTCATCCAGTTTCCTTTTTTATTGCTATGGGTACGAAGGTCGGCCGTGCCACGCTAGGCCAGCGCGTACAGGTACTCCACGAATGAGCCCACCGCGCCGTCGAGTCCCTGCACCTTGGGGTTCGCGGACTCGATGACGTAATACTCATCCGGGGCATGCGCCCCGGTGCCGTGCCCGAGGCCGAAGTGCCCGGCGGCGAGGCTCAGGGGTGCATCGGTGAACACGTACCCGGGCCACGAACCGGCCGAGCGCGGCCACAGTTCCGCCTCGACGCCGAGCTTTTTGTAGGTCGCGACCTCGGTCTTGATCAGGCGGCTGTTGGGGTCCGTCTGGGTCGGGTTGTAGCCGCCGCTCATGATGACTTCCAGATCCGCGAAACCATGCTTCGCCAGATGCGCCTTGAGCTTCGCCAGCGTGTCGGTCGTGGTCATATCCGGCACCAGGCGCATGTCGATCTTCGCCACTGCCCGGTGCGGCAGCACCGTCTTGCCGCCCGGACCGGTGTAGCCGGCCACCAGCCCCTCGATGTTGATCGTCGGCTTGGACTCCAGGAGCACCAGTGAGTCATACCAGTTCGTATCGTGGACCCAGTGCTTCACACCGAGTGCTTCCTTGATCTGCGCCTCGGTGTTGCGGTCGGCGCGCGCCTTGATCATCGCCAGCTGCGCTGCGCTCAGCGGCTTCACCTTCTCGAAGAATCCCTCGACCGCGGGGGTGTGGCCGTCCTTCGCCACCAGCGTGTTCAGCGCCTGCACCAGGTGCCAGGCGGGAGAGTCGACCTGCGCCTCGAGGCTCGAGTGCACGTCGTGGGAGGGTCCGCGGCCCCATTTCTCGCCGCTCGAGATGAGCTCCAGTTCCACCACGCCCTTGGCGCCAAGGGCGACCTGCACGCCGCCGTCGCGCTCCTGGCCGGCCTCCGGCATGAAGACACCGCTGCACTTCTTCAGCTCTGCGAGCACCTTCGGGGTGTGCACGACCTCATGAAAATGGGGTGAGCCGATCTCCTCCTCGCCCTCGCACACCAGCACCAGGTTGACCGGCAGCTTCTTGCCGGCCGCCTTGAACGCCATGAGCGCGCTCAGGAAGGAGTTCTCCGGACCTTTCTGGTTGACGGCGCCGCGCCCCATGCACACCGTGCCCAGGCCATCCTTCTGCACCAGGCGGCCTTCCAGCGGCGGAGAGCTCCATTCCTCGGGCACGAACTGCTTCACGTCGTACATGAAGTAGATCCCCATCGTGGTGGGTGCACCGGCGTCGATGCGGCCGAAGACGCCCGGCTTGCCCGACGTCGGGATGATCTCCACCCCGGTGAAGCCCGCATCGCGCGCGAGCTTCGCCATGTATTCCGGCCCCTGGGGGTAATTGCGGTTCTCCGCAGCGATCGAGGGCAGCGCGATCCATTCCTGCAGGCGCCGCACGTTCGCCGCGTGCATGCCCGGAATCTGGGCCAGCACCGCCGCCTTGTCGGCATCGGCCGCGGCGCGCACCCACACCGGTGCTGCGGCGAGCGCCACACCCGCGGCCGCGCCCTGCACGAATCCACGCCGGCTCCAACCGGCCTCCTGTTCCTTCGCCATGCGATCTTCCTTTCTTGACTGACGGTTATCGGGGAACTCACTGCCGGCTGATGGCGCTTTGGCCCTTGCGCAGCACGTACTTCTGAATCTTGCCCGTGGCGGTTTTCGGCAGCTCCTGCACGAAGTGCACGGCGCTCGGCACCTTGAAGTGCGCCAGCCGCTCGCGGCAGTGTTCACGCAGGACCTCAGCGGTCGTGCTGGCGCCGGCGCGCAGCACGACGTGAGCCACCGGGGTCTCGCCCCATTTCTCGTGCGGCATGCCGACCACGGCGGCCTCCATGACCGCCGGGTGCGCGAGCAGCACCCCCTCCAGTTCGATGGAGGAAATGTTCTCCCCGCCGCTGATGATGACGTCCTTGAAGCGGTCGCGGATCTCCACGTAGGCGTCCGGGTGCACGACCGCCGCGTCGCCGGTGTGGAACCAGCCGTTGCGGAAGGCGAGCGCGGTGGCCTCCGGGTCGCGGTAATAGCCCTTCATCACCACGTTGCCGCGCACGATGATCTCCCCCAACGTGGCCCCGTCGGCCGCTACCTCCTGATCGGACTCATCGACCACGCGCAGCTCCCCGGAAGTGATGAGCTCGACGCCCTGGCGCGCCTTGAGCGTCGCGGACTGTCCGGCATCGAGCGCGGCGTGCTCCGGGCGCGGCTCGCACACCAGGATGAACGGGGCGGTCTCGGTGAGGCCGTAGACATGCGTCACCACCCAGCCAAGCTCCCCCTCGATGCGTGCGATGGTCGCCGCCGCTGGCGGCGCCCCCGCAGTCAGCACCCGGACTCCGCGCCGCAGCTCGCGCCGCAACGCCTCCGGGCCATGGGCTACCGCGATCAGCACCGTCGGCGCGGCGCACAGCATGCTCACCTGCTCGGTGTTCACCAGCGCGTAGATCGCGGCGGCGTCCACCTTGCGCAGGCAGATATGCGCAGCACCGGCCGCGGTCACGGTCCACACGAACGTCCAGCCGTTGGCATGGAACATCGGCAGCGTCCACAGGTAACGCTCCCCCACCCCGAGTGGGTGGTGCAGGAGCGTGCCGACGGTGTTCATCCAGGCGTTGCGGTGCGTGATCATCACACCCTTGGGTCGCGAAGTGGTTCCGCTGGTGTAATTGATGGTCAGGACGTCCGACTCGCTGATCGTCGCACGGGCGAACTCGGGAGCCTCGGCCGCCAGCGTCGCCTCGTAGTCGAGCCACCCGGGGTGAGCGCCCTCGAGGGCCACGAAATGCCTGACGAAGGGGATCTCGGCGCGCATCGCCTCGATCGCACTGATGTAATCCGGATGCGCGCAGACCACCACCGGCTCGCAGTGGCCGATCATGTAGCGGAAATCGGCCGCGCTCAGGCGGTAGTTGAGCGGCACCACGATCGCGCCCAGCTGCGGCACGGCGTAGAACTGCTCGAGCATCGCGTGGGTGTTGGGCGCGATGACCACCACCCGCTCGCCCGCACCGACACCGAGGCGCTGCAGCGCCGCCGACCAGCGATCGCAGCGCTCGAAGAACTGCGCGTAGGTCAGGCGCAGGGCACCATCCACGACGGCTTCGCGCTGCGGATACAAAAGCCGCGCCCGGCGCGCGAACTCCAGCGGCGTTAAGGGAGTTTCCATACCCGAATCCTCCGCGTCCGAGACGTCAGCGGAGGCCGGCGGAGGGGTGGCCATGCGCGGCCCGCGTGCGCCGGCCCAGCGCGCGCCGCGACCGCTCCCCTCTGGTTTTCTTTCGTGCCTCTCGCCCCCTACAGTATGCGGGGCGCGGCGGCGTCCGTCACGCGCCGGGGCCGCCCTGGGGAGTGGGCGCGTGACAGCCGGCCGCCGCAGAAAGTCGAGGCCGCCGGCTCACGCCGGCGGCCCCGCGCCCGCTTCCCCCCCGGGTCGAAGTGCGCTAGAGCGACCGCAGGAAGTTGATCAGGGCCTGCTGATCACTCGGGCTCAAGGCCGCGTAGCTCAGTACCGCCTGATTGGCTTCACTCCCGGAACTCGCGTGCGCCCGTATCACCTGTATCAGGTCGCTGGTGCGGCCATCATGCAGGAAAAACACCCGCTGTCCGAGACCCCACAGCGGGGCCGTGCGGAACTCATCGGGGCCGGCCGCACCCTGGGTGATCCCGTCTGCAAGACCTGCGCCCATGTGATGCACGAGCAGGTCTGAATACAGCGGCACGCTCTTGTTGGAGAGGGCGGGATTTGGCAGCCCACGCGTCGTGCTCGTCACCGAGGTGGCGAGCGCCGGCGTATGACACAGCGCGCAGCCGACGCTCGCGAACACGCTGCCGCCGTGTTGAGTCACGGCGGTCGGCGCGGCCGGCTGCGGGGCAGCGAGCATGCGCATGAAGACCGTGAAGCCGTCGATGTCCGACAGCACCGCCGTGGGCGAGGGCGGGTCGGACGGGTTGGGAATGTTGAGCGTGTCGTTCGGGACCGGCTTGCCCCCCTGGCAGTTGGGCGCCTCGTCGCGCTCCTGGGGGAACAGATCGTTCGAGATGCCCATCTCCACGTTGTAGGCCTCACCGGCGAACATCAGCAGCGACTTGTTCTGCGCCTTCCAGCCAAAGCGCGTGATGGTGCCGTCGTTGCCGCTGCGGTTGACGGCCCCGCCGATGATGGCGTTCGGATGGCCGATGACCCCGGCGCGCTGTTTGGTAGGTCCATTGGCCCTGGCATTGGCCAGAATGACCGAGTCGGGGATCGCTTCGATCAGACCCGCGCCGAACATCGGGGTCGGAATGCGAAACACGATATTGCGATTGCCCCCCTGCCCGGTCAGCGGGTTGCCCGCCGGCAGGAAGCTCGGTTGCGTGATGCTGCAGCTGCCGGCGTCGGCATTGCCCGTCACGACGAACAGGTCATGCACGCCGCCGTCGGGGGATCCATTGGAACTCACGAAGCGCGCTTCGCGTACCGGCCCGTTGCGGGCGATGAACCAGGGCATCTGGTTGTTCGCCCCGACCGCGATGGCGACACTGTAGAGCGGATTGCTCGGCGGGCTCGAACCACCCACGAACGGCTGCGAATGGCACGAGGAGCAGGAATTGGAATTGAAGCGCGGGCCCAGGCCCTCGTTGGAAACCCCATCGATTTCCGTGAAGCGCCGCAGACCATCCTGAAAAAAAACCAGCTCCTCGGTCGACAGGCCCGGCAACGACGGCGGCGGTCCATCGTCGGTGCTGGTCTTTCTCACTCCCGGGTCCGCCACCTGCGCGAACGCACCCACGGCCCCCACCGCGCAAAGGCCGAGCACGAGCCTCGCCACTGCGCGCCCTCCGAACGCGTTATGCATACGCATCGGTTCATCCTCCCTGTTATGGCAAGCGCGACAAGCTGCAGCTGTTTACGCGCCAGCACCCACAGTGTCGATCTGTCGCGCCTTTAAGACGCGTGGCGCAGAACCTGCAATTTGCGGAAAAATAGCGCTAGCAGAGCAGTTTTAACGCCACCGCCCGCGCCGACGCTGAGTCACAAGTTCATTGAACGAGTTGCGGTTTGTGAGTGCCGGTGGCAGCGTGTAATCACGCTGCGCGCAGCATCGCCTTCGTCATCGGAGGACGGTAATGCAACTCAGGTCACGGCTGACGTCGATCACGCTCACGGAGGAGGAGCAGGGACAGCTCAGGCGGTGGGCGCGCAGCCCCCGCAGGCGGCACGCGCTCGCGCTGCGTGCGCGCATCGTGCTCGCCTGCTGCCACGCGCGCTGCAACCGCGACGTGGCGTACCGCCTCGGCGTGACGGCGCAGACGGTCGGTAAATGGCGCGCGCGCTTCCTGAGACGCCGCCTTGCGGGTCTGGTCGATGAGCCGCGCAGCGGCGCCCCGCGCTCCATCAGTGATGACCTGGTGGAGGCCGTTCTGGCCAAAACCCTGCACGAGCAGCCCCCGAATGCGCCGCGCTGGAGCAGCCGTCGCCTCGCTAGCGAGCTGGGGATTTCGCAACGCGCGGTCCTGAGAATCTGGCATACGTTTGACCTGTGAGTCCTGCGCAAACGCGCGCTATCCCCTGCCCTCCTCGCAACGCCCGGACCCCAAGAGCCTGGCGCCGCCTGACCTAAGCCGGCCGCTCGCCGCGAGTGCGCTGGGAGCACCGGGGCAGCGCGCTTCACCTGGCAGGGCAGGCAACTGAGCTGCCCCAAAGAGGCGCAGGGTCGATCCTGCGGAAAGGTGCACCCCCTGTGTGTTCCAATGGCGCGCCCGCCGAGGGGGCGCGCGACTTCAACGGAGATCCACGGCATGACCGCACTGCGGGTTGGGTTCATCGGACTTGGGAATGTGGGGGGGCAGCTGGCGGGCAACCTGCTGCGCCACGGCGTGGCTCTCACGGTGCGCGACCTGGACGAGCAGCGCGTGGCGGCCTTCACCGCCCGGGGGGCGCGCAGCGCCGCGACGCCGCGGGCGCTCGCCGAGAGCGTGGACCTCATCATCACCTGCCTGCCCTCCCCGGCGATCTCGGCCGCGGTCCTGGAAGCGCCCGACGGGGTGATTGCCGGCCTCACGCCCGGAAAGGTCTGGTTGGAAATGAGCACCACCGATGAGGCCGAGGCGCGCCGGCTCGCCGCGCGCGTCGAGCAGCAGGGAGCCGCCGCCATGGACTGTCCGGTGTCCGGCGGCTGCCACCGCGCCGCGACCGGCAACATCGCGATCTTCGCCGGCGGCCCGCGCGAGACCTTCGAGCGCGTGCTGCCGGTGCTGGCGATTCTCGGGCAGCGGATCCTGCACACCGGGCCGGTCGGCTCGGCCTCAGCACTCAAGGTGCTGACCAACTACCTCTGCACCGTGCATCTGGTGGCGCTGTGCGAGGCGCTGACGGTGGCCAAGGTCGCCGGCCTCGATCTCAACACTGCCTACGAGGCGATCCGCATCTCTTCGGGCAACTCGTTCGTGCACGAGACCGAATCGCAGGTGATCCTGAATGGCAGTCGCGACATCAACTTCACGATGGACCTGGTGATCAAGGACGTCGGGCTCTTCGACTCCATGGCGCGCGAGCTCGAGGTGCCCCTGGAACTGTCGCCGCTGGTACTCGAGATCTTCAGGGACGGCGTACGCCGCTACGGTCCGCGCGAGTTCTCCCCCAACATCATCCGCCGCCTCGAGGAACCCCTCGGTGTGCAGGTGTTGGCCAAGGGGTTTCCGGCGCAGATCGTCGATGCGGAGCCGAAAGTCCCCGGCTACGAGGTCAGGCCGCCCGGCACACCTTCGGCCTGAAGGCGCGCGCAGCAACGCGCTTCACGGGGTTCATCGACGCCGTTCAGCGCCCATCGGCAGCGACTCGATGGCACGCATCGCCTCGTCGGCAAAGCTGCCCGGGTCCTTCAGGTAATCGAGCGCCATGTCGATGGCGTCATGACCCCAGAAGAACTCCTCGCCGATGACGAACGTCGGTACCCCGAATATGCCGCGCGCGATGGCCCAGTCGGTGTTCGCGCGCAGGCGCGCCTTGACGGCCGGGTCGGCGAGCTGCGCCTGCGGTTCGGTGACGCCGAGCTCGTGGGCGAGCGCCTCGATCACCTTAGGATCGCCAAGGTCGCGCCCGTCACGAAACGCCGCCGTCAGCACCGTCTCGGCGGCCCTGAGGTCGCTGCCGGCGGCGATGATCAGCCGCAGCGCCGCCAGGGGATTGAAGGGATGCGCAGGCGGCAAGCGCATCGGCAGCTTGAGCCGCCGTGCACGCCAGAGCGCGAAACGATAGGTGAAGCGGCGTTTGGTGCTGATCTCGGCCGGCCCGCGCTGCCCGAAGTGATCCAGCAGGGCTGCGAACAGCACCGGTCGTGGCTCGAGCGTGACCCTGCCGGAGAATTCCTTCAGCCGCGGCAGCGACAGGTACGCGAACGGGGAGATGACGTCATAGACCCAGACGACGCGCGTGGGCTCGTCCATCGCATCAGCTGCCCGAGACCCGCACGACCAGTTTGCCGAAGTTCTCGCCGCGCAACAGGCCGATCAGTCCCTGCGGTGCGAGCTCGAGCCCCTCGAGGATCTCCTCGCGGTACTTGATCTTGCCCTCGCGTACCCAGGCGCTCATCTCCTGGTAGAAAGCCGGCAGGCGCTCAAGGTGATCAAAGATGATGAAGCCCTGCACTTTGATGCGCCAGCGCAGCAGCGCGGACAGGAGCATCGGCGTGCGGTCCGGCCCCTCGGGGAGCTGCGCCAGGTTGTACCAGGCGATCAGGCCGCACAGCGGGATACGCGCGTGCACGTTCAGCAGCGGCAGCACCGTGGCGAGCACCGCCCCGCCGACGTTCTCGAAGTACACATCGATCCCCTGGGGCGCCGCCGCGGCCAGCTGCTCGCGAAAGTCCGGCGCGCGGTGATCGACGCAGGCATCAAACCCGAGCGTCTTCACCGCGTACTCGCACTTCTCCGCGCCCCCGGCGATGCCCACCGCACGGCATCCCTTGAGCTTGGCCAGCTGCCCGACGACCGAGCCGACGGCGCCGGTGGCGGCGGCCACCGCCACCGTCTCGCCCGGCTGCGGCTGCCCGATATCCAGCAGTCCCACGTACGCGGTCAGTCCGGGCATCCCAAGGACACCGAGCGCGTACGACAGCCGCGGGATCGAGGCATCGATCTTGGTGGCATGCTTTGCATCCACCACCCCATAGTCCTGCCAGCCGACGCTGGCGAGCACCAGATCCCCGACCTCGAACCCCGCCGCATTGGAGGCCTCCACGACGCTGACCGTCTGCCCGGCCATCGGCGCGCCCACCGCCACCGGCGGCGCGTACGAGCGCGCATCGCTCATGCGGCCGCGCATGTAGGGATCCAGGGACAGGTAGCGCGTACGCAGCAGCAGCTGCTCGGGGCCGGCCGCCGGCACGGCCTCCTTCTCCAGGCGGAAGTCCGCGGCGCTGGGCTCGCCCTCGGGGCGGCGCGCGAGCACGATGCGGCGATTCACGGCCTGGGCGCTGCTCATGGGACTGACCTCATTCATACAAAAACTGCAGTTGCACCCCGGGTGGCACCGGCAGCGCCCGGTCCACGAACAGGTCCGCGAACAGCGCCCCGCCGGACTCGACGCTGTAGGGATCGAAGTCGCGCACCCCCGCCTCAAACAGCACCGCGTCGTCGATGAAGAACTGCCCGGTGCACTCGCGCGCGTTGCGGTTGAGAATGAGGTAGGCGGCGTCGGCCATGATCTCCGGCTTGCGTGAGCGCTGCAGCATCGCCGCGCCCCCGAGCGCGAACTCTACCGCGGCGGTCGCGATGGTCGTGCGCGGCCACAGGGCATTGCAGGCGATCCCGGCGGCGCGGTACTCCGCGGCCATGCCGAGCATGCACAGCGACATGCCGTACTTGGAGATCGAGTACGCCAGGTGCGGCGCGAACCACTGGGGTTTCAGAGTCAGCGGCGGCGAGAGCGTCAGGATGTGCGGGTTGGTCGCCTGCTTCAGGTACGGCAGGCAGGCGCGCGAGGTCACGAACGTGCCGCGGGTGTTGATCTGCTGGATGAGATCGTAGCGACGCATGTCGATCTGCTCGGTCGGCGACAGATTGATCGCCGAAGCGTTGTTGATGCAGATGTCGATACCGCCGAAGGTCGCCGCGCACTGCTTGGTCGCGGAGAGCACGTTGGCCTCGTCGCGCACGTCGACCACGAGCGGCAGCGCCCGACCCCCGGCCTGCTCGATCTGCGCGGCGGCCGTAAAGATCGTCCCGGGGAGCTTGGGGTGGGGCTCGGCGGTCTTGGCGGCTATGGCGATGTTGGCGCCGTCGCGCGCCGCGCGCAGCGCGATGGCGAGCCCGATACCGCGGCTCGCCCCGGTTACGAAAAGCGTCTTGCCCTTGAGACTCACGTTGGGTCCCTTCAGTTGCCGCCGCCGCCGGCCGGTTATTCTGCTGTAAGTGTACGGTGATCCGCGCACGCCCGCGAACGGCCGGCCAAAACCCCGTGCTAGCATCCGCCGCTCCCATGCGCTTGGCGGAGAACGGCCTGATGCGACTGCAAAAGATCCTCGGCGCCCTGCTGCTGGTGAGCTTTGCCGGCGACGTGTCGGCACAACAGGAGGACTTGAGCCGGGTGCAGATCAAGAGCGCCCCGCTCGGGGCGAACCTGTCCTTGCTGACCGGCTCCGGGGGCAACATTGCGGCACTCACCGGCGCGGACGGGGTACTGTTGGTGGACGATGAGTTCGGCGTGCTGGCCGAGCGGATCCGCGCCGCCCTGAAGGCGCTCGGCGCCGAGCAGGCACCGCGCTTCATCGTGAACACGCACTATCACTTTGACCACACCGACGGCAACGAGGCGTTCGTCAAGATGGGTGCGCTCGTCATCGCGCAGACGCAGCTGCGCAGCCGGCTCGCCGCCGGCGGCACCATCGGCAACGGCGGCTCGATCGCGCGCGAGGTCAAGCCCGCCCCCGCGGCGGCCCTGCCGGCGCTCACGTACGAGCAGGAGCTGACCCTGTATCTGGACGGCGAAACGGTGCGCGTGCACCACTACCCGCATGCGCACACCGACGGGGACTCCGTGGTGTTCTTTCCGGTGGCCAAGGCAGTCCACATGGGTGATATTTTCGTGCGTTACGGCTTCCCGTTCATCGATATCAACGGCGGCGGCAACGTGCGCGGGATGATCGAGGCGTGTGAGGACGTTGCGCATAGCGTGCCCCCGGACACCAAGATCATCCCCGGTCACGGCGAGGTGGCGACGGTGGCGGACCTGCGCGAATACATCGACATGCTCAAGGCCACGACCGCGCTCGTCGAGCGGGCGCTGGCCGCGGGTAAGACGCTCGCGCAGATGAAGCAGGAGAAGCTCCTCGGAAGCTACAGCGAGCGCTACGCGCCCCCGAAGGCGTTTGTCGACACCGACGCATTCACCGAGTCGCTCTACAACTCGCTCAGGATGCCCCAACCCCGTCACGGGCCGGTGCGGCGTCCCCGATGAGCTTGCTTTCGCGCGCGAGCGCGTTATAGCGTCCAAGATCCCTCCCCGCCCCAAAGGAGTCGTGGCTGTGCGCTGGGATGATCTTCGCCAAAGCAGCAACGTCGAGGACGTGCGCGGCAGCACCGGTGGCGGCCGCGGCCTGAAGATCGGGCTCGGGGGCACGCTGCTCGCGCTGATCGCCTCGTACTTCTTCGGTATCGACCCGCGCCTCATCCTCGGACTGATGAACGCGGTGCCGAACCAGTCCTCGGCACCGGCGGTGAGTTCCGGGACTCCCCAGGATCAGCAGGGACGCTTCATCGCAGCCGTGCTCGGGGAAACCGAGGACACCTGGAGCGCGATCTTCCAGGCCAACGGCCTGCAGTACCTGCCGCCGAAGCTGGTGCTGTATCGGGACGAGATGCCCACCGCGTGCGGCTCGGGTAGTGCCGCCGCCGGCCCGTTCTACTGCCCGCTCGATCGCAAGGTGTACCTGGACCTGAGCTTCTTCCAGCAGCTCTCCGATGAGTTCCAGGCGCCCGGTGAATTCGCGGAAGCGTACGTGCTGGCCCACGAGGTCGGTCATCACGTGCAGAACCTGCTCGGCATCTCCGGCAAGGTACGCGCCGCCCAGGAGCGCGCCTCGGACGCGCAGGCCAATCAGCTGTCGGTGCGGCTCGAGCTGCAGGCCGACTGCTTTGCGGGGGTGTGGGCCAAGCACGCCGATCAGACCAAGCACATCCTCGAGCAGGGCGATGTCGAGTCGGCGCTGCGCGCCGCGGCGGCCGTGGGCGATGACACGCTGCAGAAGCGGGCGCGCGGCTACGTCGTCCCCGAATCCTTCACCCACGGCAGCGCCGCCGAGCGCACCGGCTGGTTCAAGCGCGGGCTCACCGAGGGCTCCATCCAGAGTTGCGACACCTTCGCCGCCGGCACCTGAGCGCCTAGGTCTTGCCCGCGTAATTGGCGCTGAGGTAACTGAGGATGGTACGCGCCTCTTCCTCGTTGATCGGCGCGCCGAACCGATCGCGCATCTTCTGCACGGTCTTCTGCCAGGCGGCCGGATCCATCGCCGGCGCATTGGCGGGTATGTATTCGAGGCTGTGACAGATGATGCAGCGGGAGCTGGTGAGTTCACGGCCGGCCCCTGGTTTGAGGTGCACGCCCGCTTCGCCGCCGTCCGCGACGGCCACCCGCGCGCCCAGCAGCAGCGCAGCGCCGCTCAGGAGGAGCGTGCAGTTGCGCATCACGTGACCTCCAGCGTGAGGCTCTGCACGAGGTTGTCGTGGTAGCCGGACGGGTTGAAGGTCAGCTTCTGCGGCTGCTCGAGGCCGCTCAAGCTGCGCGCCCGCAGCACGACTTCGAGGCTGCCGCGCTGTGTCGGCTCGAGCGGCACGCTGAACTCGCGCCAGGCGAAGCGCCCGAGGTCGCTCCCGAGTACCGCTTCCCGCCAGCTCTGGCGGCCGTCGGTTGAATACTCCACGCGCTCGATCCCGGCGCCATTGTCCCAGGCCTTGCCAGCGACCGTGACGCGCCGCCCGCGCGGCACGCGCTCGCCGGAGACGTGGCTCGTGATCAGGGAATTCACCAGAATCTCGGTGATCGGAGTGGTGTCGGCATTCTCCTGGCTCGCGAAGCGCGCGCCGGGGAAGGCCCCGGTCGGCACCCGATAGGCCGCCTTCATCCAGAAGTTCTCCAGCGGCTTAGGCTCGATGCGGATCGAAGTGAGATGCTTCATCCAATAGGTGCCGGTCCAGCCCGGCACCACCAGTCGCGCGGGCGCGCCGTTCCAGTGCGGCAGCGGAGCACCGTTCATCTCAAGGGCGATCAGGGTGTTCACATCGAGCGCGCGCTCGACGGGTAAGCTCTTCTGAAAGCCCGGGGTCGCCGGCAACACCGGGCCATCGGCACCCTGGAACCAGATCTCGAGCGCATCCGTGGCGACGCCGGCGCGCTCGAGCACGTCGCGCAGCCGCACCCCGCTCCAGCGCGCATTGCCCATCGCCCCGTTGCCCCACTGCACCCCCGGCACGCGCGGCGTGAACAGGCCGCGGCGGTTGCCCGAACACTGATTGACGGCGGCGACCGTCACCGGCTCAAAGTTCTCGCGCAGGTCCCGCAGCGACAGCGACAGCGCATGGCCGGCGCTGGCCCCGCCCACGGCCAGCCGCCAGCTGCGCGGGTTCACTTGCGGGATGACGGCGAGGTGATAGCGCACGAAGAACGCATCGTTCGCGGTGAACGGCGCGATCAGATCGCCCAATGGAGTCTCGTAATTGGGCGGCCGGAAAGCGCGCCGGATCAGCGGTCGCTTGCCCGCGAGCGCGCTGAGTGCGTCCGCGCCACCACGCGGGTCAGCGGTGGCGGCCGGCCATGCGGCGCGTGCCAGTAGCGTGCCGAAACCGGCGGCGAGCAGCTCGCGGCGCCTCAGCATCCGCTCATCCTCGGGAACCGCCGCGGGTAAGGCGGCGCGCACACCGCATTCGTTCGGGCGTGCGCGTCGCTCATGCCTACGAGCAGGGCTTGCCGTGATCCGGCCGCGCCCCGGAGGCCTTGGCGGCCGCCTCGGTCATGTATTGGCCCTGTTTGGTCTTGCCGTACCAGACATCGTCCTGGCAGTGATAGACCTTGCTGCTCGTGTTGACCCACACCTGACCAGGGCCGCCACCGGCGGCCGCTTGCGCCGGGGGCGTAGAGGACGAAGTAGGCGTGGATCGCTTCATCGCAGGGCCCGCGGCTGCCGCGGGGGCGGCCGGCGCGCTCGTGGGCGCCGCCGTTGCCACGTCCGCCGGCGGGCCCGCCATGCCGCCGTGATGGCTGCAGGCCCCCTGTCCAGCCTTGGACGAGGTGCCGTCGGTACAAGTCACCGGGGGAGCGCTGCTCGTGGCGGCGCTCTTGCCGCTCGGGGCAGCCGGAGCGCTCGCGGCTGCGGGCGCCATGGCCGCAGGCGCCGCGGTCGAGGCGCCGGCGGATTTGTTGACGCCGCCGTGATGGCTGCAGGCCCCCTGTCCACCTTTGGACGAGGTGCCATCATTGCAGGTCACCGTGCTGCTGCTGCTCGTGCTCGCAGGCGCCGCCGCCGGCGCCGTCGCGGGGGCTGGTGCCGCGGTCGTGGCAGGCCCTGAGGCGGACTTGTTGATGCCACCATGTCCGCTGCAGGCCCCACGCCCGCCATGCGGGGAAGTGCTGCCGTCGTTGCAGGGGACCGGCCCGCCGGTGTCCTGTGCCGAGGCGATGACGGGCAGTGCCAACAGTGTTGCCGCCAGCAGCGCGCCCCACATCGAAGCCTTGGAAGTCATCACGTTCATGGCCGGTTCTCCGTGCAAGCGCAGCACAAATCTTAAGGTGCGTCAGAATACCCCAATCCCCACAGACGGCGGTACCGTCACCGGCCGCGCGCCAGCCGCGGCGCGTGCCGACGCTTAGGGTGTAGGCTAGCCGCTCGACAACATGACGGGCAGGTTAATGAGGATGCTCATGCGGATGCGCTGGTGGATCGCGTTGGGGGTGCCGGCGCTCGGATTCGCGCCGGGAGCGTGGGCCGGATGGATGGATCGCACCGAGGCGATCATGGGCACGCGCGTGTACGTGCAGCTGTGGGCCGAGGATCCGGTCAAGGGCGATGCGGCGATCGAAGCGGTGATGGCCGAGATGCGCCGCATCGATGACCTCATGAGCCACTACAAGCCGGAAAGTGAGCTGTCGCAGATCAATGAGCGGGCGAACCGCGAGCCGGTCAAGGTCGACAAGGAGCTGTTCGACCTCATCAAGCTCTCCACGCACTACTCGCAGATCACCGAAGGCGCCTTCGACATCACCTATGCGAGCGTCGGCTACCTCTATGACTATCCGAAGCACATCCATCCCACCGAGGAGCAGATCAAGAATGCGCTGCCGGCGGTCAACTGGCGCAACATGCTCCTCGATGAGGAGCACCACACGGTGCGCTTCGAACATCCGGGCATGCGCATCGACCTGGGGGGCATCGGCAAGGGCTATGCGGTCGATCGCGGCATCGACATCCTCAAGGCGCGCGGCATCGCGCACGCCGTCGTGACCGCCGGCGGCGACAGCCGCATCATCGGCGATCACATGGGGCGGGACTGGCTGGTCGCGATCCGCCATCCGGATGATCCGACGAAGGTGATTACGCGCATCCCGCTCACCGATGCCGCGATGTCGACCTCCGGGGACTACGAGCGCTATTTCGATGAGGGCGGCGTGCGTTACCACCATATCATCGACCCGCGCACCGGCCACTCGGCGAGCAAGGTGCGCAGCGCCACCATCATCGCCCCGACCGCAACGCAGACCGACGGCATGTCGAAGACCGCGTTCGTGCTCGGCCCGATGAAGGCGCTCGAGATCATCAACCGCATGCCTGAGTATGACGCCGTGTTCGTCACCCCCGAAGGCAAGGTGCTCTATTCCAACGGGCTGCGCCCCCCGAGCGTGCGCCCGGAAGATGAAGCGCCCGCCGCTACTGCGACGAGCCCCCGAGGCTGACTTTCAGCAGCGCATCCACCTCCGCCTCGGCGGCGAGCCAGTCCTCGGTCTCGTGTCCCGGGGTGAAGCCGCGACGCTCGGCGCGCAGGTAGGCTTTTTCAGCAATCAGTACGTGGCGGCCCTCGCGCGTGACCGCCATGTGCGGCGCGCTCAGGGCGCTCTTGCGCACGCCGGTGCGCGCGGCGGGGTTTGCAGGCTTGGAAGGTGCGGGACGATCGGGCGAGCGACGGCTGGCCATAGAACTCCTCCTTGGGCTTCAGGCGACTGCGGGGACTTTGCGCGCGCGCCCCCGGTGGCGCAAGCGCGCGCGCGTGAAATGGCCTCATGCATCAGCCGCCGGCTGCGCGCACAGCGCCGGTGTGCACCGGCAATTGCCGCACCCTACTGGCGGCAGAGCAACCTGCGGCGCGGCGTGCCTGGGGTTATTTCTTCTTGGCCGGCGCGCGTCTGCGGCGCGCCGGGCCGCTCGCCGCGTCGATGTCGAGGTGCTTCAAGTAATGGCGGAAGTCCTTGCCAAGCGATTCATGTCCGAGCGCATATTCGACCGTCGCCTGCAGGTACCCGAGCTTGCTGCCACAGTCGTAGCGCTTACCCGCGAAGCGATAGGCATACACCGCCTCTTCGCGCATGAGTGCCGCGATACCGTCGGTGAGCTGGATCTCACCGCCCGCCCCGTGCCCGATTCTCTCCAGGTGCTCGAAGATGGCCGGCGCCAGCACGTAGCGACCGACGACGGCGAGATTCGAGGGGGCGGCTGCGGGCTTGGGCTTCTCGACGATGCTCCTCACGCGGCTGGTCGCCGAGTGATCCGCCTCGACCTCCACGATGCCGTACTTCTCGGTCTCCTGACGCGGCACGACCTGCACGCCGAGCACACTGGCTCGCTTGGCCTCGTAGACCTGCGCCATCTGTGCCAGGCACGCCACCTCGCTCTTGATGAGATCGTCGGCGAGATGCACGAAGAAGGGCTCCGCACCCACGGCCGGCTGCGCGCACAGCACCGCGTGACCGAGTCCCAGTGGCGCGGGCTGGCGGATGTAGATGCACGAGGCGTAGGAGGGCAGCACGCTGCGCAGCTGGTTCAGCAGGTCGCTCTTGCCCTGCTGCTCCAGCATTTTCTCCAGTTCCTGATCCGAATCGAAGTGATCCTCGATGGCGCGCTTGGAGGCACCGGTGACGAACACCAGGCGCCGCGCGCCGGCGGCCAGGGCCTCCTCGACCGCGTACTGGATGAGGGGCTTGTCGACCACCGGCAGCATCTCCTTCGGGCTCGCCTTGGTGGCCGGCAGAAAGCGTGTGCCGCGCCCGGCCACCGGAAACACTGCCGTGCGGATTGACGCCTTGGAACTCCTCATCGGGGACCCCTTACTCTTTACACCTGGGTGACAGCCGCAGGCGAGTGTAGCCGCAGCGCGACTCCGGCGGCAGGCGGCCCCGCACCATGTCGTCCGACCTAGGCAGCACCCGCGGCCCCATCCATGCCGATCGATCGGCGCATATTCGGTTCACGGGCCTGGCTCCAAATCAGGCTATAATCCGGCCCGGCTAAGACCAAGCAGCGATACGCGGGCTTCAACTACCAGTGACTGCAAGCGTCGATCATTCGGGCACGAGGGTCAGCCAAAGGCAGCTTTTTTAGAATCAACAACGAGCGTTAGGACTGCTGCGCGCACGGCTTCGACCTAGAGCGCATCGACGGTCGCGGCGGACCGATAGTCTTGCCTCACGACTCGATCACGCGGAAGGAGCTTTCCATGGGTACCCTTCGATTCGCGATGCTCTCAGTAGCCGCCATGCTGGCCTGTGGCCTGGCGAGCGTGGCCTCCGCATTACCGGCCTACGACCACAACTTCCTGAGTAACTACGACAAACTCGTCGCTACCCCCCTCCCGAACAATGCGACCGATCTAGTATACGTGGCGCCGGGGGCGTTCGAGAAAGCGGCTAAGTACACTGTGCTGATGATCGATCAGCCCGAAATACTGATCAGCCCCAAGTCCGAGTACGATGGCGCCAAGCCCGCGGATCTCCAGGCACTTGGCTGAACAACTGCGCAAGGACGTCGCAGACGCAATGAAGGCCGGCGGGTATGGCGTGGTGGAAGCGCCGGGGCCCAACGTGCTTTATCTAAAGATGGCCATGACTGATCTGATGCTGAAACGCAAGAAACGCCGGCTCCTCGCCTATACGCCCGTCGGCTTCGTCCTGAAAGCCGGGGCCGACGCGATGCGCGACATGATGGAGAAGTACGACATCATGGGCGTCGCGGCCCAGGGCCAACTGCAGGACAGCCAGTCGAATGAAGTCATGGCCGAGTTCGTGGGCTTGCGCGGCAACAACGGTCAGCGCATGACCTTCGATCAGCTGGACACTGATATCAAGGGTTTCGCATCGCGCCTGCGTTGCCGGCTCGACAACACCCACGTGCCCGAGGACAAGAGGATCGATTGCCTCGACCCCGCCGCGCGCGCGGCGCGTGAGAAGCTCGGCCCCGTATTGCACTGACTTCTCCGATCCCGACTCCGTGCTTCAGCCGCGCCATGCGCGGCTGAAGCATTCGTCGGTGCCTGTATGCCGGTTCCTCGCTCACTTGCGTGATTGAGTGCCGCGACCGCGTCGCTAACTGTGGCGGAGCGACCTCGGTCCGAAAAACATCTGCCGCAGCTTCTTCGGACCCAGAACGCGCGCGAACTCGGTGATCACGCAGTAGTCCAGGACCAGCAGTACGATGACCAGCTCGATCGCCCAGAAATGCGCCCACACCATCTTGGCCAGCATCAGCCGGTTCGCCGCCATGAAACTGCCGGCCTCGCGCCAGAACTCGATGAGGTGCTCCAGATAGTGCAGCACCGTCGCCACCGCGGAATAGATCAGCGTCTTCCAGGCAACGTTGTAGACCAGTGGCTTATCGGGATAGCGGTTGATCGGCGGCCAAAGATCGGAGAGCAAGACCGCCTTGGCGAGCACGAGCGCCGCCACCAGCATCGTCAGCGGTGTGGCCGCTGGGATTCCGGTACCGCGGAGCAGCAGCGCGCGCACCAGGCCGATCACCAACAGGGAGCCAAAGAAGAAAACCGTCGGAGGTATGAGAGCGGCGATCTCTTCTTTGATCTTGGCGGATATTTTGTTCATGACGGGTTCGGTGTCCGATGGGGGGCTCGAGACCGATGCACGGCCGCCGCAGTGTCGTCGCGTGAGCGCAGCACGTCAACGCATCAACCCGCAATGCACGGCTTTAAGCCCGAGAGCGTGTTTTGAGGGCGCCGGGTGCGTGGTTCCTGAATGCATGCGCATGCAACGCTTCAGTTACTAACCAACATGCCGCTTTCCGGCGCAACACCTCGTCAGGCTGCCCGACAGCGCCTCCCGGGCATCGCGCATGACTCGCCGGTCGCGCGCCCGAACCGTCGCAGCGTAAACTCACCGTTGGCTATCCGCGCGGCCCGCATCGCCGTACCATCGGGGTGAAGCAGGCCAAAGCTCGTTCGCGGCAGGCTAAGGTCAGTAGCCTTGCAGGTCGCGGCGAACGCCGTGCAAAACACCCCAGTGCGTCCTTGAGGCAATCGACATGAGCTCCACGGAAACCGGCCTTCTCGTCTTCGTATGCACCTTCGGCGCCGCCATGCTGGCGATGTACCTGCGCAAGAAGTTGCCGCCGGACCATCTGGACGGCGACTCCAAGGACGTCGTGAAACTGGTGATGGGACTCATCGCGACCATGGCCGCCCTGGTGCTGGGCCTGTTGATCTCCTCCGCGCACACGGCCTATGACAACCAGGAGGCCGAGATACGGCAGCTCGGCGTGCATATCTTCCAACTCGATCGCATCCTGGTTTACTTCGGTCCGCAGGGCGCGGAAACCCGTTCGCTGCTGCACCAGCTGGTCGCCGATGACATCGCGCGCACCTGGCCGGCGAAGTACGCGCAGCCCGCGCCCTATGCGCCGGCGCAGCTGCAGACGGAAGGCGAACAGCTGTATGATCGAATCGCCGGCTTGTCCGCGAACACCACGCTCGAGCGCGTCGGCCAGAGCCGCGCGCTAAGCCTGCTGGCCAGCATCGGCGAGACGCGACACACGATGAGCACGCAGGCGCGGGGCTCGCTGTCGTGGTTCATCCTCGGCGTGCTGGTGTGCTGGCTCACGCTGCTCTTCTTTGGCTTTGGCTTGTTCGCGCGCCTCAACACTACGGTGGTGGCCGCGCTGCTGGCCGGCGCCCTGAGCGTCGCGACCGCGTGCCTGCTCATCCTCGACATGAATCAGCCCTACCGCGGCTGGATGCAGCTCTCGAGCGTCCCGCTGCGTGAGACACTGGCGCACATACAGAACTAGCCCCCCACCGCTGCGGGCGGGGGCCTGACTAGGAAGGCCGGGCGGCGTGATCAGCGCGTTCGGCCCACTTGAAGACGGCCGGCCGCATGCTGTCCCACGCCCGGCACTTCGGGCAGCGCCAGTACCAGCCGACGCTGTTGAGCCCACACTCCTCGCACTGGTAGCGGCCCCCCGCATCGCCGATGCGGGTCAGGAGTGCGCTGAGGGAGCTCGCTTCCGCGGCGGACTCCGCGGTGAGGCCGAACTCCGCACTGACGCCCGGCAGACGGGCCACTTCCTCCGCCGGCACCGCCGTGGCCAGGAGCCACGCCAGCTGGCGGGGGCTCACCTGCCCGCTCGCCTGCAGGCGCCGGCCCAGTTCGTGCAGCAGATCGGTGTTGCCCATTCGACGCGCCACGGCGAGCACGGACGGAATGATCTCCAGCGCGAGGCCGGGCGACATCTGCAGTGCATGCAGGTACAGCTGCAGCGCCTCGGCGCTGTCCTGGCCGGCATCGGCGATGCGGGCGGCGAGGATATCGGCCCGCGGCAGCTGCGCCTGGTGCAGGCGCGCCTGACGCACCAGCGTGCCCGCGCGCACCCCCTCTCCCTGCAGCAGCGCCTGATCGGCGAGCTCGCACAGGTAGTGCGCCGCCACCTGCGCCCGCTCGAGCTGCACGTTCTGCGGCAGCTCGTGGAAGATCTTCAGCGCCTTGGCCCAGTCGGCCTGTGCCTCGTAGATGCCCACGAGGTGGTCCAGCGCAGCGCGGCGGTAGGCGGGCGAGGCCGACAGCTCCTCGAACACCCGCTCGGCGCGGTCCATGAGGCCGGCGCTCTGGTAGTCGAGCGCGAGCTCAAACGCCGCCCGGTCGCACAGGTCCCCCACCCCGTGGTCGCGCAGCCGTGAATGGATGGCGATCGCCCGGTCAACCTCGCCGCGGCGGCGAAAGAGACTGCCGAGCGCGAACTGGATCTCGGCGGCATCCCCGTCCGCCTGCGCCATACGCGCGAAGATCTCGGTGGCGTGGTCGAAGCGATCGTTGATGAGGTGATCGAGACCCTCGAGGTAGTCGCGCGGCAGGCGCACGGTTCGCGCGGCGCCGTTGCGGCGCCCGAGGAAATAGGTGGCGATGCCGACCAGCATGAAGGCCAGCGCCAGGAACATCGGAGGTACTTCGAACACGCCCCGGGAAGGTTAGCAGGTTGCGTGGCGCTCGGATAACCGCGGCGGCGCCTCAAGGCAGGCGCCGCGCGCTCGGGAACGGATCAGTCGCGGATCGGTCGATCCTGCCCGTCGTTGACCCGCTCGCGCAGGTCCTTGCCGGGCTTGAAGTGCGGTACGTGCTTACCCGAGAGTGCCACGGCCTCACCGGTCTTGGGGTTACGTCCCTGACGCGGCGGGCGAAAGTGCAGTGAGAAGCTGCCGAAACCCCGGATCTCGATGCGCTCTCCCTGCGAGAGCGCATCGCTCATGATCTCCAGGATCTGCTTGAGGGCCAGCTCCACATCCTTCGCCGGCAGATGCTTCTGCTTGGCGGTGATGATCTCGATGAGTTCCGACTTCGTCATTGCGCTTTTCAATGTCCCTCACCGGAGCCGATGTGCTCCTTGAGCAGGTCGCCCAGGCTCGTGCCCGAGGAGCTGCCGGACTCGGAGCGATAGCTCGAGACCGCCTCGGCTTCCTCGTGGGCTTCCTTGGCCTTCACCGAGAGTGAGATGGTGCGGGACTTGCGGTCCACGCCGGTGAACTTCGCCTCGATCTCTTCGCCCACCTTGAGCACCGCGCGCGCATCTTCCACCCGATCGCGGCCGAGCTCCGAGGCACGCAGCTGTCCTTCGATGCCGTTGCCAAGATCGATGACTGCGCCGCGCGCGTCGACTTCCTTCACCACGCCGCGCACGATCGCGCCCTTGGGGTTATCGGCGATGTAGGCCGAGAAGGGATCCTTGGCGAGCTGCTTGATGCCAAGGGAGATGCGCTCGCGCTCCGGATCGATCGACAGCACCATGGCCTCGAGCTGCTGGCCTTTCTGGTAGTTGCGCACCGCCTCCTCGCCCGGCTGATCCCAGGAGATATCCGAGAGGTGCACGAGGCCATCGATGTTGCCGGGCAGCCCGATGAAGATGCCGAAGTCGGTGATCGACTTGATCAGGCCGCCCACCTTGTCGCCGCGGTTGTAGTTCTCGGCGAATTCCTTCCAGGGATTCGCCTGGCACTGCTTAAGTCCCAGGGAGATGCGGCGGCGCTCCTCGTCGACGTCGAGCACCATGACCTCGACTTCCTGGCCGGTGTGCACCACCTTGGCGGGATTGACGTTCTTGTTGGTCCAGTCCATCTCGGACACGTGCACCAGACCCTCGACGCCGTCCTCGATCTCCACAAACGCGCCGTAGTCGGCGATGTTGGTCACCTTGCCGAACACTCGCGTGTTGGGCGGGTAGCGCCGGGCGATGTTCTGCCACGGATCGGCTCCCAGCTGCTTCAGCCCGAGGCTGACGCGCGAGCGCTCGCGGTCGAACTTCAGGATCCGCACCTCGACCTCATCGCCCACCTTCACCACTTCGCTCGGATGCTTGACGCGCTTCCAGGCCATGTCGGTGATGTGCAGGAGGCCATCGATGCCACCCAGGTCGACGAACGCGCCGTAGTCGGTGAGGTTCTTGACCGTGCCCTTGACGACCGCGCCTTCCTGCAGGTTGTCCATGAGCGCGGAGCGCTCGGCGGAGAACTCCTGCTCGACGACCGCGCGGCGCGAGACGACGACGTTGTTGCGCTTCTGGTCGAGCTTGATGACCTTGAACTCGAGCGGCTTGCCCTCGAGGTAGGAGGTATCGCGCACCGGGCGCACATCGACCAGCGAGCCGGGCAGGAACGCCCGCACGTTCTCGATCTCCACCGTGAAGCCGCCCTTGACCCGACCGGTGATGACACCCGTCACGATCTCGGACTTGTTGAATGCCTCCTCGAGCCGTGTCCAGGTGCGCGCCCGCTTGGCCTTCTCGCGCGACAGGCGCGTTTCCCCGGTGCCATCTTCCACGGAGTCGAGCGCGACCTCGACCGAATCGCCGGCCTTGACCTCGATCTCGCCGCGTTCGTTCTTGAACTGCTCGAGTGGAATGACGGCCTCGGACTTGAGGCCTACGTTGACGATGACGACGTCGTCGGTGACGTCGATGATCAGCCCGGTCAGGATCATGCCGGGGCGGATACGCTGGTTAGCGAGACTTTGCTCGAAGAGCTGAGCGAAACTTTCTGTCATACCTTCACTTCGCACACCGGTGGCGTGCCTTAACTGGACCCTCATCCGTCAGATCCAGGAAAAAAGTAACGGGCACCCGCATCCTGCGTGTGCCAACCTCAATACCTTCCGTGCGTATCGCGACGAGCGGCTATTGACGCCACAAGCCTCGAGCGGCCCCCAGCTCCAGCACCCGTGCCACCACCGCCTCCACCGCCATCCCGGTTGAGTCGATCACGCAGGCATCGGATGCGGGCCTCAAGGGTGCGACCCGACGGGTCTGGTCCCTTGCGTCCCGCTCGGCTATCTCGCGCGAAAGGGCGGGAAGGCTAACACCAGACCCCTTGTCTTTCAACTGCTTATACCGCCGTAGGGCCCTCTCATCGGGGCTGGCGGTCAGGAAGATCTTGAGGGGGGCCCCAGGGAAGACCACGGTGCCCATATCGCGCCCGTCGGCCACCAGACCCGGGGGTTGGGCGAAGGCGCGCTGGCGGCTGAGGAGCGCGCTGCGCACCTCGGGCCAGGCGGCAACCCGGGAGGCTCCCTGGCCGGCCGTCTCGGAGCGGATGTCGGCCGTGACGTCCTCGCCGGCCAGCTGCACCCGCTCACTGCCGTCGCCGGCCGCCCCGAAGTGCACCTGCATCGCGGCGGCGAGCTCGGCGTGCCGGCGGCGCTCCTCGGGGCCCGCGCCGGCCCGCTCGCCCGCGAGTGCGACCAGGCGGTAGAGCGCGCCGCTGTCGAGCAGGTGCCAGCCCACCGCCTGCGCCACGGCGCGGCTGATGGTGCCCTTGCCCGAACCGCTCGGACCATCGATGGTGACCACCGGACACACTGACGCCTCGCTCATGCGTGCAATAGCCTTTCGTTAGGCGAGGCTGATCTGCAAGCCGGCCGCCTGCGCGGTGCCAAGGAAGTCCGGGAAGGAGGTCGCGACGTTGGCCACGTCCAGGATCTCGATCGGCGCGCGAGCCCGCAGCGCCGCAACCGCGAACGCCATCGCGATGCGATGATCGCCGTGGCTATCGAGCGTACCGCCGCCGAAGCCGCCCGCCCCGCGCAGCCACAGCCCATCGGGCAGCAGCCGGTTCTCGATGCCGAGCACGGTCAGCCCCGCCGCCATGGCCGCGAGCCGGTCGCTCTCCTTGAGGCGCAGCTCCTGGGCCCCGCGCACCAGGGTCTCCCCGCTCGCACAGGCGGCCGCTACGAAGAACACCGGAAACTCATCGATCGCGAGCGGTACCAGCGCCTCGGGGACCTCGATACCTCGCAGCGCGCTCCTGCGCACCTCGAGGTCGGCGCGCGGCTCGGCCCCCTGCGCCGCCGGCGCATGCACGCGGATGTCGGCCCCCATGGCTTTGAGGATCTCCAGCAGTCCGGTGCGCGTCGGGTTGATCCCGACGTTGCGGATGAGGAGCGGCTCGTTCGCCGCCAGGCATGCGGCGACCACGAAGAACGCCGCCGAGGAGAAATCCGCCGGCACCTCGAGGGCGGCCGCGTGCAGGGGCTGGCCGCCCTCAAGCGCGATCGTGGCGCCGGCTTGCTGGACCTGCACGCCAAAGCTGCGCAGCATGCGCTCGGTGTGATCGCGCGAGGGCGCAGGCTCGGTGAGGCGCGTGCAGCCGCGCGCGCGCAGCGCCGCCAGCAGGATCGCGGACTTCACCTGCGCGCTGGCGATTGGCAACGCATACTCGATCGCCTGCAGCGCGCGCGTGCCGCGCACCTGTACCGGCGGGCGCCCGTCCTGCGTGAGTATCTGGGCCCCCATGAGGCGCAGCGGCACCGCCACGCGCTCCATGGGACGGCGCATGAGCGAGGCATCCCCGATCAGCGTCGACTCGAACGGCTCTGCGGCCAGCAGGCCCATCATCAGGCGCATCGCGGTGCCGGCGTTGCCCATATCCAGCGGCGCCTGGGCGGCGGTGAGGCCGCGCACGCCGGCGCCGTGTACCCGCACCTCGCCCTGCGCCGGCCACTCGATGCGCACCCCGAGGGCCACGAGCGCCCGGGCGGTGGCGAGGCAGTCCTCGGCGGCGAGAAAGCCGCTGATGTGGGTCACCCCCTGCGCCAGCGCGCCGAGCATCAGCGCGCGGTGCGAGATCGACTTGTCGCCCGGCACGGTCAGCGTGCCGGCGATGCTGCCGCCGGGGGCGACGCGATAGCGCGCGGCGGGGGCTGCACTCACTGCACCGCCCGCGGATAGGAACCGAGGATACGGCACAGCGAAGTGCGCTTCTTGAGCGCGGCGAGCGCGGCGGCGATGTGCTTATCCTGCGCGTGGCCTTCGAAGTCGATGAAGAACACGTAGTCCCACTTGCGCCGCCGCGAGGGCCGCGACTCGATGCGCGTCAGGCTCACGCGGTGCTTGGCGAGCGGTTCGAGCAGCCGGTAGAGCGCCCCGGGGGCATCGGTGTGCAGCACCGAGACCAGCAAGGTGGTGCGATCCTCACCGCTCGGGGCGAACAGCTTGCGCCCGAGCACCAGGAAGCGCGTGGTGTTGTCGGCCCGGTCCTCGATCTCGGCCGCGAGCACCTGAAGTCCGTACACCTCCGCCGCCGTGTCCCCGGCGATCGCCGCGGTGCCCTGCTCATCGCGGGCGCGTCGCGCGCCTTCGGCGTTGCTCGACACGGGCACCTGCTCGATGCCCGGCAGGTGCTCATCGAGCCACTCGCGGCACTGGGCGAGCGACTGCGGGTGCGAGCAGACGCGCGCGATGCGCGCCAGCGCGCTCATCGTGCCCATCAGGTGCTGGCGGATGCGCAGCTCCACCTCGCCGCAGATCTTCAGGGGCGAGCTGAGGAAGCGATCGAGCGTGTGATTGACGGTGCCCTCGGTGGAGTTCTCGATCGGCACGACGCCGAAGTCCGCGTTCGCCGCCTCCACTTCGTGGAACACCTCGTCGATGGAGGGCAGCGGCAGCGCCCGCACCGAGTGGCCGAAGTGATTGAGCACCGCGGTCTGGGTGAAGGTGCCCTCAGGTCCCAGGAACGCGACCTTGAGTGGCTCCTGCTGCGCAAGACACGCCGACATGATCTCGCGGAACAGGCGCACCACTTCCGCATCGCGCAACGGGCCGGCGTTGCGCGCGCGGGCGGCGCGCAGCACCTGTGCCTCGCGCTCCGGACGGTAGAAGTCAACCGCGCGGCCACCGGCCGCCTTGGAGATGCCGACCTGCTGCGCAAGTCGCGCCCGCTCGTTCAGGCAGCGGTGGATTTCCGCGTCCACCGCGTCGATGCGCGCGCGCACCGCCTCGAGGTCGAGTTTCAGGGGCTTCGCGCCCGCGATCGGCGCGGATTTGCCTCGCGAGCGGTTGCTTTTGCGGGCCATGGAAGGGCTGCCCTTGGTCTTCAGAGGATGCGTGCCGAAAGCACGCCCTCGATCGCGCCGATCCTTGCCAGCACCTCGGGGGGGACCACGCCATCGGTGTCGATCAGAGTGTAGGCGTAGCCGCCGCGCGACTTGTTGAGCAGGTCGGCGATGTTCAGGCGTGCGCCGGCGAGGCAGGTGGAGATCTGGCCGACCATGTTCGGTACGTTGCTGTTGGCGATCGCGACCCGCGTGGTGTTGGGCACGCGCGGCAGCACGGCCTCCGGATAGTTGACGCTGTTCCTGATATTGCCGTTCTCGAGGAAGTCGCGCACCTGCTCGGCGACCATGACCGCGCAGTTCTCCTCCGCCTCCCCGGTGGAGGCTCCGAGGTGCGGCAGCGTGACGACCTGGGGGTGGTCCTTGAGCGCCACGCTCGGGAAGTCGCACACGTAGGCGTGCAGGCGGCGCGCCTCGAGGGCGGCAATCACCGCCGCCTCGTCCACGATCGCGGCGCGGGCGAAATTAAGCAGCGTGCCGTCGGGCTTCATGAGCGCCAGGCGCGCCGCGTTGACGAGCCCGTGCGTCGCATCGGTGAGCGGCACGTGCACGCTGATCGCATCGGCGCGCGCGAACAGGTCCTCAAGCGACAGCGCCTGCTCGACGCTCGAGGAGAGCTGCCAGGCACGCCGCACGGTGATCTGCGGATCGTAGCCGAGCACCTTCATGCCGAGCGCGAGGGCGGAATTGGCCACCTCGACCCCGATGGCGCCCAGGCCCACCACGCCGAGCGTGCGCCCCGGGAGCTCGAAGCCGACGAAGCGCTTCTTGCCCGCTTCCACCGCGGCCTCGAGGGCCGCGTCATCACCGCGCAGGCTACGGGCGAACTGCCACGCGGGCGCGATATTACGCGCCGCGAGCAACAGGCCCGCGAGCACCAGCTCCTTCACCGCGTTCGCATTCGCGCCCGGGGCGTTGAACACCGGGATGCCGCGGCGGCTCATGGCCTCGACCGGTATGTTGTTGGTGCCGGCGCCCGCGCGCCCGATGGCGCGCACCGCGGCCGGGACGCTGAACGCGTGCATGTCGGCCGAGCGCACCAGGATCGCATCCGGGGCGGTTACCGCCGCGCCCACCTCGTAGCGCTCGCGCGGCAGCCGTGCGAGCCCCTTGGGGCTGATCTCATTGAGCGTGAGGATGCGGTAGGTCATAGAGGTGCTAGCCGTGGCGCCGCTCGAAGTCAGCCATGAAGGCCACCAGGGCCTGCACGCCCTCGAGCGGCATGGCGTTGTAGAGGCTGGCGCGCATGCCGCCGACCGTGCGGTGGCCCTCCAGATTCACCAGGCCCGCCGCCCGCGCCTGCGTGAGGAAGGCCTCATCGAGCTTCCGGTCGCGCAGCGTGAAGGGCACGTTCATCCACGAGCGACAGGCATGGGTCACCGGATTGCGATAGAAGCCGGAGCGGTCGATGGTCGCGTACAGCAGCTGCGCCTTGGCCTCGTTGCGCGCCGCGATCACCGGCAGCCCCCCCTGGGCCTGCAGCCACTTGAACACCAGTCCCGCCATGTACCAGGCGAAGGTCGGTGGCGTGTTGAGCATCGAGTTGTCATCCGCCATCGCCTGGTAGTCAAAGATCGACGGGGTCTCCGGGCGCGCGCGTCCGAGGAGGTCATCACGCACGATGACCACCGCCAGGCCTGCGGGACCTATGTTCTTCTGCGCACCCGCATAGATCAGTCCGAAGCGCTCCACCGGCACCGGGCGCGAGAGGATGTTGGAGGACATGTCGGCGATGAGCGGGACCGGGCCGCAGTCGGGGATGTAGGGAAACTCGACCCCGCCGATGGTCTCGTTGGCGGTGTAGTGCAGGTAGGCCGCCTGCGGGCTCACGTGCACGCTGGCGGCCGCCGGCACGGTGGTGTAGTGCGAGGCCGCCTCGTCGGCGGCGACGTGCACGTGCGCGAAGCGCTGTGCTTCCCCGATCGCCTTCTTCGACCAGGCCCCGGTGTTGAGGTAGTCCACCGTGGACTCGGTGCGCGTGAGGTTCAGCGGAATGGCGGCGAACTGCCCGCTCGCCCCGCCCTGCAGGAACAGCACCCGGTACTGGCGCGGGATGGCCAGCAGCTCGCGCAGGCGGATCTCCGCCTCCAGGGCCACGCTGGTGAAAGCCTTGCCGCGATGGCTGACTTCCAGCACCGACGTGCCCGAGCCACGCCAGTCCGTCAGCTCGTTACGGGCCTCCTCGAGAACTTCCAGGGGCATCGTCGCCGGCCCCGCGGCGAAATTGAAGACGCGCACGGCCCCTCTTTCGGGTGGTAAAGCAGCGGAACGGGCGATCTTAGCAACGCCCTGCACTCGCGGTGAGAGCTTTTACGGCGGGGGATCCGCGGCGCTCTCGCCGGCCGCCTGCTCCGGACCTTCGCCCGCTGCCGCGCCCTCCTCGGGCGTCTCCAGGCTCTCGACGCGCTCGATGCCCACCAGGCGTTCGCCCTCGTCGAGGCGGATGAGGCGCACACCCTGCGTGTTGCGGCCCTGTACGGAGATCTCATCGACGGTGGTGCGCACCAGCGTGCCGGTGGAGCTGATCAGCATGATCTCCTGACCGGCCATGACCTGCAGCGCGGCTACCGTGAAGCCATTGCGGTCCGAGGTCTGCAGTGCGATCACCCCCTGGCCGCCGCGCCCGTGCGGCGGGAAATCCCCGAGCGGGGTGAGCTTGCCGTAGCCGGTGGCCGAGGCGGTGAGCACGTGCCCCTCGCCCACCACGATGAGGGCGATCAGGTCCTGTCCGGGACCCAGGCGGATGCCGCGCACGCCGGTGGCTTCGCGTCCCATGGGGCGCACCTCGTTCTCGTGGAAGCGGATTGCCTTGCCGCCGCTGGAGACGAGGATGATCTCGCGCTCACCGTCGGTGAGCGCCACGCCCACCAGCTGGTCGTTGGCCGCCAGATCCACGGCAATGATGCCCGAGGAGCGCGGGCGCGAGAACGCCGCGAGCGGGGTCTTCTTCACCGTGCCGGCGCGCGTCGCCATGAACACGAAGTGCTGCTCGTCGTACTGCTTCACCGGCAGCAGCGCATTGATCTTCTCGCCCTCCTCCAGCGGCAGCAGGTTCACCATCGGCTTGCCGCGCGCACCGCGCCCGGCCTGCGGCAGCTCGTACACCTTCAGCCAGTAGACCTTGCCGCGATTGGAGAAGCACAGCACCGTATCGTGGGTATGGGCGACGAAGAGCTTCTCGACGAAGTCCTCGTCCTTGACCGCCGTGGCGGTCTTGCCGCGGCCGCCGCGGCGCTGCGTCTGGTACTCGGTGAGCGGCTGGCTCTTGGCGTAGCCGGCATGCGAGAGCGTGACCACCACGTCCTGCGGCTCGATCAGATCCTCGGTGGTCAGATCCAGGTGGTCGCGATTGATCTCG
Source organism: uncultured Pseudomonadota bacterium (assembly GCA_963814675.1). GTDB lineage: Bacteria > Pseudomonadota > Gammaproteobacteria > Steroidobacterales > Steroidobacteraceae > 13-2-20CM-66-19. The sequence goes on from CAWFDT010000001.1 coordinate 174,361, forward strand.
GTGCGACGCGCATCTCCGTACGCGTCGCGCACCTCGATGAGCTCGGTGCGCACCACCTGCGTGAGGCGCTCGGGGCGCGCGAGGATGTCGGTGAGGTCGCGGATACTGTCGAGCAGCTCGCGGTACTCGCTGATGATCTTGTCCTGCTCGAGCCCGGTGAGCCGGTGCAGGCGCATGTCGAGGATCGCCTGCGCCTGCGCCTCCGACAGGTGATAGGCGGCGCCGCGCAGGCCGAACTCGGCCCCGAGTGACTGCGGCCGCGTCGAGATGGTGCCGGCGCGCTCGAGCAGCTGCGTCACCACGCCCGGCGCCCAGCCGCGCGCCACGAGCGCGCTGCGCGCCTCGGCCGGTGAGGCGGCGGCCTTGATCAGGGCGATCACTTCGTCGATGTTGGCGAGCGCGATCGCGAGCCCCTCGAGGATGTGGGCCCGATCGCGCGCCTTGGCCAGATCGTAAATCGTGCGCCGCGTGACGATCTCGCGGCGGTGCCGGATGAAGGCCTCCAGCATCTCCTTGAGCGACATGAGCTTCGGCTGCCCGTCCTGCAGCGCCACCATGTTGATGCCGAACACCGTCTCCATCGGCGTCTGGGCGTACAGGTTGTTGAGGACGATCTCGGTGATCTCCCCGCGCTTGAGCTCGATGACGATGCGCATGCCGTCCTTGTCGGACTCATCGCGCAGGCCGTCGCTGGCGATGCCGTCGAGCAGCTTCTCGCGCACCAGCTGCGCGATGCGCTCGATGAGGCGCGCCTTGTTGACCTGGTAGGGCAGCTCGGTGACGATAATCGCCTGGCGATCGCCCTTGCCCACTTCCTCGATGCTGACCTTGGCGCGCACCGACAGGCGGCCGCGGCCGGTGCGGTAGGCGGTCGCGATCTCCTGGGCGCCGTTGATGATGCCGCCGGTCGGGAAGTCCGGCCCCGGCATGTGCTGCATCAGCGCGGCGAGCGGCAGCGTCGGATCATCCAGCAGCGCGATGCAGGCGTTGACGGTCTCGGTGAGGTTGTGCGGCGGGATATTGGTCGCCATGCCCACCGCGATGCCGGTCTGGCCGTTGACCAGCAGGTTCGGCACCTTGGTCGGCAGCACCGAGGGCTCGGTCTCGGATTCGTCGTAGTTCGGGGTGAAATCGACCGTTTCCTTTTCGATGTCGGCGAGCAGCTCGTGCGCGATGCGCGACATGCGCACCTCGGTGTAGCGCATCGCCGCCGGCAGATCCCCGTCCACCGAGCCGAAATTTCCCTGACCGTCGACCAGCAGGTAGCGCATCGAGAACGGCTGCGCCATGCGCACGATGGTGTCGTACACCGCCGTATCCCCGTGCGGGTGATACTTACCGATGACATCGCCGACGACGCGGGCGGACTTCTTGTACGACTTGTTCCAGTCGTTGCCGAGTTCGCGCATCGCGTACAGCACGCGCCGGTGCACGGGCTTGAGCCCGTCACGCACGTCGGGCAGCGCCCGCCCGACGATCACGCTCATCGCATAGTCAAGATAGGAGCGCCGCATCTCCTCTTCGAGGCTGACGGGCAGGATTTCACGGGCGAACTCAGCCATTAATCTTGTGCACTCTGCGACCCCGAAAGGGGCCGAAATAAAGGAACAATTCTAGCACGAAGCGCGGCCCAAACCCTCACCGTCGGACCCCCGCGGTGGGGCCGCGGGCGCGCGTGCGCCGGCGCGCACCGATATACTGCACCGCAGCTGTTTTCACGCTCACCGGATGAGAAATGCGCGAACCCGCGGACCTGCTGATCGAGCCGCGCTGGCTGCTGCCGATGACCCCGGGCGTGGTGCTCGAGGGCCACGCGCTCGCCATCGGCGCCGGCCGAATTCTCGCGTTGGGACCAGCGCCGGAGCTGCGCGCGCGCTTTGAGCCACGCGAGCACCTGCGGCGCGAACGCCATGCGCTGCTGCCGGGTCTGGTCAACACCCACGCGCGCGCGAGCCTCACCCTGCTGCGCGCCGCACTTCCCTACGGGGGCACCGCGGCACACCCGGCTGCTATGGCCGCCGCCGCCGGGGCCGACTTCGTGCGCGACGGCACCCGGCTCGCGATCGCGCAGATGCTGTCCGCGGGCATCACCTGCTTCGCCGACCTCAGCCCCCATCCCGAGGAGGCGGCGCGCGTGTGCGCCGCGGCGCAGATGCGCGCCGCCATCGGACTGCCGATCGGGGAGGCCGGGAGCGCGGATGGCGCGACCGCGCAGCTGGCCCGGGCGGAGCGGCTGTGGGATGAATACCGCGCCGACCCGCGGATCAGCCTGTTCTTCGCCCCGCTCGGGATGGCGGGCCTCAGTGATACGTTGCTCAACCGCGTGCGGCGCGTCGCCGATGAGCTCGATGCGCGTCTGGCGCTGCCCCTGGAGGCCGAGCAAGCTGCGGACCGCGAGTGGCTGGTGCGGGATGTCAGTCCATCGGCCGCAACGCTGCTGCCGCGCCTCGCGGCGCTTGGCTTGCTGCGCCCAGGATTCGCAGCGATCCAGAGCGCGGCCCTGCCCGAGGCAGACGTCGCCTTGCTCGCCCGTCATGGCGCCGCGCTCATCAGCTGCCCACAGGCGAGCCTTGCGAGCGGCGGCGCGCGCGTGCCGCTATTGGCAGGCGACCGCAGCGCGCTCGGCACCGACAGCCCCCTGAGCGCCGGCGCGTTCGACCTGCTGGCCGAAGCGCGCACTGCGGCACTGCTGTCGGGCTTTGGCGCCGCCGAGGCGCTGCGCCTGGCGACGCTCGGCGGCGCAACCGTGCTGGGACTTCAGGCGCAGATCGGCTCGCTCGAGGTCGGCAAGGTCGCCGACCTGCTGTGCCTCGAGCTCGATGCGCTCAGCGTCGCCGGCTACGCGAGCCCCGAGGACGCGATTGTCTTTGGCGCGACGCGCTCGCAGGTGAGTGATGTGTGGAGCGGCGGGCGCGCCAGCGTCAGCGCCCACCGCCTGCTCGCCTTTGACGCCGAGGAACTCGCCGCCCTTCCCGCCGTCTGGGCGTCGCGGCTGAAGCTCGGAGCCGCGGCATGAGCGCCCCTGCCCAAAGCGGCGCGACCGCCAACGTCGATGCCGCGGAAGTGGCCAAATTCGAGGCGGGCGCGAGCCGCTTCTGGGATCCGCAGGGCGAGTTTCGGCCGCTGCACCTGTTGAACCCGGTGCGCACGCGCTTCGTCAGCGAACGCGTGCCGCTCGCCGGATTGCGTGTGCTGGATGTTGGCTGCGGCGGGGGTCTGTTGGCGGAGAGCCTCGCGCGCGAAGGAGCGCAGGTGACGGCGATCGACCTCGCGCCCGCCATGATCGAGGTCGCGCGCCTGCACGCCGCCGCCGCGGGGCTCACGATCGACTACCGCCTGGCGGGCGCAGAGGAGCTGATGCGCGCGAGTCCTGCGGTCTTCGACGTCATCACCTGCATGGAGATGCTCGAGCACGTGCCTGAGCCCGCAGCGATGCTCGGCACGCTCGCGCAGCTACTCAAGCCCGGCGGCACGCTGTTCGTCTCGACCCTGAATCGCAACTTAAGATCCTTTCTCCTGGCGATCGTCGGCGCGGAGTACCTCATGAATCTCATCCCGCGCGGCACGCACGAGTATGAGCGCCTCATCCGACCGGCGGAGCTGGCGCACTGGGCACGCGCGGCGGGGCTGGAACTGCAGGGGTTGGCGGGCATCGAGCTCAATCCCTTCACGTCGCGCGTGAGCTTGAGCACCGATGTCGGTGTGAATTACCTCGCGCACTTTCTGCGGTGATCGCCGTCACGCACTTCATCTATATCGTCATCGGCGCCACCTTCGTCGCCGGCGCCGTGCTCGGGGCGCTCCTCAGTCATATCCGCGCCGGGCGGCGCATCGAGGCGCTGCGCGTGGAGCTGGCCACGACGCAGGTGCGGCTGGAGGCCGAGACGCTCAAGGACGCCGAGCGCCTGGATCTGCTCGAACAGTCCGAGACACGGCTGCGCGCCGCGTTCGACACTCTGGCGGGCGAGACCCTGCGCAGCAACAGTGAGCTGTTCCTGCGCCTGGCGCGTGAGTCGCTCGGGCGCGATCAGGTGGTGGCGCAGGGCGCGCTCAAGGAGCGCGAGGTGGCGATCGCGCAGCTCGTCGAGCCGCTGCGCGCAGCCCTGGAGCGCACCGAGGCGCAGGTGCAGGCGCTGGAGCGCGAGCGCCGTGATGCCTTCTCGAGCCTGCGCACGCAGATCGAGACGCTCGCCGGCGGCCAGACGCTGCTGCAGCGCGAGACGCGCAATCTGGTGACCGCGCTGCGCCGGCCCGAGGTGCGCGGCCGCTGGGGTGAGCTCACGCTGCGGCGCCTGGTGGAGCTCGCCGGCCTCTCCGAGCACTGCGATTTCACCGAGCAGCTGCACGTGGCGGGCGAGGACGGGGCGGTGCGGCCGGACCTGGTGGTGCACATGCCCGATGCGCGCGACCTGGTCATCGACGCCAAGACGCCCCTCGATGCCTATCTGGCGGCACTCGAGGCCGCGACCGATGAGGAGCGTCAGCTGGCGCTGCGCAGGCACGCCCAGCAGGTGGAGACGCGGGTGCGCGAGCTCGCCTCCAAGAACTACTGGGCGCAGTTCGAGCGCAGTCCCGAATTCGCCGTGCTGTTCCTGCCGGGCGATCAGTTCCTGTCGGCCGCGCTCGCCGAACGCCCCGAGCTCATCGAGAGTGCACTCGCGCAGAGCGTCATCCTTGCCACGCCCTCAACGCTGGTGGCGCTGCTGAAGACGGTGGCCTACGGCTGGCGCCAGTCAGCCATGGCGCATAACGCCGCGCAGATCCGCGATTTGGGCCAGGAACTGCACCGGCGTCTTACCAGCTTCCACGGGCACCTCGGCCGCATGGGACAACGCCTCGGCGCGGCGGTGGAGGCCTACAACGGCGCCGTCGGCTCGCTCGAACGCCAGGTACTGCCGCAGGCGCGCCGCTTCCATGACCTGGGCGTGACGGCCGATGCCCCGCTCGCCCCGCTCGAGCCGGTCGGACAACTGGTGCGCGGCAGCAGCGCCGGCAGCGCCGCTGATGTCGTGGCCGTCCCGCCGCCGCCTGAGACCCATGGTCGCAGCGGCTGAACCGCCCGCGCGCACGCTCGCCCGGCTCTACTGTCCCGCCCCGCAGCGCAGCGCCTTCGAGGCGCTCTTAGGGCTCGAGGCGGAGATCCGCGCGCCCCTCTCGGGCAGCAGCGCGCACGAAGTCGCGCACGCCCGTCTCGCCTGGTGGCGCGAGGAATGCCTGCGGCTCGCGGCGGGTAATGCCCTGCACCCGCTCGCGCGCGCGCTCGGCGCGCAGTTTTCAGGCCCCGCGCGCACGGCGTTGGCGGCGGTCGGTGGCTTCGTGGACCTGGCGATCTGGGACCTCGCCGCGGCGACCTTCGACACACGCCGCGAGCTCGATGCCTACACCGGGCGCTGGAGCGCAGCGCTGGTGGGCCCGCTGGCGCAGCTCGCGCTGCCCCCTGAGGCGCAGCCGCGCGCGCTCGCTCTGGGCAGCCACCTGCACGAGCTCGAGCTGCTGAATGCGCTCGCGGCCGATGCGCGCGCCGGGCGGCTGCGCCTGCCGCTCGCGGAGCTCGCCCACGCGCAGGTTGCACCCGAGGAAGCGGCGCGGGAGGAATGGGGCGCACCGCTCGTCGCGCTGGTACGCACCCGCCACGCGGAAGCTCGCGCACGGTTGGCACACGCGGTCGCCGCGCTCGCCCCCGCGGAGCAGGCGGCGCTCCCGGGGCTTTTGGTGTGGGCCGCACTCACCGCCGCGCACTCGCGGCGCGCCGGGGCTGCCTTGCCAGACGCGCGCATCCCGGGCGACCATCTCGCGCCACTGGATGGCTGGCGTGCCTGGCGCGTCGCGCGCCGCGCCGCCCGCGGGCATTTGCGCCTCGCCTCCCGGTGATTTTGAGGAGACAGCCCGCTTGAGCGATGCCTTCGATCCGCGTCACTACCGGCCCGCGAGCGCCGAGCTCGCCGGCCGCGTGCTTGCCATCACCGGCGCCAGCGATGGCATCGGCCGGGCAATCGCGCTCGCCTGCGCACAGCACCACGGACAGGTAATCCTCATCGGCCGCAACGCCACCAAGCTCGAGGCGGTACACGCGGAGATCCTCGCCAGCGGCGCGCCCGAGCCTGCAATCGCGGTGCTCGACCTCGAGCGCGCCCTCGCCCGCGACTTCGACCAGCTCGCCGATGCCGTGCTCGAGCGCTACGGGCGACTGGACGGGCTGCTGCACAACGCCGGGCTCCTCGGCACGCTCACCCCGATCGAGCACTATGACGTGCCGACCTGGTGCCGCGTGATGCACGTGAACGTGACGGCGGCCTTCGCGCTCACGCAGGTGCTGATCCCGGCCCTGAAGAAATCCGCCGATGCCTCCGTGGTGTTCACCAGCAGCGGCGTCGGGCGGCAGGGGCGCGCCTACTGGGGTGCGTACGCGGTATCAAAGTTCGCGCTCGAGGGCCTCAGCCAGGTGCTGGCGGCGGAGCTCGAGGGCATCAGCCACGTGCGCGTCAACACGCTCAATCCCGGGCGCACGCGCACGGCGATGCGGCGTCAGGCCTATCCGGCCGAGGACCTCGAGACGCTGCCGCTACCTGCGAGCCTCGCGAGCGCCTACATCGCGCTGCTGGGACCGGGAAGTCGCGGCCACACCGGTGAGTGCTTTGACGCTCAGCCGCTGGCGACAGCGTCCCCGGAGACGAGCGCGGCCAGCTCCTCCTGAGTGAGCTCGCGGAAGCGCCCGCGCCCTAAGATGCGTTCGAGCGCCAGCGGCCCCAGGTGCGTGCGCAGCACGCGGCTGACGAGCGCGCCCTGGCGTTCGAACAGCTGGCGCACTTCCTTGCCGCTGGCGCCGCGCGTGGCGAGCGCATACCAGCGATTCGCAGCCTCGCCCCCGGCGGCCTCGCAGCGCTGCACGGCAAGGTGCGCACCGCTGTCGAGCGCGCCGCTCAGGATGCCCTCGAGCTGCGCGCGGTTCAGCTCCCCGCGGACCCGGACACTGAACTCGCTCGTCAGCGCGTGCACGCCGCGCTGCAGTCGCGCCGCGAGCGCGCCGTCGGAAGTAACCAGCTCGAGCCCGCCATCCACGCGCGGCATGGGACTGATGCTCATGAAGCGCCGGCCGGCGCGCCGCGGCAGCCGCTCGAGCAGGCCCGGCCGCGGCAGCGGCGCCCCTTCTGCGGTCTCGCCCGCCTCGAGCGACGGTGGCAAACCGCGGCCAGCGCCCGGTGCCGGCAGCGTGCAGGTGCTCGTGCTCGACCCGCTCGCCGGTGCGGTAGGCGTCCAAGCAGGGCCCTTCTTGGGTTTGCAGCTCGAAGACCTCCAGCACCCGCATCGCTTCGCTGGAAGAGGCCACCAGGCGCAGCTCACCGTCGGGGGAGGCGAGCATCACGCCGGCGGCGGCGACGCCGAGCAGGTCCACGCACCGGTCGGCCAGGCCGGTCAACAGGTCCACCACGTCGTAGTCGTCGACCAGGGTGTCGGCCATCTCTACCAGGGACCGGACCAGGGACTCCTCTCGAGACATCGCCAACCTCCCCTGCTCAAAGCGCCGAGGCGACAGGGTCCCGGTCGCTGGGCGCCCGCTCGAAGCCGGACGCGCCCTGATGGTACCTCCGCAGGTTTGGTACCAGAAGTCCTATCAGTCGAGGCGCAGCGTGTGGGCCACGACCTCTCGGGCCACGTCGCCGAGCAGGCGTTCGTGGCCGAAGGCGTAGGCCCGCAAGCGGATGAGCGCTTCGGTCACGCTCACCCCGAGCTGCACCGACACCATCCCGGCCGCGTTCTGCACCACGAAGTGGAAGTCGGCGCCCACCTCCAGCTCGTCGGCTAGGGCGCCTACAGGCGCGTGGGTCTGCACCTCCAGCACCCACCGGGCGGCCACGTCGGCCATCACCAGCGCATCGGCGTGCTGGTCGTCACCCAGGGGCCCCGGCAGGTCCCGGTACAGGTTGAGGGCGCCGAGACGGACCGTGCCCACTCGCAGCGGGAACCCGAACACGGCCCGCGCGCGCTCGCCTCGACCGCCGGTGGCGTAAACCCGAACCACCGGGGGGTGGCCGGATCGGCCAGGTCAGGTTCGGCCACCACGCGGTTCTGGCGGAAGGCGTCCACACACGGCCCCTCGCCCAGCTCGTACTGCAAGTCCTTCATCAAGGCGCTGACCGCGTCGGTGGTGCACACGGACCCCTGGGGCACGTCGTCCGACATCAGCATGATCCCCGCCCCGCTCATCCCTACGATCTCGGCGCTCACCTCACACAGATGAGCCGAGGACCGCCCGCTCTCACCGCCCGCCAACTCAGCCAAGACGCGCCCGCAGCCTGTCGCCGGCCATTCAGCCGCCTCCAGTCCACCTCGAACCAGCCGGCGACCTCCACACCACCGCACCACCGGGCGCCGCTCCACGACCTGCCTCCTTGACTTTCACCAGGCAGAGCGTCAACGGGGACTGGATCGAACGGGCGCCCAAGGCTGAAACATCGAGCCTCTCGCCTACAAGCTTACCGGGCGCCTGTCCGCGACCCCAGGGCGCCTGGCTCACCAGATCAGCCTTCGCGTGGGGAACCGAGGCGATAGGGACACAACCACACCCGATACGCCACCCGGGACGACACCAGGTCGTCAAAATGCGGTCAGTCCACCCCAAGTAACGGACAGACCCCTCGGACATCCCACCCATCGCCCCGAGGGTGTCACCGAATGTGCCAGCAGAATGTCGCGGTGAAGGGTCGCCAAAACGCCTAATACACGTGTGATCCATCGTGCATCCCCGTGTCTTTCATCCGGACCTGGCGGCGTGGCTGGATGACTTCTTTCCCGACTCTTGTCCGTAGGGCTGGCCCGACGGGCGAGACCCGGTACTCACTCGGCCACCGCATGGTTGAGCTGTATCTGGAGTTTGAGGCTGGTCGGGTCCGGCCGAACACGCTTCGGGCGGTGGCGTTCGACCTGAAGACCTTCTTCGCCGTTGTGGTGAAGGATCCCGTTGACGTCGTGGCCGCGGACATCTTTGAGTTCCTGGCTGATCAGCGCGGCGACCGGAGCGTGATCCGTTTGTCGGACGGCGAGTCGGGAATGTCGGCTCGCACGATCGCACGGCGGCTTTCGTCGGTGTCGGGTTTCTACAGCTACGTGATCGCCCGAGGCGACACCTCGGTCGTCACGAATCCGGTGCCTCGCGGTCTGTCCACCCGCCGGCAGGGTGGCAGATCGCGAAGCGTTCCGCTGGTGCGTGTCCCGCATACCTTGCCGAGGATCCTCTCGCCCGGAGAGGTCGACGCCCTCCTGGCGGCGATGCGGACCGATCGCGATCGGGCGATGGTCTTGGCCATGGTGCTGGGCGGGCTGCGTCGTTGCGAGGTCCTCGGGCTTCGTCTCGGCGACATCCAGGTCGGGGAGCGTTCGCTGTTCATCGCCGAGGGCAAGGGCGGCCGGCCCCGAGTCACGCCGATCTCGAACGTGTTTTTCTCCGCAGTGGGCGACTACCTGCGCTGCGAGCGTCCGCCGAACGCACCGACCGATCGGGTCTTCGTCACTTTGAAGGGCCCCAGCCGCGGTCGGGGCTTGAGCGCCGAGGGTGTCGACGTGATCCTACGCGGCGCTTGCCAACGAGCCGGACTGCAACGAGCGACTTGTCATCAGCTGCGACACACCTGCTTGAGATGCCTGCGCGAAGCGGGCATGGCTCTCGAGGCCGTCCAGGCCCAGGCCGGCCACGTCTCGATCGAGTCGACCCGGATCTATCACCCCTCGGCTAGAACCGGCCCAATATGCCCTATTGGGCGACCGGGCCGCCGTGACAATACAGCGGCACATCGGGAGGTTCCGCCCATCTTGGCGACGATGGCGTGGATCTGAGCAACGGTCCCTTCCCGGGGCCTGCTCGCTGGCGCCCGGTTCCTCCTCGGCCGCGCCCATCGGGGCGTTCACTTGGCCGGCTTGGAGCTTGTAGTTCCAAAGCGCCATCAGGATCAGGGTCCGCCCGCGATCATGGAACTCGGGAACCAGGTTTCCTCCTTCGGTTTGCCGTTAGCCTGCCGGCCCTCGACCCTACGGGGGGGTTTTGGGGAACTGTTGCGTGGGAGCAAATGA
>CAWFDT010000002.1:0-241658 GCA_963814675.1 uncultured Pseudomonadota bacterium
ATGGCGCTCCCTACGGGATTCGAACCCGTGTTACAGCCTTGAGAGGGCTATGTCCTGGGCCTCTAGACGAAGGGAGCGAGGAAGGGGCCGCGAGCAGGAGCGCGGTATTATAGAGAGCCGCCCCAATTGCTCAAGCCGAAAGCCAGATCATTGAATTCTCCTGAAGCGTCCATCGCGACGCCCTCCGCCGCACCACGGATCATCTCGCGATCCGAGCACTCAGTCTCGCGCTCCCATATCTCGCCCAACGCGCTGCGAGTTCTCTATCGCCTGCGCGATGCGGGGTTTATGGGATTTCTGGTGGGTGGCTGTGTCCGCGACCTGCTGCTCGGCCTGGAGCCGAAAGACTTCGACGTCGCCACCGATGCGCTGCCCGAACAGGTGAAGCGCCTGTTCCGCAACTGTCGACTCGTCGGCCGGCGCTTCCGCCTCGCACATGTCTTTTTCGGGCGCGACATCATCGAGGTCGCGACCTTCCGTGCCACCAGCGCCCCATCGCAGGGGGATGAACCGCTGCCTTCCGCAGACCCGGAGGACGGCGAAGCACCCGAGCTCGACGAGTCGGTGCTCGAGGATGAGGGTGGTGCGGACACTCCGAGCATGGCCGAGCAGCACGCAGACGATGCGACCGTGCGCATGTTCGATGCCTCGGGCCGCATTCTGCGCGATAACGTCTACGGCACGATCGATGAAGACGTGTGGCGACGCGATTTCACCGCCAATGCCCTGTACTACAACATTGCCGATTTCTCGATCTGGGATTACGTCAACGGCGTGCAGGACATCGGCGCGCGCACGCTGCGCCTCATCGGCGATCCGGAGACCCGCTTTCGCGAAGACCCGGTACGCATGCTGCGCGCCGCGCGCTTCGAGGCCAAACTCGGCTTCCACCTGCATCCGGCAACCGCGGCGGCGCTCGAGCCGCTGCGCGACCTTCTGGGCGGCGTGCCACCGGCGCGCCTCTTCGATGAGACGCTGAAGCTCTTCCTGAGCGGCCATGGGGCGCGCAGCTTCGAAGTGCTGCGTCGCCGCGGGCTGCTGGCGGCATTACTGCCCAGCGTCGACGCCTACTTCAGCTCCCATCCCGGAAGCCTGGTCGAGAAGCTGCTGCAGCAGGGCCTCGAGAACACCGACGCGCGGGTGCTCGCGGACAAGCCCGTGACCCCGACCTTTCTCTTTGCGCTCCTCTTATATGGCCCGATTGCCGGGATCATCGAGGCGACCCCGCCGCAGCGCTGGCACGAGATGGCCACCATCCTGGATGCCTGCGATCGCGCCACGCGTGAGGCCCAGTCCCACGTGGCCATTCCCAAACGCTTCTCGCTCGGTGTGCGTGAGATGTTCGGACTGCAGCCACGCCTCGAGCACCCGCGCGGCCGGCGCGCCCTGCGCGTGCTCGAGCACCCGCGTTTCCGCGCCGCTTACGATTTATTGCTGCTGCGGGCGCAGTTCGGTCTGGCGCCGGCGGAGATGGCGCAGTGGTGGACACGGTTACAGGAGGTCGGCCCAGAGGAGCGCGGCCGCATGGCGGATGCGCTCACCGGCGACACCCGTGCCGCGCCCGGACCGCGACGGCGCAGCCGCCGCCGCCGGCGCGGCGCAGGCGCCGGTTCCAGCTGATTGCGGTGCCGCAGCAGATTTGGCAGCCGGCCTACGTGGGTGTGGGCAGCAACCTGGCGGATCCCCAGCGGCAGGTCGAGCAGGCCTGCGAGCGCCTCGCGCAGCTGCCGCGCACCCGCCGCGTACTCGTCTCGCGCCTCTACCGCTCGCGACCGTTCGGACCGGTGCCCCAGCCTGACTTCGTCAACGCCGTCGCGGGACTGCTGACACAGCTCACCGCGCCCGAACTGCTGCAGGAAATGCGCACTCTCGAGAGTGCGTTCGGTCGTCCGGCCGCGCGCGAACGCTGGGGTCCGCGCATCCTCGACCTGGATCTGCTGGCGTTTGCGCGCGAACGTCGGGCGGACGCGCTCCTGATGCTGCCGCATCCCGGGATAGTGGAGCGCAACTTCGTTCTGTATCCTCTGGCGGATATCGCCCCCGACCTGGACCTTCCGGGACTCGGCCGAGTGACCGAACTCAAGGGGCGCGTCAGCTCCGAAGGCATCAGTCTGTTATAAGCGCATGGCTAACGAGTCGAGCCACAAGTACATCGTGGTGGAAGGGCCGATCGGCGTCGGCAAGACGAGTCTTGCGCGTCGCCTGTGCACGAGCCTGGGCGCCCAGGCCGTGCTGGAGCAGGCCGCGCAGAACCCGTTTCTCGAGCGCTTTTACAAGAATCCGCGCGCCGGCGCGCTGCCAACGCAGCTGTACTTTCTGCTGCAGCGCGCGCAGCAGCTCGCCGCCCTCAAGCAGGCGGATCTGTTCGCCCCGGTGCGCGTGGCGGACTACCTGCTCGAGAAGGATCGCCTGTTTGCGCGCGTGACCCTCGACGATGCGGAGTACGAGCTCTATGAGCAGCTGTACTCGAAGCTCGACATCCAGGCGCCCAAGCCCGACCTCGTGGTCTACCTGCAGGCCCCGGTCGATGTGCTGCTCGAGCGCATAGCCAAGCGCGGTGTTGACTACGAGCAGTACATCGACCGCCAGTACCTGGAGCGCCTCAACGAGGCGTATGCGCGCTTCTTTCACGAGTTCGCGGCGGCACCGCTGCTGATCGTCAACGCGGCGTCGATCGATCCGATCGCCAATCAGCGCGACTACGATGAACTGCTGGCCGCCATCAAGCGCATGAACCGCGGACGCCTCTACTACAACCCGTTGCGCAGCCGCGCGATCTAGCTACACTCCCGGGCCCATGTACACGCATCTGCAGCGGGATGTGAGCCGTCCGCCGGTTACGCTGGCGACGCTGCAGCGCATGAAGGCCGAGGGCGAGAAGATCGCGAGCCTCACCTGTTATGACGCAAGCTTCGCCGTGCTGCTGGACGCCGCGGACGTGGACCTGGTGTTGGTGGGCGACTCGCTCGGCATGGTGATTCAGGGCCACGACACCACCGTGCCGGTCACCATGGATCACATGGTGTACCACAGCGCCGCAGTCGCCCGCGGTCTGCATCGCCCGTTCCTCATGGCCGATCTGCCGTTCATGAGTTACCCGTCCCGGGATCTGGCGCTCGCCCATGCCGTACGCCTGATGCAGGAGGGCGGTGCGAAGATGGTCAAGCTGGAGTCCGGCGGCAAGCAGACCGAGATCGTCGAATTTCTTTCCGGGCACGACATCGCCGTGTGCGCCCACGTGGGACTGAAGCCCCAGTCGGTGCACAAGACCGGGGGCTTCCGCGTACAGGGGCGCGAGCGCGACACCGCGGCCCGGCTCATCGAGGAGGCGCGGCAGCTGGAAGCCGCCGGCGCGGATTTGGTGCTGCTGGAGTGCATACCGGCCCCGCTCGGTCAGGCCATCACCGCGGCGCTGCACGTGCCGGTCATCGGCATCGGTGCCGGGCCCGACACCGACGGCCAGATCCTGGTGACCTACGACATGCTAGACCTAACCACCGGGCGCAAGCCGCGCTTCGTGCGCAATTTCATGGACGGAGCGCCGAGCAACCTGGAGGCCCTGAGGCGCTATGTGCGCGCGGTGAAGGCGGGCGAGTATCCCGCACCCGAGCACAGCTTCCAGTAGGCCATGGAAACCGTCACCACCAATGCCGCCGTGCGTGAGCGCGTGGGCGCCTGGCGGCGCGCCGGCCACCGCGTCGCCTTCGTGCCGACCATGGGCAATCTGCACGCCGGCCACGTGAGCCTCATCGAGGTGGCGCGGCAGCGCGGTGAGCGCTTCGTCGCCAGCATCTTCGTCAACCCCATGCAGTTCGGTCCCAACGAGGACTTCGCCCACTACCCGCGCACGCCGAGCGAGGACGAGCGCATGCTCGCCGCCGCCGGCTGTGACCTGATGTTCATGCCGGACGTACGCGAGATCTATCCGCACGGCGCAGCGCGCGCCACGCGGGTCGAGGTGCCGGGTCTGTCGCGCATACTCGACGGTGAGTTCCGTCCCGGGCATTTCGAGGGCGTGAGCACCGTGGTGGCCAAGCTGTTTCACATCGTGGAACCCGAGATCGCCGTGTTCGGGGAGAAGGACTTCCAGCAGCTGACCATCATCCGCCGCATGGTCGCTGACCTGTGCATGCCGGTGCAGATCGTCGGCGCGCCCACGGTGCGCCACGCCGACGGGCTCGCCATGAGTTCGCGCAACCAGTACCTGACCGCCGCGGAACGCGCGCTGGCGCCGACGATCTATGCGACTTTGAGCGCCGCCGCCCGGCGCCTGCAGGCGGGCGATGCGGATTTCGCCAGCATCGAGCGCAGCGGCTTCAGCGCCTTGGAGAGCGCGGGACTGCGCCCGGACTACTTCTCAGTCCGCCAGGCGGAAGATCTCAGCACCCCGGCGGCGCAGACACGCGAGCTCGTGGTGCTCACCGCGGCGCGCCTCAGCAAGGCGCGCCTCATCGACAACGTGCGCGCCAGCCGTCCCTAAAGCGGCGGCGTTGCGCCGCTCGCGCCGTGGCGCTCGAGCGCCCACGCGACGTGTTCGCGCACGAGCTCCGCCGGATCCTCACGCCGCGCCGCGAGCGCCTCGATCACCGCGCTTGAGCTCGGCGCGTTGCCGAGCGCCACGGCGATGTTGCGTAACCAGCGCGTATAACCGATGCGGTAGATCGCCGAGCCGCGCATGCGCTCCTCGAATTGCGCCGCTGTCCAGCGAAACAGCGCCACCAGGGCCGTGCCATCGAGCCCGTGGCGCACCTTGAAGTCCGGGTGCGCGGCCGCCTGGGCGAACTTGTTCCAGGGACACACCAGCTGACAGTCATCGCAGCCATAGACGCGGTTGCCCAGCGCCGCACGCAGTTCGAGCGGAATGCTGCCCGGGTGCTCGATCGTCAGGTAGGAGATGCAGCGGCGCGCATCCAGGCGCCAGGGCGCGACGATGGCCCCGGTGGGACAGGCCGGCAGGCACGCCTGGCAGCTGCCGCAGTGCGCGCTCGCCGGCGCATCTTCCGGCAACGGCAGGTCGGTGAGGATCTCGCCGAGAAAGAACCACGAGCCCGCATCGCGCGCGATGAGATTGGTGTGCTTGCCGATCCAGCCGAGGCCCGCATCGCGGGCGTGCGCGCGCTCGAGCACCGGCGCGGTATCGACGCAAACCCGATAGCCGAACGGCCCCGATTCGGCTTGGATGGCGCTCGCCAGCGCCGCGAGCGAGCGCCGCAGCACCTTGTGATAGTCACGTCCGAGCGCGTAGCGCGACACGTAGGCCACCGTGGGGTCGTCCAGTACGCTCTGCGCCGGCTGCGCATCGGCGGGCCAGTAATCCATGCGGGCACTTAACACCCGCACGGTTCCCGGCTGCAGCTCCTGCGGCCGGCTGCGCATGCTCCCGTGGCGCTGCATGTAGCCCATCTCGCCGTGAAAGCCCGCGTCCAGCCAGCGCAACAGGTGTCGCTCGTCCTGCGGAATCTCGACGCCGGCCACGCCGAGGGCGCTGAAGCCCAAGGCGCGGGCGCGGGCCTGGAACTGACTTTTGAGCGCCGCCAGGTCGGTGGAAGAAAGCTGCGTCATGGCGTGACCACAGCGGGCAGTATAATGAGCGCCATGGCGCTGCCCGTGGCTATGTATTCGACTTCGCAGGTGCGTGCCCTCGACGCGCATGCCATCGAGGCGCTGGGCATATCCGGCTACACCCTGATGAAGCGTGCCGGGGAAGCGGCGCTGCGCTACCTGCGCACGCGCTGGCCGATGGCCCATCGCATCGTGATCGTGTGTGGCAACGGCAACAACGGCGGTGACGGCTACGTGCTGGCGCGCTTCGCGCAGGCCGCCGGGCTCACCGTGAGCGTGCTCGCCGCCGGCGACCCGGAGAAGCTGCACGGCGATGCGCGTCAGGCCTACCAGGACCTGCGCGCGAGCGGTGGCGCGGTGCGCGCCTTTGCCCCGGAGCACCTCGCCGCCGGCGAGGTCATCGTCGATGCACTGCTCGGCATCGGACTCAGGGGCGATGTGCGCGCGGACCTTGCGCCCGTGATTCGCGCCATCAATCACAGCGGCCGTCCGGTGTTTGCGCTCGATATCCCTTCGGGCCTCGATGGCGACGCCGGCACCGTGCTCGGGGAGGAGGCGATCCGGGCGGACGCGACGGTGACGTTCGTGGGGCTGAAGACCGGCCTGTTCGTGGGCGACGGTCCGGAATTCGCCGGCACGGTGTTCTGCGATGACCTGGAGGTCTCGCCCCCGCCCTCGGCAGCGCCGGCCCCGCGGCTCACCCGCATCGTGGAGTCGGAAATCCACGAGGCCTTGCCGCGTCGCGCGCGCTCATCCAACAAGGGCGACTTCGGCCGCGTGCTCATCGTCGGCAGCGGCAGCGGCATGCCCGGCGCGGCGCGCCTCGCAGGCGAAGCCTGCCTGCGCGTGGGCGCAGGCCTTACCACCGTCGCGGTGGCCCCGGAGAACGTGGCCTCGATTGCGGCCGGGCGCCCCGAACTGATCTGCATCGGGCTCACCGATGACGGCGTGCTCGCCGAGGCCGCCGGACGCGCCGACGTGATCGCGGTGGGGCCGGGCCTGGGTCGCTCGGCCTGGGCGCGCAGCGCGCTCGCGGTGGTGCTCGACTCCGGCAAGCCGCTGGTCGTGGATGCGGACGCGCTCAATCTCCTGGCCGAGGCCGGCAGCGGTGCCCGCGGGGACTGGATCCTGACGCCACATCCGGGTGAGGCCGGTCGCCTGCTCGGGGTGAGCGCGCACGACATCCAGCATGATCGTCTCGCAGCGCTCGACCGGCTGCTCGAGCGCTTTCACGGCACCATCGTGCTCAAGGGCGCCGGCACCCTGGTGGGTGCACGCGGGCGCACGCCCGGGGTCTGCGAGCGCGGCAATCCGGGCATGGCGACCGCCGGCACGGGCGATGTCTTGACCGGTGCGATCGCCGGGATCCTCGCACAGTGTCACGATCACTGGGCCGCGGCCCGCGTGGGCGTGCTGGTGCATGCCATGGCGGGGGATGCCGCCGCGCGCGCCGGCGAGCGCGGCGTGCTGGCGAGCGACCTGACCCGCGAACTGCACCACTGCGTCAATCTGTGAAGCGCCCGTGTGTGCGCCACCGGGTTCGCACCGAAGGCGAGACTGAGGCGCTCGCGGCGCGCCTGGCACGCGCGCGCCCGGGGGGCGAGGAACTCGCCGTAGTGTTCCTGTCCGGCGACCTCGGCGCCGGCAAGACGACCTTCGTGCGCGGTTACCTCAAAGCCCTGGGCATCACCGGTCCCGTCAGGAGCCCCACCTACACGCTCATCGAGCTGTATCCGCTGGGCGCGATGACGGTCGTCCACGTGGACCTGTATCGGGTGGGCGATGCCCTCGAACTCGAGGCTCTGGGGCTGCGCGACTGGGCGCAGCAGGGCCATCTGTGGTTCGTCGAATGGCCCGAGCGGGGCGCGGGCCATCTGCCCCTGCCCGACCTGCAGCTCGGCTTCAGCGCGGGTCCCGCCGCGCACGCCATCGAGCTGCAGGCCCGCTCGGCTGCCGGGCAGCGGTGGCTGGCCAGCCTGCAAGCAAGCCCGGACGGGCGTGTATCTTGAATTGGCTCGGGAGACCCCGTAGATTACGCGCAAGGTAGTGCTGCGAACCCAATGATTCAAAAGATTTTTTATCGGGGGATCCTCGTCGCACTGTGGGGCATGAGCGCCACCGGGGCATACGCGGCGGTGTTGCGCGCGATGCAACTCGCGCCGCAACCGGAGGCCGCGCAGCTCAGCCTCGACCTCGATGAATCCGTGGCGCCGACGTTCTTTACCCTCGAGCACCCGTACCGCATCGTCATCGACCTCAAGCACACGCACCGTGCCGCGGGCCTGCACGCACCGGCGCCGGGCGGCGTGGTGAGCGCCGTGCGCTTCGGCGTGCAGCCGGGGGGTACGCTGCGGGTCGTGATCGAGACCAACACCACGCTCGCCCCCCGCTGGGCCAATGCCCGCGGCCGCACGCTGCTGCTCAACCTCGGCCCGTGGTCGTCCGCCCCGGTGAGCATCGCACCGCAGCCGGTGCATGCGGTGCACGCCTCCGATGAAGGCAGCCGCGACGTCATCATCGCCGTGGACGCAGGCCACGGCGGCCAGGACCCCGGTGCCATCGGCCACGGCGGCACGCGTGAGAAGGACGTGACGCTCGCGATCGCGCGCGCGCTCGCCGAACGCATCAATGCGGAAGCAGGCATGCGCGCCGTGCTCACGCGTGATCGCGACGAGTTTCTGGAGCTGCGCGACCGCATTCACCGGGCGCGGGTCGCGCGCGCCGACATGTTCGTGTCGGTGCACGCCGATTCCATCGCCGACCGCAGCATCTCGGGCGCCTCGGTATACGTGCTCTCCGTGCACGGCGCCTCGAGCGAGGCGGCGCGCTGGCTGGCCGAGCGCGAGAATGCGGCCGACCTCATGGGCGGCGTGCGCCTGGATGACAAGGGGAGCCTCGCCCCCGTGCTCTTGGATGCCACCCAGAGCGAGATCATCGGGGTGAGCGCCAGTGCCGCCGAGCGCGTCGTCGGTGCGCTTGAGAGCGTCGGCGAAGTGCGCAAGGCGCAGGTACAGCACGCCGGGTTCGTGGTGCTCAAGTCCCCGGACATTCCCTCGATGCTGGTCGAGACCGCCTACATCTCCAATCCCGAGGAAGAGCGGCACCTGAAGAACGCGAGCCAGCAGTCACGGCTCGCCGAGGCGATCGCCAGCGGCGTGCGCAGCTACTTCCTGCAGAACCCCCCCGACGGCACACGCTTCAAGCTGCAGCGGCGCGAGAGCCTGGCCAGCGCCGCGGACGCCTCCGCCGCGGTGGCAACGCCCTGATCCGTGGGCGCACGGCGAGGGCGCCGTGCAGCGAGCGGTTTCGCCTGTAGACTTACGCGCCTGCATGGCTATCCGCGTACTTTCCGGCGAACTCGTTGACCAGATCGCTGCCGGCGAAGTGATCGAGCGGCCGGCATCCGTCGTCAAGGAAATCGTCGAAAACAGCCTCGACGCCGGCGCCCGGCGCATCGAAATCGACGTCGAGCGCGGTGGTATCGGCCTGGTGCGCGTGCGCGATGACGGTTGCGGCATCCCCGCCGCGGAACTGTCCCTGGCGCTGACCCGTCACGCGACCAGCAAGATCGCCTCGCTCGATGATCTGGAGGCGGTCAGCACGCTCGGCTTTCGCGGCGAAGCGCTGCCCTCGATCGCCTCGGTGGCGCGGCTGCGGATGGCTTCCCACCCGGCCGGCGCCGCGCACGGTGCCGAGATCAGCTGTGAGGGCGGCACGCTCGCAGACATACGCCCCGCGGCGCAGCTGCCCGGTACGACCGTCGAGGTGCGGGATCTCTTTTTCAACGTGCCGGCGCGCCGCAAGTTCGTGCGCAGCGACGCGACTGAACTGGGGCATATCGCCGGTCTGGTCGAGCGCCTGGCGCTCTCGCGCTTTGACGTCAGTTTCCGCCTGCGGCACGGGACGCGGCTGTTGCTCGATGCGCCGGCGATCGAGGCGGCCGGGGAGGAGAGCGCCCGCCTGGGGCAGGTGCTGGGCGCGGATTTTCCCGCCGCGGCACTGCCCGTGCGCCACGCGGCCGGTCCGGTCATGCTGTCAGGCTGGGTATCGCTGCCGACCCGCTCGCGCGCCCAGGCGGACCAGCAGTTCTGGTTCGTCAACGGGCGCAGCGTCCGCGACCGGCTGCTCATGAGTGCGGCCCGTCTGGCCTACCGCGACGTGCTCTACCACGGGCGTCATCCCGCGTACGTTCTGTACCTGACGCTCGATCCGAAGCTCGTCGACGTCAATGCGCACCCGGCAAAGCTGGAGGTGCGCTTCCGTGACAGCCGCCAGATGCATGAGTTCGTGTTTCGGGCGCTGCAGCGCGTGCTCGCCGACACCCGGCCCGACGCGGCCGGCCCCGCGGCGGCGGGCACGACGGCACTGGGGACCACGCCACCGCACGCCAGCGCAGGCGGCGGCTTCCCCGCGCGTGCGGCCCCGTATGCCGCCTCGCTCCCCCTGTACAGCGCCTCCCGCGACCCCTGGCGTGTCATCGCGGCAGCCGAGGCCGGGGCGGCCCCCCTTGGCACCGCCGAACCGGGTGGCGGCGCAGCGCTGGGGACGGCCCTCGCCCAGCTGCACGGCGCCTACATCCTGGCGCAGAACGCCGAAGGACTGGTGCTGGTCGACATGCATGCGGCGCACGAGCGCGTGCTGTACGAGAAATTGAAGGCCGACCGGGAGCGCTCCGGCATTGCCTCCCAGCACCTGCTGGAACCGATCGTGGTCGATCTGAAACCCCATGAACTGGCGAGGATCCTGGAGGAGCGATCGCAGTGGGAGGCGGCCGGTTTTGAGGTCGATGCCCTCGGCGACGAGCGTCTTGCGGTGCGGCGGGTGCCGGCGCTGCTGAACCTGCGCGAGATCGGTCCGGTCGTGGCCGCCATGGTGGCCGAGCTGGCGTTCGAGACGGGCGGCCATCACCTGGAGGGGGCCGCCGATCGCTTTCTGGCCACGCTCGCCTGCCGCAGCGCCATCCACGTGCACCGGCGACTCACCCTGCCGGAAATGGACGCCCTGCTGCGGCAGATGGAGGCCACGGAACGGGCCAATCAGTGCAACCACGGGCGGCCCACGTGGACCCGCCTGAGCCTGCAGCAGCTCGATCAGCTGTTCCTCCGGGGTCGCTGACATGGCCGCGGGGTCCGCCGCCGGCGGGGACGCCCGACGCCCGCTCCTGGTGCTCACCGGCCCCACCGGTGTGGGCAAGACCGACTGGGCCATCGCCCTGGCTGAGCACGCGCCCATCGAGATCGTCAGCGTGGATTCCGCGCTCGTGTACCGCGGCCTGGATATCGGCACGGCCAAGCCGCCCGCGGCGCTGCGCGCGCGCGTTCCCCACCACCTGATCGACATCTGCGAGCCCACCGAGAGCTATTCGGCGGGGCGATTCGTCACCGATGCCCTGGCGAGCATTCGGGCCATCCACGCCCGCAACCGCATCCCGCTCTTGGTGGGGGGAACCATGTTGTATCTGCGTGCGCTGCTGCAGGGGCTCGCGGTCCTGCCGCAGGCGGCACCGGCGCTGCGGCAGCAGCTCGATGCGCGGGCGCGGCGCGTGGGCTGGCCGGCGCTGCACGCGGAGCTCGCACAGCGCGATCCGCAGGCCGCGGCGCGCATCAGTCCCGCCGACAGCCAGCGCATTCAGCGGGCACTCGAGGTGTGCCTGAGCACCGGGCGCCCGATCTCCGAACTGCAGCGCGCCACGGTCAGCCCGCTCGCAGACTGGCCGCTGCTGCACTGGGTGCTCGCACCCGGCGAACGCGCGCTACTGCACGAGCGGCTCGCGCAGCGGTTCGACGCCATGATGGCCGCCGGCTTCCTGGCCGAGGTCGCGCGCCTGCGTGCGCGCGGTGATCTTTCGAGCCGGCATCCGGCGGTACGGGCCGTCGGCTACCGGCAGCTGTGGGCGCACCTGGAGGGCGAGTTGACACTCGAGGAAGCGGTGAGCCGTGGGATTGCCGCGACGCGCCAGCTGGCCAAACGTCAGCTGACGTGGCTGCGTAGCGAAGCATCAGGACACTGGCTTGATCCGCAGCGCACCGACCGGCTGTCGTGGATTCGAGACATTACGGCACGGCTGGGCGGGTTTGGGCTTTGATGGAGGGTGCATGTTAATATGAGGGTGTCGGTGCCGTGCATTTGCGTGGCACATAAGCTTGTGCGAGACCGCGGACATGGAAGTGCGGTGCGGGCTCGATTGTCCTGCCGAACAACTCGAAGCGGAAAAATAAGGAGAACATGATGGCCAAAGGCCAGTCCCTGCAAGACCCTTTCCTGAATGCCCTGCGCAAGGAGCGGGTGCCGGTGTCGATCTATCTGGTCAATGGCATAAAGCTGCAGGGTCAGATCGACTCCTTCGACCAGTTTGTCGTGCTCCTGAAGAACAGTGTCAGCCAGATGGTCTACAAGCACGCGATCTCCACCGTCGTGCCGGCGCGCAACGTGCGGCTCGCGGAAGAGGGCGGCGGCGCTCCCGAGACCCCTGCCGAATAAATGTCCGTGCCCGCGGGAAACCTGAGTGTTCGAACGCCCAAGGACTGGTGAGCGCGCCGTACTCGTGCGCCTGGGACTGGGCGCCCCCGTAGATCCGGAGGACCTGCAGGAGTTCAGGCAGCTGGCCGTATCGGCCGGCGCGCTGCCGGTCGCGACGCTCACCGGCCGCCGTGACCGGCCCGATCCGCGCTACTTTCTCGGCAGCGGCAAGGCACAGGAACTGAGGGAACTGGCGCACTCGGGCGAAGCGGATGTGATCCTGGTGGATCACGCGCTGTCCCCGAGCCAGGAACGCAACCTCGAGAAGCTCACCGAGCGGCGCGTGCTCGACCGCAACGGCCTGATCCTCGACATCTTCGCGCAACGCGCCCGCAGCTTTGAGGGCAAGCTGGAAGTGGAGCTCGCGCAGCTGAAGCATATCTCCAGCCGCCTGGTGCGCGGCTGGACACACCTTGAGCGCCAGAAGGGCGGCATCGGCCTGCGCGGCCCGGGCGAGACGCAGCTGGAAACCGACCGGCGCATCATCGGGCAGCGCGTGCGCGTGCTGACCAAGCGCCTGGAGAAGATTAGTCAGCAGCGCGAGACCGGGCGGCAGATGCGCGCGGAGATCCCGGTGCCCTCGCTGGCCCTCGTCGGTTACACCAACGCCGGCAAGTCGACGCTCTTTCGGGCGCTCACGGGCACCGACGCCTACATCGCCGACCAGCTGTTTGCGACCCTCGATCCGACCGTGCGACGCATCGTGTTGCCTGGCGGTGCGCCGGTGGTGGTTGCCGACACGGTAGGCTTTATCCGCGAGTTGCCGCACGAGCTGGTAGCGGCCTTCCAGTCCACCCTCACCGAGGCGCGCGCGGCGACGCTCCTGCTGCACGTGGTCGACGCCAGCAACGCGCGGCGCGCCGAGCAGATCGCACAGGTCGATTCTGTGCTCGAGGAGATCGGTGCGGCGCAGCTGCCGCAGCTGCTCATTTATAACAAGATCGATCGTCTCGAGATCGCGCCGCGCATCGATCGCGACGCCGAGGGTCGCGCGCAGGCGGTATGGATCTGTGCGCAGCGTGCCGAGGGGCTCGATCTGCTCTTGAGTGCCGTGGCCGAGCGCCTGGCGCGCTTCGCGCGGCGGGCACGCCTGCGCGTGCCGGCGAGCGCCGGGGCACTGCGCTCGCGGCTGTACGCCGCGCAGGCGGTGCGCGGGGAAACCTCCGCTGCCGACGGCTCGATCGAGCTGGCGGTGGAGTTACCCGATCTTGAGTTGCTGACGCTCGCCCGCACCGCCGGTGTGCAGATTCTCGAGGTGCAGGGCGTGGACACGCCTTGTGCCCCGTCAGACCTCTACCTACAATCGTCCGCCCTTTCGAGCGCCTCCAAGTAGCGCCAGCCGCGCAAAGTTCCTATGGCCTGGAATCAACCGAACAGTGGTCAGAAGAGCCCGTGGGGGCGCCGTCCCGGTCAGGGCGGTGCGGACCTCGATGAGCGCATCAAGGGTCTGCAGCGCAAGCTCGAGTCGTTCCTGCGCCCCGGAGGCGGCAGCGGCGGCAGTGGCTCGCTGCTGCTCATCCTGGCAGCGGCGGTCGTAATCCTGTGGTTGGCGAGCGGCTTCTACACGGTCGGGCCGGCGCAGAAAGCGGTGATCCAGCGCTTCGGGGCGCTGGTCGATGTGCGCGGTCCGGGTTGGGGCTGGCGCATACCCTGGGTCGAGACCGTCACCAAGGTCAACGTGGCGAGTGTCAACTCGAGCGACTTCAAGTCGCGCGTTCTCACCTCCGACGTCAACCTCGTCGACCTGCACTTTGCGGTGCAGTATCAGTTCTCGGATCCGAAGAAGACGCTCTTCAGCGTGCGCGATCCGGGACAAACGCTGACCGAGGTGAGCGAGAGTGCCATCCGCGAGATCGTCGGCCGCAGCACGCTCTACGATGTGCAAGTCGGTGGCACCCGCCCGGAGATCACCCGGCGCACCAAGGAGCTGATCCAGCGCACGCTCGATTACTACAACTCCGGCATTACGGTCACGACCGTCAATCTCGAGGACGTGCAGGTGCCCGACGCGGTCGTTCCCTCGCAGCGCGACGCCAACAAGGCGCAGGCGGACAAGGAGCGCTTCATCCTCGAGTCCGAAGCCTACGCCAACGGCATTCTGCCGGTGGCGCAGGGCGCCGCGGCACGCATACAGCAGGACGCCGAGGCCTATAAGGCGCAGGTGACGGCGGTGGCCGAGGGCCAGGCGTCGCGCTTCGCCCAGCTGCAGGGCGCCTACGCGCTGGCCCCCGAGGTGACCCGGCGACGGATCTACATGGATACCCTGGAGAGCGTGCTCGGTCGCGCCCACAAGGTGCTCATCGACGGCAAGGCCGGCAGCAACATGATCTACCTGCCGATCGACAAGCTGCTGGAGAAGAGCAACGCCCGCGAGGGCGAGCCGACAGCCGCGGATGCCGCAGCCGCCGGCGCCAAGGAGCCCGATCAGGTGACCGTCGAAGCGCGCGGCCGGGGAGAGCGCTGATGAGTGCCCGCTACGTCCCCTTCTATGGGATCTTTGTCGCGCTGCTGATCCTCATCGGCCTGTCGATGTTCACCGTGAGCGAGACGCAATACGCGATCCGCAAGGAATTCGGCGCCATCGTCGGCACCCACTACCGCCCGGGACTGCATTACAAATGGCCTTGGGACAAGGTGACCAAATTCGATAACCGCCTCCTCACCCAGTCCTACACCGGGGAGAACTTCCTCACCAATGATGGCCGCAGCCTCATCGTCGACTTCTACATCAAGTGGAAGGTGAAGGACCCGACGCTGTACTACACGACGACCGGGGGTGACGAGGGACAGGCCGGGGACCGTCTCGCGGGGATCGTCAAGGACGGCATCAAGACGGTGGTCGCGCAGCGCGCCCTGCAGCATATCGTCTCCAGCGAGCGTGCCGGTCTCACCGGCGAGATGCTCGGTCAGGCGAGCGAGAAGGCCGCAGCCCTCGGCACCGATCTGGTGGACGTGCGCGTACAGCGCATCGATCTGCCGGACGAGGTGGCGGCGCGGGTCTACGAGAGTATGAAACAGAACTTCGCCAAGACCGCGAGCCAGCTGCGCGCCGAAGGGCAGCAGGCGAGCGCCGGGATCCGCGCCTCGGCGGAGCGCCAGCGCACGGTGATCCTCGCCGATGCGGAGCGCGATGCGCTGCACATTCGTGGCGAGGGCGATGCCCTGGCCACGCAGACCTATGCGCGCGCCTATTCCAAGGATCCGGATTTCTACGCCTTCTACCGCAGCATGCAGGCCTACGAGCGCTCCCTCGGCAGGGATGGCGATTTGCTGGTGGTCACTCCCGATGGGGAATTCTTCAAGTACCTGAAGGATCCAGGTTCGCCGAAGGCGCCGGCCCCGCGCCGCTGAGGCGCTTCTCGAGTGTCATGCCGATCAACCTTACCGACCTGCTGGCCGCGCTCGGGCTGTTTTTGGTGATGGAGGGCATCGCGCCCTTTCTGAATCCCCAGGGCGTCAAGCGCGCGCTTGCCAAGCTGCTCGAAGTGCGCGACCGTGAGTTGCGCATCGCGGGTCTGGGCTCCATGCTGGTCGGCGTCGTCATTCTGTTCCTCGTGCGCTAGAGGCGGATCGCGAAGGTGGGAAAGTTCGTCATCATCATCGGCACCCAGTGGGGTGATGAAGGCAAAGGTAAGGTCGTAGACCTCCTGACCGAGCGTGCCGTCGCCGTGGCGCGCTTTCAGGGCGGCCACAACGCCGGTCACACGCTGGTCATCGGCGGCAAGAAGACCATCCTGTCGCTGATCCCTTCGGGGATATTGCGCGAGCAGGTGCGCTGCTTCATAGGCAACGGCGTGGTGCTGTCGCTCGAGGCGCTGCTCAGCGAGAGCCGCATGCTGCTCGAGCAGGGCGTGCCGGTCTTCGAGCGGCTGCGCCTCTCGCCCAGCTGCCCCCTGATCCTGCCCTCGCATGTGCTGCTGGATCAGGCACGCGAGACCGCGCGTGGTCTGAATGCCATCGGCACGACCGGTCGTGGCATCGGCCCGGCCTACGAGGACAAGGTGGCGCGCCGCGCCGTGCGCGTGGCGGACCTCTTCCAGCGCGATCGCTTCGCCGCGAAACTCGGGGAGGTGCTGGACTTCCACAATTTCCTGCTGCAGCACTACTATCGGATCGCGCCGGTGGACTTCCAGAAGACCCTGGATGCGCAGCTCGCCATGGCGGACAGGATCGCGCCACTGGTCACCGACGTGACCCGCGCGCTGCAGGAGCTGCGCGTCGGCGATGCCAACGTGCTGTTCGAGGGGGCGCAGGGCGCCATGCTCGACGTCGATCACGGCACATATCCGTTCGTCACTTCCTCCAACACCACCGCGGGATTTGCCGGCACCGGCACCGGTCTCGGACCGCGCGCCTTCGATGCCGTGCTCGGCGTCGTCAAGGCCTATACCACCCGGGTCGGCGCCGGGCCGTTTCCGACCGAGCTGTTCGATGAGTACGGCGAGCACCTGTCGCGCGTCGGGCACGAATTCGGCTCGGTGACCGGACGGCGGCGCCGCTGCGGCTGGTTCGATTCGGTGACGCTGCGGCGCGCGATCGTGAACTCCTCGGTGTCCGGGCTGTGCATCACCAAGCTCGACGTGCTCGACGGTCTTGAGATGATCCGCATCTGCGTCGGCTACCGCTTGAATGGGGCCTTGACCCCCGAGCCGCCGCTGAGTGTCGAGGGCTATGCGGACGTCGAACCGGTGTACGAGGAGCTCCCGGGCTGGCGCGAGAGCACGGTGGGCATCACCGCCTACGAGGCGCTGCCGGGCAATGCGCGCCGCTACCTCGAACGGCTCGCACAACTGGTCGCGATACCCATCGACATGATCTCAACGGGGCCGGACCGCGAGCAGACCATCGTGCTGCGGCACCCGTTCGGAGTCTGACCCTGGCGCCGCCGTTGCCCGAGCGCTCCGGCTGGACGGTGCGCGTCGCGCTCGCGTTGGTGATCCTCGGCAGCTGCGTGCTTGCGGCGGGCTGCTGGCGCATCTATACCAACACCTGGGACGAGCCGGAGCACATTGCCGCCGGCATCGAGCTGCTCGACAAGGGCCACTACGAATACGACACCGAGCACCCGCCGCTCGCGCGCGTGCTGCTCGCCCTCGGCCCCTTTCTTGCCGGCGCGCACTCCTTCGGCACGCCGCCGCCGGATGGCACTCAGGAAGGCAAGGACATCCTCTACGCCGACGGGCACTACGATCTGTACCTGACGCTCGCGCGCGCGGGCAACCTGCCGTTCCTGGTGCTGCTGTTGCTGGCGACCTGGCTGTGGGCGCGCCGCCTGTTCGCCTCCGACGCGGCCGCACTGCTGGCACTGGTGCTGCTGATCTCCGTGCCGCCGATACTCGGACATGCGGCGCTCGCGACTCTCGACGTCGCGGCGGCCGCGACCTGCCTGCTGGCGCTGTACACGCTCGAGAACTGGCTCGCCTCCGGACGCTGGGAGGAGGCCGTGCTGTTCGGGGTCACCTCCGGCATCGCCATCGCCACCAAGTTCTCCGCCGTCCCCTTCATCGCCCTGTCGCTCCTCGCCCTGGGTCTGGTGCAGGGGCTCAACAGCTGGCGCGCGACCCGCGGCACGCACGAGCACCATCCGTGGCGGGTGCTGCGCTCGCGTGCGACCGGGGCGGTGCTGGCGGCGCTCGCGGCCCTGGTGCCGCTGTTGGCGGTGTACGCGGTGCGCTCCCCGGACGTGTCGGGCGTGGAAGTGCGCTTTGACTGGGCGGTGAACTACCTCATCTCCCAGGGCGGCCTCGCCCGTACGCTCGGCAGCTGGCTGTCACACGCCTGGTTGCCGCGGGAACTGACGGACCTCGTGAACGGGGTGATCGCGGTCAAGGCGCACAACGACGCCGGGCATCTTTCGTACCTGCTCGGACAGGTGAGCCTCGATGGCTGGTGGTACTTCTATCTGGTGACCCTTGCGGTCAAAACACCGCTGCCGCTCTTGGCGGGCGGCTCGCTCGGGCTGGCGTGCCTGGCC
Organism: uncultured Pseudomonadota bacterium; assembly: GCA_963814675.1. Classification (GTDB taxonomy): domain Bacteria; phylum Pseudomonadota; class Gammaproteobacteria; order Steroidobacterales; family Steroidobacteraceae; genus 13-2-20CM-66-19. The sequence goes on from CAWFDT010000002.1 coordinate 18,056, forward strand.
GCTAAGGGCTGGCGCGCGCGCGACGGCTGGGCACTGGCGCCGCTCGTGCTGGTGCTCGCCATCCTGGGCTTCGCCAGCGTCTTCAGCCGCATCAACATCGGCATTCGCCACGTGCTGATTCTCTATCCGTTCCTCGCCCTGGGCGGCGCCTACCTCACGTGGCGCGCCTGGCGGGCGTGCCGGGCGCTCGCTGATGCGCGCCTGCGCCTGGCCGCAACCATGCTCCTGGCTGCGCTGCTGCTGTGGCAGGTGAGCACGCTGTGGCGTGCGTACCCCGACTACCTGCCCTACTTCAACGAGACCGTGCGCGAACCGCGCCGCGTGCTGGTCGATTCCGACCTCGACTGGGGCCAGGATCTTAGGCGCCTCGAGATCCGCGCGGCACAGCTGCACATCGGCAAGCTGTCGCTGGCCTACAACGGCACCGCCGACCTCGCGCGCGAGCCGCTGCCCCCGTTCGAGATACTGAAGGCGAGTCAGCCGGTGAGCGGCTGGGTGGCGATCTCGGCGCTGGCGCGTACCCGCCGGCCGAGTGATTACGCGTGGCTGGATGCGTACCGACCGCTCGAGCGCATCGGTCACACCATCGATCTCTACTACATCCCGTGAGGTTCAGGCGGCGGCGGAACGCAGGCGCGAAATGCGTGCGAGCGGCGGCGGGTGCGAGTAGTAGAAGGCCGCGTACACCGGGTCCGGGGTCAGGGTGCTGGCGTTGTCGCGATGCAGCTTGACGAGTGCGGTCGCGAGCTCCGCGGCGCTGGCGTAGCGGGTGGCGAACTCGTCCGCCTCGAATTCGTGCTTGCGGGACCACAGCGAGGCCAGCGGCGTGATGAAGAACATGAACGCCGGCACTGCCAGCATGAACAGCAGCAGCGCTGCATGCGTCGAGGGCACCGGCACGCCGAGGGCGGCATAGAAGCCCGGCTGACCGGCCAGCCACCCCAGCAGCGCGAGCCCCAGGAAGGTCGCCGCCACCGACAGCAGCAGCCGCTTGCGCACGTGCTTGAGGCGGAAGTGTCCCAGCTCATGCGCCAGCACCGCTTCGACTTCCGGATGCGCGAGCCGCTCGAGCAGCGTGTCGAAGAACACGATGCGCTTGTAGCGGCCGATGCCGGTGAAATAGGCGTTGCCGTGGCTCGAGCGGCGCGAATTGTCGACGACGAAGACGCCCTTGGAAGCAAAACCGCAACGCCCGAGGAGCGCCTCGATGCGCTCGCGCAGTGACTGATCCTTCAGGGGTGAGAAGCGATTGAACAGTGGCGCGATGAATGCGGGCCAGGCCCAGGCCATGATGAGCATGACCAGCAGCCACAGCCCCCACGCCCACGCCCACCACCAGCGGCCGGCGCGTTCCATGAGCAGCAGCGTCGCGGCGAGCAGCGGCCCGCCGAGCAGCACGGCGAGCAGCACGCTCTTGGCCAAGTCGGCGAGGTAGAGCGCCGCGGTCGTGCGGTTGAAGCCAAAGCGCGCTTCCAGCACAAACGTGCGCCACAGCGAAAACGGCTGATTCACCAGCTGGATGATCAGCGCGATGCTGGCGATGACGGCCAGTCCCAGCCAGGGCTGTGACCAGTGAGTGCGTCGCCACAGCGCGTCGATGGCGGCGATGCCGCCACCCACGGTAAGCGCCAGCGTCAGTGCGGCATCCACCACCGTCACCAGTCGCCCCAGGCGCACCTTGGCGACCGTGTAGTCCGCAGCCTTGGCATGCTCTTGCGCCGACACGCTCGCGGCGAAGGGGCCCGGGACTTCCCCGCGATGACGGATGACGTTTGCGGCCTGGCGCAGCGAGAGCCACCACTCCAGCGCGGTGGCGAGAAGGACGGCAACGATGAACAGCGGTGTCAGCCACGCCATCAGGTGACTTTCCGCCAAGCCGCGGCGGGTTTTCGTTGCCGGGACATCGCCGTGATCATGCGGCCTCAGCGGCGCTGCAGAGCACGTGAGCGGCGCGGCTTGCCCAGCCGCGGGCGCGCGGCGTTGCCGCGATTTCGCAGGCTGCGGGCCGGGGAGGGCGCTCCGGGCTGCTCGAGCTGGGCCAGGAGCGATGCGGCCGCCCGCTCGAAGCGGATGGGGTCTCCCATGGCGCGTGCCACCAGCATGGCCCCTTCCAGAGCGCTCATCATCATGCCCGCCTCCTCGCGCGGCGGTGCTCGCAGGCTAAGGTAGCCCTCGTTCTGGGCCTGATCGAGCAGCTGCGTGAGCCACACCTCGTTGGCCGCAAAAAACGTGTGCAGCGCCTGCTGCATCGGTGCCGGCAAGGTCCCGTATTCCGCCGCCGCCATGCCGCACAGGCACATGCGGTTCTCGGCCAGCACGTCCGCGTACAGCTTGATGTAGGCGCGCAGGCGCGCCGGCGCGCCCGGTGCGGCCGAGTCGATCCTGTGCAGCGCGCCCTCGAAGGCACCCGTATAGCGCTCGATCAGTCTGCGCCCGAGTTCCGCCTTGGTAGCGAAGTGATAGTGCAGGGTGGCCTTGGTGAGGCCGACCGCGGCGGCGATGTCCGCGTAGCTGAAGCCGTTGAAGCCGCGCGTCTGCACGAGCTGCTCGGCGACATCAAGAATGCGCTGCGGTGTGTCTGCGACCACTCGGGCAGGGGTATTCATGCGGCCCATGATAGCAGCAGGCTTGCATCTATCTACTAGTTGGTAGAGACTGCTGGCGGCGGTATCCGCACCGCCCCCTGGGGGTAACCATGCAAGCAACCGAACACAAAACCTTTGCCAAGCCGGACGAGACTCGCGAGTTTCCGCGCGGTCGGGCCGAGATCCTCAAGATCGGCGCCGGCGAGGTCGGGCGTCTCGTTTTTCAACCCGGCTGGCGCTGGTCGAATGACGTGAAGCCCATAACCAAGACCCACAGCTGCACCGCGCCACATTTTCAGTATCACGTGAGCGGTCGGCTGGGGATCCGGATGGACGACGGCACCGAGTTCGTGGCCGGGCCGGGCGATATCACTTCGCTGCCGAGCGGGCACGATGCCTGGGTGGTCGGTGACGAGCCGGCCGTGGTGGTCGACTGGTTCGGGGCCAGCAACTACGCCAAGGAGTGAGCGACACGCACGCGACTGCGCGCCGGCCGACGCGCTTGCGGCGGGTCAGGCCGGCGCCGCGGCGGGCCGGCGCTGATCGTTGATCCACAGCGCCAGCGTGAACAGGAACGCCAGCAGGCTCAGCGCCCCGAAGAACCACAGCATCGGGGTGTAGCCGGCAGGATTTGCGGCGCTCGCGCCGCTGACGTCATTGATACGTCCGGCCGCGAGGTTGGCAGCGAACAGTCCCGCATTCTGCAGTGCCGTCATCAGACCGTACGCGGTGCCGAGCTGCTCCGGGGCGACATACTTAGGCACCGTCGGCCACAGAACCGCCGGCAGGAGCGAAAAGCTCAGGCCCAAGAGGTCGGTCGAGATACCGGCTCCGCCGGGCATGGTCCCCAAAACCAGGAAACTCAGCGGCAGGAAGAGCGCACCGACGGCGAGCAGCATGGCATTGCGTCCGGTGCGGTCCAATAACAGGCCAAAGAGCGGCGTGGTAAACGCCGCCATCAGAAAGACGTGGCTGTTGAGCGTGCCCGCCTGGTCGTTGCTCAGGCCGTGCGCCTCCTGCAGATACTTGATGGCGAACGTGCTGCGGAAGGGAAAAATGACGGAGAAGAAGGCGACGCAGGTGGCGACCAGCATCCAGTAGGCGGCCGGAAAGCGCCACAGGTGCGCCCACTCGAAGCGCTCCGGGGCGGGCGGGGTCGCGAGCGTGCCGCGCGGCGCCTCGCGCCGATCGGTGGAGAAATATACCAGGGCCGCGGCAAGGGACAACGCAGCGAACCCGACCGCGAGCCACAGGGGCGGCTGCCAGCCCTGATCGTAGAGTCCCTTGGCGAAGGCGGTGGAGCGGTCTGCGAAGTAGGAGCCCATCCGCGCCAGACTCAGGTTGAGCGACATCTGCAGGGCGAAATGGCGGCCCGGGGAGAACCACTGGTACAGCGCTACCAGCACCGCGACGACCAGGGTCTCCGCGCCGATGCCAAACAACAGCCTCCCGGCCGCCATCACCGGGAAGTGCGTCCCCAGGGCGGTGAGGATCGCGCCGAACAGGCAGATCACGGTCGTGACGACCACCATGACGCGCGCGGTGAAGCGGTCCACCAGCACGCCGCCGATCATGACCAGGAAGATGTTGGGGAGGCTGTAGATCGCGTTCAGGGTGCCGATCTGCGTGTCGCTGAAGTGCAGCTGACTGTGCAGCAGCTCCGCCACCGGTCCGACCGCATCGTAGACATAGTAGTTGCCGAGCATGACGAGCCCGGCGGCGATGAAGAATACCGTCTGCGCCGCGACAGAGGGTGTCGGGCGCGCCGGGGCGACGGGCGTCATCAGGGTGGCGCCGTTAACGCCGGGTCGGCTGGGTCGAGGCTGGCATCGAAGCTGCTAGGGCGTCGCTTAGCTGAGAGCGAGTCGACCTTGACCGTGTTGGACCACGTTGCCGGCGTGCCCGTGACGGCTGCCCCACAAGGAGTCCGCGTTCCGCTTTTTGAAGGCATCATGAACTGACGAGTGCCGCAGAAGACCGGCCTCGTTCGTTGCTCCCCTGGCGATAGCGCGACGGCATTGTACTGAATTCACCGGGCGGGATGGCGATTTAGATCACGATCGGGCGCGAGCTTGCCGTGGGTAGGCGGGCAATTCTACCTACACGAACGTCGCGGGCCTCAAGCGCAACACGGACATTTAAGACCCGCCTGCGCAAGTGACCCAGAGCCGACCACTAATCGCTGGTCGCACTCACCGGCAGCAGCGTAATCGGCAAGGGATCCTCGGGCATGCCGCCGATGCTCACCGCGGTACGGGAGGTGAAATTAAAGGTCATGAGGGCGACGAACATGGCAGCGATCTGCGGCGGCGAGAACTCGCTTCGCAAGCGCGCGGCGAGCTCCGCGCTGACGCCGGCGGGGAATCCCAGATAGGCATCCGCGAGCGCGATCACGAGCTTCTCGCGCTCGCTCAGGGCGCTCGTGGCGTAGTTCGCATCGATCATCGCGGCGCGCTCTTCGGTGAGTCCGTCGCTGCGCGCCACCTCATAGCGCACCGCCTTGCAATACACGCAGTTCACCGTACGGGCGTTGCGCAGCCGGAGCATCTCGAGAAGCGAGGGCGCCAGCAGATGCGAGCGCCATACGGCGCCATTGAGTGCGATGATCTCCGTGAGCGTTTCGGGTACCAGTCCCAGCGCGCTATCACGTATCACGTTACCGGTGCGGGTCGCCGGCGCGCTCGCCCGCGCCTTAGCGCCCATGACCAGACTCCGCTGGTGCGGCGGCCGCAAGGTCACGCAGGCAGCGCGCGGTGCGGATGCGGCCGTCGATGCAGCCGAGCGCCTCGATGAGGAACACCAGGCCCGCCTCGCCGAGGTGCGCCTTGGCCTGCTCGGCAACATCATCCGGGATCGACTGCGGATCAAGCCCATAGCATTCGCAAAACAGCAGCACTGACTTCTCGGCGGCGGAAAACAAGGAACTGCGGAAAGCCTCGCCCGCCTGCAGGCTCGCCCGGCGCGCCAACGAGAGCGCCCCCGGGCCCAGATGAGGATTGAGCGCGCGCAGCTCAGACTCATTTTGATGCAGGCGCGCGAGCGTCAGGCGGCACATTTCCAGCAGTTCGGCGGAGAGGTAGGGCTGCGCCCACAGACTCTCCCACAGTCGCGCGAAGCTGGCGGCGGCGCTGCCGGCAGGGGCGAGGTGGCGGTCGAGACTCAGGCTGGTTGCGTCGCTGGCACTATCCATGCGGATTCCTGCTGCCGAGCAGTGTAACAGGCGCGGCTCGGCGCTGGCCGCGCCCGCACTTCAGGGTGCCAGCCATCCGCTGCTGATGAGGTTTTCGCGGAACTCGCGCACGATGCGACTATCCGGGCGTGGCGCGCGCTGCTTGTGCTTGCCTGTTGGAATGCGCGTAAGGAGATCGCGGATCACGTTGAGGCGCACCTGCGGTTTGTCGTCGGCCCGCACCACGATCCACGGCGCCTCCTCATGGTGCGTGCGCAGCAGCATGCTGTCGCGGGCCCGGCTGTAGTCGCGCCAGTGCTGCTGCGCGGCGTCGTCCACGGGGCTTATCTTCCATTGCTTGAGCGGATCCTTGCGCCGTTCACGCAAGCGTCGTGCCTGCTCTTTGCGGCTGATGTCCAGGTAATACTTCAGCAGAAACGTGCCCGAGCGCACCAGCAGTCGTTCAAAGCGCGGCGCTGCCTCCAGGAAGGCTTCGTGCTGCGCCGGGGTGCAGAACTTCATGACCGGCTCGACGCCGGCACGGTTGTACCAGCTGCGGTTGAACAGCACGATCTCCTGCGCGGCCGGCAGCCAGCGCACGAAACGCTGAAAGTACCACTCGGTTTCCTCGCGGTTGCTGGGCTTTCCGGGCGCGACGACCCGGGTTTCGCGTGGGCTGAGATGTTCGACGATGCGCTTGATCGTGCCGTCCTTGCCGGCGCTGTCACGTCCCTCAAGGATCACCAGGATCTTCAGATCATGGGCGATGACGTGACGGTGCAGCTTCACGAGCTCGATCTGCAGCTTGCGCAGCTCGTGCAGGTACTGCTTCTTGGGCAGGCTCGGGATGGGCTCATGAGCGTACTTTGGTTTCTTGGCCATTAGGGTTACTCCCGGCGTTCCCTGATCCGCTGCCTGGGTTCTGCCAGTATTGTCGTTCGCGCGCCGGGAGTTCAGGCTAAGCGTTGGCTGACCGTAGGTACTGGATCAGAACTACCGGAGAGCGATCATGACGAAGTCTAAGGGCGAAGTTAAGGTGGTGGTGTCCAAGAACGGTCCCTATCTCGTCAGCGGCAACGTGCCTCTGGCCAAGCAGACCATCGTCGGCGACGCCCAGGGGGAATCCACGGCTTGGAAGCAAGGCGACCCCTATCCGCAGCAGGGCAGCTACGCGTTGTGCCGCTGCGGGCACTCCAAGAGCAAACCGTTCTGCGATGGCACGCACACCAAGGTGGGCTTTGACGGCACCGAGACCGCCAGTCGCGAGTCGTACCGTGCACAGGCGCAGGTGGTGGAAGGCCCCGTCCTCGCCCTGATGGATGCGGAATCGCTCTGTGCCTTTGCACGCTTCTGCGACCCGAACGGGCAGGTCTGGAGCCAGGTCGAGCACACGGACGACACGAAGGTGCGGAGCAACTTTGTGCGCCAGGTGAACGACTGTCCGTCCGGACGGCTGGTCGCGTGGGACCGGGCGAGTGGCAAACCCCTCGAGCATCCCCTGCCGGTTTCGATCGGCATCATCGAGGACCCGGTGGAGGAGGTGAGCGGTCCACTCTGGCTGCGCGGTGGAATTCCGCTCGTCTCTGCCGACGGCTTCGCCTATGAGGTGCGCAACCGCATGACGGTGTGTCGTTGCGGCGCATCCAAGAACAAGCCGTTCTGCGACGGCTCGCACGCCGCCGTGAAGTTTCGCGATTCCCTCTGAGGAGGCGCGGTGCCTCCTCGGCCCCTGACCTGCGCCTAGAGCGTGACCTCGCTGATCTGCACGACCGGCGTGGCATTGGTGTAGTTCGGGATGTCGCCCATGATCTCGGCGACGTGCGGGACGAACGCCGCCTGGAAAGCCGCGACCGAATCGAAGGTCAGATGACCGACGGCGATGTAGGGCGGGGGCGCACCGGGGGCGCCGCCGGCGACGCCGCCTTCCGCGGCGATGCCCCGGCAGGCGGGCGCGCAGCGGTCACGCACCATCGGCATATGCTTGTTGACGTAGTAACCCATGTCGAACGTTGCGCCGGGGAAGTTCGGGTACAGGACCGATACCTTGATCATCGCGTAACTCCGTGCGGCGCAGTGCCGGGGGTGGGGATTCTAGCGCGCCGCCGTCGCCTTATGCGGCGTTTCTGTCAGACCACCGCCGGCACGGCGCGGGCCGGAAAATGCTTGAGCGCGGCCATCAAGACGGCCACGAGGAACGCGAGCACCACACGATCACGACGAGAGCGGAGAAAATTCCGATGAGACTGATCAGGACGTGAAGCGTCGTGAAAGCCCGCGGTCCCCATTCCCAGGATCATGGCTTTTCTGGCTGCACCTTGTGGGTGGTGATAATTCAGTGGGGCCCGCCGCGATCAGGTATGCGGTAACTTCCACCAGCACAGCAGCGCCACGGCGGCCGGGACTGCAAATACGACGAGCAGCACCGGGGCCTCATCACTCACGGTGTATCCCGCACGGTTTACCCCGATGTACATGTTGATGCCGGCGCCGATGAGCCACATCGGTAGAAAGTAAAGCGCCGCCCGCGCCATGCCAGCGCCGTCCGCGAGGGCGTGACCGACCAACAGGCACACGCCCAACACCGCAAACCCGATCCCGATCACGATCAAGGTGTGCACCTGCGCCGTCCTCAGGCCGCACGCAGGGCAGCTTCCAGCAGCGTCGGCCAGAGCTTGGCGTGGGGAGCTGTGGTCGCGCCAACGGTGCCGACACGATCGGGACCATCGAGGGGAACAACCAAGAGCCCACCGGCACGCCCTCACTCACCCCATGAAGTAGCCGTCATCCTACAGTAGCTGCGTGTCCGGGCAGTGGTCCGCGCAGTATCGAAGACGGCGATACTGTGTGTTGAATCGGTAGCCTTCAACCTCGGGAGGTCTTCATGCTGCACTATGCCGCCGTCTTTTTTGTGATCGCGATCATTGCCGGCGTATTCGGCTTCGGCGGCATCGCCGCGGGCGCGGCCGGTATCGCCAAAGTCCTGTTCGTCGTATTCCTGCTCGGGGCCATCATCACGCTGATCGCGGGTCGCTCGCGAGTCTAGGCGCCGCGCGGTACGCGGAACGCAGCATGATTGCCGCCGCGTACAGGACCACGAGGACCACGAGCCAGCGCAGCCAGTGGATCGGCAGGGATTTGACGATATAAGCGGCGATCAGGACCCCGGGTATCCCCCCGAGGGCGAGGCTTAGCGCGGCGGCCTGGCTATAGCGACCGCTGCGAATGAAGCGCACGCCACCTACGGGCATGAGGAAGGCGCACGAGCCCATCATGATGGGGAAGGCCGCCAGCGGGCTCATGCCAAAGAGGCATACGACCGCAAGACAGGGAGCGTAGAGACCCACCCCGAGGGTCATCAGGGCCCCGAGGAGAAAATTGGCGGCAACTGCAATGAGCAGGCGCGCGCCCGAGAGCCCGGTCGCCTCCCCGCCGCCTGGCATCCAACTTAAGTTCGTCATGAACATGAGGGCGGCGGCGATCGTGAGCGTGATTCCCATGCCGAGCTGCACCTGGCGGCGCGGCAGCCGCGCGACCACCCCGGCGCCGAACCAGGCGCCGAGCACGGCGGCAACGATCATGCTGATCAGGGTCAGCGGTTCAACCGTGACGGCGGCGATAAAGATAAAGGCTTCGGTGATCGCCGGAATCGCGTGACCGACATTCAGCGTCCCGGGGATCAGCTCATCCGGCACGCGGCGGAACAGCTTGAAAGCTGCAGTCGTCGGAGCGAAGCAGCCTATTCCAAGCGTGTCGAAGAAATTGGCGACGAATCCGAGCAGCACGTCGCCACTGCGAGGGGCTTGCTTCTCGCGCTGGCGTGCGAGCGTGAACCACTGCCACACAAACCAGATGACCGTGACAGCCAACGCACCGAGCAGGATCCGCGCGCTGCGGTTCACGGGGGCGCAGCGGTACGCACGTTGGTGGAATTAACCAAGACGCACACCGATGTGCGTGCGGGCCGGGGTAGCTGCAGCGCCAGGTGCCATTCCATAATCCGCGTGGAAAGTCTTAAGCTTCGTACCTTCGGTCCATCATAACGCGGCTGCGGTCTGACCTGCGGCTGAATGAGGCTAAATCCGATGACCCAGGGTACGCATCACAGCGCCGACGACCCGCGCAACCGTGATATTCAGATCTACGTCAACGGTGAGCTTTATCCGCGCGAGCGCGCACTGATCTCGGTGTTTGACTCAGGGTTCATCCTGGGCGATGGGGTCTGGGAGGGCTTGCGCGTGCATCGTGGGCGGCTCGCCTTCCTGGACATGCACCTCGCCCGGCTGTTTGAGGCGGCGAAGGCCATCGATCTGGACATCGGCCTGGATCGCGCGGCGCTGACGGCGGCTCTTTACCGCACCCTGGCCGCCAACCACATGACCGAGGGCGTGCACGTGCGCCTCATGATCACCCGCGGCTTGAAGAGCACGCCGTATCAGGATCCGCGGGCTTGCATCGGGCCGGCGACGGTCGTGATCATTCCGGAGTACAAGCTGCCGCGTCCCGAGACGCTGACGCGGGGCGTGCGGCTGTTTACCGTGCACGTGCGCCGGGGTGCCCCCGACGTGCAGGATCCGAAGCTCAATTCGCATTCCAAGCTCAACTGCATCACCGCGTGTATCCAGGCGACCAAGGCGGGCGCCGATGAGGCGCTGATGCTCGATCCGCACGGGTTCGTGGCCACCTGCAATTCCACTCACTTCTTCATCGTACGCCGTGGCGAGGTGTGGACCTCGACCGGCAAGTACTGCATAGCCGGCATTACGCGTGCCAACGTCCTGTCCCTGTGCCGGCAGGCCGGCATACCCGCCATCGAGAAGGACTTCAGCCTGACTGATGTCTACGGCGCGGACGAGGCCTTTGTCACCGGGACTTTCGCCGGTATCGCGCCCGTGACCGAGGTCGACGGCCGCAAGCTCACGGCAGCCCGTGGGCCCATGGTGGAACGGTTGCAGCGGCTCTACCTGGAGTTGATCGAGCGCGACACCTCGCAGGCAGGCGCGTGAAACCGCCACTGCACCTGGCCATGTGGTCCGGGCCGCGCAACATATCCACCGCCATGATGCGCGCCTGGGAAAACCGGGGCGACTGCGCCGTCATCGATGAGCCACTCTACGCACACTACCTCGCATATACCGGGCTGGATCACCCGGGCCGCGAGGAGGTTATCGCCGCGGGCCAGACCGACTGGCGCAAGGTGGCGCAGCAGCTGACCGGGCCGCTGCCGCCCGGGATCGTGCTGACGTACCAAAAGCACATGGCGCACCATTTGCTGCCGCACATCGCTCGCGAGTGGCTACGCGGCCTGACGCATGCCTTCCTGATCCGCGATCCGCGCCGCGTGCTTGTGTCGTATATCAAGAGTCGCCCCAGCGTGGTGGCCGCGGACATCGGCATCCTGCAGCAGCGCGAAATTTACGAGTACGTGCGCAGCACGGGCACGAGCGCGCCTCCGGTGCTCGACGCCGGGGAGTTCTTGCAGGCGCCCGAGGCGCAGCTGCGCGCACTGTGCGTCGCGCTCGGCGTCGACTTCACGTCGCGGATGCTGACGTGGCCTGCCGGTCCGCGGGCCAGCGATGGGGTATGGGCGCCGTACTGGTACTCGGAGGTCTATCGCTCGACCGGTTTCGAGACGCCTCGCGAAGCGGAGCCTCAGGTGCCGGAGCAGTTTCGCGATCTCATCGAGCAGGTGATGCCCTCATATGAGCTGCTGTTTGCGCAGCGCTTGCGTACATGAGCGCTGCGCTCGAGTCCTGGTTGGCCCACGAACAGGCGCGGTTCGTTGCCAATCACCCGCGCGCGCGCGCAGTTCCAGGCCGGAGAGCGCCATTACCTCTACGGTGCCCCGATGCACTGGATGCGTCGCTGGGCCGGCGGGTTCCCGCTGTACCGCGCGCTAGCTGAGCGCTTCCTCGGGGCCTTCGCCCAGTTCTGCACGAAGTTGCGCGGCTCGCTCAGATGCCGCTCTTGATGCGCGTCCAGACGCGGGTGCGCAGCCGCTGGTACTTGGAATCAAATTCCGTCGGCAGGAACAGGTTCGCCCGGACTTCGGGCGGCGGATAGACCGCCGGATCGTTGCGGATTTCCGGATTCACCAGCGCCTGTGCCGCCAGATTGTCGTTGCCGTAATGGATGTCATTGGTGATGTCGGCGATGACCCTTGGGTTCAGTATGAAGTTGATGAACTCATGCGCGGCACGCGGGTGTGGTGCACCGGCCGGAATCAGCAGCGCGTTGTAGGTGATGTCCGAACCCTCTTTGGGGACCGTAAAGGCAAGATCCAGGTTGAGGCCGGCGGCGCGCGAGCGCCCTTTGGCAATCGAGTAGTCACTCGACCAGGCCATCGCCACGCACAGTTCATTGCTGGCAAGCTGGTAGAGGTAATCGCTCGAGTCAAACATGCGGATGTAAGGGCGCACGGCCAGGATGAGTTTCTCGGCCGCGTGCAGATCCTCGATGCGTCGCGAATTGGGATCGAGGTGCAGGTAGACCAGCGCCAGCGCAATCACGTCGTCCGGAGAGTCAAGGAAGCTGACGCCACAGTCGGCGAGCTTGGCGACCACGTTGGGCTTGAACAACATGTCGAGGCTGTCGACCGGCGCGGCCGGCAGACGCGCGCGTACCTGCGAGACGTTGTAGGCGAAGCCGTTCATGGCGTGCAGATACGGCACCGCATAGCGATTGCCGGGATCAAACTGCGCCTGCAGGGCGAGCACCGCGGGGTCCAGATACTTCCAGTTGGGCAGCTGTGCCTTGTCGAGCGGCGTATACAGGCCGCCGCGGATCTGGCGCCCGTAGTAGTTCTCGCTGGTGCTGACGATGTCGTAGCCGGAGTCCCCCACCAGCAGCTTCGCTTCCAGCGTCTCATTGGAATCAAACAGGTCGTAGACCACCTTGATGCCCGTGGCGCGCTCGAAATCGGCGATCGTGTGATAGCCGATGTACTCGTCCCAGTTGTAAATGCGCAGCACGCGCTCTTCGCCAGGCTGCGCTTTGCTGCCGGCCGTGGCCGCGCCATCCGCCGCATGCCGGCTGCAGGCGCTGAGGCAGACGCTGCCGAGCGCAGCGATCAGCGCCAGCGCCAGCCGGCAACGGGCACTGCTGCGGGCCGATGGGGGTTGCACTAGGCTCGCGTCAGCTCGGCTCTCACCCAATCCTGGAACTGGCGGATCGCGTACTCCTCGGGCATAAGCACGCCTTGCCGGTGGGGCAGCGCATGCAGGCCACGCTGGTTCACTTCGCAGATCTCTGCATCCTCGCTCATGACGATGTTGGTAAATTCCACGGCACTCGAGATGTTGCGCTGCGGATCGGCGAGAGTTTCCGGCAGGAAGAGAAATTCGATGCTCATCTCGGTGAGCTCCGGTCCCAGCGGCAGCAGTCGCACCACGCGCACGTAGTCGACGTGCGTGACGATAAACACCGACGGAACGCTGGTCAGGTAGAGGTGGCCGGCTTTGCGATCCTCCTCGCTGACCCGGGGGAACGGCACGCCGACGGGCTTGCCGTCCATCGTCCAGGACTGCGCGCCACCGCGCAGGCCGCCGGCGTACTTCGGATCCTCATCGGCGGCGTGGTCCTGCCAGCTCGGATCGTCGCGTCGCTCGAGCAACGCGCGACCGAAGATCGGCACCAGCTGCGCCAGCTTCGGATGCACGCCGGGACAGTGCAGGCACTCGTTGTAGTTCTCCCAGAAGACCTTCCAGTTGCACTTAATGGTCTTCTTCAGCGTATGTCCTACCGCGAGGCTCGCCATCTGCCAGTCATCGAGCCGGTTGATGGGCAGATCGAAGCTCTTCTCAAATGGCGGGGGCCGCTCGGTGAGCGCCACGAAAATGAAGCCGTTCCATTCGGTCAGCGGCAGGTCGTAGAGCGGAAATTCATGGCGATTGAAGCCATCCCCGGGCTGCACCGAGCTGGTTTGCAGTAGCTCGCCCTTCAGGCTGTAGCGCCAGCTATGGTAGGGACACACGATACCGGCCGAGGGGAAGCGCCCGGTGCTGCTGCGGCACAGCGCCGCCCCGCGATGGCGGCAGGTGTTGAAGAAGGCGCGTGCGATGCTGTCCTCGCCGCGTACCACCAGGATCGACTGCGTGTCCAGATCGAGCGTGACGTAGCTGCGGGGCTTGTCGAGGGCGCTGGAGCGGCATATGTAGATCCAGTTGCGCTGCCAGACCTGCTTGAGTTCGCGCTGGTAGTGTGCCGGATCAAAGTAGTAGGACGCCGGCAGCGCTTCTACGGGTGTCGTGAGTCCGGTGTAACCCGGATCACGACGTACAGCTGAGGAATTTGCGCTCACGATTGCATTCTCCGTAGGTGCCGTCAGTGCTTGGCCGCAAGCTTCAGTAACCCTGCTCGTCGCCACCGCCCGCGGCAAACTGGTCCACAACCGCTCTGGCTGCTGGCACGGGCGCGTCCAATTGTAGGTCAGGCGCCGGCCGGCTGCCGCATGTCCCTGCTGGCGCCTGGAGCAGGACGCGCGGCGGCGGTCGGGGGCTGCGCGGCGGTCCTCGAGCAAGCCACGCGGGCGGGTGCATGACGGCGCCAGCACGTCCGGACTAGAATGTCAGGCGCGCGGAAGTAAAAATTGACAACACAGCGAAAAGCCGGGGTTAGGGGAGGGCACTTCAGTCCCGTGTCGGGGTGGCGCACTGCGCTGCGACGCGAACTCACCCTGTGGTTGCTCCTGAAGGCCGCGGCGCTGGCGGTGCTTTGGGGACTGTTCTTTTCCCCGGCGCATCGCCCGCCGGTGACCGCCGTAACGACCAGCCACCGTTTCGCGCTCCAGTCGCCGGCCCCGTCGCCGGCGCCGCCGCCGGCAGCGGCACAGCCAGGAGGAAATCCGCGGTGATCGATTTTGGTCTGGTGCACGTCTCGCGGCTGCAGTTCGCGCTCACCGCGCTTTACCACTTCCTGTTTGTGCCGCTCACCCTCGGGCTGTCCATGATCTTGGTCATCATGGAGGCGACCTACGTCATGACCGGACGCGAGATCTGGAAGAGCATGACGCGCTTCTGGGGCGTGCTGTTCGGCATCAACTTTGCGATGGGGGTCGCTACCGGGATCACGATGGAGTTCCAGTTCGGCACCAACTGGGCCTACTACGCCCACTACGTGGGCGATATCTTCGGTGCGCCGCTCGCCATCGAGGGACTCATGGCGTTTTTCCTCGAGTCCACCTTCGTCGGGCTGTTCTTCTTCGGCTGGGACCGGCTATCGCGCATCGGCCACCTCATCGTGACTTGCCTGGTGGCGCTGGGGTCAAGCCTCTCGGCGCTGTGGATTCTTATCGCTAACGCCTGGATGCAGTACCCGCTGGGGGCACGCTTCAATCCGGCCACCATGCGCATGGAGCTTGAGTCCTTCGGCGACGTGCTCTTCAATCCGGTCGCGCAGGCGAAGTTCGTGCACACGGTCGCCGCCGGTTATGTCGTCGGTTCGGTATTCGTGCTGGCCATCAGCGCCTGGTACCTGCTGCGCGGCCGCAACGTCGACATCGCCCGGCGTTCCATGGCAGTGGCGGCCAGTTTTGGACTGGCCTGCTCGCTCTCGGTCGTCGTGCTGGGCGATGAATCGGGTTACGAGGCGGGCGAGAACCAGAAGATGAAGGTCGCGGCCATCGAGGCCGAATGGCACACGCAACCGGCCCCGGCCTCGTTCACGGTCTTCGGCTTACCCGACAACGCGGCACGCGCGACCAAGGCCGAAATCCGCATCCCGTGGCTGCTCGGGCTGATCGCCACGCGTTCGCTGGACAGGACTGTGCCGGGAATATTCGAGCTCGTAGCGCACGCGCACGAGCGCGTCGTGAGCGGCATCGAGGCGCACAAGGCTTTGCAGTTGCTGCGCGTCGACCCGGAGGATTCGGTGGCCGCCGCACGCTTCGCGAGCCATCAGGGGGATCTGGGTTACGGGCTGCTGCTGCTGCGCTATGTGGACGACCCCGCCAAGGCGACCCCGCAGCAAATCGACGCGGCCGCGTGGTCCACGGTACCGAACGTGTCGGTACTGTTCTGGAGCTTCCGCTTCATGGTAGGCATCGGCCTGTTTCTGATCGCACTTTTCCTGACGGCATTCTATTTGTCGGCTCGGCAGCGGCTGCAACAACACCGCTGGTTCCTGCGCCTGGCGTTCTGCAGCCTGCCGTTGCCGTGGATTGCCGCGGAGCTGGGCTGGATCGTGGCCGAGTACGGTCGCCAGCCCTGGGCGATTGACGGCCTGCTGCCCACCTTCCTTGGCGTCTCGGCCACCTCCGAAGCCAATGTGCTGGTGTCGCTCAGTGGTTTCGCCATCTTCTATTCAGCGCTGGCCGCGGTGGACGTCTACCTTCTGCTGCGCATGATCCGCGGCGGTCCCGAAGGACTGGGCTTCTGGCCGCCCCGCACGCCAGCCGCGATGCACTGAGGGAGCCCCACGCATGCCTGACTACGCGACACTACGCTTCATCTGGTGGCTCATCCTGGGCGTGCTGTTGGTGGGCTTTGCGGTCATGGACGGCTTTGACCTCGGGTTGGGGGCAACCTTTCGCTGGCTCGGTCGTACCGACGACGAACGCCGCGCATTGCTGGAAGCGATCGAGCCGGTGTGGGATGGCAATCAGGTGTGGTTCATCCTCGCCGGCGGCGCGGTGTTTGCGGCGTGGCCGCTGCTGTACGCGGCTTCCTTCTCCGGGCTGTACCTGGCGATGTTCGTGCTGTTGGTGTCGCTGATCCTGCGTCCGGTGGGCTTCATGTTCCGCAACAAGGTGGCGGATCCGCGCTGGCGCAACCTGTGGGACTGGGCGTTGACCGTTGGCGGTGCGGTTCCGGCTCTGCTGTTCGGCGTTGCGTTCGGCAATCTGTTTCTCGGGTTACCGTTTCACTTTGACGAGCCGGGGCGTCCGGTGTTCGTGGGCGGCCTGCTGGCGCTGCTGCGCCCCTTCGCGCTGCTGGCCGGGCTCGTCAGTGTGGCGATGCTGGTCATGCACGGCAACGTGTACGCGGCGATGAAGGTCGGACCACCCATGTCGAGCCGGGCGGTGAGCTTCGGGCGCACCGCGGCCCTCGTGTACCTCATTGCCTTTGTCGGTGCCGGCTTCTGGGTGGCCGGGCTCGAAGGCCATCAACTCAGCGCCGCGGCTGACCGCTTCGCTGACTCCAACCCGCTGCACAAGGGAGTGGTGCTGGTGCACGGTGGCTGGCTGGCCAATTATCGCGCGCACGCCGTGCTGTGGTTGCTGCCGGTCATCGCTGTATTGGCCGCGGGCACAACTTGGGGCCTGCTCGGGCTGCGTCGCACCGGAGCGGCCTTTGTGAGCAGCAGCCTGGCGCTCGCCACGACCATCCTGACGGCCGGTGTGGCGCTGTTTCCCTTCCTGATGCCCTCCTCAACCCGCCCGCACCAGGGGCTGACGGTCTGGGATGCCTCCAGCAGCCGTCACACGCTCGGCATCATGCTGGTGGTGGTGGTGGTCCTGCTGCCGGTCGTGCTCGCCTATACCGCGTGGGTGTTTCGCGTGCTGCGCGGGCGTATAACGCTCGAAGAGATCCGGCGCCATACCGGCATCTATTGAGGCAGTAATCATGTGGTACTTCAGCTGGATTCTCGGACTGGGACTGGCATTGACGTTCGGCGTGCTGAACGCGATGTGGTACGAGATCCGGGAAGGCAAGCCGGCGATCGATCCTCGCGCGCAGCAAGATGACACCGCACCGGGCGAGAGCCACGCGCCTCACGACAGGTAACCTCGGGCGCGGCGATGGACGAATCCTCCGGTCGCGCCGTGCAGCTCTACGAGTCTCGACAACGGGCGTTCGGCGAGTCCTTACGAGTGGCGAGAAGCGCCTGCAGGGCCGCTCGCTTGAGGAATTCACGGCCGGTCGCGAGCAGCATCTGCCCGCGGCGCGCGCATCCGGCGAATTTCGCGTTTCTCGGCGGCGCATCCCCCAATTACGCGGACTACATGGTGCTCGCGGCGCTGCAGTGGGTGGTGAGTGTCAGTACGCCGCCCGTGCTGGCAGCCGGCGACGAGCTGCTGCGCGCGTGGTTTACGCGCAGCCTCGATCTGTATGGCGGGCTGGGGCGTGATGCACGCATGAGGCCCCTGTTCGAATAGTCGTCCCCGCGCCGGCGGGCGCGCTTCTTACGGGTCCCCGAGTGTCAGCAGTTCCTCGCAGAAGCCGCCGAAGCTGCGCGCTCGATCGATGAAGTGGATCTCCAGGATCCAGTGACGGCGCGCACCGTTGGCGTCCGGCTCGCGAATACGGGTGGGATTGCCGTGCCGGATGGAGAAGCGCCCCGGTTCCGCGGGCGCACGCTCGTGGGGAAAGTGCCCGATGAGATGTCCGGCCGTCGGCGCCGCAAATTCCCAGCCGCCTGCCGCGGCCAGCCCGAACACATAGTCGTAGAGCGCGCCGGCCGTAAGGTCGGGGGTGGCGAGATAGAGCTGTTTGCCCCTGCGCAACGCGACCGTGATGTCCGCGACCAGCTGGTGCTTGCGTGGGTCATCACCGAGCACGTAGCTACGGCCGAAGTCGGCTTCCCAGGCGTCAAACACCGGGCCGAAGTCGAGGTAGACCACGTCGTCGGCTGCGATGCGGCGGTCGGGGGGCTCGTCGTAGTACGTGAGCAGCGTATTGGGTCCGCAGCGCACGACGCGCCGGTGCCAGTGTCGGCGTACGCCGTAGCGTCGCGCGGCCAGCGCGTAGATCTCGCGGCTGAGCTCGCTTTCGAGGACGCCCGCGCGGATCAATCCATCGGCGGCGACCTGCGCGAACAGCTCTTCGGCCTGCTTCTGGGCACTCAGTAGTGCCTGGTCCGCGAAGTTCATGCGGCGAGCCCCGCGGCAGCATCGCTCATCACGGCTATGCAATTGGGCGCTCGAATCGACGGTCTCCTTAACGTACTGAATGCGTGGCCTCGCGTGGGGCCGCAGCGGAATATATCGATACAATGGCCGTCATCCCAGCACACGGAAGATCTCAAGGACTTTCAATGGCTTGCTTACTTTTAGACCGCATCCCCCGCAGAACGCAGTGCGCACTGCTGGGCCTGGTAGTCGCGACCGTGGCGCTGAGCGCTGCGCCGCCGTCGATGGCCCACGCCGAAAGCGCCGTGGCAGTTCCTGCGCCGCTCGTCGATGCCCCGAAAGCCGCCGGTGCGCCGCAAACCGCCGTGCTCGCCGGGGGTTGTTTCTGGGGCGTGCAGGGAGTCTTCGAGCACCTGACCGGTGTGCGGCGGGTGCTCGCGGGCTATTCGGGGGGCGCGCGCACCACCGCGCACTACGAGCTCGTCGGCACCGGGGGCACCGGCCACGCTGAGTCGGTCGAAATTGTCTACGACCCCCAGCTCGTGTCGTACGGCGAAATACTGCAGGTTTTCTTCTCGGTGGCTCACGACCCGACGCAGCTGAATCGGCAGGGCCCTGACTCCGGTTCCCAGTATCGCTCGGTCATCTTCTACGCCGATGCGACCCAGCAAAGGATCGCCACGCAATACATCGCGCAGCTGAATAAGGCAGGCGTATTCCGCGCCCCGCTCATGACCCGCGTCGATCCGTTTCAGGGCTTCTTCGCCGCCGAGGACTATCACCAGGATTTCCTGCTGCACAATCCGAGCAATCCCTACATCGTGTTCAACGACCTGCCCAAGATTCAGAATTTCCAGAAACTGCTGCCGGCGCTCTACACCGGCAAACCGGCCGCGCTCGCGGCCCGTTAGCGCCGCGCTGCCGCGAAACAACCGATGTTACTCGCGCTTCTCGCGTTCCTAGGTGGGGCACTGACCATCATCAGCCCCTGCATCCTGCCGGTATTGCCCTTTGTGTTCGCGCGCGGCGACCGCTCTTTTGCGCGCGGTACATTGCCGCTGCTGGCGGGGATGGCGGTGACGTTTGCGCTGCTGGCCACCCTGGCGGCGGTCGGCGGCGCGTGGGCGGTACGCGTCAACGCCTACGGCCGGGCATTCGCGCTCGTATTACTCGCAGCGTTCGGCGTCGCCCTGCTGTCCAAGCGCGTGGCGGACTACATCGCCGCGCCGTTTGTGGCGCTTGGCAACCGCTTAATTGCCACCACCGCAGCCGAGGACAGCCTGCTGCCCTCGGCGGTTCTCGGCGTGGCCACGGGATTTCTGTGGGCACCGTGCGCCGGGCCCATCCTCGGACTGATTCTCACCGGTGCCGCCCTGAGTGGACCGAGCCCACGCACGAGCCTGCTGCTGTTGGCCTATGCCCTGGGTGCGATGACCTCGCTCGCATTGGCGACCCTGGCGGGCGCGCGCATCTTGCGGGCCTTGCGCTCATCCCTCGGGGCCGCCGACTGGTTGCGCCGCGGATTGGGAGTTGCGGTGCTGGCCGCGGTGCTGGCGATCAGCGTGGGCTGGGACACGGGTCTGCTGACGCGTCTTTCATTTGCCAGCACCAATCGCGTTGAGCAGTCGCTGATTGATGCCGTGCATCCGGCCGCTGCGGCCGCGGTCGGCGATGGTCCCGCGATGACGGGCAGCATGGAGGGCGCCATGACGGGGACCATGACCGGAACGATAAACGGCAGCATGACCGGGGCGGCGGTTGCCGGGCCGCCGGTTGAGGGGCAGCTGCCTTCCTTGAGTGGCGCAGTCGCTTGGCTCAATTCCCCGCCACTCTCGCGGGAGACTCTGCGCGGCAAGGTCGTGCTGATCGACTTCTGGACCTACTCCTGCATCAACTGCCTGCGTACGCTGCCGTACCTGAAGGCCTGGTACGAGCGTTACAAGGATCGGGGATTCGTCATCATCGGCGTGCACGCGCCGGAGTTTGCCTTCGAGAAGGACGAGGCGAACGTGCGCCGCGCGGTACAGGAGCTCGGCGTCCGCTACCCGGTGGCGATCGATAACAACTATGCGATCTGGCGTGCGTTCAACAACGAATACTGGCCGGCTCATTATTTCATCGACGCTTCGGGCAGAGTCCGCGGGCACCACTTCGGGGAAGGGTCCTACGAGGAGTCCGAGGGGCTCATCCGCACGCTGCTCGATGAGTCCGGCGCCCAGGCGTTGCCGAGCGCGGTCGGCACGCAGGCGGCCCAGGGAATTGAAGTGGCGGCCGATGAGAGCGACGTGGCATCTGCGGAAACCTATGTCGGCTACGAGCGTGCCCAGAACTTCAGCTCACCCGTTGCAGTCCAACGCGACCGGCGGGCCTCGTACGCGCTGGCGCCTGCCCTGCAGCTGAATCAGTGGTCCCTTGGCGGGGCCTGGACCGTAGGCCGGGAGTTTGCGCAGGCCGACGGCCCCGGGGCCAGGATCGCCTTTCGATTTCATGCGCGCGATCTGCATCTGGTGCTGGCACCCGGCCCGGATGCCAAGCCGGTGCGCTTCAAGGTCACCGTCGATGGTCACGAACCGCGTCTGGATCACGGCGCCGACGTGGATGGGCAGGGTGCAGGCGTCGTGCATGAGCAACGGCTGTACCAGCTGATCCGGCAGTCCGGTGCGGTCCAGGACCACACCTTCACGATTGAGTTTCTCGATGCGGGCGTGCGCGCCTACTCCTTTACCTTCGGCTGACGGCCTACGAGGCACTTGCTATGGAACACAGCGACAGTACGCCACGATACACCGCCGATGGTGTCGCGCACTCCCGGCGCAGTTTTCTGGCGCGAGGTTTTGCCTCCTTAGCCACGCTCGCCGGCGGGCTGGGCGCCGCGCCGCTCTTGTCGGCACCCAAGCGCACGGACACCGTGACGATCGAGAACTTCTCTGGCGCCGGGGTCTCGCAGGGCACGGTGGAACTCGCGCTCATCGTCAAGAGCGACCAGGAATGGCATCAGCTGCTCTCACCGGCCGCCTTTCATGTGACCCGGCAGTCGGGGACCGAATTTCCCTTTTCCGGCGAATACGACAAGAGCTATGCGAACGGACTGTACCGCTGCATCTGCTGCGACACCGCGCTGTTCGATTCGCGCACGAAGTTCGACTCCCATACCGGCTGGCCGAGCTTCTGGCAGACAATCTCGCGCTTCAACGTCGCCGAGGCCTCGGGTAGCTTAATGGCCCTGACCGGGGTGCCGGTGGCCTGCCGGCGCTGCGAGGCGCATCTCGGGCATGTGTTCGACGACGGGCCGCCCCCCACGGGGCTGCGCTACTGCATAAACTCCGTGTCGCTCAAGTTTGTACGGCGGGCCTAGCCGCCCGCTTCCACAACACGCAGGCAGCGTAAGGCGTTCTTAGGTATCTTTTCGTCATGAGATCCATGGGACGCCGGGCCGAGGGCGCGCGCCTCGAACGCCTCAAGGCCTCGCCACGCTGGGCGGGGGAGGGGTTCCGCAATCTGCACCCGATTCTGCCCGGGTTGCGCGATGCGCGCGTGCCCATGCCGACGCTCACGGAGTTCTTGTGCGGCGGCGAGCGGCGCGTGCCGCGTACACCGCTGCCGGCACTGAGCCCGCTGCAGACGTGGACGCAGGCACCCGGCAGCGGGCTGCGCGTGACGTGGCTCGGGCATTCCACGGTGCTCATCGAGATTGATGGGTACCGGGTGCTGACCGACCCGGTCTGGGGTCCGCGCGCCTCACCTTCGCGCATCGTCGGTCCTAAGCGCTTTCAGCCGGTTCCCGTGGCCGTGCACGCGCTGCCGCCGCTGGATCTCGTGGTCATCTCGCACGACCACTACGATCATCTCGACTATCCCACCATACGCGCGCTGCGTCGGCGCGACGTACCGTTCATCACCTCCCTCGGCGTCGGCGCGCATCTGCAGGCGTGGGGCGTGCCACTGCAGAACATCCACGAGCTCGACTGGTGGGAGAGTTACCGCTTGGCGCGCAGCGAGCTAAGCGTCACCGCAGCCCCATCGCAGCATTTCTCTGGGCGCGGCTTTAAAAGCCGTAACACGACGCTCTGGTCGTCCTTAGTGATTCGTACCCCGTGGCATACGGTGTTCTTCAGTGGCGATACCGGGCTGACGACGGAATATCAGGCAATCCACAAGCGCCTGGGACCGTTCGATCTGGTAATGCTCGAGGTCGGCGCCTTCCACCCATCCTGGGGGGACATGCACCTCGGCCCCGACAATGCCCTCAAGGCACACGCCCTGATCGGTGGCGGACCCTTCCTGCCGATCCACTGGGGCACATTCAGTCTGGCGATGCACGCCTGGGATCAACCGGCGGAAGTTCTGTTCGAGCGTGCGCCGACGCTCGACGTGCCACTGCTGATGCCGCGGCTGGGCGAGCCGGTCGAGCCGGCGCATGGAGTGCTTCCCAAACCCTGGTGGCGCGCCGTGGATGGATCGGCACCGGCGCAGCGTGCGCCCGCGCCGCCGCCGACGCTGCCGAAATCGATGCACTTTCCCATCGACTAAGGGGACGTCGGGGGGCGGATGAGCTCCTCGATCGACGCTTCATCCACACCCTCCTGGCGCAATGCCGCGGTGACGGCGTCGCGCTCGTCCGCCGGACGGTGCTGGCTGGCCTTGAATTTCCCCTGCAGGCGCGTCAGGGAGATCTCGAAAGGAATGATCCGCCCCAGCATCGACTCGAGATACTCGCGCGGTGCGTCCGTGACCGCCCAGGGCTCGCGGCGTGCGGCTTCCTGGCGCTCGGTGAGGTGGCGCACTTTCACGAGGGCCTCCTCGGGACTGTCGAAGAAGCGGATCGCGCCGTGCGCGTGCACCACCGAATAGTTCCAGGTCGGCACGACCTTGCCATCCACCTGCTTGGCCGGATACCAGCTCGGGGTGAGGTAGTGCGTCGCCCCCATGAAGATGGCTAACACGGGCGCCCCGGGTGCCAGGGTTTTCCAGATTGGGTTCGCCTTGGCGACATGGCCTTCGAGCATTCCCGGGGTGTCACCGCGCTCGTGCCACAGCATGGGAATGTGGTTGGCGACGAGGCCGTCGTTGGTCATCGCAACTAGCGTTCCGAGCGGATGACGTGCGATAAAGGCGCGCAGGACCTGCGGCCGATCCTCGCGGAACTGACTGGGTAAGTACATCCGCTGCCCCTTTCGACGGCACTGGCCCCGCTCACCCTGTACCAAGGCTCGCGAGGCGTCAACGCCGGCGCCGCCCAGGTAGACGCGCGACGGAGCGCCGGTCGGCCAGTCGGTGTTCGGACAACGTTGAGGAAAGAAAATGTCGAGAATGTATCGAGCTGACCGGGGGTTGACGCTGCTGGTGGTCCTGGCGCTTTGCACCTCAGTGCTCGCCGCGCCCAGCGCGCAACCACCCGCCGTCCGCAACGCTGCGCACGGCAGCGGGCCGTCCTTCGCCGTCAGTTTCCCGGCGCTGCGAGGCCGGGAGGCGCTCGATGGACGATTGATCCTGTTGCTCAGCCGCGATTTTGCGCGCGAGCCGCGCGAGCACGTCAATCCGGATGAACCGCTTTCCAGCCCGTACATCTTCGGCGTGAACGTCGAGGCGATGGCCGCGGGGCAGGTCGTGGTGCTCGATGATCGCGCCTTCGGGTGGCCGGCACGAAAGCTCTCGGACGTGCCGCCCGGTGAGTATTTCGTGCAGGTCGTCTTGAACCGTTACGAGACCTACCGGCTCGCCGATGGTCGCGTGCTCAAGCTGCCCCCGGACAAGGGCGAGGGACAGCAGTGGGCCCTCAAGCCGGGCAATATGTACTCCGTTCCACTGCGGGTGCGCATCGACCCGGCGCATCCGGGCAGGATCGCCTTGAGCCTGGCCCAGGAGATCGGGCCGATTGCCCCGAAGACCGACTCCGAGTTCGTTCGGCACATCCGCATCCGCAGCGAACTCTTGTCGAAGTTCTGGGGTCGTGATGTGTTTCTCGGGGCCCACGTGCTGGTGCCGAAGGATTTCGACAAGCATCCCGAGGCGCACTTTCCGCTGATGGTCTTTCACGGGCACTATCCGGAGGACATCTCGGAATTTCGGACCACGCCACCGGATGCCGACCTGAAGCCGGATTACTCGCAGCGCTTTCACCTGGCCGGCTATAACCGCATCCAGCAACAGGAGGCCTACGCGTTTTACCAGAAGTGGATTTCGGCGGACTTCCCGCGCTTCCTCGTCGTCGAGATCGAGCACGCGAACCCGTACTACGACGACAGCTACGCGGTCAATTCAGCCAACCTTGGACCTTACGGGGATGCGATCAACAAGGAGCTGATTCCCGAAATCGAGCGGCGCTTCCGCGGCATCGGCGCGGGCTGGGCGCGCTTTACCTACGGGGGCTCCACCGGGGGCTGGGAGGCACTGGCGACCCAGGTGTTTTATCCCGACATGTACAACGGCGCCTTCGCGGCCTGTCCGGATCCCATCGACTTTCGTGCGTACACGCTGATCAACATCTACGAGGATGCCAATGCCTATACGCTGCAGGGCGAGGCGGTCACGGTCGAACGTCCCGCGCTGCGCAATTATCTCGGCGAGGTCTTTGCCACGCAGCGCGATTCGAACTACATGGAACTCGCCCAGGGCGACCGCGGGCGCTCGGGCGGCCAATACGACATCTGGGCCGCGGTATTCGGCCCGGCCGGCGCTGATGGCTATCCGCGGCAGGTATTCGACAAGCTCACGGGAGTCATCGACCGCGAGGTGGCCGCGTACTGGAAGGAACACTTCGACCTGTCGGCCATCATCGAGCGCGACTGGAAGACACTCGCCCCGAAACTGCAGGGCAAGATCCACATCTACGTCGGCAGCGGCGACAGCTTTTATCTCACCGACTCGGTCTATTTTGCCCAGGAGCGTCTGGAGGCCCTGCAGCCCCCGTACGAGGGGACGGTGGCCTACGGCGATCGCGCCGAGCACTGCTGGAACGGGGACCCGAACCTGCCGAACGCCTACTCGCGTCTGCATTATAATTTTCAATATCTGCCCATCATCCTTAAGCGTATCGCCGCCTCGGCACCCGCTGGGGCTGACCTGCGCAGCTGGCGCTACTAGCTAAGCACTCCGGGCTTCCCGGGGGGCGCATCTCCGGAGCCGGGCGCTATGCAACAACTGCGGTTATGGCCGCGTCTGGCGTACCGGATCCGCCGCGATGCTCCCCAGCTTCTTCAGCTGCCCGCGCGTGCACGCGGCGATCACCAGCGCTTTGGCGTGCGAGGAGCTGGAACGAAAGGTGAAGGCAGTGATGCCGCTGGCAACGGCCGGTGAACAAGACCAAGCTCGCTGCGATTGCGTAACTGACACACGATTCTCACATGCACGTGCACCACCCACTCTTAGATTCGTGGCGGCTGCTGAAGTGTGCCGCGACGCACTGGGTCGAGGATGACGCGGCGACGGCCGGCGCTGCGCTGGCCTTCTACTGCGCTTTCTCGCTCGCGCCCCTGCTGGTGCTCGTGCTCGCAGTCATCGGAGATGTGCTGGGTGACGCCGCTGCGCAACGTCAGCTTGCCGCGCAGCTCACATCGCTCTTCGGGCCGAGCACTGCGCGCGCACTGCTCAGTGCCGTGACGCGAGCCCACGAAGCCCGCGGCCTCTGGGCCACACTAGTCAGTGTCGTCGCCCTGGCGATCGGCGCGACGAGCGTGCTGGCGGCGCTGCACGCCGCGCTGGAGCGGATCTGGAAGACGCGCCGCACGGCCGGCTACGGCGTCGTGGCTTGGTTGCGCACGCGCCTGCTGTCATTCGGGGTCGTGCTGGCGCTCGGATTTCTGCTGCTGATCTCGCTCACGATCTCCACGGCGCTGGCGACCGAAAGCGATGTGCTGGCGCACCGTTATACGCTCGTCGTGCCGCTGCTGAGCACCCTTGACGTATTGGTCTCGCTGGCGCTCGTGGGCGGTTTCTTCTCCCTGCTGTATGCGCTGCTGCCGGCCACGCGGCTCAAGTGGTCCGCCGTCATCGGCGGGGGCCTGCTGACGGCGGTGCTCTTTGATCTCGGGCGTCGCGGCATCGGTGCCTACCTGGCACATTCCACGGAGCCTTCGGCTTACGGCGCCGCGGCGTCCTTCGCCGCGCTGCTGCTGTGGATGTACTACAGCGCGCAGATATTCCTGTTCGGTGCACAGTTCACGGCCTGCCTCGGTGGCCTGCACAGGCCGAGCGCGGCCCGGCAGCCGCGGGCGAATCCGCACGGCCGAACTGGCGGCGCGGCAGACCAGCGCTCGGGAGCTCACTAGATCAGATCGCGAAGCAGTTCGAACGAATTTGCAGATACCACAGCGTCGCCTCCCGGGCCGCCGCTGCCGATGGCGCCGCGTCTGCAGTGCTCGCCGGGACGACTGCGCGGATCTCATCCTCCTGCAGCGAAAACTGGCCGCGGATCGCCAGTGCCACGCTTGGGGCGAGCATGCTGTAGCAGACTGTCGGCATTTCCGAGGGCACGGGCTTGCTTCCGCCAAGCGCTGCGACGATCGCGGCGGCACACTGCTGCGCCTGACTCGAGGCGGCTGAGGCGGACTTCGGCATGGCCCCGGCGATGCAGGCGTCACCGATCACGTGCACCTGCTCGATGAGCTGCGATTCGAAGGAGGCGGCCTTGACCGGACACCAGCCGTGCCCGGAGGACAGGCCGCTCGTGAGTGCCAGCGTGCCCGGCGCCTGCGGCGGAATGATGTTCGCCACCGAGACCCGGTGCGCGCCGCTGGAGCTGTACAGGGTGCGGTCCGGCGCGCTTACGCGCGTGATCAGGCCGCCCTCGCTGGGGGGAATCCATTCAATCATTCCCGGGTACATCTGCGCCCATGCGGCCGTGAAAGTGTCCTGCCGGGGAAAATGGTTATTGGCGTCGAAGATCAGTACTTTGCAGCGCTTGCGATGCTGCTTCAGCCACCAGGCCATGAGGCTCGCCCGCTCGTAGGGACCGGGCGGGCAGCGCATGAGACCCGCCGGTACGCTGATCGCGACGGTCGCGCCGTCGGCAGCCGAGCGCAGGCAGTTGCCCAGCGTGGAAGTCTGTGTGCCCGCAAGCCAGGCGTGGGGCATCAGCCGTGCAGCCGCTTCGTCGTAACCTTCCGGCTGGCCGTAGAGCAAGCGAATGCCCGGTGCGACCACCAGGCGCTCGTAGGCGAGCGTGCTGCCGCTGGCGAGGCGCACGCTGCGCCGGGTCGGGTCAAAGGAGGTCACCTCATCCTGCCGGAAGTGAATGCCGGCGGCCCGCAGGCCTTCGCGCGTCACGCTAAGCGACTGCAGCGTGCGCGCGCCCACGACCGCCTCGTTACTCATCGGGCAGGTGGTGTACGTGAGGACCGGGTCGATGAGCGTCACGTGAATCCCGGGATCCAGGCGTCGCAACTGCAGCGCGCAGCACGCCCCGGCGAAACCTGCGCCCGCGATGAGGACCCGTGGTGCCGCTGGAGGCTTACGCGCGCTGACCGCTCGCGCCAGCGCGAGCGCCCCGGTGCCGAGCATCAGCCGGCGGCGCGTTACTCCCACTCGAGTTCCTGATAGGCCCGCGCGACGTTGTGCGGCTGGGTTTGATCCCAGAGCAGCCAGTGCTGCTGCCCGGCGGCCGGGCTGAGGTCCCGGATCGCCTCCTGCAGCGGCCTGCCCTGGGCGATTTCCCGACGCACGCCGGTGAGCAGTGCCTCGAGGTAGGCACGCTGCGCCGTCAGCACGCGCTCCAGGTCCGCCCCTGCGGGCCCGTGCCCCGGAACCACGTGCGCCACCCGTGATGAGGCGAGTGCGTCAAGCACCTTCAGCCATCCGAGGATACTGCCATCCAGGGCCGGGGTACGCTGCACGAACACCAGGTCCCCGGTAAAGAGCGTCTGGCTGAGCGAATCGTAGACGGTCACGTCGCAGTCGGTATGTGCCGTGGGCCACGCGCGTACGGTCAGATGCCGTCCCCCCAACTCCAGCACCACGTCCTCGCCCACCGCAACGGTGCGCCCAGGAGCGATGATCTGCGCGGCGCTCGGCGGAGCTTGCAGATCGGCGCCGTAGGTCTCCAGGAAGAAGGCGCGGCTGCGCTCCAGCGCCGCCGGCAGCCCGGCGTGTCCGACGAATTGCGGCTGGTCGGGGCTGAAGGCCGCATTTCCGAGCACGTGATCGACATGTACGTGCGTGTCGATCACGTAGCAGATCGGCCGCGCACTGCGATGCTTCACCGCGTCGCGCAGGGCTTCGCCGATGCGGATTGAGCCCCCCGTATCGATGACGGCGACGCATTGGGTACCCACCACGAAGCTGAGGTTGGCAATGTCATCGTGTCCGGGCGCATCCAGCGGCAAGGGCTTGCCCGGGTGCACGAAGACCCCCGCGGCGATCTCGTGCAATTCAAACGCGTCCGGGCTGGCGGTCAGCGGTGGTGCCAGCAAGATCGCGGCCAAGGAGGTGCCCGCCACGCACCAGCGCGCGCGCGACGCGGGTACGTGCTGCTTTTTCGCCGCCGGCCTCAGGTACTCGTGCGTCGCCGGCGCACTAGCGGCTGCCGGCACTCAGGCTCCCGGCGCTCCAGGTGGCGGTGAAGAGTTGCTGCGACGGTATGTCGGTCGCTTCGAACATCAGGGGAGTCCCGAGCGGCCGGGTGCTCGTGATCCGCAGCGTTGGATTCTCGCTGATCGAGATTCCGGTGTCGGCCTCCAGCACGGTTGCGCCGGCGGCCAGCAGCCGAATATGTGAGATGAAGTGCGGGGGAATCGGATCCCCGGTGCGCGGATCGATCTGAAAGCCGGAGTTGTTCGGGTGCCTGACGCTGACCTGCACCGCGCGCTCGTCATCGGAGGTGTGAAAACGGATCTGCCCGAGTGTGCCCGCCTGCGCAGCATTCGGCGGCGAGGAGCAGCCGCCGCTCGCATTGACCCAGGTACTGCGCATCTCGAGGCGCCCGTCCTGCGTCTCCGCGATGGCGCGTACCGATGTGAAGCGATCGATCCTCACTCGCAGATCGATCTCATCGAGCGGCACACCTGCTGTCAAGGTCATGGTCGTGACCAGCGGCGAGGGATTGTTGTCAATGATGAGGCGCAGCTGGCGCACGTGGCCGCTCAGCTCATGCCCGAATCGCACCACGACTGGCGTCGCGGCCGGATCGGGGGTACTCGCGGGCGCCTCGATACTCAGCTGATCACCGCTCTCGCCGATCGCGCGTGTTCCATACAGCTGCGAGCGCATGTTTTGCCAGGCACCGCTGGCGGGCGCCTGCGTCTCCCCGCCGGCCAGCGCGGGAAGGCCTAACAGGGCGAGCAGCGCACCCGCGCGTGTCAACGTAGGGGACCGTCGGTGTGGGACGCGGAATTCAGGAACTGACATGGTTGCCCGTGTTGCCTTGGGCTCCGTGGCTTCTGGGTAAGGGAGTTTCCGGGTTAGCGCGTCCAGCATACGAGCAGCGCCGGCAGCGAGCAACGCGTCACCCGTACGATGGTGTGTATGCTCCTCCATTCGACAGAGGCGCGACGACGTTGACCTGCGCGATGCTCGTAGTGCAGTCTTCGTCAGCGGTGCACCGGCAAAAGGGAGTGGTCCGGAGCAAGGGTATGGCATACGTGATCGGCATATTGGTTGCCGCTGCGGTGTTGGTCGGCAGCGCCGTCGTCGTACTTGTGGACATTGCACGGCTGGAAGAAATACTGCCGCCGCCTGTGATTTCCGATAAGGATAAGCCCGAGGATAGGCCCCGCGAGGCGATACACTCATTTCCGCGAGACCGCCTCCCCCAGTAGCCCCCGCCGCTGCACCGCAGCTGACGCATGACCCGGTTCATGCCGGACCCGTGAGCGCAGGTTCGGACCTCGATCCGCGTAAGATCCGCGGGGTATCGAAATCGAAGGAGAAGGGCGGATGCTGGGGTTCGAAGTCAGCGGCGACGTGGCCGTTCTTACGCTCGAGAATCCCCCGGTCAACAGCCTAGGCCTTCAATTGCGGCGCGGCATCGTAGAGGCGCTCGAGCGGGCCGAGGACAGCCCGAGCGTCAGGGCGGTGGTGATCATCGGCTCGGGTAAGGGCTTCTCCGGCGGCGCCGATATCCGCGAATTCGGCACGCCCAAGGCCCTGGCCGCGCCACACCTTCTTAGCGTCCTGCGCACCGCCGAAGACTGCGCCAAGCCGGTCGTGGCGGCTATTGGCGGCATCTGCATGGGCGGGGGCTTCGAGCTGGCACTCGCCTGTCATTATCGCGTTGCCGCCGCGGATGCGCAGCTCGGGTTGCCCGAGGTCAAGCTTGGGCTTCTGCCCGGCGCCGGCGGCACACAGCGCCTGCCGCGCGCGATCGGGGCGCAGCGCGCGCTCAACATGATCCTCTCGGGTAAGCCGGCGCGTGCCGAGGAGCTGGGCGGTACGGCACTGCTGGATGCCGTGGTTCCGGCGGATGAGGATCTGCGCGCGGCTGCCGTGGACTTCGCCCGTGCTCTGGTAGCCCGGGGTGGCGGCCCCAAACGGATCCGCGATCTGCCACTCAGCTTGCCAAATGCCGAGGCCTACCTGCAGTTCGCCCGCACGGCGGTGACGGCGGCGGCCGGCCCGTATCCGGCGCCGCCGGCGTGCGTCGAGGCGGTGCTGGCAGCGGCCAAGGGCCCGTTCGAGACGGGCATGAAGCGTGAGCGCGAGCTTTTCGTAACCCTCATGGCCTCGCCGGAATCGGCGGCGCTGCGACATGTCTTCCAGGCCGAACGTGCTGCCGCCCGCATCGCAGGAGTTCCCGAGCAGACCGCCGAGCGCGCCGTGAATAAGGTCGGCGTCATTGGCGCCGGGACCATGGGCGGCGGCATCACGATGGCCCTCATCAATGCCGGCCTGCCCGTGGTGCTGCTGGAGAGCGGCCGGCAAGCGCTCGAGCGGGGGCTGGCCACCATACGCAGGAATTACCAGGGGGCGCTGCGCAAGGGCACGCTGACGGAGGCAGCGCTGGAAAAGCGCCTCGCGCTCATCACGGCCACCCTGGAGTACGAGCCCCTGCGCGAGGTGGATCTGGCCATTGAAGCGGTATTCGAGGACCTCGAGGTGAAGCGGCAGGTGTTCCTGAAACTCGACGCGGTGGCGCGTCCCGGTGCAATTCTCGCCTCCAACACCTCGGCGCTGAACCTCAACACGATCGCCGCCTTCACCCGGCGGCCGCAGGACGTCATTGGGCTGCATTTCTTCAGTCCCGCCAACGTCATGCGACTGCTGGAGATCGTGCGCGGCGCGGCGACCGCAAACGATGTGCTGGTGAGCGCCATGGCGCTCGCCAAGCGCATCAAGAAGATCGCAGTGATCGCCGGAGTCTGCGACGGCTTTATCGGAAACCGCATGATCGCCGGCTACGGGCAGGCGGCACACGACCTGCTGCTCGCGGGCGCATTGCCAGCGCAGATCGACCAGGCGCTCGAGAAGTTCGGCATGGCCATGGGGCCATTCCGCATGAATGATCTCGCTGGCCTCGATGTCGGCGCTCTGTGGCGCAAGCGCCTGCAGGCGGAAGCTCCGCACAAAGACCTCTCCAATGTGGCCGATCTGCTGGTGGCCGCGGGCCATTATGGCCAGAAGACCGGCGCGGGCTGGTATCGCTATGCCGCCGGTTCGCGCGCGCCGCTGCCGAACCCGGAAGCCACGTCGTTCGTCGAGCGCTTTCGCGGCGAGCGGCACATTACCCCGCGCGAAGTGAGCGACGCGGAGATCGTGCAGCGTTGCATTCTTGCCCTGGTCAATGAAGGCGCGCGCATTCTCGAGGAGGGCATCGCGCAACGTAGCTCGGATATCGATATCGTGTATCTCAACGGTTATGGGTTTCCGGCCTATCGAGGCGGCCCGATGTTCTACGCCGATCAACTCGGTTTGCATGAGGTGGTCCGCGACCTCAAGCGCATCGCGCGCACGGCCGGGGCCGCGGCTGACTTCTGGGAGCCGGCGGGGCTGCTGCGGCGGCTGGCCGCCGAGGGCCAGAGCTTCAGCCAGCACACGGGGGGCGTGGCGTGACCGAGGCCGTAATTGTCTCTACCGCGCGTACCGGCCTGGGAAAAAGCTGGAAAGGCGCATTCAACATGACCCACGGCGCTACGCTCGGCGCGCATGCCGTGCGCCATGCCGTCGCGCGCGCGCGCCTGGACCCGGTCGAGGTCGAGGACGTCATCATGGGATCGACGTTCGGCGAGGGTACGACCGGCGGAAACATCGCGCGGGCGATAGCGCTGCGTGCCGGATTGCCGGTGACTACCGCGGGGCTGAGCATCAACCGCTTCTGCAGTTCCGGGCTGCAGTCAATCGCCATCGCCGCCCAGCGCGTCATGACCGAGGGCGCGACGGCATTCGTGGCCGGGGGCCTGGAGAGCATCTCCTGCGTCCAGAATGACGCTAACACGCGCATGCTGACCGATCCTTGGCTTCTCGAGCACAAGCCCGCTCTCTACTGGACGATGCTGCAGACGGCGGAGAACCTGGCCAAGCGCTACCACATATCCAAGGAAGCGCAGGACGAGTACGGCGTGCGCAGCCAGTTGCGCGCGGCGGCGGCCCAGGCGGCCGGCAGATTCCAGGACGAAATCGTTCCGATGACCACCACGATGGGCGTGGCAGATCCGGCCTCAGGCACCCTCCAGAGCCGCGAAGTCACGATCGATCGTGACGAAGGAATCCGCGCCGACACCAATCTGGAGGCCGTGCGCAAGATTCGCCCGGCATTGCCCGGCGGCGTCATCACGGCGGGCAACGCCAGCCAGTTTTCCGACGGCAGCAGCGCCTGCGTGGTGATGAGTGCCAGACTCGCTGCGCAGCGCGGCCTGCAGCCGCTCGGCATCTTCCGCGGCTTCGCGGTCGCCGGCTGCGAACCGGACGAGATGGGCGTGGGTCCGGTCTATGCCGTCCCCAAGCTGCTCGCGCGCACGGGCTATAAGGTCGCCGACATCGGCTTATGGGAGCTCAACGAGGCCTTTGCCTGTCAGGTGCTCTACTGTCGCGACAAGCTGGGCATTCCGGATGAACTTCTGAACGTGAACGGCGGGGCGATCGCGGTCGGGCACC
Organism: uncultured Pseudomonadota bacterium; assembly: GCA_963814675.1. Classification (GTDB taxonomy): domain Bacteria; phylum Pseudomonadota; class Gammaproteobacteria; order Steroidobacterales; family Steroidobacteraceae; genus 13-2-20CM-66-19. The sequence goes on from CAWFDT010000002.1 coordinate 51,615, forward strand.
CCTACGGTGTGAGCGGCTCGCGGCTCACCGGTCATGCTCTGATAGAAGGCAAGCGCCGCGGTGTGCGCCTGGTGGTTGTTACCATGTGCGTCGGCGGCGGCCAGGGTGCCGCCGGGCTGTTCGAGATTGCCTGAGGAGCGTTAGGAGAGTCTGCCGGAATATGCACGTGCGAACACGGTTACGCTACGTTCTGGCGTGACTGCCTCGCGGATCGCAGTCAGCGCACGCGGCATCCATTTATCGACACACCTATGGACCTCAGCTACACACCGCAAGAAGAGGCCTTTCGCGCCGAAGTGCGTGCCTTTCTCGATGCCGAGGTACCCGCGCCGGTGCGCGCCAAGGTGCGCCTCGGTCGCCGGCTGCACAAGGACGACATGGTTGGCTGGCAGAAGATCCTGCACCGACGTGGTTGGGGTGCCGGCATGTGGCCCACGCGCTTCGGCGGCGCCGGCTGGAGCGTAGTACAGCAGTACATATTCGAGGAAGAGAGCACGGCAGCCAATGCGCCGCCGCAGCTGCCCTTCGCCCTGCGCATGGTGGCGCCCGTCATCATGACTTTTGGGAACGCCGCACAACAGCAGTACTTCCTCCCCCGCATCATCGCCGGCGAGGACTGGTGGTGTCAGGGGTACTCCGAACCAGGTTCCGGCTCGGATCTTGCCTCGCTGCGCGCTAGTGCAGTTCGTGCCGGGGATCATTACGTCGTCAATGGTCAGAAAACCTGGAATACGCTCGGCCACTACGCCGACTGGATCTTCTGCCTGGTGCGTACCAGCAGCGAGGGGCGGCCGCAGCACGGCATTTCGTTCCTGCTCATCGACATGAAGACCCCGGGCATCAGCGTGCGACCGATCATCACCGTCGAAGGCGAGCACGAGATCAATGACATATTCTTCGAGAACGTGCGCGTGCCGATCGCAAATCTCGTCGGCGAGGAGAACCAGGGCTGGACATACGCCAAGTTTCTGCTGAACCACGAGCGCACCAACAACGCGGGCATTGGAAATTGCAAGCGCGCGCTCGCGCAACTGAAGAAGATCGCGGCCGACCGCCTGGTACAGGGTCGCCCCTTGCTCGAAGATGTGCGCTTCCGTGACCGCATCGCCGAGGTGGAACTGGAGCTCATGGCCCTGGAGATCACGAACCTGCGGGTGCTGTCGGCCTTCGCGCGCGACAATCGGCCGCCGGGCGCGGAGGTCTCGGTGCTGAAGATCAAGGGCTCGGAGATCATCCAGCAGCTTGCGGAGCTCAAGATGCACGCGCTCGGCCCCGATGCACTGCCTTACCTGCGGGAAGGGCTTGAGCCGCAGTGGCTGCCGGAACCACTGCTGGCGACTCACTACCCCGCGTATGCGCCGCCGCTGGCCGGGCAGTACTTCAATCAGCGCAAGACCAGCATTTATGCCGGCTCGAACGAGATCCAGAAGAACATCATCGCGAAGATAATTCTGGGTCTTTGACGGCAACTGCCATGGACTTTCGTTATAACGAAGAACAACTCGCGCTGCAGGAAACCCTGCGCCGCTTTATCGCTCGCGATTATGGTTTCGAGCGGCGGCGCGCCCTGGCGCGCTCCCCCCTGGGTTATTCAGCCGAGGCGTGGGCGCAGTACGCGGAGCTCGGGCTTCTGGCGTTGCCGCTCCCTGCACAGTACGGCGGACTCGAGGGCAACGGCACCGATGTCATGGCGGTCATGGAAGAGGTGGGCGCGGGTCTGCTGCTCGAGCCGTACGTGAGCACCGTAGTGCTGTGCGGTGGCCTGATCCGCGACTACGGCTCGCAGGCGCAGCGTGACACGCTGCTGCCCGAGATAGCTGCCGGTAGGGCGCAGCTGGCCTTTGCCGCTCTGGAGGCGCCCGGGCGCTATGAACTCTCCTACGTCGCCTCTCGGGCCGTGCACGAGGCTGGCGGCTGGCGGCTGAGCGCACGCAAGAATGTCGTGCTCGATGCGCCCTCGGCCGATTACTTCCTGGTCTCGGCGCGCACGGGCGGTGAGGCGGGTGACGCCGAAGGCATTACGCTATTTCTCGTGCCACGCACGCACGCTGGCGTCCAATTGCTTCCCTATGCCACGCAATCGGGTGCACGAGCCGCCGATCTGGAGCTTGTCGACGTTCGCGTCGACGATTCTGCCGTGATCGGCGCCGTGGGCCAGGCCCTGGGGATGTTGCGGCGCGGCGCGGATCTGGCTGCGGCCGCCCTGTGTGCGGAGGCGATCGGTATCGTCACGGCACTCAACCAGGCGACGCTGGCCTACTTGAAGAGCCGCAAGCAGTTCGGGGTGCCGATCGGGGTATTCCAGGCGTTGCAGCACCGCATGGCAGACATGTACATCGCAGAGGAGCAGATCCGCTCCATGGCCATCCTGGCGGCGGTCCACGCCGATGAGCCAGACGTCGCGGCGCGGCAGCGTGCCATCGGCGCCGCCAAGGCGTACATCGGTCAGGCAGCGCGCTTCGTCGGTCAGCAGGCCGTGCAGCTGCACGGTGCCATGGGGATGGTCGACGATCTCATCATCAGCCACTACTTCAAGCGTCTCACCATGATCGACATCACGCTGGGCGACAGTGATTTTCACTTCGCGCGCTTCAGCGACAGCCTCACAAGTTCTTGCACCGCCATCTCCCGCTCAGCCGATCCGGGCGGCGTACGAGGATTGTAGTGAAGGCGACGCGCGTGGGCGTTTCTGCGGTTCGGCAGCAGGTGAGTGCGGCGGAATGGGACGTGCGTGTCGACCTCGCCGCCGCCTACCGCCTGGTGGCTTTGTTTGGCTGGGACGATCTGGTGTTTACCCACATTTCGGCGCGGGTTCCGGGCGCCGAGCGCCACTTTCTCATCAATCCGTACGGAATGATGTTCGATGAAATCACCGCGTCCTCGCTCGTCAAGATCGACCTCGGGGGCACGAAGGTCCTGGAGTCGCCGTACGAAATCAACCCGGCCGGGTTCACGATCCACGGCTGCATTCACGCGGCTCGCGAGGACGCTCATTGCGTGATGCACGTGCATTCCCTGAACGGGGTTGCGGTGTCCGCACAGCGTGAGGGTGTATTGCCGATCTCCCAGCAGTCCCTGTTCGTGCTGGCATCGCTTGCCTATCACGATTACGAGGGGGTGGCGCTGAACGCCGCCGAACAGCCGCGTCTGATCGGGGACCTGGGGGTCAAGTCGTATCTGATGCTGCGCAACCACGGACTGCTCACCGTCGGGGCCTCGCCTGCAGAGGCATTTCTGAACATGTACCTTTTCGAGACGACCTGCACGATCCAGCTGCGCGCGCAAAGCGGGGGCAAACAACTGATCTCGATCCCCGATAACATTCTCGGCGGAATTCGGGCGGCGGCCGCGCAGGTCACGCGCGGGCAGGGTAGTGCCTTGGTCTGGCCCGGATTGCTGCGTCGTCTCGATCGACTAAACCCCGGCTATGGCGACTGAGCGATAGCCCGTCCTCGTCTCCTGAACAGGCCGACATGATTGCGCGGGCGGCGCCGATGGTGTCGCCAAACCCGCACGCGTGAGGATTCTTTGGGGTACCCATAAGCATTCATCGTTTGTCCGCCGGGCTTCCGTGCGTGATCCTGCGCCACGTCGTATGGGCCGCTACGGGGACCGTCATGCAGGTAACACTACTCTGTTTAGTTTCTCTGCTGAGTGCAACGGTGCAGGCCGAGCAAGTGGCTGTGCCCGTCGTCTCTCTGAGTCAAGATCCACTCGTCATGCGCATGAGTAAGGACGAGTTTCGTATCGCGTTCGGCATCAATGCCGGCCAATGCAGCGCCAGCGGTTGTCATGGAGTGATCCGTTACCGGGTCAGCTGGCGTGCCGAGGACGGAACGACCGGTTCCGAGGTCAAGCAGGTCGCCTATGTAGTAAGCCCGAATGCAGCCCGCTCGATCGTCGTCGACCGGCAGTATTTCGATACGGCCGAGGCTGAACATACGACGGAGATCACGCAGGTGAGGATCGATCGGATCACCTGTCTTCGGGGTGCACCGTTACGGCCATTGCAGGCGAACTCCTCGCCGGGGCGCAACTAGCCTCTCACGCAGGCTTTGGGTTGCGGCGCGTCACCACAACTTGCGGATCGCTCGCAGTCGTAATGGTCATCCGACTCATGGCGCCTGGGTTCAGCCCAAAAGGGCCTCTCCGTCCCGCCAGCCGGCCTATCATAGTCACGGTGTGCAGCTAGCGGCGAGAGGAGAGCCACGATGATTGGCGCCTATCGCGATCACGCGGCCAATGAACGCACGTTCCTGGCCTGGATTCGCACTGGAATCGCCGTGATCGCTTTCGGAGTTGTGATCGCGAAGTTCAACCTGTTCATGCTGACGCTGGCGAGTACCGCAATAGGGCAGGGGCAGCGCTCTGAGCTCGCAAGCCTGTTCGGGCGCGTCGGGCGTTACGACGGATTGGCGCTGATCTTTGGCGGCGTATGCCTGGTCGTGCTCGCCACCGTACGGTTTATCCGCACGGCGCGGCTTCTCGATGACGCACAGATGCATTCCGCCAAAAACGTGCGTACCGAGCTGATCCTCAGCGGGTGGCTGGTGCTCATGGTCGTCAGCTATAGCGTGTTTCTGGCGTTTAGCTGACGCTGGATCAACGTCCCCGGCGCACCGTATTCGAGCCTACTGCAATTCCTGCAGCAGCCACTCGACGAAACGTCGCGTGTCCTGCTCCATTTCCGAGTACGGTCCCGGCTCGTAGTAACGGGAATTAATACCTTGCTGGTTGAGTTCGATGATGCGCTTGTCGGCTACGCTGGTTACACGCCACAGCCACGTCAGTCGCTCGATGTCGTAGTCAACACCTGCACGCGCATCCGCGCGCACCAGCCAGATGACCTCCATATCGGTGCTCTGAACGCCCCGGGGCATGAACCGGTAGATCAGGCCGTGATCGGGGTATGCAAGGAAATCGCTGGTCAGGCCAACATCGAAAAACGTCACGCCGCCGTCGTAGTCGTTGAACTGGCCCATCAAGGGCGCTAGCGCCTTGCCATCCTCGCTGCCGCTGACTGTGCCGTCGGCGAGCGAGGAGCGCAGGCTGGCGGCCGCCTCTTCACCGCGAGCGGCATTGGCACCCCAGTAATTGGCCTCGCGGATGTCGATGCCAAGCGCCTGGGTCCGTTGCCGGAGGCGCTCATCCGCCTGAGTGTTCTGCGCGGCCGGGCGGGCGTACAGGTGAAAGCGCGAGTATTCCTCGTGGGCAGGAGCGCAGTGGTAGCACTCCATGTAGTTCTCCACTGCGAGCTTCCAGTTGGCCGTGATCGCGTAGGTCTCGCGGTGCGCGACCGCCGCGTCGGCCCAGCCGTAGGCGCGCGCAGAGCCGGCGAGGACTTGCTCAACGTGCCGCAAACCAAGGGGTTCCGGCGCAAGCGAAACAAAAATCAGACCTTCGAGCACGCGCGCATGCAGGCGCTTCAGTCCATAGCCGGCACGCTCGAAGCCGGCCGGCATACGCGCGGCGGCCCGCAGACTCCCATCCAGGGAGTAACTCCAAGCGTGGTAGGGACACACGAAGCCGCCCCCGCGGGCGCGGCCCATGCGCTCGGTACAAACCCGCGAACCGCGGTGGCGGCAGACGTTCAGGAGCGCCCGCACCTCGCGATCTGCGCCGCGGACGATGAGGATCGATTCCCCGCAGATCTCCGTCGTGATGAAATCACCTACCTCCGGCACCTGGCCTGCGTGTCCTGCGCAATGCCAGTGCCGCTGTAACAGGCGGCGCTGCTCGCGCTCGAAAAGCTCGGCGTCGCAATAGAATTCCCGTGTCAGTGCGTGGCCCGGGCGCTGCGCCGCAATGGCGCGCGCCCAGCGCTCGTCTTGCGAGGCATCCGACGTGTGTGCTGCGATCTTTGCGTTCATGGGTGTAGTGGAATCTTCGCTCGGGCCGACGAATGCGTCGCCGGGAGTGCGCAGCAGGCGCTTTATTTCAGCAGCAACACTAGCGGCTCGCCGTGTAACTAGCAATCCCGCACGCGAGCGCCGAGCTTCGTTGCGCGTGGGCAATAGTCAGTTCGTATCGTTTCCAGATACTGCATCGTGGCCGTGCGCGTAACCTGGCGGCCGGGTGCCGTGTGAGGTTGGCCCTAAGATGGGGGCTATGGACAGCGGCTGGGCGCGCCACTGCACTTGAAGCAGACTGCGACCGGCTCGCATTATCGAGGCGGCGCACAGGGCTTAGGTTGCTTAGGAACGACATGCGGGGATTTGCTGAATCACAGCTGGCACTCCTGGCACGAGGCGCATTGGCGATGCGGTCAGCGGCCCGGCGCGCTATCCGCTGGGGTGCTGGAAGGATTCGCGATTGCTGTTTGACGGCAGCTTCAATGGTTGCCGGCGAAAGCGCCAGAAGTCGGCGGCTCCAACGGGTATTTAACTAAATGCGGCGGATGCGACTCCTTATCTATAGGGTGGGATTCGTGCGGTCGTCGCCGCACACCGGTCGTCCACGGCTGCCCCCGTTGCAACCGTAATCAGCACCACAAGCGGAGACGCCATGCGGGTATTTAGGGCTGAGGAGATTCAAAAGCTGATTACGCCGCGCAGTCTCGTCGAAGTGCTGCGGCGCGCATTTCAGGCAGACCTCGTATGTCCGCCCCGACAGATTGTCGCCGTGCCGGGGAGCACGCAGCAGCGACTCTGCCTGATCATGCCGGCCTTCGATGGCAGCGGCGCTGGGGCGGTCAAACTGGTGACCGTGTTTCCAGGGAATGCCGCGCGCGCTCTCCCCACCATCCAGGCAGCGATTCTGCTGTTCTCGGAAGACGGTACGCCGGTGGCAATGCTGGACGGGACCATCGTGACGCGTCTGCGAACGGCAGCGGCCTCCGCGTTGGCATCGACGTTTCTGTCGCGTCAAGACAGTGCGCACCTCGTAATCATCGGGACGGGCTCGCTTGCTCCGCATATGGCGGCGGCGCACGCGGCCGTGCGGCCGATTCGCCGCATCAGCATCTGCGGTCGCCGAGAGGCAGCCGCAGAGCGCACCGCCGCTGCCATCCGCCTCATGGTGAAACCGGAGGTTGAGGTCTTAACCGCAAGCTCTGTTGAGACGGCCGTGGCGAGTGCGGATATCGTTTCGTGCGTCACCAGCAGTGCGACTCCCGTACTCACCGGTCGGTGGCTTCGCGAGGGCACTTTTGTCGATCTCGTTGGTGGATTTTCCCCGGATAAACGCGAAGCGGATGATGACGTCATGAGGCGCTCGCGAATCTTTGTCGATACATTTGAGGGCGCCATGACGGAAGCGGGGGACATTCTGGATCCCCTGTCTCGGGGCGTTATCGCGCGCGAGCGGGTCGAAGCGGAGCTCGCGGATCTGGTAAGCGGCCGTCATGTGGGCCGGGTCACGGACAAGGAGTTGGTGACTTTCAAGTCCGTCGGAACTGCCATCGAAGATCTGGCCGCAGCGCAGGCGGTGCTCGCTGCGGCCGCCGACAGCGATAATGGGAACCCATCGGGCTGAATGTAGGGTTGGGCGGCGCTCTCCTCGCGCAAGTCCGCCGCGGGCGCCCTGGTCAGGTGGTCAGGGCTGGGCTTGCAGATACGCCGCCACGGATTGCATTTCCTGCAGCTGCAGATTCTGCGCGACCCCATGCATGATCGCGACGTTGCGCATGTTGCTCTGGAATGAGGAAAGCTGCTTAAGAACATATTGACTGTGCTGCCCGGCCAGGCGCGGAAAATCCGCCATGCCATGCGCATCGGGCCCGTGACAGGTGCTGCAGGCGGGAACACCCTGCGCAGGTACGCCGTGTTCGTAGATCTCCCGTCCGCGCGTAATAGTCGCCGGGCTGGCAGCGACACTCACGTCGGGCTTCTGCGCCGCGTAATAGGCCGCCAAGGCACTGATGGTCCCGTCGTCGAGCTCGCTGGCCATCCCCCACATGTAGCCGATGGCGTCTGGATCGCCGCGCGTCTGGGAGTGAAATGCCTTCAGCTGCGCGGCGAGGTAGTTGGCGTTCTGGCCGGCGAGAAGAGGGAACTTTGGGTTTGTATTGTTACCGCGCGTCCCGTGACACGTGCCGCACACGGTGATCGCAAGGTTCTCGGCGTAGGCCCGCGTAGCCGCGTCCATCTCCTCCGCGCCGGCGCTCGACACACCAACCGCAGACCCGATGGCACCAGTCAACAGCAAGGCTGCCACGCGGCTGAGCATTCGGGACTTGTCAATAGTAAGCATGGGGCGATCCTTAGTAGGCGATCCACAGCAGGAGATACAGCGCGTTGTTGCCCGAGGCGTTGCGGCCGACGCCATCGTAGTTGGTACCGCCGCCGTTAAATTTGCTGTACCACGTGTATTGGGCTGACAGCTTCACATTGAGCCAGGGCAGATAGTTAACCTCTGCCATCCAACCGCGAGTATCGGGTGAGCCGCTGGCGCTGGTGACGACGCCGGGGTCGCCGGGCGCTGTCGCCGGATAAAGGCCGCTATCGGTACTGCCCGTAGTCGAGAAGTACTCCACGGTGCCGCCCAAGCGGCGACGATAATAGTAGGTGGCCCATAACCGCGAGGTCGAGAGATTGTCCGATGGGTTGGTAGAAGCACCCGTGACGTAGCTGGCATCCAGGGTCTGGGACTCGTGGATATGGGTGCCCGCCACCGTGATCTGATGTTCGTCGGTCACATACTGGTACTGAAGGTCTTCGGCCACATCGTTGAAGCGGTTCTGCGGCCCGGATAGCGGCGAGGGCGCATCGGGCGTGCCACCCGGGTAAAGTCTGATCTGCATTCCGTACATTCCGACCTCGAGCGAATTCGGACCCCAGTTGTGCTCGTAGGCGGCGCGCCAGTAGGGCGCCACGCCGGAGACGACGTTGGACGCGGTGCCATCGAGAGGACCAGCCTGGCCGGTTAACTGGTTCGTCGTTCCTTGCTGGGCGGACCGGTAACCGCCCACCTCGGCATACAGGGACTCCTTCCAGAAGAGGTAAGCGCTTATGCCGGCCACGCTCTGCGCAAACGTGCCGTCGATTGCCGTGGCTGCCAGTGGCGACACGACCGCATTGCTCGCGGCGTACGGAAAGCCGAATGCTGGCGTGGAGTTCCACAGGTCCTGGACGGTCGGATTGTTGTTCAGGGAAAGCCCGTAAGTGAATGGGGATTTGTCCGCCAGCACGATCGTGTCGGCAAAGCGCAGGTCGCTGTTGTCGATTCCGATCGTGCCGGTATCGTTGCCGTAGGTAAGCTGGAAGAACGCGCCAAGGTGTGGTGCAATTTTTCCCGCGTAAAAGATACTCAGTTGCTGCGGGAATCCGACGGTGCCATTCTGCGCCACTCCCGGGGCACCGACGTTGGACAGGTCCGGCACGCTGGTTTTCATCTGCGAATCTGAAAACTGCGCCATGATGGATAGCGCCGGGGTCTGGGACAGCGAGAGCAGTTCATCCCTCTTACTCGTGACGTCGCGGACGCTCTTCACATTGGTCAGGAGGTAACCGTTGGCTTTGAAGACGCGGCCGAAGTGGGTGAGTTCCGGATAGACCGTATGGCAGGCTTCACATGCCATGCCCGTCTGTCGTGCAAAGCTCGGCACGGCGAACGCGGGGGATGTCCCGGCGAGCAGTGCCATCGCCATGATGGCGCTTATGACCCAGCGCCATGAATTAACGAGCAACGCCTCTGTGGACATGGGTCGGTTCTCCCTGGAGTCATCCTCAATCGTTCGGCTGCTAGCCTAGGTTGGAAGCGCGTGAAAACCATTGTGGTTAGTACGTAACCAATACGCGCACTCACCTAGGAGGGGCCTGAGGATTGGTTTCAGCCGCGGAAAGCAGCAGCGATGATCGAACGTATAAGTACGTACACCGGCAGATATGACTGCCGCCTAGCATTGGCTCGATGCGGGTGGGGCCACTGAATGCACGGCAAGAGCCGACAGGACAAATGCAGCTTCACCAAAGCGGCGGCCGCTGCGGACCCGGAGCGCCTGCTGCGCAAACCGAGCAGAGAAGAACAGCGAAACGCTCTAGGGAGCGCTGGCTCCTTGGCATTGTTTACGACTTGCAGGTTCGCTGCTTTTCTCGCCTGCAGCGTTGTTCGGGCCGGGGTGGCGACCTCCCTGTTTAACGCCCGGCCGGCGATTTTCTCGGGATTGCAGACCTGCGTCGGTACCGCGGTCGCAGCGGCGATTTATAGGGCAGGAATCGTATTCGCACTACTGGCTCGGCCGGGGTACTGACCACGGTCTTCCTCGGTGCAACGCGCGAGTTGGCGCGGGGAGAGGTTAGCAAAGCCTCTACTGGGTCACGAATGCCCGTTCAATTACGTAATCGCCGGCCTCGCCAATGTGCGGAGACATAAGGAAGCCGCGGCTGTCGAGCAGCTTGCGCGTATCCGCCAGCATGGCCGGACTGCCGCAGACCATGGCTCGATCGTTTGCGGCGTCTAGGGGCGGTAAATGCAGGTCTTTAAAAAGCCGCCCGGTCTCGATCAGCCTCGTCAGTCTGCCGCGGTGAGCATAGGGCTCACGCGTGACGGTGGGATAATAGAGCAGCTGCTCGCGTACGAGGTCGCCAAGATACTCGTGCTCCAGGAGCCGGGTGATCTCGTCATGGACCACTGCGGATTCGCGCACCCATCGAACCCCATGCACGAATATTACCTGTGAGAACCGCTCATAGATCTGCGGGTCCTTTATCAGGCTCATGAACGGTGCAGCGCCGGTCCCGGTGCTCAGCAGATACACACGTTCACCGGAGCGCAGATCGTCCAAGAGTAGAGTCCCGGTCGGTTTGCGGCTGACCAGAACTTCATCGCCCACCTGAATGTGTTGCAGGCGCGAGGTCAAGGGGCCGTTCGGAACTTTGATGCTGAGAAACCCCAGGTGCTCCTCGTGATTGGCGCTCGCGATGCTGTAAGCACGCATGAGCGGTCGCTCGAGCTGCAGCCCTACCATGACGAATTGGCCATTCGAGAATCGCAGACCCGGATCGCGGGTCGTGGTGAAGGTGAACTGGGTATCAGTCCAGTGCTTCACGGCGAGGACACGTTCGGTGCCGATGGCTGCCACGATTTCCGAATCTCCTACTTCTCTGTCAGCTGAGCATAGCCGGGTGGCGCACGAGCGTCGGAAACTCTTTGGAATAGGCTAAGAACCGGTCGTAAGGGCACGCCCGTGCACGGCAGAAGACGGAGTGCGAGACTACGTTCTGGGGGCGAGCGTGTCCGGGGACGCGACTTTTGGGGTCACCCTTCTGGCGGCAAGCGCTGGCTTCACCAAAAGAACGTCGCTCGACAAATGATCTAGAACACGTTCTGCGGTGTTGCCGATCAGCAGGTGCTTGAGTCCCGAGCGGGCGACCGCCCCCAGCACGACGATGGAGCTGCGGATCTCGGTGGCGACCTCTTCGATGGCATCGGGCACATGGCGGCCCGAGACATGTCGTCGTGACTTTGGGATGCCGGATCCTCGCGTCGCCTTGGCCAGTTTCTGGCTGGCGTTTGCGGCCGCTCGTGTCTGAATTGCGGCTAGCTTTGCCGCGGAGATCACTCCTGGGGTCGTGTCGGCGGGCACTAGCGGCGCATAGGCATGCACGGCATGCAACGAGCCGGAAAGCGCGGCAGCGATAGTGGTGCCAACGGCCAAGATCTCGGCATCAAGGCTGGCCGGCTTGTCGAAGGTGTGATCCGGGTCCAATGCAGCCAGAACGCTCGGGCGGCGATAGGGTGCCGGGCGCTTGACGAGTAACAGCGGGACCGGGCTGCGGCGCAAAAGCTCCCAGTCTGTCAGATGCAGGAAGGATGATGCGCCATGGTGCCGGGGATGCGCCTCGACCACGATGAGGTCTGCGCCGACACTCGCAGCCTTACGCAGAATGGCCTCATCCGCCGGATGATCCCATTCTGCTGAAACGGTCACCCGGATCCCGCGACGACGCAGCCGCAGCGCCAGGCCCTCGAGGCACGCCTCGCGGGCGCTGCGCGTGTAGTCTCCGAGGGTGCCGAGGACCATGTGGCGCGGTGGCAGGTCTTCGCCCAGGTCCAGCGGGGTAGATAGGGCCTGAAACAGCGTCAGCTCGGCCCCCAGAGCCTTCGCAAGCTGGGCTGCTTTGGTAACGGCCGGAAGTGCCGCTGCCGACGGATCTTTCACCGCAACCAGAATGCGACGAATGCGACACGTGGCCATCATTCCTCCTCGTTGTCCTGAAGCTGGGTAATACGTTGCGCGAGTAGCCTTGACGCGTCGATACGCACATTCCGCAGCGGCCAAACCGGCGACCGCAGGTCGCTTCTAGATAGCCTGGGACATGGCGGTCGGTGCGACCGATCGGGGCAGGTACTGGTCAAAGCACATGGCGAGACTTCGCAGCAGCAGCCGCCCGGCAGCCGTAGCCAAGATGTGGTCGTCGTCATACTCGACGAGCCCGTCGGCCACCTGTGACGCCAGCTGAAGCAGAGCGTCGGCGAAGTACGTCTTGAAGATGATGCCGTGGGCAGTCTCAATGGACCGGATGTCGACGCGTCCGTGGCACATCAATTGCTCGATGACTGCGGCGCGCACGCGGTCATCAGGAGTCAGAGCAAGTCCGCGCCACAGCGGCTGCGTGCCCGCGTCGATGGCGCGCTCCCAGTCGCGCAGCTCGCGGAAATTCTGACTGTAGCTGTGGCCGATACTGCTGATCGCGCTGGCGCCAAGCCCGACCAGGTCGCACCCGGCGTGCGTGGTGTATCCCATGAAGTTACGTTGCAGGCCCCCGGCATCCTGCGCACGCACCAGTTCGTCTTGCGGCAGCGCGAAATGATCCATGCCGATGTATCGATAACCGAAGGCTCCCAGTTCCTCGATGGCTAAACGCAACAGCGCGAGGCGCGCTCTTGGCTCGGGCAGATCCGCGGTACGGATTCGCCGCTGTGCTTTAAACATCGCGGGCAGGTGCGCGTAGCCATAAATCGCGATGCGATCGGGACGTGCCGCAATCACCGTACGAAGCGTGCGCCGAAAACCCTCGGCTGACTGCCTGGGAAGGCCGTAAATCAGGTCGACGTTGACCGACCGAAACCCCTGGTCGCGACACGCGTCAATCAGGTCCAGGGTCTGCTCGGACGTCTGCAGACGGTTGACCGCGCGCTGCACGCCTTGGTCGAAGTCCTGCACCCCGAGGCTCACCCGATTGAAGCCGAGTTGTGCCAGATGGCGCGCGTATTGCTCCGGATCTTCCGGGAGGGAGCGCGGATCAAGTTCGATGGAGAAATCCCGTTCCGCGGCGTCGTTGAACGTAAAGCTGTTCCGCAGGCCGGAAATCAGCCGCTCCAGGCTTGCGGCCTGCAGGAAGTTCGGTGTGCCACCACCGAGGTGCAGCTGCACCACCTGTCGCTCGCGCGCAAACAGAGGTGCAATGAGCTGCGCCTCTTGCAGGAGTCGCTGCACGTACGGTTCGCCTTTGGTCAGATCCCGGCTAATGATCCGGGTGCAGCCACAGTAAAAGCAGGGACTTTGACAGTAGGGCACGTGTACATACAGCGAGAGCGGTCGCAGAGGACGTTGGGCATTACAGAAGGCCGCCTGGTGCCGCAGCTCGGCGATCCCGAAGTCATCGCGAAAATGGGGTGCCGTCGGGAAGGAGGTGTATCGCGGTCCCGGGCGATCGTAGCGTTGCAATAGCGACTCATGCAGTTCCGGTACAACGTCCATAGGTGTTACTTCCCTTGCTGCACTAGTTCTCAATCGAGAGCAGGTTGATGATAGCTTCGACCCCCGGGAGCATCCGGATCGCCGCCAACGCCCGTGTCCGGTCCAAGTCTCGCTCCAGGACCCCTTCTAAGGTAATGATCCGACGCCGCACGGTCAGCCGGACCTGGCCGCAACAAGTCGGTAGCGCCCGTCGCAGAGTACTTACCGCCGCGCGCGCCAGCTCGGGATCGGAAACGCTTTCGGGGCTGCTCGACAGCACCTCGATATCATTCGCAACGGCCAATACTCCCGGCAGGCATTTAACGAGATCCTCTGCGCGATACTTGTCGCTGAAGCGTCGGACATAGCCGCCCAGCGCGATGACTCCTTCGGTCACCTTGACCGCGATATCAGTCGCCTGTATCTCGGCACTTTCCCTCAATGCCGTGGCTGCGACGCTCGCGATGTCCTTATCCACTCTGTCTGTCAAGTAAGTGCCTTCCGATCGTCAATTGGCGCAACTTACGACGTCAGGCGTATTGCGGTAATACGGGTAACCCGCAAGCGCGGTGCTGGTTCCGGGCCGCTAGGTATATCTACGCACCCTAACGGGCGCAGCCATTCAATAGAGTGCAGTTATATGGCGCCACGAACCCTACACATCAAAGTTTCGCGAGCAATTGCTGCGGCGATCCTCGGATGTTTACTCGCGGCTAGCGCAGTCGCCGCGGGCACGAGTGCGCAGCGTGAGGTCGACGGCATACTGCGCCTAAAGGCAAACCCCGCACGGGGTGCGGAGATCTTTACCTACTGCGCCGCCTGCCATGAAGACAATGCGCAAGGACTGCCTGCAGGCTGGGTGCCCGTGATCGCCGGCCAGCAACCGCGATATCTGGTCAAACAGCTCCTTGACTACCGGCACAGCGTACGCTGGGATCCGCATATGGAGCCCGTCGCGAGGGGGCACGTCCTGCGCGGTCCCCAGGACATCGCTGACGTCGTGGCCTTCGTTGCCGCGACGGACATTCAGGGCCACGACACGGGCGCGAAGCCGTCCCCTGCGGACACTGAAGTCCAGCATCTGTACCGGCAGGGCTGCAGCCGTTGCCATGGACAGTCTGGGCAAGGAGATGACGCCCGCGGGATTCCGCGCATCGCGGGACAGGACTTTGCCTATCTGCTGCGGCAGATGCACGATGTGGTCGATGGGCGGCGGGCAAACATGCGTGTTACGCATTATCGGGCGCTTTATGACCTCGATGTACAGGCACTGATGCGCCTTGCATCCTACTTGTCACATCTGAGTGGGGCCGGCGCCGATGCGGCTGCGAGCGACCTGTCGGCGGCGCTTGGGGCGGATCCCCGATCGCGAACTCACGAGGGTCAGGCGGGAGGCATTGATTGACGCGCGCGGCGCATGTGCGGCGTTGGCTGGTTTCGGGCGCCCCGCTGTACTTTGCTCTCTGCGGGCTCATGACCGCCGCCGCTTCATCGCCACCAGCAGCCATCGATCGCGTCATGGCTGCAGTGCCCGATACAGAGCATGGAAAGATCCTGTACCTGAAGCATTGTTCGGCGTGCCACGGCCCCCACGGTTGGGGCGACGGTCCGCGGGCGATCCCGGCCTTGGCCGGCCAGCATGAAGGCTACCTAATAGAGCAATTGACCGATTTCGCGACGGAAAAACGCGCGGGCGATTCGATGCATGAGGTCATGCGTCACGCGGATCTGAATTGGGCCCAGGCGGTGCGCGATCTTTCTGCCTATCTCAGTCGGGCGCCTCGGAGCAGGGCGTCCGAGTTCGGCGAGGATGCAGAGCGAAATTCGGGTAAGGCCTTGTACCTGCAGGCATGTTCGATGTGTCATGGAATCGATGGAGCGGGACAGGAGGGCGGCCCCCCGGCGATCGGAGGTCAGCAGTATCGCTACCTTCTGGCGCGGATACGCAACTTCTCATCCACGCACCATGAACAAGTGCAGTCGCCCTTGGTGGGGCGCGACGCGTCCGAAAAGCAGTTGCAAAATATTGCCAATTTCGTCTCGCGACTTGGGGCTCTCGTTGCTGGGAACGACGCGAGCAGTAACGGCCGCTGAGCCGATTACCACAGCACGCGGAGCGTGCAGGGTCGCTGGCTACCTCAGAACGGGTGCACCCTGTCCGCCAGACTAAGGATGGGAGCTGTCAGCGCGCGCCAGCAGAACCGCGATGGCGCAGGATGAGAGCCGCGCTGCGATGGGATCCGTCCGACTGGTCAGTATGATCGGCAACCGGGCGCCGACTACGATTCCAGCCAGCTTAGCCTGCGCGAGATATTCCAGTTGTTTGGCAAGAATGTTCCCCGCTTCGAGGTCAGGTACCACGAAGATATCGGCCTGCCCCGTGACCGGGGAGTGCAGGTCCTTAGCATCCGCCGCATCACGTGACACTGCGTTGTCGAACGCCAGTGGCCCATCAATGGTTCCGCCCCTGATTTGTCCGCGCTCCGCCATCTTGCACAGCACGGCCGCATCCAATGTTGAACGGATCTTTGGCGACACAGTTTCCACTGCCGAAAGTATCGCAACCTTCGGTTTGTTCAAGCCGAGCGTGCGCGCGAGATCTATCCCGTTTTGCACGATATCGACCTTATCTTCCAGTGTCGGATAGATGTTCAGCGCTGCATCGGTGACAAACAGCGGTCTGGGATAAGCAGGGGCATCGATAATGAACACGTGGCTCATGCGTCGTGCCGTTCGCAGTCTGGGTTCGCAAACGATCGCTTCCATAAATTCGTCGGTGTGCAGGCTGCCCTTCATCAACGCCGCCACGCGTCGCTCCCGGGCCA
Source organism: uncultured Pseudomonadota bacterium (assembly GCA_963814675.1). GTDB lineage: Bacteria > Pseudomonadota > Gammaproteobacteria > Steroidobacterales > Steroidobacteraceae > 13-2-20CM-66-19. Next base: position 68,061 of record CAWFDT010000002.1, read on the forward strand.
GGGCCACGGCGGCAGCTGCAGCGGCATGGCTATGTTCGGTTGCGACGAGCTCGTAGTCGCTTAGGTCTATGTGCGCCTCATGCGCCGCCGCGCGGATCTTTGCTTCAGGTCCAATCAGTACCGGGTTGATGAGTTGGGCGCGCGCCGCTTCGATCGCTCCGCATAGGGAGGCGCCATCTACCGGGTGCACGACTGCGGTCCTAAGCGGCTTAAGTTCACGCGCCTGCCGCACGAGGTTTTCAAGGTAGCTGGGCACGTGCGCCGATTGCTCGGTGGCGACCGGGGTCTTCACGGCGCTGATCTTGAGCGGCGGCTCATCTACGATGCGGTGGGTCATGCTGCGTCAGCCTTGAGCTACGAGGCGTGCGATGGGGCGCACAACTGTCACACGGGCGATATCGATTATACGGACCTGAGCAACTTAACTGCGTGCCGACCCTCGGGTCTTGCAATGCCGGGTAAGCCCAAGAGTCACTTATAATAACTTTATGGACGTCGCGCGCCGTCCGTCCGCAAACTGAATGCTGATCATCCCGAAGTAACCACGGCGAGGGCGATTGATCCATGAGTAACGTAGTTCACCCGCGGCGCTCTGCAGGGGCGGAGCGCCTACGGCCCGTATCCGTACTTCTGGTCAGCCAGCTGTTCGTTCCCTCGTTGCTGCGGGCGGGTGAAGGCTATCCGCCGCCTCCAGAGGGCCAGCGTCTGGCGCGCGAGGTATGCTCGGCGTGCCACGTCGTTGCGCAGAAACGTGCTCCAACCTTGAAGGATAAAGCGCCGAGTTTCTGTGAGATCGCTAACCGGTCCGGGGAGGCGGCAGGTGCGAATCTGCATAATAAACAATGAGATGAGAGTGTCTTCTACCGTACATAGCCTTGCGCCCGTGTCGTGCGGTTCACCTTTTGTTCTCCTCGGCAAACCCACGCTCCAGTCTAAAATGGGGTCTGCAGGCATATGCTTCCCCGCACATAGCTTTCGGTCATTCGCCCAATGCAATTCGCGTCTCTAGCCTTCGCACGCAGCGTCCTCGATGCTGCTCCGGATGCCATGATCGTGATTGATGGATCCGGGACTATCCGCTTTGCCAATCGCCAGCTGTCGGCGGTCTTTGGCTACGCGCACGAGGAATTGGTCGGTGAAAAGGTCGAGTTTCTGATGCCAACGCGCTTTCGGGCGCGTCACCTGCCGCATCGCCAAAGCTACTCAAGGAGTCTGCGCTTGAGACCCATGGGGATCGGACTTGAGCTATTCGGCTTGCGCAAGGATGGCACCGAGTTCCCGGTAGAGATCAGCCTAAGTCCGATCGACGATGACAGCGAGACACTGGTCGCGGCTGCTATTCGGGATGTGACCGACCGCAAACGAGTCGAGGCGGAACTGATCGTGGCACGCCAAAACGCCGACGTGGCACGAGAGAGTGCGGATCGGGCAAATCAAGGCAAGAGTCGCTTTCTGGCAACCGCAAGTCATGACCTGCGGCAGCCGTTGCAAACGCTCTCGCTGCTGAACGGGATGTTGCGCCGCGCAATCGCCGAGCCCGTGGCGGCCGAGGCGCTCGGACAGCAAGAACTGGCCATTGAATCGATGTCGCGGCTGCTCAATGCGCTGCTTGACATCAGCAAGCTCGAATCCGGAGCGATCAAGCCCGATCCTACTGACTTTTCGGTCAGCGGTCTGTTCGAGGAATTGCGGCTCGAATTTGCCGGCCTTGCAGGTAGTCGCGGGCTGACTCTGAAGGTCTCCGGATCTGATGATTACGCGCACAGCGATCGCGCGCTTGTTGAGCAGATTCTCATGAATCTGCTTTCGAACGCGATCAAGTACACGCGCGAAGGCTGGGTCGCGTTGCGATGCCTGCTGGACGCTTCGTTTCTCCGCATCGAGGTCGAGGACACGGGCATCGGTATTCCGCCGGAGCAGTTACGACTGATCTATGACGAGTTCTATCAGATTGGTGTGCCGACCAATAGTTCTCGTGAGGGTTATGGGCTGGGGTTGAGTATCGTGCAGCGTTTGGTGACGCTGCTGAGTGCGAAGCTCGAGGTGCGATCGGAGGTCGGCAAGGGGTCTGTGTTTTCGCTAACGCTGCCCGCCGGACACGCGGTGAAGCAACAACGCAAAATAGACCACCGGGGAAGCACCGGGGGGCAAAAAGGCGCCGTACACATCCTTCTCGTGGAGGATGACGCGGCGGTACGCACCGCAACCACGCTGCTTCTCAAAAGCGAGGGTTACGTCGTGAGCGCGGCCGAATCGCTCACGGATGCGCTCGAACGTGTCCGAGAGATGATCCAGGTAGACCTGATCCTGACAGACTATCACCTTCCAGACGGAGAAAGTGGCCTCGACGTCATTGCTGCGATTCGCGCCGAGCTCGCGAAGCCTCTGAAGGCGGTTCTAATCACCGGCGATACTTCTTCCGCGGTCGCCGAAATACGCCGCGACCCGCTACTGCGGGTGGCCAGCAAGCCAATACGAGCGGAAGACCTGCTTCAGATATTGAGTGAGCTCGCAAACGCGGAGGTCCTCAGTCGCGCGTAAGCGATTGGAACCGTCGCGCCCGGAACTAGCGTCCCGGGGCGGACTCCTGAAGATCCAGAACCATGCGCACCAACTGGGCCAGCGACGATGCGCCCATCTTCTCCATCACGCGGGCACGGTGTATTTCCACGGTGCGCTGACTGAGACCCAGGTCGGCCGCCATGACCTTGTTTGGCTTGCCACTGGCAACCAGTTCCAGCACCTCTCGCTCGCGTGGCGTGAGCGAATCCCGACGTTCGCGAATCCTGGCGCGCTCGAGCAGTTCCGCTCGATTGGCACGGTCCTTCTCGAGGGCACGCTGGATCCTGTCAATCAGGTCCTGATCCCGAAATGGCTTCTGCAAGAAATCGAACGCTCCCTGCTGCATCGCTTCGACAGCCATCGGAATGTCTCCGTGACCCGTGATGAAAATCACGGGGATGACAGCGCCACGCAGGTTCAGTTGTTGTTGCAGCTCGATCCCGCTCATTCCGGGCATGCGGACGTCCAAAATCAGACAGCCCGGATCGGCAGGAGCATAGGTTGCCAAAAATTCGTGCGCGGAATTGGCGGCTACTGCCGGCAGGCCGACCGACTTGACCAGTAGTCGTAGGGAATTACGTACCGCTTCATCGTCGTCGACGATAAAGACCTTAGGGGCCTGCGGTTTGGCAGAATCCTTCATGATTCGGAGTCAGAGTGCTGCGGTAAACGTACTACGAAGCATGCGCCTGAGGGAACGTTCGCTCGATAGGTCAATGTCCCGTGATGCTGGGCTATGATTGTACGGCTCATGGCAAGACCAAGTCCGGTACCGGTCGCTTTGGATGTGTAGAAGGGATCGAACAGCCGGGAAACCATGTGGGACGGTACCCCAGGACCGTTGTCGCAAACCGCAATCTCGACATCCTTCTGATCCGTTAGCGTCGTTCGGACTGTGATGTCGCGATCACTCTGCACGCTGTGCGCCAGTGACTCGATGGCGTTCCGAATCAAATTCAGGACCACCTGCTGAATCTGGTCCGGATGAGCGTCAACAGAGGGTAACGCGGCGGCAGGGTCGAGCCGGTACTGCACCTCGTGCGCCCTTAAATCCCATTTTACAAGGTCAGTCAGTTCGGAAATCAGTGCGTTAACGTCGGTGGCCCGCGAGTGTCCGGAGGAACGGGTTACCAGTCCGCGTAATCTGCGGATGATGTCGCCGGCCCGCACAGCTTGCCCTGTGATCTCCTTCAGGGCGTCGCGAATCTCGGGGATGTCCGCGTCCGGTTTCGAAAGCAGGCGATCGCAAGCCTGCGCGTAGTTGGCGATGGCTGCGAGCGGCTGGTTCAACTCGTGGGCGATTCCTGAGGCCATCTCACCCATCGTGGCCAAGCGCGACACATGCCACAGTCGTTCCTGCAGGCGGCGGGCTTCATCCTCGCTCTGGCGCCGTGAACTCACATCCTGTATGAACCCAACAAATCGCGGCGGGTCACTCCCGGACACAAGCCCAACGGACAGGAATGCCGGAAAGACAGTGCCATCCTTGCGGCGCACGGTCACTTCGCGACCCTTTCCGATGATGTGTGGAACGCGGGTCGCGACAAATCGCGCTATGTGGCCATCGTGAGCACGTGCATCCTCGGCATTCATTAGCTCCTTGATGTTGCGGCCGATGATTTCCGCGGCCGCATAGCCAAACAAATGCTCGGCCGCGTGGTTGAATACCTCGATGCGACCGGTGTGACCGATCAGGATGATTCCATCGACCGCGGCGTCAAGCAACGCGTCGAAATCTCTACGGGGCTTGGTGTCGGGCACTGCAGTTACCGCCTTATCCCGCAATCCACCCATGCCGGTGGCGTGCAGAGCTCGAGGCCGATCTCATCGTCGTCATGGAAGCTGTTCCACACGTATTCTCGGCCAGGGCCTGCGCAGGCAACACGCTAACCGTGATGCGCGCCTTCATGTCATACGTAGTTGTGCCTATAGGCCGTCGGTCGAGGCTAATCTTCCCGGCTGCGAGCCTCACTCCACTGAAACTGCTACAAAGGTCGATTCTGAATACCTCGAGCGCGTCGCGCTGGCCCCGGAGGATGCCGGCGCCACCCTCACGGGACCTGCGAGCGCTAAGCGGGAGCTAATTGACGCACACGAACGCATGCAGGCGCAAAGGTATTAGTCGATATGCCGCTGCGAATCGGTGGCCGCGGTTTCTCACTTCGGCGGAGGGATGAGCATGCCGGCGACCGAGAGTGCCATCAGCGCTGCCGTGAGCCATCCCAGTCCAAGCAGGATGCCGCGGGCGCGGTAGGGACCCAAAATGGAAGTGCGCGCTGCGAGAATAAGAATGAGCACTATGAGCGGCACGGCGACCACGCCGTTGATGACGGCACTGTAGAACAAAGCCTTGATCGGGTTGATGCTGGTGAATCCGAGGCCCAGGCCCACTAGCATCGAGAACCCGATGACTCCGTAGAACTGCCATGCCCGTCGCGCTCTGACCTCGAGTCCCGAGCGCCACCCCATGGTCTCCGCGAGTGCATAACCGGCAGATCCCGCGAGCACGGGTACCGCCAGCATGCCCACGCCGAGAATCCCTAAGGCGAACAGGTAGAAGGCCAAATCGCCGGCTAACGGACGCAGCGCCTGGGCGGCTTGATCGGCGGTCTGGACGTCGGTAACGCCCGCGGCATGCAACGTGAGTGCCGCGGTCAGAATTACGATATATGCGACTACATTTGAAAAGAGCATGCCGGTCCACGTATCCCAGCGGATCCGCTGTAGTTCCGAGGCTGCCGCGGAGTGATCGACGAGCAACGGCGGGGATTTCTGCGCGCGCATGTCCTCAACCTCTTCTGAGCTCTGCCAGAAGAAAAGATAAGGACTGATGGTAGTACCGAAGATGCCGACCACAACGGTGGCCGTGGAGGCGTCCATGCTCAGTTTAGGCCACAGTGTCCGGAGGATGACCTGACCCCAGGGGACGTGAATCGTAAAGAGAACCGCGGCATAGGCCAGAAGTGCGAGCGTCAGCCACCGGAGCACCTTGACGTAACGGTGATACGGGACGAACACCTGCAGCAACAAAGAGGCCGCGACCAGAAGCACCGTGGTCAGATGGCGGTTAGCACCGATCGATCCGGCGAGCACGTCCCCCATGGCCGCGACGTCGGCGGCAATATTGAGGATATTGGCAGTCAGTAACAGAGCGACTGAGGCATAAACCACCCATAACGGAAACGCCCGCTTCAGGTTAAAAGCCAGTCCGTGACCAGTCACGCGGCCTATTCGCGCGCACAACGTTTGCACCGCCGCCATCAACGGGTAGCAGAGCGGCATGGTCCACAGCGTGTTCAGACCAAATTGCGCCCCGGCCTGGGAGTAAGTGGCTATGCCGCTGGGGTCATCGTCGGCGACGCCCGTGATCAGACCCGGGCCCAGACGCGCGAGGGACGCCAGCGCGCCGCGCCGCGATGATTTCTTCAATTTCCTCACGCCGCTGCAGTGTAAATCGATAACCCGCGTCCGTCAGCGCTGGGATTGCTGCATCTGCCGGATCTGAGGAAAAGAAACCATGGCCTTGGCTGGCTCGAGCGGGCTGAATCTCCAAGCGTCAGCTCAAGCGGGCAAAAACATTCCGATAGGTAGTTCCACCTAGTGGATTGCAGCGGTTACGAATGTACCGATCGGCATTCCGTTGGCATGATCACCGGTACTTTCAGATCCACAGGGTACTGGTGTATGAACGAAGTGGTCATCGTCGCGGCTTTGCGTACGCCGGTCGGCAAGTTTGGCGGCGGCTTAGCCAAGCTGCCGGCGTCAGAACTCGGTGCGCAGGTCATTGCGGCGCTTCTAAAAAAGACCAGCGTCCGACCGGAGCAGGTTTCGGAAGTCATACTCGGGCAGGTACTCACGGCGGGTTGTGGCCAGAATCCGGCGCGACAGGCGGTGATCAGGGCCGGTCTTCCGGACACCGTACCGGCAATAACCGTTGGCCAGGTTTGCGGCAGCGGGCTCAAAGCAGTGCAGCTTGGCGCCCAGGCGATTACCTGCGGTGACGCGGATATCGTAATCGCCGGCGGACAGGAGAACATGAGCGCAGCGCCGCATGTGATCAATGGCCTGCGGGACGGGTTGCGGATGGGGGACGGCAAACTCGTTGACAGCATGATCATCGACGGACTGTGGGACGCATACAACCAGTATCACATGGGCGTCACGGCCGAGAACGTCGCGAAGAACTACGCGATCTCGCGCGGTGAACAGGATGAATTCGCGGCCACATCGCAGCAGAAGGCGGAGGCAGCGCAAACGAGTGGTCGCTTCAAGGACGAGATCACACCCGTGTCCATCGTTTCCAAGAAGGGCACCGTGCGCTTTGAAGTGGACGAATACATCCGGCACGGGGTTACCGCTGCGGCCCTTGGGGAGCTGCGGCCGGCGTTCAGCAGCGATGGAACTGTGACCGCAGGCAACGCATCGGGAATCAACGATGGCGCGGCGGCGGTCATGCTCATGTCGGCTCGCACGGCCACGCGCCAGGGTCTGAAAGCGCTCGCCCACATCAAGTCCTATGCCTCCGTCGGACTGGATCCGAAAGTGATGGGGATGGGGCCCGTGGCCGCCAGTCGTCTCTGTCTACGTAAGGCGGACTGGCAGATTTCCGAACTCGACCTCATGGAAATCAACGAAGCGTTTGCCGCTCAGGCGATCGGCGTCAATCGCGAGATGGGGTGGGACACCTCTAAGATCAACGTCAACGGCGGGGCGATCGCCATTGGGCATCCAATCGGTGCCTCAGGGTGCCGGATCCTCGTCACGCTCCTGTACGAGATGGCGCGTCGCGACGCCCGCAAGGGTCTTGCGAGTCTGTGCATCGGCGGGGGGATGGGTACGGCACTTGCAGTCGAACGCTCGCCCGGGTAAGGGCGCAGCCAGCGGGGTAGGCGAAGATGGACACAAAGAGGCGTGTGGCACTGGTGAGCGGTGGCATGGGTGGGCTGGGCGAGGCCATTTGCATCAAGCTCGCAGCACTGGGTTACACGGTGGTGGCGACCCATTCACCCACAAATGCCGAGTCCCAGCGGTGGCTCCGGGACATGCGCGAGCGCGGCTATGCTTTTCACGCCTATGCGTGCGATGTGGCGAACTGGGAGTCCTGCGTTGCGTGCGTGCAGGAGATCTCGGACGCCGTGGGTCCGGTGGATGTGCTGGTGAACAATGCCGGCATCACGCGCGATATCACCTTTCGAAAGATGGACCGCGTCAACTGGGACGTGGTCATGCGGACTAACCTGGATTCGTGCTTCAACATGACCAAACAGGTATGCGACGGCATGCTCGAGCGGGGTTGGGGCCGCATTATCAACATTTCTTCTGTCAACGCTCAGAAGGGGGCCTTCGGGCAGACGAATTACTCTGCCGCGAAAGCCGGAATGCACGGCTTCACGAAAGCACTGGCGCTCGAAGTCGCGCGCAAGGGCATCACCGTCAACACGATCTCCCCGGGATACATCGGTACGCAGATGGTGATGGCTATCCCGAGCGATGTCCTGGAAAACAAAATCATCCCGCAGATACCCATGGGACGCTTGGGGAAACCCGAAGAGGTTGCTGGTCTGGTCGCCTATCTGGCCAGCGACGAGGCCGCATTCGTTACCGGGGCCAACATCGCCATCAACGGCGGTCAGCACATGCAGTGAATCGGTACATACCGCATTCCGAACGAACGAAATACTTCACGATTGACCACCTGGTCAGGAGATCCCGATGAGCCCTCTAAGTGTAGTTCGAGCCAACGGCGAGGCCGTGTCCGGAGCGATGAAGCTCAGTGCCTCCTTCGCCAGCCATTTGAAGACATTGGACCGCAAGCTTCCGCTGCGGTCGCGATATGAGAACTTTATCGGCGGCAAGTGGGTGGCGCCGGTAAAGGGCGGCTACATCGAGAACATCTCGCCGACCACCGGCCAGGTGGTCTGCCAGGTTGCGCGCTCGCAGGCGGAAGACGTGCAACTGGCGATCGAGGCCGCCCACGCAGCTGCCGATAAATGGGGACGCACGGCGGTCGCAGAACGCGCGGCAGCGTTAAATCGCATCGCGGACAGGATGCAGGAGTATCTGCCGTTCCTGGCGGCGGTGGAGACCTACGACAACGGCAAGCCCATCCGCGAGACTAATCTCGCGGATTTGCCCCTGGCCGTTGATCATTTCCGCTATTTTGCGAGCTGCATACGCGCTCAGGAAGGTTCGCTCGGCGAACTGGACGATGACACGGTGGCTTATCACTACCATGAGCCGCTCGGCGTCGTGGGTCAGATTATTCCGTGGAACTTTCCCATCCTGATGGCGGTCTGGAAGCTCGCGCCGGCAATTGCTGCCGGAAATGCCGTGGTTCTGAAACCGGCCGAGCAGACGCCGCTGTCCATCATGGTATTCGCGGAGCTGATCCAGGACATCCTCCCGCCAGGAGTGCTCAATATCGTAAATGGTTTTGGCCTGGAGGCGGGAAAGCCGCTGGCGACCAGTTCGCGCATCGCCAAGGTCGCGTTTACCGGGGAAACGACCACCGGTCGCCTGATCATGCAGTACGCGTCCGAGAACATCATACCCGTGACGCTGGAGCTCGGCGGCAAGTCACCGAACATCTTCTTCGCCGACGTGCTGCGTGAGGACGATGCCTTCTTCGACAAGGCTCTCGAGGGTTTTGCGATGTTCGCGCTGAATCAGGGAGAGGTGTGCACTTGTCCCTCGCGGGCATTGGTGCAGCGCTCGATCTACGAGCGATTCATGGAGCGTGCAGTCAAGCGGGTCGAAAGCATCCGGCAGGCAGATCCGTATGAAATGAGCACGCAGATCGGGGCGCAGGCCTCGAACGATCAATACGAGAAGATTCTCTCCTACATCGACATTGGCAAGAAGGAAGGGGCTAAGGTGCTGACGGGTGGTGTGGCCAACAAGCTGCCGGGCGAGCTGGCGGGCGGCTACTACATCAAGCCGACGGTGTTCGAGGGTCACAACAAAATGCGCGTCTTCCAGGAGGAGATCTTCGGGCCGGTGGTGTCTGTCACGACCTTCGAGACGCCGCAGGAAGCGCTGGAGATCGCGAACGATACCCTATACGGGCTGGGTGCCGGCGTCTGGACGCGTGACCTTAATACCGCCTACCGCTTCGGGCGCGGCATAAAAGCGGGGCGGGTCTGGACGAATTGCTACCACGCCTACCCTGCGCACGCCGCCTTCGGCGGCTACAAGAAGTCGGGGATCGGCCGTGAGACGCACAAAATGATGCTTGACCATTACCAACAGACCAAGAATGTTCTGGTGAGTTACAGCGAAAAGGCGCTGGGATTCTTTTAGAGTCAGCGTAACGTCGCAGCCGGGGCGCGCCGCCATAAGCAGGCTGCCGCCCCGGCGGCTGCTCAGGGGGGTCCGATGAAATCCACTGCGGCACCGGTACCTCTGCGTGTCGGCGTGACACTCGCGGCGCAACGCGTGATTGAGCAGCTACGGCGCACTCACGGACCGGTAATGTTCCACCTCTCCGGTGGCTGCTGCGACGGCAGTGCTCCGATGTGTTTCCAGGTGGGTGAGTTTAGGCTTGGCAGCGTGGACGAGAAGGTCGGCGAGATTGCGGGCTGTGAATTCTGGATGGACCGCGAACAGCTGCGCCGCTGGGCGCACACGTCCTGGACGGTAGATGTCGTAAGCGGGCGAGGTGCCAGCTTTTCCTTGGAAGCTCCCCTTAACGTACGCTTCCTGATCCGCTCGGCGCTGTGTGAGATACCCTCGCCCTAGGAATGCTTAAGCCGCGAGGCAGAACCGCTCCGTCACAGCCAAAAGAGAGCGCCGTCGGGCCAAGCCGCAACCGACTTTCCCGACGGCCAAAGCAAGCTTTACTGGACACTGATTGTTTTAGGCTGCTCGCTCTTCACCACCGTCTTCGGCAAATGCACGGTCAGCACGCCATCCTTGCTCTGGCAACTAATCCCTTCGGCATCCACGTTTTCCGGTAATGAGAAGCTTCGCTCGAAAGTGCCGCAGAAGCTCTCGATGCGATGAAACTTCTCTTTCTTGTCTTCGGTACGCTGCTTGCGTTGTCCCTTGATGGTGATAACTCCAGCGTCGAAGGTCACCTGCACGTCTTCTTTCCTCACGGCAGGTAATTCAGCGCGGATCACGTATTCCTTATCAGTCTCGCTGATGTCCGCCGCCGGCGACCATTCAATCACCCGTCCGCCGTTCTGTTCAGGCGCGAGGCGGGGCCAACGCACCGGCACCATCCGACTGAACATCGCTTCTACATCTGCAAACGGGTCCCACCTAACAATGTTCATAAAGCCTCCGTTCCGGGACAATCAATGGTTCAACGAGCGCACACTGCGCGTGTCCCGGACAAAGAAAAATCCGAGAAAATACCTACTCCGATCAAGGGATAGCGCGCTGCGACGCGCGCACGAGAGAGGGGAGCGGCGCTACGCCACGCAGATCAGCTGGGCCTGCGCGGAGAATCAGCCCTAGCGGGTGCAACAGCGTGCGAGCCGATCGACGGATGCACGCGCTTGAAGTCGAAGGAGGCGGGTTGCAGCTTCAGCAGTTCGGGAGGTGGCTCAGTCTCTTCTGGAACCAGAAAGAGTCCCCAGCGACGCGCAAGGAGCCCGGCACTGGATCGGCTGGTCAAGGTCGTCAGCGAGATACCACACACGAGACCGGCAAACACCGGCGTCAACCACCAAAAGAACCTTGGGGCAAATTCCAGAATGATGATGCCCCATACGAGCCCGGTTATCAGTTGCCACTTCTGCCGACGAAAGGCCTCACGGAAGGTTACGCCGCGTTCCCCGCGTGGTTGCGCATTCCACGAGACACTCTTTCCCAGAAGCGTTTGAATGACAAAAGTCGCGTGAAACAACATCATGGGGGGTGCAAGTAGCACGCTGAATGCCTGCTCAAGAAACAGGCTGACGCACAGACGGGCAGTGCCCCCGAACTGGCGACGGCTACGTTCGTTCGCGACTACCAGTAATGTGCCCAGAAGTTTGGGCATGAGCAGGACAGCCAGCGTGACCAGGATGAGCACCCCCGTCTCACCGGTGCGGATCTCGGGCCAGTGGGGGTACAGAGAACGCAGGCCTGGCAGGAAATACTCGGGTAACTTCGCTGACTCGATGATGCTCAGCAGAGAACTGAGCAGCAGGAGCGCCAACCACATCGGCGAGCTGACGTACGCCATGATGCCGGTGACAAGGTGCACCCGACTCATGAAGCGCAAGCGAGGATAATTGAGCAGGCGCAGATGCTGCAGATTGCCTTGCGCCCAGCGACGATCGCGGGCGGCATAGTCAATTACGTTGCCGGGAACTTCCTCCCAGCTACCCTCGAGGTCGGGCAGCTGGCGAACCTCGTACCCGGCACGTCGCATTAAGGCAGCTTCGACAAAATCGTGGCTGAGAATTTCTCCTCCCCATGGTGGTCTGCCGGAAAGGCGCGGGAGTCCACAATGAGCAGTGAAGGCTTGCAACCGCAGTATGGCGTTGTGTCCCCAGTAGTTGCTGTCGTCGAGTTGCCAGAAGGCGAGACCACTGCCGAGCATTGGGCTTTGCAGCCGTGCGCCGAACTGGATGATGCGGCCGAATAAGGTCTCATGACCGGCTAGTAAGGGCAGTGACTGCAGGATTCCAAGCTGCGGATGCGCTTCCATCAAACGAGCGAGCGTCACAAGCGCGTTGCCGGTCATGATGCTGTCGGCATCGAGAACAAGCATGAACTCGTACGCGGCGCCCCAGCGACGAATGAAATCGGCGATATTGCCCGTCTTATGGCCACTGCGTTCGGTGCGTCGCCGGTAGTGCAATCTTCCTTCGCCGCCATATCGCACCGTCAGCTCCCGGAACATGGCTTCCTCGGCGACGGCAATCGCAGGATCGGTGGTGTCGGAGAGCACAAATAGATCAAAGGCGGCCTGGTCCTCCTCAGCAAGGAGCGAGCTCCAAGTCGCCTCCAGTCCTGTGGCAACCCGCTGTGTGTCCTCGTTATACACAGGCATGACGATCGCGGTGCGGCAACGCAGTCGCTGGCCCCTCCCCGAGGCGGGATCAAGGGCAGCCGGATCCTTTCCGGTAATGCGTATGACGAACCCCGCGATCGCGGTCCACAAGGCGCCGGCAATCCAGGCGAACAGGCAGTAGAAAAGCACCAGCCCGAGCAGCTCGCTGGTGGTCAAGCCATTTGCCTTCAGTGCATCCACCATCAGCGCCGTCGCCCCGCCAGCGGTCGCGAACGTTAGACCGAAGAATAAGCTGCGACGCAGTCGCACGCGCCATCGCGATTTGGTCACGGAGTCCATTGGTAAACCCAGGTCTCAGTGAGAATTTCACCATATAAGGTGAGGAAGCAGTGAAGTTCAACAGGGCGTTTGGAGCGTGGAGTGATCACCGCTGCGACTCTCCAGGCTCCGGATTCGGTCCGCGTCACCGTCAGGGCCTCGATATGCCCGTTGTCCGCGGTGACCTCGGCCCGTACCGGTTGCGTGGCTTTGAGGCCGTCTAGATCCCCGCCGGCGAAATCAGCCAGTATGCGACGCGCTCCTGCGGGAAAATGGGCTGTGCTGTCGGCCGAGGTCGGATTGCCGCTGCGGGTAGCGATCACTTTGCCGCCTGGAGGCCACTGGCTCATCTGCGAGAAGGCTGACAGCAGGTAGGAAAAGCTAAGTGGCTTGCCGCTTACGGGGGACTCTGCCGGTACCCAATAGGCGACCACGTTGTCGTGAATTTCCTCATCGCTCGGTATTTCAATGAGTTCAACCCCGCCCTTGCCCCAGTTGCCCAGCGGCTGCACCCAGTAGCTGGGACGGGCTTCGTAATCCGAATCCAGGTCCTGGTATTGTCGGAAGTCGCGCTCGCGCTGGATTAGGCCAAAGCCGCGCGGGTTTTCGTCCATGAAACGGTTAACGCGCAGTTCGCGAGGATTGCTCAACGGACGCCAGATCCACTGTCCCTGGCCCGTCTGCATCATCAGCCCATCACTGTCGTGCACCTGCGGACGGGCATCATCGAATCGCCGCCCGGTGAAATCGGTTCCGTACAGATACATCGAGGTGAGGGGAGCCATGCCGAGCTTGCCGATGCCGCGCCGGGGATACAACGTGCAGTTGACTTCGATCTGGGTAATGGCGCCGGGGCGGATATCAAACTGAAACGCGCCGACCGCGCTCTTGCTGTCAAGCAGAGCGTAAATCGTCAATACCCGGTCGGTTGGCCGCGGGCGCACCAGCCAGAAGTCCGTGAAAGTCGGAAATTCTTCGCCGGCTGGCGCGGCAGTGTCGATGGCAAGTCCGCGCGCCGACGCGCCGTAATGCTGGTTGCGTGCCAAGACGCGGAAATAAGACGCACCAAGAAACGCGAGCAGTTCGTCCTTGTATGTCGGCGTTTGCAGCGGGAAGTGCACTCTGAAGCCCGCGTAGCCGAGAGCCGCGGGTGCCCGCGGTACTTTCGCTAGGTTGCCAAAGGTGAAGGAAGCCGCGTTGTACGCAATCGGGGTGACCCCGGAGCTGCCGACTTCATAGATGTTGACTCGCTGTCGGTTGTGGTAGCCGCGATGAAAAAATTCGACTTCGAAGAGCGCCTGACCACGCCATAGGGAGCTCGCTGGACGGAATCGGATACCGCGATACTGGTCGAATGTGAGGTTGGTCAGCGCCTCTGGCAAGGTATCGGGGGCCGCACGGTACGGCTGTCTGACGCGCTCCTGCGCCAACCGCCGCACGTCCTCCAGCGTGAATGTTCCCGGGGAAGGGACCGTCGCCGCTGAGGCCGGTGCGACCACGCGTCTTGCTGGAGGCACCACCTGGTCCGCGGCGCGCAGCTCGGGGGTCGAGCCCACGCAGATGACGGCGAGGAAGATGTGCCTGATGAGGGGAGCGGCCGGATACATTGGGTTTGAGGAAACCGCGGACTTACCGATGACCGGTAATGCCGCGCGAACGTTGGCAGCGAAAACCGGGGGTGATATTGCAGTGCGGCATGTGCCCTTTGTGACGATTCAGTCTGCTGGCGATTCTAGCCGACTAGCGGAAATTGGCCGCACAAGCCAATAGAAAGACCACTGCCGCCAAGGCGCGTTCCCGTTAAGGGTGTCGCCATCGAGGGTGTCGTTATACGCATGCATTGTTGATTGATGGGGAACATCTGCGGGAGTGCCCCAGGGCTCACGTCGGCCGGTACTGGTAAAGCCATGTCTCAGACAGCGTTCGTTCGCCGGACTTCAGAAAGAGGCGTAGATCGACGACATCCTTGGAGGCGGACGTGAAGTCGAATTGCGCCCGCCAGTGTCCTGGTACTCCGTCCGGCACCGCCTCGGCAAAGGGGTAGGAAAATCTCCCGCTGGGGGCGGACAGCACTAACTCGGGTACGACACCGAACGGCAACTGTGCCAGTGGACCGCCCATGAACTCGACCATGAACTTCTGCACGCCGCGGGGGCGCGGCTGCCCGGGCTGGCCGCCGCGGCCCAAGCGGGTGGCTACGCAGCGCGCCAACTTCGAAGGAAAGGGCTCATCGGCGCTCCAGTACAAGCGATAGCGGAACTGCAGGTGAGTTCCAGCCCTGGCGGGCTCCTTCGGCACCCACATCGCCGTGACATTGTCCTGAATCTCATCGTCGGTCGGGGCCTCGAGCAGTTGCACCGATCCGCTGCCCCACGCATCGAGCGGCTCGACCCAAAGGCTCGGACGGCGCTCGTAACGAACTCCGTCCAGGTAGTGATCAAAGTTGCGGTCACGTTGCAGCAGACCGAAGCCCTTGGGCGCTTCGGCGCCAAATGCCGACGCTGTGAGAGTGGTCGGCAAATTCAGGGGACGCCAAACATGTTCTCCGTCCCGGGTCCACAGCGCCAAACCGTCCGAGTCATGCACCTCGGGTCGCCAATCGATGCCCGACGGCTTTATGGCCTCGGAGAACCAGTACATGGAAGTAAGCGGGGCGATCCCCAGTTGCGCTACATCATGGCGAAAGAACAGGCGCGCCTCGATCTCCATAGTGACGGCACCGGATCGATGCATCACAAATTGATAGGCGCCCGCGACGCTCGGGCCTTCGAGCACCGCATAGACCGTTACTTCGTGTGCGCCATCCTGGGGCGGCTCGAAGTAAAAACGCGTAAAGGCTGGAAATTCCTCGGCTCGACCGGTGGTGGCGAGATTGATCGCTATTCCCCGTGCCGAGATTCCGTACTGGAACAGTTCGCCGATGGCCCGAAAGTACGAGGCGCCGAGAAAGGCGACCCAATCGTTGTCTTGCCAGGGCAGCTCCTTCGGATCGCCCATGCGGCTTTCCTGGAACCGAAAACCGGAAAATCCGGCTCCTTTAGGCAGCTCCCGGGCCGGGCTGTCGGGCGGCATTCGAAAGCAACTGGGGTCGTATACGACTTCGCGAGCCACCGTGCGATTCCCGGCCCCGGACAGCGCGTACATCCGTACGACCGTGGGCGCGAACTTGCCCACGTGGAAAAACGTGACCGGATACGGACCTGGGCCATCGCGAAACAAAGCACAGGTCGGATCGAAGTGAATTTTGCCGAGCGCTTCGTAGTCCAGACGATCGAGGATTGCCTGCGGTAGCGGTGCGGGTGCCACATAGGCGCTCGCGGCACGTGTCTGGACCTCACGTGTCAGCGCATCAAACGAAAACGGTTCAGGCGGGGCGAGGCTCAGGCCACTGGCCGCGAGCGATGGAGCTTTGATGGCCATCGCCGACGCGGCAGTGGCGGCGGCGAATCCGATGAGTACGCTGCGCCGGCTGTAGGCCTTGCCGGGCTCGAGTGCGCCGACGCGTTGCGGCATTCGGCCCAATGTAGCCAGAGCGCCACGTTGCCCGCGCTGGCCGGTCCGGCAGTAGGGCGCATCATCATCCTCGTTCACGGCCGCACCCAATGCTCCTCCCGATCAACCGTTCAGCCGTGATGTCTTCGCGGGGGAGATCGAGAACTCCGGCGGCTCCTGCGCGCTCAGCTGCTGGCGGCGCTGGCCCGCTGCCAGTAACGCCGCGACGAACCCATGCGACCAACTATAGATGTCATGCTCGCGCAGGCCGTTCAGTAGTATTGCGTGCCGCGCCCGTCGCTCGGCAAGCGGCATGTCAAGAGCTTGCTTGAGTGCTCGGGCGATGGCCTGTGTGTCGTACGGGTTGACGATTAAGGCCTCGGTCATCTCGTGCGCGGCCCCAGCCCTGTCAGACAACACAAGAACTCCCGGATCCTTGGGGTCTTGCGCCGCGATGAATTCCTTGGCGACGAGATTCATGCCATCGCGCAGCGGTGTCGCCAGGCAGACCTGAGCGAGCCTGAAGAGGCCCATCAAAGTGGCATGAGGGAAGTTGCGATTGAGGTAACGGATTGGCGTCCAGTCGACGTTGGCGAAACGCCCGTTGGTTCGGCCAGCACGCTGTTCCAGGGCGGCTCGGATACGGGTATAGGCTTCCACCTGTTGCCGCCCCAAGGGTGCTATCTGCAGATAGGTCACCGCACCCAGATGCTGCGGAAATTGCTCCAGAAACTGCTCGTAGGCCTCAAAGCGCTCTAACAGCCCCTTACTGTAATCAAGGCGATCGACACCGATGACGAGTTGCCGGCGCTGAAGATCGTGCGCCATGTTGCTGACGTGAACCGAGGTCGAACTTTTGGTCGCCGCGCGGGAGATCGCCTCGACATCCACACCGATTGGGAACACTCCGGTATAAACGCGGTGGGTCGAGGTGCCGGCGGTCCCCGCTGCGCTCACACAACCGTCGCCCCACACCGCGCGCGCGGCACCAAGAAACGCCTGTCGATCTACTTCGGTCTGAAAGCCCAGCAAGTCGTAAGAGAGTAGGGCGCGCAACATGGACTCGTAGACCGGCAGCGCCCGCAGAACCTCGAAGTGTGGAAACGGCACGTGAAGAAAGAAACCTATCGGAGCCGTTACTCCTTGCAGGCGCAGCTGTGCCGCCAGCGGGATCAGGTGGTAGTCGTGAACCCAGACGAGATCGTTGGGCCGCAGTAGTGGCGTCAGGCTGCGGGCGAACAGGGCATTCACCGCCAGATAGGCTGCGTGCTGCTCATCATGATATTGAAAGCGGTCGAGAAAATAATGAAACAGAGGCCACAATGTGCCGTTGGCAAAGCCGTTGTAGTAGGGCTCGAACAACGCAGCCGGAATGTTAATGGTGGCGTAGGAAACGTCTTGGCGCTGCAGCAGTTCCGGTGGCCCGTCAAGCTGCTCCGCTGCAGTCGTGCGGCCGCTCCACCCAAACCACAGCCCACCGGAGTCGCGCATTGCGGCCAGCAGCCCGACCGCCAGCCCACCGTCGGCGCGCGAGCCGGGGAGGGCAACGCGGTTGGACACGTTGACCAGTCTGGTCAAACCTCATCCTCCCAGCGCTTGCTCAGTCGCATTGCCGTCGTGATGATGCCGACCATGCTGTAGGTCTGCGGAAAATTGCCCCAAAGCGCGCCGGTGACCGGGTCGACGTGCTCGGAGAGAAGTCCCAACGAATTGCGTACCTTCAACAGCCTCTCAAACAGGGCTCTGGCGGCCTCGAGTTGGCCAACCCCAGCCAACGCGTTGGCCCACCAGAATGAACAGACCGTGAAGGCGTTGGTGGTTTCGCCGAAATCATCGGGGTGGCGGTAGCGCACCAGGAAATCTCCAACCCGTAATTCGCGCTCGATGGTTTCCAGGGTGCCAATGAAGCGCGGATCGCGCCAGTTGAGAATGCCGAGCTCCGGCAACAGCAGCAGACTGGCGTCGACGACGTCGTCATCGAGCGATGCCGATAGTGTTCCGCGCGCTTCACGCCACGCGGCCGTCAATATCCGTTGCTGCAGAGAATCTGCGCGACTGCGCCAGTACTGGGCACGGTCGTCAAGCTGCAATCGCCGGGCAATACGGGCCAAGCGATCGCAGGCGGCCCAGCACATGGAAGCGGAGAGGGTATGGCGCCGTTCGATCCCCCGAAATTCCCAGATGCCGGCATCCGGCTCATCGATCAGGAGCACCGCGCGCTCACCGAGAGTCTCCAGCCGCTTGAACTGTGCGATGTCGCCGGGGTGCTCGAGCCGCTCGTCAAAAAACAGTTGGGTCGATGCAAGTATGACCGACCCATACACGTCGTTCTGGCGTTGGCGGTAGGCAAGATTGCCAACGCGCACGGGGCCCATGCCCTCGACACCAGCCAGTGTCACAATGATGGTCTCGCTGAGATCCGCCTCGCCACTGATGCCATACACCGGCTGGAGGTGGGCGTGATGCTCACGCACTACGACGTCATCCAGGTATCGCAGGAACGCCTCCATCGCGCCGGTGGCACCCAGGCGGTTCATCGCCTGAACCGTGAAGTAGGCGTCTCGCAGCCAGCAGTAACGATAGTCCCAGTTGCGTCCGCTGTTGGGCGCTTCGGGCACCGAAGTAGTGGGTGCAGCAAGCACGGCGCCGTTGTCATCGTAGGTACACAATTGCAGGGTTATTGCGGCGCGAATGCATGCGGCTTGAAATTCAAATGGAATCGCCAGCCCGCGCACCCATTCATGCCAGTAGCGGGTCGTGGCCCGCAGCGTCTCGTCGGCGACTTCGTGGGCTGGCGCGCTCAGGGTCTCGTCGTTACTCAGCACCAGATCCACGGGACGATCGAGCACAAAGACGCGCTCCTCGGCAAGGTAGGACACCGGCGCGTCGGTGGTTACTCTCAGAGCCTGATTACCATCTGAGAACCGCACATGATGACTGCCGAGCTGTCGATCGAACGCCTTGCTTCCGTAGCCGGAGGCGGGTCGAAGCCGGATGCGCACGGCCGGTCGCCCGCTGAGGGGCTCGATACGGCGGACGAGAATTGTCGGGCGATAGAGTCGGCCTTGGCGAAAGAATCGCGGGCACCAGCTGGTAATCCGCGCAGAGTTCCCGTGCGGGTCCCTGGCGATGGATTCGAGTATCGCAGTGTTGCGCTGGTAACGAAGTTCAGTTTCGGTCTGATCAATAACGGTGATATCGAAAACGCCGCATTCGTCCGCCTGGGTACCGGCCGAAAGCAACCCACAGAAGATTGGGTCGCCATCAGGCCGCGGCCAGCAGCACCAGGGGATGGCCCCGTTTGCACGCACAAGGGCGGTGATCTGGCCGTTACCAACGATACCGACGTCTGCCAGCGTCTGTGGCTGGCGCTCGGGGCTCGCGGACTTGGTCTCAGGCACGTCCGCCAGCTCCCGCCTCTGTGAGGGTGTGCAGCCAGGCTCTAACTGCTCTGACCGAAGCCAGATGCGTGCGGGCGCAGGAGGATTGCCGCCGGCTCACGTCCACCGACAGGCCGCCGGCCGCATTCACCCATTGAAAGGCGGACTCGTCGGTGAGATCGTCGCCTACGTAAACCGGCAGCCGCCCCTTGAAGGGGGCCTCGGCCATGAATTCTGCGAGGGCGGTAGCCTTGCTTGCGTCGCTTGGGGCTATTTCTGCGACCATGCGGCCGTGCTGCACTTTCAAGCCACTGCCTTGCAAATCCGGCAAGCTGCGAATGGCGCGCTCCACGATGGCTCGCAGATGAGGTGCCTGGCGATAGTGGACCGCCACGGCGTAGTCCTTGTCTTCGAGCAGCAGTTGCGGATGGGCAAACGCCAGCTGCGCCAGTACCCGGCGGACTTCGCCCATCTTTGGTGCGAGCGGTGGGGCGCGATGCATGCAATGTCCATGTGCGGTGCGGCGCTCAAACCCGTGCAGTCCCGCGGCCGCAAAGCGCTCTGGCGCGGTGATGCGGTCCAGATCGGCGATTCTTCGACCGCTGACCAATGCGAGCGCGTCCTGGCAGCGACGGCGGAGCGTGCGCAATAGCTGCAGCAGCTCAGCATCGCCGACGACCTCCGCGGGTCGAGCGGCAATGTCAATGAGGGTG
Organism: uncultured Pseudomonadota bacterium; assembly: GCA_963814675.1. Classification (GTDB taxonomy): domain Bacteria; phylum Pseudomonadota; class Gammaproteobacteria; order Steroidobacterales; family Steroidobacteraceae; genus 13-2-20CM-66-19. The sequence goes on from CAWFDT010000002.1 coordinate 88,472, forward strand.
CCATCCACGTCAAAGAACAGCGCGCACTCAGCCAGCGGCAACGTCTTGGGAGGAGGCGCTTTCCGCGCGTTCGGCGCGCCGCGACGGAACGTGCTTCGAGAGCGCGACCGCTCCTTCGCGTTGGGGGTGGGCCGCGCTTCCTTAAACTCATCGTTCGCCACCGCCTCGCTCCTGAGTTGGGCCTCTCTTGCGCGGGTTTCCCGAAGAATACGAAACCGCCACGTGCACGGGTATTCCCCAGGCGCGCGCCATAGTACCTTCCAGCGAAGAATGCAGAACCACCGTTAGCTTCGCCCAAGGTGTCAGGCGGCCCGCGTAGTCATCGGCTACCCTCGATTGTAGGACGGCGTCGGAATCTACCCACAAGCTCAAACGGGACAATGGCCAGCCTTACTGCGCGTTCCGCAGCCCAAGGCCGCCGCAGTTGGAAACTCGGGACGGTCGTGCGTGCAGTTCACCAGGCCGCTACGAGCCGGAGCAATACTCACTGGGCCGGGCCGGCGGCCGCTTCGGGTGGATTCTTCGTCAATGAAACGGATCGCGCTTCCGGGTCGCGATTTGAAGGGCTGTCGTTTGCCGCCGACGCCTCACCAGCGCTGCTCAGACCCAAGGCCACCTCGAGGGCTTGATGAACATGTTCGACCCAGACGAAGTCCAGTAAGGCGCGGGTGCTCGGCGGGATGTCATCGAGGTCACGACGGTTGCGCGCGGGCAGAATGACGCGCTTGATGCCCGCACGCGCCGCAGCGATCGTTTTTTCCTTTATTCCGCCCACCGGCAACACAAGGCCACGTAGGCTGATTTCACCGGTCATGGCGACGTCGGACCGAACCGGGGCGCGCTTCAGAAGAGAAGCCAGCGAGACGTACATGGCAACGCCGGCACTCGGGCCGTCCTTGGGAATTGCGCCCGCGGGCACGTGAACGTGAATGTCGGTGTCCTCAAAGAGGGCGCTGTCGATACCCAGCTCCGCTGCCTGGGATTTGACGAGGCTCAGTGCCGCCTGGGCGCTCTCCTTCATGACGTCGCCCAATTGACCCGTCAGGATCAGCTTGCCACTGCCCGGCAGTCGTGCCGATTCGATAAAGAGGATGTCACCGCCCACAGGCGTCCAGGCGAGTCCGGTGGCGACCCCGGGGACACTGGTGCGGCTGGCGATCTCATTCTCAAATCGTGAAGCACCGAGGACGGCGGCAATATTGTCCGCATCGAACTTGACTACCGTCGTTCTGCCCTCGGCGACCTGCATCGCGGCATTACGCAGCAGGGCACCAATTTGTCGTTCGAGATTGCGAACGCCCGACTCGCGTGTGTAATCAGTTATCAGGCGCGTGAGCGCGCGCTCGGTGAGCGTGACCTTGCTGGCGTCCAGGCCGTTGGCGAGCAATTGCCGTGGCACCAGGTAGCGCTTGGCAATCTCGAGCTTTTCCTGTTCCGTGTAGCCAGAGATCTCGATGATTTCCATCCGGTCCCGCAACGGGGGCGCAATCGTATCGAGCACGTTGGCGGTGGCGATGAACAGGACGCGGCTCAGGTCGAAGGGCTCCGCGATGTAGTTGTCGCGGAACGTTGAATTCTGCTCCGGATCCAGCACTTCCAGCAGGGCCGAAGCCGGGTCGCCACGGGAACTTGTGGAGACCTTGTCGATTTCGTCCAGCATGCAAACCGGGTTGCGGGTGCCGGCCTTGCGCAGGCTCTGGATGATGTTCCCCGGCAGCGCGCCGATGTAGGTTCGCCGATGTCCGCGGATTTCGGCTTCATCGTGGACTCCGCCGAGACTCACGCGTACGAATTTCAACCCCAGAGCGCGCGCGATGCTCTGTCCCAGGGAGGTTTTACCGACGCCCGGAGGCCCGACAAAGCAAAGTATGGGGCTGCGCCCCTGTGGATTGAGCTTCCGCACGGCCAGGTATTCCAGAATGCGGCGCTTGACCTTGTCGAGTCCGTAGTGATCCTCGTCCAGAACCCGCCGGGCACGCTGGATGTCGATGTCTTCGGCATCCGCCTTGCTCCATGGGAGCGCGACGAGCCAATCGAGGTAAGAGCGCAGCATGCCGTACTCCGGGCTGGCTTCCTGCATGCGCCGCAGACGCTTCAGCTCGGTGCCTGCGCGCTGAGCCACCTCCGCAGGCATGCCAGCGTCTGCAATCTGCTTTTCGAGCTCACTCAGTTCACTATCGGTGGCGTCGGTCTCACCGAGTTCCTTTTGCAGCTGATGCAGCTGCTCTCGCAGGACAGCTTCGCGGTTGCGCTGGCTGATCGCCGCCTGAGTCTGCTCACTGATGTCCTTGGTGATCTTCAGGACCTCGACACGCTGCGCCAGGAGTCTAATTACCTTATCGAGTCGTTCTTTTAGGTCGAAGGTCTCAAGCAACTCCTGCTTTTCCTCGGATTTAACGTCTATGAAGGTGACGATGAGATCCGCCAGTTGGGCGGCAGACTCGATGCCGGAGATCATCCGCGTAAGTTCGGGGGGTGCCTGCGGCAGTAGCGAGAGCGCCTCGACGGCGCGCTGTTTCAGAAGCGCGAAGCGGGCTTCGATCTCTGGTCCGCTCGTCGCAGGCTCGGGGATTGATTCGATCCGGGCCGCGAAAAATGGCGTCTCGCTGAGCATCTCAGTGACCCGGAAGCGGTTCTCTCCCTGACACACGAGGTGATGTGCACCCTCCGGCGTCGTCACGTAGCGGATAACGGTTCCGAGCACGCCCACTTGATAAAGATCAGCAGCAGCAGGTTTATCCATCGACGGATCGCGTTGCGCGAGCAGTGCGATCTTATGACCGGCCCGTACCGCTTCCTGTGCGGCGGCGATGCTTTGCGGGCGCCCCACGGCGACCGGCATCACGACGCCAGGGAATAGTGTCACGTTACGAATGGGCACGATGGGCACGGCGCCTGCGGGCAACGGCGGCGTCTCGCTCCGCCCCTCGACATTTTTTTCCTGAGCGTCGGCCATACACTTACCTGTGCTGCGCTCGCACAAGACTGATTTCCAGGCACCCGTCCTGATAGCGCGAGCTTGTGATCTCTAGGGGAGGACCGGCGAGAGAAATGCGACGGATGAAGCGGCCATGGGGAATTTCCAGCCTTCGTAGTACCGCATTGGGCCGTGGGCTCTTAAGTCGGCGTACGGCACTTACGCTGAGTTCACCATGTTCCAACTGAACTTCGATGTCTTCAGGCGCCACGCCCGGCAACGCGAACAACACCACGAGGCCATCCTCGGTTTCATGGATATCCGCCGGCGGCTCCCAGTTGGCGGACCCAGAACTCGGACCCACATACCGCACGAACTGTCTTTGCAGGCGCTCGGCCTCATCTGCGAGCTCCAAGGCCTGCAGCCACATCCAACCGTAGCGGTTTTCAGAATTCATCGAAGCACTCGCGTCTTGCGGCTGGCCCCGATGAAACCACATATTGGAGCCGGCGGCATATGTGAGCGTGGGCCCGACCGCACACTTACTGCCGGGGTTGCGCTTGCGCTGAGGAGCATGCTGAAAGTCTGGTGCAGGAAATTGCGCGGACTAGCGGCAGCACAGTTGCCGTGGCGCGATCGGCGGGCTCAGTGACGGTCTCGACTCAGGGCGATACCGGAAATCCCCGCGGCAAAGGAATGCCTTTCTGCGCCGCGACCGTCCTCAGCAGGTCCGGGTGGTCCGAAATGATGCCATCGACACCCATCTCGATCAGGCGTGCCATGTCCTCCGGACGATTCACGGTCCAGACGACCACCGGCAGACCGAGTTGATGCGCCTCACGGATCGACTGCGCGTCCACGTCGCCAAAATCTGGCGACCAAATGTTGCCGCCGGCGGCTTTAATTGCGCGGGGCACCGAGCCTCCGTATCTTTGCGGATCGAATCCTGCGGTCCACGGGGAGGCCTTGGCGGCAAAGACGTTGGCATCGTCTTCGTGCTGCTCTGACAGGTAAACGGTTGGAATCTTGGGCGCCTGCTTTTGCACGAGCTGCAAAGTCCGCCAGTCGAACGATTGAATCATGACGCGGTCGGCGAAGTGCTCGCGGTTCAGCAATTCGAGCACCACGGTTACGAATTGCTGCGGATCGGGCGACTCATCCGGATGATTGGGATCAATCTTGGTCTCGATGTTCAGGCGCACGTGCCGGTCACCGGACTTGCGCACCAGTGCAAACACCTCGGCGAGGGTGGGAATGCGGGTGCCGGGTACTGCAAGTTGATCGGGAAAGCGCGCCGCATAGGCACTGCCAGGTCGGATCCGCCCGACGTCGTATTGCTTCACCTCCGCCAGGGTAAGCTTCACATAGGGAATGCCCGGCGGCGGCAGATAGCGGCCGTCGGGACCGCGCGCTAGATCCGGATTGAGACCGCGCTCGTGTGACACCACCACCACGCCGTCCTTGGTGACGCCCATGTCCAGCTCGAGTGTATCGACCCCCATCGACAGTGCGTTGGCAAAGGATTGCAGCGTGTTTTCCGGGCGCAATGCGCGGCCACCGCGGTGAGCCTCGATATCGAACGCACCGAGTCGCGCTGAGGAGGTCGGCAGCGTTTCAGCCTGCGCCGTCGTGAAGGCCGCGACGACGGCCGCGCCAACCAAGGCAAGCAGGGTTAACGCGGCGCACCGCGGACGCAACGATTTGAGAAGTTTTTTCATGCGTCCATTTTGCGCGCGAACGCCAGGGTTCGCTCCGGTATCGGAGTTGCAGTGTAAAAAGTTGTTCTGGTCACAGGCTATTTGCGAATAAGCCGTGCGGAAGGTCGGATCATCCGGACTTCCTGGCCCTCTTAATCCTACGCGCCACGGGAATTGTCAGGGCCGGCTCTGTCTCCAGAGTTATGCTCGGATCCGTGATGCGCGGCCTTCCTCAGGCAGCTGAGATTGCCGCCGTGGCGCCAGTAGTCCGTCAGTGGGCCGCTCCCCAGTTCGCCGGCTTGCGTTGCCACCGACGGCGGCGATGCGGACAATGGCGTTCAGACCAATACAACAGAGGGAGAGAAACCATGCGTGTTTTCCGATTGGCCATGGTCATCATGCTGTGCGCATCGGCGGTGACCGTCAGCGCCGCCACCGGGTCCTCAGATTTGCCGGAGCGGGTGGAACTCAAGCGGGGAGACTTATCGGGTGCGCCCGATATGGAGGTAATCACCTCGGTCAGCGAGTTCAAGAAGGGCGAGAGCATTCGGCGCCACTCCCATCATGGAATCGAGACCGGCTACGTATTGCAGGGCACGATGGTGCAGCTTCCGGGGAAGGAACCCACAATGATGGAAACCGGGACGCCGATCTTCAACCTTCGCGACGTTCCGCATGCCGGCTTTACGGTTGTCGGTGAGGTGCCGCTCAAGCTGCTCACGGTGCACGTCGTGGACAAGAACAAGCCTCTGTACGTTTGGGTAAATTGAAGCGTCGGTTCGAAGCTGAGGGTCACGGTCCCAGCGCCGCCTTTAGTTTCTGCTCCACGTCAGCGTAGCTCCAGAATGCCCGCATGGACGCGAGTTTTCCGCTTCGGTTCACCTTGTAGATGCTGACAAGGTCGACGGTGACAAGGACGTCTCCGGGTAGGGCGTTCGTCAAGCTCCACACGTTAGCGCACTCATTGCCACACGCATATGACTCGCGGATGACGTAGGTCATTCTTCCTGGAGCGATGACTCGGTCCCAGAACTGAGCCAACGCTGCACGGCCGCGGTGCCCGAGCCCGGAAGGATCGAGGGGCGAGATCCCGACCGGATCTTCTAGAATTGCATCCTCCGCGTAGAGTTCCAGCCATGCCGCCTTTGTTCCCTGAGAAGCGTAACGGGCCGAAAGCGCTGCCGCGCGCTGCGCGGGATGGCTGCTGTTTTCAAGCATCAGTCCAGTGGCTGGTGTATTCATTCACATATCCTCTGTGGACGATTCCTTGGCTGCGCGACCGCCCGGCTAGTATCTAAGCGAACACACCTTGAGGAAAAGCCCCAACGCGAGGAGCAGTAATCGGGTAGCGCAGTCGGCGCGGCTGAGAGCCTTCGGCATCTGCAGCGTCTGGTGCTCGCTCATCGGGCGCCCGATCTTGATGCATAATGCTGAATAGTAATGAGAAAAGCCCCGAAACGGTCCGGCATAACTTGGACACCCGCGCCTCATCGTCAGCTTCGAATCGACGTCACACGACTCTGCTCGATGGGGGCACGGGACGCGAACTCATGCGACTCGGCGCACCGTTCCGCCAGCCGGAGTGGTCGGCTCTGGCCTTGATCGAGGCCCCGGAATACGTCACGAAGGTGCATCGACGCTACATCGACTCGGGCGCCGAAGTCATAACCACCAACAGTTACGCTGTGGTGCCGTTTCACATTGGCGCGCAGCGCTTCGAACGGGACGGTGCCGCCTTGGCAGCGTTGGCTGGGCGCCTCGCGCGTACCTCCGCCGACGAAGCGCCGCGACCCGTGCAAGTGGCGGGCTCGCTGCCGCCAGTGTGTGGATCGTACCGACCAGACCTCTTCGACGCCGCCGTGGCGCGGCCCATACTGCAGCGGCTCGTGCATGCACTTGAGCCCCACGTCGACGTTTGGCTCTCGGAAACCCTGAGCTCGGAGGCCGAAATGGCGCTTGCGGGTGAGGTACTGGCGGGCACCAAGCGGCCGTGGTGGGTCTCTTACACGCTTATCGATGAGGCGTCGCATTCCCGTGAGGCACGATTGCGCTCTGGAGAGCCGGTGGGCTCCGCGGTCCTGCATGCGGTTCGCCTCGGCGCCACGGCGGTGCTGTTCAATTGCTGTCAGCCGGAAGTGATAGGGCTGGCGCTGGCTGCCGCAAAATCCGCCCTGCAGACCGCGCCGGCATCGGGTACCGGTGAGGTCGTGCGGCTCGGAGCCTACGCCAACGCATTCGGGCCGCAGACCAGCGCGGCCAGGGCTAATTCCGAACTGAGTGCGCTGCGCGCTGACCTCGGACCTGACGAGTATTTGTCGTGGGCGCGGCAATGGCTCGCGTACGGTGCGGATATTGTGGGAGGCTGTTGCGGGGTAGGGCCGGAGCACATCGCATTGCTTCACGACCTGCTCCAACAGGCGGGCGAGCGTGCGAACACCGACGGATCGTATGTTTCTGACGATCGGTGACGCACCGAAAGGATTAAGGCACTGACAATCCGTATCCTGCGGCGCGACCTGCGGGTGCGTGACAGGCTTGTACGAGCCTGTGCTTTTGTCTGAATCCTGCCGGCGGTCGGAGAGCGTTTGATGTCTATAATAGGACGTACCGCTCGCGCGAACATTGATCTATAAAGAGGGCTCATCTGCCGGGCGCTGCAAACGCCCGCAAGTGAACTCTGCTGCGGCGAGCGTCTTTAGCAATTGCCTTTGCGTCTCTAAAACTGGGGGATGTTATGCGGCTCGTTTCAAGCGCGCTGTTCCTATTGCTGGCCGCGCCGCTGATCGGCCGCGGGGAAGGTCTGGAAAACGGATCCAAGGCGGTATTGATAACCGGAGCCAGCACCGGTATCGGCCGCAAGATCACGGAACGGCTTGCGGCTGATGGCTACCTTGTCTACGCGACCGCGCGCAAGGAGGAAGATCTCAAAGCTCTCGGCACCATCAAGAATGTGCACCCGCTGCGCTTGGACGTGACCGAGCCCGCGGACATTGCAGCGGCGGTTGAGACCATCAACAAGGGTGGTAGCGGCCTGTACGGACTGGTGAACAATGCCGGCGTCGCGACGGTCGGCACAATTGCCGACATGAGTCCCGAAGAGTTTGATCTCGTCATGAAAGTGAACGCCTACGGTCCGGTCAGAATGATCAAGGCGTTTGAGCCGCTGCTCATAGCTCAGAAGGGCCGGATCATCAACATCGGATCGATCTCCGGGATTCTCGCCAGCCAGAATTTGCCCGCCTACTCCATGAGTAAGCACGCCATAGAGGCTCTCACGGATTCCCTTGCGGTGCAGCTCGCCGAATCTGGGGTGCAGGTCAGCGTCGTAGAGCCCGGTAACTACAACTCGAACATCGGCAAGAGCGCGCTTGCTCGCATGGGGGCAGACTCAAAGGCGGCGGTTGCAACCGGATATAAGGCGAAGGCGGACCGGTCCATATACAAGGAACCAGACGAAGTTGCGGTGGTGGTCGAGCGAGCGTTATCCGATCCCACCGCGCAGCGTCGCTACATGGTAGTTCCGAACCAGGACGAGGCGGAGCTAACGATCAAGAAGCAGATCGAACAGCTCGTGCAGTTGAACGAGCGTCAGCCTTATAGCTATGACCGTGCAGCTCTGGTGAAGATGCTCGACGACGCCCTCGCACAGGTTCCGCCAAAGGGCAAGTGAGGCCCAGAGCGGGCCTCCCCGGCAGAAACTACCCAGGGATACCGATGAGTGATGCTGGAGGACAATGATGCCACGGTTTTATTCAAGTCCATGCAGCTCGCAAGTTGAATCGAGGGAATCCATGTATCGGCCTCTGGCGGCAGGGTTTTTTGCCGTGCTTTTTGCAACGACGGCCTTGGGGCGTGTTACTCCTTTTCCGCCGGCCTTTCACACACAGATGGTTCAGACCAACGGGACCAGTCTCTACGTGCGCGTGGGGGGAAAGGGGCCGGCAGTCGTGCTGTTACACGGCTTCGGCGACACGGGCGACATGTGGGCGCCGCTGGCGGCCGAGTTGGTCAAAGACCACACCGTCATAGTGCCGGATTTGCGTGGCATGGGGCTGTCCGCTCATCCGGACACGGGATACACCAAGAAGAATCAGGCGGTAGACATCGCCGGGGTCATGGATTTCTTCAAGGTGCAGAGGGCCGCTCTTGTGACGCACGATATCGGGAATATGGTCGGCTATGCGCTTGCCGCTCAGTACCCTGAGCGCATAACCCGCTGGGTTGTGATTGACGCGCCCCTTCCTGGCATTGGCGACTGGGACAATATCATTCGCAGCCCGCTGCTGTGGCACTTCAACTTCCGCGGACCGGATGCAGAGCGGCTCGTGCAGGGCCGTGAGCGCATCTATCTCGATCGTTTCTGGAACGAGCTCTCAGCGGACCCGAAAGCCATCGATGAGGAAACGCGAAACCACTACTCCAGCCTCTACGCACGTCCGCATGCAATGCACGATGCGTTTGCGCAGTTTGGCGCGTTCAGTCAGGACGCCATCGACAACAAGGCACTCCTGGGCACGCGCGGCAAACTGAAGATGCCGATACTGGCGTTAGGCGCCGAGAAGTCTTTCGGCCTGGGAATGGCGGAGGATTTGCGCTTTGTTGCCACCGACGTCACGAGCGGTATCGTTCCGGGATCCGGTCACTGGATCATGGAGGAGAATCCTCAGGCCACCATCCGTCTGATGATGGAATTCCTGCGCAAATAAGGTCCCGCAACTTGTGCTTCGGTGCCCTGACGGGCTCCCGATGGGCAGAGGGACCAGTTCTGTCGCCGAGCCAGAGGTTGCGCGAGCGCACTCATCCCCAGGGGCTTTGCAGGCACGCGGCGCCCATCTACGGATCCGTCTGTGAACACTCCTACGTTCAAGGTGCCGTTGTGAAGCAGGGGGTCGGCGGGCGGCAAAGCGCTCAACCTGAACTGGTGTGGCAGCATCAGGGTGCTACGATGAAAATAGACTGAAATTCACGGGCAGACGCTGTTCGAATCAACGGAGACGCAACGCCGCGACGCGGAGGAAGACATCATGGGCACAATCACGACCAAAGATGGAGTCACGATCTTTTTCAAGGACTGGGGTAAGGGTCAGCCCATCGTGTTCTCGCATGGTTGGCCGCTGTCGGGCGATGATTGGGATGCGCAGATGATGTTCTTCCTGAGTCGTGGCTTTCGTGTGATTGCGCATGATCGTCGCGGCCACGGACGCTCGAGCCAGACGGCTGACGGGCACGATATGGACCACTACGCTGATGATCTGGCAGCGGTGACGACGCACCTCGATCTCAAGGATGCCGTCCACGTCGGCCATTCAACCGGCGGTGGAGAGGTCGTTCGCTATCTGGCGCGCCATGGTGCAAGTCGCGTCGCCAAGGCAGTACTCATCAGCGCCGTACCACCGCTCATGGTCAAAACGCCGGCCAACCCGGGTGGCCTTCCCAAAGAAGTGTTCGATGGGTTTCAGGCGCAGGTCGCCACGAACCGAGCGCAATTTTACCTGGACGTCCCCAGCGGGCCGTTCTACGGATTCAACCGGCCGGGTGCGAAGGTATCGGCGGGCATCATTCAGAACTGGTGGCGGCAAGGCATGATGGGCGGAGCGAAGGCCCATTACGACGGCGTCGTGGCGTTTTCTCAGACGGACTTTACGAAGGACCTCAAAGAGATCAGCGTGCCGACATTGGTCATGCACGGCGACGATGACCAGATCGTGCCGTACGCGGATTCCGGGCCGCTGAGTGCGAAGTTGGTGAAGGGCGCGATTCTGAAGACGTACAAGGGGTTTCCGCATGGCATGCCGACGACCCAGGCGGAAACGATCAACGCCGACCTCCTGGCGTTCATCAACAGCTGAGCATGGCGCGATGAGCAGCGCGTAGATCCCGGAGGGCGAAAGAGTTCTGTGAGCCGTTGGCTGACGATCAGACGTGACAGGTCAGAGCTTCTTCACCACGACGCGGCCCGCTGAATCCACGAAGACGTGATAGCGATTGCCGTCCTTACAGGTTGCGGTGTAGTCGCTGTCGCCGTTGCGTTTGGAGTTGACCACCTGGTCGCACGGGAGTCCCTGCAGTGCGATCGCGGCCTTGAGATCCTGGCCGGAGGATGGACCCTCGGCCGCAGACGCATTTGCGGCGAGCAACGTAAGGGCTAAGAAGCCAAAAACTAAGCGCGCGAGCATGGTGACTCCTGTGATTGGATCAGATGTTTGCAAACGACTTTGGGTCCGCCAGGACGTTCCAGATCGCTTCGCGGGAAGAGGATATGGCACTCGCCAATTGGGGGTCGTTATCCTGCAGCACGCTGACCGCCTTCATGAGCAAAACTTCGTATTTCTGGCGTAGCTGCGCGAGCGTGATCTGGGACTGCCCGCGGTAGAAGGTTTTGAACTGCGCCAGCAAATCATCCACCTGATTCTTCAGAGACAGCTTCGTGAACACGCCTATGGCGTGAGTATCGCGCAGGCGTTGTTCGAGCGCCTTCAGATCCAGCGCGGGAGCGGTTGCAGTCGGGGACGGTGGGGACGACGGCGCCGTGGCGTTTGGTACGGCCGTGGCTGGTGGCTCTTGCGTTGCGTGCAAGGTGCTGGCGGCGCTCGCGGGCGCCGCTTTGCCGGCCGAAGCGCCGGCCCGGGTGCTGGCTGACCGGGGCGGCACTGCAGCAGCCGCGCTCTTGGAGTTCCCGGCCGCCGGTGTTCCGCCGGCTGTGGAAGGAGCGCTTGCATCAGATGGAGGGGCGGGCGGTGCGTTCTGCGGCTGCTCGGCGGGGGCAGCGTTGGTTATCACCGGCGCGGGTGTAGGGGCGGGCACCTCTGCGGGTTCAGCCGACGCCTGAGGTGGCCGCGCGGCCTCGTGCACGCATGCGGTCAGCGTGAGGAGTATAGGTACCAAAGCGATGCGCAGCCGCTGCATTCACAAATCCCGTTGCATCCACCAGTTACGAAATTCCCGACCTCATTCTACCGGGCGTTCCTGAACGATGCCTAACCCTGTGGGTGTTTGCGGACGACAGCCGCGCGGGGTAGGTCAGAAATCCAAAATGCAGCCTCGGAGGTCCGCTGCTCGCTCGACAGTATTCAAACCCGATCCCCTGCTTGCCTCTCTAAGCCAATGATCGGCTACGAGGGGAGTCCACAGCGTCCATGGGCAAGCGATGGGTCAAACATGCAATTTCCGCGCTGACAGCTCTGACCGTACTCGCGGCTACGCCCTCATTGGTCACAGCCGTACCTCTAGCAGTGCGTGCGGCGGCAAGCGCGGCGGCCGGCGACTGGGGTAAGGGCGGGGTCCTGTTCGAAAGTGGGTCAGAGCAGGCCAGCGGCTTGAGCGGCCGTTGGCGCAAAGTCGAGGACCTGGTCACGGGCCGAATGCGAGAGGTGTCGGACTTTGGGGTTTTTTCCACGACTGAGGTTTGGGACGGTCGCAATTACTGGCGCCAGGATGCCTCGGGCGGCGTCCATCCAGTCGATTCGGCGTTCATGCAGAAAACCCACGTGACGGAGGGCTGGCTTGCGGTCCGCGGTTATCTGAGACCCAACGCACTCGGTGCGGAGCTGGAGAGTCTGGGAAGTCAAACCGCGGGGGGGCAGACCTTTGCCGTGGTACGGGCGACACCGCCAGGGGGGCAACCTGTCGAATTGTGGTTTGACGAGAGGAGCCATCTCCTCGCGCGAACCGTGCAGATCATGTCGACCTACGTGCGCACGGTTAGGTACGAGGACTACCGCGGTGAGCAAGGCCTACTTCTAGCCCACAGGATTACCACAGAAGACGGCGTACCCGCCGATACCGATGTGATCCAGATCTCGCGCGTCGAGCTTGCCCCCAGCGCCAACGAGGAATTCAGGCGGCCGCAGTCGCCCGCCGACTTCACCATCGTCGACGGCAAGACCGTGGTTCCCGTGGATTTCGATGGTGATGTCGTCGTCGAGGCAAGGCTCAATGGTCAAGGCCCGTTGGCGTTCATCCTAGACACCGGAGGCCACGATATTCTGACACCGGAGGCGGCCGAGGCACTTGGTCTCAAGCCGGTTGGTGCTGGTGCGAGCGGCGGCTCTGGTGAGGGCACGCTGCCGGAGCAGTATGCACGTGTGGACCGCGTGGATATCGGCGGCCTGACTCTGCGGAATCAGGCGTTCACGGTTATTCCGCTCCAGTTCGATACCGTCGAGCGCGGCGCCAAGGCGACGTTGGCGGGCATTCTCGGCCTCGAACTGTTTGAACGTTTCGCGATGCGACTCGACTATCGGAATCGGACGCTTGCATTTGAGCCGCTCGCGGGCCACCAACATCAGGGCGCAGGAACGGCAGTTCCGATCTTCTTTGGCGATGACCAGCCCCTGTTGGTCGCCCAGATCGACGGTGAGTCCGGTGACGTCGGCATCGACACCGGTAACTCCGGAACGCTGGTGGTCCAGGGCGTCTGGGCCGAAAATCACGGATTGAAACAGCGGATGAGGAGTGGATTTCCATCGCTCGGGTTTGGCACGGGCGGCGTGTCTCAAAGCTGGGCGAGTCGCGCCGATCTCAATCTCGCCGGGCAGTCTTTCCCGGGGATCATCGCTCACTACGCTGAGGACAAGCGGGGCGCTTTCTCCTCCCGCACCGAAGCGGGCAATGTTGGCAATGAAGTGCTTGCCAGCTTTGTACTCGAGTTCGACTACGGCCATGGTCAAATGTGGTTCGAGCCCGTTCCCGGCCATGCACCCGAGCCTTTCAATAGGGCGGGTATGACCGTGTATAAGGAGCGTGCCGGGGCATTTCGAGTCGCGGCCGTGGCATCCGGCACGCCCGCCGCCGAGGCGGGCCTCCAGATCGACGACGAAATTATCGCCGTCGACGACATCGCATCGCAGCAGCTATCTGGCTGGGACTTCAGGCGAGCGGTACGCCGGCCAGCTGGCACGGAAATGACCCTAGTAATTGTCCGTACGGGAGAGCCACACACCATCGTAGTAACGCTGCGTGAGTTGTTACCCTAGGTAGGCAGTCAATTGATCAAAGCTGCGCTGTCGCTCGCCCGGGAGTGCAATTTGAAGGTCATTCCGCAATGCCCGCCAATCAAACCGGGCAAATTAGGCTGACCAGGGGCGCTCTGCTGAAGGTACGGGCGAACGTGAGGTCGGGCTTTGCAGCGCAGGCGCCCGACGAATCCTGCGACCGCAAGCTGCATCAGGAAGGTAGACCTGTCCCTGAAGCCGTCGCCTTGAAATCACTGCATCGGCCCCAACGATTTTCGCATGGCCGATAGCCTGCATATCGTGTGTCCCCATTGCGAGACGGTCAACCGTATTCCGACGGCACTCCTGGATGCGGTACCGAAGTGCGGGCATTGCCATCAAGCCCTGTTCACCGGCCGGGTGATTGACCTCAATCAGGCCAACTTCCAAAAGCACATCGAACGCAACGACGTACCCATAGTGGTGGATTTCTGGGCCCCCTGGTGCGGTCCCTGCCGCTCGATGGCACCACAGTTTTCCGAAGCGGCTGCGGAGCTTGAGCCCCGGGCGCGTCTGATGAAGGTGAACACAGAAGCCGAGCCGAATCTCGCGAACCAATTCAACATCCGCAGCATTCCTACGCTGGCGTTGTTCAAGTCAGGTCGCGAGGTCATCCGTCAGGCGGGTGCCATGGGCAAGGCCGATATTGTCCGTTGGGTGCGCGCCAACTCCTGACGTACCCATTATCCCGCCGGGGTCGTTTAACTCTCTCGGCCCAACTCCCGTTGCAGCGCATCCTCCCTGGCATCCTCAACGGCCAGCAAGACACCGTCGGCATTGACTATCGTCTCGTCGCGGGCGAAGACACCCGTGAGCTTGCTGTCGGCGGTCAGTTCGCCCTGCTCGAACTGAGCCCACATCTCCCGCGCGAACTCCGTTGCCAGTAGCTCCGGGGCGAAACGTCCGAGCGTACCGCGAATGTTGTTCACGTCCCGCTCGAGCATCGCGAGCGCGCCGTTGTTGCCGGCGGCATTTACGGCCTGCGGCAGATCGATGATCACGGGGCCATGAGAGCCGACGAGCACGTTGAACTCGGAGAGATCGCCGTGGATGAGCCCGATGCTCAACATGCGCACGACCTGCTGGATGAGGAAGCCGTGATACTCGCGCGCGATCTCGGGCGCCAGATCGAGTTCGCCCAGGCGTGGGGCGGGGTCTCCCGCAGTATCGGTCACCAGCTCCATGATCAGTGTGTCGTTGAAGTAACCGTAGGGCTTCGGCACGCGCACGCCGGCGGCTACGAGCTTGTACAGCGCATCGACCTCGGCGTTCTTCCACGCCGCCTCTTGCTCGCGCCGCCCGAAGCGCGTGCTCTTGCTCATGGCGCGCGCTTGTCGGCTGCCGCGCACTTTGCGGCCTTCCTGGTACTTCGCCCGCTTCTGGAAGCTGCGCTGCGCCATGTCGCGATAGACCTTGGCGCAACGAACCTGCCCGCCGCTGCGTACCAGGTAGACCGTCGCTTCCTTCCCGCTCTTGAGCGAGCGAATGACTTCGTCGATCACGCCATCGTCGATCAGTGGTTGCAGGGCGGCGGGTGTTTTCATAGGTCCTGTTGGGCAAACTGCGGGAACGGCGCTCAAGGAGCGTCTGACGGGCAAACCCGTGCAAGGTCATATAGAGGAGCGGGTAGAATCCGACCCGCGAACGATTCGGAGCGCAATCGCTTACCCCGTACCTGCCTTTGGTGGTACGGGTCATCCGTAAGAAAATCGAATAAACGCTAATGCGTTGTTTTTATTGGTGCCCCGGGGAAGAGGCCCCAATCTCACGCGAAAATTCTACCGCAATCGGGCGCTCGGCGCGGGGAGAGTTTTGAGTTGCCGAGGAGTTATCCATGCCGGTGGCGCGCTGAGCCGGGCTGGTTGGTGACTCCCACGGTACGAAGCGCGTGACCATCCACCTGCTCGAAGAAGCGCCTGCCGCATCCTGAAGACCCGAGGGGGCTAGCTAGCGTCTCCATAGACGCAGGCACGAGCGGGCCAAATTGGCGCAAGACCCATGGGCGACGCTTTGTACGGGCCGGCGACATGGCCTAGCATCCCCGCTCGAGGATCGAGATGACGAGTCGATCTACTCGTAATGCTGAGAACGACGTGAGAGCCGCAGACGCGCGTGAATTCGTGCTCGATTTCTTCAAAGAGCTGGCCAACGGCAATGAGGCCTGCTGGGATCGCGTGGCGGAGGACGCCGACTGGAAGCTGATCGCTCGCGCATCGGACTATCCCTATCCGGCGGACTACACCAAGGCGAGCTATAGAAAATTGGTCGCAGACTCGGCCAATGAGTTTCCGACCGGGTTGCGCTTCACGATTACGGGCACTACAGCCGAAGATGACCGCGTGGCGCTCGAAGCGGAATCCTACGGACTGACGCGCGCCGGGAAGCTCTACAACAACCGGTACCATTTATTGGTACTGCTGGAAAAAGACAAGATCAGGACCGTGCGCGAATACCTCGACTCCGGACACGCAAGCGAAGTGCTTGGTGGCATTGAGAGGTAAGCGCTCACCGTCTCAGGCGCAGGTTGCGCGGACGAATATCTCAGCCAGCGTTGCGCGTGGTAGCCATCACCCTGGGTAGCGTGTCGCCCCGGGAGGCAGGCTGCAGCGGCTTGCGCAGGGCCTCCATTCCCGCGAATTCGACAAACTGCGTGGTCGTCGCCCACAGGTAGTCCCCGAATAGAAATGGCTCGAACAGGTCAGCGCCACGAAGGGGCAGCGGCGCAATCTCAGCATCCGCGCGTGCCTCGTGGAAGAAGGGGATCGAGCGGCGCTCGCGCGTAGTGCCGATGACCCGATGCTCGGTGGCCTTGATGCGGCCGCCACACCACTGTTCTAGCACCTTGCCGAAATTCACCGCAAGGTGCCGTTCCAGAGGCGGCACATCGATCCATTCGCCATTGCTGTGACGGGCCTGCAGGCCCTCAACTCCGTCCTGCGCGAGCAGCGTAAGAAAACCCGAATCGACGTGCGGTTTGCCGATCAGGTAACGGCGCTCACCGGCGTGCGCTACCCACAGCTGCGGATCCGACTCAGGCCCCCCACCGATATCGTCGCGCACCGGATAACGGATCAACCGCAATGTCGACAGCCCTCGCTCGAAGTAAACGTCGAAGAACCGCTCCGACAGTCCGAGTCCGCGAGCGATCGAGCGCATCAGTGCGTTCGCGACCATTTCCATCCCGCGGTAATAGGCAGCGACCGCGGTGCGCCATCCGGGCAGCGCCTGCTCGGACGGCAGCGGCGTCGCCTCGCGCAGTGGATCAGATGCATCCACGACGCCGGCGCCATAGGCGACGTCGGCTCCCATGTCGATGCCTTCCTTGGCCGTAGGAAATCCCTTCTGCAAAGGAAACCAACCGCGATAGACGTTGCGATGGGTCGGATCGAATTTTTGGCGCCACAGCGGGCGCACCCCCTCGGCCCCCAGATCGAACAGCCGCAGTAGTTGCGAGCGCGCGCTCCGGCCGATGGGCACTTCGTCGGGCAGGGCATGAATCAGCATGAAGCCGCTGCCAGCCGCAGCCGCCATGATCGCCTGGTCCGTCGCGGCGCGCGCAACCGGATCAGCAGTGAACAGTGCACTAACGTCGATAGCGGGGATCAGATCGTGCGTGTGCAGAGATGTTGGGCGCACCGATGTCTCACTCCACGATCACCAAGGGAATCTCGCGCCGGGTCCCGCGCTGATAGCCCTCATAGGTCGGGGCGAATGCGATCAGCTTTGGCCAAAGTGCCGCACGCTCTTCGGTTGTTGCGAACCGCGTGTTCGCAGATCTTGCCCGACGCCTGATATAGACGGTTGCCGAGGGACTCTCACGCAGATTAAGCACCCAGTCGGGATCCTCCTGTGCTCCACCCTTCGAGCCTACGACGAACGTCTTATTGTCGAACGTAAAGTAGGGGAGTACCACGGAGCGCGGGTGCCCGGTCCTACGGCCCCGGGTCACCAGCACAAGCGCTTCCGCCCTATTACTCCGCAATTGTGGGTCCCGCGTTAGGCCTGCGCGTCTTGCAAAGAGCCACATAAAGAACGAATCCCCGGTCCAGCGCACCGCCCAAACATCCAGTTTCATCAGGAGCCGAGTTGCCACCGGGAGTCGGGCCATGGGCTTTGTCTCCCCGGGAGCAGCCTTCGGACGTAAATCACTGGACGCAACATTTGTCCTGGTCGTACGTGGAGCGACGCCGGCAAGGACACTCCGTTACCTCTTAGGGTACCCCGTGAAAACATAGTCCTGCTTAGACACTACCGTGTGACACGCGAACCCGCACTTGGCGTCGTTCGCCTGCGGCGGCTGGTCCGCCACTGTGCCGGGCCTGAACGTATCGGACGCGGCGTCATACTCAAACTCGGCATATCCCCATCCGCCGCTGTCTGCGAACCGCTTGCTATCCTTCGCCATGAAATCAATGTCATGGAGGGTATTCGGCACCAGCGGCTGCCCGGGAGCCGTCTCGTTCTTTTTCGGCTGCCAATGGATCTTCGCCATTTTGGCGCCGTCGGGGAAGGGCTTGCCGTTGCCGGGGACACCGGCCTTATACGCGTCGATCATCGCGGGATTCCCGAGGATCACAGCGAGCAGTCCCCCGTTATAACTGATAGAAATGGTTTGCCAGCCTTCGTATCCCCTGAACTCGGAGAACGCGAGCCCATTCGGCACTTTGAGTGTGTACCTGTCCTGAGCGGATATCGCAGCCTCGGTAGCCAGTACAGCGAGTGCTACCGCAATACCCACATTGATCAGCATGCTCTTGCGCTTCATCGCAGCTCCTTATATTTAGGGAATGGATACACGCACACGCTTGACCCATGCGTATTAAATCGCATCCAGGGGTGAGGCCTCCGGATATTGGCACATATGCCTCCCACTGACTTTGCAAGATGTTAGGCGCGCTTCGAAGATCAGGTTGAACGGAGCCTCCGCGGCATGCCGAAACCTCCGAGGTGCTTGGGTTTTTTGCGCAGCTGCGCCCGTGCCTAATCGGGATCTAGGCTTGCGGCGGAGCGCACTACTGCGGTCGAGAGCTCGGTCGCTTAGGGCATACGGTTAAGCTAATGGCTGCGCAGTTCATCAGCCCCTATCGCAAGAGCGGCAAGAACGATGCCAATAATGCCGCGGCCATCTTCCAAGCGGTCGGTCCGCCCCAACATGCGCTTCGTGGGCATCAACAGTGAAGAGCAACAAGCCGTGCTCATGATGCACCGCGTGAGAACTCTGGTGGTGGCGAACCGAACCGCACTGGTCAATCAAGTGCGCGGCCTGCTCGGTGAACTATCTACGCATGCTACTCGGGTCTTCAGAAACGGTCGTCAGTTCGCGGCCTGGCTGGGATTGACCCCGCGCCAGCACTCCAGCGGTGGTGTTACTCGACTGGGACGGATCACCAAAGGGGGCGATCGTTTCGGGGTGGCAGTTCCGATCGGGGTTCGACGCCTGAGAGGCAACTGCCGCAGATCCTGGAGGATGCCGAGAACGCTTGCCGGTCCTGCCCCGACAGATTTTGGCGGAACTGCTGCAACAGCTGCACCACTGGGCCAGCGGCTCATGCAGATCAACGTCATTGGACAAGCTCTCGGAGTTTTGTTCGTCGACGCCCTTCGCCAAATTGTGTCTGATGCAGAAGGCCCGCTCAAGGGCTGCCTCGCGGGGCTCCGTAACAGGCGTTCAAATCTCGGACGCGTTTGACCTCGCCACCGACGCGCAGGAGCAGAGGAAATCGAAGTCCTCAGTTCTATTGCGTCATTGACACTAGTCTTGAGGTGGGCTGAAAAAGCTTCGAAAGAGGCTTCGTCGGCAAGGGAGCCGTTGGCTGTGGTGTGACGATAATCAACGACCTCGGAGGCCCATGCCCGGTTCCATCCTGCGCAACCGCGACGGTTGTGACAGTCGATGTCATGACCAAAAGAGTGACAATGGCGTATCTCATACTCATTCTCCTCGGACGCAGCAGTACGCGGCGCTGGCGACGTGAGTACGCGATCCGTCGGATGTCGCTTCCGTGAGAAAGCGCCGTATCAGGGATCTGTCGCGAAAGGCTGGCGACTCTCAGTTTAGTTCCTTCGTGACGAGAGCTCGATCGTCTGCTGAGACTCGCGAGCTTTCGGGAACAGGTACAGGGTGAACGTGGAGAACTCTTGCGACCCTGCAGATGGCCGCCGCGGCCTAGGGTCCGAGACCCAACGCGGGAGCTATGCAGTGAGCCGAGTTAATGTCGCAGTTGCAGTCGCGGACGAGGCACAAGGCCGCATCTATGAGGTCGCCGCTGCCTGCCGCGCGCTTGGCCTTGACCACAGCGCCACACTCGCGATGGTCGGCGTGTTGACAGGTTCGATGGAGTCTGAGGACCTAGCGAAACTCTGGGCTATTCCAGGAGTGCTGGCGGTTGAGGTCGAATACGAGTTTCGGTCACGAATTACCGGGAGGAGGACCCATTGACGTGGGCGCGGAGGTTGAACGGGAATACCTCCGCGATGCCTGGAGTGTTCGCGTCAGGCTGTATGCGAAGGACGTAACTGCCCCCGGCCAGGCGGGAGGCGTCAGCATAACAATGTAGGTACCCGTCCGCGCCCACGGCAAGGCCCGCCAAGGCGGCAACGGGCTCCGCAAGGGCGCCCTCTTCGAGGTGAACGAGCGACACGCGGTAGCGGTGAATCGTCTGGTTCGTGCTCGGCGCTGCGCGAATCTCGATAAGTCCTGCGGACGGCAGGTCGAGGTCGGGTACCGAGCCTCCGCGCACGGAGACGAATGTGAAGTGCGCCGTGACCAACGGCGTAACATCGGCGGCAGCGCGCGATTCGAGCGACGCCAATAGAATCGGTGATGGCCCTGTAACGCGGGGCAGCCACAGAAATAGCGCAAGGCCGGCGCCTGCAGCCGCCACGAGGGCCGGTACCCAAATCGGAAACCTCCTGCCGCGCAACGCAGCTTTCTCGAAATACCGCTGCGTCCGCAGCTGCTGAAGTCCTTCGCGCATCCGCAGTGACTGTTCGAGCTCACGCACGAGCTTCGGCTCACGTACGAGACGATCTTCAAATGCCCGGCACTCATCGTCCGACAAGCGTCCGCTGATGAAGTCGTGCATCGTCGCGGAATCGTGTCCGACCTCTATCAATTCACATCTCCAAAATAACAGCGTTGGCGCGAGCCGCCGATGAATTCAATGTCTGCGTCGCTTGACCGGCGGGACAGAGACCGGTCGATCCGCTGCTCGCGATGCAGAAGCCAATTGCTGCGATCGTCAGCAAGTCGGTTTTGTGAAAGCCACGATGCTCAACGAGCTCTCTGAAGCGATTGCGAGCGCGGAATATCACACGATTGAAATGTTCCTCGGACAGCTCCAGCTCGCGACAGATCTTCTCCCTGTCCTCGTCGTCGAGATAGAACCGGACCAGGACTTCCCGGTCCCGTGCGACCGGCATCTCCGCGAGCATGCGCCGCGCCGCCGTGGCCCATTGAGGTCCTCCGACACTTTCCCAGTCTGGATCGTTCTCGGAAGCCGGAAGATCATCCAAGGCGTCGGCACTGGACGACGCGCTGCGGTCCTTGCGACGGTGATTTCGCAGGTGGTTAAGTGCCACACGATAGAGATATCCGCCCAGATTCTCCGGGTGCGCGATCTCTCCTCTACGAAGCTTCTCGAGCGTTGTGACCGCGGCGTCCTGCAAAATGTCCGCGGCCACCTCCGGATCGCGCACCCGCCGCAAGATCAGCGCGCGAAGGCCGGGATAGTCGCGATACACTGCGGCCAGGTGGGAAACCGGGTCCGCTACGGGCGCGGGGAGGTCCGATTGTGGGGGAAGCACCCCCACGGGTGCCGCTTGGTCAACAACCTCATCCATGACCTGAGTATAAGCCGCGATCACGGGATGCTGCAGCCTTCGACGCGCGCTCACCCTGTCGGCCGGCATCTTCTGGCGGCGATTTTCCTGGCGGGTTGGGCGGTGCCAGGGCTCGGGGCAGGCCTTTCGTGCACCAGTGCTCTGGGCGCTCCCGCTGTCGCCCAAGGCCCTCTGAGGACTATCGGAAGGGAGCCCGCGGCGCAGCATTTTCTCCCCGTTTCGGGCCACGCATACCTGATCCAAGTCGAGGAGCGCGACAACGATGCGCTCGTCGAGGTTCTCGACTCAAGAAACCAGACCGTCGCTCGTGCCGACCATCCCGAGCGACGGACCGGAACGCGTCGGGCCGTGGTGACGGTACCGGACTCAACCTCGCTTCTCGTCCGCGTGACGGGCAAGGAACACGCGGGCGCCGCCGGGATGGCAACCGTTGAAATCTTTGATCTCGCGACACTCCGCGCGCGCCCCGACTGCCTCGCGATCCTGAAGTCGCTCGCCGAGGCCGATGCCGACTATGCCGTTGGCGAGGAAATCTCGAGCGGCCGCTCGACATCATCCCCCCGTGAGGCACGCGAGGCGTTCATGCGCGCAGCGCAAGCGTATTCGACTGCCGAGGAGGCCCTCGGTGCGTCCGCAGATCAGCCGCTTCGTGGCCAGACGGCCCTTGCCCTCGCGGGCGTCGAGTACTTCAATCTGCAAGACTGGGCTCAAGCCGCGGACTGGGCCCAAACGGCTGTCAAAACGCTCGGACCCGACGATCCCTACCGAAGGGCGCGTGCTGAGGCGCTCCTCGCCGCGGCGTGGATCGAGATCGGCTCGACGGCCGCGGCTGGAAGCGCTGTCCCGGGGTATCGGGCCAGTTCGAGCGAGCTTCTTACCCGCGCACGGCAGTTGCTACAGCATTTACTGCAGTTCCACCTGCAGCGCGGCGAACGCTATGACGCCGGGCTGCAGCTCACGAACATCGGGCTGACGTATCTGAACGAGGGTAGGTACCTCGAGTGTGTCTCGGCTTCCGCCAGCTCCAGTCGCTTGTTTGGATCCATCCACGAGAGGCCGCGACGTGCACAGGCGTGGCAAAACCAGGCGCTCTGCCTGTGGGGGCTGGGACACCTGCCGGAAGCCCTGCGCTGGTTCCAGCGCGCACTCACCGACATCGGCCCGGATCCCTACCCAAGCCTTTATGTGGGTGTAATGACTAACACCGCGCTTGCACACTACGCACTCGGCCACTTAGACGAATCGCTGCGTCTCTACGATCGCGCGCTCAGTTTCACGGAAAAAGTTCACTCCCCGCGCGATGAGGCGTATAGCCTCTACGGAATTGGCGTGAACTACTACGCGCTCGGCGATCGGCAGCGCGCCCGTGAGTTCCTCGAACGTTCGCTCGCGATTCGCACGGTGGCCCTGGATGGCCGCGGGCGCATGGCGAGTCTGCGCGCGCTCGCGACCATCGATGCCGAACAGGGGAGGGTCAAGCAGGCCCTCGCGTCCGATTCCGAAGCGCTCGGTCTGGCGATTGCCCCCTCGGCAATCGCGCGCATCAGGATTCAACAGGCCGCCCACACTGCCGCCGCCGGCCGCCCGCTAGATGCAAAGGCGCTGCTCGACGCAGTTCTCTCGGCCGGCGCCGAGGCCGGCCCACTCATTCAAGCGGAGGCGCTGCTGCAGCGCGCGGTGCTTCTTCGCGGCCTGGGCCGGCCACAAGAGGCGCTGGCGGATCTTGCAGCGGCTCGGCCGGGCCTACACACCTTTGGGAGTGTCATGGCGGAGTTTGAAGGTGAACTCGAACTCGCCCGAGCATTGCGACAGGTCGGACAGCCTGACGCGGCGCTCGCGGCGGTCGAGCGAGCGCTGGGGCAATCCGACGCCGTCCGCCTTCAGACCGCGAATCCCGAACTGCGCGCTCAAATGCAGGCCCCGCTTCGACCGGCCTTTGACCTCAAGCTCGAATTGCTCCGGAACCGGTACGAACACGCACTCGTCGTGGGCCAGGAACGGGAAGCACAGGCGCTCGCGGCGGCTGCGTTCGCGACTGCGGACGCCTCGCGCGCGCATTCGTTTGCCGACGTCGCGGCCCAGAAATATTCGCCGGCGGTACGTCGGGAACTCGCCTCTGATTTTCAGCGCCGCGAGCAGCTCTATCGTGAACTGTCCGCCCGTCGATTTGCCCTCGACGCCCGACTGGAGCGTTCAGGAACCGACGACCCCCGGGTACGGCGCCTGATGACTGACATTGCGGAGCTCAGGCGCGAGCTGGACACGGTCAACACCGGCATCGCGAGCCGCACCGCGGCCAACGGTGCGCTGGCCCGAGCCACCCGCGAACGAGCGGGCATCCCGTCCCTGGGCGCCGATACGGCGCTGGTGTCGTACTGGCTTGGGACCGAATCCGCCTATGCCTGGGTGGTATTGCCTGGGGAGATTCGCTGGACGCGCTTGGCGTCTCCGGGCGCCATCGCAGCCCAGGCCGCCGCGTTCCACCGTTCGTTAGCGCGTCTCGTGGATACCCCGGTCGAGCGCCGACTTCAGGAGGCATCGGCTCTGTACACGATGATCATTCGGCCTCTCGAGCCGTTGTTATCGCATGCGCGGAATTGGGTGGTGATTCCGGATGGTGCTCTTGCCTACGTCCCGTTCGCCGCTCTGCAGATGCGGTATGCACAACCGGAATCGTTTGTTGCGATGCAACACGACGTTGCCGTTACGCCAGCCGCGTGGATGCTCGACACGAGCCCCGCGCGGGCGCGCCCGCACGACCACCGGAAGATCCTGCTCGTAGCCGATCCTGTGTATGAGGCGGATGATCCCAGGCTCGCAACCGTCAAGAACACGCTGGCGGACGCGCCAACTTCGGCCGATCGTCGGTCTAACTCCACCCCGCGAGACTACCAGCGGCTTCGGTTTACTGCCCAGGAGGCCGCCGGGATTGCGGCGCAGTTTCCCCCCGCGGACGTTGATCAATTGATCGGCATCAACGCTACGCGAGAGCGGCTACTCGCCCTCGACTGGTCGCAATACCGGTTCATCCACATTGCGACGCACGGCATCGTGGATGCGCAGGTCCCGGAGTTGTCCGCGTTGATTCTCGGCTCCTACGACGCCGGGGGAGCGGTCAGCGACCGTTCAGTGCGCGTTGCGGATGTGTCTCTCCAGACACTGACGGCGGACGTTGCGGTACTCAGCGCCTGTGAAACGGCTCTGGGCAAAGAGGTTCGCAGCGAGGGTCTGGTCGGTATGAGCTCAACGATCCTCGCCCGCGGTGCCCGAGCGGTCGTGGCCTCGCTTTGGCCTGTCCCCGATGAGATTGGTGCGCATCTGATGACAGAGTTCTATCAGCATATGCTGCACGACTCTATGACGCCCGAAGCGGCACTGGGCACGACAATGCGGTCGATGGTGTTGCAGGACCAGCGGGCCGATCCGGCGCTTTGGGCTGCGTTTCAGGTTTCAGTGACCACGCTGCGGGCCCCGAGCCACGTCCCGTCGACCGTGAACCTTGCCATGACAGCGCCTCCTTAGTGCCGCATTTGGGCCATGGCAGTGACCCTCGAGGGCTATCGGATCCAGATTATCGAGCAGCTCAAGGTCGCCCGCGGTGCTGCGCGCGCCCGCGATCTTCTTGCCGAGGTCAACACGGTGCTTGCGAGCGCACCGCTGAGCACGGCCGTTCAGGGGGAGTTCTGGGCGAGCCTGAACTACGATCTGGATATTCTGACCGAGGAATTAAAGGGCCCTCTGAGGAAGGAGGCCGCCGGTGCGCTCGAGGCAGTCATTACCGCGGCACAAGGCGCAGTCCTCGAGTACCAGCGACGGCTCCAGAGCGATGCAGGTAAATCAACGGATTGACTGCGACGAAGCACAGCGCTCCGGTTAGCTCATCGTTGTACCAGCGCTTGCGTGCCTTTTTTGGCCTGGTTCGTCCGGGCGGCAACCGAGACTACGGTCAGTGGCCCTGTCCACTCGGGGGTCGGCGTCTCCCGCTCTGGTCGCTCCGGCACCTTTGCGACCGGTCCGATCCGCTCTCGACCGCTCGGGTTTGATTAGAGGCCGGGGATCGTGGATCGTTTGTTGCATCGCGGGCGTTGAAACCCGCACAGGGTGACGCGATGCTCAAACACGCCGGCGGCAAGGCTGGCCCTTCCGGTCTTCAGAGGC
Source organism: uncultured Pseudomonadota bacterium (assembly GCA_963814675.1). Taxonomy (GTDB): domain Bacteria; phylum Pseudomonadota; class Gammaproteobacteria; order Steroidobacterales; family Steroidobacteraceae; genus 13-2-20CM-66-19. Next base: position 114,079 of record CAWFDT010000002.1, read on the forward strand.
CGTGGAACACGTGGCTTCCTGAAGCGGCGCTGCTTGCCCTCCTTTCTATACTCGTCACGCTGGTCTTTGCATTCTCGCCTCTTGATACCGAGGCCTCGCGCCTGTTCTATCGACCCAACGCTGCCGACCACTGGAGGCTCGCGCACGATCTGCCGTGGACCGTGCTGTATCGTGCGGCACCGTGGATCACCGCATCGCTCGTGCTTTCTGGCCTCGGGGGGCTCGCGGTCGGGATGTTGCGCAGCCAGCGTCGATTGCGTCGCTGGGCGATTTTCCTGCTGCTCAGTGTGGTCGTCGGCCCAGGTTTGCTGATCAACGCCGTGTTCAAGGACCACTGGGATCGGCCGCGGCCTCGTGAGGTCGTTGAATTCGGAGGACCGCAGCAATATGTACCGGCGCCCCTGCCGGGGCGCGAGGGCGGCGCATCGTTTCCCTGCGGGCATTGCTCGGTCGGGTTTCTCTACGGTGCCGGCTGGTGGATCTGGCGACGCCGTCGTCCGGCCTGGGCCCGAATATCGATCGCGGTGGGGCTCATCGCTGGCGTGGGGCTGGGCCTGGGGCGAATGGCGGCGGGCGCACATTATCTGTCGGACGTCTTTTGGGCCGGACTACTCGCCTACGGGGTTTGCCACATCCTCTACTACCACGTGCTGCATCTGCAGCACGAGGAGTCCGCACAGGTCGCGCCCTTGGCTCCCCAGCGGGTTCAATCGCGCTGGCACCGGATGACGGGGATTGCGGCGGCGCTCGGCGGTGTGGCTGTAATCATTGCGGTATTCGGCACTCCACACGGGACGCAGCTGCACAATGTTATTCCGCTGTCCTCTCTTCCGAGTGCGCCTCGGACACTGACCTTCGAAGCGAAATCCACGGATGTGGAGATCGTGTTGTTGGACTCGCCATTCTCACAGGTAACGATTGAAGGTGAGTTGCATGGCTTCGGGCTTCCAACGAGTCGGCTGCAGGCGTCCGTCGACGTCGAAGCAGTTCCGGAGCCCACGCTGCGTTACCGGATCGAGCAGACCGGCTGGTTTACCGACCTCGACGGCGCGGCAACTGTGTTGCTTCCTGGCGCCTACTTCCAGCGCATCGTGGTGCGGTTGGGACATGGCAACATCCGCATTCGGGATGAAACTCGCAGTGCATTGGTCAGCAGCGGAGTCGTGCGGCTCGATTTGACGACCGCGCATGGGCACGTGCAGGCACCCGTGCGCAAGTGATGCATACGCCCGCTCGGCAGCAAGGCAATGCCGCACCCGGCCTTCAATCGCCAAGCCCCCGGCGCGGTGGCGGTGCGTGGCGGGTGGTTGTCGGCAATAGGGTGCCGCTCCGCGCCTGAATCCGGCCGCTGATCGGCTGCACCCGAAATCTGTGCGGTACGCCATTGACGCACGTGCGCCCGATGGCATATAACCGTCTCCGTTTAGCGACATCCTCTGTCCGGTTGCACCGCCGCAGCCCAAGAAAATATCTATTAAATCAGACGGATGCAGCGGGTTCCCCAGCGGGGGTAACAGGTCCGATGGCCGCGGGCTCCCGGAGCCGGGCAGGCGCGCGCAATAGCGTGCACAGCGTGAGCGAAGGCTGAAATGAAGAATAAGACGACGGTTTTTGAGGAGGCCTTACTGAACGCCCGAGGGGCGAGTGAAATTGGACGTGCTCTGCGGGCGCCCGTGCGGACATTTGAGGTTAATGCCGTGAGGATTAAGGAATTGCGTCGCTGGACAAGACTCAGTCAGCCGGAGTTCGCCGCCGTGCTTGGGGTTGCACTCAGCACCTTGCGCAACTGGGAGCAGGGTAGGCGCGAACCCACTGGAGCTGCCAGGGCGTTGTTGCGGGCAATTTGCAATGACCCTGAGCACGTGATCACGGCCCTTGCTCCTCCCGGGCCTCTTCACGGGTCCGGGTCAGCCGCGCTCGCCGTGCGCGCTGCCGCGCCGCGGCGCCGAACGCGGCGCAAAGAGGCGGCATGAGCGCCGTCGGCACGCTCGCGGCAGGGTTCGCCGGGAGGGCCCGGAGCATTTTGGCGCTCCTGACAGGGTGTGTCCTGTTGGCCACCGCTGGCGGCGCCTGCGCCGCGTCGGCGACGCCCGAGCCGGAGCTGCGCGCGGGGCTGCATGACTCGGGTGAGCAACAGACACTCTTCGATCCGTTCCTCACGGACCTCGAGGCGCGGACATTCCGCTTCTTCTGGGAGACCGCGAACCCTAAGAACGGACTGGTTCCGGATCGCTATCCCACACCCTCGTTTGCCAGCATCGCAGCGGTAGGCTTCGGGCTGACCGCGTATCCCATCGGGGTCGAACGCGGCTACATCTCGCGGGCGGCTGCGCGCGAGCGAGTGCTGGTCACGCTGCGATTCTTCGCGCGCGCGCAGAACGAGCATGGATTCTTTTATCACTACATCGACATGCGCAGCGGCGCGCGCGCCAACGAGAGCGAGATTTCGACGGTGGACACCGCCTTGCTGCTCAGCGGCATGCTCTTTTGTGAGAGCTACTTCGATACACGCGCATCACCGGATATCGAGATCAGAAGGCTGACGGAGAAGATCTACCGCCGGGTGGACTGGACTTGGGCGCAGCCCCGCGCCCCGGCGATCGCACTTGCATGGACACCCGAAGACGGGTTTTCACGCGAGGATTGGCGAGGCTACAACGAAGCGATGCTCGTTTACCTCTTGGCTCTGGGCTCGCCCACACACCCGATTGGTGCGCAGGCCTGGACGACGTGGACCAGCACCTACGACAAGTACTGGGGTACGATCTACGATCAGACATACCTGAGCTTCGCACCACTCTTCGGCCACCAGTACACGCACGTATGGGTGGATTTCCGCGGCATTCGCGACTCCTATATGCGTGCGCACGGACTCGATTACTTCGAGAACAGCCGCCGGGCCACCTATACGCAGCGCCGCTACGCCATTGCTAATCCAATGGAGTGGCGCGCCTATGGGAAAAACGTCTGGGGCATGAGCGCGTCCGACGGGCCCGGGCCCGCGCGTGCACGCTACCTGGGCAAGGACTGCTCGTTCCTGAAGTACGCGGCCCGAGGCGTGGCGGTGGGTCGCATTGTCGATGACGGCACGATTGCCCCGACCGCCGCCATCGGCTCGCTGCCGTTCGCCCCTGAGATCGTGCTGCCCGCGATGCTGGAGATGTATCATCGCTTTGGTGCGTCCATCTATTCAACCTACGGCTTCCTCGATGCGTTCAACGTGAGTTTCCACAACCCAGTAAATCAGCAGCCGATGAAAGAGGACGCGGCCGGCTGGGTTGACCCGGACTACCTCGGGATCGATCAAGGACCGATACTTGCAATGATCGAGAACTATCGCAGCGCTCTGATATGGCGCGTCATGCGCAGCAATCCCTACATCCGGCAGGGCCTCGAGCGCGCCGGATTCACAGGCGGCTGGCTCGCGCAGCGCCAATGACGGTTGCACATCGGGGGCAGCGGCGGAATTCCCCACCACGGGACCAACGCGCGCGCGCGCGAGCATTCCGCTCGATCGCGCTACTGAGCCTCGTACTCGCCGCTACACCCCTGGCGGCACAGGTCCGTGAGACCCTCACCGTGGACGCCACCGCACCGAGCCATCCGTTTCCGCATTTCTGGGAGCGTATGTTCGGATCGGGGCGGGCAGCGCTGACTCTGCGCGACAGTTATCGTCAGGACCTGCGCACCGTCCACAGCGTTACCGGGGTAGCCTACATCCGGTTTCACGGCATCTTTCATGACGAGCTTGGCGTCTATACCGAGGGCCCCAAGGGCGAGGCCATCTATAACTTCTCCTATGTCGATCAGGTGTACGACGGCCTCTTGGCCAACGGGGTCCGACCCTTCGTCGAACTCAGCTTCATGCCCCGTCAACTGGCGCGCCGCGACATCCGTCACCACTTCTGGTACCACCCGGTCGTCTCCCCTCCGAAGGACTACGCCCGTTGGGACGCGCTGATCGCCGCGTTTGCCCGCCATCTCATCGAGCGCTACGGGATCGAGGAGGTGAGCCACTGGTATTTCGAGGTATGGAACGAGCCGAATCTGGATTTTTGGGCGGGCCAGCCCAGGCAAGCTACCTACTGGACCCTGTACGACCACACTGCCAGAAGCCTGAAGGGGGTTGACGCGCGGCTGCGCGTCGGGGGACCCGCGACGGCGCAGGCCGCGTGGGTCGCGGCATTCATTCGCCACTGCAAGGAAAGCCAGGTCCCGGTCGACTTCGTTTCCACGCACGTCTACGGCGATGACACCGCGAAGGACGTATTTGCCTCGACGGAGCGCATTCCGCGTGACCAGATGGTGTGCCGCGCGGTGCAGAAAGTGCATACCGAGATCCAGGCCTCTGCGTTGCCGTCGCTGCCGTTGATCTGGTCGGAATTCAATGCGAGCTGGGGCAACCACCCTGAGGTGACCGACACCCTCTACATGGGCCCCTGGTTGGCGGAGACCGTGCGGCAATGCGATGGCTTGGTAGAGGACATGTCGTATTGGACCTTCTCCGACGTGTTCGAGGAGGGTGGCGTCGTGAAGACGCCGTTCTATGGTGGCTTCGGGCTATTGGCCGTCGGCGGCATTCCTAAGCCGGCCTTCAACGCCTTCGCTCTGTTGCATCAACTCGGTGAGCAGCGCTTCGCGAACGATGTCACGGGCGCTCTGTTCACGCGGCGCGCAGACGGAGCGCTGGTGCTAGCGATCTGGAACTCCGCGGACGTCGGTGCAAGCGTGCCGGTGCGTCGCATCGCGCTGCACATCGCGCACGCGGACGCCCACAGCGCCAGCATTCAGTCACTGGACGCCGACCACGGAAATGTGCGCGTGGCCTACGAGAAAATGGGCTCGCCGCGCTACCCGACGCAAGCGCAGCTCACACAGCTGCGGAGCGCGGGCGCACTGCCGGCACCGGTCGTGCGCGCCGTGGACGCTGGTACGCTCAATCTCGAGATTCCTTCCGACGGACTCGCGCTGGTTACCATTGCGGCCCAGTCGTCGGGCGGCAAATAGTTCCGCGCACCGCCGAACCACTGTTGGTCCCCGGGGGTGTTTCTGACAGGGGCGCGTGACACCGCGGTCAGTGGCCATCACCGCCAGCACCTCCTGGTCACTGTCGTACGGTTGCCGGACAGCCAGCCGCCGGGGCGCCGGCAGCGAATTCCGGGTACAGCACCAGCAGCTTGCGCATCACGCCATTGGTCCAGCCAAATCCGTCCTGCAGCGGGTATTCGCCGCCGCCTCCGGCGCGCTCGGTCGAGATCACGTCGTACTTCTCCACCAGTTTGCCGCTGTGCTGATAGACCTCCTCCACGTTCACCATCCAGCGGCACGCAATGGCGGCCGCCAGCGCGTGCTCGCGGTAGCGACGCAAGCCCGAGATTGCGACCCACTGCAGGGGCGCCCAGCCATTCGGCGCGTCCCACTGTTCGCCGGAAACAACTGAGGTGGTCACGAGGCCGCCGCGTTCTAGCAAGTTCTGACGGGTGGTGGCAGCGACCGCCGCCGCCTGCGACTGGGATGCCAGCGCCACGAACAGCGGATACAGCGTGGCCGCCGACAGCCGCGGAATGCGCCTTTTCTGCGGCCAGCGGTAGTCCAGATACGCGCCGGCGGACGCGTCCCACAGATAACGATCGATGGCCGCGTGCCGTGCGGCCGCACGGCGCGCGAACTCTTGATCACAGGCCTGGTCGCCCTGGCGCTGGCAGCCTGCTTGGATCGCAGTCTCAAGCCCAAACAGCAGACTATTGAGGTCGATCGGCACGATCGTGGTGGTGGCGATCGTGGTGGGCGCGTGTGCGTCCGCGAGCCAGCGACTGCTGAAATCCCAGCCACTCTCGGTCGCCGCGCGAATGTCGCGGAATACCTGCCTCGCGGGCCGCTTGCTGGCGCGCGCGAGTTCCGTGTCCTCGCGGTACGATTCGTCACGGGGTGTATCGCGATCATCCCAGTAGCGATTGAGAATCGCGCCATCCGGCATCGCGACCACGCGCCGCCGCGCACCGCCGGCGCGCACCGTATCTGCGCCCTGCATCCAGAAGGCGTATTCGCGCCTGAGTTGCGGCAGATACTGCGCCAAGGCCGTCGTGGAATCCTCACCCCCAAGCAAGCCCACCATGGCGTAGAAGAATGGCGGTTGTGAGCGGCTGAGGTAATAAGTGCGCGTGCCGTTTGGCACGTGCCCGTAGGTGTCGATCAGGTAGGCAAAATCACCCACCATGTCGAGTACCAGGTCGTGCCGCCCGCTCTCAGCAAGACCGAGCATCGTGAAGTACGAATCCCAGTAATAGACTTCTCGGAAGCGTCCGCCCGGTACGACATAGGGCTCAGGAAGGGGCAGGAGCGAGGCGTACGGGGGTGCATCGGGTGTGTTTCGGGTGAGCTGCGGCCACAGCCCATCGATGTGGGCCAGGAGCGATTCCTGTTGCGGCGGCGACGCCACTGAGCTGGCGGGGGAGGGCAACGAGAAATTCGCCTCAACGAAAGCTCTGAGTTTCGCGTCCGAATCGGGCCGCGCGGCGCTGAACCGGGTCAGGATCTGCGCAGGTGCACTTCTGGGTACGGCATCAGCAAACGTCTTCCCATCCTGGAAAATCGCTGCCGTTTGCACTGCGACAAACAGACTCTTGAAGAGCACTTGCGGCGGGTCGGGATTCAAGGTCTCGGTGAGGGCGCGCGGCTGGGCGAGTAGGGACAGAAACAGCAGCCCGCAGAGCACGACCACCGCACTCGCGCGCACGGCGCTGCGCTGCCGGCGTCGCGTGGGCACGCGCCTCGGCCTGCTACCCATAAATGCCGTCGGTAGCAGGCCGCGGCTTGCGGGCGAAGATGCCGAAGCCAAAGATTCCGGCGTAGCAGAGCGTTGGCACGGCCAGCGCCATCTTGAGGCTCATCAGCCAATCGGCAGCGTGGCCGGTTATCCACGGCACCACGGCCCCTCCCACGATCGCCACGCAGATGATCCCCGAGCCCTGCGCGGCGCGCGGCCCCAGCCCCTCACAGGCCAGGGAGAAAATCGTGGGAAACATGATGGAATTGAACAGCCCGATGGCCAGCAGCGACCAGCCGGAAACGGTGCCGCTGCTGTTGGCCGATGTAACTAGCAGTGCGATCACCGCCGCGGCGACCGCGGCGAGTACCTTACCCGGAGAGAACTGGCGCAGCACGTACGCGCCGATGAAGCGCCCGACCATGGCCCCGCCCCAGTAGAAGGTCACGTGCTTGCCCGCCGCCTCCTGCCCACGCCCCATCACCGTGCTCTGTATGAGGTAGTTCACCATCAGCGATCCTATGGCGACTTCCGCCCCCACATAAAGAAAGATACTCAGTACTCCGTAGCTGAAGCGCGGCTGGCGCAGCAAGTCCAGTGCCGTGTGCCCATCGTGTGTCTGCATGGTGAGACGGTCAACTGTATTCCCACGATACGGTGCGATGCGGCACCGGGATGCGGGGAGTGCCATCAGCCCTGTTTACGCGCCAGGTCATCGATCTCACCAGCACACCTGTTGTGATCGACTTTTGGGCGGGGGATCGGGGCGTCGCGGCAGCCCTCCGACGCGTGGCTGTTTCAAGGCATAGCATTGAGCCCTGCAGTTGCTCTGGCGCTTTCTGCTGGGCGGGGCACTCTTGTGCGCCTTAGCGTTCGTCGCGGATGTCGTCCGGCCCAAGCGTTTTGCAGGGCTCTTTGTCGCCGCTCCCTCGAGCGCGATTGCTACGCTTGCCTTGACCGCCTCGACCTCCGGCGCCGACGTCGCGATTGAGCAGTGGTCGGAGCTCTCCTACGGCGAAGAACGGTCCGGTTGTGCTCCATGAGCCTTAAGGATGGCCACTGCCCGTGACGAGACCGCGTTCGGAGCACCGGCACCGCGCAGTGACGCACAAAAATGGAGGTTGCCAGCCCCCGCGGTTACGATTGAGATGGGTGACGAGACGGATCGGGGTTGAACCATGAAAGTATCTGGCACGCACTTTCGCACGATCTGGGTGACGGAATCCGGAGCCGTCCAGGTAATCGATCAGTCTCGTCTCCCCTTCGAGTTCGCCACCATCGACCTCGAGACTCTCGCCGATGCGGCGCGCGCGATCAAAACTATGGTAGTGCGCGGTGCGCCACTGATCGGAGCAACCGCGGCATACGGCATGGCGCTCGCCGCGCGCGCGGACCCCTCGGACTCGTACCTCGCCGAAGCGGCTCGAAACCTACAAGCGACGCGCCCAACGGCGATCAATCTGGTCTGGGCGTTAACGAGAATGCGCAAAGTGCTGGCGGAAGTTCAGCCGCAGGAGCGAGTTGCTGTGGCGTTTCAGGAAGCAGCCGCAATTTGCGATGCCGACGTCGAGCAATGCCGTTTGATTGGCATTCACGGCCTGGAAATCATCCGCGCACTTGCCGAAAGCGCGGGCCGAAAGCTCAACATTCTCACGCACTGTAACGCCGGTTGGCTTGCCTGCGTCGATTGGGGCACTGCGCTTGCGCCGCTCTACATGGCGCACGACGCGGGGATACCTGTGCACGTCTGGGTCGACGAGACCCGCCCGCGCAACCAAGGCGCCGCGCTAACGGCCTTCGAGCTTGGGGCGCACGGCGTACCTCACACGGTCATTGCGGATAATCTGGGCGGTCATTTGATGCAACGGACCCAAGTGGATATGGTGATAGTTGGAAGTGACCGCACGACAGCGGCGGGAGACGTATGCAACAAGGTGGGCACGTACCTCAAGGCGCTTGCGGCCCGGGATAACGGAGTGCCGTTTTATGTGGCCCTGCCGGTGAGCACCATCGACTGGTCCCTCCAAGCGGGGTCTTCAATTCCAATCGAGGAGCGATCGCCGGATGAGGTAACGCACATCACCGGCCGGAGCGCTTCGGGCCGGATTGAAACCGTCAGGCTGGCGCCGGAAGGAAGCACCGCGTTGAACCTCGCTTTCGATGTAACACCCGCACGGCTCGTGACCGGCCTGATCACAGAGCGCGGCGTTTGCTCCGCGAGTCGCGCAGGCTTGCAACGAATGTATCCTGACCTCCGGGCTGCCGAATGACGGACCTCAATGCTGGCTGCAGCGGCGCAGACCTGCCCACGATGGTGATTGCGGCCTGTCGGGAGCTGACGCGTCGAGGTCTGACGCATGGCACTTCGGGTAATGTCAGCGTACGCTGCGACGCGCGGCGGTTCTTCGTGAGCCCGAGCGGAATGGATTACGAGGTCCTGCAAGCCGATGATGTTCCGCTTATGGACCTCGATGGACGTTGGTTCGGCCGCCGCCGCCCCTCGAGCGAATGGCGGTTCCACCGCGACATCCTCAACTCGCGGCACGAAGTGGGCGCGATCGTTCACACGCATTCCCCTCAAGCGACGGCGCTCGCCTGCACCGGTAGGGGCATTCCAGCGTTCCATTACATGGTGGCGGTTGCCGGTGGCAGCGACATCCGCTGCGCTCCATATTACGCGTTCGGTACACAGGAGCTTTCAGAGGCAGCGCTGGCCGCGTTGAAAGATCGCAAGGCGTGTCTGCTCGCCAATCACGGCGTCATCGCGACTGGTGCAGACCTTCCCTCCGCCCTCTCGCTTGCCAACGAGGTCGAGAACCTCGCGCGACAATACTGTGCAGGGCTGTCCCTGGGAGGAGTTCGTATTCTCGATGATGCAGAGATGTGCCGCGTGCTCGAGAAGTTCCGCACTTACGGGCAACAGAATGCAGCGGACCCAGATCTCGTATTCGGTGGGGCTCGGCCCCATTCTCTCGAAGGCAGTTGATCACGCCGGGGCAGACACACGCTCAAGAACTTTTGGGGTCGCACGATCCTGCTGCTTTGCACATCGGTCGGCTTGTCCTCGCTCTATGAGGCCCGCAAGGGGCTTCTAGCCTCGACAGTGAATTCGCCCGCATTCAAAGTCTTAGGCGGTGGGACCTTGGAGTTATCTTAAAAGCTACCCACGACTTGCAGGCACTGGTGCGATCTCCGCGAGTACCGTGTCTTCCGTTGGCGTCCCGGTAGGAGTCGGCGCTCCCGCACTTGGCGCGCCATTGCAGTCACAGCTTCACACAAGCGACGCGCCGAAGAGTCGCCCGTGAAGGTAAAAAATCAGCGCGTAGGCGAGGACTGCTACCAGCGGCCGCACGATGCCTATCTCGCTCACCGCCGAACTAATGCGGTTCCTGCCGCTCAGTATCGCGGCAAATGGAACACTGGAGGTGGTGCGTGCGAACTGTGCCCAACCGCTCCCGAAGCGGCGGCGCCGCTTGGCATCAATGGCAACCGTGCCGCCGAGCGCTAACAGCAGTAACGAACCGAAGAGAATGAGGGATGCTAGGTTGCCGTTGACGATCAGGTGTACCAGCGCCCAGAGCGCCACGCCCCACAAGAAGGGATGGCGCGTAATGCGGACCATGCCGCGGGAAATGTCGGTTCCTTCCGCGAGCTTCGACTCCATGCCGACCTGAGTCGGGCTGGGCGTGGCAAGGCCAATTGCACCGAAGAGGAATGCGACGAACACCAGCACGAACGCGATGGGGCGTAAGCCCAGTGGCGGATCCCACAGATGCACCGTGGAGGCGTGTCTGTAGGCGTAAATCATCCAGACCAGCCCGATCAGGGAGGCGAACGAGAACGCCCCGCGATAAGCACCCTCGCCGAGGCGTGCCACCAGCGCGTCACGCATTCGCGTGCCGGAAACACCAAAATGGATTAGCAGAAAATAGGCGCTGGCGGCGATGAGGTTGAACATGAAGATAGGTCTCGTCTTGGGGTGATTTTACTTCGTGCAAAAGGTCCGATTGGTCCAAGCGCAGGCTACGCGGTAGCCGCCTACTGAGCTAACCGTAATCCAAAGTGCGAAGAACGTGTTGCAGCGTCTGTGTTGCGACCGTAGTCTTTCCGGCGGCCTGCGCAGCCGATCGTGGCTTCCCGATTGCCAGATATCTGCGCTGAGTAAGCCGCGGGTCGAGCGCGGCCGTTCACCTCGAGTAGCTTCCATCCGTGACAGTTCCTACAAGCCGTGGGTCATCCACACTATTCCGAGTCACGGATTACGCCGAGTCCTGCTGCGAGCGCGCGACGGCCTTCCACAGCCTGCCAGGTCAGCAGTATCGGCACTCCAACCGCGATGTCGCGCGCCCTTTTCAACAAGGACACGGCAAGCCCGAATTCCGCCCCGACACCGAACAGCGGCGCCAGGACCGCATAAGCGGCTTCCTGCACGCCCAGCGCATTGGGGATGAAAGCGGCGGCGCTTCGTGTCGCGTAGACGAGGCTTTCAATCGCGATCACCGATGTGAGGTCCACGCGCGCCCCGATCAAGCGAAAGGCGATCCATGTTCCGGTCGCGCTCGCGATCCATCCGGCAAGATGAAGCGTCGAGGAAAGCCCGATGCGCGCTGGAGAACGATAGATCCCGTCGAGCGCGGCGCTCACCGCTGTGGTGTGTGCGACAACACCAGGGAGGAAGCGCGCGGCGAGTCTTGCGGCGAACCTATGCCCGTGGCGTTGCAAGACGAGAAACAATCCGCAGCCGACCGCGGCAAGCACGAGGCCGATCACGAAGACCGGCGTCAGCGACATCCCCAAGGAGGTTCGCGGGGCACGTACGATCAAGAGGATGACGCCGAGCGCGGTATAGACGACTTGCGCCAGCATCTCGGTAGTCACATCGACGATCAGGGAGGCAAGAGCGAGCGGCGTCGGACTACCGAGCAGGATCACCGCGCGCGCGCCGAGCGCCATTCCCCCGAGCTGGGAAAACGGCAGCACTTCTGCGGCCGCATCCCGAACCATCCGCCCCCAAACGAAGACCCACGGTCCCGCGGGCGAGGAGTCGGGTAGTAAGACGTACCAGGCCGCTCCAAGGAGGAGGAGCAGCCCCAATGCATAGAAGCAAAGAATCGCAAAGCCGCCCCATCCGACCCGGACGGCGGCGGAGAATATGGCGCCCGAGCCGACGTACATGACGAGGTACAGGGCGAGAGCGACCCCCAAGGCTGCAATGATGGCGGCGCGGAGCTTCATGCGAGCAGGCGATCTTGCGCGAGGCGCTTTGGCCTAGGGGCGCATGAAACGGCGCACTAATCCCGCCAGCGCCGGAACGGCCCAGGGTCGCAGTAAACGCTGATCGAATCGGCTCATGCGCCGTTTGTTTTCCGCCAGGCAGATGTCGATCAGCTCGGCGACGCCGATATCACTCTCGAGCGACTTCGCCCCGGTCATGGTGAAATTGTTGTCCTGCACGCCACTTCCCACATCGCGGGCGATGCCAATACGCTCCCAGATGAGAAAGAGCCAGACGGCCAACACTTTCAGCTCGAACAGCGGTCGCCGCCAGAGCGGCATGGTGCGGCGATACCACGCAGCCCAATTGACAAAGAAAAGGATATGACGGGCCTCTTCTTGAATGACGGGCTCGAAGGTGTCGACGAGCGCCTCCGGAAAGAACCCGGAGCGCTTGGCCGATTCGAACAGGCCGAACGCGAAGAAGCTGTCGATGCATTCACTGTACCCGGTCACCATGAAGGCCCATTCTGGGTCGCCCTGGACCACGTATTGCGGCTCAGGTGCGAGCGCGATGCCATAGGCCGTGACGAGATTGGAGAGCACATGTTTGTGACGGCCCTCCTCGAAGGCGTTGAGCTCGATCGCTTTCCGCAACAAGGGATCGGAAGTGACCGCGGCATAGGAGGCGACATTGAGCCGGGCTCGTCCCTCCGTCTGCACGGCGATATCCCAGATGGGCAGGCTCACAAGGCGATCGCGGACCTCCGAATCGAGCTTGGGCCAATCGATCACCGCGGGCTTGTAGGGATCGAAGGTGTCCAGCAACGTCCGGCAGAAGAGTATCTTGTGCGCGTCGCTGCCAAACCGAATGGGTCCCTCGGGGAAGGATTCCGGCGCACCAGAGGCTTCCGAGATCGCGGAGATGGGCGAACTCACGGCAGCCAATTGCAGTCGGGCATCGCGCGGTACGATGCACTGGCCGCCTCGGGGCCCAGGAAATCGCCGAATCCGCCCAGCCGCAGTGAAGAATCGCGCGACGCTGCGATAACTTCGGGAGCCATGAGTGCGTCGAACTCCTCGCGATAGTGATAATCAGGCGCGGCGCCGGCGAAGGAACCGGTGGCGGGATGAAGATAGATCTCGCTGAGCCCGTTCGGCAGGTTGCGGATCAGACCCGCGAGACGATTCCGGGTCATTCGTCCGGACCACAGAAGTCCGAAGACGCGATCGGGAACGAGGAGGCCGGCGGCGCGAAACCGCTGGCGCACCAGGTGCGCAAAGGGTGCCGTGAGCTGCGCTGGCCCCCACGCCGTCTGTGGCTCAATCTTTCGTAACACCTGCGAAGGTTCGAGCGGTATGCGGCCCGCGCGCAGGCCGAAGCGACCGCCGATCGCTGCAATCAACCCACCCACCACCGGATGCAGATGAAAATGCTTGTGCGCGTTGCAATGATCGAGAGTCAGCCCCGTGGCGCGAAAGGCCTCGAACTGCGCGGTGATTTCGGCGGCGAGTTGGCGGCGTGCTGGTCTGCTGAAGGCTAGGACGGTTCCGAGCGCCGCCATGTTGGAACGAAAGACGCCGCTGCCATCCACAAGATGAGTCACGGCAGAGGCGGGAAGCACCGGCCGGCCGTCGACCAGCACTAGATGCAGCCCAACACGCAAGGAAGGCATGCGGCGCGCGCGCTCAACCGCATCGGCTGCCGCGGGTGCCGAGACCATCAGGCTCGCGGCGGTGAGAACGCCGCCGCGATGGGCCACTTCGACGGCGTCGTTGACTTCGCGAGCAACGCCGAAATCATCCGCCGTGACGATCAGCTGCTTCAAGCACTGTCCCGCCGCGTCCGCAGGAAGCGGAAGAACTCCACACCCTCGCGCAGGCGGCGCTTCATCATTTCCGGGCTTACGATCATCTCGGCCACGATGGACGCGATCTTGGACGGGCGGAAATAGAAGCTCTTGTAGAAGTCCTCGACGGAATTGAAGATCTCACCGTGGCTGAGGTGCGGATAGTTCAGCGGCGCAATCTGCGTGCCCTCCTGCGTCAGAAGATCGATCTCCTCGTTGTAGAGCCAGCCGTTTTCCTTTGCCTGCCGGTAGAGGAAAGTGCCCGGATAGGGGGCCGCCAGTGAAACCTGAATCGTGTGGGGATTGATCTCTTTGGCGAAATCGAGCGTCTCCTGAATGGTCTGCCTGGTCTCGCCGGGCAGACCCAGAATGAATGTCCCATGGATGACGATGCCGAGCTCGTGGCAGTCCTTGGTAAAGCGGCGGGCGAACTCCACCCGCATGCCCTTTTTGATGTTGAACAAGATCTGCTGATTGCCGGACTCGTAGCCGACAAGCAGCAGACGCAGACCATTATCCTTCATGACTTCCAGCGTCCGGCGCGGAACATTGGCCTTGGCGTTACACGACCAGGTGACTCCAAGCTTGCCCAACTCCTTCGCCAGCGCTTCGACGCGCGGCAGATTATCGGTCAGGGTGTCATCGTCGAAGAAGAATTCCTTCACCTGCGGAAAAGCAGCTTTGGCCCATTTCATTTCCGCGACGACGTCTTCGACCGAGCGCACCCGATAACGATGTCCCCCGACCGTTTGAGGCCACAGGCAGAAGGTACAGCGCGATTTACAGCCCCGGCCCGTATAAAACGAAATGTAGGGATGTTTCAGATAGCCGCCAAAATACTTCTCGATCGTGAGGTCCCGTTTGTAGACCGGCGTCACCCAGGGGAGCGCATCCATGTTCTCAAGGACTTCCCGGTTCTCGTTGTGAACGATGACGCCCTCGCGGTTCCGGTACGAGAGCCCTTTGATGTCGCTCCAGGGCCTGCCGTCTGCGACTTCCTTGATGGTGAAGTCGAATTCGTTGCGGGCAACAAAATCGACAGCCGGTCCGGCAACGAGGCTCTTCTCGGGCTCGACCGCGACCTTGGCACCGATGAAGCCGATTCTGATGTCCGGATTGACGGTCTTGATGCGCTCCGCCGTCCTCACGTCCGCTTTGAAGGATGGCGTGGAGGTGTGCATCACCACGAGGTCGCGGCTCTTGAACTCGGGCGCGATGTCCTCGAAGTTTAGGTCGTGCGGGGGTGCATCAATTAGCTTCGAGCCCTCGACCAGAGCAGCCGGCTGCGCGAGCCAGGTCGGATACCAGAAAGAGCGTACCTCGCGTTTCATCTGATAGCGGGCGCCAGCACCACCATCGAAGCCGTCGAAGGAGGGGGGATGCAGAAACAGCGTTCTCATCATGGAAGTCCTCGCCGGGAAAACCGCGAGTTCAGTCGCGGGAGTAATTACGACCGAGTTCAGTGTTCGGCTCCGTCGACGAACGATGGCTCAACCGGAAACCCGTCTCAGGGGAACGGCCGAGCCGTCGCGAGCGACTCGGTATCGGACCTGCCGCCATTGTACGCGACGCGTGGCGAAGCCCCAGCACCACAGCGCGAAGCCGAGTAAGTCAGTGAGCGGCAACACCCAGAGCTGTAGCAAAGCCGAGCGGGCGTCGCGAGCGGTGAAATGTGACATGAGACGCGCCACTGCAGTGATGGCGAGCATGGCTAGCGCCGGGGTCGCACCCGCCGCCAGCAGGCTCCCCAGGGCGGCAGGCGCCAAACCGAAGGTCACGAAGGAGAGGGCGTAACCCTGTGGGCGGACCACCCGAATCGTGCGCAGCCACCGCAGCTCATGCCGAACCAGGTCACCGAGGCGGCGCTCATCGACGGCGGTCCCGACCACGATCTCAGAAAGCACGGTACGCAAGCCCAGGCGGCGCGTCAGCTCGCCTAAGCGGTAGTCATCCGCCAGCTGATCAGCCAGGCGTGTAAATCCGCCTATACGAGCCAGCACCTCGCGGCGCATGGCAATGGTTGCGCCGAAGGCGAACGCGCGCGAGCCGAGCAGGGCTGCCACATAAACGGAGGGCATGAACCAGTCGTTTATGAACGCAGCCCCCAGCACGGACCACGCACCGCGTCGCGGGCAGCCACGGTAAGGGCAAGTGACGATGCCGACGGCAGCATCGAGAAGTGGAGGGATAACTCTGGCCAGATAGTCAGGCGCAACCTGGACGTCACTGTCTGCCACGACGAGATAGTCGTAGCGGGCAAACGGCATCATGTTGATCAGATTGCTGACTTTGGCGCTGCTGCCGTGCTGCGTCGGATTGACGGTGACTTGCAGATCGAGCCCCTGGAACTCGCGTTGCAGTCTGCGCACGACAGCCATTGCGGGGTCGTCGGCGTCGCGTACTCCGAAGATGAGCTGGAAGCGTGGATACACTTGATTACAAAACGAGCGCAGACAGCCGTAGAGGTCGCGCTCAGCGCCACATAAGGGTTTCAAGACCGTCACCGCGGGCAGACTCGTTGGCCGCGCGGTCTGCGAGGGGCCGCGCCGCAACCGCACTACCAGGCAGACCGTGACGGAATAGGCCATGGCGACCCCGACGAGAGCGGTGCCGCACCAAGTGAGCCAGGGCTGACCAGTCACGTTTGAGTTGACACGACGGTGACCGAACGG
The DNA here is from genome assembly GCA_963814675.1 of uncultured Pseudomonadota bacterium. Classification (GTDB taxonomy): domain Bacteria; phylum Pseudomonadota; class Gammaproteobacteria; order Steroidobacterales; family Steroidobacteraceae; genus 13-2-20CM-66-19. Next base: position 130,581 of record CAWFDT010000002.1, read on the forward strand.
GGGGGCGCGCCGCGCGGGTGCTCACTCTCGCGGCGAGGTTGGATAATAGAGGGGGCACGCTTAAGAATTACTTGCTTGCCAATGCGTGCGCCGAGAGGGGCAATCCAAGCCCAGGCTGTATCGCAAGGGCCGCCGAAGATGCGCGCTCGGAGTGCTGCAATGGCGTACGGATTGGGGACTGAGCTGCGATCGATGGTTAGCACGATCAATGTAACCAAGTGTGGCCTTGGAAGGGCGGACGCGGATCTGCTGCGCGAGATGATCCAGTTCGTCTCCGAGCGGATGACAAGATCAATGCTGTAAACAGGCATGGAAGTGTGCAAATACCGAACGCTCATCGACCGCGGTCCCGACCACGATCTCAGAAAGAGCACGGTACGCAAGCCCAGGCGGCGCCTAAGCGCTAGTCATCCGCCAGCTGATCAGCCAGGGGTGTAAACCCGCCTATCCGAGCCAGCACCTCGCGGCGCAAGGCAATCGTTGCGCCGAAGGCGAACGCGCGCGAGCCGAGTTGGAAGCGCGGATAGGGCGGATCACAAAACGAGCGCAGACAACCGTAGAGGCCGCGCTCAGCGCCGCATGAGGGCTTCTAGACCGTCCACCGCGGGCAGACCCATAGGCGCCGCCCGGTTTGCGCAGCGCCGCGCCGCAACCGCACTACCGGGCAGACCGTGACGAAATAGGTCGTGGCGACCCCCGACGAGAGCAGTGCCGCACCGAGTGAGCCAGGACTGGGCAGTCAAGTTTACACGACGACCGGCCAGGGACTGAAGCGGGCGCCGCGAGCGCCGCGCTCTGCCGGGAGGAAGATTGCCGTAACACTACAGCCAGCTATGATGCACACAGGGCCTCGATGCCGCGGAGACTGCGCTTGCGGTGGGCGACGCGAGTCGTACCCGGCCTGATCCGGTGTAGGGGTGTTCGTCTGCGGAGTTTCGTAAATGGACCAAGCTCGTAGCTTCCCGCTCGGTACGGACGATATTGCACCAGATTCCGACCCGCTGATTCTGGTGGATGAAGCCGACCGCGTCGTCGGCCATATGAGCAAGACTCGGTGCCATCATGGCGGCGGCATTCTGCATAGGGCCTTCTCGCTGCTGATCTTCAACGAGGCCGGTGAACTCCTGCTGCAGCAGCGGGCGGTATCGAAGCGGCTCTGGCCGCGATACTGGTCCAATAGCTGCTGCAGTCACCCCCGACGCGACGAGACCATGGAGGCGGCAACTGAGCGCCGCCTTTACGAGGAGCTCGGTCTGCGCTGTCCATTGCATTTTTTGTTCAAGTTTCAGTATCAAGCGCAATTCGATGCGTCTGGCGCCGAGCACGAGCTGTGCTCGGTCTTCATAGGGCGTGCCAGCGAGCAGCTCACGATCAATCGGAATGAGATTCTCGCCTGGCGCTGGATCAGTCCCGAGGCCCTGCAAGCGGAGATGAGCGGCAGTGGCAGCCGGAATTTTACGCCATGGTTCATACTGGAATGGGAACGCATCTGGCGGGATCACCGCGCAGCCGTGCTTGCTCTGCGATAGGAGTCACAGTTGGGCATTCCTCTGCTCCAGACGTACCGTGTTGCTCGCTACCTCGCCGGCCGCAAACTGCGCGGCGAGAAGCGCTATCCGCTGGTGCTCATGTTGGAACCCCTATTCCAGTGCAATCTGGCTTGTGGCGGCTGCGGCAAGATCGACTATCCGAAGGAGATCCTGCAAAAGCGAATGAGCCTTGAGGATGCGTTGCGCGCCGTCGACGAATGCGGAGCCCCCATAGTGTCCATTCCCGGTGGCGAACCGCTGATTCACCGAGAGATGCCGCAGATCGTCGCTGCGATCGTGGCACGCAAGAAATTCGTATATCTGTGCACCAACGCAATTCTGCTATCCAAGCATATCGATGAGTATCAGCCGTCACGCTACCTCACCTGGTCGATCCATCTGGACGGTAATCGCAGGCGTCACGATGAGTCAGTGTGCCAGGAGGGGGTATTCGACAAAGCAGTCGCCGCGATCCGCCTGGCGCGCGCCAGGGGCTTTCGCGTGACGGTTAACTGCACGCTCTTCAGCGGCGAGGATCCGGACGAAGTGGCTGAATTCTTCGATACGGCGATGGCGCTGGGCATCGAGGGCATCACGGTCTCGCCCGGCTACAGCTATCAGCATGCTCCGCGGCAGGACGTTTTCCTGGGGCGCACCGCGAGCAAGCGACTGTTCCGCGAGATCTTTACACGCCGTCGCGAGCGCGCGACCCGCACCCGGTGGTCTTTCAATCATTCCGCGCTGTTTCTGGATTTTCTTGCCGGCAACCAGAGATATCAGTGCACGCCGTGGAGTAATCCTACCTATAACATCTTCGGTTGGCAGCGGCCCTGCTATCTGCTCTCCGACGAAGGCTACGCGCCCAGCTACCGGTCCCTGCTCGAAGATACGGATTGGGATCGGTACGGCGTGGGACGCAACCCCCGCTGCGACAACTGCATGGCGCACTGCGGGTTCGAGGGCACAGCGGTGAATGACGCCTTCGCTCACCCTCTCAAGGCGCTGAAGGCCTCGCTGCGGGGTCCGCGGGTTACGGGGCCGATGGCCCCCGAGTTGCCGATCCTGTATGGCGAGCGCCAGCAGCACTTTGCAGTCGCGGTTCCCCTGACAGAGGTGAGACGCGCGAGCCGCGAATCTGACAGCCGGCGCTCGCTGAGGCTGCCATAGTGGGAGGCTGCATGCGATTGAGGGTGCGTGGGTGAACAAGGCGGCTCGACTGCCCAGGCGGGCGGAATCGGCCGAGCGCGAGGCATTCGCTGCGCAGCTCGACTCCTGGCGCGCCCGCATGGAGTTGGCGTTGGCGGCGCGGCTTCCTGATCCTGATGCGGTGCCGACGCGTCTGCACCAGGCCATGCGTTACAGCGTCCTGGGCGGCGGCAAACGCGTGCGTCCGATGCTGCTGTTTGCCACCGCGCAGACTTTGGGCCTCGCGGAGGAGGCGGTCGAGGCGGCGGCCTGCGCAATTGAGCTGGTGCATGTGTACTCGCTCGTACACGATGATCTGCCGGCTATGGACGATGACGACCTGCGCCGCGGCAGGCCCACGTGTCACAAGGCCTACGACGAGGCGACGGCCGTCCTCGTGGGCGATGCCCTGCAGCCACTCGCGTTTCAATTACTCGCCCGCGATCCCACACTGCCCGCCGCGCCGGCAATACGTCTGCGACTGATTGAATTGCTGGCCCAGGCGAGCGGCACCTTGGGTATGGCGGGAGGACAGGCGATTGATCTCGCCGTGCAGGGCCAGTCGCTCGGGATCGAGCAGGTGGAGGCCCTTCATGCTCGCAAGACGGGTGCCCTAATCCGCGCCAGCGTGCTGATGGCGGCGGCCTGCCTACCCGCGCTCGATCCTCTTTTGCACGAGGCGCTGGCCGGTTTTGCGACTCCAATCGGTCTGGCATTCCAGATTCAGGACGACCTGCTGGACGTGACTGGAGATCCTTTGACTTTGGGTAAGGCGACCGGCGCCGATCGCCAACGCGGGAAACCCACCCATCCCGCCGTCATCGGAATCGCAGCGTCGCAGGAGCGGATGCACCTTCTGCACAAGCAGGCAGCCGACGCCCTGGCGCCTTTCGGTTATCGTGCGGAGCCGCTACGCTCCTTGGCTGACTGGTTGCTCGCGCGGCGTTTTTGAAGCTACGCGTGGTGATCGGACGATCTAAGCTCTGCCGGCCAAGCGGACTCGCATTGGGAGGCCCACCAATGCATGCTCCCGAGTGTACACTGCCTATCCGTGCGGCCCGCGCCGAAGTCATAGCGTGGACTTGGCCGATCGACGCCCTAACTGTATCGAGATAATCGTCCCACGATGTCGCGAGAGTTTGTTCAAATCGATTCGGGCATTTCCGACGAGGTCTACCAAGACCGGATCCTCCCACACGTATCGCGCACGTTTGCACTCACAATTCCCCAGTTGCCGGCGGACCTGCGGAGGGCCGTGACCAACGCTTATTTGTTGTGCCGGATCGCTGACACCATTGAAGACGAGCCGGCACTGTCTGCCGCAGACACCTTCATTTTCCTCCAGCGCTTCACGGCAGTGGTGTGCGGCAGGGAGCAAGCGGCGTTGCTGGCGAGGGAGATCGAGCAGCGCCTCTCAGACCGGACGCTGCCAGCCGAGCGCAATCTCGTGAGCAACATGGAGCGGGTCGTCAGAGTGACGGCGCGTCTTCATGATCGGCAGCGCGCCGCGATCCAACGTTGCATCGAGGTGATGTGCTACGGCATGCACCGCTTCCAGTCCACCGCCGGTCTGCGCGGTCTAGCCCGGTCAAGTGATCTGGACAGGTACTGCTACTACGTCGCCGGTGTAGTGGGCGAAATGCTGACCGAGCTGTTTTGCGCCTACTCGCCGAGCATCTCGCAGCGGCGCGCGGCGCTGCATGATCTTGCAGCATCCTTCGCACAGGGGCTGCAGATGACGAATATTCTCAAGGACGTCTGGGAGGACCGCCAACGCGGAGCCTGCTGGTTACCGCAGGAGGTCTTTACCCGACATGGCATCGACCTCGCGCAGCTGTCGCCGGAACGTTCCGACCCGCAATTCCACGCGGGCATGCGGGAGCTGATCGGTGTGGCTCATATTCACCTGCGCAACGCCCTAGCCTTCACGGTACTGATTCCGGGCGAGGAGCCTGGTATTCGGCGTTTCTGTCTATTGGCTGTCGGCCTGGCGGTACTCACACTGCAAAAGATCGAGCGCACACCGGGATTCACGGCCGGCTCGCAGGTGAAGGTGTCACGCTCCGCCGTGGCCATGACGCGAATACTCACGAGCCTCACGGCGCGTAACGATGGGATGCTGATGCGCCTTTTCGCGCGCGCCGCTCGGGGCTTACCGCTTGCAGGGCCGTCGGCCGTGCGACGGCCCGCACGGGCAGCCATGTTCGAAGATCACACACCGGGTCCGACGGCGGAACACAACCGTCTGCGTCTGCGCTCGCAGCCGGAAAGCTCAACGCCCCTATCCGACGGCGGCTCCGCACAGTGAATCCCGGCTCGCCCGCGCTCGACTCGTCCGCAGTCGCTAACGCTGCGCCCTGGGGCGCGCTCTCGCACAGGGGTCACAGCCTCGCGGAACCCGCGCCGCTGGATCGCACGATCGCCGCTGCGCGCGACGCGCTGATCAGTCGACAGAGCTCGCAGGGTTACTGGCGTTTCGAGCTCGAGGCGGACTGTACGATTCCCGCCGAGTACATCTTGCTGATGCATTTCCTGGACGAGATTGATGCTCCTCTGGAGGCGAAGCTCGCAGCGTATCTGCGCGCTCGTCAGGCAGAGCATGGCGGTTGGCCTTTGTACCACGGCGGCGACTTCGACATGAGCTGCAGCGTCAAAGCCTACTTTGCCCTGAAGCTTGCGGGCGACACCCCCCAGGCCGCCCATATGGTGCGGGCGCGTGCGGCGATTCTGGAACGCGGTGGCGCAGCCCGAGCCAATGTGTTCACACGCATTACGCTCGCACTGTTCGGGCAGATTCCATGGCGGGGGGTGCCCTATATTCCAGTCGAGATCGTGCTCCTGCCGCGGTGGTTTCCCTTCCACCTCGACAAGGTGTCCTACTGGTCTCGCACGGTGATGGTGCCGCTTCTCATTCTGTGCACGCGCAAGCCCGTCGCCAGGAACCCACGGTCGGTGCACATTCGCGAGCTGTTTACGACGCCGCCCGAGGCGGAGCGCCATTATTTTCGACGCCCTGGCGGGCGCGCGGGCATTTTGGTCAGGGTCTTTCTTGCGCTCGACCGGCTGGGCCGCATGATCGATCCGCTGATTCCCAAAACGGTCCGCGAGCGCGCCACCGCCCGCGCAGAGGCCTGGATGCTCGAACGTTTGAACGCTGAGCACGGCCTCGGTGCGATCTTTCCTGCCATGGTTAACGCGCTCGAAGCGATGGCGGTCCTTGGCTATGCCAGCGACGACCCGCGGCGGCTCGTCGCCAAGCGCGCTCTCGAGAAGCTTCTGGTCGTCAACGCGTCCGGTGCCTATTGCCAACCATGTGTGTCCCCGGTTTGGGATACCGCTCTGGCGAGCCTCGCGCTGCAGGAAACCGGCGACGCCCGGGCTCTCGCCTCTTCCGCCCGAGCGCTTGATTGGTTGCAGCCGCTGCAGCTCCTGGAAGAGCCTGGAGACTGGCGAGCGCATCGTCCGGGGCTACCGGGCGGCGGTTGGGCCTTTCAGTTCTCCAACAGTCATTACCCAGACCTTGACGACACGGCGGTAGTCGCTTGGTCGATGCACCAGGCCAGCGGTCCTGTCGCACGCTACTCGCATAACGTGAAGCGCGCTCTGGATTGGCTCGTCGGTATGCAAAGCGAGAATGGCGGATTCGCATCTTTCGACGTCGACAATACCCGTTATTACCTTAATGAGATTCCCTTCGCGGATCATGGCGCGCTGCTGGATCCACCTACGAGCGACGTCACCGCACGCGTAGTGACAGTGCTGGCGCGGGTCGGGCGCCCCCAGGACAAGGCAGCACTCGGGCGGGCAATCGCCTTCCTGCGCAAGGAGCAGGAAGCGGACGGCTCGTGGTTCGGCCGCTGGGGCACGAACTATGTGTACGGTACGTGGTCGGTACTGGCGGCGTTGGCACAGGCGGGCATCGGCCCAGAGGATTCCGCCACCCGTCGCGCCGTGAGTTGGCTTGAAGCCCGCCAGAATGCAGACGGCGGCTGGGGCGAGAGCAATGACACCTACGCGTACCGGCAGTCCGCAGCGGAAAAATCGGTGAGCACGCCCCACCAGAGCGCGTGGGCGCTGCTGGGGCTACTTGCAGCGGGGGAAGCTGGATCCGACGCCGTGCGACACGGTGTTGAATACTTGTTGCGAACACAGCAGGCAGACGGGCTTTGGAGTGATCCGAGTTTCACCGCGCCGGGATTTCCTCGAGTGTTCTACCTCCGGTACCACGGCTATTGCGCCTATTTCCCCCTTTGGGCGCTGGCCGCGTACCGCGCTCGCGCACCGCTCGGAATGCGCCATTGAGTGTAGTCGGCATCGTCTCGGCTCTCGCAGCCGAGGCACGCCATCTCGGTCCCACGACGCAAAGACGCGAGGCGCTCGCATCGTTCGCCGACGGAACGCTACTCGCCGTGAGCGGGATCGGCGGCCATGCTGCGGCGTGCGGCGCGCGCGCGCTCATCGACGCAGGTGCCACGGCACTTATCAGCTGGGGGATGGCCGGGGGACTCGATCCGGCGCTCGCCTCCGGCACAATTTTCCTGCCCTGCGAAGTGATTTCGCGCGATGGTACGCTTGTCCTGACGACGCGTTATTGGCGAGAGCGGCTCAGGGCTGCGGTTGCTGCGCACGCTCCAGTGGCATGCGGCAAGCTGCTGATGAGCGCACAGGTGATCGGATCCGTCGCTGACAAAGCCGCGGCATTTAGCGAGACTGGTGCCGCAGCGGTGGACATGGAGAGTCTTGCGGTCGCCCAGGTAGCCAAATCCCATGACCTGCCTTTCATTGCCGTACGAGTGATCGTGGATGCCGCCGGCGATATCCTGCCTCGGGCTGTGATGGCCGCCGCCGGAAGCGCAGGGCCATTGCACCTCGGGCGCCTGCTTGCCTCACTCGCGGTTGCGCCCGGTGATGTTGCCGCGCTCGTCCGCTTGCTGCCGCGGTATCGCGCCGCCAGCCGCTCTCTGCGCGCCGTTGCGCGCGGCGGCACACCGGCCCGGCTTGCATTCCCGATCGCGCCGGACGCCGGTATCTCATGATGGCGTTGGTTACAGGCGCAACCGGCTTCGTCGGCTCGGCGGTCGCCAGGGCCCTGGCGGTAGCCGGTTGGCAGGTCCGTGCCCTGGTCCGCGCCGGCTCCGATCGACGCAACTTACAACACCTTCCCCTAGACCTCGTCGTCGGAGACCTTGCGAACGACGCATCGCTCGATCGCGCCCTCGCGGACTGCCAAGCGTTGTTTCATCTCGCTGCAGACTATCGCCTTGGGGCGCGGGAGCCGCAGCAACTGTATCGAACCAATGTGGAAGGCACCCGCAACATCCTCAGCGCCGCCCGCCGGGCCGGAGTCTCACGCGTCGTCTATACGAGCAGTGTGGCGACCATCGGCCTGCCTGCCGATGGCTCGCCCGGCACCGAGACAACACCGGTGGCGCTCGCGGACATGATTGGCCACTACAAGCGCTCGAAGTATCTGGCGGAGCAGCTCGCATTCAGTGCAGCGCAGACAGGCACGTCCGTGGTCATCGTCAATCCTTCGACACCAATCGGGCCGGGCGACGTAAAGCCGACGCCGACGGGCCAGATCGTCCTGGACGCCGCGTCCGGGCGGATTCCGGCATACGTAGACACGGGACTCAACATCGCCCACGTCGATGACGTCGCCGCAGGGCACCTGATGGCGTTTCATCGCGGGCGGCCCGGTGAGCGCTACATTCTTGGGGGAGAGGACATGATGCTGCGCGAGATTCTCGCGGCGATCGCTCTACTTGTCGGCCGGAAGGCGCCTCGCATACGTCTGCCGCATACAGCGGTATTGCCGGTCGCTTACGTATCCGAGGTTTTTGGCAAAATCACGGGGCGCACGCCTCGAATCACTCTCGAGGGCGTGCGCATGGCGCGTAAGCGCATGTTTTTCTCGAGTGAAAAGGCGGTACGCGAGCTCGGATACCAGTGGCGAGCGCCGACGAAGGCGTTCGAGGATGCCGTGTTCTGGTTCCGCGAGCAGGGGTTTCTGCGCTGAACTCGGACGCGGAGCGGGCGTCAAGAATCAGACGGTCCCGCGCGGCGAGGGCGAACCGGACTGCGATTCACCCGGGTGCCGGTTCGAGAGTGCCATAACGATCGCCCGTGCATTCACGATCAGGGCGCCGACCAGCGAGGCCGCGGCAGCGGCCAAGGCGCCGTACGTGGTCACGCCGAGTGCGCAGATCAGCACCACCGCGAGGGCGCCGGACCCAAGCGTGACACCGATGCGCCGTGCATCCCAAGCCACTACGGCCTGGCGCACCGCGGGGCGGCCCAAACCGTTGGCCCACTGCACGCCCAGCAGCAGTGCATAGATCGTCACCTGCGCATCGTAAGGCATGCCATAGAGCCTCAAAGTCTCCGGTGCCAGCAGTAACAGCGGCAGCACCAGTACCGAACTGTAGACCAGCGCTTTCGTGAGTTCCTCGATGAGCAGACGTCGTGAGGTCTGCTCAGGCTGCCGGGCCAAGAGCGTCTCGCGGCAGCCGGTCAGGTTCAACGCTGGCAGGAAGAAATCGACGACGAGCGCCGTACGTGCGGCCACGGCAAAGCGCGCCATCTCCAGCGGCGGGGCCCAGATCGACAGGATGCACAGCGGACCCCAGAGTAAGACGCCCCGCGCCAGGCCGACCAGTTCGCGCGAGTCCACCGCCTGCAGCACTTCACGCGAGACCGGGCTGGCGGCCACCTCGGCCCGCGTCGCCGGGAAGGCACGCCAGGCGAGCGCCGCCGCGACGGCCGCAGCGACCAGACTGCCGAGGAAGAACGCCCAGGAGTAAAGAACGAGCGATGCGTCCGGAGGTGCCAGCAGTACCGCGAGGAGGATGGATAAGTTCACGGCATACGCGGCGACGACAATACCCAGAGTGCGGTTGGCCGCCCGCAGCGCCTCGCCCATCAGGCTGGCCAGGCTCACGAAGGGGAGGGCGAGCACGAACGGCAGATAGGTCTGCAGCACCGTCTGTAGTTGCGGCGCCTGGATGTCCAGGTCGGCCGTCACGACCAGCAGCACACCGCACAGCAGGGTTGATCGCAGCAGCATGCGCCGCCCCAGCTGCATCAGCAGCACTCCCGTGGGGAAGCCCGTGGGCCTGGCGCACCGGCCGATGATGTGCTGCGCCAGGTAGATCTCGTACTTGCCCCGCAACAGGGTGCTGAGCCCCAGCGCGATGACAAAGCCGCGAAAGTAGACCCCGGCATCGTCCGGCGTGAGCACCCGCACCAGGGCCCAGGTCGCCATGATCTGCAGGGCGGCCCCCAGGAGGCGCAGCAAGAGCTCCCAGACCCACGAGTGTGCCTCAGAGGAGGGGTTCGCTGCCGGGGCTGCCGCAGAGTTCGTCATGCCAGTTTCGCTTGCCTCGATTTGCAACATACACCCGCGTGCCCCTAGTTGGCAGCAGACCGCAGGGACGGCCCGGGTACGCTTCCGGAGGTCGGAGGCTGGGGGGGCAGCTGCGCAGTGGAGGCTTCCCGCAGGCCCCCACCCAGGGCCTTGTAGAGCGTCACGAGGTTTTGCAGGCGCAAGAGCCGCACCGTTTGCAACTGCTGCTGGGCGTTATAGAGCTGCACCTGCGCAACGAGCGCGCTCAGGTAGCTGTCAACGCCGCCCCGGTAGCGCATGTCGGACAGCCGATATGTTGCGGCCGAGGCCGTCACCAGAGCTTGCTGAGCCGCGAGCTGCTCATCGAGCGTGCCGCGGGCGACCAGCGCATCGGCGACCTCGCGGAAGGCGGTCTGAATCGCCTTCTCGTACTGCGCGACCGCGGTATCGCGCGCGAGCTCGGTCGCCTGGAGGTTGGCGACGTTGGCGCCGCCCGCGAAGATCGGGAGACTGATCTGCGGGGAGAAGGTCCAGGCGCGCGAACCGCTCTTGAAGAGGCCCGAGAGCTGCGGGCTTTCGGTACCGAAACTGCCGGTGAGCGAGATGGAGGGTAGGAATGCCGCACGCGCCGCGCCGATTTCTGCGTTGGCCGCCATGAGCTGATGCTCGGCGGCGAGTATATCGGGACGGCGCACCAGCACGTCTGACTGAATGCCCTCCTCGAGCTCGGCTACCGTGTTTGGGCGGTCCAGGCCGCCGGAAAAATCGATACCGTCCGGAATCGGCGCGCCGAGCAGGAGCTGCAGCTCATCGCGGTCCTGAGCCAGCTGCCGGTTGTACAGAGCGAGGTTCGCGCGCGCCGTGTCGACAGTGGTCTCGGCCTGGCGCAGCGCGAGCTCCGTGCTCGTGCCGCCGCTGAACGTCTTCTGCGTCAGCGCGTAGGACGCTTCCTGGCTCTTCAACGTGTCGCGGGTGATGTCGAGCAGGGTCTGATCGGCGAGCACCGTGAGATAGGCGGTGGCGACTTCGGCTACCAGGGTGAGCTGCGCACTGCGCCTCGTTTCGCCCGAGCTGAAGTACTGTTGCAGGGCGGCATGGTTCAAGCTACGGATGCGGCCGAAAAGGTCCAGCTCGTAATTCGTGAAGCCGACTCCGACGCTATAGGTATGCACGGTAATCCCGCCGGTCGGAGCGCTTCCCCCGCCTGCGGCTGCTGCGCCACCAGGAAATTGAGCCGCCAACACACTGAGGGGAATTCCCTCCGCCTGCTCGACAGCGCTCGCGTTGACGGTCGGAAACAGCTCGGCGCGCTGGATGCGGTATTGCGCCTGAGCGCTTTGCACATTCAGAACCGCGACGCGCAAGTCGCGATTGTCGGTAAGCGCCAGCGCGATCAGCTGCTGAAGCTGCGGATCGGGAAAGAACTCGCGCCAGCCGATGTCGGCGGCGGCGGGGCCCTCCGCTGTGCCGCCCGGGAGCGCCGGCACGGGCGCGGGCGGCCGGTGATACTGCGGCTCCAGGGTACAGGCGCCAAGCATGAGGGCCACCGGAGTGACGAGGAGCGAACCGATGCTGCGAGCCATCCTCAGGTCTCCGGGACCGGCTGCGCTGGCTGCGCCGACTGCGGCGGCTGGGCGCTCCTGGGACGACCCGGGAAGATGGAGCGGACGCTGATGAAGAATACCGGCACGAGGAAGATGGCGAGCACCGTGGCCGTCAGCATGCCGCCGATCACGCCCGTGCCGATGGCGATGCGTCCGCCGGCCCCGGCTCCGGTCGCGATCGCGAGCGGCATCACTCCGAGGACAAACGCCATTGAGGTCATGAGGATCGGTCGCAGGCGCTGGCGCGCGGCTCCAATGGTCGCCTCGATCAGGTTCATGCCGCTCTCGTAGTTCTCCTTGGCGAACTCGACGATCAGGATGGCGTTCTTGGCCGAGAGGCCGACGGTGGTGAGCAGACCCACCTGGAAGAAGACATCGTTAGCGAGTCCGCGGAACAAGGTCGCCGCGATCGTACCGATGATGCCGAGCGGTACCACCAGCATCACCGCGAAGGGAATCGACCAGCTTTCGTAGAGTGCCGCCAGGCACAGGAAGACCACGGTCAGCGAGATTACGTACAGCGCCGGCGCCTGTGAGCCCGAGCGCTTCTCCTCGAAGGAGAGACCGGTCCACTCGTAGCCCACGCCCTTGGGCAGCTTCGCCACCGCCGCTTCCATGGCCGCCAGTGCGTCCCCGGTACTTCTGCCGGGCGCCGGGCCGCCTAAGAACTCAAGGGAGGGCGTGCCGTTGTAACGCTCGAGCTTCGGCGAGCCGACGGTCCAGTGCGCTGCGGCGAAAGTGGCTACGGGCACCATCTGACCAGCGCCGTTGCGTACGTACCAGCGCTCCATATCCTGCGGTAGCATGCGCGAGGGCGCGTTGCCCTGCAGGAACACCCGCTTGACGCGGTTGCGATCCACGAACTGGTTGACGAAGGCCGAGCCCCAGCCGGCACCGAGCGTGTCATTGATGTCGCCGATCGAAACACCGAGTGCGCTGGCCTTTTCCCAGTCGATGTCGAGCTTGTATTGCGGCTCATCGTCGAGTCCGTTGGGGCGTATCAGGCCGATCGACGGCTCCTTGCTGGCGATGCCCATCAGCTGACCACGCGCCTGCATGAGCGCCTGATGGCCGATATTGCCGCGGTCCTCCAGCTCGAAGTCGAAGCCGGTCGCATTGCCCAGCTCGAGGGCGGCCGGCGGTGCGAAGGCGACTACGATCGCCCCGCGCAGCTGGTGAAACCGTTGGTTGGCCCGCGCGACCAGGGCGAACACGGAATTGCTCTTCCCCGGGCGCTTCGACCAGTCCTTGAGACGCACGAACACCAGGCCGGCATTCTGTCCGTGGCCGCCGAAGCTGAAGCCGTTGACGGTGAACACGCCGCTCACCAGCGCCTTTTCGTCCTTCAAGAAGTAGTCGCGTGCCTCGTTCAGCGCCCGCTGCGTCAGCTCGCTCGCCGACCCCGGCGGCGCGGACACCTGCACGAACAGAAAGCCCTGGTCTTCATCGGGCAGGAATGAGCGGGGCACGCGCACGAACAAAACGCCCATCGCCAGCACGATGGCCAGATATACCAAGAGGTAGCGTCCGGTGCGGCTCGAGACGTGGGCCAGACCGCGGGCGTAACCGCGGCTTCCGCTGGCGAAACCGCGGTTGAACCAGCCGAAGAAACCGCGCTCGCGTTCGTGCGCCTCCGCCACGCGCGGGCGCAGAATCGTCGCGCACAACGAAGGGGTGAAGATCAACGCCACCAGTACCGAGAGGGTCATGGCCGAGACGATGGTGATGGAGAACTGCCGGTAAATGACGCCGGTGGAGCCGCTGAAGAAAGCCATGGGCAGGAACACGGCGGTAAGCACCAGGGCTATGCCCACCAGAGCGCCGGTAATCTCGGTCATCGAGCGGCGGGTCGCCTCCTTGGGGGGCAGCTTGTCCTCCTCCATCACGCGCTCGACGTTTTCCACGACGACGATCGCATCGTCCACCAGCAGCCCGATCGCGAGCACCATGCCGAACATGGTGAGCGTGTTGATCGAGTAGCCGGCGGCGGACAGTATGCCGAAGGTGCCCAGGAGCACCACGGGCACGGCGATCGTCGGGATCAGGGTGGCGCGGAAATTCTGCAGGAACAGATACATCACCAGGAACACCAGCACGATCGCTTCGAACAGCGTCTTCACCACCTCATCGATGGAGACGCGCACGAACGGGGTGGTGTCATAGGGGTAAATGAGCTGCAGACCGGGGGGGAAGAACGGTGCCAGCTTGTCCATGGTGGCGCGTACCGCGCGCGCGGTCTCGAGCGCGTTCGCGCCCGTCGCCAGCTTGATGGCGAGGCCCGCCGCCGGATACCCGTTGTACTCGGTGTAGACGGAGTAGCTTTCGGCGCCCAGTCCGATGCGAGCCACGTCCTTAAGCCGCACCTGCGAGCCGTCGGGATTGACCTTGAGCAGCACGCGGCCGAACTCATCGGCGGTGGTGAGGCGCTCCGGCCCGATGATGGTAGCGTGCAGGCGCTGACCCTTCACCGAGGGGAGCCCGCCCAGCTCACCGACCGGGACCTGCAGGTTCTGCTCCTGCAGCGCGTTGCTGACGTCAACCGGCGTCAGCCCAAAGTCATTGAGCTTGGCCGGATCCAGCCAGACGCGCATGGCGTACTGGGTACCGAACAGCTGATAGTCGCCGACCCCGGGTGTGCGGCTGATCGGGTCCTGAACATGGGAGGCGATGTAGTCGCTGACATCCTCGCTGCTGAGTGAGCCGTCGCTCGAGTAGAAGCCGATCACCAGGAGGAAATTGCGCGTGGCCTTGGCGACGCGCAGCCCCTCCTGCTGCACCTCGAGCGGCAGGAGCGGTGTGGCCAGCTGCAGCTTGTTTTGTACCTGCACCTGGGCGATGTCGGGATTGGTGCCCTGCTCGAAGTAGAGCGTAATGGTCATGCTCCCGTCCGCATCGCTCTCGGAGCCGAAATACAGCAGATGATCGATGCCGCTCAGCTGCTGCTCGATGACCTGCGTGACCGTGCTCTGCACCGTGTCTGCCGAGGCGCCCGGGTAAATCACCTGGATAGAGATGGCGGGCGGGGCGATGCTCGGATATTGCGCGATGGGCAGCGTGGTGATGGCGAGTGCGCCGGCGAGCATGATCACGATGGCCAGTACCCAGGCGAAAATGGGGCGGTTGATGAAGAAATTGACCATGGCGGCGGCTTACTCTGCGGCGGTCTGGGCAGCTGCAGCTGCCTGCCGGGTGCTCTTGTCCTCCTGCGGCGGCCGATATTCCTGGGGCACTACCTTGGTGCCGGGCTTGGCCAGCTGCAGCCCTTCGACGATCACGCGGTCGCCGGCCTTGAGCCCCGAGGTCACCAACCATTGGTCACCGACAGCGCGGTCGGTCTGCAGCGGCCGTAGCACGACGATATTGTCTGGGCCCACGACCAGCGCACTCGGTTCGCCTTTCTGATTGTGGGTAACGCTCTGCTGCGGCGCGAGCACGGCACCCTGACGGACGCCTTCCTCGATCCACTCGCGGACGAACATGCCAGGTAACAACAGACGCTCGGGATTGGGCATCAGCGCCCGCAGCGTCACGGAGCCGGTACCGACATCAACCGTCACTTCGGAGAATTCCAGCGTGCCCAGGTGCGGATAGTCACTGCCATCTTCCAACCGCACCCGTACCTGCGTCTGCCCCGCCGCGTTTTGCTTCAGCAGACCGGCATCAGCTTCACGCCGCAGACGCAGCAGCGTGATGGTCGGCTGCGTTACGTCCACGTACATCGGGTCAAGCTGCTGTACGGTGGCCAGCACCGCGGACTGATTGGCAGTGACCAGCGCACCTTCGGTGATCAGGGAGCGTCCGATACGACCGGAGATCGGCGACAGCACCCGCGTATAGATCAGGTTGATGCGCGCCGTCTCCAGCGCCGCCTGCGCCTGCAGATGCGAGGCAATGGCATTGTCATTGTCCTGCTGGCTGACCGCATTGGCTTCGGCCAGCGGTTTGTAGCGCTCCGCGAGCGCCCGAGCCGAAGCTTCGGCCGCCACGGCGCTGCCGTAAGCGGCTTTGTACGGCGCCGGGTCGATCTGATACAGCTGCTGGCCTGCCTTGACTTCCTGGCCCTCAACGAACAGCCGTTTCAAGATGACGCCGTTCACCTGCGGTCGCACGTCGGCTGTGCGCAAGGCGTTTACGCGTCCAGGAAGCTCAGTCGTGATCGGCACGGCCTGAGTTTGCACGGTGACGACGGACACTTTCGGCGGCGGCGGGGCCGGCGGCGGCCCGTGATGGCCGCAGCCGGCCTGGAGCGCTGCGACCCCAATGAAGAGGCGACCCAACACGTGATGAGACCCACCGCACCGCAAAGCTCTCGGACCCGCCGTCGCTACAGGCATAGACAGCCTCCCTGCGATTACAGAGTAATTATCATCCGAACGTGGCTGTTATGACAGCTTCCAAAGTAACAGCGTGGGCGTAACGAGTACTAGGCCGGTTCACGGGAGCCAAGATCCGCAGACGACGGTAGTGAGGGTGCGGCCGAGTTCGATGTTTGTCGGGTCCGAGAGGAGCGTTTGTACTACTTCGGGCGGGTTTCATATAACGCACTCGCCATTGATCTAATGACGCGAGCTCGATCCCCGGGGTAGTTTTATTTCTATCCACGAAGGCGCCAGCGCTTTGGATTACGGTGGCCGCGCGGATGCATGGGTGTGGCACTCACTTCCCCAGCTTCGTCCCGGCCTGCTCCGCCACCATGGCAGCCGGAGCGGGCGGGCTCGCTCGTTCTCGTCGCCGTGGGCCGGCGCGGCGCACCGAAGCGCGCTCGAGCGGTCAGCCGCGAATGCAAGTGCCTCATCAGATTCGGACGGGCAGCCGCGTCGTGACCTCCTGGACGAGCCACCTATTACCGTCGGAATCCTTGAAGGAGAAGAACGACCCGTAGCTCGTGGGCCTTGGGGTCAGGGCCGTTGAGCCGTGCTTCCGGGGGAGCGGCGGGCCGTGCCACATCTCACTCGCGTCGATGCCACGGCGGACGAGTTCGTGGTGGGCCGCCTCGATGTCGGAAACGATCAACGCACCCGCGGCCGAGCCAGGCGCGGTTGCGGTTATTCCCTCACCGAATGTGACCGAGCACGCTGAGCCCGGGGGCGTGAACTGCACGATGCGAACGTCTCTCTACAGTCTTATTTCCAAAAACGGCAAAGTGCGTCGAGGGTACATCTACCCCCAAGGGCCATCCAATTCCGCGACTGAGCGGACAGTGATTCAAGGTCAGTGATGCGGGAACACCCGGAATTTCATCGCGAAAGCCGAAGCGCCGCTATCCCTTATGGGAGAGCAGCCACTTCCCACTAACGCATAGTTTCCTAGTCATGCGTTGTTTCCGTGACTCGCGAGCTCCATGGTACGGAGAGAAACGAAGATCAGGAGACACCAATGAACGCGAGGAAGAGATTGTTGGCCAGCATCGTGACCCTGGGCATCCTGGCCGTCGCGATCGCTCCGGTGGGTCGAACGGAACCTACCCTAGGGGATGCGTCCGGCTGTGCAGCTGCCACTCCGCAACAAGCCATATGGCTGGCGCACCAGTTATCTCTACAAGGCCAATATCAGCGCGCCGGCGCTTGCTACCAGGCGGCCGGGGACCTCGCCGATGCCAATGAGGCGTTCGTCAAGGCTGTCCCAGCCAACAGCGATGCGACGGCGAAGGACTTACAGCGTCAAGGGCAGATCGCGAAGACGCTCTTCTCAGGCGTGCAGCAGGCCTTCCGGTCCAATCACTGACAGGCGCACTGCCTGAAGCTGGAGCGGACCTGCGATATCGATTGCCCCAGTATTCGGGCCGCCTTGCGGCTTGATGTAATCCTCGCCCCGAGGGCGTGGGCTT
Organism: uncultured Pseudomonadota bacterium; assembly: GCA_963814675.1. Lineage (GTDB taxonomy): Bacteria > Pseudomonadota > Gammaproteobacteria > Steroidobacterales > Steroidobacteraceae > 13-2-20CM-66-19. The sequence continues at coordinate 148,071 of CAWFDT010000002.1, forward strand.
TCATGGCACTGCTGCATGTTGCGGTCGGGATCGTAGGCGTGCTGATCGCGTTTGCCTTGGTGTCATGGGTCATGCACTTCGCAACACCGTGAAGGCGCACGAGTCCGATTGGTGCGAGTACGGGCGCCGCGGGTCGAAAGCATTCCCGCCTGGCACCAATTGAAATCGTGCCGCTCAAGCATCCACGGTTACGTGAGGGGGAGCTTCGCTCATCGCGCCGATCTGTGCCGCTTGGGTGCACCCGTGGCGCACAAGGATCTCCACTACGGTATCCACCGCATCGCGTGCGCACGCGACCAGTAAGCCGCCGGAGGTCTGCGGATCACACAAGAGAATTCTGGGAAAACCTTCGAGCTGGGGTGCGAGGCGCACGTCGTCGCCGTAGGAGGCCCAGTTGCGCGCCGAGGCGCCCGTCACGAAGCCCGCTGCGGCGAGGTCTGGCACGTCATCCAGGAGCGGGATCGTCGCCATACTGATGCGGGCACCCAATCGCGCACCGCGACACATTTCCAGCAGATGCCCGAGAAGCCCGAAGCCCGTGACGTCCGTCATCGCGTGCACGCCCGGGATCTTGGCGAGATCTGGACCTGCGCGATTGAGACGGGTCGTCGTATCGATAAGAGTCCGATAGCCGGCCTCGCCCAGACGATCCTTCTTCAGTGCGGCCGAGAGGATACCCACCCCGAGGGGCTTCCCGAGTACGAGGGCATCGTTAACTTGAGCGTCGCAGTTGCGCCGGACGTGACGTGGATGGATCACACCGAGCACGGCCAACCCGTAGATCGGCTCGACCGAGTCAATGCTGTGACCGCCCGCAATCGGTATTCCCGCTTCTGCGCAGATGGACTCACCGCCACGCAGGATTTCCCGAATGGTCTCGGGAGCCAGCACGTTGATCGGCATGCCCAGGATGGCGAGTGCAAGGACCGGCGTGCCGCCCATGGCGTAGACATCAGAGAGGGCATTGGTGGCCGCTATACGCCCAAAATCGAACGGGTCATCGACGATCGGCATAAAGAAGTCGGTCGTGGCGATCACCGCCTGCTCATCATTGAGTTGATAGACCGCCGCATCGTCTGCCGTCTCCGTGCCGACCAGCATTCCGGGGAACGACTTTCCCGGCGTCGATCGTCGCAGAAGATCGGCAAGCACGGCGGGTGCGATCTTGCAGCCGCAGCCTCCCCCATGCGAGAGCGAGGTCAGACGTGGCGAGGCCGTTGATGGAGTCATGATGTCCTTACGTGATCGGGCGCCGACATGAGCGAGGCGACTGGACGGAGGCCTTGCGGGAGAATTATGCTACCCCGCCGTGGAGGGGAATGGGATGAGACGCCGCGAATTTCTCCTGCACGTGTCAGCCGCGGTTTCCGCGGCCTTCTTCGGGTGGCCGCGCCGCTTGAAGGCCGCCGAGCTGGCGTTGCCGGCCGGGTGGCGCTCTTTTGAGATCGTCACCTCGGTTGACGTGGCTGCTCCCTCGGGTCACACGCAGCTGTGGCTCCCGATGCCGCTGAAGGCGTCGAGCGACTATCAACGTCTCCTGAGGACAAGTTGGAACGCGCCGGGCGCCGTGCGCGCGGAACCTGTAGTGATCCCGGGCTACGATGTGCAGCTGCTGCATGTCGCATGGTCGGATGCGGGGGCGGTCGGACCCGTCACGCTCACGCATCAAGTGGCCACGTGCGACCGCCGCGTGAGCCTTGCTGCCCCGTCCCCGTCGCGATCCGGGGCGGGGGACTCGCCCAGCACACTCAAGAACTATCTGCGTCCGACGAAGTTATTGCCCACCGACGGAATCGTGCGCGCGACCGCGCGGCGCATCTGCGAGGGCCGCCACGGTGAGATTGATCGGGCCCGTGCCCTCTACGAATGGGTGGTCGAGAACACCACGCGCGATCCCAAGACCCCGGGGTGCGGAATGGGGGATGTCGCATCCATGCTGCGATCGGGCTATCTCGGGGGTAAGTGCGCCGACATTAATGCGCTTTTCGTAGCACTGGCCCGTTCGGTCGAGATTCCCGCGCGCGACGCTTATGGCGTGCGCGTGGCGGACTCGCGACTCGGCTGCAAGAGTCTCGGCAGGAGCGGGGATGTCAGCAAAGCCCAGCATTGCCGCGCGGAGTTCTATGCACGTGACTACGGCTGGATTCCGGTTGATCCGGCGGATGTGCGCAAAGTCATGCTGGAGGAGATTCCCGGCGGACTGCCGATGAGCGATCCGAGGGTGCAAGCTGCGCGCGACAGACTTTTCGGCTCGTGGGAAATGAACTGGGTCGCGTACAACCACGGCCATGACGTGGCCTTGCCCGGATCGGCGATGACGCCGATCGCGTTCCTGATGTATCCCAACGGGGAGACCGGTGGTGAGCGGGTCAACAGCCTCGATCCGGCGAGCTTCCGCTACCAAATCCACTCGCGCGAACTTGAGAGTTGAGGTGGCGGAAGGCAGCAGGAGTCGAACCTACCAGGAAGCGTCTGACGCCCCCTCCCGGGTTTGAAGCCCAGGCGCACCGCCGGATTGCGTATGCCTTCCCTTCGCTAGCTCTCGACGCGGGCCCGAGGTACCTCCGTCTTCTCACGCACCGGGTGGCTGACCGTGCCCCAGGGGCCATCCATGCGCAAGACGTGACCGTTGCCCATGCGGCGGGTGTAACCCACGCGGTCGAAAAACTCCAGGATCTGGATGGAGCGCTTGCGACTGAGTTCTGTCGCGTCGCGAAAATCCGCAGGCGTAATGGTACCTCGGGTGCGGGCGAGCGTGGCCACCTGCTCGGCCAGTTCGCCGATGCGGTCGCTGTCGTAGAACAGGTCGCGCACGAGCTGACACACGGCACCCCGCGTGACCTGCTTGCGCAGCACCAGCCGCACCCGCTCTTCCGGCTCATGAAGCGCCGCAGCGAGTTCGCGCACCCAGGGTGGATCGAAGGCACCGGCTGCGATCAGAGGTTGCAATCGGCGCGCGAGGTTCTCATCCGCGCTGGAAAGTACCGCGACGTGTTCGGCCAAATGCAGCCATCGTCCGCTGCGCTGGATGGCGCCCTCGTCGAGCAACTCTTCGATCAGGACGCGCCAGCGACCCTCCGGCAGCGCGGGGGCGGCAATGCGACGCAAACGGCTGCTTTCGCAGCCGGCCTCTTCGGGTGTGTGCGCGTGAAACGCTCGTAGGGCTTCCACCGCACGGTTGCGCAGGGCCTGCCAGCACGACGCCAGAATGACACAGCGCTCGGGCCGCGCCTCGATTAGCAGCGCGTCGGCGGGCAGCCGCACATCCTCCGATGCCTTGCCGCTCAGGCGCGCGAGCTCTGCAAGTGCCATACCGTGTGGTGCGTGTTGCAGCAACACCGCGATACCCTCCCCGGCGAGCATCCGCTCAAGCGCGTGAAGGTACGTCATGCGCTCTGGTGAGCGGCGCTTGCGCGCAGGGGCGAAGGGATCCAGCACGACGCCGCCACCGATCGTGTGCAGGGCTTGCGCGTCGCGCACGAGGAAGCGATCACCCGGAATCGCGCACAGGGGTGACTCGAGAATCAGCTGTGCGAGTGCCGACTGACCGGCCGCGAGGCGTGTCTCCTCAAGGGGCACCAGGTGGGCGAGACAGTGGCTCGTGCCGAGGTGAAAGTGCAGCGGCGCCCAGGTGTCCAGCGTCAATCCGGACCGGGCAAGCAGCCGTAGCCGCGCGTCGACACGCGTCGTCGGGGCCAGGGCGCGCGGATCGGCAAGCCAGTCTCCGCGCCGCACGTCGCTCTTGTCGATCCCGGTTAGGTTGAGCGCGCAGCGCTCACCGGCGGATCCGCGCTCCGCGGGACGGTTCTGTGTGTGGATGCTGCGTACGCGGGTGCTGGTGCCGCGGGGCATCACCGCAAGCGTATCGTTGATGCGTACCTGGCCCGAAAACACGGTTCCTGTCACCACGGTACCGTGTCCGGCAAGCGTGAACACCCGATCGACTGCGAGGCGAAACAAGTCCAGCTTCACGCCGGCGTAATCCTTCGATCCCCCGTGTGTCGCGACATCGGACAGGTAGTCCTTTAAGGCCGATGTGCCGGGATCGTCATGCGCGGTGGCGTTGAGTGAAAAAACGGGTGCGTCCCTCAGGGGGGTCGGGGCCAATAGCGCCGTCACCTCGGCCCGTGCAGTTTCAAGGCGTATGGGCTCAACCCGGTCGGCCTTGGTCAAGGCCACCGCGCCGCGCACGACACCGAGTAACTCGAGGATCGCCAGGTGCTCGCGCGTCTGCGGCATGACGCCGTCATCCGCCGCGACGACCAGCAACGCAAAGTCGATCCCGCAGGCGCCTGCCACCATGGTGTGGATGAGGCGCTCGTGCCCGGGTACGTCAATGAAGCCGAGCACCTCGCCGTTCGCAAGCGGCACGTAGGCGTAACCGAGCTCGATCGAAATGCCGCGTTCCTGCTCTTCTTTGAGGCGATCGGTGTTCACACCGGTCAGGGCGCGCACGAGCGTCGTCTTGCCATGGTCGATGTGACCTGCGGTGCCAACGATCATCCGATTCTCCGCGCGGGACGGCGCACCATCATCGGGCAGGCACTAGGGCCAGGGCAATTCGCTCCACTGCGCGGCGAACGCCTCCTCGTCGCTCACTTCCAGGCAGCGCAAATCGAGCCAGAGTGCCTTTTCCGCCATGCGGCCGATGATCGGCCGGGGCAGGGCGCGCAGCGCAGCTTCGAGGCGTTGAAGACTGCGGCCTCGGCCGCGGATCGCGCGCACCCTAAGACCGTGACTCGGCAACTGGCTCACCGGCAGGGCGCCGCTGCCGATCTGGCTCAAGACGGGCGCGTCAGTGACCTCATAGGTATCCCCGAGCGCGCGTTGCACTAGGGGGCGCAGGCGCTGCGCCTGGGCGCGCAGAGTCGCGGGATCTCGCGTCAGTAGGCGCAACGTGGTCAGCCGCTCGGCGAGCACCTCCGGCGCCCGGTACAGGCCGAGCACCGCTTCAAGCGCCGCCACCGTGAGCTTGCCCACACGTAACGCACGCTTGAGGGGGCTCTTCTTGAGCCTGGAGATCACGGCGGATTTGCCGACCAGTACACCGGCCTGCGGTCCGCCGAGCAGCTTGTCAGCACTGAAAGCGACCACGTCGGCGCCCGCGGCCACGATCTCGCGTACGGTGGGTTCGGCGGGCAGCTGCCAGCGGGTCAGGTCAAGGAGCGTGCCGCTGCCCAAATCAACGGCGAGCGGCAGGGTGTGCTGGCGCGCGAGCTTGGCGAGTTCAGCGACCGGCACGGAATGGGTGAACCCCGAGATGGCGTAGTTGCTGGTATGCACCTTCATGAGCACCGCAGTCCGCACGCCGATCGCTGCAGTGTAGTCGGAAAGGTGCGTGCGATTGGTGGTGCCCACCTCGACAAGGCGCGCGCCGGCCTGGCGCATGATATCCGGGATACGGAACGAGCCGCCGATCTCGACCAGCTCCCCGCGCGACACGATCACTTCGCGTCGGTTCGCGAGGGCACTGAGCATCAGGAGCACGGCCGCCGCGTTGTTGTTGACGACGGTGGCGGCCTCGGCTCCTGTGAGTTCGCACAACAGGCCCTCAGTGACGGAATCTCGGTCCCCACGCGTGCCGGAGGCGAGATCGAACTCGAGGTTCACGGGTGTCGTCATCATGGCCATGACCGCGCGCACCGCCTCATCGGGCAGCAGTGCACGTCCGAGGTTCGTGTGCAGCACGGTTCCCGTGAGGTTATATACCGGTCGCAGTCGCGACTGTGTGGAAGCCTGAAGGTGCGCGTCCAAGGCGGTGGCCACGGCTTCCTCATCCAGACTCGCGCGGGCCAGAGCGTTGCCCCGGGCCGCACGGCGCAGACTCTCCAGATGGATCCGCAGCGCGGCGGTGACCCGGCCACGCCCGTAACGCTCGGCAAGGGATGCGAGTTTCGGGTGCCGCAGCACGCGGTCGACGGATGGGATGTCCGCCGCGCGCGCCGTCAGAGTATCGCTAGGCGCTGCCAAGTTGCCCCGCTCATGCCTGTCTACCGTGTACCCGCTGCGTCGCGGGCGACGCGCTTATGCGTCAGGCCGTTGCCACAGCAGGGGATTGCCACTCGCACGATGATAGCCCGCTTCGCTCATCAGGAGTTCGAGCGCGAGACCGACGAGGTCATCGGCCACCGGTTCCACGCCCATGTCCTTCTCCTGATAGAAGATCTTGCGATAGCACCGGCAGCTGTCGCAGGCTCGGCACGGATGGCATCCGAGGCCCCTCGATGGAATGGTAGGTAGTGCCGTTGGTGGCTTGGCACTGGCTGCAGGTCACTCGCACCATGTGCCATTGGGAGTCGCACAGTGGGCAATGCAGGTCACGGTAGCCCTGAGAGCCCAGATCGACGCGCCCGACGCTAGCTACGGCTAGTGTGCCGCACACCGGGCAGATGCCCGCAATACCCGGATCGGCGACAACTTCAGCGCTGAGGCGGGCGGCCCGGACTCAATCGGGGCGGGGTCGAGAATCCGCTGCATGCCTTACCTCGCGAAGCCAAGCCCGATGATGCTTGAAGGCCCAGCCCGGAGTCACCGTTCCGCGCGTCATGGCATGCACGGAGCCCTTGACCCAGATCGCGGCGTAGATATGCACGATGATCCCGCAGATCAGCACGAAGGCACACAGGGCGTGAAGGACCGAGGCGATCCGGATCGTGCCCACGGAGAAGTACAGACCGAAGTAAGCGCGCCAGATAGTGATGCCGGAGAGGAACAGCCCCGCGAGGCACAGCACCATCAGAAAGAAGAGGAGCTTCTGCCCCCCGTTGTAGCGGCCGACCTCGGGAAGGTCCTCCTCGCGATTGTTCACCACGTCCCGCCAGCGCTTCAACCAGGTCCAGTCCCGCGGCTGCATGCGGTTATCCAGCCACACGACCCTCGCAAGGAAGAAGAATGCCACGACCATGACGAGCGCTAGGTAGGGATGCAGGATGCGGGTCCAGGGGCCCCCGCCAAAGAGTTCACTCAGCCAGAACATTGCGGGGTGAAACAGCGCCAATCCGGAGAGCGCCGCGACAACGAAGCTGATCGCGACGATCCAGTGATTGGTGCGCACACCCGCGCTGTAGCGCAGGATCGTATTCCGGCCGTTCGAGTCGTGGCTCATGTGCGCTTCTCCGGCGAGGGCCGAGTGGCCGGGGGCGGTGCGGCGCCACCCTCCGTATCCGAGCGTGCCGCGGCCGCCTCGTCAGCATCCGTGATCTCATTGCGCCCGACCCGGACAAAGTGAAAGAAGCCCGCCAGTGCCGTCAGCGCCATGATGCCGAGCGCGCTGGGTTTGCTCAGGCCCTTCCACACTCGCACCGCAGGACTGATATGCGGATTGTGTGGTAGACCGTTGTAGAGCTGCGGCTGATCGGCATGATGCAGTACGTACATGACGTGCGTGCCGCCGACGCCGGAAGGGTCATAGAGGCCCGCGTGTTCGAAACCGCGGGACTTTAGGTCCTCCACGCGCTCGGCGGCATGTTCCTTCATGTCCTCCTTGGTCCCGAAGACCAGCGCCCCGGTCGGACAAGCCTTGATGCAGGCGGGTTCGAGTCCGACCGCGACACGGTCGGAGCACAGCGTGCACTTGTAAGCTTTGTGATCACGCTTGGAAATGCGCGGGATGTCGAACGGACACCCGGTGACGCAGTAGCCACAACCGATGCAATTTTCTTCCACGAAATCGACGATGCCGTTGGAGTACTGCACGATCGCCCCGGGGGAGGGGCAGGCCTTCAAACACCCCGGGTCCTGGCAGTGCATGCAGCCGTCCTTGCGGATCAGCCACTCCAGATCCCCCTTGGGATTCTCGTACTCGGCAAAACGCATGAGCGTCCAGGATTTGTCCGTCAGGTCGTGGGGATTCTGGTAGGCACCGACATTGGTTCCGATCTCATCGCGCAGGTCGTTCCATTCCATGCAGGCCACTTGGCAGGCCTTGCAACCGATACACTTGGTCGTGTCGATGAGCTTGGCGACCGCTCCGCCCGCGGGCTCGCGGACACTCGGGGAGGGCAGTGTGGTGGCCGAGCGGCGCACGATGTCGAGAGATTGAAGCGGCATGCGAGCTCCTAAGCCTTCTCGACCTTGACCAGGAAGGACTTGAACTCAGGGGTCTGCGAGTTGCCGTCCCCGACGACGGGCGTGAGCGTGTTGGCGAGAAATCCAGGCTTTGCAAGCCCGGTAAATCCCCAGTGAATGGGAATTCCCACATGGTGGACCACCTTGCCGTCCGCCTTCAGGGGCCGCAGGCGCTTGGTGACGACCGCCACGGCCTTGATATAGCCGCGGTTGGAGGCGACGCGCACCATATCCCCGCCCTTCACCCCGATCTGCCCCGCGAGCGCCTCGCCGATTTCCACAAACTGCTCCGGCTGAATGATGGCATTCAACCGCACGTGCTTGCTCCAGTAGTGGAAGTGCTCGGTGAGGCGGTAGGTGGTTGCCACGTGCGGGAACTGCTCGACCTTGCCGAAGGCGGCACGATCGTCCTTGAAGACCCGCGCGGCGGGGTTGTTGAGGGATGCCGCCTGTTTCGGGCTCAGGGGGTTCTGCGCGAGCGGCGTCTCGAAGGGCTCGTAATGCTCGGGGAAGGGCCCCTCGGCGAGATTTCCCCGGCCGAAGAATCGCGCCACCCCTTCCGGGTTCATGATGAAAGGTCCCATGCCTCCGGCGGGATCCTCGTCTGCCTTGAAGTCCGGAATGTCCGTGCCGCTCCAGGCCGTGCCATTCCAGGCGATGAGCTTGCGCGAGGGATTAAAGGGCTTGCCGCTCGGATCGCAGGAGGCGCGGTTATAAAGCACGCGGCGATTGGCGGGCCACGCCCACGCCCAATTGATCGTCTGACCGATGCCGGTAGGATCCGAGTTATCCCGTCGTGCCATGAGGTTGCCGGCGGGCCCCCAGGCACCACAGAAGATCCAGCAGCCCGAAGCCGTGCTGCCGTCGTTGCGCAGTTCCGCAAACCCGGCGAGCTGCTCGCCCGCCTTGCGTACGATCTGGGTCGGGTTCTTCGGGTCCGGCAGGTCCTTGAGCGCCTTGCCGGAGAACTCCTTGGCGAGCTCCTCGGGCGTTGGGCTCCTGGGGTCCGCGTAGCTCCATGAAAGCTTGACGATCGGGTCCGGATACGCGCCGCCTTGGGTCTCGTACAGCTTGCGCATCCGTACGAACAGTTCGGCCATGATCTGCAGATCCGTACGCGCGTTGCCGGGCGGATCTGCGCCCTTCCAGTGCCACTGCAGCCAGCGCGAGGAGTTGGTCAGCGAGCCGTTCTCCTCGGCAAAGCACGAGGTGGGTAAGCGAAACACGGCGGTCTGGATCTTGGCCGAATCGACGTCGTTGTGTTCCCCGTAGCGGCGCCAGAACTCGGACGTCTCCGTGGTCAGGGGGTCCATCACGACCAGGAACTTCAGCTTCGCAAGAGCCAGGTTGAGCTTCGCCTTGTTCGGCGCAGCGGCCAGCGGATTGAATCCCTGGCAGATGAAACCGCTCATCTGGCCGTGCGCCATGAGCTCGAAGGTCTGCAGCATGTCGTAGAGCTTGTCGAGCTTCGGCAGGTAGTCGAAACCCCAGTGGTTGTCCGCGGTCGCCGCATCGCCCCACCAGGCCTTCATGAAGCTCACGAAGAACTTATCCACGTTCTGCCAATAACTCAGCTGGTTCGGGCGCAACGGTTTAAACGCTCGCACGGCGATGTATTTGTCGTAGTCCTGTTCCTTCTCGCTCGGCAGGTTGATGTAGCCGGGCAGCAGGTTCGACATCAGGCCCAGATCCGTGAGTCCCTGGATGTTCGAGTGGCCGCGCAGCGCATTCATGCCCCCACCGGACACGCCGATGTTGCCGAGCAAGAGCTGCACCATCGCGCCGGCGCGGATCATCTGCGTGCCGACCGAGTGCTGCGTCCATCCCAGCGCATACATGATCGTCGCCGCGCGCGTGGGCGTCGCGGTCGAGGCAAGCATCTCGCAGATCTGCAGGAACTTCTCCTGTGAAGTCCCGCAGACCCGTTCTACCATCTCAGGGGTATAGCGCGCGTAGTGCTGCTTCATCAGCTGATAGACGCAGCGCGGGTGCGCGAGCGTTGGATCCGTCTTGACGTAGCCGTCCGGCCCGATCTCGTAGTCCCAGCTCGTCTTGTCGTAGCTGTGCGTGTCGGCGTTGTAGCCAGAGTACAGACCTTCCTCGAAGGCGAAATCCTCGCGCACGATGAACGTAAAGTCCGTGTAGCTCCTGACGTACTCGTGCTGGATCTTGTCCTGGGCGAGGAGGTAGCTGATTACTCCGCCGAGGAAGGCGATGTCGGTTCCGGTACGGATCGGCGCGTACACGTCCGCGACCGAGGCCGAGCGCGTGAAGCGCGGATCCACCACGATGAGACGGGCCTTGTTGTGCGCCTTGGCCTCAGTCACCCACTTGAAGCCGCACGGATGGGCTTCAGCGGCGTTGCCGCCCATGATGAGTACGATGTCGGCATTCTTGATGTCGACCCAGTGATTCGTCATCGCTCCACGGCCAAACGTCGGGGCAAGACCTGCCACCGTCGGGCCGTGTCACACACGCGCTTGGTTGTCGAATGCCAGTATGCCGAGGCTGCGGATCACCTTGTGCGTGAGGTAGCCGACTTCGTTGCTGCTGGCGGAAGCGGCGAGCATGCCGGTCGTCAGCCAGCGATTCACCGTCAATCCGTTCGGTGTCTTGGCAACGAAATTCGCATCGCGGTCCTGCTTCATCAGGGAGGCGATGCGATCCAGCGCGTCATCCCAGGCGATGGGCTGCCACTTGTCTGAACCCGGTGCCCGATATTCGGGTTGCTGCAGACGGCTGGGACTGTGGATGAAGTCAATGAGTCCGGCGCCCTTCGGGCACAGGGTGCCGCGATTGACGGGATGATCCGGATCACCCTCGATGTGAAAGATGCTGGCCTTGGCGTTTTTCGCCCCATCGCCCAGGCTGTACATGATTACGCCGCAGGCGACGGCGCAGTACGGGCAGGTGTTCCGGGTCTCAGTGGCGCGCGCGAGCTTGAATTGCCGCACCTCCGCGAGCACGACCGAGGGAGAGAATCCCATCAGCGCCAGACTGGACCCGGCGAGGGAGGCTCCGGTTACGCTGAGGAATTGGCGGCGGGTCATGTCAGCCATTGGGGAATCCCCTTGTGCGCAGCGGCGACCAACAAAGTCTAAGCCGCTTACAGGGGAAGAGCCAGAGCGATCTGTTTGCGGCCAGTGATGCGCCAGCAGGCCCGCTACCTAACACGGGCGGAAACTTGTCAGGACATGAATTTGGCATGGGGGCAAAGTTCCTTGCGGCATTGCCGCGAGTGATCATCGGGTGCGATAACTGCCGTCGCGTGGGTTGTTCCTTTAAGGAGTTAGTCGGTGCACGTTGATGTTCACTTGGAGCCGCATGGCAAGGACCGCACGGTTACCCGCAGGCTGCGCCTCGAGGGTGATCTTGACTAGGCGCAGCGCGCGCGACTGGCGGACATCGCTGAGCGCACACCCGTTACGCTGACGCTAAGGCAGGGGTGTGATGATCACGACGACCCTGGAGTAGCAGCCCGATCGATGCCAGGTTTGACAGGTGCGCGGTGCACCCAGCGCTCCTGCTCCGGTGCCTGGGAATAGAGCTAAGGCGCTCGAGACCCGGAAAAGGAGCCAATCAGCGCCGCGGTGCAGCTGCTTTTTACGACACGCCGTGCGGTTAAGCAGGCGCATGTGATCGCGGTGAATGCCGATGAGGCCGCGGCAGCAAGCAACCTACACGAAGGGTGCCGCGCGGGATGCGGAGATAACCGATGAGTCTTATCGAAGACACAGGGACCGCTCTGCACCGGAGCGCTGTCGCGTGCCCTTTTCCAACAAGGACACGGCAATCCCGAATTCCGCCCCGACACCGAACGGCGGAGCTAGGGCCGCATAAGCGGCTTCCTGCACGCGCAGCGCGGATCGATGATCACAGGACCATCGATCCGCGTTCCAGACGTTATTTAATGAGTTCGACTCGGACGATCTGCCCAAGCCCGATCGGAGGGGCTCCAAAGCCGATGTTCGATATGTAGAGGGCTCCGTCGGGACCAAACGTCATACCGGCCGGCACGCTGAGAATGCCGGTCGAGCCGTCTATCAATACCTCCTGCTTGCCGTTTGGCAGGATACGGATCAAGCGAGCCGTGGCAGGTTCGGGACCGGGGTCGCTCGTCGAGTACGAAGTCTCCAGGACATACATTCGATCGCGCCGATCGAAGGCAATACCGAGCACCTTGCTGAGCCCAGTGGCCACCACTTTGATATTACCGCTCGGCGTGATCTTGTAAACGCTCTGGGTATTGAGGGCATCTGGATCAAATCGGCCCAGATTGCTGACATAGAAGACGCCATGCTGGGCGACCACTGTCGGGACTACGTGCCCCTGCGAAGCCGAGATGTCGACCACCCGCGATACGTGGCCGGACGCTGTGATCTTGTCCAGCTCGCCGTGGTTCGGCTCGACCGCATACAGATCGCCGCGCACGGCGATCATGCTGTACCAGGTTCCGTCCGGCTCGAAGTCGCCGGTGATCGGATCGGTGGGATTGGCGACCGGGTGCGCCTGTTGGAACGCACTCAGGTTTGCGATCATCGTCCAGCTGCGATCGGGGTTCACGCGGATGACGCCGTTGGGGATGCCAGGCACGCCATGCGAACATCCGGCGCCGGCGAAGATGGCGTAGAGCGTATTGCCGACGAACGCGACGTCCGCGACGCCGCTGGCAAGCCCTCCGGCCTGGCTAGACGGCAATCCATCGACGAACGTCTCTACGTGACGACTGGAGTCGATCCTCGAGATGCGAGAGCCCTTAGTGCTGCCGAAGTACTCGCCGGGTCCGCCAGCGCCAGCCGAGCAGAGCCCGCCCTGGCCCGGCGGCGCCCCGATTGTCGGGTCGATTGGAAATCCGCCCTCGGCGACATAGAGATGACCGTCCGGGCCGAATTTGAGGCCACGTGGGTTGACGAGTCCCGTCGCGAACACAGTCGCTACTGCTGAGCCCGGCGCGGCGGAGGGCGCGGCACTTCCGGTTGCAGCGAACAGAGATCCTGCACCCAAGACCGCCGCTGCGGCCGTCACGACGAACCCGGTATACCGCAAAGTACTCGTGAGAAATTCCATTGCGCTCCCCCTTATGTTCGGTTGTATTGCGGGTCAAGTGCAGGTCGCACGCCGCACCATGCCGCCTATCAATGATGCGCCTTCTTTAAGAGGCTAAGGCGCGCGGGCGCAGGTTTCTTGCTGCATATTGTCGCCCTCTCCGCCTTATCGGAGCAATTCTCAGGCGAGCAGACAGTATCTTTCGGACAGCCCGAGTTCGCGAACGCATACATATCCGGCTGATTTCTAGAAAACTTTCTATGAAACGAATCTGCCGTGCTTCGCTATAGCTTGAGTTCAACGCTGCAGATCTCCTAGTCATCGATGATCTGGTCCTGCGCCGTCTACCGAGTGGCGCCGGCGACGAACTGGCCGCTGTCCTGATGAGCCGCTATGAGAAATTGGCCGACGCGGGTCACTTTCCGACCGACCCCTGTCCGGCCGGCGCGTGAGCCACGTGCCGGCGAATGAGAGTGCCGAGCTACGCCTTGATGAAGGCGAGCAGATCCGGATTGATTACATCGCGGTAAGTCGTGCACATGCCGTGTGGGTACCCCTTGTAGACCTTGAGCGTGCCGTTTTTGACCAGCTTTGCGGACAGTAGCGCAGAATCGGCACTGGGGACGATTTGGTCGTCGTCGCGATGGCGAACAAGATGCACGCACGATCTGCGCTCTGTTGGCCGATGAGCGAGCGTATCAATCCGGGTACGTGAGTCGACCCTCCTAGGGTCGGACACACGAGATCGATTAACCGTTAAAAAAGGAAGGTGCGCTGAAAGGTTGCGCAAGGACTACAACCTGTGATGGTAAACAGCTCGGACCGTGACCCGCCAAACCTGAATGTCTCTCCGAGCTACGAGCTCTTGGGAGAAATGAGCCGCGCGTCAGCGGAATCCATCAGGGCCCGCAGGCTGCGGTCTGCAAAAAAGGCCGGATATAAACCTGCAGCCTCATGTGTCGGCCATCACACCAAACAGACCTTGCACATCGGGAGGCGTCCATATAAGAGACATGAATCGACCTTCGAGCTTCGCTTTGCACATCCAGCCGCTATTCACCTCCGATCAGCGGACCTGCATGATTAAGAACTTCGACTTGGCGAAATACGAGGACGTGAAGAAATGGAGCGCCAAGATTGCTCACAGCCTCACCGCCAAAACGATGCCCGCCGACGCGAGTAATCCGTGGCCGGACGAATGGATCGCGCTTTTCAATAGATGGGTGACCGAAGGGTGCAACCCTTAGAGAAGTCGCTCTTGCCTTAATTCAGCGCCCGTCCAGCGTGCGGGTGTGCCAGCGCATTGGGGAAGATTCGGGCTATTTTTCCCCCTGAAAAGATATTAATAATGTTCTTTAAGTGTTTGAATTTGGTGCCCGGGAGCACCCAATGCTCCCGGCAGCCGGAGCTGGCCTCGACGGCCGGTTGATCGAGCGGCGCTATGCGCATATGATGCGCATATAGGAGACTTAGATGAAGGCCCCATACGACGTCGGAGCTCGCAAGCGCCCGGTCAACATTACCCTCAATGAAGATCTCGTTAGTCGCGTTCGGCGGTTGACCGACAACCTCTCAAGCGTCGTCGAGGCGCTCCTTGCGGACTTCCTTGTCGAACAAGCACAGCGCAGATCACGGGAGACCGAATCGGTAAAAGGAACGATCGCGACCTGGAACCGCTTTGCCGAGCAGCACGGTTCATATGCGGATGAGCACTCGACGCTTTAAATGGCGCAGTTCGACGTCTACCGTAATACCGGTCGCCAGCGCGAAGCCATCCCGTTCATCGTCGCTGTTCAGTCCTCACTGTATGACGACTACGGTCGTCGGGTTGTCATTCCTTTAGTCAAGGCGTCCGCCTTGGGCATCATCGCCAATCCGCGCCTAAATCCGACCTTCAAGATCAAGAACATTGCCGTCGTCCTGCACCCGCTCGAGATCGTGTCGGTGCCGGTTAGTGTCCTGGGTCAACCCGTCGCCTCCTTGAAGGCTGATGCGGAGCGCGTGATCGCTTCGCTCGATGACTTGCTGCTGCGAGTCGATCCGTAGGTCGGATCCTAATCCCAATGCGCTCACGCCAAGGCGGGGCGCTCACCGATGTGCGAGTGCCCGCAATTGACCCGATTCGAGGGCTCGCGGCGGACTCACAGATGAGGGGTCGCGGGCGTCGACGCGACGGCTGATGATCGTAGGTCATCAAATGGGCGAGCCTTACATCGGGGGTACGTGGCGCTTCATTCGAGAGCTATGCCACCGCCCACGGCGGTCGAATCGCGATTCGGCGGTCGCATCAGCGGGAGCAGGGGAATGACTACTACGGTGACGATGAGCATGAGACGAAAGTCATCGAGGTACGCGATCATCGTGGCCTGTCGGGTAATTTCCGCATTCAGGGAGGCAACCCCCGGCAGACTCGACAGATGGAACGCCGTGCCAAGTGGACCTGTAAAAATATTGGCGTGGTTGTTGCCTAGGTTCTCGATCAGTCCCGCATGCGCGATCTGCGTGTTGCGCACCAGTTGTGATTGGGCGACTGAGATGCCGATCGCGCTGCCGATGTTACGCAGCAAGCTGAAAATCGCCGTGCCATCCGCCCGCAGTTCGGGCGACAGGGTTGCGAAAGCGGCCGTGGCCAGGGGCACAAAGACCAAGCCTAGTCCCACGCCTTGAACGATTGAAGGCCAGATGATGGAGCTCTTGGGGATCGTCAAATCATACTGCGTCATCTGCCAGCTGGAGAACGCAACCACGGCGAAGCCCACCGCGAGCAAAATGCGCACATCCACCCGACCGGTGAGTCGCCCCACGACCAGCATAGCCGCCATCGTTCCAATCCCTCCGGGCGCCATCACGAACCCTGCGGTCGATGCGGGATAATCGAACAGATCCTGGAGCATCGTGGCGATGAGGGCTCGACTGGAGAAGAGGATCATCGCCACGAGAAACATTAAGACGATGCCGGATATGTAGTTCGGATTCCGGAGTAGACGGTAATCGAAGAATGACTTGCCTGCCGGGGTCAATGCCGTGTGCACCAGGAAGTACGCGAAACTGACGATGCAGGTGATGGCCTCTATCCAACTCTCGGTGGCCGAAAACCAGTCGTTCTGCTCGCCACGGTCTAGCAGGAGCTGCAACGCGGCGATGGCGATGCTCAGGGTGGCAAAGCCAAAGAGATCGAAGCGCACGTTGCGCAAGGGCTTCTTCGCGAGGATGTAGCGGCCGATGCCATAAAAGGCCAGGGAACCGATCGGGACGTTGATGAAGAACACCCACCGCCAGCTCCAGTTCTCCGTCAGCCAGCCGCCAAGGGCCGGGCCCAGGATCGGTCCGATCATGACCCCGACGCCCCACACCGCCATGGCGGAGCCGTGCTGTTTCGGCGGATACACGTCCAACAGCACTGCCTGGGAGAGCGGAACGAGCGCAGCGCCGAACAAACCCTGGAGCAACCGGGCGAGAACGATCTGGAACAGTGAATCGGCAACTCCGCAGAGGACCGAAGCGACCGTAAACCCCGCGATCGACACCAGCAGTACCTTCTTGAGACCGAACTGATCGTTGAGCCAGCCCGCCAGCGGCGTCGCAATACCGGCGGCGACAATGTAGGAGGTGAGGACCCAGGTAATCTGGTCCAGCGAGGCGGAGAGATTCCCCTGCATGTGGGGAAGCGCCACATTGGCGATGGTGCCGTCGATCGCCTGAATGATGGTAGCTAGCATGATCGACAGCGTGATCATGCCACGATGCGGGACGGGAGCAGATTCTGGGTCAGTATCCACGGCGACAACCAACTGGTGTGGCCTGCGGCTCACTCATCGGTATTGAGTTTGCAACAATGTTCGTATGCCGGTTTGGCCGCGTAGGCCAGCCATTCCCTAACTAGACCCTTCTCCACCACCGCGAGCCACGCGGCGGGAATCCGCCACTTGCATTCAGGAGCAAACCCACAACTGCTGCAATCGTGCCTCCGGCTGCGCCAATTTACGGCTATCCGGTCACCTGCGGAAAATATCTCTTCGTGCGATACCCGGGACGGAGCGTTGGTTATTGGGGCCGGTCAGGTGATGGCGATCAACGACTCATCAGTCTTTCAAATGGTATCGACGTGTCTCACCACACCAGGTCCTCTGGCACGCCATCAGTGGTAACGTCGGGGGAAACGCCGCATGCGATCACCGCGCGCTCATCGCGCTCGCGAATGCGAGCCGCAGTTTCCGCCGGTACCAGCTCATAGCCTCCGTTGCGGCGAACGATGGCAATCTCGCCACGACCGAGCCGCTCACGCACCGTATGATCGGCCGGGATGCGACGTATCTTGTTGCCATCGACAAAATTGTATCGTTCATCAGTCTGAGCTCGAGGCAAACGGTTCTGTTCGATTAGTTGCTCGATCTGCGCATGGCGCGCTTGCTTGTCCGCCTGTTCCTTCTGTCGGCGGCTCAGGTCCTGGTCGCGAGCGGCTTTGTCGAGCTGCGCCTGCTGCGCAGCGAGTTCCGCGCGGGACGCCATTGCACGCTTGTCCTTCGGTAGTTGCTGCTGCTCCCGCTGTTGTTGCCGCAGTTGCCGTTCGGCTTCCTTGGACTGCCTTTCATTGACCAAGCCCGCCTGCAGCAACTGATCGCGCAATGACATGCTCATGACAACTCACTCGGCCTTACGAAAATTGCACTCTTACTTTACCGCTTATGAAGTACTCGCCGCGGATATAGCTGAGAGTCCTCCCACAGATCCTCTCAGTGATCGGGACGGATTCGCTCCTTCGGATACTGGCGCTCCAGTCGCGTCCACGCTCGTCGAAGGATCTCCGACTGGAATTATGAGGTACTTATGCCGTACTTCCTCGGTCTGCATGGGTCCGAGTCAAAATCTCGGCGCTCCGACCAGTCTCTCAGTGTCCATTCTGGCGTACCGGCGACGAGATTCCTGAACCGCCCACGCCTGTTCTTGTCCGCACTCGGCCAAATCGACCTTCGAGCCGATAACGGTGCCGAGCTGCGCTTCGTACTGGGTGGAGAGGCCACCGTTAACAACGTCAGATTTTGCGTGGACGCCGCTCGCTAACTGCTGCGCTTGGGAGCTTGCGGCGAGGGCCAGGGGTGCTCGGACTTGCCGCTGAAGATCGCCTCCGTCTCAACGCGCTTGAGAGTCCAGTCGCGCTGTTCGATCTCGGCCTCAAGCTGAGCCGGTGCCCAGCCGGCATGACCGACGAAGATCCGCAGACCGTCCATGGGATTGTCGCGGCCAAGCAGCTGGAGCAGCAGCTGTCGGTCCGCGCTCAAGTAGACGCCGTCACAAGCTTGGATCGCGTGCTCGGGCGGCGTGGCGGCGCGAAACAGGAACCACACGGACCCCAAATCAAGGGGTCCGCCGAAGTACACCTTGTCGCGCATGTGCGCGAGGCGCTTGAGATCGGGAAAGAGGCGCGAGACAGGAATCTGCATCGGCCTGTTGATGATGATGCCGACCGGGGCGGGACCGAGGTTGTTCATCACGAGCACAACCGAGTCCGCGAAATTGGAATCGGGCAGGTCGTCTCGCGCAATAAGGAGGATTGCAGTTAGCGGCTTCGCGTCGGAGGCGGATGTCGGCCAGGACGACCCGGAGAAGAGCAGGAGAGTGCAGAGTGCTCCTGCCGCGTAACGCTGTAGGCAGAAACCGCTTCTCACTGGCGATGTCATCGCAGGAGGTCCGACCGCTTTTCAGACAATCTTACGCCGTCGACGGTACCGCTGCCTGGCCGCACATTTACGTGTGCCATGTACGCTATTTGGCACCCCGATCGCGAATGACAGGTACCGGGTGAGTCGGAGCGCCGGCGCGATCGACCTGCCGGTTTTGAACCCTTCGGCGACATACCCGCTCGTCAGTTGGCGGACGCTCGCCCTTCAGGGGCGAATCGCCGCCAGCATACTTGGGTCCAGCACGCGGCCGCCGAGGATAACCTTCGCGATCTCCTGGTAGGCCTGGATGGTCTTCCTGGGATCGGCACGCACCAGCAGCAGGTTCGCGCGCTTTCCAACCTGGACCGTGCCAATCTCGCGATCGAGTTTCAGGGCGCGCGCATTGCTCAGCGTCGCCGCCTGAAAGATCTGCTCGGGCGTCACGCCGGCATCGGCGAGGTGGCGCATTTCCAGCCAGCCATTGAGTCCCGGAGGATTCGCATAGGTCGGCGAGCTCGGCGTGTCCGTACCAAACAGCAGGCGCGCGTGATGTTGAGCCATATAGCCGGTCGCGGCTGCGACTCTGTGGATCGGACTCAGGAACATGTTTGCGGCCAAGGAAGGCGTGGCGAGTTCGGGGCTCTCAGCAACGATGGAGTCGCGAAACCACCCTCCTTCGGGCGTTCGATACCACTCGATCAGACTGCGTGGCAGGATTCGGGTGAGTCTCGGGTCGGCGAGCGTTGCGTCATCGAACAGATTGTGCAGTCCGTAGAGGACCTGTAGTGTCGGCTGCCATCCCACATTCGCGGCGATGACCCGATCCAGAACCGATTTCTCGAGCGCCGTGAGCTCACCGGGCATGGTTTTCTCATCCGTGTTCCATAGGCCATGGACGATGATGTCAACGCCCGTGTCGAGCGCGAACTGCTGAGCCTCGAGCGAATTTGCGTGCATGAGCACGGGGAGTCCCGCCGCGTGGGCCGCCCGCACCAGGGCGCGGATCGTTTCGGCCTGCGGCACGGGGAGATTGTGCACACCGCCGAAGCCGCGCTCGAAGAAAGTCTTAACGCAGATCGCGCCGTCCCCTTTCATGCGGGTGACCACGGCCTGTGGCGTGTGCTCACTGGCTATCGCACCTGGCGGTAGGTTGGAGCCGGGTGTTCGCGCTTCCACAAGCCAGTAAGGCATTGCCGTATAGCGGCTCTCCTTCGGCAGGTAGTTAGATGGATACCCATCTATCAGCACTGCGCCACCGCAGAAATACGTGTCGGGCACGGGGTCATGGCTCTTCCAGCGGGCCATCCCCTCGGGCATCGAAATCAAGTCGAGGAGTGTCGTGAAACCGGAATACAGATAGCTGCGAGGAAACTGATCGCGCGCCGCCCGGGCGATGTCGGGGTGAGCCTTTTCCTGCTCGTCGGTCATGCCGGGGATTCCCCCGAGGTGTACATGGGTGTCGATCAAGCCCGGAATCAAATACAGGTTGGTGCCGTCGAGCCTCTGTACGGCAGTCGGCCCGCTCGGCGGAGCGATGCTGGAGATACTTTGGATCCGCCCGTCATGAATCGTCACAGTGACGCTATCGATCTCTCGCGTATTCTCGGGCGAGACGATCGTAACGTTCTCAATGCGCAAGTCTTGCGAAACGACAGTCTCGGAATGCACTACTGGAGCAATCATCACCAGGCAGATCGTGCTCAGTCGCCGGACACGGGTGCAACATGTCGATCGTTTTCTTTGCAGCATCAGCAATCCCCTACCAAACGGTCGGTCACCGGGAACTCCTTGGAGCTCACCTATCTGGTAACCACTCAAGGTGCCTTCAGCGGACGCTCACATGAGGAAGTTTGAATGTCCGCTGTTTGGAAATCTACCCAACGTGGCTGGGTGGCGGCTTCTGGCCCGGGAACTGTCCGATGGTTCGCTCCGAACCGGCCGTTCGGCCGTGGGCGCTGGTCGGTGGCTGTGAACAGAATTGATCACAGTGTTCGCGCATGACCGGTTCGGAGCACGTAATCGGGCAGCAGGCGGTCAAGACCGGCCAGTCGCAACTTTAGTTTGACAGCGCAAAAGCTGCCACTCGCCAACGTTACAGTATAGTTCTATGGCATCCAGAACCGTGCAATGCACAGCGCATGTGTCCGCCGCGATTTTCGCGGTGATCGCGGGTTGCGGAGTCTCGGCACAACCGGAGAGCGCCAAGACTGTGACGCGACCGTGACAATCGGTAGTTCAGCGAACCGGAATATGATCGTCAAGCAAACTCTGAAAGTCTCGGCGGCTGCGTTGGGCGCATCTCACAGAACCTTGTACTATCTGTGGAAATGCAACTCTAGAGGCCTCCGTGGAGACGATAGGCGAAGACCTGCGCCAGATGATACGGACACCACTTGCCTCCTCGCATGTGGAGGCATTGCGGGCGGCGGGCAAAGTCGTGACATATCCCAAGGGCACGATCATGGCGCAGCCGGGCGAAAAGGCGAGCCGCTTCGTGTACGTCGAGGAAGGCGAGATTGAAGTAGTCAATCCGTTCACTGGCGAACGACATTATGCGTCGACCATTGGGCCAACGCAGTTTATGGGGGAGATCAGCCTGCTGTATGGCGGTACCGCCTCCCTGCCCCTGCGCACGGTCGTCGATACGCGAGTGATTGAGGTACCGCGCGAGACCTTCCTTACGCTCATGTCTCAGATCCCCGAGATGTCGGACATCATCATCACGGTGTTCGCTGCCCGACGCCGCCGGCAACTCGACGACCGCCGCAGCGGCCTTTACCTGATCGGCGAGGAGGCCGATCGCAACGTGCGTCGCATCGCCGAGTTCGCGAGTCGCAATAAGTTGCCTTACACGTCGGTCCCTCTGCACAGCCCCGAAGCCGAGGCATCGGCTAAGAGTTGCGCAATCGATGCCAGAACCCCGGCAGTTATTTTCGGCAGCAAAGTACCGATCACGGATGCGACGCCGGATAAGATAGCGCGGCTTCTCGGGCTCAACATCGACTTCAGCGGCGATGAGCATTTCGATGTGCTGATCGTCGGCGGGGGTGCGGCCGGCGTGGCGGCAGCGGTCTACGCTGGCGCCGAAGGTCTGCGCGCGCTGGTCGTCGAGGACATCGCTTTGGGAGGTCAGGCAGGGACGTCGAGCCGAATCGAGAACTACATGGGTTTTCCAACCGGCATCTCGGGCGCGGATCTCTTGTGGCGCGGTGAGGTGCAGGCCATGAAGTTCGGCGCCCGATTTGCGATCCCGCGCCGAGTCACGGCACTCGAGGTGCAAGAGAACGGCGCCTTCTGCGCGGTCTTCGAGAATGGCCAACGTGTCCGTGCCGGTGCAGTCGTGGTGGCGAGCGGCGTGCAGTATCGGCGCCTTCCCTTGGAGCGACTGGCCGATTTGGAGGGCTTGGGCGTGTACTATTCGGCCACCGAGATGGAGGCTCGCTATTGCAGGGACACCGAGGCCGTGATCATTGGCGGCGGCAATTCTGCCGGCCAGGCTGCGATGTTCCTGTGCCGCTATGCGCGGTGCGTCCGTGTGCTGGTCCGGGGTGCCTCGCTCGCCGCTTCGATGTCGAGCTATCTCACCAGCCGACTAGAGGCTAATCCAGGTATCACGATCGAGTACAACTGCGAGGTCACGGCACTGGAGGGTGGCGAGCACCTGGAAAACGTCACGATCCGCAATGCCAAAAGCGGGCAGTCGCGGAAGGTCGCGACGCGGGCGCTCTTCATCATGGTGGGTGCCGCGCCGAACACTGAATGGCTTTCTGGTTTGGTGCAGCTCGACGACAAAGGGTTCGTCATCACCGGCGTCGGCTCACCGACTTCGCCGTTTGCGACGTCCTACCCCGGCGTTTTTGCTGTCGGGGACGTGCGGGCTGGGTCGGTCAAGCGGGTAGCCTCGGCAGTGGGGGAAGGCTCCGTAGTGATCTCTAAGGTCTGGGAGCACATCAATCAGAAGACTCCCTGAGAAGGGCCAGCTAGATCCGACGACATGTCGTACGTCGGCTTGCTGCCCAATGGCGAAACAGTTCGACTTGATGACTGCCGCAGGAAGTGACTTGAAGAAAGCGTGATTTAATTGTGAAAATAATGAAAAACTGGTGCTCGGGAGAGGAGTCGAACTCGAGGAATTTCCTCAGTAGATTCGCGATGTAATGAGGTCGCCCAAGCTTTTTTACCCGCTACCGACCGCCTGCTTAAACGCGCGTTTTCCCTGGGAGCGTAGCGGGGTAAAACAATTCGACCGCTGCAGTTCGCTGTCGTTCGTCCGAGTGCGTTTCCTGACGGATTGCGTTCCGTATGCGCCGAGGGACCCGCGCGCCGGCCGCGGGCCGGCTCGCGCCAGGGGAGACAGTCCGCTACTTGCCCTGCAGAAGATCACGGCCCTTGTGTTGCGCGTCCTTGCACTCCTCCTGGGTCTATGTACGGAGCGCGCTCCCCACGCTCGCAGCTGGTCGATCAAGGTCAATGAGGGGGCTGCCGGTCACGGTAAATTCGGAGGAATCGTTGACGTTTTGGTTCGCAGCGCGTCCCATGTGCGCTCCCGGTCGAGGAGCACGTTCAGAAGGTTGTCCTGAAAATTGATATTGCCTGTAAGTCGTTCGTGGTTCTCGCAGAGAAAGAAAGCATAAGCGAGCGGGAAGAAGAGCGCGTCATTACGTGGGGCGACCGGATTGAGCGCTTGGCGCGCCAGCAGAGACGGCTTGGTGACCTCGCCGTCGCCCGGCTCCAGCATTAGCCGACCGTAGTCCACGCCAGTTACTTTATCCCGTACGTCCTCTGGAAATAGCCGTGCCCGAGAACGACCGGCTTGTGGCTCTATCACGATGCGCGCAGGCGTCAGCACACAATCACCGCCAAACACCACGAATTTGACCGGGGAGCTTGGCTCCTCGAAAGTCACCGACCAGATGAAGCGGCGTGCGCGCTCAAGATTTCGGGCAAAGTAGGCCTGCAGCGCGGAGATGTACGCGTTTGCTTGGCTCGACCCTTTGAAGCGAGCGCGCAAGCGGCCAATCACGGTGGGGTCAAATACAGACCATTGCATGCGCTTCCAGGTGCTCACGTCATAAAGGTCCAGATCCAGATCCTTGCCGCTAGGGTCTACTGACCAGTCAGTCAAGGGATGCGGCAGAAGCTCGTAGATACTCGGCATGGTTGCCAGTACCTCCGGCTCAATTCGGCGGAGTCCAACCTTGTGACCAAGGAGCATGCTCTGCAGCGAACTCACCGAGCCCAAATTCGGTGTCCCCAGTAACACGGCGGTACCGACTTTCTCCGCGCCGTTCATGTTGATGGGAAAATCGCCATCGCCTTCCAGCGCATCGACCGTGCCGTAGCGCAGGTAGTAGCGAGTGATGAGGCCCCCCATGCTGTGGGCGATCACATTGACCTTCAAAGTCGGATCATCATAGTCGCGACGAATCTGTTCGATCAGCGCATCAAGACGCTTCGCCGTCGTGACGTTGTCCTGTCGCCAGTCATAGGCAAAAATATAGAACTGGCGCACTTTTGGATCGGCGTGCGCACCGAGTTTCCCCGGAACGAAACCCCCCGATTCCCGCAGTGTCCGCACGATCGCGCCGTAGAAGTCGGCGTTCAGGATCTCTTCAAAGAGCCCGCCTGGTTCCAAGCTGTCATCGATGGGTTGCAGAGTCACCGCATCAAAGGGAAGTACCAGGTCTTGCTTGGAACCGGCCAACAGTTGCAGCGTCGATCCGGGCCATACCTCACTACGCTTGTGCTTGTCGAAGAGTCGCGAACCGAGAGCTCCAGGAATCAAAATCACGGGCGGCGTGCGCGCCTCTTCCATACCGGAGGCATAGAGCCTACTCAAATCCGGCGTCGTGTCACTGTGACATGCGACAGCCGACCCGGCGAGCACTACCGCCCAAAAGAGTCTCGCCGCGATCACCACGTGGTGGAGGACTCGCGCTATATCACGGCGCACCGCCGCACCTCGCATTGCATGAGAGTCCCCTGTCGGCGCGCGAACCATTTCAAACGAAGCTCTTCAATGCCAGCCAACACCCAGTGGCCATCGGCGGCCCAAGCGTCATTACCACTTGACATCGGTGGTCCTGTTGATGTCGGCGGGCTTCTCTCCTTCGAGATGTGCGATCAGGGAATCGAAGCCCTGCCGTTGGATCTGCGCACCAAAATCCTCTCGATAGCTCTTGATGTAGCTGATGCCATCGACGTTCACGTCGTACACCTTCCAACCCTCGGGGGTCTTGTGCATTGAATAGTTCATTGCGATGCGGTCAGCATTGTAGCCCGTGACCTCCGTGCGCACGGACGCGTGGTCGGTGCTCGGATCAACGGTGGTCGGGAACACCTTCAACCGATCAGGCGTGAGCTCAACCAACGCACTGCCGTAATTTGTAAGTAGCGAGTGATAGAAAGCGTCTATGAATCTCTTACGCTGGTCGTGATTCGCCGTCCGCCAATACTGCCCCAGAACGAGACGCGCCGCGTACTCCGTATCGAATTGCGGCAAGAGATACTTGTCCACCAGCGGGCGCACCTGCGACGGATCCTTGCGATAGGCGTCTCGGTTGGACTGCATCTCGTTCACTGTGCGCTCCGCAGCCGATTGGATGATGTCGCTTGGAGTCTGCTGTGTGGTCGATGTGGCAGCCGTCGCAGCCGGAATTGTGGTTGCCAGCGTGGTAGCCTGCGCACATACGAGGTTCGCGTGCAGCACCCCCGCAGTCATCCAGGTGCTAGCTACCAGAAGGGTCGTGACTCTCATTTCTTGGTTGCAAGTGCAGGTAACCCGCGCGCGCCGAACAATGGGTAGACGGTAATAGACAAGCATTTATTCCCAAACGGCGCTCTCAGGCTGACGGGATCGAACCACCGGCTCGAATCAGGTGGCGTCGCAGCTCGCTGAGATTGAGGAAGCGCGAGGCAGCCCAAAGCCGCGGATCCTGATCATCCCGCCGACCATGGTGGACCTTCCAGATCCTGAGGTACCCTCCGTAATCGCCATGCCGCAGGTGCCGCGTTAGCTTCACCGTGCTCGGGCGCGGCTATCCTTGCCGAAACGGGTCTCGTCTCTGGGAACTCGGTCGCAAACATCAGATTTGCGCAGAGGCTCTTGCGAAGCGTTTTCCGCGTCATTTGCACGTATATTTCGGAAGGCCGTAGGCTCGGCGCCGCGAGGCTACCGCAAAAAGGTTTGGCCGTAACGGAATCTCGTCAGCCGATGTCGCTGCGAATGATGCGCGTAGGCGCTGGATCGGGGCGGTGCCGGACCGTCTCGCCCGAACGCGGACGGGCGCGGCTGTCGAGGGGATCACAGAGCAATACCTTTTCGAGGTCACCCCGGATCCTTGCGTCGATCGCCATACCAAACCTCAAGACCTTTCCGTTGCCCCATTGCTTTGCGCCCCCCGAGCGCGAGTCGCAGCAGCGCTCCGAGGATCTCTCGGGCGGAATGAGCGCGCAGCTTGCGACCGGATGTACTGACCTGCTGCCGCAGGATCACAAACCGACCGTACCGGCGCAGAGCTCGGCTCAGAAATGCCTCTTCTGCGGCGAAAAGCGTCTGGTCCCATCCCCCAACCGCTTCAAGTCCATCACGTGTACAGAACACGAAGCATCCCGCGGCCAGGCCTAACCTCCGGTACAGAGGTAACGCAATTGAGATGAGGAAGCGACCGTAGCGCGGCAAACGACCCTCGAACCGGACGTTGCAACCCCCGCCCACCGCACCACCACGCATCGCGGCAACCGCGGCTTCGACAACTTCGGGAGTGACGATCGTGTCGGCATCGACAAAGATCAGCCATTTTCCCAGCGAGGCGCGCGCACCCGCATTTCGCGTCGCCGCAATGTGCCGACAGGTGACTTGGATTACGCGTGCGCCGTGCAAATGCGCGATCGCCCCTGTACCGTCGGTGGATGCATCGTCCACAACGAGGAGCTCGCACGATTCGGGTAATGCGGACGCCGCGCGCCCGATTGCTTCAAGCGTATCGGTGAGTAGGAGTTCTTCGTTGTGGGCAGGCACGATGAAAGAGATGTCGGTCACCTGGCTGAGCTCTCCGCGACGCGTGATAACAGGAATGCTAGCGTCGTCAGAGCCGCTAGGGCTTGGTATCTGAATCCTCTATAGTCGCCCGCAATCCCGAGTCGATAGTTTACTCGGAATCACTTAAAAATAGAGTCTGAAAACATTGAAAAATAAGGAAAATCGTGTGCGCGAGAGAGGACTCGAACTCGAGGAATTTCATCAATAAATTCCGAGTGTTACAAAATCGCGCGAGAGTTTTGCCCGCCAAATTACCCGCTGCCGACTGCATGCTTGAACGCAAGTTTTTGCTAGAGGCGTCGGGTCCGGTCTGCCGAGTCCGGTTGGCGACACTCACTTCTGATCCTACATCGCGGAAAGGCCGTTCGGGACGACGGCGATTTCAGTCTGTGATGCTTAGTTCGCACCCTGACCGAGCACAGCCTAATATTGTGCAATGAGCCACGACCACGATCACCCGGATCACAGCGAACTCAGTGACATCGAGCGACGCGTTCGCGCGCTTGAGACGGTGATGACCCAGAAGGGTTACATCGATCCGGCGGCACTCGACGTATTGATCGACACCTACCAAACGAAAGTCGGTCCCCGCAACGGCGCACGCGTCGTCGCGCGCGCTTGGGTGGATCTGGCATTCCGTGACCGCCTCCTGCGGGATGCAACCGCTGCGATCGCCGAACTGGGGTACTCCGGTCGGCAAGGCGAGCACATGATTGCCGTCGCGAACACATCCGGGCGACACAACATCGTGGTCTGCACGCTCTGCAGCTGCTACCCGTGGCCCGTGCTGGGATTGCCGCCGGTCTGGTACAAGAGCACCCCGTATCGGTCCCGAGTGGTAAAGGATCCGCGCGGGGTACTGGCGGAGTTCGGCGTGACCCTGCCGCCGAGCACGGAGATCCGGGTCTGGGACTCGACTGCTGAGGTGCGTTACCTCGTGATACCCGAGCGTCCAGCCGAAACCGACGACCTGAGCGAAGAGGCTCTCGCCGCTCTGGTCACACGCGACTCGATGATCGGAACGGGCCTCGCGCGAGCCGTAGGCGAAACATGACATGCCCTACGTGAGCCACGCCGACGTCGGGGGTCACAGCGGGTTCGGACCGGTCGTCCCAGAACCGGAAGGCGACATGTTCCATGCCAGTTGGGAGGCGCGTATTCATGCGCTGACGATCGCGCTCGGCGCGACCGGAAACTGGAACATCGACATGTCGCGCTCAGCACGCGAGACGCTGCAAAACTATCTCGACCTAACCTACTACGAGATCTGGCTGGACGGGCTCGAAAAGCTGCTAATCGAGAAAGGCCTCGTGACGCGCGACGAACTGAGCGCCGGCTGCTCGCGGTATCCGCCCGCGCAAGTCGGCCGGATCCTCAAGGCGGACCAGGTTGCGTCTGTCTTAGCGAAAGGGGCACCGACCGAGCGCGCACCTGCGGGTCCGGCACGCTTCACGGTAGGGCAGCGAGTGCGGACGCACGCGAGGCCGGCCGAGCACCACACGCGACTGCCCGGTTATGTTCGCGGCAAGACTGGAGTCATCGAGCGGGTTCTCGGCGCTCACGTGTTTGCGGATTCGCACGCACAAGGCCTCGGCGAAGACCCGCAATGGCTCTACACGGTGGTGTTCGATGCGACCGAGCTCTGGGGCAGCGAGGCCACGCCAAGGCAGCGCGTGTCATTCGACGCCTGGCAGCCCTATCTCGAGGCCGCGTGAACACAAGTCCATCCCTTCTCGAGGCGCTTCCCGGGATACCTCGTGACGCCGATGGGCCTGTTTTCGAGGCGCCTTGGCAGGCGCACGCCTTTGCGATGGCGTTGACGCTTCACGAGAAAGGTGTGTTCACCTGGTCTGAATGGGCGGCCGCGCTAGCGGAGGAAATTCGCTCTGCCCAGCAGGCGGGAGACCCTGATCAGGGCGACACGTACTATCTTCATTGGCTGAAAGCGCTGGAGACGCTGGTCACGGCTAAGGGCGTCGCCTCGAACGGGGAACTTACGCGCTACGAGCGCGCGTGGAGCAACGCGGCGCAACGAACGCCGCACGGCGCGCCGATCGTGCTCAGCGAGGGCGATCTGGATAAGTAACCGCAGCCCCGCAATCGGTCGATGACGCCGCGGGTCTGTGAAGTGCGGGAGTGTGGCGGCCGCTAAACACTCCAGGCCTTCAGTACGTACGCATAGATCGTGACGACGAGTCCGATCACGGAGGCTAGGAAGACGCTGTGCTTCAGGGTGAAGCGGAACAGCTTCGCCTCCTCCTCGGGCGGCATGCCGGTGGCTGCTGCGGCCACCGCGATGTTCTGCAGGCTGATCATCTTGCCCATCACGCCTCCACTCGAGTTGGAGGCGGCCATAAGCACGGGTGACAGACCGAGCTGGTTCGCGGTCACGACCTGCAAGTTGCCAAAGAGCGCATTCGAGGAGGTGTCGCTGCCGGTGAGGAACACGCCGAGCCAGCCGATCAGGGAACTAAAGAACGGGAACATCGCGCCCGTCGCGGCGAAGCCGAGCCCGAGCGTTGCGGTTGCGCCGGAGTAGTTCATGACGTAGGCCAACGCGAGAACACAAGCGATCGTCAGGGTCGGAAGCGCAAGATCCTTCGCCGTGTTGCCGATCGAACGGCAGAACTGGCCGGCCGGTATCCGCAGCACGAGTGCCGTCGCGATGGTCGCTAGCATCGTCGCCGTGCCCGACGCGGACAGGATGTTGAGAGTGAACTTCGCGGCGTAGGGTGAGGCCTTGCCGACCACGGGCGGCAGACGCTGGATTTGGCCATCGAGCCCTGGCCACGGGATGAGCATCGTCGCTTTATTAAGAATCGCCTTGACCGGCTCGTAACCAGATAGGAGAACGCAGATCACCAAAAGGAGGTAGGGGGACCATGCAACGAGCAGCGTCCGGGTTGGCAGCCTCTCACCGGGGGCGGCAATCACCGGTTGGTCGGTTGGGCGCCAGAATCTCAGCAGCACGATGAGCGTGACGATTGCAGCGAGCGAGCTCAGGATGTCAGTCAGATACGGTCCGATGAAGTTCGAGACAGTGAACTGCACCATCGCGAAAGAGAGCCCACACGCGAGGGCTCCCGGCCACACGGCGCGCAGCGCCACCCGGCCGCCCATGACGAGCATCAGGTAGGCCGGGATGAACAGGGCGACGGGTGCGAGGATGCGACCCACTCCCGCGCTCAAGGCGGCGAGGGGCAGATTGGTCACGCCAGCGAGCGTCACCAGGGGTATACCGATCCCTCCAAAGGCCACCGGGGCGGTGTTGGCGAGCAGGCAGATGGCTGCGGCATAGAACGGCGAAAATCCAAGTCCCGTCAGCATGGCCGCGGCGACCGCCACGGGCGCGCCGAAGCCAGCGGCGCCTTCGATGAAGGCGCCGAAAGCAAAGGCGATGAGCAGTGCCTGCAGGCGCCGGTCGGTTGTCACCTGGCCGACGGAGTTCTTGAGGATCTCAAATTGTCCGGATTCCACCGTGAGCCGGTAGAGCGCGACGGCCCAGAACACGATCCAGGCGATGGGGAACAGGCCGAAGGCCGCACCGTAGGCCGTGGAACTCAGCATCAGTGGCGCTGGCATTTCATACATGAAAAGAGCCACCAGTTCCGCGGCGGCAAGCCCGAGCAGCGCCGACTTCCACGCGGGCAGCCGCAAAATGCCAAGCGTGACGAGCAGGACGACAATTGGAGTCGCAGCGACGACGGCCGACAATGCAACGCTGCCACCGAGCGGCGCGTAGACGTGGCTCCACATGGATTCCCCCTTGCCTTATTTTTTTGGGCACACGACTCTACCACTGCTACGCGGGTTGCCGCGCGAGGCGCTCAGCCCTCGCGGAAGAGTTTCGGGGGTATCACGATGGCGGCCACCCCCTCGATCGCCGCTCCTGCGGCTTCCTAGGCGGTCTATTTTTTTGCCGAGGACTGGATTTCATCATTTGGACGTCCGTGTACGCGCCTGGACGCGCGTGATATCTCCTGGGCAGGTTGGGGACGCCTGCAACACCAGTAAGTCACCAAACTCCCCACAAACTCCGCTTGCCAACCCACCCCAAATGAGGCGCAGGCTGAGGATCTAAGAACAAGGGCGAGGAGGGTGGCCGTGGCCACCTGGCAATCCGTAGCGCCCCAGGTTCCGGAACTCTTCCCGCTCACACCGCTGCGATTGTTCGTTGAGGCGCTTGGTGCGGTCATCGAGCCGGTGCTGCAAGGGACCTGCCAGATCGGCATCGTCGGCTCGTTGCCCGTGCTTCCGGAAACTATACACAGCCAGTTCCTGCTCGACGTGCCGCTGGTCACGGTCGTGGCACCCACGCATCCGCTGGCGTCTTACAAGGGCATCGTTCCCCAATCCGAACTGCAGCAGCATGTGCAACTCGTACTGACCGATCGATCGACTTTGTCCAAAGGCCAGAACTTTGGCGTAGTCTCGAAAAACGCCTGGCGCCTCGCCGATATGGGGGCGCGACACGGCTTTCTGCGTGCCGGCTTTGGCTTCGGCAACATGCCGCAATTTATGGTCGAAGACGACATCGCCAGAAACAACCTGCGCGTGATCCGAATCGAAATGCCGAGCAACTTGAGGCCCGTGAGGGCAATGCGCGCGGTGTATCGCACCGACGCGCCGCCGGGTCCGGCCGGACGTTGGCTCATTGATCACCTCGATGGAAGCAGCCGCGCACGTAAGAAAAGGGTGCAAGAAATCCGCTTAGCGGTCGTTCGCTGAAGTCTAGATTGGTGACGACGGCAGAATAGTAGTGAGCACCCACGAGACCCCGGCGCGGGGCGGGAGCCGGCGCGCCGGGGGGGCAGGCAGCAGCTCAATCTGGCCGGCGAGTGTAGCTACGAAACACGAAGAGTCCTCCGGGGACGAGCGCACTCGGCGTTGTCTGCGCGTCTTCGAGCGCCGTGGCAAGCAGCCGCCCGCCGCGCTCAGCCTTGGTGATGACGAAGTCATCCGTCTGAATCGTGACGACACCAGTGGATGACGTAAGGGTGCGAGTGATAACACCGGTGCCATTGCAATTCACCGAGTAGGTTCCCACCTGCGTACCTGTGATTATCGTCCGGGCGCCGGTGGTCGATCCCACGACGGGTGCGTTAAGAGTAAATGTTCCAGTCAGGTTGCCTTCGCCATCGAAATGCCTGGTCGCAAGCGCGAGCGCGACGTTTGCGCCGTAGGTTGCAACGACCGCATACGTGCCCTTGAGGCTGGCAAGGGTGTAACACTGCGCGTCGCCGTCAGCCTTCGCGGCAGACGTGCCGAGTAGGCCAAAGGAAATCAGCACTGCCGGAACGAACAGACTTCTCTTGTTGAACATGGTTTTCCCTTCCTTCTTGGAGTTACACGGAGGATCGGGGTAGGGTGAGTTCTATTTTTCCTGCCCTGGGAGAAGGACTTTTACTCCTGCCTGATGTCAGCAGCCATCATGCAACGCACCAACCGTGAGTCCCGGCAATGAGCTGTCGCATGCGCGCGAGTCGGCGGGAAGTTCCATAAACCGAAATGGCCTGCTGAAAGCTGTCATTCGAAATCACCTTCACTGCATGCGATCGGACGAACGCAGACCTCAATAAGAGTAAGCAACTGTAAGTACCGCACGTTACCCATCAAGGATTTGCGGTACCCGAATCGTCGCCCGGACACTCCTAACTTAGGAGTTTCGACGATATCAACATGTTGACTCGCACATACGACATAAACATTGCGTTTGCCGCGCGCACGCAGAAGGCATATGGTCCGTTGGCGCGACACGGACGACCGAAGTCAACAAAAGACGTGCGCGGCGTGTGAGGCAATCACGCGGAGATGCTGCGCACAAGCGCGGTTCAACGTGGGCGGGTGATGCTCTGCTCTCGCATCACGCACCGTCCATTCACGAAAGCGGCACGCTCAGCTGCCCGGGATGCCAGATCACTGGGAACGGGGGCATCGGGGTGATACTAAGAAGAAACTCGAGTGGGAGGTTGTACAACTCGTATGCGGTTACTGGGAATACTGGCGGCGGAATCCTCCTCACCGAGGAATCCTCAGCGTACTTCCCTCAGCCCGGAACGGTGACCGGTAACACCGGAGGTATGGACGTTTACTGTGGTGCCTCGTACACAACTGCGAAGGGCGCGACAATCAACATCGGTGGTGGGACCACAAACTGCGTGGAGCCGTCGCCTTAATTAGGGAGCGATGACGCCGGGACTATGCTCGATTCGCATTACTTTAAGGCCCGCAGATGCGGGCCTTCTTGTTCCATGGTTGTCTGCATTCCAGGCCGGCCCTCTCATTTGGGCTGGCTCCGGATTTCGTAGTCTCGGACGCCCTGGGGCATGACAAGTCCAAATTCTCCGAGCAATCCGCGGATCTGATTGGCCTGCGCGGTACGCGCCTTTACAAAACTATGGACCAGATGCACCGATAAAATGGCCTATTGCTCGGTGCTCTTGATCGGCACAAACCGCATGTACGACAGCCCAGGATACGTCGCGGTGCGCGCATCAAACCGGCGACGGGTTTCGCTCGGCAAACTGCCGCTGATGCCAGTAAGGATAGGGGGGCGTCACTTCGCTGGCAGCGTTCAGTCGCTGCATCTGCTCTGCCGTCAAACTCCAACCGACAGCTCCCAGATTCTCCTTCAACTGCACTTCGTTTCGGGCACCGATAATCACTGTAGATACCGTCGGACGTTGTAGCAGCCAGTTCAAGGCGATTTGCGGGACGCTCTTCCCTGTCTCGGCTGAGATCTTGTCAATGGCGTCGACGACCCGATAGAGATAATCCTCGCCTACCGGCGGTCCGATTTGGGCTGTCTTTGGCAGGCGGCTGATCTGTGGAAGGGGCTGCCCGCGGCGAATCTTGCCGGTGAGGCGCCCCCAACCAAGCGGACTCCACACGACGGCCCCCACGCCCTGATCCTGGGCCAGTGGCATCAACTCCCACTCATAGTCTCGGCCAACCAGCGAGTAGAACGTCTGATTAGCGACATAGCGCGGATAGCCGTAGCGGTCGGCCGTCGCCAGTGACTTCATGAGGTGCCAGCCAGAGAAGTTGGAGACCCCCACGTAGCGGATCTTTCCCGCACGTACGAGAGCGTCCAGCGTTGAGAGCACTTCCTCCGTCGGCGTTCGCGCGTCGAATCCATGCAACTGGAACAGGTCGATGTAGTCCGTTCCAAGTCGTACCAGAGCCTTTTCTACCGCCTGGATTAGGTGATAGCGCGACGAGCCGACCTCGTTAAGTCCAGAGCCGCTACGGAAAGTAGCCTTTGTCGAGAGGATGAGGCCATCACGTGGGCGACCCTTGATCGCACTGCCGAGCACCTCTTCCGAACCGCCGGCGGAGTAGATGTCGGCTGAATCGAACATATTGATTCCGGCCTCAAGACAGATATCGATCAGATGACGCGCTTCGACCGCATCGCTGCTACCCCAAGCCTGAAATAATTCCCCTTTTCCGCCGAATGTGCCGGCGCCGAAACTGAGAACGGGGACATTAAAGCCGGATGCTCCGAGTCTGCGAAATTCCACTTTTTTGCTCCCTTGAGTGAGTACCCACTTTAGCGGCCATTACGTCGGCACAGGCGACGGCTCCGGCGGCACCGACGGCGTCGCGTTCGCTAGCGTGTCACAACGAGTTTATCGATCTCGGTGTGCCGAAGTTAAATTCCCGGTGATCTCCGCGCGCTGCTCGTCGGTGATTTCCCATCGTTCACGCACGTATCCGAAGCCGGGGGGGTCACGGAACGACGTTTCAAGCGCAGGAGGCCAACTTTCATGCCTAGCTTGAGGTGAGACTGAGCCTAGCCGGTCCAGGCTGCTCGTGGGATTTCAGCGCCGCTCTCTACCGCTGGGAGTTTGAACGTCGCGGCAAAGCTTTGAGGATCGATGTACCAGGGTCCCTTACACTCGATGAGCCCCTCATGATCGCGCAGGCGAGCAGGGCGGGTATCGGCCTTGCCTATGTAGGCGAGTCGATCGTTGCTGACGACATCGCTTCAGGCAGGCTGGTTGAAGTTCTAAACGAGTGGACGCCCTCGTATCCCGGAATTTGCCTCTATTATCCAGGACGTCGCCACATGGCTGCGAGCTTGCGCGTCTGCATCGATCTGGCCCAGAAGATTGTCTCTCGGAATCGCGCGAAGGCGTCTTGATCGATGTCGGACGGGCGGCCGGCACGTTGAATGATCACATTCAGCTCGATCAACTTTGAAACGGAGATTTCGACTTTCGGGGGAGTGAACAACCTCACAGATGATCGGCTGCTTCCGGATCGCGAATTCGCGCGGTCGTAGGACCACTGATGGCCGCTTGCTGTCCGATTACGTGCTCCGAACCGGTCATTCGCGAACACTGTGATCAATTCTGTTCACAGCCACCGACCAGCGCCCATGGCCGAACGTGTCTGGAAGTCCGCCCTAGAAAAATGGCAGACCGACCCCGGCACCTGTGCGATGCCGGCATGTAGGGCAGTCGGCAGAGCGAGCGATTTAAATCTAAGTGATATCTCCAAAGACGATGACGCCGCGGCCCGGCCGGCCCATTTGAAGATCGGCAAATGCTTGCGGTGCCTCATTGATCGAATAGGTCCGAGTAATGAGTTCGTCGAGCTTCAATCGACCGCTGCGATAAAGAGCAATGAGCCGCGGAAAATCGACCTGCGGTCGCGCCGAACCATAATAGCTGCCGGTCAGGGTTTTTTCGGTGATCGCGACGTGTTGCGCATTCAAAACGATCTTGTCGGCGGGCGCGGCAATACCGACGGTCACGGCCGTCCCGCCGCGGCGCAAGACACCGAAGGCCTGCTCGGAAATCCGACCGACTCCCACGCAATCGAAGGCATAATCGGCACCACCGCCCGTGAGCTTGTACAGGGCTTTGCCGATCTGGTCCTCTCCGGTCACGTTGAACGTGTGCGTTGCCCCGAAGCGCTCGGCCAATTCGAGCTTGGGCGCGCTCGTGTCGACCGCGACGATCATTGCTGCGCCCGCAATCGCGCAGCCTTGGATCGCATTGAGGCCGACTCCGCCGCAGCCGAACACGACCGCAACCGAGCCCGCTTCGACGCGAGCGGTGTTGACCGCAGCGCCGAAGCCGGTCATGACGCCACAGGCGATCAACGCGGCCCGATCGAGTGGCATTTGCCGGTCGATCTTCACGAGGTTGTCGGCGTGCAAGGTCGCATACTCGGCCATGACGCCGCACCCGCAGAAGACGTTGAGCGGTGATCCGGCCGCGTCGAATGTGCGCACGCTGCCGTCGGGCAAGGTGTAGAGCGCTTGCAAGGACTGCACGCACAGCTGCGGTCGACCCGTCTGACAGTAGTGGCAGCGGCCGCAAATGCTTACGAATGAGCTGACGACGTGATCGCCGATCGCGTAGCGGCTCACGCCCTCGCCGACGGCGGTCACGATTCCGGCTCCCTCGTGCCCCAACACGAGCGGCAAGGGATAGGCGATCGTACCGTTGGTCGCCGATAGATCGCTGTGGCAAACGCCGCACGCGGCAAGCCGGATCATGACCTCGCCGTGGCGCGGCGCTTGCACCGTAATCCGCTCGACCGATACGGGCAAGCCGAGTTCCCGCGCGACGACGGCTCGCGATCGTTGACTCACGGCGCTGCCGCGCCCGTGCGCCAGTGGGACGGCGATTGGCCGCTCCAACGCCGAATTGCGCGCGGGAAACTGCTGGCGGAGGAAAACCCGAGAAAATACGTGAGCTCGCCGAGGCCGTGACGCGGCGCGCGGAGCCTGCTGTCACAACCTGCGGCGTCGAGTGCGCGGCCGATCGTCTTGATCCACGCGACACGAATGTCGCTGTGACCTGCGGTGGACTGCGTTCGCGTTGCTGGCCTTTCGGCCCTGATCGTCATGAGATTCCAGCGCCCCCGACAAAGCTTAGACGCAAAATGCGGGTGCGTCGATTGCCTCCGGCAGTGCGCCGCGTGCGCCGTCGACCTTCAATCACCATGCAACACGACCGGAAGCCGATCAGGCTGAGATTGAGGTAGGTCGGTGAGAGAGCGGCCCCTTGGAGCCGACGGCGTCAGATGTAAGGATGCGCTGGAATACCGCACGCACAAGATCAAGGTGAACGTGCCCGGAGAAGGTCGATCCGGCCGATCGTTACACCGATCGCCCGGATCGGAACGTTTCGGCAATCGGAGGTTTGCAGACGATTTTTGCGCTGACGTGGAGAACCAACGGCGACAAGAGGCAAGCTGGGCGCCGTTGGGCTTGGTCAGGACTGGATGCTGCTGGAAAGCGGCTCCTGGGACCGGAACCGGCTAACGGCGCTGATAGCCGGACAGAAAGACCTCAACTGCGCGCCGTACGGCGCCTTTAACCGCCTCGGGCTTCACCGAGTCCATCACGCCCAGCAGTACTCGGAGCAGAAGTTCTGATTCAAGCAGGCTGAGCAGGTGCACAGCGGCGGTCTTTGGATCAGTGGTGCGAAGCACCCCGCGCTTCATTGCCTTTCGCAGGAATTCGGCGACCTGCTTCTCAATGGGAACCATCGATCCCTCAAAAACGACCTTGCCAATGTTGGAATGCCCCAATTCGGCGATCGCGAGGCGCCGGATTGCAATTGCGTCCGGTGAATATAGCGCCGGCAGCAGTCTTTGTCCGAAGTGCAGCAGCTCCTGCTTCAGATCATCTGTGACTGGGTTTAGGGCAGCAGTAATCGCACCGAGTTCGAATTCCTTGGCTTGATACATGACCTCGAAGAACAGCTTCTCCTTCGAGGGAAAGTAGTTGTATAGCGTCGCTTTGGAGCCGCCGAACCGCGCTTGGATCTCCGACATGGAAGCACGTTCGAACCCCACTTCCCGGAAAACGTCGGCGGCAGCCTTAAGAATCGCCTGGCGCTTCGATTCAGTCTTAGTCTTCATGAGTGCCAATGTACAGAACTGATCGGTACAGTTTAATTGTCAGAGCATGTACCTGCAACCAGGCACGCCGCGGGTATTAGATTCTTTTCACCGCAGCAGGGGCTCGAGCCAGCGAGCCTTGCTTCTTCTCAGCCAGCGGGAGGCGGAACTCTCCGAATGTTTAAGCCACCCGCCACTGTTTCGATCGGGTTCGGTGCGGCTTCATTCGTCGGCCCGCAGGCGCGTAAGCCCTGCGGAACGCAGCTACAGCCCGTTTTGCCGCCAGCGCTATCTCCGTCTGAGCTGGTGAACGTTCTCGGACATGCAAGAGCAAGGGTTCGAAGATCTCGGCCTCGAGCAGTGCGCCCAGATGATCGGCGGCAAGAGCGGGGTCGTCACGACGGAGCGTTCCAGATGCCATGCATGCGGACATGAATGCCGAAACGTGTGTCCGCAAGGCGGTGATCTTGTCGAAGAACAGCTTGCCAGTGCCGGAGCGCGCAGCCTCCGCGATCATCAGGCGCCGCACTTCCAACTGTTCCGGTGAACAGATGAAGTTCAGAAAGCTCCTGCCAAAGTCGAACAGCGCAACATCCGGATCGGCATTGGACGCGTCGAGATGCTTTAGAGTCTCCGCCATGTAGTTTTCGGCAGCCGCCATCATGCATTCGACGAACAGTTCTTCCTTTGACGGAAAATGACTGTAGATCGTCGCCTTGGAACCGCCGACCTCGGCGGTGATTTCGGAAACCGAGGTCTTATCGAACCCCTGCGTCCGGAACAGCCGGAAGGCGGTGTCCAGGATGGTTTGCCGTTTGCTGTCGCTTTTTTTCACGTGTGCGTCGCCTTCGATCTCGCCCAGCGAGTCTCCAGAACCGTACCGCAAAGTACAGCTTAAGGACTCGAGAAACAAGCGAACTGTACGGTACCGTTTAAATTAGAGGCGCCGGTGCTTGACAGGCGCTAAATCGTATGTAAACTGTACCGAACAGTACAGGTATGGAGAGAACTACAATGCTAGAGACCAAAGGCCTCCGTCGTCCCGCTGGCTGCGCATTCATCGTGAAGGCTCTGCTCTCCGCCAGCCTCCTCGCAAGCTCGGGCTGCGCACCGCTTCCCCGCATGGATTCGCCACCGGCTCTGAAAAAAGTCGATCAGCTCGGCAGCGCGAGCTCCTTCTTCGCGCCGGATGCGGCATGGCCGGGGGATGGCTGGTGGCGTACCTACGGGGATGTGCAACTTGATGCGCTCATCGAGGAGGCGCTCCGCGGTTCCCCGGACCTCGACCTGGCTCAGGCGCGGTTGCACGCTTCGATCGCGCAAGTTCAGGGCGCGCATGCCACGCGCATCCCTGAGGTGACCGGCACTGCCGCTTTCACCGAGGACAAGCAGAGCTACAACTACCTCATCCCTAAAGCCGCTTTGCCGCAGGGCTGGAACGATTACGGTACTGCCACGGTGAATCTGGCCTGGGAACTGGATTTTTGGGGCAAGAACCGCGCGGCACTGGCTGCCGCAGTCTCCGAGCAGCGTGCCGCGCAGGTCGAAGTGGCGCAAACCCGCCTGATCCTCTCGACCTCGGTGGCTTCGGCCTACGCCGGGCTCGTGCACCTCTACACTTTGCGGGACAACGCTGCCGACACGCTGGCTATTCGAACCAAGACAGTGGCTCTCTTCCGCCAGCGGCACGATTTCGGTCTCGAGACCCTGGCAAGTGTGCGTCAGGTCGAGGCGCGGCAGGCGGCAGCGCAGGGCGACCTCCTCGCGATCGATGAGCGCATTGGTCTGCAACGGAACGCGATCGCGGCGCTCCTCGGTGCAGGTCCCGATCGGGGCCTCGCTATTACCCGTCCGACCGCCCAGTTCCCCGGATCCCAGGGATTGCCCCAGAACCTGGCGCTGGAGCTTCTCGGACGGCGACCCGACATCATCGCGGCTCGGTCTCGGACCGAAGCCGCGGCCCGGCGCATCGATCAGGCAAAGGCTGGCTTCTACCCGAGTGTGAACCTGCTCGGCTTCGTGGGCCTTCAGTCGCTAGGTATCGACAATCTCACCAAGTCAGGCTCCGGTGTCGGAAGCATCGGACCGGCGATTTCGCTGCCTATCTTCAACACCGAACGTCTCCAGGGCCAACTGCGGGGCGCGCATGCGGAGTACGAAGCCGCCGTGGCGACCTATAACGCCACGCTGTCGGAGTCGCTCCGGGAGGTCGCAGACGCTGCGACCAGCCGCAGGTCCCTGGATGGGGAGCTTGCGGCATCGCGGGCAGCGGTCGCGGCGGCGGCAGAAGCACATCAGATTGTCACCCGGCGTTACGAGGGTGCACTCGCCACCTACCTCGACGTGCTGACTGCAGAAGATGAGCTGATCACGGCCCAGCGTTCCGAGGCTGAGCTGGAAACCCGTGCGCTGATTCTCGATGTGGCGCTGGTGCGTGCCCTGGGAGGCGGCTTTGCGCCCGAGAGCCTCGGCGCCCAATCCCGAACCCCCAATGTAGAACCCAAGCACTCTTGAGGAGAATGTAATGAGCGAGCCTATTAGAGTTTCTGATACACCTGTCCCGACTTCGACGCCGCCGGACGCGGATGCCAAGAGCCGCAGGAAGCGAATCGTCCTGTTCTCGCTCCTGGCGCTGACGGTCGCGGCCGCGGGCGGCGGCTATTACACGTACTGGAAGCGCGTCGGTTCACGCTATGTGTCGACCGACAACGCCTACACTGCCGCCGAAGTTGCCGTGGTTGCCGCGGAGATCGATGGACCGGTCGCGGCGATAAACGTCGTCGACAGCCAGCCGGTCAAGCGCGGTGATGTGCTCGTCGTGATTGATGACACCGATGCCAGGCTTGCCCTGCGGCAGGCAGAAGCCGACCTCGCACGCGCTAATGCACAAGTGGCCTCGGCAACGTCCGACGTGGAGCGCTCGGGGATCGACCTGCAACGACGCCAGGCCCTGGTCGCCTCGGGCTCTGTCTCGGGGGACGAGCTGACGAAAGTCATCAACGGCGCGAGCAATGCGCGAGCCGCACTTAACGGGGCACGCGCGGCCGTGGCAGAAGCGCAGGCGCACGTCGAGAAGTCGAAGGTCGATCTCGGTCGTACGGTGATTCGCTCGCCCGTGGACGGGGTGATTGCCCGTCGCGAGGTGCAGCTCGGGCAGCGCGTCCAGCCCTCCACCCCGCTGCTATCTGTGGTTCCGGTCACTCAGATCTACGTCAATGCCAATTTCAAGGAAGTGCAGCTGAAGAAGGTACTCCCTGGCCAGAGCGTCGAGCTCGTGTCCGATCTCTATGGTCACAAGGTCGCCTTCCACGGAGTCATCGAGGGCTTCAACGGAGGCACCGGCGCGGCCTTTGCCCTGATCCCGGCGCAGAACGCGACGGGCAACTGGATCAAAGTGGTGCAGCGGCTGCCCGTTCGCATCCGTCTGAATCCCGATGAATTGGCGGCCCACCCGCTTCGAGTCGGACTGTCGATGGATGCCAAGGTCGACCTCCGCAGCCATTCGCAGCAACTCGCAGCGACCTCCGCGGCCACTCGCAGCAACTCCTAAGCGATCCCTGCAGCAACTCCTTAAGGACCTGTCATGTCCAACCTTCCCATGGAAGCCAAGCAGCCGCCCGCACTCGAGGGCGGGATGCTGTGGGTGGCCGGCATCGTGCTCGC
This sequence comes from uncultured Pseudomonadota bacterium, assembly GCA_963814675.1. Classification (GTDB taxonomy): domain Bacteria; phylum Pseudomonadota; class Gammaproteobacteria; order Steroidobacterales; family Steroidobacteraceae; genus 13-2-20CM-66-19. Next base: position 189,411 of record CAWFDT010000002.1, read on the forward strand.
GCTCGCGAACTTTGTCGCGGTGCTCAACATGACCATTGCCAACGTCACCGTACCGAATATCGCCGGCGCGCTCGGCGCCGGCTCGAGCCAGGGCACCTGGGTCATTACTTCCTACGCGGTAGCGGAGGCCATCACGGTGCCCCTGACGGGGTGGTTGGCGGGGCGCTTTGGCGCGGTGAGGCTCTTTTGCATCTCTGTCCTGCTTTTTGGCGCCTTCTCGCTCCTGTGCGGGATGTCCACATCTCTCGGAATGCTGCTCGGCATGCGCGTGTTGCAGGGTATGGCGGGGGGGCCGCTGCTGGCGCTCTCCCAGACGCTGTTGCTGCGCATTTTCCCCAAGGAGCAGTCCATGCAGGCCATGGGACTTTGGGCGATGACGACACTGCTCGCGCCCGTGGTCGGGCCGGTGCTCGGTGGATGGCTGTGCGACAACTACTCCTGGCCGTGGGTCTTCTTGATCAATGTGCCGATGGCACTGCTGTTCGGTGCGATCGCCTGGGCCTTGCTGAAGCGCTACCAGGATCCTGCGGTCATCAAACCGGTCGACAAGATCGGCATGCTGCTGCTCATCATCTGGGTGGCGGCACTGCAGATCATGCTGGATGAGGGCAAGGACAAGGACTGGTTCTCCTCGATGGAGATCCGCGTGCTCGCCATCACAGCCGTGATTGGCTTTATCAGCTTCCTGATCTGGGAATTGACCGAGAAGAATCCGATTGTCGATCTGCGCGTCTTCCGCCATCGCGGATTCAGTTCCTGCATGCTGGTGCTCGCGCTTGCGTTTGGCGCCTTCTTCGGTCTCAACGTGCTCACGCCCCAATGGCTGCAGTACAACATGGGCTACACCACCACCTGGGCGGGACTCGTCGTCGCGTGGGGAGGGCTCCTGTCGGTCGTCTTCTCCCCGATCGCGGCCAAGCTCGCTAACCGAGTCGATCCGCGCATCCTCATCTTCATCGGCTGCTTGTGGCTCGGCCTGGATACGTTCTGGCGTGCCTACGCCACCTCCGACATGAGCTACTGGGTGATCTGCATCCCGCTCTTCTTCATGGGGGTCGGCATGCCGATGTACTACGTTCCCCTGACGGGACTCGCCATGGGGTCGGTCAACGAAGAGGAGACGGCCTCCGCCGCCGGACTGATGAACTTCGTGCGCACGATCTCCGGTGCCATTGCGACCTCTCTGGTCACCACCTCCTGGCAGAACCGCAGCATCATCGCCCACGCCAAGCTCGCCGACATTGTGGACCCGAGCGGCCAGGTCGCATCGACGCTTCCCCCGGGCTTAAGCGGACAGATGGTGCGCGAGATGCTCAACAACCTCGTGACCAGCCAAAGCCTGATGCTCGCCACCAACGGTCTGATGCTGGTCGTCGGCGCGATCTTCATCATCGCATCCGTATCGATCGTGCTCGCGCCCAAAGCGGTTCGGGCGGTCGACGCTGCATCAGTTGGGCATTGAGTCGGTTGGGCAGGAAGGAATCAAGGGGTATGGTCAAGGCGCAAATCAGACTCCACCGGTGCTGGCAGGTGAGGGCGCTTCGCTGGACGTGGGTATTCGGTGTCTTGGCACTTGTGGGATGTGCGCTCCCGCGTCGTGATGCACCACCCACACTCTTCAGTTCGGCGACCCCCGTGGATTTTCCTGCTGACGTGCGTTTCCTTAGCACGGATCGGGCAAGCGTCGAGACGAAATCCACAGCCGCTTTGCGGCGACTGAGAAGCAGCTCGAAGGACGGAAGGGTACGCGCTCTGGTCCTGTCCGGGGGCGGTGCCGGCGGCGCCTTCGGCGCGGGTGCCTTGGTCGGGCTCACCCGCCGCCAGGAACGCCCCCAATACGACGTAGTCACAGGCGTCAGTGCCGGTGCGCTCATCGCTCCGTTTGCATTTCTCGGTCCCGAATGGGACTCACAGCTGACCGAAGCCTTCACGAGCGGGCGAGGCGAGCAGATGAGTGTACGCGGAGTGCTCGAGTTACCGTTTGGTACATCGCGCAGGAGCGCTGCACTCACAGCGCTCGTGGACCACTACGTCACTCCGGATCTCATCAAAGCTGTCGCTAGAGAGGCCAGCTGTGGACGGCTTCTGTGGGTGGCCACAACTGATCTCGACAAGGAAGAGACGGTCATCTGGGACTTGGGTGCCATTGCGATGCGTGGCGGCGAGCCGGCTCGCAAACTGTTCCGGGACGTCCTGGTGGCATCGGCGAGCATTCCGGGTGTGTTCGAACCTGTACTCATCCACGTCCAGCAAGGGGGCAGGTTGTATGACGAAATGCATGTCGATGGAGGCGCATCCACCTCGCTCTTTATCGCGCCCGTGGCAGCCTACTTTGCACTATTGGATCAGCAAGCCCTGGACGGTGCACGGGTGTATGTGTTGATCAACGGACAGATTATTGAGGGCCCCGAGACGACCCCCTTCAAGCTCGGATCGATCGTGGCGCGGACTTTCTCAGTGGCGTTGAAACACATGTCGCGAGCGCAAGTAGTCGCGGTCGATCAGTTCGCCGACAAGTACCGCATGTCGGTTCAATCGACCTATCTGCCGTTCGACTATCCCAAATACAGCTCGTCTGACTTTCGAGCATCGACGATGCGTCCGCTGTTTGAGTACGGGGCGCGGTGCGCCGAGAGCGGGCGTCTATGGGCCACCATGGACGAGACAATGGCCACGGTCGCAGCCGCAGCACCGGCCTCGATGCGGACCCCGCCGGTGGATGAGGAAGTAGCGTGTCCCTTGAGGGACGTCCAGTTCACGGCTGGGAGTACGCGATGACCGAGAGTATGCAGTACCACGCGGCGGTCGACCGGCACGCTGATTTCGGCCACAGGGTCCTGGCCGAGCTTATCGCGCGGCGCTGGAAGCAGGATCGCTCGTACTTCACGCTGAATGAAAGCTCTCGCGGTGCGCAGCTGCAGGCCTCGTGGTGGCGACAACCGGGTCGCAGTGCCATGGAGTTGCACTGGTCTCACCGCGCCCCATGCATTGCGCAGGCAGACCGTCTTCCACCTCCGCAGGCCGTGTTTGATGGTGCGGCATGAGCCATTCACGTCACGACGCTCCAGTACCAATGAGGTCGAGGCTGCCGCGGTCGGGGATTGAGTCACAAAGCACTCGCACAAAGAGATCGAAGATGGCAAACGCGCGACAAACGGTTCACAAGCTACCCGTGTCCTCTCCCTTCGAATGCATCGCATTGCTCTTGCAAGGTGGCGGTGCACTGGGGGCTTACCAGGCGGGGGTCTATGAGGCCCTCTCCGAAGCACGGTTGCAGCCAGATTGGGTTGCCGGAATCTCGATCGGCGCCATCAACGCGGCACTTATTGCCGGCAACACCCCCGAGAGGCGAGTCGCTAGCCTCCGCACATTCTGGGAGCGCATCACCCCGGTGCAGCCGTTGGATAGCATCGCGAAGCTGGGACCCGTTTCCTGGATGCGCGGCGAGCTCAGTCGGGGGCTGCTCAATCACCTGAGTGCAGGCACCGCGATCTTGACCGGCGTGCCGAGCTTCTTCGAGCCACGCCTCCCGGTGGCGTGGTTGCACCCGCCCGGATCGCTGGAGGCGACCAGTTACTACGACACCGCGCGACTGAAAGCCACGCTCGAGGAGCTGATCGACTTCGACCTGCTCAATTCCGGGGATACACGCTTCAGCGTGGGTGCAGTCAATGTCACTTCGGGCAACTTCGTCTATTTCGACAACACGACTCACAGGATCAGACCCGAACATGTGATGGCGAGCGGCGCGTTGCCGCCCGCCTTGCCGGCAGTCGAGATCGAGGGTGAGTTCTACTGGGACGGTGGTCTGGTTTCGAACACCCCGCTCCAATGGGTGCTTGAGAGCGAACCGCAGCGGGACACGCTCGCATTCCAGGTGGACCTGTGGAATGCACGCGGCGCCTTTCCGCGCAACGTGGCCGAGGTCATGACCCGCCAGAAAGAGATCCAATATTCGAGCCGGACGCGCAGCAACTCCGATCGGTTCCGGTATACCCAGAAGCTGCGCAATACCTTTGCGAGTCTCCTGGAGAAGCTTCCCGCTGACTTGCAGAACCTGCCTGAACTTGACGTGCTCCGGCCGGTTGCGAGCGCCAAGGCGTACAACATCGTCCAGCTGATCTACCGGGCCAAGGGTTACGAGGGCGACTACAAGGACTACGAGTTCTCCAGGCTCAGCATGGAAGAGCACTGGCGGGCCGGCTACTACGATACGGTGCGTATGCTGCGCCATCCCGAAGTGCTGCAACGCCCTGACAACATCGAGGGTGTGCTCACCTTTGATCTCGAACAACACGGTCGTGAATAGGAGACCCAACGCCATGTGCTGCGATCCGACCGGGACAATTGTTGCGGGAGAAAGATCATGAACGAGCAAGAAGTCCTCGACCGGGCCTTCGCGATGCCACTGACGCAACCGGCATATCCACGCGGGCCCTATCGGTTCGTCAATCGTGAGTACTTCATCGTGACATACCGCACGGATCCCGAGCGCTTGCGCGCCGTGGTGCCGGCGCCCCTCGAGTTCGAAGCGCCGCTGGTCAAGTATGAGTTCATCCGCATGCCGGATTCCAACGGCTTCGGGGACTACACCGAGAGTGGACAGGTGATCCCTGTGTCATTCCGGGGTCGCAAGGGTCATTACACGCACTGTATGTTCCTCGACGATCATGCGCCCATCGCCGCCGGTCGTGAACTGTGGGGCTTCCCAAAAAAGCTCGGGCGTCCAACGCTGCGCACGGAAAGCGACCTGTTGGTGGGGACTCTCGACTACGGTTCGGTCCGGGTAGCAACGGGAACCATGGGTTACAAGTACCACGCGATGGACCGGGTGAACGTCAAAGCCGCGCTCTCGACGCCCAACTACCTGCTCAAGGTCATCCCGCACGTCGACGGTACCCCGAGAATCTGCGAGCTGGTGGAGTACTTCCTGGAAAATATCGAGGTGAAGGGCGCCTGGACGGGACCGGCTGCGCTCTTTCTTACGCCGCACGCGCTGGCGCCAGTTGCCGATCTGCCGGTTCTCGAAGTCGTCGCGGCGACGCACATTCTGGCTGATCTCACGCTGGGACTGGGCAAGGTGGCCCACGACTACCTGTGGAAATCAAGCACCCTCAAACAGTACGGAGTTCGTACGGAGCTGCGACATGCGTCTTAAAGATAAGGTTGCCATCGTCACGGGCGCCGCGAGTGGTATCGGCAAAGAGATCGCCCGAACCTTTGCGCGCGAAGGCGCCCAGATCGTCATCGCGGACCTAGACACGGTGGCAGCCAAGGCTGCCGCAGCCGAGATGCATGAATCGGGTCAGCGAGCACTCGGGATCGGTATGGACGTCGGCAACGAGTCGCAGGTCGACGCGGGAGTCAATGATGCCATTGCGGCATACGGGCGCATCGATATTCTGGTGAGCAATGCCGGCATCCAGGTCGTGGCACCACTTGAGGAGCTTTCCTACGCGAACTGGAAGCGTCTCTTGGCGATACACCTCGATGGCGCATTCCTCACCACGCGTGCGGTTCTGCGGCAGATGTACAAGCAAGGCAGCGGCAGCATTCTTTACATGGGCTCGGTGCATTCCAAGGAAGCCTCGATGCTCAAAGCACCCTACGTGACTGCCAAACACGGACTCATGGGACTGGCCAAAGTCGTCGCCAAGGAAGGCGCCAAACACGGCGTTCGTGCCAACGTCCTCTGCCCGGGCTTCGTGCGCACTGCGCTGGTCGACAAGCAGATTCCGGAGCAGGCTCGCACACTTGGGATCTCCGAGCAGGCCGTTATCAAGGACATCATGCTCAAAGAAACCGTGGATGGCGAGTTCACAACGACACAGGACGTCGCCGAGGCCGCGCTGTTTTTTGCGTCTTTTGAATCAAACGCGCTCACGGGGCAATCATTGGTTGTGAGCCACGGCTGGTACATGCAATAGCGGGCGCTCCCCACAGGACTCCTCACGCGAGGTTTCTGTGCCCGTACAAAAGCTCAACTAGGCAACCTGGTATGAATGTCAAAGAGGCGCCCGGATGGCTGCGCGATCACAGCAGCGGCATCGTGACCGCGGGAATCGTCCTGGCGCTCTTGTATTTCGGTCGGTCCGTTTTGATACCCCTTGCGCTCGCACTCATGCTGAGCTTGTTGGTTGCACCGTTAGTTCGGGCGCTTAAGCGTCTAGGAGTCGGCAGAACCTCGTCAGTGCTCGTTACGGTTGTAGCACTCGCCGTGTTGTGCATGGGTCTTGCGGTCGCCCTCGGCACGCAAGTCCTGCACATCGCCGCGAGCCTCCCTCAATACGAATCAAATGTGCAACGCAAGCTCGAGATCCTCGAGGAAGTAACCATCGGCCCACTACTCCGGCTCAGCAACGAAACGAGTCGCCTGGTCGAGATCCGGGAATCGGCAGAGACGCTCCCCGTCCGCGGTCGCGATGTCGAGCGTTCCGTGCCAGCAGCAGTGCCGGGCCGGGCGGTGATCGAGCCACGCAAATTCGGGTCCCACCCGCTGCAGCTTATGTGGAAGCTACTGAGATCCGTTTGGGGTCCGGTCCAATTCGCCGGTATCGTGCTTCTCGTCCTCATCTTCGTGTTACTCGAGCACGAATCACTGCGCGACCGCTTCATCCGCATCGCCGGCGCGACCGACATACGTTCGGCCACTCTCGCGCTTAACGATGCCGGTGACCGACTCTCCAGGTATTTTGTTTCGCAGTTCCTGGTCAATCTCGCTTTCGGGCTGGCCATCTGGATGAGCTTGAGCATGCTGCGCCTGCCGCAGGCCCTGCTTTTCGGAATTCTGGCCGGTGTAATGCGCTTCGTACCGTACGTCGGTGTGGGACTAGCCGCGCTATTTGCCGCCGTTCTTGCTCTGGCCGTCGATCCAGGATGGTCACTGGCGCTGAGCACCCTGGTTGTGTTCATCCTGCTCGACATCGTCGTGGGACAATTAGTGGAACCATACCTTTATGGTCACGCCACGGGGTTATCGCCACTCTCGGTAGTCGTGGCAGCCATATTCTGGAGCTGGCTCTGGGGTCCGGCGGGGCTCATCCTGTCCACGCCCCTCACCTTGTGTCTGCTGGTTGCGGGCCGGCACATGAAGGGGCTCGGTGTCTTTGAGCTGCTATTGGGCAATGCGCAGCCGCTGACGTTGCCGCAGAGGTTTTACCAACGGGCGCTGTCCGGAGACCCCCACGAGATCATCGCCAATGCGCGAGCGTTTCTGAAAAATGATTCGCTCGCGGCGTACTGCGATCGCGTGATGATTCCGGCGTTGCACCTGGCACGACTCGATGCAGAGGCGGGCACGACCTCTGACCAGCAAATGAAAATTCGCCGGGTCATCGTCGATGTCACTGCCACGCTCAGCGGCAACAGCCTCAAGTTCTTGGGACGCCGTCATCGCGGCGCGGTGCTCGGGGAGGTGAATGCCGGACGCTGGCTGCGTCAACAGCGCGAGCTACTGACCGGCAAATGGCAGGGTCCGCTGGGCGTGCCCCGGGGGTCTATCGTCATCTGCATGGCGTTGGGCTCACCAGCCGATGATCTCGCGACCGAGTTGCTCGTGCGGTTGTTACGCAGCGAAGGAATAGATGCCCGGCATTTCTCGGCGACAGAAATAGATACCGGGCTGCCGCGTGGCGCTGATCCCGACGGCGTTGCCATCGCTTTTCTGGTCAGTGCTTTCCCCAGCCCGGAACGCGAGCGCGCCGACTCGATATATCAGCAGCTTCATGAGCTGCTGCCGCAAGCGAATCTCATCAGAGTCTTTTGTTCCGGAGTGGCTGCGTTAGCTGAATCCTCTGAGAGCGGCAATGCCGAACCGAGGACGGGCTCTCTCGGGGAAGCAGTCCAAATCTCTGTGTCCTGGCAGAAAGCGCGCAGCGAGCCGCAATTTCAACCGTTGGGGATGGGTCCTAAGGTGGTGTTCGGGTTGACCCATGGAGAGTCGGTCTATGTCGCTGGTAAATCTCAAGTCTGAGGGAACCCGACCAAGAGGATCGACGGCGAAGCCCTGACCGGAATCCAGTTTGCGTCCGTCGCTTTGACGGGTGCAGCTTCTGCCCGCAGACAACGTCGCGGCGCTTGGCGAACTCCAAAGAATTGCGGTCTTAGGTCGGCTGGCAGGATTTGGGCGGCGCCTAAACGAACTTGAGGACCAGGATGTTGTCGAGGCTTGTAGCCGGTATTTGGCGTTTCTCGAACGTGTAGTGGCAGAGTGCCACCTCGCGTTCCCGCCTAAGTAGTTCTGAATCGCCTCCGTGCCGCCTGGAACTTCTCCGCCAGCGCTGCAGCGCGTTTAGCCGTGTTCTCGACCGGCCCGTGCATCCCCGGATTCTCCATCCGTTTCGCCGCCTTCTCCTCTTGGTAGGCAAGTGCACGGCAGGCACGCGCGGCGGTTTCAAGTTCGAGGTCAGTAAGGTCGAGCGGCATGGCAATATGCTGCCGCCAATTGCTGCGGTGCGTCCGTTCAGTAGCGGCGGGCGTGGGGGACTGGATAAGGAGGTCATTCCCGACACCCGCAGGCTGCGCACCGCATCGTTTCCTCCAGTGACTGTGAGTAAGGAATTGTGAGCGTGATAGGCCTAAAGACCAATAGGCCGATATCCAAGTCTGCTGTTAGGTTTAGCCACACACCATTTCGGAAATCGCTCTGCAACGCAACAAAATAACTCAGAGGATGACTTCATGAAAACAACGCTCATAGGAATTGCTGCTACTGCAGCCTCATCGCTTTTCGGACTGCCTGCGCATGCCAACTGCGCGTATCCAGGCGCCGAGAATCAGCAGGATATCCAACTTCCTGCGTTTCACCAGCACTTCGCGGACCATGAGGGCATCGTGGGAACCTGGCTTGTGAATTACGGCCCTGTTGGCCAAGCTTTCATTCAATGGCACAGCGATGGCACAGAGTGGGAAAACATCACTCACCCCTCTATAGGCGGAAACATCTGTATGGGTTCGTGGGTAGAGACAGGCCGACGGACTTTTTCCCGCAACCACTTCGGTTGGATTTTTGATTCGACCGGATTGATCGCCGGATATTTTAATGAGACCGAGACTGACACACTGTCGAAAGATGGAAACTCATATACCGGAACCAACGTTTCGATTTTCTACGACATGGCCGGCAACGTGGTGCCTGCACCGGGAGCACCGCCGCCGGCACCATCCGGTGGATATCCTGGCACGTCGTCGGCGGTTCGAATCGTGCCGTAATATCATCTGATCCGCAGCTCTCATGCTCCCGTCGTCGCGAAGTCAGCGACGGCGGGAGCCTTGCCAGGCACGGCGATGTAATTGGCGCTTCAGAGGGCGCGAATGTTTCTGGAGGGTCCAATTGCCGCCACTCAGTAGCCAATGGCGGCGTCCGATCGCTTGCGCTAAGACGTTCCTATTTGCCGTATCTTGTCTGTAATACGCCGTACTCCTCGAGTCGAGCCTGATGGTTACGTAGCGGTCCGAAGCAATTGCTTAGCACACATGTATCCGGGCGTACCGGCCACTGAGCCGCAGGGGTACGTGCCAGCACCACAGACATGTACACGGTCGTCCTTGCCCAGGCGGTAGAACTGCGTTTCCGGATCGGAGGAATACCCCCGATCGAAATAGGTCTGACCCGCGACCAGCATCGTGTGGTCTAGGTTCCCTCCTGGGAACAGGAAAGTTTCCTGGAGATTCTTCGGCGTCAGCAACCGGGTCCAGACGCAGTCCTGCGGGTTGGAGATCAAATTCAAGACGGCCTGCCGGACCTGCGCTTCCACCTGTGGCAACTCAGTACCCGGGCGATCCAGTGCAAGGAAATTGAAGAACACAGCGAGCCGATCGAACGGCTCCTGCAGTCCCATCTGGCGCATGGCCGCGCCTTCGCAATAGATCTGCAGGTAGCCTGGACGATAGGCCGTACCGCGCGTCACATCGATCGCCGCCGCTTCGAAGCCCGCAAGAGACGTCTCTGAGAACAGGAACCTGAACGCACTGTCCGAGTCGGTTTGCGCCGAGCCGTGTTTCCAACCCACCGGCTGGCGAAACATCATCGTCATCTTGCCAGCGCTGCCTAGGAGCCGCTGCTCCCCCGTGCGGCGAGCGAGTTCCGGCGTGCCGGCCAGGCGTGCAGCAGTCACCGTATCGGTTGCCATCACCAGGTGGTCGTAGCCGATGCGGGTGATCTTGCCGTTCTCCTCAAAAGACACCTGCCTCGCTCGAGTGTCGATCTCCTTCACTGCGCAGTCGAGCCGGACCTCTACCCCGAGCTTCCGATTGATGCGGTCGAGCTCAATAGGAACCTGCCAGATGCCGCCGCGCACGAACCCGTAGTAACTCCCGAACACCGAGCCGGAATCCATCATGGGGACAATGAACGCGGAATAGGGCTCCGACAGCCTGACCGGCCCGCTTTCAGTGACCGTCATCGCCATGTACACGCGCGTGCCTTCCGACGTGAAGTAGTGTTCGAGGAGATCTCGCGCGCTACCGGTAATCCAGAGGCGTGTCAGGTCCGCTCCCAGCGCGGCCTCGGCGTTGGCCAGCGTGGGGGGACGTGCATCCCGGTAGCCCCGCTGCAGGAAGTCGACGACTTTTGCCTCGTCGGTGCGGAAGGCGACGGCGTCCCCCCGCTCGCCGAACTTCTCTTCGAACTCTCGGTCGAGGCGTTCGGGCTCGCGCCAGATCCATATTGGCTCGTCGTGACCGGCGAAATGGACCAGCTTGGGATGTGTTGGCGCAAAGGCCTGCAAGCGCGCAGCGAGTCCGGTCTCCTTGAACACGAAGTCCTGCATGAGGCCCAGCACCGAGGCGCCGTGTGCGTAGTCCAGCCGCACGCCGTCGATCTGCGCAGTCGCAGACACACAGGCACCGCCGACTCGCGCGGTGCGCTCGATCATCGTGACCCGGCAGCCGGACCGCCGCAGATAATTCGCTGCCACCAGACCGTTGATGCCGGCACCTACGATGACGACGTGTATCGGGTTCATATCTATTAATTCCCACGAATGTGTGTGTTAAACGACCAAGCCGACTTCGACAATGCCATTGCGAATCTCATCCAATTTGAAGCGGTTGATGATAGCGACCAGGAGTTTCATTGAGCGCTCCTAAAGCACCGCGCAAATTGTGCGTAATCGCGAACCAGCCATTCCGGGTTGCGCCGTGAAAGTCCGCTGGTCATTCGGTGCAAATTCGGTGCAGATACTAACTCCTAGGCATTCACAGAAGCACATAGCGACGCATCGTGCCGCTGGGATATATAGCGTAGACTCAAGGAGTTATGCGGAGTGTCTCGGTGTCGCTCCGACCCGCTCAGAGTAGGATGCACGACTTTTAATCCGCTGCGCCTCCTACGGCGGGTCTCACCTGAGAATCGTCTGAATAGTTTGGTCGAGTATGTCCGCGGCTGCGCGTTTCTCTTTGGTGTAGTCATGTCGGTCATAGATCTCCGCAACGTCATCGATCGTATGATTCAGGATCTTCTCGACATGCAGGCGGGGCACCCCGTTGGCCGTCATTAAGCTGGCCGCCGTGCGACCCAGGTCGTGGGGTGTGAATCTTGGTAGTCCAAAGTTCTGGGACTTCACAAACAGCCGCGATTCCTCCCGCAAACCAAACTACTCGATAGCGTGATTCAGGATTTTTTGCCTTTGCGTGAGACGGGGCGCTGACTAGTATCTTTTGGGAAGCGCTGAGGATTGCCAAGGAGCTCGACCAGCCGTGTCTCGCATTCCGAAAACGAGTACCCGCGCCGCTGCGAGATCATGAAGGTGAGGGAGCGCATGTGCCATGCGCGCCGTTGGATTTCGACGAGTGTTCCGTTCGCGAGATCTTCCGCAACTATATGACGCGGCATGTGCCCCCAGCACAAGCTTCCCCTGAGGAGATCGTGCTTCGCGCCGAGGTCATTCACCCGCCACTGGCGTTCTCCGGCGACCCCCTGTTGTGTCTTTTCCGCATCGGGCTGATTGTCGGTTACGACGAGCTGGATGTGCCGGCCCAATTCCTCCCGCGGGATCGGCCCCGCGATGGCGGCCAGCGGATGCGATGGCGCACAGACGGTCACCATTTGCACGTCACATAAATGCTGCCTTTCAATGGTACCCGGACTCAGCTCCGGCACGTCCGTGATCGTCAGCGCCAATGCGCACGTGCCTTCGAGAACCAAACGCTCGCCGCCCTGCATGGTCGTAACGCGCAGATTGATTGCAACCGTTGGAAAGTCCGCCTGCAGGCTCCGCAGGCATTCAATCAGGTGCGCGCGCGGAAAATAGGTATCCACGGCAATCGAGACTTGCGGTACCCCGGCCTCAGCAATGGAAACCGCGCGCGTCTTCATTTCCTCGGTGCGTGAGATCACCGCACGAGCATCAGGTAGGAGGCTGCGGCCCGCGGCCGTAAGCGTCGCTTTGCGAGTGTTGCGCTCGAACAGCTCCACATCAAAGGCACTCTCGAGTGCCTTGATCGCGTGACTAATCGCCGATTGCGCACGGTTCAGCTTGCGTGCAGCTCCGGAAAAGCTTCCTTGGTCACACACGGCAACGAAGGCCCGAAGTTGATTGATCGTGACGTTATCGAGCATAACTATCTAAAGAGTAGATGTTACTGATAGATTTTTTGTCAATTGTCTTCATAAGTAAAGACCCCATGTCCGTGATCAGTGCGTACAACTCCCACGAAGGATGAACGGCATGAAAAGACTGAATGGAAAGACCGCCGTGATCACCGGTGGCGCGACCGGCATTGGTCGCGCCGCAGCAAAGCGCTTCATCGAGGAGGGCGCCTTCGTCTTCATCTTCGGCCGCCGGCAGGAGGCGCTCGACGCCGCCGTGGCCGAACTCGGACCCAATGCTCGCGCGGTGAAGGGCTCGGTCTCGGATGAGGCCGACCTCGACCGACTCTACGCGGCGGTGACGGCTGAGCGCAGAACCCTCGACATCGTATTCGCCAATGCCGGGGTGGGAAGCCAGCTTGCGCTCGGCAAGATCACCGCGAAGCACATTGACGAAACCTTCGGCACCAATGTGAAGGGTACGATCTTCACGGTCCAGAAGGCGCTGCCGCTGATGGGCGAGGGCGGTTCGATCATCCTGACCGGATCGAGCGCCGGCACCACAGGCGCCCCGGCGTTCACCGCCTACAGCGCGAGCAAGGCGGCGGTGCGCAACCTCGCGCGGACCTGGGCGGAGGATCTGAAGGGCACCGGCATCCGGGTAAACGTGCTGTCGCCTGGGGCGGTGGCGACCGAACTCGCGAAGGAAGCGCTGGGCGAGGAGGGCCTTGAGGCCTACGGCTCAATGACTGCGCTCCAGCACATGGGCGATCCGGCGGAGGTCGGGGCGGCGGCCGCCTTTCTCGCGTCGTCGGATAGCAGCTTCATGACCGCCAGTGAAGTCGCCGTTGACGGCGGCCTAGCGCAACTCTGAGCCGGCGCGGTCCCGTGCTCGGCCCACACAACGAAGGAAAAAGATCATGAAAACACTAGAAGGTAAGGTTGCAGTCATCACGGGCGGAAGCAGTGGGATTGGCTTGGCCACAGCCAAGCGCTTCGTGGAAGAAGGTGCGCACGTCGTGATCACCGGGCGACGAGAGAAAGAGTTGAAGGAGGCCGCAGCCTTCATCAAGAGAAACGTTACGACGGTCGCTGGCGACGTGTCGTGCTTGGAAGATCTGGACCGGCTCTATGCCGTCGTGAAAGGGAAACATGGTCACATCGACATTCTCTTCGCGAACGCGGGCGTGGGGACAATCGCACCGCTCGCGGTAGCTACTGAAGCCCATCTTGACCAGACCTTCGACGTGAACGTGAAGGGACTGTTCTTGACTGTGCAAAAGGCGCTTCCGCTCTTCAAAGACGGCGGTTCGATTATCCTGAACTCCTCGGTCTCGAACGTGTTGGGGCTGCCAGGGTTTAGCGCCTACGCCGCGAGTAAGGCGGCTGTACGCAACTTCTCGCGCGCTTGGACTCTGGAGCTGAAAGACCGAAAAATCCGTGTGAATTCGATGAGCCCCGGACCAACCGAGACCCCCGCCTTAGGGACGACGACGGGCCTTACCCCAGAGCAAGCCGAGCAAGCGGCCGCGCAATTTGCTTCACAGATCCCAATGGGTCGCAGGGGCAAGCCAGAGGAAATCGCGGCTGCCGTCACGTTCCTCGCCTCCGATGAAAGTTCTTTCATCACCGGGGTAGATCTCGCCGTCGATGGAGGCATGGCGCAGGTCTGATCACGGCATTAACACGAGATTGGAGAAACATTATGAGCTATCGGCCGTACGTGGTGGCAAGAGAGTCGTGTTCCTGGCGAGCGACAATGACGCTGCCGCAGAGGAGATTGGCGCGCTTGCGGAAAATCTCGGTTTCGCGTCGATAAAACTGGGCGGGCTTTCGGAAGATGGACTGCTTGTGCAGGCGCGCGGAAATTCTTGGGGCCGGTTGGTCTTTAAGGACCTGGTCAAGTTCGACTGATGAATCGTGATCGATTAGTTCGATGATCACATTTATTCAATGATCTGAATGCGGGTTATCTATGATTTCCGCTTTAAACGATCAGTCGCTTGATCAGATTTTTCGCTCCGCTCGCACCCCCAACGGGTGTACAGATCGTCCTGTTGAGGACGGTACGGTGCGCGAGATCTATGACCTCATGAAATGGGGGCCAACATCTGCGAACAGCAGCCCCGCGCGGTTTGTCTGGGTGCGTAGCACCGACGGAAAGGCAACGCTCGCCGGGCTTGCTGCGGAACCGAATAAGCAGAAAATTCTGCAGGCTCCCGTCACGGTCATTATCGGCCACGATTTGGATTTCGCCAGCAAGCTGCCGAAGCTTTTGCCTCACGCGGCCGAGGCTATGCAGAAGTACTTCGCGGCACGCCATCTGCGGCCATCGGCTCGGGGTAAACGGTGGATCACCCCCTCGCACGCCGCACACTCGTCGAATGCCCAACCGTAAAGGAGATCCCGATGTACGACCAATCCAAGATATCCGAGTTGATCCAGTTCGCACGAGTCGATGCGGGTTCCACCGTCATCGACGTTTACCCAGGCGACGGCGACTGGACCCGTCTTTTCTCCGACATCGTGGGACCCGAAGGACGGGTCTACAGCTTCGTGCCGGCCGAAGTCGCCCACTTCAAGAACGATCCGGTCGGCCGCATGCGCACGCTTGCGAAGGAGCCGGGCCGAGAGAACGTCGAAGCCGTCTCGGCGGACCTCGTGGCGATGCCGGAGGCCACGCAACCAGCGGATGTCCTATGGCTGCACCTGTTCTACCACGATCTCCACACCGCGCTGATCCAGGCCAGGGGCGCGACGGCGGCTCACTTCAATCGAGCTGTCTACGAGCGACTGAAGCCCGGTGGGTCCTACGTCATCGTAGACCACGCCGCCGCCGTCGGGACGGGCACGAGCGACGCCCAGTCGTTGCATCGGATTGAGCCTGCATCCGTTCGCGAGGAGGTGGAGGCGGCCGGCTTCGTACTGGACGCGGAAAGCACCATGCTCGCGAACAAGGGCGATCCGCACTCGATCAAGGTGTTCGATCCCTCGATCAAGGGCGAGACCGATCGCTTCGCCTATCGGTTCGTGAAGCCCTGACAGGTCCGAAAGGCTATACGTGAGGCGCCGCGCTCCGCACATTCAGGGCGCGCGGGCATTGCTGACCGAGGACTGGCCTTGACAGTCCATGTATATGCATGTACGATAAGTACTATGAAATTGATGTCTCTCCCTTGTTACTGCGCCACGCTTCGACAAGCTGCCCGGGCTGTAACTGTGCTCTATGAGGGGATCCTCGGCGACAGTGGCCTTCATGCCACGCAATTTACCGCGCTGCAGTTTCTCGACGCGGCCCCAAATCTCACCACAACCGAGCTAGCGGAGGCTCTTGGCGTTGACCAGACAACAGCCACGCGGACGTTGGCTCTGATAAAGAAGGCTGGCCTTGCAAGCGATACGGTTGGTGACGACCGCCGACAGCGCCATTGGGCGCTCAGCGCCCAGGGGAGAGCGCTATTGAGGAAACTGAAACCCCGCTGGGAGGCCGCTCAGGATACTTTCGAAGAGCGGCTGGGACCGACGCACGCCAAGGCGCTGAAAGAGGCATCGTACCGCGCCGCCAGTAGACTTTCCTCGAGTTGAGACCGGTTCACGCTTGATAACACATAGGAGCAATCGGACGCACTATTTCGTCGAGCATATCCATGTATATACATACACTGTAACAGTTTGGAGATCACCCATGTCACTGCAGACTGCCAAGCTCTTCAAAAACCCGCTGGCGCTCGCCGGAGCGGCACTCGTCATTCATATCGGCGCCGCCACCGCAGGCGACGCTCAACAACAGGCGAGGGACCTCCTCACAGGGACCATTGCCGCTCACTCCGCCCCGCAATCCCCACCGCGCGAGGGCAAGGTGAGCAGGCAGACCGCCGATGCACAGGAATCAGCCAGAGCGCTGTTACTGGGGACGACCGGCTCCCGTGTGGGAGGTGCTGAGACAATCAAGCAATCTGAGGTTGCAGGAGCTTCAGGCGAGTCCGCGCGAAAGGTACGCCCGGTCGGCCACGGCGACGCGCAGGCGGCAGCGCGGGAGCTTCTGCTGGGCCAACCGGTTGCGAGCGACGCCTCGCGACTCACTGCGCGCCGAGCGCATTGAGCATCGGATGCTCGCGTCCGATAGGGCGAGCCAGGGGCGCGCATGAGCGTTGTCTCCAATCGAGCCATCGTTATGTGGCCGCTCCTGGCCGCTCTCGGCGCGCTCAGTCTCTTCTTGCAGCTGTGCGTGTCAGGTTGCGCCGTGGGCCCGTCATATCGAACACCTGCGACTCCGCTCGAGAGCTTCCACAGTGTCGGCGCCCTCGCGGCTCGCCCGACGAGCGCTCCTACGCCGGCGCTGGAGGTCTGGTGGGACGGCTTCAACGACCCATTACTCTCGCGCATCGTGCAACGGGCGCGTGATCAGAACCTCGATCTTGCGGCAGCCTTGGCGCGAGTCCAGCAGGCTCGGGCCGCGGCCCGTGAGGCCGGTGCGCAGCTCTTGCCAACTTTCAATGTGAATGGCCAAGTGACGCGAATCCACTATTCCCTGCAGAGCCCGGTGGGCCAGATAGCCGGTCCTCTGCCCGGTTTCAACCGTAACCAATCAATGTACGACGTAGGTCTAGGCGCGATCTGGGAGTTGGATCTGTTCGGCGGCCTGCGTCGCGGTAGAGAGGCCGCCTCGGCCGAGGCGGACGCAGCGATCGCTGAGCAGGCAGGGGTGCGGATTTCCGTGACAGCGGATGCAGCGGACGCCTACTTGCGCATCCGGGGAGACCAGGCGCGCATCGCAGTTGCCGAGCAGCAGGTCGTCACCGATGAGCGCCTACTCGAGCTGGTGCGTCAGAGATTCGGCCGCGGGCTGGCGGCCGTGCGCGAGGTCGCGCAAGCCGAAGCGTTGCTGTCGCACGCCCATGCCTCGCTGCAACCGTTGCGGATCGACCTGGCGGCGCAAATGAACCGACTGGATATATTGTTGGGGCGCCAGCCGGGGACTTCAGGCGGGGAGCTGGAGACTCCGAGCGACATCCCCTCCGTGCCCAGTGTGCCAGCCAACGACGGGCCGCTGGACGTACTGCGCCGCCGACCGGATGTTCTCGCCGCGGAACGTCACCTGGCAGCGTCCAATGCCCGTATCGGCCAGGCGCTCGCGGACTATTATCCGAAGATCTCCCTGGCGGGATTGCTCGGCTACGAAAGCTCTCGCCCGAGCGACTTGTTCAAAGCCGAGACCTTCCAGCCACAGGGCGTTATCGGGCTGCGCTGGCGGGTGTTCGATTTCGGCAAGGTGAGTGCCGAAGTGGCGCAGACCAGGGGTGCCAACGCTGAAGCAATGGCGCGATACCAACAGGCGGTGCTGCGCGCAGCCGAAGACGTCGAGAACGCATTCACCGCACTGGTGCAACTCGAGGTTCATCAACAAGAACTGCTAACCGAGGTTGCCGCACTGAAGCGGGCGCGAGACGCCTCGCTAGAAGCCTACCAGGGAGGCGTGAGCGCGCTGACCGATGTTCTCGACGCCGACCGCCAACTACTCGCTGCCCAAGACGAGCTCGTGCAAACGCGTGCCGATTCGGCCAGAGCCGCCGTGGGCACGTTTCGAGCATTGGGTGGCGGATGGTGACCTCGGATTTCAGTCTTTTTCGTGGGAGCACAACCATGTTTGGAGTTAGAACGCTCGTCCTCGCCGCAACCGTTTACGCGGCCGCAATGGGCCTCACGGCCTGCACATCCTCGCAAGCCTCGCAGGACCCCAGAACTGTCCCCCAGCTTGCGGAAGTCGCCGTGGTGCAGCCTGCCGAGGCCGGTGAGCGAGCGTTCACGGGCGTCGTGTCAGCTCGCGTCCAAAGTAATCTGGGTTTTCGCGTCTCGGGAAAAGTCATCGAGCGCCTGGTCGATACTGGCCAGGCGGTGCGCGAGGGCCAGCCACTCATGCGCCTGGATCGAACGGATTACGCGCATGCCATTACGACTCAGGTCGGCAACGTGGATGCCGCGCGGGCGCACCTACGGCAGGCGGCCGCCGATGAAGCCCGCTATGGTGGCCTGGTTTCTTCGGGCGCAGTGTCCCAATCGGCCTACGACCAGGTCAAGGCTGCCGCGGACAGCGCTCGAGCCTTGCTCTCAGCCGCCGAAGCGCAGCTCAAAGTCGCTCAGGATGAAGGCGCGTACGCAACGCTGTTCGCGGACGCCGACGGCACCGTGGTGGAGACCCTGGCGGAGCCGGGACAATTCGTTTCCGCCGGCCAGATCATGGTGCGCCTGGCACGGGCCGGAGCTCGCGAGGCGGCGGTCAACCTGCCTGAGACCTTCCGTCCGGCGCTGGGCTCCTCCGCCTACGCAGTCCTATATGGAGCGACTGCCGATGCCGCGACGCGATACCCTGCGCGCCTTCGACAGTTGTCGGATGCCGCCGATCCGCTGACCCGGACCTACGAGGCCCGCTATGTGTTGGATGGGGGAGCGGCCACAGCGCCGATCGGGGCGACCGTAACGGTCTACTTGAGGGACTCGGAGCGGGCAGGTGCTTTGTCAGTTCCGCTCGGGGCAATCGATGACGAGGGACGAGGCCCCGGCGTGTGGCTGCTCGACCGCCGATCCTCATCCGTCTCGTACCGATCGGTCGAGTTCATCCGATTCGACGCTGAGCGCGCCATCGTGACCGGCGGAATTCACATCGGAGATCCGGTCATCGCCGTCGGCGGGCACTTCCTGCACGAAGGACAGCCTATCAAGGTAGCTGAGGCGCGCGTCGCGCGAGAATGAAATGAGTCAGTTCAATCTCTCCGCGCTGGCCATCCGCGAGCAATCGATCACCCTGTTCCTGATCGTCGCCATCATCATCTCTGGCGCGTACGCGTTCCTGCGACTCGGTCGAGCCGAAGATCCGTCTTTCACGATCAAGACGCTTACAGCGACAGCTGTGTGGCCCGGAGCGACGGCCCAGGAGATGCAAGACCTCGTAGCCGAGCCGCTCGAGAAGCGAATGCAGGAGTTGCGTTGGTACGATCGGGTAGAGACCTTCACACGCCCTGGCATCGCGATGATGATGATCACGCTGAGCGACAAGACCCCGCCCTCAACGGTTGCCGAGCAGTTCTATCAGGCGCGCAAGAAACTCGGCGATGAGGTGGCCAAACTTCCCGCCGGTGTGCAGGGTCCTTTTGTCAACGATGAGTATTCTGATGTCATCTTCGCCGTATACGCGCTCGAGGCGCACGGTATGCCACCCCGGGAGCTCACGCGTGAAGCGGAGATACTACGCCAGCGACTGCTTCATGTACCGGGCGTCAAGAAGGTCAACATCCAGGGCGAGCGCCCCGAGCGCATCTTCGTCGAGTTCTCCTATGCCCGGCTCGCTAACCTCGGCGTCAGCCAGAGAGACATCTTTGATGCGTTCCCGCGTCAGAACGCCGTGGCCCCCGCCGGCTCGATCGACACGAACGGGCCACAGGTGTTTATGCGTCTGGACGGCGCCTACGATGATTTGCAGAAAATCCGCGACACTCCGATTGCCGCCGGCGGTCGTGCATTCAGACTTGCGGACATTGCCGAGGTCAAACGCGGTTACGAAGACCCGCCTACATTCCTGATCCGTCACGATGGCGAAGCCGCCCTGGTACTTGGCATCGTGATGCAGGACGGTTGGAACGGGTTGGATCTCGGCCGTGCGCTCAAGCTCGAAGAGAAGCAGATTGCGCGGGCATTGCCTGCGGGCGTGCGGTTCACGAAGGTTGTCGACCAGGCAGTGAACATTCGCGAAGCCGTCGGCGAGTTCATGCTGAAGTTCTTTGTCGCCCTGGCCGTGATCATGATCGTGAGCCTCATCAGTCTCGGCTGGCGCGTGGGCATCGTAGTGGCTGCGGCCGTACCGTTGACACTCGCGGCGGTGTTTGTCGTCATGCTCCTCACCGGCCGCGTTTTCGATCGGATTACGCTGGGCGCTCTCGTGATTGCCCTCGGGCTCCTAGTCGATGATGCGATCATTGCGATCGAAATGATGGTGGTGAAACTCGAAGAGGGCTTCGAACGGCTGAAAGCTGCCGCCTACGCCTGGAGTCACACGGCAGCTCCGATGCTTTCGGGGACATTGGTCACGATCATTGGGTTCACCCCCGTGGGTTTCGCACGATCGACGGCGGGGGAATATGCAGGCAACATCTTCTGGATCGTAGGCTTCGCTCTCATCGTCTCCTGGCTGGTGGCCGTTGTCTTCACACCGTATCTCGGTGTCAAGCTGCTCCCGGACATCGCGCCCGTTGCAGGTGGCCACACCGGGATCTATTCAACACCACGCTATCAGCGCCTGCGTCGGCTCATCTCCTGGGCCGTCGATCACCGGTTCAAGGTCACTGGCATGGTTGTCGCGGTGTTCCTGCTGGCGGGACTCGGAATGGGTTTCGTCAAGCGTCAGTTCTTCCCGAGCTCCGATCGACCCGAGGTGCTGGTTGAAGTGCAGATGCCCGAGGGGACCAGCATCGAAGCCACCACGGCCGCCACCATGAAAGTTGAGCGATGGGTGCGCCAACAACCCGAGGCCAGGATCGTTACCACCTATATTGGCCAGGGCGCGCCCCGCTTCTTCTTTTCTTACAACCCCGAGCTGCCCGATCCCGCCTTCGCAAAACTGGTCATCCTGACTCCTGCCGCCCGTGCGCGCGATCAACTCAAGTTGCGGCTGCGCGAGCGGATCGCTCAGGGACTGGCGCCTGAGGCGCGCGTGCGGGTCTCCCAACTTATCTTCGGCCCCTATCCCCGTTACCTGATCAACTTCCGTGTCATGGGCCCCGACCCCGGTCAGCTGCGGACCATTGCCAATCAGGTCCAGGCCGTCCTGCGCGCCAATGCCCATACCCGCCTGGTCAACCAGGACTGGGGCGAGCGCACCCCAACAGTCCATTTCGTGCTCGACCAGGACCGGCTGCAGCTCATGGGGCTGAGCGCGAGCGAGGTCGCACAACAACTTCAGTTCCTGTTGACGGGCGTACCTGTGACTCAGGTTCGCGAGGATATCCGTACGGTGGAAGTGGTAGCGCGCAGCGCGGGCCCCGAGCGCCTCGACCCCGCGCGACTCGGCGAGCTGACCCTGACGAGCCGCACGGGACGCGTGCTCTCCTTGAGTCAGATCGGTCAGGTCGAGATCCGTCCCGAGGATCCGATACTCAGAAGGCGCGACCGTACGCCGACCATCACCGTTCAATCCGACTTCGATGAAGCCATGCAGCCGCCCGAAGTCTCCATGGAGATCGAGAAAGCGCTCGCACCGATTATCGCGCGTCTGCCGAACGGATATCGGATCGAGACCGGAGGCAACATCGAGGACTCGGCTAAGGCGAACTCGGCGTTGTTACCCGTCTTTCCGATCATGGTGCTCTTGACCCTGTTGGTATTGGTTCTGCAGACAGGCTCGCTCTCAGCAATGACCATGGTGTTCCTGACCGCGCCGCTAGGCCTGGTGGGTGCAGTCCCGATTCTGCTGATTCTGCATCAGCCCTTCGGCTTTAATGCCATTCTCGGACTGATTGGCCTGTCCGGTATCCTTATGCGCAATACGTTGATCCTGATTGGACAGATTCACACGAATCAGTCCGAGGGGTTGGACCTCTATCACGCGGTAGTCGAAGCCACAGTGCAGCGCGCGCGACCCGTCCTTTTGACGGCGCTCGCGGCCGTTCTGGCGTTCATCCCGCTCACGACCTCCGTATTTTGGGGATCCATGGCATGCACACTGATCGGTGGCACCGCTGCGGGCACGGTGCTGACGCTGCTCTTCCTGCCGGCGCTCTATGCCATCTGGTTCCGGGTCAAGAAGCCGGTTAACGCAGCTGCTCTGCAATCATTGGTTTTACCCAGGAGAACAGCATGTGCCTAACCAGCGATTTCGAGTCCGGAATCAGAATTCCGGGCACTAGCAGCGGCTTCCTTGACTTGTCCGCGCCAGGCGAGCTAGGCCAGGGTCGACTTCGCTACCTCACGGGCGGAACGGGCACTCCATTGGTTTTGTTGCATACCGTGCGCACCCAGGCCGAGCACTTTCGACACCTCATTCCCTTGGTCCAGAACAGGTACACCGTGTACGCGCTCGATCTACCGGGAATGGGCTACTCGCAAATCGTGCCAGGCGCCTCCTACGAGGAAGCTGGCATGCGCGCTGCCGTCACGAATCTCATTACACGACTTGATCTGCACGATGTGACGCTGCTCGGAGAGTCAATGGGTGCCGTGCTCGCACTGACGACAGCGGCAGAACTTCCACAACGAGTCCGTCGGGTCCTGGCGATCAATCCCTACGATTACGCGGGCGGAATCCTAAGATCCAGTCTCTTAGCTCGGTTCATCATTACAGGCGTTCTCGCGCCCGGCATCGGTCCAATCCTAGCCGGACTGGAGCCCAAACCAATTATGCGGGCCGTTCTCCGTGGGGGCCTCGTCGACAAAACCGCCCTGCGTGAGGATTACCTGGCTGAATTGCTCAGGGTCGGCCGGCGACCTGGCTACTCGACCGTCGCGCGCTCCGTGTACGCCGGCCTCCCCAGCTTCATTGCCGCGCGTTCACGTTATCCGAACGTCAGAGCTCCGGTCCATCTTGTCTATGGAGAGAAGGACTGGTCGCGACCATCGGATCGACAGGCCAACAAGGATCTGATTCCCACAGCCAAATTCACTCAGGTACCAAACGCCGGCCACTTCATCGTCCTGGAGAGGCCCGGCGTGCCAGCCAGTCTGCTCGGTTGAACGGGCAGTCTGGCTTCACTATGCGTGAAGAAATCGCTTTACGGTGCGGCCTCGTGTTGCTCGCGCGATATCTGTAGCAACACGGCTCAACAAGACGACTTCGGGTGGACTAACACTCTTACCCTTACAGGAGCTTCCAGCGCACTCGAGGAACGACGTGTCGTGATGCTCGGCCGGCCGGTTTTGCCAGGCGATTTTCGTACCACCTGGTTCTTTGGAAAGATGGCTTTTCACCGGCCATATTCAAAGCAATCCGGCCCCGATAAAGTCGGCGGCTCACTACTGCACCGAATTGCACCGAGCGACGAGAGACCAAATGCAGAAAAATGCGAAAGTCCGCTGGTCATTCGGTGCAAATTCGGTGCAGGTGCGCTGAGCAGCGCACTGTTCGGGAGGGTTGAAGTCCCTCTGCCGCTCGAATGAGGGGTGGCGTATCCAAAAGCGGGGTGGAGCCTCGCTGGCCAGAGAAGGTGATGTATGGAGAAGCCTACACGGGCACGAAGTCGAAAGATGGAAACAGCCAAGGTGGACCTGGAGCATCACGTTCAGGGAATCTGGAGGGCAGGGTGTCCGGAGCGATCCGGGATCCGAAGGGCCTGCGGAGAAGCATCGGGCCGCAATCGAGGAGGAGACTCCGACGATGAACCGGTCGGCCAACGGTGGGAGAGGTCGAGCCTGCCTGCACAGGCGAAGGCGTTCTCATTCGCCCACCACAATCAAGGTGATTGCGGGCGGCACGATGCGGAAGAACAGTGACATGACCTCAGGAGAGCTGGTCGGGTCTGCGGGTGGCACCGCAGTAAGTGAGCCTATAAGCGTAAGCGAAAAGGCGAGCGATGCCCGCTCAGCAGTCGGACGACCCGAGTAGTACCGAAGAAGCGCGGTGAAAGTCGCGCGACCGGGATGAGCGAGGAGCGGCCGGGACGAAAGCCGTTCGAGCGTGATGACCGGCAGCCAAGATGGGCTGGGGAAGGCGGGTGGGTGATGACGGTTGGAGCGAGAGGCGAGGCAAGATGAGCAAGGCACACAGACGCGGAACAGTTCCATGAGTGAAAAACCCGAACGCTGTGCGCCGAGGAGACTTGCGGAGTGGCTCAATCCAACGGGTGCCAAGAAGGTCCATTCGTTGATTGACAAGGTCTACCAGCGGAAGAATCTGGAGATGGCCTGGGAGAAGGTGAAAGCCAATCAGGGCGCGGGCGGCGTGGACGGTGAGAGTATCGAGGCGTTTGGTGCGCGTTCGCAAGAACGTCTAAGCCAGCTGCACGACGAACTCAAAACCGATGGCTACCGACCGTTGCCGGTGCGGCAGAAGCCTATTCCGAAGGCGGGGCGACCGAACGAGCAGCGAATGCTGGGAATACCCGCGATTTATGATCGCGTGTGCCAACAGGCGCTGGTTAATCGGTTGACGCCAATCTTCGAGCCGGTATTCGATGTGGCCAGCTTTGGCTATCGGCGAGGGTTATCGACGCAGGACGCGCTGCGCAAAGTCTGGAAAGAAATCGTGGCGGGGAATGAGTGGATTGTGGATGCGGACCTGAAAGACTTCTTTGGGTCAGCGGATCAGTCCAAGCTCATGACCCTCATCTCTCAACGGGTATCGGACGGACGAGTATTGAGGCTCATCGAGCGCATGCTCAAAGCCGGCGCCTGGGGAGAGGGTCGATTGTTCCCGACCGAGCGCGGCGTTCCGCAAGGGGGTGTCATCTCACCTCTGGCGAGCAACATTCTCCTGACGCCCTTTGATCGGGAGATGCGCCGCCGAGGGTATCAACTGACGCGTTACGCGGATGACTGGTGCATCACCTGTCAATCCGCGGCCGAGGCACGAGCGGCGCTGAAGGCGGCAACTCGGATCCTTGAGCAACTGGGCGTGCAACTGAATCCGGAGAAAACCCGGATCGTGCATGTTCGGGATGGATTGGCGTTCCTGGGTTTTATCATCAAGCGAGGTAGAGCGCCGATGCTTCTATCGACACGCTGGATCAAGAGAACCCGCGCAGGATCGCTCTATGCGTTCCCGCAGGACAAGTCCGTCCAACGCTTCAAGGAGAAGATTCGCCATATCACGCGACGCACCGCGCCGGGGCCGACCGAGTCGTTGATACGCGAGTTGAACATCCAGATGCGGGGTTGGGGCGAGCATTACAGGCGCGCCCACGTCCGAAGACTCTTCCTACAACTCGATCGCTGGATCGTCAGGCGCCTTTGGGCGCATCGAAGTCGGCGGTGGCGCTCTTATGCGTGGCGTGAACTGCCATACGAGAGGCTCCATGGCGAGTTGAACCTGGTGAGGCTGTGCAGTCTACTGCCTTCATAAGCACTCATTGCACGTCAGCACGAAAGCTGCGCGCGGGAAATCCGCACACGCAGTTTGAGCGGCGGGCGGAGGCCAGCGCGAGGGGTCACCCGAACGCGCCTCCCCCGACCCGACTGACTAACTCCAGGGCACTCGCAGGCCCACATAGGCACACATCGAGCCACCTGGGTATTTAGCCTAACCTCAAGGAGTTACGCGGAGTGCCGCGGTGTCGCGCCGCGTCCCTCAGAGTAGGGTGCACGACTTTTAATCTGCTGGTCGACGGTTCGATTCCGTCACGCCCCGTATTCCCGCCTACGAACGTCCTGAGGCGCGATCCTGGCCGACCGCGGCCGTGGACCCAATGAGCCCGTGGGTCGTAGCCCGGCTCGGGGAACGGGCTCGTCTGCCGGTCAGTGACCCTATAGATGAAGGACGCCGAGCCGCGCGGCGTGCGCGACTGCGTCCGTGCGGCCGGTGGCGTCGAGCTTGTTGAGTAGCTGACTCACATGGAACTTGGCCGTGTGCAGCGAGATACCGAGGCGGCGGGCGATGGCCTTGTTGGAGGCGCCCTCGGCGAGCAGGATCAGCACCTCGGCCTCTCGCGGTGTGAGAGCGAGTTCGAAGTCATTCGTCTCGCGCACGGTCTCCGAGCTGGTGACGCTGACATCGGCGTGCTCGCCGGGCGCCGCCAGCCGCAGCCCGGGTATACCAGCGAGCAGCGCCGCAAGACGATCGGCGAGAGCTGCGTCACCGACGCTGAGTGCGATGACGATGACCTCGCTCCCTCTGCTCTCGCTCAACGATCCGGCCTCTCGCCGACCACCAGATCAACAGCGCGCGTCTCGCCGCCGCGGCTCAGCGCCACCGGCACCGTTGTGCCTACGCTCGCAGGACCAAGCGCGCGCAGCACCTCATTGAGCGCGCGGATCGGTTGACCGCGCCATCCCTGGATTACGTCCCCCTGACGGATGCCTGCCTTTGCGCCGGGACCGTCAGCGTCGACGCTCATCACCATCGCCCCGATGCCACCTTGGTGGTCCAGGCGCACCGGCTGAAGAGCGAGGCCGAGATAGCCGCGCGCGATCTTCCGGTGTGCTTCCAGCTGGGTGGCGACGCGAGCGATGGTCGCGGCGGGAATCACGAGCACACGACGCCTTGGGCCGAACACCGTCATGCCGAAGTGGTGGCCTTCGGCGTCAATCGCAACCCCGCCCTCGGCGTGGCTGCGGAGCGCGAGATCAAGTTCTATGCGCGCGTCGATCTCGCCGCCGCGCATCGAGCGCCAGGCTGGTCCCGAGTGAACGATGAGGCCGAGTGCGGCGACCGCCTGTCCTTCGCGGCCGCCGACCGCAACGACGAGCGCGCCGGTGCCGGGCGCAGAGGCCTCAAGGACAACGGGCTTGAGATCGGATGTAGCCACCCGCAGCAGCGCAATGTCGGTAGTAGGATCACGGCCGACAACGCTAGCGGCCAGGCATTGACCGCTGGCCAGCGTGACTGCGATCTCGCCTTCCTCGGCGAGCGCTTCGTCGGCGGTGACGATCAGACCGGGTTTCCAGACGAATCCCGAGGAAGCTGAGCGGTGCGAATGCACCGAAACTAAGGACGGTGCGGTCGCGGCCACCAAGCCGGACAGTGACGCCGACAGCGCCGCCAGCGGACTCGGATCGGAAGTAGCAGGCATAGGGATTCTCCAAGATGGGGATCCCACCGTACGAATGCCAGAGCGCTGTGCCTACTGCTCGGGTGGCTAGGGTCCCCGCATTGGCGGAGTCTGGCGCCGCTGGCGGCCCAGGTGCTGGGCGGCTGCCGGCCTGCTATGGTTTGGTGGCCGGTTTGTCTTGGCTGTCCGGAACTGCTGCTTCCGCCGCTTTGAAGCCAGTTCGAGAGTGGGTTCCGTCGCAGAAAGGCTTGGTAGTCGAGCCGCCGCAGCGACACAGCGCAAACGGACGCTTGGGAATCGCGTAGCTGGCGCCGTTCCAATCAACCGCCGTCACATCATCACCTTGGACGAGATAGGGTCCGTTCTGAATCACCTTGATCGTTGCCATTTGGATGTTCTCCGGCACTGCCCATGCCACCGCAACAACCTAGCACATACTGAACAGGCGCGGACTCTAAGCACCAGTGCAAACTGCTACCGGCCATGATATGGACCATTACGCAGACGACCTCGCAGCGCTGACGGCTCACCTCAACTTAAAGAATGCAATCCACGTGGGTCACTCCACGGGCGGTGGCGAGGTTGCGCGTTATATCGGTAGACACGGCGAAAGTCGCGTCGCCAAGGCAGTACTCCTCAGCGCTGTGCCGCCTATCATGGTCAAGACCACCGCAAATCCAGGAGATCTACCGAAGGATGTGTTCGACGGACTTCAGGTGCAGACCGCTAAAAGACCTATAAAGGCTTTCCGCACGGCATGCATGGCACTAATCCAGACACGATCAACGCGGATCTTCTGGCATTCATCCAATCGTAAAGTTTCTAGGCGCGCTCTCTTACGTCATCCTTGCGTTGCTGCCTCTTGACCAGAACACGAGGAAGGAATTGCTCGATCGGATGCAGGCGCGGGAAGCCGGTCGACTACGACGGCAGACTGTCGAACACGCGTTCGGGACGCTCAAATCGTGGATGGGAGCGACACACTTCCTGACGAAAACAGTACCGAAAGTCCGAACGGAGCTGAGCCTGCCCGTACTGGCATATAACCTGAGGGACGATCCAGATGTTCGGAGTGCAGCCGCTGATCGCGGCGATTCGGGCGTGAGACCCGTTAGCTCTTGCCTACGTCATTTATCGACCTAGCCGGTTTGGTTATCACACAGTCTCGACCAATAGGAGATCTCTAGGGAGTTCTTAGGAAGTAGTGATATTTGGCGCCAGAAGCAGCACCGCCAACCGCGCCTTACCACTGCGCCGAGAGATTCACGAACAGGTACCTCCCCATGGCGTCGTAGACTCCGGGAAAGGTATTGCCGTTGCACAGTCCTAGCGGTACGGTTCCAAAGCAGTCGTTCCCAACCACCAGTGGCGGCGCCTTGTCGGCGATGTTGTTCACGCCCAGTCGCAGCGTGAAGTTCTTGTTCAGATCGATGGTTCCGTTCAGATCGAAATAGCTGTACGCAGGGATGTGGGCAAGGGGCAGGTATGCGTATGAGGGTCCGGACAGGAACGGACTAGCGTTTGTCAGGGCGGACTCGGATGGGCCGATGTATCGCCAGCGAAGGCCCACCGCGACTCCAGGCCAAGGCGTTGACCAGGTCGCGTTCAAAACATGACGCCACTTCGGCGTTACGACACCGCAGAGCGTACCGAAGTAGCCGGCGCAGTCATACGAGCCCAAGCCCGCCACCGGTGTGGTCTGCAAGCTCTGCAGATGCGTGCCCACGAGCGCGATTAGCAACGATCCGGCCGTCGCTAGGGACACGCGGTAGCTGCCATTGACGTCGATACCTCGGGTCGCGAGCTCCCCTTCGTTCAGCAGGAGATCCGAAACATACCCCGACGGAGTCAGCCACAGCGAACCCTGCGCGTCCCGATGTATCAGCGGGCAGAAACGCCCCGCCTGTGCCGGGTTACCCACGCTGGCGAGGCAGTCGGACATGACCGTGTCGGCGCCGGTGGCCGCGATCACGCCCTCGATCTTGATATTGAAGTAGTCGAGCGACAGCGTGAGGTCCTGCGCCATACTCGGCTGGAGCACCAGACCCATCGTGTACGTATCGGCGACTTCGGGTTGCAGATTTGGATTGCCACCCGTCAGACTGTTATACGCAAAGGGGCTTGGCACGATATGCCCGTACTGGGCAGGTTTTACGCCGGTCAGCTCGCAAGCCGCCAGCGAAGCCGTTGGTGTACCGGCGCACGGGTCAACGGTGCCGCCGTTGGGATTTAAGAACTGCAGTGAGAAGAGTTCGCTGATGTTCGGCGCGCGCACAGCACGTTGGAAGCTGCCACGCAGGCGAATGGAGCCCACCGGTGCCCACTGCAGACCGAGCTTGTAAGTGTTGGTGTCGAATCCATTGCTGTACCTCGAGTAACGATAGCCGCCGTCCACGAAGAGGTCATCGGCCAACACCCGGTGAGCGGCGAGCGGCAGACGCATCTCCGTGAACATCTCCTTGGCCGTGAACTCACCGGCGACCGCCCCTATCGGACCATTCGAGCCCGCAGCGTAGCCCTGCTGCTGCTCGTAGTTCGGTACAAAGGACGATTGCTCCTTCCGCCATTCCACCCCGAGGTTGAACTGTAATCCCTGTTCCGCCGCAGGCAGCTTCGCTCCGTACCTACCGAGATCGCCGGTCGCGGAGCCCGAGACGACTTGCTCAGTCACGCTGCCGGTCGTGAACGACGGGATGGACATGAATGCGAGAGACGCAGGCGCTACTCCGTTCGGCACCCAGATGTTCCAGGGTACGCATTTTTTGTTTGGAGTGAACGCGGTGCCGGTCTGCCCGCCACAGACCGGCCCGCCGGGTCCCGGCAACACATTCAGCGCCTCTGCGATTTGCGGAATGCCGAGGTCATTGTCCTCGTTATCGTCGATGTGCACCGTGCCACGCTGGGCGTAAATGTTGTACGTCCAGCCATCCGCAAAGCCACCCTTGAGACCCAGCACGGCTCGCGCCGCCTCGTTTAGGTAGGTGTCGATCCGGTCGCCACGCTCGACGTTGCGACGAAAGATCGAGATGTTGAGACCGGGATAGTTCTCGCCGTTGTAGACCTCGTAATTCCCCCCGTTGGCCGCGATGTTTGTCGGGGTGCAAAGCGTCGCGACCTCCTGTGCCGTCAGCAGCGGATCGGCGCACGGAATGAATTGCGTGTACCCAAAGGAACCGCTCGGGGCGATTTGCGCGGTCATCGAATTCCGCATGTACATCACGCTCGTGTACACGTCCGCCTGCGGGCTGAATTCGTACTTCACGAACGCGCCACCGGTCCAGCGCTCGTTCGGCGTCTGGTAGTAGTTCACCGGTCCGAAGTTGTATTCGTCGCCCGGTTCCGCGAACGGCCGGAACACTCCGGTCTTGGGGTCGACCGTATCATCGACGAGAGGCCCACTATTGCCGAAGGCGTAGAACCGGCCGCCACGGGAGGTGTCGGATCCCGCACATGTCAGCTTGCCCGTTTGTGTGGTATTAAGCGTGCACGCGCTGTAGTCGAATTTGCTCTGCAATGCCGCGGCCTGGTTGTCGTAGGTCACATAGCCGGTCACGTTGCCCCGGTTGTTCGCGAAGTTCGTACCCATGATAACGGACGCGTTTTTGCCGGACGCAGTGTTGACACTGCTCGGCGGCAGTACACCGCCGGCGGCGCTCAAGAGCGACGCTACTCCATCCTGATTGTTGTTGTTGTGATGGTTGACGTGGTAGCCCGCGTCGACTCTCACGCCCTCGAAATGCGTACTGATGATGAAGTTCACAACTCCTGCGACTGCATCCGCACCGTACACCGCCGAAGCGCCTCCGGTGAGCACATCAACGCGCTCGATCAGGGCAGCCGGAATCTGATTGACGTCCGACCAGTTGCGCCCGTCGGTAGACCCGGGTCCAAGCCGCATGCCGTCAACCAGCACCAGCGTGCGCTGGTTCCCCAGGCCGCGCAGGTTGAGCGCCGCAGTACCGTCCGCGGGGTTGTTGACGGTGGAGTTCGTGCTCGCAAAGAACATGGGCAGCTTGTCGAGGACGTCTTCGAGCCGCGTGAGGCCCGTCTCCCGGAACTCCGCAGCCGACACGGAGATGATCGGGCTGACGGCGATCTCATTCGGCGTGGCCACGCGTGTCCCGGTGACGATGACCTCGATTGACTCCTGGCCCGCGGGGCTTGGGTTCCTGATTTCCGGCCCGGATGCCGCGGCTGCGAGGATTTGGACGCTGCTTGCGTCGAGGTGCTGGAACTTGAGGCCCGTGCCTTGAAGCAACTGAGCGAGCGCCGCGTCCGCGTCGAGTCCCGCAGAGACCGCGTGGGATTTCTTGTTACGCACAACTCCAGAGACATAAACGAGCTGCAGGCCGGTCTGGTTCGCAAACGCTGCCAACGCCGGCGCAAGCGGCTGCGCGGGAATGTCTGCTGTCAGCGCTGCAGGAGCAACCGTCTGGGCCAGCGCGGCAGGGGAATCACAGAGCGCGACGGACGCACAGATTGATAGTGCGCGGAATACTGCGGACACCGCGGTCGCGATCTCCGCCGAAGGGTGACGCGAGTGAACCCCCATCCACGCACTTACCGTTCGGGCGTCTTGGTACTGCGCCCTCGGAGTTTAGTGCGAAAAGCATATCATCGCGAACTCTACGCTGCAGCAAGTCTATTTCTGAGACACGATAATTCGTGTAGCGGTCACGTCGACCCGCACGCCCTCGAGGCTGCGCAGAAAGGCGCGGGCCTTGCTATGGCAACGCCGACGATCGGAGCTTGGTACAACGTTATTCTCTCGACGGGGACCGACAACCGCGACATCCATGTTCACGCGCACGTCGCGCTGCCGGGTACCGGAGAAGGATTTGGCGCAGAGCTTGAAACTGAGGGTCCCTCAAACGTTGTTATGCAGGAAGTAAAGTTCTCTCCGGGTGGTACCACTGGCTGGCATACACACCCAGGAATCTTGCTGCTCAGCTTGGCAGCGGACTCCGGTCCCGTTGATTGTACGACGCGAACTGCGCAAAACACGTTTACAACGCTGGGGACTCCTGGACTGAGGGGACGAAGCTCCACGATGTCGTCAATAGCAGCTCCCTCGACGCGCACTTCTTGGTCACGTATGTAGTCGCAAAAGGTGTCAACAAGCGGACGGATCAACCTCAGGGCGCAGCAATTCAACGGTGAGAGCCTTGGGCTTCGGCTGCACAAATAAACGGGGAAACAAACGGCTTTCTCAGGTGATCGGCCACCGTGCTCAAAGGGCTACCGGCCGTTGGAGTGAAAATCGTGACGCGCGTCTCATAGTCTCGCGTCCTTGATGGCTACCCTCAGTCCCGGGGAGGGAATGCGCAATGGACAAGAAAAAGATCGTGCTGATTTCCGCGTTAGCGCTTGCACTCGCAGCACTGACGGTCGACCCAAGTCCTTATGGCTTGCATCACATCGATACGCAGGTTTTGGTTGCGTGCTTTGGCGCTATTGCCGCAATCCTGCTACGGCCAATAATCAGGGACCGGGGTCAGCGCTGGCGCAATCGGCCCGCTACTAAGAAGCTTAATTCAGGTAGCCAGGCGCTCAAGTAGCGGGAACGATACGAGAACTTGCTTGCTTCACAGCAAGCCGCCTGCCTTGCAGGCGCTACGAAGTCTCCAATGACCGAATGCGTCGACGCGCTGCTGCAGGACGGTGAGTTTCCAACTGGCGAGGCCGCCCTCTGAAGAGCCGAGCGCCCTCCGATTTTCTCCGGAGGGCGCAATGAGCTTCGGACTGACAATCCGCGCGCCATTCCGCCGCGAAGCGCGCGCTGTCTGAAGCGGCCTTAATCGGCAGCGAAATCGTCTATAGTTCGCGCGAGTTCGAGTCGCTGATTCGGCTCGAAATACAATTGATTTAGAGTGTTATATTATTGAAAATTAAAGCAATTCTGGTGCCCGGGAGAGGACTCGAACCTCGATGGTAAATCCCTCCGCAATCAAAGTCTTAGCACGGTGGGATTTTTGAGTTACCCAACAAATTACCCACCAGTCTTGTGCATTGGCGCGGTGCTCGCTGGTACTTGATGTTATCCGTTGGTGCACGAAATGAGCGGCCGATCCCAAGCCAAACTCCGCGGTATGCTGAAAGGTGGCGCCGTCCAGCGTAGCGTCGACGGGGTGGTCCGTGGTCCCATCGCTGCCGAAATGGTGCTGAGCTGCTTAACCGCTGCGGCCTACCCCTTGTGAATAGAATTGTGTGACGTGCCCGGGATCATTTCTCAAGGGTTGCAGGTCAATAAGCAGCGTTGAGGCCGCGCTACCCACAAGGCTTGTGCGAATGGCTGACGCAGGTCGCGGGGCGACGCGGGCGCGCCTAGGATTGCGCTTGTGGAATCGGCCATGCAACGGGTCATTTGACTCACTTCCTTCTCCAGGCGGTCGCCAGGTTTTCCTTGATATCGGAATGCCGCGACTGGATGGTTAGGATGACGTCATCTCATGCAGACGGCGTTCGACGGGCCAGAGTAGCGAGCTGGAATAGCGGGCCTCGGGACTCTTTTGACCTGATTTCTCCAAGAGAAGCCTGCCGGTTTCTAGCCCCCGTCGTGTGTCTTGCGATAGTCGGCCCTGCGTTCGCGCAGCGCGCTGACGAGAACGCTGTGACCGCGGCCCAGGATGCCTTCGGCACGCAGATCGGCTTCCAGAACGTCGGCCTCTACTCCCCGAACGAAGCACGCGGGTTTAGTCCGCAGCAGGCTGGAAACTTGAGGATCGAGGGTCTGTACTTCGACCAGCAGACATGGGTGACTGGTGATTGCATGGTTCGCGAGACTACGATGCGCGTCGGGATCGCAGCACAGTCTTACAGCTTCCCCGCGCCGACCGGCGTTGCCGACCTCAGTCTGCGCACGCCCGGGAACAAGGCGCTGATCAGCGCTGTACTAACACGCGGGCCGTTCGACGCTGCGACCGCGGACCTCGAAGCGCAGATCCCCTTGACCGCTACCCTCGGCGTCGACCTGTGCGCCGGCTACCGCAAGGACTTCGACGTCGATGTCTTCCGCGAGTCACACACGGGCGTTTTCGGGACGACGTTCCGCTGGCGCCCGACCCCGGGGACCGAGATTATCCCGTTCTGGTCGTACATTGTGGGCGGGGCGCGCCAGATCGTACCGAGCGTCTACACGGATGGCACCCTTCCGCTGCCTCTGTTTCGCACACAAGATCTCGGCACTCAGGACTGGACCACCTGGGGATGGCACCAGACAACCTTCGGCGCGGTCGTGAAGAGCGCGCTCGGTGATAGCTGGGCACTCGCCGCCGGTCTTTTTCATTCGCGGGAAAGCGATCCGATCGGTTACGACCCGTATCTGACCTTGCTGACGCCTCAGACAGCCGATTCAGTGATGGATGTCGCGCCATCCTTTACGGCAAAATCCACGTCGGGCGAATTGCGACTGTCCCGCGCGTTCACGAACGGCGCCCATTGGCAACAGCTCCAGCTCGCGGTTCGCGGCCGCTCCGTCGACCGGGAGTTTGGCGGCGATTCGATCACGGACTTCGGTACGATCCCGCTGACCAGCCAAGCGCCCCTTCCCCAGCCAGTCCTGGCATTCGGGCCTGCGAGCAGCGACAACACTCGACAGGTCGGGCTCGGCCTCACGCTCGAGGAGCGCTGGCAAGGCGTGGGTTCGTTTGCGGTCGGGGTGCTGAACGATCACTACCGCCGCACCGTCCAGATGCCCTCGGCTCCTGCCGACACGGACCGGACGAGCCCCTGGCTGCTGAATCTGCGACTGGCCACTGACCCTGACCGCGCCCTCATTCTTTATGGCAGTTACGTCCAGGGTCTGGAGGACTCGGCACTCGCACCGGTGTCGGCGAATAACCGTAACGAGCCGCCTCCGGCAACTCGGAGCTGGCAGGTCGATGGCGGAATCCGCTGGGCCCCGTCTGCGAGACTGCAGCTGATCTTCGGGGCTTTCGACATCCACAAGCCGTATTTCAACGTTGACGCTGACAATGTCTACACGCAGCTGGGCAGCCTTCAATACCGCGGCCTTGAGACTTCGCTGTCGTACAACGACCGCGGGCTCACGGTGCTGGCAGGGGGCGTATACCTGCAACCTAGAGTTGACCGGGTGATCCCTGAGCCGGGGGCGACCGGAAACGTACCGCTCGGGCCGGTTCCGCTGACCGTGACGGCCAACGTCGATTACGCCCCGCCGCGATGGGGTCCGTGGGCAGCCTCGCTGCAGTGGAATCGCCTTTCGTCGCGGGTCGCAACCGCGGACAACAGCATCTATCTGCCGGCGTTCTCGACCCTCGGGGCGGGCGCTCGCTATCACTGGATGCTGCGCTCTCGCCCGTGGACCGTGCGGCTTGATGGCTTCAACCTGACCGACGCTCGCGGTCTCCACGTGTCGAGCCTCTACGTAGTGCTGCCCGAACAGGGCCGGCGGGTCATGTTGACCGTTGCGACAGACCAATAGTGACACCCTTTAGATTTGCGAGCGCTGTAATGACGGTGACGCAATGCCTGCGGTGATTGCGAAACCATGGAGTCCCCCACGCTGTTAGTGAATTTGGCAGCAGGTTTGTACGTTCGCAGATCGATAGTCCCTGATGCCGACGGCGGGTCAGACTGCACCTTTTTTTACTTAAAAATTAAATCAGACCCTGCAGTGGTCAAAATCGACCCAACTCCGCGTCTCCTTACAGCTCTTCGCGGAGCCAAAAGCTTGACGCCGTCCGCCGGTCGGTGCATGAATGCCCCTAAAACCATAACGATCGCAGGGGCCTAGGATCATGGCGCACTCACGGTTGTTGAGAACTCCCGGTATTCTTGGATGGGCTTGTGCTTTGGCGCTCGCGCTGCTCCCAACGAGCGCACTTGCGACGTCGTCGGTGCCCCAAACGATTACTGTCGGGACACTCACGCTGAAGTTCTGCGACGCGGAGTTCAATGGCTACTGCGGATCGATCAAGCGCGCGTTCGACCCGACCGGTGGTGTGAAGGGCAATATCAACATCGGTTTCATCTACTATCCACGCTTCGACCTCACTCACCCCGCCTTTGGCACGCTCCTGCCGCAGGAAGGGGGTCCCGGCTATTCCACCAGGGGCACGGCGGGTGCATACCTCAATATTTATGGTTCATTGCGCGAGCATCGCGATGTTTTGATCATCGACAAACGCGGCACCGGACTGTCGGGCGCCGTCAATTGTCATGCGATTCAAACGGGCGATCCCGTCGACCCGAAAGGCCTCAAAGCCTGCGGCGAGCAGCTCGGCGACAAAGCACCGCTCTACGGCACGAAGCTCGCCGTCGACGACATCGTGGCAGTCATGGACGCAATGCAGATCGACCAGGTCGACTACTACGGCGACAGCTACGGAACCTATGTCGGACAGGTCTTTGCCGCCTGGCACCCCGATCGATTGCGTAGCATCATCCTCGATAGCGCTTACCCTGTGCGTGCGCCGGATGTATGGTTTCCGACTGATTGGACCACCGGACAGGACGGCCTCGATCTCGTGTGCGACCGCTCACCTGCGTGTCGGGCCCTGGGTGGAACGTCGACCAATCGCCTTGAGCGATTGCTACGCGAACTTCGTCAACAGTCCATCAGCGGTACGGCGCCCGATGCCGACGGAATCGAAACGGGCGTCACGCTCGACGTTTCGACGCTCTTTCTACTCGTCACGAATCTTGGCAGCTCACCGATCACCTACAGAGATCTCGATTCCGCCATACGTGCTTGGTTCGACTCGCAGGATGCCGTTCCCCTGCTGCGTCTCGCCGCCGAATACAACACGCCGTCGGTAAGTCATCCAGTCGATTTCAGTTATGGGCAATACCAGGCCGTGATCTGCGCCGAATATCCGCTCCTCTATGATTTGAGCGCTACTCCATCGCAGCGGCGCCTACAGTACGATCAGTCACTCGAAGACGCGCGCGAGAATCGGTCCGATCTTTTCGCTCCATTCACGATTGATGAAGCGATCGCCTCTAATGCCGACTTCACGCCCCTCGGCACCTGTCTCGACTGGCCTGTGCCGCCGCCGGCGTATCCGCAGGGTGATCCGTTACCGAAGCATCCTGTGTTTCCGACTGTGCCTACCTTGGTACTGTCCGGAGATCTTGATTCCGTGACTTCCCCCGAGGACGCCAACCAGACTGCAGCTCAGTTCCCGAATGTGGTTCATCTCCTGATCCCGAATCTCACCCATGTGACTGCGTACTACTACAGCGATGTCGGCTATCTTCCGGACGGGGGCGACACCACGCATTGCGTGGAAGATATCGTGCGTCGGTTTATCGCGCAGCTGTCACCCGGTGACACGAGTTGCATTCGGAGTGTGCGACCGCTCCGCACACCTCCGCGATTTGCCAAAACGGTCGGCGAACTAAAGCCCGTGGACGCGCTAACCGGCAATCAGGCGGGCAGCAGCGAGCTCAAATCTGCCGCTGGGGCGCTTGAAACCGTGGGTGATGTGTTCGCGCGTTTTATCATCACGTACGGCATCGGCAGTGGGTTACGCGGCGGTCAATTCACATACGTCCAGGAGTCTTATGGCTATCAGTTCGACCTCGATCACGTGCAATGGACGGGGGATCTCGAGGTCACCGGTACAATCCACTGGTATACCGCAACGGGCGACGTTTCCGCCGACGTCAAATTGCGTCAGAACGGAAAGAACGTCGGCAACCTCAGCTTTGCATGGAACGATGTGGCTGTGAACGCGATTGCCTCGATCACTGGGACGATCAACGGTGATCGTGTGAGGGCACAGCGCATTGCCCCCTAGAGAAATCGGCGCAATCACGATGGCCGGATCTGCATGGAAGCTCAGGACGATCTCGCCCAGGTTCGAGAACGGAAGTCTCGTTCGCTGCGTTACCTGTGCGGAGTGACAGCGGCGGGCCGATGTGGGAACTGTACTGTCGTCACGCTGCCTCAAAACGGGCCCCGCGAAACTACATATTAAAGCGTGGGTAGAATCCCACCCGCGGGCGTTGCGATGAGCGCGACGCTCGCTCCCCCACCAGCCCCTTTGGCGATGCGGGGATGTTATGAAGTCGCGCGCGAGTTTTACCGGCCAGATTACCCGCTAACGACTGCTTGTTTGAATGCACTTTTTACTAAAGGCGTAGCGGGTAACAAACAATTCTTCGGCGCAGTTCGCACTCGTTCGTCCAAGTGCGTTTTTGTGGTCTGCTTTGCGGCTTCAGAAACCGCGCGGCGACTGACTGAGTCATTGTTGGGAAACTACTAAGGTCAGTAGGTTGCGCGAGCACTGCAATGCGACTTGTGCTGCGCCCAGAGCCGCCAGAGGAGCAACCATTCTCTCCGAGCCCCGGGCACCGGCCGTCCAGACCGACCGTTCTTGGGCAGCTGCCTCTAAGTTAGCCGGCTCAGCTCGGCGTCCGCGACTGCGAACACAGTCGCGGACGCATTGGCGCGCGCCATATGGCGTCAATCTGAACCGCAGTTGCGGAACTTGAGCGAAGCAATCCAGGTCGCCCAGGTAAACGAGCCATCGACGGGGTAGTACTCGTTCGTGTACCAGAACGTGCACAAGTCATTGCCATCGAGAGCCATGCTTGAGTAGTCGCCCCAGCGATTGAATGAGTTCAATTGTGAGCCACCGCCTCGTTTGATCAGCGCCTCTTTTTCGGTGGTGCCCCGGGGATCACCCGCTGTCTGGCCGGCGTAATAGAGCGACGGATAATCACCGGCGGCTGCACTCGAACGGCTATATCCCAGGGCTATGTCTCCCGACTGGTCCCTGGCAATGGAGCCCATCCAGCGGTAATGGCCATCATCCGGGGTCTGCCCGCTTTGATAAAGGGACAGGTTGGTCGAGCCTTCCCGGGCGCGGAACTCGTACCATCTCTGGGCCACGGCAGCGGTATCGTTCACGCTGTGAGTCACCAGAAAGTGCTGCTTGCCGCCATCTTTGCCCCAACCGCCGTCGGCCGAGCGCGCCAGTCGGTACATAAGTCGATCGCCGAGCGTGTCCAGGAGCTCGGACCCAAGGCTCGGCTGCGGAACGCAAAACGTGTTGAAGCTGCCGGCGGGGCAAAATGCCAGGATGTACGGAGGAACACTGATCGGCATGGTCCCGTCGATACCAGCGAGAGTTGAGTTCGCAGGATGGTGGAAGTCCACCGTGAACACGAATTCGTAAACATTGCTGCCACCAGGGATGAAATTGTCGATCGCTCCGAGTAACACCTCGGGCCCATCGAGCCCCGGGGTGTCGTCATCGGCCGGCAGCATGCCATCGTCGAACAACGTGCCGTTGGAGTTATCGAAAATGCAGACTTGCGCCGCTTTCCTGTCCCCGTCGCGCATGCGCTCGGCGTCATAGGCGCAGACGTTCACACCCAAGAAGGGCTCACTCGGGATGGTGGTATCGAAGACGTTCTGGGTCTGGTAATAGACGTTGGGCGTCAGCCCCCACTTCGGATAGTCGGGAAACCCAGGCTGTTGCGGGAAGGTATAGCGGTTGTAACGGCCCGTCGCATCGGCAGTCTGGGAAACCGCGACGCAGGTATAGAAGGGAGGCCCGGCGAACACGTTTTGGGATGCCAGCCAGCGGTGATTCGTCTTATCCCACTGAATGATGATGTCGCCATCGTTGTTAGTCTCGCACGGTGCGCCGAAGCCCTTCCAAAAATTGGTGCCAGCGAAAGGCCCCGCGAGGAGGGCCCCGGTGAACTTGTTGAACACCGCATAGCAGGTGTTCACCCACTGCACCACTTCGTAGTCGCCCACCGCCGCGTTCGTGTCCGGAGGCACAACGCCGAAGCCTGAGACACTGGGGCAATCTAGAGCATCACCAATTTGGTCGACCCCTGCGAAGCCCAGGTGTTGCTTGGCGCTGATGCGCGGGCCAATGGATGACGGTTGCACGGCGCTTGCAGTCCCCGCGTGCTCACTCAGCGGAGCACTGAGCAACTGCAACAACTTGGGCTTCTTGGGACTGTGTATCACACGGACGCCCTGAGCGACCGAGGGCGTCATCGCGACCTCGGCCAGCGGCGCCGAAACGTCAGCGCGACTCGGTTCGTTCACTTTCGCATTACTCAGCACCTGAGGCTGAGTTACCGTCTGCTGCGCCGCTGCCGGAAGGCAGCACAGGGCTGCCATACTCAGCACGGATACGACCGTCCCTGAAAACCAGGAGATTTGCTTGCCGTTTTTCGTCATGGTATTCCCCTTGAATCCCCTTCGATTTGTTTCCATTTGCGCGACGCTGCCGGGTACTGGGATGCAGACGCGCGCGGCCAGTTGTTCTTGGCATTGATCGGCGTCGCGAGCTGCAGGTATGGATCCTATACCCCGTCGCATTGCAGCAACCAGCGAGCACGACAGGAAAGTCCGACGATGCTCGCAACTGAAATTGCCGAATCTCACGCGCCGTCGAACACTGTCTGCACCCGAGCAGCGTCGCGGCAGCGTCACCAGCCCCTTTGTCAGCGCAGTCATGCGTTCCCGAGGGCTGCTCGTGTCCTGAAGATCAGGCTTCCGCTCCTGATGTTTCTATCCCTTAGAAATCGTGATAATGGCGGACAGCGGCGCCCTGCGAGCGCTTCGCAGGCGAACGGGATGACGGCACTTTCGTTGCGTCGCCTTCGGGCACTGGACAAGCGAGGAGGGAACGACTGCTTCGCGGCGACGAATTCTTGCCCTCGACCGGCGGCTCCTGGCCCAGGATCGGACACTCGAGGTTCTATATCGGTCGCCACTTAGCGGACATTTGGCGACGCCGAAGCCCATACCCTAGGGATCGGCGCGTTCACTGCGCCGGGGCCGCGTATACCTCCCGCGCATCGAGATAAGTTGCTAGCACCTTGGTGTCGTGTATGTCGAATGGATCAATCGCGAAGATATCGCGGTCGAGTACGATAAAATCGCCGCGCTTGCCCGGCTCTAGGCTATCGGTCGTGCGCTCTTGCTTGAGAGCGAACCCGCACTGACCGTTTCAATTTCTTCGATCGCACCGTTGGTGCGAGCCGGCGCCGTGTGCGGTTTGCCGTACTGCACAATGTTTATTGGGTCGAATGGCCGACTGCACGCGCAAAGCACGAACCTGAGAGTCCACCAAGGTCGCGGGATTGACTACGTGACCGCAGCGGGCCCATTCTCCGAGTTCATCGATCTTTCGCATAGCTTCAATACGAAACTAACAAAGTCAGATAGACGGGGGCAGTCATGAAGAAGTGGACGCTGTGTCTCTTGGGATTCCTTTCACTCGCGGCTATAGCAACGTCGCAGGCGCAGTCCGGCGACACTGGGGTTGAGAAGGCCATTGTGGGTCTGGAGAACCAGTGGCTTCAGGCTGCGAAGACGCAGAAGCCCGAGCCGATTGCTGCGAGTTATGACGACAGGTTAGTGGATACGAGCAGCAGTGGGAAGGTCACGACCAAAGCACAGGATATCGCCAACCTAAAGGCGACAAAGTTCACGAGTGCTGAGTACGAGGATGTGCAGGTGAGAGTCTTTGGCGATACGGCCATCGCGGTGGGCGGCTTCAAAGCGAAGGGTATCGATTTCGAAGGCAAGCCTTTCGATATACACGAGCGTTGGACGGACACGTGGGTGAAGATGCCGAGCGGTAAGTGGGTGTGTGTGGCGTCGGCGAGCTCACCGATAGCGAAATAACTAGTCGAGTACCGCGCGCCGTAGTACACCGCCGTGAGGCGGCCCCTACTTGATCCTTACGCGTCGCCGGGCTCGAGCAATTTATCCGGCGCAGTTCGCTCTCGTTCGTCCGAGTGCGTTTTTCTGCTCCTAGCAGCGGGCGTCCGCCCTTGCTCGTCGGCGGCGCCGAAGGCGCCCTACCGTAGCTCGTTC
This sequence comes from uncultured Pseudomonadota bacterium, assembly GCA_963814675.1. Classification (GTDB taxonomy): domain Bacteria; phylum Pseudomonadota; class Gammaproteobacteria; order Steroidobacterales; family Steroidobacteraceae; genus 13-2-20CM-66-19. The sequence continues at coordinate 231,445 of CAWFDT010000002.1, forward strand.
GTCTGCTTCAAACGATCGTTGGGCGGCCGGCGCCACCGCGGCCTTTAGGATCGCAAATGGGATATGGAGATCCGGCGTTGGACCGGAACCGGTTATTCCGTATTCGGCCGAGTAACCACGGAAGGTTGGCCGTAGTTGAGCCCACCGGTGAATCGCGTTAGCCGTCTGTGCGGCCACGCGCCCCCGTCAGCGGCCGTCACTCTGCGAATACTTCTTGCAGAGTGATCAGAACAGTGGACAGAGTTTTGGCATTGACCGCCCCGAGCCGCTTGACCAGGCGGATCTTGTCCACCGTTCTGAGTTGATCGAACACGATCAGGCCTTTTGTTCCTGCGTGCGTCGCGGGCACACGGAAGGGCGCTACGAAGCCCTTACTCGTCATGGGAGCGACAATGACCGTGCGCAGATGCTGGTTGAGCTCAGGAGGAGAGACGATGACACACGGCCGCGACTTCTTAATCTCACTTCCGACCGTTGGGTCAAGTGCAACGAGCCAGATCTCGCCGCGCTTCACCACTCAAGTTCCAGATCGGCGGCGTTGGCAAACTCTCCCATCAGGAGTTCGTCCTCGCCCTGAGTCGAAACTGATTTGGCGGCTTCGGCCCACCCCGAGCGGGCAGCCCTACGAGGCTTACGCAACACGATGGCCCCGCGTTCAACGGTCAGCTCGGCCTGCTTGGATAGCCCGACCTGGGCCAAAACGGGCTTGGGGATCACAATGCCGAGTGAGTTCCCGATGCGGCGGACAGTCACCGGTAATGATTTCATAGTAATAACAATGTTATTACGAAGGACTCGATGATGTCAAGCGAGGTGGCGGAGGGTCGTTCGTCCAAGTGTGTTTTTGATGTCCTAGCATCCGTTCGGCGAATACCAAATCCCAATGCGCTCACCTGAAAGCGGGGGCGCTCGCCGATGTGCAAGTGCCCGCAATTAACCCTCTGCTGACCTTCGTGAGCGTCCGGTCTCGGGCAGGCTAGCAGCGGTGAGAAACGCCTCGTAGCGGGGGTCACCCTTAAGATTCTTGAACCACGGATCGCTTTTGATCAAGTACAACCCGCTATCCACCATCCGTGTCGGCGACATCATGCGCCCGAAATCCTCATAATTGTCCGTGAGGCGCGCGTGCTATTGCGCGTATTCGTGCATCACAGAACACCGCGCGACGCGTGAAGAACTCAGCAGCGCGGTCGCTATCAGCCCGCAGGCGGCGGCGAACGATAGCCACAATCCCGGAATGGCACGATTGCCCGTCGCGTGGATCAGATAGCTTGAGATCGCGGGTGTGAACCCGCCGAATATCGCCGTGGCAGAGCTGTGGACAAGGGAGAATCCGGTAGTGCGGACGTCGGCCGGCATGATTTCCGTCAGGAACACGATTAACGCACTGTTGTAGCTGGCGAACAGAAACGAGAACCACAGCTCCACCACCATCAGCCGGCTCACTGACGGCGCGTTCACCAACCAAGATAACGCCGGATAAGCCGTCAGCAACGCCAACACACTGACTGCCGCTAACATTGGGCGCCTACCAATTCTATCGGATACCGCACCCATGATCGGAAGCCAGCAGAAATTGGAGGCGCCGACACACAGCGTGACAATCATATTGTCCCTGGCCGCAAAATGCAGCACGGTACCGCCGAATGTTGGCGTATAAGCTGTGATCAGGTAGAAGCAGGCCGTGTTCATGATGGTCAGCAACGTGCCAAGCGCGATAAGCCTCCAATTGCTCGCGAGCGTTCGCAGAATTTCGCGTCGCGATAGACGGTGCTTGCGCTGAAGGAATTCTGATGTCTCATCAAGCGACCGGCGCAACAGGAAAAGCACCGGAATGATCAAGCAGCCGATCAGCAGGGGCACACGCCATCCCCAGCGTGTCATCTGATCGCCCGTGAGCCGCGACGTCAGGCCCAACCCGACCATCGCCGCGAACATCACGGCTACCTGCTGGCTCGCGGCTTGCCAGCTCACGTAGAACCCCTTGCGCCCACGCGGCGCGACTTCGAAAAGATACACTGAGACGCCGCCCGCCTCTGCGCCGGCCGAGAGTCCCTGCACCAGCCGCCCGAAGACAACCAGCAGCGGCGCAATCAGCCCGATCGATGCGTATGAAGGCGTGCAGGCGATCGATGCGGTGCCGATCGCCATCAATCCGAGCGTCAACAGCAGCCCATCACGGCGCCCGCGATGATCGATATACGCGCCCAGGGTGATCGCCCCGATCGGCCGCATCAGGAAACCAGCGCCAAACGTCGCGAGAGAAAGCATCAGTGATGCGAATTCGTTCCCGCTCGGGAAGAACGTGCGCCCGATCGCGGCCGCGTAGTATCCGAAGACCTGGAAATCGTACATCTCCAGGAAGTTCCCGCTAGCGACCCGGACTACGGGCCGAAAGTCGGGTACGCGGCTGGCTCGCGCTGCGGTCACGGAACTAGCTGAACTGCCGGGAAAGTCCATACATAAGTCCCGAGGTTGGGACTGTCGCCGATGCGAACCGAGGAGTTGCCATGGCAATGTTTACCAGGAGGGACGCCGTGTCGAGCACTTTCTGGGGACCCGTCTCCAATCGAGCTAGCGATTGACGCCGCCGATCCGCGTGCAATCTTGAACATCTGCACCCACCTCAGCTGTTCGTCATTGTCCCCCGATCCCGCGTGGCCGGCGACCGATCGCCGACCACATGACTGCCGACGGCATCGCAAAGTGAGGGTCCTGCAGTCGCTTCAGGTCGGCTTCAACTTGCTCGCAGCTAATGTAACCCTCATCGACCATTTCGCTGCGCAACTGCATGTAGTTGGCGCGCAGCATGGATTCACCCGGAGAGCCGTGCCGTAGCATAAGCACACGGCCTTCCGCGTCCACATTCACCAATCCGTGGGAGCGAAGCGCTCCGTACAACAGTCGTCCATAGAGCCGATTGACCCCATGATCTTCCAGGAGCTGCAGCAACGCGATCTGCGTCTCGAGGCGTGCTTCTGACGGACACAGGTCGGGGGCAGCGGGCATCGAGACGGAATCGAATTCTTCCGCGACGATCCATCCGCCGGGCTTAAGCGCTCCAATCATGCGTTCCAAGGCTTGGTATCGGTCGGGCACGTGCATTAGCACGAGGCGTGCATGCACCAGATCGAACGCGCCCTCCGGCAGTGCGTCCACCCCGATGTCATGACGTCGCACCTCCAAATTCGGGCGCGCCAGCGCGGTTAGGAACCGTGGTTCGATGTCCGTTGCGAGCACTGCGCCGCTCGCGCCGACGCGATCAGCGAGCCAGGTTGCAATGGACCCGCCGCCAGCGCCGACCTCAAGGCAGCGCCATCCGGGGCCAACGCCACAGTGCTCCAAGTGTCGAGTACTCGTCGGGTCAAACAGCGCCGACAAGGCCGCAAAGCGGTCGGCTGCCTCCTTGCGTCCATTGTCCAGCAGATATCGGGTTCTGCCGTGAACCGCCTCCGGCCGCGGGTCATCCAAGACAGCGGAACGCTGGCGGCTCGCGGTCCGGTCAGGACAGGACTCTCCCTCGCTCGATATCGCCGGCATATCTCACCTCCCTGATCGCGATCATGCGGAGTAGACTTTCATAATAGAAGCGATAATAAATTACTAATTGCTAAGGATTGGTAAATGATCAATTTTACCGCGAAGCAGCTCAGGGCGTTCCAACTCGTCGCGCAGCATCGCAGTTTCTCTCGCGCAGCCGGTGCATTGTTCATTACTCCGGCTGGTTTGAGTATTCTAATACGTCAGCTGGAAGCTCAACTTGGGGCGAGGTTATTCGATAGAACCACTCGGCAGGTTGCTCTGACGACCTCTGGCACCAAGCTACTCGATGTCGTCCAACGAACTTTGCATGAGGTGGAGGACGCCGTGTCAGAAGTCGGGCGCGCCGAGGCGGTCAAGCATGCATCCTTCTCGATTGGGGCGCCGCCACTCGTCGCACAGAAGATGCTCGCACCGGCGATCAAGGAATTTAGGTCCACTCGTCCCGAGTTTCGTTTTCAACTGTTCGACGGCGACAGTACCGCGACCATGCAGAAGGTTGAGGCCGGTGAGCTGGACATGGGATTGGGCGTTTTTTTCAAACATATGCCGGGCGTTCGACGTATGCCGCTGTTCCGCTTTTTCCTGACAGTGATTCAGTCAGGCGATGGATCTGAGCCGTCACTCGCGACGATTAGGTGGTCCGCGCTAAAGGGAGCGAAGCTAATTGCCTTGCCCGCCTTCTTGCCACTGCAGAATTTCATTAACAAGAACCTGGCGCGCTCAGGCGTTGAGCAGCCGCCCAGCTTGATCGTCAATTATCTGACCACTCAGATCGGCATGGTGGAAGCGGGGGAAGGTGCGGCAATTATTCCGTCGTACTGGAACATTGATCGGAGTAACCGTGGGTTGCGGATGAGCCGATTGGTCAATCCCGTCGCGCATCTTGAGTTTTGTCAGATCCGACGTAGCGGAAGGAAACTTCCAGAGGTGGCTGAGGAGTTTACGGCGTTCCTGCAGCACTATATTTCGGCACGCGCGGGGAAAGCAGGCGCACTTTGAGTGGTGCGAGGCGCCTTACCGCTCATTCGCGAAGCGACTGCATGCCCTCGTTTGATCGACGGCCAGCGTGGGCGCGATAAGTTGAAGGGCGGCGCGGCCGCCCACTCGGCAGCGCCCGTACACAGCGGATAGGCAGCGGTGAAAGCGAGAAACTGACGCGCGGACGCCTGCTTTGAGGACGCGCCGCGCGCGTCGGCGCCCGAGTCGATAGTGGACTCGGAATCACTTAAAAATAGAGTCTGAAAATATTGAAAAACAATGGAAATCTGGTGCCCGGGAGAGGACCCGAACCTCGGCCGTAAATTCCACCGCAATCATAGTCTTGTCACGGTGGGACATTTTGAGTTACCCAGAACGTTACCCAGCGCAATTGCACGCTGGGGTGAGACTGCGCGATACCGCGTGGGCCTCAATTATACGGGAGCCTTAGAAGTTCGATCGCTGCGCTTAGTTAATTCCATAATATGGAATTAAGCGTTCCATTTTATGGAATTTAAGCTACGATGGTAGTCTATGATTGTGGTCGGAACTGACGTCGTCGAGCGTTATTTCGCGGCGAGAGCCGGACACAGAGGGATCAAAGCTGCGCGGGCACAATATGACGCCTGGCTTGCAATCGCGGAGACAGCGCAATGGAAGACATCAGAAGATGTGAAGAAATCTCATCCGAAGGCGAGTGTTCTCAAAGGTAGCCGATTGGTCTTCAATATCAAGGCAAATGACTATCGCCTGATTGTCTTGGTGCATTATGAGAGCGGCATCGTGAGCGTTCGGTTTTTCGGATCACATGAGGACTACGACAAGGTCGACGCGGAGACGGTGTAATGAAAGCCACGTTGTTCATCATTGAAAACGACAGGGATCATGCGGAGGCTAAGGCGCTGATCGAGAAGCTCATGGGGTCGAGCGATGCGGCAGATCAGGCGCGGATGACCGCCCAAGCACGCTTGATCGAAGCATACGAGCGCGCTCGTTGGCCGCGCCGGACTCCGAAACTGCCCGATCTGCTTGCTTACCTCATGGACCAGCACGGCCTTTCGCGCGCTGACCTCGTACCACTGCTCGGAACGCCCAGTCGGGTTAGTGAGGTACTGAATGGCAAGCGCGAATTGAGCATGTCCATGGTGCGTAAGCTCCGCGAGCGATTCCAGATCTCGGCGGATCTGCTGATCGCGCGGAAGCCATCACGCGGGCTTGCTGCGTAGCAACCGCAGTTCACCTATCAGGGCCTGATTATTGGTGCGACACATCCTGCAGACCCTCTCTCGCGTAGTGTAGAAGCTTGCTGAGCAGTGCTAGCCTACCCTGTGCCTGAGAGGTCGCCGATATAAGTTCCTCAATATCCCGGGATGACAAATTGCCGTCTGGCGCTCGCTGTGCGATCGCCCGAGCGACTTCCATTCGGGTTCCGAATGCGGGTAGCGCATCCATGAACGCGGCGAGGACCGCGTAGACATGAGAATATCGGCGTAACTCATCGTGCGGCATCAAAGACAACGCCCCGCTCTGTTTGGCGGCCTGCCACGTTCCGTCCCGCGTGTCCCAAGGCTCCCAAGTGTAGTCAAGCGTTTTCGGAACTGGAGAGCGTGAGGACTGTTGCGCCCGCAAGACTGCAATGTCCGCGTCGAGCGCCAATGAAGCCTTCCGCGTTGTCTCGATATTAAATTCAACTATGCGTCGGTTATCGTCGACTTCTTTTGACAACTCCCGGCGCGCCTCCTGCAACTGATGACGGTGATGAACGTATTCGACCGACTGTTCGAGTCCAATGGCGATGAGCAGGCCGATGACAATAGTGGTTATGTGGACGAAGAAGTCCCGCCATGTGCGAATTGCCGGATGGGAGGGATGTACCTCGGGCAAGGGCATTTGATACTCCTGAACGCCAGTTAGTATGCCCGGGTTCGCTGCGGACTCCGGCGGGATCGATGCGACAGCGGCTCGGCGGAAGTGTGCGGTGCCTGCGGTACGCTGTTCGCACTACCGTCCTGCACGGGTTGAAGCGTTTCATCAGCCATCCCTTTCATCATCTTGGAAGTCGACTCGACGTTCAACCTGGAGCACTTTGCAGGGACTGGAGCGACAGCTTTGAGGTTCGCACTTCGGGTCGTACATTGGCCGCTCCTGGCCGACCTGAGTCGGTGTCATCACAGCCGCGAGCCAATGAGTCCCATTGACCCGAAGCGGCCTGTGCTGACTGACCGCTTATGGGCAGTCACTTGAGGCGGACATTCAGTAATTCAGCGTACGGGGCGAACCGCGCCGCGCTTGGCACTTTTTGCAGGGACAGCGGGTGGATTAGTGAGACCGCCCACGAGTGCCCGCAATCCAGCGTCAAAGCTCTCGGAGAAATCGATCATCTGCGCTAGAAACGCATGCATGGACTGGCTCTGTTCATAGGCGACCCAGCCCACCGTGTACGCGATTACTGACGCGCAATAGCTCAATGCGAGTCGCGCGCTCAGCCCAGCTTCAACCAAAGGTGCCGCGATCCGCTCCGCAATCACCTTTGGATCTTCTACTGGGGATGCCGCCAGAGACAGTCTCGCGGAGTCGCGATGAACCAGCAACGCGCGACGTAATGCACGCGCAAAGGCCAGCAGCTTGTTCCTCCAGCCACGGGCATGGTCTTTGTCGCGGTTGGCCGCCTCAGAAAAGGTTGCCGCCATCAGGTTGATGAGCGCAGCCTTGTTTTCCACGTGCCAGTAGAGAGCTGGCGTTTGAACCTTCAGTCTTTCAGCGACCATTCGCAGGCTCAGTCCGTCAAACCCGTGGGCGTCGAGCACCTCGAATGCTGCCTCGAGGATTGATTCGCGGTCCAACTTTGATCCTTCGCGAAGCGGCTTTGTCCCTTGACGCACGTCGTCTAGTCCTCGCAACTTGACTATTTAATGATATTAAATGAAAATCAAACGGGACTAAATAGGCTTCAGCCCGAGGGTGTTGTGCCCTACGCGAAAAACTTGTGGTACGTGGCTGCGTGGTCCCATGACCTCAAGACCAATCAGCCTCTCGGTGTCCAGATCCTCGGCGAATCCATTGTGCTCTGGCGCAACGATCAGGGAAGGATTGCCGCACTCCAAGACCGGTGCGTGCATCGCTTGGCGCCGCTATCGCTTGGCCGCTGCGAAGGCGACAAGCTTCGCTGCATGTACCACGGCTTGCTCTATAACGCCTCGGGTGCCGTGACGGAGATCCCGGGACAGGATGTCATACCGCCGCAGGCGAAGGTACGCCCCTATCCAGTCGTCGACCGACATAGTTGGATTTGGGTCTGGATGGGCGAGGTCAGCGCGGCCGATGAAACGCTGATTCCCCCAGCCGTGGGCCTCGATGATCCGAACTTCATCTTCGGGTTTGGGCAGTTGGACTACGCCGCTGAGGCCCGGTTAATCAATGACAACCTGCTCGATTTCAGCCACCTGAGCTATGTCCATGCCACCAGCTTCGGTGCGAGCGAGCAATGGGCCAGGGAGCGGCCGAAAGTCATCCCGCTCGCGCAAGGAGTCAGGGTTGAGCGGTGGGTCACCGTACAGCCTGGAGCCCCGGGTCGCGACTATGCGCACCCTGTTGAACAGTATTCGCATTACGACTTTCTGCTACCCGGTGTCTTGCTGATGACCGGTGGTGCATTCCCCCTTGGGACGAAGGACCAACTCGACGGCAAGGCACCCAATCTCGACCTCGCGATTGGCGGGGTCACGTTCACCAGCCAAGCCGTCACGCCGCTCACGGCGAAGACGTCTCGTTATTTCTTTTCGTGGGGGCCGCACCGGAAGCATGGCGATTCCGATCGACGAGACACTCTGATGGCGATCGCGGGCAAGGCTTTTGCCGAAGACCGCATCATCATCGAGGCACAGCAACGGGTGATCGACGCCACGCCAGAACCGCGGATCATGCCCACCAGCGCCGATCGGGCGATCACCCTCTTCAACCAACTGATGGCAAAGCGTCTCCGCGAAGAAGCGGGATCAGCTGCCGACGCCCGAGCTGTGTGACTTGGTTCTGTAGCGTTGGATCGATCAGCGTAAAAGTAGTGACCGCTTTGCGGCAATCACGACGACATCGTCAATGACCGGTTCTGGGCCGGAACCGGTCATGCCGCGTACTCAAGGATGGCGCGATCCCACCTCGCCAGTCGAGCCTGATGTGCGCAGGTCATCCAGGTAGTCCGCCCAGGCTTGCATCATGAGGCGGCGCTCAGGGAGATGTTGCGCATAGTTGTAGTGTTGGCGGACGGAGTCTGAGACCCCGTGCGCCATCTGCCGCTCGATCGCCTCCGAGCGCCATCCCAGTTCGTTGAGCAATGTGCAGGCGGTCGCCCGAAATCCGTGCGGCGTCACTTCGCGGCTTTCAAAGCCCAATGACCGCAAGGCGCCGCCCAAGGCGGCACCGTGTAGAGGTCGCGACGGGTCGCGCAGGGAAGCAAAGACATACTCGCTGTCTCCAGAGATCGTCCGCAGCTTCTGAAGAAGCTCGAGTGCTTGTCGGGACAGGGGCACGAGATGCTGAACTCGCGCCTTCATGCTTCCGGCCGGAATTCGCCACTGCGCGGCCTGCAGATCAAATTGCCGCCAGCGCGCTTTGCGAAGCTCCCCGGGGCGCACGAAGAAGAGGAGGGCGAGCCTCAAGGCGATACCGATGACCTCGCGGCCGGTGTATCCGTCGATCGCACGCAGCAGTTCTCCTAAGCGCGCAGGCTCGATAATGCCGGGGCGGTGGCGAACCCGCGGAGGCTCAAGAAGACCCCGCAGATCTTCGGTGATGTCACGCTCGAGATAGCCCAGGCCGATGGCATGTCGGAACACGCGGCTGCAGCGTTGCTTGGCACGTCTTGCGGTATATCGCAGGCCCTTGAGCTCAATCTCTTTGAGCACCCTGAGCAGCTCGTGCGCCGTGATGTTGGCGATCGGGTGAGTTCCCAGGGCGGGGAAGATGTCGCGCTCCAGGATCCGCGTGGCATCTTTGAGCGTCTCGGTGGCGAGTTGACCTTTCGCGACGCGCGGCTCCAGGATCTTGAGCCACTGGCGTGCAACGAGTTCGAAGGTATGCGCGCTCGCCGCACGCGTTTCTTTGCGATCGGCACTGGGATCGATGTCCCGCGCGAGGAGCCCGCGGGCATCAGCGTGCAATCGACGGGCCGTGGCCAGATTGACCTCTGGGTAGACGCCGAGGGATATCATCCTTTCGGTTTGCCGAAAGCGATAACGGAACCGCCACCACTTCGAACCCCGGGGCATTACGTGAAGACTCATGCCGTGCTCGTCCGCAAGAACGTAACGGTGATCGCGAGGTCTTGCGGCACGCACGATCCGAGAGGTGAGTAACATGGCGCCACCTGCACAAAGTTCGGAGGGTACGCAAGACTATGAGCAGTGCTTTGCGAAGCGACGCAGAGGATGTGATTGGGAGTTACAGCAGGCGGCAAGGGCGAAGACTAAGGTGCGAAAGGCGATGCGGAAAGTTACCCACACTCGACGCGTACGGCTCGAGTTCGCTCAGAAGGAAGGAATTGGGATTCAGCTGGCAGCGCAACAGCTTACGTACACTTCGCGCAAATCCTCTATAGTGCGAATCGCACTTCGGGTCGTCTTGACCCAAAAATAAAGCGACGTAAGTGATTGATCTAAGATGGGAATTTAATGTGGTGCCCGGGAGGACTCGAACTC
>CAWFDT010000003.1:0-474532 GCA_963814675.1 uncultured Pseudomonadota bacterium
TACAATCAATGACTTACGTATGAATGATGCTCCTCGTACGAGAGATGTACGAAAAATTTCGCCACAGAATTAGGGTGTACCAAGATGGACGCCAGTCGTGACTCCTGGACAGGGGTTCTGATCTCCTTGCGGTCCGCCCCCGGGGCTGCGGCCGCGAGCGCGGAACCTTGCGCGATTCTGGATGCGAGCACTTGACGGCTACCCCGATTGCGACCATTCGACTGCCACGCGGTCCCTGCGTGATGGAGACGCGCATTGACTGAACGAGTGCTCTTCGTCGATCTAGAGAACGTGCAAAAGATCGATCTATCCCAAGTGCCGGGGGACGCGCGTGTGATGATCTTCTACGGCGTCACGCAGAAGAAGTTGCCCGAAGACCTGGTCGTACAGGCTCAGCCGCTGGGGGTTCGCTTAAAGTGGATCAAGATATCCGGCCAGGGTCCGAACGCGCTCGACTTCCATATCGCGTACTATCTCGGGCAGGAGCTCGCGAGTAACCCGGCGCTCGAATGCGCGATCCTCTCTCGTGATACTGGCTTCGATCCCCTCGTCCGGCACTTGCAGGCGCTCGCGCATACCTGCCGCAGGGTGAGTTCGTTGAAGGACGCATTTCCCGCTCAGAAGCGCGCCGCGCAAACAGATCACTTCACCCGGCTGCTGATGCTTCTCAAAAAAGAGAAAGCACGGCCTATCAAACCTAAGAGTCTCGCTGGCAAAGTGAGGTCTTGGTTCCCTCACCTCGCAGAGGACGAACGACTGGTCCTCATCCAACGCCTGTACAAAGAAGCACGTATACGCGAGTCGAATAACGCTCTCACCTACGAACTTTGAGGGCGGGTCCGTCGCGAGGAACTAAGCCAGACACAAGAGCCACGGAAGTCAGGATCACGCCGGTAGTGGATAGCCGAGGCAACCGAGGGTCACAGTCATTCGTCGAATTCGTGGCCCTCATGGCAGCCATGCAGGCCCTGAATGCGGCCGCGATCGACACGATGTTGCCTGCGTTACCATTGATTGGACGCGATTTTGCAGTGGTTGAGGACAATCGGCTGCAATGGATAGTCACCGCCTACGTCATGGGCACTGGCTGCGGACAATTGATCTACGGGCCGCTCTCGGATCGCTTTGGACGCCGGCCCATCCTCCTGACTGCCATGTGCCTTTACGTCGTGCTGTCGCTGCTCACGAGCCTGGCTCCAGATTTGAACTCGCTGGTTGCGTTGCGGGTCCTCCAGGGATTTTCTGTTGCCGCTACCAGCGTTGTTTCGCGCTCAGTGGTTCGCGACTGCTATTCAGGCGAGGCCATGGCGCGCGTCCTGTCCATGATCTTCCTTGTGTTCCTGATGGTGCCAATTGTCGCACCGAGTGTAGGTCAGCTCCTCCTGCTCTTCGTGAGCTGGCGCGGTGTATTTGGATTTCTTGCGCTGTTCGGAGTCGTCGTAGCGATCTGGGCCGCTCTCAGGCTTCCAGAAACCCTAAACCCCAAAAACCGGCGTTCGCTGGCGGCTGCGCACTTACTCCAGGCAGCACGCTTTGTCCTTACCCAACCCACTTCCATTCTCTACACGATGAGTCTGAGCTTGATGTTCGGTTCGTTGCTCGCGTACGTGAGCACCGTCCCCCAGATTTTTGCAGGCGTCTTTCACGCGCCCCAGCTACTAGGCCCTACCTTTGCGGCGTGTGCGGGTGCGATGGGCGTCGCGACGTTTGTAAACGCACGCCTTGTCGAGCGAGTCGGGATGCACCGGATCTCACATTCCGCGCTTGTAGCGTTTATTTTGGTCACATCCGTACACGCCGCAATCGCCTGGTCAGGCACCGAGTCTTTGCTGACCTTTACCATTCTGCAGTCGATCACGCTGGCGTGCTTTCCCCTGGCGGCGTCAAACTTCGGGGCCATAGCGATGCTGCCGATGGGGTCGATCGCGGGCAGCGCCGCCTCTTTGCAAGGCGTCATCAGTACGATAGGAGGTGCCGCAGTCGGTTCCCTCATCGGTCATCAATGGTCAGGGTCCGTATTCTTTTTACCAGCGGGCTCCGCGTGCTGTGGCGTCCTCGCGTTCGCCCTCGTGCTCACGGCTGAGCGGGCGCAGCTCTTTCGTCATCGAGGCAAGGCGCCGTAACGTCAGCTTCGATTCGACCTGTCGCTTGAGCTTAGCCCATCGCATAGCTCTAACGGCGGTAGTGCGGGTCAGTGCGGCGCAGCGAGCCCGTTAGCGCGATACACCCACTCGCCGGCGACCATAGTCCAAAGGACCCGGGTATCGCGCATCTGCTCCGCAGGCACGGTGAGCACGTCGCGGTCCACCAGCGCGAAGTCCGCCGCCTTGCCCGGCTCGATTGAACCGACATTCGCCTCCTGCTTCATCGCGCGCGCGGCATTGATGGTGTACGCATACAGCATGGCTTCGCGCGGCATGTCCTGGTTCGCATCCAGCACGCCCTGCTCGCCACGACGCGTCTCGGCCTGATAGATGGCCTGGAATACATCCGGCGTGGACACGTTCCAGTCACTGGCACCAGCAATCACCGCGCCTGCATCGAGCATCGAGCGCGCCGGGTACTGCCAAGGGTAGATGTCAGACGCGACGTAGGGCTTGACCAGCTCTACGGTGTCGGTTCCCAACTCCGCCCACAGCAGTTGATAGGACGCCACGACACCGAGCGGCCTGAAACGGTCCACATCCGCGCTGCGCACGAATTGCAAATGAGTGATGGTGTGTGGCACGCCGCTGTTACCGTTGGCCTTGCGGGCGCCTACCCTGCGCACCTCCTGATCGCGGCGACGCGTCCCGCGCGAATACCTACGTCGGCAGCGAACCAAGGTGCTCCTGTGCCGTCGACGACGCGGCCGTGCTCGATGATCAAGTCGTAGGTCGGAAGCGCCGCATCCGCAGCGGGGGACAGCTGGCCGCCGCATGCGAGGGATAATCCGATGAGCGCAGCAACGCTACGTGTAGCGGCGTGCCAAGCCTTCGTTTTGTCTGGCATGACAGGTTTCACCAGTGAGACAGCGACGACGCTGGAAGTTCTCTGTTAGTAGTCTAGCAACCGGTCGACGCGGAGGGGTGGCGTAACCACACTCCAGGCGGGCTAGCAGCAGCTGCCATCTGCGTCAAAAGTAGTCTGAAAGGGCAGCGTACGCCTTAGTGAGGGAGGGCTGGCAAGGGGGAGTTTGCGAGGAGTCTACCTAGAAACCCAAAGAGCCCTGACGGCCGGCCGATATACTGAAGAAGTTCGAAAATCGGGGGCGATACCAATGCGCATATTAATGGCTGCGACCCTCATGACCGCAGTTGGGTTACTGGGCATCGCCTGCTCGCAGACTGCCCCGCCCGCGGCACGTAAAACCGCCGCCCAGACTGGGGCGCAAGAATCGCTCTTTGATTATCGGGAAGTGATGGTTCCGATGCGCGATGGCGTTCGGCTGCAGACGGTGATCATGCGCACACATGGGTTTGCGGCGCCACTGCCGATCTTGCTCGTGCGTACTCCCTACGGCGTGCCTGAAAAAGCCTTCGACAAGATGCCTCCTGCGATGAAGGAGCTGGCGGTCGATGGGTATATCTTCGTTATTCAGAACCTTCGCGGCCGCTTCAAATCCGAGGGCACGTTTACGCTGAGCGAAGACGCGCGTATAGGCAATGGCAAGGGCACCATCGAGACCCGCGATGCCTGGGACACAATCGACTGGCTTGTCAAGAATGTCCCCAACAACAACGGTCGTGTTGGAATCATGGGCGTGTCTTACTCGGGTTACACGGCCGCTGCGACGCTGCTCGATCCCCATCCGGCGCTCAAGGCCGTTAGCGAGCAGGCGGCCGGCCCGGTCGATGAGTGGATGCACGACGATGATCACCGGTACGGTGCCCTTCGCCTCAGTTACGAGTTTGAGTATGCAGTGATGGAGGAAAGTGACAAGCTTGCCAACTCCAATTTTGCATTCGACCAATGGGATACGTACCAGTGGTACCTAGACCTTGGGCCTCTGTCTAACATCAACGACCACTACGTACATGGCAAAGTTCCGAATTGGAACGATACCGTCGCGCATCCGGACTATGACACTTATTGGAAGTCGCTGGTCTGGGTAGACGCCCTGCACCGCTCGTCAGTTCCGAATCTCAATGTCGCGGGCTTCTGGGACCAGGAAGACCCCTGGGGGCCGTGGGAAATATTCCGTCATGCCGCCGAAAACGATCCAGATAACACCAACCTGATGGTCGCGGGGCCGTGGTGCCACGGCTGTTGGCTCAGGCAGGCCGAAGACAAGCTCGGGCCGTGGCCGTTGGGTCACGAGACGGCCCGTGAATTTAGAGAGGCAATCCTGGCGCCGTTCTTCGCCTACTGGCTGCACGGCAAGGGTGCGAAGCCCGACTGGCGTGCAAAGATCTTCCAGACCGGCAGTAACACTTGGCGAACATATCCTGAGTGGCCCCTGAAAAACACAATCTCGACAGAGCTGTACCTGCACGTCGACGGCACACTGAGCTTTGAAGTACCGGGACCTGCCGAGAGCGATGCACACCGGACCTTCGTATCGGACCCAGCGAACCCGGTGCCCTATCGCCCGCGGCCTATCTCGCCCACCTACCCGGGTGGCGACTGGAAGCGTTGGGAAGCCGGCGACCAGCGCTTCGTCGATCACCGACCCGACGTTCTGACCTACGTCAGTCAACCGCTCGAGCACGATCTCACCGTCACGGGCGAGGTCGAGGCGGTCCTCTATGCGTCCACGTCGGGTACCGACAGCGATTTTGTTACTAAGCTCATCGACGTCTTTCCCGAGAGTGTCGAGAAGGTGGACTGGTACACCAACGCTGATTCAGAAGGCCCGGACCCAGGCGCGTACGCCCAGAAGCTCAATGGCTATGAACTCCCCATCGCCATGGAAGTCCGCCGCGGACGCTACCTGGATAGTTACGAGCACCCGAAGGCCCTCAGGCCGAATGTGCCCTCCCGCTGGCCGATTCCACTGAGAGCGCGTGATCATGTGTTCCTGAAGGGCCACCGCATCATGGTTCAAGTCCAGTCGACGTGGTTCCCTCTAATCGACCGCAATCCCCAGACGTTTACCCCTAGCATCTATACGGCAAAGGCGAGTGATTACCGCCCGGCAACGCAGCGAGTGTATTCCTCGCCAAAAATGCCATCTCACATTACGTTGCCGGTCGTTCCGCCGACGCCTTGACCGTCTCCGGACGGATTTGAATCCTCGATGGGTCTACAGATGGAACGCCGCGACATCTGTCGCATGCCAGCTGAACTGGCCTACACATGGACGCAGAAAAACCGCTAGTGTCCTTAGAACGATTCATTATCTTCCTTTAGACTGCACCGCAATGTCGTTCAATGTGGTGAGCAGAATGTTTCGAAAGGCCACGTTCGCCGTTTACATCGCAACGTTTGCGAGCATATCGCTGTCTGCTACTCCGAATCCGTCTCTCGTTCACGATATCGTTTTGCGTGGCGGCATGATCTACGACGGGTCTGGTAACGCAGCGTTTCCTGGGGAGGTCGCCGTGGACGGGGACCGCATCGCCTACGTGGGGCCGGCGCGCCATCTTGCGGCTCATCGCGAGATCGATGCTCACGGACAAGCCATCGCACCCGGATTCATAAACATGTTGGCTCATCCGGAGGAATCCTTACTTGTGGATGGGCGCGCATTGAGCGACCTCACGCAAGGCGTCACTCTGGAAGTCATGGGCGAATTCTCGATGGGACCTCTGAACCAGTCGATGAAACAAAAGATGCTGGATCGCGAGGAAGACATCAAATATCGGGTCACTTGGACGACACTCGGCGAGTATCTGTCGCAGCTGGAAAAGAGAGGTATTGCCCCCAACGTTGCTTCTTTCATCGGAGCACCGACGGTTAGAACTTATGTGCTCGGGGAAGCGGACGTGCAACCCACGCCTGCTCAGCTCGCACAGATGCGCTCACTAGTTCGCCAAGGGATGGAGGAAGGTGCGCTCGGCGTCACGACCATGCTCATTTATTCGCCGGCGACCTATGCGAAAACGCCCGAGTTGATCGCTTTAGCACAGGAATCCGCTCTTTGCGGCGGAATTTACACCGCGCACATGCGCAGTGAGGGTGACCGTATCGAAGGGGCGCTGCAGGAAACCATCGAGATCGCCAAAGCGAGCGGCGCGCCGGCGGAGATTTATCATCTGAAGGAGGCTGGTAAAGACAACTGGGGAAAGATCGATACTGTGATTTCTACGATCGAACGAGCGCGCGCGGCGGGCGTGCGCGTTTCCGCCAATATGTATCCCTACACCGCGGGGGCGACGGGGTTGGATGCTGCGATGCCGTCGTGGGTGCAGGACGGGGGATTGGAGGCTTGGATCAAGCGCCTGAAGGATCCGGCGATTCGATCTAAAGTGATTGCGGAGATGCGCAATCCGCACCCCAGAACGTGGGAAAACCTATACGGCGCTGCGGGACCTCAGGGGATGCTGCTATTGGAATTCAAGAATCCGCAACTGAAGCCGCTGACCGGCAAGACGCTAGCGGAGGTCGCGAAAGCACGAGGAGTCTCTCCCGAGGATGCGGCGATCGACCTTGTCATCGAGGATGGGACCCGCGTCGGCGTCGCATATTTTCTGATGAGCGAGGAAAACGTACGTCGGCAGGTGTCATTACCTTGGGTGAGCTTTGGCTCGGACGAGCAGGGCTCCGCCCCCGAAGGAGTGTTTCTGCTGTCGGCGGCGCATCCGCGTGCTTATGGCACGTTTGCCCGGGTATTCGCCAAGTATGTCCGTGCGGATCATGCGCTAAGTACCGCCGAAGCGGTGCGCAAAATGACGACCCTGCCTGCGAACAATCTGTCCCTTAACGATCGTGGAAGGCTTCAGCCTGGCGCGTTTGCCGATATCGTAGTTTTCGACCCGGACTCGATACAGGATCACGCGACTTACCAGGATTCACACCGACTCAGCACCGGAGTCAGCTTCGTCATCGTCAACGGCAAGCTGGCGCTGGACGATGGCCACGCCACGGGTGCGGCCACGGGCCGTGTGGTCAAAGGTCGTGCGTGGACCGGAGCACCGGGAGGCGGATGCCGTAAATCGGCTAGCGATTGGACCTGGTCCAATTAGGCTCTTTCCGAATTGCGCGTCCTTTAGCCTGACTTACGGTGGCGCCCAGGTCGAATCGCTCAGATGCTCGTCCATGGCTTTCCCGGGCGCGCATTCCTCCGAATAGTATTCGGCCTGCATGATCCCCTCATCCCGGCGCGCCTTGTATAGGTGGTTGTAGTAGTCGAGAGCGTTTCCTTTAGCAATGGCATCCGGAACCCCGAGTAGCTTAGCTGCACGGTAGTTTCGCTGGACGGCCTCACATTCGGTTCGTGCTTCGTTGAGTTCCCCACGTACGTGCATGCTCTCGTGCGTAAACATCGCGAGACTCCACAGTTCCTCTTCGCTTGCGCGGCTCGGGTGGTTTAGATAAGACCTCAGCGTGCCACACCATGGATGTTGGAGACCTATTTCACCGCTGTCTGGATTAGCATGGCCGGCGGCGAACATCTCGGTATCGAGCATCGTATCCCAGACGGTATTGCAATGAACCTTGGCGCGGTGGTTGTCCGCGAGCTCCGTAGCCCTCGCGGATAGGAACCGTTCGAAATGCCAGGTATGAACGGGCGGCCACGCAAACAGCACGGCCAGGGTCAGGACGACAGCGAGGTAGGGTTTCGATACCGGAATTGGACGACTAAAACCGGACGGCGCGACCCTGCTCGTGCGGATTTCGTGGAACACACACCATACGAAAAACAGCGAGGTAAAGATCCAGAGCATTAGGCCTGCATCCAGGGTTGGCACGGTCTCACACCCCGCCGCCAAGAGCCAAGCATCGCCACCCATCGGCAGTAATACCGTGATGCGGTTAAAGAATCGGCGCAGACAGTTGCGGCGGTAAACGGCTTTGTGGAGGCGTTACCCGTCCGCTGTGCTCAGGAACTTGGGACAGGCGCAGCCAATTGGAGCTTCATGTATTCTTACTACGGTTCGCTACAAGCTGGATGGCTGTCGAAGCACCGCCGCTCGTTGGAATTAGACGACTCATGCTGACCATATTGGTGACCGGCGCGACCGATGGCATTGGGCTAGCGACGGCGGAAGCGCTCGCCTCCGAGGGACATCGGGTGCTGATGCATGGTCGCAACGCGACCAAGGGGCAAGCCGCGCTGGAAGCGGTGCGCGCGGCGGCAGCCAATTGCGACGTGCGCTTCGTACGGGCCGATTTTGCCTCCCTCTCTGAGATACGCAGCCTTGCCGAAGAGCTCCGCTCCCTGCCGCGGCTCGACGTGCTGATCAATAATGCGGGCTGCATAAACTACTCTCGCAGCGTGACGACGGACGGCTTCGAGACCACGTTCGCGGTCAATCATCTGGCGCCGTTCCTGCTCACACGGCTCCTGTTGACGAAGCTCCGCGCCTCGGCCCCCGCGCGCATCGTCACAGTGGCCTCCGCTGCGCATCGCGGGCAGCGGATCGACTTCGACGATCTGATGAGCACGCACGACTATCGGATGCTGCGCACCTACGGACGTTCGAAGCTGGCGAACATTCTGTTCACGCGCACGCTCGCCAAACGACTCGCCGGAAGCAACGTCACGGCAAATGCGCTACATCCGGGCATGGTGGCCACGCATCTCGGGCATGACAACTGGCTAGCGCGGACGGTGGGGCGTGCCTTCATGGCGGTTGCGGGCGTCTCGACGACCCAAGGGGCAGAGACCAGCGTCTACCTCGCCACCTCGGCGGATGTGGAGGGCCTGTCCGGTGGCTACTATACCAAGTGCCGTCCGGCGCCACTCGCAGCCGTGCCCGATGCGCTGGACGATGCCACTGCCGAGCGTCTGTGGTCGGTCAGCGAAGAACTCGTGGGATTGCGCTGAGGGGACAAACGCCGCGCTCACCAGCACCCAACCCTAACAGCCGAATCCGGCGGCATCCAGATATCGCGCTGCTGCCTCTAAAGTCCGCGGCCGCGGGGCACAGCGTCTTGCGGCACGCGCGGCGCTGAACAATCCAAGTATGACGGCCCCCTCGGGCAGAGTCGCTCCACGCCTTTTTCGTGGGCCCTCCCAGCCTGGATACGACAAGTCCCGGCAGTCAAGCGACATTGGACACGTGAAAATCCCTGCGAGTAAGCTGCCGCTCATCATGGATGGGACGTCCTTGTTAGGAACGTGGAAATTGAAGTCCTACGTCGTGACGACGGCAGCAGGCGTGCGGTCAACTCCATACGGCGAGAACCCCGCCGGTTACCTCAGTTACTCAGCCGACGGTCGCATGCAGGTGATCGGAGCCGCTAACGGCCGGATAGTGCCGGCCGGCCGCACTGCTGCGGACAATGAGCGAGTGGCGCTCCACGACACAATGTTCGCGTACGCCGGCACCTACTTGGTAGAGGCCGGCAAGGTCATCCACCACGTCGATATTTCCTGGAACGAAGTCTGGACTGGTACCGTTCAAGTTCGACTCTTTGAGGTGAACGGGAACACCCTGACCCTCACAACGCGCATCACCGACCGATCCAATGACACGGAGGCTCATTACGCTCTTGTATGGGAGAAGGTTGCCAGCCGCGAGATGTAGCAACAGGATCTGCTACTGACACCCATTCGTCACACATCGGCGGCCTCCGGGTCCTGATGGTGCTGGCAGACACTACGGCGAGAGGGCTTTGTTAGTTGGCGCGTAGGGACTGCCGGGCGACGTTGCTAGTGCTCGCTACCCCGGTGACCTTCCCGCGCAAAACAGAAAGGGCGGTAACCCGCCCTTTCTGTTCTTCCGACCGTCAGGCCGCTGACACGTCTACTAGCCTGTCCCTTAAAACGTCGGACAAGGGTTTAACGGCAGCGTCCGATGAAAGTTCTCGTAGATATATTGGGGCTGACCATTCGGGGACGGGTAGAAGTTCGCCAGAATGGGCCCGAACTCCGCCTTTGAGCTTCCGCCGAAATCGTCCAGCGTTCCGGGGATGAACGGGCCGCCCAACTGCCACCGGCAGCCGCTGTCATCCAACCGCGTGCTGAAGAACGGATAGAAGGCCGCGCCCTTGGGCGGGTTCACACAGCCCTGTCCCGGATTCTTATCCGCCGGGTTCGACAGGTGCCGCTGGCACGGCGGGGTTGTACCGAACTCGATGCGCGGCATGTCGGATTCGAAGGCGACGCGGCTGAAATTCTCCATGTGACCCGCGCGGTCGACGAGCAACGGACTGGAGAAGATCACCGGCTCGGTATGGAAGAGCGCATCCTGGGCGGGATCCTTAAATGAGCCTGGCCAAGTGTTCTTCCGATAGGGGACGCCGTCGAAGTCCGCATCGCCATCGATGCAGCCGCCGATTGGAATCAAACCGAACGACGCGAGAAATCCGGGGTCGACGCACTCGAGGTCATCGAGTCCAGGCTTCTTATCGTTCCCCTTAAGGGACGTGCACGCACCGAACTCCTGAGCAACCGAGCTGCAATACTCGAAGTGCCCGATCTCGTCCGAAAAGGCGATGTTGTACGAGTGGGCCGCCCCCGGCACGCGCGTGTGCTCGCTGGAGGTGGCGTACGCCGGATGGAAATCATGCGCCAGGTTGTGCGTGGCAAAGTCGCAGTTATTGCCATTGGGATCCCACTTCACCGAGGCAAATCCATTGGCGCCACTCGCCACCATGAAGCCGGTTTGGCCGGTGGTGACATCCTGAACCGTGACCTTGAGGCCTTGGGAGGTATCGGCGAGTGTCACGACCAGCTCATCGCCCGGATTCATGAGAAGTGTGTTGGCGTTGGTCGACACCGGTGGCCCGAGTGGGCTGGGTGAGCCGGCCGGGAATGGCATGCCATCCGTCTGGATAAAGGCAAAGTTGACGTATTCGTCATTAGTGATCGCGGAGCAAGCCGCGTTATTGGTCTGACCCGTATTGTCATTAGTCTGAAAACTGTCAATGTTGAGCGCCGCAGTCCATTGTGTCGCGGTGCCTTCGCCGAAGAGGGCGAAGAGCCAGCCAGGAGGGTAGAACTGCATCTCCATGAATGCCGTGCCCGGGTGGTTCCCGATGTAGCCGGGTGCGGCTGGATTCGGGCTGTCAAAGATGTTGCTGTCGCTCGCCGGAGCGCACGGGATGTTGGGACGGCCGGGAGATCCTCCCGGATTGGGATTACCCTGATCATCGCACATAGCCATCCCGAACCAGAAAGCCGGGCGCAGCTGGAAATTCCACGTGCCTCCGCTGCCATCCTGTTTGGGAAGCAGTGGCGGATCCTTCGGAAGCCTCAGTCGGTAGACATTGCTGGAACCCGCACCCGGCTCATTCGAATAAAAGAGCAGTGAAGGTTCGTCGTGACCGACGTAATACTCGCTGCCGCCAGGATTCTCGCGCTGCTCCGCGCACAGAATTCCACTCGGCTTGTCGCAGTTAAAGCCCTGGTGAGGCGGCGAAGCCTGCGCCAGAGAACCAATCAACATCAGTAGTCCCGCACCGAATAACGCTCGGCACGACCATGTCTGGATGCGCATAAGCGGAACCTCCCCTATACGTTGTTTGGAGTCCCGGACCGGGTGCCGTCATTTTTCGCTGCCTGCTTGCGACAACACCGGAGCGATGCGAATTGTCCGCGCACGATCAGTAGTTGCAAGCGGAGCAGTCCCGCGGGAACGCGCACGTGCTACTCCTCTTATTATGTTGCGTTCTAGATTTGAGTCACACCATCGAACCGTTGCCGCAACGCTTGCGCCTAGGTATGTCATTCCCAGCGCGTTAGAGTGCCACCCCGATGAAGCCTCAAAGTCCGGTGGATGGCGTTCTGATTCTTATTCGAGGCAAGGATCTCACGGAGACGTACAAGAGCACGGAGGACTTGTACCGCCAGGTTGATGGCGCGCGGAGAATCCGCCATGTTGGCGACTTGAATCGCTCCACGCTCGATGAAAGCCCACGGGAGCTTGCGTCGGCCGTCCCGGCCCTTGATATCACAATTTGCGATTTTCAAGGCGGCACCCTCTGCCCCGCTCAGGCGGAACATGAAGGCTTCAGGAAATCGCCAAAGGTCCCAAGAAGCGCGATGCGTGCGTCGAGTGTCTTTCCGGACCGCGCCTTGTCCCGGATGAACTGAGCGACAAGCGGCGGTGTGAGATGTGCGTGAGTGCCCTTCGGAGTCGGGTGCCAGCGTTACTGATCTGCGTAAAGCTTGACTAGCCGGTACAGAAACGTGCGGCCCTCATAAACCGACTGCACACGGACACGCTCGTTCAGCCCATGGATATTGCCCCCATCGGGGTCGATGAAGATACCGGTGATCCCATAGGTAGGTATGCCCGCAGGGTTCAGAAACTGCGCATCCGACGCGCCGGGTTCGAGCGCCGGGATTACCGGCACTCCCGGCCACAGTTCGTGGGCCACTTTCTCGATAGGTTCCAGTATCTGCGGCGTCAAGGGCGCGGCGGTGGCGATCGGTCCCCGAATCTCCGGGATGGTGACCGAGACCTTGGGATCCTCGATCACGGCGATGAGTTGTGCCAGAACGGCATCGCGCGTATCCCCGGGAAATATACGGCAGTTGATATTGGCGGTCGCCCGTTGCGGCAACGCGTTGGTCGCATGACCCGCGGCAAGCATTGTCGCGACACATGTGGTGCGCAGCATGGCGTGCCAGTTATGGTCCTTGTCGAGAATGGCGAGCGCCGCGGCGTCCTGTGGATTCTTCACCACGGCGGCCATGGCGGCGCCCGCCTGGCCGCCGACGATCTTCGACATGCCGGTAAAGTAGGCGCGATTCGCGTCGTCAAGTTCTACGGGAAACTCGAAGTGACTCACTCGATCCACCGCGCGCACCAGGTGATAAATCGCGTTGTCAGGTACGGGGCGCGAGCTGTGGCCGCCCGGATTAGTCGCCTCCAGCAAAAAATTTTGGGAGGTCTTTTCCGCAGCGAGAATTTCAAGCGCGATTCGATGCCCATGCGCGTCGAGATCACCGTCCACACCTTCGGTAAGTGCCCATTCCGCATCAATGGCGTCCCGAGCATTCTTGGTTAGCCAGCCGGCACCGTTCAGCGCCGAACTCGTCTCCTCGCCGCACGTCAGTGCCAATTTTATGGACCGCCGAGGCTTGTAACCCTCCTCCCGGTAGCGAATAAGATTATCGACCCAGATGGCCGCCTGCGCCTTCATGTCACTCGTGCCGCGGCCGTAGAAGTAACCGTCCTCTTCTATCAAAGTGAACGGGTCACGCGTCCAGTCCTCGCGCTTGGCCTCCACGACATCCACATGGGCGAGCATCAGAATCGCTTTGGCCTGCGGATCGGACCCGTGAAGTACCGCCAAAAGGCCACCTTCCTTTGAATGGCCCTCAGGTACAAATACCCGCAGATCCGAATCCGGGTACCCGGCGAGCTTCAATCGAGCCGCCATGCGCTGCGCAGCGAGCGTGCAGTCACCCGCGGAAAGGGTGGTATTGGTCTCCACCAGTTCCTTATAAATCGCTCGAAATCGCTGTAATCCTTCAGTCTCGGTGGTGGCCTGTGCCGGCATCGCTGCGACAAGACCACCGATCAAGAATGCGGCAATAGACTTTTCGATACGTTCCATAGGCGTCCTTCTAGTGTCATGGAGCGGCCGTGGCCCGATGCCGGCGAATCAGGGCCCGGGCGCGAGCCGTGCGAAAGCAGTGCGTCGCAGCCAACCCGTTGGCGCTATACGCCCACTCCCTGGCGACTATAGTGCAAAGGACCCGGATGTCGCGCATCTGCGCGGCGGGCGCGGTGAGCACGTCGCGGTCCAGCAGCGCAAAGGTCGCCCCCTTGCAACTGAACCCACGTCGCCTCCTGCCTCACCGCGCGCGTTGCGTTGGTCGTGCAGGCATACAAGATGGCTTCGCGCGGCATATCCTGGTTCGCATCCTGCACGCCCCACGAGCTCCACATCCAGCGTTCGAAGTCTTCTACGTCTTCAGCTTCTGCTTCAGATGGTAGTCCCGGACACACTCAAGCTGCCATAGCGACTGGCAGAGGATGTGGAAGTGAAAGGTCTCGACCTTGCCGCCGAGCCGTTCCTCCACCTCGAGTTCTGTTTCTTCGCGTTTGATAATCGTGTCGCATAAAGCACAGGGCTTGCCGCCGCCTCTCCCTCCCCACATGCGCGAGGGCACGGCGTGGGGCAGCTTCCCCTTCTCGATACGTTCGCGCGCAACAAGCCGAAGTCTCGTCTCAAGCTGAGTAAGAGACATGGTAGCTACTCCCTGGATGCGGACGGTTACCAGACTCGAGCAAAGCCTGCCTACTGGAGCTGTCTTTTTCTCAGAGGCGTTATATACGGCAAAACATCCCCGCTTGAAAGGGGCGACAATCTGACGTCGTACCCAGGCAATGGGACCGCCGGTCGGCAGCGTGCTGGCGGCTGGTATTAACGATAATTTACAGCTGGCCGCTCTAACCCTGCAGACCGGACCCCTGCGACCACTTGCCCCAATCGAGTTCGATGCGAACACAACAGCTCATCCGGATCGAGGGGAACAATTCGTCTCGGGCCAGGTCCATGCCGAAGAGGTGGTAACTGGCTCTCGCGGGAGAGGAGGTCGGACGTGGGACGGCCGAAAACCCGGGGGGTGCAGCGCGCGATCGCGCTCGTCAGCGTCGTGGGGTTGCACGGCTTGACCATTACCGTGCTGGTTGCGCTCCGCACTCCCCCGCGCGTCTCCTCGCCGGCGGAATTCGTCAGCACGGTAGTCCTTCTCTCGGCGCTCCCGCCGCCTGCGGGTCCTTCGAGCCAACGCCGCCCAGCGACCGCCGACGATGTCGCTCCCTTAGAGCCTGTTGAGTCACCGATTGCAGTGCTTCCGGAGATTAACCCTCCGGCCGATCCGCGCACGGGGGCGGACTGGGCCTCGGAAGCGCGACGGGCTGCCGCCGCCGTAACTGTCACGTCGAGCGTCCGAGCCTTTGGCGAAAGCCCCCAGGCGGAATCCGCACGGACAGGCGCCCAACGCGTGCCAGCCCACGAAGCGGGGGAGCAGGATCGGACGACGGACGGTGGCTGGGTTGTCTGGATCAGCGATCGCTGCTATCTCGTCTCTGACGTTCCCCCTATAGGACTGCCGCAGGTTCTGGCTCGCTCTATCCCTACAAGGACGGTGTGTCAGGGCGATACGGAGTCTCGGAACGACCTGTTCAGGGACCTGCCGGCGTACGAGAAGTACCACCCGCGTTAGCCTCGATGCAGAAATAACACTTAGAACGTGACTTGCCCCGCGTGCCGGGATTTCACGCGGAAGTACGTCACAGAAATCCTTCAAACGCCCAACTCGGCCCGAATCGCCCCCTACTCCCCCCAAGATCCAAGTACCCGAACTGATCCAGGCGGGCTCTTGTCTTTCGAACGGCAAAGAACTCGCACGCGCCCGCTCAACGGGACGCTACGGGTAAGTATCAAACCAACTTTGGAGTGGAGTAGTTATGTTGAAACAGCTCTCTGCAGTGGCCATGCTCGGCGCATGCTCCGCCATCACGGGCTGCGCCACCATCGTGCACGGTGGCCCAAGACCGGTTTCGGTGGCGTCCACGCCGCCGGGTGCGAAGGTTACGATCTACGATCGTTCCAATGCACTCGTGCAAACGAGCACGACGCCCTTCGTAGCGCAGCTGCCCACGAAATCCGGCTATTTCAAGGCACCCGCGTATCGCATGGTATTCGAGATGCCTGGGTATGCACCGGCCGAGGTCAGCCTCGATTCTTCAGTGAGCGGCTGGTACTGGGCGAACATCGCCTTCGGCGGCCTGATCGGCATGCTCATCGTCGATCCCATCACGGGAGCCATGTACAACCTGAAGCCCGAGAAGATCGAGCAGCCGCTCGCCGCCTCGCAAGCGCAAGTCAATCGGGACGGCAAGGGCGTGCTGGTTGTTCTGGCATCCCAGACCACCGAGCAGGGGCGCGCGGACATGGTGCCGATGAATTGACGCTGAGCGTCGGGGTACCCCTTCGGTGTGCGCTCACACCCTCCAGCCGATCCAGCGGTTCAGTCGCTGATCGGCGTGGAGGCGGCGGGCCGCAAATTGTGCGCATCGCCCGCGGGGCATGGCCGCGATGGTAGGGCCGCCCCAACACTCATATAAATGAGTGCGAGCGCCCGCACCGGTGATCGTCACGGCGCAATTGGCTTCACGAAGGCCTGCGCCGCGCGCCGCCCGATTAAACTTCCGCCGGCAGGCAGACGAAGCCGCGAAAGCGGGCGCGCGACCCGCGCGTGGGCACGCCCGCTAGCCGCAGCCGTGGCAGCCGCTGCAGCGTGCGCACGATGGCAATCTGCGCCTCCAGTCGCGCGACGTTCATCCCGGCGCACGCATGGGCGCCAGCCGCAAACGCCAGATGGCGGTTCGGCTTGCGTCGGAGATCGAAGCGCTCGGCATCGGGGAATTCGTCCGGGTCCCGGTTGGCGGCTCCGATGCACAAGGTCAGATACGTGCCCGGCTCCAGCCATACGTCGCCGACACGGACGCGCTGCACCACCAGGCGGTTCCCCAACTGATTGGGACTCTCCAGGCGCAGGCATTCCTCGACGGCACTCGCCACGAGCGCAGGCTCGCGACGCAGCTGCTGCGCGGCCTCCGATTCATTGAGCAGCAGCCACAGGGCGTTGCCGATGAGATTGGTCGTGGTCTCGTGCCCCGCGTTCAGCAGGAACACGCAGTTCTGCACGAGTTCACGCTCACTCAGCTGCGGTTCGTGTAGCAGTCGCGCCAGCAGGTCGCCCTGGTCCCCTGGATCACGCCGGCGCGCCGCGATGAGGCCGCCCAGGTAGGCCGAGAAGTCGCTCACGGCCTGGTTGCCCTGCGCGAGCTGCGCCGGGGCAAGCACCGGCTCGAGGGCGCCGAGGATCGCGAGCGACCAGGCGCGCAGCGGCTCACGCTCAGCGCGCGGCACACGCAACAGATTACCGATGACCTCCACCGGAATGGCGGCCGCAAAGTCCGCGATCAGATCGACGCGCCCGCGCTCCTCGAGCCCTTGCAACAGCTCATCGACCAGCCGGGTGATATCCGGCTCCATGGCGTGCAGCACCTGCGGACTTAACGCCCCGACGATCGGCCGGCGCACGCGCGGGTGGTAGGGCGCATCGTTGAAGACCAGGCTCGTCGTGTGGTGCTCGTAAAGAGGAGAATCAGTCCCGAATTTCGGACCGAAAGCCGCGCGTTTGTCGGAACTGAAGTGGCTGCGATCGCGATAGATCTGATCAAGATCCGCATGGCGAGTGAGAAAATAGCTGCCATCGGCGCAGCGATGCACCGGATCGAGTGTGCGCAGCGCCGCGTAAGTCGGGTAGGGATCAACATAGAAAGCCGGTGGCAGACGGCTCGGATCGAACTCGCGCACGAGCGCTGCCAGCTGCTTAGCCTGCATGACCGGGCTCGTCCGATAACAGCTCGTCGATAAGGGGCAGCAGGGCTTCGGGAGCCTCGACGTGGGCGTTGTGCCCGATCCCGTCCAGGTCCCGGGACGCGGGGTCGAACTGCCTAAGTTCCGCGAGCGACACCATCGGATCATGCGCACCGCGGGCGAGCCGCACGCGAGCCACCGCGCTCGCTGCCAGCGAGACGAACGGGGCCCCCGCCACCGCAAAGGTCCTCGGATCCTGAGCGAGGCGCCAGCCGCCCTCAACGGCTACGGCACCGCGCGCAAGCGCATGCACATCAGGCGCGATGTCGACATCAAGGCCCGACACCCGCCGGTACCGTGCCCACGCCTCCTCGGCCGTCGGATAGACACGTACGGGCCGGCTCGCGAGCTGGTGCGCAGCCTCGACTTCCGCGGCCGCCCAGGAGATCTTCGGCCCCACCCCGAGCACCGCGCGCACGGTGACCCCGAACCAGCCACTCGCCAGGGCGAGCCCGAGGTACGTCCCGAGCGAGTGGCCAAGCACGTACAGCGGACCCGTGTCCCGACAATGCTCGGCAATCCGCGCGGCCATCGAGCCGACCGAGTAGTGCGGCTCCCAGGCCGAGCCCCCGTGGCCGGGAAGGTCGACGGCAATCCAGCGGACTTCGGTCCGACGGCGCAGGGCCGCCTGCACGCCACTCCACACCGCCGCGGTCGCCCCGAGGCCATGCAGCAGCAGCACCGTGCGGGGGCCGGTTCCGCCGCGATCGAGCCATAGCATGGCGAGCTACCTCACGTGATTGCTCAACTGTACTTGAGAAAGAAGTCTGCCTGTCGGTACGAAGGGTACGGCGCCACCCTCTGCCGCCGGCGCATCTGCTCTCAGAGCGTATGAAAGTCATCCGTCTCGCCCGCGAGCTTACGCAGGTAGTCGGCCAGCTCCTCCTTGCGCGGCCCGAGCAGTTTGCGCCCCGCGGGCGAGAGCACCCGTGGCGGCACTTCCGCCAGGTTCTTCTGCAGCATGCCCACCGCGTCCGGCCCGGTCGGCTTGCCCCCATTCGGGTCGACGAGCGCCAGGATCCTCGCCGCGCCGATGGCCCCGAGCCAGTCGAGGGCGTCCGCGTCGTGCAGGTAGAGCGCCTCGGGCCCGAGTGGGTCGCGCTGGTACATGTGCGTTCGGATCGCCCCCTGCACGGCCGGCAGCTTTTTCACGGGAAAGCCCATGCTCTCGAGCACCGACCCGACGACCGAGGCCGCCTTGTCGGCGTGGTCGACCTTCTCGTCCGCCCAGGGCGGAAAGGCCGCCATGTCATGCAGGAAGGCCGCGGCGTACAAGACGTCGTCATCGAGCTTCGCCTGGTCGGTGGCCGCCAGCGCCCTCGCGAGCTCGTAGTCGCGCTCGCAGTGCGAGTAGCCCCACGCGGGATTCTTGAAGTGCTCGGCGGCGAAGGCCCGCACTTTCTCGCGCCAGGCAGGCGCCTCCTGTACGTTGCCGCCCTCGGCATTGCAGCTGCCTGCGTATCCGAGCAGAAGAACGAGCCCGAGCGACAGGCCGCTGGCAGGTTGGAGTTCGCGCATCTGAGCCCCCGGAAGATCCGCCACAGTACCGGTACGTTACCGTAAGCCCGCTCGTGCGCGGCCGCCAGCTCACCACCGCGTACAGCGAGTAGGGAACCAGGATCTGCTGGGCGTTCACCCTTGGGGTCCGTTGCGCTTGAAGTACGAGGAATTCGACACGAGCGCCACCGGCTGTCACGCCCGCCGGCAACAGCAGTCACTCATGCAACGGCATTGATGATCTTGATGTTCGTATAGGCTTCCAGCCCCTCTTCCCCGAACTCAACTCCCAGTCCTGATCCCTTGATGCCGCCGAAGGGCACGTTCGGGGCGATCTCGGCGTGTTTGTTGATGAAGACGGTGCCGGCCTCGAGCTGCTTCGCGACCGCACTCAGCTGTGCACGATCGGTGCCCCAGACCGAAGCACTGAGTCCGTAATCGGAGTCGTTCGCCCACGCCACCGCATCCTCGAGCTTGCTGTAGCGCATGATCGGCAGCGCCGGACCGAACTGTTCCTCATCCACGAGCCGCACGCCGTTCTCCAGGCCGCCCACCAGCGTGACGGGGTAGAAATAACCGGGCCCGGTCAGCGGCTCGCCCCCGAGGAGCATCTTGCCACCGTGTCGCTTCGCATCCTCCACCAGCTCGATGACCTTGCGGAATTGCCGCTCGTTCTGCAAAGGACCCAGGCGCGTGTTCTCGTCCATGCCATCCCCCATGGGTGTCGCGCGGGCAACATCGATAAACGCGTTGCAGACTCGATCGTAAAGCGAGTCATGCACGTACAGGCGCTTCAGCGCCGCGCAGGTCTGCCCGGAATTGATGAAGGCGCCCCAGAACATTGGCGCGATGAGCGCGTCGATGTCCGCATCCGGCAAGACGATTCCCGCATCGTTGCCGCCGAGTTCGAGGGTGAGATGCTTGAGGGTCGGCGCGGCGCTCGCCATCACCTTGCGACCCGTCGCCGCCGAGCCGGTAAACACCATTTTCTGGATCTTCGGGTGCTGCGCCATCGCGGCCCCGAGTTCGTCACCGCCGGCGACCACGTTGAGAACACCCGGCGGCACCGCTTCGGCGAGCAGCTCGATCATGCGCAGCGTACCGAGCGGGGTGAAGGGCGAGGGCTTGATGACGACGGTATTGCCGGTACGGATGGCCGGCACGAGGTGCCAGATCGCGATGATGAGCGGCCAGTTCCACGGAGTGATCGAGCCCACCACGCCGATCGGCTCACGCAGCATCTCCACGTGCTTCGCCGCGGAGGCCTCGAGCACCTTAGGGGGAAGCTCCAGCGTTGCAGTGTAGCCGGCCCAGGCCGCGCAGCCGCCGAGCTCGAACTCCGAGCCGATGCCCTTGAGGGGCTTGCCCTGCTCCTGCGTCACGAGCGTGGCGAGTTCCGGCGCATTGCGCGTCAGGATCTCAGCGATCTTCTCGCAAGCAGCCCTACGCTGCGCCTCGCTGCTGCGGCGCCAAGCGCGGAAGGCCGCGGCCGCAGCATCGACGGCCTGGTTCAGATGCTCCAGAGTGCCAATCGGGCACAGGCCAACGGTGGCGCCGGTCGCGGGATTCTTGATCTCCCGATGGGCGCTCGCCGCGACAGTCTTACCCCCGATATGCATCTCGTATTTGCTTGCCATGGTGATTTACTCCTTACGAACCTTTAGACGCTGCGGCAACGTCGGCCGGGCCGCCGCGGCGCGCGCGCGAGCTTCCAAGGGCGTCGTGCCAAATTCGCTCTTAAGGCAGCGGGTTATGTGCATCGGGCAAAACAGCCACTCGATGAGCCCCTGAAATTAGTCGAAGCGCTACTGCGGCCTTTGTAATGTGATGGGAAAGGTCTCGTACATGGAACTTCAGCCCCGATCGAGCGGCGCGGAAGGCAGCAAGCGCGCGCGCGTGGCCTGCACTTCGATCAAGGGTGTTCTGCGGTAACTGGCAACTTCGGCCGGCGAAAAGTCGACAAAACCGGCGGGCGTGGCCTGGCGACTTAGGTTGCGCACCATCCAGCTGAGTACCTCGGCGAGTTCCAGGTCCGACAGGGGTGACTGGGCGGCCCCCGGCACCTGCACGAGGTAGCGGCGGCCCGCGGCGCTGGATGCCAGCGGTACCAGCGAGTCGCGCACGGAGGGTACCCTGCCGACCGATCCGGAGCCGTCTGCGAGGTGGCAACCCATGCAGCGTAGCATGTAGTTATTGCGCGCCGCGGTCGAGGGAGCCGCGGCCGGCACCAACGCCGGGGCGGCGAGGAGAAATCCCACGGCAAGGAACGCGCTGGTCCACGGGCTCATTTGCTCAGACCCACGATCCGGGAGGTCGAGCAGTGATAGGCGATACCCACCTGACTGCCGGCGCACCAGTTGTAGTCGTTGGACATGAAGGGCATGTACAGCGGCTTGTCATTCTCGTTGCGGTTGCACAGGCAGCGCCCACAGCTGCTCTTACCGCAGCAATCGTTGTAGGAGACGATGTAATCGTGCCCGTCGCCGGGGTTGTGACAGGTGCCCACCCAGGTGATGGCGGATGCCTCGGTGCCCGGCGGGCAGCTGTGTGACGAGCCGCCGCAGCAGCTGCACAAAAAGCCGTCGATCGCACAATGGCGCCAGTAGTCACAGCTCTTCGGGTCACCGCCATCGGCCCCCGCGGGTCCCGTGGGCGCCGGTGCGCCGCGCGCCACGGGCAGTAGTGGCAGGGTTGAGGCCCCAAAGAGCAATGCCCCGAGGCTGCCGATGAGGCGACGCCGGGACATGCGGCGCGCCATATCGCGCGCCACCGCCTCGACGAGACGGTCCACCGAGTGCATGTGCGGGCGATTTCCCTTGCTGGCGCTCATGGCGTCACCATGATGGTGGGCGTCTGGCCGAGACTGTCGAGCGAACGCAAATAGCTGCCGGAGAGGGCATCGTAGATATCGAGCACGTTGCTCTCGATGAAGCAGGTGAAGAGCAGCGGCTTGGCATCCTGCGAAACCACAATCGAGCCGGCCTTATGGTGCAGGCTGATCTGCTGCACTTTTTTCTTCGCCGCCAGATCGTACACCCAGATGTCCGTTCCAGGGTCCTTGTGAGTAGCGAGGCTCCCCTTGTGCATGATGGCATACAGCCGGCCGCTGGGGCGGTGCACCGCCAAGTGCTGCAGGCCGCCGGTGCGCCAGCCCTGCGCCTGTTCCGCCGACGTCACCAGCGGCCATTTGGCGTCCAGCACGACCCCCTGCGGCGTACTGCGGATCGGATAGATCGTCCCCTGGAACGAGGCGAACAGCCACACGTCCCCTATCCGCACGGCCTTCTCGGTCAGTGGATCCTTCATGCCGTCGAAGAGTGTCGCACTGCGCTTGCGGCTCGCGAGCGTGCCGTCGTCGCTGAGCGTCGTGAGCAGCAGCGAGCCGTCGGCACAGATGGAGAAGAACGTGCGCCGCCCGGTCGGGTAGACCAATGTGCAGCCTGCCGTCTCGATTTCCCCGACGAATTTGCGCGAGCTCATATCGAGCACTGACACGGACTGCGCCGGGGTGAAGTTGTAGATGATGAGAAAGCGCTCATCATCGGTAAGGGCCGCATCGGCCGCCATCGGCATGTTAGAAGAGCGCTTGGCGGGGATGGCGATCTCGCCCACCGGCTGCAGGTGCACCGGATCGTAGAGGGTCACCACGTCGGTCCGCGTCCCGCGGGTGCCACGCGAGTAATAGGTCTCCGGCGAGTAGATGAGGTTTGCGGTCCGCGGCAGCAATACGGAGTTGAACGAGTACCCGGTACTCAGCAGGCCCAGCATCCTGCCGCTGTCGCCATCGACCAGGAAGGCGCGGCCGTCGGCCATGCTGAAGAAGTTGAAGTCGTTGACCCACACCCAGTGGGGGTTCGCACGTGCGGGCAGCTGCTCGACGCCCGAGGTCTCATTCGGCAGCGGGGCCGCCGCGATCGGACCGCCGACTGCCAACCCCAGGGCCAGCAGTAATGCCAAAGGTCGAACTGAAGTACTGATAGACCTATCCCCCCGGACCGGACTAGCGCCGCGCAACGCGCGCCGCACCGAGCACTCTTACCGCGGTTGCGGCAGGATGTCTTGAACGAGTGCGAAACGAGCCTGTACCAGAGCGCTGCTTTGCCCTCGGTCGCAGCGGGCGACCCAGAACAGGGCCTCTCGAGGAACCCGAAACTGCCTCACTTGATCATACGCGTGCGCTCGGCAACCGGCAGGCAAGCGCGGGGGGTGGCGCATAAGCTCTATCTTCGTCCCGGCCATACACTAGGTGTGGGGTCCGACG
Organism: uncultured Pseudomonadota bacterium; assembly: GCA_963814675.1. Classification (GTDB taxonomy): domain Bacteria; phylum Pseudomonadota; class Gammaproteobacteria; order Steroidobacterales; family Steroidobacteraceae; genus 13-2-20CM-66-19. The sequence continues at coordinate 23,198 of CAWFDT010000003.1, forward strand.
ATCACTCTTGTGGGCGCTGCGGCGAACCCGGCGGCTCATCGGCTGTCACCGGGACACCATTCGCCGCATGGAGGCCGCCAGCCACGATGCTTCGCGCGCTCGGTTGAGGCGGCCGTCGTGGGTGTCGAGCGTCACGTCAACCTCGGTGGGCTATCGGCCTTCCGGGCGCGTAAACCATCTTCGCCGATCGTAGCCGGCGCCCGGGGAGCCGAGCGCTCTTCCAGCCACTGATTCTGTAGCGCGCCAGCCAGGGTGTCGCGGAAGTAAGCCTCCAGCTCCACGGTGAAATCACGCGCGTCGGCTGGCGGCTCGAAGCGACGGCCCAGTCGCATGCGACAGGTGATCGGAAATCGCGGTGCTCTAAAGAGCGACCACCCTTTGCTGGCGTAGGGTGAGTCGGTCTCGATGATCAGGGTCTGTACCGGCACCGCAGCGTTCTTGGCGATGATCCCGACGCCAGCCTGCAGCACGTTGATCGGAGCGCGCCTCGTACGGGTTCCTTCCGGAAACAACAGCACAATCCCGCCGCGCGCAAGTTCGGCGATCGCGTCATGGATCATCTGTCGCGGAGGTTCGTGCCGGATGTAGCCGGCCAGACGCGCCCCGGCCCCGAGGAACAGATTGTTGCGGAGCGACGTTTTCATGACGCACGACACCCGCGGCTCACGCGCAATGATCAACAGCGCATCGATCACGCTCGGGTGATTGGGTGCCACCACCATGGGCGGCGCGTCGCGCAGGGCCCGCAGCGCGCTCAAATCCAGCCGATAGAGGCCCAGCAGCCGCAGCGACCCGGTGAACAAGCGGAAGCCCGCGGCAATTCCCAGCCGACCCAAAAGCTCCCCGCCGCGTCCCGGCAGTAAGAGCAGCAAAGGAAGCGCCAAGGCTGTCCAGGCGAGGCAGAGTGCACCGAGCACCGCCAGGCCGAGAAACAGCCTGAGGGTATCTCCGAGGTAGCGGATCCGACTGTGCCAGCTGATCACAACTTCTTACGGTTCCGAGGTGTCTTCAGGCGTCCGATAATGGGCAGACGCACCCCGCAATTCCGGCAAGCAGCTTGGCATCTGAAAGGTCAGCCTGGCAACGCCGCGAGGGTGGCGCCACCCAGGGCGCAGGTGGACAATGAGCCACGCAGGCGCTTTTCTTCGACGGTCCCCTCCCGCTGATCACGTCAGGTCCGACCTTAAGTCTGGCTTCGGGGGAGAGGGACGATCGATAGCGGAATCTATCAGGCACATTCAATCAGATGCGCCTATGCTCCTGATTGGGCCAAGGTCCAATTGAGCGCTGCGCTGCGGCAATGTGAAATAGATAGAGTGACCAAGTCGTCTCTGGGGTTTTCGGCGTAAGATACTCGTGCAACACACTCGGGGCTTCATTGGTTCTGGTCGACCGTATCTATTTTGGGGAGCGACGATGATCAAGACAAAACTCGTTAGCATCGGTGTTTGCGCCGTTGGCCTTATGGTGGTCAGTGGCTGCGCCATGGAGGAAAAGAAAGAAGCAGCGGCGGCTCAGTCGATGCCCATCAACTGTGCACACGCGCCGGGTGATCTGCGCACGCTCAACAGCGAAAAGGCCACTACTGCATCAAGGATCGGTAACGGTATCTCGATGATTGCGCCTATAGGCCTCGTCGAAGGACTGGTGACCGGAACGGAAAAGACCAAGTACCAGGTTACTACCGACGAGTACAACAAGGCGCTCGACACCAAAATTGCCCAGATCAAGGCAGCCTGCCCGGGGGCTCAAGCGGATTAAAGCAGTCGATCGCCCTCGCCCTGGGAACCAGCTAGAAGGCACAGACTCCGACCGGCGACTGTCACAAGGCCCTCGACGCTGCCAGCGCGACATCTCCTAGTCCTCTCAGAGCCAAGCCGGCGATTACCGCCGGCTTTGTTGCGCTTGTCCGGCGTCTAACCCGCAGCCAAACGTGCCGTCGTGGGGCGACCGGTCGCCCGGGAACGCACGATGGCTTCGGCCAGATAATCATCTGCCGTGCCCGCGTGTGCGCGGCGCTCCGTAACCCAAGTCTCGATGTGTGGATCGCTCGCGCCGGCGCGCCGCGCCGCCGTCAGCGCCAGCTCGCGTGACACCCGCCTGGCATCCTCGAGCGCTTCCGCCGCCAGGGAATAGTCCCGACTGCCCGCCGGGTCGTGCACCCGAAATACCTGGAAGGCCGGCTGGTTCACGATGACCTCGGCCGTCTCGGAAACGACGCCCGCGACGGCTCCGACCGCGTTGCACACCGCGGCGTGTTCCGGCACGAGCAGCCGCGCATCAAGGCGGCGCGCCACCTCCGGAAAATAGGCCGCCGCGGGAGCACCGATGCCCAACAGCGGCACCGCCAGGTGCAGACGGGCATCGAGCAGGGTGGAGAATGAGCGCCCCGCGATGACGTCCTCGAGCAAGGCGCCCAGCGGCCCCCAGCGTCCGCTGCGCGGCTCGATACCCGGATCCTGCGCGAGCGCGCTTTCGAGGACGACGCGTGCCGCCATCCGCAGAACCTGTTCACAGGCGCGCTCGCACAGTTGCTGGGCCGACGCGCGCTCCTTGCGGCCCGTGGCATTGCACTCCTCACTCGCGAGGATCGTGGCGCCCAGCCGGGCGGCCTCCGCATCCCACCCCTCCTGTCGTCCGAGCACGTGCAGGGCATCGCTGGGCGTGAACCCGGCGAGCGTCGCCAGCCCCTGGTCGACCAGGCGGCGCAGCGCCTCGACCCCCTGGGCGCTGCCGGCGATCGGTCCGAGCGCCCGCGGGGTTTCGGCCAGCGCGCCCCAAACCCGTTGCTCGAGCCGATCAAGCCGCGGACCGGGGGCGCGGCCGGGATTGCGAAACGCATACTGTCCGGCAAAGCGCGCCGGGTAATCCTCGGCCGCGACGCGGCGCAGGTCCGCCAGCACATCGGGAAACTGTGATGCGAGCCGGCTGAGCGGCATGCGCCTGCGCGGGCCGACGGTGAGGCGCTGCTCGCGGTCGAAGCCCACTTCGCTGTCACCACCCAGACCGCAGGTGTGGACGTCGATCGCCTCCACCATGGTGCGCCAGCCACCAATCGCGGCGCCCTCGGCACGGATGACGGGACGTCCGCCGCGCACGATCGCCACGTCCGTGGTGGTGCCACCCATGTCCGCCACCACGAAGTCCTCCAGGCCGCTGAGAAAGCCCGCTCCCACCACGCTGGCCGCCGGCCCGGACAGCACGGTCTCCACCGGGTATTCCAGCGCCACCTCTGCCCGCATCAGAGTGCCGTCGCCCTTGACGACCATGACCGGCGCGGCGATGCCCTCGCGCTCGAGGACCTGTCCGAGCGCCTCGAGCAGATGGGCGATCTGCGGCGTGAGGCGTGCATTGAGCGCCGCGGTCAGCGCGCGCTTGGGCGCATCGAGCTGGCTGCTGAGTTCGTAGCTGCAGGTGACCGGTTTGGCTGAGATGGCGCGGATCAGGTCGTGCGCGCGCCGTTCATGGGCCGGATTTCGCACCGAGAACATAGAGGCCACCGCGAAGGCCTCGACCTCAGATCCGAATCGCTCCACCGCCGCCATGACCGACGCCTCATCGAGCGGTTGTGCCTCCTCGCCCGTGGCCTCATGGCCGCCGCGCACCCGCACGATCACACCACTGCCTTCGCGCTTGAGCCCGGAGCGCTCGACCATCGGATCATCAAACCCGATGAGTACGATGCAGACCGGACTGAAACGATGCTCGACGACCGCGTTGGTGGCGAGGGTCGTCGACACCGACACCAACGAAATGTCCTCGCGGCGTGCCGCCGCAGGAAGCCGCGATAGCACCGCGCGCAGCGCCTCGCCCAAGCCGACCGACAGGTCCCAATGCGTCGTCAGGGCCTTGGCGCTGGCCAGCACGCGGCGTTCGCCGTCGAGGGCAACCGCATCGGTAAAGGTTCCCCCGGTATCGAGGCCCACTCTAATGTCAGGGTCGGAGCTTCGGATTTCGCTGCGCGCAGGGTCAGTCATGCGTTCATTCGTAGAGGTCGGATTCCAGAGGCTTGCACGAGCCTCGTTATCGTAGCGTTAGGTTCCCCGGCAAGTGGCAAGCTCACGCAAAAGGTTGCGCTATTCCACCATGCGTGGAAATGAAAGACGAGCACCAGCGCGTTAAGCGCCCGTGATCCGACGCCACTTCACGTTCATGGCACCCCCAGGTGCGCGAACCTCCTGACCTGCGTTGACCGAAACCGTAGTCAAGGTCTGACAACACATCGGACTCATCCCCGACCGACTCGCTCAAGGCAACGATGCAGATTGGCAGCTGGGGAGAACCCGCCAAGAAGTCAGGAGAGAGGCCCATGTTGTACTACGCTGTCGTCTTCTTCGTGATCGCGCTGATTGCCGCAGTATTTGGCTTCGGCGGTATCGCCGCGGGCGCCGCGGGCATCGCGAAGATTCTGTTCTTCGTATTTCTAATTCTGGCCGTCGTGTCTTTCTTCACCGGCCGCTCACGTACCTGACTTTGCCGGCGCGCTGCCGCGGCCTCCCGCGCGTGCACGCGGGCGGTAAGGTGCGCGCCCTGGGAAGGCGGGCAAACACCGGCGCCTGCCGGGAGGGATAGATAAGATGACTAGACTGATCGCTTTCGTTAGCGTCTCGTTGGTGGCGGCGGGCCTCTTGAGTGCCTGCAACCATGCGAAGGATTCAGCCCAGGTTGCGCAGGATGTCAGCAAGGCCGAACAGAACGCTGCTGAGCAGACCGCCAAGGCGGAGCGTTCTGCTGAGAACAAGGTCGGCGGCCAGATAGAGGATGCCGAGCATACCGCTGCCGCGCAGGAGCAGAAGGTGGCGGACACTGACGCTGAGGGAGCCCACAAGGTCGCTCTGGCGCAGTGCGAGTCCCTGAGCGGTGCCAATCAAAAGGCCTGCAGGGAGCAGGCGGATGCGGCCTACCAGAGTGCAAAGTCGCAGGCCAAACAAGAGCGCATTGCGTCCGATCCAAAGCAGTAACGGTTCTTCCCTAGGGTGAGCCCGGCATCAGCCGGGCTCACCTCTTCGCGCCAGTGCGCTCCACGGCCCCGCACTCTCCTCCTCTTTTTGGCCGTCACTATCCGGGTCGACCGCCTTCAACGGCTGCGAAGCGCGCCACGCGCTGCGCTGAGCTAACATGCCCATGCTCATGGCGCTCGAAGCGAGCCGTCGGGGCACGCGGCTCTTCGAAACCCCATGCAGCAACTGCCTTCTGCACCGCACAAGACACCCTGGCGGGCGCTCCTCGCGCCGATCGGCACCATCTCCGTGTTCGGCCTGGCCTCGGGGCTGGCTTTCCCGCTCGTGTCGCTGCGGCTTGTCCAAGCGGGTGCCCCGGCAGCGATTATCGCGGTGATGGCGGCGTTGCCGGCTGTCGGCACGATCGGGATATCCTTTGCGCTGCCTTCCCTGGCGCGAAGGTGCGGATCAAAACCGCTGCTCGTCGCGGCGATACTGCTCTCCGGTGCCGGCCTCGTTGTCCTGGGGACCTCCTACGTGGCCGCGACCTGGATGCTTGCGCGTCTGGGGATGGGCATTTCCGCGGGGGTTCTGTTTGCCCTCGGTGAGGCACGCGTACTGGAGATCAGCAGTGACGCGGCACGCGGACGCTGGACCGGCGTGTATGCATCGACGCTGACGACGTGCCAGTTTGCCGGGCCGGCATTGCTTGCCTACCTGGGCACCGACTCAAGTGCCCCGATTCTGATCGCCGTTGCCCTGCACGGGCTCTCACTGATCTTGCTCGCCAACAGCCGCTGGCACAGCGCGCTACCCGCGCGGGGCGATTCCTTGGGCTGGCGCCAGTTTGTCCGCTACTGCCTGCCGCTGGGTGCAGCCGTGCTCTTCTTCTCCATGTTCGACAGCACCATGCTCGCGCTCCTGCCGGTGTACGCCCTCAAGCTGGGGTTCGAAGGCCGTGAGGCGCTACTGATGGTCACGGCAGTATTCCTGGGCGATGCCTGCCTGCAGATCCCGATCGGCTGGGGCGCGGACCGCTTCGGCAGGCCGCGGGTTCACGCCCTTTGCGCTCTGTTATGTGCCGTCGCAGCCCTGGCGCTGCCGCTGGGCCTCGTGGCGAACGCGGCCCGGTGGCCCTGTCTGCTGCTGATGGGTGGCACCGCCGGCGCGTTGTACACGCTCGCCATCGTGAGACTCGGAGATCGTTTCAGCGGCAACGCGCTGATCTCCGCCAATGCGTTTGTCGGACTGCTGTGGGGGGCTGGAAGCCTCGGCGGACCACTGCTCGGCAGCCTGTCGATGGGAGTACTCGCGCCCCACGGTCTCATGCTGTTCGTGGCGGCGGGCGCCACGTTGGCCTTGTTGTCGATGTTGAATCGACGTGCGCCGGATGGCCGGGAAGCGGTGGCCTCCTGAGACCACGCCTTCGCCTGGGAACCAAACCATGCCGCTCGGCACGGCAAAGCTGAAGATAGGTCGCGGAGTACCAGGTCCGAGCGCCGGAGCTTTTCGCGCAGAAGCTTCTGGCGACGGCGGCCAGACCAGCTCCCGGCAGCGCACCTCAAGTGCCTGCAGGAGTACCCACGCAGTCAAGGCGCCGATACACTGAGCATGAGGCAATCGATCGAAAACGCCATGCATCTGACGGACAGCGGCTGGCGGAAGCAGCAACTAAGAGATGAAGGTCCGGCGTCCCGGGAACCGGACGCCGGGCGCGTATTCAATGACAAAGAAGGCGGAGAGAAATCATGAAAACGAGCTCGAGGCTATTGGTGGGCTTCTTACTTATATGCTGGGGTGCTCTCGCCCTGGCCGACGACTACAGCGATACCATAACTTTATTTAAGAATGCCGGTGAGAGCGCCACATTCTTCAAGAACAGCTACGGCTACGCGGTGTTTCCCACGATCGGCAAGGGCGGCTTGGTGGTCGGCGGCGCGCACGGCAGCGGCCGCGTCTATGTCCACAACAAGTACGTGGGAGACGCCTCAATGACACAAGTCACCGTCGGCTTTCAGGCCGGCGGCCAGGCGTACAGCCAGATGATCTTCTTCGAAGATCAGCGCGCCTTTGATGAATTCACCAACGGCAATTTCGAGTTCGGCGCCGACGCCAGTGCGGTTGCGATTACCGCCGCGGCGAGCGCCAGCACCGGCACCACCGGGACGAGTGCCGGTGCCAGTGGCGGCGAGAAGGATGCCTCGACCAAGGGCAAGTATCACAAGGGCATGGCCGTCTTCACCATCGTTAAGGGTGGCGCCATGTACGAGGCGGCCATCGGCGGTCAGAAGTTTAAGTACACGCCCAAGTCATCGTAGCCGCGGCCGAGCGGCTCAGGGCCTGCGGGGAAGGGAGCCGCTGGACTTCGCTGCCTGCTGAGATGTGATTGAGAGTTTTGGGCAGGCTGCGCCGCCGGCGGCGGCGCAGCCTGCCCACTGTCGTCCCGAGAGGCGCTCCTGTAATCAGCGCCCTGTCGAGCTGTCTGACTCGAGTGCAGGAATGCTGCGGCGTATTTCCTGGGAAAACTGCGCGCTGCGATCCGCCAGTCTCGCACGCCCGGTAATGTGCCCGAACTGGCGCAGCTGTGCGAAGGTGTAGCGCCGATCGAGGCCCCCGACTTTGTAGACGTACTCGGGCAGGTAGCCGGAGAACAGCAGGCGATAGTCGTAAGGAAGTCGGCCGACGATGCGTTGCATCATCTGATAGATGAGCGTAGTGCAATTGACGGTGATCGTGTTGTAAAACCGCGGCGTTCGCACGAGATTATTCATCTGCTCGACGTAGGCGATAAGAAGCGACCGCATATCCTCTCGGACAAGGCGCAGGCGGTAGAGATAGACGTCTTCGCCGCGGATGTTGGTGCGCACGCGGATAACGTCGCGTTCATCGGCGGCGACTACGCTCAGTTCGAAGCGCTTGAAAAATCCGCCGAGCTCGGAAAACTTCTGCTGCCGCTGCCGCCGGATCTCAACCGAGAACACCAGCTGCTCGCCGCCGCTGAAGCCAAAGGAAACCAGCACGTGCGCGATCGCTCGTCTGCCCCAGTACGAGGTGATCAGGTCGAGCGACTCAAGCTTCGCAAGATCGTAGCTGCGGGTCTCCCAGCGCGGGGTATAGTCGTTGAGAGCGCTCCAGTCGAAGTTACGCACGTTGCACAGCGTCACCGTGTGGCCGTGCACCTCCCCTGAGCCGACGCGAGCAACGTCGTCGGCCCAAAGCCGCTGGTTGGAAGGCTCGAGCCGATGCCACCACGAGAGCAGCAGCGCAAATACCGCCGCAAACGTGATGCTGGCTGGGAGCAAGTGGCCGCGCACGATGGCGCCGAGTGTCAGGAGCGCAAAGCCGAGCCACAGGGCTACGAGGAGTGAGCGAGCGCCGGTGCTGCGGGGGCCCTGGAACCACAGCGCCAGAGCGCTCCAGCCGCCAAGGACTGCCAGCGCCAGCCCCGCCGCCACGCTCAGGATGCTGTGACCGCTCTGCACTCCTGCTGGGCTGATCATGCAAGCGGCTGAGCCTACTGACCTGCCGGCACTTGCGGAGCCGGCTTGCCGGCGCGATGCCACCACCGCAAGGCATCGTCCTCAATGAGCGTGCGGCGCACGTAGAGAAACCGTACCGTGTCGTACTCGAACGGGGACCCGGTCGAGTAGTAGCGAAAGTCGGTATTGGCGCGCACGTCAACGACGGCTAGCGGTGTCAGCACCCAGCCGACGGTTCCCTGGTAAAGCCCTCCCAGGTTGATGGCGTAGCTGGTGCCGTAGTCGGCGGCAAAACCAAAACCGTCGCGCAAAGTCGACGGACCCAGGAACGGCAGCACGAAATACGGCCCCGGATGCACGCCCCAGCGCGCCAGAGTCTGACCAAGACCGGTGCGCGCACCGGGAATGTGCATGCTGGTCGCGACGTCGAACAGACCGCCGAGACCGAGCGTACTGTTGATCACGAAGCGGCCGAGGCTGCGCACCCCGGGTGCCGGACGCAATTGCAGGGCGTAGTTGATGAAACTGACCACCTCGGTGAGATTGGAGAAGAAATTGTGCACGCCGGCGCGCATCGGCGGCGGCAGGCGCCGGTACTGGTCAGCCACGGGCAGAAAAATCGCCTCATCAAAGCGGGCATTGAACCGATAGATGGAGCGGTTCATGCGTTCCCAGGGATCGTAGGTGCGCATGGACGGTACGTCGGCCTCGGTCAACGGCGGCCCGAGGCCCGACCCCGGAACATTCGAGGCGTGCCGTTCCGCCTCGCGTTTCTGTGCGGCTTGCAGCGCTGCGGTGATGTTGGCCGCCGGCGTTTCCGGCGGCAGGGTGCGCACGGCAAAATCACCCGTGGCGCAGCCGGCGAGTGCCAAAGCGAGGAGTGCAAGTGTCGCTCGGCGCAGGCGTCTCACCGCGCCGCCCCGGCCCAGCGACCACCGAGCATGTCGAGCATGTCGGCGATCTGCTGCCGCTCGCCGAGATTGCCGAGGTGACCGCCGTGCGGGTAGACCACGATTCTGGAACCCAAGCTGGCGCGCAACCACTCGAGTTCGCCCTGATCCAGGATGAGATCGTCGGCGTTGGTCTGCGCGTAGTAATCCGGATCGGATTGCAGCGCGGCGCCGATCAGGTCCAGGCGGCTGCTGGCATACAAAGCCTCGCGCGTGACGCCAGGGCGACGCGCGAGGTAGTACGGAGCGAACACCTGCTCGAAGTAGTGCGAAAAATCCTTCCCGAGCAGCTCCCGAAACACCGCCTCGGTGGCGTCACCCGGCTGCGGGGGGTGTCGCGGGTCGCTGATCACCCCGGTACCGGCGTACAGGTCGCCGGTGTAGAACACATTCACGAGGGCGATGCGGAACGTGAGCGCGATGGCCGCCGAAAAATCGGCGTCGGTGCGCAGCACGGCGGCGGCGGCGCCCATCAGGTTGGTATCCTCGACCCGTACCTGATCCGTGGCGCGATAGTAGTTCGCCAAGCGCACGTAGATCGTGCGGTAGAGCTGGTCGAACCCCTCATCGCCCTCACCGATGCTGCTGGCAAAGAGCCGGTCGAGCCGCTCCATCGAGTCAAACAGGCTCACCGGTGGGTTGATCATCACGGCACGATGGATGTTGAGCTGATGCTCTGTGGCATCGAGCCACTTGACCACGGCCGCGTGCGCACCGCCGAGCGAGTAGCCGAGGATGTCGACCTCGGTGATACGGACCTTGGGTCGCAGGCGTCGGACGATTTCCCGGGCGGTCGCGTAGACGTCGCGACTGTCCTGCTCGAGATCCCCGGCAACCCCGGTAGTGGAGGCGGCCGCTATGAAACCCGGGAACGTGGGTGAGGGGATGGTGAGTACATGATAGCCCGCACCGTAGAGTGCCGCCCGCAGAACCGAAATGTTGGTGGTATTGCCGTCCGCACCGGTGCCGGAGATGACGATGGCGAGCGGCGCCGGACCCGGCTGGGCAGAGAACCAGACCCGCAGGCGCCGATCGAACCACAGCACCGGGGGAAGCGGGCGCGCCCAGGGCAGCGCGATGTTGATTTCCTCGAGCGGCACCCGCGCCGGCAGGGGCGCGATGTCCTGGGGCGGCGTGCCGTACACCGTGGCGCGCAATGCCGCCGCATCTGCCAGTCCGGCAGCCGGCGCCGGAGCCGAGTGCGCGGCCATCAGATGGGTGAGCGCCAGACACGCACCGAGTACCCGAGTGAATCTCATTCGACAGTCCTTGCCAGTTCCGCCGGCACAGAAGAATGCGGCCGCGCGGGGCGCAGTGTTATCCGATGCGAATTACGGCTGGGATCGCGCTCGCGATCCACGTGAGGTGCTCCCGGGGGAAACATCCCGTACGACGCCCCGCGAGTCAATAGTGGTGCATGCGGCGTGGCGACTGCTGTAGGCGCGGCGGCACACGCGCTGTCCACTGCGCGGCCCAGCGGCTGCGTCGCACCGAGGCGGGACCTGCGGTTACACTGCGGCCGAGTCCGACAGTGTCCGTACGTCCTGCTGCAGCCTGCGTCGCGGAGAACCCCCGTGCCAGAAATCCGACCCTTGAGAAGCACCGATCGTGAGCAGTGGCAGCGCCTCTGGGAGGGCTATCTGCGCTTTTATCGCCAGCGCCTGCCCGAGCCGGTAACCGCGGCCACGTTTGCGCGTCTGGTGGATGAGCGCCAGCAGCCCCACGGGCTGGTCGGCGCGCACGAGGGCCGGCTCGTTGGGTTCGCGCACTACCTGTTTCACTCCTCGACCTGGGCGCTGCAGGAGATCTGTTACCTCGAGGACCTGTACGTAGACCCTGCCGCGCGCGGCCAGGGGATCGGGCGCGCACTGATTCACGCGGTGTACGCCGCTGCGGACCGGGCGCAGGCGCCTTCCGTTTACTGGATGACCCAGGAATTCAACGCCGACGGCCGTGCGCTCTATGACACACTCGCACGCCGCACTTCCTTCATCCGCTACGAGCGTTGAGTTGCGGCCGCCGCTGACTGATCGCGGCGCACGCCCGCCTGCCAGCGCAGCAGTCCGAGCGCGTACGTGCAGTAGTAACCAGCCAGCGTTCCAACGAGCAACAGCGTCAGGGGTGTCATCGTAGGCGGGGCCGAGGAGACCGCTGCCGGGCCGGGAAAGCCGCCGGTGACGAACCGATAGGCGATCCGGCAGATAAGCAGGGTGGACAACGCGATGCCCAGGTGCGCGCTCGGGGTGTAGAAGAGTCCTGCGCTGGTGACTTCGAAGCGCGTAAGGCGCAGTCCCAGCAGGCCCAGCGTCACGCCGACGACCACCCCGCCCCACAGCGGAAGTTCCAGGACGGGCTGCGCAGCGTTGAGCACGCCGAGCAAGATCAGGAGCAGCGGCAGGACCGTGAGGGTGATCCAGGGCCGTCGCGGGTGCAGTGCTTGCCGGCCGATGCCACGCCGGATTCTCGAGTACAGACGCCATACGATCAGAACCACGATCGCCGTCGTAGTGAGCGCGTGCAGCGCCTGCGGTGTCATTCAAGCTCCGGGCTGTGCAACAAGGTCAGGTCAGACTTCCCGTGGACAGCGCTCACCTGCCCGCGTAGGCGGCGGGAAACCATTATGTCGGCAGCGGCAAGCGCAGGTAAGACAATCTGCACCTGCGCCATTTGGCCGCGCGCGGCCAGCTGCTAGGCTACGCATACAACAACTCTGGCGCCACGGGAGAGCTTGAGCATGCCTTCGACCAACCATCGGCCACAGCGCCGCTTCGCGCGCCGCCTGCTGCTCATCACCGCGGCCACCCTCGCCTGCCTGCAGGCCCACTCTGCGCCCGACGGCCCGGCCGCGGGGGCCACCCGTTACTTCAAATCCGCGATTCCGAACGCGCCGTTCTCCGCGGCGGTGCGGGTCGGCGAGATCGTCTACCTCTCCGGCCAGATCGGCATCGGCGCCGACGGCACGCTTCCCCCCGAGTTCGCCGCTCAGGCGCGCCAGACCATGGCCAACGTCGGCGCCGTGCTTCAACAGACCGGCCTCGGCTACGACGATGTCTTCAAATGTACGGTCATGCTCGCCGACATGTCCCGCTGGGAAGATTTCAACAAGATCTACGTCACGTACTTTAAGCCCGAGCGACTGCCGGCCCGTAGCGCTCTTGGTGCGAACGGGCTGGCGCGCGGCGCGCAGCTGGAGCTGGAATGCCTGGCACGGGCGCGCACGGGTACCTGAGCCGACGTACCGTGACTCTGCGCCCAACTGCTGACGCCGATCCCGCGGCGGCGCCCGCGTGAGCGCCTCGGTCCACCAGACCGAGAGTCTGCTGGTCTCGATCCTGCTGCAGATCCTGGTGATGATCGGCGCGGCACGGATCGGCAGCAACCTACTCAGGCGCCTGGGGCAGGCCGGAGTGGTGGGCGAGATCCTGGCGGGATTGCTCCTCGGCCCTTCCCTCTTCGGGCGCCTCTTCCCCGCCGCCTCGGCGGCACTGTTCGGCGAGCATGCCGCCATGCCGATCGTCATCCTCAGCCAGATCGGCCTGATCCTGCTCATGTTTCAGATCGGGATGGGCTTTGAGTTTGCCCATCTGCGTAGCGCGCGCAATCGATGCGCGGTGGCAGTGGTGACGCTTGCCTCGGTGTGCGTGCCCTTGGCCCTCGGCCTGCTCATCGGCCGCTTGTCCGCCACCGTGCTGGCACCCGGCGCCGACCCGACCGTATACAGCCTGTTCTGCGGCGTGGGGCTGGCGATCACGGCAGGGCCGGTACTGGGGCGCATCCTGCGCGAGTATTCCCTGACACGCGCCGAGGTCGGGGTGGTCGCGATCTGCGCGGCGGCGATCAACGATGTCGTCGGCTGGCTGCTGCTGGCCGGCATCTCCGCCTACGCCGTCGCGCGCTTCTCCGGCACTCAAGGTGGTGCTGCAGCTTGGCGAGCTGCTGCTCTTGGTACTCCTCCTGCAGTTCGTGCTGCGGCCGCTCGTGCGCCGGCTGCTGGCGGCCACCCCGCTGCGCGATGGCAATCTGCCGCCGAATCTCTTGGCCGTCGTGCTGTGCCTGATGTTCGCGGGCGGCATCTGCACCTACCGATTGGGTATCTTTGCGATCTTCGGCGGGTTTGCGGCCGGACTGCTGTTTCATCCCTATGAGGACTTCGTCGTCGCCTGGCGCAGGCAGGTCGGACAGTTTGTACTGGTGTTCTTCATGCCGGTGTTCTTCACCTTCACCGGCCTGCGCACCAACGTGCTCGGCCTGTCCGGCGCGACGGACGCCACCTGGCTCGCCCTGATACTCGCGGCGGCCGTCCTCGGCAAGGTCCTGCCGGTGTACGCCGCCGCGCGGCTTACGGGGTTCGATGAGGGCCACGGGGGGTCCTCGGCACGCTGATGAACACGCGGGGCCTCATGGAACTCATCGTCCTCAACATCGGCCTCGACCTGGGGTTCATTCCGCCCAAGGTATTCACCATGTTCGTGATCATGGCGATCGTGACCACGGTCCTGACTGGGCCGCTGCTCAAGCGACTGCTGAGGCGAGTCGGAGACCCGCCGAGCGCCGCCGTGGAGGCCTAGCGCGGCGGATCGAGGGGCGTGGCCGCGGTGGTGAGTGCGCTTTGCAGTTCCAGGCACGCGGCCACGATGTGGTAGAGCGTGCTCGCGGGTGAGGGCTCGCAGACGAAGGTTCCTGCAACCGTCAGGCGGTCGTACCACAGCCCTGGTACGGGCGCCAGATAGCGCAAGAGCGTCTCGCCGGCTTCGACCACACTCCTCCAGCACTGCGGCCGCGTGATCGCCAGGCGCGCGTTCGCCTTGAGGCGCTCGGTCTGTGGCCACAGGCGCGCCTCGGCGTCATGGACAGAGAAATCGCCCAGGAGCGTATTGATCGCGACGCCTTGGCGCACGCCATGCTGCTCGGCGATGCCGATCAGGCGCACCGCGGCCGTGTGCGCCGCGGCGTCACCGCAACGCTGCAGCAGCCACGCCCACTCGAAAAGATGGCCGGGTTCGACGAGCCGGCCCTCAAGCCCCGGAAGCGGTTGCCAGTCTGCAGTGAAGCGCTCGGTGAGGGCACCGCTGTCGGCATCGATCAGCCGTGCCAGTGCGAGTGCTACGATTTCATCGACCAGTTCCCGCCACGCGGCCGAGGAGCCGAGCTCACGCCACGCGAGCGCGGCTTCCAGCAGATGCATGTGGGGATTGGCGAGCAGCGGCAGTCGTGCGGGGAGACCTGAGTCAAATCCAGGCCCCGCCCGCTTCAGCAACCGGCGGATCACCGCCAGCAGCCCCTCGGCCTCGCCGATCAGGGCGGGCGCGGCGCCGAGAACCTTCTGGCTCTCGGCGAGCGCCAGCAGCACGAACGCCTGGTCGTAGAGGAAGGCACGCTCATCAAGTGCCGTGCCGTCGGCGGCGCACAGGGTGCGAAACAGGCCGTCGCTGCGACGGTAGTGACGCAGAAAGTGCTCAAGTCCCGCCCGCACCAGCGGCACCGGATCCCCGCGCCAGCCCAGCGCCGCCGCATTGGCGAACACGTACACCTGGCGCACCTGTACCCGGGCGCGCCGCGCATCAGCTTCGACGGCGCCGCCGGAGGTCAGCCGCTCCGCAAAGCCGCCGCGCGCCCGGTCATACCCCTGCTGCGACCACAAAGGCAGCGCGGCATCGCGCAGCCACGCGCCGAGCCGCGTGCACAGCGCACCGGCGGCCTCGCGAGCACTGCCAGCGCCGCGCTCGGGAGCTTCAGGGGGCACCGGGCGCCGCCCGCTCGCGCGCGGCCGGCACGACGCGGGAGGCGGCGAAGCCAAACACGCTGATGCACAGATAAGCCAGCAGCGGCACGATGTAAGCGTCGCGCAGGCTGAGTTCGTCCGCGATCCTGGCGGCCACCGCGGGCAGAAAGGCGCCGCCGACGATCGCCATGCACAGCAGGCCCGAGGTCGCCGCGTCGGAGGCGCTGGAGCGCTCAAGGGTGAGCGTGAAGATCACCGGGAACATGATGGCGTTCATGAGCCCTACACTCAGCGCCGCGACACCGGCGCCTGCGCCCGGCGTCAGCCACACTGTGAGGCACAGGAGCGCAGCGCAGGCGGCCACTATGGCGAGCAGTCGCCCGGCGTTCAGGCGCCGCAGCAGCGCGCTGCCGATGAAACGGCCCAGCATCGCAGCTCCCCAATAGATGCTGACGAGCCTGCCCGCCTGCTGCAGCGGAACCGCAAAGACGTCCTCCTGATGCAGGAAGTTGGTCAGATAGCTGCCGATAGACACCTCGGCACCGACATACAGAAAGATCGCCCCTGCGCCCAGGAGGGCCCAGCGCGAGCCTAATGCCCGGGTGATGGCGGAATCCTGGGCCGCGGACAGCGGCGGCGCGGCGGCTTCGAGGCGCCGGTGCTGCCGCCAGATGAACAGGGACAAAAGCGCGATGAGTCCCGCGATGATCAAGAACGCGAGCCCGATGTGCTGCAGCGATTCGGTGCGGGCTGCCGCCGTGGGCGACGCACCCTCGACCACCGCGAATATGCCCCCGGCCAGAAGTAGCGAGGAAACCAGATACGGGGCGATCGTGGTGCCCAGGGAGTTGAAGGCTTGCGAGAACGTCAGCCGAAAGTGCGCCCCTGCCGGCGGTCCGAGCTCAGCCGCCAGCGGGTTGGCCGCGACCTGCAAAACGGTAATGCCCGCGGCGATGATAAACAGCGCGGCCAGCACCAGTGCGTAGGTCTGCAAATGCGTGGCGAGAGCAACTACGAGGCAGCCTGCAATCATGACAAGCAGGGCGGCGACGATCGCGTTCGGCGAGCCGGCGCGGCGCACGAGCGCTGCGGCCGGCAGCGATACCACCCCGTAGGCGATGAAGAAGGCGAACTGGGTGAGGCTGACCTCGCGGTAGGAAAGGCTGAATATGGCCTTCAGCGCCGCGATGAGCGGATCGACCGAGGCGGTGATAAATCCCCAGGCAAAGAACAGCGTGGTGACCGAGGCAAACGCGCCGCGCTGGCCTTCTACGCCGTGCTTCATGCGTTCTCCGGCGCCATGGCGTCGCTTGCTCTCAAGAGGCACCCCTCGCTCGGCCTAGTCCGTGACGGCTCGCCAGTGCGGTCAATCCGCGCTCAGTGCCCGGCGGCGACGATGCCCCAGGGGCTACCGCCGACGGCAATCTGACCCTCGACACGACCCGAGCTCAGATCGACGATCGAGACATCGCCGGAGGGACCATTGGCGGTATAGGCCTTCTTGCCATCGGCACTCAGGGCGAGTCCCCAGGGGCGCTGTCCGACTTTCGCTATGGTGCGCGTCACCTGCCCGCTCTCGGCGTCCACTTCCAGGAGCGCGCCATAGCGCCCGGTGGTCACGTACAGGTGCTTGCCGTCGGGGGAAGCAATCCCCATCGGGCGCACCATCTGCGGATCCCCCAGCGAAATGGTCTTGAGCACTTTATAGTCCTCGGTGCTGAAAACGGTGAGCGAGGCGCCGAACTCGTTGGTCACGAAACCGCGATGACTGCCCGCGAGCAGGAGGATCGCGCGGGGACGCTTGCCGCTCGGGATCTGCGCCAGGACCTTCATGTGCGGGGCGTCGACGACGTAGACGCTGTTGGAGGTCTCGCAGGTTACATACACTCGCTGCTCGTCGGCGCTCACCGCCACGCCCTCCGGCTCCGAACCCACCGCCACGGTGCTGGCGACCACGCCCTTCACCAGATCCACGGCCGAAAGCATACCGGTGTCCTCGTTGGACACGTACAGTATCTTGCCATCGCGCGACAGCGCGAATGTCTCCGGATCGGCGCCGCTTTGATAGGTGTTGACGAGCTTCTGCGCGTCGAGGTCGACGACGCCGATGCCGTCATAGCGGCGATCGGGGGGCGGCAGCTTCGATTCATCGACGTTCGGGCCGCCCATGGGCGAGCCCGACAGCGCCACGTAGACGCGCTTGTGGTCCGGCGACAGCTGAATGCCCCGCGGACGCTTGCCGACCGGGATGCGCGCGATGACGCTCGCGGACTGCGGGTCCACGATGACGACGTTGCCGCCGCGCTCATCGGAGACGTACAAGCGCGGCGCGCCGGCGATGGGATCTGCGCCCGCCGTGTGCGCGGCGAACAGTGCCAGCACAACGCAGTGCCCGAGCCACCGCCCGTAACGGGCGCCCAGAAGACTCTTCATCATTGAACCGTCCTGTCTGCGGCGTCCTGCCAATAGCCGCCGCGGGGCGCGCTCTCCAGGACGGCGTTCGTTGTTGACTGCGTCAGTACGTGACGACGCTGCGGATCGACTCACCCTTGTGCATCAGCTCGAACCCCTCGTTGATCTGATCCAGCGGCATCACGTGCGTGATCAGAGGATCGATCGCGATCTTCTTGTCCATGTACCAGTCCACGATCTTCGGCACGTCCGTGCGCCCGCGCGCACCCCCGAACGCGGTGCCCTTCCACACCCGTCCGGTCACCAGCTGAAACGGCCGGGTCTTGATCTCCTGCCCCGCCCCGGCCACCCCGATGATCACCGACACCCCCCAGCCCCGATGACAGCACTCCAGCGCCTGGCGCATCAGGTTCACGTTCCCCACGCACTCGAAGCTGTAGTCCGCCCCCCCATCGGTGAGGGCCACCAGGTGCGCCACCAGGTCCCCCTCCACTTCCTTGGGGTTCACAAAGTGCGTCATCCCAAACTGCTCCGCCAGCGCCTTGCGCCCCGGATTCAGGTCCACCCCCACGATCTTGTTCGCCCCCGCAAGCCGTGCCCCCTGCAGCACGTTCAGCCCGATCCCCCCTAAGCCAAACACCACCACGTTCGCCCCAGGCTCCACTTTCGCCGTGTTGATCACCGCCCCGATCCCCGTCGTCACCCCGCACCCGATGTAGCACACCTTCTCGAACGGGGCGTCCTCGCGGATCTTCGCCACCGCAATCTCCGGCAGCACCGTGAAGTTCGAGAACGTCGAGCACCCCATGTAGTGGTGCACCACGTCCTTGCCGATATGAAAGCGGCTCGTCCCATCCGGCATCACCCCCTTCCCCTGGGTCGCCCGGATCATCGTGCACAGGTTCGTCTTGCGCGACAGACAGCTCTTGCACTGGCGGCACTCGGGCGTATACAGCGGAATCACGTGATCGCCCTTCTTCACGGAAGTCACCCCGGGGCCTACATCCACCACGATCCCGGCACCCTCGTGCCCCAGAATCGCCGGAAACAGCCCCTCAGGATCGGCCCCCGAGCGGGTGAACTCATCCGTGTGGCAGATCCCCGTCGCCTTCAGTTCCACCAGCACCTCCCCCGCCTTCGGGCCCTCCAGATCCAGCGTCACAATCTCCAGGGGCTTTCCGGCTGCGTAGGCAATGGCGGCACGCGTTTTCATGGATGACAGGTTCCTGCTGGGAATTACCGTTCGAAGTTGCCACAGAAGAGGGCCCCGCGCGAGCGCGGGGCCCGTGACGGCGGGCTTGCGGCCCTTTAGGCCAGGACGCCCTTGGCTTTTGCCGTATGCGTGGCGATCAGATCCATGAGCGCCGGCGAGAGGCAGTCGTAGGGCTCAAGGCCGAGTTCCTTGAGGCGCGCACGGATGGCCCCCATCTGCTCGGGCTTGGTGCCGGACTCGATGATCGAGGACACGAAGGCGGCGAACCGCGGCTCTTCCCAACCCTGCTCCTTGGAGAGTTCGGTGTGGAAGAAATCAAAGCCGTAAAACGGATGCGCCTTGTTCTCAATGCGGCCGTACATATGGACGCCGCAGCCGCTGCAGGCGTGGCGCTGAATGGCGGCTTTCTCATCGACGATCTTCAGCTTGTTGCCATTCGCGGTCACGCTGACGTTGTCGCGGCCGCCAACGCCGACTACGGAGAACAACGCTCCCTCGGGCTTCCAGCATTTGGTGCAGCCGCAGGCGTGGTTGAAGGCGACGTTCGAGCCGATCTTCACGGTCACCGGGTTGCTCGTGCACTTACAGGTGAGCGTGCCACCGGCGAAGTTCGGGGTACCTTTCTTGACTCCGTTATCGACCGAGGGGTGAATTTTGATTGCCATGTTAGTCGTGCCTCGCCTCTTAGGGGTTTATAAACGGGTGACTCAATCGGACTCCTGCACGGCTGCCCCAAGGTGCGGAGCATGCCGCAGCAGCCCATGTCGATGGATCTTGCGGTAAATGGTGCGCCGGCTGATGTGCAGGCGGGCGGCCGCCGCGCTCACATTCCACTGGCACGACTCGAGCATGCGGCGCAGCGCATCGCGCTCCGCGCCACTCAGTACGCTCTCGCCGTCGCCATCGAGCGCCGCCTCGGCTTCCAGCCGCAGCGCCTCCTCGGGCACGGCACCGGCCAGCCATTCCTCGTTGAACTCAGCGAGCGTCAGGCGCTCACTCGTGCGCAGCGCCAGCATGGTGCGCAGCACGTTACGCAACTGGCGCACGTTGCCGGGCCAGTGGTGATGTACCAGCAGCTCAAGCAGCGCCGGCTCGATGTCGATGGCCGCATCGTTGGCTTCACTGCGCAGGAGCTTCTCGATGAGTTCGGCGCTGTCGCTGCGCTGGCGCAGCGGCGGCAGCCGCACGGTGATGCCGTTCAGACGGTAATACAGATCCTCGCGGAACTCGCCCTTGGCAATCAGATCGAGCGGATGGTGCTGGGTGGCGCTGATGACGCGCACGTCGACGCTCACGACCTTGCTGCCACCGAGCGGCATCACTTCGCGATCCTCGATCACGTTCAGCAGCCGCGTCTGCAGCGCCACCGGCATGTCGCCTATCTCATCGAGGAACAGCGTGCCGCCGTTCGCCTGCAGGATGCGCCCCACGCCGCCCTCGCGCGCCGCGCCGGTGAAGGCGCCGGGCTTGTGCCCGAAGAGCTCGCTCTCGATGAGCGTCTCAGGAATGGCGGCGCAGTTGACGGTGACGAAGGGCTTGTCGGCGCGATTGCTGGCGTTGTGGATCGCGCGGGCACAGAAGCCCTTGCCGGTCCCGGTCTCCCCGAGCAGCAGCACGGCGATGTCGCGGTCGATCACGCGCCGCAGCACCTCGACGTTGTGCGTCATCGTGGGATCGGAGGAATAGAGGCACTCGAGCGAACCGGCCGGCGCGCTCGTATCGCTCGCGACCGTGCCCGGGCTACGGCGCGGCCCCTCCACCGGGGCGTGCACGGTCGCAAACCAGCGCCGTTGCGAGGCCTTCAGACCGAGCGATTCCGCGCGGTAGCCACGCTGCGCGGCCAGGCGCATGAGAGTGGCGAAATTGGTGTCGAGCACCTGTTCGACGCGCTGGCCGCACACCAGCTCGTGGCTGCGTTGCCCGAGCAGCGTCAGGCCCGAGCGGTTGACGCCCTTGACGATGCCCTGCTCGTCGAAGGCGAGCACGCCCTCGCCGGGGGTGCTGACGAACTCCGCGCAGCGGTGGAAGCGCACTAGGTGCAAGTCCTTGCAGGCCGACAGCAGCGTGCGGTTCTCGACGTTCTGCGCCGCCATGTCGACGAGCGCCAGCGTGTGGCTCTGCGGATTGCTCGAGGCGCCAGAGATATCGAGCGCGGCCAGCAGCTCGCCGCGCATGTCGAAGATGGGGGCCGCGCAGCAGGTCAGCTGGGTGTTCTGCGCCAGGAAATGATCGGTGCGATGGATCACCACGGAGTGCCCTTCGGTGAGGCACGTTCCCATGCCGTTGGTGCCCATCTCTCGCTCACTCCACATGACCCCCTCGCGGAAGCCGCTGCGGCGCGCCGTCGCCGAGAAACCACTATCCCCCACGTAGTTGAGAATTACCCCGTCGCGGTCGGTCAGCATGATGCTGTATTCGGAATGCTTGATCAGCTTGCCGAGCGCTTCCATCTCGATCCGCGCGATCCCCAGCAGGACCCCGAGGCGCTCGCGGCGCAGCTGCAGGTCGGCCTGCTCAACGCTGTTCGGACGCCTGACCTCCTGGGGATCGAGCGCATAGGTATGCAGGCAGCGGCTCCAGGAGTTACGCACGACCTCAGTGATCGGCTGATCCGAGCCGTGTCTGCGTATCAGGTTCCCGATGTGGTCTGCATGGGTGTGGGACGCCGATCGCGCACGCATCATAACTAGGACTCCCCCTCGACCCCGCGACGCCCCGGACTAGCTGTTTGGTGGACAGCCGAACTTACACTCCGGCGCGCCGTGGTAATTGGATCTAACAAACACAAGGATGCGCCACAAATCGTCGTCCGTCTTCACTACCTGACCCATCTGTGGCATCGGACCAACAACATTCTCCTGGGACTTGCGGCTGTAACCTTTGCTCTGCAGCGTGTCGGTGCCGTAGGCCACCAGCCGGAACAGGGTGTCGTCGTCACCCCCATATATCCAGACGTCGTTGGTGAGCGGCGGGCACATGCCCCCGCCCCCCGTCCCGCCATGGCAACCGTTGCAGCCATAGTTAAGGTAGAGCTTGTTGCCAGCCGCCACGGCGGCAGCGTCATCCTCCTTGTAGGGGTTCTTGAGGGTGCCCTTGCCGGCCGAATCGGCCCGCTGGACCGGGGTCATCGTCGCGCCGGCGGCCGCCGGCGCAGCCGGCGCAGCCTCGGGTTTAGCCTGCGCGCCATCCGGCGCGGCCGGCTGTGCGTAGGTGAGCGATGCGGCCAACGCCGCCAGGCAGACAACCAAAGTTTTCTTAAGCATCAATACCCTCGGTCTCTTGCTAACACCGCTTTTTGTTAGGCCCCCGGATGGCCCGACGGTTCACCCAGTAACTTGATCAGTTTCTCATCCCCCTTGGCGCGTGCAATGGACAGGGCCGTATCGCCGCGCTCGTTCTGCGCGTTGACGTTGGCGCCGGCATGCATCAGGAGCTCGGCCATATCAGCACGGCCGTTGGCGACCGCGATCATGAGCGCGGTCACCCCGCCGCTGTTCTTGGCGTTGACGTCGACGCCCTTCTTGAGCAGCGCCTGCACCAGGGCCTCCGCGTGATTGGCGGTGGCGAGCATCAGCGGCGTGTAGCCACCCTCACCCACCGCCTTGGCCGGGTCCGCGCCGAGCTCGATGAGGGCGAGCGCGGCGTCGTTCTTACCGTACTGCGTGGCAACCCCCAGGGCCGTGAGGTTCTGGGAACTCTGCGCATTGAGGTCGGCGCCATGGGCGGCGAGGATCTTCACCTCCTCAGCCTTATCCAGATAGGCCGCCGTCATGATGGGCGTCCAGCCGTCGCGATCGCGCTGATTGACGTCCGCGCCGTGCGCGATGAGGAACTGCACCATGGCGGGTGAGGCCATAAGGACCGCATGGTGCAGCGGGGTCTCGCCCTGCAGATCGATCGCCGTCACCGAGGCGTGCTTCTTCTCCAGCAGGTAAGCCACGCGCGTCTGGTCGTCGGCGACCACGGCATTGTTGAGTTCGGTGGTGACGTCGGCACCGTGGGCCAGCCACTCGTTCAGCTGCGCAATGCTCACCTTCGCAGCCCGGTGCTGCTGTGGCTCCGGAGCCGGAGCGGCGTAGGGTCCATGGGCCGGCAGCTCGCCGCTGATCAGGCAGGCGTCGCACTGCACCAGCGGTACGCCATAGTCGGTGAGGATCGCGCGGATCGCGTCCTTCTGCGCGTGCATCGCCTGATCGAGGCGCTTGGCGAGCTCGCGGTCGTTGCGCCGCACCGCGATCGCCATCTCGAACTGCAGCGGTGAGTCATCAAGGGTATTGGCCGGCTGCAGCGTGATCGGCGCGTGCTGCATCACCTTGTAGTAGCCCGCGAGCGGCCCCCAGACCGCCGCTACGTCCAGCGTGCCGTCGATGAGCTGCTGCACCTGGTAGCTCGGCTGGTTCTGCGGCACGAGATCCGCGTCATGGCTCAGGTAGTGGACCTGTACGTTGCCGACCCCGTGGTCGGCCAGCGCCGCCCGGATGGCCGAGGTCTCGTATACCCCGATCTTCAGTTTCTTCAGGCGCGGGTCGTCCAGGCTCTTGAAGTCGTAGGCGCGGTCGCTGCGATACGCGAGCACGTAGGTCGTGCGGTACAGCGGGCCCGTGGTGACGACATCGTCCGAATCGACCGGCATGTTGATCATGACGTCGCACTGCTCGGCATCCAGGGTCGAGCGGGTCAGGCCGCGCTCGATACCCGGCCGGAAGTAGTTCTCCACCGTCGTATCGAGCTCCTTCGCCAACACGGCAGCGATCTTGTTCTCGTAGCCCTCGCCCTTGTTGTTCGAGAGCGGCATGTTGCCGGGGTCGGCGCAGACTCGCAGCGCCGCCAGACCATCAACGGGTGTAATCAGGAGGGCGATCGCCCCCAGAGCCGGCAGCGCAGGCAGCGCGGACCAGGCTCGCATCCACTTCATCATTCGACTCGGCTCCTCAATCCTTGCGGCGCCTTCGCTCGGACGGGAACGCGCCCGGCGTTGCCGCCGGGCGCGTTCAATCCTCGTCAACAATCGACTTAGTCGCGAACTTCCCTATTCCACCGCGAAGGTGTACAGCGTGCCGCCCTGCGGAATCATGCTCAGGTTAGCCGCCTTGGTCATGGCAGTGGCGCCGATCGCACCGAACTTATCGTTCAGATCAAGTCCGGCGGTCACGGGCAGGCCGATCCAGCCGCCAATGCCGCTCCACACGGAAACGTACTGCTTCCCGTTCACCTTGTAGGTGATCGGGTTGCCGATGATTCCCGAGCCCAGCCGACGCTGCCACAGCACTTTGCCCGTGGCACGATCCACCGCGCGGAAATCCCCACCCAGGCTGCCGTAGAAGGCCACCCCGCCGTCGGTCACCAGGGCGCCGCCCCAGTTCGGATACTGATCGGGAATTTCCCACACGGTCTCGCCTGTCAGGACGTTGAACTTCTTGAACTTGCCCGTGATGCCCGGCTTCTCCGGGTACATGTACACGTTGGCAAACACGTACACGATGCCCTGCTGGGTATGCGAGCGCTCCTGCGGCTCATCTTCCATACACCAGTTGTTGGTCGGGCAGTACGCCATTCCCGGCTCGGTCGGGTCGATGGCGCAGGGCTGCTGGTCCTTGCCGCCCATCGCCGAGGGACAGGCCTGGGTGTTGCCGTGCGGCTTCAGCGGCGAGTGCTCATAGACCTTCACCGGACGGCCGGTCTTCATGTCGACCTTCTCGGCCCAGTTCGTGGTCACGTACTTGTGGGCGCGCAGCAGCGTGCCATCCGTACGATCGAGCACATACGCGAAGCCGTTACGATCGAAGTGGATGAGCACCTTGTGCATCTTCCCGTCGACGTTGAGGTCTTCGAGCATGTTCTCGTTGATGCCGTCATAGTCCCACTGGTCGAACGGCGTCATCTGGTAGGCCCAGGCCACTTCGCCGGTGTTGACGTTGCGGGCAAAGATGGTCATGGACCACTTGTTGTCCCACTTGCCGTCGTTGCAGCCTTCTTGGCTGATCGGGTTCGCACCGCAGCGATACGATGGGCTCCACAGGCCGGGGTTGCCGCTCGAGGCGTACACCAGCTTCAGCTCGGGGTCGTAGCTGTAGAAGCCCCACATGGCACCACCACCACGCTTCCACTCATCGCCCGGGTAGCTGGAGATGCCGATGTCCTTACCGGCGACGCCGTATTCCGGATGCTTCTTGTTCGAGTCCTTCGTCAGGCACACGTCCTTGTCGCTGCCGGTGTTCTGACACTGCCAGACCATCTTGCCGTCGGCCAGGTTGTAGGCAGTGAAGCGACCGCGCGCCGCAAACTCGTCACCTCCGAAACCGATGAGCACCTTGCCCTCAGCAATGATTGGCGCCGGCGTGATCGTCTCACCCTTGTCGGGGAATGCGCTCTTGACGACCCAAACTTCCTTACCCGTGACCGCATCGAGCGCGATCAGGAAGCCATCGAGTGTGCCGAACACCAGCTTGCCGTCCGCATACGCCGGTCCGCGATTGACCGTGTCGCAGCAGGCGCGCGGTACGGCGGAATCATCGCGGTTGGTGGTCTTCTTGTAATTCCACACTTCCTTCGGATGGTCCGGATCGGTCAGGTCGAGCGCCTGAATGATGTTCGGCCAGCCGCTCTCCATGTACATCATCGGCTTGCCGTTCACCGTGACGACGACCGGTTGGCCCTCGTGACCCCGCAGCGTGCCGCTCGACTGCGACCACACCATCTGCAGTTTGCCGACGTTGCCGGTGTTGATGTCCTTGAGCCTGCTATGACGCGTCAAGGCTTGATCGCCACCCGGGGTGGCCCAGAGATTAGGATCTTTCGCGCGGTCGGTTACTTCATCCCCGATTGCCGCTGCGCAGAACGCTCCCAGTGCCACCGCAGCACTTATGGCGCATAGAGTTTTCTTGCGTTCGAATCGCATACGCAGTTCTCCTCAGATAATTTTCGTGTCGTATCGTTCGCTGTGAGCACCGCAGTCCGCGCATTCTTCTGAGCATGCAGCCAGCCATGCGCCTTGTCGGCCTCGCAACCATGTTCCCCAAACAGACCTTGTGCTTGCCACCCACCCTGCTGAAAATCGCGGCGAATATCATAGTCTTACTCGCACTCATGTGCAGCAGATCACCCGACGCCGAGTTCGCTACAAATCTGTGCCACAAATGACACAGTTCGGGTTCTCCGCTCCGCTCCTGACCGCTTCGACTGCACGCCCGGTGCAAGCACAAAACCGGTCGCACAGTGTTCGGGACTGTCGATGTTTGCCATTACGGACTGCCCACGCGCACGCGCCACGCAGCCGGTGCGTGCGGCGGCTCACGCTGCTGCGCTGCGCGTCCCTGCGTCGCGCTGCCGCGCAACCGCGCGCGCGCCTTGCGCGCACCCAACGCTAAGCTCGCGGCGGCGGTAGGCGCGCCGCGCAAAAAAAAGCGTCGACGATCCGGAGGACCGTCGACGCACTTGCGTAGCCATGAGCATTCCGCCGTCGCCTTCAGCAGCGCGTCTCAGAAACCAACATAGGCGCCGATGTTGAAGGTCGTGGCCTTGTTGTCGCCACCGCCCTGGTTGCTGCTCTTGCTTTCGGTCACCTCAGCCAGCAACGTCAGGTTCTTCGTCAGCGACCAGTAGGCGCCGAACGTGCCCTTCTTGTTGTTGGCGACCAGGAACGGATCACCGATGTCGGCAGCATCGTCCGCGTGATCGAGCTTGCTCTCGCCATAGTTCAATCCCAGCTTGACCTCGCCGAGTTTGTAGGTGACCTGCGCCATGAAGCCGTCCGACTTGCGGGTCTGGCCGAGGCCGTACGCGCCGTAGTTAAACAGGGCCGTGGTGCCCAGTCCCTTCGCGTCGTAGTAGTAACCGAACACTTCAAAGTCCTGGATATCCAGTTTGGCAAACACGTCCACGCCGCTGCCGGTGTAGTTGTAGTTCACCTCATTCGGCCCGACGGCGATGCCGTAGTACTGCTTCTGCGTGAGGCCCGCCACCGAGACATACAGCTTGGTCACATCGTTGAACGGCATGGTGAAGGTGCCCTTGAAGTGAAAGCCCGGCGCCTTCTTCGGCTGTGTCGTTGCCAGCGCAGGCTCGCTGAGCGAGTTCAGCGGATCAAAGGCACCGAGTGTGACATTGAAGCCGGCGAAATCCGGCGTTGTATAGTCGATCTGCGACAGCCAGTCCGTGTAGATATAGCCGTAGCCGATGCCGCCCAGAGTGGTGTTGCTGGGGGCGGGGCCCGCGGCGGATCCCGGTGCTCCGATTCCGATGAGCGTCATGTCGTTGAGGATCACGTCGCCGGCGAACAGGCCGATGTTGCGGCCCATCAGGACCGTGCCCATCTCTTTCGTGCCGAAGGTGAGATAGACCTGGCGGACGTCCAGTCCGGTGGTGCCGAGCGCGACGTTGTTCGGACCCGCGGTGGCCTGCAGATTCGGGCTGCCGCCGTCGTTGGTGGCAATACCGGGGAAGAAGCCAAAGTGCGCCCCGATGTCGATGCCGTTCTGGGTCGTCTTCACCCCGAAGGCGATGGACGCCGGCAGCAGGCCGTTGCCGATGTTGGACACATCCTTGCCGGCACCGGTGCCCACGCAGGTCAGGCCACCGTGGATTTCGGCCGCGCTGCTTTGGCTTTCGCAGTCGGAGAAGATGTAGTCGACGTTGATCTCGCCGCTGACCGAGAAGGTCCAGGCGCCGTCGGCCGTCGTGAGGTCCACCGCCGCAGCCGGTGCTGCCAGTGCCGCCATGAGGCCACCGGCAACCAGCGGCCCGAGGATCCTTTGAGTTAAGCGCATGTTCTTCATCGAATGACTCCCGCAGTTGTGAGATGCCCTCAGATAGCGGTTGCCCGCTTTTAAATCAGTCTCAGAATGCAAACACCTGTGGGTCGCGGAGCAAGCTGCGTGCCAATGTGAGTTGCGTATATGCAACATTTTTACGCTTTATAAATCATATAGTTAGATCATGTAATAGTTAAGTGGATACATGTCGTCGCCAGAAAGGCCACAGTGTGCCGCCGGTAGTGGTACAAAAACGTCCCACTGCGCGAAAACAACACGCGGGTTAGAGGTTAGGTGTTAGGTCGCAGCCAGCGCGCCGCGAGCGGCGGCACGAGGATCAGGCTCACGAACGTCGAGGAGACCAGACCGCCGAGGATGACCACCGCCATCGGACCTTCGATCTCGTGACCCGGCTCGCGCGACTGCAGGGCCACCGGCAGCAGCGCCAGCGCGGTCAGGAGCGCCGTCAGCAGCACCGGCGTCAGGCGCTCCTCGGCGCCGCGCAGCGCGGTCGCGAGACTCCAGGGCTGGCCTTCGGCGGCCACCAGATGCTCGTAGTGCGAGATCAACAGGATCGTGTTGCGCGCTGCCATGCCAAAGAGCGCCACGAAGCCCACCATCGCGCCCAGGGAAAGCGTACCGCCCGTGAGCGCGACCGCGATGACCCCGCCGATAAGCGTGCTCGGCAGCGCCGCGAGCACCAGCAGCACGTGCCGGCTGTGACCGAAGGCGAGCGCGAGCAGCAGTACGATGAGCACCAGCGCCGCGAGTGAATGC
The DNA here is from genome assembly GCA_963814675.1 of uncultured Pseudomonadota bacterium. GTDB lineage: Bacteria > Pseudomonadota > Gammaproteobacteria > Steroidobacterales > Steroidobacteraceae > 13-2-20CM-66-19. Next base: position 51,441 of record CAWFDT010000003.1, read on the forward strand.
CACAGCAGCTCGCGCGCCGCGGCCGCCTGCGCCGGCGCCGCGCCGCCGTAACGCAGATACACGTTGGGCGGCAGCGGCACCCGCGCCGCGATCGCGGCCTGGGCCGCGCGCGCGTAGCCGGCCTGATCCGTGGTGCGCGGACTGGCGACGACCACCTGGCGGCGCAGCCCGTCCTCGTGTTCCACGAGACTGCGCGCGGACACCATGCGCAGCATCGCCACCGCCGCGAGCGGTACACGCGCGCCATCCCGGCCGCGCAAGCGCAGGGCGCCGACGTCCTCCGGGGTAGGTCCCGCGTTCTCCAAGCGCAGCACCACCGGCACGCTGCGGTCGGCCTGATTCAGCTGCGTGACGAGGGTGCCGTGGTAGGCGGCATTGAGTGCGCCCAAGACATCCGCGGCCTGCAGCCCGAAGAGCGCCAGCTGGTCCTCGCGCATCCGCACCTCGAGCTCCGGCTGGCGCGGCGGCACCTTCAGGTGCACGGCGCCGCTTTGCGGCCACTGCCGCAGCACCTCGGCGATGCGGCCCGCGACCTGGTCATCCACATCGAGGTCCGGACCGAACACGCTGACGAAGAAGGGCGCCACCTCCCCGGAAAGCGTCTCGCCGATACGCTCGGCGAGCACCGAGTAGATCTCGACCAGCTGGTTGGGAAACTCATCAAACACTGCGCGCACTTTCTGCTCGAGCTGTGCCGTGGTAAGGCCCTGCGCCGGATCCAGCTGGATCTCGAACTCGCTCTTGTTGGGTGCATCCGGGTCCTGGCCATTCTCCGCGCGCCCGATCTGCTCGGCGACGCTCTTCACGCCCGCGATGCCCGCGAGGCGCGCGGCGATGCGCTCGCCCACGCGCGAAGTCTCGGCGAGCGAGATGCCGGGACGCAGCGCCGCGTGCGCGATCAGGTAGTTCTCGCGAAAGTCCGGCAGCAGGCGCGCCCCGAGCACCGGCAGCAGCGCGAGCCCGAGCAAACCGCTCACCAGCACCACGACCAGCACCAGCGTCGCCCGCGGCGCGAGCGCGCGGATCAGCCGCTGCTGCCACGCCTTGCAGCGGCGCAGCCAGCCAGGCTCTGCGCGCGGCGCGTAGTCCTGCATCAGCAGCGCGCACAGCGCCGGGGTCGCGCTCATGGCCACCAGCAGCGACAGGCCCACCGCCAGCAGGAATGCGGTGGCCAGCGGGCGAAAGAATGCCCCCTGCAGGCCGGAGAGCATCAGGATCGGCAGGAACGCGACCGCCACCGCGGCAGTGGCGTAGAAGACCGGCCTGCGGACCTCGAGCGAGGCCTCAAGCAACAGCGTGCGCATGCCCGCGCCGGGGCGCGCCAGGCGCCGCCGCCGCGTGATGTTTTCAACGTCGATGACCGCGTCATCGACGACCACGCCGAGCGCGACCACCAGTCCGCCGAGGCTCATGGTATTCAGCGACAGTCCCCAGGCGGTGAGAATCCACACCGTTGCGAGGAGCGAGACCGGTATGGCGCTGAAGGAGATGAGCGCGCCACGCCAGTCGCGCAGCGTCAGCAGCAGCAGCACCACGACCAGCACGGCGCCGACGAGCAGCGAGTTGCGCAGCTTGGCGATGGCGCTTTCGATGAAGCTCGCCGGCCGCAGCAGCGCCGCATGGTAGGTCACGCCGCGCTGCGCGAGCGTCGGCGCCAGCACCGCCAGGCGGTGCTCGAGGTCGCGCGTGACCTCGAGTGTGTTAGCGCCGAACTGCGTGGAAGTCTCCACCAGGATCCCGGGGCGTCCGCCGATGATCGCATCCCCGAAGCGGGGCGCGGCGCCGTCGCGCACTGCGGCGACGTCGCCGATGCGCACCGGCAGGCCACGCGTCGTGATTACCGTCTGCGCCAGCGCCGCCACGGACGGCGCTGGTGCCTGCGCCTGCAGCACGATGCGCTGCGTCGGAGTCTCGAGGTAACCACCGCCGATCATCTGTGTGCCGCGCCGCGCCGCCTCGGCGACTTCCTCGAGCGTGAGGGCGGCGGCATCGAGCTTGCCCGGGTCGACCCACAGCTGCCGCTCGCGCGAGTCGCCGCCGAAGATCTGCGCCTGGGCGACGCCCGGTACCGCGAGAATCTGCGGCTTGATGGTCCAGCGCACCAGATCGCGCAGCTCGAGCGGCGAGAGCCGCTCGCTCGTGAAGCCAAAATGCAGCAGGTACTCCATGGAGGAACTCAGCGGCGACAGCTGCGGCGGGCTCACCCCCGCAGGCAGCAGCGCGCTCGAATCGGCCAGCCGCTCGGTAATGACCTGCCGCTGCAGGTACGGATCGCTGTTGCGCCCGAAGACCACCTGGATCGCGCTCAGCCCCTGGCTGGAACTGGAACGCACCGCTTCGACGTTCTCGGCACCGGCCAGCAGATCCTCGAGCGGACGGGTGACGAGGGATTCCACCTGCGTCGCGTCCAGGCCCGGCGCCTCTGCCTGGACCAGCACGTGGGGGGGTGCGAAATCAGGAAATACGTCGAGCCGCGCGTTGAGCAGCGCCGCGGCTCCAAGCAGAGCGATGAGCAGGGAGAGTGCCGTGACGATCTTCGGATGCGCCAGCGAGCCTCGGACGATGGCGGCAAGCATGGGCGCTAGTCGTGTTCCTCTTCGGCGGCCGAGAAGCTCGCAATGCCCTGCAGTGACCACAGGACCCCGGCTCCCTGCACTACGATCTGGTCGGCTCGTTCCAGGCCGTCGACGAGCCACGCCGGTCCGACGCGCGTGAGCGGTTTGACCGGCACGGCTTCGAACGCAAACGTATCGTGCTTCGCACCGCGCACCTGACGGTAGACGTAGGTCCCCTGCTCCGCGTAGATGAGTGAAGCCGCCGGCACCAGCAGGCCGCGCGCCGCGGCCGCGGCGAGGCGCGCCGTGGTGCGCGCGCCGGGACCTAAGCCCGGCGGCGCACGATCGACCTCCAGCAGCCAGCCGGCGCTTTGCGCCTGCGCATCGGTGCGCGGCAGCGGCCCGAGCACGTGGGCGGCGATCTGCGCGCCATCCACCTCCAGCAGCGCCTCAGGTCCCAGGGCGCCGCCGAAATGGCGCCCGGGGACGTCGGCGCGCAGCAGCAGGTGGCCGCCGCCGCCGAGTTTCCCCAGCAACGCGTCGCGCTGCGCGGGACTGAGCGCTGCCAGCGGCCCCCACTGCAGTTTGAAGCTCAGCAGCGCCGCCTGCGCCTGCGTGTTCGCCTCCACCGCCTGCGCCCGCGAGGCCTGCACCGCCTTCAGCGACGCCTGCGTGCCGTCGCGGTAAAGACTCTCCTGGCGGGACGCGTCGGCGCTGGCCGCGGCGGCCAGCGCGCGCGTGCTCTCGAGGTGTCCGGCATCGCTCAGCAGGACCACCGGATCGAGCACCGTCGCGTAGGCATCGATCGCGGGGCTGCTGGTGAGGGGGAGCGGGGTGTCGATGCGGATGCCCACGGCCTGCTCTTGCGAGGCGGTGAGCATGAGCTTGCGCGCCGCGGCGTCTTCATCCGCAGCGCCATTGGAGTCGGGCGCCGGCGCCTCGTGATCCGCATCGCTCTCGGCCCGCTGGCGGCGGTTCGCGCGCGGTTCGCGCTCGTCCTCCGAGTCCGCCGCCGCCCGCGTGGGGCGCGCGCGTTCTTCGTTGCGCTCCTGCGCATCGGTGGTTTGCGCGGGGTTTGCCTGCGGTGCGCTCGAAGATCCCGGCGGGCTCGGCGGCGCAGCCACGGCCGCTATGAGCAGCGCCCAGGACAGCAGGGCTGCCAGTGTCCTCATGCGCGTGGAGCGTCCGCCGGCCACCCCGCCTCCGCCCCCTGCAGCGGACGGCGGTAGGCATCCTCGAGGGCGCCGAACGCGAGCTGCGCGGCGTAGGCGGCCTCGAGGACTGCGAGGTGCGCCTCGGTGGAGGCAATCTGCGCGGCCAGCATTTCACTGCGATCACTCGCGCCGCTCTCGAGCGCACGGCGGCGCCCCGTATCCTGCTGCTCGGCGATCTGCGCTAGCGCGCGCGCCTCCACCCAGGCTTCGTAGGATGCCGGCCACGCGAGCTCCGCCCGATCGATCTGCGCGAAAATCTGCGCCTGCACCGCCTTCAGGTGCTCCCCGGCGGCGGTGCGCCGTCCGACCGCCTCCCCGATCGCGCCCTGATGCTGATTGAAGATCGGCAGCTCGAAGGACACCCCCAGCCCGGCCTCGTTCGCGATCTGATCGAGCGCGTTCTGCTGCACCCCGTTGCCTCCCCAGGCGTAAGCGGGCGTTACGCGCACCTGCGGCCAGCGCTTCTTGACCTCGCCCTGCAGATTGACCTCCGCGAGGTCGTACTCGCGCAGCGCTCCAATGATCTGTGGTCGACCGATAAGCGCCTCCTCCCGCCACGGCCCCGCAGTCGCGACGCTCAGCTGATCGATCGCCGCCCAGTCGTCCCAGCGCACCGAAACCCCCTCAAGCGCCGCCACCGGCACCCCGACCGCAGCCGCCAAGCGCGCGCGCGCCTCGGCGCTGCGCACGCGCGCCTGCTGCGCGCGCTGCTGGGCGCGACCAAGCTCGAGCTCATCGGTGAGAACTGCGGCGCGCGCCATGTCCCCGAGCTGCAGCCGGGTGCGGTCCGTCGCGAGGAGCGAGGCGCGGTCGGCGGCTAGCGATTTCAGCTGCGCGGCCTCGTCCTGGGCCACCACCACATCGAGCAGCGCGAGGCGCAGCGTCGCGCGCACCTCCCAAATGGACTCGCTCAGCTGCGATTTGGCGAGTGCGGTCTGCAGCGCGGCCTGGTGCCGGGCGCGATCGCGTTCACCGGGGCGCCGCAGAAGGAAGTCCAAAGACACGCCGTAGAGCCAGGCGGGACTCTCGGCTGCGGTTTTGATGTATTCCCCGAACAGCTCCATGGTTGGATTGGGGCGCTCGGCGGCCGTGCGCTCCGCCGCGGCGATCGCCGCCACCTCGGCGCGTTCCTCGGCCAGCTGCGGATTGAGCGCCAGCGCTGCCGCGAGCCACTGCGCGCGGTCCCAGCCGAGCGCCGGGGCGGGCAACCCGGGCACCGAATCGAGGCGCCGCGCGCTGAATTCGGCCAGCGTGTCGCGCGGCTGCACCGGCGCCGGTGGCGGTGCGCTGGCACAGGCGCTGAGCACGGCCGCCACCAGCGCCCCCAGAGCGCCGTGCGCGCCAGGTTTGTGTTGCCCCGAGCCGCGTCTGCTTCCCCGCACTGCGCCTCCCCCGTGCGACGCAATATAGAACCCCGGGGCAGGAGTGTTCAACGAGTGTCGGGTAACTTAGTTCGCAAGCGAGGCGCGCACGCTCGCTTTCCAACACGGTATTCGCCTCAGCGCCGTGCCGCGCGGGCTGGGGCCGCCGCAGCGTGCCAGAGCGCGATTTGAGCCAAGGTCACGCGCTTGGCGGGCAATTCGACCTGCGGGCGCCAGCCGCGGACTTCCCCGAGCGAGGGCCCGGAGGCGAGGACCGGCGCCGCGCCGGTGGCGGGAAAATAATGGCTGCGCGTGAGCACGACCGGCACCTGCGCGCGCCGCGCCGCCTCGACACCCGCCGGGGAATCCTCGATCGCGACCGTCGCATGCGCCGGAACTGCCAGGCGCTGCAGGGCGAGTTCGTAGGCCTGCGGATCGGGCTTCTTGCGTGGGGCGTCTTCGGCGCAGATGACCGCGGCGAACTGCGCCGCCCAGCCCTCTCCCAGGTGACGCGCGAGCAGGGCAACCACGTTGCAACGGCTGGTCGTGGTCACGACCGCGAGCCGGGTAGTCGCCTCGCGGCAGTCCTTGAGCAACGCCGCCACGCCCGGCCGCAGCGGCAGCTCGCCGCGACTGACGATGGCGGCGTAGTGCTGATTCTTCAATTGGTGCAAGTGTGCGGCGAGGCTGCTGCGCTCGTGGACGGTCGCGGGCGCCGCCGCCTGACTTTGCATGTCATACAACAGCCGCTCGCGGCCCCCGGCCACCGCCAGCAGCTCCCCGTAGCGGCCCTCGCTCCAGCGCCACGGCACCCCTGCGGCGGCGAAGGCCTGATTGAAGGCGATGCGATGGCCATCGCGCTCGGTCTCCGCCAACGTCCCGTCGACGTCCCAGAGCAATGCCCGGATCATTGCCCGCCGTGCGTGCGTGCGTCCCAGCTGCCGCCATCACGGGGCGCGCCCGCAGCGCGCACTAACGCCGGCAGATCGGCGAGCGTGTCGACAAAGGCATCGCAGGCGAGCGTGCGCGGATCGGCGCCTTCGTTGTAACCGTAGGGTACGCACACGACGCGCATGCCGGCCGCACGCGCCGCCGCCACGTCAATCGCCGAGTCTCCCACCATGAGGGTCTGCGCCGGCAGCACCTGCAGGGCCGCGCACGCGTGCAGCAGGGGTTGCGGGTGCGGCTTGCTCTGCTCGGCGGTATCACCGCCTACGACCACATCGACCCAGGGACTGAGGTTCAGCTGCACCAGCAGCGCCGTCGCGGTGTGTCGCGGCTTGTTGGTGACGACCCCGAGGCGCAGCCCCTGAGCATGCAGCCGCGCGAGTCCCTCCGCGACCCCCGGATACATGCGCGCCTCGTGTTCCTGCAGTTCGTGCAGTCGGTCGTAGTGAAAATAGAAGCGCTGCAGCAGCAGCACCGGATCCACCGGCCAGGGGCGCGAACTCAGCCGTGCGACCACACGCTGCACGAGAACCGGGGCGCCGCGCCCGATGAGATTGCGCACGTACTCGAGCCCCAGCGGCGCGCTCTGCTGTTCCGCGAGCGCGCGATTGAGCGCGAGCGTGATGTCCGCGACGGTATCGAGCAGGGTGCCGTCCAGATCGAACAGCACCGCGTGCACCGGCTCGCCGGCCAAGAAGCCCTCGGGCGGCTGCGCGAAGCTCACGGTCCGCCCCTGCGCTGCAGTAGCGCGCGCGCCTTTGCGCACACCGTCTCGACCGTAAGCCCGAGGGCGGCGGCGACCTGGGCCGCGGGCGCCGACTCCCCGAAGCGATCAATGCCCACGACATCGCCGTCGAAGCCGCTGTATGCGCGCCAGAAGTGGCTGACGCCGGCTTCAATGGCGAGCACTGGCAGCGCGCGCGGCAGCACCGCGGCGCGATACTCCTGCCCCTGCCGATCGAACTCGGCACAGTTTGGCATCGACACCACGCGCGCCTCGATCCCCGCGGCCGCCAGCCGTGCACGCGCCGAAAGTGCCAGTGCGACCTCGGAACCGGTGGCGAGCAGTGTCAACCGGTCGGCCGCTCCCGCGGCGAGCAGGTAGCCGCCGCGGCGGATATCGGCGAGCTGTGCCTGACTGCGTGCACAGTGGGGCAGGTTCTGGCGCGACAGTATCAGGCACGATGGCCCATCGCTGCGCTCAATGGCCGCCAGCCACGCTGCCATCGTCTCCACCGCATCGCAGGGCCGCCACACGGCGTTGTGCGGAATCAGACGCAGGCTGCTCACGTGTTCCACCGGTTGATGTGTCGGACCGTCTTCTCCGAGCCCGATACTATCGTGCGTGAAAACGTAGATCACCCGCTGGCGCATGAGCGCCGACATGCGCACCGCATTGCGGCTGTAGTCGGAGAAGGTGAGGAACGTGCCGCCGTAGGGGATGTAACCCCCATGCAGCGCAACGCCGTTCATGAGCGCGCTCATGCCGAACTCGCGCACCCCGTAGTTGATGTGATTGCCCCAGCGGCGGTGGCGCACCGCGACGCTGCTGCTCGCGGCGGTGAGGTTCGAGCCGGTGAGATCGGCCGAGCCGCCGAGCAGTTCCGGCAGGCGCGGCTGCAGCAGCTCGAGCGCGTTCTGCGAGGCCTTGCGCGAGGCGATGGTGGCACCCTCCTCGACCGTGCGCGCGAGCGCCTGCGCACGGATCGCGGGCCACTCGGCCGGCAGCGCACGTCGCAGCACGCGGCGCTCGAACTCAGCGGCGAGTTGGGGATGCGCTTCCCGGTAAGTCGCGAAGCGACGTTGCCAGTCCGCCTGCAGCGCGGCGCCGTTCGCGGTCGCGTTCCAGGCGCTGCGGATGTGCGCGGGTACCTCGAAAGCGTCCGCGCTCCAGTTGAGTGCGGCGCGGGTCGCAGCCACCTCGCTCGCCCCGAGCGCGGCGCCGTGCACCTCGTGGGTGCCGGCCTTGTTGGGGCTGCCCTTGCCGATGACGGTCTTGCAGCAGATGAGTGTCGGGCGAGCGCAATCGTGCACCGCCTGCGCGAGTGCCGCTTCGATCGCGGTACTGTCGTGGCCGGCAACGTCGCGGATCACGCGCCATCCATAGGCCGCAAAACGCGCGGGCGTGTCGTCCGCGAACCAGTGCTCGACGTGACCGTCGATGCTGATACCGTTGTCGTCGTAGATGACGATCAGCTTCGCGAGCCCGAGCGTGCCGGCGAGTGAGGCGGCCTCGTGGCTGATGCCTTCCATCAGGCAGCCGTCGCCTACGAACACCCAGGTACGATGGTCGACGATCCTGTGCCCGGGGCGATTGAACTCCGCCGCCAGCAGCTGCTCGGCGAGCGCCATGCCGACCGCGTTGGCGAGCCCTTGCCCCAGCGGCCCGGTGGTCGTTTCGACCCCGGGGGTCACGCCGACTTCCGGATGTCCCGGGGTCTTGCTGTGCAGCTGCCGGAAGCGCTTGAGTTCCTCGAGCGGCAGCGCATAGCCGGTGAGGTGCAACAGCGCATACAGCAGCATCGAGCCATGCCCGTTGGAGAGCACGAAGCGGTCGCGGTCCGGCCAGCTGGGGTCTGCGGGATTGTGCCGAAGATAACCGCGCCACAGCGCTTCGGCGATCTCCGCCATGCCCATCGGCATGCCCGGATGTCCGCTCTTGGCGGCCTCCACGGCGTCGATGCAGAGCATGCGCAGCGCGTTGCACAGCTCCGTGCGCGCGGCGAGCAAGGGTTGTACCTGGGCATTCATGCGCAGTCTCCTTACTGTGCGCGACGTTGCGTGTCGATGAGACGCAGGATCATCGGCGTGAAGATGAACTGCATCGCCAGTCCCATCTGCCCGCCGGGCACCACGATGTTGTTGGGACGACTCATCCAGGAGTTGTGCAGCATCGAGACCAGGTAGGGGAAGTCGATCCCCTTGGGGTTGGCAAAGCGAATCACGACCATCGACTCATCCGCGGACGGGATATCCCGGGCGATGAAGGGGTTGCTGGTGTCGACCGTGGGGACGCGCTGGAAGTTGACGTGCGTGCGGCTGAACTGCGGGCAGATGTGGTTCACGTAGTCGGGCATGCGGCGCAGAATCGTGTCGACGACCGCCTCCTGGGTATAGCCACGGTGGGTGCGGTCGCGGTGCAGCTTCTGGATCCACTCAAGATTGATGATCGGCACGACCCCGACCAGCAGGTCGACGTTGCGCCCGACGTCGATGCCGTCACCGACGTAGGCGCCGTGCAGGCCCTCGTAGAAGAGGAGATCGCTGTCAGCCAACATCGGCTGCCAGTCGGTGAACGTGCCGGCCTCCGCGTTGAGCTCCTTGGACTCGGCGGCGTCGTGCACGTAGCGGCGCACGCGCCCGCGCCCGCTGTCACCGTATTCCGCGAAAGTCGCCTCGAGCTCGGCCAAGAGGTTCGCCTCCGGACCGAAGTGACTGATCTGAGACGCGCTGCCGTTGTCGGCCGCGAGCACCCGTTCGCGCATCTGCTTGCGGTTGTAGCGGTGGAACGAGTCGCCCTCGATCACCTGCGCCTTGATGCCCTCGCGCCGGAAGATGTGCGCGAAGCTCTTCATCACCGTGGTCGTGCCGGCGCCGGAGGAACCAGTGACGGCGATGACGGGGTGCTTGATTGACATGGCGCGGCTTCTCGGGGGTGGCCGGCGCGCTACAGGCGCGCCTCAGGCCGAAACAATGAGCGCTCGTTAAAGAGCGGCGAGGTGAAGGGGCGGTCGGTCCCGCAGGCCCACTCGGCGTGATAGCGCACGATGCGCTCCACCTCGTTGCGCGAGCCGAGGATCAGCGGGATGCGCTGGTGCAGGCTCTCGGGCTTGACCTCCATCAGGCGCTGGCTGCCGGTCGTGGCGCGCCCGCCGGCCTGCTCGATCAGCAGGCTGATGGGATTGGCCTCGTACAAGAGGCGCAGGCGCCCGGGCTTGCTGCGGTCCTTGGTGTCCTTGGGGTACATGAATACCCCGCCGCGCATGAGTATGCGGTGCACCTCGGCGACCATCGAGGCGATCCAGCGCATGTTGAAATCTCGCGCGCGCACGCCACTCTTGCCGGCCTGGCATTCGCTCACGTAACGGTGCACGGGTGGTTCCCAGAAGCGCGCATTGCTGGTGTTGATCGCAAATTCGCTGGTGTCGGCGGGAATCTGCAGGTCCGGGTGCGTGAGGATGAAGTTGCCGATCTCACGGTCGAGCGTGAAGCCGTGGGTGCCTTTGCCGACGGTGATCACGAGCATCGTGGCGGGCCCGTAGATGGCATAGCCTGCCGCGACCTGCTTGAGTCCCGGCTGCAGGTAATCTGCGGTGCAGGGCGGCTCGCCCTTTGCGTGCCGCAGCACCGAGAAGATCGTGCCGACCGAGACGTTGACGTCGGTGTTGGATGAGCCATCGAGCGGATCGAACACCAGCAGGTAGCGCCCACGGGTAAACTCCAGCGGCACCGCATACGGCTCTGCCAGCTCCTCGGAGGCCATGCCGGCGAGCAGACCGCCCCACTCGCAGCTGCGGATCATCGTCTCGTGCGCCAGTACGTCGAGCTTCTGCTGAATCTCGCCCTGTACGTTGCGGCCGCCATGCTCGCCGAGATAACCCCCGAGCGCCCCCTTGGCGGTCATCGCCGATATCGCCTTCACGGCCGCCGCCACATCCACCAGCAGCGCGCCCAGGTCCTGGGCGTCGGCGATGCCGTTCAGCTGCTGGATGAGGAATTTCGACAGGGTGGTGCGCCCGAGATGCATGGCCGGGACTCCTTATTATTGAGGCTGCGGGGCGGCCGGGGCCTCGAACACCCGGCTCGCGCGGATGTCGGCCGCCTGGATCGTGGTCAGGTCCCGGGGGGTGAGTTCACGGTGGCGGTCAGCGAACAGGCGGCTCGCCTGGCGCAGGCGCGCCCGGTCGAGCGCGTTGCGCACGCTGCGGGCGTTGGCGAAGTGCGGCTGGCGGATGCGGTGCCCCAGGTATTGCTCGAACGCCTCACGCGCCTCGGGCGTGAAACAGTAGTTCTGCTGCGTGAGCAGCTTGTCCGCGATGCGCAGCAGGTCCGCGGGCGTGTAGTCGGGAAAGTCGAGGTGGTGCGCGATGCGCGAGCTCATGCCCGGATTGGAGCGGAAAAAGGTTTCCATCCGGTCCTTGTAGCCGGCGAGGATCACCACCAGGTCGTCGCGCTGGTTCTCCATCACCTGCAACAGGATTTCGATGGCCTCCTGGCCGTAGTCGCGCTCGTTCTCCGGGCGGTAGAGGTAGTACGCCTCATCGATGAACAGGACGCCGCCCATAGCGCGCTTCAAGACCTCCTTGGTCTTCGGCGCCGTGTGCCCGATGTACTGACCGACCAGATCGTCGCGCGTCACCGCAACCAGGTGTCCCTTACGCACGTACCCGAGGCGAAACAGGATCTGTGCCATGCGCAGCGCCACGGTCGTCTTGCCGGTGCCGGGGTTGCCGGTGAACGACATGTGCAGGCTCGGCGCCTGCGCCTGCAGGCCGAGGTTCAGGCGCAGTTTGTCGATCACCAGCAGCGCCGCAATGTCACGGATGCGCGCCTTGATGGGCGCAAGTCCCACGAGGTCGCGGTCGAGCTCGTCCATGACCGCATCGGCCTGGCTCTGCGCCAGCACCTCGTTCACGGTGCGCGCCCCGTCGGCGCCCTTGGGCTGCGCGGCGGGGGTAGCCGCGGGTCCCTCGGGCGCCGACGGGGCACTGCCCGGAATCGAATAGAGTGGCGCGCTCATGCTCGCTAGGCCACCTTGCTCACCGGGGCAGCGCGGCGCAGCTCGTAGCGCATCGCGTCGATGACTGCCTGGTAGTCCGCGCAGCCGAAGATCGCACTGCCGGCCACGAAGGTGTCCGCGCCGGCCGAGGCGACGTGCTGGATGTTCTGCACCTTGATGCCGCCGTCGACCTCGAGACGGATGTCGCGCCCGCAAGCCTCGATGAGGCGGCGGGCGCGCTCGATTTTCTTCAGCGCCGAGTCGAGGAAGCACTGGCCGCCAAAGCCCGGATTCACGCTCATGATGAGCACCAGGTCGACCTTGTCCATCACGTACTCGAGCGCCTCGAGCGAGGTGGCGGGATTGAAGGCGAGCCCGCTCTGGCAGCCGGCCGCGCGGATCAGCTGCAGGGTGCGATCCACGTGCAGCGAGGCTTCGGGGTGGAAGCTGATGACATTGGCACCGGCTGCGGCGAAGGCGCTCACCAGCGCATCCACCGGCTGCACCATGAGGTGTACGTCAAGCAGCGCCCGGCCGCCCTGCGCGCGCCCGAGATAGGGTTTGAGCGCCGCCGCCACCTGCGGCCCGATGGTGAGGTTCGGCACGAAGTGGTTGTCCATGACGTCGAAGTGAATCCAGTCGGCGCCGGCGGCGATGACGCGCTTGACCTCCTCGCCGAGGCGCGCGAAATCCGCCGACAGTATCGATGGCGCGATCGTGTACATGGGTGCCCTCCTTCCGCTAGGTGCTTCAGGCCTTGCCGTTGGCGCGCTCGCCCTCCGGGCGGTCAGTGACGTAGCTGCGTAGCGTGTAGCGCAGGTTGCGGCCGCGGGTTTCCTGCCGCTCGAGTGCAAAGCCCGGCTCGTGCGCCGGTCGATTGACGATGAAGCCCATCGCGATGCTCTCGATGCCGCGCGTTGAGTCAAACGCCAGCAACCGGATGTAGTGCTGCGGAAAGGTCTTGCGGCAGTTGTGTAGTTCCATCAGCACCCCGGCGGCATCCTTCAGGTCGAACATCGGCATGCCGAACATCTCCCAGTAGGTGTTGCGCGGGTGCGGGTCGTCGGTGTACTCGACACTCCAGGCGTAGCCCTTCTTCAGCCCGTACCCGATCTGCAGCGTGATCTCCGCATCACTGAGCTCGGGCAGGAAACTGAACTGCCCCTGCGTGATGCGGCCGGTGGGATTGGTCATCATGTGAAGAGCTCTCCGCTTTAGTGCGCGACCGCCGCAGTCGGCACGTAGTCCGAGGCGTCGGTGGAGGTGTAGTTGAAGGTGATATCGCCCCAGGTATCGAGCGCCTGCTGCAGCGGGCTGCAGAAGCGCGCCGCCTTGCGCAGGATCTCCGCTCCCTGGTTGCGGATGTCCTGCCCCTCGTTGCGTGCCTTCACCATCGCCTCCAGCGCCACGCGGTTGGCGACCGCGCCCGCCTGAATGCCGCCGGGATGACCGATGGTGCCGCCGCCGAATTGCAGCACCACGTCGTCGCCAAAGAGGTCGAGCAGCTGGTGCATCTGCCCGGCGTGGATGCCGCCGGAGGCCACCGGCATCACCTTCTTGATGTCGCACCAGTCCTGATCGAAGTACACCCCGCGCGGCAGGTCCTGGCGGGTGAAGCTGTCGCGACAGACGCTGTAGTAGCCCTGCACGGTGAGCGGGTCACCCTCGAGCTTGCCGACGGCGGTGCCCGCGTGCATGTGATCCACCCCCGCGAGGCGCAGCCACTTGGCGATGACGCGGAAGCTCACCCCGTGATTCTTCTGGCGTGTGTAGGTCCCATGTCCGGCGCGGTGCAGGTGCAGGATCATGTCGTTGCGGCGCGCCCAGTTGGACATGCTCTGGATGCACGTCCAGCCCACGACCAGATCGATCATGACGACGACCGAACCGAGTTCCTTGGCGAAGTCGGCGCGCTCGTACATGTCCTCCATGGTCCCGGCGGTGACGTTCAGGTAGGAACCCTTCACCTCCCCGGTCGCCGCACTCGCCTTGTTGACCGCGTCCATGACGTACAGGAAGCGGTCACGCCAGTGCATGAAGGGCTGCGAGTTGATGTTCTCGTCGTCCTTCATGAAATCGAGGCCGCCCTTGAGGCCCTCGTAGATCACGCGGCCGTAGTTGCGGCCCGACAGGCCGAGCTTCGGTTTGGTGGTGGCGCCGAGCAGCGGGCGGCCGAACTTGTCGAGCCGCTCGCGCTCGACGATGAGCCCGGTGGGAGGGCCCTTGAAGGTCTTCACGTACGCAGCCGGGATCTGGATGTCCTCGAGCCGCGCGGCCTTCAGCGGTTTGAAGCTGAACACGTTGCCGATCAGGCTCGCCGTCATGTTGGCGATCGAGCCCTCCTCGAACAGCACGATGTCGTAGGCGACCCAGGCGAAGTACTGGCCCGGGTTGTTCGGCACCGGCTCGACCTTGAAGGCCTTGGCGCGGTAGCTGTCGCAGGCGGTAAGGCGATCAGTCCAGACTACGGTCCAGGTTGCGGTGCTGGACTCCCCCGCCACCGCCGCCGCGGCCTCGACCGGATCCACGCCCTCCTGCGGGGTGATGCGGAACAGGCAAACGGTGTCCGTGGGCTTGGGGACGTAGTCCGGCTCCCAGTACCCCATCTGGCGGTACTTGAGCACCCCCGCGCGGTAGCGCCTCTTCGCATCCGTGATTGCGGTCGGCCCCTCGGCCCGTGTCTCCGTCGCGATATCCATCGTGTCCGCCTCGTATTCGATTGCTTGAGACGGACTCTACGGGTCGGATATTATTCAGTGAAGTCACTTTATATTACCGTCAAGATAAGAAATTCTTAATGAAGAACGCCACGCTACGTCAGCTGCGGGTGTTTTCGGCGGTTGCTAGGCATTCGAGCTTCGCGCGGGCCGCCGAGGAGCTGGGGCTTACGGCCCCGGCGGTCTCTATGCAGATCAAGGAGCTGGAGACGGAAGTGGGCCTGCCGGTGTTCGATCGCTCGAGCCGCAAGGTCTCCCTCACCATGGTCGGGGAGTACGTGCTCGCCTACACCCAGCGGGTGCTCGCGGCGATGCGCGACGCTGAGGACATGGTGGCGCGCTTCCGGGGACTGCGCACCGGGGTGCTGGATGTGGCGATGGTCAGCACCGCGAAGTATTTCCTGCCGCGGCTGCTGGCGACCTTCCGCAACGAGCATCCCGGCATCGAGATCCGCCTGCAGGTGGCGAACAACCGCGACGAGGTCGTGGCGCTGATGCGCGAGGGTGTGGTGGAACTGGCGGTCATGGGACGGCCGCCGAAGAACTGGCCCTCGCGTGCCGAACCCTTCGCGATGCACCCGCACGTCCTCGTGACGTCCATCGAGCACCCGTTCGCGCGCGCCGAGAAAGTCGCGGCGCGCGCGCTCATGAATGAAGGATTCATCGTGCGCGAGCCCGGTTCCGGCACGCGCGCCGCGCTCGATGAGTACATGGAGCACTACCAGATGCGCCCCCGGGTGGTGATGCAGATGTCGAGCAACGAGGCGATCAAGCAGGCGGTGATGGCCGGCATGGGCATCGCGCTGCTGTCGCTGCACACCGTGGGACTGGAGCTCGATCACAATCTCATCGCGGCCCCGGAGACCGAGGGGTTGCCGGTGATGCGCCGCTGGCACGTGGTGAACAATCTCGCCAAGACCCTGTCGCCGGCGGCCGAGGCGTTCCGCTACTTCGTCCTCGAAAGCGGCGAGGCGTTCCTCGCCAAACATTTTGCCCAGGGCCCGGGCGCTGCGGCCGAGCCCTGGACGCTGCGCTGAGCCGGCGGCGTTGACGCGCGCCCTCACCTATATGCATTTGTACGGATTTAAAAGCCCCCGACGCCCGCGCTAACGTGCCCTGACCGAATCAGGTGAGGCCGCGCCGATGCTTGCATCACAGCTCGTGAATCCGGGAAGTTTGGCGCCTCCGCAGCGCACCTGCAGCGAGGTTCAGGGACGTGAGGCGATGATCCGCAAGGCCGCCCACCTGCTCGCCCAATGGCGCGGCCTCGCACCCTCCCCCGAGGCCGAGGACTGGCTGACGGCCGAGCGGCAGATCGACGAGTTGCTGCGGGTATGCGATGCAGCGCTGGACTCGCGCTCCCGGGCGCGATCCGTCGCCGACACATTGCTGCCGCAATCCGCGCGTACATAGTCAACCGCGACACCGACATCTCCTCATCCTAGAGAAAATCCCGTGTATGCCATCCATCGTATCCTGGTCGCCATCAAGGAGCCGCGTGCCCGCGCGATCCCCGCGATCGCCAAGGCGGCGCAGCTGGCGCGCGCGCTGGGCGCGGAAGTGTGTCTGTTTCATGCGATCCCCGAGCCGATCTATCTGGATATTGCGCAGCTCGACAGTCCCTCGCTGGCGCAGCTCGAGCAGCGGGAAAGCCGCGCCTACCAGCGTCGTCTGGAGGCGCTGGCCCAGGGGCTGCGGCGGCGCGGGCTGGAGGTCACGACCGCAGTCACATGGGACTATCCTGCGCACGAGGCGGTGATTCGCGCCGCCGAGCACTTCGAGGCCGACTTGATCGTGGTCGACAGTCACCGCAGCGGCCACCTGGTGCCGTGGCTCCTGCACTTCACCGACTGGGAACTGCTGCGCATGAGCCGCGTCCCGGTGCTGCTGGTAAAGAACCGCAAGCCCTATCGACGCCCGCGCGTGCTGGCCGCCGTGGATCCCGGGCACGCCTTTGCGAAGCCCAGGGATCTGGACGATGAGATCCTGCGCTTCGCCGACACGTTCGCGCAGCGCCTGCGCGGCACACTGCATGCCGCCTACGCCTTCAATCCCCTGCCACCGCAGCTGCAGCCCTCACGCGCCGCCTCACGCGCGGAGCCGGGGCGGGTGCAGCGCGAGGCCGCCGCGCGTGCGCACGCGGAACTCGCGCCGAAGCTGAACCTGCTGCGCATCCCGCGCGCGCGCCGCCACGTCATCGCCGGATTCGCGGTGGACGTGATCCAGCATGTCGCCGATGACACCCGTGCCGATATCGTGGTGATGGGGGCCGTGGCACGCTCGGGGCTGAAGCGGCTGCTGATCGGCAATACCGCCGAGCGCATACTCGATCGGCTCAACTGCGACGTCCTCATCGTCAAGCCGCGTGAGTTCGGGAGCCCGGTGGCGCGCCGCCCGCGCGGCGCACAGATCATCGCCGCGACGCCGTTGCTGGGCTACTGAGCGGTGCCGGAGGGCCCCGGGCGCACCAAGAGCAGATCACAGTCGAGCGCTTCGAGCAGGCGAGCGGTCAGGGAGCCGACCTGCGCCTGCCGGTGTGCCAGCGCGCCCAGCACGAGTATTTCGTACTCGCGCCGCCGGGCAAACTCGGCGATGGCCTGCGCCGGCTCCCCACTCAGCACGTGCATGGCCGCCGGATTCACGCCCGCCGCCGCGGCGTGGCTTGCGAGCCGCGCCCGCGGCTGCTGCGCGCCCGCGGCGGGCGCGTCGCGCTGCGCAAACAGCAACTCGACGTTCGCCCCGCAGCGCCGGGCGATGTCATCGGCCGCCAGCAGCACGCGCTGAATCAGCTGCGGCGGCTCCTCGCCGGAAACGTCGAGCGCGGCCGCAACGGTCGGGTGCGCGCGCCACGGCCGCCCGCGCGTGAGCAGCAGCGGTGCCGGACAGGCGCGTACCAGGTCCGCGTCCGCGACACTGAAGGTGCATTCCGCCGCCGTGCCGATGCCGCGCACCACGAGCTCCGGGTGTGAAGCCTGGGCGCGGCGTCGCACGGCCTCGAACATGGGACTCTCGAACACGATCTCGATGTTCACCCGTACGTCGGGGGCGCCGACGGATTGCCAGATCCGCTCGATCCAGGCATGGGCCTTTTGCTGGCTCCACTGTCGTACGCGGTCGGTGGCGGCGCTATCGAACTGGTGCTGCAGCGCGTACGCGGTCTCCGCTTCGCACAGGCAGATGTCCAGCCGCGCGCCCGTCTGGCGCGCGAGCACGACGGCGCGGCTGAGCACCGGACCGGGATCCCCGGTGCGCTCCAGCACCACCAATATGCTTTTATCCGCGCTCATGCGATCAACCTCGCTGCCTAGATACTAAGACACGGGCCGGGAGGGCGCGCGTCCGTACTTCTGCGGATACCGCAGATAAACCCGGCGGACCCCAGGTAGTTTCCGTAATTCCGGGCTGCGCTTCGCCAGGGCACACTACCCCCATATGATGGCAATGGGAGCGAGCCATGTACGAGAAGATCCTGGTTCCGGTTGACGGCAGTGCGCCCTCGATGCTCGGCTTACGCGAGGCCATCAAGCTCGCGAGCCGTCACGGCGGACGGCTGCACTTCCTGCATGTCGTCGACGAACTGCCGCCGGTCATGCCCCCGGGAGGCGAGGCGGGGACGGCTCTGGTACTCGAGCAGCTGCGCCAGGCCGGTCAGGCGGTGCTCGCAACTGCCGAGGCGGAGGCGCGCGATGTCGGCGTGAGCGCCGACAGCCACCTCGTCGAGGAATTCGGCGGACAGGCGGGCCTACGCATCCTGGAGGAGGCCAATGGCTGGGGCGCCGACCTGATCGTGTGTGGCACGCACGGCCGGCACGGGCTGGGCCGTTTCGTGATGGGGAGCGACGCCGAGTACGTTCTGCGCCGCAGTTCAGTGCCGGTGCTGCTGGTGCCGGCTCACCTGCAGCAAAGCGTGCCTGCGCACGTGGCCACGGTCGCCTGAGACCTCCCTGGTACCTCGCCCGGCTCTCCCTCCGGCGAACCGCACGGAAAGCGCGCGCGCGGTTTGCGCCGTACGCGAGGCTCTAAGGCCCTCACGAGCCAGCTGCTATGCTTCCCGCAAGCCCCCTCGGGGCTCGTCGACGGAGAATGCGTGGCTCTTACGCCCTTTCATGTGGCCCTCCAGGTCCGAGATCTTGCGGAGGCCCGCCGGTTCTACGGTGAGATGCTCGGCTGCGCCGAGGGGCGCAGCGCCCCCGACTGGGTCGACTTCAACCTCTACGGCCATCAGCTTGTTTGTCACTTAAATGCCCGCCTTGGACCGCACGGGCGCATCGCCGCACACCTCAACCCGGTGGACGGCCATGGGGTGCCGGTGCCGCACTGTGGCGTGGTACTCGAGCCGGCACAGTGGCAAGCCCTCGCCGAGCGACTGCAGCAGCGGCCCGTCGAGTGGGTCATCGAGCCGTGCGTGCGTTTTAAGGGATTGCCGGGCGAGCAGTCCACGCTCTTCATTCTGGATCCTTCCGGGAACGCGCTCGAGTTCAAGGCCTTCGCGGATCTGACGCAACTGTTCGCCCGCTGACTGCGGGCCATCCGGCGCGGCACCGCGATCAGGGGCGGTGCACTCCGTACATTGCCGCAGAGGCCTCACTCATGGCCGCGGTCAGCTGCGGCCGCGGCAGCTGGCGCAGCGCCCCCGCCGTGGCTTCGCCGACGGCATACCACACCGCGACCCGGCCGAGCTGCTCGAGCGCGCCTTGCGCGACGACCTCAGCGCTCATCGCCTGGTAGCCCTTCTCGGCCGCGGCGCTGAAGGACAGCCCCGAGCGGCGCATCGCCGGCGTGTCAGTGAGCCCGGCCACCGCGCACAGCACGTCGAGGCCCGCGGCTCCGAGCTCCCAGTGCAGCCCCTCGCACAGCGCGATCTCGAAGGACTTCGCCGCCGCGTAGGTGGCGATCAGCCCCGTGCCGCACAGGCCGGACATCGAGGACACCACGATGAGACCCGCGCCGCGGCCGCGGCGCCGACTGAGCGCCTTGTGGGCAAAGATGAGCGGCGCGAGGCAGTTCAGCCGCACGAGCTGCAGGGCTTTCTCCAGTGGCGCGTCCAGAAACGCACCGATGCCGTGGGTCGCGCCCGCGTTGCAGACCACGAGTCCGACGTCGTGCACGGTGAGCATCTCGTCCGCGAACGACTCCAGGGCCTGCGCGGTGAGGTCGCGCGTGCAGGTCGTGACCCTGACACCGTGCGCCGCGCGAATCTCGGTGGCGACGGCCGCGAGCGCGGCGGCCGTGCGCGCCACCAGCACCAGATCCAGGCCGCCCGCCGCGAGCTGCTCGGCGAACTGACGCCCGATTCCCTCCGATCCGCCCAGCACCAGGGCGACCGGTCCATAGCGTGCCGCGAATTGCTCTCGGTTCACCTGCTATCCCCCCGTGCCTAACTGCGCCTGCCATACCGGTCGCCGCTAGCTTTGTGGCGTACTTCACATTCTGCGCGACCGCCTGATTCCGACTGCATCGCGTTACGCGCCTGCCGAAAGCTCGCGGGTCCCGGCAGCGATCAGAAGCGTGACATAAGCACGGATCGGGGCCAATGCGGCTCTCTAAACTTCTCCCCAGAATTTCAGCACCGTATCTCTCTCAAGGTAGGAATTAAGCATCATGCGGACCTCAGTGTTCATTAAGAGCGTGCTCGCGGCGGCTGCAGTCGCGGCGCCCATGCTCGCCACGGCCGAATCAAACTTCCAGAACGGCGCGGGGGCCCTTACGGCCACGGCGCACGTCGACTTCCAGATCACCATCCCGAAGTTCCTGTTCCTGCGTGTGGGCACAGGTACGGGCACCGCAGCGGGTGGCTATGCCACTTTGGCTACGATCGACCCCATCACCTGGGCTCCCACACCTGCCCAGGTCGGCACCGGCTCATTGGCCGGTACCGGCGGTGACCTTGCCACAGGCACTGAGACAGCGGTCGTGGTCGCGAACAACGGTAATGTCACGCTGAGCTCGACGACCGCCGGGGCGATGAATGATGGCGCCGCAGGCGACACCATTAGCTACAGCACGATCACGACGACAGCCAGCCACAACACAACGGGCACGACGCTGCTTGCGCCAGCGCTGGCGGACGCTGCCACGACCACGATCACCCTGACGGCCGTGGGCAAGATCGTGCAGCAGGACGCCAAGTGGGCCTATACCTACGCGAATGCCACAACGCCGCCGGCCGGTACCTACGGCGGCGTCGGCGTCAACAACGGCCGCGTTACGTACACCGCTTCGGTGCCGTAACCATAGGTCGACTCGAGTACCGGTGCACTATGTCCCCCGGGAGGCGCGACATGCACAAGCGCCCCCGGGGGTCTAGCTCTCCCCTGCGGATGACGTCCCGGCGCGCCGCCGCGGTGCTCGCCATCGGCTGCCTCACCGCAGCCGCTGGCGCTGACGCATTCACGGCCACTCTGACGGCCGCCGCGCCCAAGACCATCTACCTGCAGATCGGCAACGGCACCTTCACCGGCGGCAACTACACGCCCATCAAGGGCAACGGACAGCCGACCGGCAGTCCCGGGGCTAACGCCACCATCAACAAGGTGAGTGTCAGCGTCGCGGCGGCGAGTGTCGGCAACGGCACGGCACAGGCCATGACCACCGACAGCACCGCCGCCAACAGTTTCTGGGACGGATTTGCCTTCTGTAACCTGCCGCAGCAGCTATACATCGGCGGCTTCTACCGCACGACCGGCACCGGCACCGGCACGGTGTCCGTAATCGCCACCGTGCCGACTTCGCTCACCGATGCGGCCGGCGACACGCTGCCGTTCTCGCAGATCAGCTGGACCAGCGCCGGCAATCAAGATACCGGAGCCGAACCCTTCCCTGCCGGCAGTTTCAGCGGCGCCTCGCTCAACGTCGGCAGCATCGGCCAGAACGAGTGGGCCGAGAGCTGCTGGACCTTCTCGTACAAGAATTCCGTCGTACCAGCCGCGGGCACCTACACGGGCCGCGTGCTCTACACGCTCACGGCGCCGTAACGCGGCCCCTCCAGGCACAGCAGCCGTGCGCCCTCTTTACATCTTCTCATTCTGCATAATCTGGCTCACGTCAGCGGCGGCGTTCGCCCGAACGACCGTCATCGACGACTCGGGCACGCTGCCCTACAACGCCGCGGTCGCCATGCGCTGGCAGCAAGAGCGCCCCCGCGGGCCCGCCGGCACCCAGATGATCGGCACGCTGCAGCTGCGCGTGCGGCTCAACGTGGCCCCGTGGCTGCGTCGCACGGGCCGCATCTACCTGGTGTTGCCCGCGCAACAGCCCGGGGCGATGACCGCGGCCTGGACCACGCAGGGGCGACTGCTGCCCGGACAGCTCGTGCCGGGCACGCGCGCGCTCGTGTACGCCGGCCCCATCACCACCCCCTTCTTCGAGGACGTCGTGCAGCTGACGATCACCGTCGACGGCCGCCGCATGCTGCAGACGTACCCGGTCAACTTCCGCTTTGAGATGGACGAGGACTGATCGTGCGACGCCTAATCTTCACCGCTACCCTGTTTCTCGCCTGCTGCGCCGCCCCGGATGTACGCGCGGACGGTTTCGCGGCGCTGGTTTCGCCGCCGCGCTTCGAGCTCGCCGGCAAGTCCGGCGGGACGCTGCGCCAGACCCTCGAAGTCACCAACCGCTCCAACACGCCGGGGAAATTCCGCGTGCATACGTCGGACTTCGTCCTCGGCGCCGATTACGGCGTGACGTTTCACGATGAACTGCAGCCGGACAGCTGCCGGCCCTGGGTCGCGATCGAGCGCCCGCTCGTGACGCTCGCCGCCGGCGCCACGATCCGCTACCGCTTTGAAGTGCAGGTGCCCAAGGATGCGCCCGCCGGGGAGTGCCGCTTCGCCATCATGATCGAGGCCGATGAGCCCTCGGTGACCAAGGCCGGCGCGGTGCAGCTACCGATCGTCGGGCGCATCGGGGTCATCGTCTACGTCACGGTGGGCGACGCCGCGCCGCAGATCGAGGTGTTCGGCCCGACGGTGATCACGCTCAACGGCCAGCGGGTGCCGGCGCTGCGCGTGCATAACGCGGGCAACGCCCACACGCGCATGAGCGGCTTCCTCACCGGCACGGATGCGGGCGGTCGCAAATACGACTTCACCCCTTCCGACTTCCCGATCCTGCCGGGCGAGGCGCGCGAGGTGTTCCTGACGCCCTCCACCAGCGACAACCCGAATCCGACACTGAGCTTCCCGGTGACGGTACAGGGCACCCTGGAGTGGGCTGACCAGAGCACCGAACTCAACGAGCGCTTCAAATGAAAGTGCACGCAGCACACGCCCCTTACCGGGTCGCGTGCCTGTGTGTCTTCGGAGTCCTCACGTTCGCAGGGGGCCCTCCGTCCGCGCGCGCGCAATCCGCCGCGCCGGCGGCGGCACCCGCCGCGCCCGCCTACGAGGATCGCCTCATCGGCGGTGGCACGCTCACGCCGGACATCTCCAGCGGCGACTACTTGAGCACCAACGATTCGAGCGGACTTGCGCGTTCGATCCGCATCGATGGGGTCACGAGCACCCTGTCCCAGCAGGGCGTAAACGCGGCCCCGACGCTGCATGAGAACGGCATCGTGGTGAACGGTCAGTGGGAGACGAGCACCTTCGGTGCCTGGTCGGGAGATGGGGCAGTGCGCATCGGCGGCGATGACCAGCGGCTGAGCGCGGGCAATGACAACACTTCCTTCACGCTGCACCAGCGCGGCATGCCCTTCGATGGCGGCTGGCAGGCCGACAACGCCCTCGGCGATCTCAATGCGCCGCTCATCAACCTCGAGCGCATGCAGCAACGCTTCGTGCTCTCTTCCGGAACCATGCTCGGCGCGGAAACCGAGTGGCGCGGACCTTCGGGTTTGCAGATCGTGGCCGGCGGCGGGGAACCGGGGCTCTACGGCGGCATCAAGGTCCCGACCTTCGACACCCTCGGAGGCTCAACCGAGACGCTCGGCGCGCAATGGTCGCCCGCTGCCCACTGGATGATCGGCGGTGAGTATGCCGGCGCCCACGATGCCAACATCTACTATCAGCCGCCCGATTCGAGCCTGTTGCCGCAGTACGTGAGCAACCAGCGCATCTCCTCGGACACCGGGATCCTCAGCGCCGCCTGGCAGGACGGCGGCAGCCGTGCTCAGGTCAACGTGATCGATGGCACGCTCGACGGCAACGGCAGCGCGTTTGGCGTGTGGGCGGATGCCTCGCATACGCGCGGCGCCTTCACCCAGACCTTTGGCGCCTTCCACATCGAGCCCAATCTGGCCTGGGGAAATCAGCTGATCACGAGCGACGTCGAGGGCGGCTACTACCGCCTCGGCTACCAGAGCCGCCGCTGGACCTCGGACTTCGGCGTCGATGAGGTCAAATCAGTGTCGGGCAACGGCAGCAACAGCACCTTCCTCAACGGCGACACCCGCTACCAGCTGTCGCGCGACCTCGGGGTCGGCGGCGTTGCCAACGTGCTCTTGACCAGCGACGGCAGCCACAACACCGCCTGGTCGCTCGAGGGTTACGTCGATAACGTCAACCACTATGGCACCGGACGCGTGCAGCTCGACTACGCGACGGACTCGCAGACTCAGGATTCAACGGTGACGCTGCAGCAGACCTGGGCCCTGCAGCCGGGCCTGCGGCTAGCCACGAGCGTCGCGGTCGACCGCATCACCGGCGACACGATCCCGGGGCAGCCGCAGCCCGACAGCACGATCGTGCGATTGGCCGCCTCCGGCGGGGGAGATCTGACGGCACGCCTCTCGCTCGATGGCACCGTGCAGTGGGCCGATGCCGTACGGGGACAGGCCGCGCCCTCGACTTCCGCCGACATCACGCTCAACTACCAGATCGCCCGCTCGTGGGGGCTGCTGTTCAGCTTCTACGAAAACCACGTCGGCTCCTGGACGCCGCTGGTGGTGAGTTCACCACTGACGCCGCCCGTGCCGACCCCGCAGGCCTCTCAGGGCCAGCGCGGCTTCTTCCTCACGCTGCGCTTCCAGCAGGCGCGCGGCGGTCATTTTGTGCCGCTCGGCGGCGCCCCCGGCTCCGGCTCCGGGCGCCTGAGCGGCGTCATCT
This sequence comes from uncultured Pseudomonadota bacterium, assembly GCA_963814675.1. Classification (GTDB taxonomy): domain Bacteria; phylum Pseudomonadota; class Gammaproteobacteria; order Steroidobacterales; family Steroidobacteraceae; genus 13-2-20CM-66-19. Next base: position 76,001 of record CAWFDT010000003.1, read on the forward strand.
ATCTGGATGCCAACGAGAACGGCCGCTTTGACGCCGGCGAAAACGGTGCGCCGAACGTCACCGTGATCCTCGACGGGCGCTTCTCGGTGCGCACCGATTCCAACGGGCGCTTCGACTTTGCCGCCGTGGCGTCCGGGCATCACGTCATCACGGTGCAGCCGGACAATGTGCCGCTGCCGTGGGCGCTGGTGAACTCCGGGCGCGTGGAAGTGGAGGTCGGTACCCGCGAGCGCACCGAGGTCGCCATCGGCGCGCAACGCATAAAGTAAGCGCGCTTCAGTCGATGATGGCCGACTGGATACTGATCCCGGCACGTAGCACGCCGGCGATCGGCGACTCCTCGGCCGCCTGCAGCAGCTGCGACTTCTGTCCCGCATCAAGCGGCCGCGCGAACGACACCCGCCGTTCGATGTGCTCGCGTCCGTCCGCAGCACGCGACCAGCGCACCCCAACGGTAATCTTGCCGACGTTCCAGCTGTGTTGCGCGGCATGGCGGCGGCACGCCACCGCCGTGCAGGCGCCGAGGCTGGCGAGCAGCAGTTCGCGCGCCGCGAAACCCGCATCCGAGCCGCCGGCCGCGACCGGTTCGTCGGCCGTCAGGTGATGATGGCCGGAGACGATCTGCTGCACGTGCGCATGTTCGTTGATCACCGTGACATAGGCCATGTGCCGTTCCTCTTGGCTGTTAGCCGGGCGCGGGTCCCCGGCCCCCGGCGAGCGCACCTGCGCGCGCCGTGCGGTCGAACATGCTGCGCGCGATGCTGGCGATGCTCGTCCCGGTGACGTGGCGCAGCTCGTACGGGGTGCCTTCAAGAATGGCGCGCGCGGCGCGCAGCCCGCTGCGCACCGCCGGCCCGATGCCCTCGCCCAGATCGCGCGTGGCGAGCCCGGCGGCATCGCCGGTGATGAAGGCGTTGCCGCGGCGCACGGTGTCGACGTTGCCGCGCAGGTAATAGCTGTAGCCGGTCGGTTCGTACTGCACCCCGGGAGCCAGACGTGCATCGAGCATCGCGGTCAGATACCCCCAGTGGGCGCGGATGTCGTGGCCACCGTTCTTCATGCGCGCGGCGATGCCGCCGACGCCGACGTTGAGCCAGCCGCGCTCCTTGGGGACGTACCAGGAGTAGCCCGGCAGGCCGTGACCGAAGAACCACAGGTGACAATCGCGCTCGCGCCACTCGTAGCGGATCTCGTGCTCGAGCGTCACGAGCTGTAGCTCGCTCGCCCGCGGGTTCGCCTCGCGGAACAGTGTGCGATAGACCGGGCAGCGGGTGCCGCCGGCGCCGATCAGGTAGCGGCAGCGGTAGGCCTCATCGATCACGTACTGATCGCCATCGGGTTCGATATGCCGCACGTTGTGCTCGATCACTTCTGCGCCGGAGCGCGCGAGCAGCCAGGCATCGAACTCGAAGCGCCGGATCGAGTGCTGCACGCACGGCACCGGTACCTGCCAGCGCCCGAAATGCATGCGCAGCCGCGGATAGGTGAGCAGGCTATGGGGATAGGCGTTGACGTCCATCCCCAGGTCCGCGACGACCTCCGGGGTGATCCAGCCGGCGCACAGCTTCGGGCGCGGGAAGCGCTCGCGATCGAGTACCAGCACCTCGCGCCCGGCGCGGCGCAGCTGCCACGCCGCCGTCGCCCCGGCGGGGCCGCCGCCGACGATCAGGACCTCCACCGCCCGCATGGCGCGCCCCGGGCCGTCAGCCCGCGTACAGGTGCGCGCGCGTCAGCGGCACGTCGTTGCTCTGCCCGGGCGCGAACAGCACCTGGAACAGCTGCAGCGTGCCGGTGGTGAACCCCGCGACGGAGCCAGCCAGGTACAGCCGCCACATGCGCACGAAGCGCGCATCGAACATCTCGCGCACGCGCTCGCACGAGGCCTCGTACAGGGCCAGCCAGTCGCGCAGCGTCTGCGCATAGTGCAGGCGCAGGTTCTCCACATCGAGGACCGAGAGATTGGATGGCTCGAAGATCGCCATCATCTGACTCAGCGCCGGCGGATAGGCGCCGGGAAATATGCGCTTCTCGATCCACGGCTGCAGCGGCGCCGGCTGATTGCGCCCGATCGTGTGAATGAGTCCGCGGCCGCGGCCCTGCAGCGCGCGTGCCACGACCTCCCCGAGCTGGGTGTAGTTATCGACCCCGACGTGCTCGAGCATGCCGACCGAGACGAAGGCATCGTACTGGCCGCTGATATTGCGATAGTCGTCCAGTACGTACTCAACCTGACCTGCGAGGCCCTCGCGGGCCGCGCGCTCGCGTGCGTAGGCCACCTGTTCGCGCGAGATGTTGAAGGCGCGCACGCGCACCCCGTAATTGCGGGCCATGTGCAGCGCGAGCGTCCCCCAGCCGCAGCCGGCCTCCACCACGCTCTCGCCCGCCTTCAGGCGCAGCTTGCGGCACACGTGGTCCATCTTGGCAGCCTGCGCCGCATCCAGGCGTGCCTGCGCGGTCGGATAGTAGGCGCAGGTGTACGCCATCGTGCTGCCGAGCCACAGGGCGTAGAACTTGTTGCCGATGTCGTAGTGATGGTGAATGTTGTCGCGCGAGCGGCTGAGCGAGTTCGGATGCGGACGCCGCAGCGCACCGCGTGCCCGGGTCAGCAGCGACACCGACTTGGCGGCGGCCGCGCCCGAGCGGTACACGGCCTCGAGCAAGCTCACCAGGTCGCCGTCGATCGCCACGCTCCCCTCGGCATAGGCATCGCCGAAGCGCAGCGCAGGATCGGCCAGAATCGGCATGAGGGTACGGCGGTTGGCGAACGTCACGCGCGCCACCGGCGCCACGTCGCTCGGGCCGACGAGCGCGCGATCACGTACCGCGAATTCTACCGGCGGATCGCCGAGAAACGCCCGCAGTCGCGTCAGCAGCCAGCTGTCGATGGAGCTCCCGGGCGCCCTGCCCTGGGGCTCGGCGGCGGCTGCAAACGGCGGATGGCGCGTCCCGGCCGCGCGTTCGGAATTCGATGCCAGGCTCTCGTCAAAGGCGTTCACAGCTTTACCTTTCCTCCCGCTTGAGGGGTTAATTTAGCACGCAAGCGGGCTTCGGACAGACTGGGGGCAAACGGCTCCCAACACCGACTCACCGACCCCCGCCAAGGCGGCGATTGAGCAGGTTGGCGAGCCGTGCGCCCGCCAGCAGGACTCGCTCGCGGACCAGGGCCGCGGCGCTCGTGACATAGGCCTGATCGAGCACCACAATGATCGGCGGCGGGGCCCCGCAGGCGAATCCGGGGTAGCGGTAGGCCACGTTGCGGGCGAGATTGTTGGACTCGGACGCCCAACTGTCGGGGTTACCCTCGCCGGCCTCGCCGAGCAGGGTTTGCGCTGCGGACGCCAAAGTATCGACGTTCGCCGGGGGCTGCTGATGATTGCGCGCCTGCAGGGCGAGCTTGACGAAGTCGTTGTCCCAGGCGCGATGCAGGCTCTCCCGTCCGCGGGTCCTTACGCCCGCCAGTGCGACCTGCACGGCGTTGCCGCCACGATCGCCGTTGTCGGCGGCATGCAGCGGCTGGTGCAGATCCCCCACCAGGTGCACGACCCACTTCAGGGCTTCGTTGCGTGCACGCGGCTCGGCCTGCGGGTCTGCCAGCACGCTGATCAGGCGCTTCAGCTGCTCGCTGGCGCAGTCCCCGTCAGCGCAGACGGCGGCGATCACGACCGGGCCGCACACCGGCGCGTTGTCGTAGTGCCAGCGCGGGTGGGCGGCGGCCGTGCCGTAGATCTCATCGGACCAGACCGACACCTCCTCGAGTGTCGTGCGCCCGGATGGGTTGCCGAACTTGTCACGATCGTCGGCCAAGAGGCGCAGCACCACGGCGCGTGCCCGCGGCGTCAGCAGCCGGTCGGCGATGGCTCCGACGGTCCGATGTCCCTGCGGACCCCACGCCAGTGCGAGGGGCGCATGCGCCAGGATGAGCAGCAGCCACAGCGCGCGCCCGCTAGCCTTGCCGGCACGCGATCTTGCGGCCGCGGGCCGCGCCCGCAAGGGCTCGTGTAAACTGCGCCACCGCTTTCCCGAAGGGCCGTTCATGCCGCGCACGCCTAGCCGGACTCTGCGTACTCCACTCTTCGCCGGCATAACACTCATCTTTCTTGCAGCGATACCGACACCGCAGGCCTGCGCCGCGAGTGCCGCCGGGGTCGATCTGGCTGGCATAGACCAGGCGGTCAAGCCGGGGGATGACTTCTTCGCCTACGCCAACGGCGCGTGGCTCAAGGCGACGCCGATCCCCGCGGACCGCTCGGCCTGGGGCGCCGGGGAGATCGTGGACGAACTCACGCGCAAGCGTACCGCGGAGCTGATCCAGGCCGCGGCCCAGACAGCCGCGCCGCAGTCCGACGCCAGTAAAGTCGGCAGCTACTACGCAGCCTATATGGATGAGGCTGCAATCGAAAGCGCGGGGCTCAAGCCGCTGCAACCCGGGCTGGATCGCATCGCGGCGATCGCCGATCGCACCGCCCTTGCGCAGGCGCTCGGTGCCACGCTGCGCGCCGACGTCGACGTGCTGAACTCGACCCACCTGCACACCGAGAATCTGTTTGGCCTGTGGGTCGCGCAGGATCTGAGCGATCCGACGCGCTACTCGCCCTTCCTGCTACAGGGGGGCCTGGTGATGCCAGACCGTGACTTCTACCTGAACCCCTCGCAGAAAATGGCCGATATCCGCCGCCAGTACCAGGCGCACATCGCCAAGGTGCTGACGCTCGCGCAGTTGCCGGAGGCCACAGCGCGCGCGGCGCGCATCTTCGAACTCGAGCGGCGCATCGCCCAGGCGCACTGGAGCCGCCAGGATACCGAGCAGGTCCTGAAGGGCAACAATCACTGGACGCGCACGGACTTCGCGCAGCGCGCACCTGGCCTTGACTGGAAGGGCTACTTTGCCGCGGCGGGTCTGGGGCAACAGGAGCAGTTCGTGGTCTGGCAGCCGAGCGCGGTCACGGGCATCTCGGCACTGAGTGCGAGCGAACCGCTGGAGACGTGGAAAGACTGGCTTCGCTTTCACCGGCTCGAGCACGACTCAGCCTATCTGCCCAAGGCCTTCGTCGCTGAGCACTTCGACTTTCACGGTCACATACTCTCGGGCACCCCCGAGATCGCGCCGCGTTGGAAGCGCGCCGTCGATGAAACCAACGATGCGCTCGGCGAGGCGGTCGGCAAGCTGTACGTGCAGCGCTATTTCCCGCCCGACGAGAAGGCCCGCGCCGAGGCCATGGTGAAGAACCTGCTGGCCGCGTTTGCCGTGCGCATCGATCGGCTGGAGTGGATGGCGCCGCAGACCCGTACGCGCGCCAAGGCCAAGCTCGCAGTACTGAAGGTCGGGGTCGGGTACCCGGATCACTGGCGCAGCTTTGCCGGCCTCGAGGTGCGCGCCGGGGATGCCTTCGGCAACGCCCAGCGCTCCGAGCGCTTCGAACTCGAGCATGCCCTGAAGAAACTCGGTACGCCGGTCGATCGCTCCGAGTGGGCCATGCAGCCGCAGGAGGTCAATGCGGTGAACCTGCCGGCCATGAATGCAATCAACTTCCCGGCCGCGATCCTGCAACCGCCGTTCTTCGACCCTGCGCGCCCCGTGCTCATGGACTACGGCGCGATCGGCGCGGTCATCGGACATGAGATCAGCCACAGCTTCGATGATCAGGGGGCGTTGTTTGATGCGAGCGGCCGGCTGCAGAACTGGTGGACCCCGGCAGACTTCGCGCACTTTCAGGCCGCAGGTAAACGCCTGGCAGAGCAGTTCGATGCCTACCGGCCGTTCCCCGACATCCACGTCAACGGTGAGCAGACCCTCAGCGAGAACATCGCCGACGTTGCGGGACTCTCAGATGCCTACGACGCCTGGCGGTTGACGCTAAACGGCAAGCCGCCCACCGGCGCCGACGGCTTCAGCGCCGACCAGATGTTCTTCCTCTCGTTTGCACAGAGCTGGAGACAGAAGGTACGCGAACCGGCCCTGCGCCAGCGCATCGTGACCGATGGCCACGCGCCCGACCAATACCGCGCCGACACGGTGCGCAATCTGGACGCCTGGTACGCGGCGTTTGATGTGAAGCCGGGCGCGAAGCTGTACCTCGCCCCCGCGGAGCGGGTGCGCGTGTGGTAGGCCCCACCCGACCGCGCGCGCCGCGCTGAGCGCTCGAGCGGGCGCTCACATCAGCGCTGCAGTTGCGCGAAGTACACGAGCGTCACATACGGAAAGACGACGGTGCCGGCGTGCGCGTGACGCTCGAACACCTGTTGCAGGCCCGCGAGCAGCGGCTCGTGCTGCGGGTCACCCGCTTCGGGCGCATAGGAGGAGGACATGAGCCGTCCGCAAAGCCCGGCATAGGTGAACCGCTGCTGGTTGGCAAAGGTGGCCCGTTGCATTGGACCGCCGAAGAACTCGCGCATGCGCATCTCATCCGCGCGGCTGCCGACCACCTGGTCGTACTCGGGCGCGTGCCGGCGCACGAGCGCCTCGTAGTCGGCGAGAAAGCCGCTGGCGGCGCTCGAGTGCTCGTTCCACAACAGCGCACCCCACCGCGCCGGGCGCAACACGCGCAGCGCCTCGGCGCGCGCGCCGGCAGGGTCGAACCAGTGGAAAGCCTGGCCGGCGACCAGCAGATCGATGCTGCCGCCCTCGAGTGTGCTGGCCTCCGCGGTTCCCTTGACACTGCGGAAGCGCGGATTTCCCGCCAGAGCGCGCTCAGCGGCGGCGCGCATGCCGTCATTGGGCTCAACGCCGATGACCTGTGCGCCGCTCTCGAGCAGGAGTTGTGTCAGGATGCCGGTACCCGCACCGATGTCCGCCACCACCGCGCCCGCGCCCAGGCCGCAGCGGCGCTGCAAGAGCTCGAGGGCCGCGGGCGGGTAGCTCGGGCGATAGCGCACGTAGTTTTCCACCCGGCTGGAAAAGCGCTCCGTCGGGCTCTTATTCGCTGGCATGGACTGCGGCGTGACGCATCGCCCGTGGCGGACTGCGCCAGAGCATCTCTCCATTAAGGCATACGGACACGGTAGCGGATCTGCATGACAATCGCACGCAGGAGTCCCCATGGCTGAAATCGACACTCGCCTCGAGACCCAGCTGGTGCACGCCGGCGAGCCCTTGGCGCATCGCCGGCGCGGTGGAGATGCCGATCTTCCAGTCGGCGACCTCCACCTACGCGGGTGAGACGCGCTATGACGACGTGCGCTACCTGCGCAGCAACAACACGGCCGAGCCAGCTGGCCGCGCACACCAAGCTGGCCGTGCTCGAGGGCGCAGAAGCCGCGCTGGTGAGCGCCAGCGACATGGCCGCGCGCTGCGCAAGCTTCGGGTGCCCCACGCTGCTGCGGCCTGACACACTAGTAACTCCATGCACGACCATCTGAGTCCTCCATGTCCGTGACTGACCCGACCAATGACGCGCGGCCTCCGCCGGCGGCCCTCGCCGCCGACAACGCCCTCGGGCGCACGAGCCTCGAGCTGGTAATGCTCGGGGCCATCTGGGGCGGCTCGTTCCTCTTCATGCGGGTGGCGGCGGGTGAGTTCGGCGCGTTCCCGCTGGTCGAAACGCGACTGGCGCTCGGGGCGCTCATCCTGCTGCCATTCCTGTGGCAGGCGCGTGCGCAATTCACACCGCGGCTGTGGCTGACGATCGCGGGCATCGCGGCGGTGAACTCCGTCGTTCCGTTTGCGTTGTTTGCCTGGGGGGCCGAGCGCGCACCGGCCGGGATCGGCGCCATCACCAACGCGCTGACGGTACTGTTCACCGCCCTCGTCGCGCATTTCTTTTACAACGAGCAGATCGGGGCGCGCCGCTGGTGCGGTCTAGGCGCCGGCTTCATCGGTGTGGCGATTCTGGCGAGCGGGCGCACCGGCGGCGTCAGCGTGTGGCCGGCAGCGCTCGCCGGCGCGACCGCCGCGCTGTGCTACGGCGTCGGCATCAATCTGGTGCGCCGCTACCTCACGAATCTGCCCTCCGGCGCGGTGGCGGCCGCGAACCTGCTCACCGGCAGCGTGCTGCTCGCGCCGCTGGCCCTCTACAGCTGGCCCCGGCATGCGATCAGCCTGTACTCCTGGGGGAGCGCGCTGCTGTTGGGCGTGCTGTGCACCGGGATCGCCTTCGTCTTTTACTATCGTCTGATCGGGCGCATCGGTGCCGCGCGCACCTCCACGGTGACCTATCTGATCCCGCTGTTCGCGGTCATCTGGGCGTGGCTGCTTCTCGGGGAGCCGCTGACGGTGACCATGGGACTCGCCGGCGCACTGATCCTCGGGGGTGTCGCCCTCAGCCAGCACGCCGTGCGCAACCGCTGATGCAGCCGTCGCTGTCGCTCCCGGGGCTTTTCAATGCGCGCGATCTCGGCGGCTATCCCACCACCGACGGGGCGCTGACGCGCAGCGGCTCACTGGTGCGCGCGGACGATCTCGCCCAGCTCAGCACCGAAGGGCTCAAGGCGCTCGAGGCCTACGGCATCCGCACGGTCCTCGACCTGCGCTGGCCCGAAGAGGCCGCGCGCGATCCGAACCCCGTGCCCCAGGCGCTGCCGCACGTGCACTTCGTGCACGTCTCGCTCCTCACCCACACGGAGGAGGAGTGGCGGCTGCGCAGCCGTGATGTCGCCAAGGAACTGTGGAAATGCGGCGTGCTCGAGCACGTGCGCCATGAACTGCGCCGCGCGCTCGGGGTCATTGCCCGGGCCCCGCCGCAGGCACTCCTCTTTCATTGCGTCGCGGGCAAGGACCGCACCGGCCTCATCGCCGCGCTCTTGCTGGCGCTGGCGGACGTCGAGCCGCAGGCGATCGCGTACGACTACGCGCTGAGCACGCCGAACCTGCGCGAGGAATACTTGCGACGCTACCCGAGTGCCAATCCTGCGCGCGTGCTCGAGGCGCTGCGCTGCCCGGAGGAAGGCGTTTACAACATGCTGAAATTTCTGGAGAACGCCGGCGGCGTGCGCACTTACCTCGGGGAGATCGGCGTGAGCTCAGCGGAGCTGGACGCGTTGCGGGCACGACTGCGCGAGTGAATTAACCGCGCACTCATTCACCGATCGTTCAGCGCCGCTTCGCGATACTGAGGCCGCACCGGATGAGCGAGCTCCCGAGCGGCCCTCATTTTTCGCGCGGGCACATTTTTTAAGCACGCTTTGGATTTGGGCTCGTTTCATCCCGGTGCGCTCCCACCGCCTTCAGTTATATCCTCTGCGCTTCGTTCCACGTCCTTCAAGGGAGCGCACCCCCATGAACCTCACCGGAGGCTGCCTGTGCCGCGCGGTCCGCTATGCGATCAGCGCCCCGCCGATCGTGACGCGCGCCTGCTGGTGCCGCGTGTGCCAGTACATCGGTGCCGGTAGCGGCACCGTCAATGTGGGTTTCCCCAGCGCGGCGCTCACGGTACAGGGCGAGCTGCGTGACTACCCCCTGACCGCCGACAGCGGCAACGTGATGCACCGGCGCTTCTGCCCGCAGTGCGGCACGCATCTATTCAGTGCCACAGAGGCGCGTGCGCATCTGATTTTTGTGCGCGCCGGAACGCTCGACGACCCGGAGGTGGCGCAGCCAGCGATGACCATCTGGACCTCGGCGGCGCCGAGCTGGGCAAGCATCAACGCCGAGCTGCCCCAGGTGGAGCGGCAGCCGCCGCCGGCCGCCTGAGGCCTATTTCAGCCCGAGCGACTGCCTGAGTTCCGCGGCGCTGAGGACGTGGGTGTAGGGATAGGTGCCGACGTCGAACTCACGGGCGCGGCTCAGGGGCCCGACGACCACGGGTTCGAACCCCGCATCCCGCACCAGCTGTGCGGCCACGGCGAGCGCTGCGGTGTCATCCCCGGCCAGCGGTATGGCCACGAGCGCGCCACTGCGGTGCCCGAGATGCCCGAGGTCGCGGTACCCGATCGCATTGAAGGCACGCACCAGTCGCACGCCCGGAAGAAACTTCGGCGAGCTCACGCCGGTTCCCTCACGACGCACCTCGACGGCCATCGGCCCATCGCGCTCCGGATACGGATTGCAGGTGTCGAGCACGATCTTGCCGGCGAGCTCGCTGCGCAGATCCTCACCGAGCTGCGGCAGTGCCTTGTAGGGAACCGACACCACGACCACCTCGCCAAAGAGCGCCGCCTCGCGTGGCGTTCCCACGTGCGCGCGCGGGCCCAGGCTGGCCGCGAGTGTCTGGAGCTGCTCCGGGTGGCGCGAGGAGATCAGCACCTCGTGACCGGACTCGACCCACAGCCGGGCGAGCGTGCCGCCGATATGCCCGCTGCCGATGATGCCGATCTTCACCGGCGCCCCTTGAGCCTGCGGCGCCGCGGGCGCCGCGAGCGCGGCCGCAAGCATGAGCGCGGCGGCGCACAGTTGCGCGCCAAGCCAGCGCAGACGTACCGGGGGACAAGGCATCGGGCTCACACCACTTTCGTGGCGTCGCCAGTGCGCTCCCGCGACTTCATCGTTTGCGGCGGGCTCCGGAACGTTTGGCGGCTCGGAACGAAATTCCGGAACGCATGGCCTTCTGCTGTACTGCGGCCGCCGTGCGTCCGAGCTTCTTCGCAACCTGCCCCGTTGGCGTGCCCGCCTTCGCGAGTGCTTTGAGGGTCGTCAGTTCGCGGGCGCTCCATGATGCGCCGTCATTTGGTGGGCGTCTTGCCATCGCTGTGCTCCAAAAAAACGGATCCGGGGTGGGACATCATACACCGGCGCCGCACGCGTGCACCCCACTAACGATCTGCAACATGTTGGAACACCCCTACACCAGCCGCAGGCGCGGACGGAAGCGTGCGCAGCGCGTCGGTCCGATCCAACTTGCAACTTCTGCGCGAGCCCGCGCAGAGCGCGCGGCAACACGTCGGCTCGACATTCAAACTAAAGCGTGACAACAACATGACACGACACGCGCCCCGTACCGGACCGCGCGGGCGCTGCGGCACGGGACCCGGAAGCGACGTGACGCCGCACGAGGCGGGGGCTGCTCAAGTACTGCGTACGGACGAGGCGCGCGTCGGCCAATGCCGACACGGCGGCCTACTCGCTCAGGCCCGCGCGCCAGTAGGCCGCATCCACCGCGTTAGAAAGCAGCATCGCGATGGTCATCGGGCCTAAGCCCCCGGGAACCGGCGTGATCCAGCCGGCACGCTGCGCGGCGGATTCAAACTCGACATCACCGACCAGCTTGCCGGTATCCGTGCGATTGATGCCAACGTCGAACACGGCGGCGCCGGGACGGATCCATTCCCCGGGCACAAACCCGGCCTTGCCGACGGCGGCCACGACGAGGTCAGCGCGTTCCACTTCGGCCCGCAGATCGCGGGTCCCGGTGTGACAGACCGTCACGGTGGCACGCGCCAGCAGCAGCTCGAGCGCCATGGGGCGGCCGACGATGTTCGATGCGCCAACCACCGTGGCCCGCAGTCCCGTGAGCTCGATGCCGTACTCCTGCGCCAGGCGGATGACGCCAAAGGGCGTACACGGCCTTAAGCGCGGGCGCTTCTGCGCCAGCAGGCCGGTATTCACCGGATGAAAGCCGTCGACGTCCTTGGCCGGATCCACCGCGTCCATGATCCGGTTGGCGTCCACGCCCTTCGGCAGCGGCAACTGCACGAGGATGCCATCGACACGCGGATCCTGGTTCAGGGCGTGCACCAGCGCCAGAATCTGCGCCTCGCTGGTGTGCGCCGGCAGATCGTGCGCAAAGGAGTCAATGCCCGCCTCGAGCGAGGAGCGGCGCTTGTTGCGCACGTACACGCTCGAGGCGGCCTCCTCGCCCACTTGCACCACGGCCAGCCCGGGGCGGCGACCGCAGCGCGCCGCGAAAGCCGCGGCACGCTCGGCCACCCGGGCACGCACCTTGGCGGCCACCGCCTTGCCGTCGAGCAGCCGCGCGCCGCCGGCGGCGCGCTCCACGCTGGTCGTGCCCATCAGTAGCGGTAGTGGTCGGACTTGTAGGGTCCGGCCTTGTCCACGCCGATGTAGTTGGCCTGCGTGTCGGTGAGTTCCGAGAGCTGCACGTTGAGGGTCTTCAGCTGCAGCCGCGCAACCTTTTCATCCAGGTGCTTCGGCAGCACATACACGCCGATCGGGTATTTACCGGTGCGCGTGAACAGCTCCACCTGTGCGATTACCTGATTGGCGAAGCTCGAGCTCATGACGTAGCTCGGATGCCCCGTGCCGCAGCCGAGGTTCACCAGGCGCCCCTGCGCCAGAAGGATCAGGCGGCGACCGTCGGGCAGCACCACGTGATCAACCTGGGGCTTGATGTTCTCCCAGCGGTACTGCTTCAGGCTCGCGACGTCGATCTCGTTGTCGAAGTGCCCGATGTTGCACACGATCGCGTTGTGCTTCATGCGCGTCATGTGTTCGTGTGTGATGACGTGGTAGTTGCCGGTCGCGCTGACGAAGATGTCGGCCTTGTGGGCGGCGTACTCCATCGTGACCACCCGGTAGCCTTCCATGGCCGCCTGCAGCGCGCAGATCGGATCGATCTCGGTGATCCACACCTGCGCCGACAGGGCACGCAGTGCCTGCGCGCAGCCCTTGCCCACGTCGCCGTAACCGCACACCACGGCGATCTTGCCGGCCACCATGACGTCGGTGGCACGCTTGATCGCATCGACGAGCGACTCGCGGCAGCCATACAGGTTGTCGAACTTGCTCTTGGTAACCGAATCGTTGACGTTGATGGCCGGGAAGGCGAGCCGCCCCTCCTTGGCCATCTGGTACAGGCGCTTCACGCCGGTGGTGGTCTCCTCGGTGACGCCCTTGATCTTCGCGAGGCGCGTCGAGTACCACTTCGGATCGGCCTTCAGGCGCGCCCGAATGGCGGTAAACAGCGCGGTCTCCTCCTCGCTCGAGGGCTTGGCGATCACGCTCGCATCGGCCTCGGCGCGCGCCCCGAGGTGCAGCAGCAGCGTCGCATCGCCGCCATCATCGAGGATCATGTTGGAGTAGCCCCCGTCCGGCCACTCGAAGATGCGGTGGGTGTACTCCCAGTAGTCCACCAGCGACTCGCCCTTCCAGGCGAACACCGGCGTGCCGGCGGCGGCGATGGCCGCGGCGGCGTGGTCCTGGGTGGAGAAGATGTTGCACGAGGCCCAGCGCACCTCGGCGCCGAGCGCCTGCAGCGTCTCGATCAGCACCGCGGTCTGGATCGTCATGTGCAGGGAGCCGGCGATACGCGCCCCCTTCAGCGGGCGCGTGAGCGCGAATTCCTCGCGAATGGCCATGAGACCGGGCATCTCGGTCTCGGCGATGGCGATCTCCTTGCGCCCCCAGCCGGCGAGTGCCAGGTCCGCCACCTTGAAGTCGGCGGCCGCCGCAGATTTGAGTGTTGCATTCATACGATACTCCGTGAAGACAGAGCGAGCGCCGTATGGATGTTCCCGAGCCCGCTGAGCCTGGCAGGTGGCCCGGGGGATCCCGGCCGTCCTGTCGCAACGCTCCTCAGCACGCGCGGCTGCCGCATGCAGCGGCGGTAGGTCTCTATTCTACGCGGCTCGCATCCCCTTGCCCTCCGCGGCGAGCGTCGCGGCCAAATCGGTGCGCTCCCAGCTGAATTCCGGCTCGGTGCGTCCGAAGTGCCCGTAGGCCGCGGTCTTCTGGTAGATCGGCCGCACCAGGTCGAGCATCTCGCGCAGCCCGTACGGGGTGAGATCGAAGTGCTTGCGCACCAGCTGCGTCAGGCGCTCGCGCGAGAGATGGCTCGTGCCGAAGGTCTCCACCATGATCGAGGTCGGCTCGGCCACGCCGATGGCGTAGGACAGCTGCACCTCGCAGCGCGCCGCGAGCCCCGCGGCGACGATGTTCTTGGCGACGTAACGCGCCGCATAGGCCGCGGAGCGGTCGACCTTGGAGGGGTCCTTGCCCGAGAACGCACCGCCCCCGTGGCGCGCAAAGCCGCCGTAGGTGTCGACGATGATCTTGCGGCCGGTGAGCCCGCAGTCCCCGACCGGTCCGCCGATCACGAAGCGCCCGGTCGGATTGATATGGTACTTGGTGCGCTTGTCGAGCCACTTCTGCGGCAGCACGGGCTTGAGGATCTCCTCCATGACTGCCTCGCGCAGCACACGCGTGGAAACCTCCGGGCTGTGCTGGGTCGAGAGCACGACCGCCTCGAGACCCACGGGCTTGTTGTCCACGTAGCGCAGGGTGACCTGGCTCTTGGCGTCCGGCCGCAGCCACGCGAGCTTGCCCGACTTGCGCACCTGCGCCTGGCGCTTCACCAGGCGGTGCGCGAGCGTAATCGGCGCCGGCATCAGCACATCAGTCTCGTCGGTGGCGTAGCCAAACATCAGACCCTGATCGCCCGCGCCTTGCTTGCGCTCGTCCTTGCGATCGACCCCCTGGGCAATGTCGGGGGATTGCTTGCCGATGAGGTTGAGCACGCCGCAGCTGGCGCCGTCGAAACCCATCTCGGAGGAGTTGTAGCCGATGTCGAGCACGGTCTTGCGCACCAGCGCCTCGACGTCCACCCAGGCGCGCGTCGTGACCTCGCCGGCGACGATCACCACGCCGGTCTTGACGAGGGTTTCGCAGGCCACCCGGCCGCGCTCGTCCTCCTTGAGGATCGCATCCAGGACCGCATCGGAGATCTGGTCGGCGACCTTGTCCGGGTGCCCCTCGGACACCGATTCGGAGGTGAAAAGATAGTCATTCGCCATGGGGTTGGGTTCTTTAAGTGGGAACAATGCAACCTGTAGTTTAACCCAGCCGCGCGCTGCCTCGCTTAGCCGCGTGCTTCTAAGGAAATGCCTGCCGCAGCCGCGCGGCAAACTCCTGGGGCGTAAAGCGATGATTTTGCGTGCCGCGCGACTCGATCTTGATGGCGCCCATAAGCGAGGCAATATGTCCGGTGCTGCGCCAGTCGAGGCCGTGCAGCAGGCCGTGGATGAGGCCGGCGCGGTAAGCGTCGCCGCAGCCGGTGGGATCCACGACGCCGCTCACCGGGGCACTCGGGATGGTGAGTTCCCCGGCACGGGTGTAGATGCTCGAGCCGCTCGCACCGCGCGTCACGATGAGGGCTTCGACGCGTTCGGTGAGCTCGGCGAGCCCCCAGCCGGTCTTGGCCTGTACCAGCTGCCACTCGTAGTCATTCACCGTCACCCAGCGCGCGTCGGCGATGAAGGCTTTCAGCTCCTCGCCTGCGAACATCGGCAACCCCTGACCCGGGTCGAAAATGAAGGGGACACCGGCGGCGGCAAACTCGGCGGCATGCGCGAGCATGCCCTCGCGTCCGTCGGGCGCGACGATCCCGAGGGTGATGCCGCGGGCATCACCCACGTGGTTTCGGTGCGAGTGCTGCATCGCCCCCGGATGAAAGGCGGTGATCTGGTTGTCATCAAGATCGGTGGTGATGAAGGCCTGTGCGGTGAGTTCGGAGTCGATGACGCGCAGGTGCTCGCTCGCGACGCCGACGCGCGCGAGCCACTCGCGGTAGGGCGCGAAATCGCTGCCCACGGTGGCCATCGGCAGGCCTTCGTCCCCGAGGAGCCTGAGGTTGTAGGCGATGTTGCCCGCGCAGCCGCCGAATTCGCGGCGCAGCTGCGGCACCAGGAACGACACGTTCAGCATGTGGATCTTGTCGGGCAGGATGTGGTTGGCGAAGCGATCGCCGAACACCATGATCGTGTCGTAAGCCATCGAGCCGCAGATGAGGGCGTTGCCGGAAGCGGCCGTCATGGCTTGGGACCGCTGCCCGCGGTCCCGGCACTCGGCGCCGTGGGCGGAGCCTTCTCCGCCTTCAGCTGCGCGACGGCGCCAAGCGCGATATCCGAGAGGCCCGAGCCGTGGCGCTCCTCGTAGTACTGGATGATCTGCGTACGCATACGCGGGTCCCAGTAGCGCTTGAGGTGGTTCGCCACATCGCGCGGGGCGCTCTCCGGGCTGGCACCGTGGAAGAAGTCACTGATCTGGTTGGCCATGCTGATGAGAAGGTCGATGTGCATACGGTTGCCGTGTCAGATCTCGGTCAGTCGGTGGGGATGGGCGTAAACCACGTGCCGGTCGCGACGTGCAAAGGCGATGAGCGTGAGCCCGGTGCGCTGCGCCAGGCGTACGGCGAACCCGGTGGGTGCCGAGAGCGCCGCCAGCAGCGAGATGCCGACGGTGGCGCATTTTTGCACCATCTCGTAGCTGGCGCGGCTGGTGATCAGCATGTAGCCGGCGGAAAAGTCCGCACCGCCGCGCGCCAGCGCCCCGATGGCTTTGTCGAGCGCGTTGTGGCGGCCGACGTCCTCGCGCACCAGCTGGATGCCCTCGCGCGGCAGCACCCACGCCGCCGCGTGCACGCTGCCGGTGCGCGCGTTGATCGGCTGGCGTGCGGCGAGCTGCTCGATGGCGGCATGCAGCTGCGCGGCGCTGATCGTCACCCCGGCCGGAACGGGCGCGGGATCGCGGATCGCATCCGCGGCGGTCTCCGCCCCGCACAGACCACAGCCGGTACGGCCGGCCAGATTGCGCCGCCGCTGCAGCAGCTGCGTGAAGCGCTCCCACGCCACCGCGATGCGCACATCCGCCACGCCGGCACCGTAGGCGACTTCGATGCCGCGAATTTCCTCGGTCCGCGCGACCAGGCCCTCGCTCAAGGTGAATCCAACACCGTAGTCCTCAAGATCCGCCGGCGTCGCCAGCATCACGACATGGGGCACGTCGTGGTAGACGAGCGCGACGGGCACCTCCTCGGCTACCAGGTCGGTCGTCTGTGTCACGCTGCCGCCGGACCAGCGTGCCACGCTGACCTGCGAGCTGACCGCGAGCGCGGCCGTCGCCGCTGGGTCGGCGACCGACTCGGTGCCCATGCTCCCTCAGCTCCGGGGCAGGCTCACGCGGGCGCCGGATCGCGCTTGCGCCGGCGCGGGTGCGGCAGTTGGCTCTCGGCCTCGGCGCGCTTCTGCCACGCGTCTTTCTGGTTCACCTGCACCACTTCCACCGCCGTGACCTTGTACTCGGGGCAGTTGGTGGCCCAGTCGGAGTTCTCGGTTGTGACGACGTTGGCGTTGGTTTCGGGGAAATGGAAGGTCGTGTAAACGACCCCCGGGGCGATCTTCTCGCTGACCTTCGCACGCAGCACGGTGTTGCCGGCGCGGCTCGTGAGCCCGACCCAGTCCCCGTCGGCGATGCCGCGCACCTCGGCGTCGTGCGGATGAATCTCGAGCACGTCCTCGGCATGCCACACCACGTTGTTGGTACGTCGGGTCTGCGCGCCGACGTTGTACTGGCTCAGCACCCGCCCGGTGGTCAGGATCAGCGGGTAGCGGCTGGTCGAGCGCTCACTGGTCGGCACGTACTCGGTGGCCCAGAACTTGCCCTTGCCGCGTACGAACTGGTGGATGTGCATGGTCGGGGTGCCCTCGGGCGCCTCGTCCGTGCAGGGCCACTGGATACTGCCCAGGCGATCGAGCTTCTCATAGGTGAGCGTCTTGAACGTCGGCGTCAGGCGCGCGATCTCCTCCATGATCTCGCTCGGGTGCGCGTAGTTCATGGGGTAGCCGAGCGCATTCGACAGCAGACAGGTGATCTGCCAGTCCTCATAGCCGGCGATGGGCGGCATCACCTTGCGCACGCGCGACACGCGCCGCTCGGCGTTGGTAAAGGTACCGTCCTTCTCGAGGAAGGAGGAACCTGGCAGGAACACGTGTGCGAATTTTGCCGTCTCGTTCAGGAACAGGTCCTGCACGATGACGCACTCCATCGCCGCCATGGCGGCACTGACGTGGTGCGTGTTCGGATCCGACTGCACGAAGTCCTCGCCCTGCACGTACATGCCCTTGAACGTGCCATCGAGGGAGGCCTCGAACATATTCGGGATGCGCAGGCCGGGCTCCGCTTGCAGCGTGACGCCCCAGTCCGCCTCGAAGCTCGCGCGCACGGTGGCGTCCGAGACGTGACGGTAGGCGGTGAACTCGTGGGGGAAGGAGCCCATGTCGCAGGCGCCCTGCACGTTGTTCTGCCCGCGCAGCGGGTTCACACCCACCCCCTCGCGGCCGAGGTTGCCGGTCGCCATGGCGAGGTTCGCGATGCTCATGACGGTGGTGGTGCCCTGGCTGTGCTCGGTGACCCCCAGTCCGTAGTAGATCGCGCCGTTTTTGGCATTGCCGTACAGGCGCGCCGCCTCGCGCACGCGCGCGGCCGGCACCCCGGTGATGCCTTCGCTGGCTTCCGGCGAATTGCGTTCCTCGGCGACAAACGCCTTCCACTGCGCAAAGGACGGCGCTTCGCAGCGCTCGGCGACGTAGGCCTCCTTCACCAGTCCTTCGGTCACGATGACGTGCGCGAGCGCATTCATCAGCGCCACGTTGGTCCCCGGCTGCAGCTGCAGGTGCAGATTCGCCTCGATGTGCGGGGTGCGCACGAGCGCGGTCTGGCGCGGATCGGCGATGATCAGCTTGGCCCCCTCGCGCAGGCGGCGCTTCAGCTGCGAGCCGAACACAGGGTGCCCCTCGGTGGGATTGGCGCCGATGATCATGACGACGTCTGCCTGCATGACCGAGTCGAACGCCTGGGTACCGGCGGACTCCCCGAGCGTGTTCTTCAGGCCGTAGCCGGTTGGGGAATGGCACACGCGCGCGCAGGTGTCGACGTTGTTGGTGCCCATCGCCGCGCGGATGAGCTTCTGCACCAGGAACGTTTCCTCATTGGTGCAGCGCGAGGAGGTGATGCCGCCGATCGAGTTCTTGCCGTACTTCGCCTGGATGCGCCGCAGCTCGCTCGCGGCGTAACCGATCGCCTCCTCCCAGGAAACCTCGCGCCACTCATCGCGGATGCTCTGGCGGATCATCGGCTTTTTCACGCGGTCGCTGTGCGTCGCGTAGCCCCAGGCAAAGCGCCCCTTGATGCAGGCGTGGCCGTGGTTCGCCTTGCCGTCGCGGTCAGGCACCATGCGCACGACCTCGACGTCGTCCCCCTCGCCGCGCAGTTCCGCCTTGAAACCGCAGCCGACGCCGCAGTAGGCGCAGGTCGTACTCACCGCGCGCTCGGCGACGCCGAGTCCGATGATCGACTTCTCGGTGAGCGCCGCGGTCGGGCAGGCTTCCACGCACGCGCCACAGGAGACGCACTCGGAGTCGAGGAACGGCTGGTTCTGGCTCGCCGAGACCTTGGAGCCGAAGCCGCGGCCCTGGATGGTGAGCGCGAACGTGCCCTGGGTCTCATCACAGGCGCGCACGCAGCGCGAGCACACGATGCACAGCTCCGGATCGAAGGTGAAATAGGGATTACTCTCATCCCGCGCCTGCGGGCGATGCACGTGCCCTGGGGCGTAGGAGCTCTCCGTGATGCCGACCTCGGCGGCCATGTCCTGCAGCTCGCAATGGCCTTCGGCCGGACAGCCGACGCACTCGAGCGGATGATCCGACACGTACAGGTCGATGACGCCGCGGCGCAGCTGCGTGAGCTTGGGCGACTGGGTGCGTACCTTCATGCCCGCCGCCACGGTCGTGGTGCAGGAGGCCGGGTAGCCCTTGCGGCCCTCGATCTCCACCAGGCACAGCCGGCAGGAGCCGAAAGCCTTCAGCGTATCGGTGGCGCACAGCTTCGGCACCTTGACGTCGGCCAGCGCCGCGGCGCGCATGAGGCTGGTGCCCTCCGGAACGGTGACGCTGGTGCCGTCGATCTCCAGCGTGACGCTGGCGGCCCCGGGCGCCGGTGCCGGGGTGCCGCGGTCTTCGTAGTCGATGGAAAACATCTATCGTCCCTCGCTTGCGCGGTTACTTGCCCTGGGCGCGAAAATCTTCGCGGAAGTGTTTCAGCGCACTCTGCACCGGGAAGGGCGCCATGCCACCCAACCCGCACAGGGAACCCTGCACCATCGTGTCGCACAGCTCCTCCAGGAGCCGCACATTGCGCTCCCCGTCCTCGCCGGCGAGGATGCGGTCGATGACCTCGACCCCGCGCGTCGAGCCGATCCTGCAGGGGGTGCACTTGCCGCAGGACTCGATCGCGCAGAACTCCATTGCATAGCGCGCCATCCGCGCCATGTCTACCGTATCGTCGAATACCACGATACCGCCATGCCCCAAAAGGGCCCCCACCCCGGCGAGCGCCTCGTAGTCCACCGCGGTGTCGAAGTGAGCCGGCGGGATATAGGCTCCGAGCGGTCCGCCGACCTGGATCGTGCGGATGGGGCGCCCCGAGGCGGAGCCGCCGCCGTAGTCATAAAGGAGCTCGCGCAGCGTGAGCCCGAAGGCGCGCTCCACGAGGCCCCCCTGGCGGATGTTGCCCGCCAGCTGGATCGGCAGCGTGCCGCGCGACCTGCCCATGCCGTAGTTGGCGTAGGCCTCGGCACCGTGCGCGAGGATCCACGGGACGCTCGCGTGCGTGATGACGTTGTTGACGATGGTCGGGCGGCCGAACAGGCCCTTGATCGCTGGCAGCGGCGGCCGCACGCGCACCTCGCCGCGCTTGCCCTCGAGGCTCTCGAGCATCGAGGTCTCTTCGCCGCAGATGTAGGCGCCCGCGCCGAGCCGCACTTCCAGGTCGAAGCGCTTGCCGCTGCCAGCCACATCGTCCCCGAGATAGCGCGCCTGATAGGCCGCAGCGATGGCGCTGTTGAGCGCGCGGTGGGCGTGCGGGTACTCGGCGCGCAGGTAGATGTAGCCCTGCGTGGCGCCGACGGCGATGCCGGCGATGGTCATGCCCTCGATGAGCGTGAGCGGGTCGCCCTCCATCAGCATGCGGTCGGAGAAGGTGCCCGAGTCACCCTCGTCGGCGTTGCAGGTGATGTACTTCTGCCCCGCCGCCTGATCGAGCACGGTCTTCCACTTGATGCCGGTCGGGAAGGCCGCGCCGCCGCGACCGCGCAGTCCCGAGGCGGTGATCATCTGCACGATGGCCGCCGGCTCCAGCGCGAGCGCGCGCGTCAGTCCTTCATAACCGCCGTGGCGCACGTAGTCCGCCACACTGCTCGGATCGACGATCCCGACGCGCGCGAACGTGAGGCGCTGCTGGCCCTTGAACCAGGGAATCTCCTCGGTGGGCCCGAGCGCACGCGGGTGCGCGCCGCCTTGCAGAAAGTCCGCCGCGAACAACCCCGCGACATCCGCCACCGTCACCGGACCATAGGCGATGCGCCCGCCGGCGCTCGCAACCTCGACCAGCGGCTCGAGCCAGAAGGCGCCGCGCGAACCCGTGCGCACCAGCTGCAGCGCCACGCCCCGACGCCTGGCCTCGGCCGCAATGGCGTGTGCCACCTCATCGGCGCCGAGCGACAGGGCGCTGGCATCCTTGGGGACATAAATGGTCGTCGTCATGACTTGGTCGAGCCCTGCGCGATCAGCGCGTCGAATCTCTGCGGCGTCACCCGCCCGTGCAGCTTCCCATCAATCATGACGGCAGGGGAGCAGGCACAGTTCCCCAAGCAGTAGATCGGCTCGAGGGTAAAGCGCCCATTGGGGGTCGTCTGGTGAAAATCAATGCCGAGCGTGCGCTTGGCGTGCGCCGTGAGGGCCTGCGCGCCCATCGACTGGCAGGCCTCGGCCTGGCACACGCTCACGGTATGCACACCGGGGCGGTCGTGCCGAAAGTAGTGATAGAAGGTGACGACGCCGTGCACCTCGGCACGCGACAGATTCAGGCCCTCCGCCACCGCCGCGACGGCGGCCTCGGGCACGAATCCCAGTTCGCGCTGGATGGCGTGCAGCACCTCGAGGAGCGGTCCGGGCCGATCCTTCAATTCCGCGACGATGCGTCGCACAGTGTCCTGGTCAGCCGGCGCTAAGGTCTTCATATGGCACAAAGTATACGTCCGCGGCGCCGGCAGCGGCTTGTCTGCGAACGTCTTAAATCCGGTAGGCTGCGACTGGCACTGCGACGTTAATGTCCCCACCCCTGGCCCGCCCGACACTTGCCCCAAAAAACTCCCAGAATCGGACTGTCAAGTGCCCGCACTTTTCCATAAGGCACCCTGGGCCCTGGGACTGCTTGCCTTCGGCCTCTGCGGGACTACTGCGGTGCGGGCGGACATTCCCACGCCGATTTCCGGGCTAAGTGCCGGAGGGGGCGTGGCGGTCACCAGCGACTACATCTATCGCGGGGTGTCCGAGAGCGATGGTCACGGGGCCGTGCAGGCGGATGCGCACCTCAGCAGTGCCGGCGGCTCGTTCCTGGGGGTGTGGGCCTCCAGCCGCGACCACGACCTCGAGCCCGGCGCCGACGCCCTCCTCGATCTTTATCTCGGGCATCGCTTCGATCTGTCGCCGAACTGGAGCCTTACGGCGAGCGGGCGCGCCCGCTATTACCTCGGCGCCAGCGCCTACGAACCCTCGGCGGACTACCAGGAGATCTCGTTGGCGCTCGGCTACCTGGACAGCTGGTCATTCAGCGTGACCGCGATCCCGAACGCGGTGCGTTACTGGATGTACCACCGCCTCAGTCGCGCCCCGGCATGGGTGGCGGACACCTCCGGACAATACCTGGTCGGCGAACATGTGTTCCTCACCGCGGGCGCGGGCTACTACTACTCCACCGGCACCGGAACGGGCATCGAGCGCGCAACCGGTTACGCCTTCGGCAACCTCGGGGCGGCCTACGAGCACGACGCGTGGCGGCTCGACGTGGGCTACTTCATGACCCAGAATGCGGCCAGCCGCTCCTTCCCCTACCCGGTCGCCAGCCACCAGTTTGCGGCCACCCTCGCCTGGCACTTTTGACGGGCACGAGCTTGCGGACTAGGGTGGTTTGAACCCCCGGCCCCCGATCACGCACTTACCGCAGTGGGGGGGCTTCAGGTGAGAGCGGGCGCAAGCAACATGGCGGATCCAACATATCGCGGCGCAGCCTCGGTGGCACGAGAGGTGGAACTCCTCGCGCGCATCGCCGAAGGCGACCGCAAGGCCTTTGAGGAGCTCTATAACCTCTATCACCGCCGCATGGCGCGCTTTCTCATGCGCCTCACCCGCCGCTATGACCTCGCCGAGGAGGTCATCAACGACACCTTCTGGGTCGTATGGCGCAAGGCGGGCGACTTTCGCGGCGACTCGCAGCCCTCGACCTGGATCCTCGGCATCGCCTACCGCAAGGCGCGCAGCGCGTTCCGCGCCGCCTCGCGCCTGGCCGAGCAGAACCTAACGATCGAGTCCGAGCCACTCACGGCTGAGACACCGGCTGGGACCGAGGAGCTGCGTGACTGGCTTGGCCAGGCGCTCGTGCAGCTGCCCGTCGAGCAGCGTCTCGCCGTCGAGCTGTGCTACGAGTTGGGTTATTCCTGCGAAGAGATTGCCGCCATCATGAACTGCCCGGTGAACACGGTGAAGACGCGCCTATTCCACGCGCGCGCCAAGCTGCAGCGACTGCTGCCGCAGCTGGCCACGCCCACCGCGGCTGCCGCGCGAGCGCGCGAGGGTTGAGCCTCATGAACATGCACGTGGCTTCTGCTCACGATGACACCTGGCTGCTGCTGCCATGGCTCGCCAACGGCCGGCTCACAGGTGCGCAGCGTTCCCAGGTCGAGGAGCACGTGCGCGCGTGTGCGGCTTGCGCGCAGGAGCTCAGCGCGCAGCGCCAGTTGTGCGCGCTGCTCACCGAACCTGAGCGCGTGACTTATGCGCCCGGCCCCTCGCTGCGCAAGCTGCTGGATCGCATCGACGATCGCACTTCCGTCCCGGGACGCGCCGCACGCGCGCCGGTACGGGAGCCGGCGCCGTACGGCCGTCTCACCGCCGCCTGGCGCCCGCCGGGACTTGCCTGGGCGGCGACTTTCCTGCTGACGGTTGCGCTCGGCGTGCTGACCGCCACCGCGTATCACTGGTCACGGCCGGTGTACGCCACCTACTCCACGGCGCGTCCGGCCGGCGACGTCCTGCACGTGGCGTTCGACCGCTCGCTGCCGTTCGGCGAGGTCGAGGAGCTGCTGCGTTCGGCCGGTGCGCGGGTCGTGGAGGGTCCGGGCACGACCGGCATCTTCGGGATCGCGCCGTCCGGGAGCGTGGCGCCCCGCGCCGCGGGCGCCACGGTGAGCCCGCAGCTGCGCGCGCTGGCCGCGCGGCTGCACGGCGATGCACGCGTGCGCTGGATCGAGCCGCTGCCCGCCGAGGACTCGCAGGGATCGCCCCCGCAGGACCACTGAGGTGCGCATCGCCTGGGTCGCCGTGCTGGCAGCGCTTAGCGTGGCGGCGCCGCGCGCGCCGGCCGCACCGGCGCCCCTGCCGCTCAATGCCGCCGGCCCACGCATCGTGGTGGCGTTCGCCAATGCACCCCAGGGTGCCCCGGCCCCCGCCGGTACCACGGGCACGCGCTACGGCGGCGACGGCTATCGCCTCGCCCAGGGTGCGCAGCGCCAGGCGCAGCGCGTGGCCGCCACCTATGCCCTGCAAGAGATCACGAGCTGGCCGATCGAGGCACTGGCGATGCACTGCGTCGTGTATGAGGTCCCTCACGGGCGCGACGTGGCGGAACTCATCACGCGGCTGCGCCAGGATGCGCGCGTGCTGCTCGCCGAGCCGCTGCAGGAGTTCCGCACCCTCACCGAGCCCGCCCCCGCCGCCACCTATAACGACCCGCTCTACGACCTGCAATCCAACCTCACCGCGCTCTCGGTGGCCGCCGCGCAGCAGCGCGCCCAGGGCGCCGGCGTCACGGTGGCGCTGATCGACACGCAGGTCGATGCCGCGCATCCGGACCTGCGCGGCCGCATCGTGCGCACGCATTCCTATCTGCCGCCGCAAGCCCCCACCGGCGCGCGTCACGGCACCGCCATGGCCGGCCTGATCGCCGCAGTCGCCAACAATCACCTGGGCATCGTCGGGATCGCGCCGCAGGCACAGGTGGAGGTGTTCGCCGCCTGCTGGCAGCTGGCCGCGGACGCCGACACGGCCGCCTGCAACACCTTCACGCTGGCGCAGGCGCTCGCCGCGGCGCTCGCTTCCGGCGCGCCGATTGTGAATCTCAGTCTCGCCGGGCCGCAGGATCCGCTGCTCGCGGCCCTCATCCAGCAGGGCTTGAAACGCGGCGTCACCTTTGTCGGTGCGCTCGCGACCGGACCGGCGGCTTTCCCGGCCGCCATCCCCGGCGTCATTGCCGCCGCGGGAAGCGAGGGGGCCGAGGCGCCGGGCACGCTGCGCGCCCCTTCCGAGCACGTACTGACGCTGCGTCCGGGCGGTGAGTACGACTTTGTATCCGGCACCTCGGTGGCTGCCGCGGAGATTAGCGGCGTCATCGCGCTCTTGATGTCCGCGTCACGCAAGCACCTCGCGCCGGCCGCCGTGGAGGCGCTGCTCGCCCCGCAAGGCAGCGAGGCGGCGCGCACCGTGGACGCCAGTGCGGCGCTCGCGCGTCTCGAGAGTGACTCGCGCGCGCGTCTGAGCATGCGCGCCGCCCCGTAGCGCCCGCGGCGCGCCTTGACCGTGCGGGCGCGGGCCGCCCATGCTCGCGCTCAGCATGTCGACCCCTGCGCCGCCGCTCACCTGGAGCCTCATCGAGGAGGCGCAGGCGCGCATCGCCCCGCACGTGAAGGTCACCCCGGTACTCACCAGCACCACGCTCGATGCGCTCAGCGGCGCGCAGCTCTTCTTCAAGTGCGAGACTTTTCAGAAATGCGGCGCGTTCAAGGCGCGCGGCGCGGCCAATGCGGTGTTCGCCCTGAGCACGACGGAGGCAGTGCGCGGCGTCGCCACGCATTCCTCCGGCAACCATGCCGCAGCGCTGGCGCGCGCGGCGCGCCTGCGCGGCATTCCCGCCTACATCGTGATGCCGGATAACACCCCGGAGGCCAAGCGCGCCGCGGTGCGCCGCTACGGCGGGCAGATCAGCTACTGCGCCGCCACGCTGGCGGCGCGCGAGAGCGCGGCGCGCGCGGTAGTCGCGGCCACCGGTGCGGTCTTCGTGCATCCGTACGACAACCTGAGCGTCATGGCCGGCCAGGGAACCGTGGCCGCGGAGTTCCTCCGCCAGGTGCCGCAGCTCGAGGTGCTCATCTGTCCGGTGGGCGGCGGCGGCCTCCTCGGCGGCAGCGCTGTGGCGGCCGCGGCACTCAAGCCCGGCCTGCGGGTGCTTGGGGCGGAGCCCGCCGGCGCCGACGATGCCGCGCGCTCGCTGCACAGCGGCCAACTGCAAGCGAGCGGCACGCCGCAGACGATCGCCGATGGCCTGCGCGGGGCGCTCTCGGTGCGCACCTTCAGCGCCATTCAGCGCAACGTCGCGGACATCCTCACGGTCTCGGAAGGCGCCATCATCAGCGGCATGCGCGAGCTGTGGGAGGTGCTGAAGATCATCGTCGAGCCCTCCGGCGCCGTGTCGTACGCCGCGGTGCGCAGCCACGCGGCGCACCTGCACGGCCAGCGCATCGGCATTGTGCTCAGTGGCGGCAACCTCGACCTCGACCAGCTGCCCTGGATGCGCGCCTCCTAGACGCGCTCGAGCACCAGCGCGATCCCCTGGCCGACACCGATGCACATCGTGCACAGCGCGTAGCGGGCGCGGCGCGCCGCGAGCTGCCAGGTGGCGGTGGTGGCCAGGCGCGCACCCGACATCCCCAGCGGATGCCCGAGCGCGATCGCGCCGCCGTTCGGGTTCACGTGCTCGGCATCGTCGGGCACGCCGAGCTGGCGCAGCACCGCGAGCGCCTGCGCGGCGAAGGCCTCGTTGAGCTCGATCACGTCCATCTGATCTAGGCTCAGGCGCGCAATCGAGAGCACGCGCCGCGTCGCGGGCACCGGCCCCATGCCCATGATGCGCGGCTCGACGCCGGCGGTGGCCGCCGCCACGATGCGCGCGCGCGGCGTGAGATTGAAACGCAGCGCCGCTTCGGCCGAGGCCACCAAGAGCGCGCAGGCGCCGTCGTTGATCCCGGAAGCGTTGCCGGCGGTCACGGTGCCGTCATCGCGAAACGGCGCCGGCAGGGCTGCGAGCTGTTCGAGCGTGGTGTCGGGGCGCGGGTGCTCATCGCGCGTCACGAGCAGTGCCGGGCCGCGCTTCTGGGTGATCTCCACCGCGGCGAGTTCGCTGGCGAAGAAGTTGCGCGCGTAGGCCGCCTGCGTGCGCTGCTGGCTGCGCCAGGCGAACAAGTCCTGGTCGGCGCGCCCGATGTGGTATTGCGCGGCCACGTTCTCGCCGGTCTCGGGCATCGAGTCGACGCCGTAGAGCTTCTGCAGCCGCGGGTTGACGAAGCGCCAGCCCATCGTCGTGTCGTAGATGCTCGCACTGCGGCTGAAGGCGCCTTCCGCCTTCGGCATGACGAACGGCGCGCGCGACATGGACTCCACGCCCCCCGCGATGACCACTTCCGCCTCCCCGGCGCGCACCACGCGTGCCGCCATCGCCAGCGCATCCAGTCCCGAGCCGCACAGCCGATTGACGGTCGCGCCGGGGACCGATACCGGAAAACCGGCCAAGAGCACCGCCATGCGCGCCACGTTGCGGTTGTCCTCGCCCGCCTGGTTGGCGCACCCGAGCAGCACGTCCTCGATGGCCGCCGGTTCCAGGGAGGGATTGCGCTTGAGCAGCGCCGCCAGCGGCACCGCGGCCAGGTCATCGGCGCGCACCACGGCGAGTGCTCCGCCGTAGCGGCCGATGGGGGTGCGCACGGCGTCGCAGATGAAGGCATCGGTCATGGGCTGTATGATAGTCAGCCGCTTGCGCCAGGGTACAGGTCAGGTGGCCGCCCCCCCGCGGGCGCCCGCGCGCGCGAGGCAGGTCGATGGGGATTCCCACGGCCCCGGCGTGCCAGGACCACCGCCCGACAATTCTTCACGGTCCGCCGCGGCTGCCCTCAGTAAGCTTCAGCAGCTGCCTTTAATTCTTTACAGTTAACCGGTCCTTAAGCACAATTCCTTACAGAATCCGGTAACTTGAGCAGGACCTCGCGGTGAACGCGATTCACCCGGGGAGCGCCGCCCGATAGGCCAACACGAGGAGCCTTGGGGCGGCACACGCGGGGGACGGTGCATGGCATTGCAAGGCCCCTTCACGCGGCGCTCGAAGGCGCCGGCGGCTGCGCTCGAGCAGTACGCGCCGCCAACACCAACGGAATCGCCCCCGGACCGCCGTGCGGCGGGCAAGCGCCTGGCGGGGGCGTTGCGGCACCTGCGCGTCATCTCGCGCACCTACCTCGGGCGCTTCCTGGCGTTACGCATCACCTCGCCGGAACGGTCCGCGGAGGCGCTGGCGAGCGCGCCCATCGCCAACGTGCTGATCTGCCGCCTGAATGCGCGCATGGGTAACGCGCTGTTTCTGACGCCGCTCATCCAGCAGGTACACGAACTGCTGCCGCGGGCCAACATCGACGTGGCGATCGCGTACCAGCAGGCGGATGACCTGTTGGGTCAGTTACCCGGCGTGCGCCGCGTCATCACTTTTCCCTACAAGGGCGTGTCGCTCGTGTGGCGTTATCTGCTGGCGCTGAGCCGCGTGCGCGCCAATCACTACGATCTGGCCATCGATCCGATGCCCAACTCGACCAGCGGCCGAATCGTGCTCAGGCTGTGCCGGGCGCGCTTGCGTCTGGGTTTTGCCTCAGAGCATCAATGGGTGCGACTGACTCATTCCGTGCCCGAGTCTGAAATCCCGGAGCACCGGGCGATTCAGCCGGTCTTTCTGCTGCACCAGGCGCTGGGCGTGGCCCATGAGCCGGCGCAGCTGCGCCTGTGGAACCCGGTCGACGCCGCGGACCGCGCCGAGGGGCGCGCCGCCATCGCCCGCGCACTCGAGGCGCGCGGCATCGAGCCCTCCGGCGCGCAGGCGATCGGCTTCTTCGCCCACGCCACCGGCGCGAAGAGCGTGGACCGGCAGTACTGGGAACAGTTCTGGACGGCCTTTCTGCAGCTGGCCCCCGAAGCCGTGCCGGTCGAATTTCTTCCCCGTCCTGACAGCGCACCGCTCAACCCGCGCTTCGCCTCGCTGCACGTGCGCAACCCGCATCGGCTGGCCGCCGCCATGGCGGAGCTCGGCCTGTTCATTTCCGCAGACACCGGGCCGATGCATCTGGCCAGCTCCACCACCGTGCCGACCGTGGCGCTGTTTCGCGCCTCTGATCCGGCGCACTACGGCCCGTTGAAGCCCTCCGACCTTGCGCTCGACGTCACGCAGCACTCCCCCGCGGCGCTGGCACAGATCTGCCACCGGCACTGGCAGATGCACCGCGGCGCCACGCCGGCGGCCGCCTAGTACCTGGCGGCGGCTGGCGGCAACTGAAATCGCCGCCGGCGCCGCGGCACTGGCAGAATGTCCCGCGCACATGGGCGATGCGATCGAAATCCGTGACGCGAATGAAGCGGACCTGCCCGGGCTGGTGGCGATCTACAACGACGTCATCGCCACCTCCACCGCTGTCTACGCCGATGTGCCCGTGACGCTCGAGGAGCGGCGGCAATGGTGGCGCGCGCGCACCGCGCAGGGCTACCCGGTGCTCATCACACGCGATGCCCACGGCGTCGCCGGCTTCGCCACCTTCGGCGACTTCCGCACCTGGCCGGGTTATCGCTTCACGGTCGAGCATACCGTGCACGTGCGCGCCGATGGCCGCGGCCGCAGCATCGGCACGCGCCTGGTGCAGGCACTGTTGCCGCGCGCCGCTGCGCTTGGCAAACACGTGATGATCGCCGGCGTCGATGCCGCCAACGCGGCCTCCATCCGCTTCCATGAGCGGCTGGGATTTGAACGATGCGCCCACCTGCGCGAGGTTGGTTTCAAGTTTGACCGCTGGCTGGACCTGGTCTTACTGCAGCGCCGCATCTGAGCTTCGGTAAGATGGGCGCCATGTTCGCCCTGCCACCCGTCACCCGCGCCGTGCTCCTCAGCAACGTGGCGCTCTATGTGCTCGAGCTGCTCACGGGCAATTTCCTCATCGGCATGTTCGGGCTGTGGCCGCTCGGCAGCCCGCTGTTTCATCCCTGGCAGCTGCTCACGTACGCGTTCCTGCACGACCCGAGCAACTTCCTGCACCTGTTCCTCAACATGTTCGCGCTCTTCATGTTCGGCCGCTCCCTGGAGTCGTACTGGGGCGCGCGCCGCTTCCTGATCTACTATCTGATCTGTGTACTCACCGCAGGCCTTACGCAACTGGCGCTGACTGCGGGTGTACCGGATGCCAAACCCACCATCGGCGCCTCCGGCGGCGTGTTCGGCGTGCTGCTCGCCTTCGCCTGGTTCTTCCCGCGGCAGAAACTGATCGTGCTGCCGATACCGATCCCGCTGCCCGCGTGGCTGGTGGTGGGCGGCTATGCGCTCCTCGAGCTGTTCTTCGGGGTCACCGGACTCGATGCGAGCGTGGCGCACTTTGCCCACCTGGGCGGCATGCTGGGCGGGATCCTATGCATCCTCTACTGGCGCGCCCGCCGGCGCTTCGGCGCCTAGGCCGCGGAAAATGCCGCGGAGTTGAATTCCGGGGTGTCCCACCGCACAATCGCGCGCTTCAAAAAATCACGGGAACTTTTCCCGCCACCGCTGCCTCTAGAGCCGAACGCATGATCAAGACCGACCGCCTCAGCAAGCGCTACGACTCGCTCACCGCGGTGGATGCGGTGACTTTCCAGGTGACACCCGGTGAGGTGTTGGGGTTCCTGGGCCCGAACGGCGCGGGCAAAACGACCACCATGCGCATGCTGGCGGGTTTCATCACGCCCACCGCGGGCAGCGCCAGCATCTGCGGCCACGACGTGGAGGCGGAGCCGCTGGCCGCCAAGGCGGCGCTCGGCTACCTGCCCGAAGGGGCGCCGCTGTACGGCGAGATGACGGTGCGGGGCTTCCTGGAATTCATCGCCGATCTGCGCGCCCTGGAGGGCGAGCGCCGGCGCGCGCGCCTGGCACATGTCATCGAGCACCTGCAGCTCGGTGCCGTGCTTGAGCAGACCATCGAAACCCTCTCCAAGGGCTTTCGCCGCCGCGTCGGGCTGGCCCAGGCAATCGTGCACGATCCGCCGGTGCTGATTCTCGATGAGCCAACCGACGGGCTCGACCCGAATCAGAAGCACGAAGTGCGCAGCCTCATCCAGGCCATGGCGCGCGACAAGATCATCGTCGTCTCCACGCACGTGCTCGAAGAGGTCGACGCGCTGTGCACGCGCGCCATCATCATCGCCAAGGGACGCATCGTCGCGGATGACACGCCGGCCGGCCTTGCGGCGCGCTCGCGCTATCACAACGCCGTGTCGCTACAGCTGGCCGAGGCCTCACAGCTCGGCGCGGCGCGCCAGGCGCTGAGCGCGTTGCCCGACGTCGCCAGCGTCGAAGTCAGCGAGCGCGATGCGCGCCTGACGGCGCTGCCGCGTGGCGGCAACATGATCCTGCCAGCCGTCTCCGCCCTGGCCGCGCAGCAGGGCCTGAAGCTGCAGGAACTACACCTGGAATCCGGACGCCTCGATGAGGTGTTCCGCACCATCACCGCCTGAAGGGACCGTACGCACCATGCACCACGTGGGCATCATCATGCGCCGCGAGCTCGCGAGCTATTTCGCCACGCCGCTCGCGTACGTCTTCATCCTCATATTCCTGGTGCTGGCCAACGCCTTCACCTTCTACCTGGGCGGCTTCTACGAGCGCGGTCAGGCGGACCTCGAGCCCTTCTTCAGCTTCCACCCCTGGCTGTTTCTGTTCCTGATCCCGGCGCTCTCGATGCGCCTGTGGGCGGAGGAGCGCAAGTCCGGCACGATCGAGGTGCTGATGACGCAGCCGCTCACGCTGTGGGAGGCGGTGCTCGGCAAGTACCTGGCCGCCTGGGCGTTCACCGCGCTCGCGCTCGCGCTGACCTTCCCCCTATGGCTCACGGTCAACTATCTGGGCAGCCCCGATAACGGCGCGATCCTCGCCGCCTACCTGGGGAGCCTGCTCCTGGCGGGTGGCTTCCTCGCCATCGGCTCGTGCATGTCCGCCCTCACCCGCAACCAGGTCGTGGCCTTCATCCTCGGCGTGGCGGCGTGCTTCCTGTTCCTGCTCGCCGGCTTCCCGCTGGTGCTCGATGTGTTCCGCAGCTGGGCGCCGCTGCCGCTGGTGGATGCCATCGCCTCGCTCTCGTTCCTGACGCACTTCGAGTCCATCGCCAAGGGCGTCATCGACGTGCGTGACCTTTTGTATTTCGCCATGCTGATCGGCTTGTTTCTGCTCGCGACGGTGATCGCTCTCGAGCTGCGCAAAGCGGACTGACGACCATGAACAAACGCTCCACACTCGGCGGCGGTGCGCTCCTGGCGCTGGCTCTGCTGTTCATCGGCCTGACGCTCCTCTTCAACCACGCCCTGCGCGGCTGGCGGCTCGATCTCACCGAGAACCGCCTCTACACGACCGCGGCCGGCACCGACCGGATCCTGGCGAGCATCAAGGAGCCGATCAACCTGTACTTCTTCTACTCGGAGAAGACCGCGCAACAGCTGCCGCAGCTGAAGACCTACGGTACGCGGGTGCGGGAGTTTCTCGAGGAGCTCACGGCGCGCTCCAACGGCAAGCTGCGACTGCACGTGATCGACCCGCAGCCCTTCTCCGAAGAGGAAGACCGCGCCGCCGAGCTCGGCGTGCGCGGCGCGCCGGTCGGGGTCGGCGGCGGGCAGTTCTACTTCGGTCTCGCCGGCACCAACGCCACCGATGGCCACGCGGCGATCGAGTTCTTCGATCCCAACAAGGAACAGTTCCTCGAATACGACGTGGTCAAGCTCGTCTACGAGCTGGCCAACCCGAAAAAGCCGGTGGTGGCGTGGCTGTCGACGCTGCCGATGGAGGGGGACTTTGACCCTCAAAGCGGCGCCAGTCGCGAGCCGTGGGTGGTGTACAGCGAGGCGAAGCAGCTCTTTGACCTGCGCCCGCTGCAGGCGAACGCCACCAGGATCGACCCGGACACCAATGTGCTCGTGCTGGTGCATCCGAAGAATCTCGCGCCGGCCACCGAGTTCGCGATCGACCAGTACGCGCTGCGCGGGGGACACATCCTGGCGTTCGTGGATCCGCTCGCCGAGGCCGACCGCTCCGGCGCCGATCCCGGCAACCCCATGGCGGGGATGACGGCCGACAAGTCCTCGCATTTCGACACGCTGCTGAAGGCCTGGGGCGTGGACTTCAACCCGGGCCTGGTGGTGGCCGACCGCGGCCGGGCGTTGTCGGTCACCATGCACCAGGGCGAGGAGCCGGTGCTGCACCTGGGAGTGCTCGCGCTCAACAAGGACAGCTTCACCGCGGACGATGTCATCACCTCCGGGCTTTCCAACGTCAACGTCGCCACCGCCGGTGCACTCGAGCCGTTGAAGGGCTCGAAGACGCACTTCGAGCCGCTGCTGCAGTCGAGTAACGACGCGGAGCTGCTGCCGGTGGCGCGCTTCCGCATGCTCATGGACCCGGCAAGCCTGCTCGATGGCTTCAAGCCCAGCGGGCGCCGCTACACACTCGGCGCGCGGGTGAACGGCATCGTGGCCACCGCCTTCCCCGCCGGCCCGCCTGCGGGCGTGACGCTGCCCCCGGGACAACTGGACCTTAAGGTGTCGGCGAAGCCTCTGAACCTCATCGTGTTCGCCGACGCCGACATGCTCTCGGACTTCCTCTGGGTGCGTTCGCAGAATTTCTTCGGCCAGCGCCTGACGCAGGCCTTCGCCAGCAACGGCGATCTGGTGCAGAACTCGCTCGATAACCTCTCCGGCAGCGCCGACCTCATCAGCGTGCGCGGACGCGCCTCCTTTACCCGCCCGTTCGAGCGGGTGGAGAAGCTGCGCCGCCGCGCCAACGAGCGCTTCCACGCCAAGGAGCAGGAGCTCGAGCAGCAGCTGCAAAGCACCGAGGAGAAGCTCACCGCGCTGCAGGCCAAGGGCGGCGGCGACAAGAGCAAGGCCAGCGCCGCGCTGATCCTGACCCCGGCCGAGGAGCAGGAGATCGAGCGCTTCCAGCAGCAGAAGCTGCGCATCCGCAAGGAACTGCGGGCGGTGCGCGCCGGCCTCGACGCGGACATCAAGGATCTTGGCACGACGCTCAAGATCATCAACATCATCCTGGTGC
The DNA here is from genome assembly GCA_963814675.1 of uncultured Pseudomonadota bacterium. Taxonomy (GTDB): domain Bacteria; phylum Pseudomonadota; class Gammaproteobacteria; order Steroidobacterales; family Steroidobacteraceae; genus 13-2-20CM-66-19. The sequence goes on from CAWFDT010000003.1 coordinate 109,854, forward strand.
CGGTGCTGTTCGCCGGCATCGCGCTGCTGCTCGCCTGGTGGCGCCGGCGCGCCCGTGCGCCGGCGCGGGCGGCGGTGGAGCGGCGCCCATGAGCCCGCGCCGCGTCGCCTGGCTGCTCGTGGCGGGCGTGGCCGTGATCGCCTTTGCGATCTGGCTGTCCTCGCTGCGCCACCTCGAGCGCGCCACGCTCAGCGGGGATCTGGTGCTTCCGGGGCTCGAGCACGCGGTGAACACCGTCACCGAGATCCGCCTGCGCAAGGGCGATGGCACGCACACCCAGCTCACCAAGGGCCCCAACGAGTGGAGCGTCGCCGAGCGCGGCTGGCCGGCGCAACGCGACAAGGTGCGCAAGCTCCTGCTCGATCTGGGCGCGCTCACCGTGGTCGAGGAGAAAACCCGCCTGCCGGCCAACTATGCGGCGCTCGGCGTCGAGGACGTCAGCTCCGCGAAGGCCACCGGCACCGAGGTCGAGCTCATCGCCCCGGGGCACACCTGGGTGCTGGTGCTCGGCAAACCCTCGGGCGCCAAGTCCGGCTACGTGCGCGTCGCCAACTCACCGCAGAGCCTGCTGGCAGCGCCCCTGGTGACGGCGGATGCGGCGCCGAAGAGCTGGCTCGACAACGCCCTGATCGACCTCCCCGCCGAGCGCGTGCGTGAGATCCAGGAGCACCCGGCGGAGGGCGCCGGCTTCGTCGCCGTGCGCCAGCAGAAGCAGGACGCGCATTTCAACATCGTGCCGGTGCCCAAGGGACGCGAGCTGAGTAGCGTCGGCGCCGCCGATACGCTCGGTGCGGCGCTGAGTGGCCTCACTTTCGAGGACCTCGCCAAGGCCGGCACGCCCGATCCCAAGAGCCCGCACGCGTTCTTCCGCACCTTCGATGGCCTGGAGCTCGAGGCGGTCGGACGCAAGGAGGGCACGCGCGCGCTGCTCAGCCTGAGCGCACGCGCCACGACGTCCGAAGCCGGCCTCGAGGCGCAGCGGCTCAACCCGCGCTTCAGCGGCTGGGAATTTGAAATCCCGGACTACAAGTACGCGGCGATCTTCACCCCGATCACGGATCTGCTGAAGCCCCTGCCGCCGCCAAAGCCGGCCAAGACGGCTAAGGGCGCCAAGGCCGCCCCGACCCCTCCCGCGATCCCGGCACCCGGGCAGTAGCCCGCGGGGGCCGCGGCGGCTCCCTCAAGGGCGCACCTGCGCCATGATCATGAGCGGCCGCCCTTCCAGGTCGCGGAACGTCGCGAGCCATTCCTCGGTGCCATCCGCGTGGCGGTGAATCATGTGCGGGGCGCTGTCGAAGGCCACCCCGCGCGCGCACAGCGCCTCGTACGCGGCGCGGATGTCCTCGACCCGCAGGTAGAGAATCGACTCCGGCCTCGGTTGCGCCTCCTGCTGCAGGTAAAGCCGCGTGCCACCGCAATCGAAGAAGGCGAGCGTCCCGTAGGTATACAGGTGCGGCAGGCCCAGGGTGTGGGCGTACCAGGCCTCTGACTCCTTGATGTCGCGCACGCTGCGCGAGATCTGTGCCAGGGGTCCTAATTGGCTGCTGCTCATCGTTTGGGTCCTCTTGCTTAATGCACTGCCTGCCGGCGCGCGGAACCAGTGCCTGAGCGCCTGGCGGTTCTGAAGACCGAGCTTTGCGAGTGCGTTGGCGACGTGATACTTCACCGCATCGCAGCTGATACCGCGCCGGCGCGCGATCTCCCGGTTCGTCAGGCCGTGCTGCAGTGCGTGCACGGTGCGCCACTCGGCCGGCGTCAACAGGTCCGCGTGCGGCGGCCGGCCCCTGCGGGAACTAACTGACATGCGATTTATCCTACGGCGCGCCGAGGCGAATTACCCTCCCCGGGCGAAAGCACTGGCGGCAGCGTGGCAGCAGCCTGGGCAATGTCGGTTCCAGGACGACACCGGATCCGTACACACTCCGTTACAATGTGAACCAGATTAAGTCGAAGCAGGCAAGGAGGCGAGTGCATGAGCGCGGTGTTACTGGCGGTATTCAACCGCTTCGCAGACGCGGAGCGGGCGCGCACGCGTCTGGTGCGCGACGGGTTCCCGACCGACCGCGTCGAACTCACCGCGCGCGCCGAGCCCGGCAGGGCCGGCGAGCAGCCCGGCTCCGCGCGCCAGCAGTTTCAGCAGTATTTCGGCACGCTGTTCGACGCTGAGTACGAACGCGGCTTCGTCGACGTCCTCGCCGATCGGGTCGAGCGCGGCAGCATCGCCACCGTGACCGTGCATCCGCGCGGCGACGTCGAGACCACGCGGGCCACGCACATCCTGCAGAACGCAGGCCCGGCCGAGCTCGTATCGCATGACCTCGGCAGCCAGAAGTTCGAGTTCGCGGCCTCCACCCACGAAACGCCGCTGGTGGGGCACCTGCTCCCGGAGTGGACTGACCGCAACTAGGGGCCCCTTACCGCGCCCCGTTTCCCCAAGCACCGACCGCGGCACACACGCACGCCGCGCGGGTACCGGAGAGCACGCTCCCCGGTACCCGCGTCTTAGGCTTACTGCTTGTCGAAGATCACGGTTGTGGTCTGTCCGTGCGCCAGGTCCTTGTCGGTCAGGTGCACGGTCTTGCCATCGGCCGCGGCGGCGATGTGGATCTCGTCCACGACCTTGCCCTGACGGTAGTCGGTCTCTTCCACCGTGCGCTCGTCGAGCTTCTTCAACGCCACCTTGGTGTTGCCCGGGTCCCCGGTGACCGGATATTGCTTGCCGTCAAACTTCGCGCTGTAGCTTTGCCCGTTGGACTGCATGCTGAACGCATCCGCGGTCATCGCATAGCTGACGATGCTCACGGCGTCGTTGGCATCACTCATCTGATCCTGCAGCCACGAACCGGACACCGGATGCGACCCGGGAGGTCCGGCCGCCACGCGCTTCTCGCTGAAGCTGCCGGTCGCGGGCTGCGTCCCCTGGTAGCTCGTGAATTTACCGGTGAAGCTCTTACCGTCCGCGGCCACCGTCATGGTGCTGGTGGCCACGGTCTTGCCGTTTTGCCGCTGACTCACCTCAATGGTGTGCGGATCGACGATGCGCACCTGCAGTTCATCGTAGTACGCGTGCCCCGAGACCTTGTGCCACGCGCCGTCCGCGGGCAGCTTGTCCACCGGCGGGTCGCAGCTCGCACAGCTGTAGGTGCCAGCGGTGATGAGGTACACGTCTGGCTTGCCGGTCACCTTGACCGAGTCCATCCGCGCTTTCCAGGTACCGTCCAAGGCACTGGCCGCGAGTGCGGCGGCCGGTGCCAGCAGCAGCGCTGACATCACGAACCTGTTCATGCTTGCTCCCCCCGATTGTTGGTCTGTAGCGCGCACGTCCGGCGGACGTCGCGAAGCTGCGCAGTGTATGCGTGCCCCGGCACCATACCAACAGTACAGGCCACGGCTTAGTTGCTGCGCGGCATCAAGGTCTGCGTCAGCAGGTCCGGAGTGCCCTCGATGCGGGTCAGATGCGGCCAGCGCGGGCCGTCGAAGTACGGCACGCTCAGGACGCGGTAGTAGTCCGCACTCTCCACCAGCAGCTCGATGGGCTTGCGGTTCGCCTGCGCGGCAGCCAGGGCCGCGTCGAGCACGTCGGCGGAGTACTTGCGACCGTTGACGGCGATGAGCTTCATACCCGGGCCGACCCCGGCGCGCGCCGCGGCGCGGTCCTCGATGGTCTCCACCACCGTCTCCTTGTCGTCCACGAGCACCCCGAGCGACCACTCGCGATTGGTTTCCTTGCGGCGCCGCTGCTGGGTCTCGAGGTAGGGGTTCTTCTCGGCCGTGTAGCTCAGCTGCCAGCCGCTGCCGCGCAGCGCCTCGAGCAGGACCTGCGGGCCGAGCGAGTCCAGGTGCCGGTGAACGAGCGCGCGCCAGTCCCCCGGGGCCATGCCGGCGAGGGTGGTGTAGACGTCCTGCTCGATGAAGGGCTTGAGGGCCGGTGCGCCCCCCGCGCCGGCGTAGAAGCGCCGCACGTAATCATCGAGCGAGACCTTGCCGCCGGAGCGGGTGCGCAGCTCGGTATCCACGTTCAGCCACAGAAACTCCGAGGCCTCGTAGAAATCCACGTCGCGGCGGCTCATCGACCAGGCGGGCGGCGCGTCATAGAGCACCTGGGCTGCGACCGCCGTGTCGCCGAGCGGTCGCCAGCGATTGCCGGTCTGAATGTCGAAACTGCCCGCGACGCTGGCGAGCATTTCCCGGTAGCTCGGCTGCGGGATCAGTCCGGCGCGCACCGGCAGCACCGTGCCCCAGAACTGCGTCATGCCCTCGTATACCCACAGGAGCGTGCCGTCCATCGGCTGCTGATAGTCCGCACTCAGCAGCCCGGCGGGACGCCGGTACTTGCCGTTCCAGCTGTGCACGTATTCGTGCGCCAGCAGCTCCGCGACGCCCTCGCGCAGCGGCGCATCCGAGACTGAATTCTCATCCACGCGATCGTCGCTCGACTCGTGGTGCTCGAGCCCGAAGTGCGCCACGTGGTCCGACAGCGTCAGCAACCAGGTGTAGTGCCGGTACATGCGCGTGCCGAACAGCATCCCGGACTGCGCCACCAGCTGGCCGTAGCCGGCCGCGAAATCCTCCGGCAGCTTCATCGCCGCCTCGCTGTCGGCGGCGAGTGAGATGCTGTGCTTGAGCTGCGGCAAGGGCGCGGAGCCTGGCAGCTCGATGCGCTGCGCAAAATGTGCGATCTGCACCGGCGAGTCGATGAGGCGCGCAAGACTGCCCTCCTCCAGGCGCACGCTGCCGTCGGCCTGGGGCTGCTGCTCGAGGGCACAGGCGATCTGCCACTGCGGCGGGGCGCGCAGCGAGGCGGCGGTGCTCAAGGTGGCGGCGTCGCGACCCTTGGGCAGCAGCACATACTGGTTCCACGAGAGCACCGCGAGCTGCGCACTGTTGGTCGGGCCGGCGGTGAACGAGCCGCCTTCGGTCGGCAGGCCGCTGTCGAGCGCTATGTCGAGCTCACTCACCCCCGGCGGCACCGTAACGCTTACCGCAAACGGATCTTTCGGATCGCGTTGCCAGCTGAGCAGCTGCCCGTGGGCACGCATCGTCATGCCGATGAGCGTATCGAGCGGTCCGCTCGGCATGTGCTCGCCGGGGAGCCACTTGGGGAACACCAGGGTGAGCGGACCGCCCTTCACGGTAAGCGTGAGGTCGGTGTGTACGTGGTTGCGCACGATCTCGCGGGCATCCAGACGCACGGTGAGGTCCGCTGCCTGCGCAACACCGCACGTCATCACCAACACCGCCGCCGTAGCTCTAAATGCCGCCGCCATTCTATGCCTTTCGGTAACCCAACAGGGTGCGCGATGTTCCCCGAAATGGAGCGGCGAGGCAACGAGTGCTACCGTAGGCACATGAGCGAGTCGCAATACACCGGCGGCTGCCTGTGCGGCGCGCTGCGTTACCGCGCGACGGGTACCGCCAGTAACCTGTGCTACTGCCACTGCGAGAGCTGCCGGCGCGCGGCCGGCTCGCCCACGGTGCCGTGGGCCACCTTCGAGCGCGCGCACTTCCAGTTGCTGCGCGGCGCGCTCAGCGAGTACCGCTCCTCCGCCCGCGTGTTGCGCGGCTTCTGCGCGGCCTGCGGCACCTCCCTCACCTACCGCAACGATAATCGCCCGACCGAGATCGACGTGACGCTGGGTACGCTCGATGAGCCGGCGCGACTGGTGCCGCAGATGCACGTGTGGGTCGCGGACAAGCTCCCCTGGGTGACGATCACGGACGCACTGCCGCAATGGCCGGGCGGCGCCGGCGCCGCCTGAGGCGCGAAACCGCCCCCTTTAGCGCGCCCGCGCCAGCAGCGTCACCGTCACCAGCGCGAGCAGCGCGGTCGGCAGCCAGGCGAGCAAGATGGGATTCAGATTGAAGACGATCGTGCCGCTCTCGATCAGCCGCTGCAGCAGGAAGAAGCCAATCCCCAGTACCAGCCCCATCACCATGCGCGCGCCGGTCCCGGAGGAGCGCAGCGAGCCGAGCACGAACGGGATGGCGAGCAGCACCGTGAAGGCGATCGCGACGGTGCGCGAGATGCGCGACCAGAACGCGAACACATACTCGCGGTCATCGAGGGAATTGGCACGGTAGTAACTGATCAGGCGCCACAGGGCGCGGTTGGTGAGCAGCTCCGGGTTCTCGATCGCCAGCCCGAGAAAAGCCGCCGTGACGTTGGATTTGAGCGTGCGCTGGTCGGGGCCGGAGCGCGTGACGCTGTCCTTCGCAAAACGCGACTCGCTGTAGTCGCTCAACAGCCACGTGCCCTTGGCGCCGGCGGTGGCGTGCTGCGCCTGCCCGAGCGCGAGCAGGCGATGATCGGGAGAGAGCTCGAAGGTCTGCATGCCACCGAACTGGCTCTTACTCGATTGCCCGGCCACGCGCAGGATCAGGTTACCATCGCGCACCCACGCGCCACCGCCGCCGAAGCTGACGTTACTGAAGCGGGTAAAAGCCTTGTGCTCGCGCGCCGCCTGCTGCAGCGTCGGCCCGAGAAATTCCCCGAGCACCACCCCCACCCCGACCAGGATGAGGCCGGCGATGAGGCAGATCCCGGCCAGCTGCATGACCGAGATGCCGGTGGCGCGGATCACCGTGAGCTCGCTCCCGCGCGCCAGGGAGCCGAGGCCGATGAGCGCACCCATGAGCGCGGTGATCGGCAACAGATCGAAGCCGAACGCCGGCAGGCGCAGCAGCGTGAACCACAGCGCCCCGAGGGCGGTGTAGCCGCCGCTGCCGATGTCGTTCTGCTCACCGATGAAGGTGATGAGGGCTCCGAGGCTGAGCAGCACCGCGGCCATCATCAGCACCGCGCTAAGGATGGTGCGCACGATGTAGCGGTCGAGAATCCTCACAGGCCACGCATCCGGTAACGCAGGCGGTTGCGCAGTCCCGGCCCGAGGATGATGAGCAGCGCCAGCGCCACCACCACGGCGTGCGTCCACCACAGTCCCAGCACCTGCGGCGCCTTGCCATGCGCGATCATCACCTTGCCGACGGAGATCAGCTGCGAGTAGAGCAGGAAGATCAACAGCGCCACCCACACGCGCGCGTAGCGCCCCTGCCGCGGCCGCAGGCGCGCGAGCGGCACCGCGATCAGTGCCAGCACCAGACACATGAGCGGGGTGGCAATGCGCCAGTGCAGCTCCGCGCGCTGCGCCGGGTCCTTGGAATCCGCCAGCAGCGCCGTCGGACGCGCCTCCAGGTCACGCACCACGTCGTTCACGAGCGGCACCTGCACCGGCACCACGTGCTCGGCGAAGCGCACGATGCGAAATTCCGCGCTCCCCGGCACGCCCTCGAAGCGCTCGCCGTCGTAGAGTGTAAGAATGTGTGTCATGCCGTCCGCGGTCACGCTGTGGCGCGCGCGCTCGGCGAGCGTGACCTGCACCAGCGGGCCCTCGCTGCGCTCGATGAAGACGTTGTGCAGCGCGCCGTCCGCGTTCACGTCCTGCGCGTACACCACCACGCTGCCGCCGCCGAAGCTGCGGAATTTCCCCGCCGCGATCGGCGCGAACTGCCCGGCGCGGATCGCCGCCTGGCGCAGCGCGAGGGCCTCCTGGGTTGCCTGCGGGGCGAGCACCAGGGTGAGCCAGGCGAGCGCGGCGGCCACCACCAGCGCCAGCAGCGCCACGGGAAAATACACGTTCGCGGGACCCGCGCCGCAGGCGAGCGCGGCCGCCATTTCGCTGTCGGCGTACAGCCGGCCGAAGGCCAACACCACCCCGAGCAGCAGCCCCACCGGCAGCAGGATCGACAGGTACTGCAGGGCGCCGAGCCAGATCAGCTGCAGTACCACCCCCGGCGGGAACTGGTTGGCGGCGGCGCGCTCGAGCACACCGACCACCTCGTAGGCGAGCAGGATCACCAGCAGGACGCTCGTGACCAGCACCCAGGCCAGCACGACCTCGCGCAAAACGTAACGTCCGAGGATATTCCGCAACGCCGCCCATCCGTTCGTCCGCCGGAAAACCGACAGGCTCTTGGGTTACACTCGCCATCGTATACACCCGTGCGCGCGCAGCCAAAGCTGCACCAGTACGCCACGGAGCGAGGCGCTTCAATAAGGTAAATGACAGTCTAACGCGCCTCAACGAGAAGGGGATACGTAATGGAATTCGGTGTCTGGACCAAAGGCCTGGCGACACTCGCGGTGGATTGCCTGGTGCTGGGCGTATTCGAAGAGGGCGAACTGAGCGGCGAGGCGCGCGCGGTCGATAGCGCCTGCGACGGTCACCTCAAGCGCCTGCTCGGGCGCGGCGACTTCGTCGGCCGTCCCGGGGAGACGCTGCTGGTGGGCGATGTGCCCGGGCTCAAAGCTTCGCGGGTGCTGCTCACCGGGCTTGGCACCAAGAAGCACTTCCAGCGCAAGGCGTGGCGACGCGCCTGCCAGGCCGCGCTCGCGGTACTGACCCGCACGCGCATCGTCAGCTGCGCGATCGGCATCGACCGTCCCGAGGCCAAACAGCTCGACGACTACTACCTGGGCCGTCAGGTCGCCGAGCTCAGTGGCGCGGCGCTCTACCGCGTCAATGATCTGAAGACCGCCAAGAAGGCGCCCGCGCCGGCACTGAAGAAAGTGCTCGCAGGTCCGGTACGCAAGGCGGCCGCCGCGCAGCGCGGCCTCAAGGAAGGCGCGGCCATCGCGGCCGCGCAGACGATCCAGCGCGACCTGGCGAACCTGCCCGCCAACGTGTGCACGCCGCTGTACCTGGCGGAAGAAGCCCGCGCACTCGCCAAGCGCCACGCCGGGCTGCGGGCCAAGGTGCTCGATGAGGCGGGCATCCGGCGCGAGCGCATGGGGTGCCTGCTCGCCGTCTCGCAGGGGAGCCGGCAGCCGCCGCGCTTCATCGTGCTCGAGTACCAGGGGGCCGCGAAGGGCCAGGCCCCGGTGGTGCTGGTCGGCAAAGGCGTGACCTTCGACAGCGGTGGCATCTCGCTCAAGGATCCGCCGGGGATGGATGAGATGAAGTTTGATATGAGCGGCGCCGCAGCCGTCATCGCCAGCCTCACGCTGGTGGCGCAGCTGCGGCTGCGCCTCAACGTCGTCGGCCTCGTCGCGGCGGTCGAGAACATGCCCGGCGGCAGGGCCGTGAAGCCGGGCGACATCGCCACCAGCGCCTCCGGGCAGACGGTGGAGATTCTCAACACCGACGCCGAGGGGCGCCTCATTCTGTGCGACGCGCTGCATTACGCGCGCCGCTTCCACCCCGCGGCGGTGATCGACATCGCCACGCTCACCGGGGCGTGCGTGGTGGCGCTCGGGCATTTGCACGCCGGCGTCATGGGCAACGACGACAAGCTCATCCAGGAGCTGGTCGCCGCCGGTACCCGCGCGGAGGATCGCTGCTGGCAGCTGCCGCTCAGCGAGGAATACGCGGAGCCGTTGAAGAGCAACTTCGCCGACTTCGCCAACGTTGGTGGCCGCGACGGCGGCGCCATAATCGCGGCAGCCTACCTCGCCAAATTCACCCAGGGGCTCAAATGGGCGCACCTCGACGTCGCGGGCACCGCTTATCAGAGCGGCGCCCAGAAGGGCAGCACGGGCCGGCCAACGCCGCTGCTCGCGGACTTTCTCATCCAGCGCGCGACACACTGAGCCGGCACGGCGCGAGCCACGCCCGCAGCCTCAGGCACGTGCGCTTCTGCCGACCGCGCCGCGCCGCGCGCCTGAGCGCGCATCTGCTGCGCGTACGCTAGGCACGCCCGCGCCGCCGCCGCAGGAGCGTCGCGTCGCTGCCGCGGTCGCGCGGCCCTTGCCGCTATAATCCTCCCGCCCCCCTCCCCCGAGAGTCGCGAAGCGTTCTGATGGATAAGGTGTACGCGCCGGCGCAGATCGAGCGGCGCATCTACGAGCGTTGGGAATCCCACGGCTGGTTCGCACCCAGCGGTCACGGTGCGCCCTATTGCATCATGATCCCGCCGCCGAACGTGACCGGAACGCTGCACATGGGGCATGCCTTCCAGCACACCCTGATGGACGCCCTCACCCGTTATCACCGCATGTGCGGCCAGGATACGCTGTGGCAGCCGGGGACCGATCACGCCGGCATCGCGACCCAGATGGTGGTCGAGCGGCAGCTGAACGCGCAGGGCGTGCAGCGCACGGATCTCACGCGCGAGGCCTTCCTCGAGCGCGTGTGGCTGTGGAAGGCGCAGTCCGGCGGCACCATCAGCGCGCAGATGCGCCGGCTGGGTGACTCGGTGGACTGGTCGCGCGAGCGCTTCACCCTCGATCCGGATCTGTCGCGCGCCGTCACCGAAGTGTTCGTACGGCTGCACGCCGAGGGCCTCATCTACCGCGGCAAGCGCCTGGTGAACTGGGACCCGGTGCTGCTCACCGCGCTCTCGGACCTCGAGGTGCAGGCCGAGGAAGAGGACGGCCACCTGTGGCACCTGCGCTATCCGCTCGCCGACGGCACGGGCTTCCTCGTGGTGGCGACCACGCGACCGGAAACCATGCTCGGTGACGCCGCCGTGGCGGTGCATCCGCAGGATGAACGCTACCAGGGACTCATCGGGCGGCAGCTGCGCCTGCCGCTCGCCGAACGCGATATCCCGATCATCGCCGATGAGTACGTCGACCCCGCCTTTGGCTCCGGCTGCGTCAAGATCACCCCCGCGCACGATTTCAACGACTACGAGATCGGGCAGCGCCACCGGCTGCCGCTCATCAACATCTTCACGCCGCGCGCCACGCTCGCCGACACGGTGCCGGAGCGCTTCCGTGGACTCGACCGCTTCGAGGCGCGCGCACGCGTGCTCGCGGAGCTCACGAGCGCCGGCCTGATCGAGAAGATCGAAAAGCACAAGCTGGTCGTGCCGCGCGGGGATCGCTCCGGGGCCATCCTCGAGCCCTACCTCACCGACCAGTGGTACGTGCGCATCGCCCCGCTGGCCGCCCCCGCGATCGCCGCCGTCGAGCAGGGCCGCACGCGCTTCGTGCCGGAGAACTGGGCGCGCACCTACTTCGAGTGGATGCGCAATATCAAGGACTGGTGCGTCAGCCGCCAGCTGTGGTGGGGACACCGCATCCCGGCCTGGTACGACAGCGCCGGCCGCAGTTACGTGGGTCGCACCGAGGCCGAGGTGCGCGCGCACCATCACCTCGGTGCCGAGGTTGCCCTGCGCCAGGATGAGGACGTGCTCGACACCTGGTTCTCCTCCGCCCTGTGGCCGTTCTCCACGCTCGGCTGGCCCGAGCGCAGCGCCGAGCTCACGCGCTTCTACCCGGGGAGCGTGCTGGTCACCGGCTTCGACATCATCTTTTTCTGGGTGGCCCGCATGCTGATGATGGGCCTGAAGTTCATGGACGAGGTGCCGTTCCGCGACGTGTACATCACCGGCCTGATCCGCGATGAGCACGGCGATAAGATGTCCAAGTCCAAGGGCAACGTCATCGACCCGCTGGACATCGTCGACGGCATCGCGCTCGAGGCGCTGATCGTGAAGCGCACCAGCGGACTCATGCAGCCACAGCGCGCCCCGCAGATCGAACGCGCGACGCGCAAGCAGTACCCCGAGGGCATCGCCGCGCACGGCAGCGATGCGCTGCGCTTCACCTTCGCCGCGCTCGCCTCCCCGAGCCGCGACATCCGCTTCGACCTGGCACGGGTCGGTGGCTACCGCAATTTCTGCAACAAACTGTGGAACGCGGCGCGCTACGTGACCATGGCGGTGGGCGAGCAGCCGCTGGACCCCTCCGCCGCCGTGGAGCTCTCGGTCGCCGACCGCTGGATCCGCGCGCGCTTCGGCCGCATGCTGACGGCCGTCGAGGCGGCCTACCGCGACTACCGCTTCGACTATGCCGCCAGCGCGCTCTACGAGTTCGCCTGGTACGACTTCTGCGACTGGTACCTCGAGCTCACCAAGCCGGTGCTGCAGTCGGACAGCGCCGCGGCCCCGGCCCGCCAGGCAGCGCTGCGCACGCTCAGCGAGCTGCTCGAGGCGCTGCAGCGCGCCCTGCATCCGCTCATGCCCTTCATCACCGAGGAAATCTGGCAACGCGTCGCACCGCTCGCCGGCGTGAGCGGCGCCACCGTGATGCGCGCCCGCTACCCGCAGGCGGCCGACTACCCGGCCGATGAGACCGCCGAGCGCGAGACCGCCTGGCTGCAGGCGGTGATCCTCGGCGTGCGCCAGATTCGCGGCGAGATGAACATCAGCCCGGGGCGTCGCATTCCGCTGCTGCTGCGCGATGCCAGCGTCCCGGAACAGGCCTACGCACAGCGTCACCGGATCCTGCTCGAGCGCCTGGCCGGACTTGAGAGCCTGCGCCTGCTCGCTCCCGGGGAAACGGCACCGCAGGCCGCCGTGGCGCTGGTCGGCACGCTGGCGCTGCTCGTGCCGATGGCCGGGCTCATCGATGCGGCCGCAGAGGCCGAGCGCCTCGGCAAGCTCCTCGCCAAGACGCAGGCGGATCTCAAGAAGACGCAGGCGAAGCTCGCCAACGAGAGCTTCGTGCGCAACGCCCCGAGCGAGGTGGTCGCGCTCGAGCGCGAGCGCGAGCGCGAACTGGCGCGCACCGCGGCAGGCTTTGGCGCCCAGCTGGAACTCGTGCGCGGAATGCTCGCACCGTGACGGCACCGCCGGTCCCGCCACCGTCCGCGGATGTGGCGACGCTGGGGCGCGCGCTGGAGCTGCTCGAGACCGTCATCCTCGGCAAGCCCGAGCAGATCCGCCTGTGTCTTGCGTGCCTGCTCGCCCGCGGCCACCTCCTGATCGAGGACGTGCCCGGGGTCGGCAAGACCACCCTCGCGCACGCACTCGCGCAGGTGCTGGGACTCGCCTGGCAGCGCGTGCAGTTCACCAGTGACCTCTTGCCCGCCGACATCGTCGGGGTATCGGTGTTCGATCGCTCGCAGCAGCGCTTCAATTTCCGTCAGGGACCGATCTTCACGCAGCTTTTGCTGGCCGATGAGGTCAATCGCGCCAGTCCGCGCACGCAGAGCGCGCTGCTCGAGGCCATGGAGGAGCGCCAGGTGAGCGTCGACGGCACCACCTACGCGCTGCCCGAGCCGTTCTTCGTGGTCGCCACGCAGAACCCGCACGAGCAGCTCGGCACCTTCGCGCTGCCCGAATCGCAGCTCGACCGCTTCCTCATGCGTGTCACCCTCGGCTACCCGGACGCGGCCCACGAGCGCGCGCTGCTGCGCGGCGGTGAGCGGCGTGAACTGCTGGCGGGTATCGTCCCGGCGCTCTCGCCCGCGGCGGTCGTGCACCTGCAGCGCGCGGTGCGCGGCGTGCACATCGCCGATGCGCTGCTGGACTACGTGCAGAACCTGATCGCCGGCACCCGCGAGCGCGCCGACCTGAAACTCGGCCTGTCCCCGCGCGCCGGCCAGGGTCTCATTCGCGCCGCGCAGGCCTGGGCGTTCCTCAACGCGCGCGCCGCGGTGCTGCCGGAGGACGTGCAGACGGTGCTGCCGGCGGTGGTCGCCCACCGCCTGGAGCGGCGCGATGCGGCAGAAGCGGCCACGCCCGATGATCTCGCCCGCGACATGATTCGCGCGGTGCCCGTGCCGCCCTAGCGCACATGGCCGCGCGCGAGGCAGCCGTGCCGCGTCAGCATCTGTTCGGTGCGCTGCGCACCCGCCTGCGCGCACGCATCGCCGCCTGGGTGCGCCGTCGCCAGGGGGCGGACCGACTGCCGGTGGCGCTCGAACGGCGCCGTCTCTACATCCTGCCCACCCGCGGCGGCCTCGCCTTCGCTGCCCTGGTGTTCGTGATGCTGCTCGCCGGGCTCAACTACGGCAACAGCCTCGCGCTGTTCCTGACCTTCCTGCTGGCCGCGTTCGGGCTGGTCGTGATGCAGCAGTGCCACCGCAATCTGCTCGGCGTCGTGGTCATCGCCGCCGAGGCCCCGGCGGTGTTCGCCGCGCGAGCCGGCGCGGTGTTCGTGACACTCGGCAACCCCACAGACACCCCGCGCCCGGGACTCGAGGCCGCACTCGAAGCGCCCCCGCTCGCGCGCGCCGAGCTGCCCGCGCTCGGACGCGTGCGGCTCGCCGTGGCGCTCGCGCCGCAGCGGCGCGGCGTGGTGCAGATTGCGCGCCTGCGCATCGCCAGCGCGTATCCGTTTGCGCTCTTTCGCGCCTGGACCTGGGTGCACACGCCGCTGGAGCTGATCGTTTACCCCAGCCCCGCGGGCAGCGTGCCGATGCCGGTCGAGGGCACGCGGCCGGGCGGCACGCGCTCGCGCAGCGGCGCGGGGCTCGATGAGTGGGTCGGGCTGCGCGCCTTTCGCGACGGCGACTCGCCGCGCCAGGTGGACTGGAAGGCCTACGCGCGCGAGGCGCCGCTGCTGGTGAAGGAGTACCACTCGCTCGGCGCGGAGCTGCGGGTATTTGATTTTGCGCGCGTGCCGCTCGAGGGCACCGAGGCGCGCCTGGCGCAGCTGGCGCGCTGGGTGGTCGATGCGGAGGCGCGCGGCGAGCGCTACGCGCTGCTGCTGCCCGGCACAGCGCCGGTGGCGGCCGAGCGCGGGCCGCAGCACCGGCATCGCTGCCTGACGCTGCTGGCGCGCTTCGGCAGCGACGCGTCCGCGGGCGCCTCGCCATGAACGCGCCCGCGGGCACGGCACGCGAGGCGCTGCGACCGGTGGCCTGGGCCTGCGCCGCGGTCGCCGGCGGCGTGTCGCTGCACGTCGATCGCATACCGGCGTGGGCCAGTGTGACCTGTGCGGCGCTCATTGCCTGGCGGCTCGCGGCCGCACCGCGCGGTCGCTGGCAGCCCGGGCGCCTGGCACGCGCCCTGCTCGCACTGGCGATGGCCGCGGTGGTGCTCGCGCGCTTCCACACACTCAACGGTCTCGCCGCCGGCACGACGCTGCTCGTGCTCATGGCGGCGCTCAAACTGCTCGAGACCCGTGGCACGCGCGATCAGCTGGTCCTGATGGGCACGGGCCTGTTCCTGCTGCTGGCCGCCTGCCTCGACCGGCAGGACCTCGCGCGCGCGCCGCTGTATGCGCTGCAGGCGTGGCTGTGCTGCGCCGCCATCGCCGCGATCGCCACCCCGACACTGGCGACGGGCGCGGCGCTGCGCCTGGCCGCGCGCGCACTTTTGCTCGCGCTGCCGCTGGCTGCGGCGCTGTTCCTGTTCTTCCCGCGCCTGCCCGGCTCGTTCTGGGCGATCCCGCGCGGCAACAGCGCGCTCACCGGGCTCTCCGACTCGATGACCCCGGGCAGCATCGCGCAGCTGGTCGCTGACTACGGCGCCGCCATGCGCGTGCGCTTCGAGGGCCCGCGTCCGAGCGGTGCGCTCTACTGGCGCGGCCCGGTGCTGCATGACTTCGACGGGCGCACCTGGCGGCGCTCCGAGGCCTCCTTCCAGGGGCGCCCGCCGACTGAGTTCCTGGGCGCGCCGGTGCGCTACCGCGTACTGCTCGAGCCCACCCACCGGCATTTCTGGTTCGCGCTCGACACGCCGGCGCAGGCCCCCGCGGCGCGCGTGTTTCTCACCTACGACTATCAGCTCCTGGCCGCGGAAGCCGTCAACGAGCCCGCCAGCTACGCCGCCGTCTCCTACCTCGGCACGCGCGCGCGCGCGCCGCTGGGTGCGCTCAGTCGCCGCGAGGACACGGCGCTGCCCGCGGATGCCAACCCCCGCACCCGCGAGCTCGCGCAGGTGCTCTACCAGAAAGCCGGCTCGGACGTCGCCTTCGTCGGCGCGGCGCTCGATTACCTGCGCACCGGCGGCTTCGTGTATTCGCTCGAGCCGCAGCCGCTCGGGCGCGACGCGGTCGATGATCTTTTGTTTCGCACCCGCGAGGGGTTCTGCGGCCACTACGCCTCGGCGTTCGTGACGCTGATGCGCGCCGCCCACGTGCCGGCGCGCGTCGTCACCGGCTACCTCGGGGGTGAATGGAATCCGATCGGGGAGTTCGTCGAGGTGCGCCAGGCGGACGCACACGCCTGGGCGGAGGTGTGGCTCGAGGGCCGCGGCTGGACGCGCATCGATCCCACCGCGGTCGTGGCCCCCGAGCGCCTCAGCCGCGGCATGCTCGAGCTGATGCCTGGGGCCTTCTCCGCCTCCGACCGGCTGCTGTATCACTCGGCGTGGCTGTCCGGCCTGCTGCAGCGCTGGGACGCGGCGAACGCCTGGTGGAGCGATCACCTGGTGAAGTTCAACTACGACAGCCAGCTGAACCTCCTCGCCCGCCTCGGCGTGCGCACGCCGGATGCGCGCGACCTCGGGTGGGCGTTCGCTGCGGCACTGCTGCTGTGGCTGGGCTTCACCGCCTGGCACTTCGGCCGCCGCGCGCGCCGCGCGCGCCCCGACCCGCTGGCGCGCGCCTATCTGGCGCTGTGCGCTAAGCTCGCCCGCGGCGGCGCGCCGCGCGCCCCGCACCTCGGGCCACTGGCGTACGCCGCCGCGGTGCGCGCGCAGCGGCCGGATCTTGGCGAGCGCGTGCAGGGGCTGTGTGCGCGCTATGCGCAGCTGCGTTATGGGTGCGAGGCGGCCGCACCGGCTGAGATCGAGCGCTTCGGGCGCGACGTTGCGCAGCTGCGGGTGCCGCGCGCGCCGCCCTAGCTGGAGCGCTCAGCGCTGGCGTGTTCGCGGGTCTCGAGGAAGCGGATGTCCGGCCAACGCTCGAGCGTCAGCTGCAGATTGACGCGCGAGGGCGCCAGATACACCAGGGCGCCGCCGTGATCGAGCGCCAGGTGCTCGTAGGCGCGGGCGCGGAACTCCTCGAGCTTGCGCGGCTCGGCGGCCTCGATCCAGCGCGCGGTATGCACCGTCACCGGGTCAAAGACGCACTGCACGCTGTATTCATCGGCGAGCCGGAAGGCGACGACCTCGAACTGCAGCTGGCCGACGGCGCCGAGGATCAGGTCATTGTTGCGCAGCGGCTTGAACAGCTGCGTCGCGCCCTCCTCGCACAGCTGCGACAGCCCCTTTTGCAGTGCCTTCATCTTCAGCGGGTCCTTCAGCACCGCGCGCCGGAAGATCTCCGGGGCGAAGTTGGGCACCCCGGTGAAGGTGAGCCGTTCCCCCTGGGTGAAGGTGTCGCCGATGTTGATGGTGCCGTGGTTGTGCAGGCCGATGATGTCGCCGGCGTATGCCTCCTCGGCCTGCGCGCGGTCGGACGCCATGAAGGTGAGCGCGTCGGCCACGCGCACTTCCTTGCCGAGACGCGCGTGGAACAGCCGCATGCCGCGGGTGTATTTGCCGGCGCACAGGCGCAGGAACGCGATACGGTCGCGGTGCGCCGGATCCATGTTCGCCTGGATCTTGAAGACGAAGCCGGCCAGGCCCTCCTCGGCCGGCGCGACCACCCGTTCGCGCGCGGCGCGCGGCAGCGGCGGCGGCGCATGGCGGGCAAATGCTGCCAGCAGCTCCTCGACGCCGAAATTATTGACCGCCGAGCCGAAAAACACCGGGGTCTGGCGACCGGACAGGTAGCTTGCCACCTCGAAGGCCTGGGTGGCGCCGCGCACCAGCGCGATCTCCTCATCGAAGGCGGCGGCGTGCTCGCCGAGGAACTCGCGCCCGGCGGCGCTGTGCAGTCCCTCGATCGTGAGGTTCTCACCGACGCGCCCCCGCTCGCCGGCACTGTAGCAGTAGATGCGGTCCTCGCTCAGGTGGTAGATGCCGCGCAGCTCGCGCCCCATGCCGATCGGCCAGGTGATGGGCGCGGTGGCGATCTTCAGCACGCTCTCGATCTCATCGAGCAGCTCGATCGGCGCGCGGCCGTCGCGGTCGAGCTTGTTGATGAAGGTCATGATCGGCGTATCGCGCAGGCGGCACACCTCCATCAGCTTGATGGTGCGCTCCTCCACCCCCTTGGCGCAGTCGATCACCATCAGCGCGGAGTCGACGGCGGTGAGCGTGCGATAGGTGTCCTCGGAGAAATCCTCGTGACCGGGCGTGTCGAGCAGGTTGACGATGCAGTCGCGATAGGGGAACTGCATCACCGAGGAGGTCACCGAGATACCGCGCTGCTGCTCGAGCCGCATCCAGTCTGAGGTCGCATGGCGTGCGGCCTTGCGGCCCTTGACCGCGCCGGCCATCTGGATGGCGCCGCCGAACAGCAGCAGCTTCTCGGTGAGTGTGGTCTTGCCCGCATCCGGGTGGGAGATGATCGCGAACGTGCGTCGCCGCGCGATCTCGGCAGCCAGCTCAGTCATGGTGGCGCCTCAGGTGGCCGGAGGCGCCGGACGTCGCAGGCTGAGCTTCAGCACCGCGGCATCCTCGCGGCCATTGAGCGCCTGGTAGTAGCCGCGCCGGGTGCCCACCTGCTCGAAGCCGACCGACTGATACAGCCGAATCGCGGTGGTGTTGGTGGGGCGCACTTCGAGGAAGGCCTCCGTCATGCCGGCGGCGTGCGCCCGCTCGAGCAGGCACAGCAGCACTTGTTTGCCGGCGCCGCGGCAGCGAAAGCCTTCCGTGACACACAGGTTCAGCACGTGCGCTTCACCTGCGCCCACGCTCATGACCCCGTAGCCAATCACCTGGCGCTCCGCGCTCACCACGCGGCAGATGTAGCCGACCCGCAGGCAGTCGCGAAAGATTCCCTCGCTCCAGGGAAACTGGTAGGAGGCGCGCTCGATCGCCACGACCTCACCGACATCAGCACCGCGCATGGGCCGGATGAGGAATTCAGCGCTGGCGCCGAGAAGCTCAGGTGCGGTGGCCATCGAGCGCTCGGCCCTGGATGAGTTGCTGGTACACGCTGCGGGCAAACTTCAGGTCCTCCCACGCCTTGCGCTTCTCCGCGGGCGTACGCAGGAGGTAAGCCGGATGATACGTGACGATCAGCGGCGTATCACCGAAGCGGTGCACCTGGCCGCGCAGCCGCCCGAGCGGCGCGTCCGTGCCGAGCAGGCTCTGGGCGGCGATACGCCCCACCGCCAGCATGAGCTTTGGCCGCAGCAGCTCGATCTGCGCCTGCAGGTACGGCAGGCAGGCCGCCACCTCCTCGGGCTTCGGGTCGCGGTTGCCCGGCGGGCGGCTCTTGAGCACGTTGGCGATGTAGACGTTGCTCTTACGGTCAAGACCGATGGCGCGCAGCATGGCATCCAGAAGCTGACCCGCCGCCCCCACGAAGGGTTCGCCGCGCCGGTCCTCCTCCGCCCCCGGCGCCTCGCCGATGACGAGCCAGTCGACGCGCTCGGGGCCGACCCCGAACACCGCCTGGGTGCGCGTCTGGTGCAGCGGGCAGCGCGTGCAGCTCGCCACCTGCGAGCGCAGCGCCTCCCAGCGGGTGGCGAAATCGGCCGCGGGGATGGCTGCGGCACGCGCCGGCGGCGCCGCTGCCACGGAGGCGTCCTGCGCTGGTGGCGCGCCCGGCGACGGCGCCGTTCGGGCCGCGGCGGCCGGCGCAGGGTCCGGGCGCGCCCCCGCGCCGCGCGGCACCCATCGATCGATGCCGAGCGCCTGCAGATACCCGTCGCGCTGGGTGCTGTCCGCGCTCACGGGGCACCGCGCGCGGGCGGTCCGCGCACCAGGCGGCGCACGCGCCGCCCCACCCACAGCACCGGGGCCGAGAGCGCGTAGGTGCCGAACATGGACAACAGCATGGTCGGCGGGTCGACCGCGATCAGGATGATGGTGAGCGGCACCAGCAGCATGTAGACGAAGCGGATGCGCCGGTCGAGGTCGAACTGCTTGAAGCTCGGGTAGCCGAAGCTCGAGACCATGAGGGCCCCGGCGCTCGCCGTGACGAGGAAGGCGGCGATGAGTCCGGTGAGGCGCGGTTCGCGCCAGTCGCTGCAGAACCAGACGAAGGCGGCCACGATCGCCGCCGCGGACGGACTCGGCAGGCCCTCGAAGTAGCGCTTGTCGGCGCTCGCCGAGCGCGCGTTGAAGCGCGCCAGGCGCAGCGCCGCCGCGGCGGCGTAGAAGAAGCAGGCCAGCCAGCCGAAGCGCCCCCAGTGACTGCCGTACTCCATGATGCGCACCACGCCCCACTGGTAGGCGACGATCGCGGGGGCGAGACCGAAGGCGACCATGTCGGCGAGGCTGTCGTACTCCTTGCCGAAGGCGCTCTCGGTGTGCGTCAGGCGCGCGATGCGCCCATCGAGGGTGTCGAAGATCATCGCCGCGAACACCGCCATGCCGGCGTGATCGAAGTGCTTGTCGATCGCGGCCACCACCGCGTAGAAGCCCGAGAACAGGCAGCCGGTGGTGAGCAGGTTCGGCAGCAGGTAGATGCCTTTGCGGCGCGGCCTGAGCGGTTCCGGAAGCTCGTTTGTCACGTGCGCCATCTTATCAGGGGGCTCCTGCTAAGATGCCAGCTTCCCTGCGACTGTTGAAGGCAAAGAGCGAAAGCGCGCGACGATGAGGCTGTCCCAGTACCCGATCAACACCATGAAGGAGACCCCCGCGGATGCGGAGGTCGTGAGTCACCAGCTGATGCTGCGCGCGGGCCTGATCCGCCGCGAAGCCGCGGGCCTGTACAGCTGGCTGCCGTTCGGGCTGCGGGTGCTGAAGAAAGTCGAGCGCATCATCCGCGAAGAGATGGACCGCGCCGGGGCACTGGAACTGGTGATGCCGGTCGTGCAGCCGGCGGAACTGTGGCAGGAATCGGGCCGCTGGAGCGAGTACGGGCCGGAGCTTCTGCGCATCAAGGACCGCCACGAGCGTGACTACGTCGCCGGTCCCACGCACGAGGAAGTGATCACCGACATCGCGCGCCGCGAGCTCAAGAGCTATCGGCAGCTGCCGGTCAACTTCTACCAGATCCAGACGAAGTTCCGCGACGAGGTGCGCCCGCGTTTTGGCGTCATGCGCGCGCGCGAGTTCATCATGAAGGATGCCTACTCCTTCCACCTCGACCAGCCCTCCCTCACCGCCGGCTACCGCGCGATGTTCGCGGCCTACACGCGCATCTTCACGCGCACCGGACTCACGTTCCGTGCGGTGCGCGCGGACTCCGGTGCGATCGGCGGGGACGTGTCGCAGGAATTTCACGTGCTCGCCGCCTCGGGCGAGGACGCCATCGTCTTTTCCGACGGCGATGACTACGCGGCCAATCTCGAGGCCGCGGCGGCCGTGCCGCCGGCCACGCCGCGGCCCGCGCCCGCCGAGCCGCTGCGCAAGGTGGCGACACCCGGCGCGCGCACCATCGCCGACCTCGCCGCCTTCCTCAAGGTGGCCCCCGCGCGCTGCCTGAAGACCCTGATCGTCGAGGGCAGCGATGACACGGTCGTCGCGCTCGTGCTGCGCGGGGATCACGAGCTGAACACCGTCAAGGCGCAGAAACAGCCCGCGGTGGCGAGCCCGCTGCGCCTGGCGGCCCCGGAGCGCGTGCGCGCCGTGAGCGGCACCGAGCCGGGCTACGTCGGCGTGGTCGGCCTCAAATGCCCTATCTACGTCGATCATGCCGCGCTCGCGCTCGCGGATTTCGTCTGCGGCGCGAACGAGAAGGACATGCATCTCACGGGCGTCAACTGGGAGCGCGACGTGGGCGCGGTGAACGCGGCGGACCTGCGCAAGGTGGTTGCCGGGGACCCGAGTCCCTCCGGCAAGGGGACGCTGCAGATCGCGCGCGGCATCGAGGTGGGTCACATCTTCCAGCTGGGCGACAAGTACAGCCGGCCAATGAAGGCGTTCGTGCTCGATGAGTCGGGCCAGGAAGTCACGCTCCTCATGGGCTGTTACGGCATCGGTGTGACGCGTATCGTGGCCGCCGCCATCGAACAGAACCACGATGAGCGCGGCATCATCTGGCCGGCGCCCATCGCGCCGTTCCAGGTGGTCCTGGTACCCCTGAATCTGCAAAAATCCGCCCGTGTCCGCGAGCTCACCGATCAGCTGTACGCCGAGTTCACCGCCGCCGGCATCGAGGTGCTCTACGACGATCGCGATGCACGCCCCGGCGTCAAGTTCGCCGACGCGGAACTTCTCGGCATCCCGCACCGTCTGGTCGTGGCTGAGCGCGGCCTGGAGGCGGGCAAGCTCGAATACCGTGGCCGGCGCGACAGTGCGAGCAGCGACTTCCCGCTCGGCGAAGCGCTCGCCTTCATCCGCGCGCGCCTGGAGGCCTAGCAGCGCGCCCCTGGCGGCGTGGCTGCTCGCCGCCGCCGTGCTGTCGGCGGCGCACGCCGACCAGCAGCGCGATCCGGAGCTCCGGGGGGTCATCGAGAAAGCCATCGCCCAGGCGCAGTGCTTCACCGATCAGTACGACTCGGCGGTGTGGTACACGCTGATGGAGCCGCGGCTGCGCACGCTGGTGAAGGAAAAGGACGAGCGCATCGACATCCTCAAGCAGGTGTACTGCGAGACGCACCGCTATGGCGAGGCGCGCCTGCCGCCCGGGCTGGTGATGGCCCTGATCGACGTGGAGAGTCGCTTCGATCGCTGGGCGGTTTCGAGCGCCGGTGCCGTCGGGCTGATGCAGGTGATGCCCTTCTGGCCCGAAAAGCTCGGCTTGCAGCGCTACGAGCTGGTGCACGTCGCGCCCAACATCCGCATGGGCTGCGCGATCCTGCGCTTCTACCTCACCTACGAGCACAACGACGTGCGCCGCGCGCTGGCGCGTTACAACGGCAGCGTCGGCCGTCGCGACTACCCGGACCTGGTGCTCGGACACTGGACGCGCTGGGGCGGCGCGGACGATCTCGGCTTTCCGAAGATCCCCTCCCACCATTAGGCCGCGGTCCTCAGTGACCGCGTGCTCAGTGTGCGGCGGCTTTGTCGGGCTCCGTCTTCGGCGGTGTCTGTGCGGTCAGCGGGGCCGCCACCGCATCAGCGAAGGTGTCCTCGATCGTCTCAATCGTGGTCGCGCCGCCGTAGATGCCGCCCCACGCCCCGTCAGTTCGCCCCCACGGCGCGCTTCGCGTCCTTCTGCGGCGGGGGCAGCAGGCGTGCCACCCCCTCACGACGCGAGTCGGCCGCGCCCTCGTAGGTGCCGTCCGGATGCCGCAGGATCGCGTGCAGGCCCGAGTTCTCGGCATGGCCGGCTTTCAGATCGATGCCACGCTCGCGCAGGCCGGCGATCAGCGCCGGGGTGAAGCGGGCGAGCTCTCCGGTGTAGGTATCGCCGCGCGCGATGAGGTTGGGCAACTCGATCGCCTGCTTGAGCGAGAGCTTCCACGCCAACAGCCCGACCAGTGTCTTGGCGTTGTAGTCGAGGATCGCGCTGCCACCAGGGGAGCCGAGCGCGGCGACGAAGTGGTTGGCGTGATCGAGCACGATGATGGGCGCCATCGAGGAGCGCGGCTGCTTGCCGCCCTGCACGGCATTGGCGACCGGATGGCCCTCATCGGTGGGTTCGAAGGAGAAATCGGTGAGCTGGTTGTTGAGGACGAAGCCCCCGACCGTGCGTCCGGAGCCGAACACCGACTCCACCGTGGTCGTCATCGAGACCACGTTCCCCTGCGCATCGACCACCACGAAATGGCTGGTGCCGGTGGACTCGCGGGTGTTGTCGCGGGCCGGCCCGCGCGCGAAATCCCCCGGCAGCGGCGCGGGCCCGGCGTGCGTGCCGATCAGCTGTTCGCGCAGCTTGATGTAGCCGGGATTGAGCATCCGCTCGATGGGCACGGACACGAAGCGCGGATCGGCCACGTAACGATCGCGGTCGGCGTACATGAGGCGGCTCGCCTGCGCGAACAGGAACCACGCCTGCGGGTCGTTCGGTGTGCGCGCGGCGATGTCGGTGCGGTCGAGAATCTCGAGCATCTGCAGCAGCGACACGGCGCTGGAGGGCGGTGGCGGCCCGCACACCGTGAACAGGCGGTACGGCCGGCACAAGGGCTCGACCCAGGCGGTGCGATAGCTCGCAAGGTCCTTGAGCGTCAACGTCCCGGGCAGCGGCTCGAGGTGCGTGACCCGCACGATTTCCGCGGCGATCGTACCCTCGTAGAGCGCCCGCGGCCCCTCCGCGGCAATGCGGCCGAGCGTCTTGGCATACTCGGGGTTGCGGAACAGGTCGCCTTCCTCGAGGTTCTCCCCGTTCGGGCGCGAGAACAGCGTGCGGATCTCCGTGGTGGGCGGAAACGGCGAACCCTCCCCGAGAAACATCGCCAGGCGCGCCGGGACCCGGAAGCCATCGGCGGCGGCGCGGATGGCCGGGGTAAACAGGTCCTTCCAGCGCAGCACGCCACCCTTCTCGCGCGCGGTGTAGAGCATGGCGATGACCCCCGGCACCCCGGTGGAGCGGCCGCTGCGCACCGCCTCCACGTACGACATCGGCTTGCCATCCTGCAGGAACATGTCGGGCGTGGCCCCGAGCGGCGCGCGCTCGCGCCCGTCGATGGCGCTCACCTTGCCGGTGTGCGCGTCGTAATACAGCAGAAAGGCCCCGCCCCCCACCCCGGAGCTCTGCGGCTCGACCAGCCCGAGCATCGCCTGCACGGCCACCGCCGCATCCAGGGCGCTGCCGCCCTTCTCGAGGATCTGCAGCCCCGCCTCCACCGCGAGCGGATTGGCGGCGGACACCCAGGCCTGATGTGAACTGGGCGTCAGGAAGCGGCGCGGCGCCGGCGTGGCGGCCGCGGGCGCCGGCCCCGACGGCAGCGCCTCGGGCTGTGCGAGGCTCTCGGGGGCTGGCGGCGGCGCGGCGGGCGCTGCCGCGGGAGTCTCGACGGCCGGCGCCGGTGGGGTCTCAGGCGCGGCGGGCGCCTGCGCCTCAGGCGCCGGATTAACCTCCCCGGCCGGCTGTGCCTGCTGCCGGAGGGCCGCGGCCGGCACCAGCGCGGCGCCGAGCGTCAGGGCGAGCGTCGCGAGCAGTGCGCCAGGAATGAAGCGATGCGACATAGAGTTCAGGCGGTAAAGAACCCGGTGCCGCGGTGCACGGCGTCCTCGGGCACGTCGGCCACTTCCACCGAAGTGACCTTGGAGGCCGAGGAGCCCTGCCACAGCCAGCTCACGAAGGCGCTCAGCGCGTGCTCCTCACCGCAGGCCAGCACTTCGACGCGTCCATCGGGGAGGTTGCGCGCGTAGCCGCGCAGCTGCAGTTCCTGCGCGCGGCGCGCCGCGCTGGCGCGGTAAAAGACTCCCTGGACGCGTCCGCCCACGAGGCATTTCTTGCAGTGCATGTTTGAGGTGCGGGCACGCTACAGCGCAGCGCGCCCGATAGTGTAGATCCATCTCATGGAGGTGGGGCAGATGATGGCACATCTGTTTTGTGGCAACGTACTGGCGGGCGTTAAAACCGTCGCAGTGCACGCGGCAGTTGCCCTGCGAAGAGAAATCGGG
Source organism: uncultured Pseudomonadota bacterium (assembly GCA_963814675.1). Lineage (GTDB taxonomy): Bacteria > Pseudomonadota > Gammaproteobacteria > Steroidobacterales > Steroidobacteraceae > 13-2-20CM-66-19. Next base: position 134,985 of record CAWFDT010000003.1, read on the forward strand.
CATGGCGGAGGTTCTGGTCCTTTACTACTCGCGCGGCGGCGCCACCGCGGAGCTTGCCCGCCAGGTGTGCCGCGGCGTCGAGGCGGTGCCCGGTGCGCGGGCGCGCCTGCGCACCGTGCCGGCGGTGTCGGCCGCGAGCGAGGCGGCCGCGCAGCCGGTGCCGGCCAGCGGCGCCCCCTATGCCAGCCTCGATGATCTGAAGGAAAGCGCCGCGCTGGTGCTCGGCAGTCCCACGCGCTTCGGCAACATGGCGGCGCCGCTGAAGTACTTCCTCGATGGCACCGCGAGCCTGTGGCTGTCGGGGGCGCTCGCCGGCAAGCCCGCGGGCGTGTTCACTTCCACGCAGAGCATGCACGGCGGTCAGGAAACGACGCTGCTGTCGATGATGCTGCCACTGCTGCATCACGGCATGTACCTGGTGGGGCTGCCCTACACCGAGCGCGCACTAAATGAGACCGCCCGCGGCGGCAGTCCCTACGGCGCCTCGCACGTGAGCGGGGGCCTCACGCACGCAACCCTCAGCGAGGAGGAGAAGGTGCTCGCCCAGGCACTCGGGCGCCGCGTGGCCACGCTCGCCGTGCAGCTGCAGTCAGCGCGGGCGCGGGGTGCTTAGCACCTCGCGGATGAAGGGGATCGTGATGCGCCGCTGGGCGGCGAGCGCCGCCTCGTCGAGCGTGTCGAGCAGTTCGTAGAGGCTGCGCATGTCGCGCGGAAAACGCCGCTGCAGCCAGTGCAGCGTCTCATCGGGCAGCTCCAAGCCGCGCACCCGGGCGCGCAGCTTGAGAGCGGCCTGCTGCTCCGACTCATCGAGCGGGCGTAGCTGCAGCACCGCGCCGGCCGCGCAGCGCGAGCCGAGATCCGGCAGCGCCCAGCCCAACAGCGCCGGCGGCGCGCGGGCGGAGAGCACCAGCCGGCCGCCGGCGTCCTGCAGTTCGCGCAGCAGCGCAAACAGCGCCCGCTCCCACTCGAGCCGCCCCACCACCGCATCGAGATCGTCCATGCACAGGCACTCAAGCTGCGCCAGCCCCTCGAGGACTTCGATACCGAGACTTGCGAACTCGGCGAGTGGCACGTAGCCGGCCCGCAGGCGCGCGCTCGCGGCGCTGCAGATCGCCTGCAGCAGATGCGTCTTGCCTACCCCCGCCGGGCCGCACAGCCAGGTGAGGCCGGCGAACTCGCCCGCCGCCACGCGCCGCGCGTGCTCGAGGGCCTCGACGTTGCGTGCCGGCAGGAAGTTGGCGAACACCGCGCGATCCGGCAGTCGCACCCCCAGAGGAAGCTGCCGCATCACCGCCCCTAAGGCCGCGCCGGGTGCATCCAGGCACGCCCGGCGAAGGTCCTCAGGTAGTGCGCACCCGAGACCACCGTGGTGAGCAGCGCGATGAGCGCGCAGGCATCGAGGATCTCGCGCGACGGCAGCCGCACGCTGGCGGCGAGCAGCACCAGCATCAGGTACAGCAGCTGCGCGGCCGTGTTGATCTTGCTGATCACGGTGGGTCGCCCGCGCAGCGGTCCGAACCACAGCCGATAGGTGAGCGCGCCGGCGCCGATCATCACATCGCGCGCCACGACCGCCGCGGTCAGCCACCAGGGCACCAAGGCGAGCCACGCGCACTGCACGAACAGGGCGACGAGCAGCAGCTTGTCCGCCAGCGGATCAAGGAAGCGCCCCAGATCGGAAGTCCAGCCGAAACGCTTAGCGAGGTAGCCGTCCAGCCCGTCAGAGATCGCCGCCGCGACGAACAGCGCCAGCGCCACGGGGTAGTTCCCGGCGCGCAGGGCGACGAGCGTCGGCCAGATGAGTGCGATGCGCAGCAGGCAGATGAGATTCGGGAGGTGACGCATGCGAGGCGCGCGCTGTGGCGCACGCTCAGGGCTGATAGTGATAGAGCGTAGGTTCGCCGGCGCCGGGGTGACTCAGGTGGGACTGCCCGGCGAGCGCCTGCTCGAGGCCAGGGGCGCCGCCGCGCACGGTCACCAGGAACAGCACCGTGCCCGGATCAGCGCCGAGTAAGCTGGCGCGCCGGATCCCCGGGGTCGCCTGCAGCAACCGCCCGACGGTGGCGTAGTCGGTCAGCGTGCGCACGCCCTCGATCGTGATGCGCACGTCGCTCTCGGCCAGCTGGGCGGTGCCGGCCTGCTGCGGCACCAGATGATCGACCGTGTGGTCGACGCCGACGGCCAGCGGCCCGCTCCAATTCTCGCTCGAGCCGCGCCCGTACAAGGTCCACTGCAGCAACGCATCAGGGGCCGTGCCGTCACCGCGGCCGACCAGCACCGCATCGGCACCGTAGTGTTGTGCGGCCTCGAGCAGCGCATCGGCGCCGAGGGGTTTGCCGGCGCTGTCGGCGAGCGTCATCGGCACCAGACTGATCGGCAGCCCGCGCGCCGCCGCCGCACGCTCCAGCTCCGCGCGCGCCGCATCCGCCTGCGCGCGGTTGCGCGGCGGGTCGAGCACCACCAGGGTGAAGGGCCGGTCGGCGTCCCAGACGCTGCGTCCGGCGGCGATGATCGCCTGCTGTACGGCCGCGGCATCGAATACCACCTGCGGCTCCCCGCGCGGACCGGTGGTGTAGCTCTGCACGTATTTGGCCGCGTCGGCTACGATCGCGGCGAGCGCCGGATCCTCGGCCGCCTCGCGCCGCCCGGTCGCACGCACCAGCGCCTGACGCATGGCTTCCTGCAGCGCGGTGCCCGAACGCTCGGCCACGTCGACCTCGTAGACCCGCACCGGGCGGCCCACGGCGCTCACGCACAGCAGGCCGGCCAGCACGCTGAAGACGAGCAGCATCCCGCGCGTGCGCCGCTTTGCCGTGAGTGATTTTGCGACCGGTCGCGTCATGATTTTGTATCGGGTACGCAACAGCGCGAAGCGACAGGTACAATATCATACGCGCCTGCACCCGACGGCAGCGCACTCGGACCGCGATCTGACATGACCGAAAGCCCTCGCATCACCTACCGCGACGCGGGCGTCGACATCGATGCCGGCGACGAACTCGTCGAGCGCATCAAGCCGCTCGTGCGCCGCGCGCAGCGCCCCGAAGTGCTCGCCGGCATCGGCGGTTTCGGCGCCCTGGTCGAGCTGCCGCCCGGCTACCGCCGCCCGGTACTCGTGTCGGGCACCGACGGCGTCGGCACCAAGCTGCGGCTCGCGATCGACACCGGCCGCCACGACACGATCGGCATCGATCTCGTGGCGATGTGCGCCAACGACGTCGTGGTCCAGGGCGCCGAGCCGTTGTTCTTCCTCGACTACTACGCCACCGGCAAGCTGCAGGTGGCCGTCGCCGAGGCGGTGGTGCGCGGGATCGTCGAGGGCTGCGTGCAGGCCGGCGCGGCGCTGGTCGGCGGGGAGACCGCCGAGATGCCCGGCATGTACCAGGGCGAGGATTACGATTTGGCCGGCTTCTGCGTGGGCGTGGTGGAGAAGGACGCCATCATCGACGGCTCCAAGGTGAGCCCCGGCGATGCGCTCATCGGGCTGTCCTCCTCCGGACCGCATTCGAACGGCTACTCGCTCATTCGCAAGCTCATCGCCGCGGCGGACGCCACCCCCGCGACCCTGCTTGAGGGGCAAAGTCTCTTCGACCGGCTGCTCGCCCCGACGCGTATCTACGTCAAGTCACTGCTCGCGCTGCTGCGTGCCATGCCCGTGCATGGACTTGCGCACATCACCGGCGGTGGCCTCACCGACAACATCCCGCGGGTGCTGCCGCAGGGGCTGGAGGCCGTGCTCGAGCGGCGCGCCTGGCCGCGCGACCCGGTGTTCGACTGGCTGCAGCACATCGCACGCGTGGATTCGGCCGAGATGCATCGCACCTTCAACTGCGGCCTTGGCATGGTGGTCGTGCTGCCCGCGCCGCAGGCCGCCGCGGCGGTCGAGTTCCTGAACGCGCGCGGCGAACGCGCGCAGGTGGTGGGCGAGGTGCGCGCCGGCGCGCGCGGCGTCGTCATCAACGAATGAGCCGCCCGGCGCCGTTTCGCATCGCCATCCTCATCTCCGGGCGCGGCAGCAACATGACCGCGATCACGCGGGCGTGCCTGGCGGGCAGCATCAACGCCGAGGTCGCGAGGGTCATTTCCGACCGCGCCGAGGCGGCGGGCCTCGCCGCCGCACGCGATCTGGGCGCGCCCACGGCCACCATGGCGCGCACCCCGGGCCTGCCGGCCGCCGACTTCGAAGCGCAGCTCATGCAGGCCATCGATGCCTCGCGCCCGGATGCGATCGCGCTCGCCGGCTTCATGCGCATCCTCTCCTCCGCCTTCGTCGAGCGCTACCTGGGGCGGCTGCTGAACATTCATCCCTCGATCCTGCCGGCCTACAAGGGACTCCACACGCATCGTCGCGTGCTGGCCGCGGGCGATGCCGAGCATGGAGCGAGCGTGCATTTCGTCACCCCCGAGCTCGATGCCGGACCGGTCGTGCTGCAGTCGAAGGTGCGGGTGCGCCCGGGTGACAGCGAGGCCACGCTGGCCGCGCGTGTGCAGGCGACCGAGCACATCATCTACCCCCAGGTGCTCGGCTGGTTCGCGCAGCGGCGGCTGCAGTGGCACGATGGCGCGGCGTGGCTTGATGGCACGCGTCTGGAGACGCCGATCGTGGAGGATTTTCGTGCGACAGCGTTATGAACCGAGCCTACCGTGTGGCGCACGCGCCCTGATACTGGGATGCGCCCTGCTGGCGCTGAGCGCCGCCGGGGCGCAGGCCGATGAACTCAAGCCCTTCGAGGCTTCTTATAACTGGATCTGGCGCGGCCTTACCGTGGCCGCCTCCGAGCTGAAGCTCGAGAAGAGCGATGACACCTGGACGTACACCGCCAAGAGCGATCCACGCGGCATCGGTCGGGCCTTCTCCGAGCGTCCGCGGCAGGTGAGCGTGGTGAAGGTGACGCCGCAGGGCGTGCAGCCACAAACCTACAAGGCCGATGACGGCACGGCATCCAGCAAGCGCACCATCGATCTCAAGTACGACTGGCAGAGCCATCGTGTCACCGGAGTGTATGAACAGACACCGGTGGACCTGCCTCTGACACCGGAGGTGCAGGATGACGCCTCCATCCAGCTGGCGCTGATGGTGGAGCTGCTCGCCGGGCGTACGCCGGAGCGCTTCAGCATGATCGACAAGAACAGCGTGCGCGAGTATCGCTACGCGCGCGAGGGCGAGGCCACCCTGCAGACGCCGCTCGGTCCGGTGCAGACCGTCGTGTACCGCGCCCAGAAGGCCTATTCGCCGCGGGTGACGCGCTTCTGGTGCGCACCGGAGCGCGGTTACGTGCCGATGAAGGTCGAGCAGACCAAGGACAACGACGTGCAGTGGACCATGCAGATCCAGAGCCTGACGCGCAACTAAACGCTCCGTCAGGTCTTGGGCAACGTCACGCCGCGCTGCCCCTGATACTTGCCACCACGGTCACGGTAGGAAGTCGCGCACACTTCGTCAGACTCAAAGAACAGCATCTGCGCCACGCCTTCGTTGGCATAGATCTTCGCCGGCAGGGGTGTGGTGTTGGAAAACTCCAGCGTTACGTGCCCCTCCCACTCGGGCTCGAGCGGCGTTACGTTCACGATAATGCCGCAATTGCGCACGAAAACGCCCGCTTCCAGAGCGAAGTTTCCCGCCTCCGGAACAGTCAGGCAATAGACGTCGTGCTCGCCCGCAAGCTCGCGCACGCCGACCACCCGGTGGTTGCGGTAGACCGATCTTCCCGCGAACTGTGCGACGACCTCGGGAAATCTCCGAAAAACAGAGCGATCACATTCAAGCAACCTTGCCGCACCCCGAATCGACCCCGTGGTATCGAGCGCCCGCCGCACGCTTTCGGCCGTGATCTCCTGGCGAAGCTTGATTTGGCGCGCGATCTCCGCTTGCTTGAGGCGCCGCGAACCATCACCGGATGCCCAGGCCTGAATCATCGAGCGCGCGTGCCGCGCGCGTTCGGCGGGATCGGCAAAACGCCGGAGCATGGCCTGGCGATGAGCCTCCCGCGTCGCATCACTGGGCTGGCGCCGGGCCGCCAGCAACTTCTCCCGGATCTGCGCATAGCGCTCACTTGCCCAGAATTCGCGTGCTCGCTGCGATTGCACCGCCGAGAAATGAGCGCGCCACTTGACGTCCTGCGAACGCCGTAACAGCGAGTCACGGATCGCCGCCCCATGCGCCTGCGCATCGAAATCCTCGCCGTAGCTGTGGTCGTTATGCAGCCGAATGTGCTCAGAGGCAGGCATGCGCTCGATATTCGTCGGCCGATTATTGCGCCGGTCAAAATCCATGTGATGCCGATGGGTCCCTGCGACCTCAGCGTAAATGGCGTGACGGAGGTTCCATTCATCCGCCAAGCGATGGGTGAGATACATGTGCCCGTCGATGGGCTGATAAACGACCTCGTAGCCGCGGGCCGTGTCTCTATAGAGCGGCATCAGCGGGTCTCCGGCACGCAGCGCGTGGGCCGCCGCCATGCGACCATCGCGCCTCATGAATTGATGATCCGCGGTCGCGTGGATGCGCTCGCCACTGTCGAGTTCAATCTCAACCAGCGCGTCGCGGCCGATGAAGCGTGGCGCCTCCAGCTGCGACACGATCAGACGCCCGTGTTCGCCGATGCTGTAACCCCAGAGAAGCTCGCCCGAGTCGTGACGGCGAGCCATTTCCTCGAGTGTCGGCGCCGTGCCGTCCACGAGCGCCACGCGCGTATCGCCGCGAAAACAGCGGGCGTAGGTCGATTTACCCAAGGTTGCGACTAACACGCTGCGCGGAATGCGGAAGTACTCCACCGTCCTTGCCAGCGCGAACGAGTTTGGCGGGATGATGCAGACGTCACCGCCAAAATCGACGAAGCTCTTCGCGTCGAACGCCTTGGGATCGACGATGGTCGAGTTGATGTTGGTGAATATCTTGAATTCGCTCGCGCACCGCGCGTCGTACCCGTAGCTTGATGTTCCGTACGAGACGATCCGGTTCCCGTTGACCTCCCGCACCTGCTCAGCAGCGAACGGCTCGATCATCCCGTGTTCGCGCGCCATGCGCCGGATCCAGTTGTCGGACTTGATGCTCATCCCGTATCTCCCGCGCTCGCGGCGCGCACTAAAGAGGCGGCGTGGGTACCGCCGGATTCAAATAGCGAAGCGTATCGCAGTCGCGCCCGCTGCGGCGAGATGGTGTGGAGTACGCGCTGGCGCGCGCGACTTCAGCTCTCTTCTACGACGATCTTGGGGAACAGGTTGCTGCGATCGCGCGCGCGCACTGCCAGTGCGCCGCCGGTCCGCCGTGCCATCTGGAAGTAGGCGCGCGCCCGCGCCGAATCGGGCGCCGCCACGACGCTCGGGCGACCGCTATCGGCCTCCTCGCGAATGTGCGCATCGAGGGGCAGTTCCCCGAGAAGGCGCACGCCGTACTGCTCGGCCATGCGCGCCCCGCCCCCGGAACCGAAGATGTGCTCGCTGTGGCCGCAGTTGCTGCACACGTAGATGCTCATGTTCTCGACGATCCCGAGCACCGGCACCGAGACCTTCTCGAACATCTTCAGTCCCTTGCGTGCATCAGCTAGCGCGATGTCTTGCGGGGTGGTGACGATCAGCGCACCGGCGACCGGCACGCGCTGCGCCAGGGTGAGCTGGATGTCGCCCGTTCCCGGGGGCATGTCGACGACCAGGTAGTCGAGCTTGCCCCACTGCGTCTCCGAGAGTAGCTGCGTGAGCGCCTGCGTCACCATCGGTCCGCGCCAGACCATCGGCTGCTGCTCATCGACCAGAAAGCCGATCGACATGGCACTCACGCCGTGGCTGACGAGGGGCTGGAGATGCTTGCCGTCCGGGGCCGTGGGGCGCTGGCCGGCAAGACCGAGCATCAGGGGCTGGCTGGGCCCGTAGATGTCCGCATCCAGGATGCCGACGCGCGCCCCCTGGGCGGCCCAGGCGAGCGCGAGATTGACCGCCACCGTGGACTTGCCGACGCCGCCCTTGCCCGAGGCCACCGCGACCACATTGCTGATCTCCCCGAGGGGTTTGAGATTGCGCTGTACCGCGTGCGCGCGGATGTTGGACTCCAGGTCGATCGTGAGAGGTACCGAGATCCCGCGCGCGGCCAGATGCGCCGTAAGCGCCCCGGTGAGCTCGGCCTGGTAGCCGCCCACGGGAAACCCCAGCGCAATGCGTGCGTTCAGCCCGCCGCCGAGCGGGCGCACCTCCCGCACCGCCTGCGCCGCCCCGAGCGTCTCGCCAAGATAGGGATCGGCGTAGGCCTCCAGCGCGGCACGCACGGCTTCGACTGAGCTTTCGGGAATCATGTGCAGGAGGACTTTTGGCCAGTGGGTAGCCGATTGTAGTGGCTAATGGCCATCGCCAAGAAGCGCGTACCGTCACGGGGGGGTTGTTGACGGCTGTGGCATAATCTCAGCCGTCCGGAGGCTGCGCGCTTCCTGCTTCACCCGTCGGCTGCGACAGCGGCGCCGGCACCGGAAAGACCCGCGTCGCGTGTGCGCGCTCGCCTTGCGAGGGAGCGATGGTGGATACGTGCAGGTAGCTGCTTCCAATAGATAGGCTGCATGAGTTTTTTCACAAACCTGCGTGCCGATCGGCTCGTCACCGAGATCCGCTCGGCTACCGATGCGACCAATCCTGCGCGGCAGAAGGCGATCGTGCGGCTGAAGGAGATCGGCCCCGGGGCCATCGAGCCGATCCTGGGCGCACTGCCGGAGGCCGACAAGGGGGCGACGCTCGCGTTCGTGGAAGTGCTCACCGCGCTGGTGAGCCAGAAGACCTTCCCGCAGTTCGTGCGCGGCCTGATCGAGGGCAGCCCGCGTGTCATCTCCGGCATCTCCTGGGCGCTCACCAACACCCGCAATTACCCCCACAACCTGCTGCTCGAGGCCCTCTCCACCCAGGGCGTCTCCAAGTCCGCCGTGCTGGATGTGATCGCGGCGCAGAAGTCGCGCTTCAACGTGCGTGAGCTGCTGGCCGCCGCCTACGCCCAGGAGCCCAACGAGAAGGCGGCCCTGTTTCGCGTCATCGGCGACATCGCCGACAAGTCCTCGGTGGGCGAGCTCATCGGGCGGCTGCAGGGCAAGGACCCGATCGCCCGGGTGCACATCATTAATACGCTGGCGCGCTTTAACACCGCGGAGGTGCAGACGGCACTCACCGGGCTTCTCAAGGATCCCAACAAGCTGATCCGCGGCGCGGCGCTGGCGGCGCTGCAGCGCATGGACGGCCCGATCGACATCGAGCGCGTCGCCCCGCTGCTGCGCGACCCCGAGATCGACGTACTCAACCGCGCCATCGACGTGGTCATCAAGGCGAACCACCCGGACACGATGAAGTACCTCATCGAGATCCTCAAAGACGAGAACGAGAACGCGCGCCGGGCGGCGGTCGAGGTGCTCAACGAGGTCGGCAACGCGCAGTCGGTGAAGTATCTGCTCGGCTCGCTCAAGGACAGTGACTGGTGGGTACGCAGCCGCGCCGCCGATGCGCTCGGCAAGATCGGCGGACCGAGGGTCATCGACGCGGTGCTGCAGCTGGTGCGCGACAAGGACGAGGACATCCGCCGCGCGGCGATCGAGATCCTGAACCAGACCAAGGACGAGCGCGCGGTAGACTCGCTCATCCAGGCCACCCGTGACAGCGACTGGTGGGTGAGCGAGCGGGCCGTAGATGCGCTGGCCGAAATCGGCAGCAAGCGCGCCGTGCCGCGCCTCATGGAAATGTTGCACACGCCCACGAGCGGCAAGGCGACCCCGATCGTGGTGCGCGCGCTCGGTAAGCTCGGCGACAGCAAGCTGGTCGATGAACTGCTGCCGCTCATTGCGCGCCCGGAGCGCGAGATCCGCATCGAGGTCATCCAGGCGCTCTCCAAGGTGACCGACGAGGCACGCGCCGACCAGGTGCGCGGCGAACTGCAGGCCCAGATGGGCTCCCCCGACCAGACCATCTCGCGCATGGCGGCGGCGGCGGTGTCCGAGCTCGACAACCGCATCGCCGGCATCTCGCAGCTGACCTCGGGCAGCGCGGCGCCAATGGCGCCGACGCCGACAGCCGCAGCACCGGCTGCGAGCGGCGTACGGCCGCCGCAGCCGGCCGCCCCGGAAGCGCTCAAGACGCAGGTCATCTCCGAACAGGCCGTGCAGCAGGCGGCGCGCACCGCGCAGACCGCCACGCGCCTGGACATCAATACGCTCAAGCCCGGGGACGTCCTCGAGGGGCGCTACAAGTACATCGACCGCATCGGTCGCGGCGCCTTCGGCACCGTGCTGCTGATGGAAGACACCGTGGTCGATGAGCGGCTCATCCTGAAGTTCCTGAATCCCAACGTCTCTGAAGACGAAGAGGTCATGAAGCGCTTCGTCCACGAGCTGCGCTACTCGCGCAAGATCACCCACAAGAACGTCATCCGCATCTACGACTTCCTCTACATCCAGGGCAACTACGCCATCTCCATGGAGTATTTCCCCTCCCACACCCTCGGCAGCGAGGTGGTGAACGAGAAGCCCCTCGACCTCAAACGCGCCATGCAGTTCGGCATCGACATCTGCACCGGCATGACGGTAGCGCACCAGCAGGGCATCGTGCATCGCGACCTGAAGCCGGCGAACGTGCTCATCAACCAGGAGGGGCTGCTGAAGATCGTGGACTTCGGCGTGGCGGCCGCGCAGCGCGAGGGCGATACGCAGCTCACCAAGACCGGTTACGTCATCGGCTCACCGAAATACATGGCGCCCGAGCAGATCCTGGGCAAGAAGGTCGATGAGCGTGCCGACATCTACGCCCTCGGCGTCATGCTCTACGAGATGACCACCGGGATGCCGCCCTACTCGCGCGGCGATCACATGTCGGTCATGTACCAGCACGTGCAGGGCAAAGCGCGCTCGCCCCAGGAGGCCAATCCGAACCTGCCGCCCGGGCTCTCCGAACTCGTGGTGCGTGCCATGGCGGTGGACAAGACCAAGCGCTTCCAGACCATGGAGGAGCTGAGCCTCGCCCTCAAGGGATTCCTCTAGGGCTGCGCCCCCGGGCGCCCAGCGCGGCCCCGGCAAGGCTCCCGCCTTGCGAAAGTTCGTGCGTTACGTCAAATTTCCAGCCACAAGTTGTTGATCTAGCAGCCCGCCTCGGGCAAAACATCTACCGGTAAAACTCCTTAAGGAGCAAAGACTTGGCGCGTATCGACGCGTTTCTGAAGCTGGGCACCCAGCAGGGCTGCTCGGACGTGCACCTGGCGGTCGGCGTGCCGCCGATGCTGCGCCTCTATGGAGACCTGCTGCCGATCAAGTTCCGCGACCTGCGCGATACGGAACTTGAGACCTACATCGCCGAGATCCTCACCCGCACGCAGAGCGAGCAGTTCAACAAGGGGATCGACCTGGACTTCTCCTACGTCTCCTCCGAGGGCGGCCGCTTTCGCGTCAACGTCTTTCGCAAGGACACCGGCGTCGGGGCCACCTTCCGCTCGATCCCCGCCGCCGTGCCGACGCTGGAGAAGCTGGCGCTGCCGCCCATCGTCACCAAGCTGTGCGACTTTCACCAGGGCATGGTGCTGGTCACCGGTTCCACCGGCACGGGCAAGTCGACCACGCTCGCGGCGATGATCGATCACCTGAACTCGACCCGGCGGCTGAACATCATCAGCCTCGAGGACCCGATCGAGTTCGTGCACCCGAGCAAGATGAGCCAGGTCATCCAGCGCGAGCTCGGCACCCACATTCCGAGCTTCGCCGAAGGCGTGCGCGCGGCGATGCGCGAGGACCCGGACGTGATCCTGGTCGGCGAGCTGCGTGACGCGGAAACCATCTCCATGGCCATGACCGCCGCGGAAACCGGGCACCTGGTGCTCGGCACCCTGCACACCACGAGCGCGGTCAAGACCATCGATCGTGTCATCGATGCGCTGCCGGTGGAGGAGCGCGAACAGACCAAGAGCTTCCTCGCGCAGAGCCTGCTCGCCGTCGTCACCCAGGTGCTGGTCAAGACCTCCGACAACCACGGGCGCAAGGCCATCTGCGAGGTGCTGATGATGACCAAGGCCGTCGCCAAGCTCATCCAGACCGAGCAGACGCATCAGATCCCGACGCAGATGCAGATGGGACGCGACCAGGGCATGCAGCTGCTCGATCAGGCCCTGCTCGCGGCCATCAACCAGCGCAGCATCGACCCCGACGACGCCTACAACTACGCCACCGAGAAGCGCGCCTTCCAGAAGTTCGTGACCGATACCAGCGTGCTGCCGAAGCTGGATATGACCGGCTCGGCGCCGGCGGCGCCGGCCTCCTCCAACAGCGCCGCCTGAGCGCACTCACGCAAGGCACCGCCGTGGCGCAAATCGACGCATTCCTGAACGAGGTGCTGGAGAAGCGCGGCTCGGACCTGCACTTCATCGCCGGTGACCCGGCCCGCATCCGCCTCTACGGGGATCTCTCGGCCCTCAAGCCCGACAAGCTCGCCGCCGAGTTCGTGAAGCAGTCCCTCTACGAGATCATGCCCAAGCCGGCCCTGGATCGCTTCGAGGCCAAGGACGGCGCCGACTTCGCCTATACGCTCCCCGGCCGGGGGCGCTTTCGCGTCAACGTGATGCGCCAGCTGAACGGCATGGGCGCGGTGTTCCGCGCCATTCCCTCCAAGGCGCTCACCATGGACGAGCTGAAGCTGCCCGAGTCCGTGCGCCAGATGGCGCGCGCCAACAACGGGCTGATCCTCGTCACCGGCAAGACCGGCTCGGGCAAGTCGACGACGCTTGCGGCGATGATCGATGACATCAACCACCGCGAGAAGGGCCACATCCTCACCATCGAGGACCCGATCGAATTCGTGCACGCGCGCAAGAGCTGTCTCATCAGCCAGCGCGAGATCGGCGTGCATGCGCCGAGTTTCGCGGCCGCGCTGCACTCGGCCCTGCGCGAGGACCCGGACGTCGTGCTGGTGGGCGAGTTGCGCGACCTGGAGACCATGAGCATCGCGGTGACCGCCGCGGAGATGGGCATCCTCGTCATGGGGACGCTCCACACCAACGGCGCGGCGCAGACGGTGGATCGCATGGTGAACGTGTTCCCTTCCGACAAGCAGTCGCACGTGCGCACCATGCTCTCGACCTCGCTGCGCGGGGTGGTCTCGCAGCAGCTGCTGCAGCGCGCCGACAAGAGCGGCCGCGTCGCGGCACTGGAGATCCTGGTCAACACCCCGGCCGCCTCGAACCTGATCCGCCAGGGCAAGCTCGATCAGCTGGAAAACACCATGCAGGCCGGCGGCCAGTTCGGCATGCGCACCATGGACAGCGCCATCCAGCAGCTGCTCGATTCGCGCCAGATCTCCGGCAAGGAGGCCTACAAGAAGGCCATCAACAAGGGTAAGTTCGAGGACGTCAAGGACTCGGGCTAAAGCTCGCACGCTCCTTCGGGCCGGGAGCGCGGCCGGCTTGTGTAAACTAAGCCCGATGCCGCGCAAGATCTTCGTCACTACCGCCCTGCCCTATGCCAACGGGCCGTTTCACATCGGCCACATCATGGAGTACATCCAGGCGGACATCTGGGTGCGCTTCCAGCGCATGCAGGGGCACGAGCTGTTCTTCGTGGGCGCCGACGATGCGCACGGCGCGCCCATCATGCTCAAGGCAGAAGCCGAGGGCATCACGCCGCAGCAGCTGGTGGCGCGCGTCGCGGCCGAACGGCCGCGCTACCTGCGCGGCTTCCACCTCAGCTTCGATCACTGGTGGTCGACCGATTCGCCCGAGAACACCGAACTCTCGCAGGACATCTACCGGCGCCTGCAGGCGGCGGGCCTGATCTACCGCAAGTCGGTGCAGCAGTTCTTCGACGCGGTCAAGGGCATGTTCCTGCCGGACCGCTACATCAAGGGCGAGTGCCCGAACTGCCACTCCAAGGATCAGAACGGGGACAGCTGCGAGGTGTGCGGCACCGTCTACGCACCCACCGATCTCATCAACCCCTACTCGGCGCTTTCGGGCGCCAAGCCCGAACTGCGCAGCTCCGAGCATTTGTTCTTCCGCCTCTCGGATCCGAAGTGCGTGCAGTTCCTGAGCACCTGGCTGGCCGCACCCGGGCGCCTGCAGCCGGCGGTGGCCAACAAGGCGCGCGAGTGGCTGGGCGGCGCCGGCGAGCAGGCGCTCGCCGACTGGGACATCTCGCGCGACGCGCCTTACTTCGGCATCCCGATCCCGGATGCCCCGGGGAAATACTTCTACGTGTGGCTGGATGCGCCGATCGGCTATCTCGCCGCGCTCAAGCACTACTTCGAGTCCGGCGGCCCGCGCAACCGCGGCGAGCGGCGCAGTTTCGAGGAATTTCTCGGCGCCCCGGACACCGAACAGATCCACTTCATCGGCAAGGACATCATCTACTTCCACACGCTCTTCTGGCCGGCGATGCTCAAGTTTGCGGGCGCTCCGTTCCGCGTGCCCGATCACGTCTACGTGCACGGCTTCATCACGGTCTCGGGCGAGAAGATGTCGAAGTCGCGCGGCACCGGCATCTCGCCGCTGCGCTATCTGGAAGTCGGCATGAACGCCGAGTGGCTGCGCTACTACATCGCCGCCAAGCTCAACGGCAACGTCGAGGACATCGACTTCAACCCCGACGACTTCACGCTGCGCGTCAACAGCGACCTGATCGGTAAGTACGTCAACATCGCCTCGCGCGCCGCGGCCTTCATCAATCGCCAGTTCGGCGGCCGCCTGCTCTACGGCGCCGACACCGCCGCGCTCACCGAGGGTGCGCGCGTGCTGAGCGCACGCGTGCGCGAGTGCTACGAGGCGCGCGAGCTCGGCCGCGCGATCCGCGAGGTCATGGCCTATGCCGATCGCATCAACCAGGAGTTCGACGCCCGCCAGCCCTGGGTGCTCGCCAAGGATGCCGCCAAGGCCGCGCAGCTTCAGCAGGTCTGTTCGCGCGCGCTCTATGGCTTCAAGGTGCTCTCGGTGCTGCTCGCGCCGGTGCTGCCCGAGCTCGCGCGGCGCGTGGCGCGCGAGCTCTTTAGCCTGGACGCGGACTTCACCTGGCAGGACACGCAGGTGCTGCCTGAGAGCGTGAAGCCCTACAAACACCTGATGACGCGCGTCGATGCGAAACAGCTGGATGCGCTGTTCGACACCCCGGCGGCACCGGCGCCCGCTAGCGCGCCCGCGGAAGCTGCGAGCGCGGGGGCCGCGATCTCGATCGAGGAATTCAAACGCATCGAGTTGCGCGTGGCGCGCATCGAGCACGCCGAACTGGTGGCCGGCTCGGACAAGCTCCTGAAGCTGACGCTCGATCTGGGCTCGGGCAAGCGCACGGTGTTCGCCGGCATCAAGAACGCCTACGAGCCGGCACAGCTCATCGGCCGCCTCACGGTGGTGGTCGCCAACCTTGCGCCGCGCAAGATGAAGTTCGGGACGTCCGAGGGCATGGTACTCGCCGCCAGCGGGGCGGACCCCGGGCTCTACCTGCTCGCGCCGGACTCGGGCGCCACGCCGGGCATGCGCATCAGCTGACGGCGCACCGCCCATGGCCAGCGTCGATGAGGTGGATGGCCTGCTGCCGCAGACGCAGTGCACGCGCTGCGGCTACCACGGCTGCCGACCCTACGCCGAGGCCCTCATCAGCGGCGCCGCCGATATCAACCAGTGTCCACCGGGCGGCGCGGCCACCATCGCTGCGCTGGCCGCGCTCCTGGGGCGGGCGCCGCTGCCGCTGAACCCGGCGTGCGGCGCCGAGGGCCCGCCGCTCGTGGCGCAGATCGATGAGGCCGTGTGCATCGGCTGCGCCAAGTGCCTGCCGCCGTGCCCGGTGGATGCGATCGTGGGTGCCCAGAAGCAGATGCACACCGTGCTCGCGGCGCTGTGCACCGGCTGCGAGCTGTGCGTGGCGCCCTGTCCGGTGGATTGCATCCGCATGCTCCCGCGCGAGCAGCCTGCCGGTCCCGCTCCCTCCCCGGCAGACAACCGCGAGCGCTACGAGGCACGCAACGAGCGGCTCGCGCGCCAGGCCAGCGAGCGCGCGGCGCTCCTGTCCTCGCGCAAGGGCGCCCTCCCGCCGAACGCGCCGTGAGCGCTCGCGCGATGAGCGGTGTGGGCGCTGCGGTGCGGGCGGCAGACGGCGGCCGGCGCGCTCGGGCATCATGCGTGCTCACATTCCGGGAGGATCCCATGTCCACGCGGCGCATTGGTCTTGTATTCCTGGCGGCCCTGGCTGGTGATGCCGTCGCGGCGCTGCCGCAGCAGATGCAGGCGGCGGCGATCGATCGCGGCGGGAACGCTGCTGTGATCACGCTGCACACCCTGCCGGTGCCCAAGCCCGCCGCCGATGAGGTGCTGATCGCACTGCACACCGCCGGGGTCGCCAGCTGGGACGTGGGGGTGCGCGAGAAGCCCGACTCCATCAAGAACTCCAGAATGCCGCTGGTGCTCGGCACCGACGGGGCCGGCGTGATCGCAGCCCTCGGCGCCCAGGTGCACGGGTTCAAGATCGGCGACGAGGTCTACGCCTACAGCTGGGATAACCCGCAGGGCGGCTTCTATGCCGAATACGTGGCGGTGCCGGCCGCGCGTGTCGGCCCCGTACCGCAGGGACTCACGCTCACGCAGGCCGGCGCGATTGCCACGACCGCACTCACCGCGCTGCAGGGGGTCGATGACGCGCTGCATATCAAGCCGCGCGAGACGCTCCTCATCCACGGAGCCGCCGGCGGCGTCGGCACCCTCGCGGTGCAGTTCGCCAAGCTGCGCGGCGCGCGCGTGCTGGCGACGGTCGCCGCCGAGGACGAAATCGCCCTGGTGAAGGATCTCGGTGCCGACGCGGTGGTGGACGGGCGGCACGGCGACGTCGCCGCCGCCGCACGCGCATTCGCGCCCGAGGGGCTGGACGCCGTGCTCGCACTCGCCCCGGGCGAGGCGCTGGAGCAGGGCATCGACACGCTGAAGAAAAGCGGCCGCGTCGCCTACCCGACGGGCGTGCATCCGGTCCCGCGCGCGCGCGCCGGCCTAACCATCGTGGCCTACGACGCCATACCCGGACCGAAGGAGTACCAGCGCCTGAATGCCGCCATCGAGGCGGCGAAGCTGCGGGTGCCGATCGCCGCGCAATTCCCGCTGGCGCAGGCCGCACAGGCGCAGCAGCGCCTGGAAGCCGGCCACGTGCCGGGCAAGATCGTGCTGCAGATCCACTGAGGCGCCGAGGGCGCAGCGCTCGACAGCGCGCGCCCGGCACGGGCATCCTTCACTCCATGCACCCGGCAACCCGGGCCGCGATCTTCCGGCGACTCAAAGCGGCAAATCCGACGCCCACTACTGAACTTCTGTACGCGACGCCCTTTGAGCTCCTGGTGGCGGTCATGCTCTCGGCGCATACCACCGACAAGAGCGTGAACGCCGCCACGCGGGTGCTCTTTCCGCTCGCCAACACGCCGGCCGCGATCAGCGCGCTCGGCGTCGAGGGCGTGAAGCCCTACATCCGCGGCGTGGGTCTCTACAACACCAAGGCCAAGAACCTCATCGGGCTCGCGCAACAGCTCATCGAGCGCCACGGCGGCCAGGTTCCGGCCGAGCGTGCCGCCCTGGAGGCCCTGCCCGGTGTCGGGCGCAAGACCGCCAGCATCGTGCTCAACATGGTGTTCGGCCAGGTGGAAGTGGCAGTGGACACGCACATCTTCCGCGTCGCCAACCGCACCGGACTCGCGCCCGGTCGTACGCCGCTCGCGGTCGAACAGGCCATCGTCGCGAACACGCCGCGGCAGTACCTCAAGGACGCGCACCACTGGCTGCTGCTGCATGGGCGCTACGTCTGCACCGCGCGCACGCCTTCCTGCCCGACCTGTCTGATCCGCGACCTGTGCGAGTACCCGCACAAGACCGCGCCGAAGCCAGCGCGCGTCAAGCCGAAGAGCGTAGCCGCCGCCATCCGCGCGCGTGCGCGCCCCCGCCCGCGCCGGCACGCCTGAAGCCGTGGCGCTGTTTGCCGGAGAGAGTCGCGAGCAGCTGCGCCGCCGCTACCTTGAGGCGTGGCGCAAGTTCAGCGCGCGCGAGCCGCTCGAGCCCCTCGAGGCGCAGCTCGCAGCCGTTATCGCCGAGCATCCCGAGTACATCGGCTGGCTGGAGTCGGGCGATGCCGCGCTGCTGGCGGACTTCACCCCCGCCGGCGGCCGCGAGAATCCCTTCCTGCACATGGGGCTGCACCTGGCGATCCGCGAGCAGGTGGCGACCGACCGGCCCCCGGGCATCGCGCAGCTGCACCAGCAACTCGTGCGCCGCAGCGAGAGCGCGCACGCGGCCGAACACCGCATGATCGAGCCGCTCGCCGAGACGCTGTGGGAAGCGCAGCGTAACGCCCGTGCGCCGGATGAGGGCGCTTATCTGGAGCGCCTGCGGCGCCTGTAGGCGCGGCACCGCGCACCGCAACATTGAGCTGCGTCCGCCAGCACCGCGGTCGCGGCTCTTAGCGCTTGGGGATGTACAGATCCGTGAGCGTGCCCTCGAAGGCCTCCGCGGCCCCGGCCACGGTCTCACTGAGCGTCGGGTGCGGATGGATCGTCAGCCCGATGTCGGCGGCGTCGCAGCCGTTCTCGATCGCCAGCGCGACCTCGCTGATCAGCTCCCCGGCGTTGGTGCCGACGATGCCCGCGCCGAGCACGCGGTGCGTCTCCGGATCAAACAGCAGCTTGGTGAGGCCTTCCTCGCGGCCGATCGACAGCGAGCGCCCGTTCGCCACCCAGGGAAACGCGCCCTTCTTGAAGGCGACACCGCGGGCGCGCGCGTCCGTCTCGGTGAGTCCCACCCAAGCGATCTCCGGGTCGGTATAGGCGACCGAAGGAATGACGCGCGCATCGAAGGCGCGCTTGTGTCCGGCGGCCACCTCCGCGGCCACCTTGCCCTCGTGCATCGCCTTGTGTGCCAGGAGCGGCGGCGCGGCGATGTCGCCGATGGCGAAGATGTGCGGCACGTTGGTGCGCATCTGGCGGTCGACCGGGATGAAGCCGCGCTCCGAGACATTGACGCCGGCGAGCTCGGCCCCGATCGCCTTGCCGTTCGGCACGCGCCCCACCGCGACCAGCACGCGCTCGAAGCTCTGCGGCGCCGGGGCCTTCTCGCCCTCGAAGCTCACCTTCAGGCCCGCCGCGGACGCCTCGATGCCCGCCACCTTGGTGCCGAGGAGGATGGCCTCGTAGCGGGCGCGGATGCGACGCTCGAGCGGGCGCACCAGGTCCGGATCGCAGCCGGGCAGCAGGGTCGGGGTAAGTTCCACGACGCTGACGCGCGTGCCGAGGGCGTCGTAAACGCAGGCCATCTCAAGACCGATGATGCCGCAGCCGATCACCAGGAGGCCGCCGCCGAACTGCGGCAGCTCGAGTGCATCGCTGGAATCCAGGATGCGCGGATCCTTCGGCAGCCCGCCGAGGCGCACCGGCTCGGAGCCGGCGGCGATGATGCACTGCTCGAACTGGATGCGCTCCGAGCCCGAGGCGCCCATCACCTCCAGCACGTTCGGGCTCACGAAGCGCCCGCTGCCGCGCAGCACCTCGACCTTGCGCTGCTTGGCGAGCACCTTGAGTCCGCCGGTGAGCTTAGCCACCACCTGGCTCTTCCACGTGCGCAGCTTGGCGCGATCGATCGTGGGCGTACCAAAGGCGATGCCGCGCGCGGCCATCTCATCGGCGTCCTCGATCACCTTGGCCGCGTGCAGCAGCGCCTTGGAGGGTATGCAGCCGACATTCAGGCACACGCCACCGAGTTCCTGCCAGCGCTCGACCAGGGTCACCTTCAAACCGAGATCGGCGGCGCGGAATGCGGCCGTATAGCCCCCGGGACCGGAGCCGAGCACCAGCAACTGCGCGGTACGCGTGAAGCTCTCGTTGGCGCGCGCAGCACGTCCGGGTTCGGGCGCGGGCATGCGCACGGTGTCACCGGCGCCCTCTGCGGCCGCCGCGCTGCCGGATGCCGCAGGCGCCGCCGCCGCCGCGGGCTCGAGGCGCGCGATGAGCGAGTCCTTGGAGACCTTGTCGCCGCGCTTCAGCAGCACGTCAGTGATGCGGCCTGCGGCGCTCGCCGGCACGTCCATCGAGGCCTTGTCGGTCTCGATCGTGACCAGCGGGCTCTCGAGCTCCACGACGTCGCCGGGTTTCACCAGCACGTCGACGACGGAGACGTCGGTGAAGTTACCGATGTCCGGAATCCGCAGCTCAATGCTCACGGCACCGCCTCGATCAGCGCGCGCGGCTCGGCGAGGGTCTTGGCGAGGTAGGTCGTGAAGCGCGCCGCCATCGCGCCGTCGATGACCCGGTGGTCATAGGAGAGCGACAGCGGCAGCATCAGGCGTGGCACGAAGCCGCCCTCGCGGAAGATGCCGCGCATGCTGGCGCGCGAGACGCCGAGGATCGCGACCTCGGGAGCGTTGATGATCGGGGTGAAGGCGGTGCCGCCAATCCCGCCCAGGCTCGAGATCGTGAAGCAGCCGCCCTGCATGTCCGTCGGCGGGAGCTTGCCGGCGCGCGCCTTCTCCGAGAGTGCGCCGAGGTGGCGCGCCAGCTCGTAGATGTCCTTGCGGTTGGCGTCCTTCACCACCGGCACCACCAGCCCCTGGGGCGTATCGGCCGCGAATCCCAGGTGCACGTACTGGCGCACGATGAGGTTGGCACCGCTCGGGTCGAGTGCGGAATTGAAGCGCGGGAACTCGGCGAGCGCCTTGACGCAGGCACGCATGATGAAGGCGAGCGGCGTCAGCTTGACGCCCGCTCCTTCCGCCTTCTGCTTGAGGCTCGCGCGCAGCTGCTCGAGCTCGGTGATATCGGCCTCATCAAACTGCGTCACGTGCGGGATGCTGATCCAGCTGGCGTGCAGGCGCGGCCCGGAGATGCGCTGGATGCGCGACAGCGGCTCGGTCTTGACCGGTCCGTATTGCGCGAAATCCACCGCCGGCACCTGCGGTGCGGGCGCCGCCGGCGCCGCGGCGGGCACGAGCGGCGCGCCCGCCAGCACGCCCTTCACAAAGGCCTTGATGTCATCGTGGGTGATGCGGCCCTTGAAGCCGCGCCCGGTGACGCGCGCCAGGTCCACGCCCAGCTCGCGCGCGAAGGCACGCACCGAGGGACTGGCATGGGCGCGCGAGAATCCGGGCTCGTCGATGGGCGCCAGATCCGGGCGATAAGAGGTCGGAGCGCCGAGCTGGGAAAGCGGCACCATCTTGCCGCGCCGCTCGGCGGCTGCGGGTGCAGGCGCCGGCGCTGCCGGTGGCAGCGTTGGCGGAGCCGCCGCGGGCGGCGCAGCCTTTTTCTGCGGCGCCGCGGCGTTCGGCGCAGCGCGGGCGGCATCGCTGCCCTGCACCGTCACGATCACGTCGCCGGCGTTGACCGTACCGCCTTTACTCGTATGGACCTTCTCGACCACACCGCTCACGGTCGAGGGCACGTCCATGGCTGCCTTGTCGGACTCGAGCGTGACGAGCGGCGTGTCGATCGCGACCGTGTCGCCGGGCTTGACCAACACGTCGATCACCGCGACGTCCTTGAAGTTGCCCAGATCGGGCACGCGCACTTCCGTCAGGCCAGCCGCCGCGTTCATAGCTCGCGAGCCCTCAGACTTTCCAGGGAACCGGCTTGTCCGGATCGACACCGAGTTTACGGATGGCGCGCGTAACGGTGGCCTGGTCGACCTGCCCCTCGTCCGAGAGCGCCTTGAGCGCGGCGACCGCGATGTGGTTGCGATCCATCTCGAAGAAGCGCCGCAGTGCAGCGCGCGCATCGGAGCGGCCGTAGCCGTCGGTACCGAGCGTGACGTAGCGGCCCGGCACCCACTGGCGGATCTGGTCGGGCACGGCGCGCATGTAGTCGGTCGCGGCGATCGTGGGCCCCGAGCGGCCCTGCATCAGCTCGCCCACGTACGGCACGCGCGCGCCTTCTCCGGGATGCAGCCCGTTCCAGCGCTCGCACTCGAGCGCCTCGCGACGCAGTTCGCTGAAGGAGGTGATCGAGAGCACGTCCGCGGGGATCTTGTACTCTTCCTCGAGGATCTTCGCCGCCGCCAGGCACTCGCGCAGAATGGTGCCCGAGCCCAGCAGCGTGGCGCGCAGTTTACCCTTGCCACCCTGGTACACCGGGTAGCCGCCCTTGAGGATCCGCGCCTCCACGCCCGGCGGCAGCGCCGGCTGCGCGTAGTTCTCGTTCATCACGGTGATGTAATAGAAGATGCTTTCCTGCTCGGCGTACATGCGTCGCATGCCGTCGTGGATGATGACGGCCAGCTCGTACGCGTACGCCGGGTCGTAGGCGACGCAGTTCGGGATGGTGCTCGCGATCAGCTGACTGTGGCCGTCCTGGTGCTGCAGCCCCTCGCCGGCGAGCGTCGTGCGTCCGGCGGTCGCGCCCATGAGAAAGCCGCGGGTCTGGATGTCGCCGCCCGCCCAGATGAAGTCCCCCACGCGCTGGAACCCGAACATCGAATAGAAGATGTAGAACGGCACCATGTTGATGCCGTGGTTGGCGTAGGCGGTGCCGGCGGCGATCCATGAGCACAGCGAGCCGGCCTCGTTGATGCCCTCCTCGATCATCTGCCCCTTCTTGTCCTCGCGGTAGGACATGAGGGTATCGGCGTCCTGGGGCGTATACAGCTGCCCGACCGAGGAATAGATGCCGATCTGGCGAAACAGCCCCTCCATGCCGAAGGTGCGCGCCTCGTCGGGCACGATCGGCACGATGTTCTTGCCGATGTTCTTGTCCTTGAGCAGCACCGTCAGCAGGCGCACGAACGCCATGGTGGTCGAGATCTCGCGCGCACCGGTGCCCTCGAGGATCGAGGCGAACGCCTCGAGCGGCGGCATGGCCAGTGCCGGGGCGGTGCGGCGGCGCTGCGGCAGGAAGCCCCCGAGCGCCGCGCGCTTGCCCTTCAGGTAGCGCGTTTCCTCGGAGTCCTCAGCGGGCTTGCGGAACGGCAGCCCGGCGATGTCCGCATCCGAGACCGGGATGTTGAAGCGATCGCGGAAGATCTTCAGGTCCTCCTCGGAGAGCTTCTTCTGCTGGTGGGCGATCATCTGCCCCTCGCCGCCCTTGCCGAGCCCGAAGCCCTTGACGGTCTTCGCCAGGATGACGGTCGGCTGGCCCTTGTGCGCCATGGCGGTCGCATAGGCGGCGTACACCTTGCGCGGATCGTGGCCGCCGCGGTTCAGCCGCCAGATCTCATCGTCGGACATGTTGGCGACCATCGCCTTGAGCTCGGGGTACTTGCCGAAGAAGTGTTCGCGCGTGTACGCCCCGCCCTTGGCTTTGAAGTTCTGGTACTCGCCGTCGACGGACTCCTCCATCACGCGCCGCAGCAGGCCCTGGGTGTCACGCGCCAGCAGCGGATCCCAGCGCGAGCCCCACAGCACCTTGATGACATTCCAGCCGGCGCCGAGGAAGGCCGCCTCGAGCTCCTGGATGATCTTGCCGTTGCCGCGCACCGGCCCATCGAGGCGCTGCAGGTTGCAGTTGATCACGAAGATGAGGTTGTCGAGCTTCTCGCGCACCGGCATGGTGAGTGCGCCCATCGACTCCGGCTCGTCCATCTCCCCGTCGCCCAGGAAGGCCCACACCTTCTGATCCGAGGGGGCCACGAGACCGCGGTTCTCCAGGTAGCGGGTGAAGCGCGCCTGGAAGATGGCCATCATCGCGCCGAGCCCCATCGAGACGGTGGGGAACTGCCAGAAGTCCGGCATCAGCCACGGGTGCGGGTAGGAAGACAGTCCCACCCCCGGAGCGCTCGCCTCCTGGCGGAAATACTTCAGGTTCTCCTCGTTGAAGCGGCCCTCGAGGTAGGCACGCGCATAGATGCCGGGCGAGGAATGTCCCTGGATGAACACCATGTCGCCCGGATGCTGGGCCGAAGGGGCGCGCCAGACGTGATTGAACCCCACCTCGTAGAGGGTGGCCGAGGAGGCGTAGCTCGCCAGGTGCCCGCCGTACTCCGAGGACGCCTTGTTGGCCGCGAGCACCATCGCCAGCGCATTCCAGCGGATGTAGGCCTCGATGCGCCGCTCGAGGGCGCGGTTGCCCGGATATTCCGGCTCGCGTCCGGCGGCAATGCTGTTGACGTAGGCGGTGTTCGGCTTGAACGGCAGGTAGGCGCCGCTGCGGCGGGTGTAGTCGATCAGCCGCTCGAGCAGGAAGTGCGCGCGCTCCGGGCCGTGGGTCTTCAGCACCGAATCGATCGATTCGAGCCATTCCCGCGTCTCCACGGGATCGAGGTCTTCCAGCTTCGGTGGTTCGGTCATGCGGTCCGGCCAGGGCGTGATCGGCGCGAGCCCACAGCGAACTGCACTGCGCCCCGTGGGTGCGCGCGCGTCGTGCCGGGTCGCGTTAGAATGCCGATGATGGCGAGCACCGGCGGGTAAAGCAAGTGAGCTCACGAGCGTCGGATGCGCGCCGCAGCCTGTTGCTGCCGAGCGCGCGCGCGCCCGCCATCGTGCACGCCCGGGGCCGCAGTGCCGATGCCCTCGACGCGCTCCTCACGATCGTCACGTTGCCCGCCGCGGCCGGCGCCTTCGAGCGGCTGCCGCAGGGCGCCCGCTGGCGCGAGCTTCACGGGCGCTCGGCCCCCAAGAGCGGCACGGTGCGCACGACGCTGCTCGCCAATCGCCGCCACACCCTCGCGGTGCTGGGCTACCTGAAGGGCGACGCCAGCGCCTTCGAGCGCCTCACGCTCGCCGGCCGGATGCTGAAGGAAACCGCCGCACGCACCCCGCAGAGCGTCGGGCTCGTCGCACCCGGCGGCGCGGCCGGCAAGGCCTTGCTCGAGGCGCTGCTCGCCGCGACCCTCGCCCAGGCGTTTGCGCTGCCGAGCTTTCGCAGCGCGCCGCGCGAGGCGCGCGGCATCGGCCGCGTTACGCTCTTCGGGGCCGAGGGCCTCGACACACGTTACGCGGCCACCGTCGCCGGCGGCACCAATCTCGTGCGCTGGCTCACCGCGTTGCCCCCGAACGTCCTGAACGCCGCCGGCTACCGCGCCGCAATCACACGCCTCGCGCGCGAGCACGCGCTCACGCTGCGCTGGCTCGATGAGCGCGCGCTCAAGCGCCTCGGGGCGGGGGCGTTTCTCGCCGTCGCGGCCGCCAACGCCGAAGCCGGTGCCGGCATCGCGCACCTGTCCTACCGCCCCGCACGCGCCCGCACCGCGCCTGCCCCGGACGTGGCGCTCATCGGCAAGGGGATCCTGTTCGACACCGGCGGCGTCAACCTGAAGACGCATCGTTCGATGCTCGACATGCACACCGACATGTCCGGCAGCGCGGTCGCCCTCGCAACGCTGGTGGCGCTGGCGCAGCTCAAGGCGCCCTTCGCCGCCGATGCGTGGCTGGCGATCACGGAGAACCGCATCGGGCCACGCGCCTACAAGCCCCAGGACGTCATCCGTGCCGCCAACGGCGTCACCATCCAGGTGATCCACTCCGACGCGGAAGGTCGCATGGTGCTCGCTGACACGCTGGCGCTCGCCGGGCGCACCCGGCCGCGTTTCATGATCGACTTCGCCACACTGACGGGTGCGTGCGTCTACGCGCTGACGGAGCGCATGAGCGGGGTGTTCAGCAACCGCGAGGCGCTCGAGCGCAAGCTCATCGAGGCCGGGCGGGTGAGCGGTGAGCGCGTCTGGGCATTCCCGTTCGCGGAGGACTACGACGCGGACATCGAGAGCAAGGTCGCCGACGTCATGCAGTGCGCGGTGGAGGGCAAGGGGGACCACATCCTCGCGACGCGCTTCCTGTCGCGCTTCGTGCCGGCGGACACGCCCTGGGCGCACGTGGACCTCGCCTCCGCCACGCGCAGCGGCGGACTTGGGCACGTGACGACCGACGTCACCGGCTTTGGCGTGCGCTTCGCGCTCGAACTGCTGCTCGGGCAGGAGCTGCTCGGCGCGCTGGGAAAGCCGTCCTGATGCGGCTGCGCCTCACGCGCCCGGACGACTGGCACCTGCATCTGCGCGACGGTGCGGCGCTCGCGGCGGTGCTACCCTTCACGGCGGCGCAGTTTGCGCGCGCGATCGTCATGCCGAATCTCACACCGCCGGTGACCACGACTGCACTCGCCGGCGCCTACCGCGCGCGCATACTCGCCGCGCTCCCGCCGGCTGCGCGCTTTGAGCCGCTCATGACGCTCTATCTCACCGATCACACCTCGGCCGCAGAGATCAGCGCCGCCAAGGCGAGCGGCTTCGTTCACGGCGTGAAGCTCTACCCCGCCGGCGCCACCACCCACTCCGAGGCCGGCGTCACCGACCTTGCGCGCCTCGATGAGGTGCTCGTGCGCATGGCGGAGGTGGGTCTGGTGCTGCAGGTGCACGGCGAGGTGACGGACCCGGCGGTGGACGTGTTCGATCGCGAGGCACGCTTCATCGACACGGTGCTGGCGCCGCTCACCGAGCGCCACGCGCGTCTGCGCGTGGTGTTCGAGCACATCACCACGCGCGCGGCGGTGCAGTTCGTGCTCGGCGCCCGCGCCGGGGTGGCGGCCACCGTGACGCCACAGCACCTGCTGCTGAACCGCAACGCCCTGTTCGCCGGGGGTATTCGCCCGCACCTCTACTGTCTGCCGGTGCTCAAGGCCGAGGCGCAGCGCGCCGCACTTCTGGAGGCGGTCGCCGGCGGCACGCCGCGCATCTTCCTCGGCACCGACAGCGCCCCCCATGGCAGGCGCGCCAAGGAGAGCGCCTGCGGCTGTGCGGGCATCTTCTCCGCGCACGCGGCGCTCGAGCTGTACGCGCAGGCCTTCGAGGAAGCCGGGGCCCTCGAGCGGCTGGAAGCCTTTGCCAGCTTCCACGGCGCGGATTTCTACGCCCTGCCGCGCAACCGCGAGCGCGTGACCCTGATGAAGGAAGCCTGGGACGTGCCGGCGCAGTACGCCTTCGGCGCGGACACCCTCGTGCCGCTGCACGCCGGGGAGCGGCTCGGCTGGCGCCTCGCCGCGGCCGAGGCCGCCCCATGAGCGGGCCCGGCATCGAGGTCCCCACGGTGCCGGCGGCGGCCGCAGCGCACATGGCGCGGCGTTTCCGCGGCTACCTGCCGGTGGCGATCGATGTGGAGACCGGCGGCTTTCACGCCGCCACCGATGCGCTGCTCGAGATCGCCGCCACCCTCATCGACATGGACGCCGCGGGCAACCTCACACGCGGCGCCACGCACAACTTTCACGTCAAGCCCTTCGAGGGCAGCCGCATCGACCCGCTGTCGCTTGCAGTCACCGGCATCGACCCGGATCACCCGCTGCGGCCGGCGCTGCCGGAGCGCGACGCGCTGCAGCGCGTATTCCGCGAAATCCGCCACGTGGTGCGCGCCTACGGCTGCCGGCGCGCGATCCTCGTCGGCCACAACGCCGCCTTTGACCTCGGGTTCCTCAATGCCGCCGTGGCGCGCGCGGAAGTGAAGCGCAACCCGTTCCATCCCTTCTCGTGCTTCGATACCGCGACGCTCGCCGGAGCGGCGCTCGGGCAGACGGTGCTCGCCAAGGCGGTGCGCGTCGCCGGCATCGAATGGGACCCCGGGAGTGCGCACAGCGCGCGCTACGATGCCGAGCGCAGCGCAGACCTGTTCTGCCTGGTGTGCAACCGCCTGCGCGACAGCCATCAGGCGGCCTCCGAGCGCGCGCGGGCCTTGGGCTGGCTCACCGACGCGGCGGAGCCGGATGAGGGCGAGGCGGAAGCGGCGCCGCCGCTCTAAGAGCGCTCACCGCACAAGGCGGTAGGCATGCAACCGGTCCCCGATCACATGATCACGAGCTACGGCACCGCGGTGCAGGTGGAGCCCACGCGCGCGGACCCCTGAGGGTTACCTGGCGGCGCCGGCCTCGGCGAGCAGCTTCTTAAGCTCGCCGCTCTTGTACATCTCCAGCGCGATGTCGCAGCCGCCGACCAGCTCGCCCTTGATGTACAGCTGCGGGTAGGTCGGCCAGTTGGAGTAGCGCTTGAGCGCCTCGCGCAGTTCCGGCTCCTCGAAGATATTCACGTACTTGAACTCGGCGCCGACGGCGCGCAACGCCGCCACTGTCTGCGCCGAGAAGCCGCACTGCGGGAAGTCGGGCGTACCCTTCATGAAGAGCACCACCGGGCCGGCGTCGAGTTCTGTCTTGATTCGCTCTGCCACATCCATCTTCGTCACCTGTTGGGTAAGTTTGCGGCGCTCCTCGAGTTCATCAAGAAGCCGCCATTGTTCCTCGACGCTCATCGCCAGCCAGCGGGCGATCTCATCGCCCGAACGCAGGCAGCCGACGCACAGCCCGCGCGCATCCAGAGTGCACACGTTGACACAGGGGGACCGCGGGCGCTCGGTGCGCTCCGCGAAGTTGCCTTCCATCGCGTTCACGCATCCCTTAGGCGCTGCGCCCGCCAGTTCGGCGTCCGTTGAATTATGGGGGTGCCTCGCCTATTCTTCAAACCGCTGCCCGGTGAGCGTAGCCCATAGAAACAAGAACTTGGAGGCATAAAGCCATGATCCTTCTGAATAACCACCGTTACGCGCTGATTACGGGGATCGTGTTGGCCGTCATCCTCGCGTTCCTGATGGGCGGTACCCACTTTTACGAACTCGGACTGGCACGCTGGTTCCACATCGTCTCCGGCGTGTTCTGGATCGGCCTCCTCTACTACTTCAACGTTGCCCAGACCCCGGCGCTGGCGGATGCCGCAGCCGACAAGGGCGGACCGGGCGGCGCCGGTGTCACCAAATACGTGGCACCCCGGGCGCTGTTTTGGTTCCGCTGGGCGGCGCTGGCGACCTGGATCGGGGGCGCCTGGCTGCTGATGAAACAAGGTACGTTCGTCAACGCCTTCACCCTCGGGGCGGGCTCACAGGTCATCGGCGTGGGCGCCTGGCTCGGCACGATCATGCTGCTGAACGTGTGGGGAGTCATATGGCCGAACCAGAAAAAGATTCTCGGTATCAAGCCCGCGAGCGATGAGGAGAAGGCACGCGCCCGCAAAACCGCCGGCTTGGCCTCGCGCGTGAACTTCGTGCTCTCCATCCCGATGCTCATGTGCATGGCCGGACAAAGTCACGGCCTGCCCTTCATGAAATGACCTAATGCCCGACCTGCCCCGGGATCTTCCGACCCAGGTCGAGGCGGCGCTCGCGGAGGATATCGGCGCGGGCGATGTCACCGCGGCGCTGGTGCCGGCGGCGCAGCGCGTGCGCGGCCGCGTTATCACGCGCGAGCCGGCGGTGCTGTGCGGCCGCGCCTGGGCGCAGGAGACGTATCGCCGCCTCGACCCGGCGGTGCGCCTGAGCTGGAACGCCGACGATGGCGAGCGCCTGAGCGCTGATCAGGTGGTGTTCGAGATCGCCGGCCCTGCGCGGCCGGTACTCACGGGTGAGCGCACGGCGCTGAACTTCCTGCAGCTGCTGTCCGGCACCGCGAGCGCCGCGCGCGCCTACGTGGATGCGATCGCCGGCACCGCCTGTCGTATCCTCGACACCCGCAAGACGCTGCCCGGACTGCGCAGCGCGCAGAAATACGCGGTGCGCTGCGGCGGCGCCGACAACCACCGGCTCGGTCTCTTCGATCAGGTCCTCATCAAGGAAAACCACATCGCCGCGGCCGGCTCGATCAGCGCCGCGATCGCGGCGGCGCGCACGCACTCGCCCGGGCTGCGCGTCGTGGTGGAGGTGGAGACGCCGCAGGAGCTCGAGGAAGCCCTCGGCGCGGCTCCGGACATCATCATGCTGGATGAGTTCACACTCGCGGACATGCGCGCCGCGGTGGCGCTGCGCGCGGCGCACGGCGCGGCGGTCAAACTCGAGGCCTCCGGCAGCGTGTCGTTGGCGACGGTGCGTGCCGTTGCCGAGACCGGCGTCGATTACATCTCGGTGGGTTCGATCACCAAGCACGTGAAGGCGGTGGATCTATCCATGCGCCTGGAATTCAACACCGGATAAGGCGCGGCAAGTCAGTCGGTGGCAGCACTTGTCCACTGCGATTCCCCCTGCCAACTCGCGCGCCGGCGGCGCTTATTCCTTCACCGGATACGGCGTTCCATCCCGATGGGTGTAGCCCGGGCCTTGCGCGATCATGTCGATGTCCGGGTACGTGCAACGATCCTGCGGGTCGGAATTGCCGATCTCGAGCACCCGGGCGGGCCGGCCGGATTTATTCACCAGGTGATGGCCATCGGGGTCGCCACGCCTGAAGGCGGCGCAGTCCCCGGCGCGCAACAGCTCTTCGCCGCTGTCGGTGACCAGCGTGAGCTCGCCATCGAGCACCCACACGAACTCATCCTCATGGGTGTGCCAGTGGCGCTGGCTGGACCATGCGCCGGGCTCGATGACGGTCAGGTTGACGCCAAATAAGGTCAGCCCCGCATGGCGCGCCAGCCGTTGACAGGACTGAGCGCTGCAGGGGACGTCGAACGGAGAGGGATAGGTGCTGCCGGTCTGCGCGCGCACCGTGGAAAGGTCGATCTTTTTCATAGTACTGGACGCCACAAACCGCACCTGACGGGGGCCCGTCAGGTCAATTCGTTGCCTCGCCAAAGCCGATTGAGGCCGGATTCTGCTGCCGCATACCGCAGAGTCGCAAGTCACCGCCACGGCTCAGTTGCCACGCCCCAGCGGCGCAAGGTGCGCTGTCGAGTTTGAAACGGTCGCGAGCGGAATTGGCGAGGCGCGCCTGAAGCGCGGGCTTGGCCCCGCGGCACTTTAGGCGACGGCGGACTTCAACACGCGCTGCGGCTGGGCGACGCCGTAGCCCTGCGCGTAATCGACTCCCAGACTGGTCAGCATCTGGATGATCTCGGCGTTCTCGGCGAACTCGGCGATCGTCTGCTTGCCGGTCAGGTGCCCGATCTCGTTGATCGAGCGCACCATCTCCCGATCGATCGGGTCGCGCAGGATCTCGCGCACGAAGCTGCCGTCGATCTTCAGGTAATCGACCGGGAAGTGCTTGAGGTAGCCGAACGAGGACAGGCCGGTGCCGAAGTCATCGAGCGCGAACTTGCAGCCGAGCTCCTTGAGCGCCTGGATAAAGCGGTTCGCCTGGCTGAAGCTCGCCACCGCGGCGGTCTCGGTGATCTCGAAGCAGATCTTGGAGGCATCCAGGCCGCTGCGGTGGAACTGATCGATCACGAACGGCAGGAACTTGTCATCCCCCAGGCTCTGCCCGGAGAGGTTGATCGAGCAGCGCAGCAGCTTCTCGCGCTCGTCGGCCTCGGACACCAGCCAGCGGAAGGCATTCTCGATCACCCAGCGATCGATCGCCGGGGTGATGCCGTAGCGCTCGGCGGCCGCGATAAAGTCATTCGGCGCCACGATGCGCCCGGTCTCGTCCTTCAGGCGCAGCAGCAGCTCGTAGTGCGCGCCGGGCTCGGGGCGCTGCAGCGGCTGGATGGCCATGCGGTAGAGCTCGAAGCGCCCCTCTTCGAGGGCCGCGTTGATGCGCGCCGCCCACTGCATCTCGCGCCGGCGGCGCATGAGCTCGATGTCGTTCTCGGCAAAGCTGTGCACGCGGTTGCGACCACCTTCCTTGGCGGCGGCGCAGGCCGAATCGGCCGCGGACAGGATCGAGGCGACGTCCTCGTTGTCGGCGGTGATCGGCACGACGCCGATGCTCGCGCCGAGACGAAACACGCGGTCTTCCCAGGTGAAGCGGAAGTTGCGTACGCCCTCGCGCAAGGTTTCCGCCGTGCGCATCGCCTCATCGAGCGAGCAGCTCTCGAGCAGAATACCGAACTCGTCGCCGCCGAGGCGCGACAGCGTATCGCGCCAGCGCACCTTGGATTTCAGCAGCGCACCCACCTGCCCGAGCAGTGCATCGCCGGCAGAATGCCCGCAGGTGTCGTTGACGATCTTGAACTGATCGATGTCGAGGTAGCACAGCGCGTAGGAGGCCTCGCGCGCCTTGGCGCTCTTCAGCGCCCGCTCCAGGCGGCTCTCGAACTCGCGCCGGTTGACGAGCCCGGTCAGCAGGTCGTGGCTCGCGTGGTAGGAGAGGCGGCGGTTGAGTTCGCGCGACTCGCTCACGTCGTGGAACACCAGTACCCCGCCGCCCACGTGGCCGTGGCCGTCGCGGATCGGGGCGGCGGTGCTCTCGACGTACAGCTCGTTGCCGTCGCGGCGGATGAGCAGCATGGGACGCACCGACTTGATCGGGCGGATGCGCCGGATGGCCACCGACAGCGGGTTCTCGAGCGGCTCGCAGGTCTCCTCGTGGAAGGCGCGGAAGATCTCCTCCACCGGGCGCCCCATCGCATCCTCGAGCCGCCAGCCGGTGAGCTCCTCGGCCACCGGATTGATGTAGTCGATGATCGAGCTGGCATCGGTGGTGATGACGCCATCGCCGATCGACTGCAGCGTGATCTGCGCGCTTTCCTTCTCGCGAAACAGCGCCTCCTCGTACAGCTTGCGCTCGGTGATGTCGAGCTCGACGCCCACCAGGCGCAGCAGGCGCCCGTGCTTGTCCACGCGCGCGGTGGCGCGGCTGATGACCCAGCGCCACTCGCCGTTGCGATGGCGCATGCGGTGGGTGCTCTCGAAGATGGGGGTCTTGCCGGCCACGTGATCGCGGATGGCCGCCTGCACGCGCGCCAGGTCATCCGGATGCACCAGCGCGCGCCAGTCGGGCGAGCCGCGCATGTCGTCATCGCCGTAGCCGAGCATCGCCTTCCAGCGCGGCGAGAAATAAACCTCGTTGCTCTCGACGTCGAAGTCCCACAGGCCGTCATTCGCGGCGGCCTGGAACAGATTGGTGCGCTCCTCGAGCTTGGCGAGACGCGCCTCGGTGCGGATGCGATCAAGCCCGGTGGCGAGGCTCGTGCCGATGAGCTTCATCAAAAGCTGCGCGTTCACGTCCCAGGCGCCGCGCGGCAGGGTATGCGCGAGTCCCAGGAAACCGGCGGGCTTGTTCTGGATGCGCAGCGTCACCAGCAGCGCCGAACCGATGTGCAGCTCCGCGAAGCGCGCCGCTTCCGCGGCCTGCTCCTTGCGCGGGCTGGAGGTGTCGCGCAGCTCCGAGAGCCGCAGGTGCTCCAGGCGCGTGCGCAGCCACGGGAAGGCCTCGAGCGAGGTGCCGCCGAGCGCCTCGGGGCGGCACTGCGCGAAGGCGCTGCGCGCCGCCTGCACCTCGGTGATCTGCAGCCCGTCGGGGGCGAGCGCCACCAGGAAAGCGCAGTCGGCGCCGCTCGCGCCGCGCAGCAGCTCGAGATTGCGCTTCAGGCATTCCTCGACGCCCTCGCGGCGCATGTTCTGGAAGTCGACGGCGATCTTGGTGCAGACCACGTCCATCCCCAGGACCGGCTTGGGGGTGCGGCCAGTCCAGGCGTCCGCCGCAAGGATGTCTGAGGCGGTAAAGTCCGCCGGCTTATCCGGCGGCGGAGTGGTCATTGAGGGGTATCTCCCACGAAACCGTCGCGCAGCCTAATCAATTTGTCGAATCCCTGGCGCGGCGTCCCGTCACGGAGTTGAACACTTGTCGCCACGATTTATTAAGCGCTTGCGCCGGATTCTCGCACACTGAAGAAGGAACACAAGCTAAGACCCTGTTCGGATTCGGTTTCATCGACTTGACAGAATCTGGCTCCGTCGCCGGGCGCGCGCGGGCGAAGGGCTGCGCGGACGACGGCCCTACCCTGATTTGAGCGCAGCGCGCGCGCTGCCGAACAGCGCGTGCAGCCGCTGCGCCATTTCCGCCTGTAGTTTCTCGAGCGCCGCCGGATCGGTCACGCGCGGCACATACACCGGCTCGCCGATGGCGATGACGATGCGCGAGAACGGCATCGGAATCACGAACTTGTCCCACTTGATGCGCCAGGCGCGCGAGGCGGCGTACGCCATCGGCAGGATCGGCCGCCCCGACATCTGCGACAAGAGCAGCGCCCCGGGCTTGAACTTGAAGCGCGGGCCGCGCGGGCCGTCGGGCGTGATGACCGGGGAGAGGTTGTCCTTGATGAGCGCCTGGTAGTAATCGCGCAGCGCCCGTGCGCCGGTGTGGGTCGAGGAGCCGCGGATCACCGCCCCGCCGAAGCGCCGCACCAGCATGGCGCCGAGCTCGCCATCGACCGAAGGGCTGATCAGCCAGCCGACCGTGAGGCCCCGCGCGCGCTGCTCGACCAGGAACTTGCCGCAGTAGAGCTGGTGCTGGTGCCAGTAGCAGGGCACCAGCGAGGGCGCACGCGCCAGCGCCGCCTCCAGGTGTTCGACGCCCAGCACCCGCACCACCCGCGCACCGAGCCACCACAGCCGGATCAGCCCGTAGCCGAGCGGCACCACGATGCGATACAGCAGCCGGCGCGCCGGCGTCATCCGCCGCCCCGAGCGGGTGCTGGTGCGGTAGATGGTGTTCTTGAGGCCGCCGTCCCCGCTCATGCCGCGAACAGCTCCGCAAGCGGCACCGCAGCGGCCACCACGACCTGCACCGGTACGCTGGTCATCGCGCACGCCACGGCGCCGGGAAACTGCGGCAGCGCGCGCGCATGCCAGGTCGCACCACGGCAGTACGCGCCCGCGCCGCTGAGCTGCACCTCGTTCACCGCGCGCAGGCCAAGGCCTGCGGCCTTGACCACGGCCTCGCGCGCCACCCAGCCCTCCAAGCGTGCGTCGCGGCCGAACTCGAGGTCGAGCCCCACGTGCCCGCCACGCAGCGCCGCGCAGCCGACGTACGGCCCCGAATGCGCGATGCTGAAGTCCGCGGCGCTGCCTGCGAGCTGGGGCTTCTCCTCGGGGCCGAACACGAGTTCTGCGGGCTGCACGGGCCGACCGGTGGCGCGCGCGAGGGCGCGCAGCGCGAGCGCCACGCCCGCGAGCGAGGCGCGCGCCTGCTCTGCGGCGCCGGACACCGCGAGGCGTTTCAGATACGGCAGCCGCGCCGCCAGCGTCCGGGCGTCCGGCTCCGGCCACTGACCCCGCAGGTCCGTGTGATATAAGATTAAAGTTTGGCTTTCAACAGCTTGCATGACCGCCGCCGCGCCCTCGAAGTCCGAGCCTCCTGAGTCAGAGCTCCAATTCGACGTCGGCTCCACGGATGACTCCCTGGAGCGGATGATCGAGTTGTTCGCCCGCCATGGCGACACGTACCGCGTGTTTGTTCCCGGGCGCGCATCTTATACCTATGTCATTCACCACCCGGATGATGTCAAGCGGGTGCTGGTGTCGAATCACCGCAACTACACCAAGGGGCTCGGGCTCGATCGAGTGAAGATCCTGCTCGGCAAGGGAATCATGACGAGCGAGGGTGAGCTGTGGAAGCGCCAGCGCTACATGATGCAGCCGTTCTTTCATCGGCGCCTGGTGACGCGCTTCGCCGAGCTCATCGCCGCAGTCAATGAGCGCTTCATGGCGCGCTGGGATGCGCTGTGCGGGCGCGGCGAGCTGCTGAATCTCACCGATGAGCTGAGCGAGCTCACCCTCGAGATCGTACTGCGCTCGATTTTCGGCACCGATCTGGACCGCCTCACGCAGCAGCTCGGCGGCAACCCGTTCGAACTGGTGACCAAGGAGTCGGGTCGCAACCTGCAGTTTGCCTACAAGTTCCGCTCCCTCACCCGCCTCGTCGCCGAGGTGATCGCGCGCCGGCGCAGCGAGCCGGCCGAGCACTTCGACTTCCTGGCCATGCTGCTCGCGGCGCGCGACAAGGATTCGGGCGAGCCGATGCCCGAGCGCGAGCTCATCGATGAGGTGATGACGCTCATCGTCGCCGGCCATGAAACCACCGCGAGCGGCCTGAACTGGACCTGGTATCTGCTCGCGCAGCACCCGCAGGTGCTCGCGCGGCTGCATGCCGAGCTCGATGCGGCGCCCGAGTACGCCGCCCCGAGTCTTGCGCAGATGGAGGCGCTCGCCTACACGCAGCAGGTCGTGAACGAGTCGCTGCGCCTGTACCCGCCGGGGTGGCTGCTGTCGCGCCGCACGATCGAGGCTGACGTGCTCGGTGGCTTTCCGGTACCCGCCAAGAGCAACGTGCTGCTGCCGCTGTACCTGTTGCACCGGCACCCGCGGTTCTGGCGCGAGCCGGAACGCTTTGCCCCGGAGCGGTTCGCACCCGAGCACGAAGCCGAGCGTCCACGCTTTGCCTACATGCCCTTTGCGGCCGGCCCGCGCCACTGCATCGGCGAGACGGTCGCGGTGTACGAGATGCTCATGCACCTGTACAAGGTGGGCCGCCGCTACCGCCTGAGCTACGTGCCCGACAAGCCGCTCGAACTCGAGGCGCAGATCAACCTGCGCACCCGCCACCCTTTGTATATGCGACTGGAACGCCGGTGACCCCAAACGTCAAGACGCTGACCGAGCTCATGGAGGCCAACCGCGGCGTTGCCCGCGGCATCACCTATCTGGAGGGTGAGCACGACACGCGCGTGGTCCCCTTCGCCGAACTCTACGAGCGCGCCCTCGGCATCCTCTATCACCTGCAACGCCTCGGCGCGCGCCGCGGCGACAAGCTGATCCTGTTCCTGAACAACAACGAGCAGTTCATCGACGTTTTCTGGGCGGCGATCCTCGGCGGCATCGTGCCGGTGCCGGTAGCGCTCGGCATCAGCGATGAACACCGCCACAAGGTGCTGCGCATCGCGCGCCGCCTCGGCGCACCCTACCTGTATGCCGAGAAGCGCGCGCTCGAGCGCCTCGGCGCCTTCGCCACCACGGTGGGAGAAACGGAGCTCTTTACCAAGCTCGCCGCGCGCACCTTTCTCGTGGACAACCTCGATGACATCTCGCGCGCCGGCAGCGTGCAGAAAGTAGGACCCTCAGATACTGCCTTCATCCAGTTCTCCTCCGGCTCGACCAGCGAACCGAAGGGCGTGGTGCTCACGCATGCGAACCTCCTGGCCAACACGCGCGGTGCGACCGAGGTGGCGCACTTCGGTGAGGACGATGTCAGCCTGTCGTGGATGCCGCTCACGCACGACATGGGGTTGATCGGTTTTCACCTGGTCATGTTCGCCAATCGCGTGCACGCGCACCTGATGCCGACCGAGCTGTTCGTGCGCCGGCCGCTGTTGTGGCTGACGCTCGCCTCGCGCGTGCGCGCCACCATCCTGTGTTCGCCGAACTTCGGCTACAAGCACTACCTGAAGGTGCTCGGCGATCGGGCGGTGGAGGGGCTGGATCTGTCGGCGGTGCGCCTGATTTTCAACGGTGCCGAGCCGATCTCGGTGGAGCTGTGCGAAGAATTCCTCGCGCGCCTGGCGCCGGCGAAGCTCTCCCGGCACGCGATGTATCCCGTGTACGGCCTGGCCGAGGCCTCCCTGGCGGTGAGCTTCCCGGAACCGGGGGCGCCGCTGCGCACGCTGACGCTCAATCGCCACCGCATGAGCGCCGGCACGCCGGTCGAGACGGTCGCTGCGAGCGAGCGCGACGCGGTCGGGCTGGTCTGCGAAGGCAAACCGATCCCCTACTGCCGCGTGCGCATCGCCGATGATGCCGATCAGGAGCTGCCCCAGGACCGCATCGGCCACGTACACATCACCGGCGAGAACGTCACGCAGGGTTACTTCGAGGACCCGGCGGCGAACGCGGCCGCCTTCAGCGCCGATGGCTGGCTGCGCACCGGGGACCTGGGCCTGTTCCACCAGGGCGAGCTGTACATCTCGGGGCGCGCGAAAGAGATCATCTTCGTCAACGGCCAGAACTACTATCCGCACGACCTGGAGGCGCTCGCCCAGCGCGCGCCGGGCCTGGAACTCGGCAAGGTGGTCGCCGCCGGCGCCCGTCCCCTGGGTGCGCAGACCGAGCAGCTCGTGGTGTTCGTGCTCCACCGTGGCAGCCTGGAGGACTTCCTGCCCCTCGCCGCGCAGGCCGCACGCCTGATCAACGAGCACTCCGGTCTCGAGGTCGCCGAAGTCGTGCCCGTCAAGCGCATCCCGAAGACGACCAGCGGCAAGGTGCAGCGGCACGTGCTGGTCGAGGGCTACGTCGCGGGCGAATTCGACGCCGAACTGAAGGAGTTCGCGGCGCTGCGCAGTGCGCGCACCGCGCCCGAGTCGAAGTCGCGCAACGAGATCGAGGAGAAGCTCAAGTCGATCTGCGATGCGGCGCTGCCGGGCAAGCGGCTCGACATCCACGACAACCTGTTCGAGGTCGGCGCAAGCTCGCTCAAGCTGATCGAGATCCACGAGCAGATCGACCGCGAGTTTCCGGGCCAGGTGGACCTGACGGAGCTATTCGACTTTCCCACCATCGCCGAGCTGGCCCAGCACCTGCAGGGCAAGCTGGCGGCCTGACCCGACCTGACACCGCATTCTTCACGGACTGAGCAGCCCGCACGATGCAGTGACGTTGCAGCCTACCTCGGTGCGCCGGCGCCGCCGGGCTCCGCCCCCCAAGACCCCCTGAAGTTCGGTGTTTTCAGGCCGCACGTAGTCTTTTAACTGAACGACCGTATAATAGGCCATGGAATTCACATCCCCGTCGGCCAACGCCGACCCGCAGCGCTGCGAGCATCGCCTGGCCGAGTGCGGCATCCGCCCCACCGCGCAGCGCGTGCGCATCGCCGCCCTGCTGCTGTCCTCGCCCCAGCACCTGTCCGCCGAGCAGATTCTCGCGAGCCTGCGCGTGCACGGGGCGCGCGTCTCCAAGGCCACGGTGTACAACACGCTCAACCTGTTCGCCGGCCGGGGCCTGATCCGGCAGCTGTCGGTGGACGGTTCGCGGGCGTGGTTTGATTCCAACGTCGAGCCGCACTACCACTTCCACGACCTCTCCACCGGGGCACTCATCGACGTCCCGGTACCGACGGTCGAATTCAGCCGCCTCCCCGCGCCGCCCCCCGGAACCGAGGTGGCGGGCATCGATCTGGTGATCAGGCTGCGCAAAAAAATGTAGAATGCGGGGCTTTTCCGTGGCGAGAGCCAGGATAGCTCAGTTGTCGGGCAGCGCATTCGAGATGACTGCGGTCCAAAGAGGCGCTTCCGCACGGAAACGCTACAAATCCAGTTTCTTGGCGAGCGCGGGCATACGCTCGCAGTCACGATTGGCAGTAATTCCCGAGTGCCGGCTTAGCTCAGCTGGTAGAGCAACCGCTTCGTAAGCGGTAGGTCCACGGTTCGAGTCCGTGAGCCGGCACCAACATCTAGGGGACGAGACGTGAGCACGGACTTCGACTCGGAACTCGACAGCATAGTTGGCGCTTACCGGGCGGCAGATGATGCGGCCAGGCAGCAGCAGGCGAGCAACCAGGCCGCTGCTGCGGCATTTGCGAAGGCTTGGGAGGCCTGCCGCAACGGAGTCGTTAGGCCCGCCCTGACGGAAATCGTCACCAAGCTGGCAGGCAAGGACGTGGGCGCTCAGATCAGCGATACCCCCGGCGGCGGAATCTCACTCAGCCTTCCCACCCCCGGCATCCCGCAGCGGGTACGCAATCCCGAACACCCGCAGCTGGTGATCACGCCGAGCGCGGGCCCGATGAACGTGACTTTCAAGTACGTCGGTGCGGGCGCCGCCAGGCAAAGCACGTACACCGTCGACCAAATCACCCGGGAGGCGATCCAGGACCACGTGCTGCAACTGGTCCGCAGCGTTTACGCGAACCACGGCTAGGGGCTCGCGTCGGCCCCCTTGCCGGGGGACCCCGCCCCGTCCGTGCCTCCTGCCTCCGGCCGCGGCGTGCCCTGACTGGCCCCGCCTCGGCACGCCGCCAGCGTCGCCGCCCCTCATGCGCTTGGCGGCCACGGTGATCCAGGCCGGGTTAAATCCCCCTACGGACGGCCCGTATAACCGCGCGTGTGCCTGTCAAATCATTCCGTTACAATGCGCGCCCCCGTAGGAATGGACTGGTCGGCCAAGGACTTAGGGGATCATGGCGGACCACAAGGCTCAGATCGGCGGGACCGTTAGAAATTGGCCGAGCCGATGTCCCGGCGACCACCCCCGGAGTCCTGCGATCGGCCCGTCGACTGCCTGCGTCCGCCTGGCGCTTCCGGCGCGAGAATGCCGGTGGGGCGTTTAAACTCCCGGACGATTCGAGCGCGCCGGCGTGGGCCGTCGGTCGCCAGCAAAGGAACCTCGCTGTGGGCACGAACCTTGAACAACTTCCCGATGCGCAAACCGACCCTTCCGAGGGGGTCAGGTGGATCGGGCGCGACCGCCCGAGCCTTGAGCGGGTCGTGTCGCCTGAGCCGGTAGTAACGCTGCCGGGCCTGCAGACCCGCGCTGCCCGCCTGAAATGGCCGGTCATCGGCGCCATCGTCGCGCTGGTGCTGATCGCGCTCCTGGCGTGGAAGCTCCTCGGTGGCGCGAAGACCCCGCCGACCATGCTCGCCGACCGCGGCGCCATCCCGCTCGTTTCCGTCATCGTGCCGGCGCTGCAGCCGGTCACCGCGAACGTCACGTTCACCGGCGCCATCCAGGCGCGCTACGACATGCCCATCGCCAACGAGGGCGACACCGGACGCATCACCGCGGTGTACGTCGAGGCCGGCGACCACGTGAAACGCGGGCAGATCCTGGCCAAGATCGACGACTCGGTGATGGTGCAGCAGGTGAATCGCCTGGCCGCATCGCTCGAGCAGGCGAAGGCGCAGGCGGCATTGTCGGCGGCCGAGTACCGCCGCGCCCAGGGGGTCGAGGCGGCCGGTGCACTCTCGGCCGAGGACATCGAGAAGCGCCGCGCGACCGCGGTGACCGATGCCGCCAACGTCAAGGTGGTCGCCGCGCAGCTCGCGGAGGCCGAGGCGCGTCTCGCGCGCACGCGCCTCAGCGCACCGGTGGATGGCACCGTGCTCACCCGCAATGCCGAGGTGGGACAGATCGCCGCCCCCGGCGGGCCGACGCTGTTTCGCGTGGCGAGCGGCGGGGAGGTCGAGATGCGCGGCCAGATCGCCGAGCAGGACCTCGCCCGGGTCAAGGTGGGCCAGGCGGCCACGGTGTACCTGACCGGTATAACGCAGCCCTTCACCGGCTCGGTGCGCCTGCTCGGGGCGGTGATCGACCCGGCCACGCGCCTGGGTGACATCCGCATCACGCTCAAGCCCGACCCGGAGCTGCGGCCGGGGGCCTTCGCGCGCGCCGAGGTAGTCGTCGACAAGGCGCAGCGGCCGGTGCTGCCCCAGACCGCCGTGCTCGCCGACAGTGACGGCAGCTACGTGCTGATCGTCAACGATGCCGGCAAGGTCGAGCGCCGTGCGGTGCGCGTGTCCGGCGTCACCGATGCCGGCGCGGTCATCAGCGGCGGCCTCACCGGCAACGAGCGCGTGGTCGCGACCGCCGGGGGGTTCCTGCGCAACGGCGAAGCGGTGAAGGTCGCCCCCACACCGGGCGGCAAGTCCTAGGGGGCAACCGGCCATGAAAAATATTTCAGCCTGGGCCATCCGCCACCCGGTGACCCCGGTCGTGCTGTTCGCCGTGCTGCTCTTTATGGGCCTGGTCGGCTTCGTGCGGCTGCCGGTGACGCTCAACCCGGACATCTCCTTCCCGGGCGTGGAAGTGCTGGTCTCGCAGCCGGGCGCCTCGCCGCAGGAGATCGAGACCCAGATCATGCAGAAGGTCGAGGGTGCGGTCGCCGGCATCGGCAACATCAACAGCATCACCTCCCTCGCCATCGAGGGCCAGTCGCGCATCTTCATCGAGTTTGCCATCGGCACCCCCATCGATCGTGCCGTTGCGGACGTGCGCGATGCGGTCGCCAAGGTGCGCGTCAATCTGCCGCAGGGGATCGAGGAGCCGGTGGTGCAACGCCTGGACATCGACCAGCAGGTCGGCATCTTCGCGGTGAGCTCCAGCGCACTCACCGACGAGCAGCTCTCCTGGTTCGTGGACAACAGCATCAAC
Organism: uncultured Pseudomonadota bacterium; assembly: GCA_963814675.1. Taxonomy (GTDB): domain Bacteria; phylum Pseudomonadota; class Gammaproteobacteria; order Steroidobacterales; family Steroidobacteraceae; genus 13-2-20CM-66-19. The sequence goes on from CAWFDT010000003.1 coordinate 176,657, forward strand.
AAGCGCCTGCTCAGCCTGGAGGGCGTGGCGCAGGTGTCGCGCGGCGGCGGCGTCAGCCGCGAAATCCGCATCGAGCTTGATCCGGCACGCATGCAGGCCTTGGGCGTCACCGCGGCCCAGGTAAATCAGCAGCTGCGCTCGCTGAATCTCGATTCCCCCGGCGGCCGCGCGCAGGTCGGCGGCGGCGAGCAGGCCATCCGCGTGCTCGGCGAAGCACACTCGGCGCGCGATCTGGGCGACACGCAGGTGGTACTGCCCGGCGGGCGCTTCGCCCGCCTCTCGGACCTCGCCAGCGTCAAGGACAGCGTGGGCGAGATCCGCTCCCTGGCACGCCTCAACGGCCGTCCCGCGACCACCTTCAGCATCTCCAAGGCCAAGGGCACCTCCGACGTCAACGTGATGAAGGAAGTGGACGCGGAACTCGCCAAGATCCGCAAGGAAAACCCGCAGGTCACGATCGCCTCAGTCTTTACGACCGTCGACTACACCAAAGCCACTTATCACTCGGCGATGAGCGCGCTGCTCGAGGGCTCGATGCTCGCGGTGCTCGTGGTGTTCCTGTTCCTGCGCGACGGGCGCGCCACGCTCATCTCCGCGCTCGCCATCCCGCTGTCGGCGATTCCGACCTTCCTGGTCATGCAGTGGCTGGACTTCACGCTGAACTCCATCAGCCTGCTGGCGCTGTCGCTGGTGGCGGGCGTACTGGTTGATGACGCCATCGTCGAGATCGAAAACATCGTGCGCCACATGCGCATGGGCAAGAGTGCCTATCAGGCCGCGCTCGATGCGGCCGACGAGATCGGGCTCGCGGTGGTGGCCTGCTCGGCGACCATCATCGCGGTATTCCTGCCGGTGAGTTTCATGGGGGGACTCACCGGCCAGTACTTCAAGCAGTTCGGCCTCACCGTCGCCGCGGCCGTGTTCTTCTCGCTCCTGGTGGCGCGACTCATCACCCCGGTGCTCGCCGCCTACACGCTCAGATCCGAGACGATCGCCACTCATGAAGACGGCCCGGTCATGGCCTGGTACCAGCGCGTACTGCGCTGGACGACGCTGCATCGCTGGAAGACCCTCGGCGGCGGCGCCGCATTCTTCGCCTTGTCGCTGGTCGGGCTCGTCATCATCCCCAAGGCCTTCATCCCCGCTTCCGATGACAGCTATACGGAAGTCAACATCGAGCTGCCCGCCGGTGCGCGGCTCGAAGACACCTCGGCGGTTTCGGCGGCCGCCTACCGCATCCTCGCGCGCCAGCCGGAAGTCAGTTCGGTGGTCGAGAGAGTCGGCGGCGATGAATTCGACGAAGTGCGCACGGGAACACTGCAGATCACGCTGGTCAAGCCGAGCGAGCGCAAGGCCACGCAGCGGCAGTTCGAGGACCGGGTCATCAATGACTTCGCCTCCATCCCCGATGCGCGCATCCACTTCAACCGCGGCGGCAACAACGGCCGCGACGTCAACATCTACATCACCGGCGACAATTCGCAGCTGGTGGAGGCAAGCGCGCGCAAGCTCGTCGATGAGATGCGTCAGCTCAAAGAGCTGCACGATCCGGGCATCGACGGGGACATGCCGCGTCCGGAGATCCTCATCCGTCCGCACCTGGACCTCGCCTCGCAGCTGGGCGTGACGGTCGCCTCCCTGAGCGACACTATTCGCATTGCCACGCTCGGGGAACTGGACCAGTACAGCGCCAAGTTTTCCCTCGCCGACCGTCAGGTGCCGATCCGCGTGAGCCTGACCGAAGACAGCCGTCGCGACCTGTCCACGCTCGAGAATCTGCCCGTGCCCACGGCGGCCGGCGGGTCGGTGCCGCTGAAGGCCGTGGCCGATATCAGCTTCGGCCAGGGCCCGACGCGGGTGCGCCGCTACAATCAGGCACGGCGCCTGTCGATCGTCGCGGACCTGACCGGCGGGGTTGAGCTCGGCACGGCCATGGAGAAGATCCGGGCGCTGCCGACGCTGAAGAATCTGCCCCAGGGCGTGCACCAGGTGGACGTCGGTAATGCCAAGTACATGAACGAGCTGTTCATCAACTTCAGCATCGCCATGGTCACCGGCATCCTCATGGTGTTCGCCGTGCTGGTGCTGCTGTTCGCGCGCGTGCTGCAGCCGATCACCATCCTCTCTTCGCTCCTGCTCTCCTTTGGCGGTGCCGTGGCCGCGCTCATGCTCACCGGCAGCGCCCTCTCCCTTGGCGCTATGATCGGCTTCCTGATGCTCATGGGTATCGTCGCCAAGAACGCCATCCTGCTGGTGGATTTCGCCATCGAGGAGATGCGTGCCGGCAAGGACCGGCTGTCGGCCATCCTCGAGGCCACTCACAAGCGCGCGCGCCCGATCGTCATGACCACGGTGGCGATGGTGGCGGGCATGGTGCCGGTGGCCATTGGTCTGGGTGGCGACACCTCGTTCCGCCAGCCGATGGCGGTGGCCGTGATCGGGGGCCTGATCACCTCCACGGCGCTCACGCTGGTCATCGTGCCGGCGCTGTTCACGGTGGTGGACGACATCGAGCGCTGGCTCGCGCCGAAATTCGGGCGCGTGCTCACGGCGCAGCCCACTCCACCAGTCACGCGCCCGCACCCGGTCAGCTAGGTGTCTCGCTGAGCGCGCTCGCCCCACGCCCGCCCACCCCATCGGATGAGCGGCCGACGGCCCCCCCTGCGCCCTCGGCCTGGTGGGTCGCGCTGCTGGCGCGCATTCCGCTGCCGCTGCTCTATGGGCTTGCGAGCGTACTCGGGTGGCTGTCGGTACACGTCTACGCCTACCGCGAACACGTAGTGCGCGAGAACCTGAGCAAGGCCTTTCCGCACTACGAGGAATCGCAGCTGCGCGCCGTGATCGGCGCCTACTACCGCTCCTTCGCGCAGATGCTGGTCGAGATCTTCAAGTCCGTGGTCATGTCGCCGCGCGAGTTCCGCCGGCGCGTGCGCATCAGCAATCTGGAGCTGGCGCGTGAGCTGCTCGACAACGGGCAGTCGGTGCTGCTGGTCGCCGCGCATCAGTGCAACTGGGAATGGATGCTGCTCGCGCTGTCGCTCGAGCTCGGCTATCCGGTCGATGCCGCCTACAAGCCCCTGGTCGACAGCTGGGCGGAGCGCGAGATGAAGAACCTGCGCTCGCGCTTCGGCAGCCGCCTGGTGCCGGCCAAGGAGCTGTTGGCGGACATCATCAAGCGCCGCGACGTGGTGCGCGCGGTGGCGATGGTGGCCGACCAGGAACCGACCACGAGCGAGCACAAGCACTGGACGCGGTTCCTGAACCGCGATACTGCCTTCTACATGGGACCCGAGGAGATCGCGCGTGCCACGCGCTTGCCGGTCTTCTTCATCGGCCTGAAGCGCACCGCGCGCGGGCACTACGAGATGCAGTTCACGCCGCTCAGCAAGCCGGGTGAGGCAACCAACCCCGGCGCGCTCACCGAGCGCTACGCCCGCCTCGTCGAGGCGCAGATCCACGCCGCCCCGGCCGACTGGCCGTGGTCCCACAAGCGCTGGAAACTCAAGAAGCCGCTGTACCAGGGCCGCACGCGCGCGAGCGCCTAAGCCCCCCCTTAAGTCAGCCGGTGTTGGAAAGACCGGCCCGCGCGGCAATCCGCGTCGGGCCGGTCGAGGGGGTTTGCTTCCTTGCAGCGGGGGGAGTACCCGCTTGCCGGGCCGTTGTCGCGCGCGCCGGCGTCCTCGTTCGCAACACGTGAGTGCGGGGCCGGCGCACGCCGGTTTTACGAACCACGCGAAAAATATTTGCCGGGGAACGGGAACCCGTTCCCCGCGCCGCCGGTACTCACACGCGTGTGAAATCAGCGCGGAAGGCGCGGAATGCAATACTCATTACTGCCGCGCTGGGTGGCGCCGCTGACGGCCGCGCTGCTCGCCGCTTGCGCCGGCAACGGCGAGGGACTCGACGCCAACGGTCAGCCGATCACCGAGGGCTCGAATCCGGCTACGCCGCTGAGCGCGGACTTCCAGTCGATCCAGGATAACGTGTTCACGCCGATCTGTGTGCGCTGCCACAGCGGCGCCGCGGCGCCTGAGGGCCTGCAGCTCGATGCCGGCCACAGCTATGCGCTGCTGGTCGGCGTGCCCAGCGGTGAAATGCCGAACCTCGATCGCGTCAAGGCCGGGGACCCGGACAGCAGCTACATGGTGCAGAAGCTCGAGGGCGCCACCGGCATCGCCGGCGCACGCATGCCCAAAGGTGGCCCCTATCTGCCACAGTCCACCATCGACGTGATCCGTCAGTGGATCACCAACGGCGCGCAATCCGGTACGCCGACGGCCGCAGCGGCGCTCGCGCTGACGGCGACCTCGCCCGCGGCCGACGCGCGCATGGCGCGCACCCCGCAGCAGCTCGTGGTGGCCTTCAGCCGCGAGATCGATTTCTCCCTCGTGAACGCGACCACGCTGTCGCTCGAGCCGCTCGCGCCGCAGGGCGCGGCGCAGGTACTTCCGCCCATGCATTACTCACTCGCGGCGGGCAATCCAGCCACGGTGCTGATGCATCCCGCTACGCCGCTTCCCAACGGCACCTACCGTCTGCACGTGCGCGGCACGGGACCCGCGGCGCTCGCCGATCTGAACGGCAGTCCGCTCGGTGAGGACGCGGTCGTTGAATTCACAGTGGAGACTACGCCTTGAGGACGCGATACCCGTCATGGCCGCTGGTGGGGTTCTTGCTGGTGCTCCTCGCGGCACGCGCGCAGGCGGAACCGTATCTGGCCGTGGCCAACGGCTACAAGTGCGGCCAGTGCCACGTCAATCCCACCGGCGGCGGTGAGCGCACGGCCTTCGGTGAGATCTTCGCGCAGACCGTGCTGCCGGCCAAGCATATCGACACCGGTACCGATGTGTGGACGGGCGCCATCAACCGCTTCATCTCAATCGGCGGGGACGTGCGTTATCAATTCGAGGCGCAGCAGGTGCCGAACCAGACGACCACCAACCAGTTCGACCTGGAGCAGGCGCGGGTCTACCTCTCAGCGAACGTGATTCCCGAGCGGCTGGTGGTCTACATTGATGAGCTCGTGGCCCCGGGGACGGCGCTCAATCGCGAGGCCTGGGCCATGCTGTGGTCCGCCGATCACACCTGGTACCTCAAAGCGGGCCAGATGTACCTGCCGTTCGGACTGCGGCTGCAGGACCAGAGCGCGTTCGTGAACAACGTCAGCCAAATCGACATGGACACCCCGGACAATGGGGTCGAGGTCGGCTATGAGCACGGGCACTGGGATGCACAGCTCGCCGTGAGCAATGGCACGGCCGGGGCCGCCCCGACCAGCAACGGCAAGCAGGAGAGCCTGCAGGTAAGTTACGTCGAGAACCGCTGGCGCGCCGGGCTGGCGGCGAACTTCAATGACTCCAACCCCGACGGCAGCCGCGAGACCTATGCGCTGTTTGGCGGCCTGCGCACCGGCCCGATCGCCTGGCTGGCGGAGGTCGATTACGTCGATGACCACAGCCTGCCCGCGGGGCCGGGCGGCCAACAGAAGCAGCTTGGCGGGCTGCTCGAGGCCAACTACTCACCGCGGCACGGCCACAACCTAAAGATCAGCTACGAGTATTTCGACCCGGACCGCGACGTCTCGAACGATCAGCAGAACCGCTGGAGCTTCGTCTACGAGTGGACGCCGATCCAGTTCGTGCAGCTGCGCGGCGGGGCGCGCCTCTATGACGGGATCCCGCAGCAGCCGGTGCAGAACCAGCGGCTGTATTTCCTCGAGCTACACGGGTTCTTCTGAGTCGCGACGCAGGCCCCGCGGCAGCGCAAAGTACACCCGCTCCTCGCGCCCGCTCACTTCCGACGGTGCCTGCGCGCCCCAGGCCTTGAGCTGCTCGAGGACCTGCTGCACCAGCAGCTCCGGGGCGGAGGCGCCGGCCGTCAGGCCCACCGCCGCCTTGCCGGCGAACCATTCGGGCCTGAGATCCTGCGGCCCGTCGATGAGGTAGCCCGGCACCCCGGCCCGGTCGGCCAGTTCGCGCAGGCGGTTCGAGTTGGAGCTGGTACGCGAGCCGACCACCAACAGCACGTCACACTGCTCGAGCAGTTTCTTGACCGCGTCCTGGCGGTTCTGGGTGGCATAACAGATATCCTCGCGCCGCGGGGTCGCCAGCTGCGGAAAGCGCGCCCGCAGCGCGCCGACGATCTCCGCGGTGTCATCGACCGACAGCGTCGTCTGCGTCACGAACGCCAGGCGCTGCGGGTCGCGCACCTGCAGGCGCGCGACGTCGCCCACGTTCTGCACCAGGTGCATGTGGCCGCCGCTGCTCGGGTCGAAGCGCCCCATAGTGCCCTCGACCTCCGGGTGCCCGGCGTGCCCGATGAGCAGCACGTCGCGGCCGTCGCGCGCATAGCGCTGCACCTCCATATGCACCTTGGTCACCAGCGGACAGGTGGCATCAAACACCGTGAGCTGCCGCGCGCGCGCTTCCTGCTCCACCGCGCTCGAGACCCCGTGCGCGGAGAAGATCACCGTGCTGCCGCCGGGAACTTCCGCGAGTTCCTCGACAAACACCGCCCCGCGAGTGCGCAGCCGCTCCACCACGTGGTAGTTGTGCACCACCTCGTGGCGCACGTAGATCGGCGCCCCGAACAGCTCGAGCGCGCGCTCGACGATATCGATGGCGCGGTCGACTCCGGCGCAGAAGCCGCGCGGATTGGCGAGCAGTACCTGCATCAGCTGCGCTCCCGCGCGGCGGTGCGGCTCTCGCGCCACGCATCCAGCAATAGCAGCGCCGCACCGATGGTGATGGCCGAATCGGCCACGTTGAAGGCGGGGAAGTAGTGTTGGCCCCAGTGCACGTGCACGAAGTCGACCACCCGCCCGAAGCGCAGGCGGTCGATCATGTTGCCGAGCGCCCCGCCGGCGATCAGCGCGAGCCCGCAGCACAGCAGCCCCTGGCGGCCCGCGTGCAGGCGACGCAGCCAGGCGAGGAGCGCTGCGCTCACCCCCAGCGCGAGCAGCACGAACAACCAGCGTTGCCAGCCGGAGGCCTGCGCGAGGAAGCTGAAGGCCGCGCCGGTGTTGTAGGTGAGAATGATGTCGAGCACCTTGAGCACGTGCACGCGCTCGAACAGCGCGAAGTGATGCACGATCCACGCCTTCACCAGCTGATCCGCCAGGATCACGCCGGCACTTAAGGGCAGCCAGCGCCAGCCGCTCACCGCCAGCGGCGGCGCCGCAGCGCCCGCACGGGGTTTGACCGCCGTCTGGGACTGTTCGTTCATGCGAATACCCGCTCCTCGCCCGGTCCCTCGATGTTGCTGACGCAGCGCAGGCACAGCTGCGGGTGGCGCGGCTCCGCGCCCACATCGGCGCGGCGGTGCCAGCAGCGTACGCACTTCGGGTCCTGGCTCGGACGCACCGTGAGGCGCACGCCCTCGATCCCGGCGTTCAGCGCCGGCACGGCCTCCGCCGGTGCGGCGGCGCTGGCGTGCACGTAGGCGTGCGAGGTGATGAGCAGGAACCGCAGCTCCGAGCCGAGCGCAGCAAGGCGCGCCTGCGCGGCCGGCGGACAGTACACATCAACCCGCGCATCGAGGGGCGCGCCGATGGCACCCGTGTCGCGCAGCTTCTCGAGCTCGCGCGTGACGTCGGCGCGCAGCCCGATGAGCGCCGGCCAGTCGATGCCGTCGGCCGGCACCGCCGGCAGCTCATGCCAGGTGGCGTGGAACACCGACTCCGGACGCGCGCCGGGCAGGTAGCGCCACACCTCCTCGGCGGTGAAGGACAGGATGGGCGCCAGCCAGCGCACCATGCTCTCGGCGATGTGGAACATCACCGTCTGCGCCGAACGGCGCGCGGCACTGCGCGCGGGCGTGGTGTACATGCGGTCCTTGATGACGTCCAGGTAGAACCCGCCCAGGTCCACGCTGCAGAAGTTGTGCACTTTCTGGTAGATGAGGTGGAAGGCGTAGCGGCGGTAGGCGTCCACGATCTCAGCCTGCAGCGTGCGCGTGCGCTCGAGCACCCAGCGATCGAGTGCCACGAGCTCCGCCGCCGGCAGCGCATCTCGGCCTGGGTCGAAGCCGTGCAGGTTGCCGAGCAGGAAGCGCAGCGTGTTGCGCATGCGCCGGTAGGAGTCCGCCATGCGCTTGAGGATCTCGTCCGAGACCGCGATCTCGTTGGCATAGTCGGTCGCCGAGACCCACAGCCGCAGCACGTCGGCCCCGAGGCTGTTCATCACCTTCTGCGGCGCGATGACGTTGCCGAGGGACTTCGACATCTTGCGGCCCTTCTCATCGACCGTGAAGCCGTGCGTGAGCACGCCCTTGTACGGGGCGCGCTCGTACAGGGCCTCGGACATGAGGAGCGAAGAGTGGAACCAGCCGCGGTGCTGGTCGGAACCCTCAAGGTACAGCTCGACCGGCGCGCTGATCTCGGGGCGCTCGCGGCCGACGCACTCGAACGAGAGGCCTGAGTCCGCCCAGACGTCCATGACGTCGGTCACCTTGTCGTAGTGCGCGGCCTCCTCACCCAGCAGCTCGCGCGGCTCGAGCTCGAACCAGGCATCGATCCCCCCCACCGCCACGCGCGCGGCCGCCGCCTCGATGAGCTCGGAGGTGCGCGGATGCAGGGCGCCGCTTTCCTTGTGCACGAACAGCGGGATCGGCACGCCCCAGGTTCGCTGGCGCGAGATGCACCAGTCCGGGCGGCTCGCAATCATGCCGGTGATGCGCGGCTCGCCCCACGCGGGCGTCCACTGCACGCCCTTGATGTCGCGCAGCGTGTGCTCGCGCAGCTGCGCGCGTTCCATGCTGATGAACCACTGCGGGGTGGCGCGGAAGATCACCGGCGTCTTGTGGCGCCAGCACACCGGGTAGCTGTGCAGGAGCGGCTCCTCGTGCAGCAGCTCCCCGGCACCCCGCAGCGCCTGGATGAGGACCGGATTGGCCTCATCGACCCGCAGCCCCGCCACCAGCGGCGTGTTGGGCAGGAAGCGCCCGTCGTTGCCGACCGGATTGAGCACCTCGAGTCCGTAGCGCTGACCGACGGCGAAGTCTTCCTGGCCGTGGCCCGGCGCGGTATGCACCGCGCCCGTGCCGGCATCGAGCGTCACGTGCTCGCCGAGGATCACCGGCACCTCGCGCGGCAGCAGCGGGTGGTGCAGCTTCAGGCCCTCGAGCGCGCGCCCTTGCGCGCGCGCCAGCACGCGCGCATCGCCCATGCCATAGCGTTTAAGGGATGATTCCATGAGCTCGGCCGCCAGGATCAGGCGGCGCACGCTCGCGCCCTGGTGCGCCTCGAGCAGCACGTAGATGAACTCCGCCCGCAACGCCACCGCCTGGTTCGCCGGCAGCGTCCAGGGGGTCGTGGTCCAGATGACGACGTCCACGGGCGCGGCGCCGAGCTCGCGCGCGGCGACGCCGAGCCGCGCGGCGAGCGCCTCGTTGTCCGCCACGCGAAAGCCCACATCGATCGCCGGCGAGGTGCGCTCCTCGTACTCGACCTCCGCTTCGGCGAGCGCGGAGCGGCAGTCCAGGCACCAGTACACCGGCTTCACGCCCTTGTAGAGGTGGCCGTTCTCGATGATGCGGCCGAAGGCGCGCAGCTGCTGCGCCTCGTACTGCGGCGCCATGGTGAGATAGGGTCGCTCCCAGTCCCCGAGTATCCCCAGGCGCTTGAAGTCGCTGCGCTGCAGCTCGACCTGCTCCTGCGCGTAGGCGCGACAGGCGGCTCGGAAAGCGCGCGCGTCGAGCTTGCCGCCCGGGCGGCCGTGCTTCTTCTCGACCTGCAGCTCGATCGGCAGGCCGTGGCAGTCCCAGCCCGGGATGTAGGGCGAGTCGAAGCCATCGAGCGAGCGTGACTTGACCACCACGTCCTTCAGGATCTTGTTGACGCAATGACCGATGTGGATCGCGCCGTTGGCGTAGGGGGGGCCATCGTGCAGCACGAAGCGCGGCCGCCCGCGGGCCAGCTCGCGCAGCTTCGCGTACGTGCCGTGCGCGTCCCAGGCGCGCACCATCGCAGGCTCGCGCTGCGCCAGGTCCGCCTTCATCGGAAAGTCGGTCTGCGGCAGGTTGATCGTGTGCTTGTAGTCGGCCATGTCGTCCCGTTTCAAACCCCGAGCAGCGCGCGGGCGCGCGCGGCATCCTCATGCATCTGCGCGGTGAGCGCCTCGAGTGAGGCGAAGCGCGCCTCATCGCGCAGCTTCGCCACGAACTCCACCGCGATCTCGCGACCGTACAGGTCGCCCGCGAAGTCAAACAAGTGCGCTTCCAGGAGCCGCTCGGTCCCGTGCACCGTCGGACGGGTGCCGAGGCTCGCGACGCCCGGGAGCGCCGCCTCGGTGACGCCGTGCACCCGCACGGCGAACACGCCCTCGACCGGCGCGCGACGCTGCCTGAGCGGCAGGTTGGCCGTCGGAAACCCGAGCTTCCGTCCCAGACGCTCCCCGCCCACCACGCGCCCGCGCATCGTCCAGGGGCGCCCGAGCCAGGCGGCCGCCTGCGCGAAATCCCCGCCCGCGAGCGCGGCTCGCACGCCGCTGCTGCTGATGCGCTCGCCCCCCAGTCGCACGGGCGGCACGACCTCGACCGCAAAACCGAGCCGGCCCCCGGCCTCGGCCAGCACGTCCGCCGTGGCCTTGCCCAGGCGCCCGAAGCGAAAGTCATGCCCGACGATGACCGTGCGGGCGTTAAGTCCCCGCGCCAGCACCTGCGCGAAGTCCTCAGGCGAGAGGTTACGCAATGCCTCATCGAAGCGCAGCAGGCACAGGTAATCCAGCGGCAGTAAGGCGAGCAGCCGCCAGCGTTCCCGGAAGCTGGTCAGACGCGCGGGCGGATCCTCGGGCTGCAGGTACTCGCGCGGCATGGGCTCGAACGTCACCAGCAGGGCGGGCACCGCGGCGGCCACCGAGCGCTCGATCAGGCGCGCCAGGAGCGCCTGGTGCCCGAGGTGCAGCCCATCGTAGGCCCCGATGCTCACGATGGTGCGCGCGGCGGGGGCGCGCAGACCGGCCAGTCCGCGGATCAGTCTCATATCCTGTATAAACTATTGATATTTAACAATTAATTATCGACGTGCCGTGGAGGGCGCCGTCGGCACGGCAGTTTATGTGAATGCCGCATGGCTTGCCGCGTTCGCCAAGCGACGACGCGTTGACAAGCCCCGGGCCGATACGCAGACTACCGGCCCCGCGCGATCGGGGGCGCTTTGACATTAGTAGGAAGAGTTCGTGGCCAATACCAAGTCCGCCGAGAAGGCTGCCCGACAGGCTGAAAAGCATCGCGCCAGGAACGTGGCGCTGCGTTCGCGGATGCGCACGGCCGTGCGCACCGTGACGGCTGCCATTACCGGGGGTGAAAAAGAGGCGGCCAAGAGCAGTTACCAGAAGGCGGTCCCGGTAATCGACGCCCTGGTGAGCAAGCAGATCATTCACCGCAACAAGGCTGCGCGGCACAAGAGCCGGCTGGCCGCCCGCATCCGTGCGATGCAATGAGGGCGTGATGAACGTGAACGACAAAGTCCGTATTCCGAGCCCCGTGATTCCAACGCCTCTTAAGCTGCGCCCGGCGGCTCGTCGGCAGCATCTGCTGGAGATGATGCGGGCGCGCGTGCCGAACGCGCCTGCTGTTCCAAAAAAGTCATAACCGCTGCGCACAGCTCCTGCGTGCCCTCTCCGGTTGCCGCGGAGATGAGGAAGTGCGGTCCCTTGTAACGTAACGCGCGCACGATCGCGCGGGCGCGTTTCTGCGCCTCGGCCGCCGGCAGCAGATCCTTCTTGTTGATGACGAGCCAGCGCGGCTTGGCGGCGAGTTCGGCGCTGAACTTCTTCAGCTCCCCGACGATGGCGCGGGCATCCTTCACCGGGTCGGCCTGCGGGTCCGGGGGCAACAGATCCACCAGGTGCAGCAGCACGCGTGTGCGCTGCAGGTGCTTCAGGAAGCGGATACCGAGACCGGCGCCCGCGGCCGCCCCTTCGATCAGTCCCGGGATGTCGGCCATCACGAAGCTGCGGTGCTGCCCGACCGCCACCACGCCGAGATTCGGATACAGGGTCGTGAAGGGGTAATCGGCCACCTTGGGGCGCGCGGCGGACACCGCGCGGATGAGGGTCGATTTACCGGCATTGGGCAGCCCGAGAAGGCCGACGTCGGCGATGACTTTGAGCTCGAATTCCAGGGAGCGCTTCTCCCCCGGCAGCCCCGGGCCAAACTGGCGCGGCGTACGGTTGGTGCTCGACTTGAAGCGCTGATTGCCCCAGCCGCCCTTGCCACCCCGCGCCACCAGCAGTTCCTGGCCATCGCGGGTGAGGTCGCCCAGGACCTCCTGGGTCTCGGCGTCGCGCACGACGGTGCCGATCGGCACGGGCACGTACAGATCGCTCCCGCCGCGCCCGGTGCAGTCATTGGAGCTGCCCGGCTCCCCGTGCTGCGCCTTGTAGGTGCGCTCGATGCGAAAGTCCGCGAGCGTATTGATGCCCGTGGCGGCGCGCAGGTAGACGCTGCCGCCGGCGCCCCCGTCGCCGCCGTCCGGACCACCGAACGGCACGAACTTCTCGCGGCGGAAACTGGTGCTCCCGCGGCCCCCGCTGCCGGCCTGCACGCGCGTGCGCGCCTCATCGACGAACTTCATAGCAAGAACTCTAGCGCAAACAAAAACCCCGGCACGGCGGCCGGGGTTCTCTGAAATACTCGGGCACCCGCGGGGCGCCTGCGGGTCAGGTCTTCTCCGGCACCACGCTCACGTACATGCGCTGCTCGGCGCCCTTCTTCTGGAACTGCACCTTGCCGGTGACTTTGGCGAACAGGGTGTGGTCGGTGCCGGTGCCGACATTCGCGCCGGCGCGTACCGGCGTGCCGCGCTGGCGGATAAGGATGTTCCCGGCCAGCACGTGCTCGCCGCCGAAGCGCTTGACGCCCAGGCGTTTGGAGTGCGAATCGCGGCCGTTCTTGGTACTGCCGCCTGCCTTTTTATGTGCCATGTCCTGTCCCGATCCTTAACCGTTGCGCCCCGGCGCCTTCAGCCCGCGCTGATCTCCGTGACCTTCACCTCAGTGAACAGCTGTCGGTGATTCTTCTGCCGCAGGTAGTGCGCGCGGCGCTTGAACTTCACGATCGACACCTTGGCGCCCTTGCCGTGGCGCACCACGGTCGCCAGCACCTTGCCACCCTCGAGGGTGGGCTTGCCGAGCTTGACGTCCGCCCCCTCCCCGACCAGGAGCACCTCGCCGAACGTGACGGTGGCGCCCGGCTCCGCGTCGAGCTTCTCCACGCGCAGCACGCCGTCCTTCGTCACTCGATACTGTTTACCGCCCGTGGCGATGACCGCGTACATAGTCGTATAAAGAGGTATGGGGGTTACGGAAAGGCCGCGCATTCTACTGGCGCACCCGGTTGCGGTCAAACGACACTTTTTGTAGGAGCGACAGATACTTAGCCGATCAGCGCCGCGGCCAGCCACGCCCCACCGGCATTTCTCCTAAGGGGCCCCGGTCGGCTAGGATGCCCCACGGTTCTCTTAAGCCAGGCTTATGAACGCCTCACTCTCCGAGCAGCCCCGCCCGCCCGTTATGACGCTGATGGAAATCCGCGCCCTGGTGCAGGCGGACCTGCGCGCGGTCGATGCGGTGATCCGCTCGCGCCTGAAGAGTGTGGTGCCGCTCATCGATCAGATTGCCGAGCACATCATCTCCGGCGGCGGCAAGCGCCTGCGCCCGACGCTGGTCGTGCTCGCCGCGCGCGCCTGCGAGCTCCAGGGCGACGCGCACGTGGAAGCCGCGGCGTTCATCGAGTTCATCCATACCGCGACGCTGCTGCACGATGACGTCGTGGACGGCTCGTCGCTGCGGCGCGGGCGCGACACCGCCAACCGGGTATTCGGCAACCAGGCGAGCGTGCTGGTCGGTGATTTCGTCTACTCGCGCGCCTTTCAGATGATGGCCGCTCTTGGGCGCCAGCCGGTGATGGAGGTCATGGCCGAGGCGACCAACGTCATCGCCGAGGGCGAGGTGCTGCAGCTGATGAACGCGCGCGATCCGGATACCACCGAGGAGCGCTACCTCGAGGTCATCTACCGCAAGACCGCGAAGCTCTTCGAAGCCGGCGCCGAAGTCGCGGCGGTGCTGGCGAACGTGCCCGCGGAGGCGCGCCGCTCCCTCGCCGCCTACGGCCGCCATCTCGGCACCGCCTACCAGCTGGTCGATGACATGCTCGACTACCGCTCCAACCCGAAGGAGCGCGGCAAGAACCTCGGCGATGACCTGGCGGAAGGCAAACCCACGCTGCCGCTGATCTACGCGCTCAAGAATGGCAGCGAACCTCAGCGTGCCGCGATCCGCGAGGCCATCCGCCGCGGGGGACTGGCACAACTGGAGCCGGTGATCGCCGCCATCGACGCCACCGGCGGGCTGGAGTACAGCGCAGAACTCGCGCGGCAGCAGTCCGAGCGCGCCATCCGCGCGCTCGCGCCGCTCGCGGACTCCCCGTACAAGCACGGCCTGATCGCGCTCGCACGCTTCGCGGTCGAACACACCACCTGACAGCCGCCTGACTTGCGGCGACGGCACGCGAGCTGCGCCCGGCACGCGCGCGCAATTGCGTCCGCGCCGGAGCTTCTCATAGACTTCCGCACCATTTTTTCAGGGATGCCTCCATGCCGCACGCCAAGCAGACCCGACTCGGCCAGCTCACTGTTTGCACCATCAGCGCCGTGCTGCTCGGCAGCGCGGCGGCGCGGGCCGACGCCCCGGCGCCGGAAACCATCGCGCTCAAGGCCGCCCGGGTGTTCGAGGCGACCGGCACGCAGCTCAAGAGCAACACGGTCGTCGTGGTGCGCGGGGACCACATCGTGTCGGTCGGCACCACCGTGCCTGCCGGCGCGCGCCTCATCGACCTGGGTGATGCCACGCTCCTGCCGGGGTTCATCGATGCGCACACGCATCTCACCATGGAGTTCGAGAAGGACTACTACCACTTCTTCTACTCCCGCCTGATGCGCTTCCCCTCCGAGCAGGCGCTGTACGCCGCGCTCTACGCGCGGCGCACGCTGGAAGCGGGCTTCACCACGGTGCGCAACGTCGGCGCCGATGATTTCGTCGACGTCGGGCTACGCAACGCGATCAACGCGGGCGTCACTGCCGGACCGCGGATCCTCACGGCCGTACATGCGATCGGCTCCCCGGGTGGCCACGTCGATGACTATGCTTTCCCGCCCGAGCGCGTGAAGCCGTACGGGCCGATCGAAGGTATCTGCACCGGGCCGGACCAGTGCCGCGAAGCGGTGCGCTATCAGATGAAGTGGGGGGCGGACGTCATCAAGATCGCCGCCAGCGGTGGGGTGCTGTCGGAGTCCGACCCGGTGGACGTGCCGCAGCTCACCCCGGAGGAGCTGAGCGCGATCATCACCGAGGCGCACAAATGGGGGCGCAAGGTCGCCGCCCACTGCCACGGCGATGCCGCGGCGCGGCTGGCGATCGCCGCCGGCGTCGACTCGATCGAGCACGGGAGCTTCCTCACCGAGGACACCCTGAAGATGATGAAGGCCAAGGGCGTGTGGCTCGTGCCGACCCGCATGGCCGTTTACTGGGTGAACAAGCAGGCGGACACCTTCCCGCCGAAGATCGCCGCCAAGGCCCGCGCCGCCGCCGCCGCCCACGACAAGATGTTTCGCGCCGCCCTGCGCATCGGCGTGCCGATCGCCTTCGGCACGGATTCGGGGGTTTACCCGCACGGCATGAATGCGTTGGAGTTCTCCCTGATGACCGATCAGGGCATGGCCCCGGCGGCGGCGCTGCTAGCCGGCACCCGCGATGCGGCGAAACTCCTCGGGGTCCAGGACATCGGAACGCTCGAGGCCGGCAAGGTGGCCGATATCGTGGCAGTCCCCGGCAACGTGCTCAGCGATATCCACGCGACCGAGCATCCGGTATTCGTCATGCACCTCGGCCGCATCGTGGTGCAGAAGGCGGGGAGCTGAAAAACGCGATTATTTGATGGCGGGGGCGCGGTTCAGTACACTTCGCGCCCCGCCGCTTTCCCTACCGGCGGTGGCGCACGAGATCGGGGTGTAGCTCAGCCTGGTAGAGCACTACGTTCGGGACGTAGGTGTCGCAGGTTCAAATCCTGTCACCCCGACCAAAAGAGCATGGTCGGTCACGAAATCGGGTAATGAAGTCCAGCCGCGCGGGCAACAATACTGCCTGGACGCCGGCGCCGAGTCGCTCGCACCATTTGCCGGTGCGAGTGCGGACTCACATCAAGAAGTAACGAGCGCGCGCTCCGAGAGCTGCCGTGGTCGCGCTTACCGCAGGCGCTTCCGCTGCGAAAGGGGCGGGTCGTGTAGAGGCGGGGTGATCCCCCGGGCTATTAGGAGACGCTCCTGCGCACTGATCGGCCAAACCACATCACACTGCAGACAGTAAGCGTCGATGTCTTGACCAGCACCGAGCGACTCAACGAGTTCAATCCGCTCGTATCCGTTTTGCAATTTCGGGTGCTTGCACCTTGGGCACGTCGAGAAGAACGCAGTGGTTTCAAACATGGTACGAGCCTCCCCCACAACGTGGCTAACTTCTCCAGTGAAATGCCCGGGTCCACCCTAACGCTATAGCGAGCCCTGCGCGCTCGTGGGCGCTGATTCTCCAGTACTCATCGCATGGCACGCAGTACCCCTCCACCGGGTGGTCGCCGTTGAGCAGCCTTCGCAAAGCACCGCGGGTGTACCACTGCACCTGATTGTGCTTGCACTTGGGACATGTCGACAGGAACGGGAGGCGTCCGGGTATCGACCCGTGAGCCCGGTGGACTTGATTCGTGCTCATTTCTCCCAGCTCTCTCTAAGGGCGAATTGGCCATACGATTGCGCTACGCGCTATGTATTTGAAAATATAACGAGCCCTGGATCGACGCTGCTATTGGCCTTTGGTCCCACCTCGAAATGGACACCGCGCAGGCATCTGAGCCCGGTAATGAAGTGCACGTTGCGCGACAGGCGGTCAAGCCTCGAGACGATCAGCCGAACGTGCTGCCCTCGCCGCCTTCAGGGCCGCCGCAAGCCTGGCCGCAGCAGCAGCGCATCCGCGACCGCGCCAGTCTGCACATCCTGGCGCTCCGATTCCCGGAGACCCCGTTTCGCGCTCCAATGCAGCGGAGTAGCTAGAGGCTACGGCGGTACTGGCCGCGCGACGGAAGCGCTAGAGCGGGACCTGGACCGGCGCGGTGCAGTTATTTGTTCCCGCGAAGGGTCCACACGGCGGCGGCGGACGTATACTGCTGGGTGCCTTGGGCAAGCGCGTGGGAGTCATGCGCCGCAGCGCGTTAGTCACGGAGGGTATGGTCATGACGAACAAGGCTCTGAGGGTGCTCAGCATCGGGCTGGGCGGGGCGGTAGTGCTCTTGATGGCAGCCGGTCAGGCGGTGGCGCAGGCGCCGTGCGCTGGCGACATGACGGTCGCATCCATCGAGGGAACCGCTGGGTTTAGCTGCACGTTTGGCGACAAGACTCTCAGCGCTTTTAGCTTTAACACCGCAGTTCCAGGGTCGGCGTTGGTGGAAGTTGGTATCCATGGGCAGGATTACAGCGTGACTCTGGACAGGGACGGCGTTTTTTTCCCAGCTGGAACGCTTCCCAATTTACTGGATTACACAATCGGCATACCCGCGGGACACACAGGCACGGTAATGGCTTTCGCCAGTCTCGGGGTCGATGTTTCGGTTCCTGGTGTGACGACCTCCACGAGTCTCATCGGTAACAACTCCGGGTCTCACACACTCGGGCCCATGACTGATGGTGGCACCGCTACCATGACGCTCAGTCCAGGCGACACAAGCATCATGGTGACCAACAACACTTCCAGCACCGTCTCCGGCCAGCTGAATTCGATTACCAACGATTTCGCCCAGCAGGCGGTCGGGGTGCCAGAGCCGATGACCCTTGCCCTCTTCGGCCTCGGCTTCGCCGGCCTCGGGTTCGCGAAGCGCCGTCGCGTCCGACGCTAGTTCAAGAAAAACGCTCCGGTCGACACGAGAACGCCCGCTGCCAAGCGGGCGTTTTCATGTATGGAGCCGGCCGCCGCGTTGGGGTCCTTCCGAGGCGCAAGGGAGATAGGCGACATGGCGGCGTGTGTGTCAGCGCGGTGAAGGAGATTCTCGTGGACGCGCTGACCTGCTTGCCGCCTGCGCTTCGATCAATCCCCTGATGCGGGTCTCCTCTTCGGCGCGGTATTCGCCAATCCGGTTTCGCTCCGCCTCAGCGAGCGCGCGCTGGAGCGCGGCGAGTTCGAGATCCCGGCAGTAGGCCGGCGCTCCGGTCTGCTGCCGCCAGGAGTTGTCCAGATCACCCGCGTCTAGGGGATCGAAGCCGAGATCATCGACGAGGCGAAGCACTGCTGCCCGAGCGTCCCAGGGATCCCCAGCGACCGGTAGGGCGATCCGCCCTTTCGTTGCTCTCGGGACGGCCTTTTCGAGAAGGCTTGCAGCGAAGATGTTGTTGAACGCCTTGATGACCGGACGGCCGATTTGCTGAGCGACCCATTGGCTGTCGAGCATCCCGCGGTCGATTGCATCGATGTGGCCATCGCGAAGCTCCGGATGGTAGTTGCCTAGATCGATCACGACGACGTTGCCTGCCAGGTTTGCAAGCAGCCCCGGTGGAAGAGCGGCGACGGCCTTCGTCGGGATCGCGAGAACAACGATTTCGGCGGCGCCGACAGCGTCGACAACGGAAACGGGCGTCGCGCCGACCTCGGCCGCCAACGCGCTCAGGCATCCCGGTCCTCTCGAGCTCGCAATCGAGACGTGATGACCGAGCTTGGCGAGACTGCGCGCCAGTATCTGCCCCATGCTTCCGGCTCCGATGACTCCGATTCTCATCTGGGCTCGTCTTCCTTTCGAAACTCCATGGCGAACGACCGTTGAGGGGTGTCGGCGGCTGGTCGTAGGTGTCTACCGCTGATTGCCCGTCGGGTACGGGTCGTGCAGAACGGCGGAGCCGCTCTCCAGCAGGGACTTCAGGTTGGAGAGGATCTTCGGCCAGCCACCGGATACCGCCACGATGAATTTCGAGGGTTCGCGCTCGATGGTATGGGTGATGGAGAGCTTGACCGCCGTTCCAGTGGGCTCCAGTTCCATCGTGCACTGCGACTCGCCTTCGGCCTTGAGTTCGGGCTTGTTCTGGTGCTGCCAGCGGATCACTAAGCGCCGTGGCGGCTCGGCCTCGACGATCTCGCCGGCGTCGCTGATCTGACCGTCGCCGGACACCATCTTCCACGAAGATCCCGCCGTCCACTGGCTTTCGCAGTGCACGCCGAACCAGTACTGCTTCATGTACTGCGCGTCCGTCAGAGCTGACCACAGCTTCTCCGGCGTGGTGCGGATGTAGGTCACGTAGACAAAGGTCGATCTAGCCATTGCCTTTCTCCAGTCGTTGTTTCAGATCCGAGAGCGCCTTGAGGCGCGGCTTTTCGAACTTGGCAATCCAGCGCTCGTAGATCACCTGCAGCGGTACCGGATTGAGGAAGTGCAGCTTTTCGCGACCGCGCCGCACGGCGGCAACCAGGTTAGCCGCCTGCAGCACGTCCAGGTGCTGCGTCACGCCCTGGCGCGTCATGTCCAGGTGTTCGCACAGCTCGTTGAGTGTGCGGCCGTCGTGCGCATGCAGCAGGTCCAGCAGCTTGCGCCGGCTGGGATCGGCCAGGGCTTTGAACAGCACGTCGGTATCGGGGCGCTCTGCCATGTTCTATACGCAAGTGATTACTTGCCTAAATGATAGGCAAGTTGTGACTTGCATGTCAAGGGGCGGGGCCGACCTTCGCCGCGCTAGTATCTGGCCGTGCACTTCCTCTCGCGTCACATCCAAGGACTTATATTCGCCAGCGTTGGCGTGATTGCCGTTATTCTCTTATGGCCTATGGTGATGGACCGGCGACAACGCTGGCGCAATCGGCGCGCCTCGAAGAAGTTCTAAGCTGCAGAGCGCAAGCGATCGGAACGACACGGGTAACGGCCATTCGGGCTCGAACCACCCCCAGCACGGCGGCACACGATCTTCGCCGACAACCCGTTGCGGCCCTCATGAGACCGTCATTGCTGCCAAGCACAAGACTACGCTCGCCGCCTTCGGCCCGGGGTACTAAGGTGGTCGCGTAGTTCACCCTGAAGCTGGCGGCTGCCGTTCCGCCACGATCCTCTGGAATGCGCTCAAACGGCTATGGGGGATTTGGTCGTGAAGGAACCCACTACCCAGCCCGCCAACGCTCCGCTGCTCGTCCGACGCGTGGAGCTGGAAGTCGCGCCACCAGAAACCGCGACCGTCAGCGGGATCGAGGTCCACGAGGAGAAGTGGTGTACGGTCACCGTGCAGCACGTCTATAAAATGCGCTGCGAGTGTGGCCGCTCGTGGTTCGAGCTTGAGCTGCCGAAGTTCGTTAAGTGCCCTGCCTGCCAAAAGCTCGGGCTCGTTTCCCATCCCGGCCCGGAGGGAGAAGAGGTATTCGGAGCACGCTAGGTCGCAGCGAACGCGGCTGCCCCTATAACCTCTCCGAACAACTGGCACCGAACTCTTTTGCGCGGGGGCGCGATGCTGCAGGACCAGGGGGAACCCAGATCAGGACGCGGATCATGATCGCGCTGTCCCTTCTAGTCCCAACGATTGGCGTTCTTAGGGAACCCGGGGCGCTGTACCCGTACAACGCAGAAACGCTGACCGGTGGGCGCTTGCATCACCGTCCAACGTTCTAAGCGGTCCACCACTTTGCTGCCCAGCTTCTCCAGGCGGGCGACCTCGGCCGGGATGTCGTCGGTCTCGATGTCGATGTGGACGCGACTGTCGTGGTCCACGCGTTGGATCTGCACGATCGGCTCGTCGGGCGGGGTCTCCAACATGCGGTAATTGCCGCGGCTGCCCGCGTGCTTGGGGTCGACTTTCCGACCCAGTGCCTCGGCCCAGAAGTTAGCCGCCGCGTCCACGTCGGACGTCTTGCAGTCGATCAGCACGGCGCAGAGGCGGGAAAGGTGCATATCGGCGTCTCCCGGGTTTCTAAACCAGAAGCTGGGTCTCATGCTGCTGTGCAGCGGGCGTCAAGCGGCGGACCGGCCTATAGTCTGGCCCGCCCGCGGCCGGCTGTCGCCCTCTAGACCCGCACGCAGTAAGGAGAGCTCGGATGTTCAAACTCAAAGTGATCGCGTTGACCGCCCTTGCGGCGGCGTTTGGTACCGCCTACGCACAAACTGATGTCACCGCCGCTATCACGAATATGCATTTCAACGCGAAGGATATGGATACCAATCACGATCACATGATCACACCTGCCGAAATGCAGGCGTATGCCGAAAAGATGTGGCAAAGCATGTCCAAGGGAAAGGCCACGATTCCGATTGCGCTGAGCGCGGAGGACTTTGCTACCGCCGGCGTAAACCTCAATGCAAAGGATATGGACACCGATCACGACGGAAGTATTTCCAAGGAAGAATTCCTCGCATATACGATGAAGAAATACGACGGCATGAAGAAGACCAATGGAATGGTGCCGCTGGACGCCGTGCAAGCGGCGTTGAGTCGCTCGAACGACAAATGACCCCGTACGTCTCTCAATAACCAGCAGGTGCCGCCCAAAAGACTTCTGGAGCGATACACCCCTGCTCGGCGGCACTCACTCGCGATCGCGGTCGCGGTCTCGGTACGTCATTGAGCCGATGCAGCGATCAGCTCTTACCCTCGTGAGGCTCCACGCGCTCGGGTGACCAGAGCGCGAGGAACTCGCGGTGCGGCTGCAGAGATTCGTCAGTACCTGCTGCAAGTTGTGAGGCGCGGAATCCCGACTCGATCCCCGTCACACGCACCGCGCGCTCGATGACGCTGAAGCGAACCCGCCATTCCTTGACTGAGAGTTGCAGTCCTGCAGCGAGGCGGCGGATGCGGCGATACGGGTGTGGTGCGGGACCCAGCGTCAGGGTGGAGCGGATGCGCTCAGCGATGGCGAGCCCGGTACGCGACTGTATCCACGCGGCCTGCTCTGCAGCCCGCGCCTCTAGCACCACTGCGTACGCACCGAGCGGGTCAGGCGGTTGAGAGTCCGCGCCGGTACGCGCGGCATCTTCCAGCCAGCCTGGGCCGGCCTGCGGATAGGCATCCGTGTAAGCGACGTAGGGTTTGAGATCCAGTACCGGCGTGCCATCGAGCATATCGGCGTCGCGGATGTGCAGCACCAGGCCTTCCACGCCCGTCAGGCGCACCACCGAAATGCCGAGCGGATTGGGCCGATGCGGGGAGCGGGTGGCGAACACCCCCTTGCGGCCGGTCGTGCTGCGCGGTGGCAGGACCTTCGGACGCCAGCCCGGGTTGCGGTGAAACCAGAAGATCACCCAGATCAGCTCCCAGCGCGCGAGGTCCTCAAGCGCGTGCTCAAAGTTGCGGCCGGGCAGCAGCTCGATGCGCGCTGGCGTGCCGGCCGCCGTCCGCGGCTGGCGCGCTGCCTGCACCTTGGTTGCCAGGGCGCTGCGCACAAATCCGATGGGTTGGAGTACGAGGCCCCGGGAGTCAGGCTCCGTGCCCACCTTTGCGCTGCGTGGTTCGCCCCGCTTCTGCATGTTTCCCGCTCCCGAAGCGGTGCTAAGCGCCGCCCACGCCTCAGGATATCCAAACGACCGGCTCCGCGAAAACGCCTAGCCGGATGCGCTGGCGCGTGCAGGGCCGAGCGCGGATCACCGCGCCGACGCCGAGCGCGGCACGCCGACCTGTACAGTAGTGCCGGCGGCGCAGGACAGGACATGGCACTCGGCGACACGGTTCATGTATTCGAGATTGAGCTGGCGAACTCCGACAGCGGTGTCTACGAATCGTTGCGGCTGCGGATCGCGCGCCATCCTTCGGAGACGCTGGAACACCTGCTGATGCGGGTGCTCGCCTACTGTCTCGAATACACTGAAGGCATCGCGCTCTCAAACGGACTGTCCGAACCTGACGAACCGGCGATCGCGGTGCGCGACCTGACCGGGATGTTGAAAGTGTGGATAGACGTAGGCGCCCCGGAAGCGACGCGCCTGCATCGGGCGAGTAAGGCGGCGCCGCGCGTGGCGGTGTACACGCACAAGGATGCCGCGCAACTGGCGGCGCGGCTCAGCGCGGAGCGGATTCATCGCATCGAGGCGCTCGAACTCTACGCCCTGGACTCTCAGTGGCTCTCGGATCTCGCTCAGCGGCTGCAGCGGCGCACCCAGTTCGCGCTGACCGTATCTGAACGGCACCTGTATCTGTCGCTCGGTGAGGAGACCCTGTCCACGGTGGTCGAGCGCATCAGCGTGGGACCGTAGCTGAACCGTCGCACCTGCCTGAACAACGCCGACGACAGTTCGCTGACGCTCATGAGCCACCGTGCGCCCAATACCGACGGCCGCGCCCTGTCATCGTCTGACCCCCTCCTTGCCTGCGGGTGACAGCCACAAAGCTGGGACTACCCTGATCGCCTACGGGCGCCTGGGCGCCAGCGTCTGGGGCAAAGGTAATTCTTTCTCTGCGGCGCCAGCCCGATGCCGGGCCGGCCCCGTGTGGGCGGATCGGATTTAAGCGGTTGCGTAAGCGCCGCGCCGGCGGAAACCTCACCTTACCAATTGGTAAGGTTGTGACACCATCTCCCGGGCCGGTTCACTAAACGCGTCCACGATTGCGCGATACTTGGGGAGGCATCCCGTCACGAGTTGATCCTGAACACCATGCGTCGCTGCCTGATCATCGAGGATGACGCGGACAACGCCCAGTACGTCGCCCGCGGTCTGCGGGAACTTGGCTGGTTGGTCAGCGCCTGCCGCGACGCCCGGGATGCGGTTGCACTCGCAGTAGATGAGAGCTGGGATGTCGTAATCCTCGATCGCATGCTGCCGAACGAAGTCGATGGACTGTCGATACTCAAAACCCTGCGCAGCGTAGGTCGCAAGACGCCAGTCCTGGTGCTGAGCGCATTGTCGGCTACCGATGAGCGCGTGCGTGGGCTGAAAGCCGGCTGCGACGACTACCTGACCAAGCCGTTCGCGTTCTCCGAGTTGGCAGCACGCATCGAAGCCCTCATGCGTCGCACCCAGCCCGAAGAAGGGCCGCGCGAGATGCGCGTGGCCGACATGAAAGTCGACCTGATCGCACGCAGCGTGGAACGCGGCGGCCGCATGATCTCGCTGCAGCCGCGCGAATTTCGTCTGCTGGCTTACCTGCTCTTGCACCAGGGCCGCACCGTGACCCGCACGATGCTGCTCGAGGCGGTCTGGGACTACCGATTCGACCCTCAGACCAACCTCATCGACGTGCACATCAGTCGACTGCGCAGCAAGATCGATAAGGACGCCTCCATCCCCCTCATTCAGACCGTGCGCGGAGTGGGTTACACGCTTTCGGCCGATGGCACGACGCATGGCACAACCCCATGACGGGCCCGCTGGCGAAGTGGTGGTCGTCGATCGCCTTCCGTCAGGCGCTGATCTACGGCGCCCTGGTGATGATCACGATGATCGTCCTGCTCGTCCTGATCTACCAGCAGACCGTGGGCACCTGGCAGCGCCGCATAGACCGGCAGCTCGACACGACGACGCAACGGCTGCTGCAGTACTACGACCGCTACGGTGCTGACGCGCTCGCCTTCCACATTAACGGTCTGCTTGGCGACGGCGTTGACTCTGACACTGAGGTCTATGCCCTGCTAGCGCCAGACGGGCACAGCATCGCGGGAAACTTGGCAGTCACGCCCGACGTCAAGACGCCAACGCCACAGATCGTGGAGCACCGCGTGCAGCGTGCCGAGCGACCCTCGCAGAGCCGTCTGCTGATCTCACCGCTGGCAAACGGCGGAACGCTGGTCGTTGGCCGCGATATGCGCGATCAGCACGAATTGGATCATTTGATCCGCGACGCGAGCTTATGGGGCGCCGCCGTCACGGTGCTCATGGCCGTGGGTGGCGCGCTCGCGTTCCGGCGGCAGCTGGAGCGGCGCATCAGCGCGATCCGCCAGACCGCCGCGCAGATCGAGCGCGGGGACCTCGCACAGCGGGTACCGATTTCGCCACAGCAGGATGAATTCGCGCGCCTGAGCCGCGACATCAACGCGATGCTCGATCGTATTCACGGCCTTATGGAAGGCGTCCGGCATGTCTCTAATACCATCGCTCACAATATCCGCACGCCGTTGTCGCGCACTCTGGCGCGGCTCTACAGCGCGCAGGCGTCTTCTGATCCCAAAACCGACCTGCCGCCGGCCGTCGACTTCGCCATCGCCGAGATCCAGGATCTCAACATCGTGTTCGATAAGCTCCTGCAGATCGCGGAGGTAGAATCGGGAACGCGGCGGCAGATGTTCGGCGCTGTTTCATTAAACGCCGTCGCGGTCAACGCGCTCGAGCTCTACGACGCCCTCGCTGAAAGCAAGGGCCTGACGCTGACCCACTCGCTGGATGCTGATCCTACGACGAGCGGAGACGGCGACCTGCTCGCCAACGCAGTGGCGAACCTGCTCGACAACGCGATCAAGTACACCCCAGGCGGCGGCAATGTCCACGTCGATACGCGCCGCGAAGGCGAACTTGTGTCAATCACGGTGCGCGACAGTGGCTGCGGTATCCCCGCGGGGGAGCGCGCGAAAGTGGGTACGCGCTTCTATCGTCTTGACCGCAGTCTCCCGGGTTGGGGACTGGGTCTTGCCAGCGTGCGGGCGATCGTTCGATTGCACGGCGGCAATCTGCACCTCGAAGACGCCGCACCTGGGCTGATCGCGCGACTGATTTTGCCGGCGTGCGACAATTCCTAACAAAGCGCTGAGCGCAAACATTACCAATCGGTAATGTCTTGTTCATACATCCCTCATCCGCAGTTAATACACTGCGATTGTGCGGCGCCTGCTTGCCCGCCACCCGCAGCGCAAGCGGGTCCCGAACTCCCTTGTCACGCCGCGGCCGCCATGACGAAACATTCCTCCGTCGCGCGCAGGTGCTCCGCGCCGCGCCTGTTGATTTGCGTCACGCTGAGCATCGCTACCCCATGGCAATGGGGTTGCCAGCGCAGCGGCCCTGCCACACCCGAACCGACAACAACTTCAAAAGCGTTGGCAAATCCGCCGGCCGCGCAATCGATCGAGCTGTCGGCCGCACAGCTCGCTGCCATCCGAATCGAGCCCGCACAAACGCGAGAATTCGCCGTTGAATCCGAAACGGTGGGCGGCATCAGCTTTGAGGAGGCTCCGGCGATCGTCCAGGCCGAAGCCACCCTGCTGAGCGCCGCAGCCAACTTCGAGATGAGCCGCCGGGAGCTGGCGCGCGTGCAATCACTGGGCGAGGCCCATGGCATCGCGCCGAAGGAGCAAGAGGGTGCAGTGGCGGCCGAGCAGGCAGCGGCGGCGGCCCTTGGGGCCGCCCGGGCCGCATTGCGGGTCTTGGGGGTGCCCGAGGCGCAGATCGATCGCATGGTGCGCACGAATCGCTTCGAGGCCGCGGACAGGGTTGGGCCGCACAAATGGCTGCTGGCCAACCTCCCCGAAAGTGACAGCCCACGGGTGCGCAGGGGCCAAACGCTGCGCGCCCAGGTGCCGGCCTTCCCCGACCGTTGGTACCCCGGCAGGATCGAAAAAATCTACGCAACGATCGACCCGGATACGCACCGCCTGAACGTGCGCGCGCAGCTCGAGGATCCGAAGAACGAACTGCGGCCGGGGATGCTCGCCACCGTAATCATCCGCTTCGCCGAGCCGGCAGCTGCGGTGGCGATTCCGACCACGGCCGCAGTCCGTAAGGGCGATGGCTCGATGGTCGCCTGGGTCACGACTGATCGACGTCATTTCCGCGAGCGGCAGCTGCAGCTCGGTCCGGAGACCCAAGGGAGCTACCCGGTGCTTGAGGGGCTCAAGGCGGGCGAGCTGGTCGTGACCGAGGGCGCAGTGTTTCTCAGCAACATGCTGGAAGCGCCGCCGAGCGACTAGCGCGGCTCCGCCCCGTGTTCAAGTCCCTCGTCGCCTTCTGCCTCAGCCGCCGCGCGATCGTGGTGTTTGGGCTGCTGCTGTTTGCCGGCGCCGGACTCGTGGCCTTCCGGGACCTGAATATCGAGGCCTACCCCAACCCGACCCCGGTCATCCTGGAGATCACGGCCCAGGCACCGGGCTTGTCTGCGGAAGAAATCGAGCGCTACTACACGCGGCCGATGGAGATCGGCCTCTACACCACTCCCGGTATCGACGTAATCCGCTCCACCTCGTTCTACGGCCTGGCCTTTGTGCGGGTTGTCTTCAAATACGGCGTCGACTTTCACTTCGCCTACGCCCAGGCGGCGATTGCCCTGCAGCAGAACGTGAGCCTTCCGGGGGGCGTCACTGCGACGATCCAGCAGAACAGCACTACGGGAGAGATCTATCGCTATCAGGTAGTGGGCCCAAAGAACTTCGGACTTACCAACCTGCGGACCGTGCAGGACTGGATCGTGCGACGGCGCCTGCTGACGATTCCCGGAATTGTCCAGATCAATACCTGGGGCGGCCCGACCAAGCAGTTCGAGGTTGAGGTCGACCCGCACAAGCTCGAAGCCTACAACCTCAGCCTCACGCAGCTGCTCACCGCCCTGGGTAACGCGAACCTGAACGTCGGCGGACGCGAAATCCGCCTCGGGCAACAGTCGATCAATATCCGCGGTGTCGGGCTCATCGACGATGGCGGCAATGACGATCTCACGCAGGGCTACAGGCTCGACGACATCGAGCAGGTGGTCCTCGCCCAGTCGAACGGCGTCCCGGTCCAGATCAAGGACATCGCACGAGTCTCGGTCGGCTACGTGCCGCGTCTGGGCATCTGGGGCCACGACGCGGAGGACGATGCGGTTGCAGGCATCGTCGTCATGGGCCGCACGGAAAAGACCGCTGACATGCTGCCCAAGGTGAAGGCTGAAATCGAGCTCATGAACCGCGACGGCAGCTTGCCCCCCGGGGTACGGCTGGTTCCCATCTATGACCGGGGAACGCTCGTGGATGTCACGACCCACACCGTCCTGCACAACCTCGCCTTCGGCTGCCTGCTCGTATTTCTGATCCAATGGGTCTTTCTCGGCGACCTGCGCAGCGCGATCGTCGTAGGTCTCAACATTCCCTTCGCGCTTCTCTTTGCCATTATCGTGCTGGTGGTGCGCGGGGAAAGCGCCAACCTGCTGTCCCTCGGGGCGGTCGATTTCGGCATCATCGTGGAATCGGCCGTCATACTGGTCGAGAACATCTTTCGGAACTTCCAGGCGCCCGCGAGCACGCGGGAGGGCCTGTTGCGCCAGCTGGCACGAGGTACCTGGGGCCCAGATCCCACCAGCACGCCGCATCACGCGACGCCCGTGCGCGGCTGGTCCAGCCGGCTGCGCCTGATCCTGATCAGCGCCCTGCAGGTTGATAAGGCAGTGTTCTTCGCCGCCCTCATCGTGGTCGCAGCTTTCGTGCCACTGTTCACGATGCAGGGCGTCGAGGGCGCGATCTTCGGGCCAATGGCACGCACCTATGGTTACGCGCTGGCGGGCGCACTGCTTGCGACGTTCACCGTGACGCCGGTGCTGGCCTCGTTGCTGCTGCCGCAGACCGTAGTCGAGACCGAGACCGTCATCGTGCGTGCCCTGCACCGTCTCTACGAGCCCGTGTTGCGCTTCGTGCTGGCACATCGTGGGGCCCTGATCGGCAGCGGCGCCGCGGTTCTCGCTCTCGCTGCGCTGTTCGCTTCGCGGCTCGGCAGCGAATTTCTGCCGGCACTCGAGGAAGGCAACTTCTGGATCCGCGCTTCCATGCCCATGACGTTGTCCCTGGAAGACGGCGAAACGGCAACGCGCAAGATGCGTGCGATCCTGTGTCGCTACCCCGAGGTTGTCACAGTGTTCTCACAACACGGGCGACCGGATGACGGCAGCGACGCCTCACCGTTCTCGAACGTCGAACTGTTCGCGGTACTTAAGCCGCAGGGAGAGTGGCGTGCCGCCCTCACCAAGGACATGCTGACGGAGCGCATCAACGCGGACTTTGCGCGCGAACTCCCCGGCGTCAATTTCAACTTCTCACAGTACATCCAGGACAACATCCAGGAGGGCATCTCGGGCGTGAAGGCGGTCAATTCGGTGAAGATCGTCGGCCCAAACCTCGAGACCCTCACGCGTCTCGCCGAGCAGGTACGCGACGAGCTGAGCCACGTCCGCGGCATCGCCGATCTGGGAGTGTTTCCGGTCCTCGGTCAGCCAAATCTCGACATCAAGATCGACCGCGGCAGAGCTGCCCGCTACGGACTCAATACTGGCGACGTCGACACCGTGATCCAAGTGGCAACCGGCGGTGCTTCCGCCACGACCGTGCTGGAGGGCGATCGCCATTTCGACGTCGCCGTGCGCTATCCACCCGAGTACCGCGGGCGCATCGAGCAGATCGGCAACGTACGCGTGCCGGACGCTTCCAGCGGCGGGGCAACCGCGTATATTCCGCTGCGCGAACTGGCGAGTCTTACTCTGGACACCGGCGCGGCGTGGATTTATCACGAGGACAACCAGCGCTTCATACCGGTGAAGTTCAGCGTACGGCAACGCGATCTCGGCAGCACCGTCGCAGAAGCGCAGGAGCGGGTTGCGCGTACGGTGCACTTGCCCAGCGGTTACCGGCTGATCTGGGCCGGTGAGTTCGGTCAGCTACAGGCCGCGCAAGAGCGTCTGGCGATCGTGGTGCCGATCAGTCTGGTCCTGATCCTCGGACTCCTCTACACACTGTTCAACTCGGCGCGCGAGTGCCTGCTGGCGTTGCTGGGCATTCCTTTTGTGATGGCCGGCGGCATCGTTGCCCTCTATATCTCGGGCCTCAGCTTCAGCATCTCGGCCGCGATCGGGTTCGTCTCGCTCTTTGGAGTGGCGGTCATGATCGGTATCTTGATGGTCACCACCTTTGGCCAGGAGCGGCAGCGTGACCGATCGGCGCAGGACGCGATGTTCCAGGCTTCAACACGAGTGATGCGCCCGTTGCTGATGATGAGCCTATCGGCCGGGATCGGTCTGCTGCCGGCCGCCGTTTCGAGCGGCATCGGCAGCGAGGTGCAGCGGCCGCTCGCGACCGTGGTGGTGGGCGGGATGCTGCTCGGTTCGGTGCTGCTCCTGGTAGTAGTCCCGGCTTTCTACATGCTGTTCGTTGACCGCCGGCCCGCTGCTGCGGCCGCATCGCCGTGATGAAGATCATGCTTCACCTGGCTTTGCGTGGCGCGGCGCTCGCCGTCAGCGTGGCCGACTGCACGGTGGGGCCTGAGTTCGTGTGCCCGGAATCTTGCGCAGCAACGGGCCACAGCGCCACAGCGGTCGCAGCCGTAAGATACCTCGGACGCTGCCTGGGAGTCTCGCCGTGAAGCATCTCGAGGTCATCGGTGCGCACCCGCACGTGTTTCTGGGTACCGGCCATGAACGGAACGAACGCAAGACCTGGGCGGTGATCGCCCTGTGCGGAGCAATGATGATCGTCGAGATCGTCGGCGGCACCCTCTTTGGCTCGTTGGCTCTGATAGCCGATGGTCTGCACATGTCCACGCACGCAGGCGCCATGCTGATCGCCGCCCTCGCCTACACCTACGCGCGACGTCATGCCGAAGATCCTCGCTTTGTTTTCGGCACGGGCAAGCTCGGAGACCTGGCCGGCTTCACGAGCGCGGTCGTGCTGGCCATGATTGCGCTACTCATCGGTTATGAGGCGGTTGCACGCCTCCTGTCGCCGGTTTCCATCCGCTTCACGGAAGCGATCCCGATCGCGGTGCTGGGGCTCGTCGTCAACGTCGTCAGCGCCTGGCTCTTGAGCGGGGACGAACAGCACGCACACGGCCAGGAGCGGCGCCACGCCGCGGCACCCGGGCAGCACCATGATCACGATCACGATCATGATCATGATCATGACCATGACCACGGCCATGGGCAGGCGCACGACCTGCAACCGGGTCACGCCGCCGCCAGTCCCGCACACCGGGATCACAACATCCGCTCGGCCTATGTGCACGTCCTGGCTGATGCGGTCGTCTCGGTACTGGCCATCATCGGCTTAACGCTCGCGCGCCTCTTCGGCTGGGTATGGATGGACCCGCTGGCGGGAATCGTCGGCGCGCTGGTGATCGGCAACTGGTCATATCGCCTGATCCGTGACACGGGCGGTGTCCTGCTCGACGTCAATCCCGACGAGCATCTGACTGCGAGGATTCGCGAGGTCATCGAGGGCGACGGCGACCGTCTCACGGATCTTCACTTATGGCGCTTGGGCCCCGGCCACCTGGGCGCAGTGGTCTCGGTCATGACCGCCAAGGAGCGCGACTGTGACTTCTATCGTGCGCGGCTCAGGCAGTTCGCATCCCTGTCTCATATCACCGTCGAGGTGATGACGCCGGGCGGATCATCCGCCCTCTGAGCGCTCCGGCACGAGCGTCGGTCCCGGGCCGTACATTTGCTGCGTTTGGGCCGGCGCTAATTGCCAGTTAGGCTATGCTCGTCACTCATATCGCGAGCCGTGTAAGGCGGAATTCATGAAGTCTCGACTGGCAACCCTGGTGCTCATCGGCACTCTGCTCACAGCTGCGACGGCCGTTGCCGAAGATAACGCCATGACGGCTGGTGACCTGCAGCAGCTGTGCCTCGGATCGGACACGACCAGTAAGAACGTGTGCCGCATTTACATCCTGGGCGTCGTGCAGGGAATCGAGGTCGGCCTGAATATGCGCGGTCGACGCCCCTGCGTTCCGGCCACGATCTCCGCCGAGTCCCTGCAACAAACCATAAAATCCAAACTCGACGAGGATCTGACGGCCGTCCCGAGCGATAAGAATCTGGTGGCCTCCGGCATCATCGGGGGCATCGTGGCGAGAAGCTTCCCGTGTCATTAGGGATCCGCCGCAGCTGACTTCGGCGCGACGCCCGAGTCCACGAACTCCTTCACGTGGTAAAACGCCGCACTCGGGCCGACGCAGGACGTGCGCCACGTTTCGTCCTCGGCACGAGCTCTGAACCAACGGTAGCGCGCAGGTTGAGATGAGCGATCCGAAGCTCAAACGCGCACTCGGCCTCACCGACGTCACGCTGTATTTCGTCACGGCGTGCAGCAGTCTGCAGTGGGTCGCCACGGCGGCCGCCTCCGGTCCCAGCGCCCTGACGGTGTGGCTGCTGGGGGCGCTGACCATGTTCGCGCCCTTGTCGGTATGCACGGTGTGGCTGGCTTCGCGGCACCCGGACGAGGGTGGGTTGTACGTGTGGTCCGGTCGGGCCTTCGGGCCGTTCGCCGCCTTTCTCACTGGCTGGACCTACTACCTCGCGAACCTGCCTTACTTCGCCGGGATGCTTTACTTCGCGGCGAGCAACGCGCTGTGGGTCACCGGCGGCGGCCACCATGCGCTGGAAAGCTCCCCCGCCTGGTTCATCTCGTTTGCTCTGGTGGCCCTGCTCGTGGCGACGCTGCTGAATGTCTTCGGACTCGGCGTCGGCAAGTGGCTGAGTAGCGCCGGCGCGGCGGCGCGCTGCGCGGCGACCGTGCTGCTCCTGGTGCTCGGCCTGCTGGCCTGGCAACGGTTCGGCTCTGCCAGCCCCATGACCGTGAGTGCGCTGCGTCCGCGCCTCAGCCTCAACGATCTGATTTTCTGGGCGGCGATCGCGTTCGCCTTCGTGGGGCCGGAATCGGCGAGCCTGATGGGTGGGGAGATCCGCAATCCGCGCCGCACGGTGCCGCGCGCGCTCGCGCTCGCCGCACCACTGATCCTGCTGGTCTATGTCGGCGGCACGTTCTCGGTGTTAGTCGCCGTACCGTTCCAGGACCTCAACGTCATGAACGGCGTGATGCAGGCCGTCGAACAGGTCGCCAGCCACCTCGGGCTCGCCTGGCTCACCCCCCTCGCAGCCGTCCTGGTGGTAATTACCTGTCTTGGCAGCACCAGCGCTTATCTGGGCTCCGTGGCGCGGATTCCCTTCGTAGCGGGCATCGATCACCTGCTGCCGAAGGCCTTCGGCCGCGTGCACCCGCGCTACGGGACCCCGGCGAACGCGCTCATGACGCAGACCGCCATCGCCATGGTCTTCGCGGTTCTGGGACAGGCCGGCACCACCGTCAGGGGAGCTTACGAGGTGCTGGTCAACATGATGGTGATTACCACCATGCTGCCGTTCCTGGGCTTGTTCGGGGCGGCGATCCGGCTGTCACGCGGTGCGCCGGGTGCTGAGGAGGCGCGCATCCCCGGTGGCCGCGTGACGGTGCGCGCCTGCGCAGTGATTGGGATCCTCACGACGAGCCTGGCCATTGCCCTGTCGCTCGTGCCGCGGGCGGACGAGCCCGACAAGCTGCTCGCGGCGAGCAAGGTGATCGGACTCACCGCCCTGGTGCTCGGCGGCGGCGTCGCGGTCTACTGGAACGGCATGCGCCGACGCGCCCGGCTGTCGCGCACGAGCACGGCGCAGACGGCTTCGTGGGAGGGTACGACCACTACCGTTTGAGCAGGCGCCCGGGGCCCAAAGAACGCACCCGCGCAGGCGCACGGCGTCGTGCGCGGCGACGGTGTACCTACTTCTGCGCCGGTACGAAGTCCTCGAGCACCGCCTTGCGCATGAGATCCGGGGGCAGCAGCCCCTGCTTCAGGATGAAGTCGTGGTACTTCTTCTGGTTGAAGTTCGTGCCCAGCTGCTGCTGCACTTCCTTGCGCAGCGACAGCAGCCGCGTGTAGCCGTAGAAGTAACTGTTGGCCTGCCCCGGCGCGCGATAGGTAAAGCGCTCCACCTCTTCCTGGGCAAAGGCGTGGCTGATCACCACGTCCTTCTCCAGCACCTCGTAGGCGCGCTCGGGTGTCACGGCGCCGCTTTGCAGCTCCGGATCGAGGAACGCCCGTGCCGCGCGTAGCAGGCGCAGATCCAGCGTCATGAGCTGGCCCTCGGTCGGCTCGTATGGCTGCATGATGTACTCCGAGTACAGCCCCCACCCTTCCGCGTTGGTGGAATTGAAAGCAAACAGTGCCCGCGCCAGGCTTACACCCTGCTCGACCATCGAATCGAACTGCAGCTCATGACCAGGACGCGCCTCGTGCGCGGTGAGCGTCCAGGAAACGGCCTCGAAGGTGAAATCGTCATAGCGATCCGCCGCAGCACCGGCAGTCGCCGGCGCGTTCAGGGGCAGCACGAACTCGCCGCGCTGGCCGGTGTTGTGCAGGAACGGTGGCGGCGACATGTGTGGCGCCGGTTG
The DNA here is from genome assembly GCA_963814675.1 of uncultured Pseudomonadota bacterium. Classification (GTDB taxonomy): domain Bacteria; phylum Pseudomonadota; class Gammaproteobacteria; order Steroidobacterales; family Steroidobacteraceae; genus 13-2-20CM-66-19. The sequence goes on from CAWFDT010000003.1 coordinate 210,796, forward strand.
CTGCGCGGTCTCCGCCGGCGTTGCCAGGCGGATGATGGCGGGACGGTCCGGCAGGGTGACGAGCTGATGCGCGCGGATGATTCCCTCGATCTGATGCAGCCGGCCGTCGTACAGCGGCAGGATTGCCTCGCCCGTGATCTGCTTTTTCTTCAGCTCGGCAATCACCGCGCGGTAATCGCTCGAAGGGTAGCCGTGGGCCTTGGCGATCCGCGCTGCGAGCGGCGCCATCTCGGCCTGATACTGGCTGAAGGCCGCGTGCGCCATCGTGGCAATCTGCGCCGGCGGCAGATCGATCCCGTACTCCTCGAACGCGAGCGCGTACTTCTCCGGCGGCAGCCTAAAGTCACTGCGCGCCTTGGGCAGAATCTCCTTGCGCACCCAGGCGTCATAGTCGGCGAGCTGGCTCTTGAGCTGCTCGTAAGCGGGTTCCCAACCGCTCAGCTGGTACTTGCGGAAGAGCTCCGCGATCCCCTCGATGTAGGCCGCGTTGCGGCCGAGCTCGGTCTCGATCTCACCCCGCGAGGGATAGACCATGTCGGGCTTGGCGATCTGGATGAGTACGCGCTCTCTGAGCCGTACGGCATAGGGCTGGTAGCCGGACTCGACACCGGCGTACTTGCGCAGGCGCACGAGCGCGGCGGGACGGCGCTCGGCGGCCACCTGGTCATCGAGCAAGTCGCGCAGTCCCGAGAAAATCAGTTCGCTCGCATTGTAGAACGGCACCTCGTGCTGCAGCCCGTAGTCCTGCTTGCGGAACTGCAGGTCGAACGCCTTGTGCAGAATCACCAGGTCTTCCTGCACGCGCGGGTCCGACTCCTTCGCGCCCTCGGTCTGGATCGCCGCCAGCAGCGCCTCGAGCTCGTGCCGCTCGGCCATCTCATCCGCCAGAGCCGGATCCGAGATGCGGGCATCAAACGCGGCCACGCCCTGCTTGGAGCCACGCTCCGGGTTGTGCTCAAACTGCACGGCGAGCAAACGGTTGGTATAGGTGTTGCTGCGCTCGACCCAGGCCTTCTCGGCGGGCGCGCCCCCAGGGGACTGCGCGCTAAGTGCCGCAAGGGAGATACAGCTGCTAAGGAACGCCGTCGCCAAACGTCGCATACCGACCCCGGGTGCAGGAATTAAGGGTCGGCAATGGTAGCGCACGCCGCGCAGCGCCGTGCGACTGCGCGGCGCCAGGCGGCCGCCACAAGGCGGCCGCGCGCCAACGCAGCTGCAAAGCCGCGGCTAGCCGAGCGTGCGGTCGCTCAAGGTGAAAGCCGCGGGATGGCGGACGAGCGCGACGTTCGTCAGTCCGAGCATCGAAGCCAGCTGATCGGCGGGTACTTTGAGCGGGCCGGGGCCCGCACCTTCGCCGGGGGCTGGTTGCGGGTAGGCGGTCGAGCGCGCGGTGTGATACGTCAGGTTGCCTTCCACTTTCTGCACGATCTGGTGGATGTGCCCGTTGAGCACGGTGACGGAACCGAAGCGGCGCAACTGCGCCATCAGCGGCGCCGCATCCTCGGTGCCCCAACCCCAGGGCTCATAGATGGTCCACAGCGGCATGTGCGCGAACACCACGATCGGGGTGCTCGCCGAGTGCGCCTTGAGATCCGCGCTCGCCCAGGCGAGCTGTTCGGCGCCGAGCGTGCCCAGTCCACCTTGCTTGAACTGCAGCACGTTCACGAGTGCCAGGAAGTGCACCCCGCCGTGGTCGAAACTGTAATAGCCGCGGTTAGCGGACACCTTGCCGAACCGACTAAAATACTCACTCACCCCCGGGTCGGCCGTATCGTGCTCACCCGGAACCGTGTGCAGATCACCGGCATGCAGTCCTGAGAGCAGCTGCTGTGCGAGATCAAACTCCGCCGGTTTCGAAAGATGGGTGATGTCGCCGGTGTGCAGGGTGAGGGCGGGCGCCTGTGACATGGCGTTGGCGAGTGCGATGGTCTGCGTCAGCGTCGCGCTGACGTCGGGGTTGGCTTCCTTGCTGAAGCCAATGTGCGTATCGCTGATCTGCAGGAACAGCGGTCGGGCGTTTGCAGACCCCGGCTGCGCGGCCAGCGCGAGGTCGAGCGGTGCCAGCACGCCTCCGGTGAGCGTAAAGAGCGTGCCGGCGCCCCCATAGGCCAGGCACTTGAGCGCGCTGCGGCGCGAAATCTGTCGTGAATCGGTCATTTCCCATCTCCTCGCCTTGGGGGTTCACAGCGTCTGACCCCGCGCATCGCGGCTTTATTCCATACCGGGCGCCACCACCACTGGAATAAACTCACGAGCAAGCGGGTCTTAGCCCTTGAGACCAGCGGAGGCGACGGAGATTGCGAGGGTGGCAGCCGGTCAGTGCGATGGACGGTAGGCGGGCGCGTTTCGATGCGCAGGTCGTGCCGCATCTGGATGCGGCCTACCGCTTTGCCCGCTGGCTGGCGCGTTCGAGCGCGGACGCCGATGACATCGTGCAGGAGGCGCTGCTGCGCGCCTATCGCGGCTTCGATGCGCTGCGCGGCTCGGACGTCAAGCCGTGGCTGCTCACCATCGTGCGCAACTGTCACGCGACCGCTCACCGGCGGCAGCAGCGCCACGCCACGGTGCCGCTGCCTGAGGAGGACGATACGCATGAGGGCTACGCCATCGCTGCCACCACGCCCGGCCCGGAGAGTGAGGCCCTCGATAGCGATGCGGCGCGCAACTTCGAGCGCCTGCTGGCGGGGCTCTCAGAAGAGCACCGCGAGGTGCTCGCCTTGCGCGAGCTCGAGGAGCTCAGCTACCGCGAGATCGCGGCCATGACGAGTATGCCGATCGGTACCGTGATGTCGCGCCTCGCCCGCGCGCGCAGCGCACTGCGGGACCTGTGGCTGCAGGATTGCGCAGGAGAACTCCGTGACGTGCGCTGAAGCACTGCAGGTACAGGCCTACTTTGACGCCGAGCTGGACGCGAGCGCTGCGGCCGGCGTCAAGCGCCACCTCCTGAGCTGTGCCGAGTGCCGCGCGCTGCTTGCGGATCTGGGTGAACTGCGCACCACTATCCGGCGCGACTGTGCACCGCCGGCACCTGAGCCGCTGCGCGCCGCGCTGCGGCGCGCACTGGATGCGCAGGACGCCCGCAGCCCCCCGGCGCGCGCCGCCGCACGCTCCCCCTGGCGCACGCGCAGCTTCTGGCTCGGCGCCGGCAGCGGCATCGCCGGCAGCGCCCTCGCGGCGGCACTGTTCTTCGTGCTGCTCTCGCCCCTGCTCGGCAATGCACTGCTGGAGGATCTGGTCGGCGCGCATCTGCGCTCGCTGACGCCCGCGCACCTGATCGCCGTCGAGTCGAGCGATCATCACACGGTGAAACCGTGGTTCTCCGGGCACGCCGACGTGTCCCCGGTGGTCGCGGATTTTGCCGCGGCCGGATTCACCCTGGTCGGCGGCCGCGCGGATGCCCTGCAGCGGCAACGCGCGGCGGTGCTCGTGTACCGGCACGGCGCGCATGTGATCAATGTGTTCAGCTGGAAGGCCGGACGCTCCGCGCTCACCCGCGAGGCCGTGCGCAACGGCTACCACATGATCTTCTGGAGCGACGGCGACCTGCAGTACTGCGCGGTCTCCGATGCCGGCTGGGACGAACTGCGACAGCTGGCGCGTCTGATTCAGGATCAGGGGACGCGGGAGCGTCCTGGCTGACGAGCGCATAGCGCGCGCCGCCGGACTGCGGCGCGCCCGGGCTGCCCCGTTTCGCGCCTGTTATAGTGCGCGCCTTCCCCGCGGGAGTTGCCATGGAAATTCACCTTTCCGGGCGACATGCGCGTTCCGGGATTCCATACGTTCATCTCCCGTCACCGCGCAGCGCAATCGCATCGAGTCACAGGAGCCTCATGAAACTTGCCATTGAGATCATCGGCTGGATGGGCGCGGCGCTGATCCTCGGCGCGTACGCCCTGCTGTCCGCCGGGAAGCTGCGCGCCGAGACCCTGACCTACCATGTGATGAACATCCTCGGCGCCGCCGGGTTCGTCATCAACAGCGGCTGGAACGGCGCGCTGCCGTCGGCGGCGATGAACGTGGTGTGGATCGGCATCGGGGTGTACGCGGTTTCCCAGCTGCGCAAGCGCCCCAGGGGTGCCTAGCCGCGGCGTGCGCCAGGTCCATCCGCCTTGGCCGCCGACTGTGGCACCATTGGCGGGGTGTGCATCAAGCAGTAAACGGAGACGCCTTCGAATGCGAGCCCCGTCGTTACGCCCGCCGAGTTACCGGACCATGATTGGCGCAGCACTCCTGGGAGCTGTGTTCACGCTGACTGCCGGGGCACAGAGCCCCGCGGCCGCCACGGGCGCAGACCTTGAGGGCACGTCCTGGGAACTGGTCAAGATCGAAGGGACGGACGCCAAGATCCATGTGCCCGCTGAGCGCGGGCACTACCTGCTGGCCTTCACCGCGCACGGGGAATTGAGCGCCCGGATCGACTGCAATCGCGGCAGCGGGACCTGGAGTTCACCGGAGCCGGGCCGGCTGGTGCTGGGCGAGCTTGCCAGCACCCGCGCCCAGTGTCCCCCGAACTCATTGTATGACGAGGTCATTGCGCACTGGACGGAGGTGCGCTCGTACGCCATTCGCGAGGGTCACCTTTTTCTGACCGGCGGGGGCGGCGTCTACGAGTACGCACCCCTGCAGGTCGCGCCCACCCCTAGCGGCGCCACCCCGCACTGACGCGTCTTGCTGACATAACGGCTGCCAAAACAGCCTTTTGCACCTGCCAGCACGGCCGCCAATCCATTAGACTGCAGCCTCATGCGTAGCCGTGGCTGTGGTTTATCGGTTGCAGCCGGACGGCACGGGTACGGCAATCCGAGGATCGGCCGAATTCCGGCCCGGTCCAGCGCGCCTTCATCGACGGCGCTTTGATCGAATCGCTGCAGTGATCTAAAACACCGGCGCCTCGCTGGCGGGGCGCCCTTGCGGACGGGGGTTGATAATGGGACGAATGACATTCGGGCGCGTGGCCGTAGCCGCCATCGCGCTGGCCGCAGTTCTGGGCGGCCCCGCGGCCACCGCGGCAGTGATCCCACACCGGCATGCGGTGCAGCAGACGCCGGTGGTCGCACCCCTCGTTGTCTACGGCGGCCGCAGCCTTGCACAGCAACGCAGCGGAGTGGGCGCCAAGCTCGATGCAGCGCTCGCGGGTCTCGCGCGCCATGCCGAGCACGTGCCTCCGGGCAGCACACTGCGAGACCTGAAATCGCTCAATCCGGCCGCGCGCTACATGGTGACGCCGCGCTCGGGCGTCGCCTACGTCGCCGTCGATGCCATCACGCGCGGGGATCCGCAGGCGCTCAAGCGCGCTCTCGTGGAACTCGGCCTGCAGCATCCGGCCGTCTATCTGAACGACGTCGGCGGTTGGTTGCCCCTCACCGCGATCGAAACCGCGACGCGTCTCACCGAACTACATTCGATGCGTGCGGCTCTGTCGCGCACGCATACGGGCGCGGTCACGTCCCAGGGCGATGCCGTGCAGGGCTCCGCAGCGCTGCGCAGCGCCAATCCGACGCTGATGGGCACCGGGATCACCGTGGGGATCCTGTCGGACAGCTACGACTGCTACGCCGTGTACGCCGCTCCCGGAAGCGGCGTCCTCCCAAACGGTAACGCTGGCTACGCCTCCAACGGTTTCATCGCCGACGCCGCCACTGACATGACGACCGGGGATCTGCCGGCCAGCAGCAGTCTCAATATCCTGGGGGAGCCCGGCGACGCCATCAATAACACCTGCATGGATTTCGGCGGGCCCCTGCTGCTGCCCTACGGCGATGAGGGCCGCGCCATGATGCAGATCGTGCACGACGTCGCGCCGGACGCGAAGCTCGCCTTCCACACCGCCGTGGAATCAGAGGCCGACTTCGCCAATGGCATCCAGGCGCTGGTCAATGCGGGCGCGCAGGTCATCGCGGATGACGTGACCTATTTCGACGAACCGTTCTTCCAGGACGGCCTGCTCGCCAAGGCGGCGAACAGCGCGAACGCCGCGGGCGTGGCCTACTTCTCGGCCGCCGGCAACAGCGGCAGTAACGGCTACGACAATACCGCGCCTGACTTCAGCACCCCGTCCACCGCGCCAGCCGGCGAGCAATTGCTGAACTTCGATACAACCGGCACGAATCCGCCGACGACCTCGCTGACCGTCAAGCTGCCGCAGCTCGTGCCGGGGGAATTCGTCAGCATCATTCTGCAGTGGAATCAGCCTTACGTCACGAGCGCCCCCGGCAGTGGCGGAGCCACGAGCCGCATGGATCTGTGCGTGACTGGTTCCGCGTCCGGCCTGATTGCAAGCTTTTCGAACCCGGATGACCCTAGTAATGGCCCCATCACCGATCTTGGCAACAACACTCAGGTGTGCACAGGGCCCAACGCCACCGGAGTTGACCCGTACCAGATACTCGTCATCGGCTATCCGGCAAACGCCACCACGGGCGGCGCCTGCCCGTCGGGCGCCACGGCCACCGTGTGTAGCGCAGCGCAGACCATTACTATTCAGGTCGGTCTGGTCGCCGGTGCAGCCCCCACCCGCATCAAAGTCGCGATCGACGATGACGGCGCGGGGTCTACGTTCCCTGACGTTCCGGTCACGGGCGGCACGCTGCAGGGACACCCAAGCGCCACCGGCGTCATGGCCGTCGGCGCGGTTTTCTATAGCGACACGCCCCTTTGCGGGATTACCCCCGCAGTGCTCGAGACATTCTCCGCCAAGGGCGGTGATCCGATCCTGTTCGACAGCTCCGGCAATCCGCTCAACCCGCCGAATGGGGAGATGCGCCAGAAGCCCGACATCGCCGGACCGGATGGCGGCAGTGACACGTTTCTCGGCTTTGCACTGGGGGATCGAGGCGCCGGCAGCTGCGGCAACAGCGCCTCATTCCCGAACTTCTTCGGCACCTCGGCGGCCACGCCGCACGTGGCCGCCGTCGCGGCACTGCTGCTCCAGCAATTTCCCGGCATCAATCCCAGCGCGCTCTACGCGGCCCTGAAAAGCGACGCAGCCGGGATCAAGAACTACCCCGGCGATAGCACCAACCCGGCGTCCGTCAATTACACCGGTGGTTATGGCTTCCTTCAGGCCGAGAGCGCGCTTGCGGGACTGCCGGCGGCTCCGAATGTGACGCTGAACCTCAGCCCGAGCACGGTCAACGTCGGCGGTTCGGCGACTCTCAGCTGGACCGTGAGCAACGCCAGCGCCTGCACGGCCTCCGGAGCCTGGAGCGGCACGCAGTCGCTGTCAGGCTCGATGATGCTGACCCCAACTGCCGCCGGCAACGCCACCTACAACCTCACCTGCACCAATGTCAGCGGATTTGCCGAGGCGACGCAGGCGCTGGCGGTTAACAGCGCCAGTGGTGGCGGTGGCGGTGGCGGCGGCGGCGGTGCGCTGGACCTTGCGAGCCTCGCCGCACTGGCCGCTCTTGCGGGCGCCTGTCGGCGGCGGCGGCGCTCCTGATACCCTTGCACGCGCAGTTCCTGAGGGGCTCACTCCTTCAGCGCCGCGAGTGCCGCGAGGAGCTCCATACCGCGCGGCGAGCCTAGCCCGGTGCACGCATCCCAGCCGGGCGTTGCCCGGTAGGCGCCGTTGTTGCCGCTCGTGATGTCGCGAAACGCCCGCGCGCCGGCGCCGTAGAACGCGGCGTGCGCATCGGCGAGCGAGCCACCGAGCTTCTGGTTCAGGCGCGCAATGAGACCAGCCCACAGCGGCGCGACGGCGCTCGTGCCACCGATCACCTGCGACTTGCCGTCGATGTACACCTGATAGCCGGTCTGCGGGTCCGCATTGCCGGCCACATCGGGTACGCCGCGCCCGGCGTGTCCGTCCGGACCCTGCGGCACGGCGGCACTCGTCTGCCAGGCGGGCAGCGGGAACTGCGCGCTCACTCCGCCGCCCGTCGCCCCTTCCCCCGTGGCCATGTCGTTCCACACGACCTCGCTTGCGATCGCCGTGCCGCTGCCGATGAGACGCGTACCACCGCAGGCCAGTGCCGCGGGACTCGAGGCGGGAAAATCAACGTGTGGCGCGCTGCCACTCTCCCCGTCGCTCGAGCCGCTGTCGCCGCAGGCGACCGTGACGCTGACCCCGAGCGCCACGGCGTCCTCGAGCGCTGACTGCATGGCGGCGCGCGCGCCGCTGCTCCAGCTGTCCTCCGGCCCTCCCCAGCTGATGGACATCACCGTGTTGCGCCGCTGCGCATCGTGGGCCGCCTGAGAGATCGCCTCGTAGAAACCCTGATCGGTGTTCGGCGCGAAATAAACCGCCAGCGCCGCAGCCGGCGCGAGTGCGCCGATGACCTCGATGTCGAGCAGCACTTCGGCATCGGCGTCCCCACCGGGTGTGTTCGCGCCGCCGGCCACCGCCACCGCGCTCACCGTGGGAGCAGTCGCAAGCCCCAGTCCCTGGAAGTAGTGCGCAAGATCGCTCGGGCGGAATCCGCCGCCGAGCTCGATGATCGCGACGCCCTGCCCGCTGCCGTCCGTGCCCGGTGGAAACTCGTAGAGCACGCCCACCTCAAGTGGCGTGTAGGCGCGGGCCGGCGTGGTGCGCGGAAGCCGAAAATGCGGGCGTGCCACCGGACGCCGGTCGAGCCCGAGTACGGCGATGGCCTCCGGCGGCAGTGACGGTGCCGGCTCGCAGCCGATGAAGGGACCGCGCCCGTCGGTGAGCTGATAACGTCCGAAGCGGACCGCGAATGCGCTCGCGAGCGCCTGCGGCGTCGCCCGCAGATGCAGCACGCGCCGGGCCGCATCGGCGCCGGTCTCGGTCAGCCCGCGGGTGCGGGCGAAGCGCCGCAGACTCTCGAGGTCGGCCGGATCCGCGCCGCACTGCTGGGCAAACTGTGCCCGCGGCATCGCGGCACGCTGCGGCCATGAAGCCGGCGCCCAGGTGGCACCCGGCCGACGCCGCAGCACTACGGTTACCTCCAGCGGCGCGGTATCGGTGTGCGGTCCGAGGAAGCCCGCGTGGGCGGGCGCGCGAGCTCGGGTGGCTCGTGGGGTTCGCTGTGGGCTCATGCCTGACTCCTTGTGCTTGGCCCTCGGGGCAACTGCGCGCTTGCCATCCTGCCGTGCGCCCGCGCGGCCGATGCGCAGCGGGGACGGTGCCCCGCCATTTTGACCTGCTAGACTCGTTTGCAAAACGGCAAAACGACAACGACGTGCGGCTAATTCTGGGGATCGGACTGTGCGCCGGAACAGCGCTGTTTGCGACCGTGTGCAGCGCGGCGCCGTCCCAGCAGTCCAGCGCCGACACCACTTACTCAAACTATGCGTTCGCTAGCGAGCTCGGCTCCGGCGTCTACCAGATCAACGGCAGCACCATCCAGGTTTATCAGCTCACCCCGAGTCACCGTCTGCGCTATGCGGAACGCCCGGGCAAGCAGCCCGGCCTGAAGCTGATCTTCCCCGTGACCGTCGGTTTCTTCGACTTCCAGACCCAGGACCTGGCCCACCTGCAGCTACCGAAGAACATCGGCGCGCTCAGTTTCGAGCCCGGCGCGGAGCTGGACTACTGGATCAGCGAGGACTGGCACGTCTATCCGTACGTCAAGGCCGGCGCAAGCTTCGCCTCGTCCTCGCAAGTAAATGCCTTCATCTACGGTTTCGGTACGCGCAGCGACGTGCGCTTCAGCGTGTTCGATAGTGCCGACCTGTGGCGTGCGGAACTCACCTATGCCGGCGTGCACTACACCAACTACACCCCCAGCTCCACCCCGAGTTCCAGCCCGAGCTCCACTGCCAACCCTCCTATCTCCCCCAACGACTCCTTCACCCGGCTGCGTAACGGGGTCGAGTTCGCGCACTGGGTGGGAGGCCCGATCCATGACCGGCACTTCGAGCTGGGCGTGTACGGCATCGGCGATGTCTACCTGCACGCGCCGCAGGGACCGGCCTCCGGTATCAGCGCGCGCACCCTGCAGTTCGAGTTCGGACTTATGTTCGGTATGGATCCCATGTACCAGCTCTGGGGCATGCCGCTGCCGCGCCTCGGCGTCGGCTACCTCGACGCGGGCGTGCTCTCGGGCTGGCGGCTGGTCATCGGGAACCCCTTCTGATGCGGCCGCTCACAATTCCTGACGGCGAAGGTCAACCGCAGTTCGGCTGCGGCGTTAAGATCGACCGCGGTGAAGCTCAGAAGCATCGCCCGCCGGGTCCGGTGCGAGGATAGGATCATGAGAAAGCTCTGCTTTGCCCTCCTGGCCGCCGCCATCGCGCTGGCCAGCGGCTGTGCGCTCACGGTGCGCTCGGATGCGAACCCTGCGCTCATCGGCAACGTCAAGTGCGGTAGCTACGCTTGGGCGGGCGCGTTCCGCGGCAACAGCCCGCTGCGCAGCACGGTCGCCAATCCCCTGAACGAGGAACGCCTGCGCGCCGCCATCACCAGCCATCTCGCGCCGGGGGGCACGATCCAGCCCGTCGGCAGTAAGGCCGACTGCCTGGTGGGCTATGGCATCGGCAATAACTACGTCGTCGACGGGACCGGCGCATGGCCGTACTACGGCGGCTGGTATGGCTATGGCTATGGCTATGGCTGGGGTGGCTGGGGGCCGGGCTGGGGCTATTACGGCTGGGGGGGCCCGTACGTCTACTCCGTGGGCATCATCGCGATCGATGTATACGATGCCAAGAGCGGCCAGCCGATGTGGCACGCCTCGGCCGATCAGAGCCTGCTCGATGCGAGCGGTCCGGAAGCGCAGAAGCGCATCGACGAGGCCGTGACGGCGATCTTCACCAAGCGACCGCCCGGGGTCTAAAGCCGGTGGCTTTCTTGTCCGCGCAGGCGCCGCGGGGCAAGATCGGACGGTGACGAGCCCGATCGGCCTCTCCTTGGTATTCCTCAACGTCCTGTGCGACCAGCTCGGCCTGCCCGTGCCGGCGGTGCCCACGCTGATCGTCGCCGGCGCGATGGCCGCCGATGGCCGGCTGCCCGCGGGCGCGGTGTTCGCACTGGCGCTCGGCGCCTGCCTGATCGGCGACGCCGTGTGGTATGTGGCCGGGCGAGTCTTCGGCGGCCGCGTGATGAACCTGCTGTGCCGCGTCTCCCTCACCCCCGACTCCTGCGTCAACCAGACGCAGACCAGCTTCGAGCGCTGGGGAGCAAACGTGCTGCTGGTGGCGAAGTTCATTCCGGGACTGGCGCTGGTCGCGCCACCCCTGGCCGGCGCCACGCGCATGGGCGTCGTGCGCTTCCTCAGCTACAGCACGCTCGGCGGTGCGCTGTGGGTGGGCGTCGCGCTGCTCGGCGGAGTGCTGCTGCGCCCGCAGATCGAGCAGCTGCTGCCGCGCATCGCCGGGCTCGGCGGCGCCGCGGTCGCCCTCTTGTTGCTGCTGCTGGCCGCCTACATCGCCTACAAGTGGTGGGAACGCTATCGCTTCAACCGCGCGCTCAACATGGCCCGCATCAGCGTCGCCGAGCTCTACGAGCAGCTGCGCCGCGACGCGCCGCCACCGGTGGTGATCGATGTGCGCTCGGCGACGGCCCAGGGGCTGCAGCATCAGCGCATCCCCGGGGCTCTGCACCTGCCGGTGCAGGACGTCGCCGGGCACCTCGGCGCCCTGCCGCACGACCGCGACATCATTCTCTATTGCACCTGCCCGAACGAGGCTTCGGCCGCCAAGGCGGCGAAGCTGCTGATGACGCGCGGCTATCGGCGCGTACGGCCGTTGCACGGCGGGCTCGATGCGTGGATCGCCGCCGGCTATGCGGTCGAAGAGGTCCCCCCCGAGTCGAGTGCCGCCACCGCGCTGCATGCGCGGCCGCCGCCCGCATCAGGCCTCAGCTAGGCTTCAGTCCGTAGACCCCGCGCGAGGACCCGCGACCGCGCAGCTTCAGCGCGGGGACGGCCCGGGCGGCGCATCCTCGAGCACCGCGCGGGTTGCGAGCGGCGTTCGTCCCGCACCGCTGCGCGCGCGGATCTCGCGCCACAAGTGCTGATAAATCAGCGCGGCGGCGCTGCGCGGTGCACTGGCCGCCAGCGGCGCGCGCCGCACGCTCATGCGTTCGATCTGGCTCCAGTTCGGCACCTCGGTCGCGAGCATCTGCGGAAACTCCGCGCGGGCACTGCTGATCAGCTCCTGGTGCAGCGCGCGGCGGCGGTCGACCATGGAGAAGAACGGCAGCAGCAACAGGTCACGCCAGCCTTCGCGGGCGATGAAGTCCAGCAGCTGGCGCAGCATGCGCAGCGACAGAGGCGTCGGTACCAGCGGCACGATCACCACGTCCGCGGCGCGCAGCACGTTCTCTGACAGCAGCGAGATCCCGGCCGGGCAGTCCAGGAACAGCGCAGCGTAAATCTCGCCCAGCGGGCGGCTCATCTTCAGCAGCCGCTCGGTGGGGTGGCGGCGCGCGGCCAAATGCACGGCGAAATTGCGGTAGGAGAAGTCCGCCGGCAGCAGGTCGAGCCCCGGATAGCCGGTGGCGAGAATGAGCTCCGGCAGCTCGCGCTTGCCCGCGAGCAGCTTCTTGGCGGAGGCGTGCTCGTGCGCCTCGCCGCACAGGGCGTAGGTCGCCCCGCCCTGCGAGTCAAGATCCCACAACAGCGTGGCAGCGCCGGCCGCGGCGCTCAGGTAGGCGAGGTTCACGGCGGTGGTCGTCTTGCCTACCCCGCCTTTGATGTTGCTGACCGCGTAAATTCGCACGCCGCGAGCATACGCCCGCGCGGGCCCGGGCGAACAACCGAAGACGAAACGCCTAGGCGATCGAGCCGGGTTTGCGCAGCATCTTGCCGATATCGGCGACGTGCGCGGTCTCGGCCGCGATCTGGCCGCGGGCATACTCCTCGAGCATGATGTTGCGTCCCTCGACCAGTCCCATGAGCTTGTGATATTCGGCGAGGCCCTCCTCTTCGTGGCCGAGCGCCTCGCGCAGGATCTCGTCGATGTTGTGCTTGTGGGTCTCAAGCAGCGGCCCGAGCTTCAGCGACGGATGGCCGCCCGAGGCTCGTGATGTGTTCGCCGGCACGCACCGCGTGCGCCTGCGACTCATCCGCCTGGCTGCGCAGCCAGGCGACGATGGGAATGCGGTTGTGGCCGAACACCATGAAGCTGTAATGCAGGTAGCGCACCAGCCCGGCCAGTTCCAGCTCGAGAATGCGGTTCAGCGTGTCGACGACCTTGGCGGTTTCCGTCTTGTTAAGTTCCGCGTTCATGCAGGCTCCCCCGGGTGTGCCGGCAGGGGCGGGTGATCGCCATACCGGTGGTGTATCGTACAACTCCCTCGCGGCAAATTGGGGAGTGCGGTGCATGAGCGGCTTCTACGACATCGCGGTGGCGAAGATCGATGGCACGCCGGACCTGCTCGGTCCGCTACACGGCAAGGTGACGCTGGCCGTGAACGTCGCGAGCCGCTGCGGACTCACCCCGCAGTACGAGGGACTCGAGCAGCTGCAGCGCGAGCTCGCCGCCGAGAATTTCACCGTGGTCGGCTTTCCCTGCAATCAGTTCGCCGCGCAGGAGCCCGGCAGCGCCGAGGAGATCGTGCAGTTCTGCCGCACCAGCTACGGCGTCACTTTTCCATTGAGCGAGAAGCTCGAGGTCAACGGTGCGCAGCGCCACCCCGTGTACCGCTACCTCACCGCGGCGGGCACCGGCATCGAGGGCGACATCAGCTGGAACTTCGAGAAGTTTCTCATCGGCCGCGACGGCAAGGTGCTCAGGCGCTACCCACCGACGGTGAAGCCCGAAGACCGCGGGCTCATGCAGGACATCGCCGAGGCGCTTTGAGGGCCGGCGCCGCGCCGCCGGCGTTCCCCGCATGAACGCAGCGACTGAGTACGAGTTCGCGATCCTCGGCGCCGGCGCCATGGGGTCGATCGTCGGCGCTCACCTGGCGCGCGCCGGCCACTCCGTCGCGATGCTCGCGCGCGGCGCCCGCGCCGCACGCCTGGAGACGCACGGCATCCGCATTCGCGGATTGAGCGACTTCAGCACCCCGGTGCCCACGCTGCGCGACCCGGCGCAGCTGCACAGCGCCGGCGTGCTCATCGTCGCGACCAAGACCCCCGGCACCGCCGAGGCGCTCGCCACGCTGCGCCATGCACGCTTCGGGGTCACGCTGTCGATCCAGAACGGTCCGCTCAAGGACGAGCTCCTGAGGCAGGCCTTCGGTGCCGAGCGCGTGCTGGGCGCGCTCGCCGACACCAGCGGGGAGTTGCTGCCCGAGGGTGACGTGCTGTTCACGCGCAACGTCAACATCCTGGTCGGCGAGCTCGCGGGCGGCGAGAGCGCGCGGGCGCAGCAGCTGGCACACACCCTCGATGCCGCCGGCGTGCGCGCCGCCGCGAGCCCGGAGATCCTGGTGCTCGAGTGGTCGAAGTTCTGCTCCTGGGTCGGTCTCATCGCCCTCGCCGTGACTACGCGCGCCGCCACCTGGAAATACCTGTCCGATCCGGACTCGGCGCTCGTGCTGGTGCGTCTGGTGCGCGAGATGGGGCGCCTCGCGCAGGCCCTCGGCATCGGGCTCAGCGATCGCTCCGTCCTGCCGACCAAGAGCCTGTGCGAGGCGAGCGAGCCGGCGGCGGTGGCCGTGGTCACCGCGGCCGGTGCGCGCTACCGGGCCGATGCGCCGCAGCACCGCATGTCGGCGCTGCAGGACCTCGAGGCCGGCCGGCCCCTGGAAGTGAATGAGACCTTCGGCTACGCGTTGCAGAAAGCGCGCGCGCTCGACCTGAAGCTGCCGCTGCTGGAAACCTTCACGCTGCTGCTGGGAGCGATCGACCGCGCCCGCGCGGGGTGAGCGCTGGCGACAAGGCGCGGCGGCGGGTGCGCGCGCAGATGGTATTCTTGAGGCGTGGCGGCCCGCGCCGCCGCGACTTCTCACCCGCACCGACAGGAACCTTCGATGAGCATTGCACCGGACCAGGTCGTCAGCATCCACTACACACTCACCAATGACGCCGGGGAAATCCTCGATCGTTCCGCCTCCGGTGAGCCGCTCACCTACCTGCACGGGCATGGCAACCTGATCGCGGGCCTGGAGCGCGAACTCGCCGGCAAGAACACCGGTGACAAGCTGCAGGTGAAGATACTGCCCGCAGACGCTTACGGTGAGTACGACCAGGGGCTCGTGCAGCGCGTCCCGCGGCGCGCCCTCAAGGGCGTGCCGGACGTGCGCGTGGGCCTGCGATTACAGGCGCAGACCGCGCAGGGCACGCGGGCAGTCTTGGTGACGCAGCTTACCGGGGATCTGGTGACGCTCGATGGCAACCATCCGCTCGCCGGCCAGAACCTGAACTTCGAGGTCGAGGTGGCCGAGGTGCGGGCGGCGACCGCCGAGGAACTGGAACACGGCCACGCGCACGGGGCCGGCGATCACCATCACTGAACGGGCGTGCCTGACTCGCGCGCCTCCAGGCGTGAGAATTCGCGGCTGTAGCTGTCGACCCGCGCGAGGTATTCACGCGGGTCATGCTCCCCGCAGCGCTGCCCGGCGCTGAAGCGAAACCCGCGCCGCGCGTAAAGATCCGCCGCGCCCGCCCCGCACAGGTGCACGACGGCCGCGAGGTGCTGCAGCTGGGCAGGGCTCGCGGCGCTGCGCGGCAGGGTGGCGAGAATCCCCGAGACTCTCAGCTCCAGGTCCGCCGCCGTCAGTTCCACCGCGTCCCGCGGCAGTACGCGCAGGTACAGGCGGTTGAACCAGCAGGAGCGCCAGTCGTTCCACGGGCCCTCGTGCGTCAGCTGGTGATCGTGGATGCAGTAGTGACGCGCCTCGGCGAAGGTGGAATCGGTGATCTGGTACATGCCGACGGCGCTCGAGGCGGGTCGGTAGAAATCGAAGAGCCGCGCCGGCGATGCCCAGTGCCAGTAGGTGCGTACCAGGGGATTTCCCGAGCCCTCGACCTGCGCCAGCGCCGCCAGCAGTGGCGCGCTCACGTGCGGCGTGGCGTAGCGGCGGAACAGTCGGGCGTAGACGCGCCAGGTCTCCTCGGGGGTCTTGTAGAGTGCACCGCTGATGGGGAAGAACAGCTCCGTGGGCTTGCGAAACACCTGGTAGATGAAATTGGCGCCGACGACGCCGATCAGGGCATACACCAGATACAGAATGCACGTGCTCGCCGAGAGGCGCGCCGCTGCACGGCGCCCGCGCGCCCGCGGGGTGACCGGGCGGCGCCGCGTGGCGCCCCTGCGCGCCGCCACTAGCTCACCGAGCCTGCACGCAGCGGCGCGGCTGCACTAACATGCGGCGCGAGCAGGCGCATTTTCAAGGAGTCGTCCGTGACCTCTGAAGCAGTAGAAGTCGAAACCGGCCGCAACCCGAACGCCGCGGTAATCTGGCTGCACGGACTGGGTGCCGACGGGCACGACTTCGAGCCGGTCGTGCCGCAGCTGGTGCAGCCCCAGGAGCGCGCCGTGCGCTTCGTGTTTCCGCATGCACCCGTGCGACCGGTTACGCTGAACAACGGGTATGCCATGCGCGCCTGGTACGACATTGCGGCGCTCAATCGCGCCGCCGCCGAGGACGAGCGCGGCATCCGCGCCTCGCAGAGCACCATCGATGCGCTGATCCGGCGCGAGAACGGCCGCGGCATCGCCAGCGAGCGCATCGTGCTCGCAGGATTCTCCCAGGGCGGCGCGATGGCGCTGTTTGCCGGTACCCGCCAGGCGCAGAAGCTGGCGGGCATCATGGGACTGTCGTGTTATCTGGTGCTCGCCGCACGGCTGGCGGCGGAGCGCAACGCGGTCAACGACGCCACGCCCATATTCCTCGCGCACGGTTCGCAGGACCCGGTAGTGGCGCCGGAACTCGGCGCGGAAGCGCGCCGGCTGCTGCAGGCCGCCGGGTATACGGTGGAGTGGCATGCCTACAGCATGCCTCACGCCGTGTGCCCGCAGGAGATCCTGGATATCGCCGCTTGGCTGCGCCGCGTGCTGCCTTAGCCCGCGACGCGGGACGCTCTCGTGCAGCGCGCGCGCATCAGTGCTGCTGCTGCGGGGCCTCGTCCGCGGCGTGCTTGTGCTGGTTTTCGGGCTTCGCCGGCTTGGCCGCGTTGCCAGCGGCGCTGTTCGGGTTGTGCGGCGCCGTTGACGGGTTGCCGTTCGCGGGCGAGTGCCCGTTGCCGTTTCCGTTGCCGTTGCCGGACGCGTGCGGCGCTGCAGCCGGGGGCGCTGCGGCTGGCGCGTGGGGCGTGCCCGCAGTCTGCGGCGCATTGTTCGACGCATACACCGGATGCTGCGCGACCGGCGGCGCCGCATGGCCCGGGGGCATTGCATGCCCGGACTGCGGCTCGGGGGTCGTGACGGGTGCGTGCGGGTTCCCGTGCGCGGCATAACCGTTGCCGGGTGGTGCGGCATTGGGCGCCGCCGGATGGTTAGAACCCGGCTCCGGCGCGCGCGCCTGCACCACGGCAGGTCGGGCAGCCGCCAGGTGCGGTGCCGACGGGACCGAGCCCGTGAAGGCATGGCCATTGGCCGTGGCACCAGGCGGAGCGACGATGGTCACGTTCGTGACATTCGTTACGTTCGTGACGTTAGTGACGTGGTTGTTGACGTGGCTGTCGTTGACGTTGGTGACGTTCGCCGTGACCCGCATCCCCGGCGCAATCACCGGCGGTGCACTGGTTACGACCGCAGGTGCGGTACCGATAGGCGCCGGCACGATGATGCCGTGGCGAGACCCGGGCGGCGGTGGTACGAAGCAGCCCTCGGGGCCGATGGGACGCGGTCCGGGCACGACGCCGTAGGCGGGCCGTGCGTACACGATGGGCATGGTGCGCGGCGGCGGCACGAAGGCCACCCCGGGGGGCGACCAGTGTCCGTCGACGAAGATCACGGCATCGGCGCGATGCTCGTAGTACGGGTGCACCCACACGTAGCTGGGCTGCGGCGGGCCCATCCAGCGGCCGCTGGCCCAGACCCAGTTGCCACGCCAGACCCAGTAGCCGCCGACCCACACCGCGCTCTCATACGGCATCGGCGGTGGTACCTCGACCAGCATCGGCGGGGGCGCCCAGGCGACGACCACCGGCGGGGGCTGATAGGTCGGCGGTTCCTCGTAGACGCTCGCAGGCGGCGCCTCGGGTACGGCTTCCGCAACCGGTGGCGGCGCAGGCTCGTACGGGGCAGGGGCAGGCGGCGGTGCAACCACGCAGCCGGCGAGTAACAGTGCTAATGAAAACAATGTACTACGCATCTTTGAAGCCTCTTTGCCCCGCAATCGAGGGGTAACCGAGTTTACAAATCCACCGGATCCGGAATCGGACCTGGGCAGCAATTTCAGCAAAATGTAAGGAGATATTACCGATGCGCCACGGAAGGCCAGGCGACCGGGGCGCTCTCTAGTGGCGCCCCTCGGCCTCGCCATGCGGCTCATGCGCGCCGGGGTGGCCCGGCGGCGCACTCTGGGACTGATGCGCCGGAGAGCCCCCAGGCTGCCCCGAATAGGGTGCATGCCCTGAGTACTGGGCGTTTCCGGGCGTAGGCGCATGTCCGGAGTACTGCGGGTTCGCGGTATTCGGCGCATGTCCGGAGTACTGCGGGTTCGCGGTATTCGGCGCATGTCCGGAGTACTGCGGGTTCGCGGTATTCGGCGCATGTCCGGGGTACTGCGTGCTCGCGGTATACGACGCATGTCCGGAGTACTGCGCGTTCGCACTATTCGGCGCATGTCCGGAGTACTGCGCGTTCGCATGTGCGGTCCCACCCGGCACCGCGTGTTCGCCGGCGTAATGCGCGGGGTTGCTACCTACATAGCCGCTCGGCGCA
Source organism: uncultured Pseudomonadota bacterium (assembly GCA_963814675.1). Lineage (GTDB taxonomy): Bacteria > Pseudomonadota > Gammaproteobacteria > Steroidobacterales > Steroidobacteraceae > 13-2-20CM-66-19. The sequence continues at coordinate 229,480 of CAWFDT010000003.1, forward strand.
TGCGCGGCGACGACGCCCCGCCCGGTGAAGACCGCCGCGTGAGAGGTGGCGGCGATCGGCGGGCGGCCGCCGTTGACCGAAGCGCGCAGCGAGTTATTGCTCTGCGCCAGGTTCTCGTGCTCGCGCTGGGCGCCGGTGTAGGCGACGTGCCGCTCGTGCTCGGCGGAGAGCTCCGCGGGCGAGGGGCGCGCAACGATGCCGCCGGCGCCGCCATTGAAGCTCGCGCGCGTCACGGGTGCCGTGTTCACCACGGTGCGTGTGTAGACGTTGGTCACGTTGATGTTGCGCACGTTGTTGACGCTGGCGTTGTAGCGGAACTGGTTGCCATGCCAGTAGCCACCTGCGTAACCGACACCAACGTAACCGCAGCCGTAGTTGATACCGCCGTAGAAGCCAACGTGCGGTCCCCAGTAACCAACGTGCCAGAGGTAGGCGCCGCCCGCCCAGCCCCAGTAACCGGGTGTCCACAGCAGGCCCACCGCAGGCGGCTGCACCCAGGTGCCTGGTACCCAGTAATAGTCGCCCGGTCCCCAGGCCCAGTAGCCCGGCGTCCAGATGTAGCCTGGCGCGGGGATGGCCGGCTGCACATAGACAGGCAGAGCCGGAGGCGCAATGTTCACCGAGACGCCGACCAGGACGCTCGCAGGTGCCGCAAGGGGCAGCAGTGTGAGCATCAGCGCCGGCAGCAGACCGCGAGTCAGGTTGCGCATGGTTTGAGACTCCTTCGCCACCACGTTGGACGAGTCAGACTGAACCACGGCTGAACTTGGCAGTTCGCACGCACGTGTCACTGCAGGCAACGCAACGGGGATGCGCGCGTTGACCGCGGGCGCGCTCAGAACCAGTTGTAGTTGAAACTGATGCTGACGCGCTCCGCGGCGCGCGTGTTGGCCGCCACTGCGTGGCGCAGCCAGCTCTCGAACAGCACGAGCGCGCCCGCTTTTGCGCTCACGCTCGCCCAGGGACGATTCTCGCGCCGCGCTGTGCTCCGCCGCGGCGGGGCGGCCATGAAGCGCTCGAGGCGCGGATCCTCGAACTTGAGCCCCGGCGCGCCGGGCGGGATCTGCACGTAGTAAGTGCCGCTGATCGTGGCGAGCGGATGCAGATGCCAGGCGTGCGCAGCGCCCGCGCCCATGATGTTGACCCAGCAGTCCGTCATCAGCAGCTGCCGTCCGCGCAGGTCAAATTGCAGCGCCTGCGCAAAGCGCTGCACGTGGCGGTCGAGCTGCCGCGCGAGCGCGGCAAACGTGGGCGATAGCGCGTGCATGCGATGCGCCGAGCTGTAGGAGGTGTAGCCGCCCGGATAATTGCCGGCCGACCAGCGCCGCCCGACCCTATCGTCGGCGCGCAACTGGCGGCACTCGCGCAACAGCCGGGCGTTCAGCGCCCGCCAGCCGCGCGCCGACAGGCGCGCCTGATAGATCCGGGTCGGAAACAGCAGCTGCATGGCCATGAGGTGCGCGCGAGTATGCGGTGCACTCGCGAAGTGGTCTATGATTTGCGCTCGTTACCGCCCTCCCCGGACCACTCCCATGGCAGTCGCAAAATTCCCGCCGGAGCACAGCTCCGCAGCTCCGCAGTCCGGCACCGCCGAGCTCATCCCGCACTGGATCGGTGGCCGCACCGTCGCCGGCACGGGCCCACGCCTGCCGGTGTTCGATCCGGCCACCGGTGCGATCGCACGCGAGGTCGCGCTGGCAACCGGCGCCGATGTCGAGGCGGCGGTCGCCAGCGCCAAGGCGGCGCTGCCGGGCTGGTCCCAGACCCCGCCGGTGCGCCGTGCGCGCGTGCTGGCGGCGTTCCTCGGGCTGCTCAACGAGCACCGCGACGCGCTCGCGCGGCTCATCACCCACGAGCATGGCAAGGTGTTCAGCGATGCACAGGGCGAGGTCACGCGCGGCATCGAGATCGTCGAGTTCGCCTGCGGGATTCCGCAGCTGCTGAAGGGCGCGTTCACCGACCAGGTCTCCACCGGCATCGATAACTGGACGCTGCGCCAGCCGCTGGGCGTCGTGGCCGGCATTACACCGTTCAACTTCCCCTGCATGGTGCCGTGCTGGATGTTTCCCATCGCGATCGCCTGCGGCAACACCTTCGTGCTGAAGCCGAGCGAGCGTGACCCCTCCGCCTCGGTCTTCATGGCCCGCCTGCTGTCGCAGGCGGGACTGCCGGATGGGGTCTTCAACGTCGTGCAGGGCGACAAGATCGCGGTCGACGCACTGCTGGATCATCCGGACGTGCGCGCGCTGAGCTTCGTCGGCTCGACCCCGATTGCGCACTACCTCTACCAGCGTGGCGCCGCGCACGGCAAGCGCGTGCAAGCGCTCGGCGGCGCCAAGAACCACATGGTGGTGATGCCGGATGCGGATCTGGACCAGACGATCGACGCGCTGGTCGGCGCGGCCTTCGGCTCCGCCGGCGAGCGCTGCATGGCGATCTCGGTGGCGGTGCTGGTCGGTGACACGGCCGAGCGCATGCTGCCGCAATTGAGCGCCCGGGCGCGGGCGCTGCGCATCGCGCCGGGCATGCAGCCGGATGCCGAGATGGGGCCCGTCATCAACAAGGCGGCGCTCGAGCGCATCCGCGGCTACATCGAGGATGGCGTCACGAGCCGCGCGCAGCTGCTCGTGGACGGCCGCCGCGATCCGGTGAGCGGCGCGCCCTTTGCCATCCCTGGCCACGAAAATGGCTTCTGGATGGGCGCCACACTTTTCGACCACGTCACGCCGCAGATGCGCATTTATCGGGAGGAGATCTTCGGCCCGGTGCTGTGCTGCGTACGCGTGCCGGATTTCGCCGCGGCGGTGAACCTGGTGAACGCCCACCCGTTGGCCAACGGGGTCGCCTGCTACACGCGCGACGGCAACATCGCGCGTGAATTCGGGCGGCGCATCGAAGTCGGAATGGTCGGCATCAACGTGCCGATCCCGGTGCCGATGGCGTGGCACGGTTTCGGCGGCTGGAAGAGCAGCCTGTTCGGCGACATGAACGCCTATGGCGAGGAAGGCGTGCGCTTCTACACGCGGCAGAAATCGATCATGCAGCGCTGGCCCGAGAGCACTCCGAAGGGCGCAGAATTCGCGCTGCCGACGGCCAAGTAGCCGCTCTGCGCACTCAACTCGCCAATACGCTCGCAGGAAGTAACCGAATGTGATCGCAGCGCGCGTGCGATCGGGTTTGAACTTCTGCGGGCGCCGCACCTCTTAGCTAGGTCCGTCCACGGACGAAACCTTGCCCTCCTCATGCGCATGCTGCCCACGCTCCTGTTCGGTTCCGCGCTGCTGGTGAGCGCGAGTGCCGGCGCCGCCGACCTGCTCGAGTTCTACGTCGGTGCCGGCGTGGGTCAGTCAACGCTGCGCCAGGACTACTACCAGATCGATTCCCATGTCACCGGCTGGAAGGCCGTGGCCGGGTGGCGCCCGCTGGATATGTTCGGGGCCGAGGTCGAATACGCGGACTTCGGCAACAAGGACGTCACCTACGTCGACAACACTACCGCCACTCAGGTCTCCACCGACGCCCACGCCACGGCCGCTTTTGCCCTGCTCTACTTGCCCGTGCCGGTGCCGTGGTTCGACCTCTACGCGAAGGCGGGGCCGGCGCGCGTGCAAAGCAACACCAGTGTCACGTTTACGCCTTTTTTGCTTTGTCCGGCGCCCGCTTCCTGCCCGACGAGCTCAACCAACGACAGCTCGCGCACCAGCGTGGCCTGGGGGGCCGGGGGTCAGTTCAAATTCGGCCTGCCGGCCATACGACTCGAGTACGAGCGCTTCGCCGGTTCGCAAGGCACGGATGCGCTGCTGACGCTCGCGGTCACCGCGAATTTCTAAACCGGCCCGGCCGCGCGCTCTAAGGCGCGGAAGCCGAGGGCAGCTGCCCGCGCGGGGCGCTGCCAAGCGTGGCCTGCAGTCGCGCCTCATCCACCGCCCCGCACCAGCGGCCGACGACGATCGTCGCGACGCCGTTGCCGACGAGATTGGTGAGTGCGCGCGCCTCGGACATAAAGCGGTCGATGCCGAGGATCAGCGCAAGGCCCGCCACCGGCACGTGCCCCACGGCCGAAAGCGAGGCGGCGAGCGTGATGAAGCCACCGCCGGTTACCGCGGCTGCGCCCTTGGATGTCAGCAGCAGCACCGCGAGGAGCGTGAGCTGGTGCCAGATATCGAGCGGCGTGTTGGTGGCCTGCGCGATGTAGATGGCCGCCATCGTCAGGTAGATCGAGGTGCCATCGAGATTGAAGGAGTAGCCCGCCGGGATGACGAGTCCCACGATCGACTTGCGCACTCCCAGATCCTCCATCTTGCGCAGCATGCGCGGCAGCACCGACTCGGACGATGACGTGCCGAGCACGATAAACAGCTCTTCGCGGATGTAGCGGATGAAGGCCAGCACGGAAAAGTCGTGCAGCCGGGCGATGAGTCCCAGCACCACCAGCACGAAGAGGCCGCAGGTGAGGTAGAAGCAGCCCATGAGGCGCGCCAGCCCCAGCAGCGACTGGAAACCATAGCGGCCGACGGTGAAGGCCATGGCACCCAGGGCGCCGAGCGGGGCGAGGCGCATGATGTAGCCGACGATGGTGAACAGCACCTGGCCGCTCTCCTCGACGATCTGGAACAGCGGGTTGGCCTTGCCGCCGACCGCGTGTAGCGCGAAGCCGAACAACACCGCCAGCAGCAGTGTCTGCAGCACATCACCGCTTGCGAACGCACCGAAGAACGTGTTGGGAATCACGTTGAGGATGAACTCGGTGACGCCGGGCATGCCACCCGGGGTGGTGTACTGAGCGATCGCACGGGTATCGAGGGTGGCGGGGTCGGCGTTGACGCCCGCGCCCGGTTTCAGGACGTTGACGACTACGAGGCCGATGAGCAGCGCGATCGTGGAGACCACCTCGAAGTACAGCAGTGCCAGCCCGCCGGCCTTGCCGACCTCGCGCAGCTTCGCCATGCCCGCGATCCCGGTCACCACCGTGCAGAAGATGATCGGCGCGATCAGCAGCTTCACCAGCTTGATGAAGCCGTCCCCGAGCGGCTTCAGCTGCTGCGCGAAATGCGGCCAGAAGATCCCGAGCACGATGCCGAGCGCGATGGCGATCAGCACCTGCCCATACAAGGAACGCCAGATGGCGCCGCGACTCATGCTGCCCCCACGCAGGCGACGGCCGCACCGCAGCCGCCCAAGGGGAGCTAGCCTACCGCGTTCGCGCGGCGCGCGCCGCTAGGACACCTTGTGGAACTGCTGCTCCTCGGTGCTGCCGGTGAGCGCGGTGATCGAGGAGGTGCCGCCGCTGACTGCCTGCGTGACGGCATCGAAGTAACCTGCCCCGACCTCGCGCTGGTGCTTAGTGGCGGTGTAGCCCTGCGCCTCGGCGGCAAACTCCGCCTGCTGCAGGCTGACATAGGCGCTCATCTGGTGCGCCTTGTAGCCGCGCGCCAGCTCGAACATCGAGTAGTTGAGCGCATGGAATCCGGCCAGCGTGATGAACTGAAAGCGATAGCCCATGGCACCGAGCTCGCGCTGGAACTTCGCGATCTGCGCATCATCGAGCTTGCGCTTCCAGTTGAACGAGGGTGAGCAGTTGTAGGCGAGGAGCTTGCCGGGGAACTGCGCGTGGATGCCCTCGGCGAACTCGCGCGCCTCCTCCAGATCCGGCTTCGCCGTCTCGCACCACACGAGGTCCGCGTAGGGTGCATAGGCCAGGCCGCGCGCGATCGCCTGCTGCAGGCCGGCCTTGACGGTAAAAAAACCTTCCGCGGTGCGGCCCTTGATCGCATCGATGAACGGACGATCGCGCTCATCGACGTCGGAGGTGAGCAGCGTCGCCCCTTCCGCATCGGTGCGCGCCACCAGCACGGTGGGCACGTTGCACACATCGGCCGCCAGGCGCGCGGCGCTGAGCTTGTTGATCGCCTCTTGGGTAGGTACCAGCACCTTGCCACCCATGTGGCCGCATTTCTTCGCCGACGACAGCTGATCCTCGAAGTGCACGCCCGCGGCGCCGGCATCGATCATCTGCTTCATCAGCTCGAAGGCGTTCAGCACCCCGCCGAAGCCGGCCTCGGCGTCCGCCACGATCGGCTTCAGCCAGTCGATGGAGTCGTTGCCCTCCGCGTGATGGATCTCATCCGCGCGACGCAGTGTGTTGTTGATGCGTCGCACGACCGCCGGCACCGAATCGGCCGGATACAGCGACTGATCCGGGTACATCTGCCCGGAAAGGTTGGCATCTCCGGCCACCTGCCAGCCGGACAGATAGATGGCATCCAGGCCGGCCTTGACCTGTTGCATGGCCTGATTGCCGGTGAGCGCGCCGAGCGCATTCACGAAGGGCTTCTCGTTCAGGTAGCGCCACAACTTCTCCGCCGTCAGCCGCGCGATGGAATGCTCCACCGGGATCGTGCCGCGCAGGCGCACCACTTCGGCGGGTGCGTAGCCGCGCTTGATGCCGCGCCAGCGCGGACTTTCGCGCCAGGTGCGCCCGAGTTCTTCAGCGGTGGGAAGGGTTTTCGCAGCACTCATGCCTTTGCCTCGCTTCAGTGGGGCGGCGAGCTAACTCAGCAGCTCATACGCCGGCAATGTCAGGAACTCGTCGAAATTCTCGCTCTTGGTCATCTGCTCGAAGAGTCGCGCGGCGCTCGGGAACACCCCTTGCGTCAGGCGCGCGGCGCCGACCTCCTGGTGGATGCGGTCGAGCTCCGCGCTCATCAGGCGGTCGAAGCGCTCGACCGTGATCGGCTTGCCGTCATTGGTGTGTGCCCCGTGACGCAGCCACTGCCACAGCTGCGCGCGACAGATCTCCGCCGTGGCCGCATCCTCCATGAGGTGATAGAGCGGCACACAGCCGTTACCGCGCAGCCACGCCTCGAGGTACTGCACGCCCACGCGGATGCACCCGCGCAGGCCGGCCTCGGTGATCTCGCCGTCGGGGACCTTGAGCAGGTCGAGCTCACCGACGTTCACATCGGCGCGCAGCACCGACAGCTGGTTCGGCCCGGTCATCACCGCATCGAAGGCCTCGCGGGCGATGCCCGCCAGGCCCGGGTGCGCGATCCAGGTGCCGTCGTGCCCGGCGTGCGCCTCGCGCAGCTTATCGGCGCGCACCCGCGCCATGGCCGCCTCGTTGGCAGCCGGATCGTCGCGGATCGGGATCTGCGCCGCCATGCCGCCCATGGCGTGCGCACCGCGGCGGTGGCAGGTCTTGATGAGCAGCTCCACGTAGGATTTGAGGAAATGCCGGTCCATCGTCACCGTGGCGCGATCGGGCAGCACGAAGTCCGCGCGGTTGCGGAATTTCTTGATGAAACTGAAGATGTAGTCCCAACGCCCGCAGTTCAGTCCAGCCGAGTGCTCGCGCAATTCGTGCAGGATCTCATCCATCTCGAACGCCGCCAGGATGGTCTCGATCAGCACGGTCGCCTTGATGGTGCCGCGCGGCATCCCGAGCGCCTCCTGGGCGGCGATGAACACCTCGTTCCACAGCCGCGCCTCGAGGTGGCTCTCCATCTTCGGCAGGTAGAAGTAGGGTCCGGTACCGCCCCGCGCCAGGGCCTCGTGGTTATTGGCCAGGAACAGGGCGAAGTCACACAGCGCTCCGGAGACCGCCTCGCCATTGATGATTACGTGCTTCTCGGGGAGGTGCCAGCCGCGCGGCCTGACGATCAGCGTGGCGGTGCGTTCATTGAGCCGATATACCTTGCCGGTGGCCGCATCGTCGAAGCTAATGGTGCGGCGGATGGCGTCGGCCAGGTTGACCTGGCCGCGGATGATGTTCTCCCAGGTCGGCGAGCAGGAGTCCTCGAAGTCCGCCATGAAGCAACGCACAGGCGCATTGAGCGCGTTGATGATCATCTTGCGCTCGACGGGCCCGGTAATCTCGACGCGCCGGTCGATGAGGTCCTGCGGCACCGGGACAATACGCCAGTCCGCGGCGCGCACCGCGGCGGTGTGCGGCAGGAAGTCCGGCAGCGCCCCGTCATCGAGCTGAATCTGGCGCTCGCGCCGCGCGTTCAGCAGCTCCAGGCGCCGCGCGTTGAAGCGCCGGTGCAGGCTGGCGAGCAGCTGCAGCGCGAGCGGCGTCAGCACCTCGTCCTGACGCTCGACCACCTGGCCGAGGATCTCGACCTTCGGTCCGGCGGGGTCGCGCGAGTAGGGCTGCGCGTGGCTCTGGGCGTTCATGAGCCTCCCAATATACGTCGAGTTCTAATGAAATTTGACTGTAGAAACTTCACACTGTTAATTTCACAAGCTCCTTCCTGCCGCGGGCCATCCCCGTTCGACATATGCCAGAGCTGCTGCGCAAGGGTCACTTTCTCGGCGCCAAGCTGCGCGGGCTGCGCAAGGCCAACGGGCTGACGCTCGAGGAGCTCTCGGTGCGCTGTATCCAGCGGGACGCGGCGGTCGGCCCCTCCGTCTCTTACCTCAGCATGATCGAAAGTGGTAAGCGCTCGCCGTCCACGCAGCTGCTGAGCTTGCTGGCCGCGGTATTCCAGCGGGCGCCCGCCTGGTTTCTCGATGAGAGCGCCGACCTTGAGCTCTCGCCGGGCAGTTCCGCTCAGGGCGCGGCGCGCGTCCCGCTCGAGCCTGCGTTTCTGTTCTCCAAGACGCTGCTGCAGGCGGCCATCCCGGAACTGCTGGCGCAGACCGGCACCAGCGGGCGGCAGTTCGCGCACCTGCTCATCCGCTCCCACCAGGAGATGTCGCGCAACGACTTCCCCGACCTGGAACGGGCCGCGGACCGCATCGGGGAGCGCCGCTTCCCCTTGTCGGTGGACGATCTGCTGCGCCTGTGCCGGCGGCACGCTCTGGAGATCCGCTGGTTTGAGCGCAAACCGGTGCTCGCCCGCGACAAGGACCGCGAGGTGCGCAGCATGGTGCGCTCGTTCTTCGAAGCCCCACGCGTCATCTACGCCAACCGTGCCCTGCAGTCAGACCCGGCACGGCTGAAGTTCGACCTCGCCGCCCACATCGGCCACAAGGTGCTGCACGGCGGGGACGGGCTGAGGTCCCCGCACGCCACCGGCGGGGAGATGGGCGGCAGCCCCGAGGGTGGTTCGTCAGCGATCGGCATGAACGCGCAGGACGTGCTGCACGCCTGGCGCGACTTCGAGTGCAGCTTTTTTGCCGGGGCACTGCTCGCGCCGCGGGTGCCGTTCCGCCGTTTCCTGGCGCGCGAGCGCCATCGCGTCGAGGCCGGCGCGCGGCTCGAGCTGACCCCGGCGGTCATCATGCGCCGTATGACCAAGGTCTCCCCCTACCCTTACTGGCATTTCTTCGATGCCTACCCGCCCGGCTACCTACGTGCGGTCTATCGCGGCAACGGCATCCCGCTGCCGTGGGGGAATCTGGCGCAGGTGAGTGATCCGTGTCCGAACTGGGCGGTGTTTCGCATGATCGAGGGCGCGCACGGGCTGACCGGCTCACAGATCTCGGTGCTGCGCGACGGCGAGCGATCGCTCCTGTACTGCTGCCACTCCATTCGCGTGCACGACATGGCGGGCAACGCGCACGTGCTGTCGGTGGGGGTGGATCTCGCCCCGGCGCTCGCCACCCACAGCGTGGCGAGCGAGGCGGTGATCGAGTCGATCTTGCGCGAGTGCCTGCACCGCCGCGGCGAGGCGCGCATTCCCAAGGCGGCCACCCAGGTGCTGGCCGCGGTGGCCAACGTGCTCAACATCGCCTGGATCGAGGATGCGCTCGCACAGCCGGCGCGCATCATCTGCCCGCGCAGCAACCGCTGCCCGCGGCCCGAGCGCTGCGAGGGCGCCCGGCCGTCCAAGGCACGCGAGATCGCCGACGTGCGCGAAGAGATTCTCGAACGCAGCACCTGAGCACGCGCGCGCGGGTGCGCCCGCCTAACTCAGTGAGCGCTTACTGTCCGCGCCGCACGGGCGCACGGACAGCCGCAGGCATCTCACTTGTAATTGATCAGGCCGACGGCGATGTCGATGTCGGCCATCTTCGCCTTGGCGATGACGGCCGGGGTCAGCTGGAAATCGAAACCGCCGATGTCGTCCGGGACCATCCGCGCCTTCACCACCTGCAGCGCATAGGAATCACCGCCGGGGCCTGTAGGGGTCGCGCCGGCGCCCCCCGGCGCGAGCGTGATCGCCACCTGCACCAGCGGCTGCGTCAGGGACTTGGCGGCGAAAGTGCGGTCCTTCTGGAAGATGCCGGTGGAGAGCACATCGCCCGAGGCCAGCGGCGCGCATACGAACAGCACCGGATCGGCAGCCGTGCCCGCATAGGACTCGAAGTTGGAGTTGGACCCCTTAAGCTGGAACACGCCCGTGTCGTGCGCCCAGGCGCCATCGGAGAACGTGGCGAACGCCAGGCCGCTGCCCCTCTTGAGGTTGAAACCGACACCGCGGCTCTTGAGATCGGACGGTCCCACGAGGTTGAGCACCAGGCGCGTACTCGTGGAGCTGGCATCGCGCACCAGTCTCCAGCGATCGCCGGTCGGGTCCACGTAGGAGAGGCTGGTGGGGACCGCCGCCGTCGTCGCGGGCGAGCCGGAGGAACTGCCGCCGCCGCCACAGGCGCTCAGCAGGCCGAGCACCGCGCACGACAAAAGAATTCTTGTGCTCATATTCATCTCACTTGCCGCCGAAGGCGTTCTTGAAGGCTTCGACGATCGCGGTTACGTCCAGACTGTCGACAAAGCCGTCACCGACGATGCTGTGGCTTGCGTTCACCCAACCATTGAGGCCCCAGGAGAGGGCCACCGCGCCCAGATCGATCGCGTCGAACTGGGTGTCCGCGTCCGCGTCGCCATCGACGACCCAGGCGACGCCATCCGCGTATTCCAGCGGGTCGGCCTGGCTTACGACCGTCATGGCGTGAAAGCCCGCGCTGTCATCGGGCGTCCAGTGCCCATCGGCTGTGACGATGCCCCCCACACGTTGGAAACCGGGGCTATTGAGGGCGCCGGGGGCATTGCCCAGCTTCCAGACCACGCCCGTGTTGGTCGTGTTCTGGACGTCGGCGCGCAGCTTGACGGTCGTTGACATTGCCACGATCGGCATGCGCGCAAACGGGCTGTCGCCGTAGGTATTGAGCGGCGTGCCGCCCGGATGCACGAGGAGCATGTCAATCGACACGCGCGGCTTGTCCGTTGCGCTGCCGACATTGATGGCGGCAAACGCGCTCTTGACGGCGGCGACCTCGGCCGAAGCGGCGCCGTAAAGATCGGTCGCGGCACTGATCGCGGCGGGGCGCGCCGTCGCATAAGTGCTGTCGGGCGCCAGGTACTCCGTCAGCGTCTTGTACCAGATACGCGCGGCGTGATCGTTGCCGATTCCGCTCATGCCGCCGGGCAGGTAAGGACTGTAGGCGATGTCTGCGCTCGTGGACGGTGCGCCCTGGGAGAGATAGTAGAAGAAGCGGTTGATCGGGCCATTGGCGTAGTGGACATCCAGATACTCCATGCCGGCGTACCAGTTATCGGCACTCAGGCCGTCACTGCTCGGCTTGATCATCGAGCGCAGGCCGCCGGGTCGCACCTGGTGACCCACCACCCAGCTGGTGCCCGTGAGGGGGATAAGTGTGTCCTGGCCCGTCGGGCGCGTCCGATACACCTCGACCATCTTGCCCAGGATGTCGGAGCTGCCCTCGTTCAGGCCGCCGGACTCACCCTCGTCGATCAGCCCGGCAGTATTGGCAGTCACGCCGTGCGTCATCTCGTGGCCGATGATGTCGAGGGTGGTGAGTGAGGTGAATCCATTGGGATTGGGTGCCGTGGGCAGTCCGGTGTAGGGATCGACCCCGACGTTCAGTGTGCCGTCGGAGTAGTACATGCCGAAGCTGTAGTCGTCCCAGAAGGCATTGTCGTAGTAGTAGCCAGAAAAGGGCGCGACCGTGTGCACGATCGAGATCGGCGAAGTGCCTTGGTTGTCTATGCCGTCACGATTGAAGACGTTCTTGTAGAAATCCCAGACGGTGGCCATGCCGAAGTGGGCATCGACGGCGGCCGTCTGACCGTTGACGCTCGTCTCACCGCCATACGGATACATGACGAATTGCTGTGAGTCGCCCCAGCTGTTGCTCGGATTCCCGTCGAACCACCAGTAACTGGACGTCCAGGTGAAATCGTTGGCCGTGCCCTCGTGGGTCTCGGTGAGCGTCTGCAAGCCAATTGCGTGGATGGGATTGCCGTCCGCATCCAGGATCTGGTTATAGGTGACGGGGTCGAAGTAGGAGTCGTGCAGAAAGGGGTTATAAGCGCTAGCACGCGTGAGATCGACCAGCGCAAACGTACCGTCCTGGTGCTGCGTCGTGTCGAGCGGAACCGTGCCGCTGTACTGGCTGTAGCCGACACCCTTGGCCGCCACGTCGGTCGCGCGCTGGGTGGGCGGATTGGGCGCTGCGAGGCTCTGCCAGCCGTTCGTCACCCGCATGATGGCGCCGGTGCGCGCGTCGACGACGTAGAGCCGATCCTGCAGGCCATCGATGCCGTTCTTGGCGAACAGATGCACCTCAAAGGCCCACACAAACGGATCGCTCGGGGGCGTGGTCAGCACGCTGCGCGCGCGGTCGAACGTGTAATTGAGCTTGACGGGGTCCCAGGCAAGCTGCAGTCCGCCGTGGTACTTGGTCGGGAAGACCACGAGCTCGGCTTGCGGCGGGGCCGGGCGCCCCTTGAGCGCCATGGCCTTGAGGGCGATGTTGATGGCCTGCTGGGCCGTCAGGACCGGCGAGCCGGCGGGCGTCGGGGTGCTGGAGAAGTTCGACGCCTGCAGGTGCGCGACCCCCTGGGCATCCGTACGGATGACGGCCGAACTGCCCCACACCCGATGGCCCTGGTAGCGCTGATAGGCGCGCACGACCGTGCTTCCCCGCTCGTTGGTCAGGTAGCTGCGCATCGCAAGGTCGACGCCGGCTGCCCCCTGGAAGGATGAGCTGATCCCCGCCACGGCCGCCTCGGCGCGCTGGCGCGCCGCATCGGTCGCCGGGAGGGCGATGGAGCTCGCAAGCGGCAGGGCGAGCAGCAGGGCGCCGGAGATCACTCGCTTGGCGTGGCCGCCCGCAACAGAGTTTGCTGTGGTTTTCATAACACCTTAGGGAATGCGGAAGTAAGTCTCGACAGTTCGGTTATGGTTCGTTTGGCGCTGCGCGGGTCGTGCGGGCCCGAAGGGCTTCCCACGGCGGGCGCGCATTCTGGCGACTCCTACCGCTTGCGATAGGGCAAGCGGACGAACGGCTGCTGGCGTGCTACCAACGGTCCTGTGCGGACGCCGTCATGAGTCATCAGGGCTCAAACCACGCATAGGTTGGATTGAGCGCAGAGCGCAGTGTTGATTGGTGCTGCACCAATGAAGGTAGCTTCAGCCCCCCCGACGACCGCGCACGGTGCAGTGTTTGCGGTGTCAAATTATTTGTTGCAAAGATAACACGTGTGCGGCCTGCGCGGGAGGGACCGCCGGCGTGGCGGTGCTTGCAGGTCAAGAAACCTAACAGCGCCCCCTCGGCGCGGAACCGGGCGCAGCGCCGCCTGAAATCCACCCGGCCTCGCAGCCGATGAGCGACGGCCCGATAGCATAAAATATGCCTTCCGGTCGCCCGCGGAGCCGAAACCGATGCGATTCCCAAAGCCCTCCCTCGTCAGCGCAACGGCGGCACTCGTGTTCAGCGTCGCATTGTCGGCCTTGGCGCCGGCAGCAGGCGCAGACTCTGCCACCGAGCAGGCGGACGTCCTGAACTGGCGCGCGCAGCGTCGCGCCGAACTCACCAGCGACACCGGCTGGCTGACGCTCGCCGGGCTCTTCTGGCTCAAGGAGGGCAGCAACTCCTTCGGCAGCGGTCCGGGGAATGACCTCATCCTGAGTAATGCTGCGCTGGATGAGACGGCCGGCACCTTCCAGGTCGCCGGCCACGACGTGCGCTTCGTCGCTCATCCGGGCGCGAGGGTGCTTCTCGACGGTGCGGCGGTCGATTCCGTGGCACTGCGCAGCGATGCCGGTGGTGAACCGACGGTCCTCGCGAGCGGCTCGCTGCGCTTCTTCGTGATCGAGCGCGGCGGCAAGCTCGGCGTCCGGGTGCGCGACCTCAATAACCCGCGCCGCGTGGAATTTCATGGCCTGCAATACTTCCCCATCAGCACCAAGTGGGTGCTGATGGCGCGCTTCGTCCCCTATCCGCCGGATAAGCGCATCCGGATCGTCAATATCCTCGGCATGGAGGAGGAAGCCGTCTCCCCGGGGGCGCTGGAGTTCACGCAGAACGGGCGCGAATGGCGCCTCGACACGGTGCTCGAGCAGGTGGGCGATCAGCAGCTCTTCATCATGTTCGCCGACACCACCAGCGGGCGGGAGACCTACGGCGGGGGGCGCTTTCTATACATCCCCCTACCCATGGGGGGCAGAGCGGTGGTGGACTTCAACAAGGCCCACAACCCGCCCTGCGCTCTCAACGACTTCGCCACCTGTCCCCTGCCACCACCGCAGAACCGTCTGCAGCTGCGCATCGATGCGGGCGAGCTGAAGTACGCGGGCGGACCCCACCGTTCGCTGTAAGCGGCTGTTTCGGTCGCGCGGAGAATCGCTGGACGGGGAATTTTCGCCTCCTCGACCTGGCGGCGATGACCGCGCAGTTGCGCGCCGCTGGCATCACGGTTGAGGTCGGTCCCCAGACCTATCCAATGGCCGCTTCGCGCGACTCTACGATCCCGAGGGCCATCCGATCGAGCTGTGGGACGTGCGCTAGCGGCGCTCGCCGGGATTGCCGTGCGCGAGCGCGGCGTGGATGCGCTGCGACATGCGCATGCGGGCGGCGGCGGGCAGCACTGCAGCACCGAGTGCCGGTCGCGCCGCGAAGCTGTTCATCGCCTGCGCAGGCGCCATCAGCGTCGGGAAGGCGGAATACACGTCCGCGGCAATCGCGGTGCCCGAATTCGTCTGGGCGTAGAACGGCTCGAACTGAGTGCCGCTGTAGGTGAGGGCCTGGTAGTCCCCGAGGAAATAGCCCTCCGGGGTGAGTGGCGCCAGCTGCAGGTCGAAGGGGCCGCTCAGGTGGCTCTCGGTGAAGTGAACTCCGTCGGCTGAAGTCACGATCCAGGCGTCGGTCAGCAGCTGCGTCGTCGAGGAATGCGCGTTGCGCAGATCGTAGTACGTCACCGCGATGGTGCCGGCGGGGCTGACGGCCAGGGTCGGGGTGAACGCCGGGACGGAGGGGTCGCCGTTGATCTGCACGGGGGTTGACCAGGTAAGGCCGTGGTCCGCGGAGCGGCTGAGCGCGATGCCGTCGTAGCTGCCGCTGGAGAAGCGCGCATCCTGCCAGGCGACGTAGATGACGCCGTCCGGCCCGACCGCGGTGGTGAACAGGATCACGCTGTCGCGTACGCCGTTGCTGTTGTTGGGGTCCGCCGTGCCCACGCCGAGCATGTCGGCGGCCAGGACCGGAGGCGTCCAGGTCGTGCCCTTGTCGCTCGAGAGCATGGCCTTCAGGTGCGAGGTACCCGTGTTGCCGCTGACGCCGTCGATCTCGTTGAACAGGTCGATGAGCGTGTCATCGGGGGTGACGACGATGATGTTGTTGATCGTCTGGTTGTCGGCACCGGGATCATAGATGCTGCGCGCAGCCGACCAGGTCGAGTTGGCGTTGGCGGTGAGTGAGAAGAAGCTCGGACCGGTGTTGGCCTGACCATTCAGCCGATCCCACACCGCATAGACGTAGTTGCTATTGGTCGGATCCGCGGTGATGGAACCCTTGTCGTTGAAGAAGGCCGCGCCGTCCTGAATGAGTGCGATCGGCAGCGTCCAGTTGGCCCCCGAGTCGATCGACTGTGACACCAGCATCGCGCTGGTGGAACCCGGCGCGAGGACATCGCCGGTGAAGGCGAGCGCGAGAGTATAGGCCACACCGCTCGGGGCGATCGACACCCAGGCGTTGCTGGCGCGGGCGTAGTTGCCGGCGTTGCCGCTGTTGCCGCCGGCACAGCGCGAGAAGAACGGCGCGTTGGCGGGAACCCAGGTGCTGCCGCCGTCGGACGAGATCGACACGCCGATCGCCTGCGAACCGCCGCCGGACCAGCGGTTCTGCTGCCAGGTGGCGATGAGGAACGAGTTATTGAAAAGGTTCGCGGCGATCTGCGGCTCGATCGCCGTGTCGGGGTAGAGAATGCCTTCGGGCGTAACACCCTCGCAGCCGGCCGGGAAGCTCGTCGGCTGGGATACCTTCACCTGCGGGACGGCACTGTAGGGCGGCGGACCGCTGGCGGGCTCGAGGTTCGGGTCGCTGCCGCCGCCGCAGGAGCCAAGCAGCGCGCAGCAGATGCCACTGGCTGCGCCGCGTGCGTGCCGCAGGCTCGACTTGCGGGATCTGCTCACCGAGGAACGTCCTAGCCGTCGATGAAGATCGTCGCCGGATGCTCCAGGCACTCCTTCAGCGCCTGAATCATGGCCGCGGCGTCGTAGCCGTCGACGAAGCGATGATCGAAGGAGGAGGACAGATTCATGGTCAGACGCACCGCGATCGCGCCGTCGATGACCAGCGGGCGCTGCACGGCACGGTTGACGCCGATGATCGCCAACTCGGGCGCGTTGATGATCGGCGTGCTGGCGATGCCGCCGAGCTTGCCGAGGCTCGTGATGGTGATCGTGGAGCCAGTGAGCTCTTCGCGTTTGGCCTTGTTGCTGCGCGCCGCCTCGCTGACGCGGCGCATCGCCGCGGCCAGCTGCCACAGCCCCAGCTCCTGGGCGTCGTGCACCACCGGGACCTTAAGGCCATCGGGGGTCTGGGTGGCGACCCCCAGATGCACCGCCCGGTATCGCACGATCACGCCGCGCTCGGCGTCGTAGTGCGCATTACACTGCGGAAACTCCTTCAGGACCCGCACCAGCGCGAGCGCGAGAAACGGCAGATAGGTGAGCGTCCCCGCGCCGGCGGGCAGGCGCTGGTTAAGGTGCCGCCGCAGGGAGTCGAGCTCGGTGATGTCGAGCTCCTCGACGTAGGCGAAATGCGGAATGGTGCGCTTAGCCTCGCTCAGTCGCTGCGCGATCACGCGTCGCAGACCGATGACCTTCACTTCCTCGGTGGCACCGGCCATGGCGGCACGGGCGGCCGCCACCGCCTTGGGCGCCGCACGCAGTGGCGTCGGCTGCACGCCGCGCTGTGCCACATGAGCCTCCAGGTCCTTCGCGACGATGCGCCCGTTCGGGCCCGAGCCCGCCACCTGCTGCAGATCGATGCCGGCCTCGTGCGCCCGGCGGCGCACCGCCGGGGACGTGGCGACCCGTCCGGAACGTGCGACCGCCGGCGCTGGGGCAGTCGCGCCGTTGGTGCTCCTGGCGCTCGGGATGCTCGCCACCGCGCTGGGGGCACTCGCCGCCGGGGCGCTGGCGTTGGGCGCGGGCGGCGCGGTCCCTGCCCCCCCGGTGTCGATGACGATGAGTGCAGCGCCCACCGGCACCATCTCCCCGGGTGCGCCGGTCGTGGAGATCACGCGCCCGCCCACCGGCGCGGGGACCTCTACGGCGGCCTTCTCGGTCATCACCTCGACCAGCACATCGTCCTCGGCCACCGTGTCGCCGGGCTTGACGCGCCAGCTCACGATCTCCGCCTCAACCGTGCCCTCGCCCAGGTCGGGCAGCTTGAAGACGTAGTTGCTCACTTCGCCCCCATTACGGTGTGCAGGGCCGCCGCGATGCGCGCCGGTCCCGGAAAATATTCCCACTCGAAGGCATGCGGGTAGGGCGTGTCCCAGCCGGCGACGCGTTGGATCGGCGCCTCGAGGTTCCAGAAGCACTGCTCCTGCACGGTGGCCACGAGTTCTGCGCCGTAGCCGCCAAAGCGGGTGGCCTCGTGCACCACGACGCAGCGTCCGGTCTTGCACACCGAGGTGCACAGCGTGTCCACGTCCAGCGGCGCGATCGTGCGCACGTCGATGATCTCCGCGTCGATGCCGGTGAGTTTCACGGCCGCCTCGGCGACGTGCACCATCGTGCCGTAGGCGAGCACCGAGACGTCGCGCCCCTCGCGCACGACCTGCGCGCGTCCCAGCGGCACGGTGAAGTGCCCCTCGGGCACCTCGCCGCCCGGATGGGCGCTCCAGGGCGTGGCCGGCTTGTGTGGATCACCATCGAAGGGGCCGTTGTAGATGCGCTTGGGCTCGAAGAACACGACCGGGTCATCGCCCTCGATCGAGCTGATGAGCATCCCCTTGGCGTCGTAGGGGTTCGAGGGCATCACTACCTTGATGCCGCAAACGTGCGCGAACAGCGCCTCCGGACTTTGCGAGTGTGTCTGTCCGCCCCGGATGCCGCCACCGCAGGGACTGCGGATGGTGACCGGCGCGCTGAAGTCACCCGCCGAGCGGTAGCGCAGGCGCGCAAGCTCGCTCACCACCTGATCAAAGCCCGGATAGATGTAGTCGGCGAACTGGATCTCCGCCACCGGCTTCAGTCCGTTCACCCCCATGCCGATGGCGGCGGCGATGATGCCGCCCTCGGCGATCGGCGTGTCGAGTACACGCTGCTCGCCGTACTTGCGCTGCAGACCCTCGGTGGCACGAAACACACCGCCAAAGAAGCCCACGTCCTCGCCGAGGACCACCACGCGCGGATCACGCCCGAGCATGACGTCCATCGCCGAGTTCAACGCCTGCACCATGTTCATGCGCGCCATGAGTGCGTCAGCCTTCCTTTGCCGCCGGCGGCACCGGCAAGCGCTCTTGCTGCGAGCCGCTGCGCAGTGCGCGCATCTCTTCGCGCTCGCGCTGCAGATTCGGCGGCACCTCCTTCAGCACGTCTTCGAACATGGTCAGCGGGTCCAGCGACGGGCCGCCGGACAGCGTCCCGTAGGTTTCCGCCTCCTTCCAGCAGGCGCTCACGTGCGCATCGAGTTCCTTCGTGAGTTTGGCGTGGCGCTCCTCGGACCACTCGCCGAGCGCAATCAGGTGCGCCTTGAGGCGCTCGACCGGGTCCCCGAGCGGCCAGGCGCGCCACTCGTCCTTCGGCCGGTAACGGGAGGGATCGTCGCTGGTGGAGTGCGCGGCCGTGCGGTAGGTCACGTGCTCGATGAGCGTCGGGCCCCCGCTTTGCCGGGCGCGCTGTGCGGCCCACTGGGTGACCGCGTAGACGGCGAGAAAATCGTTGCCATCAACGCGGATGCCCGGAATGCCGTAGCCCGGTCCGGACTGCGCGAACGTGCGCTGCTCGCCGCCGGCGAAGCCCTGGAAGGTGGAGATGGCCCATTGGTTGTTGACGAGGTTGAGGATCACGGGCGCGCGGTAGACCTTCGCGAAAGTCATCGCGTAGTGAAAATCCGCCTCGGCGCTCGAGCCCTCCCCTATCCAGCTGGCGGCGATGCGGTCCTCGCCCTTGATGGCCGCCGCCATGGCCCAGCCGACCGCCTGCGGATACTGGGTGGCCAGGTTGCCGGAGATGGAGAAGATGTTGCCGCTCGCCCAGTGATACATGATGGGCATCTGCCGGCCCTTGCACATGTCGCGGGTGTTCGAGAGGCACTGGCACATGAGGTCAACCAGATTACGGCCGCGAACCACCTGCAACCCCTGCTGCCGGTAGGATGGAAACAGCATGTCGCCTGGTGTAAGCGCCATGCAGGCCGCCACCGCCACCGCCTCCTCGCCCGTAGACTTGATATAAAAGGAGATGCGTCCCTGGCGCTGGATCTTCTGCATCCGGTCATCAAACAGCCGTACGAGCAGCATGTGCCGCAGACCCACCTGCAGCTCCTCGGGTTCCAGGTGCGGGTTCCAGGGGCCGACTGCACGGTGGTCATCGCCCAGCACGCGCACCATCTGCACCGACAGGTCCTCGATGTCACGAACGGCAGCCTTGACGTCCGGGCGCTGCACGGCGCCCGCCGGGGATATCTGCACGTAGCTGAAGTCCGGTTCCTGTCCCGGGCGAGCCGGAGGGTTGGGAACGTGCAAGCGCGAGCGTGGGGGCATTAGGGGCCTCTGAAACGGATCCTGAAGGGTTGCAGCCCAGACTATGAGTTCGGCAGGATTGTAGCCGGTAACCCCAGGTGAAGCCCAAAAGCACATTCCGCGGCGTGGTGCTGCGCAACGCGCCAGCGCCGGCGCGCGGCAGCGGACTTAATGTGCCGGTGCGCGGTAGCGCCGGCGCGCGCGTGCGCGTCGGGCGGGAGGTCGCGGGGCGCGCGGGCAAGGGCGTGTCGGTAATCACCGGACTGCCGCTCGAGGCGGCAGCACTCGAGGCGCTCGCCACCCGGCTCAAGAAACTCTGCGGCGCCGGTGGCGCGGTGAAAAACGGCGTGATCGAGATCCAGGGTGACCACCGCGCACGCCTCGTGAGTGAGCTGCTGAAGCTTGGCTACGAGGCCAAACAAGCGGGCGGCTGACAACACGGTGTCGGTTTCGCCAAGTGGTATCCGCCGGCGAATATTGCTATAGAAGATGCTCGGTTAGCGTGCCCGAGGATCTATCGTGGACAAACAGGAACACACGCCACAGCGCAGTAGCAACGGTGACGCCCTGCTGTTCGCGCGCAACTTCTTCCGCCATCCACGCATGCTCGGCTCGATCGTGCCCAGTTCCCGCTTCCTGATCAAACAACTGCTGGAACCGATCAACTTCGGCCGCGCGCGCGTCATCGTCGAATACGGCCCGGGCGTGGGTGGTATCACCACGGAACTCCTGCGTCACATGCGCGCCGATGGCACGCTGATTGCCATCGAGACGAACCCCGATTTCGTGCGCCATCTGCAGGAGACGCTCGGCGACAAGCGCCTGCGCGTCATCGAGGGTTCGGCTGTGCAGGTGGACGAGATCCTGCGGCGTTTGGGCTTTCTGCACGCCGACTACATTATCTCCGGAATCCCTTTCAGCACGATCGCCGCACCGGTGCGCGAACAGATCCTGCGCAAGACGCACGACGTGCTCGAGCCCGGGGGCGCCTTTCTCGTGTACCAGTTCTCGACCCGCGTGCTGCAGGATCTGCAGCGGGTGTTTGGCTACGTCGGGCGCAAGTTTCAACCCTGGAACGTGCTGCCGGCGCATCTGTTCATCTGCCAGCCGAGCACCGCCTAGCGTGGTGGCTCCTGGGTGCCCGAGCGCAGCGTGCGCAGCAGCTCCTCGCCGAAATAACCGGCCGGGATCGTCCCCTGCTTCATGAATTCCAGGTGGAAACGCTTCGCGCTGAAGTGCCCCCCGAGCGTCTGCTGCGCGCGCTTGCGCAGCGCGAGGATCTGCTCCTTGCCCAGACGGTAGGTGATCGCCTGGGTCGGCCAGCGCGCGTAGCGCGTGATGGCGGCACGCGCTGACTTGCAGCTGGCCTGCTTGGCGTCGAGCTTCAGCGCCGCGGCATCGAGGCAGGAGCCCGGCAGAAAGTCGACGACCTCGGAGAACAAGGTCACCGCCTCCTCGAAGGGCAGCCGTCCGGTGTGCAGCCCGGTATCGAGGCGCACCCTGAGGTCGCGGGTCAGCTGGCCGCGCAGCTCGTAGAGTCGCTCCTCGGGCGTATAAAAGCCTTTGGGAGCCGCCTTCTGCGGCTCGGCGGGGAGGGATTCCGAGTAGAGTCCCCAACCCTCGGCAGCCATCGAGTCCTGCCACATCGAGGAGGAATCCTCGACCGCGCCGGGGGTGAGCCAGCGCACCGCGGCGATCACCTCGCGATACTGCGTCATCACCTTGTAGTGCCAGTCGTGGCCCGGGAATCCCTCGTGCGCAGCCAGATCGGGCATCGCCGCGTAGTTGTGCTCGGCGCGCAGCTCGGCCGGATCATCGTCGGTTGGCGTCACGTAGAAGCGGCCGACGCCGCTTTTCTTGAACGGCGGAGCGGCGTAGTAGGCAGCGCCCTCGATGGAGGAGCGCAGCGGCGGCGGCGTCTCGGTGACGTCGAGCCGATAGTCGGTGGGCACGTCGAACAGCCCGGTGGCGCGGGCATATTCGACCAGGCGCTGCCCCGTGCGCCGATAGCCTTCCACCATCTCGGCGTCCGTGTGCGGGGCGTTCTGACTGAGCTGCTCGAAGACCGCGCGCACGGTCTGCTCGCCGCTTCCGCCCGCCGGCCAGCGGTGGCTCGCGGCGATCTGCTTTGCGAGCGCGATCATCTCCGCCCGTGTCGCCTGCACGGGCCCCCAGGAGCCACTGTACAGCTCGGCGGCCGTCGTATTCACATGCAGGTTGTTGTGAAGCGCCCAGTCGTACTCGGCGGCGCCGAAGACGAAGCGATCGCCGCGAAAGGCAGGCTTGAGCGCCGCGCTCCCCTCCAGGTGCAGGTCGGCAAAGAAGCTAGTGGCCACGAAATCGCGCAGGTGGTGATAAGCGGCCGCGGCCTGATTGCCGGCCTCCTGCAGCTCGCGCACCAGCGCCTCCCGATGCGCCGGAGCGATGTCGCTGGCTGCCATCTGCGGCAGTGTCTTGGCGAAATAATCGGCGTCCGCGGCGCTGCTCTGCAGGCCGAAATCGCGCAGTACCCGCCAGTCGGGCGTGTTGTGCGCTTCCACGCCCGCGGCGAGCTGCCGCTCGGCCGCGGCAAGATAGCCGCTCACCGCGCGCGTGCGGGCGATGACCTCGCGCCATTCGTCATCGGAGCCGTAGGTGGCCGCGCCAGTGGGGCTCATCGCCTGGATCTGCCAGTCGACGCCGCGAAATGGCTCATCGACGTAGGAATCGAGGCTGCGCAGCTGGTGGCGTCGCACCTGATGTTCGTGCAGCAGGAAGTTGATCTGCGCCAGGGCGACCGAGCGGTCGATGCGGCGCCGCGCGGACAGGTTGGCAGGCGCGAGTGCCGCAAAGCTCGAGCGGAACTCGCTGAGGCGCGCATCCTCCTTCTGCAGCGCCGCGGCCGAATAATCGCGCAGCCTGCCGTCCACCGCCGCCAGCGTCGGGTCAAAGGCCGCACCCCCCAGATAGGTCGCGACCACCGGAAACTGCGCGAGGATGTAGGTGACGTACCGGTGCTCGAGAGGCGCGAATCGTGCATCGCCGCCGTGGCGCACCGACAGCGGCTGTGCCACCGGGGGCTGCGCGCGCGTGCCGCCCGCCGCCACCGCGAGCAACGCGCCAAGCGCGATCGTCCTGCCGAGAAACCACTGCCGATGTGTCACGATCTATGCCCTTCCACGGGCCGGTTGACTGGCGCGAGAGCATACGCTCGGGGGGGTGCCGTGAGCGAGGCGGCAGGCGCCGGAGGCGCCGTTGACAGCCGCTCACGGGGGCGAGGATCCTCGTGCCATGAGCCTCACGGAATCGGAACGCGCGCGTTACGCGCGACATCTCACGCTGGCCGAGATCGGCCTCGCCGGACAGGAGAAAATCAAGTCCGCGCGGGTGCTGGTGGTCGGCGCCGGCGGCCTCGGATCCCCCGCCGCACTGTATCTGGCGGCTGCCGGGTGCGGCACGCTCGGACTGCTCGACTGCGATCCGCTCGAGCGCTCGAACCTGCAGCGTCAGATCCTGTTCGACACCGGCGCGCTCGGGCGCAGCAAGGCGGTGGCGGGCCGCGAGCGCCTGCTCGCGCTCAATCCCGAGATACGCGTCAACGCCCACGAGCTGGAACTCTCCGCCGCCAACGCGCTGGAAATCATCGCGGCCTACGACCTGGTCCTCGATGGCTCGGACCGCCTGGCGACGCGTTACGTGGTCAACGATGCGTGCGTGCTCAGCGGGCGGCCGCTGGTGTCGGCCGCCGTCCATCGCTTCGAGGGTCAGCTCTTTACCTATGTCCCCGGGCGCGGTCCGTGCTACCGCTGCCTGTTTCCGCACGCCGAGGATGGCGTGGTCGCCAACTGTGCGCAGGCGGGCGTCCTCGGGGTCCTGCCGGGGGTGTTGGGCACGCTGCAGGCCACCGAGGCGCTCAAACTCATCACCGGGATCGGCGAGCCGCTGCTGGGCCGGCTGCTCACTTATGATGCGCTGGCGATGCGCTTTCGCGAATTGCGCGCCCGGCGACGCAGCGATTGCGCAGTGTGCGGTGACACCCCTTCAATCAGCGAACCCAAGGATCCGCAACCCATGAACCGAAGTGGTGCCTCTGAGAATGTACGACGTCTGTCGGTCGCCGACCTCGACACCCTGCTGCGTGCCCCCGCGGGCGCGCCGCCCCTGATCGACGTGCGCGAGGTGCACGAGTTCGAGGTAGGACACCTCTCGGGGTCGGTGAACATTCCCCTGGGGATGCTGCCGCAGCGTCTGCACGAACTCAGCGGCCGCGGCGCGCCCGTGTTCATCTGTCGCAGCGGCGGGCGCAGCATGGCCGCCTGCCAGATGGCGCTGGCGGCGAATATTGCTTCGCCTGCCAACCTCGAGGGAGGCCTGCTTGCGTGGTCCGCGCAGATCGACCCCACCGTGCGGGTCGCCTGAAGACCGCCGCGCAGCGCGCGGGCGCACTTCAGGCTTGCGGCGGACAGCGGGATTTGGCGAACTGGGGCTCTTTGGGCGCGAGCGGCTCGAGTACCAGGCGTGCCTGCAGCACCTTAAGCGCCGCGCGCGGTTCATCGACAAATTCGAACAGCTGCAGATCCTCGCTCGCGATGACGCCGTGGCGCACCAGCGCGGGGAAATTGAAGACCTCGTTCCAGAAGGCGGAGCCATACAGCAGCACGGGGATCGAGCGGTCGAGCTTGCGCGTCTGCGCGAGCGTGAGGATCTCGAACAGCTCGTCGAAAGTGCCAAAGCCGCCCGGGAACACCACCAGCGCCCGCGCCAGATGCGCAAACCACAGCTTGCGCATGAAGAAGTAGTGAAATTCGAACGCTAGCTCGGGCGTGATGTAGGGATTGGGTAGCTGCTCGTGCGGCAAGCCGATATTGAGCCCGATACTGCGGCCGCCGCCGAGCGCGGCGCCGTGATTGGCCGCTTCCATGATCCCCGGGCCGCCGCCGGAGCACACGACCAGGCTGCCATCCGTGCAGGCGCAGCTCCACTCCGTCACCAGCCGCGCAAGCTCCGTGGCCTCATCGACGTAGCGCCCGAGCGCACCGCCGCGGCGCAGGCGCGCCGAGCCGAAGAACACTACGGTCGAGCTAACACCGGCGAGGCTGAAGGCACGCAGCGGACCCAGATACTCGGACAGGATCCGTACCGAGCGCCCCGCGTCGGACTCGATGAACTTCGCATCGTGATAAGCCAGCGGCGGAATCTGGGTCATGCGGCACTACCCCGGCAGCGACGGGGCTGCCCTGACCGCCCGCACTGTAACGAAAAGCGCCGACTGCGTGCGACACTAGTGCCAGGAAACGCTCCGCTATGCCGTTCTTCAGGTTGATTCTCGCCGTGGCGCTGCTGCTGAGCGGCGCGAGCACCAACGCGGCGACGCCGGCGGCGAGCGCGCTGCCACCTCTGGATGCGGCCACCGTGCTGCTCGTGGTCGCACCCCACCCGGACGATGAAACGCTCTGCTGCGCGGGGGCCATCCAGCGCGTGCTGCACGCCGGCGGCCGCGTCAGCATCGTGTGGCTCACGAGCGGCGATGGCTCGCCGCTGGGCTCCCTGGTCATCGAGCACAGCCTGCTGGCGGATCCGGCGAGGATGCGCGCCTACGGCCGGCAGCGCATGGCCGAGGCCCGGGCGGCCACGGCCCGCCTCGGAGTCACGCCTGCGGGACAACTGTTCCTCGGCTATCCGGATGGCGGCCTGCCGGCCTTGCTCACCCAGTACCGCGGGCACCCCTACGCCTCACGCTTCACGGGGGCAGCGGCCGTGCCCTACTCCGGCGCGCTCTTCCCGCAGCATCCTTACACCGGCGCGGCTCTGGAGCGCGACTTCGTCGCCGTGCTCCGCCGTGTGCAGCCTACGTTGATACTCGCTCCCAGCCCGCTCGACAGCCACCCGGACCACCACGCCGCGGGACTGCTCACGATGGCTTCGGTACCGCAGCCAGCAGCGAAGCTGGTGCGCTACTGGATCGTGCACGGTGGGGAAGGCTGGCCGACTCCGCGGGGCCTGCTCCCGGGAGTGCCGCTGACGCCGCCGCCGCTGGGGGCGCCGCTCGATCTCACGGCATTCGCGCTCAGCGTGCCCGAGGAAGATACCAAGCTCGCCGCGGTGCGCCAGTACGCAACCCAGCTGCGCGTGATGGCACCCTTCCTGCTTGCGTTCGTGCGTACCACCGAGCTGTTTGCGACGCGCGCCGGCGTGGCGATGCCGAACGAGCCCTAAGGGGCACGCCAGCTGCCCAGCAGCCGATCGAGTGCGCCGGCGATCTGCTCCCGCAGCCGATCCAGCCGGGCCCGCTGGCGCCACAGACGGCGGCTGATCTGCCGCGACGAGCCGAAATCCTTGGCGAACAGCTCGGCCGCGCGCTCGGCCACCGCCGCGCTGGCGATTTCCTGGTTAGCCTCGAGATTCCAGCGAAAGCTCCAGCGATCGAGGTTGCTCGAGCCTACCGACACCCAGTCATCGCACAGGATCATCTTCGCGTGCAGCATGCTCGGCTGGTACTCGAAGATCCGCACCCCGCTGCGCAGCATTTTCGCGTAGAAGCGCCGCGCCGCCTGGCGCACCCAGGGATGATCGGTGCGTGGCCCGGGCAACAGCAGCCGCACG
Source organism: uncultured Pseudomonadota bacterium (assembly GCA_963814675.1). Lineage (GTDB taxonomy): Bacteria > Pseudomonadota > Gammaproteobacteria > Steroidobacterales > Steroidobacteraceae > 13-2-20CM-66-19. The sequence continues at coordinate 255,947 of CAWFDT010000003.1, forward strand.
TCCACGCCGCGCCGCCCCGCGCGGCGCAGCGCCTTGCGGAAGCGTCGTGAGGGCACAAAGTAAGCGCTCATGATCCAGACACGCTCCACCGCCTCGTCCATGCGCCGCACCACGCCGTTGGCGAGCACTGAGTGCTGGCGGGCCTCGCTCAGGGACAACCGCCCGGGGGCGCCGCGGGGATCGGGCGGGCACGGCGGCGGGTCGGCAAGCCCGAGCGGCGTGCCGCACCGTCCCCAGCTGCGCGCGAAGGCGTGCTGCCAGTCACGCACCACCGGCCCGCGGATCTCGACCATGAGTTCGCGCCACGCACCACGTCCGCCCTGCGCGGTAAACTCCTGCGTGAGCCCTGCTCCGCCGACATAAGCCACCCCCCCGTCGAGCAGCAGCAGCTTGCGGTGATCGCGCAGCAGGTTGGCGAAGCCCTTGCCGATACGCAGCGGGTTATAGAAGCGCAGCTCGACACCCGCCTCGAGCAGCCGGCGACGGTCGGCGCCCGTGAAGCCAAGCGCCCCAAAACCGTCCAGCAGCGCACACACCCGCAGCCCGCGCAGGCGCGCCCGCACCATGGCTTCGAGGAAGCGGGTCGCGATGGCACTGGAGCTGACCAGGTACATCTCCAGCAGCACGTACCGACTCGCCCGCTCGATCGCCTCCAGCATGCGCGTAAAGAACTCATCGTTCTCATGCAGGAAGTCAAAGTCGTTTCCCGGTCGCCATGGCCAGCCGGTAGTTGTAAATTGCTGCGTCCGAGTCTGCCGGCTCTGCGCCATGGGGAAACAATGACTGACCCGACCACGAGATGCCAGTACCGGGCGCTGCTGTGGCTGTTGCTGCTCGCACCGCTGTGGGCGCGCGCTGACGTCGTCGAGTCGGTGAACAGCGTGCGCACGGCCGGCTGCGTCGGCGGCTCAAAGGCCCAGCCGCTGCAGCAGAACCCCCGCCTGGACGAGGTCGCCCGCCGCGTCGCCGCCGGGGCCTCGCTGCACACCGCCCAGCAGCAGGCCGGCTATCACGCCGTCAGCTCTTATTCCCTGAGCATCGCCGACGTGCCGGTAGACGGCGACGTCAAGCACATCATCGAGATACAGTTTTGTCCGCAGGCCACTAACCCGTCATATCGTGAGATCGGCATATGGCGTCGCGGCAGCGACGTCTGGGTTGCGTTCGCCGAGCCGCTCACACCGGTCGCGCAGCTCGATCACGGCGCGATAAGCGACCGCGTACTGCAGCTGCTGAACGCGGCACGTGCGGCTGCGCACCGCTGCGGTACCGCAACCTACCCGGCGGCCCCGGCGCTGACGCGCGACCCCCTGCTCGAGCATGCGGCGCAGGACTATGCGCAGGACATGGCCGCCTTCGGCTACATGGATCACACAGGGCGCGATGGCAGCGCGCCGCAGGAGCGCATTACGCGCAGCGGCTACCGCTGGAGCGATACGGGTGAGAACCTGGCGAGCGGGGTGACGAGCGCGGACGCCGTGGTCATGGGTTGGCTGGGCAGCCCCGAGCATTGCGCCAACATCATGAATCCCGACTACAGCCAGGCCGGCCTCGGCGTCGCCGTGAATCCACGCAACGATGCCGGCATCTACTGGGCGCTCGAATTCGGGCATCCGGCCCACCGCTAGCCCCGGCAAGGTTCGCCCGCACCCGCGTTTGCCGTAAGATTCGCGCCGTTTGTCATGAGCAGCCCGGAGACTGAGCGATGGCGGAAGTCGAGATTCACGCGGGGCATGGCCACGAGATCGACGCTTTTGGTCGCAGCGTCGGCGTGCTGGTGGGCATCATCGGGATCGTGCTGGCCCTCACGACGATAGGCGCGCACCGGGCACACTCGGCGACGATCATCACGCGCACCGAGGCGAACGACAGGTGGGCATTCTTTCAGGCGAAGAAGGAACGCGCGCATCTGCAGGACGTCGGCGCCACGGTGGTCGAAGCGCTCAGCGGCGACCCCGCGCGCGCCGCACCCGTAGTCGCGAAGTTCCGCGCCGACGAGGAGCGCTACCAGCGCGAGTCCGAGGCGCTGAACCAGGAAGCGCGCGCGCTCGAGGCGGAGGTCAGGCACCAGGAAGGGCGCGCGCTGTGGCTCGATCTGAGCGAGGGGTTTCTCGAACTCGGCCTGGTGCTGTCCTCGCTGTACTTCCTCGCCAAGCGGCGCTTCTTCCCGCTGCTCGGCGCCAGCGCGGCCGCCATCGGTGCCGGGCTCGCGCTCTGGAGCCTCATGCTCTAGCGTGGTGCTCGCTGTGGTGCTCGAGCGTGACCACGATTCCGGCCACGAGGTAGAGCGCAGCGAACCACGCCAGGCTGTGCGTGAGCAGGATGTTGATGCCCCTGTAGATGTTGTGAGTGTGCTCGAGGTAAGCGATTGACTGCACGCCCCCGATCAGCACGCCGGCGCTCGCCACCAGCACGAGAATGGGACGCACCGCCGAGCGTGGCGCATGCGGGTCGGGCGGCACGGCGGCCGGAGAATGCAGCCGCCAGTACCAGATGGCCAGCACCAGCAGCCCGAAGACTGAACTTACGTACTGCAACGCGTGACACAACGGTCCGGTATATGAGCCGATGGTCACTGGCGCACTCAGGGCTGCGACCCGATGCACGAGCCAGCCGTCGGAATGCGTGGCAGCATCCCACAGCAGGTGGCTCCACGTGCCGATCACGATCGCCGGACCGGCAAGCAGCCAGGCGCTGGGACGCTTCCGCAACGGCGCGATCGCGTGCAGGCACAGCCAGCGCGCCCGCGGTGAGAGCAGCGCGGTCAGCGGGCGTCGCAGGATCAGGATCGCGAACAGCACCAGATAGCCGAGCACCAGACAGGTCGTATACGAACCCACGAAGTCGTGCGTGTCGGGCATGAAGCGCTCAAAGCTCCCCGGCACGTAATACGGAATATCCGGGGCCACCGCCCCGATGATCAGCGGTGCCGTCGGCAGGTAGCGCAGGCCACGCAGCGGCAGCACCGCGGCCGGATGAGCCAGTGTGAAGGGCACGAGGCCCTCAGCCCGATGCCGGCGGGCGCGCGGTCACCAGGATCTGGAAATCCCGGCCCGCCCACGTGGCGCCGTTGCGATAGGTGAAGTCCAGCCGGCGCCCGCTGCGCAGCCGCGGCGTATCGATCTCGAGCAGATGCAGCCCGAGCGGATTGGCGCGCGTCTGCTGCTCGCGCGTGTCCTGCCAGCCATCGAGCCCCCAGCGGATCGTGCCCGGATCGCGCAGTGCGAGGGTGAGTGCGCAGCCCTCCGGGATCTGCGCAAGCGGCGCCTGCTCCGTCCAGATCACGCGCGTCAGCAGCGGTCGTTCACCGCGATAGCGCTCCCACACCGCGGTCGGTCGGTCGAACGGCCGGCCCCGCTGGCGCGAGGCCGCCAGCTTCAGGTACTCCGCATGCGCCCACACCAGCGGCATCGCGGCCCCGGTGGGACGCCCCGGCATCAGGCCGCGCGCCGGAATCGGCGCGGCGTCCCAGATCTGCTCCGGTAGCATGCCGCCGGCGGAGACCATGCGCGCCATCGCCTGCAGATACGGCAGCGGATCGCGCCCGGCGCACAGCTCGTAGTGACCGCGCTCACCGCACAGCAGCGGCCAGGCGCGCCCGCGCCCGGTGCCATCGTAGGCGCCGCCGTCGTCGTGCTCGCCATAGCCATCCTCGTTGTAGCGGTGCCAGCACGGGCCGCTCGGCGTCTGCACCTTCAGCAGCGCATCGGCGACCTTGATGCTCGCGACGATCAGCGCGTCATCCGGGCGTCGCAGCCCGAAGCGCACCAGCTGCAGGAAATCCACGCTCACCTGCGCGCTCGCCGGCAGACTCGGGTCGACCGCCAGGTTGCGGATCGGCAGCACTCTGTCGCGCGGGCAGCGATCATCGTAAAGGGACTCCCCGGGGGCCACCCGAACGAAGTAACCGGGCACGCCGTAGAGTCGCGCGAGCGGCGTGTCGCGTACGGTGGTCCACTCCTCGAGCTGTGCATTCCAGTAATCGGCGAAGGCGAGTGCCAGCTCGCGCGCTTCCGCTTCGAGCAGGCCCGCGCCGGCAACCAGCGCGGCCACGCATACCGCGAGCGTGAAGGTATTCAGGCCCGCGTCCTCCTCCCAGCGATCCTGCTCGCTCACCGGCCCGTGGCGCACGAGAAAGGACAGCGCGCGCCGTATCATGTCGGTGACCTCGGTCCCCCCGAGTGCCCCGCGCTCGGCCAGCGTTGTGGCCAGCAGCACCGGGAAGGCGGTCTCATCCAACTGCACGCCCTGCCAGTGGCCGGTGCCGCCGAGCCACTGATTCTGGTTCCAGTGACCGTCGGCGGTCTGCGTGGCGGCGAGGTAACTGAGCGCGTCGCGCGCTTCGCGCAACGCGCCCACCGCCAGCAGGGCGCCGGCGCTCTCGCACAGATCGCGCGGCCACACGAGGTGATAGCCCTCGCGCTCCTCGTGCGTATTGCCCCACGGAACACTCAAGCTCGCCACCATAGCGCCCGGATAGGTTTTGTCCTGGTGCACGCGCAGCACCATGGTGGAGAGCTGAATCTGGGCGGCGCACTCATCGGGCAGATCGCCCGTCAGTGCCTCCTCCGGGGCGCAGGCGGCGTGCCAGCGTGTCCAGGCGGTCAGCTGCTGCTCCCATGCGAGCGCGAAGGGCTGTGTCAGCGCGGTGCGCGCCAAGGTGGTGGCCGACTCCGCGCTGCTGCCAAAGCCCAGCGCCAGCGTCGCGCGGCGCGGTAATTCACCGATCAGCGCCACGTTCCCCGGGCCGGCGGTCTCGTATGTCCAGGTGAGCGCGCCGTTACGGGCGAAGTCCTGCCAGCCATCACTGCTGCCGACGTAGCCGGCGCTGGTGCGACCGAAGGCCTCCTGCTGCTCGGGCGTGACGGCGAGCAGGGCCAGTCCGAAGGGCCCCTGTTCGGCGCTCAGCACGCGCCGGCCGCGATAGTCGAGCACCCTGGCGACATTGTTGGCACCGCTGCCCCCCAGATGCGGGGCCAGCAGCGCGTAGGGGCGCAACTGCGCATCGCCGGTGAGAGTCACCTCGATCAGCAATACGTCGCGATTCTCGCAGGGCGTCAACCGCAGCAGCAGCTCGAAGCGCTCATGCCGGTGCACGACCTGCACCGCGGGCGCACCCGGGGCGGCGAGACGCAGCTCGTGCTGCCACAGTCGTTTCACCTCGACCCAGAAGCCCGCGCCATCAGCGACGATGAAACCGAGATCCCGTATCTGCGGCAGGTCCACGCGCGGGTAGTAGACTTCGTTGACGATGCCGCCGCCGACCGTGAACCACAGCCGCGAGGAACCGAGCGAACAGCCAACCATCTCCTTGGCGCTGCTGCACCAGGTTGGCGCAAGACCCGGCCCTCCCGGCGCGCTCCCCATCAGGTACCGCCGCCGGCGGGGCGTAGGGCCGTGGGCAGTAACGCGCGTGGAAGCGCGCGCAGCTGCCACAGCCGCAGCCCGCCGGCGAAGGCGTCGCGGTTGTTGCCGATACGCACGCCCGGCGGTACGCAGGTGAGCCGCGCGGCGTTGCCGCCACCGAGCACCACGTAGTCGACCTCAAGCGCTTTTTGCAGATGACGCACGATCTCGTTCACGCTCTTGCGCCACTTCTTGTTGCCGCGCTGCTTGCGGCCGCGCTCACCGAGATAATCCTCGTAGGTGCGCCCATGTTTGTAGGGCATATGGCCAAGTTCCGTGGGCTCAATTGTGCCATCCAGCAGCAGTGTGACGCCGAGCCCGGTGCCCAGGCCCAGAAACAACATACGGCCGCCCCGGTAGCTGCCGAGCGCCTGCATGGCCGCGTCATTCACGACACGCACCGGCGCCCCGAGTGCCTTCGTGAAATCGAATCCCACCCAGCCCTTGCCGAGGTTGTGCGGCTCGGCGGCGATGCGCCCGTGGAACACCACCCCGGGGTAACCGATTGAAACCGCGTCGTAGGCGGGCGGCTCGATGAGTTTGCGCAACTGGCGCGTCATGGCCGGTGGGGTCATGTGCGGGCCGGAGGCAAACTTCCGGATGCGCCCGTGCGCGGCCACGCGAAGCTTCACGTGCGTGCCACCGACATCGATGACGAGAATGCGCCGCGGTGCCCGGTTGCTGGCTGCCATGCGCGGCGATTCTCACCTGATTCCCGCGCTTTGACTATCCACACGGGTGAGCTGCGCACCGCGCAGCGCGCGGCGTGTCCCCGCCCCCGCGTACCGCACGCGTCAGAACAAACCGGTGATGCGTCCGCTGTCGTCCACGTCGATCGAGTTCGCGGCCGGGACCTTGGGCAGTCCCGGCATCGTCATGATATCGCCGCAGATCATGACGACGAATTCAGCGCCCGCGGCGAGCCGCACCTCGCGGATGGCGACCACGTGACCCTCAGGAGCGCCGCGCAGTTTCGGATCGGTGGAGAACGAGTACTGCGTCTTCGCGACGCATACGGGGTAGTGGCCATAGCCGCTCTCCTGTAGCTGCCGGATCTGGTTACGCACCTTGGCGTCGGCGGTGATGTCGCTGGCGTGATAGATCTTGGTCGCGATCGCCTTCATCTTGTCCCACAGGCTCGCGCTGTCCTCGTAGACATAGTGAAAACCACTCGGCTGCTCGCACAGCCGCATAACCTCGCGGCCCAACTCCAGGGCGCCGCGACCGCCGTCGGCGAAGTGCGTGGCAGCTACCACGCGCACGCCCTTGGAGCCGATACGATCGATCAGCAGCTTGATCTCGCGCTCGGTGTCCTCGCTGCGCCGATTGATGGCCACGACACACTGCAGGCCGTAGTTGTTGCGGACGTTGTCGATGTGACGCTCGAGGTTGACGACCCCCTGCTCGAGCGCGCCGAGATTCTCGGTCTTGAGATCGGCGAGTTCGACGCCACCGTGATATTTCAAGGCGCGTACCGTCGCCACGATGACCGCGGCACGCGGCTGCAGCCCCGCCTTGCGGCACTTGATGTCGACGAACTTCTCCGCACCCAGGTCGGCACCAAAACCAGCTTCGGTGACGACGTAGTCAGCCAGTTTCAGTGCCGCGCGGGTCGCGATGACGGAATTGCAGCCGTGCGCGATGTTGGCGAATGGCCCGCCATGGATGAAGGCGGGATTGTTCTCGAGGGTCTGCACCAGATTGGGCGCCAGAGCGGCCTTCAGCAGCGCCGTCATGGCGCCGTGCGCCTTCAGCTCCTGCGCCAGGATCGGCTGGTTGTCCGCCCGATAACCGACCACGATGCGGCCGAGCCGCTCCTTCAGATCCTTGAGGCTGCTGGCGAGGCACAGGATGGCCATCACCTCGGAGGCCACCACGATGTCGAAGCCATCCTCGCGTGGCACTCCGTTGGCGGGGCCGCCCAGCCCGATGACGATCTGCCGCAGCGCACGGTCGTTGACGTCCACCACCCGCCGCCAGGTCACGCGTCGCACGTCGAAGCCGAGCGCGTTGCCCTGCTGGATGTGATTGTCGATGAGCGCCGCGAGCAGATTGTTCGCCAGCGCGATGGCGGCGAAGTCCCCGGTGAAATGCAGGTTGATGTCTTCCATCGGCACGACCTGCGAGTAGCCGCCGCCGGCCGCGCCACCCTTCATTCCGAACACCGGGCCGAGTGCCGGCTCGCGCAGGCACACGATGGCGCGCTGGCCGAGCTGATTGAGCGCATCTCCGAGACCGACGGTGGTCGTCGTCTTACCCTCGCCGGCCGGCGTCGGTGAGATCGCAGTTACCAGGACGAGCTTGCCATCGGGGCGGTCTTTGAGTGTTGCCAGGTAGTCCAGCGATATCTTGGCCTTGTAGTGGCCGTACGGTTCCAGGTTCTCCCCGGGTATGCCGAGGCGCTCCCGCGCGAGCGGGACGATGGGCTTGAGTTTCGCGCGTTGCGCGATCTCAATGTTGCTGGGAGTGGCGCTGGCGACGTCGCTGGGCTTCGCGGACATATTTATGGAGGCCGTGACAGTTAAACGGGGCGGTCATGCTACCAGAGCACACGGGCCGAATGGCGTCCGCCTTAGCTACAATGCACCCCAGATGCTGTGGCTCAAGGCGCTTCATGTGGTGTTCGTGGTGACCTGGTTCGCGGGGCTGTTCTACCTGCCGCGCCTGTTCATCTACCACGTCGCCACGACCGATGAACCCGGCCTGGCGCGCTTCATCATCATGGAGCGACGGCTGTTCGCCATCATGACCGTGGGCGCGCTGCTGGCGGTTGCCTTCGGCATCGCCATGCTGATCCTCGCCCCGCCCTATCTGCAGGCCGGCTGGCTGCGCGCGAAGCTCGTGCTGGTCGCGGGCCTGATCGCCTATCACGCCACCTGCTATCAGCTGATGCTCAGCTTGCGCGCCGGGCGGCGCACGCACTCGCAGCGCTGGTTGCGCCTCTACAACGAGGTGCCGGTGCTGTTTCTGGTCGCGATCGTCGTACTGGCGGTGGTCAAACCGGTCTGAGGCCCTGCACGACCGCGGCCAGGCACCGCGGCCGTGCAACACAGCTACCAGATGCGCACGCGCTCCTCCGGCACCAGGTACAGCTTCTCACCGGGCATGACGTCGAACGCCTGGTACCAGGCATCGATGTTGGGCAGCGGACCGTTCACGCGGAAGCGCGACGGACTGTGCACGTCGGACATCACGATTTCCCGCAGCAAGCCATCGCGGTATTTCTCGCGCCACACCTGCGCATAGGCGAGGAAGAAGCGCTGATCCCCGCTGAGTCCGTCGATCACCGGAGCCGATTTGCCCTTGAGGTAGATCAGGTAGGCCTCGTGCGCCATGTTGAGACCTCCGAGATCGCCAATGTTCTCGCCGATGGTGTTCGCGCCGTTGACGTTCAGCCCGGGCAGCGCCTCGAAGCCGGAGTACTCCTTGATCAGCTTGTCCTTGCGCAGCTCGAATACCTGCGCATCCTTCGCCGTCCACCAGTCGGTCATCGCGCCGTCGGGGCCGAACTTGCGGCCCTGGTCATCAAAGCCGTGGCCGATCTCGTGGCCGATCACCGCGCCGATGGCCCCGTAGTTGACCGCCGCCTCCGCGTTCGGGTCGAAGAACGGCGGCTGCAGGATCGCCGCCGGAAAGACGATCTCGTTGTTGAGTGGGTTGTAGTAGGCGTTGATCTCCTGCGGGTTCATGCCCCACTCGGCGCGATCCACCGGCTTGTCGATGCGCGCTACCTGGTAGTCCCACCACCACTGCGAGGCGCGTCGCGGGTTGCCGATCGGATCGTCGGGCTTGATGACCAGCGAGGAGTAGTCCCTCCAGTGGTCCGGGTAGCCGACCTTGACGATAAAGGTCGCGAGCTTCTCGTGCGCGCGCGTCTTCGTCTCGGCCGTCATCCACGCCAAGCGCATCGATGCGCTGGCTCAGTGCGGCAAGCAGGTTGCCGACCAGCGCCTGCATCTTCGCCTTGGACTCGGGCGGGAAGTACTCGGCCACGTACAGTCGTCCCACGGGTTCACCAATGGAGCCGTCCATGGCGCTCACGGCCCGCTTCCAGCGCTCCTTCTGCTGCGGCTGGCCGCGCATGGTCTGGCCATAGAACGCAAAACGCGCCTCATCAAAACGCTTCGGCAGGTAGGCCGCGTTGTCGCTCAGGTAGTGAAAGGTGAGAAACGCCTTGAGGGTTGGCACCGGCGTGTGCTCGTAGAGCTTCGCCAGGTCGCGCATCGCCGTGAGCTCCGCGAGCACGACCTGCTCGCGCCCGCCGAGCTGCTGCGCGTCGAGAAACGTCTGCCACTGAAACCCCGGCGCATAGGCGAGCAGTTGCGCTTTGGTGCGCGGGTTGTAGGTCGCCTCCACGTCGCGACGCTTTTCGATCGGCCATTGCACCCCGGCGACCGCGGTCTCGAAGGCCATGATCTCGCGCGCCTGCCCGTGCGGGTCGCTGCTGCCGCCGAGCGTCAGCAGCTGCGCGACGTAGGCCACGTACTTCTCGCGCAGCGCCTTCAGCGTCGCATCATCCTTGAGGTAATAGTCGCGGTCGGGAAGTCCCAGCGATGACTCGCTGATAACGACCGCGTAGCGGTTGGGATCCTTATTGTCGGGCGTGAGCTGCACGTCGAAGAGCGTCGCATAGCCGATGCTGCCGAACAGCCGCGCGATGTCGGCGCGTGACTTGGCGGCGGCGATGCGCTGCAGATCCGGCTCCGCGGGCGCCAGGCCATTGGCTTCGATGGCCGCCTCGTCCATGAAGGCCGAGTAGTAATCCCCGATCTGCTGCTCGGGGGTGCCCTGCGCAGCGTGAGCCGCGATCGAGCGCTCGATGATGTGGCGTACGCGCTCTTTGGAAAGTTCGTCGAGCCGGTCGAACGGCCCGAAGCTCGCCTTGTCGGCCGGAATCGTGAAACTCTTGTCCCAGGTCCCGTTCGCGTATGCGAAGAAGTCATCCCCGGGCTTGACGTTCAAGTCGCGGGCGCTGAGGTCGAGGCCGAAGGCCCCGATCTGTGCCTTCGGCGCCGGTGCGACGCTCAGCGGAGCGACCGCGGCGGTAGTTGCGGGCACGGACACGGGTTTCTTCTCCTCCGGTGGCTTTGAGGCACAGGCGGCGCATACCGCCAGTGCCGCCACGCAGCACATTAGACGCATAGTGTTAGCACCCTTCAAATAAAGCGGCAGGCGCGCATGATACGGCAGCGTGTGCGCTCGCGGTGCACCGCCAGCGCAGCTGCGGGAGCTCCCGGCCTCGGTTCGGCGAAAAAAGCCCTCCGCCCGTCGCGCGCTAGGTCGCCGCCTCGAACTCGCGCACCAGCTCGCGCCATTCGGCCGGAGGCGCGGGCGGCGCCAGCGCGACCTCCGTGCCCAGGTACAGAAAGCCGACGATCGCATCCGTAGCCGCGAACCCCAGTGCCAGCTTGACCTCCGCGTCGTAGGCGGCGGAGCCGGTCTTCCACATGGCGCCGAAGCCGAGCGCCACGCTGGCAAGCATGATGGCTTGCGCGGCGGCGGCGCTCGCGAGCAGCTGTTCCACGGCCGGGATCTTGATCCCGGCGTCCAGGTGCGCGGCGACGACCAGGATCAGCGGCGCACGCAGCGCCTTGGCACGCTCACGCTCGAGCGTCTCCTCGTTTGCGCCGGGGTGCACGCGCAGCAGGTGCGTGGCCAGCAGTGCGCCAAAGCGCAGGCGCGCCTCGCCGCGCACCACCAGGAAGCGCCACGGTCGCAGGCGGCCGTGATCCGGCGCACGGGCGGCGCTGGCGAGTATGAGATCGAGCGCCGCCGCATCGGGAGCGGGCTCGGTGAGCGCGCGCGCGGAACGGCGCGTGAGCAGCAGTTCTATGGCTTGCATACGCGCATTGTCGCAGACTTCCTCCCCATGCTCTTAACCGCGGAAGCCTGCGAACGCAACAAGGGCCCGATCCTCGAGGTGTTACGCCGCGAGTTCGGCGCGCAGCGCGCCGTGCTCGAGATCGGCAGCGGCACCGGACAGCACGCCGTGCACTTCGCGGCCCACCTGCCACATCTCACCTGGCAGCCGAGCGAGGTGGCGACGCTCCTGCCACCACTCGCCGAGCGGGTGCGGCTGGAGGGCCCACCGAATCTGCGAACACCGATCGCGCTCGACGTGTGCGAGCACCCCTGGCCCGTCACCGCCGTCGATGCGATCTTCAGCGCCAACACGCTGCACATCATGGGTCCCGAGGCGTTGCCGGAGTTCTTCCGCGGCGTCGGTGCGGCCCTCATGCCCGAGGGGGTGCTGTGCGTGTACGGACCTTTCAACTATCAGGGCCAATACACGAGCGAGAGCAACGCGCAGTTTGACCTGTGGCTCAAGGCGCGTGATCCGCGCAGCGCGATCCGCGATTTCGAGACCGTCGACGCACTGGCGCGGCAGCAGGGACTCACGCTGAGTGCCGATCACGCCATGCCCGCCAACAATCGCACGCTCGTCTGGCGGCGCCGCGCACGCGGGTAGCGTAGAGTTTGGGGCCATGAAAGCGGTCACCACGCGCGAGATCCGCGACGCCATCCGTGCGATCCCGGACTACCCAAAGCCCGGTATCACCTTCCGCGACATCACCACGCTGCTCGGGGATGCGCGGATGTTTCGGGCCGTGGTCGACCAGCTGGTCGAGCCCTGGTCGCAGGCGGCCATCGACCGCGTGGCTGGCATTGAGGCGCGCGGCTTCATTCTCGGCGGGGCCGTCGCGCATCAGTTGTCGGCCGGCTTCGTGCCCATCCGCAAGAAAGGCAAGCTGCCGCATGCCACGGTCCGAGTCGCCTACTCGCTCGAGTACGGGCTCGATGAGATCGAGATGCACCGCGATGCGGTGCGCCCCGGCGAGCGCATCCTCCTGGTGGATGACCTGATTGCCACCGGTGGCACCGCAGCCGCCGCGGTCGAGCTGCTGCGCTCCCTGGGCGCCAAGGTGCTGGCGGCGTGCTTTGTGGTTGACCTGCCAGAGCTGGGCGGCGCGGCGCGCCTGGCGCAGCTTGAAGTCCCGGTGCGGCGTCTGGTGAGCTTCGGGGGCGGGTGAGGCCGGGTTACGGGATAATTTCCCTTTATTTACAAAGGGATGCCGTGAACATTACGTTGTGGTCATACGCCGCTTCAGCCCCCGGATTCCGTTCATAATACGCGCGCCTTGGGGTGTGGGAGCCTGCCCGGCTGATGGGCGTTCACCATCGAGCGAACGCGCATGAGCCGGTCAGGCACCCGCCAAGGTGAAGCTGCGGATTTTCCTTACCCTGGAGACTACATCGATGTTCAAGAAGCTCGTGCCCTTTATCGCCCTCGCTCTGATTGCCGGTCCTGTGCTCGCTGCGGACCCGGCCCCGGCCGCCGATTCGGCCCCGGCCAAGTCCAGCTCGCACAAGTCGTCATCGTCGAAGCACCACAGCAAGAGCAAGCATACGAAGTCGACGTCCAGCAGCTCGACTGCTCCTGCCAAGTAAGACAGACAGTTGACCTTAAAGAGCCCCGCCAGCGATGGCGGGGCTCTTTTTTTCATGGCCGCATCCGCTTCCCCGCGGCAGGACTTGCGGGCTTCCCCCAAAGGGGTTCAAATTCTGCCCATGGATGGGACTCAACAGGCCGCAATCCACCAGGCGCTGGTTGAAGTACAAACTGCCGTCACGAGCATGACCTTTCCGAGCTGCGATCAGGAGGACCTGATCGAAGCGATCGACAGCGTCGAGAACGAGCTGCACACCAACCACCCGAACGTCGCGCTGATGTGCCGTTTTCTGAACTCGATCGCCCGCAGCCTGCGCGCCCAACCGGAAGCCCGCGGCGCGTGCCTGGCGATCGAGGACGCGATCGGCAAGGCGGGCATGCCCAGTACCTGGCAGTCGGGTATCTGATCCGCCCGAGCGAACGTACTCGGCTCGTGCGGCGCAAGGAGCGTGCGAGCTACGAGCGCAGCACGATCCACGCCATTCTCGATGAGGCCCTGTATTGCCACGTCGGTTTCGTGCTTGCCGGGCAACCCTACGTCATCCCCACCGTGCACGCGCGCATTGGCGAGCATCTGTATCTGCATGGCGCGGTGGCCAGCCGCACGCTGCGCACCGCAGCCCTCGCATCCCCGCTGTGCGTCACCGTCACGCTGCTCGATGGACTCGTTCTGGCACGTTCGGCCTTCAATCACTCGATGAATTATCGCTCGGTGGTCATCCTGGCCACGGCGAGCGAGCTCAGCGACGCCGCTGAAAAGCGCGCCGCGCTCGAGGCGCTGGTCGAGCGCGTCGTGCCGGGCCGCGCCGCCGAGGTGCGCGCCCCGAGTTCCAAGGAACTCAATGCCACCGCCGTCCTGTGTGTGCCGATCGAGGAAGCCTCGGCCAAGATCCGTACCGGCCCTCCCCAGGACGACGCCGAGGACTACGCCCTGGGCTGCTGGGCGGGCGTCGTGCCGCTGCAGCTGACCCCCGGCACTCCGCAGCCGGACCCGCGCCTGCGCGCGCCCGCCCCGGCACCGGTGTTGGGGGCGCGCGGCTCCGGAGAGCCCAGCCGCTCCTGAAGTCCGATTGGCCGGTCGCCGCTAGGCGGCACAGACGTTGCGCGCCGCCGAGCGCACCTCTAACTTGACGCTGATGCTCACTCCCCTCGCCCAGTGCCTCATCCTGCTCGCGGGCTCCGTGTTGCTCGTCACGCTCGCGCGCCGCCTCGCGCTGCCGGCCAGCATGGCGTACCTGCTCGTGGGGCTGGCGCTCGGGCCGCATGCCCTGGGCGTCGTGTCCGACTCGGGCACGGTGCGGCTGCTCGCCGAACTGGGCGTGGCGTTCCTGCTGTTCACCCTGGGGCTGGACTTCTCGCTCCCGCGCATGCTCGCGATGCGACGCGAGGTGTTCGGCCTCGGGGCGGTGCAGGTGGCTCTCACGACCGCGGTGTTCGCGGTGCTGGTGCACCTGCTGAGCGTGCCGTGGCTGGTCGCGGTGGTACTCGGGGGCGCGATCGCCATGAGCTCCACCGCGATCCTGCTGCAGCAGCTGACCGAGCGCTCCGAGCTCAACCGCACCCACGGGCGCCTCGCCTTTGCCATGCTGCTGTTCCAGGACCTGGCCTTCGTGCCCTTTCTGGCGCTCGCCGCGGCGCTGAGCGCGGGTGTGCACCAGCTGCAGCTGCGCGAGGGGCTGGTAACGGTGCTCGGTGGAGTGCTGGCGATAGTCGCGGTGCTCGCCGCCGGGCGCTGGTTGCTGCGGCCCCTGTTGCATGTCATCGCTCACAGCCGGCTGCGCGAACTCTTCACCCTCACCGTGCTGCTGGTGGTGCTGTCCTCGGCCTGGGTGTCCCACAGCGCCGGACTGTCTTTTGCCCTCGGCGCCTTCCTCGCCGGCATGATGCTGGCCGAGACCGAGTACCGCCATCAGGTCGAGGCGGTCATCCGTCCCTTCCGCGACATCCTGCTCGGGCTGTTCTTCATCTCGGTGGGCATGCTGCTCGACCTGCGCCTGCTCGGTCACCCGAGTGAGCTCGCCGCGGTATTGCTCATGCTTGTGACCCTGGTAGTGCTCAAAGCGCTGATTGCCGCGCTTGCCACCCGCCCCTTCACGACCTCGCGCTTCAAGGCGCTGCGAACCGGGATCGTCATGTCCATCGGCGGGGAGTTCGGCGTCGCCCTGACGACGATCCTGCTGCAGGCGGGGCTGCTGCCCGGGGGCATCGGCACCCCGGTGCTGATCGCCATGGTGCTGTCGATGCTGCTGTCGCCCCTCATACTCAACAACAACAAACGCGTGGCACGCGCCCTGCTCGCCGAGCATGGCCCGGTACGGACCGCCAGCGAGCGCGAGGATGCCGCCACGCGCGAGATCGCCGTACGCGACCACGTGATCCTTTGCGGCTTTGGGCGGGTGGGGCAGAACATCGCGCGCGTCCTGGAATCCCAGGGTTTCGAGTACATCGCGCTCGATCTGGATCCGGCGCGCATCCGCGCCGCCCGCCAGGCGGGGGACCCGGTGATGTTCGGGGACTCCTCCGACGAGGAGATGCTCGGTAAGGCCGGGATCGGGGCCGCGAGCGCCGTGGTCATCAGCTTCTCAGATCCCGCCACCTCGATCGGCATCGTGCACAGCGTGCGGCGGGTGCGCCCGGAGGTACCGCTGCTGGTGCGGACCCCAGACGATACGCGCATCGAGGAGCTGCGGGCGGCCGGGGCGACCGAAGTGGTGCCGGAGACCTTCGAGGCGAGCCTGATGCTGGTGTCGCACGTGTTGATGCTGCTGCACGTGCCGGTGTCGCGGGTGGTGCGCACGCTCGGAGACATCCGCAACAGCCGCTACGCGGTCCTGCGCAATCTGCTGCGCCACGGCGACGCGGGCTCCCATGATGATGGCAGCGAGCCGCGCGAAGAGATCAAGTCGGTGGTGATCCCACCGGGGGCCTGGTCGGTCGGCCGCCAGCTCACCGAGGTGCGCAGTCATGGCGTCGAGGTCGCCTTTACCGGTGTGCGGCGGCACGGCATTCTCGGGCGCGAACCTGCCGGCGACACCGTGCTGCGCGATGGCGACATCGTGGTCATGTACGGACAGCCCGAGGAGCTCGAGCGCGCCGAAGCGGTGCTGCTGGCCGGCTAAGCGCAGCAGCCGCCGCGCGCGCGCTAAAATGGGCCGTCGCGCTGCGCCCCACCACACAGCAAGGAGGAACGCTGGCATGCACAAGAGCCGACTCGCCGGATTCATCATCGACTGCCAGACCGAGGACCTCGATGCGGCCGCGCGCTTCTGGGGAGCAGCGCTGGGACTGGAGACGGAAGCGCTTTCGCAGGCCGGCGAAGCACTGTACCGCCGGCTCAAGACCGCGCCCGCCGATCTGCACGTCGAGGTGCAGCAGGTGCGCCATGAGAGCCGCGTACACCTGGACATCGAGGCGGATGACATCGAAGCCGAAGCGCGGCGTCTGGAAGCCCTCGGCGCACGGCGTATCGCCAACGTGCGCACCTGGGTGGTGATGCAGGCCCCGACCGGGCAGCGCTTCTGCATCGTGCGCGTGCAGCGCAGCGATTTTGAGGCGCACGCTAACCTCTGGACCTGAGTGAACCGCAGCGACATCCATTTCCCGCCCAAGCATGAGCCGCTGCGCGATGACGTGCACGCGCTCGGGGCGCTCGTGGGCGAGATCCTGCGCGAGCAGGAGGGCGAGCAGCTGTTCAGGCTGGTCGAGAGCGACCGCGTCGCCGCCATCCGCGGACGCAACGGTGACGCGGGCGCGCTCGCCGAACTCGCCGCCCAGGTGCGCGACCGGCCGCCGGGGCTGGCGCGCGAGCTGGTGCGGGCATTCTCCATGTGGTTCCAGGCGGTCAACCTTGCCGAGAAGGTGCACCGCATTCGCCGCCGGCGCGACTACTTCCTCAAGGACAGCCAGCGCCCGCAGCCCGGCGGCGTCGAGGATGCGATCGCCACGCTCCAGCAGCAGGGTCTCGACGGACAGCAGCTGGGCGAGCTGCTGAGCAGCCTGTCGATCGAGCCGGTGTTCGCGCCGCACTCCACCGAGGCTGCAAGGCGCACGCTGCTGCGCAAGCAGCAGCGTGTGGCGCAGCGACTGCTCGAGCGGCTCGATCCGAGCCTGACCCCGCACGAAGCCCAGAGCATCTGGGACAACATCCGCATGGAGCTGACCAGCGGCTGGCAGACCGAGGAGCTGCCGCGGGCGCGCCTGACGGTGGCGGACGAGCGCGAGCAGATCCTGTTTTATTTCACCGACGTGCTGTACCGCGTAGTGCCGGCGTTCTACGAGGAGATCGGGCTTGCGCTGGAGAAGCGTTACGGTGCCAAGGGCGGCGCGCCGCGGGTGCCGGCCATTCTGCACTTTGGCTCCTGGGCCGGCGGCGACATGGATGGCAACCCCGACGTGCACGCCAAGACGCTCCGCGAGACCCTCGCGCGCCAGCAACAGGCGATCGTCAACGCCTACTTCCACGACTGTCAGGAGCTCGCGCAGCGGCTCTCGCAGAGTGCGAGCCGCGTCGCGGCCTCCGCCGAGCTCGTCAAGCGCCTCGAGCACTACGCGACGTTGCTCCCCGGCGCGCGCGCCATCACCCCGGCACGCCATGACCGCATGCCCTACCGGGTGTTCCTGGCGCAGATCGGTGAGCGGCTGCGCGGGGTCTTCGATGGCCGCGCCCACGGTTACCAGCTGGCACGCCAGTTCCGCGACGACGTGGCGCTCATTGCCACGAGCCTCAAGGCGAACAAGGGCACCAACGCCGGCCTGTTCTACGTCGAACGTCTGCTGCGGCGCATCGATACCTTCGGCTTTCACCTGGCGACGCTCGATGTGCGCCAGCAGGCGAGCGTGCTGCATGAGGTCATCGGGCAGGGCTTTGCCGACGCTCAGTGGCTCGCGCGCAGCCGTCGCGAGCGGCGCGACCTGCTGGCCGAAGCGCTGGAGAAGGACCGCGGACCGGTGACGGAGCTTGATGCGCTCGGCAAGCGCACGCTTGCGGTCTTTGACGCCATCATGCAGGGGCGCCATCGCTACGGATCCGATGCCATCGGTTACTTCATCATCTCCGGCGCGGCCGGCGCCGATGACCTGCTCGCGGCGCTGCTGCTGGCGCACTGGGCGGTGGCCTACGACAAGCACACCGGCGAAGTCGCGCTGGATATCGCGCCGCAGTTTGAGACCGAGGAGGCCCTCAGCGGCTGCGGCGCAACCCTGCAGGAGCTGCTCTCCGATCCGCTCTACCGTCGGCACCTGGAGGCGCGCGGCCGGCGACAGTGCGTGCTAATCGGCTATTCGGACAGCAACAAGCAGGCCGGCACCTGTGCCTCGCGCTTTCTGATCCATCAGGCAGAGGCCGAGATCGCCCGCGTGCTGCACGCCAGCGGCGAGCGGCACGTGCTGTTTCATGCCCGCGGCGGCAGCCTCGCCCGCGGCGGCGGCCGCATCGAGGCGATCGTCAAGGCGGCGCCCGCGGGCGCGGTGGACGGCGTGCTGCGCATGCGCGAGCAGGGCTCGACGATCAAGCAGGGTTACGGGCTGCGCCCGATCGCCATGCGTACTCTGGAGCGTGCCTTCAACGCGCTGAGCCTCGCCACCGCCGCCGCGCGCAGCGGCAGCGCGCGCGCGGATTCGCCCGCCCACCTGGAGGTCGCGCAGCTGCTCGCGCAGCAAAGCCGCGACGCCTTCCGCCGGCTGGTCTATGGGGATCCGGCGTTCTACCAGTTCTTCCAGGCAGTCACGCCGATCGACGTCATCGAGCGCATGCAGATTGGCTCACGCTCGGTACACCGCTCGGCCGACGCGGACCTGTCGGCGCTGCTGCCGGTGCCGTGGGTGTTCGCCTGGTCGCAGGCGCGCTACATGTTGCCCGGTTGGTACGGCGCCGGCAGCGGCCTCGCCGCGGCAACGCGCACGCTCGGGGCCGCACGAGTGCGCGAAACCTACGACGGCTGGTTCTTCTTCAGGAACCTCATCGACGATGTCGAAACCATGCTGGCGCGCGCGGACCTGGACATCGCGCGCTTCTACGAGGAACTGAGTCCACCGGCGCTGCGCCACTTCGGGGAGGCGATCCGCGCTGAGTTCCGCCTGGCCAGCGAGCAGGTGCTCACCCTCAAGGGCAGCCGCGAGCTGCTCGACTCCGATCCGACGCCGCAGCGCTCGATTCGCCTGCGTAATCCCTACGTCGATCCGATGAACCTCATGCAGGTGGACCTGCTACGGCGCTGGCGTGCCGGCGCCCGCGAGGACCAGGACCTCTTCGCCGCCCTGCTCACGAGCGTCGGTGGCATCGCCGAAGGCCTGCAAAGCACCGGATGAGTACCCCCGCAGAGCCCATCAGCATCCGCCCTGCGACGCCCGCAGACGTGTCCCTGGTGCTGTCGTTCATACGCGAGCTCGCCCTCTACGAGCGGCTCGCCGCGCAGGTGAGCGCGAGCGAGGCAGACCTCGCGACGGCGCTGTTCGGGCCGCGGCCGTACGCCGAAGTAGTGTTCGCCTGCCTCGAGGGCGCCCCGGTGGGCTTCGCGCTCTTCTTTCACAATTTCTCGACGTTTCTCGGCAAGCCCGGCATCTACCTCGAGGATCTGTTCGTGCGCCCCCAGGCGCGCGGCCGGGGCGTGGGACGGCGCCTGCTGCAATGGCTCGCGCGCACGACGCTCGCGCGCGGGGGCACGCGGCTCGACTGGGCCGTGCTTGACTGGAACGCGCCGGCGATCGGTTTCTACCGCAGCCTCGGTGCCGTGGCACTCGATGAATGGACGGCGTATCGCCTGAGCGGCGCGGCGCTGGCAGGACTCGCCGGTGAGCGCGGCGCTAGTGCGCCGGACGGCGATACACCGCCCCGCTCTTCATGACGAACTCGACGCGCGCCAGCACCTCGATGGCCTGCGTCGGGTCGCCCGGCACCGCGATCAGATCCGCCAGCATGCCGGCGCGGATGCGGCCGAGGTCCGCCTCGCGGCGCAGGATGTGCGCGTCGGTGGCGGTGGCCGCGGTCAGCGCCTGCACGGGTGTCATGCCGTCCTTCACCATCCACTCCAGCTCGCGATAGTTGCTGCCGTGGGCGTAGACGCCCACGTCACTGCCGCAGCCAATGACCACGCCCGCCTTGAGCGCCAGCTGAAACGCCTGGGCGGCCTGGCGCATCCCGGGGGTGGGTTCGCTGACGCCTGGCACGTAGTGCTCGAAGTACTCGCTGTAGGCGGCCTCCGCCGTCAGCGTCGGCAGATACGCGACCTTGCGCGCGGCCATGAGGCGAAAGGTCTCCGCCGTGCCGCCATAGCCGTGCTCGATCGTCTCGACGCCCGCCGCGGCGGCGCGCCGCATACCCTCGGCCGTCACCGCGTGCGCAGCGACCGGCCGTCCCGAGGAATGCGCGGTGCTGACCAGCGCCTGCAGCTCCTCCTCGGAGAAGGTCGGCTGCTGGCTGCCGTCGGGGCCCCAGCGGTAGTCGGCGTACACCTTGATCCAGTCGGCGCCGCGACCGGCCTGCTCGCGCACGGCGCGCATCACCTCCGGGATGCCGCTAGCCTCCTCGGCCCCCTGGGGCGTACAGCACACGTCCGGGCGCAGGGCCCGCGGCGCCGGACCGTAGCTGGCGGTGGCCACGATGGCGCGCGTCGCCACGAATAGCCGCGGGCCCTCGATCAGGCGTTCCTCGATGGCACGCTTCAGCGCGACGTCGGCGTATTCGGCGCCCTCGGTACCCAGATCCCGCAGCGTGGTAAATCCGGCCAGCAGCGTCGCGCGCGCCTGCACACCGGCGCGCAGCGTGCGGTAGGGCACCGGTTCCCTGAGCACCTGCTCGTCCCAGCGCGTCTCGTTGTACGGGTGCAGGAACAGATGCGAATGCAGGTCCATGAGCCCGGGCAGCAGCGTCGCGCCCGGCAGCTCGATCACCTCGGCGTCCGCGGGTGCGTGCACGGCGCTCGCCGGACCCACCGCGAGGATGCGCTCGCCCTGCACCAGCACGGTCCAGCCCACATGCACGGGCTCCCCGGCGCTCCACACCTGCGCCGGCCGCAGCAGCAGCGCCGCATCCGCCAGCGCGCCCAGTGGCGTGAGCGAGACGAGGAGCGCAAGCAGCCCGCGCAGCGGAAAGTTACACATTGTTAAGGAGTCCTCGGCCAGGGCACCGTCATGGTTCTTCTTGTCGTCGGGCCGTGGCGCGCGGCGGCCGCGCGGGGGCCGGATCAGGAGCCCATGAGCACCGTGGTGTCGTAGCTCTCGAAGCCCTGGATGGCGCGCGCATAGGCGTTGAATACCAGCCGCTCGGCGACCTTGTCGGCACGCGGGGCGAGCAGCATCCGCAGCACGACATCGTCGGCCGGGCGAGTGGCATCCTCGGCGAGCAGCTGCTCGATGAAGCGGGTAAGACGGTGGTAGAGCTCATTCACGAAGCGCAGGTGGGCGCCGTCGTGCACCTGCTCGGCGCCGGGCCCGTAGGTGGCGCGCCCCTCCTCGGCCAGCTCGTGCAGAAACAGATTCAGCAGCCGCGCCTTGTCGACCAGGCGCAGCTCGGCATAGAACTGGATTTCGGAGTTGAGGTTCATGACGCCGCCAGTGCTCTTACCTCAGCACTATGCGGGGAAGAAATCAATGGGTTTGGTGACGGTGATGGCATCGACGTCTTCGGCGCCGAACTGCATCAGTCGCACCATGGCGATGATCTTCTTCTCCAGATCCGGATCGTTGAGCTCGCTGGAGACCACGCGGCACATGGTCACCTCGCCGGTGGGCGCTATAGTGAACTCCAGTACCAGCTTGCCGTGCAGCTCGGCATTGTCGCGCTGCGCGCGCGCATACAGGCTGTACAGCCGTCCCTTGTTCTTGTCGAAGATCAGCGCGATCTCTTCGGCCGGCCGGCCGGCCTTGCCGCCGCCACCGCCGGCGGTCGGCGTGCGGTTGTTGACGCTGCCGTGCACGATGCCCGAGGAGACCGCGGTGGTCGCGTTACCCGTGAGGGAGCCGGCCCCGGTGCCAAAACCGCGGCTGCCGTTGGCCGAGGTGATGCCGCCGCTGCCGGCGCCCACCTTGGAGGTGATCAGATCGCGCTCGGCGTGCGTGTCCGCACCGACCGCGCCGGAGAGGTTCTTGGTCTCAAGGGGCTTCAGATCCATGACCTCGCGCAGGTCAGCGAGTTCGTCCTTGACCTGGTTCAGCTGCTTCTGGGCCTTCTCGTGCGCCTTCTGGTGCTGGTCAACCGGAGGCGGCGTCACCATGGTCACCTTCGGCTCGATCTTCGGCTTCTCCTCCGGCTGCGGCTTCGGCGGCGGCGGGGGCGGCGGCTTCGGTTGTTCCTCGATCATCACGCGTGCCAGGCGCTGCGGGACGTCCGCGGTGGTCGGCCGCGCGGGCCTGGGCAGCAGCGGAAAGAGGATGCCGAGAATGAGTAGCAGGATCAGCAGCACGCGCAGAATCTTGTTGAAGCGCGCGGTGGCTTCCAGATCGCCTTCCCAGGGCAGGTCATATTCGCGGTAATAGGGAGCGAGCAGCATGGTGCGACTAACCCGGCTTGACCTGGCCGACGGCCACCGGCTTCTCTTTCTGGATCACGGCCAGCGAGATGCGTCCGTAATCGGCCGCCGTGCAGGTCGCCATCACGCGCTTGAGCACGTCGTAGGGAATCGACTTGTCGGCCATGATAGTGATCTCGCGCTGCGCGAGGTCCTTCTCCGTCATCTCCTTGCCGACCAGCAACGGGCGCTTGAGCGCCGCCTCCAACGGCTCGATCACCGCTCCGGGCGCGGAGCGCACGGCGGTGAGACTGGTGATGAACTCGCCCTGCACGAACACGTCGGTCTTGGTCACCATGATGACGACCGACTGCTTGGGCGCGGTCTGCGCGATCGACTGCGGGATCTCGATCCCCTTGGAGTTCTGGATCACCTCGACCTCGGTCGAGTAGACCAACAGAAACGCCACCATCACCGAGAGGATGTCGATCAGCGGTATCAGATTCAGCTGCGCGTCCGCGCGGTTGCGCACGTGATGCTGCGCCATGCGCAGTGCGCGGTTGGAGATGCTCATGGGTGCGCTCCACTGACCGCCGGCGCGGGCGCGGCGTTCGATACCGGCAGGGCGGCATCCGTGGCCGGAGCCTGGCCGATGGAGATATCCGGGAACAGCTCCGCCTGCACCAGCGCGAGGCCACTGCCGGATTCGAACACGCGCACCCGGTCCATGACCTGCACCAGGGTGTCGTAGGGGGTGTCGCTCTCGAGCAGGATGGTGGCCTCAGTCTTCTCGGGGAATTTGGCCTTGACGCGCTTGAGGTACTCCGTGAGTGCCTCGTAGTCGTAGCCGCCGGCGTTGTTCGGCATCGTC
Organism: uncultured Pseudomonadota bacterium; assembly: GCA_963814675.1. Classification (GTDB taxonomy): domain Bacteria; phylum Pseudomonadota; class Gammaproteobacteria; order Steroidobacterales; family Steroidobacteraceae; genus 13-2-20CM-66-19. Next base: position 279,117 of record CAWFDT010000003.1, read on the forward strand.
GCGAGCGGCCCGCTGTTGCGATCGGCGACCTGCAGCAGGTCCTTGCGCACCATCACCTCCAGCACCAGTCCCGGGGGCGGGTCGCGGAACTCGGTCTGCGAGGCCGGCAGGTTCAGCTCCAGGATCACGGTGCGGGAGAACACCGCGGTCATGAGCAGGAACGTCACCAGCACGGTGAAAATGTCGATCATCGGCACGAGCAGCAGCTCGGCCGGCTTGCGCGAATGGCGCTCAAGCTTGCGGTACTGATAAGAACGGCGCATGCGGGTCCTTCAGCCCTGCGGACGAACGTGAAGCGCGAAAAGCGGTTCAGGCCGCCGCGGGGGCGGTCTGGCGCTCGGTGATCGCGTTCAGGAACTTGACCGACGCCATCTCCAGGCTGTCGATCAGCGTAGTCGTCTTCGTCTGCAGGAACGCGTGGATGAACAGCAGCGGCACCGCGGTCATCAGGCCGAACGCCGTGCAGTTCATCGCCACCGAGATGCTGGCCGACAACAGGTTGGCCTTCTCGGCCGGATTCACGGTCGCGACCGCCTGGAAGGCGCGGATCAGACCCATGACGGTGCCGAGCAGTCCCAGAAGTGTGGCCAGATTGGCGAAGGTCGCCAGATAGTGCGTGCGCTTCTCGAGTCGCGGCACGACCTCCATCAGGCTCTCCTCCATCGCCTTCTCGATGTCATCGCGGCGCCGCGCCGACTGAATGCGCGCCAGCCCGTAATTGAGAATGTGCCCAATGGCAGAGTCGGACTTGGAGGTCGCCTGCGCCACGCCACGGAAGTTGCCCTGCGAGAGCAACGGCACGATCTCGTTCCACAGGCCGCGGTTACGCGCGGCGGTGGCCGTGAGATAAATGTAACGTTCGATGGCGATCGCCAGACCCACCACGAACACGAGCGCGATGGGGAACATGAACTCCCCACCACCCTGAAAGAAACGTACGATCAAATTCCAGAAGCCCATCTGACACTCCCGCTCTCAGAAGACCGCCACACACACACCAACACTAACCAAAACTGAATGACATAAGCTCAAAAAGCTGCGACCTGGCTCTCATTCGCGCTGCTGCACCGGGGATATTTCAGGGCTTAGCCCCTGAACCCTGCGCCGCGTCCGATTTTGCAGCGGCCTCGCCCGGTTGCAGGGCCTCGTAATAGCGGTTCTCCCGCTTGAACACGTCCCGGTCCAGGGGCTGCAGCACCTCGTCCAGGAGGCTGTTGACCGGGCGCCCCGCCATGTCGCCCAGTTCCGAGGGCTTCCAGGGGACGATATACAGCACCTTCGGCAGCTCGCTGTTGCCGGTGACGTCCGTCGCCTCGAGTTCCAGCCGATCTGGGCCCTTCTTCGCCGGCGCCTTGCCGGCGCTCGCGCTCTTCGCCGGGGCGCTTTTGGCCGCGGCACCCTGCGCCGGCGCAGAGGCGCCCGCCGCCGCCGGCGTCGTTGGCGCACGCCCGGCCGGGACCGGGACTCCCGCGTCCGGGGTGGATGCGGCTGCCGGCGCGGACGGAGTGCTCTTGCTCGTATCCACCCCCGGTTCCAGCTCCTCGGGCCGCGGGATCTGAGCGCCTGCGGCGCCTGCTGCGGGTGCCTGCCCGGCCTGGGCCACGGCCAGGTGGGGGAGCGTGCCGAGGAGCAGCGCCATCCAAAGGGTTGCACGCAGTTGCTTCATGTCAACCTCCTGCACTGGCCGTCGGCTGCGTCGCTGCAGCATTAGCCGGAGCCGCGCTTTCGGGCGCCGGCGCGGGGGGTGCCGGCGCACTCGCGGGCGCCTTGTCCGGTGCGGCGCCGGCCGGGGCCGGCGGACGTGCGTCCGGGGCCTTGATGCCCAGCCGCTGGCGCAGCTCCGCAATCCAGCCGTTCACGGGCTTCTCCTCGCCGGTCAGCGCCTTGTACTTCTCGAAGGCGGCGAGCGCCCGCTGCGGGTCCCCCAGGTAGAGATCGGCGAGTACGCCGAGGTTCCGCCAGGCCGGCGCGTAGTTCGGGGACACCGCGATCGCCTGTTCATAGGAGCGAGCCGCGTCCTTGAATTCGCCGCGCATTCTTTGCGTCACGCCGAGCTCGGTCCACGCAATCGGGTTGCCGCTCTCATGCGCCACGGCGCTCTTGAGAGTCGCCTCGGCCTGCTCGAGCTGACCTTGCTTGCGCTGCAGGAGCGCCACATCGATGAGCGGCGCTGCGAACTGCGGATACTGCAGCGCGACCTGCTTGAAACCGAGTTCCGCTTCCGTCGCATTGCCGGCGCGCATGTACTTCACCGCCCGGTCGAAGTCGGCACGCGCAGCCGGGGGCACGTCCGGGCGTGCCGTAGCACCGGGGGACACTGCCGCGATGGCACCGCTCGTGGCGGGCGTCGCGGTACTGGCGCTCGGCGGCGGCGGCACCACCGCCGGGGCCGGCCGCACGCTGGCCGGCGCCCCCGAGCGCTTTGCGTGCGAGCTGCACGCGGCGAGCAGCGCCAGGGCCAGCGCGCCGAGGGCCGCCTGCAGCACGCGCTTATTCGAGGCTCGCGACCACATCCTGGGTCATCTCCGTCTTGCCATAGCGGGCGGGCTTGAGCTCCGCCAGCGCCTGAAAGCTCTTGCGCACCGAGTCATCATAGATGCCATCCTTGGCGCGCGCGGCGTTGAGCTCGTGCGCCTTGATCGCCTGCTCCTCGAACGGGAACACCTGCTCCTCGAGCAGCGCGTTGTACTCCTCCAGCTCCTCGCCCTTGAGATTCTTCGGGCGTTCCGAGGCCAGCAGATCCTTCGCCAGCGTGCGATACAGCTCCGCCATCTCATAGGTGGCCGCCGTGGTCACTTCCGCGACCTGATATTCCGCCGCGCGCTTGTAGCCGTCCATGGCGCTCTCCAGCGCATCGCGCTTGACGATCAGGCTCTTCTTGAGCGGCACGGTGAGCTTCACGGCGCGGAACGCGTCGCGCGCTGGCTGGGCGAGGGCAAGCTGCGCCTTCGCCGCCAGGTAGTGCGTGCGCTCGGTGCGCTGCGCCCCCGCCTGCGCGTCGGCATTGATGATCTCGTGATACCAGTGGTCGCGGCGCGCGGTGTCACCGCTCATCTGCGCGTAATCCGCCAGCCGCTGGCGCGCTTCTTCCGCATCCGTCAGCGGCGCAGGATTTGCGGCCACGAACTTCTCCAGCATGCCTGCGGCCTTGGACGTGTTGCCCGCTTTGGCGTACAGGTCGGCCGACTGCATCAGCGCCTCGCGCTGCACGGCGCGGTCTTCCGCCGGGTTCGCGGCAATGCGCTCGAACTCCGCGGCGGCCTCGCCGGGGCGATTGGCGGATGCGTAGGCGACCGCCAGCTTGTGCGTGACCTCCGGTTGCAGCGGTGACTGTGGAAACTGGTGACGGAAGTCCTCGAGCACCGCAATGGCGCGATCCCATTGCTTGAGGTTGATCAGGCCCGTGGCCGCATCGTACTGCGCGTTGACGCGGATCTTGGAATCGGGTGCGACGCGCGAGACGCGCAGGAAGTCCTCGACCGCGGCGTTCGAATCGCCCGCCTTGAGCTTCGCCTCGCCCTGCTTGTAGACACTCGCGGCCAGGCGTTCGGTGAGGTCGGCGCGCATCTTGTCGTCGGTCCCGGCGAGTTCACGCGCCTGCACGAACGCTGGCTCCGCCTTGGCGTAGTCGCCCTGGTCGTAATAGGACTGGGCGATGATCGTCCAGGCGATGCGCTGCTTGGGCAGGTCCACCGGCGGCTGCCGCGCGAGCACGGCCTGGGCGACGGTGATGGCGCGCGCACGGTCGCCGGCGGCGAAGATGTCCTCGGCCGCGTGCGTCAGCACGACGGCGCTCTCGGGATGCTCGGGGAACGTCTCGGCAAACTTCACCCCGGCATCCGTCGCGCGGGCGTGCCAGGTGTCCTTGGCGGCGCCGGCGAGGCCCTCCTCGCCCTTCTGGTAGGACACCAGCGCGGCGTGCGCCGCGGCCGCGGATTTGTCGTTGCGCGGGTAGCCGTAGGCGGTGCGCTCGTATTCGGTGGCGGCGTCGGCGTATTGATGACTCTCGAACAGGCAATCCGCGAGCAGGTAATTGGTCGCGGCCGAGTCGGCGTCCCCCGGGAAGGACTTCAGATAGTCGCGGTACCAGCGGGCCGCCTCCTCGTAGTCGGAGACCCGCTTGGACTTCTGCGCCGTCGCGTGAAAGTAAGTGGCGACGTCCTTGAGGTTGGTCTTCAGCTCCGCGACCACCCGGGGGTTATCGGCGCGGCTGCGCGTCTTCCAGTAGGGCGAATCGAAGTTGTAGTGCTCGACGAACTCGTGCTTGCCATCCAGCACCAGCTGGCTGAAGCCACCCTTGTTGTAGGCTTCGATGGCCGCCATGTCCAGATCGGGCGCGTGATCACTGTAGGTGTCGCGTGCCACGTAGGCGCGATAGACCGTGGCCGCGTCCTGGTAGCGCTGCTTCTCAACGTACAGGTCACCCAGGCGCTGATAGAGCAGCCACGTGTAGGGCCGCTCGCCGTGTTCCTTCACGTACTGCTCGAGGGATGCGGCGCCGTCGTTGTAGGAGAAGGCGATGCTCATGACGCGCAGCGTGTCCTCGACCAGCTCGCGGTCGCCGCGCTTTAAGCTCTCGAGCTTCACCGGCTTGCTGGGGTTGGTGCCGAGCTCGCGATCGAGCACCCCGCCGAATGAGGGCAGGCTCTCGAGCGTCTGCGACTGCTTGAACAGCGACCAGCCGTGCTTGTAAAGACTTTGCTGGTAGAAGGCGGAAGTACCGCCACGGCCGATCACGGCGGCGTAGGCCTTCTCGGCCTCCGCATAGCGTTTGTTGGAAAACAGCAGTTCGCCGCGGCGGAACTGCACCTCATCGAGGTGCGGCGTGTGCGGGTACTGCGCCACGATCCGATCGAGGGTGGCGAGTGCCTGGTCGGGCTGCCCGGTGGTCTCATAGGCGCGCGCCAGCTGATAAAGCACCTGGTCGTTGCGCGGGTACTCCGGATAGGCCTTCAGCAGCGTCGTGTACAGCTTGATGGCCTCCGCGCCCTGCAGGTCGACCTGCGTGACCTCTTGTTGCAGGCGCTCAAGCTCGCCCGCATCGAGGTTGAGGTCCCCGAGGCGGCGCATCGCCTCGGCGCGCAGCTTCGGATCGGTGTTCTGCAGTTCCAGAAAGCGCCGGTAGTTCTCCATCGCCTTGGTGGCGCTGGCACTTGCCGGCGTGTCCTTCTGCACCTGCACCCGATGCTTCGTGAGATCGCCAATGGTGGCCGGCGGACTGGCGCTTTGCGCGCGCACCGCCGGCGCGGCCACCAACGCGGCCAGGGTCGCAGCGGCGGCGAGCGCCACCGCGCGCCAGCGGTGCGTGCTCACTTGGGCGGCTCCGCGGGCGGGGCGCCGGCGTCGTCCTCGGCCCCCTTTTGCACCGGCGCCGGCGGCTTGCCGGGCTTGGCCGCCTCCTGGCGCGCAGCGCGGTCGTACATCGTGCCCAGCTCGAAGCGGGCCTGGATCTGGTAAGCGGCGAGGCGGTCCTTCTGTCTTTCAAGTTCCTGGACGGCGACGCGCGCCAGATAGTCGCGCTGCTTCTGCTCGGCCGCCACCAGCCGCGTCTCCAGCGTATCGATGCGGCCCTTGAGAGCGTTGACGCGCGTGGCAAACTCGCCGGTGTTCACCGGCACGTTCTTGCGAGCGCGCTCGACGCGGATCCAGCGGCTCTGGGTCTCATGCAGCGCGAGGTTCAGGTCCTTAAGCTCGCGATGTTCCTGCCACAGACGTGCGCCATAGGCATCGTTCATGCGAAAGAACAGCACGCCCTTCACCAGCGCGAGGCGCGCACGCAGATCGGCGTTCTCGGACGTGGCCGGCGCGCCGGCGAGGCCGGCCTCGACGCGCTGGATGCGCGCCCACTGTGCACGCTCCTCCTCGGTACCCAGAGCCGCCACCTCGTGCTGCGCCTCGATGGCGCGCAGCTGATTGTCGAGCGCCACTTCGCGCTCCTGCAGCTTATCGACGGCGCCGGAGTTGAGCAGCGCGTCGGCGCGCGGCAAGCGCTCCGCGTAGGCGCGCTCGCGCGTTTCGATCATGTCCTGGTAGGCGACCATGTCGTCTTCGTGCCGCTCGAGCGTGCCGCCCATGGCGACCAGGGTGCGGTAGTTCTTCAGGCCCTCCTGAAAGTCGTTCCCGGCCAGCAGCGTGTACAGATAGCGTGACTCGGGGGCTTCCGGAAGGTTCCTCAGCTGCCAGGCCCAGCCGAACTGCCTTTCCTCGTTACGGTCCTTGGCGAGCACGTGCTCGAGCATGTCGCCGCGCCGGATCGCGTCGATGGCGCCGTCGAGGCGCACGTTCTCGGCATCGAAGGACTTGACCGCACTCTCGTAGTACTCGGCGGCCTGCGCGTTGGCGTTCATCTTGCCGAACGCATAGGGCACCGCCAGATAGGACTCCTGCACCGCGGCATCGAGCAGATTGCGCTCGCGCAGCGCCATCCACGGTGTCAGTGCGCCCTGGTAGTCCCCGAGTGCTGCATCGGCCCAGCCGATGCCGAGCAGCGCCCGGTTGGAGTAGGGCCCATTGAGACGCACGCGCGCCAGCGGCGCACGCGCGCGCTCTGGCTGTCCGGCCTGCAGGTAGGCAAAGCCGAGAGCCAGGTTGGCACGGTCGCGCAACGCGGCCAGCTCCGGGGTCGGCGCGAGCATCGTGCCGACGGCACTCAGAAACGGATCCGCATCGTTCAGGCGCTTGTTGCGCACCAGGGCGACGCCGAGGTTGAAGCGTGCGTAGGCCGACCAGAGTTCCGGGCCACGCCAATTGGTGAGCGCCGCGATCGCCTCATCGAAGCGGCCCTGGCGCATCAGCACGTTGCCGAACAGCAGCTCCCGCTGCGCCTCGAGGTCCGGGGACATGCGCCCGTTGATCTTGCGCAGCGCGGCCTCCGCTTTGTCCATGTAACCGCGGGTGTACCAGACCTGCGCCAGATAGAACCACGCCTTGTTGCGCACCCCGGTGGGTACGTCGTTATTGAGCACGCTCTGGAAGATCTCGCCCGCCTTGTTGTGCATCCCCAGCTCGAGATACAGCCCGCCCTCCAGCAGCAGCGCGTCGTCCTCTTGGTGCGGCAGGCGCCCCCAATGCTCGTAGGCAAGCAGGCGCGTCAGGGCCGTGAGGTCGGTCGCCTCGGTGTCCTGGAAAAAGTAGAAGAGCACGTCCCCGTAGTGCAGGTCACGCACGCGCGTGAGCGGCAGCTTCTCGGGGTCGTGGCGGCGTGCGTCCGCGGAGGTGCTCACCAGCAGCGCGAGAGCGCCCAGCGCGAGCAGCGCACGCATGCAGGCTAGCGGACTCAAACGCTTATTCCCAGTCCTTGATTTCGAACTCCGGCTGCAGCTTCTGCTGCCGATCGTCGATCTTCAGCTCCAGGTACTTTGCCCCCACGCCCTTTTCGAAGTGCAGCGAGGCGCCGCGCTTGTAGGCGCGCTCGCTCGGGCCCTTGCCGTTGAAGAACGCCACGAGCTCGTGCGACCCCACCTTGAGGTTACCGACGTACAGCCGCTGCACGCCGCCCTTGAGCAGGGCGTCCACCTCGCGCGGCGTGTACAGGTAGTTGATCACTTCCTTCTGATCGATCTTCAGCTGCACCGAATCGAGCGAGAAGAAATCGCCGACGTCCATCGAGAGGAATACGGCTACCTGCGTGTTGGCGGGGAACAGCAGCTCTTCCTCGAGCACGAACAGGTCCTTGTTGAGGTCGACCACATCCTTCTTCAGGCCCTGGATCTCCTGATCGAGGCCGCGGGTGTCGGTGGCAGCTTCCGCGGGCGCGGCCGGCGCGTTGGCGGCCGCCGCGCCGCTGGGGGTGGCCGCAGGGGCGGCCGGCGGCGGTGTGACCGCTTTGGTAGCAGCGGCTGCGCCGGCAGCGGGCGCGGGCGGCGCGGCCGGCGGCGCCGCGGCGGCCAGGGCGGCCGCGGCGAGCAGCGCTGCCAATAGGCCGGCGCTCACGCGTATCTGCGCTCGCAGGCGGGAACGTACCGAAGACGCTTCTGACATGTTGTTTCCGATCATTCGTTCAGCAGGGCGCGCAGCTCCTGCAGATAAAGAGTCTCGTTGGCCGCACTGTAGTCGCGCAGCACGTGACGGATCACACCACCACGGTCGATGAGCACGGTCATCGGCAGGTTGTCGACCTCGTAGCTGCGACTCACGCCCTTCGCCGGATCGAGCAGCATCGGAAATCCGACTGCGTTCGAGCGCGCGAACTCCAGCGCCAGCCCCGGCTCATCATCGACACCGATCCCGTAGACCACGAGCCCCGCGGAGCGATACGTCTGGAAACTGCGGTTGAGAGCCGCGAGCTGCTTGCGGCACGGGTTACAGCGGTTGCTCCAGAAGCTCAATACCACGACCTCGCCCCGATGCTCGGAGAGACGCACGTTGTCCCCCGCACTGGCGTGCAGGGCGAAGTCCGGCGCGGGCTTGCCGATCAGAGCGTAGGTCGGCTGCGCCGCCGCACTGAGCGCGGCCCCAAGCGCCGCAGCAGCCGCGCACCATCGCAGCAAGACACCTGCGCGCGACAAGTCGCGCCACGTCGGGCGGTCCGGGCGTTGCCAGCTCAAGTTAATGATCCTCGTCGCGGGATGCGACCCTAAAGACCCGCGCCAGCATGGAAAATTGCACAGCGCACTTAACACTGTCAACGAAGCGAGCGGTGAAATGAGGCCTGGCTCCCGGGGCCTGCGGGAGTTCACAGCGCCGTCGTCGTAACGCGACAGACTGCGCGTGCCGCCGGATGGCGGCACGCGCACTGCGTCACACGATCTTGTCGAAGGCGGTGAGACCGGCCAGCGTGGCGCCGGAGCCGAGGCCCTGGCGTCGGGAACAGTGTCGCGAACTGGCTGTCGGTACCGGCCAGGCCCATGTAGTTGAGGACCACCGCCTGCACCAGCGAGGTCACGTTGTTGGCGACGGGGCTGGAGGTGCTGACCACCGAGCCATCGGCGCTGAAGTAGCCGATCTGCTGTCCGGCGACCCCGTTGCGCAGCTGCGGGCGTCCCTTGGGGCTGTACGCCAGGAAGAAGGTCGAGGAGACGGATTCGTTGTCGCCCTGCCAGCCGAGTTTGCCACGCCCGGCGACACTGTTGTCGGGCATGCCGGTGGAGGTCAGCGAGCCATCGCTGAACACATACACCATCACCGGCTTGCCCACGCGCTGCGCGTACTCGAGCACCGCGCCGATCATCTGGCCGGCCTTGAAGTTACGCATCTCGCCGCTGGCGCGGGTGCCGTCGTGGTAGTCGTAGCCGCCCATCGCAATCGTGCCCGCCCCGGCGTAACCGTTGATGACGAGCTTCATGATGGTGGCGGTGCTGGCGACGTCACCATCCTGGAAATCACTCGCGGTGAAGATGGGCGCGGCGCCGCCGGTGATCGCTGTATCCTTGGTGGGATCCAGCGCGGCAGGATTGCCGAAGGTGGCCGCGGTGTTGGCAGACACCACGTACGCACAGCGCACCTGGTTCTTGATCGCGCCGTCCGAGGCCGGGTCCGAGTAGATCGAGACCCCCGGCGTCCCGCCGTTCGGCGCGCTCAGCGCCCCGGTGAAAGCGGCATTGGAGCCCGAGGAATACAGTGCGGTGCCGCCGCTGATGCGCGCCTGCGACTCCATCACCGCCACGGAAACCGGGTCCGCGCTGGCCCCGCCGGTGCTCACCAGGCAGGTGGCGTCGGAGGGCTGGTTAATGGTCGTCGGCTGCAGCGCCGGGTCGATGTACATCATCGGGGCCATGGAATTGCCGCCCGAGACGCTCGCCTCCGTACCGGTCAGCGTCAGCAGCAGACCCTTCGCGCCCGCCATCGCGATAGCGTACATCGGGTTGTGCGGGTTTGACTGGGTGTCATTCTGCGACATGGCGCAGAACACCGCGCCGTTGGTGCCCGCCGCGGTCGCCGGCGTGGTCGCCTTGCTCATGATGCCGCGCTTGATCGCGCCGTCGGCATGCCACAGCAGGCCCAGCGCCGGGTCGATGTTGGCGCTGGAGCTCGGCACCATGTTGCCCGGAACGCCTTGGCGCCCGTAGCCGGCCGTCGAGAGGAAGTTGGACTGACCGCCCTGTACACCGACCAGCACCTCGGAACCGATGAGATTCGCGCCGCCGGCGAGATCGAAGCAGATGAACGGTATGGCGCCCGAGGCCGTGGGGACGTTGCACTGTCCGTTGGGCAGCAGCGCCGCGATATCCGGCGACAGCGTCGGGCCAGTCGGCGTTGGCGCGGTTCGCCTTCAGCAGGCTCGCGAGCCAGGCCGGGCCCACCAGCAAGCCGCCGCCGGAGATCAGGCCGGCCGACAGGAACTGGCGCCGCGTACGCGGCAGCGGGTGATTGTCGAACAGCAACGGCTCGCCGAGCGCGTGCGGCCGGGGGGGCTTCTTACCGATGATCATTGCAATTACTCCTGGTCCCGATCACTGCAGCGTGACGGCAGCGCTGCCGAGCACCGCGTTGCACGCCGCCTGCGTCGCCGTGGCGACCGTAGCGTTTGTGCCTAACGTGGGGATGCGCTGCAGCAGCGCATCGACTTCGTTGGTGACAGCCGTCGCCGTGGCGGGCGAGACATTCACGCCGACCGCGTACTTCACCAGCGCCGTCTCGACGATGGCCCGATTAGTGCTGGAATTGAAGAACGAGGCCGGGCTGGTGAGACTCGCATCCAGACCGGTGCCGAAGAACGCATCGCGGTAGGAGGCAGTGTTGACGAGCACTCCGCAGTAGGCACCCGCCAGCTGCGACAGCGCCGTCTGCGCCGAGGGCACGAAGGCCGAGATCAGCGGGGTCGACGGCATCGACTGCTGCGTGCTGCTGTAGAGCGCGAACACCGTGGAGTTGGTGAACGGCACACCGGTGATCTTCGCCATGGCATGCGAGGCGCGCTCGAAGGTCGTGACACCGAAGTCCGGCTGCGGCGTCGTCGTCGGCGCCGGAGTGGCGATCGTCACCGGCGGCTCGACGAACGCGTGCACGTTGGAGCCGAGCTGATCGAAGGACAGGAAGAACAGGTCGTTGCTCGGTCCGAGCGTCGCCGGAACGACGCCGCCCAGGTTCGACAGCAGCTGGCCGTTGGCGGCCGTATAGCTGGAACCGCCGAGGGTCGTGCTGACCGTGGTGAATGACTGGCCCGCCTGCACCAGCTGCCCATTCACGCCGAGGCGCATGCCGCTCAACTTCAGATTCGCCGGGATCGTGGCCGTCGGATCCAGGCTGATGAACTTCGGCTGCGCGAACAGGTAGCTGTAGGTGTCGTACTGGGAGGCCTGGAAGAGGATGTACGACTGCGGTACCCCGGTCAGCTGGCTGACACCAAAGAGCAGGAAGTACTTCTGGCCGACGCCGGCGGCGAAGTTCTGCTGGATCTGCGCCGGCGTGAGCGCGCGGTTGTGGATGGCCACGAACTTGATCGTGCCCTGCCACTGGCGCTGGCCGGTGGTCTCGTTGCCGAGCACCAGCGCGAAGGTGCCGTCCCAGTTGGCGAGCGTGCCGCCCTTGGACGGATCCGCGTCCCCGGTGTACACACCGTTGACGTAGATCTTCTGCCCGTTCACCGGGTCGTAGGTGAGCACCACGTGCTGCAGCGCCGCCTGCGCGGCGCCGTCCGCCGTGGTGGTGAGCAGCGCCGGCATCCCGTTGGTGTCGGTGGTGCTGCTGCGCGCCATGCCCTGGTACTGCGTCGCCGCCTGCCCGAGCGTCGCATCACGCGTGGTGTTGCTGCCGGAGTAGCTGACGATGTAGGCGTTCGTCTGCGTGACGTTGGCCGGGGCCACCCAGGTCTCGAGCGTGTACTCGCCCGAGCCCTGGATCATGTTGGCAAACTTCTGGCTGGCGCTGGTCGAGGCCTGCGCCTTGCCACCCATGCCGAGGGTGATGCCCCAGCCGCCCGCCCAGGTGACGTTACCGGACAACGTCAGGTCCGCCGCCGGCGTGACACCGCTGGTGTCGTAGGCGGTGCCGCCCTGGCCGGTCTCGAACATGTACTTGGCGACCAGGTTGGCCTCGAAACGGCTGCCGCCCGCGGCGATCGTGCCCTGAGTGAGCGTGACGGCGTTGGAGACCACGAGCGCAGGATCGATCGGGGTCACCTGGATGCCGTTGGCGAAGGCGGTGATCGCGGCCAGCATCGCCGCCGCGCTCCCCGGGCAGTCGGGCGCACCGTTGGACGCCGCGGTGGGCCAGCAGTGGTGGAACTCGGTGGCGAGCCGCTCATAGAAGCGCGACTGATTCGGCAGCGACAAATTGATCTTCGGCTGCGCCGCCAGATAAGCCGCATTGACGTCGTTCTTGTCGGCGAAATACGGCTGCTGCGCAGTGGCCGAGCTGGGCGTATGGCAGCCCGAGCAGAACTGGGTCAGCAGCGGATAGATGGTGTTCTGGAAGCTCGGGCTCGGCGCCGTGGCGCTCGCGGGGAACTGCTTGCCACCACCGGCCGCCTGCACCGGAGGCGCCACCAGCGTCACGCTGGTCGTGGAAGAGGAACCGGCACCGATCCAGCCCTGAATCCACACGAGCATGGTGGCGGCGCACGCCGAAGGGTCCGCGACCCAGCAATTGTGACCGCCGCCGACCTTGAGGACGAAGGTCGACTGCGAGGGGTTGGTGAGGTTCACCAGCGGCAGTGCCGCCTGGTAGGCGAGGTTCACGTCATCCGTGCGCGCAAACTGCGGCGACTGGCCGCCGGCGTGGTGACAACCGCCGCAGCGATTGGAGGGCGTCACGTTCGCCCAGAAGCTCAGCTTGAAAGCCTGCACGTCCGCGTTGGCCGGCGGCGGACCGGTGTAATTGTCGGCCGAATTGGTCGGCGGCGAGGAGAGCTGGTTGACGGTGGTCGCGGGGCCACCGGCGGAGCAGGCGCTCAGCAGCGCAAGTCCCGCAAGCGTCGTGGCGAGCGCCAGCGTACGCGCGGCCCGCGTGAGCGCACCCAGAGTGAAAGCATTGGTGACAGTGCGATTCATGACGGCGCTCCCTTAACTACCCGGGCAGGCCGCAGCCGCCAGCTGGAAGACCTGTTTCAGTTTGTAGCCCGAGGTTTTGAAGCTCGACTTGATCGAGGTGACCGTTGCCATGTCGGCAGCGCTGGTGGGCGCGCGGAAGCACACCGCCTGGAACACCTTGGTCACCTGGCACTGGGCAAACGCATCGCTCCCCGCCAGTTCCTGGCCGAGCGACTTGGCACCCATACCGCTGCCGGGCATGGACTGATCCCAGCCCAGTGCGATGTTCGGACCGGCGCGCCAGCGATTCGACCAGCTGTTGTCCGGCGTCACGAACCCGTAGATAAAGTTCTGCGAGTTGATGAAGTACTTCGGCTGCACCTGATTGGCGGTGTAGACCAGCTGGTTGGAGGTCGTGTCGAAGTTGTAGTACGCGAAGGCCTGCGCCATCGGATCCATGCCGCTGTGACAGCCGACGCAGGTGTTCAGGAACAGGCGGCTGTCGCCGCCGGGGGAACGCGCCACGTCCTGGCGGATGCGGTCCGTCGGGCGCGTGATGTCCATCACCGTCTCCATGTCGTTACAGAGATGGTTGATCATGGTGAAGCGGAACATCGCGCGGTTGGTGCCGTTGATGAAGAAGGCCGACGCCGCCCCGCGGGTGGTGATGAGGCCCGCGGTGGCCTCGGTCGGAATCCCGTAGGTCCCCGACTGCGTGGTCGCCTTGAGCGCGGTGCTCAGGTCCACGCCATTGGTTTCGGCGGTCGCGTAGTGATCGTTGTTCGCGGCCGAGACCGGCGGCAGTCCGCCCGAATTCACGGTGTAGAGAATGTCCGCCGAGAGCGCGGTGTTGAACGCAACGTCGTCGCGCACCATGCCGATCACGGTGGCGGTGTAATCGTTGAGCGGCGCGAACACCGTCTGGTCGCGGTTGGTCCAGGGCGTGACCATGTTCTTCACGGTCACGTTGTAGAAGTCCGGCGCCTGCGTGGCGATGGCGGCGGCTGCCAGCAGCCCCGCCTGTCCCGGGCTGTTGGTGATCGCAGTGGCCATCTGCGCGAGAGTGGCCGCCGGCGGCTCCTCGCCCGCGATGCGCTCGTAAATGCGCTTGGCCTGCTCGTTGGGTCCGGCTTGCGCGGCAGCGGCCAGCTGCATCAGCAGCAGCACGGAAGCGGCCACCGTCACGCGGCGTGCGCGGCCTGATACGACCTGTGCGTGTTGGTTGCTAACATTCATGGCGCTCGTGTACTCCCAAATGCCGGTGCGCGGACCGAACTATACGGTTCCCAGATCCCGCCCCGAATGTCTCAATCAAATGACGTCGCCAACAACCGACAGTTTGAGGTGTTGTTGTTCCGCGCTGCTCAATGCGCGGCAAACTGCGAGGCCGGTCACGGCGTGGGCCCGATCTAACGTCTACCTAGTAACGCGATCTGCCCGCCCAATCGGTGGTATGAAACGCGTCACGTGCTCATAGGCGCCGTGACGCAATTGGCGGTATGGCGATAAGTCATCGAATTGTTCCCGAATTACGTTACATTCACACGGGAAAGCGCCCGCGTGATCACGGAGAGGCAAATGCACGCGCAGCACAGTCGGCAACATCTCAGGCAGGCGACGGCTCGTACCCTTAGGCGGTGCGCGGTGCTGCTCGCCTGCGCGACGCTGCTCGGCGCCTGCAGCAGCGGGACCAACATCAACCTCGGCAACAGCCAGGTCGGCGACCCGGCGACGGTCGACTATCCGATTTTCTACGTCAAGCGCCCGGTGCCGCTCGATAAGACGGGCAACTTCGTGCAGGACGATCTGCGCATCCTGAACGACATCGTGCCGGTGTCGGCCGACCTTTATATGCGCGCCAGCGCCTCCCCGAACGCGATCGAGACCAATATCACCGCGCCCGTGACGACCGGCGGCATGTGGGATGTGAAGGATGTGGACACCTCCGCCGACGGCACCCGGGTGCTGTTTGCCATGCGCGGACCGCTGACGATGAATCAGAAGGTGACCAAGCCCCCCTCGTGGCGCATCTACGAGTACGTGATTGCGACCAAGCTGCTGCACCCGCTGATCGATCCGGCCAGCGACCCGGATCCGCTCACGGTCAACGACGAGTCCCCGCACTACCTGCCGGACGGCCGCATCCTCTTCTCGACCACGCGCCAGTCGCAGTCACAGGGCATCCTGCTCGATGAAGGCTTCCCGCAATTCTCCTACCAGGACGAGGCGCGGCAGGAGGAAGCGTTCGTGCTGCAGGTGATGAACGCCGACGGCACGCACTTGCATCAGATCTCCTTTAATCAGAGCCACGACCGTGACGCCACCGTGCTCGCCGATGGTCGGGTGCTGTGGACGCGCTGGGACAATGCGCCGGGCACGGATGCCATGTCGCTGTATTCGTCCAACCCGGATGGCACCGACCTCGAGCTCTACTACGGAGCCAACAGTCACAATACCGGCACCAACAATACCGTCATCGAGTTCACGCATCCGCGGCAGATGCAGGACGGACGCATCCTCACGATTACGCGCCAGTACACCGACGTCGACGACGGCGGCGACTTGGTGATCATCGACGGCACGCACTACGTGGAAGACACGCAGGCGCTGCTCGGCAACCCCGGACTCAATGGCCCGGCGCAGCTGCCGGCGACGCAGAACAACGTGCTCACCATCCCCGGCCCGTCCCCCGGCGGCCGTTTCACCTCCGCCTATCCGCTGCAGGACGGCACGGGGCGCATTCTCGTCAGCTGGACACAGTGCCGGCTGCTCGATACGACCACCACACCGCCGACGGTGCTGGCGTGCACCTCCGCCAACCTGAACACGGCGAACCCAATGGTGGCACCGCCGCTTTACAGCGTCTGGATGTTCGATCCGACCGCGAACACCCTGCAGCCCATCATGACCCCGGTCGCGGGCACTCAGATCACCGACGTCGCCGTGGCGCAACCGCGGCCGCTGCAGAACATCATCCTCGACAAGGTGCCGGGGGTGAATCTGGACCAGGACCTCGTGACCGCTGGCGTCGGCGTCATCGACGTCCGCAGCGTCTACGACATTGATGGCATGGATACCGCCAACCCAAACATTCCGACGCTCGCGGACTCGTCCCAGACCGCGCCGGCGGCGCGCCCGGCGCGCTTTCTGCGCCTGGTGAAGGCGGTGTCGATCCCGGACAAGACGGTGGTCAATCTCTCGGGCGAAGCCTTCGGGGTGACTAACGACATGCGCCAGATCCTCGGCTACGCGCCGATCGAGCCTGACGGCTCGGTGCGCATCGAGGTGCCGGCCAACGTGGCGTTCCAGATGGAAGTGCTGGACGCCAACGCGCGACGCATCGTTCCTGCTCACGGGGTGTGGCTGCAGTTGCTACCGGGCGAGGTAGTGACCTGCAACGGTTGCCACCGCCCCGGCAGCACGCAGCGCCCCATCTCGCACGGGCGGCAGAACCTGTTCACGCCCGCCTGGGCCGGCTCCGCGACCGGCGGTACACCGTTCCCGGCCACGATTGCCGCCGGCCCGGGGGCCTTCATCCCCGTGGCCGGGGAAACCATGGCGCAGGCGCGCATGCGGGTCAGCTGCGCCAGCGACACGCCGAAGTGCGCACAGATGGTGCCGAGCGTTAACGTGCTCTATACGGATGTGTGGACCGATCCGGCACAGGCGACGCCGGGGACACCGATCAACCTGCGGTACGACGATGCGACGCAGTTCATGACGGCTTTCCCCACCAGCGCGGCGTGCGTAACCGCGTGGAGTGCCACCTGTCGCGTCATTATCAATTATCCCCAGCACCTGCAGCCGCTATGGGACCTGACGCGCCAGGTCACCGACAACACCGGCGCGGTGATCTCGGATCACACCTGCACACAGGGGGGCTGCCACGCTCCAGTAAATGCCGCCGGCGCGGCGCAGATGCCGGCCGGCAATCTGGATCTCACCAATACGGCCGCCGGGATGCAGCTGGTCTCCTATCAGCAGCTGCTGATCGCGCATAATATAACCGTCGTTGACCCGACGGACCCGACCAAGACGATCCAGCAGTCGGTCGGGCCGTATCTGAATGCAGGCAGTGCGAATGGTGCTCTCTCGGCCCAGTTCATGAGTCGCTTCGCGGCAGGCTCCGCCAGCACGCACGCGGGCTGGCTGAGCCCGGACGAACTGCGGCTGGTGTCGGAGTGGCTTGATATCGGCGCGCAGTACTTCAACAACCCCTTCGACCCGGCGGTACCGGTCAATTGAGCAAAGGACGGAATTGATAAGGCGCGCGCACCAGTCTGCGCTCGCGGGTCTTCTGTTACTGGCTGCACTGCTCGCCCCCGCGGTAAGCGCAGCGAGCGAGCACCTGCAGCTGTTCGTTACCCAGCCGTACCTCGAGCTGCATACCGGCCCGGGGCGCGGCTACCCGGTATTCCACGTGGTACCGCGCGACGGCAGCGTGGACGTGCTGTTCCGCTACACCGACTGGTTCAAGGTGCGCACCGAGCAGGGCGTGGAGGGCTGGGCCTCGCAGACCGACATGCAAAAGGCGGTGCTCGCCGATGGCTCGCAGTTCCATTTCGACCTGGGCGATCGTGCCGGCTTCACCTCGCATCGCTACGAGATGGGCATGTTCGCCGGCCAGTACGGTGGCTCGACGCTGGTGTCGGGCTACATGTCGTACTCTCTGAATTCACAACTTGCGATTGAGGCGTCCGTCGGGCAGTTCTTCGGCAACTACTCGAACGGCGTGCTCGGCGACATCGGCTTCGCGCACGTGCTCGTGCCCGAGGCGCGCTGGTCACCGTTCCTTACCATCGGTGTGGGCCTGGTGGAGATCCAGCCCAAGGCCACGCTGGTGGCGACGTCCGACCGCACGGAGCAATCTGCCTATGTCGGCGGCGGCATACGCTTTTACCTGACACGACGTTTCTTCCTGCGCGCTGAATACAGGTCCAACGTCATATTCACCAAGCGCAATCAGAACGAGGTCGAAGACGAATGGAAAGCCGGGTTCGCATTTTTCTTCTGACCGTGGCGCTCGCCACGCTGCCCGGTTGCGCGACGGTGCGCCACTGGTTCCACAAAGATCATGCCGTGGCGGTCATCCCGGCGGAGGACGAGAATGCCCCGCCTCCACGGGTCGTGGACCCGGAGGTCCCCCGCCGCAAGATCACGGTGCCCAAGGTGCACAGCCGCAACATCGAGGTGGGCGTGAACTACGGCGTATTGTCGATCGAGGATTTCGGCACCCACCCCGAGTACGGCGTGACGGCTGCGTACCACGTCACAGAGGACTGGTTCTTCCAGGCGGAGGCCGGTCGCTCCAATGCCGGGGAAACCAGCTTCGAAACCCTCAGCGGCATCCAACTGCTTACCGGCTCTGAGAGGCGTTTCACGTATTACGATTTGTCTCTCGGCTACAACTTCCTGCCGGGCGAGGCCTTTCTCGGTCGCGGCCACGCCATGACGAGCAATTTTTATCTCATCGGCGGAATCGGCGGTGTCGATTTCGGCGGAGACACGAAGTTCGCGGTGAACTTTGGTGCCGGCTATTGTGTCGTGCCGACAGACTGGCTGGCGGTGCACATCACGGTACAGGACCGGACCTATGAGTCCAGCCTGTTCGGCTCCAACAAGCTCACCAACAACATCGAGGCTCGGATCGGGACGACCGTCTTCTTCTGACAGAGGGACGCATCATGAGGAACCGTATCATTGCCATAGCCGCTGCGCTGGCGCTCGCCCTGCCGGCACTGGCCGGCACCGGTGGCCCCGCGCCGCCGTTCAGCCTCGCCTCGCGCGACGGCAAGGACGTGAGCCTCGCCCAGTATCAGGGCCAGGTCGTGATGATCAATTTCTGGGCCAGCTGGTGTGGTCCGTGCCGCCAGGAAATGCCGCTGCTCGAGAGCATATATAAGAAGTACAACAAGCTCGGCTTCACCATGATCGGCGTGAACGTCGAACCGGACTCGAAGGCCGCGGTCGACTGGCTGAAGGAAACGCCGGTGAGCTTTCCGATTCTCTTCGACAAGGACAGCAAGGTGAGTAAGCTCTACGACGTTGCCGGCATGCCGAGCACGGTTATCATCGACCGCACGGGCAAGGTGCGCGTCCTGCACCGCGGCTACAAGCCGGGCGACGAGAATGAGTACATGGACAGCATCCGCTCATTGATCAGGGAGTAACCGCATGCGTGCATCACCCGGGGAGCCTGGCCGCAACCCCGCGACCAAGCTGGCGCAGGCAGCCGTGGCGGCGCTGCTGCTTGCCGTTGTGGCCGGCTGCGCGGAGCCACAGCCCTGGGTGAAGCCCTACGAGCGCGAGCACTTTGCCGATCCGGTCATGGCCGCGAGCCGCGATCCGATCTCGAACAACTATCTCGAGCACGTGTATGAGAGCCGCGAGGGTGCGCGCGGCGCCACGGGCACGATCGGCGGCGGCTGCGGATGCAACTGACGGATTCGGGGCAGCCCGAGGGTGCGCCCCGGGGGCTGCGCCTCAGCCCCTTCGCACGCACGCTCCTCACCCTGTGCGTCTGCACCGCGCCGGTGCTGGGCGGGGTGCTGCCCGAGGATCGTGCCGACGTGATGTACCACTACTACAACGGTGGCGACATCACGGTCGAGGGCCCCTCGGTGCTGATCCGCAAGAAGGCGGGGGACAACCTCTCCTTCACGGCCGACTACTACGAGGACATGATCTCGAGCGCCTCGATCGACGTGAAGCTCTCGGCGAGCCCCTACCATGAGACGCGCAAGCAGTGGAGCGGCGGGGTGGACTACCTGCACGGCAAGACCACGTACAGCGCCGGCGTCATCACCAGCAAGGAGCCCGACTACAAGGCGAACACGATGTACTACAACGTGAGCCAGGACATGTTCGGGGACCTCACCACGATCACCCTAGGCTACCGGCGCGGCTGGGACCAGATCTACCGCGACATCAAGGAAAACGGCGAGATCATCAACGACCCGACCTTCCATGAGCGCGCCGACCACCGCGGCTACTCATTCGCCCTGAGCCAGATCCTGACGCGTAACCTGATCGCAAACTTCAACTACGAGCTGCTGACCGACCAGGGCTACCTGCAGAACCCCTACCGCCAGATCCGCTACAGCTCCCCCGGGGTCGGCGAGGGCTTTACGCTCGCGAACCAGGTGTACCCGGACACCCGCACCAGCAACGCCGCCTCCATCTCGTTCAAGTACTACCTGCAGTGGCGCGCCTCCATCACCGCGCAGTACCGCTACTTCCGCGACACCTGGGACATCGTCGCGAACACCTTCGAATTGGACTACACCCACGGCTGGCACAACTGGATCTTCGACGGCAAACTGCGCTTCTACCACCAGACCCCGGCAAACTTCTACAGCGACTTGTTCCCGCGCGCCAACTACCAGAACTTCATGGGGCGTGATCGCGAGCTCGCCGGATTCGACACCTACACTGCCGGCTTGGGGGTCGCGTACCAGTTCCCGCACTACTCGTGGGCGCCCTGGGTCAACCGCAGCACCTTCAACGTGCACGTCGAGCACTTTCTCGCCGACTACAACGACTTCCGCAACGCGCTGCTCGCCTCGCAATACGGCGCCGGCAACGAGCCGCTGTACAAACTCAACGCGAACGTGTTCACCGTCTTTCTTTCCATCTGGTACTGAAAGCGCCTCGAAAACTTCTCACACGCGCAACACAGCAGCCCGCGCTTCGGTTAAGCTCTGCGCCCAAGGTTCCCGCTCATCGCGGCCACTGTCGGTGAGCGGCGACAGTCACGAAGGGGATCTTCAATGCGTTTCAGCACTTCTGCCTTGGGTTTGCTCGTCGGTTTCGCGCTCGTCTTCTCCGCCACCGTACAGGCTCAGGCCCGCGAGGAAGGCCGGCTGCTCATTGCCAGCCAGATCCTCGAGGAACTGCGCGACACGCCCGACCAGTCGATCCCGGATCGCCTGCTCGACCGCGCCTACGGCATCGCCGTCATCCCCGATCTCACCAAGATCGCCTTCTTCGCCGGTGGGCGCTGGGGCCGCGGGGTGCTGGTCGTGCGCGACAGCAAGGGCCAGTTCGGCAATCCGGTGTTCATCAGCATGACCGGCGGCAGCTTCGGCTGGCAGTGGGGTGTGCAGTCGACCGACATCGTGCTCGTCTTCACCACCGAGAAGGGCGTGCGCGGCTTCAGCGGCGGCAAGCTGACCCTCGGCGCGGACGCCTCGGTTGCGGCAGGGCCGGTGGGCCGCAGCGCCTCGGTGGCCACCGACCAGAGTTTTAAGGCCGAGGTCTACTCCTACTCGAGAAACCGTGGGCTCTTCGCCGGTATTGCCCTGGATGGCACGGTCATCTCCATCAGCGACTCGGCGAACGAGGAGTTCTACAAGAAGTCCAACGTGTCGGCGTCGGAGATCATCAACGGGAGCGTGAGCAGCCAGGACCCGGCGGTGCAGCGCTTCATGGCCGCAGTCGCCACCAGCACCGGTATAGAGCGCACGGCCTCCGTCGCCGGCCCGGCCCCGGTGCCCCCGGCGATCCAGGCCACCACGCCGGCACCGCTGGCACCGGCGCCGAAGACCCCCGCCCCGGCCTCAGGGGGTGCACAGACCTTCCCGCTCGCCGACCCGGCGCCCGGGCAGGAGCCGAAGTAAGCGCGTAACTGCGGGGGCCGGCGCTAGCCGGTCCCCGGCGATCTTTCCGCGCCGGGCAGCACCCGCGGCTGCTCCGCTGTCCCGAGTTTTCGCCGGAATTCGCGCCGCAGCAGCCACAGACTCATCAGCATCTGCAGGGACACGCTCGCCACCGACAGGCGCCAGACCTGCGTCAGCGTGAAGCCCGGGCGCGTCGACAGCCACACGACCGGCAGTACGAAGGTGAAGATCCGGCATCCCGAGCTCAGCAGCGACGGCCACGCGTTGCCGAGCGCCTGGAACATGCCGGAGCACACGAAAATCAGCCCGGTGGCCACGAAATTCCAGGAGATGATGCGCAGGTACTCTGCGCCCACCGCCACCGCCTGCGGTGCCGTCGAGAATGGCCGGATGAGCAGGTCCGGCCGCCACTGACTCACGAGAATCAGCAGCAGCATCAGCACGCTGCTGAGCAGCGCCGCCTGGCGGAACGTAGTGCGTACGCGCGCAAAGTGTCCGCCGCCGTAGTTCTGCCCCGCCAGGGGCGTCGTGCCGAAGGCCAGCGCCATCACCGGCAGGAACAGCGCCTGCATCACCCGTCCCCCGATGCCGAACCCGGCCTGGGCCGCCGGGCCGAAGCCGCGGATCACCCAGTAGATGACGGCCAGGATCACGAACATCATGAGGAACTCCCCGCCCGCGGGCAGTCCGATGTTCAGGATGGCGCGGATGCTCGGCCCGCGGGGGCGCCAGAGCCGCGGGATCAGCTGCACGTAGTGCTCGAGCCGCGCGAAGTACACCCACAGCAGCACCACGCCAACCGCCACGGCGATGCTGCTCGCGAGCCCCGCCCCGGCGGTCCCGAGCGGGTGGTGCGTGCCCCAGCCGGCGATGAGGATCGGCGCCAGCACGACGTTCACGAGCACGGTCAGCATCTGCACCAGCATGGTCGGCTTCACGATCCCGGTGCCGCGCAGGGCGGAGCCGAGGGCGACCAGCGCGAACTGCAGGGCGAGTCCCGGCGTATAGGCGTACAGGTAGGCGAGGCCCGCGGCGGCGGAGGCCGTGTCCGCAGCCAGGCCCCGCAGGTAGAACGCGCCCAGGATGAATCCCGCCGCCAGCGTGGCCACGCCACACAGCGCAGACAGCAGCACCGCCTGGTTGAAAATGAGATTGGCGGCCGGCTGATCCTTCCGACCGGCTGCCTGCGCGACCAGCGCCACCGTACCGGCGCCGAGCATCTGCGTCAGCGCGAGGATCACGAAGCTGACGGTCCCGGCGCTGGCAACTCCGGCAATCGCGGCGTCCCCGAGGCGCGAGACGAAGTACAGGTCGACCAGAAAGTACAGCGTCTGAAACAGCATCCCGATGGCGATGGGTACCGAGAGGGCGATGAGCTGTCGGGTGATGGGCCCCTGGGTCAGATCCTTCATTTTTCTTCCTCTGCGGTGCGCTCAGTCCTCGCGGGCAAACTTACGCCATCGGCGGAACTCGCGCCTCACGCTGTCGGACATGCGTTGCGCGGCCTTCACCAGCCAGGCGCTCTTACGGCGCCCGAGATCAGCCAGGATCGCCCGCCGCTGCGCCGGTGTGCCCAGGTGCACGTTGGCCGTCTCCCAACCCATCATCCACAGCAGGCGGCTCTCGTCGCGTCCGTGCGGCAGATTCGCGAGTTCGATGCGGCTGCAGTCAGGTGCGAGGCGGCGGATGAGCCAGTCCCCGTGCACCTCGACGCAGGGGTCCGGCACCCGGACCGCGCGACGCAGAAGCGTGCGGTAGTGCTGTCCCCGCTGCACGCGCGGGCTGCGCGCCCAAACCCACGCCGACGGCGCGAGCGGCTTGGCCTCGCGGGCGACCATGCCGCCCTTCCAGTTGGCGAGGGCCACCAGGCGCTCGCGCCCGAGGCTGCCGAGGCCGGCCCGCCGGTGCACGAAGCGCACTTCAAGATCGCGTGCGGGGAGTGCCGCCACGAGCAGGCGCCGCTGCACCTGGTGCGCGCGGCCGGGGACGGTGCGCAGTGCCCGCATCTTCTCCCAGTAGGGGCGCTGGTCCTTCAGGTGCACGACGGCCAGATCCCGCAACCAGCGATAACGCTCGGCGAGCACGGCGGGGCCCCCGCCGGTGCGCAGCCCCTCGGAGTACCCCTCGGTGATGGCCTCGCAGGCGCCGCGCGGAAAGAGCGTGAGGCGCGCTTCTTCGATCGCGAACAGCGCGCTCGCGGCCAGCCGCACCAGGTCCTGGGTGTAGGGCAAGCTCGCCGCCTCGTCGAGGTCGTTGATGCCCCAGATGAGACGCCCCTCGGCATCGCGCCAGGTGCCGAAGTTCTCTACGTGCAGGTCCCCGACCCCGAGCACCAGTGGCGCATCGGCCGCCTCGGTGCACATCTGCGGCCACAGCTGCGCCCAGCGGTAGAAGGTGGCGCGCAGGAAGGCGAATTCATCCGCAGCCATCAGCCGGTGCTTGAGATCCAGGTCTCCCTGAAGCACGGGCACACGTTGCTTGAGCCAGCGCTCGTAGGCGCTGGTGGCCTCCCGGATGTCCACGGCCGCACATTAGAGGAGGTGCCTGCGGGTTGCCATCTCAGGGCCCAGGGTCGCGCGGCAGCACTCTGTCGCGCGGGCAGCGACGCAGCCGGCCACAACGGCAAGCCCCGCGTCGTGCGCGCCAGCGGCGAGCGGCAGGGGGAGACGCAGGTGGACGCCGCGTGCTCGAGCGCCTCCAGCCACTCGCGCACGTCGATTCCGGCAACGGCCGTGCCGCCGAGGGCGAGCCGCTGCGCGATGGCATCGAGGCCCCGGGCCCCAGCCACCATCTCCGGACAGCAGCAGCACCAGGTGCGCACTCGACCTGGCGGCTGAAACAGGCGCAGCTGCGCAAAACTGCCCCCTCGCGAATGACTTCCTGGTGCGCGCCGCCCGCCGGCGCACCGCATTGGCACAGGAGGGCGGCGCTGGCGGCGAGCGGCAGGACCCGCTCGCACCGCCACGGAGCAGCCGGGCCAATTGTTGCGAAGGGCCGACAAAAGCGTCCTGGGATTGAATGACCACGCCACACTGTTCCACTGCGGTTGCATGAGTGCAATTACCGTCAGGGCGAGACTCCAGGCGAAGCGATCGTGGTAGATTTGTTACATGGGTGGCGGTGGCACAGCAGAACCGGTCGGATCCGTCGAGGTCGCGCTTGCGCACGCCGCGCGGCTGCTCGATCGCGACCCGGCGCTCGCCGCAGAGCAGGCACACGAAATCCTCAAGGCGGCGCCCGGACACGCCAATGCGCTGCTGGTCCTGGCGATCGCGCAGCGCCGCGGCGGCGATGCCGCCGCGGCGCAAGCACTGCTCGCACCGCTGGTGCTTAGTCAGCCGCGCTGGGCCGCCGCGCGCTACGAGCATGGCGTGGCGCTCGGGGCGCTCGGTCGTGGCGACGAGGCCGTCGCCGAACTCCAGCGTGCCGTCGAACTCAACCCGGATCTGCCGGATGCCTGGCGCGCGCTCGCCGATCACCTGGGGGCGGTCGGCGATGAGGCCGGCGCCGAGGCGGCGCGCGCGCGCTTCCTCAAGGCATCCACACGCGACCCGCGCCTCCTCGCCGCCGGCGCGGCGCTGTGCGAGAACCGCATTCCCGAAGCCGAAGCACTACTGCGGCGGCACTTGCACGAGCATCCCACCGATATCGCGGCGCTGCGCATGCTCGCCGAGGTCGCCGCCCGCATCGGCCGCTACCCCGACGCCGAGAATCTGCTGGCGCGGTGTCTGGAGCTCGCGCCTAACTTCCACGGCGCTCGTCAGAACTACGCCGTGGCTCTGCACCGTCAGGGTAATCATGCCGCGGCGCTGCCGCAAATCGACCGACTGCTCGAGGCCGAGCCGCGCAATCCCAGCTACCGGGCCCTCCAGGCGGCGGTGCTGGCCGGGATCGGTGAGTACGCGCGCGCCATCGAGATCTACGTCGCGGTTCTCAAGGAATACCCGACCCAGGCGCGCATCTGGCTCAGTTACGGGCACGCGCTCAAGACCGACGGCCAGGTCCCGGAGGGGATCAGCGCGTACCGGCGGGCGCTGGAGTTGGACCGGCGTCTCGGGGAGGTGTGGTGGAGCCTTGCGAACCTCAAAACCTACCGCTTCGGGACGGATGAGCTCGAGCAGATGCGCACGCAGCTTGGGCGCAACGACCTGAGCGCCGAGGATCGCTTCCACCTCCACTTCGCCTTGGGCAAGGCACTCGAGGATCAGGCCCAGTACGAGTCCTCTTTCCAGCACTATCGCGAAGGCAATGCGCTGCGCCGGGCGCAGGTGCACTACGAGCCAGAGCGCATCCGCACGCACGTCGCGCGCGCCAAGGCCCTGTTCACCGAGGACTTCTTTGCCATTGGCGCCGGGGCCACCGCGGACGATCCGATCTTCATCGTCGGCCTGCCCCGCTCCGGTTCGACGCTCATTGAGCAGATCCTCGCCAGCCACTCTCAGGTCGAAGGCACGATGGAGCTGCCGGACGTCCCGGCGCTGGCACAAGCGGTCGGCAGGCGCACGGGCGAGGAGGCGCTGCGCTACCCCGAGGCGCTCGCGACGCTGCCGTTAGCCGAGCTGCGCCTCATCGGGGAGAACTATCTCGCGCGCACCCGCATCCAGCGCAAGACCGAAAAGCCGCGCTTCATCGACAAGCTGCCCAACAACTTCCTGCATACCGGCTTCATCCAGCTGATGCTACCCAATGCCCGCATCATCGACGCCCGCCGCCATCCGCTCGGCTGCTGCTTCTCGGCCTTTAAGCAGCATTTCGCCCGCGGCCAGAATTTCACTTACGATCTGGGCGAACTTGGGGCGTATTACCGCTCCTACGTGGAGCTGATGGCGCACTTCGATCGCGTGCTGCCGGGGCGCGTGCACCGGGTCCTGTACGAGCGCATGGTCGAGGACACCGAGGCCGAGGTGCGTGCGCTGCTTGCCTACTGCGGCCTGCCGTTCGAGGAGGCGTGCCTGCGCTTCTACGAAAACGAGCGCGCCGTGCGCACCGCCAGCTCCGAGCAGGTGCGCTCGCCCATCTACCGCGAGGGCATGGAGCAATGGCGCCATTTCGAACCGTGGCTCGGGCCGCTCAAGGAATCACTCGGTGCCGTGCTGGAGGCGTATCCGCGGGTACCGGATTTTGCTGATAATCATCACCACGACTGATCACCAGACGACCAGCGTGAATCAAGGGGAGACCACATGCAGCGCAGCCGACTTCGCAAGCTAAAGAAACTGAGCCCGGCAACGGGCCGCTCACTGCCACGGACCCTGCTGCGGCGTGCGCCGATCGCCGCCGCCATCATGGCGGCGGTGCCGCGCCTGTACGCGGCCGATGTCCCGGCCGAGAGCTCCGGCGCGGCACTCGAGGAAGTCGTAGTCACGGCGCAGAAGCGCACCGAGAACCTGCAGGACGTGCCGGTGAGCATCACCGCCCTCGGTACCCAGAGGCTCGAAGAACTCAACGTGCAGAGCTTCGACGACTACGTGAAGTATCTGCCGAGCGTCTCCTACCAGAGCACCGGCCCCGGCTTCTCCCGCGTATTCATGCGCGGCGTCTCCAGCGGCGATAACGGCAACCACTCAGGCCCCCTGCCCAGCGTGGGTGTCTACCTGGACGAGCAGCCAGTCACCACGATCCAGGGCGCGCTCGACATCCATGTCTACGACATCGAGCGCGTCGAGGCACTTGCCGGACCGCAGGGCACCCTGTATGGGGCGAGCTCCGAAGCGGGCACCGTGCGCATCATCACCAACAAGCCGGACTTCTCTGGTTTCAAGGCCGGCTATTCCCTCGAAGGCAATACCGTGCGCGGCGAGGAAGGCTACGTCGCCGAGGGTTTCGTGAACATCCCACTCAGCCAGATCGCCGCCGTGCGCCTGGTGGGCTGGGCACAGCGCACCGGGGGTTACATCGACAACGTCGAGGGGACAAATACTTTCCCGAGCTTCGGCTGCGTGTCGAACTTCGCGCCCCCGCCGGCCACCTGTCCCGGTGGCCCCCCGGGGGGAATCAACGTCACTTCGCCCGAGCAGGCCCACCAGCGCTTCAATCCGACCGAGACCTACGGTGGCCGCGGCGCGTTGAAGCTGCAGCTCGGGGAGAATTGGACCGTCACACCGAGCTTCATGGGCCAGAGCGAGCGCGCCGATGGCACGCAGTTCGTCGATCCGAGCCTGTTTGGCCAGCTGTCGGTGCAGCGCTACTACCCCGACTACACTTCAGACCAGTGGTGGCAAGCTGCGCTCACGGTCGAAGGACACGTCAGCAATTTCGACATCACCTACGCGGCCGGTTACCTCAATCGTAACGACCATACGTCGACCGACTACAGCGACTACACGCTGTTGTACGACAAGAACACGACGTACATGAGTTTCCTGGAGTCGGGCCTGCATCTGCCCCCCGGCAGCGGTCCCATCAACGTTTCGCAGTACATCCTGGGCACCGACCAGTACCGCAAGCTCAGCCAGGAGCTGCGGGTGGCGACCCCGAAGGACTACCCGCTGCGTTTCATCGGCGGACTTTTCTACGAGCGCCAGGAACACTACATCCTCCAGAACTATCGCATCGATCAACTGCCAGCCTTGGATTCCGTCACCGGATGGCCGCAGACCTGGTGGCTGACCGACCAGGTCCGCGTCGATCGCGACTACGCGGTGTTTGGCGAGTTGAGTTACGACATCACCCCGAAACTGACGGGAACGGTCGGCTATCGCTTCTACCGCTACGACAACTCGCTCGACGGGTTCTTCGGGTTCGGGGCGAACCAGACCTACTCATCACATACCGGCGAAGTGCAGAATAACCCGCAGGCCAGTCCGCCCACCTGCGTGCACCCCGGGATTCTCGGCGGCCCTTGCGTGGACCTCGCCCAGGAGGTGAAGAAGAACGGCTCGACGCCGAAGTTCAACCTCACGTACAAGTTCAATCAGGACGCCATGGTGTACGCGACGTTCTCCAAGGGCTTCCGCCCGGGTGGCGTCAATCGTCGCATTCAGGCACCGCCCGACCCGCCCCTGGCAACCTACTCTCCGGATTACCTCACAAACTACGAGATCGGCTACAAGACGAGCTGGCTCGACAATCACCTGCGCTTCAACGGCGCGTTCTTCTATGAAGACTGGCAGAACATCCAGTTTGGCTTCCTCGGTCAGAACTCCTTCACCACCATCCGCAATGCCGGCACCGCACACATCAAGGGCGCCGAGCAGCAACTGGAATGGGTACCGATCCCGGGACTGAACCTGCATCTCGCGGCCACCGAGCTCGATCCGAAGATGAGCGAGAACTTCTGTTACGACGTCAATTTCGCGACCGGTCAGCCCCTGCCGCCTTCACAATGTCCCTACTACGATGCCACGCCTGAGAATACGCAGCTGCCGATCGTGCCGAAGTTCAAGGGGGATGCGACGGCGCGTTACTCCTTCCCGCTCGGAGGAGCCGACCTGCAGGGTTACGGGCAGGCCGCTTACAGCTATACGAGCTCCACGAACTCGGAGCTGGCCCCGTACCAGAACAGCCTGATCGGCGCTGTGCCCGCGTACGGCCTCTTGGACCTTGCGCTCGGGGTCAACAGAGGCAGCTTCCAGGCGGAGGTGTTCGCCAGCAACGCCCTGGACAAGCGGGCCCAGACCTATCGCTTTTCGGAGTGCACGATCGTCGGCAGCTACAGCCTTCAGCCAAACCTGTCCGTGTGCGGTTCAAAGCCCATGGCAACGATCACCACTCCGCGCACGATCGGTATTCGCTTCTCGCAGACGTTCTAGAGTCTCAGGCAAGTTCGCGCACAGCGGCGCGGTGCACGGCAAGTGCACCGCGCCTTTTTTTATCCCCGCAGCGCCCCCAGTCCGAGAGATGTGCCGGCGGGGCAAATGAGGTCCAATGGGCGCTATTGCCCCTGGAGCTGTGGCGTTGAACGAATCCGTCCCCGCAATTGGCCCAGCACGCGCTGCCGGCGAGACCGCCGTCGGGATCCTCGCGGCCATCAGCTTCTGCCACATGCTGAACGACATGATGCAGTCGCTCCTGCCGGCCATGTATCCGATGCTCAAGGACACCTACCAGCTCAGCTTCGGTCAGATCGGGCTCCTCACCTTCACCTTCCAGTTCACCGCCTCGCTCCTGCAGCCGCTGATTGGCGCCTACGCGGACCGCCGTCCGCGCCCCTACAGCCTCGCCGTGGGCATGGGATTCACGCTGGCGGGGCTGGTGCTGCTCGCTTATGCGGGCAGCTACGCATTGCTGCTGTGTGGCGCGGCCCTGATCGGCACCGGCTCATCGGTGTTTCATCCCGAGTCCTCCCGGGTGGCACGCATGGCCTCGGGCGGGCGCCACGGACTGGCGCAATCGGTCTTCCAGGTCGGCGGCAACTTCGGCTCCGCCGCCGGTCCGCTGCTGGCGGCGTTCATCGTGCTGCCGCGCGGGCAGACTAGCGTCGCGTGGTTCTCGTGCGTGGCGCTGCTCGGCATGGTGGTGCTGTTCAACGTCGGGCACTGGTACAAGCGCCACGGTGTCATGCGCCTGAAGCGCGCCGCGGCGGCCCATCCGGGCGCACCGCGCCGGCACGTGACCATCGCCATCGCGGTGCTCCTGGCGCTGATCTTCTCCAAATACTTCTACCTGGCGAGCATCACCAGCTACTACACCTTCTACCTCATCGATCATTTCCACGTCTCGGTGCGCAACGCGCAGCTGCTGCTGTTCGTCTTTCTCGGCTCCGCCGCGCTCGGGGGCTTCATCGGCGGCCCACTGGGGGATCGGCTGGGTGCGAAATACATCATCTGGGCCTCGATCCTCGGTGTGCTGCCCTTCACGCTGCTGCTGCCGCACGTCAACCTCTTGTGGACCGCGGTGCTGACGGTGCCGATCGGCCTCATCCTCTCCTCGGCATTCCCGGCCATCGTGGTCTACGCGCAGGACCTGTTGCCCGGGCGCACCGGCACGGTGGCGGGGCTGTTCTTCGGGCTCGCCTTCGGCATGGGCAGCGTGGGTGCTGCGGTGCTGGGCGCGCTGGCCGATCACGTCGGCATCGCGTTCGTATACCAGATCTGCGCCTTCCTGCCGCTGATCGGCCTGCTGGCCGCACTCTTGCCGGATGTGCACCGCGAGCGGGCCGCCGCCGGTTGATATGCTGTCAGCGGTGAAGATCCTCCCGCATGCCCTGCTCGATGAACTCGCGGCCCAGGCCGCGGCGAGCCCGCGCGCGCGCGCGCACCACACCATCCACGCCAGCGCCGCCGACCCCGTGCAGCGCTTCATCGTGAGTGCGCTGCGCGACGCCTATTTCCGGCCCCACCGGCACAACACGCGCTCGGAACTGGCCGTCGTGCTGCGCGGCTGCTTCGACGTGCTGACCTTCGACGCGCAAGGACGGGTGTCGGCCCGCTACTCCGTGGGCGAGCGCGCCGCGGCACTCGCCTATGAGACCCCGCAGGGCACCTGGCACACGCTCGTGCCCGGCGCCGACGGCGGCAGCTTTCTCGAGATCAAGCAGGGGCCTTACGACCCGGCCACGGCGGCAGAATTCGCCGCCTGGGCGCCGGCGGAAGGGGACGCGCACGTACCGGCTTTCCTCGCATGGTTGCGCGCGGCACAGCCCGGCGAGAGCGCCCCGCGCGGCTGAACAGCGGCTCGCGGGTACTCGTCAGTTGGCCGCGCGGCGCGCGGCCTGCTGACGCAGATCCCGGCCGAGGTCGCCACCGCTCATGAGATCACCGACGTAAGCGAACGAGCCGGAGAAGGCCTGCCGCGCGGCGGCCTGCACTCCGGTCATCGCGGCGCGGTACAGGGTCGTCGACAGGCTGATACGCTTCACGCCCACCGCCGCCAGCTCCGGCTGGGAAAACGACTGGCCGGGCACGCCCACCATGAAATTCACCGGGCGCTTGAGCGCGGCGCAAACCTGGCGCACGGCTTCCAGGTCCGGCAGGCACGGCGCAAAGAGCACATCGGCCCCGGCGCGCTCGAACGCCTGCAGGCGGCGCACGGTGTCCTCCAGATCAGCCCGTCCCTGCAGGAAGTTCTCCGCGCGTGCCGTCAACGTGAAGGGAAACGGTGCCTCGCGTGCCGCGTGCACGGCCGCCGCTACCCGCGCCAACGCGTGCTCTGGTGCGTAGATGGGGGCGGCAGCGTCACCGCTCGAGTCCTCGATCGATGCGCCCACCAGGCCCGCCTGGATCGCCAGACGAATGGTTTCGGCCACCGCTTCCGGGGAATCCCCAAAGCCGTTCTCAAGATCCGCCGCTACCGGGAGCGCGCTGACCTCGGCCACCAGGCGCGCATGCGCCAGCGCCTCGGTGCGCGTGAGTGCGCCGTCGAGCTTGCCAAGGGTCGCGGCGGCGGCGGAGCTCGAAGTCGCCAGCGCCGTGTATCCGAGGCCCGCCATTACGGCCGCGGAGCCGCCGTCCCAGACGTTGGGGATCACGAATGCACCGGGCGCCTCGTGCAGGGCGCGAAATTGCACGGCCTTCTGTTGTTGGCTTGGCATGGGCTTGAGCTCCTGCAGGGGGAAGCGCGCCACCGGCGCGGCGGTGTGACTGTGTCACAATTTTCCCTTCGCGAGCCAGTGCCGAGTGGCCGCCGCCATCGCTGCGCAGCGGATCCGACCACGGCACAGTTCGTGGTAAACGTCGCAGACCAGCTCGCGCAGCGGTACTGCGGACCGATCCTCATCAAGGAGACCGGGGTCCCCACCGCACCGGCGAGTGCGGGCTACTCGGAGGCCCGGCAGGCCTCCTTCTACAAGGAGCTGCGCGCGCGCCGGCGCCGCCCGGGCCTTCGCCTACTTCGCCGCCTTCGATGCGCCGTGGCGCGCACAGGACGTCACCGGGGTTCCCGGCCCGCACCCCGAAGAGGCGTACTGGGGACTGTACGAAAGTGCGCGGCGCGCCAAGCCGGCGGTAGACCAACTCCCGCCGCTGGCGCAAGATCCAACCAGCCGCAACTCCCGGTAAAAGAGGAAGCGTCCATGTGGAATCAGGTCTATGCGCCGGTCTCCGGCAGTCTCGCCCTATCGGCCGTGTGTGCGGCCCTGCCGATTTTCGTCATGCTGCTGATGCTCGGCGTGCTGCGCACCGCGGCGTGGAAAGCCGCGCTGGCCGGCGTGGTGACCGCCATCCTGGTCGCCGGTTTTGTCTACGGTATGCCCTGGCGCCTGGTGTTCGGCTCGACCCTGTTCGGGGCCGCGTTCGGTCTGTTCCCGATTGCCTGGGTGGTGTTCTGGGCCATTGCGCTCTACCGCCTCACCGTGGACACCGGACAGTTCGATATCATCCGCGCCTCCATCGGCGCCCTCACCCAGGACCGTCGCCTGCAGGCATTGCTGATCGCATTCGCGTTCGGCGCCTTTATTGAGGGCGCCTCGGGATTTGGCACCCCCGTCGCGGTGGCGAGCGCGATGCTCGCCGGCTTGGGTTTTTCACCCTTTTACGCCGCGGCCATCTGCCTGATCGCCAACACCGCCCCGGTGGCCTTTGGCGCCATCGCCACCCCGATCATTACGCTCGCTTCCGTGACCAACCTGCCGATCGGGGTCCTGAGCGCGGGCGTGGGGCGCATCTGCGCGCCCATCGCCGTGTTTCTGCCCGCCTACCTCATGCTGGTGCTCGGCGGCCGCAAGACGCTCGCCGCCGTGTGGCCTGCGGCGCTGGTGGCCGGGCTGTCCTTCGGGATCACGCAGTTTCTGGTGTCCAACTTCGTGGGCCCCTATCTCACCGACATCCTGTCCTCGATCGTGGCGATGATCGGGCTCGTGCTGCTCCTGCGGGTCTGGAAGCCCCGTGATGACACCGCGGCGGACGTGGCCCCCAGGGACACGGGGTTTTCGACCGCCACCGTGGTGCGCGCCTGGACGCCTTACATATTGCTGGTGATCTTCGTGCTGCTGTGGGGTTACGCGCCCTTCAAGGCAGTGCTCGACAAGGCCAGTGTGGCCTTCCTGTGGCATGGCCTCGATGGTCAGATCGAGCGCCTGCCGCCGGCGGTCGCCAAGGCGGGTCCCTATGCGGCGAAATTCAACCTCAACCTGTTGTCCGCCTCGGGTACGGCGGTCTTTTTTGCGTTGGTGTTCGCCGCCGTTGCGCTGCGCGTGCCGGCCGGCAAGGTGGTGGCGACCGTGGCGCGGACCGCGCGTGACCTGTCACTCTCCATTCTCACCATTGCTCTCGTGCTGGCCCTCGCCTACCTGATGAACTACTCCGGAGCCACGGCCACTCTCGGGCTTGCGTTTGCCGCGACCGGCGTCGCATTCCCCTTCTTCAGTGCCTATCTGGGCTGGCTCGGAACCTTCCTCACCGGCAGCGACACCTCCACCAATGCCCTCTTCGGGAACCTGCAGGTGGTTACCGCCAACCGGCTCGACCTCTCCCCGGCACTCATGGCGGCGTCCAACTCGAGCGGCGGTGTCATGGGCAAGATGATCAGCCTGCAGAGCATTTCGGTGGCGGCGGCGGCCACCGGCATGCCAGCCTCAGAGGAGGCGAAACTGTTTCGCTTTACGCTGAAGCACAGCATTTTCCTGGCCGGTATTGTCGGCCTGATCGTGCTCGCTTACGCCTACGTGTTGAAGGCCTGGAGCGTGTAAGCCCCCGGCGCGCTCACTTCAGGGCCATTTCCACCTTGACCTTGTCGCCGTTCTCGGGCTTCGGTGCGGCCGCCACGATGAAGACACGCGCGGGATCAATCTCGCCGTTGGTCACCAGAGCGTCCTGGATTGCGCGAGCGCGCTCCTTACCGAGCGTCACGAGGTCCGCATCCGGCACCTCGATCTTGCCAATGAGCGCGGCATTCAGATCGTTGATCGCCTGCTCATAGGGCGGGGCCTCCTTGCGCTTCGCATTCTCGACAGCCTGCGCGGACGCAGGCAGCGGGGCGTCCTTGCCGAGGGTCGCTCGGAACTGTTCCAGCAGCAGCCGGTAGTGCTTCTCCGGGTCCGCCAGCGCTACTTCGCCTGCGGTGTCCGGATGTTTCTTCCCCTGGCGGGTGCCGGCGACCCGCGCCATGAGTTCCGCGTTAAGGCGCGCCGCGGCCATCTGCGGTGCGTCGATATTCTTCGCGTACACAATGGGGACATCGAGCTTCAGCTGCGGCCGCTCCTTCAGCGATTTGGCGACCGTGGCCAGTTGCTCCTGGGAGGGCTGGTCAAGCTCGGCACTGCCGGCGGGGAACTCCACCACGTTCATGTTTTCGTGGCCGCCAAAGAGATTTGCCAGCAACGCAAAGGGTGAGGTCGCGACCTTGACGATGAGGTTGACGAAAGCCTTCCAGATTAGTGGTCCGATGCGAAATTGCGGATCATCGATCGAGCCATTCATCGGCAGATCGATGTCGATGACCCCGTGGCGATCCTTCAGGAGCGCCACGGCGAGCTTCACGGGCCCGTGCACGGCATCCGGGCTTTCCACCCGATCGCCGAGTTCGAGCTGATCCACGACGAAGTGCTGCTTGGCATCGAGCTTGCGGTCCTCGATCTTGTAGGTAACGTCGACCGAGAGCTTGCCCTTGTCGATCTTGTAGCCGATGAAGTGGCCCGAGTACGGATTCACGATGGTCAGATCAATGTCTTTCAAGCCCATCGTGATATCGGTATAAAGCGCGGCCGACAGCACGTTCAGCTCGCCCCCGATGTGCGCGGGGGAATAACGCTCCACCTTGCCGTTCAGTTCCACTTTGGCGCGAGACTTCGGATCGCTCGACAGACCGGTCACGGCGCCATTGAGGGTCTGAATGCCGACGGAGAAGCTCGGCTTGATCCACAGGTCAGTGTAATTGAGGGTGGCATTCACGAACCGCACGGCACCGATCGAGACCGGAAAGGGCGTCAGGGGTGCCGCCGGCGGGGCGCGCGGCGCATTCTTATTCGCCGCCACAGTACCCTTGCTCTTGGTTTTCTGGGCGGCGCGCGGCGGCGGCGACGGCGCGGCAGTTGCAGCCATTTCCGTGGCTCCAGCGCCGACCTCGGCATCACGCTTCTCCGGGGGCGGCTTGGTGTCTGCCGGTGTCAGGACTTCCTTTATATTGGTGTTGCGATCCGGGAAGATAATGACGCGCGCGTAGGGCTCGATCAGCGTAACGGTCTTCACCCGCAGGCTCTGGGGCTTGGAGCGGTAGAGCAAGTCCTCGACCCTGAATTCCTTCCAGGTCACGAAATCGCGCTTCTGTTGGTCATCGACCGTTTTGAGGTCGGATACTCGCGTGCTGCCCTTTACCTCGAGATAGCCGTCCGCGTGGTGTTCAAGATCGATGTGGGCAACCAGTGCTCCCTTCAGCAAGGTCATCGACGTGTAGCGCGACACGTACTGCTGGATGATGGGCAGCCCAAGGGAAGTGACATCTACATGCGCCGTCAGGGCGCCGCTCTGCGGCGTCACTTTGGCCTTGGCACTCAGTTTGGCGCTGCCATTGATGGTCGAGTCGACCGTGACGTCGAGCACATCGTCGGGCCGCGTATTGAAACCACCGACATGCACATTCAGCGGCTCGACGTTGACTGCGATTGCCGGCTTGACCTCACGATCCTCGGCGGCGACCTTCAATCCTTCGATCGCGATATCCGGCGCTGACACCGACCAGGAAGAACTGTTACCACCTCTCGCCCTGGCGCTCACTGGCGGCGGCTCGGCGACCGCCGTGGGAGTCGCCGCCGCCGTTTGGCCGGAAACCAGATCGAGAACGTTCAACCGCCCCACTTCGTCCATCCAGACCTTGAGCTCCCCGCCGCTCAGAGTCACCTTCGCAACCTCGACTGAGTGCTTGGTGAGATCAATGCGTGTCTCGTCGACGCCGATCTTGGCCAACTTCACGTAGTCCTGCGGGCCGCCTTTGGGCTTGATGCCCAAATCCGTAACCGTCGTCTTGTGGACCGCGAGCTTCAGCGCCGGCGGGCCGCCGCCGGTGGTGAGCTCATACTCGCCCTGGATGCCGATCAGGCCGGAGTCGAGTTCGCAGGGCACGAGGTCGCGCAAATAATTCCATATGGTGCGCACCTTCAGATCTGCGATCTCGAAGCGCCCCTGCGAGGCGAGCGGCGCAAGTCGCACCGTGCCACTCCAGGTGAAGCGCTCGCCCGACTCCGAGGCCACGCTGAGCGTATAGGCGTCGCTAGGATGACCGACCGTGCTGAAGTCGCGCAGCTCGAAGTTGATCAGATCGAGGTCCTCTTTGAACGGCACCGCACGCGTCAGGTCCTCGAACGTGCTGCCGCCGCTGCGGACCGCAAAGCGGCCGATGTACAGCCGCATGGGCTTTGATTGTGCGGGCTGGGGTTTCTTGGGCTCCGCGGGGAAGCCCTTGCCGAGGTCCGCGAGGTTCAGCTCACCATCGCGGCGGATCAGCGCACGCACGTATGGCTTGTCGAGCAGTATTTCGCGAAAACTCGGCCCTAGCCGCCACAGCGAAGCAATCTGCAGGTCTACGTGCAGGTGCCCAAAGCTCAGCAGCGTCTTCCCGTCCGCATCCGGCAGCGACAGATCGCTGATGTCGAGCTCGAGCGTAAACGGGTTGCAGCGGATCTCCCCGATACTCAGCGTGCGCCCGTAGTGCGTCTTGACGAAGTTCCGCGCGGCCGAGCGTCCAAAGTGCGGCACCGCCCAGAACCCGGCCAAGGCGTAGACACCAACCAACACCAAAAGGATGACCGCCGCGATGATGTAGCGTCGGTAACGGGCCATGGCACGCGTCCGCTCTTTTTCTATTGGACGGTTATCCTAGTGCATCGACGCCGGTGCACCAAGGTTTGCGGGAAGGACACGCCCGAAAGTCCCGCAACTGCGGCGAGCAGTGGGGACTTGGGGCGGCGCACGGGGCGGCCTAGCCGAATTCGCCAGGGCCGCCGGTGCGTTAGC
Source organism: uncultured Pseudomonadota bacterium (assembly GCA_963814675.1). Taxonomy (GTDB): domain Bacteria; phylum Pseudomonadota; class Gammaproteobacteria; order Steroidobacterales; family Steroidobacteraceae; genus 13-2-20CM-66-19. Next base: position 316,467 of record CAWFDT010000003.1, read on the forward strand.
GGTCAGTCATCGTCGTGATGCCCATGATCCTTGTGGGCATGGTAGCCGGGCTCGTACTCCGCAGACTTCACGAAGTACACCGGCCGATTGCAGGCATGGTACTCGTGGCAGTACTTGCTCCAGTGTTTGGCGTGTCCTGGCGGCACATGCAGATAGATCGGTTCAGGCGCCGGCGCGCCCACCATCACCGGCACCGGTGCCACCACCACGGGCTGCGCGTACACCACCGGCGGCGGCGGGCGGCTGCCGATGACGACCTGGCCGTAGACACCCGGCACCACCTGGCCGCTGATCACGGCATTCACACTCACACTCTGCGCCTGTGCTGCCGGCAGCAGCAGCGCGCCGAGCGCGATGGCGCTCACAACGTTCTTTGCTCGCATAGGACTCCTCCTCTTACACACCAAGGCACACTATGCCAACGCTCGCTGAATATGGAATGAAGCGGGGCTATGCAAGCGCGCGAACTGTGACGGGTGGCGCATTTTCCATACCGGTGCGTAGCGTCGTTCGGGAATTTCGGCGTCCTGACCCGCTCACTGACCGCGTGTGGGCTGCCGCAAATCGAAAGCTCTGCGCATTGCCGCAGCCCGCGCGAATGCCCATGGGACGCTACGTCGTGGTGCCCTGGGCCTGGATGTACTTGCCGCACATGGCTTTAGCCTGCAGACAGTATGTCGGCGCCCCTAGCACTGTGTGGACGAATCGCGAACAGCTGCCCAGACTTTCCCCATGCTGCCGTGGAACTCGATCGAGAGGCTCCGCGATCACTTCGGTGACTACGTCATCGTGATCACGTGCCGCTTCTGCGGGCACAGGCGCGAAACCACGCCGGCCTTTCTCGCGCGCCGCTGCGGTAACGGGTGGGACGAGCCCCTGGCCCGAATCATCCCGCGCCTGCGCTGCGGTTGCGGCAGAAAATCCGTCGACGTGCAGGTGGGTTTCAACCGCAAGCCCCGTGGCTGGAGCAAAAACCCTTCCTGAGAAAGGCGCCCCGGTCGGCGAGCTACTTGTTGGCCACAGCAGCGGCTGCGGGAGCGGCGCTCGGGCTCCAGAAGTCCTGCTGGATGAGGCCGTAGAGCGCCACGGTAAAGCGCTCCGCCTCCGACCGGGTCATGTGTGACCATTCCGGCAGGTAATAGCCGCGCAGCTGCGGATAGTCGGAGAAATAAATCCCGGGTGCATGCGTGGCCGCCATCAGGCCGTCCCAGGCGCGGGCGCGCGGATACACGCGTTCCTCGTAGGCAAGATACGGTCCGTCGCTCGGCAAGCGCACAAAGAGCACCTGAACCCCGTGCGCACGCAGCTGCCGGAGCGCCTTGACCGCGCGCTCGATCTGCTCTTTCTCGGTTTTGAGCAGCTCCTGCGGTGTCGGATCCTCCGGACTCGGCGGAAATTCTTCCAGCCAGATACTGCGCACCAAGGCGAGGTACTGGGGATCGGAGTCCACCTTGCTCCACAGGTAGGCGTTGCGATCCACCTCATGCATGGAAAGCTTGCGCACGTCCATGAACCAGTGCCTGCCCGGACGTGCCGGCCAGTTCTGGCGCGCGAGCACGGTGCGCAGCGCATAGTCCCCATCGTAAAAGGCGAAATAGGGCTCGATGAACCGCATCGACAGCCACTGCCCGACACGCTGGGCTGGGGATTGCTTGTGCGTGTATTGCGCGACATCGTCCGCTCTGCCGCCGCCGCTGAAGAACAGGTCGGGCGCTACGCCAATGATCAGCCGCCCGGTGAATTTCGGATCCGCGGCGACGTCCTCGACCGCCGTCAGCGGTGAAGTCCCTTCGTACGAGAGCTGGATCGGAGCGCGGCCGGCGAGCCGCTCCCATACCGGTACCTGCAGATCAAAGTACGCCCGCGAGGCGCCGAGAAATACCGTGGCATCACCCTCGCCGGCATCGATGCGCCGGCGCTGGATCGCCCACAGCCCATAGCTGTTGCGGATACTGGGTGTCACTCCGAAGGCGCGCCAGTAGTGCTCCCATGCGCCCAGCAGCAATGCAAACGCCAGCACTACACCCAGCAGTATCGGTCCCCACGGCTGCACCGGCACCGGCCGCAGCGGCACCGGCTGCGCGACGCCCGGCCGGTCGGCGGCCGTCTGGCGCGCGTAGGCGTCGCGCACGATCCTAGAACTGGAAGTAGATGAATGCACTTCCATCTCCCTGTGCGATCACGATTGCAAATGCCATGAGTGCCCAAACCGCGCTCACCAGCAGTGCCGGAGCGCGTGCCACCACCGATTCCAGGGTGCGCGAGCGCATCAGCCAGTGGGTGATGAGAATGCCGCCGACGATTACACCCACCGACAGCAGATTGAAGGTCGAGAGGATCGGTAGTGTGCCGGTGTTCTGGCCGGCCATGCCGCGCAGCACGATCCACGCCTTGCCGAAGGTCTTGGCGCGGAAGAACACCCAGGTCACGTTCACCAGCGCATAGGTGAGTACGCCGAGCGCCACGAAGGCCACGGGTCCGGGCCGATAATGCGCGTAGCGCGCCCGCAGCAGCCGCTCGACCGACAGATACAGCCCATGCAGCCCGCCCCAGGCCACGAAGGTCCAGTTAGCGCCGTGCCACAACCCGCCAAGGAGCATCGTGGTCATGAGTGCCGCGTAGGTGCGGCGCGGTCCATGGCGATTGCCACCGAGGGGAATGTACAGATAGTCGCGCAGCCAGGACGAGAGCGTGATGTGCCAGCGACGCCAGAAATCTGAAAAGCCGACGGCCGCGTACGGGAATCGGAAGTTGTCCGGCATGGCAAAGCCCAGACACAGCGCCGCCCCGATCGCGGTGGTGGAATAGCCGGCGAAGTCGCAGAAGATCTGGCCGCTGAACGCAAGCGTCGCCGCCCATGAATCCAGTGCCCCGGGCAGCCGCGACCCGTCGTACACGCGCTCGGCCGCCGTGGCGAGGAACGTATCGGCCAGCACCACCTTGTTGAACAGCCCGATCGTCATCAGCGCCAGCCCGAAGCGCAACTGCTGGGCGCTGGCCCGACGCGGCTCGGCGAACTGCGGCACGAGCTCGGTGGGTCGCATGATCGGCCCGGCGACCAGGTGCGGAAAGAAGGTCACAAACAGCGCATAGTCGAGCAGGTTCTGCGCCGGCGCCGCGCGCCGCAGGTACACATCGAGGGTGTACGACATGGTGGCGAAGGTATAGAACGAGATTCCGACCGGCAGCACGATGTCGTAGTGCGCGGGCTGGTAGACGACCCCGAACGAGCTCAGGAGCGCGCTGAAGCTGTCCAGCAGGAACTGGCCGTACTTGAAGTAGCCCAGCATGCCGAGGTTGGCAATCACCGAGAGCAGCATCCAGGCGTGGCGCGCCGCCTGGCGGCGCGCCTTGACCAGCCCCTGCGCTGCGTACCAGTCGACGACCGTCGACACCCACAGCAGGATCACGAAGGGGGGATTCCACGCGGAATAGAACAGGTAGCTGGCGATCAGGAGGTTGAACTTCTTCACTCTCCACGGCAGCGGCAGCGAATGCAGGGCGAGCACGCAGCCGAAGAACACGATGAACGTGAGCGAGTTGAATACCATGCATGGCCGTAAACCCGCTGCGCTGGCAGGCCGAGGGCCCTACTCCCCTTTCGCCCGTCTACGGGCTTTGCGTCATTGTCTATCGGCGCGTTCCGCCAACGCAATGACCCTCACCGTAGCGCGCGTCGGCGACGCCACGCGAGCGCGTCCTGGTTGACAGTGGCGAGTATCTGACTCAGGCGTGCGCGGCGGCCATGCGCCGCTTCATCTCCTCGGGAGACACATCTTCAATGTGGGTGCCGATGGTCCAGACATGGCCGAACGGGTCCTCGAGCGTGCCCATGCGATCGCCATAGAACTGGTCGGCAACCGGGCGCAGCGACTTACCACCGGCGCTGATCGCGCGCGCGAACACCGTATCGACGTCGACGAGGTACAGCAGAATGCTGACGCTCGTGCCCCCGAGGGTGCGCGGTGCGCGATAGCCCATCTCGTGATGCTCGTCTGCGAGCATGATGACCGAATCGCCGATCCTGAGCTCCGCATGCGCGATCCTGCCCTGCGGATCGGGCATGCGCAGAAGTTCGCTGGCGCCGAAGGCGTTGCGGTAATACTCGATCGCCTGCGCAGCGCCGTTAATGATGAGATAGGGGGTGACGGTGTGGTATCCATCCGGAACCGGTTTCACGGCCATGGCGCGCCTCCTTGAGTGATCCGGGGAGCTTACGCCGCCGCAGCGTGCGGGTTAACAGCTCCTGTGCACTGCCGCACCATCCAGTAGCTATTGAGTGCGCGCACTGGATGAAGCGCGAGCGTTACGCCAGCGGTAGAGCAGGCACAGCATGCCGATGAAGGGCACGCCGAACACCAGGGTGAGGCGAAACGCCTCGGTAAACGCCGTGGTCAGCAGTACCGCAGCCATCAGCGTCGCCCCGAGCAGCGTCGTGACGGGATAGCCGATCATGCGAAACCCGGCCGTGGGCTTTGCACGGCGCGCGCGTCTGAAAAAGAAGTGCGTGATGAAAATCATCATCCACGTGAACATTGCGCCGAACGCGGAAATCGACACCATGAGCAGGTAAGCAGAGCGCGGCGCCGTGACGCTCAGTAGTGTGGCGCACGCGATCCCGATGCTCGACAGCAACAGCGCCTGAGCGGGCACGCCGCGGCCGCTGAGCGCGCCGAAACGTCGCGGTGCATAGCCGGCACGCGCCAGACTGAACATCATGCGTGTCGTGATGTAGAGCTGGCTGTTCATGGCCGACAGCGCCGCCACCAGGATCACGAAGTTGACAATCCCCGCGGCCCCCGGCACCGCGAGCGCGCGCATCACCTTCACGAAGGGGCTTTCGTCGAGCCCCGCGTGCGTCCAGGGCACTATGGCGAGCACCAGTGCGAGCGTCACCAGGTAGAACAGGATCAGCCGCAGCACGGTAGAGCGAAACGCGCGGCGCACGGCCAGCTGCGGATCCTGCGCCTCGCCGGCCGCGACCGCGATCATCTCGATGCTCAGGTAGCTGAATATGGCGACGATGACCGCCACCCATGCCCCCCACCATCCGTGGGGGAAGAAGCCACCGTACGCGGTGTAGTTGCGCCAGCCGATCGCCGGGGCGCCGGCGACCGCTGCCGCCGGCGCGCGCCACAGGAGATACGAGGCGAGCACGATGAATATCACGATCGCCGCTACCTTGGTGGCCGAGAACCAATACTCAACCGTACCGAACCAATTCACGCTGCGGGCATTGATGGCAATCAGCAGGCTCGAGAAGGCGACAATCCACAGCCACCCCGGCGCGCGCGGAAACCAGTAGTGCATGTAGAGAGCCACTGCGGTGACCTCGGTGCCCACCGCGAGCACGATGCAGGTCCAGTACGCGTAGCGCACCAGGAAGCCCGCCAGCGGGCCCACATAGTATTCGGCGTAGGCGCCGAAAGAACCGCTGGTGGGGTGTGCGATGGTCATCTCCGCCAGGCATCCCATCAGTAGCAGCGCGATGACAGCGCCGATGGCGTAGCTCACCAGCACCGCCGGGCCCGCGAGCCCGATCGCGAAACCGCTGCCGAGAAACAGGCCCGTGCCGATCGCCCCGCCGATGGCGATCATGGACAGGCGCCCGGCACTCAACTGCCGCTGCAGGCCGCGTTCGCGTTCGATGATGTGCTGGAAGCCGTGTTCGTCGCTGCGCATCTTCTTGGATCCGGTGCGTCGGCGGGTACTAATAGGCTTTGGGCAGAAGGAAGTCTAGACTCGACCAACAGGAAGGATCCCATGAACCGCAACTGCCGCCAGTCACTGGTGCTCGGACTTCTCGTGATCGCCGGCACCGCCGCCGCAGCGTCAAGCCTCGACGCTCTGAGCTCCAAGGACGCCGCCGCCGGACTGCGCGCCGCGCTGACGCAGGGCATCGACGTGGCGGTCGCGCAGCTCGGCGCCAAGAATGGCTTCCTCAACGATCCCAAGGTGGCCATCCCGCTGCCGCCGCCCTTCAACAAGGCCGAAAGCGGCTTGCGCATGCTCGGCATGGGTAGCGAGGCAGACCAGCTCAAGGCCACCATGAACCACGCCGCTGAGCAGGCGGTCGCGCAGGCAGAGCCGGTATTTAAACACGCGCTGCAGCAGATGACGCTTGCGGACGCCAAGGGCATTCTCGCCGGAGGCGACGGGGCCGGTACGGCGTACTTCCGCAAGGCCACGAGCGCCGAGCTCACCGCAAAATTCAAACCGATCGTGGCAGCCGAAACCGCCAAACTCGGGCTGGCGGCGAAGTACGACGCGTACGCCGGCAAGGTGGCGCAGTTCGGCCTGATTCCCGCGCAGGACGCGAACCTGAACGACTACGTGACGGCCAAGGCGCTCGATGGACTCTTCAGCCGCATCGCCGAGGAGGAGCATCAGATCCGCACAGATCCGATGGGCCAGGCGAGTTCGCTCATCAAAGAAGTCTTCGGTTCTCTCCAGAAATGAAGCGGATGTTGCCTCAACCTCGCGCCTCAATGGCCCCGGCGGGCGGGACGGCGAATTGCGAGCGCCGCGGAGACTCTGGCACACTGCGGCGCAGGGTGTCGGACCTGCGCGAAAATCAATGAACCTGCTGGTCCGCATTAATCTGGCTCTCACGACGGCCTTTGCACTGGCGGCGGTCGGGGTCGGCGCCAGCTGCTACGCGATGCTGCAGGCAAACGCAAAGCGCGAGGCTCTGCGCGAGGCCGGCCTGATGATGGATAGCGCCCTGTCGATGCGCGCCTATACCTCCGAAGAGATCGTGCCGCTGCTGAACGCGCAGATGGCGAAGGAATTCCTGCCCCAGAGCGTGCCCTCGTACGCGGCGACGCAGAACTTCCTCAAGCTGCGCGCAGCATCACCCGGAGTACGCCTACCGCGAGGCGACGCTGAATCCCACCAACCTGCGCGATCGGGCCGCCGACTGGGAGGGGGACATCGTGCAACAGTTCCGCAACGACGCGCATACGCGTGAGATCATCGGCGAGCGCGACACTCCGATGGGCCGCTCGCTCTACCTCGCGCGTCCGATCACTGCCGAGCCGAAATGCCTCGTGTGCCACAGCCTGCCCGCCACCGCCCCGGCGACGCTGCTGGCGCGCTACGGCAACAACAATGGCTTCGGCTGGCAGCCCAACGAGATCATCGGTGCGCAGGTGGTTTCCGTGCCGCTCGCCGCCGCGACCGCCAACGCCGACCACATCTTCCGCAGCATCATGCGCGCGATCATCGCGATTCTGAGCGCCGCGCTGGTGATCGTGAACGTCGTGCTCTACTTCGCCGTCGTGCGTCCGGTGCGTCGCATGGCGCACATTGCGGATGAGGTCAGCCTCGGCAATTCCGCGATCGGCGAGTTCCCGGCACGCGGCAGCACGGAGCTCGTGCGAGCTGGCGCGCTCATTCAATCGCATGCGCACCAGCCTCGTCAAAGCGCTGAAGATACTGGAAAGCTAGATGTCCCGGGACGTGTTCGTCAGCTACTCCGTGCCCGACCGCGACTGCGCCTTCGAGTTGGTCGCGCGTCTGGAAGGCGCGCGGCGTGAGCGTGTGGATCGCGCCGCGCGAATCTCCCCGGCCGCCGAATGGGCCGAGGAGATCATCGATGCCATCTCCTCGCGCGCGCCTGATGGTGCTGGTGTTCTCCGCCCACAGCAATGCCTCCCCCCAGGTGCGGCGCGAGGTCGAGCGCGCCATCCACAAGCAGCTGCCGGTGCTGCCGTTTCGCCTCGAGGACATCGCTCCCTTCGAAGAGCCTGGAGTACTTCCTCAGCTCGCAGCACTGGCTGGATGGCTTCCCCGCGCCGCGCGAGGCGCACTATGAGCGGCTCTGCGCGCACGTCATCGCGCGCCTGAGTGCGGCCGACGCCACAGCGGCCCTGGTGGCGCCCGCAGCGGGCGCGGCGGCGCCGGACCGTGCGCCAGCCAGTGCGCCGATGACCTTGAGTCCGGAGCAGACTGCAGTCGCTCGAGAAGCAGCTCGCCCATCACATCGGCCCGCTGGCACATCATCTGGTGAAGCGCGCTGCCGCAACGCACACAGGACTGGGAGCAGCTGGTCGACCGCCTGGCCGCCGAGATCGACTCCGATCCCGCGCGCGCCCAGTTCATCAGCGCCTGCCGGATCCTGTCGCGGCCGACGCCTTGAGCGAGGCAACGCTCAAAGCCACGCCGGCCCCGCAGGTCCGTTCAGGGCCGCTGCCGCTGGTCATCGGCGCGGTCGGACACCGCCACCTCGATCCGCGCGACCGCCCGCTGCTATCGCGCGCGTATCCAGGAGCTGTTCGATTACCTGCGCCGGTATTACCCGTCGACGCCGTTGCGCATGATCTCGGCGCTCGCCGAGGGCGCGGATCGGCTGGGGGCGGAGGTCGCCCTTGCACAAGGTTATGAACTGATCGTGCCGCTGCCGATGGCTCAGGAGGAATACGAGCGCGACTTCCCGGATACCCTGGCCGAATTTCGCGCACTGCTCGCGCGCGTGCCGGCGACGAACGTATTCGTGCTACCGGCTCCCGAGACCGCACCGGACACCACCGCACAGGGCCTGCGCGATGCCCAGTACCGCGAAGTAGGAGTCTGGATCGCCAGCAACTGTCACCTGCTGCTCGCGCTGTGGGATGGGGTGCGCAACAACGCGGTCGCCGGCACCGCGGAGGTCGTGCGCTTCAAGCTCGAGGGGCAGATTCACTCGGACGATCGCGCGCTGGATGCCGATGACTGCGGCCCGGTGTATCGCATCCATGCACCCAGGGCCGGCAGCGGCGGCAGCGCTGATGTGCCCGCACAGTGGTTGTTCCCGCGAGACTCGAGCGCGGAACTGCTGCGCACGGTCTGCCGCCGCATCGATCGCTTCAACCGCGATGCGCTCAGGGTGCCGGTGCCGCCGGCGCTGGTTGCCGATGCCGCGGGCCTCCTGCCGCAGGTGCAGGAGCGGCCGGTCGGCGATCGAAATCTGGCGACCACCTTCGCGAGCGCCGATACTCTGGCGCGTGGTTACCAGCGCCTCACTCATGCGGTGCTGCGGCTGATCATCGGCCTCGCCCTGGCACTCGCGCTGACATTCGAGATCTATGCCGAGATCATGACCCGCCGCGCACTGCCGGTGATTTACCTGCTGATCTTCACCGCGCTGGTGGGGCTATACCTGTGGCAGAAGCGCTTTGATGCCCAGGGTCGCTATCTTGACTATCGGGCGCTCGCCGAAGCGCTGCGCGTACAGTTCTACTGGCGCTTGGCCGGCCTTAACGACAGCGCCGCAGCCAGCTACCTGCGCAAGCAGCTCGATGAGTTGCGCTGGATCCGGGATGCACTGCGCGGCGCGAGTGCCCTGCCCCCGCCCGCCCAGGCGCGCCCAGACCTGGTGCAGCGCCACTGGGTGCACGGCCAGGCCCAGTATTACCGCGGGCACGCCACCTCGCTGATGGCACGCATCCACCGCGTGGAGCGCACGTCGGCCATCTTCCTTGCGGTCGGTCTGCTTGCGACCAGCTCGCTGGTAGTCTTCTGGAACCACTTCGAACCTTCAGGTCATACGCACCACTGGCTGGTGCTGATCATGGGGTTCGCGCCGATCGCCGCGGCGCTCTGGGAGGCCTACGGCGAGAGATTCGGTATGCGCAGCCAGGCGCACCAGTACAGCCGGTTCGCGGCCATCTTCGACCGGGCGGAGACAGCGCTTGCGCGTCTCGAGGCGAGCCCCGCGGCGCCCGATAGGAATCACAGCGAACGGGCACTGATTCGCGAGCTCGGCCGCGAAGCGCTCATGGAGAACGGCGACTGGGTGCTGCTGCTGCGGGATCGGCCGATCGCGCTCCCGAAGGCCTAACCGCCGGCGCCCGCGGGGCCGAGCAGCTCGCGCAGCATCGCAACTTCCGCGGCGATTGCCGTGTGTAGCGCGGGATCTACGTCGGGCGCGAACAGCGACGAGTGATTGGAGGGCAGGTGCGTGCCGCTCGCCTCCGCCTGGGCATACTTCTGCGGATCTGCGCCCCCCAGACCGAGATAAAATCCGGGGATTCCCTGTTCGATGAAGACTGAAAAGTCCTCGGAAGCCGTAATCGGCTCCTGCGCGACCACGTGGTCCTTGTCGAGGGCGCGCTCCAGGGCGACGCGCAGACGTTGCGCCAGCGCCGGATCGTTGTAGACCACGTCCGCCGCCTCGTAGTGGTCGATGGCGGGCGCCTGCGGCGCACCCGCCGCCTGCGCCTCCGCGTTGGTAATCCGGGTAATGGCCTCGAGCACCTGCTTGCGCACCGCCGCGCTGCGGCTGCGCACGGTGAGACCAAGCTCCGCCGAATCGGGAATGATGTTGTTCTTGGTTCCAGCCGTGACATAGCCCACCGTGACCACCGCGAACTCACCCGGCTTCACTTCGCGGGCCACGATTGTCTGCAGTGCGAGTATGGTGCGAGCCGCGATCACGATGGGATCGACCGTGGTATGCGGGGCCGAGCCATGCCCGCCCTTGCCGTAAATAGTGATGCGCAGCGAATCCGCATTGGTGTCGTAAGCCCCGGCGATGACGCCAACCTGGCCTGCGGGCAGTTCGTTGCCGACGTGCAGGGCGAGGATCGCGTCGGGGCGTGGGAATCGCGTCAAGAGTCCATCATGGACCATCGCCTCAGCACCACCGACGGTCTCCTCGGCCGGTTGCCCGATGAGTATCAGCGTCCCATGCCAGGAATCGCGGCTGCGGGCCATGATCCCGGCGGTCGCCACCAGCGCGCTCATGTGCAGGTCGTGCCCGCACATATGTCCGACCGGTACCTCATGTCCCGCCGGGTCCTTGGCGCGCACCTTGCTGGCAAACGGCAGCCCGGTCTTCTCCTCGACCGGCAGCGCATCGAGCTCGGTGCGCAGCATCACCGTCTTGCCCGGCCCGTTCTTGAGGATCGCGACTACGCCCGTGCCCCCCACGTGCTCGGTCACGGTGTAGCCGAGCGCCCGCAACTCCGCTGCGAGCTTCGCCGCTGTGCGCGTCTCGTTGGTCGAAAGCTCCGGATGCTCGTGCAGGTCGACGTACAGCCTATACGCCTTCGGATAAGCCTCATTGGCCTCGTTGACCTCGGGCGTCGCGGCGATTACGAGCCGGGGGGCAGCGAGCCCCAAAACCAAGGCGACAATACCGACGAAAACGCATCCCGGCTGGCATCCAGCGACCATAGGCAATCTCCACGACCTGAGGTTTCGAGTCTGACGGCTACCCGCCTACGATACTTCAGTCTCAGGCGCGGCGTGGAGCGGCACTGTGCTTAACAGCCTCTCAGGCCGCCCGCGACTCTATGGCTGGTACCGCGATGATCTTTTGTTGCGTCTTCGGTGCAAAGACGGTCACAACCATTTTCAACTACCGGCCGCTCGCCGTGACGGCGCGGCTGGTAGGCCGGCGATATTGATTTCGCGGGGCGACGGTCTTGCTACCATTGACCGGGTCATACGCGTCGGCTGTTGAAAGGTCCCCAGGCTATGAGTGACGAAGCGCGCGCCCTCGGCCTGGATGCGGCCATCACCCGGCGCGACTTCATTGGCGCGACACTCATAGGCTCCGGTGCAGTCCTGCTGAGTGCGGCCGCGCCCGCCTTCGCGCAGAGTCTTACCTCTCAATGGAACGGTTACGCCGGGATCGGCGACTATGCGCGTTCCAACGGAAACATTGCGTCGGTCGTCAACGCGGCGCACGGCGTACGCGACGGTATTTACGAGGCACGGATCGCCACCGCCCCCGAGGTGGACGAGTTATATGATCTGATCGTCGTCGGCGGCGGATTCTCAGGCCTCATCGCAGCCTACGAATTTCGTAAGGCTCGACCGAACGGACGCTGTCTTGTCCTCGAAAATCATCCGGTCTTCGGCGGCGAGGCAAAACAGAATCAGATGCTCGTCGACGGCATCATGCTGACCGGCCCGCAAGGATCCAACGACGCGATCGTGCCGGACGCCGGCAATTCCTACGCGCACGTTTCCGGACTCTGGGATGAGATCGGCATGCCGCGCTCATTTGACTTCGTACGGCCGAGCGGTCGCGCGGCAGCGCTGAAATTCGCGCGTGACAATTACGATCCAATGTTCTGGAACGAAAGCGGCAGCTCGCTGGGCTACTTCTTTGATACGCCATTTGCGCATCGACAAGCGTGGGTCGTCGATCCCTGGTCTGATGATCTTGCGCGCGCGCCGATTGCAGCCGAGATCCGACGAGACTGGCTCGCCTGGAAGAAGCGCGCCCCGGTCCTGACGCGCGGTGACGAAGCTGCCACAGATCGCTGGCTGGACTCGATGTCCTATGGCGATCTGATCGTGCGCGAGCTCGGGCTGTCCCGGCATGTGTTCCGCCTCTCAGATCCGCTGGTCGCGACGGGCGACTACGGCGTCAGCTCGGACGCGATCTCCGCCTATGCGGCCAAGCTGCTCGGGCTCCCGGGCACGGGCGAGAATGTCATCTCTGACGACACGTTCTCGTTTCCGGGTGGCAATGCGGCGATCCTGCGCCACATCGTCAAGGCGATGCTGCCGGATGCGATCACCGGTTCGCGATCATTTGCTGACGTGCTCTATGCGCCAATCGACTTTGCGGCACTCGACCGGCCGCAGAACACGCGCATACGTCTTGGGGCCACCGCCGTCGCCGTGCGCCACGAAGGTGAGCCGGACAAATCGCAAAGTGTCGGGGTAACGTATGCGGTCGGAGGTGAGCTGCGGCGAGTGCGCGGGCACGCGGTGATCGTCGCAGCGGGGGGCTGGATCGCGCGGCAGATCGTACGCGACCTGCCACCCACCTACGTCGCCGCGTATGCGCAATTTCACCATGCGCCGATACTCGTCGCCAACGTGGCGGTCCACAACTGGAATGCGTTCGCCAAGCTCGGCGTATCGGCCGCGCATTGGTTCGACGGATTCGGCTTCTTCGTGAATATTCGCCAGCCGATGAGAATCGATGGTGTCCCGGTGCCACTGGACCCCACCAAGCCTGCGATGCTGACCCTCTACGTCGGCTTCCCGCAGGCAGGGGTTCCAATCGCTACTCAGACAAGCGGTGCGCGCAGCATGTTGTTCGGCACAACCTATGCTGACTTCGAGCTGCAGATCCGCCGGCAGTTGCAACGGATGCTTGGCGGCGCGGGGTTCAACGCAAAACGCGACATTGCCGGCATCGTGCTCAATCGCTGGGGTCATGCCTATATCGCGCCGCAACCGGGTTTTTACTTCGGTACGGCGGGAACCGTCGCGCCCCTTGAAGTGATCCGCGAACGCTATGGGCGCATTGCGTTTGGGCACAGCGAACTCTCGGGGAGACAGAGCTGGGGACGCGCCGCCCAGGAATCACGTCGTGCTTTGAAGCAGGTTCTCGAACTCATCCCCTAGTCACGCTCGGCTGCCAGACGACTCCTCGAGTTGAAAGGAACTCCACACCCCCGGTGCTCGCGGAGCGAGCGGTCGATTGTAATTGCTAAGGCGCTTACGCACCTTCGACCGCACGCGGGCGGCCTGCTCGCCGCAGCTGGGAAATTGCATGTGGTCATCGCTTCCGCGCGAGCACCTCGATCGGAACGAGACTGCCATCCTTATAGGCGCGGGCGACGTTCGCGAGCGTCGCGGCCGCGACGTCGCCATGGATCAGTGCGTTGGCCCGGTAGGGCGGCTTTTCGCCGCCTGCGACCATTGCCTGCGACCGCGCCCCAAATTCGAGCGCGCGCTGGAGGCCGTCCTTGATCTGCTCGACTTCGAAGCCCGCGCTTCGCAATTCGTTTCGCGTATCGTCGGCCGTTGAGAGGAAACTCTCCGCCGCCGTCGCGGCCCATGGCATGGGATACGTGACGTCGCCGACCTTGCCCCGCGCGATCTCCGATAGCACGAGCCACCCACCTGACTTGAGCACGCGGTGAATCTCGCGATAAAGCTGCGCCTTGTCCGCAATGTTCATCGATACGAACATCGAGTAGGCACCCTCAAACGTTCCATCAACGAAAGGCATCGCAAGGGCATTGCCGACCTGAAAGCGCACGTGACTTTCCAGCCCAAGGAGGCGCGTTAAGTGTTCCGCGCTCTCGCAGAATTCTGGTGTCAAGTCGATGCCCGTGACGCGACAGCCGAAACGCTTTGAGAACCATCGAGCCGGACCGCCGACCCCACTGCCGACATCGAGCAGATGATCGGTCGACCGCGCTGTAACGAGCGCCACCATGTCTTCTGTCGCCTCGAGCCCGCGGCCGTGAAAGTGATCATATGGCGCGAGTGCTTCGATGGTTGGATGCGCCGGCTCGACGCCGTCCGCTCGTAATGCGGCCTCGAGCCGTCCAAGCAGCCCGCTCTTCGCGTAGTGTTCAACGACCTTCGATTGCGCATCGCTCATCGGACTCTCCTCGAAGCCACCAATCGGGAAGCTTGCTTCGCGATGGGACCTTAAGCGTTGGGAGGCTCCAATAGGCAACTAGACCCTTCTTGAGTCGCAAGCGGCAGGATGCTCCGATGCGATAGGCGTCGCCAGCCGCCGGCTGTCCTTCGCCGCGGACTACCTCGCGCGCGGTCGACGGTAGACTTCCGGTAGACGCCGACGCCGATTACGCCTTGGGATTCTCTGGAGAAACACGCGCGGCCTCAAGGCAAAGCGCTGCTAACCGCGTGACTTCCTGCTGGAACCCTCGCCGTACCGCCGGCTATGCCTTCTCACCTGTCTGTAACTCCGTGAGTCTGAAGGGAACTCCGCAGCCCCCAATGCCGCAGTAACCGTTCGGATTCTTCGCGAGGTACTGCTGGTGATAGTCCTCCGCATAGAAGAATTCAGGCGCGTCCCTGATCTCCGTCGTGATCGTGCCCCGACCTGCCGCCGCGAGTTGCGCCTGGTAGGCACGCCGCGATTCCTCTGCAGCTCTGCGCTGCTCCGGGTCGTGCACATATATTGCGGAGCGGTACTGCGTGCCGACGTCGTTGCCCTGGCGCATCCCCTGGGTCGGATCGTGCGACTCCCAGAACACCTTCAGCAGATCCTGGTAGTCGGTCTTTTGCGGGTCATAGACGACGCGCACAACTTCAGCGTGTCCAGTCTCTCCGCTGCAAACTTCTTCATAGGTCGGATTCGGCGTTAGCCCCCCCGCATAGCCGACGGCCGTTGAATACACCCCGGGAAGGCTCCAAAAGAGTCGTTCCGCCCCCCAGAAACATCCCAGCCCAAAATCCGCGACCTGCAGTCCGGCCGGAAAGGGCGGCACGATGCGATGACCGTTCACGAAGTGATCCGGAGCGACCTTGAGCGGACTGGTGCGCCCTGGGAGCGCCTGCTCAGAGGACGGGAGGGTTGATTTCTTGCGAAACAGGGCCATGGGCGGACTCCTTGGGCCGGGGTCTCAGTAGTGTGGGGATCTGAACGACGCGACTCAAGCTGCAGCGCAGGGAAAGTCAAATCCGCTCCCGAGGCTTGCCGCGTTGCGGGAGCGCACCGTAAGCTCGTCAGTCATGGGCATCAGTCAATCGCAGAACCTGCGTTCACCGCCGATCGAGAAACTGCGTCCCTACGGGATCCGCGTCAGCCTTCCGCCCGGGGACCCCTTTCGCAAGCTGCTGGGCCCCGAGTGGCAGCGTCTGCACTGGTATGCCAGCCCCGATGAGCGGGATGCGGCAATGAACGACATGAGCCGGCGTCACGAATACTCACGCTCCGGCGACAAGCCCGCGCTGGTTTTTCAGAAGATCGAGAAGCTGGCCGAGAGCCGCGGCCTGTAGGCGGTCCGCGGACCCCGGCGGCCCTGTTGCGCTTCCATCACACGATGAGGCACCTTGCCCATGAACGCGCCTGAGGCATTCCCCTACGCTACCTATCTCGATGTCAAGTTCGCGCCGCTGAGCGTGGTCGACGTGCCGCGCCTCATCGCGCAGTGCAAGGACCGCTGGTACAACCAGAGCCTGTGCGAGGTGAATGACTCGGTCATCCGTCTGGGGGTGATGCAGGGCGAGTATCACTGGCACAAGCACGACAACGACGATGAGTTCTTCTTCGTGCTGGAAGGGCGCTTCTTTGTTGATCTGGAGGAGCGTTCGGTTGAACTCAAGCCCTTCGAGGGCATCGTGGTGCCGAAGGGTGTCATACACCGCACGCGCGCACCGCAGCGCGCCGTCATCCTGATGGCCGAGACCCGCACGATCGTCCCAACAGGGGATCCGTGAGCTCCTGCTAGAAGGTGCGGCCAAGAAACAGGTAGTACTGCTGGTTGCCGTGCTCATCAAAGCCGGTCGCGAGGAACACCGGGCCGAGGAAGGTATCCATGCCGAGGAAGATGCTGGCATCCTTCTGCGTGTTGCCGAAGCTCGCGTCGCTGCGCATCTGCCACACATTGCCCATCTCGAGCGAGAACCCGAGATAAGTCGGCACGTCGAGGTAGCCTGGGCCGCCGCGGCCGATCTGCCGGTAGTACAGCCCGCGCACGATGCCGAAATTGGGCCCGAGTAAGGAATCGGCGCGCAGTCCCGAGAGATTCAGGAAGCCCCCCAGCGGAAACAGCTGGTTGATGTCGGTAACCTGCGACTGCAGCGTCGTGCCGCCGGAGGCTGACAACTGCACCGTGTCACGGCCGAAGGACCAGGCGCCAACGTAGTTCAGCAGCACCTGGTCGGTGCCGGGTGTGGCACCGGAGACGTCATGCACCCCGGTCCACTGCGCCACGGCGCGCTGCCCATAGTGCGGAAAGCTGATGTTATCGAGCCGATCGTAGGTGAAGCGCACGAAGAAGTCGGTCGTTTCCCACGGCGCGTTCGGCACACTGGCGAGATTGGGGTCCTCGGGGTCACCGATCCGCAGGTGTACATGTCCCTGCTCATGCGCCACGCCCGTGCGGATCTCACCCCAGTTGCCGAACTGGCGTCCGAAGTCGAGCCCATAGTCGAAGGTGTGCACGCGGTATTCGGCGAGCACAACCTGCCCGCTGGATGTCTGCGAAAGGCAATAAGGTGCCTGCCCGACGGACGGCGGGTTGCAGACCAGGTCGATGTTGCGCGCCAGGTCCTGCACGTGCGGCATCACGAACCAACCCGAGAACTGGGCGAGCGGCAGGAATAGCTCGGTCGATATCTGCGAGACGCTCCCCACCTCCAGATCGGTCGCCCATTCGCCGGCGTTGCGCGTGACGTCCGAAACGACGAAACGCATCGCGGCGCTGTAGGTCGAATTGCCCTCGAAGTCATCCTGCACGCTCAGGCCAAAGCGCAGATAGTCCGGGCCCTGCGAATTGGGCCGCGCGCTCAGTGCAAGCCCATAACGGTCCTCGGCTCCCACCACGTGGTAGTCGAGGGTGTCGAGCCCGCCCCGGCCGTATACGGCGGTGACGCGCCGCGCAACCGCATCCGGATCCAGCGGTTTGCCGATCAGTCCCTTCATGAGGCTATTCGGGGCCGGGATATAGTGCTCGGAACCGGTCTCCACCTGGATAAAGTCGATCACCGGCGGCGCCATGCGCGGGGCTTCGCGGCGCGCAACATAGCTTTGCATCTGTGGTTCACTGATGCCGAGAGCGGCCAGCTCGCCGCTCTTGACCCGCGCCGCAGCCTCCCCGGTGCCTATGGCGCGCGCCACGAGGCCGAAATCGAACGAGGAGGCATTGCCCAGCTGCGGCTGGATCAGGACGTCATGGGGCGTGAGCGTCGCGAGCTGCGCCTGGGCATTGCGGCGGATCAGGATCGCGAGCATCTGATTGGAAATCACCGGAATGCTCGTCAGCTGTTGCCGCGGCAGCAACGGAAAGCCGACATCCACCACGATGACGATGTCGACACCCATGGCGCGCGCGATGTCGACCGGTACGTTATCGGCGATGCCGCCGTCCACCAGCAGCCGGCCATCGCGCTCCACCGGCGCAAACACCCCCGGCGCCGACATGCTGGCTCGCATCGCGGTCGTCAGGTCACCTGAATCCATGACCACGGCGTCGCCGCTCTCCAGATCGGTCGCGACCGCACGAAACGGGGTCGGCAGGTCATCGAAGTTACTGATGCGCGCCACCGGCAGCGTCAGGCGGCGCAGTGTTTCCGTCAGGTGTTGCCCCTGTATCAATCCGCGCGGCAGCACCACGTGGCCGTCGCGGAAGCCGAGGGGGAACTTCACCAGGAAGTTCTCATCCTCCTGCTTGCGCCGCAGGGTCAGGTCCTCGCGCGCCGGACGGTCGCGAAACGCCTCCTGCCAGTTGATGGAGGTCATCAGCTTCTCGATCTGCCGCGCGTTGAGGCCGCTCGCGTACAGCCCGCCGACGACCGCGCCCATGCTGGTGCCGGCGACCGCATCGATCGGCACGCGCATGTCCTCGAGTACCTTGAGCACGCCGACGTGGGCGGCGCCGCGCGCGCCGCCGCCGGACAGCACGAGCCCGATGCGCGGGCGATGGGGGGCGTCGCGGGCGGTAAGGGACAGATCCGGAGCGTCCTGACCGTGCGCGGGCGGCACGGCGAGCCACAGGACGGTGAGAAAAAGACCCAATGCCCCGCGTCGGGGCGTGGCAGCCCGTGTAGAACTCACGGGGGCGAAGAATAGCAGCATGCGGGCACAGAAGCGCTGGACGACCCGATCACGGATAATGCGCCGCATGTCCCTAACCCCTACACGCGGGTGCGCACTGGCAGGCGCGTCCGCCGCCGTCGTGCTCCTGTGCGCCGCCTGGCTTCTGCCGGCGGCGCCGCTGCACGCACAATCGCGCGGCGCGAGCGACTGGGGCTTTTACGGCGGCGATGCCTTCGGACAGCGCTTCTCCAGCCTCGATCAGATCAATCGCGGCAACGTCGCGCGCCTGCAGCCGGTGTGGACCTACCAAACCGGCGAGCGCGGCGCCGGTCTCGCCCGCGCGGACAAGCTCACTTTCGAGGCCACGCCGGTACTTGCGTACGGGGCGTTGTATCTTGAAACCGGCACCAACATCGTGATCGCGGTCGATCCGCAGACGGGCCGGGAGCGCTGGCGCTTCGATCCGCACATCGACCGCGCGCGACGTTATTCGGAGGTGACCTCGCGCGGCGTGAGCCTCTGGGAAGACAGCGACCTTCCGAAACACGAGCGGCCATGCCGGCGCCGTGTGTTCACCGGCACACTGGATGCGCGTCTGCTGGCGCTGGATGCCGACACCGGCCGACCTTGTCCTTATTTCGGCACCAACGGCGCGATTGATCTCACCCAGGGTGTGAGCATCCGCGATCCGGGCGCGTACCTCGTGACTTCGCCCCCGGCGATCTACGGCAACCTCGTCATTGTCGGCTCGGCCATCGGCGACAACCGCGCGGTGAGCGTTGAGCGCGGCATCATCCGCGCCTTCGACGCCCGCAATGGCATGCTGATGTGGTCCTTCGATCCGCTTCCCGACGGCCCGGATCATCCGGCCGCGGCCGAATGGAATCCCGGGCAGGCGCAGCACACCGGCGCTGGCAACGCCTGGGGCGTGATGACGATCGATGAGGAGCACGGCCTGGTACTGATACCCACCGGCTCGGCGAGCCCTGACTTCTACGGCGGGCTGCGCCTGGGCTCCAATCGCTTCGCGGATTCGCTGCTGGTGCTGGAGGCCGGCACCGGGCGGGTGGTTTGGCATCAGCAACTGGTGCACCACGATCTGTGGGACTATGACCTCGCCGCCCAGCCGGTCCTCGGCGATGTTGAGATCAACGGCGCCCCCGTACCCGCCGTGATCCAGGCGACCAAAACGGGCATGCTCTATGTCTTCGAGCGCACCCGCGGGCGCCCGCTGGTCGAGATCATCGAGAAGCCCGTGCCCTCGAGCCGCGTGCCCGGCGAGCAGACGGCGCGAACCCAGCCCTTCTCCGCTTTGCCGGCGCTCGTTTCAGGAGCGCCGGTGCGGCCGGAGGATGCCTGGGGCATCACCTTCTGGGACCGCGGCAAGTGCCGTGAACTCATCGGGTCCTTGCGCAACGAGGGCATCTTCACTCCGCCGGACCTGCACGGCACGCTGTTGATGCCCGGTTACATCGGCGGCGTGAACTGGGGGGGCATCGTTTTCGATGAGCAGCGGCAGCGTGTCATCGCCGCGGTAAATCAGCTGCCGATGCGGGTGACGCTGCTCTCTGCCGAGGAATTCGAGGCGCAGGCGCGCTCGGGTGCCTATCCGCACGCGGAATTTGGCCGCCAGAGTGGTGCGCCCTACGGCATGCGCCGCGAAGCATTGCTGTCGCCCTGGGGACTGCCCTGCACTGCGCCCCCCTGGGGGACACTCGTGAGTGTCGACCTGCGTCGCCATCGCATTATCTGGCAGGTGCCGCTCGGTTCGACCGCGGGGCTCACCCCCTGGTTCGTGCCTACGCGCGACTTCGGGATGCCCAATATGGGTGGGCCGATCGCCACGGCTGGGGACCTGGTGTTTGTCGGCGCGGCGATCGACGGCTACCTGCGCGCCTTCGACATTGAGACCGGACGTGAACTGTGGAAGTACAGGCTGCCCGCGGGAGGCCAGGCGACGCCCATGACCTATCGGGCGGGGGCGGATCACAGGCAGTACGTGGTGATCAGCGCCGGCGGTCACGGCCCGCTGGGGGCTGCCCGCGGTGATTACCTCATGGCGTTCGCGTTGCCGCCAGCGGCGACGCACTGACACTTTAGAGAGGGTCGATGGCGTACTTAATCATCTCGCTGCTGATTCAGGCGGCTTTCATCATTCACGTCATCAAGACCGGCCGCAACCAGCTGTGGATCTGGGTGCTGATCATTCCCGGGCTCGCACTGGCGGGAATTCTGGCCTACGTGGTGGTCGAGATCCTGCCGCAGCTGTTCCGCAGCCGCGGTGCGCAACAGACCGCGCGCGGCTTTCGCAGGGCGCTCGACCCGACGCGCGAACTGCGCCGCTACGAGCACGAGGCCAGCGTCGCTGGCAACGTCGCCAGCCGTCAGCGCTACGCGGAGGAACTGGTGCGCCACCAGCGCTACGAGGATGCCATCGCCCAGTACCGGCAGGCCCTCAGCGGGCTGTACGAACACGACCCTAACCTCATGCTCGGACTGGCGCAGGCGCAGTTCGGCAAGGGGGATGCGAGCGCGGCCCGTGCCACGCTCGATGAGCTCATCCGGCTGAATCCCGAGTTCCGCTCCCCGGCCGGACATCTGCTTTATGCGCGTGCGCTCGAAGCCGAGGGCAATGTGCAAAAAGCCCTCGAGGAATACCGGGCCGTCGCCGGCTCATTTCCCGGAGCGGAAGCCGCTGTGCGTTACGCACAGCTGCTGCAGGCGCAGGGCATGCGCGACGAGGCGCGGAAAGTCGCGCGCGAGCTGCTGCAGCAGGCGCGCATCGCACCTGGCCATTACCGGCGGGCGCAGCGCGAGTGGCTGGAAGCAGCCGAGCGGCTGGCGTAGCGTCGCAGCGCCAGCAGCGCGGCGAGCGCCGTGACGACGCCGAGCGTCAGAGGATCGAGCGCGCCGCCACCACCGCCACCGCCGGAGCTGCCGCTGCTCGAGCTTCCGGCGGCAGTCGGGTTGTAACTCACACCCGTCAGGCAGGCATTGGTGCCGGCGGCCGGCGGCGCGGAAGAACTTGCGGCGTTCGAGGCGATCACGACGAGCGCGCTGTCGACGCGCCCCGAATCGTCGGTCACGGTGAGCATGACCTGATAGACACCCGATCCCACGGGCGCGGGGATGCCGGCAACGGCGCTGCCGGCGTTTTGTACCGGGGGTGCGTTCGCCGGAGCAACGACGCTCCACTGGTAACTGACGACCTTGGCGCCGCACGCCGCGGCACTGCCGGAACCGTTGAGCGTAACAGTGGCGCCCGGAGCGACCTTCACGGGCAGCTTAACTGCAGCGATCGGGCGCAGCGCCTGCAGCACGGCGCCGTTTGCATTGGCCATGCCGGCGCCGCAGACCTCCGTGGTGCAGGCGCACTCGCCGGTCTGCAGATCCTGCTGACTGGCCGGCACGTGGCAGACCGGTAATGCGGCCGGCGCCGGGAAGGGAGCGGCCGCCCCCAGCTGCAGCCGCTCGATGAGCTGGCTCGCATTCAGATTGCCGTTGACCGCGAGCATGAGGCCTGCAATTCCGGCGACGATCGGGGCGGAGAAGCTCGTGCCGACGTTGAAGTTGTACTCGTCGGTATAAGTGTTGGTGGCCGGCCCGGTGGTGCCGCTGTTGGTAGTCGTCTCGATGGAGAACAGGCAGGGCGCCCCTGCAGCCGTATTGACGCAGTTGCCCGCCGGCGCGCTGAGCGCAATCTCGGGCCCGAGGCTGCTGAATCCGACCTTGGTCCCGACCTGACGCAGGCCCGCGACCGCCGCCACGCCCGCGCAGTTCGCCGGAGCATCCACCGGCCCACCCTCGTTGCCCGCCGAAACCACGACCAGAACGCCCGCGCCGGTGAGCTGGTCGATCACGTCCTGGTAGCTCTGCGGGCAGGACCCCGCCGCGCCCAGACTCATGTTGATGATGCGCGCCGGATAAGGATTGTTCGGTACGCCCTCCACCGGGAAACCGGCAGCCCACGCCATCGCGGCGATGATGTCCGAGTCGTAGCCACCGCACTTGCCGAGCACGCGCACCGGCAGCACCCAGCCGCTCCAGGTCATGCCGGCGACGCCGGTGCTGTTGTTGGTGATGGCGCCCAGAATTCCAGCGATGCGCGTCCCGTGCCACGAGCTGTTCGCAACCGTGCAGTTGGCAAAGAGTGCGGTCTTGGTATCCGCCTTGGTCACCCAGTCGCCCGGGTCGGACGCGTCGGCATTGCGCCCTTCGCCGGTGTTGCCAGTCTGCACCGAGCTGATCATGTCGTAGCCCGGTAGCAGACGATTGGCGCTGCCACTGCGCAGGTCCGGATGATCGAAGCGCACGCCGGTATCGAGTTCGGCGATGACGACCCCGTTGCTGCCGGTCGTCAGAGTCCAGGCGTCGACGGCAGCCACCGCTGCCGGCTGCGTATCCTGCATGTACCACTGGCCGGCAAAGAGCGGATCATCCGGGGAAGCCAGCGCAAAGCGCCGCTGGTCGAGGTCGGCATACAGCACCTGGGGGTCCGCACGCAGCCGCGCCAGTGTGCGCGGCGCAGGTTCGCCGGCCGTGACGCGAAGCAGGTGCAGATCGCCGGCGATCTGGCGCGTTTCCAGCACCTCGAGACCTGCGCGCGTCGCCACCCGGCCGAGCTCCGGTCGGGCGCTGGCGGCCGGGGCGCTGCGCAGTTTCACGAGGAAACGCGCCGGCTCGGCGTGCACGGCGGCACAGGCGAGGGATACGGCCAGCAGAAAAGCGCCGAGCGGGCTTAAGGGACGCGTGCGCATAGCCCTCGACGATACCGTATGGCCGCAACCCGGAGCTGCGATCACTTCGCAGACGGTGATCGGGTTCGCGTTCCTTGCGGAATTTGTTGCGTAATGCAGTGGATGTTGCCGCCGCCGAGCAGAATGTCACGCGCCGGGACGCCCGCCACGCGGCGCCCTGGAAACAGCCGTTTGAGGCGCTGCGCCACGATCCGATCGGTGCGCGCATCCAGCAGCGGCATGACGATACCGCCATTGGCGATGTAGAAGTTAACGTAACTGCCAGCCAGGCGCTCGCCCGCGCGGCGCACCTTGGCGCCCTCGCCCGTCACGATGCTGGCGGCTTCCCGGGCGGTAAGCCTCAGCGGCCCCGGCATTGGCAAGCGCGTCACTTCGAGTCGCCGGCCGCGCGCATCGCGCGCATCGTGGAGGCGTTCCCACGCGTCCTGGGAGATCGCATGCTGCGGATCGCGCCGCCGGTCGGTCCAGGTGAGGCACACCGCGCCCGGACGCACGAAACAGGCGAGGTTATCGATGTGTCCACCGGTCTCGTCGTTGCATACGCCTCGCCCCAGCCAAATCACGACGCTCACGCCCAGATAGTCCTGCAGCGCAAGCTCGATCTGCTCGCGCGACAGCTCGGGGTTGCGGTTGCCGTTGAGCAGGCACTCCTCGGTCACGAGCGCGGTGCCCTGCCCATCGACGTGTATCGCGCCGCCTTCGTTGATGAGCGGCGCGCGATAGCGCGCGAAGCCCTCGATCTCGAGCACCTTGCGGGCTACGAGGTCGTCCTGATCCCAGGGAAAATACAGGCCGCCGCTCAGCCCTCCCCAGGCGTTGAAGCGCCAGTCGACACCGCGCACCTCACCGCGCCGATCGAGGACACAGGTCGGTCCCACATCGCGCATCCAGGCATCGTCGTGCGTCATCTCCACGAGCCGTATGCGCTCATCGAGGAGGCTGCGCGCCACGAGGAAGTGAGCGGGCGAAACCCCCACGCTGACCGGTTCAAACTGCGCAATCGCCAGCGCCACCTGCGCGAAAGCGTGCTGCGCAGGACGCGCCCCCTCGCGCCAGTTGTCGGGCCGCTCCGGCCACAGCAGCCAGCAGCCACGATGTGGCGCGAACTCCGCCGGCATGTGAAAACCATCGGCCGCTGGCGTGCTCGCGAGCGCGCGGCTCATTTGCGCAGCCGGCTGTTGCGAAAGCCGTAGAGCGCGTAAATCGACATGCCGAGGATGGTCCAAACGACCAGCCGGATCCACGTGCCGTTCGAGAGCGTGAGGGTCAGCCCGAGGCACACCAGCATGCCCAGGATGCAGGTGAAGGGCGCCCACGGAACTCGGAATGGCCGGTGCACATCAGGGCGCGTGTAGCGCAGCACCAGCACTCCCAGGCACACCACCGCGAATGCCAGCAGGATCCCGATGGATACCAGGTCCGCGAGCACATCCAGCGGGAAGGCGCCGGCAATCAGCGCCGCCCCCACCCCGGTGATCACGGTGGAGACGTGCGGCGTCTTGAAGCGCGGGTGACAACGCCCCATCGACTGCGGCAGCAGGCCGTCGTCGGCCATCGACAGCAGGATTCGCGGCTGCCCGAGAAGCGAGGTGAGAATGACCGAGGTCATGCCGGCGATGATGCCGATCTTGATCGGCCAGGAGAGCCAGGCGAGCTGCGGATGGGTATCCAGGGCCACGGCGACCGGAGCTGCGACGTTGAGCTTATGGAACGGCACCATGCCGATCAGGACGCTGGCCATCGCGATGTACAGCACCGTCGAGATCGCGAGCGCGCCGAGTATCCCGATCGGCAGGTCGCGCTGCGGGTTACGCGCTTCGAGCGCCATGGTGGAGGCCGTGTCGAAGCCCACGTAGGAGAAGAAGATGATGCCCGCGCCCTGCAGCACGCCACTCACGCCGAAGTGGCCGAAGGTGCCGCTGTTGGGCGGCACGAAAGGCTTGAAGTTGGCCGCATCGACGTATTTCAGCCCGGCGATCACTACGATCACGATGATGGCGACCTTCAGGGTCACCATCACGGTATTGGCGCGTGCCGATTCGCGCACCCCCACGTACAACACCGCCGTCATGGCGAGCACGATCAGCACCGCGGGGACGTTGACGATCGCGCCGGTGCGGATGAGGTGATCGTGGGCGTCGAGTCCGAGTGGAGCATTCACGAGCGCCGCCGGCAGCCTCATGTGGGCGTCGTTGCTTAGCAGGTCCACGACGTACGCCGACCAGCTCACCGCCACCGTGGAGGCGGAGATCGCGTATTCGAGCAGCAGGTTCCAGCCGATGAACCAGGCGAGCGCCTCACCCAGCGTCGCGTACGTGTAGCGGTAGGCGCTGCCGGGGACCGGCAGGAACGCCGCGAACTCGGAGTAGCACAGCGCCGCGAGCATGCTGCCGAAGGCGGCGATCATGAGCGACAGCGAGATCGCCGGGCCACTCTGATTGGCGGCCACCTGGCCGGTGAGTACGAAGATGCCGGTGCCGATCGTGGCACCCAGGCCGATGGTGGTGAGCGCCCAGGGTCCGAGCACCTGCTTCAGGCGGCTCTTGTCGGCCTCGTCGGTCTCGACGGGGCGCACGGCGCACATCTGGCGCAGCACCGACGGCCGCTTCACCGCACCTGACTCCTCGACTGCCTTTGGCATGCGCGCTTGGGTCCCCCGGGCACGCCCGCTGGCGTGCGCTGCGCCAGTCTCTCACAGCCCCGGTCGCCTTTGGTACGCGCCGGCGCCGGCGCGCGTCCGTGTGCTAGCATTGCGCGCCCGGCGAGCCCTGCTCCGGGCGATCCTCCAGGAGAGCTTCATGTCAACGGCCGCAAACCCCCGGGCCACGCCCCCTGCCGACGGTGCCAAGATCACCATCACGAACGGCAAGCTGAGCGTGCCGGATAACCCCATCCTGCCGTTCATCGAAGGTGACGGCACCGGACCTGACATCTGGCGCGCGGCGGTGCGCGTTATGGATGCTGCGGTCGCCAAGAGCTACGGGGGCAAGCGCCGCATCCGCTGGATGGAGGTCTATGCCGGAGAGAAGGCGAACAAGCTGTTCCAGACTTGGCTGCCGGATGAGACCGTGGCCGCCTGCCGCGAGTATCTGGTCTCCATCAAGGGACCGCTCACGACCCCGGTCGGCGGCGGCATTCGCTCTCTGAACGTGGCGCTGCGCCAGATGCTCGATCTGTACGTGTGCCTGCGCCCGGTGCGCTGGTTCAAGGGCGTGCCCTCGCCCGTGAAGCACCCCGAGAAGGTCGACATGGTGATCTTTCGCGAGAACACCGAAGACATCTACGCGGGTATCGAATTCGAAGCGGGTACCCCGGACAACAAGAAGTTTCTGGAAATGTTTCGTCAGGCCTTCCCCAAGGCCTATGCCAAGATCCGCTTTCCCGAAAGCTCAGGGATCGGTATCAAGCCCGTCTCCAAGGATGGCTCGGAGCGCTTGATCCGCGCGGCGATAGAGTACGCGATCACCAACAAGTGCAAGAGCGTCACACTGGTGCACAAGGGCAACATCCAGAAGTTCACCGAGGGCGCCTTCCGCAATTGGGGCTACGAGCTGGCCGAACGCGAGTTCGGCGCCCAGACCTACACCTGGGAGCAATGGGAGCGCACCAAGGCCGCCAAGGGCGAGAAGGCAGCCGGTGCGGAAATGGACGAGGCGCGTAAAGCCGGCCGCGTCATCATCAAGGATGCGATTGCCGACATCACCCTGCAGCAGGTGCTTACCCGCCCCGATGAGTTTGACGTCATCGCGACGCTGAACCTCAACGGTGACTACCTGTCCGACGCCCTCGCCGCCCAGGTCGGCGGCATTGGCATCGCACCCGGCGGCAACGTGAATTACCTCACCGGCCACGCGGTGTTCGAGGCCACCCACGGCACGGCCCCGAAGTACGCCGATCTCGACAAGGTGAATCCGGGTTCCCTCATCCTGTCGGGCGAGATGATGTTCCGCTATATGGGCTGGACCGAAGCCGCCGACGCGATCATCACGGCCATGGACCGCACCATTGCGCAGAAGATCGTGACTTACGACTTCGCCCGCCTGATGGAAGGCGCGACCGAGGTATCCACCAGTGCCTTCGGCGATGCGCTGATCCGCAACCTGTGAGCCACGGGCGGCAGCAGACCGTATGCGCCGCCTGACCGCCAGCCCGCCGACGGGTTACTCGGGCAAACCGCTCGCTCAGAAGCTCGGCGTCGGCCCCGGCTGCCGGCTGTTCCTGCATGCGGGCCCGGACAACTATGCGGCGCTCCTTGCCCCCCTGCCCCCTGGCGCGCAAGTGGTGGCGCAGCAGGACGCGCATACGGACCTCGTGCACCTGTTCGCGACCAATCGTGCGGCGCTCGCGCGCGCGTTGCGCTCGACCCTCAAGGCGGTGCGCCCGGAGACGCCGATCTGGGTCAGCTGGCCGAAGAAGTCCTCTGGGGTGGCGAGCGACCTCACCGAAGATGTCATCCGCGAGATCGCATTGCCACTTACCCTGGTCGACATCAAGGTGTGTGCGGTCGATGAGGTCTGGTCGGCTCTGAAGCTCGTCATTCGCAAGTCAGCGCGTCCCGGCGCAGAGCCGCAGCCGCGGACCGCGAAATCCGGCGCGCGGCGGGCACCGTAATGGCTAACGCGGCGACCGCCACGCTGCTCGGGTGGGCGCGCAAGGTGGAGGCGATCGCGCAGAGCGGCCTCGCCTTCACTCGCGATCCGTTCGATCGTGAGCGCTATCAGCAGCTGCAGGAGCTGATGACCAGCATCCTCCACAGCGAACTTGGCGTGACGCCGCAGCGCGCCCGCGGTTTCTGGGAGGGCGAGAGCGGCTATGCCACCCCCAAGGTCGACGTGCGGGGCGCGGTATTTGTCGGCGAGCAGGTGCTGCTGGTGCGCGAGCGCAGCGACGGGTGTTGGACGCTCCCGGGTGGCTGGGTGGATGTGAACGACTCACCGGCGCAGGCGGTCGAGCGCGAGATCCTCGAGGAATCCGGTTATCACGCGCGCGCGGTGAAGCTCGCAGCGCTGGTCGACAAGAACCGCCACCCGCACCCCCCGGGCGTGCATCACATCTACAAGCTGATGTTTCTGTGCGAGCTCAACGGCGGTGAGGCGCGTACTGGGGCAGAAACCGACGCCGTGGCGTTCTATCCCGTCGCGGCGCTCCCCGAGCTTTCGACGCACCGCATCCTGCGCTCGCAGATCGAGCGGCTCTATCAGCACCGGCAGCAGCCGGGCCTGCCGACCGACTTCGACTGAAGCAGCCGCGTGAGCACCCGCAACGACCCGCTGCCAATGAGCGCCCGCGACTGTGCGCAGCACATCGTGGATGCCTTCGCCCGCTACAACGCCGAGTTTCGCGCAATTACGCGGCGCGCGCCGCTGCGCTTTGATGCGCGCGACTCACGCGGCGGCCAGCACGACGCAGTAGAACGCATTGAGCTCTACGATCGCTTCGTCAAGCAGACGATCGATGAGCTCAAGGAGGCCCTGGGCGAGCGCGCGCGGGAGCGTGACCTGTGGAAGGAAATCCACAACGAATTCGCGACCCGCATCTCGGATCTGCCCGATCCGGAGTTTACCAAGACCTTCTTCAGCTCGATCAGCCGCCGCCTGTTCGGCACCGTGGGAGTCGCGCCGGACATCGAATTCGTGGCCACCGACCTCGATCCGCTCGCCAATACCCGCAGCATCGTAGGCACCAACAACTACGTCAACCACGGCTCGCTGTCCCTGCTGTTCGAGGATCTCCTCGGCGATGTGCGCTTTCGCTCGGCCTGGCGTGATCTGGATAAGAGCATCGCCTACGTCGCCGGCGAGGTGCGGGCCGCGCTGGCCGCCTCGGGCGAGCACCGCGAAGTGGATCAGGTGGAGGTCATCCGGCCGGTCTTCTACCAGATCTCGCGCGCCTACCTCGTGGCTCGCATCGTCGGGCGGCGCTTCTCGCTCCCGCTCGTGATCGCGCTGAAAAATACCGATGGTGGCGTGCTGGTCGATGCGGTGATGCTTTCGGAAGACGACATCAGCATCGTCTTCAGCTTCACGCGCTCCTACTTCCACGTCGACCTGGAGCGCGTGGCCGAAGCGGTACTGTTCCTGAAGGCAATCATGCCGCGCAAGCCGGTGAGCGAGCTGTTCACCGTCCTGGGACGCGCCAAGCAAGGCAAGACGGAACGCTACCGGGAGCTCATCCGGCACATGGAGCACACCGAGGACCAGTTTGCGCACGCCCCCGGGGAGCGCGGTCTCGTCATGGTGTGTTTCACGCTGCCTTCCTTTGACGTGGTGTTCAAGGTCATCCGCGACCGCTTCGCTTATCCGAAGACGGTGCTGCGCGATGAAGTCGTGGCCAAGTACCAGCTGGTGTTCATCCATGACCGCGCGGGCCGCCTGGTCGATGCCCAGGAATTTCGCCGGCTGCGTTTCCCACGCGCCCGCTTCGCGCCGGAACTGCTGGCGGAGCTCGAGCGCGAGACGGCGCAGACCGTGCACCGGGACGGCGCTGACCTGGTGTTCGACCACATGTACATCGAGCGTCGCATGACGCCCCTGAACCTCTACCTGCGCAGCGCCGCGCCCGAGGCCGCCGAGCAGGCCGTGCTCGATTACGGGCAGTGCATCCGCGATCTGGCGTACACCAACATTTTCCCTGGCGATCTGCTGCTGAAGAATTTCGGCGTGACCCGCCACGGGCGCGTGATCTTCTACGACTACGATGAACTGTGCCAGGTTACCGATTGCACGTTCCGCGACGTCCCGCAGGCCACCAACCCGGAGGACGAGATGCGGGGCGAGGCCTGGTTCTACGTCGGAGAGACCGACGTATTCCCGGAAACCTTCGTGCGCTTCCTCGCCTTCAATGACGCACAGCGAGCCGCCTTGCTACGCGTGCACGGGGAGATTCTCACCGCCGCCTTCTGGCGCGGTGTGCAGCAGCGGCTGCGGGAAGGGGAAGTCGTCGAGGTACTGCCCTACCACCCGCACCGGGTGCGCGTGGCCGGCAGCCTGTGATATCGCGCGCCGCACTGAGCAGCTTCAGTCCCGTGCGACCTCGAGTGCGCTCGCCAGATCGGCGAGCAGATCATCGATGTCTTCCAGTCCGATCGACAGCCGCACGGTGCCCTCCGTGACGGCCGAAATGCGCTGCTCGTCCGCCGTCAGCTCACGTGCCGTCATCATCTGCGCGGTGACCACCAGGGATTCGGTGGATCCCAGGCTGGCGGCGAGCGCAAACAGCTCCAGGCGATCGGCCAGATGCCGGGCAGCCGCAGCACCGCCCTTGAGGTCGAAGGTGACGATCGTGCCGAAATCCTGCATCTGCGCCGCGGCGAGCGCGTGTTGCGGGTGTGACTTCAGGCCGGGGTAGTGCACGCGCGCCACCGCCGGGTGGGCCTCCAAGTAGGCAGCGACGCGCGCCGCGCTCGCGCTCTGGGCCTGGTAGCGCACGAAATAGGTCTTCAGGCCGCGCAACACCAGAAAGGCGGCATGCGGATCGAGGGCGGCGCCCAGTGCCCCGAAGTCGGCGCGCAGCGAGCGAATGAGCTCGGTGCGACCGATGACCGCACCACCCATGACGTCGCCGGCACCGGAGGCGTACTTGGTGAGACTGTGCACAAACAGGTCGATCTCGTAGGCGCCGTGCTGGTGAAACCCCGCGAAGGTGTTGTCCATGACCGTGAGCGCGCCAGCGGCGTGCGCCAGCCGTGTGATCGCAGCGATGTCCGCGATCTTCGTCACCGGGTTGGTCGGACTCTCAAAGAGCACCAGCCGCGTAGGCGTGGATGCCAGGACCCGTTCGATGCCGGGGAGATCTTCGATGGACAACATGGTGTGCGTGACGCCAAAACGCCCCAACAGCCGTCGTATCAGATAGCGCGTTGGGTTGTAGGTCTCGACAAAGCACAGAACGTGATCCCCCTGTTTCGTGAGCGCGAGCAGCGTCTGAGAGATTGCCGCGACCCCGGTGGCCGTGACCAGACAGTCGGCGCGCCCCTGCAGTTCGGCGAGCAGCAGCTCCAGTTGCCGCGTGGTCGGATTTGATGCGCGGGAATAGAAGAATCCCGGTTGCTCACCCCGAAAGAACCGCTCGGTATCCGCAAGCGTTTCGAACTCGAATTTCACCGACTGGTAGATGGGTGCGACCAGCGCCCGATTGCCCGGCGGCAACTCGACCTCGGGTGGATGGTTGACGCGCGTAGGCTTTTTCATCGCATGTCCGCCCGGTCACTGCAGATCGAGATCGAAGCGATCCGCGTCCAAGTGTGCCGGAAATCGTTCACGGAACACCGCCAGCGGCGCGCTGTCAAGACTGACACTGCCAACCGCAGATTGCTCGCCCAGTTCCAGCAGTGGCCGCCCGAGGTAGTCCACGGCGACGCTGTCACCCGCGTACCGCACGTTGAGGCCGTCCGCGCCAACCCGGTTCACCCCGACCACGTAGCACT
Organism: uncultured Pseudomonadota bacterium; assembly: GCA_963814675.1. Taxonomy (GTDB): domain Bacteria; phylum Pseudomonadota; class Gammaproteobacteria; order Steroidobacterales; family Steroidobacteraceae; genus 13-2-20CM-66-19. The sequence continues at coordinate 348,118 of CAWFDT010000003.1, forward strand.
GATTCTCGATCGCACGCGCCCGTAGCAACTGGCGCCAGGCATCGGCACGCGGCGCCGGCCAATTCGCCACATACACCAGCAAATCGTAATCCAGCTGCGCGCGCCGGCGACTGAAGACCGGGAAGCGCAGGTCGTAGCACACCAGCGGACAGATGCGCAGCCCGCGCCAGGTAAGGCTCCAGACCTCGCGACCGGCGGTGAAGTGCTCGTGCTCGCCGCCCATGCGAAAAAGATGGCGCTTGTCGTAATGCCGTACCTCGCCGTCGGGCAGCACGAACAGTAGCCGGTTGAAGTACCGCGGGCCGTCCTGCGTGATGACGCTGCCCATCACCGCCGCACCGAGTGCAGCGGCCTGCCCTCGCAGCCAGTCGACGGTAGCGCCGCCGGCCGGCTCCCCGAGCCGCGCGACCTCCATGCTGAAGCCGGTGGTGAAGGTTTCGGGAAGCACGACCAGATCAGTGCGCCCGGCGAGCGGCGCCAGTAACGCGCCGAAGTGGGCGCGATTGGCCGCCGCATCCTGCCAGATCAGCGGCTGCTGCAGCAGCGATAGCCGCAGCACGCTCACGAGCGGCCGCCTCGCTGGCGCGCCGCGAACTCATTCAGCCGCACTGCCGCCTCATCGAGCGTGCGGTCTTGCTTGGCAATACACAGCCGCACGTAACTGAGTGGCGGCGCGGTCTCGTAAAACGGTGACAGCGGAATCGACGCCACGCGCGCCTCGCTCAGCAGACGCTCCGCAAACGCCATATCGTCCGCAGGGGCGAAGGCGGAGAAGTCGAGCAGCTGAAAGTACGTGCCCTGTGCCGGCGGCAGACTGAACCCGGAGCTGCTCAGCGCGCCGCGCAGCCGATCGCGCTTGGCCTGGAAAAAGTCCGCCAGATCACGGCCGGTATCCGGCCGTTCGCCGAGGTAGGCGGCGATGGCGTGTTGCGTGGGATGCGCGATGCTGAAGGTATTGAACTGATGCACCTTGCGCAGCTCGCGCGTCAGCTCGGGCGGCGCGACGCAGTAACCTATGCGCAGCCCCGTGGCGTGCAGCGTCTTGCCGAAGGAAAAGACCGCGAAGCTGCGTGCGGCCAGCTCGGGATGGGTGAGCACTGAATGGTGGTGTCCGGCGTCGAACACCATGTGCTCGTAAACCTCGTCGGACAGCACCAGCGTATCGCGAGCGCGCAGCAGCGCGCCGAGCTCATCGAGATCAGCGCGCGTGGCGACGGTGCAGGCCGGATTATGCGGGCTGTTAAAGAGAACAAGCCGCGTGCGTTCGCCGAGCAGGGCACGCACGCGCTCCCAGTCGTAGCGAAACCCGGGCTGCATCAGGGGCACGCGAATGCAGCGCCCGCCGGCCAGGCGTACCGCCGGCTCGTAGGAGTCATAGGCTGGATCGAACGCCAGCACCTCATCGCCCACACCCACGACAGCCAGAATGGCCGAGAAGATCGCCTCGGTGGCCCCGAGCGTGACGGTAATCTGGGTTTCCGGGTCGCTGCGCAGCCCGTAGCTGCGTGACAGCTTCTCGGCGATGCGTTCACGCAGCGTGAGCAATCCTTCCATCGGGGCGTACTGGTTGTGCCCGGCGCGCATCGCGGCGGTGACCAGCTCCGTCAGCCGCGGGTCGATCGGATAATCCGGATACCCCTGGCCGAGATTCAGGGCATTGAGTTCGCGCGCACGCCGGGAGACCAGCGTGAAGATGGTCGTGCCGACATCGGGCAGCTTGCTGTTAAAGCCGGGCATCAGCCGCCGCCAGCGCCGCGCCGATGACACCCGCCTGATTGCCGAAATGTGCGGGCCGCAGCTCCGCTGGCGAGCGCAACAGCGGCGCGAATTCCGCAAAGCGCTCACTCACCGCGCCACCCAGAATGAACACATCAGGCCAGAAGAGCCGCTGCATCGCCTCAAGATACTCGTTCACCCGTTCGGCCCAGGCCGGAAAATCCAGATTCTCGCGCGTACGCGCGTGTGCCGAGGCGCGTTTTTCGGCATCCATCCCGCGCAGCTCCAGATGCCCGAGCTCGGTATTGGGGAAGAGTTGTCCGCCGCTGAACAACGCCGTACCGATACCGGTGCCCAGGGTGAGCATTATCACGGTCCCGCCGCAGCCGCGACCGGCCCCCCAGCGCATCTCCGCGAGGCCGGCGGCGTCCGCATCGTTCAGGAACAGGACCGGCCGTCCCAGCGCCTGGCGCGCCAGTTCCTCGACAGGCGCGCCGATCCAGCTGGGGTCGATGTTGGCGGCCGTATAGGCGGTCCCGTGCTTGATCACGCTGGGAAATGCGACCCCGAGACGCGTCTTGATGGCCGGGTGCGCAGCGGCCAGCTGGCGGAACACGCTGATGAGCGCCGGCGGTGTCGCCGGCCGGGGGGTCGGCACCGAGCGCAGCTCCCCGGTGAGGCTGCCGGTTGCGAGGTCGACGGCGCCGGCCTTGATCGCCGATCCGCCTACGTCAATGCCAAGTACCCGCTCTGCCATGCGCAGCTCACAGATTGGCCGCAGCCGCCAGCTGCAGGTCCCGGGCACGGCGCTTCTCGCGGTGGCGCATCCACACCGTCGAGATCGCGATGCCGGTTGCCACCACGAGCACCATGATCGTTGCGAGCGCGTTCACATCCGGCGTCACCCCGAAGCGCACCTTGGAGAAAATCACCATCGGCAGCGTACTCGATCCCGGTCCGGCGACGAACTGCGTGATGACCAGATCATCCCAGGACAGTGTAAACGCGAGCAGCCAGCCCGAAGCGAGTGCGGGCAGGATCAAGGGGAGCGTGATGCGGAAAAAGACCTTCAGCGGCCGGGCGCCCAGGTCCATCGCCGCCTCCTCGAGCGACTCGTCGAAACCGACCAGCCGTGACTGCACCACGACCGTGACGTAGGCCATGCAGAAGGTGATGTGCGCCATCGTGATCGTCACGGCGCCCACCCCCTTCGGCCAGCCGATCAGCTGCGCCAGCGCGACGAACATGAGCAGCAGCGACAGCCCGGTGATGACCTCGGGCATGACGATCGGGGCGGTGGTCATGCCGGCGAGCAGCGTGCGACCGCGGAAGTTGCCAAAGCGCGCCAACGCCATGCCGGCCAGGGTGCCGAGAATCACCGCGCCGGTGGCGGCGATGAGCGCGATGCGAATGGAGAGCCAGGCGGCGCCGAGAATCTGCTCGTTGTGTACCAGCGCCAGGTACCACTTGAGCGTCGGCGAGTTGGGAGCGTCCCATACCGTGACCAGGCGAGAATTGTTGAAGGAGAACACGATCATAGAAATGATCGGCACGTACAGAAAGATCAGTCCGAGCACGAGCGCGACACGGGGGAACAGGCCGCGTGATCTCACGTCGTGGCCTCGAGTTCGCGGCGCTGCGCACGCTGGAACAGCATGATCGGAATCACCAGCAGCAGCAGAATCAGAATCGCGACCGCGCTCGCGACCGGCCAGTCGCGGTTTTCGAAGAATTCATCCGAGAGCACCCGGCCGATCATCAGCTGATCCGTGCGTCCCAGCAGGGTTGGAATCACGTACTCGCCAACCGCGGGAATGAACACCAGCAACGAGCCAGCCAGTATCCCCGGCAGCGACTGCGGCAGCGTGATACGCAGAAACGCGGTTAGCGGCCGTGCACCAAGATCGGCGGCCGCCTCCAGCAGCGCCGGATCGTGCTTCTCGAGATTTGCGTACAGCGGCAGGATCATGAAGGGCAGATACGAGTAAACGATGCCAATGTATACCGCGAAGTCGGTCTGCAGCAGCGCCAGCGGATGCTCGATGACGTGCAGCGACAGGAGCACGTTATTGATGACGCCATTGTTCTGGAGCAGGCCGATCCAGGCATACACGCGCAGCAGGAACGAGGTCCAGAAGGGCAGCACGATCAGCATGAGCAGCACGGAACGGCTCGCCGGCGCCGAGCGCGCGATCGCATAGGCCATCGGGTAGCCGATCAGCAGGCAGCACAGCGTCGACACCGCCGCCACCTTGAGTGAATACAGATAGGAACTCACGTAGAGCGAGTCGGTGAAGAGGAACCTGTAGGCTGACCAGTGCACCTCCAGCGCGGGGGAGCCGTGGTGCCAGGTGATGAGCGGTGTATAGGGCGGTATCGCCAGGCGTACCTCGGAGAAGGAGATCCGGAATACGATGAGAAAGGGGATGAGGAACAGCAACAGCAGCCACACGGTGGGCACCGCTGCGACCAGTCGCCGTCCGCCTGCCTGGGAAAAACGCACCTGCCTTCGCTCCTTATTCGGTTAACACGACGGGACTTGAGCCATGCCAGGAGAGCCAGACCTTCTCGGCGCGCGCGATGGGCCGTTCGCCGCCGCGGGTCGTGTTGGGCAGCGTTACCCGCATCACCTTGCCCGACTCGATCTGCACCAGATAGATCGACAGATCGCCCATGTAGGCGATCTCGCGCACCGTACCGCGCACGACGTTTTCACCGCTGGCCGCCGTCGCCGCCGGCTGGCGCCGGCTGATCGCGATCTTCTCCGGACGGATCGCCGTCCACACCGTCGCCCCCGTCGTACAGCTGACGGCACGATCCGCACGCACCGTGGCGCCGAGCTCAGCGCAGCTGACGCGCACGCCCTCCGAACCTTCCTGGCTCACCTGACCTTCGAAGAGATTCACCGAGCCGATGAAATCGGCCACGAAGCGGTTGGAGGGCGACTCGTAGATGTCCGAGGGTGAGCCCACCTGCACGATGCGCCCGTGATTCATGACGCCGAGGCGTGTGCCCAGGGTCATCGCCTCCTCCTGGTCGTGCGTCACTACGACGAAGGTGACGCCCAGGCGCTGCTGGATGTTTATGAGTTCGAACTGCGTGTACTCGCGCAGCTTCTTGTCCAGCGCCGCGAGCGGCTCATCCAGCAGCAGCAACTTCGGGCGCTTCACGAGCGCGCGCGCCAGCGCCACCCGCTGGCGCTGGCCGCCGGAGAGCTGGTGCGGCTTGCGCGCGCCAAAGCCGCCCATCTTGACGATCTCCAGTATCTCGCCGACCTTGCGGCTCACCTCGGCGCGGCTCAGTCCTTCCTGTTCGAGCCCAAAGGCGACGTTCTTCTCCACGTTCATGTGCGGGAAAAGCGCATAGGACTGGAACATCATGTTCACGGGCCGCTCGTAGGGGGGAATCTTGCTCATGTCGGCGCCGTCGATCTCGATGGTGCCGGCGGTCGGGGTCTCGAAGCCGGCGAGCATGCGCAGCAGGGTCGTCTTGCCGGATCCGGAACCGCCCAGCAGGCAGAAAATCTCGCCGCGGCGGATGTCGAGCGAAACGTTATCGACGGCGGCGAAGTCACCGAACTTCTTGGTGAGGTTCGTGAATCGAACGTAGGCCGCAGGGTCTGCGGCAGTGGCAGTCGGAGTGTTCACCGGAGAGGGCCTGCGGGCAGCATAAGGTGGTCTTTCGTGCTCATCGTCCAGTCTTAAAACGGGTCCAGGCGCGCGTCAGCAGGCGCTGGTAGTCGGGCGGCCGCGCACGCTCTGGAACGAGCCGCGCCCGTACGTCCGGGGGCGGAAACACGCCCTGATCGCTGCGCACCGCAGGGTCAAGGGGCTGCAGGTCCACCGCTACCGCGTTCGCGTACTTGATGAGGTTGGAGTTCTGGGCAGCGACGTCCGGGCGCAGCAGGTAGTCGATGAACAGGTGCGCGTTCGTCGGGTGCGGTGCGTCGGCGGGAATCACCAGCACGTCGAGATTGACGATCGCGCCCTCGCGCGGAATCGAATACTTCAGATCGATTCCCTTGTTCGCCTCCAGAGCGCGGTCGTGGGCCTGCTTGATATCGCCGGACCAGCCCATCGCCAGACAGATCTCGCCGTTGGCGAGGTTGTCGATGTAGCGCGAGGAATCCACGTAGCGGATGTACGGGCGCACGGCCTTCAGCACCTGTTCCGCTGCCTTCAGATCCTCGAGCGTATTGCTGTTGGGATTCTTGCCGATATACAGCAACGCCGTGGCGACCACTTCCGACGGGGCGTCGAGGATCGAAACACCGCAGTCGGCAAATTTCGAGATCACCGTGGGGTCGAAGATCATGCGCCAGCTGTCCACCGGCGCATCCGGCATGCGCGCCTTGATGGCCGCGGCGTTATAGCCGACCCCGGATGTGATCCACATGTAGTCGACCGCGTACTGGTTGCCGGGGTCATAGATGGCCAGCGCGCTCTGGATACCCGGATCCAGGTTCTTGAGGTTCGGCAGCAGCGACTTGTCGAGTTTCTGGTAGATGTCCGCCTGCAGTTGCCGCTCCATGAAGGCGGCGGAGGGTACGACGAGGTCGTAGTTGGTGTGCCCGGTAAGGAGCTTGGTCTCGAGGATCTCGTTGGAATCGAACACGTCGTAGTTGACGTGAATGCCGGTCTCCTTCTCGAAGTCCTTGATGACCGAGGGCTGGATGTAGTCCGACCAGTTGTAGACGTTCAGCACCTTCTCGTTGGCGGCGGCTGCGGCCACATGCGCGGCCGGCCGCGCACAGCCCGCGGCGAGGCTGGCGAGCACGGCGGAGAGGGCAATCAGGCAGAGTCGGGCGAGGCTGGTCACGTCCTCGTCTTATATAACAGAGCCTCCGCCTTTGAGAAGGCGGACGGCGCCGGTCGCTCAGACGTTCAGCAGCAGGTGCTCGCGCTCCCAGGAGCTGATCACCTGCAGAAACACCTCGTACTCCGCCTCTTTGACGATCGTGAAGGCTTCGACGAACGGCTCCCCCAGCAGCTTCACCAGCGGCTCGCAGCCGCGCAGCTCGCGCAGAGCCTCATCGAGCGAGCGCGGCAGTCCAAACGGCAGGTCGTGCGCGCTGCCGACGATCGGGTCACTCGGTTGCACCCCCTCGATCATGCCGAGGTAGCCACAGGCGAGCGAGGCGGCGAGCGCGATATAGGGATTGGCGTCGGCGCCGCCCACCCGGTTCTCCACGCGCCGCGCCTGGGCATCGGACATCGGCACGCGCAGGCCCGCGGTGCGATTGTCATAGCCCCAGTGAACGTTGATCGGCGCGGACAGGTAGCGCGTCAGGCGCCGATAGGAATTCACGTTCGCGCAGAATAGCGCCATGGCCGCCGGCAGGTACTTCTGCAGGCCGCCGATGTGCGAGAAGAACAGCGCCGAGGGCGTGCCGTCAGGATTGCTGAAGATGTTCTTGCGCGTCTTCACGTCCACCACGCTTTGATGGATGTGCATGGCACTGCCGGGCTCCTTGGCATGCGGCTTCGCCATGAAAGTCGCGTACATCTTGTGACGCAGCGCCGCCTCGCGCGCCGTGCGCTTGAACAGGAACGCCTGGTCGGCCAGATCCAGCGGTGCACCGTGGATCAGGTTGATCTCCATCTGCGCCGGGCCATCCTCATGGATGAGCGTATCGATCTCGATGTCCTGGTCCTCGCAGAACTGATAGATGTCATCGAAGTACGGATCGAACTCGTTCACCGCCGCGATGGAGTAGGACTGCCGCCCCGGCTCGGAGCGGCCGGAACGCCCGACCGGGGGCTTGAGTGGATAGTCGGCGTCGCGGTTCTGCTCGACGAGGTAGAACTCCAGTTCCGGCGCTACGATCGGCTCCCAGCCGCGCTGGGTATAGAGTTCCACGATGTTACGCAGCACGTGCCGCGGCGCCATCGACACGCGGCGCCCATCGGAATAGAAGCAATCGTGAATGACCTGCGCCGTGGGCTCGGCCGCCCAAGGAACGCGCCGCACCGTCTTTGGGTCCGCCTTGAGAACGATGTCGATCTCGGCGGGGCTCATGGCGTCACCGGTGTGCGCCGGATAGTCGCCGGTCACAGTCTGCAGAAAGACGCTCTCCGGCAGGCGCATGCCGCCGTCCTCGGCAAACTTCTCCGCCGGCATGATCTTGCCGCGGGCGATGCCGGCCATGTCCGGAATGATCGCCTCCACCTCGGAGATACCGTGGTCACGGAAGAACTGCCGGATCTCACTCACCATGGGAATCGCCTTTCACTTGCTCTGCGCGCGCTCACGGCTCGCCTGCCCGAAGGCGGCGAACAGTGCACGCGAAAATGGATTCGACAGCACCTTCCACTCGGGGTGCCATTGCACCGCCAGTGCAAAGCGGCGCGCATCGCGCACCCGAAACGCCTCGATCACCCCGTCGGGGGCCCGCGCCTCCACCGCCAGCGCACTGCCGAGCTGATCGATGCCCTGGTTGTGGAGCGAGTTCACGCGGATGCGATCGGCGTCGCTCAGCCCATGCAGTACGCCGCCCGGCTCGAGAGTGACATCGTGGGCTGGTCCGTACTGCACCTCGAGGGGCTGCGTGGTGTCGTCGCGGTGATCGAGATAGCCTGGGACCTGGTGCAGCTTCTGGTGCAGCGTGCCGCCAAAAGCGACGTTCATTTCCTGGAACCCGCGACAGATGCCAAGCACCGGCAACCCGGACTGCACCGCCTTGCGGATCAGGGGCAGCGTGGTCGCATCGCGTGCCGGATCGTGCAGGGTGCCTGGCTCGCTCGGCGGACCCTGGTAGTGCTGCGGCTCCACGTTCGATGGGCTGCCGGTGAACAGGAGGCCATCCAAGCGCGTCAGCAGCTCGTCAAACCCGAGTTCCTCGGCGAGCGCGGGGATGAGCAGCGGCACCGCGCCCGCCGCATCCATCACGGCGCGGGCATACTTCTCCCCGACCATGTGAAACGGATGTTCGCCAACCATGCGCCGGTCGGCGGGGATACCAATGAGTGGGCGGCCGGGTGCCATGACGGCTTGCTACGCGACGGTGTTTAAAATATTAAACAAACCGCCTGCTAAGACTCTCCGAAGTACCGGCATATTAGAGCACAGGTAACGGGGAGAAGCCTCGGCTTGCGTCACGCGACATAAGTGCGCTAAAGGCCAAACTGGGCGGGCTCCGGCCTCCTCGACCCCCGTTTGCGGCCATTTGCCGCCCCCCGTATCGGGTCGCTATCCTCAGCTCCCGCGCCCGCGGGGCGTCTGAATATCCTAAACACCTGAGGACTGGACAGAGCTCATGGGACGACTTGGCTACGTCGCTTCGTACTACGCCGCCTCTGCGCGCGCGGTCCGGGAGCGTGGGGCGCTGGCAGGCTCGGTCGCCGCGGACGTATGCGTCGTCGGCGGTGGTATCGCCGGCTGTTCCGCCGCCCTCCACCTGGCCGAGCGCGGCTTCCAGGTCGTGCTGCTCGAGGACCACCGCATCGGCTGGGGCGCCTCCGGACGCAGCGGCGCCCAGGCCATCTACGGGGTCGCCGCCGGTCAGGGGAAGCTTGAACGCCTGCTCGGGTCTGCAGGGGCGCGCACGGTCTGGGACGTGTCGGTCGAGGCACTGGCACTGATGCGCGAGCTCATCGGGCGCCATTCGATCGACTGCGACTGGGTCGATGGCTACATGCTCACCGCCGTCAAGGAGCGCCACGTGCGCGAATTGCGCGCCGATTTTACCGACCTGCGCGATGCCTACGGCTATCCGAGCGTACGCTACCTGGAGCGCGAGGAAGTGCGCGCGGTACTCGACACCGATCGCTATCTTGGTGCCCTGTACGACAGCAACAGCGGTCATCTGCATCCGCTCAACTACACCCTGGGTCTGGCGGCCGCCGCCGAATCGCGCGGCGCGCAGATCTTCGAGGGCACGCGCGCGCTGTCCTTCGACGCGGGTGGTTCGTTGGTGCGGGTCGTGACGCCGCACGGGGAGGTGCGGGCGCGGCAGCTAGTGCTCTGCGGAAACGTGTATCTCGGGGCCACCGCCCCGTCGCTCACGTCCAAAATCATGGCGGTCGCGACCTACATCGTGGCCACCGAGCCGCTCGGTGAGGCTCGCGCGCGGCAGCTGCTCGCCAACGACGCCGCCGTCAGCGACATGAACTGGGTGCTCGATTACTTTCGCCGCTCCGCCGATCAGCGCCTGCTGTTCGGGGGGCGCGTGAATTATTCGGGCTTAAAGTCCTTCGATGCACCGAGCGCGACACGCGCCCGCATGCTCAAGGTCTTCCCGCAGCTGGCCGACGTGCGCATCGAGTACGCCTGGGGGGGCGAGGTGGACATCACTCTTAACCGCGCGCCGCATTTCGGGCGGCTGGCGCCCGAGGTGTATTTTCTGCAGGGTTTCTCCGGACACGGCATCGCGCTCACCGGCATCGCCGGCAAGCTTGTCGCCGAGGCGATCGCGGGCACGGCCGAGCGCTTCGACGTGTTTGCACGCATACCGCACGGAAACTTCCCCGGCGGCGCGGCGCTGCGACGCCCGGCGTTAGTGCTGGCGATGCTCTATTACCGCCTGAAGGATCTCCTCTGAGGGCCCCGCGTTCCGGCGCTGCCGCTTTGTTATTCCTGTAAGAGCTCAGCGATCTGAGTGGTCACTCGATCTCGCTGTTCGTCGCCGCCGATCAGCTGCTCAAGGGCGCCGCGCCCAACGCCGTGCTGTAAAGGAACGCTGCCCGCAGCAATGCGCAACTAACGAGTTGCTCATTTTGCAGGCAGGGACTAATATGCAACCTGGAGGTTGCAATATGCATAATCGCATCGAGAAACGCATCGAGCTCAAGGCACCGGTGGCGCGCGTCTGGCGAGCCATCAGCGATTCGCGTGAGTTCGGTACGTGGTTCAAGGTCAAGATCGAAGGACCGTTCGTGGCCGGGCGTCAGGCCGAGGGCCAGATCACCCATCCCGGCTACGAGCACGTGCGCTGGAAGGCCGTGATCCGGCAGATCGAGCCGGAGCGGCTGTTCAGCTTCACGTGGTATCCGTACGCCATCGATCCTCAGGTCGATTACTCCGGGGAAACTCCGACGCTGGTCGAGTTTCGCCTCGAGCCGACCGCCACCGGCACCCTGCTCACCGTCACCGAGACCGGTTTCGATAAGGTTCCGGCTTCCCGCCGTGCGGAGGCCTTCCGCATGAACGACAGTGGCTGGGCGCAGCAGATGAAGAACATCGAGGCCCATGTCGCGCGCGGTGGCTGACGGCGGCGCGGTGCCGCGGCGCCAGCACGCCGCCGGCTTCGCCGCGCTTGGTGATGAGACGCGACTGTCGCTGGTGAGCGCGCTGGCCGGCGGCGAACCGCGTTCCATCGCCCAGCTGACCGAGGGCGCGCGCATGAGCCGGCAGGCGATCTCCAAGCACCTGCGCGTTCTGCAGTACGCAGGACTCGTGCGCAGCAAGCGCAGCGGTCGCGAAAACCTGTTCGAGTTCAATCCGCCGCCACTGCAAGAGCTGTGCAGCTATCTCGAGCGCGTGTCGGCGCAATGGGATGCGGTGCTCGGCCGGCTCAAGACCTTCGTCGAGCGCTGAAGGCCGCCCCCCGCAGCGGGTGCGGCCGCGGCGCGAGTTACATCAAAACCGCGGCGTGCGGCCACTCCGGGGCCCCGCTTCTGTGACGGATTTCACCGGTATTGAGGCTCTGCGAACGTATGCTTCCCGCGTCGGAGGGCCCGGTGCAGGAATCACGCTCGGCACATGCATTTTTGCGGCGCGCCGCCAGCTTCGCGGCGCTGCTCGCGCTCGTGTCGCCATCGCTGGCGCAGCAGATCTACAAGTCGGTGGACGCCCAGGGCAACGTCGTCTATTCCGACCGCGCACCCACCAAGAATGCCCCGACCACGAGCGTCCACGTGACTGAGCCGGATCCCGCCGAGGTCGCCAGGCTGGCCAAGCAGCAACAGCTCCTGAGCGCCGCCGAGCGGCAACGCCTGAAGGAGGAAGCCGTCGACAACAAGAACAAGGCCGTAGCCGATCAGCGCCGGCAGGCGGCGTGCGACAAGGCGCGCGACAAGTACTATCGGGTCAAGGACACGCCCCGCCTCTACCAGCGCGATGCCGAGGGCAATCGCGTCTATTACACCGATGAAGAAGCCGACGCGCTGCGCGAGCAGGCGCGCCGCGCGATGGTTTCCAGCTGCGGAAGCTGAGCGGCGCTCGCCCTCGTTGTACGCCGTGCGCCGCGCCCTGCGAATCCTGGCGCTCCTGACGGCCGCAGCGCTGTTGCTGGCGGCGCCCGGCGCGCCGCTTCTGGCCCAGTCCCCCGTCAAGTACCGCGACGCCGAGGGCCACTGGATTTTCACCGACCAGGCCACCAGTGTGGTCGCCGCGGCCGGTGAACCGATCAGCATGAGCCACGAGGTCGCAGCGCTGCATATCACTGTGACGCGCCAGGAGACACCCGCCCTGACGCGACTCGTCGCCACCAATGGTTGCCTGTGCAGCATCACGGTGCGCACCACCGTCGCGGAATCGAACCTCGGCGCTATACCGGCGGGTTCAGCCTACGAGATCACACTGGAGCCGGGGGAGACGCGCACCCTGCTGCAGGCGCCGGGGGAGAACGCGCCGCGGATCCTGCGGTACCGCTGGACAGCCGTGCTCGGTTCGCCCCAGGCGGTGCATCAGCCGCCCCGACCTTACCGCCCGCCCTTTGCGCTGGGTGCGAGCTTCGTGGTTTCGCAGGCGTTCCCGGCACACGTAACCCACACGACGCCGGACAGCCGCTACGCCGTGGACATAGCGCTACCTGATGGCACGCCCATCTACGCCGCCCGCGAAGGGATGGTCATCAACGTACGCCACGACTCCTTCGTCGGCGCTGCCGACCCCTCGCTCCTCGATCAGGCGAACGTGGTCGAGATCCTGCACGGCGACGGCACGATCGGCTGCTATGCGCATCTGCACTGGGACTCGATTCGCGTCCACGTCGGTCAGCGCGTGGTGCTCGGGGAGTACATCGCCAACTCCGGCAATACCGGCTTCACTTCCGGCCCGCACCTGCACTTTGCGGTCTGGCGCAATGCGGGCAGCGGCGAGGTCTCGGTGCCGATCGAGTTCGCAGGCCTGGGGGGCGCGCCCGTGACGGCTGCCACGGGAATACCGCTGACCGCCTATTAGCCGCGCAGCTGGATCTCGTAGCAGCGGTGGATGCGCGGATTGCGCTCGAAGTCCTTGGGCAGCGTCGCCACGGAAATATCGCGCACCTGATAGCGGCTGCTGAGCGCTGCATCGAGCCGAAATCTCTGCGCATTGGTGGAGAACACCAGCAGGCCGCCGGGCGCGAGCAACCGCGCACTCGCGTCAATCAGCTGCGGGTGGTCGCGCTCGACATCCAGCACTCCCTCCATGCGCTTGGAATTTGAGAAGGTCGGAGGGTCGAGAAATATGAGCTCGTAGCGCTCGGCGCCTGCTGCCATGCTCGCGAGCCACTCGCGGCACTCCGCCTGCACGAACTGGTGCATGCTCGCCTGCATGCCGTTCAGGGAGAGATTGCGCTGCGCCCACTCCAGATAGGTGCGCGACATGTCGACGCTGGTCGTGCTACGCGCGCCCCCCGACGCGGCGTACACACTCACGGTGCCCGTGTAGGCGAACAGATTCAGAAAGCGCGCCCCGCGCGCCGCGGCACGCAGGCGCGCGCGCGTCAGGCGATGGTCGAGGAAGATGCCGGTGTCCAGGTAATCCTCGAAGTTCACGCGAAACTTCAGGCCCCCTTCAGCAATCAGGTGAAAGTGCGAGCTGTCGTCGAGCTTCTCGTATTGTTCGCCTCGCGGCGTGCGCCGGCGCGTTCGTACCCTGATGCGCTCCGCCGCCACGCCGGTGACCTCCGGCAACGTCGCCAGCACCTCGCCGCGGCGCCGGCGCACGGCCTCGAGCTCGATCTCCGCGGGGGCGGCATATTCCTGCACGTACAGCCACTGCTGCGGCGGCTCGAGCGTTCCGTAGAGGTCGATGGCGAAGGCGTACTCGGGCATGTCGGCGTCATAGAGGCGGTAGCAGCTGAGCTCTTCGCGCTGCGCCCAGCTGCGCAGACGCTTCATGTTCTTGGCCAGGCGATTCGCAAACATGCGGGCACCCGGTGTGTCCTTCAGATGCGCGTTGCCCCGGCCGAGCATACCCACCGCGCGCGCGCTGTCGACATCCACCTGGATACGCAGCAGCCGGCACTCGATGCCACCGTTCCACACCGTGTGCGTACGATAGGCCCGCAACCCGAGTTCCTTACCGAGCTCCGGCGCACCGGTGAGCACCGCCGCACTCCAGCCCTGAAAATGCTCGCGCAGAACTGCGCCGAGTTGGCGATGCACCTCGCGCGCACCGGCGTGATCCTCCATGCGCATGCCGTAAGGCGGATTGGTGCACAGGAGTCCCGGGCGTCCGGCCGTCCGCTCAGGCAGCGGCGCGGCTTCGGCGAGCGAGGCGCTGTAGAAACTAAGCCACGGCTCGACCCCGGCACGCGCAGCGTTCTCGCGGGCACTGCGCACCGCGGCCGCGTCACGATCCTGGCCGCGCACGGTGACGGTGGTGGCGGCACCGGCCTGGGCCCGATCGGACGCCTCCCCCAGCAGTCGCGCCCACAGCGGCGCATCGTGTCCACGCCAGCCGAGGAAGCCAAAATAATCACGCGTCAGTCCCGGAGCGCGGTCGGCGGCAATGAGCGCCGCCTCGATGCAAAAGGTTCCCGAGCCGCACAGCGGGTCGAGGAACTCGGCGTTTTGCTTCGCCAGCTCCTGCCACTGCGAACGCATCAGCACGCCGGCGGCGACGTTTTCCTTGAGTGGCGCTTCCCCGGCCGCCGCGCGGTAACCGCGGCGGTGCAGGCTTTCCCCGGAAAGGTCGATGGAAACGGTGAGGTGCACCCCGTGGGCGTGCGCGTGCACGCGCACGCCCGGACGTTCGGGCGCGATATCGGGCCGCGTACCCGTCGCCGTGCGCAGCGCATCGACGATGCCGTCCTTGAGCTTGAGCGCCCCGAAGTGTGTGTGGGTGATCGCCGGGTGGCGGCCACTGAACTCGCAGGCGAGCGTCGCCTGTGGCCCGAGGTGCGCCGTCCAGTCGATGCGGGCGATGCCGTCATAGAATTCCGCCGCATCGCGCGCCTCGAACTGGGCGACCTCGAGGAAGACCCGGTTGGCGATGCGTGACCACAAGCAGGCGCGGTAGGCGCACTCGAGCGTTCCGGTGAACGCAACACCACCGGCACGCTCGCGCGCCCCGAGAGCACCACACGCGTTGAGCTCGGCGATCAGCAGATCCGCGAAGCCCCGGGGAGCGCTCGCGAGAAAGCGCAGCTCGACGCTCACGCAGTTGCCGGCGGCGCCAGTGTCCTCAGGTCAGATCGAGCCAAGTCGTCTTCAGCTCCGTATACTTTTCCAGCGCGTGCAGCGACTTGTCGCGTCCCATCCCGGACTGCTTGAAGCCGCCGAACGGCACGGTGAGATCGTCGGCGTCATAACAGTTGATGTAGACGGTACCGGCGCGGATGGCGCGTGCCACGCGGTGCGCAGTCGTCACATCGCGCGTCCACACCGCGGAAGCCAGGCCGTACACGACATCATTGGCGATCTCGATCGCCTCTTCCACGGTCTTGAAGGTGATCGCCGCCAGCACCGGCCCGAAGATCTCCTCGCGCGCGATGGCCATGGCGGGCCGCACGTCCTCGAACACGGTCGGCTCGACGAAGAATCCACCGCTGTCCTCGCGCACCCGCCGACCGCCGAAGCGCAGGTGGGCGCCGTCGCTGCGACCGGAATCGATGTAGCCGAGCACGCGCTTCATCTGGGTTTCATCGACGATGGCACCGAGGCGGGTGTTGGGATCGAGGGGATCTCCCGGTTGCATCGTGCGTCCGATCGCCTGCACCTTCTCGAGCACCGCGTCCTTGATCCCCTCCTGCAACAGCAGTCGCGAACCGGCGGAACACACTTCGCCCTGGTTGTAGAAAATGGCGTAGGCAGCCGCGGTCGCGGCCTTGTCCAGATCCGGATAATCCGCCATCACGATATTGGGCGACTTGCCACCGCACTCGAGCGAGACCCGCTTGAGGTTTGACTGTCCCGCGTACTGCATGATGGTCTTGCCGGTGGCAGTCGAGCCGGTGAAGGCCACGCAGTCGACGTCCATGTGCAGCGCCAGCGCCTTGCCGGCGGTCTGCCCGAATCCAGGCACCACGTTCAGCACGCCCGGCGGAATGCCGGCCTCGACCGCGAGCTCCGCCACCTTCAGCGCGGTCAGCGGCGACTTCTCGGACGGCTTGAGGACCAGCGAGTTGCCCGCGGCGAGAATGGGCGCGATCTTCCAGGCCGCCATGAGCAGTGGAAAGTTCCACGGTACGATCGCACCGACGACGCCCAGCGGCTCGCGCGTGATGGTCGCGAGCGCCCCCGGGCCGGTGGGCGCGACTTCGTCGTATACCTTGTCGACCGCCTCGCCATACCAGGTAATGCAGCGCGCCGCGCCCGGCACATCCACCTTGAGACTGTCGGAGATGGGCTTGCCCATGTCGAGCGTCTCAAGCAGCGCCAGCTCCTCGGTGTGCTTGGTAATCAACTCGGCAAACCGAAACAGCGCGCGCTTGCGCTTCGCCGGCGGCAGGTTTGCCCAGCTGCCCTTGCGAAATACGGCGCGCGCCGAGCTCACGGCACGGTTGATGTCTTCGGTGTCCCCGGAAGCCACGCGCGCCAGCAGCTTGCCGGTCGCGGGGTTGACCGAGTCAAAGGTCTGGCCGGAAGCGGCGTCCACATAGCGGCCCTCGATAAAGGCCTGCGTGCGGAAGTTGAGCGAGCGGGCGCGCTCCTGCCAGGAAATCGTTTCGGGTTTTGCGTTCATAACGGCCGCGAACCTTCAGAAAGTCGGTGGGGTACAGGCACTGATGATCTCACACGCCTCGCGTCCGACGTTGCGGAAGCGGTGCGGCAGCTGGCTGGCGAAATAATACGCTTCACCGGGGCCGAGTACGCGCGTAGCGCCCCCCACGGTAAGTTCGATGCGCCCCTTGATGACGACGCCTCCCTCCTCGCCCCGATGGGCGAGCATTTCCTCACCCGTCGCCGCCCCCGGCGCGTAGCGTTCGTGCAGCAAGGTCAGCTGCCGCGCGGGACGCTGGGCCGCGATGAGGCGGAGCGAAACCTCTGCGTTGCCAAGTTCTACCAGTTCCTCCGCACCGAAGAACGCCTGGGGCGCGGCGCTCAAGTCCAGGGTGAAGAACTCGGCGAGCGACATGGGCACCCCGTCGAGCACCTTCTTCAGCGAACTGATCGAGGGGCTGACGCGGTTCTGCTCGATCAGTGAAATCAGGCCATTGGTGACGCCCGCGCGGCGCGCGAGCTCGCGCTGGGAGAGGCCGAAAGTCGTGCGGACGCTGCGCAGGCGCGCTCCGACATCGATGTTCATGGCGTTTAATATCTTAGACAACTACTGCCTAAATGTCTCCCCGGTGGCTCGGATTGTCCAGTTTATTTATCATTCGCGACCTCCTCCACCCGACTCTCCGAGCCGCGACATGAATGCCACCACCCCCCTGAGCCGCTCCGACATGGAAGCGTTCTGGCTGCCCTTCACTCCCAACCGACAGTTCAAGTCGAAGCCGCGTCTGCTCTCCAGGGCCAAGGGCATGTATTACTGGACGCCCGACGGGCGGCAGATCCTCGACGGCGTCGCGGGCCTTTGGTGCGTCAATGCCGGTCACGGCCGAACGGAGATCGCACAGGCGGTCGCCACACAGCTGGAGACCCTGGATTACGCGCCACCGTTTCAGATGGGGCACCCGCCCGCGTTCGCGCTCGCCAACGCGTTGGTGAAGATCGCGCCCAAAGGGCTCGATCACGTGTTCTTCACCAATTCCGGATCGGAGTCAGTGGACACCGCGCTAAAGATCGCGCTCGCCTACCAGCGCGTGCGTGGGCAGGGAACGCGCACACGCCTCATCGGACGCGAGCGTGGCTACCACGGGGTCGGATTCGGCGGCATCTCCGTCGGTGGCATCGCGCCGAACCGCAAAGTCTGGTCGGCGAGCCTGCTGCCGGGGGTGGACCACCTGCCGCATACCCACGATATGGCGAAGAACGCCTTCGCGCGCGGCGTGCCCGAGCACGGCGCCCACCTCGCCGATGAGCTCGAACGACTCGTGACGCTGCATGATGCCTCCAACATTGCCGCCGTCATCATCGAGCCGATCGCCGGCTCGACCGGCGTGCTCATTCCACCGCGCGGCTACCTCAGGCGCATTCGCGAGATCTGCGACCGGCACGGGATTCTGCTGATATTCGACGAGGTGATCACCGGCTTCGGTCGCACCGGCTCGCCCTTTGCGGCGCAGGAATTCGACGTAATGCCCGACATGATCACCCTCGCCAAGGGTCTCACCAACGGCTGCGTTCCGATGGGCGCGGTGCTCGTGAGCAAGGCGATTTACGAAGCCTTCATGCAGGGGCCCGACGGCATAGAGCTGTTCCATGGCTACACCTACTCGGCGCACCCGACCGCTTGCGCGGCCGGCCTCGCGGCGCTGGAGATCTACCAGCGCGAAGGCCTGCTGACCCGCGCCAAGACGCTCGCCAAGCAGTGGGAGGACGCAGCGCACGCTCTGCGCGGGCTGCCGCACGTGATCGACGTACGCAACTACGGACTGATCCTGGGGCTTGAGCTCGAGTCCGCTGCGGGCAAGCCGGGCCAGCGGGCATTCGATGTCTACACCAAGTGCTTCGAGCGTGGCCTGTTGATTCGCCAGACGGCCGACATCCTTGCGCTGTCACCGCCACTCATCGTAGAGCCGGCCCAGATCGAGCAGATGTTCGGTACCTTAGCCGAGGTTTTGCGCGCGCCATAAGCGCGCCGCCGACGAACGGCGGCTGGCGCGCGGGACGCCGCGGGCGTCGGCGCGATGGGAGGCGGTGCGGTTAGCGGGAGTGCGGATCGTGACGATCGCGGCGGATGCGCGAGATCACCATCCACGCCAGCACCACGACCACCATGGCGCTGCCAACCAGCAATTCCATTTCCGATAAACTGAACATACCGCTGCTGCCACGCGCGGCAGTCACTGTGATGGTTTGCACGACTTTTCTCCCGAGTCCACGAAGCGCTGCGAGCCAGAGAGGCTACGTTCACACCGCAGTCGCTCCCGGTGAAGCGGCCGGCGGCTAAACTGCGACCGCCGTCAAGGGGATGTCGTGTTATGTCTGCTCGAAAGAGCGGGCCAGGGTCGCAAATCAGGCGTGGGCTTCAAAGATCGCGTAGATCTTCGAGCAGTCCTCGAGCACCTCCCAGGTACCCACGAATCCGGCCGGAATCACAAACGCGTCACCCACGTTGAATGTGTGTCGCTCGCCCGCGGCGCTCTCGATGACGACCCGGCCGGAGGTCATGACGCACAGCTCATTCTCGGTGTAGCGCACGCGCCATTTGCCGCGCGTCGCCGACCAGCGGCCGGCGAAGAACTGCTGACTGGCATCGGTGAAGAAGTTGCGCACCTCGAGTTCCGGGCTGCCCGCAAGCAGCCGGTCAGCGGGTGGTTCGGAGACGTCCGGCTCGACGGCGCCCTCTAGGCGTACGATGGCAGTGCTTGTCATGGCTGTGCCGCAAAGGTAGTCATGCCATGAAATTCTAGCGCGAACGCGCGCCGCGGACCTCATCCGCGGCGCGCGCCGGCCCTGCGGCCGCGACCCGTCAGCCACGGCTTGCCACCTGGGCGGCGCCAGCCTGCTCGAGACGCACGCTCACACGCCGCTCGAGTGCGTAGCCGTCGACGTCGCCCGCTTCGCTCTGCGACTCGCTCTTGCCATGTGCTTCGATGATGATCCGCCCGGCGGGCACGCCGGCACTGGTGAGCAGCGCGGCCACCGCCTGTGCCCGCCGCAGCGACAGGGCATCGTTGTACTCATCCGAGCCGCGCGGATCAGCGTAGCCGGCGACCCGCACCAGGGCGTCGGGCATGTCAGCGGCCAGCGCACCGATCTTCAGCAGCGGGGACATCGCCTGTTCCGGAATCGCGTCCTCGTCGGTGCGAAAGCCCACGTCCAGGCCGATCTGGTCGGTCCGTTGCAGCGCCTCGCCGAGGCGCGCTTGCTGCGCCTGCGCCTGGGCCAGCGAGGCATCCAGGTGCGTGACGCTCTGCGTGAGTTTGGCGCGCTCGGTTTCGCTCTTCTGCAGGCTGGCGCGCACCGATGCGGCGGCCTGCTGCTGGCGGTGATAATGGTCGCCGGCGACCACGCCGATGGTGAGACCCACGACCGCGCCGACCGGACCGCCGGCCGCCGCGCCGAGCGCAAGTCCCGTCACCGCCCCGAGATTGGACTGCTTGGACGGGCCGCTGGTGACCGCGGCCGCATCGTCAGCGTGCGCGGTCCCGAGGCCGGCGCCGATCAAGATCAGAGCGATGGTGCCGCTGCGGGGCACGTGTTTCGAAGTGTTCATGGCAAGACTCCTGTTGGGTTGCTGTCGCGGCCGCGGAACGTCCCGCTGCCGGTACGGTTCCCAGTTCAGCGCCGCAAGCGGCAACGGCGCGGGCGCAAAAGCGCACCGACCGGGATGTCTTGTGGCAAAAAGTGGCGCCGGGGCATCGCATATACTGAGGCCCTGCGCCGAATATCAGGATCTGCCATGACCCCGAACACTGCCTACGGCCGGTTGCGCGCCGCGACGCGGCGTGCCGCGTTCGTCCTTCTGTGCTGTCTTGCCGGCACGGCGGGCGCGGCTGACCCGGGGGTACTGCGCGCGACGCTCGCGAACGGGCTGCGAGTCGTGATCGTGCGCAACGCGCTGGCACCGGTCGTGGCCACCTCGGTGAACTACCTGGCGGGCTCCGACGAGGCGCCGCCTGGCTTTCCGGGCACCGCGCACGCCGAGGAACACATGATGTTCCGCGGCAGCCCGGGCCTTACCGCCGAGCAGCTCGCGGACATCGGCAGCATCCTCGGGGGCGATTTCAACGCCAACACCCGCGAAGGCATGACGCAGTACCTGTTCACCGTGCCGGCCGAGGATCTGGATCTGGCCTTGCACATCGAGGCGCTGCGCATGCGCGCCATACTGGCCTCGAGCAAAGAATGGCAGAACGAGCGCGGGGCCATCGAGCAGGAGGTAGCTCAGGATCTGTCCGAGCCGGGTTACCTGCTGTTCGAGAAGCTGCGCGCGCGCATGTTCGCCGGTACGCCGTACGCGCATGACGCACTCGGCA
Source organism: uncultured Pseudomonadota bacterium (assembly GCA_963814675.1). Taxonomy (GTDB): domain Bacteria; phylum Pseudomonadota; class Gammaproteobacteria; order Steroidobacterales; family Steroidobacteraceae; genus 13-2-20CM-66-19. Next base: position 369,014 of record CAWFDT010000003.1, read on the forward strand.
CGCGGCCCTCATTCCAGAAGACGACCGCGCAGATGCTCAAGACGTTCCACGACAGCTGGTACGCCCCCAACAATGCCATCCTGGTAATTGCGGGCAACGTCGACCCGCAGGGCGCACTCAGCGAGGTCAGGCAGCTCTTCGGCGACATTCCCGCCAAAAAATTGCCGCCCAAGCCCGCCGTGCACCTGCGTCCGGTGCAGCCGGCTTCCTTTCAGGTCGACACCGACCAGCCCTCCGGCACCATGATGATCGCGATGCGCACCCCTGGGCCCCGTGACCCGGACTTCGCCGCGCTCGAGGTACTCGCCGACGTACTCAACAGCCGGCGCTTTGCGCTCTACGGGCTCGTGCCCAAGGGCAAGGCTACCGGGGCCGAGTTTGCGCTCGAACCGCTGCCGCAAGCCGCGGTTGCCTATGCGGGGCTGACGTTCACGAGCGGCGATGACCCCAAGGCGCTCGCCGCCGAGGTACGCGCCATCCTCGCGCGCGTGGTGCGCGAGGGGGTTCCCGAAGAACTCGTCACCGCCGCCAAGCTACAGGAGCGTGCCGCCGACCAATTCCAGCGTAATTCGATTCCGGAACTTGCCTCGGTGTGGTCGGACGCGATCGCGCTCTACGGCCTGGACTCACCGGATGAGGACCTGGCGCGTATCGAGCGGGTGACTGCCGCGGACGTGAACCGCGTGGCACACAAGTACCTGGATCTGGACCACGCCATCACCGGCATCATGGTGCCGCGCGGCTCGGGAGCGCCGGTCGCGGCGCGCGGCTTCGGCGGCCAGGAGAGCATCTCTCTGGGCGAGGCCCACCCGACAGCGCTGCCGGCCTGGGCGCAGAAGGCACTCACGCGACTGCAGGTCCCGGCCTCGACCCTGTCCCCGACCGTCACGAAGCTCGCCAACGGTCTCACGCTCATCGTACAGCCCGAGGATGTCAGCGACACGGTGAGCGTCTACGGACATATCCGCAACCGGGCCGAGATTCAGGAGCCCAAGGGGCAGGAGGGCGTGGCCGCGCTCCTCGACCGGCTGCTCACCTACGGCAGTGAGCGATTCGACCGGGTGGCCTTCCAGGAGCAGCTCGATGCAATCGGCGCCAAGGAGAAGGCGGGCACGGACTTCTCCACTCAGGTACTCGGTGAGCACTTCGAGCGTGCCGTGGAGCTGCTGGCGGACAACGAGCTGAAGCCTGCGCTTCCGAACGAAGCCCTGCAGGTAATCCGGGGTCAGCTGGCCCTGAGCGTCGCGGCCCGCAATACCAGTCCCGGCTTCCTCACGCAGCGCTCGCTCCGTACCGCCCTCTTCCCGCCGCAGGATCCCAGCCTGCGCATGTCCACGCCTGAGACCGTGCGGGCGCTCAACTCCGAGGCGGTACGCGCCTACTATCACAGCGTGTTTCGCCCTGATCTGGCCACCGTGGTGGTCATCGGCAAGGTATCCCCGCAAGCGGCGCGCGCGGCCATCGAGAAGTACTTCGGCTCGTGGCACGCCGAGGGTGCGCTGCCCGACATCGACCTGCCCACCGTTCCGAACAACAGCGGAAGCGGTATCGCCGTTCCCGACAGCAGCCGGGTGCAGGATCGGGTCGTGCTCGCCCAGACACTGGCGTTGAAGCGCGCCGACGCCGACTACTACCCGCTGGAGCTCGGTAACGCCGTACTCGGTGGCAGCTTCTACGCAACGCGCCTCAGCATCGACCTGCGCAAGAACGCGGGGCTCGTGTATTCGGTGGATTCGCTACTGCAGGCGGGGCGTACACGCAGCGTCTACTTCGTCGAGTATGCGAGTGATCCCCAGAACGTCCTGACGGCCGCCGCGATGGTGGCCCGCGAGATCGCGGCGATGCAGGAAACGGCGGTCGGCGCCGATGAGCTGACCCGAGCGAAGGCCTGTCTGGTGAGGCAACTCGCGTTGAGTGAAGCCGGCATCGCCGAAATCGCCCAGGGGATCCTCGGCCGCACCGACCTCGGGCTGCCGCTCGATGAACCGACGCGCGCCGCCGAGCGCTATATCACCCTCGACGGCCCGGACGTCCAGAATGCTTTTCGGCGCTGGTTGCGCCCGCAGGACCTCGCGCGGGTCAGCGAGGGGCCGCCGCCTAACTGAGCCTCTATCAGCGCTGCGGAGTGCTGCTGATTTCGTTGCAGACCTTGAAGAGCCGCGAGCCGCGTGGATACCCGACGTATTGCGTGAGAAACGTCGCCAGCGGCTGCAGCTGCGCCGCGGTGAGTTCGCCGCGCTTGAGAGCGCAGCGTAGCTGCAGCGCCAGCGTGCCCTCCTCGCCTTGCGCGGCCAGGACGCCGATGACCAGCAGGCGGCGCTCGCGGATCGAGAGCGTTGGATCCTGCCACAGTGCGCCGAAAAGCGTCTCCAGCATGTAATCGATGAATGGTGAAGTCCCCGCCGGGGGCAGCGGCGGCAGTTCGCCGCCGTAGACTTCCTCGAACTTCGCGTGGCCCTTGCTGCGATCGTATTGATTCATGACAGCGCCCGTCAGTGGTCCTGGTTCAGAAAGACTTGTTCGATGATCTCGGCCACGCGCTCGGTCGAGGGCAGAGTCAAGCGCAGCTCACGCGCGCTCGTGAGCGCAGCCGCCAGATCCTTGCGCGCCAATCCTGCGAACGGTGCAAACGCCTGGCGCAGCTTGCCGGCCGCCGCGAGCTGACTGCGATTATTGAGGAACGCTTCCATCTGCGGCGTCATAACGCCGTTGCTGCGGCCAACCTCGACGAGCAACCCGCGATCCAGTCCGCCGGCACCGGCCAGCCGCCCGGCTTCGTCCGCGGCGGCAAACGCGGCGTAGGTCATGAGATTGTTGCATAGCTTCAGCAGGATGCCGCTTCCCACCGGCCCCGCGTGAATGATTTTCTGACCCGATGTCATGAACACCGCGCGGCAGCGCTCGACGACCTCGCTTGCCCCGCCGACCATGTACGTCAGCGTGGCAGCCTCCGCGCCGGCGGCACCGCCCGTGATCGGCGCGTCGAGCACATGGATTCCGCGCTTGTCGGCCTGCTCGGCCCACTCGAGAATCGCAGCCTGGCTGACGGTGCTGTGCACCGCGATGATGGCATCCGGCTGCGCATGGGCGAGCAAGCCGTCGTCGCCGTGCAGCACGCTGCTTACTTCGGGCTCATCGCGCACGCACACCCCGATGATGCGGCAGCGTTCCGCGAGATCCCGGACTCGTGTACCCGCACGCGCACCGCGCGCGGCCAGTTCGGCAACCGCAGCTGCCGCGACGTCGTACACCCACAGCTCTTCGCCGAGCCTCAGGAGCTGGCACGCCATGGGGCGCCCGATGTTGCCCAGCCCGATGAAGCCGATGCTCATCCTAGAGTCGCGCTTTCATGGTTGCTTCCAGTCGGATTCGAGCATCTTGGGAGTCGGCACGTTGGGGCGCACCTCTACAAACTCCGCGGCGGCGCCCGGCGGGAATTCGAAGCACGCCGCGAGCGCCTCGCCCACCGTCTGCGGCTGCAGGGCACCATCGAACATGTCTCCCTTGGTCAGCCAGTCCGCCATTGCCTCCTGAAGCGCGGCTGGATCGAAATTGGCTACGCTGCCGGTGGCCGCGGCTCCGGAGCTGAACACCGTCACGGAGATGCGATCGTTCTTGAGCTCCTGCCGTAGCTCGCGCGAGAAGTGCTCGAGCGCCGCTTTGCTCGCTGAGTACAGCCCTAGGTGGGAAAACTCGTCCTGGTGGCGTACCGTGGACGAAGACACGTTCACGATGCGGCCACCGCCGGCGGCCCGCAGATGCGGAATCGCCGCCTGGCAGCTGAAGATGGCGCTGACGAAATTCAGATCGATGAGCCTGCGCACCTCGGCCTCGGGCATCAGTTCGATGCGGCGCGCAAACTGGAAGCCAACGTTGTTCACCAGTCCATCGAGGCGGCCGAAGGCGCGCACCACCGCCGCGAGCCCTGCGGCAATGGCAGCGCGGTCGCAGACGTCCGCGACGACCGCGAGAGCGTGCGACGATCCGAGGGCCGCCACCGCGGCCTCGAGTGGCGCGCGGTTGCGTGCGATCAGCGCGACCCGGGCGCCGCGTCTGAGCAGACTGGTCGCAGCGGCGAGGCCGATGCCCTTAGAGGCGCCGGTGACGGCGATGACCTGACCTTTTAGGTAGGAATCATTCATACCGAAAGAGCCACCGTTGCGCGCCCGACCATACTAATTAAAAGGTGTACACGGTGCCTGCGTTCGATTCCAGCGCATCAGCCCGGCACCGCGACCGTCTTGATCTGCAGGTACTCTTCCAGTCCTGCGACTCCCATCTCGCGACCCACACCACTTTGCTTGTAGCCGCCGAAGGGCGCATCGGGCGCAAAGAAGTTGGCCCCGTTCACGTTGAGCGTACCGGCGCGGATGCGACGCGCCATGGCCAGCGCCCGGGACGGGGAGCCGATGACGGCCCCGGAAAGTCCGTAGATCGAATCGTTGGCGATGCGCACGGCGTCGCCATCGTCTTCGTAAGCGATGATCGCCAGCACCGGGCCGAAGATCTCCTCCTGCGCGATCCGCATGTCGTTGGTCACGTCGGCGAAAATGGTCGGCTCGAGGTAATAGCCGCGGGGCAGGTGCGCCGCGCGCTTGCCACCGCACACCAGGCGCGCGCCCTCGCGCTGGCCGATCTCGATGTATTCGAGCACGCGCGCCAGCTGACGCGCACTGATCAGCGGACCCATGACCTGCCCGTCGCCCCACGGGTCCCCGTACGGCAGCCGCTCGAACGCGGCTTTCAGGAACTCAACGCCTTCGGCATAACGAGCGCGCGGCAGCAGCAGACGGGTCGGGATCGCGCAGCCCTGACCCGCGTGATAACACACGGCGAAACCGGCCAGCAGCGCGGAGCTGAAATCCGCATCATCGAGCACGATCGTGGCCGACTTGCCACCGAGTTCCAGGAACACGCGCTTCACCGTCGGCGCGGCGCCGGCCATCACTTGCCTGCCGGTGACGGTTGATCCGGTGAAGGACACCACGTCTACGCGCGGATCCGCCACCAGCATCTGCCCCAGGCCGACGCGATCACTCGAGGTAAGCACGTTGAGCACGCCGGGCGGCAGGTCGGTTTGCTCGGCAGCGATACGCCCGATAAAGGTCGCGGTCCATGGCGTCTCGGGCGCCGCCTTGAGAATCACCGTACAACCGGCCGCGAGCGCCGGCGCGATCTTTGCGATGTTGATCTGGAGCGGAAAATTCCACGGCGTGATCGCCGCCACCACGCCCGCCGCCTCGCGCCACAGGAAGCGCTTGCTGGGCACGCGCATGTGATGCGTCACGGGCAGTTCGCTCTCCCAGGCATAGTGCTGCATCAGGTCGAGGTAATAATCAAGGATCGCCAGGGGGCCGGTCCCCTGCGGCCCCTCGGCAGTGATTGCCATCGTGGCACCGACCTCGGCGACGATCTGTGCGTACAACTGCTGGGCCTGGGCGCGCAGACCGTCGCGCAGCTGGCTGAGGCAGCGCACGCGCAGGGCGCGGTCCCTCGCCCAGGCGGATTCATCGAACGCGCGGCGCGCGGCGGCAACGGCCGCGGCCGCATCGTCCACCCCCGCATCGGCGACCGTGCCGAGCGTCTCCTCGGTGGCCGGCGCGATGTTCGCGTACCGTTGCCCCGAGCGCGCCTCCGTCAGGCGCCCGTCGATCAGCAGACGCGCCTCGCCCACCGCTGTCGGCCGCCCGGGTGCCGCGCTCATGGCGGTACCGGCGTAAAGCGCACCGGCACGTGCGTGAAGCCGCGGACGTTAGGGTTGTGGGCGCGTCGCAGGCCGGCCTCGTCGATCTGGTATTCCGGCAGCAGACGCAGCAGCTCTTCAAATACCACGCGTGTCTCCATGCGCGCGAGCGCCGCTCCGAGGCAGGCATGCACGCCATAGCCAAAAGCCATGTGGTCGCGCGAACCGCGGCGCACGTCGAACACTTCGGGATTCTCGAATTTCTCGGCATCGCGATTGGCCGAAATGACGCACAGGCCCACGCGATCGCCTTTCCTCAGCAGCTTGCCGCGCAGCGTCACCTCCTGCCCCACGCGTCGCACCAGAATCTGCGAGGAACCATCGAAGCGCAGCGTCTCCTCGATCGCCTTCGGGATCAGGCTGGTATCCTCGATCAGCCAGCGGCGCTGCCGGGGATGTTCCCACAGCCGATACGCCATGTTGCCGATCAGCTTGGTCGTGGTTTCGTTGCCTGCGATAGCGAGCAGGATCAGATTGCCCACCACCTCGACATGGCTCATGAGGCCGTCCTGCTGGGCCTTGAGCATCGCACCCAGGAGATCATTCTCAGGCGGCTGCGCAGCGTGGCGCGCGGTGTGCTCTTCGAAGTACTGCGCCAGGCTCATGTACCCGGCGACGTTGCGCTCGGCCAGCTCGGTCTGTTTATCTTCGCGCGCGATGAGATCATCGGCCCAGCCGCGTACCCGGTCGCGATCCGCGACCGGAATCCGCATCAGGATTGAAATCACGTCCATCGGCAGATAGCAGGCGAGATCGGCCACCAGGTCCACCCGCCCTCGCGGCAGGTGCGGCGCCAGCAGCTCCCGGGCGCGCGTGCGGATGAAGCCCTCCAGCGGTGCGAGCGCCGCCGGCATCATCAGCGGTGTAAGCACTGTGCGTTGTCGCGTGTGCTCCGGCGGATCGCTGCCGATGAAGAGTGGATAGGGCAGCTTCTCGTTGGCGTCCTTCTCCAGTGCAACCGCACCGCTGTTGATGAACGTCTTGTGATCGCGGAACGCTCGATTGACGTCGTCCCACTTGGTGAGCAGCCAAAAACCGCCCGGCTCGTAGAAGTACACCGGGTCGTGCTCGCGCGCTGCGCGATAGTAAGGATACGGGTCCCAGTGAAAGCGGTGATCATAGGGGTCCAGCACGACGGCCGGGCGGAGCGCAGCTTCGTCGCGCTCCTTCACAGGATGGCGCCGCCGTCCGCCGGAATGACGCAGCCGGTGACGTAGGAGGCCTGTTCCGACGCAAGGAACGCGACGATGTTGGCCGCTTCCTCGCCGCTGCCCGGCCGGCCCATGCGAATGATGGACATGAGCCGTTCCATGAGCGCGCGCGTCGCCGGCGCTTGCGGTCCGGTCATGGCCGCAGTGTACTCGCGTGCTTGCGCAAAGCTGTTTGCGAACCCGCCGACCCAGCCAACCGCGATCGCGTTGGCGCGGATGCCATTTGCGGCCTCTTCGGCCGCGACTTGACGCATCAAGGATTCCACCGCGGCCTTGGGGATTGCCGACAAGCCGTCGGTCTCCAGGGTACGATGATTTGCCATCGTCACACAGGCGATCAGTGCTCCGCCGCCGCCTGCTGTCAAAGCCGGAATGGCGTGATGGAACAGCCGGAAACAGCCGAGCGTGTCTGACTGCAGGTGCTGCGCCAGGATCTCGGGCGCCATTTCGCGCACCCGCAGAAACGGTATCGCCGGCCCGGAGCAATAAACCACCGTGTGCAGCCTGCCGAAGCGCTCGGCACTGAGCGCCACGATGTCCTTGACGGCTGCGGCATCGGCGAAGTCGAGCCGCTGTGCAAAGACATCGCCGCCGCGCGCACCAAGTTCGCGTGCGAGGCCCTCGGCGCGCTCTGCATTCTCCCGGTAAGTCACCACGACCGGCACGCCGGCCAGCGCGAAGCGCCGCGCCACTGCCCCACCAATGTTACCGCAGCCGCCAACGAGCACCCCGCCCCCGGGGTACGTCAGCGCAATCGTCGCAGCTGCGGTCGCGCTCACGGCCCGGGCGCCGCGGGCGACCGCTGGCCGCCGCAGAGGATGTCGGTTACGCGCTCGGTATCCATGTATTCCCGCAGCAGCGCGAGCTTGCCCTCGCGGAACACAAACAGGAAATGGTACTCGTTGCTGTAGGTCGCCCCGGAAACGTGTCGGCCCTCGGAGTGGGCCTCAACGGCAACGCGCTCACCTTCCGCAGTGAGGGCGTCGATCGTGAACGCGAGGCCCTGAGGGAAGACAGCGTAGATCTGGCCCGCGGCGGCTTCGATCTGCGCGCGCGTATATTTGCCGGAGATCAGCGTGCGCCCCATGGTCTGCAGGTAGCCATCGGGAGCGTAAGCGGCCACGATGGCCGGCACGTCACCGCGATTCATGATCGCGAAGAATTCGCGCACCAGCTGCTTGTTACGCTCCTCAGGCTTCATCGGGGTTCTCCGCCCAACTAAAACATTTCGTTCGCAATGTTTTCTATTGAATGAGTGTAGTCCGCTTTTCCGGCGCCGTGTATATTTTCGTCGTAACATGCATCGTAAACCCATTCCCGAGGACGGCCTGCAGGCGCGGAAGGCGCAGCGCACGCGCGCGCGGCTGATCGATGCAACCCTGGCGATCATCCTTGAACAGGGACTGAGCGCTGCGACCGCGCAGGGCATCGCGCGACGTGCCGGCGTGACCTGGGGCGCAGCGCAGCATCACTTCGGCTCCAAGGCGAACATCTTCGAGACCATCCTGGCCAGCGCCTATGCGCGCTACATCGACGCCATGGGTGAACCGGCACTGCGCCGCGGGTCGCGCACCCAGCGCACACGACGGTTCGTCGCACGCCTGTGGTCGCACTACCAGAGCGACTACTATCGGGTCTCACTGGAGATCTTACGCGCGACGCGGCGCCACCGGCCGCTCGCCTGGGAGCAACGCCACGGTCGCGCTCATCTGCGGGTGGTGCGTGAAATATTCCGTGACTTGCACCTGAGCGATGCGCGCTTGCGCGAAGCGCTCACCTTTATGCACTGCTGCCTGACTGGTCTGGCGATCGAGAGGGTTTTTGAGAGTCGCGTACGTCACATCGAGCGCCACCTGGGCCGCATCGCGCGGGTGTTCGAATCGATGCTGGCCGCACGCTAGCCGGTCCTCGGGGGCGCACACCAACAGCCGCGGCCAACCGCCGGCATTCGCGATACGGGACTCCCGGCGGGGGCTTCGCGTAGTATGCGCCGGCGGGCTGGAAGTAACCGGCGCAGGATATGCCACGCGCATCGACGCATAACAGATTGTTAACATGCCTTTGGCACTGCACAACGCGTCAGGCCTGCTTCGCGCTGCTGCTGTATGTCGCGAGCGCTGCGGGCGCGCCTGCCACGCATCCTGCGGCGGATCCGTGGTGGCAGAACGCAGTGATCTACGAGATCTACCCGCGCAGCTTCCAGGACTCCAACGGCGACGGGGTCGGCGACCTGAACGGCATCACCCAGCGGCTCGGTTATCTCCAGGCCCTGGGTGTCGATGCAATCTGGATCGCGCCCTTCTTTACCTCGCCCCAGGTGGATTTTGGTTACGACATCTCCGATTACCAGAATGTCGATCCCCAGTTCGGTACGCTGGCCGATTTCGATCGGCTACTGGCCGAGGCCCACAAGCGCCAGATCCGGGTCGTGATCGACATGGTGCTGAACCACACCTCGGATCAGCATCCCTGGTTCATCGAGGCAACACGCTCGCGCCACTCGGGAGCGCATGATTTCTACGTCTGGAGCACCGGGCGTCCGGATGGCGCGGGAAGGCGTCGGCCTCCCAATAACTGGGTCAGTCTTTTTGGCGGTTCGGCGTGGGAGTATGTCCCGGCGCTGGATGAGTTCTACTACCATCTCTTCTATCGTCAGCAGCCCGATCTGAATTGGCGCAACCCGCACGTGGAACGCGCCATGTTCGACGCCATGCGCTTTTGGCTCGATCGCGGTGTTGACGGTTTCCGACTGGACGCCATCGGTGCCTTGTACGAAGACCCGCAGCTGCGTGATGCGCCGGTGCTCAAGGGCCGCAATCCGCAAGGCGATCCTAACCTGAGCGATATTCGCACCAATAACCTGCCGGAAGTGCACGCACTGTTGCGGCGGCTGCGAGCGATGCTGGATCATTATCCCGGGGAGCGGGTGCTGATCGGCGAGATCTACGTGAGCAACACGGCGCAGCTGAACGCCTGGTACGGGGGCGCGCGGCACGATGAGCTGCAGCTGCCCATGGATACCGTATTCGGGTTCTTGCCGCGCCTCGACGCACGGGAATTCCGGCGGCGCCTGACCGAAGCGGCTACCCAGCTGCACGGATCCGACCCGCTGCTGGTGTTCGACAACCACGATCAGGTGCGTAGCTGGGACCGCTACGGCGACGGCGTCCACAACCTGCAGATCGCCAAGATTGTGGCGACGCTGCTGCTGACTTCGCCGGCCGCCGCGCTGCTCTACCAGGGAGAAGAGATCGGGCAGTCCACCGCGACGCCCGCACGCGTGGAGGACGTGCGCGATCCGATCGGCATCACCGGGTGGCCGAAGGAAAAGGGTCGCGATGGCGAGCGAACCCCCATGCAGTGGGACACCTCCAACGCCCAGGCGGGCTTTACCTCGAGCTCCCACCCCTGGCTGCCGGTGGCGGCCGGGTATGACAAGGTCAACGTCAAGGCCGAACTCGCCGACGGCGAATCGCTGCTCAACTGGCACAGGACGCTGCTGGCACTGCGCCGCGGGGACCCGGCGCTGCGCACCGGACGACTGGCGATGCTCGACCCCACCAATGCCCACGTACTGACCTACGCACGCGTCACGCCCGAGGGCTCCGGCATCATCGTGTCGCTGAACATGTCGGCGCAGCCGCAGACGGTCACGATCAATGGCCGCGCGGCGGGCCTGGTGGGCAATCGCTTTCGCACGCTGCTCTCGAGCCCCGGGGAGCTGCTTACCAGCCCGGGGGGCCGCCTGACGCTGCCTGCCTACGGGGCCTGGGTGGCGGCGGTCGAGTAAGGACGGCACCGTGGCGGGCGGTACTGGCGACGCTGACGAACTATTGACGGTCACGGTTGATCCGGCGACGCCGGTCTCCGCGCGCTGGCTGTCGCCGCCTGCCGCACGTCTGTGTTACGTGCTGGCGCATGGCGCGGGCAGCGGCATGGATCATCCGTTCATGCGGGCCGCGGCCAGCGAGCTCGCCGCACACGGTGTCGCCACGCTGCGTTATCAGTTTCCCTACCGCGAGCGCGGTGCCAGGCGCCCGGATCCGCCCCCCGTGTGCCATGCCACCGTGCGCGCGGCGGTCGCCGAGGCACAGCGACGTGCGCCGACGGCGGTGCTGTTTGCCGGTGGCCGTTCCTTCGGCGGCCGGATGACCTCGCAGGCGCAGGCACGTGAGCCCCTGGCGGCGGTGCGCGGCCTGGTCTTCCTCGGCTTTCCGCTGCACCCGGCAGGAACCCCGGGAATCGAGCGCGCCGCGCACCTGGAACGTATCGCCATACCGATGCTCTTCGTGCAGGGCAGTCGCGATGCGCTCGCGCAGCCGGCATTGCTCGAGCAGGTCCTGCAACCTCTGCAGGCGCGGGCCACCGTGCACTGGGTCGATGCGGCAGATCACTCCTTCCACGTGCCGGCGCGCTCCGGCCGCAAGGACGCAGAGGTACGCCGCGCCTTGCTCGCGCAAGTCGCGGCGTGGATGGCGGCTCACGCATGAGCCGCCGGGCGCTCGAGCGTTATGCGGCGAAGCGCAGCTTCTCGCGCACGCCCGAGCCGCCGGCCCAGGCCGCCGCGGCGCGCCACGGGCCACTGTTGTTCGTCGTGCAAAAGCACGCCGCGCGACGGCTGCACTACGACTTCCGGCTGGAACTCGATGGCGTGCTCAAGTCCTGGGCGGTTCCCAAGGGTCCCTCCTGCGATCCCGCCGACAAGCGCATGGCCGTGGAGGTCGAGGATCACCCCTTCGCGTATGGCTCCTTCGAGGGCGCGATCCCGGCCAAGCAGTACGGCGCCGGCAATGTCATCGTCTGGGACTGCGGCGCGTACTCACCCGATGAGGCGCAGCAGTATGCCTTCGACGATCGCGCCGTGGCGCAACAGCGCGTGCGCGCGGAACTGGCCGCGGGCAAGCTCAGCTTTTTCCTGTGTGGGGAGAAGCTCAAGGGTTCCTACACGCTGGTGCGCACCGGCCAGGCCAATCAGTGGTTATTGATCAAGCACAAGGACCGCTTTGCGCGCACCAACGATCTGCTCGCCCGCCACCGCTCGGTGCTCTCCGGCGCCAGCCTCGAGGAGGTCGTGCCGCAGGCGATCACGCAGCGCCTGGACGCCGCACGCCTCGCCCCCACCGGCCCCGCGGAGGCGCTCCCCAACCGGCTGCGACCGATGCTGGCCGAGAGCGGCGCGGCACCGGCCTCTGATTCACGCTGGCGCTACGAGCCGAAGCTAGATGGTTATCGCGTCCTCACCTTCGTCGATCACGGCCAGGTGCGCCTGCAGTCGCGGCGCGGCCTCGATCTCACGCACTTTTTTCCCGAGCTTGTGACGGATCTGGCAACGCAGCCCGGTGGACGGATGCTCCTCGATGGGGAGATCGTGGCTCTGGATGCGAGCGGCCGACCTTCCTTCAATGCGCTGCAGAACCGCGCGCAGCTGAAAAGCGCCGCTGAGATCGCCGCTGCACAGCGTGCCACGCCAGTGGTCCTGGTGTGCTTTGACCTGTTGCACTTCGCCGGGCTAAACCTGCGCGACGCCCCCTACGCCGATCGGCGCCGCTACCTGGCGCAGTGTCTGCTGCCGGCCCGGCACGTACAGCTGGTGCACTGCGCAAAGAACGCGGAGGAGCTCTACCGGGCGGCGCTCGATCTGGGGTTCGAAGGCATCATGGCCAAGCGATGCGACGCTGCCTACCACCCGGGGGTGCGCTCAAGTGCGTGGCTCAAGGTGAAGGCGGTTCAGTCGGCGGAGTTCGTGCTCGGCGGCTATACCCGCGGCAAGGGCACACGCGATCCGCTCGGCGCGCTGCTGCTCGGTTACTACGAGGGCAAGACGCTGCACTACGCCGGACACGTGGGCTCCGGGCTCGAAGAGGACAGCATCGGCGCCTTGCTCGCGCGTGCGGCCAAGCTCGCACGTAAATCCTCGCCGTTTGCCGAAAAGCCCCCGCTGCACCGCCCCACCACCTGGCTCGAACCGAAGCTGGTGGCAGAGGTCAGCTTCAGCGAGTGGACCCCAGGGGGCTCGTTGCGCGCTCCGGTGTTTCTGCGATTGCGCGAGGATGTGCCCGCACACAGCATCGTGCGGCCTGGCGGACGCTCCGACCCGGGCGGCCCGCGCTCCTCAGGCACAGCTGCGCGCAGCGCTGCAGCCGCGATCCCCGGCGAGACCGCGCAGGCCGCGGCGGTCCTCGAGCAGCTGAAGAATCCGGCCAAGACCCTGGTGCTGGCCGTCGGCGCGGCGCGCCTTAAGCTCACCAACCTTGACCGCATCTACTGGCCCGCAGAATCGGCGCGGCGCCCCGCGATCACCAAGCGCGACTTCCTCGCCTATCTGGCCAGCGTCGCGCGCTTCATGTTGCCGCACCTCACCGATCGCCCGCTCACGATGATCCGCATGCCCGAGGGCATCCATGGCGAGCGCTTCTTCCAGAAGCACTGGGCGCAATCGCTGCCGGAGTTCGTCGAGTCGGTGACGGTGTTCTCCGAGAGCAAGGACGAGCGTCATCGCTATCTGCTGGCCAACAATCTTGCGACCCTGCTGTGGCTCGGTCAGGTGGGCACGCTCGAGTTCCACGTCTGGCACTCGCGCGCCTCGGTGCTGCCGGAGGCCAAGGGCGCGCACACCGACTACGCCGGCTCGCTTGCCGCCCTGGAAGCCTCGATCCTCAACTACCCCGACTATCTGGTGTTTGACATCGACCCGTACATCTACTCGGGCAAGGAGGCCAAGGGCGCCGAGCCGGAACTCAACCGGCGCGGCTTCGCGACCGGCAAGCGCGTCGCGTTCTGGCTGCACGAGCTGCTGCGCGAGATGTCCCTGCAGGCGATCGTCAAGACCTCCGGCAAGACCGGCCTGCACGTGTTCGTGCCGATCGAGCGCACGGTCACTTTCGATGAGGCGCGGCACATCTGCGAGACGGTCGGCCGCCACGTGATGCGCGAGCATCCGAAGGACATCACCATGGAATGGGCCGTGGAGAAGCGCACCGGCAAGATCTTTATCGACTACAACATGAACGTCCGCGGCAAGACCCTGAACGTCGCCTACTCCCCGCGCGGGGTTCCCGGGGCCCCGGTTTCCATGCCGCTAAGCTGGGAGGAGCTCGAGGGCGCCGAGCCGATGGACTTTACAATCAAGGACGTACCGTCGCGCTTGGAAAAGAGCGGCGACAGATGGCATGATGTACTTGAGATAAAACAGAGCCTTACGAAGGCTTTCGGTATTGAGCGTGAGAAGTAATCCACGGTAGGTGCATTCATGGCCGCACGTTCCATTGGTTCCCTGACGGTGTCCTTCGGGCTGGTCGCCATACCGGTGAAGCTCTACACCGCCACGCAATCCGCAAACGCAATCTCCTTCAACCTCCTGCATAAGACCTGCGGCTCGCGCCTGCGGCAGCAATACATCTGCCAGAAGGAAGGCGTGGTCGTGGATCGTGACGAGATGGTGAAGGGGTACGAGTTCGCCAAGGACCAGTACGTGCGCTTCACGCCCGAGGAGATCAAGGCGCTCGAGGAGGTGGGTACGCATTCGGTCGACATCACCGAGTTCGTGCCGATCGAGTCGATCGATCCGGTGTACTTCGACAAGACCTACTATCTGGCGCCCGACAAGGGCGCCGCCAAGCCCTACGGCCTGTTGGTCGAGGCGCTGAAGCAGTCCAAGCGCTGCGGCGTCGGGCACTGGGCGGCGCGCGGCAAGGCCTACATCGTGATCCTGCGTCCGATCGGCGATGTGCTCGCCATGCAGCAGTTGCACTTCGCCGCTGACGTGAAAAGCGCGAGCGAGATGGAAGTGCCCAAGGCGGATGTCAAACCGCAGGAACTCAAACTGGCGCAGCAGCTGATCGATCAGCAGACCGCGCCGCAGTACGACGCGCAGGCCTACAAGGACGATCTGCGCGGGCGCATCGAGGCCGCGATCCAAAAGAAGGTCGAAGGCCAGGAAATCTCGGTCGCCGAAGTTGCGCCGCCCGGAGACGGCAAGGTCATCGACCTGATGGAAGCGTTGCGCGCGAGCCTCGAGAAGACCGAGAGCGCCCGGGCGCAGGTCAACCGTCTCGGCCCGCGCAAGGGACCGCGCCGCGCGGAGGAGCCGGCGCGACCTGCGCGCAAGGCGAGCAAGCGCAACGCCTAGGCGCCCAGAGCGCAAATCGAGAGGTCTGGTGCCTTCCTACAGTGTGCGGGACGTCGAGCGCGTCCTGCAGCTTTCGCCGGCCGTCACCCGCAGCCTGATTCGTGCGGGTTTCGTCAATCCGGAGCGTGGTCCGCGGCGCGAATTGCGCTTCTCCTTCCAGGACCTGATCGTGCTGCGCACCGCGCGCGCGCTCATGCAGGCGAAGATCTCGGCCAAACGCATCCGCCGCTCGCTCGAGTCGCTGCGCCGCGAGCTGCCCGAGGCGCTGCCGCTGTCCGGCATCGCCATCAGTGCGCTCGGAGACCGCGTGGTGGTACGCGACGGCGATGCGCGCTGGCAGGTGGACAGCGGGCAGTACGTGCTCGGCCTGGACGTCACGCTGCAAGATGGCGTGCTGCACGTGGTCGAGCACCGCGAGGAGCCCGCACGCCCCGAGGCCGTGTCGCAGGATTGGTTTTCGCAGGGTCTCGCGCTGGAGAACTCCGACCCGGACGCGGCGCTCAATGCCTATCGCCAGGCGGTCGCGGCCGAGCCCGACAATGCGCCCGCCTGGACCAACTGGGGTCGCCTGCTGCATGAGTCGGGGCGCACGCAGGAAGCGGCGGACGTTTATCAGCGGGCCCGCCAGAGCGCGGGCCGCGACTCACTGCTGCTATTCAATCACGGCGTGCTGCTCGAGGATCTGGGGGACGCGGCCGCGGCACTGCAGGCGTATCAGAGCGCGCTCGAGGAGGATCCGGAGTTCGCCGACTGCCACTACAACCTGGCGCGGCTGTACGAATCGATGGGCAAGCCGCAGCACGCGATTCGTCACCTCGGCCAGTACCGTCGGCTGGTGAGCAACGAGACGCGTTGAGCGCTGGCCCGCATGAAACTCTGGGTTGGTACATCCGGCTACAACTACCCGGAATGGAAGGGCAGCTTCTATCCGTTGAAGATGCCGGCGGCCAGGATGCTGGCCTACTACGCCGAGCGCTTCAGCACGGTTGAGATCAACTACACCTTCTACCGCGTCCCCAATGCCAAGATTCTCGCCGGCTGGGACCAAGGCACCCCGCCAGGTTTTCGACTGACACTGAAGGCGCCGAAGCGCATCACCCACATCGCCAAGCTCAAAGACTGCGCCGAGCTGCTCGCGTACTTTGTGAAGACCGCAGCGACCCTGGGCCCCAAGCTCGGCGCGCTGCTCTTCCAGCTCCCGCCCTACTTTCGCAAGGACCTCGGAGTCCTCGATGATTTCCTGCAGCAGGTGCCGGCCGGCACGTGCGCGGCGTTCGAGTTCCGTCACGCCTCATGGATGGACGCTGAAGTGTTCGAGCGGCTGCGCGCGCGTAACTTCGCGCTGTGCATTGCCGACAGTGAGAAGTTCTCGACTCCCGTAGAGCTCACCGCCGACTATGGGTACTTCCGGCTACGCGATGAGGGTTATACGCCGCAGGACCTGGCGCGCTGGGCCGAAGTCATCCGCGAGAAGGCCACCCACTGCAGCGACGTGTTCGTGTATTTCAAGCACGAAGAAGCCGGCACCGGGCCCGAATTCGCGCGCATGCTGCTCGCGGCCCTCGCCGACCAGCCGACTTAGCGCTCACCCTACGGACGCGGCGCGCGGGCGCGTCCCGGGCCCTTCACACCGTCCACACCTCGGCAAACACGCGCGCGAAGTTAGCGCCGAGTACCTTCTCGGTCACCTGGGCGGAGTAGCCCCGCTTCAGCAGCTGATCGGCGATGATCTCGAGCCGCAGCGGCGTGTTCAGGCCCTCGACGTAGGTCGGCCGGTCTTCCTCAGGAGCCGCAAGTCCTGCCTTGCTGCGCTCCTCCGTCTCCTGCTGAAACTCCGCCATGCCCTTGGCACTGGTGTCGAAGGGCTCGATATCGACGTCACTGCCGATACCGACGTGATCCTCACCGCACACGCCCAGCACGTGCTCCAGATGCTGCATGTAATCGGCCAGCGTCGGCTGGCGCGGCGAGGCGGTCAGGTACGGCAGATCGAAAATCCCCACGACGCCACCTTTTGCGGCCAGCGCGCGCAGCTGCGCATCGCTCTTGGTGCGCGGATGCGCATGTACGGCCGCCGCCCCGGCGTGCGTCATGATGGGCGGTTTGGCCGACAACGCCAGCACGTCGCTCGTAGTCGCCGCGTTGGCATGACTCAGGTCGATCGCGATGCCGAGGCGATTCATCTCGGCCACCGCATCGCGCCCGAGCGGCGTCAGGCCGCCCGCGTCCGGCTCCATGACCCCCGCGGCGAACGCCGATCTGCGGTTGTAGGACAACTGCATCACGCGCACGCCGAGGTTACGAAACAGGGCGAACGACTCCAGTTTGTCGCCCAGCATGTCCGTGCTTTCGAAGGACAAGATGAGGCCGAGCTGCCGGGCGCGCTTGGCGCGCTCAAGATCGCTCGCGATCCGCACTTGAGTGAAATATTGCGGGTGCACCTCGATCAGCTGCTGTACCAGGGCGATCTCCGCCACAGTCGCCGCGAAGTTGCTGTTGATGCCACCGAGCGACCATTTGACGACGTTCACCCCGCTATCGCGCACCAAGTCGAGGTCCGCCTGCGGCAGCGGCAACTGCTCCGGCGTCGGCGGGGCGGAGTTGCAGTCGAGAATGAGGGTGCGATGATAAAGCGCGCGCGCCCTCGCACTCACGCCGCTCGCGGGCTCCGCGTCCGCGCCGCGCCCCGGCGGCAGCGCGGCGGCCGCGGCGGCACCACCCAGAGTCGCCGCGAACTGCCGTCGGTTCATGTGCGCTGCTGATCGCTGAACAGATCCCTGACGCAGGCCGCTCCCTCAAGTTGCAGCAGCGCCCGCTTGATGGGCAACCCGCCGCCGAAGCCGGTGAGCGAGCCGTCGGCGCCGATGACCCGGTGGCAGGGAACGATGATGGGCAGCGGGTTTGCGCCGTTGGCAAGCCCCACCGCCCGAGCGGCCTCAGGACGACGGCCCAGCCCCCGGGCGATCTCGCCGTAGGACACGGTCTGCCCATAGGGGATGGCGCGCAGCACCTGCCACACCGCCAGCTGGAACGGCGTGCCCCGCGGCGCGAGCGCGAGTTCGAAACGCCGCCGGGTGCCGGCGAAGTACTCACGCAACTGCATGATCGCGGGGCGAAATGGCTGTTCCTGTTGCAGCCACTCCCCGGGTGGCCGCCATGGGCGCGGCCCGGACTGGAAATGCACCAGCGTCAGCGCGCCGCAGCTGCCGGCGAGCAGCAACGGGCCGATTGGGGCGTCAAACTCGCACCAGTGCGTGGGCGTGGGCGCCGCGGTCGTTGCCAGCGCAGCTGAGGATGGCCGCATGAGCGTCAGCCCGTGTCGCGCGCCAAGGCGCGCGCGAACGCCGGCCGCTTGAGGATGCTCTGCACGTAGGGCTGCAGCAGCGGCGAGTGCGGGATGAGATTGCTTTGCGCAAAGAGCGCGAAAGTTGAACCGTATAGGACATCGACCGCGCTGAATTGCTCGCCGAGCATGTATGGCGCCCGGGAAAGCCGTGCGAGCACTGCCGGCACCATTTCCTCAACGGCCACCCAGCCGGCGGTGCCACGCGGAACTTCGACCTTCATGGCCTTGGACATGATCGCAGGTTCGAACACGTCACCGTAATACGCGAGCCAGGAAAGGTACGGGCCGCGCTGCGGGTCGCCGACGAGCGGTCCAAGGCCACTTTGTGGAAACTTGTCGGTCAGATACAGCGCGATGGCGGGCGATTCGAACACCACGACGCCATCGTCGGAAATCGCCGGGACCTTGCCGTGCGGATGCGGGTTGGCGGGATCGGGCGCGCCGGTGCCATCACGATTGCGTGTGGTCACGATCTGGATGCGGTAAGGAGCGCCGAGCTCCTCGAGCAGAAACAGGAAGCGCGACGAGCGCGTCTTTGGCCGGTGGTAGAGCGTGATCATACGAACCTTCCCCCCGGGATGGGCAGTGCCGCTATGGTACGCAATAATCACTCAATGTTCGTGATCCTCGCTAAGTACAGTGCGGCGCAAACTGCGGGCCTGTATGCGGCCGCGGCACGCACGTGAGCGTCATCGAAACGCCGCGCCTGCGCCTGCGATGGTTGCAGCACGCGGACGCCGCGTTCATCCTGGAACTGCTGACCGATCCACAGTTCCGTGCCAACGTGGGCGATCGCGGGGTCCACGATCTGCAAAGCGCGCACCGCTACATCGAGGAAGGTCCGGCCGCGAGCTATCACCGCTTCGGTTTCGGGTTGTATGCGGTGGAACTCAAGGACGCCGGCGTGACGGTGGGCCTGTGTGGGCTGCTGCGCCGGGACTCGCATCCGCATGTCGAGATCGGCTTTGCGATGCTGGCGAGCGCGCGTCGCCGCGGATACACCTTGGAGGCGGCGGCGGCCACCCTGGAGTTCGCTTTCAACGAGCTCGGCCTGAAACGCATCGTGGCCATCACGGCGCCTCACAACCGCACCTCGATGCACATCCTGCAGCGGCTCGGTATGCACCCAGAAGGCCGGGTGCATTTCACCGCGGACGGCGAATCGCAGCTCTTCGGAATCGAACGCTAACGCAGCGACCTCAGCGTGGCGAGCGTGGCCTCACGCATCCGGCCGATCGCATCGTCGATGCGGGTGACGGCGGTCTCCTCGTCGCGCCCGAGAGCTTCCCAGTTGGCGCCCCAGATCTGCTGCAGCTCCGCGGCACGCGCCGGCAAGGGCTGCGGCTCGAGCCCCGCCAGATCGCGGATCGCCAGCACGTACGTCCAGCCCGCGCGCGGACTGCCCGCCTTGGTATCGTGGTCGTACTGGGCGAGGAACACCACGCGTTCGAGCTCGGCCAAACGCGTCAGCACCTCGAAGGCGGCGGTGCGGACGTTGCGGTTGTGCTCGGTGCGCTCATTGCGCCAGGTGTTGTAGCCCAGAGCCGTGAGCGCAACGATCAGGCTGGTGATCGCCACGGCGTTGTCGCGCAGCTGCTGACGCACGGTGCTCATGGGCGTGCCGATCATACGCTACGGCGGCCCATGCCCTGAACGACCCCTGAACGTACCGAGCCGCGCGCCGCAATGTCAGCCGCTGGGGTCAGCGCGCGTTTTCACTCTCAGGTGAATGCGAAAGGAATGTGCCCATGCATACCCTTGTCAAACTGCTGATTACCCTTTCCCTGGGTGCAGCGCTTGCCGGCTGCGTGGTCGCCCCGATCGGCCCACGGCGTGCGTATGTTGGCGTCGGCGTGATCGCGCCGGCCCCGGTGGTGATCTATCGGCGCTGGTAAGCCTTCACCGTCCATCTGAGCCAACGCGGCCCCGCGCACCAGGCGGGGCCGCGCTTCTCCCCCGACCACTACCGCAGGCCGTCGCTTCGGCCTTCGCGCTCGGCTAGTATCTTGTAATCTTCGAACGTCGCCTGCGCCTCACCCGTAAGGTGCGTCTTCGCGAAGCGACGCAGAACGAGGCGGGACCGAATTTTAATGGGCATCAGGCTGACGCTGCTGGCGGCGCTTGCGCTGCTGTCTCCCCTCGCGGGCGCGGCTGTGCGGGTCATCGTCGGGCCAACTTCGATACCGGAAGGCAACGCGCGCGCTGCCGGCGACATCACGGTCGTCAACGAGCGGCTGGCGTTTGCTCTGGCGGTCGAGTCTCCCGCGCCCTACGGCGTGCCCCGGGGCGCGCTCATCGATATCGCGCCGGTAAGCGCTGGCGCGATCGGCCGCGATCGCATCGTGTTCGCGGATTTCATTCCCAACAACTGGTCAGCGTGGCCGAATACCTACCAGCACGTCGACATCCTCGAGCGCGGGCCCGCTCAGGCGCGCATTCGTGTGGTGCGCGACTGGGGGGCGGTGCGCATCGAGACTCTGTACACGCTCGCGGCGCGCGCCGATCGGGTGGCGATCAGTACCACCATGACGAACGAGGGCCCGACGGCACTCGCGGAGCTGCTGTCGGGGCTGACGCTGTGGCCGAGCAGCGGCTTCCTGTTCGCCGTGCCGGGCCTTGCCGGGATCAACGAGGGCAGCGCCGCCGCGGCGCTCGCCAAGCGCGTGAGCGGCTATGACGCCGGCTGGACGGTGACCTTGCACGCTCCCTACGCCGACCACATCGGCTCAGGTTCGCGCGACATGTTTCTCCTGCACACGCTGAAACCGCACGAAAGCCATACGTTCAGCGGCTGGTTGCAGGTCGGCGCACGCGGCGACCTGGCGCCGGTAATGGCTGCGGAGATCGAGCAACAGCACCTGAGCGCCGGTGAGGTGCACGGCGCGGTGCGCAGCAAGCGCGGCGGCGCGCTGGCTGATCCGGTGGTCGTGATCGAGAAGGACGGTAAACCCTACGGCTGGGCGCTGGGACACGCGGGCCGCTACGCGGCCCGTCTGCCGGCGGGCCGCTACACACTCTACGCCACGGGAAAGAACTACTCGCGCAGCGAGACTTTGCCGGTCACGGTGGCACCCGGCGGCTCGCAGACGCACGACTTCGCCGGTCTTGCCGAACCGGGCAACATTGCCTTTGCGGTCAAAAACGCCACGAGCGGCGCGCCCCTGGATGCGCGCATCGTCATCGACACGGGCAACCAGCCCGTGGTCGAGTTTCTGGGACGCAAGACCTTCTTTACCGCGCTCATCCCCCAGGGGCAGCTGGAAGTGCCCATCGCACCGGGTGCCTATGGCTTCAAGGTCTCCGCAGGAGCCGGCGTGCTCGCACCGGATGCGGTCGTGCAGGCCGAGGTGGTTGCCGGCCAGACCACACACTGCCAGGTGGACATCAAGCCCCTGTTCGACCCTCCGGCCCAGGGCTGGTACGCCGCCGACCTGCACCATCATGCCGATCAGGCCGAGGCGGTGACGCCGCCTGAGGATCTCGCCCGCTCCCAGCTCGCGGCCGGTCTCAATGTGCTGTTCGTCAGCGACCATGACTCCACCGCAAACCACGCGGCGCTGCTGAAGATCGCCGGCGAGCGGCATGTCGCCTTCATCCCCGGCATCGAACTGTCGCCGTCCTGGGGTCACTTCAACGCCTATCCGCTCAAGGTCGGCGCCCGCCTGGCGATCGACACCAGCACCGCCCCCATCAGCGCGGTGCTGCAGGAGGCGCGCCGCGAAGGCGCCACGGTCGTGCAGGTTAATCATCCCTTCATCCCGTACGGCTATTTTTCCAGTGTCGCCGCCGGCGTCGCACCGGGTGGTTTCGACGGCGCCTTCGACCTGGTGGAGATCAATTCGACGGTACCCGGAGATGATGCGAAAGTACTGGCGCGGCTATGGGACTACTGGAATGAAGGGCGGCACTATTACCTCTCCGGCGGCAGCGACACGCACAACGTCTGGAGCGAGCAGTCCGGGCGCGTCCGCACCTTCGTGCACCTGGCCGGTGCGGTGACCGCCGAGGCGTTCGCCTCCGCGCTCAGGGCCGGTCACGCCTACGTGAGCTACGGACCGATCATCTATCCGGCCACCATGTTTGGGACCGAGATCCGTGCGCTGGCGGGTGAATCTGCGGTGCTCGCCTTTGAGCTGGGGTCCGTGGCCGGGCTCAAGAAAGCCGAACTGATCGGCGATGGCCAGGCGCGCGAAACGCGTACCTTTGAGAGCGCGCCGGTGACCACCCACCTGGATTTCACCGTGCATCCGGAGCACCTGCACTGGTATGCGCTCGTCGTCGAGGATCAGCTCGGCCGGCGCGCGTACACGGATCCGATCTGGGTGGCCGCAAACCCTGCCGCTGCGCAGTCGCCCACCCCATGAGCACCGCGACCCCGATTGAAGTCGGCGGCAGCATCGCTGCGACCGGCTCACTGCGCGCCGCGCAGATCCGCACGATCGTGCTGCTGTTTACCGGCTATGCGGCCTGCTACTACTGCCGGGCCGACCTGTCGGTGGCCACGCCCCTGTTGGCGGACGAGCTCGGCCGGCGGGGCTTGAGTCACGGCGAGGCGCTGGTGCGGCTCGGGTCCATCACCTCTTTGGGCGTACTCGCGTATGCGTTCGGCAAGTTCTTTCTGACCGGGCTCGGCGACTACTGGGGAGGGCGGCGCAACTTCCTGATCGGCGTGGGCGGCGCCGCGACCTTCACGCTGCTGTTCGGGCTCTCCGGCACGCTGCCGCTGTTCACGCTTGCCTGGGTGGGAAATCGCCTCACGCAGTCGGTCGGCTGGGCGGGCCTGATCAAGGTTTCCTCGAAATGGTTCAACTACACCTCGTACGGTTCCATTCTCGGCATCCTCAGCATCAGTTACCTGGTGGGTGATGCGCTGGCGCGGCAGCAGATGGGGATGCTGATCGAACACGGCTTCGGCTGGCGTGCGCTGTTCATGTTTGCCGCGGCCGTCGCCGCCGTCGCACTCCTGGCAAGCTTCCTCTGGCTGCGCGAGTCGCGCGCCGATGCCGGCCATGCACCGGCGAAGGCCAATCCGCTGAACCTGTTCGCGCAGACGGAGGCGCCCCCCGCGGGCGTGTGGGCGCTGCTACAGCCGCTGCTGCGCAGCCGGGCATTCCTGCTCGTGTGTCTGCTCTCGTTCGGTTGCACGATTATCCGCGAGACCTTCAACACCTGGACGCCGGAGTATCTGCGCGATCAGCTGGGCTTCAGTACGAGTCGCTCCGCGACCTTCAGTGCGATCTTTCCGGGGGTTGGCGTGTTCTCGGTGCTCGCGGCCGGTTGGCTGAGCGACCGCCTCGGACTCAATGGTCGCGCCCTGCTCATGTTCCTGGGATTGACCGGAGCGGCGGTGGCGCTGTTGTTGCTGATGGGCGTGCACCCGGGCAACACGAGCTCTCTCTTTCCCGTGCTCATGATCGGCATCGTGGCGTTCTGCCTGCTGGGACCGTATTCCTACCTGGGCGGTGCCTTCGCCCTGGACTTCGGCGGCAAGCAGGCGAGCGCGGCCTCGTCCGGGATCATCGACGGCATCGGCTACATCGGCGGGGCGCTTGCCGGCGACACCGTGGCGCGGATTGCCCGCGCCTACGGCTGGGAGGGGGTCTTCGTCTCGCTGGCGGTGGTCAGCGCCGTTGCCGCCCTGTGCGCGGGCGTGCTTTACGTCCTGAACACCAAGGCGGCAAAATCCGCGCATGAGTGAATCTGCAGGAGTCAGCCGCATCTCGGCGGCACCGGAAACTCTGACCATCGAGTGGGCAGACGGCGCACGCAGCGAGTACTCGAGCCTGTGGCTGCGCGACAACGTGCCCGAGGACCGGGACGCCTATAGCGGGCAGCGCCTGATCGACATCGCGGACCTGCCCGCAAAGCCGCGCATTCGCAACGCCGCGCGCGAGGACGGCGCGGTGCGCATCGACTGGGACGGCGAGGCCCGTACCGCGTCCTTCGATCTTCGATGGCTCCACGCCCATCGCCCGGAAGCCCGAGCCCCGCGCCCCGAACTGCAGGTGCGCACGTGGCTCGAAGGCCAGCGTCTCGATGCACGGCGGGATTTCGCCTGGGCGAGCTTGGCCGCGCTGTCGGCCGTGCCGAGCGCGCGCCTCGCGTGGCTCACGCGCCTGGTCCAGGATGGATTGGCGTTCCTGGCGGAGGTTCCTGCGCGGGAAGGCGCGATTCTTGAGGTGATGCCGCTGGTCGGGCGCGTGCTCGAGACCAACTACGGCCTCACCTTCGACGTGCGTTCGGTGGCGCAGCCGGAAAACCTCGCCTACTCCGATCTGGGACTTGGGCTGCACACCGACAACCCCTACCGCGAGCCGGTACCGGGATTCCAGGCGCTGCATGCGCTCGTGACCTCGGACGAGGGCGGCGAAAGCCTGTTTGCCGACGGCTTCGCGCTCGCCGCGCAGCTGCGCAGCGAAGCGCCCGAGGATTTCGCTACGCTCAGCGGCACGGCCGTGCCGTTCCTCTACCGCTCCCAGGACGCGGAGCTCTATGCCGAGCGGCCGCTCATCCAGCTGTCCACCGCGGGGGCCGTGACTGCGGTTCATTACAACAGCCGCTCGATTGCCCCGCTTAGCATCGCAGCCGCGGCCGCACCACGCTTCTATGGAGCCTATCGGCGCTTCGCGGCGCTGATGCGCGAGCCACGCTACCAGCTGCGCACGCGTGTGGGGGCCGGCACGCTCGTGGTGTTCGACAACCAGCGCACCCTGCACGGTCGCACCGCCTTTTCTTCGGCGCGCTATCCGCGCCACCTGCGCGGCTGCTATCTCAGCCGTGACAGCGTCTACAGCGAGACCGCGCTGCTGCGTCGCCGGCTGGCCGAAGTGCCCGGGTGAGCGTCGCCGAGGAAATCATGGCGCTCTACGGCCGGCGCGGCGCGGGCGCCTACTTCGGCGAGCGCGTATCGATGACCGAGCACGGGCTGCAGGCTGCGCATTTTGCCCGCGTACAAGGCGCGCCCGATCACCTCGTCATCGCCGCGCTGCTGCACGATGTGGGGCATCTGCTCGAGGCCGTCCCGGACGCCATCGAAGACTGGGTGAGCGACGCGCATCACGAGGAAGCCGGGGCGCGCTGGCTGGCGCAGCGCTTCGCCGCCGAGGTAGCCGAGCCGGTGCGACTGCATGTCCCGGCCAAACGTTACCTTTGCGCGGTCGATCCGCACTACTTCGCGCAGCTCAGTTCGGCCTCGGTCCACACGCTGAAGCTGCAGGGAGGGCCGATGTCGCCGGCGGAGGTCGCGCGCTTCGAGCAGGAACCCTACTACCGTGCGGCGGTGCGCGTGCGTCACTGGGACGATCAGGGCAAGGTTGCGGGACTTGCCACACCGGGCCTGCGCGAGTACGCCACCCTAATCGACGCGCTGGCGCGCCCCCGAACTGCTGCGGACTAACGCGTCAGGGCGGCCAGCCGCGGTTGCGCCTCAAGCTCGCACTCGTCCGCCTGCTGCTCGGCGAGTGAGTCCCACGCCTCGAAAACTTCCTCCACCGAGATCTGCTCGATGTGCGAGGAAACCGGCGGGCCACCGAGTCCGATGACACGCGTCCCCGAGGGGCTGCGCGGTAACCAGCGACTCTGTCGCTGCGCCCCGAACATCACGACAAGCCTCAGACCCGAGGCCGCCGCGGCGTGTGCCGGGCCCGTGTCGACCGAGACCATGCTGTGCGCCGCTTCGCACAGGGCGAAGAACAGCCGTATCGGCAGGCTGGCAACGTCCACCACGCCGGGCATCTGCGCCGCCCTGCACAGCTGCCGCAGCATGCCCTCTTCCTGCGGCGCGCCGCACAGCAGGATCAGGGCGTTCGGCTTGCGGGCGTGAATCCGCCGGAACAGTTCGATCCAGCGTTGCGAGGGCCAGTACTTGTCATCGCGACCGAGTCGGCGGTGCCGCCCGCGCCGGGTGCTGATCGTGCGGCGATTGCCCGGCTGCACCAGAATGAGTTCCTTGCCGGCCCATCCCCGTGAAACGAGCCACTGGCGCAGCTCGGCGCGCTCCGGCTCCAGATCGAACGCCGCCCGCAGGCACACGTGCGCGCTCGGTGGCAGAGGGTAGCTGCCATCCGGCAGCGCCGGGGGCGTGCACTTGCCAAAGTTGATCAGTCGGTCGAGGTGATGCTGCTCGGATTCGCGCGGATGGCCGTTGATGAACAAGGTGCGCCGGGGGTCGACGCCGCTCAGTTTCAGCAAGCGCTGCACCCGCAGCAGCTGCTTGTCATCGTCGCACACGTAAATCGGGGCCGGCGCACTGCGGCGCAGCGCGGCCAGGACACCCCACCCAGCCCGGTTGAGCAGAAAAGGCACGTGGCGATCCAGTACCCAGACCTGCGCTACGTCGGGATTGCCCCGATAGATCGGTTCACTCCACGAGCCCGCGCCGATGATCACGCACGGATTGCCGTATCGCTGGTGCAGAAAATGGACCAGGGAGCTTAGATTGATCATGTCGCCCAGGGCGCCGAGCCGGATGACGATCGGCGACAGGGACCTGGCGTGGGGACCGTGAAATTTCATGTTCTCGATCGTGCGCACCTGGAACACCCGTCGGCCAAACGCCAAACGCCCCAAGCCTGACGGGAAGAACGCCCGCGATCAAGAGACCCACGCCCTACACCGGGTCGGGCCATGCTGACTGGTATGTTGGCGTCGGGTGATATACTTCCCGGCCCCGCGCCCTTCGGGATCGTTACGTTAACCAGCCCAAGACCGGCGTGCGTCGATAACCCTTCCCGTCCACAGTTGGTAACAGTTATCCCTGGGTATGCTCCGCAGCCGGGGGCGGATCGGTCCGCGCATCACGTGAGCCACACTGCCGCCATTACCGCGCTGCGCAAGGTGCGCACGCGCCTGGTGACGTTCCTCGGCTTACTTTACTTCGCGGCCTTCACTGCTCACCGGGGTCATCGCACTGCTGGTGGGACACGACGCCAAGGCCGAGCGGAAATTCCGGCGCCCTCAAGTCCGGGTGCATAATGCGGCCGCCCGAAGTGCGCTGAACGAGCAAAGGCCTGCATGGACATCGATAGCGGCGCGATTGCCTACATCCCCTCCACCGGCGCGCGGCGCGTCCATGACACGCCGCTGCTCGTTGCCAGCGAGGCGAGCCTGGCGGGCTACGGATATCTGGTCGACGATCCGCACGCCTGCAAGATCGAGATCGTGCGCTGGCCGGCACAGGGGTGGCGTTCGATCGACGCGAACAGCGGCGATCAGGGTGGCGTCGCGGAAGGACTGTTTGAGTTCTGCTGGCAGGGCGAGACGCTGTTCGCACGCAACAACGCGGTCGGCGACAGTTACCTCTTCGGCTGGAGCACCTGGCCGGAGCAAGCCTCGGCGCAAAACACCGGCAAGGTGCGCGAACGCGCACTCATCTGGCGTGCTAACTATCATCCCGACGGCGGGCAGCTGTTCTATCCGCTCAACGGCAAGAGCTTCGTCGTGCCGCTGGCGCTGCCGGGCGACGACGTGACCCCCGAATCCTTCGTGACTTTCTGGTGCGACGGCCGCAGCGGCCTTTATCTGCACCCGAACGTGTGGCACGGGGCGGTCGTTCCGCATGCCGATGAGGCGCAGTTCCTCGACCGCCAGGGGCGCGTGCACGCGCGCGTCTCGGTGAACTTCGTCACGGAGTTTGGCTGCTACCTCGGCGCACCGCTCACCGGGCCAGCGAGCCGCTGAAGGCGCTATCCGGGGGGCACCGGCGCGAGGATCGCGCGCCAGTTGATGATCGCGTTCCACAACAGTCGCTGATCGCCGCGATTCAAATCGCGGTGCAACGGATTGAAGTTGAACGTGATCACATGGCCCGCGCCGCTGCGGAAGTCCATGATGGCTCCGCGACCCACGAGACTATCCTCACCCCATGCTTGGCCGCTCACCACGAAGGGCTGTCCCTCGCGGTCACCCCACTCGAGCACGATGCTGCTGGTATCGAGGGGTCCATCAAGACAGGTGGTGCAATACGCCATGCGCAGCCAGCTGCGCGGCAGCGAGTAGAGCGCGAAGTTCTGTCGGAAGACCCAGGTGCGCGGCGCATATCCATAGGCTATCGGATGATCCGGGCGCGCGAACGACACCCGCACGTGTGCGCCCGGCGTCTTCGTCGCTGCGCCCTTGGAGGCGGCCGCGGAGGCTTCGCCACCGCCAGAAGTGCGTGGTACTCCACCCGCCTCGCGGCGCACGCCGCGCACCAGGCCGCCCTCGAGGGGCAGCATGGAGCCGTTGCCGAGCGTGATGAGCAGTCCGCCGGTAGTCACGAACTTCTGCAGCTCGGCGAGTCCGGCGTAGCCGATGCCCCCGGTGATGTCGTCGGAAGAGGCCGGAGTGCCCAGACTCGGCGTGGCGGCGGTCTTTTTAAAGGGCATCGGCGACCAGGCCTTGTGAAGACCCTCGATCTGCTCGGCGAGTTCAAGATCCACGTGTCCGTACAGCAAGACGTCGTATTTGTCTTTCAGCCGGCCGGCACGGATGTCCTCATCGCGCACATAGACGTAGGGAATATGACGCTGATCGAGCGTGTAGCGCGCCCAGCCGATGGTATCGGTGTCCGCCCAGGGCACCCACAGACCCAGCCGCGGCACCGGCGTCTCGTGCTTCGCCACCCCCGGCACCGCATCGGCACTGACAAAATCGAGGCCGAGTTCATCTGCCACTGCGCGCACACCCGCGGCGAGCCCGGCCTGCGGTGCGAGGATCCAAGATCCCTCCGGGTAGTCGGTGCCGTTCACGTTGAACGGACGCTCCGCGATAGCCACCTTGAAGCGCGACAGCGCGAAACGGGCCTGAAGCAGACCCTCCTGGCCGGTATCCTTCAGAATGAAGACCGGCCCGGCACCTCTGACCGTCCCCGCCACGTGTGGCGCGGCCTGCAGCGCTGTGAGACTGGCAGCGCGTACCTGCGGATCCACCGTCGGCGTCACCGAGACGTGGTAGTGCGCCGGCAGCTCCCAGGAAACATCGTCGTAAGCTTCAGTGAAACGATCCTTCGGGTAATTCTGGGGAGTGAGCAGATCCACGGCGTAATCGCGGTAGGGCTGGTCAAGGCGCACCACGTAAGTACCCGCCGGGAAGGTACCTTCCTTGAGCGTGATATCCGAGGTGGCGCGCTGCACTTCGATGCCCAGGGACAATAGGCGCGCGACCATTTGCGCGACGCGCTCGGGATCACCCTGGCCATCCGGAATCAGGAAACCGTAGGGCGCTTCTTCCAGTCCGCGCTTGTACGAATGCAGGCCCTTCAGATAGTAGTTTTTCAGCAGGGTCTTCGACTGCTGCGCCATGAGATCCAGCGCCGTCAGTATCCCGGTCTCGTTGTAATTGACGTTGTCGCGTGCAGACCAGAGGAACGACTTCTGCGCCGGCGGCGGCAGCGGCCGGAACCACTCGACGCTGGTCTCGGTGCCGGGCTGGTCCGGACGCAGCGTCTCGGCGGTGCCATTACCGAAGGTCTCGTAGCCGCGACCGTCGGCATTGTGGTTGGTGGCAATCGCATCGAGATACAGATGCGCGAAATCGTCGCCGAAGTTCCAGGTCCACACGCCCGGCATCCCCAGGCCGGTCATCACCTGCACTTCGTGAAAACTGAACTCGAGCCGTTCCGCATAGGTCAGCGGGTCCACGTGCTCGTTGATCGGGTCGGTGCCGTTCCAGGTCACCAGCAGCGCGACGCTTTCGTGCAGGTCGTGGATCACCTGCGGATGCCAGTCGAACATCATGCGAAACACTGCCTTGGTGGTCTCATGCACCTGCTGGTGCGCGTCGCGGTTGATGTCCACGTAGGCGTACTTGGACCAGTACGGAGGCGCCTGGCGCGGCAGGCCCGCCAGATCAGTTTTTCCCTTGAGGTAGCGGTAGAACCATTCGACCTGCTTGTCGCGACCGTCCGGGTTGGAGACCGGGTTGATGAGCACCACGACGTTCTCGCGGATGCGGCGGATCATGGGTTGCTCGGAAACCGCCAGCCGGTAGGCGAGCTCCAGCACCGACTCGGTCGAGCCGGTTTCATCCGAATGCAGCGCGGCGTTGAGGTAGTAGATCGGGCGCGCCGTCGCGACGAGCTGGTCCACGCTCGCCGGGTCGGTCTTGCGTGGATCCGCCAGCGCCGCCGTCGCGGCTTTCAGGCGCTCGAGCTCCTGAATTCCTTTCTCATCGGCGATCGCCAGCAGCACGATGTCGCGCCCCTCCTCCGAGCGGCCGATCGTGAACATGCGCACGCGCGCTGAAGAGCCGGCCAGCGCGCGGCAGTAGGCATAGGCCTGCGCCGAGTTCACCAGCTCCCCGGGCGCACCGGGGATGCGATGCAGGAAGGCGCGCGGGGATACCACGCTCGCCGAAGCCGGCAGATAGGCGACCCAGGGCGAGAGAAAGCGCGCTTCCGTCGTGGCGTGCGCAATCTCCTCGACCGAACCGGCCTCGGGTGTGTCCGGACTGGTCGTCTGAGCCGTGGCGAGATCCGGAGCCAGAACCGGCAGTGTCATAAGAAGCAGTAACGACTTAGCGAGCATGCGAACTTCTTTGTAGCAATCAGGCCGAACTGCCTTTGGGGCCACAGAGCATAGCCGCTCGGCGGCCGTTATTGAACATCCGCTCAACTACGGGCAGACTCGCCCGCATCAAGGTCGCCGCGCCACCGGCCATTGGACTGCGTATGGCACGCAACCCCCGTTACGACATTCTTTTCGAGCCGGTAAAAATCGGGCCCGTGACGGCCCGCAATCGCTTCTATGCCGTACCGCATGCTGCCGGGATGACGAACGCCATGCCGCGCATGCGCGCCGCCTTCCGTGGTACCAAGGCCGAGGGCGGCTGGGGCGTGGTGTGCACGGGCTACGTCTCGATCGATCCGAGCTCGGATGATGCGCCGCTGCCGTTCGCGACGCTCTGGGACGAAGATGACGTGCGCTCCCACGCACTGATGACGGACGCGGTGCACAAGCACGGGGCGCTGGCCGGCATCGAGCTCTGGCACGGCGGCGGCTCGGTGATGAATCGCAGCAGCCGCATAGCGCCCATGTCGCCCTCCGGAACGGCATGGATGGCCACGCACGTGAACTTCATGGGCAATCAGCGGCCGCGGATCATGGAGCCGCCGGACATCCGGCAGCTGCTCACCTGGCAGGCGGAAGCTGCACGCAAGGCGCGCCGCGCCGGCTTCGATATCGTCTATGTCTATGCCGGCATGGGCTACCTGCCCTACGAATTCCTGCTGCCGGAGTGGAACCAGCGCACCGATGCCTACGGCGGCAGCGTCGCCAACCGGGTGCGCATCGTGCGCGAACTGCTCGAGGTCACGCACGAAGCGGTGCAGGGCAAGTGCGCGGTCGCCCTGCGCATCAGCCTCGAGGAGCTGCGGGCCCGACCGAGCGCGGTCGCGCCGTCCGAGGCGCACGAGGTGGTCGGACTGCTCGCCGAGCTGCCCGATCTGTGGGACGTGAAGCTTGATTCCTCGCCCACCGACTGCGCCCCGTCGCGTTTCGCGCCCGAAGGCAGCCACGAGCCAATCATCGAGTTCGTGAAGAAGCTCACCACCAAGCCGGTGGTCGGCGTCGGGCGCTTCACCTCGCCTGACAGCATGGTCGGGCAGATCCGGCGCGGCGTGCTCGATCTGATCGGTGCGGCGCGGCCTTCGATCGCCGATCCCTTTCTGCCGCAGAAGATCGACGAGGGCCGCGAGCAGGACATCCGCGAGTGCATCGGCTGCAACATCTGCATCTCCAGCTGGCACGACAGCGTGCCGGTGCGCTGCACCCAGAACCCGACCATCGGCGAGGAGTGGCGCCGCGGCTGGCACCCCGAGCGCGTGGCGCCCGCCGCCAGCTCAGCCTCGGTGCTGATCGTGGGCGCCGGGCCCGCCGGCCTCGAATGCGCGCTGACCCTCGGCCGGCGTGGCTACGAGGTCACGGTCGCCGAAGCCGCCGAGGAGATCGGCGGCCGCCTGCGCTTTGAGACGCGGCTGCCGGGACTGGCCGGCTGGGGACGCGTGCTCGACTGGCGCCGCGGGCAGCTCGAACGGCTCCCGAACGTGAACATCTACCGTGGCAACCGCCTCGCGGCGGACGACATCCTCGAGCTCGGCAACACGCACGTCGTGATTGCGACCGGCTCGCGCTGGGCGCGGCTGCTGTACTCGCCGCTCGAGGTCCCGGTGGGGCGCCTGGAAGAGCCGAACGTCTACACCCCCGACGACGTTGCCGACGGTGCACGGATCGAGGGGCCGGTGGCGGTGTATGACTTTGATAACTACTACATGGGAAGCGTGATCGCCGAGCACCTCGCCAAGAGTGGCCTCGAGGTGAGCTACGTGACGCCGGCCGGCCACGCCTCGGCCTGGGCCATCATGAGCAACGAGCAGCCGCAGATTCACCGCGCCCTGGCAGCCGCCGGGATCGAACTGCACACCCTCTCGCGCGTGGTCGCGTTCGAGGGCGGCGACCTGGTGCTTGCGCAACAGTTCACCAACGCACTGACACGCCTGTCGTGCAAGTCGCTGCTGATCGTCGGCGCGCGCTTCTCGAACGACTTCCTGTACCAGGCCCTCAGCGCGCGCGCCGATGATCTGAAGCGCGCCGGCATCAGCTCCGTGACACGGGTCGGGGATGCCGCGGCTCCGGGAGCCATCGTGCACGCGGTCTACAGCGGACACCGTTTCGCGCGCGAACTCGACGCCGATCCGCAGTCATTGATGCACCGGCGCGATGCACCGCTCAACCGCCAGGGCGAACCCCTCGACCTGGAGAGTGTGCAATGAGTGCGCAGCCGAGCGCGACGCTTGCCGGACTCGAGCCGTCGCTGCCCTCAAGCTGGTACAGCTCGGCGGCGATCTTCGCGCTCGAGAAGGAACGCATCTTCTGCCGCGAGTGGGTGTGCGTGGCGCGCGCCGAAGAGCTCGCCGCACCCGGCGCCCATCGGGTACTCGACGTGCTCGGCGAGAGCATCATCCTCACCCGCAACCGCGAGGGGCAGCTGCGCGCCTTCTACAACGTGTGCCGCCATCGCGGTGCACGGCTGTGCCGCGAGGCGGCCGCCGGCGGCGCGCCACTCGGCGGCGGGCTCGTCGGCACGCGCATCACCTGCCCCTACCATCAGTGGACCTATGACCTGGACGGGCGCCTGATCGCCGCTCCGCACCTGAGCGCCGTCGCCGGCTTCGACAAGGGCCTGTTCAGCCTTTACCCGGTAGGCCTTGAATGCCACGAGGGCTTCGTATTTCTCAATCTGACCCCGGCCCAGGCGCCATCGCTGACCGAGCAGCTCGGCGCCATTTCCGAGCGCATCCGCCGCTACGGTCTCGGCGAGCTGCGGATCGGGCACACGCTGCGCTACGAGGTCGCCGCCAACTGGAAGGTGATCTGCGAGAACTACAACGAGTGCTACCACTGCGCCGGCGTGCACCCGGAGCTGTGCGCCGTGGTACCGGCCTTCAAGGAGCGCGGCGGCGCCGATCTTGACTGGACGCGTGGCGTGCCGCACCGCCTCGGGGCGTACACCTTCACCGGCTCGGGCACCAGCAAGCGCCGCCCCTTCCCGGGGCTC
The DNA here is from genome assembly GCA_963814675.1 of uncultured Pseudomonadota bacterium. Lineage (GTDB taxonomy): Bacteria > Pseudomonadota > Gammaproteobacteria > Steroidobacterales > Steroidobacteraceae > 13-2-20CM-66-19. Next base: position 402,973 of record CAWFDT010000003.1, read on the forward strand.
AACGCCGACGAGCAGGTGCGTCACAAGGGCGAACTCATCTACCCGAACCTGTTCCTCAGCCTCGCCTGCGATCACGCCGCGGTCTTCACCCTGCAGCCCAAGAGCGCCACGCGCACCGAGATCGTGTGCCACTTCCTGTTCGAGCCCTACGAGCTTGCCAAGAGCGACTTCGATGCGCGCGACACCACCGAATTCTGGGACCTCGTGAACCGCCAGGACTGGGCCATCTGTGAGGCCGTACAGCAGGGCATCAGCGCACGCGTGCACGAGCGCGGCTACTATGCGCCGATGGAAGACTTCAACCTCGACATCCGTCGCTACGTGCTCGAGCGCATCGGCGACGCCGTCGGGACGGCGTGAGGGACGCCATTTCGCTACCCGCGCAGCGCCCGCCCCTCACGCGCCCGCGCGTGCGCTGGCGCATCTACTGGTTCCTGTTCGGCTTCGGGCTGATCGCCTACTTCCAGGCGCGCGGCATCACGATCGCCGGCGTGCAAATGATGCCGCGGCTGGGTATCAGCCAGATGCAGCTCGGCTGGCTCGAGACCGCGATGATCATCGGCTACACCGTGCTGCAGTTCCCCGGCGGCCTGCTCGGGCTGCGTCTTGGGGCGCGCCTGACGTTCGTCATCATCGGGCTGATCGCCTTTGCGGCGACGCTGGCCACGCCGCTCCTGCCCTGGGTGCTCGGCGGGGCCGCGCTGTTCGCCGCGCTCCTGAGCGTGCAGTTCGTGCTCGGCGCCGCGCAGGGGCCGATCTTTCCCGTGTGCGCGGGCGTCTTCGAGGCCTGGTTCAACCCGGAAAAATGGTCGTTGGTGCAGGGCGTGCAGAGCATGGGCTTGCAGCTCGGCGCGGCGCTCGCGCCGCCCCTGATTGCGTCGCTAATGCTCGGTTTCGGCTGGCAGCGGGCACTCGTGTGGACGTCGCTCCCCGCACTCGGGTTGGTCATCTGGTGGGGCTTCTACGCGCGCAATACGCCCGCCGAACATCCGGGCGTGAGCGACGCGGAGCTGGCGGAACTGGACCCGCGGCCGCCGGCGGTAATCGAGCAGCGCATTCCCTGGCGGCGCATCGGCGCGCTGTTCCTGAATCCTGACCTGCTGTTGCTCACGATTTCTTACCTGTGCATGAATTACGTCTATTACCTGCTGGCGAACTGGTGCTTTCTGTATCTGCTTCAGGAACGGCACTTCACGCAGCTGGAGGGCGGCTGGCTGGCGAGCATGCCGCCGATCGCGGCCGCGATCGGCGCCGGCGTCGGCGGCTACCTGGGCAGCCTCTTCGGCGTGCGTTTCGGCGTACGCAAGGGACTGCGGATCATTCCGCTCTTGTCGTTGCCGGCCGTGGGTCTGCTGCTGTTCCTGGCAGTTGACGCGATCAACGCTTACATGGCCGTCGCGGCGCTCGCGGCCTGCTACTTCTGCGTCGAGGTGAACGAGGGGCCGTACTGGACTGCCGCCATGCACCTCGCGCGCTCCGACAGCATGGCCGCGACCGGGATCCTGAACACCGGCGGCAACCTCGGGGGTGTGATCGCGACGCCCATCATCGCGTACCTGTCGGGTCATAACGCCTGGACGAGCGTCTTCCTGACCGGCACCGTGTTCGCGCTGGTCAGCGCGGCGGCCTGGCTGTTCGTGGACCCCACCCGACGGGCCGCAGGCGCGGCGGCCCCGCAGCCGGCGTAACCTCAGGGCGCCGGCGCCTCAGCGGCCACATGCTTGCCGCCGAGCATCCCACTCACCGTCACGCGGGCGCGGGCGACGCCCTCGGGCCACTGCAGCTCGAGCTTGCCGCGCAACAGGTCGGGGCCCGTGAGTTCGACCGTGGCATGCACCGTGCCGCTGCGTCCCGGCCACTCGAGCTCCCCGGACACCGCCACATCCTGTGTCCAGCGCACCTGGTGCAGGGTCAGGTGATAGCCGGGGTCTGCCGCGGTCACGGTCACCGCCCCGCCGCGCAAGCCGACGCCGCGGCCCGCGCCGTCGGCGCGCGCCCGCGCAATGGCGTCCTCGCAGGTCAGGAGCACGGCGCTCACCACCTGCAGCGCCGCCTCGCCGGCGAGGTTGCCGGGCAGCGCCTGTGCGGGCGTCAGTTCCTCAGCGTGCCGCGCGAAGCGCGCCACGAGCCGCAGCGGCGGCACCTGCGCCGCGCAGCTGTCATCCTCGGTGGACAGGCTGGTAAAGAAGCGCCGCACCAGCTGCGCTCCGCACTCGCTGCGTGAATGCGGCAGCGCGTTGACGTGCAGGCCGTTCGTGATCACCACATGGTGCGCCGCAGGAAAGCGTGCCGCGGCGGCGGCGCCGTCCGCGACGCTGGTCATGTTGTCGAGATCGCCGGACACCACCAGCACCGGCACCTCCGGATAGGGAGCCTCCGGTACCAGGGTGTTCGACGCCCAGCTCGGGCTCCGTGCCGGCCACTGGACGCACTCGTCGATGAAGGCGTAGTCGAGCGGCAACTGGCGGTACTCATCGATCGTGAAGGGCGCGTAGGTGTCGGGCCACTCGGCCTTGCGTCGGGCGATGAGACGATCGCGCTCCGCCGCGCGCTGCGCCGGCGCCAGTGTCATATCGAAGATCTGCGGCGGATCGCCACAGGAGACCGCCGCCGCAAGCCCGGCGCTGAACAGGCGCACATCGTGGGTCGGGTCGCGCGAGTCGACGCCGGCCCGGGTTTCGGCCATGAGGCGCAGCAGCGGCAGCTGATCGCCGGCAACGAAGGCGCGCGCCGCCGCGTCGGTTTCGCGCACGGATGCATAGGCGGGCGCGGATCCGAACATCAGGGTAGCGAGCTCGGCGGCATCGGCCCTGAAACGCACGCTGTGCCCTTCCCCGAGGCGCACCTGCGCCTCGAACGGATGCACGCGCAAGGACTTCAACGCGGGCGCGATGTGCTCGAGGGAGTTGCCCGGCAGCTCGCTGCACTCCGGCGAACGTTCGCAGGCGCGGTTGAACTTCTCGCGCATGGCCGGTGCGTAATGCGGATACCAGGCGTAATCCGGACCATCCAGCGGGTAGGCGCCATCGAGCACCAGGGCCCGCAGCCGCTGCGGGTGGCGCAGCGTGAATACCTGGGCGAAGTAAGTCCCGTAGGAGTCCCCGTACAGTCCGACGCGCGCGATGCCCAGGCCCTCCAGCACGGCGTCCAGGTCATCGGCGGCGAGCGCGCTGCTGTACAGCGCCACCCGCGCGCCGAGCGACCGCCCGCAGGCACCGATATTCTGCTCGGTCAGCGTGAGCGCCTCCTCGAGCTGGCGGCAGTCGATGGCCTCCGAGCGCCCGGTGCCGCGGTTGTCCATGATCAGTACGTCGTAACCGCCGCGCAGCGGCTCAAAGAGCTCCAGGTACTCCGTGCGCGACTCGGTCGCCGGATAGCCGGGGCCACCCTCGGTTGCCACCAGGGTACCGAGCGGTGCACCCGGGGATGAGTGCGGGTAGAACTCGAAGTACACCGCTACCGTGCCCGCAACCGCGCCGCTTGGATCCAGGGGCCGGGACAGCGTGCCGCACCAGGGCGCCGGGCTGTCGCAGTGGTGCAGCGTGAGTTGTCCCACCGTCAGGGTGTCGGTGGCCGGGGTCGCGGTCGACGTCACCGTCCCGCACGCGCCCAGCAACAGCGCGAGGTACAGCCGGCGGCGATCAGTGGCGCGAGTCATGTGCGGACCCCCAAAGCATCGTATCTTCCCGCAACGGCGCGGGCGTCTTCCAACTTACCGAAACCGGCGGCGTGTCGGCCGGAGCGCCTTCTTGGTGTCATGTGACTTGTTGAACGCTTGTATCATGCGGCCTTTCGCGCCGCCAAGCGGTTTGCCGTTCGGCCCGCCGCCGCGTGCAGGTGGGTTGCTGCGGGTTTGGAGTAACAGGAATGCTGATGATCACTCGCATCGCTGCTGGCCGCGCCTGGTGGATCGGGCTGCTGTTGACGGCGCCGCTTCTCGGGCTGGCCCACGCCCAGACGACGCCGACGCCGCTGAAGACCCGCAACGTCGTGCTGATCGTGAGCGATGGGCTGCGCTGGCAGGAGATCTTTACCGGCGCCGACCCGGCGCTGCTCGATGAGAAGCACGGCGGCATCTGGGCCAAGCCGGCCGATCTTAAGCGCCAGTTCTGGCGCGACGACGTGCAGGCGCGGCGCAAGGCGCTGTTTCCCTTCCTGTGGACGACCGTCGCGGCGCGCGGACAGATATTCGGCAACCAGAGCAAGGGCAGCGTCGCACGCGTGACCAACGGGCTGGCCTTCTCCTACCCTGGTTACAACGAGATGACGACCGGGCATCCGGACCCGCGCATCAATTCCAACGAGTTCGGCCCGAATCCCAACGTGTCGGTGTTCGAGTGGCTGAATGGTCTGCCTGCTTACCGTGGCCGCGTCGCGATCTTCGGCACCTGGGCGACGTTCAAGGACATCTTCAACGTGCCGCGCAGCAAGCTGCCCTTTACCGGGTTTGATCCACCCTACCAGGCGCCACTGGCACCGCGCGAGGCCCTGCTGAATCGCCTGTACGCGACTACCGTGCCGCTCGATGACGAGGCTTCCTACGATGCCTTCATGCAGGTGGCGCTGCTCGACTCCTTCGCGCACCGCCAGCCCCAGGTGCTGTTCGTCGGCTACGGGGAGACCGACAACTATGCGCACCAGGGACGCTACGATCTGGTGCTCGCCAGCGCGCATGCCTTTGACCACTTCGTCGAGGAGCTGTGGAACACGCTGCAGGCCCTGCCGCGCTACAAGGACCGGACCACCTTCATCATCACCACCGACCACGGCCGCGGCGGCGGGCTCACCGAGTGGAAAGAGCATGGCGTCGAGGAGAAAGGCTCCGAGAACATCTGGATCGCGGTGATGGGCCCGGACACCGCGCCGCTGGGCGAGCGCGCCAAGGTCGGGGAAGTCCACCAGGCGCAGATCGCCGCCACGGTGGCGGCGCTGCTCGGCAAGGACCTGCATCAGGGCATCCCGCAGGCCGCCCCGCCGCTGCCCGATGTCATGGGGGTGCGGCCATGACGACACGTCGCGATGCCCTGCAGCTGGCGCTGTGGGCCGCCGCCGCGGCGGCACTGCCGCGCACCCCGGCCGCCGCGACCCGCCCCGGGACGCTTCTCATTCTGGGTGGCACCGGCTTCATCGGCCCGTACCTTACCCAGGAGGCCCTGCAGCGCGGCTGGAAGGTGACGCATTTTAATCGCGGCCGCACCGCCGCCGACGGAGTCAGCAACGTCGAGACGCTGATCGGAGATCGCAAGGGAAAGCTCGATGCGCTGCGCGGCCGTCACTGGGACGTCGTGATCGATGACACCGGCTTCATCCCCAAGTACGTGAAGATGTCCGCGGAGCTGCTCGCGCCGGAGTGTGGTTATTGCCTGTTCGTGTCGAGCATTTCGGCGTACGCGGGCTTTACGCGGCCGAACGACGAACACTCGCCCACCGGCGTACTCGCCGACCTCAACGCCGAGGAAATCACCGACACGTCCTACGGCCCCATGAAGGCCCTGTGCGAGCAGTACACGAGCACGGCCTTCAAGGGACGTGCGTGCATCGTGCGTCCCGGTTACATCGTGGGTCCGCTCGATCGCAGCGATCGCTTCACCTACTGGCCGGTGCGTGCCTCCAAGGGCGGCGAGATGCTCGCCCCCGGCACACCCGGGGATCCGATCCAGATCATCGACGTGCGCGACCTGGCCTCGTGGATGATGCAACTCGTGGTCCACCGCACCCGCGGCTACTTCAATGCCGTCTCGGCCCCGCGCGCGCTGACCATGGGTGATCTCATCACCGCGAGCGTGCAGGCCTCGCCCGAGGCGCACACGAGCGTGACCTGGGTGCCGGAGGACTTTCTCGCCGCACACTGGAAAGCCGAAGAGCTCGATCTGCCGCCCTGGGGCCCGCTGCAAGGCGATGAGGCCGCCGCCTCGCTCACCTCGAGCGCCGCGGCGCAACGCACGGGCCTGACCTGCCGCCCGCTTGAAGTCACGGTGCGCGACACGCTCGTCTGGTTCCAGTCGCTCCCGGTGGAGCGCCAGGCGAAGCTGCGCGCCGGGCTCGACCCGCAGAAGGAGGCCGACACACTGCGCGCCTGGCATCTCAGCCGCGGCGCGTGAGCGGCAGCAGCGCCTGCGGCGTGCTTGCTAGTATGCGGGTGGCTTCCCGCCGCAGGCCCGCATGAGCTTCGTCGTCCTCTTTCTCGCCGCACTCTGGGCCGGCGTGCAGAACGCCCTCGCCGGGGGCGGCTCGTTCATCACCCTCCCCTCGCTCATGCTCACCGGCATGGACGCACGCGCCGCGAACATCACCTCCACACTCGCGCTCTTCCCGGGACAACTCGCCAGCGGCTGGACGGGCCGCAAACAGGTCTGCGGGGCGAGCGAGCTGTCGTTCCGCGCGCTCGCGATCATCAGCCTGGTCGGCGGCGCGCTCGGTGCGCTGCTGTTACTTTCCACTCCCCCGACCTTCTTTGCTCACTTGCTGCCGTGGCTGGTGCTGTTTGCGACGGCGCTCTTTGCCTGGGGCAGCTTCGGACCCAAGCGCGCTACGCCGCGACCGCTGCACCGTTTCGGGGCCGCCGCAGCGCAGTTCGCGATCTCCATCTACGGGGGCTACTTCGGCGGCGGCATCGGTTTCCTGATGCTCGCGGCACTCACGGCCGCAGGCCTCACATTGCGCAACGCCAGTGCGACCAAGAACGTGCTGGCCGGCGTCATGAATGCCTCGGCCGTCGCGATCTTGGTGTTCTCCCCGCAGGTACGCTGGTTTGCGGCCGCGATCGCCGGCGCCGGTGCCATCATCGGCGGCGTGGTCGGCGGGCTGCTGCTGCCGAAGGTCAACGAGCGCTCGCTGCGCCTGGTGGTCGTGGCCATCGGCATTGCGCTCACGGTCGGCCTGTTCCTGCGCAGCCCCTGAGCGGCTGGCCGGCTCATCCGGGGCGGGCGAATGCCGCCCCCGCGCACGCGGTCAGCAACACGACCGTCCAAGGCGGCCAACGTGCGAGTGTCAGGAGCGCAAAGGCCGCCAACACCAGTGCCAGGTCCGCGCCCGAATGCACGGCGCTGACCCACACCGGATCGTAGAGCGCCGCGGCGAGGAGGCCGACGACCGCAGCGTTGACACCGAGTATGGCGGCACGCGCCAGAGTGCGGCGACTGAGCTCCCGCCACAACGGCAGCGCCGCCACGAGAATCAGCATGCCGGGAAGGAAAATACCGAGCAGTCCGAGCGCGGCACCGGCGAGCGGGTGTGCCGACGGGCGGGCGAGCGCACCCAGGTACGCCGCGAAGGTGAACAGCGGGCCCGGCAGCGCCTGGGCGGCGCCATAACCGGCCAGAAAGTCCGCGTCGCTCACCCATCCGGGCGGCACGAAGGCGGCACGCAACAGCGGCAGCACCACGTGGCCGCCGCCGAACACCAGCGCGCCTGAGCGGTAGAAGGCGGCGAAGAGTCCGAGCGGAGCCGAGTGCAGGTGCCGCTGCAACCACGGCAGCGCGAACAGCAGCCCCAGAAAGAGCGCCAGTGCCACGGTGCCGGCGCGCCGGGACACGGGGACTGCCGCGGCGGGCGCCGCCGCAATGCCAGACGCCGCCCCCCGGCACAGCAGCACACCGAGCAGCGCTCCGCCAGTCATCACCAGCAGCTGCCCGGCAAGTCCGGGCAGCTGCAGCGAGACACCGAGCGCGAGCAGCGCGACACCCGCGCGTGCGATGTCCGGGCACAGGGTACGCGCCATACCGAACACGGCCTGCGCGACGATGACCACGGCGACCAGCTTCAGCCCGTGCAGCAGGCCCAGCTGCGCCGCGGAGTTCAGCGACGTGGCCACGAACGCGAAGGAGGTCATGAGTAGCGCCGAGGGCAGCGTGAATCCGAGCCACGCGCAGAGCGCACCAGCATAGCCGGCGCGGCGCAGCCCAATGGCGAAGCCCACCTGGCTGCTCGCCGGCCCGGGGAGAAACTGGCACAGGGCGACGAGTTCCGCGTAGCTCGGCTCCGCCAGCCAGCGACGGCGGACCACGAATTCCTGGCGAAGATAGCCAAGGTGGGCCACCGGGCCACCGAAGGCCCGCAGACCCAGACCGAGAAACACGCGCAGCACCTCGAGCGCTGGCCCGCCCCCGACTTCCCTGCGTACCGCGCCGCGCGTCACTCAGGCAGGCGCTGCCCGCGCGTCTCGAGGCAGAACGGCAGGATCAGCAGCCCGAGTAAGAAGGCCAGCGCGGTCGATGCCACCGGCATGCCGATACTGCCGTACGTATGCACGGCCGACCCGATCAGGAAGTTGACCCCCGCGCCGATGAAGCGGCCGAAGGAGGTGATGAGGGCGAAAGCGGTCGCGCGCACGAGTGTCGGGTACTGCTCCGGCAGCCACAGGCTGTAGAGCGCGAAATTGCCGCCGAAGAGTCCGAGAAAGAACAGGCTGCCGATGAAGAGGTGCAGGCCGTCCGGCACATAGAAGGCCCAGCCGAAACTCACCCCGATACAGAGCGCCATGCCGAGGAAGTACACCGCCAGCGCACCACGGCGGCCGAGAGATTCCGCCAGCGGCGGCGCCGCAAGGCACCCGAGCACCGTACCGATCGACAGGAGCCCGGTGCCGAAGGAGGCCAGCCGCGTGGCCTCCGCCGCGCTGTGCCCGGCCTGGCGGGCGAGCGCGACGATCGCGGAGGGCTCGTACACGGCCGCCGCCCACAAACCGATGATCGAGACGGTGACGAGGGCGGCGTTGAGCAGCGTGCGCCGCCGCAAGGCTTGGCTGAAGATCTGGCGCAGCGGCCGTGCGCGCGGCGTCAACGCTGCGGCCGAGGTCCAGCGATCCGACTCGCGCACGCGCGACAGCATGTAGAGCGCGAGCACTACCGGCGCGCCCCCGCACAGGAACATCGCGCGCCACCCGAAGGTCGCGCCCACGGTGTAATTCAGGGCCGCAGCGAGGAAGAAGCCAACGTAATAGCCCGTCTGCAGGTAGCCGGCGCCCATCTTGCGTCGCGACTCGGGCCACACCTCCGCCACGTAGGTGCCGGCCAGCGCCCACTCACCGCCGATGCCGACACCGGCCAGAAAGCGGAACAGCCCCAGCTGCCACACGTTCTGCGCCAGCGCCGCGGCGGCGGTGAACACTGCATAGCAGGCAACCGCCGCGGCCAGCATCCGCGCCCTGCCCCAGCGATCCGCCAGCGGTCCCCAGATAAGCGAGGAGCCCCAGCCCATGAGAAACACTGCAAACAACACGGAACCGGCAAACACCACGTGTGGCGGCGAACCTGCCAGGCCGGACTTCGGCAACAGTTCGGTAAGGGCCGGCGTCAGCACGAGGGCGAAGATGAACGAATCCATGCCATCGAGCGTCCATCCCGCCCACGCCGCCCAGAAGCCGCGGCGCTGCGCGCTCGTCAGCGGTTGAGACGCGGCAGAGTGCGGCAGGCTGGGTGCGCTCATTATTATTCCGGCGTGGGCTGCTCAGGGCGCATGCCCTGCCTCGCAGCCGGGGTGCCCAGACTCAGTGCGCAGCGTAGAGCGATGCGTAGCTGGCGCGCAATGCGTCCTTGCGCACCTTGCCCATCGTGTTACGTGGCAGCTCCGGGACGAACACGATGCGTTTCGGGACTTTATAACCCGACAGGCGGATACGCAGCTGCTCGAGAAGCTGCGCCTCCGACAGCGTGACCCCGGGCTTGAGCACGACGGCGGCCGTCACGCCTTCGCCCAAATCCGGGTGCGGGACGCCGAACACGGCGCTTTCGGTGACGCCCGCCACGGCGTCCAGCTCCGCTTCGACCTCCTTCGGGTACACGTTGTACCCGCCGCTGATCAGCAGGTCCGTGGCACGACCGACGATCCACACGTAGCCCTGTGCATCGAGGCGTCCCAGGTCGCCGGTCTTGAACCAACCGTCGGCGCTGAAGGCGCTGCGGGTCTTGGGCAGGTCGCGCCAGTACCCGGCGAATACGTGGGGACCCTTCACCTCGAGTGTCCCGATCGTGCCGGTGCCGACGGTTGCGCCGCCGGCGCGCTCGGTCACGCGCACGGCAACGCCTTCCAGGGGTAGGCCGACTGAGCCGGGGAGCCGCGCCCCGGCATAGGGGTTGGACGTGTTCATGAGGGTCTCGGTCATGCCGTAGCGCTCGAGGATGATCTGACCGGTACGGTCACGAAACTGCTCCAGGGTCTGCGGCAGCAGCGGCGCGGAACCCGAGACAAACAGCCGCACGCGCGCGGCCGCGCCCCGATCGAGCCCCGGCTCCTGCAGCAGGCGCGTGTAGTGGGTGGGCACGCCCATGAACACCGTGGCCTGTGGCAGATGCTGCAACACCGCGGTGGCCTCGAACCTCGGCAACAGCACGAGACCTGCGCCGGAGACTAGGACGGTATTGATGGCGACGAACAGACCGTGCACGTGAAACAGCGGCAGCGCGTGCAGCAGCCGATCCTGCCCCGAGAAGCGCCAGGCGCGCGCCAGCGCCACGGCGTTCGCGGCGAGATTCGCCTGCGTCAGCATCGCCCCCTTCGGCCGCCCGGTCGTGCCGGAGGTGTAAACGAGTGCCGCGACCGCGCTGGCGGCCACCGGCTCGCTGAGCACGGCGGGCGCGCTGCGCTGCGCCAGTTCAGGAAGCGACCCCTCCCCGTCGGCCCCCAGCGTCTCGAGCGGGCAGTTGCCGGTGGCCTCGGCCACGGCGCGCAGCGACTCGAGCTGCGCCGGGGACACGACCGCGAGGCGCGCGTCCGCATCGCGCAGGAGGTAGTCGAATTCGGCGGCGGTGCAGCCCGGATTGGCGGGCACGAAGATCGCCCCGAGGCGCAGACACGCCACATACAGCAGCACCGCTTCCGGGGAGCTCTCGACCCGCACCACGACTCGCTCGCCGGGGGTGACACCGCGCGCCACGAGCGCGCCGGCAAAGCGCGCCGATTGCTCAAGCAGCGCCCCATAATCGAGTTCGCGCCCGGCGGGCGTTCGCAGGAAGCACCGCTGCGGCTGCTCGCGCGCCCACTGCGCGAGGAAATCGCTCAGCGTGGGCGTCACGCTCATCGCGCGCGCCCGCCCGCGCGCGGGACGCAGGCGGTGCGCACCTGCCCCGCCCGGCACGTTGCCGGGTGAACGGCTGCCCTGACAACCTCCCGGCGACCGTTGACATAAAGCCCTGATTCAAAAGAGCATCTGCGCTGCCGGACCCCGCGCCTCGTTTGCATCACGCGCGGCGATGGGTTGAACTGCTGCAAATTGCCGGGGAGCATCCACTGCACATGGAGATAGACGCGTTTCTGCAGCGGGAAGCCGAGGAGCATCGGCTCGCCTTCGAGGCCTTCCTCGGCGCCTTGCGCGAACCGTTCGCGCAGACACTCGAGATCTGGCAATCCGCGCTGCGCGCAGGCGGGAAGCTGCTGATCTTCGGCAACGGCGGCAGCGCCGGCAATGCGCAGCACATCGCCACCGAACTCGCGGTGCGCTACGAGAAGGACCGCGCGGCGATGGCCGCCCTGGCCCTGAGCGCGGATTCGCTGCTGCTGACTGCCGCGGCGAATGATCTGGGATACGAGGCGATCTTCAGCCGCCAGATTGCCGCGCTCGGGCGGCGCGGCGACGTGGCCGTCGGCCTGTCGACCTCCGGGCGCAGCCCGAACGTGCTGGCGGCGCTGCGCGAGGCGCGCGAGCGCGGCCTGAAGACGACCGGATTCATCGGCGGCAACGGCGGCCCCATGCGCGAGCTGTGCGATGCGGCCATCATCGTCCCCTCGGCGATCACGGCACGGATCCAGGAGATGCATTTGCTGGTCACTCATATGCTGTGCAAGGCGCTGGAAAGCTCGCTATGAAGTCGCGGATGTGCCCATGAGCGATGCGATCCTGCTGGATATTCTCGCCTCGTTCCAGCGCGCCCGGGTACTGGTGCTCGGCGATGTGATGCTCGATCGCTTCGTCTACGGCTCCGTCGAGCGCACCTCCCCGGAGGCCCCGGTGCCGGTCATGGCGCTGGAGCGCACCGCAGACATGCCCGGCGGCGCCGCCAACGTCGCCCGAAACGCCGTAGCCCTGGGTGCGCAGGTGGTACTCATCGGCGTCGTCGGTGCCGATGAGCCGGCGCGCGAACTACGCGAGCATCTGGGGCGCGCGGCGGGGCTGCAGATTCACCTGATCGTCGACAGCGCACGTCCCACGACTACCAAGACCCGCTACGTCGCCGACCGCCAGCAGATCCTGCGCACCGACGTGGAACTCGCCGCCCCGCTCGCCGCGCCCGTGGCCGAAACGCTGCTGGCGCAGTTCGACGCGGCGCTCGCCGACGCCGACGTCGTCATCCTCTCCGATTACGGCAAGGGCGCGCTCAGCGACGCCGTCACCGCGCGCGCCATCGCCGCCGCCACGGCCGCGGGCAAACGCGTGCTGGTCGATCCGAAGAGCCGCTCGTTCGCGAAGTATCGCGGCGCCACGGTCCTCACCCCCAATAAACACGAGCTGCAGAGTGCCAGCGGCCACGAGTGCTCGACGGATGCGCAGGTCGTGGCGGCGGCCCGCGACATCCTCGCGCGCGGCATCTGCAGCATCGTCGTGGCTACGCGCGGCAAGGAAGGCATGTCCATCGTGCCTTCCGACGGTGAGGCGCTGCACATCCGCACGGTTGCTAGTGAGGTCTACGACGTGACCGGCGCCGGCGACACGGCGATGGCCGCGATGGCGGTCGCGCTGGCGAGCGGGGCCGCGATCGTCCAGGCGGCACGCCTGGCCAACATCGCGGCCGGCATCGTGGTCGGTAAATACGGTACGGCCACCGCCTCGCCCGATGAGATCCTGGCGCGACTGGGCGGTACCGAGGAGAGCGACGCCGCCGAGAGCAGCTATACCCTCGAGCGCGCGCAACTGCTGGTAACCCGCTGGCACCGGCTCGGACTGCGCGTCGCCTTCACCAACGGCTGCTTCGACATGCTGCACCCGGGTCACGTGTCGCTGCTCAACGAGGCGAAGCGCGCCGCCGACCGACTGGTGGTCGGCCTGAACTCCGACCGCTCGGTGCGCCGCCTGAAGGGCGCCAGTCGTCCGGTGCAGAGCGCCGGCGCGCGCGCCATGGTGCTGAGCTCACTGAAGGCGGTGGACGCCGTGGTGATCTTCGAGGACGACACGCCGCTCGGCTTGATCACGGCGCTCGAACCTGACGTGCTGGTCAAGGGCGCGGACTACACGGTGCAGACCGTGGTCGGGGCCGAGGAGGTGCTGCGACGCGGCGGCAAGGTGGTGCTGGCGGAACTGCTGCCGGCACACAGCACCAGCGAGACCATCCGGCGCATCGCCGCGAGCAGTAAGGCGTGAGCGCTGCGGCCGCGCCGCGTGCGGTTATCCTGGATCGCGACGGGACCATCGTGGTCGATCGCGGTTACCTCGACGATCCGGCGCAGCTGCGCTTCCTGCCGGGCGCCGCCGAGGGCCTGCGCCTGTGGCACGAACGCGGGCACCCGCTTGTCATCGTCAGCAACCAGTCCGGCATCGGACGCGGCCGTCTGTCGCTGGAGCGCGCCCGCGAGGTGAACGCGCGGCTGCTGCAGATGATCGAGGCTGCCGGGGCGCGCATCGCCGGCGTCTACTTCTGCCCGCACCGGCCCGAGGACGGCTGTGCCTGCCGCAAGCCGGCGCCGCAGCTGCTACTCGAGGCCGCCGCCGCGCTCGGCTTTGACCCCAAAGGTGCGGTGGTCATCGGCGACAAGAGCAGCGACATCGAGCTCGGCCACCGCGTGCAGGCGCTCACGATGCTCGTGTCGCAAGACGGCCGCGCCTCGGACGGCCTGCCGTGCGAGCCGGATTACGTGGTCAGCAACCTCCTGGAAGCCGCGCGCCTCACGAGCGAACCGTGCGGCAACCCGGCCCATGCCGGGCGCGTTGAGCCGGTCGCATAACCGATGTACGTCGTCACCGGAGGCGCCGGCTTCATCGGCTCGAACCTCGTGGCCGCCCTCAGCGAGCGCGGCCATGAGGTCGTGGTGGTGGACTGGCTGCGTCACGATGCCCGCTGGCGCAATCTCGCCAAGCACGAGATCCGCGATCTCATTGCCCCCGATGCGCTGCGCGAATGGCTGCCCCGCCATGAGCGGGCCATCGACACGGTCATCCACATGGGCGCCAACAGCTCCACCACCGAGAGCGATGTCGATCTGGTGTTTCGCCAGAACAGCCGCGCCACATTCGACCTGCTCGACTGGTGCACGCACAGCGGGAAGCGCCTGATCTACGCCTCCTCGGCGGCGACCTATGGCGATGGCAGCTGCGGTTTTGACGACGATGCCAGCTGCGAGGCGCTGGCGCGGCTGCGGCCGCTGAATGCCTACGGCTGGAGCAAGCACGTGGTCGATCAGCGCATCGCGCGGGTGCGCCTGCAGGGCGGCGCGCTGCCGCCGCAGTGCGTCGGCCTGAAGTTCTTCAACGTCTACGGACCGAACGAGTATCACAAGGGCTCGATGCAAAGCGTGGTCGCGCGCAATTTCCCCCCCGTGCAGCGCGGGGAGCCGGTGCGGCTGTTCCGCAGTGGCCGTCCGGACTACACCGACGGTGGCCAGCTGCGCGACTTCGTGTATGTGGCCGATTGTGTCGCCGTCCTGCTGTGGCTGCTCGAGACGCCGCAGGTCTCAGGTCTGTTCAACGTCGGCTCGGGCAGGGCGCGCAGCTGGCTGGATCTGGCCAACGCCCTGTTCAGTGCCGCACAGCGCCCGGCGCGGGTCGAATTCATCGACCTGCCGGCCGAGCTGCGCGACAAGTACCAGTACTTCACCGAGGCCAGCATGACGCGCCTGCGGGCGGCCGGGTACAGCGGGGACTTCACCAGCCTGGAAGCGGGCGTCGCCGACTACGTGCGCAACTTCCTCGCGCGCCCCGACCCCTACCGCTAGTCGAGCGTTGCGCGCAGCGGGCCGACGGCGCGCGAGCCACCGGCGCGAGTATCGGTCGGCTGGCGGTGCTCCCCGAGCGAACGCCACGCCGCAAATACCTCATCCACCGAGATCTGATCCGCACGCGCGGACACCGGCGGCCCCCCGAGGCCCACGACCGGCGTGCCGAAGGGACTGCGTGGCAGCCACTGACTCGGCATCTCGGCGCCGTACAGCACCACCAGTGGCACACTCAGGGCGGCCGCCGCATGCGCCGGACCTGTGTCGACCGAGATCATGCTGCTCGCCGCCTCGGCCAGGGCGAACAGCTCGCGCAAACTGTTGCCGACCACCACGACGTTGGTCACGCGCGTCGCGGCGCGGATCTCCTCGAGCAGCGGCACCTCTTCGCGCGAGCCGCGCAGTATCAGCACGGCGTCGCGGCGCTGCTCATGGATGCGTTGACACAGCTGCGCCCAGCGCTCCGGCGGCCACCACTTGTCATCGGTGTTGAGGCGGCGCCAGCGCGCCCGCCTGGGGCCCATGCTGCGGTGGTTACCCGGCTGTATGAGAATCAGTTCGCGTCCGCTCCAGCCCTGGGCCCCGAGCCAGCGATCGCGCGCGGCGCGCTCGCTCGCCAGCACGTGCAGTCTTGGCCCCACCACGGCCGTCAACGGGGGCACCGGGTAGTCGCTCTCCTGCAGCGCCGGCGGCGTGCGGTTTCCCAGTCGCAGCATGAGATCGACCAGATGATCCTGGCCCGGACGTGCGGGGTCGGTCAGGTACAGGACGCGCCGCGGGTCGACGCCGCCGAGGCGCAACATGCGGCGGATGCGGGGCAGCTGCCGGAAGTGCCGTTCACAGACATAGATGGGCCCGGGCGCGCTGTCGCGCAGCGCGCGGCGCACCTGCAGCCAGGGTCTGTCGAGCAGGAACGGCAAATGGCGGTGGAACGACCACACGCCGGCGACATCGGCATTGCCCGCGTAGATCGCGGACGTCCAGGAACCCGTGCCCACGACCCGACACGGCTGCCCATAGCGCTGATGCAGCAGATTCAGAAGCGAGGTCAGCATGACCATGTCGCCGAGACGACAAAACAGGAACACCGTGGGCGTGAGCGGTGTGGCGCGGGGGGTCACGTTACGCCCGTCCGTAGGCGCTCAGCATGCCTTGCCAGCACTCGAATACCTCATCCACGGCGATATCCGTAACGTGCTGCGAGCGCGGCGGGCCGCCCACGGCGAGCACCGGCGATCCGGATGGGCTGCGTGGCAGCCACTGCTGTGGCCGCTCGGCGCCGTACATGACCACCAGCGGCACACCCAGTGCAGCGGCCGCATGTGCCGGGCCGGTATCGATCGAGATCATGCTGTGCGCGACGCGGCACAGGACGAGGAAACGCCGCAGCGGCAGCGCGGCGACCGCCACCTGGGGCATGCCGGCGGCGGTTGCGATCGTCTGAAGCAGCTGGCCTTCCGGTGGAGCTCCGCACAGCAGGATCATGGCGTTCGGCTTCGCGGCGTCAAGTCGGCGCAGCAGCGTGACCCAGCGCTCGAGCGGCCACGCCTTGTCGTCGCGGTCGCGCCACTCCTCGCGACGGGCACTCATGGTGCGGAAGTTGCCGGGCTGAACCAGGATGAGCGTGCGTCCCGCCCACCCCTGCGCTGCGAGCCAGTCGTGCAGCTCGGTCACCTCCGCATCGGGAATGCACAGTCGCGGCGCCGGCACGCCGGGCAGCGCCGGCGGATACCCCGCAGCGCGCAGCGCCGGGGGCGTGCGCGCGCCGAAGCGTCCCAGGCGCTCGACCCAATGAGCCTGGCTGTCCCCGGGATCCTGCGTGATGAACAGGCAGCGCGCGGGATCGACGCCCGCCAGACTCAGGAGTCGGCGGATGCGTCGCACCTGTCGTGGCTGATATTCACAGACATACACTGGGCGTCCATCGCTGCGCCGCAGCCGCCACCAGGCTCGCCACCAGCTGAGGCCTAGCGCCGTCGGCGTATGTCGGCCGAGCAACCACAGCCACGCCACATCCGGGTGCGCGCGATACAGCGGCGCGTTCCAAGGTCCGGCGGCGAACACCTCGCAGGGACTGCCGAAGCGCTGGTGCAGCAGCTGCAGCAACGAGGTCAGCATGACCATGTCGCCGAGGCGCCCGAAGCGGATCACGATGGGATTCACCGCCTGGGGTAGCGTGAGCTTGATGGCCGGCCCGGTCTCGGCCGATGCACTCGTGAGGCTCAAAGCGAGCGTCCGGGCCAGGCGGGAGGCCCTGTCGTCAGGCTCGAAAGACTCACAGGTCTGTCACAGGGCTCAAAACGTCTCGTCAGAGGACCGTTCCCGCCGGAAAGTCTAGCGAAACGGCCCCCACACCGAAACAACGCGGTGACGCGTCGCGGCAGGTCCTGCCGCCGGTGACGGGCCACGCTGCGGATGCGTTCGAGGGCGCATGGACAGGAGCGAGGCCGCGGAACCGCACAAGTCATAGAACGCAGGCGAAATCAAGAAGACCTTGGGCCCCTTGCACGGATGCGGACGAAAGCTCTTAGATGAAAGCCGTCGCAGGCGGCGGGCTTTGGTTGCCTGCGATGGTATTAAGCCCGCAGCTTGCACCCAAAATCAAAACTGATCAGTCGACTCGAGGCACAACCATGGCGAACCTACATACCGCGACGCGCAAAGTTGCGCTTCCAGCCTTGCTCCTCCTTGCCGCCTCAGGATGTCAGACGACACCATTCATCGAATCCGCGCAGCCCGAGGCCCTGCAGGCGGCGACCCGCCGCGGTCAATTCGAGTTCGGATGCCCCGCGGCGACGGGTCAGGTCCTGTCGCAAGAGAACGTGGTCTCCCCACTGCAGAATACGTTCCGCTTCTCGCCCCCGCAGCGCGCTGAGTACACCATCGGCGTCGCAGGCTGTGGCAAGCGCACGACATACCTAGTCGTATGCAGCGATGGTGGCGGCGGCTGCGTCGCCGCCGGGCAGCGCCAGGGCGACTGACCCGTTCTCCGGGGCGCGGCATCCGCGTGCGGCGGGCGCGACGTCCCGGGAACCTCAGTGCGGCCACCCACGCCCGCGGTCCCCCCCACCGCGGGTCATGGGCCGCCCCTTTGGGTGCCGCACTGCGGCACCTGTTTTTGCGTTCGAACGTCCGCGGGCCGTCCCCGAGCGGTCGCCCGTCCGAACGGCCGTCTGTCCCCCGCATAACCACATAAAAAAAACAAGGGGACTTTGAGCTACTTGTCCACTGCGGGTCGCTGCCGTCTGATTACGAGCGAGGCCAGCGAGCACGCGGTGTGTGACTGCCTATCATCAGGTCCGCTCGCCAATCGGCGATCTTAGTTCTACCAGTAATGCGAGGGTCTCCATGAAGAAGTCTGCAGTCGTGTTTGCGTTTGTGGCGATGGCCGGGGCGTCGACTTTGGCGCTTGCGGACTACCCCATGATGGACATGGTCGCCTCCAAGATCATCCAGAAATATCAGACCGCGACCTGCCAGCAGCTGTGGGAGGAGAAGGCCGCGGGTAAAAAGCCGCAGTCGCAGCGCGAGCAGGACGCGATCGCGATGCTGCGCGCTGATGATCAGATGCGCGCGGCGTTCTTCCAGAAGATTGCTGCGCCTGTTGTCTCGAAGATGTTCGAATGCGGCATGATCCCGTGAGTAAGTCCATGCATGACGGCTGTGACCAAAGGGCAACCCGCGTGCGGGTCGGCCGCCTTGCGTGGGTGTTGCTGCTGACGACGGTCCCGCTCCTGGGCGGCAACGCTGCGAGCGCGGACCCCGCGGCGGCGCCCCCTGCCAAGAGCAGCAAGCCCGCAACGGCGAGCGCGAAGGCGCCGGATGCGCAGATGGGACTGGAACCACGGGCCATCGACATTCTGAAGGCCTCGAGCGCGAAACTCGCCAGCGCCAAGTCGATGAGCTTCACGGCGGTCGTCTCCTACGAGAACCCGAGCCGTCTCGGGCCACCGCTGGTGTACTCGACCAAGTCCCTGGTCACGGTGCAGCGCCCCGACAAGCTACGCGTCATCACGCCCGGCGATGGTCCGGCGTCGCAGTTCTACTACGACGGCAAGACCATGACGGCGTTTTCCCCGGCGGAGAACCTGCTCGCCGTGGCCGATGCGCCCCCGACGATCGATGCAGCGCTGGAGGCGGCCTTCAACTCCGCGGCGATCTACTATCCCTTCTCGGATGTCATCGTTGCCGATCCGTATAAGGACATCGCCTCAGGGCTGAAAGTGGCCTTCTATATCGGTCAGTCGATCGTGGTCGACGGAACGACCACGGATGAGGTGGCGTACATCTCGGGCGACGTATTCGTGCAGGCCTGGATCGGCACGCAGGACAATCTGCCCCGGCGCCTCTATGCCGTATATATGAATGATCCGGCCCGCCTGCGTCACGTGATGGGGCTTTCGGACTGGAAATTGGACGTCAAAACGACCCCCGACATGTTTGCTGCGCCGGCCCCGGCCAACGCGGCGCACATTAAGTTTGCACGACCGGATGCCACGGATGCGCCCGGCATGCCGCCGCCTCCCGGGAAGGTGCCGGCCAAGGGCAAGCCAACTGGAGCGAAGCCATGAACGCTATCGTGAAAAATGCCCTGGGGCTGTTGATGCTGCTGGCCGTCTCGGGTCAGGCGTTCGCCTGGACACATGCGAATTACTACGGCGGCTCGACCTCGCATTCCTACGATTCCACATCGCACACCAACCGTTATGGGGGCGGTGCGACGCACACCTACGGGCAAGGAACGTCCGGAACGACCGCCTATGGCACTTCCTATAACCATGCCGCCGGCTCCGGGCAGACCACCGCGACCAACGCCTACGGTACCAGCGCCACGCACACCGCAGGTTACGGGACCACGGCGACCAACTCCTACGGGACCACCGCCTATCACGCCACGGGCAGCCCGTACACGACTTACAGTACGCCCAGCGGCTCGATGGCCTATCACAGCGCCTACTACGGCGGCGCAGTCGTCTATCCCGCCTATCACCCGCCGACCACCGTGAATTACTACAGCTCCGGCTGCTACAACTGCGGGGGCTGGAGCACGGCGGGAGCGGCGGCGGCGGGCGCGGCCGTGGGCGTGGTGGCCGGCGCGGCCATTGCCAACGCCAATAATCAGGCGAACACCGCCAATGCTTACAACGCCGGAGTGGTGGCCGGCGCCACCTCCGTCGCTGCCGTACCGGTCGCGAGCGCGTCCTTCACGATGGGCGCGATCTACGCGGTGCTGCCCGCCGGCGCCAGCGTCGTGAATCAAAATGGCAGCACCTACTACGTCAGTGGCAACAACTGGTTCCTGCCCTCGTACGGCGCCAACGGCGTCTACTACCGCGTGGTGCCGCCGCCGTATTGAGCCTGAGGCTGTATCGACTGCGCTGCAGCTAGCGATGGAACGCTGACCCGTCGAGCCAGGCGTATTGCCAGGCCACGGAGATCGTCTTGTAGGTGCCGCCGTAGCGCGCGAACGCCCCGTCACTGAAGCTCGCCTTCACGGATTGATGGCGGGTTACTGGCACCGATGCCGAGACGCCGACGCGCGAGTTTGCCTGTTCGGTCGTCGGATTTTGCACCCCGTTCAGGCTGATCTGCCCACCCTGCCAGTAGTTGGCATCGAGCGAGATCCAAAGGCGCGGCTTAATGTCATAGCTGAGGTGCGCCTCAAGGGCTCCCACCGGCCGCTCGCTCCTAGTATTCGTGCCGGGGAAGTACATGTTGTGGGAGAAGAACTCGGAATTTTCCGTGAAGAACCACCCGGCGGCATAGGCGTCCACCAGCAAGTCACCCCACCGTTCTGAATAGCCCAGTTCCGGCTTGAACGCCCAGCGATTGCTGCCCCAGTTGATCGCGCGCGTCGGATCGTACTGCCCGGTCGGCGGCACGATGGTGAGGCTGGCGCCGAGCAGGACACTCTGATGCCATTTGGCCATTTCCGCGGGCGTCATCGCCGCTCCGCCGATCAGGTTCATGGCAACGCGTACCACCGGATCCAGTGACCCCGAACGCCGCTCCTCTCGTGGTACGTCAAACACCGTACCCTTGAAGTCGCCGAAGCCGTAGGGAACCGAAATCGTCAGGTTTCCCGAGCGGCCGAAAAAATCCAGGCCACGGTAGTAGGCCGCGGCGAACACGTTGACGTTCGAGCGTGCATCGGTGATCGGCACACCACCGGGGAGCGTGACGTTGCCCTCACTGTTCGCATAGGTCAGGATGACGGCGTTGCTGCCGGTGGGCGTAATCACGTAGGCACGCGGGTTGAGATCCTGTGCCAGCGTGGTAGCGCAGGTGCACAGGCCCGCCAGGAGGCCGCCGAGCAGCCAGGACGCGCGCAGCATAGGGCGCCGCCACTGGGTCAATTTGCCACGCTCGCCGAGAACGGCGCCCGAATCCGCGCGGAGAAGTCCGGGTCTGCACCGGCCGCCTGTGCGCGCGCGTTGATGTGTGCCCGCTCCTGCAGTTCAGCGAACGGCAGGCTAGTATCCAGGCGACCGTTCTCGTAGAGCAACCCGGGTATGTAGCCGCTGAGCAGGATCTTCCACGAGTAGGGCAAATGGTCCGCATTGACGCGCGAGAGCATCCAGATGCTGCCGGCGCAATTGGTCGTCAGGCTGTTGTAAAACTGAGCTTTGTCACGCAGGGAATTGATCTCCTGCACGTAGGCGAGAAACAGGCGCCGCCCGTCCTCACCCGGCCCTCGCAGCCGATACAGGTAGACCTGTTCGGGCGGGTCACGCCGGTAGTTGGTGCGCAAGCGGATGACGTCGCGCTCATCGGCGACCACGTAGATCAGTTCGAAGCGGCGAAAGAAGCCCTGCAGCGACGAATAGGGTTCGCCCCGCGCCCGCCGGGCCTCGATGGAGATGGCCACGTGCTCGTGGCCATTGAATTCGAAGCTCAGCAATATGTGCGCGATCTTAGGGCCCATCCAGTAGGAGGCGATGAGGTCGACGCCGCTCAACTGCGCAACATCGAAGGTCCGGTCGTAGTAGGCCGGCGTGAAGTCGTCCTCGCTGCGGTAGTCGAAGTTGCGGATGTTGTGCAGCGTAATCCTCGAACCATCGATGCTCGCGTACGACAAGCGCGCCACTTCCGGGATCCAGTCGCGATGATTGGAGGGTTTGAGGGTGCTCCAGGCCACGAGTACCGCGGCGAACAGAGCGCCATAGACAGCCAGTGCGCGCCAGCGCCACACCGGACGCAGCGCGGCAGCGAGCCCCAGCACCGCCACCACGCCAAAGCTCGCTGCGAGTATTTGCTGGGTCCCCGTACCGAGATGGTCAAAGTACCGCAGCGCCAGTACCCCCCAGCCCACGCTGAGGAGGAGCAGGAATGCGCAGAGTACACCCAGCGTGAATGCGAGCACCCGACGCAGGCGTCGTCTTCTGGGGGTCGGGTGAGAGTCCCGGGTCATTGGCGCGAAAGCCTCCGGCATCGCCGCCGCGATCCCGGAGGTCTGAAGATCTCCCGGGGACTCTAGCGCTGCGGTTCAGCGGTCGCGCGCAGTCTACCAGCGGTACACGGCACCGATCATCGGACCGGCGATACTCAGGTCCGTAATGCCGGATGAGTTGATGTGATAGTTGATTTTCCGGTACAGCGCACCGAATTCCCAAGCCTCCCAATGGTAGGCAACGCCGCCGGCGAGCTGCCAGGTCAGCTTGGAACCGCCACCGCCGACATCGGCGTAGACCGGGATCGCCCAGGCATGGTGCTCACCAAACATCCATTGCCCCTTGAAGCCAATGATGGCATCGACCTTGTCGCCGCTGATCGAGCGCTCTCCACCGCGGGGGACTGTCGGATCATCGGGATCGCGGCTGAAATACCAACTGAGCGACGGCTTCAGATACAGATAGCGCGCCCCGACGAAGCTACTCATGATGAAATCCGGCTGCTCCACGACCCGGTATTGGACCGCCGAAGTCACAATCCAGGCCTTCATGTCGAGGTTCACATAGGCACTGATGCCGACAGTACTTTGATTCGGGAGCGTGAAATCGCGTTGCCCCGTCTTACTGTGACCCAGGTCCATGTACAGCGCGTCGGTGAAAAATCCCCAACGGTTGTACTGCACGCCGAAGGAGCCCATGAACCCCGCGTTGAGATTGCTGAAGATATCGTTCGGGTCCAGATTGAAGCTCCCGCCCTTATTGGCAATCGGGAAGCTCAGCGAGCCCTTGATCGTCGGCGCCCAGAGATAGCCGAGGATCGAAAACTGCCACTTGTCGGGCGTGGAGGTCATCACTATGTCCTGGGCGCTCGCCAGTGCGGGCAGAACGAAGGCGGTGACGAGCGCCAGAAGGTGCGTTCCGGGCCGGACGCGAGTGCGATTCATCATGAGACTCCTGAAGATACGCAGACCTGCACCATGGCACCAAGCTCGCGGCTCGAAAGATTAAAGCCGCGTCCTGAACTTACACGCCGTGCCGCGCGCTCCCAATTGGACTTAGGGCCTATAGCACGGCAGCTAAAACGCTTGGACATTCAGCGAGCTGCGTTGAAAAACTGCTTCAGCGGAACAGCGGCTCGTTGAGAATAGTGCCCTGCCCCACCGGCCGCCCCAGCGTCAGCCACAGCGCCCACGAATGACTGGCCGCTCCAAGACCGAAGGTGACCGTGCCCAGCGGGGTCCGCCCGCCGAAGTACGCTGAAATGCCGTAGAGATACCCGGAAGGCACCGGATCGACGCGTTCGCGCACCTCGCCCATTTCAAGTCCCATGCCGCCATAGAGCGTCTCGCTCTTGAGCGGAACCAGATCGGCGAGCGGGAAAAGAAAGTTGCTCATTACCACCCAGTATTCCCGCGCGCGTATCTCGCCTTCCGAATAACCCGGGAAGCTCTGGGGGCCGCCCAGGGAAAATGCACGATCGTCAGGAAGGTTGTTGCCAAGCTTGCTACCCCCGGCCGCCGTGAGCCACAGATCCAGTTTCCCGAGTGGGATCGCCTTGCGGAAGGCCGCCTCGGCACGCTGCCAGTCGCGCTTGGCACCCAGTGATTCGGTGGAGCCCAAGTACTCCACCTCGGCCGCCAGCCCCTCGCGTGCAAAGCTCGAAGCCTCGCGGCTGTCGTAGGTCCACTGTCCCTGCAGGCCGGCGTCGGTCGTCGTCAGCG
Organism: uncultured Pseudomonadota bacterium; assembly: GCA_963814675.1. Lineage (GTDB taxonomy): Bacteria > Pseudomonadota > Gammaproteobacteria > Steroidobacterales > Steroidobacteraceae > 13-2-20CM-66-19. The sequence continues at coordinate 426,944 of CAWFDT010000003.1, forward strand.
TCGGCAGCACTGCGGGACCCGTATCCACCGACAGACGGCGGCGATCGAACCAATATCCGAGCCGCACCTGTGAAAACAGCGACAGGTTGGTGCCCGCGGCCAGGACCAGGCCGATATCACCAAACCGGTAGGTCGCGACTCGCTGGTAGTCGTTATAGATATCTTCAATGGAGCGGCTGAGGAAGACGTCCGGCTGAACAAAGAACCGCTGCGACGCGCTCAGGGGTTGATAAAAGCTGGTGTCGAGCAGCGCCGTGTCACCGATCTGCGCCGTGGTGCGCCACTCCGCGCCGAGCGCATTGACCCAGCGACGCGAATACTGCATGGCGAGCACGAAGTCCGTGTCGCCGCCGCCGCCAAAATACAAACCAAGAGTCGGAATGAAGTAATCGGGTCCCAGCTGTTTCTCCTGCACGTGCCACACCAGCACTGGATTCGCAGGATCACCGGTGAGGTCGTAGTTCACCGACTCGACTTCCTGGACCACGGCCATGCGCCGCGCATCGGCACTGAGCGCATCGTTGTTGACCCGGTCGCCCGCGCGGATGCGCGTGAGGGATTCCAGATACTGGGGATTGACGCGCTGCATTCCCTCGAAGCGTAGGCCGGCCACGCGGGTATCGATTCTCTGGCGCGTGGCCACCTGGGTACGCCACGCGGCGTAGTCGGCCGCGGGCACGGCCAGCGCGGAGAGCTGGGCCGCCATCTTGCGCGCCGCTGCTTCGCCGAGCGGGATCGACTCTGGAGTGCGTTCGAAGTCGGCCACCGCGATGTCGCCGACCTGCACGTCGATGCGCACGTCCCGGGCGGTGAGCGACTGCAGCTGCAGTACTTCGTTGGCCCCCAGCATCACCTCCATGCTGCGCGCGGCCAGTCTGCCGGCACCCAGCAGCTGGTCCGGTTCTACCGACGGACTGACCAGGTTCACGGCAATGACGACGTCCGCGCACAGGTTGCGCGCCACATCGACGGGGAGGTTACGGACGAGGCCGCCGTCGGAGAGCACATAGGGACCGGAGTAAACGGGCGAAAACGCGCCCGGAATCGCCATGCTGGCGCGCATGGCAGTGGCCAGATCACCGGTCCCTAGCACGACCATGTCGCCCTTGAGCATGTCGGTCGCAACGGCACGGTACGGGATCGGCAGCTCGTCGAAGCTCGATATGGTGCGCGCCTGTGCGACGTAGCTGCGCAGCAGCGCCTCGATGTTCGCACTGGGAATCAGCCCGGTGGGAGCGACTATCCTGCGGTCCTTGAGGGCGAACTCCAGCCGGGAACCGGCCTCCGCCTCAGCGCGCTTTTGTTCGGCGGGCTCGAGTTTGCGGTCCCCGGCACCGCCAACGACCGCCTTCCAGTCGATGCCGCGCACGAACCGCTCGATGTCACTCGCGGACATGCCGGCCGCGTAGCCACCGCCCACCACGGCACCGATGCTCGTGCCGGCAATGCAGTCGATGGGGACATGCATCTCTTCGAGCACCTTGAGCACGCCGACATGGGCGCCGCCCTTGGCCCCGCCACCGGCCAACACCAGGCCGACCCGTGGGCGCGTCGGCAGCGGTGCGGTCGCCGGCTGATCCGCCGAAACCTGCGCGCCCGCCCGCGTGCCGCTGCACCCCAGCGCCCAGATCAGCAGGCACAACGCCGCCCGGCGCCGTCCTGGCGGCTGGGTCACGGCTGCCTGAATGCCATCCGGCTGTGAAATACCCTGACCTCACGAGTTGCGCAGACGCCATCGGGCGGCTGCCCTACAGACGCCTGCCGCTGTTTACATGAGCTTGAGTTTAACCGTCCGAAGCGGCGCAGTCGCGGAGCGCGCCGGACGGAGGGTTCAGTTCGGGCGAGGCGGGGGCTCCGTGCTGCCCGACGCGTGCTGCGTGACCCAGGCGATGGCATCGAGGAGCGCCTGATCGTCGACGGGCTTGTGGAGGAAGAACTGCGCCCCGAGCTCCCGAGCAGTCTCCCTGATCTGGTGACTCTCCCGCGCCGAGACGGCGATCACCGGCAGCTTGATGCCGCGCTCCTTGAGGGCGACCTGCACCTGCAGGCCGCTCATGCGCGGCATGGTGATGTCCAGGAGCACGCACCCCTGTGAGTCGGCAGTCACACTTTTGAGAAAGGTCTCGGCGGAGGCAAAGGTCTGTACCTGAAACCCGCTCGTGTTGAGCAGTCGTGAGAGACTTCTGAGGACGGAGTCATCGTCATCGACCACGTAAACGGTAAGCGAGTCCGATCGGTGTTGCACCGCGCACCCATGCCGCGCTCCGTACAAGCGTAGCCAAGCATTTAAGGGGGTCCAAGCCTTTGCGGCCATTGGACCTTAGACCCATCGGCGCGCCCTTATCCCTAAGAGTCTGTTCGTGCTGTAGTAATCCCGGCGCAGTCGCATTCGTGCACCAGGGCGGCCACCGAGTTCACGCCCATCTTCTGCATGACGCGGGCGCGGTGCACCTTGACGGTTTTCAGGGTGATTCCCATCTTGTCGGCTATCTGCTTGTTGAGGCAGCCGGCAACCACGAAATCCAGCACCTCGCGCTCGCGCGGCGAGAGCAGTCGCAGACGTTCCTCGAAAGCCTGCTGTTGAAAGTGCGAGCGGCGCTGGACCGCGTGACGGTCAATCGCCGCGCGGATGGTCGCGGCGAGTAAATCGCCATCGACAGGCTTGGTGAGAAAGTCGACGGCGCCGCGCTTCATGGCGTTCACGGAAGTTGGCACATCGCCGTGGCCGGTGAGAAAGACGACGGGCAGAGTCATGCCGCGACTCACCATCTCGACGTGCAGCTCCGGTCCCATCATTTCCGGCAAGCGCACGTCCAACACGACGCACCCGGTGCCCTCGTACGAGGCGCGCTCGAGAAAGTCCAGCGCGCTCGCGAATGCCTCGACCTTCCAGCCCGCGTGCGTCAGCTGGCGGGAAAGACTGCGACGCAGGCTCTCGTCGTCGTCAATCAGAAAGATGGTGGTATCGTCCGCCGCCGTCCCAATCATGCCGCCTTGCCCCTCCGGACGCGCGACTGCAATTGCTTAGTCAAAGGCTGCACACGCGACAACGGCAGTGCGACGTAAAAGGTCACACCGACCTTCTGGCGCTTGATCCAGATCGTGCCGCCGTGCGTTTCGACAATCGCCTGGCAGATCGGAAGTCCCATCCCCGTGCCGTGGGCCTTCGTGGTCCAGAACGCCTCGAAGACTTTGTCCATCTGCTCCTCGGTAATGCCGACGCCGCTGTCACGCACCGACAGAAGCACCTTGTCGTCCTTCCAGCGCGCGACGCTGACCCGCAGGTGCCGATTCGGCGCAGGCACGTCCGCCATCGCCTCGATCGCATTCACGATGAGGTTCAGCGCCACCTGCTGAATCTGCGCCCGATCGGCGGTGACGATGCAGCCGTCCTGGTAGCGCTCGGCGATCTCCACGCGCTGATCCACGGCCTCGCTGTGCAGCAAGCGGACCATGCGACTGACAATTTCCGCCAGATCTTCGGGTTTTTGCTCGGTCTTTCGGCGCCGCAGCATGATGCGCAGCGACTCGATGACCGCTCCGGCGCGCTTACAATCCGCCACGATGTCGCTAAGAATTTCGCGATTGAGCTCCGGGAGGAGCCTGTTGTCGGCCAACAGCCGTAAGCCCGTCTGCGCATTGATCAGGACGGCCGCCAGCGGTTGACTGAGTTCGTGCGCCAGTGATGCGATCAGGACCCCGGTCTGGGCGACCCGGTCGGAATGCCACTGGTGATCGCGCAGCAGCTGCAGCTCCTGTTCCCGCTGGTGCCGTTGCGTCACGTCCTCGTAGGACACGGCTGCAAACACTGACCCGTAAACTACGAACTGTTGCACGCGCACGTGCAGCCAGCGCGGTGCCTGGGAGGGCTGCAGATTCAGCTCCGTGTCGAAGCACGGAACATCACCGCTGAGCACGCTGCGCACGCCCTCTGAAAGCCTGAGCGCCCGCTCGCGCAGCGGCCCCTGTAGGGTCTCGAGCGCGGCTAAGAGGTTACCGCCGCCCTTCACCGCGTCGAGCACACACGGGGTGTCGCCGCCAATGCTGCCCCACAGGTCGCTGGTGCGGATGAGCTGACCGGTGACATCGATGACGGCTACGTATTTGTGCAGGGCATCGAGCGTCGCTTGGGAGAACTGCTGTGCACTGACCAGCTGCTCTTGTGCTTGCGCTCCCGCAGCGCCGGTCGTCTTGCGGCGAATCGGGCTTAGAAAGGCCGCTCCGAAGACCCCGATCTGCTCGATCACGCCCGGCGACCAGGATCTCGCACGATCGTTGACGACCACCGAGAAGATAAAGCGGGCCAGACCATCCATCGTGTACGGTACGTACACCGCCGCATGGGTGCGCACACTCTCAAGGTAACGCCGGTCGATCGCGGCGTCCGACGGCAGATCCTGTGGCCGGCTGAAGGCGATCGTTTCGCGCCGATTCACCAGCCTGCCAAATAGCCACGGCACGGCGACGGAGTAGTTGACCGGTACGCCCAGCGGAAAGTCGATGTCACGACTTGCCAGGTTGGCGATCGTCGCCTCACCGTCGCCGGGACCAATCGTCAGCAGCGCGCATTGGTCCACATCAAGGAAGTTACGGATGTCTTCCAGGGCGCGATCGATCTGCGCGTCGATCTGCGTCCAGTGACCAGCACCAAACCCACGCAGTAGCCGGCTCATCAGCTGCTCGAATTTGCGCGCCTGGTCCGTTGCCTCGTCCGAATCACGACGGCCGATGGCGAGGGCAACGCCTTCGGCAAGCTTTTTCAGGTGTCGAGCGTCGCCGTCGGTACCGGCGCCATGGTCGTCGCTGGAACCGAACACGCCCACATAGCGCACTTCCTGACTCATCAGCGCGGGCACCAACAGCAATGACCGCAGACGCCCGCCACTCAAGCTACGCCAGGCCGCCCGCACGGACGGCGACAGCTCGGCGACGCTCCGGATCAGCAGCTGCTTCGGGTTCTCGGCGAACTTCTCCGCCAGCCACGGCAACCACTGGTTGGCGCGCGCGGCCTGCACAGGTAACGGTGATCCGTGTGGCTCGACGTAATAAACGATCTCGGGGCTCGCGCCCGCCGGCATCCTCACAAGGCAAAACACGTCGAGCTGCGCACGTTCGAGGAGCGGCTGCAGTATCGACGTCAGCTCGGCACGCGGCAGCCGTCCCCGATTTATGGCCAGCCGGCGCGTGCACTCGGAAATAAGCGCTGCGAGCTTCACCGATCGAGCACGCGGGACGTCCCGGGGTCGGGACCGGAGTGCTCCAAACCTCTCAAAGGGTTCCGGCAGCACGCTGCCAGATTTATCCGGTGGCATTTTGTTCTTTCGACCCTGCGAGCATCTTCATCCGGGCGACCATGACCAGATGGAGATTTCCTTGGACGCGGTCTACAGCTTAACGGAATTTTCGGCTTTGATCATGCGCGAATGGGCCCAAGGTCCAATTGTGGTCGCCGTCGAACTCCGTAGGGTCGCCCGTACGACCTCACGCTGCTTGGGTTCAGGCCCCGTTCGGATTTAAGCGGTCAACCGGGCATCAGAGCTTGAATAAGCTGAATCGCAATCAGTCTTGCTGATTTCAACTCGATTCTGTGGGCCGGCAGGCCATTCAGGCGGTCCCGCAGTATGTGTTGCATACAAGCGGTGTCGCAGTATGTGTTACATACAAGCGGTCTCGCAGTATGTGTTGCATACAATGAAGGAGATGATTGTGAAGAGAGAGTTTTTAACGGCTATGACAGCGGGCACGTGGCTCGCTTTCTCGGGATTGGCGGGGGCACAGTCGGCCGGCGCTCCGGGCGCCGCCGCACCCGGTAAGGATCAGCACGTGATCAGCTCGCAGGATCTGGACCTGCTGCGTCACGATATTCGCTCGCAAAAAAAGCAGCTGATCGCGCAGAACCTGAGTCTGACCGACAGTGACGCCACGAAATTCTGGCCGATCTACGACAAGTTCACGGCCGAGTTGGTAAAGATCAACGATAAGAAGTACGCAGCGCTTCAGGAATATGCGGATCACTGGGGCAGTCTTACTGACGATCAGGCCGTCGCACTCGCTAAGCAGGTGCAGGAAGTAGACGTCCAGGCCGCGCAACTGCGGGCGAAGTATCTGCCTATCGTGACGCAAGCCATCGGTGGTAAGAAGTCGGCGAGGTTTACGCAACTCGAGCGTCGCATTTCGATGCTGATCGACCTGCAGCTCGCGTCGAAGATCCCGCTCGTCCAGAGTCAGAACCAGGGTCAGAACCAGGGCCAGAACCAGTAGCGCGCTAACTCAGACCCTGCGGCTGTTCGGATGTTGGAGCTGTCGAGCGCATGCCTGCTGATGGTGCGTGGTGCTCCTTATTCGGGAGCGCCACGCAGGACGCGTTACCAGCAGAATAAGCACAAAGCAGGATTCCTAAGCGCACCGCAATTCGTCCGTCAGTTCTCGGATATAGATCCTGGCTCTGGACTGCTGCAGGCAGTTTTTGCTCTGAGGACCCAGGCGCAGTTTCAGCTACCGCTCGCGCGTTCGTCGCCTAACGAGGGCTCGGCGCTGTTGGTGTCTGCGTCAAGGGCGCTGCGTTTTTTTGGTACCCGAACTTCACGAATGCGGCTCTTTGCTGTTGACCCCGGAGGCCTGGAGATCGCTTAAGTCCTTTCGCGCAATGGTGCTGCCCGGAGCAGCCCGTCGCCAGGCGCAATCGTGACTTGAGCTCCCTCCCTCGTCTGAGCTTTCGGGGAGCCCCGGTGACGGCCGTTATTCGGCCGCCGGCCCGTAGCAGGGATTGAGGTGGCATGAACGACCGGCTTGATCGGGTGCGCGACGTGACGCAGGAAGCCGCCGAGTGGTATGTCGCGAACCGCGCAGGGCTGGACGCAACTCAGCGCCTGAGGTTCACCCGCTGGCTTAAATTCTCGCCGGCCAATGTAAGGGAATACCTGGCCATCGCGGCTGTCGTCCGTGACCTTCGAGGAGCGCCATGGACGGTTTTCCTTTCAGCGCTGTCAGCCGCGTGCCCGGCAGCCTCGGGGCCGAGCCCCGAGTCGAACCGCGGCGTGGCTGCCGATACGCTCGGCGCTTCATTGCAGGACGGATCTCCTTATCATGACGAGGCATGAACTCCGTGCGGCGTCGCGTCTCATTTTCACTGGCCATCCTCGTAGTGGCCACGGCCGCATTCGCGTTCGTCGCCCCTTACGTTTACCCCGAATATCAGCATCGAATTCATGGGAAAGACGCGCCGGTGCTGCCCGGGCCAACCGCGTCGGTCGCCGGGCGATGGTTCGATGATTACTTCGTTATCGAGGAAATAGACCCGACCACCTTTGCGATCGGCGAGCCCCGCTACTACCAGGGCAACTACACCTACCTGATCATCGGTGACAGGAAAGCCATCCTGTTTGACGCCGGCACCGGGACGCGCGACATCGTGCCCGTCGTCCGCTCGCTCACCAAGCTGCCCGTCACGGTGATCCCCTCGCACCTGCACTTCGATCATGTCGGGGCGCTGGGCCGCTTCGAGAGCACAGCCCTCCTTGATTGCCCTGCGCTGCGTGCACGGGCGCGCCGGTCGCGCCTGACACTCGATCGATACGAGTTCCTGGGCTTTGTCGAGGACCTAGCCCCACCGACTTTCCGGGTCGACGAATGGTGGCCAGCAAACTCAGCTGTCGATCTCGGGAGTCGCCGGATTCGCGTCGTGCCGACGCCCGGGCATACGCCAACTTCCGTGTCGCTGTACGACGAGCAACGTCGCCAGGCGTTCGTCGGCGATTTCCTCTATCCCGGCACGCTTTATGCTTTCTATCCGGGCGCGAGCCGCAGCGCCTACCTTGCCACCACGCGGCGGTTACTGGAGCTCCTCGACCCGGAGTCCCGGATCTTCACCGCGCATATGGCAGATCCGCCCGCCCCCGTCAGAGCCCCGGTGCTCGAGATCGCCGATCTGCAGCATCTCGAACAGACGCTGCGGGGCATCGAGCAGCGCGCGATCCCCCAGATTCCCTCGGCAGGCCTTGAAGTGATTTGGTCCTTCCCCAGAGTATTTCCGGTACGGGGGCCGATAACGTTCGCTACAGGGTATACCTGGAACAATCGCTGACCCGGGCCGTCACCTGCAATTTCAATCACTTGCCACGAGATAGCGGCGTAGCGCGGCGCGACGGACACCCGCTGCGAAGCGGGACACAGATTCGCGCGTCGCGGATGGCGTGGCGGCGGGGAAAGGGGCGGTGCCTTTGGGTCGCTGACCGCAACTTTCCCTCACGGGCGGAAGATTCGGAGTACAGTGGAAAGGATTACGCGCGGGCAGCGGTCTTCCCGTGCAATTTGGCGCTTCACAAGAGGCCGTGAGCTGTTTCTCACGACGGCGTCGTGAAACGCGAACGCGGTGATCCGCGCCTCTCACGGCACGTCTGACCCGGTCAGCCGTCTGTTGCTTGCGAGTTCGCGACAGCGCGTGGCTGCCCCGAATCGCTTGAGGGGCGCAGTCGGGAATTAAGATAACCACGTCCACTTCTACGAAAACGGAGAGCAGGTGGCCAAGAATTACCATCACGCGCGAAAGCAGAAAGAGCAGGCAAGGAAGGCGCGTCAGCAGGAAAAGCAGCAGCGCCGTTCGAATCGCGTGGGGCCTGAGGGCGAGGGCGAGACGGTAGCCGCGGTTCCCGGGGAAGTGCCGATCGCTCCGGGCAATCCAACCTCCGGCAGCGAATCATGAGCGCGCCGAGCCCTGCTGTCGCACGCCAGGAGCGTCGCGATCGATTGCGCCGCGATCGCGCAGCCGCGCTCGCGTTGCGCGTGGCCTTTCCGACGATTCAGCAGCTGCGCCTGGAGCTGGTCTTTGAGAGTACGAGTTCCACGACGCCCGCTCCGGAGGCGCACATACTGCATCCACCCGCCCGGGCGTTCTTTGAATTTCCCTGTCCGTACGCGGATTGCGATGGACAGTTCAATCTTGCAAGTGCCGTGAATGCGGCGGTGGCAGCCCCTTCGCACCGGGCCCACGGGACGCTGGAGTGCGCGGGCCGCCGTGCGCGGGATTTGGGGTCAAAGCAACCCTGTCAGCTGCGCCTCAGCTACACCGTCATCGCGACCTATCAGCGCGAAACCTGAACCGCCGTTACTTGCGGCGCGCGGCAGCCGAGGTCGGAATCATCAGTTCGCGGACGAAGTCGACGATGAAATGGTCGCCGTCGAACTCGGCGACTTTACCAATGAGGTCGGTGCGGATGTGCCAGCTGGAGCTGCGGCCACCACTCTTGTTGTCCGCCTGGGAGCACACCACCATGCGCACCGGTAAGGCGCCGTCGCGGGCGAGCGTCAGATGTCGGCCGAGCAGTTCGGTGTCGCGCGCCGTGGTTGGCTGGCGTGAAAGCTTGTCTTCGTAGCGCAGCACGCCGCGGGACGGGTGCGCGAATTGCTCCTTCGAGCAGTTGAGCACCATAGCTCCGTCGGTTGCCATTGCGGAAAGACCCCGCAAACGATTGCTCGGCTTTGCACCAAATCTGGCAAAGGCATCACTCAGGCTGAGGTTCATTCCGCTCCAACTCCCGCGCTGGCGCGCGATTGCAACACGAGGCAGGCTGCTTCGCCATTGTGCAGATCCTGGCCGCGGAACTTCGCGTCCCGGGCTGTGGATCTCACAGCACATGCCACCAAAGCTGACCGACTGCGGACTCGGCCGCGGTGCGCAGGCCACGGCGGACGACGCTGCTCGCCGCCCGTGGCGCTCGTTGGCGCCTCGCTACCGCGGTCGCAGTGCATCAGCCCACCGGTAACCTTGCGCCTTCCCGATGAAGCGCGCAACGTTGGTGGCGGCCACTACACGACGCGGCGGAGGCCCTTGCCGCGGCAGACGCAGGCCCCGATAGTGAGGGGCCGCCAGAACGGCGCCCGGCACAGGAAAGTGCAGCAGCCGCTGGGGAAACCCTGTAGTCTGTATTCGGCTCGTAACCTTTCGGCTTGTCTGCCCTGGCCCCCGATGTGCCCTCCGGCACCCCTCTTCGGTCAGTCTCTCACCCTCGTAAGCTTGACGAACCAGGAGGCAGGCCCGACCTGCCGGTTAATTTCATTTTTTTGTGAGTACTCTTAGTGACTAAATTATATGTAGGAAATCTGCCCTTCACCGCGACCGACGAGGCCGTGCACGCCCTGTTTTCCAAGCACGGGACCGTTGAGAAGGTATCTTTGATCACCGATCGCGACACGGGTCGTCCGCGTGGCTTCGGCTTCGTGGAGATGTCGAATGCCGACGCCTCCCGCGCCATGCAGGCGCTGAATGGCACGGACTTCGACGGCCGCGCCCTTAAGGTGAACGAGGCTCAGGATCGCGAGCGCTCGGGCGGCGGTGGCAATCGAGGCGGCCCGCGCCGCTACTAAAGCCGCATTGGATGGACTTCGCTTCCGGCCGCGCCGCGCGGCCGGAAGCGCAGCTCTGAGTGACTCCGAGCGGCCGGGGAGAATCATGGGCTGGCGCAAGTCCGGGATGTTTCATCCGGCCGAGGAAATCCTCGTCATGACGTGCGATGTCTGCGAACGGGACGTCGGTTATGAGGATGGCGGCCGCCCGCACGAGCACTTTCGCGTAAGCCGGCATCCGAACCCTGGCGCGATCGATGCGCAGGAGGCTCCTGTGATCGTCTGTTCCCGCGAATGTCTGCGTGCCTTCGCTTCCAAGACCCCGGGGCCCGATCGATCAGACTCTTTCTCGGATCGCCGCCGGCGCCGCAAGCCCGCGAACGAGTAATACACGGCTGCGGCGGCTGCACCGGTTCGAGAGTGTGTTGTATCCGCCGCGGCCGGAGCTGTGCCGCAAGAGATCGGCTCCATGAGCGAATACGAATTCACCATTTCTCTCCGTCTGCGACACCGGAGCATCGATCCCTCCGAGATCACGCAGACGCTCGGCATAATGCCGCAACACACCTGGAAGGCCGGCGATCCGCGCCGCGACCCCGGCGGCGGGACGCTCGAGGGTGTTTATCGGGAAAGTTATTGGATGGGACGGCTGATGGGGGAGCCGGCGCGATCCTCCGCACAGGTGTCGGTGGAGAGCGTGATACTGCAGACGCTGGCACATCTGCGCCGCTCGCACGGCTTTCTTGAGCGTTTGGACGGTGAAGGCGGCATTGCGGAACTGCACGTCAGCTTGTTCGCACGCGAGGATTTTCAGCTGCAACTATCGGCCCAATCACTGGCGTTGCTCGGCCGTCTCGGCCTGGCGGTCGCGCTCGACATTCACCCGCAGCCACCGACCGGCATGTTCCCGGCCGCAAACGATCTGACCTGAAGGCATATCCCTCAAAGAGTTGTCCATGAACGAAACGAAGTTTTCCCAAATTCGCCCCACGACGGAGCTCATCCGGACTCACGCCGAGCGCCTCGCACTCGAAGAGCAGGAGCGCGCCCAAAAGCGGCGGCTCGAGCTCGCAGAGCAGCGTTCCGACCTGAATCCACCCGATGTGCGCATTCGAGCGTGGGAACGGGTGCATGCCCTGCGCCTGCCCGGCGATCCGGCGCATCCGGTGCTCAGCGTTATCGCGGTCGGCACCGGACTCACCCTGGCGCAAGTGCGCGAGGAACAGACGGCACGCGCAGCGCAACGCACTGCGCGTACCCAGGTGGCGGATCCGAGCGTCTGATGCAGTGCTGCGCGGCGTACAGACTCCCGACACCGGCGGTCAGAACTCCGACCTTAGCCGTTGTTGGCGCGACGTCCGCAGATTGCCAGCTTCGTCACACCCGTCGTAGGCCTCACGCTCGATTCCTTTACTGGGCTGGCGCCGCGTTAGCCCGAGGCCCAGAAACCTCAACCCCATCAGCGCAAGCCTCATAGGCTTGGGGACGCCCGTTGCTGTACTGCCAACGTCATCCACCTGCGCGGCCTCGCTGACGGGTTGCCGACGGCGCCAACGCCTGCATTTACAATCCTGCGGTTGCACGATATCTGCGGCGGTGAACAGCTCGATAAAGTGTCACCTGCCGCATTTGCGGTCGCTCATGCACCGGCAACGGCGCGAACCCGGGCGGAAGGTGCTGCCCGAGCACTCAGCTGCATCGCGATGATCGCGTGGGTCATGAGGTAAAACGGTACCAATACGGTTGGTACTAGGCAAAACGGCAGATGCTGCATCGCCTCCGACCCTGCGCCGGCATGAACAAACTGTAGCGGACTTCCCGCGGCTGAGGTGATGCCAAACCCAATGGCGAACAGCAGATCCAGTGCGCCAAAGATATTCCAACGCTTGATCGCACCCACTGGCAGACCGTGAGACTGAACCACACTCAGTGCCAAGGGGACTGCCAACGCGCCGGTGATGATGTCTCCGAAACCGGCAGAAAAAGGAAATGGCCCGCTGAGACGCCCCGCGGCCGCGAGCAACAGAAACAGTACGCCGAACACGCGCAGCGCATTGACGCCAATCAATAACGACATGGGAATCGCCAGCAGCGTGGATCGTACTTTGGGAGACGTAAGCGTGAGCGCACCCATGACGAGCAGTGGCGCAGCGACCAGTACTCCTACGAGCGGCACCGGATGCTCTGGAGAGAAGGCCAACCTGTCAGCCGCCCCAAGCTCCGTTGCCAACCCGACCCAGGCACCTGCAATTGCCGCCGCACTCAACCGAAGACGCAGCGTACCTGGTAGGACACTGGTAAACGCCACGAGGTTTACACTGATCGCGATCATTCCCGCGATCGCGCCGACGAGATTTAACATGATGACCTCCTGTAACTCACTCCACTGCGCAGCCGGTTGCGTAAATTGAAGACTGCGATCTGGCGTATACGAGTCACCGGCTAACCGCGCGTCATGCCCCCGCCTGTAGCGGCATTTGACCGGCCCAGGATTAAGGCTCGCGCCGTCGCCTGTGCGTCGTGGTAGCCGTGCGTGTTTCTTTGGACGGCCGAGCTGACTTGAGCCGCAGCATTCTCCGGCCGTGCCATTGCCCTGCCCGGGCCCGTCGACTCGGTCAGACCCAGCAACAGCCGCCTCGCGAAATCGTGCGCATCGCCGGGATACTTCGCGCTGCGGTCAGTGCTCTGCTCGGCCGGCGCGCCGAACTGTGCTTGGTTCCTGCCGGAGAGCAGGTCCCTGACCTGCTGTTGGACATCGCCCGCAGAATCCCCTGCCGCAGCGGCGCCGATATGGACAAGAAACGCGGCCGGAAGGAGTGCCAATGGGTGGATGAAAAACCGAGTGAAGCGCGGTGACATGGCGATGGTCTCCTGGTGTGTTGAATTGACGTTACATGTATCTACATGGATTCTGCGGAAACAAAACTCGTGGGCGACACTTTTCAGCGTTTCGTGGAAGGAATCGGTTAACTCGACGCCAGCTTGCTGGCGGCAACGAACGATGCCTTCTTCAGCGCTAACGCTTCGTCGCGCCCCAGACGCTTCTCAAAAGCCTCCTGAGCGGCCTCCCAGGCCGGTCTCAGCCTTCGCAGCTGCGTCTGCCCTTTGGCGGTCAAGGTCCAGCGTCGCTGCCGGCGGTCAGATCCGACCCTATCGAGCGCAAGGCCAGCCTTGCGAATCAACGCGAGGGTTCGTGTGGCCGTCGTCTGGTCGATGCCGATTACCTCTGCCAGCTCCGTCGTCGTCAAGTTTGGCGCCGTGTCCAGTACCTGCAGTGCCGTGTACTGCGTGGCGTGCAGGCCGCTGTCAGCGAGCACTTCCTCATAGAGAACGGTAACGGCTCGGGCAATTTGGCGCACCGTCGCGCAGTAACAAGGGAGTGATTGCAGCTTCATGACATGACCTTCAGTTGTACGTTACATGCATATACATTGAATGTCAAGAGCATTGGGACTCGGCGCCCGTGGTGGCAACGGTTACTGCGTAAGGACGCCCTAGCTAGATGCCATGCCACAGCTCATGTTGGCCGGGAACGCACGGCACGCAGGGTGTCGCCGCAAGGTAACACTCGAGCGATTGAAGTTGGATTTTCGCGCGCGTAGCATCGCGCTCGCTCACGACATTCCAACAGGTCTTCGCAAGTAACAACAAGCCGGCGCAGGGAGATAACCGACGACTGCTCTTCCTGCCCCGTTCGTGCTCCCGCCTCAAGAGGAGAAGCAACATGACACCGCGCATGGCAGGACGGTTTTTTGCCCTGGTATTACTGCTTGCACCGTTCGCGGCAATGGCAGATGACAAGGGCAAGGACAACTTCCCGTTTCTCGAAGCCACAGTGGCGCAGCTTCAGACCGAGATGGCCGCTGGGCGCCTGACGTCCGAGCAGCTCACTCGCGCTTATATTCAGCGCATCCAGCAGTTCGACCAAGCAACCAAGAACAGTGTGGGAGTCAACGCGCTCATCGAGTTGAACCCAGACGCGCTGGCGGTCGCTCGGCAGGCGGATGCCCTGCGGCGCAAAGGCAAAGTGCTCGGTCCGCTGCACGGTATCCCGGTGCTCCTCAAGGCCAACATCGATACGGGCGACAGAATGCAGACCACCGCAGGGTCGCTTGCGCTGCAGGGCAGCCCTGCGCTGCAGGACTCCACCGTGGCCGCCAACTTACGGGCGGGCGGCGCCGTGATCCTCGGCAAGACCAATCTGTCGGAATGGGCAAATTTCCGCTCTTTCGAGTCCGTCAGTGGCTGGTCTGCCGTCGGCGGACAGACTCATAACCCCTATGGCCTTGATCGCAACCCATGTGGTTCAAGTTCCGGCTCGGGCGCCGCAGAGTCTGCCAACTTCACGACCCTGTCTCTCGGCACCGAGACCGACGGCAGCGTCGTCTGCCCGGCGAACGCCAACAACGTGGTCGGCATTAAACCTACGGTCGGCCTCACCAGTCGAGCTGGCGTCGTGCCCATCTCGCACACCCAGGACACGGTGGGGCCACACGGACGCACCGTTGCGGACGCGGCGATCGCGTTGGGGGTGATTCAGAGCCGCACTTTCGACGGTCGCGATCCGGCCACAGCCGGCGTGCCACTTGGCTGGCAGGGACGCTTTACCCGGCCGACGAACATCCCGACCGACTACACAAAGTTCCTCGATCCCAATGGCCTGAGAGGTGTACGTCTGGGCCTAGTGAGGGCTCAGATAGGTTTTAACAGCGCGCCGCAACAGGTGATCGACGCGTTCAATGACGTCGTGACCGCTATGCAGGCTGCGGGCGCGACTATTGTCGACCTCGACGCTGCCGGCTTCACGTTCCCGCCGGCGAGTGGCGAGACACTGGTGCTGGAGTTCGACTTCAAGGGCGACGTACAGAGCTATTTCGCAACCCGCATAGGGGTGCCCGTGGCGAGGGGCACACTGCAGGATGCGATCAACTTCAACAACAACAATGTCGACGCTGAGATGCCGTTCTGGGGTCAGGACATCTTCACCGAAGCGGAGGCACTGTTCCCGGGAGCCAACACCCCGCAGACCGATCCCAATCTCGGCGTGCCGGTCGGGACGACCTACAACCAGGCGCTGGCGATTGATCAGGCGGCGGTCGTAAACGGCATCGATGCCGCGCTCGCGCAGTTCCACCTCGATGCCGTGATCGCACCGACGGACAACCCGGCTTGGTCGACGGACCTGCTCTACGGCGATCACTTCGTCTTCGGCAGCTCGGGTCTCGGCGCTCCGGGAGGCTATCCGTACGTGCAGGTGCCGGCAGCGGAAGTGTTCGGGATTCCGTTTGGTATCACCTTCTTCGGCACGGCATTCAGCGAGCCGAAGCTGATCACCTTGGCGTCCGGGTTCGAGGCGGTAACCCAGGCACGAATCAAGAACCTGCCGCAGCTCACTCCCACGATTCCGGATGACCACATCGCGGGCGAGCCACTCAAGACTCCGCACGGCAAGCGCCCGAAGGATTGGCGCCCACGTCATCTTTAGAGGGTGATCGAGTAAGGAGGGCCGGCGCTGGGAGCGCCGGTCCTCCTTTTTTTACCGGTAGCAGCCGAACTCCGCGCCGAATTCACGGAGACGCACGCGGACACGCGCCCCTCCCTGGCGGTCGAGGAGCTCCGCCTCCCGCAAGACGCGGGTTTGCACCCGCACCGCTTTCTTTCATGGTAACGAAAGGAGTTCGAACTTCGACTCTGTGAAGCACCGGGAACTTAGCCCTTCTGTTTCTTCACTGGCCCACCTCGCTTCTTTGTGAGGTCTACGGAATCTGTGGTTGCCACCTTCCAGAACTCCCGGACGTCGAGCTGCCTTTTCTCTCGCACGAAGACTGCACGGGACGCGCGGAATCGAACCGGGCAGGTGGCCTCCCCATTCTCGACGCGGACCCCTGAGCACCAAGAAATAGAAGCGCGAGCTCGGCGAGGTGCTGGGCGAGTTGGCCGTGAGCTAGGCCTGACCCAAGCGCCTGGAGCTACAAACCCCCGAAATCAGCTCGGTCACAAAACGGCACTTGGTTAGAACTGAGCAGTTCGGGGGAAACAGACGTGTAGCACGGGCATCGAGGATCGCAAACTGCACGACCAAGCTCCCGCCCGCGGTTGAGTAGCCGGGCGCACGTCGAGAGTTGGGCCGTAACCATTCTGAAATGAGAGGCGCGCCGCTACGAATTACGGCCGACAGATGACGGCCGGGACTTGGATCATGCGCTTTCGTGCGTGGCGAATGCAGCCGGCCCGATGATGGCGATTGTGCGGTGCGGCGACCAGCGTGGCCGGCATCTCGGCCTCACGGTCCATGCCCTGCGCCGATCCCCATGAGTCGATGATGCATGCAGTGCGTCGCACCACCATTGCCGCGCTGCCGGCGCCCCTTAGGTCTGCGCCAGCGTGTGTTCTTTTGCCGCGCAGTTAGCGAGCACTCGACGATCGGTCTCTGCGCTATCAACTCTTGTGAAAAATACCGATTGCCGGCCCTGCCACGGGATGTCAACCTTAAGAATGTCTGCCATTCCAATAGATCTATCGAGGAGAAAAATCGTGAAAAAGAACCTTACGTCTCTGGCCCTGGCGGCGCTCATGCTCGTCGGCTCCGTGGCATGGGCAGACGAGTACACGGATACGATCAATGTGTACAAGAACGCCGGCGAGAGCGCCGCGTTCTTCAAGAACTGCTACGGCTATGCGGTCTTCCCCACCATTGGCAAGGGAGGTCTCGGCGTCGGCGCCGCACACGGCAGCGGACGAGTCTACGAACAGGGCAAGTACGTGGGCGATACGTCGATGACGCAAGTCAGTTTTGGGCTTCAGGCGGGCGGTCAGGCGTACAGTCAGATCATCTTCTTTGAGAACAAAGCCGCTTTCGACCAATTTACCAGTGGCAATTTTGAGTTCGGCGCGGGTGTGAGTGCCGTCGCGATCAAGTCAGGGGCCTCCGGTTCAGTGGGCAGCACCGGTGCAACGGCGAGCGCCAGCAGTGGCGGCGGGGAGAAGGGCGCGGGTACCGCCGGTACCTATCGCAAGGGCATGGCGGTGTTCTCGATCGCGAAGGGCGGATTGATGTACGAGGCGTCGCTCTCTGGTCAGAAGTTTTCCTACAAACCTCAGAAGGCCGGAGGCTGAGCGATAATCGCGCGGACCTCTTCTATGAGTACGGGCAAGCGATCCATAGGTGGCACGCTAATCGCGGGGATACTCGTCGTTGCGCCGGTCTACCTGGGCATCCTGCTGCTATTAAAAGCACTGAAATCGTTGGCGGGTTTGCTGAAGCCGGTCGCAGGATTGCTTCCCGACTGGTTACCCGCTGATCAGCTCCTCTCTTTTCTGCTGGTGTTGGCGTTTTGCTACTTTGTCGGACTCGCGATTCGCACTTCGCGAGGGCGCGCTGTTCAGCAACGACTAGCACGCTCGGTTTTCGAAAAGATCCCCGGGTACGGGTTATTTCGCAGTCTGACGCGTCAAGTCGCCGGAGAGGGTGAAGGCGAGGCTTGGAAGCCCGCGCTGGTCGAGATAGAGGATGCTCTCGTGCCCGCCTTCATCGTTGAACAACTTACGGACGGTCGGTACACGGTCTTTGTGCCTTCGGTGCCGACGCCTCTGGCTGGTGCTGTGTACGTGCTCAGCCACGATCGCGTTCATCCGCTAGATATCGCCTTCACGCAGGCGATGAAGACCGTCTCGCGGTGGGGATCCGGGTGTAAGGATCTCGTTGCTGCCATGGAGGGCGCCACGCAGCAAGGGGCAACTGTAGAGGAACTTGTTCCACGCAAGGCGGAGCCGTTGACAGCGACCACAAGTCCGCACTGACGAAACGCTTGTTGGCGGCACTCGTCGGCACGGTACTTCTTGCGCCAGAGTTACGCGGGGCGGCAGTTAGCCTCGCAGCAGCGCCGGATTCAATGAGCCGGCGCCGGCGTACGGGCTCCGCCCAGGGGCAGCAAAGCAGCTCGCCGCCGGGAGCAGTGCTACGGTGGTGGCGTATCGCCTGCGGTCTTCCTGCGAAGCTTGCCGCCCACCCAGTTCTGGGCGTAAACCTTCTCACGGGTGCTCTCATCGACATACCGCTCGAGTAACGTTTTCACGGCATACGCGATCTGTCCGTACTCGTCCGCACACTCTTTCGCGCGGCTCTCTGGTAAATGCTGCTTCTCGACCAGATCCGTAAACAGGCGTGGCTCCGCGCCGTAGGCGATACACAGCAGATTATAGAAACGCTGTCCCGCGAGGCCGTGCACGTCGGCAAGGTCCGCGTGGTTCAAGGTCGGCTCCTTGGCCTCTTGGGCGTACAGCCACGCGGTGCCAACCACGGTATCGCGTGCCGTGTGCTCGCTCAGATGCACCAGCGTGAATGCTGCGAACTGATCGGCGGCGTCCTCTTCGCGCCCGAAGATCGGGATGCGCAGCTGATCGAACAGCGCGTGCGCGACTTCGTGCAGAAACACCTCGAGCAGCGGGCCGAGCACGGCGTTTTCCGGCGTCACACCCTCGGGCGTCGCGATCGCAGGCGCGATCTTGTGCACCGCTTCGAGGTACTCGTAGCAGACCGTCACCGTCAAAGCGTCCGGATCGTACCAGGCGTCTTCGTCCCCGTCACACCCCGCGAGCCTTAGCGTCAGCGTGCGCGGCAGGCGAATGTAGCTAAGCAACACGCGAAACCGCTCGAGCGTGCGTGCGGCTTTCAGTTGCTCATACAGCGCCTGGTGGGCAGGGTTCTTGGGCGCCTCGTACACTGCCCGGAACTGATCGGTGCGCAGCGGCGGTGATATTGCAGCGGTCGCAAAGCCGCTCGGTAACCACGCCAGTATCGCGGCGGAGAACAGCACTGAGGTGGCCGCGCGCGGCGATGAAGAGCGATCGGAGGCGGCTGCTGTGCGCTCTCGATCGTGCTCCTTGGAGAACTTCATGGTGGTCACCCCTTGCAATGGCAAATGAGCAAGCAGGCCGCGACTATCTCACTTACGAAGACGCACCACTGCCACACGACGGCTCTATGGGCCTGGAGGCGACCCCGCGAGTGACTCCCCGACATAAAGCCAGATCGCTAGCAGCAGCTGCGCCTGCGGGATTGGGCGTGGGGACTTGCGGCCAGCGAAATAGGGCAGCTCGTTCTCGATGGTTATCGCCGCGCCCCAGTGGTCGGAGTTGACGTAACCCAACAGATCTGAGCCCGCGAGCACCGTGTCCCCGATTAGCACCTGCCCATCATTGCGCGTGTCGTACTTGGCGAGCCGCGACCACGTCGGCCGCAGTCCACGCGCGAGATGCGGTGAAGTAGTGAACGCGGCAAGCGAGTAGACATGCACGCTCGACGGCAGCGGGTGCGTACTCAACCACTGCGCGCGCACCTCCGGCTGCAAGCTGTGGATCAGGCCGCTGTCGCCGGGCGGGCACCGGTCGGTGTAAAGGTGGGCGAACAAGTGGCGGTTGAGCCAGTCGCCCCGATTCGCCAACGGTGTACCCCATAGCGGACCGCCGACGCTGACCATCGCCACAACGCCGCGGGAGAGTTCGGGAAAATCGTTCAGAAACTGCTGGATATCAACGGCTCCCTTGGAGTAGCCGAGCATGACGATCCGCTCTGAGGGGGGGAATTCCCCGGCGGTAAAGAAATCCGCGATCTGGCGTGCATTGTGCTCGGCGCTCGAGCGGCCGCTGACGCGCACGTAGTCCACACGTACGCCTTGGCCGCGCAGCCGCTCGGCACCGAAGCGAAACGGCAGCGCAGCGTCTCCGAAGCAATCACTGAGCGCGCCGGTGACGATGACGAGGCGCAGGTCACCGCGGACCCGTGGCAGCGGGGCGAAAGCCGCCGTCGGTTCCTCAGCGAGTCGCCACAGGATTCCGGCGCAATCCGGATCGTCTGCCGACACCGCCCCGTCGCCCTGTGCGACCTGACAAAAGATCTGCCGAAACCGTGCCCGGCCATCAACCGCGCTGCCGGTGCCGCTCGGGTCACGCAGCACGGCCGTAGTGCGCGTAAACTCCTGCGCCTTCGGCACCGAAGTACATCCCTCTAACAGCAGAGGCGCCAGGAGTAATAGCGCCATTACGGCGCGTCCGCGCACGGCGGCCTACCCTGCCAACTGCCCGAGCTTTAGACTCGGGACGCCTTGCGCCACATACAAGCGAGGTACTCCTTTGAACGCCCGCCCTAGGTTCCTGGACTCGTGTCTCAACGGTAGTGCCGCCAGTCAAAGATGCCGCGTATGCCGATTGAGTAAATACTCTTCAGGGGAACGTTCGGGCGTCCGGGTGGCGAAATCACTTCACCACCCCGCGGAATATCGATACCGAAAAACACTTGCACCATGACTTCTGCGGTCTGGCTCGTGTCGAATGCGCGGAAGGGACGGAACTCGAGTATTGGTAAGTCGATGAAAGTTGACTTGAACGCGGCCAGCGAGGGCACTCCGCCCGGAGTCACACTCGGTGCAAGCAGTGTGTCTCCGGATTGTAGGCCGTAGAAGGCGACGCCGACCTCGCGCCCCAGGACGAATTGGAAGCGTCCGAAGCGCGTGGCCCAGCCCAGCTGCCAGGGAATCAGCCCGCCATTGGCAGCCGTGACGGCCATATTCTGGTACGTTCTTTCCGACAGCCAATAAAGCGGAGCGGCGAGCACCAGGTCACCGGGGATGAGGTAGAAAGGCATGCGAATGCGCGCCGAATAGCCGGTGCGCGACGGGATCGCGGCCGTGAGCGTACCGCCCTGTTCAGCGAGCGACGTGTCGCTGAACTTACTGGTCGAAGGGGAGTCACCGCGAATGCCCAGGGCAAGGAAGATCAACCCATCGCCTGCGTCGCCAAGAACGCCCTCCAGTCCTAATCCGACGCGAACTGACAGGTCCGCCCCGGCCATGAAGCCGGCATTCCCCTGAGTCCCGACAAAGCTGCCGTCCAGATACCGAGCATCCATCAAAGCCCCGACGCCAATAAAGGGGCCGACTTCCGCACGGAAGCGCGGCAGAGCGCCGAGCCCTTCGGCTAGACCGGGCACGGGGGTTCTTTTTACGACCTCGACCCCGAGCTCGACCGCCTCAGGTGGAGCGCGCATCGCTGCGGGGCGCGGCGGAAGCTTGTCGTTCCGACAGACATCCAACGTGTCCGGTTGAGCAGGAGCGCCCGGTGTGTGCGGAAGATCTGCCTTGCGGGCTTGCCCACTGGCGGTGTCAATGAGCTGCTCCAGGCTGAGGCGCACCGTCGCCGCCGCCACTTCTGCATCCTCCGGTCGCATGTGCGCGTCGCCCGTCAACACCAGCGTCGTCGAGCCTCCCTCCCAGGTGGAGACTTCAAGCCCGCTCTCGTTGTAGTGATCATGGGTGCCCTTGCGGCGCGAGACGTCCCCCCAAGTCCCCGCGACATGGCCAGCGGCGTACGCGTCTTCAAGGAAATGCAACCCGAAGGCCTCGTCCGCGAGCGCGGAGCGCGCCAGAGCCGAGCGCTCTTCGGCGGTCAGTTGCTCGTGCGCGAGCCGGGTCGCCTTCTGCAAAGCGCTCAGGTGGTACCATCCCCATACACCGAGTGCGTTTATTTCCGAGCCCTCTTTCAGGGTCAACACAGCGTACTCATGGGCGGAAAAGTCCGTCCGCGGGCGCGCCAGCAGAAAGTGAGCATTGTTCGCTCCGGCGCGCGTTGCATATTCCGGATCCGCGCGCTGCAAGTGCGTATCGGAGGCGCGCTGCGCATTCATCCGCTTGGCGCGCACAGCACTGTCTTCAAATTGGCGCCGCAGGTTTTCCAAGGTTATTTGCGGCGCTTCCCCGGCCGTGTGGGCAGGGGACCCAACGGTGGCCAAGTCGACCTTGAGCTGCGCAGCCACTCCGGCCACTGCCAGCACCCAGTCGGAGTTGATGACCGTATCGAGCATCTGGCTGCTGGAACAGGAATGATCTCCGGACAATCCACTCATCGCTGCCCAGTCGATGCACTGGGGATTGAGGCCCTGCCCGACATCGGCGGACTGCTCACATAGGCGCGGCTCGTGGCCCACGCGAGCCTCAACCCACAGTCGATCGAATTGTGCGCGTCGTCCGGGATCCAGGCCTTCGACCGCCAGGATCGCGATGTCGCGATGCTCTGGATAAACCCACGCGCTTGCTGAGCGCGCGAAGCCCAACAGTATTGCGGCGGCAAGCCCGAGCCGGATCGCGGCAAGCATCTTGTGCTTTGAAATGGCGGTACCCCTGTTTGCCGCTTCAGTCTTCTTCATCCCGGCAGCCGATTGGCACGGCGCGTACCGGGCGCTTCCTCTGTCACTTTTCACCCGACGATCTATTCCGGGGAATCATGCGTTAGGAGTTTCGCAATCTCCCGGATCACATGCCGCAGCAGGATACATACCAGTGGCAAAGGAAGGCCCCCCAATAATTCCTTGATGGCGAGTTCTTAGGCGCTCACGTGCGCGTCGAATCTTGCCACCTCGGTGCTGGAGCCGGCCACTGCTGACGCCTACTGCGTCTACCTCACCAGGCAATAGGAATAAGAATATGCTTGTATTTCAACGACTTTCAACGTTTGCAGGGGACCCCTATTTGAACCTGCGCGCAGGGCTCGGACGAGAAAGCACCGCCCCGCGCTTCCTGCACGTCATGAGTCGCAACTCAGCGGCTCGCCTACCGCGCCGCGTGGCTCTGATCGCGTGGGAGTTGAAGGGGAGGTTATGGCGCCGTCGCGTGCAGTTACTGGCCGTGCCTGGATGGAACCGGTGTATCGGATTCGGCGCGCTCTTCGACTGGCCCCGTCTGCCGACTCAAGCTAAGCGCGCAGTTGATCAGACCGACGTGGCTGTAGGCTTGCGGAAAATTGCCGAGCATCCGGCTACTTCGGGGATCGAACTCCTCGGCGAGCAAGCCGACGTCATTACAGTGTGACACGAGGCGATCGAACAGCTTGCGCGCTTCGGCATAGCGCCGCTGCAGGATGTAGTTCTCCACTAGCCAAAAGCTGCACGCGAGGAAGGCACCTTCACCCGATGGAAGGCCATCTCCAGGATTGTCGGTTTCGTATCGCAGCACGAATTCCGCGTCGATCAGTAGTTTTTCTTCGATCGCCCGGAGCGTGCCGCGGACGCGTGGATCATCTGGTGGAAGAAAACCGACGAGCGATATCAGCAGCAAACTCGCATCGAGCCGCTTCGATCCGTAGGCCTGCACGAAGCTGCCCAGTTCGCGATCGAAACCGCGTTGACACACTTCGGCATGGATCTCGTCGGCAATGGTACGCCACCGGTCCGCGGAGTCGTTGTACACCCGTGCTTCCATCTCATTCGCCGCACGATCGAAGGCCACCCAGGCCATCACCTTCGAATGCACGAAATGCTGCCGCCCTCCTCGCACTTCCCAGATGCCTTCGTCGGGCTCGCGCCAAGCCGTCGCAAGATACGCCAGCGCAATCGGCCGCAAGGTCCGGCTTCGCTCGGATGGCTCCATCCCCGCCTTGAGCGCCTGGAACATTGCATCGACAACTTCGCCGAAGACATCAAGCTGCAGCTGTTGATACGCCCCGTTCCCGATGCGCACAGGCGCAGAACCCTCGTATCCGGGCAGCCACGGCACGATCTGTTCCGGCAGCCAGCGCTCGCCAGCGACTCCGTACAGCATCTGGATTTGATCTGGACTGCCGGCCACTGCGCGAATGAGCCAATCTCGCCATGCGCGCGCCTCGTCGTAGTATCCGAGCTGCATGAAGGCCATCAGCGTGAACGTCGCATCCCGCAACCAGCAAAAGCGATAGTCCCAGTTCCTCACGCCGCCGAGGGACTCCGGCAGCGAGGTGGTGGCGGCGGCGACGATCCCGCCGGTGGGGCGATAGGTCAACGCCTTCAAAGTGATCAGGGATCGTTTCACCGTTTCGGTCCACGGCCCCACGTCCGGACACCGATCGCTCCAGTCGCGCCAGAACGCTTCGGTGCGCTCGAGCGCGCCCACGGCATCGATCGGCAGCGGCATTTCCTCGAATGAAGATCCATGCGAGAGCACGAATGGGACGCACTCGTCAGTGCCGACGCTGAACTCGCCGATGGTCTTGAGATCTTCCCCGAAGAGTGCAGCCGGGGTACGCAAGACCAGCCGCTCCGGACCGGCGATGGCGCTCAGTGATCCGTCGGGCTGCCGATTGACCCATGGCACGCTGGCGCCGTAGTTGAAGCGCACGACAAGCTCGGTGCGGAAGGTCACGCTGCCAGAAAGGCCGACGACCACCCGCACGAGATTGGAGCCGACAACCGGCATGAAATCGATGACCGCAGCGCGACCCGTCGCGGTCTGGAATTCTGTTTCAAGGACGAGCGTACCCGGCCGATAGCGGCGCGCCACGGCCAAGGACGGGTCCTTGGGCGCAAGTAGCCAGCGGCCGTGTTCGGCGTTGCCAAGCAGGGCTGCAAAACAGGCGGCCGAATCGAAGCGCGGCCAGCACAGCCAGTCGATCGACCCGTCGCGCCCCACGAGCGCGGCGGTCTTGCAGTCGCCGATCAGGGCGTAGTCTTCGATTCGCAATGCCACAGAGATACACCAGCACGCCCGATGCCCGACACTCGGCCCCGAGTGCGGGCTCTGAATCGTACCAGCCGGCAGGTGGCGTGGCGCGCTCGTTTCCCGCGGACCCCCCCCCAGCGCTTACGATGCGCTTATCACGGAGCGGCGGTTCTGATTGGTGCAAAGGGAGGGACTCGAACCCTCGACCCCGGCATTATGAGCTCGATAGTTGGCTCGAAGTAACTTGTAAATTCAACAGCTTGCCAAGGGGCGCCCGTTGCAACTTGGCACGACGAAGCACGACTGGGCGCGACCGATTCCAGCAAAACTCCCGCAGGAAGCAGTCCGTACGCTAGGGGATCTTATGTGGTGTATAATGTGTATACTTATCAACATTGGAATCCACAGCCGTGAAGACGATCCAGATGACCATCGACGAACGTCTCCTCAAGGTCGTCGACAAGATAACCCGAGCCCGAAAGACCACCCGGTCGGCGTTCATTCGCGATGCGCTCGAGGCAGAGATCCGGCGCCAGCGAATTCGCGAGGACGAAATCCGACACGCTGAGGGCTACGCGCACAAGCCAGTTGCGCCCGGCGAGTTCGATATCTGGCTGAGCGAACAGGACTGGGGTATGTCGTGAATCGGGGTGACGTCTGCTGGTACGTGTTCAAGACACCGGACAAGAAGCGCCCGGTGCTGATCCTGACACGCGATTCCGCGATCGCCGTGCTGCACTCAGTCACCGTGGCACCGATCACCTCTACGATCCGTAGTATCCCCACTGAGGTCGTCCTGACGGAGGCCGACGGGTTACCCATCACCTGCGCGGCGAACTTCGACAATCTCCAGACTGTGCCCAAAAGCAATATCGGCGATCGCATTGCCCGATTAACGACGCAGAAGATGAAAGAAGCTGTCGCTGCGACTTCATTCGCGCTCGGCTTCGACGATGAGTGAGCCCGATAGTCCCGTCTTGGCCCATATGTAAATTCCGCGCTTCGTAAAGTCCCCATCACCGATGCCAACTGCCACGCAATAGTGGACTGAACGTCAGCAATCCTTGGAGTGGCAAGTGCGGCGGGAGATCATCGATTCAATCGCTACAACAATAACAGTCAGGACTCTAACATGACACTCGAACAGATCTTCTACCTTAGTCAGTCCGTCGCATCGGTCGCTGTAGTGGGCTCACTGATTTATCTTGGGCTGCAGGTGCGCAGCGCAGACCGCAGTCAGCGCGCGATCATGCAACAAGGGCGGGCGGACCGCGCCTCTAATGCGGCGCTGGCCATTGCAAGCCCGGAACTGGCGCGCGTCTTTCAAAAAGGCGTGGCGGGAGATCCGACGCTCACCCGCGATGAACTCCCTCAATGGATGATGGTGTGTCGCGCACTATTTCTAAGCGGAGAAGACTCACTTTTGCAGTACAAGGCCGGGCAGCTCGATCGACGCGCATACGACAGCTACGTTGCAGGCGTCCGCTTCTGGATGGCATCAGCCGGAATGCGCGCCGCGTGGAAGCTGTCAGCCGGACAATTCGGTTCTGAGTTTCGCGACTTCGGAAACTCGCTCCTGGCCCAGGTCCCCGAGGCGCAAGTGGCGGACGCTTATTCCGAGTGGCAGAGACACTTGAAATCGGAATCGCCTGCGGGTGGGGCTTAGCTCAAAGCGACCCTGCCACTGCCGAAGATTCACAGCCCGAACGACAACTAGAGAAATGCGCTGACGCCGCCCGAGTGCCTCGAAGTGGCGGAAAGGGAGGGACTCGGGCTTTGCATTCTTGACCTGCTCACCCCAATGCGTCGCCTCTATCCGCTTCCTGTTCGTCAGGCCAGCGCGTTGCCCACAGCTTCCTCCGGATTCCCAGTCGCCCGGGAGACCCTTGCCGCTCAGCTAACACTTCCCCTTGTCGGGCGTGTGGGGGTATTCACCAGCGCGGCATCAGTTACTGCCTGTAGGTGGTGCGGTCACAGCTTCCATCACACGGTCGAGGCTGAAGCTGCCGGGCTTCATTCGCGGCGGGAATTCGCGAAAACTCTGAAGCCACTGCGCGACGTACGCGGCTGCGGGTGCCAGCATAAACATACGAGGGCCGACCCAGTCGATGTAGCTGACGGATTCGTCATTGGCGCGCTCAAATGGATCCATGCGCAGGTTGGTCAGCATTGGCCAGCGTAGTTCCTCGAACGGGGTCTCCCAGACCTTGAAGCCAATTGAGTTCTGGCGCAGGAAGGTCATCTTCCAGTTGTTGTAGCGCAGCGCCGCGACACTGCCGCTGTCGGTCCAGTAAATGAACTCATGACGCGGCGAATCGGTCACTTCGCCTTTGAAAAAAGGCATCACGTTATAGCCGTCGAGGTGGACCTTGTAGGTCATATCGCCGATCTTCCGGCCCTTCAGCAGGTCTTCTTTGACCGTCGGGTCGCCTGCCGCCGCGAGCAATGTCGGCATCATGTCCTCGTGGGCGCCGATGTCGTTGGTTATCATGCCGGGTTTGATGACGCCGGGCCAGCGGATGAGTGTGGGAACCCGATAACCGCCCTCCCATTGCGTATTTTTCTCGCCGCGGAACATCGTCGTGCCGCCGTCAGGCCACAGGAAGAACTCTGCACCATTGTCGCTGGAATACATAACGATGGTGTTGTCATCAATGCCGAGCTTCTTCAATTCGTCGAGCAACTGCCCAACATCGCTGTCGTGCTCGAGCATCCCATCCGCCTCAACACCCAGGCCGCTCTTGCCTTCCCACTTCGGGCTGAGGTGCGTATAGGTGTGCATGCGGGAGGAGTTCCACCAGATGAAGAACGGCTTGTTGGCCTTCGCCGCCTTGTCCATGAAAGTGATCGCCCCCGCGGTAATTTCGTCGTCAATCGTTTCCATGCGCTTACGCGTCAGCGGGCCGGTGTCAGTGCAGACTTGATGGCCAACCTTGCCGAAACGCGGATCATCTGTAGGATCGTCTTTGGCCGATGCGAAGCAATGCAAGACGCCGCGCGGACCGAACCTCGCCTTGAAGGCCGGATTCTTCGGATAGTCCATATTCTCCGGTTCCTCTTCAGCGTTCAAGTGGTAGAGGTTGCCGAGCCACTCATCGAACCCGTGGACTGTTGGCAGCATATCGTTGCGGTCGCCGAGGTGATTCTTGCCAAACTGGCCGGTCGTGTAACCCAGCGGCTTGAGTAACTCTGCAAGTGTCGGGTCGGCTTTCGTCAAGCCCTCCTTGGCACCGGGCAGGCCGACCTTGGTGAGGCCCGTGCGGATTGGCGACTGCCCAGTTATGAACGCCGCGCGGCCTGCGGTGCAGCTCTGTTGGCCATACCAGTCGGTAAAGAGCGCGCCTTCCCTTGCGATCCGGTCGATGTTCGGCGTCTTGTAACCCATCATGCCCATGTTGTAGGCGCTGATGTTGAAAATGCCGATGTCGTCGCCCCAAATGACGAGGATATTGGGCTTCTTGTCCGCAGCGTTGGCAACCGTCGCGAAGCTGCATGCCAATAGCATTGCAAGGAACTGACATACCGGATCACGCAATATGGCGTTGATCTTCATTGTCCAAAACCCCCAGGCTGAAGTGGACGATCCTATAGGGTTAGTGCTGCATGAACATACGTGGTTCTCCCTATGCGTCCGTGTCTGGGAAAAAACCGCCGCTCCCGGGCAAGCGCGCTGGAGTTTTTACGCAGCCTCGGCCGATGATTTACTGATTGCCGCGCGTGATCGTCATATTGCTATCGCGCTCACCGGCGCTCAGAGAATGCGTCGGTAGTCGGGACTCTCTCCCCGTTCATAAGTCTTCCCCCCGCTTCGATCCGCCTTTCCTCAGCGCCGCCACCACAGGTCCGCCGCCATCTTCAGTGCTGCACCGCGTCTTGGCACGCCCCGTTTCCCGTTCGACTTGAATAGGCGCAACACCTCGCTACCGAGCATCCTCCGGGCTCGCCTTGACGAGCCGCACGTCGTGCCGATTTTGCCTCCCATACACAACCTTCTGGTCTTACTGATAACGGTTTGTTAGCGTTCCGTCACGTGAGTTGGATCACCGCAATCTGGTCGGCAACGATGGGCGCGAGCTTGATGATGGGGCTCGTGTACTTGCTCGTCTGGAGCAGGAATCGGCGCTCGTGGGCGAATTTATGCTTCTTTTTCGCCGTGATTGGGGTACTCGGACTTGCGTTCGGCGAGATGGCCACGATGCACGCGGAGTCCCCAGAAGCTTTCGGGCGGGCAATCCGGTGGACGCATTTGGTCTATGCGATCGGGGTCGTGAGTTCGCTGGGATTTATTCACTTTTACTTTCGCACCGGGAGGAACTGGCTTCTGACGCTGGCCATCGGCCTCCGACTGCTGGTTGTGTTGGCGAACTTTACCACCGGAGTAAACCTGCACTTCACTGCCATCCACAGCCTGCGGAAAATTCCCTTCCTTGGCGAGCAAGTATCCGTGCTCGGCGAGTGGGTGCCCAGTCCGTGGGTGCGACTTGGACTGTTAGCTTCGTTGGTGCAGCTTGTTTATGTGGTGGATGCCTCCATCCGGATGTGGCGTACGGGTTCGCACGAATCGCGAGGTCGCGCGATGACTGTAGGCGGTGCGCTTGCGCTTTTTATCGTCATCGCCGTGGGCCAGTCCGCGCTCGTGACGGCGGGCGTACTGCGGATTCCCTTCATCTTAAGCCTTCCCTTCCTCGGAGTGGTTCTGGCGATGACCTATGAGCTGAGCAAAGATCTCCTGCGCGCGGCGCATGTGAGCCGTGAATTACGGGAGAGCGAACAGCGGATGGCTCTGGCCACCGAGGCTGCGAGCTTGGGCATCTGGTCTCGTGCCTTACCAGGAAACGAAATTTGGGCGAGTGACAAATGGTGCGAGTTGTTTGGCTTCACGAAATCTGACCGATTAGACCTCGAATGCTTCATGCATCGGCTGCATCCCGACGATCGGGATAGAATTCGTCAAGCGTTTGCGAATGCTGAGGCCACTGGCCACTACGAAAACGAATACCGCGTAATGCTTCCGAATGGCCGGATACGGTGGATCGCTTCCCGCGGCCGCGTTGAGTTCAGCGAAGGTCGGCCCGCTCTGATACGGGGTGCCTCACTCGATATCACGGCACGAAGGCAAGCCGAGGAGGCAGCGAAAAACTTGAGCGGACGATTGATCCACGCGCAGGAAGCCGAGAGGATGCGGCTTGCGCGTGAACTGCACGACGATTTGAACCAAAGCCTCGCCCTACTAGCCGTCGAGTTAGACATGTTTGGCCAGAAACCACCCACTAGCGGCGGCGAGGTTAGTGAACGCATGCGGGATTTATCAGCACAGGTCAAAAGCTTGTCGTCCAGTGTGCATCGGCTTTCACATGGGCTGCACCCCGCGAAACTGGAACAACTGGGGCTGGTAGCAGCAGTGCGTGGCCTATGCAGGGAACTCGGTGCGGCGCACAATATCGCGATTGAATTTGCGCCACATGCAGTGCCACGTTTAGTGCCAGATAGTATTGCGTTGTGTCTATACCGCATCGTCCAAGAGGGGCTTCAAAACGTAATCAGGCATAGCGGTTCCGCAACCGCGAAAGTGGAATTGACGTCTAGTGAAAACGAGCTGTTCCTCGTCGTTTCGGATCCGGGCTGCGGATTCGACTCAACAGTGTCGACGGACGAAGGTTCGCTGGGACTAGTAAGCATGCGCGAGCGCGTGCGCTTGGTGCGAGGACAAATTTCCGTTCGATCCCGAAAGAGTGAAGGGACGCGGATCGAAGTGCAGGTTCCCCTGGGAGGATAGGCGCCATGACCCGCTTGCAGCATCGCGACAAACCGACGTTTCATTAAGTCTGTGGATCCCGAATCAAACAAGCCAGCGCAGAATCATCGCCCCCGCATTGTCCTGGCTGATGACCATACGATGCTGCTTGACGCCTTCCGGCGCCTGCTGGAGCCGCAATGCGAGATCGTGGGCATGGCATCCGACGGGCGCGAACTGATTGACCTTGCCTTGAAGACCAACCCGGAAATTGTCGTCCTCGACATCTCCATGCCGCGGTTGAACGGTATGGACGCCTGCGTCCAACTGCGGCACAAGCTGCCCCGCGTCAAAATCATCTTCCTCACTGTTAACGAGGACGCGGATCTAGCGGCCGAAGCCATCCGATTGGGCGCGTCGGGGTTTCTGTTAAAGAGCTCCGCGTCCGCAGAACTGACTCTCGCCATTGAATGCGCGCTATCGGGCCGAACCTACATCACCCCTCTGATTACCGGAGGCAAAACGCTCGGCGTCTTCCTCGACGAAGCGGCTCGACCCGCCACCGAAAAACTCACCGCCCGCCAACGCGAAGTTCTCCAGTTGCTCGCTGAGGGAAAGTTGATGAAGGAGGCCGCTGACATTTTGCAACTTACTCCGCGCACCATTGCCTTTCACAAATACGCCATCATGCAACGCCTCGGCATCAAGACTAGCGCTGAACTGGTGCAATATGCCATCAAGAATCGCCTCGTGACTTCGCGCGCATAGTCGCGCGTCGCTACAGAAAACGCGCGCCCCAACCTGTCAAAACTGACAGTAGCCACTATGGCCTGTCGGGCGCACAGTGCCATTAGCGTTCATGAGCACTGTGCCCACAATCTCGCGTGTACTGTTGGCAGACGATCATGCGGAAATCCTGTCACAGATCGGCACGGTGCTGGCCGGCGAGTTTGAGATTGTTGGAACGGTTGGCAACGGCCTAGACCTGATCAGGGCAACGGCACAGCTCGACCCCGATGTGGTCGTGCTCGACATCAC
The DNA here is from genome assembly GCA_963814675.1 of uncultured Pseudomonadota bacterium. Taxonomy (GTDB): domain Bacteria; phylum Pseudomonadota; class Gammaproteobacteria; order Steroidobacterales; family Steroidobacteraceae; genus 13-2-20CM-66-19. The sequence goes on from CAWFDT010000003.1 coordinate 458,519, forward strand.
CATGCCGGGTTTGGATGGCATCGAAACAGCCCGGCGGCTCAGGCACCTCGGGTGCCGCGCGAAGCTTGTGTTTCTGACCGTGCATGACGACCCAGATTACCTGCACGCCGCATTGCAATCGGGCGGCGCAGCGTACGTCATCAAAGCGCGCCTGGCCTCAGACCTCAGCACGGCGATACACGAAGCCCTCGCAGGGCATCGCTTCGTCTCACCAACAATTTGCATGTAAGGAGCTCCCAATGAGTAAGGCACGCATCGCGATGTTTTCAGTGGCGGCCGTTCTGGGCTTGAGCTGGGGCAACGTTGCCTCCGCGGCAGACTATGACCAGACATTCCTGCCTGACTACAGCAAACTGGTTGCTACCCCCTTGCCTAACAACGTGGGGACCGACCTGATTTACGTATACCCCGGTGCGTTCGAGAAGCTGGGCAAGTACACGGCATTGATGATCGATCAGCCTGAGGTACTGATCAGCCCCAAATCCCCCTACAACGGCGCCAAGCCCGCGGATCTGACGGCGATTGCCGAGCAGTTGCGCAAGGACGTCGCTGACGAAATGAAGGCCGGCGGCTATGGCGTGGTGGATGCGCCCGGGCCCAATGTGCTGTACGTCAAGATGGCCCTGACTGATCTGAGCCTGGAGCGCAAGAAGCGTCGCTTACTCGCCTATACACCCGTGGGCTTCGTCCTTAAAGCAGGAGCAGACTCCCTGCGTGACATGATGGAGAAGTATGACGTCACGGGCGTCGCCGCCCAAGGCATGATGGCGGACAGCAAAACCCCGGACCAGCCGATGGCGTTGTTCGTGGGCTTGCGCGGTAACAACGGTCAGCGCATCGCATTCGATCAGCTGAACGTCGAAATCAAGGGCTTTGCGTCGCGCCTGCGTTGCCGGCTCGACAACACCCATGTGCCGGCCGACCAGAAGATCGATTGCCTCGACTCAGCCGCCCGTGCCGCCCGTGAGGCAAAAGGCCCCGTAGTCCACTAAAGACGAGCGGACACCCGGAGAGAGTAGCAACGGTAGATCTAGTAGTCCGGAATCGCTGGCATGAACCATTCTCCGGCAAGCACAAATTCAGGCGTACGTGGCACTGCTGCGCTTCGCTTGGATGTGGTTGCTGGCCTGACGGCTGCGGCGGTCGTTTTGCCAAAGGCCATGGCCTACGCAACTGTCGCGGGGCTACCGGTCGCAGTAGGACTGTATACCGCATTCCTCCCGATGGTGATCTACGCGCTGCTCGGCTCATCGCGCGTGCTCAGTGTTAGCTCAAGCGCTACGCTGGGCATCCTGACTGGGGCCCAGCTCAGCCTGGTCGTACCGGACGGCGACCCGGTGAAGTTGGTCGCGGCAACGGCCACGCTGACCGCGCTCGTGGGCGCGGTCCTGTTGCTCGCGAGGCTGCTGCGCCTGGGATTTGTCGCCAACTTCATTTCCACGCCGGTGCTCACCGGGTTCAAGACCGGTGTCGGCCTTGTTATCGTATTGGATCAGCTGCCGAAACTCTTCGGCATCCACATCACCAAGCACGGATTCTTCGTCGATCTGCTGAGCGTTGTACGCCACCTTCCCGGGACCTCGCTGATGACATTGGGGGTCGCCGCGGCGACTTCGCTCCTGCTGATTGGCATGAAGCGCCTGTGGCCGCATTCTCCAGCGCCGCTAGTCGCAGTTGGCGCAGGGATCGCTGCGTCGTGGTTCTTTGGGCTGCAGGCACTGGGGGTGTCGACGGTCGGCATGATCCCGAAGGGATTCCCGTCTCTGACGATGCCGGATCTTGCGCTGATCGCACAACTGGCGCCGGGGGCGCTCGGGATTGCGCTGATGAGCTTCACCGAGACGATTGCGGCGGGCCGCGCCTTCGCTCGTCCCGAAGACCCTCCAATCAATCCTAACCGTGAACTGATCGCGACCGGGGCAGGCAATCTCGGCGGTGCGCTGCTCGGTGCAATGCCGTCCGGAGGCGGCACGTCGCAGACCGCAGTTGTGCGTGCCGCTGGGGGGCAGTCGCAGAAAGCCTCTCTGGTGACGGCGAGTATCGCGGCGGCGACGATGCTGCTGCTGGCGCCCTTGCTCGGCTTGCTGCCGAATGCCACCCTGGCAGCAGTTGTCATCATCTATTCCGCCGGACTGATTCAACCTGCCGAGTTTCGCGCCATTCGCAAAGTGCGCAGGATGGAATTTCGCTGGGCGATCATCGCTGCGCTCGGTGTACTGATACTTGGCACCCTGAAGGGGATCGTGGTGGCGATCATCGTGTCGCTGATCGGGCTCTGCAGTCAGGTCGCCCAACCACGCGTCTCGGTTATTGTCCGTAAGCGCGGAGCCGACGTCCTGCGACCACTCTCGCCCGAACACCCGGACGACGAGACCTTCGGGGGCCTGCTGATTGTGCGCCCGGAGGGGCGTCTGTTCTTCGTCAACGTGCAAAATGCCACTGAGCAGATCGACGCACTGATTACGCAGTACAAGCCACGCGTGCTGGCACTGGATATGAGCCGAGTACCGGATATCGAATACTCGGCGCTGCAGGCGCTCATAGCGGGCGAAAAACGCGTGACCGAACGCGGCGTCACACTATGGTTGGCGGGGCTGAATCCCGGCGTACTTGAGGTCGTGCGAAAGGCCGGCCTGGATCAGCGACTCGGCCGCGAACGCATGCTTTTCAACGCACGCGTGGCGATCGAACGCTATCAGTCGCAGTACCCCGCAACCAGCAGGTCGCAATCTTCCGTGTCTGGACCTCTTTCGGGCCGACATCCCTTGCATACGCTCGAGTAGGTATTTCTCCCAACTGACAGCCCGAAAGCCGATGAAATAATGAAACTAGTTCGCAGCGTTCGTACGCTTTTCTGCGCTAAAGGGTCACAACCATGAGTCACGAGTCGTTAGAAAAATCATCCGCAAAAGATGCGGGTAACGCGGCCAAAAGGGCTGCCAAGCACTCTAAGAAGAAGCCTGAAAAGCTCAGTCGGAAGGAGTTCGAGAGCCGCCTGGAAAAGCTCGAGGCCGAACTCGTCAAACTGCAATTTTGGGTGCAAAAGAAGGGCCTGCGGGTGATTGTCCTGTTCGAAGGACGCGATGCCGCTGGTAAGGGTGGAGTCATCAAGCGCATCACCGAGCGAGTAAGCCCCAGGGTGTTTCGTGTCGTCGCGCTGCCGGCGCCAACGGACCGTGAAAAATCTCAGCTCTATATGCAACGCTACGTGCAGCATTTTCCGGCCGCCGGCGAAGTGATCCTTCTCGATCGCAGTTGGTACAACCGCGCAGGAGTTGAGCGCGTCATGGGGTTCTGCCCCGAGGCCGAGGTCAAGCGATTCCTACTACTATGTCCCTTGTTTGAGCGTTTCTTCGTTGAGGCCGGGATTGTCCTCATTAAATATTGGTTCGAGGTGAGTCAGGAGGAGCAAACGCGGCGGTTTGAATCACGGATCAACGACGACCGTAAGATCTGGAAGTTGAGCCCGATGGACCTTGAGTCGCACAAGCGTTGGTACGACTTCTCACGCGCCAGGGACGAAATGCTGGAGGCCACGGACACCCCGATCGCGCCATGGTACATCGTCGATGCGGACGATAAACGGCGCGCTCGCCTCAATTGTATTTCGCACCTGCTCAGTCTCATCCCCTATCGGGAAATCAAGCGCGACAAGGTCAAGTTACCCGACCGTCAGAAGGCCAAGGGATATCAGGAGCCGATGAATCGCAACTACAAGAAAGTGCCTGCAGTCCACTAAAGCAGACGGCAGCCTGTTGACTTTCCGGATATGGCCCTGCGACATCCAGCCCCGCCGGAGGCAAGATTGTGTTTGATCGTGAAGTGAGCCATGCACCGCCAGCGCGTACACATCGCCCGGTGCGGTGAAGAGCCATCGACATACCCGATTCACGCATAGGCATTGGATATCGCAAGAAGGAGAGTGAGATGGCCGTGCTGCAGTGGTTCCGGATGAACTGGTCGCGGGCCCGGGCGGTGACGGCGTTCGGCGTCGTATCGTTGATCGTGTCACTAGTCGCGTGCCACCAGAGCAAGGAAGCCGACAAGGCAAAACAAGCAAGCGCCGCTCCGCCGCCGCCGGCCGTAGTCGTTGCCGATGTCATCCAGAAGACGGTGCCGATCTACAGCGAGTACGTCGCGCAGACCGAGGCCAAGGAAACCGTGGAGATCCGCGCCCGGGTGCAGGCCTACCTCGCGGCGCAGCACTTCGCCGAGGGCACGATCGTCAAGAAAGACCAGCTGCTGTTCACGCTCGATCCGCGCGAATACGAAGCGAAGCTGCTGCAGGCCAAGGCGCAGCTGGAGGGTGCGCAGGCCAGACTCGGCAAGGCCGAAACCGACGAGCGGCGCCTGAAGCCCCTGGCCGAACGGCAAGCCGTGCCTCAGCAGGACTACGACAACGCGATCGCGAATCTGCAAACCGCCCGCGCGGGAGTCTCGTCCGCCAAAGCCGTAGTCGTCGAGGCGGAGCTTGACTTGAGCTACTGCACAATCCGCTCTCCAATCGAAGGGCTGATCGGCATTCGGCTGGTGTCCCCCGGAAATCTGGTCGGCAAGGGCGAGGCCACACTGCTTGACACGGTATCGAGTGTCGACCCCATTCGCGTCTCGGTCACCGCCAGCGAGGCGGAATACCTGAAGATCGTGGCGCAGCAGAAGGTCGGGCGGATGGCGACGGGCGCGCCGCTCGAGTTGGTCCTGGCCGACGGCAGCGTGTTTCCACACAAGGGCATGATCGTCATCATCGATCGCGCCGTGGACGTCAAGACCGGCACACTCACAGGCATCGCCGAGTTCCCGAATCCCAATGGCGTGCTCCGGCCTGGGCAGTTCGGCCGCGTGCGCGCGCCCATCGACACTGCCGAGAACGCGATCCTCATACCCAAGCGGGCCGTTCAGGAAATCCAAGGGACGAAGACCGTGCTGGTGGTGGGTGCCGACAACATGGTGGCGCTGCGCACCATCCAGCCCGGGGAAAGTGTCGGCGAGCTCCTCGTCGTCCACAGCGGCGTACAGCCGGGCGAACGGGTGATCGTGGAAGGCGTCCAGAAGGCGCGGCCCGGGACCAAGGTCAATCCGTCGGTTGCCCCTGCAGCCGGCCCGCCGCAGGCGAAGGTGGACGAGAAAGCCGCAGGCAAGCCGGCCGAGGCGAAGCCGGCGGCGAAGGCGGGGGGGAAATAACCCGTGGGCCAATTCTTCATCCGCCGGCCGATCGTCGCGATCGTCATCGCGATCCTGACGGTCATGATGGGCGCGGTCGTCGTCCAGGGATTGTCGACCGAGCAGTATCCGTTCCTGGCACCGCCCAACATCCGCGTCACCGCCAACTACCCCGGCGCGTCGGCTGTGGCGGTCGAGCAGTCCGTGGCGACTCCCATCGAGCAGGAGGTCAATGGCGTGGACCGGCTGATCTACATGAAGTCGTCGAACACCAGCGACGGCCGCATGCAGCTCGACGTCAACTTCGAGGTCGGCACGGACCAGGACATCGCGAACGTTCTCACCCAGAACCGCGTCTCGTCGGCGCAGGCGCGCCTGCCGCAGGAAGTCACGCAGCAGGGGGTCACGGTCAAGAAGCAGAGCCCCAGCATCCTGATGTTGATCTCGGTGTACTCGCCGACGGACTCCTACGACGCCAACTTCCTGATCAACTACTGCGGGATCAACCTGCGCGACCAGCTCCTTCGCATTCCCGGCATCGCGCAGGTGGACCTGTTCGGAGGAACCGACTACGGCATGCGCATCTGGTTCCGGCCCGACAAGCTGGCCAAGCTAGGCCTCACCCCGGCCGACGTCATCTCCGCGATCAAGGAGCAGAACCTGCAGGCGCCCGCCGGCAAAGTCGGCGGCGCGCCCACGCCGAAGGACCAGGAGTTCACCAACACGGTCAGCGCCCCGGGACGCCTGGTCACGCCGGAGGAGTTCGAGAACATCATCGTGCGGCAGAGCGCGACCGGCGCCGTGGTCCGGATCAAGGACATCGGCCGCGCGGAGCTCGGCTCGCAGGACTACAACGCGTTCGGGCGGCTGAACGGCAAGCCGGCTGGGGCGATGGCGGTCTACCTGCTGCCCGGCGCGAACCAGTTGAAGGCCGCCGAGACGATCTACGCGACGATGAAGCAGGCGAAGGCGCTGTTCCCGTCCGGGATGGATTACACGATCGTCTACGACACCACGCCGGCGGTCGAGGCCTCGATCCACGAGATCAAGAAGACGTTCGTCGAGGCGCTCATCCTGGTCACCCTCGTCGTCTTCATCTTCCTGCAGAACATCCGCGCGACGATCATCCCGCTGATCACGATCCCGGTTTCCCTGATCGGCACGTTCATCCTCTTTCCGGTGCTGGGATTCTCGATCAACACGCTCTCCATGTTCGGTCTCGTGCTCGCCATCGGCATCGTGGTGGACGACGCCATCGTCGTCGTCGAGGCTGTCATCCACCATCTGGAAAAGGGGCTGAGCCCGCGGGATGCAACCGTCAAGGCCGTCGAAGAAGTCACAGCGCCGGTCATCGGCATCGCGCTCATCCTTTGCGCCGTGTTCGTGCCCGTCGCACTCCTCGGCGGGCTGGTCGGCAGCATGTACAAGCAGTTCGCGCTGACCATCGCCATCTCGGTCCTGCTCTCGGCCTTCAACGCGCTGTCGCTGACACCGGCGCTCTGCGCGATGCTGCTCAAGCCACCGCGCCCAATGCGAGGTCCGCTGGGCGCATTCTTCCGCGGCTTCAACAAGGTGTTCGACGCCACGACGAAGGGCTACGTGAGCGTGTCGCGCGGGCTCGTGCGGCGATCGCTGCTCACGATCGCGATCGTCGCCGCGGTGATCGTCGGGGCAGGCCTCTTCGGGTGGGCGCTTCCGTCCGGGTTCATACCCGACGAGGACCAGGGAATCCTGGGCGTCAACGTCCAACTCCCGCCCGGCGCTTCGCTCGAGCGGAGCAGCGTGGTGCTGAGGAAGGTGGAGGATATCCTGGCCAAGACCGACGGAATCGTGTCCTACCAGACCATAGGCGGCTACGGGGCGGTGACCAGCACGTATCAGCCGAATTACGGCACGATCTTCGTACGGCTGAAGCCGTGGGAGGAGCGCAAGGGCGAGGCCCTGCACGTGAAGGGCATCATGGCTGGGCTGCAGCGGCAGTTCGCGGCCGTTCCCGAGGCGATCATCTTCCCGTTCAACCTCCCGACGCTGTCCGGATTCGGGGCCGCGTCCGGGTTCAATTTCCTGCTGCAGGACCGCAGCGGTTCGATGACTATCGACCAGCTTGGCGCTGAGACGCGGAAGTTCCTCGCGGCGGCAAGGCAGCGGCCGGAGCTCGGGGTGGTGTTCAGCGCGTTCGACCCGAACTACCCGCAGGTCAAGGTGGAACTGGACCGCGAGAAGGCGCGCACGCTGGGCGTCCCGGTGAACGACGTCTTCCAGGCGATGTCCACGGCGATGGGAGGCAGCTACGTCAACGACTTCAACCGCTTCGGGCGGCTGTACCGTGTCTACGCGCAGGCCGAGGCGGACACGCGGCTCAACAAGGAGGACATCGGCAAGATCTACGTGCGCTCGAAGACGACCAACGAGATGGTTCCGCTGGCCACGTTAGTCACCATCAGCGAGATCGCCGGGAGCGAGCTTACGACGCGGTTCAACCTGCAGCGCTCCGTCGAGATCCAGGGAGCGCCCGCGCGCCGCTACACCTCCGGACAGTCACTCGCCGCGCTGGAGCAGGTGTTTGCGGAGACGATGCCGAAGGAGATGGGCTTCGCCTACTCGTCGCTGTCCTACCAGGAGAAGATCGCGCCGGCGGCGACGCCGACGTTCGTGATGGCCATCGTGTGCGTGTTCCTGCTGCTGGCCGCGCTGTACGAGAGTTGGCGGCTGCCGTGGGCGGTGCTCCTGGGTTCACCGCTCGTGGCTCTTGGCGCATTCTTCGGCACCTGGCTGATGGGCTACGACAACAACGTCTACGTGCAGGTCGGCCTCGTGATGCTGATCGGCCTCGCCGCCAAGAACGCGATCCTGATCGTCGAGTTCGCCAAGGCCAAGCACGAAGAGGGCATGTCCCTCGAGGAAGCGGCTATGGAATCGGCGCGGCTGCGTTTCCGCCCGATCCTGATGACGGCCTTCGCCTTCATCCTGGGTGTCGTGCCGCTGATGCTGGCGTCCGGCGCCGGCGCCGGCGCGCAGAACGTGATGGGGACCGGCGTGTTCTGGGGGATGCTGGTCGCCACCGCGCTGGGCGTGCTCATCATCCCGGGCAACTACACCTTTGTCGAGGGACTCGGTCGCCGCTCCAAGGCCAAGGAAACCGCGCCAGGCGTTCCCCAGCAGGAAGGAGCCGATTGACATGACTCCTGCAAAGATTTCTCTGGTCTGCGCAGTCGGATGCCTTGCTGCCGGCTGCATGGTGGGTCCCGATTACAAGCGTCCCGAGCTTCCGGTACCCACCGTCTATCGCGGGGCGGATGCTCAGGCGCCAGTCGCCGCCGCAGAGACGTTCGGCGATCTCAAGTGGTGGAGTCTCTTCCCGGATCCAGACCTCCAGGCGTTGATCCGCGTGGCCCTGGCGCAGAACTACGACCTGCGCATTGCCGTAGCGCGCATTCTGCAGGCGCAGAGTCAGGTCACGATCGCCCGGTCGCAGGAATTCCCGACGGTGGACGGCAGCGTCAGCGCCCCGTATGCCGCCTACAGCGGCGGGGACCGCCCGGCGACGCTCCTTGACCACAGTTTCCAACCGCAGGCCGGACTCGATGTTGCATGGGAGCTGGACTTCTGGGGCAAGTTTCGCCGGAACACGGAGTCCGCGCGGGCCAACCTGTTGGCTGCCGACGAAGCCCGTTACGTGGTCATGGCCACGCTGGTCACTCAGATCGCCGACGCTTACCTGACCCTCCGGGCCCTGGACCTCACGCTGGAAATCTCCCAGCGGACGGTGAAGTCCCGGGTCCAGTCGGTCGACCTTGTGCAAGCCCGGCTGGATGGCGGCGTGGTCGGGGTGCTCGATCTGCGGCAGGCGGAGACGCTGCTCTACGGCGCGACCAAAGCGATCCCGGACATCCAGCGCCAGATCGAGCAGCAGGAAAACTTCATCGACATCCTGCTCGGACAGAATCCGGGCCCGATCAATCGCGGGCGTCCCCTCGATCAGCAGATCGCCGCCCCGGCGCTGCCCCCGGGGCTGCCGTTGGACCTCCTCACGCGGCGGCCGGACATTCGGCAAGCCGAACAGCAGCTAGTTTCCGCGAACGCGCAGATCGGCGTCGCCACTGCGTTACTCTACCCGCAGGTCACAATATCCGGATTTGCCGGGGTCGGCGGCGCGACGATCAACGGCTCAAACTTCGGGCCGTTCGGAATATTCAGCGCACTGCCGGCCGTGACCCTCCCCATCTTCAACATGGGCCGCCTGCGGGCCAACGTCGACTACAACGAGGCCGTGGCCCAGCAAGCGGGGCTGAACTACCAGCAGACCCTGCAGCAGGCGTTGCGCGAAGTGTCGGACGCCCTGGTCGGCGTCCGTAAACGGCAGGAATTCCGGGAGCAGCAGGAGCTGCTCGTCAAAGCTCTCGCGGACGCCAGCCAGGTCGCCAACATGCGATACGATGGTGGGGTGTCCAGTTACCTTGAAGTCCTGGATACGGAGCGCGAGCTCTTCCAAGCGGAACTGGATCTGGTCCAGGCGAAGCGCGATGAGTCCTCGAGCGTAATCCAGCTCTACAAGGCGCTTGGCGGGGGATGGCAGACCGAGCCGCCCGCCACGGTTGCCACCCACTGAACTTGACTTCGGGGACAATGATCCGAGCAGAAGTTGGCTCGAGGTTCTCGCCCGCGGCGCGTCGGGATGTCGCAACCGGTGTGGGCTTGGCGCGTTCCGGCGTATGCCATCGGCAGCGTCGCCGCCCTCTGGATCATCCAGCGCGTCGCCGCTTTCTGAACCGCCGATCGAACCTACCGCTGTGGTCTCGGCCCCGCCCTCTGCCTTCTGGCCCGATAACCTGTACGGAGAGCCAAAGGAGTGACTCATCTACGCGGCTGTTCTTGGTGCGACTAGCGCTTCGCATGTTTATATGGGTCGGCCAAGGCCGGCTGCCTGCTGCGTGCGCGGTGCTGGGCATTCTGCTCAGCGGCTGCGTATCGCCGATCGGCGTGAACCGTATCGGTGCGCAGGAGGCCAACAGTTCGCTGAGTGCTAGTGTTCTCACCACCGGGAAAGTCGGCACGGAGGCGAACCAGTTTCTATCCCGGCTCGACCTCTCGGAGCGATACCAGGAGGATCCGGTTGGCACAATCGCCGCGATTCATTCCGGCCTGGGGCAGACGGATGAATCCGTTCGCCTGTTCGTATTGGCTGAGCTTTCTTTCGCTTACGCCCAGCGCACCCACAACCGCTCGTACTTTCTCGCGTCGGCAGCGTACGCTTGGCAGTTCCTTTTTCCGCAGGACGCTGAGCTGCACGCCGGCCGCTACGATCCCCGCATCCGAACGGCGATGGATCTGTACAACCGTGGGGTCACTGAAGGCCTAGCGACCGGCACAGGTGTTGAGGTTGATCTCAGTGCCCGCACCATCGCGCTGCCGTACGGGCCGCTGCAGGTGGGGGTTGATCCGTCCGGGTTCAAGTTCGGCGGTTACCAGCTCGAGAAATTCGTCTCAGTCGCCGACTTCGAAGTACGCGGACTGCGCAATCGCTACCGCCGACGCGGCATCGGCGCGCCGCTCGCGGCGTCGATTGCAAAATCAGGTCAGCCAAGCGTTGACCGATGGCTTTCGCCTCGGACCAAGGTGCCTGTCACGGCGCTGTTACGCTTCTCGGACCCGGCTCAGAGCACGCGCGGTGGCGAGATGCACGCGACCATCGAGCTGTACGACGACATGGAGACTGCGGCGGTCCAAATCGGCGAGACCAGCGTTCCCCTGGAGTCAGAAACCACGGCCACGCTCGCATATTGGCTCGAAGGAGCTCCCGTGTGGGACTTCGAATTCGCCGGCTTCCGCAAGGGCGATTTCGGCCTCGCGTCCGCAGAAGACAATCTATTCATGTTGCACCCGTATCGTCCGGGCCGCATCCCGGTGGTCTTTGTCCACGGCACGGCTTCGAGCCCGGCGCGGTGGGCCGAGATGGCCAACGAGTTGATGAACGACCCGGTGCTCGCGCAGCGCTATCAGCTATGGTTCTACATCTACAACACCGGCAACCCCATCGTCTACTCAGCAATGGGGTTGCGTGAGTCGCTGCAGCGGGCGGTGCGGGACCTGGATCCGCAAGGCCAGGATTCCACCATGCGCCAAATGGTGGTTATCGGCCACAGTCAGGGTGGTCTGCTCACCAAGATGACCGTAGTGAACAGCGGCACGCGCTTCTGGGATGCCCATTCTAAAGTGCCGATCGAGCAGAGCAATGTATCCGCGGCGGCAAAGGACCTGGCTCGGCGCACTATGTTCGTCGAGCCGCTGCCCTCCGTGACAACGGTGGTCTTCATTTGTACGCCACACCGCGGCAGCTTCGTGGCCGAGGGCGTTTTTGGCAAGATCGGACGGCGGCTCGTGAGCCTTCCGGGTACCCTGACGAAGATGACCGTCGATCTGGCGAAGTTGGATCCAGGAGCGGCTGGGCAGACACTCACTGTGCCGACGGCCATTGACAACATGAACGGGTCGGATCCGTTCATCAAAACACTGTCCGCCCTGCCGATCGCTCCGGGCGTTGACGCGCATTCCATTATTGCGGTGAAAGGCGACGGACCCCCTGAGCCGGGCGATGACGGAGTGGTCAAGTATTCCAGCGCCCACATTGAGGGGGTCGCCTCGGAGCTGATTGTCCGCTCGAGTCATTCGACTCAAGCAGTCCCTGAAACCATTGAGGAAGTACGCCGCATCCTCTATGAGCATCTCGGACAGCAATGAGATCCTCATCAGGCAAACACCTCATCGGCCCTGGCGACCGACCGATGAAATCCGTGAGGATACGCGCCGCCTCGGCGGGTCCGGCCGACGGGTATCAAAGAGGTATCCATAGGGCGCGGCAGAGTGAGTTACGCAGCCGCCGCGCGTCGGCGGCGCCAAGCGGCGGCACGCCCGGCCCCACAGTGGCGACAGCGCCAGCAGATGCCACACTAGGCGGGCACCAGGTTGTCGGGCGTACGTTCGTGCCCGTTGCGGCAGCGGCCTGGTCGCGCGACCGTTGATTGCTGCACCATAAGGTTGGTGGGTACTGAAATCAACATCGAGCCGGTTGCCTTCATGGTGCAGTCTTACGTAAGAGAATTGATGGTGCGTTGCTCGGGTGTCGTACAGGAGCGTGTATGAAGAGAGACTATTTTGCGCTAGCGGTCGCACTGATCGGCGCCACGCTGGCCACGCTCGCCCATGGGGAGCCCGCCGGTACGACGGCCACGTCGACCAAGGATGGGGCCGCAGAGCTTCGTGTGGCCGTGATGATCGCTCCGCCCTTCGTTATGGAACAAAACGGCTCGCTGACTGGCTTTAGCATCGACCTCTGGAATGCGATCGGCGTGCGGCTCAAGCGAAGGACCAGCTATGCGCTCGAACCAGACGCACGCGTTATGGAAGAAGCGATGCGATCCAACAAGGTTGATCTCGTTGCGATTCCCATCTACATCACGTCGGCACGTGATGAGGTGTTCGATTTTTCGTATCCGATACTGGAAGCGGGGCAGCAGGTTATGGTGCGGGATACGCACCAGAGCGCGCAGACCGAGAACCCTTTACGGGAGATGCTGCGTCTAATAATTTCCCGAACCACCGCGGTGTGGCTCGGCATGGCCCTGCTGCTGGTACTGATCCCCGCTCACGTGGTCTGGTTGCTCGAATGGCGGTACGAGGACGGCATGATTTCGAGTCGCAAGTACTTCCCAGGCATCTTTGAGGCGATCTATTGGGCGCTAACGACGCTGACCTGCCAGGCGCAGACGATGCCAAGCCGATGGGTCGCGCGCGCTATCGCGGTCTACTGGATGTTCGTGAGCGTGATCTTCATTGCGTTGTATACGGCCCAGCTGACAACGGCTTTGACTGTCGAACAGATTCGCGGCGCCATCCAGGGGCCAGACGATTTGCCTGGTAAGCAGGTTGGTACGCTCGCGCGTACCCTCGCGGTCAGCTATCTTTGGGAGCATCGCGCACAGGTCAAGGAGTTCCCAACCCTCGATCAAATGTACACAGCTCTTTTGGATAAGAAGATAGACGCGGCGTTCACGGCCGCACCGGTCCTGCATTATTACGCGGCTCATGAGGGGCAGGGACAAGTGAAGTTGGTGGGTCCTGAGATCAACATTGCGCCGGCCGCCATCATGGTGCAGTTGAATAGCCCCCTGCGTAAAAGAATCGACGCTGCGTTGCTAACGCTCAGGGAGGACGGCTCCTATCAGAACCTTCACGCCAAGTGGTTCGGCAGCGAGTAGAGCGCCATGGGGGCTCGGACTGATCATCGCGCTCGGCTTGGTTGTCCGCCTGTTGGAAGGCTGGTCGATACAGGAGTCAATCCATTTTTTTGCCTTCGTACCCGGGCTCACGATCGGCTATGGCGATCTTTCCCCTACTTCACTTCTCACACGTTCACTGGCGATTCTCATCGGGGTGTGCGGGGTCCTGATGCCCGCCCTGCTGGCTGCGATCGCGGTAAAGGCGTTGACCGCAGCGACTGATCCGGGAGAGCGCCGCGCAGCTCGGCACGCGAATGACGGATGAGTCAATAGGCGATCTGATTTGATGCCCATGCGCGAGTTCAGCACTTGCGTTGGCATGCACACGTTGCCTCTATTTCAGTTAGACCACCCGGGCCGCGATCGGGCTGATAGCCGTCGGCTGACTGCGGCCCCAGATAATTTATTTGCCAGCTAGCCCGCAGGGGCCAGCCCCATCACGGAGACCAAGCAATGAGTGGCAATTCTGCGGCGCCAATTCGGCGCGTCCCATTTCCGGTGATGGTGTTCATCCTGCTGGCGGGTTGTGGACCGAGTACCCCTGACGCTTCTGGAGCCGGGGCCTTCATCAGTCGCGCACTCACTCAGGAGCGTCAGGGAATCCTGGTGCGCGCGAGCGTTCTCTCGAACGCGGAATCGAAGCGCTTCTTTGGCGGATCGACCGCCGACGCGGATGTCCAGCCGGTCTGGTTACAGGTCCGCAACGACACCGATGCCCCGGTCCTCTTCCTACCGATCCTGACTGACCGGGCTTATTACGCCCCGCAGGAGGTTGCGCAGCGCCTGCACGGCTGGCTGTCCAATCGAACCAATGATCTTCTGGACGCGGCATTTCAGAGCAATCAAATGCCCTACTACGTGGCGGCACACCGCAGTGCCTCAGGCTTCGTATACACCCACGTGGATGGCGGCCTGAAGCTCGTTAATGTCGGGCTCGCGACAGACCGACGGATCGTGCCCTTCAGGTTCGTGATCCCGATCGCCGGGGTCCAATACGCCGTGCAGCGCGTGGACTTCAGCGGGCTATATCCGCCTGGCACGATTCAGGACATGACCCTGGAGACTCTACGGACAAAACTTGAGAGTTTGCCCTGCTGCGTGAAGAACAAGGAGCAAAACGCCAATGGTGATCCTCTGAACCTGGTCATCGTGGGCAACGGCGTGGACGCGCTCTTTGCCTTCAGCGCGCGCGGCTGGCGTTTAAACGAACCGGTGGGAGCGGGCAGTTCCTGGCGCATGACGAAGGCATTCCTGTTGCGCTCCGAATACGACACGGCGCCGGTCAGCCCGCTGTACGTTTTCAGCCGCTATCAGGATGTGGCGTTCCAAAAGGCACGCAGCACAGTGAGTCAGCGTAATCACCTGCGGCTGTGGCTCGCGCCATTCACGCTGGAAGGTCAGAACGTATGGATCGGACAGATCAGTCGCGACGTCGGCGTGAAACTGACCACCAAGTCGTGGTCTTTCACTACTCACCGGATCAGTGCATACGTGGACCAAGAGCGGGAGTACCTCCTGCAGGATCTGCTATTGACGGGCCTGGTTGAACGCTTTGGCTATGTACAGGGCGTCGGAGAATCGACTTCGGTGAACCCCCGCGAGAATCTCACCGACGATCCCTATTACACCGATGGCTTAAGGCTGGTCGTAATGCTGGGCGCCGAGCCGCATCCACTGCTGCAGGTGCAACGGCTCGAGTGGGAACGGCCGGTGGCGGCGAGGTGAGGCAGCGGTGGCGCGCTGGCCCCGGTCACAGGTTCGGACACCTTGCGCTTGCGAATCGCATGTTGGACTGGAACCCGCCACGCAGGTTTTCTGCAGTTTCAATTGCCACACTTGACCACTGCCAGTGGATGATTGCATCGAAGGATCCCAATGAACGCACCTATCCTGAGCAAGACATCGAATGATTTCTCTGACACCTCTAAGTCATCGAAGCAACATGGTGGCTGGGGTCCCGCCCTTACGCTTCTTGCGCTTGCCGTGTCGCTTGGCCTCTTCCTTTCTGTCCTTGATGCAATAGTAGATGCATGGAAAACGCTCCCCGACTTGCAGGCCCAACCCGAGTACAAATTCCAAGCCGTAGGTGTCGTTCTGGTACTTGGCATAACGCTGCACCGACTGAAATACTCGAGGTTGCAGTTCTTATATGGGTTAGCCGAGCTTGCGTTAGCCGTTTTGGTCGGATTAAGCGCGGCGTCCACTATCGCGAATCGTGGCAACTTCTTGACGGTCATGATCGCCCTTTCGGCCGGTATCTATATCGCGGCCAGAGGGTACGAGAACTTCGTGGCGGGAATAGCGCGCTTTCGCCATCGTGCGAAATGATTTCCCTTGTTTGCCGATCCGACAGGAAACACTATTAACGTCTTCTAACGTCTTGGCTATCAGGCCGCTCGACGGAGCGCCCGTCTCCTGCGGATATCAGTGTAGCGCGCCCCCGATTTGATCCTGCGTGCCGAGCGGCGTGGGCGCCCTCGGTACTTCTTCTCTGCTGTTACATCGCTGTTATGAGCCAACTGACCGAGAGTCTGTCGTGGCACTGATGCAGCGTTCTCGTTTATTTTCAGCTAGTTAT
>CAWFDT010000004.1:0-124540 GCA_963814675.1 uncultured Pseudomonadota bacterium
ATGTGGCGCTACTTCGAGCTGCTGTCGTTCCGGCCGCTCGCCGAGATTGCCGCATTGCGGCGCGCGGCGGCCGAGGGCCGCAACCCGCGCGACATCAAGTTCGAGCTGGCGCGCGAGATCGTGGCGCGCTTTCACGACGCGGCGGCCGCCGAGCGGGCGCAGCGCAACTTCAGCTCGCGGGTGAGCGAGAGGGCGGTGCCGCAGGACCTGCCCGTGCGGGTGATCCGGTCGAGGCGGCGGGCCTGAAGCTTGCGAACCTGCTGAAGGCGGCGGGGCTGGCGGCGAGCTCCTCGGAGGCGAACCGCAAGATCGAGGAGGGGGCGGTGCGAATCGACGGCGCCCGGGTCACGGACGCGGCCCTTACGCTGAAGCCCGGGGTGGACCACGTGTTCCAGGTGGGCCGCAAGCGGTTTGCCCGGGTCAGGCTCGAGGCTTAAGGCCTGAAACCTCGCTTAAAGGTCTAAGTCTCGCCCCTATATATAGGGCGTCAGCGGGCCGCATCTCGGCCCGAGAGCACCGCGAAGCCCCCGAGAGCCGCGGCGGCCCTCCCAGCAATAATGACAATGCGTTGACAAGCCCTTAATGCGGGGCTATACTGCGCGCCCCTTGCAGCCCCGGCCGCAACTGCGGTGGGGTGGCAGGTTTGTGGGCCACTCATTCAGTTGACGGAATATGGCCGACTGGCTATACTTCCCGGCCCTTTTTCCCCAAGCCTCAGCGCTGTCGGGTGCTCTTTAAAAGTTTGGCAGGTAATTTGTGTGGGGACTCGCGTCTTAAGCCTTTGGCGCAAAGACCGAGTGACCAAGATGATGTCCAGCAGTAAGTTGGAGCCATTTTGGATTTACTCTTTTTGATGATTCTCAAAATCTTCAAGTGAAGAGTTTGATCCTGGCTCAGATTGAACGCTGGCGGCGTGCCTAACACATGCAAGTCGAGCGGTAACAGGTGTAGCAATACATGCTGACGAGCGGCGAACGGGTGAGTAATGCTTCGGAATCTACCCAATGGCGGGGAATAACTAGCCGAAAGGTTAGCTAATACCGCATAAGCCCTACGGGGGAAAGCAGGGGATCGTAAGACCTTGCACCGATGGATGAGCCGAAGTCGGATTAGCTAGTTGGTAGGGTAACGGCCTACCAAGGCGACGATCCGTAGCTGGTCTGAGAGGACGACCAGCCACACTGGGACTGAGACACGGCCCAGACTCCTACGGGAGGCAGCAGTGGGGAATATTGGACAATGGGGGAAACCCTGATCCAGCGACGCCGCGTGTGTGAAGAAGGCCTGCGGGTTGTAAAGCACTTTTAGTGGGGATGAAAAGTTCAGGGCTAATACCTCTGGGTCTTGACCTAACCCAAAGAAAAAGCACCGGCTAACTCTGTGCCAGCAGCCGCGGTAATACAGAGGGTGCAAGCGTTAATCGGAATTACTGGGCGTAAAGCGTGCGTAGACGGTTATGTAAGTCGGGTGTGAAAGCCCCGGGCTCAACCTGGGAATTGCATTCGAGACTGCGTAGCTAGGGTGCGGAAGAGGGAAGCGGAATTTCAGGTGTAGCGGTGAAATGCGTAGATATCTGAAGGAACACCAGTGGCGAAAGCGGCTTCCTGGTCCAGCACCGACGTTCAGGCACGAAAGCGTGGGGAGCAAACAGGATTAGATACCCTGGTAGTCCACGCCATAAACGATGAGAACTAGACGTTGAGAGGGTAAGCCTCCCAGTGTCGTAGCTAACGCGCTAAGTTCTCCGCCTGGGGAGTACGGCCGCAAGGTTGAAACTCAAAGGAATTGACGGGGACCCGCACAAGCGGTGGAGCATGTGGTTTAATTCGATGCAACGCGAAGAACCTTACCTGGTCTTGACATCCTAGGAATCCCGAAGAGATTTGGGAGTGCCGCAAGGAACCTAGAGACAGGTGCTGCATGGCTGTCGTCAGCTCGTGTCGTGAGATGTTGGGTTAAGTCCCGCAACGAGCGCAACCCTTGTCCTTAGTTGCCAGCATTAAGTTGGGCACTCTAAGGAGACCGCCGGTGACAAACCGGAGGAAGGTGGGGATGACGTCAAGTCATCATGGCCTTTATGACCAGGGCTACACACGTGCTACAATGGTAGATACAGAGGGAAGCCAACGCGCGAGCGGGAGCCAATCCCAGAAAATCTATCGTAGTCCGGATTGGAGTCTGCAACTCGACTCCATGAAGTCGGAATCGCTAGTAATCGCAGATCAGCATTGCTGCGGTGAATACGTTCCCGGGTCTTGTACACACCGCCCGTCACACCATGGAAGTTTACTGCACCAGAAGCAGGTAGCCTGACCGCAAGGGGGGCGCCTACCACGGTGTGGTCAATGACTGGGGTGAAGTCGTAACAAGGTAGCCGTACGGGAACGTGCGGCTGGATCACCTCCTTTCAAGAGACCGCGCCTTTGGTCTTGTGGCGCGAGTTCCCAGCACAAATTACCTGCCCAACACACTTGGGGCGGCGGCCCATCGCGCGACTAACGCTTAGTCGGGCTGCAGAAGTTTGGGTCTGTAGCTCAGTTAGTTAGAGCGCACCCCTGATAAGGGTGAGGTCGGAGGTGCAACTCCTCCCAGACCCACCAAGCTAATCTCCGGGGAGGGGCCATAGCTCAGCTGGGAGAGCGTCTGGTTTGCAACCAGAAGGTCGCCGGTTCGATCCCGGCTGGCTCCACCAGCTTCACTGCCGCCCGCTGCACGAGACGCGCGTGATGACGCGAGCTCATGCGAACCGACACCGGTTCCAACATGTGCTGGCGTGATCGCGCGATTGATCGTGTGGTCAGAAGGCGATGCCTAGCGCATCGTTTGCTCTTTAACAATCTGGAAAGTTTTTGTTTTGACGCTAAGTTTTCAAGCGAAAGATGATTGATTTGATTTGTTTCTCAAGCTTGGAAATGTCGCGTTCGCATGTATGTGAATCAGCTCCATATCCCCAAACTCCTTGGGGTTATATGGTCAAGCGAGTAAGCGCATATGGTGGATGCCTTGGCGGTAGAAGGCGATGAAGGACGTGGTAGCCTGCGATAAGTGTCGGCGAGCTGGCAAACAAGCTTTGACCCGGCAATTTCCGAATGGGGAAACCCACCTCGTAAGAGGTACCGTGCACTGAATACATAGGTGTACGGAGCGAACCCGGTGAATTGAAACATCTCAGTAACCGGAGGAAAAGAAATCAACCGAGATTCCCTTAGTAGTGGCGAGCGAAAGGGGAACAGCCCAGTTGTGGTAATCAGGTGAGTGCTAGTGGAACAGTCTGGAAAGTCTGGCCATAGAAGGTGATAGCCCTGTAGACGAAAGTACAAACCTGTGAGCAACAAAGAGTAGGACGAGACACGTGAAATCTTGTCTGAACATCGGGGGACCATCCTCGAAGGCTAAATACTCTCTACCGACCGATAGTGAACCAGTACCGTGAGGGAAAGGCGAAAAGAACCCCGGTGAGGGGAGTGAAATAGAACCTGAAACCGTATGCGTACAAGCAGTCGGAGCCTCCGCAAGGGGGTGACGGCGTACCTTTTGTATAATGGGTCAGCGAGTTATTTTCAGTGGCAAGGCTAACCGCATAGGGGAGCCGTAGGGAAACCGAGTCTTAAATGGGCGCCACAGTCGCTGGGAATAGACCCGAAGCCAGTCGATCTATCCATGACCAGGATGAAGACCAGGTAACACTGGTTGGAGGTCCGAACGAACCACTGTTGCAATAGTGCGTCGATGAGTTGTGGATAGGAGTGAAAGGCTAATCAAGGCTGGCGATAGCTGGTTCTCCCCGAAAGCTATTTAGGTAGTGCCTCGAGTGAACACTCAGGGGGGTAGAGCACTGTTTGGAGAAGGGGGCCATCTCGGCCTACCAACTCCATGCAAACTCCGAATACCCTGAAGTGATACTCGGGAGACACACGGCGGGTGCTAACGTCCGTCGTGAAAAGGGCAACAACCCAGACCATCAGCTAAGGTCCCAAAGTTTCGGCTAAGTGGTAAACGATGTGAGAAGGCATAGACAGCCAGGAGGTTGGCTTAGAAGCAGCCATCCTTTAAAGAAAGCGTAATAGCTCACTGGTCTAGTCGGCTCGCGCGGAAGATTTAACGGGGCTAAGCCGAGCACCGAAGCTATGGGTGTGAGTGACCTTCGGGTCGTTCACGCGGTAGGGGAGCGTTCTCTAAGCCTGCGAAGGTGTGCTGCGAGGCATGCTGGAGGTATGAGAAGTGCGAATGCTGACATGAGTAACGTTAAAGCGGGTGAAAAACCCGCTCGCCGAAAACCCAAGGTTTCCTGAGCTACGTTAATCGGCTGAGGGTGAGTCGGTTCCTAAGGCGAGACCGAAAGGTGTAGTCGATGGAAAGCAGGTTAACATTCCTGCACCGATTCCAACTGCGATGGGGTGACGGAGAAGGCTAGATCAGCGGCAGCAGTGCCGTTCAAGGCCGTAGGTGGATCTTCCTGGAAAATCCGGAGGGTCATTCAACACCGAGAACTGAGTACTAGGAGACTTCGGTCTCCGAAGTGATCGACGCCACGCTTCCGGGAAAAGCCTCTAAGCTTCAGGTTGGAATTGACCGTACCGTAAACCGACACTGGTGGGTGAGGAGATAATCTCCTAAGGCGCTTGAGAGAACTCGGGTTAAGGAACTCTGCAAATTGATACCGTAACTTCGGGAGAAGGTATGCCTCCCGTTGTGATTGGATTTACTCCATGAGCAATAGAGGTCACAGGTAATCGGGGGCTGCGACTGTTTACCAAAAACACAGGACTCTGCTAACACGTAAGTGGATGTATAGGGTCTGACGCCTGCCCGGTGCCGGAAGGTTAATTGATGGGGTCAGCCGCAAGGCGAAGCTCCTGATCGAAGCCCCGGTAAACGGCGGCCGTAACTATAGACGGTCAGCAACGTTGCGGAGAGTTCGTAGACCTTGTAGTTACGTAAATAAATTGGCTATATGCTGGAATAACTGTGTATCCGGTGGTACCGACGTTGGAACGTGCGGAGTGACAATCCATCCGGTGCAGTCAATCAGCAGGAAAGGCCGATCATTCAGATCGGAATCCTCAGAGACTACACGCCAAACACTGACGACGAGATGTTGCAGATCGTGCGAGTGAAGATATAGTCCCATCTGCATGGCGACATGCAGAGCGAGTGAAGGAACACGTCACTCGCTCTAGCTTGATTCATATGGAAAAAGATCTCAGCGAAATTCCTTGTCGGGTAAGTAATATTGCCCAGGACGGTGGCGACACCGCTCCGACAACCGGCTCAAATCGGTGAAGCCCACACGATGTCTGCAGGGACGTCACGGGCAATACCGAGGGTAAGACCAACGCAAGTTGGATCCCGTAACGACTCAGGGGTGAGATCCCTGGATGGCAGACGAAGCCATAACACGCCGGCCCTGACTGCCAACAGCGATGAGGACCGCTCAACTCGTCGTAGTCAGGTGAACGTATAGTCTGTGCCACAGGAAACTGTGGAAGTACATGAAGTTCCGACCTGCACGAATGGCGTAACGCTGGCCCTACTGTCTCGACCCGAGACTCAGTGAAGTTGAAATCGCTGTGAAGATGCGGCGTAGCTGCGGAAAGACGGAAAGACCCCGTGAACCTTTACTACAGCTTTACACTGAACTTTGACCTTGTCTGTGTAGGATAGGTGGGAGCCTTTGAAGCAGGGGCGCTAGCTCTTGTGGAGGCAACGTTGAAATACCACCCTGATAATGTCGGAGTTCTAACCTTGATCCGTAATCCGGATCGGGGACACTGTATGGTGGGTAGTTTGACTGGGGCGGTCTCCTCCTAAAGAGTAACGGAGGAGTGCAAAGGTACCCTCAGCGCGGTCGGTCATCGCGCATTAGAGTGCAATGGCATAAGGGTGCTTGACTGCGAGACTGACAAGTCGAGCAGGTGCGAAAGCAGGTCATAGTGATCCGGTGGTTCTGTATGGAAGGGCCATCGCTCAACGGATAAAAGGTACTCCGGGGATAACAGGCTTATTCCTCCCAAGAGTCCACATCGACGGAGGAGTTTGGCACCTCGATGTCGGCTCATCACATCCTGGGGCTGTAGCAGGTCCCAAGGGTTCGGCTGTTCGCCGATTAAAGTGGTACGCGAGCTGGGTTCAAAACGTAAATTTCCTCGTGAGACAGTTTGGTCCCTATCTTCCGTAGCCGTTGGAGATTTGAGGGTGAGCTGTCCTTAGTACGAGAGGACCGGGATGGACGCACCTCTGGTGTTCCGGTTGTCACGCCAGTGGCACTGCCGGGTAGCTATGTGCGGACGGGATAACCGCTGAAAGCATCTAAGCGGGAAGCCCCCCCCAAGATTAGATCTCCCTGGGAGCTCGACTCCCCTAAAGGGCCCACGAAGACTACGTGGTTGATAGGCTGGGTGTGTACGGCCAGTAATGGCTTCAGCTAACCAGTACTAATTGCCCGTGAGGCTTGACCATATAACCTCAAGTGGTTTGCGATCCACGAAGAGGATTGATGCTGATGGAGTGATTCCATCTTTGAACGCGACAAGCGTCGAAGCAGAAACTAACCAGATTGGAGGCGTGTGAAGCCGCACCGCAAGGTGCGGCTTCATAAACCTCAAACAGTTTGCCTGGCGGCCATAGCGAGTGGGTACCACCCGATCCCATTCCGAACTCGGAAGTGAAAACGCTCTGCGCCGATGGTAGTGTGCCTTTCAGGCATGCCAGAGTAGGTCACCGCCAGGCTTCAAACAGGAAAGCCCCTGAGATCGAAAGATCTCAGGGGCTTTTTCTTTCACACTTAGTTATGGGATAGGTAGGAGGGGTAGGGTAAGTAGTATAAGACTATGCTAATGTTGATCGAGTGAAGTCTAGAGAGCATCAGCGTGACGGCGTTACTAGCTGGAAGAGAAGCTGGCAGTCTGGCAGAGGCAGCGCAGCGAGGGATGTCGATTCCTAGATAGAGAGACGTCATGGTATAACTAAGAGACTGCTCTAAGGGTGGAGACGACGTATGAGAGAGGGTGGGAAGGAAGAAGTGAGGGAGGATGAAGCAGTGGTAGGGAGCGCTGAGGTAAGAGAGATAGAGAAGAGAAACAGAGAGCGAGAGAGAGAGCTGGGGAAGAAGACCGTGGAGAACGAGATAGAGAGGGAAGCTCTAAGGGAAGAGAAGGAAAAAAAACTGAGCGAGCACTAGAGGTTGTTAACGGAAGGGGATACGCCGTGAGGCGGGTGGCTCAGACGCTGGGAGTCTCGCGATCGCAGCTCCACGAGCGGCTACGGCCGGAACGCAAGCTCGCAGGAGTTACCGCAAGAGCGATGACGCCCAGCTGCTAGATCGGGTTCGCCGTCTGGTGGATGAACGGCCGACGAACGGATATCGACGTATAGGAGCACTGCTGAACAAAGAGCGCCTGCAAGCGGCTCTGCCGCGCTTGAACCACAAGCGCATCTACCGGCTGATGGCTCAGAACGGGCTGCTGCTGCAGCGTTACACCGGTAAGCCTCGGGACGAGCGCACGAGGGCAAGATCATCACTCTGCATCTGAACTTGCGCTGGACCTCGGATGGCTTAGAGATCGCTAGCAGCAACGGTGAGGTAGTGCGGGTGGCCTTCGCGCTCGACACCTGCGACCGGGAAGTCAAGGCCTGGTGCGCCAGCAGCAACGGGATCAGCGGCGAGATGATCCGAGACTTGATGCTCGAGCGGTGGAGCGGCGCTTCGGCGCCCCACGCACGCCTCACCCGATCCAATGGCTCTCGGACAATGGCAGTGCCTATCGAGCCTACGAAACGATCGACTTCGCGATCCGCTGGGACTGCTTCCTTGCTTCACCCCCGTTCGCAGTCCGCAATCGAACGGCATGGCCGAGGCGTTCGTGAAGACCTTCTAGCGCGACTACGTCTACGTTCATGATCGACCGGACGCTCAGACGGTCCTGGCTCAGTTACCCGATGGTTCGAGGACTACAACGAGATCCATCCGCACAAAGCGCTGCGACTGAGATCACCCGTGACTTCATCCGCAGCTCAACAACCCGCAGCCTGTCCGGTGGATAGGGGCACCCACCCGCCGGACGCGATCGGCTGCGCGACGCGAGAGGCAGTGGCGATGGACCGCGGTCGAAAGCGATACGAAGCACCGAGAAAGATCGCGCGCGACGAGCACGCCGACGGGCAAGGATGGAGAACCGACATGGGCCGAAACCCAGCCAACCCCGCGGGAGACGGTGGGCCTGAGAAGTTCGCGACGGCCCGACCGCGGCAGCGTCGCCGCTGGCGCCAACGGCAGGGGAAACCGCGTCGAAACGCCGGCGAGCATGGTCGGTGCGCTACCACAGTGCGTTTGGCCAGCATCACTCCCGTGCGGTTCACGCCAAAGGCACGATCCTTCACGGGTCTTTCACGCCGACCGCGCAGGCGAGAGACCTCAGCGGAGCGACGGTTTTCTCGAGTGGCCCGGTGCCGATCGCAGTTCGTTTCTCGGACTTCACGGGGATCTCGGATATTCCCGACACGACCGGCGCTGCGAATCCGCGCGGCTTCGCCATCAAGTTTCACCTGCCGGCCGGCGGTGAACTGGACTTGGTCACGCACAGTTTCAACGGCTTTCCGACTCGTACTTCGGATGAGTTTGCCTAACTGTTGCGCGCGTTCGGTGCGAGCGGTGCTGATGCCGCGAAGCCGATCCTACTAGATCGCTTCCTTGGTGCCCATCCTGTCGCAAAGACTTTCCTGACGACGCAGAAACCGCCCCCTGTGAGCTACGGCACGTTGAACTATTTCGGCGTCAACGCCTACACCTTTATTGACGCAGAGCAAACACGTAGAGCGGTGCGCTACCGCTTCGTGCCGGCGGCCGGCGAACAGCTGCTCGATGTCGCCGCCTTGAAAGCCAAAGGTCCCAACTACCTGCAGGAGGAAATCGGCGCTCGGGTGGCCGCCGCACCGATCGTGCTCGACTGGTCGCGCAGATCGGGGAACCCGGCGACTGACGGATGACCCGTCGATTGCGTGGCCCGAGAACCGAAAACTGGTCAAACTTGGCACCGTGACGATCGTCAAGCTCGCTCGGAACCGATGCAGACCGACAAACCTGCTGTCCTGCCCGGCGCTGCCCCGCGATCGAGATAGCCGATCCCATGATCGCATGCGCCCCCCCCCCCACCCCCCAGAACACGACCCCCCACCCCCCCCCCCCCCCCCCCCCCCCCCCCCCCCCCCCCCCCCCCCCCCCCCCCCCCCCCCCCCCCCCCCCCCCCCCCCCCCCCCCCCCCCCCCCCCCCCCCCCCCCCCCCCCCCCCCCCCCCCCCCCCCCCCCCCCCCCCCCCCCCCCCCCCCCCCCCCCCCCCCCCCCCCCCCCCCCCCCCCCCCCCCCCCCCCCCCCCCCCCCCCCCCCCCCCCCCCCCCCCCCCCCCCCCCCCCCCCCCCCCCCCCCCCCCCCCCCCCCCCCCCCCCCCCCCCCCCCCCCCCCCCCCCCCCCCCCCCCCCCCCCCCCCCCCCCCCCCCCCCCCCCCCCCCCCCCCCCCCCCCCCCCCCCCCCCCCCCCCCCCCCCCCCCCCCCCCCCCCCCCCCCCCCCCCCCCCCCCCCCCCCCCCCCCCCCCCCCCCCCCCCCCCCCCCCCCCCCCCCCCCCCCCCCCCCCCCCCCCCCCCCCCCCCCCCCCCCCCCCCCCCCCCCCCCCCCCCCCCCCCCCCCCCCCCCCCCCCCCCCCCCCCCCCCCCCCCCCCCCCCCCCCCCCCCCCCCCCCCCCCCCCCCCCCCCCCCCCCCCCCCCCCCCCCCCCCCCCCCCCCCCCCCCACCCCCCCCCCACCCCCCACCCCCCCCCCCCCAACAACACCCCCCCCAAAAACCACCCCCCCAACCCCCACAACCCAAACAACACAACCAAACCACACCAAGAAAAAAAAACAAACAACAACCCCACAACAAGAAACAAAAAAAAGACAACAAAAGAAAGAAAGAAAAAAGGAAGGAGGGAGAGGGATCAGGGCGTTGTTGTCAGCAGTGCGGTCATGCTGGCGCTGGCTCTGGCATGGCGGTATCGTTCCGCCGTCCGCGCCTGGGAGGATCATGCATGAGGACTCGTCCGTGCCAGGGGCTGATCCTGATTACCGGCCTGATGCTGCTCGCCGGCTGTGCACAGAAATCCCAGGAGCCGGCAGCAGCAAAAGATGCAACCGCGAGCGCTCCAGCCGCTGCTTCCGCAGGTGCTGCCGCAACCACCGCGCCCAATGCGCTGCGTAACGTCTACTTCGGCGACCTGCACCTGCATACCGGCTACTCGATGGATGCGTTCGCATTCCGCACGACGCTCACGCCGGACGACGCCTACCGCTACGCCAAGGGCGAGACCGTGAGCTACTTCGGTAAGCCGCAGACGCGGCACACACCGCTCGACTTTCTCGCCGTCACCGACCACGCCGAGTACCTGGGCGTGGTGCGCGCGTCGGTCAATCCGAACGGCCCGTTCGCCAAGAGCGAGTGGTTCACGATGATGACCAGCAATGACCCGAAGGTTTCGGCCGAGGCCTTTAAGAAGCTGATCGGCTCGACGGTTACCAACAAGCCCTTGCCGGAGTTCAGCGACCGCAAGCTCCTCACCGAGGCATGGCAGGAGTACGTCGCCATCGCCGAGCGCCACAACGCACCGGGCAAGTTCACGACCTTCATCGCCTACGAGTGGACCTCGGCGCCGCAGTTCCAGAATCTGCACCGCTGCGTGATCTTCGCCGACAAGGGACCGGAGCTGCCCTTTAGCGCCTTCGACTCGCTCGATCCGGAGAAGCTGTGGGAGTACATGGAGGCGCAGCGCGCCAAGGGCCTGGAGGTGCTCGCCGTGCCCCACAACGGCAATGCCAGCAACGGCCAGATGTTCAACGTACAAGACATGTCGGGCAAGCCCCTGACGCGCGAGTATGCCGAGCGGCGCATGAGAAACGAGCCGCTGGTCGAGATCATCCAGGGCAAGGGCCAGAGCGACACTAGCCCGGAACTGTCACCGAACGACGAGTTCGCCGACTTCGAGATGTGGCGCTACCTGGTCGGCGCGTCGAAGCTCGCAAAGGCGCTGACCGGTAGCTACGTGCGCCAGGCCTACGGCGTCGGCCAGGAGCTGCAGGAGAAGCTCGGCGTCAATCCGTTCAAGTACGGCATCGAGGCGGGTACGGACTTCCACTCCGCCATGTCGAGCACTGAGGCGGACAACTATCCCGGCTCGCACGGCAACCAGGACAACGACCCGCAGACGGTACTGACCGCAACGGAGTCAGTCAGCGGCGAGCCGCCGACCACGATCGGCTCGGGAGGCCTCACCGGTGTGTGGGCAGAGGAGAACACGCGCGCGTCGCTGTTTGCGGCGCTCAGGCGCAAGGAGACCTTCGGTACCTCGGGCACGCGCATCAGAGTGCGCCTGTTCGGAGGCTGGGGTTACCCGCAGGACCTCGTGCAGCAGAAGGACTGGGTCAGGGCCGCCTACGCAGGCGGCGTGCCCATGGGCGGGGATCTGACGCCGATGGCCGGCGCCAAGGCACCGACTTTCCTCTTGTATGCCGCGAAGGACCCGGAGGGCGCCAACCTCGATCGCATCCAGATCATCAAGATCGCCACCAGAAACGGCAAGAGCACCGAAACCGTATACGACGTCGTGTGGAGCGGCGATCGCAAGCCGGATGTGAAGACTGGCAGGGTCGCGGCGGTCGGCAACACGGTGGACATCAAGACCGCGAGCTACTCGAATTCAATCGGCACCACGGTGCTCGCAGGGCAGTGGACGGACCCGACGTTCGATTTTCAGGCAAGCGCCACCTACTTTGCGCGCGTGCTGGAGATTCCGACGCCGCGCTGGTCGACCTACTGGGCAGCGAAGCTGAACATGGCGCCGCCGCCCAAGGTCGCCGCGACCGTGCAGCAGCGCGCCTGGACCTCACCGATCTGGTACACACCGGCGGGGAGGAATTGAGCGCCTTCAGTTCGTCACGGCCGCCGGCGTACGGTCTTATATGGTCCAAAGAAGGTGGAGCCTCCGAGGTCGCGACGGCTCAATCGTAGAACTGGGGCGCCTTCTTCAGCCGCGCATAGGTGGGTGGGTCGTGCTGGATCCACATCGTTGCGCCCGTCTCGCGCAAGAACTTCTCCGTCTTCACGCGCGTCTGCCTCGTCATGGCAGCATCGAAGTCGAACGTCGGTACTCGGTCGAGCGTTCTCTCTTCGGGCAGATGATAGAGGTCACCCGACAGCAGTAGTGGCCCAAAGCGCGTCAGCTTCAGGAACAGCATCTGATGTCCAGGCGTGTGTCCCGGCGCCGTCTTGATGATCACCGTGCCGTCGCCGAACACGTCGTGGTCTTCATTATTGAGGGTGATCCGCTTGGCGCCCTTGAGCTCGACGTAGGTATCGGGCGAGCGGATGCTGAGCTTCGCGTCGCCGAACATCGCGTCATATTCGGCTTGCTGCACAATCCACGTCGAACCGGCGAACATGTTGGCATTGGCCGTATGATCGGCATGGTAGTGCGACATCGCTACGAAGGTGATGTCCTTTGGCTGATAGCCGAGTGCGGCGAGCTGGGGTGCCAGCCGACGCTTTGCTTTCAATAGTCCCTGCTCCACGACTTCCGTGCCGTCGTCGGGAATATCCTGGTCCGGTACCTGACCTGCTTCCCAGATGAGCGTGCCCGTCGGATGCACGATCAAATAACACGGGGTCACGAATGTGACGTCGCGTCCCACCTCCTCGGGTGTGAGGCCGAACAGTTTCGGGTCCATCGGCGCAATGGTCCCGCAATCCAGAACATACAGCCGCAGCGGCGCGGGAGACGCCGCCAGCTTTGCTTGTGGCGCGGCAGCGAACCCCACGGACATCGTGGCGATTACGAGCAGCGCGGCCGAACGCAAACTGCGAAGCACCGCTGAAACCCGGTTGTTCATACCTTGACCTCGAGGTGTTGGCGTTCGGCGCGCCTATGCCGATTGCGGTTCGCAATTTAGAGTCCGGCCACCGTCGTACGAGCCTACCGCCCGCACGACCGGCATGGATGTCCGGCCTGCTTCAGGGAATCGTCACTTTATCTTCGGCAAAGACTTCACTCGCGATCCGGAAGCTGTCCACTGCGGCCGGCACGCCCGCATAGATCATGACTTGCAGAAATATTTCGCAGATCTCCGGAGGAGTCAGCCCATTGGTCAGTGCGCCGCGGATATGGGCCTTCAATTCGTGGGGCCGGTTGAGCACACTGATCATGGCCAGATTGAGCATGCTGCGCTGCTTGCGATCCAGGCCGGGACGTCCCCATACCTTGCCCCAGCAATATTCGGTGACGAGCGTCTGAAGTGGTGCGTTGAAACTGTTGACGCTCGCGAGCGCACGATTCACGTACTCTTCGCCGAGCACGGCCTTGCGAATCTTCAAGCCCTCTTCGTACGCGTCATCCGGCATGGGACACTCCTGTCACATCGTAGAAAGCAGAGCATACTCCCCGCGAGGGATGACCCCCCTTTTGGGTGGAGATGACAGCCCCCACGGCGACTAAACTGTCGCTTCAACAATAGCCAAGCGAGGGATTGTGTCGGAATCGTTCGATATCGTCACGGTCGGATCCGGCCACAACGGCCTAGTGGCCGCCGCCTACCTGGCCGTGGCTGGCAAAAAAGTCCTGGTGCTCGAGCGCAATGCCTGGTTCGGCGGGGGAGTGGTCACCCGGGAGCTGACGGCGCCCGGCTTCCGGCACGACCAGCACTCGATGGCCCACATCTTCATTCAGGGCAACCCGCTGCTGCTGAACGACGAGCTCAGATTGAGAGCCAAGTTCGGACTGCGCTACGAGTTCCCGGATCCTCCCGTGACCTCGCTGTTCGAGGACGGGGAGACGCTTTCTTTGTACCGCGACCGCGAGCGGACCTGGGCGGACATTGCGAGGTTTTCCCGAAACGATGCGGACGCGTACCGCCGCCTATCGGAGCAGGCGGCCAGCTGGCTCCCCATGATTGCGGCGACGCTGTACTCGGCACCCATGCCAATGGGCGCATCAACGGCGATGCTGGACCAATCGCGCGAGGGACGGGAGTTGTGGCGCATCACGCAGATGAGCACGCACGAGCTGCTGTGCCGCACCTTTGAGAATGACCGGGTGCGGCTGCACTTCGCCCGGCTTGCGGGCGAAAGTCTGGCCGCCCCGGATGAGAAGGGGACGGCATTCGGCGTGTACGTGTTCCTGGGATTTTTGGAGGCCTATGGCTTTGGCGTGCCCGTCGGCGGCAGCGGCAGTCTGACGTCCGCGCTGATCAGCTGCATTGAAGAGCATGGTGGCGGGGTCATTGCGAACGCTGATGTTGACCTGGTCTTGGCGCGCGCCGGGCGGGTCACCGGGGTACGGACCAGGGAGGGTCGCGAGTTTGCCGCCAAGGACGCCGTGATTGCGGCCATCCACCCACATCATCTGGGGCGGCTCGTGCAAGGGCATCGACCCGGTGGTCGCCGCCGATGCCGCAGCCACTGAAATCTCGCCCAATGCCTGCATTACGGTGCACGCCGCGCTGCGCGAGCCGCTACGCACCATGCGTGGCGAGCCGTTGCGGTCGGTGATGCTCGAACTGCTGCCCGAGCGCTATGAGCTGCTGCGTCGCTCGTTCGACGATCTTCGTTATGGCAAGCTCGTGAGCCATCCGCTGATCGGCCTTGGCTCACTGTCGGAATTTGACAGTACGCGAGTGCCCGCGGGGCGAGCGACGCTGCATGCCTGGGACTATGTGCCGTATGAGCGCGCGGACGGGCGGTCCTGGGACGAGGCGAAGGGTGAGTACGCGCAGCGGATGCTCAGCCACATGGCCCGCTTCCTGCCCAACCTGACCACTGACAATGTCATCGCCTGGCATTGCGACAGCCCGCTCGACATGGAGCGTACCTCGTCAAGCTTCGTGCGCGGGGATCTGCACGGGATCGCCATGCCGAGCTACCAGCAGGGAGCACACCGCCCGACCCCGGAGCTCGGGCAGTTCGTGGTACCCGGTATCGGTGGCCTGTACCTGGTGGGCCCGTTCCAGCACCCGGGTGGCGGCGTGTTTGGCGCGGGGCGTGCCACGGCGCAGCGCCTGTGCGAGGACCTGAAGATCGATTTCGCGAAGATCGCGCGCGGGCACTGACCGGCGCATCAGCCCGCGGCTGCGATGCCCCCGTCCACATGCAGGATCTCGCCGTGGATGAATGCGGCGGCCGGGCTGAGCAGGAACAGCGCGGCGGCCGCGACGTCATCCTCATGCCCGAGTCTGCGCAGCGGGATCGTTCGCGCCCGGCGCTCGTATTCGGCCTGATCATTCAATCCCATGGCCCCCGGGGTGGGCACCGAACCGGGCGCCAGTGCGTTGACGCGTATGCCGCGCGGGCCAAGCTCGGCCGCCAGCGTCTTCGTCAACGTGACGAGCGCGCCCTTTACGGCACTGTAGAGCGCGGTGTTGGGATAGCCGCGCTCGGCCACCGGGGAGGCCATGTTGATGATGGCCGCGGAACGGTCCGTTTTCATGTATGTGAGTAGCGCCTGGCTCCCCCAGAGCGCCCCCTTGATGCCCACTCCCAGCATCTGATCGGCGACCGCTTCCGTAATCGCCGCGAGCGGCTCGTACCTGAGCAGCATCGCATTGTTGATGACGGCGTCGAGGCCGTGGTGATCCGCGGCGAATCTGCCGGCGGCATCGAGCAGCGCCGCCTGATTCGACACGTCGGCTGTATAGGCCGACGCCTGCCCGCCTGCCCTGCGAATCAGTTCCGCCGTCTCGGTACAGGTCGCGGCGTCTATGTCGACGAGCCCGACGGCCGCGCCGTGTTGCGCGAGCCGCACCGCAATCGCACGCCCCAGGCCGCGCCCGCCGCCGGTGATCAGCACGGCCTGCTCGGAGAGCTCAGCGATCGGGCAGCACGCATACTCCTTTGTCTCACAGAACCCCGTACAGCGCGTCGATGAGCCGCGCCGCCCGCGGACCATTGGTGCCCACGGCGTGCATGCGGTTCACCGCGAAAGAGAAGCCCACGTGAGCGTCGGGATCGGCAAACCCGAGGGATCCGCCGATGCCGTGATGGCCGAAGGCGCGCGGATTCGGGCCCATGTACACGGCCTCGGGCGTGTTCAGCAGGATGCCGAGCGCCTGGTGGTACGGCCGGTCCTGCATCCGCTCGGTGATGTGGTGTTGCTCGGTAATCATCGCTTCGATGGACGCGGGGCGTGTCAGCCGCACCCCATCCAGCTCCCCGCCACGCGCGAACGCACCGTATATCCGCGCCACGCCGCGCGCATTGCCGTGACCGTTGCCGCTGGCGATCTCGCTCTCGCGCCAGATGCTTGAGTTCAGCGTCACCGGCCACGGCTCGGCGGGATTCTGCACGAACGCCTTGCTGCGCAGCGTGTCGGTTTCCACTTCCTTGGCGGCGAACAGTCGCGCCTGCATATTGGGCATGACTTCGGCGCAACGCGCCTGGTCGTGCCCGGACAAGCCGCCGATCATGAAGTCGGCCGCCAGCGGCAGCGCGATTTCCTCGCGCAGGAATGCGCCCACGGTCTTCCCGGTGATGCGGCGCACGATCTCCCCGAGCAGGTAACCCTGCGTGTGCACGTGATAAGCCGCGACGGATCCCGGCTCCCACAGCGGCGCCTGCGCGGCGAGTGCCCGGCAGATGGCCTGGTGGTCGTAGATGGCTCCCGGCCAGAGCGGGTCGGTAACAATGGGCAGCCCGGCGCGGTGATCGAGGACGAAGCGTACCGGCAGGGTTTCCTTGCCGTTGCTGGCAAATTCCGGCCAGTACCTGGCCACCGGCGCGTCGACATCCACCAGACCGCGATCGACCAGGAGGCTGAAAGCAAGACCGGTGATTCCCTTGGACACCGACATCATGCAGACGATCGTGTCGTGCTGCCATTCCTGCTGCCGTCCCGCGTCCTTCCAACCGCCCCATAGATCGACCACGGTGCGTCCGTCGATGACGACGCTCACCGCGGAGCCAACCTCGTCCTCGACGCGATAGTTTTGTATGAACGCGTCCAGCACGGGCTCGAAACGGGCGTCGTAGCTGCCGTTGAGTGGGATCCGGTGCTCGCCCGCGCTGAAGGTTTCGTTGAGTTTGATGGTCAGGGTCACGCTCGATCCGGCGGTTCACGCCTCTATGGTTGCAGCCAATGGGCTTGGATTCTAGGACGAGTCGCCTACCCATCGGCCCCTCTTTTGGGCGGATCCGGCGGCTGGCGTGGCTTCGGGGTATGGTTCCCCTCCAAAGGGTGGGGGAGATCCGCTGCCGGCCCGGCACGTTGAACCTGAGTTAGGCTGGGCCCGGACTGACGCGGGCCAGGAATCGTTCGGGGGGATCGGACGCGCATGAGTGAGCCGGGGGATGTGTTCGACTATGTCATCGTCGGCGCGGGTACGGCGGGCTGCGTGCTGGCCGCCCGGCTGTCGGAGGACCGGGACACGCGGGTCGGTCTGGTCGAAGCCGGCCCGATGGACAGCCATCCGTTCATCCACATTCCGGCGACCGTGGGGGCGGCCATCGCCACGCCGCGAATCAATTGGCGGTTCATGACGGTACCGCAGGAGCACCTGGCGGGCCGCTCGATCCCCATTCCGCGCGGACACGTCGTCGGCGGCTCCGGCTCGATCAACGGCATGGTCTATTTTCGCGGCCATCCGCGCGACTTCGATGATTGGGCGGCGGCTGGAAATCCGGGCTGGAGCTACCGCGAGGTGCTCCCGTACTTCCTGCGCTCCGAGAACAATGACGCCTATGCGGATTCCCCGTACCACGGCCAGGGCGGGCCGATGAACGTCACGCACATCAGGCGGCCGAATCCCATGACGCCGGCGTTTCTGGAAGCCATGGCGGGTCTGGGATTCAAGCGCACCGAGGACTTCAACGGCCCCTCACCCGAGGGCTACGGGCCGCGGCAGGGGACCATCCTGAAAGGACGTCGCGTATCCACCGCGACTGCCTATCTCAGGCCGGCGAGCCAACGCGGCAATCTCACGCTACTGACCAACACGCGCGCCGCAGGAATCGTCATCGAGGGTCGGCGCGCCGCTGGGGTCAGCGTGCTGGGCGCCGCCGGCAAGAGGCATCTCGTGGCGCGCCGCGAGGTCGTGGTCGCCGCCGGCGCGGTCCTCTCGCCCCAGCTGCTGATGTTGTCCGGTATCGGGGACCAGGAACAGTTGCGCGCCGCCGGCATCCAGGTGCAGCAGCATCTACCCGGAGTCGGCGCGAACTATCACGATCACCTGGCCGTCGCCGTGCTGATGGAGATGAAGAACCCGGAATCGTATGGCATCTCATGGCGCGCGGCTCCGCGCGGCGTCATGAACCTGCTCGAATACGCGTTGTTCCGCAGCGGGCCACTGGCGAGCAATGTGTTCGAAGCCACCGGCTTCGTACGCACGCTCCCCGAGCTCGCGCGGCCCGATGTGCAGGTGGTATTCCAGGCAGCCCGGCGCAATCGCAATGCGTTTCCCTTTCCCCTCGGACACGGCTTTGCTATCAGCATCGTGGGTCTTTATCCCAAGAGCCGCGGGAGCGTCCGGCTCGCCAGCAGCGACCCGACTGCGGCCCCGCTGGTGGATCCGCAGCTCCTCAGTCATCCGGATGATGTCGACACCATGCTGCGGGGCCTGAAGATCGGCCGCCAGGTGACCCGCGCGGCCTCTTTCGCCCGCTACCGGGCCGTCGAGGTGCAGCCAGGCCAGGAGGCCGAGAGCGACGCAGCGCTCATCGATTACCTGCGGCGCGCCGCGGCGACGGTCCATCATCCCTGCGGGTCCTGCCGCATGGGCCCCGACGCGCTGTCCGTCGTAGACGCGCAGCTGCGCGTCCGGGGCATCGAGGCACTGCGGGTAGCCGACGCCTCGGTCTTCCCAAGGCTGGTCGGGGGAAACACCAATGCCGCGGTGGTGATGATCGCGGAAAAGGCCGCGGATATGATCCGCAGCATTCCCGCGCCGCGGCCGATCGAAGTGCCGCTGGCGCGATCGGCGTGACGGACTGTGAATCACGAGCGGTCAGGAGATTGATGACATGAGTGCGGAGAACATCAGACACTGGCGCATCGGTGACGTCGAGGTCGCGCGCATCGTCGAAGTGAACGCCTTCGAAGACAACATCTCCATGTTGCTCAAGGATGAAACGGCTGAGTTCGTGAAGCAGTACGACTGGCTGCGGCCGCACTTCGCCACGGCCGAGGGACTGATGAAGATTTCCTTCCAGGCGTTCGTGCTGCGCTCGCACGGCAAGAACGTGATGATCGACACCTGCATCGGTGCCGATCGCAAGCGCGAGTACGAGGTGTTCTGCAACCTCAAGACGAGCTTCCTGGAGGATCTGGCGGCGGCCGGATTCCCGGCCGCGAGCATCCACGCAGTACTGTGTACGCATCTGCATTTCGACCACGTCGGCTGGAACACGCACCTGGTGAATGGCCGCTGGGTGCCGACCTTCCCGCAGGCGCGCTACCTGTTCGGCAAGCAGGAGTTTGACCACTGGAAGCACCTGCGCGAAACCGGCGGCTACCACAATGTGGAGCACCTGCACGATTCCATCGACCCGATCGTATCGGCCGGGCTGGCTGAATACGTAACAGCCGATTATCGGCTGACGGATGAAGTGTCGCTGTTTCCGACGCCGGGCCATACGCCGGGCCACGTCAGCGTGCTCATCCAGTCGCGCGGCGAAGCCGCAGTGATTACCGGCGACCTGATGCATCATCCCATTCAGCTCGCCGAACCGCTGCGTCATGGCAACTTCGATATGGACAAGGCGCAGGGTGCGCTCACCCGCCAGGCGTTCGTCGAGCGTTTCGGGGATTCGAAGGTCATGATCATCGGCAGTCATTTTTCCGACCCGACCGCAGGGTGGGTGGTGCGCGATGGCCGCGGCTGGAAGCTCCGGACCGCATAGCACCGCAGCAGGAAGGAGGGCCGGCGTGGCGCGCGAAATCTGTATCACCGAAGAGGATCCTTTCAGTGCCGCCGCGGTGCGCAATGCCCGGGCGGTGGATGATCGGCTGCGCGAGCTCGCACCGGCGGTGAAAGTGGCGCGCGAGGACATCACGCTCCTGACCCGCTACCAGCATGTGGCGGCGGGGCTGCGTGACTGGCGGGTGTTCTCCTCGACCTCGCGTCCCTGGCACGATCCGAATTCCGTACGCCCGGAGCTGCTGCTTACGGACGACCCGCCGAAGCACACCGCCGTGCGCGCCGTAGTCGCCGCGGCGCTGTCACCACAGGCGTTGGCGAAGATGGGAGATGCGTTTCGCGCCGATGCCGAGGCGCTCGTGACGCGACTGAAGGAAAAGAGCGGCAGCGTCATCGACGCCGCTGCGGAGATCACGCGGCCGTTCGTTTACAAAGTACTGCCCGACCTGCTGGGGATTCCGCTGGCCGGGCGCGAGAACCTGTACGCGTTCGGTAACATGGTCTGGGCAACGCTCGGGCCGGTGAACGAGTTGTTTCATGAGGCCATGAAGGACACCGGCCCGGTCATCGAGTGGGTGGAACGCTGTTGCAGCAGGGAGCATCTCAGCGCCGACAGCCTCGGGATGCAGATGTTTCTGGCCGCGGACCGCGGCGAAGTTACCCAGGACGAGGCCAAGCTGCTGGTCGGAATCCTGCTCTCGGCCGCCGCCGATACCACGGTAATGACCCTGGCGACTGCGATCCGTGCCTTTGCCCTGTTTCCCGAGCAGTATCAGCTCGTGCGCGCGGACCCCGCACTGGTGCGTGCGGCCTTCGATGAAAGCCTGCGCTGGGACTCGCCGTCGCGGATGGCCGGCCGCATCGCGATGCGGGATGTGGAAATCGAGGGAGTCGTCATTCCCAGGGGCGAGCGCTGCGGGCTGATGTTCGCGGCCGCGAATCGCGATCCGCGCAAATGGGTGCAACCGGAGCGCTTCGACGTGCGCCGCGACAATCGCGGACATCTGGGCTGGGGCCAGGGCATCCATGCCTGCGTGGGCCGGGTGCTCGCCGGCCTCGAGGCCGATGCGCTTCTTGGGGCCGTGGCGCGCCACATCGAGTCCTTCGAAATGGCCGGAGACCCCGAGCCCTGGATGACCGCCATCGGTCACGGCCCGGAGAAACTGCCCGTCCGATTCACCGCCGCCGGCAGGCGCGCCTAGAGGGAGTACCGATGAGCGTTGAAGCCAAGACCGAGAGTGAGCAGCTGGTGCTGCGGTTCTTTGCCACACTGAGTGCGGGCGATCTCGAAGGTGTCCGGCGCATGCTGCACGATGAGGCGACCTGGAAGCCGCAGATGCGCAGCGTGCCGGGTGCCGGCCTGCACCGCGGCCCGAAAGGCATCGTGGATGACTTCCTCGTGCCGGTGCGCGCATTGTTTCGCCCGGGCGATCCGACAGATCATTGTCGATACGATCGCCTCGCGGGGGCCGCTCGTCATGATCGAATCCCATAGCGGCGGCTGCCTGGCGGACGGGCGGCCGTACGAGAACCTGTACGCCTGGGCGGTGGAAGTCAGGGACGGGAAGATCTACGCGCTGCGCGAATATTTCGACAGCCACTACGTGATGGAGCTAACCGGTGCGGGGCGCTCCAAATGAGCGAGACGTTGTTCGACCACGAGCGCCTCGTGCGTCTGCGGCACGTGATCACGGACGATATCGCCGCCGGGCGGTATTTCGGCGCCGTGATCGCGGTGGCCCGCGCAGGGCGCCTGGGGCTTCACGAGGCCATCGGTCATGCGGACGCGGCGGGCAGCCGGCCGCTGCGCCTGGATTCGGTCTTCAGCATCTTCTCGGTGACCAAGGCCATCACCAACGTGCTCGCGCTGCGCGCGATCGAGCTCGGGCGCTTTGCGCTGACCACGCGCATCAGTGACTTGGTGCCGCAATTCTCAGGCAGCGGGCGCAACGAGATCCGGGTGCATCATCTGCTCTCGCATACCTCGGGACTGCCGATCGTGTTTTCCATCAAGCCGGACCTGTATATCGACCGGTTTGACGAGGTCGTCGCGGCGCGTCTGCGCCAACATCCGTCCGGCGGAGCCCCCCGGCGAGCGCGTCGCTTATTCGCCCATGGCGAATCATGTCCTGCTGGGTGAGGCGTTGCGGCGCACTGATCCGGACGGCCGCTCCTACCGGGCCATCGTGCACGAGGATCTGCTGGCTCCCCTGAAGATGGGTGACACTTCGGTCGGGTTGCGCGCGGATCTGCGCCCGCGTCATGTCGTGCCGGACTTCCGCGGCAACTTCCCGATCAGGCATCCCGGTCACAGCAACCTCGGTCCCGACGGCGCCTTCCAGGAGGAAGACGCGGAGATGCCCTGGGTCGGGGTGGCTTCCACGGTTCCTGACATGTTTCGCTTTGCCGAGATGCTGCGCCGGCGCGGGGAACTCGACGGGGCGCGCATCCTGTCACCGGCCATGCTCGAGACGGCAACGCGCAACTGGACCGGCGAGAAGCCGAACGAACTCTACAAAACGCTCTTTCATCAACGCGGCTGGCCAGTCGCGCCCGCGTACCTCGGTCTGGGATTTTCGCTGCGCGGTACCGCCATCTGTCACCACCTGTTCGGCACGCTGACTTCACCCGGGACGTTTGGCAACTATGGCGCCGGCAGCGCGCTCTACTGGGTCGACCCGGCGCGCGAGGTGACGTTCGTCTGCCTGAGCGCGGGCGTCATGGACAGCCTCGACAATATCGAGCGCTTTCAGCGCCTCTCCGACCTCGCCATATCCGCGGCCCTGTAAGGGGGGAGGGGACTTGAAGATCTTCGGTGCCGACAACAAGGAAATGATCGCGATCTCGGCCATCGAGCGGGAGGGCGCAGAGCTCGTGTTGCGCGGCAAGATCTTCGGCACCATGCCGATGACCGCCCGCATACGACCCGAGGAGGTGCGCCGTGGGCTGAAGCTGCTGAACTGGCGGACGGTCCTGTTCCTGCTCAGCCTGCCCTGGCGCCGCGCGCGCTGATTTCACGAAGGACCCGAGTTCATCATGCAGGACGAGTTCGTACCACCGCAGCGCATCGGCTTTGTCGGCCTCGGCAACATGGGGGCGCCGATGGCGCGCCACCTGGCTGCTGCCGGGTTCCACCTCGTCGCGGCGGACTCGAACCCGGCCGCGCTGGAGCGCTTCTGCGGCACGGTGCCGTGCGAGCGGGCGGGGTCCCTGGTGGACCTCGGCCGCTCCTGCCGCCTGGTGATCACCATGCTGCCCGACGGCCAGGCGGTACGGCAGGTGCTGCTCGGCACCGATGGTGTCGCGGCGGGTCTGGCACCCGGTTCGGTCGCGCTCGATATGAGCTCCGCCGAACCGGTCGGTACGCGCGCGCTGGCCGCGCAGCTGGCGGACGCCTCGATAGCGCTGGTGGACGCTCCTGTCTCGGGGGGCGTTAAACGCGCGGTGGCGGGCACGCTGGCGATCATGGCAGGCGGTGAAGCGGCCGCAATTGCCCGTTGCCGGCTGGTGCTTGCGCCACTCGGTCAGGTGTTTTGCGCCGGCGCATCCGGATCCGGACATGCGGTGAAGGCGCTCAACAATTACCTGTCGGCGGTGGCATTGGCGGCCACCGCGGAGGCGATGATGGCGGGCGAGAGTTTCGGCATTGATCCGCGCCTGATGCTCGAGATCCTGAATCACTCGACCGGCCGCAATACCGCCACGGAGCAGAAATATCCGGCGTTTGTGCTGCCGCGCACCTTCGATTCCGGCTTTGCGCTCGGGTTGATGGCCAAGGATCTGCGCATCGCCCTGGGCCTGGCCGAGGCGGTGGGTACACCCAAGGCCCTGCTGAGCGAATGCGCCGCGCTCTGGGCTCGCGCCGAGCGTCGCATGGGCGGCAACGCGGACAACACCGACATCGTGCGATACCTGGAAGCCGCGCAGGGAGCCAACCCCGATGAGTGAGCCGCTTCCTTATGAGCTGTACGCGCTTCGCTATGCCACGGCCACGCGCAACCCCGCGGACGTCTTCATCGGCGCAGACCCGCACGACGCTGCCGTGCCGATGGACTACTTCGTGTGGGCTGCCCGCAATGAGCTGCATACCGTGGTCATCGACACCGGATTTGGCGTGGAGGCGGCCCAGCGTCGCGGGCGACAGCTGCTGCGGGAGCCCGGCGACGCCCTGCGTCTCCTCGGCATCGATTGTGCCGAGGTCAAGCACGTCATCATCACGCACCTGCACTATGACCACGCCGGCAATCTGCAGTTATTCCCGCGTGCGCGCTTCCATCTGCAGGAGAGCGAGATGGCGTTTGCGACCGGCCGGCACATGGCGCACGCGTTCTTCGCGCACGCCTACGACCTCGAGGCCGTGCTGTCGATGGTGCGACTGGTGTACGGCGCGCAGGTGCAGTTTCACCACGGCGATGCGGAAATCGTTCCCGGGATCACGGTGCATCACGTCGGCGGTCACACGCATGGCCTGCAGGTGGTGCGCGTCTGGACGCGTCTAGGCTGGGTGGTCCTGGCCTCCGATGCCGCGCACTACCTGGCCAACATGACCACGGGTCGGCCCTTCCCCATTGTCGCGGACGTGATGCAGATGGCGGCGGGCTGGGAGCGGTTGCATGAGCTCGCCAGCCGGCCGCAATACATCATTCCGGGCCATGATCCACTCGTCATGCAGCGCTATCGAGAGCCGGAGCCGAGCCTGCGAGGCGTGGCGGTCAGGCTCGACGCCGAACCGCAGGGAGGACTCGATGGAACAGTTCAAAGATAAAGTCGCCTTAGTTACCGGCGCGGCGAGTGGCATCGGACTTGGCATCGCAGGTGCCTGCCTGCGGGCTGGCATGCGGGTCGTCATCACGGATGTACGCAAGGCAGCGCTCGATGCGGCCGCCGCCGCGCTGGCCGCACAGGGAAAGGTCGTGCCTCTGGTGCTCGACGTTACGGACCGGCAGCAGTGGGCCGCATGCGCTGCTCGGGTAGCCAGCCAGCTCGGGGACGTTGACCTGCTCTGCAGTAACGCCGGGGTGAACTTTGTGGGTCCGACGCAGATGGCGACCTATGAGGACTGGGACTTTGCGCTGCGGGTAAACCTCGGTGGGACGATCAACGCGGTGCGCACGTTTGCCGCAGCCATGAGCAACTCGGGACGCGGCGGCCACATTGTCATCACTTCATCAGTCAGTGGCTTGTTTACCGGCGCCGGCGCCGGCGTGTACGTCACCTCGAAGTTTGCTCTGGTGGGACTGGCGGAGTCATTGCGTGCGGACCTGCGGGAATCCGGAGTCGGTGTTTCGGTGTTGTGTCCGGGACCCGTAAAGTCGGAGATCTTCGAGAGCACGCAGCAGGTGCGGCCACCCGAATTGGCCGCCAGTGGTTCCGTGCCGGTGGTTCCACCCGGAACCGTCCGGACCGACACCGCCATCTTCCGCACTGCCCCGACCGGCGCAGAGATCGGGGAGCTCGTGCTGCAGGGTGTGCGGCGCAATGATCTGTATATCCTCACCCATCCGGAGATACGGCCCGTGCTCGAAGCGCGCGCCGCCGCGCTGCTGCGGGCGCTGCCCGCGGCAACGGTCAGCGAGGAACGCATCCAGGCGCAGTCGAGGCTGCTGGACTCATCGCTGTATGCGCCGCTGCGGGGCTCACGGCACTGATCGCAGCGCACGCTCGACGAGGGCTCCCCTAAGAGCGGTCCTCTTCAGCTCGCCGTGCTCGTCCGATAGGTGCATGCCGACGCGTCGCGCTCCCGGACCGTGCACCAGCGCGACCTTGGCGCTAGGCACGCGCCGGCGGCGGGCTTATGAAAAACAAGCGCGCGAGTACTTCAGCAAACGCCTGCGCCGACGCGCCCTGTGCAGTGCTCGCTCGCCACGCAACGAAACCATCGGGTCGAACCAACACGCAGCCATCCGGCTCGATCCCGTGCGACTCGCACAGTCGAGCCTCGCTATCCTCAAGGTCATCGCTGCCCGGCCGACAAATCCGCAGTGCGAGTCCCGAGCGCGCGGCCACCGCCGCAGCGCCATCACACCACTCATGGGCTCTTGCGCCGGCCAGCAGTACCAAGCGTCCGTCGTACAGGTCGAGAGTGGAAATGTCCTTGCCCTGCAGCTTCACCCACAGGTGCGGTGCCCGCGTACCCGGCAGAGCTCGCGAGTCCCGTGGGTTGAGGTGCGCTGAGCCGTCATCATTCGGCTCCGCAAGAACCGCGGCAGATCGGTAGCGATAGCCGAGCTCGATGTCGAGGTCTCCGACGAGCGGTTCAACCCGGTCTGTCCCGAGGCTCGGGTCAGTGCGTAGCACATAGCGCGTGTAGGCCTGCTCGGCCGAGAGCTTCGCCACGGATCGGCGTTCGTCCTCGTAAGTCGACAGCAGGGACGCGGGGGCGGCGCCGTTCAGCACCCATGCCAGTTTCCACGCCAGATTGTGGGCATCCTGCACCCCGGTGTTGCCGCCAAATCCTCCGGTCGGTGGCATGACGTGCGCCGCGTCCCCGGCGATGAAGATCCGCGAGGTCTGCAGTCGTGCGGCGACGGCGGCGGCCGCCTCCCAATGCATTACGTTGTCGATCGCGACAGGAATGTCGCGCGTACCCAGGGCGGTATGCACGTACTCGAGGGTGCGCTCGGGAGTAAGTCCCGTGGAGGCATCCGTCACCGGATGCGTGGCGTCGCCTGTGGTGTTGACCACCAGAAAGGCTCGCTCAAAGGGCTTCTCGAAGCGGAAGAAACCCCGCAGCTGCGGATGATCGACGTACACCACCGCCCACTGCTTGTCCTGCAGCAGCGCTTTGAGGTTGGCACGGAAGTAGATGGTGATGCTCTTCGAGAACGTCGCGTGACCCTGCATCGCAATGCCGAGCCGCCGCCGGATCTGGCTGCGCGCCCCGTCGGCGGCAATCAGATACTTCGCCCGCACCGTGCAGAGGTCGCCGCTGTCACGGCTGCGCAACCGGGCGGTAACGCCGTCGGCGTCTTCGACCGCGGATATGACTTCCGTCGCGAAGCGCAAGTTCGCGCCCAGCTCGAGTGCCCGCTGGCTCAAGAGCGGTTCGAGCGCGTCCTGCGACAGGAATATGCGCTCGCAGGGGCTGACATCCCTGATGCCTGAGTTCAGGTCCGCAATGAATTCCCGCTTGGCGCCGCCCACCAGCGTCTCGACGGCCACGACGCCGCCGTTCTGAACGAACTGCTGCGCGGATTTCTCGCGGATCGGCTCCTCCAGGCCGACGGCGCGGAAGATCTCCATCGTGCGCTGCGTGGCGTGCGCCGCGCGTGGGTGAATCGCGGTGCCGCGGTGATGCTCGACGGCCAGCGAGCGCACCCCGTGACGTGCGAGCAGCATCGCAGCAGAAAGTCCCACCAGGCTTCCGCCGACGATCAGAACCGGAACCTCGATATCCGACACGTCTAGCTCCTCCGCAGTGGCCCGCGTCCTCGTCGCGTGCGATCACTCCACGCCGAAGGCGAGCAGCACGTTGCCAGGCGTCCCCGTGACGACGCCATAGCCGGAACCCATGAATAACAT
Organism: uncultured Pseudomonadota bacterium; assembly: GCA_963814675.1. Taxonomy (GTDB): domain Bacteria; phylum Pseudomonadota; class Gammaproteobacteria; order Steroidobacterales; family Steroidobacteraceae; genus 13-2-20CM-66-19. The sequence continues at coordinate 27,440 of CAWFDT010000004.1, forward strand.
GCCACCTGCGACGGTGGGTCCGGGCGCCATGATCGAGCCGCCGTGCGCGGGGACGGCATTCACCGTGTCAAACGTGCGCGCCGTCTCGAAGGTCCACAGCGGGTGCCCGTCATTGCTGGACAAGGCCCAGAGCCTGCCGTCGGAACCCCCGAGAAATACGACCCCCGGAATGACGGTCACGGCAGCTTGGTGAGTCACCTGATTCTCGGCGGTCGCATTCAGGGGCGTGTACCACAGGCGTTGGCCATCGCTGAGGCGCACCGCCGCCGCGCCGCCGGTGCTCGAACCAAAATACCCGGAAGCCTCATCCAGCGCCCCGCCCCATAGGGGCCCAAAATTTGCGCCGCCATTGGGGCCGAGTGCATCGGGCGCGGCGGGCAACTGAGCGAGCGCCTGCGTGCGCCAGGAGACTTCTCCCTGTTGCTGCGGATCCAGCGCTAGAACTTCACCGGGCTTCGTGCCGAAGACGATGAGCGTCCTGCCGCCCGAAAGCGTCTTCAGCATCGGTGACATCGGGATATCCCAGTCCGGTCCGATCACCTTCGGACAGTTGTCGGTAAATCCGGTCCCGCCGCAGCCGACGATGAACGAATCATGCGGGTAGATCTGCTTTGACCAGCGGACCTTTCCGGTCCTCATGTCCAGGGCCAGTATCGCATCGCTCGTCGGTGGCGCCGGATAGGTCGATGCATCCCCGGTCCCGACGTAAACGGCGTGGCGGCTGGCGTCGATGGTCGGAGTGTTCCAGACCGGTACTCCGGCGGGTGCCCACTGCTGCACGCCGCGCGAGTTCTGCTGGGAAGGATGCGGTCGCTCTGCAATCGTGTAGGTCTTCCAGAGCAGTTTGCCGGTGTCCGCGGCGAGCGCACTCACGCTACCGACGGCGGTGCAGCACGGATAGTCGGTGACCCGCGCCTGGAAACCCTCCCAGGCGGAGATCGGCACATAGAGCCGTCCCTGGTACAGCGCGGGCGCTGCGGTCACGCGCGTGGCGTAGTGCTCCTCGGCGCGCATTTTCCAGATCTCGCCGCCGTTTTGCGCGTCGATGGCATAGACACTGGCCTTGAGGTCACCGAAGAACACCGCGTAGCGGACGCCTCCTTTGGTCTTGATCGGCCCCACCGTCATCGCGTTGCGCACGCCCGCTCCGGCGCGGTACGACCAGTAGACGCAACCCGAGGTGGCATCGAGCGAATAGACGTACCCGATGTCGGTACCCACGAAGACGCGCCCGCCCACTACGCTCGGCTGCCCGTAGGCGGACGTCCCGCCCGGATATCCGAAAGCCCATTTCAGTTTCAGGCGGCCAACCGAGGCTGCGGTCAGGCCCGCCGCAGCCGCAGACTGAAAGCGATCGTTCCCCGCTCCGTTGCCCCAGCCATTCCAGTCGGCTCGGCCAACCTCGTGCAAGGGCGGATTGCCCGCACATCGATTGGGCATGGTGGCGGCATCGCCCGCCCGCGCCGAGCCCAGGAGCTGACCGGCCAGAGATTCGGACACGCGGCGTCGATCCTCCTCGCTCAGGGTGTCGCCGACCGACTTCATGATCCCGGTGGTGAGCGCGGTGTAGATGCGCTCGGCAGACATGGTTCTGAGGGTTGCCGGGGCGGGCGCGCTCGGAAACGACGGATTCCCATGGCAGGAGACGCAGTGCTGTTGAAAAACTGCGAAGCCAAACTCGGTGCCACGGCGCTCGGGAGCGGCCCCCGCAGGGGGAGCATCGCTGGATGCGGGCGCCGAGGGCTCGCGGGGCGCACTCGCACCCGGCGCGGGCAGCGGCGGCTCAGACGCGCCGGCAAAGTCAGCCGCGTACGCGATGCGTGTCGCCACACCCAGAAACCACACCGCTGACACTACGGTCAGCTTCGAATACGACGTCCGATCACGCATCGGCTTTTTCCCCGCCCGTGGCCGACATTTCACCTCACCTCATGAGTGTGCGTCGCGTGGCCCCTGACGATGCCGGCGCGACGATAGCACAAGAGACGCCGAAACCTGCCGGGCGGCGGGCGCGAGACACGCGCCTCGTCGGGCAGCTGACATCAACGCAGCTTAAGGCAACCACTGCGCGCAACCGAGCCGCGATGCGGATGCGATGAAACCGACAACCTCGCGTGAGGTGGATCGCGAGCCGACACAGCCTTGACCGGCAGACCGGGCAAATGGTATGCAACGCTTACAGAAATGAGGAGGGGGCCGAGTGAGCGACGCAACGCCGTGCGGGTGGCGATCCTGCCGCCATCGCGCAGAACCAACTTCTGACATGCACCTGACGGGCACGCGGCGCGCCGTGCGTTGGGTTGCGGCAGCCGCCGCGGCTGTGCTGATCTTAAGCGCGCCCGTGCCGGCTGCACCTGCGGCCGCGACCGCGGTGGACGGCAAGGCACTGACCTCAGCTGCGGGCGATCTCAGTGACTGGCTGACGCATGGCCGTACCTACGATGAGCAGCGCTTCTCGCCGCTCGAGCAGATCAACACCGGCACTGTGAAGGACCTGGGACTCGCGTGGTTCGCGGACCTGGATACGGCGCGCGGACAGGAAGCCACGCCGCTGGTGATTGACGGCACGATCTACATCACGACCGCCTGGTCCAAAGTGAAGGCGTACGACGCAGTCTCGGGCAAGCTGCGCTGGCAATACGATCCGAAGGTGCCCGGCGAAGCGGGCATCCGGGCTTGTTGCGATGTCGTCAACCGCGGCCTTGCAGCGTGGGGCCACCGCCTGTTCTTCGGGACGCTCGATGGACGACTGATCGCGCTCGAGCGCGACAGCGGAAAGCTGCTCTGGTCGACGCTGACCGTGGACCGGTCCAAGCCCTATGGAATCAGCGGCGCACCGCGCGTCATCGACGGCCGCGTCATCATCGGCAACGGCGGTGCGGAGATGGGCGTGCGTGGCTACGTCGCGGCCTACGACAGTGAGGACGGCAAGGAACTGTGGCGCTTCTATACCGTCCCGGACCGTCCGGGCGCGAATACCGCGGCGCATCTTAAGCGCGCCGAGTCGACCTGGAAGGGCGACTGGTGGACGCTCGGCGGCGGCGGGACGGTGTGGGACTCGATGGCGTATGACCCCAAACTCGACCTGCTCTATATCGGCACCGGCAATGGCACCCCCTGGAACCAGGCCTACCGCTCCCCCGGCGGCGGCGACAATCTCTACATCGACTCGATCATCGCGCTGAAGCCGAAGACCGGGCAGTACGTCTGGCACTACCAGACGACACCGGGCGACACCTGGGACTTCGATGCCACGCAGCACATGATCCTCGCGGACCTCGCGATCGGCGGACGCACGCGCAGCGTCTTGATGCAGGCGTCCAAGAACGGCTTCTTTTACGTGCTCGACCGCGCGAGCGGAGAGCTGATCTCGGCGGCCAGCTATGTGCCGGTCAACTGGGCGAAGGGCATCGACCTGAAGAGCGGCCGGCCCATCGAGAACCCCGACGCGCGCGTCGACCGGACCGGCAAGCCCTTCCTGCTGGTGCCCGGACCCGGCGGCGCGCACAGCTGGCAGCCCAGCGCCTATGACCCGAAGAGCGGGCTCGTTTACATCCCGGCGCTCGAAGCCGGCTTCCCCTATATCCCCGCGGCGAACTGGAAGGCAGCTGCGCAGGGCTTCAACACCGGTATCGATTTTGCCGCCGCGGCGATGCCCGCGGATCCCAAGGTCCGCGCCGGCGCGCTGGCGGCGACCAAGGGCGCACTCATCGCCTGGGACCCGGTTACCCAGCAGGCGCGCTGGCGCGTGCCCTTCAAGGGGCCGTGGAACGGTGGCGTGCTCGCGACCGGCGGCGGACTGGTATTCCAGGGCAACTCGGCCGCGGAATTCGTGGCCTACGATGCGGTGAGCGGCGCGAAACTCTGGTCGCGCAGCGCACAGACCGGCATCACCGCGGCCCCCGTCACCTTCGCGGTGAAGGGCGAGCAGTACGTGGTGGTGCTCGCGGGTTGGGGCGGCATTTGGGCGCTCGCACCGGGCATCCTCTCGGAAGTGGGGGGGCCGGTGCGCAACGTGTCGCGCCTGCTCGCGTTCCGGCTGGGCGGCGGCGCTCACTTGCCGCCCCCGGCCCCGGTTCCCGTGCGTGCGCTTGACCCACCCGCCTCAAGCGGCACTCCCGCGCAGCTCGCCGAGGGCGCGCAGCAGTACGCACGCTTCTGCGGCGGCTGCCACGGCGATGCGGCCTTCGGCAGTACGGTGCTGCCGGACCTGCGCCGCAGCGCCCTGCTCACTTACGGCAAGGCCTGGGCCACCGTGGTGCATGACGGCGCCCTGCGGGGCCAGGGCATGGTCAGCTTCGCCAACGTCCTCACCCCGGCGCAGACCGACGCCATCCGTCTCTACGTCATCAAGCGCGCCAACGAGGACAAGGCGTTGGGGCTGCATTAAAGGGGTCGCACAGCCTGACGGGATCCCGTTTGCCCGGGGACACACCAGATTGGTCACAAAGGCCGCCGGTGAACCTGAGCGCGGCGGGCAGATAAACTACTGTAAAAACTACTGTAAAAACGTCGGTTTATTTCCCCCGGCATGCCCCGGCGCCGGGTGATCGTCCTGGGACCTGCATTGACAATCGGGATCCCAACAGGAACACTCCCTGCGCTCACGCAGGGTCCGCGAACAATGAACACCCATCAAACCCGAGCGCTCCTACGCATCCGCGAGATGATCCTGCGCGGTGAACTTGGCGCGGGAGCGCGCCTCGCGGAGGCGCCGCTCGCGGAACTGCTGGGCATGTCGCGCACCCCCGTGCGCCAGGCGCTGCCGGTGCTCGCCCAGGAGGGCCTGCTCACCGAGCACGAGACCCGCGGGTACGTGGTTCGCGGGCTCAGCGCCACCGATATTCTCGATGCCATCGACCTGCGCGGAGTTCTGGAGGGGCTGGCTGCGCGGCGCATCGCCGAGCGGGGCGCCTCGCGCACCCTGCTGCAGGCCTTGCGCGTCTGCCTGGCCGAAGGCGACGAGATCCTCGCGGAGGGACACGTCGCCGACAAGGCCGAGGCGCTGTACGTCGACATGAACGTGCGCTTCCACGATCTCATCGCGCGCGAATGCCGCAGCGCCATCATCCAGCAGGCTCTGGAGCGCAACGCACGCATCCCGTTTGCAGGTCCGGGGGCGCTCGCCATCGACAAGAAGAGCCTCGGGCGCATGCACGAAGTGCTGGCTTATTCACATCGGCAGCATCACAGCATCGTGGCCGCGCTGGAGCGCGGCGAGGGCTCGCGCGCGGAGGCGCTGATGCGCGAGCACACGAACCCGGTCAAAGAGAATCTGAATATTTCCGGCAGTGGTACCGATTCGCGGGAGGCGAAGACGCACCTGGCCCTGGTCAAGTGAGGGGCGAGGACATGAGCCGCACGAAGGTCAGCGGCGGCCGTGAGGACTCAGTTGCAGGACTGCGAGCGATGTAGCGTTCTGGTGTGGTTTTTTCGAGGGGGATAAAACATGAATTTCTCGTTTGCGAAATGGGTCCGTGCCTACGCGCGCCAGGCGCTCTACGGCACGCTCGTCCTGCTCGGTTGCGCGCAGGCGCTGGCGCAGGAGCAGCAGCTCCAAGAGGTCGTCGTGACCGCGCAGCGACGCGCGGAGAACGTCCAGAACGTACCCATCGCCATCACGGCGTTTACCAGCGAAGCGCTGATCGACCGCAATCTCACCGACATCCACGCGCTCAGCAATCTGACCTCGGGTGTCAACCTGGATGCGGGTGCGCCGTTCTCGGGCGACAAGTCGGTGCTGTCGGCCTCCATACGCGGCATCGGCCAGGACGACTTCGCGTTCAACCTCAATCCGGGCGTGGGCGTCTACCTCGACGGCGTCTATCTCGCCCGCACGATCGGCGCCAATCAGACGCTGCTGGACGTGGACCGTATCGAGGTCCTCAAGGGTCCGCAGGGCACGCTGTTCGGCGCCAACACCATCGGCGGGGCGATCAGCATCGTCACGCATACCCCGGGAGACACCCCGCGGTTCACCGCCACGGCCACCGGCGGGGAATACAACCTGCGTGACGTGGCGTTCACGGCCGACATACCCCTCATTCCCGGGGTGTTGCTGAGCACGATCACCGCTTCCTCACAGAACCAGGACGGCTGGGTGACGGTCGTTCCCTATCCGACCAGCTCGCCCCAGGGAGCGACGCCCTTCGTCGTCGATCCGCAGACCGCCTATCCCAAGGCCGGCTACGCGACCAACGACAATTACGGCGGCACCGGCGTGACGACCATCCGCGGCAAGATGCTGTGGCACGCGAACGAGAAGCTGGACGTGACCTTCACGGGCGACTGGAGCCACGAGGATCAGACCGCGCTGCCGTACACCATCCTCGGTGTGTATAGCGGTAACCTGAACACGTCGACGTTTTCGACCCTCTACAACCTCTGTATCAGCAACAATGCGGCCACGCTCGCCTGGGGCGATCGCCACGGTCGGTGGGCCGCCGCCGTTCGTGCAGCCGGTCAATTCCTGGTATGTGAACCAGTGCGCCAACGCCCGGGCGCGCGTTCCGGGGTTGTCAACCGGCGGCGCGCCGCTGCTCGGCGCCGGCTACGTCGGCGGACCGCCCGGACCGTTCAACGCGGCGAACATCGGCACACCGGGCTACCTCGGCTCGAATTCCCCGCGCCTGTGGTTCGACTTCGCGGCGACCGACACGGGCCACCTCGACACCACGTATGCGAACGGTCCGGACTTTGCGCGCAACGACGCGTTCGGCGGCTCGATCACGGCCGTCTACAATCTCGGTAACGATCTCACGCTGAAATCCATCTCCGGTTACCGCCAGATCAAGTGGAACATCGGTACCGATCTTGACGGCACGCCCGAAACGCTGCAGGAAGTCACCGATGCCCAGCATCAGTGGCAGGTGTCGCAGGAGTTCCAGCTGCTCGGCAAGGCGCTCGACAACAAGCTCAACTACGTCGGCGGGCTGTACTACTTCAAGGAAGCCGGCTACGTGCACGACTACGTGCCGTTCGAGAGCCTGCTGTATGTCTACGACATCTCGAACAACGTCGAGAACGAGGACTACGCGGCGTTCCTGCACGCCGACTACCAGCTGACGGACCGCTGGGGCTTCACCGCCGGTGGCCGCTACACGCACGTGAAGACCGACTTCCTCGGCGGGCAGGCCGATCTCAACAACTTCCCGACCGGTGCTGGCAACTACCCGCTCTATGGCGGCAACGTCACGCGCTACTTTCCCGCCACCCCGGACAGCCAGAGCTGGGACATCTTCGATCCCACGGTGGGCATCCAGTTTCACTTCACTCCCGACGTGATGGCCTACGCGAGCTGGAGCAAGGGCTTCAAGCAGGGCGGCTGGACCACGCGCCTCTCGGCGGTGATTCCCAGCCCCGACGGACGCGCGGTTCTCGCCCGAGTACTCGAAGACCTATGAAGTGGGGCTCAAGTCCGAATGGCTGGATCACCGTCTGTTGGTGAATACCGCGCTGTACTACACCAATTACGACGGCATCCAGCTCAACATCCAGCAGGGTATCTCGCCGGTGTACACCAATGCCGGCGACGCCAAGATCAAGGGCGCGGAGCTCGACATGACCTGGCTGGTCGGCGCCGGCCTGAAACTCAACTTGGCGGCCGACTACATCGACGCGTACTACACGTCCGTCAACCCGAATGCCAACATCCCGCAGAGCGCAACGGCCGACGGTACGACGATCTGTCCGGCTACGGCCATTATCAACAACCCGCCGCCGCCCCATCCGATCTGCGGCATAAGCCCGCCCGGCCTGACGCAGACGGATGCGAAGCTGCCGAAGACGCCGAAGTACAAGATCGCGTTCTTCCCGCAGTACGACTACTACCTGGCGAGCAAGGCCGATGTGCGTCTGATGGCCGCCTTCACCTATACCGCGGATCTGTACAACGACTCGCTGAACACCCCGCAGCTGTGGCGGCCGGCCACGCGCAACCTGGATGCCTCGATCCACTACATCTCGCCGGAGTCGATGTACGACTTCTCGTTTGGCGGCTCAAACCTGACGAATGACCGCTACGTCACCGCCGGTTCGCCCAACTACGGGGCCGGCGAGGTCGGTGGCTACTACAACCCGCCGCGCATGTGGTATGCCTCGATCCGGGTCAACTTCAAGCCCTGAGGCGCTTAGGCTGCACGGAGCAATTCTGGAGCGATCAGCCATGGCTACTTCTACTGCCCAAAAGCCCATAACGGCGCCGCCGTCGACGGCTTACAAGATCGTGGATGTCCCGGAGATCCACCGGGACGTGATCCGGCGGTACGGGATGCCGGGGACTTTCGTCGGCCCCTCGGAGCAGGAAAGCCCCTGGGTGCCGTTCGGAGCGAACGCGGCCCTGCGCCACCTGGCCTTCGACGTGCGGCACAACATCTTCAGCAACATCCTGTGGGTCAAATCCCAGGGCGTGGTCGGCACGCACAAGCACCGTGGCACGGTGGTGATGATGTGTCTGGCGGGCAGCGTCCGTTATCTCGAGTACGACTGGGTGGCCGGCCCCGGGGACTTCATCTACGAGACCCCGGGGCTCACCCACACCCTGGTGTCCGATCATCCGGAGGGCGTGAAGCTGTTCGGCTGGCTGCAGGGACCGATCGAGTTCTACGACGAGCACGGCAACTTTGCCGAGACACTGGACGTGTGGTGGTTCATCAACCACTACGAGACTTACTGCCGCGAGCACGGCATCCCGCTCAACAAGCAGCTGTATCTGTAAGCCGCGGGCCATAGCGGGAGCTCTTAAGGACAGTCGGACCATGGCGAGGATCGTAGGCGGCATCGGCACTTCGCACACGCCGACGATCGGCTTTGCGCTCGATGCGAACAAGCAGACCGATCCGGTCTGGGCGCCGATATTCGCCGGCTATGAGCCGGTGCAGCGCTGGCTGCAGGAGAAGCAGCCGGACGTGCTCTTCTTTATCTACAACGATCACGTCACCTCGTTCTTCTTCGATCACTACTCGCACTTCGCCCTCGGGGTGGGGGAGGAGTACGCAGTCGCCGATGAGGGCGGCGGGCCGCGCAATCTGCCCCCCGTACGCGGGCACCCGGCGCTTGCGCGGCATATCGCCACGGCGCTGAGCGCCGATGAGTTTGATCTTGCGTACTTCCAGGCGAAGCCCCTGGACCATGGCTGCTTCTCGCCCCTGTCGATGCTGTGGCCGCATGAGGGCAGCTGGCCCGGCGCCATCGTGCCGCTGCAGGTCGGCGTGCTCGAGTTCCCCATCCCCACGGCGCGGCGCTGCTTTAAGCTCGGCAAGTCGCTGCGCCGGGCGATCGAGAGCTACCCTGAAGATCTCAAGGTGGCCATCGTCGCCACCGGAGGCCTGGCACACCAGGTACACGGCGAGCGGGCCGGATTCAACAACACGCCCTGGGACATGGAGTTCCTCGAGCTGCTGGAGAAGCAGCCACAACGGCTGAGCGAACTGTCGATCGCACAGTACGCCGAGCGCGGCGGCCTGGAGGGGGCCGAGGTGATCATGTGGCTGATCATGCGCGGCGCCCTGTCCGCGAGAGTGCGCAAGCTGCACAGCGCCTACTACCTGCCCTCGATGACCCCGATCGTCACCGTCATCTACGAAGACGACTCCCCGGTGGAGGTGACGGAGACCGACGCGGCGTTCCGCGCGCGCATCGCCCATGAGCTGGAGGGCGTCGAGCGGCTGCCGGGCACTTATCCGTTCACGCTGGAGCGCAGCGTGAAGGCCTACCGCCTCAATCATTTCCTGCACCAGCTGATCGAGCCGCAGTACCGGCGGCGGTTCCTGGCGGATCCTGAGCCGATGTTCGAAGCGGCGCAGCTCACCGCGCAGGAGCGCGACCTGGTGCGGCGGCGCGACTGGCGCGGGCTGATCCACTACGGGGTGATCTTCTTTCTCCTGGAGAAACTGGCCGCCGTCGTGGGCATCACCAACCTGCACGTGTATGCCGCCATGCGCGGCCAGAGCCTCGAGGACTTCCAGAAGACCCGCAACGCCCAGGTGCTGTACTCGGTCGCCGGGCAGGGCGCACAGCTAAAACCATGAATACCAGTGAGGAATTGCAGCGATGAGTGGCCAGAGCCTGGAGAGTCTGCTTAACGGGGCGCCTAACACGGTCGAGCTGCTGCGCAACTCGCAGATCGGCGCCTACGTCTATCCGGTCGTTCCGATCGAGTTCAGCAACTGGCGCAGCGAGCAGGTCGGCTGGCAGAAGACCGCGGTGCTCTTCGATCAGTCGCACCACATGGCGGAGTTGACGGTTTCCGGCCCCGACGCCCTGAAGCTGCTGTCGCACCTCACGATCAACAGCTTTGCCAGCTTCGCACCGAACAGGGCGAAGCAGATGGTGCCGTGCAGCTACGACGGCCACGTGATCGGCGACGGCATCCTCTTCTATCTGGACAAGGATGAGCTGCTGTTCGTCGGCCGCACGCCCACCGTGAACTGGATCCAGTTCCACGCGCAGACCGGCAACTACAAGGTCGACGTGATCCGCGATGACCGCTCACCGTCGCACCCGCGCGGCAAGGCGGTCGCGCGCCGCCACTACCGCTATCAGATCCAGGGGCCGAACGCCGCCCAGGTGCTCACCAAGCTCAACGGCGGCCCGCTGCCGGACGTGAAGTTCTTCACCATGGATGCGATCAACATCAAGGGACGCAAGGTGCGCTGCCTGCGGCACGGCATGGCCGGCGCGCCGGGGCTGGAGGTCTGGGGACCGTACGCGGAAGCCGACGAGATTCGCGAGGCCATCCTCGAGGCAGGCCGCGACTTTGGCCTGGTACAGGTGGGCGCGCGTGCCTACTCCAGTAACACGCTCGAGTCCGGCTGGATTCCCTCCCCGTTGCCTGCGGTCTACACCGGCGAGCGCATGAAGAAGTACCGCGAATGGCTGCCGGCGAACGGCTACGAGGGCACCGCCTCCATCGGCGGCAGCTTCGTATCGCAGAACATCGAGGACTACTACCTGACGCCCTACGCGCTCGGCTACGGTCCGTTCATCAAGTTCGACCACGACTTCATCGGGCGCGAGGCGCTGGAGAAGATGGCCAAGGGAGCCCACCGCAAGAAGGTGACCTTTGCCTGGAACGCGGATGACCTGCTCAAGATCTTCGCCTCGCTCCTGGTGCCGGGCGCGGAGAACTACAAGTACTTCGACCTTCCGAACTGCAACTACGCCTCCTCCTCCTTCGACCGGATCGTGATGGGCGCCAGGACGGTCGGCTTTTCCATGTTCGGCGGCTACAGCTACAACGAGCGCACCGCGCTGTCACTCGGTGTCGTCGACCCCGACATCGAGATCGGCGATGTCCTGACACTCATCTGGGGCGAGGAGTACGGCGGTACCCACAAGACCACGGTGGAACCGCACAAGCAGCTCGAGGTGCGGGTGCGGGTCGCACCGACCCCGTACGCGCAGGCGGCGCGCGAGGGCTACCACGCGGGCTGGCGCACGCGTCAGACCTGATATCCGGCTCACCCAGGCGCCGCGGCCGGCCCCAAGGATGCGGTGAGCCACTGCGACAGCTGCGCACCGACTTCGGCCGGGCGCTCCATGGGCGACATGTGCGCGCACTGCTCGATCACCGCGAGACGTGAATCAGCGATCAGGCGCGCCATGGCTTCGTGGCGTGCGGGCGGGCTCCAGCGGTCCTCGCGGCCGCACACGAGCAGCGTCGGACAGCGGATGGCCTTCAGGACAGCGGTGGCATCGGGGCGGTTGAGCAGCGCCCGGATCTGCGCGGCGAACACCTGCGGCGGACAGCGCTCGATCATGGCGAGGATGGCCTCGATCAGGACGCGGTCGGCGAGCCGGGCCGGGTGCACCATGCGCTCGAGCCACTCGCGCCCCATGGCGCGCATGCCGCCCGTTTCGGCGCGCTCGAGCAGTGCCTGCCGCTCGCGCGCCTCGGAAGCGCCGGCGGCTCCCGCGGCGCGTGGCTGGTACCCGGTATTGAGCAGCGCGAGCGCGCTCACCCGCGCGGCGGCGGTGCGCATGATCTCGAGCGCCACCCGCCCGCCGAGTGAGTGTCCGACGAGCACGAACTGCGGCGGCGCCTGCGCGAGCACCGCAGCGGCCATGGCCGGCACCGAATCAAGTTCCCCGTAACTGGGCACGAGGCAGTGCACGCGCGTCCCCAGCACCTGAAGCTGCGCGGCCCAGAGCGCGCGATCGCACAAGAGCCCCGGCAGCAGCAGCGCGGTCGGCTGCCTCACAGGCGATAGTCTTGCTGCCGCTGCACGTAGTCGATGAAGAAGTCGAGCGCGCCCGGGTCGGCCACGGCGCTGCGGTTGGCGGCCTTCTCGGGGGCTACGCCCATCAGGATGCGCCGCACCGGGACTTCCATCTTCTTGCCGGTGAGGGTGTAGGGGATGGCCGGGACCTGGTAGATCTTGTCCGGCACGTGGCGCGGGGTGTACTCGCGGCGCAGCGTGTCGCGGATCTTCGTCTCGAGCGCCGCGTCGAGGGTGGCATCGGGTGCCAGCTTCACGAACAGCGGCATGAAGAAGCCGCCGGCGGGCAGGTCGAGGTTCACGATCAGCGCATCCTGCACCTGCGGCAAAAGCCCCAGCGTGCGGTAGATCTCCGCCGTACCCATGCGGATGCCGTAGCGGTTGAGGGTCGCGTCCGAGCGCCCCAGCACGAAGGAGCCACCCTGCGCGTTGATGCGGAAGAAGTCCCCGTGGCGCCAGATGCCCGGATATTCCTGGAAGTAGGTCTCGAGGTAGCGCTGGTCGCCCGGATCGTTCCAGAAGCGCAGCGGCATCGAGGGCATCGGCTCGGTGAGCACCAGCTCCCCGACCTCGTCGATGACGCTCTCGCCGCTGGCGTTGTAGGCCTTGGCGGAGACCCCGAGCGAGGGCGCCTGGATCTCGCCCGCGCGCACCGGCAGCGTCGGCACGCCGCCGACGAAGCCCGTACAGCAATCGGTGCCGCCGCTGCCGTTGGCGACCCACAGGTCTTCCTTCACGTTGCGGTAGAACCAGGCCATCGACTCCGGGGTCGCAGGCGAGCCGGCGAGGTTGACCGTGCGCAGCGCACTGAGCTTGTAGCGCTCGCGCGGCACGATGCCGGAGCGGCTGAGCTGGTCCACGTAGGTCGGGCTCGCCCCGAAGGTCACGACCCCGGCCTCATCCGCCATCTTCCACAGCACGTCGGGCGTCGGGTACGCCGGGTGGCCGTCATAGAGGACCGGCACGGCGCCGGTGAGCGGTGTCCCGGTGAGGAAGTTCCACAGCATCCAGCCGGTGGTGGTGAAGTAAAACACGCGCTCGCCGGGGTGTAAGTCAAAGTGGAAGGTCCCGTTCTTGAGGATCTCGAGCAGGATGCCACCGTGCCCGTGGACGATCGGCTTCGGCAGGCCCGTGGTGCCGGAGGAGAACAGCGTCCACAGCGGATGATCGAACGGAACCTGCGCGTACTGGAACTGCGCCGCGGTGACGGCGCCTCGCCCGAGGAGCGTCTGCCAGTGCACGGCGTTGGGCAGCGGCAGCGCGTCATCGTCCGGATTAAGGTAAGGCAGGTAGACGACATGCTCGAGCGAGGGCAGGCTCGCGGCGATGTGGCGCAGCTCCGCGCGGCGGTCGAAGGACTTGCCGCCGTAGCGATAGCCGTCGATGCAGAAGAGCACCTTCGGGGACAGCTGGGCGAGGCGGTCGAGCGTGCCGCGCTCGCCGAAATCCGGCGAGCAGCACGCCCAGGTCGCGCCGATGGCGGTGCTCGCGAGCATCGCGGTCATGGTCTCGGGGATGTTCGGCATCCAGGCGACCACCCGGTCGCCGGGCACCACGCCGAGCGCGCGCAGCTCGGTCGCGAGCGTGCGCACGCGGTTGCCGAGGGTGTCCCAGCTGAGTGCGGTGAGGGGTCGCGTCTCGCTCACGTGCAGGAGCACGTCCCCGCCCGCGGACTCGCGCCGCAGCACGTGCTGCGCGTAGTTGAGTCGCGCGCCCGGGAACCACTCGGCCCCGGGCATGCTGCGCCGGCCCAGCACCCGGGTGTACGGGACCGAGGCCTCGATGTGGAAGTAGTCCCACAGGGCCCCCCAGAAGCCCTCCAGGTCCTCGACCGACCAGCGCCACAGCGCGGCGTAGTCCGCAAAGCGCTGGCCACGCTCACGTGCGAGCCACTCGGTGAAGGCCGTCACGTTGGCGCGGCGGATCCACTCCGGCCCCGGGGTCCACAGGAGATCGCCTGGCTGCATGCGTCGACTCACTTCGTGACAGGGGAGAAATTGTAAACACGAAACCGCCCGGCGCGGGCCTGGTTGCACCCTCAGGCCACGGCGGTTGCGCTCTGGATCCTCGCCCGGGGGGTCGTCTCGGCGTAGGCTTGAGAAAAGCCATGCGCCCCTAAAGGCGACTGACCCTGCGCGGGGGCGGGCGGCGCGGGGCGGGAGAGTCGTCATCGACACGCAGACACAACCGGGGACCTTTCCGGCGCCGAGCTCGCTCAAGGTGGTGCCCGGCACGGAACGCGCCCAGGCAGCCTACCCCTATTACATGCAGTTCAGCGCCGCGGACGATGGGCGCTTCTGGTTCTACAACTCGATGCACTTCCCGGAGCCGATGTCCGCGTTCGACATGGTCACGGCCGAGGCGGCGTACTGCGCCCTGGGCTCGGCCAGCACCCGCGTGCACTGCCTGCCGACCACGCTCGGCATCGACTACCGCATCATCAACGGGCGGGTGTACATCGGCGGCAACGCCGTGACGGACCCGGTCGAGATCGCCCGCCGCACCGGGGAATTCCAGCAGCGCGCCTTCTACTACTACGGCAACTGGGAGCGCCTGTACGCCCAGTGGCGCGAGAAGATGCTGGCGCTGATCCACGCCGCCGAGGCACTGCCGAAGCCCGAGCTGCCCGAATTCGAGCCGCTCGCGAACGTGCACGCCGGGCGCGGCATTGCCTCCAACCATCAACTCCTCGAGACCTACCAGAAGGCGCTCGAGGGGTACTTTCGCATGTGGCACCACCACTTCGAGTTCCTGCTGCTCGGCTACGGGGCGTACATGGCCTTCTTTGCCTTCTGCAAGAAGGCCTTCCCCGAGATCAGCGACCAGACCGTCGCGCGCATGGTGGCGGGCATCGAGGCGGAGATCTTCCGTCCCGACGAGGAACTGCGCCGGCTGGCGCACGTGGCGGTAGAGCTCGGCGTCGACGCGGAGTTCCAGGAGGGACGCACGCCGCAGGCGATCATGGCGGCGCTGGCGACGCGCGGCGATGCCGGGCGCAAGTGGCTCGAGGAACTGGCGATCTCGCGCGACCCCTGGTTCAACATCAACGTGGGCGATGGCTTCTACCATTACCACCGCTCCTGGAACGACGACCTGTCGATGCCCTTTGCGGGCCTGCCCGGTTACATCGCGAGCGTGAAGGCCGGCGAGTCGCTCGAGCGGCCCCTCGAGCGGCTGCAGGCGGAGCGCCGGCAGCTGATCCAGGACTACCGCGAGCTTTTGGGCTCCGAGGAGGAGCGCGCCGCCTACGACCAGATGATCACCCTGGCCCATCGGGTCTTTCCGTACGTCGAGGGACACAAGTTCTACTGCGAGCACTGGTACACGAACCTCTTCTTCAACAAGATCCGCGAGTTCGGTGCATTGCTCGCGGATTACGGTTTCTTCGCAGACGCAGAGGACGTGTTCCAGCTCACGCACTACGAGGTCGAGTCCGCGATCATCGATCTGATGACGGCCTGGTCGAACGGCTCCGCGCCGCGCGGCCCGGATCACTGGCCGAAGATCGTGCGCGAACGGCGCGCGGCGATCGCGCAGTGGGCCAAGCACAGCACGCCGCCGGCCCTGGGTCCGGTGCCGGACGTGATCGACGATCCGGCGATCGTCATGCTCTGGGGCATCACGCGCGAGAGTCTGGACACCTGGCTGCGCGCCTCGGGGGAGGGCGCGAGCCGCGAGATCCGCGGCTATGCCGCCTCCAGCGGCGTGGTCGAGGGCCCGGCGTGCGTGGTGAAGTCGGTGGAGGAGATCGTGCGCGTGCGCCAGGGGGACATTCTCGTCTGCCAGATCACCAACCCGACCTGGGCGCCGATCTTCCAGAAGATCGCCGGCGCGGTGTCCGACATCGGCGGCTCGATGAGCCACGCCGCGATCGTCGCGCGCGAGTTCGGACTGCCCGCCGTCGTCGGCACCGGGACCGCCACCTCGCGCATCAAGAATGGCCAGCGCATCCGCGTGGACGGCGGCCGCGGCGTGGTCACGATCCTCTCGTAGCGCGCCACCACATGAGCGGCGGCGGGCATATCGCCTGGTTCGAGCGAGATCGGGCTCGGCGACCGGGAGCAGGTCGGCGGCAAGGGCGGGAGCCTGGGCGAGCTGCAGCGCGCCGGAAGCAGCGTGCCGCCGGGGTTCGTGGTGCGAACCGGCGCCTTCGAGCGCTTTCTTGCCGCGCTCGAGCGCGAGGCGCCGGTACGCGCGGCGCTGACCGGACTCGACCCGGACGATCTCGCGGCGCTCACCGCCTGCTCGAAGGCACTGCGCCGCCGCTTTGAAGCGGCCGAATTTCCGGGTGAAGTACGCGAGGAGTTGTACGCGGCCCACGACACCCTGGTGCGCGGTAGCGCCGAGCAGCCCGTGGCGGTGCGCTCCTCGGCGACCTGCGAGGACGCGGCCGATGCGAGTTTCGCAGGCCTGCAGGACACCTACCTCTGGGTCCGGGGTGCGCAGCAGACGCTGCAGCGGGTGCGCAGCTGCTGGGCGAGCCTGTATTCGGTGGAATCGATCAGCTATCGCCTGCAGCATCGCTTTCCCGAAGAGCGCGTCGCGATGGCCGTCGTGGTCCAGATCATGGTGGATGCCCGCACGGCGGGCGTGATGTTCACGCGCAGTCCGACCACGGGCGATCGCTCGGTCGTGACGATCGAGGGCGCCTGGGGCCTGGGTTCCGCCGTGGTGGGCGGGGAAGTCACCCCCGATCACTGGGTGCTCGGCAAGATCACCGGCGGAGATCACAGTCCGCGAAATCGCCGACAAGCTCATCCAGCACGCCCCGCTTCCCACCGGCGGTGTCGAGTCCACGGCGGTCGCCGAGGAGCGGCGGCGCCTGCCGAGCCTCAGCGATACCGAACTGCAGCAGCTGCGCACCATCGCGCGCCAGGTCGAGCGTCACTATGGCTGCGCGCAGGACATCGAGTGGGCGATCGACCGCGACAGCGGCGCCATCCTCTTGCTGCAGAGCCGCCCGGAGACGGTCTGGTCGGCACGCGATGCCGCACCCGTCGCCCGGCCCGAGGAAGATCCGCTGATGCACGTCCTGTCCATCTTCGGGAGACCGCGGTGACGCTCACGGCCCGGGACGTCGCGGAAATCACCCGACTGCTCGAGGAGTCGGACTTCGATGAGCTGCACCTCGAGCACGAGGGATTCAAGCTCACGCTGCGGCGCGGCGCGGGCGGCGCACGCGCCCCGACGCCGCCCGCGGCAGCGACAGCGGCGCCGCAGCCGGCCGCGGCCGCGCCGCCTCACGTCAGCGTCGCGCGCGCGGCCGATGCCACGCTGCTCGAGGTGACCGCGCCGCTCCTTGGCACCTTCTACCGTGCACCGAAGCCGGGGGCTGCAGCGTTCGTCGAGCCCGGCGCGCTCGTGGCGGAGGACACCATCATCGGCATCATCGAAGTCATGAAGCTCATGAACACCGTGCGCGCCGGGGCCCGCGGTGCCATCGCCGAGATCTGTGTGCAGGATGGCGCCTTGGTGGAATTCGGCCAGGTGCTGCTGCGCATCGCGCGGGAGCCCTCGGCGTGAGGATCCGCCGCGTGCTCATCGCCAACCGCGGTGAGATCGCCCTGCGCATCATCCGCACCTGCCGCCGCCTCGGCATCGAGACGGTACTGGCCGCTTCCGCGGCCGACCGCGCCTCGCTCCCCGCCCGCCTCGCGGATCGCACCGTCTGCATCGGGCCGGCGCGCGCGGCGGACAGTTATCTTAAGGTGGAGACGATCGTGCAGGCGGCGCTTGGCACCGGCGCCCAGGCCGTGCATCCGGGCTACGGCTTCCTCGCCGAACGTCCCGCGCTCGCGCGTCTGTGCGAGGAACACGGCCTCGTGTTCATCGGCCCGACCGCGGCGCAGCTCGAGGCGGTGGGCGACAAGCTGCAGGCGCGCTCGGCCGCCGAGGCGGCCGGCGTTCCGGTCATACCGGGCGCAGCGGTGCTCTGCGGGACGCAGGCGCAGGAGCTGGCGCGCCGCATCGGGGTGCCGCTGCTGGTCAAGGCGGTCGGTGGCGGCGGGGGACGGGGCATGAAGCTCGTCCACGAGCTCACCCGGCTGCCGGCGGCGCTCGAGCTCGCCGCCGCCGAAGCGCAGGCGGGCTTCGGCGACGCGCGCCTCTACCTCGAGCGCTACGTGGCGCGCGCCCGGCACGTCGAGGTGCAGGTGCTCGGAGACGGCGCCGGCCGGGTGATCCACCTGGGCGAGCGGGACTGCTCGGTGCAGCGCCGCTATCAGAAGCTCATCGAGGAGAGCCCGGCGCCGCGGCTGGATGAGCGCCTGCGACGCGCGCTGCACGAGGCGGCGGTGCGCTTTGCGGCGCGCCTCGCCTACCGCGGCGCCGGCACGGTCGAGTTCCTGGTCGACGTCGAGCGCGATGCCTTCTACTTTCTGGAGATGAACGCGCGCATCCAGGTGGAGCATCCGGTGACGGAAGTCGTCACCGGCGTCGACCTCGTCGCCGAGCAGTTCGCGCTGGCCCAGGGGGAGGGGCTGCGGCTCGCGCCGCAGGTGGCTGAACCACGCGGCTGCGCGATGGAATGCCGCATCAACGCCGAGGATCCCGCGCGCGACTTTCAGCCCAGTCCCGGGACGGTGACCCTGGCCGCCTGGCCGAGCGGGGCGGACATCCGCGTCGATACGCACATCGAGTCCGGCGCCAACGTGCCGCCCTTCTACGACTCGCTCATGGCGAAGATCATCGTCGGCGGTCCCGATCGCCCCAGCGTACTCAACTCGATGCGCGCGGCCATCGCGCGCGCGCACGTGGCGGGCGTCGCCACCAACCTCGCCCTGCACGCCGCGATCCTCACCGACCCGGATTTCGCCAGTGGCGGCGTCGACACGGGCTTCCTCGCACGCTTGCTCGAGCGCGACGGCGCCGGGCAGGAGCGCCGCAGTGGCTGAGATCGCCCTCGTCGACACCTCGCTGCGTGACGGCAACCAGAGCACCTGGGCCGCGGTCGGGATCGACACGGCCAAGACCCTGACCATCGCCCCGCTCATGGATCGCGTGGGCTTCAAGGCGATCGACTTCACCACCTCGACCCACATGGGCGTGGCGGTGCGCTACAAGCGCGAGGACCCGTGGGAGCGCATCCGCCTCATGGCCGCCGCCACGCCGGCCACCCCGCTGCAGTTCATGTCGACGGGATTTCGCTTCATCTCCTGGGAGACGGCCAGCCCGGAGTTCATGGCGCTCGCGTTCGAAGTGCTCGCGCGCAACGGCATACGACGCTTCTGCCTCGCCGATCCCATGAACGATGCCGAGTCCAACGTCGCCTGTGCGCGCATGGTGAAGCGCGCGGGCGGGGAGTTCGTCATCGCCGCCCTCGTCTTTACGCTCAGTCCCATCCACGACGACCGCCATTACGCGCAAGCGGCGGCCAGGCTGGCCGCCTGCCCCGAGGTGGACGCGATCTACATCAAGGATCCCGGCGGCCTGCTGTCCCCGCGCCGCGCCGCCACGCTGATTCCGGCGGTGAAGGCGCAGATCGGCACCAAGCCCCTGGAGCTGCACTCCCACTGCACGATCGGGCTCGGGGAATTGCTCTACATGGACGCGGTCGAGTACGGGGTGAGCGCGCTGCAGTGCGCCGCGGGCGCGACCGCGGACGGGATCTCCAATCCGCCCGCCGTACGCGTGGTCGAGAACCTGCGTGCCCTCGGCCACAGCGTGCCGGTCGACCTGCAGGCGCTGACCGAGGTGAGCCGCTTCTTCACCGCCATCGCGGAGGCCGAGGGCCTGCCCATCGGTGCGCCGCAGCCCTTCGACGCCGGCTACCTGCGTCACCAGCTGCCGGGGGGCATGATCGGCACCATGCGCCGGCAGCTCGCCGAGCACCGCCTCTCGCACCTCGAGGGGGCGGTCATCGAGGAGATCGGCCGGGTGCGCGAAGAGCTCGGCTGGCCGATCGTCATGACGCCGTTCGCACAGATCCTGCTCACGCTGGCGTTTCTCAACGTGACCGGCCGCGAGCGCTACGCCGTGATCCCGGACGAGGCGATCCGCTATGCGCTCGGGCGCTTCGGCCGGCCCAACACTCCGATCGCGCCCGCGGTGCTGGAGCGGATCGAATCCCTGCCACGCACCCGCGAGCTGCGCGCCGAGCCCGCCATGGCGCCGCTTCCGGAGTTGCGTGCGCGCGTCGGGCGCGAGCTGTCGGACGAGGAGTTCCTGTTGCGCGCCACCATGCCCGCGACCCTGGTGGATGCGATGCGCGCGGCGGGTCCCGCGGCGCGTCACTACGACCCCGGAGCGAGGCCCGTGATGGAGCTGCTGCGCCGGGTGCTCAAGCTGCGCAACGTCGCCGAGCTCAGCGTGCAGAAGCAGGACTTCCGGCTCGAGCTGCGCGGGCGCGCGGCTCCCGGGACGCCGTCACCGTGAGTCCTCCCAACCGCCGCGGCCGTGGTCCAGGCAGCCAAGCGGCGCCGATCGGCGGCGTGGTATTCGATGTCGATGGGACGCTGCTCCTCAGCAACCGCGCGCTCGGTGGTTACGAGCTCCTGCCCGGAGCGATTGAAACCCTGAGCGCGCTGAAGGAGCGGCGCGTGCCTTACGCGCTCTTCACCAACGGCAGCGCCTACCCGCCCGCCGAGCAGGCGGCGAAGCTGCGCGCCAGCGGCCTGCCGGTCGAGGACGCACAGATGTTCACCCCGTCCAGCATCGCCGCGCACCTCATGCAGCGCCGCGGCATCCGGCGCACGCTGGTGCTCGGCAGTCCCGGGGTGGGACATGCGCTGCGCGAGGCCGGCATCGAGACCTTGTATACCGGCGAACCCGGTGCCACGGAGGTCGACAGCGTGTTCGTCGGCTGGCATCCGCAGTGCGGCATGCCGGACATCGAGGCCGCCTGCACTGCCATCTGGGGTGGCGCCAAGCTCTACGTGGCCTCCGACGTGCCCTTCTTTGCCACCCAGCAGGGGCGCACGATCGGCTATTCCTTTGCGATCACGGCGGCGATCCGCCGCATGACGCGCGCGCCCATGACGCTGACCGGCAAGCCCTCGGTCCGTGCCCTGCGCTTCATCGCCGCGCGCCTCGGGGTGCCGGTGCGGAACCTCGCGGTGGTGGGCGATGATCCCGTGGTCGAGGTGCTGATGGCGCGCCGCGGGGGCGCGACGGCACTGGCCGTGACGACCGGCACGACGAGCCGCGAGGCGTGGGAGCGCCAGCCCCCCGCGCGCCGCCCGCACGGCATACTGCGCGATCTTCGCGACGTGCTGCGCTGGGTCGCAGGGCCGCAGGCCAGGAAGGCGAGCCCCGCCACGCGCGCACGCACGCGATCGGCGCACCTGAAGCCGCGGCACCCGCGCGCCGCGCGCAAGTCCCGGGCGGCACCGCGGCGCGGTGCCGGCCGTCGTTCAAGTTAAGTATCGGAGCGCCAAGATGTCACTGACCAAGCCCTACGCGGACATTCCCGGAACGACGATCTTCGACACCGACCAGGCCCGTCGCGGCTATCACCTGAACATGTTCTGCATGTCGCTGATGAAGCCGGAGAACCGTGAGCGCTTCAAGGCGAACGAGCGCGCCTATCTGGATGGCTGGCCGATGTCCGCCGAGCAGAAGGGCGCGGTGCTCGACCGCGACTACAACCGCATGATCTCCCTCGGCGGCAACATCTACTTTCTCGCCAAGCTGTTCGCGACCGACGGCAAGAGCTTCCAGTACGTCGCCGCGCAGATGGCCGGCATGTCGCAGGCGGATTACGCCGACATGATGCTGCACGGCGGACGCGTCCCGGGGGGCTGAAGGGGGAACGATGCGCGCAGCGCTCTACCACGGTCGCGAGGACCTGCGGCTCAGCTCCGTGCCAGAGCCGCAGGCGGGGCCCGGTGAGGTCAAGCTGCGCGTGCGCTACAACGGTATCTGCGGCAGCGACCTGCACGAGTACTACGACGGGCCGATCACCACGCGCAGCATGCCGCATCCGCTCACCGGGGTGCACAACCCCGTGATCATGGGCCACGAGATGTGCGGCGAGGTCGTAGCCCTCGGGGAGGGCGTCGGCGACCTCGACCTCGGGGCTCTGGTCGCGGTCGAACCGGTGGAGACCTGCGGTCACTGCCTGCATTGCGGCGCGGGTCAGTACAACCACTGCCCGCAGCTTGCGATCCAGGGCTACAACCGCGCCGGCGGCCTCGCCGAGTACACGGTGGTGAAGCGACGCAACGCACATCTGCTGCCGCCGGGCGTCACGGCGCTCGAGGGCGCACTCATCGAGCCGCTCGCGATCGCGTGGCATACCGTGAACCGCTGCGCGGTGAGCCCCGGACAAACGGTCGCCATCCACGGTGCCGGTCCCATCGGGGTCGGCGCCTTCCTCACGCTGCGCCAGCGCGGCGTGACGGCGATCGTCGTGGATCCCTCGCCGGTGCGGCGCGCGGCGCTCGCGGCCCTCGGCGCCGAGCGGCTCATCGATCCGCTCGCGTGCGATGCGGTGACGGCGATCCGCGATCTCACCGGCGGTCACGGTGCCGATGCCTCGATCGATGCGGCCGGCGTGCCGCAGTCCTTTGCCGCCATGCTGCACGGCACGCGGGTCGACGGCACCGCCGTGGTGGTCGCGATCCACCACCAGCCGGTCGTGATCCCGCCCTTTGACCTCTTGATGCCCGAAGTGCATCTCACCGGGGTGGCGCTGTCGGTGAACGCCTTTCCGGCGGTCATCGCGCAGATGGCGCGCGGCAGCTATCCGCTCACGGGCTGGGTCGAGACCATCCCCTTCGAGGGCGTGATCGAACAGGGGATCGAGCGACTGCGCCGGCAGCAGGGGATCAAGATCGTGGTGGACGTTGCCGGGCACCCGGCCGAGGTGCCGCCGCGCCGGCCCGCCGCTGGAGCGCGCCCGTGAAGTGCGCGCAGCTCTTCAGCGTCGAAGGACAGGGGGCGATCGTGACGGGCGCCGCGAGCGGCCTCGGCCTGGCGATCGCCGAGGCGCTGGCCGAGAACGGCGCACGCGTCACGCTGCTCGATGTGGACGGGCCCCGCCTTGCCGAGGAGACCGAGCGCCTCGCAGCGCTCGGGCACGCCGTGCGCGCGGCGGTGGTCGATGTGGCGGATCACGCCGCGCTGGAAGGCGCGTTCGAGGCCGCGGTCGCGGCGCACGGGCGGCTCGACGTCGTGTTCGCCAATGCCGGGATCGACTCGGGCCCGGGTTTCGTGACGGGATGGTCCGGCGCGCAGCGTGCGCGCAATCCCGCCGGGGCGCTCGAGAGCTACAGCGACGAGCGCTGGAACCGGGTCATCGAGGTCAACCTCAACGGCGTGTTCGCCACGCTGCGGGTGGCGGCCCGCCTCATGAAGCCGCAGCGCGCCGGCCGGCTGATCGTGACCACCTCGGTGGCGGCCTATCAGTGTGAGCCGGCGATCGGCTCGGCCTACATGGCGGCGAAGGCCGGTGCGGCGCAGCTGATGCGCTGCGTGGCGCTCGAGCTCGCCGCCTTCAACATCACGGTCAACGCCATTGCCCCGGGGTTCTTCGTCACCAACATCGGCGGCGGCCACGCCCAGAACCCGCAGGTGCAAAACGCCATGGGCAGGCTGCTGCCGCTGCAGCGGGTCGGTTTTCCCGAGGACATCAAGGGGCTCGCGCTCTTCCTGGCCTCGCCGGCCTCGGCGTATCTCACCGGCCAGCAGATCACCATCGATGGGGGCTGGACGCTCGGTGTGGCGGACTAACGCCTAGTTCTCGACGCACACCTCGACCAGTACCGGCCCGGCGGCGCCGAAGGCCTGGCGCAGCGCCGCATCGAGATCTGCGCAGCGGCTGACCCGCACCGCTGGAGGCATCACTGATCGTGGCGACGCCGGGATAGGACGACGACCAGGTCGACCGCACTGCGTCAGGTTCTGTATGGAATTATCGGTGTAGGTTCCGATGGCGGTGAACTGCTCCGTCAGCCCGTTCGCGATGCTCGGGCGAGGCGGCGTCACCTGAGATCGACACCAGCGTTGCGGCCGTCACGGTCAGCGTTAAGCTCGGCGAGGTGACCCCGTTGAGGGTCGCGCTGATGTTGCTCGTCCCGAGCGCCGCCGCCGAGGCGAGCGCGTTCGACCGGCCGCATTGCTGATGCTCGCGACGCTGCCGTACCGAGGACGCACAGGTCACCGCCGACGTCAGGTTCTGCGCGGAGTTGTCGGTGTAAATGCCGGTGGCGGTGAACTGCTCCGTCAGGCCGCTCGCGACGCTCGGATTCTGCGGCGTCACCTGAGATCGACACGAGCGTCGCGGCTGTAACGCTGAGCGCTGACGGTAGGCGAAGTCACGCCGCTGAGGCTGGCGCTGATGTTGGTGGTTCCGATCGCGGCCGCGGAGGCCAGACCACTGGAGCCGGACGCATTATTGATCGTGGCGACGCTGGTGTCTGATGACGACCAGGTCACCGCCGACGTCAGGTTCTGCGTGGAGTTATCGGTGTAAGTGCCGGTGGCGGTGAACTGCTGCGTCAGGCCGCTCGCGATGCTCGGATGCTGCGGCGTCACCTGGATCGCTGTCAGCGTTGCCGCCGTCACCGTCAGGTTCGCTAGGGGGGGAGCTGACTGCGCCCAGGCTCGCACCGATGGTCGTCAAGCCGACGCCCGTCGCCGCTGCGAGACCGGCAGAGCCGGCCGTGTTGCTGACGCTGGCCACGCCCGCGTCGGACGATACCCAGGTGACCACAGAGGTCAGGTCCTGCTTGGAGTTATCGCTGTAGACGCCGGTCGCGGTGAACTGCTGCGTCAGTCCGTTCGCGATGCTCGGGCTCGGTGGCGTCACCTGGATCGACGCCAGCGTCGCGGCGGTCACCGTAGTCCACGCCCTGCGCGCGCGCGAGCGCGCAGAAATCCAGGTGCCGCAGCCGCGTGCCCGGTGGCGTGGCGAGACCGAAGTGCGGCGCGAATTCATCGAGCGCGCGATAGCCGCCGTTGTTAACGATCACGAAGGCGACCGGCAGGCCGAGCTCGGCCGCGCTCCACAAGCCCTGGATGGCGTACATCGCCGAGCCGTCGCCGAGGAGTGCGATCACCTTGCGCCCGGAGCGGGCGAGCGCGACCCCGACCGCCGCCGGCAGCCCGTGGCCGAGTCCGCCGCTGGCGCAGGTATAAAAGGAGTCGGGCTCGAGCATCGGCAGGTGCTCGTGCATGGCGCCGCGGCTGCTCGGTGCCTCCTCCACCACGATGCTGCCGGCGGGCCGCAGAGCGGCGATCTGCTGCATGAGATACGCATCGCTCAGGCGATCCGGCGGCACGGCCGATGCGCGCACGAACACCGGGGGCGCCGAACGCGCGCGCGCGGGTGCCGCCAGCAGCGCACTGACCCCAAGCCTGAGGTCCGTGACCACGGACAGCCCGACAGGGGCGCGCGCCGCGGCGTCCGGATTGTTCGTCAGCTGTACGAGCGAGGCCCCGTCCGGCACGTGCGGGCCGACGCCTTCGACGTGATAGGTGAAAACCGGGGCGCCGAGTACCACGATCAGATCGCTCCCTGCCAGGCGCTCGACGATGCTGGCGCGGTCCGCGGGCAGGAAGCCCGCAAACAGCGGATGCCGCTCCGGAAAGCCGTTGCGCGCGGACAGCGGACTCACCCACACGGGGGCCTGATGGCGCTCAGCGAGCGCGATCACCTCGTGCCAGGCGCCATCGCGTGCCACGTCGGCGCCGACGACGAGAACCGGACGGTGTGCGGCACTGAGCAGTGCCGCGATGCGCGCAAGCAGCGCCGGGTCGCCGCCGACCGCGCCGCTGACCTCGCGGGACGGCACTGGGGTGCAGGCTCGGTCCCAGTCATCGACCGGCACCGATACGAACGTCGGGCCGCGCGGAGACTGCATGGCGACATAGTAGGCACGGGCGATCGCCGCCGGCACGTCCTCGGCGCGCGCCGGCTCGCAGCTCCACTTGACGTAGGGGCGCGGCAGATTGGTGGCCTGCTCCGAGTACAGGAACGGCTCGAACGGCAGGATCGAGCGCGCCTGCTGTCCGGCCGTCACCACCAGCGGCGTCTGATTGCGGTAGGCCGTGAAGATGCTGCCGAGCGCATGGCCGACGCCGATGGCCGAGTGCAGGTTCACGAACGCGGCACGCCCGCGCGCCTGTGCGAACCCGTCTGCCATGGCGACCACGACGGACTCCTGCAGCCCGAGCACGTAGCGGAAATCCCCGGGAAAGTCGCGGAACATCGGCAGCTCGGTCGAGCCCGGATTGCCGAAGATGGTGGTGAGGCCGAAGTCGCGCAGCAGCGCGAACACCGCCTCGCGAACGCTCCCGCTCATGACCGGCAGCCTGCGCGCATGGCCTTCAGGTCGCCAGCCGGGGTGACTCAGCCGCGGCGAGTGCGGCCACGCGGCGGGGAGCCGTTTCCGTGAGCGCAAGCGCCAACAGTGCCCCGGCGACGGCGCAGCCGGCCTGCATGAACATCGGCGCCGTGAGGCCGTAGCGGTCGGCGGCCCAGCCGGCCACGGCCGGTGCGCTCACGCCCCCCAGGATTTCCCCGATCCCGACGGTGAGCCCCAGGCAAGTGGCGACGTAGCGCGCCGGAATGGTCTCGGACGGGATGGTGCCCATGAAGAGCGGAAACGTCCCGCTCGCCGACCAGCCAACGAAGACAAGCGCGCCGAGCAGAAAGAGCGAGCTGTCGCAGTAGAGCGCCGCGAGCGGTACCAAGAGCCCGAGGAGATTGAACCCCACCACGACCGGTCGCCGGCCGAAGCGGTCGGACAGCCGCGGGACGATGAAGCTGAAGAACGCGGCCGAGAGTCCCAGGAGGCTGATGAGCACGCTCATCGCGCCCGAGGAGATATGACGCACCTTGACGTAGAACAGAGGCAGGAACGCCCAGCCGAGCACCATCCAGGCGACCATGACGATACTGATGAGCACGCACAGGATCATGTTGCGGTAGCGCAGCATGGCGAGGTAGCTGATGTCGGCGCCCGGCCTGCCGGCGGCTGCGGACTGCGGTTGCCTCTGCGGCTCGCGCACGTAGCGGGCGATCAGCAGCGCCATCACCAGTCCCGGGACGCCGGCGAGGAAGAACGCCGCGCGCCAGCTCCAGTGCGCGGCGATCGGTATCAGCACGAGCGACGCGAGGAAGGTGCCGAGAATGTTGCTGCCGAAGTTCTGCATCACGCCCATGTTGTGCCCGCGCCGGGCGGGATCCGACTCAGTCGCGACGAGCGACTGGCACACCGGCAGAAACGGACCCTCGGCCAGGCCCATGAGGAGCCGCGCCGCGAACAGCGCGGCGAAGGAGGCGGCCAGCCCGGAGAGGAACGAGCACAGCGAGAATGCGACGACGCTCGCGAGCAGGATCGGCTTGCGCCGGCCGGTACGGTCCGACAGCGCACCGCCGAGGAAGGCGGAGATCGCCCAGGTAAAGGAGAGCGCCGAGGCGATCAGGCCGACCTGCTTGTTGTTGAAGCCGAGGTCCGTGACGATGAACGGCATCACGAAGCTGGCGGCGTTGCGATCCAGGAACAGGAAGCCGAAGGTGATGCCGAGTACCCAGATCAGACGCTGTTCGTAGCGCATAGCGTTCTTACGGATCCAATGCACGGGCTGAGGCGGTCACTTTACCCGAGTGGCTGGCGAGGGGCTTGCGCTCGACAGCCACCGCTGATTTCGCTGTCGGTTGAGGTAAAGGACATCGACGGGCGTGTTTCTGGCAGCCGGGACACCCGGCGCGTAGAGTCCAACGCCGACTGCAGCAGGCGTCCGCGCACTGCGACGGCCGCACGGGAGTTGGAGCAATGGGCCAGGTGGGGTTCGGTCAGCCCGACGACGGCATCATCCAGATGGCCTACGTGGTGGCGGACCTGGATGCGGCGATCGCGCAGTGGAGCCGTACGCTTAGGGTCGGCCCGTGGTTCGTGCTCGAGCATTTCACCGGGGAGGAGCCCATCTACCGCGGACAACCCTCGCGCGCAGAGGTGCGGCTCGCGATGAGCTTTGCCGGTCACATGAACCTCGAGCTCATCCAGCCGAAGAACGATGCGCCTTCGGTCTACCGCGAGCTGATCGAGCGGCGCGGCTACGGCTTTCATCACTGGGGCGTCGCGACCTGGGACTTCGATGCGGCGGTGGCCCGGTACGAGCGTGCCGGCTACGCACTCGCCTTTCGCGCGGCGGTCCCGAGCGGCGGCCGGGTGGGGTACATGGATACGACCGACGTGCTGCCCGGCTACACCGAGCTGATCGAGCTCGGTGGCGCCTTCGAAGCGGTGTTCGGGCGGTTCTACCGTGAAAGCCTCACCTGGGACGGCAAGGATCCCATCCGCTCCTTTATCTAAGGACGGGCGGCGGCGGCGCCGTGCAGCTCGCGGTACTCGCGCGGCGTCATGCCGAACTTGCGGCGGAAGACGCGACCGAAGTGGGTCGGACTGTTGAAGCCATAATCGAATGCGATCGCGGCCACGGTGCGCCCCAGCTGCACGCCCGACACGAGTGCGCGCGCGCACTCCTCCAGGCGCCGTCTGAGCAGGTAGTGGCCCACCGTCTCCTCGGAGGCGGCGAACAGGTGGTGCAGGTAGCGTGGGGTGATGCGGCAGGACTGCGCGACGCGGGTCGGCGTGAGGAGCGGATCGTACAGGTGCGTCTCGATGTGGTTGATGATGCGGATACGCTGGGCGGCGGCCACCGCGGAACGTTCGCACTGCGCGCGCGGCACGTCGACATAGCTGGCGCCCAAGAGGTCGAGGATCGCCGCCGTGACGCGCCCCCCGGTCTCGGCGTCGAGATCCTGGTGACAGGCGAGCCAGAAGTTACGCAGAAAGCGCGACACGAGCCCGGGGACGCCGCTGCCCGCGCGCATCGGCACGGCCACGAGCGACTCGGGACAGGCGATCTGGCGGCGCAGCTGTCCATCCGGGATGCCGAGCACCAGCATGCGGTTCGCGCCCGGGAAGACGATCTCGTACTGGCGCGTGCTGTCGCACAGCGTGAAATCTCCGGGCTTAAGGAACACCTCGCGCCCGTTCTGGCGCGTGCGGCTCTCGCCGGCGAGCTGCAGCAGCAGAAAGAACAGCGAGCCGCGGGTACGCGCGACGTGCGCGCGCGAATGGCGCACGGTCTGCGCCTCGGAATACGCCTCGGCGAGGCTCAGATCGCCGAGCGCGGTACGCTCGATCGAGCCATGAAAGGAGCGGATGTCGGCCGGATCCGAGACCAGCGGGGAAAAACTCGCCCCGGCGTGCTCGTTCCAGTAAGCGAGCCGGCGGCTCGGATCAAGCCCCGCCGTGGTGAATGACTGCATCTGTACCAATTTGCCGGTCTCCCCCTGAAAGACAGGACTAGCCCTGGGCCGCGAGTTGCCGCTCCAGCTCCGCCAGCGTGCGGTAGCAGGGCAGCACCTGGGCCACGCTGGCGTTCGGCTCGCGGTGCTCGCGGATCGCCCGGAAAAACTCACGATCCTGCAGCTCGATGCCGTTCAGCGAGACGTCCACCTGCGACACGTCGATCTTCTGGTCCTTGCCATCGATCAGGTCGTCGTAGCGCGCGATGTAGGTGCCGTTATCGCAGATGTAGCGGAAGAACGTCCCCAGGGGACCCTCGTTGTTGAAGGACAGCGACAGCGTACAGATCGCCCCGCGCGCGCTCTTGAGCTGGATCGACATGTCCATGGCAATTTTCAGCACCGGATGGATCGGACCCTGCACCGCGTGCGCGATCGTCACCGGTGCGCCGGCCTGGTAGGCGAACAGGTCGACCGTGTGGGCCGCGTGATGCCACAGCAGATGGTCGGTCCACGAGCGCGGCTGGCCCAGCGCGTTGATGTTCGTGCGCCGGAAGAAATAGGTCTGCACGTCCAGCTGCTGCAGCGCGAGCTCGCCGCGCGCGATTCTCTTGTGGATCCACTGGTGGGAGGGATTGAAGCGCCGCGTGTGCCCGACCATGCAGATGAGACCGGTCTTCTCCTGCAGCTGCGCGACCGCCTGCGCGTCGGACCAGGTGTCGGCGAGCGGGATTTCGACCTGCACGTGCTTGCCGGCCTTCAGGCACTCCTCCGCCTGCTCAGCGTGCAGCTGGGTCGGGGTCGCGAGGATCGCGGCTTCAACGCCCGGGCGCCGCAGGGCTTCGGACAGATCCGTGGTGACGTGCTCGATACCGTACTTGTCCGCCATGACGCGCGTCGGCTCGAGCGTGCGGCCCACGAGTGACACCACCTCGACGTCCCCGATGATGCGGATGGCGTCCAGGTGTTTCGCGCCAAAGGCTCCCGCGCCGGCGAGGATGATCTTCATGGCATGTTCTCCAGGATCAGGTGACCCACCGCCGTGTTGGAAGCCGGCACGTGATAGAAGCGGTGCACGGTGCGCACCGTGTCGCTCAGCGCGCCGCGCATGATGAACCACATCACCAGCTCGATGCCCTCGGAGCCCGCCTCGCGCACGTATTCGAGGTGCGGCATGTGCGAGAGAGCCTCCGGCTCGTTGATCAGCCGCTCGATAAAGCGCTGGTCCCAGGCCTGATTGATCAGACCCGCCCGCGGTCCCTGCAGCTGGTGGCTCATCCCGCCGGTGCCCCAGACCTGCACGTTGAGGTCGGCGTCAAAGGACTCGACCGCGCGGCGCAGCGCCTTGCCGAGCTGGTAGCAGCGGCGGCCCGAGGGCGGCGGGTACAGCACCACGTTGACGGGGAGGGGAATGACGCGCACCGGCCAGGCGGCGGGCTGTCCGTACAGCAGCGACAGCGGCACCGTGAGGCCGTGGTCGACGTCCATGCGGTTGACGATCGTGAGGTCAAAATCCTGCTGGATCACCGCCTGGGCGATGTGCGACGCGAGCTCCGCATGTCCCGGCACCACCGGCACGGGCCGCGGGCCCCAGCCCTCGTCCGCCGGCGCGAACTGCTCCGCGCAGCCGATGGCGAACGTCGGCACGATGTCGAGACTGAAGGCCGTGGCGTGATCGTTGTAGACGAGGATGACCACGTCCGGCTTCTGTTGCGCGATCCAGCGCTTGGAGAAGTCGTAACCGGCAAACACCGGCGCCCAATAGGCGTCCCGGGACTTGCCGTTGTCCAGCGCCGCGCCGATGGCCGGCACGTGCGAGGTGGTGACGCCGGCGGTGATGCGGGCCATTAGGTTGTCTCTCCGCTCATGCGGTTAGCTTCATCGGGACTCATTGGGCGCTCCTCAGCGGCTCCAGTAAAGGCGCTGCGGGTTGTCAGTGAGCAGCTGCCGCTGCAGCTTCGCGGTCGGCGCGATCTTGGGGATGAAATCCACCAGCGCGCCGTCGTCGGGCATGTGTGACTTAAGATTCGGGTGGGGCCAATCCGTGCCCCACAGAACCCGATCCGGGAAGCTCTCCACCAGGCGCCGGGCGAAGGGCACGACGTCGTCATATTCGGGCGCGCCACCGTGCGACAGGCGGTCCGGGCAGCTCACCTTCGACCAGATACCCGGATGCTCGCGCATGAGTTTCACGAAGAGCTCGAACTCGGGCCCGTCCACGGGCCGCGTCACATCCGGACGACCCATGTGGTCCACCACCACGACAGTCGGGAGGGAGGCGATGAAGGCGTACAGCTCCGGCAGCTCCGCGGCCTCGAAGTAAATGACGACGTGCCAGCCGTGCGGCGCGACGCGTCGGGCGATCTGCAGCAGCACCTCGCGCGGGGTGGTATCGACCAGGCGCTTGACGAAGTTGAAGCGCACGCCGCGCACCCCGGCCGCATCGAGCGCGGCGAGCTCCTCGTCGGTCACGCTGGCCGTCACGGTCGCGACGCCGCGCGCCTGTCCGGCTGCAGCGTGCAGCGCATCGACCAGGGCACGATTGTCGGCGCCGTGACAGGTGGCCTGCACGATGACGTTGCGCTCGAACCCGAGGTAGTCCCGCAGTCCCCACAGCTTCGCTTTCGGCGCATCGCACGGCGTGTAGCGGCGCTCGGCGGCATAGGGGAACTGCGCGCCGGGTCCAAACACGTGACAGTGAGCGTCCACCGCGCCGCGCGGCGCGGCGAAGCGCGGGCGCCGCGGCGCCGGATGAAACGGCAGCCAGTCGCGGTCCATGGTGAAGGCGCCGGAGGCCGAGGCCGCCGGCCAGTCGCGCTCGCCCGGGCGAATGCTCTCGGGCGCGCTCACAGTCCCCTCTGTTGCAGCAGCGCGTTGAGGCGCGGGAACACGCGCCGCGCGTTCTTCTCGAAGATGCGCTGTTTCTCGGCGGCCGGCAGGGACAGCGCGTCGATGTAGCGCCGGGTGTCGTCGAAGT
Source organism: uncultured Pseudomonadota bacterium (assembly GCA_963814675.1). GTDB lineage: Bacteria > Pseudomonadota > Gammaproteobacteria > Steroidobacterales > Steroidobacteraceae > 13-2-20CM-66-19. The sequence goes on from CAWFDT010000004.1 coordinate 59,835, forward strand.
AGTGGCCCGTCTGCGGGTCGATGCCGCGCACCGCGCCGACCATCTCGGAACCGAACAGGATGTTGCCGATGTCGATGACCCGCACCAACAGATCGATGCCCGGCTGGTGGTAAACGCAGGTGTCGAAGAACACGTTCTTCATCACGTGCTGCTCGAGCGGCGGGCGCTTGAGCATGTCGGCAAGTCCGCGGTAGCGGCCCCAGTGGTAGGGCACCGCGCCGCCGCCGTGCGGGATGATGAAGCGCAGCGCGGGGAAGTCGCGGAACAGGTCGCCCTCGATGAACTGCATGAACGCGGTGGTGTCGGCGTTGATGTAGTGCGCGCCGGTCGCGTGGAAGTTCGGATTGCACGAGGCCGAAACGTGGATCATCGCCGGCACGTCGAGCTCGACCATCTTCTCGTAGAACGGGTACCAGTGCCGGTCGGTGAGCGGGGGCGAGGTCCAGTACCCCCCGGAAGGATCCGGATTCAGGTTGCAGCCGATGAAACCGAGCTCGCGCACGCAGCGCTCGAGCTCGGCGATCGAGTGCGCGATGGGCACGCCGGGGGACTGCGGCAGCTGGCACACCCCGACGAAATTCTCCGGGTACAGCTCGACCACGCGCCGGATGAGGTCGTTGTTGGCGCGCGTCCAGGCGCCCGAGATCCCCTCGTCGCCGAGGTGATGCCCCATGGCGGACGCGCGCGGCGAGAACACGGTGAGATCCGAGCCGCGCTGCTGCTGCAGTCGCAGCTGGTTCTTCTCGATGCTCTCGCGGATCTCGTCATCCGAGATGGCGCCGGGGCGGGCCGCCGGCGCCGTCGGGTCCTTGATGCCGGCGAGCTGCGCGTCGCGGAATTTCTGATGCGCGGCCGGCGCCGTCGTGTAGTGACCGTGACAGTCGATGATCATCCGCGCCTCCTACGCCTGCTGCTGCGCCGCGGCCGACGTGCGCGCCAGCATGGCGTCGAGCATGTCCGTCAGTGCTTCGTGGCTGAGGGCCGCGGCGTGCGCGGCGGCCCACTGCTGGCGCTCGACGCAGCCGCGGCTCATCCAGGGTTCAAGGCCCGCCTCCGCCACCGTGCGCACCGCCTCGCGCATCTCCGCGGCACGGCGGCGCCCGTGCTGCAGGGAGCGCGCGATCATGTAGCGCGCCAGCTGGCGCCAGTCAGCGCCGGGAAGGAGGTCATGCAGCGAGGCCAGCACCGCCTCCTCAACGCCATGATGCCGCGCCGTCAGCAGTGACTCGGCGAGCAGCGCCTCCATCCCCTTGACGATCACGCTGCGGCACATCTTGGCAGCGGACGCAGCCCCGATGCTGTCGGAGTACACCGCCGCGTTGGTGAATCCGAGCGAATGCAGCAGCGGCAGGGACTCCCGGGCATGCGCGCCGCCGAGCCACAGCGGCGAGCCGAGACGCTTCGGCGCGATGGGCGACATCACGGCAGCCTCGACATAGCGCCCGCCGGCGGCCTCGATCGCGCGGGCGGCCTTCGAGCGGGTGCGTGGCGATACCGAGTTAAGATCCAGATACAGCGTGCCGGGGGTGAGCGCCGCGGCGGCTTCGGCCGCGGCCGCGCCACACTCATCGGCGGTGACGGCGCAGATGAGAACGGAGCGATCGTGGACCGCGTCGGCCATGGAGCTCGCCGCCTCGAGAAAGGGCAGTGCGCGGGCGGCGCGCCAGGGCTCACTGCCCTCGACCGCAAACAGTCGGTCCCACGCGCCAAGCTTTATACCCCCAAGCCCGTGCAGGTCGTTCGCCAGCACCTGGCCGACCTCGCCCAGCCCGATCAGGCCGATGCAGCGGGCATTCGTCATCCGTCGCTCCAGGCACGGGCGGGTACGAACACCTCGCCCTGCATCAGTTTGCGGGCCGTGCGCAGCAGGGCGGAGCGGTTCACCGTGACCGTGGTTCCCGCCACCGTCACATCCATTTCCACGGTGAAGAATCCGCTCGGATGCTCGATCTCCAGACGTTGCGAGCCGGACCGGGGCGTAATGCCGGCGACCTGTGCGGCGACCGAGCCGGGCGTGAGGCAGGCGGTGGCGACGCTCACCGCGCCCAGCACCCCGATGGCCTCGTGCACGCGATGCGGAATGAAGGTGCGCGTATCGATGGCGCCCCCGTGCCGCGCGGGTGACACGAGGCACATCTTCGGGACCGTCTTCTTGGTGACGTCGCCCAGATTCATCGGCGGCCCGAGCGCTAGCCGGATGCGCTCGATCCGCTGCTTGAGCGCGGCATCGGCCTCCAGCGCCTCGGGTGATTCATCGCCGTGCTTGCCGAGGTCCGCCGCGCGCATGAGGACCACCGGCATGCCGTTGTCGATGCAGGTCACCTCGATGCCTTCGATGCGGTCGCTGGGGGCTCCGGTCGGAAACAACTTGCCGCACGAGGCGCCGGCCACGTCCAGGAAATCGATGGGAATCGCAGCAGCGCTGCCCGGCACGCCATCGATACGCGCGTCGCCCTCGTATTCGACCGCGCCACGCGGGGTCGGCACGTGGGCCACGGCGATGCTGCCGGTGTTGAGCATGTGGATGCGCACGGGTGTGGATGCGCCGCTGATGGGCACGAGGCCGTGCTCGATCGCCCACGGACCCACGCCGGCGAGGATGTTGCCGCAGTTCTGGGAGTCGCTCACTTCCGCCTTATCGACCACGACCTGCAGAAACAGATAATCCACGTCCGCATCCGCGCGGGCGGAGGGGCCGATGATCGCGACCTTGCTGGTCAGCGGATGCGCGCCGCCCACGCCATCGATCTGGCGCGGATCGGGCGAGCCCATGGCGGCGAGCAGCACCTTGTCGCGCGCCGGCGCCGCGGGCGGCAGGTCCCGCGCGTGGAAATACAGCGCCTTGGAGGTACCGCCGCGCATGAGAGTGGCGGGAATGGCGCGCAGCACGGCGCCTCACTCCGCCAGCGACTGCGGGCTGTAGATGAGTCCGCGCTTGGCCAGCTTGTCGCGCATGTCGTAGATGTCGAGGCCCAGCTCGCCCCTTTGCAGACGCTCGCGCACCGTGGCCTCCTTGGCTTCGCGCGCCTCGCTCGCCTGCCGCACGCGGGCAGCCTCCAGGCGCGCCACGATGCACACCCCGTCGTCGTCGGCGATCACCACGTCGCCGGGATTGACGAGGCCGCCGGCGCAAACCACCGGCACATTCACCGAGCCCAGGGTCTCCTTGACGGTACCCTGCGCGTGTACGGCCTTGGACCATACCGGGAAGCCCATGCCGGTGAGCTCGCGCACGTCGCGTACGCCGGCATCGATCACCAGACCCCGCACACCGCGCGCCGCCAGCGACGCGGCCAGCAGTTCGCCGAAATAGCCGGCGTCCGAATAGGAAGTCGGTGCGACGACCAGCACGTCGCCCGCCTGGCACTGCTCGACCGCCACGTGGATCATCCAGTTGTCCGCCGGCGCGAGGCTGACCGTGACCGCGGCGCCGGCGATGCGCGCACCCGCGTAGATGGGGCGCAGTGCGGGACCTAAGAGACCGGTGCGGCCCTGCGCCTCGTGGACGGTGGCGACGCCGCAGTGCGCCAGAGCGTTCACCACCTCAGGATCGGCGCGGCGAATATTCGTGTACACGACATTCATGGCAGCTACCTGCAGCGGCGGAAGGCCCCCATTGTCCGGCCGCGGCCGCCCGGCGGGGTAATTGCAATTGCGGACGGGGTATAAGAAATTGTGTACATGAGCCCCCGCACCCCGGGCAGTTCCGGCGCCACGCCCAACCTGCGCCACCTGATGCTGTTCGATCAGGTGGTGCGGCGCGGCAGCGTGAGCGCGGCAGCCCGTGCGACGCACTTAAGTCAGCCCGCGGTGACCCAGGCGGTCGCGCACATCGAGGCCGCCCTAGGCGCGCGCCTCATGCAGCGCAGTCATGCGGGCCTCACGCTCACCGGCGCGGGGCACGCGGCCGCCCGGCGGGTCGAGCGGGCGCTGCAGCTGCTGCGCGAGGCGCTCGTGGCGGCGCGCGTGCGCTCGGCCCAGGCCGGCTCGGCAGACGCCCTGCGAGGCGTGACCGCCACGCAGCTCAGGGCGCTCATCGCCGTGGTGGAGGAAGGCGCCTTTGCCAGTGCGGCACGGCGCGCCGGGCGCGCCCGGGCCGCGGTGCACCGCGCCGCCCGCCAGCTGGAGAAATCGCTCGGCACGGATCTGTTCGAGGTGACGAGCTTCGGGGTGCGCCCGACCCGGGAGGCGGAAAAGCTCGCCCGGCGCACGCGCCTGGCGTTTGCAGAGATTGCCCAAGCCCAGGCCGAGGTGGCGGCGGCCCAGGGTAGCGGCAGCGGCGCCACGGTGATCGGGGCCATGCCCCTGGCGCGCAGCGTGCTGCTGGCACGCGCGGTGCTCGAATTCGCCGCCACGCGACCCGAGCACGGGATCAGCATCCTCGACGGCCCCTACGAAAGCATGCTGGCGGCCCTGCGCCGCGGCAGCGCGGACGTGCTGGTCGGTGCTTTACGTGATCCGGTCCCGTACGAGGACATCGTGCAGGAGCACCTGTTCGATGACCCGCTGGCGATCGTCGTGGGGGCACGGCACGCACTCGCCGGTCACGGCGCGCCCACCCTGGCGGCGCTCGCGCGCTATCCCTGGATCGCGCCGCGCCGCGATTCCCCGCTGCGGCGGCATTTTGACGCGCTGTTCGCGCAACTGGAGGTGCGACGGGCGGTGACTCCGATCGAATGCAACTCTCTCGTCGCGGCGCGCTCGATGCTGCTGGCGAGTGAGCGCGTCATGCTCCTGTCGGAGCACCAGATCCTGCACGAGCGGGCGAGCGGGCAGCTGGTCGCCCTGCCGCATCCATTCGGGGCCGTGACACGCCCGATCGGCCTCACCGTGCGCCGCGACTGGCGACCGACACCGGTGCAGGCGCAGCTCGTGGAGGGACTGCGGCGCCACGGGCGCGCGGTTTCCTCCGGGCCTGCGGGGCGCAAGGCGACCCCATGAGTCGCGGCGCCGCCCTCGCGCACGCCGGTGATCGGCCGCGTCACGCGGACTAAGGACCTGAATTAAGCTCACCCACCATGCGCTCGACCCAGGTCGCGATCGTCGGTGCGGGGCCCTCGGGGCTCTTGCTCGCGCAGCTGTTGAGTCGCAACGGCATCGACGCCATCGTTCTGGAGAGGCGCTCCCGCGATTACGTGCAGGCCCGTATCCGCGCGGGCCTGCTGGAGTGGACCACCGTGGAACTGCTCCAGGAGGCCGGCGTCGCCGAGCGCCTGATGCGCGACGGACTCGTCCATGACGGCTTTGACATCGCCTTCGCCAATGGCCACCACCGGATAGACCTCAAAGGACTCACGGGCAGGAGCGTTCTGGTCTACGGGCAAACCGAACTTCAAAAGGACCTCGTGCAGGCCCGCGCCTGCGAGCCGGGCGCCGTGCTGTGGGAAGTGGCGGACGTGGTCCTGCACGACTGGGACACACACCAGCCGCGGGTGAGCTACACGCATGCCGGCGCGCGTCACGAACTGCGTTGCGACTACATCGCCGGCTGCGATGGCTACCACGGCGTCAGCCGCGCGGCGGTACCGCCACAGCAGCGTCTGCAGTTCGAGCGCGTGTACCCGTTCGGCTGGCTCGGGCTGCTGGCCGACGTGCCGCCGCTGCACGAGGAGCTCGTGTATGCCCATCACGAACGGGGGTTTGCCCTTTGCAGCATGCGTTCACGGGGTCGCAGCCGCTACTACGTGCAGTGCGCGCTCGGGGACAAGGTGGAGCAGTGGTCCGACAGCCGCTTCTGGGATGAGCTCGCCGCGCGCCTGCCCGAGCGCTACGCCGACCGGCTGGTGACGGGCCCGTCGCTGGAAAAGAGCATCGCGCCGCTGCGCAGTCTCGTCACCGAGCCGATGCAATTCGGGCGGCTGTTCCTGGTGGGCGATGCGGCGCACATCGTGCCGCCCACGGGCGCGAAGGGCCTGAATCTCGCGGCGGCCGACGTGCGGGTGCTGGCGCGCGGCCTGGTCGAGTTCTATCGCACTCGCAGCACGACGCTGCTCGATGAGTATTCCCGCCGGGCGCTGCGCCGGGTATGGCAGGCCACGCGCTTTTCCTGGTGGTTCACCACGCTGCTGCACCGATTCTCCGCGGACCCGTTCGCCCAGCGCCTGCAGAGCGCGGAGCTGGAGTACCTCGCTCGCTCGAGCGCTGCCTCGCGCACGGTGGCGGAGAATTATGTCGGGCCGAGCTTTGACTGATGCGCCCCGGGCTGTGACCTTGCAGTAAGGAAGCCGCGCGCGCAGCGCGCCCACAGACCCCGGCGGCGCTTGACCGGCAGCCGCGCCGATGGTATGCAACACTTACAAAGTTGCGATCGGGCGGTATGCATAACGTCACCTTGTATCACTGGGAACCCAACGCCAATTCCGGCAAGCCCATGCTGGCGCTGATGGAAAAAGGTGTGGCGTTCAACAGTCATTACCTCGATCTGCTGAGCTTCGATCAGCACAAGCCGGATTATCTGGCGATCAATCCGCAAGGGACGATCCCGGCGATGCTGCATGGTGAGCGGGTGCTCACCGAATCGACGGCGATCATGGAGTACGTCGACGAGACCTTTCCCGGCCCGCGCCTGATGCCCGAGGATCCGCGCGACCGCTGGCGCGTGCGCTGGTGGATGAAGTTCATGGACCAGTGGCTGGGCCCGAGTTTTTCCATGATCGGCTGGAGCGTGTTCGTGGGTCCCGCGGTGCGCTCCAAGGACCCGGAGGAACTGAAGGCCGCCATCGAGCGCATCCCGCTGCCGGAACGCCGCGTCGCCTGGCGCAAGGCGATCTACGCGCAGTTCGGTGTCGCGGAAATGCAGGAGTCTCAGCGCCGTGTGGCGCTCGGCATCCGCATGCTCGAGCAGGAGCTCGCGAAACGGCCGTGGCTCGCCAGCAATCAGTACAGCCTGGCCGACATCAACGGGTTCAATCTTGCGTTTGCGCTGCCGCTGTCGCAGCCGGCGCTGTCCAACGACGAGCTCACCCCCAACATACTGCGCTGGCTGCGCACCATCTACGCACGTCCCGCCACCAAGGCATGCTGGGCCATGGGAAGAACCAACCTGGCCAAGCGCGTCGCGATCCTCGAGCAGCCGCACATCGGCCAGGGGCAGCTGGCATGAGCATGACCCTGTATCACGGGGAACCGAATGGCCCGTCCCTGACGGTGCTGGCCACACTGTTCGCCAAGCAGGTGCCGGCGCAGCTGGTGCACATCGATCTCGCCGGTGGCGCGCGCCACGCGCTCGCGTGCGCGCAGCAGCCGCTGGTGGCGATGAGCATCGAGGGCGAAGGACCGGTGCTGGTGGTCGATGAGGAGCCGATGACCGACTCGGTGTTCATCGCCTGCTACCTGGACGATGTGGGGCAGGGGCCGCCGCTGCGCCCCGCCGACCCGTACGAGCGCTGGCAGATGATGACCTGGTGCCGGCAGATGATCGAGCGCACCGCGCCGGCCGCCGCCTACCTCGGCTGTCGGGCGCAACCACCCGAGGCAGACGCCATCCCACTGCAGAGCATCGGCAGCGTGGATCTGCGCGCGCGCTGGGAACAGATCGCCGCCGGAGAGTTTTCCGAGGAGAAGCTGGCCGACAGCCGCACCAAGATCCATCAGGCCGTCGACAAGATCGAGGCGCGACTGGAGGGCCGGCAGTGGCTCATGGGCGAGTTCTCGATTGCCGACATCGAGAGCTTTGCGTGGCTCGCCGGCATGCCGACGCTGGTGCCCGCAGCGTTTGCCGGCAGGCCGCGCACCAGCGCGTGGCTGGAGCGCGTGCGCTCGCAGCCCGCCGTCGCCCGGGCGCTGTCGCAGGCGCGCAGCGCCGATCCGGCGGCCAGCTGGAGCGTGGGTCCGGAAATCAACCGCTGGGGCTGAAGGCTTCGTCCCGCGGGTCGCACTGATTCGATACGCGCCAACGAACGCGGCGCTGGGTAGGAAACAATGTCCATCAAACTCTATACGGCGGCGACCCCGAACGGCTGGAAGGTCTCGATTGCGCTCGAGGAAATGGGCCTGCCGTACGAGGTCCAGGTGATCGATTTTGCCACCCTGGAGCAGAAGACCGACTGGTACCTCAAGCTCAATCCCAACGGCCGCATCCCGACCCTGGATGACGATGGCTTCGTCATGTTCGAGTCGGGCGCCATCCTGATCTACCTGGCCGAGAAGACCGGCAAGTTCCTGCCCCGCGACGTGCAGGGCCGCAGCCGCGTCATTCAATGGCTGATGTTCCAGATGTCCGGGATCGGTCCCATGATGGGGCAGGCGAACGTGTTCTTCCGCTATTTCCCCGAGAAAATCCAACCCGTGATCGAGCGCTACCAGCGCGAGGTGACGCGCCTGTTCGGAATTCTCGACCGGCAGCTGGCGAGCCACGAATACATCGCGGCGGACTACTCGATTGCGGACATCGCGCTGTGGCCGTGGGTGTCCGGCTACGAATGGTCCGGTGTCAGCGTGGCCGAATTTCCGAGCCTGCAGCGCTGGCTCGCGCTCGTCGGCGCGCGCCCGGCGGTGCAGGCCGGTCGCGACGTGCCGATCAAGCGCGATCGGGCGGCGGAGATCGAGCAGGCCACCAAGGCCGGCCCCAAGATGCTGGCCTGAGGAGGGGAGCGCGGTGCGTGGCAAGGCGAGTGCCGGGCGTTCGGCGCGGCGCGCGCGGCCCCGGCCGCGCAGCGTGTCACGCGGGAACTGCGCCGGCGTATCCTTCCGGCCCGGAGCGGAAACAAATCAGGGTGCCGAATGATTGAGCTGTCCAAGGTGCGCGCGATCGACATGCACGTGCATGCCGATGTCTCATGCCACGACCCGGAAGATCCGGTCATGGGCCGCTTCTACGATGCGGCGTCCGCGTACTTCAAGGCGCCGCGCGAGCGGCCCAAGATTCCCGAGATCATCAGCCTGTATCGCGCGCAGCAGATAGCGTTCTGCCTGTTCACGGTCGACTGCGAAAGCAGCCTGGGCGCCAAGCGCGTCAGCAACTACGAGATCGCCGAGTACGCGGCCAAGAACAGCGACATCGTGATCCCGTTCGCTTCGATCGACCCGCGCAAGGGCCGCATGGGTGCCCGCGAAGCGCGCGACCTCATCGAGAAGCACGGCGTACGCGGCTTCAAGTTCCACGGCATCATGCAGAACATCCACCCCGCGGATCCGGTGGGCTACCCCCTCTACGAGGTGATCGCCGGCCACAAGCTGCCGGCGATCTTCCACACCGGGCACTCGGGCATGGGCACGGGGCTTCCCGGCGGCGGCGGCGTGCGCCTGAAGTGGGGCCAGCCGATGCTGATTGACGATGTGGCCGTCGATTTTCCCGACATGAAGATCGTGCTCGCGCACCCGAGCTGGCCCTGGGTGGATGAAAGCCTGTCGATGGCGCTGCACAAGGACAACGTCTACATCGACCTCTCCGGCTGGAGCCCGAAGTACTTCCAGCCGCAGATCATCCAGTACGCCAACGGGCCGCTGAAGAAGAAGATGATGTTCGGCTCGGACTTTCCGCTGATTCGCCCCGAGAAGTGGCTGGAGGCGGCGCAGCAGGTCGGTTTCAAGGCCGAGGTGCTGCCGGGCATCATCAAAGACAACGCGGCGCGACTGCTGGGTCTGTCGTGAGCGAGTTCGCCGACCGTCACGTGCTGGTGACCGGTGCCTCGAGCGGCATCGGGCTCGCGACGGCGCGCCTGCTGGCCCGCCAGGGCGCGCGCGTGTATCTCATCGCACGCAGCGAGGCGAAGCTGGCCGCTGCCACTGACGCCATCACACGCGAGGGCGGCACCGCGGCCTATGGCGTCGCCGACGTCGCGGACCGCAGCGCCCTCATGGGCGCGATCGAGAAGGCCGAGCGCGCCTTCGGACCCGCTGCCGGCCTGTTCGCCAATGCCGGCACCGGCGGGCGCTTCGCGCCGCTGTGCGCGTACGACGATGAGCTCTTCGAGACCGTGCTGCGCACCAACCTGACCAGCATCTACTGGGCGATCAAGCGCGTGCTGCCGGCGATGCTCGAGCGTCGCAGCGGCAGCATCGTCGTGACCGGCAGCCTCGCCAGCGAGCGCGGCATGCCCCACAACGTCGCGTACGTCGCCTCGAAACACGCCGTCCTCGGGCTGGCGCGGGCGGCCGCGGCCGAGGCCGCGCCGCACAACGTACGCGTCAACTGCGTGATCCCGGGTCTGATCGAGACGCCGATGCTGCTGCAGCTCGATCCGAGCGCACCAGCGCAGGTGATCCGCGACCGACTCGGCTGCGGCCGTGCCGCTGGGACACATCGGCACGGCGGACGAGCTGGCGCAGCTGGTCTGCTTTCTGTTATCCGACCGCGCGAGCCACATCACCGCACAGTCGCTCGCGGTCGACGGTGGGATCCTGGGCACTCTCATACCACGGCAGGGCTGACATGACTCTCAAGTACTACCACGCGGAACCGGCGGCGAACTCGCTGAAATCCATGATTCCCCTGATCGAGAAGGGCTTGGCGTTTCAGAGCGTCTACGTCGACCTGCACAAGTTCGAGCAGCACGCCGACTGGTTCGTGGCGATCAACCCGGAGGGGCAGGTGCCGGTGCTCGACCACGACGGCGTCATCCTCACCCACACGAGCGTCATCAACGAGTACCTGGAGGACGTCTTTCCCGACATCCCCCTGCGGCCACGCAACCCGGTGGGCGCGGCGCGCATGCGCTACTGGAACAAGTTCTGCGACGAGCAGGTGATGAACTATGTCTCGATGCACGGCTGGCATCGCATGGTCGGCATCATCGCGCGCAAAGTCGACGCCGGCGAGTTCGAGCGGCTGATGGAGCACATCCCGTTGCCCGACCAGCGCACCAAGTGGCGCACGGCGCGCTCCGGCTTCAGCGAGGCCGACCTCGCCCATGCGACCGAGAAGATCCTCTACGCGGTCGATAAGGTGGAGAAGCAGCTCGCGCAGAGCGCCTGGATCGCAGGCGATGACTACACGCTCGCGGACATCAACTTCTATTCCTATTGCGGCATGTCGGTGGAACGTATGTTTCCGGAGATGAACATCGGCACGCGCTGCCCGCGCCTGCTCGCGTGGCGGGACAAGATGACGGCGCGCCCGGCCGTGGCGCGCGCGCTCGCCGGGGAAGATCGCACCGCCCCGGGCCTGCGTACCTGGACGGGGCACGCGCGATGAGCGCGGGGCCGAAGATGCGCGCGTGGCAGCTGCCCGCGGGGTGCACCTCCGTCGGGCAGCTCGAGCTGGTGGAACTGCCGCGGCCGCATCCGGCGCCAGGGGAGGTGCTGGTGCGCGTGTGCGCCAATTCCCTCAACTACCGTGATCAGGCGATTGCCGCGGGCCACTATTTCGGCGGCGCCATCAAGGTGGCCGGCATTCCGCTCTCCGATGGGGCCGGGGTCATCGAGGCGGTGGCCAGCGACGTGAAGGGTTTCCTGCCCGGCGACCGGGTGGCCGGGACCTTTTTCCAGGGCTGGCTCGCGGGACCACCGACGCCGGCGATGGGTGAGGCGCTCGGCTGCCCGCCCGCCCGCGGCATGCTGGCCGACTACGTGGCGCTCTCCGCGGCCGGGGTCGTGAAGCTGGCCGCCGCGCTGAGCTATGAGGAGGCGGCGACGCTGCCCTGTGCCGGCGTGACCGCATGGAATGCGCTGATGATGGGCGTGCGCCCGCTCGAGCGCGGCCATAACGTGCTCCTGCTCGGCACCGGCGGGGTGTCGCTGCTCGCACTGCGGATCGCCAAGGCCGCCGGTGCGCGGGTGATCGCGACTTCCTCGAGCGACGCGAAGCTCGCGCGCGCGCGCAAGCTCGGCGCCGACGCCACGCTCAACTACAAATCCGAGCCCCAGTGGGGCGCCAAGGCGGCCGAACTCGCCGGCGGCCACGATCCACCACGTGGTCGAGGTGGGCGGCCTCGGTACGCTCGCGCAATCCATCCAGGCCATCGGCTTCGGCGGCGAAATAGCGCTCATTGGCGTGCTGTCGATGCAGGGGGATCCCAGCCCGATGCCGCTCATGGTCAAGGGCGCGAGTCTGCGCGGAATATTCGTCGGCTCCGCCACCATGGCGCGTGAACTGAACGCCTTCGTCGACGCGCATCAGCTGAAGCCCGTCGTCGACCGGGTATTCGACTTCGCCGATGCCAAGGCGGCCTACGCCTATCAGGCCTCGGGCGAGCTATTCGGGAAAGTGGTGATCGCGAACCCGGCGTGAGGGAACGCTCGCGCCGCGCTAGCCGCGCCGCACCGCGCGCGCAGCGGCAGCGGGCGCGGGCGGCTCCCGGCAATTCGTTTGTGTTACTTACAAAATGCGATATCATCAAAAGCTCAGCAAAAGGGGATGAGTCATGGCCGCGCGCAATCTGGAAGACCTTCTGGCGGCAGCCGGAAATACCGTGAAGATGCTGCGCAATTCGCAGCTCGGCGCCTACGTCTACCCGGTGGTCGCGTCGGAATTCAGTAACTGGCGCAGCGAGCAATGGGCGTGGCAGCACAGCGCCGTGCTCTTTGACCAGACACACCACATGGTGAACCTGTACCTGCGCGGCAAGGACGCGCTCAGGCTCCTGAGCGATACCGCGATCAACTCGATGCAGGGCTTCGCGCCCAACAAGGCCAAGCAGTACGTACCGACCACCCCCTACGGACACGTGATCGGCGACGGCATCATCTTTTATCTCGCGCCCGAGGAGCTGCTGTACGTGGGCCGGGCGCCGGCGGCGAACTGGCTGCGCTTTCACGCGGCCACCGGTGACTACGAGGTCAAGGTCGAGTTCGATGATCGCTCACCGATGCGCCCCATGGGTAAGCCGGTGGTCCGCTCCGTGTGGCGCTTTCAGATCCAGGGACCGAAGGCGTGGCCGATCATCGAGAAGCTGCATGGCGGCCCGCTGGAGCAGCTGAAGTTCTTCAACATGTCCACCATGCGCATCGCCGGCAAGACGGTGCGCACGCTGCGGCACGGCATGTCGGGCGCGCCGGGTCTTGAGATCTGGGGTCCGTATGCCGAGCAGGAGGAGATCCGCGCGGCCATTCTCGAGGCCGGCAAGGAGTTCGGCATGGTGCCCTGCGGCAGCCGTGCCTACCCCTCGAACACGCTGGAGTCGGGCTGGATTCCCTCGCCGCTGCCGGCGATCTATACGGGTGAGAAACTCAAGCCCTATCGCCAGTGGCTCGGCCCCGATAGCTACGAGGCCACCGGCTCCATCGGCGGCAGCTTCGTGTCCGAGAACATCGAAGACTACTACCTGAATCCCTGGGAGATGGGCTACGGCCCGTTCGTGCGCTTCGATCACCAGTTCCATGGCCGCGAAGTCCTCGAGCGGCTCAAGCCCGAAGCGCAGCGCAAGAAGGTGACGTTCGCCTGGAACCCGCAGGACATGGCGAAGATCATGGCTTCGCTGTTCAACCCGGACGGTGAGCAGTACAAGTTCTTCGACGTGCCGCTCGCCAACTACGCCTCCTCCAACTACGACCGCGTGATCGATGCCGCCGGCAAGACCGTGGGCCTGTCGATGTTCAGTGGCTACAGCTACAACGAGAAGCAGGCCCTGAGCCTTGGCACCATACGCGCGGACATTCCGGTCGGCACCGAGCTGAAGGTCGTATGGGGCGAGGAGGGTGGCGGCACGCGCAAAACCACCGTCGAGCCGCACAAGCAGCTCGAAGTGCGGGTCATCGTGAGCCCGGTCCCCTACAGTCGTGTGGTGCGTGAGACCTACCAGCAGGGCTGGCGCTCGCACGGCAGCGCCTGAAGGCGCTTCAGGCGCCGAAGAAGTTCAGCTCCAGCAGCACGCCGTTCGGGTCGAGGACGAAGATCTGCTTAAGGCCCACGGCCGGGACCTCGTTGAGCCGATGCTCGAGGCCGCGGCCCTCAAGTCGCGCCCGGATCTCCTCGTAGCCGGAGCACCGCAGCGCCACGTGGTGCAGCGCCCCGGTCGGCCCCGGGCGGACGTCGCGGTCGTAGTGGCGCGGGCACTCGAGGCTGTTGAGGTGCAGGATGGCGCGACCTGCCGCATCGTACATCCAGCGTGCATTCTCGTGCGTCAGCGGCGGCGGCCCATCGCGCGGCTCCAGGGCCAGTAGCTGCGCATAGAAGCTCGCGCTCGCCCTCCACATCGGCGGTGATGATGTTCACATGATCGAGCGCCTCGACGTGCACGCTCATGGCGACTTCAGCCCCCGGCGCTGCTGGCGGTAGCTGGCACGGCGGGTCTTTTCGAAATCGATCCGCTGCTTGAAGCCCGGATCGACCGGATAGTCGCGGAAGTCCGCGAGAATCTCGGTGAACACCTCGCCGAGCTCTTCCCTGAACTCGGGGTGCGAGAAGATGTGGAAACGATCCTCGCGCATCGCATCGAGCACGCGTGCGGCGATCACCTCCGGCTCCATGCCGAACTCATGCACCGCCGCCAGGCGCTTCACGGCCTCCGTGTCCACCGGCTTGGCGCCCGCCTTGAGGGCTGCCGGGCGCACCTCGTCGCTCGCGTAGATATAGGACTTGACCAGTCCGGGACACAGCACCGACACGCCAATGCCGTGCGGCGCCAGGCTCGCGCGCAGCGACTCGGACATGCCGCGGACGGCGAATTTGGTGGTGTTGTAGATACCGCAGGTGCCGCCGGCGAGAAAGCCGGCCATCGAGGCGGTGTTGACCACGTAGCCGCGCTGCTGCGCACCGATCATGCGCGGCACGAAGGTCATGACGCCGTTGATCGGGCCCTGCAGATTGACCCCCATGATCCAGTCCCAGTCGTCGTAGCTCGACTGCTCGATGGTCTGAAACAAATTGACGCCGGCGTTGTTGAACAGGAGGCTGACGACGCCGAACTTCGCCTCCACCAGGTCCGCGGCGCGGGCCAGCTGCTGGCGCGAGGACACGTCCACCGGCACGCCCATCGCGCGGGGGTTGTCGAGCGCCTCGAGCGCCGCGTCGATGTCTGCGGCGCGGATGTCGGCGATGGCGACGTTGCACCCCTGCGCGAGCAGCGCGCGCACCAGCCCGATGCCGACGCCGTGCGCGCCGCCGGTGACGAACGCGGTGCGGCCTGCGAAGTCTTTCATCTCTTGCCTCTCTTGTGGCGCGCCGTCTCGGCGGCGTGAATCGGATTACGGAACAGCACGCTGAAGGTGCGCTTGTACTCGTCATTTTCGGGCACATCGGGCACGGCGGCGCACAGCGCCTGCGCCCGATCCTCGACCCCCTGGCGAAATTCGCTGTGGGTCATGATGTACAGCTCGTCATTGAGGATGCCCTGCAGCACGCGCTGGCCGATCGCCTCCTTGGTGCTGAACAGGTGAAAGAAGCTGCCGAGCTGCTGGCGGCGCTTGTCGGCCTCGGCATAACCGGTGGCGGCGAGCGCGGCGGGGCGGGTCTTGGCGGATTCGGCGATGTTCGATTGCACCGCCCCCGGGCAGAAGGCCGAGCAGATGATGCCGTGCGGCTCGAGCTCGGCACGCATGCATTCGATCATGTGCACCACGGCGCCCTTGGAAGTGCCGTAGAGCGTGGCTCCCGGATGCGGCACCAGCCCGGACATGGAGGCGGTGTTGACGATGTGCCCGCCCTCGCCGTGTTTCAGGATGCGCGGCAGGATGGTGACGATGCCGTTGACCGTGCCGCCGAGGTTGACCCCGAGCACCCAGTCCCAGTCGGCGAAGGTCGCAAGCTCGGTGGGACCGACGACCGCGACGCCGGCGTTGTTACACAGGAGGTGGATCTTGCCGAAGCGCGCTTCGGCGGCGTCCGCCGCACGTGCATAGGCGGCGCGGTCGGTGACGTCGAGCTTGAGCGGCAGCACGCGCTCCGGCGCGCCGAGTTCGGCGGCCGCGTCCGCGAGATGATCGTCGCGGATGTCCGCGATGACCACGTTCATGCCCGCGCCCACGAGCGCCTTGGCGATGCCAAGGCCGATGCCGCTTGCGCCCCCGGTTACGAATGCGGTTTTGCCTGGCAGGTGCTGCATGCCGCGTACCCCCTCGATTGCCTGAACGGCCGTGCGCCGGCGCGGCCCACAGAGCGCTGGACAAACCGCCGCAAGTCATATTGTATCTAATACATACAGTCTGGCGCTGGCAAAGCGCGGTGGGTGAGGGGGATGGCGATGGTCGCGGAAGTATCCGGGGCGGCGATCACTCAGGCGGCGGATCCGCGACCGCAACCGCAGGCGTGGCCCGCACGCGCGGCGGCGTACTACGGCCTCTTCGTGATCATTCTTGCGACTGCGCTGAATTTCATGGACGCGCAGATCTTCAACATGATGGCGCAGCACATCAAGGCCGACTTTCATCTGACGGACGAGCAGCTTGGCTTTCTTCTGGGGCCCGCCAACATCATCTTCTATGTGCTGGTCGGAATCCCCCTGGCGCGCCTGGTGGATCTCTACCCGCGCAAGTACGTGCTCGCCGGGGGCGTCACCCTCATCGGCGGCATCACCGCCCTGGGGGGACTTGCGCAGAACTTCGTGCAGCTGTTCCTGAGCCGCATGCTGGTCGGCGCGGGCGGCTCGGCCCACGCCCCGGGCTCGTACTCGATGTTGTCGGACTACTTCCCGCCGGCGCGACTGCCGCGCGCCATCGGCTTCCTGCAGATTGGCTTCATCGGCGGCAATTTTCTCGGTATCTACCTCGGGGGGTCGCTCCTCACCCTCGTGGCGGCGTGGCCGGTCACTCACTGGATGGGCCTGACGATCCACGGCTGGCAGTGGGTGCTCATGATGGTCGGCGCCCCCGGCTTTGTGATCGCGGGCCTGCTGCTGCTGGCGAAGGAGCCGCCGCGCCGCGGGGTGATGGCGCTGGCCGGGGCCGTGCCGATGAGCGCCGTGTTGCGGGAGATCTGGACGCGCCGGGCCGTCTACCTGCCGCTCTTCATCGGCCTCGCCTGCAGCGCCACGGAGTTTCTGGGTCTCGGGGTCTGGCGGCCGGCATTTCTGGCCCGCACCTACGGCTGGACGCCGGCGCGGATCGGTAACTGGTTGGGCGTCGTGATCCTGGTGTCTTACCTGGCCGGCGCCCTGGTCGGCACCGTATTCACGGAATGGCTGGCCAAGCGCTACAAGGACGCTCACGTGCGCGCCGCCACGATCCTCTTCGCCCTCGCCGCGCCGTTCGAGATCGCAGCCCCGCTGATGCCCTCGGGGGAGCTGGCGCTGCTGTGCGTGGGCGCGGGCGGGGTGTGCGCGCTGGCCTCGTCCGTACCGCAGAACGCTGCGATCCAGCTCATCACGCCCAATGAGATGCGCGGCCGGGTGACCGCCATCTACCTCTTCATGTTCATCTTCTTCGGAGCGTTCGGGGGCCAGCTGATCGGCAGCGTCACGCAACGCGTGTTCGGCTCCGATGCCGATTTGTGGAAGAGCATCGTGCTGACGGCCTCGATATTGCTGCCGCTCGCGGCGTTCATCATCTCGCGCGGCGTCAGGCCCTACGGCCGTGAGATGGAGCGGCTCGCGGCGGCCAGAGCGTCGTGAGTTACCCCGAGCTGCACATGATCATCGACGGGGAGAAGATCCCGGTCGGTCAGCGGCGCACGCACACGGTGGTGAACCCGGCGACCGGGGCGTCCCTCGGCGCACTGCCGCTCGCGGACAAGGCGGACCTGGACCGCGCGCTCGCGGCCGCGCAGCGCGGCTTTCGCCTGTGGCGCGATACCGGCCCGCAGCAGCGCGCCGCGGTGCTGGCGGGTGCGGCCCGCCTGCTGCGGGAGCGACAGGAAGAGATCGCGCGCATCGCAACACTGGAGCAGGGCAAGACCCTCACCGAGGCCCGCCTCGAAGTGCTGATGAACGTCGGCCTGTTCGAGTTCTATGCGGGCGAATGTCACCGCGTCTACGGGCGACAGCTGGTGCGCCCGGCCGGCATGCGCTCGACCGTGGTCCACGAACCGGTCGGACCGGTGGCGGCCTTTGCGCCCTGGAATTTCCCCATCGGCAACCCCGGCCGCAAGCTCGGCGCACCCATTGCCGCGGGCTGCTCGGTGATTCTCAAGGCGGCCGAGGAAGCCCCCGCCTCGGCACTGGCGGTGCTGCAGTGCCTGCTCGACGCGGGCCTGCCGAAGGAGGTCGGCCAGGCCGTGTTCGGCGTGCCGGACGAAGTCTCGCGCCACCTGTTGTCTTCACCGATCATCCGCAAGCTCAGCTTCACCGGCTCGACCGTGGTCGGTAAGCACCTCATGAAGCTCGCCGCGGAGGACTGCAAGCGCACGACCATGGAGCTCGGCGGACACGGCGCGGTGCTGGTGTTCGACGACGTGGACGTGGAGCAGGTGCTGAACACCATGGTCGCTTCGAAGTTCCGCAACGCGGGCCAGGTGTGCATCTCCCCGACACGCTTCATCGTGCAGCAGGACGTGTATGAGCGCTTCCTCGCCGGGTTCACGCAACGTGCCGGCCAGTGGCGCGTGGGCAGCGGACTCGAGGAGGGCGTGCAGATGGGCCCGATGGCCAATCCGCGCCGCCCCGAGGCGATGGAGCGCCTGATCGGGGGCGCCGTGAGCGCCGGTGCACGGCTGCACACCGGCGGCCGGCGCATCGGTACGCAGGGCTATTACTACGCACCCAGCGTGCTGTCGGAGGTCCCGCTCAGCACGGCCATCATGAACGAGGAGCCCTTCGGCCCGGTCGCGCTCATCAATCCGTTCCGCACCGAGGAGGAGATGATCGCCGAGGCCAACCGGCTGCCTTACGGTCTGGCCTCCTACAGCTGGACCCATGACGCCGCACGGCAGAAGCGCCTGGCGCGCGAAGTGGAGGCGGGCATGTTCTGTATCAACACCACCGTGCTCGGCGGCCCCGACGCGCCATTCGGCGGCGTCAAGTGGTCCGGCCATGGCTCCGAGAACGGGCCGGAAGGCGTGATGTCGTGCCTGGTCGTCAAGGCGGTCCACGAAGGGTGAAACATGAGCCACGCACTTAAGACCGGCGGCGACCGCGGCTACCTGCGCATCGCCACCGAGGAGGCCTTTGCGACGCGCGAGCAGATCGACTGCTACCTGCGCATGGTGAAGGACGGCACGGCCGACCGGGGCATGGTGTCGCTGTGGGGGTTTTACGCGCGCAGCCCCTCCGAGCGCGCCACGCTGATCATCGAGCGGCTGCTCGACTTGGGCGAGCAGCGCATCCGTCACATGGACGAAACCGGGATCGACAGGGCGATCCTTGCGCTCACCGCGCCCGGTGCGCAGGCGCTGTGGGATGTCAACGAGGCCAAAGGCCTTGCCCAACGCGCCAACGACTACCTCGCCGAGCACGTCGCCGCCCGTCCACAGCGCTACGTCGGCATGACCACGGTTGCGCCGCAGGACCCGGACTGGTCGGCGCGCGAGATCGTTCGCGGCGCGCGCCAGCTCGGCTTTAAGGGCGTACAGATCAACAGCCACACCCACGGCGAATATCTGGATGATCCGAAGTTTGATCCGATCTTCCGCGCGCTCGCCGACACCGGCCAGCCGCTCTACATCCACCCGCAGACGCCCCCCGACTCGATGATCGGACCGATGCTCGAGGCCGGACTCGACGGCGCCATCTTCGGCTTTGGCGTCGAGGTGGGACTGCACCTGCTGCGCCTCATCACCAGCGGGATCTTCGATCGCTACCCGGAGCTGCAGATCATGGTGGGTCACATGGGCGAGGCGCTGCCCTTCTGGCTCTACCGCCTCGACTACATGCACCAGGCGAGCGTGCGCGCGCAGCGCTACGCGCGCCTGCAGCCGCTGAAGAAGACCATCCCGGAGTACCTGCGCACGAACGTGCTGATCACCACCAGCGGCGTGGCGTGGGCGCCGGCGATCAGGTTCACGCAAGAGGTCGTGGGCGAGGACCGGGTCATGTATGCCATGGATTACCCCTATCAGTTCCATGCCGAGGAGGTGCGCACCCACGACAACCTCGACATCCCGCTCGCGACCAAGAAGAAACTGATGCAGACCAACGCCGAGCGCTGGTTCAGGCTGTGAGCCGCACGCGCCTCGCGCACACGGCCGGCTATGCCCTCGCACTGGTGGCGCTCGCCAACGCCATCAGCCTGCTCGATCGCAACATCCTTGCCATCCTGGCGCCGCGGATCAAGCACGATCTCAACATCGGCGATGCCGAGATGGGCCTGCTGTACGGCACGGTGTTCGCGTTCTTCTACGCCCTGTTCTCGCTGCCGCTCGGGCGACTGGCGGATGGCTGGGTGAGAACGCGGCTGCTCGCGATCGCGCTGGCATTCTGGTCGCTGGCGACGGGGCTGGCGGCCGCCGCGCAGGGGTTCGCGCTGCTCGCCCTCTCGCGACTCGGGGTCGGCATCGGCGAGGGCGCGGCGCAACCGGCGGGCTTCTCGCTGGTATTCGACCGCTATGCGAAACCGCGCCGCGGTTTCGCCACGGCGGTGATCGCCGCCGCGATCGCGCTCGGCCTCGGCGGTTCCTCGATCCTCGGGGGTGTGGCCGCGGACTGGTGGGACCACCGTCACGCCGGCGCTGTTGCCCCACTGGCTCTCAAGGGCTGGCAATTTGCGTTTCTCGATGGCCGCGCTCCCCGGCTTCATCCTCGCGGCCCTCATGTGGCGGCTGCCCGAGCCGCAGCGCGGGCGCCTCGACGGCATCGAGTCACCCCCGGATCCGCAGCCGGTCCGCGCCAGTCTCGCGCTGCTCGCCACGGTGACCCCCGGGGTCAACTGGCTGGCGATGGCCGGACGGCGCGCGGGCGCGCGCTACTGGGGCATAAATCTCGTGGCGACGCTCCTGGTCATCGCCGGCGCCGCCATGCTGACCCGGTTCACATCAGCCCTATCACCCCGCCCCCCGCTGCACTTCGGTACGCTCGCGGTGAATCCGCATGCGCTGCAGTGGGGCGTGGTCGGTTTCGGGGCACTCGTGGTGGTCAACCTGCTGCAGCGGCTGCGGCTCTCGGACCGGCCCACGTTCGAGGTCATCACGCGCTCGCCCGCGCTGCTGCTGTGCATTGGCGTTGGTGCGCTGCAGATGATGATCAACTACGGCACCATGGGCTTTACGCCGTCGTTCCTGATGAAGCACTACGGCCTGTCGCCCGCGACCACGGGCCTGCAGTTCGGTTTGCTGGCCGGGGGCCTGGGCATCGTCGGTCCACTGATCGCCGGGCCGCTTTCGGATCGGATCAATGTGCGCTTCCCGGGCGCCGGGCGCGCCTGGGTCACGCTCGTCTCGCTGGGCGTCTCGCCGCTGATCGCGCTGTGGGTCTACCACGCCCCGGATCCGGCGAGCTTCTACGCGCGCTTCGTGCTCTACAGCCTGGTGCTGACGGCGTGGTACCCGCCGCTGTACGCCATCATGTTTGAACAGGTGCTGCCGCGCATGCGCGGCATCACCTCGAGTCTCTACATCGTCGTGACGACGCTCTTTGGTATCGGCATCGGACCCTTCGTGGTGGGCATGATCTCGGATGCCAATGGCGGTAACCTCGCGACCGCGATCCTCGCCATCAACTGGGTGGCGCCGGCCATCGTCGCCATGCTCATCGCCCTGGTGCTGTGTGTGCGGCGCGATGAGGAGCAGCTCCTCGAGCGGGCGCGGCGAGGCGGGGAGCGCATCACCACTGCGGCGTAGCGCGCGCGGCTGCTGCGGAGCGCCGCTACGCGGCCAGGCCGATGTCGGCCGCCTCGGCCCAGTTCCCGTGCAGGCCGAAGCGCATGCGGATCGGAATCTGGATCGTCGCGATCGGTCCCCTGGCGACCTCCAGCGCGTCGAACAGCAGCAACTCGCTGCGCTGCTCATCCAGGCGGTTGCAGATCTGCACGATCCAGCCGTCGCCCTCGGGCGCCGCCTTGTGGCGCGGGATGAAACACGCCTCCTGCAGGCTCGAGACCGGCCCGCACCACCAGTGCTGCTCCTTGCCGCTCGAGAGGTCCTTGTGGAAGAGGCAGTTCATGAGCAGGCCGCCGGCGCTGCCGCCGCGCAGCTCCACCGGGCGGCGCAGGTCCATCTCCAGCAGCCAGCCGTGCCGGTACGGCACCCCGGCGAAGCGATCGTCGATGCGCGGAAATTCGGCCGCGGTGTCGGTCAGGCGCTCGATGGCGGTCAGCGCCGGGGAACTGGAGCTCAGGTCCACCGTCCAGCGGGTCAGGTAACTCATGGCCTCCGCCCCGTTGAAAGGCGCGCCGTGCACGTCCGGGAAGAAAGGAAACATGTTGTTCTTCGCTTCCGGCGTGTCGAAGTGAATCTTGGTGCCGTCCTGAAAGGCATTCAGCACGTGGCTCGCGAAGCAGTTGGCGCGCTTGAACCAGCGGATGTCCTGCGCCGTGGCGCCGGCGCGGCGCGGCAGTACCCCCAGATACACCGGCAGGGTGGTGTCGAAACCGAAGTGCGGCAAGCCCTGGCGCAGGCGTTCCCAGCTGCCGATGGACGGCACGATGTGAAACAGCGCGTAGTCCTCGGTAATCGCAAAGTCGTGCATCATGCAGTAGTAGGGCGCCTTGAACCACAGTTCGCGGACCAGCTCGCCCGTCGGGCGTGATTTCGTAAAAAGTGCAGTCCTCGCTGCACAGCCCGGAGGCGGCATAGCCGAAGGCGATCATGTTGCCCGTCTGCGGGTCGACCTTCGGATGTGCGGTGAAGGTCTGACCGGTCATCTTGCCGTTGAAGCTGGTATAGCCGTGCGTCTCCAGCGTCGCGGGGTTCATGACCAGCGCCGGGGAGTCCTCCTTGAGCGCGTACAGCTTGCCGCCATAGAGCCAGGCGTTGGTGTTGGCGGTACCACGGATCCTGCCCTTGACCGCTTCGTCATCCGTGAGGGGGTTGCGGTAAGCGCCGAACAAGGCCCGGCCGGCGGCGCGTTCCAGCTGCCACTTGTCGGTCCGGGCCCAGCGCTGGCGGAAATCGCACTGCCCGTCGTGGAGGTGGAAGCGGGCGATCATGCCGTCGCCGTTGAAGGCGATATCGTCGCCCAGTCGTGGCGGGAACTGCGGGTCAGGCTGTACCCGGAAGAACGCGCCATTCAGTTCCGGGGGAATTGTGCCCTCGTGCGCCAGATTTACAATGTCGGCCTCGATGCGCGAGGGCGTGTTGAAGCCGGTAAAACTGGGCGTCCTGGGAAAGTGGGCCATGGCAGGTCCCTCTCGGCGGCGATCTTTGTAAGCTATACTAACAATCTGATGCCGGGTAGGCCGATGCCAAAAAAAGAAACAATCGCCATCACCACACCGCACGTGGCGGGTGATGAAGACATCGGCGAAATCCGCAATATCGTGGGCTTTCACATTCGCCTGGCTCACGGCGCCGTCTATCGGCACTTCACCGAGACCTTCGCGGACCTGGATCTCACGCAGAAGCAGGTGTCGGCGTTGTGGCTGGTCGCGGACCACCCGGAGATCGCACAGACCGGCCTCTCCCAGCGCATGCGCATGGACCGCGCGACCACGATGGCCATCGTGAATCGCCTCGAGGCGAAGGGGTACCTGGTGCGCAAGAAGTCCCGCAGTGACCGTCGCAAGCAGGCTCTGAACCTCACGGAGGCGGGGCGCAGGACGCTGTCGACGGCCAAGCGAGCCATCCAGCAACACGAGCAGTGGCTCAAGTCGCGCTTCAGCGAAAGAGAAGTCAGCCAGCTGATCGAGCTGCTGAGCCGCATCCACGAGTAGCACGGCGCAGCCGGGTCACGGGGGAATATGACGGGCCGGGACCCGAAGTCCATCATCGCCGATAGCACCATGCGGGCCGGTCAGTGGCTGGCGGTGCTCGTCACGGTGGGGCTGAACGCGCTCGACGGATTCGATGTGCTGTCGATCAGCTTCGCGTCCCCCGGCATCGCCAAGGACTGGGGCATCGACAAGGCGACGCTCGGCTGGGTGCTCTCCATGGAGCTGTTCGGCATGGCGTTCGGTTCGGTGCTGCTCGGCGGCGTGGCCGACAAGATCGGCCGGCGCCCGACCATCCTCGGATGCCTGGCGGCGATGGCCATCGGCATGTTCGGGGCCGGTCACGCGCACGGGGTCACCGAGCTGCTCGCGTGCCGGCTGCTGACCGGGTTAGGCATCGGCGGCACGCTCGCCTCGATCAATGCCACCGCCGCCGAGCTCACCAATCGGCGCTGGCGCAACTTCGCGCTGGCGCTGATGGTGATCGGCTATCCGCTCGGCGGTGTCGTCGGCGGCCTGTTCGTGCAGAGGCTACTGGCGAGCGCCAGCTGGCACAGCGTGTTCATCGCCGGCGGCTGGGCGACGACCGCCTTCCTGCCCATCGTGTGGCTGCTGGTGCCCGAATCCGTGGCGTTTCTCGACCGGCGCCGCGCGCCCGGGGCGCTCGAGCAGATCAATCGCATCCTGGCGCGCTTCGGTCATGCGCCGGCGAGCGCCCTCAGCGAGCCCGGGCAGGGGGCCGCACGGCGCTCGATCGCCGACATACTGAAGCCGGGACTCCTGGCGACGACGGTGCTGATCACCTTCGCGTACTTCGCCCACATCACCAGCTTTTATTTCATTCTCAAATGGGTGCCGAAGATCGTCGTCGACATGGGCTTCGCACCGCAGGCGGCCGCCGGCGTGCTCACCTGGGTGAACGTCGGCGGTGCCACCGGGGGGGCGATCTTCGGCCTGATCGCCACGCGCATCGGGGTGAAGCCACTGACGATCTTTACGCTGCTCTGTGGCTCGCTGATGGTTGCCTGGTTCGGCCGCGGGGCGGCGGATCTCACCAGCCTGAAGGCGACGCTCGCCGTCGCCGGCCTGTTCACCAACGCGGGGATCGCCGGTTTCTACTTGCTGTTCGCGCACGTGTTTCCGACGCACGTGCGCGCGACCGGCACCGGCTTTGCGATCGGCGTGGGTCGCGGCGGTGCGGTGCTGGCACCCGTCATCGCCGGATACCTGTTTCAGGCGGGCTTCGCCCTCAAGATCGTCGCCGCGATCATGGCCAGCGGCTCGCTATTGGCTGCGGCGGCGCTGCTCGTGCTCAAGGTACGCGACGCCGACTGAAGGGTGTGGTGGCGGCGCGCGCCGCCGCTTCACTTCGTTTTGTCGTACGCGCGCAGCCCCGGTTTGAAGGTCTTGTCGTCGAGAAACTGTTTCATGCCGCGGTGCCGCCCGTCCGACTTGTCGTGCCAGTTGAGAGCCTCCTGGGCGCGGATCAGATAGTCCTCGGCGTCGTCATAGGTCATCTCGCGCACGCGGCGCATCGCGTCCTTGGTGGCCTTGAGCGTTTCCCAGTTCTTCGTCAGGAGCTGCTGCGCCACCGCGGTCACGCGGGACTCGAGCAGCGCTGCGGGGAGTGCCTCGTTGACGAGACCCGCGGCCACGGCCTCCTGGCCCGTCAGGTTCTCGCCGAGCAGTGCGTGGTACATCGCCTTGCGCATCGGCATCAGATCACCGGCCACCTTGCTGGCGCCGCCGCCCGGCAGGATGCCCCAGTTGATCTCCGACAGGCCGAACTGCGCGTCCTCGGAGCAGAAGGCGAGGTCGCAGGCGAACAGCGGGCCATAGGCGCCGCCGAAGCACCAGCCGTTGACCATCGCAATGGTGACCTTCTGGAACCAGCGCAGCCGCTCCCACCACGCGTACGCCTCGCGTTGCGACTCGCGCACGCCTTTGAGGCCCAGCGCCTCGGTATCGCGGAAGTACTCCTTGAGGTCCATGCCGGCTGACCAGGCGTCGCCCTCGCCGGTGAGCACCAGCACGCCCACGTCGTCGCGAAACTCCAGCTCATCGAGGACGCGCAGCATCTGCCGGTTGAGCCTGGGGCTCATGCAGTTGCGCTTCTCCGGGCGGTTGAACTTCACCCAGGCGATTCCCGCGCTGACGCGGAAGGCAACGGTATCGGCTTCGGTTCGCTCGCTCATGGGTCTTCTCGCTGAGTCGTTGGTGGAAGGGGGCGGGCGCGGCGGCGGCGCCGTGCCACAAGGACGTGCCATGCGTCGCAAGGCCGGTGCACAGCGCACCCGAGGATTGCTATACTGTATAACAGTATAGCCCTGGAGCACTTCCCTGACAATCGCAGCCGCCCGCATGAACGATCCACTGACCAGGCTCGCCGGTTACGTGTTGCGGCGCGCCTCGGCCGCGACGCTGGCCGAACTCAATGAGCGGCTCGCGCCGCTTGAGTTGCGGCATGCGGATGTGGCCATGCTTATGTTGACCGAGTCCTCGCCCGGCCTCACCCAGAGCCACGCGGCACGGGTCCTGGATATCCAGCGGGCCAACATGGCGCCGTTCGTCGCCCGCCTCGAGGCGCGTGGCCTGCATCGAGCGGCGGCAGGTCGACGGGCGGACGCAGGCGCTCGATCTGACGCGGCGCGGGCGTATGCTCCTCGAGCGGGCGCGCCGCATCGTTGACGCGCACGAGGCGGCGCTGCTGCAGCGGGTGCCGGACAAGCTGAAGCCCATGGTATTGCCGGTGCTGATGGCGCTGTGGGGGCCCGCGCGGCCGTGAGGCCGCAGCGGCACGCTCACTAAAGGGTGCAGCAGAGGCACGCGCATGCAAACACGTGCATTGATCGCTTACGCCGGCCGTGGCGTCACCCGGCCGCGCTACTACGCCAACGATCACGACCGTGACGTCCTCGACATCGCCGCCGTCGAGATGGAGATCGCGGATGCGCGCGCAGCGGCCCCGACGCTCGCCGGGGCGGGGTTCACCCTCGTCCCGCATCGCAGCGCGGTGGCTGACTTCGGCGACCGCACGGCGGTTGAGGCCACCTACCGCGCAGAGATCGTCGCGCTCGTCACGGCGCTGTCGGGCGCCGATCTGGTGCTGGTGAACAGCCCCGGTATCCGGCGTTTCTCCGAGCGCTCGGCGCTCTCGGGGTCGCTCGATAACTCCCGTCCCGCGCGCTTTGCGCACGTCGACATCAGCGATCCCACGGCCGCCGCGTTCGCGCAGCGCGCCGCACCGCCCGGCCGGCGGCTCGCGCGCTTTGCGCACTACAACGTCTGGCGTGCGCTGTCTGCGCCCCCGCAGGATGTGCCGCTCGCGGTGTGCGACGCGCGCACGGTGAGCGCTGCCGACCTCGTCGCGGCGGATGCCGTGTTCGATGCGCCCGGGGAGCCGGAATGGTCGTTCGAAGGTCTCGTACTCGCGCATGCTGGCGCGCATCGCTGGCACTGGTTCCCGGACATGCACCCCGAGGAGGCACTGGTGTTCACCACGCACGACAGCGAGCCGGGGCGTGCGCACTGCGTGCCGCACGTGGCTTTCGACAATCCCGCCTGCGCGCCGCAGTGGGCGCCGCGCGTCAGCATCGAGATGCGCGCGCTCGCGCTGTGGTTCGCGTGAGGGGCGGCTTGGCAAAGCGGACCCCGCGCACGATCATCCGCGCAGGTGTCAGGGTGGATGGGGCCTCATGAGCGCACGCACCTTTCCGGATACGCCTGAGTTCACGGGCCTGAACGCGCCGCTGGGTGAGGAGTACGAGCTCGATGCGTTGCCCGTCGAGGGACGCATTCCCGCCGAGGTCGCGGGCACATTCTTCCGCGCGATTCCCGATCCCGCCTTTGCGCCCTACGTGGAAGATGGCGCCGCGGTCATCGCCGGTGACGGCATGGTGTCGGCGCTGCGCTTCGCAGGGACTGAGGTCAGCTTCGCCATTCGCTACGTCCAGACCGAGCGCCACGGCGCCGAGGTCGCGGCCGGGCGCGCGCTCTTTGGCAAGTACCGCAATCCGTTCACGGACCAGCCGCAGGTCGCCGGCCTCGACCGCACGGTCGCCAACACGACACCGGTGTGGCATGCCGGCCGGCTGCTCATGACCAAGGAGGACGGCCGACCGTATCGCGTGGACCCGCGGACCCTGGCGACGCTCGGGCGCCATGACTTCGGCGGCCGGCTGCGCAGCCAGACGGTCACGGCGCACGTGCGCATCGACCCGCAAACGGGCGAGCTGTTCTTCTTTGGCTACGAGGCCGACGGACTGGCCTCGACCAAGGTCGCCTACTGCAGGGCGGACAGGCGCGGCGAGCTGGTGAGCGAGCAATGGTTCGATGCACCGTACTGCGCGCTGATGCACGACTTCGCGATCACGCAGAACTACGCGCTGTTCCCGGTCTACCCGACGACGTGTGATCTTGCGCGCCTGAAGGCGGGGGGCGATCACTGGGTGCACGAGCTGCAGCGCGACAGCTGGGTGGGCGTCATGCCGCGCCATGGAGCCGTGGCGGAGATGCGCTGGTTCCGCGGGCCGAAGGGCGTGTTCTGCTACCACCTGATGAACGCGTTCGAGGACGCGGACGGGCGCATTCAGCTCGACCAGTGCCTCGCCAACGTGAATGCGTTTCCTTTCATCCAGCGTGCCTCGGGTCTCAACGTAGCCCCGGCAGAGACCGGCGCGCGTCTGGCGCGCTGGACCCTCGAGCCGCGCGGCGACAGTGACCGCGTGACCGAGACCGTGATCGGACCTCCGGGAGACCTGCCGGTGATTCCCGCCGCCTCCCAGGGACGCCCCTACGATCACGCGTGGCTCCTGAGCATGAACCCCGACCTGCAGGGTCCCCCGGTCGCCGGCGGACCGGTGGGCGTCATGTTCAACGCGCTGCTGCGGCTCGACTTCACCGGCCGCCCGCCGCAGGCGCTCGCACTGCCGCCCGGTCACTGCTTCAGCGAGCCGGTGCACGTACCGTCCTCGCAATCCTCCCACGAGGGGTGGCTCCTCACCATCGTCGATCAGCAGACCGGCGCGTCTGACTTCCGGCACGCGCTGTGGATCCTCGATGCCGGCAACGTGGCCGCCGGCCCCGTCGCGCGCGTGCACATTGCGCACCGCCTGCGGCCCCAGGTGCACGGCTGGTGGGTGAGCGCGGCCGAGCTCACCGCTGCCTGACGCAGCGTGGCCGTCGCGTGCGCCGCGCGCGTACGGTTTCAGCTGTGGGAAAAGTAGGCGATCGCGCGGAATTCCATCGAACGGCGCGGATGCGCATCGGGACGGGTGTTGTCACGGAAGGCGGTATGCGGACAGCGCCAGGCCTTGCCGTGATCCGAGTCGTAGAACTTGATGAAGATCACTTCCTCCGGCTCCATGTCCGGGAAGTACCACCAGCGGTGCGCGGGCGAGTAGTGGAAGATGGTCGCGGCCGACATGTTCTCCTCGCCCTCGATCGGCGCGAACAGCGCCTCTCCCGTGGGGATCTCGCTGACGTCGACCTTGGTGTTGTGCGTGCCCTCGTCGTCGCGTACGGAACCTCCCTCGCAGAGCGCGACCGGCATGTCCTGCGGCGGCGCGGACAGCACGCGCCACAGGCTGAAGGCGATGAAGCGCCGGTACCCCGGACCTGCGGGCCGTGCCGTGCGGTAGAGCCGCTCGGCGATGCGCGCCGCGCAGCCCTCCGTAAAGTCGACGTGCGCCTCCGCGGCGGGCGGCTGCACGCTCGCGCTGGTCGTGCCGGAGGCGCGCATCATGCCGCCCATCGGTACGACGAGGTCCGCGCCGCTCAGGCGCATGGCGACCTCCGCCACCTGCGCGGCATAGGGCGAATCGGCGGCGTACTGGTTCTGCCAGTCGCTGATGTCGGTGTGATGGCGTCCGAGGCAGAAGCCGTGCGCGTCGAGCGTGAAGGGACCGGCCAGCCGTGCGTTGCGGATGGTCACCGCATAGGGCGCATAGATGCCCGTGTTGAACTCCTTGCCGGGAGCCCAGAAGCGGCGGTTGATGCGCGAGGTCGGCACCAGATAGTCGATCAGCGAGTGCACTTCGGCGGCCGCCTGGCTCATACGACTCATCCCCTCAGGCCCTGAAGTCGAGGCTGCCCCGGCGCAGGGCAAAACGCCAGCCGTCCGCGGTCTTCACCAGCGTGTCGTCATAGCTGCCCACGAGCGGTGCGCCCGGGGACAGGGTCGGCAGGCCGCCATTCTCGGCGGCGCGGCCGGTGAACAGCAGGATCTGGCTCGAGGCGCGGGCGCGCGCCTCGCCCTCGAGCGTGACGAGCACGTTGGCCACGATGTGCCGGGAGGCGCGGCGCGGGCGCGAGCGGAAGGCCGCGAGGATGGCGGCGCGCCCGCTGATGAACTCATCCGGGGCCGTCGGCCGGTTCATGCGGCCCTCTTCGGTGTACAGCGCCGCCACCGCGTCCCAGTCGCCCGCATCGTTGAGGGCGGCATAGCGCGTGATCAGCTCGGTGATGGCAGCCCGGGCGACCCAGGCGGATGCCTCATCCATCCTTGAATCCCTCGCGTGCGCGGCGGTTGTCGAGCACGATCGGCTGGCCGGTCACCGGGTGCGGGTAATGGAACGGGACCGTATCGGTCGCGGGCCACAGGCGCGGCGCGGGAGTGATGAGCTCATCCGGGCCGAGCGGGTCCTGCGGGTAGCACACCTTGGCCATGGGCACGAAATCGATCGGGGTCTTCGGCCAGCCTTCCGCGAAGCTGCCGTGCCAGAAAGGGTAGTAGCGCAGCGCCCGGATCTTCCAGACCCCATTCTCGCGCACGTAGTCGTTCTCGTAGATGCCACCCTCCCACCAGGCGCGCTGGCTGCCCTGCGGCCGTGTGGTGCAGCCCGGCCTGCATCATCGAGCGGCCGCGCGCCTTCGCCGTGCGGCGGTCCGGCGCGACGTCGATGACCATCTGCAGCTGCGGGTGATCGAGCAGCCAGCCGTAGCGCGGGCCGTTGTGCCCCTGCGGTGAAATTCTGTCTGGAAGCGCTCGATGTACAGGCGGCGCACGCCGGCCTTGCCCTTGTAGATTCCACCCAGAAACCACACCTCGCCGTCGTCGGCGAACAGGTCGACCACCTCGTTGTACTGCGACTTGTCGATGAAGTAGCCGTAGGTGTACTGGACGCGGCGGATCTGGTTGACGTCCTGCTCGATCGCAAGCTCGTGCTCGAGCTTTTCGATGCGGGCGGTCAGCGCGGCAATGTCACTCATGTTGAAGTCCCTCCCCGATCGCGACATATTTGTATGCATTACCTACAAAAGGCAATAGGAGCGTCGTGGCCACTATTCTCACAACGCACGTCGGCAGCCTGCCGCGCGGCGAGGAACTCGTGCCGCTGCTGCTCGCCCGCGACCATGGCAGGCCCTACGACGCGGCGGCCTTCGAGCGCCTCGTACAGGCGGCCGTCGAGGACGCCGTGGCGCAGCAGGAGGCCGCCGGGGTATCGATCGTGAGCGACGGCGAACTCGGCAAGGTCGGCTACTCGACGTACATCACCGAGCGGCTGTCGGGGTTTGGCGGCCACGTCACGCGCAAGCCGGCGCTGGACCTGGCGCCGCTGCCGCAGTTACGCAAGAAGCTCGCCGCGATCATGGGCGAGCAGGAGTTCGTGCGCGCGAGCTGCGTGGGGCCGGTGCGGCTGGTCAATCCCGGCCCGTGTCGCGAGGACATCCGCCGCTTCATCCGCGCCCTCTCGGGCCGCAGCGTGCGCGGCTTCCTGAACGCGGCGTCGCCGGGGCTGATCACGGCGTTTCAGCCCAATGCCTTCTATCCGAGCCACGAGGCGTATCTCGCCGACCTGGTGGATGCCATGCGTCCGGAGTACACCGCCATCGTCGCGAGCGGCTTGCAGCTGCAACTGGACTGCCCGGACCTGGCGATGGCGCGCCACACCGGCTACCAGGAGCTGAGCGAGGCGGAGTTCCTCAACGTCGCCGCGGCCAACGTCGAGGCGCTGAACGCCGCCACCGCGGACATCCCGCCGGAGAGAATGCGCATGCATGTGTGCTGGGGCAACTACGAGGGGCCGCACGACCACGACATCCCGCTCGAGCGGGTGCTGGCGATCATTCTCGGCGCGCGCCCGGCGACGATCCTGTTCGAGGCCGCCAATGCACGCCACGAGCACGAGTGGAAGGTGTGGGCCGCGGCGCCGATTCCGCAGGACAAGATACTCGCGCCGGGCCTGATCGACACCTGCTCCAATTATGTCGAGCATCCCGAGCTCATCGCGCAGCGCATCGAGCGCTTCGCCGCCATCGTCGGCGTCGAGCGTGTGATCGCCAGCACCGACTGCGGTTTCGGCACCTTTGCCGGCTACGGCAAGATCGACCCCGCCGTCACCTGGAAGAAGTTGCGCGCGCTGCGCGAGGGTGCCGACCTCGCCGCCGCGAGGCTTCAGTAGTTTCGACCGCGTGCCTTAAGCTGAGGCATCACTTCACTCTGCGAAGGAGACTCCGTATGCGCCCACCGCTCATCCTCCTGACTGCGACACTGACCTTGGCCGCCGCGCTCGCCCATGCGGACGAATGCCGCCTCAAGCCGAAGGAAGTGGCGACGAAGTTCATGACCGAGTTCTACCTCGAGAAGCGGGTGCGCGAGGCGTTCGAGACCTGGGTCGAACCGGGCTACATTCAGCACAACCCCCTGGCGGCGACGGGACGCGAGGCAGCGATCGCCTTCCTCGAGCCCTTCTTCCGCAACCATCCGGACACGACCTACTCGATCAAGCGCATCATCGCCGACGGCAATCTCGTGGCCGTGCACTCGCACGCGGTGTTCACGCCGGGCGATCGCGGACTTGCGGTCGTGGACATCCTGCGCGTCGATCACTGCAAGATCGCCGAGCACTGGGACGTGGTCCAGCCGGTGCCGGAGAAATCCGCCAACACTAACGGGATGTTCTGAGGCGCTGCAGGCACGCGGCTGCGGCACGCGCGCCCCGCGGATCTCAGGCGAGATCGTCCAGGCGAATCTGCTGACCCGCCGCCGCGGCGCGATTCGCCGCCCGGCGCAGCCGCTCGATACGCTGGCGGGCCTCCGGGACCGGCTCCTGCGGCAGCGCAGCCAGACTTGCCTGGTGAATCTCGTCGAAGTCTGCGGCGAACTCCGGGTGCGTGAAGATCACCGCCCGATTCTCCCGCATGCCGGCGAGGGTCTTTTCCCCGACTTCCAGCGGATCCATGCCGGCCTCGAACGCGGTGCCGAAGCGCTCGAGCTCCGCGCGCCCGGTCGGCGGGAAGCCCGAGTCGGCAAAGTCCGCGGGGCGCCTGAGGGCGGAGTCCCAGGCGTTGGTCCGGGTCAGCCCGGGACACATCAGGGAAACCCCGATGCCGTAGGGCGCCAGATTAAAGCGCAGGCACTCGGTAAGTCCGCGCACCGCGAACTTGCTCGCCGTGTAGATGCCCGCCTGCGGTCCGGACAGATAGGCGGCCATCGAGGCCACGTTCACGATGTGTCCGCCCGGTCCCTGGGCCTTGATGCGCGGCACGAACGTCACGAGTCCGTTCACCGTCCCACCGAAGTTCACGCCCATGATCCAGTCGTAGTCGGCATAGCTGGCCTCGTCGGTGGGTCCGAACACACTGACGCCGGCGTTGTTGACGAGAATGTCCACGGGCCCCACTTCTTCGGCGATGGCACGCCAGCGCGTCCGGTCGGTGACGTCGAGCGGCAGGAAGCGCGGCTGCGGTCGGCCCTGCTGCGTGAACCAGGCGGCTGCCTGAGCCTGATACTCGGCGTTGCGGTAGGTCAGCACGAGCTCGATCCCCGCCGCCGCGAACGCGCGCGCGATGCCGAAGCCGATGCCGGATACGCCGCCGGTGATGAGTGCCGTCTTGCCCGTGAAGTCCATGTGCCTCTCCCTCGCTGCGCTAGCGATCATTTGTTAGTGTTACAAAGAAAACGCACGCGCGGGAGGTGATCATGTCCGAGCTCGAAGCACGCCTGGCGGCCCTGGAGCATCGCGTCGGGGAGCTCGAGGACATCAGCGCCATCCGCCGCCTGCACTGGGCCTACGGCTACTACATCGACTTCAATCGCGCCGAGGATGTGGTGCAGCTGTTCGCCGATGACGGCGTGGTGGTGTTCCTCTCGGGTGAGTACCACGGGCACGCGGGCGTGCGCCGCCTCTACGGCACCTGGTTCCAGAACTTCTTCACCCAGGGCGCGAACGGCCCGGTCGACGGTTTCCTGCTCGATCATTTCCAGATGCAGGACATCATCACGGTCGCCGCGGACCGGCGCACCGCGAAGGGCCGCTTCCGCGGACTGCTCATGGGCGGCTGCCACGAGACACGCCCCTACAAGCCCGAGGGGCTGCCGCTGCAGTTCTACGAAGCGGGCATCTACGAGAACGACTACGTGCGCGCGGACGGAGTCTGGAAGATCAAGCGCCTCGATTACATGATGCAGTGGCAGGCGGATTACGAGCGCGGCTGGTCCAGAACCGTCGCCCACCTGCAGCCGGCCACGCAGACCTATCCGGCCAACCCGCTCGGGCCGGACGTACTGCTGCCGCAAGGGCAGGTACGCCGGACCTGGCCGCACCGCCAGGATGTGCCCATGCACTTTGCGCATCCGCGCTTCGGCGCAGCGCTGGCCAGGAAGGCCTGAAACCGGGCCCCGCACGACGCAGCGGGGATGGCCCACGGCGGCGGTGCAAGGGGGCCACCCGCGGCGCTGCCCGCCACGGTGAGTTCTCCGCCGGTTGACCCCTGCATCCCTGTGAGTCGCCCCGTCGTTGTGCACAGACAACAAGCACGCCGTCCGATGTGACGTCTTGCAAACAATAAAGTTGTTTGTTCTACTTACAAAATAAGCGGTCGTTCCGGGGTACTAACGGGTCGCGAATCATCTGCTTTTAGAGGGGGAACGTGAAATGAAGGCTTTTTCAGGCCCAATTTCCTGGCTGAGGTTGTGTGCGTTAGGCGCCCTTGGGACGCTCGCCACGCTGTTGAGTGGCTTATCTGTAGCGCAGAGCCAACAGGCGGCGGCGCCGTCCTCGCAGCTCGAGGAGGTCGTCGTGACCGCGCAGTACCGCGAGGAGAAACTGCAGGACACGCCGATTGCGATCACCGCCTTTACCTCCCAGGCCATCCAGGAGCAGGGCGCGCAGGTGCTGTCGGACATCATGGGCAGCGCCCCGAGTGTGAATTTCCGGCCCACGTCCGCCGCCTTCGGCGAATCGGTGTCGGCAAGCATCCGCGGCTTCGGGCAGGTGGACTTCGATCCGGCCTTCGAGCCCGGCGTCGGGATGTACATCGACGATGTCTACTACCCGCGCCTGACGGGTGCGAATTTCGACCTCCTCGACGTCGAGCGCGTGGAAGTCCTGCGCGGCCCGCAGGGCACGCTCTACGGTAAGGACTCCGAGGGCGGTTCGATCCGCTTCGTGTCACGCAAGCCAACCGGTGATGGCCCGGCGTACATCTCCGGCACCTACGGCAGCAAGGACCGCCTCGACCTGATTGCCGGCTTCGACTTCACGCTCGCCGACCATCTCACGGGGCGCCTGAGCGGTACGTACAAGACGCAGGAGGGTTACGTCAACGTATACAGCTACGGCTGCGTGAACCCCGACAGCGGCGTGCCCGCAGGCAGCGGCGGCTTGAAGTGCCAGCAGTACTCACTCGGTGACACGGGCTACCACGGGCTGCGCGGGCTGCTGCGTTACAACCCGACCTCGAGCCTCGACATCCTGTTCAGCGCCGATTACATCCACGACGCGCACAACAACGGCGCGGAAGTGCTGCTGTATGGCAACAATCCCAATCCCAACACGTACGCGCCGAATGGCGGGGCTGGGATCCCGCTGACCTCGGCCTTTATCTGCGGCAAGTGGTGCAACTACACCACGCTCGGCCAGCAGGGCGGAAACTTCACCATCGCCCCGGGAGTCGAAGTCCCGGTGTTGCCGAGCTCCGGCGGGCAACTCAACACCTTCGACGCGTACGACTTCGCGCTCAACGCCGACATCGGCATCACCGACGGAGTGAAGGCGAAGTGGATCACCGGCTATCGCAACTGGACCAACACCTTCAGCATCGACGGCGATCTGTCACCGGCGCAAACCCAGTTCGGCAACAACACCCTGACCGACTGGTTCTGGAGCCAGGAGCTGCGCCTGAGCATGGACTTCACGCCGAAACTGCGGGCGACCATCGGCGGCTTCTACTCCGATGAGAAGACGACGTACTACACGCTGCAGGACATCCGCTACGCGCCCATCCCGCTGCAGTTCCTCGGCAATGACCCGGTGAAGACCACCTCCAAGGCGGCCTTTGGAACGCTGTTCTACGATGTCACCGACGCGCTGAGCCTCACCGGCGGCGCGCGCTACAGTTGGGACGACAAGAGCTACACCTACTATCGCCTGAGCTTCGACGGCGTCACGCCGAATCCCTTCCTCGGTGCGCTCAACGGTCTAGAGGCCCGGTTCCAGGGCAGCCGGCCCGACTGGCACGTCAGTGCCGACTACCGCTTCAATCCGGCCGTGATGACCTACGTGTCGTGGGGGACCGGTTATAAGGCCGGGGGTGACAGCCCGCGGCCGTTCAACCCCGCGCAGGCGATCGGGTTCGGCCCGGAGAAGGTGAACGCGTACGAGATCGGCCTGAAGACCGATCTGTTCGACCGCACGGTACGGTTCAACACGGCCGTCTTCTACAACAAGCTCGACGACGCGCAGCTGGTGCTGCTGAGCTGCCCGCAATACGGCGGTCCGGGACCGTGCGCGCTGCCGCAGAACGCCGGAGACGCGGATGTCACGGGCGTGGAAGTCGAGATCTTGGCGAAGCCGGTCGGGGGGCTGCAGCTCGACGCGTCGGCGTCGTACATGCACTGGGACTGGAAATGCGTGGACCCGCAGGTGGTGCCGGTCCCGGTGCCTGGTGCCGCGGGTTGCTCGAGCAATACGGCGGTCATCGGTCAGCTTTCCGATACCCCGCTCGGCTTCACCAAGGAGCAGGGGCACCTCGGCGCCCAGTATCAGTTCCCGCTGGACGGATCGGGCACGCTGACGCCGCGCTTCGACGTCACGTACCTCGGTCCCCAGGTCGGCAGCAACACCGCGCCCGCGCCGGGTTCGCCGTCCGCGGTGTTTGGCCAGTTAGGCGGTTACACGCTGCTCAACGCCCGCCTGACGTGGCGCAATGCCAAGGGAGATCTCGAGACGACGCTCGAAGGTACGAACCTCACCAACCATTACTACTTCTACTCGAAGTTCGACCTGACCGGGGCCGGCGCGGGCACCATCACCGGCTCGCCGGGGCAACCGCTGCAGTGGGCGCTGACGATGAAGAAGAGCTTCTGATTCCGCCGCTTCGCCGCTGAGACGCAAAGCGGGGCGAACCACTTCGCCCCGCTTTTTCTTACCCCGCAGCTTCGAGCCTCTTCATCCCGCGGCGACGCCGCCGCGGCAACCCGGGGGTTGGAAGGGCCTCGGGATTTCCTAGAGCTTGATGATGACCGTCTTCAGCTCCGTGTACGCCTCGATGCCCTGCCGGCCCTGCTCGCGGCCGATGCCCGACTGTTTGTAGCCACCAAAGGGCAGCGCCGGGTCGATCACGCTGTGGCAGTTGCCCCAGACGGTGCCCGACTTGATCTTGGCGGCGAGCCGGTGCATCGCGGAGACGTCCTTGGTCCACACGCTGGCGCCGAGGCCGTAGCAGGTGTCATTGGCGGCCTTCGCGACTTCATCGAGCGTGTCGAAGCGCTGCGCGACCAGCACCGGTCCAAAGATCTCCTCGCGCACGACGCTCATGGAGGGCTTCACGTTCACGAGCACCGTCGGGTTGACGTAGTAGCCGTTGGCGGCCGCGGCATCCCCGCCGATGGCCACCGAGGCGCCATCGCGCTTGCCCGCCTCGATGTACCCCATGACGCGATCCATCTGTTCCTTGGAGACCAGCGGGCCCATGTGGCCCTGCGGGTCGAGCGAGGGCCGTGGCTTCCAGAACGCCGAGGCCGCCGCCACGCCCTCGACCATGCGGTCGAAAATCGAGCGATGCGCGAACAGCCGTGAGCCGGCGACGCAGATCTGGCCGGAGTTGAAGAAGATGCCCCCGGCGGCCGCGGGTGCGACCTCATCGACATTCACATCCGGCATCACCACCACCGGGGACTTGCCGCCGAGTTCCAGGGTGACGCGCTTGAGCGAATCGGTCGCGCTGCGGTTGATGATCTTGCCGACCTCGGTGGAGCCGGTGAACGCGATCTTGTCCACGTCCGGGTGCATCACCAGCCGCGCGCCGGCCGTGTGGCCGTTGCCGGTGATCACGTTGATCACGCCCGGCGGAAAGCCCGCCTCGGCCACGAGGTCCGCCAGACGCAGCGTCGTCACCGAGGTCTGCTCGGCGGGCTTCAGGATCAGCGTGCAGCCGGCGGCGAGCGCCGGCGAGATTTTGAGCGTCGCCATCAGCAGCGGGAAGTTCCAGGGCACGATCTGCGCCGCCACCCCGACGGGTTCGCGCGAGACGTAGCTGAACACCGTGCCGCGCGGCAACCCCTGCGGCTCCAGCAGCTCACCACCGAGCTTGGAGGCCCAGCCCGCCATGTAACGCAGGTGGTCCACCGCCCCGGGGATATCAACCACCGTCGCCATGCCGACCGGCTTGCCGTTGTCGATGGCCTCGAGCTCGGCGAACTCCGCGGTGTGTGCCTCGAGCAGGTCCGCGAGCTTGTTGATGGTGCGCTCGCGCACCTTGGGCGGCAGGTTCGACCAGCGTCCATCGTCGAATGCGGCGCGGGCCGCGGCGACGGCGCGGTCCACGTCGGCATCGGAGGCATCGGCGATGCGGCCGACTTCCCTGCCGGTGGAGGGGTCCTCGACCATGAGCGTGGCCCCGTGGCTCGATGCCACCCACTCATTGTTTATGAAGAGCGCCGGCTTACGCGCCAGGGCCCGCTTGGCGGCCGCGGAGTAGTCGCGCTGTATGAAGGAATCGGTGTGCTCGAGAGGTTGCACGGTGGCCATATCACTGTCCTTTGGGGGGATAGCCCTGGTGCGGCCCTGCCGCCCCTCGTGTGGCTATTTGTTTGTGTAGCGTACTAAGTGGGCTCCGGAGGGTCAACGCACCGCGAGACGCCGCGGCCGCCCCGCTGCAATCAAGCACTTGCGCAGGCTGCGGCCGCGGCGAATTGCAGTTCAGAGATCTGCGAAGGAGCGGCCGGAGCAGGGCACCCGCAGGCCCAAGAACGGCGGCGGTCGAAAGGTTTTCACGGCTTCGTATCTGCGGCTCGCGCACCCGCAATCAATGCGCCGCCCCCGGACCGGTGGCCTCGGCAAACGCGATGCTGTTGCCGTCCGGGTCCTTGATCATGATCACCTTGACCACCTTCGTGACCATCGGCTGTCCAGGATCCAGTCCTAGCTGTTCCAGGGCGGTGATCTGCTCATCGACGCTATCGACGGCGAGCGTGACCGAGCCGGCACCCGCGCGCTGGCGGTTCTCGTAGACCTGCAGCCAGCCGCCGCCAGAGAACTTCCATTCCGAGACCTCGCGCATCGGGCTCGAGTCCGCGGGCCGCCCGAAGAGCCGCTCGTACCAGCGTTCGGCGGTCCGCAGATCGTGAACGGCGAGGCTCGCGAGAGCGTTGCTGATCGGCATGAGGCGCTGCTCCTTGCTGCACGAGGCCTCACATTAGCAGCCGCCGGGCGCTTTGCCGCCCCGCGCCGTGTAGGACGAGAACGGTTTTTTTGGTTCCCGCCGTTTCGCTGCCCGCCAATTCACGCCGACGGATAGGGGCA
Organism: uncultured Pseudomonadota bacterium; assembly: GCA_963814675.1. GTDB lineage: Bacteria > Pseudomonadota > Gammaproteobacteria > Steroidobacterales > Steroidobacteraceae > 13-2-20CM-66-19. Next base: position 99,128 of record CAWFDT010000004.1, read on the forward strand.
GCCCTTACTTCAGTGCCTCATCGAGTTGAGCGTGAGGACGTCTCAGCGCGATTGACCGAGAAAGATCACGGGGCGCGCTGCGCGTCCCCGCGACGAGCTGCGGCGCCGCTCAGAACAGCGCCGCGAGCACTGTCAGCAGGCCAAAGAAGGCGACCGCCCAGGCGAGCGTGCGCACGTACGGGATGCCGATGATGTAGAGGGGCAGATACGCCACGCGTCCCCAGAAATAGAGCTGAGCGCCGAGCGCGGTGTGCGCTGAGTTGCGCTGTGTGAGCAGCACCGCCAGCACCGCCGCGGCGAAGAACGGAAAGGTCTCGAAGTAGTTACGACTGGCGCGCTGCGCGCGGGCCGCGGCGCCGGACAGGCGGGCGGCTTCTCCGTCGCGGTTGCCGATGTTCCATCCGAGGCCCCGTTGGGAGGTCATCAAATATGCGGCGATGAGCACATAGACGAGGCCCAGGCAGATCGACCAGGTGAGCATGGTGAGTTCGGTGGTCATCGGCTCTGCCTCTGGTCAGCGAGCACTTGGGGTGCTGGTTTCCTTGACATGATTATTACTCGCGCCAGGTTAGATGGTATTGCACGACTAAGAAGGGCTGCCCCTTGCGAGGGCGTGTTGGATCTAATCGCTGTTGCGCGCGGAGTGCAACAAGCGTGGCGGGTCTTTTCGCGGACAAGTCGGCCGTGCCGATTGAGCAGGCGTACAAAGTCGCGACCTTGCTCGAGTGGCCAGGTGCGAAAGAAGTGATTCTTCAGGCGGCCAAAATCTCGCGCGCGAAGGGGAGGGGAAGCGCGCACCGGGTGAGGTTTTGAGGTTGCTCGCGGGGAGTCTCGATCGGCCGAAGAAATTCACCCCGGTGCAGAAGCCGTACAACGTAGGCGCGGCCAGGCGCGTGACGGTCACGCGCAATGCGCGGGGCAAAGTCACGCTGGCTTTCCCGCAAGGGCTGCAGGGGGTCGAGCCCCAAGAAGTGCTCACGGCGGTCGAGCAGATCTTGAAGGATCTGGGGTAGGGAGGAGAGGGCGCCTTCTCGTAAAAGTGGAGTCTAATAGCCGTCTAATATGCTCTTATTAGAGCATTAGAGAAACAATAGACTTTAATACGACTAAATTTAGACTTTATTTAGACATATATCCGACGTAGAATGAGCAAGCACTGAGACAGGAGTCATCATGTCTGCTCTACCGAGTTTCCCCGGATTCGCTGATGAATTCCGCGCGCCTGGCCAAGCGGTCATTGAGCCAGTGCGTTTTGCAGCGGCGCTGAATCTTCAAATGCAGGAGCTCGCGCAGCTCGCTCACGTGCATCGCGCGACCGTGTCGGAAGCGCCGACGAACGCCCGTTTGCAGGGATTTATGCGCGAGGCGCTTCGGGTCTTGTCCGCCGCATTCGATGTCGTTCGAGACCGAGAGCGTGCGATTTACTGGTACCGCAACTCTCCGATTCCGGAATTTCAGCATCGGACTGCAGAACAGCTGGTCGCCGATCAGAAGACCGATGCCGTGCTGAGTTACCTCGCCTCGATCAGCAGCGGCTCGAGCGGATGATCGTTCGGCCGCTCGGCCCGGACGCGCTGTTCTATCGAGCGCTGACACCGAGCTGGGCCCATCTGCCGGAAAGCGGCGCGGGCGCTGCGAGAGTCGGGGCCCGCTTCAATCGTCCGAACGTCGAGGCTCGGTATCTTGCGGCGACCCACGAAGCCGCACTGCTGGAATACCAGGCTGAATCACCGGTCCTGCCGCCAGCGACGGTGGCCACTTACCGCGTCACCGCAGAATCCGTGGTCGATTTCAGCGGCGGCTACACGGCTGAGGCGTGGTCACCGATTTGGGCGGAAGCCTATTGCAACTGGAAGGGCATGCCCGGCATTTTAAGGTGCAAAGCGATGAAGTTGCGATTGAACCGCAGTGCCGGGCGCACATGACTTTGTCCGGCTAAGCGCAATCTTCCTCGTCCGATTCGCACGGAGCCGAAGCACTCTCCGAGATTTTCCAAGAGAGAGCCCAATCATGCCCTGCGAGCCGAGAAAGCTCGTCCTTCGAATCCTCAGCGGCTCGCCAGCCTGAATCGCTCGCGCTCGAACTCTTCAACGCGCGGCGTCGCGTGCAAGGGATCGTCGCGAACCTATCGTCACTGCTTTTTGCAGCCTTGATTATTCACGCCCTTGCCACAGGTAGTCCCATTGGGGCCTTCGGCCACGCCCATCCCGTTCTTCGTCTTGGCTCTCCCGCCCTGGCTGGTTTGTGTGGTCGTTACCCCATTCTGATTCTTCCGGGACGCCGCAGCATTGCCCGTATGCGGGTTATACGCGGCTTTCGCACCGTTACTGCTCTGCGCGGTCGTCACCCCGCTCGGATTCTTCTGGGCGGTAGTAACGGTGCCCTTGTTCGGGTTGACCGCGACAGCTTTCCCGTCATTGCCGCAAACCTTCTCGCCGCGTCGGTTGGTGATGCAATCTCCCGCAAATACGCCGGACGTAAAAATCACACACAACATCATCAATAAAAGTTTCATTTGCATCTCCGGGAGGGAAAGGACAGGACACCCGCGCGCCCACGGACTTGCAGCTACGTAGGTCGAGCGGGGGCGGCAGTATTCAATGCGTGCAGCGGTCCGAGCCTGAACGGTGTCCTCCTCCGGGACGCCCAGGTCTGTGCGCTGGCACACGCACCGGCTTTGCGCTCCCGGCTGAGGCGTTCAGCGCTCCGGTCCCTGATCGGAACCGTCGCGGCGAGTCCTGTTCCTTATGAACCTCAGCTGATCGACTGACCTTCCATGACCCATCCGCCGCGCTTGCGCTTTATCTGCAGATCCAGCGGAAGCGAAAAGGCGTGCTCCCGCCCAGGATGAAATGCCCGACTCGCCGCAGATTAAATGGTCTGTGGCAATGGATTACAATCGCCGCGTCGCCGGGGATTCCGCGCTCATCGATTGGAGGAAGTACTGTGTCCACTCCTGCTAGACAGAGTTCTGAAGGCGAGTTGGCAGACATGGAGCGGACTTTTGCTCTGCAGCAAGCTCAGCAATGGGTGACGAAGAGCACGACCGCCGAACAGCGGAAGGAAAAGCTGAGGAAGCTGAAGTCGGCCGTGCAAGCTCACGGTGATGAGATCGTAGCCGCAGTGAAGCAAGATACTCGCAAGCCTGAGAACGAAATACGCGTCACGGAACTTCTGAACGTGATCGCCAACATCGAGCGGAACATCAACAATCTCGAAGACTGGATGAAGCCGATCGAGGTGCCTCCATCCCAGAACAAGAATGATAAAGCGAAGATTGTCTACGAGGCGCGCGGGGTATGCCTCATATTGGGCCCCTGGAATTTTCCGCTTGGCTTGGTCATGGGCCCTCTGGCGGCCGCCATCGCCGCTGGAAACTGCTGCATCGTCAAGCTCACGGACTTGTGCCCGGCTACGGCCCGAGTGGCCGCCAAGATCGTCAAAGAAGCATTCGAGGAAAAGGAGGTTGCCCTATTTGAAGGCGGTGTAGATGTGGCGACCGCTTTGCTCGGCCTCCCGTTCAACCACATCTTCTTCACGGGAAGCACGCGAGTAGGCAAGTTGATCATGGCGGCGGCCGCGAAGCACTTGGCCACGGTAACCTTGGAACTGGGAGGGAAATCTCCTGTCATCGTCGATGAAGACGCGGATGTGAAGAAGGTCGGCGGGGATCTTGCGGCCGCCAAGCAATTCAATGGAGGGCAGGCCTGCATCTCCCCAGACTATGTATTCATCAAGGAGCACCAGAAGGACGCCTTGGTCGAGGAGTTTCGAACCAAGGTGAGGCAAAACCTGTACCGGGACGACGGGAGCATCAAGAAGGAAAGTATCGCCCAAATCGTTAACGCTCAGAACTTCGGCCGCATCAAGAAACTGTTCGATGATGCCGTGGCCAAGGGCGCCAAGATTGCTGTGGGCGGCACTTTGGAAGAAGCTGACCGCACAATCCATCCGACGCTGCTCACGGACGTAACTCCGGACATGCTCATCATGCAGGAGGAGATCTTCGGGCCGATCGTGCCTGTCCTGACTTACAAGAACATCAGTGATGTTATCGCATACATCTCGAGCCGCCCCAAGCCCTTGGCGCTCTACATTTACAGCAATAGTCAAAACAACATCGAGAAGCTACTCAGCGGAACCTCATCGGGCGGTGTGACGATCAACGGGTTCTTCTCTCATTACCTGGAGAACCAATTGCCTTTCGGCGGCGTCAATCAAAGCGGCATGGGCAGCTATCACGGGGTCTTTGGGTTCAGGACGTTCTCCCACGAGCGCGCCGTCTACATACAGGAGAATCGACAGACGTAGGCGCATCCAAGCCAACAGGTAGTTGCTGTTAAGCTGCAGAGCCCTTCGAAACTTCCGGCAAATAAAGGACTGACGTGCGTTCGACAGCCCTGCTTCATGCTGCCTTGGTTGCTTGCGCCGGCGCCGCGGCGGCGCATTCTCCACCGCTCCTGGCACCGAAAGAGGTCGCCGCTCTCGCGAACGAACTGAGTGGCGAGACGGCAAAGAGAAACCTGGAGGGGATTGCACGCTATCACCGACAGCGCGGCTCGCAGGGATTTCATTCGGCCGCCGAGCTGGTCGCCGAGCGGGCACGGGCGTACGGCCTCTCGGAGGTGCAGATCCTGCAGTTTCCGGCCGACGGGCGAACGTTCTACGGGACGCAGCTGTCCCGTCAGGCGTGGGACGCCGAGCAGGGGGATCTGATCGAGGTCGGGAATGGCGCGGAGCACACCCTCGCGAGCTACGCGGCACAGCCGGTGGCACTCGCCGAGGACAGTGAATCCGCCGACGTCACCGCGGAGCTTGTGGACGTCGGTCAGGGAACCCAGGACAGCGACTACTCGGGCAAGGATGTGCGCGGAAGACTAGTCCTGGCGAGTGCGCAGCCCGGGGAGGTACAGGAGGCGGCGATCGGAAAGTTCAAGGCGGCGGGCATCGTCAGCTACGCCCAGAACCAGCGGACGGCCTGGTGGGGCGAAGATGAGAATCTGGTCCGCTGGGGGCACCTCGACTCCTTCTCCGCAAACCCTACCTTCGCCTTCATGATCTCTCTTAAGAGTGCGCGCGCTCTGCAGGAGCGGCTCAAGCACGGAGACACCATCAGACTGCACGCGCGGGTCAAAGCCGGCCAGCATCCGGGATCCTACGAGGTGGTCACAGGCGTGATCGAGGGCGCCGACCCGCAGCTTAAGGCACAGGAGATCGCGTTTTCCTGCCACCTCGACCATCAGCGTCCGGGCGCCAATGACAACGCCAGCGGCTGCGTCACCATTCTCGAGGTGGCCCGGACGCTTCAGAAGTTGATCAGCGAGGGCAAGCTGGCGCGCCCGGCCCGCACGATCCGCTTCATCTGGCCGCCAGAAATCGAGGGCACCACGACACTTCTCAACGCCAGGCCGGAACTGGCACGGCGGATCCGGGTGGCCATTCACATGGACATGGTCGGAGGCGGCCCGGTCACGAAGGCCGTATTCCATGTGACACGCGGCCCGATGTCCCGGCCATCGTTCGTGCACGACATTGCCTGGGCCTTTGCCGACTGGGTGAACACCGAGTCGTACGAGCTTGCGGCGACCGGCAAGGCCGACTGGCCACTGGCGGCGCCCGAGGGCGGAAAGGAACCCCTGCAGGCGGTCTATGCCGCCTACACGATGGGGAGCGATCACGACGTCTACCAGGATTCCTCTTTTGGTATCCCCTCCATCTATCTCAACGACTGGCCCGACCGCTACATCCATACAAACTTCGATACCCCGGCCAACATCGATCCGACCAAGCTGCGCCGGGCTGCGTTCATCGGCGCGGCCAGTGGGTACTTCCTCGCGAGGTTCTCCTCGCACGACGCGGCCCCTGCGCGCGAGGCGGTCGCGTCGGGAAAGCTGTCAAGGACGGCTCTGGCCATGAGCCGGCATACTCCGGCTGGTCCGCGGGATGAATACGAGCAAGCCGTCGCCGCCTCAATCGAAACGTTCGGGTCCGCGACGCAGGCCGCGGGCGAACAGGGCAAGCGGGCGCATGCGCGGGAGCAATCACGAGGCGGCGCCGCCGAGGTATTTCGCCGCCTTCCTGAACCGAAAGGTCCGCTGACCGTCTTCGGCTACGACTACTTCGCGAGTCATGCCAAGGCCGCCGGGATAGCGACGCCGCGCCTGCTGGGTTATCAAGGCGAGTGGGGCGGCGGCGAAGAGTACGCCTACGAGGCGCTGAACTTTGCCGACGGAACACGCACCGCGCAGCAGATCGACGCAGAGCTGTCCGCGGAGTACGGCCCCATCCCCACCGAGCTCGTGGTCGAATATTTGCAGGCGCTCAGGAAAATCGGCGTGGTTCAGTAGTGCTCGAATAGCGGGAATTGGATCGACCGCACCGAACGCTTCTTCAAGATCGACCAGCTATTCCTTCAGAGGGCTTCCGCACGATGCTGGTAGCCATCGATACCACTGCGGCGAGATCACTGAGCTGGACGGGCACGACTAGCGTCGTGCTCTCCTTCGCCATCTTGCCGAACTGACGGACGTACTCCTCACCGATGCGCAGTTGCATGGCCTCAATCCCGCCGTTTTCGCTGAGTGCTCCGCCGACGCGCCGCAGGCCCTCCGCCGTTGCGGTGGCAACCGAAAGGATGGCAGCCGCTTGACCGTCGGCTTCGTTGATCTGCTGCTGCTTGCTGGCCTCCGAGGCTTTGATGACGCGCTGCTTGTCGCCTTCGGCCTGATTGATCTTCGCGTCTCGTTCACCTTCGGACGTAAGCACTACCGCGCGCTTTTCGCGCTCGGCTCGCATTTGCTTTTCCATCGCTGACAGTACGTCTTTGGGCGGGGAGATATTCTTGATCTCGTACCGCATGACTTTGATACCCCAGGCGCCGGAGGCCTTGTCGAGTTCCGTAACAATGTTAGCGTTGATGGTTGCGCGCGCCTCGAACGTCCGATCGAGCTCTATCTTTCCGATCTCGCTGCGCAGGTTCGTCTGCGCCAGCTGTGCGATGGCAAAGCCGTAGTTCGTGATGCCATAAGAGGCTAGATGGGGATCCAGGACTTGCAGGTAGAGGATAGCGTCGACGCCGACTTGAACGTTATCCCGGGTAATGCAGATCTGTTCCGGCACATCGTTGGCCTGTTCCTTCAGCGTTTGTCTGTAGGCCACGCGTTCCACGAAGGGAATCAGGATGTGAAAGCCCGCCTGCAGCGTACGGCTGTACTTCCCCAAATTTTCCACCACGTAAGCGCTTTGCTGAGGAACGACTGTGGCAGTACGCCAGACCAAAATGACGGCGATCAATGCCAGAACAATGAAGACATAGGCGGTATACATAGCAATGTCCGTCGTGAGGCTAGGGTTCAGGTCTGACCATCAGCGTGAGGTCGCGGACGCTCGTGATGCGCACCCGAGCGCCTGAGGGGATCGGCGCGCTACTGTCATTCTGCACGGTCCAGACCGTCCCGCTGTAATCGGTCTGACAAGTCGCGCCAGCTGCGAGCGGAACGTCGAGCGTCATGAGGCCGCCGACCGGTCCTGTTTTCACGGACGGCAGCTGGCCACGAAACCGCTGATAAACGCGGCTGCGGAAGGCAAACATGGAAATGATCGCGAGCACAGCAAAAAGCGCCCATTGCACCCAGGCAGCGGGGGAAGCGATTGCGGTGGCAAGCCCTGCAACAATCGCGGCGGCGCCTATGAACACCAGATAAAAATGCGCGCTCACGAAGGTGAGTTCTGCACCCAGGAGTATCGCGCCTGCAATGACCCAGCCCCACCACGTCATCTGAGCCCCCGTTTCGCGCCCGCGGACTTAAGGCCGCCGGCTTGTCCGTAAAGTATATCGGAGGTGTTCGGCAGTCAGAGGCAACCTCAAGGTAAGGGATTTGATGCTGATCGTTACGAAACCGGCTGAATGGGAGGCCTCAGGAGCGGCGATCGTGGGGTGACCACCTCGATACCCCTAGAAATCCATCTCGAACAGCCAGAAGCGAAAGGAATGCCGACAGAAACGTCCGGCGACGATCTAGGGCATTCATCGTCGACTTCTCAGTTACGCTAAGCGGCGATTGCTGCGCTTACCAGCAGCCAGGCGCAACAGACGAGCCCAGCCGTGGAGACGGTGGATCGGAACGTCGACCAGCCTTTCAGGTAAGCGATCGGGTGCAGAATGCGGAAAGCCACGAATAGCTCGCAGGGGATCAGCATGTTGTGGAGGTTCACCCCCGCCACCCCCGCCGCGAGGACCGAGGCACCAAACAGAGTCGCGGCTTCCCACGCGTTTTTCTGCGACGCATAGATGCGGGCGCCGTAGGCGTCCAGCCCCGCAGCTTGGGCGCGCGGATTTTCGTTGTCGATTACCCCGAGGGATTTCTTGCGGTAGTAGGCGCCATAGGTTGCCAGGATGTACGGCATCAACAGGATAATCGCCAGGCACACGAAAGGAACCTTCATCTAATCGCCTCCATAGCGGCCCGTCAAAAGAATCCAATGTAGACGTGCGGCTGTGCAATAGGGGCAGTGAGAGGCACGTTGATCGGCTTTGACCGCCTAAAACACGCCCTCTCAAAAATATGTTTTCGTTACTAAAAACGCCAGAGTCACACTCCCACGAAAAAGCCCCGGAAGATCGTGAAACCTTCCGGGGCTTGATGGACTTTGTGATCTGGCGTCTAGGCCTTCTTCACCCAGACCTTGCACCAGCCGTTCGCGTTCACGAGCTTGCCGGCGAAGATATTGCACGGCCGATAGGGGTCACCCGCGTTGCCCTGCAGCTGCATGCAGGTGCTGCACATCTGGCCCGGCTGGTAGGTCGGGAAAGCCTTGGCGTCGACGCCTTTGGCATTTTCCGTGTAGTTGAGCGCCTGCGCCGTGGGATCCGACGGGCTCAGGTGCGCTGGGGCATCCGCGTGGGCCGGCTGAATCGAGCGTACCGCGCCCGCGGCGCCTACAACGAGAGCGATTCCCTTCAGTGCATCACGACGTGAGAACGATTGACTCATCGCTAATCCCCTCGTTGTTGGTGAGCGTGTGATTTTCAATCAAGGCACGCGCGCGCGTCCATAAGCACTTACCGACTCGCGGCGCCGGCGTGTGCTTGCGTGCGTTCCGCAGATGGGGCGAGTTGAGAGTGATTCTCAACTGCGGCAGGAACCGTTTACTTGCGTCCGAACTTCGGCGGCGGGCTTGGTCGCCTGGTTGTACGGATCGTAGCCGGCGCCGCCGCCCTTAGTAGGCTCCGGCATGACGCGCAGCTCTTTGTCCTGGGTGTCCTCGATCTTGAGCTCCGGCGTCTCGAGCTTTTTCAGCAGTCTCGAGGTCGCCTCGATACAGATGCGGCTGGTCTGGGCAATGAATTCCCACACGGCATTGCCACGGTCATCGTGAACCACCTTGCCGCTGGGACGCGGCGCGGCAGCCGGCTGGCCGGCGCGCGCGGGACTCACACCCGGTGGCGGCGGTTGCACGGGGTGGCCGGGGCGGGGCGGAGTCACCCCGGGCACGGGGGGTCGCAGCGGCGCAGCCGCCGTCTTCGTCGGAACCGGGGAGGCCGGGCGCAACCCGGGCTTGGGTGACTTTGGATCGTGCATGGTGGTCGGGACGTAAAGGTGCGATTTCCCCGGATATTGTCGCCTCCTCCTTATAACGGGGCGGTGTCCCAGTCGGCGCTCCCTTGGGGTGAAAATGTGGCGGCGATCACAGTCGAACGGGCGCCCCAGCTGAAAACGCGGGGGCGTCCTTCAGCCACCGCGCGAGCCTTAAGTCCCGGCCGCAGCATTGCGGCCGAACTACCTGAGCATGACGGGAATATTTCGCTTACTGTCTAGCTTGCAGCCCGGCGCGTATCGGGCAGAGACTGTGTCGCTGGGAGCAGGGATTCACAGAATAATCAGCGCGGGGGGAGGAAGCGCAATGTACGTGCAGGCGTATAAGCACGCACGTCTCATGGAAGAGTCGGAGTGGCGTGTGGAGGCTGCGGCGCGCTCGAGCTCGCCCGACGACCTGCTTGTATGCCGCGTTCTGGAAAGTCCCCAGATGTACCGTCGTTGGACCGCCGAACACGACCGGCTGCTGCGTACGGTCTCGGACCGGCGCCGCATCGACGCCCAGGTCGTGGCGCTGCGTACCGCGGCGCTCAACCTCGTGCACAAGAAAGGCCTGTTCGACTACCTGCGCCTGCGGCAGCTGACGGGACACAAGCGTCGTCGTTTGTTCGAGCTCTTCTACGGTTACCGCGACTACACCAACGCAGTGCTGGCCGAGCACGGCAACTACGTGCGCTGCAGCTCCAGCTACCTGTGCGCCCAGCACCTGGTCGAGCACCTGATGCACGACGCGGCGATCACCGAGCCGCTCGCACTCTACGAGGAACGCTTCGGGGAGTACTTCCGCGCATTCTGCGACGGCGAGCTGGCGGAGACCGAGATGGAGCGCAACGCCGCGGAGCCCCTTGACGCACTGCGGCCGCTGCTGAAGTTCCAGCTGGCGGAGGCGCGGCAGGCAATCCTCAAGATGCCGCTCGCGCCGGAGAAGCAATGGCGTGAGGTGGAGATCCGCAAGCCCACCGGCGATACCCAACGCCTGCGCACTCTGCGCCCTTCCGCCGACCTGCGGGTGCAGCGGCGCTGAGCGCGCGCGCCCCGCAGCCCACGATCCGCGCCACCGATCCTTACCCGAGGCCCATCGCCGCGGTCACTGCGCGGGCCGAGCGGCGCAGCGCCTGGGCCAGTTTCGGAGCGGCACACACCGACTCGCCCGTGAGCCAGGCGGCGAGCGGCGCGAACAGCAGTTCCGCGAGCTGAATGGCCACCAGCCGCGGCGGCAGCCGCAGTGCCGGGGCACGGGTGGCGGCGGCCTCGCGCAGCCGCTGCTCGATGAGACGCACCAGCACCGCGACCGCATGGCGGCGCATCGTACCGGTGAACACTCCGCGCGCCCGGGCGCGGTTGCTCCAGAAGTGCTCGAGGATGGTGGTCAGCGCCGCGGTGTTGTCCGCCTCCCGCACGGCGTCTGCGAGGGTGGTGAAGGGTCCGGCGAGGCTCGCCGCCAGCAGCGCGTTCTTGCCCGGGAAATGCGCATAGAACGTGGAGCGTCCCACACCGGCGCGGGCGGCGATCGTCTGCACGGTGAGCTCGTCGTAGGCGCGCGTGAGCACCAGGACGAAGAAGGCGTCCAGGAGGGCCTGGCGGCTGCGTCGGGCGCGCGCGTCGGCGGTTTTCTTCTTCAGAGTGCTCATACCGGACAGTGACCCCGCAGTGTCCGGCAACGCCCGCCGGCGGGCCGCTATCGTAGTCGAAAGCGTGAAGCGGAGCGGTCGATGACAGAAAAGCTCGAGCCCATGGGGGAAACGGCGGCGGTGCGTGGCGCGGCGTGGGTGCTCCTCGGCGCCCCGCTCATCCAGCTCCTCGCCATGGGGCACCACCCGAGCGTGCACGCGCACGAGGTCGCCGAGGTGGTGAGCGAGCTGCGCGCGTCCGCGGGCCTCTCGGCCCTGGTGCACGGCATCCTGATCGCGCTCATGTATCTGGTACTCGTCGCACTCACCGAGTTCTCGGTGCGGCGCGGGCTTGCGCGTCCCGCGGTACGCGCGGCACTCATCACTTATGGCGCCGGCGTGCTCCTCATGACGGCGGCGGCCCTCGTGAGCGGCTTCATCACCCCGAGGATCGCACTGGCAGTGCCCACGCTCGCGCCTGCCGACCCGGCCCTCATCGCCCAGCTCGCCACGTTCGCCTCGCTTTTCAACCAGGCGTTCGCGCACTGCGCAGCGGTGCTCATGTCCGCCGGCATTGCCCTCTGGTCACTCGACCTGCTGCGCGGCAGCGTCGGCGCACGCGCCGTCGGGGTGTTTGGTTTGCTGACCGGCCTCGGCTGTGCTGCCGCGGTCGTCGTCGGCGTCCTGCGGCTGGACGTTCACGGGATGACTGCGGTCGTGGTCTTGGAATCGGCGTGGATGATCGGCGTCGGTGTGCTGCTGCTGCGCGAGGCGCGCGGCGGGTAGCCGGATTCGAAAGCGGCCTGTGGCCGGCGCTAGGTCGTGCGTCGGACTCGGGACCGACCGCGAGCTTGAAAACGCGCTGGCGGATATACGCGGCCAATCGACCGGGGGCTCCAATCCGCTCTGCGAGGCGATCGCATCGCAGCTCGCAACGGCGGGGCCGCTGCGGGATGGCGCAATCGTCGCAGCGCAGCGGCCCGAATAGGCGCAGCGTTTACCGGCCGCTCACCAGCCGATGCCGTAATCCTCGCCGTGGTTGCTCGAGCCGCCCCACAGTGTGCCGTGCGCGCGATCGACGAAGATCGCGTTGATCGGGCCTGAGCTGCGCTCCACGAAGTCGAGCGTGTAGCCCATGCGCTGCAGCTGCGCGCGCACCTCAGGCTTCGTGGAGCTGTTCACCGTGACCCGCCCCGGGAAGGACTCGTGCGCGCCGAAGGAGTCGCGCATCTGGTAGCTGGTGATGTTGGCGGCCTCGGTCGCCTCCTGCACCGTCATGCCGAACTCGACCACGTCGAGGAAGAACTGCAGCAGGTTCTGGTCCTGCGTGTCCCCGCCCTGGACCGAGAAGATGAGGTAGGGCTTGCCCTCCTTCAGCGCGAGCGTCGGGGTGAGGGTGGCGCGCGGGCGCTTGCCGGGCTTAAGCACGTTGTAGGGGTTCTCGCTCGGATCGAGCACGAAGCTCTGCATGCGCTGCGAGAGGCCGATGCCGGTGTGGCCGGCGATCACCGCCGGCACCCAGCCCCCGGAGGGCGTCACGGAGACCGCCCAGCCTTCCTGATCCGCCGCCTCCACGCTCGTGGTCCCTAAGCGGAACGTGCGGTCGAACTCGGCGAGCGCCGTCGGGGTGGTCGCCGGCATCTTGCTGTGCCAGTTCTTCAAAGTGGCGGTGAAGGGGTTCTTCCCGCCCTGGTAGGGATACGGATCCCCGGGGCGCACGTCCGGATCGTTGTGATCGGCTCGTATGAGCTGCGCGCGCGCCTTGGCGTAGTCCTTGGACAAAAGTCCCTGGATGGGCGAGACGGGCTCGAAGGCCGGATCGCCGTAGTAGAAGTCCCGGTCGGCGTAGGCCAGGTTCATCGCCTGGTAGAGGGTGTGGATGTACTGGGCGCTGTCGTAGCCCATCGATTTCAGGTCGACGTTTTCCAGGATGTTGAGCGCCTGCAGCATCACCGGGCTCTGCACCCAGGTGGTGAGCTTGTAGACCTCGATGCCCTTGTAGCTGACGTGCACCGGCTCCTCGATCTTCACCTTCCACTGCGCCAGGTCCTCAAGCGTGATGAGGCCGCCCACCTCGTGCACGCCGCGCACGAACTCCTGCGCGATGTCGCCCCGGTAGAAGCGCTCGTAGGCGGCATAGATCGCGCTCTTGCGGTCCTTGCCGGCCGCGAGCGCTTGGGATTCCGCCTCGACCAGCTTGCGCAGCGTGGCGGCGAGTTCCGGCTGGTGGAACATCTCCCCGGGCTCGGGCGCCTCGTGCGCCTGCCCGAGGTGGGGCAGCAGCACGCGCCTGGAGTCCGGCCACTCCTTCAGGCGCGCCTTGTTGTGCTCGATGGTGTTCACGAGCTCCGCCTCGATCGGATAACCGTCGGCCATCTGGATGGCCGGCGCCAGCACCTGCTTGAGCGAGAACGTGCCGTACTCGGCCAGCATGGTCATGAGGCCGCCGGGGGTGCCGGGCGTCACCGCCGCCAGCGGCCCGAACTCGGGCGGGTAGTGCATGCCGAGCTTGTGGAAGTAGTCCGGCGTCGCGCCGGTGGGGGCGACGCCCAGGCCGTTGATGCCGATCACCTGCCCCGTGTGCGGGTTATAGATGAGCGCCTGCGTCTCCCCGCCCCAGGAGAGGGTGTCCCACATGGTCGAGGTCGCCGCGATCATGGCGCAGGCGGCATCCACGGCATTGCCACCCTGCTCGAAGATCTTCGCGCCCGCCGTGGCGGCGAGCGGCTTGCCGGTCACCGCCATCCAGTGCGCGCCGTGGAGCGCGGGCTTCTGGGTGCGCGCCGGCGCCGCCGGTGCCGCAAGGAGCAGCGCCAGGGCGAAGCCGGTGAGTGCGGTTGCGGAAAGGAGCTTCGGGCCGGAGTGGAGTGAGCGCATGCGCAGGACCTGTTGCGTCGGGTGAATGAGGAGCGGGAGCATATGGCAGACTTGAGCTTCCGGCACTCATCCCGCGGTGCGCACTGTCGGGAACGCGCGTGGGCCAGTCGACAACTTAAGTTGGATCCGTGAGCGAGACCGCTACCGCCACCGTCAGCGCGCTCTTCTTCTACCCGGTGAAGTCCACCCGCGGGATCGCGACGGCGCGGGCGCGGCTGGCCCCGACCGGGTTTGAGTGGGACCGGCAGTGGATGATCGTGGACGAATCCGCCCGCTTCCTCACCCAGCGCACGCACCCGCACATGGCACGCATCGTCCCGCAGGTGAGCGGGGGGGACCTGACGCTCTGCCATCCGGAGCTCCCCGATCTTCGGGTCCCGCGCGAGCAGGGCGGGGAGGCGCTCACGGTGCGCATCTGGGACGATGTCTGCGTGGGCGTGCGGCCAGGGGAGCGAGGCGGATACCTGGCTGACGCACGCGCTCGGGGAGCCGGTGCGCCTGGTGCGGGCGCAGCCGCAGATGCGCGCCGCGAACGCGCAGTACGCGGCTCCCACGCCGGCGCCGATCGGCTTTCCGGACGGCTACCCGGTGCTCGTCTGCAACCTGGCCTCGCTCGCGGATCTGAACACGCGGCTGCCGCAGCCGATGCCCATGGAGCGCTTCCGGCCGAACGTCGTGCTCGAGGGGCTGCCCGCCTGGGCCGAGGACCGCATCGCCGCCCTCACGGTGGGCCCCGTGACGCTGCGCCTGGTGAAGCCCTGCCTGCGCTGCTCGATCCCCAGCTTCGATCACCTGACGGGCGAGCCGGTCTTCAACGTGCTGCCCGTGCTCAAGCGCTTCCGCTTCAACCGCGCGCTCCACGGCGTCATGTTTGGCGAGAACGCGGTGATCGAGCACGGCACCGGGGAAGAACTGCGCCGCGGTGACGTGGTTCGCATCCACTGGCGCAGTTAGCGCCGCAGCTACATTTCTTCACTTCCAACACCACCGGGAAGGCGTTCCGGGCCCGGCGGAGGCCCGAAACTGTGCGCAGCGCCCCAGAGCCCCCCGGCACCTTGGGCCACACTCGACCAGATGTTCTCGGGGCAAAGTGTGAACCAGTTGGCATTTGGGGTTGGGGCGCTGGCCGGTCTCGGATGTGCGGGTATCGCCTTCCTTTTGTGGCGCTTCCTGCGCCCCGCGGCCCCGGCGTGGCTGAAGGGCTACGACGCCACCCACATGGCCGTCTTCGAGCAGTGGCCCACGACCGCGCTGGTGCTCGATCCGGGCAGCGCGAAAGTGCTCGCCATGAACCCGGCCGGCCTGCGCAGCTTCGGCTATACGTTCGAAGAGGTGCACGCGCTGAACTTCAGTGAACTGTTCAGCGTCGAGGGCGTGGATCCCAAGGCGCTCCTCAAGCGCGTGCAGGAGGCGAACCCGCGCACGCCGCTGGAAATGCGCCAGGCCTGCCAGGATGGCACCTCGCGCAACGTCGAGGCGCACTGCTATCCGCTGCAGCTCGACGATAAGTCGCTGCTCGCGGTGGCGGTGCACGATGTCACCGTGCGCCGCAAGGCCGAAAACCACCTGCTCGAGAAGCACCAGCAGCTCGATCACCTCGCGCACCACGACCAGCTCACCGGGCTCCCCAATCGCCTCTACCTGCAGGCGCACCTGCCGGTGGCCATCGAGGAAGCCAAGAAGAACAGCGCCGTGCTCGCGGTGCTGTTCCTGGATCTGGATCGCTTCAAGCACGTGAACGACTCGCGCGGGCACGAGACCGGCGACAAGCTCCTGAAGACCGTGGCGCAGCGCATCCGCTCCACCATGCGCGCCGAGGACGTGGTGGTGCGCATGGGGGGCGATGAATTCGTCGTGATCCTCAAAGGGGTCAAGAGCAGCGAGCAGGTGAGCGAGGCGGCGAGCCGCATCAACCATGCGCTCGCAGCGCCGATGGTGGTGGACGGGCGCACGCTGGTCACCACCGTCAGCATCGGGGTCGCGCTCTACCCGCACGACGGCGCCGACATGGGTGAGCTCTTGCGCCACTCCGACACCGCCATGTACCAGGCGAAGGATCGCGGCCGCAACAACTTCCAGCTCTTCCTCCCGGGCATGGACAAGCGCCTCAAGGAGCGCATCGCGATCGAAGCCTCGCTGCGTACCGCGCTCTCCTCGCGCCAGCTCGACGTGCACTACCAGCCGATCGTCGACATCGAATCCCAGCGCGTGGTGGCGCTCGAGGCGCTGCTGCGCTGGAAGCACCCGAACCACGGCTACGTGCGTCCCGAGCGCTTCGTGACCGTGGCCGAGGAGGCCGGCCTCATCGTGCCGATGGGGGACTTCGTGCTGCAGCGGGCGATCGAGGACACGGTGCGCTGGCGCCAGGCGGGCGCGACCATCGTGCCGGTGGCCATCAACGTCTCGGCCGTGCAGCTGCAGCGCTCCAACCTCGCCGAGAGCATCTCGCGCCTCACCAAGCAGCACGGGCTGGAGCCTTCGATGCTGCAGGTCGAACTCACCGAGAGCGCCGTGTTCGAGCGTCGCGAGGGCCGCGCGCACGAGGCGAGCCAGGATGCGGTGGCGAAACTGCGCGAGCTCGGGGTGCACATCGCCATCGATGACTTCGGCACCGGCTACTCGAGCCTGTCGTACCTGAAGCGCTGGCGCGTGGACACCCTCAAGATCGACCGCAGCTTCGTGCGCGACCTCGTGACCGACATGAGCGACCTCGCCATCGTCAGCGCCATCATCGCCATGGCGAAGTACCTGCACATCAAGGTGGTGGCGGAAGGCATCGAGGGCTGGCCGCAGCTCGAGAAGCTGCGCCAGCTCGGCTGCTCCTACGCGCAGGGGTACCTGTTCGCCCGCCCGGCCCCGGCGGCGGAGTGCATGCGCCTGCTCATGGGCGCCCCGCTCGATCTCACCCAGCGCCTGCCCGCCCTCGACATGCTCGAGAGCACCGGCAGCGGTGAGCACGTGCGGGCCCTGCGCGCTTAAGCGCAGCCCCACCCGCTTTTTCCGGAAATCTCCTCGCCCCAACACTCCGCCGACCCTCCCGCGGGGGTCCCGGTGCGAACGTGCGAGAATGGGGCCATGTCCTCTTCGGCCCCGACCGCAGGCGCTGGCGCGCCGCGCCAGCAGTGCGCGGACGCGGTGCTCATGGTGCGCCCGGCGGCCTTCGGCTATAACCCCGACACCGCCGCTACCAACACCTTCCAGCAGGCGCCCGCGGGGCGATGGCGGCGATGCGCAGGCAGCGGCGCTCAAGGAATTCTCGCAGCTCGCGCAGGCGCTCGCCGCCGAAGGGGTGGAGGTGTGCGTGGCCGAGGACTCAGCAGAGCCGGTGAAGCCCGATGCGCTCTTTCCCAATAACTGGGTGAGCTTCCACGCCTGCGGGACGCTCGTCACCTACCCGATGGCGAACGTCAGCCGCCGTCCCGAGCGGCGCCAGGCGGTGATCGATGCCGCGGTGCGGCAGCTGAACTTCCCGGTGAAGCACTTCCTGGACCTGAGCTGGTACGAGGGACAGGGGAAGTACCTCGAGGGCACCGGGAGCCTGGTGCTCGATCACGTGCAGCGCGTGGCGTACGCCTGCACCTCGGTGCGCACGGACCCGGAGCTGGTGCGCGAGTGGGCGGGCGAGCTCGGCTACGAGCCGGTGATCTTCACCGCCACGAACCGCGCCGGCGTGCCGCTCTATCACACCAACGTCGCCCTGTGGATCGGGCAGCAGGTGGCGATGGTGGCGCGCGAGGCGATCGCAGCCGCCGACCGCGAGCGGGTGCTCGCACACCTGACCGCGAGCGGCCGCGAGGTGATCACCATCAGCCTCACGGAACTGGAGCGCTTTGCCGGCAACATGCTCGAGCTCGGCACCTGGGATGAGGCCCTCGGCGACTCCCGGGTGCTGGTGATGTCGGCGAGCGCCCGCCAGGCGCTCTCGCCCCAGGTACTCGGGCAGCTCTCGGCCTGCACCGACACCATCCTCGCGCCCCCGATCCCGACCATCGAGGCACTCGGCGGCGGGAGCGTGCGCTGCATGCTCGCCGAAGTCTTCAGGCCCTGACGTGACCGAACTCATCCTCAAGGGGGTACTGTCGTACCTGCTGGGTGCGGTGGTGGCGAGCCTGGTCCTCGGGCGCCTGCGCGGGGTCGACATTCGTACGCTGGGCAGCGGCAATGCGGGCGCGACGAATGCGCTGCGCACCCAGGGCAAGGCCGATAGGGCTCACCGTGCTGGTGATCGACCTGGCCAAGGGGTGGCTCGCGAGCGCCTGGGTGGCGCACCTGAGTCTGCCGATGATCCTGCCGGCGGCGCCGGCGCTCGAGGTCTGGAGCGTGCCGGTATGCGCGCTCGCGGTCATGCTCGGGCACATCTACCCGGTGTGGTTCGGGTTCCGGGGCGGCAAGGGGGTCGCGACCCTGGTCGGGGTGCTGCTCGGTATCAGCGCGGTGCTGCTCCTGGTGTTCCTCATCGCCTTCCTCCTCACGGTGATGCTGGTCGGCTACGTGGGACTGGGCTCGATCCTGGGCGCGGTTGCGGTGCCGGTCGCCATTGCCCTGGGTGCGGCCCACGCGGAACCGCGCGCGCCGCTCCTCGCCTTTGCGATCGCCGCCGCGCTCCTCATCCTCTACACCCATCGCGGCAACCTCGAGCGCATGCGCGCCGGCACCGAATCGCGCGCGCGGCGGCTGTGGCTCCTGCGGCCGCGGCATCCGGCCTGATGGCGCGCGCCCGCACAACCCGCTCCCAAGAGCGCGCAGCCGCCGCTGGCCGCGCAGGTGTTCGCCCGGCTGGCGGACGGGAAGTTTCATTCGGGCGAGGATCTCGCCCGGACGCTGAAGGTGAGTCGCAGCGCGGTATGGAAGGCGGCCGGGGCACTGAAGGGGCTCGGGGCGACGCTGGAAGCGGTGCGCAACCGCGGCTACCGGCTCGCCCACACCGGCGAGCCGCTGAGTGCGGTGAAGATCCGCCGGCACCTGGGCGCCGACGTGCGCGCGCGGGTGCGGCGCCTGGAGGTCGACTGGTCGATCGACTCGACCAACTCAGCGCTCCTGAAGCGCGCCAGTCCCCCGGCCGGGTCCAGCGAAGTGCTGCTCGCGGAGTGCCAGAGCGCCGGGCGTGGGCGGCGCGGGCGCAGCTGGGTCGCCCCGCCCGGGGGCGGCGTGTGCCTCTCGCTCAGCTGGACCTTTGCGGAAGCGCCCGAGGATCTGGGCGCCCTCGGGCTCGTCATCGGCGTGTGCGTGCTGCGGGCGCTCCAGGGTTTGGGTCTTGCGGGCCTCGAGCTTAAGTGGCCGAACGATCTCCTGGCGGGCGGTAAGAAGCTCGGGGGCGTGCTGATCGAGCTGCGCGCAGAGACCGCAGGTCCCGCGTTCGTGGTGATCGGCATCGGTCTCAACGTCGCGCTCGGGGCCGATACCCTCACGGGAATCGCCGCGAGCGGCATCGCCGCCACGGATCTCACGAGCGCGGGTCTCACGCGGCGCGGGCCGCAACGTCGTCGCGGCGGCGCTCATCGAGCAGTGCGTGCACGGACTGCAGGAATTCGAGCACGGCTCCCTGAAACCCTTCATCGCGGACTGGCGCGAGGCGGATGCGCTCGAGGGGAAGGCCGTGAACGTCAGCGGCGCGGACGGGGTGGCGAGCGGCATGGCGCGCGGGATCGACGTGCACGGGGCGCTGCTGCTGGAGACGCCGCAGGGCGTGCAGCGCTTCATCGCGGGCGATGTCACCGTGAGACCCTCGTAAGATCATGGCGATCCTGGTCATCGACGCGGGCAACACCCGCATCAAGTGGGCGCGCTGCGTGGGCGGGCGCCTCGGGCGCTCGCAGGCGGCGGCGCACGGGAGCTGGGCGGCGCGTGACTTTGCGCGGCGTCTCTTCGGCGTGCGTGCTCCGGAGCGGGTGCTGGTGGCGAGCGTCGCAGGCGCGCGCGTGCGCGCGGCGCTTACGCAGGCGGCGCGCCACGCGGGCGTGCCGATCGAGTTCGTGCGGGTGCCGAAGCGCGGCGGCGGCGTCACGGTCGGGTATCTGGAGCCCTGGCGGCTCGGCGTCGATCGCTTCGCGGCCCTCGTCGGCGCGCACGAGCTCTTCGCCGGCGTGCCGCTGCTCGTGACCGGCATCGGCACGGCGCTCACGCTCGATCTCTTAAGCGGCGCGGGCCGGCATTTTGGCGGTGCCATCATCCCCTCACCGGCGCTCATGCTCGAGACGCTGCTCGCGCGCACGCAGGGCATCCGCCGCCGGGCGCAGGGCGGTGCGCGCCGGGCGCTCGGCCCGTTCGGGCGCTCCACCCGCGCTGCGATTACCGAAGGCGCGCGCTATGCCGCGGCCGCGGCGATCGATCGTGCGGTCGGGGAGGGCACGGTGTACGTGGGGCGGCGACCCCTCGTGGTCCTCACCGGCGGCGGCGCAGCGGACGTGCGGCCGCTGCTCGCAAGTCCCTGCGTCACGGTGCCGGACCTGGTGCTCCTGGGTCTGGCTGCGCTCGCCACCCGGCGCGCCAAGCGTCCTTGAACTAGAATCACCCTCCGTGCGCCGGCTCTTCTTCGCACTCCTGTTCGCCAACGTCATGTACTTCGGCTGGGCGCTGTGGGTGACGCCGCCGCCGACGGTGCCGCCGAACGAGACGCTGGCGCGCCTGCCGCACATGAAGCTCATCGACGAGCTGCCGCCGGACCAGCGACCCGACCCCAATGCCGTAAAACCCGCACCGACGGGTGCGCTGCAGTCGTGCCTCTCGATAGGACCGTTCGCCGACGTCAACCTGAGCGCGCAGGCGGCGGCGATCCTCAAGGAGCAGGGGTTCGATCCGAAGCAGCGCGCGGCGCTGGGGGAGATGGGCCAAGGGTTTTGGGTGTTCATCGCCAATCTGCCGACCGAGGCCGATAGCGACCGCATGCTCGCAAGTCTCGAGCACAACGGCATCAAGGATGCGCTCGTGATGCCCGCGACGGTTGATGCCGGGCGGCGCATCTCGCTCGGACTCTTCACCGAGCGCGCCCGCGCCGAGCGGCGTGCCGAGAACGTGCGCGCCATGGGACTGAAGGCGGAGGTCGCGGAGCGCAAGCTCCCGAGCACGGTCTACTGGGTGGATCTTGCGCCGCAGCCGGGCATGACCACGGTGCCGCTGCAGGAACTGTTCGCGCAGGGCGTGAGCACGAAGGTCTCCGTACAGACGTGCCCGGCGGCCTCCGCTATCTCAGCCCAGGCCAGTGCAGGTTCCGCATCAGCGCCGGGTGCGGGCGCCAACCAGGTGTCTGCAGCCGGACCGCCGAAGCTACCGTAGGCGTCCTTTTCGCGGGCGCTACCGAGGGCGGGCTGCGCCCGCGGGCCCAGAGGGCTCTCAGCGCATCTCCTCGGCGGGGAACGCGGTCTAACCCAAGCTCAAGCGGAAAGGACAGCCCGGCAGGGAGTCTGCGGCTGATGCAGAAAACGCCGTACCCGGCGTCGTACCTGTACCGGCTGCGGCTTCCCGAAGGGGTAGCGATCCGTACACGGGTCGGAACGGAAACCGGATCCGGGTTCGGCAGCGCTCAGGGGATTGGAGATTTCACAGTGCCAGAGGGTCCGGCAGGTCATCAGGAAGGCTTTCATGCGAGCTCCGCGGTGAGAGCCCGCGGCCTGCGCGAGGAGGAAAAAGAGCACATTTCGAGGTTGTTCATGGCGCCTCGGTAGTTCAGGGGAGGAATTTTCCGCAGACTCTGCGACGGGACTGTTACAGCGATCCTTCGCCTTAAGTCCGGGCGGGCACTTTAGTTAAGGAGGGGACAGGACGGCCATTGCCAGAAACGGCAGCCGCTGTGTAGGTCAATGCTGACGTTGGGATACCGCGACCGGCCAGCGCCAGTAGCCCTTTTGCCCGATCGCGTGCGTGGAGAGGCTGCCTGGTACGCGTTCCCTATATATAAGAGTCGCCGGATGAGAGTTCGCGTACCGGAGGGCGGGTGCGCATATCAGCCCATTCGCCAGTGGCTCGCTGCGGCGCCAGCTCCTGGATGAGCCCCGGTGACGGTGAGCGCTCGCGCCCCCTTTATCGCCATCCGGGTGGTCATCGACGTCGCGGGCGATGCCCCGATGCGGTGTGCGGCCGAATTCGGAAACGCCGCAATCTCAGCAAGGCCCCGCACATCCGCTGCCTGCAGCGGCGCTCTTGCCGGCGGCGTTACCGGCGAAGCGCCGGCGCGTCTCACTGGAGGGCTCGACCTATTACCGTCGAGGGCGTGCGCCTCGCACGCAAGCGGGTGTTCTTCTCGAGTCAAAAGACGCTGGGCGAGAGCTCGGTTATCGCCGTCGGCCGGCGAGCGAGGCGTTTGCTGATGCAGTACGTTGGCTGCGCGAGCAGCAACTGCTTCAGGCTGCAGGCTTGCGCTGCGATCCAGGTCCACCCTGCGCGCCGCTCGCCGGCCGCCCGCCCGGATACCAGTTCCAGCGTCCGGCGATCGCCATCACCGCCGGTACGATCAACGCACGGATCAGCGTTGCATCGGTCAGAACCGCCACACAGAGGCCGACGCCGGTCATTTTCAGAACCGGCAGTTCCGCGCTTGCGAAGGCGCCGAACACCGCCACCATGATGAGACCGGCTCCGGTGATGACCGGTGCGACCGCAACGAGACCCTCGACGGTGGCGCGCTCGTTGTTCTGATCGTGCGCATATTCCTGCTGAATTCGAAACAGCAGAAACAGCTCGTAATCCATCGACAGCCCGAAGCTTAGGCAGAACACCATCAGCGGAATCTCGAGCGGGATGGTGGTGAACGGACGCTCAAGACCCACGAGCCCATGCAGCCATCCCAGCTGAAACACGGCGACCACCGCCCCGATGCCGGCGGCGACCGCCAGGAGATTCATCAGGACGGCCTTCAGCGGCAAGAGATACGAGCGGAAGGCGGCGTACAACAACAGGAGCGTGGCGCACACGACGAAGCCGAAGATTCGCGGCAGGCTCTTGAACATGTAGTGATCGAAGTCGTTGTGTTCGGCAGGGGCGCCACCGACCAGGATCGTGAAGGGACCCGCCGGGCCAGCCGTGGTGAGGTCGCGCGCGAGGCGTCCGATGTCCTTGACGTTCAAGCCGTCTGCCGGGATCACCTCGAAGAGGCTCGCGCGGCGGTCGCGGCTCAAGTACAGCTCCGCGATCGTCGGGTAATCGTGCAGCGCGGCTTGCGCGTCGCCGTACAGCGCGCCGTAGTCCTCGAGGCTCAATCCCTGTTGCAGGGAAAAAGCCGAGTGTACGGCGGCGACGCGCCGATCGCGCTGGAGCCGCTCGGCGTACTGGAAGAGCGGCGCCAGGTGCGCCGGAGCCAGCAGGGGTAAGTCGTCGGTCGCACGCACGATCACGTAAATCGCGAGCGACGCGTTCTCGTTGCGCACCGCGGTGAGCAACTCCGCGCCCACGCGCGACTCCACGGCCGCCGGCAGGAACCAGCGCTCATTGGTGACTCCGCTGTTCATCCGCAACGCGGGCGCGGCGAGCGCGAGCACCACGCTACCGGCGAGGCACAGCGTCACCCACGGATGGTTCACGATCCAGGTGCCGAGCGCGCGCCAGAGGGCGATGCTCCTGCGCGGGCCCGCGCGGCGCGGAATGATCGGCAACCAGTCAATGCGCGGACCGAGCAGTACCAGGGTGGCCGGCAGCAGCGTCAGCGCTGCCAGGACCGACACGCACACGACCAGTGCACCGCCGATGCCCACGCAGCGGGTCTCGAGGAGCGGACTGAACAGCAGGCCCAGGAGTCCGATGATGACCGTCAGGCCCGACCAGGAGATCGTGCGTCCGGCGCCGGCGACGGTCGCCGCAACCGTAGCGGCCACCGTGGCGTGCGGCGCGTGCTCGCGATACTGCGTCACCATCAGGAGCGAATAGTCGATGCCAATCGCAAGCCCGATCATGGTGACGACATTGCCGAGGAGATTCGACACCGGCAGGATCTGTGCGAGGAGGAACGCCAGGCCGAGCGAAACGGTGGTCGTTGCAAGTCCGGTCATGAAAGGCAGACCTGCCGCGACCAGCGTCCCGAAGGCAAAGACCAGGATGGCCAATGTCAGTGGCAGGGCACGTTTTTCGGCGCGATCACCGCCCATGGCGCTCCAGGTGTTGACGTCCAAATCCGCGGCCGCGCCGCCGGTGACGGCGTAGCGCGCGGGCGGATCGAGCCGCGTCAGCCCGGCATTTAAGCCGGCAAGCGCGCTACGCACGGCCAGCACCCCGCGCTGGCGGCCGTTGGTGTCAGTGGCGCGCAGACCGACGAGGAGCATCGTGACGTGCCCGTCCCTGGAGCGCAGCTGCGCGTCGCGCGCATCGGCGTAGCTTGCGACCCGGCGCACTTCGGGCAGCGCCGCGAGCGTGCGGGATGTCAGCTGCACCCAGGGGAAATAAGGCGCCTTAGCGACGTCGAGGTGCGGCGCGCTTACCGCTACCACGAGCGGGTCGACGAAGGGGTTGTCGAACTGAGCCCGCAGCGCGTGGCTTGCATGCCAGGAGGGACTCCCCGGTACGCCGCCTTCACCGCCGATGCTGACGGCTCCCAGGCGGTGCGCTCCCAGGGCACCGAGCGCGGTGACCGCAATCCAGGCGAGGAGAATCTGCCACGGATGCCGTACGACCCACCGTCCGAGCCGTAGATAAGCGCTGTTCAAGATGGCAGCCGTTGAGCCCTGGCGGCGCGCGGGCGGGCACGCAGCGTCGCGGCGCGATCCGTGCACGCGACGGCATTTAGCATGGATTTCCTGTCCAGCGGAGCAGCACGGCCCACAGGGTATTTGATTTTGGTGGCGTGGCAAGGAGGCGGATCAAATGGCCGCCGACCCCCTGAGCTCATGAGGGGCAAGATGAGGTAAAGCTGGTGCCGCCGGTCTGAATCGAACAGACGACCTGCCGCTTACAAGGCGGCTGCTCTACCACTGAGCTACGGCGGCGAGGGTGGGGATTGTACGCGACTTCCGTCCTATCCCGAACCACCGATTTCTCACCGTAGGCGCCGAGAAACACGACGAACAGCATCGATTTGGCACTTGTAGAGCCGGGCGGTTTTGATATTTTCGGGGCGTGGAGCAGTACAGGACTTATCGATTCGAAGTCCGCGCGACAGCTGTGCAGCGCGCGCTGTTTTGTCGAATCGCGGGAAGCTGTCGATTCGTATACAACAAGGCTCTGACGCTCCAGCGAGCCCGGATGACCGACGCGCATCGACGCCTCTCCTACGAGGCGTCGTGCCAGGAGCTCGTGCGTTGGAAGTCGGAGCCAGAATGCCTCTGGTTGAACGATTGTCCGTCACAGGCCCTCCAGCAATCCCTGAAGGATCTTGATCGCGCCTTTTGCAATTTCGCAGCTGGCCGCAC
>CAWFDT010000005.1:0-12240 GCA_963814675.1 uncultured Pseudomonadota bacterium
CCTCTCAAACTACGAGGAGGCGGTCGAGCAGTCCACGATCGCAAGCGAGCTTTACCAGGTGCGCAACACGCGCCAGGCCTTCCAGAAGGGCTTCCTGCTCGGCAGCCTGCTCGCGGGTCCGTCGATCATGTCCAAGGGCAAGGTCCCCCCGGGCCGGCAGGAGTGGCACCGCGACGACGCCGAGCCGATGTTCGTCGGCGACACCAAGGATCGCTACCCCAAGCCGGATGGGAAGTACACCTTCGACAAGCTCTCCTCGGTGTTCATCACCGGGAATGCCACGCGCGACGATGCCCCCAACCACATCCGCGTGCAGAAGCACGTGCCGCGCGAGATCGCCGAGACCTGGCGCTGGATGTGCCCGGCGGGGGTGTATGAGATCCCAGAGGACGCGCCCGAGCACGGGCCGGTCGATGTGATCGTCAACTACACCAACTGCGTGCAGTGCGGGGCCATCACCGCCAAGGGCGGGCGCCTGACGACGCCCGAGGGTGGCGACGGGCCGCTGTATCAGATCACCTGACAGAGCGAAACCCCTGCGGTCTGTGAGTGTTCCAAGACTGCACGCTCGCGATGTTTCCGACCTCTCTTCATCTGTCGATGCTCGCTGTGGCTGCCCTTGCCGGGGCACCCGCGGCAGCCCCTGCGCCCGCGCCGGCCCTCACGGCCGCGGTCGAACAGTGCGTGCCCTCGGCCGAACAGGCTGAACGCTCGGCCACGTTCACCGCGCAAATGAGCGCTGTGGAAGGCGCCCAGCGTATGGCCATCCAATTTGAAGTCCAGGAACGCTCGCCGGCGGCCACCGCCTGGAGCACGGTCGTCGATCCGGGCCTCAGCAACTGGCGCCAATCGGAACCGGGCGTGAAGATCTTCAAGTACGTCAAGCAGGTCACCAACCTCGCCGCGCCCGCCGACTTCCGCGCGGTTGTGCGCTATCGCTGGCTCGACGGCAAGGGTCATGTGATCAAGCACGCCATGCGGCACACCCCTGTGTGCGTGCAGCCGGTGGACATTGCGCCGGTGACCGCTAGAATGCCCTGAGCATGAAGACCGAGATACACCCCGACTACGTGACGGCCCACGTGACGTGCACCTGTGGCAACGAGTTTGCCACGCGCGCCACCCGCTCCGAGCTGCACGTGGAGGTCTGCTCGAACTGCCATCCGTTCTACACCGGCCGTCAGAAGCTGGTCGATACGGGCGGGCGCGTCGAGCGCTTCCAGCGCCGTGTGGCCAAGGGGCGCCTGCGCTCCGCCCAGAGTCAGACACGGTCCGAGTAGGCCGCGGGCCGATGGCCGCCTCCCGCCTGGTCGCCGGTACGTCCACTTCGGTGCGCCCGCAGCAGCCGGCGGAGCCGGTGAGCGCGGAGTCGAGCGCGCTGCCCGACGCGCACGGCCAGCTGGAGGCCCAGCGCGATGCGCCGCTGGGGGGGCAGGCCGTCATGGAGGGCGTGATGATGCGCGGCATCCGCAACTGGGCGGTGGCCGTGCGCAAGCCGGCGGTCGAGTCGGCGTCGTTGCAGGACGGCGCGGAAGTTGAAAACGGGGCCTCGGCGCCGGTCGGAAACGGCGCTGGGCCGGTGGGCGCCGAGGGCAACGGCGCTGCGGTGCCGGTCGAGGCGCTGGGCCAGATCGAGGTCACCACCTATGCGCTGCAGTCCGTGCTGCGTCGCCACCGCTGGCTGCGGCTGCCGATCCTGCGCGGCATCGTCGCGCTCGGTGAGTCGCTGGGGATCGGCTTCAAGGCGCTCGGCATCTCCGCTAACGCGCAGCTCGCTGCCGCCGGGGAGGCCGAAGGCGTGGAGGGCGAGCCGATGGAGATCTCAAGCGGCGTGTGGGCCGGCACGATCGTGATCGCGCTCGTATTCGCGATCGGCCTGTTCTTCCTCGTGCCCCTGGGCCTGACGAGCCTGGTCAAGGATCAGCTGCACTCCTCCGCGCTCTTCTGGATCGTCGAGGGCCTCGTGCGAACAGGCATCTTCCTCGCTTACATGGTCCTGCTCTCGCGCCTGCGCGATTTGCGCCGTGTGTTCCAGTACCACGGCGCGGAGCACAAGACGATCTCCTGTTTTGAGGCGGGCTTGCCGCTGACGCCGGTGAACGCGCAGCGCTTCTCGCGCCTGCACCCGCGCTGCGGCACCAGCTTCCTGTTGATCGTGATGATCGTCTCGATCTTCGTGTTCGGCGCTGTGGGGCTGCCCGCGTGGTACTGGCTGATCGCCTCGCGCATCCTCGGCGTGCCGCTGATCGCCGGCATCTCCTTCGAGATCATCAAGTTCGCCGGTCGCAACCGGCGCCGGCGCTGGGTGCGCATCATGATGTGGCCGGGGATGCAGTTGCAGCTGCTGACCACGCGTGAGCCCGATCTGGACCAGCTGGCAGTGGCGATCGCGTCGCTTGAGGCGGTGCTGGCGCTGGAGGATCCGTCCGAGATGTCGGCTGAGGACCTGGTCGGCGTGGAGGTCGTGGCGTAGGCACATAGACTGGGTCCGTTGTGGTCGAGGACCTGATCGAGCAGATAGAGACGCGCTTCGCCGAGCTCGGCGCGCAGATGACCGACCCCGAAGTGATCGGGGATCGCGAGCGTTACGCCGCGGTCGGGCGCGCCTACCGGCAGCTGGAGGGGGCCGCGGAGCTGGCCGGCGAATGGCGGCGCGCGCAGGACGACGCGGCCGGGGCGCAGGAGCTTTTGTCAGAGGACGGCGAGGATCCGGAGGTGCGCGAGTTGCTCGCGGGCGCGCGCGAGCGCATCGAGCAGCTGGAGGAGGCCATCCGCGTGGCGATGGTGCAGCGCGATCCCAACGACGAGAAGAACGTGATCGTCGAAATCCAGGGCGGCGCCGGAGGTGATGAGGCGGGGCTGTGGGCCGGGGACCTGTATCGCATGCTGTGCAAATACGCGGAGCGGTTGGGCTTCAAGAGCGAGGGCATGGACATCGGCGAGGGCAAGTTCACGTTCGCGATCAAAGGCGACGGCGCCTACAGCGTGTTCAAGTTCGAGGGCGGCACGCACCGCGTGCAGCGCGTGCCCGAGACCGAGTCGCAGGGGCGCATCCATACCTCCACGGCGACGGTCGCCGTGCTGCCCGAGGCGCAAGACGTGGACGTGCAAGTGGATCCGAACGACCTGCAGATCGACGTCTATCGCTCAAGCGGTCCGGGGGGCCAGTCGGTCAACACGACCGACAGCGCGGTGCGCATCACGCACAAACCGTCGGGGATCGTCGTGGCGATGCAGGACGAGAAGTCACAGCTGCAGAACCGCGAGAAGGCATTGCGGGTCCTGCGCGCGCGGCTGTACGAGCGGGCGCTTGCCGAGCAGCAGGCCGAGCTGGCGGCGGACCGCCGCTCGCAGGTGGGCACGGGGGACCGCGCCGAGAAGATCCGCACGTACAACTATGGCGAGCGGCGCGTCACCGACCACCGCATCAAGCTGACGGTGCACAACCTCGACGCGGTGCTCGCGGGGGAGCTGGATGAGCTCACCGCGGCGCTCCAGGCCGACGAGAAGCGGCGCGGGTTGGAGGCTCAGGCGGCGGCAGGGCAGGAGCAGGCGGCCGCGGCCGGCGAGGCGCGGAGGGGGCAGGCGGCCCGCGCCTGACAAACGGCGGTTCGGGGCGGCTGGCGGCACGCATCCGCGCGCCCGCCCACGTCATCGCGGCGGCGGCGCCGAGCGCGAAGAAGATGCCCCACTGGATGCCGACGTTCGCGGCGATGCCGTGGCCGCCGATGCCGGGCTTGTCGAACAGGCGCCACACCAAGAGCGCGGCTGTCCAGAGGCCCGCGAGCATGATCATCGCGCCGTCGCTGCCGGGCAGGTGAAAGTCGCGCCGCTGGCCGCGGGCGATCAAGAGCGCGAGCACGGCGATGGCCACCAGCAGCACGGCCGCCTCGACGAAGCTGAACACCGCCCAGGCGTTGAGGTTCTGACTGACGAGCGGGGCTGTGCGGTTGGCGGTGAGCACCGCGTTCTGCTGGTACCAGGGGAGGAACATCGAGACGAACAGGGCGAGCGCGGCCGCGCCGGCGAGGCGCTGCTCGAATGTCAGCTCGTCCCAGATGTCCAGCGCCCGCGCCATCACAGCTCGATTGTATGGGCGCGCTCGGTGGGCTCGGGAGGGTGGCGCGCGCCGGGTCGGCGCCGGGGTGGGCGTCCGCGGGCTGAAGGGTCCGCACCGGGCGGGCGGTTGCACGGCGGGCGCTATCGTGTGCCACGGCATGCGAGCGCTGATCGCCCACGGACACGGCCCGCCCTCGCAGCTTGTACTGGACGACGCGCCGCAGCCGGTGCCCGGCGAGGCGCAGGTGCTGGTGCGTATGGCTGCCGCCGCGCTCAACCCGTTCGATCTGAAGCTGCTGTCGGGGGTACTGGGGGAGGGGATGCCCAGTTCGTTCCCCTATGTGCCGGGCATGGACGGGGCCGGGACCGTCGCTGGGCTTGGACCGGGGGTGGAGGGGTTCAGCGTAGGGGATGAGGTCTTCGGCTTCTTCGGGCGCACGCCGGGCACGCTCGCCGAGTACGCCGTCTTGGATGTCGATACCTACTGCGCGCGCCGGCCCGCCGGCCTCGACGCGGTGCACGCCGCCGGGCTGCCAGAGTCGGGCGCGACCGCCAACACGCTGCTGCGCGCGGTGGAGCCGCAGGCTGGGCAGAGCTTGCTTGTCATCGGTGCCACTGGGGGTGTCGGCATGTTTGTCGTGCAGCTCGCCGCCGCCGCGGGTTGTGAGGTGCTGGCCACGGCCAAGCCGGATGAGACGGAGTACGTGTTGGGACTTGGCGCGAAGCACGCGCTCGACTACGCCTCCGGAGACGTGGCCGAGTTGGCGCTCGCCATCCACCCGGGTGGGGTCGATGTGGTGGTTGATCTCGTGAGCAGCGGCGATGGTGTGCTCAAGACCGCCCGCGCGCTGCACCCGGGTGGGCGCTTGGCCTCGCCGCTGGGCGGCCCCGAGGATTTGAGCCCCGCCGCCGAGGGTGCGCGTGCTTCCTATGTGAGCCTCACGCTGCTGCCGGGCGACCTCGACGAGCTGGCCGCGCGCGCGGCGGGCGGGGCGCTGCGCGTGGAGGTCTCGCGCGTGTATCCGTTCGCGCAGGCCGTGCAGGCGTTCGAGGACTTCGCCACGGGGCACACGCGCGGCAAGCTCGTCGTCAGTGTCGACGCTTAGCGGGGGTCGGCGCCGCGCTCACGGCGATCGTGCCGGTCGTGCTTTCGTGGTTGCCCGCTAGGTCGGTCGCGCTGAGCATCACTTCGTAGATGCCGCCCGTGCTGGGCGTCACCCACAGGAGCTTCGGCTTGCCGCCCTCGACCGTCGCGTGGTTGCTCCAGATCGTCTTGCCGTTCTGGGTGATCGCCATCGAGACGGTTGCGAGCTTATCGAGGGCGAACTGCACGCCCGCGCGGGTGCCGCCCTGCAGGGTCTTGCTCAGCAGTTCGATCGTCGGCGGGTCGTGCAGGTCCGCGCGGAAGCCTTCGCCGACGGTGCAGTACACGCTGTCACCGGCGATGGCGGTCGGCTTGGCGGGCGCCGGCGTGCTCGGGGCAGCCGCGCCACCTGCGGAAGCGCCGCCTGCCGGGGTGCCGCTCGTGGGGGCAGGGGTGGTGGGGGTGGCCTGTGCTTCGGCCACTGCCAGGGGGGTACCTGCGCTCGTGCGCTGGCACAGGTGTTCGAGGAATTCCGTGAGCAGTTCGTGGTAGTTGAGGTCCGATTCTTCGTACTGGTCATACAGCGACCAGCCGCCCGTGTTGTAGTGCGGGACCTCCGCGCGGGCCTCGGCGTCGCCTGCTTCGAAGAGCTGCTCTCCCGTTGGGTCCTTGGTGATCTGCGTGTAGTCGTACAAACCGATGTCCGCTTGGATGAAGCCGTTGAGGATGCGCAGCTGCGGGGCGTAGGTGTACTCGGCGTACTCGGCACCCGCGGGGGTCGCTACGCGCACGCCTTCGGGGGGAGCGTGCTGGAAGATGCCGAGGGCCTGCTGCGCCGTCTGAAGGTATGCCTGCGTGTGCAGGCGCGCCCAGCCGCGGCTGAACGCCTGCAGGGCCGTGCCTTGGGAGAGGCCGCTCGTCCACGGCGGCAGGCCGCCGTCGAACTGGAACATGTACTCCCAGGCGATGCCGCCCGCGCGCTTGGTGGCAAGCGCCATCGCTTCGTTGAGAACTTCGGTGAGAGCTGTGTTGTTGTAGGAGCCGTAGTAGCCGTTGGCCTCGCCGAAGGTCCCGAGCCACTGGATCTCAATGCCCTGCCCGGGGTAGTACTCCCACACGAGGCGACTGCCGGGGAAGCTCACGCGCGACTTCGCCGCGGGCAGGTACTTGGTGGTCCACCATTCACGGTTGCGTTCGAGCGTCGTGAAGACGACGGGGAGGCGGCTGGGGATCAGCTGACCAGCGGCGGCCATCGCGCGCACGTTGCCGAGCACGCCTTCCAGTTCGCTGTGGCGCGTGCCGCTCAGGCGCCTGGCGCTGCCCACGGCCGCCGCGTAGGCGCCCGCGTAGTGCGCGTATTCCGCAGCGGTCAGCTGGTTCGTGCGCTCAAGCGCCTGCAGGGTTGCCGTGACCGTGGGGGGGCTGTGCCGTCGCGCGGCTGCCTGCAGGGATGCGGGCAGCGCAAGCAGCAGGGCGACCGCCAGGGTCAGAGCAACGCGCACGCCTTGAATCCTATGCGCCGCGTCCCCCGAACGCGCAGGTTCGGTTGCGCCCACAATGCTCTCGGCTTTCGCTACCCTTCAGGACGGTTGACTGACTGGTCAATCTATCCCGCTCAGACCCGAGGAGACGCGAGTAGAAATGGTCGATTTCACGCTCACAGACGAGCAGAAGAACCTCCGCGAGCTTGCCCACGACTTCGCCGAGAAGGAGATCCGGCCGGTCGCCTGGGAGTTCGACAAGGACGGCACCTGGCCGCAGGACGTCATCCAGAAGGCATGGGAGGTGGGCCTCATGAACACCCACATCCCCAGCGAGTACGGCGGCCCCGGCATCGGCTACCTAGAGGGTTGCCTGATCGAGGAGGAGCTCTCCTGGGGCTGCTCCGGCATCCAGACCTCCCTGGGCTGCAACGGCCTGGCGACAGCGCCGATCGTGCTGGGCGGCTCGGAGGAGACGAAGAAGAAGTACCTGGGCATGCTCTCCGAGGAGCCGAAGCTCGCGTCGTTCTGTTTGACCGAGCCCGACGCCGGGTCGGACGTGTCGGGGATGCGCACGAGCGCCGTAAAGAAGGGCGACAAGTACGTCATCAACGGCTCCAAGTGCTTCATCACCAACGGCGGCTACGCCGACTACTACACCGTGTATGCGAAGACCGACAAGGAGGCCGGCCACCGCGGCATCTCCGCGTTCGTCGTGGAGCGCGACTGGGGCGTCGTCGTCGACAAGAAGGAGGACAAGCTCGGCCAGCGCGCGTCGAACACCGCCACGATCTCGTTCAACGACGTCGAGGTGCCCGAGGAGAATCTGCTGGGGGAGGAGAACCATGGGTTCAAGCTGGCCATGATGACCTTGGACCGCACGCGGCCGGGCGTGGCCGCCATGGCCACGGGCATCGCGCGCGCGGCGTTTGAGTTCGCCACTGAGTACTCGAAGGAACGCGTCCAGTTCGGGGTGCCGATCGCGATGCACCAGGCGATCCAGTTCATCATCGCCGACATGGCGACGGAGATCGAAGCCTCGCGGTTGTTGACATGGAAGTCCGCGACGATGCTCGACAACGGGGAACGCAATACGTTGGTCTCCTCGCACGCCAAGCGCTTTGCCGCTGACACGGCGATGAAGGTTGCCACCGAAGCGGTGCAGGTGTACGGGGGGTACGGGTTCATCAAGGAGTACCCGGTCGAGAAGCTGTTCCGCGATGCGAAGATCATGCAGCTGTATGAGGGGACCTCGCAGATCCAGCGGCTGGTGATCGCTCGGGAGACCTTGCTGCCACGGCGCGTTGAGGTGCCGGCGGGGGTTTAGGCGGGAAAGGGGAGGGATGGAGCCTGACGTCCCATCCCTCCCTGTTAGACCTTGTTGCTTGAGTCTAGGCAGCTAGACTAGTCTTTGGCCTTCCGTGACAAGGGGATTTTTTGTTTTAAAGTCCCCCGTGCCTTGACCGCCTTTGACCGTCAGTACTTTGCACTCCCCGCCGGTTTCTTGGGTCGTAGAGGTAACTCCTTTGACCGAAGGACTTATTTCTATTCCTCCGGAGATGCTTGTTAGCATCACACTAGATAGTTCCTTGTTGCCACCTGGCTGCACAAGGACCGTGCACGTGTTAGCTCCGGTCCCAAATTTGACTTCACATCCAGGCGCGTAAACGCCTCCCGTATTGCCATTTGAAGACGTAAACACCTGCAAATTACATTTTACGGTTCCAGCGACACCTAGTGTAGCACAGGTGCCCCATTTTTCGATTTTCAGTTGCTCAACAGGCCCTTTTTTCGCTGCTGCTTGATAGAAAAATTTCCCTTGCTGTGTAGTAGCTTTTGTTTGAATCTGCCATTCGCCTTTTGGTTCGCCTTTTTCATTTTTACAAGTGATAGCTACACCACCTTCAACACTTTCGAAAGTGGTTGTTTCGGGGAACGTCTTGATATTCCCCTGGGTTTGTCCATTGGTCGATTCGAATTCTGCCATGGCGGGCGCCGCAGCAACGACTAGCGTCGTCACGAGGGCGGCGAGCCCGGCCAACAGCTTTATCTTGAACATCGTTTTGGAACGTCTCCTTTGGTTGTTTGCTTATCGTTCGCTCCAAGCCCCGACTGCTGGCTCGGATCGATGATGGCACTGCTGCCGGTGCCCGTCAAGCGAGCTTCTTTAGGGAGGCCTGTACTCGTAGTCGCTGACCGTCGCTGAGGCCGGATGGCCAGTATTCATGGGCTGTCCGGCCGGTCTAGAGCTCGTAGGCTGGTGGTCGGCAAATGTTTCCGACCCCGAGATAGCAGACCTAGGTTTTTGTTTCCGACTCGAAGTTTGGGTCCGAGCGATCCCGAGTGGGCATCAACCGATGCAAGGAGGCTAGAAACAAGCCTGGTAGACGCGAGGAGGTTTAGGTTATTATTAGTCTAATAGGTGGTAGGCGATGGACTATAGGAGAGGTGTATCTGGCTTTATGAGGCCCAAGAGTCGCAACTCGGCTACGGTCGGTATCGGTCTCATAGTTGCCTGTGCGGTCTGTGCAGCGGCCATTTTGTCCTTGATGTGTGGAAGTGCACTGGCCTCATCGTTACCCGATGGGCGGGCTTGGGAGATGGTGTCACCGACTGATAAGAACGGTGGCGAGATCAATGGCATCGATGGTGTCGTACCGACCGAAGGCCTGCCTGAAGGCGGTATCATCGAGTCCTCTGAAGACGGAGATTCGATCACCTACCTGTCTTTACTAGCGTTCCCCGGCTCGAACGGCGCCGAACCAGCAGGCGCGCCGATAGCGAGTCAGTATCTATCAAGACGCGCGAGCGACGGCTGGTCGACTGAAGATTTGACTACGCCGGTCAGCTCCGGCGCGTACCCGCCCGTTGGGAATGGGGCTCCGTATAAGGCATTTTCCTCCGACCTGTCGATGGGTCTGATGTTGAACGGGAGCCCACCGCCAGTTGAAAGCCCAACGATCCCCGGTGCGCCTTCGAGATATGTAAACTACTACTTGCGCGAAAACGAAAGCGGCAAGTTTCTCGGGGCGCTTTTGACCAGCCCACCTGCCGAAGGGCCGAGTGAATTCTTTATCGAACTTCTGGGAGTCACGCCGGATCTACGACACATCGTCTTAGATACTCGAGCTGCACTAGGCCCCGTCACGACACGACAGCCAGAAGGCAATATATACGAGTGGTCTAACGGTCGATTCCAGCCGCTCAATGTCGAGCCGGGTACCAGTAGCACCAGCCAAACCGTTTCCGGGGAAGCTCAGCTGGGAATGGGGTTCGATGAAAGTCACACTATTTCAAGCGACGGCTCACGAGTGTTCTGGGATCAGTCGGGGGCCAATTCGCTTTTTGTGCGCAAGAACATTGGGACTCCGCAGGCCGAAACGGTCCAGATGGACGCTACCAGGATCGGAGTTCCACAGGAACCTAGAGAAGGAAGTGGACACGGAGAATTTAAGACGGCGAGCTTCAACGGCTCACGGGCGTTTTTCACAGATAAGCAGAGGCTAACTACTGACTCGACCGCTAGCGGCTTTCGGGAAGCCCAGGATCTCTACATGTTTAACGTTGAAAATGGCCAGCTGACTGATCTCACCGTCGATGGCAACGATTCGGCGGGAGCCGCCGTTCAGGGCGTCGTCGAAGCGAACGGAGACGGTTCATATGTCTACTTTGTCGCTAAGGGTCATTTGCCGGGGACGACCGCGGCCACTGGCAATGATAACTTGTATGTGTGGCATGAAGCGGCTACCGGTGAACGAACCATACGATTTATCGCGGCCCTTTCGCCCAACGATAATGGTCACGGCGGTTATTACGAACCGGGTGTCGCGCATGACTGGGATTCTTCGGTAGCGTCGCGGACTGCCAGAGTGACTGCTGATGGACAGCGTCTTGTTTTTATGTCTGATGAACCTTTGACGGGCTACGATAACAGGGACGCCAAAACCGGACTGCCCGACGAGGAGGTCTTTATGTACAACGCAGTAGTTGGCCATCCGGTTTGTTTGTCGTGCAATCCGAGCGGCGCGCAGCCAATTGGACCCTCGGGCATTCCGGGTGGGACACCGTGGCGTACGGTGCCAGAACGAGGGACCTACCAGTCGCGTGTGCTCTCGACGGATGGCAGCCGGGTGTTTTTCGACAGTGACGACGCCCTTGTGCCGCAGGACACAAATGGCGCTTGGGACGTGTATGAGTGGGAGGAAGGCGACTCTGGCGGGTGTAGGATCGAAGCTGGATGCATCTCTCTACTTTCGGGTGCGACAAGTACGAGCGATTCGTCGTTTGTCGATGCTAGTGCGACTGGAGATGATGTGTTCTTCATCACGCGTGCTCAGTTGGTGAGCCAAGACCCCGATCAGCTACGTGACTTGTATGACGCGCGTGTGGGCGGTGGCTTTCCAGTACACGTGTCATCAGGGCCGCCGTGCGAAGGAGAGGGCTGTTTGCCGAGCTCCACAACTCCCTCTGCGCTCGGCTCGCCAGCGAGTGCGACATTTAGCGGCATGGGCAATCTTTCTCCAGCCACACCCATGCCTGCCGTAAAGAAAGCCAAGGTGAAAAAAAGGAGCAAGTCGACGAAGCGCAAGAGGAGGCCTATACGTAAGGCTGGAGCCCGCCACGCCCTCGGCACACGTAAAGGCGATAGATAGGATGATAGCTAGGCATGCCTTCTGGCTCGTTGTGGGCTCCGTATTATTGCTCATGGTGTTGGCTGCTCCGACGCTTGCTGATACCAACTTTGAATTCAAGGATTTTGAATATCTGGCTGTAAAGCTCAATTCAGACCAGAGTCTCTCGCCTGCTGTTCAGGCAGGCTCACATCCATCGGCCCTGGCGGTCTCTTTTGACCTACGCAGTAGGCCCAACGGTAGCGGGGAAGAAGTGCCGGACAGTGATCTCAAGGATGTGGAAATTGAGTCGCCATTGGGACTGGTTGGAAATCCGGGTGCTACCCCGAAGTGCTCCATACAGCGATTTACTACGCGGCCTACGCTAGAAGAAAAGGAAGAACTTCCCAGTGGTTCAAGCTTTATTTTTTCAGGATCAACGTGCCCAGATGATACTCAGGTGGGCATTGCAGACGTTAGATTATCCGAGAATCCGGAAGCGCACTCTTTTGTGGGGGTTTACAACCTCGTACCCTCCCCCGGCGTGCCGGCAGAGTTTGGCTTCAACTACGTCGGAGAGCCGGTCTTAATAGGTGCCTCGATTAAGAGGTGACGGCAGCTATGGGTTGATGGTTCATTCTAGTGACATTAGCCAGACTCTCCTTGTCTTCGGGACTACTGTCACGTTGTGGGGGGTGCCTGCTGAAACTAGCCACGATAAGCTGCGCGGTGACTGTCTGGGAGGGGGCGGCGAACCTGTTGGTCCAGCTGGTGGCTGTCCAGTCGAAGCCACCTATCGCTCGTTTCTGAGCCTGCCAACCAGTTGCCCCACCGAACCTCCGGTCATGTCTATCCGCGCCGACCCGTGGCAGGAACCGGGCATGTTTGTCGGCGCGAGCGCCGTCAACCACGACTCCCACGGCAACCCCGTAGGTATCACCGGCTGCGACCATCTTGACTTCAGTCCCACGCTTTCGATCCGACCCCAGAACACGGCGGCGGACTC
>CAWFDT010000006.1:0-352834 GCA_963814675.1 uncultured Pseudomonadota bacterium
CTTTGAACAGTGGTCCTCTTCCCGTTGGCACGCGAGGCTCACCGTCCGCGGTCGCACGGTTGATGCCGTCTTCTCCTATCTCCGGACCGCCGCCCTTCCACCGGCCGTTTGCTCGATGGCTGGCCGTTACGACGCGCGCTACTCGTCCGCGGCATCCGCGATGCACTCCGCATCGAGGTAGCAGCTCTCCGGGTAGGTGCGGATGCCTGGAATCTGTCCGGTACGGTGTGCCGCCTGCATGTCCTCCCAATAGCGCACCGTGAGCAGGTCGCCGTGTTCCGTGCGGAAGGCCCGCCGTAGCTCGCGGTCGGCGACGCGCAAGCCTGCCTCGATCTCCTCGGGCAGGAACACGAAGCCTGGCTCAAAGTACCAGTCGGGAATCCCTTCCTCGCCGTCGATGCGATCCGTGTTAGTGCGCGCCTTTACGTCGGTCAGGGCCTCGACGGCGTCGAAGTCGTACAGATATACCTTGAGGTAACGTGTGACGCCGTAGTTGCGGGCGTCGAAATCCCGGTTGAACAAGTTCGCCGCAGCATTGTTCCGAATGCAGTGGCCGAGGTTGCTGATCGCGCGGCGCGCCTTGTCGGGTGCAGCGCCCTGCAGGTAAACATTCAGCGGCATGAGAGTGCGCTGCACCACCAGGTACTTAAAGATCACCGCATCGCCCTGCAGCCGCACCGCATTGCTCGCTGCCGTCACGAGCTGTTCAAGCAGGCGCGGATCGAACCACGCGCGGTCGAGCTTGAGGTTGTAGAAGATGGTGTTGTCAAGCATGCTGCCGGTGCGGTTGATGTCGTGCACCCGCTTGTATTTATCGAGCACGCCGGCAGGACCTGCGAAGGATTCCCACTTGTAGTCGTCCGTCGGGCGATCGCGGATGACCTTCAACATGTAGGCAAGGCACGGCGCGTTGAAGGCCATCGCGACGGTCCCGGGCGAGCCCAGCGCGGTGTCGAGCACCTCGCCGCTCTGGGCCAGGAGCTGCGTGATCTCGCTCATGACCGCCACCTTGCTGACGTGGTGGAACCCGATGGTCGAGTACTGCAGCCCGAGCGGCCGGCGCGGCATGATCGTGAATAGGAACTCGGCGATCTCGTGATAGTGCAGGTTCGTGACCTGGAAGGCGGCCTGCGTGGAACTGAAGAGATTGTGCACATGCGGAATCGTCACGAGCACGGCCCTAGCGGTCAGGCCCTCGTCCCCGTTGTGTAAGGCGACGACCAAAGGCTTTACGCGGCCGTTACGAAACGTACACCGGCCGACTAAGTAGGCGCCACGGTTGCGGAAGAAGCAGCCGCGGACCATCTCGATTCGCTCAAGCTCGAGCTCCGGATCCGACGCGAAGGAATCGTTCAGCCGCTGCGCGATACGTGCGGCGTCGCGGTGGAGATCGCGGAACGGAACAGCTAGGTCCCCGACCTTCAGCAGCTCGCTCAACACGCCGGGATCGACTGGCCAGCGGCAGTCGGCAGCCGCGAACACGTCCTCGCGGCGTATGACCGGTCGCGGCAGGTCACCGAAGGTGTAATCGACCGGCCGCCACTCGCTAATGTGAACCCGGCGCATCACCGAATGCAGATAGGCGATCGCGAGGTCGCCCTCATACCGTTCGCGAATCCGCACCTGGTATGCGTCCGTGACAGCCAGCCACAGCGGCTCGTGTTCCGCCAGTGCCGGGCAAGCGAGCCGCACCTTGTCTGCGAGTGCGTAGACCGTCGCGTTGTACAGGCCGAGCCGCGTGCGGGCGTAGGCCACCGCGGCCGCAGGATCGCTGGCCTCGAATGCGGTTTTGGCGAGCCAAGTGAGCCGCCGGAACTCGGCGTAGAAGCCCTCGAAGGTACTGAAAATCCAGGCGGCGACGAGGCGCGTGCGCTCGACGTCCCCGGCCGCAACGGCCAACAGCGTCGGAAAGGGCTCGATTGGGGTTGCTGCCGCCACGGTCTCTCCGCCTCGCATGCGCCTGCGCGGCCGCCCAACTTCGGCACCGTGTCCGCATCGCCACACCATTCTAATGGCCCCGTTGCTGCGCGCCTACCGAGCAGCGCCGCCCTGCCCCGCCGGCGGCAGGCTGCGGCACAAATCGAATCGGCCGAACCATCACAGCAATACCGGGTAAATGAATCAGTGTCCCCAGTACGTGAAAGGTGCTGAGCGTAACGGGCGCCGGGCAAATGGCTGGGCCCGTCTGGCATGAACGGGCCGAAACCACAAAACACCCACCCGCTTTCGGTCTCCGGGAGAACGAGGCTGAAGCCGCCCGGAGAGGCGAGCCTGCGAATCGGGTACTAAGTGGTACCAGGGCAGGCTACCGAGATTTTTGCCTTTGGTGCCAAGCACCCCAACGCTGCGCACCGAGGGCACCGTGCTCGTGCAAAACACCTGCTGCGGATTGGTAGCGCTTGACACCGCAACGATACCGCGGCGACGCACCCGCTAGTATGGTCTGGACGCGGCCATGCTGCGGGCGCTCGCAGAGAGCCGGTTGGTCAAGGAACCTATTCCATCGATTGTGACCTCGACGGTGCAGCCATCCTTGATCGATCCAACGCCCAGGGAGGTTCCGCAGGCTATCACGTCGCCCGGCAACAGGGTCATGTCGTGAGATACGCGGCTCACCTGCTCGGCGGGCGAGATGACCATGTCCGACAGTGGGTAGTTCTGGCGCTCGATCCCGTCGACCCGGGTGATGACGCACGCCCGCGACCAATCTAGCTCGGTCGTGATGACCGGACCCAAACAGCCGAACGTGTCGAAGCCTTTGGAACGGCACCATTGCACAAAGTCGACGTTGTCATTGAGCACCTCCACCGCCGTGACGTCGTTGACGCAGGTGTATCCGAAGACATAGTCGAGCGCGTCGCTGACTGTCACATCCTTGCACCTGCGCCGAATGACGATGCCCAGTTCTCCCTCGTACGCGATCTTGCCGGCGTAGCCGGCAGGCCGCTCGATCGGCTCGGCCGGACCGATGACCGACGTGCCCGGCTTGATGAGAAACAAGGGGTGTGCGGGAGCCGCCTTGCCGAGTTTGGCCGCCAACGCGTGGAAATTGTTCCACAACGCGATGATCTTCGAGGGCGCGCAGGGACTGAGTAGCGTGAATGCTCCGCGCTGGACCGTCGTCCCCGTCGGCTGCGGAGATCCGAAGAGGTCGCCATCATATTCCAGGATCCGGTCGTCCTCGAATACACCGAAGCCGACGCGGCCGTCGTTCGAGCGGAAACGCGCCCAATGGGTCACAAACGCCAGCTCGCGGTGATCATGATCACTCTCGTATTCCTCGGTTTGGTCCTTCCGACCTGAGTGTTGGCAGCATTACTGCTACCGCCGATAAACGCAAAGGCCAGCAGTCCGAGAATCGATGGCCTCCCATCGCGAGGAGCCGGAACTGGCGCGCACCCGTATACCGGATTGCACCGTCAATTTAACCTCCCCTCCGACTGCAACTGTTCTACTGCCCACAGGGCTTCGTGTCGGTTGCACTACGGTATAAGCACTATTTTTCCCTCAACCTTGCCTTCCTCGGCGAGCTTCTGCGCGGCGGCCGCCTCGCTGAGCTTGAATGTCTTAACCACGGGGATACTGAGATTGCCTTTGCGGACCGCCTCGGCCAATCTGGCGAGCACAGTCGGGTTCGGCTGGACGCTGAAGGCCTCGACGCGAATATCTCTTCCTTCTGCCGCTTTGGGTTTCCCCAAGACCGAACCCAGGACTCCTCCGGGCTTCAACTTCGCAATCAGCTTCCCGATGACCTCTCCATCGACCGTGTCGGCGATTGCGTCCAGATCAGGAAGGGAGTGGATCTCGGAGTCCGAATCGATTGCGATGACTTGATCGGCCCCCAGCGCTTGAGCCTGCCTCTTCTGCCGTTCGCGTACTCCGGCTATTACACGTGCACCGCGCTCGGTGGCGACATACACCGCAGTCCGCCCAACGCCTCCGAGCGCCCCGGTTACCAGGACAGTTTGGCCGCTTTGTGGCGCCACGTGCCCCATCAGCTCGGCCCCCGTGGTGGTCACGACCGGTAGAGCGCCGGCCTGTTGCAGCTCGAGCCCGTCCGGAACCGTGGCTAAGTCTGCGCTCGAAACAACCACGAGTTCAGCATAGGTGTGATTTGTCAGTGCCATCACCTTCTGGCCCGGCTTGAAATTGGACACACCGGCACCGACTGCCACGACCTCGCCAGCGACGTCGCTCCCCGGAATGACGGGAAACTGAAGAGTCAGCATTCCCTTCAAATCTCCGCGGCGCATCTTCCAATCGAATGGATTCACACTTGTTGCCGCGACCTTCACAAGGACATCGCCAGGTCCGGCCGTCGGCGCCAGCACATCCTCATAGCGGAGTTGATCTACACCTCCGTACCCATGCATCTGTATGGCTTTCATGGTGGCAACCTCCGTTTCGATTTAGTGCCGGGGAGAAGTAATTGTGACGCAACCCGCGGCTTCGATCTGTAGTCGGAACATCCGGGATAAATTGCAGCCGTCGAAGGCCACGGCGGCGGGGTCGCGGCGCACCAGCGCGCCTATCCCATCCGGTTTATGCGAGACCCAGTTACGCCTGAAGAGTCTGTGGATCTGTGGGCGCGGCGCTGTGTCGCGCGGGTGGGGGCCACTTGGTGCCCTAGAGCGACTGTGAGCGCGCGGCAGGCGGCACCGGTAGCCGAGCGTTAGCTAGACAGTCTTCTGGACTTTGTCTGCGTAGATTAGGCGGCCACGCCGGAGCCGCGTCATGATTTCGGGCAGGCTGGAACGGGCGACGGCGAAGCAGCCTTGACTGCGACCGAGGACGCCGGAGAAGCCGAAGTCGCCGTGGCGCTCGACGTGCCGGGTTCTTTGCCGAGCTGAGGATGACATGAAGATCTGTGTGTACGGTGCCGGAGCGATCGGTGGTTACCTCGCGGTCGAGCTTGCGCTCGCCGGCAATGATGTATGCGTCATCGCGCGCGGCGCCCACCTCGAGGCGATCCAACGCAATGGACTGCGCCTGAGAATTGACGGTCAGGAAAAGACCGCCGGATACCGGCCAGCAAGGAACCGGGAGACTTTGGCCCTCAGGATGTCGTGATCTGCGCGCTGAAAGCGCATCAGTCATGGAGCGAATGCGAACGATTCGCGCCCCTGTTGGGCCCGGACACCCCTGTGGTCACGGCTTTCAACGGCATCCCGTGGTGGTACTTCTACAAGACCGCCGGGCCGCTGGACGGGCGCCATCTCGAATCGGTCGATCGCGGCGGACGCCAGTGGAAAGCCCTCGGGCCCGAACGCGCAATTGGCTGCGTGGTGGATCCTGCCTGCGAAGTGATCTCGCCAGGGCTGATTGTCCACCACGAATTCAAACGCTTCACGGTCGGCGAGCCCGATGGAAGCCAGTCGACGCGTGTGCAAACGCTCGCACGGACGCTGACCGCGGCGGGTTTCGACGCGCCTGTACGCGACAACATACGCTGGAACGTCTGGTTGAAGCTGTGGGGGAACGCCTGCTTCAACCCGATCAGCCTG
This sequence comes from uncultured Pseudomonadota bacterium, assembly GCA_963814675.1. Classification (GTDB taxonomy): domain Bacteria; phylum Pseudomonadota; class Gammaproteobacteria; order Steroidobacterales; family Steroidobacteraceae; genus 13-2-20CM-66-19. The sequence continues at coordinate 5,505 of CAWFDT010000006.1, forward strand.
CTCACCCTCGCGACGCTCGATCGCATCACTGACGAGCCCGAGACTCAGAAGCGTGTGCGTCACGGTAATGAGGGAATGCAGGAGCGTCGCCCAGGCGCTGCAGATCGATATTCCCGAGTCGATGATCGAGCGAAGACTCAATGTGGCAGGCTCCGCTGCCGGACACAAGATGTCCATGTTGCAGGATCTGGAGCGCGGACGAACGCTCGAGCTTGACGCACTGGTCGCGGCAGTGCAGGAGCTGGGAAAGCTGACGGCAATTCCAACCCCGGCACTTGAGATTCTTCTGGCGCTGGCCCAGGAGCGCGGCAGGCAGCGGTCTCGATCTTATAGTCCGCCTCAAACCTCGAACAGCGCGGCAGGCAGGCGGGTCTCTATCTATAGTCCGCCTCTAATGCTCGATCAGCGCGGCCGCTGTGGTGGTCACAAGCGGTAGAGCGCCGGCCTGTTGCAACTCGAGCGCGGGCGATCTCCTCGCCATTTTGCGGACGTGCTGGTGGGGCCGGTTGCGGCCAAGAGCTTCTGTCCTCGAGGCGAATTCGGGTAACAGCGCGTTCCCAGGTTGGGCTCGCGCTTCGCGAATAGTGAGGTCGCATCCTGAAACGAACCGGATACTCAGGCGTTCCCCATCGCCAATTTGACCTTGGTTGGTGTAAACGGGACAGACCGCAGCCGCACGCCGATCGCATCGAACACCGCATTACCGATAGCCGCGGGCACGACTGCCGCCGAAGGTTCGCCGGCGCCCCACGGTACTTCATTGGGGCGATCGATGAGATCGATGGTCACCTCGGGCACCTCGGGAAACGTGAGGATCGGATAGCTTCCCCAATCCAGGCTCGTCACCATCGAGCGATCGAAGGTCACCTCCTCCTTGAGGACGCGGCTAACGGTCTGGACGACATTGCCCTCGATCTGGTTCCGCAGTCCGTCGGGGTTGATGATCTGACCGCAGTCATGTGCAACATAAAAGCGCTTGGCCGAGATTTCACCCGACTTGGTATTGACCTGCACTTCGGCTACCACGCCGACGTAAGTCCGTACGAGCTCGTATTTGACGTAGGCGAGCCCCCGGCCGATCACGATCTCGCCCCGCCGGTCAGGCTTTGGCCTTTGGCGCCAGTTGCTAAGCGCTGCGAGACGTTCGAGGACTTCTTCGCCGCGAGCATCGTGCAGATATTGGAGCCTCAGCTGAAGTGGGTCGGCCCCGCTTGCCGCAGCGAGCTCATCGAAAAAAGACTCGTTGGCGAAGGTATTCTGCATGCGCCCAGGTGAGCGGATCCACGAAGGCTTGAAGGGTGTCGATTCGAGGCGGTGGGCTGTGGTCTTCACATTTGGAACAGCATAGGGGATTGAAGGTCGTTGATGACCCCCCCGGGGCTGAGCACTCCCAGACTGTCTAGTCCGGCGTGATCCGCGCCCACGAGAGCCACAAAGCTGGCGATTCCATTCGGAATAAAGAGTTCAGATTCCCACGCGAGTATCTTTCCGTTCGCGTCCAGCCCGGCGCGCATATCGAGCAGCGTTGGCGGGCCTTTTGGATCCCAGCCATGCTCGTCGGCGCGCATCCACTGAACCCGGACCGGCTGACCGACGGCGCGCGCCAGGAGCGCGGCATCGCCCGCGGCGTCTTCATGGGCGTTGCGCCCATAGCAACCCGCGCCATCGACATAGATACAGCGAACGTTCTCGTCCGTGACGCCCAGCATCGCAGCCAGCTGCTTGCGCAGATTATGTGTCGACTGCGACGCGGTCCAGCACGTGAGTTTGCCCTCCTTGAACTCAGCGACCGCGCACGAGGGACCGATAGAGCCATGGGTGTGAATCGCAAAATTGTAGGTGGCGGCGACTTTGCGCGGCGCTGCGGCGAAGACAGATGCAGCATCACCGTTGTTGCTCGTGATGTCGTCCTTGAGAATCTTCGTGCCGCGAACGTGTTCCCAGATCCTGGCTTGCTCCGGCAGGCCGTTCCAGGGCGACCACTTGACGGACAGTTGCCGCGCTGCCTTTATGGCGCTCCATTCGCTCCTGGCGACGACAGCGAGGAAATTCTCGATTCGAACGACCTTCACAACACCCGGGATGTCGCGGATCGTGCTCTCGTCGTAGCTGAGGAGCGTCGCGCCGAGCGCCGACGGCATGATGACCCTGCCATGCAACATGCCCGGTACTTTGAAGTCCTGCATGAAGGTGAAACGACCGGTCACCTTGTCCGGGATGTCCAGGCGCGGGATCGGCTTGCCGACCAGCTTGAAGTCTGCAGGCGATTTAAGTGGCGCGCTCTCGTCAGACTTGAGAGACAGCGTCTTGCCGCCAACGAGACTACCCAACGGAACCTTACTGCCGCTTGGGCTGATGACCAGCCCATCGCGGATCGAGAGCTTCGACACATCGGTCTTTAGCTTGTCCGCCGCCTTCTCGAGCAGCGCGCGGCGTGCCGTAGCGGCGGCGCGCCGCAGTTGCGCCCCGCCGTTCTGAATGGACAGGCTACCGAAAGTAGGACCCTGGTCCGGCGTGAGCAGCGTGTCACCTTGAATGACCGTGACGCGATCGAGCGGCACATAGAGCTCATCGGCGACGATCTGCGTGAGCGCAGTGCGTACGCCGGTGCCAAGATCGACCTTACCGGAGTAAACCGTAATCCGCCCGTCCGGGCCGATCGCAAGATAGCTATCGACCGCATCCAATGTGACAGGCTTCGCTGCGCCAGCAGGTGTCGCGACGGTGAACCGGGGCATCAAAGCAAAAGTCACCACCAGCGCTCCCGATGCTTTCAGTACCGATCGTCGATTCAGTAATGAGTACATCGCCAGTTCTCCCTCAACCCCCGGCGGCGCGCTGCACGGCGCGGATAATTCGCAAGTGCGTTCCGCAGCGACACAGGTTTGCCGCGAGCTCCTGCCGGATCTGATCTGCGGTGGGTTTGGGGGTGCGCGCCAGGAGCGCGGCAGACTGCATGATCATGCCGTTGATGCAGTAGCCACACTGCACCGCCTGCTCCTCGATGAAAGCGCGCTGCAGTGGGTGCGGCCTCGCTTCCGTTCCAAGGCCTTCAAGGGTTACGACCTTTCCCTTGACCGCCGCCAGCGGCATTACGCACGAACGCACGGCCACCCCGTCAATATGAACCGTGCACGCCCCGCATTGACCGAGACCGCAGCCGAAGCGTGGGCCGTGCAGCCCGAGATCATCACGAAGAACATAGAGCAGCGGCACATCCGGATCGTCCACGGAGAGCGACACTGCTTTCCCGTTTACATTGAGCTGAGTGCTCGTCATACCGGACTCCGTGGCTCTTGCGCGACGGAACAGTATTCTATAGCCAGGAGGTTCGCGATTGACTACTTTGCGGACCTAGCGGGACGATTTCGGTGGCGATCGGCCGTATTTGCGGCACATCGAAAGCCACCTCCGTTCCTTAGCGGGTCTGCTTGCCCAACCTGGCGGGCTCCTGTTGCACAGCGGCGATCAGTTCCACGAGCACCGGCGGGTCGGAGATTCTTCGTAATCCATCCGCCGCTTTTGATGCTTCGTGCCGTAGCACAACGCGATCGACAAGAACCGATTCGTGTTCGGGCATTCATCGCAGTAGCTCTGCGTTGAAGGACTCGATAAAGCCTTTCTCGGGCACCTGGGTGATGCAGCCAGCAGAACGCTCATGCTGGTACGTCACTGATCGAATACTCGTGACCCTGAACGCCGTGCCCTGATCGAGGGTGATCGAGCCCGGTTTACCCTGCTCGGCGATCGCCCGATCGAGCGCCTCGGTGACGGCCCGTCCTGACATGCTTCAGATGGAGAACTGGCTGAGCGCATTCACTCGCCCGATTTGAACTGCTACCGGATCCACGAGGACCATCATGGAGCTCTCCGCCAGTCGCTCCGGCCTTAGTGGTTGAGGCCGCCATTTACAAGCGTCGCTGTAATTCATGGTGACTCAATGCGTCAGCGCCTCGAGTGATCTCGCTGCATATCAACGGGTCTATCCACAAGACCGATGGCCCGGTCCAGATGCGCCTGCTCTGAGTGCTGCGCTACGTGTTGGGCCTCATGCTGAATAAAAAAGCCGGCTCACGAGTCCCTGTTTGTCGGTAAGACTTCTGCGCAGAGTTGTCTACAATACAGCTTGCACGCGCTACGATCCCAGCCAGCCCGCTAGATGCAAGCAAGGTGTAAGGCGACGCTTGCAAGTAACAACCGGGGAAGCAGGAATACTGAACCATGAGTCTTATCCCTGAGGTGGAGTGGAATAAGGTCTTCGAATTCGCATGGCGCATTCTGGTGTTCGTTGTGGCCATCGCAATCATCGTGATCGTATCGACCAACTGGACCCGTTGGGAAGGCGGGGAAGGTTGGCAACGAACGAACGATGCTTACCTCCAGTCCGACCTAACGGCTATATCCGCAAAGGTAACGGGCTACATACGCGAGCTTCCCGTCCGTGACTATGAAAGAGTGCGCCGGGGACAAGTGCTGGCGCGCTTGGTCGACGATGACTACCGCGCCGCCGTCGCAACCGCTGAAGCGAACATCCTGGGCGCCACGGCGCAGCATGGTGCGCTGCAAGCACAGCACGAGTTGCAACTCGCCAATGTCCAGGCAGCGCGTGCAGTGGTCGCATCGACCATTGCCTCGCGTGAGCAGAATCGGCGCGATCTCACGCGACAGCAGCGTCTACTTCAGACCGGATCCTCCTCCACCGAGGCAAGGGAAAGGCTTGAAACCACCCACGCGCAACTCGAGGCGCAACTCGCGCAGAATCGAGCCCAGGCAGAGGCCGCGCAACGAGAGCTCGCTGTGCTCGAAGCACAAATCGCACAGAGCGAGGCAGCCATCGCGGCCGCTCGAGCCGCGCTCGTCGTGGCCAAGCTGAACCTCGAATACACGACGATCATCGCACCTGAGGACGGTGTAATCGGACAGCGCCAGGTCAAGCCCGGCCAGCTGGTGGGCGTCGGAAGCCAGATCACGACGCTTACGCCCCTGCCCAACGTGTGGGTAATTGCCAACTATAAGGAGACGCAACTCACCCACATGGCGGTTGGCCAACCGGCACGAATTACTGTGGATACCTTTCCCGGACATACCTTGCGCGGGCATGTTCAGGCGTTCGCGCCTGCCTCGGGTGCAGAATTCGCTCTGCTCCCGCCTGATAACGCGACCGGCAACTTCACCAAAGTCGTGCAGCGCATCTCCGTAAAGATCCTCATCGACGATCCGGATGGGCTTGCCGATCGATTGGTTCCGGGCATGTCGGTAGAAGCAAGCGTCAACGCGCGCGATGGGGGGCGAAGATGAACGCTCCCGCGGAGGCGTCGCGCTCGGGGCTGCTTGCGCCAACGCTCCCCTCGCCGCCGACATCGATTCCGTGGCTCGGGCTCGTGGCCGTGCTCATGGGGACGTTCATATCAACCCTGAATGCCCGACTGTCGACATTCGGTCTGGCCGATATACGGGGCGCGGTGGCTGCTGGCTTCGACGAAGGCGCGTGGATCACGACCGCACAAACCGTGGCTCAGATGTTCGTTACGCTCATTGCCGTATGGATGGGTGCCACCTACGGCCCCCGGCGGGTATTGATCTGGGCCTCGCTCTCGTTTGCGGTGATCTCGCTCATCATCCCGTACTCGGCGAGCTTACCCATGCTCCTGACGCTGCAGTTCCTCGGCGGCTTGGCCAGCGGATTCTTCATTCCGCTGACCTTGAGCTTCATTTTGCTCAATATGCCCCCGAGATATTGGGCGTTCGGGATCGCAATCTATGCCCTCAATCTCGAGCTCTCGCTCAACATTTCAGCCTCGCTCGAGGGATATTACGTCGAACACCACTCCTGGCGATGGATCTTCTGGCAAAACGTCCCTCTCGCCTTGCTCATGTCGCTGTGTCTACGCCAGGGCATCGCCATCAAGCCGATCACAGTCAGGCCACCGGCCGACCTGTTTGGTCTGGTGGCGGGCGGCACCGGGCTCGCGTTGATCTATGCAGCTCTCGACCAGGGCAATCGGCTCGACTGGCTTAACTCGGGATTGGTGTGGGGACTACTCGGCTCCGGCGCGCTCGTCATGGTGGCCTTCTTCGTGCACGAAGCCCGTACTGCCCGCCCGCTGCTCAACCTGAAGGTCGTATTCGGCGCACCAATGCCGAGCCAGTTTCTGTTGATCGCATTCCTTCGCCTGACGATTCTATCCACGAGTTATCTGATCCCCCTGTACCTCGGATCCGTGCGCGGCTATCGCGACCTTGAAGTCGGCGACACCCTGATCTGGATCGCGATTCCGCAGCTCATTTTCTGTCCCCTCGCGGCCCTCATGCTGCGGCGATCGGATGCGAGGCTCGTTTGCGCTATCGGATTCATCTTCATTAGCGTCGCCTGTTTAATGGTGGCGTACAACCTCACGCCGCTGTGGGGCTCACAACAGTTCCTGCCCTCACAGCTGTTGCAAGCCGTTGGGCAAAGCTTTGCGCTTTCGGGCGTGATCTTTTTCGGAATCCTGCACCTCAGGCCCCAGGACGCCCTGACTTTCGGCGCGGTGCTGCAAACGGCACGGCTGTTCGGCGGAGAGATAGGCTCAGCATTCGTGACGACTCTGGCCCGGGTACGTGAGCAGGTTGCTTCGAACTTGATTGGGTTGCATGTTCAGATCGGTGATGCGCAGGTCATTCAACGCCTCCACGGCTACGGGACCGTGACGACGCGTGCCAACCCGGCCGAGGCAGCCGATCGCGGTGCGCTCGTGCTGGATAGCGTTGTGCGGGCTGCCGCAACTACGCAAGCCGTGATGGATTGCTTCGTTGCAGTCGCGTTTCTTTCCGCGGTCGCGCTGCTCTTCGTGGTCTATCGAAGCGCCGCTCCCGAAGGCCCGGCATCCCCGATGCCGCTCTTTCCTGTGCAGGGACGAAAACCGCAATGATTGGCTTGACGAGCAGCTCGCTGCGCGCCCGTGCCATGGCCGGAGTGGCCGTGTTTTTCCTCGTGTCATGTCGCGTTGGGCCAAACTATCGGCCACCAGCACTGCCCGAGGGCGCGGCGGCACCGCTGGTCGGCGTGAATGCTGCACTTGAGACTCCGACGCCACCACCCGATGCCTGGTGGCACCTGTATAACGACCCACGTCTCGACGCTCTGGTAGAGGAAGCGCTCCAAGCGAACCGAGACCTCGCCGCCGCTGACGCCAACCTCACCGCGGCGCGCGCTGCCGTGGCCGAAGTGCATGCCCGTCGCTATCCGTCGACCGATGTGAGTGCCGCCGCCGTGCGCGGGCGCGATCCGGGCACAGACGAGATTCTCGAACTCACCGGTCGGCCGCCGCAGACCATCTGGTTGTACGAGGATCTGTTTCAGGTGGCTTACGAGATCGATCTCTTCGGTCGTATCCACCGCGCCATCGAAGCCGCAAATGCCAATGCCGAATCCGTTGCCGCCGCTCGCGACAGTGTGCGTGTAGTGGTCGCGGCGAGCACTGCGCGCTCGTACGCCGCGATCTGCGCACTTGGAGAGGAGCTCGACGTCGCACGTCATTCGCTCGAAGTAGTGAGCCACGAAGCTGAGATCACCGAGCAGCGCTATGAGGCCGGAGCGGGTTCGGAGTTCGACCTGACGCGCGCACGGGCGCTGGTCGGCCAGGTTCGCTCGAGCATTCCGCAGCTCGAAGGAGATCGCAAGGCAGCGCTTTTCGAGTTGACGGCGGTGCTGGGCCGAACCCCGACGAATGCGCCGCGAGAGCTCGAAAAGTGCGTCACGCCGCCACGAGTGGCATCCCTCATTCCGGTAGGCGACGGACGAGCCTTGCTCAGCCGTCGTCCTGATGTACGCCAGGCAGAGGATCGACTCGCTGCGGCAACGGCGCAAATCGGGGTCGCGACCGCTGATCTCTTCCCCACCATTCACCTCACCGGCTTTTACGGCGGTGCTGCGACTGAGCCCTCACAGCTGACGACAAGTCTCGGACTCGTGTGGGGCCTCGGACCTTCCATCAGCTGGACGTTTCCCAATCAGGCCGGGCCGCGCGCCCGGGTACGGCAAGCCAAAGCCTCGCAGGCCGCAGCTTTGGCGGCGTTCGATTCGGTGGTGCTCACAGCCCTCAAGGAAACCGAACAGGCACTAGCTGAATACAGCGCGGCGCTCGACCGACGGCAAGCACTCGCTGATGCGCAGGGCGAGATCCATCGCTCGTTCGACATCGCGCATGACGAGTATGCGGCCGGATCCGTGAGCAACCTCGACTTGCTCACCACGGAACAGTCCCTCGTGGCCCTGGACGCGGCGGTCGCCTCGTCCGATACCAGCCTGATCGAGCTGCAAATCGAGGTGTTCAAAGCACTCGGCGGCGGATGGCACAACGAGGGCTCGAGAAGTCCATAGGCCCGCGGGCCTGACCGCCGCTCGATTCCACCTCGGCGTTGAGCCGGATTGCCTGGTCAAGCGCGGGGAGCGTTGCGAGTGGTGCACGCCGCACCGCCGTGAATGTGGTTAGGATGTCATCGTCTCAGGGTTCAGCATGGCCAAGTAGGCGTGCAGCGCTGTCACGACCTGTGCACCCTCGCCAACGGCCGCGGCGACCCGCTTGACCGAGCCAGAACGCACGTCGCCAATTGCGAAAACACCGCGGCGACTCGTCTCCAGTGCGTGCCGACCCGCGTCGCCGCCGGTCAGCACGAAGCCCTTGGCATCGAGCATTACTCCGGATCCAGCCAACCACGCCGTATTCGGTTCCGCTCCTATGAACAGAAACAGATGGCGGATGGGGAGCCGCTCTTCGGCTCCCGAGTCACCGCGACGCCAACGAATCGCCTCGATCACGCCGTCGCCGGAGTCGAAGCCGGTAATGTGGAGGCCTGTCACAAGCTGCACGTTCGAGAGTGCGGCAATCCGATCGATGAGGTAGCGCGACATGCTGGCCCTAAGATCCGGCCCGCGGATCAGGAGCCAGACCTTCTTGGCATGGCTCGCCAGGTAAACCGCCGCCTGCCCGGCTGAATTGCCACCGCCGATGAGGGCGACTTCCTCCCCTGCGACCAGCTTACCTTCCAGGGGAGAGGCCCAGTAATGCACGCTCGAGGCTTCAATGGCCTCCAGGTTCCCCACATCGGGGCGTCGATATCGCGCGCCGCTCGCGATCACGACCGAGCGGGCGCTGACCCTTTCGGCGTTCGCAAGTGTCAGCACAAAACGGCCACCCAGGCGCTCGCCCGTGGCCTCGAGCCCGCTCACCTCGTCCGGGATCGCCATTTCGACGCCGAACTTCTGTGCTTGGCTATAGGCGCGCCCCATCAGTGCCATCCCCGAGATCCCTGTGGGAAAGCCAAGGTAGTTCTCGATTCGCGCTGAAGCACCCGCCTGGCCACCGAAGGCGCGAGAGTCGAGGACTACTGCCGAGAGCCCCTCGGAGCCGGCGTAGACTGCGGCGGCCAAACCTGCCGGTCCCGCGCCGACAACCGCCACGTCATAGATGTGGTTCGGATCAATGGGGCCTACCAGCCCAATGCAACGGGCAAGCTCACTCTCGGTGGGATCGCGCAGCAGCTGTCCCCCAGGGCAAAGGACGATCGGCAGCTGGCTAGGGTCCACCTGAAAGCGTTCAATCAGTGTCTTGGCTTCCGGATCGGTCTCGGGATCCAGTCGCACACGCGGGTGGCCGTTGCGTGCCAGAAATCCCTCGAGACGCAGCACATCGCCATTGCCAGCGCGTCCGATGATCACCGGACCGCCGGAACCGCTCTCGAGGAGACCAACGCGACGCAGAATCAGTGCGCGCATGATGCGTTCGCCGAGTTCTGTCGGCAGAGCAATGCCCGCAGCCGCTCCGGTGGGATAACCAGGGCCTCGACCGGTTCCAGCGCGTGCGCATCGACCAGAGACGGCCGTCCCGATAACTGCGCCAGCTCGCCCATAAACCCACCGGGCCCGTGGGTCACGATCGATATGCCGGGGCCTAGCTCGGTGTGCTGAGTGATTTCCACTTGGCCGGAAAGGATGACGGTCAGACCGTGGCCGCTCTGACCGACCTTTGCCAATGCCTCGCCTGTTCGGTACGAGCGCACCTCGCCAAATCGGCGCACGCGCTCGATGTCCACGGGTTCCAGAGTGGGAAACATCTGGTACCGCCGGGTATCGATGATCGGTTGCGTAGGTACCCCCATGCTGCCTTGAACTCTAGCCCGAAATCTTCCCTTCCCAACGCCGGCGCGGAGCTTAGTCCCACCAAGCCGGGCAGGCACGTCGCGGGAGGTCAACTCCGTCACGTACGCAACGCAGGATTCCTAGACGACATCAGGCTGACCGGCGCTAAAGTGACTCCAGGGTCGTCGTGATCCTCACGCCCTGCTTCAGCGTCAGCGTAACGGGTGTGCGCTCAGCGATATCCGCCAAGCGCGTGCGCTGCGCCTGGTCAAGCTCGCCCTCGAGGCGCAACTTGCGCGTCACCGTGCGGTTCTCGCCTTGCAGCTCGAGGTGAACGTCGACGTGCACCGAACGCAGCTGCCAGTCCTTGCGCTGCGCGTACATGCGTAGCGTGATCGCTGTGCATGCGCCGAGCGCCGCGCACAGGAACTCGTGCGGCGCGGGACCAAGGTCATTACCGCCCGCCTCGAAACCTTCATCGGCCGTGAGGGAATGATGTCCTGCAACGAGCGAGACTTCGTAGTTCCTGGTGCCAATATCTGCCGTTGCATGTGCCACGTTGGTCCTTTAAGGGGTTAAGGCCCGATGACCGATTCGCAGCGATGCCGCAGAGTGAGGACACGGGCCCAATCGCGAACTCAAATATCATCGCTGGCGTTCGTGGTCTCGGACTTGATCGACAAGGCCCTCGGGCGCTCCTCGCATCAATATGTCAGGCAGTGCCTCGCCCTGCTCAGTGAAGGACAGCGAAACGGAGTTCAGACAATGACGTTCCCCGGTCGGCGGAGGCCCATCCCGAAACACGTGACCCAGATGGCTTCCGCAGCGTGCGCAGACCTCCTCAACTCGGATCATTCCATAGCTGGTATCGCGAACACGCCGAATATGGGATTCGTCATAGGGCTTAAAGAAACTCGGCCAACCCGTCCCGGAATCAAACTTCCCACTCGATTTGAAGAGCGGTAGACCGCAGAAGCGGCAGGTGTAAATTCCGTCTTGGTGGTTGTCGAGAAATACGCCACAGAACGCCGCTTCCGTGCCGTGCTCGAGCAGTACACGTCGCGCGTCCTGATCGAGACCTGCGGTGATCTGCGCACGTTGCGCCTCCGTTGGGGGCCTTAAATCAAAGTGACTCATCGCGATACTCCCGGTGGGCACGCGTTCTTGCCGTCCACGTGAATCAGGGGATTTGATAGTCAAGACGGTCTCGATGCAAGTGATGAAAATTACCCTGGCGGATCGGGCATCAACAGGATTATCTTTCCTACGCCGCCCTTTTGCACCAGCACCTGCGCCTCAGCCGCAGCGTGCAACGGAAGCCGGCGACCGATTGGCAGAACGAACTTGCCATCGCGCAGGTCGTCTGCAAATTCACGTACCTTTGATGGATCCGGCTTCGCGAACACGCGCGTGATCCTTACTGTCGGGTGCAACGCGGCTGTTCCCTCTGGCAATACGGAGGCATACCCGAATGAGCCTCCCTGCTTCACCCTTGTAAGCAGTTTTGCCCCAACCTCACCGCCGACAGTATCGGCGATCGCTTCCAAAACGCCTAGCTTCGCAATCGCTTCGTCGTCATCAATTGCCAACAAGCCAAAGACACCAAGGGCGCGAGCGTCCTCCAGTTGTTTCTTGCGAACGCCGGCAATCACCTTCGCACCCATCTTCTTGGCAGTATGTACGGCAGCCCGCCCCACGCTGCCCACCGCCCCCGTTACCAGTATCGTCTGCCCTTTCTGCACCTTCACCGCATGGCGGACCAACTGGTCTCCCGTCAAGGCAATCAGCGGAATTGCTGCCGCATCCACTAGGTCTACCCCGTTCGGCAGGTGCGCCACGTCCGAATCGGGCACTGCCACCAGTTCGGCATACGTCGCATTCGAGAATGCAAGTACGCGGTCACCGGGCTTGAAGTGCTTCACATTCGTGCCCACAGCACGCACGACGCCACTCACGTCGCGGCCAAGAATTGCCGGAAACGACAGCGGAAAATCCTTCTGTCTCGCACCCGAACGAATCTTCCAGTCAATCGGATTCACACTCGCGGCGGCCGCCGCGATCAATACCGTATCTCCGCTCACCTGCGGATCGGGAACGTTATCTTCAAACTTCAGCTTTTCAGGACTGCCATACTCATGCAGCACCACCGCCTTCATCGCGTTTCTCCAATTCCGTCCGCAGACCGGTTGTGTACGGGAGCCATGTGTTAGCGGGAATTCCCCGTTTCCCGCGGCTTCTTGTGGGTTTTAGTAGCGGCTCGATCGCGTGCCCGAGTTCAGGTTGCCACGCTTTTCGGAGCGTATTCGTGTTCACTCCGAGCGCTCCAGCGATACAGGTCTTCATCCCCGCAATGGGGGCATTTAAGCGCCGTCAGTTGATCGTCGAGTTCGGGCACGGCCACTTTGCTTCCTGCCGGTGGGAGTGCAATTGCAATGACGACTCCGCATGACCGGTTCTTACACAACCACCCGAGGTAGCGATTCCCTGGAACCATCTGCTGCCTCGACCTGAGGTCGACATGGTGCACGGCCACTGAGGCCACCGGCTTACGTAGTGGCGTACCCATGCTCTTGGACGGACGTTTGATCGCCATTGATCCCTCTCCGCTTAAGAAACTTCGCGACAGCCTACTGCGCCTGCGACAACTCTACTAGTTCCCAACCTACCAAGCAGAGGACAACAGCAAAGCAGTGGGTATCCCCGATACCACTTGTTTAACGTCCAGCCTACGCACTCCGCGCGGCTCGGCAAACGCGATCGCGGGATGCGGCGGCTCAACTCTTAAGTCTGAGCGCAAGCTTTCATGACCGACACAAATCGGTGGTGCATTCGGCTTGTTGTAACAGGTTCTTCTGCGAGGATGTGACAGCGAAGCGCAAGCGTGGGCAAAACACCGCGCGAACCACTGCGCCTGAAGCGAAGCACGCGTCGCGAGACAACGATCAACAGGCTTCGACGTGCAATTTACTAATCCGGTTTCGCCGGTACATGCCCCCAAGTGCCGAATCGCGGACCCGGCCTTCTTGGTATTACATGAATCTGAGCGTCGTCCCGTTGACCGTCAAAGTAATCGAAGACAGAGCTGCATGGCCTTTCGCGTCTACCGTGTAACAGTCGGTCTCGGCACCGTTGGCCAATCCGTCAGCTGTGCCGTGTGCCGTGACATTCGAAACCGTATCGGTGAGGCACAAGAACAGCGTCGCAGAGTCGTTCGCCCTAATTGCGTACTCAACTGTCTCGTTCGCGTCCATCGCGCTCATCGTGGAGTCGTGGTAGTAGGTTAGGTTATCAACCATGCCGGACGTGCCGACCTTCAGTATGGTCGGAAAAGGGAGGTGGTTAGTTACCACGGCGTACGGCGATCCACTACTCGATGCACTGCCGAGCGGTACGTATGGGTTCATGAGGTAGTAGGCTGTTGTGACCCTACTCGCGAGAGGGGCAGTTGCCTGGGATTGAGTGACCGTCAGGTTGTTTACCGTACTGTAGGCCGGAGCGGAACCGTTGAACTTCGTCGTTGCGGAACTAGGAGCGCTGCTCACGTCGAGGCTATAGGAATGTCCCGAGCTCTCAGCGCTCAACATCTGTTGATGAGGTGTTCGGAGATAACCGACTAAGGCCGTCTCCCCCGGAGCCGCCTGCATATTCATAGGCATAGGCATGGGCATCGGGGTCATGGGCATGGGATCCATCGAGGGCATCGCTGACATCGAGGACGAGCTCCCTACTTCGCCTCCCCCTCCTCCGCACGCAGTCAGGACCACGAGGGACACCAAACAACTGGTAAGCAACGAACGGTGGTTCATGGTGTGCCCCTCCGGTCATCTTGACGAGACCGGGACCGCGCGTGGTCGCGGCGTCCAGATGGCTGGTTGCAAGCATGCGCCAGCCCGCCCGATGACAGCAACCGCGCTATGGGGCATCAGCAACGGGAACGGGAACGCTGCCTCTTTGACGGAGACGCAAACTAAGCCACACGCGAGCCGCGCTACCACGCCGAGCCCCGTTTAGGGCAGCCCGTTAGGCCGCTCGACGCAGATGACTGCCCCCGAAGCGATCGTTCGTGACGTTCTCCAAAAAAATGAGTCCCAGATCGGGGCCCCGGTACCACTTGCGCTCGCTTGCACGAAGGTCGGCAATTGACGGGGGCTACCGGCTGACCCCGACGAAGGGCTGCTCGAACGCCATGCGCTGGGTGACCTGCGGCATCGGGTACTTAAGTCCGCTCGCACAGTTAAAGAGGACCGCGGTATCACTCGCGCGGATCCGATCCGCTCGAGCCGCAGCCAGGTAGGCGGCGTACGTTGCCGCGCCTTCGGGGCTGAGAAGCAGTCCATCGCGCATGCCGACGTGCGCACGCGCCGCTTGGATGTCCGCGTCGGTGACGGCTAGCGCGAAGCCGCGGCTTTCACGCAGCGCAGACAGGATCAGAAAGTCCCCGAGCGCAGCCGGCACGCGGATACCGGATGCAATCGTGTAGGCGTTCTCCCAGAACGCCGCGGAGGTCGCTCCGGACTCGAAGGCGCGCACGATCGGCGCACAGCCGGTGGACTGCACCGCGACCAGTCGGGGCAGCGGGCCGGCTATCCAGCCCAGTGCCTTGAGCTCCTGCCACGCCTTCCACATGCCGATGAGACCGGTACCGCCGCCGGTCGGATAGAAAACCACGTCCGGCAACCGCCAATCCGACTGGATGGCCAACTCCAGGCCCATGGTTTTTTTGCCCTCGATCCGATAGGGCTCCTTGAGCGTGGACATATCGAACCAGCTGAACTGCGGCTTACCGCGCTCGACGAGCTTGGCGCAATCGTTGATGAGCCCGTTGACCCGCCATACGGTCGCCCCCTGCAGCGCCATCTCGCTCAGGTTGATCTCGGGCGTATCCTCGGGGCAAAAGCAGAAGGCCTCCATGCCGGCCGACGCTGCGTAGGCGGCCATCGCGGCACCGGCATTGCCGTTGGTCGGTATGGCGACGCGGCGCACACCGAAGGACTTGGCCATCGACACCGCCACGCATAGCCCCCGGGCCTTAAAGGATCCGGTCGGCAGACGCCCCTCGTCCTTCACCACGGGCGGCCGAAATCCCGTGGGGCGCTCGCTGCGCGTGAGCGGCACGAGCGGTGTTTCCACTTCTCCCAAGCTGACCACGTAAGCCGGATCCGGAACCGGCAGCAACTCGCGCCAGCGCCACAAGCCCGCCGGACGCTGGGTGATCGTGGCGCGTGTCACCTCCCGAGCAAGGCTCGCGAGGTCGTAACGCACGAGGAGGGGCTTCTTCACTTCTGACAGCCCCTGCAGCTGCGCAATGTCGTAGCGCTGGCCGGTGGCACTGCACTCAAGATGAGTCGCATACGTATGGCGCACGTGCTTCCCCGTTCGTATCAAGCCGTTCGACCCAGAGCGCGGGCGCGGTCCGTGCGTGCCTGTGGTACAAGCACCCGATGGCACGGGCGCCGTTATCTCAACACGCACCGCTGGTGCGCGCGATCGGCCGCTGGAGCATGGTAGCACTGGCGGTGAACAGCATTCTGGGCAGCGGCATCTTCGGTCTGCCCTCGGCGGTCGCCGCTCTGGTCGGTGCCGCGAGTCCGCTCGCCATGCTCTTAGCCGGCGGCGCGACCGGGGTGATTATCGCCTGCTATGCCGAGGTGGCGTCGCAGTTTTCCGCCACCGGCGGCACCTACCTGTATCTGCGCCGCGCGTTCGGGCGCCTGACCGGTATCCAAGTCGCGTGGCTGTTGCTGCTCAGCCGCCTGACCGCCAGCGCGGCCAGCGTGAATCTGCTGGTCGTATACCTGGGCGAGTTCTGGCCCCAGACCACGCAGCCGCTGCCGCGCCTCCTCGTCATCACGCTCTTCATCGGTACGCTCGCCGCCATCAACGTGCGCGGGGTGGACGCAGGCGCGCGCGTGAGCAACGCCGCAGTAGTCGCCAAACTAGCCGCGCTCGCGATCGTATGCACGGCTGGAGTCGCCTATTTGTCCCAGCACGCGCGCGTGGTACCCGTGCCGGTGACCGAAGGGCCGGGGCAGTGGCTCGACGCCATGTTGCTGCTGCTCTTCGCCTATGGCGGCTACGAGGGAGCGCTATATCCGATGGGGGAGGCGAAAAACCCGCGCCGTGATGCCGCGTTCGCGCTGTTCGTGTCGCTCGCCATCCTCGCCGTGCTCTATACCCTGCTGCAGTACATCGTTATAGCAGTGCTACCGGATCCTGCGCACAGCGTGCGGCCGCTCGCCGACGCAGCCCGGGTCTTTCTCGGGGATACCGGGGCTGCCTTCGTCACGGTCAGCGCACTGGTGTCGGTGTACGGTTATATCAGCGCGAACCTCCTGACCGCTCCCCGGGGCATGTTCGCGCTCGCCGAGGGCGGGGATTTCCCGTCGGTATTTGCCGCTGTGCACTCGCGATTTCGCACACCCTACGTCTCGATCGTCGTGTTCGCACTGCTGTTGTGGTCTTTCTCGCTGCTCGCGTCGTTCTCCTGGAATGTCACACTGTCGGCGGTCGCGCGCCTCTTCTACTACGGCGCGATCTGCCTTGCTGTCCCGGTGCTGCGGCGGCGCCAGCCGGACGCGGCGCTCGTGAGGGTGCCCGGCGGCATTCTGTTACCCGCGCTCGGAGTACTCATCTGCGCAACGCTCCTGACCCGCGCCGACTTCAGCAAGTCGCTCATCCTCCTCGCGACCGTCGCCGTTGCGCTGGGAAACTGGGTAGCGGTGCGTCACCGCCCTGATGCGCCGGCGACCAGAGAGTGATCTCGCCAATCTGGATCACCCGGCTGCTGTTGGTTCAGTTCGGGCAGTTGCTAATGGATCGCCGACTGTGGGGTCTCCGGAGGTGCCGCGCCCGCACCGTCCAGCAGCGCAAGTGCCAGCAACAGCCCCACTGGCTGCTGCAACTGCCGGTTGCCGGATTGCTGGTTGCGGGGTTGCGTGTCGGTTGCGGGGCCGCCTGACGGCTGATGTGCCTTTCCCCGTCCGCGCACCAGGAGGCTGTTAGTGGTTTCCGAAGCATTGTCGCGACGGATATCTGGTGGCTGCGTACCATGCCGGTCAAGCTCAGTCGGCGCCTGAGGCTGGCGGCGCCGTTTGAGCTTGTGGAAGCGCGGCGGCAGCGCTTCACCGCCTTACTGATTGCGCTGGCAATCTGCTTGCAGGGACCCATCGTGGCCTACGCTGCTGCGCCGTGCGCTTCCCCGGTGCCAGGTTCAATTGGCGATTCTTGCTGCCCGCAGGGGGTCACACCCCAACTTTGTTGCGCTGGTGGGGCTTTGGTTTTCACCGGGATTCCCTCAACCCCGATTACCACCCTCGCCCTGCCGTCTCGCCGCTTGCCTCACGCCTCCAGCTCGGTGCTCTTTGCCACAGAGCGTCCGACACCGCTTCTGCGACCTCCCATCGCCTGATTTCCGTGCACTCGATCGAGTGAGCTGAGCGGCGCTTCGCGCCGCAACGCCTCCGTGCCGTGCGCGCGATCGCGCGTGGCCCGCCTTGGTGCTTCGGAGAAATCCCCATGGATCGTTGGCCAATCTATATTGTCGGCGCGCTTACCTTCGCTGGCCCCTCATGCGTAGTCGCCAAGCCGATCGCCTTCGCCGACGGGTACACGGTGATGGCGGAATACGGTGCCGGAACGATGAAAGAGGCGCAACTCTTCTACGCGCCGCGTTACGACTTCTCAGTCGGCGGCGGTCATCTCGAGCTCGACGGGGACGACAATCCTAAGAAGATCCGCAAGATTAACTACGCGCGCCTCAACTATCTGGTTCACCGATGGAACCTTGAGGATGCCCAGGCCAATCTCTTCGCCTGGGGCGGCTTGGGCGGCGCGACCGGCAATACGTTCCCCGGTACCGTACTCGCCGAAAATGCCGGTGCTCAGGCCGACTACGAAACGCGTCGGGTCTACGCCTCGCTAAAGACCGACCTGCAGCGAAGCACCGAATTCTCGAACCGGGTCGATACGCTGCAACTCGGACTCGCGCCCTACAAGCACGACTACGGCGGTCTTGCGACGTGGTTTGTCATCCAGGCCCGCGAGTACACCGGTGGCATTCATAACGGCACGGAGTCGGCCTTCCTGGTGCGGTTGTTCAAGGGTGGCGCGTGGATCGAGGTCGGAATCACAAACGGTGGAAAACTCCAAGCAATGGCCATGTTCAATTTCTAGAGGTCCCTATTCCATGAACGCCTTACCCGCAGCCTCAATCGCCTTCCTGCTTCTATGGAGTGCGTTTGCTGAGGCCGAAACCATCGAAATGAATGTCAACGGGCTCGTGTGCGCCTTTTGTGCACAGGGGATCGAAAAGCAGTTGCGCAAGTTCCCCGCCACCGCCGACGTCATCGTGAGCCTTGAGCAGAAACTCGTCGCCGTCGGGTTGAAAGACGGCCAGGACATCCCGGACACCGAGCTGCGCCGCGCGCTCACGAACGCCGGCTACACCGTCAATCCAACGCACTGAAACGCCGATCGCTGAGCTGCGCGAGCGCCTTAAGCAGGGCAAGCCATGAGTCGCGTGAACCCTGCGCTCGCGCGCAATGCAGGCCTCGCTGCCGGTGCGCTGCTCGCAAGTTCGGCAACATTGGTTTGCTGCGTGCTACCAGCGGTGCTCGTGGCCCTCGGCGCAGGAGCGGCCCTGGCGGGCCTTGTGGCCGCCGTACCTCAGCTCATCTGGCTCAGCGAGCACAAGCCACTCGTGTTCGGGGTGGCGGCGATGCTCGTCGCGGTGAGCGGCGTGGCGCTCTGGCACGGGCGATCTCTACCGTGTCCAACCGATCCGGATGCAGCCCAAGCGTGCCGCCGTTTGCGGCGGTTCAGCGCCGTGCTCTACGGCATAGCCCTTACGAGTTTCGCGTTGGGCGTCTTGTTCGCCTTCATCCTGCCGCACCTACGTCGCTAATTGCGGCGCGCGTTCAGCTGAGTCAAATTCGCACCCGTCCGACTCGAGAATACGTAAGATCAGCGCGGATGCAACCAGGACGGCAAGAACGAGTATGGGTCAACCTGTACGGTCCGGTCGTAGAAAACACCACACTTATCGAGGAGAGTTTGAAGCCGTCCTGCCTTGTACGCATTGAAGACATCGGTGCACCCGCCGATAAGTTCGCCAGCCACAAAGATCTGCGGAATCGTGGTCATCGAAGTGCGAGCGCTCAGTGCCACGCGGATTTTTCCGCCGCGATCGTCTCGCTGATATTCCACCGAGTCGAGATCAACCGAACGATATGCGATGCCATGCTTGGCGAACATCTTGCGAACCGCCCAGCAAAACTCACACCACTCCAGCGCAAACATCACGACTGGCTGCTCGGAGTCGCCGACCACGCTCGCCACGAACTCTTCTGCATCTCGCGTAAGCGATTGAGGCGCGCTCGCCGGCGCAACCGCTGGCTCTACGTCGAAGCGGTAGTTTGGCGTCGAACGTGCAATAACAAGCTCCTCGTCTGTCATGTCAGCAGGGATGTCGCTGAACAGTGGGGTGCTCAGATAGCGTTCTCCTGTGTCCGGCAGCATGCACAGGACCGTCGTGCCCGGCGGAGCTTCCTCGCACACCCGCAAGGCACCCGCAAGAGTCGCTCCGGCTGAAATGCCGACGAAAATCCCTTCCCTGCGTGCAAGCTCGCGCGAGAGCTCCAGCGCGCGCGCACCGTTCACAGGCACTACCCGGTCAATCAGCTTGAGTGCGACGGCGTCCTCGGTGAGCTTCGGAATGAAATCCGGACTCCAGCCCTGCATCAGATGCGGCCGGAAGCTGGGATGGCTTCCGGCGGGTGACCCATCGGCATGCCGGGATTGTGAGATCCCACTACCTAATACCTGGGAGTTATCCGGTTCGCACACGATGACTTTGGTCTCGGGGCGAAGTTCGCGCAGCACTCGCGCAACACCCTTTAGCGTACCTCCGGTGCCGAAACCGGTAACGAAGTAGTCGAGACGTTCACCCGCAAAGGCAGCAAGAATCTCACGCGCAGTCGTGCGCGAGTGCATGGCGGCATTCGCTTCGTTCTCGAACTGCCGGCACAAGAACCAGCCGTGCGCCTCGGCGAGCTCTGTCGCCTTGGCAAGCATACCGCTCCCTTTAAGTGCGGCGGGTGTCAGCACGACCCTAGCGCCGAGGAAGCGCATCAATCGGCGCCGCTCAACGCTGAAGTTCTCAGCCATCGTGACAACGAGTGGATAGCCTTTCTCGGCACACACCATGGCGAGCCCGATTCCGGTATTCCCACTCGTCGCCTCGATCACCGTTTGTCCCGGTCGAAGTTGTCCCGTGCGCTCGGCATCTTCGATCACTCCGAGAGCCAATCGATCCTTAACGGATCCCATGGGGTTGAAGGCTTCTATCTTGACGTACAGACGCACTTGCGCCGGTGCGAGCTTCTTAATTCTCACCACCGGCGTGCGTCCAACCGTCTCGAGGATGCTGTCAAACCGGTTTCTAGCGAGAGCGTCCCTCCCGGGGCCGGGGGCCGTAATGTCCGGTACCTCCTTATTTAATGCCATGTCTTCGCCCTCCACGGATCGCATCATCCACAAGCGATCCCAGCCGACGGAATCCCTCGCTGGGACGGGACTATGATGAGCTGCCAGGGAGGATTGCAAGGTCTCGCTGGAGCTTTCAGCCGGACACCGCCCAAGCTCCCAAGAGTGAAAGCGCCGCCCGAAGGCGGCGTTCTCGTTGAATCAGGGCGCACGCGAGTGCACGCCTCGCGCCTCGTGGAATCTCGAACTAGCAGGCTACCTCGGGCGTCTTCGGGGGCCCGCAGTAGTACGCCTGGCGAGAATGCGCGCATTGCTGTTGAACCCCGCCAGGAGATTCGGGTCCGCGCAGTCGCTGGAGCCGCAGACCTCGCCGCACTTCTCGCACGTGACGTTGTATCTACCACCCCAGAGCGCACGCGCGTAGACGAATTCGTGCCCGCACTTCGACGGCTTGTTCATGATCTCGATCGTACTTGTATCCCGGCCTCGCGACGAGCCGAGACTCACCCTGCGCCATGCGCTAAATAACACCCGTGACGCGGCGCAGCAACGTCCCGGTGGCACGTCTTTTGCTGCCCAACAATTGAACACTTTACAACTGTCTGCTTACGCGTATACAGAAACGAAAACCGCAAGCTTTGCTTTAGTTTGATATTCGATCGCGATGGAAGCAGGCCAGGGTCTTGTTCATCGGGCGTTCTGTTTTGCTCGCATAGACTGATCCGCGAAAAAAGACAGATCCGTAGCTTTTGAGTCGGGTAACCGCCTTGCACCCAGGAGGACAGCTACAATGCCTAAGCAGCTTGAAACGGAACTCCGGCGTGTCGCGCGCGACCGCATGGCGAAGGGACAGCTACCGCGTGTGGTGCCTTTACAAATGTGGGGCGGCAAAGGAGCCGGCCGGCTCTGTGCCTTGTGCGATAAAACGATTGAGCCCGACGAAATGGAACTCGAGGTCGAACAGCGCATTGACCGAGAGATCTACCCTTTGCGGTTCCACGTCGCGTGCCACTCCCTATGGCGGTTTGAATGCGGGCGTGGCGCGCTGAAGACATCCCAAGCCCGTGTAGACGAAGAGCCCCTTCAGCAGCTAACGCAGATTCCTTAGCGAATCAAAGCACATGACTCGCCTCGCGCAGGTCGGTTTGCGGATGCTCCCAAGCATCTTCCAGTTTCGCAATGTCCGCGAGGAAAGCCTGTCGGGCTTGGTACCAATCGTCTGTGTCCACTACTGGCAGAGGAGTTTCGCCAGACGGCTGGTCGATGCACTCGTGGAGGTCATCGCAGACTTGCGCGACTTCATCGGGGTTCATACAAGTCATCCGCCCAACGCCTGTGTCGCAGCGTGGAACAAACCCAACCTCCGCGCTGTAGGCTAATGCCGCAACGCCAGGTTAGAAGCTTGATTATGTTATAACGCACGTAAAACCGTCTCCCCTAAGACGGCGGTTTCGTTGGCGCGTTGCGGCACGAAGTCAATTCACGAACATTGGTCTCGACTCCTCGGCGCGAATGACGACCCGCACAACTTCCCCTCAGGCGTCCCTCACCATCTCGTTGACCCTCACCTCACCGCTTGCGGCGTCGGTCGGTGTCGTGCCGCCCCATTCAACCCCGCGCCACCGCTCCTATGCAGATGCGGCACTACGATCGAAGCGAATCGTCGGCCGCCTCCTCAGCGTAAGCGAGCCAACGGGAGTCCCGAGTGATGCTCAGTGTTTCTTACGCCGCCTCATGGAGCCCACGCCCGCGAGGCCGAGGCCCAGGGCGAGTAGCGAGAGCGTCGCGGGTTCTGGGACAGACGAGGACAAGGTATAGGGAACCGTGTCCCACGTGAACGACAAATCGGTTAGTAGCCCCGATGCCGGCACGACGCCCCCACCCTCCGGGATGATGCTGCTGTTGAATGTGAAACTGCCGTTAGAGACGTCACCGCTGAGTGGCCCACTGGTAGCGGTGACGGTGAAGTCGTATGTGACTGAGCTGGACTGGGCGACGAGGGACAAAGAGACTGAGCCTGACCAGGTACGGGAGGAAAACGGAACGGAGTAGACAAACGCGGGGAAATTCGCTACGGAGCTGCTGTCAACAAGCCATTCGTCCCGAAATGGTGGTGGGACATCGGATGCGGCGACCGCACAAAATCCGGGTCCACAATCCGTTCCGAACGTTGCCTGTGTCAAGTTACCCGTAGAATCGAAGGACAAAGAGCCAGTGTCCACAGCATTATCGGCGGAAGCGGCGCTGCTACCGCAGATGAGCGCAAAGGCCAGCAGTCCGAGACTGTGCGGTTTCATGACGATGGCCTCCGCCAGAACAAGGCGTGTACCCGGGTATGGTCGAGTACATCCTACGCTACTCCGGCCGGCCAAGTCGGAAGGCGATCCTTCACTGGCGGAAGGGGAATGTGAGACTACGGGTCCTTTTGATGCCAGACGACAGTTGAGGCGTAGTCGCTCGAATGGATCTCTGAACGCGGGTCGGACTTTTTCGGAACACCAGTACATCTGAATTTTTCCCACCCCACGACGCCCGCCGCCGTAACACGCGCGCATCGCTAAAGCCCGGGGGGCTCAGCGCAAGAGCGATACCTTCTGCCAGCTAAGGCGAGGTCGAAGCGGTAAAGGCGTCGCATCGCGTCATGGGTTCAAGCGCGTGGATCGAGTACGACGGAATTTCCCGCCACAAGAAGATTCTCGACAGCAATGCAAATTTCGAGGAATTCGAGGTCGCCAATCCCGAGAAACATTTACACATAAAGGCGCAGACGCTGCGGCTATACAATCCTGACTCCCACCAGTGGAGTATTTACCTGGTGGACGTCGACAAGGGCACGTTGGGCCTTCCGCCAGTTGTCGGTCAGTTCACGGGTCGTCGCGGAGAATTCTACGACCAGGAGGAATACAAGGGCCGCGCCATTCTGGTGCGCTACGTTTGGACCGACGTGTCGACGAATTCGGCTCGAATGGAGCAGTCGTTCTCGGCCGACGGAGGGAAGTCCTGGGAGGTAAATTGGATTTGCGAGTTGTCTCGGTAGCGTTGCGTCGGTGCATTCTCCCCTAGAGCGCGTGAGGTTTCTTAATTCACTTTGATCGTTTGCACCATGCGAGCGCACCCTGGGGCTCGAGCGCCGGCGCACAATGCGCTCCGTGCGAAAAGTCATGCAGCAGCGGGCCGCATGACAATCAGCTACGGACCTCGCATTTATCAAAGCCCACGCCGCAGAAGGGGCAGAAGCCAAAACGGCGGCCGAATCGGTACTGATTAGCAATTTGGATTCCGAGTCGTCCTCGGCAGGCGGGGCACTTCGTGCGATCAAGGTAGAGTAGCGCACTTAACACGAGCCCCACGCCAATGGCTCCCACCGTGGCCAGAACGTAGCAGTAGGCGGCTCCGAGATTGGGGATCGCGGCGAACACGAGCACGGATACGGCAGCAAGCACGAATCCCAACGAAAGGAATCGTCTCGCTCGCCGCGAGCGTGCTTGAAAGTATTCCCGGATCGTCATGAGGAGCAATCGTACACTCATAGGCCAGCAACGGCCGCATGACCGTGGGCTGCTCTTCCGGAAGCGTGAAAATTGCCTGTGCTTTGTCAGGTTAAGGTCACCCGCCACGCCCATTCGTCACTCATGCCCCTGATCTTCAAACAGATTTCATCAACAGTTCCGCCAGCTCCGCCGGCCGGTCGATCATCACAACATGGCCGCAGTCCATCGAATACGTTTTCCAGCCCGGCGTCCTTGAGAGCCGCTCGTAAGCAGCTTGGAACGCCGGCAAGGTACCGACAGTTGCCCGGATATAAGCCTTCTTTGGCACCTTCTGTGCTGCACCGGTCAGTGTGACCTTCTCGGAAAAGCAGGCGCCCGATTGCGGTGTTAATTTGCTGTTGACCCACGCCCGGTCCGCTGCATTGACGTTGAACTGCTCCGCCGATATCGGCGCTATCATTCCGGTCGCAGGCCGTACGACATCAACCATGTCATTCAAAGACTGGCCATTTTGCGGGAAGAACGCATCCAGATAAACAATCGAAGCGATACTCGGGTGGATATGCTCCGCCGCGCCCGTGATGACCATTCCGCCATATGAATGACCACACAGCACAATATTGCCCAGGTCTTTCCACCTGATTTCATTCACGACGTCGAGCACATGAGTCGCGAGGTTGATCTCCCTGTCGGCCAGGTGCGAGCGCTCCCCCACTCCGGATAGGGTCGGCGCATACACAGTGTGGCCAGCGCACTCCAGAATCTCCGCCACACGCTGCCAGCACCAACCACCGCACCAGGCACCATGAATCAAAACAAACGTGGATTTAGCTTGACCCGTCAGGCTGGTCGTCACAATACCGTCCCCCGTAACTTGGGCAGCACGCGAACGCGCAGTTCAAGCACAAGGGCTCTTGGGGATCGAACTCCCGCTTCGCGCGCCGACTCGCGGATTTAAGCACGTAAGATCGCTGAGGTTACACCCGCAGTCCACGAGCTTCGACTGAAAAACAAAACGCGATCCCGGCGCAGAAGCTGCGGCCCTACGGCTCTGCAGGAACTCGTCACGCCGCACCAGCACAATCCATCGGTGGAAAGCGCGCGTGCCAATCAGTGACTTGCTGGTAAGCATGAGCAAGAGTAAGCACTCGCGACTCGCCGAATCGGGGCCCCGCGATCTGCAATCCAATGGGCATGCCATCGCGAGTGAAGCCGCAGGGCACAGAGATTGCGGGCAGACCGAGCACATCAAACATATGCGTGTTGCGAAACTCGACGGGCGTCCCGTCCGACGGTAGCGGCGGATCCAGATACCCCGATTCGATGCTAATCGGCGTGATCGCGGTCGTAGGTGTGACTAGCAGGTCGACATTTGAGAACGCGTCGTCAGCCTGCCAGCGTAGACGCTCCATTTCCCGCCGTGCATTTACGTAGTCTGCGGCGGATATGCTTGCCGCCTGCTCCAAGCGTTGCCGAGTCATGGGCTGATACAGTTGCGGTGTCTGTGTGAAGTTGGGCTTATGGAAGGCGTAGGCCTCGGCCGAGGCGATCGTCAGCAATACATTCGTGTAAGGCAATTCCACGTCACGCACGCCGGCGGTGATGCGTGCGACTTCCTCGATTGCTGCGTTTACTGCGGCCTCAATCTCTGGGTCGAGGTGATCGAAATAGGGGCGGCGGACGAGGCCTATCCTTAGTGAGGCCGATCTGTCGTCTACCGCGTTCGCATAGCGCTCCCTAGGACGGTCGATGGATGAGGGTTCGAGGGGGTCGAAACCTGCGATCGCCTCCAGCAGCAAGGCGGCATCCGTAGCCGAACGACAAAGCGGCCCAATGTGATCGAGCGACCAGGACAGCGGAATGACTCCGCGGGTGCTGACTCGCCCATAGGTCGGCTTCAGTCCGACGACACCACAATACGCAGCCGGCTGGCGTATGGACGCCGCAGTGTCTGACCCCAATGCGCCGATACACAGGCCCGCCGCCACGGCTGCGGCCGAACCTCCCGAAGATCCGCCGGCGATACGGGCGCGGTTCCACGGATTGTGAACTGCGCCGTAATAGCTGGGTACCGAGGTCCCGCCATAGGCGCACTCGTGCATGTTCAGCTTGCCGAGCAGCACGGCACCCGCCGCCTTGAGCCGGCGCACTACCTCGGCGTCCTCGGCAGGGATGCGGTCTTTGAACACGGCGCTCGCCGCGGTAGTACGAATG
This sequence comes from uncultured Pseudomonadota bacterium, assembly GCA_963814675.1. Taxonomy (GTDB): domain Bacteria; phylum Pseudomonadota; class Gammaproteobacteria; order Steroidobacterales; family Steroidobacteraceae; genus 13-2-20CM-66-19. The sequence goes on from CAWFDT010000006.1 coordinate 31,812, forward strand.
CCGGCCGTATCGATTAGGTCCTTGAGCGCCAGTGGCATGCCATGCAGGGGGCCGCGCCAGTGCCCTCGCTGGATCTGCGCCTCCGCCTCCCGAGCCTGCTGCAACGCTTGCTCTTCGGTCACCGTGATAAATGCATTTAGTGCGGAATTCAATCGTTCGATACGGGCGATAAACGCCTGCGTAAGTTCGACGGGGGACACTGCCCCGCCCCGTAGCATCCCCATGGCTTCGACCAGCGTGAGTCGCGTGAGCTCCGTCGGTTGTTGAGCCAAGGTCATGTCAGTCGTGATCAGGCTTCCCGCGGCATATACGCCGGCGGCAGGCAATGCGCCGCCCGACAGCGGCGGTCAGCGTCGCCCTCGCAGCAGCGTCCTGATGCAGTACAACTCACAATGGGCGACGCGCAGGCGCTGCCCAAGCTGCATCCTGCCTGCCCGGCTACGCGCCTGCGCCTTGAGTTTTTGCAACCGCGCCGCGAGCCGCTTTGCGCCATACCGAGCGGCGGACTGCGAGCGATATCGCGAATGGCGCAGTCCACAAACCTTCACACTCCACCAGCCGGCACGTTTGACCACTTCTATCTTGATCTTCATATCCCGGCTCCTCTTTGAAGGCCTACGGTTTCGGCCCGACTGTGGACGCGCCGTACAATGAGCTTACTCCGACCGTGGAAATCACGCGCTGGGGTTGCTCCGGCCTAGAGGGGCCCGAGACTAATCGAGCCACCGACCGGGAGGCCTGAACAGGCTCGATGAGTTATGTGGCCACAGCAGCCGGTGCAACGTGGCAAGTAACCTGATCCGCGCTACCAACTTCGAGGTTGCTTCGCGGCGTGCCAGCCGACTTGTCCCACCATCGCGTGTTACCCAGCAGCGCGCGCCCTCAGCGTGTCGCGATACATGTAAGCGACGATCATCCCAAGTATCACCATCAGAACGCCGTCGAAAAGGATCTGCTTAATAACCACTTGTGCTGGCATCGGTTGCACGACGAAATAAATCATGTACGTTGGGACGCTCGTCAGCAGTGCGACAGCGAGACCAAAGCGCACGCCCTGTGGCATCCACTGCTTCGCCTCAACGCCACGCGCGTATATCCACACGAACGCGCCGGACAAGATCACATGAGCTAGCAGCATTAGGGGAAAGTACTTCTGTTGTTCGCCCTCCGGCCGAAACAGATCGGTCAGTTGCATGTAGGCGGAATGTAACAGTAAGCCGTGGACGATAAAGCTACCCATGAACCACGCGACGAACAATACGATCCAGGCAATGACGAATTTTTTGTTCATGATCTTCCCCCTCGATTACACGACACCGCGTTGGCCCGCAATTGGCCGCCGGAACGCAGGATACGCCGGCGGCACCTGGCCGCAACCTAACCAACATCGAAATTCCGACGAGTGCGTAACGCGCGTACGGACCGCTAGTTGATGGTCTTGGTGCCGACGTTGGAGATGGCACCTTGCGTGCCGCTCGTTGTGTACGCGGCCACGGTGAAATACCAGGTTCCGGAAGAGAGATTCGCAACCACATAGGACGTTTGGCTCGGATCCGGCAGCTCCGTAACGATGTTCATGACGGTTGCAGATGGGCCGTAGAAGACCTTGTATCCGGCGAGGTCTAGCAACAGTGTGCCATCGGTGTTTTGCATTACCGGGGTCCAAGTAAGCGTGGCGGTGCCATTGCCACCGGCAACGCCCTCACCATTGCCGCTGCTGCTCGCAGTGGCTGTCCCATTGGAGACACCCGCACTGCCGCACGCGGCGATGCTTAGTACGATAGCTATTCCCACTACGCCGTGGCGCAGGTGGCGGAGAGTTTCCGAGGTCCCAGAGCTCATAGGTATTCTCGTTGGCCCACGATACTCCAGCGTCGGGCCCCGAAACATAGCGCCGCGTGGGGCGCGCGTCTCGCCGGGCCGCGGCACTGAGTATCCGCCTGCGGCTGGTAAACACGGAGAAATCTCAATGAATTCAGCGGTGCTCGAAACCCAACTCATTCCCCCACCCTTTATATCGCTGACCTGATCCCCTGCGCGGGCGCAATGACGACACGGCGGCAAGGGGTCCCTGCCCGTCACGACCGGACTTCTACGCCCCCTCCTCGAGCCGACCTGACGCCGCCCGACGTCCACGTAACCTGACTCTGCCAAGGGTGGCCGACGCGCTGAAGGCGATCCCTTGTGCGCGACTCTGCCAGGGGGTTGGCGCTCTCCGCCCGCGCTACCATAATTTCCCCATATGGCAAACGTAATGCGCCGGCGGATCCGGGTGCGATTTGATCGCTGAGAGTCCCGCACGGTCCCTCGCGCGTACCAGTCGGCGCACGCTGCACAAGGTGCTGCTGATCCTCGTTGGCGGTGCCGCAAACAGTATGGCGTCCGCCGCCATCGCGGACGTGCCGACCTCCGCGGGAGGCACCTTTGTCTCGTTTGTCGACGCGTACCTGGATGACTTTGGTCAATTTCACCCCTCCATTGCGGCCGGAAATGGCCTTCACCGGCATGACGGTGAGCTCGAGAACTTCGCGGCGGCTTCGATATCGCAGGAGCTGCGATGGCTGCACGCGACGCGGAACGCGCTCGATACATTCGACGAGCACTCCCTGACCCCGGAGCAGCAGGTCGACCGCCGCATTCTCAGTGGGATTGTCGACGGGTGGATTCTCGAGTTGGAGGAGGTGCGCAGCTGGCAGCGCAACCCCATGATCTACGTGGCTGCCCTCTCGGACGGCCTGCACGATCTCATTACGATGGAGTCGGATAGCGCGGAGGTTCGTATGCGGCATGCGCTCGGCAAGTTGCGGACCCTGCCAGCGCTCCTGAGCGCGGCGCGCACTAACATCCGCGCCCCACCGCGCGTGTTCGTGGAGAGTGCCATCGTGATGCTGGCGGGCGTAGAGGATCTGCTGAGCCACGACCTGCCTCTGGCCTTTGCGAGGAGCCATGATTCGGCACTACGTAAGCAGCTCATTCAGGCGGCTGATCTGGCCCGCACTCAACTGGCAGCCTACCAGCACGAGCTGCAGACCGACGTCCTACCCAAAGCAACCGGCAGCTTCGCAATCGGCGTGCGTAACCTCGAGGCGCGCTACCGTGCCGAGGAACTGATCGACCTGCCAGCAAACCGCCTCCTGGCAATCGGCGAGCGCGAACTTGCGCTCAAGCGGACCGAGTTCAAGGAGACGGCGGCGCGCATCGACGCCCAGCGCACCGCGCTTCAGGTGTGGCGCGAAGTCCAGGACAACCACCCAGCGGCAGGCGAGGTGGTATCCGCCGCCCGCGCCGTGGTCGGCGAGTTGTTTGCGTTCATCGACGCGCGCGGGCTAATGGCGCTTCCTTCTGCTCCGGGCATCGTAGTCGCCGCGGCGCCGGCATACGATCTCGGCCTCGCCTCCATGCACTCCTCGCCGCCTCTCGAGCCGCACCCGGTGCAGAGTTACTACTACATCACGGACGTGAACAAGGACTGGCCCGCAGACCGTCAGACCGCGTGGCTGCGTATGTTCAACTACGCCACGCTCGCGGACATCACGGCCCATGAGGTCGCGCCTGGGCATTACGTGCACAGCCTGTTCATGCGAAACACCACAGGAAGGATCCGCCGTATCTGGGTCGGATTGAATCCGTTTCCGCAACCGTCTTCGGGCCAGGACGGCTGGGCACATTACGCTGAGCAGATGGTGAGTGACGAGGGATTTGGCGGGGCAGACCCCCGCTATCGCCTCGCGATGCTGGCGGAGTCACTGACCCGCATCTGTCGCCTCATCGCGGGAATCCAGCTGCACAGCGGACAATGGTCCGTGGACCAGGCGGCGCAGCTTTTCGAACGTGAGGCGCACCTTCCCGCGGTCGCAGCGCATCATGAGGCCGTGCGCGGCACTTATGACCCCACCTACGGCGGTTATTTCCTCGGGAAAATGGCTGCTCTGAAGCTGCGTGACGACTACCGAAAAGCGCGAGGAGACGCATTTACCTTGCGCGATTTTAACGAACGCGTGATGACGGATGGCATCGCGCCGTGGCCGGCGCACCGGCAGCTATTGCTGCCGGGCGATCGGGGCTCGGTGCTCGACTGAATGTAACCTGTTTAAAGGGTCCATCGTCAGCGCGAGAGGGACTTTCCCGGCGCCTAGGCTGCGCGCGAGCCCGCTTGGGCTGATGCAGCTGAGGCGAATTCGCATAAATTGGAATCGAAACTAAGGTCCGAATCGGGACCGGCTACGACCTTGAAACACGGCCACGTTACTCGCAGCGAAAGACCAGGCTGCTGGTCGGTTCGTGGTATCCGGCATCGTTGTCATCGAACGATTGAATGCTCGGTTTCTTCCCCGACTGAGCGCAATGCACATTCGCCAGATAAACCGCCCCCTCGCGCGCGAACGGAGTGCCGCGCAGCGAGCTTCCCGTTACCGAGAGCCTGCCGTTTCCAGTATCTCGCACCGATGGGTCAGCGGCGCATCCGGCCAGCAGCAAGACTATCCAGTACTTCACGGTCGCATCCCCTCTTTCCACCGATCGTACTTCTTCGGGCCGCCTCTCAGCGTATGCATGAGACATATCGGGTCGCGAAATTCAGCGTGTCTTGACCTCAGTGCAAGGCCCTGATTCTGTTAGCACCGTTGAAAATCGGGGAGACTAAACTGGTGCAACCGGCGTGATGGGATGGGTACCGCGCGCGTGCCGTTCAGGGCAAGCCTTCAGGAAATGGTCTGGACGTCGGCAGCTTATGTTCAGCCCGCGAGTCGGCTGACCGCACCCCTAGGCGCTACCACGCGATGCGGCGTTTCAGTTCTCCACCACGGGCAGCGCGATGTAGGAAGCTTGGTTGGCCGTGTGATACACCCGCTGTGTGGCCTTGCGGTAGTCCTGTGGCTTAGCGAGAAAGATGTTAGGCACATACTTCTGCGGATTGCGGTCGTAAAGCGGGAACCAACTCGACTGGACCTGCACCATCAGCCGGTGGCCCGGCAGAAACACGTGGTTGTTCGGCGGGAGCTTGAATTCATAGGCGAGCGGCCTGTTAGCCTCGATGGGTTTGGGCGTGACGAAGCCTTCGCGGTACCGGCCGCGCAGAATGTCCATGCCGACGGCGAGTTGATAGCCACCCATCTCCGGTTGCGCGTACACCTCATCCGGATACACATCGATGAGCTTGACGACCCAGTCGCTGTCCGTGCCGCTGGTGGAAGCAACCAGGTGGACCACCGGCTGGCCGCTGATCTTCAGGGGCTTGGTTAAAACTGCCGACGTGAAGGTTACAACGTCGGTGCGGCCCGATGCCTCGCGCTGATCATCGGTCAACCACTGCTGCCAGGTCTGCCCGTTCGCGTAGCCGATCTGCTGAATAGGTCGCGCACGAAAAGGCACTGGACGCGCCGGATCAGAGACGTACTCCGTGAACGCCTCGCCGCCGGCCGGCACCTCGAATGCCAGCTTATTCCCCGGCTGCAAATACAGGGCTTTAGTCACATGAGCGCAGCCACTCTCGCAACTGAGGGGCCAGCGGTCCAAGCGCCGCCATTCATTAGTGCCGGTTTCGAACGCCGTCACCGCAGCCACATCCGCCTCTGGCGCGCCGTCCTTCAGGTATTGGGCGAGGAATGGCCGCAGCACGTGCTCGCGGAACCACGCTGAGCTGTCGCTGCCGAACCGCAGGTTCCCCAGGGCACTGCCCTCATCGATTGCCTGGCCGTGATACCAGGGCCCAAGTACCAGCTTGACCATGTTGCCGTTCATGTCCTTGGGCTTGATCGCCTGATACACAGCGACTGCGCCATAGCTGTCCTCGGCATCCCATAGACTATGAACCAGCATCACCGGCACCTTGAGTGGCTGCGTGGCCAGGAGCCTGTCCACCGCCTGCTCGCTCCAGAAGGCATCGTAGGCCGGGTGCGCCACGATTTTGGTCCAGAAGCCGATCTGCTGCATGCCATGGCTGTTACCCAGCTCGCCGGCTGAACCGGCCTGCAGAAACAGATCGTAGTCATCGTGATAGTTCGACCACCATTTGATGGTGTTGTCGCGGCTCGCGACCTGCTCGTAGATGTACTGCGCGTTCTGCTGACGGAAGGCCCCAAAGTGAAACCAGTCATCGCCCATCCAGCCATCCACCATCGGATTCATGGGCACGGAGACCTTGAGCGCCGGGTGCGGGTTGATCAGAGCCATCAGCGGCTCAAAACCGTCGTAGGAGATGCCCAGCGTTCCCACCTTGCCGTTACTCTCGGGCACGTTCTTCACAAGCCAGTCGATGGTGTCGTAGGTGTCGGTGGCATCGTCTACCGGCGTCGGGTTCTGCGGGCCATGCACGGGGCGATTCATGACGTAGTCGCCCTCGGAGCCGTACTTGCCGCGCACGTCCTGCACCACGCGGATGTAGCCGTCCTCAAGGATCACGTCGGTGGCGTTGTCGTAGCCCTGCAGCATGGGGCCCAGGTGCCCGCTGTGCGTGTGACTGGTGAGTGTCGTGGCCTCGTAGGGTGTGCGCGTGAGCAGCATGCCGGCATGCGATGCACCCTTGGGCACCAGGATGACGGTGTGGAGCTTCACACCATCACGCATGGGGATCATCACGTCCCGGAGGTCGTAATCCCAGCTGTTGGTCACGGGGATGAAGTTGCTCGGGGTTTCGCTGGGGTACTGCGGGTAAAGTGGCTTAGGTGCGTCTGCGGCGCTTGAGCCGCTGCTGGCGCTGAGGAGAATGACGGACAGTGCCGCGAGGCTCGTCTTCATGGCGTCCCTGTTGGTGTTGCGCACATACGGTGACTGTTATTGTGCGGCCGATCATGCGCATAAGTAACGGATCTCGGCGATATACCCCGGGATCAGCATTCCCTTGAAGTCGGTCGGCTCACTCTATGCAGGCTGACGATGCACGATGCGATGAATCTCACTATCCCCGAGAACGCTGTGTGGTTCCGAATACGCTGCGGATTCGAACGAGGGGCGGTTGGGAAAAATAGTCTCTATGAATCAAGGAGCTAGAGACTTACCGGTTGGCCTGCGGGCCGGCCGCCGCTGCGCGTCCGGTTTGACTGCCCGCGAAACTCCGAGCCCTCCGAATCAGTACAATCCGCTTCACGTTCCAACGGCAAGCATTACCTCGACATCGGAGGCCTGCGATGAAAAACCATGACGATCGTTGTGCTATTCACCCCGGGCACTGCGACAGCCGCCGGCTGTTCTTGAAGTCAGCCATGAGTATGACGGCGTTATCCGTGACCGGCGCCTCCCTTCTTGGGATACCGGAGGTCTCGTACGCTGTCGCGATGAGCAAGGAGCAGCGCGACAAGCTCACGCCCGCTCAGATCCTCGAGGCGATGAAGCAGGGCAACGAGCGCTTCCGTACGGGCAAGGTTTCGCCGCACGATTATCGTGCGCAGAAGCGCGCCACAGCCGCCGGGCAATACCCCGCTGCAGTGATTCTCAGCTGTATCGACTCACGCGCCCCGGCGGAGATCGTGCTCGATATGGGCATTGGCGAGACGTTCAATGCGCGCATCGCCGGAAATGTCGCCAATGACGACGTAATCGGCAGTCTCGAGTTCGCCTGCGCGTTGGCGGGCGCCAAAGTCATCCTTGTCATGGGGCACACCGCGTGCGGCGCGGTCAAGGGCGCGATTGATGGCGCTCAGCTCGGCAACCTCACTGGCTTGCTAAACAAAATAAAGCCGGCGGTCGACGCCACGCATTACAACGGGGAGCGCACCAGCAAGAACGGCGAATTTGTTGACGAGGTAGCCAAGACCAACGTGCGCCTGACCATGGCCGAGATACATGGGCGCAGCGATGTGCTGGCCGCCTTGGAAAAGGACGGCAAGATCAAGACCGTCGGTTCGATGTATCACCTGGTCGGAGGACAGGTTGACTTCTTTACCTGAACTCGCGTCGAAGGGACCGCCCACACGCCCAGCAGGGAAATAGATCAACGAGCCCAGCCGCACACCGCATCCGGTTCCCCAAAGAAGCACGCAAGCACTAAGATCGAAATTAGAACCCATGAAGATCATCGTCAACGAACAAGCGCTCGAGGTCGATGCCAGCTCCGACACACCTCTGCTGTGGGTGCTGCGTGATCACCTTGGCATGACGGGCACGAAATTCGGTTGCGGCAAGGCGTTGTGCGGGGCCTGCACGGTCCACGTTGACGGCACGCCGCTCCGCTCCTGCGTTCTGCCACTGTCGGCACTGGAGGGCCGGACCGTGACCACCATCGAAGGTGTCGCCAAGGGCCGCGGCGCGCTCGTGCAAAGGGCTTGGATCGAACTCGACGTGCCGCAATGCGGCTACTGCCAGTCAGGACAAATCATGTCCGCACTCGCACTGCTGCAGTCAAACCCGGCTCCCAACGATCAGGACATCGATGCCGCGATGTCCGGCAACATCTGCCGATGCGGCACCTACAGCCGCATCCGGGCGGCTATCCATCGCGCCGCTGAGCTGATGAGCCGCGGTTCTGGAAAAGCAGGCGGCTGACTTGGATACGGGCGAGATCGACCTATCGATACGGTCCGTAAGCCGCCGGGAATTCCTCGGTAGCGCCGCCGCGCTCGGCGGGGGCCTGGTGCTGGCATTGTCCCTGCCGGGCTGGTCGAAATCTTCAGGCGGCCGCCCTGCCGGTGGTCAGCTGAACGCGTGGCTGGAAATCGGAGGCGACAATACCATCACCGTGATCGTCGATCGTTCGGAGATGGGCCAGGGCGTGTACACCGCCATGTCCATGCTGCTCGCTGAGGAGCTCGAGGTCGACCTCAGCACGATCAAAGTCGTCGCCGCGCCGGTCGGCGACGTGTACATCAACAAACTCAACGGCTCCCAGATGACTGGTACCAGCAACAGCGTGACGGATGCGTGGGAGCGACTGCGCACGGCTGGCGCCCAGGCGCGGCACATGCTGATCGCCGCGGCTGCGAACAAATGGGGCGTCGCAGTGTCCGAGTGTCGCGCGAGTCAGGCTAAGGTCCTCAACACGCGCGGCGACAGCCTCACCTACGGTGAACTCTCCGCAGCAGCCGCCAAGCAGCCGGTGCCCGAGAAAGTCGTGCTGAAGGCGCCGAAGGAATTCCGCGTCATCGGCCGCAGCCTCGCGCGCCTCGATACGCCGAGCAAGGTCGACGGAAGTGCCGTCTACGGGATCGATGTGATCTTGCCGGGCATGCTGCACGCGACTCTCGTGCAGAGCCCGGTCCTCGGCGGCAAGATCCGGACGCTGGATGCGGCCGCGGCCGCGAAGATGCCCGGGGTACGCCGGGTATTGACGGCCAGTGACGGCGTGGTCGTGATCGCCGATCACTACTGGCAAGCGCTGCAGGCGCGCAGCGCGCTGAAAATCGTCTGGGACCCAGGCGCCAATGCCAGGCTCGATAACACCGCCATTCGCAAGCTCCTCGGCGGCGCGTTGGCGGCCGGCCCGGGGCTCGCGGCGCGAACCGATGGGGACCCCGCGAAGGGATTGAAAAACGCCAAGAAGACTTTCACGGCGGTCTACGAGCTGCCGTTGCTTGCGCATGCCACGATGGAGCCGATGAACTGCACGGCCGACGTCAAGGCGGACGGCTGCGATTTGTACGTCGGCACCCAGGTGCAAAAGATCGCGCAGGTAACCGCCGCCGAGGCGGCCGGTCTGCAGCCGCAGCAGGTTCGCGTACACACGACCCTGCTCGGCTGCGGCATGGGCAGACGGCTGGAGGTCGATTTTGTGCCCGCGGCGGTGGCGGCCTCCAAGGCAGTGGGCGCTCCCGTGAAGCTGATCTGGACCCGCGAAGACGACATGACCGCTGGCTACTACCGGCCGCCGGCGGCGCTGCGCGTGAGCGCGGGGTTCGATGCGGCCGGCAAGTTGTCGGCCTGGCAGCTACACATCGCCAGTCCGTCGATCACACAGCGCTTCACCAAGCTTCCGGGGGCACCGGAAGTGACCGACCCGTTTGACTCGGTGACCGAAGCCGCGATCACGTTTCCGTACGAAGTGCCGAACATCGGCGTGAATTTCACGCGCCAGGAAATCGGCATCACGGTCGGCTATCTGCGCTCCGTCAGCCACGCGATCAACTGTTTCGCGATCGAGAGCTTCATAGACGAACTGGCCGGCGCGGCCGGTGCCAATCCTTACGAGTTCCGGCGCGCGCTCCTGGCGCGGAAGCCTCGCCACAAGCGCGTGCTGGAGACCGCCGCCGAACGGGCCGGCTGGGGTCGGCTACCCAACGGACATTTTCAGGGCATCGCCCTGATGGAGGGCTATACAACCTGCGTGGCCCAGGTGGCCGAGATCTCTGTACGGGGCGGCGAGATTAAAGTGCACAAGATCGTCTGTGCGCTCGACTGCGGCCAGGTCGTCAATCCGAGGATCATCGAGTCGCAGATTCAGAGCGGCATCGTCTTTGGCCTCTCCTCTGCGCTGTGGGGAGAAGTGACTATCGCGGGCGGCGCCGTGCAGCAGACGAATTTCAATAGCTACCGGGTGCTGCGCGGCAACGAGATGCCGCAGATCGAGGTTCACTTGCTCGAGAGCGACGCACCGCCGGGCGGAATCGGCGAGACCGCCGTCCCATTGGTGGCCCCCGCGCTCTGCAACGCGTTCTTCGCGGCCACCGGCCAGCGTCTGCGGCGACTGCCGATCTCGGCACTCCGTAACGTCAAAGCGTAAGAAGAAGTAGCACGAGATCCCCGCTGCCCAGTGGGGTCATCGGCGCTTGACTACCGTCATTCGAACCAGCGGGCACGGATTGCGGCTGCTCAAGGATGCGAGAGCGCGCGTGGTCCCCTGCTTTACCTCGTCAACGGCGTGACGCAGCGGAACTCAATCTCGGGTGCCGCAATTTCCAGGAATCCTGCCCCGTTCGCACTCGTGGGAACGGTTTCGATTTCTCTGCTCCGCTTCGTGCAATAGGCAGCTGCATACTCGTATGCCTTCGCCTTATCAGTAGAGCTCGAAGAGGCGCCCATCAGATCCGGGCTCGGAATAGTGAATGTGCCATGCCCCGTCGGCACGATTTGAAACTGCGCTGTAGAGCCCGCGCAGCCGGTCGCGAGGACCCCTGCTGCAAGATAAAGCGCAATCCCGATCCTACGAGACATCTTCCCCTGGCGGCCGCAGTTCAGTGCTTCGTCTCAGAGAATAGCGCGATCGAATGTCCCCAGGGGTAGCCCTGATCGGGCCCGCGCGGACCCCGGCGCGGCGAACACCCCGGAGAAGTCGAGGCGGCGCTGAGGGCGCGCAAAGCGTAGGCTGAACAAACGCAGTGTCAGCTGTCAACGATACTGGAGAACGCCCCGATGATTGAAAGCGACAAACTGGAATTTCTATCAGGAGAGGTGACCGGTCTGCGCACAGTTTTGATGGCGCTCATGAGCAGTCATCCTGATCCGCGAGCGCTGGTCCAGGAACTCGATCGCCTTACGGTCCAGCAGACCGCGGTTTCAAATCCAATGCCGGTCAGCGAACAATATATACGCGGTGAAACCCAGACCACCGACACGTTTCGCGCGCGCATCCTGGAACTCTTGGCGCGTGGCAGCAGGCGTTGAGCCCTTCCGCTCCACGCTCAACGACTGTCATGCGCTCCAAGGTTTTCCGGTCGCTCACCTTCTACACCCAGTCGACCGTCGTTTGAGCTTGAGGCACGCGTCGCCCTCGATCTGACGGGTAAGGCGTTGGCACAGCGCGGATGCACAACGGAATAACACTGAGAGCCGAGCAAGCGTCAGCACCCCCGGGGCCGCAAACCATGAACGAGCATTCATGCGAGCAGCTCGAATAAGTTGAAGGCCCCCCCGCTCACGAAGTCACCGCTGCATTATGACGCATCGGTCGCGCGCACTCAGATCCTCGTGGAGACGAAGGAGCCGCCCGCTGTGACACAGTGCCTAGATCGCAGATCGAGAAGCTCACAGACTCAGCCACTCGTTGGTCTTTTGTGCGGATAGCAACCCCCATGCTGTTCACAAAATGTGGATGCTTGCTGCTCTTCTGTTCTGCGCTGGCGGTTGGTTTATTCTGTTGGTTGAGTTATTCAATCATCACGGAAACACGAGCTAACCCTTCCGGAAAATCAAAGCGCGCGCGCGACAGAATGACACGGGACAACGTGGCAGAAACTGAGGGGACGGCAATTTCGGGGTAACTCACGAGTGCCGGTGCCTCGCAGAGGCACGTATGAGTAAGTGCGTAAGCGCGGCGCACCTTATCCTGGCAGCGCAATGTGACCGACCCCCGCGTGCGACGCGAAGCGGCGTCGGCGCGCTCCCGAAACAAATCGCATTTGGCACACTGTTGTAGCGCTGATTCCTCAGCTACCCGTATGCTAATTCAACGAGGCCGCCCGCAGATCTCGGCGCGAGCGCCCCCAGACCCCCCTCTTGGCTGGCGCCCGGACTACCTCCCAATGGCTTCGGTATTCCCGACAGATTCGTCCGTGTCGTGGAGAGGCTCAGATGTATCGCGAGTCAAATCGGCAGGGTTCTCTGCCTGCGACAGAAGGCCCTCACTCAAGAGCGCCTCCGCCGGCAGGCCGGTGCGCGCCTGGATCCACCGGAAGGCCGACTCAAGCGAAGGGGAAGCCCAGAGTCTGTGCCCGTCGCCCGAAAGAATGTCCCAGGGCGCAAAAGTCATCGTGTCGTGTCCGCGCCGAATGATGCGGCTGGTTCCTGCAACCTCGACACGCCATACGTCAGGCTGAATTTCTTCTATGTAGTAATCCATTACGCTTCCCCGGTGCCAGCGCTTCCCCGACGGCGCGACGCTCTTACGTCGCCGACCGTCCGCGCCTTTCAAGTTTAAGCATAGTGCATCAGGAAGCGTGTACTTGTCAGCGTAAGCCCGATCGCGATTGAACATATCTACAGAAAGGGCCCGAAATTGCGGTCTACAGGTGCCCGAGCTACCGCGCCACTGCCCTTGCCATACGGCTGTCGCCACCTCGGTAGCAATCCGCAGCGATCGGGCGCTATTCAAGGAGCTCCTCTGCGAACTATCAGCGCCGAGCGGATCGTCGCGCCGCAACTGCTCGGTCGAGGCTCCACCGATACATAGATCCCCTGTTTCTCGGATCCTGAACACGACTGTCCCGTACGAGGCCGCGGGCGCGCGCGAGAACCCTCGGCCGCGCAGCCGACTATTTCGACGGCGGAGTGTAGAAAAGCATGAAGCGAAACTCGGTTACCGGGTTCTGGTTGCTCGCAGTGAAGTACGCGAAGCGCGCACGAAATATCAAGCCGTGCATCATGCCGGCGCGGGGCGACCACTGCAGATTCGCGTCGTATTCGTTCTGAGTGGCGGGAGCCTCCGGCGCGGAGCCCCGCACCCACAGACCGTAGACGCTAACTCCGGAAAACTCCCTGATATTGCACGCCGCTCGCAGCATGAAGGCGTTCTCCCCGGCGGAGTTGAAGTCTCCGTACTGCACGCTCGTATAGCCGGGATAACCGGACCACGGACTCTTGACAGTGGTTCCGCGGCCCGTCTCAGTGTATGCGGCCGTCAGGAGCGCCGGGCCCGTTGCGAGCTCGGCCTTCAGGCCGAGTTGGTCCGCGGAGAAGGACTTCCCCGTCAGCAGATCCTGGCCTACGGAGTGCTCACTCGTATATTGCGTGCTCAGATTCACGCTGCGTGCCTCGGTCACCGGAATCACGTACTTCACTTCGACATAACCGATGCTGATGATGTCGGGGCTGTAGTACTCCACCAGGCCCAGCCCCCAACCGGCCGGCTGCGTATAGTTGACGCCGGCGAGGTAGACACCGCGGTCGACGGAGGCGCCGGCAACCTTCGCCATATTGATGAAGTCGGCGGAATCGACCTCCTTCTCCTTGTCGAGGTATCCCGCGCCGTAGCGCCATTCGCCCTCGTGTGAGTCTTTCGCCGTCGCGCCCTGAAGCGCGATGCCCTCGAAGGTCTGTGGCGTCATGCGAGAGTCGTTGCGACTGACATACGGGGTGTCGAGGCCACGCCGGCCGACCATCAGCCCCAGATCATCGTCTAGCCTGATATGCACGTACGCCTCGCCGAGCGCGGTGTACCCGGACTGATCGCTCGTGAGCAGCTTCGTGCCCCCCTCGTCGTTCGGGGCATACAGTGGTTGCGAGGTGTAGCCGGTGGCGCCGAAGGAGAAAAGGTCGCGGAAGAGTCCCGTCTGAAATCCCGCCGATCCGCCAATTGCCCACGCGGAAGCGCGACTGTCGTCGGAATTGATGCGATCGAGGTCGTAGGTACGCACCTCCCAGGTAAACTCGGTTCCCGCGAACGCAGTGCGCCGCTCCTCTCTGATCTTGTCTTGGCGGCTAGTGAAGCTGTCGGTGATGGTGGTGCGTCCCTGTTCGGTCGACGTCAGGGTCTGCGCCGGGGAACCGTCCGTCGCCGCATCGTCAGCGGCGGTTGATTGCTGCGCCTCCACGGAACTAGTCAGGAGCAGAAGGGAAAGCGCCGCAAATGCCATGGACCAGTACACAGCTGAGACGAGAGCGGTTCTCCGCGGGACGTTGGCGGCACTGGCCGGCGCCGCCCGCGCCTGAGGGCCGGGGGCCCCGCTCGCGAAAAGCTGCGGACTTCCGACTGCCGTTACGATGTAAGTAGCGCCCACCCTCGCGGAGATGCTAGAGAGAACCTGAAGCCCTTCAAATTGGACCTTGGCCGTAGGCCTCCTGGGGCTGATCACTCACTGAGCCCTCAGGGTTTAGCGCGCAGAACGTGTGCCCTGCTCGCGGACGGGTCATGAAGGGTATCGACAACATTCGTGATCAGTTCATGAGAGAACATCAGACAGGCGAAATCGGATCACGGCGCGAGGTGTCGCGAACCTCGGCCACCTCGTGGAGCCGATCGACCAGGGCATCGGCAATCAGCGCGTCCGGGATCACGACTTCCGATGCGCCTGCGTGGTGCAGTAACGCGGCGCGCGGAGTGTTCGCGCCGGTCACCGCAATCTTCAGTTTCGGATTACGGGAGTGCGCCATCAAAGTAATCGAGAGCTTACGATCGGATTCCTCGGTGGTTACCACGAGCGCCTTGGCCTGACCGATACCCGCGCGGTCAAGCGCCGCATTGTCTAGTCCGGCATCGCCTTGCACGACGAGATAACCGACACTCGAAGCTTCGGCCGCCAAGTCCTCCGCGCGATCGATGATGACTAACTGCTCGCCGGCCTCCCGTAGTCGACCGGCGACGAGCCGCCCGATTGCTCCGAACCCAATAACAATCACGTGATCGGCGAGACGATCCAGCTTGTGCTCCATACTCTTGTTCTCCCTCCGGATTATCACAGATTCGCTTGAGAGAAACCCCGTCAGATTGGACAACGCGTAACCACCGATCCCCAGGAAGGCGAACATCGTCGCCATCATGAAGACCTTCTCGCGCTGGTCCAGACTGCTGAAATCACCGATTGTCGTAACCAGGTTGAGCGCGTTCCATAATCCCCGAAACACCTTTGCAGGCATCAGCTGACCGGAGTTATCCAGGATCATCATGCCGATGGCACAGACCGCGAGGGTTCCGAGGAGCAGCGCAATGGCGCGCAACACGCGCCGACGCCACTCTCGCAGGTGCCGGACGCCTTCGTGGGGTTCAACTACTCGGTAGATGGGCATGGGATGACTGGTCGTTGCTGACTAATTGAGTTACGAGTTCGGCATGAGGGTGGTCCGCTCGATGCTAACAAGTTCAACTTCGCCCTCGATCTCAACGGGAATATTGAAAGGCAGCTCGGCCACACCGACGGCGCTGCGGCAGTGCGCACCGACCACTGGACCGAAAACCTGAAGTATGAGGTCGGAAAATCCGTTGATGACGCTTGGTAGCTGGTTAAACCCGGGGGCCGAATTGACCATGCCGAACACCCGCGACCACGCCACTATGCGATCCAGATCCCCAAGAGCACGGCTGAGGCTTCCCAGGACAGAAAGCGCCGTCATCCGCGCGGCGCTGTACCCCTGCTCCACCGTCAGTTCGCGTCCTACCTTGCCCAGGGGCGCCGCAAATGTGCCATCCGGACTTTGTGGCCCGTGGCCGGAGATGAGCGCCCGATGACCTACGACATGGACAAACTGGAAAGGCAGCACTACACCGGGCGGAGGCCGTGTTGGCGGCGGCAGGATCAGCCCAAGCGTCTGCAGTCTAGCTTCGATTCTGGACATGCCTACCTTCCTTGATGGAGCAGATCCTGCCACACAATGACCCGTAGGTCGCTTCCGGTCGGGCGAAGAGATACCCCCACCGAACGCTGCCCGATGGCGTCCCAGGCGCGCATCTCTTGATTACCTGCGCGGCTGCAGAACTATCTTGCCGACGTGTTGCTTGGTGAGGAACGTGCGCTGCGCCTCGGCCATCGCCGCCAGCGGATAAGTGCGTGCGACGAGCGGGTGGATCTCGCCCCGCTCGATGTAGCCGACGAGCGCTGCGAAGATCCCGGGCCCCGGAATAGTGCATCCGAGCAGCCGCAGATCATTAAGATACAAGGTGCGCAGGTCGAGCTCCACCACTGGCCCGGCGATCGCCCCCGCGACCGCGTAGCGACCGCCGCGTCGCAGCACCTGCAGCAGCGTAGGAAACTGATCCCCGCCTACGACATCCACCACGACATCCACCGACCGAAGCCCGAGAGCATCGACAAGATCCGCATCCCGGTGCAATACGGCCGCTGCGCCGAGACTCGCGACTTCGCCAGCCTTTCCGGGTGCTGCGAGGGCGATGACACGAACACCCCGTCGCGCAGCGAGCTGCACCGCCGCCGAGCCGACACCGCCGGACGCCCCGGTGATGAGCACGGTCTCATTCGCATGTACGCCCGCGCGCACGAGCATGTTCTCGGCCGTCGAATAGGAGCAGGGAAATGAGGCGAGCTCCGCATCAGTGAGGGCACTCTTGATGCAATGGGCGTTGATCGAAGGCACGCTGACATAGTCGGCGAACGCCCCGGGACAGTCGGACCCGAAATACACCGGCTCGAGGACTCGCCCGAGCGCGCCGGGTGGCTGCTGAAAGACCGGCTCGACAATCACTCTTTCGCCCAAGCGCGCCGGGTCAACCCCCGCGCCCACCGCGACGATTTCGCCACAGGCGTCGGCGCCTTGGATGCGCGGAAAATCGAGCGGCGCACCGGTCCAGCCTGCATCCGCGACCGGCGCTGCGGGTAAGTCACCCTCCCCGTCGGAGAAGTTGGGGGTTGTGGGCAGGGACTTCGAGTACCATCCCGTGCGCATATTGATGTCGGTGTTGTTGAGGCCCGCTGCTTTGACCCGCAGGAGCACGTCGCCTGGTCCAGGTACGGGCACGGGCAGATCGGTGCGATACACGAGGCGGTCGAACCCGCCGTGACCCATCAGCAGGACACCGGACATGGTCGAAGGTAACGGCAACACGCGGTTCTCACCCCAAGCTTGAGCAGGGCCTACCACCATAGCGCCAATCGTTCTGCTGCACAGCACAGAGGCCATTGGATTTCGGGGAATTGCCCGCGCCGGTGCCTATCATGCGCATCGCCGAGACAGACTTGGCTTGCATCATGACGAGCTGCGTATAGGCCCGAGTCGGCGAGCCGCTACCGGTGCCGCGGTGCTGTACCGCCGAGCGGAATTTCCCCTCAGATGCTCAGTCCGATGCCAGTAGCGCCCATGTTTAGTTGTCGCTGGTATTCCACCGTGTCGAAATGGCCTATCGATTCTGCTATCAGGCCGTCGGGTGCGAATCGCCACTCTTCGAAGCCGCTGACACGGACACGACTGCCCGTGCCGCCCAGTCCCGTATGGGTACCGGACAACGTCCAGTGATAAGTGACTTGAGGATCCTGCACGGTGAGTTTGTCCATCTGGACCACAAGATCGGGGAATGCGGTCATGAATCCTTGCGCGACGGCGGTAATTGCCGCACGTCCAACTGCGGCACTCTCGGCGTTCACCTTGAGCGATCCGCCTTCGGAGAAGAACGCGGCAACGCTCGCGGCGTTGTGACTGCACCAAGCCTGCGTGTATCGGGTTCCAAAGTCTTTGAGTTTCTTGGTATCCATGATCTTGTAACGTTCGACGGACTCGGCAGCCCTGCCGCCTACGCGTGCAGTTAGCGCTGTCCGTTTGCTTGAGCCCAAAACCCGTCAGAGTGGCTGACCTGAAGGGAATTGTCCCAGTCCCCGAGGGCCTGTGGCGGCCTCTGTGCACGGAGGTGCCTAAGGTCCAATAGCTCTATCCGGTATCTCCGGCTGAACTATAGCAGGACGAGCATCGGACAATCGCCGCGCAACCGGACAAGAACTGGCGTACCCGAGGTTACTGTGGGCGAGTTGTACCGCAGCGTATCGGCGCACGAGGACCACCATGAGATACCAGACTCAACTAGCAGCTCTATGCCTTAGCGTCGCAGTGGTGGTCGCGCCCGCTGCAGTCTTTGCGCTGAGCAGCCCCGTTGGCACACCGCCCCCCGACCCCTGGCCGCGCGGCGTCGACCTCGGCGACGCCCAGGTACTGGTCTATCAGCCGCAGGTCAACTCCTGGACCGATAACCACCTCGATTTCCGGGCAGCGCTCGCGATCAGGCCAAGCGGCACGAAGGCAGAGAGCTTCGGGGTGATCTTCGCCAGCACGCGCACGCAGGTCGACAAAGTGTTGCGCACGGTGACCTTCGAGAATTTGCAGATCTCGAAAATCGACTTTCCGACGCTGCCCGACCACGGCGCGGCGTACGTCGCGGAACTGCAGATCCAGTTCGCGCGGTCGATTCGCACGATATCACTCGATCGCCTGGAATCCTCCCTCGCACTCGCCGGCATCAAACCGCCGACCGTCGCGGTACAGAACATCCCCCCGTGGATCATCGTCAACTATTCACCCGCGATCCTGGTGCCGATCGACGGTCCGCCGGTGCTGAAGCCGGTACCCGCAGATTCAAGTTTCCAGCGCGTTATCAATACCCGTGCGCTCATCCTGCAGGGCGGCCTGGAAAAGCACTTCTACATCCACGTTTATGACGGCTGGCTCGAAGCGAGTTCGATCTCCGGTCCGTGGATGCAGTCGTTCCAACAGCCGGTTGGGATGGACAGCATCGCCCGGAGCCTCGCCGAGTCAGGCGCCGTGGACATGCTCGACGGCGGCGCAGAAGCCAGCCCAAGGCCCTCGCTCGCGAACGGGGTCCCGACGCTCTTCACGAGCCAGGTGCCTGCAGAACTGATCGTGTTCAAGGGTCAGCCCGACTTCCAGCCGGTAGTCGGTACGCAGTTGCTGTGGGCGGCGAACACCACCAGCGACGTGCTGATCGACATCAGCAACAACAGCTACTACGTGCTGATCTCGGGCCGCTGGTTTGCTGCCCCCGCCCTGGCCGGTCCATGGACTTTCGTCGCGAACAACGCACTGCCGGCGGACTTTGCGCATATCCCGCCGCACTCGGGCGCCGGCGTCGTGCTGCCGACCGTTGCGGGCACCCCTCAGGCGCGCGAGGCGGCGATCTCCAATTCGATTCCGCAGGCGGCAACGATACCCCTCGCCAACCCGCCGACCTTCACGCCGAACTTCGACGGGCCACCGCAGTATTTGCCGATCGACGGCACCGCGCTCTCGTACGTCGTGAACTGCTCCGAGCCGGTGATCCAGGTGGCACCGAACGCCTATTTCGCGGTGGTTGCGGGGGTCTGGTTCACGGCCGCACAGGTCAGCGGACCGTGGGTCATCGCCACCTCGGTCCCGACGGTCATCTACACCATACCGCCAGCCTCGCCGCTGTATTACGCGACCTACGTCAAGATCTACGAGGCGACGCCGCAATACGTGTACGTCGGCTACACGCCCGGCTATCTGGGGACCGTGATCTCGCCCTACGGTACGGTCGTCTACGGAACTGGCTACGTCTACTCACCCTGGGTCGGATCGGTCTGGTACCCGCCGCCCTACACCTACGGCGTCGCCGCTGCGCCTGTCTACAACCCGTGGGTTGGCTTCACTTTCGGCTTCGCGCTCGGACTTGCGACGGCGGCCTGGACCGAGCCGTACTGGGGCGGCTCGTATTACTCGCCCGCCTATTGGGGCGCCTATCCGTGCTGCGGTTCGGCGAGCGCAAACGTCTACGGACACTGGGGCGGCACCGCCTATTCCGGCACCCGCAGCTGGTATGCGGGCGGGGGGGTCGCTGGCTCTACCTTCTCGGGCTCCTACGCCACGGCACACGGCACCACGGGGGACATCAATGCCGGCCGCCAGTACAACGCCTGGACCGGCAACGCTTCGCGTGGCTACGACCGCACCTTCAATACGGCAGCGGGCGGTTCGGGCAATGTCGCGCGCGGCAGCAATTACAACGTCTACTCGGGGCAGCATTCGAGCGCCAATGCGGCGTCCGGCACGACCGCCGGCGGCAGTACCTACAGCCGCGCGGGCGCAACAACCGCAGGTCCACAAGGGGTGGCGCACACCGGCGGTGGCTCGGTCTACAACGCCAACACCGGTAAGACGACCAATTGGGGCGCAGCCAACACCAGCAACAATCGCTATGCGGACAGCAGCGGCAATGTCTTCCAGAGCAGTGGCAGCGGCTGGCAGCAGCATTCCTCGAGTGGCTGGTCGAACTCAGGGGGGAACACCTCCTGGGCCGATCAGGAATCTGCTGCACGCAGCGCTGGTGGTGCCAGTTCAAGCAACTTCGCCAGCAGTTTCAGCCAGCGCTTCGGCGGCGGCGGTGGCGGTGGTGGTCTGTTTGGCGGCGACCATAGCTTTGGTGGCGGCGGTTTTGGCGGTGGCGGCTTCGGGGGCGGCGGCTGGGGAGGTCGCTTCGGCGGCGGCGGTGGCTTCAGACGCTGAGCGCCGCGCCAGGTAGACGCTGTGAGCGCCGCATTCCGTGCCGCCGGTAGGGCTTACACCCGCGCTGCCACTTTCGGCACGGCTACTACGGCACGTCGGCGACGCGCTGGGGCGGGTTCACGATCTTCCATGATCGCGAGCTTCACTTACGCAAGCGCATACAGGCACTCCACAAACGAGGCCACCGCACCATCCAGGCCTTTCACTTTCTCGTTCACGGAATCGATCAGGTAATACTCATCCGGTGCATGGGCACCGATACCGTGGCCAAGTCCGAACTCGAGCGCCGGCAGGCTAAGCGGCGCACTCGTGAACCGATACCCCGGCCAGGAACCCGGATTGCGTGGCAGAACCTGAGGCGAATAGCCGAGCCGGCGATAGGTGGCGAGCACCGCCTTAACGAGGCTGCTGTCCGGATCCGTCTGCGTCGGATCGTAGCCGCCGGTCATATTGACTTCGATATCCCCAAAACCATGTTTTTCCAGGTGTGCCTTCAGCTTGCCGAGCGTGTCAACTGCAGTCATGTCGGGGACGAGTCGCATGTCGAGCTTCGCGGTCGCTCGGTGTGGCAGAACGGTCTTGCCACCGGGCCCCGTGTAGCCACCCACCAGTCCCTCAATGTTGATCGTCGGCTGCGAATACAGGCGCAGCAGCGAATCCTTCCAGGCAAGATCGTGCACCCAGTGCTGCACGCCGAGTTCATTCTTGATCAACTCCTCGTGAACGGAGACCGAGTAGTCGACGACCATCTGCTTCTGAGCCGCCGAAAGTGGCTTTGCGTGCTCGAAAAATCCTTCGACTGCCGGCGTGTGCCCGTCTTTCTCGACCAAGGTATTGAGCGCCTGGACGAGATGCCAGGCCGGAGAGTCCACCTGTGCCTCGAGGCTGGAGTGGATGTCCTTGCGCGGACCTCTGCCCCATTTCTCGCCACTACTGACGAGTTCCACTTCGACCACTCCCTTGGCCCCGAGATCCACTTCGATGCTGCCGTCGCTTTCCTGGTTCGCCTCAGGCAGCAACACCGCGGAACACTTCTTGAGCTGCGCGAACACTTCAGGGTTATTGGTGATCTCGCCGAAGTGCGGTGAGCCAATTTCCTCTTCGCCTTCGCTGACCAGCACCAGATTCACCGGGAGCTTCTTGCCCGTGGCCTTGAACGCAATCAAGGCACTGAGAAAGGAATTTTGGGGACCCTTCTGATTCACCGCGCCGCGTCCCATGCAGACGGTTCCGAGTCCCGCCTTCTGCACCAACCGGCCCTCGAGCGGCGGCGAGCTCCATTCCTCGGGTACGAATTGCTTCACGTCGTACATGAAGTAGACCGCAACCGTCGCGCGTGCTCCGGCATCGAGCACCCCGAGGACGCCCGGCTTGCCCGACGTCGGAACGAGCTTTACCCCGGTGAATCCAGCGTCCCGGGCGAGCTGGGCCATGTATTCGGCCCCTTGAGGGTAGTTACGGTCCTCCGCCGCAATGGACGGTAACGCAATCCAGTCCTGCAGGCGCTTGACGTTCTGCGCATGCATCTTGGGCACTTGTGCAAGCACCGCGGCCTTATCGGCGTTCTCCGCCGCCATCGCAGCCAGCGCCGCAACCGGTGCAGCAGCGAGAGCTCCCGCCGAGACCGTCCCTTGAACGAATTCACGTCGATTTACAGCAGTCGTATGCTTCACGTGCCCCCCGACTTTCAGAATGCGCCGACAGTGTATTGCATCCTCGCAGTCGGGTTCTGACTACTGCCTCAATTGAGAACTCGCCCCTGCCGGCGACCAAGCCGAAGGAAGAGGCGGCCGGCAACTCACGTCCTCGCGCGGACCCGGTTCCCGAGTCCGTGAAGCTGCCTGCCTACCTGCTGTGCCCGACCTTAGTCATCGTCGCCGGTCCCGCACGCCGGTCCGATTCCCGCATAGAACTGCTCGTAGATCGCTGCGTCATCGCCAAACGGAAGAAATACCGGGCGGCCATTTCTGAGGCTGCTGAAACTGATAGGCTTAACATGATCGAGGTTGCGAGCGTCGGTGCGGCCCGACGCAATACCGAGCGTCCCGAAGATACCGGGCGCGTACGCCGGCCCGCTATTCGCCAACGCCCCGATGATCATCTCGATCTTGCCTGAGCCATAAATCGCGATCTGCAGCGTGTTCGGTTCGCTCGTTCCCGCCGCCGGCATATCCCTGTAAGTGATGACCGCTCGGTCGTTCGCAGCATCGAAATACCCGAACACGCCGCTACCTGAGGCGCCAATGGTGAGGTTCTTCATCAATGCACCGATGACGAACTGGTTACTCAACAGCAAATTGCCCTTCATATACCAGGGCGAGCCGTTGTCATCGACCGCCGGGAAGTCGGAGGATGTTCGTGTGTTAATCACACCGTTCTGCGATACGACCAGCGTGCTGATTGCCCCCTTGAATCCCGGCACGGGAAATGAAAAGCCGGGGAAGCTCAGATTGACACTGCTGCTCGCGGCCACATTGAGCGCGGTCGTTCCTTGGTCGTACAGCGCCGCGCCTGAACTCACGCTGACCTCGTACCCTGCATCCCCCAGCGGGATCAACACAATCTTGTCGGAGGGCTTCAGATCGATCGGATGTTCCTTGACCTTTTCACAGTTCTTGACGAAGTGCACCAGCGGGCTCAATCGCTGATTCACCGCGGAATTATTGAGATAGGCGCTATAGTCGTCGTTGTGCTGCAGGGTCTTATTAAAGAATGCCACCGCATACCGGTTGGTCAGCCGCGTGGTCTCCGGTATGGATACCTGAGGCTTCAAGGGCATGGAGGGTTGCAGTTCGCTCTTCGCCGACAAGATGGACGGATCACCAAAGAGTGTCGCCTGCAATTGCGCATCGGTAATTCCATTAAATACGGAAGCATCACAGAAGTCGTAGACGCCGGACTCACGCGCGCCGGTGTAGCTGAAGTAGAAGGTCGAGTCATAGACGTAATTGACGACATCGGACTTGTTCAGGGATGAGGCGTCAATGAACGCCTGGGGGAACATCGCTGGATTGACGACCAACATGGAATTTCGGAAGTCCGTGCACCAACTGGACTGATAGCCCACCACGTGGTGGTTCGCGCCGGCAATATCGATCAGGTACTTGAGTTTGCTGCCCGTGAACTGATTGAAGTTGTTATAGGCAATGCCGGTGTCATTGCTCAAGAACATCAGCGGCACTTTGGCGTTGGCGTAGTCGCCCGCGCTGAGCAGCAGGCCGTAGTTTGTACCTGCGCCCATGAAGGCTGCCTTCACGCGCCGGTCGGCCGGATAATTCGCCGACGAGATCCCCGCCACGGTGGCCAGCGTCGTCTCGCCTCCGAGCGAATAGCCGAGCACCCCGATGCTCTCAGAATCGATGGCCTTTGAGAAACCGATGTGCGCCTGCTGATCGATGCCACCCTGAAGCATTTGATCGATCGTAAAACTCACATCCTTCGAGCGCTGGAGGATTACATCTGCGCCGAGGCTGGGATTGGGTCCGAGCGCTAGGTGCATGAAGCCTTCGACAAACTGCGCCTGAAAGAACGCGTCGTTGTTGCCGGTATGCTCGACCGAGGCCACGATGTAGCCGTGGCTTGCCAACGTTTCCAATGTGTCCGGCATGCTTTTCGCAGCCGCGACTTCATTTCCATGGCTGGAAATCAGCAATGGAAAACGGCCTCTGGTCAGCGGCCCGTTCTCGGCCACCGGATTCAGGGAACTGCTCGCCGTGAAGGTGAGTGCCGGAAGGTCTGGGAGCCCCGGATAGACTGTGCCTCCCGGGTTTTGATTATAGACCGGATTATTCCACGTATAGATCACATGCCCGGAGGGCTTGCCGCTGGTGGGGTACCAGAGGTGCACATAAAGCGGCCGTCCGGCTGAAGTGGCCGGCGAGGTGCCGTCGGGATTTCGGGACAAATCGGTGATGACCACAGTCGTGTGGCCGATCGGGTACGGCCCGAGTTCGTCGGGCGGATAGAACTTCCCTGGAGAGTGTGCAGGCGCTGCAGCGACTGCGCACAGCGCGCTGCTGATCAGCCAGATCCTAGCGAGCGCCAAAGCGGGACGGGGGCGATTCAGCATGGCTTTCTCCCTGTGCGAATCCCGGGTAGCGAGCACCCGGCGATCGATGTGTGAAGTCTTCTCAGTAGTGCTAGCGCGCTCACGCTGGCAAATCCGTGTACCACGCGTACCCCGCAACTGCCATTCAATTTTGTGATAGGCAATCCGCGTTTTCGTACCCGCCTGCAACGGCTACGCTCCGTAATAAGCGTCACGCATGGGACCCGAGAAACGATTGGGATTTGCGCCTGAACTTTGAGCCCGTCCCGACACGTTCAGACCCGAGCTGGTTGTGGAATCCTGGATCGGGTCGCTCCTGCACGAACTCAATGTGTGTCGAAGAACGACTTCACCGCGCTCAAGCAAAACGGCGGAACCAACTGTGCGTGGTAAGCCGCGAGCACCGCCGCGTCGCCCCCACTCACAGCCACGAGGTCCTTGGCCACGCCGAAGGCGGTCTTGAGGCCGCCGTACGGGTCGCCGGCAGTCGGCGAGGAATCGATATCGAGTATGACCGGCGCGGGCGACGGTGGATGTGCGGCCCAGTATTTTTGCATCAAGGTGGTGTTGAAAAAGAACACCGTCGGGTCGGAATTACCGCCGCACAGCAGCGTCGGCGCCGAAGGCGTCCAGTCGCGCAGGTCGTTGCCCTTGAGGTGCACGCGAAAACTGTTCATCGGGTTCGCGGGCGGCAAGCCATCGGTATAGGTAGGGAAGCCACCGTCGGGCTGGGCGAGCGCGTCCATCAGATACACGCCGCGATAGCTGTTCGTAATCAGAAAGTCCGTGCCGAAACCGGCGGCAAATACGCTCGCAAGATTCGGCGGCATCGTTGCCGGTGTATAGGTCGCGTAGCCCGGTGCGGGCGCTGAGCTGCTGAACAGCGCAGCGGGGAACTTTCCCTGCGCTTCTAAGGTACTCACCGTCGTGGTGCCCGGCAGTAAGGTCTCGATCGAGGACGCGTATTTGCTCGCAAATACGTCAGCAGGGGAGGAATAGATGTCGCCGTAGGCTTTCTGATAAGCCACGATCACCAAAGCGAGATTGACCGTGGCGCTGTCGCTTACCTGCCCCTCAAAGATGGCGTCACCGAAGGCAGCCAGCGCGTAGGGCCCCGACATCGGTGCCGAGGCGGTCACCGTCATACCACCGTTTTGCATCGCCCGGTGCGTGGCCATCGCCACGTAGCCGCCCTGCGAGTAGCCGGTGACAAATAATTTGCCGCCGTCGGTGGAACTGGGGGCATCAGAGGTCGGCAGTGCGGCACGCGCCGCCGAGAGCGAGTCGATCATGTCCTTGGATTGCTGATCGGCCACGAGGTAGGGGTGATAGCCGAGCGTCGAGGTGTCGTATCCCACATAGTTCGGCGCTACGACGATGTAGCCTTCGGCCGCGAACACCGCGGCCAGCAGTACGCCCTCGGCATTATTGGAGGCATCGAGCTGGGCAATATCGAAACTACGATCGGTGGTGGTGCCATGTGCATATAAAAGAACGGGACGTGCGCCCGTGCAACCCGAATCGCTGCCGCTCGGTACCATCAAGCCACCCGAGGCCGGTGTGAGATTGCCCTTGGGGTCGACCGTATCGTAGGTGAGGTGATAAACCGTGATGGTGCATTTGGGCGTGTAGGCGAGCTGCAAGAAGGTCTTGCCCAGATCGCTGCTGCCCAAAAGCGCAAGCAGCGCAGCCGGCGCGAACGTCGCGACCTTCTGGGGCGGATCAGCAATGAGGGCACCCCGCTGGGGTGTCGCCGTCATCGTGCTGCTCTGACTGTCGCCACCACCACAGGCGGCTAGTCCGCTGATCAGTAGCACGAAGGCCACACCACGCATCAGGATCTTCATCGCAGCATAGTTACCACCACGCCGCGGAATTGGTGTCGGACAAGGGCTTATATGGCGGTAGCTCGCTGGATGGAACACTCGCCCGTCAGCTCTGCTTCCCGGTTGCGGCGATGAGCCTCCAATGCGCCGAGGGGCCCCGACCCCGTTTCCCGTCGCGTCCGCGATCGACGGCGCGGTGGCCCCGGCGGGCACGGCCCCGGTTCCCAATTCGGGTGAGAATGCTGGCTAACTCGTCGCGGCGAAATGCTCACGCCCGTCCGGGGCCCGGGCCGAACTGCAAGTGCCCGGAGCACGCGTGAGCAGTCGTGAGCCAGCGGATGATGCGACGGGCCATCCGCATCCAGTAGCGCAGGGCGGGAGGCGCTGGATGGACGCTCGTGAGCACCGGCGGCACGATGCGCGTCATGACGCCGCCCCTGACTGGTCAATGGCGCTGTCGCATCTGCGACTTCGACCGCTACCACCAGGTGTCCGTGCTTCGCAAGGACGGTTCGCGCTATCTGACCAGCTTCTACGCATGCTCGAGATGTTCCGTAATGTTCCTCAATCCGGCTCAGTGGACCGCTGACAGCT
Source organism: uncultured Pseudomonadota bacterium (assembly GCA_963814675.1). Lineage (GTDB taxonomy): Bacteria > Pseudomonadota > Gammaproteobacteria > Steroidobacterales > Steroidobacteraceae > 13-2-20CM-66-19. The sequence continues at coordinate 59,055 of CAWFDT010000006.1, forward strand.
CGGCACCTGCGAATATTGAAGCGCCGCCAACCGTCGTAACGGCCCTGCGGCGACGACGCTGAGCAGAGGCGCCGAGACTCCTGAACCGCCGTTCACCCGGGCCTTCACTCCGCTCTCAGTACAATTATTTATTCAGCTCTCTGCGAATCCACCCGGGAAAATCCTGGGTCGGACGCCCGAATCGTAGCGCGGCTCCGTGTGAACACCTTGAATCCTCCAAGTCAGCGCCTTGAGGAAGGCTCAGGCGGCGCGAGTACCTCTGCGCATGCCGATGGCAGGGATGCAGCGGTGCTGATTAGGCCCGCACCGAACCTTGAGCTTTGATACCGTAGCGGTACGCTGCCGCACCTCTAAAAGGTCACGGGTTCATGAGCAGCGCGGGGCGCTGCGACGCACCGACCAGAGCTTCCGGAGAGCGATATGAGCGCGAAACCAAGCATGAGCTTCAGCCCGTCGACTCTCGCGGCGACCTTCGTCACTTGTGTCGTGGTGCTGACGGCCTGCAATTCCAAAACATCCCCGGCTCCCCCGGCAGCCGAAACGCCCCCGGCACAGGGCGCCCCGCCAGCGGCGGAAGCGGCACCCCCGAGCGTGCCGGCGCCGGCCGTCACGCAGGCGTCGTGGTCGCCGGATGCGCTCGAGGAGCTCGTGGCACCGATTGCGCTCTACCCGGACCAGCTGGTGGGCCAGATACTCGCCGCGTCCGTCAACTCCCAGGAAGTCCTCGACGCGGGCAACTGGCTGCTGCAGAACCAGGAGCTCAAGGGCGACGCGCTCGACGCGGCAGCTCAGAAAGCCGGTCTCGGCCCCGCCATGCGGGCGCTGGTCCAGTTTCCAACGATTGTCGACATGATGTGCCAGCAGATCGACTGGACCCGCCAGCTCGGCAGCGCCTTCACCTCCGATCAGGCGTCCGTCCTCGCTGCCGTGCAGCAGCTGCGCGCCCAGGCTCAGCAGGTCGGAAATCTAAAATCCACGCCGCAGCAGACGGTCGAGACGAAGAGCGAAGACAAGAAGACGATCATCGAAATCAAGCCCGCGAATCCGCAGATCGTCTACGTGCCGCAGTACAACCCGCAGGTTGTCTACACGACCCCACCGCCGGCGCCCGCGCCCGCCAGCAGCTCCGGCACGGTGAGCACCGAAGCCGCGGTGGTCGGCGGCCTGCTGGCGTTCGGCCTCGGCATCGCCATCGGCAATTCGATGAATAACAATAACAACTGCTACCCCCACTGGGGCGCCGGCTCGGTCTACGTCGGCGCGCGGCCATTCTATCCGCCAGCGTACGTCTATCGCCCCGCCTACGGACCGGCCTACCGCCCCGCCTACGGTTACGCGCCGCCGCCGGGGTACCGTAATGGCTACAACAACGTTCACGTCAATGGCGACGTGAACGTCAACGTCAACAACAACAACTATTTCAACCAGTACAAGAACAATCAAGATCTGCGCCGGGGCCCGAACAACCCGGGTGCGCCGGGCACCGCCCCTGCGAACAACTGGAAGGGGCAGACGGGCTATGCCGGAGCGCGCAATCCCTCGACACAAAACCCGCGCGGTAATGCGGCGCTCCCGAAGGCATCCACAAATCTGCCCCCGGGCAGCCCGGCGAACAATCGCCCCGCGACGGCAGGCAATTCCCGGCCCGCGAACGCGGCAGCGACCGCCAATAACCGTGTTGCGAATCAGGGAGGCAATTACAACCGTGCGTCGCCGAGCACCTCGCAGCAGCGCCCGGCGAACCCTGCTGCAAACCGCGCGCCGCCAACGGACCGCGGATACGCCTCCAACGCCGCGGGCGCCGGCGCGCCGGGCCGCGACTCCGCGGCGCGACCGGCGCCCCCGTCGGCGGCCGCAGGAGGCGGCAACCGCGCCTTCTCCGGTGCCGGCAACGGCGATGGTGGCTTCCAACGCTCCGCAAGCGCGCGTGGCCACGCGAGCTCCGGTGGCACGAGCGGCAGTCGCGGCGGCGGCGGCGGCAACCGCGCGCCCAAGAAGCCCTAGGAGCACCCATGAAACTGCATTCAATGTCATCGGCGATGGGATTTACGCTTCTGGCCCTCGGTGCTCTCGCGGGGTGCTCCAGGCCCGCGGGCAACGTTGCGAGTGTCACTGCGGACACGGCGGCACAGCCTTCGTTTGCGACTCCGGAAGATGCCGCAACGGCACTCATCCAAACCGTCCAGCAGGGGGATGCTGCGGCACTGCAGAAACTGCTCGGGCCGGGAACGGCAGAGCTGGTGTCCTCCGGAGACGCGGTGGCGGATCAGAAGGAGCGCGAAACCTTCCTCGAGCGCTATCGCGCCTACCACCAGTTCGCCGCCGGCGACCCGGATGATCTGGTGCTCATGGTGGGCGAGGACCGCTGGCCGCTGCCGATCCCGCTGGTGCGCCGCGATCAGCGCTGGGCGTTCGACGGCGAGGCCGGCACGCAGGAAGTCCTGCTGCGGCGCATCGGGGCCAACGAGCTGCGCACGATCAATGTCATGCGCGGCTACGTCGAAGCACAGAACCTCTACGTCGGCGCCGCGCACGATGGGATCGCCGCGGGCGCCTATGCGCAGAAACTGCGCAGCGATCCCGGCAAGCAGAACGGCCTGTACTGGGAGGTCGCCGGCGGCGCCGACCCGAGCCCCGCCGGACCGTTACTGGCCGCCGCGGACGCCGAGGGGTACGGTGGCTCGCAGGCCAAGGCCATGCCCTACCACGGCTACCTGTTTCGACTCCTGACCTCACAGGGACCGGCGGCACAGGGCGGCGCCCGCAGCTACCTGAGCGACGGGAAACTCACCGGTGGGTTTGCGCTCCTCGCCTATCCGGCCAGCTACGGGGCCAGCGGGATCATGACCTTCATCATCAATCAGGATGGAGTCGTATGGCAGCGCGATCTGGGCGCCGACACCACCAAGGCAGCAGCGGCGATCGATCAATTCAATCCCGATGACAGCTGGACACCGCTGGCACCGGAGGTGGTCATGGTGGCACTTAGCGGGCCGAGCTAGGAGTCCGGCGGTTTCAGGGCTCCGGAGCGCCAGAGCCGCGGCCGCGCGACGAGCGTTGCCGGCGAGCCGATCGCCTCGACTACGGCGCGGCCTGCTGCATGGACCGCACTGCGGCGGCGATGTCCTGACTCAATACCAGCAGTTCGTGGCTGTGGGCAGCCACGAGCGCGGAGTAGCCCTTCTGCGCGAGAGGATCGCGCACGGTCGTGCGCCCTGTCTGCGTCTTGCCGTCCTTGGTACGCCGGACCATCCACACCGCGTTCAAGGTTGCCGACTCACCCAGCGTCGACTCAAAGCTCTGTACCTCGACCGCGACGTGATAGTCGGCCGCCACGTTTACCGCCTCCTGGAATCGAGTGACGTTGGGCGTGCCGAGCAGGCTGACGAGATTCTGGGCCACCACGTGCGCGATATTGTTCTGCAGCGGTGAGGCCCAGCGATTGAACTCATCCAGCCAGACCTGATTCGGCCCGGTGTTTAGCACGATCTGCGGCGCATCCACGATTTGGGGTATCGAGACCGGTCCTACGACCACGGAGCAGTTGCAGGCCGCCTGGTCGGCGGCCACGACGGCCGTGGGCTTCAGGGTGTAGAGGTTCGACGAGGGACTTGAGCACGCTGCAAGAGTCGCAACACAGCAGAGCGCGATAGACAGGATGCGGCGCATCAGGGCTTCTCCTCTTCTTTTTTGCCCCGAATCAGAGCCTCGGGATGACGCTGCAGATAATCGACCAGCACCCGCACCGCCCGCGCAGCCTCGGCCATTTCCACCAGAGTGTCGCGCAGGTCCTGCGGGCCCGCGGACTCCTTGCCGAACAGCGCCTGATCGCCGTTGGCAATCGCCACGTGCAGCTGCTGCAGCGTCTCGGTGGCGGCGGGCACCAGCTGCGTGTTGATCCGCTCGATGAGGACGTTGGCATCCTTCAGGGTGGTATTGAGTTTCACGAGTGCATCTTTAACCTGAGTGCCCATGGCATCGAGGGGCATCTGATCGACCTTCGTCAGTATGCTGTCGAGTTTGTCCGCGATCGAGGCCAGGCCGCCGGAGGTGACCGGCAGTTCCAGGGGATCCGCACTCCAGTCAAGATGTACCTTGGGCGCATTTGGATGGTATTCGAGTGCCACGTAGAGTTCGCCCGAAAGCAGGTTCCCGGTTTGCAGCCGCGCTCGCAATCCCTGCTCTTCCACCATGCGACGCAGCGCCTGCGTACGCTTCTCTTCGCTCATTTCAAGCAGGGCCTTGGCGGCCGCCTGCTCCTGTTGCGAGACGTGCCCCATGAACCGAGTCGGGGAGAAGGTAAGGATCACGCGCGGTCGGATCCGCAGCGTTGCCGGATCGAAGGTCAGGTCGACACTAGTCACCCGACCGACCGTGAGACCCCAGAGTGTTACCGGTGCTCCAACCGAAAGTCCGCGCACGGACTCGTTGAAATAGAGAACGTAACGCCGCTCATGCACATCCGGCTGCTTCATCGCAGTTGCCTGATCCGGATACAGGGTGAATGTCGAGTTTGCCGCCGCAGGCTCACCTGCAACTCCCAAGCCGCGCGTATCGAATGCAATCCCGCCGACCAGCACCGCGACCAGCGACTCGGTGTGCACCTGCACGCCATCAGCGCCCGCTGAGACATTGATGCCGCTGGCGTTCCAGAAACGCACCTCGGATGTCACGTACTTGTCGTACGGGGCATCCACAAAGACCTTGATATCGATGGCCTTCCCATCGCTCGAGAGGTTGTACTCAACCACCTGGCCCACACTCAGGCTGCGGTAATAGACCGGAGCGCCAATGCCCACCGAACCGAGGCTATCGGCCTTGAGAACGAACATGCGCCCCGGCTGGTCGGTGATCGGCGGCGGCACATCCAGACCGGTGTACTCGCGGCGGTGCCTGGTGGCCTTGCCAGGCGCCAAGCCGATGTAGTTCCCCGACAGCAGCGTCCCCAGCCCCGAAATTCCGCCGAGCGTCACCCGCGGCGCCACGATCCAGAAGGTGGTGTCATCCACCATAAGCCCGGCGGCGTACTTGGCGATCTTCGCCTTGACCACCACCTTGGTGAAGTCATCGGAGAGCTGCACTGCTGAGACCGTACCGACGGTCACGTCCTTGTACTTCAGGAATGTCTTGCCCGCCTCGACACCCTCGGCCGCCTTGAACACGATAGTGATGGTGGGGCCTTCGTTCAGTATGCGCTGGACTGCGATCCCGATCGCGACGACCGCGGCGAGGATCGGGATGATCCAGACCACAGAGACACGGAAGCGTTTGGGACGCTCGAGGGTAGCCTGGGGCAGTTCGTTCAAATTATTCTCGTTAGGCATGGGCAACCTGCGGCGATTCGAGGGAGTCCCAGATCAGACGCGGATCGAGGGACTCGGCGGCAAGCATGGTAAGCACGACCACTGCTGCAAAAAACAGCACTCCCGGACCCGGAGCCACCGACATCAGCGGATTGAGCTGCACCAGGGCTACCGTAAAGGTGTCGACGAAGACATCGAGCATGGACCAGCGCCCGATGAAGACCACCATGCGATACAGACGCGTCCGTTCGCGATTGCTCATGACCGAGCGCCGCTGTATCGAGATCAGAAGGTAGATCAGCGCGACGATCTTGCCCATCGGGATCATGACGCTGGCGATCAGCACCACCACCGCCAGCGGCCATGAACCGGAGGTATAAAGAAAGATGATGCCGCCAAGGATGGTATCGCCGTCGGTCGAGCCCAAGGTAGTGGTGTTGAGTACCGGCAGGGCGTTGGCCGGAATGAAACAGATCGCCGCTCCGATGAGGAATGCCCAGGTGCGCTCCAAAGAGCCCTCGCGACGAAATTCGAGCTTCTCGCCGCACCGACTGCAATAGCCGGCCTCCCGCGCCTGGGCCGGCCGCAACAGCAGCTCGCACGACTCGCACGCAACCAGTCCGAACCGTGAAGCCGTCGCGGGAGCAGCCTTCACCGTGCGTTCTCCGGCCCGGAGGTCGCTGGCGCGGGGCTGCTCGCATTGGGAGCACTGGCCCATGGCACCCGTTGCCACAGCGCATCGACATCGAGCGAGCGTTGGATTGCCGGCAGGAGCAGCACGAGGGCCCCGATGGCGTACATGCCGATACCAGGCGTGACCGTCGCGAGTTCCGCGATCTTGACCAGCGCGACCAGAATCCCGAGGAGCATCACTTCGACCATCGACCAGGTCTGCAGGTGGTGCACCCAGCGCAGCGCCTCCCCGACCCATTCGGGCACGGGCGAGCGACGCGACGCCAGCAGCAGCGCCAGGACGAAGGCGATGTAGGTGCCCGGTGCGATCACGGCGCAGAACGCCACCAGCACCGCCGTAATCATCTGTCCCTCCATCCACATCTCGTAAGCACCCCCGGCAATGGTGGTGCTCGCGAACCGACCCACGACGGAGAGGTCCATGAGAGGCAGGAGATTGGCGACCACGTAGACCACGGCCGCCGTACAGGCCAGGGCGAGCGACAGATCTGGCGGCCCCGAGGGCCGGCTGGCCAGGAAACAGCGGCAACGGGGGCACCGCAGCCGACGCCCCGGAGGCAGCGGCGGCAGCTCCTGCAACAGGTCGCATTCCGGACAGGCGGTTACGTGCAAGGCCGCTTCCGTCGCTGCTTGCGCTGCCGGACCACGGTGTTGACTGCCGGTTCGCAACGGATCGTCCGAGCACGTTCGAACCATTGACCGATCCCCGCGCCCGCTAGGCATGAACTGTCACGAAGGGACGCTGAGTCCGCGGGTTCGAGGCGCAAGCGTTCACTCCAGGCAGCCGGGCGGGACCCATGTCCCCGGATGTTCTTATGCCATCGCCCCTGCCGCAGACCGTGAGCAACCGCGTCCTCGGTAGGGAGCCGCTCCCTCAAGGGCGGCCGTCTGTAGCCTAAGGGAGGACCGATTGCCGCTCTATTGGACCTTGGTCTCAAATGGTCGGTTTTCGGCATTACCCGCAGTCGTTGTTGTCAGCCGGCGGTACACATGATGGGTCTAAAGTCCCATTGTCGTTTTTGGGCTCGGTCCGGATGATCGCGGCAGGCTCTCACCCGGATGTATCCGAGGAGGCCGATCCAGGTCCACCGGTCCCTCTCAGGGAGAGTAGATGAAAGTCAGCCGACACGCGGTCCCTTTCGGCTGCCTAGGCCCCGCGGCCGGCACCGGGCTCGGGCGATGCAAGGTCCCGGACACAGGTCGCGGTCAACCAAGATGGGGCGCTTAAGGCAATGTTAAGAATCAGGAAGTCCGCCATGAACCTGCGTGGGACGCTCGCGCTCCTGACGAGCGCCTTACTGGCCGCGGGCATTGCGCACGCGGAAATGAGCGAAGAGGAGTTGGCGAAACTGGCACAAAATCCGGTCGGTAACCTGATCAGTGTGCCGTTTCAGGACAACCTGAATCTCAACACCGGGCCGCTCAAGCTCAACCAGAATGTCCTGAATATCCAGCCAGTCATCCCGATCGATTTTTCGCCCGACTGGAACATCATCACGCGGACCATCATCCCGGTCATTTCACAGCCGGCGTTCGATCCGAGCGGTTCGCGCATCAACGGCATCGGTCCGACACAGATCTCTGCCTTCCTATCCCCCGCGATCCCCACCGGCGGAATGATCTGGGGTATCGGTGCCATCACCCAGGTGCCGACTGCGACGAATGCCGTTCTTGGTTCCAATCAATGGGGGCTGGGTCCGACTTTCGTGATCCTGAAGCTCGAGAAGGGCAATCCCTGGGTCTACGGAATCCTCGTGAATGATATCTGGTCGGTCGGATACGGGTCCGGGGGCTCGTACAACAATTTGCTGATGCAACCGTTCGCGAATTACAACTTCAAGGAAGGACTGTATCTCACTAGTGCCCCGATTATCACCGCCAACCTCAACGCGAAGAGTGGCGATGTGTGGACGATCCCCGTCGGTGGCGGCATCGGTAAGATCTTCCACTTCGGCAAGTTGCCGGTGAATACGCAGATCGGCGGCTATTACAATGTCGCGCGCCCTGAATTCACCGGGAACTGGACGATACGGGCGCAGGTTCAGTTCATGTTTCCCAAGTGAGTGGGAGTTGAGCGTTGCGGATAGCTGCGCCCCCGAATCTCTGTAAAGGTTCGCCGAACCTCACGCCGCACCGGCTTCACAGGAATCCACACCGCGATACGGCGACCGCCACCGTCTCACCGGGCGATTGGCGACGCTCAGTAGCTTACGATCGCGGTTGATTTCGAGGCGGTGTTATCCACCCTGCTGCATCCCGGCCACTAGCGCTCAAGCGCGCACTACCACCGGAGCAAATCGTTCTCTGCATGCCAATTGGGCGTATCGTGGGAAAAGAAGCGCTCACGCAATACTAAAAGAAGCGTGGTAACCCCAAAGGAAGCCGTGAACGTTGCCGCTGACAACACAAGTACTCTGAGCATGAGTGGCCCTTCCCCTGATTGCTCCGGCAGCCACCGTACGCCCCTGGCGCACTTGACACAAAGCGTCGCTACACGGGGACACCCGCCAACACTGTGTGAGCACGGCTGCGGGCCCAAATGTCAGCCGTTTCCGACGCGGCCTGACTTCGTGTCCGACACAACCATCATGTTGGTGACGGCGGCGGCGCCGCAGCAGCCCGGTGCGCGCCGGGACGGTCAACGCCTCCACGCCCGCTATGCTCCTCGCGGAGAGGTCCTGATCCTGTGTCTGTCGGCACTATTGTGGAGCGTCGTAACCGCTGCGGCGGATACGGCGGGCGAGATCCGCGCACTCGAGGTTGCGCATAACGAAGCGCTGGCGAACCACGATGTAGCCACGCTGGAAAAGATGTTGAGCGATGACTTCACCTTCGTGACACCGCGGGGTGACCTGCGGAGCAAGCAGGACGTCCTTAAGGCGGTCGCCACCGGCAATATCGGCAACGAATACCTCGAGACCAGCGACCTGAAGATCCGCGTCTATGCCGATACGGCGGTGGTCACCGGCCGCGCCCTGCAGACGGCGCAACGCGCCGGCAAGGACATCACCGACACCTACCGCTTTACGCGCGTGTACGTGCGGCGCGGCGGTCAGTGGCTTGCCGTCGCGCTGCAGATGACGCGCCTGGATGGCTTCTGAGGCGCACAGGCTGATACCCGGGGGACCGCTCAGGGCTACTTCAGCTGTGCGAGGTAAGCGATAAGGTCGGCGCGTTTCTGGGGATCGGCCAGCGAGAAGTACATCTTGGTGCCCGGGACCAACGCCTGGGGGTTGGTCAGCCAGCGATCGAGAGTGTCCGCACTCCAGACGAGTCCGGAGGCCTTGAGCGCCGGCGAGTACGCATAATCAGGGACCGATCCGGCGGGACGCCCGACCACGCCCCGGTGTTTCGGCCCGATGTCGTTTTCCTCAATCGAGTGACACCCGCTACAGGCCTGGTAGAGATCTTTGCCACGGGCGGCATCGCCCGGGATCCCGGCCTGGGCCTGTGCGAGGAGCGCGAGCATCACGCTCACGGCCAGCCACGCGGCGGACCGAGGTTTGGTGGTTCGGAAAAACATCGTTGTTGCGCCTGTTGTGCAGCCTGACTCGCACAATGGACCCCCGCCAGGGAGGATTTATTCCGCACGGGCAACCGGAGCCAAAACTGCGGGCGCAACCGGTAATTCTTCCAGGGAGCATTTGTCGCTCCCGGGTGGATCACTTAGGATGCCGTGAATCTCGGTGCCCTGAGATTGCATCAAGAAATAACGCATGACGATGACGTTCAGCCGCGGAGCACACCACTGACGCCACCTGAGCCGCTGGGCCCGGCACCCCGGAGTGGCGCCCGGAGCACGACGTGACCGGGCGGTGCCTGACCTGCGCACAGCCATCACGCGTTCGCCGGCGGGCCGCACACCTTCGACGAGTGGCGCAGGTGGGCGCAGGTTGCGCCAACCCGCAATGACACCCCCGGCGTCCCCGCACCTGCGCCGCACGCTGCAGCGGCGGCACATGGAAATGATTGCACTGGGGGGCGTGATCGGCGCGGGGTTGTTCGTCGGCAGCGGCGTCGTCGTGCAGCAGGCCGGCCCGGCCGCCGTGCTCTCATTTGCCCTCACGGGAGCCCTGGTGGTGCTGGTGATGCGCATGCTCGGCGAGATGGCGGTTGCCTATCCGGCGGTCGGCGGGTTCTACGAGTACAACCGACTGGCGCTCGGGGAGCTGGCGGGATTCATGACCGGCTGGATGTACTGGTACTTCTGGGTCATCGTCGTGGCCCTCGAGGCGGTCGCCGGCGCAGGGCTCCTCAAGTTCTGGTTCCCGCAGGCGCCGCCCTGGGTGTTCACGCTCGCTCTCATGCTGGCGTTTACGCTGCTGAACCTGTTGTCGGTGCGCTCGTGGGGCGAGTCCGAGTACTGGTTCGCCTCGATCAAGGTAGCGGCAATTGTCCTGTTCCTGTGCGTAGGCCTGGCCTTCATCAGCCACGCATGGCCGGGCGTGCATGGCGGCATCGCGAACCTGACCGCTCACGGCGGCTTCATGCCGCACGGCATTGGGCCGGTCCTGACCGGCGCCGTGGCGGCGACCGGCTTCTACTTCGGCGCCGAGCTGGTGACGGTTGCCGCGGCCGAGTCGGCGGCTCCCGAGGAGGCCGTGGCGCGCGCCACGCAGTCGGTGATCTCCCGCGTGCTCATCTTCTACGTGGGCTCGATTTTCGTGGTCGTGGCGATACTGCCGTGGGACAGTCCGGGGATGCTGCAGCCCTATGTCAGTTCGCTGCGGGAGCTGCGGATACCGGCCGCCGCGCAGATCATGAATGGCGTCATCCTGACCGCGGTGCTGTCGGCACTGAACAGCGGCCTGTTCGCCTCCTCGCGCATGCTGCTGGCGCTCGCGACGCGCGGTGACGCACCGCAGGGCCTGAGCCGTCTGAACGCGCGCGGCGTGCCGAGCCGGGCAATACTGACCGGTACGGTGTTTGGTTACTTCGCGGTGGTCATGAATTACGTTTCGCCCGAGCGGGTGTTCGCGTTTCTCGTCAACTCCTACGGCACCGTGGCTATCTTTGTCTACGTGCTGATCGCCTGCGCGCAGCTGCGCCTGCGGGCGCGGCTCGAACGCAGCGCGCCCGAGCGGCTGCGCGTGCGCATGTGGGGCTACCCCTACCTCACCGTACTCGTGATCATCGCCATGCTCGGCATCGTGGCGGCCATGGCCTTTATCCCGCAGCAGCGGGCGCCGCTGCTGTTCGGTCTGGCGAGCGCGACCCTGATGCTCGGCGGCTATCTGCTGCGCCGCCGTTTCGGTGCGAGCGCTTAAAAGGGCTTGCTGCCGTTGACGGTCGCCCGGTGCATGGTGCGCCGCTCGGGGAGATAGTCGGCGATCGCGTAGTGCTGCGTAACGCGATTGTCCCAGAACGCCACGTCATCCACCCGCCACTGCCAGCGTACGGTGAGCTCAGGACGGCCGGCGTGCGCGAACAGAAACGCCAGCAGCGCCTGACTCTCCTGGGAATTCAGTTCGTTGATGTGCGTGGTGAAGCCTTCGTTGACGAACAGCCCCTTGCGCCCGCTGTCCGGATGGGTGCGCACGACCGGGTGAATGACGGGCGGGTGCTTCGCCACCGCGCGCTCGTAGCGCTCCTTGAACGCCGGGTCCCCTGCCCAGCGCTCCGGCGGGAAGGACTTGGCCACCGAGTGGGTTGCCGTGAGCCCCTCGAGCAGGCGCTGCATGGGGGCCGAAAGCGCCTCATACGCGGCCGAGCAGCTCGACCAGAGCGTATCCCCGCCGGTTCTCGGCAGCAGCTTCGCCGCCAGGATGCCCGCCATCGGCGGGGTCTGGCTGAAGGTGACGTCGGTGTGCCAGTTGTCGTTGTCCGGCAGAAAGCCCGGATGCGTGTCGATCAGCATGATCTCCGGAAGCTCCGGGAGCACCGGATAGATGGGATGCACGTGCAGGGAACCGAAGCGCGCCGCGAAGCGCACCTGCTCCTGGGGCGTGAGCGGCTGGTCGCGGAAAAACAGCACCTGATGCTCCACGAGCAGCTCGCGCAGCCGCTCCACCTGCGACTGCGACAGCTCCTGCGAAATGTCGATTCCGCAGATCACAGCGCCCAGAGCACGCGCGACGGGCCTGGCTTCGATGGTCATGTCCAATCCTTCAGCTGACGTTCTGCAAAAGACACCGTCGAGGGCATTGTACGAAGGTGCGCGCCCGGCGGCAGTCCCCGGACGGTCGCCCCCTCACCGCCCCCACGGTACACATTTTGCCCGATAAGCCCTGGAGGGACGCGGAAACTGCGGTCCGGGGGGAATTCCACGCCCCATCGCCGGATGCCCGAACGTCCGACAGGCGCACGCGCCGCCGACCGATGCGCCGCCGGCTCGCCGCGACCTAAACTTCAAGCCGTGCCCGCGGGCGGGCCGCGGAAAGAGCAAGGAATGAACGGTCATGATCCGCAAGCTGAACTCCGGCGAGTACCGGCTGTACTCGCGCAAGATCGACCCGAAGACCAAGCGCCGCCGCAATCTCGGCACGTTCAAGACCCGTGCCGCCGCCGAGAAGCACGAGCGTGCAGTGCAGTATTTCAAGCGTCACTAGGCACGACCAGGAGGCGCGCAGCCCTCAGCGGCTTCCCGCCTGGCCCGGCTGCCGGACGACCTCACCGCCCTTCATGACAAACGCCACCGACTGCAGCACGGTGACGTCCTTGAGCGGGTCGCCCGCAACGCCCACCAGATCCCCGTAGCGCCCGACCGCGATGGCGCCGACATCCTGCGGGCGTCCCAACGCCTCAGCGGCGGTGACGGTTGCCGCCTGTATCGCCTGCAGCGGCGTCATACCCCAGGTAACCATGACCGCGAACTGCTTGGCGTTGTCCCCGTGCGGATAGTTGCCCGCGTCCGTGCCAAAGATCATCTTCACCCCGGCATGCAGCGCCGCGCGGAAGTTCTCGCGCTGCAGGCGTCCGAGCGCGCGCTCCTTCTCCAGTGACTCCTTGAATACGCCATTCTTCTCGCCCTCAGCCAGGATGTAGTCATCATCATAGACATCCATCGAGAAGTAAGCCCCGTGCTGCTTGGCGAGCGCGAAGGCTTCTGCATCGGCAAGGCTCGCGTGCTCGACGGTATCGACGCCGGCGCGCAGCGCGTCCTTGATGCCGCTCGTGCCGTGCGCATGCACCGCCACGCGCAGCCCGAGCATGTGGGCTTCATCCACGATCGCCTTCATCTCGGCCAGGTCGAACTGCTGCACGCCGGGCGCGTCGGTCTTCGACATCACCCCGCCCGTCCCACAGAACTTGATGACCTCGGCACCGTATTTGTGCAGTCGGCGCACCAGCGCGCGCAGGTTGTCCGGCCCATTGACGACCGCCGGCGTCAGCGCGGTCACCGAGGGCGGCCAGTGCTGGCTGCGGTCACAGTGCCCGCCGGTGGCGCCGATCGCATATGTCGCCGGAACGATGCGCGGACCGACGATGTAGCCGTGCTCGATTCCCTGCTTCAGGGCAACGTCGTCGAAATTCTGCGAACCGACGTTACGCACGGTGGTGAACCCCGCCTCCAGGGTGCGCCTGGCGTTCGCGGTGCCGACCACCGTCCAGAAATTGTCCGTGAACTCGAGCTCGCGATCGCCGCCGTAGTGCGGATCACTGGTGAGATGCACGTGCATGTCGATGAGCCCCGGCAGCAGCGTGATGCCCGGCAGATCGATGTGACGTGCGCCGGGCGCGACTGCGGTATCCTTGGATGAGATACTGCTGATACGGCCGTCGGTAATGACGATGTAGGGGTGCTCGACGGCCCGGCCCGCGACGACGTCGATCATACGATCGGCGCTGACGACGACGGTATCGGCGTGGACTACTGCCGCAAGCGGCACGAGAAAGCACAACAAGGCAAAAGCGGAACGGGGCATGGTTCCTCCCTGTGATCTATCCATCAGGTTCGAAGTTTGCACTGTAGGCAGGCATTACGGCTAGGACACGCATGATCAGCGCAGGACTCCGCCGAGTTCTGAGTCTGAAGTACCGCGCCGCGCGCGCGGCTCGCCCGCGACGCCGCCTGCGTTTGCCGTGAGCGGTCCCGGGGCCGTCGCCAGCGCGGATGACCCGCGGACCCGCTCGCCGCTGCGCTGGCTCGCGCTTGCGCTGGCGGCACTCGGTATCTTCAGCAGCTACTACGAGTCGGATGCGATCGGACCGATCGCGGACCTGCTGCTGCGCCAGCGCGGCTTCACGCAGTTCCAGATCGGCGATCTGACGGCGGTCATCAGTTTGCCGAACATCCTGCTTGCTGTCTTCAACGGCCTGCTGATCGACCGCTATGGGCCGGTGCGCGTCAGCCTGTGGGCAGCCGTCATCGGCTTCGCCGGCGCGGTTCTGACCGCCATCGGCACCCCCTACGCCCTCATGTGGACCGGACGGCTGATCTTCGGCGTCAGCGAAGGCGCGATATTCATCTCCCTGCTCGCGAGCGTGGCGCGCTGGTTCCCGCGCAGCGGGATCGCGCTTGCGAGCGCGCTGTTCCTGAGCCTTGCCCGCGTCGGATCCTTTAGCCTCGACCGGTCGCCGACCTGGGCGCGTCCCTTGTATGAGGGCGGCTGGCAGCCGCCGCTGTGGCTCGGCGCTGCCATCACCGCGGCGGGGCTTGTCGCGGTATTGCTCCTGCGGATCGTCGATAACCGCTGGCCGGCCCCGGCGTACATGCGCCGGCGTGAGGGTGAGCGGATGGACTGGGCCGGCATCTGGTCCTTCGACCGCTCCTACTGGTACATCCTGGGACTGCATTGCCTGTATGCCGCCGTCTTCTTCCCCTTCCGCCAGACGTTTGCGATCGAGTACCTGCAGCACGTGAAGGGGCTTAGCCTGCAGCAGGCGAGCACCGTGAACTCCGGTGTCTTCGCTGCGGCGGTGTTCGCCACTCCGCTGTTCGGGCTGCTCGCTGATCGCTTCGGGCACCGCGCGCTGCTGCTGACCGCAGGCACCCTGCTGCTGCCGATCACCTTCATGGCACTGGGACTCACGGACCTGTCTCCCTGGGTGTCCACGGTGCTCATGGGAGTGAGCTTCTCGATGGTGCCCGCCATCATCTGGCCGGCGACGACCCTGATCGTGGAGCCACGCCGTCTGGGTACCGCACTGGGTGTCATCACCATGTTGCAGAACGTGGCGCTGTGGGGCTCGAACCGCACCGCCGGCTGGCTCGCCGACCGCGCCGGGGCAGGTCCCGCCCACCCCGCCGGCTATGACACCATGCTTGGGTTCTTCAGCTTGGTGAGCCTCGCGGCACTGACTTCCGCAGTTCTGCTGTGGCGGCGCGAGAGCGGCCCGCACGGGCACGGGCTGGAAAATGCGCGGGCCGCACCGGGAGCCTCGAGGGCATGAAGATCGCAAAACTCGAGACCTTTACGACCCAGTTCGTGTGCTTCGTGCGCCTGACGAGCGACAGCGGCGCGGTGGGCTGGGGGCAGACCTCGACCTACAACGCCGACATCACCGCGCGCATCTTCCACCGGCAGGTGGCGCCGTGGGCGCTCGGTGCGGACGCCTTCAATGTGCAGGCGCTGGTCGAGCGCATCGAGGAGCGCGAACACAAGTTCCCGGGCAGCTACCGCTGCCGGGCGCTCGCCGGGCTCGACACCGCGCTGTGGGACCTGCGCGGCAAGATCGAGGGCAAGCCGGTCGTGGAGCTGCTCGGCGGCGCGCCACGCCGGCTGCGCGCCTATGCCTCATCCATGCGGCGCGACATCACGCCGCGCGCAGGAGGCGCAACGGCTGGTGCGCCTGCGCGATGAGAAGGGTTTTGACGCCTTTAAATGGCGCGTCGGTGCCGAGTGCGGTCACGACGTGGACGAGTGGCCCGGCCGCACGGAGGCCATCGTGCCCACGGTGGCGCGCGCGCTGGGTGATCGCGTGGCAAAACTGGTCGATGCGAACAGCGGCTTCTCACCGGCGCGGGCGATCGAGGTCGGACGGCTGCTCGAGGCGGAAGGCATCGGCCATTACGAAGAGCCGTGCCCCTACTGGAAGCTCGATGAGACCAAGCAGGTCACCGATGCGCTCGAACTCGACGTGAGCGGCGGGGAACAGGATTGGGACCTCGCGACCTGGGCCCGCATGATCGAGATGCGCGCGGTGGACATCGTGCAGCCCGATGTCATGTACATGGGTGGCATCTCGCGCACGCTCAAGGTCGCCCGCATGGCCGCCACGGCTGGCCTGCCGTGCACGCCCCACAGCGCCAATCTCTCGCTGGTCACGCTGTGCACCATGCACCTGCTGGGGGCACTGCCGAATGCGGGTAAATACCTCGAGCTCTCGATCGAAGGAGCGGACTATTACCCCTGGCAGGAAGGCCTTTTTCTGGAGGATCCGTACGTGGTCCGCGACGGGCACGTGACGATCCCCGCAGCGCCCGGCTGGGGGGTCGAGATCAATCCGCGCTGGCTGGACGCAGCCACTTATCAGTGCAGCCGCAACGCCTGAGACTCTGGAGGGTGGCAGGACGGTCAGGGGCGCCTTGACCGGAGTCAAATCCCGTAAGATGCCCCCTCCTCCGAATGGCGGCTTGTCGGACCTGCCCATGCTGGGCAAGATTCCGGCGCATCACCTAAGGACAACAGAAATTAACGGGTCGATCTGGTGAGCCAGGACGTCTTCCTCAGCTACTCCTCAGCCGACAAGGTCGCCGCCCACGCGGTCGTGGCGGGACTGGAGGAGCACGGCGTGCGCTGCTGGATGGCGCCCCGAGACATTCCCGCCGGGGCCGAGTACGGCCAGGAGATCCTCGAAGCGGTCAAGGGCTGCCGCATCTGCGTCGTCATCTTCTCCGAGGCCGCCAACACGTCGCCGCACGTTCGCCGTGAGGTCGAGCGCGCGGTGTCGGCGCAGAAGCACATCGTGCCGTTTCGCGTGCAGGATCTGGAGCCCACCGGCGCGATGGAATACGCCCTCGGCAACACGCACTGGCTGGATGCGTTTTCAGGCCCCCTTGAGGGGCATATCGCGACGCTGCTCGCGACCACGCGCCGCCTCCTAGGCGTGAGCGGCACACCTGCGGCCAGGGCCGCGCCAGCCCCGAAAGCCATTACCGACCGCCCGTCCGTGGTCGTGCTGCCCTTCAACAACATGAGCGGGGATGCGGAGCAGGAATACTTCAGCGACGGCATTACCGAGGACATCATCACCGATCTGTCCAAGGTGTCCGGGCTGTTCGTGGTCGCGCGCAACACCGCCTTCACCTACAAGGGAAAGTCCCTCAAGGTGCCGGATGTGAGCACGGAGCTCGGGGTCGCGTTCGTGCTCGAAGGGAGCGTTCGCAAGGCCGGTTCGCGGGTGCGCGTCACGGCGCAGCTCATCAACGGACTCGACGGCGGCCACGTGTGGGCCGACCGCTACGATCGCGACCTCACCGACATCTTCACGATCCAGGACGAAATCACTCACGCGATCGTCGAGCAGCTGAAGGTGAAGCTCCTGCCGCAGGAGAAGAAATCCATCGCCCAGGCGCCGACCGACAATATCGAGGCCTACACCTACTATCTGCGCGGGCGCCAGTTTCTGCATCGCCATTCAAAATCCTACTACCAGCTCGCCAAGCGCATGTTCGTGAAGGCTGTAGAGCTGGATCCTTCCTACGCCCGCGCCTGCGCAGGCATCGCCGACTGCGATTCCTTCCTGTTCCTGCACTATCACGTGGACGTCTCGATCGAGGGGATCCTGGAAACGAGCGCGCGCGCACTCATGCTGGATGCCGGCCTTGCCGAAGCCCATGCCTCACGGGGCCTCGCCCTCTCGCTCGCGCAACGCGCCGAAGAGGCGATGGCGGAATTCGAGCGCGCCATTGCTCTTGATCCGAACTCATTCGAGGCGCACTACTTCTATGGGCGCGCGTGCTTTGCACAAAACAAGCTGGAACGTGCCGCGGCGCTGTTCGAGCGGGCGTCGGAGCTGAAGCCCGACGACTACCAGTCCCCGTGCATGCTGCGGATGATTTATCACTCCCTCGGCCGGGAGTCGGAGATCGTGCCGATAGCGCGCAAGGGACTCGAGCTCGCCCAGGCCGAGCTCACCTTGCATCCCGAGAACCCGCGACCGGTCTACCTGGGTGCCGGGCTTCTGATCCACCTCGGCGAGCCCGAGCGCGCACGGGAGTGGCTGTCGCGGGCGCTCGCCATCGATCCGGATGACCTCCTGACCCAGTACAACGTCGCCTGTGTCTATGCCTGCATGGGTGACTGTGAGCCGGCTTTTGATCTGCTCGAGCACCTGCTGCCACATGCCAACCACGAGACCAAAGCGTGGATCAAGGTGGACTCGGACTTTGATTCGCTGCGCAGCCTCCCCCGCTACCAGAAGGTACTCGAGCTGATCGCTTAGGCGCCCCGCCCTCAGCGCGCCGCTTCGCGACGCTAGCGGATCCTGAAGGTGATGCGAAAACGATAGCAGTTCGGCACCGGCTCGCCGGCCCGCACCGCGTGCGCATAGTGCCCGTGACGCGCTACGTTGAGCGCACCACGATCCAGATCGGCATCACCGGAGGAACGCTCGAGCACGGGCTCGCCCTGGCGAACTCCCCGCCCGTTCACGCACACGCGCACGTCGGAAACGCCCTCGACGCCGTCGCGCCGCCTGGCCGGCGGGTAGTACTCCTCCGTGTCTGGCAACTGATTCTTTCCAATCACCTGAATTTCGGCAGGCACCGCGACGTCCGGCACTCCAGGGAGCGAGAGTGGCGCTGCGTCGGAGGCTCCGTCCGGCACCAGCGCCTGCACCGGCGCCAGCGGCGGATCTGGCACGCGCGGCTGGGCGATCCTGGGGTGGTTCAGCACCAGTTGCGGCTTGATGATCGGATCCCGCGGGGCGGGCGTGCTCTCGATCATCACGTGCGCCTGCGTCCGCGGCTCTGCCGGCGGCAGGGGGTGGTGAATCAACCCGGTAATTAAAACGTAGGCGGCGGCAATATGCAGGGCCACAATGGCGCCCGCCACGAGTGTTCGACTGGGCAGCAATTCCGCGCGTATGAGGGAATGTGACATGCGCATCGAGCTCTCCGTGAGGTGTGACGGAATACCTCGAGCGCAAAGCCTAGCGCGGCAAAGGCGGGAAATTGTCCCGTCGCTGAGGGCGCTGTCAGGGCGTCGCTGCGGATAACTTAAAGTGCCCGAATGGGCAGAGGCTGTCGGCGGGCACGGCCTCAGGGATACTTGCGATCGACCGCTCCGCGCACCGGGTGCGTGTCATAGACCAGTACGATGGATTGGATGTGACCGCTGCTCGGATCGAAATTGAAGACGTCGGCGCAGTCGAAGGCGACGCGCGTGCCGTCCTGCAGTCGCCAGTCATATAAATAGTAGGCGACGGCGCGCAGATGCCCTTCGGCACTCACCAACACGTCGTGGACGGTCAGCTTCGTGCCCTTGGAGGACTCGGCCACTTTCTTGACGAACTGACGCACGGGCAGCCGCCCGAGAAACGGTGATTCCACCCAGCCATCCGGTATGAATAACGAGGCGGCCTTATCGGCGTCGCCCGCTTCGAGTGCTTTGAGATACGTGTGCACTATGCGCTGCATAAACTCCCCCAGCTCTTCGACTCACCGCTCAAGCGTCGGCGGCAGCGCAGCCGTACCAGGCTCGCGCGGCCGCAGCCCGACCCTAACCCTGAGCCGTCGGACGCTCCCGGGTCAAGCCCGGGGCAGGTCCTGCGTCTGCGCCCGGGAGTCAGTCAGTCGCCCCCCGGCGGGTGTGTGGTCATCCAGACCGCAATGTCCCAGGAATTGCGGATGCCGATGAACAGCAGCAACAGCGACAGCAGGGCGACCGCAAACAGCACCTGCGGGGTGTCACGCCAGATGAGAAACCCCGCCACGGCGAGCGCGGCGTAGACCAGAGTGGGGAGGATCACGTTCCAGATCCAGTCCTCGCGGACCGGCACGTAGTCGCCGCCTTGGCTGCGGCGACGCAGATTCACCGCGGTGAAGAGCCCATAGATGATTCCCGCGACCCCACCGGCGACAAAGCCGACGCTCAGGGTGAGCAGCCGCTGATGCGGCATGCTCAGGTAAGCGGCCAGGGCCAGCACGCCCCCAAAGTGCACGATCGTCGGCGAAAGGTAGGCACGCACACCGGTCGGCCGCACGCGCCGTTGATCGCGCATGAGTGCAATGACCACGAACGTGATGCCCGTCAGCCCGGCTGCCGCCGACCCGACGATCACATAGAAGTTGTCCCAGCCGGCAAGCACGGTAGTCTCCATCAGTCATTCCCCCCACCGCCGCGGCGTATGCGCTGGCCTCGGATGTGTGCGCGCGATGCCCCGCCTGCCCGCTCAGCGCGTAGCTTCCGCCGGGTCACGCACGTCGCGCGCCACGCTTTGCGCACGGTGCCCGAGCGTGAGCGCACTGAAGAAGATCGTCAGCAGGCAGCAAACGACCATGGATGTGAATACCCCACCCCAGCCCCAGTGATCTGCAATCCAGCCGACCCCGCTGCCGGAAATCGCCGAGCCGATGGCGTAGCCGAAGAGTCCGGTGAAGCCGGCAGCCGTGCCGGCCGCCTTCTTAGGCACAAGATCGAGTGACTGCAAACCGATGATCATGATCGGCCCGTAGATCAGAAAGCCAATGGCGATCAGGGCCGCGTAGTCGATCCACAACGGTCCCTTGCCGTTAAACCAGTAGACAAGCACCGCGATCAGAGTGAGCGCCATGAAGAGGATCGTCGCCGGGGCTCGCTGCCGCTTGAACCAGCGTTCCGAAACCCATCCACAGGCGATCGTCCCCGGAATCGCCGCGAACTCATACAGTCCCCAGGCGATGCTTGACTCCTTGAACGAGTACCCCTTGGCGATCTGCAGATACGTTGGAATCCAGTTCTCCACCCCATAGCGCACGAAATAGCAGAACAGGTTGGCGACGGCGATGGCCCAGAGATAGCCGTTGCTCAGTACCGAACTAACGAGAATCTCGCGGAAACCGAGCGTGCGCTCGCTCGCCTCCGAGTAACCGACCGGATAATCGTTCTTGTACTCCTCCACCGGCGGCAGCCCGCACGATTGCGGCGTGTCGCGGATCAAGAGGTAAGCGGCCACCGCCACGACGCCAGCGACCAGGGCATTGAAATAGAATTTCGCGTGCCAGTCGTTGAACAACCACACCCCGAGGTATGCAAATCCGGCAACGAGCGCGCCGCCCACGTTGTGCGCGGTGTTCCAGAACGATACGGTCAATCCCCGCTCGCGCGTGCTGAACCAGTGAACCATGGTCTTGCCGGACGGCGGCCAGCCCATGCCCTGAACCCAGCCGTTCAGGACCTGAACAGCGACAATCACCAGCAGCGAGGCGAAGGCAGTGGGACTGAGACCAAATGCCGCCATGATCGCGCTCGAGAGCAACAGCCCAAGCGGCAGGAAGTAGCGCGGGTTGCTGCGGTCGGAGACCGAACCCATCAGGAACTTCGACAGGCCGTAGGCAATATAGAGTCCGGTGATCGCGCTGCCGAGCTGCGCCTTGGTGTATTCCGGGTGCGCCCTGAGGATGTCGGGAATGGCGAGCGCCAGGTTGCCGCGCACCAGGTAATAGCCCGCGTACCCGACGAAAATACCGGCAAAGACATTACGGCGTAGGCGACGGTAGGTCGGGTCGACTGCCGCGGCGGGCAACGGCGCGGCAAAGGCCTCGGGCCTGAGGAATCCGAACATCGACTCTCCCCTGAGCGTACCGCCCTGACGGATACTAAGTGCCGGCCCGGTGTACCGCCAGACGCCAGGCCAACGAAACTGGCGGTGTTGTGCGGAACCCGGACCGCGCGCGCGCGGTCTGAGTGGTGCGCCGATCCTTAAGGAGCCTCGATGAAACCCGAGCGCTGCGCCCTAGTTCTCGCGTTGGCCATCGCGCTGTGTCTGCCTGGCTGCACCAGTTACGAGGCGTATCGCAAGTGCGGCTGGCATGGTTGTGCGGGCGATCAGGCGATCTCGGCGCAGGTGCGCTCGCTACTGGAGCAGCATCCCGCCCTAGGCGCGCCCAATCATGTTTACGTCCAGACCTCCGACGGGGTCGTGTTCCTCAGTGGCCAGGTCGCCACCGATCTGCAACGCGAGACCGCCGGGAGCGTGGCACGCGAGGCCTCCGGGGTGCGTGAGGTCGTCAACTCGATTTCGCTGAGCTACGAGGGGCGTTAGCGCGCGGCGCGTTGCCGCAGCGGCAACGATTGATCCAAGATGAGTCCCGTGACGGAGCAATCCCGCCCTGCCCCCGCGACCACTGCCAACCCCGCCTGCTCCGACGAGCTGGCGCGGCGCGCGCTGCTCGCCTTCCTGCTCACGTTCATTCTGGCGCGCACGCTCGTGTTCCTGATCATGGCGCGGCGCATCCCGAACCTGTACCTGTTCATGGGTGCCACGCACGTGCATCACCTCAACTACGGCATCTTTCTGCTCGCCGCGGTGGGGGGCTACTTGCTGCTCGCCGCGCCGACCGGCGAGGCGGCACGCGGCGCCGCCTTCGCCTATGGCATCGCCATGGCGCTCACCTTCGATGAGTTCGGGATGTGGCTGCACCTCGGTGGCAGCTACTGGCAACGGGCCAGCGTTGATGCGGCGGTGGTGGTGGCGGCGCTGCTGGCGCTGCTCGCCTACGCGCGCTCGATCCGGTCCTTCGAAACCCGCCACGTGCGCGCCTTCATCGTGCTCGGCGTGGCGGTGACATTGTTCGGCGTCGTGCTCTACGACGTATCGAACTACCTCGATCGCCTGGAAGGTCCGCGCCTGCGCCAGCTGGAACTCGAATCCTCGCCCTGAGGCGCGCGGCTCAAGCGTTACCGCAACCCGAACACCGCCACCCCGTTCTGCGTGCCGACCAGGACCTTGCCATCGGCGATCGCCGGGGTGATGAACTTGTTGCCGGCGCCGAACTGGTCGCGCCCGTTGGCGGCTTGCGAACTGTTGTAGAGCTCGTGGGCCAGGTCGCTCGCATCGTACGCATGCAGCACGGCCGGGTTCGAGTTCTCGTGCGCCCAGAGGATACCGTTCGCGGTGCCGTTCGCGGAGACAACCGGCGAGGTGCCCGGATAGGGGTAGGAGGTGGCACTCGCCGAGCCGGTGGTAAGTTTCGCGCCGCTGATGGTGAATGCCCGCAGCGAGCCGCCGCTGGGGCCAAAGTAGACGCTCTGCTTGTAATAGGCCGGCGTCGACCAGATTCCGCCCGCCAGCGCGCCATCGAGTTCCTGCCAGATGTGATTGCCGGAGGCGTTGAACTTGCCCATCGAGTCGCGGCTGACGACGTAGATATTGCCATCCTTGCCAGCGCCCACGGCCAGATGCTGGGTGGCATTGCTCGCATCGGTCAGATCCGGGAGCAGCAGGATGCCCCCCGAACCGAGGTCCAGATCGGCGCCGGACTCGGTAACGGTATTGTACATGCTGAAATAGTCGCTCACCGCGAGCGAGCCGCCGGCGAGTTTCAGGAAGCTGTTGCCGTAATCCGCTTGGCTCGGAAAGCCACTGGTGTCGAGCGTGGTCTCAAAGGCGCCGTTGGCCGTGAGCAGATACACGTACCCGGCGGCATCGGCCGCCGGACCGCCGCCGGCCATCCAGATGGCAGGCCCGGAGCCGCCGCTGTTCGGGGCGGCATTGAAGGCGGCCGTCTTCGCCAGATTGGCCTGGCTGAAGGCGATGACCCAGCCCGAATAAGGCGGCGAATCGCAGTGCGAAGTAAAGCTCGTATAGATGGTGCCGTTCGCCAGCAGCAGCGCCGCACGCTCCGCGTACTGGCGTGCATCGAAGGTCATCGTGCCTCCCTGCACCGGATAGGTCGCGCTGATCGTGACGGGGCCATTGAGTTGTTCCGCGCCGGTAGTGACATCGAGCGCGTGCAGCCGCTGGTAATAGTTGGCGGAGCCGTCCTTGGACATCGCCACAAGGTAAAGCGTGCCGTGCGCCCCGGCACCGCGGTCGATCACCGGCGTGGCCGTGATGCCGATCTGCGGGCTGATCTGGCCGCAGCTGTCCACCGGCTCGGCCGGGCTCTCGCCGCTGTTCAGCAGCGAGACGTGCCACAAAGACGCGCCGCTGTCGGCATCGAAGGCGTACACCGAGTCATTTTCGGTGGCGACGAACACGACGTTGTGCGTGGCGCCCTGGATGCTCAGCCCCGAGAGATACAAGGGTTGTGCGTCCACCTTGCCGTCGGTCGTGAGGAAGCGCAGCAGCCCGAAGCTGCTCGAGTTCACGTTGGCTGTCGTCAGGAGGGACTCGGTGAGGTTCTGCCCGGTACGCGCCACATCGTACTTGTAGGTCGTGATGTCGGTGCCGCTGGTCGGCGGCTGGCCGGGCTGATTCGGCTGGCTTGGGGTGCTGCTTCCACTCATGCCGCCCCCGCCGCAAGCCGCGGCTAGAGCTGAGACCAGCAGCAGCACCACGTCCTTAGTCCCTGCGCGCGTGCGCTGCATCCTGCGAACCCTCACTGTTTGATCCATCAGACTCTAAACGCACAGCAACAAACGGCAAGCCGTCGGTTATACGCGACGCAGGATTTCCCCTACGCCCGCTCCCGGCGGTGTTATGTCACCCCGCATTGGGCTGCAGGCCCCCGGCGCACCGGAGCTGATCGGCAGCCATCCACTTTTCTTACACCTGGTGCAAGAACAGTCCGACAACGACACTGGGCACCCCCGGGCGGGGCGCGCGCACGAAGAACCAACCCTACGCGTCAGTCTCCCAGACGACCCGCCGCTCTTGATCGAGCAGCTCTGCGAACCGCATCCGGCGCCCGACCCGGAGGTCACTGAAGTGCATGGTGGCGGCACATGCGGCTCGGACCCGCACATGAGCGAGTACGGCGCGGTAGCGGCCGGGACCTGGCGCAACAAGCGCGCACCGCGCGGCGCGGCGGAGCTGCTCAGTGAGCTGCGGGCCGCCGGCTAAGAGGCGGGCCCCGCAGGCAGGCTACGGCTTCTCCCAGGACTGCGTCGGCAGGTTCTCCGGCACCGGGAGCGAGCGCAGGTACGTGACCAGTGTCCAGACGCCGTCCGCACCGAGCGCGCCGCCGAACGCCGGCATGCCCTTGGGCCGTCCGTAATAGATGGACATGAAGACCTCCGGGTCCGCGCCCCCATAGCGCCAGCGCTTGTCGCCGAGGTTCGGACCGACGGCACCGGAAGCATCAGGCCCGTGACAGCCATCGCAGTTCATCGCCGTGAACAGGAGCGCGCCAGTCTTGGCCACCGCCGCATCGCCGTCGTGCGGATTGTGCAAGGTACCGCCCGGGGGCACATTGCCGCCCGCATCGACGTGCGCCTCGTAGGCCACCGCGGTCGGCGCCGCCGACGTGACAGGGCTTGGTGGAGTTGCTGAGCGCTGGGTGCAGGCGCACAGGCTCAGGGTGACGAGCGCCAGCGACAGAGTCAGCGGCGCGTACTTGAGAGCAGCGGATTTGAGATTCATAGGCCGAAGATCCAGATCATGCCACCCTGGCTCGTGTGCCGGCCGAGATCCTTGACGTAGTCGGCGGGCGCCCGCACGTCGGTCGGGTCATCCGAGTGCACATCGCCCGCGAGTAGCAGCCAGTCTCCACCGATGCCGGCGTAGACGGCAACGTATTGCTTGCCGTCCGGGCCGCGGTAGGTCATCGGATTACCGACCACTCCCGAGCCAACCTTGAACTTGGAAAGCACCTTGCCGCTGCGCGCATCGACGGATTTGAACCAACCATCCAGCGTGCCGTAGAACGCGACATCGCCCGCGGTGACCAGCGCACCGCTCCAGTTGGGAAATTCCTCCTTGTTCTCCCACACTTTCTTGCCGGTTGCTGCATCCCAGGCCATGAAGGTCCCGCGATAGCCTCCGGGACCCACGCTGTACGGGCTGTTGATGCCCATGAACGGCGTGCCCTTGAGAAAGGAAGCGCGCGTTACGCCGTAGTCCATGCACAGGTTGTTGGTCGATGTATAGAAAAGATGGGTGCGCGGGGAGTACGCCGGTGGGGAGGCGGGACTGACACCTCCCTCGAGGCACGGGCAGATGTCTTTCACCGTGCCCTTGGACGCGCCCGTCTGCTTGGCAGGATTGATCACCGGGCGCCCGGTGTTCATATCGATCGACGAAGCCCAGTTGACCTTGACGAACGGCTCGGCGAGCAGCAGCTTGCCGGTGGCACGATCCAGCGTATACGCGAAGCCGTTCTTGTCGAAGTGCACCAGCGCCTTGATCGGCTTGCCGGCCACCGTCAGGTCCGCCAGCACCATCGCGCCGGCGGCATCGAAGTCCCAGCTGTCGTGGGGCGTGAACTGATAGGCCCACACCAGCGTGCCGTCCGCGGGATGGCGCGCCAGTACGCTTGCCGTCCACTTGTTGTCACCGGGACGCTGTTCCGCGTTGTAGGGTCCGGCATTTCCGGTGCCGTAGTACACCAGATCGAGATCCGGGTCATAGGACACCCAGCCCCACACCGGCGCGCCGCCGGTGCGCCACGTCTCCCCGGGCCAGGTGTGCGCGCCGAGGTCGGCGCCGGTGTCATACGGGGGCTTGAAGTCGCCCGGCTTGGCGAGCATGTCCGCATCGGGGCCGATGTTGTGCCCGGTCCAAACCACGCTGCCGGTCTTCAGGTCCAGTCCCTTGGTCCAGCCGTAGATGCCGAATTCCCCGCCCGAGGCCCCGACGATCACCCGGTCTTTGACGACCAGCGGCGCCATCGTCACGGTTTCTCCGTTGCGCACGTCGGCAATCGGCGTGTTCCACAACTCCTGACCGGTCTTGGCATCGACGGCAACCGTGTGGCCGTCGAGCAGGTTGTACACGATCTTGCCGTCCGCATACACCGCGCCACGGTTCACCGTATCGCAGCAGGACACGCCGATCGCGTTGGCGCTGACGTCCGGTCGGTACTTCCAGCGCAGCGGATAGCCCTCTTTCGTCAGGTCGAAGGCATACAGCACGTTCGGCCAGGGTGTCACGACGTACATGGTGTTGCCGACCACCAGCGGCTGACCTTCATGCCCGGCGAGCACGCCGGTCGAGAAAGTCCACACCGGGTGGAGCGAGGTCGCGTTCGCCGCCGTAATCTGCGCGAGGGGGCTGAAGCGTGTGCCGGCGTAGTCGCGCGCCGGCATTGGCCATTCACCGCTCGCAGCGTCCGGCGTGGCGGCCTTGGAATGCGGTGCCTGCGCGTACACAGCGGCGGCCACGCACAGAAGCAATGCAAGCGAGCACGCCGGGATCGGCCGCATGGAGCTGTTTCCTTCTTATTGATTGACCCGTAGGGTGAGTCAGGCGCATAGGTTGGGTCAAGGAGTATGCGCGGGGCCGGTGGCGCAGCGCGTCCCCGATCGGGTACATTTTCACCGCGCGGGAAGCGCGAGCGCGTGTCACTTCGAAGGATGCGACAGCCCATGCGGGGATCTGGAATCCTGTGCCTGCTCAGCAGCGTGCTGTGGGACTGCCTGCAGCTGCTGCGAAGTTCGGTCGCGTACGCGCAAAGTGACCCGCCGACCTCCCATCAGCTCGATCAGCCGCTCGTCCCGTCGCGCTCTATCCGCATGCACCGGTGGCACAGATCTGCGCGCCTCCACCGACCCGCAGCAGCTTCTGGATGGATGCCTCATTGCGGGCGCTGAAGTAACCGCGGGCGGCCCGCGCACCAAAGTGATCAGCGACCATGTATCAGCCCCAAGTGCCCCTGATTGCCATGAGCCCCGGCTTTCGCACCGTGCAGCTGGCGGAAGTCGAGCTCGGACGCCTTGTCATGCTGCGTCCGGCGGCCGACATCGCCGCAGCTGCGGGCATCGGCCTGCGCGCCGATGCGCTCTCCGCGCAGGGCGATCTCACCGTGGGCGTGCTGCGGCTGCGGCCGACGCGCTTTGAGCGCTGCGCGCTCGATGATGCGGTGATCGCGATCGATCTTGACTACCTGCTTGAAGCCGATCTCGCCAGCGCAGTCGCGCGCGTACCCAGCTCCGGAGACCTGGTGCTGGCGGCGCGGCGACCGGCGGCCGCGGGGATCTACGTCGCGCCGCTGTGGGGCAGTGCTGGTGGCCTGCTGGACATCGCCTCGGCGGTGATCCGTCCGTTCGCAGCGGCACCGAAGGCAGCAGCCCACGTCGTACTCGGCTGGCGCATCGTCGAGCGCGAGCAGCGCACGCGCTCGCTCTTTGAGCGCGTGCCCGCCGAGCCTTACGTTCAGGAACTCCCGCGGCGCGTCCACAGCGAAGACTGCGACTAGCGCAAGCGGCGTCCTTCGTACTTTGGGAAGCCCCTACCGTTCCGCGCCAGGTCTGCGGCGCAAATCCTGCATCGCCGCGGCCTGCGCAGCCAATGAGACCTCCTTACCGCTGCGTCTACGCCAACGCATGCGTCGGTACCGGGCGCGCTTTGTTTGGCGCTATAGTCGCCCCCCGATTGCGGCCGCGACGTCCAAGTGAAAATTACCCGGAACCCACTGACCGCCGCAGCGTCTGAACCAGACAGAGTTGCGCTCGCGAAATCATCGCCGCTGGCCGCCGCATTCTGAGTGCGCTGCGTCGCTGCGGTTCCTTTTCATCGCAAGGAGAATGCACGATGAACGCTGTTATGAAAGAGCCACTAGCGTCCAGGCCCATCGCTGAATTCCTGGCCACGCCCAAGAAGCTGCTGATTGATGGCAAATGGGTCGCGGCGGCCTCGGGTAAGACATTCGACGTCAAAAATCCGGCCACCGGCGCCACGATTGCGCGGGCGGCCGAGGGCGACAAGGCGGACGTCGACCTGGCGGTCAAGGCCGCGCGCCGTGCATTCGAGTCCGGAGCATGGCCGAAAATGACGCCATCGGAGCGCAGCCGGCTCGTATGGCGCATCGGCGACCTGATCAGCAAGCATACCGATGAGCTCGCCGAGCTGGAGTCGCTTGACAATGGCAAGCCGCGCGCCGTCGCCGGCGTCGCGGATGTGCCGCTGGCGGCGGATATCTTTCAGTACATGGCCGGTTGGTGCACCAAGATCGAAGGCAAGACCATTCCGCTCTCGGTGCTCTATACGCCCGGGGTTCAGTACCACTCCTACACGCGTCCGGAACCGATCGGCGTCGTCGGACAGATCATTCCCTGGAACTTCCCGCTGCTGATGGCCGCGTGGAAGCTCGCGCCAGCGCTGGCGACCGGCTGCACCGTGGTGCTGAAGGTGGCCGAGGAGACGCCGCTCTCGGCGCTGCGCCTGGGCGAGATCCTGCAGGAGGCCGGACTCCCTCCCGGGGTCGTGAACATCATCACCGGGTTCGGCGAGACGGCGGGCGCCGCGCTCGCCGCGCATCCCGGGGTCGACAAGGTCGCATTCACCGGTTCCACCGAAGTCGGGCGGCTGATCGTGCAGGCGGCGGCGCGCGATCTGAAGCACGTGTCGCTCGAGCTCGGCGGCAAGTCACCGAACATCATTCTCGAGGATGCCGATCTGGACGTGGCGATTCCCGGGGCCGCCAGTGCCATCTTCTTCAATCACGGCCAGTGCTGCTGCGCGGGCTCGCGTCTGTTTGTTCACGAGCGGCTGTTCGATAAGGTCGTGGCGGGCGTGTCGGATCAGGCCAAGTCGATCAAGCTCGGCTCCGGGATGGATCCGAGCACCCAGATGGGTCCGATGGTCTCGGAAATTCAGCGCGACCGCGTCGCGAGCTACCTTGACGCCGGCAAGCGCGCCGGGGCGCGTGCGGTGACCGGGGGTCAGGCCCGTGAAGGTGATGGTTACTTCATCGAGCCGACCGTGTTTGTCGACACCAACCCCGACATGAAGATCGTGAAGGAGGAGATCTTCGGACCGGTGGTGACGGTGGCGCCCTTCCGTAAGGCCGACGAGGAACTCGTGCGCCAGGCCAACGACACCATCTACGGTCTTGCGGCCGGCATCTGGACGCGCGACGTGAGCAAGGCGCATGCGCTTGCCGCGGGCCTGAAAGCCGGCACCGTGTGGATCAACTGCTACAACATCTTCGACGCCGCGTTACCTTTTGGCGGCTACAAGCAATCCGGCTGGGGTCGCGAGATGGGCGAGGCGGTGCTCGAGAGCTACCTTTCGACCAAGGCGGTGACGATCGCACTTTGAAGTGCAGCCGCTGCATTTTTGCAACCCAGACCCCGCCCGAAGGCGGGGTCTTTTTTGGGCCGCGACCACGAGCCGCGGTATTTGCTAAGGTCGCGCGGCTGATTGACCGAGGCCACGATGCGAAGAGTTGACATCAGCACCCGCGACGGGTGTTGCCCCGCTTACATCGGGCAGCCCGCGACGCCCGCGCCCTGGCCGGCGGTGCTCGTATACATGGACGGCATCGGCATTCGCCCGGCGATGCTCGAGATTGCTACGCGACTCACCGGTTATGGCTACTACGTGCTCCTGCCAGACCTCTACTACCGCGCCGGGCCCTATGCCCCGATGGACGCGCGCGGGATATTCACCGATCCGCAGCAGCTCCGCGTGCTCCGCGAGAAGTTCTTCGCGGTCACGACGCCCGCGAACGTCATGTCCGACACGGGCGCGTTCCTCGACTTCCTCAGCGCCGAGCCTGGCGTGCAACCCGGTGGCGTCGGCACGACCGGCTACTGCATGGGCGGCTTCATGTCACTCCTCGCCGCGGGCACCTACCCGCAGCGCATCGTCGCGGCCGCCGCCTATCACGCCGGGCGCCTCGCCACGGATGACCCAGACAGCCCGCACCGGCTCGCCGCCCGCATCCGCGCCCGCGTATACATCGGCGGGGCGAGCGAGGATCCCTCTTTTACCGAGGACATGAAGCAGCGCCTGGAAGCGGCCCTCACGCAGGCTGGCGTCGAGCATCGCATTGAGAGCTATGCCGCACCCCATGGCTTCGTACCGCGTGATACGCCGGTCCATGATGCGGCGGCCACGGAGCGGCACTGGCAGACCCTCATCGCGCTGCTCGAGTCGACGCTCAGGAGAAAGTAACCGCTGCTGCCTCGCGCTCAGCCGCGGGCGGGAATGCTCAGTCCGCGCCCGACCGCCGGACGCGCGAGGAACCTTTCAAGCGCGCGGCCGACCTGGGCAAATTCAGCAAAGCCCACCAGTTGCTCCGCGCCGTAGAAACCGACGAGATTGCGCACCCAGGGAAACACCGCCATATCGGCAATCGTATAGTCCTCGCCCATCAGCCAGGAGCGGCTTGCGAGACGTCCCTCGAGGACCGCGAGCAGCCGGCGCGCTTCGGCCACGTAGCGATCCCGCGGGCGTTTGTCCTCGTAGTCTTTGCCGGCGAACTTGTGGAAGAAACCCACCTGGCCAAACATCGGGCCGATGCCGCCTATCTGGAACATGAGCCACTGCAGCGTCTGATAGCGTGCCGCGGCATCTCGGGGTAGGAACTGACCGGTGCGTTCGGCGAGGTAGACGAGAATGGCGCCGGACTCGAACAGCGGCAGCGGGCGGCCCCCGGGTCCGTTCGGATCCAGGATCGCGGGGATCTTGCCGTAGGGATTCAGGGAACGAAATTCCGCGGATGCCTGGTCGTTGGTGGCAAAGTCGACCAGGTGCGGCTCGTAGGGGAATCCGGTCTCCTCGAGCATGATCGAGACCTTCACACCGTTCGGGGTCGGCAGCGAATACAGCTGCAGCCGCTCCGGGTGCCTGGGCGGCCACTTGCGGGTAATCGCGAAGTCGGCGAGCTCGCTCAGCTTGGGTCCCTCCAGGATGATGCGTGCAGACTTTACTGAGGATAGAGCGGTTGCGAAAGTGCCCGATGGAACGAGGGCGCCGGCTGCTCTTCGGCCAGAGCCGCGATCATCGTCGCCTGGAACCAGGTATAGGCGTTGCCCTGCGACACCTTGGCGAAGTTCGCATCGTAGTACGTCGACACCCCCTCGCCTTCGGGCAGCGGACTTGGCATCGAGCTGAGCAGCGCGCGATAACCGTGCACGATCCCCAGGGCATAGCGCGGGTCACGCTCGCGCCAGAATGCGAGGGCAATGCGGTCAGCCCCGTTTTCGGCCGCGTATGACTGGGGACGCGTCTGGTGCCGGCATGCCTGCCACCAGTGACCGAGCTCGTGCACGAACACCCAGCGATGGGTGCCATTCTCAAATACCGAGCGCCCGGTGACGTCGCCCCCCATCGACTGCGCCATCGCCTCGAATCCCTTGCGCTCCTCGGGCTGCAGGTGCGTCCAGGCGGCGACCACGACGGTATTGCGCTCTGCAACGAAGTGGCCGAACGAGGGGGGATCCCCGAACTCGATCTGCGGCGCCGGACACAGCTTGTAGCCTTCCGCGTCGATGCGCTTGAGGAACACAGCGCGCAGCTGTGTCAGCTGCGCGAGTGCGGCTGCGTCAGGATCCGGCGCGGCGGCGGGCGCGGCGCCGAGGCCTGAACTAACGACCAGGCCCGACAGCAGCAGCGCGCCGCACAGCGGTACCGCCCGCTGCCGCAGCGCGGCCACGAAGTCACTTCGCATCGGCGCGCGCTGCCGGTTTCTCATCGGGGACGTGCAGGTTTTTAATGAGAAAGGCGTAGATGTCCGTCTTCTGTGCGATGGCCTGCGAAACCGTCTCGCCGCCGCTGTGGCCTGAAGCCTGATCCACCAGCAGCAGAATCGGCGCCGGCCCTGCCTGGGCTACCTGCAGCGCGGCGGTGAACTTGAACGAATGCATGGGCATCACGCGCGTGTCGTGGTCCCCGGTCACGATGAGCGTTGCCGGGTAATGCGCTCCCGCGCGCACGTTGTGTACGGGAGAGTAGGCATACAGCGCCTTGAATTGCGCCGCATCCTGCGGCGAGCCGTAATCGCCCTCCCAACCGGCTCCCTGTCCGAAGCGGTTGAAGCGCAGCATGTCGAGCACACCGACCTGCGGCACGGCGGCGCCGAACAGGTCCGGTCGCTGCGTCAGACAGGCGCCGACCAGCAGCCCGCCGTTGGAGCGCCCGAGGATCCCCAGCTGCGCCACCGAGGTGTAGTGGTTCGCGACCAGCCAGTCGGCCGCGGCGATGAAGTCATCGAACACCACCTGCTTGTGGGTGAGGATGGCCTGGCGGTGCCAGTCCTCCCCGTACTCCCCGCCGCCGCGGATATTGGCGGTTGCGAACACACCGCCGCGCTCCATCCAGGCGATCACGGAAGGATCAAAGCGCGGCAGGTAGGAAATGCCGAAACCGCCGTAGCCGATCAGCAGCAGCGGATTGTTACCCTGCAGATTCGTCCCCTTGCGGTAAGCGAGCAGCAGCGGGATGCGCGTACCGTCCTTGGCCGGATAAAAGACCTGCTGCTCAGCGAAGTCCTCCGGGTCGTAGGCCAGCTGCGGCCGGCGGAACACGCTGCTCTGCCCGGTGGCGAAGTCGTAGCGATAGACGGTCGGCGGCCGGGTCATATCGGCGAAGGCGTAGAAGGTTTCCTGATCCTGCGCCTGCCCGCTGAAGCCGATCGCCGTGCCGAGTCCGGGCAGCACGATTTCCCCGCGTGCCGCACCGTCGAGGCCGTACAGCAGGACCCGGTTGTGCGCGTCGTGAATCGTGCGCACGATCAGCCGGTGCGCAACCACGGCGACGCTGCTCGCGCCGAGTTCGATCGCATCGCGCCCCTCGGCGACCACCGCCTTCCAGTTCGCTTCCTGCGCATGCAGCGGATCGATCGCGATCACGCGGCCGTTGGGCGCGCCGAGCGAGGTCAGGAAGTAAAGCTGACCCGCGTCGGCGCCTGCAAATTCGAACGCCGCGCGAAAGCCGCGCGCCACGGCGACCACCGTCGGTGCGGCAGCCGACAGGTCCATGAGGTAGACGTCCTCGACGCCCTTGTCGCCCACCTCCCCCTCGCCCACGAGGATGACCAGCCAGCGACCATCGCTCGACAGGCGCGGCTCGAACTGCCAGTCCGCATGAGCGCGGTCCTCGAACACGCGGCGGTCCGCCGCGGCCGCGGTTCCCAGCGCGTGAAAATACACCGCGTTCTGCAGGTCGGCGGCGCTCAGTTCTTCGCCCGGCTTCGGTGCGGGAAAAGCGCTGTAATAAAGTCCACGGTCATCGGCGCTGAAAACCGGGGGGTAGTATTTGGTATAGCGCAGCACATCCGCTCGATCCTGCCCGGTGGCGAGATCGCGGATATGCCAGTCCGTCCAGTCCGAACCGGCCACCGACACCCCGTACGCCAGCAGCTTGGCATCGTGACTGGCGACGTAGCCGACGACGACCGGGTTGTTGTCCGCCGGCAGAAGGTTCGGGTCGAGCGCCACGGCGGGGGTTCCCGCCAGCGGGGCCGCCGTCAGCAACACACTCTGGTTCTGTTCGCCGCTGTTATCGGTATAGAAGTACCGACCGCTCTCGGCAAATGGCACCCCGGTGCGCTCGAAGTGATACAGCTGCGTCAGACGCGCCCGCAGTTGTTGACGCTGCGGGATTGCATCCAGATAGGACTGCGTGAGATGTGCCTCCGCCCCCACCCACGCGCGGGTGGCGGGGGAGTCCAGATCCTCGAGTGCGCGATAGGGATCGGCGACCTTGACGCCGTGGTAGTCATCCACCGTCGTCCCGCGCGGCGCCACCGGATAATTCAGGCCCGTGTGCGTCGGACGCTCGGTGGTGAACGCAGCGGAACCGACCGCTAGGAGCAACGTCACGGCGCCGACCAGGCCGGCAGGGAATTTGTATGGCATGCACTGATCCTGAATTAAAAAAATGCCGCAAGCCGGCGCAGGGCGGCCGAGGCGGCCGCCCGAATCGAGTCTCGCTGCAGACAGCCGCGATTATGCCCAAGCCGGCGTGGCGCCGCGCGCCCCGCTCCTGCGGTGCCACGCAGCGGCTGCGGCTAGAATCAGCGCATGCCTCAGCACGTGGGGATCGTCGGTTGTTCCGCGGAAGGCGCGGCCCTGTGTTACCGCACCTTGTGCCTGGAGGGCGAGCCGTTGTTCGGGACCCACGGGCATCCGGAGGTCTGCCTGCACAGCCACTCGCTGGGCACCTACATGCACCACATCCGCGTGCACGACTGGGCCGCGGTGGGCGCACTGATGCTCGACTCCGCCCACAAGCTTGCGCGCGCCGGCGCAGATTTCCTCATCTGTCCGGACAACACGATCCATGAGGCGCTACCTGGCATCCTCGCGCGCTCGCCGCTGCCGTGGCTCCCCATCGCGGAGGTCGTGGCGGAGGAGGCCGAGCGGCGCGGCTATCGGCGGCTCGGGATCACCGGTACCCGTTTCCTGGTCGCCAGCGAGGTCTACCCGCGGGCCCTCGGCGCGCGTCAGCTGCAGTACCAGCGACCCACCGAGGCGGAGCGCGAGGAAGTCGACCGCATCATCATGGAGGAACTGGTGCGTGGGGTGTTCGCGCCCGCGGCGGTGGCCTACCTGCAGGGCGTCATCCGCCGCATGGCGGCCGGGGGCTGCGACGCGGTGGTACTCGGGTGCACCGAGATCCCGCTCCTGATCGGTGATCACAATGCCTCGCTCCCAACCCTGGACTCGACCCGCTTGCTGGCGCGCGCGGCGCTGCGACGCGCGGCCCGCGCGGTTCCTGCTGCCTCCAGCAATTAGTTGACTGATCATTCAAGTGGTACTAGGCTCCACTTGAATGATCGATCAAGTCAAGCCACCGCCTGACACGCGTAGCCGCCTGGTGCTCGCGGCCTTACGGCTGTTCTGGGAGAAGGGTTACGGCTCGACCAGCATTGCCGACGTGCTGCAGGCGGCCAAGGTGAACAGCGGCAGCCTGTATCACTTCTTCCCCGGCAAGCAGGACCTGCTGCTGGCGGTGCTCGACCTGTACCGCGCGGGCCTCCGCACCATGTTGCTGGAGCCGGCGTGGCGCGGCGTGCACGACCCGATCGAGCGCGTCTTCGCCCTCCTCGCCCGCTACCGCCAGTCACTGGCCGACACCGACTGCTCCTATGGCTGTCCGATCGGCAGCCTCGCGCTCGAGCTGCATGAGCCGGACCTGCCGGTGCGGGAACGGCTGGCCGCCAACTTCAGTGCGTGGATCGAGGCAATCCACGAGTGTCTGCAGGATGCCGGTGCACGGCTGCCGCCGGATTTAGACCGCCGCGAGCTTGCCGCCTTCGTGCTAACGACGATGGAGGGCGGCGTCATGCAGGCCCGCACCTTCCGCAGCCTGGAGAGCTTCGATGCTGCCGTACGGCAGCTGCGCGCCTACTTCGAGCAGCTGCTGCGCCGGCCGGCAGGCGCAGCCAAACCCGCCGCTGCTAACAAGCCGCGCCACAAAGCCAAGGAGCGCCGATGAAGATGTTGACGAGATTGGGGCTGGCTGCAGCGAGCCTGACCCTCGTGGCCGGCCCCGCCGTTCCCGACAACGCGATCTCCCCGTATCAGCCGCTGGCCTTTCTGATAGGACACTGCTGGAAGGGCACCTTCCCCAACAGCGAGGTCACCGATGAGCATTGCTTCAGCTGGGTCTATGGGGACAAATTCGTGCGCGATCAGCACCTCGTGCATCGCGGCCGCGGCAAACCGGAGGATCGGGGTGAATCGATCTACTTGTGGGATGCCCACGCCCGGGAACTGCAGTACCTGTACATCGAAAGTGCGGGCGGCTTCAGCCGCGGCACGGTCGTCGCCGATCAGGACGCACTGGTATTTCCGCCCACCCACTATTGGGAGGGCGGCGTGGAGCAGATCTATCGCAGCCGCTGGCAGCGCCTGGGCGCAGACGCGTACGAGGTGATCACCGAGTTCCAGGTCAATGGCAGCTGGACGCCGGGTTTCACGCTGCACATGCGCCAGAGCAGATCCTGAAAACCGCTCGCTAGGTGGTGGGCTCGGAAGATGCGTGCGAACTGCCCCGGCGCTCGAGAGTCGCGCGCGGCTCGGCCGCGCGCCGCCAGACGGGACGGCGCACCAGGGTGCTCTTGCCAAACAGCGACTCGATGAGGTCGACGGCCAGCTTGGCGGTGCGATTGCGCACATCAAAGGCGGGATTGAGCTCCACGACGTCGAGCGAGGCGAGACGGCGGGTGTCGGCGATCATCTCCATGCACAACTGCGCCTCGCGATAGGTCGGGCCGCCGCGCACCCGGGTGCCGACTCCCGGGGCGATGTCCGGGTCGAGGAAGTCGACGTCGAAGCTCACGTGCAGATGCGTGTCGCCGTCCAGCCCGGCCAGTGCGTGCTCCATCGTCAGGCGCATGCCCATCTCATCGACATAGCGCATGTCGAAGACGTCGAGCCCCTGCTCGTGCACGAAGCGCTTCTCACCCTCATCCACGCTGCGGATGCCGATCTGGCGTACCCACGAGGGCTCGATGGCGGGCGTCACGCCGCCGATGGTGGTCAGCTCGCGCGGCCCGAAGCCGCACAGGCAGGCGACCGGCATGCCGTGAACATTGCCGCTCGGTGACAGCGCGGAGGTGTTGAAGTCGGCATGCGCGTCGAGCCACAGGACCCGCAGTCGCTTGCCCTCCTCCCGACAATGCCGCGCCACCGCGCTGATCGAACCGATGCTCAGGCAATGGTCACCGCCGAGCAGAATCGGCAGCCGGCCTTCGCGCAGCTGCCCGTAGACACCCTCGTGCACCAGCTCATTCCAGCGCACGACCTGTGCCAGGTGCCGGTAACCGCCCTGCGGGGGCTGCCATGGATTTCCCGGTCCGCTCAGGTTGCCGAGGTCGCGCACCTCCAGCTCCCGCGCCTGCAGCGCGGCCGTCAGTCCCGCAACCCGCAGCGCCTCAGGCCCCATGGAAGCGCCACGATCGGCCGCCCCGACATCGGTCGGCGCCCCAAGCAGCGCCGCCACGCGCGCGCCGCTCACGCCGACACCCGCACGCGAGCGGCGGCGGGTGCGCGCTCGCTCAGCAAGCCGAACAGGTCCTTCGGATCCGCCAGATCCGGCAGCAGGTCGATCTGCTGCTGCCCGCGGCGCTCCTGCTGGTGCAGGCGCAGCAGGTAGCGCAGTGAAGAGAAGTCCTCCAGCGCGAAGCCCACCGAATCAAAGATCGTGACATCGCACGCTGTCCGCCGTCCGGGCGACTCGCCCGTGATCACCTGGGTGAGCTCGGTCACCGGGAAGTCCGCCGGCAACTGCTGGATCTCACCCTCGATGCGCGACTGGGGCTCGAATTCGACCACCACGCGCGCATCGGCTCGCTCGAGAATCTCGCGGTCCAGCTCGGTCTTGCCGGGGCAGTCCCCGCCCACGGCATTCAGGTGCATGCCACGCTCGATCATGGGAGGCGTCAGGATCGTGGCGTTGCGTTTGTCCGCCGTCACGGTGGTCACGATATCCGCACCGGTCACCGCGGCGGCCGTGGACGCGGCCCGCACCACCGTCAGACCAGGCAGCTGCAGGCGCAGCAGATTGCGTTCGAGCTTGGCAGTGGCGGCAGCATCCACATCGTAAAGGCGCACTTCACGGATTCCGAGCAGGTGGTGAAAGGCTATCGTCTGGAACTCGCTCTGTGCGCCATTGCCGATGAGGGCCATCACGCGGCTCTCGGGACGCGCCATGTAGCGTGCGGCGAGCGCCGAGGTCGCGGCCGTGCGCAGCGCGGTCGTCACGGTGAGTTCCGAGAGCAGCAGTGGGTAGCCGGTCTGCACGTCGGCGAGTACGCCGAACGCGGTCACGGTCAGCAGTCCCGCCGCGGTGTTCCTCGGATGCCCGTTGACGTATTTGAATGAGTACAGACGCCCGTCGCAGGCCGGCATGAGTTCGATCACGCCGACCGGGGAGTGCATGGCATGGCGCGGGGACTTATCGAACAGCGGCCAGCGACGGAAGTCCGCCTCGATCTCCTGCGCCAGCTCCTCGATAAAGCGCGCGGCACCGCGGCGCGCAACCAGCTCCTGGATCCGCTGGATCCCGATGAAATCGACCATGATCTGTCCCCCTCAATCCGGGTGCGGGCGGCTTGGCCCACGCCCAGGCAGAGTCACATGTTCGCCGGGGGCAAAATCAAAAGAAAGACAATATAGTGTGCATATCTTGCAATTACTTGATCAGAACGACATAGTATATTGACTTTTTGACTAGCCAGATCGCACCACACTGGAGCAAGCCCGCGTGGATGACACGGACCGCGCCCTGATCGCCCTACTGCGTAACGACGCCCGCGCCTCCGTCGCCTCGCTCGCGAAAGCCCTCGGTGTGGCGCGGGGCACGGTTCAGAACCGCATGGGACGGCTCGCCGCGAACGGCACCATCGTCGGCTACACCGTGCGGCTGAAGCCGGACGTCGAAGAGCAGCGCATGCGCGCCTTCATGACGGTGGCGGTGGAGGGCAATCAGGTGGACGCGGTCATCAAGGCACTGCGCGGGGAGCCAGCGGTCGCTGCCCTCTACAGCACCAACGGTCGCTGGGACGTCGTCGCGGAGCTGCGCGCCGACAGCCTCGAGGGCTTTGACCGGGTACTCGCGCGCATCCGCCTGATCGAGGGGATCTCGCAGACCGAAACCAGTTTGCTGCTGTCGACCTTCAAGTTCTGAAGCGGTGGGCTCAGACGGCCAGCGGACGGGTCTCGGTCCAGTCGAGGATCAGCAGGCGGTGCTCGAAGCGCCACTGGCCCAGTTCACGTCGCCAGCGATCCTGGTAGCGAATCGCCCAGGTGAGGATCGTGCGGCCGCCTTCGGCGGCGTTCAGGTGATCGGCGATGCAGTAGGTCTCCCCGCGCGCGCGCTCACCCTCGATGCTGACCAGCTGGTTGCTGACGCGGTGCTGGGTTGCGATATACAGCTGCGCCATGATGTCTAGCGCGGCGACGATCTCGCGCTGCCCGCGCAGAAGTATCCCCGGCGCCTCGATCACGCAGTCCTCGGTGGTGATGGCAGCCCAGGTGACCTTGTCACGCCGGTCGGCGCCCTGCGCGTACAGTTCGGCGGTGCGCCGCAGCGCCGCCTCATCGATGAGTCGTGTGAGTTGGCTTTCGTTCATGCGAGTCCTTCTTTGGCCTCATCCTGGGCGAATGCGTTTAGTGGCGCAACCAGCGCACCTCACTGCCCTCCTCCAGCCGCAGCAGCGCGCCGCGCAGGTGCAGGTAACGGATGTGGGCGAGCGTCTCCCCGTAGGCGAGCAGCGTGTTCCAGCCTTCGAGCTTGCGGGCCCCGAAGAGCGCACCGACCACCTCCGCGGTGCCGCGCGGCTCGCGGGCGAAATCGCTGAGTTTCGCGAGCCGCTGCTGGTGACCTGCGTGCACTTGGGCTGCACGGGTGGCCGCGCCGCGAAACGGCGCGCCGTGTGCCGGCAGCACGATCGTCTGCGCCGGCAGGCGCGCAAGTCGCTCGAGCGAGGCGAGGAAGTCTCCCAGCGGATCGTCGGAGGCGGCCCCCGGATAGAGGCTGACGTTGCTCGAGATCGCCGGCAGCAGCTGATCGCCGCTGATCAGCAGGTCCGCCTCCTGCCAGTACAGACATACGTGTCCCTCGGCGTGCCCGAAATGCAGCGACGCCACCCAGGGGTCACGCAGCTCGCCGATGCGTTCGCCCTCGACGATGGGGTCGGTCTCGGCGGGGATGCCGCTCAACAGCTTGTCGAACGAGCCTGCGCCTCGGGCGCGTGCGAGCAGCGCCACAAAGTCCACACCCCACTCGCTGCGGTACGCGGCCAGGTCGGCCGCGGTGCCGCCTACCGTACCGCTGCTGGAGCGCAGCGCCGCAGCGCGCGCCGGCGCGCTCATGCGCACCGGCACCGCGAAACGCTCCGCCAGCGCGGCCGCCATGCCACAGTGATCCGGATGATGGTGCGTGACCAGGATCGCTTCGAGCTCGCGTTCGAGCCGTTCGCTCACCGCAAGTGATGCCCAGGCCGCGTGGGTCTCCGGCTGGTTCAAGCCGGTGTCGATCAGCACCCGCCGGCTGCGCCCGGGAGCGAGCCAGACGTTGATGTGCTGCAGCGGCCCTGGCACCGGCAGCCGGATCCAGCGCAGCTCATGGGGGACTTCGACCGCACAGCCGAGCTGCGGCGACTGCCAGGGAAGCAGCTCGAGGGTCACTGCGGTGCAGTCCGGCGACGCGGCCCGCGCGGCGGCGGCACCGCGATCAGCTCGCCCAAGGCGACCGCCGCCGCATCCAGCCGCCGCCGCAGGGGGTAACGGCGCCCGACGCGCCAGGCGTGCAGGATTCCCGCGTAACTTCCACCCACGATGTCGGCGAGCACCGCGGTCGGCACGTCGCGCCGCACATTACCCTCACGCCGCCCGGCGTCGAGCACGCGCGTGAAGGCGCGATGCGTGCGTGCCGTGCGCGCGCCCGAGTCGGGCGCCGCGCCGAAGGTGGTCTCGGAGGCGCCGATCAGCACCCGCGAGAGTTCCGGAGTCTCTTCCACCTTGGCCGCGGTCCAGCTGAAAAGCGCCGCCAGGCGCTGCGCGGCGCTCGCCGGATGATCGAACTGGGCGTCCATGATGTGCAGGAAGCGCGCCTCCATTTCGTGCACCAACGCCGCCAGCAGTGCCTGTTTGGAAGGAAAGTAGTTGAAGGCCGTGGCGCGCGACACCTGCGCAAGACGGGCGATGTCATCGACGGTGCTCGCCGCGACGCCCTGACGCGCAAACAGAGCGCGCGCCGCGGCCAGAAGCCCGGCGCGCACGCGCGCCTTGCCGTCGGCGCGTCGCGAGAGCGGCCGCGAGGGATTCAGGGCAACGGCTGCGGGCACAGAACTCACCGTCAGTTGCCCCGCGGTTCCTTCGGCAACCCCAGGGCGCGCTCGGCAATGATGTTGCGCTGGATCTGGTTGGTGCCGCCGTAGATCGTGTCCGCGCGTGACCCGAGGAACAGACCCGGCAGCACGTCCCACTCGTAGGGTGCCGCACGGGCGATCTCGCCCCTCGGGCCGAGCACATCGAGCGCCAGTTCACCGAGCTTCTTACGCCAGCTGGCCCAGAAGATCTTGTAGGTATAGGCCTCGTTTGCGAGCCGCCCGGCCTCGGCCTGCGAGAGCATGCGCAGCGCGCTGAAGCGCATCAGTTTGAGGCCGATGTGGGCGTGCGCCAGGCGCTGGCGAATCAGCGGATCGTTGATCAGGCCGTTGTGCCGCGCCGCCGCGATGATCGCGTCCAGCTCGTTGCGGAAACCCATCTGCTGGCCGAGCGTGGAGACGCCGCGCTCGAACGCCAGGGTTCCCATCGCGACCCGCCAGCCGTCTCCGACTGCTCCGACGACGTTGTCGGCTGCCGTGCGCGCGTCCACGAAGAAGGTTTCGTTGAATTCCGCCTCGCCGGTCATCTGCCGGATGGGGCGTACGGTGACGCCGCTCTGGCGCATCGGCACGAGCAGGTAAGACAGCCCGCGATGACCGCGCGACCCCTCCTCCGTTCGGCAAAGCACAAAGGCCCAATCGGCGAACTGCGCGAGTGAGGTCCAGATCTTCTGCCCGTTCAGCAGCCACTCCTGGCCGTCGGCGCTGAGCAACGCGCGCGTTCGCACGTTCGCCAGATCCGAGCCGGCGTTGGGTTCGCTGTAACCCTGGCACCAGAATTCCTCGCCCCGCGCGATCGGTGGCAGAAAGCGCGCCTTTTGCGCGCCACTGCCAAAGGTAAGGATGGTGGGCCCGGCAAGCTCGATGCCCATGT
This sequence comes from uncultured Pseudomonadota bacterium, assembly GCA_963814675.1. Lineage (GTDB taxonomy): Bacteria > Pseudomonadota > Gammaproteobacteria > Steroidobacterales > Steroidobacteraceae > 13-2-20CM-66-19. The sequence goes on from CAWFDT010000006.1 coordinate 101,455, forward strand.
GCCCGATGCGGCCGGGTGCGCCGGCGCGCGCATATTCCTCGGCGAAGATCACCTGCTCGGCGAGCGTCGCGTTGCGGCCGCCGAATTCCTCCGGCCAGCCGATGCAGCTGAAGCGGGCGGCGCCGAGCGCGCGCTCCCATTGGATGCGCCGCTCGAGCCTGGCGCTGAGACTCGTGACCCCGCGCAGGTCACGGAACGGACCGCGCATCTGGCCCTCAAGCCAGGCGGCTGCCTCGCCTCTGAAGCGCTCCTCGGCCGCGGTAAATCCAAGTTTCATGCGCGCACCTCCTAGAACAGCGGCGTGGCCGCCTCCCCGAGTCCCAGTACCCGCAGCAAGCGCTCGCGCTGCCAGGCGGGGCTCCCCAGGAGGCTGGCGCTCGCCCGCGCCCGCTTGAAGTACAGGTGCGCGTCGTGCTCCCAGGTGTAGCCGACGCCGCCGTGCAACTGAATGGCACTCGCGGCGCAGTCATAGAAGGCATCACAGCAGTAACTCTTGGCGATGGCTGCCGCCTCGCCCAGCTGCGCACCGTCCTCGTCCGCCACGCTCGCCGCGTACCAGGCGGCCGACTTGGCCGCCTCGACCTGCACCATCATGTCCGCCAGGCGGTGCTTGAGCGCCTGGAAGCTGCCGATCGGGCGGCCGAACTGCACCCGCTGCTTCACGTACTCCGTCGTCATCTCGAGAATCTGCTCGGCGCCCCCGACGGCCTCGGCCGCCAGCGCGATGCGCGCCAGATCGAGGCCCTGCGCGACGAACCCGGCCGCCCCGCCGGCGGGGCCGAGCAGCTGTTCGCTCAAGACCGCAACGGCGTCAAAGCTCACCCGCGCCATCGGGCGCGTGAGATCAAGCATGACGTGCGGGGTCACCGTGATGCCGGAGGTCTGCACGGGAATGATGACCACGCTCAGAGCCGCCGTGGCGGCATCGCGCGCGAGCACCAGGAAGCGCTCGGCGCCCTCGGCGTGAATCACGAAGTCGCTCGTGCCGTTTAAGGTGAGCGTCGCGTCGCGCGCCGCGAGCGTCACGGATGTGCCTTGCGGCGGCGGACGCCCGTCCTCGCCGGCGAGCGCACAGGCGAGGCGCAGGCGGCCAGCGGCGATCAGCTGCAGCAGCGCCGTGCGCTGCGCGCCCTGGGGTGCCGCGCGAATGATGGCCGCACCGAGGGCGGCCGTGGCAAAGAACGGCGACGCCAGCAGGCGCCGCCCCTGCTCCTCCTGCAGCAGGCACAGTTCCACCCAGCCGAGCCCGGCACCACCGCAGTCCTCCGGGATCGCCAGCGCACACCAGCCGAGCTCGCCGGAGATCTGCTGCCACAACTGGGTGTCGTAACCGCCCGGGGCACGCATGGCAGAGCGCAGCCGGGAGGAATCGTAGCCGGCGAGCAAAGCGCGCGCGCTGGCGCGGATCATCTGCTGTTCTTCGCTGTGGATGAACTGCATCGTGCGGCCTTCAGGAGCGTGCCCGGCGCTCCATGCGCTTGGCGCTCATCACCTTCGGACCACTCTCGCGGTGCCACTCGGCGTAGAACTGACTGAAGAATTCCCGGAAGGCCGGAATCGGCCCGTCGCCATCGCACAGCAGCGGGCGGGCGATGTGGTGCTGGCGATCCCACACGACCTTGTCCTGGTCCAGCTGCCGGCAGATATCCTTGATGATGGCGCGCGCCACGCCGGCCCGCGGTCCCTCGCGGTCGGCGCGCTGCTGCGTGAACGCAAAGCGCAGGTGCACCGTGTCCTTCTCCACCGGCGTGCAGCCGGTGATGAGCAGCGTTTCGCAGATTCCGGTAAAGCGCGTCCACGGCTGACCGGGCCCCACCACGCCGGCGGTAATCGCGCCATCGACGGTGCCGCGCGGAGTCTCCATCTTGGCCTTCACGGTAGTCTCGCGCCGGTGGCCATCCATGCTGACTACCCAGTCCGGATAGGACGCCGTGCCGTGGATGTAGCGGAAGTGCGCTACATCGACGCCATTTTCCGCCATGGTCTGCAGCGGGCAGTACACCAGCCACTCGTGCTTCTCGTACTCGGTCCACTGCGGGCTCAAGGTTTCGGGAAAGTTCTCAACCGCCCACAGCGGCTCGACTGCATCCGGGTGGTACCAGGCCCAGACGAAGCGGTTCTGCTCCTCCATCGGCCAATGCCGCACGCACTCGCGCCGCGCCTGGGGTGGGATCACCTTCGCATAGGGGATCTCGCGCACGGTACCTGCGCCATCGTAGCGCCAGGAATGGAACGGACACTCGAGGTAGTCCCCGTGCACCCGTCCGCCGAAGGCCATGTTGGCGCCGAGATGGCGGCAGTACGCATCGAGCATCCGCGGCCTGCCGTCGGCGCCACGCCACAGCGCCAGATCGCGCCCGAAATAACGCACCGCCTTCACCTGCCCCACCGCGAGTTCGTCGCTGAAGCAGATCGCGAACCAGCCGAACGGCAGCGGCAGGTCGATGCCGCGCTCGGCGGCACTGGGCCTGCCGGGAAAGGGGGCGGTGCGCCAGCGCAGCAGCTCATCGCCCCGCAGGCTCGCCAGATACTCGCGCGTGGCCACGGGGTTGGACAGTGCTCCCCCGCCCGACTGTGCGTTCATCGATGCCGCTCCTGTCCCGTCATGCGTCGATGCCGAACACGCGACGCGCGTTGACTGAGAGAAATGCCGGCCAGACCTCGTCCTTGAAGGGCACTTCCGGTAGTTCGCGGAAGATGCGCTCGAGCGACAGCCCCATCGGATAGTAGCCCGCGTACATGATCTTGTGCGCCCCGCGGGTGTTGGCGTAATCGATGATCGCCTGCGGATAATGCTTGGGCGCGAACGCGCTGGTGGAGTAATAGAGGTTCGGGTACTTCAGCATCAGCTTCACCGCCAGCGCCTCCCAGGGCTCCGCGCCATGGCGCATGACGAACTTCAGCTCCGGAAAGAACCAGCACACCTCATCCACGTACTCGAGCTTCTGCGCCTGCATGGGCACCCGCGGCCCTGGCACCCCGACGTTGACGAGAATCGGCAAGCCCAGCTCGACGCAGGTCGCATACAGCGGATACATCTTCTTGTCGTTGATCGGCACCTGCGGGTTGAGCCCGCAGGGAAACACGCTCACGGACTTAATACCGAACTCGGCATGGACGCGCCGTACGCGACGGATCTCGTCCATGCCCAAATTGGGGTTTGCCGGGTAGTCGAAGATGAAGCGCTGCGGGAAGTCACGCCGCGCCGCGGCGGCCGCCTCCGAGCCTTCGAAATAGCCGACCAGCCCCACGTCGATTCCGTGCAGATCCATCTGTTCGACCAGGAAACGCACGTAATCCTGGTTCGCAGCCAGGCGCGGGATGTCCTTGAACAGGTACTCGGCCGGCATCTTGAACTGCTCACGGCTCTCGGCATCCATGAGCAGCGGCGCGAACTGGCGGTACCACTCCTGGTTCGTCTCACTTACCGGGATCGCCATCATGAGGTCGACGATCTTCACATTCCGCGGCATCGTCATCGGTCAGCCCCCAGACAGGCGCGCGCGCACCTGTTCCTTCATCAACTTGCCGGTGGCGGTGCGCTCGAGCGGGCCGGCGTCGAAGCGCCACTCGCGGGGAATCTTGTAGGGCGCAAGTCGCCCGGCACAGAAATCTTCAAGCTGCGCCGCGTCCAGCACGGCTCCCGCCCGCGCCACCACGACGGCGAGAAGCTTCTCGCCCAGACGCGGATCCGGGACGCCGAAGGTTGCGGCCTCCATGACCTGCGGATGCTGGGTGAGTACACGCTCCACCTCCGCGCAATAGATGTTCTCCCCGGCGCTGATGATCATGTCGGTCTTGCGCGCGAGGATGTGCAGGAAGCCCCCACTGTCCAGATAGCCGACATCGCCGCTATGCAGCCAGCCGCCGCGGAAGATCTCAGCGTCGGCCTCGGGCCGCTCGAAGTAACCACTCATGTTCTGCGCGCTGCGCACGCAGATCTCGCCCGTCTCCCCCGGCGGCAGCTCGCGATCGAGCTCATCGACGATGCGGATCGCGGCGGTGGCGAGCGGGCGGCCGCCACTGCGCGGGTTCTGCAGGAACTCCTCACCCACCGCCAGGGAGACCATCCCATTGGTTTCGGTCATGCCATAGCCGGTGCCGAGCAGCGCACGTGGAAAGCGCGTACGGATCGCCTGCAACAGATTCTCCGGCAGCGCCTGACCGCCGGTGCCGAGGCTGACGAGCGAGGATGTGTCGAAGCGCTCCAGATCGGGCGACTGCAGCAGGTCCCAGAGCATGGTGGGCACGGCAGGCAGGGCGGTGACGCGCTCGGCCTGTACGAGCTCGAGCGCGTGCGTCACGTTCCAGCGCGGCAGAAATACGATCTTGCCGCCGCGCGCCAGCGAGGTGAGAAACACCGACAGACACCCGCTGGTGTGGAACAGCGGGAACACGAGCAGTGTGCAGGGCTGCGGCGCACTGGCCGCCAGCGTGGCCAAGTCGACGCCGAGCTGCGCCGCCATGCGCGCGCCGAGCAGCGCGCCACTGAGCTGGTTCGCCATCAGGGCCGTGAGCACGCCGACGTGGTTCAAAACGGCGCCCTTTGCTTGCCCGGTGGTGCCGGAAGTGAACATGATGAGTGCCGGATCCTCGGGCGCGCACGCGGTCACCGGCAATGCCGGTCCTGTCGTACCCGGCTGCACGACTGCGGCAAAGCTCGGCCAGCGTTTGAACACCGCCGGCGCTTCGCCCACGACGATGCCGTCGAGGCCGGAGTCGAGGCCCGCGCTGGCAAGCAGCCGCGCAGAGCGCTCGTCCGCGAGCACGAAGGGGCAGCGTGTGTACCGGATGCTGTAGGCGAGCTCCTCGGCCGCACCACGGCTGTTCACGAGCACCGGCACGGCGCCCAGGGCGCTGATCGCAATGAACGCCACCAGCCACTCGGGACGATTACGCATCGCGATGGCGACATGGGTGCCGCGCTCGATGCCGCGTTCGCCCAGGTGCGCAGCCAGCAGCGCGGCCTGGGAAAAAACCTCCCCGTAAGTGAGGCGCAGCTCCTCCATCACCGCCAGTTCCCGGCCCGCATACGCGCGCGCGGCAACGTACAGCTGCGCCAGGGAACTTGGCGCATGGCGGAATACCTGACACGGTTCCCCGCGCACGAGCGCTTCCATCAGCTCAAACGGCTGGCCCGCCGCGGTAAAGGCGGCGACGCTCAGAGGCTCGAAAGTTCGGTTGCCGGGGCGCATCGCCGCCGCCTTCAGGAAAAGATGGACTCGAGTATAAATATCTAACCCAGGCGCGCACAATAGCAGCCGCGGCCGCTCCTGGAACCCATGACATGGCTCCCGCAGCGCCAGCGCACCCGCGCGCGGGCGACATCCATGGTGCGCTATGGCTCGCGCACGGGCGCCGCGCCCGACGGGTGCGGGAATAACTCCCTGAAGCGGACGGTGCCGAGCAACACCCCGCTGCACTATAGTCCCCGGACCAATTGCCGGAGACCGCCATGCGTTTCACCCTACAGCTGGGCTTTGCTCGCTACCCGGACTACCAGCAGATCGCCCGCACCGCCGAAGAGGCCGGCTTCAGCTCCATCGGCATGCCCGACAGCTTTTTCTTTCCGCGCCGCACGGAATCGGAGTACCCCTACGCGGACACCTCCATGATCCGCGGCTACATCGAGGCCATGCCCTTCATCGAACCGCTGGTGGCGATGAGCTGGATGGCCGCGGTCACCTCGAAGATTCGCCTCTATCCGAGCGTCCTCAAAGTCCCTACCCGCCAGCCGCTGGTGCTCGCCAAGGCGCTCTCCTCCCTCGCCGCGCTGTGCGGTGAGCGCATCCTGCTCGGGGCCGGCCTGAGCCCCTGGAAGGAGGACTTCAGCTTCAACGGCGTGAAGTTCGAGAAGCGGGGCCAGCTCATGGACGAGTGCATCGTGATCCTGCGGGGTGCGATGAGCGGCGAGTACTTCGAGTACCACAGCGAGAACTACGACTTCGGTCCCATGAAGATGCACCCGGTCCCGAGCCGACCGGTGCCAATCATCGTCGGCGGCCATTCCAAGCCTGCCCTGCAGCGCGCGGCGCGCCTCGGCGACGGCTGGGTCTCGGCCAATACCGACCTGGCGACCCTGAAGACTCTGCTCGGTGACCTGGCAGCGCTGCGCGCGGCCGCCGGCACTGCTGCGCGCAAGGACTTCGAGATCCACGGCTTCGACATGGCTGCGCAGAGCGTTGCAGACTTTCAGCGCCTCGGTGATCTTGGGGTTACGGATGCATGCGTGGCCCCGTGGGGATTTGATCCGACAGCCGCACTGAGCGCGCAACTCGATGGACTGCGCCGCTTCGGCGATTCGGTCATCGCGCGCATGTAAGCGCGCCAGAGCCTAGCCATGCGCCTTGAGGGCAAAGTCGCCGTCATCACCGGTGCGAGCCAGGGCATTGGCGCCGCCATCGCGGAACGCTTCGTGCGCGAGGGGGCGATCGTCGCGCTGTGTGCCCGCCGCGCCGCGCCGCTCGAGAGCTTTGCGCGTTCACTGCGCGCTGCGGGCGCAACGGTCCTGAGCGCCGCCCTGGACGTGGCGGACCACGAGCGCCTGACGCAATTCATCGAGGAAGTCGCCGCCGCGCGCGGCGCGCTCGATATCCTGGTGAATAACGCGCCCGCGGTGAGTTACGCACCGATCGCGCACATGGAAGTCGCCGCCTTCCGCCACGACTTTTGCGTCAACGTGGATGCGGCCTTCGCCGCGACGCGCGCCGCGCTGCGGGTCATGACGCCGCGCGGCAGCGGTTCGATTATCAACATCGCCTCGGTCAGCGGACTACTCGCCCTGCGCGGCATGTCCGCCTATGGCGCCGCCAAAGCCGCGCTAATTCACTTCACGCGCCAGACTGCGGTGGAAGCCGGCGCGCACAACGTGCGCGCCAATGTGATCGCCCCCGGCGTCATCAACACCGCGGCAACCGCGGCTGGCTTCGCCGGCCCCCAGGCCGAGTGGGGCCGGCGGATCGCTGAGCAGGTGCCACTGCGCCGCTTCGGGGAGCCCGCCGAGGTGGCGGCGCTGGCCGCATTCCTCGCCGCGGATGAATCGGCCTACATCAGCGGCAGCGTCATCACGATCGACGGCGGCAAAACGGCAGAGCTCTATGTGCCCGCGCCGTAAGGTATGGGTGGCATGAGCAAGAAACGCCCCGTGCGCAAGCACCCACCCGCGGTGCGGCGTGGCACGCCGCGCCGCGGCGGCGCGCTCGAGGCGCGCATCGGGCGTCTGGAGGCGCTCGAGGAAATCCGCATGCTGGTCGCCAAATATGCGCTGTCGCTGGACATGCGCGATCTGGATGCGCACGTGAACCTGTTTGCACCCGACATTCGCGTCGGTCGCGATCGTGTCGGCCGCGCTCACCTGAGATCCTGGGTCGATGCGACCCTGCGCGAGCAGTTCACAGGCACTTCGCATCATCTGGGTGGCCATATCATCGAGTTCACCGACCGCACGCACGCCCACGGCGTGGTTTACTCCAAGAACGAGCACGAAACCGGCGCTGAATGGGTCATCATGCAGATGCTGTACTGGGATGATTACGAGCGCATCAAGGGCCGCTGGTACTTCCGGCGGCGCCTGCCGTGCTACTGGTACGCGAGTGACCTCAATCATCCGCCGCTCGGTCCGCACAAGATGCGCTGGCCAGGACGCGAGCGTTACGAGGGCAGCTGGCACGATCTGTGGCCCTCGTGGAAGCACTTCTGGGCCAACCGGTCGCCGGCGGCTGCGGAGGTCGCCCCACCCGCGCCCATCGGCGAGTTCCTGAAGAGCATGCGCCGCGGCGCAGCCGACCCGAAGATTCGCGTGCGCTGAAGTTCGCCAGCGATGCAGGCAGTCCTTCAGCCGGTCGATCTTGGTGCTCTGCGGCTGCGCAATCGCATCATCATGGCGCCGATGACGCGCAATCGCGCCCTGGCCGGTGACGTTCCCGGCGCGCTCGCGGTCGAATACTACGGGGCACGCGCCAGTGCTGGCCTCATCGTGACCGAGGGCACGCAGCCGAGTGTGCATGGCAAGGGCTATTGCCGCACCCCGGGGATGCACAGCGCCGCGCAGGTCGACGCCTGGCGCGCCGTTACCGAGGTGGTGCACGGCGCCGGCGGCTGCATGGTGCTGCAACTGATGCACTGCGGTCGCATCGGCAGTTATCACAACAAGGATCCCGGGGCGCGCACGCTCGCGCCCTCGGCGCTGCGTGCGGCGGGCAGGATTTTCACCGACGCAGTCGGCCCGGTGGAGTTCGACACGCCCGAGGAACTCACGCTGCCGGAAGTGCAGGCGGTAGTTGCCGAATACGCCGCGGCCGCGCGCCAGGCGCAGCGCGCCGGGTTCGATGGAATCGAGCTGCACGCGGCGTCCGGCTATCTGCCGATGCAGTTTCTCAGTACCGGAACCAACCTCCGGCGGGATACTTATGGCGCCACACTGAGCGGACGACTGCGGTTCGTGATCGAGTGTGTCGAGGCGCTGAGTGCCGTGTTCGGCAGCGAACGGGTCGGCGTGCGTATCTGTCCCGGCAACCCCTTCAACGACATGCATGATGCCCAGCCGCTGGAAACCTACGCCGCACTCCTGCGCGCTCTCAGCCCGCTTCGATTGGCCTACCTGCACGTGATTCGCTCGCCGGATCCGGCGCTCGATGCCTTCGCGCTCGCCCGGGAGTGCTTTGAGGGCCCCAGGATCTTCAACGATGGCTTTGATCTTGCTTCGGGCAGCGATGCCGTCAGCAGCGGCGGCGCCGCGGCGGTCTCCTATGCGCGCGCCTTCATCGCCAATCCCGACTTGGTCGAGCGCGCCGTCAACGGCTGGCCGCTGGCGGCGTTCGATCGCAAGACCCTGTACACGCGCGGGGCTGCCGGCTATACGAGCTATCCCCGGTACACGCTCGCACCGCGCTAGATCAGAACCAGCCGTCGTTGGCGCCGTCCCACACGTCGATCTTCGGTAGACCGCGGTCCATGCTGTAAGTACCGAAGTGGCCGGCATAGAAGGCGAGCGGCTTGCCGTGTGAGCGCGTGAGCGCGAACACCTCGCCGACGATGACCAGATGGTCACCGCCGGGGTGCACGGCCTGTACGCGGCAATCGAAGCGGCACAAGCCCCCATCCAGATGCGGCGGATGAGGCTTGGCGCGCCAATGCTGGTCGACTTCGAATTTGTCGGGGGTACGACGGGCAAAATGGACCGCAAGGTCGCGTTGCTCGTGGCTCAGGACGTGCACCGCAAACGCGGCCCCGGGGGCGAAGGCCATGGCCGCGCTGCTGTTGCTGGAGAGGCACCAGAGCAGCAGCGGGGGCTCGAGCGATACCGAGGTGAAGGAGTTGGCGGTGACGCCCACGGGCTCCCCGTCCGGACGCACGGCGGTAACGACCGTCACGCCGGTGGCGAACTCCCCGAATGCGTCGCGCAGCTGACGCTGCGTAAACTTCGTGCTCAAGAGGCCCTCACGCCGCGCACTTCACATCACTTTTGCCGGATGCGGCTGGCGCGGCTCGCCGAGCATTTCGCGGTACGAGGGCGGTTCGCGGCCGCCCTCCTCGGTAATGCCGTAGCGATGGGCCACTTCGGCCGATATCAAGGTCTGCCCGCTCAGGCTCATCAGCTCAGGGTCGCTCGCCAGCGCATGGATAATGCGCCCGTTGAACTGCGGTGTCTCCGCCTGGGAAAGGAATGCCGCGTACTGTTCAGGCCGGCTGCGGGCGGCGGCGGCCGTGCGCTCCGTCAGCTGCGGCCCGAGCCACAGTGATGCCGTGGCCACCGCGTACGGCGCAAGATCGACCGCCATGTCAGCGGCAAACTTGTCGACGCCGGCTTTCTGGGCCCCATAGGCCGGCCCGTGCATGTAGCAGCTCGAGCCGAACGAGGACACAAAGGCGATCAGTCCCCGCCGCGCCCGCACCATCAGCGGCGCGGCGAAGTAACTGGCGACGTACGCCGAGCGCAGACCGACGTCGAGGATGTCCGCAAGTTCCAGCGGCTTCTCCCAGAACCCGCCCGGATCGATCAGCGCATCGTGAATGCTGGCGGCATTGTTGACCAGAATGTCGAGCTTGCCCGACTCCTCGGCCACGCGCGCCAGCGCCGACTCAACGGCCGCATCGTCACGATGATCACAGGAGAGGGCGATGCCCGTGCCGCCCAGTGCCGTGATCTGCGCGGCCGTCTCGACGATCGTGCCCGGCAGCGGCACATCCTTCAGGCGCCCGAGACTGCGGGTGACCGAGCGACCGGTGATATAGACCGTCATGCCGGCGGCGCCAAGGGCAAGCGCGATGCCCTTACCCGCGCCGCGGCTGGCGCCCGTCACCAGCGCGACCTGCGGCCGGTATTCGCTCACAGCCAACGCCGCGGCATCAGGACGCGCCCGATTTAGCCAGGTGCAGGAACAGCGGTGGCTCACCGCCACCGTGCACCGCAAGCAGTGCGCCGCTCACGTAGGCAGCCAGCGGGGACGCTAGGTAGAGACAGGCGTCGGCGATGTCGCGAGTCTCGGCGAGTCGCCGCAACGGAAACATGGCGCCGAGGCGCGCAATTCCGGCCTCACCGCCGTAGTGCTCGGCGGCATTCTCGGTGGCGACAAACCCCGCAATAATGCCGTTGACGCGCACCTTGGGCCCCCACTCCATCGCCAGGCTCTGCGTGGCGTGCAACAAGCCGGCCTTGGCGGCGCCGTAGGCGACGGTTGCCGGCGAGGGCCGTTCCCCCGCGACGCTGCCGATGTTGATGATGCAGCCGCCGTCGGCTTGCGCCTGCATGATCTCATTCGCAGCCCGCGCGCACAGGAGCGGCGCGGTGAGATTGAGCTGGATGATGCGCTCGATGAGCCGCGCGGGTGCGCTTGCCAGCTCCCCCGGGGGACCCCCCCCGGCGTTGTTCACCAGCACGTCGAGGCGCTTGTGCTCACCAACAATGGCGGCGCACAACCCGGCCACGGCGTCTGCGTCACGCACGTCGCAGACGCGAAATTGTGCGAAGCGGTGGCCGGCTTGCGGCAGTTGCGCCGGAGTGGAACGTCCGCAGACGATGACTTCGGCACCCGCGGCAAGAAACGCGCGCGCGATGCCGGCACCGATACCGCGTGATCCACCCGTGACGAGGACCACCGCACCGGGCAAGCGGATTTCAGCCGTGGCCTGCAGCATGGGTCGCATCGTACGGTGTGGTTTGCTATTTTCAAAGTATGCACGCCGACATACCCGCGACCATCCCGCGCATCCTGGCGCGCGCCGCGCAACTCTTCGGCGACTCCGCGGCGATCAGCGAGGAAAGGGCCGCGCTCAGCTTCCGGGAGCTTGAGGCCCGGGCACACAGCGCCAGCGCCGCCTTCATCGCCGGCGGCATCAAACCGGGGGATCGCATCGCCATCTGGGCGCCCAACGGGGCACTCTGGGTCATCGCCGCCCTGGGCGCGCTCGGAGCCGGCGCGTTGATAGTGCCGCTCAACACGCGCCTCAAGGGCAAGGAAGCCGCCCTCATCCTGCGGCGCAGCGGCGCCCGCCTGCTGCTCACGATCGGCGAGTTCCTCGGTACGCGCTACCCGCAGTTGCTGGCGCACGAATCGCTGCCGCAGCTCGAGCGGCTGTTGCTCCTCGGTGCGCCCGCGCCGGCCGCCGGCGCGCCTCCCACCTCGACGTGGGAAGCATTTCTTGCCGGCGGTGCCGCGGTCAGCGCGGCCGCCGTGCGCGCCGCGCACGCGCGCGTCGACCCCGAAGACGTGGCGGACATCCTGTTCACGTCCGGGACCACCGGCGAGCCCAAGGGAGTGCTGAGCACGCACCGACAGAACGTGCATGTGTTCCGCACCTGGAGCGAAGTGGTGGGTCTTCAGTGCGGGGATCGCTACCTTGGGGTGAATCCCTTCTTTCACAGCTTCGGCTACAAAGCCGGCTGGCTCGCCTGCCTGCTGCAGGGCGCTACGATGTACCCGCTCGCGGTGTTCGACGCCGCCCGCACGCTCGAGGCCATCGAGCGCGAACGCATCACGGTGCTGCCCGGCCCACCGACGCTTTATCAGAGCCTGCTCGCGCATGCGAGCCTGCCGCACCGCGACCTATCCTCGCTGCGGCTCGCCGTCACCGGCGCCGCCAGCGTGCCGCCGGTGCTCATCACCCGCATGCGGCGCGAGCTGCATTTCAAGAGTGTACTGACCGCCTACGGGCTTACCGAATCGACCGGCGTCGTCACCATCTGTCCGCACGATGCCGACGATGAGACGGTCGCGACGCGCTGCGGGGTAGCGATCCCGGGGGTTGAGGTGCGGTGCGCGGACAGCCACGGTCACAGCGTGCCCAGCGGAGAACCCGGCGAGGTCCTGGTGCGCGGCTACAACGTCATGCGCGGCTACTTCGATGATCCGCAGGCGACGCGTGCCGCCATCGACCCGGATGGCTGGCTGCACACCGGCGATGTGGGCGTGCTCGATGGGCGGGGCTATCTGCGCATCACTGACCGCATCAAGGACGTCTTCATCGTCGGGGGCTTCAACTGCTACCCGGCGGAAATCGAGCGCCTGCTTTCCGAGCACCCGGCCATCGGGCAGGTTGCCGTCGTCGGCGTGCCCGACGAGCGGCTCGGGGAGGTCGGCAAGGCCTACGTGGTGCTGCGTCCCGGCGCCGAGGCAGCCCCGGAGACACTGCTCGCCTGGGCCCGCGAGAACATGGCGAACTACAAGGTCCCCCGCTTCGTCGAGATCGTCACCCAGCTGCCCACGAATGCCGCCGGCAAGGTGCAGAAGTTCGCGCTACGCGAAGGTCACGCGCGCTGAGCCAACGCCTTCGAGTTCGAGCCGGAATTCGTCTCCGGGTCGTGCAGGCTCGAGCGGCACGAGTGAGCCGGACAGGATGACGTCGGCCGCCTTGAGCTCCACGCCGTAGGCACCCAGGGTGTTCGCCAGCCAGGCGACGGCGGCGAGCGGGGAACCCTGCACGGCCGATCCCAGACCCTGCGACAGGGGTTGCTCGTTCTTCCACACCTGCACCTTAAGAGTCGCCAGGTCCAGCTTCCGCGGGTCGGCACGCTCGGCACCGAGCACGAACACACCGCACGAGGCGTTGTCGGCGACGGTGTCGATGATGCGGATATCCCAGTTGGCGATGCGCGAATCGACTACCTCAAAGCACGGCGCAATGTGCTCGGTGGCCGCGAGCACGTCCTCCGGCGTAACCCCGGGTCCCTTCAGGGGGTGACTCAGGATGAGTGCGATCTCGGCTTCCGCGCGCGGCTGGATCATGCTGTCGCGGATGCTCACGGTGCCATTGTTCGGGACCAGCATGCGGTCGGTCAGGAAGCCGAAGTCCGGCTGATGCACGCCGAGCATGTCCTGCACTGCGCGGCTGGTGACCCCGATTTTCTTGCCGATGACGCGTTCGCCGGCGCGCTCACGGCGCGCGAGGATGCCGAGCGAGACGGCGTAGGCGTCATCGATGGTGAGCTCCGGGTGGCGCAGACGCAGAGGCGTCACCGTACGCCGGTGCATCAGCGCCTGATACAGCTCCGCGGCCAGCTGCTCGACCAGCACGCGCCGCCCGGCGCCTTCAACTCTTGAGGAACTCGATGGCATTGCGATTGAAGTCTTCCGCCCGCTCGATCATCGCCCAATGTCCGCAGCGTGAGTACATGATGAAGCGGCTGTCGGGTACCGCACGCAGAATCTTCTCATAGCCGCTCGCGGGGCAGAACTGGTCTTCGACGCCCCAGAAGCCGAGCAGCGGACCGCGCAGCTTCGCCAGCTCGGGGGTGAGGTCGGTGATCGACATGCGTGCGAGCACTGCCTTCGGCTGGGTCTGCAGAATGTTGAAGCGCTGCTCGAGCAGTGCGTCGGTGATCGTGTTGGGATCGTACGCCAGCAGTTCCAGCAGCCGCCGCAGCCCCGGCCGGTCAAAGCCGCTGCCGACGAACTGCGACACCATCTTCTGGATACCGGGCATCTTGAAGTAGGTCTCGCGCGCCTCGATGCCGCCCGGACCCATGACGATCAGCTTCTCCACCCGCTCGGGGTGATCGATCGCGAGCTTCATCGAGATCGCGCCACCCAGGGAGTTGCCCACCAGCACGCAGCGCTCGATCTTGAGTAGCTCGAGAAACTCGCACAGCGTCGGCACGAACAGCTCGAGCGTGTAGTCGATGTCGTCGGGCTTGCTCGACCAGCCGAAGCCGATCATGTCCGGCAGCACGCAGCGGTACCCGGCCGCGGCGATCACGCGGTAGTTTGGAAAGAAGTTGCTGTAGGCGTTCACGCCGGGGCCGCTGCCGTGCACGAAGACGACCGCTGGCCCGCTGCCGTGCTCGAGATAGTGCATCTCGTAGCCCTGTTTGAGCTTCACGAGCCGACCGAACGGGGGGCTCGCGGGACGATCCTGGGTCATGGCAGGCGCTCCTTCAGGCGGCCGGAGGCTGAAAACGCAACTGATTCGCCGTCATCCGCCGCAATCTCCAATATCGCTGTATGTTACACGACACGATGCGTAATTCAGTACATTAAAAAGTACGAATCTGATTGTATCCGCCGCTGTGGCCGCGTATATTTTGCCGTGATCCGCAAATCCGCTCTCATCTTAAATTCGCCGAACACAGCCGGAGGCACTATGGCCACCCCTGCCGCGGTCGCGGCTCCCATCCCGACCCGTGAAACCCTGGTCGAACGCGCGCGGGCCCTGATTCCCGCCCTGAAGGCGCGCTCGGAAGCCGCCGTCGCCGCGCGCTGCGTGCCGGCGGAGACCATTCGCGAGATGCACGAGGCCGGTTTCTTCCGCGTGCTGCAGCCAAAGCGCTACGGGGGCTACGAACTCGACCCGCAGGTCTTTTTTGAGATCCAGATGACGCTCGCGGAAGGCTGCATGTCGACGGCATGGGTCTACGGCGTCATCGGCGTGCACCCGTTTCAGCTCGGCCTGTTCGATCCGAAAGCGCAGGCGGACGTCTGGGGCAAGGACGATGCGACCCTGGTTTCCTCCTCCTACCAGCCGGTGGGCAAGGTGGAGCGGGTCGAGGGGGGCTTTCGACTCTCGGGCCGCTGGGGCTTCTCCAGCGGTTGCGACCATTGCGAGTGGGTGTTTCTCGGGGCGCTGATCCCGCCGCTTGAGCCGGGCGGGCCGCCGGAGATGCGCACGTTCCTGCTGCCGCGCAGCGATTACCAGATCATCCACGACTGGAACGTCTTCGGTCTGCAGGCGACCGGCAGTCACGGGATCGTGGTGGAACAGGCCTTCGTGCCGGAGCACCGCACGCACAAGGCGGTGGACGGCTTTCTGTGCAAGAACCCCGGACAGACCGTCAACACCGCCCCGCTCTATCGTCTGCCGTGGGCGCAGGTGTTCGTACGGGCCGTTTCCAGTGCCGCGATCGGCGCGCTGCAGGGGGCGCTCAACACCTTCATCGGCATCGCCGCCAAGCGCGTTTCGACCGTCACCGGCAAGTCGACCAAACTCGACCCGTTCGCGCTCAACGCGGCCGCGCGCACACAATCGGCGATCCTTGAGATGAAGACCGTACTGATGAAGAGCTTCGACGAGATGATGGGGACCATCCGCGCCGGACGGGAAATTCCAATCCCGGATCGCATCCGTTACCGCTTCGAGTCCTCGCAGATCGCGCGTCGCTGCCAGGCGCTGTGCGATGAGCTGATGCCGCTTTTGGGCGGCCGCGCCATCTACATGGACAGCCCGGTGGTGCGCTACTGGCTGGACATCAACGCCGCCCGCGCCCACGTAGCCAACGATCCGGCTATCATCGGCACCTCGCTCGGCGCCTTGTACGTGGGCGAGAACGTGCAGGAGTTCTTCGTTTAAAACCGCGCCGCAGGCGTACGCCTGCGGCGCACGCCAAGGTTCCCATGGAAAAGATCAAAGCCGCCCTCATCGGCTCGGGCAACATCGGCACCGACCTGATGTACAAGGCGCTGCGCAGCCCGTGGATCCAGCCGGTGTGGATGGTCGGCATCGACCCCGCCTCCGACGGGCTCGCTAAGGCGCGCGAGCGCGGCCTGTCGACCACCGCCGCAGGCGTCGACGGCCTGCTGCCGCACCTGAAACGCGACGGCATCCGCATCGCCTTCGATGCCACCAGCGCCTACGTGCACCCCGAGAACGCGCGCAAGCTCGCCGCGCACGGCGTCGTGGTCATCGACCTCACCCCCGCCGCGATCGGCCCGTACTGCGTGCCGCTCGGTGAATCTTGCCGCCCATGTCGGCAAGCGCGAGATGAACGTCAACATGGTGAGCTGCGGCGGGCAGGCCA
Organism: uncultured Pseudomonadota bacterium; assembly: GCA_963814675.1. GTDB lineage: Bacteria > Pseudomonadota > Gammaproteobacteria > Steroidobacterales > Steroidobacteraceae > 13-2-20CM-66-19. The sequence continues at coordinate 117,683 of CAWFDT010000006.1, forward strand.
CCATTCCGATCGTGGCCGCGGTGAGCCGCGTGCAGCCGGTCGCATATGCCGAGATCGTGGCCACGGTTGCTTCGCGCTCGGCCGGCCCCGGCACCCGCAAGAACATCGACGAATTCACGCGCACCACGGCGAGCGGCATCGAAAAGGTCGGCGGCGCCAAGCGCGGCAAGGCGATCATCATCCTCAACCCCGCCGAGCCGCCGCTCATCATGCGCGACACCGTGCACTGCCTCACCGAGGCCGAGCCGGACCAGGCGCGCATCCGCGCCTCGATCGACGCCATGATCGCCGAGGTGCAGAAGTACGTGCCCGGCTACACCCTCAAGAACGGGCCGGTGTTCGACGGTAAGCGCGTGTCGACTTACCTGGAAGTCGCAGGTCTCGGCGACTACCTGCCCACGTTACGCGGGCAACCTCGACATCATGACGGCGGCTGCGCTGCGCACCGGCGAGCTGATCGCCGAAGAGATGTCAGCCGGCGCCTTTCCCGCCACCGCGAGGGCCTCATGAACCTGTCCGGCCGCAGAATCACGCTGCACGACATGACTGCCTGCGCGACGGCATGCACCCGAAGCAGCACCAGATCACGCTCGAGCAGATGATCGATGTCGCCACCGGCCTGGATGCCGCCGGCGTCCCGCTCATCGAAGTGACACACGGCGATGGCCTGGGCGGCGCCTCGGTCAACTACGGCTTCCCGGCGCACAGCGACGAGGAGTACCTGCGCGCGGTGATCCCGAAGCTGAAGCGCGCCAAGGTCTCGGCGCTGCTGCTGCCGGGCATCGGCACCGTGGAGCACCTGCAGCTGGCCTACGACTGCGGCGTCGGCACGATCCGCGTGGCAACGCACTGCACCGAGGCCGACGTCTCCGAGCAGCACATCGCGCGCGCGCGCGAAGCTCGGGCTCGATACGGTGGGCTTTCTCATGATGGCGCACATGGTCGGCCCCGAGGAACTCGGGCGGCAGGCGCAAGCTCATGGAGAGCTACGGTGCCAACTGCATCTACTGCACGGACTCCGCCGGCTACATGCTGCCCGACAGACGTGAGCGCGCGCATCGGCGCACTGCGCGCGGTCGCTTAAGCCCGACGACCGAGATCGGCTTCCACGGCCACCACAACATGGCGATGGGCATCGCCAACTCGCTCGCCGCTATCGAGGCGGGCGCCACGCGCATCGACGGGTCGGCGGCCGGCCTCGGAGCCGGCGCCGGCAACACGCCGCTCGAGGTGTTCAACGCGGTCGCCGACCGCATGGGCATCATCACCGGCGTGGATGTCTTCAAGCTCATGGACGTCGCCGAAGACCTCGTGGTGCCGATGATGGATCACCCGATCCGCATCGACCGCGACGCGCTCATCCTCGGCTACGCCGGGGTGTACTCCTCCTTCCTCCTGTTCGCCAAGCGCGCGGGCGCCAAGTACGGCGTGCCCTCGGCGGACATCCTGGTCGAGCTCGGGCGCATGAAGACCGTCGGCGGCCAGGAAGACATGATCGAGGACCTGGCCCTCAATATGGCGCGCGCCCGCAAGCACGCCTGAGTCCACACGCTGCGGAGCCCACCATGGATCTCGATCCGAAATTCCTCGCGTTTCTGGCCTCGCCCATGGCGCAAATGCTGCCCATCGAGCAGCTGACGCCCACCTTGATGCGCGACATGATCGTGCAATTTCCCGCGCCAGTCCTCAATCCTCCGATCCACGCCGTGCGCGATCTGCGCGTGCCCACCGCTACCGGCGGCATCCTCGTGCGGCTGTACACCCCATCCGCCACGCGCAACCTGCCGCTGATCGCGTTCTTCCACGGCGGCGGCTTCGTCCTTGGCAACGTCGCCATGTACGATGACTTCTGCAGGTTCCTCGCCAATTATTCCGGCTGCGCGGTAGCCTCCGTCGACTATCACCTGGCGCCCGAGGCACCCTTTCCGGCTCCACTGGAGGACTGCTACTCCGCCCTGACGTGGCTGGCCGCCAACGCCGCGGAGCTCCAAGTCGATGGCGCGCGGTTGGCCGTCGCCGGTGACAGCGCGGGCGGCAATCTTGCGACCGCGACGGCGCTGCTGGCGCGCGATCGTCACGGGCCGGCGCTGCGTTACCAGGCACTCTTTTATCCGGCGCTCGATCCTGCCTGCGACAGCGCCAGCGCCAATGCCCTCGCCACCGGATACTTCCTCAGGCGCGATGCCATGGTGTGGTTCTGGAATCACTACCTGCAGAACCCGGCGGACCGCAGCAACGTGCTCGCCGCGCCCCTGCAGGCCAACCTCGCCGGACTGCCGCCGGCGACCGTGGTGACGGCCGAATTTGATCCGCTGCGCGATGAGGGCGAGGCCTACGCCGACCGCCTGCGCGGCGCGGGGGTCGAGGTGATCGGCCGCCGCTACCTCGGCGTGATTCACGGCTTCGCCAGCATGCCGTATGTCACCGGCTTGGCGCAGCGCGCGCTCGCCGACGTCGGGGCGGACCTCAGCAGCGCGCTGAGCGCTTAGGCCTTCACGATCACGGATGACCCATGGCCGAAGAGGCCCTGGTTCGCCGTGATGCCGACCCGCGCGTTCGCGACCTGCCGCTCGCCAGCCTGGCCGCGCAGCTGCCAGACGAGTTCACACACCTGTGCGAGCGCCTGTGCCGGCACGGCCTCCCCGAAGCAAGCGAGGCCGCCACTGGGATTTACCGGAATGCGCCCACCCACCCGCGTCGCGCCGCTGCGCAGCAGGGCCTCCGCGCTCCCCGGCTCGCATAAGCCGAGATACTCGTACCAGTCGAGCTCGAGCGAGGCGGCGAGGTCATAGACCTCCGCCAGCGACAGATCCTGCGGGCCGACGCCTGCTTCCTCGTAGGCACGCTGCGCGATCGAGTTGCGGAAGGAGTGCGCTTCGACGGTGGCCGCGGAATCGGTCGCAATGTCGGGCATCTCGACCTCGTAGCTCGCAAAGCGCGGCGTGACCGTGGATATGGCCGCGATCCGTGGCGCCTTGGCGCCGCGACGCCGCGCATACTCAAGGCTCGCCAGCACGACCGCCGCGCCGCCATCGGAAGTCGCGCACACATGCAGCAGCCGCAGCGGATCGGCGACCATGGCCGATTCATTCACTTCCTCGCGCGTGAAGCGTTTGCGGTAGCGGGCATTCGGATTGCAGGCGCCGTGGGCCGCGTTCTTGAGCTTGACCGCCGTAAAGTCCTCGACCGTGGCGCCGTACAGATCCATGCGCCGGCGCGCGTACAGCGCGAAGTAAGTGGGATTGGTGATGCCGAGGTGAAAGCGGACCCAATCCGGATCCTCGGGCCGGTAGCCCGCCATCGGCGCGAGGAACCCCTTGGGAGTGGTGTCGGCGCCGACGACGAGTGCCACGTCGCAGGCGCCGGCGAGGATCTGCGCGCGGGCGGCCGCCAGCGCCTGTGAACCCGAGGCGCACGCGGCGTAGGAGGTATTGACCTGCGCGCCCTGCCAGCCAAGTGCCTGCGCAAACGTCGCCCCGGCGACGTACCCCGGGTAGCCGCAGCGCATGGTCGCGGCCCCGGACACGAACTGCACTTGCTGCCAGTCAACGCCCGCGTCCTTGAGCGCCGCGCGCGCCGCGTGCACGCCGTACTCGACGAAGTTGCGTCCCCACTTGCCCCAGGGATGCATGCCGACGCCCAGGACTGCGACTTCCCCGCTCATGGCTGCGCTCCGAGCGGCTTCCACTTCCACACCATCTTGTCGGTGTCGCCTTGCGCGTAGAGCGGCTCGAGAATCAGTTCCACCGCCATCCCGACCTTCAGCTGCGCGACGCTGATGCCGGCGGCCATCTGACCGAGGATGATCATGCGCTCCGCGGCGAGCTCCACGGCGGCAATGGCGAAGGGCACGAAGGGATCCGGGGCAACGAACGGCGGGGGTGGCTGATAGCACGCGTTGGTGTAGGACCAGATGCGGCCGGTGCGACTGAGCTTGACCTCCTCGAAGGTCGTGCCCTCGCAGGCCGGGTTGCGGCAAAAGCCCGTCAGCCGGGGGAAGAAGAACGTGCCGCAGGTGCGGCACTTGCAGCCGAGCAGGTGCGGCGGATCCTCGAGCGTGTACCAGCCCTCGAGTGCGGCGCCGCGCTTCCTGTTGCTCATGCCATGCCGCTCGGCGGGATGACCGGCATCTAGCGGGACAGCATCACGCCCGCGGTGATGCCACCGTCGACGACGAACTCGCTGCCGGTCGTGTAGGAGGATTCATCGCTGGCAAGAAAGACCACGGTGGGCGCGATCTCCGCCGGATCGCCCATGCGGCCGAGCGGCGAGTTGGTAAACGGCGCGGCGCCGAGCACCTGGACGGACACGTTGAACGACTCCGCCAGCAGCGGGGTGAGCATGGCGCCAGGACACACCACGTTCACGCGGATCTTCGCCGCGCCGAACTCCAGGGCTGCCGCCTTGGTCATGCCCACGACGGCGTGCTTGCTGGCGGTGTACGCGAGCGCCAGCGGCACGCCCTCAATACCCGCCGTGGAGGCGATGTTGACGATCGAGCCGCCGCCGGCGTCGCGCATCTCGGCGAAGCAGCTGCGCATGCCGAGAAACGTACCGAGTTGGTTGATGCGAATGATCTGCAGGTACTCCTCCACACTCTGCTCCACCGTGGGGCGGGTCCGATAGATGCCGGCGTTATTGACCAGGATGCGCACCGGACCGCCCGCGAGCTTGCGCGCGCTAGCCACCGCCGCATCCCACTCGCTCTCGCTCGAGACGTCGAGGTGTACGTAATGAGCCCGAGCGCCAAGCGCGGCGACGAGTGCACGGCCTTCCTCATCGCGTACATCGGCGAACACTACCTGCGCCCCTTCGGCGTGTAACTGTCGACCCACCACCGCGCCCAGCCCGCGCGCCGCGCCCGTGACGAGGGCGACCCTGCCTGCAAGACGTGCCATCGCACTCCTTCCCATGACTCAGCGCGTTAGCGTAACGGCCTACCCACCGTGGTCGGCATCACTCATATAGAGTACTCTTTATTAATAGGGTACCCACCGCGCCTGCCACATTGCGCCCCATGAGCCGACCCGCCACCCCGCGTTCCAGCACTCGCAGCAGCCCCGCCAACAGCGCCGATCTCTCCGCTTCCGCGGACCTGCGTGAGCGGCTGACGCTGCTGATGCACGAAGGGGCGCTCGACCCCAAGCACTGGCGCGAATTCCTCGAGGCCCTGGGACGACGGATGAAGGGGGCGGCCACGCTGTTGCTGCGCTCGCCGCACGTCGCGGAGGCGGGACTGCTGTATTCCTGGGGCGGGAGCGACGAGGTCCTGGCGCAGTACGCACACAGCTATTTTCCGTCAGATCCCTTCGTGCATCTGCCGGAGAAGCAGGTCATCACCTTGCACGAGTTTGTGGGAGTCGAGCAACTCGAGCGCAGTCGCTTCTACATTGATTACCTGGTTCCCTGGGATGCGATCTACAACCTTGGCGTCGACGTGCGCGACGGCGACCGCCTGTACGCGCGTTTACGGCTGACGCGCGGGCGCCACGCGGGCAACTTCACCGCCGCCGAGAAGCGTTTCGTGGAGCACCTCGTGCCGCACTTCGACGTCGCGATGCGCACCCACGCGGTACTCGATGTCACCAAGATGGAGCGCGCCATCTACGCCGACGCGATGGATCATCTGACGCTCGCCACCGTGATACTCGATGCCTCCGGCCACGTCATCCACATGAATGCGCTGGCGCGCGAGATCCTGCATCGCCAGGACGGCATCGTCCTCGCCAACGACACCCTGGCGCTCACGCATCCCGCGGACGCGCAGCGCTTGCGCGATGCCATCAACCGCGCCATCAGCGTGAGCCGCGCGGCCAAGCCCGGCATCGTCGACGTGCTGCGGGCGCGGCGCCCCTCCGGCGCCGGCCACTACGGCATCATGATTCGCCCCGCGGCAGGCTCGGTGGAAGCCGAGCAACAGAGCGTGGGCCCGGCGGTGGCCGTATTCATCAGCGTCGAGGAAGGCGCACAGACGCCGGCCCCGGTCGAGACCATCCGCAAGCTCTTCGAGCTGACGCACAAGGAGGCGCAGCTGGCGCTGTGCCTCGCCAACGGACGGAGCCTGCAGGAAGCGGCCGGCGATCTGGGCATCACGCTCAATACCGCGCGCGCGCACCTGCGCTCGACGTTCTCCAAAACCGGAATTGATCGGCAGGCGCGCCTGGTGCGCGCCATCTTGAGAAGCGTCGCCCAGCTCGGCGGAGGCTAGCCGCCGACGCCGCGTTACGGGTTTTCGGCGCGCACCTCGAAGCGATCGAAGTAAAAACGAAAGCGCGCGCGCACCTCGGCTGGCTCGAGTGCAAAGTCGCGCTTGAGGTCGTACAGCAGCTGCCCGGCGCGGCCGCGCGGATGCGTGGCGAGGTACTGCTCGAGCGCGCTGTGCGCCCGCTGCGTGAGCGGCAGCTGGGCCTTGGCATAGACCTCTTCGAGGATTTTCCACGGATCGCGCATAAAGGTGTGGAACGGGCAGTGGAGGCTGCGCGCCGGCGGCGCCAGCGCGCAATCGCGTACGCAGGCGCGCAACAAGCACTCGATGCGCGCCACCCAGTAGTCACGCAGCCACATCATCTCCACCCTGGGGCGCTGCATGCGCTGCGTGTACGCCTGCATGGTTATGGTCGACTGAATGACGGCGACCGGATCGCGGTGGGTGAATACCACGGTGGCGTCCGGGAACACCTTCAGGAGCACCGGCAGCTGCTCGAGATGCTGCGGGCACTTCAGCACCCAGCGCTTGCGGGCCTGTTTGCGCTGCCACTGCAGCAGCTGCAACACCCGCTTGAGGTACTCGTAGTGCGGGGTCTGATCGGTACCCAGATAGTGATCGCGCCAGCGCGGCGACATCGTCAGCCATTCAAAGTTATAGGAGGCAAAGTCCGGCCCCATGAGCTCGAGCTCCTCATGGATATGTTCGGGCTCCATGGGATGCATCGCCGCAAGCAGCGGCGTCACCGTGCGCATGCCCTCCCAGGCGGCGGCGCAGCGCGCATAGCGCGGGTCGGTGCCGTCCGGCAACGGGCTCTCCCCCGGCAATGGCACCGGCTCGTAGGATTGCCACAGCGGCAATGAGTGAAAGCGCGCATCGGCGGCCAGTAGGTTCACCAGGTGCGTGGTGCCCGAGCGCGGCAGCCCGGTGACGATCACCGGCCGGTCGATCTTCTCATCCAGGATCTGCGGATGGCGCTTGAGCGTGTCGTGGATCAGCAGGCGATTGCTGGCGTAGCGCGCGAGATAGCCGAACAGGACGGCGCGGTGCATGGCAGTCAGTGGCCGGTCTGCGTCCCATTCCTCACACAGCAGGTCGAGTCGTTGGCGAAAATCCGCTGCGCCGAAATCGCTTAGGCCCGTGCGTGTGCGCGCCGCTGCCAGCACCGCTTCCGAGCGCAGCTCCACCGGCTGGCCTTCGCCCCAGGCGAGCGCCGCACGCTGCGCTTCATTTAGCTGCGGCTGCGCCAGGTCATCGATGCGGATGTCTTCATGCATGCGCGTACTTAGCCGACGATCGAGTAGCCACCGTCCACCAGCACCGTCTGCCCGGTGATGTAGCTGGCGGCGCCACTGGTGAGAAACAACACCGCGCCGGCGACGTCGCGTGGCTGTCCCACGCGCTTCAGCGGCGTACGCGCCAGCAGCGGCGCCATCATGGCCGGGATCTTGAGCATCTGCGCGGTCATGCGGCTCTCCGTGACCCCGGCCGCCACCGCGTTGACGCGAATGTTTTCCTTGGCCCACGCGATCCCGAGCGTTTTCACCAGCTGCACCAGTCCGGCTTTGGCGGCGCCGTAGGCCGGCACGACCTCCAAACCGAAGAACGACGTAAGGGAGGCGATGCCGATGACGCTCGCCCCTCCCGGGAGCTTGCTCGTGGCGAGCTTGCTGCGGCAGGCATTGGACATGCGGTAGGCGCTGCCGAGATTCACCTGCAGGCCTTTTTCAAATATCTCCGGGTCATACTCGTTCTGCAGCATGAAATTTGCCCCAGCGTTGTTCACCAGGATATCCAGGCGCGGCAGCTGAGCTGCGACGGCGGCGATCTGCGCCTTGTCCGTGAGGCTCAGCTGCAGGTAGTGATAGCCGGCGAGGTCATCGTCGTAATCCGCAGCGCTCGGCCGGGTCCCGGTGATGGTCACCTCGGCGCCCGCTTCGCGGTACGCGGCGGCGATGCCTGCGCCGATCCCGGACGTGCCCCCGGTCACGAGGACCGCGGCGCCGTGGTAGTCATAGTTCACGTTCTGCCAAGCGCTCATGGCTGCCCCCGCGTGTCTCTTTAGCCGCCCAAATCAATCACCTGTACCGCCTCACCGCCCTGCCAGCTGCGCGCCGCGGCCAGGCGCGCCGTGAAACCCTCGCGCATCATCGCGTTCATTTCGATGAACTCTAGCAGCACGCCCCGTTCGAGGGGATCCTCGAGGTAGGCGACACGGGTCACCTCGTTGGCAGCCTCGAAGCACACCCGCATGCCGCGCTCCAGGCCGCGCGCGACATCCGCCGCCACGTCATCGCTGAACCAGGCGACATGGTGCATCCCAACGAGGGGAATTCCGTCTGCGGACCGATAGGGCGACGGGCCGTGGCCGAGGTCTTCGATCAGCTCGATCTCCATATCGTCCTGGTAGCCGAGTGCGACGTGCATGCGCACCTTGGCTGCGGCACCGCGCAGCACTCCAGTCATGGCGACGTTGCGGAAACAGGTCCAGGGACCCACGCCACTGACGCGCAGCCAGTTGGCAACGCTCGCCTCAAGATCGCGCACCACCCAGGCAATCTGCCGGATCGGACCGAAGGTCTGCGTTCTCATACCAACCTCGCTTGCGCTGCCGCCGTCAATGCGCCCGTCGGCGCTTTTGCGGCTACACTCGGTGCAGCCGGTAAAGTGGTGGGGCTTGGTGCATGGAAAAACTGCTGTACGTTTTCTGGCGTGGGCGCGCAGCCGCAGCCGACGTCACTCGGCGATTCCTCGGTGAAATCGCGCCGCGCATGCGTGCGCTGGGCGCCGAACGGCTGCAGTTCAACATCGCCGACTTCTCCGACCTGAGCGGCGCGCTGGTGAACTTCACGCTGCACAGCACGCAGCCCGCACCCGATGGGATCGTCAGCTTTTGGCTCACGAGCGCCTACCGGCGCGCCCCGGTCGAACAGCTGCTCACCACGGGCTTTGAGCGGATCGCCGGCTTCGCCGTGGCTGAATCGCTGATACTGCCGAACGTGCTTCATCCCGCGCGTGCCGGCGAGCGCACCTTTGGTTTCAGTCAGGTGACGTTTCTGCAGGTGCCACCGCGCTTGTCGTACGAGGCATGGCGGCAGATCTGGTTCAATGAGCACACGCCGGTAGGCATCGAGACGCAAGCCAACTTTCGCTATGCACACAACGTGGTCGTGATGCCGCTGACCGCGGGCGCACCACCGTTTCGCGGCATCGTCGAAGAAGGCTTCCCACCGGAGGCACTGCATAACTCGCAGGCGTTCTACAATGCCGCGGGCGATGAGGAGCGGCATCAGCGCCATCTCAAGAGCATGATGGACAGTTGCGTGAAGTTCATCGACTTCGACCGCATCGACGTCGTCGCCACGAGTGAGTACCGGCTGCACGACGGGCACGAGCCCGCGCTCTGATCGTTAACCGAAATACGCTTGCCCGCCATCCAGCGGCAGCGTGGCTCCGGTGACATAGCTCATCTGCGGCCCAACGAGCGCGACCACGGCGCGGCCGATATCCGTCTCGCAGTCCCCGACGCGCTTCAGCGCCACCGTTTCGAAGAAGGTCTTCGCCTCCGGATCGCGCTTGATCCAGGCGGCCAGGGCCGGCGAGGCTGCCAGCGGCGCGATGTTGTTGACGCGGATGTTGTCGCGGCCCCATTCACTGGCGGCGGCCCGCGTCAGGGCGCGAATCCCCTGCTTCGCCACCGCATAGGCGCCGTAGTTGGATGAGTCCCAGCGCACGGATGCGGAGGTGACGAGGTTCACGATGTTGCCGCCGCCGCGCGCCTTGAGGTGCGGATGGCAGGCACGCATGAAGCGGAATGAGGCCAGCGGCCCGGCATGGATGCCGCGCATGAACGCCTCATCATCGAGTGACAACAGTGGTCCGAACGCGCCGTCATAAGCGTTATTCACCAGGATATCGATGCCGCCGAGCGCCTCCACGGTGCGCGCCACCGTACGCACGATGTCATCGGCTTTGGATACGTCGCAGGTGATCGCCAGCGCCTTGCCGCCACGCGGCGGCAATGACCTTCGCGGTCTCCGCAACCTTCGCCTCGGTGCGGCCGGCCACCGCGACGGCCACACCGGCTTCGGCGAGCGCAAAGGCGATGCCCTGCCCCACCCCCTGGCCGGCACCGGTCACCAGGGCAACCTGACCTGCCAGGTCGGTCATGGGGATTTCGCTCCGGCCGGCGGCTTCACGCGTGCCAGCCAATGCGCCGTGAGCTTGGGCGGCTGCTCGAAGGGCTCGACTTCTTCATACACTCGCTCGTAGACGGATTCTGCGATTCGCCACTGTCCCTGCGTCTTCAGGTATTTGTCGCGGTACAGTGCGCTGCCGGTGGTACGGACCTTCTCGGCGAGATTGATGAAGACATCGGTGAGATACCAGATGCCGGTGGCCGTCGTATCGGTGAGCACGTCAATCTCGGGATGGTGGCCGGTGTGGCAAGCCACGGCATTCGCATTGAACGAACCGGCAATGGAGTCGAGGATCTTCTCGCGCCCCTGCATCTGCCAGCGGTAGCTGCCACCGACATAGTCGACCTTGACGTCCTCGACGAATAGCTCGCGCAGGGCCGCGATGTCGCCGGTGTCCATGCAGCGCCAGTACTTGTACTTCAGGCGTCGGATGAGTTCGATATCTTCCAGGCGTAGCGACATGGTCTTCCCCCTCAAACGCACGACGGGCGATACTGACCCCATCGTACAGGCTGCATTCACTTTCGAATCTACCTTATCCTCATTCGGATACATCGCCAAAACAGAGTAACCCGCCGTGACGGAAACGCCTCGTTATTCATTAAGTCATCCGGCCGCACTGCGTGAGGTACCGCGCTGGGACTTCGAAACCGACGTCATCGTGCTCGGCTTCGGCGCCGCCGGCGCCTGCGCAGCACTCGAGGCGGCCCAGGCTGGGGCACGCGTGCTGCTGGTGGAATGCGCCAGCGGCAACGGGGGAACCTCGGCGCTGTCGGGTGGCGAGATTTACCTCGGTGGCGGCGGCGGTACGCCCATCCAGCGTGCGGCCGGCTTCGAGGATGCGACCGAGGATCTGTACCAGTACCTGTTGATGGTGGGCGGCCCGAATGCGGACGCCGCCAAGGCGCGTCGCTACGCCGAGCATTCGCTGCAGCATTACACCTGGTTGACCGAGCAGGGCATCGAGTACAAGAACTCCTACATTGCCGAGCGCTGCATCGAACCCTCCACCGATGACTGCCTGATCTGGTCCGGGAGCGAGGAAGCGTGGCCTTTCGTCGAGCACGCCCGCCCCGCCCCGCGCGGGCACTGCCCGAAGTTCCTCGGCATGGGCGGCGGCCGCTACGTCATGGACAAGCTCGCCGCGCGCGTCAGCGCCGCAGGCGTGCAAGTGCTCTACAACGCCCGCGCGCTCGCTTTGGTGACCGAGGGCGGCCGTGACACTCATGGGCTGGTGCTGCGCATCGAAGGCGTCGTGCGCTACGCGCGCGCCCGACGCGCGGTCGTACTGTGTGCCGGCGGCTTCGTCATGAACCGCGAGATGGTCAAGCAGCACGCACCGCTTCTGCTGCGCTCGCAGTTCCCGCTCGGCACCGTCGATGACGGCTCGGGAATCCTCTTGGGCGAGAGCGCCGGCGGCGTCACGGTCAACATGAGCGAGGGCTTTGCGACCATCCCTTGGTACCCGCCTGGTTCACTGGTGAAGGGCATCTTCGTCAACGCTCAGGGGCAACGCTTCATTAACGAGGATTGCTACCACGGCCGGGTTTCGAATTACATCCTGCGCCAGAGCGGCGAGCGCATCTGGTTGCTGCAGGATCACAACACCTACGCCACGGGCGAAATGCAACAACTCGCCAAGATGGAAATCGGCGCCGCAGCTGAGACCTGGGAGGAAGTCGAGCGCGAGCTTAAGCTTCCGCAGAACTCACTCACCGCCACGGTGCGGCTCTATAACCACTATGCCGCCCAGGGAACCGACCCCCTGTTCCACAAGGCCGGAAAGTGGCTCACCCCACTGGAGCAGCCGCCGTTTGTGGCGATCGACTGCCGCACGGATCATTGCTTCTACGCCTCATTCACCCTCGGCGGCCTGGATACACTGCCGGGCGGTGAAGTGCTCGACGCGCAGCGCAACGTCGTAGGTGGACTGTTTGCCGCCGGCCGCACGGCCTGCGGGTTACCGCGCTGGGGAGAGGGTTACAGCTCGGGGATGTCGCTTGCGGATGCGACTTTTTTCGGGCGCGAAGCCGGTAAGCGTGCGGCGCTGAGCGTGCGCTGAGGCCGCGCGACGCCCTCAGCGCACCAGCGTCGCAAGTACTGCGTGAGTGTCCGCCCCGAGGGCTCGCGCCCCCCCCGAGGGCGCCCGCGGGCGCGGTGCCGCCACGTCCGCGGGCGTAATGCGGCCGCTCCACTCTGCGGCCCTCGCCCGGTTCTCGTCGGCGTCGTTGGCGGCAATGAACTGGATGCCATAAGCGATCACGTCGTGCAGTGCCACGGACAGCAGTCGTCCGCCGCCTTGCATGAAGCTACACCACGCCGCAAGTGCCGCATGCAGGCCGGCGAGGGGGTCCGCGATCGCATCAGCGCAGAACATCGGCCGGCGGCTGCAGTCCCACAGCACCTGCGAAAGTCCTCCCCCCACCGCGGCGTCATCGCCGAATGCGACCCACTGGGCAGCGGGCTCGTCGCGCCCGTAACCGCAGATACTGAGCCAGGTTGCCGCCGGGTTCTCGTGCACGATGTCCTCGGCGCGAATTCCCAGCTGGCGCAGCGCACGCGGGCGTGAGCCTTCGATGATGATGTCCGCCTGCAGCAGCAGCTTCCGCAGCGATCCCAGCTCGGGGGGATGACTGAAATCCAGCGCCAGACTCGCCTTGCCGGCATTGAGCAGGTCATAAAAGCCCGTCGCGGCGGCGCGCATCCCGTCGGGGCGTCCGGTGCTTTCCACCTTGATGACTCGTGCGCCCATCATCTGCAGCAGCTGCGTACACAATGGCCCGGCCCAGAGGGCCGACAGATCGACCACCAGCGGCGCTGCGCCACGCTGCGCCTGCGCTGCAGAGGTGCGCACCCGCGCCTGGTACCACGGCACGGGTCGTTCTGGCGCCCGCGCCAGTGGTGCGAGCGCCAGCCCCAGGAGGCGCCCGCGCTCGAGACTCGGAAGCGTCGAGCGCTGCCTAAGCGCCGTCGCGACCGCAGGCCAGTCAGCGAGCGGCGCGCCCTCAAACCAAGCCGGCAGCAGCTCCCAGTCCGTCGGGCGCGAGAGGTTCACCGCCAGCCAGCCGTCCGCGGTGGCCAGCAGACGGCAGCTGCCCCCGGGGGCGATGTCACCGGCCCGGCGGTACCCGGCGAGCGCGGCACGCTCACCGAGGAGCTGGGCGCCATCGAGAGTATTTAGGGGTGAATCGGGGCACACGGCGCGCAGTGCACGTACGACACCGTCGGCATACGAGGCGAGCGGCACCGGACACATCTGTGCCGCCGCGGGGTAGCCGGTGAGCGCAAGTCCACCGCAGTGCGCCCAGCGTTGTGCGGGATGCAGCTCGGGCTGTTCGCTCACGGACCGGGAAACGCCCAGATCCCCGAGCAGCGCGTTCGCGTAACGCTGCGCGATCTGCCCCTCGGCACGCGGCTGCACTTCAGCTCTCCCGCAGTACGGCCTCGCACCAGTCCGCCACGCGCCGGAACAGCAGTCCCCGGGAGTCGAACAGGAAATGCGCGTGGCCGGTCGAGGGCAGCACGAGGAGCGAGATGTCCGGGCTGGCGCCATAATCGGCCGGAATCTGCCGCGCGGGTCCGACGATGTCACGGTCGCCGACCGCAAGAAAGACCGGCACCTTCACCTGCGCGCATTCCGGCGCGCAACTGCCAGGGATCATCGAGAACAGGCCCGCCGTCAGCAGCAACTGCGAGCGCGCCCGCTGCAGAGCCTCAACGCCACGGCGGTCGGCGGTCTCACCGGCAAACAGGTCCTTGCTTTGGGCCGAACGCACGATCTGCGGATAGGGATCCACGCCGCGCAGGTGCGCGAGGCGCACCAGGTTCGCCCGCGTCGCGACCGGATCGTTGGCAAACTTCAGCTCCTCGGGCGACAGCGCCGCGGCGAGTCCGCGCGTGCTGAATCCGAAGAGGACCAGCGCGGCGTGCTTGCCGAAGCGCGCCTGCTGCATAGCCGTCAGCATGGCCCCCATGGAGTGCCCGACGCCGACCGAGCGGATCGCTCCGAGCGGCTGGCCCGTGATTTGCCCCTGCTCCAGCTCGCGCCGTATGGATTCGATCGCGATGGCATTGGCCTCGACCAGGATATCGGGCGTCAGCGCGAAGCCGTCCGCTGGCCGGCTGCTGTCGCCGACGCCCAGATGATCTAAGGTCACCACGATGAAGCCGCGCGCCGCCAGATGGGCCGCGAAACTGAAGTCGCCCGCGCCGCGCAGGTCGAAATAGGCGCGGTTCATTGCGCCCCCGGGAAGGCAGAACATTACCGGCGCCGAGGGAGCCACGTTGGCCGGCACGAATATATCGGCCGCAATGGCGAGGCTGCCCTCGTTCGGCAGCGCCGCCCCGACCTCGAGGCGGCGGCTCAGCAGGGTGACCGCGCTCAAACCGTCCTCCGCAGAAGCTGCGTTCAGGGGCGGGAACTCAGTAACCGCGGGCGCCAAGACCCCGCAGCAGCACGGTCAGGAACTCGCGGATCGCGGGGATGCTGAGGTTCCCCGGAATGAAGTACATGCGCAGCACGGTGACGCCCATGATGGCATCCACCGCCAGCTCGACGTCGGTGCTCTTGGGCAGCTGGCCGCGCTCCATGGCCCGTCGCAGCACGACGCGCACCGGGTCGCGACGCCGCTGCATCAGCGGATCAAAGACCGCGGCGAGCGCGGGGTTGTGGGCGCGCTCGGCCACCAGCGTGGGCATGATGGCGTTCGAGGGCGGCCGGTGCAGGATGCGCAGAAACTGCCGGTACAAGTCGAGCAGGTCCGCCATCACGTCGCCGCGGTCGTGGGGCAGCAGTGCCGGCCAGCGGTTGAAGGCCTCGATGACCAAGTGCTCTTTGGTGGGCCAGCGGCGGTAGATCGTCGATTTGCTCGCGCGCGCGCGCGCAGCCACTTTGCTCACCGTGAGGTCGGCGTAGCGCTCATCCGCCAGCAGCGAAGTGGTCGCCCGGATGATGGCTTCTTCCGAGCGTTTGCTGCGCGGTCGGCCAGGCTTGCGCTTCAATTTCAGCTCGGGCGCGGGCAACAAATTGTTCATGTCATCCCCGGAAAACCAGCGTTCCTGGCTGCTGGAAACTATCGCATACTGGCAACTCCCGGGTCCAATAGGTACCGGTGGTTCCGTATTACAGGCAATGCGTATACCATCGGCAAAGCGACGCACTTCCGGCGTTAAATGAGGCTCGCCATGGCCACGGTTGCATCCGAAACCCTCAAAGAACCCGCCCACGTCAGCGGCCTCCCCATCGTGGGCAATGCGCTGCAGATGGCGAAGGACCCCGGCCGGTTCTTCTACGATTGCTACCGCAAGTACGGCCCCGTGTTCCGTCTGAAGGTCATGAGCAACGTGTATACGGTGCTCGCCGGTACCGAGGCGGCCACCTTCATGGGCACGCGTGAGGGCCGCGACTCGCTGCGTTCGAAGGAGTTCTGGCAGGGGCTGGTCGATGAATGGGGCGCCAAGCGCACGCTGACCGGCGAGGACGGCGAGACCCACCAGAAGCTGCGCGCGGTCATGAAGCATGGCTACTCCAAGGAGTCCATGCGCGGCCGTTACAACGAGCTCATCGAGATCACCGATTCGGTCGTGGCGCGCGACTGGCCCATCGGCAAGTCGGTGCCAGTCGTGCAGAACCTGCAGTACATCGTCACCGAGCAGCTCGGCGCCATGCTCACGGGCACCTCGCCGCGCGAGTACGTCACCGACATCCGCACCACCATCCTTTACATCCTCAACATCCTCGTGACCCGTCAGCGCCCGCGGTTTCTCCTCAAGGACCCGCGTTACAAGCACGCCAAGGAGCGCGTGTCGGAGCTCGGCCGCCGCATGATCGCCGAGTACAACGCCACCAAGGATTCACGCGATCCGACGCGGCGCAACCTGGTCGATGACGTCATGGAGGCGCATGCGCGCGATCCGGACCTCATCCCGGCGAGCGATCTGATCCTGAGCCTCACCGGACCGTTCGTGGCCGGCCTCGATACCGTGGCCAACACGCTCGGGGCATTCGTCTATGCGGTGCTCAAGCATCCCGAGGTGCTCGAGCGCGTGCGTGCCGAGGCGGATGCGCTGTTCGCTAAAGGCAACATCGACGAGCCGGATCTGCGTAACCTGCCCTCCATCGATGGCGCCATCATGGAAGTCATGCGCATGTATCCCATCGCCGTGGCGCAGATGCGCACCGCGACGCGCGACTTTGGCTTCCTCGGCCACCAGATCCGCGAGGGCGAGTTGCTGTACGTGGCAACTGCCGTACCGCACTTCATGGAAGAGTACTACCCCAACCCGGATAAGTTCGACATCGACCGCTACGCGAAGCCGCGCGCGGAGCATCTGAAGCCGGGCGTGTACTCACCTTACGGCCGCGGCACGCACACCTGTCTCGGCAAGACGCTCGCCGAGGTGCAGATGGCGTTCAGCATGGCGCGGCTGTTCTACCTGCTCGACCTGGAGCTGGAGTCCCCGGACTATGTACTGCAGACCAAGGTGCTTCCGACGCCCGGCCCGAGTATGAAGTTCAAGGTGCGCGTCAAGGGACGCCGCCACTAGCCCCGCCCCGGGGCGCGGTCTGTGCGCCCCTAGGTCTTCAGGGCCTTCTCGATCAGCTTGCGATAGGTCTTCGAATACGGCGGCAGATTGAAGGTCAGGTCGAGGAAGCCGAGCGGCTGCTCGACCACGGAGCGCGGGTTGGACATCTCCATGAAGCCCTGCTCGCCCCCGATACGGCCGATGCCCGAGTGATTGACGCCGCCGAAGGGCAAGCGCGGATTCGTGCCTGACTGGATGAGGTTGTGGTTGACCACCGTGCTGCCGGCGGTCGTATTGGCCAGGAAGTAGTCGATCGCCGCGCGCTCCTTGGCGTAAATATAGAGTGCGAGGGGCTTGGTGCGACGGCCAATGATCTGTAACGCCTCGTTGCGGTCGCGGTACGGAATGACCGGCAGGACGGGTGCGAAGATTTCCTCCTGCATCACGAGCATGTCCTCGGTGACCTTAGTGAGGATGGTGGGCGCGATGAAGCGGTCTTCGGCGCGGGTCTCGCCGCCGAAGGCAAACGTGGCGCCCTTGTCGCGTGCATCCTGCAGCAGCCGCGCCACGCGCGCAAAGTGCTGATCGTTGATGATGCGCATCAGCTCCGGTGATCTATCAAAGCCTGCGCCATCGGCGTTGTACATCACGCCAACCGCTTTGATCAGCGCCTGCACGAACGCCTCGTATACCGACTCGTGCGCAAGCACATAGTCCGGCGCCACGCACACCTGGCCGGCGTTGGCGATGCGCCCCCATGCGATCTTGCGGGCAGCGTTGTCGATCGCCGCCGAGGCATCAACGATGGCAGGATTCTTGCCCCCCATCTCCAGCGTCACCGCGGCGAAATTATCGGCCGCGGCCTTCATTACCAGTCGTCCCACCCGCTGCCCGCCCGTGTAATAGATGTGATTGAAGGGCAGCGTCAGCAATTCCTGCGCCACCTCCGGGCCGCCTTCGAACACGGCGAACTCATCGTGCGGCAGCGCTGCCTCGAGCACCTCCTTGAGCACGTGCGCGCTGTGTGGCGCCAGTTCCGAGGGCTTGAGGGCGAAGGCATTGCCGGCGGCGATCGCCGCGACTGCGGGCACCAGAGCGATCGCGATCGGGGCGTTCCAAGTGGACAGGTTCAGCACTATGCCCTTCGGCTCGTACAGGATGTAGCACTTCTTCCCCAGGGTCGCGGCGGAGTTGCGCACCCGCCGCCGCTTCATCCAGCCGCCGACGCGCTTGGCGACGAAGTCCACTTCACTCTTGACCATCACCAGCTGCGCGGCCACGTCGAGGTCACAGGCCCTCATCTCGGTATGCGCCGCGTCATAGAAGCGCTGCTTGTTGTTCAGCACCGCCGCCAGCATTCCCCGCAGTCTCTCGGCGCGCTGCGCGCCGCTGGCTGCCGCCAGCGTCCGGCTGCCGTCACGCAACGTCGCAAACCTTGCTGTCACTTCCTGCACTGTCTTCTCCTCGAGTCTGCTTGTCACGTGCGTCAGATATTGAACTGCTTCGCCACAAGACGCTCGAACGCGCCTTCCGACAATAGCGCCTGCATCAGCGGCAGCATCCGCACTTCCTTGCCCACCATGTAACGTGGCTTAAGCCTCGGCACGTCGATGAGCTTCAGGACGCCGTCCGTGACGTCATCGGGCTCGTTGGCCGTCAGCAGCATGCGCCCGAGATGATCGGTGATGGGGCGCAGCTTGGCCTCGTAGCGCTCGCGGATCTGCGAGCTCGAGCGCTCCCAGATGCGCGCCGTGGAATTGACCGGATCTGCGGTCATATGGGTCTTGACTGCCCCGGGCTCAATCGAGGTCACCTGGATGCCAAATTTTGCCAGTTCGTAGCGCAGCGTATTGGTGAGGCCTTCGACGCCGTATTTCGACATGTTGTACATGCCCGAACAGGGCATCGGCACGCGCACCGCGCCGGAGGAAAAGTTGAAGATGCGGGGCGACTGCTGGCTCGAAAACATGAGTGGCAGGAATGCCTTGATGACGCGTATCTGGCCGAACAGATTAACATCGAAGAGCTGCTTGCCCTCTTCGATGTTGACTCCCTCGACCGGCCCGGTGGCAATGTCGGCGATTCCGGCGTTGTTGATGAGCAGGTCCAGAGTTGCCCCGTTGAGCGCCTGCGCGACCTGTTGCGCGCCGGCCTGCACCATCGGCTCGTTGGTGACGTCCTGCTCGATTACCCTGAGCCGCACGCCGCGCGTCAGCTCGCTGGTATCCATTCCCGGCATGACACCGGCGAATACGGTCCAGCCTCGCTGCGCCAGTTTGCGTGCCATGAGCATTCCCATGCCCATCGCCGCCCCGGTCACCACTGCCGCCTTGGTCATCATCGCTCTCCCTAATGAACTTTGCTCAACGCCGAAGTCTCGGGCGTCAAGAAATCGACCAGCCCCCAACGGTACGCCGTGCTGGCATCGAGCCGCCGGGCAGACAGTGCCAGGTAGGCGGTACGCAGCCGACCAATGCGTCGTGGAATGCTCACACAGCCACCGCAACCAGGAATTAGCCCGTAGCGCAGCTCCGGCAACTGAAAAAAGGCATCCGCGCTGGCTTCGACCCGAGCGCCGAACGCGGCCATTTCGGCGCCCGCACCGACGGCGGCGCCGTGCACCTGAAAGGTCAGTCGCGCAGCGCAGCGCGCGAGCAGCGCGGCAACCGAGCGAATCGAGCGCACCGCGTGCGCGGTCGGCGCATCGGGGGCGCTGCCGAACTCGGCGAGCTCACCGCCCGCACTGAAGCAGCTGCCTTCACCGCGGACCGTCACTGCGGCGATGGAAGGATCGGCCAGCACCAGCTCCAAGGCTTCGACCAGGGCGTCGCGCATCGGCACCGAAAGCGCATTGCGGCGCGCCGGGCGATTCAGGCGCAAGCGCAGGTGAGAGTCGACCCTCTCCACCAGCACCGGCGGCCCCAGGTCAGCGACCAGCGGTGGCGCGGGTCGTGCGGCCGTTGCCAGCCAGCGGTGAAATTCGGCGCCGGTCTGCAGGGTCGCGTAGGCGAGCGACTCGACGTATAGCGCCTGCTCGGTTGCGAGCCCCTCCGTGAGACGCAGCACCTGCACCAGCACCATGGCGGCGAGCGGGGCCGCTTCGATGTTAGTCACGAGTTCGCGCGCCTCAACGCTATCCGCCACTACCGTGTCGCACGCAAGGGCGAGCGGATGTTCGGGCCCGCGAGCGCTGAGCCCGATGACCGGACATGCCTGGCGCTGCAGCCAGCGCGCCAGCGCCGCGCCCTCCCCCGCCGGCGGCAACGCATGTGCGTTAAGGTCAACCATGAGCCAGGGACTACCGGTCAAAGCTGAGCGCGCGGCGCCGCCCGCTGGGGCCAGGGCTTCAGCGAGCAGCCCGTCTGCGCTGACTCTCAGCAAGCTATTCAGAGCAGCCTCTCTCGGGCTGCGCTGGACCGCTCTGCCATGCCGCAGCCTCCCCCGGGTCGATCGTCGTGGATCAAGCTCGCGGTACCGCTGGTACCGTTTTGGTACGCTAGCGGTCGTCGATTGCCTCTGTCAACCCTGCAGGTACGCCCGATGAGCGACGCGATTTTGTTTCAGATGCAAGGCCCGGTCGCGCTGATCACCATTAACCGCCCCGAGAGTCGTAACGCCATCAACGCCGAGGTGCGCGCCGGGTTGTTCGCCGCCTGGAAGCGCTTCGAGGAGGACGCTACGGCCAAGGTGGCGATTCTGACCGGCGCCGGCGACAAGGCCTTCTGCGCCGGCATGGATCTCAAGGAGGCCAGCGCCACGGGCCTCAAGGTGCCGCCGCGAGGCTTCATCCCGATCCTGGGTGACGCGATCCAGGTCACTAAGCCGACGATCGCGGCGGTCAACGGCATGGCCATGGCGGGCGGGTGGCTATTCGCCCAGATGTGTGACCTGTGCGTGGCGGCCGAGCACGCGACCTTCGCCATCACCGAAGCGCGCGTCGGGCGCGGCACGCCATGGGCGGCGCCACTGCTGCACATGCTACCGCAGCGAATCATGATGGAACTGCTGCTCACCGGCGAACCGATGAGTGCTGCGCGCCTGTATGAGCTCGGCTACGTCAACCATGTGGTGCCCCGCGAGCAGTTACTCGCACGCAGCCTCGAACTCGCCGCGCGCATCGCAGCCAATGCACCACTCACCGTGCGCGCCTGTCGCGCACTGGTGTACGCGGCCACGGAAAGTGGCCGTACCGACGCCCTGCGCGCCGGGGATCGCCTGTTCGAGTCCGTCTATCTGAGCGAGGATGCTCAGGAGGGCCCGCGGGCGTTTGCCGAGAAACGGCCTCCCGTCTGGAAGGGCAAGTAGCGCCTCAGAAGCGGAACACGCCGTTTCCCGCCGGGCCCGCGGGCGCATTCAGGGCCGCCGAGAGCGCGATGCCGAGTGCATTGCGCGTATCCACGGGATCAAGAATGCCGTCGTCCCACAGTTCCGAGGTGGAATTCAACGCGGAAGTCTGTTCCTCGTAAGCTTTGAGGGTATCCGTGCGCACGCGGCTGATGGCCGCCGCGTCAACCGGCGCACCCGTGCGCTGGAGCTGTCGCAGCTTAACTTCTGCCAGCGTGCCGGCGGCCTGCTCGCCGCCCATCACCGCGATCTGATGATTGGGCCAGGTGAACAGCAGGCGCCCGTCAAACGCCCGGCCGCACATCCCGTAGTTGCCGGCACCAAAGGAGCCGTGACACATTACGGTCAGCTTCGGCACGTGGCTGCAAGTCTGCGCCATGATCATCTTCGCCCCGTCCTTGGTGATGCCAGCTGCCTCGTACTCCCGACCCACCATGTAGCCGGTAATGTTCTGCAGAAACAGTAGCGGCGTGTTGTTTTGATTACACAGCTCGATGAAGTGGCCGCCCTTGATCGCGCTGTCATTGAACAGGATGCCATTGTTCGCGAGGATGCCGAGGCGGTAACCCCACAGGTGTGCGAACCCGCAGATGAGGGTTGTGCCATACGCGGGTTTGTATTCATGAAAACGGCTGCCGTCGACGAGGCGGCCGATCACTTCGCGCATGTCGAAGGACTTCTTGATGTCGTCCGGGATGATCCCGTACAGCTCATCAGCGTCCAACAGCGGCGCCTCGGCCGGCTGCTCTGGCAGGCGCCACTTCGCAGGCCGCTCCCACAGCGCCACGATCTCGCGCCCGATCCTGATGGCCTCAGCCTCGTCCGCCGCCGGGTAGTCGCAGGTGCCGCTCTTGCGGGTATGCAGGTCGCAGCCTCCCAGATCATCGGCGCTCACCACCTCACCGGTGGCGGCCTTGACCAGCGGGGGCCCCCCGAGGAATACCGCACCGGTGCCGCGCACGATCACGTTGTAGTCACTCAGGGCGGGGATGTACGCCCCTCCGGCCGTGCAGTGACCAAACACCAGCGCGAGTTGCTTGATCCCCATCTTGCTCAGGACCGACTGGTTGCGAAATATCCGCCCGGCCATGTAGCGGTCGGGAAACAGGGCGGACTGCAGCTGCAGCTGCCCGCCCGCCGAGTCGCACAGATGCACGACCGGCAGATGATTCTCGATGGCGATGTCCAGGGCGCGCACGATCTTCTTCACGGTGAGCGGATACCAGGCGCCGCCCTTCACCGTGGGATCGTCGGCATGAATCATGACTTCCTGCCCGGACACCACGCCGATACCGGTGATGCAACTCGCCCCGGGCGAGTCCCCACCGTAAGCCATGTTGGCCGCGAGCGTCGAGAGCTCCAGGAATGGCGTGCCCGGATCGAGCAGTCGCTCCAGGCGCTGGCGCGGCAGCATCTTGCCGTGGCTCGCGAGTCGCTCGAGATCGCGGGCGGGTCGCGCATGGCGGGCGGTCTCCTGGAGTTTTTTGAGCCGCAGGGCAAGGGCCTTGTTGTGCGCATAGCGCTGGCGGAACTCCGGGGAGTTCGTGCGCACGGTCGATTCGATGGGTCTCATCGCTGCTGCATCTCCTCGTGCACGAGCGACACCAGCAGGGCGCCGCGCTCGAACACCGTATCGGCGGCGACGTGCACCTGCTGTACCCGCGCCGCGTGCGAAGCCACCACCGTCACCTGCAGTTTCATGCTCTCGAGCGTCAACAGCTGATCGCCGGCCTGCACCTGCTGCCCCGGCTCGCAGTGCACGGCGACGACGACGCCGGGCATGCTGGCGCGCACCTCGTTTTCGGCCGCCGCGCCGGCGGCGGCGAGCGTGCGCCCGTCAAGATGCACCAGGTAGGTGCGCCCGTTGACACGCACGTGCACGACATCCCCTACGATGCAGCGCCAGCCGCGGTAGCTAATCCCGTCCACGCAGATCTCGAATTGCGCCCCATCAGCGTGCAGTCCGGTGACGCTGTAGAGTTGCTCTCCGAGCCGGACGCGCAGGCTCGGCCGCAAGGCAACGATCTGCGCCTCGCCATGCTGCCCGTCGACCTTGAAGCTATGGTTCACCGCAGCACTCAGTTGCGCCACGGGCCGATCGTGGCGTGCGGCTCGGGAGCCGAGAGCGCCGCACGGTGGAACTCCTGGTCCGTCAAGAGTGCGGTGAGCACCGCGACTGCGCGCTCTTCGGGCTTCTCCGGCCCCGTAAGCTCGCGCGCATGCTTTGCCAGAAACCCCGTGTGCAGCTTCCCGGCCAGGAACTGCGGATGCCGTAGCACGCGCGCGAGATAATCGCTGTTGGTTGGCACGCCAAGCAAAACGAGCGCATCTAGTGCCCGCGCCAGGGAAGCCGCGGCCTCGCCGCGGGTTGGGGCGTGCGCCACCAGTTTGGCCAGCATGGAGTCGAAGGCCGGGGTGATCGCCTGTCCGACGCGCACGCCGCCGTCGAAACGCACGTTCGCACCGCCCGGCACCTGCAGCACCCCGATCCGACCGGTCGCAGGCCGAAAGTCGTGCTCGGGTTCCTCGGCACAGATGCGGCACTCGATGGCGTGGCCGGCCGGGACAACCTGCTCCTGGGAGAAAGGCAAACCGGCGCCCGCGGCAATGCGCAGCTGCTCGGCGACCAGATCCACCCCGAGAATGCACTCGGTCACCGGGTGTTCCACCTGCAGGCGCGTATTCATCTCCAGAAAATAGAAC
Source organism: uncultured Pseudomonadota bacterium (assembly GCA_963814675.1). GTDB lineage: Bacteria > Pseudomonadota > Gammaproteobacteria > Steroidobacterales > Steroidobacteraceae > 13-2-20CM-66-19. The sequence continues at coordinate 141,659 of CAWFDT010000006.1, forward strand.
TCGCCGTCCGGCGCCAGCATGAATTCGACCGTGCCGGCATTTCGATAGCGCGCTGCGCTGCCAAGACGCCCCGCCGCAGCACACATGGCCGTCCGCAGCTGTGCGGGGAGATTGGGCGCCGGGGATTCCTCGACGATCTTCTGATACCGGCGCTGCAGCGAGCACTCGCGTTCGTAGAGGTGCACGACATTCCCGGCGCCATCGCCGAGAATTTGCACTTCAATATGACGCGGCTGCTCGATGTAGCGCTCGGCGTAGACGCGGCCGTCGCCAAAGTACCGTTGCGCCTCGGCAGCCGCGGCCCGCAGGCTCTCGGGCAGCTCGGCCGCCGTGCGCACGATGCGCATCCCCTTACCACCACCGCCGGCTGCGGCCTTTACCAGCAGCGGAAACCCCACAGCCGCGGCGCCACGTTCGATCTGTGCGAGGTCGGCGCCGGCAACACTGGGAGCAACAGGCACCCCGTGCTGCGTGGCGAAGGCGCGGGCGCGGATCTTGTCGCCCATCAGGCGAATCGAATCGGCATCCGGCCCGATGAAAGTCATACCCGCCGCGCTGACGCGCGCGGCGAAGTCGGCATTCTCGGAGAGAAAGCCATAGCCCGGATGGATCGCATCCGAGCCGGTGCGCCGCGCGCACTCCACGATCTGCACCTGATCCAGGTAGGCCGCGGTCGGTGTGTCGGACATCAGCTGCAGCGCCTCATCGGCCAGCTGTACGTGCGGCGCGCCCCTGTCCTCGTGGTGGTAGAGCGCGACGCTCGCGATGCCCTGCGCCTTGAGAGTTCGCAGGATACGACAGGCGATCTCGCCGCGATTGGCGATGAGGACGCGTTTGAACACTACGCCCTGCGCCCGTTGCGCGGCCGGCGCCGCGGCTCACTCAGCCCCTCGAGTCGCTGCACGGCCTGTTCAAGCCGGTCCACGGAGGCATCCACCGTCGCCCCCTTGCGCACCCCCTTGCGCGCCAACCCGCGGTACACGAGGTTCGTGATGGCGTCGGCCGCCTCATCCGGGGAGAACTGTCCTTCACCCCGCAGGTACGCCCACGCATGGTGTTCGGCACACCCGAAGATGAGGTCGCGCACGATCCGCAGCGGCACGGCGGCGTGAAACTCGCCGCTGGCGATGCCCTCCGTGACGACGGCGAGCGTGCGCTGCGTGTAGCGCTGGTTGAGCTTATAGACGCTCGACTGCCGGTACTGGGGCGACGGGCGCAGCTCATACACGATGAGGCGGCACATGGCCGGCTCCGCGTGAATGACGCTGAGGTGCTTCCAGATGAGGAAGCGCAGGCGGTTCCAGGTGCCGCGCACGCCCTGCAACTGCTGCTCGTAGTCGGCAAAGATGCTCTCGTAGAAAGCCTCCACGACCTTGGTGAGCAGATCGCGCTTGGTGGCAAAGTAGCGATACAGCGTGCCCTCGACCATTCCGGCCTGAGCGGCGATCTCGGCCGTCGAGCTGTCGGCGTAACCCTTGGCACAAAAGATCGTGCGGGCCGCGCGCATGATGTCCGCAACGCGGGCATCACGCGGCAGACGCTCGCGACGCCGCGCTTGCCCGGTCATGCGGGTGTTCCGAGGGGGCCGGCAGGCTCGAGCCACGAGCGCGGCACGCGCACCGGCAGGTCCATGAGGATCTGTGCGTAGCTCTTCCCCTGAGGATCGTACCGCAGCGATGCAACGCCACCGCCACCGAGAGCGCGGTGCAGGACAAAATTCCACCCTCGCAGCCCCGGCCAGTCGTAACGCTCGACTTCCCCTTCCACCAGATGCGCGAGGAACTCGCGCACGACTTGAGGGGTGAGCGCCTGCGCCAGCAGCGGCACGAACTCGGGCCGGCGCGCCAGGACGCCGATGTTGGCGATGTCGCCTTTGTCGCCGCTGCGCCCGTGTGCCAGGCGTAACAGCGGAACTTCCACATACGGAGCACTCGCGGGCGCGCTGGCGTCGGCCGTCGCGCGCGGCGCCTTGGGATCCACAGCAGTCGGTTGCCGCGGCGGTACCGCGGCGGGCGGCATCGTCAGGGTGCGCGTGCCGGCGCTGCTCGCGATCTCGATCTTTGGATGCACACGCTCTTTTGGAACCAGGCAGGACGCCAGCCGTACGATCGGCTGCACGGCCGGTCGTCCGCCGGCAAAGCCGGTGATGCCCTGGGCCATGGACGTCGCGGCGGGAAAGATCTCGCGCGCGAACAACTCCAGCGGCGGCTCCTCCGCGTGCGCCACGGCAATCTTCAGGATGACTTCGCGGCTCGCGTGCTGACGCGCATGCGGCCCGTACATCGCCTCGGAACCCAGCACCTCGACCGAGGTTGCGTGGTAGTCGGCCCAGCCGCGCTCGGAAAACATGCGGCGGGTGCGCCTGAGGATCGCCGCCGCGACCTGCTGCGCCTTCTCCACGGCGTCCGCACCCACGATCATGAGGGTGGCCGTACAGCGGTAGCCGTCCGGGTAAGTGAGGCTCGCCTTGTAGCTCGAAGTCGCCGGCAGGCCACGGGCGTTACTGACACGCACACGGTGGCTCCCGAGGTCTTCAAGCGTGACGTGCGTAAAATCGCAGACGACGTCAGGCAGTACGTAGCGAGCCGGATCGTGCACCTCATAGACGATCTGCTCGGCCACGTTCGCCGCATTCACCAGCCCGCCAGTGCCTTGCGGCTTGGTGAGGATAAAGGTGCCGTCGGCGGAGCATTCGACGATCGGGTATCCCATATCGTCCCAGTCGGCGGCCACGGCGCGCCAATCCGTCGCGATGCCCCCCGTGGCCTGCGGTCCGCATTCGATGACATGCCCCGCAAGACTTCCCATGGCGAGGCGATCCAGTTGCTCCGCCTTCCAGCCGAAGCGGTGAATCAGCGGAGCCAGCGCCAGCGCGCTGTCGGCGCAGCGACCAGTAATGACGATGTCGGCGCCCGCGGCCAGGGCCGTGGCGATCGGAAACGCGCCAAGGTACGCGTTTGCACTCAGGACCTGCGAGGGCAGCGGTCCGCCGCTCTCGCTATCGGTGACGCCCGCGGCCCGCAACTCCGTAAGTTCAGAGGTGAGATCATCGCCGCTGACGACCGCGACCGCGAGCTGCACACCCAGCTCGCGCAGGAGTTTCTGCACCGCATCGCCGCACGCCCGCGGGTTGACGCCACCGGCGTTGGCGATGACGCGGATGCGGCGGGCAGCGATCTCGGCCGCCAGCGGCCGCATGACCCCGGTGACGAAATCGGTCGTGTAGCCAAGTTCCGGCCGCTTGCGCCGCGCGCGCGCCAGGAGCGAAAGCGTGATCTCCGACAGGTAGTCGAGCACCAGGAAGTCGATCTCACCGCTGTGCACCAGTTGCGTGGGTCCCGCGGCGCTATCGCCCCAGAACCCGCACCCGCACCCGATACGCACCCGCTCTTCCGGCATCTAATGAGTCCACCTCACTTATTGGTAGAAGTCAATTAAGAAGTGTCCTTTCTGGACATGGTGAGCATTACTCATTAGTCTCTACGAGCTGCCCCGACGAGGGACCGTTGCATGCCCGATGAAACTCCGGCCCCGGATCACCCGCAGGCCCCGTCCTCCCCCGCCTTCGAGCTGAACGCCGAGCAACAGGCGACGCTCGAGAGCGCAGATGCCTATTGCCGCCGGGAGCTGTACCCGCTGGCGGCACGCATGGACGCGGAAGAATGGTGGCCCGCGGCGCAGTTCGCGCGCCTCGGCCAAGACGGTTACCTCGGCGTCACCGTGCCCGAGCGCTACGGCGGCGGCGGTGCGGATCTGTTTACGAGCGGCCTGGTCCTGCAGGCGATGGCGCGCTGGAACCACGCCCTGGCGCTCTCCTGGGTCGCGCACGACAACCTGTGCGTCAACAATGTCTTTCGCAATGCGGATGAACCCCTGCGACGCCGGTACCTGCCGGGCCTGTGCGCCGGAAAGCTCGTCGGCGCGCTGGGACTCACCGAGCCGGGGGCCGGCTCGGATGCCCTGGGCTCGATGCGCACCAGCGCCCGCCGGCAGGGCGATCATTACCTGCTGAACGGCTCGAAGCTCTACATCACGAACGGGCCGGTGGCGGACGTCCTGCTGGTCTATGCCAAGACCGCACCGGAGCGCGGTCCGCAGGGCATCTCCGCGTTCATCATCGAGAAGGACTTCGAGGGTTTTCGCGTAGCGCAGAAGCTGACGAAGATGGGCTTCAGGGGCAGTCAGACGGCCGAACTGGTGTTCACCGACTGCCGGGTCCCGGTAGCCAATCTGGTGGGCAGTGAAAATGGCGGAGTCGCGGTGGTGATGAGCGGGCTGGACCTCGAGCGCGCCATGATCGCCCCGCTGTGCCTGGGGATCGCGGAACGCGCGCTGCAGCTCGCGCTGGAGTACGCGCAATCGCGCCAGCAGTTCGGTCGCCGCATCAGCGAGTTCCAGATGATCCAGGCAAAGCTTGCGGAGATGTACGTCGCGGTGGAGACCATGCGCACCTTCACCTACCGCGTACTGGCCGCCGCGAATGACCTGGAGATCGGCGGCGGGGGCCGCGGCCAAATCCACGCGCTCACGGCCGCCTCGGTCATGTATGCGTCCGAAGCCATGAATCGGGTGCTGTCGGAGGCCGTGCAGGTGCACGGTGGCAGTGGCTACATCTGGGAGTCGGAGATCAATCGGCTGTTCCGCGCCATAAAGCTGCTGGAAATCGGCGCCGGCACCACCGAAGTGCGCAAGCTCATCATCAGCGGTGAACTGCTCGGTCGCACCCCGTGAGCATCCCGCAGGACAGTCGCCCCGCCCCGAAGAACGATGGCACAGGGAGTGCGAACCTTGCGATGTCCGATGCCGAGCTCGCCACCCGCCCCTGCTCGTTGGCGCCCGGACTGCTGCGCGGCCGAACGGTCGTGATCTCCGGAGCCGGCAGCGGCATCGGCCGGGCCAGTGCCTGGGTCGCTGCACGGCTCGGAGCCCGGGTGGTGCTGTGCGGACGCAGCGCGGAGAAACTGGCACGCGTGCGCACCGCGCTCGCGGGCCATGGCCTGGAATGCGAGGCGAGCGCGCTAGACATCCGCGAGCGTGCCGCGGTGGATCAGTTCTTCGCCGATCTGTTCACGCGGCATGGCCACGTCGACGTACTGATCAACAGTGCCGGTGGCCAGTTTCCCCAGGCCGCGCTCGACTTCAGCGACAAGGGTTGGCGCGCGGTGATCGACACCAACCTGCACGGCACGTTCAACATGATGCAGAGCATCGCCCGACACTGGCGCACGAATGCTCGCCCCGGAAGCATCGTCAGCATCGTGGTCTCGGCCCGCGGCCTGCATCAGGTGGCGCACACCTGCGCCGCACGCGCCGGCATCGTGGCATTCAGCGAGTGTGTTGCGGTGGAGTGGGCGCCGCTGGGCATCCGTGTCAACTGCATCGCACCCGGCGCCACGGTCTCCGAAGGCTGGGCGGTGTATGCGCCCGAGGTGGCGCAGCGCTATGCTCAGTCCAGCCCGCAGCGCCGCGCCGGCTCGCCCTGGGAAGTTGCCGAAGCAGCCCTGTTCGTGGCCGGTCCGGCCGGACAATTCATCACCGGTCAGACGCTGCAGGTGAATGGCGGCTCGAACCTGTGGGGCGAGACCTGGACTGCCGGCAAACCCGAGTGGTTCGTACAGGCCTCGCAGGCCTGGCAGCAGCCCTGAAGCGCCGCAACGAGGAGCGAGCGATTGTCCCCCTGGATGAATGATGAGCTGGCCATCTACCGCGAAACGGTGGTGCGCTTCGTGGAAAGTGAGATGGTCCCCCACGATGCACGCTGGCGCGAGGAGCACAACGTCGGAGCTGAGATCTGGCGCAAGGCAGGCGAACTCGGCCTGCTGTGCGCGGACATCCCGAGCGAGTACGGCGGTGCCGGCGGCGACTTTCGCCACGAGGTCGTGCTCTACGAGGAGCTTGGCCGACGCGGACTGAGCGGCTTCGGGCAGGGCGTGCACAGCATCGCCGCCCACTATCTGCTCAACCACGGCACCGAGGAGCAGAAGCGGCGCTACCTGCCGCGGCTGGCGCGCGGCGAGCTGATCGGGGCCATCGGCATGACGGAACCGGGAGCGGGTTCAGATCTTCAGGGCATCCGCACGCGTGCCGAGCGTCACGGCGCTCACTACGTGATCAACGGTTCGAAGATCTTCATCACCAACGGCTACCTGGCCGGACTCCTCATGCTGGTGGTGAAGACCGACACGACCCTCGGTGCCAAGGGCACCTCCATTCTCCTGGTGGAAACGCACGATCTGCCCGGCTACCGCGTGGGGCGCTTCCTCGACAAGGTCGGGCAGCGGGCCCAGGACACGACCGAGCTGTTCTTCGAAGACGTGCATGTCCCGGCTGAGTGCCTGCTCGGAGCCACCGAGGGTAAGGGCTTCGCGCAGCTGATGAGCGATTTGCCCTACGAGCGCATGATCGTCGCCGTCCAGGCCATGGCGGCCATGGAAGGCGGGCTGGACGAGACGGTTCGCTATGTCAAGGGTCGCAAGGCCTTTGGCAAGACCCTGCTGGAGTTTCAGAACGCGCGTTTCCGCCTGGCGGAGGCCGCGACCATCGTGCGCGTGGCGCGCACCTTCATCGACCGCTGCATTCAAGACGTCGTCGACGGCAAGCTCGACGCGGCCACCGCATCGATGGCGAAATGGTGGAGCACGGACATGCAGCAACAGGTGCTCGATGAGTGCGTGCAGCTGCACGGCGGCTACGGCTACATGAATGAGTACCTCGTGGCGCGCCTGTACGCCGATGCGCGCGTCACGCGCATCTACGGCGGCACCAACGAGATCATGAAGGAACTGATCGCCCGCTCGCTTTAGGCGAGCGTCTGCAGCTCCCGGCGCACCACGCGGCGCAGGACCTTGCCCATCTCGTTGTAAGGCAGCTCGCTGCGAAACACCACCCGCTCGGGCACGCGCGAGGAGCGCAGCCGCTCGCGCACCCACTGCTGCAGCGCTTCGGCGGTCACCGTCCCGGGGGCGCGCAGCACCACCGCGGCCCCCACCGCCTCCCCCCACTGCTCGCTCGGTACGGCCACCGCGACGGCATCGGCAACCGCCGGATGCGCCAGTAACGCCTCTTCGATCTCCCCCGGGGAGATGTTCTCAGCCCCCCGCACGATGACATCGTCGGCGCGACCCTCGAGAAACACGTAACCCTCGGCATCGATCCAGCCCAGATCCTGTGTCGGAAACCAACCCGAGGGATCGAGGAGGCTTCCGACCCCGCGGTACTCCCCCGCGACCTGCTCGCCGCGTACGAACAGGAGCCCCGACTGCTCAGGTCCGAGCACCCGCCCGGCCGCGTCACGTACTTCGAGTTCGACCGTCGGCAAGGGCTTGCCGACCGACGCGAGCCTGCGGCGTGTGCCCGGCTCGGTGCCGGTGGCGGCGCGACGGTGATCCTGCGGGGTCAGCAGACAAACCGTGGCGCTGGTCTCGGTGAGGCCGTAGGCGTTCGTGAAGTCGACGCCCGCGAACACCTCCAGCGCGCGCTCGATGACCGCGAGCGGCATCTTGCCGCCGCCATAGGCGATGGCGCGCAGCGTCGGGAATCTCAGCCGGCTCGTCTGCGAGCCGAGGTGCTCGATGATGCGCACCAGCATGGTGGGCACCACGAACGCGTGGGTAATCTTCTCCTCGGTCACCAGGCGCAGCCACTCGGCGGGATCAAAGCTCGGCAGCATCACGATGCGCCGGCCGCTGTAGGTCGAGCTCAGCACGACCGAGATGCCCGCAATATGGTAGGGAGGCACGGCGACGAGCGCCGCCTCCTCTGGCTGGGCGGCCGCAAATTCGACCGTTCCGAGGATGTACGACATCAGATTCGCGTGCCGCAGGACCGCGGCCTTCGGCGTGCCGGTCGTGCCGCTCGTGAACAGCTGTACGGCGATCGCGTCCGGATCGCTCGGGGGCTCAGACGCAGCGAGCGGCACCATGGGCGGTGTCAGCAGTCGCTCACGGTCGGCGCAGTGGATGCCTTCGGGAAGCCTGAGATGCTCGAGGAACGCCGAGGGCGCCGCGAGCCACGCCGGCGCGATACGCTGCAGCAACTGCTCCAGCTCGCCACCGGTGAGGCGGAAGTTGAGCGGTACATAGGGAACACCGGCGTAGGCCGCCGCGAACAGCACGATCGGCGCCGCCACGCCGTTGGTGTCCAGCAGCGCCGCGTGGGAAAACTTTGTCGGGTCGAGCTGCGTGGCCGCCGCGCGCGCCGCCGCGCGCAGTGCGCCGTAGGTGAGGCTCTGCGCCCCGCAGCTGAGGGCGGTGCGCTCGCCGAAGGCATCCGCTGCCATGTCGAGCAGCATCGAAAGGTTCATCGGCTTTAGTCCGAGGAGGGCAGCGCCTTGGCCTGCTTCACGCCCAGAGGCGCGCCGCTGAGTGCCAGCGAGCCCTCCCCTGCCTTGGTGCACAGCAGCTCGTAGCGCTCTTCGGCATCGACGTAGCGCTTGCCGATCAGCGATCCCTGCGCGAGTGCCGGATCCAGCTTCGCGCCCGGCGGGAGCGCCTCGGTGACGGTGAGCATCTCGGCGCCACCACATTCCAGCTGCGCCTCACCGGCCGGGGCACGAATGACCATGACCTCGGTCGCACATACGGCGCTTTTCAGGCGCAGACCGGGCTTGAGGACTCTCATAGGACGCAGGAACTTCAGCTGTTGGTCAGGATCGCGCCGGCCATGCCGCACGATACCAGCGCGTTGGTCATCTTGGCGACCTGGTTGGTCGCCGTGCCGCGCAGCTGGCGCACCGCCTCGGTGATGTTGTTCATCCCGTGTATGTACGCCTCGCCGATCAGGCCGCCATTGGTGTTCACCGGCAGCGCGCCGCCGACCTCGATGTTGCCGCCCTTCACAAAGTCCTTCGCCTCGCCCTGCTTGCAGAAGCCGAAGGCCTCCAGCTGCTTGAGCACCTGTGGGGTGAAGGCGTCGTAGATCATCGCCAGCTGCATGTCTCTGGGTGTCAGGCCCGAGCGCGCGTACAGGCGTTTCGCCACCCCGTGGGCCTCGGGCATCATATTCAGATCCGCGTGGTAGTAGTTGGAGATCACCTCGACCTCGGCAGGGATCGACTGCGCGGACGAGGCGATGCGCACCGGTTTTTGCTTCAGATCCCGAGCACGCTCGAGGCTCGTGATAACAATCGCCACGCCACCGTCGCTCTCCTGGCAGCAGTCCAGAAGACGCAGCACCGGCTCCACGATCCACTTCGACTGCTGGTGATCTTCCAGAGTGATCGGCTTCCGGTAGAACCAGGCGAGCGGATTGGTGGCTGCATGCTTGCGCTGCGCCACCGAGACGTGGCCCAGGTCGCGGTTGGTGACCCCGTACGTCTCCATGTAGTGCTGCGTGGCGAGGGCTTCCCAGCTTGCCGGCGTCTGCGCGCCAAAGGGCATGCACCACAGCAGCGAACCGGTGCCGTTGCCGGCCACGTTCACGACACCGCCGCTCGGCGGCACCATCGGCTGGCCAAAGCGGTACTGCGAGCGCTCGTTCATGGCGCGCCAGACCACCACGACTTCGCAGGCGCCGGAGGTGACCGCAGCGGCCGCCTGGTGAATCGTAGCGACCGATGCCGCCCCGCCGCCGGGGATGCGCGTGGTGTAGGCCAGGTCCTTCACCCCAAGACAACGCGACAGCCCGATCTCATCGTTGCCATCGATCGTGAAGGTGATCATCCCGTCGACTTCCGCCGGGTTGATCCCGGCATCATCGAGGGCAGCCTTGGAGGCCTCCGCGGCCAGCTGCAGTTCGCTGCGGCCGGAGTTCTTGGAGAATTCGGTCTGGCCGATGCCAGCGATGGCGGCGAACTTACCCACGTGCACCAGCCTTGGCAGGCGTGAAGACCGGGACGGCTTTGCCGCCGCGGGTCGGCGCAAAGCGCACCTCGACCGCAAGACCGCCGCGCACTGCATCCGGACTCACGTCGATCAGGTTGGAAACGAGGCGAATCCCCTCCTCGAGCTCAATGAGCGCCACGATCGGCGACTCGGCAAACCCGACCGGGGCCGGATGGCGCGGGATCACCCAGCTGGCGACCTTGCCGCGCCCGCTGAGCTTGACGGTCTCGCGCTTGACGCTGTGACAGGCCGGGCACATCGGCCGCGGCGGGTGCGTGAGCTTCTTGCAATCGGCGCAGCGCTGGCCGAGCAGCTCGCCGCGCGCGATGCCTTCCCAGAAGAACACCGCATCGGCGGTGAAGACCGGGTCAGGCCGGGTAGCGGCCGGGGGCGCCGGGTTATCGTTCGAACTCATGACTTCTTCTCCGCCGCGGCAGCTGCCGGGGCCTGCGGCTGCCAGGGGCTGCGGACCTTGCGATGACCTTCCTTCACGCTCCAGGCAAGTACGCAGTCCTTGCACAGCTCTTCGATCTGCTCGGGCGTGTAACCCAGCTCTGCCAAAATCTCGCGGCTGTGCTGCCCGACGATCAGGGGCGGTCCCTGCACCTTGCCCGGGGTGTCCGAGAAATCGAACAGCAGCCCGATCTGGTTAAGCTTGCCGACGAAGGGATGCTCGTAGGAGACCACCCAGCCGCGCTTCTTGAACTCCGGGTCATCATGTACGCCCAGGGAAAACTTCGGATCCGACACTTCGCAGGGCACGCGCGCCTTGTCGAGCAGCGCGAACCACTCGGTGGCGGTGCGCTCCTTGAACTTCGGCTCCAGCAGCTGCACTAAGGCTGCCTCATTGGCCGCACGCGCAGCGGCGCTTGCGAAGCGCGCATCCGCCGGCACTGCCATGGCGGCGGCAAAGCGCTGCCACTCCTCCTCGCGTAGCAGCACCAGGCACAGCCAGCCCTCACGCGTCTGGTACAGACGGTTGGTGGCGCTGCGCCCGAGTTGCATGCCATCGATGCGCGGGCGCTCAAAGCCGGTGCCATCCGCACGTGCGACGGCGTAGGAGGTGTTCAGCAGCTGCGCATTGACGATCGAGGTGTCGCAGAACTGCCCCGCGCCGGTGCGGTCGCGGTGATAGAGCGCCTGCAGGATCGAGATCGCGGACAGGAACCCATTGCCGGTATCGCCCAGGCTGGTGAAGGACCACAGCGGCTTGCCGCCCTTGGACATCCCGCCGTCCTCGTACTGCACGCCGGCAAGGCAGGCACCGGTCTGGTCATTCCCCGGCAGTCCCAAGCGCGGACCCGTCTCAAAGCCGCGCGTGTGGCAGTAGATCAGCTTCGGGTTGATGGCTTTGAGGCTCTCGTAGTCGATCTTCAGTCGCTCGGCGGCGTCGTAGCGCATGTTGTGCTGCACGACGTCGGCCTTCTGCACCAGCTCGTGCAGCACCTTCATCGCCCGCGGATCCTTCAGATCGAGGGCGATGCTGCGCTTGCCGCGGTTCGCCATGTAGGCGATGTGGTTCGAGTGCCAGTAGGTGTCGTACAGGGCATTGATCTTGATGACGGTCGCGCCGAGATCCGAGAGCAGCTGCGTCCCATAGGGACCTGCGATCGCAAGCCCGAGGTCCAGCACCGTGATGCCCTCGAGCGGCGCCTTGAGCTTGCGGCCGCTCTTGGCGAGCAGCGCCGGCGCCCGGGCAGCGGCAGCCGCCTCACTCTTCACCGCGGCGGTGTGCTCGCCCACGCGTGCCGCAGGCTTGCCCACCGTGCTGCCATTCGCGCTCATGCGGTACACGACGCCGACCTGGCGAATCGGGCCCAGCTCCGGGTCATTGATCTCGGTGACGCAGCCGTCCTTCAGGAACAGCGGATCGGCGAGTGCCTCCTCTGGGGTGCGCACGTCCTGGATGGTCATGCCCGCGACAGCGGCGGCCTCCACCCATTCCTTTGCGGGGAACTTCTTCACCGCCTCTGCCAGGAGCGGCTGGTAGTGCATCATCACCAGGAGCTCTTCGGGACCGGTCCCGAAGCGGTCAGGATCGTTCTGCGCCTTAAGGTCGGGACTTGAGTTGAGCGTGTCCCCGGCCGCGGCGGTCAGCAGGAAACGCGGGTTCGGGACCCAGTTGTGGATCCAGCGCCCGTCGGAGCACTCGAAGTGTCCCTTGGGCGAGCGGGAGCCGAGGATCCAGCTGTTGAACATCGGTACGTCGATCTTCTCGGCGCGCTGCCAAACGCCGCCCGCGCAGGCCATCGCGCCCTGCAGGAGCGAGGTCTCGACCCACTGGCCGGCGCCGGTGATCTCGCGCGCCCGCAGGGCTGCGCTGATCGCGGTGCTGGCGGTGAAGAAGGCGCCCAGGCTCGGCCAGTAGGACGCCGGGTAGAGTGGGCCCGGGCGTGGGGCACCCTGGAGCCACTCGTAGGGAATCTCGAGGTCAGCGTACGGGTCGCTGACGCCTGCCATATGGTTGATGGCCCCCTCGGGCCAACCGCGCTGTTCCCACTGCAGGCCGGCGCGCGCGGCCACGAGCGCGTCATACCCGGGACGGTCGGAGTGCGGGTTGCCGCGGCCGTAGGCGGTAATGGAGCAGTAGATGAGGCGCGGGTTCGCTTTGGAGAGCGTCGCGTAGTCGATCCGCAGCCGCTCGGTCACGCCCGGCGAGAAGCTCTCCACCAGCACGTCGGCCTGGGAGGCCAGCGCGAGGAAGCTCGCGTGGTCCGCCGCATTCTTAAGATCGAGCACGGCGCTGCGCTTGCCGCGCTGCCAGACCTTGTAACCGAGCTCGCCGCGGAAGGGATCCCCCGCGGGCGGCTCGATCTTGGTGACCTGCGCGCCCTGATCTGCCAGGAGCATCGTCGCCATCGGGCCGGCGACTCCCCACGACAGATCAAGGACGCGTACTCCCTCCAGCACGCCCGCCATTGCGCGGCTCAGGACGGGAGGCCGAAGACGCGCAGCGCGTTGCCGCTGAGGATCTTGGCGCGATCCTGCTCCGGGATGCCGGCCTTGCCGAACTGGTCAGCGATGACCTTGCGCGAATTGGGCCAGCAGGTCGCCGGGTGCGGGAAGTCAGTCGACCAGTACAGGCAGTCCGGTCCGAAGTAGCGGTAGGCGGCTCCCAGACCCTGCGGCTCGTACATGAACGTTGCGCCCATCTGGCGCTTGAAGTACTCGCTCGGCAGCATCTTCACTCCCGGGAACTCGTAGTGCTGCGTCATACGCGGGTCGAGCACCGTCTCGAAGAAGAACGGCAGCCAGCCCAGACCCGGTTCGACCAGGATCACGCGCAGCTTGGGGAAGCGCTCGAGCGTACCGCTGAGGATCCAGAACATCATCGGCTCGGCAAGCGCGAACGCCGGCATCGCCGTGAATATGCCCTTCTGCGGCGTCGGGTCGCGGCGGAAGACATCCCAGAGCGAGGCCTTCACGTCGAGGTGGTTGAGGATCGTGATCCCGGTGTCGCCGAGCTCCGCCCACAGCGGGTCGTAGCGCTTGTCGAACACGTCCGGCAGGCCGAACTCGGTCGGGAACGGGGTGATCTGCACGCAGCGTGCGCCGCGCTTGGCGAGGCGCCGCACCTCCTTCACGGCGAAGTCGATGTCGTACAGCTGGATCTGGTAGGCGGACAGCAGCCGCAGCGGGTCGACCGCAGCAAAGTCGGCCATGCTGTCGTTGTAGCCGGACAGGACTTCCTTCCAGTCCTCGCCCATCAGGTTCGGGGTGCAGTACTTGGCGCCGCCGACCTCGGGGAAGATGACCTCGGCCTGCACGCCGTCGCGGTCCATGGCCTTGAGCTTCGCGTGGGGCTCGAAGTGGCCGGGGTCCTGGGCCGCCTCCGGATCCACGAAGTCCTCGAGCTGGAGCTGCTTCTGACCCTTGCGAAGTTCCGTCGCCTCAAACGCCGCCTGCTTCTGTGCGGCATTGTCCCAGACCGAGTGCAGGCGCGTGGGCAGGCGGGCCTTGACCCACTCATCGGTGAAGTGGACGTGCGAGTCGGCAGAGACGAGGCGTTCGTCGGGGGCGACAACGGCATTCATGGCATGAATCTCCTGGCGTGCATCGAGCCTTGTGGGGGATGCCGCGCGGATCCCCTCGCAGCCGCAATATTCTGCGCGCCGCTGCCACGACCGTCAATTAACGTACTGCCGGTTTCGATTTAGCGCGGGACCGCGTTTACCCTGATTGGACGGGTTCCCGGCAGCGTACGCCCGGTGAATTACTGCAGTCGCGCCCGGGCGGGGTCGCATGGTAATTTGGGAACCACGGGTACCGTTGTTACAGGCGCAGGAACACCATGAATCGGCTCGCAAATAAGACCGCCATCGTCACCGGTGGTGCACGCGGCATGGGGGCCTCGACCGCGCGCCTGTTCGTCGCGGAAGGTGCGCGCGTGGTGCTCACCGACGTGCAGGATGGTGAAGGCGAGGCGCTCGCGCGCGAGCTCGGCAAGGCTGCCCTCTTCCAGCATCACGACGTCGCCAACGAAGAGGACTGGGCCCGAGTCGTCGCCGCCACCGTGAGCCATTTTGGCGGCGTGGATGTCCTCGTGAACAACGCCGGCATCCTTCTGATGCGCGGCATCATGGACACCAGTAGGCAGGACTTCGAGCGGGTGCTGGGCGTCAACCTGGTCGGGAGCTTCCTCGGCATCAAGGCGGTGGCGCCCAGGCTCATCGAGCGCGGCGCCGGCTCGATCATTAATATCTCCTCGATCGATGGCCTGAAGGGCTCCAATGCCACCAGCGCCTACTCTTCGAGCAAGTGGGGCGTGCGCGGGCTCACCAAGGTCGCGGCCATGGAACTCGGCCCGCGCGGTGTGCGTGTGAACTCCGTGCACCCGGGCGGCATCCAGACGCCCATGACGATGCGTGCGGGGCAGACGCCCGAGGTTGCGGAGGCGACCCGCAGGTTCTACAAGGGAGTACCGATCGGGCGCGTTGGCCAGCCGGAAGAAGTTGCCCGCGTATCCCTGTTCCTTGCCAGCGATGACGCCTCTTACCTGTGTGGCGCCGAGATCACCGTGGACGGGGGCATGAGCATCGGTCCTTATTACATGAGTCAACCGGGCGCGCCAGTGATCTCCTGATCCGGCGCAATCCAGCCGCAAGATTCCCAAGGAGCCAAGTGATGAGCAGTGTCATGAAAGAGGTCCCCGCTGAGCGTACCCCGCTGTCCACCAGTGACGGCCTTGAGCGCAGCCCGCTGCCGGTGCCGTACGGCTGGTTCTGGGTCAGCTACAGCGAGGATCTGAAGCCGGGCGAACTGCGCAACATCGAGTGCTTCGGCCAGGAGTGGGTGCTGTTTCGCGCCGAGACCGGCGAGGCGGGGGTCGTGGACCCCTACTGTCCGCACTTGGGCGCGCACCTGGGACATGGCGGCAAGGTCGAGGGTGACTCGCTGCGCTGCCCGTTCCACCACTGGGCCTACAACACCAAGGGGTTCTGCACCCGCATCCCTTACGCGAAGATCATGCCGCCGATCACCAAGCGCCAGGCGATCCTCAAGGCGCTCCCGATCACCGAGAACAACGGCATCGTCTGGGCCTGGTATCACCCGAAGGGCGTGGCCCCGCTGTGGGAGGTGCCGCAGGTACCGGAACTCTACGATCCGGACTACATCGCGCCCCAGCGTGGTGAGTGGCCGGTCAACACCTTTATCCAGGAACTGGGCGAGAACGGTGTCGACTTCGCGCACCTGAAGTTCCTGCACCACGCGCCTGTCATTCCGACCGGCGAGTGTCGTGCGGACGGGGTCCGCTGGCACGTGAACATGGCGAACGGCTACATCATCATCGAGCAGACCGGCCCCGGGCTTCAGCTCGTGCGCTTCACCAAGGGCACGGTCGTGACCACGATGGTCAGCTACCCGCAGCCGATCAATAACTGCCGCACCATCATGCGCATGGGCCTGACCCACAAGAAGTACCCAGCGGGCACTCCGGAGGCGACGCTCGCGGCGAACATGCTCCAGGAGCAGATCGGCCAGGGAGTCGATGCACAGGCCGGCTTCGAATCCGTCGACATGATCGTGTGGAACAACAAGCGCTACCGCGAGCAGCCGCTGCTGTGCGATGGGGACGGCGAGATCCTGAAGTGGCGCAAGTACTTCAGCCAGTTCTACGTCAGATAGCCGCCCGCATACCCTGCCGCGCGCCTATCCCTTCGGGAAGGTGCGCCGCAGGAGTCCGAGCAGCACTTGCGCGAGCGCCTCGCCGGCATCCTCCTGCAGAAAGTGCCCCGCCCCTTCGATCACCGGATGCACCTGCCCGGCAGCCCCGGGCACCCGCTGCCTGAATACTTCCGCCCAGGGTGCGGTCGTCGGATCGCCGTCACTGAAGGCGGTGACGAACGGCCGCTCGAACGTGCCGAGGAATTCCCATACGCGGCGGTTCTCGGCGATGCCGGGCATGTCCTGCCGGATCGGGATCAGCGGCGGGAACGCCAGCGCCGCCGCCTTGTATGAGGCATCGGGGAATGGCGCATCGTAGGCGCGCTGCGCGAGCTCACTGAGTGGTTTGCGCGAAACTCCACCGATGATGCCGCTCACTGGCAGGTCATCGGCGGCGGCCGCATAGGCTACCCAGTTCTCGATGGTCTGCCCGGGCCAGCCGGCGATCCCGCGCGGGGGCGCCTCGCAGTTGGGCAGCAGCGTGTTGGCGGCGAGCACGGCCGCAAAGCGCTGCGGCTGCTCGCTGAGCACGCGCAGCCCAATGGGACCGCCCCAGTCCTGGCACACCAGAGTGATGCGCGTGAGGTCGAGGGCCTGGACGAACTGGCGCAGCCAGCCGACGAAGGCGTCGTAACTGTAGTCGCCGCGACGTGCGGGCTTGTCGGAGCGGCCGAAGCCGATAAAGTCCGGTGCCACCGCGCGAAACCCGGCGGCCGTGATGCGCGGGATGATCGTGCGGTACAGGTAGCTCCAGCTGGGCTCCCCGTGCAGCAGCAGCGCCACCGGTGCATCCCGCGGCCCCTCATCGATGGCCGCCATGCGCAGCGCCCCCAGGCGCGCATCCGTTACCGTCAGGTAGCGCGGCGCGAAGGGGAAGTCGGTGAGCCCCGCGAACCGCGCCTCGTCCGTGCGCAGGACCGGGACCGCCATCTCAGGCGGCCGCCGCGCGCTCGAGCTTCACGACCTGGCACTGCGGCACGGGGTGCGACTTGGCGCGCGTCCAGCGCAGCAGCATGTGCCCGCTGGTATGCCCGTCGGTATCGAGCCAGTTGGTGAACCCGCGGTTCTCGCGCGCGATCGTCAGCGTGGCCGAGCCGTCGGCGTTGTAGTGCGCGGTATGGCTGTTGACCCACACCGGCACGTAGCGGTAGTCGAGCGACTCCATCCAGTAGTTGTCGAGCTGGAAATTCCAGTATTCGCACTCCGGCGGCTGCACCTTGATCACCAGGGCTTCATCGGGCTTGAGCCTCCAGTAACCGTGCAGATAGAAGATGTTGGGGTCGCCGCCGGCGCGGAAGAAAATGCTCTGATCGATGGTCGTGAGCTGATTCGGGTGCGCCTGGTAGGACTGTACCCAGTCGGCGAAGGTGTGCGCGGTCCCCTTGACGAACGCAGCGCTCGACAGCAGCGCACGCTCGATGCGCGCCGCGCTCAGCGGCGGCGGCTTGGCGGGGCCGCCGATGCGCTCGATCGTCATGATGGCCGGCGTCTCGCGCGCGCGATCGAGGATGGTATTGCGCACCAGCAGCATGGTGGAATCGGCCGACATCGGCAGCCAGTTGCCGGGCTGGCGATTGCGGCTCACGAGCACTTCGAACGTCCCGTCGGGATTCACCTGCAGGTTTGGCGCATCGAGTTCTCCAGTCGAGGCGAGCGTGCCGTCCACGGCATAGCGATTCGCTTTGGTACCAAAGGACAGGTAGCGCACCGTGCCGCGCGTGCCACGCAGCCGGTACTCGCGGTCGCCCGCAATGGTGGCGTTCCAGTAGACATTGTCGGGGTTGTCACCGCCGATCTTGAGGGTGGTGTTCGAGGCCTGGTAGAAGACCGGGAAGTCCGGATTGCCGAACTCGAGCATCATCTCGAGCGCCACGCGCGTCAGGCGCGTCAGATAGCGCCAGCCTTCGGCGCGATCGAGCTCCGTGGCCGGCGTTTCCGGCCGCAGCACTTCCGCGCCGGCCGCCTTGAGCGCATCGCAGAACTTGTCCCACGAAGCGCCGCTGATCACTCTCGCGACGACATCATCCTCTGACATGCTCGACTCCCACGTTTGCAACAAAGCAGGGCGCCGCAGCCGCGCTGCCGGGCCGCGTGGCACTGTAGCGCGGATCACCGTCCGGTTGAACGCGCCCGCCGGCGCCTACTTCGAACGGACGAAAATGGTGACAGTGTGGTTACGCGCCCGTGCTCAAGCGCTCGTCGGGATGCGCACCCAGCACTCCTCCCGGGCCGAGGCGCGCATGGCGTCAATGACCGCTTGTCCGGCCACGCCGTCCCTGAAGCTGGCAAGCGGCGGCGCGTCGTTGCGGTCGCGCCCCTCGATCCGCGCCAGCATCCGCTCGATGAGTCGCGTGTACGGCGCGAGATCCGTACCGAAGGCGTGCGCCTGCTCGTACGCGGTCTGCATGAGCTCGCCATGCGGAAACGGCACCGGCGGGGGCAGCACCAGATCATCCGGCACCGGCACGCGCCGCTTATTACCCTGGCGGTCCGCGACCCACAGCGCCTCCCCCTGCACGCCCTCGATCCAGGCTGCGCCCTCGGTCCCGGAGATACGTACGATGCCGAAGAAGTCCCCGGGCGCGGCCATGGACTCCACGAACACGCCCTCGAGCCCGTTGGCCAGCCGAAACTGCGCTTGGAAGGTGTCATCTGCGCTCATGCCGGCTTTGCCGGAGAGCGTCTGCAGACGCGCGCTCACGGATTCAAATTCCCCGAGCGTAACGCGCACCTGGTCGATGAGATGCGATCCCCAGGCGCCGAGGAAACCGCCACCGCGGGCTTCGTCCTGCCACCAGTCGGGTGTTTGCGCGGCCGGATTGGACAGGAACGGCACCAGCCACGCGAACAGCGCCTGCCGCGGCTGGCCGATCGCGCCGGCGGCGATCGTGCGACGCAGCAGCTCGTTCACGGTCGAGAACCGGAACTCCACGCCAAGCACGTGCACCACACCGGCGCGTTCCGCCGCTGCGAGCATGCCGCGCGCCTCGGGCAGATTCATGGCAAAGGGCTTCTCGCACAGCACATGCTTGCCCGCGGCCACGGCCTCGTGCACCAGCGCGGCATGCGTCGCCGGGGGCGTGGCGATGGTGACGATCTGCACGGCAGCGTCATCGAGAGCTTCACGCAGCGAAGTACACGCGCGCGGCACGGCGAGCAGCCGCGCACGGGCCTGCGTCTTGGCCCCATCGCGCCCCACGAGCGCGCGCACCTCGACGCCCGCATTGCGCAGCGCGCGCAGATGGGTGAAGACGCCGAACCCGGTCCCTACGACCACGGCGCCGAGCGCCGACCTGTTTGCACTCATGCGCACATTTTGACGCCGGGGCCCCCGCTGCCCGCATCCCCGATACGGGGTAGCATGCTCGGCGCACATTTGCCGCGCCACGGGGACCATCCGGCCATGAGCGACGAGTCATTCACTAGCGAGCAGAGCGCACAGCGCCTGCTCTCGGGCCGCGCCTGGGAAGACTACTGTGAGGTGCTGAAGCTCGCCGGACGCGCCATCGAACGCTTCGGCGAGGAGCCCACGGCACTCGATCGCGCCGAGTGGTATCGCTTCCTCACGCGCCTGACCCGCAACGGACTTGAGCGCTTCGTAGAGAACTGCGAGCCCGAGCGGCCGCGCCTGCGCGATGCGCCCTGGCGGCAATCCATCAATTTCCAGTCGCCCGATCAGGACCACCTGCTGGCCGAGTTCATCGACGGCAGCCACACCTATGTGATCCGCGGCTCGCGCGGCACGGCACCCTACTTCGTCATGGCCTCGTGGTCGGCGCTGCAACCGCGCGATGCCGGGGCGAGTGACTGGGCGGCCCGCGGCTTCGCGGGGCTCAAGGACTGCAATCCCGCGCTGCTGCGCACCACCGGCATGCTGCAAAGCCAGGCCATCGACTTTGACGCGCAGGGAAACTTCGAGGTGCTGGTCAGCGGCGCAGCCCCCGCGGGGACGCGCAACTGGCTGAAGATCGAGCCTGACTGCGTTGGCCTTTTGATTCGCGTGGTGTATCACGAGCGCGCCAAGGAGACCGCCCCGCGCATGCACATCGAACGGCTCGATCACCCGTCCCCGCAGCCGCTGCGCGCCGATCACTTGAGCACCCAGCTGGCCAAGAGCGGACAGCTGGTGCTGGCCTACCTGGAGCTGGTGCGCTCGTGGTGGCAGGACAACCTGTCGCAGCGTCCGAACAGCATCCGTTTCAGCCGCGCGCTGTATCTGAGCAACGGCGGCGTCCCCGACCGCCATCACGGCTTCGGCACCTGGAAGAAAGCGCCCGGCGAGGCCCTGCTGCTGCACTTCACGCCGCCGCAGTGCGACTACTGGATCTTTCAGCTCTGCAACCTCTGGCAGGAGAATTTCGACAATTACGAGGACGGACAGGGATTCGTCACGAAGTACCGCTGTGCCATCGAGCCTGACGGCTCGGTATGGGTGGTGATCGCGGACGCCGATCCCGGGATCGGTGGCAACTGGGTCGATCCGGGTGGACACGTGCACGGCGGCATGAGTCTGCGTCTGATCCTCACCCGGGCGCCACCGCCGAAGGTGTCCGCCTACCTCCTGCCGCTGGCGCGGCTGCGCGCCGAGGGACGCGCCGCTCTCAGCAGCGCCCGCCGGATCGAAAGCGGCGAGGTCGCGGATTAGCCCGCCGCGCCCCTGGCGGCCTCCTCATACCGGACTAACGGCAACCGCCGATGGGCGCTGCGCGCCGGAGCGCGTATCGTTGCCCGCACAGCCACGAGCTTGAGTACGCCCGATGAGTGAGCACCTGCTGCCCGCCGAGAAGCCGATCACTGAAAGCGATGAATTCATCGCCCAGCAGCTCGAGGGCGCGAGCATCCCGACGCTGCTGATGTCGCTCATCCACATCACCGGCGACACGAGCCTCCTGCAGGGCAAGATCCGGCCGAAGGTGGTGATGATGGGTGGCTTTCAGGGGGACTTGAGCGAGGAAGAACAGGCGAGCGTGCGCCAGCTGGCGCTGCAGGCGCTCAAGGACTACCGCGACCGCGGCTGGCACGCTGCCGCCGCAGCCCTCGCCGGCGCTGGTGCAGGAGATGATGAATTTCATGGTCGGCGCGCGCGTCGGCGACGAATACGTGCCGATGATGCTCGAGGAGCTGGCGCTGGACGGCCATGACTCGCGCGCGCCGCGCTGGTCGCGGGAAGTGCCGGCGGCGGTGCGCGAGAAGTTCCACGTGCTGGTGATCGGTGCGGGGATGTCGGGCCTGTTGCAGGCGCTGCGTCTGAAGGAAGCCGGCATTCCTTTCACCGTGGTGGAGAAGAATGACTCCGTCGGGGGCACCTGGTATGAAAATCAGTACCCGGGCTGTCGCGTCGACATCGCCAATCACTTCTACTCGTACTCCTTCGAGCCCTACCCCTGGAGTGAGTATTTCTCGCGTCGCGACGAACTGCTGAATTACTTCCGCCACTTCGTCAAGCGTCACGGCCTCGAGCCCTACATCCGCTACAACACCGAACTGAAGTCGGCGCGCTTCGATGAAAAGGCCGCGGTGTGGGAAGTGCAGCTGACGAGCCATACCGGGGGCGCGCCGCGCACCATGCGGGTCAACGCGCTGGTGAGCGCGGTGGGCCAGCTGAACCGACCGCGGATCCCGGAGATCGCCGGGCGCGAGAACTACCGGGGCGTGCAGGTGCACTCCGGGGCCTGGGATCCGAAGATCGACCTCGCGGGCAAGCGCGTGGCGGTGCTCGGCTCAGGCGCCAGCGCCTTCCAGCTCGTGCCGGAAGCCGCCAAGGTCGCTGCCAAGCTCTACGTATTTCAGCGCTCCGCTCCCTGGATGCTGCCCAACCCGCTGTACCACGAAGCGGTGAGTCCGCAGTTTCGCTGGCTGGTGCAGCACGTGCCCTACTATGCGCGCTGGTTCCGCTTCCTGATCTTCTACCCCGGGAGCGACGGAATTCTGCCCGCGCTGCGCATCGATAAGAGCTGGCCGCACCCGGAGCGCGCCGTCAACGCGCTCAACGATCAGTACCGCGCGCAGCTCATCGAGTACATGAAGTCACAGGTCAACGGCAATCTCGCGTTGCTGGCAAAGGTTACGCCGAAATTTCCCTTCATGGGCAAGCGCATGCTGCAGGACAACGGCAGCTGGCTGCGGGCACTGCAGCAACCGAACGTGGAGCTGATCAGCGAGGGCGTCGAGCGGATCGACGCCACGGGTATCCTCGCCTCGGACGCTCACTACGAGGTCGACGTCATCATCTACGCCACCGGCTTTCATGCCACCAAGTTCCTGTGGCCGATCGAAGTCATCGGCAGGAATGGCAGGCACTTGCGTGAAGTGTGGGGCGACGAGCCGCGCGCCTACCTCGGGATCACGGTGCCGGACTTCCCGAACCTGTTCTGCCTCTACGGGCCGGCCACCAATCTGGCGCACGCCGGCAGCATCATTTTCCACTCCGAATGCCAGGTGCGCTACGCAACGGCCTGCATTCAGGCGTTGCTGGAGAGCGGTGCGAAGGCGATGGACTGCAAGCCGGAAGTTTACGAGGACTACACCCGCCGCCTGATCGCCGAACTCGAGACGCTCGTCTGGTCACACCCGGCCGCGGACAGCTGGTACCGCAACAAGGCCGGGCGGGTCGTAACGACCTCTCCGTGGCGGCTCGCGGACTACTGGAAGTGGACGCGCGCGCCGAACCTGCAGGACTACACCCTTACAAGCTGAAGGCGACGAGGTAGTCGCCGAGCTTGGTGCGCATGTACTTGTGACCGCCGGCGGCGATCACCACGAATTGCTTGCTGCCGGGCGCCAGCCGATAGGTCATCGGAGTCGCCTGCGGGCCCGCGGGCAGACGCCCCTTCCACAGCTTCTTCGCCGGTACGATTGTCAAAGGCGCGCAGGAAGTCATCCGTGGTTGCGCCGATGAACGTGAGACCGGATGCCGTCAGCAGTGGCCCGCCGATATTGGGCGTCCCGAGCTTCAGCCACAGCGGCCAGGGCGCCAGATCGCGCGTGGTACCGAGGGGCACCTGCCACAGACGCTTGCCGTTCTTCAGATCGATCGCGACCAGCTCGCCCCACGGGGGCTGGTTGCACGGCGCCCCCCAGGGCGACAGCATCGCCGTCCAGCGCGCCGCGTAGGGCGTACCTTCCTGCGCCAGCAGCCACTCGCCCTTGGCGAAGCTTGCATCCGCCTGCTCGCGCGGCACGAGCTGCGCAATCGTGGCCACGTGGCTGGTATTGATGACCAGCAGGTTGCGCGCCGGATCGATCGCAGCGCTCCCCCAGTTCATGACGCCCAGGTTGTCCGGATAGGTGATCGTGCCCTGCAGTGACGGCGGGCTGAAGGCCCCCTCGTAGCGGTAACGGCGAAACAGCTCGCGACACTTGCCGCGGTCGTAGGGGGTGAAGCCCCACATGTCCGCCGCGGTGAGCGGCGGACGCTGCAGCACATAGGTGTCATTGGTGGGGACCGGCTGGGTCGCCGCCAGATGCTCCCCGGGGACTGCTCCGGCCTGCGGCGCGGGACGCTCCGCCACCGGAATCAGCGGCCGGCCCGTCTCGCGGTCCAGAATGAAGAGGTAGCCCTGCTTGGTCGGCTGCGCGAGCGCCGCTATCGGCCCCTGCGGAGCGGGAAAATCAAACAGCACCGGCTGCGACGGCACGTCGTAGTCCCACACGTCGTGGTGCACGGTCTGAAAGTGCCAGCGCACCGTGCCACTCGCGGCGTCCAGTGCGACGACCGAACTGGCGTAGTAGTCGCGCCCGTCCGTATCGCGCGTGCTGCCGTAGAGGCCCACCTGGGCATTGCCGGTCGGGATGAAAACGAGATTGCGCTGCGCGTCGACGGAAAACACCGACCAGGTGTTGGCGGTCGAGCGGCGGTAGGTGCCGTCGGGGGCCGCGCCTGCGGCTTGCGGCGCCACCGAATTCCAGGCCCACAACAGCGCGCCGCTGTGCGCATCGAACGCCCGCACCACACCGGCGGGCATATCCGTGCGCATGTCCTCGGTGAGACGCCCGCCTACGAGGACGCGATCCCCGATGATCGCCGGAGGCGCCGTCACACCGTAGTCACCGGGCAGCGTCTTGCCGAGCCCGGCCTTCAGATCAACCGTACCACCCGCGCCGAAGTCGGCGCACGGCTTGCCGTCGCGCGCATCAAGAGCGATGAGGCGTGCGTCCTGGGTGCCGGTGAAGATCCGACTCGCGCATGCGCCACCCTGTGGCGCGTTCGTGTCGCGGTAGTAACTGACCCCGCGGCACACCAGCAGCACCGCCCCGGTGGTGTCGAGCTTCGGATCGAAGGACCACAGCTCGTGACCGTTCTCAGGATCGAGTGCAACGACGCGGTTGCTGCTCGAGCATAGGTACAGCCGCCCTTCCGCGAGGATGGGGGTCGCCTCCAGGGCCGGCAGCCGGTGCACTTCGGGCGTGAGGCCCTTGGCGAGCATGCGGGGCACGTCGGCGGCTTGCGTCGGGTGCGCGGGCAGCAGGCTCGGCTCCCCGATGCGATAGGTCCATGCGACCTTAAGGTGTTTGACGTTGTCGGGGGTTATCTGGGTCGCCGGCGAATACCGCGTGCCACCGGGGCTGCCGCCCCAGGAGTCCCACGTCGCGGTGGCGCCGGTGTAATCGATCGGTGCGGTGCGCGAACAGCAGGCGAGCAATGGCAGCAGAATAGCAACAACCCCAAGTGCGCCGCGCGCCTTGCGCACCCCGTGCCTCATCTGACCGCCACTCCCGCCGCCCGTGCGAAAAGACCAGTGATCATAGCCCTTGATCCATCGCAGCAATCCCTCGTTTGGACGAGGCCATATTGCCGACCATTGCACTTCATGATTACGTTGCGTGTATGCAACTAAGGCTCGACAAGGGTTCGATCGCGCGTATGATCGGGACGGCTGACAATCTAGTACCCAGGGGGACCCTCATGTTGAAACCCGGTTCGCGCTTTAGCGGCGCGATGCTCGTAGTAACTGGCCTGTGTCTCGCCGACGCGCGCCTCGCGCTCGCCCAGGAGCAGACCCCAGAAGGCATTCAGGAAGTCGTCGTGACCGCACAGCGGCGCGAGGAAAACCTCCAGACGACTCCGATCGCGATCACGGCCCTGTCGGCCGAAACACTCCAGAAGGCCGGCGTCAACACCTTCGCCGGTGTTGCCGAGCAATCGCCGAGCATCAACTTCACCCCCTACCCGAGCTCGAGCAACACGCTCATCCTCTACATGCGCGGCCAGGGTGTCGCGGACGCCAACCAGATCACCCAGGACGGCTCGGTCGGGCTCTACGAGGACGGTTTCTACATCGCCCGTCCGCAGGCCGAAACCTTCGACCTCGCCGATCCGGAGCGCGTGGAAATACTGCGTGGTCCGCAGGGCACCCTGTACGGACGCAACACCACCGGCGGTGCCGTCAACATCATCAGTAAGAAGCCCACCGGCGAGTTTGGCGGCGACTTGAGCTTTGACGCAGGTCAGCGCAACTACGTGCGTGCGCTCGGTTCGCTCAATCTGCCGAAGGTCTTCGACGGACTTTCCAGCAAGGTGACGGTGCTGTACTCCAACCTCGCCGGCAACGTCCACAACACCCCGGACGGCGGCCTCGACTGGAACCGCCAGATCCAGGAAGGGCTGCGCGCGGCACTGCGCTGGGATACCGGCGGTGCGTTCACGGCGGATTATTTCTACGAGGTGGGCGAGATCAAGTCGACTCCAATTTACTATCAGGATTCCCAGCTTGCGGGCGTGATCCCCGGTTATCCGGACACCGTGGGACTTGCAACGACGTCCTGGCAGGGATACCCCATCACGCCGAGCGACGCACGCTTCAACTCCGACGGCCTGACGCTCGGCTTCAAGATCAACCCCTCCATGCAGGTGCGCTCACTCAGCTATTACCGTGGCCTCGACTCGCGCTTCTACCAGGACTACGCGGGCGCCTTTAGCGACCCGTCCACGGCCGGGATCACAGGTGTCACCAACTTCACCAGCAGCGACGTGGTGCAGAGCAACGAGTTCACCCAGGAACTGCAGCTCATCGGCAACATCGGTACCAAGTGGAACTACGTGGCCGGGCTGTATTACTTCGATGAGCACGCGAATCACGCCGAGGCCGGCACGATCGACATTCCCCGGGAGTTCATCCCCGGGATCCCGATCTACAGCGACGTCACCAACCGCTACGTGACCACGGATGCGATTTCCAAGGCCGCGTACGCGCAGGTCACGTATCAGGTGACCGAGCCCTTGTCGATCACCCTTGGTGGACGCGAAACCAAGGACACCCGTGACGCCACGCGTACCTACACGAGCAATGCGCTCGCGTTTGTCGCGCCCCCCGGAGTTCCCGGCTGCGCGTTTGTGACCGGTACACCGTATCAGTGCCCGGTCGATCAGGCGGATCCGGTCCCGTCCGCAAATGCTCTGAAGTTCAACAAGTTCAATCCGGCCGGCACGATCGCTTACCAGTTCACGCCCGATATCAACACCTACCTGCGCATCGCCACCGGCTACAAGGCGGGTGGCTCGAGCGAGGCGGCAAACTTCGGGCAATTCGGCCAGACTTTCCAGCCGGAAAATGTCACCACCTACGAGCTGGGATTGAAGTCCTTCTGGTTCGAGCGTCGGCTGCGTGCCAACATCGCGGTGTTCTACAGCGACTTCTCGGACATGCAGCTGCAGTTCAACACCGTGCCAGGGAACCTTGCGATCGTGTCCTCCTACAACGCCGGCAAGGCGACAGTCAAAGGCGCGGAGTTCGAGTTCCTGTATGCGCCCATCGATGATCTGACCCTCGGCGTGAGTGACACGGTGCTGTCGACGGACATGAAGACCGTGTACGCCCTGCCGGGCACGATCTTTGACCCGGCGACCAACCCCTACTCCCCGTACCAGGTGGGTCAGAACATCTCGCAGCTGTTCCGCGTGCCGTATGCGCCGAACAACGTTCTGGTCACGACCCTGGACTGGACGATGTTCCGGATTCCCGACGCCGGCAACGCCGAGCTGTACCTCGACTTCCGCTACCAGGGTCGCCAGTACGACACGGCGCCGACCGGTGTCGACGTGCCGGGCGCGACGACGTATTACTCCATTCCCGCGTACGGGCTGCTCAACGGGCGGGTCACCTGGAATTTCGACACCCACAACAGCAGCAAGACCAACTTGAAGTTCTCGATCTGGGCGAAGAACCTCACCAACAAGCAGTACCAGGAGCACACCATCGGCCAGGGCGCGGCGCCCATCGTGGCGGTTCCCGGCTCCACGGGGGCTGAGGTTCCGCAGACCGGCTACACCTATAACGCGACGGGGTGGGCACCGGCGCGTCAGGTTGGAGCTCAGTTGTTCTACGCCTTCTAACCCTTCACTTCCGACCGTCAAATCGCGCGGGCCCCTCGGCCCGCGCGACTTTATTAAGGACTGACCGAGGACTGCCGGACGCGTATGAACAGGGAGGTCGTCGCGATCGTCAGCTGCCTCGGGGCCGCAATGCTGAACACGGCGGCGGCGGGAGCGCGCCACGCCGAGGAGCCGCAGCCCGAAGCTTCGACCTCGTTACAGGTCGTGGCGCCGGAGGCGACCTCCCCGGAAGGCGCAGTGCTCTACGCGAGCCGCTGCGCCGCCTGTCACGACCACGCCAGCGGGCGCGTGCCCCCCAAGGTACTCATCAGCGTTACGCGCGCCGCCGAGGACGTCATCGACACCCTCACCCTCGGGGTGATGCGTACCCAGGCGGCGGGCTTGAGCCCCGCACAGATTCGCAGCCTCGCCATCTACATCACCGGCAAGGAGCCGCAGCCGCGGGCCTCACCGGATGCGAACCCGTGTTCCGGGGGGAGCGCTCCGGTGCTGTCTGCCGGCGACTGGCGCAGCTGGGGACGCGACCTTGCCAGCTGGCGCTTCCAGTCAGATCCGGGCTTCAGCGCCGCGCAGGTCCCGCAGCTGAAACTGCGCTGGACCTTCGCCTACCCCGGCCGCGCGGCCTTCAATCAGCCGGCCGTCGCCGGCGATCTGGTGCTCACCGGCGGCACTGGGGGTCGTGTGTTCGCGCTGGATGCGCGCACCGGCTGCACACACTGGAGCTATGACGCTGGCGCCCTGGTGCGTACCGGCATCGTCATTGACGAGATTCCCGCCACGCGCAGCCCCGATCACCCCGCCCGGCTCGTTGCCTGGTTCGGTGATGACAAAGGCACGCTCCACGCCATCAACCTGAAGGACGGCAAGCGACTGTGGGCCGTGCGCATCGATGAACACCCGATCGCCCGCCTCGTCGGAACTCCTCAGCTGTACGCCGGGGTGCTGTATGCACCGGTGAGCTCGTTCGAGGAAGTTGCGGCCGCGGATCCGAAGTACCCCTGCTGCAGCTTCCGCGGCAGCCTGGTGGCGCTCGAAGCGGCGACGGGGCGCCAGCTGTGGCGCGCCTACACGGTGCGCACGCCCGCGGCCGCGGTCATCAGTGCGAGCGGCCAGAAGCTCATGGGCCCCGCGGGCGGCTCGATCTTCTCCGCGCCGACGATCGATCCCAAGCGCGGGCTCATCTATGTGGGCACGGGAGATTCGTACACCAACGTGGTGAGCGATTCGACCAACGCCATCCTCGCCCTGCGACTCAGCGACGGCGCCCGTGTGTGGACGCGCCAGGTGTCAAAAAACGATGCCTGGATCCTCCTGTGCACCGGCAAGCCGGTCGGCAACTGCCCGAGCCCGCTCGGCCCGGATTTCGACTTCGCCAGCTCGCCCATGCTGATCACAGCCGGCGAGCGCCAGATGCTCATTGCGGGCGCCAAGTCAGGCATCGTCTACGGTCTGGATGCCCTCGATCAGGGCAAGCTCCTGTGGCAGCGGGTGCTCGCCGCTGGCACGCCGAACGGCGCGATCCTCTGGGCTCCGGCGACCGACGGCGAGCGCGCCTACATCGCCACTTCCGAATACGACCCCGTGGCGAAGAAGGGGCCGGGAGCGCTCGTGGCGCTCGAACCGGCCACCGGCGCGGTGCTGTGGCGCACGCCGACCCCGCCGAGCCCCTGTGCCTGGGGGACGGAGAACTGCGCTCACGCGCTGCTCGGCGGAGTGGCGGTGATCCCGGGGATCGTGTTTGCCGGAGCCATGGACGGCTACATGCGCGCCTACGATGCACACAACGGACGCATCGTCTGGCAGTTTGATACCGGGCAGACTTTCGACGCTGTCAACGGCGTGCGCGCGCACGGGGGCGCGATTGACTACGGAGGTGAAGTCATCGCGCACGGCATGCTGTTCGTGAATTCCGGCTCCATGCGCCAGCCCGGCAACGTGCTGCTCGCGTTCTCGCCCCAGGGGCCCTGAGAGGGCCTGTGTGCCTGATTGAGGATCGCCGACCGGCGCGCGACAATCGCCGCACGTTCGTTCAAAGAGATTAGGAACGCCATTTGGATCCCAACAACCCGCAGTGGGCCTCGCCCGTCGAAGCGCCGCTGGTCGTCGACTCCGCGCAAGCGCAGGCCTGGGACGATGCGGCGGATCTGGTGGTCGTAGGTCTGGGTGGCGCCGGCGTGGCCGCGGCGCTGGAAGCCGCCGAACACGGTGTGAGCGTCCTCGCGTTCGACCGCTATGAGGGCGGCGGCTCCTCGGCGGCTAACGGTGGCGTGTACTACGCCGGCGGCGGCACCCGCATCCAGCGGGAAGCGGGCGTCACGGACTCGCCCGAGGAGATGTTCAAGTACCTGAGCCTCGAGACGCAGGGAGTGGTCTCGGAGTCGACCCTGCAGCGCTTCTGCAACGAGAGCGTTGCGACCGTCGACTGGCTCCTCGCGCACGGGGCCCTGCTCTCCTCGAGCGGCGTGTTCGGCAAGAAGGTTTCCTATCCGCCCCTGAAATACCACCTGTACCATCCGGACAATTCCCTGGTGCCGTCGTACGCGGCGCGCGCCAAACCGGCCGCACGCGGGCATCGCACGGCCGTCGCCAATCGTGGCAAGGCCTGGGGCTTAGGCTGGGGAATCTGGAAACCGCTGGCCACCGCGGCGCGCAAGCGCGGCGTGCGCTTTGAGAAGTACAGCGAAGTGCGCCAGCTGATCGTTGACCGCCGCGGCGCGGTGCTCGGGGTTAAAGTGCTTTCGATCCCGGCCGGCAGCGCTGCCGCACGGCGCTTTGGACGCTACATCCGCAATGCCAATTGGCTGCTTGAGCTGCTGCCGCCGGTCATCCCGCTGGCCGCGGTGAGCATCGGACTCGCACGCCGCTATCTTGCCGCAGCCGGGCGCATCGAAGCCGAAGAGCGGGTGACGCGCTTCGTGCGCGCGCACCGCGGCGTGCTGTTGAGCGCCGGTGGCTTCATCCTCAACTCCACGATGGTCGAGCACTACGCACCGCTGTACCGGCGCGGACTGCCGAACGGCACCCTCGGCGACACCGGCAGCGGCATCCGCCTGGGCCAGAGTGTGCACGGCGCCGTCGGCTCGATGGACCGCGTCACCGGCTGGTGCATGATCAACCCGCCGGCGGCCTGGCCGCGCGGCATCGTGGTTAACAAGCACGGGGCGCGCATCTGCCACGAGGGCGTCTACGGCTCCACTCTCGGCGACGCCGTCGCGCACAGTCCCGACGGCATCGCCTTTCTCGTGATCGATGATGCGCTCTACCGCCAGGGACGCCAGCAGCTAGCGCCGGGCGCCGAGTTCGTGAAGTATCAGCGCCAGGTGGCGCGGCTGAATATGCTCATGAACCGCAAGAGCGCCGCGACGCCCGAGGCGCTGGCGCGCGCCATCGGCATCGACGCCGCCGGATTCACCGCCACCGTGGAAGCCTATAACCGCGCCGCGCGCGGCGAAGCGGCCGACATCGTCGGCAAGTCCGCCGCGGAGATGAGCGCCCTCGAGCATCCGCCGCTGCATGCCATCGACATCTCCGTGCACAGCCGTTACTTCCCGATGCCGATGCTCACCCTGGGCGGACTGCGGGTCGACGAAGAGACCGGGGCGGTCAAACGCGAAGACGGCAGCGTTATCGAGGGCCTGTACGCTGCGGGGCGTACCGCGGTCGGCGTGTGCTCCAATGTCTACGTGAGCGGCCTGGCCTACGCGGACTGTATCTTCTCCGGGCGCCGGGTCGGGCGCAGCATGGTCCGCCCCGCAGCTGCGTCAGCGCCGCCGGCTCGCAGCGCCTAAAGCCGTGCCTTACCCTAGTTTTCAGCGAGGTTCACTTTCATGAGTAGTACGACCCCGCTCGCAAGCCTGGGTCTGCCCCCGTTGGTGCAGATCGGCTTCGTAGTGCGCGACCTCAAGGAATCAATGGACAAGTACGACCGGCTCTACGGGCCGTGGCAACACTTCGACGGCTCCGTTCCGGGCGCCACCTACCGCGGCAAGAGCGCTGACGTGAAGCTCGATATCGCCATCGGCCACAGCGGAGCGCTCGAGATCGAATTGATCCAGTGGGTGTCGGGCGAGAGTCCGCACCGCGAGTTCATCGAGCGCGGTCGCGAAGGCATGCATCACGTGCAGTATCGGGTCGAGAATGCCGACCAGTGGATCGCCCGACTGGCGCCGCTGGGCTACCGGCCGATCTGGTACAAGCAGTGGTGTGCGGATACCACCTTCGCGTACCTCGAGCGCAGCGGCGACCCGCTGATCGTGGAGTTTCTGCAGATGCCACCCGGGGGCCCGGGCACGAGACTGCCCGGATGAGCCTGCAGCCGCTGTCTGATCGCTTCGAGATCCGCGCACTCATCGTGCGCTACAGCAACGCGCTCGACGCGCGTCGCTTCGAGTGGCTCGATGAGGTGTTCACGACGGATGCGTACATCGACTATCGCGCCACCGGCGGCATCGACGGGCGCTACCCCAAGATCCGCGCCTGGTTGCCGCCCGCGGTGAGCGCCTTTCCCCGCATGTGCCACCTGGTGGGCAACATCGGCATCCGCCTCGATGGCGAGCGCGCGCAGGCGCGCACCCTGTGCCTGAACCCGGTGGTCGTGCCGCTGCCGGACGGGGCACGACCGGTGATGTTTCTGACCATGTGGTATCGCGACCGGCTCGTGCGCACGCCGCACGGCTGGCGCATGACCGAGCGCATTCAGGAAGGGTGCATTCAGCATAACGTGCCGGCGCACCTGCAGCTCCCGGCCACCGGCGCACCCGTAAGAAGCTCCCAAGGAGAGTTGTCATGATGAGCCTGCAAGAACTGTCCGATCGAATGGAAATCGAGGAGCTGATCGTCCACTACGCCAACAGCATCGATCAGCGCAACTGGGACGGCCTCGATCAGGTATTCACCCCCGACGCGTACATCGATTACCGCAAACTCGGCGGGATCGATGGCCGCTATCCGCAGATCAAGGCGTGGCTCGGCACCGCGCTCGGTCACTTCCCGCACTACTGTCACCTGGTCGGCAATATCGAGATCACGCTCGCCGGGGATACGGCCAGCAGCCGTACCCTGTGCATCAATCCCATGGACACGCCGCTGCCAGCCGGAGGCTCACAGGTGATGTTTCTCGGTCTTTGGTACCAGGATAAGTTCATTCGCACGCCCGACGGCTGGCGCATGACCGAGCGCGTCGAGGAGGGCTGTTTCCAGCACAATGTCCCGGCGCACATGGCGATTCCGGCCGCTTAGATGCGCCGCTGGCTCACGGTCGCGCTTCCCACGACCGTCTGAATGGACTATTGAATTCAGCTGGTTACGCAGCCGCGGTGATCTGGTAGCTTCTCGCAACGCTTCGGTGCGGGAGTAACGGTATGGCACGTACGCAGGACTATGGACTCGGCGAATTCACCTTTCCCCGGGGCTGGTTCATGGTCGCGGAAGCGGAGGAACTGAAGGACCGGCCGCTGCCGGTGCGCTTCTTCGGTCAGGAGTTCGCGCTCTACCGCGGCAAGAGCGGTCGCGTCGTCATGCTGGATGCCTACTGTCCGCACATGGGCACGCACCTGGCGCGCAACAACACCTCCTACGTGGTGCAGGACGGCCAGATCGAGGGCGACTCGATCCGCTGCCCCTACCACGGCTGGCGCTTCGGCCCCGACGGCAAGTGCAACGACATCCCCTACAGCAGGGCGCCAATCCCCAAGGCCGCCTGCGTGCGCGCCTGGCCTATCGTGGAGAGCCTGGGGGCGATCTTCGTCTGGTACGACCCGGAAGGCGGCGAGCCGGAGTGGGAAGCCCCCGCCCTGCCCCAGTGGAACGATCCCCAGTGGGTGCGCTGGAAGTTCGATCACCTCGGCGTCATCAACTGCCACGGACAGGAGGTGATCGACAACATCGCCGACTGCTCCCACCTCGGCCCGGTGCACGGCGAGACTGTCAAGTTTTTCCGCTGCGAGTTCAAAGGACACCTGGCGACGCAGATCCAGGGGGGCGGCCACCGCACGCTGGTGACCCCGGATGGCGTGAGCCCCATTCTCACCACCGACACCACCTACCACGGTCCCGGATTTCTACTCTCCTACATGATGGGAATGGGGGAATCGATCATCTTTATCGGCCACACGACCGTGGACGACGGCGTGATCAAGGTCTGGCACGCGCTGCTGGTGAAGTCGCAGAACAAGGTCGTGACGGCGGCGGACGTCGCCGCCGCACGCGCCTACCAGGAGGCCTCGCGCCTGGCGTTTGCTCAGGACTTTGACGTCTGGGCGAACAAGCGCCCGGCGCTACAGATCCTGCAGGTACCCGGCGATGGCCCGTTCCACAAGTCGCGCATCTGGTACCGGCAGTTCTACAACCAGCGCGCCCGCAAGCAGGAATTCCTCAAGCAGGTCGAGGGCACCCAGCACCGCGTGGTCGGGATGCCCCCGCGCTTCGAGGAGGCGGAAACGGCCGCCTGAGACGACCGCCCGCCGGCCAGTCGCGCCTCGCTTACGGCGCGAAGGTCTCGCCGCCGTTCGCGTCCAGCACCGCCCCCGTAACGCCCGAGGCGTAGTCGGAAAGCAGGAACAGCGCCGCGCGGGCGCACTCGGTGTCCGTCACCAGACGCCGCAGGGCGATGTTGGCCGACACGGCATCGTAGAACTGCTTCTCTGGCACGCCCTGCTCCTTGGCTGCGTGAGTCACGAAGTTCTGCACCGGCACCCCCAGCATCCATCCCATGCGTGCGACGTTCACACGGATGTTGTGGGCGCCTAGCTCCAGGGCGAGATACTTGCTCGCGACGTTGATCGCGCCCTTGGAGGCCGCATAGCCGATCTCCCCGGTGTGCGGCTTGACCGTGGCCATGGAGCTGATGTTCACGATCGCACCGCCCCCTTGCGCCTTCATGGCCGGCACGACCGCCTGCGTCATGTGCATCGTGCCGAGCACGTTGGTCTCGAGCACGTCCTTCCAGCCATTGAGGTCGGCGGCCTCCCCCGTGCCCGGCGTGCCCCAGAAGAAGGCGCTGTTCGCCAGGCCGTCGATGCGGCCGAACTGCTTGAGCGTACCGTCCGCGAGGCGCTTGCACTGCGCCGCATCGCGGATGTCGGTGACCAGCTTCAGCACCTTGCAGGCCGGGTTGGCCTCGCGCATACGCTTTTCCGCGTCATCGAGCTTCTCCGCGGTCCGCGCCCCGATGGCGACGGCGCGCGCACCTTCACGGGCAGCCTCGATCGCGAGCTTCACGCCCAGGCCGGGGCCGATCCCGGAAACGATTACCACCTTGTCCTTGAGTAACATGGCACTGCACCTTACGACGGGTTAAAGGGAAGAATGTGTTTTTCGCGGTAGCGCTTGAAGCGCTGCTCGAGCTCGGCGCGCGTAAAGCCGAACTCCTCCAGAGTGTATTCGTGCTTGGGGCGACCTTCGCGCGGGTGCGTGCTCATATAGGCGCTGATACCCGCGCGGGTGGCGTCCGTCATCGGCAGACCGATGCCGCGGTAGATGCGCTCGACGACCCGCTCCGGCTCGCCCACGGTCTCGCGAAAGTCGACGTCGATGAAGCGGTTGGCCAGCCGTTCGCGCTGATCCATGCAGTGGTTGAGGTGTTCCTCGAGGGTCTGTGACCACTGGCGCGCTGCCTCGCGCGGATCGGCGCTGTCGCTGCCCATCACCCACAGCATGTGCACGAAGCTGGCGAAGGACGGCATGGTCGCCAGCGGGTCGCGATGGGTTTGTACGAAGGTGGCTCCCGGCATCTGCTCGGCAATCACTTCGACGTAGCCCAGATGCATCGGGGTCTTCAGCACCCAATAATCGGCGACCTGGCCGCGACGCTTCTTCTGCCATTGCAGGAACTTCATGAGCTGAATGAGATAGGCGTAGGCGGGACGCAGGTCCTGGTGATGAATCCAGTCGCGGTAACTCGGCACGCACGCGAGCGATTCGGCCGTGGTGCTGAGCAGCGTCTGGTCGATGAGCATGATGTCTTCATCCGCCCCCATGGCATCCCAGGGGTGGATGGCCGCCAAGTCCGGCATCGCCGCCAGAATGCCGGCCACTTCCGCCTTGGCGGCCGCGATGCGCTGGTCGCCCTGGATGTCATCGGCGGCCGGGACCGGAAAGCGCACTTCCCACCAAGCGCCTGCGTAGAAGCGCGCGTCGGTGGCGAGCAGCCGGTGCAGGAGTGTCGTGCCGGTGCGTGCCAGCCCGAGGATCACCACCGGCGGTGGCAGCTGTTCGGCCAGGATCTCCGGGTGGCGGCGGAACCAGTCGCTGGCGCGCAGCCGGGTGATGAGCGTGTTGAGAATACGCGCGCGCCAGGTGTGGGCGCCGGCCTCGTTGAGGCGCGCCTCGGTGCGCAGCGCACGCGTCAGGCGCTCCAGTGGCTCATCGATCGGCGGGGTATCGAACGCGCTGAGGCCCGTCTCGCGGCGTGCCGTGGCGAGTAGCTCGGCGGGGTCCAGCAGCTTATCGGCGCTCATGAGGGCCTCCGGGCGAAGTGCTTGGCCGCCTGCCAAGCGAAGGTCATCGCAGGACCCAGCGTCGATCCGGGCCCCGGATACGTGGGCAGGATCGCGGCGGCGCAATTGCCCACCGCGTACAGTCCGGGGATCGGCGTGCCGTTGGCGTTCAGCACCTGAGCGTCGCTGTTGGTCACCAGCCCTCCGTGAGTGCCGAAATCACCCGGATCGATGCGCATCGCATAGAACGGGGGCTCGACGATCGGCGCCAGGCACGGATTGGGCTTGATGCGCGGGTCTGCGTAGTAACGATCGTACTCGGCGTCGCCGCGGCCGTGCTCGAGATCTTTGCCAGTGCGCGCATAGTCGTTCATGGCGCTCACGGTCTTCTCCAGACCCTCCGGATCGATGCCGGCACGCACGGCGAGCTCGCGGACCGAGTCCGCGCGCGTGAGGAACCCGGAAGCGAAGTAGCTTTGCGGCAGCCGCTTGTCGGGGCGGTAGCGCACCGGCCACAGTGGGCCGTTGAAGTACATGCGGCGCGAGCGGGCATCGAAGATCATCCACGAGGGCGCCTGGGGATCCTGCGGCGTGTGG
Source organism: uncultured Pseudomonadota bacterium (assembly GCA_963814675.1). Taxonomy (GTDB): domain Bacteria; phylum Pseudomonadota; class Gammaproteobacteria; order Steroidobacterales; family Steroidobacteraceae; genus 13-2-20CM-66-19. The sequence goes on from CAWFDT010000006.1 coordinate 178,009, forward strand.
CGGCGATAGAACTCGAGCTGGTAGGTGATGTAGTTCTGCGATTCGTTGGCGATGCGCCGGCCGCGCCGCGTGACGACGATGTTGCCCGGGTAGGACTTGTCCATGATCGCCAGCCGCGGCACCGGATCGTCGGGGGCGCGGATTGAGGAGCACCACCAGCCACCGTTCATCAGTCGCGTGGCCGCCCCCAGGGCCATGGCGGCGCGGTGCGCATCGCCGGTATTGGTACCCGCGGCCGCACTCCAGCGCGCATCGGTGGGCTGGGGCAGGTACTGCTCGCGCATCTGCTGGTTGTGCTCAAAACCCCCCGCCGCCAGCACCACGGCGCGCCGCGCATGCACGACGAGACTGGCGCCGTTGCGCGTCACCCGCGCACCGGTGACGCGCCCGGAATCATCAGTCAGCAGCTCCGTCATCGGCGCCTCCAGCCACAGCGGCACCTTGCGGTCCTGCAGCGACCAGCGCAGGCGCGCGATGCCGGCGCAGCCGCAGGCGATGCGCCGGGATCGCTTGTTGCGCAGCGCCCAGCCGACGTCGCTCACGTGGTCCCAGATGCGGCGTGCAGCGAGTCCCTTCCAGCCCGGCAACTGCGCCATCAGCACCTGCGCGTCCACCTGCGTCATCGCGATCCGGTCAAACATCCACATCATGTGGTGCGTGTCGCGCAGCCGAGCCGCCTCCTGCCCGAGCACGCTGCGCGCCACCGGCGCGGGTTCGAGCGAGCGGTGGCCGTGCTTGGCACCCGGAAGCGTCGACCAGTAATCCGGATAATGCGCCAGTGATTCGTAGCGCACACGGGTCCGCTGGTGCAGGAAGTCGAGCATCAGCGGGCCTTGCCGCAGATAGGTCTCCTGCAGTTCGCGCGGCACGGCGCCCGCGGGCGTCGAGCCCAGCACGTATTCGAGCGCCTCCTCGTAGCTGTCGCTGGCGCCGGCTTCGCGGGCGTAACGGCTGCAGGGAATCCAGATACCGCCCCCGGAGGTCGAGCTGGTACCGCCGAAGAGGGAGCTCTTCTCGATCACCAGCACGTCCTGGACGCCCATCTCGTAGCTGCAAAGCGCGGCCGTGAGGGCACCGTTTCCCGATCCCACGACCAGGACCTCGACGCTCAAGTCACGTGCGTCTGTCAAAAAACCCCCTCGAACCGCGTTGTAATCAAAGGCAGTGTGCCCTGCACAGGCTGCCGCTACGTCGCCCAAATGAACGATCACGAGGCAGCGCCGCGAGCAGGTATGCTGGGCCGCCCCTCAGGTACGGAGCCCCGTGATGCCCAGCCAGGAAACCATGACGGCCGCGATGCAGGCCTATATCGATGCATTCAACAGCGGCAGCGCGGAGGCCGTCGTCGCACTGTACGCCGAGGATGCGACGGTCGAAGATCCGGTCGGCTCCCCGGTGAAGCGCGGCAAGGCCGAGATCCAGGCTTTCTATACGCATTCGATCGCCACCGGCGCGAAGCTTGCGCTCGATGCGCCCATCCGCGGCTCGCACGCTAACGCTGCGGCCATGGCCTTCAGCGCCCACATCGGCCCGCTCACGGTGCGCGTCATCGACATCATGACCTTCGATGAGGCCGGCAAGTTCACCAGCATGAAGGCCTACTTCGGCCCGGGCGACATTCTGCAGGGCTGAACGCACGTCAGGGGGGACTCCAGTTCTGTGGGCCCGGCCCCAGCACCGCGAACGAGCCCACGTGGGCGCGGTTCACCTTGATGCGCTCCGTGAGCCACCAGGAACCGGCGCGCAGTCGCCAACGGTCGCGGTATTCACCGAGCGTCTGAAAGCTCAGATGGGCGTTGGCGCCGCGGCCCAGATGCAGATCGGACACATAACAGCGACTCTGCGCTTCGGTGCCCGATACTTCGACGGTGAGATTGCCGAGCAGATGCTGTGTCGGCCCGCAGTCATCGAGGAACGAGCGCATGAGCGCGACCAGCGCGGGGCGACCCGCGATGCGCCCGGTGCCGAAATCCGCGCTCGCCTGCGCATCGATGAGGGCGTCGAGGGCCTCCCAGGCGCGCTCGTCCATGGCGCGCGCGATCCGCGCCAGCTGATGCGCGATCTCGCGCTCGGCCAGAAGGCTCTCCAGGGTGGCGTTCACGGTGCCGCCGGGGTGGCATTCATGAGCGCGTCGCCGGGCGCCCCGAGCACACACGAGGTGCCCCCAGGGGTGTACATCATGGCGACGCAGCGATTGCAGGAGGTACAGCCGGATTCGCGCAGGCGCCCGCTGGCGAAGCCATTCACCAGGTCCGCCTGGTGAATGAGCGCGCGCCCGAGAGCCACGGCCTCGAAACCCTCCGCCAGCACCTGCTCGGTACCCGCCAGGCTCTTGACCCCGCCCAGGTAGGCGAGCGGCATCGTGGTCGCCGCGCGCACCTTGCGTGAGTTTTCCAGCTGGTAGAGCTCACGGAACTGGACGTTCTTCGGCTCGGTGAATTGCTGGATGAACATCGCCGCTGCCACGATCGGGTTGCCGACACTGGTGCGATTCTCCTTCGGAAAGGAGGAGCCGAACATCGTCGTAATCGACTCGATATTCAGACCCGCGCTCAGCACCAGCAGATGTGCCCCGGCGCCCTCGAGTGCCTTGGCGATCTGCGCCCCATCCTCGGCGCTGTTGCCGCGCGGGTGACCGTCCGTAACGCTGATCTTGCACACCACCGCCAGCTCCTTGCCGACCGCGTCCAGAACGCGTTGCAGCACCAGCACCGGGAAGCGGGCGCGCCGATCCATGCTGCCACCGTAAGCGTCGCGACGGCGGTTGTAGAGCGGGCTCAGAAACTGGCTGAGCAGGTAGCCGTGGCCCATGTGGATCTCAACCGCATCGAAGCCCGCCTCCCGCGCCAGCCGGGCGCCGCGCACGAACTCCCCGGCGACGCGCTCGAGATCGTCCGCTTCCATCTTCTGCCGGCGCCACTGCCCGCTCATGATGCCGACCTTGTTGAATCCGCCGCTGGCGGAAAGCGGCCGTCGCGTAGCCGTCGGCGGCACGAAAGTGAAGCAGCCCCCGTGCGTGATCTGCGCCGACGCGGCGGCATCGTGACGATGTACCGCATCGGTGAGCACCCGCAGGTGCCGTACGGAGGAATCATCCAGCGTGATCTGGTCGGTGAACGTGCGCCCGTCGGGTGCGACCGCGCAATAGGCGACGGTCGTCATCGCCACGCCACCGGCGGCGATCGCCTCATGGAAACTCACCAGGCGCTTGGACGGCACGCCGCCCTTCGCGCTGCCCTCGTTGGTGGCCGATTTGATGAAGCGGTTGCGCAGCGTCAGCGGTCCGACGCGCAGCGGCGTAAAGGCCGCGGACTTGACGGGTGAGGATTCGGCCATGAGTGCCCTCTTGCGGTGGCGCTAGAGCGTATCGCGCGGCGGCACAGCACGGCGCACGGGTGTGATCTTGGCGGCACGAAAGTCGTACTTGAGCGTCTTCACGGCAATCGAAGTCTCGACATGGCGTACACCCGGCAGCGCCAGGATGCGGTTGTTGGCCACCTGCACGATGTCCTCGAGGGCCCGAAACAGCCCGATGGCCAGAATGTCGAAGCGCCCGAGCATCACGATGACGCAGCCGATTTCTGGCATCGCGGCGATCTTCTGGCTCACCGCCCGCAGTTCCCCGTGCTGCGCCAGGATTCCGATCAACACCACCCGCGGCGAGCCTGCAAAGGCGACGTTGGTGACGGCCGTGAGCCGGATGGCGCCGCCGCGCTCCAGACGGTTGATGCGTCCGCGGATCGTGCCTTCAGTGACCCCGAGCTGCGCGGCGATCTGGCGATTGCTGACGCGGGCATCCACCGTCAGCAGATCAACGATGCGGCGGTCGAGCGGGTCGAGCAACGGCAACGTGCTTTTCATGCGATCTGCGCGCGGTCAAAGTCGTACTTGATGACGTCCGCGGCGATGCCGGCGGATAGTGCGCGGATGCCGCGGATCTTGGCGACATCCTGCAGCAGAAACACCTTGAGTTCATCCAGGTCGTGCAGCGCGACGAGAATCTCGATATCGCGCGCGCCGGTCACGAGGTGCACCGCAAACACCTCTTCCAGCGCCGCCAGTTCCTGCGCCACCTCCTCGGCCGCACGCCCCTGGACTTCGATGCCGACCGCGAGCAGCACCTGGTAGCCGAGCGCGGCAAAATCGGTCACCGCCACCACCCGCATGGCGTTGACGTTCTCCAGCCGCCGGATGCGCGCCCCCACGGTCGCGGGCGATATCTTCAGACTGCGCGCGATCTTCTGGTTGGTCGCACGGCCGTCCGCCTGCAGCGCGGCGATGATATGGCGGTCGACGTCGTCGAGCTCGTAATCCGCTCCGGCACTCATCTTAGACCCCGTCGGTAACAGCACCCTCGCATTTCAATACACCTCGAACAGTCCCGCCGCGCCCATGCCGCCGGCGACGCACATGGTCACCACGACCCAGCGCACGCCGCGCCGTTTACCCTCGATCAGGGCATGCCCCACGAGCCGCGCGCCGCTCATCCCGTAGGGGTGGCCGACGGCGATCGCACCGCCGTCAACGTTGAATTTCTCGTTGTCGATCCCGAGCCGGTCCCGGCAGTACAGCGCCTGCACGGCAAAGGCCTCGTTGAGTTCCCACAGGCCGATGTCCTCGACCTTAAGGCCGTGGCGCGCCAGCAGCTTCGGCACCGCAAAGACCGGGCCGATGCCCATCTCCTCGGGCGCACAACCGGCGACCGCGATGCCGCGGTAGGCGCCCAGGGGCTTCAGGTTGCGCCGGCCCGCGAGGTCAGCGTCCATGATCACCACGGCGGCGGCGCCGTCGGAGAGTTGGGAGGCATTGCCGGCGGTAATGTTGGCGCCCTTCTCGATCACCTTGCCACCGCTCCAGACCGGCTCGAGTTTGGCGAGTCCCGCGAGCGTGGTGTCGGCGCGAAAGCCTTCGTCCTGCTTGAGCAAGGTCGCCTCGGCGCGCGTCTCGCCGCTCACCTTGTCGGTCACCGTCTTGTGGCTCGCCAGTGGCACAAGCTCGGCCTCGAAACGCCCGGCCGCGTAGGCGGCCGCTACGCGCTGCTGGCTCTGCAGCGCGTAGCGATCCTGGGCGTCGCGCGAGATGCCATAGCGCTGGGCGACGACTTCCGCGGTCTCGATCATGGCCATGTACATGTTGGGCGATGCCGCGAGCACCGCCTGTGACTGTGCACGGAAGCTGTTCAGGTGCTTGTTCTGGGTGAGACTGATGGACTCCACGCCGCCCGCCACCACGACCGACATCCCATCATCCGCCACCTGCTTGGCGCCCGTGGCAATTGCCATGAGCCCGGAGGCGCACTTGCGATCGAGCGTCATGCCGGCAACGCTCGGCGGCAGGCCGCCGGTGATCACCGTGAGACGGGCAATGTTGTAACCCTGCGTGCCCTGCTGCGTCGCGCAGCCGAGCACGAGATCCTCCACTTCCGCGCCCTCGATGCCCGCGCGACGCACCGCCTCGCGCACGGCGTGCCCGGAAAGCACCGGGGCTTCGGTATCATTGAAGGCGCCGCGGAACGCCTTGCCGATCGGCGTCCGCGCGGTAGAGACAATCACAGCTTCGCGCACGGTTCTCTCCAGGCTACTTTTCAGAAATACAGCCGACTGAGCGTATCGGCGACACACACGGGCTTGATGCTGCCTTCCGCCTCCAGCGTTACGCGGATCTTCACCTGCACCGCGCCATCCGGCTGCGCCTCCGCCGCGAGGATCTCGGCATGCGCGCGCACGCGCGTGCCCGAGCGCAGGGCCGCCGGAAAGCGCACGCGGTCAACCCCGTAGTTGAGCCCGTGCCGCAGTCCTTCCGCGCGCACCAGTTGCGGGAGGAAGTAGTTGACCAGGGAGAGCGAGAGGTAGCCGTGCGCGATGGTGCCGCCGAAGGGACCGGCAGCCGCGCGCACCGTATCCACATGGATCCATTGATCATCCCCGGTGGCCTCTGCAAACAGGTCGATGCGGTGCTGATCCACGGGCAGCCAGTCGGTGGGCCCGAAGGTGCGGCCCACGGCTTCCTGATACTCGCGGGCGGAACGATACACGGCTGCTGTCATGTCACTCACTCAGGCGCGCTGGCTGGAGACCGAGACCACCTCGCCGGTCATGTAGCTCGCCAGATCGCTGGCGAGGAACACGATGACATTGGCGACTTCCCACACTTCGGCGGCGCGCCCGAACGCCTCGCGGCGCTTGAGCTCGGCGAGAAGCTCCTCGCTCGTTACCCGATTCAGGAACGCGTGCATGGCGATGCTCGGGGCGACGGCATTGATGCGCACCCCGTGCTCGGCCGCCTCGATCGCCGCGCAGCGTGTGAAGGCCATCACGCCCGCCTTGGCGGCGGCATAGTGCGCCTGCAGCGCCTGCGCGCGCCAGCCGAGCACCGAGGCGTTGTTCACGATCGCGCCGCAGCCTCTGGCATACATATGCGGCAGCGTCGCCCGTGTCATGCGAAAAACGCTGGTGAGAGATACATCGAGCACCTTGTGCCATTGATCGTCGGTCATCTCGGTGACCGCCGCGGAACCGCCGAGGCCGGCGTTGTTCACCAGCACGTCGATGCCGCCCATCGTGGCGATCGCCGCAGCCACCAGGGCACGTACGTCACTCTCGCGGGTGACGTCGCACAGCTTGCCGTCGACGCGCTGCGGATCGATCGCACGCAGCTGCTCCACGGTGTCCGCCAGACGTCGCTCGTGCACGTCGCTCACGTAGACGCGCGCGCCTTCCTCGAGCGCACGTTTTGCGGCGGCAAAGCCGATGCCGGTACCGGCCGCCGCCGTCACCAGCACGGCCTTGCCGGCGAGCAGGGCGCGGCCCGGCGGATAGGGCGGGATCGCAGCAGGCGTGCTCATGTGCCGTAGACCTTCTTCGGCGGGCGCCGCTGCGCCAGCAGGCGGGCAACCACCGGACCGACCTCGTGCGGCTCCCAGCGTGCCTGCTTGTCGAGCTGCGGCCCGTCGTTCCAGCCCTCGTCGATCATGATCTTGCCGCCTTCCAGTTCGAACACGCAGCCGGTAACCGCGCGTGACTCGGCGCTGCCCAGCCATACGACGGTGGGCGCGATGTTGTCCGGATCCTGCACATCGAAGCCGCTCTCGGGGCGCTTCATCTTTTCCGCGAAGGCCTGCTCGGTCATGCGCGTACGCGCGGCGGGTGCCAGCGCGTTTGCGGTAATGCCGTAGCGCTGCAGCTCCGCCGCCTGCACCAGTGTGAGACTGGCGATGCCACCCTTGGCCGCGGCGTAGGCGCTTTGCGCAATGCTGCCGTTGAGACCGGCGCCGGAAGAGGTGTTGATGATGCGCGCATCGACGCTCTTGCCCTGCTTGGCGCAGGCGCGCCAGTAGTCCACCGCGTGGCGTGCGACGCAGAAATGCCCGCGCAGGTGCACTTGCATGGTCGCGTCCCACTCCTCGACCGTCGCGCTGACGAACATGCGGTCGCGCACCACGCCGGCGTTGTTGACCACGACGTCGAGGCCCCCGAAGTGCTCGAGCGCGGTGGCCACGATGCGTCCGGCGCCTTCCCAATCGGACACATCGTCACCGTTGGCCACCGCCTCCCCGCCCGCCGAGCGGATCTCCTCGACCACCGCCTGCGCGGTGGCGCTGTCACGGCCGCTGCCAGCGAGCGTAGTCCCAAGATCGTTGACGACCACGCGCGCGCCCTCGCGCGCGAAGGCGAGCGCGTAGGCGCGTCCCAGCCCGCGCCCGGCCCCGGTCACGATCACGATCCTGCCTGCGCACAGTGCGGCCATGTCAGAGCCTCTCGATGATCGTGACGTTAGCCTGGCCGCCGCCTTCGCACATGGTCTGCAACCCGAAGCGCACGCCACGGCGCTCGAGCTCGTGCAACAGCGTCGTCATCAGCTTTGCCCCGGTGGCGCCCAGCGGATGGCCGAGAGCGATCGCGCCACCGTTCACGTTGACGCGCGCCATGTCCGCATTCAGTTCCCGCTGCCACGCCAATACGACGGACGCGAACGCCTCGTTGATCTCGATCAGGTCGATGTCATCGAGCGCCATGCCCGCCTTCGCAAGGGCGTGCTGGGTCGCCGGAATCGGCGCGGTCAGCATCCACACCGGGTCGGCGCCGCGCACCGACATGTGATGGATGCGCGCGCGCGGTTTGAGGCCGTAGCGACGCACCGCATCCGCGGAGGCGATGAGCAGTGCCGCCGCGCCGTCGGCGATCTGGCTGGCCACCGCGGCGGTGATACGCCCGCCCGGGGCGAGCGGCTGCAGCTGCGCCATTTTTTCCAGCGTCGTCCCGAGCCGCGGGGTCTCATCCGCGCTCAGGCCATTCACCGGCACGGTCTCGCGCTCGAAGACGCCATGCTCGAGCGCGGCCACCGCGCGCCGGTTGCTCTCGAGGGCGAACTCCTCCATCTCGCGGCGCGAAATGTGCCACTTCTCGGCGATCATCTCGGCCGCGCGGAACTGCGACACCTCCTGGGTTCCATAGCGCTCGCGCCAGCCGCGGGAGCCGCTGAAGGGGTCGGGCTGACCATACGCCTGACCGGCGACCATGGCGGCGCTGATGGGAATCTGATTCATGGTCTGCACGCCGCCGGCGACGATGAGGTCCTGGGTGCCGCTCATGACCGCCTGCGCGGCGAAGTGCACCGCCTGCTGCGAGGAGCCGCACTGCCGGTCGATGGTGGTCCCGGGGACGTGGTCAGGCAGACCCGCGGCGAGCCAGCAGGTGCGCGCGATATCTCCGGCCTGAGAGCCGATCTGATCGACGCAGCCGAAAATGACGTCGTCGACATGGTTCGGATCGATGCCGGTGCGCTCGAGCAGTGCGCGGATGGCGTGCGCACCGAGATCCGCGGCATGAATTGCGCCCAGCGTCCCCTTCTTCTTGCCCGTGGGCGTGCGGACGGCACCGATAATGTAAGCCTCGTTGGTCATCGAACATCCCTCTAGGCAGATCTTGCGAAGGTTTGATCCGGGCCGAGTGTGAGTGCCCCGCCGCACAGCAGCGACTGCAGGCGCCGGGCGTGAAAGTTATGGTCGCCCCAGCTGCCGGCGAGTGCCCAGGCGTGTTTCATGTAGAAGTGCAGATCCACTTCCCACGAGTATCCCATTGCCCCGTGCACCTGGATCGCGGTGCGGGCTGCGAGGTCAGCAGCCCCGGAGGCCGCCAGCTTTGCATGGGACACGGCGCCGAGGGTGCGCGCATCGAGTCCCTCGACCCGCGTTGCAGCGGCATAGACCACCGCACGGGCGAACTCGAGCTTGACCGCCACGCTCGCCAGGTGGTGTTTGACGGCCTGGTTGGCGCCGATCGGCCGGCCGAACTGCACGCGCTCCTTGGCATAGGCGGATGCCAGCTCGAGCATGCGTTCCGCAACTCCGAGGCACTGGGCGGCGGTGTGCACGGCGCCGCGGTTGAGGAGTCGGGCCGTGGGGGCGCGCGCAGCCTCCCCGCTCACGAGCAGCCGGCCCCGGCCGGGGCGCAGCCGCGGCTCGAACAGCCGGCGCCCGGCATCGACCGAGCGTACCGGGAGCGCCTCAACCCCCTCGGCGCTCGCCAATGTCACCACATCCGCCGAACACAGTAACCAGTGCGTGACACCCGGCGGGACGCTCGCATAGCGATTCTGCGCATGAGTAACGGCCACACGCGCCTCGCCGCTCGCAAGAGCGGGCAGCAGGGCCGCGGCGGCGTCACTCGCGACTTCAGCCAGCAGCGGAACCGCAAGAGCCGCCTGCTCTGCGAGCGGCTCGGGCAGCGCCGCACGGCCCGCCTCCTCGGCGAGCAGCACGAAGTCCGTATCGGCGAGCCCCATGCCACCGGTACGCTGCGGTGCGAGCACGCCGAAGAGCCCCAGCTCTGCGAGCCGCCGCCAGCGGTCCTCGGACGCCGAGTGATCGCCGTCGAACGCGGCACGCAGTGCGGGCGCTGAGCACAGGTCGGTGAGCAGCTCACGCAGCGCCGCCGCCATCATTCGTTGCTCTTCGCTGAAGGTGAAGTCCATGACTAGACTCTAGGCGCGCGGCAGCCCGAGCAGCCGCTCGGCGATCAGGTTGCGCTGGATCTCATTGGTGCCGGCGTAGATCGGGCCGGCAAGCGAGAAGATGAATCCTTCCAGCCAGTCCTCACTTTCAGTGGTGTCGCCTCGCGGCAAGAGCGCGGCACGCGCACCCAGGAGCGCCATCGCCGTGCGATGCAGGTCCAGATCGAGTTCCGACCAGAAGATCTTGTTGAGGCTCGCCTCGACGCCGATCGTGCCGCCGGCCATCAGCCGGCTGGCCGTGCGGTAGGTATTGAGCGCATAGGCCTCCGCGTCCATCCAGGCCTGCGTGACCGCGCCGACGAGCGCCGGGTCGGCCGCGTCCGCGCAGCGCCGCCACAGCTGCACCAAGCGCTGCGCCGCCATCTGGAAGCGCGCCGGGCTGCGCAGCATCAGGCCGCGCTCGAAACCCGCCGTTGCCATCGCGATGTGCCAGCCTGCGCCCTCCTCGCCGAGGCGATGATCGACCGGCACGCGCGCGTCCTCGAAGAAGATCTCCGCGAATCCTGGTTCCCCGTGGATCTGGCGGATGCCGCGCACCCGCACGCCCGGGTGTCGCAGCGGCACGAGGATGAAGCTCAAGCCGCGGTGCCGCTCGGCGCTCGGCTCGGTGCGGAAGATGCCGAAGGCCCAATCAGCGAACGCGGCGCGCGATGACCAGATCTTGTGCCCCCTGAGGACGTACTGGTCTCCGTCGCGCACCGCGGTGGCCCGCAGCGCCGCGAGGTCCGAGCCGGACTGCGGCTCAGACCAGGCCTGCGCCCAGATCTCCTCACCTGAGGCCATCGGCGGCAGGTAACGGGCCTTTTGCGCCGGCGTGCCGAACTCCATGAGTGTGGGCCCAAGCAGGAAGATGCCGTTCTGGTTGACGCGCAGGGGCGCGGCAGCGCGGTAGTACTCTTCCTCGAAGATCAGCCAGTCGATGAGGTTCGCCCCGCGGCCGCCGAACTCGCGCGGCCAGGTGATCATGCCCCAGTTCCCGCTGGCCAGCGTGCGCTCCCACTGGCGGTGCTGGACGAATCCGGCCTCGCTCTCCAGGCGTCTTGAGCGGCACCTTCGGCACGTGCGCGTGCATCCAGTCGCGCACCTCGGCGCGGAAGCGCTGCTGCTCAGGGGTGAATTGCAGATTCAGGGCCACGGCTGCCTCAGTACTTCGCGGGCTTGCCGTCTTTCACAAACGCGTCACGTGCTTTCTGCGAGTCCTCGTGCAGATACATCTCGAGCGTGAAGCCTTGTTCGAAGCGGTAGCCGTGATCGACGTCGCGCGGCTCGATGCCGTTGAGGGCCTCCTTGGCCAGCACCAGTGCCCGGCGGCTCTTCTCGGCGATCACCGCGGCGAAGGCGCGCGCCGCCGGCAGCAGCTCCTTGGCAGGCACCACGCGCTCGAGCGCCCCCAGGCGGTAGGCCTCCTGCGCCAGGATGCGTCCCCCGGTGAAGAATGCCGCGCGCACCTTGTGCAGCGGCAGCATGCGCAAGAGGTGCGAGGCGCCGCCCATGGCGCCGCGATCGATCTCCGGCAGGGAGAAATAGGCGTCGTCGGCTGCGATGACGACATCGCTCGCTCCGCAGATACCGATGCCGCCACCAATCACGAACGAGTGCACCGCGGTCACCACCGGCACCTCACAGCTCCTCACGGCGCGAAAGGTGCGGTAGTTGCCGCGGTTCAGCTCGACGATGCGCTGCGGATGCTGCTGCATCTCCTTGATGTCCACGCCGGCGCAAAAGCCCTTACCCTCCGCGCGCACCAGCAGGCAGCGCACCTCGGCGTTAGCCCCGAGTGCCGTGATGACATCGGCGAGCTCGTTCCACGCGCGGCTGTCGAGTGCATTCACCGGCGGATGGTCCAGCACGACCTCACCGATATGCCCCTGGATGTCTGTACGGATGGCCACGGATGCCTCCTTCTGCGTAAGTGCGGGTGCCGCGGGAAAATTAGGCCGGAAGCGGCGCTCCCAGCGCCGCCAGGCGGTCGCGCGCCTCGCGCACGATGCCCTGGATCAGTTCATCGCAACTCGGCAGATCCGCGAGTCGTCCCGCCACGAGGCCGGTCGCCAGCAGGCCGCGCTGCGGTTCCCCGGAGATCATCGAGCGCTGAAACATGACCGGCGCGATGGCCGCCATGAGGGACTGTCCAAAGCTCATGTCCCCCGCGTGCCCCATCTTGCGCGCCGCGGACAGCAGTTCCGTCAGCGAAGCACCGGTCAGGCGCTTCAGCTGCCAGGCGCTGCTGAGCGCGAGCAACAGCATGCGCAGTCGCCCGGCCTTCTCGATGCGCGCGAGCGTCTCGTTGCGGATCATGCGTTGCGGCATGCCGTCGACCTTGGTCGTGACCAGAATGTCATCGGTGCTGGCGCGGGTGTAGCGCTCCTTGGTGAGCTGCGGCACGGGGCACTCGCGGGTCATCAGGAAACGCGTACCCATGGCAATGCCCTGCGCACCGTAGGCCAGCGCGGCTGCGAGCCCGCGGCCATCGGCAAAGCCGCCGGCGGCGATGACCGGCACCTTGACGGCATCGAGCACCTGCGGCAGCAGCACCGTGCTCGCCACCGAGCCGGTGTGGCCGCCACCCTCGCCCCCCTGGACCACGAGCATGTCGACGCCGAGCTCGACCATCTTCTTCGCGTGCTTCACCGCGCCGATCGTGGGCACGCAGGCGATTCCGGCATCGCGAAAGCGCGCGATCATTTTCTTGTCCGGACCGCGCCCGAAGCTCACCGCGGTCACCTTGCGCTCGATGAGGATCTCGACGATGCGCTCGGCACCGGGCTGGAACATGTGGAAGTTCACCCCGAAGGGCGCATCCGTCAGCGCCCGCACGCGCTCGATGGCGGGCCCCACCTCATCGGGACGCAGCACCGCGGCAGCCAGGAAGCCGAACGCGCCGGCATGGCAGGATGCCCCGACCAACTCCGGACGCGCGACCCAGCCCATCGCGGTCTGGATGATCGGGTAGCGGCAACCAAGTCGCTGGCACAGGAGCGTGTGGAGCGGATCGCTCACGGGGGACTCTTGGGGCGCACACCGGGGGGATTGCCCTTGATGACCTGGGCCCGCAGCCCATGCGGATCGAGCCGCCGGATGAGTTCGAGCTGCTCGCGGCTCGGCGCGGCGGTGGTCGCGAGGGTCGGCGCGGGCACCAGCGGAAAGCCGGTGGCCGCCTGCACCGCCGCGAGCGCAACACCCGGATGGAGCGAACGCACCCGGATCGCATGGTCCTCAGCCGCAGAAGTCCATGACGCACAGATCCGTCACGATGAGACGCAGGTCGACGTGAGTCGCGTTCGCCCCCGCCGGCCAGCGCGCCGGGTTGTAACCGACCCCGCCGACGATATCCACCTCGCCCGGCACGAACACCCGCGGGGAATGAGTGGTCACGAACATCGAGTTGAGGTGGCTGATGCTGTTGCCCGGCAGACCCCGCATACCGAGCATCTGCACCTTCGGGCGTGCCAGCGCGCCGATCCCGGAGAGATTCGTCTGGCCGAACCGGTCGATCTGGATGGGCCCGATCATGACGTGACGCCGTCCGCCCCAGACGCAGTCGAAGACGCGCGCGAAGGGCATGTAGCCTGAGTAACGCGGCTGATACGCGCCACGCGGCCCAAGCGGTACGGGCTCCTCCACCAGGAACGCCTCGGCATCCGTCAGCATCAGCTCCGGTGAATGCGTAAGTTTCGCCAGACTCGCCGCCAGACGCGGCACTACGCCGATGCCCGAGGCGAGCACTTCGCCGTTGCCGCGCCACGCCTCGGCCGCGGCGACGATGAGCAGTTCCGCAAGTGTGTACTCGGCCTCCATCTTCAGAACACCGGCACCGGCAGATGACTCAAGCGCTCGGCGCCGCCCATGCGCGCCAGATAGTCGTCTTCCGTGCCACCGAGATACTCGGTGCAATAGCGCTGCCAGCCGCCGGCCTCGCCCGCGAGCGCGCAGTAGGCCTGCAGGTGCGTCGCGTCCCATCCGTAGCCGGGTGGGTTGGAAGTGGGGTGTGCGCCGAAGGGTGCGTGCACGACGCCGCTGATGTAGCTGCGCTCGACGATGTTGAAGCGCGCCGCGTCACTGTGTGATACGTCGAGCCGCTCGCTCAGTTCCTCGCAGCTTACGTAGCAGCGCGCCGCGGCGCGGGCAAACTGCTCGTCGAAGTAGGGATCCGGACCCACGGTCTGTACGTTCCCGAGGCGGTCGGCGCGATCGACGTGCAGCAAGGCGGCGTCCAGGTGTAGCGCCGGCATCGCCAGCAGCAGCTCCGCGTCCGCATAGGGTGAGCGCACGGTGCGGAACTCGGGGTTCATGCGCATGACATCGCTGGCCAGCCCCACCGGAGTCGGCAGGAAAGGTACACGCATCGCGGCGGCGCGCAGCCCCCACTGCAGCAGGCCCTCGTCCAGTTCACGTGCCTCGAAGCTGCCCGCCTCACGCGCACGCCGGAACCAGGGCTCCACCGGGATCGCGTCGAGGGAGACGAAGCCATAGATGAGTTTCTTGATCTTGCCGGCCGCGCACAGCATGCCGACCTCCGGACCGCCGTAAGCGATCACGGTGAGCTCCCGCAGCGGCGAGCGCAGCAGCGCCCGCACCAGCGCCATCGGTTTGCGGCGCGGACCCCAGCCGCCGATGCCGATGGTCATTCCATCGCGCAGCGTCCCGACTACTGCGGCGGCCGTAAGCGTCTTATCCAGCATGCGCGCCTAAGCGGGCGGCGGGGACCAGCGGTGCCCCCAAAGATCCCCGATGACGCTCTGTGTCGGGATCCAGCTGCTCCAATCCGGCTGCAGGCCGTCGCAGCCGAACTCCAGATCGAAACCCCCGGGCGTACGCACGTAGAAGGAGACCATGAAATCATTCGAGTGCTTGCCCAGGGACGAGGAGATATGCGCGCCGGCGGCCACGCAGCGGTCGAGCGCATAGCCCACGTCATCGAGCGAACGCGCCTCGAGCATGATGTGTACGCAGCCCGAGGGCGCCGGCATGCCGGCCAGGGCCACGCTGTGATGGCGCCGGCAGGCGGCGTGCATGAAATGGATGCCGAGTTTCGGATCGGCCGGATTGGGACTCATCGCGAGCCACATCTCGTCGGTGTCGGCGAAGCCGAGTCGCTGGTAGAACTCGCGCGTCGCGGCCAGCTGCAGCGCCGGCAACACCGCATGTCCCATGCCCAGGTCTCCGGCGACGAAGCCGCTCAGACCCCTGGTCGAGGCAAAGGGCGCGTAATCATAGGTGCGACCATGAAAGAGCTCGAGCTGATTGCCGCCCGGATCGGCGCAGAAGGCGATCTGGCGCACGCAGCGGTTGACCGCCTCGGCTTCCGTGCCACGCCGTACCTCCACGTTTGCGGCCTCGAGAGTGCCGATCACCGCCTCAAGTTCCGCCGCATCGCGAAACTCCCAGCCACAGCTGACGAAGCGATCGCGCTTGCCCGGTATGACCGCGATGCGAAACGGCCGCTCGTCGATACGAAAGCGCACGCTGCCGTCCGCCCCGGGCGAACCCTCCATGAGACCGATGACATCGACGGCAAATTTGCGCCAGGCGCCGGGGTCCGACGCTTCGACCACCACGTAGCCAAGGGATCTGACTGTCATAGGTTTTGGGACACTATATAGAGAGTGTGCGCGCTTCAGGCGCGCCGACCGGCGGCGAAAGGATCAGTGGTTATTCACGGCCGCTGATTGCGAGATTAAGCTTGAAAATGCCTCTTTGCAAGCAGAACACGCGATAAGAACCCCTCCAGATTACGCAAAACAGCGAAGACTCAGCGCAGCAGCGCGAGCCAGTCACGATCCCTCGGTCCGTAGGCGACGAAGAAGGGATTGAGGAGCGACTCGCGCGCGTTGTAGCGCAGCGGGCTGCCATCGAGGGTGCTCACCTCCCCGCCCGCCGCGAGCACGACCGCGTGCGCGGCCGCCGTGTCCCACTCGCTGGTCGGACCCAGCCGCGGGTAGACGTCCGCCGCGCCCTCGGCAACCATGCAGAACTTGAGCGAGCTGCCGACGGGCACGAGCTCGTAGGGTCCGATGCGGCCGAGGAACGCATCGAGTGAGTCGCCGCGGTGCGAGCGGCTCCCGACCACGCGCAGCGGGTCTGCGCTCTCGGTGCGCACCTGAATCTGGCACGTCGGCCCGGTGGCCGACTCGCGCCAGGCTCCCACGCCCGGCAACCCCTGGTAGCTCGTGTCGCGCACCGGTACGTGCACGACGCCGAGTACCGGCGCGTGAGCTTCAATCAACGCGATGTTCACCGTGAACTGTCCGTTGCGCGACAGGAATTCCTTGGTGCCATCGAGCGGGTCGACCAGCCAGTAGCGCGGCCACGCCTTACGCGCGTTAAAGGGCAGCTCGCTGGCTTCCTCTGACAGCACGGGAATCTCGGGCGTGAGCTGCTGCAGCGCGTCCTCGATCAGACGGTGCGCGCGCAGATCCGCGACCGTGAGCGGCGAGGCATCCTCTTTCACCGTCGCGATGATCTCGCTCCCCGCATAGACCTCGAGGATCTCGCGCCCGGCACGGCGCGCGATATCCGTGACGGCCGCTAGCAGCTGCTGCGGGGCGCGACTCATGGGGGCGCGGTGAGCTTGAGGCTCTCCAGGTGGCCGATAATCTGCTCGGCGGCCTGCTCCGCATCCACGCTGGTGGTGTCGATACGGATCTCGGCGGCCTCCGGCGCCTCGTAGGGCGAGTCGATGCCGGTGAAATTCTTCAGCTCGCCGCGGCGCGCCTTCTTATAGAGCCCTTTGACGTCGCGCCGCTCGGCTTCCGCGAGCGGCGTATCGATGAACACCTCGAGGAACTCCCCGGGAGCGAAGAGCTCGCGCGCCATGCGCCGCTCGGAGCGAAACGGCGAGATGAACGACACGAGCACGATGAGGCCGGCATCCACCATGAGCCGCGAGACCTCCGCCACGCGGCGGATGTTCTCCACGCGATCCTGGGCGGTGAACCCCAAGTCCTTGTTGAGCCCGTGGCGCACGTTGTCGCCATCGAGCAGGTAGGTATGACGTCCCTGCGCGGTCAGGCGCTTCTCGACGAGATTGGCGATGGTGGATTTTCCGGCCCCGGAAAGGCCCGTCAGCCACAGGACGCACGCCCGCTGCCCCTTCTGGCGCGCACGTACCTGCTTGTCCACGTCGAGCGCCTGCCAGTGCACGTTTTGTGAGCGGCGCAGCGCGAAGTTGATCAGACCTGCACCCACCGTCGCGTTGCTCAGCCGATCGATGAGGATGAATCCCCCCAGCGTGCGGTTATCCGCATACGACTCGAATGGAATCGGCCGGTCGAGCTCCAGCTCGCACACGCCGATGTCATTCAACTCCAGCCGCTCGGCCGGCAGCTCATCCAGGGTGTTCACGTTGATCTTGTGCTTCACCGGCGCGATCGTGGCCGTCACGGTGCGCGCGCCGGATTTCATAAGGTACGCGCGTCCCTGCAGCAGCGGCTCCTCGTGCATCCACACGATGGTCGCCTCGAACTGACTGGCGACCTGCGGGGTATTGGCGGCGGCGGCGATGACATCGCCGCGACTCACGTCCACCTCGGACGTCAGGGTCACCGTGACCGACTGGCCGGCGAGTGCGCGCGGCAGATCACCGTCCGCGCTGACGATGCGGGCGATCTGGCTCTCGCGTCCGGAGGGCAACACGCGGATGCGATCGCCCTGTTGCACGCTGCCGCTGGCGATCTGTCCGGCAAAACCGCGGAAGTCCGCGTGCGGGCGGTTGACCCACTGCACCGGCAGACGAAACGCCTTGCCGGTACTGGCGTCGGCCACCGGCACTTCCTCGAGGTGCTGCATGAGCGTCGGTCCCTGGAACCAGGGCATGTGCGCGCCACGTTCGATGATGTTGTCGCCGTACACGGCCGAGAGCGGGATGGCGGTGATGTCGTGCAGGCCGATGCGCGCGGCGAAGGCACTGTAGTCCGCGACGATGGTATCGAAGGTCGTCCGCGAGTAGCCGACGAGGTCCATCTTGTTGACCGCGAGCACGACGCGCGAGATGCCCAGCAGGCGCACCAGGAAGCTGTGGCGACGGGTCTGGGTGAGCACGCCCTTGCGCGCGTCGATCAGGATCACGGCCAGATCGGCGGTGGAGGCCCCGGTCACCATGTTGCGCGTGTACTGCTCGTGCCCGGGCGTGTCGGCCACGATAAATTTGCGCCGCTCGGTCGAGAAAAACCGATAGGCAACGTCGATCGTGATCCCCTGCTCGCGCTCGGCGGCCAGGCCGTCAACCAGCAGGGCGAAGTCCAGCTCCGCGCCGCGGGTACCGACTCGCTTCGAGTCGCGTTCGAGCGCGCTCAACTGATCCTCGAAAACCATCTTCGCTTCGTACAGGAGGCGCCCGATCAGGGTTGACTTGCCGTCGTCCACCGAGCCGCAGGTGATGAAGCGCAGCAGGCTCTTGTGTTCGTGCGACTCGAGATACGCGCCGATATCTTTGGCGATGAGTTCGGACTGGTGCGCCATCAGAAATAGCCCTCCTGCTTCTTCTTCTCCATGGATGCGGCAGCGTCGTGATCGATGACGCGCCCCTGGCGCTCCGAGGTCTTGGTGAGCAGCATCTCCTGGATGATCGCCGGCAGCGTGTCCGCCTCGCTCTCCACCGCCCCGGTGAGCGGGTAGCAGCCGAGTGTGCGGAAACGCACCTTTTTCAGCATCGGCTGCTCCCCGGCCTGCAGCGGCATGCGCGCGTCATCCACCATGATCAGGCCGCCATCGCGCTCGACCACCGGACGCACGGCGGCGAAGTACAGCGGCACGATCGGAATGTTCTGCAGGTAGATGTACTGCCAGATGTCGAGTTCGGTCCAGTTCGACAGCGGAAAGACGCGCAGGCTCTCGCCGGGATGCTTGCGGGCGTTATAGAGCGACCACAGTTCCGGGCGCTGCTGCTTGGGATCCCAGCGGTGCTGCGCGGAGCGGAAGGAAAAGATGCGCTCCTTGGCGCGGCTCTTTTCCTCATCGCGCCGTGCGCCGCCGAAGGCGGCGTCGAAGCCGTATTTCTCCAGTGCCTGCTTGAGGGCCTGCGTCTTCATGACGTCGGTGTGCACCTGCGAGCCGTGCGTGAACGGCCCGATGCCCTGCGCCAGGCCCTCCTGGTTCACGTGCACCAGCAACTGCATGCCGAGCTTCTTCGCCATGGTGTCGCGGAACTCGTACATGGCACGGAATTTCCAGGTCGTGTCCACGTGCAGCAGCGGAAACGGCGGCAGCGCCGGGAAGAACGCCTTGACCGCCAGGTGCAGCATCACGGCGCTGTCCTTGCCGATCGAGTAGAGCATCACCGGCCGCTCACACTCGGCCACCACCTCGCGCATCACGTGGATGCTCTCCGCCTCGAGGCGCTGCAGGTGCGTGAGTGTCGGCAGTGGCAGCGGCGCCTGATTAGCAGCCTCAGCCCGAGTCAAAGTCCGGCTCCGCGCATCCCGTGATTCCCCCGCTTGCGTTGACTTATCAAGTGATAAGTTCTAGTCTCAAACCGTGTCCGCCAAAAGTCAAGCGCCGCTCCCCAAAGCACGTCACGAGGAGTCCGGCCGCAAGGCCATCCTGGATGCCGCCGAGCGACTGTTCGCCGAGCGTGGCATCGATGCCGTATCGCTGCGCACCATCAATACCGAGGCCGGCTACAGCGTGGCCGCCCTGCACTATCACTTTGTCACCCGCGATGGTCTGATCCAGGCCTTGCTCGAGCGGGCGCAACCGCGGATGTTCGAGGAGCGCGCCCGCATGATTGCAGCGCTCGAGCGGCTTGCCAACCCGCCGCTCGAGCAAATCGTGGAGGCCCTCGTCAGACCCCTCACCGCTGGCATGACCGAGGATTTCTCGGCGAGCATCGCGAAACTACGCTTCCTCGTGCGCCTGTCATTCGATCGTTCGCCCTACCTCGTGCGCACCATCGAGGAGAGCTTCGCGCTCTTTCGGCCGCTGTTGCGTCGCGCGCTGCCGCGCTTAGACGCGCACGCCCTCACCTGCCGCTGGCGCTTCGCCGCCGACCTCGCACAGCACGCACTCGCCAATGCCCTGGGGGCGCGTATGGATGCCCCGGTCCGCACGGTGCCCAAGCGCGCAGAGTTCGAGGAGTTTACCCAGGAACTCATCGCGTTCATCTGTGGCGGCCTGCGGGCCTGAACGCGCTTCGTCGCGGGCACTGCACGGTTCTTCGCAACCACCGCCCCAAAGCACCCCTCGCCCCGCCGCCGCGGCGTAAGATCCGTGCGTCAGGCCGACACCTATCGGGGAGCTCACGCTTGATCCTGCGGCGGATGCCCGCGCTCGGGCAGGCAGCCTTCCGTCGCTGGTTTTACCAGCGCTGGGGGCAGGAGAACTGTGTGATCGCCGCCCGCACCCGTCGCGCGGAGTATCCCCTGTTTCAGCAACGGCTCTCCGTCAAAGCCGCCTGGGGCGGCACGGAAAGCTACTTTCTCGACGGCCGCCGCGTCGCCGTCGATGACGAGCACTACCTGATCCTCAACGACGCGCGCAGCTACGCGAGCGCGCTCCACGGGCGCGAGCCGGTCACCTCATTCGCCATCTTCTTCCGCCCGGGCATCGCTGCGGATGTCACGCGCTGTCACGCCCTGCCCGCCGACACGCTGCTCGCGGATCCTGACGGTCACGGCACGATCGAATTCTCCGAACACCTGCGCCCCCATGATCGCCTGGTAACGCCAGTGCTGCGCTTCATTTACCGGCAGATTGAACTTGGAGTGACCGACGAGGCGTGGCTCGAGGACCAAAGCTATTTCCTCGTGGGTCGCATGCTCGCGGTGCATCGCAACGATCTCGCGGCCGCGCGATTGCTGCCCGTGCGTCGTGCCAGCACGCGACGCGAGCTGTTCCGCAGAATCGGGCTCGCCGTGAATTTCATCCACACCGGCTACGCGCAGCCGATCCGTCTCACCGAGATCGCAGCCGCCGCCCAGCTGTCGCCCTATCATTGTCTGCGTCTGTTCAAGGCGCTGCACGGAGTGACGCCGGTCGAATACCTGAATCGCCAGCGCGCGCGCCTGGCCGAGCGACTGCTGCGGGAGACCCGCCTTGGGGTTGATGAGGTCGCGGCGCGCGTCGGCTATGGGTGCCGTGCGACGCTGTACCGACAACTCAGGCGCCTGCGCGGAAGAGCGCCGAGTACCCTGCGAAGCTCAGCGGCGAACTAACCCCCGTCGCGCTGATCTTAGTGAGCCACCGATCGGAGCGGCAGCGCGGAGACCGCGAACACGCGTCCTGAATGATGCCCGTGGACCGCGCTCCACGCCGCGCTGAGCAGCAGAACCGCGCCGCCGTCCCCGGCGATGTCACCCAGGCCCACGGCATCAAAGCCCAGGGTGTCGCCCGCAACTCGATCGGTGAAGTGCCGCAGCAGCCGTCCGTCGCGGCCGGAGTATAGATACGCGCGGCCCCCGGAGACGGCAGCCTCCCCGTATTGCCAAGCGCCGACGATGAGGTCGGCGCGGCCGTCGCCGTCGACATCGCCACTCACGGAACCGCTGGTGCCAAAGCCATCACCGGCACTTTCACCGGTGAGCACCAGCAGCCGCCCGCCGGTGCGACCGGAGTGCACGTAGATGCGCCCGGTCGAAGGTCCATGGGCCGCGTTTGACCAGTCGGAGGCAAAGATATCGCTCACCCCGTCGCCATCGACGTCGCCGAGCACCGAGACAAACATCAGGCCGAGCGCATCACCGGTGTCGTCAGCTTCGATGGTGAACTTGAGCGCGTGCGCGGCTCCGGCGTAGACGTATACGCGTCCATGTCGCGCTGGCCCGCTGCGCGGGGCACCCACGATCAGATACCGCTGGGCCCCGTCGGCAAAGCCCGCTACCGTGCTGCCGAACTGATCCCCCGGATGCTCCCCCGCCAGGGTCAGCAGTCGCTCGCCCGTGCGTCCCGAGTACACATAGGCGTGGCCGGGAGTCTTCGACTCGCCGTCCTTGCCGGGACTGCCCACGATCACGTCCGCGCAGCCATCGCCGTCCACGTCGCCGGCTCCGGCGCTATGGTTGCCAAACATCTCATCGGGACTCTCGGCGTGAAACTCCTGCAGCACGCGCCCGTCGCGGCCGGAGTAGATGCGCGCGATGCCACGGCCCGCCGGGCCGCTGGCGATCACGTCCGGAATGCCATCATGATTGGTGTCGCCGGCCGCCTCGACGCCCGTGCCGAGTTCATCGCCGGCCGCACCGTCGGCGCTCCACAGCAGCCCACCGTCACGACCGGAGTAGACGTAGATGCGACCGGCATGCGAGCCGGCCGCCCCGTGCGTGGGTGCCGAGATCACGAGGTCGTTAACGCCGTCTCCGTCCACGTCGCCGATGTTGCGCGCGATCCAGCCAAACTGATCGTTGGCGGCCTCGCCACGCCACTCGTGGATGATCCTGACCGGCTCCACGAAGGGATGGTCGAAGTCCGCAGCGCGCGGCAGCAGTGCCACGAAGCGCTCGTCGTGGTTTACGGGCGCGAGGTTGGGATCCTCGGTGATCTGCGACATGTCGAAGCGGTGGGTGGCCTGGGCGCGCCCGAGCCATTGCCAGGCCTGCGGCCAGTTCTTCGCTCCGGCGTACGCAGAGCCGAGGCCATACAGCGCCTGCGGTGAATCCGGCTCCAACGCCAGGGCTTGCCGGTAGGCGCTGATCGCGCGGCGGTTGTCGTGCAGTTGCTGGTAGGTGCTGCCGAGCAAGCGCCACAGGCGTGCCGCGGCGCCCGGTTGTCGCGTGAGGGCCTCGAGCAGCCGTGCCGCCGTCGCCGCATCCCCGGTTTGCAGTGCGTGCATGGCCACTTCAAGGGATGGGGGCGCAGCAGCGGCCGCGGTCGGCGCGGCGTGCCCGACGCAGGCGGCGAGTGCGAGCAGTCCGCCGAGGGCCGCGGCACAGGTTCCGCGCCGCGCGCGCCGGCATGCGGGCCGGCGGGGCTGCGGATGTGCCGCCTGTGCTCCCGGATTCCTCCACGGCGCGAGATCTGTCAGCCTCATCGCGCGCATGCTAGGCGATCAGGAGGCCAACCCGGTTGCAGATCTTGCTCGTTTGGTGCGGCCCGGAAACTACGCCCGCGGCTTGCTAACTTCGCGAAGCCTCCGCCAGCCGGGTTTGGTACCTACTCGTCAGGTCTTGGGGAGCCGGCGGTCGAGCAGCGCCTGCGCGGCGCTGTAGGGGTCGACCTGTCGCGCGCGTACCTGCTGCAGCAGATCCTCCTCACCCTGCAGCAGACGCGGCAGCGCGCCCGCGCGGGTGAGTCGCAGGAACTGCTGCTCGCTGCGCCGGGCGCTCTGCCGCGCGAACTCGCTGTGCCTCTCGAGCCACGCACGGTGTGCATCGAGCGCCACGAGGAGGGCCCCGGCCCCCTCGCCGCGCGTTGCCACGGCCGCAAGGAGCGGGATTTCCCAGCCCTCGGGGCCACGCACGCCGGCGCGCAGATGCAGCAGCAGCTCCAGGTGCCGCCGCGTCTGCTCGAAACCCTCGCGATCGGCCTTGTTGATCACCAGGATGTCGCCGGCTTCCATGAGACCGGCCTTGATCGCCTGCACCTCATCCCCGAGCCCCGGGACCGCGACGATGACGGTGGAGTGCGCCAGGGCGACGACGTCGATCTCCTCCTGCCCGACCCCCACGGTTTCTACCAGGATGAGGTGGAAGCCCATGGCATCCAGCACGGCACAGGCATCGTAAGTCGCCCGCGACAGCCCGCCGCTCTCCCCACGCGTGCCCATCGAGCGAATGAAGACCCCGGCATCGAGCGCGTGCCGGCTCATGCGCAGACGATCGCCGAGGAGTGCGCCCCCGGTGAACGGGCTAGTCGGATCCACCGCCAGTACCCCGACCTTGCGATCCTGGCGGCGCGCCTCGGCCACGATCAGGTCCACGAGTGTGGACTTGCCCGCCCCCGGCGGACCGGTGATCCCCACGATGTGCGCCCGGCCGGTGGCGGCGAAGATGCGCTGCAGGACCTCGCGCCCGCGCGCATCGCCATCGTCCAGCCAGCGAATGGCGCGGGCACCGGCGGCGACGTTCCCCGCGAGCAGCTGCGCCGCCACATCCATCAGCACTGCGCCGCCTCAGCCGCCAGGCGCTGCGCCCACCAGTGGCGCAGGTAGGCGACGATCTCGCGCGTATCGGTCCCCATGGTGAACACGCGCGCGTAGCCGGCCTCCGCGAGCAGCGGCAGGTCCTCCTGCGGGATCACACCGCCGGCCACGAGCAGTTTCTCGCCCCCTCCCTGTTCGCGCAGCAGGCGCGCGAGACGCGGGAGACTGCGGGTATGGCCGGCCGACAGCGAGGAGATACCGACGACGTCCACGTCCTCCTGGATCGCAGCGCTGGCGACGGCTTCGGGGGTCTGCTTGAGGCCGGTGAAGATCACTTCCATGCCCGCATCACGCAGTGCGTGGGCGACGACGGTGAGGCCGACCGTGTGGGTGTCGAGACCGAGCTTGGCGAGCAGCACCCGCAGCGGCCGCACCGGCCTCTCGTGCTGCGTCGTCACACGCCGCTCAGCTGGCTGTCGGGCGTATGCACGCCGAAGACGTCGCGCATGGCATCACACAGTTCCCCGTGCGTCGCGTACACCTTGACCGCGGCGAGGCACGGCGGCACGAGGTTCGCGCCGGAACGCGCCGCGGCGCGCACCGCCTCGAGCGCGGCGGTCACCGCTGCGTTGTCGCGCCGTGCCCGCAGGGCGCGCACCCGCGCCACCTGCTCCTCCTCCATGCGGTTTTCGGCGCGGAAGATCTCGATCTGGCGCTGCTCCCCGGGCAGCACGAGGTGATTCACCCCGACCCACTTGCGGCGCCCTTCCTCGAGGTCCTTGTTGCGTTCGTACTGCTCGCGTCCGAGCGCGCGCTGGAAGTACCCGGTCTCGATCGCCCGCAACGCCCCGCCCATCGCCATGATCTTGTCGATCTCGGCAACGGCGGCGGTCTCGATCTGCTTGGTCAGCGTCTCGACGTAGTAGGAACCGGCCAGCGGATCGATGGTGTCCGCGACCCCGGTCTCGTGGGCGACGATGTGCTGCAGGGCGGCGCCGACGCGGATCGCCTCCTCGGCCGGCAGCGCGTGCGCCTCATCGTGCAGCGGGGTCGTCATCGCCTCGCCCGCCCCACCGAGCGCGCAGGCGGTGGCCATGATGGCCAGCCGCCCGATGTTGTTGAGCGGCTGCTGCAGCGTGAGCGCAATCGTCGTCGGCGAGGTCATCATGCGGATCTTGAGGGCGGCGGGGCGGGAGGCGCCGTAGCGCTCCTGCATGAGCTTCGCCCAGATCTTGCGGTAGGCGCGCAACTTGCAGATACCCTCGAAGAAATCCATGTCGACGTTGATGACGAAGTGAAAATACGGCGCCACGGTGTCGATATCGAGTCCGCGCGCGAGGGTCGCATCGATGTAGGCCATCGCAATGGCCATGGAGAACGCCAGCTCCTGCACCGGGTTCGCCTTGGCCGGCTGCAGCTGCGCGCTGATGATCGAGATGGGTGCCCAGTTCGGATGATGGCGGATGATGTACTCGATGCAGTCGGTCGCGATGCGCAGGCCGTGCGCGGGCGGGTAGATGTAGCGGCCGACACAGGTGTACTCGATCAGGATGCCGTTGACGATGTGCAATACGAAGCGCCGCGGGTCGACGCCCTTTTTCTCCAGCGCCGCAATGACCATGGCGAGGTTTACCGGCTGGGGTGCATTGCAGACGCTCATCAGGTAGCGCAGCTTCTCGAACGGCAGGTCAAGGGCGCGCTCGAGATCCTCCAGGCTGTCGAGCGCCATGCCGGCGCGGCCGACTTCGCCCTCCACCAGCGGGTTGTCGCTGTCGAAGCCGTTGGTGGTCGGCAGATCGTGCTCCAGGATCAGTCCCTGCAGACCCTGCTCGAGCATGTAGCGCGCACGCTTGGCCCAGTCCTCGCCCTTGCCGAAGCCGGTGACCTGCGACATCGTCCACAGCTGCGAGCGATGACCGTTCGGCTGCGTGGCGCGGGTGAAGGGATACTCACCCGGGAAGCCCAGGTCCCGCAGGTAGTCAAAGCCCGACGCATCCAGGTCCGCCGGGGTGTACAGCGGCTTGATGGGCCACTTGAGCGCCTGGGTGACGAAGGGTTCGCGCCGCTCAGGATGCGCCTTGACGAACGGGGCGCGCGTTTCGCGCTCCCAGCGCCGCTGCTCCTCGCCGACCGCGGCCGCCGCCGGCATTGCGGGGGGGACGCGATCCAGTGGTCGGCTCATGGGTCCCGATCTCCTAACGCTCGCGCACGCCGCGCGGTCCTTCAGGGTCCGAACTGCTGCAGCAGGTGTGCGCTCAAATTACCGAACAGATCCATCTCCATGCGCCGCTCGGTGAAGCGCCAGGCGCCCTCCACCTTCGCGAAGCGATCCGCATAGCCCCCGCCGATGATCGGCTGCAGCGGCAGCGCCTCGGTCGCCTGATGCACGAGCACGTAGGACCAGGCGCGCGCCGCGTGCTCGCCGTCCGGCTCGATGATGACATTGCTCGTGACGTGACGCGTGCGCGGGGTGCCGCTCTGCGGGTACACGCGCGTGAACTGCGTGTACATCGCCGTCACGGCCTCGGCGCCGCGCACCGGCTCGGCAAGCGCGGGCACGTAGATGGCGGCGTGCGCGAACAGCTGCCCGATGCCCTTGAAATCCGCGCGATCGATGCGCTCGCAGTAGCGGTAGATCAGGTTCTGAATCGCAAAATAGTCGTCCGCGCTCATGGCTACAGTCCGTAGCCGCCGGCCACAGCGATGCGCTGGCCGGTGACGTAGAGGGCCCGATCGGAGGCGAGGAACACGACCGCGTGGCCCACCTCCTCGGGCTTGCCCCAGCGCTTGAGTGCCAGGTTCTTGTGCACTTCCTTTACCCACGCCTCATCGAATACCCCCTGCTTGGTCAGCTCGAGGAACATCCCGGCCTCGATCACCCCGAGCAGCACCGTGTTGGCGCGGATCTTGTGGCGTCCCTCCTCGCGTGCAATGCCGGTGATCAGCGCCTCGATCGCCGCCTTGGGCGCCACCGATATACCGTCCCGCTCCGGCCAGCTCAGGTGCCCGGCGGACCCCAGGTGCACGTATGAGCCGCCGCCCCAGGCCTTCAGCCGCGGCAGCGTCGCCTGCATCACGTTGAAGAAGCCGTTAACGTCCTGCTCCATCACCATCTGCCACAGCTCGCGCGTCATTTCCGACAGCAGCACCTGCTTGGCAAAGGTCCCGGCGCCCACCACGATGGTGTGCAGCCGCTGGTGCTCGCCTGCGGCCTCCGCCACCACCGCCTCCACGCGCGCCGCATCGCCGATGGTGAGCTGGTGCACGCTCGCCCGGGCGCCCAGCGCGCGCAGCTCCGTGGCCAGCTGCTCGGCCACCGCGCGCTTCTTGTTGTAGGTGATGGCGACGCCGGTGCCGGCGCGCGCGAACTCGCGGCACACGGCCTGGCCAACACCGCCGCTGCCGCCGATGACCAGCGCCGCGCCCTCAGGAAAGAGTCTACTGCTCATGTCGCGGCCCTCTGTTCGAGCATGTTCAGCAGGCGCTTTTTCACCGGCTGCACCCACTCCGCCTTTAGCTTCGGGCTGAGTAACCCGGCCGCCTCGAGCTCATCGCACAGATGCATCTGGTGCGCCAGGTCAAAGAGGTCGTATTGCGAGGAAAACATGCCGTTACCGCCATAGGTAATGAAGGAGACGCCGTGGGTCTCGTAGTAGCTGCCATCGGCACGACGCCCGGGCCCGCGGTTGACCCAGTGGCTGATGATCTGGTCGCCCTCGATCGCCCAGTTGAGGATCGGAAAGCTCCACCCCGCCCAGCCGGAACCGACGTCCATGTCACGCCCGTAGTGCGTGGCGCGGATCTCATCGCGGCTGCGCGCCACGACCGGCATGGCACCGGCATACGGGCAGGTGTACACGCAGTCGCGGTGATAGAACTTGTCGGCAATCCAGGCCCACTTGTTGGTCCGCTCGGCCTCCTTGAAGGCCTCCGCCAGCCCCCGGATGGCCGCTTCAACTTCCGCGCGTGGATAGGGCATGGGTACTCTTTCGTTACTTACTTCTCGTAGCTCACCGCGCCGGCGACCGAGCGCGCCGCCAGCTGCGCCTCGAGCGTGCCGCTCGCGTAGCTGCAGTGCAGGGCGGTCTTGAACTCGGAGCGGCTGCTGCTGATCTTCCACTGGCCGCCCTGCTTCACGTACTCATCGTGGTAGATGAGGCTGACGAAGGTGACGGTCTTCGCCTGCGTGTTGATGTTGCGGTATTCGAGCGCCCACAGGCCCGCGGCGTGCTCGGCATCGCGAAACTCGATCTCGGGGTTCGCGCCGTGGTGCATGTCAAGAATGAAGGGCTGGCAGCCAAAGGTGCGGTAGATCTGCGCGAAGGCCTCGCGATCGCGGAACACGCCCACGTGGCCCATGTCGATCAGCACCTCGCCGCTGGCGAAGCACTGCTTGGCGCCCTCCGGATCCTGCGAATCGCAGGCATTCAGGTAGCACGCCTTCAGGCGCTTGATGGCCTCGATGTCCTCCAGACGCTGCACGCGGCGGCGCAGTTCCTCGAGCTCACTCATGCCGTTCTCCCTTGGCGCTAGCCGCCGATGACCGCCCCGGATACCTGCGCCGGTTCACCCAGAAAGCCGCGGTCCGAGGGCGGCTGACGGCCGTCGACGTCCTTCACGTGCAGTTCCTCGGCGAGCTCGGCGGCATACCAGGTCTTGCCGGAGCGCGCGGCAAGCTGCGGATCGCGCAGCAGCGCGGCGAGCAGCCGGCCCATGAACTCCGGGTGCACGGCGTTCGCCATCACCGCCTCGTAGTCACCGGGGTGCTCGCGCATCGCGACCTGTGAGCGCTCCGTCAGGGTCATTCCGGCCCACAGCGACACTGAGGCGACTCCGTATTTCTTCAGATCGATCGCCATATCGGCGGACATCTTGTCGATGCCGGCCTTGCCGGCGCCGTACGCCGGTCCGTGCAGGTAACAGCGCGCCCCGGGGGAGGAGATCATCACGATCAGCCCACGGCGCTCGGGCACCATCAGGCGGGCCGCGTACCAGCTGGCGACATAGTGCGAGCGCAATCCCACATCGAGGATCGCCTGCATCGACAGCGGCTTTTCCCAGAAGCCCCCCGGCAGCACCAGTTCGTCCGGAATCGCAGTGACGTTGTTGACCAGCACGTCCAGCCGTTTGCAGTCGCGCGCAATCTGCGCGAACAGCGCGCCGACCTGGGTATCGTCGGCGTGATCGCAGGCGATGGCGATGCCCCTGCCCCCGCGGCGGGTAATCTCGGCTGCCGTCTCATGAATGGTTCCCGGCAGCGGCGCGCTGCCGGATCGCGTAGTTCGGCCGGTCACGTAAATCGTCGTACCCGGAGCGGCCAGGCCGACCGCGGTTCCGCGACCGATGCCGCGGCTCGCACCCGTGACCAGGATCACGCGTTCAGTCTCTGCCCCCATGTTCTTGACCCCCGCAACGCCCGTACTGCCCTAGTGGCCCCCAAGCCTACTCGCACTCCGGCGGCCTCGGGCATCGTGCATATGGGGTAGCGGCGACGCTACGCGATCTGGATGCAATTGGCTCCCAACGGGGCGTAATTCGTCGTGGGGAGCCCGGTACCGGTCCGCAAATGCCACGGCGACTGTCTGCTGGAACGGCTGCGGCCAGGGGTCGGCCGGACGGTGCGAAATGTGCGACGGGCCGCTGGAGCGCTCCCCATAAAGGTGCTTTACTGCACTCTGTGCTCCGTCACCGCGCGCTTCTGTCCGCCGTGTTGCTGGGGGTGCTTTCGGCTCCCATTGGCGCGGACACGCCACTGCCGCCTCCAGCGATTCCTGCACCCGCGGCACCTTCGCCCCCCGCGCCACCCGCGGCAGCAGCCGCCAGCCCGGAAGCCCTCGCCGAGGTCCTCGTACAGACCCCCGAGCCGAAGTACGTGGCACCGACGCGCCGCGATCGCATCGGCCGGATCTGGGCCCCGGTGATGATCGACGGCAAGGGACCCTTTCGACTGGTGCTCGACACGGGCGCGACCGGCTCGGCGATCACGGCCAGCGCCGCGGTGCTGCTCGGCATCCCGGTCAACACCGAGAGTGAAGCGCACGTCACCGGCTTCACCGGCAGCGCGGTGGTTCCCATCGTCCGTGTCGATACCCTGGAGGTCGGGGACCTGTTCCTGGGGCCTGCGCACCTGCCGGTGCTCGCAGACGTGTTCGGTGGCGCCCAGGGCGTACTCGGCAGCGAAGGACTCGCCAACAAGCGCATCTATGCCGACTTCACCGCGGATCGGCTGACCATCACCCGCTCACACGGGGAGCACGCGCGCTTAGGATTCAGCACCGTGCCGCTGAAAGTCGTGCGCGGGCTGCTGGTCGCGGACGTGATGGTGGGACCGGTACGGGCGAAAGCCATCATCGACACCGGTGCCCAGGGAACCGTCGGCAACCTCGCACTGCAGAATGCGCTGATGAGCAAGGCGCCGCGCGGCACGACCCGCACCGACATCATGGGTGTCACCCTGGATGTACAAAGCGGTGACTACCTGATGGCACCCGATATCGACTTCGGCGGCCGTATGAAGGTGCGCGGCATCCGCATCACCTTCGGCGACATGTACGTCTTCCAGCACTGGGGCTACGTCGATACGCCGGCACTGACGCTGGGAATGGATATGCTCGGCACGTTCGACGTGCTGATCATCGACTACGCCCGGAACGAACTGCAGATTCGCTTTCACGGCGGCGGCGTCGACGCGCACTACTAAAGACGTCTCACATCGAGGTGGAGCGCTCCGGCATCACCTTGTAGAGCACCCGCACCTCGCCCGGCTGGCGAAACGGGTACTTGTCCTGCCCGAGGTACTTCTTCGCCATCACATCGATGTGCGCATCGGCCCCCGCGTGCGTGCGTTCCACGACGCGGCCGCGTACCTCGAGATAGCGATAGGGATTGTCAGGATCGGCGATCGAGAGCGCGATGCGCCCGTCGCGCTGCATGTTCTTGTCCTTCAGGCGCCCTTCGGCCGTATTGATGATCACGTGTCGGCCGTCGTAGTCGACCCACACCGGGGTCACCTGCGGCTTGCCATCGACCATCACGGTCGCCAGGTGCGCGAAGGCCTTCTTGTTGAACAGATCCAGGTGCGAGGCCGGAATGCCGGGTTGAACCATGACGTAACCTCCATCGGGTCAGGACGCGCCGCGTCCGGGAGTCTCCATGCGCAGGAACCGCCGCCGCTCGTTCCACTGGTGACGGGCGTGCAGCCGCTCGGACTGATTGGTCGCCTCAGCCGGCAGCGCCTGCAGCGAGCGCAGCGCCGCCGCGTGCGCCATGGCGACCGCCGGATCGCTCTGCAGCAGCGTGCGATAGTGCTCCAGAAAGGCCACCTCGGCCGCGCCGCCGCCGCCGGTGAGCAGTTCGCGCGCGTGCGCGCCGATCGCTGCAGCCTCGCTGGCCGGCAGATCCTGGGCATAGGCGAGCGCGTGATCGATATCCGCGATCAGGCGGTACAGGGGCTGCAACCACGCCCATTCCGGACTCGTCGTGATCTGCTTCAGGCGCTCAAGCGGGGATACCGGCGGGGAGAAGTGCCGCTCCGCTTCCAGCAGCGCACCGAGCACCCCCTGCAGGGCTTCGCTGCTGTCGTGCAGCTGCTTGAGCCACGGACGGTCTGCGGACATTAAGGCTCCCGAATTTGCTGCCAGTGCGAGCCAAGAACTTAGGCGGGTAGCCTAACTGCTGGCGGGCAGCGACGCCACGGCGGGCAGCATGGCCCGGCTCAGGCTTACGAGCTCGCGGATGTGCGTAAGCGTAAGGTCCGCCGCCGGATAGCGCTCCACCTCGCGTGCATCGAGCGCGTAGTGACCCTGGCGTACAAAGACCGTCGTGACGCGCTCGGCCCACAGGCGTTTGACGGCCGCGAGAATGCGCAGTTTGTCGTCGATGACCACGTAGTGCGCTGCCGGGTAGCGCTGCTCGACCGCGCCCAGCATCAGTTCCTTGTGCAGGTAGATGAGCACGCGCCCCTCGACCTCGTCCCACAGCCCCGCGCGCTGCACCTTGCGCGGCTGAAATACGACGTCCCCGTCGGAGAGAATGACCGGCAGACCCAAGCTGCGGCAATGGCGCAGGGCTGCCATTGCGCCCGGGTACAGTCGCTCGGCGAAGGGGTAATCCAGGAGGAAAAACGAGATCTTCAGGAGCGCGGGGTCATCGAGGTTTTCGAGACGATAGCGCTGCAGGGCCCCGAGGTAATCGGCGTAACCGAGCTCACTGCGCAGCTGCTCGAATATGGCCCAGTAGCGCGCGACGCTGCGCTCCCCGAACTCCCGGCGCAGGTGAGCAGCCAGGTCGGCCTGGATGGCGTCATTGTCGAGCAGGGTGTTGTCCACGTCGAACAAAAACGCAATGCGGTCACTACCTTGTGCCATTTTCCGCTGCCCGTGCTCCCCGGCCCCCGCCAGTGTACCCTTTGCCCGATGCTTGGCCGCGGTGCCAGCTGTCAACGCCAGCCGCGCGCGCGCGTTCCCGCGGCAGTGGCGCCAAGTGCCAGGGAGGTTAGACCGAGGTGGACCGTTCAGGGTTCGTGAACCGCCGATGGCGCGCCCGGCGCCGAATCGGTGCCGCGGCGCTGCTGCTGGCAACGCTCGCGCTCAGCAGCTGCAACAGCGACAACAACTACTGCTGCGTCAGCGTCATCGACGTGCCCAATTCTATCGCGATCGCCGACGTCAATGGCGATGGCGTGCCAGACCTGCTGGTCGCCACCACCGCCAATCAGGGTCTCTACGACAATCCGGGCTTCGCCAACGTAATAGTGAACAGCAAGGGCTCACCGGGCGCCTTCAGCCCGGGCGTGCGCTACCCGAGCACCGGCTACAATCCGTCGAGCATCGCCGTGGGCGACCTCACGGGTGCCGGTTCCCTGGATATGGTGGTGGCCAGCATCACGGGCAACGTCTCGATCTACTTGCACGGTGCGACCCCGGGCACCTTCCAGCCCGCGGTGAACCTCACCACCGGCGGCGCCCCGAACCAGGTCGTGATCGCTGACGTCGACGGTGATGGCAAGCAGGATCTGGTACTCGCCGACTTCAACGGTAATGTCATCGTGCTTTACCAGGATGCGGCGAATCCGGGGCAGTTCTCGGCGCCCGTGCCGATGCCAACGGGAGCCACCACGGCATCGGTCGCGGTCGCCGATCTCAATGGCGACGGCGCGGCCGACATCGTCGCCACCGGCTATGACAGCAACGGCAACAACGGCGTCGTGTTGGTGTTCTATCAGCTCCCCGCGCAGCGGCGCACCTTCATGAAGCCTGTGAGCTTCCCGGCCGGCGCGGGACCCCAGTCGGTGAAGGTCGCGGACATGAACGGCGACGCACTGCCGGACCTGGTCGTGGCCAACTTTGGCCCGGGATCGGACGGCACGGGCATCGCGGGGGTGTCGATTCTGCTGCAGGACGCGCTCAAGCGCGGCAGCTTTCTCGCACCGGCCAGCTACCAGACACCCGGTGGATCGCTCGATGTTGCCGTGGGCGATCTGAACGGCGACGGCAAGCCCGACGTAGCCGTCGCGAGCCTCGCGCCAACCCCAAGCGCCAGCATTTCAGTACTGCTGCAGGATCCGGCGCACCCGGGCACGCTGCTCGCCGCGACCAGCTATCCGGGGTTCGGACAGCCGCTCGGGGTGGCAATCGGGGATCTCAATGGCGACGGCCTGGCCGACATTGCGGCCGCCGACGGCTCAAGCGCCACGGTCATGCTGCAGATCAGCGGCAAGCCGGGCCAGTTCGCGCCCGCCGTGCAGGTAGGCCAATAAAAAAAGCGCGGGGCCCTGCGGCCCCGCGCTTTCTGTACACTCGCACGCGCCTAGCGCGCGCTGTAACCGCGCGCGTCCAGACAGGCAATCGCGGCGCGACGGTAGTCAGCCGCGTTGCCGCCATTTCCATTCTGGTCCCCACGCGTCGGATCAAACCCCGTCTGAGCGACCGCCCAGCTGTGGCACTCGTAGCGGTCGGTGCTCATCTGCGCATCACTCTGACCATTACGGGGATAGACGTAGAGATCGGCCCCGGCGCCGCCTGCGAAACCCTGCGCCGGCGCGGCTGCGGGAGCCGCGGTCACCGCCGAGGGATCATCGCCCGCGGCCGCTCCTGATTCATCGCTCCCGCCGACCGGCGGAGGATCGGTCACCACGTAGCCGTTATAGCCGGGATTCCAGGTGTAATAGAGGTTGTTCCAGTAGTAGTACGGTACGCCGCCCCACCAGAACGTGGCGTAACCAATCGGCAGCACCGGGTAATACCAGGCCCAGCCTGGCCGGTAATAAGCGTATGGCCAATAGCCACCGTGCCAGTAACCGCCACCCCAGTAATGCCCGCCTTGGTAGTAGGCGCTACCGGGATGGCCCGCATAACCCGGCGCATAACCCGGATGGCCCCCCACGTACCCTACACGGGCGCTCGGATAGCTGTAGTGCGCCGCACCGTAGGCGCCGTGCGAGGCATAGCCGGCATAGCCCGCGTGACTCGGGGCGGCATAGTGCGCGCCACCGTAGCTGCCAACGTGCGCGCTGGCGAATCCCCTTTGGACCCCGCCAAAATGGGCACCCCCGCCCATGTGTACAGCTCCGCCCCCACCCATGTGTACACCGCCACCGCCCCCGAAATGGGCGCCGCCGCCACCCGTCGCATGCTGGGCATACGTCAAGCCCGGCGCAGCGGCGACTCCGATCCCGAGCAGCAGGGCTGCCCCGACTCGAATCCCAACGCGCACTTTTGCGGTGTTCACGGTGTTCTCCAGTTGCGTCCGGGCACTCTATTAAGGAGCTCCCGGTCGTGATCATTAGACGCCCGGTGGGCGTCCACGTTCAAGGTTACGTGTATTAAAACGCAGTCACCTGTGGGCGGCTGACATAAAGATGGGGCCGGGGAACAACTGTTAAAAGACCCCTGGATTCAGGGCCTCGCGGGAACGTCTTTAGCCGCGGTTCAGATTCGTGGTTGGCGGGCGCTTCAGAACACCAGGTTCACGGCCAGCGCGGGCGTGACGGTGGTCGCAATATTGCGGCCGATGCTGATGATGCGCACTCCCAGCAGCGCGCCGGCGCGTGCGCTCCAGTTGTACTCGATCCCCGGGGCAAACCCGAGTGAATAAGAGGAGCCGGAATCGGCCTCCACCACCGCGACTCCGGGCGCACTGCCACGCACGTGGGTATTGGCGTTGTACTGGTAGATGACGTCCATCGCCAGCACCCAGTTGCGGGTCATGCTGTACTCCGCCGCCGCGTCCACCGTGACGCCATCCCCCGGGTAAGCACGACCGTAGAATCCCTCCGCAGTGGCATAGACACTCGCGCCCTGCACATTCACCGACGAGGAGAGCGTGTAAGTGAAATCGAGGCGCGCGCGCAGGATCCGCCCGTTGGGCATCCAGAAATAGTCCTGCGAATAGACCGATATCCCGGTGGCATATGTCCCCGCCCCTACCCCGTCGCTCGCCCTTTCCAGACGGTCATAGCGGCCGGTGGGCAGCGTTTCATCGACCACCAACGCGAGCGCCGGCACGTAACTGCCCTCCTGGTAACGCGTGAGCCCGTAGCCGGCCTGCAGCGTGAGATCGCCAACCCCGACACCGGAAGAATTGGGCGCCCCGGCGGGATCCTGATAGAAGAACCGCGGAATCATCCCCAGCGTGAGTCGGTCGGTCAGTCCGTACAGCAGGTAGGTCAGCGAGCCGACTTCCTGGTCGGCGGGGGCCGAGTGATGCGCGCCGCTGCGATCGATGCTGCCGGTGGTCACGACGTCGAACACGTACGGCTCGATCAGCGCGTGCCCCTGCGGCAGGCTCGCGGCCGAGGGGGCGAGTAGCGGCCCGGTCCACCAGGCGTCATCGCGCGACTCACGCTCCGCGCCGTAACCTGCACCCTGCGCCAGCAGCACAACCGCTGCCAGCAGCGCGCGCCCCGACTGAACCATCACGTCCTTCCCGCAGCGGCGAGCCGCCGCAGGTGCCCATGATCGGCGGCACGCCGCCCGCGCACATCCCGTTTCCTGCGCTGCGGCGCCCGGCTGCGGATTTGCCATAACCGAGCCCATGCAGCGACTGCGCACCACGTCACGTTTGCGCAGCCCGCGTGAACTTTTCGTCACCAAGGTCAGCAGATCCGAAACTGCCACGTTGTTAACGCCCAGCAGCCGGAGATTCCGGCTCAATACCGACCGCCTCATCGAGGCCCTTGCAGGAGGAATTAACCATGTCGAAGTCTGTTCGCAGCGCCGTGGCGCTCGCCGCCCTTGCCGTGTCGCTCAGCGGTTTTGCCGCTTCGGCGATGGCTGATGAAACCCAGTGGCAGAAGGACCATCCGCGCCGCACCGAGGTGAATTCGCGCCTGGCCAACCAGGACAAGCGCATTCATCAGGAGCGCAAGGAAGGCGAGATCACCAAAGCGCAGGCGCAGAAGCTGCACAGTGAGGATCACGCGATCCGTTCGGAGGAGCGCACCATGGCCAGCACCAACAATGGTCATATCACCAAGACCGAGCAGCGCGCCCTGAACCAGCAGGAAAATCAGGTCAGCAAGCAGATCGGCAAGTAACGCTGCCGTCGCGCCAAGTCTGCGGGGGCGCTGGCTGCAGCGCCCCCGCCGCTGCCTGCGATCCGGCTACGCCTTGAGCGAGAACGGCGTGAAGTCCGTGTTCCGGTCGTAGTAGTCCTCCCCTTCGGCGCGCTTCAGAAACCCCACGATCCAGTAGGTGAGCGGAGTCGCCAAGACCTCCCACAGCGACTTGAATACGTACTGGGTCGCCGTGACCTGCAGCAGGTGCGCGCGCGGCCACAGGCCCGCGAAGGCGATGGTGTAGAACAGCCCCGAGTCGACCAGCTCGCCGCACAGCGTCGAGCCGATGGTGCGCGTCCACAGCCAGCGCCCCCGGCTCCAGATCTTCATCTTCGCCAGCACGTAGCTGTTGACGAATGAGCCGCACCAGAACGCGATGATCGAGGCGCAGACGATGCGCGGGGTGTTACCGAATATCGTCTCCACCGCCGCCTGCTTATCGCGGTAGAAATCCGAGGGCGGCAGGTGCACGATGACCGCGGTGACCGCGGCGGCGAACACCAGCGCGGCGAACCCGCTCCATACCACACGCCGGTCGCGTGCGTAGCCGTACACCTCGGTGAGGACGTCGCCGAAGAAGTACGAGATTGGAAAGAACAACACCCCGGACAGGAAGGTCACCGAACCGAGCAGCGGCAGCTGCAGGGTGGTTTCCTTGGCGGCGCCGATGAGGTTGGCACACAGCAGGACGCACACGTACGCGCCGAGGAGCAGATCGTAATAGCGGTAAGGTCTCACGCCGCGAGCGTATCAGGACGGCAGCGCCGGCAGCACCGTACCCACCGCTTCGCCGAAGCCGATGCGCACGAAGCCCGGACGCTCGCACCAGCCGCGCAGGCTGACGCGATCGCCATCTTCGAGAAACGTGCGCTCTTCCCCGGACACAAGTCGCAGGCTCTGGCGGCCGCCGACGGTCAGTTCCAGCAGCGAACCGGCCTCCTGGGGCTGCGCGCCGGATTGCGTGCCGCTGCCGATGAGATCACCGGGCATGAGGTTGCAGCCGTTGACGGTGTGGTGGGTCAGCATCTGCGCCACGCTCCACCAGGAGTCGCGGAAGCTCGAGCCCGAGAGACGCTGCGCCGCCATGCCGCTACTGCGCATGCGCGCGCTCTCGAGCCACACTTCCAGCCGCAGATCGATGCTCCCCTGTGCGCGCAATTGCGCGCCATCAAGATAAGGCAGCGGTGCGGGTTCGGCCGTGGGACGCGTGAATGGCACGCGAAACGGCGCGAGCGCCTCCAGCGTCACCACCCAGGGCGAGACGGTGGTGGCGAAGTTCTTGGCCAGAAACGGGCCCAGAGGCTGGTACTCCCACGCCTGGATGTCGCGCGCCGACCAGTCATTGAGCAGACACAGCCCGAAGATGTGCGCTTCGGCTTCCTCGAGCGGGACGGGCGTGCCCAGTTCGTTCCCCCGCCCGACGAATATCCCGACCTCGAGCTCGTAGTCGAGCCGCCGCGAAGGACCCAGCTGCGGCGTCGCGGCGCCGGCGGGCATCAGCTGCCCCACCGGCCGGTGAAAATCGAACCCCGACACCCGCACCGAGGAGGCGCGCCCGTGGTAGGCGATCGGCACCCACTTATAGTTGGGCAGGAGCGGATTATCGGGCCGGAACAGGCGGCCGACGGCCGTGGCATGGTGAAGGGAGGCGTAGAAATCGGTGAAGTTGCCGATATCGGCCGCCACGCGGTACTCCGCGGCGCGCTGCGGCACGAGCAGTGGCGCCAGACGGGACGCCAGCGGGCATGCGCTGCGCAGCGCCGCCGACAGGGCCGCCCGCAGTGCCGTGGACGCCTGCAGCCCCTGCGCCATGAGGGAGTTGAGTGCCGGTGCCGCACAGGCAGCCAGCGCCTGCGCCGCGGCTCCCTCGAACAGGCCCAGCGAATGCAGCGCGCCGAGGTCAAGAATCTGATCGCCGATCGCCGCCCCGCCGCGAAAGTCTTCGCCCGCGCCGGCGCGGCGGAAGCAGGCGAACGGCAGGTTCTGGATCGGGAAGTCAGTGTCCGGCGCGTTGGCCGCGGCTACCCAACTCTTCAGTCCCGGATCATGGGTGGCGTTGATGGCGGCCATCGCATTCACGATCCGCGCCGCCGTCGCGCACGCCGCGGGAAGGGTTCCGCCGGCGTGAAATTCCGCTTCAGGCCCTGCCACACGCCATCGTAGTCCTTCTGCAGCAGCGGGCTCTTCAGCGCGTAACGTGTGGGACGCAGGATGCTGCGCGTTTCGAACATGAAGGCCATCGAGCCACCGATGCGCGTCGGCCGCGAAGTATCCGCGCGGCTCGCCTTGGCGAAGGTGGCCGCATCCGGGCCGTGGCCGCTCATGCAGTTGTGGAGCGAGGCACCGCCCGGTTCGAAGCCCTCCGCCTTAGCGTCATAGACTCCCTCGATCAGTCCCATGAATTCGCTGGCGACGTTGCGGTGAAACCAGGGCGGCCGGAAGGTGTCCTCCATGGCGAGCCAGCGCGGCGGAAAGATGACGAAGTCGAGGTTGTCGACTCCCGGGGTATCACTGAGAGACTGCAGCACCAGGAAGATGGACGGATCCGGGTGGTCATAGCTGATCGAGCCCAGGGTGTTGAAGCGCCGCAGATCGTACTTGTAGGGCGCATTGTTGCCGTGCCACGCCACGACGTCCAAGGGTGAATGACCGATCGGCGCCCTCCACAGCCGGCCGGCAAACTTCGCCACCAGCTCGAAACGGCCTTCGCGATCCTCATACCAGGCGACCGGCGTGCTGAAGTCGCGTGGATTGGCGAGGCCGTTGGAACCGATGGGACCCAGGTCCGGCAGGCGCAGCGGCGCACCGAAGTTCTCACACAGGTAGCCGCGCGCCGTGGGGCCGAGAAGCTCTACCCGAAAACGCAGGCCGCGGGGAATCACGGCGATCTCGAGCGGTGCCACTTCGAGCACGCCAAGTTCGGTCAAAAGCCGCAGCGCCCCGGCCTGCGGCACGATGAGCAATTCCCCGTCCGCGTTGTAGAAGAAGCGCTCCTGCATGGAGCGATTGGCGACGTACCAGTGAATGCCACAGCCGCTGTGCAGTTCCGGGGAGCCGTTGCCCGCCAGCGTGCTCAGCCCCTGCAGGAAATCGCTCGCCGCGCGCGGCACCGGGGGCGCCGACCAGCGCAGGCGGTTGGGCGGGGCCGGCAGCTCGTCAAAGCGGCTGCCAAAGTTGCCCGCTGCCAGCGGCGCGAACGCGCCGTGCACCGCCGCGGGCCGGATGCGATAGAGCCAGCTACGGCGGTTGCTATGGCGTGGAGCGGTGAAGGCCGTCCCGGAGAATTGCTCGGCGTACAACCCATAGGCGCAGCGTTGCGGGGAGTTGCGGCCCTGCGGCAGGGCACCAGCCAGAGCCTCGGTGGCGAAATGATTGCCGAAGCCGCTGAGATACGGCCGCTCGGGTGCGCCCGTGGCTTGGCTTTCGCCGGCGCTTTTCATCATGAAGGCTCTCCCCTCAGGCGTGCGCAGCCATTATAATGTCGCCAACGGTTGCACGCGCAACTTTATGGAGTTCTGGCCGAAGTGACACCGCGACCCGCCGCGCGCCCCACGCTGCGCCTGCCCGCCTTCGTGCCCTTTCGGCTCAATCGCCTGGCCGATGCCGTCAGCGAGCACCTCGCGGCGATCTACCGCGGACGTTCGGCGCTGGAGATCCCCGAATGGCGCATCATCGCGACGGTGGGCCAGGAGCGCGGCTGCACCGCCCAGTTCATCGCCGCCAGCACCCGCATGCACAAGACGCGCATCAGCCGCGCCATCGCGCAGCTACTGACGCGCGGGCTGATCGAGCGGGCCGCAAGCCCGCATGATCGGCGCGCGATGCAGCTGCGTCTGAGTGCCGCCGGGCGGCGCCTCTACCTGCAGCTCGTGCCGCTGGCGCTGGCCCGCGAGGAAGAGCTCCTCGGCTGTCTGAGTGTCCCCGAACGACGCGCCTTCCTGGCCGCGCTCGCACGCCTGGAATCGCACCTGAAGCTCCGCGGGAGCGGCTGAGCCAAGCTGCTAACATGCGCGCCGTGAAAATCCTCGTACCCTGGCCACTGGTGGTGTTGCTCGCCGCCCCGGCGGTGGCTCCACGCGGCGTAGCGCCCGAACCGATTCTCGCGCCGCTGGCGCACTCGACGGCGCTGACGCTCGAGGGCGCGAGCGTTCCCGGTGCACTGATCCTGCGCGTGCGCGCGAGCGCCGCGGGTACCCCCCTGAACGTGAGCGATCTAGCGGCCTCGATCGACGGGAAGGAGATGCCGGCCACGCTGCAGGCCGACGGCGCCTGGCGCGTCGCACTGTCCGGCCACCCGGTAGCGAGCGAGGCCAGGCTCGACGTGGCGGTGACCCACGACGGCATACGCGAGCTGCTCACGGCAAAGGTTGCGCTGTCGGCACCGCCCGCGCCGCAGTCCGGCGGCGCGGGCGTTCACAATCAGCTCATCTGGTGGGTGCTCAACATCGCCATCGTGCTCATCGCGGCGCTCGCAATCTCGCGCCGGACTTCCTGAGGCGCGCCTGCGCGCGCGCCGACGGCTACCTGCGTTACGGCGAGGTCACCGCCTTGAGGTAGCGGTAGAAGAAGACGTTGCCGGTATAGAACGTCGCAACGCCGACGCGCTCGTCGCGCCCGTGCGCGCGCGTCATCGACCGACGTCGAGCGCAATTCCGCTGATGCGACAGGTCGGCATGCCCGCGGCCTTGGTGTAGATGGGGTCAGAGGCACCGGTGTACGAGAACACGGCAGCGCCAAGCACGAGGGCCGCGAGCACGTCCACCCCATGCCGTCTCATAACCGTCGGTCCCCAAAGTTGAAATCGCCGTGGTTCGAGCGCGGCGCAGGCCGCGCGCAGCAGAGGTCGGTGGCGCACTCAGCGGGCGGTGATTGCCCGCAGATAGCGGTTCATAAGCTCGTTCTCTTTGTAGAACGCATCCACCGCGAGGTGCTCGTTGCGACCGTGCGCCCCGGAATCGTCCGGAACGTAGGTGACCGCCCCGAAGGTATAGGTGGGCACGCCGCCGGCCGTCGAGTACACCCCATCAGATGCCCCAGGCGACATGAACGGGATGACCGCAATCTGCGGCCATATTTCCTGCGCGATCTGCTGCAGCGGTTCGAGCAGTTCGGGCGGCACGCGCGCGGGCGGCAGCGCGCCGGCCGCCGGTGCAGTAGCGAGGACCTTGCCATCCGCGGCGATGTAGCGCACCTGGATCTGGGGATTGGCGAGCACCGCGATCAGCCGCTGGCGCACTTCCTCGGGGGAATGTCCGGGAAGAATGCGGCAGTTGAATACGGCCTCGGCGCGCTGCGGCAGCGCGTTGTTGGCGTGCCCTGCCTCCAGGCGGGTGGGTACGCAGGTGGTGTGGGTAATCCAGCGATCCGGCGCGTTCTGAGTCAGTCGCCGGATCGCCTGCGGATCGGGAGGTTCCTTGAGGACTGCGCGCATGTCGGCGGCGCGTTGCCCGGTTTCGAGCGCGGCGCGGCGCTCGTAGTAGGCGCGCGTCACCGCGTTCAGTTCGAACGGAAACTCATAAGCGGCGAACCGATTAACGCCCGCCGTCAGGGTGTAGATGGCGTTATCGGCGACCGGCTCGGAACTGTGGCCGCCGGGGCTGCTGACCGCGAGCTGAAAGTCAGCATAGAGTTTCTCGGTCGCATCCAGGTTGAGGACCATCGCCTTGCCGTGCACGGTGGGAATCGACCAGTCATCCAGGTTGATCGCAAATTCCGCCGCCACCAGCTCCGGGTGGTTCTTGAACAGCCATTGCACCCCGTTAGCGGTGCCTGACTCCTCATCGGCGGTCAGCGCCAGGATGATGTCGCGCGCGGGGCGGTAGCCCTCCTGCTTCATTTGCAGCAGCGTCGCCACCATGATGGCGTCACCGTTCTTCATGTCGATGGTGCCACGGCCGTAGAAGTAACCGTCTTTCTCCACGAGCTTGAACGGGTCCGTCGCCCAGTCCTCCCGGGGCGCCTCGACCACATCCAGGTGTCCGAGCAGCAACACGGGCTTGTGCGCTCCGGTGCCGCGCAGGCGCACCACGAGATTCTTCTTATTCTCGCGCGGACCCAGCAACTGCACATCAGCGGCCGGGAAGCCGGCCGCGCGGAAGCGCTTGGCCAGGGCTTCGGCCGCGGTCGTGACGTTGCCGACCGAGTCGGTCGTGTTGATCTCGATGAGCTGCGCGTAGATCTCGCGTGCCAGCCGGTTCGATGCCTCCTGGCTCGCAGAGTCCGCCTGGACGGCAGTCGTCGCGAGTGCCATGGACACTGTGGCGACACTGCGCCAGAAAGCTACCCTCATGGACTTCTTCCCTCGGCGCCAGTTGTGGTCTTTTCCGCGAATCGCCCCACCACCAGGAGCCGGAAGGTTCCCGGCACAATCGACTTGCGCGGATGCGGGTGCTCAGGGGTCGGTGGCGGCGCGTCGCCGAAGTTCGACGTCACCAGGAAGATCCGATGCGAGCGCTCATCGAGGGTCATCGTGCGCGCACCCGGCTGCGTCGGCAGCGATTGCGCCACCTTGGGCACGCCGGAAGCCTCCTGGGCGATCACCATCAGCACGCCCTCACCGCAGGATGCGAATGCGAGGCGTGCACCGGGGTCATAGCCGGCGCCATCCGCACCGCCTCCGATGGGCACCGTACCCAGCACGTGCCCTGAGGTGGCATCCATCACCGCCA
This sequence comes from uncultured Pseudomonadota bacterium, assembly GCA_963814675.1. Classification (GTDB taxonomy): domain Bacteria; phylum Pseudomonadota; class Gammaproteobacteria; order Steroidobacterales; family Steroidobacteraceae; genus 13-2-20CM-66-19. The sequence continues at coordinate 221,255 of CAWFDT010000006.1, forward strand.
TGACCTGATTGCCACACACGGCGTAGAGCTGTCTGCCGGCGGCATTCAGTGCCAGCCCCGAGGGCTCCTCGCAGCCGGTGATCGGCCACACGGACAGGACGCTCAAGGTGCGCGAGTCGATCACCGCGAGACTGTTCTTGTCCTCGAGATTCACGTAGACACGCCCCTGGCCGTCGGCACGCGCAAACTCGGGTTTGGCATCCAGCGGTATGGTGCCAATGACTTCGTTGCTCACCGCATCTATGGCGGTCGCGTTGCGGCCGCGACCGTTGAAAGCGAATACACGCCGCGTCGCAGGGTCATAGATGATGGCATCAGGGTTCTCGCCGGTGGACTTGATGTCCTTGAGACGCGCGAGCGTCTTGAGGTCGAACACCACGATCGTGCCGGCGGCGCCCGCGCTCGCGTAGCCTCGGCCGAGATCGGGTGCGAGCGCGATGCCGTGCACCCCGGGGGTGTCGGCAATCTCGCCGATGCGGCTCAGTCGATCGGTATCGACGACATCGACCCGAGTCGCGTGGGCGATGAAGAGACGATGCCCTGCCGCATCGAAAGTCATATCGTCCCAGCCGCCCTCCCCCGGCAGCGCCACGGTGCCCGTAACGCGGTACTGCGCTCGGCCGACGGCGGGACTTGCCAGGATCACGGCCGCCAACGCGACCAGTGTGGCCGGGAATATCTTCAAACGCGATTTGCTCAGACTCATAGCTACCTCCGTGCGTCGCCGTGCGCTGGCGCGAGCACGCAACGGGTCAGGTCAGTGAATGATCCGCGCGCAAAGATTCAGCAGCGGCGCGGGCAGTACGCCCAGAATCAGCACGGCTGCGGCGTTGAGACCCAGCGCCAGCCGCACCCCGCCGGCAGCTACGCCCGGCGGCGGTTCCCCCACGGGATCGTCGAAATACATGAGCTTGATGACGCGCAGGTAGTAGTAGGCCCCCACCACCGACATCGCCGCGGCAATGATCACCAGCCACAGGTGATGCGTCTCCCAGAGCGCCTGGAAGATGCGCAGCTTGGCCCAAAAGCCCACCAGCGGCGGTACCCCGGCGGTCGAGAACATCAGCAGCATCATCGCGAAGGCCAGCAGCGGATCGCGCTGGTGCAGGCCTTTGTAGTCATCGAGCCTATCCGCCTCGAAGCCCTTGCGGCTTGCCAGCAGGATCACGCCGAAGGACCCGAGCGCCACGAGCACGTACACCAGCGTGTAGTAGAGCGCCGCCGCATAACCGTCCGGCGTCCCCGCGACGAAGCCGAGCACGATGAAGCCGACATTGGCGATGGTCGAGTAAGCCAGCATGCGCTTGAGGTTGGTCTGCACAATCGCCACTACGTTGCCGACCACCAGCGTCAGCACCGCCAGGATCGCCAGCATCTGCGTCCACTCCAGGCTGAGTCCGCCGAGCCCTTGTGCGAGCAGCCGCAGCGCGAGTGCGAAGTAGGCAATCTTCGGTACCGTGCCGATGAATAAGGTCACACTGGTCGGTGCACCCTCGTAGACATCCGGCAACCACATGTGGAACGGCACGGCTCCGAGCTTGAAGGCAACCGCCACGACGATGAATACAACCCCCATGAGGACGCCGAGCGAAGTCGGCGTGCTCAGGCGTACCGCGAGCTCCCCAAGGTCGAGCGTGCCGGTCAGCCCGTAGATCAGCGACATACCGTACAACAGCGCTCCCGAGGCAATCGCGCCGAGCACGAAGTATTTCATGGCCGCTTCGGCCGAGATCCCACAGTCCCGGTCAAACGCCACCATGGCGTAAACCGACAGCGCGAGCAGTTCCACCCCCAGATACACCGTCAGCAGGCTGTTGGCGGACACCAGCACGAAGATCCCGAGCAGCGCGGTCAGCGCCAGCACGTAGTACTCGCCGCCCAGGATGTTGCGATTGATGAGGTAGCTGCGCGAGTACAGCAGTGCAACGGCCACGACCAGAAACCCGGCGAGCTTCAGCACGAACGCCAGCTCATCGGCCACGTACATGCCCTGCAGGATCACTACCCGCTCGCTCACGTGCGCATACTCGACGGTGAGGGCGGCACTCAGCGCCAGCGCCAGCAGCGTGAGGGTCGAGGTGAGTCCCGCACGGCGCTCGCCGGCGAACACGTCGATCAGCAAGATGGCGCAGATCGCCACCACCAGGCAGATCTCCGGTGTGACGGGCGCCAGGCTCGACCAGATGAAGGGTGTTTCGGGCATGGCGAGTCTTTAGGACCTCATAGCTTGGTCGCGATCGCCTGGATGACCAGGTGATGGATGGTGGGCTGCATCACCTTCAGCAGCGGCGCCGGCCACACGCCGATGAGCAGCACGGCCACCGCGAGCGCCCCGAGTACCACGAACTCGCGCCCGTTCAGGTCCTTGAGTGCCGCCACCCGCGGGCTCGTGACTGGCCCGAACACCACCCGCTTGACGAGCCACAGGGTGTAAGCGGCGCCGAGCACCAGCGTGACGGCGGCCAGGAATGAGAACCAGAAGCTCGCGTGGAAGCTGGCGATGATGACGAGGAATTCTCCAACGAAGCCGGAGGTGCCGGGCAAGCCGGTGTTGGCGAGCGCGAAGAGCACCATGAAGGCTGCGAACACCGGCATGGTATTGATGACGCCACCGTAGTCGGCGATCTGGCGGCTGTGTACGCGGTCGTAGAGCACGCCGACGCACAGGAACAGTGCTCCGGAGATCAGCCCGTGCGACACCATCTGCACCATCGCGCCATCGAGCCCCATGCCCGCGCCCTGCACGCTGCCGGTATGGCGCACGATCTCATAGACCACGAAGGCGCCCAGGGTCACGAAACCCATATGCGCGATCGAGGAGTAGGCGATCAGCTTCTTCATGTCCTGCTGCACGAGCGCCACAAAGCCGATGTAGACCACGGCGATCAGCGAGAGCGAAATCAGCAGCAGATCCAGCTCGCGGCTCGCATCCGGCGCGACCGGCAGGCTGAACCTGAGGAAGCCGTAGCCGCCCATCTTCAGCATGATGGCCGCCAGGATCACCGAGCCGCCGGTCGGCGCCTCCACGTGCGCATCCGGCAGCCAGGTATGTACCGGCCACATGGGCACCTTGACCGCGAAGGCCAGAAGGAATGCGACGAAGATCCAGCGCTGCTCGATGAGCGTGAGCGGCAATGCCTGCAGGCCGGCGATCGAGTAGCTGCCGCCCTTCACGTACATGTAGACCAGCGCGGCCAGCATGAAGACGGAGCCGAGGAACGTATAGAGGAAGAACTTGATGGTGGCGTAGACCCGGCGCGGGCCACCCCAGATGCCGATGATGAGGAACATCGGGATCAGCATCGCTTCCCAGAAGAAGTAGAAGAGCAGCCCATCGAGCGCGGAAAACACCCCGATCATCAGCCCTTCCATGATGAGAAAGGCGGCGAAGTACTGCGCCGGCCGCTTCTCGATCACGCTCCAGCCGGCGATGATTACCGGTACGGTCATGAACGCCGTCAGCACGATCAGCGGCATGGAGATGCCGTCCACGCCGAGCGCGTAGTAGGCGTTAAAGCGCGGAATCCACGGCAGGCTTTCGGGGAACTGCATCACCGCCGTCGTCGGATCAAAGCCGCCCCATAGCGGCACCACCAGGGCGAGCGTGGCGAGTGAACCGAGCAGCGCCAGCCAGCGAGCGGCACCGATGTTGCGATCCCCGAGCAGCAGGATGAGCACGCCCGCGGCGATGGGTAACCAGATCAGGATCGACAGCAGACCATGCATGCGTATGACTTTTCTTTGTCAGGCGTGTGCCAGGAACCAGCCGAGCAGCAGCGCCAGCCCGATCATCATCCAGAAGGCGTAGGAATAGAGGTAGCCGCTTTGCACGCGGCGCACGAGGCCGCCGATCCAGCTGACCCCCGCCGCCGTACCGTTCACCAGGGCGCCATCGATCAGCACCTCATCGCCGCCCTTCCATAGCCCGACGCCGATCCCGCGGGTCAGCGGCGCGACGACGTTCTCGTTGAACCAGTCGAAGTAGTACTTGTGGGTGAGCAGCTTGCGTAGGACGCTCAGACGCTCGGCCGCCAAATCAGCGAGCCGCGGGCGCCACAGGAAGAACACCCACGCCGTCGCCACCCCGGCGCAGGCGAACCAGAACGGCAGCGAGACCAAGCCGTGGAGCGCTGCCGCGATGGCACCGGAGAACTCGGCACCGACTTTGCCGACGACGTTGTTGGCCGGCAGCACGAAGATTGCGTCCCCGAAATAACTCCCGAACAGCACCGGACCGACCGTGAGCGCACCGATCAGCACCGAGGGAATCGCCAGGGCGATGAGCGGCAGCGTCACCACTAGCGGACTCTCGTGCGGGGCGTGTCCGGCCCCGTGCTGCGCATCGGGCTCGGGATGGCTCTGCGGCCCCGGCGCGGTGGCATCCTGGTGCCCGTCGGGCGCGTGCGTCGCACGAAAACGCTCCGGTCCATGGAAGGTCATGAACAGCATGCGGAAGGTATAGAGCGCGGTGACGAACACCCCGCACAATACGCACCAGTAGGCGTAGCCGGCGCCCCAGCGCTGCGACTCCCCGACCGCCTCGATGATGGCATCCTTGGAGTAGAACCCGGAGAAGAACGGCGTGCCGATCAGGGCCAGCGCGCCGATCCAGCAGGTGATGGCGGTGATCGGCATGTACTTGGCGAGGCCGCCCATCTTGCGCATGTCCTGCTCGTGATGCATGCCGATGATCACCGAGCCGGCGGCGAGAAACAGCAGCGCCTTGAAGAAGGCATGGGTCATCAGGTGGAACATGCCGGCGCCGTAGGCGGAAACCCCGAGCGCCACAGTCATGTAGCCCAGCTGCGAGAGCGTGGAGTAGGCAATGACACGCTTGATGTCGTTGTTCACCACCCCCAGCAGACCCATGAAGAATGCGGTGGTGGCGCCGATCACGAGCACGAAGGACAGCGCGGTGTCGGAGTACTCGAACAGGGGCGACATGCGCGCCACCATGAAGATTCCGGCCGTCACCATGGTGGCAGCGTGGATCAGGGCGGATATCGGGGTCGGACCTTCCATCGAGTCCGGCAGCCACACGTGCAGCGGCACCTGCGCGGACTTGCCCATTGCCCCGATGAACAGGCACACGCAGATCAGCGTCAGCGCATTGACGCTCCAGGTCGAGGACAGCGGGATCAGCGCGTGTGCGATCTGCGGCGCCGCGGCGAAGGCCTGCGCGTAGTGCATGGAATTGGTGAAGTAAGCGATCCCGGCGATGCCGAGCACGAAGCCGAAGTCTCCGATGCGGTTGACGATGAAGGCCTTGAGGCTGGCAAAAATCGCCGACGGACGCGTGTACCAGAAACCGATGAGCAGGTAGGAGACCACGCCCACGGCTTCCCAGCCAAAGAACAGCTGCATAAAGTTGTTCGCCATCACCAGCATCAGCATCGAGAAGGTGAACAGCGAGATGTAGCTGAAGAAGCGCGTGTAGCCCGGGTCATCGCGCATGTAGCCGATGGTGTAGACGTGCACGCACAGTGACACGAAGGTGACGACCGCCATCATGAGCGCGGTCAGACGGTCGACGAGAAAGCCGACCTGCATGCTCATGCCGTCGCTCACCAGCCAGGTATACACCGCGCCGTCATAGGCGGGCACGCCACCCCAGTAGATGTCGCGCAGCACGCCGAGCGACAGCACGCAGCTGACCGCGACCGCCGCGATGGTGACCAGATGTGACCCCGCCCGCCCGATATTGCGCCCGAAGAGCCCGGCGATGATCGCCGCCAACAGCGGCAAGAGCGGCACGGCGAGCAGCACGTTAGGATTCATGGGTGCGGCTCAGCCTTTCAGCGTGTTCAGGTCTTCGACGTTGATGCTGCGGCGCTCGCGGAACAACACCACCAGAATCGCCAGCCCGATGGCCGATTCAGCCGCCGCCACGGTGAGCACGAAGAACACGAACACCTGGCCGTTCAGGTCGCCAAGGAAGCGCGAGAAGGCGATGAAGTTGAAGTTTGCCGCCAGCAGCAGCAGTTCCACGCACATCAGCAGCAGGATCACGTTCTTGCGGTTGAGGAAGATGCCGGCGACTGCGAGCGAGAACAGGATCCCGGACAGGGTGAGCAGCTGGGCGAGGCTGATCATGGGTTCTTCTCCGCGTCCATCTTCACGATGCGCACGCGGTCCTGCGCGCGCACCGCCACTTGCGCATCCACATCCTGGTGCTTGAGTCCGGGGCGGTGTCGCATGGTGAGCGCGATGGCCGCGACGATCGCCACCAGCAGCAGCACGGCTGCGAGTTCGAGCGGATAGGCATAGCGGGTGTAGAGAATGCGTCCCAGTTCCAGCGTATTGCTGTAATCGGCCGGGTTAGCTACTCCCCCCCGGCTGGCATCGACCCCCAGCGCGCCCCGCGCCCACACCACCCCCACGATCTCCACGATCACGGCCAGCGCGGTGAGCCAGCCGAGCCAGGCAAAGCGCGTAAAGCCCTGGCGCAGTTCCGCGAGGTCGATATCGAGCATCATGACGACGAACAGGAACAGCACCATGACCGCGCCCACGTAGACGAGCACCAGCACTACGGCGAGGAACTCGGCCTCGAGCAGCAGCCAGATGGCCGCCGAGGTGACGAAACACATGACCAGCGCCAGCGCGGAGAACACCGGGTTGCGCGCGCCGATCACGGCCACGGCCGAGAGCACCAGGATGGTGCTGAAAACGTAGAACAGCGTGGATATCAGCATGATGCGCTGTTAGCGGTACAGGGCGTCAGCCGCCTTGTCGGTGGCAATCATCGCCTCGTAGCGCTCACCAACCGCCAGCAGCTTGTCCTTGCTCATGATGTTCTCGCCGCGCCGCTCCATGTGGTACTCGTGGATGCGCGTGAGCACGATGGCGTCCACCGGGCAGGCTTCCTCGCAGAAGCCGCAGTAGATGCATTTGAAGAGGTCGATGTCGTAGCGGCTCGTGCGCCGGGTGCCGTCGGGTCCCACCTCCGAGTCGATCGTGATGCACACCGCCGGGCACACCGCTTCGCACAGCTTGCAGGCGATGCAGCGCTCCTGCCCGTTCGCGTAACGGCGCAGCGCGTGCAGGCCACGGAAGCGCGGCGACTGCGGCGTCTTCTCCTCCGGGTAATTGATCGTGTACTTGCTCGCAAAGAAAGTCCGTCCGGTCACGAACATTCCCTTGATGAGCTCGGGCAGCAGAAACGTCTTAAATGGATTTAGGGCCATGGGTACATTCCGGTCAGTGGAACCAGGGCCGCGACCAGGGTCCGATGTGGTACACGGACAGGAGCATTTCCACCCCGATCCACACGAGCGTCGCGGGGATCAGTGCCTTCCACCCCAGGCGCATGATCTGATCGTAACGGTAGCGCGGGAAGGTGGCACGGAACCAGAGGAACAGGAACACCAGCGCGAACACCTTCATGAACAGCCACAGGAAGCTTGGTTGCCCGAGAAAGGTAGCGCCGAGCCCCGGCCAACCCTGGAAGGGACCCTGCCAGCCGCCAAAGAAGAACACCGCGGTGAGCGCCGAGATCAGGATCATGTTGGCATATTCGGCGAGGAAGAACAGTGCAAACGCAATGCCGGAATACTCGACGTGAAACCCCGCGACGATCTCGGACTCCCCTTCCGCGACGTCGAACGGCGCGCGGTTGGTCTCGGCGATGCCGGAGATGAAGTAAACCAGCAGCAACGGGAAGAGCCAGAACCAGTTCCACGAGAGAAAGCCGCCCGCCTGGGTTTGCACGATCGTGCCAAGGTTCATGCTGCCGGTGGCCATGAGCACGCCCACCAGCGCAAACCCCATCGCGATCTCGTACGCCACCATCTGCGCCGCCGAGCGCATCGCGCCGAGGAACGCGTACTTCGAGTTTGTCGCCCAGCCGGCGATGATGACGCCGTAGACGCTCATCGAGGTGAGCGAGAGCAGATACAGAAGTCCGGCATCGGCCTTGGAGATCACCAGTTCGGGCGACAGCGGTATCACCGCCCAGGCAGCAAAGGCGGGGATGAGCGCGATCATCGGTGCCAGGCGAAAGAGGATCTTGTTGGCCTTTATGGGAATCACCACCTCCTTGATCAGGAGCTTGATGACATCGGCGAACGGCTGCCCCATGCCCGGCAGCAGGCCGAATATGCGCACCCGGTTAGGGCCGCGCCGCAGCTGCATCCAGCCAATCACCTTGCGCTCCCACAGCGTCAGCATCGCAACGGACAGAATCAGTGCAACGGTGACGATCAGGATCCAGACGGTGCTGCGCACGTAGTCCGGGAGTGACGCCCAGAGGCTCGGGAGCGAGGTCCACAAATTGTGTAGCGTCTGCGGCACGGCTGAAGAGTTCGCTTTGGCGCTAGTACGTCACGACGGGCATGCGCCCTTCGCGGGTGCGCTGCAGCGAGGGCGCGCGCCGCACGAGCGCATCACTCTGATACATGGGCACATCGATCAGCCCGGCCTCATCGGCGCCGGCAATCGCATCCGTCACGACATGCGTACCTTGGTAACCGCCCGGGTGCACGTCGGCGCAGCGTTCACGTACCTCCCGCAGCACGTCCTCGGAGCTCTGGTAGTCAAAGCCCTCGAGGTTCATGAGGTTGCCGAGCACACGCAGCACCTTCCAGCCGGGGCGGGCTTCCCCGACCGGGGTCGCAGCTCCCGTCTGGCTCTGCCAGTTCCCTTCGCAGTTGACGTAGGTGCCGGAGGTCTCCGCGAAGGTGCCCATGGGCAACATGACGTGAGCCACCGCCTTCATCTCCTCGCTCGCAAAGGGCGTCACCGCCACGACGAATTCGCTGCGCCCCAGTGTGCGCAGCGCCTCGGGATCGAGCGCGTCGATGGAGGGCTCGATGCCGCCCACGAGGAGGTATGCCGGCAGCGGCTCGCGCAGCATCTGGCGCGCATTGAGCCCCGGGGCGGCCACGCTTCTCGCCCCCGCCTCGCGGTGCGGCAGCACGCCGGCGAGGTAGGCGCCCACCGCGTTGCCGCCTTCGGCGATGCGGCCGAGGCTCGCGCCGCTGAGGGCGGCCAGAGCCGCCGCCAGCGCCCGCAGATCCACAAAGCGGGCGTGGCGCGCCGCGAGCGCCCCGAGCCATACGGCGCGCTTCTCTCCGGCGAGCAGGCTGCCGGCCAGCGCGCGCTGCGCATCGCTCACCGCCGCCCGATTGACGACGGCACTCAGGTGCGCCGGCACGCTCTTGCCGCTCAGCTGCGCGACCGCGCCGAGCAGCCCTGCGAGCTCAGCCACGAAGTCCCTCGGTGCCGCGACGCAATAGCTGTGCACCGGGAACAGGTAGGGAAACCGCGCGGGATTCAGAAAATTAACCTGCGCCCCGCGCTTGGCCGCCTTGCGCACGCGGTGCGCGAGCAGCGGCGCCTCGCGTCGCAGATTCGAACCGATGATAAAGAGCGCATCGAGAGAGTCGATCTGGGCGACGGGCATGCCGAGCCCCGGCACGAGCGGGTCGGCGGCCTGGTCGCGAAAATCGCGCTGGCGCAGGCGGTGATCCACGTTATTGCTCTGCAAAGCGCGCGCCAGGCGTTGCGTCAGGTACAGCTCCTCGAGCGTCGCGGTGGGAGTGGCCAGGACCCCAAGCTGCGGCGCACGCGCGCGCAGCCCGGTGGCAACCTGAGCGAGCGCGCTCTCCCAGTCGCTCGCCACCCACTCCGCGCCGCGCCGCACCATCGGGCGCAGCAGTCGGTCTTCGCTGTAGATGCCCTCGTAGCTGAAGCGGTCACGGTCGGCGATCCAGATCTCGTTGATCGCCTCGTTCTCGCGCGGCACCACGCGCTTGAGCTGTCCGCGCAGCACGTGGGCGAAGAGGTTCGTGCCGACGGCGTCGTGGGGGGAAATGAGCGGAACTGAGTTCATCTCCCAGGCGCGGGCACTGAAGCGGTAGGGCTTGGAAACTAGCGCTCCTACCGGGCACAGGTCGATCACGTTGCCGGACAGCTCGTGATTCACCGTGCTCTCGATGTAGGTGCGCACGGCCACCTGCTCGCTGCGGCCGATCATGCCGAGTTCCTGCACCCCGGCAATTTCCTCGGTGAAGCGCACGCAGCGCGTGCACTGGATGCAGCGCGTCATGTCGGTCGCGATGAGCGGGCCTAAATTCTCGTCCTGGACCGCGCGCTTGCCCTCGTGGTAGCGCGACAGGTCGCGCCCGAAACCAACCGCCAGGTCCTGCAGCTCGCACTCCCCGCCCTGGTCGCAGATCGGACAGTCGAGCGGGTGGTTGATCAGCAGGAACTCCATGGTAGCGCGCTGTGCGCCGATCGCACGCGCGGACTTGGTGAAGACCTTCATGCCCTCCGTCACCGGCGTTGCGCAGGCGGGCATCGGCTTGGGGGCCTTCTCGATCTCGACCAGGCACATGCGGCAGTTGGCCGCTACGGCGAGCTTCTCGTGGTAGCAGAAGCGCGGCACGTAGGCACCGCTCGCATCGGTGGCGCGGATGAGCATCTCGCCCTTCTTCGCCTTGACCGCGACGCCGTCGATCTCGATGTTGACCAGGTCATCCGCCATGCAAGCTGCTTTCCGTTTCCCAGGCGCGCCTCAGGCGGCCTGCGCTCCGCGTGAATCGGTCACCATGCTGCGGCCGCCGTGATCGATCATGTATTCGAATTCGTGCCGGTAGTGCTTAAGAAAGCTCTGCACCGGCCAGGCCGAGGCGTCGCCGAAGGCGCAGATCGTGTGCCCCTCGATGCGATTGGCCACGTCGACGAGCAAGCCGAGTTCCTCGCGCCGCGACTGGCCGGCCAGCACCCGCTTCAGGAGCCGGTTCATCCAGCCGGTGCCCTCGCGGCAGGGAGTGCACTGTCCGCAGGACTCCGCATAGTAGAAGCGCGAGATGCGCTCGAGTACCCGCACCATGCAGGTGGTCTCGTCCATGACGATGGCAGCGCCGGTGCCCAGAGCGGAACCTGCGGCCTTCACCGCGTCGTAGTCCATGTTGGTCTTCAGCATGATCTCCCCCGGTACGACCGGCACCGACACGCCTCCGGGGATCACGGCCTTCAACTTGCGCCCGCCGCGCACGCCCCCGCACAGCGCGAGCAGGTCTGCGAACGGAATCCCCAGCGGCAGTTCGATGTTGCGCGGCCGCTCCACGTGCCCGGAGACCGAGTAGATCATCGTGCCGCCGGAGTTCGTCGGACCCAGGCCCGCAAACCACTCCGGTCCCTTGCGCAGGATGGTTGGCACGGTAGCGAAGCTGAGGGTGTTATTGATCGTGGTGGGCGCACCGTACACGCCGAAGTTCGCCGGAAAAGGCGGTTTGAAGCGCGGCTTGCCGGGCTTGCCCTCGAGCGATTCCAGCAACGCCGTCTCCTCGCCGCAGATATAGGCGCCGGCGCCGACGAAGGTGTGCAGGTCGAAGTCCACCCCGCTGCCGCGCACGTTCTTCCCCAAAAGACCAGCGGCGTACGCCTCCTGCAGCGCCGCCTCAAAGCGCGGCACGGGCTCACCGAGGAACTCGCCGCGGATATAGTTGTAGCCCACGGTGGTATTGGTGGCGTAGCCGGCGATCGCCAGGCCCTCGATCACCGCGTGCGGGTTGTAACGCAGGATGTCGCGGTCGTGACAGGTTCCGGGCTCGCTCTCATCGGAGTTGCACACCAGGTACTTCTGCACCGGCGAGTTGCGCGGCATGAAGCTCCACTTGGTGCCGGTGGGAAAGCCGGCGCCGCCGCGGCCGCGCAAGCCTGAAGCCTTGACCTTGTCGATGATGCTCTCGCGCGGCGGCTTTTCCGCAAGCATCTGCTCCCAGACCCGGTAGCCGCCGATCGCGCGGTAGGTCTCGAGCGTCCAGGAGCGCTCGAGCCGCAACGGCTCGAACACAGTCAGGTTCATCTTGTCGGTGTAGTCGCTCATTTGAGCGCGTCCAGGATCGCGTCGAGCTTCTCGGGCGTCAGGTTCTCGTGAAAAACGTGATCGACCATCATCATCGGTGCGCCGGTGCAGGCCGCGAGGCATTCCTCCTCCTGCTTGAGGAAGATGCGTCCGTCGGCGGTGCTCTGGTTGAGCTTGATGCCGAGTTTCCTCTCCGCGTGCGCCACCAGGTCCTCCCCGCCGTTCAGCAGGCACGAGATGTTGGTGCAGATGCTGACGTGATGGCGCCCGCAGGGATGCGTTTCGAACATCGAATAGAAGCTCGCCACCTCGTATACCTGGATCGGCGGCAGCTTAAGATATTCGGCCACCGCATCCATGAGTTCGGCGGTAAGGAATCCCTGGTTCTGCTCCTGGGCGGCGCGCAGCGCGGCGATGCAGGCCGAACGCTGCCGCCCGGGCGGAAATTTAGCTACCCAATGATCGATCTCCGCGCGCGTGTGCTCGGACAGCAGCGCGATCTTGCTGTGCATGCCGCTGGCGCTGGTGCTCTCGGTGCTCAACGGTCGATTTCCCCGAACACGATGTCCTGCGAGCCGATCACGGCGACCACGTCGGCGAGCATGTGCCCGCGGCTCATCTCTTCCAGCGCCGCCAGGTGCGCAAAGCCCGGCGCGCGGCACTTGAGCCGGTAAGGCTTGTTGGCGCCATCGGACACCAGGTAGATGCCGAACTCGCCCTTGGGTGCCTCGACCGCCGCATAGGTCTCCCCGGCCGGCACCTCGTAGCCCTCGGTGAAGAACTTGAAGTGATGGATGAGGGCTTCCATATCCTCTTTCATCTGCTCCCGTGAGGGCGCGCGCACCTTGCGGTCATCGATCATCACCGGGCCCGGATGTGCCTTCAGCCAGTCGACGCACTGGCGCACGATGCGGATGGCCTGACGCATCTCTTCCACGCGTACCAGATAGCGGTCGTAGCAGTCGCCGTTGACGCCCACCGGTACATCGAAGTCCATGCGGTCATAGACCTCGTACGGCTGCTTCTTGCGCAGATCCCATTCGACGCCGGAGCCGCGCAGCATGGGGCCGGAAAACCCGAGTTGCAGCGCGCGCTCGGGACTGACGACTCCGATATTGACGGTACGCTGCTTCCAGATGCGGTTGTCGGTCAGCAGGGTCTCGTAGTCGTCGATCGCGGCGGGGAACGATTCGGTGAAGGCCTGGATGAAGTCGAGCATCGTGCCGGAGCGCGCCGCGTTCATGCGCGCGGCCTCCTTCTGCGAGCGCCACTTGGAGACCTGGTATCTCGGCATGGAATCGGGCAGATCGCGGTAGACGCCGCCCGGACGGTAGTAGGTTGCGTGCATGCGCGTGCCCGAGACCGCCTCGTACACGTCCATCAGTTCCTCGCGCTGCTTGAAGCACAGCAGAAACACCGTCATGGCGCCGATGTCCAGGCCGTGAGAACCGAGCCACATCAGGTGATTCAGGATGCGCGTGATCTCATCGAACATGACGCGCACGTACTGCGCGCGCTCGGGAGGCGCGATGCCGAGCAGACGTTCGATCGCAAGCACGTACGCGTGCTCGTTGCACATCATCGACACATAGTCGAGCCGGTCCATGTAACCAATCGACTGATTGAAGGGCTTGGACTCGGCCAGCTTCTCGGTGCCGCGGTGCAGCAGGCCGATGTGCGGATCGGCCTTCTGGATGACTTCACCGTCCAGCTCCAGCACCAGGCGCAGCACGCCGTGAGCCGCCGGGTGCTGTGGCCCGAAGTTCATGGTGTAGTTGCGGATCTCGGTGGGCGGGACGGCGGGCATCAGCGCGGTGCCTCCCGATCCTTGAGCGCGGGCTCGTAGCGGTGATCGTGGCGTATCACCTTGGGCACCAGCACGCGCGGCGTAATGCTCACAGGCTGATACACGACGCGCCCCTTGGCCGCATCGTAGATCACTTCGACGTTGCCGATCAGCGGGAAGTCCTTACGAAAGGGGTGGCCGATGAAGCCGTAGTCGGTAAGGATCCGGCGCAGGTCCGGGTGGCCGCGAAACAAGATCCCGAAGAGGTCGAACGCTTCGCGCTCGAACCAGTTGGCCGCCGCCCACACCCCGATGACCGAATCGATCACCGGCTCCTCGGTATCCGCGATACGCACGCTCAGGCGCACACGCTGGTTGTGGGTGATCGAGAGCAAGTTGTAGACCACCGCGAAGCGCCCCGCCGCCGCCGGCGGCTGCTCGCCGCGCGCCACGCGCGCGCGGCTGAAGCCGGAACGGGTGGCACTCTCGGTCTGCCAGTCATCGCGGCCGTAATGCAGGTAGTCGACGCCGGCGAGGTCCATGAGCATTTCGAACCTCAGCGCCGGCGCGTCGCGCAGCGTCTGGCACACGTGCAGCAGCGCGGCCGCGTCGGTCTCGTAGGCCAACTCGTGCGCGAGCGAGGGCACGCGGCGCACCTGCCCCGGCAGTTGCGCATCAATCTTCTGGGCGAGAGCCTCGATACGCTCGCTCACCTCGAACTCACTCCTTCGCTTAACGGCCGATCGTGCTCGTGCGAGCGATCTTTTTCTGCAGCTGCACGATGCCGTAAACCAGCGCCTCCGCCGTCGGCGGACAGCCCGGCACATACACATCCACGGGGACGATGCGGTCGCAGCCTCGCACCACCGCATAAGAATAATGATAGTAACCGCCACCGTTGGCGCACGAGCCCATGGAGATGACCCAGCGCGGCTCGGCCATCTGGTCGTACACCTTGCGCAGTGCCGGAGCCATCTTGTTGACCAGCGTGCCGGCCACGATCATCACGTCGGACTGGCGCGGGCTCGGGCGGAACACGACACCGAAGCGATCGAGATCGTAACGGGAAGCACCCGCGTGCATCATTTCCACCGCACAGCAGGCCAGCCCGAAGGTCATCGGCCACAGCGAACCGGTCCGGGCCCAGTTGACGAGGTTGTCCACCTGCGTGGTCATGAAACCGCGCTGGGCGAACGCCTCCGGGTCCTGGAGGACAGTGTCAGGGCCGGCTAATCCCACTCCAGGGCCCCCTTCTTCCACTCGTACACGAAACCCACCACGAGGATGCCAAGGAAGATGCCCATGGCCGTCAGACCGAACATTCCGATCTTGCTGAGCGCCACGGCCCACGGAAACAGGAACGCGATCTCCAGATCAAAAACGATGAAGAGAATCGCGACCAGGTAGTAGCGCACGTCGAACTTGCTGCGCGAGTCCTCGAAGGCTTCGAAGCCGCACTCGTACGGGGAGCGCTTGGCCGGATCGTCGTGGAAGCGCGCAAAGTAGCGCCCGATGCCGGTGCCGAGGATGAGAAGCACTGCCGCCAGGCCTGCGGCCACGATCAGAAAGATGAGAATCGGCAGATAGTTCGACAGCATCGCCTGCGCCCGTAAAAAAGGCAGATCGAACCGCGACCTGCCCCCGTAAGAGGGGCAGCATTGTAGCAGCGCAAACTACGCTTTGGTGCCCCGGCGCGAGCTCGAGCGTATGCCCAGAGCGAAGCAGGACCCGCTGCTGCTTCAGTTGTGGTGCCGACGGGGAGATTCGAACTCCCACACCTTGCGGCGCTAGCCCCTCAAGCTAGTGTGTCTACCAATTCCACCACGTCGGCGATGTCGCGAATCCGTGCAGGGAGCGAGCGATTATTTTGGTGCGGGTGTCGGCACTGGCGCGGGCGCGGGCGCTGCCGGCACAGGTGCCGGCGCAGCCGTGGTCGCAGGCGCACCCATGGGCGCGGGCGCGGGCGCGGGCGCGGGCGGAACGTTGCTGCCGGTGCCGGGGAGCGATGCTGGCTTCTGCGCGGCCTCATCGAGCAGCGTGCGCGGCGTCTCCGTGCTCGGGCGCGTCGCCAGATAGGCGAGGAACAGGCTGTTCAGCATGAAGATCGCGGCGAAGATCGCCGTCGCGCGCGACAGCGCGGTGGTGGCGCCACGCGCGCCGAACACCGTTCCGGATGCACCCGCTCCGAATCCAGCGCCGGCTTCCGCGCCCTTGCCCCGCTGCAGCAGGACCAGGAACACGATCGCGGCCGCTGAGGCCAGCTGCACTCCAGTCAAAACTCGCGTCAACCACATTGGAACACCCACTCAACCCGAGCCGGCAGCGGCCAGGATCGCCAGAAATTCATCAGCCTTTAGCGAAGCGCCACCAATCAATCCGCCGTCGACGTCCGGCATCGCGAACATCTCGGCCGCATTACCGGCTTTCACGCTGCCGCCATAAAGAATGCGTGTGGCGGCCGCAATTCTAGCATCGCGCGCCCCGATCCGGGCGCGGATAAAGCCGTGCACCTCCTGGGCCTGGTCCGCGGTCGCGGTGCGCCCGGTGCCGATCGCCCAGACCGGCTCGTAGGCCACGACCGCCTGCTCGAGCGCCGCGGCGCCGGACAGCTCGAGCACCACGTCGAGCTGGCGCGCGACCACTTCACCGGTGCGTCCCGCCTCGCGATCGGCGAGCTGCTCTCCCACGCACAGAATCGGAATCAGACCCTTGGCAAGCGCGGTGCCGAATTTTCGCGCGATCAGCTGGTCGCTCTCGCGGTACAGCAGCCGTCGCTCCGAGTGCCCGACGATGACGTACGCGCAGCCAACATCCTTCAACATCGCCGCCGACACCTCACCCGTGAAGGCACCGTGCGCATCCGCGCACACGTCCTGACCCCCGAGGCTGAAGGCCGAGTCGCGCAGCAGCCGCGCCACTTCCTGCAGGTACACAAACGGCGGGCAGATCACGCAGGCGGCCTTGGGGCGCGCCGGGCAGCCGACCAGCAGCTCCTCGATCAGCCGCGCGTTCTCGGTGCGCGAGCCGTGCATCTTCCAGTTTCCGGCAACAATCGGCTGTCGCATCAAGCGGCCTCGCGCGCACCGTCAGTGGTGCGTCTGGGGTTATCAAGGGCGCGCGATGATAGCGATGCGGCCGGGGCCACGCAATGCTGGCACCCGTCGGTCTGGAGTCGCCTGTAACTCGTTGATTTAAATAATATTACCGCTTAGATGCCACGGCGGGCGCACTGTTCTTCACCACCTCAGCCAGCTCGGCGGCGGCGGCCCGGGTCAGTCCCTCCTCGCGCCCCTCGACCATGACCCGGATGAGCAGCTCGGTCCCCGAGGCCCGCAGCACCACGCGTCCCTCACTTCCGAGGCGCGCCTCGATGCGCGCCACCGCCTCGCACACGGCCGCAACCTTGGTCGGATCGAAGCGCTCGGCCACCTTCAGGTTCAGGAGCACCTGTGGGAACTTGCGCATCGGGGAAGCAAGCTCGGCGAGTTCGCGCCCGGTCTGCTTCATGACGGCGAGCACCTGCAGGGCGCTCACCAGACCATCGCCCGTGGTGGTTTTGTCCAGACACAGAATGTGACCGGAAGTCTCTCCGCCGAGCATGCCCTGCGTCTCGCGCAGCAGCGCGAGCACGTAGCGATCACCGACCGCGGCGCGGCGAAATTCAATACCCGCCGCGCGCAGCGCCAGCTCCAGGCCGAGGTTGCTCATGACCGTTCCCACGACCGGCCCGCGCAGCGTTCCCGCCTCCTTGAGCGCGGTGGCGATGACATACAACAGCTGATCGCCATCGACGATGCGCCCGAGGTGATCGACCATGATGAGCCGGTCACCGTCGCCATCGAGCGCGAGCCCGACGTTAGCGCGCACGCCCGGCACGGTGAGCTGCAGCAGATCCGGCGCCATCGCGCCGCAGCCGTCGTTGATGTTGCGGCCGTTCGGCGAACAGCCAATCGGCACGATCTCGGCGCCCAGATCCGCCAGGATGCGCGGACCGACCTTGTAGGCGGCCCCGTTGGCGCAATCGACCACGATCTTCAATCCCGACAGGTCCAGGCCCGCTGGCAGCGTGGCCGCGCAGAACTCCTGATACAGCGCGCGCGAGCGGTCGGCGCGCGTGGCGCGGCCGAGATTGCGCGAGGTACGGGTCAGGGGCGGCTGCTCGAGCTCCGCCTCGATGCGCTCCTCGAGCTCATCCGAGAGCTTGCCGCCGGAGGCGTCGAAGAACTTGATGCCGTTGTCGTCGTAGAGGTTGTGCGAGGCGCTGATCACGACGCCGAAGTCGCAGTTGAAGCGCCGCGTCATGTAGGCAATCGCCGGCGTGGGCAGCGGGCCGATGAGCATCACGTTGACGCCGGCGGCGACGAAACCGGCCTCGAGCGCCGCCTCGAACATGTAGCCCGAGAGGCGCGTGTCTTTGCCGATGAGCACCGTGCCACCCTCGGGCGCGAGCACGCGCGCCGCGGCGCTCGCCAGCTGGAGGGCGAAGTTCACCGTCATCGGGTGCTCGCCGACCCGCCCACGCACGCCATCCGTGCCGAAGTATCGACGCGTCAAGTTCTCATCCTCCCCCCTCGAGCGCCGCGACCACCCTGAGGGCATCGACGGTCGCGGCCACATCGTGCGCACGGATGATGCGCGCGCCGTTCATCGCGGCGATCACCGCGAGTGCGACGCTGCCGTAGATCCGCTCCCCGGCGGCGCGCCCGGTGAGTTTGCCGACCAGCGACTTGCGCGACAAGCCGGCGAGGAGTGGCACGTCGGCGCGTGTCAGCTCGTGCAGGTGGCGCAGCAGGGTCAGGTTGTGTGCCGTTGTCTTACCAAAGCCGAACCCCGGGTCGATCACGATCTCATCGGTGGCAAAGCCGGCGGCGCGGCAGGCCGCCACGCGCTCCCCGAGAAAGGCGCGCACTTCGGCCACGACGTCGGCGTATGCGGGGGCCTCCTGCATGGTGCGCGGCTCGCCCTGCATATGCATCAGGCACACGGCGCAGCCGCTCTCGCGCGCCGCCGCCAGCGCCCCGGGGCCGCGCAGCGCGCGTACATCGTTGATGAGGCCGGCACCGGCGGCGGCCGCTGCGGCCATCACCTCGGGCTTGCTCGTGTCCACCGACACGACCACAGCCGCGCTGCTCAGGGCGCGGATCACCGGCACGACGCGCTCGAGTTCCTCTGCGACGCTCACCGGCGCAGCCCCGGGGCGGGTGGACTCCCCGCCGACATCGATGAGTGCTGCACCCTCGCTCACCATGCGCAGCCCGTGCTCGACGGCGGCCTCGAGGTGCGCGTAGCGGCCGCCATCGGAAAACGAGTCGGGCGTGACGTTGAGCACCCCCATGACCTGCGGGGACTTCAGGTCGAGCGTGCGTGCGGCGCAGCGCAGCTGCAGCGAAGGTGCCGGCATGCCGGCGACGCGCGCGGGCGGTCAGTGCTGGCCGGCCGGGATCGGCGGCCCGCCGGCCGCGGGGCCTTCGGCCGGGGGTGCCTTCGGCGGCTTGTTCGAGAGCGTCTCATCCCAGCCGGCCGGCGGCTTCGGCGCCTTGCCCGCCATGATGTCCTTCAGCTGCTCCTCATCGATGGTTTCGTACTTGATGAGGGCGTCGGCCATCGTGTGCAGCTTGTCGAGATTGCTCTCGAGGATGGTCTTGGCGCGCGTGTAGTTACCCTCGATCACGCGCCGCACTTCCTCGTCGATGGCGTGGGCGGTCACGTCCGAGACCTGCTTGTGCTGGGTCACCGTGCGGCCGAGGAACACCTCGCCGGTCTCCTCCGAATAGGTGAGCGGACCGAGCTTGTCCGACAGACCCCACTTGGTGACCATGTTGCGCGCGAGCTCCGTGGCTCGCTCGATGTCGTTCGCCGCCCCGGTGGTGACACCGTCGACGCCGAAGATCAGCTCCTCGGCGCAGCGACCGCCGAAGAGCGAGGTGATCCGGCTCTCGAGCTCGCGGCGGCTGGTGCTGTAGCGATCACCCTCGGGCAGGTACCAGGTGAGCCCGAGCGCACGGCCGCGCGGGATGATGGTGACCTTATAGACCGGGTCGTGCTCGGGCACGATGAAGCCGACGATCGCGTGTCCGGCCTCGTGGTAGGCGGTCATCTTCTTTTCCTGATCCGACATCACCATGGAGCGTCGCTCGGCGCCCATGTAGATCTTGTCCTTGGCGCGCTCAAACTCCTCCATGCTCACGATGCGCTTGTTAGCACGCGCCGCGAACAGCGCCGCCTCGTTGACGAGGTTCGCCAAATCGGCACCGGAGAAGCCCGGGGTGCCGCGCGCGATCAGCGCCGGCTTCACGTCATCGCCTAGCGGCACGCGCCGCATGTGCACGCGCAGGATCTGCTCGCGACCGCGTACGTCCGGCAGCGGCACGACCACCTGACGGTCAAAACGCCCGGGGCGCAGCAGCGCCGGGTCGAGCACATCGGGACGGTTAGTGGCGGCGATGACGATGATGCCCTCATTGCCCTCAAAGCCGTCCATCTCCACCAGCAGCTGGTTCAGCGTCTGCTCACGCTCATCGTGTCCGCCGCCCAGGCCCGCGCCGCGGTGACGGCCGACGGCGTCGATCTCATCGATGAAGATGATGCAGGGCGCATGCTTCTTCGCCTGCTCGAACATGTCGCGCACGCGCGAGGCACCCACACCGACGAACATCTCGACGAAGTCGGATCCGGAGATGGTGAAGAACGGTACCTTCGCCTCACCGGCGATGGCCCGCGCCAGCAGCGTCTTGCCGGTGCCGGGGGAGCCCACCATGAGCACCCCCTTGGGAATCTTGCCGCCGAGCTTCTGGAACTTGCCCGGGTCCTTGAGGAAATCGACGATCTCGCCCACTTCCTGTTTGGCCTCATCGACACCGGCAACGTCGGCGAAGGTGACGTTGACCTGGTCCTCGCCGAGCAGGCGTGCGCGGCTCTTGCCGAAGGACATGGCGCCGCGACCGCCGGAGGCGCCCTGCATCTGCCGCAGCATGTAGAGGAATACGACGATCAGCAGCAGCGCCGGCGCCATGTTCATCAACAGCTGCCCGATGAAGTTCGGCTGCTTCGGCTCGCGTGCCTCGATCTTCACGTGCGCCTTGGAGAGGCTGCCGATGAGCGCGGTGTAGTCGGTCTCGGGATTGCGCGTCTTGAAGGTCGAATGATCCTTGTTGGTCCCGTAGATCATCTCCGACTGCATGACCACGGACTCGACCCGCTCGGCCTTCACGTCATCCAGGAACTGCGAATAGGCGATCTCCTGCGGCTGTCCCACGGCAGGCATGTAACGGCTGAACACGAGCAGCAGGACGAACACTATGACGACCCACAGCAGGATGTTCTTTGTCAAATCATTCAAGGGCTTCCGTCCTTTTTCGCGCACGCCGTCCGAAGGGACCCGATTGAACCTACACCAAGCGAAACTGCATGGCCAGTAAATACATCTCCGGGCGGCGCGAGCGGGAAGCCCCTGGTTTCAAGAGCTTAACCTGGCCGAATCGGACCCGGACCGAGCGCACACGTTCACCGAATCGGGCGCCCGGAACCACCTTGATCAGGGCGTCCCTATCGCGCTTCAAGACGTCCCGAGCCATCCGCCGCGCGAGTTCGCTCCGGGGGGGGATGGCCGGCGAGATGCTCGATGAGGTCCCCTCGGGCAGGTTTTGACGCCTGATCGCAGAGCACCCCGGCGCAAAGCCCCTCGTGGACAAACTGCACTCCAACTCGGCAAGGCAGTGGCAGCCGTCGCTCGCCGTCAGGCGCCCGCACGCCCCGCTCCCGGCGCTTTGGCGTACTGGCTCCAGATTAGTCGCCCCCGGTGCAGCACAAGTTCCGCGCTCCTACAATGGCGAGCATGAGCAAACCCGATTCCCGGCCCGCCGCGGCCCCTGCCCCGCAGCTGAGCGAGCGCCAGAAAAGGCACCTGCGCGGACTCGCCCACGCCCTGCAGCCGATCGTCCGCGTGGGCAATGCCGGCCTCACCGAGGCGGTCGTGCGCGAGACGGCGCGCGCGCTGCACGATCACGAACTCATCAAGGTGAAGGCTCCCGGCGGGGACCGCGCCGCCCGCGAGGCACTCGTGACGGGTCTCGCGCAGCGCAGCGGCAGCGCCCTGGTGCAGCGCATCGGCAACGTCGCGGTCCTTTACCGGCCGCGCGCCGCGATGCCGAAGGTCCTCATCCCGGACACGTAAGCGGCGTCACCCAAAGCGCACGGTCAGGATCTCGAACGAGCGCGTGCGGCCCGGGGCCACCACGTCCACCACATCGCCCTGCAGCTTCCCCACGAGCGCGCGCGCAATCGGCGAGGTGATCGAGATGCGCCCGGCGCGGATGTCCGCCTCGTCCTCGCCGACGACCTGGTAGATCACCCGCTCGCCGCTGTCCTGATCCTCGAGTTCGACCACCGCGCCGAAGATCACCCGCCCGGTGTTGGGGAGCTTGTCGGGCTCGATGACTTCCGCGTTGGCGAGCTTGTTCTCGATCTCGGCGATGCGACCCTCGATGAAGCCCTGCTGCTCGCGCGCCGCGTGATACTCGGCGTTCTCGGACAGGTCGCCGTGGCCGCGTGCCTCGGTGATCGCCTTGATGATGCTCGGGCGATCGTGGGACTTGAGCTTCTTCAGCTCCGCGCGCAACGCCTCGGCGCCGCGCACCGTCATGGGGGTGCGCTTCATAGGATGGCAGCCTCGCGGTGCAGGTCCTGCAGGCGGTTGACCTCGACCTCGTCGATGTGGTCGAGCGCCTCGCAGGTGGCCAGTCCCGCAGCAATCGTCGTGTAGTAAGTCACGCGCCGGTGCACGGCCTCGCGCCGGATGGAGTTGGACTCGCGGATCGCCAGCTTGCCCTCGGTGGTGTTCACCACCAGGTCGATCTCATCGTTCTTGATCATGTCGACGATGTGCGGGCGGCCCTCGCGCACCTTGTTCACCCGGCGGCAGGTGAGCCCCGCCTCGGTGAGCGCGTGCGCCGTGCCCGTGGTCGCCACCAGTTCGAAGCCGCGCTCGGTCAGCTTGCGGGCGAGCAGCACCGCCGCTGCCTTGTCGCGATCGCGCACGCTGATGAAGGCGACGCCGTGGCGTGGCAGCGTGACGCCGGAGGCCGTCTGCGCCTTCGCATAGGCCTCGCCGAAGGTGCGCCCGGTCCCCATGACCTCGCCGGTGGATTTCATCTCAGGACCCAGGATCGGATCGGCCTCGGGGAATTTCACGAAGGGAAACACGGCTTCCTTGACCGAGAAGTAGCCCGGCACGCGCTCCACCGCGCCGACGAGCTGCTTGAGCTTGCGGCCGCTCATGACGCGCGCCGCGATCTTGGCGAGCGGCAGTCCGGTGGCCTTGGAGACGAACGGCACGGTGCGCGAGGCGCGCGGATTCACCTCCAGCACATAGATGACCCCGGCCTGGATGGCGAACTGGATGTTCATGAGTCCGACGACGTTCAGCGCGTGCGCGAGCTTGCGCGTCTGCTCGCGCAGCTCGCGCTGCGTCTCGCGGCTGAGGCTGTTCGGCGGCAGCGAGCAGGAGGAGTCGCCCGAGTGCACGCCGGCCTGCTCGATGTGCTCCATGATGCCGCCGATCAGCACGTCCTCCCCGTCGCACACCGCATCCACGTCCACCTCGATGGCGACGTCGAGGAAGCGATCCAGCAGCACCGGGCTGTCGTTGGAGACCTGCACGGCGTGGGTCATGTAAAGACGCAGGTCTTCTTCGGTGAACACCACTTCCATGGCGCGCCCGCCGAGCACGTAGGAGGGGCGCACCACGAGCGGGAAGCCGACCTCGCGCGCGAGCAGCACCCCCTGCTCCTCGTCGCGCGCGGTGGCGTTGGCCGGCTGCTTAAGTCCGAGCTTGCGCACCAGCGCCTGGAAGCGCTCGCGGTCCTCGGCGACGTCGATCGAGTCGGGCGAGGTGCCGATGATCGGCGCCCCGGCGGCCTCGAGCGCGCGCGAGAGCTTCAACGGCGTCTGCCCACCGAACTGCACGATGACCCCTTCGGGCTTCTCCACCGCGAGGATCTCGAGCACGTCCTCGAGCGTCAGTGGCTCGAAGTACAGCCGGTCAGAGATGTCGTAGTCGGTGGAGACGGTCTCGGGATTGCAGTTGACCATGATGGTCTCGAAGCCGTCCTCGCGCAGCTGCAGCGCGGCGTGCACGCAACAGTAGTCGAACTCGATCCCCTGGCCGATGCGATTCGGACCGCCCCCGAGGATCATGATCTTGCGGCGGCTCGTCGGTTGCGCTTCGCACTCCTCCTCGTAGGTGGAGTAGAGGTAGGCGGTCGAGGTGGCGAACTCGGCCGCGCAGGTGTCCACGCGCTTGTAGACGGGCGTCACCTTCAGTTCGTGGCGCTTGTCGCGGATGGCCTTCTCGGGCATGTCGACCAGTTTCGCCAGGCGGGCATCGGAGAACCCCTTGCGCTTGAGCGCGCGCAGCCGCTCGGCACCGAGCGCCCCGAGGGCCCCGGCGCGCACCTTGGCCTCCTGCAGGATCAGGTCCTCGATCTGCGCGAGGAACCAGGGGTCGATATTGGTGTACTCGTGGATGCGCTCGCGCGCCCAGCCGGCGCGGAAGGCATCGGCGACGTACAGCAGACGGTTCGCCCCCGGCGCGCGCAGCTCGTAGGCGAGCCGGTCGGAGTCCCCATCGCTTAGCGGCAGCGTGAGCAGGGGCGTGAGCCCGTCGAGCCCGGTCTCCAGCCCGCGCAGCGCCTTCTGCAGCGACTCCTGGAACGTGCGCCCGATGGCCATGACCTCGCCGACCGACTTCATCTGCGTGGTCAGGCGGTCATTCGCGGCGGGGAACTTCTCGAACGTGAAGCGCGGGATCTTGGTCACCACGTAGTCGATCGAGGGCTCGAAGGCAGCCGGAGTGGCCCCGCCGGTGATGTCGTTCTTGAGCTCATCGAGCGTGTAGCCGACGGCGAGCTTGGCGGCGATCTTGGCGATCGGGAAACCGGTCGCCTTGGAGGCGAGCGCCGAGGAGCGCGACACGCGCGGATTCATCTCGATGACCAGCAGGCGCCCGTCCTGCGGATTCACCGCGAACTGCACGTTCGAGCCGCCGGTGTCGACGCCGATCTTGCGCAGCACCGCGATGGAGGCATCGCGCATGCGCTGGTATTCCTTGTCGGTGAGGGTCAGCGCGGGGGCCACGGTGATGGAGT
The DNA here is from genome assembly GCA_963814675.1 of uncultured Pseudomonadota bacterium. Taxonomy (GTDB): domain Bacteria; phylum Pseudomonadota; class Gammaproteobacteria; order Steroidobacterales; family Steroidobacteraceae; genus 13-2-20CM-66-19. The sequence continues at coordinate 245,997 of CAWFDT010000006.1, forward strand.
CCCCGGTGTGCACGCCCATCGGATCGAAGTTCTCGATCGAGCAGACGATGATGCAGTTGTCCTTGTGGTCGCGCACCACCTCCATCTCGAACTCTTTCCAGCCGATCACCGACTCCTCGAGCAGCACCTCGCCGGTGGGCGAGGCATCGAGCCCGCGCTCGACGATCTCCTCGAGCTCCTCGCGGTTGTAGGCGATGCCGCCACCGCTGCCCCCCATGGTGAAGGACGGGCGGATCACCACCGGGTAGCCGATCTCCCCGGCGATGGCGAGCGCTTCCTCGATGCTGCGGGCGATCTGCGACTGCGGGGTGGCGAGCCCGATCTCGCGCATGGCGTTGCGGAAGAGCTCGCGGTCCTCGGCCATGTCGATGGCGGCGCGGGAAGCGGCGATCAGCTCGACCTCGTACTTCTCCAGCACGCCCTCGCGCACCAGATCGAGCGCGGTGTTGAGCGCGGTCTGCCCGCCCATGGTGGGCAAGAGCGCATCGGGACGCTCCTTCTCGATGATGCGCGCCACGCTCTTGGCGTTGACCGGCTCGATGTAGATGGCGTCCGCCATCTCCGGGTCCGTCATGATGGTCGCAGGATTGGAGTTCACCAGGATTACCCGGTAACCCTCCTCGCGCAGCGCCTTGCACGCCTGGGCGCCCGAGTAATCGAACTCGCACGCCTGGCCGATGATGATCGGGCCGGCGCCGATGATGAGGACGCTGTGGATGTCGGTGCGCTTGGGCATCGCGCTTAGCGACTGCCGGCGCGCTGGCGCAGGTGATCTTCCGCCAGCTTCAGTTGCGCCTGCAGGCGCCGCAGCATCAGGTGATTGAAGCGCTCGAACAGCGGCTTCAGGTCATGAGGCCCGGGGCTCGCCTCCGGGTGGCCCTGGAAGCTGAAGGCCGGGCGGTCGCTAAAGGCGAGTCCCTGGAGCGAGCCGTCGAACAGCGAGCGGTGCGTCGCCTTCACCGCCTTCGGGAGCGTCGTCTCATCGACGGCGAAGCCGTGATTCTGGCTGGTGATGAATACGCGCCCGCTCTCGAGGTCCTGCACCGGGTGATTGGCGCCGTGGTGACCGAATTTCATCTTCACGGTCTTTGCCCCGGCGGCCAGTCCCAGGATCTGGTGCCCGAGACAGATGCCGAACACCGGCAGATCGGTTTCCAGGAACTTCTGCGTGGCGCTGATGGCGTAGTCGCACGGCTCCGGATCGCCCGGCCCGTTGGAGAGAAAGATCCCGTCGGGCTCGAGCGCGAGCACCTCGGCGGCGGAGGTCTGCGCCGCCACCACGGTCATGCGGCAGCCGCCATCGGCGAGGAGCCTGAGGATGTTGCGCTTGATGCCGAAATCGTAGGCGACCACGTGCAGGCGCTGGTTGGCGCGGATCGGTGCGCGCGCAGGCTCGGGCCAGATCGTGCCCTCGTTCCACTGGTAGCTCTTCTTGGTCGAGACCACCTTGGCGAGGTCCATACCCTTCAGGCCCGGGAATTTGCGCGCGAGCTTCACGGCCGCGGCCTCATCGACCTGCTCCCCGGTCATGATGCAGCCGGCCTGCGCGCCCTTCTCGCGCAGCAGGCGCGTGAGCTTGCGCGTGTCGATGCCGGCGATGGCGACGAGGCGACCGCGCTCGAGGAACTCCGGCAGCGACTCGTTGGCGCGCCAGTTGCTCGCCAGCAGCGGCAGGTCGCGGATGATCAGCCCGGCGCAGTAGATCTGCGGCGACTCCAGATCCTCCGGCGTGGTGCCGGTGTTACCGATGTGCGGACAAGTGAGGGTGACGATCTGTCGCGCGTAGGACGGGTCGGTAAGAATTTCCTGGTAGCCCGTCAGGGCAGTATTGAAAACGACTTCGCCTGTGGTGTTGCCTTTGGCTCCGATCGACTGGCCGCGGAAGATCGTTCCGTCGGCCAGCGCGAGCACCGCAGGTAAGCTCACGTGATCAATTCTCCCTGGCGCAGATACACAAAAGCGGGAGGAGTTCCTGTGAACATCCTCCCGCCTTTGCTTGGACTAACCCGTACACGGATTAGGCAGAAAGTTTACGGGCTTTAAGGCTTTTGTGTCCATGGAAAAATCCCGCCCGTCCGGCACTTACGCTCCTGACAGGCGCTGGCGAAGAGTCCCCTAAGTGCCTGTTTTGCCAACCAGCAGATCCCGCATCGCGTAGCGCCCCGGAGGCCGCGGCGCAAGCCAGAGCGCGGCCGCGAGCGCTCCCCGGGCGAAGATCGCCCGATCCTGCGCCCGATGGCCCAAAAAAAGCTCCTCCCCGGGCCCGCAGATGAGCACCGTGTGCTCGCCGATCGTCTCGCCCTCGCGGCGCGAGTCGATGGGGACCGGCTCGGGCGCTGCGCCCGGTGCGCGCGCAGCGCGCAGCGCTGCGGCCAGCGCGAGCGCAGTCCCGGAGGGGGCATCGCGCTTGTCCTGGTGGTGGGTCTCGAGGATGCGCAGCGCAAAACCGGGCAGCGCGGCGGCCGCGCGGCCCGCAAGGTCCAGGAGCAGCGTCACCCCGAGGCTGGTGTTGGGGGCCACGAGCAGCGGAATCTCACGCGCCGCGGCGGCGAACTCGCCCTCGAGCCCGGCCGGGTAACCGGTCGTGCCGATGAGCAGCGCCTTGCCGGCGGCGCGACAGGCGTGCAGATGCGCGCGCGTCGCCTGCCCGTGACTGAAGTCGATGACCACATGGGCGCGCGGCAGCACCGTCGCCAGCTCGCCCGTGATCATGAGCTGATCGGGCGTCCCGCCGCAGACGACCCCGGCGTCGCGCCCGATCAGCGCGCTCGCGCTCGGGGCGATCGCCCCGACGAACGTGAGCGCGGGAAACTCTGCGGCGACGGCGAGGATCGCCCGCCCCATGCGTCCGCCTGCGCCGATGAGGACCGCGCAGGCCGGCCGCGGGGCGGCGGCGGCGCTCATCGGGAGTGCTTGGAGCCTTCGTCGGAACCTGAGAAGAAGCGGCGCACGCCCTCGAGGAAGCCCTTCTCGCGCGGCGCGTGCTTGGCGGCGTGCGCCTTGAGCGACTCTTCGAGCTTGCGGATGAGCTCGCGCTGCTCGGCCGACAGGTGCACCGGGGTCTCCACCACGACGCGGCAGAACAGATCCCCGCGCGCCCCGCCGCGCACCGGCTTCACGCCCTTGTCGCGCAGGCGAAAGACCCGCCCGGACTGCGTCTCGGTCGGAATCTTCAGGGTGACATCGCCCTCCAGCGTCGGCACGGCGATGCTGCCGCCGAGGGCGGCGGTGGCGAAGCTCACCGGCACCTCGCAGCTCAGATGCTCCCCGTCACGCTCGAAGATGGCGTGCTCGCGCACGTGCACCTCGACGTACAGGTCCCCCGGTGGGCCGCCGTTGCGCCCGGCCTCGCCCTCGCCCGAGAGGCGCACGCGATCCCCGGTGTCCACTCCCGCCGGCACCTTGACCGACAACGTGCGCGTGCGGCGCACGCGTCCCTGGCCAAGACAGGTGTCGCAGGGGTTGCGCACCATGGTGCCCGAACCGCGACAGCGCGGGCAGGTCTGCTGCAGCTGGAAAAAACCCTGAGAGACGCGCACCTGGCCGGCGCCACCGCAGGTCTCGCAGGTGACGGGGGTGGAGCCCTTGGCCGCACCAGAGCCGTGGCAGGTCTCGCACTCGGACAGGCGCGGCACCTCGATCTCCACCTGGTGACCGAAGACCGCCTGCGGGAGTTGCAGCTCGAGCTCGTAGCGCAGGTCCGCGCCGCGGAACACCTGCTGGCGGCCGCCGCGGCGGGCGCCGCCGAAGATATCGCCGAAGACGTCCCCGAAGATGTCGCTGAAGCTGTCGGAGCTGAAGCCGCCGCGGCCGCCACCGCGCGTGGCCGCCTCGAGCCCCGCGTGCCCGTACTGATCGTACGCGGCGCGCTTGTGCGAGTCGGTGAGCACCTCGCAGGCTTCCTTCGCTTCCTTGAAGGACTCCTCGGCCTCCCGATCGTCCGGATTGCGATCGGGATGGTATTTCATCGCGAGGCGCCGGTAGGCCTTTTTGATCTCAGCTTCGGTCGCGGTCTTCGGAACGTCCAGGACCTTGTAGTAATCGCGCTTCGCCATGCGTTACCGCTTAAGAGGCCTTGCGATTCGGGTCCTTCACCTCTTCAAATTCCGCGTCCACGACATCGTCGCGCTTGGCTCCCGCGCCGCCGCCAGAGGCCTGTGGCCCGGCTCCCGGCTGCTGCGCACCCTCGCCGGCTCCGGCTGCGCCCTGCTCGGCCTGGTAGGCGCGCTGGGCGATGCTGGCGGAGGCCTGCCCGAGGACTTCGGCCTTCTTGTCGATCGCGGCCTTGTCCTCGCCCTTGAGGGCGGTGCGCAGATCCGACACGGCGCTCTCCACCTTGGCGCGCTCGGCCCCGTCGATCTTGTCACCGAGGCTCTGGAGCGACTTCTCCACCGCGTGGATCAGCCCGTCGGCCTTGTTGCGCGAGTCGACCAGCTCGCGGAAGCGCTTGTCCTCCTCGGCGTGCGCTTCGGCATCGCGCACCATGCGCTTGATCTCATCCTCGTTCAGGCCGCTCGAGGCCTTGATGATGATCTTCTGTTCCTTGCCGGTGGCCTTGTCCTTGGCCGATACGTTGAGGATGCCGTTGGCGTCGATGTCGAAGGACACCTCGACCTGGGGCATGCCGCGCGGCGCCGGCGGGATGTCCGTGAGGTCGAACTTGCCCAGGGACTTGTTGTCCGCGGCGCGGTCACGCTCGCCCTGCAGCACGTGGATGGTGACGGCCGTCTGGTTGTCGTCGGCGGTCGAGAAGGTGTTGGAGGCCTTGGTCGGGATCGTGGTGTTCTTCTCGATCAGCTTGGTCATGATGCCGCCGAGGGTCTCGATGCCGAGCGACAGCGGCGTCACGTCGAGCAGCAGCACGTCCTTCACTTCCCCGGCGAGCACGCCCGCCTGGATGCCGGCGCCCACCGCCACCGCCTCATCGGGGTTGACGTCCTTGCGCGGCTCCTTGCCGAAGAACTCCTTCACGTACCTCTGCACCAGCGGCATGCGCGTCTGGCCGCCGACCAGGATCACTTCCGCCACGTCATTCGCGGCGAGTCCCGCATCCTTAAGCGCGGTGCGGCACGGGCCGATGGTCTTCTGCACCAGGTCCTCGACCAGCGACTCGAGCTTGGCGCGCGTGAGCTTGATGTTCAGATGCTTCGGCCCGGCGGCGTCCGCGGTGATGTACGGCAGGTTGATGTCGGTCTGCTGCGTCGAGGACAGCTCGATCTTCGCTTTCTCCGCGGCCTCCTTGAGGCGCTGCATGGCGAGCGGGTCCTGGCGCACGTCGACGCCGGACTCCTTCTGGAACTGCTCGGCGAGGAAATTGATGATGCGCAGGTCGAAGTCCTCACCGCCGAGGAAGGTGTCCCCGTTGGTGGAGAGCACCTCGAACTGGTGCTCGCCGTCGACCGCCGCGATCTCGATGATCGAGACGTCGAAGGTGCCCCCGCCCAGATCATAGACCGCGATCTTGCGATCGCCCCCGGCCTTGTCCAGGCCGTAGGCGAGCGCGGCCGCGGTCGGCTCGTTGATGATGCGCTTGACGGTGAGGCCGGCGATGCGCCCGGCGTCCTTGGTCGCCTGGCGCTGGGAATCGTTGAAGTAAGCGGGCACGGTGATCACCGCCTCGCTGACGGACTCACCGAGGTAGTCCTCGGCGGTCTTCTTCATCTTCATGAGCACGCGCGCGGAAACTTCCGGCGGCGCCATCTTCTTGCCCTGCACCTCGACCCAGGCGTCGCCGTTATCCGCCTTGACGATCTTGTAGGGCACCATGTTGATGTCGCGCTGCACCACCTCGTCGTCGAACTTGCGCCCGATGAGGCGCTTGATGGCGAACAGCGTGTTGTGGGGATTCGTGACCGCCTGGCGCTTGGCCGGCTGGCCGACGAGCCACTCGCCGTCCTTGGTGAGCGCCACGACCGAGGGGGTGGTGCGATCACCTTCACTGTTCTCGATCACCCGGGGCTTGCCGCCCTCCATGATGGCCACGCACGAATTGGTCGTGCCGAGGTCGATGCCGATTACCTTTGCCATGAGTGCACTCCGCGCGAATCTTTCAAAAGAGAGACATTCTAGGGCCACTTCGTAAGGGTGGCTTTGGGGGTTTCAAGGCCGCGAGGGCTCCTTCGCCACGATAACCCGGGCCGGACGCAGCAGCCGGCCGTTGAGCTCGTACCCGGGCTGCACCACCTGCAGGACCGAATTCGGCTCGGCGGTCGCCGATTCCTGCGCCATCATCGCCTCGTGGCGCCCCGGATCGAACGGCTCCCCGGCCGGGTCGATCATCTTGACCCCGAACTTATCGAGCGCCTTGTCCAGGAGCGCGAGCGTGGCCTCGGAGCCGGCCCTGAGGCTCGCGCTGTCGGCGCGCCCGGCGTTCTGCACGGCGAGCTCCAGGCTGTCCTTCACCGGCAGCAGCTCCTGGGCGAGCTTCTCGAGCCCGTAGCGATTGGCCGACTCGATGTCGCGCTGGGCGCGCTTGCGCACGTTGTCCAGCTCCGCGACCGCCCGCAGGTACTGCTCCCAGTGGCTCTTGGCGCGCTCCTCGGACTCGCTCAGCGCCTGCTGCAGGCGCTCCTGGTCGACCAGCTGAGCCGCCGTCTCGGGCAGCACCGTGGTGGCCTCTGCGGCCGCATCGCGCCGCTCCTGCTCATTCGCCGTCATCTGGTTGATCCTTCCCGCTGCTTCAGGGCCCAAAAAAGCGCTGCCCACGCCCGCACCTGCGGCCCTCGGGCGTGCAACCGCCCCCCAACGGGTGGGGGGTCAGCGGCGCGAATTCAAGGCGGCCCCCAGCAGTTTAGCCGTCATGTCGACGATCGGGATGACCCGTTCGTAGGCCATGCGGGTGGGACCTATGACCCCCAGCACCCCGACCACGCCGTCGGTGTCGCCGTAGGGGGCCGTCACCACGCTGCAGTCATCGAGGATGCGGTAGCCGGATTCGTGGCCGATGAAGATCTGCACCCGCTCGGCCTTGAGGCTGTGATCCAGCAGGTGCAGGAAGTCGCGCTTCTCGTTGAAGGCCTCGAACAGGCGCCGCAGCTTCTCCACGTTGGTGAGGTCCGCGACCCCCATGAGGTTGGTCTCGCCCTTGATCACGTACTCGAGCTTGTCCTCGCCGCTCTCGAACACCTGCTGCGCCACCGAGATTGCATCGAGCATGATCTGATTCATGTGCGCCCGATCCTCCGAGAGCTGACGCAGGATCTCCTCGCGCACGCCGGCGAGCGAGCGGCCGCGGAACTGCTCGTTCAGGTAATTGGAGGCGCGCTTGAGCTCATCCGGGGAGTAGCGCCGCTCGGTCTGGATGATGCGGTTCTGCACCTCGCGGTCGTTATAGACGAGCACCACCAGCACCCGGTTCTCCGCCAGCGTGACGAACTCGACCTGGCTCACCTGGGCGCGGCTGCGCGGCAGGGTCACGACGCCGGCCAGCTGCGTGGCGCTCGAGAGCAGCTGCGAGACGCTCGCCATGAGGTCGGTCGGGGCCTCGCGGCTCGCCTCGAGCTGGCGGCGGATCTGCTCGCTTAAGGAGACCTCGAGCGGGCGCAGCTGCAGCAGCGTGTCGACAAAGAAGCGGTAGCCCTTGTCGGTCGGGATGCGCCCGGCGGAGGTGTGCGGGGAGGCGACGAAGCCGAGCTCTTCCAGGTCGGCCATGACGTTGCGCACCGTGGCCGAGGACAGCTGCAGCCCCGACTCGCGCGACAGCGCGCGCGAGCCCACCGGCTGGCCGTCCCGGATGTAGCTCTCGATCAGGATGCGCAGCAGGTGCTGGGCCCGCTCGCCTAGGGGTTCGTCCGCAGCCTCTTGTGCCATAGACCTCTTAAGCCGCACTCACGGCGGCTCGCGGTGCACAGTTGAACGCTAGCGTCGCGCCCCGCCGACCGTCAAGCAAGCTTACGCGCCCGCGAGCGCCTGGCGCTGACGAAGATGTGACTTACGGCATTGGCCCGGACCGGACACCGCATGTTACAAAGGCCCCGCCTCGGGGCTTGCGGGGTTAAGTCAAGGGCGGTCATGGCCTTTCCGGTGCGCACCTGCGCGTTAGTGGGCAGATTCTCCGATGCGCGGGTCGCCGAGAGCGTCGGCGCCCTGCTGCCGTACCTCGCCGCCGCCTCGGTCACCGTGCTCGTGAGCGAGGACGCCCAGCTCAGCTCCCCCGGCGTGACCCGCGTGCCCGAGGCGCAGTTCGGCCCGCGCGCCGACCTCGTGATCGCGGTCGGTGGCGACGGCACGCTGCTCTATGCCGCACGCCTGGTGGCGCGCCACGGCGTGCCGCTGCTCGGGGTGAACCGCGGCCGCGTCGGTTTCCTCACCGACGTCATGCCCCAGGACATGCTCGCCTCGGTGGATCTTGCGCTCAAGGGGGCGCTTGAGGCCGACGAGCGCCCGCTGCTCGAGGCGCACCTGAGACAGAACGACGGTGAGGTGGCCCACGCCCTGGCGCTGAACGATGTGGTGATGCAGAAGCACGACACCGGCCGCACACTCGATTTCGAGACGCGCATCAACGGGCAGTTCGTCAATTCCCACGACGGGGACGGCATCATCGTCGCGACCGGCACCGGCTCCACCGCCTACGCGCTCTCCTGCGGCGGCCCGATCGTCGACCCGCACCTGCCCGCGCTCGTCATCGCCCCGATCTGTCCGCACGCCCTTTCCGACCGTCCGATCGTGATCTCCTCGCAGGCGGTCATCGAGATCGAGCTCGCGGCGCGCTCGGACACGCGGGCCCACGTCATCTGCGACGGCGCCATGCTCGGGGACTTCACCGCCGGCGCGCGCCTCGAGGTGCGTACGGCGCGTGAGCGCGTGACGCTCCTGCACCCCCCGGGACACGAGTATTTCGGGCTGCTGCGCTCCAAGCTCCACTGGGGCCGCGGCACCTTCGAGCGCTGAGCATGCTGACGCATCTGCAGATCCGTGATTTCGCCATCATCGATGCGGTGGAGCTCGAGCTGCGTCCGGGGCTCACGGTACTCACCGGGGAGACCGGCGCCGGAAAGTCGATCCTGGTGGATGCGCTGCAGCTGCTGGCCGGCGGGCGCGCCGGCGCGGAGGTCGTGCGTCACGGCGCCGAGCGGGCCGAGGTCGCCGGCACCCTGGATCTGAGCCGCGCCCCGCGCGAGCTCAAGCAGTGGCTCGAGGAGCAGGCGGTGAGCGTCAACAGCGAGCTGCAGGTGCGGCGCGTGGTCGGCGCCGACGGGCGCTCGCGTGCCTACCTGAACGGGCAGGCGGTCGCGGTGCAGCTGCTGCGCGAGGCCGGCAGCATCCTCATCGATATTCATGGCCAGCACGAGTTTCAGTCCCTGACCCGCAGCGCAGCGCAGCGCGAGCTGCTGGACGGATACGCCGGCCTGAACGCGCTCACCAGCCAGGTCGGCATCGCCCACCGCGTGTGGCTCGAGCTGCTCAACCGCACCCTGGATCTGGAGACCCGCGCGCGCGACCGGGATGCCAAGCTCGAACTGCTGCGCTACCAGGCGCAGGAGCTCGCCGCGCTGCAGCTCGCTCCCGGGGAGCTCGAGCGCCTCACCGAGGAGCACGCGCGCCTCGCCAACCGCGGGCGCCTCGCCGCAGGGGCGCAGGCAGCACTCGCGACGCTGTACGAGAACGAGGGCGCGAGCGCCCACAGCGTCGTCAGCCGTGCGCTCAGCACGCTCAAGGGACTCGCCGCGCTCGATCCGAAGCTCGCCGCGGTGCTGCCGATGCTCGAGGAAGCCCAGATCCAGGTGCGCGAGGCGGCGCGTGAACTGCAGCACTACGGGGAGAGCCTCGATACCGACGCCGCGCGCCAGGAGCAGCTGGAGCGCCGCCTGGCGGCGATCGAGGAGCTCGCACGCAAGCACCGCGTGCCGCCCACCGAGCTACCCGCGCGCGCCGCGCTCCTGCAGGGGGAACTCGGTGCGCTCGAGCGTGCCGAGGAGGACCTGTCGATGCTGCGCAAGGAACTCGCGCAGGCGCTGCAGGGCTATCGCACGCAGGCGCTCGAGCTGTCCGGCAAGCGCATGGCCGCCGCGCGCGCCCTCGCCCGCGACATCAGCGCGCGCATGCAGACGCTGGGCATGGTGGGCGGGCGCTTCGAAGTGGACGTCACGCAGGACGGCAACGCCGAGCCCACGCAGCACGGCATCGACCAGATCGAGTTCCGCGTCACCGCCAACCCCGGCTCCCCGCCGCGCGCGCTGGCCAAGGTCGCCTCCGGCGGCGAACTGGCGCGCCTGTCGCTCGCCGTGCAGGTCTCGTGCGCCCAGGAAGACAGCCGCTGCATGGTCTTCGATGAGGTCGACGCGGGCATCGGCGGCGCGGTGGCGGAGATCGTCGGGCGGGAGCTGCGCGCGCTCGGGGCGCGCGGCCAGGTGCTGTGCGTGACCCACCTGCCGCAGGTGGCTTCCCAGGCGCACCATCACCTGCGCGTCACGAAGGCCACCGACGGGCGCACCACGCGCACCACGCTCACCGAACTCTCCCTCGATCAGCGCATCGAGGAGCTCGCGCGCATGCTCGGCGGCATCGAGGTCTCGGCCAAGGCGCGCGAGCACGCGCGCGACATGTTGGGGGCCACCGCACCTGAGTCCACCGGCTCGGACACGGTGCGCACGCGCCGCCCCCCGGCGGCCAAGCGCCGCTGAGCCTTCAGCGCCTGAGCGGCGCCGACGCCGCAGTCGGCAGCCACGCGCCTCGATCAGCGGCCGCCCCATCAACCGCGTACGAACGCCTGGCTAACTGGTCTTGCGGCGGAAGCTGCAGTTCGTGCGCCGACAGTGCCCGTAGAGAATGAGCGAGTGGTCGCGGATCGTGAAGCCGAGTTTCTGCGCCACCGCGGTCTGGCGGTCCTCGATACCGGAGTCGATGAACTCTTCCACGCGGCCGCAGTCAAGACACACGATGTGATCGTGGTGCGTGCCCTGATTGAGCTCAAAGACCGCCATGCCGTCTTCGAAGTGGTGCCGCGTCACCAGGCCCGCCGCCTCGAACTGCGTGAGCACGCGGTACACGGTGGCGAGTCCGATGTCCTCGTTTGACTCGAGGAGCGCGCGATAGATGTCTTCGGCCGAGAGGTGGCGGGTCGTGCTGCCTTCGAGGATCTCGAGGATCTTCAGGCGCGGCAGCGTGACCTTCAATCCGGCCTTGCGCAGGTCCTTGCCTTCCACGGAACTACTCCGGCAGACGCGCGGCATTTGGCAGGCTGCGGCGGTCCACGATCAGGTATGATTGAAGGGATTATTATCTCCTATCGGTCAAGCATGCGCCTTATCTTTCCCCGCCTCCTCGCCCTCGGTGTGCTCACTGCGCTCGTAAGTGGCTGCGTCTATCGCCCGGATATCCAGCAGGGCAACTTCCTCGAGGGCAAGACCGTCGATCAGCTGCAGGTGGGCATGACACGCAGCCAGGTGCGCTACCTGCTCGGCACGCCGCTGGTGCCGGACCTGTTCGACAAGGACCGCTGGGACTACCTCTACTACTTCCAGCGCGGGCGCCTGCGCCGCCCGGTGCAGCGCCATGTGATCGTGTACTTCAAGGAAGACAAGGTCGCCAGTTTCGACCGCGACAACGTGCCCCAGACCGCCCCGATGGCCCCCGAGCAGGGCGCGCCGATCGAGAAGTTCCCGAAGATCTAGCGCGCGCCGCGGCGCTCGCGCGCCACGCGCTCGCGCCGCCGGGCGCGCGGATCGCACTCGAGCGGGCGGTAGAGCTCGATCCGATCGCCGTCCCTACAGGGCGCGCTGCGCGCACGCGGCTCGCCGAACACGCCCACCGGGGCGCTGTCCCAGGGGATCACCATCCCGTCGGCGCTCTCGCCCACGGCGGCGCGGCACGCCGCCAGCGCCGCCGCGATCGTCGCCTCGGGCGGCAACTCGATCGGCCACAGGTACTGGCGCGCCGGCGTCGCGTACGCGACCAGGCAGCGCTTGCGCGGCGGCCCACTCACGCCGGCGCACGCGCGCGCTGCACGAACGCGTCCACCAGCGAGCCGATGGTCTGCGCGAACAGCGGCTCAAACAGCAGTCCCGACAGGCGGTTCCTGAATTCGAATTTCACCGCAAATTCCACCTGGCAGCCGTGCGAGGCGATCGGGCTCAGGCGCCACTCGCCCTCGAGGGTGCGAAACGGGCCGCTCACGAGGTGCATGTGTATGCCGGTGTCCGGCACGAGCGTGTTGCGGGTGGTAAATTCCCCCGTGAGCGCACCCTGGCGCACGCCGAGCGTCGCCACGATCTGCTCCGGGGTGCGCGACAACACGCGCGCGTGCGTGCACCAGGGCAGAAACTCCGGATAGCGCTCGATGTCGTTGATGAGCGTGAACACACGCGCCGGCGGTTGGCTCACCAGCGCCGAACGCTTAACCTCTCGCATGCTGACATTGTCCCATTACGCCCACTCCATGACCAAAGCCGCCGCCGAACCCCGCCTGATCGCCGAGAACCGCAAGGCCCGCTTCGATTATTTCATCGAGGAGCGCTACGAGGCGGGCCTCGTGCTTGAGGGCTGGGAGGTGAAGGCCATGCGGGCCGGACGGGCACAGCTGAAGGAGGCCTACGTCTACCTGCGCAACGGCGAGGCCTTCCTGATCGGCGCGCATCTGTCGCCGTTGCCGGCGGCCTCCACGCACGTGACTCCCGATCCGGTGCGCACGCGCAAGCTCCTGCTGCATCAAAGCCAGCTGAGCGGCCTCATCGGCGCGGTCGAGCGCCGCGGCTACACCCTCGTGCCGCTCGAGCTGTACTGGAAGAGCGGCCGCGCCAAGCTCGCCGTCGGGCTCGCCAAGGGCAAGAAGCAGCACGACAAGCGCGCGGTGGAGAAGGAGCGCGACTGGGCGCGCGACAAGGCGCGTCTGCTGCGCCGCGGCTGAGCGCTCACTCGGGCGCGAGCTTCGGGTTCTTCAGCTCGTAGACCACATTGAGCGTGCTCAGAGTGTCGGTGGGCACCGCGCCTTCGGGCGGCTGGCTGTTGTGCGTCATCTGCACGCCCGCCGCCAGCGCCAGCACCGAGGTCATCTTCACCTGCAGCGCCACGCTCGCCGTGGTGAGGGTGTTGTTCTGGCCGGTCTCGACGGTGGCGGCGGCGAGCAGTTTCGTCGCCGCGTTGAAGGAGTGCTCGAAGGTGAGACCCGCATCGAAGACCGCGTCCGTGACGGCATCGAGCTTGGTGCTGCTGATGATGCCCCCGATCTCATCCTTTACCAGGATCTCCGGCTGCAGCCGCCGCACGCCCATGCCCACTTGGGCGGTGAATTTGGTGGCGTCGGTCTTCACGAACTGATAGCCGGCGCCAGTGGTCACCGCCGCCTGGTATGCAAAGCCGCTGAAGCGGTCATCGTCGTACCGCGTGCCGCCGAACCAGAAGAACCGATCGGTGATGTTGTAGTTGGCCTGGCCGTGCACGTCCCACGCCTGGGCGGTCGTCTCGCCGTGATTCGCGCCGTAGAGGCCCTCGGCGCCCATGAGGAACTTCCAGTCATCCCCGACCGTATGGGCCGCATGAAAGAGGAAGTTCGCCGTCGTGGTATCGGTGTTGCCGCTGGTCTTGGAGAAGCCCAGCTGCCCGCGCGCAGCCCAGGTGGGGTCGCCCGTGAAGGCAGGCGCCGGGGCGTCCTCCGCATGGGCCGTGACGAAGCTGAGCAGCGGGCAAGCCGCCGCAAGCGAGGCCCGGATGCGCATCGCGAGAACCGTCCCTGGTATGAGTTAACGTAACGCTACCTTACCGTACCCCCTCGGCGCAGGAAAACGTCACGCCCAAGCTTCAGCTCGGTCCGGTCCCCGCGAAGCGTATGGGGTATGCTGTGCCGGTACCTGATTGGGGGCGACCGGATTCGACGTGGGTTGCGAACCTTCAGGGGCGTACCGAGGCTGCAGTCTCCCTCGTAAATACCTGCTGCAAATCATAGTTGCCAACGACGACAACTACGCTCTAGCTGCCTAACCGCAGCTGACCTCTGACCAGTTCGTGCCTGTGCGACTGAATCAGGGGACGCGTTCACAGGATCGCGCTCCGGCGTTGCGAACAGGCCGGTGCGTTAAGAGTCACTGCTCGCTGGCGTGGCGTCTTCCCTGCTCCTCGGGTAGCGTCGCGTGAGAACCAAAGAGTGAGCTACGTACGTAGATCCTGAAGTCTAGGACTTACGGACGGGGGTTCGATCAAGGGTCGCACCAGGCCGAGAGGCCTGAGTGAGAACGGAGCTCACATCGGTGAAACCTGACGGCGCTCCTGCGGACTGAGGAGCGGCATGGCAACGCCGAGGGGTAGGAAGAGGGCCAACTTCAGGCCTGCCCTGTAGAGACTCATAGACCCGCCGACCGGCGCAGCGCCGCGGGCGGGCACTAGGATCCAGCTGAAAGCTAACGGCTGGATAAGACGCTCCGCATCCGCTAGCCGCTTCGTGGGTGTGCGGATGAAGGCATAGTCCAGGCCGTGGTGAAAGCCACGGGTTTACTGTCCCCCCGCCTCCACCAACCGCGGTTCCCGGCCCAGCAGGGTCGGGAACCGAGCGCTGGCTGGCCCTACCTACGCACTGACTCCGTCGAGTGAACGCAGCGCGCCGTACAGCTCCGGGCGACGGTCGCGGAACACGAACCAGTTGTCGCGCAGCTGCCGGAGGGCCTCGAGGTCAAAGGTGTGCGTGAGCACCGCATCGCCCTCCTCGCCCGCCTCGATGATCTTCTCGCCCATGGCATCGGCGATGAACGAGGAGCCGTAGAAGCGGATGTACAGCTCCTGCGGATTCTGCAGCGAACGCTCAAGTCCATAGCGGTTGGCGGCGACCAGCGGCGTCAGGTTAGCGGCCGCGTGCCCCTGCTGGGTGCGCTGCCAGTGATCACGTGAATTCACCGGCGGCGCCGGCGGCGGTTCGCTGCCGATCGCGGTCGGAAAGAAGAACAGCTCCGCTCCCATCAGCGCCATGACGCGCGCGGTCTCCGGGAACCACTGGTCCCAGCAGATGCCGACCCCGATACGCGCAAAACGTGTGTTCCACACCTTGAAGCCCGTATCCCCGGGCGAGAAGTAGGTCTTCTCCTGGTAGCCGGGCCCGTTCGGGATGTGCGATTTGCGGTACAGCCCGAGCGTGGCGCCGTCCGCATCGAGGATCGCGATCGAGTTGAAGTAGGCGCGCCCGGCATGCTCGAAGAAACTCACCGGCAGCACCACGCCCAGTTCGCGCGCCACGGGAGCGAAGTGGCGCACCGCGCGGTTGTCGGCCAGTGTCGTGGCGAGAGCGAGGTGCCGTGCGTCCTGCTCGATGCAGAAGTACGGCGTCTCGAACAGCTCCGGCAGCAGGATGATCTGGGCGCCGCGCGCGGCAGCCTGACGCACCAGCTGCTCGGCACGCGCGATATTGGCGGCCGCGTCCCAGCCGCAGGACATCTGGATGGCCGCCACCGTAACCAGACGCGCGGGCCGCTGGAGGTGCTCTGGTTGATGCGCCATCGATGTCCTTTAGCTGCGTGCTGTAGCTCGCACGGGCGCGCTGATTGTAGTGGATCCGCGCGCCTATCTCTTGATGAAGGGCACGATCATCGGGACGCGCGCGGTACTCGCAGCAGCTGTCCCCGCATACCGCGACAGCAGGTGCCCCCTGGCTCATCGTCGGCGTGCTGCAGAAGGTTGAGGAGAAAACCCAGATGGATCGGATGGCGCCGCGCATCGATTAAGGAGCGCACCGAAAGAGAACTTGACCAGACCCCGAATCGATCGACTTCGGTGCGATCAGATTACCCACGAGGCCGATGCGTAGAGAGACCCACCCGGGAAAGGCGCGGTTTTGTCCGCCCGGCCCCGGCCGCCGCCGCCGGTCCCCGCGGCCCATTTGTGAGCGACTGTAATTCTCCCGGCGCACCCAGCGCCAGCGCCCGAAGCGACTTAGCGTCGCCGTGAACGGGGCTTCAGTGAGCGCGCTGCGCCAGGGCGGCCTCGACCTGCTCGGTGATGCGCGTGGCGGTTTCGAGGGCCCGCAGCCCGGCCTCGCCGGTCACCACCGGGGGTGCGCCCGTACGGGCGCACTTGAGGAAGGAGTCGATCTCCGCCTTGAGGGCATCCCCGGGCTCGAGGCTCTGCTCCTCGATGCTGACCGGGAGTGCCCCGCTGAGCTCCCCTGCGGGGCGCTTCCTGATCAGCGTCAGGATCTTCTGCTGCAGGTCGAGGGACAGGTAGGCATCGTCTTCGAAGATGCGCAGCTTGCGCTCGGTCTTCAGACTCACGCGCGACGCGGTGGCATTGGCGACGCAGCCATTGGCGAAGCGGATGCGCGCATTGGCGATGTCGATCTCGCCCGAGAACACCGGCGTGCCGATGGCGTCGATGCTCGTGATGGGCGCATCCACGATGGTCTGCACGATGTCGATGTCGTGGATCATCAGATCGAGCACCACATTCACGTCCGTGCCGCGCTCGCGGTACGGCGCCAGGCGGTGGCACTCGATGAAGCGCGGCGATTTCAAGTGTGGTTCGGCCGCCAGAATCGCCGCGTTGAAGCGCTCCAGGTGTCCGACCTGCAGGATGCGCCCGGCGCGGGCCGCGACCGCGATCAGTTCACGCGCCTCGGCGGCGGTTTCGGTGATCGGCTTCTCGACCAGCACGTGGGCGCCGCTCAGCAGAAAATCGCGGCTGATCGCGAAGTGCAGCGGCGTCGGGGTGACGACGCTGACCACATCCACGCCCCCCAGTAATTCGTGGTAATCGCTCACCGCGCGCGTGGACAGCTCCGCCGCGACCGCTGCGCGCGCCTCGGGGCGCGCATCGACCACGGCGATGAGCTCGCAATCCTCGGCCTGCGCGTATTTCTGCGCATGGAAGCGCCCGAGGTAGCCCACGCCGATGACCGCGGCTCTGATTTTTTGCATGCGTTATTATGCGCGCCCGCAAGGCGCCGCTCGACCTGCTAGTGTGCCAGCCAGGGATGTCACGCATGCCAGTGTCCGACACCGACGATCCGCCCGCGCGCCCCGGCCTGCGCAGCCGCATGCGCGCGCTCTCGCGCACCCAGCGCGAGTTGCTCGGCTTCGCGCTGGCGCTGCTGGTCGGGCTGCTGCTGATGCCATTTTTGATCTGGATGGCCGGCAACCGGGTGCTCGGCCCCTACACCCACGGGCAGAACCTGCACGCGGGCCCCTTCGCGCTGCTGCAGGACTTCTTCATCGGGCTGCTGCACGGTTCGGTGGTCTTCTGGGCGGTGGCCCTCGGGCCGGCCGTGTTCATCCTGCTGCTGCGGCTGTTCGTGCGCGGCCTGCGCAGCCGCCCCTGGGAGCGGCGCAGCTAGCCGGCGGCGCCGGGGCTCATTTCGGCCAGTAGGCCCACACGGCCAGGGCGAACATCGCCACCGTGGCGCCATGCGCCGCGAAGCGCCAGCCGCGGTCGCGCATCTCCCCGTAGAGGCTCGACGCGGAGACCGCCGCAAACAGCCCGAAGACCGCGATCGCCTTAAGTAACGCCGCGTGCTCGGGGGCAAAGCGGGCCTGCTGGGCGGGCAGGAACAGGATAGTGACCCAGGTAAGCAGTAGCCCCACCGTTAAGGCGACGGCTGAACCGGTCAGGATGGCCAGAAGCGCTGCCAGAGGCCGCATGATTGTGAGCACCGCACTTGCTAAAAACGGACTGCCCGCTCTAGCCTTGCTCTAAAGTGTACCAGTGAGTCCCAAGAAGATGCCCCTAGCCCTACGTCGCTCCTCCGGGTGGATTACCGCCGCCGTCCTCACCATGACGGCGCTGCTGCTGGCGGGTTCCGTGCAGGTCCCGGCCAGCACCACGGTGCTGCCGCCGGGAGCGATCGCGCCCAGCGACGGTCAGCGGGCCACGGCCCGCAAGATCGGCCGCATCCTGGAGGAGGCGCACTACAGCCGCGCCCCCCTCGATGACAAGATGTCCGAGGTCATCTACCAGCGCTACCTCGAGTCGCTCGACGGGCAGAAGAGCTACTTCCTGCAAAGCGACATCAACGACTTCAACGCCTATCGCTTCCTGTTCGACGACATGATCCGCACCGGGGATGTCGATCCGGCGTACCTGATGTTCGCACGCTTCCAGCAGCGCAACCGCGAGCGCATCGAGCACGCGATCGCGCTGCTCAACACCGAGCCGGACTGGACGCTGAACGAGACCTTCGAGTTCGACCGCAGCAAGGCGAACTGGATGCCCGATACGGCCAGCATCGATGAGTTATGGCGCAAGCGCGTGAAGAACGACGCGCTCTCCTTGATGCTCACCGGCAAGAGCTGGCCGGAGGTCGCGGAACTGCTGCGCAAGCGCTACGAGCGCGTCCTCAAGCGCGTCGACCAGGTGAGCCCGGACGATGTGTTCGAGAATCTGATGAATGCCTACGCGCGCGCGTTCGACCCGCACTCGAGCTACTTCTCGCCGCGCTCCTCCGAGGAATACCGCATCCAGATGAGCCTCAACTACGAGGGCATCGGTGCCTCGCTGCAGTTGGTGGACGACTACGTCACCATCATGAGCGTGCTCGAGGGTGGTCCGGCGGCGGTCGCCGGCACGCTCAACGTCAACGATCGCATCACCGGCGTCGGCCAGGGCAAGGAGGGCGGCTTTCAGGATGTCATCGGCTGGCGCCTCGATGACGTCGTGCAGCTGATACGCGGCAAGGCCGGGACGCTCGTGCGCCTGCAGGTGCTGCCGGCGGGAGCTGCGCCCGGCACTCCGGAGAAGGTGCTGGAATACACCCGCAACCAGGTGACGCTCGAAGCGCAGGCGGCGCACAAGGAAGTGAAGACCGTGGCGCGCAACGGCAAGACCCTCAAGATCGGGGTCATCACCGTGCCCGGCTTCTACCGCGACGTGGCCGCCGAGAGCGCCGGTGACAAGAACTATCGCAGCACCACGCGCGATGTGGCCAAGCTCCTGAAGGAGCTGAAGTCCGAGAACGTGGATGGGCTGGTGCTCGATCTGCGCAACGACGGCGGCGGCTATCTGCCGGAGGCCACCGAGCTCACCGGCCTGTTCATCGATCATGGCCCGGTCGTGCAGGTGCGCGACACGACCGGCCGGCTCGAGGTGCTCGATGATCCGGAAACCCAGGCCACCTACGACGGGCCACTCGCGGTGCTCGTGGATCGCCTGAGCGCCTCGGCCTCGGAGATCTTCGCCGGCGCCATCCAGGACTATCACCGCGGCCTGATTCTCGGCCAGAAGACCTTCGGCAAGGGCACGGTGCAGAGCCTGATGCCGCTCGACTCGCGCTTCGCCGCCAAACCCACCAACGGGCAGCTGACCGTGACCATCGGCAAGTTCTACCGCGTGACGGGCGAGAGCACCCAGCACCGCGGCGTGGAACCGGACGTGCCGCTCGCCTCCGCCATCGACACCAAGGAGATCGGCGAGAGCGCGCTCGAGTCCGCCCTGCCCTGGGACCGCATCGCCGGGGTGCCCTTCAAGGCGAGCGCGCTGCCCCCGGCCGCCCCCTCGGTCGCCGCGCTCGCCACCGAGGAGGACGTGCGTGCGCAGCACGACCCGGATTACCGCTGGCTGGTGTCCGACATCGCCGCGCTCGATGAGGTGCGCGAGCAAAAGACCGTGTCGCTGAATCTCAAGGCGCGCCGCGAGGAGCGCACCCGCTTCGACAAGGAGCGCCTGGAGCGCGAGAACAGCCGCCGCGCGGCCAAGAACCTGCCGCCCTACAAGAGCGTCGAGGAACTCGACAAGGCCAAGGACACGACGGACGTCGTGCTCGACCAGGCGACCCAGGTCATGGCCGACGTGGTGAGCGGCGCGCGCCCGCCGCCGACGAACCCGCCGCAAAAGACCGTGCGCACCGGCTGAGGCAGCGCTAAGCGCGCCCGCGGCGCCCCTAGCGCAGCAGCACGCGAAACAGGTCCCAGGTGTCCTCGGCGAGCACGTTCGGCAGGCGCTTGGCGTCCGCGCCGAGCGGTGCCAGCTCCATGACGTCGCCCTCGGCGAGCGCGATCGAATCGGTGAGCGGAGAGCCGTCGTTGGCGGCGCGATAGCGCGCCACGCGCTGCAGCCGCTCGCCGCGCACGCGGATCCCTTCGGCCAGTCCATTGCGCTCGGCGATCAACTTGTGGGCGCGCGCGATCTGTCCCATCAGCAGCACGCATTCCTGCGGCGCGCCGTAACCATCGCCGGCTTCGCGCTGAGCGATCGCCTCGCGCGCGAGTTCCACGAGCGGCGCCTTCAGGGTCGCCACGCGCAGACACAGCACTTCGGCGAAGGCGATCGCCGCCAGGTTGATGGAGCGGCGCGCCGCGAGCGACAACCCCGGGAATTCCGGCGCGGCCTCGCGACCAAGCTCCTCGAGCGTCACCTGCGCCTGACCGAGCGTCAGCGCGCGCTCCTTCAGCTGCGCCTCGGTGGCATGCATGAGCCGCTCGAGCGAGCGGCGCTTGAAGTAGTGCCAGAAGCGTGTCAGGCGCGCGCGCTCGGCTTCGAGCTGCGCCACCTGCGCGGCGGCTTCATCGTGGGCCGCCTGGGCGGCCGCGAGCTGTTGTTCGGCGTGCTGCCGGCGTGCGAACTGCTGGCGGTTGTGCTGCGCCAGGTGCACGCGCCGCTCGCGCTCTTCCTGCTGCCGCGACAGATCCGCCACGAACTGCGTGAGCAGCTCGCGCCCCGACTGCCACAGGGCGCGCAGCTGATAAAACACCAGCGCACCGTAGGCGGTCTCGGGGTTGCCGAGGCGACCTTCGAGCGTGCTCAGCATCTCCTGCACACGCTGCGTGGCGCCCTCCTGCTGCTTGATGAGGTCCTTGAGACGGAAGGACTCGTCCTGCAGTCCCCCATAGGCCTTCTTCAGTTCCGCACGATTGCGGAACAGCTCGAGCACGCGGTGATCCTCATCCGCAGGAGCGCGCTCCGGGCGAAGGCTGAGCTTGAGAAATCCGAGTTGTCGCAGCGCCTTCATGAGAAATGCGGCGGCTGACCGCTCCTCCTCAAGCGCCGGCTTTTGACTCCGTGCGGACTGAGAAGCGATGACCCCGCTCCACGCAGTATTCCAGCCACTTATTTAACATCATGTTACGTGCCCAGCGCTGATCCAGTTCACGCTCCGCACGGCTGCGCAGGGCCTGCAGCAGCGGCTGAGTGTGAACGTCCGCCCATTGCTGGGCCTCGACCAGGTGAGCGTCCTGATAGACGCGCACGCGCATGTCGGGATAGCGCTGCGCCCCGTGCGCATCGGGCAGCAGGTAGGTGAGGGTCAGCGTACTGGTGTACGGGGAGCGCTCGGTCACGTTGAGAACGAGGTCACAGTCCCCCGGCACCCGCGAGCAGTATTGCCCTGCGAGTGAGCGCAACTCACCGGCGAGCCAGCCGAGGCGGATGAAGTTGCTCTCGTAAAGTCCCATGAGCGCGACGAAGCTGCGGGGTCGCGCACGCCAGGAGACAACGGTTCGTGTATCGGTAAGCACGCCCCGACTATAACGCACGAAGCCTGCGCTGCAAGCCGATCAGCGCGCGAATTGTGCGCCATTCTCACCGCGCGTCGCTTGCAAAATCCGTGCGACCCTAAGACGGCCTGCACACGCAGCGTGCGCCGTGCCACAATATGCAACTCGCGCACCGGCGGTGCGCTCTAAGGACGCAGCCGCCGCTCAATCCCCGTGGTGCTGAGGATGCGGCTCGCGATCTCCTCGATCGAGGATTCCGAGGCATCCAGGGACGGAATCGCGTAACGCGCAAACAGCGCCTGCGCCGCGCGCAGTTCGTACGCGACCTGCGAACGCGAGGCATAGCGGCTGTCGGGGCGGCGCTCGTGCCGGATCTGCTGCAGGCGCTCGGGTTTGATCGTGAGCGCATAGAGCTTGCGCCGGAAGGACTCCACCCGGGCGGGTAAGCGCCCGCTCTCCAGATCGTCCTCGGTGAGCGGATAGTTGGCGGCGAACACCCCGTACTGCAGCGCCAGGTACACGCAGGTCGGCGTCTTGCCGACACGTGACACGCCCAGCAGGATCACATCCGCGTGAGCGTAATCCCCGCCGGTGCCGTCATCGTTGGCGAGCGCGAAGTTGGTCGCGTTGATGCGCGTGGTGTAGGCGGCCAGGTCCGCGATGCCGTGGGCACGTCCGGCGCGGTGCGTGGAGCGCGTGTTGAGTTCACGCTCAAGCGGATCGACGAAGGAGAACAGATCCAGGAACAGCGCGTTGGCCGTCATCACGACGTCGCGCAGATCATCCTGCACCAGCGTGCTGAAGATGATCGGTCGCAGGCCACTCTCTTCGCCCGCGAGGTTAATGCGCCGCACCGCCGCGTGCGCCTTGTCAAGGTCGGACACAAATGGCAAAGTCACCGGCCGAAATTCCTGGCCCTCAAACTGCGTCATCAGGCTGTGGCCTAGCGTTTCGGCCGTCACGCCGGTCTGATCCGAGACAAAAAAGACGGTTCGACGGCTCACGGCTTGGGCATACTCTCGCGTCTTGAGGCGTTTAAGTCCGCAGTGTTGACCGCGCGAGCGCCCAAGGCAAGCGTCCGCGCGGGGACTTCAGGAGCATCTTTGAACGCATTCGTCATCCCGTTCGAGCAGCTGGGCATGCACGACGTCGAGAGCGTCGGCGGCAAGAACGCCTCGCTCGGCGAGATGATTGCCTCCCTGACACGCCTGGGCGTTCAGGTACCCGGCGGCTTCGCCACCACCGCCAGCGCCTACCGGGAGTTCCTGCAGCAGGGGGCCCTCGATGAGCGCATCCGTGCGGAGCTGGCGAGCCTGGACGTCGATGACGTCACCAAGCTCGCCGCCAGCGGCGCGCGCATCCGCCAGTGGATCCTGGCGACGCCCTTGCCGCCACAGTTCGAGCAGGCAGTGCTCGCGCAGCTGCGCGAGATGTCCGGCGGCACCGAAATCGCGGTCGCGGTGCGCTCCTCGGCCACCGCCGAGGACCTGCCGGAGGCCTCCTTCGCCGGTCAGCAGGAGAGCTTCCTCAACGTGCGCGGCGAGGCCGGGGTGCTGCGCGCGCTGCACGAGGTGTTTGCCTCGCTGTTCAACGACCGTGCCATTTCCTACCGCGTGCACCAGGGGTTTGACCACAGCGCCGTGGCGCTCTCGGCCGGGGTGCAGCACATGGTGCGCAGCGACCTCGGCGCCAGCGGCGTCATGTTCACGCTCGACACCGACTCGGGCTTTCGGGACGTGGTGTTCATCACCGCTTCCTGGGGCCTGGGTGAAACCGTGGTGCAAGGCGCGGTCAACCCGGATGAGTTCTATCTCTACAAGCCCGCGCTGCGCGCCGGCAAGCTCGCCGTCCTGCGCCGCAACCTCGGCGGCAAGGCGATCAAGATGATCTATGCGCCGGAGGGATCGGCGGCGCGCGTGCAGACCGTGGAAGTGCCAGAGGCCGAGCGACGCCGCTTCTGCCTGAGCGAGGCCGATCTCATCGTGCTGGCCCGCCAGGCGCTCATCATCGAGGAGCACTACAAGCGACCCATGGACATCGAGTGGGCGCGCGACGGCGCCTCCGGCGCGCTCTACATCCTGCAGGCGCGGCCGGAGACGGTGCAAAGCCGCGCCGGGCGCACGATCCAGCGCTACGCGCTCAAGCGCACTTCCAAGGTGCTCGCCACCGGCCGCAGCATCGGGCAGCGCATCGGCGCCGGCACCGCGCGCGTGGTGCGCGACGCCTCGGAGATGGCACGCGTGCAAAGCGGCGACGTGCTGGTGGCCGATATGACCGACCCGGACTGGGAGCCGGTGATGAAGCGTGCGGCGGCCATCGTCACCAACCGCGGCGGTCGCACCTGCCATGCGGCGATCATCGCGCGCGAGCTGGGAATTCCGGCCGTGGTCGGCTGCGGGGACGCCACGCACAAGATCCGCGAGGCAGCCGAGGTCACGGTGTCGTGCGCGGAAGGCGACACCGGACACGTGTATGAGGGACTGCTCGAGTTCGAGAAGACGCAGATCGAGCTCGACTCGCTGCCGAAGATTCCCGTGAAGATCATGATGAACGTCGGCAACCCCGATCGCGCCTTCGACTTTGCCGCCATTCCGCACAACGGCGTCGGGCTCGCGCGCCTGGAATTCATCATCAACCGCATGATCGGCGTGCACCCGCGGGCGCTGTTGGAGTTCGATCGCCTCGACGATGAGCTCAAGGAGCAGATCCGTGCGCAGATCGCCGGCTACTCGGATCCGGTCGGCTTCTACGTGGAGAAGCTGTCCGAGGGCATCGCGCAGATCGCCGCCGCCTTCGCCCCCGAGCCGGTGATCGTGCGGCTCTCGGACTTCAAATCCAACGAGTACGCCAACCTGATCGGCGGGGCGCGCTACGAGCCGCACGAAGAAAATCCCATGCTCGGCTTTCGCGGCGCCGTGCGCTACACCGACGAGACCTTCCGGCCCTGCTTTGAACTGGAGTGCCGCGCGTTAAAGCGCGTGCGCGAGGAGATGGGACTCACCAACGTGCAGGTCATGGTGCCGTTCGTGCGCACGGTGGCGGAGGCGCGCGAGGTGACACAACTGCTGGCGCAGAACGGCCTGCAGCGCGGCGCTGCCGGGCTGCAGATCATCATGATGTGCGAGCTGCCCACCAACGCGCTGCTCGCCGACGAATACCTGCAGTTCTTCGACGGCATGTCGATCGGTTCGAACGACATGACCCAGCTGACGCTCGGACTCGATCGTGACTCGGCGGTCGTCGCGCGGCTGTTCGATGAGCGCGACGCGGCGGTGCGCAAGCTGCTGTCGATGGCGATCAGTGCCTGCCGCAAGCACGGCAAGTACATCGGCATCTGCGGCCAGGGGCCCTCCGATCATCCGGACCTCGCCCGCTGGCTGGTCGATCAGGGTATCGAGAGCCTCTCGCTCAACCCCGACACGGTGGTCGAGACCTGGCTGTTCCTCGGCCAGCCTCCCGGCAGCACGCCGCCTTAGCCGAGCCGCGTTCGCCTCAGGGGGCGCCGGCAAAGGCCGCGGCAAACAGGCGGGCGCGGTAGTAGCGCAGCTCGCGGATCGACTCGTGGATGTCGGCGTTGGCCAGATGCGCCCCCTGCTTCACGAAACCCTCGCACAGCCCCGGCGCCCAGCGACGCGCCAGCTCCTTCAGCGTCGAAACATCGAGGTTGCGGTAGTGGAAGAAGTGCTCGAGCTCGGGCATAAAGCGCGCGAGGAAGCGCCGGTCCTGGCAGATGCTGTTGCCACACATGGGCGAGGCACCGGGATTGACCAGCGGCGCCAGGAACTCGAGCGTGCGCCGCTGTGCCTCGGTGACCGTGACCTGGCTGGCGCGCACGCGCGTCAGCAGTCCCGAAGAGCCATGCTGGCGCTGGTTCCAGGAATCCATGCGCGCGAGGACCTCTTCACTCTGGTGGATCGCCATCACCGGTCCGTCGGCGATGATGGCGAGTTCCTTGTCGGTGACGACGGTGGCAATCTCGATGATCGAGTCGCTGTCGGGCTTCAGCCCGGTCATCTCCAGATCGATCCAGATGAGGTTCTCGGCGCTCGGCATGGACACTCAGGAGGTGATAGCGTGCGTGGGAAAGCGAACCGCAGTGCCCAAACAGTGTAGCAGAGCCGCCAGCGCGCGCCGCCCATGCCGGAAACGGTAACCGGCCGCGTCATCGCCGCCTTCGGCCGTCAGGTGCTGGTGCGCACCACGACCGGGGAGCAGCTGCGCGCGCGCCCCTTCGGGCGCGCGCTCATCATCGTGTGCGGCGATCAGGTGCGCTGCCGCATCGATGCGCATCACGAGGAAGTGCACGTCATCGAAGTGCTGCCGCGGCGCACGGCCCTGTACCGCGCCAATGCCCGCGGCGCGACCGAGCCGGTGGTGGCGAACCTCACCCAGCTGCTCGTGGTGCTCGCGCCCCTTCCGGTTCCGGATTTTTTCGTGGTGGACCGCTACCTGGCCGCCGCGACCGACGCGGGTGTCGAGCCGACCGTGGTCGTGAACAAGAGCGACCTCGGCCTCGATGAGCGGCTCAGCGCCGAGCTCGACGTCTATGCGCAGGCGGGCTACGCGAGCGTGCACACCTCGGCTGACAGTGGCGCCGGCCTGGATGCGCTGCGCGCGGCGATCGCCCCCGGCGCCATCGCCGCCCTGGTCGGGCAGTCGGGGGTGGGCAAGTCATCCTTGGTGCAAGTGCTCGTGCCGCAGGCGAAAGTGGCGATCGGGGAGCTGGTGCGCGAGGAGGACGGGCGGCACACCACCACGGCGGCGCGCCTCTTCGATCTGCCGCACGGCGCCGCCCTCATCGACTCCCCCGGCGTGCGCGACTTCGCCCCGGCCGTCAACGCACTCGATGAGCGCTCACTCGGGTTCACCGAGGTGCGGCGGCTCGCGGTCGGCTGCCGCTTCGCCGACTGCCGCCATATGCGCGAGCCCGGCTGCGCGGTGCAGGCGGCGGTTGAGTCCGGCGCAATGTCCGCGCGGCGCTACGAAAGCTACCGGCGCCTGCGGCGTCTGCACGAGGAGCTCACGGCCGCGCGCGCGCCGCGCCGCTAGGGCCGCAGCGGAGGCGGCTCAGCTCAGCGGCTGGCTCGGCGGCTGCACGTCCGCGAGCGCCAGTGCGCCGCCGCCCGCGGCGGCGCCGGCGCGGTGCAGGCTGATCGCGCTGCCATCGCCGGCCCGCAGCGAGCGGAATACGACGGCCGAGACGATGGTCGCTACGCCGAGCACGAGAAACGCCTCGTGCACACCGCGGATCATCTGCGGCGCGCTGGTATGAAAGCGATCCGGCACGAACCACGCCGCCACCAGCGAGGCGGTGGCGACACCGAAGCTCATCGACAGCTGCTGCGCCGTACTCGAAATGGTGCTCGCGCTGCTGGCATCGCCCTCCTCGACGTCGGCGTACACGAGCGTGTTCATGCTGGTGAACTGCAGCGACTGGAAGAACCCGTAGGCGAAGGCCTGCAGCACGATCAGCCACACCGGGGTGGCCGCGCCGATGGTCGCGAACAGGCCGATCAGTACGCCGAGCATCACCGTGTTCGTGACCAGCACGGCGCGGTAGCCGAGTCGCGCCAGGATGCGCGGCGTCAGCACCTTCAGGGTGATGGCGGCGAGCGCCTGCGGCATCAGCAGCAGGCCCGACTGCACCGGCGTGTAGCCGAGGCCGACCTGATACAGCAGCGGGAAGAGAAACGGCACCCCGCCGATCGCGATGCGCGTGAAGAAGCTGCCGCCGACCGCGGCGCGGAAGGTGCGCACCGCGAACAGGCGCAGCCGCAGCAGCGGATTGGCAGTGCGCGCGGAGCGCACACCGTAGGCGCCGAGCAGTAGCAGCGACAGCCCGAGGAGCGCGAGCACCTGCTGCGCGCTCAGGCGGTGCTCGCCGAAGACCTCGAGCACGTACGAGAGCAGCGCGATGCCGGAACTGAAGAGGATGAGTCCGGCGACGTCGAGCGGCGGCGGACTCGTCTCGCGGTAATCCGGCAGGAAGCGATACACGAGCAGCAGCCCCGCGAGCCCGATGGGCACGTTGAGGAAGAAGATGACGCTCCAGTGCAGATAGCCGGTGATCAGGCCGCCGGCGAGCGGCCCGAGCATCGGACCCACGAGCGCGGGAACCGCCACGAAGCTCATGGCGCGCACCAGCTGCGATTTCGGGAAGGCGCGTACCAGCGTGAGCCGCCCGACCGGGACCATCATCGCCCCGCCGCACCCCTGCAGGATGCGAAAGGCCACCAGCCAGTGCAGATCGCGCGCCAGGCCGCACAGCAGCGATCCGAGCGCAAACAGCCCGATGGCAGCGGCGAACACGCGCCGCGTGCCAAAGCGGTTGGCCATCCAGCCGCTGACCGGGATGAAGACCGCGAGGCTCAGGGAATAGCTCGAGAGCACCGACTTCATGCTCAGCGGCGCCACGCCCAGGGCGCGCGCAATGCTCGGCACCGCCGTGTTGAGGATGGTGGTATCGAGCGCCTGCATGAAGAAGGCCACGGCCACGAGCCACGGCAGCAGGCCATGGCGCGCGGCGGTGTCGGTCGCGGGTTGCTCGGCCGAGCTCACGGATGCTCCCTCGTCCCTCGAAGCGGGTCAGCCTACCGCGGTGCGCGGCCGGAGCGAGCGCAGCCGCGCGCGCCCGGTGCGCACCACAGCTATAGCGGCGCGGGCCCTAGAGGGACTGGCGGCCGGCGAGCGCGTGCGCCAGCGTGCCGCCATCGACGTATTCGAGTTCCCCGCCCACCGGCACGCCGTGCGCGATGCGGCTGGCGCGCACGCCGCGGCGCGCCGCCAGCTCGCTCAGGTAGTGCGCGGTGGCCTCCCCCTCCACGGTCGAGTTGGTCGCGAGGATCAGCTCGCGCACGCCGCCTTCGGCGAGGATGGCCTCGAGCTCGCGGATGCCGAGCTGCTCGGGGCCGATGCCATCAAGCGGAGACAGATGGCCCATGAGCACGAAATAGCGTCCGCGATAGCTGCCGGAGGACTCGATGGCGACGACGTCCGCCGGCGACTCCACCGCGCACAGCAGCGCCGTGTCACGCTGGGTCGCCTCGCAGATGACGCACAGCGACCCTTCCGTGAGCATGCGGCAGCGCTGGCAGCGCGTCACCGATTCCAACGCTCCCGCGAGTGCCTCGGTGAGCGCACGGGCGCCGGGCCGGCCCTCCTGCAGCAGGTGAAAGGCCATGCGCTGCGCGCTCTTGGGGCCCACCCCGGGGAGCGTGCGCAACGCCTCGATGAGACGCGCAAGGTGCGGCGAGTGCTTCATCCGCTAAAACGGCAGCTTCATTCCCGGCGGCAGCTGCAGACCCGTCGTGAGGCTCGCCATCTTCTCCTGCACGCGCGCCTCGACCTTGTGCACGGCGTCGTTGGCAGCAGCGGCGATCAGGTCCTCGAGCATCTCGCGATCCTCGCCGCTGACGCTCGGCTCGATCTGCACGCGCTTCACCTCGTGCCGTCCGTTCATGGTGACCTTCACCATGCCGCCGCCGGACTCGCCGACCACCTCGAGACTGGCGATCTCCGCCTGGGCCTTCTGCATATTTCGCTGCATGGCCTCGGCTTGCTTCATCAGGTTGTTGATATTGCCCTTCATGGGAACGTGCACCCTCTGCGGCGCTTGGGCGCCGGCTGACTGACGTGGCTCATTTTACCGGCCGCACGGTCTCCGGGAGCACCGTCGCCCCGAAACGTTCGCGCAGGCCCTTGACGCCCGCATCCTCCTCGAACGCGCGGCGCGCGGCGGCCAGCTCCTCGTCCGAGGCGCGCCGCTGCAGCTGCGCCGGCGTCTCGAGGCCGGCGGCGACCGCCTGGAACTCGAGCCGCACGGATTCACCGTAATAGCGGCTCAGCGCCTGCGCCAGTTTCTCTTCCAACGCCGCGGTCCGCAGCAGCTGGTTGCGCGGATCGAGCGCGAGGCGCACGAGCGCGCCCTGGCGGCCGATGAATACGCAGTGGCTGGCGAGCTGGCGCGCCGCGCCGGTGAGTTCGAGCGCGCCCAGGATCTGTGTCCAGGGGCTGCCCTCGGCCGTGGCCGCCGGCGCAACGCTGCCAGGGGGACGCGTGGCGGGCGCCGCGGATGCGACGCTCTCCGCGCGCGCGGGGCGTGGCTGCGGCCCGGGGGTAGCCAGCGGGGCCGGCCGGAAGGCCAGCATCCGCAGCAGGGTCATCTCGAAACCGCTGCGCGGGTCGGGGGCCAGTGCCAGGTCGCGCCGCCCGAGGATTGCGGTCTGGTAGAACAGCTGCACGTCCTCGGGAGTCAGCCGCTGCGCGAGCTGCTCGAGCAGCGGCGGCTCGTAGAGTTCATCACCCTCGTAGCCGCTCACGGCCTGGCGCAATCCGACGCGCACCAGCAGCGCCGCGAGCTCATCGAGCACCTGCGCGTAGTCGGGCGCGAACTCCTCCAGCGCCTGCGCACAGCGCAGCAGCGCATGGCTGTCGGCGCCACCCAGCAGCTCGGCGATCCGCACCACGTGCTCGCGCGCGACGCTGCCGAGCATGGCGCGCGCCTCGGCCTCGCCTGCCTGGCCGCCACCGAAAGCGAGCAGCTGATCCAGCAGCGACAGTCCGTCGCGCATGCTGCCATCGGCGGCCTGCGCCACCAGCTTGAGGCCCGCTGCCTCGAAGGGCACGCCCTCGGCGCCGAGAATGTGCTGCATGTGAGCTGCAATGGCGGCAGCCGGCAGGCGCTTGAGATTGAACTGCAGACAGCGCGACAGCACGGTCACCGGCAGCTTCTGCGGGTCGGTGGTCGCGAGCAGAAACTTCACGTGCGGGGGTGGCTCCTCCAGCGTCTTCAGCAGCGCGTTGAAGGAGTGCGTCGAGAGCATGTGCACCTCGTCGATGAGGTACACCTTGTAGCGGCCGCGGGCCGGTGCGTACTGCACGTTGTCGAGCAGTTCCCGGGTGTCATCCACCTTGGTGCGCGAGGCGGCGTCGACCTCGATCAGGTCGGGAAAGCGGCCGGCGTCAATCTCGCGACAGCTGGCACAGGTGCCATCCGGCTCGCTCGTCACGCCCTTCTCGCAATTGAGGCACTTGGCGAGGATGCGTGCGATCGTGGTCTTGCCAACACCGCGCGTACCGGTGAACAGGAACGCGTGGTGTACGCGCCCGCTGTCGAGCGCATTCACGAGCGCGCGCCGCACGTGCTCCTGCCCGATGAGCTCGGCGAAGGTTTTGGGGCGCCACTTGCGCGCCAGTGCGGTGTAACTCATCGATGGATTCCTGCAAGCGCGAGTCTGGAGGCGGCCCGCACCAGCTTAAGCTCCGGCACCCGACATCGCCGCTGCCGCTGCTGCCTTCCGGCCCTGACGGGATTCACGACTAATCGTCGCGGAGAAACCAATGCGGGCCACCATGTTCAATACAACAGGTTAGCCTGGGCCAGGCAACAACGGGCGCGCCGTAAGACGCACGCGCTGTCGTCAGAGTCGAGATCCGCTAATCTACTGCAATGACCACGGAGCGCGAGCTCAAAATTCATTCCACCGCCGACGCCCGGCCGCCGAGCGCCGATGCTACCACAGGCACATCCCACGGCCGCGCGCACGCCGCTGGCCAAGCACCGGGAGCGCATCCATAAACGCCGCAGCCGAACGTGCCATGAGCAAGGTGCCCGCCGTCACCCTGACGTTCTGGATCATCAAGATTGCGGCGACGACCCTCGGGGAAACCGGCGGCGACACGGTCTCGATGACGCTCAACTGGGGCTACCTGCTCAGTTCACTCATGTTCCTCGCGGTGCTGATCGCATTCGTCAGCGCCCAGATCAGCGCCAAGCGCTTCCACCCGTTGCTTTACTGGGCCACGATCATCGCCTCCACCACCGCGGGCACCACGCTTGCGGATTTCGCCGACCGCTCGCTCGGCATCGGCTACCCGGGCGGCAGCCTGCTGCTGCTG
This sequence comes from uncultured Pseudomonadota bacterium, assembly GCA_963814675.1. Lineage (GTDB taxonomy): Bacteria > Pseudomonadota > Gammaproteobacteria > Steroidobacterales > Steroidobacteraceae > 13-2-20CM-66-19. Next base: position 277,232 of record CAWFDT010000006.1, read on the forward strand.
ACGTGTGTACTGGTGACCCTGGCACTGTGGTACCGCACGGAAGGCTCGGTGTCTGTCAGCACCGTCAACACCCCGCGGGTCGAGGCCTTCTACTGGGCCACGATCACCTTTTCGCAGACCCTGGGTACGGCCCTGGGCGACTGGGCGGCCGATTCGGGTCTCGGCTACGGCGGTGGGGCGCTGCTGTTCGGCGCGGCCCTTGCGGTCGTCGCGCTGCTCTACCTGCGCACCCACATCTCGCGGGTGGTGCTGTTCTGGGCGGCCTTCATCCTGACCCGCCCACTGGGCGCCACGCTCGGGGATTTCTTCGACAAGCCACCCGCGCAGGGCGGGCTCGGGATGAGTCGTCCGCTCGCATCAGCCGTGCTCGGCCTCTTCGTGCTCGCCTGCGTACTCATCCTGCCGCAGCGACCCGCCGAAGCTGCCGCGCCGGGGCGCAGTCCGCACTAGCGAGCGCTGCCACGGATCGCAGGGTGGCGGAGAGGGTGGGATTCGAACCCACGAACACCCGTTGAGATGTTACTGGAATTCCAGTCCAGCGCCTTCGACCGCTCGGCCACCTCTCCAATCAATGACTTACGCAAGCACCCGCGACTTCAGTCGGCCACGGGTAGGGACCCGGGCGCCTGAAAAGGCGCCGCATGATAAGACATGCGCACGCACCCCGCACCCCGCGCGCAGGCCGCCTCAGGCCTGTGGGGCGGGGGTGACGCTCTTGGGGACCTTGAAGGACGGCGGCTCATCCAGGCAGGGATCCTTGCTCTTGCGCGGCGGCGGTGGCGGCTCATTGAGGGCCGGCAGTTTCAGCGCATTCGCGGTATCGGGCACGGCGAATCCTGCAGGAATCTTCAGCGGCTTCCCGGTGGTCGCGCTCTGGTAGGGCTGCGGCTTGTGGCAGGCGCCCTCGCGCCAGGACTTGCAGCCCCCGAGGAGCGTCAGCCCCGCAAGCATTCCCACCAGAACAGTTTTCCTCATGCGCACCCACCTCGATAGTTCCATCACGTCAACACCCCGCCCGCGCGCGCGGCCGCCTGCAGGCGCGCCCGGTATTCCTCGGCGAGCGGAGTCAGCGGCAATCTTAACCCAGCAGGCATGAGACCCATTTGCGCGAGCAGCCATTTCACCGGGATCGGATTGGCCTCGAGAAACAGGTCCCGGTGCAGGGCTGCGAGCGGCGCATCGAGCGCTTGGGCGCGCTCCTTGTCTCCCGCCAGGGCCGCCGCCACCATCTCAGACATCTGCCGGGGCGCAACGTTCGCCGTCACCGAAATCACCCCGCGGGCGCCGGCGCCGATCGCCTCGCGCGCGGTGGCATCATCGCCGCTGAGGATCGTGAATCCCGGGGCGCACAGCGCGATGAGCTCGCGCACGCGCGCCACCTCCGGCACCGCCTCCTTCAGTCCCACGACGCCGGCGACGCGCGACAGCCGCGCGGCCGTCGCCGGTTTCAAGTCGACCGCAGTGCGCGAGGGCACGTTGTACAGCAGCACCGGCTTGCCCGCCGCCGCCGTCGCGGCGGTGGCGAAGTGCTGGAAGAGACCCTCCTGCGAGGGTCGGTTGTAGGCCGGCGTCACGAGCAGCAGGCCGTCGATCGGCAGCTCGCGCAGCCACTGCACGCGCGCGGCGGTGGTGGCCGTGCTGCTGGTGCCCGCTCCGGTGATGATGCGCAGTCGCCGGTGCGCGTGCTCGTAAGCGCGCAGCGAGAGCGCGCGCAGCTCCGCATCGGTCAGGGTGGCCGATTCACCGGTGGTGCCCCCGATGACGAGGCCGCTCGTGCCGGCCGCGATGTGAAAATCGATCAAGCGCGCCCAGGCGTCGAAGTCGATCGCCCCGTTTGATTGCATAGGCGTAGCGATGGCCACCAAGCTGCCTGAAAACATGGGATTGCTGCACGTTCGCGGGGGGAAGTGCGATGTTACGAGTGGAGCTCGCGCCGAGGCAAGAGCTCAAGCCGTACCGCGGGCAGAAAGGTCGCACTGGCTGCCCGCTCCCGGTACACTCAAGCCTCGCCAAACGGAAACAGCAGCCGCGAACGCCAACCTACAGATGAAGCAGCACCTGGCCGTTTCGGCGATCGGCAGCGACCGCACGGGCATGGTTCACGAGCTGACGCGCGTCATCAGCGAGTCCGGCGGCAATATCAGCGAGAGCCGCATGGCGAGCCTCGGCACCGAGTTCGCGATGCTGCTGCTGGTGGCGGGCAACTGGCACGCGCTCGCGAAGCTCGAGACCGAGCTCAAGCGCCTGGCGGAGACCAGCAATCTCAGCATCCACCTGAAGCGCACCGAGCCGCGCACGGCACGCACCGACATGCTGCCGTACTCGATCGACGTGGTGTGCCTGGACCAAAGCGGCATCGTCTCGGGTCTGTCGGGGTTTTTCGCCACGCGTGGCATCGACATCGCGGAAGTGTCCACGCGCAGCTACCCGGCCGCCCACACGGGAGCGCCGATGTTCGCCGTCCAGATGATCGTCAACGTGCCGAGCCGCATTCACGTGGCGCACCTGCGCGAGGAATTCATGGAATTCTGTGACTCACTCAACCTCGATGCCATCCTCGAACCGGTAAAATCCTAAAGCGAGATGTCCAAGATCAAGCCCGGTACTAAGGTGCCTGACTTTTCCCTGCCCATGACGGGTGGTGGCACGTGGAGCCTCAAGGACGCGGCAGGCAAGAACCTGGTGATCTACTTCTATCCGCGGGACATGACCTCGGGTTGCACGCGCGAGTCGCAGGATTTCCGCGATCTCGCCCCCACTTTTCGCAGGGCCGGCACCCAGATCGTGGGCGTGTCGCGCGATTCGGTCGCCTCGCACGATAAGTTCGCGGCCAAGGAGTCCCTGCCCTTCCCGTTGCTGGCAGACACCGACGAAAAGGTCTGCAAGCTGTTTGATGTCATCAAACAGAAAAGCCTTTACGGCAGAAAGTACCTTGGAGTGGAGCGCAGCACCTTCCTGCTCGATGCTGCGGGGCGTCTCAAACAGGAATGGCGCAAGGTCAAAGTGCCCGGTCACGCGGAGGAAGTACTTGAAGCAGCGCAGCGTTTATGAACCCGGTCCGACCTCAGCCTCAGGCGAAGCCCGCGACGTGAAGGGACGCTCGCGGGCCGGCCGCAGACTCTTCGTGCTCGACACCAACGTGCTGATGCACGACCCGGCGTCGATCTTCCGCTTCGAGGAGCACGACGTTTACCTGCCGATGGTGGTGCTCGAGGAACTCGACGCCCACAAGAAGGGCCTCTCGGAGGCCTCGCGCAACGTGCGCCAGGTGAGCCGCTTTCTCGATGACATGATGCGCGACGCCACCAAGGAGCAGATCGACCGCGGCCTGCCGCTGCCTTCCGGCTACAGCGGCAACCATGGCAAGAAGCCCTCCTCGGGGCGGCTGTTCTTCCAGACGCGGCAAATGCAGGGCGCGCTGCCGGAAAGCCTGCCCGGGGCCGGCGGCGACAACGCCATCCTCTCGCAGACGCTGGCGCTGCAGAACGAGCAGCAGGATGCGCGCGTGATCCTGGTGTCCAAGGACATCAACCTGCGCATCAAGGCAGCCGTGCTCGGCGTGCATGCCGAGGACTACTACAGCGACAAGACGCTCGAGGACTCCGACGTTCTCTACAGCGGCATGGCGGCGCTGCCGGCGGACTTCTGGGAGAGCCACAGCCGCGACATGCGCTCCTGGAAAGAAGCCGAACGCACCTACTACGAGATCTCAGGCCCCGCGGTGCGCGACTGGCAGCCGAATCAGGGACTGTTCGAGGACACGCCCGAGGGCATCGAAGGCATCGTGCGGCGTATCTCCGGTGACACCGCGACCATCGAACTGCTGCGCGATTACCGCAACGAGCGCCACAGCGTGTGGGGCATCACCGCGCGCAACCGCGAGCAGAACTTCGCCCTGAACATGCTGATGGACCCGGAGATCGACTTCGTGAGCGTGCTCGGGCCTGCCGGCACCGGCAAGACGCTGCTGGCGCTCGCCGCCGGCCTCATGCAGACGCTCGAGACCAACCGCTTCGCCGAGATCATCATGACGCGCGTGACGATTCCCCTCGGCGAAGACATCGGCTTCCTGCCCGGCACCGAGGAGGAAAAGATGGAGCCGTGGATGGGCGCGCTCATGGACAACCTCGAGGTGCTCACCGGCTCGCAGGAGGGGGGCAACTGGGGTCGCGCGGCCACCAACGATCTGCTGCGCAACCGCATCAAGATCCGCTCCCTCAATTTCATGCGCGGGCGTACGTTCCTCAATCGCTTCCTGATACTCGATGAGGCACAGAACCTGACCCCCAAGCAGATGAAGGCGCTCATCACCCGCGCAGGCCCCGGCACCAAGCTCGCCTGCCTCGGCAACATCGCCCAGATCGACACCCCCTACCTGACGGAGATGACCTCCGGCCTCACCTATGCGGTGAACCGCTTCCGCGGCTGGGCGCACTCCGGGCACATCACCCTGGTGCGCGGGGAACGTTCGCGACTGGCAGACTTCGCGTCCGACATTCTCTAGGTGTACTCTAGGGCTCCAATCTCACCGCTGCGCGTGTAAGCGCTTGTAAACGCGGGAAACCTTCGGCCGCGACTGGCGGTCTTATTCCATCACATGCGCCGACTTCTGGTCCTGCTCGTCACCGCCCTGCTCACCCTCACGGGAGGCGCATTCGCGGACGAGGTACCCGCGTCGCGGCCGATCGTGCTGAACGCCCCCGCGGCCGGCTCCGACCTGCCGGACATGGGCAGCCCCGCCGCCGCCTACATCTCGCGCACCGATGAGTTTCGTCTCGGCGCCATGGTGACGCGCGAGCTGCGCGATCAGGGCGCGCTGCTCGAGGACCCGGAGGTGAACGAGTACATCCAGGGCATCGGCCAGCGCCTGGCGGCGCAAAGCGCCGACGGCGGCAAGGACTTCGAGTTCTTCGTCATCAAGGACGACAGCATCAATGCCTTCGCCGTGCCCGGGGGCTTCGTCTTCATTCACCAAGGACTGATACTCGCCACCACCACCGAGTCTGAGCTGGCGAGCGTCATGGGGCACGAAATCGCGCACGTGACGCAGCACCACATCGCCCGCCAGCTGCGCGCGCAGAGCCAGCAGTCACTCGCCACCGCCGCCGGCATGATCGCGGCCATCCTCCTCGGCGCCGCCGGCGGCGGCCAGGCCGCCATGGGCGGCATCGCCGCGGTGCAGGGCATGGCGGCGCAGCAGCAGATCAACTTCACCCGCGACAACGAGATGGAGGCCGATCGCGTCGGCATCGGCTACCTCGCCGGCGCGGGCTTCGACGCCAATTCGATGGGCGCTTTCTTCGAGACCCTGAGCCGGCACGAGGGCCTGGCCGCCACCTATATCCCGGCGATGCTGGTCGATCACCCGGTCACCACCGACCGCGTCGCGGAGGCCAAGGCGCGCGCGGCACAGTTCCCGCCGCGCACCCAGCATGACTCGCAAAGCTACGAGCTGATCCGCGAGCGCGTGCGGGTGCTGTCCACACCCGCCGACATCGACCTGCTCAGCACTTACGAACGCAAGGTCGCCCGCGGCGAGGCCGACCTCGCCGACCAGTACGCCTACGCGCTGGAGCTCACCCAGCACAACCGCGGCGAGGACGCGGTGAAGGTGCTCACCCCACTGGTGCAGAAGCACGAGACGCTGCCCCTGCTGCAAATCGCGCTGGCGCAGGCGATGGCCAAAGCGGGTCACAACAAGGAATCGTTGGCCTATTTCGCGCGCACCGTCGAGCTGTTCCCGCGCAACGTGCCGGTCACGGTGCGCTACGCGCAGGAGCTGATGGCGGTCGGCAAGCCGATGGAGGCACACAATCTGCTGCTCGACCTGTTCAACATCGTGGCGCCGACCCCGGATCAGATCCGCCTCATCGCCCTGGCCGCAAACGCCGCCGGCGACTCCGGCGATGCCTACTTCTACATGGGCGAATACCAGATCGCCGGCGGGGATCTGAGCCTCGCCGCACAGCAGCTGCAGCTCGCCCTGGCCTCCCCGCACCTGAGCCCCATCCAGCGCGCGCGCTACCAGGCCCGCCTCGATGAGGTGCGCGAGTACCTGATGTCGATGCGCAAGCGCCAGGTGAGCGACAGCGGCGATCAGGGCCAGCAGGGCGGCCACGGGCCCCATAGCTGATCGGCCCCCCCGGGCGCCTCCCCCGTCCGGGCGGCCAGCCCCCCTCAGGCGGGCTGCTAGAATGCCGCTCCGGACAATTCCAACAAGGCCCCATGCGAACCACGACCCGCACGTCCGCGCTTTGGCTGTGCCTGCTGCTGTGCGGCTGCGCCACGCTGCCGCCGGGCACGACCCGCAGCCCGCGCGACCCCTGGGAGCGCATGAACCGCGCGACCTACAAGTTCAACGACACGCTGGACAAGGCGGTCCTGCGCCCCGTGGCGCGCACCTACCAGCGCGCGGTGCCGCGCTTCATGCAGACGGGCTTTCGCAACTTCATGAGCAACCTCAGCTATCCGGTGACGATGCTGAACGACCTGCTGCAGGGGCAGTTTCGCGCCTTCGGCACGGACAGCGGGCGCTTCCTCATGAACACCACCTTCGGCCTCGGCGGACTGTTCGATCCTGCGACCACGGTCGGACTTGACAAGAACAGCCGCGATTTCGGCCAGACCCTCGGCAAGTGGGGTCTGCACAGCGGGCCCTACTTCGTGATCCCGCTGCTCGGGCCGAGCGACGTGCGCGATGGCTTTGGCCGCGCCGTCGATCTGTACTCCGATCCGCGCCACTACCTGATTAAGAACCCCTGGTGGGAGTGGGGCCTGTGGACCGTAGGTAGGATCGACGATCGTGCGCAGCTGCTGTCGGTGGATAAGACGCTCGACAGCTCCTACGACCCGTACTCGTTCGTGCGTAACGTGTACCTGCAGCACCGCGACTTCATGGTGAACGGCGGGGTCGCGACGGAGCAGCAGGACCAGGAGGAGCAGCGGCTCTACGATGAGGCGCAGAAGGGCACAGACGAGGACGCCGCGCCGAAGTCAGCACCCCAAAAACCCTCGCCCCAACCGCAAAGCCCGCCGCCGCACTGAACGCAGGCGCGTGCCGGCGCCCGCCGCGCTAAACGCCGGTGCTGAGCAGCTGCTCGACCTCGCTGATCCGCCCCAGGGCCAGCAGCCCTTCCGGCAAGGTCCAGCAGCCGCAGCTGGCGGCCGGCGAGCTTGGCCGCGGCCAGCCAGTCCAGCAGCACCGCAAGACCTGCACTGTCGGAAGCCGTGACGCCGGCGCAGTCGATCTGCAGCGGCTGGGCACCCGAGCGCAGCACCTGCAGCCCCGCGAGGCGCGCGGCCCGCGCGGTCGCGAAGGTCAGCGGTCCGGAGGCCGCGAGGCGGTCCTGCGCCAGCGGGGCGAGCCTGAAGTCGCCCGTGGGGTGCTGCAGCTGCGGTGCGCTCACTTGGTCTGCTTGCCGATCGCTTCGGGCTTCTCGCCCGAATCGAGGCGCTTGATCACCGCATCGATCCCCTGGCTCTCGATCTGCGGCCCGAAGTCCTCGCGATAACTGTTGACGTAGCTGATGCCGTCGATGACCACATCCCAGGCCTTCCAGCCCTCGGCGGTCTTGCGCATGTAGTAATTCACCGAGACGCGATCGCCGTTGTCGCGCTTGACCTCGGTGCGCACCGTGGCGCGCGTCGCATCCGCGTCCACCTTGGTGGGAAAGATCTTCAGCCGATCGGCGGTGAACTCCGCGAGCGCCGAGCCGTAGTTCTTCAGCAGCGAATGGTAGAAGGCGTCGACGAAGCGCTGGCGCTGATCGGCGCTGGCGGTCTTCCAGTACTGACCGAGCACGAGGCGCGCGGAGAAATCGGTGTCGAAGTGCGGCAACAGGTACTTGCTGACCAGCCCCTCGACCTTGCTAGGATCCTTGCGATAGCCCTCGCGGTCCTTGTCGAGCTCGCTGAGCATGCCCTGGGCGGCAATCTGCACCACCTCGGTGGGTCCCGGTAATGCTGAGGCAGGCGCCGGCGCCTGCGCGAGCGCGGCGCTGCAGCCGAGCCACAGGGTCGCCACCAGCGTTAGGTATCTCATTTCTTCGACTCCGATTTGCTCTGGTTATCCGGGGACTGCTGCGAGCTGCTATCCGCGCTGCCCTTGCTCGCGTAGTTCGCAAAGAACTTGTTGACCAGGCTCTCCAGCACGATCGCCGACTGCGTCTGCTCGATGACGCTGCCGTTCTTCAGGTACTGATCATCGCCCCCGGGACTGAGGCCGATGAACTTGCCGCCGAGCAGTCCCTGGGTCTGGATGGCGGCGAAGCTGTCGTCGGGGATCTGGTTGTACTGCTCGTCAAAGCGCATCTTCACGATCGCCTTGTAGTCCTTGGGATTGAAGCCGATGCCGGTGACCTGCCCGATGCGCACGCCCGACATGGTTACCGGTGAGCCCACCTTCAGGTCACCGATATTGTCGAACTGCGCCGTGACCGCGTAGCCCTTCTTCTTTCCGGTGAGCTTGATCCCGCTCCCCGGCAGCTGCGTGGTCAGGAACAACAGGGCCGCAAAGCCCAACAGCACAAACAGTCCGGTCCCGAGTTCAAGTGTTCGATTGGCAGGCATGGCAATAGGTTCCTCTTACAGGAAGATCGCGGTCAGCACGTAGTCGAGCAGCAGAATCAGCACCGAGGAAGCCACGACCGTGCGCGTGGTGGCCAGCCCGACGCCGGCGGCCGTGGGCTCGGCGTTGTAGCCCTCGTAGACGGCCACGAGACTGCAGGCGGTACCAAACACCAGACTCTTCACGAGGCCCTCGGAGACATCATGCAGGCGCACCGAGTCTTGCGTCTGCGACCAGAAGACCCCGGCATCGATCCCCATCATCTGCACGCCGATCAGTTGCGCGCCGAACAGCCCGATGACCCCGAAAATCGCCGTCAAGAGCGGCATCGCCAGCACCCCGCCGAGAAAGCGCGGCGCGGCCACGTAGCGCAGCGGATCGACCGCCATGATCTCCATGGCGGTGAGCTGGTCGGTGGCGCGCATCAGACCGATCTCGGAGGTGAGCGAGGTGCCGGCGCGCCCGGCGAACAGCAGCGCCGTGATCACCGGCCCGAGCTCGCGCAGCAGCCCCAGGGCGGCCGCGCTCCCCAGTACGTCGGCGGAGCCAAAGCGTTGCAGCAGGTCGTAGCCCTGCAGCCCCAGCACCATCCCTACGAACAGTCCCGAGAGCATGATGATGATGAGCGAGCGGGCGCCGGTGTTGTAGACCTGGGCGATGATCAGGCGCGGGCGCGCGAGCGCGGGCAGGCATTGCACCAGCAGCCGCCCGAGAAACAGCGTGGTGGTGCCCAGGCGCCGCACGCCGTCCACCAGAAATCTTTCGCGGGCCGCCATCAGGGGTCCGTGAGCAGCTGCGCGAGATAATCGGGCGCGGGATAGTGAAAGGCCACCGGGCCTTCGGCGCCGCCGGTCATGAACTGGCGCACCGCCGCGGAGGTGCTGTCGCGCAGCTCCGCCGGTGCGCCCGCGGCGGCCACGCGGCCGGCGGACAGCAGGTAGCTGTCATCGGCGATGGCGGACAGCTCCTGCACGTCGTGCGAGACGACGATGCTGGTGAGGCCGAGCGCCTGATTCAACTGCTTGATGAGCCGCTGGATGAAGCCGAGGGAGATCGGGTCGAGGCCCACGAAGGGCTCATCGTAGATGAGCACTTCCGGGTCCATGACGATGGCCCGCGCCAGTGCCACGCGGCGCGCCATGCCGCCGGAGAGCTCCGCGGGCATGAGTTCGGCGGCGCCGCGCAGTCCCACGGACTGCAGCTTGGTGAGCACGAGCTTGCGGATCAGCGACTCGGGCAGATCGGTGTGCTCGCGCACCGGAAAAGCGACGTTCTCGAACACATCGAGGTCCGTCAAGAGCGCACCGTTCTGAAACAGCATCCCCAAGCGCTGGCGCAAGGCGTAGAGCTCGCGGCCGCGCAGGCGCGCGACGTCCTGGCCGAAGGTGAGCACCTGGCCCTGATCGGGGCTGACCTGGCCGGTGATGAGCCGCAGCAGCGTCGTCTTGCCGGTGCCCGAGGGACCCATGATCGCGGTGATGCGTCCGCGGCGCACCGTGAGATTCAGGCCCGCGAAAATCGGCCGTCCGCCGATCGCGTAATGCACGTCACGCACGTCGACGACCGCGTCCGTCGCCAGGCCGGGGCGCGGGTTCTGGGTGGGCGGAATTGACACGCGATTGCTACGGCGGCCCTGAACCTCAGGCGGCCTGATTCTCCAGCTCCGCGGTGTAGCGGCCGGCGGCCGCCAGGCCGTTCAGCTTCGCGCGCTTGGCGAACTCTTTCTGCGCGGCGGCGACATTGCCGCTGGCGCCGCCCCAGGCCTTGAGCGCGGTATCCTGCAGCGCACGCCCGTAGCTGAAGGTCAGCACCCACGGCAGCGGGGCTCCGATCCGGTTCATGAGCGCCAGATGCAGCGTCGCCTCCTGCGGGGACTGGCCGCCGGAGAGGAACGCGATGCCCGGAACCGCCGGCGGCACGTGGCGGCGCAGCGTGCGCAGCGTCGTCTCGGCGACCACCTCGGGGCCGGCGCGCTGCGGGGCCTTCTTGCCCGAGATCACCATGTTGGGCTTGAGCACGATGCCCTCGAGCAGCACGCGCGCCGCGAACAGCTGCCGGAACACCGCCGCCAGCACCGTGTTGGTGACCTCGTCGCAGCGCTCGAGCGTGTGGCCGCCGTCCATGAGCACTTCCGGCTCAACGATCGGGACGATGCCATTCTCCTGACACAGTGCCGCATAGCGGGCCAGGGCCGCGGCGTTGGCCTCGATGGCGTAACTGGTGGGGATCGAGGCGCCGATATCGATGACCGCGCGCCACTTGGCAAACAGGGCGCCGAGCTTGCGGTACTCCACGAGGCGCTCGCGCAGGCCATCGAGCCCCTCGGTGATGGTCTCGCCCGCGAAGCCCGCGAGCGGCTTGGCGCCGGTGTCCACCTTGATGCCGGGAATCATGCCCTGCTTCATCAGATACTGGGGAAAGGGCATGCCGTCCTTGGTTTTCTGGCGAATGGTCTCATCATAGAGAATGACGCCGCTGACCGATTCGGCGGCAGCCGGCGCGGTGAACAGCAGCTCACGGTAGGCGCGGCGATGTTCCTCGGTGGATTCCAGCTGGATGGCGCTGAAGCGCTTGGTGATGGTGGCGGTGCTCTCGTCGGCGGCCAGAATCCCCTTACCCCTGGCCGTCAGGCCCCGCGCGGTGTGCATCAGCTCGGTCGCATTCATCGCTGTAATCCTCCTGTGCGGACGGCGGGCAGCTCTGGGGGCGCTTCGGTGCGCTAACAGCCCGCAACGTCACGAAAATTGGCCCCGGACACGCGGGGCCGCCAAGGATAGCAAATCACCCCCTGCCCGGCCCGCGCACCGGCTTGGATCCGGGTGCAATCAGTACTAAAATAGTCCTAGTTTGGGAAGGGTACCCCGATGCTGCGCATCAGTCGTCTCACAGATTACGCAACCGTGCTGCTGGCCGCCCTCGCCGGGGAGCCGGGCCGTGTACAGACCGCGGCCGCGCTCGCCGAGCAGACCCACATTGCCGCGCCTACGGTCAGCAAGCTCCTCAAGCAGCTGCAGCGCACGGGACTGGTGGTCTCCACGCGCGGGCTGCACGGCGGTTACCAGCTGGCGCGGCCGGCCGCGCAGATCAGCGCCGCGGCCATCCTCGATGCGCTCGAGGGGCCGGTGGCGCTCACCGACTGCTCGGTGGGGCACGGCTACTGCGAGCTCGAGCACAGCTGCCGCGTGGGCCGGGTGTGGCAGCGCCTCAATCTGGCGATCCGCCGCTCGCTGCACGATGTGAGTCTGGCGCAGCTGGCGGGCCTCGACGCCGCTCCGGCGCGGCTGCCAGCGCTCGAGCGGGACATGAAGGCGGCGGCCGCGCGCCCCCCGGTGCGCTCATGAGCGAGCCGGTCAAGCAGGCCAACCGCGAGCTCGAGGCGCTGATCGCGCGCGGCTACCAGCACGGTTTCATCACCGACATCGATTCGGACACTGTGCCACCCGGACTCGATGAGGATGTCGTACGGCTCATCTCGCGCAAGAAGGCCGAGCCGGAGTTCCTCACCGCGTGGCGCCTGAAGGCACTGCGGCACTGGTTCACCATGAGCGAGCCGCACTGGGCGCACCTGAAGGTCAGTCCCATCGACTACCAGGGGATCTCCTACTACTCCGCCCCGCGGGCGAAGAAGGACGGCCCGAAGAGTCTCGCCGACGTCGACCCGAAGCTGCTCGAGACCTACGAGAAGCTCGGCGTGCCGCTGCACGAGCGCGCGCGCCTCGCGGGCGTGGCGGTCGATGCGGTGTTCGATTCGGTCTCGGTCGCCACCACCTTCAAGGAGCGTCTGGCGGAAGCCGGCGTGGTGTTCTGCCCGTTCTCCGAGGCCGTGCGCACGCACCCGCACCTGATCGAGCAGTACCTCGGAAGCGTGGTGCCCTACACGGACAATTACTTTGCGACGCTCAACTCCGCGGTGTTCTCCGATGGCTCGTTCGTCTACGTGCCGCCGGGCGTGCGCTGCCCGATGGAGCTGTCGACCTACTTTCGCATCAACGCCCTCAATACCGGCCAGTTCGAGCGCACGCTGATCATCGCCGATGCGGGCAGCCACGTGAGCTACCTCGAGGGTTGCTCGGCGCCGCAGCGCGATGAGAACCAGCTGCACGCCGCCGTGGTGGAGCTGGTGGCGCTCGATGACGCTTACATCAAGTACTCCACCGTGCAGAACTGGTATCCGGGGGATGCGGCCGGCGTCGGCGGCATCTACAACTTCGTCACCAAGCGCGGCGAGTGCCGCGGCAAGAACTCCCACATTTCCTGGACGCAGGTGGAGACCGGCTCGGCGATCACCTGGAAGTATCCGAGCTGCGTGCTCAAGGGCGACGGCTCGATCGGTGAGTTCTACTCGGTCGCGACCGTCAACAACCATCAGCAGGCCGACACCGGCACCAAGATGATCCACATCGGGCGCGACACCAAGAGCACCATCGTCTCCAAGGGTATCTCCGCCGGCCAGGGGCAGAACACCTACCGCGGGCTGGTGCGGATCCTGCCAAGCGCCCACGGCGCGCGCAATTTCACCCAATGCGATTCACTTTTGATGGGCGCCAGGTGCGGCGCGCACACCTTCCCCTACGTGGAGGTCAAGAACCCCACCGCCACCGTGGAGCACGAGGCGAGTACCTCGAAGATCAGCGACGACCAGCTGTTCTACTGCCTGGCGCGCGGCATCGGTGCAGAAGATGCGGTGAACATGATCGTGAGCGGCTTCTGCAAATCAGTGTTCAAGAAATTGCCGATGGAGTTCGCGGTGGAAGCACAGAACCTGCTGGCCGTGAGCCTGGAAGGCGCGGTGGGCTGAACATGAGCACGGAGAGCATGCTGAAGATCGACAATCTGCACGCCAGCGTCGAGGGCAAGAAGATACTCAATGGCCTCAGTCTGAGCGTCGCACGCGGCGAGGTGCACGCCATCATGGGGCCCAATGGGTCCGGCAAGAGCACGCTCGCGAACGTGCTCGCCGGGCGCCCCGGCTACGAGGTCACCGCCGGCAGCGTCAGCTTCGAGGGGCGCGACCTGCTGCAGCTGCCCGCCGAAGAGCGCGCCCGCGCCGGGCTGTTCCTCGGCTTCCAGTACCCGGTGGAGATCCCCGGCGTCAACAACGTCTACCTGCTCAAGGCTGCACTCAACGCCGCGCGCAAGGCCCAGGGGCTGGAGGAAGTGGATGCCTTTGAGTTCCTGAGCCTGGTGCGCGAGAAGATGAAGCTGATGCACATCGAGGACAGCTTTCTGTCGCGCGGCGTGAACGAGGGCTTCTCCGGCGGGGAAAAAAAGCGCAACGAGATCCTGCAGATGCTGGTGCTGGAGCCGCGCCTCGCCATCCTCGATGAGACCGACTCGGGTCTCGACATCGATGCCCTGAAGCTGGTCGCCGCCGGGGTCAACTCGCTGCGCGCCCCGAGCCGCGCCTGCGTGCTGGTGACGCACTACCAGCGGCTGCTCGAGTACGTGGTGCCGGATTTCGTGCACGTGCTGGTGCGCGGGCGCATCGCCAAGAGCGGCGACAAGGGGCTGGCGCTGGAACTGGAGCGCCGCGGTTATGACTGGGTGGCGGGCGAGGCCGCCTGAACGAGCCGTCATGAACGCCGCCCTCACCGCCCGCATCGCCGAGGATTACGCCCGGGCCGCGCCGCTGCGCGGCAGCGCCGCTGACGGCCGTCGCCGCGCGGCCCTCGCCGCGCTGACGCGCGCCGGCCTGCCGAGCTCGCGCGATGAGAACTGGAAGTACACCAACCTGCGCGCGCTCGAGCGGCGGCGCTTTGACCCGCCGGCCGCGGCGGCGGCCCGGCCGACCCTCGCGGGCCTGCCGGCACCGATCGCTGACTTCAGTCGCTACGTGTTCGTCGACGGGCGCTTCGCGCCCGAGCTCTCCTCCCCCTCGCGCGAGGCCTTCGCCGATCTGGCGTCCGCGCCGCTTGAGGCAGCCGGCGGCCCGAGCGCGGAGCGTGGCACCGAGCAGCGCTTCGCGCTGCTGAACGACGCCTTCGCCACCGATGGCGCGCTGCTGCGGATCGGCGCCGGCCACCCACAGCGCCTCGAGCTGGTGTTCGTGGCCAGCGCGGCCGAAGAGGCCGGCGCCTCCTACCCGCGCCTCGAGGTGCTGCTGGCGCCCGAAGCGCAGCTGCAGCTGATCGAACGTCACGTGAGCGCCACGGCGGCCGGCAGTTTCGTCAACAGCGCCCTCGAGGTGCAGCTGGCGCACGGCGCGCGGCTGACGCACTACCGCCTGCAGGCGCTCTCGGAGAAGAGCACGCTGTTCGATACGCTCAGCGCCAACCTCGCGACGCGAGCCACCTATGAGCTGCACGCGGTCAGCACCGGCGCGCGCGCGGCGCGCTCGACGCAGTCCGTGCTCCTCGGCGGCGAACACGCGGAACTCAACATGGCGACCGTGGCGCTGGGGGACCTGCAGCAGGTGCAGGATTCGTTCGCGCTGGTGGAGCATCGCGCGCCGCGGGCGCGCACCCAGCAGCTGTTCCGCGGCATCGCGGCCGGCCGCGCCCGCGTGGCCTTCAACGGCAAGATCGTGGTCGCCCCCGGGGCCGTGGGCACGGATTCGCGGCAGTCACTGCGCGGACTGCTGGCCGGACCTGACGCGGAGATCGACGTGCGGCCGCAGCTCGAGATCTACACTGACGATGTGCGCTGCAGCCACGGCGCGACCGCCGGCAAGCTCGATGAGAACATGCTCTTTTACCTGCTCTCGCGCGGGCTGGAGCCCGACACGGCGCAGCGGCTGCTGAAGTGGGCGTTCCTCGCCGATGCGTTCGCGCGCATTGAAGTGCCGCAGCTGCGCCACCAGATCGAGGAGCACCTCGCGCAGGTCCTCAAGGACCGCACCCTCCAGGAGTTGCTGTGATGTCCGCCCAGCCCGCCGCTCTCGCTCGCGCCCCGCGTTTTGATGTCGAACGCGTGCGCGCCGACTTTCCGATCCTCGCCACGCGCGTCAACGGCCACCCGCTGGTGTATCTGGACAGCGCGGCCTCCTCGCAGCGTCCGCTGGCGGTGCTGCGCGCGGTGGAGCACTACGAGACGCACTCGCACGCCAACGTGCACCGCGGGGTGCACGCGCTCAGCCAGGCGGCGACCGCAGCCTTTGAGGGCGCGCGCGAGCGCGTGCGGCGCTTCATCGGCGCGCGCTCGACGCGCGAGATCATCTTCACGCGCGGCACCACCGAGGCGATCAACCTGGTCGCGCAGGCCTATGCGCGGCCGCGCTTCCAACCCGGGGATGAGATTCTCATCAGCGCGCTCGAGCACCACTCCAACATCGTGCCGTGGCAGATGGTGTGCGAGCAGACCGGCTGCACGCTCAAGGTGGCCCCCATCAATCGCCGCGGCGAGCTCGAGTTCGAGGAGTTTACCCGGCTGCTGTCGCCGCGCACGCGCCTGGTGGGCGTCGCCCACGTCTCCAACGCGCTCGGCACCGTGCTGCCGGTGAAGCGCATCATCGAGGCGGCGCACGCGCACGGCGCCGTGGTGCTCATCGATGGCGCCCAGGCCGTGCCGCACACCCCCGTCGACGTGGCCGCGCTCGGCGCGGACTTCTACGCCTTCTCCTCGCACAAGCTCTACGGGCCCACCGGCCTCGGCGTGCTCTACGGGCGCGAGGCCCTGCTTGAGGCGATGCCGCCGTGGCAGGGGGGCGGGGACATGATCCTCACCGTCTCCTTCGAGAAGAGCACCTTCAACGAGCTGCCTTACAAGTTCGAGGCCGGCACCCCCAATATCTCCGGCGCCGTGGGGCTGGCCGCGGCCCTGGACTACCTCGAGGGCCTCGGCCTCGAGGCGATCGGCGCCCACGAGGATCGGCTGCTGCAACGGGCCACCGCGGAACTGGCGCAGCTGCCGGATATCGAGCTGATCGGTACCGCCGCCCACAAGGCCTCGGTGCTGTCCTTCACCATGAAGGGCGTGCATCCGCACGATCTGGGCACGATTCTCGATACCGAAGGGGTCGCGGTGCGCACCGGCCATCACTGCGCCATGCCGGTCATGACCTTCTTCGGCGTGCCGGCCACCGCGCGCGCCTCCTTTGCCTGCTACAACAATGACGCCGACGTCACCGCCCTCATCGCCGCGCTCAAGCGCGCGCGGGAGGTGTTCGGCTGATGGACCTGCAGGACCTGTATCGCGACGTGATCCTCGATCACAACAAGCGCCCGCGCAATTTCGGCTCGCTCGGCACGGCCAGCGCGCACGCGGAAGGGCACAACCCGCTGTGCGGGGATCGGCTCACGGTCTCGCTGCGCATGGACGGTGAGCGCATCGAGGACATCCGCTTCGAAGGCAAGGGGTGCGCGATCTCGACCGCCTCCGCTTCGCTCATGACCGAGGCGGTGAAGGGCAAGGATCGCACCGCGGTGCGCGCCCTGTTCGAGCGGGTGCACGCCCTGCTCACCGCGCCGCAGGCCGCAGCGGCCGCCGATCTCGGCAAGCTCGCCGCGCTCTCGGGCGTGCGCGAGTTCCCGGCGCGCGTCAAGTGCGCGAGCCTGTGCTGGCACACCCTCAATGCCGCGCTCGAGCACGGCGCGGCCACGGTCTCCACCGAATAAGACGCACCCCATGCGCAGGCAACACGAAAACGAGCCGTTCGTCGTCAACCGCGAGGTGCGCGCGGTGATCGTGCCGGCCGGGCAGGAGGTGAACCTCAAGCCCGGGCAGGCCGGCTACATCACCCAGGCGCTCGGCGGCAGCTTCACCGTCTACATCGACGGCAACCTGTTCCGGATCTCGGGCGAGGACGCCGACGCCATCGGCCAGGAGGCGCTGAAGCTCCCGGAGCTGCCGCCGAACGCCGGCGAGGAGGACGTGAAGAAGCTCGCCTGGGAGCAGATGCGCACCTGCTACGACCCGGAGATCCCGATCAATATCGTGGACTTGGGACTGGTTTACGAATGTGACGTGAAGGCCAACGAGGATGGCACGCGCAGCGTGGAAGTGAAAATCACCCTCACCGCTCCGGGCTGCGGCATGGGCGAGATCCTGGTCGACGACGTGCGCGATAAAATCCGCCACATACCGACCGTGCGCGAGGTGAAAGTGGAACTCACTTTCGATCCCCCCTGGAATCAGAGCATGATGAGCGAGGCCGCGCGGTTGCAGACCGGCATGTTCTAAAGAAGGCAGATGACAGGCATGAGTTCGAAGTGGGTTGACGTCGGGGATGCGAAATATCTGAGTGAGACTGAGCCGCTGGCGGTGTTCGCGGAAGGCTTTGCCATCGCGATCGTGCGCTGCGGCGAGAGCGTGTACGGCGTGCAGGACCTGTGCACGCACGACGGCGAGACGCTCGGCAACGCGCAGGTCGAGGACTGCCAGATCATCTGCCCGCGCCACGGTGCGCATTTCTGTCTGCGCACCGGGGAGGCGCTCACCCCCCCGGCCTATGAGCCACTGCAGACCTTTGCCGCACGCGTGGAGAACGGGCGCGTGCTGGTGGAACTGCCCGCATGAGACTTTAGTGCATGCGGCGTCTCACGCTCATGCGCCACGCGGACGCCCGCTGGAAGGACGCCGCCATCTCCGATCTTGAGCGCTCCCTGAGCCGCCGCGGCGCGGCCGCGGCGGAACTCATGGCGCGGCGCCTGCTCGAACTCGAGCTGATCCCCGAGCTGGTGCTGGTCAGTCCGGCGCGCCGCACCCAGCAGACCGCCGAGATCGTGGCGCGCGAGCTCGCGCTGCCCCCACGGCGCGTGCTGCGCGAGGACACTCTCTACCTCGCCACCTGCGCCGACCTGCTCGCGCTCGTGCAGCGCACCGGACCACGCGTCGGGCATCTGCTGGTGGTGGGCCACAATCCGGGCGTTTCCGAGCTGATGCACGACCTGCTGCCGCAGGGCAAGCGCGGCGCACTGGGGACGGCGGCGCTGTGCTCGATCGGCTTTGAGTGTGAAGCCTGGACCGGAATCAGCCCCGAGGCGGTGCGCCAGGTGCAGCACGAGGCACCGCCGGCGCGCCTGTTCGGTCTGTTCGGCTGAGGCGCGCCCCGCCCCTTCAGCACTCCGGGACGTTCACCGCCAGACCCCCCTGGGAGGTCTCCTTGTAGATGGTGGACATGTCGATGCCGGTCTGGCGCATGGTGGCGATCACCTGGTCGAGGGAGACCTTGTGCGAGCCGTCCCCGCGCATCGCCAGGCGCGCCGCGTTGATCGCCTTTACCGATCCCATGGCATTTCGCTCGATGCACGGGATCTGCACGAGGCCTGCGACCGGGTCGCAGGTGAGCCCGAGGTTGTGCTCCATGCCGATCTCGGCGGCATTCTCGATCTGCTCCGTCGTGCCCTGCAGGGCCGCCACGAGGCCGGCGGCCGCCATCGAGCAGGCGACTCCCACCTCACCCTGGCAGCCCATCTCGGCGCCGGAGATGGAGGCGTTGCGCTTGTAGAGCATGCCCATGGCCGCGGCCACGAGCAGGAAGCGGATCACGCCCTCCTCGTTGGCGCCCTCCTCGAAGCGGCGGTAGTAGTGCAGCACCGCCGGCACGATACCGGCGGCTCCGTTGGTCGGGGCGGTCACCACGCGGCCGCCGGCGGCATTCTCCTCATTCACCGCGAGGGCGTAGGCGTTCACCCAGTCGATGACATCCAGCGGCTTCACCGTGCCGCTCTCGGTGAGCATGCGGTACAGGCGCGGCGCACGACGGCGCACCTTGAGCACCCCCGGCAGCAGCCCCGACTGGTGGAAGCCGCGTTCGACGCAGCCCTGCATCACCTGCCAGAGGTTGAGGAGCTTGGCGCGCACGGCCTCTTCGGTCGCCCAGGTGCGCTCGTTGGCGAGCATCAGCTCGTACATCTCCAGCCCGTGCTCGCGGCACAGGCGCAGCAGCTCCTCGCCCGAGGTAAAGGGGTACGGGGGCGCGGCGTGCGCGCGCGTCTCGCGCGCCTCGGCCTCATCGCCACGCACCACGAAGCCCCCGCCGATCGAGTAATAGTCCTCCTCGCGCAGCACGCGGCCGCCGGCGCCGAGCGCCGTGAAGCGCATGCCGTTGGAATGCCGCGGCAGCCGCTCATGCATCATGAACAACAGCTGCATCGGCTCATCGAACTCGACCTCATGCTCGCCCAGGAGCCGGATCCGGCCGCTTTCGCGGATGCGCTGCAGGGTCGACTGGATGCTGTCGGGGTCGACCGTCTCGGGGGAGGCACCCTCGAGGCCCGCGAGCACCGCCCGGTCCGTTCCGTGGCCCATCCCCGTCAGGGCGAGCGAGCCGTACAGGCGCACCGCGACCTGCGCGGTCTCGGTGAGCAGCCCGTCGCGCTTAAGGCCGAGTACGAATTCCCGCGCCGCCCGCATCGGCCCCATGGTGTGGGAGCTCGAGGGGCCGATGCCGACCTTGAAGATGTCGAATACGCTGAGCGTCATGGGCTAACCTCGCGCGCCGGCAGGGCCTGCCCCTCGCCGGTGCGCGTCTTGCCAAGCAGTCTGCAGCCTCAGTGCCCCCGCGTCATGCTTTGCGGCGACGCGCGGGGTCTTAAATGCGACCCCGCAGCCGTCGCAGCCGCCGCCGCTGGTGCTTGTCCGGACGGGTATCGGGCCGCGGCGTCAGCGCGGCCGCCAACTTCATCCGGGCGGAAAACTCCGCGCTGCGCGCGCGGCTCACCGCCGTCTCTTCATAACATAGTGCCGCCACCCGTGCGGGACCGCGCCGCTCGGGGAGGGCGGCGACGGTGCACTCGAAGTCCAGCGCCCCGCGCTTGAAGGTGACGCGATCACCCGCGCGCAGCGCGTGCGCCGGTTTCACCCGCTCCCCGTTGACGTGCACGCGCCCGCCGCGCACCGCCGCCGTGGCGAGTGCGCGCGAGCCGAGCAACCGCACGGCGAACAGCCAGCGATCAAGGCGCGCAGCACCCGGGTGCTCATCTGCAGGCTCGGACATGTGCGCTCAAGTATAATTCGCCGATGCACGATGCGTTCATAACGCGGCTGCGCGAAGAGCTCAAATCCCTGCGTGAGCAGGGCCTGTACAAGCCCGAACGCGTGCTCGAGGGACCGCAGGGCGGGGTCGTCGAGGTCAACGGCCGCCAGGTGATCAACCTCTGCGCCAACAATTACCTCGGCCTCGCCAACCATCCGGCGGTGCGCGCGGCGGCGCAGCGCTCGCTCGACGACAGCGGCTACGGCATGGCCTCGGTGCGCTTCATCTGCGGCACGCAGCAGCTGCACAAGGAACTGGAGCGGCGGCTGGCCGGCTTTCTGGGCACCGAGGACGTGATCCTCTATTCCTCCTGCTTCGATGCCAACGGCGGCCTCTTCGAAACCCTGCTCGATGAGCGCGACGCGGTGATCTCGGATGCGCTGAACCACGCGAGCATCATCGACGGCATCCGCCTGTGCAAGGCACAGCGGCTGCGCTACGCCAACAGCGACATGGCGGAGCTCGAGCGCTGCCTGCAGGAGTCCCGCGGCAGGCGCACCCGCCTCATCGCCACCGATGGCGTATTCTCGATGGACGGCTTCATCGCCCGCCTGCCCGAGATCTGCGACCTGGCGCAGAGGTACGACGCGCTCGTCATGGTGGATGACTCCCACGCCACCGGCTTCATGGGCGCAGGCGGCCGTGGCACGCCCGAGCACTGCGGCGTGGCGCGGCGCATCGATATCCTCACCGGCACCCTCGGCAAGGCCCTGGGCGGGGCGAGCGGCGGTTACGTCGCGGCGCGGCGCGAGGTGATCGAGTGGCTGCGGCAACGCTCCCGGCCCTACCTGTTCTCCAACAGCATCCCCCCGGTGGTGGCGGCGGCGAGCGTGGCGGTGCTCGAGCTCCTCGAGCACACCCCCGGGCTGCGGGCGCAGCTGTTCGAGAACGCCCGCGTCTTTCGCGAAGGCATGACGCGCCTGGGCTTTGACCTCAAGCCCGGGGAGCACCCGATCATTCCGGTGATGCTCGGGGAAGCCGCCCTCGCCGGCCGCATGGCCGAGCGCCTCCTCGAGGAAGGCGTCTACGTCATCGGCTTCTCCTACCCCGTGGTGCCGAAGGGACAGGCGCGCATCCGTACGCAGATGTCTGCCGCGCTGAGCCGTGCGCAGCTGGAGCAGGCGCTCGAGGCGTTCGCGCGCGTCGGCCGCGAGCTGCAGGTCATTCGCTGAGGATCGTAAGGCAGCAGTCACAGAAAGAACACGAACCAATGAAAGCACTGGTGAAAGAGCAGGCCGCACCCGGCATCTGGCTGACGGATATTCCGGAGCCGCGGGTGGGGCCGAACGATGTGTTGATCGAGATCGCCAAGACCGCGATCTGCGGCACTGACATGCACATCTACAAGTGGGACGCGTGGGCGCAGAAGACCATCCCGGTGCCGATGGCGGTCGGCCACGAGTACTGCGGCCGCATCGTCGAGCTCGGCTCGGAGGTCAAGGGGCTCAAGAGCGGCGACCGGGTGTCCGGCGAAGGGCACATCACCTGCGGCTACTGCCGCAACTGCCGCGCCGGGCGCCGCCACCTGTGCCGCAACACCATCGGGGTGGGGGTCAACCGCCCCGGCGCCTTCGCCCAGTACCTGTCGATTCCGGCCGGCAACACCTTCAAGCTTCCCGACTCGATCGGCGATGACATCGCTTCCATCCTCGACCCGTTTGGCAATGCCACCCATACCGCGCTCGCCTTCAACGTGGTGGGCGAGGATGTGCTGATCACCGGCGCCGGTCCCATCGGCATCATGGCGACCGCGGTGGCGCGCTTCACCGGCGCGCGCCACGTGGTCGTGACCGACGTCAATGACTATCGCCTGGAACTGGCGCGCAAGATGGGCGCCACGCGCGCCATCAACGTGCAGCGCGACTCCCTCGACCAGACCATGGCCGAGCTCGGGATGCAGGAGGGGTTCGACGTGGGGCTGGAGATGTCCGGCAACGCCGCGGCGTTTCGCGAGATGCTGCGCACCATGCACCACGGCGGCTCGATCGCGATCCTCGGCATTCCCCCCGATGACACGGCGATCGACTGGAATCAGGTGATCTTCAAGGGGCTCACGCTCAAGGGTATCTACGGACGCGAGATGTTCGAGACCTGGTACAAGATGGCAAGCCTGCTGCAGAGCGGCCTGAAGCTCGAGCCGATCATCACGCACCACTTCCCGGTGCAGGAATACATTCAGGGCTTTGAGACCATGGGTTC
Organism: uncultured Pseudomonadota bacterium; assembly: GCA_963814675.1. Taxonomy (GTDB): domain Bacteria; phylum Pseudomonadota; class Gammaproteobacteria; order Steroidobacterales; family Steroidobacteraceae; genus 13-2-20CM-66-19. Next base: position 299,911 of record CAWFDT010000006.1, read on the forward strand.
GGGGAAGTCCGGCAAGGTCATCCTCGACTGGTCGACCCTCAAGTAAGCACGCCGCGACCCGCAGGCGCGCCCGCGCGCCCGCGCGCCCTCAGCGCACCTCGCAGAAGCAGTACGCGTACAGGCGGTTGGGTACGCTGAAGCGGCTGAGCAGCGCAGCCTCGTGCGTCACCGGGTCCAGGCGCTGCGCCAGGCGCGCAAGCGTCGCCTGATCGGAGTCGGCGTGCAGGAACGCCCGCAGCAGCTCGCTGCGCAGGGTCATCGCCAGGGTTTGCGCCCAGTTCAGCTTCGGCTCGATGAACTTGGTCGAGTAGTCGGTGAGCTTGGCGCGCCGCGCCGCCGCCTTCACCGCATCGTTGAACGAGCCGAGCTGATCGACCAGCCCGATGCGCCGCGCATCGGTGCCCGCCCACACGCGTCCCTGCGCGATGCTGTCCACTTCCGCGGTCGTTTTCTTGCGTCCGCTGGCGACACGCGCCACGAATTCGTCGTAGCCGTGGGTGGTGACGGCCTGCAGCACCGCGCGCGCTCCCTCGCTCAGGGGCCGGTCGATGCGCGCCTGCCCCGAGAGCGCGGTGGTGCCCACGCCATCGATGCTCACGCCGACCTTGCCGAGGGTCTTGTCGATGGTGGGGATGATGGCGAAGATGCCGATCGAGCCGGTGATCGTGGCGGGGCTCGCCCAGATCTCATCTGCGGGGACCGAGATGTAATAGCCGCCCGAGGCCGCATAGCCGCCCATGGACACGACCACGGGCTTGCCGGCGGCGCGCAGCGCGACGAGCTCGCGGTAGATCTGCTCCGAGGCGAGCACGCTGCCGCCGGGACTGTCGACCCGCAGCACGACCGCCTTCACTTCCTTGTCGAAGCGCGCCTCGCGGATCAGCCGTGAGGTGGAGTCCCCGCCGATCGTGCCCGGGGGCTGATCGCCGTCGAGGATCTCCCCCGCCGCGACGATCACGCCGACCTTCTGCTTGCCGACGTTGAGCTTCTTTTCCGCCTTGGCGACCCGCAGGTAGTCATCGCTCGAGACCCCGCTGAAGGAGTCGCCGTCGTCGTTCTTGCCGACCAGCTCGGTGAGGCGCTGCTCGACCTCGAGCTGCGTCTTCAGTCCCGTGACGAGCCCGCTGCTGAGCGCGATCTGCGCCGCATCGCCCTTGGCCGCCGGCACGCTCTGCAGGAAGGTGTCGACGTACTTGCCGAGTGCATCGGGCGGCAGCTTGCGCGCCGTGGTGACCGCCGCCTGGTAGCTGCTCCACAGCGCGCCGAGATACGCGCGGCTTTCCTCGCGGTCCTCCGGGGACATGCCGGTGCGCGTGAAGGTCTCGACCGCGCTCTTGAAGGTACCGACGCGAAAGACGTTGATGTCGACGCCCAGCTTGTCCAGCGCGTCCTTCAGGTACATGCGGTAGCGGTCATAGCCCTGCACCAGCACGAAGCCCATGGGGTCCAGGTATATCTCGTCCGCCTGGGCGGCGAGGTAGTAGCGCTCCTGGGTGAGCTCCACGCCGTAGGCGATGACCTTCTTGCCGCTGGCGCGAAACTCGCGGATGGCGGCGGCGAGCTCGGCGAGCGCAGGCTGGGTGGCGCTCTCGAGCTTGTCCAGGTCGAGTGCCAGCACCGGGATGCGCCGGTCGGAGGCCGCCGCGCGGATCGCATCCGTGAGGTCCCACAGGAGCGCCTCCTCGCGCTCATTCCCCAGGGCCTCACCGAGTGCCCGCATGCGCGCGTTGCCGGAGAGCTGCTCGACCAGCGGTCCCTCGGGGGCGATGACGAGGGCGGCCTTGTTCGGCACCAGCGGCACGCTGCCGCGCAGCACGCCGAACAGCACGCCGAACAGCAGCAGCAGCAGGATCAGGTGCAGCGCCTTGCGCAGCCCGTCGAGGCCGCGCCATAACCCTGAGAAGAACGAACGCACTGTCATGATGGTGCTGTGCAGCCCGGGCGCCGCAGGCGGGCGGCGGCGCCGGGAACTGCTGGCCAGCGCAGCTTCAGAGCTTTTCCTCGATGCGCGCCGCCTTGCCCGACAGGTCGCGCAGATAGTAGAGCTTGGCGCGGCGCACGCTGCCGCGGCGCTTCACCGTGACGTCGCTGATCGCCGGGCTGTAGGTCTGGAACACGCGCTCCACCCCCTCGCCGTGGGAGATCTTGCGCACGGTAAAAGAGGAATTCAGTCCACGGTTGCTCTTGGCAATGACCACGCCCTCGTAGGCCTGGACGCGCTCGCGGTCGCCCTCGACCACCTTGACCTGCACCACCACGGTGTCACCCGGGCGGAATGCGGGCAGTTCGCGGGTCATGCGCTGCTTGTTGATTTCCTGAATGATCTTGCTCATAGCTCTTCACCTCGATCGGTCTCACCAGCCGCACGTGCGGCCAGGAATTCATCCAATGCGCGCCGCAGCTGCGGCGCAAGTTTCGCCCGGGCGAGGAGCTCGGGCCGCCGCTGCACCGTGCGGGTGAAGGCCTGCTCGAGCCGCCAGCGGCGGATATCCGCGTGGTCACCGGATAACAGCACCGGCGGCACGCTGCGGCCCTCGAACACTTCCGGCCGCGTGTAGTGCGGCCAGTCGAGCAGCCCCTGAACAAACGAATCCTCGACACTCGAGCGCTCATCACCCAGCGCTCCGGGCAGCAGCCGCGCCAGCGCATCGATCACCGTGAGCGCCGGCAGCTCCCCGCCGGACAGCACGTAGTCCCCGACGGACAGTTCGCAGTCGATGGCGAGTTCCACCACCCGCTCGTCCACGCCCTCGTAGCGACCCGCGACCAGCAGCAGTCCCGGCAGCCCCGCCAGTTCCTGCGCGCGCGCCTGCGTGAAGGGCTCACCCTGCGCCGACAGATACACCCGCAAGCTCCCCGGTGGCAGCCGCGCGTGCGCTGCGCGGATCGCCGCCACCAGCGGCTCGGGCTTCAGCACCATCCCCGGGCCGCCGCCATAGGGCCGGTCGTCCACGCTCCGGTGCACGTCCGTCGCGTACGCGCGCGGATCCTCCGTACCGACGCTCAACAGGCCACGCCCGAGCGCGCGACTCACGATCCCGAAGCCGAGCGCTCCCTGGATCATGTCAGGAAAGAGCGTCACTACTTCGATCTTCATGGAGCCTTCTAGTCCAGCTCCGCCGGCCAATCCACCACAATCGCCCCGGCGGTGAGGTCCACGCGCTTCAGGTGCCGCGGCGCCGCCAGCACCCAGTGCTCGCGCCCGGAAGGCTCCTTCGTCACCATCACCGCCCCGCGCGGCGCATCGATGAAGTGGCTCACCGTACCTAAATCTGCGCCCTCGAGGTTCGTCACCTTAAGGCCCAGGAGATCAGCGCGGTAGAACTCGCGCGCGGAAGTTTCCGGCAGCGCATCGCGCTCGATCTCGACCACGGCCCCGGTCAGCTGCTGTGCAGCGTCGCGGTCCGCGACATCCTCCAGGCTCACCACCAGGCCCGCGCCGTGCACCCGCCCCTCGCGCAGCCGGCGCTGCACGCGCTCCCCGCTGGCGAGCCTCAGGTTCCACACCGGGTACTCCAGCAGCCGCTCGCGCGGATCGGTGTGCGAGTCCACGTGCAGCCAGCCCTTGATGCCGTAAGGGGCGCCCAGGCGTCCGAGTTGCACCCACTCCACGGCTTCGCCTCTTAACTCTGCGCCCGCCGCACGCCCGAAACCTGCGGCGCGCTGAACGCTTCGACTTCCGGGTTAGGCCGTCGCCTGCTTACGGTAGGAAGCCACCAGGTTCGCCACGCGCTCCGAGGGCTGCGCACCCTGGCCGACCCAGTAGTCGATGCGCGGCAGATCGAGCTTCAGCTTCTGCTCGTTCCGACCCGCGATCGGATTGAAGAATCCCACGTGCTCCAGGCTCGGGCCGCCCTGGCGCTTGCGGCTGTCGGTGACCACGACGTGGTAGAAGGGCTGATTGCGTGCCCCGCGCCGCGTCAGGCGAATCGTTACCATGCTTCGTATCGCTCTCGTGTCGTAAGAGAGGCCGCGGAACGGGCCCCCCAAAAAAGAGCGCGGATTCTACGCAAGCCAGGCAGCGGACGCCAGTTTTTCCAGGCCCGACGCGGGGTTCCGGCGGCGCGGGGTCCGCTCAAGCCCAGCGAGGGTGCCGGCGGCGCCGGCCGCGGCTGCGCTAACGGCCGGGGAAACCGGGGGGCATGCCGCCCTTGAAGGCTCCCATGAGGCGCCTGAGACCCCCGCCTTTCATGCTCTTCATCACGCGCTGCATCTCCAGGAACTGCTTGAGCAGGCGGTTCACGTCCTGCACCTGCACGCCCGAGCCCCCGGCGATGCGCCGACGCCGCGAACCGTCGATGATCCCCGGGTTGCGCCGCTCCCGGGGGGTCATCGAATTGATGATGGCGATCTGCCGGCGCAGGTCGCGGTCGCCCTGCTCGGCGGACACCGCCCCCTTCTTCACCATCGCCCCGGGGAGCTTGTCGATCAGCGCCCCGACGCCGCCCATCTTCTGCAGCTGCTCGAGCTGGCCTCTGAGGTCGAGCATGTCGAAGCTCTTGCCCTTGACGACCTTCTGCGCCAGGCGCTGCGCCTCGGCATGGTCGACCTGGCTGTGCACCTGCTCGACCAGGCTGACCACGTCCCCCATGCCGAGGATCCGGGAGGCCATGCGGGAGGGGTCGAAGGCCTCGAGTGCCTCGGTCTTCTCGCCCACGCCGAGGAACACGATCGGCTGGCCGGTGATCTGGCGCACCGAGAGCGCAGCGCCCCCGCGGGCATCCCCGTCCGCCTTGGTCAGGATGATGCCGGTGAGGTCGAGCGCCGCGCCGAAGGCACGGGCGGCGTTGAGCGCGTCCTGGCCGGCCATGGCGTCCACCACGAACAGCCGCTCCGCCGCCGGGACCGCGGCATCGATCTCACGCACCTCCGCCATCAGCGCCGCATCGACGTGCAGCCGGCCGGCGGTATCCACGATCAGCACGTCGAAGACCCCGCTGCGCGCCCGCACCAGCGCCGCCTGGGCGATGGCTGCCGGAGCGGTGGCTGCGTCCGCCGGGAAGTAGTCCGCCCCGACCTGGGCGGCCAGGCGTTCCAGCTGCAGCATCGCCGCCGGGCGGCGCACGTCGGTGCTCACCAGGAGCACGCGCTTTTTCTGTCGCTCGATCAAGAGGCGCGCGAGCTTGGCCGCGGTCGTGGTCTTGCCCGCGCCCTGCAGGCCTGCGAGCACCACCACCACCGGTGGCTGCGCGCGCAGCTGAAAGCCCGCCCCGCCCCCGCCCATGAGGGTGACGAGTTCCTGATGCAGGATGCCGATGAACGCCTGGCCCGGGGTGAGGCTCGAGAGCACCTCGGCGCCGAGCGCCTTGGCCTTCACCGCCTCGATGAAGCTCTTGACCACCGGCAGCGCCACGTCGGCCTCGAGCAGCGCAATGCGCGCCTCGCGCAGCGTCTCGCCGACGTTCTCCTCGGTGATGCGCCCGCGGCCGCGCAGGTTTTCGATGGTGCGGGAGAAGCGCTCGGTCAGGGTGTCGAACATGGCGTCGGGGCGTCGTGAGAGGTCAGCGGCGGGTGAGTGCGATTATAGGGGCGCGCAGGGCCTTTTCGCGCTTTGGTCCCCGAAGCTCCTATGCTAGCGGGCGCTTGGCGCTCTAAGACCGCGAGAAAGGGCCCGCCTTGAACTTCGCATCAAGACCGCTGCTGCTGATCCTGGTCCTGCTCCTGCTCCTGCTGATCGTCGCGTTCTCCTCGGGCACCGAGGTGGCGATGCTCTCGGTCAATCGCTTCCGCATCCGCCACCGCGCGCAGTCCGGCGACCGTCAGGCGCGGGCGCTCGAGCGGCTGCTGCAGAAGCCCGATGACTGGCTGGGGGCGAATCTTGTGATCCTGGCCGGCGCGAGCGTGTTCGCCTCCGCCATCGCCACGATCCTCGCGGAGCGCACCGGGGAGCGCTACGCGGTGCCGCTCGCCGGGGTGCTGCTGACGATCATCGTCATCGTCTTCTGTGAGCTGGCGCCGAAGATCTACGCGGCGGCCAAGCCCGAAGGGGTGGCACTGCACGCCGCCGGCATCTATCGGGTGCTGGTGGGGGTTGCGCGCCCGGCGCTATGGCTCACCAACACGCTCGCCTACGGGTTCCTGCGCATCTTCGGCGTGGGCCGCGAGACGCGCTCGAACCTGTCACTGAGCGCCGAGGAGCTGCGCACCGTGGTCACCGAGGCCGCCCCGGTGATCCCGGCACGCCACCGGCAGATGCTGCTGTCGATCCTGGACCTCGGGCGCATCACGGTGAACGACATCATGGTGCCGCGCCAGGAGATCGCCGGCATCGACCTCAGCGAGCGCTGGGAGGACATCCTCGCGCAGCTGCGCCAGACCCCGCATACACGACTGCCGGTGTACGAGGGCGAACTCGACAACCTCATCGGCCTGCTGCACATGAAGCGCGTGGCCCAGGAGCTGGTGCGCGGCACCTTTACGCGCGAGCGGCTGATCGAGGTGGCCCGCGGCCGCGAGGCCTACTTCGTGCCCGAGGGCACCGCGCTCAACGTGCAGCTCGGGCACTTTCAGCGCAACCGGCGCCGCTTCGCCTTCGTCGTCAACGAATACGGGGACATCGAGGGACTCGTGACGCTCGAGGACATCCTCGAGGAGATCGTGGGCGAGTTCACCACGGATCCTGCGACCATCAGCCACAAGGACGTGCACCAGGAGCGCCCCGGCGTCTACATCGTCAACGCCAGCGCCACGATCCGCGCGCTCAACCGCGCGCTCAGCTGGCAGCTGCCGACGGGGGGACCCAAGACGGTCAACGGCCTCCTGATCGAGCACCTGGAGACCATTCCCGACAGCGGCACCATGGTGCGGGTCGGCAACTACGAGTTCGAGGTGCTGCAGATCGCCGACAACGCCATCCGCACCGTGCGCGTGCGCCCGCCGGCGGTGGTGAAGAGCGTCTAGACCGGCGCGCGCGCGGCCGCGAGCGCCTCGGTGATGCGCGCGACGCCGATGACGTTCATGCCGGGTTGGGCTTTGCGCGGCGTGTTGTCCTTGGGGACGATGGCGATGCGAAAGCCCTGCGCCTGCGCCTCGCGCAGCCGCTCGTCGCCATAGGCCACGGGACGCACCTCCCCGGTGAGGCCGATCTCGCCGAAGGCGATCACCTGCCCCGGGATGGCGCGGTTCTCCAGACTGGATGCCAGTGCCAGCAGCACCGGCAGGTCCCAGGCGGTCTCGGAGATCTCGATGCCGCCGACGACGTTGACGAACACGTCGTGCTCCTGGAGTGAAACCTGCGCGTGGCGATTCGCCGCCGCGAGCAGCATCGCCAGGCGATTGGCGTCCAGCCCCTGCGCCACGCGCCGCGGCGCACCAAAGCGCATCCGATCCACCAGCGCCTGCAGCTCGATCAGCAGCGGCCGGCCGCCCTCGCGCGTCACCGTCACGATGCTGCCCGGGGCGGCCTCGGGGGCGCGGGCGAGGAAGATCGCCGCCGGGTTCTTCACTTCCTTGAGTCCGGTCGCGGTCATGGCGAAGAAGCCGAGCTCATTCGCCGCCCCGAAGCGATTCTTGGTGGCGCGCACGATGCGGTAACGGCTGCCCGCCTCGCTCTGGAAATACAGCACCGTGTCCACCAGGTGCTCGAGCAGGCGCGGCCCTGCGATCGTGCCCTCCTTGGTCACGTGGCCGACGATCACCACGGTGCAGCCGGTGGACTTGGCGAAGCGCACCAGTTCGGCGGTGCACTCGCGCAGCTGCGAGACCGCGCCCGCGAGCGGCCCGGCGCTGCCGGACTGCACCGTCTGGATCGAATCCACGACCAGCAGCGCCGCCCGCCGCTCGCCGGCGAGCGCCAGGATCGCCGGCAGATCGGTCTCGCACACCAGGCTCAGGGCCTCGGCGCTCAGTCCCAGGCGGCCGGCGCGCAGGCTCACCTGCGCCACGGACTCCTCGCCGCTGGCATAGATCACCGGGCGCGCCTGGGCGATGTGCGCAGCCACCTGCAGGAGCAGCGTCGACTTGCCGATCCCCGGCTCCCCGCCCAAAAGGATCACCGAACCGGTCACGAAGCCCCCGCCCAAGACCCGATCGAGCTCGCCGGCACCGCTCGTCAGGCGCTCGCTGCCGCCCATCGCCTGCGACTTGGGGCCCAGGGCGACCGCGGCCGCCGGAGCGGCCGCCGCCGGTCGCGCGCGCGCGGCGCTGCGCTGCTCCAGCGAATTCCACTCACTGCACAGCGGGCACTGGCCCTGCCATTTCAGGGTCTCGCCCCCGCAGGCGCTGCAGACGAACACCGGATTCAGGCGGGCCATTTATGCGCCAGCACTCCACTTTCAGCTAGGATTCGCGCCGGGACGGGCCGAAAGGCTTCTTTTGTGACCAAAGCCACTCGGACCCTCTGCCGGCGATGCTAGCTTATGCCGGCTCCATTCGGGGACGGGAAAGTGACGCGCATCACATTCGGTAAGCCATTGGCGGACCAGGTCGAGGCATGAGCTTGAGAAACAAGCTGCGCTTCGTCGGATTGTCCGATACCGGTAAGGTGCGTGAGCACAACGAGGACACGATCGCCGTCGATCCGGACATCGGTCTGCTGGTGCTGGCGGACGGCATGGGCGGCTACAACGCGGGCGAGGTGGCGAGCGGGATTGCGGTCAAGACCATCGTGAACCTGGTGCGCGAACACGTGCAGCGCGAGGACCTGGCGATTCCCGACCGCGACTCGGGTCTCTCCAGGCCCAACATTATTCTGCGCGATGCCATCAGCCGCGCGAACAAGATCATCTACCAGACGGCGCGCACGCAGCCGCAGTGCGAGGGCATGGGAACGACGGTGGTCGCGGCGCTGTTCTTCGACAACAAGGTGACGATCGCGCACGTGGGCGACTCACGCCTCTACCGCCAGCGCGGCGACAAGCTTGAGCAGGTGACCATGGATCACTCCCTGCTGCAGGAACTGGTCGACCGGGGTTTCTATTCAGCCGAGGAGGCGCAGCGGGCCGCGAACAAGAACTACGTGACCCGCGCGCTTGGGGTCGAGGCGAGCGTGGACGTGGAAATTCAGGAAGTTCCGGCGGGCAAGGGCGAGGTCTTCATCCTGTGCTCCGACGGGCTCTCAGATATGGTCGAAGATGAAGATATTCATTTAACCATAAACACCTTTAGTGCTAATCTGGATACGGTCGCCAAGCAGTTGATTCAACTGGCCAATGACAATGGAGGCCGCGACAACGTCTCGGTAGTCATGGCGCACATCATGGATGCTTTTCCGGCTCGGACGAAGATTTTCGACAAGATCCTGGGTTGGTTCGGCTGACACGCGATAGGGGCAGGAACACATGGCAAGGTTGGTCTTGAGCCTGGATGGCCAGGTAATGGCGGAATACAACATGAACAAGGAGCGCTACACGATCGGGCGCCTCCCTGACAATGACATCCGCATCGACAACGCAGCCGTCAGTGGTCACCACTCGCTGATCATCAACATCCTCAATGACTCGTTCCTTGAGGATCTGAACAGCACCAACGGCACCTACGTCAACGGCAAGCTGATCAAGAAGCACGCCCTGCAGCATGGGGACGTGATCACCGTCGGTCACCACCAGCTGCGCTTCGTCGAGGACGACGAGCAGCAGGACGAGTTCGAGAAGACCATGGTCATCCAGCCCTCCGCCCGTCCGGTGGAGAAGCTGCGCGCCGCGGCCGAGGCCTCCGAGAAGACCGGCAGCCCCTCGTTGAGCGCGACCGGCAAGGCGCGCGCGCTCGATGGCGCCGCCGCGGTGAAGAAGGCGAAACTGCAGGTGCTCTCCGGGGCGTTTGCGGGTCGCGAGTTGGAGCTCAGCAAGGCCCTCACGACGCTCGGCCGACCGGGCGTGCAGGTGGCGGCGATCACGCGCCGCGCCGAGTCCTACTACATCGTGCACGTCGACAGCGGCAAGGCCGATGACTTCCCGCTGCTGAATGGCACGCCGATCGGCGCCAACGCCACCAAGCTGAACGACAACGACGTCATCCAGCTGGCGGGCGTCAAGATGGGCTTCTTCGTCAACTGATCCAAAGGCGGCGGCGCGACCTCAGGCGCGCCGCCACCTGATCACCCCGCTGGAATCTCTTCAGTGCGGCTCGAGCGGCACGCGCTGGCTGACGCTGCACAAGAGTTCGTAGGCGATCGTGCCCGCGTGCCGGGCGACCTCCTCGACCGGCAGATCCTGCCCCCACAGCACCGCCGAGGTGCCGACCTCCACCGCGGGGATCCCGGTCACGTCCACCGCGATCATGTCCATCGACACCCGCCCGACGAGCGGCGCGCGGCGCCCCTGGATGAGCACCGGGGTGCCGGTCTCGAAGCTGCGCGGCACGCCATCGCCGTAACCTGCGGCGATGATGGCGATGCGCGAATCGCGCTGTGCACTCCAGGCGCCGCCGTAGCCGACCCGCTCCCCGCGGCCCACCTGCCGCACCGTGAGCACCGTGCTGATCAGCGTCATGGCGGGCTTCAAGCCGAAATCCGCCGCGGTGGCATCCTGGAAGGGGGAAGCCCCATAGAGCGCAAGCCCCGGGCGCACCCAGTGGCTGGCCGGCGCCGACGCCACTCAGGAGGCCCGCGGAATTGACGATGCTGGTCTCGTAGGGAAGCCCCCGCGTGCAGTCCTCAAAGCGGCGCAGCTGCTCGCCCGTGATCTTCCCGTCACGCACATCGGCGCAGGCGAGGTGGGTCATGAGGCGCAGCTCCCGCGCCGGTGTCGGCAATGCACGGATGCGCTCGAGCGCTGCGGGGAAGTCCCGCGGCGCAAAGCCGAGGCGATTCATGCCGGTGTCGATCTTGATCCACAGGGCAAACTGCCCGGCGCCGCCGGAGTCGTTCGAGCAGCTCGATCTGGCGCGGGTCGTGCACCACGAGATCGAGGCGGTCGTGAGCGGCATCATCGAGCTGCGAGCGGCTGAACACGCCCTCGAGCAGCACGATGCGCGAGGTGATCCCCGCGGCGCGCAGCGTCATGCCTTCCTCCAGGCGCGCCACGGCGAAGGCGCCCGCGTCCTGGATGGCGAGCGCTGCGCTCACCAGTCCGTGCCCGTAAGCGTTGGCCTTGACGACCGCGATGACATTCGCGCGCCCGGCGCGGGCGCGGATGACATCGAGGTTGTGACGCAGGGCTTGAGTGTCGATGACGGCCCGGATCAGCCGACTCACCTGAGAACACCTTCGGCGTAGGAGTCGGGTGCGTAGTTGGCGAAGCGGGTGTACTGGCCCTGGAAAGTCAGAAGGAAAGTACCGATCTCGCCGTTGCGGTGTTTGACGAGATCGATCTCTGCAATGCCTTTTTTCGTAGTGTTTCGGTCGTAGACTTCTTCGCGATAGATCAACAGGATCATGTCTGCATCCTGTTCTAAACTGCCAGATTCACGAAGATCCGACATCACCGGTCTTTTGTGCTCGCGCTGCTCGACCGCCCGATTCAACTGCGAAAGCGCGATTACCGGCACCGATAATTCCTTGGCCAGCGCCTTGAGCGAGCGCGAGATCTCCGCGATCTCGGTGGCGCGATTCTCCTGCGTGCCGGGCACCTGCATCAGCTGCAGGTAGTCGACCACGATGAGACTCAGGCCATGTTCGCGCTTCACGCGTCGGGCGCGGGCGCGCAACTCGGTCGGATTCAGTGCCGGGGTCTCATCGACGAAGATCTTCGCTTCCGAGAGCTGGCTGGTCGCACCCGTGATGCGCACCCAGTCCTCATCGGTGATGCGCCCGCTGCGCAGGCTGTTAAGCGGCACGCCGCCAATGGAGGCGAGCATGCGCGTGATGACCTGCTCGGAGGGCATTTCCATGCTGAAGATGGCCACGGCCGCCCGCGTGTTGGGATTGACGGCGGCGTACTCGGCCATGTTCACCGCCAGCGTGGTCTTACCCATCGAGGGGCGACCGGCGACGATGACCAGGTCTCCGGCGCGCAGGCCGCCGGTGAGCTTGTCGAATTCGGTGAAGCCGGTGGGGAGGCCGCGCAGCTTGTCGGGGTTGTTGTGCCACTCATCGATCTGGTCGATGACGCCCGGCAGCAGCGTGCGCACCGCCACCGCGCCGTCGCGCTTGCGAAAGGTCCCTTCCGCGATCTCGAAGACCTTCTGCTCGGCCCGATCGACGAGCGCGCGCGCCGTCTCGCCGTCGTTGTTGAACACCGCCGAGACGATGTCGGTGCCGGCACGGATCAGCTGCCGCAGCAGCGAGCGCTCGCGCACGATGTCCGCATAAGCGCGCACGTTGGCGGCGGTGGGCGTATCGCGCGCGATGGAGCTCAGGTAGGCAAGGCCACCGGCGGCCTTCGAGCTTGCCGGTGCGCTCGAGCTGCTGCGAGACGGTAACGACATCGCAGGGCTTCGCTTCGCCCGCAAGCTCGCCGATGGCCGTGAAGATCAGCCGGTGGTCGGGACGGTAGAAGTCGTCCGCGACGACGCCGTCGGCGACGCTGTCCCAGGCCTGCGGATCGAGGAGCAGTCCGCCGAGCACCGCCTGCTCAGCTTCCACCGAGTGCGGCGGTGTCGGCGCATCAATCAGGGCGACCGAGCCTGACTCCCCGCGCGCCTTGGCGGAACCGGCCACCCCTGAGTGCCTGCCCTTTACTCTTCGGCCACGATGGTGATGTGCAGCGGCACGTCGATATCCGCGTGCAGGTGCACGCTCACGGTGTGCTCACCCACCATGCGCAGCGGACCGGACGGCAGGCGCACTTCGCTGCGCTCGACCTTGAAACCCTCGCGCGTGCTGGCCTCGGCGATGTCGGCCGTGCCGATGGAGCCGAACAGCTTCCCCTCGGTGCCCGCCTTGGCGCGGATGGTGAGCTTGAATTCCTTCAATGCCTGGGCGCGATCCGTGGCGGAGGTCAGGTGCTCGCGCGCCAGGCGCTCGAGCTCCGTACGCCGCGCCTCAAAGCGCGCCACGTTGTCCGGGGTGGCGAGCGTTGCCTTGCCCTCGGGGAGGAGGAAGTTGCGACCGTAGCCCGAGCGCACCTTGACGCGATCGCCGATGTTGCCGAGGTTGGCAACTTTCTGCAGCAGAATGACTTCCATTGCGCTGCTCCTCAGTGCTGATCGGTGTAGGGCAAGAGCGCGAGGAAACGCGCGCGCTTGATGGCCACCGCGAGCTGACGCTGATAGAAGGATTTGGTGCCGGTAATGCGGCTCGGCACGATCTTGCCCGTCTCGGTGACGTAGCCCTTGAGCGTCGCGAGATCCTTGTAATCGATCTGCTTCACGCCCTCGGCGGTGAAGCGGCAGAACTTCTTACGACGCGAGAAACGGCTGCCGCCGCTGCCCCCGCCGCCGCGCTCGCCTGGTCCTCTGGACATTGCCATGGTGTTTCTCTCCTGCGCCCTCAGGCGCCCTCGGCCGGTGCGATGTCGTCATCATCGGCGGCAGGGCCGGCATCATCGCGCGCGCGCTCGCGCCGACGGCCACCACCCTCGCCCTCCTCGTCCGCAGCCTTCGCCATGGGCGAAGGATCGGTGACGGCGGAGTCCATGTTGACGACCAGATGCCGCAGCACCGCGTCGCTGAAACGAAATGCGCCGGTGAGTTCATCGAGGGTCTTCTGATCCGTCTCGATGTTCATCAGCACGTAGTGCGCCTTGTGCACCTTGGCGAGCGGATAGGCCAGCTGACGGCGGCCCCAGTCCTCCAGGCGGTGCACGTGACCGTTGCCGGCCGCGATCATGCTCTTGTAGCGCTCGATCATGGCGGGCACCTGCTCGCTCTGATCCGGGTGCACAAGGAAAACGACTTCGTAATGCCTCATTTAAAGCTCCCTTCGGTTTATAGCCGCCCGGATGTAAGGCTCGCCCGGTGCGGCAAGGAGTAAACACGGCCGCTGTGGCCGCGCCCTTAGATAGTAAGGGGCGCGAAGCATACTCAAAGCGATCGTCGGCTGCAACGCGGCATAAGCAGCTGTTTGTTGTGCGATCAAGGACTTGGGACGAGCCCACCGCGCACTTCTTTCAGGACCTTTAAGGTGCTCGAGGCCACGCGTGCGGCGGCCTCCTGCGGGGTGAGCGCCTTGAGCTCCTCGCTGAAGACCTCGACCCCCACCGTGAGCCCCGGTTCGCGACCGAGCAGATCCCGCAGCAGCGGCACGAGCGGAAGCTCGCCATCACCCGGCAGCAGACGCCCGAACATCGGGGCATAGGGGGTTCCGGGCGGCGGCTCGCGGCGGTCGCTGATCTGCAGTCCGCTGATGAGCCCCCGGGGGACTGCCCGCAGCTGCTCCCCCGTCCCGTGCGTGCGCGCGAAGTGCCAGGTGTCGAGCATCACCCCGAGGTTGGCGGCACCCACGGCGGTGACGATGCGCTGCGCGCTCGCCAGGTCCGGGATGGCGCTCTCGGGCAGGAACTCGAGCGTGAGGCGCAGCCCGTGGGATCGGGCGCGCTGCGCCAGCGGCCCCAGGCAGTCGACGAAGTCCTGCTCGGCCACCGCGCCACCGCCGAAGTGCGCCAGATTGATGGTCTCGGCCTCGAGCGCCTCGGCCGCCCGGTAGCAACGCTCCTCGGTGAATTCGAAGTAGGCGCGGTTCTCCGCAGGCACGTCCGCGGGGCGCGGCGTGCCCGGGAGCGCCCCGATGAGAGGATCGATGGCGTGCACTCTCACGCCATTCACCGCAAGCCGGCGGCGCAGCTGCGCATCGCTCACCCCCGCATCGCGACTGGCCTCGTACATGCCGGCCGTCAGCGTGATCGCGCCCAAGGCGGCGCTGCCGGCCGCCTCGATCAGCGGCTCCAGGGGCGTGCCGATCAACGTGCCCCAGCACAGTGCGATCACGGGCGACTCGTCAGTCTTGGGCATGGCGGCTCCGCAAGGGCTTACGCATCATAGAGGCATGGAACCCCTCACTCACCAGCGCATCCGCAGCAACGGCATCACGCTGCACGTCGCCGCGCAGGGCAGTGGCGTGCCGGTGGTCTTCTGTCACGGCTTTCCTGGCCTGTGGTACAGCTTCCGCCACCAGCTGCCGGTCGTGGCCGCGGCCGGCTGGCGCGCGCTCGCCCCCGACCAGCGCGGCTACGGGGCGAGCGAGCGCCCCGCCGACCCGGCACTGTATGACGCCGAGCAGGTGATGCAGGACATGCTCGGCCTGCTCGATGCCCTGCAGGCACCGCGCGCGGTGTTCGTCGGCCACGACTTCGGTGCGCAGCAGGTCTGCAACCTCGCCGTGCGCCATCCCGAGCGTGTGGCCGCGCTCGTGATCATGAGCTGCCCCTACGATTTCGACCTCGCCGGCCGCGGCGGCGCCGGCTCCAGACCCACGGTCAATGACAGCGCGCGCCAGGGCGCGTTCGCCGTGCCGGGCGTGCGCCCCTCGCAGGCCTTCGCCGCCATCGCCCGGCAGCACTTCTTCCACATGCACTATTTCCAGCAGGTCGGGCCGCCCGAGCGCGAGCTCGGCGCGCAGCCGCGCGAGTTCCTGCTGCGGCTGCTGCACGCACTCAGCGCCGAGGGGCGCCTGCTCGACTGGAGCAAGTACCCCTCCGCCGGCACCGGCTACCTCGACGTGCTCGCGCCCGCGCCGCCCCTGCCGTGGCGCTGGCTGAGCCAGGCGGACTTCGATTATTTCCTCGCCGAGTACACGCGCGCGGATCCCGCGAGCATCTTCAGCGGCGGCCTGAACTCCTATCGCTGCGCCGATCGGAACTGGGAACTCGGCGCAGCCTACGCGGACGCCAACATCACGCAGCCGGCGCTCTTCATCGCCGGCGCCGAGGACGTGGTACTCAAGATGATCCCGGCGGACGCCATCGACATCATGCGCAGGCGCGTGCCGAACCTGAAGGATGTGGTGCTGGTGCCCGGTGCGGGTCATTTCGTGCAGCAGGAGGAACCGCAGGCCGTGAATCAGGCGCTGCTGAAGTTCCTCAGGAGCCTTTGAGCGCCACCAGGCGCGTGCAGAACGCCTCGAAGTCTTGCGGACCGCGGCAGAAGGCGGCCGGGAACAGCTCCACCATGGACGCCCCGGCCTGCACCAGCGCGGGCACGCCGGCGAGCGTCGCCTCCAGGTCCGGGGTGTGATCGGCGCGGAACACGAAGCGCGGCACCACGCGCACCACGAACGCGTGCGGGTCGCGGCCACGCGCGGCGACTTCCCTGCGCAAGCGGGCGATGACGGGCGCCAGCTTCTGCGGATCCTGCTCCATCGGGATCCAGCCATCGGCGAACTGCGCCATGCGCTCGATGTTGCGCTCACTCGGGGAAAGTCCGAGCCAGATCGGTACGCCGCCGGGCTGCAGCGGGCGTGGGTAGGCGTAGATCTTCTCGAAGCTCACGCTCTCGCCACGAAAGCTCGCCGGCGCCTCGCTCCACAGGAGCCGACACACGCGCAGCTGCTCCATGAGGCGCGTGTAGCGACCCTCCCAGGGTACCCCGGACGCCTCGTACTCCTCCTTCTGCCAGCCGACCCCGAGCCCGATGCTGACCCGGCCGCGGGACATGACATCGAGGGTGGCGAGCTGCTTGGCGAGCAGCACCGCGGAGCGCAGCGGGGCGATCACCACGCCGGTGGACAGGCGGATGCGCTGTGTGACGCCGGCGAGCACCGCGAGCACCGTGAGGGGCTCGTACCAGGGATAGTCGAGCGGGGCGGGGAAGCGGCCGTAGGGATAGTTCTGGACGTTCTCACCCATCACCACGTGATCGGTGATGCTGACCAGATCAACGCCCTGCTGCTCCGCGGTGCGCACGATCTCGGTGACCGGGGCGAAGTCGCCGCCGAACCAGCTCTGCAGGCCATAAAGGCCGATCGCCACCTGTGTCATCGCTCCCCCTCAGGCGCGCAGCGCTCGCAGCCCTTGGTTACTATAGCGTTGAGCGCCGCCACCACGAATCCTTGAAATGAACGACACTTCGGGCCTTGACGCCTGAGAGTGCAGCACCGATGTCCGCAGCCACCACCAACATCAATCCCGCCACCCGCATCGCCATCATCGGCGGCACCGGCAAGCTCGGCGCCGCGCTCGCGCGGCGCTGGGTGAAGGCGGGACTTGCCGTCATCATCGGTTCGCGCGAGGCCGCACGCGCACAGGCTACCGCCGCGACGCTCGGCCGCGAGTTGGGTGCCAACGTGGCCTCGGGCGCGAACGCCGAGGCCGCAGCCCGGGGTGAGATCCTGGTGGTGACCGTGCCCTACGCCGCGCACGAGGAGACGCTGCGCGAAATCGCCGCCGCCGCCGCCGGCAAGCTCCTCATCGACACCACCGTGCCACTCGTGCCACCGAAGGTCATGCGCGTGCAGCTGCCCAAGGAAGGCGCGGCAGCGGTGAAAGCGCAGCTGCTGCTCGGTCCCGCGGTCACCGTGGTCGCCGCCTTCCACAGTGTCGCCGCTCACAAGCTCGCGACCGATGCACCGATCGACTGCGACGTGCTCGTGTTCGGGGAACAGAAGGCCGCACGCCAGCGCGCCGTGGATCTGGCGCGCGCGGCGGGCCTGCGCGGCCTGCACGGCGGCGCGCTCGCCAATGCCGCGGCCGCCGAAGCGCTCACCTCCGTGCTGATCTTCATCAACAAGACCTACCAGGTCGACGGCGCGGGCATCCGCATCACCGGCGCACTGATAGAGCCTCCGGACGAATGAGCGCCGCCCCGCCGTCGCTGACGCTCACGGCGCTGCGCGAGCTTCCCGAGGTCCTCCCCGGGAGCGATCTGGCGGCGCTGCTCGCGCAGGCGCTCACGCATGCCGGACTGCAGCTCATCGCGAGCGATGTGCTCGTCGTCGCGCAGAAGGTCATCTCCAAGGCTGAAGGCCGCTACGTGCGGCTGGCGGACGTCGTCCCCGGCGCGCGCGCCCGCGAACTCGCCAGCGTAACCGGCAAGGACGCCCGGCTCATCGAGCTCATCCTCGCGGAGTCCACCGAGGTGCTGCGCGCGCAGCGCGGGCTCCTCATCGTGCGTCACCGGCTCGGCCTCGTCATGGCCAACGCCGGCATCGACCGCTCCAACGTCGGCGCCGCCGGCGCAGACGAGCGCGTGCTGCTCCTGCCGCAAGACCCGGAACGCTCCGCTGCAGCGCTGCGTGCGGCGCTCGCGCAGCGCTGCGGCGTCGCCTGCGGCCTCATCATCAGCGACAGCTTCGGACGCCCGTGGCGCAAGGGCGTCGTCAACGTGGCCATCGCGGCCGCCGGAGTCACGGCGCTCCTTGACCGCCGCGGCGAGGCCGACCGCGCCGGGCGCGCGCTGGAAGTCACCGAGGTCGCGCTCGCGGATGCGCTCGCGGCCGCGGCGGGACTGGTGCTGGGTGAGGCGGCGGAAGGCACGCCCGCGGTGCTGGTGCGCGGCTTCAGCTGCCCGGCGCCCCCCAATCCCGCCTCGGCGCTCATCCGCCCGCTCGCCGAGGACCTGTTCCGTTGAGCCGCGCTCGGGTCGTGGCGCTGTCCGGCGGCATCGGCGGCGCCAAGCTCGCGCTCGGCCTGTACCGCGTCCTGCCGCCGGATACCCTCACCGTCATCGTCAACACCGGCGATGACTTCGAGCACCTGGGGCTGCACATCTGCCCCGACCTCGACACCACGCTCTACACGCTCGCGGGACTCGCCAATCCTAAGCTCGGCTGGGGGCGACGCGATGAGACCTGGACGTTCATGCAGACCCTGGAGGCCCTCGGCGGTGAGACGTGGTTTCGTCTCGGCGATGCGGACCTGGCGCTGCACGTCGAGCGCACGCAGCGCCTGAAGGGCGGCGCGAGCCTGAGCACCATCGCGGCTGACCTCGCACGACGGCTTGGGATCGAAGCTGCGATCGTGCCGGTGAGCGATGATCCGATCCGCACCCGCATCGCAACCAGCGACGGCGAGCTCGCCTTCCAGGATTACTTCGTGCGCCGCCGCTGCGCGCCGCGCGTGCAGGGGATCACCTATCAGGGCGCGGCCGCGGCGCGCCTTGCGCCGCCGGCGCTCGCCGCACTTCAGTCCGCGGCGCTCGAGGCCATCATCATCTGCCCCTCCAATCCTTACCTGAGCGTCGACCCGCTGCTCGCCGTCCCGCAGCTGTTGTCGGCGGTGCGAGCCGCGCACGTGCCGGTGATCGCCGTGACGCCGCTCATCGGCGGAAAGGCGGTCAAGGGCCCGACCGCCAAGATCATGCGCGAGCTCGGCATTGCCCCGACGCCGCGCGCCATCGCGCAGCACTACGCCGCCTGGATCGATGCCTTCGTGCTCGATCGCGCCGATGCGGAGCAGGCGACCGCCTTCGACATCCCGGTGCATGTGACCGACACGCTGATGACGAGCCTGGACGATCGCGCGCGCCTCGCGCGCGAAGTGCTCGGATTCGCCGCCACGCTGCCGCGCGCGTGAGCACCTGGGCCCTGGTACCCGTGAAGGCGCGCAGCGCCGGCAAGCAGCGCCTGGCGGGCGTGCTGTCCGAGGCGCAGCGCACCGCGCTCATCAGCGCGATGCTCGAGCACGTGCTGGCGGTGGTGCGCGCTGCGCCCCTGGCGGGCGTGCTGATCCTGTCTCCCGAGCGCGAGCCGTTGCCGCCGGCCACGCACGTGCTGCGTGACCGCGGCACGGGCCTCAACGCGGCCCTGGAGCTGGCGCTGCCCGAGCTCCTCGCGCTTCACGCGACGCGCGCGCTGATCGTGTTCGCCGACCTGCCGCTGCTGAGCGGCGAGGACCTCGTGGCGCTCGAGCGGGCGACCGAGCCTTCCGGCGTCGCGCTCGCACCCGACCACACCGGCACGGGCACCAACGCGCTGGCTCTGACGCTGCCCACGGCATTTCGCCTGCAGTTCGGGGCGGGAAGCTGCGCGCGCCACCAGCTCGAGGCGGAACGCATCGGTCGCTCGGCCGCCCTGGTGCGCCGCCCGGGGCTCGCGTTCGACGTCGACGAGCCCTCCGACCTCGAGCCGTTGCGCGCGCGCGCCGACCCGCGCTACGCGTTCCTCGGCTAAGGCGCCGGCAGCAGCGCGTCGAAGGCGACCGGCAGGCGACGCACGCCGCGCAGCACCGCGGAGCTCTGCGGCATCGGCCCCTGCGCGAGCCGCAGTCCGGGCAGCCGCGCCAGCAGCAGCTCAAGCGAGGTGGCGAGCTCCGCCTTCGCCAGGTGTACTCCGAGGCAGAAGTGCGGCATGCCGCCGAAGCTCACGAGGCGCTGTGCGTGGCGCGTCAGCTCGAAGCGCTCCGGCTCGGCGTACTGCGCGGCATCGCGTCCGGCGGAACGCACACCGAACAGCACCCAGGAGTCGGGCGGGATGTCGACGCCGCCCACGCGCGCGCCGCTCTCCGTGTAGCGCGGCAGCAGGCCGACCGCGCCGTAGAGCCGGACGCTCTCCTCCACCGCATCCGCAATGAGGGCCGGCTCGCGCAGCAGGCGCGCCCGCAGCGCCTCATCGCCGAGCACCGCATTCATCATGCTGCCCATGGTGAGATAGGTAGTGTCGGCGCCGGCCGGAAACAGCAGCTTGACGAAGCTGAGGATGTCCTCGTCACTCAAGGAGTGAGCCTCCACCTGCGCGCTCGCCAGGCGTGAGATGAGATCCGCCCGCGGGGCGCGGCGTCGGGCGTGGATGAGCGGCAGCAGAAAGGCGTTCACCTCATCGCGCGCCGTGAGTGCCGCCTGCGGGTTGAAGGGATAGTCGAACAGTCCGCGCACCCAGGCGAACAGCTGCTCCTCGTCGGCGGCCGGAATGCCGAGCAGGCGCGCGATCACTCGCAGCGGATAGCGGTGGCAGTACGCGGCGACCAGATCGAGCTCGCGGCGCGCGCCAAAGCCATCGATGAGCTCGTGCGCCAGCGGCCGCAGCACCGCTCCCAGCAGCGCCTGCACGGCCCGCGGCTGAAACGCGTCCGCGACGAGCGCGCGGTGAATCCGGTGCTCCTCGCCCTCCATGCACAGGAGCGTCCTGCCCTGCACCGGCAGCGAGTAGCGCAGGTTGGCCGCCGCCGCGGGGAACTGGCGCGGATCCCGGAACGCGCGACCGACGTCCTCGTGACGCAGGATGAGCCAGGCGGTGCCGCCAAGGTAACGCACCGGCACGACGCGATCACCGGCTGCGATCAGGGCTGCAAGCTGCGCCTCCAGCTGCGGCAGCGCGTCGCGGCCAAAGTCGATATCGGGCAGGACGTGGTCCACGCCCGCACGCCTACTTGTCGTAGGCCTCGTCGATGTTCGGCGCGAAGCCCTGCAGGCCTTCGGGCACCGCAAGACTCCCCGCGTCCCAGTAGGCCTGCGCGGTGCGGATCTGGCCCGCATCGTTGAGCACGAAGCGATCGATGATGTTCAGATCGAGCCCCTGGTTGTGCGCCGGGACGCGCACCTGCATGGTGAAATTCAGGATGCCCTCGTTGGCGCACACGACGATGCGATGCAGCTTAGGCGACATCGTGCGGCTCGCATCCTGGTGCGCGAAGTCCCAGAACCGCCCCACCCCCTCGTGCCCCTTGAAGGGCGGGGTGCCCACCGGATCGGACCACTCGCAGTCGGGCGCGAACAGCGACAACAGCAGCGCCTTGTCGCCGGTCGCCCAGGCGCGCAGGTAGGACTCGAGTACGTTGCGGACCACTTCCGGTTTCATCTTTCGGCACTCCCCCTTATTCGGACTACTGCATCCTGAGCGCGGCAAGGCTAAGCCCGGTCGGTGCGCCTTGGGTGCGCGTATCATAGCCACAACGCCCCGGGAAGAAGTCCGAAGTCGCACGAGTGGCCCCGTTCACCGACATCATCGCTTCAGCGCTCGCGGGCCACGCACCCGAGCCGCACGCCGCCCTCGCCTTGGCGCACGCGCCCCTGGAGCAACTGTTGCCGGCGGCCGAGTCCCTCACGCTCGCCGGCCACGGACGCACGGTCACCTACTCGCGCAAGGTATTCATCCCGCTGACGCAGCTGTGTCGCGACGTGTGCCACTACTGCACCTTCGCGCAGGCGCCGCGCGCGTTGCCGCAGCCCTACCTGAGCCTCGAGCAGGTGCTCGACATCGCCCGCGCCGGCGCCAGGGCCGGCTGCCAGGAAGCCCTCTTCACCCTCGGGGACAAGCCGGAGCTGCGCTACCCGAGCGCGCGCCGGGCGCTCGGCGCGCTCGGGTTTGCCAGCACGCTGGAATACCTGGCGCACTGCGCGCACGAGGTGCAGGCGCAGACGGGTCTGCTGCCGCACCTGAACCCGGGCGTCATGACGGCGAGCGACCTCACGCAGCTGCGCGCGGTATCGGTCTCGATGGGACTGATGCTCGAGAGCGCCAGTGAGCGGCTCTGTCAGCGCGGAAGCGCGCATTTCGGCTCTCCGGATAAGCTCCCGGCGCGGCGCCTGGCGACCCTCGCGGCCGCCGGCGAGCTCGCGATACCGGTGACCACCGGGCTCCTCATCGGCATCGGCGAAACCCGCGAGCGAGCGCCTGGAGTCGCTCCTCGCCCTGCGCGCGCTGCACGCGCGCCACGGGCACCTGCAGGAAATCATCATCCAGAACTTCCGCGCCAAGCGCGGCACGCGCATGGCGCACGCGCCCGAGCCCTCGCTGGAAGAACAGCAGTGGACGCTCGCCGTGGCGCGCCTGATCTTCGGCGCCGGCATGTCGCTGCAGGCACCGCCCAACCTGCGTCCCGGGGAACTCGCACCCCTGCTGCGCGCCGGCGCCAACGACTGGGGCGGGGTCTCCCCGGTGACGCCCGATCACGTGAATCCGGAAGCACCCTGGCCGCACCTCGAGGCGCTCGAGCGCGACACGCTCGCGGCCGGACGCACCCTCACCGAGCGCCTGGCGCTCATCCCGGCCTACGTGCGCGAGGCACAGCGCTGGGTGGACGCGAAGCTGCTGCCGGCGGTACTGCGGCGGGCGGATGCCAGCGGCCGGGCGCGCGCGGATGGCTGGTACGCGGGCGCCGGCACGGAGGTCCCGGCGCGCCTGCGCGCCACGCTCAGTGCAGCGCGCGCGCGCCCCCCGCAGATGAGCACGGAGCTCACGCGGGTGCTCGGGCGCGCACAAGCCGGCATGGCGCTTTCGGAAGGCGAGATCGCGGGGCTGTTCACGCTCGAGGGGGCGGAGTTTCAGGCGGTGCTGCACGCGGCGGATGAGCTGCGACAGGCGAGTGTCGGCGATGACGTGTCCTACGTCATCAACCGCAACATCAACTACACCAACATCTGCGTGTATCACTGCGGCTTCTGCGCCTTCTCCAAGGGGCGCAGTACGCGCGACCTGCGCGGCCCGGCCTACCAGCTCGATCTCACCGAGATCGCGCGCCGCACGCGCGAGGCGTGGGAAGCGAACGCCACGGAGGTTTGCCTGCAGGGCGGGATCCACCCGCACTACACCGGGGAGACCTACCTTGAGATCGTCGCGGCCGTGAAGGCGGCCGTCCCGGGGATGCACGTGCACGCCTTCTCGCCGCTGGAGATCACGCACGGCGCGCGCACCCTCAGGCGCTCGCTGAAGAGCTACCTCACGGAGCTGCGCGCTGCGGGGCTCGCGACGCTGCCGGGTACCGCGGCCGAGATCCTCGACGACGAGATCCGCGCGCTCATCTGCCCGGACAAGCTGACGAGCGCCGAGTGGCTCAACGTCATGCGCGAAGCGCACGCGGTCGGCCTGCGCAGCACCGCGACGATCATGTTCGGGCACGTGGAGGGGGTCGAGCACTGGGCGCGCCACCTGCATCGCGGTGCGCGACCTGCAGCGTGAGACGCAGCGGCTTCACCGAGTTCGTACCGCTGCCGTTCGTGCACATGGAGGCGCCGCTGTGGCGCAAGGGCGTGAGCCGCTCAGGTCCCACGCTGCGCGAAGCCCTGCTCATGCACGCGGTCGCCCGCCTTGCCCTGCATCCGCACATCCCGAACATCCAGACCTCGTGGGTGAAGATGGGGCCGCAGGCAGCCGCGCTGTGCCTGGAGGCCGGCGCCAACGATCTTGGCGGCACGCTCATGAACGAATCGATCACGCGCGCGGCCGGCGGGGTGAACGGCCAGCAGTTCGACGCGGCGCAGATCTGCGCACTCGCCGCGCGCCTCGGCCGCCGCCCCTGGCAACGCACCACGCTGTACCGCCGCGTGGCGCGCGCTCCCGCGGAGCGCGCCCAGGTCGCCGCCACGGCCCTGCCGGCCGGCTGAAGCCCGCGGAACGACGCCTTGCCTGACGCATGGGACGTCGAGACCGACGTGCTGGTGCTCGGTTCCGGGGCGGCGGCGCTCACGGCCGCTGTGACCGCCGCCGCGAGCGGCGCGCGCGTGATCGTCGCCGAGAAAAGCGATCAGTACGGGGGCACGTCCGCCACCTCCGGCGGCGTCATCTGGATCCCGGCGACGCAGCAGGCACTCGCGGGCGGTCACGCCGACAGCCCCGAGGAGGCTTTCCAGTACATCCGTGCGCTCGCCGATGCCAACGTGCCGGATGCGCGCATCTGGGCCTTCGTGCGGCGCGGCCGTGAGATGGTCGCCTGGCTCGAGGCGCACAGCGCGGTGCGCATGCGGGCGCATCCTTATGCCGACTATCACCCCGAGATGCCCGGCGGCAAGAGCGGCTGGCGCTCGCTCGAAGCACTGCCGCTGCATGCCAGCGAGCTCGGCGCAGATTTCGCGACGCTGCGCCCGCCCTCCCCCGCGGTGCAGTTCATGGGACGCGTCAGCTGGACGCTGGAGGAGACCGGGGTCCTGCTGTTCCGCCTGCCCGGCTGGAGGCTGACCGCGCTCACGATCTTCGGCAACTACTTCCTCGACCTGCCGCACCGACTGCATTCCCGGCTCGACCGGCGCATGACCCTCGGCAACGCGCTGCTCGGGCGCCTGAAGCTCTCGCTCAACCGCGCCGGCGGGCAGCTGTGGCTGCGCGCGCCGCTCACGCAGCTGATCCGCAGCGACGCTCGCGTCAGCGGCGCCCTGATCGAGCGCGAGGGCCGCACGCTGCGCGTCGCGGCGCGGCGCGCGGTGCTGCTCGCCACCGGCGGTTTCGAGCGCAATGCCGCGATGCGCGCGCAGTACCTGCCGCAGTCGCCCGAGCCGCGCTGGAGCGGTTCGCAGACGAACAACGTCGGCGAAGGACTCCTCGCCGCCACGCGCATCGGGGCGGCGACGCTCAACATGGACTCCGCCTGGTGGGGCACCTCGATGAGCCTGCCGGGGGAGGAGCGCGCGCGCCTCATGGCCTTCGAGCGCGCGTTGCCCGGTGCGATCATCGTGAATCAGAACGGCGAGCGTTACATGAACGAGGCGGCCTCCTACCACGTCGCCGGCCAAGAGATGCTGCGGCACGACACCCCGCAGGCACGCACCATCCCCTCGTTCATGGTGTTCGACGCCACCTGGCGCAAAAGCTACCCGCTCGGTCCCTTGATCCCGGACCTGCCAGACTGGCTGCAGCCGAAGAACCTGATGGCGGTGCTGGCGCGCGCCGACAGCTGGGAGCAGCTCGCCGCGAAGACGCAGCTGCCCCCGGAGCGTCTCAAGGCAACGGTCACGCGCTTCAACGCGCACGCGCGCACCGGCGCAGACCCTGACTTCAGGCGCGGGGAGAGCGCCTACGACCGTTACTATGGTGATCCCAAGGTCACGCCGAACCCGACGCTGCGAGCGCTCGAGCGGCCGCCGTTCTACGCACTGCCGGTCTATCCGGGCGACATCGGTACCAACGGAGGTCTTGCGACCAACGAGCACGCGCAGGTGCTGGACGCCGCCGGCGCACCGATCGCCGGCCTCTACGCCTGCGGCAACGTCGCGGCCAGCGTCATGGGCCACTCCTACCCGGCCGCCGGCGCCACGCTCGGCCCCGGCATGACCTTCGGCTACATCGCCATGCGACACGCCCTCGGGCTGGACCCGGCGTAACCGGTGCCTGAAGTGCGCGCTATACGGTCGCGAGCGGCGTGACCGGAGAGCCGACGGCGCCGGGCAGGTCCAGCGGGGGTGCGGTGAGGAGAAAGCGGTTGCGCTGGTGCGCTGCGAGCCACGGCGCCAGCTCCCCGAAGTACCACAGCTCCGCCAGATGGACGCCGAGCTTGAACAGGCACAGCTCGTGCAGCGGCAGCAGCGCGTGGCGCTCAGCGCCCCCGCCGCCGATGTCACCGGTCGCTTCCACCGCGGCGTTATCGGCGCACAGCGCCACCACGCCGCTGTCGGCGATCCAGCGCTGCAGACGCGCGTCGCGCCCATCGAGGCCCGCGCAGCTGCCATGCAGCAGCCGCGGCTCGGGGCGCTTGCGCATCGAGAGCACCAGATCCGCAAAGCCGGTGTACAGGCACAGGAAATCTCCGTCCTCGACCTCGACCGACTGTTGCTCCATGAGCCGCATCAGCGCCTCGTAGCCGACGCGCGCGGGGCTGCGCCCGTATTCGGCCTGCAGATCGAGCAGCACGCCGCGCCCCTGCACGCCGGCGCGCGCCAGGTTCTCGATACCGAGCGCGCCCGCACCGCCGCCGCCGGCAGCGTCGGGACTGGCGATGTGCTCGCCCCCGCGGTAACCGTTGTAGAACACCACCTCGGCGCTCCCATCGCCGTCGGCGTCGAACTCCGAGCCGCAGTGCGCGAGTGCATCCCACTGGGTGGAGTACTGCAGGCTCAGGGTGACCTCGTCATCGCAGATCACGTCGGTGGCCGGCGCGGCGTAGGAGGACATGTGAAACGGATAGGCCGAGCGGCCGTCCTTGAAGCGCGTGGCCGCAAGCTTAGGCGGCGCGCGTGTCTCCCACAGGCCCGGGCCGCCGGGATAATCGAGCGGCAGGCTGAGCGAGAACACCAGTCCCTCGCGCACCTCGCGCACGGCGGCGAGCCGGCGCACGGGCGTGAGCAGGTTCATGCGCCCGCGCTGATCGTCCGCGCCGAACTCGCCCCAGTTGGAACCTTCCGGTCGATGCTGCCAGCGACTCATGGCGGTGAATCTCGCACACAACCCCGGCGCCTGTCGCCGCGGACCTGCCGGTGTACCCCATCCGGAGGAGTGGCTGGCAGCGCGCGCGGCCGGCGGCATACTAGGGGCCATGTCCAGCGTGCGCATGATGCCGGCCTGGCGGCTGACGCAGTTCGGTACGCCGCCCGAGCTGCAGCAAGTCCCGGTGCCCACGGTCAGCGCCGGCGAAGTGCTGGTGAAGGTCGCCGGCAACGGCCTGTGCCATTCCGACGTCGGCATGATGGAAGCCGGCGCCGTGGCCCCGCCCTTCCCCAGTTGGCACCTGCCGTTCACGCTCGGCCACGAGATCGCCGGCTGGGTCGAGGAGGCCGGCGCGGGCGTGAGCGGCTTCTCGCGCGGACAGCCGGTGATCCTCGTGGCCACGCACTCGGATGGCACCTGCGCGTACTGCCGCGCGGGACAGGACAACAACTGCGACGCCGGCAGCGCCGGCCGCGGCTACGGACGCGATGGCGGCCTTGCGCCCTTCGTGCACCTGACGAGCCCCCGCCCGCTCATTGCGCTCAAGAATCTCGACCCGCGGACCGCCGGTCCCCTGGCGGACGCCGCGGCGACCTCGATGCATGCCGTGCGGCGCGTAATGCCGCGGCTCGCAAGCGGCTCGAGTGCCGTCGTCATCGGCGCCGGCGGGCTCGGCAGTTTCGCCGTGCAACTGCTGCGGGCGCTCACGCCGGCGCGGGTCATCGCCGTGGATGTGAATCCCGCGCGGCTGGATTACGCGCGCCGGCTCGGCGCGCATGAGACGCTCGAGGGCGTCGGGGAGCGCACCGCCGGGGACCTCAAGTCCCTCACCGGCGGGCGCGGCGCCGAGGCCGTGCTCGACTTCGTCGGCATCGATGCCACCATCACCGCGGGACTGATCGCCGTGCGCCGCACCGGCGCCTATGGCCTGATCGGCGCCGGGATGGGGCGCTTGAATCTGCCGTGGTTTCACCTGCTGCCCAAGGATGGCGAAGTCTTCAACTTCACCGGCAGCACGATCGCGGACCTGCGCGAGGTGGTGACGCTCGCGGAAGCGGGAAGATTGGTGAACGATACCGAACGCTTCGCCTTTGGAGACACCCTCAAGGCCTACGCGCGGCTCGCGCAGGGAACGCTGCTCGGACGGGCGGTGGTGACACCGGAGGGCTGATGCTCGAAGTTGCCGATACGCTCGCCATCCACGAGCTGCTCGCACTCTACGGGCACGTGATCGATGAGCGCGCCTGGGCGCGCGTGGAGGAACTGTTCACGGAACGCACGGTGTACGACATGCGCGAGTTCGGGTTGGGCGTGGTGACCGGCGCAGCGGCCATCCGCGCACTATGGAGCGGCCCAGACGCCGCCCATCCGCTGGCGCACCATGCGACCAACATCATCGTCAGCCAGGACGCCGACGGCACGGTGCGGGCACAGTCCAAGGGCCTCGGCGTCGGCCCGAACGGGCGTGTCGGCAGCGTCGTCTACCGCGACGTGCTGGAGCGCACCGCGTCCGGATGGCGCTTCGCCTCGCGCAGCGGACACCTGCGCCGCCTGAGTCCATGAAGGCGTCAACCGCAGCCCGCCTGGGACGTTGGTAACCCCGGGGCCCACTGCCCTCCAGGACCGCCCGGCATGCTCACTGCGCGTCCGCTCCTTGCGCTGTTCCTGGCCGCGATCGGCGCATCTGCCACCGCGGCACCACCGGATGCCACGCAGCCCCTGGATCAGGTGACCGTCGAGGCGCACCGCCAGCAGCTCGAGGAACGCGTGACCGCTTTCGTGAGCAAACTGGCGCATCCGAACTTTGATCGATCGCTCAGGCGCTGGCTCGTGCCGGTGTGCCCACTGGTTGCCGGAACTTCCCAGGTGCAGGGCGAGTTCATGCTCGCGCGACTTTCGGAGGTCGCGCGCCAGGCGGGCGTGCCGCTCGCGGGCGAGAAGTGCAGCCCCAACCTCCACATCGTCGCCACGGCGGATCCCAGCGGACTGCTGAAGAGCTGGCGCCGCCGCGATCGCCGCCTCTACGGCGACGCGATGCCGGCGGAGGTGCAGCACTTCCTCACTCACACTCATCCGGTGATGGTCTGGTACAACGCAGCCGTGACGGAGGACGGCGGCGGCGCGCTTGATCCCACGGCTACGAAACTTGGCACGAACTACATCCCGACCAACCATCATCCCAAGGGGACCCGAATACAGTTCGGGGCTGTGGAGATGTTCGAGTCGGTGATCGTAATCGTCGACCTGCGCCGCGTGCAGGGACTCAGTTATGGGCAGTTGGCCGACTATGTCGCCATGCTCGGCTTTGCGCAGCTTGATCCGGACGCCGACTTCGGCAGCGCCCCCTCCATCCTGCAGCTCTACAGCGCCCAGCCGGCGCAGCCGCCCCCGGGCGGCTTGAGCGATTGGGACGTCGCCTACCTGCGTGCCTTGTACAAGACCGAGCAGGCCTCGCGCACGCAGCGCAACCAGATCATCCAGATGATGGTGCGTGAGATGGTGCCATAACCGCCGCTGCCTTCAGCCGCCGAGCTTCTCCTGCACCTGTCGCCAGGCGAGCTCGGCCGTCTCGCGCGCCTTGCTGCCGGCCTCGCGTGCATGCTGACTCGCCGCGGTCCCGTCGAGCACGCGCCTGAGGATTCCCTGGCGGATGCAGGCGATGCGAAACAGGTTGTAGGCCATGCAGAACTCCCAGACCCGCGGCTCGACGCCCGCGCGCCCGGTGCGGCGGCAGTAGCTGGCCAGATACTCCGCCTCGGTGGGGATGCCGAGCCCGGGCAGGTCGATGCCGGCGAGCCCGCGGCTGTCGCCGGCGGGGATGCGCCAGGCCATGACGTGATAGGAGAAATCGGCCAGTGGATGGCCGAGGGTGGAGAGCTCCCAGTCGACCACGGCGAGCACCCGCGGCTCGCGCGCATCGAAGATCATGTTATCGAGGCGGTAATCCCCGTGCACCAGCGTCGTTTCATCGTCGGCGGGGATATTGGCGGGCAGCCAGACGAGCAATTTCTCCATCGCCGGGATCTGCTCGGTCGCGGAAGCCCGGTACTGCTTGCTCCAGCGGCCGATCTGGCGCACGAAATAGTTGCCGGGCTTGCCGTAATCACCGAGGCCGATGGCAGCGAAATCCAAGGCGTGCAGCTGCGCGAGCACGCGGTTCATTTCCGCGTAGATGGCCGTGCGTTCCGCGCGCGCCAGTTGCGGCAGCGTCGCATCCCAGAAGTTGCGCCCGGCGGCGTAGCCCATGACGTAAAAGAGCGTACCGATGACGCTGCGGTCGGCGCAGTAGCACACCGGCTGCGCCACCGGAAAACCCGTGCCGTGCAGCGCGCTGATGACGCGGAACTCGCGATCGACCGCGTGTGCCGAGGGCAGCAGCGGGCCTCCGGGCTGCTTGCGCAGCACGTAGTGCGCACCCGCTGCGTCGCGCAACAGGAAGGTGGGATTGGACTGGCCGCCCCGGAACTGACTCACCGCCAGCGGCGGGCGCAGGCCGGGGATGTGCTCGCGCAGGTAGCGCTCGAGCGCACCCGTATCGAAGCGCTGCTCGGCGGTGACCGGCATCGTGCCAGCGAGATCCTCGTGACTCATGCCGCTTAGTATTTTTCCAGCTCGAGGCGGCCGATCTGGTTGCGATGCACCTCATCCGGCCCGTCGGCAATGCGGATGGCGCGCGCCTGCGCGTAGGCGTGCCCCAGGTGGAAATCGTCGCTGAGGCCCGCGGCGCCGTGGGCCTGGATGGACCAGTCGATGACCTGGCACGCCGTGTCGGCGGCAGCGATCTTGATCATGGCGATCTGGGCGCGCGCGGCCTTGTTGCCCACGCTGTCCATGAGCCAGGCGGCGTGATACACGAGCAGGCGCGCCTGGTCGATTTTGATGCGCGACTCGGCGATGCGCTCGAGCGTCACCGACTGCTCGGCGATCGGCCGGCCGAAGGCGGTGCGGGTCTTCACGCGCCTGCACATCTGCTCCAGGGCGCGCTCGGCGACGCCGATCAGGCGCATCGCATGGTGGATGCGGCCGGGCCCGAGGCGCCCCTGGGCGATCTCGAAGCCGCGCCCCTCACCGAGCAGCATGTTGGCCGCCGGCACGCGCACGTCCCTGAAGTCGATCTCCATGTGCCCGTGCGGGGCGTCATCGAAGCCCAGCACCGGCAGGTGCCGCAGGATGCTGATCCCCGCCGTGTCGCGCGGCACGAGGATCATCGACTGCTGGCGGTGCCTGGGGGCGGTGGGGTCGGTCTTGCCCATGAAGATGAACAGCCGGCAACGCTGGCTGCCGGCGCCCGAGGTCCACCACTTGCGCCCGTTGATGATGTAAGCGTCGCCATCGCGGACGATGGAACTCTCGA
Source organism: uncultured Pseudomonadota bacterium (assembly GCA_963814675.1). Lineage (GTDB taxonomy): Bacteria > Pseudomonadota > Gammaproteobacteria > Steroidobacterales > Steroidobacteraceae > 13-2-20CM-66-19. The sequence continues at coordinate 331,020 of CAWFDT010000006.1, forward strand.
TGTTGGTGGCATCGCTCGAGGCGACCCGTGGCTCGGTCATGGCGAAGGCCGAGCGGATCTCGCCCGCGAGCAGTGGCTCGAGCCAGGCGCGCTTCTGCTCGGCAGTTCCGTAGCGCTCCAGCGTCTCCATGTTGCCGGTATCGGGCGCGGCGCAGTTGAACACCTCCGGCGCCCATCTGACCCGTCCCATCAGCTCGCACAGCGGGGCGTAATCAAGGTTCGAAAGCCCCGCCCCGTGGCGCGAGTCAGGCAGGAACAGGTTCCACAGGCCCGCCGCACGCGCCTTACCCTTGAGCTCCTCCAGCAAGGGGGGCTCCTGCCAGCGATCCCCTTCGCGCTGCTGTGCATAGAAGCGCTCCTCGTTCGGGTGGATCTGCTCGTCCATGAAGGCGCCGAGGCGCTGCAGATAGCTCTTGGATTTCTCACTGAGTTCAAAGTCCACGCAGCGCACTCCTTAATCTAGGGCGACGGCGCCTCAACCGTAGAACCCGCCTCCCGCGGCCGCCAGCTGCTCGATGAGGGGGGCGGGGGCGAAGTACTCCGGACCCACAGCATGGGCGTAGTGCCGCAGCCGCTCGAGAAGCCTCGGCAGCCCGATTCGGTCGGCGTAATACATCGGGCCGCCGCGGTAGGCCGGAAAACCGAAGCCGTGCACCCAGATGACATCGATCTCCTGAGGGCGCGGCACGGTGCCGTCGGCCAGCAAGCGGGCGCCTTCATTGATCATCGCATACACACAGCGCTCCAGAATCTCGGTGTCGCTGAGCGCGCGGCGCGCGATCCCGCGCTCGCTCGCATGGCGTTCGATGAGCTCCGTCACCACCGGGTCCGGGAGCGCCCGGCGCTCGGTATCGTAGCGATACCAGCCCGCGCCGCTCTTCTGGCCGAAGCGGCCGAGCGCGTTGAGCTGCTCGAGCAGATCCGCGCCGCGCTCGCGTGCGCTCAGCTGCGCGAAGCGCGCGCGGCGGGTCGCGAGCACCACGTCGAGTCCACCCAGATCGGCGACCGCAAAGGGTCCGAGCGGAAAACCAAAGTCGGTGAGCACCCGGTCGACCTGCTCGGGCAACGCACCCTCCTCCAGCATGAAGAGCGCCTCGCGCGAGCGGCGCGCCAGCATACGGTTGGCGACGAAGCCTTCGGTCGCCCCCACCAGCACGGGGATCTTCCCCAGGCGCCGCCCGAGCTTAAGCAGCGTGGCACTCACCTCCGGGGCGGTCGCGCGAGCGCGTACCGTCTCGAGCAGGCGCATCGCGTGGGCCGGGTTAAAGAAGTGCAGGCCCGCGACCTCCTGTGGACGCCGGCTCGCCTGCGCCAGCGCGTTCAGATCCAGGAACGAGGTGTTGCTCGCCAGGATCGCACCGGGCTTGGCGAGCACCCCGAGTCGCCCGAAGAGTTCGACCTTAGCGTCCAGCTCCTCGGCGATCGCCTCGACGATGAGATCCGCCCCGCGAAGATCGGCGTCCTCGAGAGTCCCCGTGATGAGACCGAGCCGCCGGTCCGCCTCGGCCTGCCCCAGGCTGCCGCGGGCGACTGAGCCTTCGTAGGTCTTCCCGATGGCCTTGCGCGCTGCGGCGAGCGCGTCCGCGCTGCGGCTCAGGAGCTGCACCGGGATCCCGGCGTTGGCCAGGCACATGGCGATCCCGCGACCCATGACGCCGCTGCCGACCACCGCGGCGATGGCAATCTCGCGCACCGCGGTGTCGGTGGCGATGCCCGGAACGCGCGCGACCTCGCGCTCGGCGGCGAAGACGTGGCGCTGCGCGCGCGACTGCTCGCTGTTCAGCAGCGCCATGCACAGCTCGAGTTCCTGCCTGAGTCCCTGCGTGAACGGCAGTTCGTAGGCCAGGCGCACCGCCTTGACGGCTTCGAGCGGCGCGGTAAAGCCGCGCTGCTTCTTCGCCAGGTTGCGCGTGAACTCCTCGAAAACCTCCGGCTCATCGAGGCGTGCGGTGAGCTCACCGGTGCGCCGCAGCGGCCGCCCCTCGCGCACGATGCGCTGTGCAAATGCGAGCGCGGCCGCCTGCAGCTCCCCCGTCACGCACTCATCGAGGAGTCCAAGGCGCTGCGCCTCGGTGGCGGAGAGGTCCTTACCCTCGGCGATCACGCTGAGCGCGGCGCGCGCGCCGATCAGGCGCGGCAGGCGCTGGGTGCCGCCGCCCCCGGGGATGATGCCCAATTTCACTTCCGGGAGGCCCAGGCGCGTGCCGGTGAGCGCGATGCGGAAGTGGCAGGCGAGCGCCAGTTCCAGACCACCGCCGAGGGCATTGCCGTGCAGGGCCGCGATCACCGGCTTGCGGCAGCGCTCGGTACGCTCGATCACCGCGTTCAGCTCGGGCGGCTCGAACGGGCGGCCGAATTCGCGCACGTCGGCGCCGGCGGAAAAGTTGCGGCCGCTGCCGCAGATAATGAGCGCCGCAACGCCGGCATCCTGCGCCGTGTGCTCGAGCGCCGCCATGAGTCCCACGCGTATGCCGTGCGAGAGCGCGTTCACGGGAGGGTTCTCGATCGAGGCGATCGCGATCGCCCCGTGCCGCGTGAAGCTCACCGTGCCCGACATAGGCCGCCCGCTCCCCGCGCGCCGAGCCTAAGAAACCAACAGCGCAACTTTGCCCTGCGCACGGCGGTGCATCACAACGTCGAGCGCCTCCTGGTAGCGCTCCAGCGGAAAGCTCTGCGAGATGTGGGGCCGCAGACGTCCCTCGGCGTACCAGGCGAACAGCTGCGCGAAGGCGCGGGCGTTCTCCTCGGGTCGCGCGCGCGCGTACGCACCCCAGAACACCCCCACCAGCGCCGCCTGCTTCAGCAGCAGCAGGTTCAGCGCGATCTTCGGGATCTCGCCGCTGGCGAAGCCGACGACCAGATAACGCCCGAGGAGCGCGAGGCTGCGCACCGCGGACTCCGCCAGCGCGCCACCGACCGGGTCGTAGACGACATCCACGCCCTTGCCGCCGGTGAGCTCCTTGAGGCGCTCGCGCAGCTCGGAGGTCGCGTAGTTGATGAGCGCATCCGCCCCGTGCTCACGGGCGAGCGCCAGCTTCTCCTCGCTCGAGGCCGCGGCGATCACGCGCGCTCCGAGAAGCTTGCCGATCTGCACCGCCGTGAGTCCCACGCCACCGGCTGCCCCGAGCACCAAGAGCGTCTCGCCCGCGCGCAGCTGGGCGCGCGCCTGCAGCGCATGCAGCGAGGTCGCGTACACGACCGGGAAGCACGCGGCGGTGGTGAAGTCCATCATGGGCGGCAGCGCCATCACGCCGGCCGCCTCCGTCACCAGCTCCTGCGCGAAGCCGCCGAAACCGGGAACCGCGAGCACGCGCATGCCGGGCGTGAGGGTCGCTACGCCCGGGCCCACCTCTTTGATGAGCCCGGCCACTTCGGCTCCGGGCGAGAACGGCAGCGGCGGGCGTGTCTGATACTTGCCCTGCACGATCAGTCCATCGAGGAAGTTGACGCCGCAGGCTTTGACCGCGATCACCACCTGGCCGGCGCCGGCGCTGCGCGGCGCGACTTCCTCGAGCACCAGCTGCTCCAAGGGCGCAAAGGCCTTCGCCAGCACCGCCCTCATGGCGCGCGTCGCTGCCGCAGCGCCTCATACAGCAGCATGCCCGCGGCGACCGAGACATTGAGGCTCTCGACCGCCCCGACCTGCGGGAGCCGCACCATGAAATCGCAGTTCTCACGCGTCAGGTGGCGCAGTCCCGAACCTTCCGCTCCCAGCACCAGCACCAGCGCCCCCTTCAGATCCGCCTGCCACGCCTCCTGCTCGGCCGCGGCGTCCGCACCGACCACCCACAGGTTCCCCTCCTTGAGCAGCTTGAGCGTACGCACGAGGTTGGTGACCACCACCACCGGAGTCGTCTCCGCCGCCCCCGCCGCCACCTTGCGTACCGCGGGTGTCAGCTGCGCGGCACGATCGCGCGGCACGATCACCGCCAGCGCGCCGCAGGCATCTGCCGTGCGCAGGCAGGCCCCGAGGTTGTGCGGATCCTGCACCCCATCGAGGGCGATGAGCAGCGGGGAGTGCACGCCCGCGAGCGCCGTCAGCAGATCATCCTCATCCCAGCTGGCAAGCGGCAGCACCTCGGCTGCCACCCCCTGGTGGGTGACGTCGCCCAGCTGCTGCTTCAAAAGCTGCCCATCGACCCGTGCCAGCGGGCGTTGCTGGCGCCGTGCCAGTTCCTCGATCGCCCGCGCACGCGGGTCACCGCGGTGCTCGGCCAGGCGAACGCCGAGCACGCGTTGCGGATGACGCTCGAGCATGAGGCGCACCGCGTGCAGGCCGTAGATCGTCTGGGTGCCCTTGTCTGCCATGGCGGGCGCCGCCTTAGCTGTCTTCCGCCAGGGCCAGATCGATCAGGCCCTCGATCGGGTTCACCGCAGTGACCATGACACGCACGTGCGCGCCGGTGTGCAGGCGCCGGCCACTGCGCTTGCCGCGCCAGCCGTGACCGTGGTCCTCCATCACGTACTCGTCATCGCGCAGGTTGTCGATGTGCAGCAGACCGTCCACGGCCACGTCCAGGATCTGCACGAAGCAGCCGAACTCGACCACCGTCGTGATGAGGCCCTGGAAGGTCTGGCCGATGCGCTCCTTGAGATAGGTGCATTTGAGGTAGTTGGACACATAGCGGTCGGCCTCGTCCGCGCGCTTCTCCAGGCGCGAAGTGCTCTCCCCGAGAGACTCCAGCGCCGGCGTCTCGTAGCGCACCGCCGCGCCACTGGCGTCGCCGATCAGCCCCTTGAGGGTGCGATGCACGACCAGATCGGGATAACGGCGGATGGGGGAAGTGAAGTGCGCGTAGTGCGTGAGCGCCAGCCCGAAGTGTCCGATGTTGGTTGGCTGGTAAACGGCCTGCGGCATGGCGCGCACCACGAGGGATTCGACGAACGCGCGCTCCGGCGCGCTGCCCACGCGCCGCGCGATCGCCTGCAGATCGCGCGTGCTGACGCGCTCGGGGATACGCGCATCGATACCGAGTGCGCTCAGGGTCGAGGTGAGCCGCTCGAGCTTCTCGGCCTCCGGCTGACCGTGCACCCGATAAAGCGAGGGTACACGCGCCTTCTCCAGCGCCTGCGCCACCGCCACATTGGCGAGGATCATGCACTCCTCGATCAGCCGATGCGCATCGTTGCGCGAGCGCAGCTCGATGCCGCGCACACGCTCGGCCTCATCGATGACGAACTCGGCCTCCGGGGCGTCGAAGTCCAAGGCGCCGCGGCGCGCGCGCGCCTTATGCAAGGCCCGATAGACATCGACCAGCACGCTCAGCTTCGGCAGCAGCTCTCCCAGTTGCGCGGTCGCCGCGGGGCGCCCCTCAAAGAGCGCCTGGTGGGCTAGTGTATAGGTGAGCCGTGCCGCCGAACGCATGACCGCCGGATAGAAGCGTGCGCTCTTCAGGGCGCCGTTACGGGTCACGAGCATGTCCGCGGCAAAGCACAGACGGTCGACCTTCGGCGCCAGCGAACACAGGTGATCCGAGAGCGCCGTAGGGAGCATCGGCAGCACGCGGGTCGGGAAATAGACCGAGGTCGCGCGCTCCTGCGCGGCGGCGTCGACCGCACTGCCGGGACGCACGTAATGACTCACGTCGGCAATCGCAACGATCAGGCGGAAGCCCTCCGGGTGTGGCTCCGCAAAGACCGCGTCGTCAAAGTCGCGCGCGTCCTCGCCGTCGATGGTGACCAGCGGCAGCTCACGCAGATCGATGCGTGCCGCGGCCGCGCGCGGATCGACCTGCGCTCCGAACGCCTGCGCCTCGCGCAGCGCGGCGGCTGGAAATTCGCACGGCAGATCAAAGCGCGCGATGGCCGATTCGGTCGCGAGCTCGACGGGGCGGTCCGGATCGAGGCGCTTGAGCACGACGCCCTGCGCCGGGCTCGCTGAGCCTGCATGGCGCGTGACCTTGGCGATCACCCACTCACCCCCGCGCGCCCCCTGCAGATCCACCGGCGCCACCGCGCAGCGCAGCTGCAGCCGCCGGTCGGCCGCATTCACCCAGGCATTGCGCCCCTGGATCTCGACGGTGCCGAGAAAGGCCGTGACCCCGCGCTCGAGCACCTCCTCGACCGTTCCGGACCAGCGCGCGGTCGCATCGCGTGTCAGCTTCACCCGCAGGCGATCGCCGTGCATCACCCCGCGCATCTGCGGCGGCGAGATGAAGACACTCTCTTTAAGCCCCTCGACGCGCACGAAGCCGTAACCGGCGCGATTGGCGCTGACGATGCCCTCCGCACTGCTGCCGGGCTTCGGATCCCCGGGCCGCGGCGGCTCGCGCTTGGCCGCGGTGCGCGGCGACGCGCCGACAGGCCGCGGCCCGCGGCCGCCGCCCTTGGCGGCGTGATGACTCCTGGCGGCCGGTGCGGCGCTGCGACTGCGCCGCGCGAATTTCCCCTTGTGGCCCTTCAATTTGACAGCCCCCGACCCCGTGCGTAGATTGCGCGGCCTTCCTCACCTGCCCGGGTGGCGGAATTGGTAGACGCACTAGTTTCAGGTACTAGCGGGTAACACCGTGGAGGTTCGAGTCCTCTCCCGGGCACCAGAATGTCTTTATTTTTCAATAAGATATTACTCTAAATTCATTTGGTTTCGAGCCGAATCGAGCGACTCGAACTCGCGCGAACTATAGAGGATTTCGCTGGCCAATTAAGGCCGCTTCAGACGGCGTGCGCGTCTGAGCGGAATGGCGCGCGGACCGTCAGTCCGATGCTCATTTTGTTTCCTTGGGAACAGCTAAACGTGGTTTAGAGCGCAGCTCTCCGGCGAGCTGGTCAATGGATTCAGGACGCGCGGTCGGGTTGCCAATACGCATTCAGCTTGAGTTTTTCTGCGCGCCGAAACCCGGCTGGAGTCACGGCCGGGAGTCTCGTTTAGGCAGCCGATTCCGTTTCCTCGTGCCGTGTTGGCATACCCGCAACACGGTGCTGAGCGCCTTCCACTTGCTGGAGGAATTCCTGCTTGCGGGCGCGCTGGTTGTAGAACTGGCGGTACCAGATGCGCGACTTATGGAAGGGCCCGTCGCCGGGCACCTGCAGGATCTGCACCGCCGGACGCTTGTTGGCCCACACGTCAAAATCCTGGGCAAAGGCAACGCGCGATGCCTCCTGGTAGGCGCGCGCAGCGGTCACGTCAGCTTCAGTTGCCACCGCATTCTGCGACTTCACGAGCAGTCCGTGCCACACCTTGATTACGCCGTCGTCGACCATGGTGTGCGCGATGATGAAAATCGACTCGCCCATGCCCAACATGTACGAGAGCAGATAGCCCGGGCCGTAGTAGGTAGTATCCGTGGTTAAGATTGGGCTGACGCCGTCCGGCGTCACGAGCGTACTGTGGCCGCCGCCCTGGACCTGGATCGCCCGGTGACCCCTGAACTCGTTGCGGTAGAACTTGACGGTCTCGCCGTGCACGGGACCTAAGTGCGAACAGTCTGCGATGTTGTCGACTACTTCCTGCGCATGGCAGTTGATGACGCCGAGGTGATCGAACTTCCAATGCACCCACTGGGGGTCGGCCCACTGCGGAAGTGCAGGGTGCTTCCCACTCCGGCTCCCCGCCCTCGGGGTCATGCCATACGAAGATCGCGCCCAGGCTCTCGACGATCGGCCACGCTTTGACGCAGGCGGCCTTAGGAATCGGCGCCCTGCTGTAAGGGATGTCATTGCACTTGCCGTCCGGGCCGAAGCGCCAGCCGTGGTAGGGGCAGCGGATCGAGTCGCCCTCGATCTGACCGTCGTGGATCACGTAGGAGGTGTTGTTGCGGGCCAGGTGCGTGCCCATGTGCGGACAGTAGGCATCAAGCATCACCGCGCGGCCGCTCTTGCCGCGATAGAGTGCGAAGTCCTGCCCAAGAAGCGCACGGGCAGCGGCCGGTCCTTCAATTCCTCCGCGTCTGCAACCATGAACCAGCCGCGGGGGAAGGTAAATTCGCCCAATCCATAATCCTGCGTACGCGCCATCCCGTCACTCCGGAACAAACACAAGTAAGCTACCAGAACGTCAATTCCGTGCAACCGCCCTCAATACCGTAGTCCGTTCGGACGCCTATAGGCGTGGCTACCACTTCAGCCCCGCGGATACTCCGTAGGTGAGCGGTTCGTTGAAATTGGCAATATTCAGTTCGCCGAATGTCGGCCCGAAGTCGATGCCGTTCAGCTTTTTTTCCGTGTTTGCACAATTCTTGCACCACAGGGACACCCATCCGGTCTGCGAAGCAACGGGAACGTTCTCCCAACGTAGCTGGGCATCGACCAAAGTAACTTCTTGCGCCTCAACCTGTGAGGCGGCCGACACCAGCGGAAAATCCAGCGTAGCGTCTTGGCGTATGGATAAAGGAAATAGCTGCTGCTATAGCGGGTATCAACGATGAAGTGCAGGCTGTCCGCCCCTCCGGGGCTGAAGATGCGCCAATCGAACCCGCCTTGAGCCTGCCACTTGGGTGCGTGGGGGATGACCCGGTTATCGGCTACGTTCACGACATCGCCGGAGGCGTTCGTGTCGTAAAAGGTGTCGTAATTCGCATTGAGATAAGCCAGGTTGGCGCTGATTCGCAGCACCTCGACAGGGCGGAAAACCGTCTCGAGCTCGACCTTGATCTTCGCCGATCCGGCATTCTCGATCAGGCTCTCCAGAGCCGAAGTAGCGGTAAAGACCGAAAGTTGCATGTCCTTGTGGTGATTCACAAACGCGGCAAGGTTAATATCCGCGCGGCGGTCCCACAGGCTCGACTTGATCCCCACCTCAAACGAGTCCACTTTCTCGGAACCGAACGGCGTAGTAGTGGCCTCATTCGAGCCGGCTTCACCGTTGAAGCCTCCGCTACGATAACCCTCTGCGTACTTGGCGTACGTGTTGAGCGTATCGCTGAATCTATATGCGAAAATGACAGTTGGAGTAACCGCGTGAAAGGTAGTCGAGGCGCTTGTATCCCACGAGATCCGTGTCGGGTAAAGACACGTCCAGTCTGTGGATCGTCTTTCTCTCATCTGTATACCGTAGTCCACCGGTGAGGGTGATTCGATCCGTCAGCGCGTAGTCTGCCTGGCGGTACAGTGCCCCGGTGTGCGTGGTGCCTCCGTACTGCGTAAAGTAGTTCACGCCGCCGAAGAAAAAGTACTGCGGATTGGTGGTCTCGCCATCGTCATGGAAATAATAGAGCCCGGCAACGTAGTTCCATTTGTCGCCCACCGTTCCTGTCAGCTGGAACTCCTGGCTGAACGAGTTGTATGAGGTGATCAGGCCGCCAGTGCCGAGCCACATAGGGGTACCGTCGAGATCGGCCGGGTAATCGTTGAAGTTTGTCCACCGGTAGCCAGTGATCGACTTGAACGTCATGTCCCCGGCCTTCCACGCGACCGTGAGTCCGTGACCTGCCACGGCTAGGTAATCCTGAGGCAGATTGTCGTTAAACGCGGTATGCGAGAACTTCGGTTGCACGTATAGGTACGCCGGTATGCACCCGCTCGGACCATACGGACAATTGGCTCCGAGGAAGCCATTGGGATTGACCGACTCCAGCTGAGTCGTATCGGGCGTATCCCTTGCCCGACTGTAGTCGAAGGATAGTCAACCGTCAGCCGCTCGTTGGGCACGAAACGGAGTTGCCCGAGGAAGCTATCGTGGTCCTTGTCCCCGAGCCGGCCGGACTTCGCTTCGGCCCCGAAGGGATCCTGTACCACGGAGTTGTTATAGAGACTTGCCAGTGGTACGCCGCCCACGTTGTAGGGATCGGCGATGAGGGTAACTGGACCATGGCGGGTAAAGCTCGAACGCGGCGATCTTGACGAAGAGCGTCGACGTTAGCGGGATGTTCAGCATTCCCTTGGCCGTGAAGGCGTCGTAGTTGCCGTAACCAAGTTGCGCCGAACCATGGAGGTCTGCAGTTGGCTTATTGGTAATGAAATTGATTGCCCCAGCCAGCGTATTGCGCCCGTATAGCGTGCCCTGCGGGCCACGCAACACTTCGACGCGTTCGAGATCGTCGATGTCGAAGATGGCACCCTGGGATTTGCCGATATACACCCCATCCAAGTACATGCCAACGGATGGATCGAGGACGATATCGCCGTTCTGCTGGACGGACCCGCGGATGCCTATCTGGGCATTGTTCGGCTGTGTCGGGGTGGGATTGACGATGAGACCAGGGGCGAGCGCGTCGAGCTTGCGACTGAACTGATATCCCGTTGCTCCAAATAGTCCGCGCTCAGTGCGGTAACTGCAATGGGAACATCGATCAGGTTCTGTTCGCGCTTCTGCGCGGTGACCAGAACTTCCTGTAGCGCGGCCTCCTGAGCCACTGAGCCCCACGGACAGCGTGATTCCGCCGACTGCAGCGCATACCAATAGAACTTGCCGAACGGCTCTGCACTTCACTCGTCACCCCCTCATCCGCCCTGCCCTGGAAAAACCTCAGCCGCGGCCACGTCCGTGGCGCATGCGCTGCAGCGTCTCCGAAACTGTCGCTGGCGACTCTAAGGTGCGCGCACGCACGGTTGCGCAACATGAATGAGCAAAGATCAACGCACGAATGAGGAGGGTCATCGTCCCGCCGATTGCATGCGCAAGGCGGGTCGTGGTCCCGGCGGAGGATTCAGGCGATCAAGCGAAAGCCCGGTGCGGTTGGGTCTAAACGGATCGGACGCCGTCAAGTGCCCGCGCGGCCTGACGAATAGGTCAAACGTCCCGGGCGATGAAGTCACGGATTTGCCGCGCCATGACATCAATGGCGATGGCATCATCGACGTTCCAGCCCCGCACCGCGATCGTGTAGGTGAATTCGTCGAGTTGCATCAGCAGCAGACAAGCCCTATGTGGCCCTTATGTCCTGCTGGGGACCGAGCCAGGGTGTTCCTGAAGGCGCGAATCCCTGTGGCAAGTACCTGGATCACCTCATCGTGTGTTCTGGTGACCGCAGCCGCGCCAGCTGGTTCAATAGCGACCGCTTCGCGCATGATCGAGAACATCGTGCGGTGCTGATGATAAAACCCAACCTGCGGCGCAACCAGGCCGCAATCGCCGCCTCGCGTGGATCCTGTAGAGCTGCTAAGCTCTTGCCATAGCTCCCATACGCCCGGCATGACTTCGCCGCACAATGCGCTCGCGATGGACCACTTGCTGTCGAAATGACGGTAGAACGAAGTCCGACTCGCGCCTGCTTCCATAATAATCTCCTCGACGGCGGTCGCGGCGTAGGAGCGTTTCGAGAATACTTGCTCGGCGGCACGGAGCAGCCTGTCGCGCGTTTCCTGCTTTTGCTCTTGCTGGCGTTTCGTCCGTCCACCCGGCCGCGCACGCCGAGCGCTCCGCTTGGCGTCACCACGAGAGCCGGAGGCTGAGCGAGCCGTTGTCATTTTCGCAAGGCGTGGGCCGTAATTAAGGCGAGTATACGGGCATTCGTAACGGTAGTGCTCGTCGGGCAATTTCCCCGACGCGCTGGAAAGCAGCGCAAATCATGAGGCTGTTGTTGACGATGGAACACTATGATGGTACATAGTAGTACCGCCGTTAAGGCTTGAGCAAGGATCGCGTCCGCAGGGACGCCACCGTCCCCGAGCGAGCAGTGCCCGGGGATCATGGCTCGAACCAAGCAAGTCTCCCGAATTGTGTGCCGCCACGCGCCGACCAGCCTGCTGGTGGCGCTGCTCAGCGCCGTCCGCAAATCTGGCGAACGGCCCGATCGCATTCTAGCACGCGGCCGAAGCGCCCTACGACTGGCGCGATCTGGCCGCAGGCACGATTGCGCGTCGATCTTGGTTCCTTCATCCTCATTAGCCGCGCCTGCCATACAGCGTTGCGCGAAAATCTTGGGCACGCGGCCGGCGAGGGCTGCCTCGGCCAGAGCAGTTTTTATTGCTTTGCCGCTGCCTCACCGGCTGCGCTGATCTCGCCGAAGCGATTAGCACCACGGCGACGTTCCTCGACATGTTTAGCGGGCGGATCGGGCCGGATCCACTCGAGGTAACCAATCGCCGCGCACGACTCTACGTGCGCACGGTAGAACGCGGGCACTCCGCCGCTGGCATCGCATTGGATGTCTACAATACGGCCGTCATTCACCTGCTCTACGAGTGGCTGATAGATGCGCCGGTATCCCTCCAAGCAGTTGAATTCGCACATCCCCACGGCAGCGACGACGGCCTGGCCCTCAGCCTGTTCAGCATCGCCGGTCGACTTTGACGCCGAAGCGACTTGCCTCACGTTTGACGCCGGCTGCCTGAGACAGCCGGTAGTTCGGCGACAAGCGGATCTCGCACCGTTGCTGCAGGGATTCCCCTACGACCTAATGCTGCGGGAACGTCAGCGGGGTTCGCTGGCTGAGCACATGTACGTCGCGATGATCGATGCGCATGTCCGCCACCACAAAATCCCGAGTGTCGACCAGGTTGGGCGGATCTTTTCGGCATTACCAGTTGGACGCTGCGCCGCCGGCTTGCCGACGAAGGCACCGCGTATTCCGTGATCAGAAAACGCTGCCAGCTCAATCTGGCCACTGACTTTCTCCGTCGGGCGGAGCTGACCATCAACGAGATCGCTGACCTGGCCAATTTCAGCGACGCCGGGGCATTTCGCCGGGCATTTCAGCAATGGACCGGCCGGTCCCCTTCGGCTTATCGGGAGCAACTTCTCCGCGCCTATAACCGGTGCCCGGCGGCGCTGACCTGCGAACTCGAGCACCGAACGGCTCACATGTGCGACGCTCTTTGCGCGGAGATGTTGCGCCTTGATGCTATGGCGGTTGCCTTACAGTGCCGGCTGGCGGTCCCAGCCCCGACTGCAGCGAGTGCGCCTTCCATGGGTGTACCGGAAAGGGTGTCGCTTCCTATGCTAGTTGCCTGGCGACTCGGTCGACGGATTTCACGCCTTCCCCGCCGGTGCATTCGACTGGACGGAGGCAGTATGGTTTGGCACTGCAATACCCGATCGCGCGATGTCCATCTATGTCTACCACTGGTTCCGACCGGCACTCGGAATCTACGGAGGCGGCTGCATAATCTGGGATCAGTCGGCGGAGGTGCCCTGGGATGCGCCCATATTCCAGTACGATGTAAATCGTCCGATCAGGGGCTGCGCTTGTCAGGGACCTTCGCCTGGACAACGGCGCTCACATCCGCGCCGTCCGTGAGGGCATGGATTACGAGATCTGCTTCCAAAATTCCCGAGTAGACCTGCTAAACTCACTTTTGCCGCGCTTACGGATGCCCACATCACGGATCGCCCAGGCATCTCGAAGTTCTTCGCCGGGCATCTGGACCAGCCTGGAAGATATCGAGGTCACGTCGACCTTGAGGGCCAACGGTACAAGGTCGACGCCTTCGGGATACGGGACCGCTCCTGGGGACCGCGCACAATCGGCGATGAGACCCGCCTCGGTTATTTTCATGGCGCTTCCGGCTCAGCGTCCTTTCTTGGCTTTTCGCGGCCCGACCCGAAGCCTGAGACCGTTTTCACGGGCTACCTTTCCCTGGACGGACCAAAGGCGAACCCTGAGCCACGGACGGCGACTCGTGGAGGACAGTCGATGGGCGCCTTGCACGAATCTCATTCGAAATTGAGGACGTCGATGGCCGGATTCTCGTGGGAACTGGCACGCCGCTGAATCAATTCTCCTATATGTCCTATCCCAACCTTCTCAGTAGGCACTACCTCATGAAGTGGGATCTCCCGTCGGGAATTGCCTTCGGCGAAGAACAGGACCTGTGGAGCCTGCCGTTGTGGCGCGCGAAGCTCCGTGCGGCTCTGGCAGTCGCCAGGAAGATTCGCTCAAAGCAGCCATGACCGAATCAACCGATGAGATCTCACAGTGGGCCGCGCAGGCGATCGGCGTGTCCGGCATTACCTTGGAACTCATTCCGGGCGGCGGCTCGCGAACCAGCTACGTCGTGCGCGACCCGGCAGGCCAGCGTTACCTGCTGAGGGTTGACAACGGCCAGGGCCCTCTCTCGGGAACACAATTCACGATAGAGCGAGAGTTCCGCGTCATCTCCGCGCTCCATGCGGCGGCGCTGCCGGTCCCAGGAATCATCGCGTACAGCGCGCGACACAACGCCATGCTCATGGAATTCATCGAAGGAACTACCAGCTATCAGGTCCAGGTGACCCCGGAAGCGCAGTTACTGATTCAAGCCGATCTGATGAAGCAGGTAGTCGCACTACAACTCGAGCCCGCCGCGACTGGACTTGAATGAGTTTGCCGCGCTTAGCCACCGTAGGCGGCGGCGGTCTCCAGTGACCTGGCGACTGACCTCTATGTACCGAGAAGTCGAGCCTCAAGGAACCGGAGATCGACTTTGCACTTCGCTGGCTGGCCGAGAACATTCCCGATCGCGAACGTGCACCGTGCCTGGTACACGGGGACGTGGGGCCTGGAAACTTCATCTTCGGTGCGGACGGGCGCGTACGGGCGCTGATCGACTGGGAGGTAGTCCACATGGGGCATCCTCTCGAAGACCTCGCCGCGGTGCTGTGCGGGCCTCGGAGTGTCCTTCGGAGCATCCGCGCAGCATCGAAAACTACGAGCACTGCCGGGCGCCCCATCGACCGCGATGCACTGGAATTTGCCGTCGTGCTAGTACTCACGCGGTGGTATGTCGGACTCAATCTGGCTATCTCTCGCCCGTCAGTGACACAAAACATCCCTGTGCTGCTCACCTACCGACAGTCGGTGGCTTACACCCTGGTATGTGCGCTGGCGACACGTCATCAGATCGCCGTTGCTACGCTCACAGGGGCTGCCGACGCGCCCGCGCCGGCGCATTTCATCGACGAATACATTGTGTATACCCTGGAATCACTCCTGCAGCCTGCACTCAAGGATCCTTATCTCAGCGACCGCACTGCAGGGCTCGTCAAGCTGTCGCTTTATCGGCGCGACCTGCTCGCCTATGGCGTAGAGCGTCTCGAGCGCGAGGAGTTGCGCTCAATTGAATCGGTCACGCGGACCCACCATGTCAGCCTCGGGGCGGCTCGTGCCGCGGCGTGCACCCTGGCCCGCGCCCTAACGCCGCCGCGAGTGCGGCCATTCATCGGTATCTTCTTGAAGGTGAGCCAACGTCAGCATCGGATCTGGTCGGCGGCCATGGGTGAGATGGCACATCGTGAAATCCGGAAATTTTTAGGACCCGTGCCGCGACCACCCCCAGTAGTGAGCCACCTTCGCGGAGCATCCTAATGCTGCAGCTATTCATGCGCTTCGACATGCGCGCTCCTGCATTCGGTGTCGCGCACGCCTCTATCAAGAGATGCTGGACATGGTCGCTTGGGCTGATCATGCGGATTTGCTGCCGTCGCGAATCTCGGAACACCACGGAGTCGCCGATGGGTACCTGCCCGCGCCACTGATCGCTGGCGCCGCCATTGCCGCGCGGACGAGAGACTGCGCATCTGGATCGCCGCGCTGGTGCTCACGTAGCATGACCCATTTCCGTCGCTGAACAGGTCGCCGTTCTCGACAACATTTGCAACGGCCGGCTCGATCTCACGCTGGCCGCCGGCTACGTGCCCAGCGAGCTGGGATGTTCGGCCTCGACCCAGCGCGGGCACCCTTATGGAAGAGAATCGCGACTGCGTACGGCATGGAGTGGAGAGGCGTTCGAGCACGCCGGTCGCGTCTGCGCGTCAGCCCCTCCCCGGTGCAGAAGCCCCACCCTCCACTGTTCTCGGCGGCTCGACGCCTGCAGCCCGGCGGGCCGCGCGGATCGGCGTAGGGCTTCGATACACACCTCGCAGAATTGCATGCTATTTACGCGAAGAGGCGAGCGAGCTCGGCTCCAGGCCAATCCGATGTTCCGATTTGGCCCGACGTTCCTGCACGTCACGCAGGATCCGGACGAAGACTGGAAGCGCATCGCACCTCACGCGCTCTACGAGACCAACGAGTACGGTAGATGGGCAAACGAGGCGCGGCTCGACTCCTCTTACATGCCCGTGGAATCGGCCAAGAATTCGCCGGCAGGGGGCCTACGCGGTGGTCACCCCGAAAGAGTGCCTCGCGCTGGCAAAGCACTCGGGCCCTCCGGCGCCCTGCTGTTCCACCCGTTGATGGCGGCGATGGACCCGGAGCTGTCATGGCGGAGCCTCAGGCTGTTCGCCGCAGCGGTCCTGCCGTACCTAGAGCCCACTAACGCTCGACCTGCCCATCTGTGTACTGATCTTTGCACAAATTGGTCATGCACCGTGCTCGGAGGGCTTCGAGCATCTGGTACAGACTGTCCTCAAGATCTCGGAGACGGACACCGCTATGCAGTATCTATCCAGAACAGAAGTCCGCGCCGCGTGGGGCAAGGTACTCGCAACCCGCGAACGTCGTCGCCGGCGGCGCGGACTGGAGCGAGATCGCCGAACACTTCACCGAGGACGCCATCTACATCGACCCAGTCTGGGGCGCTACGTCGGGCGCGATGCCATCGCCACCTTCATGCACGAATGCATGATCGGCTTTGATGACTGGCGTTTCCCGACGCTCTGGACGGTGGTCAAGGACAATCTGGTCATCTGTGCATTCTGGAGCCGGGTACCCGGAAAACTGCCTGACGGCAGCTTCCCCGACTGCTTCTCGCTCAGCATCGCTATCTACGCCGGCAACGGCCGGTTCTGCTACGAAAACGACGTATTCAATATGGTTGAACTTGCCGAGCTGATCAAGGAGTCGGGCTGGGCGCCTCCCCGCGCAGGCGCCGCCGGCCAAACTCGACCGCAATCAGCGGCCGCCGGAGCGACCGGATATCGGCACCTGGGGACTGTCGAACCTAGCGACGTGCATAGACCATTTATTCGCTCATCTTTGCCACCAGGTGCACCTAGGGTTCACGGATGTCAGAACAAACTCCCCCGGACCTCGGAAAAATTGCCTATCAGGGGGCCATGTCCGCTGCCCTGGGGTGGCAGACCCTGCTGCACACCGGACCCGTTTACCCGCACGAGGAGGTGGAGGCGGCATTCCAGGACTACGCGGCGCGCGCCAACATGAACGAGTGGGAGCACTGGTGCGACATGTTCACGGACGAGTGCCTGTACGTCGATCACCATTTCGGTGCGTTCCGACGCCGCGACGACATCGCCAAGTGGATGGTGCCGCTGATGGCCACACAACCCGAGTTGCGTTTCATCCCCGAGTGGCACGCGTCCAGGGAAACCTGGTCATTAACTACAACTGGAACCGCTGGCCTAACCCGGATGGCAGCAAGGTTCCGTATGGTGAGTGGCGCAATCCGGGCCCCGCGACCGACTACCGTTATCAGTTCCCCTGCGTCACACTGAACCTCTACGCAGGCAATGGCAAATTCCGCTATGAAGAAGACCTCTACTGCGCGCCGGCGTACCTCGAGATTAAAGACCTGGCACCGCGACATGGGCCGGTAGAGGCGCTCAATCCCAACCGTCTTGAGCCGCCGTCCATTTAACTGTCGCGGTCGGCGACCGCAACGCTTTCGTGGATATTCTCGGCGGTGGCCAACGAGTCACGAGAGCGTTGACCCTTCGGCAGGGCTCCATGCGTCTACGAACCGATCGATCAGTTCGCGGCCCAGCTGATGCGCAGCCTCTGCGGCCGACGGCCGTGCTGAAAGTGCATCAGGTGGCCCTCGTTAACGAGCGTCGCAAAGCCGTGCACGACTGACCATGCCATCAACAGCCTGGTATCCGTCTCGTTGGCATCCCCATGCGCCACGAACGGCGCAACGACTTCCTTGAGCTGCTCGAACGCGCGTTTCGAAGCCTCCTTGAAATACAGATCGTCGCTCCTGAGTCGGTCACTACGAAACATGAGTTGAAAGCTGGGGCGGCACACCGCCGTGCTTCCCGTCAGCGCCGCAGCGGGGCGCTCTTGGAATTGGGCAGTTGAAGCGCTATGGCGGAAGGCCATTGATGGGCTCGCGACCGCAAGTCATCCACCCCCGCTTCTTGCTCTCAGCACGGGTCGCTCGCCTACGCGGAACACCCGGCGCTTCGGCACGCACTCGGGCTGCGGATATAGGACTGCGCCGCTAGCCCATCGCCCGCGAAGGCTTTGCGAGTCCCAGGGTATTCCTCAGGGAGTAACCCGATCTGCTCATGCGTGCCCAGCGGATGCCATGTGTCTTGTGACATTGCCGCTCGCGCGGGTCCCGATCGCGGGGACCCGCACCAGCCAGACAAACTCACCGCTTCGGGTAGCCTGTGAAAACGTAGTCCCGCTTTGCCGCAACAGTGTGACACGCGAACCCACATTTAGCGTCGTTCGACTGAGGAGGCTGATCCGATGTGTTGCCGGGCCTAAACGTATCGGAAGCCGGGTCTATACTCGAACTCTTCAAAACCCCACCCGCCGCTGTCCGCAAACCTCTTGCTATCCTTCAGCATGAAATCAACATCGTGGAGCGCATCCGGCACTAACGGCTGACCTGGTTCCGTATCGCTCTTCATTGCGTTCCAATGGATCTTTGCCATCTTGGCTCCGTCGGGGAATGGCTCGCCATTTCCGGGGACGCCGGCCTTAAGAGCTTTGATCATCACCGGGTTGCCGAGTATTACCGCGTGCTTCCCCCCGTTACTGAGGGACATGACCTCCCAACGGTCGTACCCCTTGAACTCTGAGAACGCCAGTCCATTGGGAACTTTGAGGGAATACCTGTCCTGCGCTGAGATCGCGACTCCAGCCGCGAATGCACTAACCAAAAGCAACGCAAGAAGAGATCTAAGGACTTTCATAGAAATCTCCTCGATAAATAAACGTGAATTGGGATCAATAGATAGATACTGTCCAGACTGACGACGAGCGGCTTATCACGGCTGGATCCCACCCAGATTAGCAATGCCCCTAAACCCAGCCGGCCGGCGTTTCCAATGTGGGCAGGAAGCCGAGCATCGATCCAGCCCTGGATGTCCTGCATGACCACGCGCTTGTCGAGGTCATTGAGAAGATCGTGAAACCCTCCTTCGTAAAGCTTTAGTGTTTTGTCCACGGAGCCCACCTTGTCGTAAAAGTGCTGGCTGCCGCTGGGCTTCGTGTTCTTGTCGTCAGTGCCGTGAAGAATCAGGACCGGCAGAGTAATTTGGGGAAATTCCTTCTTGAGTCGCTCGTCGGCACGAACCAGCGCGGCCATGGTTCGTGTCGGTTGAGTTTCGTGGGCAATCAGAGGATCCTCGTTCATGGCTTCCACGACTTTCGGGTCGCGCGAGAACCTTTCGTTCGGAAGGTGCAGGATGTGGGCATGCGGCGCAAGGTGGCCCAGCCCTTTGAAAACCGCGAGGGCGAAATCGGGCGCGGGCAACTCATGGGCGAAGCTTTCGCAGATCAATCCAGCCAGTTCGGGTTGGTGATCAAGCGTGTAAAGGCAAGAGACAACCCCACCTGCGCTATGACCGAGGAGGAAAAGGGGCAAGCTCGATTCTCGCGATTTTGCCACCTTAACCACGGCTTCCACGTCGCTGACGTAATCCTCAAAATTCTCGACGTAGAAACGCTCGCCATCAGAATTGCCCGCGGCCACGCAAGTCCACGGCGTAGACGGCTAAGCCTGCTGCAACAAATTGTTCGGCCACCCACGCGTAATATCCACTGTGGGCGTTAAAACCTGGAACAATGACGACAACCGCACGAGGTTTTTGTTTTGGACGCAGCGACCGAAAGAAAATGGTTAGACCGCTTGCCCCTTCAACTCTTTCTCCGCTATTCAAAATCTGACATTGGAATCTCCTTTTTGTGAAGTTTAAGCCTGGATTGGAGCAGCCCTGGAGGCCCGCGGCGATTGCACCATGGTAGTAGTCGACAGGTTCTCATGGGCCGTGGTGTCGAGGCGCGACTCCTGCGGGTATCAGAGAGACTGGTTTCCGAAAATCGGCCGGTGTCCTGAATGCCGCCGTTCTGTGCTCGGGCCACCCGTGCCGCTCGGTGTCGAACGGACGCGAGATGATCGACCGCTTTATGCCCCAGTCAGGTCGGTCATGAAGTTTGATCAATTCGCAATGGTGCCGCGTCCTCTCGCGACAACGCGTCAGACGTCGTGAACGGCATTGCTTGCTGGGTACAACGTTGGGAGGTTGCAGGTTCCGAAGTACACCATCGTGCAATCGATTCCGACGTGCGGGTCTGGGTTAATCACAACCGTGTTAACCCGGAGCCGTCTCGAGCTCCGCAAACTTCAAGGAGACTTTCCATGAAAGCTGCTCAATTCTTCCAGCATCCTCAGGAGCCCGTCCCTTCCTCGAATTCAGGCACCGTGTGCCCGGCAGGCGAACTCGAACCGTCGAGGCGCACGCTCGCCGCGGCCTGGCTCATCGTGGCCGTGTGCATGAGCGTCGCGTCCTGTGCCTCGACGACGGCTCCGTACAATCCCAACCATCTAAATGCCGATCAGCTGTCGCAGGTCGGAGAAGTCTGTCAGACAATAGTGGGCTTCCATCCGTCGGAAACACTGACGGACAGTCTCTGGCCCGGTAACCCGGACCCGGCAGTCCGCAACCAACCGCTATCGGGGGTGTGTCGCGACCCTCTCGACTTCTCTGAAGCGCGCGGGCGCCTCACATGCAGCGAAGCAAGCAGAGCAAGGTTGGCGTCTCGCAGGGCTTCTCGACAGGCAGTTCCGATTTAGCACTGTGTGTGCTGACTGCCCAGGAAGCACCCGCGCCCGCGACGCAGATTCGGTTGGCCTCAACCACGGTCATCCCGTTCCTCATACCCGCGCCGCCCAGCTATGCCAGTCATGTACCCGCCACGGTGCCCAAGGAACAGCTCGCGTGTGCTGGAGGTCGGTTTGGACCCGAACGAAGACGTCTTTGGGGCCTGCGTCCAGGGATTGGAGAGCGTGAAGTGGGCACCTTTCTTCGATGGACAACTACCGGAACTGATCCCGCAGGCGAATCTTGGGCTGGTGATGCCGTGGGCCGTCGTTCAGAAACCGCTATCGCACCCTGTTGAGGAAGCATCCGTCATGACGCAATCTGGAAAAAGTACTATGCAGCACTGCTCTGCTGCTATGCGGCGCCAGCGAAGCCCGCTCCGCGGCGGTCCCCGATGCCCAGCAAACTCGCCTCGCCCGTTGCGGGCGAGGCCATCCGCCCCTTTCACATCAACATTCCGAGCAGGCGTTGCTCGATCTGCGCCAGCGCGTGCTGGCAACACGGTGGCCCGATAAAGAGACCGTTGCCGATCGTTCGCAGGGAACGCAGCTCGCAAAGATGCAGGAGCTGGTTCACTACTGGGGAACCGACTACGACTCGGCGGAAGGTCGAGGCAAGACTCAACGCCCTGCCGCAGTTCACGACCACGATCGACGGACTCGAAATTGACTTCCTTCACGTCCGCTCGCGCCATCCGAATGCCCTGCCGGTCATCATCACCCATGGCTGGCCAGGGTCCGTCATAGAGCAGCTCAAAGTTATTGGTCCTCTGACTGACCCCACAGAGCACGGCGGGCGATCGGAGGACGCCTTTGATGTCGTAATACCCTCACTGCCTGGATACGGCTTTTCCGGCAAGCCAACAGGCCCTGGTTGGGATCCCGACCACATCGCGCCAAGCCTGGGCGCAGCCGACTAAGCGCCTCGGATATACACGCTATGTGGCGCAGGGCGGCGATTGGGGCTCACCCATAACCAGCGCGATGGCGCGGCAAGCGCCGGCGGGATTGCTCGGGATACATCTTGCATCCTTGCCGGCCACGCTGCCGGCGGAAATCCTGGAGTCTCTTGCTCCGGGCGCACCGGAACCGACGGGTCTGTCAGAGGAGGAACGTCGGGCGCTGGATGAGCTCGATATTTTCCGCACGAAGAACTCAGCCTATTCTGCGATGATTACGCTCGCTACCTCAGACCATCGGCTACGCCTTGACAGATTCTCCGGTGGGCC
>CAWFDT010000007.1:0-10099 GCA_963814675.1 uncultured Pseudomonadota bacterium
ACTACGGATAATCTCTACGTCGCTGCCGGCTTGTAATAGCGCACGACTATCGTTCCGTTCTCGAGCGCTGACCGCCGCCGCAAGACGGCCTTCGACGAAGTTTCCGATCAATTTGGTAACGGCCATCGACTCACGCCTGACAACGTCCGTATAGACAGGCGAGGGGGCCGCTGGCGGTGCCGGCAGTGTGGCTGCGACCGCGTTGCTTCATTTAGGGATCGGCAACGGACGGGTTGAGTGCGCTCGCATGGCCACGAGCATGCCCCAACCGGACCGGTATGCCGGCTTTCGCAGCGAATGAAATCGCTTGGACACGGTTGTCGTACGCGACGTCCGTGCGGGGCACTAGGAAGTGGTGCAATGACTGCAAGGGTCTGCACCGAAACGCATCGTCGATGGCCACTGCCTCCGCAGCCAGTCGGGCGGTCGCACCTGCGACGGCCCTGTGGAAGGTCGGGAAGCGCTGAAATTGCACGGAGTCCGACTCACGGGTTTTCTGGTCCAGGAGAAACAGCAGGTCACTCGTCTCAGCGGCGGATACGCAAGCGGCCAAAACTGGCCCGTTGGCTTCTAAAAGTAGTAGCTGCGAAGCGGACACCCATCCCCAAGCTGCACACAGTGCATACCGCTCAGCGCTGCGCCCTTTGGCCAGGCGTCCTTGCGATTCGCAGTCGAACGCGCCGGCAAATGCGGGGAGGAGAGCTCCACATTTCTGCGGTTGCAGTGAGGCGTATTTCTTGGACATGGCCTAGGTTCTACTAACTCAGATCTCGATCTGACACACATTGCCCGACTTTGAGCTTCCCCTGGTTTTCTGGATACCTCCTTAAGGTGCGATGATGAACCGGGAGGTGTTTTATGGAGAAGAAGGACAAGCAGGAACGTCGAAGGTATACCCAGGAGTTCAAGCTTGAAGCAATCCGGCTAGTGAGGACCGGCATTGCGAAGGCACGTGTAGCACGGGACCTCGGTATTCATCTCAGTGTGCTGAAGGCCTGGCTGCGGCAATTCGACCACGACCCTGATAACCCGTTTCCCGGCAAAGGGAAGATGAGACCGGAAGAGGCGGAGTTGTTCCGCCTGAAGCGCGAGCTGATGAAAGTTACGGCGGAGCGCGACATCCTAAAAAAAGCGCTCGCGTACTTCGCGAAAGAGCCCCAGTGAAGTACGCATTCATGGCGCATCACCGGCGTGTCTGGCCGATCCGATGGATGAGCCAGGCGCTCGGCGTGTCCACGAGCGGGTTCTATGAGTGGCTCACTCGACCCGAGAGCAACCGCTCGATGACGAATCGCACGATTCTGGTGCGGATTAGAGAGAGCTTTGAGGCGAGTCACCAGACGTACGGCAGCCCGCGCGTATGGCGAGATCTGCGGGCCTGGAACGTTCCCTGCAGCGAGAACCGCACCGCCAGGCTCATGCGACAGGCTGGTTTGGTTGCCCGAGTACGACTCAGGGTTCCTCGTTACGTCGCGGGTCGACGCTCGATGATTGCACCCAATGTGCTGGACCGACAGTTTAAAGCCGACGCACCGAATGGGGACTTTGCGAAGCGCGGAATTTACATATGGGCCAAGACGGGACTATCGGGCTCACTCATCGTCTAAACCGAGCGCGAATGAGGTCGCAGAGACAGCTTCTTTCATCTTCTGCGTCGTTAATCGGGCAATGCGATCGCCGATATTGCTTTTGGGCACAGTCTGGAGATTGTCGAAGTTCGCCGCGCAGGTGGTTGGTAACCCGTCGGCCTCCGTCAGGACGACCTCAGTGGGGATACTACGGATCGTAGAGGTGATCGGTGCCACGGTGACTGAGTGCAGCACGGCGATCGCGGAATCGCGTGTCAGGATCAGTACGGGGCGCTTCTTGTCCGGTGTCTTGAACGTGTACCAGCAGACGTCACCCCGATTCACGACATACCCCAGTCCTGTTCGCTCAGCCAGATATCGAACTCGCCGGGCGCAACGGGCTTGTGCGCGTAGCCCTCAGCGTGTCGGACCTCGTCCTCGCGAATTCGCTGTCGCCGGATCTCTGCCTCGAGCGCATCGCGAATGAACGCCGACCGGGTGGTCTTTCGGGCTCGGGTTATCTTGTCGACGACCTTGAGGAGACGTTCGTCGATGGTCATCTGGATCGTCTTCACGGCTGTGGAGTCCAATGTGGGTAGCCATACACATTGTACACCACATCAGATCACCTAGCGTACGGACTGATTCCTGCGGGAGTTTTGCGGGAATCGGTCGTGCCCAGTCTTGCTTCGTCGTGCCAACTATCGAGCTCATAATGCCGGGGTCGAGGGTTCGAGTCCCTCCATTTACACCAGAAAAATCAATAAGTTGTAACCCACCTTGACCTCGGCCAGGGGTATACCCGAGTCAAGTCCAAAGCAAGTCAAACGGCGGCGGATCCCGGCGCGACCCTAGGGCGTGGGCTTGTTGCGCGAAACTGCAATGCCACCGACGATAGGCGCTGCTCTCAAACTGCCCGTAGCTAAGGCGCGCAGGGGTCGGGATGGAATGCCGGGCCCAGCGCGCGGTTGATGGACCCGTCGCCCGCAGTCGCATTCCAGATAGTCGTCGCAGCGTTCTCCTCGTCCCACGTCCACAGTGACCATCCCTTGATGTTGTAGGCGCACGACTGGATCTGCCAGGCTTGCAATCCGGCGGCCGCGTCTGAAATGGTCGGATAAGCGGACATGAACGCCCCGAACTCTCCCATCACGATGGGCTGCTTCTGCTGATAGCCCACGAACCCGAAATTCTGGGCGGTCTGCGCCATCGTCAGGTCGAAGACCACCGGATACATGTGCAGGTCCACGTAGTCCAAGGTGGATCGGGCAATGGACGGGTAGGCGGAAACCGGGCGCGGATCCCCAATGCGGGAGGGATTGGGTCCCTGAGGCGGAAAGAGGCTGATGGTCACCAGTGCCGTGGGATCGAGGGCCTTGATGGCGGCGCGGACATTATCGGCGAAATACACCACACCATCGTCCATCATCCGCTGCTTGGATGTCGGATCGCTCATGTCGTAGACCTGGCCGTTCGCCGCGGTGACCGTGCCGCTGGTGGAACTCAGGGGAATGATGGTGCTGTTGTAGAAATACTCGTCCCATAGGTCGTATCCGAAGATCGCATCCATCGGCGCGCCCGCGTCGACCAGAGCCTGCACCAGATCGTGGAAGAAGATCTGCGCGGCTTCGACTCCGCAGGCCGAGAGATTGGTCAAGTTCACGTCGAGGAACTGGGATGCACAGGGACCGTAGTAGTTGCCGTACCCGCCAATGTCGGGCAGCCAACTGCTCGCGGTGACTACGCCGATACCGTGGGCCTTGGCGCGAGTCAGAAAGTCCACGAGATTCAGGATGTACCCCTTGGACAGCCCGCCGGACGGGTCACCGATACCGCCTGTGCAGCACCCAAACAGCCAGACCGTCACGACGTTGTAGCCGTTTGCCTGCATCGAGGCGAGCGCTGCCTCGCTGCGCTGCGCGTCGTAGAGGCCGACATTGAACGTCGAGTGAACTAAGTTGTAGCGACCTTGCGTATCGGTCATCCAGGCAAGTCGGACGTAATTGTTGCCACGCGGGAGGAACGCGACTCCGCTGACCCGGTCGTAGAACTCCGCGACAGTGGGGGTGGTGCGCACAGCGAATCGGTGCGGGGCGAGAACGGAAATCTGTGCCGAACCAAGGGCCGACTGATCTGTTGTCGACACCGCGGAGACCACTGCCACGCCGGCAGCCGTCGGCGCCGTGTACAGGCCGCCGGTCGTGACGGTTCCGACTGCTGCATTCCCGCCGGTAACACCGTTCACTTGCCAGGCGACAGACGGCTCGGAGCCGCCGCTCGCGGGCGCGTTGAGCTGCAGCGAACCGCCGGCGGCGACGTTTACCGCAGCCGCAGGCGCGGATACGGTGACACTGAGTGGGGGGGCGAGTGGCACCGGTCCCGGAGGGGCGGTCACGACGTGGAGCGTCGCCGAGAGCGCTGAGGTGAGCGGTGCTGTCGCGGCGCCGTCAAAGGCTGCAACTTGGTACTGGTAGGCCGTGTTTGCGATCAGGCGGGTGTCTGCGAAAGACGTTCCACTGGTGACGGTAGCGACCTTCACCCCATCGCGATACACGTAGTAACCGCCGATCCCGCGACCCCCCGTGGCGGAGGCGGCGATCCAGGAGAGCGTCAGACCCGCTGGGTTGACGCCGGACGAAGCGAGTCCTGTCGGAGCCGCCGGGCCCAGGGGCGGTGGCGGGGGCGGCAACGCGGCGGTCGTGATGCCCAGCGCTGCCGACAGCGACGATGCGACCGGGGTGGGCTGCGAAGTGTCGAAGGCCGCAACCTGATACTGGTACGTGGTGTTCGCGCTCAAGCCGGTATCGGCAAAGGATGTCGCGCCGACGGTCGCGATGTTCGCGCCGTCGCGATACACGTAGTAACCACCGATCCCGGGGCCGCCGCCGTCGGTCGCTGCAGTCCACGAGAGCGTCAGACTCGACAGCGTGATGCCGGAAGATGTGAGCCCTGTGGGGGTCGTCGGCGGCGGCGCAGGCGACCCGGTGCCGCCTCCGCTACATGCGGCGAGTGCGAGCGCGACCGGCAGGGCGAGGAGGCGGCGCCAGTGCTCCCCGGACACACGGCATGACAAATTAGGCAACCTGCCCCACCCCAGAGGGAGCCATAGCCGACTTTCGGATATTGCCGCAGTGCAGGTCACGCAGCGCCGCACTTTCTAGGGCAGGTCAACGCGCAGAATCGCGTTTTCAAACGAATCGGCCACGGCCAGCGAGACGGAACTGCCGGAGGAAAGCAGTGCCAGACCATTCGGGGAGTTGATCTTGGCAGGCAGTCCGCCTGGGGCGGTACCGATAGGCAGATCGGGCGTCCCGACGACGGTAGTGACGACACCGCTGAGGGTGACCTGTCTGATCACTGAATCCGCAAGATCGGAGACATAGAGATTGCCGTTGCCTCCCATAACGATGCCCTGCAAGCGGGCGGAGAGGCCGGTAGCCGTGACGAGGCTCAGCACGTGTGCCGCGGACACCGAGTACACCGATCCGGTGTCGGTGCCGAACGGCGCACCCGCGGTTACGTAGACCGTGCCGTCCGGCGCGACCGTGACGGCGGACGCGTTCGCCAGAGTGGCGATCTTGGCAAACGGCACCGTGGGGCCTTGCTCGTAAATCCCGGTGTTGTCGGTCATGTACACGTTTCCGGTCGAGTGGTCGACGGCCACGCCGACCGGGCGCTGAAGCTGAGAGATAAAAGTGCTGACAACTCCAGCGGGCGTCACCTCGCGCACCATTCTGTTTAGCTGATCGACCACATAGAGATTGCCAGTCGCGTCAATAGCGATGGCCTGCGGCGACTCAAATTTCGCGGCCGCACCAGTGGCGTTAGCGAACCCACGCACTCCGGGCGTACCGGCGATGGTACTGACGACCCCTGCCGGGGTGATCTTGCGGATCACATAGTTGTAGGTGTCGCTGACGTACAGATTGCCGTCGGCATCCGCAACGACCCCGTAGGGCGAGCAGAAGGTCGCCTGCGCCGCAGGACCATCCGCGTGCCCCAGATGCGGCGCCTGGCCGGCATAAGTAGTCACGGCGCCGTCGGGCGCGATCTTGCGGATCATGCCGATGGCATAGTCGGCAACGAACAGATTGCCCGAAGGATCGGCAACGATGCCGGCGGGATTGAAGAACAGCGCGTTCTGACCCTTGCCATTGGCCGTGCCAATGACTCCGGCGGTGCCAGCAACGGTGGTGACGGCGCCTGCGGCCGTGACCATGCGGATCGTGCCGTTGCAATAGTCGGAGACGTAGGAGGTTCCGGAAGGCAGCGTGGCAATCGCTGCGGCACCCACGGTTCCGGCGTAGTTGAAGCCATAAGCGTATGGAAGGCATCCGAAGCGGGCCGCGGCGCCCTGACCGTCGACGCTGCCGGGCGCATTCTGGGTCCCGGCGAGCGTGGAGACGACGCCGGCGCTGACCAGCTGAATGCTCGTATCGTTGGCGACGTAGATGTTCTGATTGAGATCGAACCCCAGGCCGGCGAGCACACTCGTGGCGGCTGCAAACTGCACCGGCGCTGCCGGAGCGGCGGTGTCGATGGTCTTGATTGCGCCGATTGTTCCGCACGAGTCCCCCACGTAGAGCAGTGTGCCTTGCGGGGCGACGCTCTCGATGCAGCTGAAAGACGTCGAGAAGGCGCTCATCGAGGCGCTCGGGTCAATGCGCCAAATCGTCGTGCCGAGGTAGTCGGCCACGTAAATGTTGTCCGCGGCGTCGAGCGCGATCGCGTAGGGGTAGCACAACAGTGCCGCCGCCCCCACACCGGGCTGGTCACCGCAAGTGCGCGGCGATCCGACGATGGTCGAGACGACGCCGGCCGGGGTGATCTTGCGGACCGCGTTATAGTCCAGGACGTAGAGGTTTCCAGTGGCATCGAGGGCCAGCGCCGCTGGGCCCCAGAAACGCGCCTGCGTGCTATCGCCGTCTGCATAGCCTTCCCCGCCGATCTGACCCGCCAGCACTGCCACCCCGGTTACGCGCAGCGTGGCCGCAAGACTGGTCATGCTGCCGCCGGCGTTGCTCACCACTACCATGTACGAATCGCCGTTATTGGCCGAGGTGGCGGGCGACAGTGTGTAAGAGGCGGCGGTCGCTCCACTGATGGCCGAACCGTTGCGCTGCCACTGGTAACTTGCCGCGTGCGTTGCCGTTACGGTGAAAGTCGCCGGGCTGCCCGCATTGACCGTCAGGGACAGCGGCTGCGCCGAAATGACCGGTGGCGCGGTCATGCCGCCACCACCGCCGCATCCCGTGAGGTCTAAAAGACACGCGCAGATGACCATCAGGGTGAGCGTAGAGAATCTCATTGCAGTCCTTCCGGGGCAGATAGTGGTGGCCCAAGAAGGTTTGAGCGGTTGACGGGGATTTCGGGTACCGGGAAGTGGGAGAAATTTCAGGCTCACTTTGAACCGAGCCCCAAAATAGGCGCCGGCGGCAAAGATCGCGGCCGCACCAAGGATTGCGCCCACATAGGAAAGAATGATTTTCAGATACCGCGGCATGGTCTAACTAGGACGTACTTTGACGGCTAAACACTGTGCCAGCTTCTGTGCGCTCGGAGCGAGATCCAACAGCCGATATGGAGGTCTTAACAACGCTGTTTGAAGTGGGGCTCTTGTAGGTGTTTGATCTAAATAAGTCCGCGGTCGCCGTCGTAACTGCCGGGGTCGAGCCCTCCCTTTCCACCATTAAATCAAACGGTTATGGGGCCCCTCGTAACTCATCCTGTGTACTTCGGCAAGTCCAGGCAAGTCCACGAAAGCGAAATCCGTGTGGCAACTCCTGCAGAAGGCTGGAGAGACCCTGACGCTCTGTTAGAGGTGCGCCTATCCGATGTGATCGGCGAAAAAATTGTGTCCTATAAACATGTCTGCCAGCTGGTCGGCCAACCAATTCGACATTAGCTAGCTGTGAGTTCCCAATAGGTTGTTCCCTCCCACCGGGCAGGGGAAGCTGATGTTGCTAGACCTCAGTTTCCTTACCGGGGGAGAGAACAACCATGCACAAGAATGCTCGTCTGACGCCCAAGGGTCGAGAGGTGATGCTGGGCCGCCTCGAGGCGGGCCAGCATCAGCTGGACGTCGCCCAAGCCATGGGTGTCTCGCTCACTACGGTCAAGAAGTGGCTACGTCGTTACCGCGCCGAGGGGGCTTCGGGGCTGCTCGATCGCTCCAGCCGCCCGTCGCGTAGTCCGCGACAGCTGCCCTCCACGGTTCGGGGCGAGATCACGGATCTGCGTCGGCAGCGACGGACGGGGCGGTTCATCGCCCGGCAGTTGGGTGTCTCGGGGGCCACAGTCTCGCGAGTTCTCAGGCGCGCCAAGCTGTCGCGCTGGCGCGAGCTCGAGCCGCGTCCGCCGGTGCACCGCTATGAGCGTGCGCGGCCGGGGGAGTTGCTGCATCTGGATACGAAAAAACTGGGCCGAATCACCCGCATAGGACATCGCATCACTGGGGATCACAGCGGTCCCTTTGGCAAAGCGGGTTGGGAGTTCGTGCACGTCGCCATCGATGATCACTCCCGCCTGGCGCTCGCCAGCGTCGTCCATGACGAGAAAGGCGATACCGCGACTACCTTCCTTGAGGCCGCCGTCGCCGATTTCGCACGCCGCGGCGTCCGTATCGAGCGCGTCATGACCGACAACGGTTCGCCCTACAGATCACACCTCTTCCGCGATGCCTGCGCCAAACACAACATCCGTCATCTGTTCACCAAACCGTACACGCCGCGCACCAACGGCAAGGCCGAGCGCTTCATCCAAACCTGCCTCCGGGAATGGGCTTACGCCGAGGCGTACTCAACCTCTGAGCAGCGCACCACGGCGCTCGGCCACTGGCTCCATCACTACAACTGGCACCGTCCGCACACAGCGCTACAATCAAAATCACCCATCAGCAGACTCAGCCTGAATGGGCGCAACCTCTTGAGGCTCCACAGCTAGCTCGCGCCAGCTTACAAGCAGACCCGGGATCGTCATCCCCCCTGACAGCGAGCGAACGCGGCCCAGGCCGTTCTCGAAGCTCGCCACCGCGAGACCACGTCTAACCATCGCGCCAGTCGTCGCTTTTGAGTTTCTACTTGCCGAGCCGCGACGGAAGACCTTCGCACGTGAGTGCCGCTTGCACAGGAGATACCAACCCCGGAGCGGGCGACGGTGCCGACGAGAGCATCGGCTCAGTAGTTGAAGGCGTGACACGCACTTCGGACTCACGCGTGACTGCGGAAACACCTGGGGCTTCTCGGCGAGCGGCCACCTTTAATGCGTGTTGCCGAGCGAGCTCGATGGCGCGCGAATATTCCCGGTGGCTTACCGGTACAACCCCGACTCCGAGAAACTTAGGACGAACGTACTCGGCGACCTCTCGGGCCTCGTCAGCGCTATCGAAAAATCCGAGTCGCAGGCAATGCTGTGGGAAGCCCCCTCGCGGCACACGTACGGTGTAGAGGTGATACGCCTTGAATATCGCAAGCCGTGGAACGTCCACTGCAACGATCGAAACGAGCGACCATTTGAGCTGCACAGCGTAGTGTTGTGACGAGGGAACGGCCGGCACCGTAGCCCGATTCCGGCGACAAAGGTCGGCGCCTCAACGCCGGTGGCCCTCTTGGGTGTCACGACACGCGCGTAGGCGGTACGCAGCAAGCGGAATTCGGTATTGAGCGTGTTGTCCAGCGAGCTGAGGTTGGTTGCAGGAGCCGCCGCGATCCAGGCCTGCGGATAGTGCCTGCACACGACGGTCAACGCGTCTTCGGCTCGCCGCTCCGATTCGAAATACCCGACGTGCAGGCTAAAGCGCTCGCGACCGTGTTCAAACGAACGCGAGCGGAACACGGTAAAGCCGACCAGTTCGTGTCGGAACGGCACATCGAGGGACATCGGAAGATCAGACGAGGCGAGCGTGATGACATACAGGCCGATGCCGGCATCGTCCGGTGACGGAGTCATGAACCCCCTCGTCGCCGTTCTTGCGGCGTTGGAACCTCAGTGGGGATGGGCATGGGTTCCTCGCCTCGCTTCAGGGCTCGGGCCTCCGTTTCGGCCCTTGTACTTGCGCATCGGCACATGGGCAACTCGTATCTGCTGTGCGACACCAGTTGAACAGTTCGCTGAGCGTACGTCGCCGTTAGCACACAGTTGGACGCGCCCACCTGGCAACCCCGCCAGGCGATTGATACGTCTGGACGGAGCCGTTCCATCACTTCATTCGCGCGGATGATGCCGGGCATGGAGATCCTTCAGTCGCGCGCGGCCCACGTGTGTACCCCCGAGCCGCGCGCTGGCGCGCCGCCAGCATCGATGGTTCGCTGCGGTACGGAGATGCGGGAACTCGGAAGGTACGTTGCGGCTGTTCGCCATACACCCTGATATCGCGAGGCCGCGCAAGCGACGCAATAAATACCGCCCCGCCTCCTCGCGATCACCGGGCGTCGGGCGCGGCCCAGGTCGAGCCAGCTGCCCGGCGCATAGTGGGTCCCATCCTGCGGGGGAACGCGGTGCTCCACCGGTACGAGCCGGGCCGCTCGCGGTCC
>CAWFDT010000008.1:0-66709 GCA_963814675.1 uncultured Pseudomonadota bacterium
AGATTGAGTCGCAGATCGAGCGCGTGCTGATTCTGGCAGGCAAGCCGGTGATGCGCCGCCCGATTGCGGCGGCGACCGTGGAAGACGCCCTGCCTAAGGCGTGCGAGATCGATCGGATTCTGTGTGAACAGGTCGAGCGCTATCTGACCCGCTATACGCATACCTCCGACCTCACCCACGCCAGCATCGAGGGTGCCGGCACTCACGGTGCGAACGATCCGTTGCCCAACCGTTATGGCATGCGCAACGACAGCGCCTGGGACGCCTCGCTGAACCTGTATTGGCAGCCCAGCGACTACGCGCTGGTCTCCCTCGGCGCAGACGCCTACGACGGTCGCATCGATTACACCGGCTCGATGCTGAGCCTTGGCTTCAGCAAGGCGCAGCTCGATATTGGTTACAAACCGCACTGGTTTTCCCCCCTGAGCGACAGCAGCATGCTCATGGCCACCGAGGCACCCACAATGCCCTCGGTGAGCCTGTCCAACTACGAGCCCCTGACACGACTCGGGCTGTACTACGAGCTCTTCCAGGCGCGCATGTCCGAGTCGAATGTCATCGTCTGGCAAAACGGCTATACGACCGGTAACCCGCTGCTATTTGGCTCGCAGATCGTCGCCGAACCGGTCAGCGGTTGGGCCTTCGGCATCAACCGGCTGGTGCAATATGGCGGCGGTGCCCGGGGTGGCAGCTCGATCAGCACGCTCTATCACGCGTACATCAATCCGTCCGGGGCGCAAACCGGCGATCTCGCCTACGATGCACAAGCCATCAATCAAGAAGCGTCGTTTACCAACAGCTTCCTGTTCCCCGGGCCCGTACCCTTTGCGGTCTACGCGGAGTACGCCGGCGAAGACACCTCGCACGGTCAGAATTATCTTCTGGGCAATTCTGCCCTTTCCTGGGGAATTCGCTTCCCGCACCTGGGTCCGCGGCTCGACCTGACCTTGCAGGCCACCGAATGGCAGAACGTCTGGTACGTGCATCCCATCTGGCAGGATGGCATGACGAACGATGGCCTGGTCATTAGCCACTGGTTCGGCGATCAGCGGGTTTTCAACGACGGCGTCGGCGGCCGCAGCGAGATGGTGCAACTGAACTGGGACGCCACCTTCGGAGGTCAGGTGCAGCTGCGCTTCCGTAACCTGCAGAATCAAGTCTACGGCGAGTATCCCTACCATCACTACCACGAGGTCTCCGTCAGCTACGCGCGCCCCTGGAACGGGGTCATCGTCGGGGGCGAGATCGACGCCGGCAACGATGTGTTCGGCAAGAGTTTCAGCCGTCTCGCAGGCTTTATTCGTTACGACGACCCCAACGCGCAGTCGGGCCTCGCAATGTTCGAAAGCGGACACGAATCGGCCGACTCCGAGACGCGCGGGCAGTTATTTGTCGGCGCCGGCGTCAGCGCCTTTCACCAGAGCGTCGATCTCACCGGCTTGACGCCGAAGACCAGCTCGAGCCAGACCAATGCTTCCTTCGATGTCGGTGCCCGTCGTGCCGTCACCGAGCATAACGACCTGGGCGCCCGGATCGATGTCGACAGCTTCGAGGGCAAGTCGCTCATCGGCGTGCGCCTGATCGACTGGCGCTGGCGCTTTGACAGTCCGCTGACGCTCACTGCCTTCTTTGGCGCCGCGCGCTACGCGCTCGCTACACCGGCGTACGGGCAATACTTCGGCGGCGGCCTGCAATGGCGCGACCTGTTCTCGCACCTCGACGCCAGCATCGAGTACCGCTACTACGACGACATCGCACGTGATCGCGTGCTGGCGAGTGATGTGCAGTCGTCGTACCGGCCCGACAGCTTCTACACCATCTCAGGCGTGGTCTTCTCGTTCAACTACCATTTCTAGGCGCGCCAGCGCGCGATCGTCTCCAGCAGCTTCAGCACCGCCGGCGCTGCGCCATGGGCGCCGGACGGATCCTCGACCGCCGGCGCGAGCTGCTGGGTCAGTTTCTTGCCGAGCTCGACCCCCCACTGATCGAAGGCGTTGATGCCCCAGACGACGCTCTGCGTGAACACGCTGTGCTCATAAAGCGCGATGAGGCGCCCCAGGGCAGCCGGATCGAGCTTCGGGAACAGCACGATGGTGCTCGGGCGGCTCCCCGGGTCGACCTTGGCTGCCACGAGCGCCTCGAGCCGCGCCGGCGGCAGACCCTGGTGCTGCAGGTCCTCGCGCACGTCCTGCGCGGACTGGCCGTTCATGAAGGCCTCGGCCTGCGCCAGACAACTGGCGATGGCGAGGTTCTGCTGCGGCTGGTTGCCGCAGGAGGAACGCGCCGGCAGCAGAAAATCGAGCGCGGCGCGCGGTGAACCCTGGTGCAACAGCTGGAAGAAGGAGTGCTGGGCATTGTTGCCCGGTTCCCCCCAGATCACGGCCGCGGTGCCACACTCCACCGGCTGGCCGCCGAGCAGCACCGACTTGCCGTTACTTTCCATCTCCAGCTGCTGCAGGTACGCCGGAAAGCGCCGCAGTGAATCATCGTAGGGCAGCACCGCCAACGTCGGCAGGTTCATGAAGTTGATGTTCCACACGCCGATCAGTCCCATGAGGGCCGGCAGATTCTCCGCCCACGGGGCGCTGCGGAAGTGCTCGTCAACCTCGTAGCCGCCACCGAGGAATTCGCGGAAGTGACCCGCCCCGATCGCGATCGCGAGCGACACACCGATCGAGGACCACAGCGAGTAACGGCCCCCGACCCAGTCCCACATCTGAAATCGATACTCAGGATGTACGCCGAAGGCGTCCATCGCCGGGTGGTTCACCGAGACCGCGGCAAAATGCTGCGGCACCGCCGCATCGCCGCGGCGGCCGGCGAGCCAAGCGCGCGCGGTCCGCGCATTGGTTTGCGTCTCGAGCGTGGTGAAGGTCTTGGAGGCCACGATGAACAGTGTGGTCTTCGGGT
Organism: uncultured Pseudomonadota bacterium; assembly: GCA_963814675.1. GTDB lineage: Bacteria > Pseudomonadota > Gammaproteobacteria > Steroidobacterales > Steroidobacteraceae > 13-2-20CM-66-19. The sequence continues at coordinate 2,911 of CAWFDT010000008.1, forward strand.
CGGCGGATTCGAGCACCTCGGCAAGGTGTACCCCGTCGATGTTGGAGACGAACTCGCAGCGCGGACCCCCGGCGCTGAAGGCGCGCAGCGCCTGGACCGCCATCGCCGGACCCAGGTCCGAACCGCCGATCCCTATGTTGACCACCAGCCGGAAGGGCTCGCCGGCGCTGCCACGGATGCCGCCGCTGCGCACCCCCTCGGCGAACGCCAGCATGCGCGTACGCTCGGCCATGACGAGCGTCTCGATCTGCGCCCCGCCGATGCCCGCGCCAGGTGGCTGGCGCAGCGCCACGTGCAGCACCGCGCGGTCTTCGCTGGTGTTGATGTGCTCGCCGCGCCACATGGCGTCAATGCGCTCGCGCAGGCCGACGTTGTCTGCCAGTTGCACGAGCTTGGCGAGCGCGATCTCATCGAGCCGCTGCCTCGAGAAGTCGAACAGCAGACCGACACGCTCGCGCACGAAGCGCTCGTAGCGCGCCGGATCGCGCTCGAACAGCTCGCGCACCGGCACCGCCTCCAGCCGTGCGGCTTGGTTCTTGAGCTCCGCCCAGCTCGGGGTGCTCGCACCGGGACGAACGGAAAAGGTCATCGGCTCTCCTTCGGCACCATCGCTGCGGTACCGGCGGCCGGCGCACCGCGGTGCGCCACTCAGCGCCGATAGTAAGCGGCGATCTGCGCTACGACATACTGCAGTTGTGCTTCGCGCAGTTCCGGAAAGATCGGCAGCGCGAGCGTCTCGGCGGCGGCCTGCTCGGCGTGCGGAAAATCCCCGGGCTTGCCTCCAAGGTAGGCAAAGCACGGCTGCAGGTGCAACGGTACCGGATAGTAGATTTCCGTGCCGACACCGTGCTCGGCCAGGTACTGCCGCAGCGCGTCGCGCTCACGCACCCGGATCACGTACTGGTTGTAGATGTGGCGCGCACCTGCGAGCGCATGCGGAGCCTTGAGCGCCACGCCCAATCGCGCCGCGGCGAAGGCCGCGTCATAGTAGGCTGCGTTGCGCTGCCGGGCCGCGCTCCAGTCATCCAGATGCCGCAGCTTGATGTTGAGTACCGCGGCCTGTAGCTCATCGATGCGGAAGTTACCGCCGATGAAGGCATGGAAGTACTTGGGCTTGCCGCCGTGCACGCGCAGCACCTCCATGTGCTCCGCCACGGTGGCATCGTTGGTGACGCACATGCCGGCGTCGCCGAAGGCGCCGAGGTTCTTGGTCGGAAAGAACGACAGGCACCCCACGTCGCCGAAGCTGCCGGCCCGCGCCCCGGAAGGATCGGCCGCGCCGATCGCCTGGGCCGCATCCTCGATGACCTTCAGCTGGTAGCGACGCGCGAGCGGCATCAGAGCCGCCATGTCGGCCACCTGGCCGTAGAGGTGTACCGGCATCAGCGCCCGTACCCGCCCCCCGGTGCGGCGGTTGATGAGTTCGCCCCCGCGCTCCAGGCAATGCTGCGCAAGGAACTCGGCCACCGCGGCGGGCGCGAGGTTGAAGGTCACCGGGTCAATGTCGCAGAACAGCGGCCGCGCCCCGGCGCGCACAATGGTGCCCGCGGTGGCGAAGAAGCTGAAGGAGCTCGTGATCACCTCATCGCCGGCGCCGATTTTGAGCGCCATCAGCGCCAGCAGCAGCGCATCCGTGCCCGAGGAGACACCGACGCCATGGCGGCACTGACTGTAGGCGCTGACCGCGGCCTCGAGCTCCCGGACCGCAGGCCCCAGTATGAAATGCTGGCTCGCGCACACCTTGGCGATCGCCGCCTCGATTTCCTGCGCGAGCGGCTGATACTGAAGCTTAAGATCGAGCAGCGGCACCTGCATGGCGGGCGCGGCAGAGGCAGGTGCTTGACTGGCCATGGTGGTCCCGTTCAGCGCTTATAGCCGTAATACTCGCAGAACCAGGCGACGAAGTTGCGCACCCCGACTTCGATGGGGGTCGCAGGCCGGTAACCTACATCGCGCACCAGATCCTCGATGTCGGCAAAGGTCTCGGGCACATCCCCGAGCTGCAGCGGCAGAAAGTTCTTTTGCGCCTTGCGCCCCAGGCACTCCTCGATGACCTCGATATAGCGCAGCAGCTGCACCGGCTGATGATTGCCGATGTTATAGAGCCGATAGGGCGCGGAACTGGTCGCCGGATCGGGCGCATCGCTGCGCCAGGCCGGATCGGGCTGCGCGATGCGCTCGCACACGCGGATGACGCCCTCGGCGATGTCCTCGACGTAGGTGAAATCACGGCGGTGGTGGCCGTGATTGAAGACATCGATCGGCTTACCCTCGAGGATGTTGCGCGTAAACATGAAGAGCGCCATGTCCGGGCGACCCCAGGGGCCGTAGACGGTGAAGAACCGCAGCCCGGTGGTCGGCAGCTTGAACAGCGCCGAATAGTTGTGCGCCATGAGCTCGTTGGCGCGCTTGGTGGAGGCGTACAGCGACAGCGGGTGATCGGCGATGTTGTGCACCGAGAACGGCATGTTGGTATTGGCGCCGTACACCGAGCTCGTCGAGGCATACACCAGGTGCTCGACGTCGTTGTGACGGCAACCCTCGAGCACGTTGAGCGTGCCGGTGACGTTGCTGCGGATGTAGGTGTGCGGCTCCTGCAGCGAGTAGCGCACCCCCGCCTGCGCCGCCAGATGGATCACGCGCGCGAATTTCTCGCGCTTGAACAGCTCGCGCATCCCGGTGTCGTCGGCCAGATCGAGCTTCTCGAAGCGAAAGCCCGGCTGCACCGTAAGGCGCGCCAGCCGTGCCTGTTTCAGCGTGACGTCGTAGTACTCGTTGAGGTTGTCCAGACCCACCACGTCGTGGCCGCGCGCCAGCAGCTTGTGGGCGGTGTGCGAGCCGATGAATCCGGCCGCACCGGTCAGCAGCAGCTTCATAGGCGTCCGTCCACCGCCGCGGCCGGGAACACGTGCTTGATGTCGTAGAGCACGTGCTTCTTCTTGCACAGGCGTCGCACGCCGCGCGCGCCGAGCTCGCGAAACTGCCGGTGCGCGACGGCCACGATCGCCACGTCGTACTGGCCCGGCTTGAGCTGACGCACGGTGCGCAAGCCGTACTCCTGACGGCACTCGGCCGGATTCGCCCACGGATCGTAGATGTCGACCTTGGCGCCGTGGCTGTGCAGCTCACGCACGACGTCCACGACCTTGGAGTTGCGGATATCCGGACAGTTTTCCTTGAAGGTCATGCCCAGCACCAGCGCGCGCGCGCCGTTCACGTGGATGCGTTTACTCGCCATCAGCCGTGTGATCTGCCCGGTGACGTAGAGGGCCATATTATCGTTGAGGCGCCGCCCCGCCAGAATCATCTCGGCGTGGTAGCCGATCTCCTGGGCCTTGTGGGTGAGGTAGTAGGGATCGACGCCGATGCAGTGGCCGCCGACGAGCCCGGGGCGAAACGGCAGGAAGTTCCACTTGCTCGCCGCCGCATCCAGCACCTCCTCGGTATCGATGCCGAGGCGGTTGAAGATGAGCGCCAGCTCGTTGATGAGCGCGATGTTGACATCGCGTTGCGTATTTTCGATCACCTTGGCCGCCTCGGCCACGCGGATGGTGGAGGCGCGGTGCGTGCCCGCGGTCACGATGGAGCCGTAGAGCCGGTCGACGAAGTCGGCCACCGCCGGCGTCGAACCTGAGGTGATCTTGCGAATGCTCGTGAGCCGGTGCTGCTTGTCGCCCGGGTTGATGCGTTCGGGGCTGTAGCCGGCGAAGAAATCGCGGTTGAATTTCATGCCCGCGACGCGCTCGAGGATCGGTACGCAAATCTCCTCGGTGCAACCCGGATAGACCGTCGACTCGTAGATCACGACCGCGCCGCGGCGCATGACCGAGCCCACGCTCTCGCTGGCGCGGCGCAGCGCGGTGAGGTCCGGGCGCTTGTACTCATCGATCGGCGTCGGCACGGTCACGATGAAAACCTGACAGCGGTCGAGCTTCTTCAGGTCGCTGGTGAAGCTCAGGCGACGCGCCGCCGTCAGCTCCGCGCGCGTGGCCTCGAGCGTCACGTCCCGCCCGCGACGCAGCTGCGCGATGCGCTCGGCCTTGACGTCAAAACCCACGGTCTCGTAGTGCTTACCGAATTCGACAGCGAGCGGCAATCCAACGTAGCCGAGTCCGACGATGCCGATGCGGCATTTTCTGATCTCCGGAGGCATGAGCTTCTCAGGCACTGGAGCGCTGCGGCTGCGTGGGCAGCTCGCCTGAGCTTGGCTCGCGTGCCTCGCTTACGCCCCATAAACAGCGCCCGCCGCTGGCCTTGGTGATGATGGCGAGCATCGCCTCGTGGGCGGCGAGTTCCTCAGCGCTGGCGGGGAGTACTTGCAGCGGCACCGCCGTGCGCAACGGCACGCGCACGGCACGCACCCCGTCCGGCCCACGCGCGGCCGAGTCCTCTTCCATGAGTGCGAGCGCCGCCTGCCCGCCGGTCATCGCCAGGTAGACGTCCGCCAGAATGCGCGCATCGAGCAGCGCGCCGTGCAACTCACGCGCGGAGTTGTCGACGGCGTAGCGTTTGCACAGCGCGTCCAGACCGTTGCGCTGACCCGGATGCAGCTCGCGCGCGAGCGCCAGCGTGTCGAGAATCTGACACGACGAGGTCAGTTGCCGCCGCTCACCGGGCAGGCGCGCAAGTTCAGCGTCGAGGAAGGCGACGTCGAAGGCGGCATTGTGGATCACGAGCTCCGCGCCGCTCAGGAAGGCGAGCAGCTCGTCGGCGATCTCGGCGAAGCGCGGCTGCCCGTCAAGCTCGGTGCGCGAGATGCCGTGCACGGCGAGCGCGCCATCGTCGATATCGCGCTCGGGATTCAGGTAACGGTGAAAGGTGCGTCCGGTGGAGCGGCGGTTCACCAGCTCCACGCAGCCGATCTCAATGATGCGGTGATTGAGTTCGGGTTCCAGGCCGGTGGTTTCAGTGTCAAGAACGATCTGGCGCATGAGGGCTGGGAGTCTACCGCATGGAGTGTTGCATGGTGTCGATCGCCTCATTGGCGAGCCGATCGACGCGCTCATTGCCAGCCACGCCGGCGTGCCCGGGCACCCAGTGCCACTCGAGCCGGTGCTGCGTGCTCAACGCATCCAGGCGCTCCCACAGGTCCTGGTTCTTGACCGGTTTGCGCCCCGCGGTACGCCAGCCGCGCGCCTTCCAGGCCGGCAGCCATTCCATGGTGCCGCGCATGACGTACTGCGAGTCGGTGTAGATCTGCGCCGCCACCGACCGCTTCAGCGCCTCGAGTGCGCGGATCACGGCGGTGAGTTCCATGCGATTGTTGGTGGTGTGCGCCTCGGCCCCGCTCAGTTCCCTCTCATGCGTGCCGAGCATCAGCAGCGCCGCCCAGCCACCCGGCCCGGGATTGCCGCGACAGGCGCCGTCGGTGTAGATCTGGATCACGCGCCGGAACGCGTCGTCGGCTTCACGAGAGCGCCAATGACGCCGGCCCTCTCGCGCAGCCGCGGACGTATGGGCGTGCCGGTATAGATGCGCTTGCGCGCCTTGAGCAGATAGGCGCCCGCCGGCAACGGATAGGTGAGGCCGGCGCGCAACATGCGCCCGGTGCCCTCGCCCGCGGCGAGTCCGCGGCTCCAGGGCCCCAGGTACAGGTAGCGTTGCTCGGTGAGCACCTCATAGCCGAGCAGTACCAGCCATTCGCGCACCAGCCGCTCCGACAACAGTCGCCGCATGCCCGGCGGAAAGCCCGCGCGGCTCCAGCGTGCGCGCATGCCCCACAGACTCCAGGGCCGAAAGCCGAGCAGCAGCAGCTGCCCCTCACCGACCAGCACCCGATCGACCTCGCGCAGAATCGCGTACGGATCGGGTGCGAACTCGAGCGTGTGGGGCAGCAGGGCCGCGTCGATACAGTCGCTCATCACCGGCAGCTGCGAGGGCCGGGCGAGAATATCGGCATCCGCGGCGAGCGCCGGCACGCTCAGCAGGCTCTGGTGCCGCGTGCGACTGCCGGCCAGTAGTTCGCGCTTCGGGCCCCACGCCCCGATCTGCAGCAGTTCCCAGCCGAAGACGTCTTCGAGCGCTGCGCCCAGCAGCTCTGACTCGGCCGCGAGCAGCCCCCGCCCGAGCGCGGAGGCCCACCACGCCTTAAGAGCCGCGTCACGATCCCCGATGACTGAAGTGCGAACTGGCACGATAGAAAAGCTGGCAATACTGTGAAATTAACGGTTAAATTCTCGGCTCCGAACCGGTAGCGTCCTTAAGTCGAATAAGGACCCGTGCCCCGGCGCGGGAAAAGTAGCACGCCGACAGAGGGTACGGAACTTGACCAGGCCTAGACTGAGAAACCCGCGCCCCGCGCTTCTCATTCTGATGCTGCTCGCGCTTTCCGCCTGCGCCGAGGGCCCCTCAAAGCCGTCCCACACCCCTGTCGCAGCCTCGCTGGTACCCCCGCAGGCCGCGGCTCCCCTGACGGCTGGCGCTGCCCCCAACGTCCCGAGCCCGGCCGCGCCCGCCACGAGCGTGGCCCCGCCCGCAGCGGATCTGCAGGCCGCCGCGCCTGATCCGAGCGCCCCGGCAGCGGATCCGGCGGCGCTCACCGCCCCTGCAGGAACGCCGACACAGGTGGCGGGACTCACGCCCACGCAGTACGGGGATTTGTTTGATCGCATGCGCGCCGGATTCAAGCTCGACGACGGGCTGAATCATCGCGCCGTCGATGACCAGCTGCGCTGGTACGCGAGCAACCCGGAATACCTGCAGCGCGCCTTCGGACGCGCCGACCTGTATCTGTACTACATCGTCGCGGAACTCGAGCGCCGCAACATGCCGCTCGAGATCGCGCTGCTGCCGGTGGTGGAGAGCGCCTTCGAACCGTACGCCTACTCGCCCGCGAGTGCGGCGGGTCTGTGGCAGTTCATCCCCGGCACCGGGTCGCGCTTCGGGCTCAAGCAGGACTGGTGGTACGACGGGCGGCGCGACATCGTCGAATCGACGCGCGCCGCGCTCGATTACCTGCAATACCTGCACGATGAGTTCAACGGCGACTGGCTGCTCGCCATCGCCGCCTACAACTGCGGGGAAGCGATGGTGGAGCGCGCCGCAGCCGCGAACCGCGCCGCCGGCCGCAGCGTCGATTTCTGGAGCCTGTGGCTGCCGGGCGAAACGCGCGCGTACGTGCCGAAGCTGCTGGCGATGAAGCGCCTGGTGAGCGATCCGGAGACCTACGGGATTGCCTTCAGCCCGATCCCGAATCAGCCGTATTTCGCGCGCGTGCCCACCGACGGGCAGATCAACATGAAGCTCGCGGCGGAGATCGCCGGCATCAGCCCCGAGGAACTGTACGAGCTGAACCCGGCGTTCCATCGGTTCGCCACGGACCCCTCGGGCCCGTTCTTCCTGCTGCTGCCGGTCGAGGCGGCCGACGTGTTCTCCGAGAACGTGGTGCAGCTCACCGAGGAGCAGCGCCTCGGGCTGACGCGCTATACCGTGCGCCGCGGGGACTCGGTGGTGTCGGTGGCCAAGCGCTTTAACACCACCGCCAGCGTGATCCGCGAGATGAACGATCTGCCGCAAGGGCCGCTCACCGTCGGCGAGGACGTGCGGGTACCGAGCGCGGTGACGGATCTGCCGGCGAAGGTGATGCTGGCGGCGGCGCAGGTCGACGGCGGTCACGGCCGCGCGCGCACCCGCGCGCACGTACAGGTGGTCCGACGGGGCGATTCGCTGTGGACCATCGCGCGCCGTCATGGCATGAGCGTGGACACGCTCGCGCTGATGAATGGCATGCACCCGGATGACGCGCTGCGCGCGGGGCAGCGCATCAAGCTGTCGCAGGGCTCATCCGCGCCGCACAAGGTGCGCCACATGACCTACACGGTGCGCGAGGGTGACACCGTCGCGCAGATCGCGCGCCTCTTCCAGTGCAGCGTGCCGCAGCTGCTCGCCTGGAACGGCTTAAGCTCCAAGTCCCACATCCATACCGGCCAGAAGCTGCACATCCACCTCGGCACGCGCCACGGCTGAGGGCGCGCTGCGATTTTCACCCGCGCGCCGCGCGCCGCGGCCCTTTGCGGCATAATCCGCGCCGGAGGGCTCCAACATGGGTTTCCTGAGCGGCAAACGCGCCTTCATCGTGGGCGTCGCCACCGATCGATCGATCGCCTGGGGCATCGCGCAGGCGATGCACCGCGAGGGCGCGGAGCTGGCGTTCTCGTACGTGAACGACAAGATGAAGGAGCGCGTCGAACCCCTCGCCCACTCGATCGGTTCGCATCTGACCATGCCGCTCGACGTGATGGACGATGCGCAGCTGGATGCGGCCTTCGGCCGGCTGCAAAGCGAATGGGGCCAGCTCGATATCCTGGTGCATGCGGTCGCCTTTGCGCCGCGCGAGGCGCTCACCGGCAAATTCGTGGATGCCACGACGCGGGAGTGCTTTCGCATCGCCCACGACGTCTCCAGCTACAGTCTCACCGCGCTCGCGCAGCGCGCGCAGCCGCTCATGGCCGGGCGCCACGGCGCACTGCTCACACTTTCGTATCTGGGTGCGGTGCGCTCGATCCCGGGCTACAACGTCATGGGTCTCGCCAAGGCGAGTCTCGAGGCCAACGTACGCTTTCTGGCGGCGGACTTAGGTCCCCACGGGATCCGCGTCAACGGCATCTCCGCCGGCCCCATCAAGACCCTGGCGGCCGCCGGCATTCCGGGGTTTCGCAAGATGCTGAGCCGCGTCGCGGAGGTTGCCCCCATGCGCCGCAACGTCACGCCCGAGGACGTTGGCAACGCCGCGGCGTTCCTGTGCTCGGACCTTGCGGCCGGGATCACCGGCGAGATCCTCTATGTCGACAGCGGTTTCAGCACCGTCGGCATGAGCTTCGCGCTCGAAGCGGAGGGTTGAAGCGCCCCGCGGATGCGGTGCGGCGTTAGCGCTACTCGAAGGCCTTGGGGTTCTTCTTGACCTCGGCGGTACGCCGCATCTCATCGAGATAGGCGAGCACGTCGTTCTGACCCTGGTTCTGGGCCTCACGCTCGGCGCGCTGCGTGCGCCCCTCCGGATCCGGAATCGCCACCGTGCGCACGGCACTCACTTTCAGCAGCGCCGCACCACCGTTCTCGAGCGGTACCGCGCTGAAGGTCGCCTTGCCCGGCGGCGGCGGCGCCATCGCGAACGCCGCCTGGCGCAGCGGCGCCGGCACGGACGGGTCGTTGCGGCCAATGAAGTGGGCCGGCTCCGCGGTGGCTTTCAGGCCCTGCGCCACGCTATCGAAGACTGCCCCGCCCTGCAGCTGCGTGCGGGCCGCCTGGGCGGCCTTGAGGGCGGCCTGTAGGGCCTGCTCCTTGGTGATCGTGCCGACGATGCTGTCGCGCACCTCGCTGAACGGTATCGGCCGGGGCGCGCGATGCTCGAGCACCTTGGCGATCACCAGGCGATCATCGGCGAGCAGCACGGGCCCTGCGATACGGCCCACGGCGGTGGGCGGGTCGGCGAACAGCACTTCCTGCAGCTGCGGGGCCGCACCGAGCGGCGGGGCGCCGGCGCCCTTGAGGAACGTCGGGATCTCACCGTGCTCGAGGTGATACTCCTGCGCGAGCACGTTCAGGTCCACGTTCGGCTCGGCGAGTTTCGTCTGCAGCTGTTCCTGGATCTCGCCGAAGCGGTCGGTGGCACGGTCGCGGCGCAGCTGCGCCTCAAGATCCGCACGTGCCTCCTCGAAGGACTTGCCCTTGGCGGCCTGCACCTCATCGAGACGGATGATGTGGTAGCCGTACTGGGTCTTGATGGGGCCCTTGAGCTCCCCGACCTGCATGCCAAAGAGCGCATCGGCAAAGGGGGCGACGAAACTGCCCCGCTCCGCCCAGCCCAGATCGCCGCCGTTCTTCGCCGAGCCCGGATCCTGCGAGTACTGCTGGGCGAGCTGACCGAAGTCCTTGCCCGCCTTGGCCTGCGCGAGCACCTGCTGGGCCTGCGCCAGGGCTGCGGCGTCGTCCTTGCCGGTGAGGAGGATGTGGCGGGCGCGGCGCTTCTCCGGCAAGAGCAGGTGGCTCTTGGCCTTGTCATACGCCGCGTGCAGATCGGCATCGCTCACGGTCTGCTGCGCGCTGAGCGTCTCCAGACGCAGTTCCGCGTACTGCAGCTTGTCGGACTCGGGTGTCAGGTACTGGGACTGATGCGCCTTGTAGTAGGCCTCGGCCGCCGCGTCGTCCACTTTGACGCTCGCGGCGAACTGGTCCGCCGCGAGCGTGAAGTAACGCACCTCGCGCTGTTGGTCCTCGAGCGCGCTCAGGCGGGTGAGTTCCGCCGCCGTCAGGAAGTTCGAGGCGCGGATGCCGCCCTCCAGGTGCAGTCGGCGCATGTCCTGGCGCAGCTGCGTCTCGAAACTCGACAGCGGTATGCCAGCCTGGGCGAGCGCCGCCTTGGCCGCCTCCGGGGAGTATTGGCCGGCGATCTGGAACGCCGGCTCTTCCTGGATCGCCTGCCGCAGCTGCTCCGCACTCACCCGGTAGCCGAGCTTCTCGGTGCGCTGTGCCATGAGTGCAGCGCTGACGAGGTTCTCCAGCGTCTGATCCTGCAGCTGCGCGCGCAGCGGCGCGGGCAGCTCGGCTCCCCCCAGCCGCCGCTGCCAGGAGGCCTGCGCGCGCAGCCACGCCGTGCGCGCGTCCTCCAGGGAGATCTTGGTGCCGTTGGCCTCGGCGGCGTAGTTGGATCCGCCGACGTTGAGGTTGACGATGCCGTAGGCACCCCAGGCGACGAACACCAGGGAGAGCAGTCCCATGACCACGTACGCAAACCACCGGTGGTGCTTGCTGCCCTTGAGGGCGTCTCCGATCCGCTGCAGCATGTTTCGACTGGATTAAGTAACAGATGGCGGAGCGGACGGGACTCGAACCCGCGACCCCCGGCGTGACAGGCCGGTATTCTAACCAGCTGAACTACCGCTCCGAATTTTGGGGGGCGAATCCTAACGGATTGATCGATAAGGCCACAAGCGCTTTCACGCCCTCCACCGGCCAACAGGGGCCCCACGGCGCCAAGACCGGAGCCCACTTGCCGTCAACCGATCCGCCCGCGCGACGCTGTGTTCTTTGGGAACATCAAGACATTAAGTCGCCAACGGGCGACGGGTGGCGCATCCCCAAGTACCATCAGGCACAATGGTATTCATAAGGACATTAAGGATCCTGCGCATGAAGCTGAACGCTACTAGTCTTTGCTGTGCCGCGCTGGTGCTGCTGGGCGCCGGCCCGGCCCTGGCGGGCCTCGGGGGCGCCCTCGATTCGGTGCAGGCCGACCAGGCCCACCTCAAGGGCGCGCTGCGGGTGACGTCGAATTCCGGCTACGCCGTCCACCAGATCAGCACGGCCTATGGCACGTCGGTGCGCGAGTACACCGGCCCGGGCGGCACGGTGTTTGCGGTGGCCTGGGACGGGCCGGTGAATCCGGACTTCGAGCAGCTGTTCGGCAGTTATTACACCCAGTTCCTGCAGGCCGCTGCCGCCTCGCACGGCAGCCACCGGCATCTTTCCATCCAGCAGGCCGATCTGGTCATCCAGAACAGCGGGCGCATGCGCGCCTTCGCGGGTCGGGCCTGGGTGCCCTCGCTCCTGCCACAGAACTTCTCCGCCGACGACATCCGTTGAGTGCCGTCGGACGCCCCTTTTTGAAGGATTGACAGCCTTATGCGTAAGTCCCTGATCTTGGCCTGTGTCGCGTTGATGGTGCTGGCCGCTTGCGGCGGCGGCGGCGGTAGCAGCGGAAGTATCGACGGCGGTGGCGGTGGCGGTAACACGCCGGCGCTGGCGGAGTGCCTGCAGTTCGCTGACGGCTCAAGCTTCGGCCCGATCGCCTATGCCGACGTTACGTTTCCGAGCTCCGGCAAGACGATTGCGCACGTCAGCGTGCAGGTCATCGGTGCTCCGAGCTACACCGTGCCCAGCGACTGTCCCGGCACGGCCGAGAACACCATCACGGCCTTCGGGGCCAACGGCATTCTGGGCGTGGGTCCTTTTGCCCAGGACTGCGGCCCGGCCTGCGCGTCGACGACCAGCTTCCCCACGGGCTGGTACTACAACTGCTCGACTCCCACGAACTGCGTGGCCACCAGCGCTACGCTTGCGCAGCAGTTGCAGAACCCCGTGACGCTCTTCAGCAGCGATAACAATGGCGTGATCCTGGAGCTGCCCTCGCCGCCGGTGAACGGCACGAGTTCGCTCAGCGGAGGTGCGCTGGTCTTCGGCATCGGTACACAGGGCAACAACGGCTTGGGCAGCGCCACGGTCCTGCTGGCTGACACCTCGCTCGGATTCGTGCAGGCGAGCTTCAATGGGTCGGTGGGCCTGAATGCCGCCCTCGACAGCGGCTCGAACGCGAACTTCTTCACGGACAGCGCTATCCCCGCCTGTCCCACTGCCGTTGGCTTCTACTGCCCCAACGCCCCGGTGAACCTCACCGCCGTGCTGCAAGCCGCGAGCGGCAGCGCGACTGCGGCAGCGGATTTCACGGTGGCCAACCTCGAGGACCTGTTCAACGCCAACAATTCGGCGGCGGTGCTGCCCAACGTCGGCGGCCCCGTCAGTGTCCCCGCCGGCACGCAGAATGCCATCCAGTTTGATCTCGGCATGCCGTTCTTCTTCGGAGTGAACGTCTATACGGCAATCGAGAATGCGGCGACACCCGGGGGCACTGGCCCGTATTTCGCGTATCAGCCCTCCGCGACGCCCCCGCAGACCATCGCCGCGCCGGGACCGCCGAACGTCGAGCCGGTCATCCTCGATGCGGGACCCCCATCAACGAATGCCTTCAACACGTCATTCGTTACCATCACGGTCTGCGTGCCCGGCACGCAGACCTGCCAGACGATCGATCACGTCGAGGTGGACACCGGCTCCTCGGGGCTGCGCATTCTGCATACGAACGCGGGAGGGGAATTGAACCTCAGCCTGCCGCCGGCAGCACCCTAAACCGCGCCCAACGCGCCAGCTGCGTCCCCTTCTAGCTCCGGGAGAAACGTCGCCGGTACTGCGCCGGCGTCGTGCCGACCCGGCGCCGGAAATGGTGTCGCAGCGACTCGGCGCTTCCCAGGCCCACGCGCGCTGCGATCACCGGCGCACTCAGCCGCGAGGTCTCCAGCAGGTCCTTGGCGCGCTCGATGCGCTCTCCGATCAGCCACTCGTAGGGCGCCTGCCCGGTCGCGCGGGCAAATTCGCGCTGCAGCGTGCGGATGCTCATCGCCGCGCGCTGCGCGAGCGAGCGCAGCGTGTGCGCTTCCGCCAGATGCGCGCGCACAAAATCGAGCAGGCGCGAGAGACGCCCCCGCTCATCCAGGCTGACCGGGCGTGGCACGAACTGCGCCTGGCCGCCTTCGCGGTGCGGCGCCATCACCAGGCGCTGGGCGACCTGGTTGGCGACCTTCGGCCCGTGATCGCGCCGCACCAGGTGCAGCAGCATGTCCAGTCCCGCCGCCGAGCCGGCGGAGGTGAGTACCTGCCCCTCATCGACGTAGAGCGCGTTCGGCTCGACTCGGATCTTGGGGTAGAGCGCCGCGAGTCGGCCCGCGTAGCGCCAGTGGGTCGTCGCCCGCCGCCCGTCCAGAACCCCGGCCGCGGCCAGCAGAAAGACCCCCGAGCAGATCGAGCACAGGCGCGCGCCGCGCGCGAACGCCGCGCGCAGCTTCGAGACCAGGAGCGGCGGGGGTGGCTCATCGAGGTGCCAGCCCGGCACGATTATGGTGTCGGCGCGTTCGAGCGCCCTAAGTCCATGGGGCACGCGCACGCTTAGGCCGCCGGCGGCGCGCAACGGACCGCGCCGGGCGGCGCACACCGCAAATTCGTACCACGGCACCGCCAGTTCCGGCCGCGGCAGCGCGAACACCTCCACCGTGCAGCCGAACTCGAAGGTGCACAGCTGGTCGTAGGCGAGCGCTACCACTTTGTGAGGCATGGCCATATCTTAACGGATAGAGGCATATAGGCCACTGCCCGAACGGCGCCACACCCGGCAGGCTGCACGCTCCTCTCACTGGTTTGACGGAGGAGTCATGCCGAGTCTTGTCGCCGAGGTGCCGGCCGCCGACGGGGCGAGCGCGCTGGCGCACTTCGAAGATAGCTTCCGCTTCGAGACCGACTGCTGGGACGTGCAGCACGGGCTCAGGCACGCGCCGGACTTCGTCCTGATCGACGTGCGCAGCGCCGAGGCCTTCGCCGCCGCCCACGTGCCGGGCGCCATCAACCTCCCCCACGCCAAGATCATTGCCGCGCGCATGGCGCAGTACCCGCCCGGCACTCTGTTCGTCGTCTACTGTGCCGGACCGCATTGCAACGGCGCCGCGCGTGCGGCGCTCCGCCTGGCGCGCCTCGGGCTGCCGGTGAAGGTGATGGTCGGCGGCATGAGCGGCTGGCGCGAGGAGCAATTCCCCCTGGCGTACGGCGCGTCCGCGGCCGCGACTGCCTAGCACGCCGCGCGCCGCGCCGAGGCGCGCCTGCGGGGGCGCGCGGGCGCGCTCGCCCGCGTGGCATCATAGGCGCATGAGCGCACTGCAGAAGACCTGCACCGCGGCATTGCTGCTGCTCCTCGCCGCCGCCGGCTACGGTCTGTGGATCACCCGCGCGCCGAAGGTGTCTGCGCCGGCCCCCCCGAGCGTCGCCAACAGCCGCATGCCGGTCATCGATGAGGGTCCGCTGCGTACCGCCCAGCGCCTGGCGCGCATGGCGGTCAGCGCGGAGGAACAGCCGCTCGCGCAGGCTGCGGTGCAGGCGGCCGACCACGAGCTCGACCTCGCCTTTATGGGCGCGCTACATGGGATTCAGGCCCATCCCCCGGTCCTGAGTCCGGAGGCGCTGAAGATCCAGGCGCACATCGCCGATGCGCAGAAGCGCCTGGCGAGCGACACCGAGGTGCTCGAGAAGCTCGCCCAAAGGATGGGTAAGGCGACCGAGGCGGAGAAGCCGGACCTGCAGGATCAGCTGGACCTGGTGGGCTCGCAGATCGAGATCGAGAAGGACGAGATCCAAGAGGGGAACGACGACTTGATGGCCGCCGGCGGCGACGTCCACCAGCGCATCCAGAAGGCCCAGGAAGAGCACCTCGCGGCCGAACGCAACGCCCCGCTCCCGACCCTGACGCCCACGGCTTCCGCCACCGCCCTCTCGTCGCTGCACGGCATGGTGGCGCAGCTGCGCGAATGGCTGCAGCTGCGAGCCAAGCGCGTGGCCCTGGAGCAGGCACGTCACGAGGTGGCCGCAGGGGCTGCGAAGCTCACCGACGCAGCGCCAGCAGATCGCCGCCGACCTCGCCAGCGCGCAGCAGCAGCTCGCCCAACTTGGCGGCAAGCCGGCCCCACCAGCGGCGATGGCCCCAAGCCCGTCCACACCTGCCGACGGCACCGCCAACGCCATGGCGGCGAATTCGCAGCTGAGCCTCACGCGCCAGGTCGCCATCGACCAGCGCCGCCTCATGATGCGGGATCAGCGCCTCAGCGCGCGCAGCAAGCTGGCCGACGTCTACGCCAAATGGGACAACGTGATCGCCGAGCAGCAGCGCGAGGTCGTGCGCGGGTTGCTGGTCCGCTTCGCGGTGGTGCTGGCGACGCTGCTGCTGCTCTTGTTCGCCGATCGCTGGCTTACGGGCCTCCTCGGGCGCGCTCACAACATCGATCGGCGCCAGTTCGCCACCTTGCGCAGCGTCATCGGTGTCGGCCTGCAGGTGGTCGCGGTGCTGCTCATCCTGTTCATGCTGATCGGGCTGCCGGGGCAGTTCGGCACCATGCTCGGCCTCGCCGGCGCCGGCCTCACCGTCGCGCTGAAGGACTTCATCATCGCCTTCATCGGCTGGTTCGTGCTCATGGGCAAGAACGGCATTCGCGTCGGGGACTGGGTGGAGATCAACGGGGTGAGCGGCGAGGTGAAGGAGCTGAGCGTGTTCCACACCGTGCTGCTCGAGACCGGCAACTGGACCGGCGCGGGGCACCCGACCGGGCGGCGCGTGACCTTCACCAACAGTTACGCGATCGAAGGCCATTACTTCAACTTCTCGACGACCGGCCAGTGGCTGTGGGACGAACTCACGGTCGTGGTGCCCGCGGGACGCGATCCGCAGCCGGTCGTGGATGCCATCCAGAAGGAGGTCGCCGAGGCCACCGCCGACAGCGCGCACGAGGCCGAGCAGGAGTGGCAGCTCGCCTCGCGCGGCCAGCGCGGCACGACGCTGTCGGCCAAGCCCGGCATCGCGGTGCGCCCGGCGGTCGGCGGCGTCGAGATCGCGGTGCGTTACGTGACGCGCGCCTCGGAGCGCTACGCGATGCGCGCGCGGCTGTACCAGGCCGCGGTGCAGCTGCTCGCGCCCAAACCCGCGGCGTGAAACGCCATGACGATGCCCACCCTCTTCCTCGGGCACGGCAGCCCGTTGAACGCGATCCGCGAGAACACCTGGACACGCACCTGGGGCGGGCTCGGCCGCGCGCTGCCGCGCCCGCGGGCGATCCTGGCGGTCTCGGCGCACTGGTACATCCCCGGTTGCGCGGTGACCGCGATGAGCGCGCCGCGCACCATCCACGACTTCGGCGGCTTCCCGCCCGAGCTGTATGCGGCGCGCTACGCGGCCCCGGGAGATCCGGCGCTCGCCCGCCGCGTGCAAGAGCTGCTCGCGCCGCTGCCGGTGGCGCTCGATGAGGGCTGGGGTCTGGATCACGGCAGCTGGGCGGTGCTGTGTCACCTGTTTCCGCAGGCGGACGTACCGGTCGTGCAGCTGAGCCTCGACGCACGCGCGCCGCCCGCGTTTCACTATGAGCTCGGCGCGCGCCTGCGCCCGCTGCGCGCCGAGGGCGTGCTGATTCTCGGCAGCGGCGATGTGGTGCACAACCTGCGCGCGTACGCCTGGGACGAGCGTACCCGGGAGCCGTACGACTGGGCGGTGCGCTTTGAGGCGCAGCTGCGCGCGCGCCTGGCCGCCGGCGATCACGCGGCGCTCATCGATTACGCCGCACTCGGAGCAGATGCGCAGCTTTCCGTGCCCACGCCCGAGCACTACCTGCCGCTGCTGTACGTGATGGGCGCCAGCACTCCCGGGGATGCGCTGAGCTATCCGGTCGAAGGCATCGAGGGGGGCTCGGTCTCCATGCTCGCCGTGCAGTTCGGCTGAGCGCGCGCGACGGCGCCCTTGCCCTTGCTGCGTCGGTTTGCCCGCGCGCCGGCTCGCGCGCCTACGACAGCGGGTGCGCCAGCGAAATGCGCACCGTCTGCAGGCTCTCCTGCCGTGGCTGCCGTGCCAGAAGCCACCGCAGGATGCGGCGTCCTTGGGAGCTGTGGGCCCATTCCCCGCCGCTGATCAGAGGCTGCACTTCGGCGAATTTCTCACGTAACGCCAGCGTTTCGGGCCGCGGCCACACGCGCGCCACCGCATAGGCCAGCATCTCCCGCAGCGAGCGGCACCATTCGATTCCGGGGAAGGCGCTAACCCAGAGATCGACAGCGATACGTCGGACAGCGCGCGGCCTCGGTACGCACGACGCAGCCGCCAATGGCACCCGCTCGCCAGGCGCTCGAGTACCGACCGGGGAACGCAGCCGAAATAGTGATCGGTCGAGCAGTAGCGGCGGATAGGCCCACCACAGGCTGGGATCCGCGGACACCGCACGCCTGGCGAAACAGTTCGTCCCAATCCGTCTCGCTCATGCCCTGGGATCAGCCGGGCGATGTCCTGCAGGTGCAACAAGCCGCACCGCGCGCAAAGGCAGCGATCCGGAGGCGTGCAGCAGGACATGCAGCAAAAGGCTTGCGCGCGAAGCGTAGCCATTGATGCCGGGCACGGCAGACGTTGGCCACACGAGCGCGGTGAGGTCCACGGGGCGAAGGGGCAGGATTTCACGGATGCGGCTATGCAACTCGATTTTGATGGGATTTCCGCCGTCCTCACCGAAGGAGGCAGGTTCCGCCGCACTGTCGTTGGCTCGAAGGTATGGTGTTTCCAGGTCAGATACCCAGGGTGAAATCCGAGCTCCGTGAGCAACTCCGTGGCGCGTGCCATGTTCGCTTCGGGGACCAGCAGATCCAGATCAGCCATCGGCCGCTCGCCTGCTGAGTAGATCCCCTGCGCATGCAGCGCCGCGCCCTTGAGAGCGACGAGCGCCACACCGCGCATGCGCGCTCGCGCATCGACCTCTTGCAGCAGAGTCTGCATGCGCGCCTGACGTCGAGCGATGTGTAGGCGCTGCTCGGCGAGAAACGGTCGCCAGCCCTGAGGTCCCAGCCAGCGTGTGCGGACCGCCATGAGGCCCCTGACGCCATGGATCGTACGCCGCACGCGCGATGCGCCATTCGAACTCGGACCACTCGGGGGCCACGGCGTGCGGCTGCGCCAGCTCATGTGCCAGGAATTCGGTCGTCTTGCGCAGTGCGCGCTGCAGCGCAGCCAGCGGCAGGTCCGGCGTGGATGTTGATCCATCGGAAATCATAGGGCGCGAATCCTGAGCACCAAACCCAAAGGCCTGCTTAGCACTGCGAGCAGGCCCAGCGTCAGTAAACAGGCGGTCAGTGGGTGGGTACTTGCGGATTGAAAAATAGCACGCATCGGCTGTTTTCGTCGGGGTTCCCGCAAAAGAGACCCGCTCCTGATACGGAACGAGAAGTACCCCAAGGCAGAGGGCGCGCTCACTGGTAATTCGTCGGGTTGCGACGTAGCCTGACAGTGCCCGCCCCGGCTGTTCGCCTTATGCCGCAAGATCCCGTCCTACCCACCGGTGCTGCGTCATCTTCGGGCCTCCGCGGCGTAGCCTGAGCCTCGTGCGCGAAAACCATCCGGTCTGGGAGGAACGAAGTGACACCCGACTGCGGCCATGCGGCGCCCGGCATGGCCGCGTCAGTCGTTGCGAGAGTAGAAGATAATGGTAAATCACAGCGTTGAGAATTCCCCCCAGCGGTATGCACGCGTGGGTGGCGTGCTGTACCTGGCAATCATCGTTCTCGGCGCTTTTGCTGAAGGATTCGTCACCAACAAACTTGTGGTGTCGGGCGACGCCATCGGTACGGCTCACAACATTCTGGGCTCACCCGATTTGTGGCGTCTCGGCGTCGCTGCCGACTTCATCGTCGTGCTATGTGCCGTGCCGTTGTTGTGGATTGAATATCTGTTACTCAGGCCGGTTAACAAGCAGCTGGTGCTGCTGTCCGTACTATTTAATCTGGTGTCCCTTGCAGTTGAGGCCGTCAGCAAGTTGTTTCTTCTGGTAGTGATGCCTACCTGGGCAATGTCGATCAGTCAGGGCATTTGAACCACAGCAGCTACAGAGTCTCGCGAGCCTCGCTCTGAAGTCGCATGACATTGCCTTCAATATTGCCCTGATATTCTTTGGCTTCACGTGCCTTGTGAATGGTTATCTCATCTTCAAATCGGGATACTTGCCGAAATTCATAGGTGTATTGCTGCAAATTGCCGGCTTGAGTTATCTCATCGCCTGTTTCGCGGCGCTGTTTGCCCCGACATTCGCAGATCTGATCGTACCCGCAATCCTCCTTCCGCCACTGATCGGCGAATCGTCGTTCTGCCTGTGGCTGCTTGTGAAGGGTGTGAATGTCGCGAAGTGGAACGAGCGGGTCAGAACCTGGGACAGGCGAACTAAGTACGCCGCTGGGTACAGGTGCCGCGCGCGGCCTGAGCCTGCCGTTTCACAAGACCGCAGGCGTCAGTCGTCCACCGGTCCTAGTGCTGATGGCTCTCCAAGTTGGCCTCACGTAGGTCTAACTCCCGCTCGAGCCGACGCCGAGCCTCGTCCTTCAATTTTCCTTGGCGATACAGTTCGTTGATCCGCTCGCGCTCGGCTGTGATTAGCAATAGGTGAATCTCGTCCGGACACGCCGTTAAGTCCTGATGATCTTCATCGTGCTCCGGCGCCTGCTCGAAATGCCTGACTCGGTTCCTGAGCTCCTCGCGAAGGCGGGGAACTACCTCAGCATCAAGCCCCGGTTCCACGACAAGTTCCTCTAGACGCTCGAGCGCGGCGTCAATAGCGTCTCGCCGCGCCTGCAGCTCTTCGGCCCTGTCTGTCTGTGATTCCCGGTCCCCGGCATTAGCGAGGCCCAGAACTCGGATCATCGCGGGCAGCATCAGGCCTTGTCCCACCAGCGTGACCAGAATCACCGCAAAGGTGAGGAACAGGATCAGGTCGCGCTCGGGAAATGGCCGGCCATCACTCATCGTGAAGGGGATGGCGAGAGCCGCGGCGAGAGACACGATCCCGCGCACGCCCGTGAAGCCGAGGATAAAGGGCCATTGCCAGGGCGGTGAAGGGTCCCTGCGGGCGAGAGCGGGGCTCAGCCAGCGCGGCAGATAGGTCGCCGGAAAGATCCATACAAATCGAGCCACGATTACCACGATGCTGACAACCGCCGCCGAACTGACCAGAGCAGACAGGGAAAAATTGCCCAGGCCGGCGATCAATGCGCGCGCCTGCAAGCCAGTCAGGAGAAAGACGAGCCCTTCGATCAGGTACACCAGGACATCCCAAAAGAAGATCCCCTGCAGGCGGGTCGCCGCGCTGATCATGCTCGAACCGTTCCAGCTGACGTAGAGGCCAGTGACGACAGTGGCCAACACCCCAGAACCACCCAGATTCTCGGGGGGCCAATAGGCGGCATAAGGCGTCAAGATCGAGAGCAGAATCTCGATCTGGGGCTCGGCGACCCAGCGCCGTAGGCGCAGCATCAGCCAACCGACGGCGACTCCCCACAGCACTTCACCGGCGAGGATGGCGGCAAACTCTCCCGCCGCACGCCCGAACGAAAATGCCCCGACGCTTACCGCCACTATTGCGAATCGATACAGGATCAGCGCCGTGGCGTCGTTGGCGAGTCCCTCCCCTTCCAGGATGACCAGGATCCGCTTCGGAAGCCGCAGCCTGCGTGCGATCGAAAGCGGCGCCACGGCATCGGGCGGCGAAACGATCGCGCCGAGGACAAATCCGACCGGCCACGAGAATCCCAGGAGCCAATGCGCTGCCGCGGCAGCCGTCACGGTCGTAAACACGACACAACCGATGGCCAGCAATGAGATCGGGCGCAAGTTGAAGCGAAACTCTTGCCAGCTCATTGCGACCGCTGACGAGTAGATCAGCGGCGGCAACACAAGAAGCAGCACCAGCTCCGGCGGCAACCGGACCGGTGGCAGTCCCGGCAGGAGCGCCAACAGCACGCCCGCGATCGTGAGCAGAATTGCCGCTGGAATGCGCGACCTCGAGGCCGCGACGCCGACCGCAGCAATAGCGGTCAGTAAGACAAGAAAGATCTCGATCTCGCGGGCGATCACTTCTTACCCGGGGGACACTGTTTGGAGTGCCTTCCATGCAAATCGAGGAACCAGTAGCTGTACAGCTTAAGTGGAACCTGGGAATAACGGTGCCGGAGATACACTGGCGATTGAGCGAAGGGTATTCGTGCTCGTGCGGGTGGATTCAGGCTCGTTGGGCGGCCCGCCCGCGCAGGCCGGGCTGGGGAATGCAACCGACTGTTAGAAAGGATGCTGGTGGGTGCTGACGGGATCGAACCGCCGACATTCGCCTTGTATGGGAATAAACCAGAGTAACATCAATGACTTAGTCGCAGATACCGGCTCCAAATAGGCCTTAGCGGGGCACGCCGGAGCACAAAGGGAGCACACGATCAAAGGACCAAAAAAAATGATCGCGATGCGTTCGAGGGCGTCTGAGCAGTCTCGATGGCGGTCCGCCATGCCGCGGTGAATCGATTGCTGACCCAACACTTCCAGCCAGCTCGCCACCAAGGTAAGTGCGCGATCGAGGCGGGCGATCATGCGCCGCTGATCGACTACGCCGCTTTCGGCAAGGATGCTCTGCTCGCCATTCCGACCGCCGAGCACTACCTGCCGCTGTTGTATGTGCTCGGCGCCAGTGTCCACGGAGAACCGATGACGTCCCGTTCAGGGCATGGACGGCGGTTCGGTGTCGATGCTGGCGGTGCGGTTCGGTACCGCGTCCCCGCACTCACGAAGCCACTGATGGGCGGGACATCCGCCTCAGTCGCATCGCCTGATAGCGGCGCGCGCACGCGGGACACAGCCGCAGGACGACCTTCACGATGAGCTGTCGCACCCCGGCCTGCAACAGCCGCGTCTGCAGCGCAAGCCAAATACGCGGCGGCAGGTCGCGTCGCACGTACACGACGTTGAACTGCTCGCGGCCACGGGGCTGGTCCCTTGCGAGCTCGGTGAATCCCAGCCGCTGCGCCAGTGCCCTCACTTCGGGATAGAGTTTCTGATCCGAACCGATCAACGGTTTGGTTTCGACTTCAACGTGCAGCAGGTACACGTGGTCGACCACCCCCGTGGCGCCTTCAATCACTTCGTACGCCTTCCCCTCCGTGTCGATCCACAGGGCAAAGCGCGCCTGCGGGCTGCGTTTGTCTGCGAGGTACGTGTCGAGTCGCGTCGTTCTTACCTTTACGACTGATGCCGGCGCGTAGGGATCGGATCGCCGGTAGAGCGAACTCATGCCGCAGTTAACATTAGTCTGCGAATAGTCTGCCTCAACCAGGAAGAAGTCGCCGTGGCCGTCGTAGTTGGTCGCCGCCAGCGGCTCGACACGGATGTTGTGCTCGCGCAATACCCGATCGGCAGCCATCCGGGAGAAGTTGTGCGGGTTGGGCTCCAGCGCGTAGATACTCGATTGCGGAATTGCGGCGCGAAAAGCCAGCGCGTCCGCGCCGTTCATTGACCCGACGTCGCACACCGCGCTGATCTGCAGCCTCGACAGCAGTGTCGTGAATAGACGCCGCGTGTTGACGATCATGGAGTGGAACGCACAACGCTCTGGCAGCGACCGATCGCCTGCACGGCGTTATTGAGCCATACAGCCCGCCGGCGCACAAAACGAGCCGGATTCACCCCGGCCGCGCGCTGCGTCCTGTGCCGTTCCGGCAGGGTATGGTGGGTGCTGACGGGATCGAACCGCCGACATTCGCCTTGTAAGGGCTGACCGGCGGCATAAAGCCGCAAATCTCATATACAAGGCCGTATGGTAACTGTTTGATTCCGTTGGCGGCGAGTGAATCGAAAACCTGTGGGCAGGACGGCCGTTGCACGCGTCGAGCACAGGAGAGCACAGGAGAGTCCCGCAAAAGTCCCGCAGGACCGCGGGAAATATGCCTTGAGTGTCGCGCAATCACGAACACGGTCTGCCCCGATACGGGTACGGGGATAATTCGGCGAAAGATCCCGCATAACTTTGCTGTGATCGGTCCAAAGCATCGCAGAACGTCGCCTAAACACGAACACGCTCTGCAGTGTCTCGAATGCTGCGGCGCGTCTCCATAATCTTTACCGATCCTGCACGGTCCATTTCTCGACCTCGAATCGTTGGTCCCAGCTTAAACACGCGTCTGGGTCCGAATTGGGTCCCAGTTTTGCAATCGAACTCCTATGGCAGCTGGTATGGCAGATGCAGAGAGTTTTCGCGAGCAAATCCTGCTGGACGCATACGGAAATTGCCATCCGGCGCGGTGTGCGTCCCGGGTCGCCGAGGCTCCGACCCGACAAGGGGACGCCTCACCGAAGCGGCGCATCAGGTCTACGGACCGATCCGGACGACGAATCTCAATCGCGTCGCCCACGCCGTCCCATGAGGATCCGCATCAGGCGACCCTCACCCAGTTCGCGGCTCCCCTCGCGGAAGGCAAAAAATGGGACCAGCGAAACGGACACGATGAGTTCGAGCGCAATGATGCCTTGGAGGTGACCACCCGCCAGTTCGGGGAAGCTCGCGGCGATCGTCTTGCCGTGAGCGACACCGACAATGATGCTTTCCAGAACATGGAAGACAATGAACAGCAAGGCAAAGGCAACACTCTTGTTGAAAATGACGAGAACAGGACGCGATTTCGGGCCGCCTTGCGTAAACTTCATGCTCTCGGCGACGAGCATGACCTTGGACAGAATCAGCGCGTTGATGATCACGAAGCCCTGGAGACGGAAGTCCTGATGCTGCTCCGCCATCAGGATCGACTGATGCTTCGCGTGCAATCTCAGTACAGAAAAACCACGCTTACCGTTTGTAGCGCCTTCATTGTCCCCGGGATGCTGACGGCCCCGCAGGTGCGAGCCGACGGGATTGACCAAGTGATCGTCACCGCGACGCGCATCGCGGAGCCGATAGACCAAGTACCGGCGGACGTTTCCGTGGTGACGGGCCATGAACTTCGCGCCCGCGGCGCGACAAATATGGCTACAGCGTTGAGCCTAGTGCCGGGGGTGGAAGCTCCGCCGGGCGGTGACGCCGGCCCCTCGAGCGCCGTGCCGTCGTTCTGGGGGCTTCATGAGTTTGACGCCTTTCTGCTCGTGGTCGATGGTGTGCCATGGGGCGGTGCGTTCAATCCGGGCATCACGACGCTGGATTTCAACAATGTGCAGCGTGTAGAGGTGCTGAAGGGCCCTGCGCCGGTCTTGTATGGGGCTACATCGTTTGTCGGGGTCGTGCAGATGATTTCGTACCCGGCGGGGGAAGCAGCCAATGCCGCGGACCTTGCCTTCGGCACCCGCGGTTCATGGCGTGGGTCCGCATCCTTCGCGCTGCCGCCGGGGGAGCACTTCCGCCAGTCCTTCGCCGCCGACGGGCAGACGCTGGGGTTTGCGGACGTGCGCGAGCGCGTCTCGGACGGACACGTGCAATACCGCAGCGCGCTGGATCTCGGCCCTGGGACGCTGCGCGTCGATGCTGACCTGACCTTCGTGCGAGACCGCCCGCCCAGCCCGCTCCTGCGCGTCGGCAGTTCCCTTACGGAGCAGACGCCGATCGACGCCAACTTCAATCCGTCGGATGGGCGCATTGACGAGGACAGGTACCACCTGGCCGTCGGCTATGCACAACCGACGTCCATCGGCGCATGGGAGACGCTGGCATCATTCGCCTACTCGAACGTCACTGATGTGCGCGGCTTTCTGCACCCGGATCTGAGCGGGACTGCCGATACCCAATTCCAGCGCCGCCAGATCGATGACGGCTACCTGGATACCCACCTGACCCACCTGCTGTCCGCCGACTCCTCGATCATCGCCGGCGCCGACCTGCTCTACGGCCGCGGCCGGCAGACTTCGCAGAACGGCAATGATGCCTACACGGTGCCGCTGGATGGTTCCGTTCTGCCCCCCTCCACCGCCACGATTCCCGTGAACGAGGTTGTGACCATCGACGACCGCCGCGTATTCACGGGGCAATACCTGCAGCTGGATTGGAAGCCCGGTGCGCGCTGGGACGTGCCTGCCGGCATTCGCCTGAACGAGACTTACGAGCACAAGGACTCGGGCGACCTGGATCTGACCGTGGCGCCGCCGCAATTGGCATCCGCAAGCGTCGGCAAGACCATCGTCCGCTCAACCGAGACCATCGGGGTCAGCTATCGGGTCTGGCAGGATGGCGAGGACGAGACCGTGGTGTATGCGGATGCTCGCAATGCGTTCAAACCCGCGGCTATCGACTTTGGTCCCGACTACACGCCGGATCTGCTGCAGCCCGAAACCGCCAAGAGCTACGAGGCGGGACTCAAGGGTGCCGCAAGCGACGGCCGTATCAGCTATCAGGCAGAACTGTTCTGGCTCGAATTCAACAACCTGGTGGTGGCCACCAGCTCCGGCGCATTGGCCAATGCCGCCGGTGAGAAACTCAAGGGCATCGAACTCGAGGCGCGGTTCCAGGTGGCACCCGACCTTGCCCTGGCGGCGAACGCCTCGTATCACGACGCCACCTTCTCCCAATACCTCTTCTTCGACGGCACCAGTTCGGTGGACGTGGCAGGGCGGCAGCTGCCCCTCTCGCCGCACGTGCTGGCGGCGGCGGGCATCTTGTATACACCGGCGCAGGGCGTCTCCGGCACATTGGTGGCACGTTACGTGGGCCGACGGTATCTCGATGAAGAGAACACCGCCGCCATCGGCGGCTATTGCACCTTGGATGCGAATCTAGGGTATGCCTGGCGGCGCTACCGGATGACCCTGGAGGGTACCAATCTCACGAACCAGCGGCCGCCGGTGACCGCAAGCGAATTCGGCAGCGAATCCTTTTATATCCTGCCCGCGCGGATGCTATGGCTGCGGGTAGGATATTCATTCGACAGATAGTGCAATCACGACGCCTCATGCGGTCCTCGATGGCGGCCCACCTACGGGCCGCTATTTCGGGCTCAACTCGCGCCACAGCGCCAGTTGGGCCTGAAGCTTCTCGTGCAGGGAACGGTATAGCGCCTGCTGCTGCTGTGTGGGGGGCGTGTCCGCGTCCTCCAGCGTCGATGCGAAAGCCGCGTACTGTTCATTCAACATGCCGGGAAAGGCGAGGTTGGCTTCGGAGCCATTCATGTTCACCTGCATGAGGGCCTGCTCTATCTCCTGGAGCTTCGCGTCCCGGCCTTGCGCAGCCGAGTTGCCCTTGAGCTTGGCGCGCTCGGCGCGAATGTCGTTCACGGCGCGGTGCAGTGCATCGATGTCATGGCTGGTCGCCAGCGCCAGCGCTGTCTTCTCAACGATGGCGGCTTCGCTGTGGGGGACGCGGGGATCGGCGACGACGACAAGATCTGCCGTGCGGGCTTTATCCCCCAACTTCAGCCGCACCTGATAGCGGGCGGGCGCGACGATGGGGCCGCGAGGCGCCTGGTCCTCATAGAAAGCGCCCGGGATCTGCACCGGGTCATCCCAGCGCAAGTCCCAGATCATGCGATTCATGCCGGCGTGCGCGGGTATCAGATCGCTGGGCACAAGCCGGTCGGGCCACTCCGGCGGCTGGACCTCCTTGTTGGTCTTCGTGCTGGAGAGATGGCGCACCAGTTCGCCCTTGGCGTTCAAGATATCGACCGTCAGCTCCGAGGTCGCGGCGCCATCGAGCACGTAGTCGATGATGGCCCCGGCGGGGGGATTCGCGCCCACGGGTCGGCGCGTATTCACTTCATCCGGATAGTAGAGCCGCACCGCGCTCTCGGGGGCGTACAGCACGGGCGCCTGTGCGTCGGCCTGCGCCTGACGCAGCGGCGTGAGGTCGTCGAGGATCCAGAACGCACGTCCGTGGGTGGCTGCCACCAAGTCATTGCCGTGTACGTCCAGGTCGTGGATGGGCGACACCGGCAAGTTCTTTTGCAACGCGGACCAATGCGCGCCGTCATCGAAGGATACGAATACGCCGAGTTCCGTGCCGGCGTACAACAGCCCGCGGCGCACCGGATCCTCGCGCACCACATGCACCACTGCCCCGGCCGGCAGGCCGGCGGAGATGGCGGTCCACGTCTTGCCGTTGTCGGCCGTTCTCCAGGCATAAGGTGCGATGTCATCGAGTCGATGGCGATCCACCGCGATGTAGGCGCTGGCCGCGTCGAAGTGCGACGGCTCGGTCATGCTCACCGTGCTCCACGCCGGCATTTGCGCAGGCGTGACGTTGGACCAATGCGCGCCGTCATCCTCGGTCATCTGCACCAGGCCGTCATCGGTTCCCACCCAGAGTTTTCCCTCGCGCAGGGGCGACTCGGCGAGTGCGAAAATGGTGTCGTAGTACTCGACGCTGGTGATGTCCTTGGTGAGCGGGCCGCCCGAGGCGGTCTGCTTGGACTTATCGTTGCGCGTCAGGTCGGGGCTGATGATCTTCCAGCTCATGCCCTGGTCGGTGGACTTCCATACCACCTCCGATGCCGCGTACAGGGCGTCGGGGTCGTGCGGCGAGAGCATCAGCGGCGCCGTCCAGTTGAAACGATGGTCGAGTTCGCTGGCCGGGTGTCCGGAGTTGTCGATGGGGTCGGGGCTGATTGACTGCGCCTGCCTCGCATGCCGGTTAAAGCGCGCGTACTGGTTCTCCGCACTGCTGTAGATGATCTCAGGATCGCGCGGATCCGGGACCACGAACCCGGACTCGCCGCCGCCCGCCGGAAACCAGTTGCGCGGCCCGATCACGCCTTCGGCATCCGCACTGGCGATCGCCAAATTGGTGTTGTCCTGCTGCGCGCCATAGACGTAGTAGGGAAACTGGTGGTCGGTGGCCACGTGGTAAAACTGCGCGGTGGGCTGGTTGTCCTGAGTGGACCAGGTCTTGCCGCCATCGAGCGAGACGCTGGCGCCGCCATCGTTGGCGTTGATCAGGCTGTTGGCATTGTCGGGATTGATCCACAGCGCGTGGTGATCACCATGGGTTGCCGACACCAGGTCGAAGGTCTTGCCGCCGTCCACCGAGCGCAGCATGCCGGTGTTGAGCGCATAGACGGTGTCGAGCGCCTTGGTGTCGGCATAGATCTTGGAGAAGTACCAGGCACGTTGGCGAATGCGCCCGTCATCGCTGACGCGGCGCCACGTCGTTCCTGCGTCGTCCGAGCGGTAGAGGCCGCCCTCCTTCGCCTCGATGTTGGCGTAAATGCGGCTCGAGTCGACCGGCGAGACCGCCACGTCGATACGCCCCAGAATGCCGGTCGGCAGGCCGTGCGCCTTGAGCTGCGCCCACGTCAGACCGCCATCGGCGGAACGGTATAGTCCGCTGCCCGGGCCGCCGCTCTCAAATGTCCAGGGCTGCCGCCTCACTTGCCACAGGGCCGCATACACGATCTTCGCGTTGTGGGGATCGGCCGCCAGGTCAATCGCCCCGGTCAGCTCATTCTTGTACAGCACCCGGCTCCAGGTCTTGCCACCGTCGGCGGTGCGAAAGACGCCGCGCTCGGTGTTCGGACCGAAGGCATGTCCGATGGCAGCCACCAACACCACGTTGGGATCGTGCGAGTCCACGATCAGCGCGCCGATCTGGCGCGTATCGGTCAGGCCGATGTGGCTCCAGGTCGCGCCTGCATCGGTTGACTTGAAGACTCCGCCGCCCCAAGTGACGTCACCGCGCAGATTTCCCTCGCCGGTTCCTACATAAACAATATTTGGATTGCTGGCCGCCACGGCGATCGCGCCGATCGAAGCAGACGCCTTGACATCATCGAAAATCGGCTTCCACGTGCCGCCTGCATCCACGCTCTTCCAAACACCGCCCGCGGCTGCCCCGAAGTAGAAGGTATTGGGCGAGCCTGGAACCCCGGCGACGGTCACTGCGCGGCCGCCCCGATACGGACCGATGCTGCGCCATTGCAACGCGCTAAAGGCCTGTTCGGGAATCCCGCCATCGAAGTGACCGGCTGTCGCGGCCGCGGCCGCGGCGTGCGCGGATACGAGCAGCCCGCAAGCCAGAATTGCTTTGCCGATTTTGGCGAACATGGGAACCCTCGGACTTCCGTAAAAGGTGCGCAGCATACGCCTTTGCGCTTTTTGGAGCAGAGTCAGAACGGGGGTAGTATTTCTTGAAGGGTAATTTTGACGATGGCTTCTGGCCATTCCTCGACGAAACCTACGCCGGCGCCCTGATCACAGCTCTTGCGGCGTTGGAACCTCGGTGGGGACTAGCAGCTAGCGGTACGGACTGGGCATTGAGCTTTCGCGGGCACCTAGGATTCGCGCCTCACCTCTCGCGCTTTTTTGTCCGTGCGCAGCCCGAGAAATGCTGCGTGCCGCAGCCTCCCGTCGCCAGTGAATTCTACGAACCGGATCTGCGGACAAGCTGGGGGCTCGTCCATTGCATCTCGCGCATCTCCTCAGCCGTGATGCCGGCGCCCCAACGCGATTTCTTGTCGTCCGGCAGGTTGGCGAAGGGGCTGTTGTCGACGTCCTGCGGCCGCACAGAGACGTCGCGCACGACCTGCGCGGCCGCGCTGCGCCGTTCAAAGAACTCTCGGGTTTCCAGAGTCCAGCGGTTGCGGAAGGTGGCATACGGTTGCTCGCGCAGCTCGCCCTGGTCGTCCTTCGTGGGGCGACGGACGGTGACGGCCTTTCGCCCGGTGCGCTGCAGCACGACCTCGTCGCCGATCTTCGGCTGTGACAGCGACTCGGTTACCGCGCGCTTCAGATCCTTGCCCCAGATCTCCCGCTTCCCTTCCGCCGTCTGGAGGCGCACGAAGTACGAGACTGGCTCGCGGGCGTCGTGACGATAGAAGTCCTGACCGTGCTCGAGCAGTCGACCGCGGATCCGCTCGAGGCGTATTTCGTGACGCGGCAGCGGGCCCGTACGGCGAGCCTAGCGAACGTCAGCTTCTGGGCCACCAATCCGATGGCGGCAATCCTAGCTATAGGCCGGCTGCAGCCGCCAGCACCACATGCCACGCGGAAGCCTGGGTCGGACTGTCTTAGTGCTCGGGGCCGCTCCTGATCACCGAGAGGCGACCTCGATCATCCGTGGGCCGGCTTGACTGTCGTAAACAGGTCGTTTACGATATTCCGCGTGGTAAGGTCCTTTGCCAGGCGCGAGACCGAGCAGTTCTTCGCCACTGGCAAGGATCGGCGGCTGCCGCCGGATATTCGTGCTCGTGCGGCCAAGCGCCTATTGCAATTGAATGCAGCGACGGACCTCATGGACCTGCGTCTGCCACCCTCAAACAACCTTGAAAAATTGCATGGAGATCGCAAGGGTCAATGGAGCATTCGCATCAACAAGCAGTGGCGGGTGTGCTTCCGGTTTGAGAAGGGCGATGCGTATGAAGTCGAGATTGTCGATTATCACCCGTAGAGGTACTCACTGATGACCCAGCACAACGGTTTGCCGGCTATCCATCCAGGGAAGTTTGTGGAAGAGATTCTTGAGGAGCTGGAGATCTCCCAGGCGGATTTTGCGCGTGCGCTTGGCGTATCGAAGATGCGGATCTCGCACATCGTGCGGGGCACCCGGCCGGTAACAGCGGACCTGGCCTTGCTGCTTGGCAAAGCGCTGGGACAAACACCCGACTACTGGCTCAATCTTCAGATGGACTACGATCTTAAGGCTGCAGCTGCGCGCATGAGAAAGCAGGTCCGCAACGTCAAGCCTCTTTCTCGAGCCGCTTAGTCACGCAGGTACTTCGGGCGTTGACTTCGCACCCCGCCAGAACCCTTCTGGCTTGCCCCCTCCTCGTCGTGGACCAGCTGGCGCCATTGCTCGAGCACGGGGATGGATGCTGAGCGAAACGACCCGCACCGAGACCCAGAAATGACTAATCACCGCGGAAGTTCTTAGTGCGCCTGGTGCGTCGTTTATTTCTTCCGGTCAGCGAAGGCGGGTTGCTGGTTGCGTGCACGGTGCTGGGCATTCTCCTCACCGGCTGCGTATCACCGATCGGCGTCAATCGTATCAGTCAGCAGGACGCCAACAGGTCACTTAACTCCAATGTTCTCACCACAGGAAAAGTTGGCCCGGAGGCCAACCAGTTTCTAGCCAGGCTTAATCTTTCAGAGCGATACCAGCAAGATCCCGTGGGCACTATCGCAGCGATTCGTGCCGGGCTCGGGCAGGCGGATGATTCCGCCCGCCTGTTTGTACTGGCCGAGCTATCCTTTGCTTACGCCTCGCGCAGCCGCGACCGCTCGCACTTTCTGGCTTCGGCGGCGTACGCGTGGCAGTTCCTATTTCCGCAGAATGCCGAACGGCACCTGAGCCGCTACGATCCACGAGTGCGAACCGCCATGGATCTGTACAACCGTGGGGTGACTGAAGGCTTGGCGATCGGCACAGGGGTCGAAGTTGATCTCAGCGCGCGCACCGTCGCACTGCCGTACGGGCCTCTACAGCTGGCCGTCGATCCGTCCGGATTCAAATTTGGCGGATACCAGTTGGAGCATTTCGTGTCGCTCGCTGATTTCGACGTACGCGGCCTGCGCAACCGCTACCGCCGACGTGGCATCGGCGCACCGCTCGCCGCGTCGGTCGCCAAATCCGGTGAGCAAAGCGTTGACCGATGGATTGCGCCTCGGGCCAAGGTACCCGTTACGGCGTTGCTCCGCTTCTCTGATTCGGTCAGCGACACGCATGGCGGCGAGATGCATGCGACCATCGAGCTGTACGACGACGTGGAGACTGAGGCGATCCAGATTGGCGAGAACAGCGTTCCCCTGGAGTCCGAAACCACGGCGGCGCTCGCATATCAGCTCGACGGTGCTCCCGTGTGGGACTTCGAATTCGCCGGCTTTCGCAAAGGTGATTTCAGCCTCACGGCCCGGAACGACAATCTCATTATGCTGCACCCGTATCACCCGGGCCGCATCCCGGTGGTCTTTGTGCATGGCACGGCGTCGAGCCCGGCGCGATGGGCCGAGATGGCCAACGAGTTGATGAACGATCCAGTGCTCGCGCAGCGCTATCAATTGTGGTTTTACGTCTACTACACCGGCAATCCTGTCGCCATTTCGGCGATGGGATTGCGTGAGTCGCTACAGCGGGCGGTGCAGGACCTGGATGCGCAAGGCGACGATCCCACCTTGCGCCAGATGGTGGTCATCGGCCACAGTCAGGGAGGTCTGCTCACCAAGATGACCGTAGTAAATAGTGGCACGCGCTTCTGGGATGCCCGTAGCAAAGTGTCGTTCGAGCAAGCCAAAATGTCAGCAGACACCCGGGACGTGGTTCGACGCAGTGTGTTCGTCGAGCCACTGCCCTTTGTGACCACGGTGGTCTTCATTTGTACTCCACATCGCGGCAGCTTCGTGGCCGAGGGCGTTTTTGGCAAGATCGGGCGGGGGCTCGTAAGTCTTCCGGGGACGTTGACGAAGATGAGCGTCGACCTGGTCGCGTTGAATCCGGGAGCGGCTGCGCAGGGGTTCACCGCGCCGACAGCCATTGATAACATGGATGGGTCGAACCCGTTCATCAAGACACTGTCAGCGCTGCCGATCGCGCCTGGCGTTGACGCCCATTCCATTATCGCGGTGAAAGGTATGGGACCCCCGGAAGAAGGTGATGATGGGGTGGTCAGGTACTCCAGCGCCCATATCGATGGGGTCGCCTCGGAGCTGATTGTCCGCTCGAGTCATTCCGCGCAAGCAGCACCAGAAACCATCGAGGAAGTACGGCGCATCCTCTATGGTCATCTCAAGCCTCAATAAGTCCGCGCGCAACCGCGGTCCGACAGCACTCATTGCGGATCGGGCTTGGTCGGTCATTACTTGTATGGCCGGCTCGGTGTACCATCTTTCCTTCGGCACAATCTTGGGCGATTCCGTATCTGCCAGATAGGCGGACGTACAAGGGACTTGGGCCCCCATCGCCTTCATCAATTGCTTGGCAACCTAGTCCTTAACCGCGTTGAAGTACGGAGCACAGGTCGAACCCGTGTGAGTGTCGCTTTCCGGAATACCAGCGGGCACCGCTATACAGCAGACTAGGTCCGTCGATACTGTACGCCCGCTTGTTATACGGTAAGCGAACGGTGGCCGGCTGATCGAGTCCCTCGCCCAGCAAAGCTGCGACCCGCGGCATGCGCCCTGCTGTTGGGTCTCAGCCGCGGCCGCGGGGCCTTCCAAGCAGATCTTGACCGCGCCCGGTGGTCGCTGAGGTATGCGCTGCTGGATAGCGCGCTACAGCATCGCTATAGCGATTGATCCGTCCGCGCAGTCTCTCGCGCGCACTCAAGCTGCCACAGTAATTGACACGCCACATGGAAGCGCAAGGGCCGAACCGTCCCGTCGATATTCTGCTCAACTTCCAGTTCTGACTCGTTCGCCCCGATTGGCTTGTCGCACAAGGCGCAGGATCTCCCGGCGCCTTTACCGCCCCATATGCGGCCCGGAGCGGTCCTTGGAAGTTGCCCTTTTTTGATGCGATCGCGTGCAAGGCGTCGCAACTGCTTTTCAAGCTGCGTTAGAGGCATGGTAGCTACTCCCAGTCTGCGGACGCTGTTACCAAGGCTCAAGCAACGCTGACGGCTACGGTGGCCGTTTTTTGCTTTATATACCCCGCATCGGTGTTTGAAAAGTGTCCCACGAAGTTACCAGAGGTACACAGATGTGGCAGTGCAGCATGTCATCACCGGTTGCCTCAGCCGACTGCTATCCAGTGCTGAGCACTGCGTGTACTGGCTGGACGACAGAGCGCAGGCCGCGGAAGAATTGGCCGCATGCCACCCTTCACCGCGTACGAACTCGAGACCGCCGCCCGGGCCTGCCGGGCGCTGGCGCATCGCGAGCAGGAGAGCGCCAAGGCGATCAGCGACCCGGCGCTGAGGGCACCTGTGGCCAAGCGGGCGGAGTGTGCCGCGGCATTGGCCGAGCGGTTCGAGCGGGCGAGGAAGAAGGCGTAGGATCCGCACGTCACGACAGGAAGGATGATCCATGCTGAAAGCATCAACCTTCGAGCGCAAGTCTTAAACTGGGTGATTCCGCCCGACGACGCGCAGGGTAAAGGGCGGAGTCGAGTTCTCACCGTTTGCGGTCGAAACCCGCTATCACTCAAAATAACAATTACTTAGCGACAGCTCGCTACCATCGACGCTTCCAACACGGTCTCGTGTCCTTCCGTGCGTGGCCGTCTTCTCCCGGGCAGCATCTGCGTAATAACCACTATTGCGCACAGTGGAAAGGACGTCAGACTCGGCACACGCAAAGAACCTGACCGGCCTTGTGACCGTTCGCGGAGGACCTGAAACAAATGAACCGTCTGGTCTGGTCATCCTGATCGGCGCGATTCTGCTGCTTTTTGCACCAACACTCTTTGCACAACAAGTTAAGACGTCTGAAAGCCACGATTGCACGTTCATTCACCGATACTGAGGAAAGACTCGAAGCCTCCAGGGCCCCTGGCTGTGGCGTGACTACTTTTTCTTTCCCCAGATCGGTAGTTGCTGATCTGCTGTTTCGTAAATACGCTCGCCGGAATCTTTCAATTCCTGTTCGATGGCGCCCAGTAACGACTCAAGCGCCCGCTGTTGTCGTGGCGTCAGGCCGTCTAACCCTGCCTTCTTATCTATTGCTTCTTGGGTTCCGCTGTATAGCCACTCCTTGCGCCGCGTTCCCGCCCGGCCGGTGCCTTCCATTTGAAAGGCGAAGATCGTGACAAACTTGGTCGCGTCGCCGGTCTTTGGCAATTTCTGTATTGCGACATAATCACTGAACGGCATTTTGAGTTTTATTCCCACGGCTGTACTCCGAGGTTGCCTTTAAAGACATCGTACGCCCATGGTCCCTCTTGAAATAGCAGCTTGTCGTCACCGTATCCTTGCGTAAGAGCAGCAGTGTTGAGGGTCACGTCCGCTCCCCAAATGTAGCAGCCCTCGCCGCTGGCCTAATGCGTGATGGCTGCTACCCCAAGGGTCCGGACAGCGCTCCGCAGGGCAGAGCCTCAATGGAATAGGGTGCGGATGGTTAGCGTCAGCCGCGCAAACTGCGGATAGGGTGTGCGTTTTACGGCAGTGAGGTGCGATTGACTAGCGGCACGGGCTTGGCATCCAGCTTCCGCGGGCACTAGGACTCTCGCCTCACCTCTCGTGCCTCTTTGTCCGTGCGCAGCCCAAGAAATGCCGCGTGCCGCAGTCTGCCGTCGCCCGTGAATTCCACGAATCGGATCTGAGCAACAAGCTCGGGGCTCGTCCATTGCATCTCGCGCATCTCCTCAGCCGTGATGCCGGCGCCCCAACGCGATTTTTTGTCGTCCGGCAGGTTGGCGAAGGGGCAGTTGTCGACCCGAAGGGGCTTGAGCTTGCGCACGACTTCGCGGCGTACGGGCGGAATGAACCCCGCTCGTACTTTGCCGGCGAACAGCAGCTCGCGGCCCGCGTAGTACCCGACCAGGAGCGCGTCGAGGCTGTCCGATCCGTCCGGGCGATATCCCCCGATCACGAACTCCTGCTGCCTTTCGAGCTTCAACTTCACCCAGTCGCCGGATCGCTCGCCGGGCTGATACGTCGAGGCCTTTCGCTTGGCGATGACGCCCTCGCCGCCGATCCCTCGCACGGCCTGTACCACATCCGCCGCCGCGCCCGGCAGCTCTTGAGACAGTCGAATCGTCGCATTACTGCCCACCACTTTCGGCAGCCACGCGCGGCGCTTGGTCAATACTTCGGTTGTCAGGTCGCGACCCTCGAGCTGGAGCACATCGAAGGCGTAGTAGACGATCGTGTGTGGAGCATGGGAGCTGCGGTGCTGCAACGCTTGGAAGGACGTTCGCCCGTCCTCAGCTAGGGCAACGATTTCACCGTCGAGGACGAGGATGTCGGCATCCAGGCGCTCACCGGCCTTGGCGATGCCGGGGTACAGCGCGGTGAGATCTTTGTCCTTGCGTGAGTGGAGGCGCACCAATTGCTCATGCTTGATGAGAAGCGCGCGATAGCCGTCGAACTTCAACTCATAGAGCCACTCCGGCCCCTCCGGCAAGTTGTCGACGACCAGAGCGGCCATCGGCTCAACGAAGGCAGGCACCTGCGTGTTCTTCCTCTGGCGCGGCACGCGGCGAGTATACGGCCGTTGCCGCTGCCTCATCCCGCGCGCTTTGTCCTCTGCGGCGTGACTTCGTCGCCGACGCGGGGACCTCGCCGCCCGCTGGCCCTTGGTTCAATGTGACGTACCGGGTATGTGCCGTTTGCCCCAACGCACAAACGCGAGCACCACCACGCCCAGCGCGCTCCCCTTTTGGGGTAAGCGTGTAGGCGTATCGCACCGGACGCTCCAGGTAGGGGGTGCTGGTGATAATGCCGGCACTCTCACGCTCGAGGCCATCTGCAAGAATGTTGGTCGGAATGCGCCCCGGCAAAAGCGCGAACTCGCCGTAGGTGCGCTTGCCGTGCAGCATGTCGCGCACCACGAGCAGCTTGGCGACATGCGTCTTGTGGGCGCCGGATCTGCGGCCTGCTTCGACCGACTGGTCGGCTACTACGGTCCCCACGCAACCAGTCATGATGCGCTTGATACGGGGCTCGCTTTGCACTGAAGCACAAGCTGCCGACCCGCGACCTAAGTAGGTCATGGCTTCGCTCGCTCCTCAGTTTCCTGACAGACCTGCACCGTTAGTACTTGACGCCCTGCGAGTCTGCTATTTTCTCAGCGGCGCGCAGGTGGGACTGCACCGTTGGTAGGACCTTTTGGGCAAACCCCTTGGCGTCGGCATCCTGCCCCGAGTTGATCTCCTTCTGCAGGAGTGCAACGGTGCTCTTATGCGCCTTGATCTGATTCGCAATATACGACTTGTCGAAACTGCTGCCCGACAGCGCTTCGAGCTTGGCGTTCTCTGCGCGCGCCGCAGCGCCCGGTCCCTGCGGCAACGATATGTTCTTGGTGGCCGCGAGGGACTTCAATTCATCATTGGCCGCCGAGTGATCCTTGACCATCATCGCCGCGAAATTCTTCACCGCCGGATCAGCGGCTTTTCCGGTAGCCAGTTGACCCAGCTGAACCTCGGCCAGGCCTCCCTCCGCCAGGGACTTGTAGAAGGATGAGTCCGGGGAGCCGCTGGCCCCCCAGGCCAGTACTGGAAGCAGAAAAAGTGCATGCAGTAGTGCCTTCATGGCGGTCGACCTCAAAAACCTAACGGTGTTGGTCGTTATACCTTTCCTGGGCGCCACCCCCAGCCATTGCCGCCAGATTTTCACCGTCGACGCGCGCCTACGGATTCAACTGCAGACCGCGTGAACTGAGCAGACCCCGCTCTCGTCTGCAACTGCGGACATCGAAGGAATTGCGCGCCCGCTGACTGCGCGTCGCCTGCCGCACCTACAGCCGAGTGCGGTGTTGTCGTGCGAGCGTTCCGCGGCATTTCCGTCGCATCGCAGGCAAAGGGTTATGACTCAAACCACAGAATCGCTCACGCTTGCCGAAGCGCGCCAGATCATTGCCGCCGGCGAACAGAAGGCCGAGGAGATCGGAGTTCCTTACAACTTGGCGGTAGTGGACGCCGGCGGCAACCTGGTGGCGCACGCCCGCATGGATGGCGCGTGGCTTGGCAGCATCGACATATCCATCCATAAAGCCTGGACGTCGCGCGCCTTCGACATGGCGACCGAGCAGCTGGCCAAGATGGCGCAGTCGGGCAAGCCGCTGTTTGGCATCAACAGCACCAACCACGAAAAGGTCGTGATCTTCGCGGGCGGCATGCCGGTGAAGCGCGGCGCGAGCGTTGTCGGGGCGGTCGGAGCCAGCGGCGGCACCGTCGAGCAGGATCAGAAGGTCGTCGAGGCTGCAGTAAAGGGAGTGAACGCGGAGCGACGCGGGCCGCGTGATGTCGTGGCCGGCGAGTAGATCTTCCACAACACTTCACCTAAACGAGGAATGGCGTGGTGGTCGGGCAGCTTCCGTACTGCGGTGCGCCACCTGACCCGGGTACCCTGTTGCACCGGTTCAACTGGGATCCATACCTCATCGCCGCGTTAATCGCGCTGATAACGCTGCAATGGATCGCGCTGCGCGGACAGCGCCGGCGCTTTTTGGCCTTGATTGGCTGGAGCGTGGCGGCGGGAGCTCTGATCTCCCCGCTTTGCGCACTCTCGGTCTCGCTGTTTTCTGCGCGCATTGCCCAGCACATGATTCTGATTCTTGTGGCCGCTCCCCTGGTCGCGCTGGCCGCCCCGACCCGGATGCAAGACACCGGGCGACTCAGCGTCTGGGCGGCTTTCGTCTCGTTCCTGTGTGCGCTGTGGTTCTGGCACATGCCGGATCCCTACGACGCGACCTTCGCCTCGGCCGGAGTCTACTGGGCGATGCATGTCACGCTGTTCGGCAGCGCAATCTGGCTGTGGTACGCCTTGCTGCACCTGATCCGCTCCGCGAGCGTCGACGGTATCGTCGCAGGCGTCATGACCTCGATGCACATGGGGTTGCTGGGGGCGGTGCTGACAACCGCGTCGCGGCCCCTCTACTTCTTCCACCTGACAACCACCCAGGTATGGGGCCTGACGCCTCTGGAAGACCAGCAGCTTGGCGGGGTCTTCATGTGGGTGCCGGGGATCCTTCTGTTTCTCTGGGCAGCCATGCGAACCCTGGAGCGCCTGCAAAAAGTGGCCGACGGTCCCCGCGCCGTATGAGCACGTCGACACCGCTGGGGTACCTCGATGCCGCCGGGCCGCGCTCCGGTGCCATCGTTCCCCTGACTTGGTACATGCTGCTCGTGTCAGTTGCCGTTTGCGTGATCATCGCAGTCCTGCTGTGGAGGGCCGTCGGGCGGGCCGCTTCCAGGGGAGGTGCCGAGGAGACGCGCGCGGTTCCGGTGTCGTCGGGTGCTGGGGGGAATCACTGGATACGCAACGGCCTGCTGTTCTCGACGCTGCCGTTGCTCGTGGCGCTTGTGTGGACCATGGCGACGCTGGCTTCGGTGTCCGGTCCGCCGCGCCAGCCCGGGTTGACCCTCGACGTTACCGGGCACCAGTGGTGGTGGGAGGTGACGTACTCCGCTGCCGACCCGTCGCAGCAGTTTACGACGGCCAATGAGATTCACATCCCGGTCGGCCGGCGCGTGCTCGTGCGCCTGCACGGTGCGGATGTCATCCACAGTTTCTGGGTACCCAAGCTCTCCGGGAAGACCGACGTCATACCCGGGCAGACCAACCTCAGCTGGATGGAGGCGCGGCAACCGGGCATCTTCTTCGGCCAGTGCAGCGAATACTGCGGCGTGCAACACGCGCATATGGCGATTCAGGTGA
This sequence comes from uncultured Pseudomonadota bacterium, assembly GCA_963814675.1. Lineage (GTDB taxonomy): Bacteria > Pseudomonadota > Gammaproteobacteria > Steroidobacterales > Steroidobacteraceae > 13-2-20CM-66-19. The sequence goes on from CAWFDT010000008.1 coordinate 42,262, forward strand.
TTGCCGAGGCGCCGGAAGTCTTTGAACACTGGCGCCTGACCCAACTGCAGGCCGCCGCGGCGCCCGGCGCGGAGGCAGCGCAGCGCGGTCTGGCCTTGGTCGAGTATCGCTGTGGCCTGTGCCACCAGGTGCGCGGCACCGCAGCCGGGGCCCACAGCGCCCCGGACCTGACGCACGTGGCCACACGGCGCACCCTGGCCGCGGGGGTACTTCCCAACAACCCGGCGGCGCTTGCCGGCTGGATCGAGAATGCCCAGGGGACCAAGCCGGGCAACCTGATGCCCAACCAGAACCTCTCCGGAGAGCAGCTGACGGACGTCATCGCATATCTGGAGACACTACGGTGAGACCCGCCGACGTGCGCACTCCCCACGTCGGTCCCGACAGTGTCGCGCATGAGGCCAAACTGCTGCAGCTGTGGGAGGGGCCAGGCGGTGTCAAGGGATTCCTGAGCTCGGTCGATCACAAGCAGATCGGTATCCGCTACATCGTCACAGCATTTGCCTTCCTCGTTCTGGGCGGTCTCGAGGCCCTGCTCATGCGGGTGCAGCTCATCGGTCCGGACCGCACCGTGCTGACCCCGGAGCAGTACGACCAGCTGTTCTCGACCCATGGCATGACGATGATCTTCCTGTATGCCTCGCCGATACTGTCGGGGTTCGCCAATTACCTCTGGCCCTTGCTGCTCGGCAGCCGCGACATGGCCTTTCCGCGCCTGAATGCCCTCAGCTACTGGATCTACCTGGCGAGCGGCATTTTCCTGTACGCCGGTTTCCTGACGGGCCAGGGGCCCAACGACGGATGGTTCAATTACGTTCCCTACGCATCCCGCCCGTACAACCCCGGTCTTAACGAGGACTTCTACTCGCTCGGTATGGTCTTTCTTGGGATCTCGACCACCGTCGGCGCGGCGAATTTTATCGTGACGGCGTTCCGCACCCGTGCCCCGGGGATGTCGCTCGATCGCATGCCGATCCAGATCTGGGGCACGCTCACGGCGAGCGCGGCCAATCTGGTCGTCGTACCGGCTGTTAGCCTGGCGTTCCTCATGCTGTGGATGGACCGGCAATTCGGCACTCAGTTCTTTGACACCAGCGGCGGCGGCCAGCCACTGCTGTGGCAGCACCTCTTCTGGATCTTCGGGCATCCCTGGGTATACGCGATCGTGCTGCCGGCCATGGGCATGGTCTCCGAGGCGCTGCCGGTCTTTTGCCGCCGCCCGCTCGTCGGGCACTCGCTGGTGGCGGTCTCCACCGTGGCCACCATGATCCTGGGCTTCGGCGTGTGGGTGCACCACATGTTCGCGACGGGACTGCCGGGCCTGGGCATGTCGTTCTTCTCGGCCGCTTCGATCGCCATCACGCTGCCCTCTGCGGTGGCGGTGTTCGCGTGGCTCGCCACGATCTGGTTCGGACGGCCGGTGATCAGCACCGCCTTCATGTTCTTCGCCTCCATGATTCTGTTGTTCGTGATTGGCGGCGTCTCGGGTTTCATGACCGCGAGCGTGCCGGTGGACTGGCAGCTTACCGACACTTACTTCGTGGTGGCCCACCTTCACTACGTGCTGATCGGCATCAATCTGTTCCCGGTGGTCGGGGCGCTCTACTTCTGGTTCCCCAAGATGACCGGACGCATGCTGGATGAGCGGCTGGGACGCTGGAACTTCTGGACGATGTTCATCGGGTTCAATCTGGCGTTTCTGCCGATGCACCTCACTGGCCTGTTCGGGATGCCACGTCGTGTCTACACCTATGGCCCGCACATGGGCTGGACTACGTTGAATCTCATTACCTCGATCGGCAGTTTTGTCTTCGCCGTAGGGGTGCTACTGCTGTTCATCAACGTCGTGAAGAGTCGCCGCAGCGGTGCGGTGGCCGGCGCAAACCCGTGGGATGCGCCGACGCTCGAGTGGTCTGTCAGCTCCCCGCCACCGGTATACAACTTCGGGGTCATTCCGGTGGTGGCTTCGCGTTATCCCTTGTGGGAGGGCCGCTTGTCGGAGCACTCCGAAGCCGCGCGTTCCTCAGTGGACCAGGGAATCCTGCTGGACCAGGGCAAGGAAACCATGGCGACCACCGCGGTCGATGCCCGGCCCGACCTCATTCTGGAAATGCCCGAAGACACCGTCGCCCCCCTGGTGCTCACGGTGGGCACGGCGCTGATCTTTGCCGGCCTGATTTCCAAGCTCTGGTGGCTCGCCGCACTTGGAATCGTGGTGGCGGCGCTGGCGCTACTGAACTGGTTGTGGCCACGCCGCGCCTTGCGCGAGCGCGAGGGCAGCACATGATTGAGGCGGCCGACATCGCGCACGCGCCCCTGCCGGTTGGCCCCTCGGGGCGAAGGGGAGTGGGCTGGTGGGGCGCCGGCATGCTGATCGCCACGGAGGCAGCGCTTTTTATCTATCTGCTCTTCGCCTACTTTTACACCGGCGCGACCGCCGGACCCGGCTGGGTGATCGAGGCGCACCCCAACCTCAAGATCGCACTGCCCAATACCCTGTTACTGGTCGCCTCCAGCGGGGCCGCGTGGTGGGGAGAGCGCGGGGTGCTGGAGCGCCGCCGCCACCAGGCACTCGTGGGGTTCGCGCTGGCGCTCGTCATGGGATGCGTGTTTGCGGCGGTGCAGATTTACGAGTGGCACGCCAAGCCCTTCCGCCTCGGAACGTCCAGCTACGGTTCCCTGTACTTCCTGACCACCGGTATTCATGAAGCGCATGTCCTGGTGGGCGTTGTGGTGCTCGCGGCGCTCCTTCTGTGGACGGCGCTGGACTACTTCAGCCCGCGCCGGCGACTCTCGGTCTCGGCCGGCGTGCTGTATTGGCACTTCGTCGACGTCGTGTGGCTGTTCGTGTTCACCACTTACTACTTGACGCCCTACCTGGGGTTTGGAGTCTGACATGCCGGATGCCGGGCTATCCCCGTACGTGCCGGAGCAGCGGGGCATCCTCACCCAGGTATTTGCGCTCTGGGGCGCTCCAGCGGCGTGGTTCGTCGAGCTCAACGTGGGGTACCTGTTGTCCGCAGCGCCGTGTTTCTCCGGAGACCACCGACTGGTGGTTCCCGCGCCGTCCCTGACCTGGACACACGCCGGACTTCTGGCCCTGCTGGCGCTGTGCGTCGTGACTGCGTTCCTGTCGCTGTGGGTGGCATGGAGCGGTCCGCGCGCCGCGGCACACACCGGACCTGAGGCCTCGCGCGAGCGTTTCATGACGCAATGGGCACGCGCGCTGGGTGTGGGATTCTGTCTTGTGACGCTGGCAAGCGCGGTGGGCATCATATTGCTGCCGCGCTGTGGAGGTTGAGGTGAAGACCGCAGCGGCGCTCCTGAGAGGTCTGGTCGGAGTGCTGGCGAGCGCCAGTGTGGGCGCGCAAACCGTACCGGCGCCCGTCAGCCCGGAGCAGGTGTTCTCGCGCGAGCAAATCGGCCGGGCCCTGTCGGCGCCCACTCCGGCTGCCGGTCACACCGCGCCAAGCGAGGCAAATGCACCGAAAGACGACGGTCAGTGGACCATGCCGTCGAAGAATTACGCCTCGACGCGCTTCTCCTCGCTCAACGAGATCACGGCGCAGAACGTGCAGCACCTGACGCCCGTGTTCTCCTTTTCGCTCGCGGTCAACAAGGGTCAGGAGGCCGCCCCGATCGTCGCCGACAACGTCATGTACATCGTGACCGCCTATCCGAATTACGTGTACGCGCTGGATCTGGCACAGCCCGGGGCGCCGCTGAAGTGGCGGTTTGCGCCCAAACCGCTGCCGGCCAGCCAGGGGGTCGCCTGCTGTGATGTGGTCAACCGTGGCGGGACCGTCGACCACGGCAAGTACATTTTCAACACCCTCGACGGACAGACGATCGCGCTCGACGTGCACAGCGGCAAGCCACTGTGGCGCACGCGCCTCGGCAACATTCACATCGGTGAGACGCTGACCATGGCACCGCTCGTCGCCCAGGGGCGCGTATACGTCGGTAACTCCGGGGGCGAGATGGGGGTGCGTGGCTGGATCGCCGCGCTCGACGAAGATTCCGGCAAACTGCTGTGGCGCGCCTATAACACCGGTCCTGATTCCGACGTGAAGATCGGGTCCGCGTTCAAACCCTTCTATGCCAGCGATCGCGGCGTGAACCTCGGGGTCAGCACCTGGCCTCCCGATGCCTGGAAGATCGGCGGTGGCAACGTCTGGGGTTGGGTCACGTTCGACCCCGAGCTGAACGCGATCTATTACGGGAGCGGCAATCCAGGTCCATGGAATGCGGAGCAGCGCCCGGGTGATAACAAGTGGACTACGGGTATCTTCGCGCGCGACCCGGCCACCGGCGAGGCACGCTGGTACTACCAGATGAATCCGCACGACGAGCACGACTACGACGGCGTCAACGAGCAGCTGCTGCTCGACCTGCCCTTCGGCGGTAGGATGCGCAAGGTGCTGATCCACATGGATCGCAACGGCTACGTTTACGTGATCGATCGCACCAATGGTCAGGTGCTTTCAGCCGACCCGTTCGGTGCGGTGAATTCCTCCAAGGGCGTGGACCTGCAGACCGGGCGGCTGATCGTCAACCCCGACAAGGAAACCAAAGTCGGCCGCGAGGTGCGCGATATCTGCCCGACCGCTTCGGGTGCCAAGGACTGGAACCCGACGAGCTTCAGTCCGGCGACCGGCCTGCTGTACATCCCGCACGAGAACATGTGCATGGACTGGACGGACATGGAGGTCAGTTACATCGTCGGCACGCCCTACGTGGGCGCCAATGTCCACATGAAGCCCGGGCCGGGCGGGCACCGCGGCGAACTGACGGCCTGGGATCCCGTCAACCGCGCTCCGGTGTGGGTGGTCAAGGAGCGCTTCCCCATCTGGTCGGGTACCGTGGCCACCGCGGGGGATCTGGTGTTCTACGGCAGCATGGACGGCTGGTTCAAGGCGGTGGATGCGCGTTCGGGCAAGCCGCTGTGGCAGTACAAGGTCGACAGCGGGATCATCGGCCAGCCGATCAGCTATCGCGGCCCCGACGGCCATCAGTACCTGGCGGTGCTCTCGGGAGTGGGAGGCTGGTCCGGCGCGGTGGTCTCCGGGCCGGTCGACCCGCGCGACGGCTCGGCAGCGCTGGGCATGGTGAATGTCATGTCCGATCTGCCCAAATACACCACCGCCGGAGGGACGCTGTATGTGTTCGCGTTACCTCACTAGTCTTCTGGTGCTGGGCGCTCTGCTGCTGCAAGGCTGCGGACGGGCCCACTCTTCGCACGTGGCCACCGGCGGGCCACCGACGGCGGATGCCGCGGTGGTCACCTCGGCGCTCTCGCCCGGCCTGGACCACAGCCTGGCCACGACAGATGCGCGCGCCGGCGCCTATTACGACAATGCCGCGGCAGTGAATGCGGGCAAGCGCCTGTTTGCGCAGTACAACTGCTCCGGCTGCCACTCCAATGGCGGCGGCGGAATGGGCCCCTCGCTGATGGACGATGAGTGGATCTATGGCGGCCGGCTCGAACAGATCCACCAGACGCTGGTGGAGGGACGGCCGAATGGCATGCCGGCCTGGGGAGGCAAAGTGCCGGATGAGCAGCTGTGGCAGCTGGCAGCGTACGTACGCTCGATGTCGCTGCCGCAGACCCTGGCGGCGCAGACCGGTGCCACGCCGTCCCAGTCACCGGCGCCGGTGCCGCGCGATGTGGATCAGGACGCCGGCTGGTCGCCGCCCGTGGGAACCACCAACGATTACACCAGCACCCTCACGGGTCCGCAGTGAGCGGGCGACGGGCGGCGCTGCTGTTGCTGGCAATACTGTGCCCGCTGCGCTGCCCGGCGCTCGTGGTGTGCGCCGATCCCAACAATCTGCCCTTCTCCAATCGTGAAGGGCAGGGATTCGAGAACCATCTGGTGGAACTGCTGGCCCGTGACCTCAGGGCTCCCGTGCGCTACCGCTGGTGGGCGCAGCGGCGCGGCTTTGCGCGGCGACTGACGGGCGCGGAGCAATGCGATCTGTGGCCCGGCGTGGCGACGGGGCTGCATGGTATGAGCACAACGGATGCCTACTACCGCTCGACCTATGTGTTCGTGAGCCGTGCGTCCGGCAAACTCGCCGGCCTGACGCTGGACGACCCGCGCCTCAGGAAGCTGCGCATCGGTGTGCAGCTGATCGGCGATGACGCGATGAACACCCCGCCGGCGCATGCGCTCGCGCGCCGCGGCATCACTCAGAACGTGCAGGGCTTCACGCTCTACGGCGACTATCGCCGCCCCGACCCACCGGCGGCCATTGTCCAGGCCGTGGCCCATGGCAGCATTGATGTCGCGATCGTCTGGGGCCCGTTGGCCGGGTTCATCGCGGCCCAGGCGGCGCAGCCGCTGCGGATTGAGCCCGTGCAGCCGCAGGTGGATGCCGGCTGGCCCATGGCTTACGCCATTTCCATCGGAGTACGTCCCGATGAGCCGCAGTTACTGCAGCAACTCAATGGCGTGCTGCGGGCGGAGCACGCTTCCATCGCTGCCCTGCTGCGCGCCTATCATGTGCCCGCCGTTGCGTCCGCGGACAACGTGCCTGCGGAGCGCATCTCGGCGCGCTGAATCACTCCGCTCGAGCCGCGGATGCGACGGCTGCATAGGTGCGGGGCCGGCTGTCGCGCGATCTGCGACGTGCGGTGCGGGTTCTGAACGACGGGGACGCCTGAAGGCGACGACCGACGGGGCGAGTGCGCTCCTCTGACGCGCGGCTCACCGCTCCGCGGATGTCTTTGGAGGCCCGTGTCCGTGACGATGCAAACCCCTGTCTTCCCTGCTGAGGAGAGCCTCACATGAACGCACGCTTGCTGCTCGTCGCATCGCTGCTGAGCTCGGTCGCCGCCGCACAGACCTCCCCCGCTGCCCCCAGCTCCCCAGGCTCACAGCCCAGTTCCTCCATGCAGAACCCATCCACCACGGGAACCGCCAACTACTCGAACGGGACCGGCGACTCTCACTGGCAGATGAAGAGCTGCCTGGCGAAGCAGAAGGCAGACAATCCCAATCTCTCCGAGTCGGAGATGAAGCGCAATTGCGAGAAGCAGAGGCCGACCACCGGCCAATAGTTCACCGACCCGCGAGGTCGGTGGCGTGACCAACAGTACGCACGTGGAGCTGCGCAACACAGGACGGGTGAGGGGCGCCATTTCGCGGCGCCAGGCCATTGCCCTGGCTGGCGTCGGTGCGGCCGCCGCGGCGGGCGCCGGCAGGGCAATGGGTCAATCCTCCGATTTGCCTCCGCCGAGGGCCCCCAACATGCAAGACCCCAGGACCAAATATCCGCAGCCGCCGTTTCGCAAACAGCCCCAGGCCTGGCCCGGGCTGGCGCGCGAGATGGATCCGAAGCCGGATCACGGTGAGACGAGCTACCGCGGTTCCAATCGCCTGGCCGGACGCAAGGCCCTGATCACCGGTGGGGACTCGGGCATGGGACGTGCGGCAGCGATTGCCTATGCGCGCGAGGGCGCAGACGTGGCCATCAACTACTATCCCACAGAGGAGCCGGACGCCCGCGAGGTCATCGAGCTTATGCGCCAGGCGGGGCGCAACGCCGTGGCCATCCCCGGCGATCTGCGTGACGAGAATTTCTGCAGGCGACTGGTCGAGGAAGCGGTGCAGAACCTCGGGGGCCTGGACATCGTGGTGTGCAATGCCGGCCGGCAGCAGGCGCGGGCTTCGATTGCCGAGCTGTCCTCGGAGGACTTCGATGCAACCATGAAGACCAACATCTACGCGCCCTTCTGGATCATCAAGGCGGCCCTGCCACACTTGAAACCGGGTGCGGCCATCATTGGCACCGCCTCCGAACAGGCCTATGACCCGTCGCCGGACCTGTATGACTACGCGCAGACCAAAGCGGCGACGATGAACTACGTCAAATCCCTGGCCAAACAGCTCGGTCCGCGCGGGATCCGGGTCAACGGAGTGGCGCCCGGGCGGACTGGACGACGCTGCAAATCAGTGGCGGGGCGGCCGAGGAGAAATACGAGAAGTTCGGCAGCACGACCTCGCTGGGAAGGCCGGGACAGCCGGCGGAACTGGCATCCATCTATGTGCAGCTGGCCGCGCCCGACGCCAGCTTTGCAACGGGCAACATCTATGGGGCGGGGGGCGGCCAGGGACAGCCGTAAGGGTCGGCTCGCGCGCGGCGGGCGCGGATAAATCATAGCCGGCCAGCCGCGGCGGTGCCGCCCGCGTCAGCGGAGTCACCCGCGTCTTGGCCGAGTGTCCGATAGCGCGGATCGTGGGCAAATTGGCACCTTGCGCTGAGGAAGAACAATGCGCATTGCCCAGATGCCCCCGCTCTATGAAGCCGTGCCCCCTCTACGGGGAACCCAACGCGTGGTGGCGGCGCCGACCGACGCGCTGGCGGACCTGGGCCATGAGGTCACGATCGCCTCTCCGCACCAAGGTGACGGGACAGCGTCTTCGCCATGGAAACCCGCTTTCTTCGCTGGCGCCCGGACAAGTCTCCCGAGCAATGCACTTTCGAACAGCTCAAGCAGGAGGCTAGGCGATCCCCGAGGCAATCACTGGATGGAGCCTTCCGTTGGTGTAGTTGCCTACCTCGGGAAAAGCAGGCGCACGTCCATGAAATCCCACGCAAGCTCCGTTGACGATGTGCACGGTTCCGTTCCTGAGCGGGCCCGCACTGTCATGCTCATCTTGGATATGTTCTCCGACTTCGAGTTTGTCGACGGGACCCGCACCGCGCGTCTCGCGTGGCCGGTTGCACAGCGGATTGCTACACTCAAGGCGCGGCTTCGCCAGCATCGAGCGGCCTGTGTCTATGTCAATGACAACCTCGGTCGCTGGCGGGCCGATTTCCCGTCGCTGCTTAAACGTTGTGGTGCTCCCGGCAGTCGCGGAGCCAGCATTGCGCGGCTGCTCCGCCCCGACGCTCGGGACTACTGCCTTCTAAAGCCGCGCCACTCGGGTTTCTTCGCGACCGCACTAGAGGCAATCCTGGAGCGTCTCGGCACCCGTACGCTGATTCTCACCGGGACGACGAGCCCGCAATGCATCCTGTTTACGGCTACCGATGCCTATGTGCGTCACTATGAACTCATTATTCCGAGCGATTGCGTTGTCTCCCGTAGCCGACGTGAACAAACGTTCACCAAGTATTTCTTCAGGTCGGTTCTCAAGGCGCGGGTCTGCCGCGGCGCATCGCTGCGCCTGCCGACGCTTGCAGGGGGCTAGCTGCGCTTTCCGATCGCTTTGATGCAAGCTTTGACAGTACGGGGTAGTCCCGATCCTGAAGGCAAGGATCCAGCTGCGCGAGCGGTGGCTGGCGTGGGCTGCGCTCAGCGTGGCGCCGGGAGCTTGTCTGCGAGCACATCCGATTTGCGGATCTGCGGGGCGGCAGCCAACAATTCATCGGCCCGTGCCATCAGTACAGCAGCGACCCGTCCGGAGAGGTGCGCCTCGCGACCTGCCTTGTCATTGAAGGCATCGAAGATTGCGAAAGTGTTTCTATCAAAGCGCACCGCGAACCAGGCAACAGTGCCCGGCTCGGCGGCAACCAAGCCCTGAGCACCGGCTAAGAAACTGGCGAGCTCCTCTTCCTTTCCCGACTTAGCCTTGAGTTCCACGTAGAGCGAGACGCTGGTCATGAGATCTACTCCTTTGCCATGCTTCAGAACGAACTGAGTTTTCGAGGGCCGCTCCACCTCAGAGCGCCGAATGGTCTTTTACCGCCTCCTCGAGCGCCGGCTTGAGACTCAGGAAGCGCTCGTCGAGGGCGGCCGGATTCTCGCTGTTGAGCGCGATCATCTGCGCTCGGGCCTCACCGCCTCGAATCACTTCGAAGGCATTCGCCTCGATGCCTTCGAGAATCGCAGCAGCGACCGCGGAGGCCGGTTCGCGCGAGAAGCCAAGCTCGGGTCCCGCCCGATTCGACTTCATCATCGGCGTGTCGGTGCCGCTCGGGTAGACGGTCAACACATGGATGCCTTCTCCCTTGAGTTCGCGTCGGAGCGCCTCGCCGAACCGGGCGAGGCCGGCCTTTGTTGCTGCGTAGGCGGCGTAAAACGGTGCGCCGACCAGGGCGATGCCGGAAGCAACGTTGACGACCATCGCCTCTCCACTCGCCCGCAGAGCCGGCAGGGCGGCGCGCGTCAGAAAGATGGGCGCCACAAGATCGACATCGATCATGGCCTGCAGCTCGGCTTCGGGGGTGCTCTCAAGACGCCCGGCCCGGACACCGCCCGCGTTGTTGACGAGAATGTCGAGCCCGCCGAGCTGATTCACGGTCTGCTTGAGTGTTGTCGCGCGACCTTCGGGGGTCGCGATATCGGCGGCGACGCTGTAGATGGGTGAACCGGCTGCTTGAAGCGCCTGGACCGCCGCCGCGAGGGTGTTGGGTCGCCGCCCGGTGACGACGACTCTCGCGCCTTTGGCCAAGAGCGCGTGCGCGAGCGCCAGGCCAATGCCGCTCGAGCCGCCGGTGATCAGGACACGCTTACCCTGGATATTCATGCCTGTTGACCCACGAGCCGGTCCTGAGTTTTCGTCCGGAAGTCACTGGCGTCGTGGCGCTCACGGAGTTGTTCGGACGGATCGCCGCTCGTGCGGTTGACCATCCGTCCGCGCTTCACGGCCGGTCGAGCGAGGACAACGTCGGCCCAACGCTGCACATTCGGATACTCCTGTACCGAGAGGAATTCGGCCGCGCCGTAGCTCCAACCCTTGACGAGGCCCCCATACCAGGGAAACACCGCCATGTCGGCAATGGAGTAGTCGGCCCCAGCGAGATATTCGTTCTCCGCGAGGCGTCGGTCGAGCACATCGAGCTGGCGCTTCACCTCCATCGCGAAGCGGTCGACCGCGTATTCGATCTTGGCGGGCGCGTAGGCGTAGAAGTGGCCGAAACCGCCTCCCAGATAAGGCGCACTGCCCATCTGCCAGAATAACCAGTTCAGGGTTTCCGTACGGGCCACTAGGCTCTTCGGGAGGAAGGCACCAAACTTCTCCGCGAGATACAGCAGGATCGAGCCAGACTCGAATACGCGAATGGACTGAGGGCCGCTGCGGTCCAGCAACGCCGGGATCTTGGAGTTTGGGTTGATCGCCACGAAGCCGCTGCCGAACTGATCGCCCTCGCCGATGTTGATCAGCCAGGCATCGTACTCAGCCCCCGGGTGGCCTTGAGCCAGCAGTTCCTCGAGCAGGATCGTGACCTTCACGCCATTGGGCGTACCGAGCGAGTAGAGCTGCAAGGGGTGGCGGCCGATCGGGAGCTCCTTTTGATGCGTTGCACCTGCGACCGGTCGGTTGATGTTCGAAAAGGTGCCACCGCTGGGCTTGGACGCGCTCCATACCTTCGGTGGGGTGTATTCAGGCGCATCCGCCATGATCGTCTCCGTAAGCTCGAGGCTGACTCAGGTTGCCGGGGGATAATTCGATGGGAAGAGCGCGCGCTTGGTCTCTTCGTCGTTGACCTTCTTGAAGGGATGCTCCTTGCCGACCGCTCTGGCGCGGACGACAGCGGGGCGGGCATTGACGGTCTCGAACAGTCGTTTGAGATTAGGGAATGACGCGAGCGGATCGTCCGCACCCTTGCGTACGTACGTGGCGCGATCGAGCCATCCCCAGGCGGAAATGTCAGCGATGGTGTAGGTATCACCGACGATGTATGTCCTTCCTTCGAGATGGTCGTTCAGGACCTGATAGTGGCGCTCGGCCTCGCGTCGATAGCGGTTCACGGCATAGTCGAGGCCTGCGGGTGCGGCGAACTGGAAATGCACGGCCTGGCCCGAAAAGGGCCCGAGGCCGGACGCGATGAACAGCAACCAAGAGAGCACTTCAGGCCGGTTCTGGGGCGAGCCGAGGAGTTTCCCGGTTTTCTCCGCAAGATAAAGCAGGATCGCGGTGGAATCGAAGACTCTGGTCTCCTTACCGCCAGGGCCTGCGGTGTCCACGATCGCCGGTACCTTGCCGTTCGGATTGATCGCCCTGTAGGCAGGCGTGTGCTGCTCGCCCTTGCTGGTGTCAACGGGGATCACCTCGTAGGGGAGACCCGTTTCCTCAAGGAGTAGCGCGATCTTCGCGGGGTTGGGACTCGGATGAAAGTAGAAGCGGATCATGAGTCTCTCCTTAGACTTCCGCGGCCGCCGGTGAGCACCTAAGCAAGCCTCGCGCGCTGGCTTTCTTGCATTATAGAACGTACATACTAGAATTCCAGCCTGCCGTGACTAGAGGAACGTCGATCTTCATCGTGAATTGGTAACGTGATGGGGAGACCCCGTGAGTTCGACGAGGATGCCGTGCTGGAGGCAGTGGTCGAGTGCTTCTGGACGGGCGGCTATGAGGCGACGTCGGTCAAAGATCTCGTGGCCAAGACGGGGATCACCGCCGCCAGTCTGTACAACGCCTACGGCGATAAGCGCAGGCTGTTCCGAACAGCGCTCGATCACTACGTGGAAGGCAGCGTTGCGGCGCGCATGCGCCGCTGCGAAGCGCTGCCACCGCGGGAGGCCATTGAAGCCTTTTTCGATGAGATTTTGAGCCGCTCGTTGAACGACCGTGAACACAAGGGCTGCATGCTGGTGAATTCGGCTCTTGAGCTGGCGCCACACGATGCGGAATTTCAGAAGATCATCGCCGGCGTCCTCCATCGCCTGGAGCGCTTTTTTCTAGGCTGTATTGAGAGCGGGCAGGCGACCGGCACGATTTCGGGTGCCCTGCCCGCGCCAACCCTCGCTCGCCATCTACTGGGCGTCCTGATCGGCGTTCGTGTCCTGGCCCGAGTTCGCCCGGAGCGAGCACTACTGAAGGGCGTGATTGCGCCGGCGCTTGCCCTGCTCGACCCTTCGCGCCAGATGATCTAGTGTCGAGTGAGAAGCACTGCTCGCGACGAGTCCTAACGCGCAATAAGCGCAGGCGAACCCCGGTCCTTCTTCAAAACACCGTCTGCGAGGAACGAATGCGCGCTCCACTTCGTGTCTGGGCTTATGTGTTTGCCCTGTCGGTTGGACTGGTCGCAGGCGTGACGCGGGCCGACTTTGCCCCGAACGCGGAATCCGCCCGCCCGCTTCAGGTCGGGGACCGTGCGCCGGATTTCACCGCGACCCGCGCGGACGGCACGGCTTACACGTTCTCGGCAAGTCACCTGAAGCAGCCTTATGTGTTGATCTTCTACCGCGGCGGCTGGTGTCCGTATTGCAACATGCAGCTCGCCGACCTGCACTCCGTGGAACCCGAACTGCGCCAAGCCGGCTTTGAAGTGCTCTTTCTCAGCACCGATCGGCCCGCTCTCCTGTATTCGAGCCTGAAGGACCAAAAGGTGTCGTACACGCTCCTCTCCGATCCGGGGTTGCAAGCCGCGCAGGCCTTTCACATCGCCTTTCATCTGGACGATCAACACTATGCCGAGCAATTGAAATGGGGCGTGGATCTGGAAAAGACTACCGGCACAAAGGCGCACGCCCTTCCGGTGCCCTCCGTGTTCATCATCGACACCTCCGGGATCATTCGCTTCCTGTATTCCAACCCCGACTTCCGGGTTCGCCTGAGCGCGCAGGAACTCCGGAAAGCCGCCGCTCCGCTGGCCCCCAAGCATCAGCCCGCTCTGACCACGCCTGACCGTTAAGATCGCATGACCACATTCACTTGGCTCGGACGCTCGCTGCCGTCGCTGTTACTACTCACGCTCTTCGCGAGTCACGCGAATGCTCAGAGCACTCGTGAGCTTCTACCCTCCATGTTGCAGTCGATACTTGCCGGGCCGCTGCCTACACCGCCGGCCGGCGCCGCTCAAGGGGATATCACCGTAGTAGAGTACTTCGATTACGCATGTCCGGTGTGCCGGCACCTCGAGCCCGAACTGCGCAAGCTGCTTGCGAGCGATGTCAAAGTTCGCATCATCCGCAAGGACTGGCCCGTGTTCGGAGAGGCATCGGAGTACGCCGCATACTGCTCATATGCCGCGGCCCGAGAGGGGAGGTATCAGGCTGCTCACGACGCTCTTATTACGTCCCGGAGCGATCTCGACTCCAAAAAAGACGTCCAGATTGTGCTGCGTGCTGCGGGCTTCGACGTACAGAAGCTCGACGCTGATATCCAGTCCCATGCGAAGGAGTACCACGACCTCCTGGCGCGCAATTTGCGCGAGACCGCGGCGTTGGGTCTGCGCGGCACGCCCGGGTTGATCGTTGGAAATCAACTCGTACTGGGGGCCATCGACTATGCCGGGCTTGAGCGTTTGGTAGCACGGGCGCGTTCCAGCCACTGACTGTCAATGTGCGTTTAAGGTTGATCGGCGGTGAACATCCGATATTGATAAGGGATACGGATCATTTTCCGGGGCGAGATCTCATTTTATTGGTTGCAACCGCAGGCTAGGCTGACCGGCCGAAGGCCGGGCAGAAGCTCCTTCCTCCTACCGTTTCATGGCCAGCGTCTGCAGGGCAAACCGATCCGCTTAATTCAGTCGGGGATAGGTCAGCCCGACCTCGGTATTATGAGTTCAACAACTTGCCAAGGGGCGCCCGTTGCAGCTTGGCACGACGAAGCAAGACTGAGCACGACGATTCCCGCAAATCTCCAACCACGCTGATGTCGCCGGTATTCATTGGCAGCGACGTGGGCTTGGGAAGCGCCAACCGCATTGCGTTGGCGGTGGGCTGGGGATCGAGCTACGCTCAATTGGTGCATGGGCATCGGGTGCTGTGCGAAATTCGCCGACGCGGCGACCCGACCCGCGACCGCGGCTGCTTAAAGGGAAGTACGTAGCATGACCGAGCAAGCCAAGTCGAAACAGGCCCTCGACGCGCGTCTCGACGAGGCGCTCGAAATGACCTTTCCGGCAAGCGATCCGATTGCAGTTCAACCGCCGGAGCCCCTGCCCTCGCGTTCTCTGGAGTCTCACGAAGAAACTCCTCCACACGCAATCCCAAACGAAGGCCGCACAATGGCGCCGGATGAGAAAGCCGCGAACCCTAGTTCCGGCTCCTACGGGTACGCTCGCCACCCCCTGGCCGTGCGGATCATGCACTGGATCAACGTGCTCGCAGTGATGGTGCTGCTGATGAGCGGCCTACAAATCTTCAACGCTCATGGTGCTCTCTACTGGGGTCAATCCTCCTATTCCGGCCGGCCCCCGGTCCTGCAGATCACTGCGGAGCAGTCGAGCGATGGCCATCCGATTGGCGTGACGCGCGTGCTGGGTCATGAGTTCAGGACCACCGGCGTCCTCGGGATCTCAAGCGAAGACGGCAGCCCCACAGCCCGCGCATTTCCCGCTTGGGCGACGATCCCCGGCCCCCAATGGCTCGCCATGGGGAGGCGCTGGCACTTCTTCTTCGCCTGGGTGTTCTTCGCGAACGGAGCGTTGTATGTCACTTACTCCATGCTTACACGCCATCTGAGCCGCGATCTGTTGCCGACCCGGGATGACTGGCGCTCGATCGGTCGATCGATTTTGGATCATTTGCTATTCCGCCACCCCTCGGGCGAGGCGGCACGACACTACAACGTGCTGCAGAAGCTGACCTACCTACTCGTGATGTTTGGCCTCCTACCGCTCATCATGCTGATGGGTTTAGGCATGTCGCCGCGGCTCGACTCGGCGTGGCCCGGCTGGGTCGGCATCTTCGGGGGCCGCCAGGCGATGCGCACGCTGCACTTTGTCATCGCGTGGGCCATCGTGCTCTTCGTCCTGGTGCACGTGTTCGAGGTGATCATCAGCGGCTTCTGGAACAACCTTCGCTCCATCATCACCGGACGCCACGAAGTGCAGACAAGCCATGAGAATACGAAATAGCCTGTCCAGGCGAAAGTTCCTGGGGGGCGCCGTCGGCGCCGCCTGCGCAGCACTGTTGAGTGGGTGCGATGCGCTATCGAAGACGCAGTGGTTTCCAAAGATCCTGGAGGCGGGAGAGCACTTGAACCGCGCCGCTCAGGGCCTGATCACCTCTCGCAAATCAATGGCCCAGGAGTTCACCGAAGCCGACCTGTCCCCTGAGTTTCGCAGCAACGGCACGGATTACCCCGACGGCCCCGAATATCGCGCTCACGCAGAGGCCGAGTTCGCCAACTGGGCGCTGCGCGTGGACGGACTCGTGAATCGACCGAGCGATTTCTCACTGGCACAGCTGCGTGCCATGCGCAGCCGGACGCAGATCACGCGCCACGACTGCGTCGAGGGCTGGAGTGCCATCGGCAAGTGGACCGGTGTGCCGCTGAGTCAGGTTCTCGCTGCGGTTCAACCCCAGCCGCGGGCCAGATATGTGGTGTTCTATTGCGCCGACACGATGGACGATGGCGCTCGTTATTACGAGAGCATCGACCTGGACGATGCTTACCACCCGCAAACCATCCTCGCTTACGGGCTTAACGGCAAACCTTTGCCCATAGGAAATGGAGCGCCATTGCGAGTGCGCATCGAGCGGCAGCTCGGCTACAAGATGGCTAAATACATCATGCGCATCGAGCTGGTCGATACCTTCCGCACCATTGCCGACGGTGAGGGTGGGTACTGGGAAGATCGCGGCTACGAGTGGTACGCGGGTATCTAGGGCGAATGCTGCCGGCAGTCATCGGGTGTCGCAGAAGTTCTTGACATCTTTTGCGAGCCCCCGGGGTTGGCGACCTGAATCTACGTCATGCAGGCTTCGATTCTCGATCCGCCCAGGGTGGCTGCATCTGTGCCGAAAACCGCGTGACCTGCGCGGCGAGCTCCTGGCATCCCTGGGAAACCAGGACTGCCCACCAGCCCCCGCTCCACTTGTCTTCGCGTCTCGAGTAGCTTTGCCTTGCCCGTCTCGACCCGCAGAGTCCCCTTCAAGAGCTCAGCCGCTGCCGCTTCAGTTCGCGCGTGTATATGGTGGGATTCGCCACGGCGCCCCGCTCGACAGATGCCATCGGACTTCGGCGATCGCGTTTCCTCCCGCACGCCGCGGTCTGTGGCGTTGGCGGCCACGCCTAGGGCTCGCAAGTGTCGAGACAATTCCCTTCTCCACTGCGCGCAGCGTTGTCCTACGGATGTTTAAGCGCACGCCCTGTTCACTCACCGCCTCCACCACCCTCACCCGTATGAGAGAACTCAGGCTGGCGGCCTCGGCCGCTGGCAAGCTGCGCGTAGGCTACCTCCCACAAGCGAGCCGTTGTAATCGCTTATGGCAAGGAGTCAGACGGCCGCCTACAGTTTCGTTCGCCACTCGCAGGAAGCTACCCAGTGACGAAGCACACGGAATCGGTGCGGTCCCCGCACGCCCGCTATTATCGCGAGCGCGCAAGTGCCATTCGCGCTCGCTTGCCCACGCTACAAGATGAGGAGATCTTCCGCGAACTCTACCAACTTGCCGTTCACTACGAGCGGGTAGCGGAATTTGCCGAGGGCGCCGGCCCGCTTGAGTGGCCGCCTCTGACTTGACGCAGTAGGGCCCCGGAGATAGATCTACGGTTTTTGAGCCTAGTAACCGCCTTGCACGCAGGGGAATCACAAAGGACAGCTTCCGGGCACAGTGCCGACTCGCAGTAATGTCGCAGACGGATTTGTCCATAAGAAAGCCGAGACGTCGATGATTCAGCGCCTACCTGTACACGACCTCTGTGCGCAACTTGAGACCTTGCGTCTCAAGGCGATAGAAGAACTCGCCGCCGCCAATGGTGGCGGTGCACTGTCTGCTGATAGCCTTCAGCGAATCGCAATTCTGCAAACTGTGTTAACTGCAGTTCGCGAAGAAATCGAGGCTCATGAAGTTAGGCTCGGGGGCGGCGCAGAAACGCCCTTAAAATAGCTAAGCACCCATGTTTCGCTTCGTCATTCATTACGTCGGTGTTACGGATATGTCCAAACTGGGGATTGTTTATGCGCCGCTCGAAGATGGTTTTTCTTGCCGTGTGCCTACGACTTAGGGACCGGCTGTAGAATCCAGGCTGCCTATTTCGTTGCACTCGTACTGAGCGTTCTGGATCAGATTGCCCAAGTCGAGGTCATATCGTGGGTGCCCCGAATCCATTTTTTTCAATCGCGCTGCAGCGGCAGGTTGCTGTTGAAAAAGCAATTCTGCACGGGTCCTAGGCGAGTGAGCCCCGAGACTCCGCCGGGCTAGACTGGCTTCCAAAATGAAATGATTGCGCCGCCGGCGATTACCAGTGATCCCCCAAGGACGATAGGCATTGTCGGTAATGATCGAAAGGCGACGTAGTTAATGACTTGCCATACGACAAACAGCGTCGCAATGTAGAGCCCGACCACCTGCCCGAATTCTAGCGGCGCCAGGTTGAGGAAGGACCCGTAGCCAAGTAGCAGCACCGCGCCACAGATAAACAACCCTAGCCGAACGAGGCCGATGTGGTCGTATATGGCTATTCGAACGATGGCGTCGCCACTCACTTCGAGTATGGTTGCGACCAATAGGAAGATGAGCGGATGAGCGTCATGGGAAGCCGTTGGCATAGCACTTTGCTCCGGATAAGTCGAAATCGGTCGCCTGCGTAAGTCGGCCACGCGCGCCTCGGCTGGCTCGATATCGGCACCGGCCCACCCCTGGCTATACGGCCACGCCCAGAATGACGTCGGTGGCTTTGAAAATCGCGTTCACGGTCTTTCCCACCGTCAGCTCTAGTTCTTTGGCAGCCGCAGTAGTGACAATCGCGACGAGAGTATCCTGTCCCTTGAGGGCAATCACGACCTCGGTGTTCACCAAATCCATATGCAGGTCTTTGATTGTCCCGGACAGTAGGTTTCGGGCTGACAGCCTGAGCCCGCCGGTGTCGTCCGTCGTCAGAATCACTGATGATGCTCTGATAAGTGCGATGGCGTCTCTGCCGACCTCAAGTCGCATCGTCAATGAGCGCTCGCTGGTGATTAGAGTCACGATGCGTTCGCCGCCAGCGAGAGCCAGTTCGATCTCGTCGTTGGCCATTCCTCGCCTGATGTGAAGTATCCGCCCGGTGAAATTATTACGCGCGCTTGTTAGCATCGGAGCCTCCGCACTGCCAGTAACGTCTTGGTCATCCGCTAGATAGCTATCATTCCGACCCGCGCGTCTCGAGTCGAGCGGGAAGTTTCCCAGTAACCTGGTAACCTCACAATAGCTTCGTTTCATTAGGGGCTCTACGGTACGATTCTGGCGCACGCGAAACGCCTGAATCACGACGCCCATAGTCCCGCACTCCATTTACGGCGCACTTTCGTTGCGATGCGCTTTCGCAAAGCCACTTAGCAGAGTCGGCGGCCGGAAATAGTCGCGGGACTTGTCGAGGACTACATCACGCCGAGTGCCTCTGCCTCACGGCGGTATTCTTGCAGGGTAAAGTTCGTCAACACGATGACCTTCGGCCACCTGGGACTGTCGCGAGCCATAGCGCGTCGTGGATTCGGTCGAGCTTGAAGCGATGGGTAATCAGTACGTTTCGGGTCGTACAGGCTTGCCTCCGCCATCTTGGCTTGCATCTTGTTGGTCAAAATTCACTATGCCAAGGTAATGGTCGAAGCCGAACGCCCGATCGGCACCGTGTGCAGCACATCGATAGCGACAATGTTGGGCGCGAGCGCTAGCTACCCATGCCCATGGAACCTCGGTCTCTCTTGTCACGGGGGCAACATTGAATTGCCGCGACCGCGCGCCGGCAGGCGCCGGCGCGCGTCATTGAAAAGATCTCCTACTTGCCCTTAAGCAGATCCTGCGCCCGCTGCTGCGCGTCCTTGCATTCGTCTTGAGTCATCTCGAGGAAGCCCTTGCCCTTGCAGGAATTCTGTCCCTTGCAGGCGTTGTTGGCGCTCTTGCAAGCGGACTGACCCTTGCAGGCGTTCACGCCGGTGCATTGGATCTTCGCGTCTGAACCAGCGACGGCCGTGCCAGCAAAGCCGCCGCTGAGCAGGATGGCGGCCGCCGTGGCGAGGGCCGCGCCAGAAGTATTCTTCAATCGCATGGGTGCATTCTCCGTTGGGTTAGGTCGTTACCCTGAATAGGTCCAATCAGCGTAGGAGACCGGCACGGCAAGCAGTTTGTTACGGGGGACACCCTGGCTCAACCGAGTTTCCCCGGAACGAACCCCCCCGATTCCCGCAGTGTGCGCACGATCGCGCCATAGAAGTCGGAGTTCAGGATCTCTTCAAAAAGGCTGCCCGCTTCCCGGCCGTCATCGAGGGGCCGCAGATCACCGCATCAAAGGGACACCGCTTGCCCGGCGGGCCACGCCCGCCGGGCAAGCGGAAAACGATTTGGCAAGCTACTCGCTGATTGCCACCCCATTGAAGCCGCTAACACCAATGGGGGTCGACGTTGCCGCAGGCGTGAGATCACCGTAGGCGTCGATCGTGAATACGGCAACGTAACCGTTGCCGCCGGCGCTGTAGATCACGGCGAGCCACTTGTTGTCCTTAGAGACCGTAATGTCCGTCGGCGCCCCTGGCAAGGGGAGCGATTTGTAGAACACCCCGCCGGCGCTGTCACTGAAGAATATGGAGATCGCATGACCGGGGGAATTGCCGGTGTACCAAACGTTCCCCGGGCCCTTTGCGACCCAGCAGGGAGCGTTGGTGGGATATGGCGGTGTCGGTCCGGTTATCGGGAAGACACTTCGGTCTTTGTCCACGATCGCGAAGCTGTCAGGACTGTGAGCCGGAGTGAATCCCAGAACATCGTCCCAGAACGCCGCTCCAAGGGGGGTGTTGTTCGCCGTATTCGGGAGCAATATGGGTGTACTCGCTCCGCTGAGCGCACCGTCCTCCGAGCGAGGCAGCTGCACGACGGATCCGGACGTCAGCGTGACCGCCGCCCAGTGCTTGCCGACCACAATCTGCGCAGCTGAAGGGTCGGTGAGCCTGACGACGGCTCCATCCACGTTGCCTGATGGCCACGCGTGACTCTCGGCACAAGTAGAGCCGACCACAAACAGATGTTCCCGGGTGAGTGCGACTGAATCGGGCTTAACGCACTCAGGGGCCAGATTTATCACTCCTCCGACGCTGATGGCGTCATCATGCCGTACGAGCTGGCTGACCGAGTTCGACCCGTAGTTGGCTACCGCCCCACGATCGTCCTTGAATTGCAGGATTCCCGCGTTTGTACTGGCGCCCCCTTTCCCACGCGTCGATAACGTGTCCACCCACGATAACGATTCCTTACCAGCAGTAGCCAGCTTGAACACGATGACCTCGTTACCGCTCGGGTTATTGGTGCTCGTCAGCACGAACACGCCACGTTCGGGCTCGCCGGCAGCCGCTAATGTACTCGCAAGCAACGTGGCTACGAGGATACCGGCGGCGCTTGGGTGATAAGATTTCTTGACCCTTTGAGAATTCATCGTGATCTCCTAATGAGGATTTCCTGTTATTTCCTCAGCGACGCGTGATCCGTAGTCTTGGCCTTATACTCGATCGCGGCTCTGGGGACCCTTCAAATAGACGCAGCGTTTCACGGGTGGTTATTCGCTCCGGATCGACGGAAAGTTACGGCGCGGCGCACAGACTCCTCAAAATCAAGAAAACCTTAACTAAACCGAAACGGCTCCGTAACTTTCCGACTCCTTCCAGCGAACAATCGTGTACCGCGACAACAATCTGGAAACACTGATGGCCCGCTACCAGACGGGTGATTTCGCCGCGGCCACCGCCCTAATCGAGTGCATCGGCCCTCAACTACACCGATTTTTTCTGGCGCAGTCTTTCATAAGCGCAGACGCGGACGACCTGCTGCAGGAGACCTGGTTGCGCATCCATCGGGTGCGGCACACCTATCGCCGGGGAGAGCCCGTGCTCCCCTGGTTCTATGCGATTGCGCGGCGCGTGCGCATCGATCACTACCGCAGCGCCAGCCGGACCACGGCCCACGAGCGCAATCTGGAGGAAATGCGCCACCCGGCCGCGATGTGCGCGACCGATGACAGCCAAGCTGCCGATGCCCTCGAGACGCTATTGGCGCCCCTCCCGGAAAGTCAGCGCGAAGTCATTCTTATGATGAAGGTGGCGGGCATGTCCCTGGAGGAAGTCGCACGGGCGACCTCTTGCAGCATGGGGGCGGTGAAGCAGAAGGTGCATCGGGCATACGAGAATCTCAGAGCAAAGAAGAGCGCGAGCGGCCCGAAGAAGCGGTCCGACGGGGGACAGTCGTGAACGACGAAGAGATTGAGGAAGCTCTGCGAAAAGCCTCCCGTGTGCCGCACGAGGCGGAGCCGGCATTGCTCAAACGCATCGCCGACTCGATCCAACCGTCATTGCGGCCGGTACGCCCGCTACCGCCGAACTGGGTGTTAACCGGTGCTCTAGTCCTAGTCTGCGCGGCCGTTGCACTGGCTGGAGCCGCGCGAACAGGGTTCTACGGCATTGAAAAGTTGGGAATCTGGGAGCGCGCACTGATCTTTTCGACTCTAAGTACCCTCGCCTGGATGGCGGCTAAGCAGTTGGTTGTTGAAGTCATACCAGGGAGCCGACAACGCTTCAGTTTCCATGCGTTCCTGGCGTTCGCCAGCGTGGCCTTAGTGGGAGTCTTTGCGTTGCTATTCCGCGACTACCGCACCGACCAGTTCTTTTCCACAGGTATCGCGTGCCTGCTTGCGGGTCTCCTCGTTGCCATTCCGGCAGCATTCCTGAGTTGGTTGCTGTTACGCCGCGGCTTTGCAGCAAATCCTGTTGCGGCGGGATTAGGGGGAGGCGCACTGGCCGGTGTGAGCGGCCTGACGATGTTGGAGCTGCAGTGCCCCAATTTCCAGGCGCTGCATGTGATCGTTTGGCACTCCGCCGTTGTGCCCGTGAGTGCTGCCGCCGGAGCGCTGGTGGCCTGGGCGCTTATACGCTATGGCCGAAAGACCCGTTGACGAAATCCGTCTCTGCGCTTCGCGGGAGCTGCACTGGCCACCGCTAGCCTCTCCGACTCGGCTCAACCTGTCCTCGCCGACTCTCGAAAGGACGTCTTTCACATTTCGCAACGGTGAAGCGGAACCCCAAGGTGAGGTTCTGTTTCTAATAATGTCAGTGTTGCCCGGAGGTGTCTCGATGACCCGTTCGACGGTAGCCGCATGGGCCATTGTTTGGGTGGCGGCGTTTGAAATAGCAACGCCTGCTTTGGCGCTATCCCCTCCAACCACCCCCGCCGTCTGGACTCCGCACGCAATATTGGTCGATCTGGAGAACCTACCCAAAAGTTATACGTGCGACGAGCTCTGGTACAAGTTTCGAGCAGTATTGCTAAGCATCGGGGCACGGCCTAGCGTTACAATAACGCCGTTCTACTGCGACGGTCGCTCCCCGAGCGTCGAGTTGCAATTCTCTATTCCGCAGGCCCTCCAAGATAAACAGACGCAGTTCGCCGATCTTGAGGCGTCCGATAACATCATCACTCTCGAACCTGGCCACCCCAAGCCGTTGGATTCCGGCGACTGTGAGTTACTTCGACAGATCACGGAAGGCCTGTTTCCAGACCTTCCCCTTCATCTGATGAGCTTCCGACTGGCCTGTTACGTTCCACAGAAGAAGCACACACATTTCCAAGTGACGGTGAAAGCTCTTACGCCCGAGTCCCAGCTCCCCGTTACCGCAATCGCTACCTCCGGCGCGCGTTCAGACACGGACACGACCAGAGCCGTTTTCAGATCTGTCCCTGATCGCCCTTAATCACCTCACAGCTTTGATGGTCTCGTTTGAGCGAGGCACAGGCCGAATCGGCCTCGTGACGATCCATCAGTCCCGACATCAACCGATACTCCTTGTTCGATGAGTCAGGTGATACGACATCAAGCTCTTTAAGAATGCTATTGAATCGGGACTGCAGCTTCGCGCGCTTACGTTCTGCCGCGACTTTATTTTGAAAAGCGCCTAGCTCCGCTCGATACTCGCCTTGGAGCGCGGCAACCTTCTGACGCGCCCGATCTGCCTCCGGTCCCTGTGGGTATCTTTGCAGAAATGCCTGCAGTGCCATTTTTGACCCGGACGATTGCGCGTTTCTCCACGCGTTTGCCCGATCCAAAGCCTCTATCTCGTCCCGCGCCGCTTGCGCATGGGTACCGTATGGCTCGACCGCAAGATATTGCAGGTAGCTGTCGACCGAGTTGGCGCGCTGAGCCGTCTGCCAAGCCGAGTCGTCCAGCAGTGTCCCGATGCGTTTTCGCGCCCACGCCGCGTGCTCGTCACCGGGATGCTTGTCAATATAGGACTCATACGCTGCGACGGTGTTCTCGGTCCTCGCGTTGGTCCAATCCTTATTTGTATTTGCGAAGCTGCATGCCGTCAGAAGCCCGTAGAACAGTGCAGGCAGCAGGAATTTACGGGTCATGATGGTAGACCTCCACTCAATCCCACGTCAGTAACGAGACGACGCTGTGCTCTCTCAGCGCAAGTCGAATGCCCGGATACCGTTCATGAATATATACGATACACTCTGTTTCGTAACTTGGCTAGAGCGACAATCGAGACTATCGCCATTCGCCGATGCGTCGGAGGCGCCCCGGCTACGCTGCGGCGCTCTATTCTTTTCGTTGGTTAGCGGAAGTGAGCACTAGTT
>CAWFDT010000009.1:0-74457 GCA_963814675.1 uncultured Pseudomonadota bacterium
TCGGTACATCGAAACAATTTTCCGAGCACATCTCGCATCTAAGATCAAAAGCGGTTTAGGCAAGCCGCAAGGATGCCCTCAGTGAAGAAGCCGGAAGCCAAAGTGGATCACCTTTGGTGATTGGATACAAACCACAATAAAAGGATAGAGTGAAGCGATTCATGCTCCCGCATTTCATACCCACGCTGGTCCTCACACTACTCGTCCTGCGTTGCTTGCCCTGCCTCGCACAGTCCGCGCCTCAATTCGATCCCGCTCAAACCCAGCCGGCTCAGGCCGCGCCCTTCGCCAGCCCGCAAGCGCCCAGCCCACAACCCGGAAGCATCGGTGGAACTGTCGTCGACCAGAGCGGAGCCATCGTCCCCGGAGCCCAGGTGAGCCTGAGCGGTCAAAATCCATCGATCAGCCAGCAGGAGATCACCGGCACCGACGGCCAATTCCTCTTTGTGAACATCGCTCCCGGACCCTTTCGACTCGCCATCACATCGGCCGGTTTCGCCGCCAAAACCGCTGCAGGAATCCTCCGTTCCGGCGAGATCGCCACCGTCCCGCAGATTGTTCTCACGGTCGCTGAAAATATGACCGAAGTGCAAGTTGGGGTATCGCAGGTCGAAGTTGCGGCCGAACAGATCAAGGTGCAAGAGAAGCAGCGTGTGCTCGGCGCCATTCCAAACTTCTACGTAAGCTACGATCCCCACGCCGTTTCTCTCGACCCCAAACAGAAATTCCAGCTAGCATGGAAATCCACCATCGATCCCTTCACCTTCGTCGTCGTTGGGGATCCGCAGGAGTGCAGCAGGCACAAGATCACTTTGCGAATACGGACAAGGCTCCGAAGGTTACGCCAAGCGCTTCGGCGCCGTTTATGCCGACACCGTCACCAGCACTTTCATCGGAGGCGCGATCTTTCCCTCGCTTCTGAAGCAAGATCCGCGCTACTTCTACAAAGGCACGGGCAGCCGAACATCTCGCGCTCTCTACGCTATTGCCTTTGCTGTCCGCTGCAAGGGCGACAACGGGCGTTGGCAGCTCAACTACTCGGGAATTATGGGCAGCATGGCCGCCGCCGGGATATCTAACCTTTACTACCCACCGCAAGACCGCGACGGCTTTGGCTTAACTGTTGACAACACCGCCATCGGCATCGGGCAGAGCGCCATCACCAACTTGCTGCAAGAATTCCTGATTCGCAGGCTGACGCCCAAGGCCCCGAAGAACGATCCATCCAAACCCTGACGCGACCGCGTCCTGTCATGCTGAGCGGCATGGAGCAGAGGGTCAAGAGATCCGGAAATACATGCGAACGAGATTTTCTCAGCGTCCTTAGCGACCCTTCTTGCGGCCTTAGCGGTTAGACGCTTTTGCCTTTGCACAAAAAAAAAAGGCGCCGGGAAAGTTTCCGGCGCCTATGAGATACGACTCGCGAGATGCGGTCAAGCGAGAAGGGAAAAAAGTCTTGGTGTTAGCTGAAAGCTAGCTAGAAGCTGGAACTATTTGCTCTCCGCCACCGCCGGAGACGGCGCCCCAAAGTCGCGGCGATTATTCGCGGCGGTTCGCGCCGCGCGCGCGGCCGGCTGATTCGCCGCCGCCGCTCCGTAGCGCTCCAGCAGCACCGGAGCCATCGTGCTCTCCGCTTCCTTCACGAAGATCATCTTGTTCTCCGAAGCCATGTCGACGCGAACGAAATCTCCCAGCTTCACCTGTCCCGTCGCCACCAGGTTCGCCAGCGGAAAACCAGATTGCCGTTCAATCGCCCGCTTCAGGTGCCGCGCCCCGTACCGCGGATCGGTGCCTTCCTCCAGCAGAAACTCTTTCACCGCCGGCGTGCAGTTGAACACGAACTGGTTCGCGCCCGCCGCCATCAGCACCCGCTGCTGCACCATGCCCAGTTCGATTTCCAGAATCTGCGACAGATGCTCGTCGCGCAGCGTCTTGAACACCACCGCCTTGTCGATGCGGTTCATGAACTCCGGCGTAAACTTGCGCCGCGCCGCTTCCACCGCCGTGCGCTGAATCTTGTCGTCGAGCGAGTCGTCGACCTCCACCGCCTTCGGCGCAAAGCCCAGACCGCCATCCACCAGGCCGGTCATCTCCGCCGCGCCCAGGTTCGACGTCATGATGATGATGCACTGCGACAGATCCACGCGCCGGTTGTCGCCCAGCGTCAACGTCGCCTTGTCCAGAATTCCCAGCAGCAATTGCCAGAGCGAGTCCGAAGCCTTCTCGATTTCGTCAAACAGCAGGATCGAAAGCTTCAGCTTCTCCGTGTGCCACTGGTTCAGCGCTTCCTGCGTCAGCAGCGGATGCGTCTCGCGATGTCCCAGGTATCCCGGAGGCGAGCCGATCAGCTTCGCAATCTCGTGCGAGTGCTGGAACTCCGCGCAATCGATCTTGATGCAGGCCCGCGCGTCGCCAAACAGCGACTCGGCCATGGCTTCGACCACCCGCGTCTTGCCCGATCCCGTCGGCCCCAGGAACAGCAGATTACCCACCGGACGCCCCGGCGCATTCAGCCCGGCCAGAAACATCTGATAGATTTCGACGACCTTTTCCACCGCCTGGTCCTGCCCCACAATCTGGCGGCGCAGGGCGGCTTCAAACTCTCGAGCATCGTTGCTGCGACGGTTCGGATCGAGCACTGTTGCGAGATTCGTTCTCATAGGTTCGCTGCCCGGTTTCCTTCCGGACATTTTTCCTTTCGTTAGGCCGTTTTCTTCGGCTCTTTCTGGTCTCTTACCGGACTTGGGCCACTTCCGATTTCCTGCCCGTTCTCTGGAAGCTGCTCAGCCATTCCGCTGCACCGCTTCCAGATCCGTCGCGTCCGTTGCCATAAATAAGCAAGCGTCTAGCCACGACGCTCGCATCCCACGGCATCCCGTAACCCACAGTATCCCCAGGAGTTAGCTCAGCTTGCCCAGATCTGCGCCGCCAAGCTCATCCCATCAGACGATAAGAGAAATCCTTTGCACCATGCGGGGAAGGAACATTGCCGCGTCACCCAGTCCGCAGCCAGTGAACATCTGTATGCCCATGTCCGGTACAGGCATTACACGCTGTGGCCCGACGTAGCTGTCGACCAGGCTTCCTGCTGTCCCACAATCTATGGAGCATCTGCCGTACTGGAGAACATGCTTGCCCGCCAACCGTGTTACTCCACACGTAACTAGCGAGCCTACGCATCCGCCCTACGTATCGAAATCGGGTAGGTTCGCGGAGGATCGCTTGCGCCTTTCGTCTGTTCGCATCATCACTGCCGTTTCCTGTCTTCTTTTCGGCGCCGCCGCATGGCGCCTCGCCTCACATTCGTCATCCGATTTGCCGCCCAGGCGCAGACGTCAATCCCAGCCGCCGTCGCAGCGCGCAGACGCCAAGCTGCAGCCGTCAGCGCGACGACCGCCAAGCCGCGCCATTCCTGAGCCCAGCTCGCCGCTCCCGGCACCGAAATCTACACCGCCAAGCGCGGAGAAGTATCCCACCGGTCGCCCGCCAGCTATCTCGAGAAGCACTTCCTATCTCACTTCCACCGAACTCGCCGACGCCATCCGCGACGCCAACGGCGATCCGCACCGCGCAACATCCTCAAGGCCAACGAAGACAATCGTCATCCCCGGAATCCTCGCCGCGCCCGATCGTCGAGAAACCGATTCCCGTTCGCCAAAGACTTTGAAGTCCGCGCCATCTACCTCACCGGCGTGATGGCGGGCAGCGACCACGGCCTGCGCATCATCCGCCACTGGCGTGAAGTCGGCGGCAACGCCGTCGTCTTCGATATCAAGGACTCCGACGGCAGCGTCAACATCGCCTTCGACCACCGCTGCTCGGCAAGCACAACGTCTACATCCACGACCTGCCCAAGTTCACCCACTTCCTGCACTCGCAGAACATGCACGCCATCGCGCGCATCGCCATGTTCCGCGACGAGCGCCTGGTCGTCACGCATCCCGAACTCGCCGTGCAGTCCCGCAAGAACCGCACAGCCCTGGCGCGAAAACGGCAAGCTGGTCTGGACCGACCCCTCCAACCCCAAAGTGCAGGACTACGACATCGCCCTCGCCAAGTACGTAGCCCAACTCGGCGTCGACGAAATCCAGTTCGACTACGTCCGATTCCCCGCCGAAGGCGACCAGAAAGATGCCGCATTCGTCTTCCAGAACGGCCAACCGGAGCCGAGACCGTCGGAAGCCGAGCAGAATCCTGTGGCGACGGCAGCCTCGGCCGTCCCGCCGAAGCGAAGCAAGGCGGAACCACCCCGAAGCCGAGGCCAAGCCGAAGTGGAGCCCGAAGACGCAAGCCGCAGAAGCTGCGAAGCGAAAGCCGGAAGCCCGACGCCGCGAAACGCCGGACGCCACACGGACCGCAGCGCTCCGAAGTCATCACCGACTTCCTCAAGAAGGCCTACGCCGAGATTCATCCCACCGGCGTGCTGCTCTCTCTCGACGTCTTCGGCGTCATGGCCTGGCAGCGCCCCGTCGACCTCGCCCACACCGGGCAGGACATCGTCGCCATGGCGAAATACTGCGACGTGCTCTCGCCCATGATCTATCCCTCGCACTTCTTCGGCATGGACGACATCGCCCATCCCGGCGACGCGCCCGAACACTTCATCGGCGAATCCATGGACCGCTTCGAGCTGATCACCAAAGACAGCGGCGTAGTGATCCGCCCCTGGCTGCAAGCCTTCCCCTGGCGCACCAAGACCTACTCGCCCGAATACATCAAGGTCCAGGTCGAGACCGCCAAAGAAAAAGGCGGCATCGGATTCTTGTTCTGGAACGCCACCAACGACTACTCGAAGCCCTACACCGCCATGCCCGAAATGAAAGCCGCGAACGGCAAAGAATAAAGACAAATACTTCCGCGGAGACGAACTGCCCAGTGGGCACAGTCCAAGCCGCCCTGACCCCGGCCACTCACTAACGAAGGACCATCGGACAAGCGGTGCCCCATGGTGTATCGGGCCGCAGCTGTTTTCTTTTCGGCCCTTCGAGGCGGGGGTGCCCGCTCCACAGCGTCGCTCCGCGGGAAATTGGGACGACGAATTTTCCGCGGTAATTCACAGGGTGTGTGACATCTGTCACAGACGCGACTGGAGCGCGGGGAGTAGGCTGACATGTTTTCCGGGTTGCGGTTTCCCGGTGGACGTTTTCCCCATTCGCGATTTCGGATTCGGGTGTTTCCCGTTCATCGCTTCCCGTTTGTCGTTTCCGCAAGCCCTCCGAGCAAGATGGTTCGTGGAAGAGGTCTCCCTATGCGTGGGAGCAGGTGTGGTCTGCTCGTTCTAGCAATGGTGATGATGGTGGCCGCGCTGTCGCGCGCTCAAACGGCTCAGCAGGGCGCGGCCGAACAGATTCGTGGGGATGGGGCGTCGACTAATTTTGTGCGGGCGCTGGGGCGGGCTGCCACCAGAGGGTATCGACGAAGGCCCGGTGGTGCGGCCGGGGGCTCCGGCGCGTCCGGTTGCGGGAACGATTCTGTTTCCCCAGATGGCACGCTCGGCGGGAATGATTTTTTCGGGCACGGTGACGAAGGTGGCGCGGCGCAAGGCCATGCTCAGGCACACCCTCGAGACGGTGGCCATCACGTTTCATGTGGAACGCGCGATTCGCGGGACGACGCCGGGCGAGGAGTTCACCATCTCGCAGTGGATTAGGCTGTGGTCGAACGGGCAGCGCTACCGCGTGGGAGAGCGGGCGCTGCTGTTTCTTTATCCGCCGAGCAAGCTGGGCCTGACCAGTTGCGTGGCCGCGCCGATGGGCCGGTTCGCCGTCGATGGAGCGGGGCGCGTCTTGCTTACGGCACAACATCTGTCTGCGTCCCGGGCGGACCCGTCCTGGGTGGGAAGTCGCGCGCACGATTCAGCGACTTCGCCTTGGCGGTACGGCGAGCCAGTGGGGAGGAGTGAGCGATGAGTCAGGAGGTGACCGTGTCGTCCAGCCGGACGAAGCGCATGGCATTTACCGCTCGCTCATTTCTCCTCAGGCTGGCCCTGGCCGTGGGGATCGTGCTGTGTGGAGCGCTGCTGTCGCGGGCGGGCGGGCCAGAAGAGTGTCGGCGGCGCCAACTACTTCGATGCGACCACGATGGGGCAGGCGCTGGTTTGGCCGAAGGGACAGATCCTTTATTACACCGATCAGGGCGATCTTAGCGTGGCGCTGCCGAATGCGTCGGCAAATGCGCTGGTGGGGAATGCGTTTAGCCAGTGGACGTCAGTGGCGACAGCCGCGCTCGGGGCGATGAGCGGCGGGTAACTGGCCGAAGACGTGAGCGGCAACAACGTCGTGGTGAATGCGGATGGGACGATCTCGGTTCCGGCCGATGTACAGCCGACGGCCACCGGCACACCGATTGGCGTGGTCTACGACGCGGATGGATACGGTGACGGATAGAGCGGCACCGGGGCCACGCGGATGATGTCGGGCGCGCGCCAGTCGACCACGATGTCGCGTGCTCCGAGGGCCGCGAACACCTGCTGGCCGCGGGTTGCACCGCCGCCGATGCGCAGCGACAGCTGGCAGCCACGCTGCGCCGTGGCGGCGGGCGTGATGATCTCGACCGCCGGCGCCAGCGGCTCAAGGAGTGCGGCAAGGTAGCCGGTGAGGGCGAGGGACTTCGTCCGCAGCGCCGCCAGGCCCGTCTCCTGGAAGATCGCGAGCGAGGCGATGAGCGGGGCGGCCGCGAACACGGACGGATTGCTCACCGCCCAGGAAGCCGCGCCGGGCGCCGCCGCGAACTGCGGCTCCATGAGGAAGCGCGTGCACTCTTCGTGTCCCCACCAGCCGGCGAGCCGCGCGCCCGGCAGCGCGCCGCTGTGGCCGCTGCGCGGCTGGGCCTCGGCGTGGCGCTGGTGCACGAAGCAGCCGCCGATGGCACCCGGGCCGGCGTTCAGGTACTTGTAGCTGCACCACACCGCGAAGTCCGCCTCGGCGGCGTGCAGCGCCAGCGGCACGTTGCCGACCGAGTGCGCCAGGTCGAAGCCGGCGATGCCGCCGTGCGCGTGCGCGGCGCGCGCGATGCGCGCCAGATCAAACACCTGCCCGGTACGAAACTGCACCCCGGGCCACAACACCAGCGCGATCTCCCCCGCGTGAGCTGCCAGGCACGCCTCGATGGCCGCCTCCGACACGGTGTCTTCGCCGGCGCGCGGAGCGAGCTCGAGGAGCGTGCCTTCCGGGTCGAGGCCGTGCCAGGCGATCTGCGAGGCCACCGCGTGCCGGTCGGAGGAGAAGGCGCCGGCCTCGATGAGGATGCGGCGGCGCTCGCCTTGGGGGCGGTAGAAGCTCGCCAGCATCAGGTGCAGGTTCACGGTGAGCGAGTTCATCGCCACCACTTCATGCGGCTGCGCGCCGGTGAGGGCGGCGAGCCCCGGGGCGAGGTTCTCGTGATACGGCACCCACGGGCGGCGCGCATGCTCGTGACCCTCGACGCCGAGCTGTGCCCAGTCATCGAGCTCCTCTTCGAGGAGCGCGCGCGCGGCGAGCGGCTGCAGGCCGAGGGAGTGCCCGCACAGATAGGTGAGCGGCGCGCCGGAGCGGGCGCGCGGGGCGGCGAAGCGCGCGCGCAGCGAGCGCAGCGGATCGGCGGCATCGCGCGCCTGGGCGTCGCTGAGGGAGCGCTCGCTCATGCCGGCGTCTGCAGCGGGTACAGCAGCGGGCGGCTCGGAACCGCATCGCCGCCGAGCGCCGGCACCTGCAGCTCGAGCAGGTAGGCGCCGTCGGCGAGGGCCTCGGGCACGAAGGCGAGCTCGGTCACGGTGGCATCCGGGCGCGTGGCGCCCGCCAGCGCGGTGGCGCCGGGGGCGAGGCCGAAGAAGGTGCGATGCGCGGTGAGGCGTCCCGCGTCGTGCTCGCGATCGATCGAGGGCACATCGACGATCAGGTGCAGGATGGCGCGCTCCACCAAGAGCTCCGCCGCCTCGCGCGACAGGTACGGCGGCGCCTGGCCGCTGTAGTCGCGGGTGCGCTTCGCGAGGGGGTTGGGGAGCGTGCGCACGATGAGCGCGCGCGCCTCAAAGGGGGCGCGGCCCCAGGCGCGCTCGAGCGCGCGGCGCGTGATCAGGCCGTCGCCCGCCTGCGGGACCGGATCGCTGCTGTCGAGGCAGGCGCCGGCAGCCTCCGGCTTCACCGACACCACCAGCGCCGGGATCAGTCCGGCGGGCGCGACGCGGAAGGCGTCCACGCGCTCGCGCGTGAGATGGCCGACGCACTCGGTGTGCGTGCCGTTGCAGTGGGGCGTGAGCGTGATGACTTCGCAGTTGCAGCTGGCGCCGTGCGTGACCGCGCCGGCGAAGTCACCCACCTGCAGCGGCCGGGCGCTCGCCGGCGGGGCGCCGAAGTGGCGCGGCTGGGGACCGAAGAAGTCCAGCGGCACCGCGAGGTCCACCGGCTGCGACAGATCGACGCGCACCTCGCGGCCGCCGAGGACGAGGCGCGCGTGCACGCTAGGCGCGCTCCATGACCGTGCCGCAGCGCGCGCAGGTGCGCTTCTGCAGGTTGGCGAAGAAGCGCTCGAACACCGGCGGAAACTGTTTCTCGATGTCCGTCAGCGGGAAGAACTCCTCGTACAGGCGATGGCCGCAGCGCTCGCAGTACCACTGGAAGCCATCGAGCTCGCCCGCACGGCGCGCGCGCTCGATGACCAGCCCGACCGTGTTGGCCGGCCGCTGCGGCGAGTGCGGCAGCTCCGGCGGGATGAGCAGCACCTCGCCGGCGCGGATCGGCACCTCGACCTGGCGCCCGTCCTGCATGGTCTTGAGCACCATGTCGCCCTCGAGCTGGTAGAAGAACTCCTGGCCCGGGTCGACGTGGTAGTCCTTGCGCGCGTTGGGACCGCCGACGACCATGATGATGAAGTCGCCGTCGCGGAACACGCGCTTGTTGCCCACCGGTGGCTTGAGCAGCGCCCGGTTGGCCTCGATCCACTCCCGGAAGTTGAAAGCATGCAGGGATTCCATGTGCCCTCCGTACGGTTCGCGTATGTTACGCGCAGCCGCGCTTGGCGGCAGGAGGTGCGGATGCTGTCACGATCAGGCGATCAGCGCGCGCTGCGCGCCGCGCTACTGGGGCTGATCGGCGTGCTTGTCGCCGGCTGCAGTCACCTGCATTGGCCCTGGCACCATGCGCCACCCCCACCCCCGGTACCGGTGCACGAGGTCGATATCGCCGGCGCCGGGCTGGAGAGCGTGCCGCAGTACTGGAAGCGCAACACGCTGCTGATCGACATCAGCGCGGCGCACGGCAGTGGCACTTTCACGCTCAAGCCGATCGAGGGCACGACCTGGCCGGTGCGCGTCGCGCTGCGCGTGACGCCAGGATCGATCGAGGCGCTGGAAGTGCTCGGTGCGCAGCGGCTGCGCCTGCCGATCACCACCGGCGGCACGGCGCCGATTGACCTGGAACTGCCCCCCGGGGTGTACACGTCCAAGACCCCCGAGCTCACGGTGCACTTCGGGGCGCAGCCGCCGTAGGCCTCAGGCGGCCGCCCTTAGGCGCTGATGCGCTGGTGCTCGGCGCACGGCACGCTAAGTGGTGCGCGCTCCTCGTCGAGGTCGTAGGCGGTGAGCGCACCGCCCCACACGCAGCCGGTATCGAGCCCGACGATCCCGGCACGCTGCACCAGCCCGAGTGCCGACCAGTGCCCGAAGATCACGCGCGCGGTGCGACTCTGGCGCGCGGGCTGTTCGAACCACGGGCGCATCAGCGAGGGCGGCTCGGGAGGTGCGCCCTTCAGCGCCACGTCGATGCGGCCGTCGGCGGTGCACAGGCGCATGCGGGTGAGGACGTTGATGGTGAAGCGCAGCCGCTCGTAGCCGCCGAGGCCCGCGTCCCAGCGCTCCGGCTCGTCCCCGTACATGTGCGTGAACAGCGCTGGCGGATCCGCGCGCAGCGCGGCGCCGACCTCGCCGGAAAGTTGCAGCGTCGTGGCCACGCTCCACTGCGGCACGAGCCCGGCGTGTACCATGAGGTCTGTCCCCTCGGCGTGTGCCAGCGGGCAGCCGCCGAGCCACGCGAGCAGCGTGTCGCGGTCACTCGCGGCGAGCACCGCGTCCAGGGTGTCGGACTTGCGACGCCGGTGCCCACCGTAGGCGAGGGCGAGTAAGTGCAGATCGTGGTTGCCGAGCACGATCACGGCGTTGTCGCGCAGCGCATGCACCAGGCGCAGCGTCTGCAGCGATCGCGGGCCGCGGTTCACCAGGTCGCCGACGAACCACAGGCGATCGCGGTCGGCCGAGAAGCCGACCTTCTTCAGCAGCTCGCGCAGCTCGCGCTCACAACCCTGGACGTCCCCGATCGCATAGCGCGTCACTGCAGGATTCCCGGCATCGCCAGCCGGAACGGTTGTATCGCAGCGTCGAAGTGCGCCCCGTCATCGCCGAGCATCTGGTAGCTGCCCTGCATCGAGCCGACCGGAGTCTCGATCACCATACCGCTGGAGTAGCGGAAACCCTGGCCGGGCTTAAGGTAGGGCTGCTCGCCCACCACGCCGTCGCCACGCACCTCCTCGACCTTGCCATTGGCATCGGTGATCACCCAGTGGCGCGTGAGCAGGCGCGCGGGCACCTGGCCCTCGTTGCGGATGGTGATGGTGTAGGAGAACACGTAGCGCCCCTCGCGTGGGTCGGACTGCTCATCGAGATAGCTCGTCTCCACGTCGACCCGGATCTTGTGTTCGGCAGCGCTCATGCGGTGATTCTACCGAAAGGCGCCTAGGACTTGGTCGCGCGCATGGCCAGCACGTCACAGGGCGCGGCGTGCAGCACGGTGTCCTCGGTGAGGTTCACGAGTATCGACAGGCCATGGCGCTCGCGGCTGCCGAGGATGATGAGATCGGCCTTGCGCTCGCGCGCCACGCGCACGATCTCGCTCTTGACGTTGCCGCTCTCGACGCGGCACACCGTGCTGTCCAAGCCGAGCTCGGTGGCCAGCGCCTTCAGGCGCTGTTCGGAGCGCTCGATGAGCTCATCCTCCATCTGCACCGACGGCAGCAGCGTTTCTCCCATCGGCTCCACCGGGACGAACTCGACGACGTGCAGCAGCTCGAGCTGCGCTCCGAGCGCCTGGGCGAGCGCGGTGCCCTTGCGCGCGATGGCCAGGCTGTCCTCGCTCAGGTCGACGACCAGCAGGATGTGACGGTACAGCGCCATCACGGGTCTCCGGGGGAAGTTCGTGTGTTGGGGAAGACTAGCGTTACGGACGCGCCGGGTCGAGGGTCTGGGCCAGGGTGTTGAAGGCCTCGGGTGTGAGCGTCTCGGGCCGGGCGCCGGGGTCCAGGCCGCAGGCGCTGATCGCCTCGCGGGTGAAGAAGGCGCTGAGCGCGTTGCGCAGCGTCTTGCGGCGCTGGGAAAAGGCCGCCGCCACGACGGGCGCAAAGTGCGGGCTCACCGCAAAGCGCGGCGTGCGGTGCACGGTGGCGCGCACCACCGCCGACCAGACCCGCGGCGGGGGCTGGAAGGCCCCCGGGCCGACATCAAACAGCCGCTCGATGTCCAGGACGGGGCTGAGCATGATGCCGAGGCGCCCGTAGTCGCGGCCGCCGGGGGCGGCGGTGAGGCGCGTCACCACCTCCCGCTGCAGCATGACGTGCAGGTCGATGAGTGCGTCGGCGTGCTCCAGCAGGTGAAACAGCAGCGGGGTGGAGATGTTGTAGGGCAGGTTGCCGACGAGGCGCAGCCGCCCGCCGCGCGCGCGCGCGAGCGCGCCGAAATCAAACTCGAGCGCATCCGCCTGGTGCAGCTGGCAGCGCGGCGCGTCCGCGAACGCAGGCTGCAGGCGCCCCACCAGGTCGCGGTCGATCTCGATGGCGTCCACGCTCAGCGCGCGCGCCGCCAGCAGGTGGCGCGTGAGGGCGCCGTGGCCGGGGCCGATCTCGACCAGGTGATCGCCGGGCTGCGGGGCGAGCGCGCGCACGATGCGCTCGATCACGCCCGGGTCGTGCAGGAAGTGCTGGCCGAAGCGTCTGCGGCGCACGAGACGCGGCGCGCCGGTGGCCGGCGACATCAGTGGCGCTGCGCGGCGAGGCGGCTCGCCAGGCGCAGCGCGGCGCCAAGGCTGCCCGGGTCGGCGGTGCCGCTGCCGGCCAGGTCGAGCGCCGTGCCGTGATCGGGCGAGGTGCGCAGGATCGGCAGCCCCAGGGTCACATTGACCGCACGCTCGAAGGCCACGTGCTTGATTACCGGCAGCCCCTGGTCGTGGTACATGGCGAGCACGGCATCAAAGTTCCTCAGTATCCGCGGCACGAACACGGTGTCGGCTGGCAGCGGGCCGTGCACGTCCAGGCCGCGCGCTCGCGCGCGCTCGAGTGCCGGCTGGATGATGGTGAGTTCCTCATCGCCCAGATGCCCGCCCTCGCCGGCGTGCGGATTCAGGCCGCACACGGCGATGCGCGGCGCGCGGATGCCCCACCAGCGCTCGAGCGCCTGCGCGAGCGTCGCCAGCGTGTGGCATAGCGATTCGATGCTGAGCGCACCGCTCACCTTGGCGAGTGGCAGGTGCGTCGTGGCGAGCGCCACGCGCAGCTCGCCCCCGGTGAGCAGCATCACCGGTGGACCGCCACCGGTGCGCGCCGCCAGATATTCGGTGTGACCGCTGAAGGCGATGCCGGCCTCGTTGAGGAGGCTCTTTTGCACCGGGGCGGTGACCAGCGCGGCGAATTCCCCGGTGAGCGCGCCGTCGATCGCCAGATCCAGCAGCGCGAGCACGTAGTGCGCATTGCGCGCATCCGGCCGCCCGGCAATGCTCGGCACCGCGAGGGGCTGGTGGGCGACGGTGAGCGTGCCGGGAACGTGCGGGAGCGCCGGCGCGCCGGGCGCGTAGTCCTGCAGCTTCACCGGCAGTTGCAGATGGCGGGCGCGCTCGGCGAGCAGCGCGCGGTCTCCGAGGCACACCAGCGCGCACGGCAGCTCCTCGGCGGCGAGCGCCAGGCACAGTTCCGGGCCGATACCGGCCGGCTCGCCCGAGGTCAGCGCGATGCGGGGTGTCTTAGGACTTGTACTCGACGTAGGCTTCGTCCCGCATGTGGCGCAGCCACAGTTCGGTTTCCTCGTCCGCCTTGCTGGCGCGGATCGCTTCCATGGCCTGGCGGCGCTTCATCTCCACGGTGTTGTCGAAGCGGCGGTGCCCCATGACCTGCGCGATGTGCCAGCCGAACTGCGTCTTGAAGGGCTCGCTGATTTCGTTGTCCTTCAGCGCATTGATGACCTTCTCGAACTCCGGCGTGAACGTGCCCGGGCCCGACCAGCCCAGATCCCCGCCGTCGACCGCCGAGCCCGGATCCTCCGACACCGTCTGTGCCAGTCCCGAGAAGTCCTCGCCCGCGAGGATGCGCTCGCGCAGCTTGGTCAGCTTCAGTTTGACGGTCGCATCGTCGGCGAGCTCGTTGGTCTTCATGAGGATGTGGCGGACGTGGACCTGATCCTCGACCGTCGCCTGGGCACCCGCGCCGCGCACTTCGTTCAGGCGGATGATGTGAAAGCCGGTGGGCGTGCGCAGCGGCTCGCTCACCTCGCCGGGTTTGAGCCTGGCGATGATATCGGCGAGGAAGGTCGGCAGCTCGCTGCCCTTGCGCCAGCCGAGCGCGCCGCCGTCGAAGGCCGTCTGGCTGTTCGAGTAGGCGACCGCGAGCTTCGCGAAGTCCTCGCCCCCCTTGGCGCGCTCGTAGATGTCCTGGGCGCGGCGCTGGGCCGAATCTACCTGTGCGGGACTGGCCTCCTGGCCGACGGCGATCAGGATGTGCGAGACGTTGTACTCGTTGCGCTCGGAGGGGGTCTTGGCCTGCTTGTCCAGAAACTGATCGATCTCGCGCGAGGTCACGTTGATGTGCTGCAGCACGTCGCGCTGGCGCAGCATCTGCAGGGTGATCTCGCGGCGGATCTCCTCGCGGTAGGTGGGGTAGTCGACGCCCTGCTTGGCGAGCGCATCGGGCAGCTGCGTGAGCGTGAGTTGGTTGCGCTTGGCGACGTCCTGCAGCGCCGCGTTCACCTGCTCGTCGGGCACCTTGAGGCCGGCCTTGTTGGCCCGCTGCACCTGCAGCTCCTGCAGCACCAGCCGCTCGAGCACCTGCTGGCGCAGCACGTTCTGCGGGGGCAGCTCGAGCTTCTGCTCGTGCAGCCGCTCGCTCACCGCCGCCGTCTCCGCGTCGAGGTCGCTGTTGAGCACCACTCCGTCATTGACGATGGCGACCACGCGGTCGAGCAGGTTCCCCTGGGTGGCCAGTTCGCGCGTCTGGGCGCGGGCCGTCGTACCGTGGAGCGCAAGGAGGGCCAGGCCTGCGGTGCAGGCGAGAATCGTCAAAAACCGACGCATGATCAAAGAGTTCCTTACCAGATGGTCTTCAGAGGCCCCTGAGTTCGGGGGATGGCCGCCTCGGGCGGCCGGTAACCGCGGATTTCCCCGGTGAGGAAGGCGTCCGACGCGGATCCGACACTGGCGAGGCCCGCGAGTTCCAGCTGCAGCCAGACGCCGGTGTCCTGGCTGCCGTCGTGGTTGTTCACGAAGCGCCGGGCTCCCAGGCGCACCCGCCAGCAGCAGGAGCGGTATTGTAAGCCCACAAAGCGTTCCAGTTCCCCGCTGGTCTCCTGGAGGGTGCCCGGCACGGTGGCGGTGCCCCCGACGTTGATGTAGTCGCGCAGGGCGTAGATGTCGCGCGCGAACATCTCCCAGTTCTTGTAGATCGGCCAGGCGCCTGAGAGCTCGAGCTGGTCAAAACCCTGCCAGTACGGCTGCTGCCCCGGCTGCTGCGCCGGGATGAACTGGAAGCGCTCGTAGCGGTAGGCGAAATTGATCACCGCGTCGTCGGCGGGCTTGTACTGCAGGTTGAGGAGGGTGCGCTCGCTGGTCGAGCTCTGCGGGTCCCACTGCACGCCGATGTTCGCGCTCCAGTCCTGGAAGGCGGTGAGGGCGATCTGGGCGACCAGGTCCGAGCGGTTGCCGGTGGCCGGCGCCTCGTACGGCAGGGTCACGCGCGGGGTCTGAAAGTAGTAGGACTCCCCGAGGGTGGCGGCCAGGAACTGCCGTCCGTCGACCGCATCCAGCAGCCGTGAGGTGACCCCGAGGCTCACCTGGTTGGCGTCGCTCATGCGGTCCGCCCCCACGTAGCGGTTGGTGCGGAACAGTTCCACCGGGTTTAAGTCCGGCACCGCGGTGTCGAACACCGGCAGCTGATCCTGGTTGCGGTAGGGCACGTACAGGTACAGCAGGCGCGGCTCAAGCGTGAGCTTGCGCTGGTCATGCGAGCCGGCGTAGCGCTCGAACTGCATCCCGGTGTCGATGCTCGCGACCGGCATGGCGCGCGAGGGCGCGCGCTCGTACTGCCCCACGGCGAGGGTGTCGAGCTCGTACTGCGTGAGCCGATAGGCAAACGTCGGGCGCACGAAGTAGCCCGGGCCGGTCAGATCGAGCCCGACGCGCGGCGTGGCGTCGGCGCGCCAGCCGTTGGTGTCCGGGCCCGGGATGGAGCGGTGGAAGTCGACCACCTCGGAGTTGAACCCGTAGCGCAGCGTCATGGCCGAGCCGACCCCATAGTCCGCATCCACCAGCAGGCGCGGCAGGCGTGCGTAGGGGCGCTGCGATTCGGCGAGGTTGATGATGTCGAGCGTCTGGTACTCCTGCACCTCGCCCTCGACAAGCCAGTGCTCATCGCGATAGGCGAGCTCGGCGCTGCGGTTCAGGAACGCGGTGCTCGCGCCCTCGGGTCCCTTGGCGAAATCCTCGAAGTACTCCGTGTCGCTGACGTTCTCCGCATTGAGCGTCAGGCGCAGATCCTCGGGCAGCTCGGCCACATCGAGCAGGCGCACGCGGCTGCGGCTCGCCCCGAAGGTACTGTCGTAGGGGAGGTAGTTCCAGTCGAGCTCGCCGCGCTGCCGCTCGCTCAGGTAGCGCAGGTCCCCACCCAGATCGATGCCGCGCCGGGTGTACTCGGTGGGCAGGAAGGTGAAGTCGGCGTTGGGCGCGATGTTCCAGTAGTACGGGACCGACAGCTCCGCCCCGCCGGTGGAGGTGTTGGCGATGGTCGGAAAGAGAAAGCCGCTCTTGCGCTCGCTGCTCAGGGGGAAGGACACCCACGGCAGGTACAAAATCGGCACACCCAGGAAATCGATGTGCGCGTCCCGGCCGGTGCCGATGTTGGTGCGCGTATCCAGGGTGATGTCCTTGGCCTTCAGCTGCCAGGAGGTGTCATTCACCGGGCAGGTGGTGAAGGTCACGCCCTTGAGGTCCAGCACCCCCTGGGGGGTGAGCGTCATGTCCTGGGCCGTGCCGCGGGCGCTGCGCTGCGCGAGGCTGAACTGCGCCTGGCGGAACGCCGCACCGGTGGCCGCGTTGTAGCTGCCACCCGCCCCGGTGACGTGCACCAGCGGGTCCTGGTAGTCGATGTGCTGGTCGGTCCGCACCGTGCCCTGCGTGCGGTCGTATTCCATCTCCTCGGAGCGGATCTGCCGATCGCCCTGCGTCGCTACCACGTTGCCGTGCAGCGTCCCCTTGCCGTCGACGCCCACCGTGGCGCTATCACTGGTGATGTCGACCGGCCCGGCCGCGGCGGCGTGCTTAGGCTGTGCGGGCGGCGGCGGCCGCGCCGCCGCGATGCTCAGATCCAGCTGCGTCGGGCACGGCGGCTCGGCGCCCCAGGCCGCAGGCGATAGACCCACGCACGTCAGTACGGCGGGGAGGAATGGGCTCGAACGCGGCATGAAGGGCGGCATTATAATGGCGTGCCCCACCCACGCGGACCGAAAAACCTCGCCGCTTCACATGCTTGAGACCGACGCGCGACTCGCGCTGATTCAGGATTGGCTCACGAGTGCGCTGCACCTCAAGGTCCGCGCGGTCGAACCGGCCTCCAGCGACGCCAGTTTTCGGCGCTACTTTCGTGCCTTCACCGCGGGCGCGACCTACATCGTGATGGATGCGCCGGCGGACAAGGAGGACGTGAGGCCCTATCTCAAGGTCACCGCGCTGCTGGAGCCCCTCGGGGTGCACGTGCCGCACGTGCACGCGCAGGACGTCGCGCGCGGGCTGCTGCTGCTGGAGGATCTGGGCACGACGCCGTACCTGGCGCGGCTCACCAGCGGGGATGATCCGGAGCCGCTGTACGCCGACGCACTCGCTGCACTGGTGAAGATCCAGGTAGGTGGCGCTCAAGCGAGCGCAGCGCTCGCGCCCTACGGGCGCGCAGAACTCACGCGCGAGATGGCCCTGATGCCGGAGTGGTTTCTCGCGCGGCACCTGGCGCTGACCCTCACGAGCGCGGAAGCGCGGCTGCTGGAGGCCACGTTCGAGTTCCTCACGCGCGAGGCGCTGGCGCAGCCGGCGGTGTTCGTGCACCGCGACTATCACGCGCGCAACCTGATGCTCCTGCCGCACGCGAACCCGGGCGTCATCGACTTCCAGGACGCGCTGCGCGGCCCGGTGGGCTATGACCTCGTGTCGCTCCTGAAGGACTGCTACATCGCCTGGCCGCGCGCGCGCGTGGTCGGCTGGGTACACGCCTATCGCGAGCAGCTCGCCGCGGCCGGCGGCCCCGTCGGCGTGGATGCGCCGCAGTTCCTGCGCTGGTTCGACCTCATCGGCGTGCAGCGGCACGTGAAGGTGCTCGGCATCTTCTGCCGCCTGTGGTACCGGGACGGCAAGTGCGGCTACCTCCCCGACCTGCCGCGCACGCTCGCCTATGTGCGCGAGAGCTGCGCGCTGTACCCCGAGCTCGCATCCTTTGGCCAGTTCCTCGAGGCGCGCGTCGTGCCGCAGCTCGCCGGCGCGCTCGCGCCGCGCGCGTCCGCCGGGGCGGATCCGTGAGGGCGATGGTGCTCGCCGCCGGCCGCGGCGAGCGGCTGCGCCCGCTCACCGATACGCTGCCGAAGCCGCTGGTGGTGGTCGGCGGACGGCCGCTCATCAGCTGGCACCTCGCGGCGCTCGCGCGCGCGGGCGTGCGCGAGGTGGTGGTCAACCTCTCCTGGCTCGGCGAGCAACTGCGCGCCGCGCTCGGGGACGGGCGCGAGTTTGGCGTGGCGATCCGTTACAGCGAGGAGGGGCCGGTGCCGCTCGAGACCGGGGGCGGGATCCTGCGCGCGCTGCCGCTGCTGGGCCCCGAGCCGTTTCTGGTGGTCAGCGGCGATGTCTGGACCGACATCGATTTCGCCCGCGTGGCGCTGGAGCCGGACGCGCTCGCGCACCTCGTGCTCATCCCCAACCCGCCGCACCACCCGCGCGGGGATTTCGGCCTCGAGGGTGGGCTCGTCGTCAGCGCCGCTCACGAGCGCTTCACCTACGCCAACGTGGGCCTCTACCGCCCGGAGTTCTTCGCCGGCTGCACCGCGACCCGCTTTCCGCTCCTCGAGCCGCTGAATCGCGCGATCGCGGCGCGGCGCGTGCGCGGGGAACTGCACTCCGGGCAGTGGTGCGACGTCGGGACCCCCGAGCGGCTCGCCGCGCTGAACGCAAAGCTCGCTGCGGTACAATGAGTGATCATGTCGAGCCTCAAGGGCATTCCCGTCGTCTCGGAATCCGCGCGTCCGCGTAGTGGCAATAAATACCTTACAGCTCAAGGGTTTACCGCGGTTCGCGACGGCATCAAGGCGCGCGCGGCCCCCTCCCCGGGCCCGAGGGCGCGCAAGCCCCCGTGGCTGAAGGCGCGCGCCCCGACGGGGCACGGGTTCAGCACCGTGCGCGCGCTCGTCAGGGAGCACCGCCTCGCCACGGTGTGCGAGGAGGCCAAGTGCCCGAACATCGGCGAATGCTGGAACGCGGGCACCGCGACTCTCATGCTCATGGGGGCGGTGTGCACGCGCGCCTGCCGCTTCTGCTCGGTCGACACGGGCAACCCCCACGGCTGGCTCGATCCGCAGGAGCCGCAGAACGCCGCGCGCACCGTCGAGCTCATGAAACTCAGGTACGTGGTGCTGACCTCGGTCGATCGTGATGATCTGCCCGACGGGGGAGCGGCGCACTATGCCGCCTGCGTGCGCGCCATCAAACAGCGCAACCCGCACACGGCGGTGGAGGCGCTGACGCCGGACTTTCGCGGCGTGCTCGCGGACGTGGGCACGGTGGTGGACTCAGGCATTGAGGTGTTTGCGCAGAACATCGAGACCGTGCGCCGCCTCACGCACCCGGTGCGCGACCCCCGCGCCGGCTACGAGCAGACGCTCGCGGTGCTGGCGGGCGCCAAGCGCCATCGCGCAGGACTGCTCACCAAGAGCAGCCTCATGCTCGGGCTCGGGGAGAGCGACGTGGAGATCCTGGCGACGCTTGCGGACCTGCGCACCGCGGGGGTCGATCTGCTCACGCTCGGGCAGTATCTGCAGCCGACGGCGCACCACCTGGCGGTGGAGCGCTTCGTGGCGCCGGTTGAGTTCGACCGCTACCGCGAACAGGCGCTCGCCCTGGGTTTCCTCGAATGCGTGTCCGGCCCGCTGGTGCGCTCCAGTTATCGCGCCGAGCAGGCGCTGAACCGCAACAACGCCGGGCTCGACAACGCTGCCGTAAGCTCATGAGCGCAGCGCTCCCGAGCCCCGCGGCGCGCGCCGCCGCGCGCGTGGCGCCGCCGCCCCCGCTGATCCGCCGCCTTGGGCTCGTGGAGTACGAGAGTACCTGGCGCGCCATGCAGCGCTTCACCGCCGAGCGCACTGAGGTGACGAGGGATGAGATCTGGTTCCTCGAGCATCCGCCGGTCTTCACCCTCGGGCTAAACGCGAGCCGTGCCCACCTGCTCGCGCCCGGTCAGAT
Organism: uncultured Pseudomonadota bacterium; assembly: GCA_963814675.1. GTDB lineage: Bacteria > Pseudomonadota > Gammaproteobacteria > Steroidobacterales > Steroidobacteraceae > 13-2-20CM-66-19. Next base: position 19,710 of record CAWFDT010000009.1, read on the forward strand.
CCCGGTGCTGCAGATCGACCGCGGCGGGCAGGTGACCTACCACGGGCCCGGGCAGCTCGTGGTCTACCCGCTCATCGACCTCAAGCGCGCCGGCCTCGGCGTGCGGGATTTCGTCACGGCGCTCGAGAACGCGGTGATCGCTCTGGCGGCCGACTACCACATCCGCGCCGCCTGCCGGCGCGGTGCCCCGGGCGTGTACGTCGCGGGGCGCAAGCTCGCGAGCGTCGGCGTGCGGGTGCGCCGTCAGGGGAGCTACCACGGCCTGGCGCTCAACGTCGCGCTCGACCTGGAGCCGTTCGCGCGCATCAATCCCTGCGGCTACGCCGGACTTGAGATGACGCAGCTCGCCGATCTCGGCGGCCCGGCCTCGGTGGCCGAGGCGGCGCAGCGGCTCGAGCCACACCTGCTCGCGGCCCTCCGGCGCGAGCGCATAACCACTTCATAACCGCGCACCGACTGACAGCGGGCCCCGGGCGTGGCTAGGATCGCGCGTGCTCGCACCCCTTAAACCCTTCCGTGCCGCAGCCTCAGCGGTGCTCGCCCTGGGACTCGTGATGCTGCTCGCCGCCTGCCAGCCCCCGGGGGATACGGCGCGGCGCGTGACGCTCCTCAATGTCTCCTACGATCCGACCCGCGAGCTGTACGCGGATTTCAACGCCGCCTTCGCCCGCTACTGGAAGGCCAAGAGCGGCCAGGACGTGCGCGTCGACCAGTCGCACGGCGGCTCGGGCACCCAGGCGCGGGCGGTGATCAACGGCCTGCAGGCGGACGTCGTCACGCTCGGCCTCGCCGCTGACATCGACGCCATCGCCACGCAGGCGAAGCTCCTGCCGCTGAACTGGCAGAGTCTCTTGCCCGCGAACAGCTCCCCCTATACCTCGACCATCGTGTTCCTGGTGCGCAAGGGCAACCCCAAGGCGATCCACGACTGGAGCGACCTCGCGCGTCCCGGGATCGCCGTGATCACCCCGAACCCGAAGACCTCCGGCGGGGCGCGCTGGAACTACCTGGCCGCCTGGGCGTGGGCGCGCTCGCAGCCGGGGGGCGACGATGCCAGTGCGAAGGAATTCGTGCGTCGCCTGTACGCCAACGTGCCGGTGCTCGACACTGGGGCACGCGGCTCGGCCACGACCTTCGTGCAGCGCGGGCTCGGGGACGTGCTGGTCGCCTGGGAGAACGAGGCCATGCTGGTGCTGCAGCAGCTGGGGCGCGAGCGGTTCGAGATCGTGATCCCATCGGTGAGCATCCTGGCGGAGCCGCCGGTGGCGGTGGTCGATGCGGTGGCGCTGCGTCACGGCACCCGCGAGATCGCGCAGGCCTATCTGGGCTACCTCTATAGCCCCGAGGGGCAGGAGATCATCGCCCGCAATTTCTACCGGCCGCGCGATCCGCAGGTGGCGGCGCGCTACGCGCGGCAGTTTCCGGCCCTGAAGCTGGTCAGCATCGCGGAGTTCGGCGGCTGGGGCGTCGCGCAGAAGACGCACTTCAGCGACGGCGGCCTGTTCGACCAGTTCACCACGCGCTGAAGCGGGCGGCCGGCGGCGCGGCCTACTCGGCCACGAGCTTATAGCCGGCCGCCGCGGTCAGGAGCAGCGTCGGCACGGCCGGGTCGGCCTCGATCTTCTGTCGCAGGCGGTGCACGAGCTGCTTCAGGAGCTGGCGGTCCCCGCCGCTTCGGTGCCCCCACACCTGCTGCAGCAGCCGATCGGAGTTGACGGCGTGACCGGCGTTCGCCAGCAGCATCTGCAGGAGGCGCAGCTCGAGCTTGGTGAGGCGCACGGGGGCAGCGGTGCCGATGCGCGCGGTGTATTCCTCGAGGTCGAGCGACACGCGCCCGACGCTCAGGGGGGTGTTGTTCTCGATCCCGGCCCGCCGCAGCAGCGCCTTGATGCGCGCGAGCAGGGTACGCGGGCTGAAGGGCTTGTTGAGGTAGTCATCCGCCCCCAGGCCGAGCGCCCGCACCAGGTCCTCCTCCTCGCCGCGCACGGTCAGCATCATGACCGGCACGCGCGAGCGGCGGCGGATGGCCTCGCACACCTGGAACCCGCTTAAGCCGGGCATGTTGATGTCGAGCACGATCAGATCGGGGGATTCCTCCTCGAAGCGCTTCAGGGCCGCCGGCCCGTCGGCCGCCTTGATGATGAGGTAACCCGCCTGCGTGAGGGTGAAGGCGATCAGATCGCGCAGATCGGCATCATCATCGGCGACCAGTAGTTTCATCGGGCGGGCTCCAGGGGCAGCATGAGGGTGAAGCGCGTACGCCCGGCGGCCGTGCGCGCGAAGGCCACCGTGCCCCCGTGGCGCTCGATGATCGATTTCACCAGCCACAGCCCGAGCCCCAGCCCTGCAGGCTCGGGCTCGGTGCCGCCGCGGTGGAAGCGCGCGAACAGGGCGACGCTCTCGTCGGCCGGGCCCGGACCTTCATCCTCGACCCAGCTCTCGAGCGTGGCCGCGTGCACGGCCGCGCCGATGCGCACGGTGCTGCTCTCGGGGGCGAACTTGTTGGCGTTGGCGAGCAGGTTCACGAACACCTGGGTGAGGCGTGTCTTGTCGGCGTTCAGGAGCGGCAACTCCTCGGGCAGCGCGACCTCGAGGCGCTGGCCGCGCTGCGTGAGGAGCGAGCTCACCAGCGCTTGTGCATCCTCCACCACCTCCGGCAGCGCCACGCGCTGCGAACGGATCGCCAGCTGCCCGGACTCGATGCGCACGCTCTCGAGCAGATTGTCGATCAGCTGCGTGAGCCGCAGCGTGCCGCGCTCGAGCGAGCTCACCAGCTCGCGCTGCTGCGCGGGCGCCATGTCATCCAGGCCGGCGAGCAAGAGCTCGATGGAGGCGAGCTGCGCGGCGAGCGGCGTGCGGAACTCGTGCGAGATGTTGGCGAGCACCGAGTCGCGCGCGCGCCGCACCGCCTCGAGCTCGGTCTCGTCGCGGATCACCTGCACCTGCAGGCCATCGACCTGCGCGGCGCTGGTGATCACCGTGGTGCGCAGCTCCCCGGCCGCCGCGCTCAGCTGCTCGACCGCCTTGGCGCTGCCGGCGCTGCGCGCCGCGACGATGGGGCAGCGCAACTCGCACGGCCGGCGGCCCTCTTCGGCCTGCGGCTTGAGCACATCGCCGCAGAAGCGCCCGACCGCCTCGGCCGCGGTGACGCCGAGAAGCTTCTGGGCCTGGGGATTCAGGTAGCGGATGAGGCGGTCCTTGTCGACCGCGTACACGCCTTCGACGATGCCCGAAAGTACTGCCTGAGCTTCCGCCTCGCGCCGCCGCAGCGTGCTCGTGAGCTCGATGAGGTTGCGGCGCATGTCCTCCATGGTGCGCGCGAGCGTGCTGACCTCGGCCGCCCCGCCGGGAGGAATGGAAGCGGAGAAATCTCCGGCGGCCAGGCGCGTGGCAGCGGCGGTCAGTGCACGCACCGGTCCGGCCACGTACTCGCCCAGCAGCACCGCGGCCAGCACCGCAAGTCCCCCCAGCAGCAGCGCCGCGATGAGGAGTTTCTTTACCAGATGGCGCGCGGGCGCATCCACCGCACTCACCGGCAGCAGCGCCGCAATCAGCGCCACCGCCTCGCCGCTGGAGGCAAATACCGGCACGCTGGCGGCATAGACCTCCTGCGCGTCGATGCGCTGCACCGCGGAGCGCCCGTCGGCGAGCGCGGCCGAGTACAGGGACGTGAAGGCGTTCACCGGCGCGGTGGTGTAGTTGCGGTAGTCGATGAGCTGCACCTCGGCGCCGACTTCGGCGCCGAGGGCGCGCGCGAGTCGCTCATCCAGGCGCCGTACCACGTAGACGGTCAGGGCGGTGTTCGGCAGTGCCGCGCGCGCCCCGAGCAACGGCACGCGCTCGGTTGCGGGCAGCGCGAGGAACGTGGCGCCCTGTTCGGCGCCGGCGGTGACGATCTGCTGCCAGTCGAGCGCCGGGCCTGAGACCGCCACGACGGTCTTGTCCGAGAGCACCGCGCACGAATCGACGTTGCCCGCCTCGCACCAGTGCTTGAGGAACGGCGGCAGGGCCTCGCTCTGCCCTTGCGCCAGCAGTCGCTGCAGCGTCGGCCGGTCGGCGAGCGCCCGCGCGGTGGCGAGCGCGTTTTCGCCGATACGCCGCAAGTCCTCGCGCGCGGTGGTGGCCGCCAGCTGCACGCGCGCCTTGCCCTGCTGGTCGGCCAGATCGTGCAACATCCCGCTCGCATACCAGGCGATGCCTCCGCCGACCAGGAGCATGATCGCCAGCTGCATGGCGATCAGCCAGGAGCCAAGTCCGGTACGCGCAGGGTCCGGCAGATGCGCTTTCACCCAGTACTGGAGGCGTTCGAACATCGCGCTCAGTACCGCCTGCGGTAACCGGTGCGCTCGACCAGCGTCTTGACCACCAGCGTCAGCGCGGCGAGGAGCGTCAGGAGCGAGGCGACCGCAAAGGCGCCCACGAAGTTGTATTCGTTGTAGAGAATCTCGATGTGCAGCGGCATGGTATTGGTGAGGCCGCGAATATGGCCGGATACTACCGACACCGCGCCGAACTCGCCCATGGCGCGTGAGTTGGCGAGCACCATGCCGTACACCAGGCCCCAGCGCACCTTCGGCAGCGTGACGCGGAAGAAGGTCATCCAACCGCCGGCGCCCAAAGTGATGGCCGCTTCCTCCTCGTCGTTGCCGAGCTGTTCCATGAGCGGGATCAGCTCGCGCGCCACGTACGGAAAGGTCACGAACATGGTCGCCAGCATGATGCCCGGCAGCGCGAAGACGATGCTGAGGTTGTGCTGCTGCAGCCACGCGCCGAACCAGCCCTGCAGTCCGAACAGCAGCACGAACACCAAGCCCGCGATCACCGGCGAGACGGCGAGCGGCAGGTCGATGAGCGTGATGAGGATGCTCTTGCCGCGAAACTCGAATTTGGCGATCGCCCAGGCGGCGGCGAGCCCGAACACGGTGTTGATCGGGACTACCACCGCGGCCGTGATCAGCGTCAGGCGAATCGCGGCCGCCGTGTCGGGATCGGAGAAGCTGTGTAGATAAGCGGCGATGCCCTTGGAGAGCGCCATGACGAACACGGTGGCGAGCGGTGCGAGCAGCACCGCGGCCAGAAACGCGAGCGACACGGCGATGAACCCCCAGCGCACGATCGCGTGCAGCCAGGTGTGCTGTCCGGGGCGGGTGGCGTCGTCGGCGAAGGTGCTGCTGGGAAGGATGGCCATCAGCGTGCGGCGCGCACCTGGTCGCGCCGCCCCCAGGCCTGCAGCAGATTGATGGCGAGCAGCATCACGAAGGAGATCACCAGCATCACCAGCCCGAGCGCTGCGGCGCCGCCGTAGTCGAACTGCTCCAGGTGAATGACGATGAGGAGCGGGGTGATCTCGGTCTTCATCGGCAGGTTGCCGGAGATGAAGATCACCGAGCCGTACTCGCCCACCGCGCGCGCGAAGGCGAGCGTAAAGCCGGTGAGCAGCGCCGGCGCGATGGTCGGCAGGATGATGCGACGGAACGCATACAAGCGGCCGGCACCGAGGGTCTCGGCCGCCTCCTCCAGGTCGCGCTGCACCTCGAGCAGCGCCGGCTGCACGGCGCGCACGGCAAAGGGCATGCTGATCAGAGTGAGCGCGAGCGTCACGCCGAGCCAGGTGTAGGCCACCTTGATGCCGAGGGGCTCGAGGTAGCGGCCGATCCAGCCGTTCTGCGCAAACACCGTGGTGAGCGCGATGCCCGAAACTGCCGTCGGGAGCGCGAACGGCATGTCGATGAGTGCATCGATGAGTTTTCGGCCGGGGAACTCGTAGCGCACCAGCGTCCATGCAATGATGAAGCCGAACACCAGGTTGATGGAGGCGGCCAGGAGCGAGGCACCGAAGGACAGCCGGTACGAGCCGAGCGCACGCGCACTCAGCACCGTGTGCCAGAAGTCGCTCCAGTGCATCGAGGTGGCCGTGACCACGAGCGCGGCGAGCGGCAGCAGCACGATGGTGCTCAAAAAGACGGTCGTGAAGCCGAAGGTGAGCCCGAAGCCCGGCAGGTTGCTCGGCTGTTTGAAGCTCACGCCAGTCCCCGGTGAACGATCAGCACCGGCCAGAGCCCGCCCTCGAGCAGCGCCCTGAAGCGCTCGGTGAACTGCGCGAGGTGCCCGACGCCGATGATGAGCATCTGCGCGGGACTTTCGGCGAGGCGGCGCGCGAGGTGCTGCTCGGCGTCGCCGAAGTGCAGCTCGGTACGCATCTCCAGGCCGTGCGCGGCCTGCGCCTCCGAGCGCGCATCGAGGAGCTCGCGCATGCCCTGGGGGTGCGCATCGCCCTCAAGCTCGGGGAACACGCCAACGTAGACCGCCTCGGCGGGCACGTGCCGCAGCACGCTCGCCGAGACCGCGAGCGTTGCGCTGCGCGCGGCCTCTCCGATCCAGTGAATGAGCACGCGCTGCGGGGCGCGCGCCGCGTCCGGCAGCACCAGCAGGTCGCGCGCCCCGCGGCGCAGCAGCCACTCGGCGCGTTCGGCGCTCTCCGGGGAGGCGGCGATCACCGTAGTACCGACAAAGGTGTCCTCACCCCGGCAGGGGGCGTCCGGCTGGCCGAGCTGCGGCTCGGTGCGCGTGCCGATGCGGGTCTTCATACGCGCGGCGAGCTCGGTCAGCAGCGGCTGGCGGCTGAGCTGCTCTGCCAGCTGCGCCGAGGGCGCGCAGGCGGTGAAGCTCGACAGCGGCGTCGGCAGCACGTGTACCCGCCGCACGCCGATCGCCACGCTCTGCCCCGGGTGCACCTCGAACAGTCGCTGCTCGTACTGCGTGCGGGTGACCTGCAGCGTCGCGCCCAGCTCGCCATCACCGAGGGTCAGGAGCGGCGCCTGCGGCTGCGTCTCCAGCCGCAGCCGCAGCCGCTCGAGCGCGCCGGTGAACATAGCGCTGTCCACTACGCCCTGCGCGAGGTAGCCGCAGCGCAGTGCCGCGCGGTTCGCGGCGACTTCAATCTCCTCCGGGCGCACGACCGCGACGACTTCATTCTCGCGTCCGCCCGCCGCGCGCTCGGCGGGCGCCACCGTCGTGGCGCCGATCTGGATGCCATCCGCGGTGCGGCGCGCGAGGATCAGGTTGGCGGCGCCGAGGAAGGTGGCGACGAAGCGCGTCGCCGGACGCGAGTACAGCTCGTGCGGCGCTCCCATCTCCAGCAGCCGCCCGAGGTTCATGACCCCGATGCGATCGGCCATCGCAAAGGCCTCCTCCTGATCGTGGGTGACCAGCACCGTCGTGATGCCGAGCTCGCGCTGCACCTGGCGGATGGTGCCGCGCAGCTCTTCGCGGATCTTGGCGTCGAGCGCTCCGAAGGGCTCATCGAGCAGCAGCACCTCGGGCTTGTGCGCCAGCGCACGCGCGACGGCGACCCGCTGCTGCTGGCCGCCGGAGAGCTCCGCCGGCAACCGCTCATCGAGTCCCTCGAGCGACACCAGCCGCAGCAGCTCCTCGCGCCGCTGGCGGCGGGCGCGGGCGCGCATGCGCCGTACGCGCAGGGCAAACTCGATGTTCTCGGCGACCGTCATATGGCGAAACAGAGCGTAGTTCTGAAAGACCAGGCCGACGCCGCGCTTGCGCGCGGCGACGTGCGTGACGTCGCGGCCGTGCAGGGAGATGCGCCCGTGATCGATGCCGGAGAGCCCGGCGATCGCGCGCAGCAGCGTGCTCTTGCCGCTGCCGCTAGGTCCCAGCAGCACGAAGAACTCCCCGTCGCCGATGTCGAGGGAGACGTCGTTGACGACCGGCGTGCCGCCGCCGTAGTGCTTGGTGACCTGGTCGAGGACGATGGACATGCCGCCGATGCTACCGGGGGGGCGGTGCGAGCGTCACTGTCTGAACGCGATTGCGGGGTCACAAAGCGGTTACAACCCGCGCGGCGCCCCTAAATCAACATCAACACGCCCTCGCAGCCTGCAGCTAGCCCACCAGCGCCTCGATCTGCGCGCGGCTCTCGGCCCGCAGCCGGTTGGCGCTCAGGCGCTCGCTGACGTGCTCCGGCCCCAGTGCGGGCGCGTCGCGTAGCACGATGGCGTGCACGCGCTCGCGAAAGCCCGGCTGCGGCCGGCGGAGGACCTTGACGGGGTAGTCGCTCGGAAATTCCAGCCCCGCCGGCGCGCTCACCAGGGGGTGCCCGCCAGTTCCTGCTTGTAGCGCTGCAGCGCCTCGTACACCCGCCGCCACACCGGACCGGGGCGGCCCGTGCCGACCACGTGCCCGTCGAGGGCGGTCACCGGCTGCAGCTCGCGCGTCGCCGCGCTGAGCCACACCTCGTCCGCGGCGCGCAGCTGCGCCTCGCTCACCGGCACCAGGCGGCAGGTGACCCCGGCGCGCGCCGCCAGCTCCTCGATCGCCGCGCGCGTGGTGCCGGGCAGGATGCGCCGCGAGTTCGGTGGCACCAGCACCTCCCCGCCGAGCACCACGTGCACCGAGGAGGCGGAGGCCTCGGTGAGTTCCCCGTCGCGCAGCAGGATCGTCTCCTGGGCGTCGGCCTCCACGGCCAGCTGGCGCAGCAGCACGTTCGCGAGCAGCGCGGTGGACTTGATGTCGCAGCGTGCCCAGCGGGTGTCGGTGGCGGTGACACAGCTGACGCCGCGCTCCAGCACCGCCGGCGGATTGGGCGCGAGCGGCGCGCCGAAGGCGAACACGGTGCGCTCGATGCGCGGCAGCGGCGCGTGGTTGCGCCCGAGCTCCGCGCCGCGCGTCACCTGCCAGTACAGGTACTGCTCGCCCCCGCCGTTGCGCTCGATGAGGCCACCGAGGATCGCGCGCCACTCATCGCGCGTGTGCGGATCGTCCATGCTCAGGCCAGCGAGACTGCGCCCGAGCCGCTCCAGGTGCGCGCTAAAGCGAAACGGGCGTCCGCCGTACACCGGCATCACCTCGTACACGGCGTCGGCATAGAGAAAGCCGCGATCCAGCGGCGAGATGCGCGCCTCGCGCAGCGGCAGGAAGGCGCCGTTCAGGTAGCAGATCGGCAGCGGCTCGGCCATCGCTTCAGCCCTCCGGCATCAGTGGAACCACAGCGCGATGCTGTCGAGGCTGCGCGTCCACAGCCCGCCGAGCGGCACGGCGCTGAGTGGCACGAGCGGCGCGCGGGCGATCACCGCCCCGCTGGCATCCGTCACCGTGAGCTCGCCCACCGGCTTGCCGGCGGCGAGCGGGGCGAGCAGCGGATCGCTGTTGAGATGGGTGGCGGTCTTGAGACTTCTCTCCTGACCGCGGCCGATGGTGGCGTAGAGGTCAGCCGGCACGCCGAGTTCGGCGAACTCGGCGGCGGACTTGTAGACGCGCGGCTTGAGGATCATTTCCCTCGCGGCCTTGATACGCACGGTCTCGTAGAAGGTGTAGCCGTAGTTCAGCAGCGCCGCGCTCGCGTCCTCGCGCGCCTTGATGCTCGGGGAGCCCATGACGACGGAGATGAGGCGCATGCCGTTGCGGTTCGCCGAGCTCGCCAGACAGTAACCGGCGCTGTCGGTATGCCCGGTTTTGAGGCCATCGACGCTCGGGTCCTTGCCGAGCAGGCCGTTGCGGTTCTCCTGGCGGATCTTGTTCCACATGAACTCTTTGAGGCTGAAGAGCGGGTAGTACTGCGGGAACTCGCGGATCAGGGCGGCCGCGAGCGTCGCCACGTCGCGCGCGGTGGTGTAGTGGTTGGGCGCGGGCAGGCCGTCGCTGTTCTCGAAGTTGCTGCCGCTCATCCCCAGGCGCTTGGCGTACTCGTTCATCATCTGCGCGAACGCCGCCTCGGTACCGCCGACGCGCTCGGCGAGCGCGATGGTGGCATCGTTGCCCGACTGTACGATCATGCCCTTGATGAGGATGTCGGCCGGAATCTGCGTGCCGACCTGCACGAAGGTGCGCGAGCCTTCCGCGCGCCAGGCGTGCTCGCTGATCGTGACCATGTCGGTGAGCTTCAGACGGTTCTCCGCCAGCGCCTTGAACACCACGTACGCCGTCATCAGCTTGGTGAGGCTCGCAGGCTCGGCGCGGTCATCCAGGTGCGACTGCGCGAGCACGCGGCCACTCTGGTAGTCGATGAGCGCGTAGGAGCGCGCATCCACAGACGGCGGCAGCGGGATGGGCGCGGCGCTTGCCGCGGCAGCGGCCGGGGCCGGGACCGGGGTCGGGACCGGGGTCGGGGCCGCCGCGGGGCCCGCGAGCGCTGCGGCGGTGAGGAGGAGCAGGAGTGGCGCGCTGAGCAGTGGACGAAGCATCGGGTGCGGATTCCTTGGGGCGAAAAGAGCGAGATCTTAGCCTAAGGCAGCGCGCCCATGCGCGCGCTGCTTCGCAGTCCGCACGCTGCCGTTAGTCGTTTGCGAGGCGCGCGTCGGGGATGCCGAGCGCCTGCAGCCGCGCGGCGAGCTGATCGTATTCGGCGACGCTGGTCACGGGCCCCAAGCGCACGCGGAAGAGGTGCGAGTGGCCCGCGATCGGGGAGAGCACGAAGGCCCTGGTGATCCCTGCGGCCTGCAGCCGCGCGAGCAGCCGCTGCGCGTTGTCCGCTTCGGCGAACGCGCCGGCCTGCACGTACAGCGCCGGCGGCGGCGCGGCGACGCTGCGCGTGAGTTCATCGGGGACGCCGGGGGTGAGCGTGCGCACCTCGACCAGCGTCGTGCCCTCGCGCAGCATGTCGAGCTTGGCGGCCGCCGTGTAGGAGAGGTCGATCAGGCGGTTGGCGACGAACGGCCCGCGGTCGTTGATGCGCACCACCACGCTCTTGCCGTTGCGCAGATTGGTGACGCGCGCGTAGGTCGGCAGCGGCAGCGTCTTGTGGGCCGCCGTCATGCCGTACATGTTGTAGGACTCCCCGCTCGAGGTATTGCCGCCGTGGAAAGTCGGGCCGTACCAGGAGGCGACGCCGCGCTCGGTATAGCCGTCGGCGCTGGCCAGGACGAAGTAGCGGTGTCCGAGGACGTCGTAGAAGGGCGGGTTGCCGTGGGCGCTGCGCGGCTCGGCGCGCGGCACGGCGTCCGGGATGGCCCCGAGGTTGGCCGGCGCTGGCGGTGCGGGCAGTGGCGCAGGCGGCGCTGCCGGCGTCGGCTTCACGCGCTGCGCCCCGAGCGAGCAGCCGCCCAGCAGCAGCGCCACGGCGGCCGTGAGGGCGGCGCGCGCGGCGCTCACGGCGCGGGCGTCGGATGCACGCGCAGCGCGATGGTCTGCGCCAGATCGTTCACCGCCATGGCGTAGCGCGCGCTCGCGTTGTAGCGCGTGATCACGTAGAAGTTGTGGAATCCCACCCGATAGGCCGGCCCGTCGCGTTGCTCGGCGGGGATGAGCACCACGGCCGTGTCCGGCGGCATCGTGAGGTCGAGCTTGATGCCGCGGCTGGCGAGGCTGGCGACCGTCTCATTGAGCTCGAGGTTGCGCGGATCGAGCGTCAAGGTGGGGTCGGGCTGCAGGGTGGCGTCGGTGAGCACCGGGGCGCCGGGCGTCCAGCCGTGCTCGTGCAGGTAGTTGGCGACGCTCGCGATGATGTCGTCCCAGTCACCCCACAGGTCGCGCTGCGCATCGGTGTTCGCATCCACCGCGTAGCGGCGGTAGCTCGAGGGCATGAACTGCGGGGCACCCATGGCGCCGGCGTAGGAGCCCACGAGCGTCAGCGGGTCGAGCCTGTTCTCGCGCGCGAGGATCAGGAACTGCTCCAGTTCGCTCCTGAAGAAGGCCTTGCGCGGCGGGTAGTCAAAGGCGAGCGTGGCGAGGGAATCGAGCACGCGGTACTTGCCGAGCACGCGCCCGTACTTGGTCTCGACCCCGAGGATCGCCACCACGTACTCGGGGGGCACCTGGTACTCAGCGCCGATGCGCACCAGCGACTCCTGGTGCTCGTTCCAGAACTGCACGCCCTCCTCGATGCGCTCGCTGGTGAGGAAGTGATCGCGGTACTGCCACCAGGGCGCCGCCTGCTCGAGCGGCCGGTTCATCAGCTCGATGATCTTCGGTTGCGGCTGCGCGGCCTTGAGCAGCGCGCGCACTTCCTTCTTGCTCATGCCGTCGCGCGCGGCGACCTCGCTCACGAACGCGGCGATGTCGGGACGCTTGAGGTCAAAGGCCGCGGCACCGGCCCGCTGCGCGAGCAGCGGGGTGCACACGAGTACCGCAAGCAGCGCAAGGCGTGAGGCTTTCAACTACGACCCGATGAGTTTTCGGCGTGAATACAGCGCCATGAGAATACCGAACCCGGCCAGGAGCGTCACGACCGAACTGCCGCCATAGCTCACCAGCGGCAGCGGCACGCCGACCACCGGCAGCAGTCCCGTGACCATGCCGGCGTTGATGAACACGTACACAAAGAAGGTAAGCGCGATGCTGCCGGCGAGCAGGCGCGCGAAGGTGTCCTGGGTCTGCGTGGCGAGGTACACGGCGCGGCTCACGACGAACACGTACAGCACCAGCAGCACCAGCAGGCCCAGCAGACCAAACTCCTCGCCGATGACCGCGAAGATGAAGTCGGTGGAGCGCTCCGGCAGGAACTCCAGCTGCGCCTGGCTGCCGTTCATCCAGCCCTTGCCGAACACGCCGCCCGAGCCGATCGCGATCTGCGACTGGATGATGTGATAGCCGGCCCCGAGCGGGTCGGTCTGCGGATTGAGGAAGGTGAGCACGCGCTTTCTCTGGTAGTCGTGCATGAAGCTCCAGCCGAACCAGGCGCCGACCGCACCGAGCGCCAGCAGCGCCACCATCACGCGCACGCGCAGGCCGGCGAGCACGATCACCAGCGCGCCGGCGATGGCGATCAGCGCCGCGGTGCCCAGGTCCGGCTGCACCACCACCAGCGCCACCGGCGCGAGGATGAGCCCGCTCAAGATCACGAGCGAAACGCCTCCCGGGGGGAGCGGGCGCTCGTGCAGGTACCAGGCGCACATCATCGGCACGGCGAGCTTCATGAGCTCGGAGGGCTGGAAGCGGAAGATCCCGAGGTCCAGCCAGCGCTGCGCGCCCATGCCGATGTGGCCGATGGCCGCGACGATCAGCAGCAGGAAGCAGCCGGCCGCGTACAGCCAGGGCGTCGAGCGGCGCAGGAAATTCGGATTCACCTGCGCCAGCAGCAGCATCGCGGCGGTGCCGAGCGCGATGCGCGCTACCGTGCGCAGCACCGTGGGCATGCTCTGGCCCGAGGCACTGTAGAGCACCACCAGCCCATAGGCGGCGATCAAGGCGAGCCCCACCACCAGCGGCCCGTCGATCTTCAGCGCGAACAGCACCCGCGCCGCACCGGTGAGCGTGCGCCGGGTGCGCGAGCCAGAGGTGACCTCCTCGTAGATCATGTGGTGGGCTTGACCTTGCCGTCGGCGCTGAGCAGGTAGGCGTCGAGTACCTTGCGCGCGATCGGGGCCGCCGCGCTCGCGCCGGCGCCGCCGTTCTCCTGCAGCACCGCGATGGCGATGCGCGGCGCATCCGCGGGCGCAAAGGCGATGAACCAGGAATGATCGCGCAGACGCTCGTTGATCGCACTGGCATTGTACTTCTCGTTCTGCGCCACCGTGAACACCTGCGCCGTGCCGGTCTTGCCGGCAAAGATGTACGGCGCGTGCGCGCCGATCGCCGCGGCGGTGCCGTGCTGCGTCACCCCGATCATGCCGTGCACGACGCGCGCCCAGTCCTCTTCGGAGACCCCGGGAACGTCGCCTTCGGACTGCGGTGCCACCGCGTGCAGCGCGCCGCTCTGGTCGCGATAGGCGGTGACCAGGCGCGGTTTCCAGATCTTGCCGCGGGTCGCGATGATGCTGGCGTAGTGGGCGAGCTGCAGCGGGGTGACGTTGAGGTAGCCCTGGCCGATGCCGAAGTTCACCGTCTCGCCCGGGAACCACATCTGATCGGCGACCTTGGCGAAGGCCTTCGCCTTCCACGCGCGCGAGGGCAGGATCCCGGGCTTCTCGCCGCTGATGTCGATGCCGGTGAGCGCGCCGAACCCAAAGGGTGCGAGGAAGGTGGCGATGCGATCCACGCCCAGCACGTCGGCGAGCCCGTAGAAGTACACGTCGCAGGAGTGCGCGATGGCATCGTCCAGGTCCATGTAGCCGTGCTTCTCGTTGTGGTACTCGCGGAACACATGCGCGCTGCCCGGCAGGTGAAAGGAACCGGCGCAGAACTTGCGGGCCTGCGGGTCGACGGTGTGATAGGTGAGGGCGGCGAGTGCTAGGCCCGGCTTGATGGTGGAGCCGGGCGGGTAGGTACCGCGCAGTGCGCGGTTGAACAGCGGCCGGTCGATGTCATTCTGCAGCGCCCCGTACTCGCTGGCGGTGATGCCGCGCCCGAAGAGGGTGGGATCAAAGCCGGGCAGGCTCACGAGCGCGAGTACGTCGCCGTTGTTCGGATCGAGCGCCACGACCGCGCCGCGGTGCCCGGCGAGTGCCGCCTCGGCCACGCGCTGGATCTTCAGATCGATGGCGAGCACCAGATCGTCCCCGGGCGTGGGGGCCTTGATCTTCAGGTTGGGGACGAACGCGCCCTGGCGCTCCACCGAGCGCCCCTGGGCATTGACCAGCACTTCCCGGTAGCCGTTGGTGCCGTGCAGCTTCTGTTCGTAGGCGCTCTCGACCCCGAGCTTGCCGATGAGCGAGGTGCCGGCGTAGGTGGCGCGATCGATGTGCTTGAGGTCCTGCTCGCTGATCGCACCGACGTAACCGAGCGCGTGCACCGCGAGATCCCCGTTCGGGTAGAAGCGCGTCTGGCGGGTCTTGATGTCCAGGCCCGGGAACTCGAAGCGCCGTACCGCGAAGCGCGCCACGTCCTCGTCGGACATGCGCAGCCGGATGGGCACGCTGTCGAAGCCGCGGCTGGAATCGATGGTGCGCTCGAGCTCGTTCACATCCTCGGCGCGGATCAGGCCGAGCTCGACTAGGGTGTCGAGGGTCTTGCCGATGTCCGGGACCTCCTCGGGCACCAGTTCGAGCTGGTAGGCGGGCTGGCTGCCGGCGATCAGCTCTCCGGAGCGGTCCAGTATCAGGCCGCGCGCTGCGGGGATGGGCTCGGTGCGTACCCGGTTGCCCTGCGAGAGATCGGAGTAGTAGTCGTGGCGCGCGACCTGCAGCACGAACAGGCGTGCGATCAGGCCGAGCGTGGCGAGGCCCATGACCACCGCGCCGATGAGCGCGCGCTGGTCGAACAGGCGTTGCTCGCGCCAGTGATCCTTGATGCGCACGGACGGCATACTCTCAGTAAGTCAGAGCAGCGCGGGGGACGGAAGTGCCGCTCATGCGCGCCCCGCACCATAGGCGAGGATAGCCGCCGCGAATGGCCAGATGAGGGCGCCCGTCACGGTGTGCACCCAGCGCAGCGCGCTGGTGACCGGATGCCCCGTCCAGCCATCGATCGCGAACAGCACCGCCTCGTAGACGATGAGCGCGGCGAGCACGATGAGGGCCTGCTGGAAGGCGGGCTTGGAGCGGATGCGCTGGTGCTCGCGCACCGCGATATAGGTCACCAGCGCGAGCGCCAGGGCGTGCTCGCCCAGCACCGGTCCCTGGAACACATCGAGCATCAGCCCGGCGAAGAAGCCGAGCGCGACGCCCCCGGTACGCGGTGCGTTCACCGACCAGAACAGCACCGTGAGCACCAGGAACTGCGGGCGCACGACATCCGCCCAGGCCGGCAGCGGCAGCGCCGTGAGTATCAGCGCCACCAGGGCACTCAGGAACATCCGGGCGCGCGAGTCGACGCTCACGGGGTCTGCCCCGGGGATGCGGGCGGCGGCGATGCGGGCGGCGGCGATGCGGGCGGCGTGGCCTTGGGCGACGCGGGCTTGGGAGTGGGTGTGGGCGTGGCAACCGGCGCGGCGTGCAGCGCGGCCTGCGGCTGCATGGCGGCATTGCCGCCGCTGAGTTCGCCGACGGATTCGGGTTTGGTGCCGGGCCGCGGAGTTACAGGAGCCGCCGGATGATCCGCGCGGAACCACACGAGCATCACCTCGCTGTCGGTGTCCACGTGCGCCAGCGGCGCCGCGCGCACCTGGGCGAGCGGCTGCACCGCATCGCGATGCACTTCGGTGACGCGCGCCACCGGATAGCCCTCCGGGAACACGCCGCCGAGACCGGAGCTCACCAGCAGATCCCCGTTCTTGATGTCCGCGTTGCCCGGCAGATACGGCAGCGCCAGCGAGGTGGTGTCGCCGGCGCCGACGGCGATGGTGCGCAGGCCCGTGCGCTCGATGCGCACCGGCACGGCATGCTCGGGATCGGTGATCAGAATGACTTCCGCGCTCCAGGGGCCGACGTGCACCGTCTGGCCGATCAGCCCCTTGTCATCGAGTACCGCCTGCCCCTTGAAGACGCCGTTGCTGGCGCCGCGGTTCAGCAGCAGTCGCTGTCTGAGACCATTGATCTGCACGGTGACGATCTCGGCCGCCAGCCAGCGCTCGGCGACCGGCGGCAGCGCCTCGCGCAGCCCTCGTAGCTCACCGTTTTCGCGTGCCAGCGCCTCGTAGCGCATGGAGCGCAATTCGAGGTCGCGCTGCTGCGCGCGCAGGTGCGCATTCTCGGCCTGCAGCGTCGCGCGGCTCTGGAAGCTGTCCTGCAGCCAGTGCCAGGCGGCGGGCGGGGAACTCACGGCCAGCTGGATCGGGTAGGCCGCGGCCTGCAGGGCATAGCGCACCTGTTCGAGGTAGTGGCCGCGCTGGTCGAGGTACATGGCCACGACGGAGAGAACCGCATAGAGCGTGAAACGGAAGCCGGAGCTGCCCCGCCCCTGCAGCGCTCTGCTGCTGGCTCCTGTACCGAACGCTGCCACTCAGTGCTGCGCGCTCCTTGCGCTACTCAAGCCCGAAGTGTCCCGGGCCCAGTTCGTCCATCAGCTCCAGGATGCGGCCACCGCCGCGGGCCACGCAGGTGAGCGGATCGTCGGAGACGACCACCGGCAGTCCGGTCTCTTCGGTGAGGAGTTTGTCGATGTCACGCAAGAGCGCGCCACCGCCGGTGAGCACGATGCCGCGCTCGGCGACGTCGGCGCCGAGCTCGGGCGGGGTCTGCTCGAGCGCCTGCTTGACCGCGCTCACGATGCTCTGCAGCGGCTCCTGCAGCGCCTCGAGGATCTCGTTGCTGTTGAGTGTGAAGCTGCGCGGCACGCCCTCGGAGAGGTTGCGGCCCTTCACCGACAGCTCGCGCACCTGCTGGCCGGGATAAGCCGAGCCGATCTCGATCTTGATGCGCTCGGCGGTCGCCTCGCCGATGAGGATGCCGTAGTTGCGGCGCACGTAGTTCATGATCGCCTCGTCGAAGCGATCGCCGCCGATGCGCGCGGAGTTCGCGTACACGACGCCATTCAGCGACAGCACGGCGACCTCGGAGGTGCCGCCGCCGATATCGAGCACCATCGAGCCGCGCGCCTCGTGCACCGGCAGACCCGCACCCACGGCCGCGGCCATCGGCTCGCTCACGATCGCGACGTTGCGCGCCCCGGCGCCTTCGGCGGACTCGCGGATGGCGCGCCGCTCCACCTGCGTGGAGCCGAACGGAACGCACACCAGCACCCGCGGTGAGGGCTTGAGCATGCGGTTGCCGTGCACCTTATTAATGAAGAACTGCAGCATCTTCTCGGTGTAGGTGAAATCGGCGATCACCCCGTCCTTCATGGGGCGCACCGCGGTGATGTGCCCCGGGGTGCGGCCGAGCATGGCCTTGGCCTCGGTGCCGACCGCGACGATCACCTTGCTGCCGCGGCCGGGCTCGTCCTGAACGGCGACCACCGAGGGTTCGTTCAGCACGATGCCCTTGTCGCGCACGTAGATGAGCGTGTTGGCCGTGCCCAGATCGATCGACAGATCGCTGGAGAAATATCCGCGCAAGCGTTTGAGCATGAAGGGACCGGAAAGTGATGCGGCGGGAGACCCCCGAAAGTGGCGCGTAATCTAGCAACCGACAGGACATTCAGCAAGGCAACATGTATGATTTTGCGCTGGTTTTCTCAGTTCACCGCGCATATCGCGTACCCTCTATGTCCCTGACCCGCGAGCAGCTCGCCAGCATCGCCGCCCTGGCACGTCTTGATCTCAGCGCCGCTGAGGTCCCCGTGTACCAGCAGAGCCTCTCGAGCATCCTCGAGTTCATCGGTGCGCTCGACGCGGCCGACACCGCCAGCGTCGCGCCGATGGCGCACCCGCTGCCGGGGCTCTCGCAGCGGCTGCGGCCCGATCGCGTGAGCGAAACCGATCACCACGAGGAGTACCAGGCGAACGCGCCGCAGGTGGCGGCCGGCCTGTATCTGGTGCCGAAAGTCATCGAATGAGCGAACTGCATCACATTTCTCTGACGGCGCTCGCCGCCGGGCTGCGCGCGCGACGCTTCTCCAGCGTCGAGCTGGTGCGCGCGTGCCTGGAGCGCATCGACCGGCACCAGGGCGCGCTCAACGCCTTCATCTGCGTGACCCGCGAGCAGGCGCTCAAGCAGGCCGACGCCGCCGATCGCGCGCTGGCGGCCGGCGAGGGCGGGGCGCTCACCGGTGTGCCGATCGCGCACAAGGACATCTTCTGCACCCAGGGTGTGCGCACGACCTGCGGCTCGCGCATGCTCGATAACTTCGTCTCCCCCTACGACGCCACCGTGGTGCGCAAGCTCAAAGCCGCCGGCGCCATCATGCTCGGCAAGACGAACATGGATGAGTTCGCGATGGGCTCTTCGAACGAGACGAGCTACTACGGGCCGGTGCGCAATCCCTGGAACCCCACGCTGGTGCCGGGCGGCTCCTCGGGGGGCTCGGCGGCGGCGGTGGCCGCGCGCCTGGTGCCAGGCGCGACCGCCACCGACACCGGCGGCTCGATCCGCCAGCCCGCGGCGCTGTGCGGCATCACCGGCATGAAGCCGACCTACGGGCGCGTATCGCGCTACGGCATGATCGCCTTCGCCTCGAGCCTGGATCAGGGCGGCGTGCTCACCGCCACGGCCGCAGATGCCGCGCTCATGCTGCGCGAGATGGCCGGCTTTGACGCGCACGATTCCACCAGCGTCGATCGGCCGGTGCCGGACTACGTCGCCGCGCTCGAGCAGCCGCTCGCGGGACTGAAGGTGGGACTCCTCAAGGAGTTCTTCGACAAGGGGCTCGATCCGGAGAACGAGGCGCGCGTGCGCGAGGCGCTGCGCGTCTATGAGCAGCTCGGGGCGCGCCTCACTGAGGTCAGCCTGCCGCACCTGCCGCTCTCGGTGCCGGTGTACTACGTGGTCGCGCCGGCGGAGTGCTCCTCGAACCTCGCGCGCTTCGACGGGGTGCGTTTCGGGCACCGCTGCGAGAATCCCCGCGACCTGCAGGATCTGTATCGCCGCTCGCGCGGCGAGGGCTTCGGTGCGGAGGTCAAGCGGCGCATCATGACCGGCACCTACGTGCTCTCGGCGGGCTATTACGATGCCTACTACCTGAAGGCGCAGCGCGTACGCCAGCTGATCAATGCCGACTTCATCCGCGCCTTCCAGAGCGTGGACGTGCTCATCGGGCCCACGACGCCGACGCCCGCGTTCGCGATCGGCGCCAAGACCGCCGATCCGATTACCATGTACCTGAACGACATCTACACGATCGGCGCCAACCTGGCGGGCCTGCCGGCGGTGTCGGTGCCCTGCGGATTCGTGAAGGAGCTGCCGGTCGGCCTGCAGGTGGTCGGCCCGCACTTCAGCGAGGCGCGCGTGCTGCAGGCTGCGCATGCCTTTCAGCGCGTGACCGACTGGCACACACGCGTGCCGCGGGGCTACGCATGAGCGGCTGGGAGACCGTCATCGGGCTGGAGATCCACGCCCAGCTCGCCACGCAGTCGAAGATCTTCTCCGGTTCGGCGACGCGCTATGGCGCGCCGCCGAACTCGCAGGCGAACCTGGTCGATCTGGGCTATCCCGGGGTACTGCCGGTGCTAAACGGCGAGGCGGTGCGCATGGCGGTGAAGCTCGGACTGGCGCTCAATGCCCGCATCGCCTCCCATTCGGTGTTCGCGCGCAAGAACTACTTCTATCCGGATCTGCCGAAGGGCTACCAGATCAGCCAGTACGAGCTGCCGATCGTCGCCGAGGGCGCGATCGACATCGTGCTCGAGGACGGTAGCGCGAAACGCATCGGCGTCACCCGCGCGCACCTGGAAGAGGACGCCGGCAAGTCGCTGCACGAGGGACTGCCGGGGTTGACCGGGATCGACCTGAATCGCGCCGGCACGCCGCTGGTGGAGATCGTCTCCGAGCCGCACATGCGCTCCGCCAAGGAGGCGGTTGCGTACATGAAGAAAGTGCACACGCTGGTGCGCTATCTGGAGATCTGCGACGGCAACATGCAGGAGGGCTCGTTCCGCTGCGACGCCAACGTCTCGGTACGCAAGAGCGGTGCGCAGAAGTTCGGCACCCGCGCGGAGATCAAGAACCTCAACTCGTTCCGCTTCGTCGAGCGGGCCATCAACTACGAGGTGGCGCGCCAGATCGAGCTACTCGAGTCCGGCGGCCAGGTGGTGCAGGAAACGCGCCTGTACGACCCGGACAAGGGCGAGACGCGCTCGATGCGCTCCAAGGAAGAAGCCAACGACTACCGCTATTTCCCCGATCCGGATCTGCTACCGGTGGAGCTCGATGCAGCGTTCATCGAGTCCGTACGCGCGACGCTGCCGGAGCTGCCGGATCAGAAGGCGGCGCGCCTTGCTTCGCAGTACGGGCTGTCGGCCTACGATGCCGGAGTGCTCAGCGCGAGCCGCGAGCTCGCCGCTTACTACGAGGACGTCGTGCGCGAGGTGCCCGGGGAGTCCAAGCTTGCCGCCAACTGGGTGATGGGCGAGCTCGCGGCGGCATTAAATAAGGAGAACCTCGAAGTCACCTCGGGGAGGCTCCCGGCGACGCAGCTGGCGGGACTCCTGCAGCGCATCGCCGATCAGACGATCTCGGGCAAGATCGCCAAGGAGGTGTTCGAGGCCATGTGGACCGAGGGCGGCAGCGCGGATGCCCTGATCGAAGCCAAGGGCCTGCGGCAGATCACCGATACCTCGGCGATCGAACGCGTCATCGACGAGGTGCTCGCCCGCAACCCCGGGCAGCTCGCCGACTTCCGCGCGGGCAAGGACAAGCTGTTCGGCTTCTTCGTCGGCCAGGTGATGAAGGCGACCGGCGGCAAGGCCAATCCGGCCCAGCTCAACGAGCTGCTGAAGAAGAAGCTCACCCCGTAACGGACGTGCGTCGGCGCGGGACGAGCGAGGCTTGAGTTGCCCGCCCCGGGCCCCATTGTCGAAATCATGTCGACCGAACTCACGACCGAGAGCGATTACGTACGTCGCTTCATCTTCGAGCAGCGCCCGGTGCGCGGACACTGGGTGCACCTGCGGCGCGCCTGGCGCGAGCTGCGCGCCCACAGTGCTTACCCGCCGCCGGTGCGCGAGCTGCTCGGGGAGGCGGTGGCGGCGGCGGTGCTGCTGGCCGCGACGCTCAAGTTCCGCGGCACCCTCACTCTGCAGCTGCAGGGCTCGGGCGCGGTGAACCTGCTCGTCGCCCAATGCACGCACGATTTCCGGCTGCGGGCCGTGGCGCGCTTCGACGAAGAGCGGGTGGCGCAGCTGCAGACCGCCGCCGCCGCCGCGGGCTCATTCCGCGCCCTGGTGGGGAGTGATGGCCGCTTCACCGTGACGGTCGAGGCCGACGAGAAGAGCAGCTATCAGGGCATCGTGCCGCTGAGCGGCGATTCCATGTCAGCCTCGCTCGAGGCCTATTTCGCCTCCTCAGAGCAGTTGCCGACGCGGGTGCTGCTGGCCGCCGACGACACGCGCGTCGCGGGCCTGCTGCTGCAGAAGCTACCGGCCGCTGGCGAAGGGCAGTGGAGCGACCCCGCCGCCGCCTGGCAGGAGGCCGAGCGGGGCATGGAGCGCCTGGCGCCGTGGGAGCTCCTCGGGGCGCCGGTCGAGCCGCTGCTCCTGCGCGGCTTTCCCGGGCAAGACCTGCGGCTGTTCCGCGGTGCCGCGGTGCGCTTCGAGTGCCGCTGCAGCACCGGACGGGTCGCAGGAGTCCTGCGCGCCCTCGGGGAGGGCGAGATGCGCGACATCCTGCGCGAGCAGGGTGCGGTGACGGTGACCTGCGAGTTCTGCCACCGCCCGTATCGATTCGACTCCATTGATATCGAGGCGCTGTTCACCGATAGCCCCGTTCCGGGGGACACACCGGCCCTGCATTGATCTCTTTGTCTCACTACTGAGACAATTGAGGCCTACCTTCGCCATTCGTCTTTGCCTCGGAGATTCGTTGACCGAGAATTAAAGAAATGTACAATAGTCGAATGAGCTCGATCAGTCACTCGGCCATGATTCGCTGGCTCCGGGCCACGGGCGAGAGCAGTCGCCTCAGACTCCTGGCGCTGTGTGCGCAGGGACCGTTGAGCGTTTCCGAGCTCGCCGAGACGCTGCGACAGAGTGAGCCACGCGTGTCGCGGCACCTGAAGATCCTTTCGGAGGCCGGGCTCATCGAGCGGTATCGTCAGGGACAGTGGGTTCAGTACCGCGTGGCCGCCGATCCCCAGGCGGGGAGCTTCGTGGCCGGCCTGCTCGCGCAGCTGGATCGGCGGGATGCCTTGCTCCTGGCCGACCGCGCTAGCGCGCGCGGCGCCGAGCGTGCCAAGGGTGCTGCCTCCGTCCGCGAGTCGCGCCTCGGGCGCGCGCTCGGGCAGTTGATCAGCGAGGGCGCCTCCCAAGGCGCCGAAAATGCCCTCATCGCGGGGGTGACCCACCCGGAACTGCTGGAAGTGGCTGCCCGGATCACGCGTTCCTGCGTCGCGCTGACCCACTCGCGTCGCACGGCACAGGCCGCGCGTGCCTACATCGAGCGCCGCGGTTTCCCCTGCCGTGTCCTTGAGGCGCGGGGCGCCGCCGGCGTGACGGCGGAAGATCTCGTGCGCGCCGGCGGCCCCTTCGACCTCATTTTTCTGGACCGGCCCGGCGCGGAAGCGGACGAACTGGCCACGGTGCTGCCCCTGGTGCGCTCGGCGCTGACACCGCACGGGCGGTTGTGGCTGTTCGAGGGCTACGAATCGCTCGAGCACATGGGGCAGCGCGTGGTCGAGCACCCGCTGGCGCGGCTGCGGCGCCTGCTCAGTGAGGCGGGGCTGCTGTGCGAGCGCTTGAGCCCGCTCGAGGCCGACGGCGAGCACGTGATCGCGGCGCTCGCGCGGCCTGCGCTCGAAGTCCACACGCGTAACACGGAGCGCGCATGAGCAGCACACCGATCGCCGTGTCGTTCGAGTTCTTTCCGCCCACGGATGCGCCGATGGAGGCCACGCTGTGGAGCTCGATCGAGCGTCTCGCGCCGCTAGCGCCGCGCTTCGTCTCCGTCACGTACGGCGCCGACGGTTCCACGCGCGAGCGTACGCACCGGGTGGTCAGTCGCATCCAGCAGGAGACGCCGCTCACCGGTGCGCCGCACCTCACCTGCATCGGCGCGGCGCGCGGGCAGATCCTCGACATCGCGCGCAGCTACTGGGATGAGGGTATCCGCCACATCGTGGCGCTGCGCGGCGATGCACCCCACGGCGAGCCGGCCTATCAGCGGCGCGGCGACGGCTTCACGTTCGCCGCCGAACTGGTGGCGGCACTGGTGCGGGTCGCGCCCTTCGATATCTCGGTCGCCGCCTATCCGGAGGTGCACCCGGAAGCCGGGTCCGCCGCGGCCGATCTCGACAATCTCAAGCGCAAGATCGACGCGGGCGCGACGCGCGCCATCACGCAGTTCTTTTATGACACCCAGGTGTACCTGCGCTTCCGCGATCGCTGCGCCGCCGCGGGCATCAGCGCACCCATCGTGCCCGGCATCCTGCCCATCACGCGCTTCACGCAGGTGTGCCGCTTCGCCGAGCGCTGCGGCGCCGGCATTCCGCTGTGGCTGCGCGAGCGCTTCGAGGGTCTGGAGGAGGATGCCGACACGCGGCGCCTGATCGCGGCCAGCGTCGCGATCGAGCAGGTGCATGATCTGCGGGCGCACGGCGTGAGCGAGTTTCACTTCTACACGCTCAATCGCGCCGAACTCACCTACGCTATCTGCCACGCGCTGGGGCTGCGGCCCCCGGCGCGCGCCGCCGCAACCTCCCAGCCCCAAGTGCACGCATGAGCGGCTGCCCAAACCACGCGCACGCCACGGCACCGGTGCGCGCCGATCGCGACGCGGTGAGCCCTGGGCCAGCCCAGGCGAGCGCGGCCCCCTATGCGATCGAGCCGGTGGATGAGCTGGCGCGGCGCACGCGCATTGAGCGGCTGAAGGAGCTGCTCGGGCAGCGCATCGTGCTGCTCGATGGCGCGATGGGCACCATGATCCAGCAGCACCGGTTCGATGAGGCGGCCTTTCGCGGCGAGCGGCTGCGTGGTCACGGTCGCGATCTGCGGGGTAACAACGACATCCTGACGCTGACGCGCCCCGACATCATCAGCGACGTGCACCACGCGTATCTTGCCGCGGGCGCCGACATCATCGAAACCAACACGTTCAATTCCAACTCCGTCTCGCAGGCCGACTACGGCACCGGCGCCCTGGTCCCGGAGCTCAACTACCGCGGCGCGCGCCTCGCGCGCGCCGCGGCCGACGAGGCGGCACGGCGTGAGGGCGGGGCGCGCTTTGTCGCGGGCGCACTCGGTCCGACCAGCCGCATGAGCTCGATGTCACCCGACGTCAACGATGCCGGCTTCCGCGCCGTGACCTTCGATGATCTGGTCGCGACCTATCTCGAGGCGGCGCGCGGGCTGCTGCTTGGCGGCGTGGATTTCCTGCTGATCGAGACCGTCATCGATACGCTGAACGCCAAGGCGGCGATCTATGCTGCGCTCACGCTGTTCGATGAGCTCGGCAGCAGCGTGCCACTGGCGATCTCCGGCACCATCACCGACGCCTCCGGGCGCGTGCTGTCGGGCCAGACTCCCGAGGCGTTCTGGAATTCGATCCGCCACGCGCAGCCGCTGTTCGTGGGGCTGAACTGCGCCCTCGGCGGCCGTCTGCTGCGCCCCTATGTCGAGGAGCTGGCCACCGTCGCCGACACATACGTGTGCGCTTATCCGAATGCCGGACTTCCCAACGCCTTCGGCGAGTACGACGAGCGCCCCGAGGAGACCGCCGCGATCCTGCGCGAGTACGGGGAGTCCGGGCTGGTCAACGTCCTCGGGGGCTGTTGTGGCACCACCCCCGAGCACATCCGCCTGCTCGGGGAGGCGGTGCGCGGTCAGGCACCGCGCCCGCGGCCGCCGGTGCGCGTCAAGTTACGTCTCGCGGGGCTCGAGCCGCTCAACATCGATGAGTCGAGTCTGTTCGTGAACGTGGGCGAGCGCACCAACGTCACCGGGTCCGCCAAGTTCCGCAAGCTCATCGAGGCCGATGATTACGCCGCGGCGCTCGAGGTCGCGCGCCAGCAGGTCACCAGCGGCGCGCAGATCATCGACATCAACATGGACGAGGGGATGCTCGATTCACAGGCGGCGATGGTGCGCTTCCTCAATCTGGTGGCGGCCGAGCCGGACATCGCGCGCGTGCCCATCATGCTCGACTCCTCGAAATGGACGGTGATCGAGGCGGGGCTGAAGTGCGTGCAGGGCAAGGCGATCGTCAACTCCATCAGCCTCAAGGAAGGCGAGGAACCCTTCATCGCGCATGCGCGCCAGCTGCGTCGCTATGGCGCGGCGGCCGTGATCATGGCCTTCGATGAGCAGGGGCAGGCCGATACGGTCGAGCGCAAGGTGGCGATCTGTGCACGCGCCTACCGGATCCTGACCGAGCGGGTCGGCTTCCCGGCCGAAGACGTCATCTTCGATCCCAACATCTTCGCCATCGCCACCGGCATCGAGGAGCACAACCCCTACGGGCTTGCGTTCATCGAGGCGACGCGCCGCATCAAGCAGGAGTTGCCCCACGCCCTCGTGTCCGGTGGGGTGAGCAATGTCTCGTTCTCCTTCCGCGGTAACGATCCGGTGCGCGAGGCAATGCATTCGGTGTTCCTCTACCACGCCATCGAGGCAGGGATGGACATGGGGATCGTCAACGCCGGCCAGCTGGCCATCTACGAGCAGATACAGCCCGAGCTGCGCGAGGCCTGCGAGGACGTCATCCTGAACCGCCGCGCCGACGCCACGGAACGGTTGCTCGAGATCGCCGCCCGCTTCAAGGGCGAGGGTGGTGCGCGGCGCACGGAAGACCTCTCCTGGCGCAACCTCCCGGTGGCCAAGCGTCTGGAGCACTCCCTGGTGAAGGGGATCGACGACTACATCCTCGAGGACACGGAGGCCGCGCGCCTCGCCTGCGAGCGGCCACTGCAGGTCATCGAGGGCCCGCTGATGGACGGCATGAATGTGGTCGGCGACCTGTTCGGCGCCGGCAAGATGTTTCTGCCGCAGGTGGTGAAGAGCGCGCGGGTCATGAAACGCGCCGTGGCGTATCTCGTGCCGTTCATCGAGGCGAGCAAGGACGGTGGCACCCAGCGCAACAACGGGCGCATCGTGATGGCCACCGTCAAGGGCGACGTGCATGACATCGGCAAGAACATCGTCGGCGTGGTGCTCCAGTGCAACAACTTCGAGGTCATCGATCTTGGCGTGATGGTTTCGTGCGAGAAGATCCTGGAGACCGCGCGCCGCGAACAGGCCGACTACATCGGACTCTCCGGCCTGATCACACCCTCGCTGGATGAGATGGTGCATGTCGCCCGCGAGATGCAGCGCCAGGGATTTCAGGTGCCGCTGCTGATCGGTGGCGCCACCACTTCCCCGGCGCACACCGCGGTCAAGATCGCACCGCAGTACGCCGTCGGCGCGATCTACGTCAAGGACGCGTCGCGCGCGGTAGGCGTGTGCCAGACGCTCTCCCAGCCGCAGCAGCGCGTCAGCTTCCTCGCCAAGGTTGCCGAAGAGCACCAGCGGCGCCGCGAACAGCACGCCGCCAAGAAGGTGAAGGTGCCGGAGCTGTCCTTGGCCGCGGCGCGCGCCGACCGCCGGGTACTCGACTGGCCGCAGTACACGCCGATGGCCCCGCGCGTGCCCGGGGTGCAGCACTTCGATGACTATCCGCTGACGGAGCTCCTCGGTTACATCGACTGGATGCCGTTCTTCAACGCCTGGGAATTTTCCGGCAAGTTTCCCGACATCCTCACCGACCAGGTCGTGGGCGAGGCGGCGAGCAATCTCTACGCGGACGCGCGCCGCATGCTCAAGCGGCTGATCGCCGAGCGCTGGCTCAAGGTGCGGGCGGTGATCGGCCTGTTCCCGGCCAACGCCGTCGGCGACGACGTGGAACTCTACGCCGATGAGTCGCGCACCAGGCTCCTGTGCACGCTCAATTTCCTGCGCCAGCAGAAGGGTAAGCCCGCCGGCCAGCCGCATGAGTGCCTGGCCGACTACGTCGCGCCCAAAGCCAGTGGCGTGCCTGATTACTTCGGCGCCTTCGCGGTCACGGCCGGTATCGGCATCGAAGAGCATCTCGCCCGCTTCGAGCGCGAGCACGATGATTACTCCTCGATCATGCTCAAGGCGCTCGCCGACCGCTTCGCGGAAGCCGCGGCCGAGCACTTCCACGAACGGGTGCGGCGCGAGTTGTGGGGCTATGCGGCCGCCGAAGCATTAACCAACGAGCAGCTGGTGCGCGAGGAGTATCACGGGATCCGTCCGGCGCCCGGTTATCCGGCCTGCCCCGAGCACACCGAGAAGCGCAAACTGTGGGAGCTGCTCGACGTGGAGCGCACCGCCGGTATCCGCCTCACGGACTCCTACGCCATGTATCCGACGGCCGCGGTGAGCGGCTGGTACATCGGCCATCCGCAGGCGCGCTACTTTGCGGTCGGCAAGATTGATCGCGATCAGGTGCAGGACTACGCCCGGCGCAAAGGCCTCAGTGTTGCGGAGGCGGAACGCTGGCTCGGCCCCAATCTCGGTTACGAGACCTGAGGGGTTGGCGGCGTCTCAGCGCGCAGCGGGGCGCTCCTTTTCCAGCGCCCGCAGGTAGGCGTCACCGCCGAGGGCGCGCATCTGCGCGAGGATTTCGTCGCGGCGTTGCAGCACGTAGCGCGAGGGCCGTTCGGCGTGCAAGCGCAGCGGGTTCGGCAGCACGGCGGCGAGCAGCGCCGCTTCCGCCGAACTGAGCTTCAGCGCGGGGGTGTGCCAGAAGCGCTGCCCCGCCGCCTGTACCCCGTAGATCCCGTCGCCGAACTGCGCGATGTTGAGGTACATCTCGAGGATGCGCTCCTTGGGCCACAGCCACTCGATCAGCACGGTGAAGTAGGCCTCCACGCCCTTGCGCACGAAGCTATGGCCCGACCACAGAAACAGGTTCTTGGCTACCTGCTGCGAGATCGTGCTCGCCCCCCGCAGCCGTTTGCCGCGCTCGCTGGCACGCACCGCCTCACGGATCGAGTTGAAATCGAAGCCGGAGTGGAACCGAAACAGCTGATCCTCGGAGGCAATTACGGCGATCGCCGCGTGCGGGGAGATCTGCTCGAGGCTCACCCACTGAAAATCGATGTGGGCGTCGCGCTGCTGTGCGGCCCAGGCCTGCAGGCGCGCCTCGAGCATCATCGCGCTGGTGATCGGCGTGAACCAGCGCAGCAGCAACACCGCAAGCACGGTCAGTATCAGCCACGCCAGCAGAGCTGCACCGCACCAGCGCAGCAGGCGCGCGGCGAGGCCGCCGCGCTGGCGGGCGCGGCCGGCCGCCGGGCGGCTGCGCGCGAAGTCCGACTGCGCCGGCCCGGACAAGCGGACCGCGCGAGTCCTATTTCTCGGGCAGCCGGCGCGCCGACGTGATGATCACGTCCTCCAGCGGCGCGTCGGTGTAGCCCTTGCGCCGTCCGGTGCCGACGCGCGCAATCTTGTCGATCACGTCCATGCCCTCGCTGACGCGGCCGAATACCGCGTAGCCGTAGTCACGCGGACCGTGATCGAGGAAGGCGTTGTCGACCAGGTTGACGAAGAACTGCGAGGTGGCGCTGTTGATGTCGCTGGTGCGCGCCATGGAGAGGTAGCCGCGCCCGTTCTTCAGCCCGTTCTTCGCTTCGTTGCTGATCGGCGGCCGGGTCTTCTTGTTGCTGAAGTCCGCGGTGAGCCCGCCCCCCTGGATGACGAAGCCCGGGACGATGCGATGGAAGATGGTGCCGTCGAAGAAGCCGTCATCGACGTACTGCAAGAAATTTTCCACGCTGAGCGGAGCTTCCTTGGGGAAGAGCTCCACGGTGAATGCTCCGTGGGAGGTTTCAAATCGGATCATCGTTGTCCTTCCGTAGTGCGCTCGTGCCCGGCGAGGTCGGTGTGGGAGCGTACGTGACCGAAGCCGGCAAGGACAAGCTCCTCGCGTAGCTGCGCCGCTTGTGTGGCGCCGTGCTCAAGCAGCAGCCAACCGCCGGAGTGAAGATGCTGCGCTGCGCCGTGCACCAGCAGGCGCAGCGACGCAAAGGCGTCCTCGCCCGGACTGAGCGCGAGCCGCGGCTCGTGACGCAGCGCGGCCAATGCCGGATCGGCGGCGGCGACGTAGGGGGGGTTGCTGATGAGCAGATCGAAGCGCTCGTCCCCGAGAGCAGCGTACCAGTCGCCCTGGCGAAACTCGACCGCGCCGACGCCCAGCGCCGCCGCGTTGTGCCGCGCGATCTGCAGTGCGGCCGCCGAGACATCCGTGGCGAGGATGCGCCACTGCGGCCGCTCGCTGGCCAGCGCCAGCGCGATGGCGCCGGAACCGGTGCCGAGATCCGCGACATGACTCGCGGGGCGCGCCAACAGGGCCAGGGCGCGCTCGACCAACAGTTCGGTTTCCGGCCGCGGCACCAGCACCGCAGCGCTCACCGCAAGTTCCAGCGACCAGAACTCGCGCTGTCCGGTGAGATAGGCCAGCGGCTCGCCGTCGGCACGCCGGCGCAGCAGACCCGAAAAGCGCTCGACCGCGGCGGCGCCCACGGCCCGCTCGGGGTGCGCCAGCAGCCCCGCGCGCCCCCCGCCGAGGGTATGCGCCAGCAGCAGCTCGCTATCGAGGATCGCACTCGAGCGCATGGGGTCGCCGGCAGCGGCCAACAGGCGTGCGCCCCGCGCGATCAGGGTGGCGACAGTGGTTTCGGCCGTCATATGCCTTGATCCGCCACGGCGGTAAGATGGTTGCCATGACAAAGATACCGTACCCACCCCAGCGCCCGTTGTCGGTAGGCGAGATTCTCGATCTGACCTTTCAGATCTATCGCGCCACCTTACTGCGCTGCCTGCTGTTCTCGGTGCTCGGCGTGGTTGCCGGACAGCTCACGAGCATCTACAGCATCATCAAGGGACGCGGCCTCGGGGGTGGATTGCAGGGTTTTATGCAGGCCCTCCTAGGTGCGCAGGGCGATCTGACCTTCAAACTGCTTTACGTGGTTGGCAGCATGCTCACGCTGGTTTTATACGCCGCGGTACTGCTGCGCCAGCGGGCGCTGCTTTCCGATCGACCCGTTGGGGGGGAACTCATGGTTGGCTTGCGCCGTACGCCGGCCATGATCGGCCTGGGACTGCTGACGACGCTTAGCGTGGTGGCCTGCTTGTTGCCCGCGGGGCTCGCGCACGGCGTGACGCGCTACAGCATTGGCCTGCTGCTGCTCATCCCTGTGTCGTATGTTCTCGTCGCATTGTCGTGCGCGTTTATCGTGTTGCTCATCGAAGGCGCAGGACCGTTCGCAAGCTATCAGCGTAGCTGGCGTCTCACGGGCGGCAGTTTCTGGCGATTGAGTCTGGTCTATACCGTCGGGATCATCGTGCTCGTCGTGATGTCCTTCATCATCGGCCTGATAGCCGCGTTCCTGGCCGCGATCGTCGGAAGGGGTGATGTCGTACTGGCGGCCGCCGCGACCGGCGTCACGATCATCGCCCTGGGTGCGATCACGACGCCGTTCTATACCGCGCTCGGCCTCGCAGTGTTCGGCGACCTGACGGCGCGCAAAGAGGGCGCCGACCTCGAGCAGCGGATCTCGGCCACGGTCTGAGTGCGTGAGCCGCTGGCTTCTCGCGCTGCTCGTCTCGCTCGTCGCGCTGCCCGGCGCGCACGCGCGCGAGGCTGTGCAGGTCATCGACGAGTGCCTGGCGAAGCTCGATCCGGGAGCCGACATCGGCTACGCGCGCGTTGTGGCGCGCTGCCCGGATCTGCCGGGGGGGCTTTCACAGAGCCCTGTGGCTGCATGGCTGCCCGCGGACTGGAACCGCCCTGACAATCAGCTCTCCGCGGCTGGGCTCGCGGAGCTGCGGGTACTGCTGACGCAGCCTCCGATCAGGGCGCAGCGTCCGGCACCGCGCGTTGACACAGTCGCCGCACTACTCGCTACCTTCGTGCAGAGCGAACGGACCAACAGCAGCTGGTGGGACCGCTTCCGGCAGTGGCTGCGAGGCATACTGGCGACGCGGCCGGCCCCGGACGAGAGCTGGCTGCAGCGTTTGCTCGTCAAGGTGTTCACCTCAAACGCCGCGGATACGATTGTCTGGACGTCGCTTGCGCTCGTCGTCGCCTTGGCACTGGGCATCATCTTCAACGAGTTGCGGCTCGCGGGAGTCACCGGGGGCGGCGAGCGCGGTGGGCGCCGCCGCCGGGCCGAGCGCACGCCCACCGCCGCGGCCACCGGCCCGGAACAGAGCGCGCGCGCCACGCCCGCGGAGCAAGTGCGCATGCTGCTTGAGTTCATCGCACGGCGTCTTGCCGAGCAGCAGCGCCTGCCTCCGGCGCGCGCCCTGACGACGCGTGAACTCACGCAGCGCGCTCGCCTGCCGGAGGCGGAGCGTGCCAGCCTGGCCGAACTCGCCGCGGTGTGCGAGCGGGTGCGCTTCTCTGGCCGCGAGGTGCCGGTCGCAAGTCTCGCCGCGGCCATCGTTCGCGGGAAAAGCCTGCTTGCGGCTCTCGACCTGCCGTCCGCTGCGGCGCAGGCGGCCTGACGTCGTGCGCGATCGCTTGCTCACCCTCACCTGTGCGCTGGGCGCGCTATTCCTCTTCGGCACCCTGTTCTGGCACGGCGGAACGCTCAGCGAACGCCAGGTCTCACTGCCCACCACCGCGGAGCGCGGCGATAATGGCCTGCTCGGGGCCTTGCGCTGGTTGCAGCAGGAAGGCATACCGACGCTCTCGCTGCGCGAGCGCTTCGGCACGCTGGAGCACCGTCACGACCTGGCCGCGGCCGGGAATCTGCTCATCGTGACCATGCCGGCGAGCAGCAATTTCCGCAACGACGAGGTGGTGGCGCTGGATCGCTGGATCCGCGCCGGTAACACCCTGCTGGTGCTGGCGGCGCTGACCGACCGGCCGAGCTTCGCCCAGCTGCCCCGCACGATGTACGCCGATCTGCAGTTGCTCACCGGCCTGACCGTCACTCTCGAGGCGGAGAAAACTCCCGGGTCCGCACCGAAGGGCGCCGCGAGCGTCCCAGCCAAGAGCGCCGAGCGGCGCAAGGACCAGGCGCGCCAGGCGCTTGCCAGGCTGGTGGAGGAACTGCCCGAACCGCGGCGACGCGCGCTGATCCCGAACCACGCGCATCCGTATTTCGAGGGCGTCGCCACCGCGGTGGCGTTCTCCGATTACGCCCCCAGCGTCAGCACCCTGCTGGTTCCCCGCGACGGTTTCGCGCTCACCCTGGCGCACGATGCCGACTCCCGCGCCGGAGTGCTGTGGCTGCGCCCGGACGGCGCGGGTACCATCCTCGTGAGCGGCTTCGCATCACTGTTCACCAATCGCGCGCTGGCCATGGCCGACAACGCGCGGCTGCTCGCCAATCTCATCGCCGTCACCGTCGGACCACGCGGCACGGTGATCTTCGACGACGAGCACCAGGGTTTGACGGCCGCCTACGATCCGGCGAAGTTCTACCGCGACCGGCGGCTGTACACCACGATCGTCACGCTCGCACTGGTGTGGCTGGTGTGGGTACTGGGGGGTACGCAGCTGCAGATGCCGCTCGCGGTCGGTAGTGCGCCACGCGAGTCGGAACTGGTGCGCACCACCGGGCTATTCTTTGCGCGCGTATTGCAGCCGGCGGTTGCGGCGCGCCGGATGTTCGAAAACTTCTTCGGCCAGCTGCGCCGCGACGCGCCGCAGGCTCAAGCGCCGGCAGTCACCGCGCCGTGGGAATGGCTGGAAAATCATCCGCGTCTGGCGCCCGCCGACGTGCGGCAGCTGAAGGAATGGTACGCGGCTGCCTATGCGGATCGTCGTGTGCCTCTGCTCCGCTTGCATAACCTCATTCTAGCTACTAAAGGGCGACTGGCCGCATGAGCAACTCGATCCGCGAACTTCGCAGTGTTTTGGGGCGCGAGCTGGGCCGCGTAGTCATCGGTGCCGACTCCAGTGTCGATGCACTGGTCATCGCGCTCGTGGCCCGTGGTCACGTGCTGGTGCAGGGGGCGCCGGGGCTCGGCAAGACATTGCTGGCCAAGACGCTGGCGCGTGCGCTGGGTGGCGAGTTCAAGCGCATACAAGGCACGACCGACCTCATGCCGAGCGACATCATCGGGGTGCACGTATTTGACGAGGCCGCGCGCACCTTTGTGTTTCGACCCGGTCCGGTGTTCGCCGACGTGGTGCTGGTCGATGAGATCAATCGCACCGGCCCCAAAACCCAATCCGCACTCTTGGAAGCGATGGAAGAGCGGCAGGTGAGCGTCGAGCGCTCGGTGTGGCAGCTGCCGGCGGATTTCCTGGTGCTGGCAACGCAGAATCCGCGCGAATTTGAAGGCACCTTCCCGCTGCCCGAATCGCAGCTCGACCGCTTCATGCTGCGCGTCGACATGAACTATCCGTCGCGGGAGGCCGAGACGGAGATCCTCGCCCGTTACGGCGGGGTGCTCACGGCAGCGCACCAGGCGCTCGAATCGGTCCGCGTTATTGAGCGTGCGTTGCTCGGCGCGGCACGCGTCGAGGCGGAGCAGGTACACGTGGCGGAGGCGCTCAGCAGCTACGTGCTCGATCTGGCGCGTGCGACGCGCGAACATCCGCGCGTGGCCTTGGGTCTTTCGACACGCGGCGCGCTCGCTTTGCTCAAGGCCGCGCGCGTCAACTGCGGACTGCGCGGAGCGGATTTCGTCACCCCTGATGACGTCAAGCACGTCGCCGGCTGGATTCTGGCGCACCGCCTGGTGCTGACGCCGGAAGCGGCGCTCGAGGGAACCAAGGACGCGGAGGTGGTCGCGAGTCTGCTGGCCTCGACCCAGGTTCCGCGCTAAGGCGACACCCGTGCATCTTGCGCGCCGCAGTTACGTGCTCGTGGTGCTGACCGCGGTGCTGGCGGTCGCCGGCATCTGGTCGAGCGATCCGTACCTGGCGCACCTGTGGCGCATCCCGGCAGCGCTCCTGCTCCTGGGTCTGGCACTGGAGGGCGCGTTCGTCCGCCGCCTGCTGCCGCAGGTGCGCCTGCACAGCGCGGCGCGCGCCTTTCTCGGACGCCCGCAGCCGGCGGCCTTCGTGTTTACCAACCCGGGCCGCCGTGCCATCGCGCTCGAGTACGCACCGGCAATGCCCTGCGGTTTCGAGGCACAGCCGGCGGTGCGCCGCATCAGCATCCCCCCACAGGCAGTGCTCGAGGATGCGCTCACTCTCTTGCCCGTGAGACTCGGCCCGCAACGCTGGCCGGCGCTGCCGGCGCGCCTGCGTGGCGCTCTCGGGCTGGCCTGGTGGACGGGTGCCCTGCAGCCGCGCGAAGAACTCACCATCGCGCCGGAGGTGCTGCGCGACCGCATGCGGGTACGCGGGTTTGCGAGCGGCATACGCGCACGGCGCGCGCTCGGGGCAGGGCAGGAGCTGCATCAGCTGCGCGGCTACGCGCCGGGCGATCCGCTTACGCGCATCGACTGGAAGGCGACGGCGCGCAGCGGTGCGCTCATGACGCGCGAATACAGCGAGGATCAGCACCTGGACGTGCTGGTGGCGATCGATGCGGGTCGGCTGAGTCGCGTACGCTCGGGCCGGCTGGATCGGTTCGGGCTGTACAGCAATGTCGCCGCGAGTTTTGCCGAACTGGTCACGCTCAATGACGACCGCATCGGCTTGCTCGTCTACGCCGACCAGGTGCTCGCCCGCCGTGCCCCGGCGCGCGGCCTGGCGGCCGTTACCGGACTGCGACGGGCACTCGAGCACCTGGTCGTGCACCCGGCGGAATCCGATCCGACCGCGGCCGCCGTCAGCATCCGCAGGCTACTGCGTCAGCGTGCCCTGATTGTCGTGCTCACCGACCTGGACGATGCCAGCGTGGCCGGCGCACTGGCGCGCGCGGTGCGTCTGCTGGCCCCGCCGCATTTGGTGCTGATCGCCGGCGTGCACAGTGGCGAGATCGAGGAGTTGGCCGAGGCCGAGGCCCGCGATTGGTCTGATCCGTGGATCGCACTCGCCGCCACCGAACAGCTGCGCCGTGCCGCCGCCCAGCGTGAGCTCCTGCAGCGCCTGGGTGCGCCAGTGGTGTCCGCAGCGCCGCAGCAGCTCGCACCGGCGCTCGTCAGTCGCTACGAAGCGCTGCGCCAGTCGCGCCGTGTCTGAGGCCGCGCAGCCGAGCGGCGGCGGGGCAGCCCACTCAACAGTACTAGCATGCACAGCCAGTAGCCGACGCCGATCGCGACGCGTGCGCCGAGGGGCACGCGCGGGTTCGGGGAGATGAAACCCTCGATCAGGCCAGCCCCCACCAGCAGCAGCGCGCAGGCGAACAGCACGACGCCCGAGCGCAGCGCGGCGGTGCGGAAGGATTCACGCCGCCCGGCCGCGCCGGGGCGGATGAGCGCCTCACCCACCGCCGCGCCGGCGGCGCCGGAGAGGCACATGACGGAGAGCTCCACGCAACCGTGGGCGACGATGAAGCTGAACAGCTGTGGCGCGAGCCCGTGCTGACCCACGAAGGCGAACACTGCGCCCAGCATGAAACCGTTCAGACCGATGATGTACAAGGTCCCGAGCCCGAACAGGAAACCCGCGCAGTAGGCGAACAGGCTGACGACGATGTTGTTGGTCAGGATCTGCACCGACAGCACCGAGGAGGGCACGACGTTGAGCAGCCCTTCGGTCCACAGCTTGCCGCGCTCGACGCTCGCGATCAGCTCCGGTCCTGCGACCAGAGCGATGAGCTCCGGGTAGTGACTGACGAGCGCGTAGCCGGCGCAGCCGGCGAGCACGAACAGCAGGGTCGTCCAGGCGATGTAGGGCAGCAACCAGTGCACGGCCGCGGGGATATCCTCGCGCAGCAAGCGCCGCAGCATGCTGCCCAGGTGCCAGGCCCCCTGATGCAGCGTGACGTGCGCGCGCGCATAGGCGCTCTCCAGATACTCGCGCGTGCGGCTGGAGGGCATCAGCGCGCGGGCGCGGGCCAGGTCGTGCGCCAGCAGTCGATAATCATCGGCCAGCCGTGCGGCGTCCGCGGCGTCCTCGGCGCGCGCATCGGCGAGCCGCCGCGCACGCTCCTCCGCCTGCCGCCACAGCGCGGCGCGATTCAGCAGCGCTGCGGTGAGGGCCTTCTGGCGCGCCGGCGACTCCATGATTCCGCTAACGCGCACTCGCCAGGCGTTCAAGCCGTGCGCGCCACTGCAGCTCAGCGCCGTCGCTGAGATCCGCCGCCGGGCCCAGATAGCGCTCCAGCAGCTGACGCGCGAGCCGCACGCGCGCCTCGGGCATCAACGCGGGCCAGCGCTGCAGCAGATCCGCGACGATCTCCGCGCCGGCGGCATCGAGCGTGCCTACGCGCGCGGCGGCCGCTTCCGGCAGCAGCGCATCGGCGCCCGAGCGCTCGTACACGAGCAAGGTGCCGGCGGCCATATCCCCGCAGCGCACGTTGTCGCGGGTGAACACCACCAGCGCCAGGCCCACCCCGTAGAACGCCGGCAGGCTGTCGATGAGGCGAAAGACGTTGCGTACCAGCAGCGGTCCGATGCCGGGGGGGCTGCCCTGGCGGGTGACGACGCGGATGCCGGCGCTGCGCTTTCCGGGGGTGCGACCGCGCATCGCGAGCTCGAGCACCACCTGGTAGAGGAAATAGATTGCCAGCGAGGGCAGCACCACGATGGCGAACCAGCGCGCATCGTTGGTCAGTGGCGGACTCAACGACCAGCGGCCGTTATAAAGGAGTGCCGCCATCACGTACCACCCGAGCGCCAGTACGGTGCGGATGTGCCAGTCGATGATAAAGGCGTAGCTGCGCGCGCCAGGTCCGGCGATCGGTAAGGAAACGTCGATACCGGTGACGCTGTCGATGATCAGCCCGGGAGCGGCCTGGTTCACGCCTCCTCCGCGAGCTGCTCGGCCTGGAATTCCTGTTGCAGCGCGTTGATCAGCTCATCGAGCTGCCCGTCCATGACCTGCTGCAGCTTATAAAGCGTGAGATTGATGCGGTGATCGGTGACGCGTCCCTGCGGAAAGTTATAGGTGCGGATGCGTTCGGAGCGATCGCCGCTGCCGACCTGCAGGCGGCGCGCCTGCGCCTGGGCGCTTTGCTGCTTCTCCTGTTCGGAGGCGAGCAGGCGCGCCTTCAGCAGCGCCATGGCGCGCGAACGGTTCTTGTGTTGCGAGCGCTCGTCCTGGCACTCCACCACGATGCCGCTCGGCAGATGTGTGATGCGCACCGCGGAGTCGGTCTTGTTGACGTGCTGGCCGCCGGCGCCCGAGGAGCGATAGGTGTCGACCCGCAGGTCCGCGGGGTTGATGTCGATTTCATCCACTTCGTCGAGTTCGGGAAGGATCGCCACCGTGACCGCGGAGGTATGGATGCGCCCCTGCGCCTCGGTCGCCGGAACGCGTTGCACGCGATGGGTGCCGGACTCGAACTTCAGGCGCGAGAACGCGCCCTTGCCGGCGATGCGGCTGATGATCTCCTTGTAGCCGCCGTGCTCACCGGGACTCTCGCTCAGGACCTCGACCATGAGGCCATTGGACTCGGCGTAGCGTGCGTACATGCGGTGCAATTCACCGGCAAAGATGGCGGCCTCGTCGCCGCCGGTGCCGGCACGCACCTCCAGAAAGATGTTCTTGTCGTCGCGCGGATCCTTGGGCAGCAGCAGCAGGCGCAGGGACTCCTCTTCCGTGAGCCGATCCTGCTGCAGACGGCCGACCTCTTCGTCCCCGAGCGCGCGCATGCCGGCATCCGTGTCGACCTGCAGTTCGCGCGCCGCCGCGAGCTCGCGCTCGAGTTCGTGGTAACGAGCGAAGCGTTCCGCCAGGGGCTGCAGGCGCGCATATTCCATCGACAATTCGCGGAACCGCTCCGAACCGCCGGCCACTTCATCGGTGGCGAGCAGCCGTTCCACTTCCTCAAAGCGATCGGCGAGTTTCTGCAGGCGTTGTCGGATGGATTCCTTCATGGGTGTAGGCGGGCGCGCGCATTCTCCGGGATGTCCGCACTTTGTGACAAGGTGCGCAATGCGCGTCCCCTGTTCAGGGGCTATAGTGAAGTATCATGAGAGGCTTGCGTAACTTAATCCCGTTGCTGCTGTGCGCCGGCCTGTGGGCGGGCTGCGCGGCGACTCATCCGGCGGAAAAAAAACCCGCCGCGGCGGCCGCCCAGGACACCTCTGCGCTCACGCTCGCGGCCGAGGCGGCCCTGAAGCGCGGGGAGTGCCGGCAGGCTTCCGAGTTGTACGCCAAGGCCGCCAGCGGCGGGGACGCGCAGCTCGCGCGCCGCGCCACGCAGGTTGCCATGGCCTGCGAGCACCTGCCGGCCGCCTGGCAGTCGGCCACGCGCTGGCGCTCGCTCGCGCCGACCGACCGCGAGGCGAACGCGCTGTACGCGGCGGTTGCCCTGAAGCTGTATCGCACCAACGATGCCCGCACCGCCATCCATGAATTCTGGCGCGTGGAGGAGCAGACCAACAGTGCGGCACCCGCCGCCAAGGGCGCCCAGGACGCGGGCGCCGCGCCGGCCGTGCCGCACAAAGCCGAGGAACGCACCGCGCGCAGCATGACTGAATTGACCGCGCTGCTGCTCGAGGAGTCGGACGCATCCGCGGTGCTCATCGCCATGAGTGGCGCGCTCGAGCCGAGCGCCAACTCGACCGATACGCTGACTCTTCTCGGGGAACTCGCGCTCGCGGCCTACGATGGGCAGCGGGCCGGGCGTTATGCGCAGCAGGCACTGCAGCACGACCCGAACGATCTTTCGGCCCTGCGCATCCTCTCGCGCGCCTACGTGATGCGCGGCAACGGACCCCAGGCGCTCGCCACCGCGCGCGAGGCGGCCACCTTCGATGCCGAGCGCGGCGGACTGCAGCTCGCGGAGATCCTTGCCTCGCTCGATCGCAGCGAGGAGGCCCATCAGCAGCTCGAGCTGCTGCGCTCCAAGGGTGCGCCGCAGGCTGAGATCGACCGGCGCCTGGCGCTGCTCGCGTTCAACTCCGGTGACTACAAGGAGGCGAAGCAGCGTTTCAGCGAACTGCTCTCGAGCGGCGAGGGGAACGATGGCGCGCAGCTGTACCTGGCCGATATCGAAGTGCGCACCGGCGACCCGGACGCGGCGCTCGCCGCCTACCGGCGGCTGTACGACTCCTCCGTCGCGCTGTCGGCGCGCTCGCGCGCCGCCGCGCTGCTGCTCGACCGCAACTCGCGCGCCGAGGCGCTGGCGCTGCTTGATGATTATGTCGCCGACCATCCCGAGGACGAGCTCGACCTGACGCTCGCCAAGGCGCGACTGCTTGCCGATCATGGCGAGGCGGACATG
The DNA here is from genome assembly GCA_963814675.1 of uncultured Pseudomonadota bacterium. Lineage (GTDB taxonomy): Bacteria > Pseudomonadota > Gammaproteobacteria > Steroidobacterales > Steroidobacteraceae > 13-2-20CM-66-19. The sequence continues at coordinate 59,247 of CAWFDT010000009.1, forward strand.
GGACTCGCGATCCTCAGCGCCGAGCTCGAACGCCACCCCCAGCATCCCTCGATCGAGTACGACCGCGCCGTGATCCTCGAGCAGGCCGGCCACGTGCACGAGTCGGTGGATGCGCTCGAACACATGCTGGAAAAGCGCCCCGAAGATCCGACCCTCATGAACGCGCTCGGCTACACGCTCGCCGATCACTCCCTCGAGCTGCCGCACGCGGAATCGCTGATTCGGCGCGCGCTGACCGTGATGCCCGACAGCCCGGCGGCACTCGACAGTCTCGGCTGGGTGCGCTACCGCTCGGGCGACGCCAAGGGTGCCACGGGCACGCTGGAGCGCGCCTACTCGCTCGGCCATGACGCCGAGATCGCGGCCCACTGGGGCGAGACCCTGTGGGTGAGCGGCGATCACGCCGAGGCGCGCCGCGTGTGGGTGGCGGCGCTCGCCCGCGATCCGGACTCCAAAGCACTGAAGGCGACGATCAAGCGGTTCCTGCCCGATGCGCAGTAGCGTCCTGCGGCTCGGCGCCCTCGTGGCGCTGCTCGCCCTGGACGCCTGCCGCACCCTGCCACCGCCGCCACTGGCGGCGTCGGCTCCCTGGGAGCAGCGGCGCCCGCAGCTGCAGGCACTGCAGCACTTCCAGCTCAAGGGACGCATTGCACTGTCGGCCGCGGGGAACGGCTTCAACGCCAATCTGCGCTGGCAGCAGCAGGGCGAGCGTTCGCAACTGGTACTGGAAGGTCCGCTCGGAGTCGGCGGCACGCAGATCACCGCGCACGGCGAGGATCTGGAGATCGTCAATGCGCACGGCGAACACATCGGCAACGATGCCGCCCGCGCGGAGCTGCGGACGCGCCTCGGTTTCGACGTGCCCTTGCCGAGCCTGCGATACTGGGTGCTGGGCGTACCCGATCCGGCCACCCCCGCCCAGGAGTCCCTCGATGCCGAGCAGCGCCTCGCAAGTCTCACCCAGGACGGCTGGCAGGTGACCTACGGCGCCTACGTCGTCGCCGGCGCCGAGACGCTTCCGGCCCGACTGACGCTCGAGCGCGATACCGTGCGCGTGCGACTCCTGGTCGAGGACTGGCAGCTGTGAGGCGTGCGGCCGGTGCCCTGCGCCCCCCGAGGGAGGCGCAGTCGCGCTGGCCGGCCCCCGCAAAACTCAACCTGTTCCTGCACCTGACCGGGCGGCGCGCGGACGGCTACCACGAACTGCAGACGCTGTTTCAGCTCATCGACCTGACGGACGACATCCGCCTCAGCGTGCGTGATGACGGGGCCATCGAGCGGCATACCGGAGCCGCCGGAGTCACACCCGAGCAGGACCTCGCCGTGCGGGCCGCCCGCAAGCTGCAGCGCGCCACCGGCTGTGCCTTGGGGGCGGACATCGAGGTGCGTAAGCGCATCCCGCTGGGGGCTGGTTTGGGCGGGGGCAGCTCGGATGCCGCCACCGTGCTCCTCGCGCTGAACCAGCTGTGGGGTTGCGGCCTCAGCCTCCAGGCACTGGCATCCGTGGGGCTGCCCCTGGGGGCGGATGTCCCTGTTTTCATTCAAGGTTCTTCTGCCTGGGGGGAGGGGATCGGGGAGCGGCTGACCCCCGTGACCGTGCCGGAGGCGTGGTACGTGATCGTGCATCCGGGGGTCCATGTCAGCACCGCCAGCGTGTTCCAGAGCGCTGAATTGACACGAAATTCCCCCCTCATCACAATACGCGCCTTTTTTGAGGCGGGCGGCCGAAACGACTGCGAGCCCGTGGTGCGGGCCCAGCACCCCGAAGTGGCCGAGGTGCTCGACTGGCTGCGCCGGATGGCGCCGGCCCAGCTCACCGGGACCGGCGCGAGCGTGTTTACCGCGTGCGCCAGCGCGGGCGAGGCGGAACGCCTGGCCGCCCGGGTCCCCGACCGCTGGCAGAGCTTCGTCGCACGCGGCCTGAACACGTCGCCCGTGCACGAGTGCCTGAAGGCGCGGCGGCCGGCGTGACGCGGCTGTAAGATGCGCGCCCGCGGCTGACGGTTGCTGGGGTGTCGCCAAGTGGTAAGGCAGCGGGTTTTGATCCCGCCATTCGGAGGTTCGAATCCTTCCACCCCAGCCAGTTTGGCGGGTTCACGGCCGCGAGCGGCGGGCCGTGCCGGTAGAGGACTGCGCGCATTTAGAGAGAGCATGAGTACCAGCGACACAATGTCTCTGTTTGCGGGCAACGCGAATCCGGCGCTGGCGCTGGATATCGCCAAGCACCTGCAGACGCCGCTCGGGCGCGCCTACGTCGGCCGCTTCAGCGACGGTGAGGTCAACGTCGAGCTGATGGACAACGTGCGCGGGCGCGACGTGTTCATCGTGCAGTCGACCTGCCCGCCGGCGAATGAGAGCCTGATGGAGCTGCTGGTGATGGTGGATGCGTGCCGGCGCGCATCCGCCGCGCGTATCAGCGCGGTGGTGCCGTACTTCGGCTATTCGCGCCAGGATCGGCGGCCGCGCGCGACACGCTCGGCGATCACGGCGAAGCTGGTGGCGAACATGCTCTCGAGCGCGGGCGTGAACCGCCTGCTCACCACCGATCTGCATTCGGACCAGATACAGGGATTCTTCGACATCCCGGTGGACAACGTGTACGCCTCCCCGGTGCTGCTGGGTGAGGCCTGGAAGCAGGCGTACCGCAACGTGATCGTCGTGTCGCCGGATGTCGGCGGCGTGGCGCGCGCGCGGGCCTTCGCCAAACGCCTGGACGATGCAGAGCTGGCGATCATCGACAAGCGCCGGCCGCGGCCGAACGAGTCGAAGGTGATGAACATCATCGGCGAGGTCGAGGGCAAGACCTGCATGCTGGTCGATGACATGGTCGACACCGCCGGTACGCTGTGCCAGGCGGCGCAGGCGCTGAAGGATGAGGGCGCGACCAAGGTGGTGGCGTACATCACGCACCCGGTGCTCTCGGGCAGCGCGGTGGAGAAGATCTCCAAGTCGGCGCTCGATGAACTGGTCGTGACGGACACGATCCCCTTGAGCGCCGCGGCGCGTGGCTGCAGTCGCATCCGGCAGCTGTCGGTGGCGGGGCTTCTGGCAGAGACCATTCGCCGCATCCGCGACGAGGAGTCGGTGAGCTCGCTGTACGTCGACTGACGCGAGAAGATTTTTGGACGTGCCGGATTGGTCGCGACCCGGCGCGAGTTGGCAGTAACTACTGGAGAACGTAATGCGTATTTCATTCACCTTCGGCGCGGATGTCCGCGGGACGCAAGGCAAAGGTGCGAGCCGCCGCCTGCGTCACACGGGCAAAGTCCCCGCCATCCTCTACGGCGCCAACAAGGACGCCCAGAGCCTCGTGCTCGATCAGCAGAACCTGCTGACGATGATCGGCGACGAGCGCTTCTATTCCTCCATCGTGCGCCTGAAGATCGGCGAGAGCACGCAAGAGGCCATCATCAAGGACGTGCAGATGCACCCGGCCAAGAACCTGGTGGTGCACGTGGACCTGCAGCGCGTGGTGGAGAGCGAGAAGATCCGCATCCGCTTGCCGATCCACTTCAAGGGCGAGAGCATCTCTCCGGGCGTCAAGACCGAGGGCGGCGTGGTGTCGCATATGCGCGCCGACGTCGAGGTGAGCTGTCTGCCGAAAGACCTGCCGGAATTCCTCGAGCTGGATCTGTCGGGCATGCATCTGAATGAGACCAAGTTCCTCGCTGACGTGCCGGTGCCCGCCGGCGTGACGATCCCCGAGCTCTCGCAACGCAACGCGGCGGTCGTTTCGATCCACGCGCCGCGTGCCGAGGAGCCGGAGCCTGTGGCGGCCGAGGCCGCGGTCGCGCCTGCCGAGGGTGCCGCTCCGGCCGTCGCTGGTGGTGCGCCGGGTGCAGCGCCACCCCCCGGGGCGCCCGGTGCAGCTCCTGCTGCCGAGGTGAAGAAGGGCGAGGAGAAGAAGGACGCTCCTGCCAAGAAGGAAGGCGGCAAGAAGTAGCCGCGGCTACCGCCGATTGCCTGCCGGCCGCCGCGGGAGCGATGCTTCCGCGGGCGGCCGGCGGTATTTGCGGCATGAGTCATCCATATGGCAGGCGAGCCCCTCAGGCTGATTGTCGGTCTCGGCAACCCGGGTACCGAATACGCGCGCACGCGGCACAACGCCGGTTTCCAGCTGCTCGACGAGCTGGCGCGCCGCCACGGGGCAACCTTTCGCAGCGAGCCCCGGCACCGCGCGGAGCTGGCGCGCGCCAGCATCGCCGGCGCGGACGTGTGGCTCCTGAAACCCATGAGCTACATGAACCATAGCGGGGAGGCAGTACGCAGCGTCGCCACCTTCTATAAGGCGCCGCTGCAGTCGATCCTGGTCGCCTACGACGAGCTGGACTTTGCGCCCGGTAGCGTGCGCCTCAAGCAGGGCGGCGGCGCCGCCGGTCACAACGGCATGCGCGACGTGATTGCCCAGATGGGCGATGGCTTCTGGCGCATGCGTATCGGGATCGGACACCCCGGGGATCGTTCGCTGGTGCTCGACTATGTCCTCGGTCGCCCGAGCGCCACGGATCGTGAGCTCATTGACGCAGCGCTTGCCGCGGCGGCGGATGCGGTCCCGATCCTGTTGACCGAAGGGGCGCAGATCGCGATGAACCGACTGCATACACAAGATCCCCAGGGCGCTCCCGCGCCCTGATGCTCACTCGAGGAAGCTGAACGCACCATGCCTATTCGCTGTGGCATCGTTGGTCTGCCCAACGTCGGTAAGTCGACGTTGTTCAACGCGCTGACGCGCGCGCAGATCGCGGCCGAAAACTACCCCTTCTGCACGATCGATCCGAACGTCGGGGTGGTGCCGGTGCCGGACCCGCGGCTCGAGCTGTTGGCTGCGATCGCGCAGCCGGAAAAGATCCTGCCGACCACGGTGGAGTTCGTTGATATCGCCGGCCTCGTGGCCGGTGCCTCGCAGGGCGAGGGCCTCGGCAATCAGTTTCTCGCACACATCCGCGAGGTTGACGCGATCGCGCACGTGGTGCGCTGCTTCGAGAGCACCGACGTGATCCATGTCGCCGGCCGCGTGGACCCGCTCAGCGACGTCGAGGTCATCGACACCGAGCTCGCGCTCGCCGATCTTGCCACGCTCGAGAAGGGCCTGGATCGTGCGGTCAAGGCAGCCAAGGGGGGCGACAAGGATGCGCTGCGCCGCCGCGCGCTCTTCGAGCGGGTCAAGGTGCAGCTCGATGCGGTAAGGCCCGTGCGTGCCATGACACTGACGCCTGAGGAGCGCCGCGATCTGCGTGAACTGCAGCTGCTGACGGCGAAGCCGGTGATGTACGTGGCGAACGTCGCCGAGCACGGCTTCAAGGACAATCCGCTGCTGGATGCGCTCGAGCGCCGGGCGGCGGCGGATGGGTCGTTCGTGGTCGCCGTGTGCGCCGCCATCGAGGCCGAGATTGCGCAGCTCGAGGAGGGCGAGCGCAGCGAATTCCTCGCAGAGCTCGGACTCGAAGAGCCGGGCTTGAACCGAGTGATCCGTGCCGCTTACCGGCTGCTGGGACTTGAGACGTTCTTCACCGTCGGGCCCAAGGAAGTACGGGCCTGGACGGTGCGGGTGGGTGCCACAGCACCACAGGCGGCAGGGGTGATCCATACCGACTTCGAGCGCGGCTTCATCCGCGCCGAGGTCATTGCCTACGCCGACTTCCTCGCCGGGCAGGGGGAGTCCGGTGCCCGCGACGCTGGCAAGCTGCGGCTCGAGGGCAAGGAGTACGTCGTCCAGGAGGGCGACGTCATGCACTTCCGCTTCAATGTCTGAGGCGACGCCAACGCGTGCGCATTCGTGCGTTCATGGCCGGCGCAGGAACTTGGCCAGCGGCTCCCAGTAGTGCACGTGCCACCCCTCGGCGAGACTAACGCCGTGACTGATCGGAAAGCCGAGCTGCTCGAACAGCACCCGGCAGCGCTTGCCCTGCGCCTGCAGGTCGAACCGTACCACTGAGTATTCACCAGGGTTCCAGCTGCCGGCGCGCCACGCCTGCACCAGGCGCTGATCGCGCACCACCTCGAGGTTGCGCCCCGTGATATAGCCGCCGAAGAGAGTGAACGGCGCTCCCACCTCAGCGCTAATCGCGGTCGCCTTGGCGTCTGGCGCCGTCACTAGGGTCACCGCATCGCTCAGCCGCGTCACCGCATCGAATTCGCGTGTCCCCGTGAGTACCTGATAGACCCGGGCGCAGTCGGCCTCAAAGATGGTTTCCTGGTGTATCGAGCCTGCGTTGTTCTCCAGGCCGTCAGCGTGCTGTGCGCTCACTTGCGCGGCACACAGCTGTGGCGCTGCGGTGAGCGCGGACGCCAGGGCCGCCACGCACAGAGTTATGCGATGGAGCGAGGAGTAATGTAGCTGCATATTGACGCTCGCCCTGTTATATTTAACACTAATGTTTAATATTAGGAAGTCCGCACGATGACGTCAAGCGCCACACTGCGACGGGCGAGGCTGGAAGATCGTCTTGACGCTGTGTTCCACGCCCTCGGTCACCGGGCCCGGCGCGCGCTGCTGACACGCCTGGCGCTGGCACCCGCGAGCATCACCGAACTGGCACGACCGTTCTCCATGTCATTGCCGGCGGTTTCCAGGCACATACGCGTGCTGGAGCAGGCGGGTCTCGTGGCGCGCACGGTGGACGGGCGGATCCATCAGTGTTCGCTGGACCCACTGCCACTGCAGGCGGCGGAAGTGTGGCTCAACGGCTACCGCAAGTTCTGGGAGGAGAGCCTGGATTCGCTGGCACGCTATGTCGAAGCACACCGACCCCACCGTATCGCGCGTGGAACTCGCGCTGGTCGTGCGCAGAACGATCGGCGCTTCACCTGAGCGAGTCTTCGATGCCTGGACCAAACCGGAGCGGCTGCGGTTATGGTGGGGACCGAGGGGTGTCACCTGCACCGCCGCGGAGGTCGATTTGCGGGTAGGCGGCCGCTATCGCATCGCCAACCAGTTCCCGGACGGACGAGTCGTGTGGATCAGCGGGCAGTTCGAGTGCATCGAACCGCCACGGCTGTTGGTGTACAGCTGGCATTTGGGCTCGCACGCGGAGCCGCCGGAGCGAGTTACGGTGGCGTTCAGTGTCTGCGCGGCGGGAACTGAGGTGACCATCACGCATGAGCGCATTGCCGATACTGCGAGTCGTGACGGACATGAGCAGGGCTGGATCGGGTGCCTCGGGGGTTTACAGAGATACCTCGGCGAGGGCGGCTAACGGGCAGGTTCAGCTGCTGCGTTTGACACTGCGGGGGGCGGATGAGGACAATGCGCGCCCCTCGTGGAAAGGTAGCTCAGCTGGTTAGAGCACGGCACTCATAATGCCGGGGTCGAGGGTTCGAGTCCCTCCCTTTCCACCAATACTTTCAGCAATTTACACACTACCCGACAATTCTAAGCACGGTTCCCGCGGGAGATTCGCGTGAGTTTGCAATGCGGTTTACGGCCGCCAACAAATTCCCGACCTCCGCGGCACTGTAGTGCGTCGTCATCCGCCCGCTCTTGTGACCAAGAAGGTCCTGACGATCCTCGAGAGTCACGCCCACAGCTCGGAGCCCTGTGACCAGGCCGGCAGTCGGCCGATACACCGTGCTCAGGTAGAGCTCGTTCTGCATGCTGACTGGCATTCGACCTGGCGGTTGTCGTCGGAGGTCAGCGCTGGGCCGCGGCAGCTTTTCTACGCGAGCGACCCGGAGTTGCCGGTCGTAAAGTCCCGCTTTGGAGCAGTTAAGAACTAATATTGTTTGGTCTTCAGACCAACCAGTAGCCCGGTAGATTCGCCCTGCCGATCAGCTCTTCGGCATCAGCTTTTCGACGACCTGGTCAATGCTGAAACTCGCGGCCCGCGCGCGCGGCGGAAATTCCTTGAAGCTCTCCAGCCATTTCGTGAGCAGCGGCTGCGCCGCGTACTGCAGGGGCATGTGCTCCACGAACCAGTCGTTATATTTGAAGCTTTCCTCGCCGCGCTCGAACGGATCGGCGCGCAGGTCGAAGAACTTGGGGATGCGCATCTGCGACAGCGGTTCGCGCCAGACATCGAGGCCCTTGCTGCGCTGCTCGGCGAACACGATCTTGTACTGGTTCATGCGCAGCGCCATCAGGTCGCCGTCGTCGCTCCAGTAGAGGAAGCCCTTGCGCGGCGATTCCTCTTCCTTGCCCGAAAGGAAGGGCAGCAGATTGAAGCCGTCGAGGTGGACCTTGAAGGTCTTGTCGCCGATCTGTGTAGCCCTTCTTCACCTTCTCCACGAGATCGGGCTCGCCTGCCGCCGCGGCGAAGGTCGGGATGAAATCCTGCAGCGAGCAGATGTCGTTGATGACGCGGCCCGGGCTCGATCACGCCGGGCCAGCGCATGACGCAGGGCACGCGCCAGCCGCCTTCCCAGTTGGTGTCCTTCTCGCCGCGGAACGGCGTCGCGCCGCCGTCCGGCCACGACATCACTTCCGCGCCGTTGTCGGTGGTGAAGACCACGATGGTGTTGTCGGCGACGCCGAGCTCATCGAGCTTGTCGAGCAGCTGGCCGACGTAGCCGTCGAGCTCGACCATGCCGTCCGGGATAGAGACCGAGTCCGGTCTTGCCGACCGACGACGGCTTCAGGTGCGTGAAGACGTGCATGCGCGTCGGGTTGAAGTAGCAGAACCACGGGCCGCCTTCCTTGGTCTTGCGGTCCATGAAATCGAGCGCGGCGCCGAGGAACTCCTCGTCGACCGTCTCCATGCGCTTGCGGGTCAGCGGGCCGGTGTTCTCGATCACCTGCTTGCCGACCTTGCCGAATTGCGCGATCGACCGTCGCATCGTCCTTGTCGGTGGCCTTGCATTTCAGCACGCCGCGCGGGCCGAATTTCTTGCGGAAGGCCGGGTCCTTCGGGTAGTCGGCGTATTCCGGCTCCTCCTCGGCGTTGAGGTGGTAGAGATTGCCGAAGAACTCATCGAAGCCGTGCACCGTCGGCAGGTGCTCGTTGCGGTCGCCGAGGTGGTTCTTGCCGAACTGGCCGGTGGCATAGCCGAGGTTCTTGAGAAACTGCGGCGACCGGTCGGATCCTCGGCGCTGAGCCCGAGCGTGGCGCCGGGCGTGCCGACCTTGGTCAGGCCGGTGCGGATCGGCGACTGCCCGGTGATGAAGGCGGCGCGGCCGGCGGTGCAGCTCTGCTGGCCGTAGAAATCGGTGAAGATCGCGCCTTCCCTGGCGATGCGGTCGATGTTGGGCGTGCGGTAGCCCATGATGCCGTGGTTGTAGGCAGCTGACGTTGAACCAGCCGATGTCGTCGGCCATGATGAACAGGATATTCGGTTTGTCCTCTTTCATCGCGGACCTCGTATTTCAGAATTGATGGATATCGTCGGAGTGTGTGCGCCACATCCCGGAAACGCCCTCAATCTTACACTTCGATTTATTACCGTCAAAGGTCGCTAGCATCGGGCTTTGGAGCTTATGGCGATTTCACCCGGGGGCTTCCTGGTCGACCAGTGCTCACCGTCCGCCTTCCGACGAGAGAGTTTGACGGTTCTGACGACTGAAAGTGGCCGAGACTTGCATTCGAATGATCCTCACCGGTGAGGCAAGCGGTCATTCAAATAATGCGCAGCAGAACAAGTCAGAGAATCGATTCTAGCGCAGCTTTGTCCACTTCCTTCGCATTACAGGCTACTGCTCATAAAGGGAAGCTCTGGCGCTCATCGACGTCAGGGTTCTCGATCACCTGATCGTGGCCGAATCCATCTTTTCGTTCGCGGAAGCGGGGCTTCTCTAAAATGTTGATTTGGTGCAGAGCAGCACCGAGCTCTCCTGCGATTTGTCGCAGAGAGCTGCAACATTTCTGCGGATCCAGTGAGTGCGTATTTCTTGGACAAGGGCTAGGTTCTACTTGCTCGATCTCGATCTGACACACATTGCCCTAGTTTTGGACCCTTAGCGGGGTCTCTGACGACCGGCCGCTTTGGATTAGTCAACTTCTGAAACGCACCGGCGGGCTATCGCACGCTTACCGGCCAATTTTTATCTCAACACGAACCGATGGAGGGATAGAACCGGGCGCGTAATAATTTTCAACGGTCTCGATCGCGTGCATTGGTTCCGGCTTCATCCAATCAACAGACCAATGACCAGGGTGAATCGGCCTCTCTACGCTCGGCACGTCTCTGACGACATTCCCCGATTGATGGTAGCGAATATGGGGCGACTTTCCGCCGGTATCCCAGTCCAGAAAGAAGCTGGGCCAATGATGATGATGCATGGGCTCTATTTTGCCGGGCGGCGGCATGGCTACTTCTAAGACCCGAACGAGCTCATTCTCGAAAATAACTCTATGGCTGTTCGGCGCCGCTGTCGCGGCGGCATAACTGCTGCGGGAAACCCGACGCCTCATCTCCGGCAAGACCCAAGGACTTGTCGAGCGCAAATGGCGACCAAGAAGGCAACCGCGGTGCCAGTTGCTATCCTAGCGCCCAACCGTGGAGGACTATTTTTTGTACTCATGCGGCCAAAGTAGCGCTTGATCGACCAGTTTTCCAGCAACGCAATGGTGTCCAGCGACTGCTTTAAGGGCGATCAATCCGTTGTGTCAGCGCCCGAAATTGGCCGTCTGCCGCCCAATCGGCAGGGCACGGATCCTGAGGCTCCGAGACCGCTTGTCCCAGATCTCCCGCGCGTCTTCTCGGGAGACACTTCCTAAAAGCCTCCGGAGCCACCCAACCATATCGCTGCCGTCCATCAGGAGGAGGAACTCTGAAGACTCGTTAGCCGCGGCGCCGAAGGCTGCTGCGGTGACTGGATCGACTGCTCCTCGCGGAGATGCGACTGACCTAGGGTCGATGACCGACGATTCACTGCTTAGGACCGGTGCTGACACTAGGATTTAAGTTTTCACCCTATGGCCAGAGGTGATGTTTGGAATGGCGGATTTGATGCCGTGCGACAGCGCACGGCTGGGAGTTCCAGTTGACTCCGAACAGTTGGTCCGATTCGGCTTCTGCGCTTCAAGCAGGCAAAATATTCTGATTGGATCGGAAGATGTTTTGCGGATCGTACTTAGTCTTCAGTCTGCGCAGTCTTTCATAGTTTCCTCCGTAGGATTCGCGCACCCGGGCAACTCCCTCATCTTCCAGCATGTTGACATACGCATGCGGAATGTATGGGTGTAATTTCGCCCATGACTTGTCTGCCCAAACTCTTACCTCCGCGGTTTCGGCAGGATCACGCCAGTTCAGAATAATTCCAACTCCGGCTCCCTGGGGCCGATGAGGAAACGAAGTTGCATCCGGCCTAACGCGGGTGATCGCGCCATGGACTGGATCAAAGAAAATAACGCGCACCGCGGGGGGCGCGCCGCTGCCGTCGATGAGTCGATCGAGTGCGCTCTGCGGCAATTGGCCCGCCACGTTGCCATAACGAGTGCATTGAAGTTCGGGAGGACTCATCTCGTTGCCCGTGAGTTGCGCGATCGTTGTCTCCTTCAGTGAATCTTTGATAGGACGAATTTTGGAGGTAATCTGCTGCGCGATCACCTGGCGTCCATGAGCCGAGTCGCCGGCCCAGCACAGGGAAAGGTCCACGAGCGCGTCTTGGGTCGGCTCATAGACGATTTGTCCGAATACGCTGAGTTCGTCCGGGATGGAGGCAGATAAAGTATTAAGCAGGGACAGTACCTCGCCTGCCGCCGCACTGGGAAAAGTGAGGCTACCCCCAAGCACACGATCAAGCGGGTAGGCGCGGTATGTCAGACGGGTGACGATGCCGAAGTTCGCTCCTGCACCTCGCAGAGCCCACATGAGATCGGCGTCGCGATCAGCCGTTACATTGAGGACTCTTCCATCGGCCATGACCACTTCGGCACCAGTCAATGTATCGCACGCCGCGCCTGCTACGCCCATTAGGTAACCGACCCCACCGCCCAGCGTCAATCCCGATACGCCGACATCCGGGCAGATTCCGAGCGGCAGCGCTAATCCATGTTTTGCGCCCGCCTCATTCGCCTGCCACACGCGAACTCCACCTCCGCAAGTCATCGTGCGCGCACGTGGATCCACCGAGACTGCATCCATATGCGCAAGGTCGACAATCACTCCGCCATCGCAACTCGAGTATCCAGCCAAGCTATGGCCGCCGCCGCGAACGGCCAATGGTAGATTGTGAGATCGAGCGAAATCCAAGATCTGCACGACATCGCTCGTCTTGGTACAGCCAGCGATGAGGACCGGATGGCGATCGAAGGCAAGGTTGTCTGTGCGTCTAAGCTTCTCGTAGCTCGCGTTCCCGGGAGTGATCAATTCTCCAGAAAAGCGCGATCGCAGAGATGAAACATCGAGCGTCTCGGCAAACGATTTTCCACCCGCCATAGTCACTGCGGCAGCTGAAATACCCAATACGGCATCGCGTCGAGTTAACTTGCGCATCGGCTCCCTCCGGTTAGCGTTCGATGTTGTCGACAACTAGGCTACCACCGGTCGTGAAGGGCCGCATAGGAGCAATAGGTCGGCGCGCTCACAGAACGGATTTGGCGGAACGTATCGCGCCGTTCTTGCCGTCCAGACCGGCGCACGGGCCGGACGCTAAGTCGGGCGCGAGTACTAGTGGAGAGCTTGTTTGCTGCGCTCCCTGGCTAATGCGGCATCCAGCAAGGCCACCAGCTTGTTTCGGCTATAGGCATACGGTTGGCCCTCATTTAGCTGAGCGAGCTGGTCGAGCAAGGCGTTGATGGTCATGGCCGCCTGTTCCTGGTTCGGAACAACCATGTACCGACTCTTTGGGCGCACAGCAAAGAGCGCAAGTTCTACTGCCGTGGCAACCTCATCCGGTTCTTTATATTGCGAGCGGTCCGTGCCCTCCAGAGTCTGCCCTGCACGTCGGGCGGCGTTCCTTTCGATATCAGAATGGTAGGAGCCGGGGTCGACCAGGCTGACCTTGACCCCCGTGAGAGCGAGCTCTTGCGCGAGCACATCTGTAAAGCTCTCCATTGCATGCTTACTCATCTGGTAGGCACCCAAATCAGTGTCGTTCAGAATTCCGCGGATCGAGCCGATATTGACGATGCGACCCTTCGCGTTAATCACCAGTGGGGCGAACGCGCGTGTCACCCGGTACGGGCCGTACATATTGACTTGCATCGTGAGATCGAACTCGTCGGGCGACGTCTCGATGAGCGGCGCTGCCGTAGCTACGCCAGCGTTATTGACTAGTCCATAGAGCCCACGCCCGCCTTCGGTGATGGTCTTAAGTGCACCCTGGATCTCGTCGGGCTTTGTGACGTCGAGCCGCACTGCTTTTGACCCCCGGAATCCCATTCAGCGCCGCGAGATCAGATTCCTTTCGGGCGCCTGCGTATACGAAGTACCCGTTGGCGGCCAAGCGCTCAGTGATTTTTCGGCCTATACCCGTGCTCGCACCGGTAACGAGAACTGCCTTTGGAGCTTCCCGCGGGGCTTGCGCGGCGAGGCAATCAGCGCAGGATCCAAGGAGCACCAGTGCACCAAGCAGCGTTCTGATCATTCGCAAATCCTAGGCGGTAGGTCTGTGACTGACGAAGAGAAAGTCAGGTTGATGGGGGCGGGCTTGCTGTATCCGCGCAGGGTATCACGCCGTTCTCGCCGTCAATGGCTGCGCGCGAAGACGCGCTTGCGTCCCTGCGGGCCGGCTTCGCCCATTGACCGCTGCGCTGCGGCGTGAGGCGCCCTGCGCGGGCAATCCCGCCCCGTTCGACGCCTTCAGGAGGCGACCATGAACACCCTCACGCTTGACTCAGTCTTCACATAGCACCGCGTTCCTCGGTGCGCTGTCCGCGGACGTCTCTGCGTCAGCGCGTGCCGGCGGCCTTTGCGCCTTGCGCTCATGAGAGCCGCAGTGCCTCTTACACGTTCATCTCCACGGCCACGGTGGTCGATGCCCTTGGATCGGCGGGGTTCTATCCGGTCGAGGCCCGGCAGGCGGTGCGGGCCGAAGAGCGCACTCCATGCCCGGCACCTGATCCGGTTCCGCCGGCGGTTCGAGACGGTGGCTCTGCGCGATGCGGTGCCCGAGATCCTGTTCCTGAACTCCCATGACGGGACCAGCGCGTACCAGCTGCGGGTCGGCCTATACAGGGCGGTCTGCACCAACGGACTGGTTGTCTCCCAGGGGACCTTCCCGGTCTTCCGGGTGGCGCATCGGGGCGATGTCGTGGCGGACGTGGTTCAGGCGGCGCTTCGAGATCAGCGAGCGCTTCGAGGTGCTGGCGCAGCTCGGTCGAACGCATGGAGCGCACGCGGCTGGACCATCTGGAGCAGCTCGACTTTGCCGGCTCAGGCGCTGGCGCTTCGCTTTCCTGGAGGCGCTGAGAGCGGTGTGGAACCGGCCCGTCTCCTGGTACCGCGGCGCCTCGAGGACGCCGGAAACGATCTCTGGCGCACGTTGAACGTCGTCCAGGAGAACGTCCTGCGGGGCGGCATTCCTCGGCGGTCGGCGTCCAATCGGCTGATCCGGACCCGGGCGATCACTGCCATCCGGGAGGACGTCCGGCTCAATTCGGGCCTCTGGGAACTGGCTTTGGCGCTGGCGGCCTGACAGGCAGGGAGGGGGTGCTTCGGCGTCTCCTCCCTTTTTTTGTGCCCGCCGACGGTTAAGAGACGGATCCCGCCTGGAGCGAATGGGTATGCGGCGTCACTCTTGCGGCGATCGAGGCCGATGCGGGAGGTAGGGCAGCCGGGGTCACAAGAGCGGCTAAATATCGTGCGATATTAGCGCAAAAACCGGTGAAATGCAGGATAGCCTCGCGGCCGCTGTTGTCCCACGATCACTCGCCATGGCTCGGGAGTCTTTGGTTCGGTGTCGGGTGTCGGACGAGGTGAAGGGGCTGCTGCAGACGATCGCCGCGCAGAGGCAGATCACCGAATCGGCGCTCGTCCGGCAGCTGATCGAGGCGATGGTGCAGATGGCGACGGACGCCAAAGTCGCGGACGCTGCCGCCTCAAACAGGGTCGTGCGGGACGCCCGGCTGTACGTCCGGCTGGCACCGGAGGATCGAATTCTTCTGAACGATCGGGCGACAGGTCAATACCCCTTTTGCAAACAATCGCTTGGCTGAAGCACTGACGGATACCCAATCCGTTGATCTCGTTTCCGACGAAGCTCAGGTCGATTCCGACCCGAGCCATCTGTTGTGCGTTCGCAGGTATCCGCAAAGAACTGCATGTCAAAAGGCGTGGAGTTCTTTCGGGTGTGGCTCGACGAGGTCCAGACCTTCGCAGCGGAACATGGGTTCAA
>CAWFDT010000010.1:0-33630 GCA_963814675.1 uncultured Pseudomonadota bacterium
GGGGGCGTGGGGGGAAATTAAAGGGTAGCTTGAGCTTGACTTTAAGAGCACGCGGCGGCCAGCAGCAGGGCGCCTGCACCAGAACCCGCAGTTTCAACGAGTGCCCAGGTCCCCGGACGGCTTGAGCGCCGCCAGCAGACGGTACTGGCTCAGCTTCGCCTGATTGCCGGTCAGTTGATAAAGCTGCATCGAGCGCTGTAAGCCGTCATGACCATAGAGCGTGTCCGGCGGCCACTTCTGCAGCAGCACGGGCATGCTCGCGGCAATCAGGGGCTCGGCTTCCCGGTAGCGCTTCTCCCGCGTGAGGCACCCGGCCTGCACGTTCTGCAGCTGCGCGATCCGCCAGGCGTCATCGGGGTAGCGCGCCGCCACGATCGGCTGCGCCGTGGCGAGCCGCGCAAGTCCCGCAGCGGTGTGTCCGGTGCGACACTCGAGGTCTGCAAGGTCAGTAAGAATCGGACCATGCAAGCGGTGCTTGTTCACGATTGCCGCCTGCAGCGCCGCATCGAAGTCAGTCTGCGCAGCGCCGTAATTCCCCTGTTCCATCTCGATCAGACCGAGGTTGCTCAGAACGAAGGTCATGTTGGGTTCGGTCGCCAGCACCTGGCCGGAAAACGCACGGGCGGAGGGCTCCAACAGCGCGCGCGCCTCTGCAAACCGCCGCTGCTCGAGAAGAATGCGCGCCACGTTGTTGGTGGTGATGGTCACGGTGGGGTGCTTATCGCCGAGCACCAGCTTCTCGATCCGCAGTGTGCGCTGGAAATAGACCAGCGCGCTGTCGCGCTGCCCACGAAAGTACTCGAGACTGCCCATCTCGTTGAGGAGCTCGGCCGTGCGCGGATGCATCTCCCCGGTGGCCGTTACCTGCCGATCAAGCGCACGTTGGAAGCCGCGCTCGGCCGCCGCGAAGTTACCCTCATCCATATCACACTGAGCGACACCCTCTTCGGCCGCAATCCAGGCCTCGGGGTCGGGAAGCTTGACGCGAGCCGCCACCCGCAGCGATTCCCCGTAGGCTGCGCGCGCCAACGTGCACTTATCCTGACGCCAATAAACCTCACCCAGAGAATTTTCGATACGCACGTACAGCGCCGCGTCGTCGAGCTGCGGCGCGTTGAGCAACGTCCGGGCCTGCTGTAGTGAGGCCTTTGCACCCTCCAGATTGCCCTGCTGCATTTGCAACCCGCCGATCGCTGCGAACTGGCGCGCGCTGAGCAAGGGGGGCACCGCCGGCAGCGATTGCGCATGCTGCAGCAGGCCCTCGCCCTGGCGCAGCAACCCGAGGCTTCCGTACACCTCGCCGAGCGTGGTCATGAGATCGGCGCGCACCGCCGGCTCGTCGTGCAACTGCGATTCGATCTGTTGGACACCGCGATCGAGCACCTCGCGAGCCGTAATCGACTGCCCGCGGGCCTCGTTCGGGTCTGACACCGCGAACAGCGATTTCAGAAAGTCGGCCGTGCGCTGCGCGGTCAGGGACTGCTGCACTGCCAGCCGTCTTTGCCGCACGGCATCGTTGCGAGATTGCACGGCAACCACACTGATGACCGCAAAGGCGAGGCAGCCTGCCAGTGCGGCGGCCGCGAACTGCAGGAGTCGGCGCTGGCGACGTGCGCTGTCGCGCCGCACGAGGGTGTCGAGCGGCACATGCAGCATGCCGGCGACGATCTTGAGGAGCGCCGTGCGCCGCTCGTCCGCACCGGGGCGAATGTCAGCCGCGAGCGGCTCGGCGCCGGCGGTCTGTGTGATGGCGCCATCCTGGCCTATGCGGTAGCGCAGTGCCGGCGGCAGACAGTCATCCGGGTCACCCGCTGCCCGGGCCGGCTCGCCGGCGACGACGAGCGCCAGTACGTGCTCCTCGCGGCCCAGTGATTTGAAATAGCGGATTTCCTCGTTGACCCACGGCGACTGCGCCGCCGCAGGCGAGCAGACCACGATCAAAAAGCGCGAGGCACTTAAGGCTTCGCGAACGCTGGCCGCGAGATCCGCTGAAGTAGGAAGCTCGGCGCGATCGAGGAAGATCGGGCGCAGGCCGCTCAGATCACTGCGCGGCACCACCCCGGGCGGGGGGCGATAGGTCTCGATGGCGCGGTGCAGCCATTGCGCCGCGTCACGATCGCGGTGGCTGTAGCTGATGAACGCGGCGTAGCGAAGCGGGACCTCCGCCGTTGCATTGACACCCGAAGACATCCTGCGCCCCCGCGCCTCGCAGGCAGTGTTTTACACGGAGTATAGTCTCGTAACAAAAAGATCAGGGGAGATGTTCCAATGCGATTTCTTCACCTCGCAGGGCGTGCGGCGCTTGTTTCGCTCGTGCCCCTTTTCCTCGCGGCAGCTCCGTTGGCCTACGCCGGCCACACCGCCATCGATTCCAACTGCGACGGTTCTTTCGGTACACCGGGACCACCGAGCCCGGGCTCCGGCCAGTGCTTCAATGATCCGGCGGCCGTGGTGCTCAACGGCGATCAGACCTCGCCGCCCATTCCCATGGGCTTCGCCGTCACGATTGCCGGCACGTCGTACAACCAGATCTTCATCAATGAGAACGGCGTGATCTCCTTCGGACAGGGACTGCCATCGGGCTCGTTTCCGGGCGGCACCCTAGCGGACCTCGGCACTCACTTTCCCAGCCCGCCGACGTTCACGCCCTTCATTGCCGGCGCCTACCTCAACTTGAATACCCCCGTGGCTCCCGTGACCGTTGATCCTGTCGGCGGAACGGCCTACGTCATGTATCAGACTGGCGTCGCCGATCCGCTGGGCGGCGAAGAGGATCCCGGCGGCAACGTCCCGGCCGCGAGCAGCACGGGGCTGCCGCCTGCGATGGCGATCGTCTGGTCGGATCCGTCTCAGGCTCCTGCGGGTTCGGGAGTGGGATTTCAGGCGCAGCTCGTAATCTATTCACTGACGGGCGGTAGTAATGCCCCGGGCGATTTCGCCATCCGCTTCCGTTATGGCAGTCAGTCGTTCGGTGACAATCCCATCGTCGGCTCGCAGGCCGGATACTCACTCGGAGGCGGCGTAGTGACGCTCGCGGGCCTGGGATTTCCCGAGCCCTATAACAGTCCCACACAGGACTACTACTTCGAGTTCCACTCGACCCCCATCGTCGACACCGATGGCGACGGCATACCGGACTCCAAAGACAACTGCCCGAAGGTCGCCAACCCGGACCAGAAGGACAGTGACGGGGACGGCGTGGGCGATGCCTGTGACAACTGTCCCCTGACCTACAACCCGGACCAGAAGGACAGCAACGGCAACGGCATCGGGGACGCCTGCGAGCCCCCGCCCCCGCCGCCGGTTAAGGTGTGCGATGTCGACAAGGACGGCGATATCGACGTGAAGGATCTCGCCGCCATCGTCAACTCACTCGGCAAGCACGTCGCAGCCAACGACCCGCGCGATCCGAATAAAAACCTGCGAGTGGATGTGTTCGATGTGCTGATCTGCGCCACGCGCTGCACGCGCAAGGAGTGCGCGGTCAAGTAATCGCCGGCGATTTGCTGCGGGGGAGCGAGCGTTAAGCGCTCGCTCCCCGCAGAGTTCACGCGATCTCCACCCAGAGGAAGCGCAGCTTGCCGACCTGCAGCAGGTAGCGCCCTCCACTTGCGAGCTCGGTGTCGCGCGATGTCAGCTTGCGCAAGGAATTAGCGTCCGCGCCCACCCGCACCGCGCCCTGATCGATGAGGCGGTTGCCCTCGGACGCACTCGCCACCAGTCCCGCCATCTTCAACGCGTTCGCCACCCGGGTGGCGTTGCCGTCGGCGACCAGGCGCACGGTGTCGATCTTCTCGGGCACGCCGCCCTGGCGGAATCGCGCGATGAACTGCGCGTGCGCGTGCTCGGCGGCCGCGGCGTCGTGGAAGCGCGCCGTGATCTCGCGAGCCAGCTCGAACTTGATGTCGCGCGGGTTGCGCCCCTCGTGCGCGGCGCGCCTGAGCGCGGCGATTTCCGTGAGCGGGCGGAACGACAGCAGCTCGAAGTAGCGCCACATCAGATCGTCGGAGATCGACATGAGCTTGCCGAACATGCTGTCGGGCTCTTCCGTGATGCCGATGTAGTTGCCGAGGGACTTCGACATCTTGTTGACGCCATCCAGACCCTCCAGCAGCGGCGTCGTCATCACCACCTGCGGTTCCTGGCCGTAGGCCTCCTGCAGCGAGCGCCCGACCAGGAGATTGAATTTCTGGTCGGTACCGCCGAGCTCCACGTCCGCCTTCATCGCCACCGAGTCGTAGCCCTGCGCGAGCGGGTAGAGAAACTCGTGGATGGAGATCGGCTGGCCGGACTTGTAGCGCTTGGCGAAGTCATCGCGCTCGAGCATGCGCGCGACCGTGTAGTGCGCGGTGAGCTTCACCATCTCGGCGGAGCTGAGCGCACCGAGCCAGCGCGAATTGAAGTCGATGCGGGTGCGGCCACGGTCGAGGATCTTGAACACCTGCGCCTCGTAGGTGCGCGCATTCGCCTGGATCTCCTCGGGCGTGAGTGCCGGGCGCGTGGCGTTGCGTCCCGTGGGATCCCCGATCATGCCGGTGAAGTCCCCGATGAGGAAGGTCACCTCGTGCCCGAACTGCTGGAACTGGCGCATCTTGTTGAGCAGCACCGTGTGCCCGAGATGCAGGTCGGGCGCGGTGGGATCGAAGCCCGCCTTCACGTGCAACGGCGTGCCGCGCTTGAGCTTCTTCGTGAGGTCGGCGCCGGTTAGCACCTCGCTCGTGCCCCGGTGCAGCTCCGCGATCTGTTCGTCCAAATTCATTTGATTCCCGTGAAGTCCGTCCTGAAGAAGCCCGCCCGCGGCGGGTAACGTAACCCGTAAGTCAGCGTATCGGCACTTAACATACATTGACCCGACGGTCGCGGCCCGGTACGGTGCGCGCGGTTAAAACACCCCGACAAGTGTAGTCGATGGACCAGAACACTCCCCCTGCAGGACGCTTTCTGAAGATGCGCTGGCCCTCGCCCGCCTTCTGGCTCAAGACCGGCGCCTGCACCGTGGTCGCCTGGTCGATACTGCACGGAAGCCTGAATCCCGCCGCCCCTGAGGCCACCCCGACAACCCCCGCCGCGACTGCGGCTGCGACTGCCCCCGCCGCCGACCCCGTTGCAGCGCCGGCCACGCTCATCCCCGCCGCGGCACCGGCCGCTTCCGAGCGCGCCAGCGTCGACGTGGTGGTCGCGCGCAATGACACGCTCGACCGCATCTTCCGCCGCCTGAAGCTCAATCTCGCCGACCTCGCCTCGCTGCGCAGCGTGCCGCACGTGCGCGAGGCCCTCGATTCGCTGCGGCCCGGGGAATCGCTGCATTTCGAGCACAAGGACGGCTCGCTCTACTCGCTCGAGCGGCGCCTGAACGAGAGCCAGATCCTGAAGGTCTCGCGCGATCCTGCCGAGGGGCTCAAGGCCGACGTGCTGCAGAACCCGCTCGAGATGCGCATGCGCACGGTACGCGGCGTCATCGACAGCTCGCTCTTCGAGGCGGTCGCGGCGGCCGGCGCGCACGACCAGACCGCGGTCGCGCTCGCGGACATCTTCGGCTGGGACGTGGACTTCGTGCTCGACGTGCGCCAGGGGGACGCCTTCGTCGTGACCTATCCGGAGATCTTCCGCGACGGGGTGTACGTGCGCGATGGACCGATCCAGGCGGCCGAGTTCGTCAACAACGGCCGCGACTTTCGCGCCGTGCGCTATACCGACCCGGACGGCGGCTCGCACTACTACACCCCCGAGGGCAAGAGCCTGCACAAGGCGTTCCTGCGGACCCCGGTCGAGTTCACGCGCGTCAGCTCGCGCTTCAATTCCGCCCGCTACCACCCGATCCTGAACCTGATCCGCGCCCACAAGGGCGTCGACTACGCCGCTCCCATGGGCACCCCGGTGCGCGCCGCGGGCGATGGCCGCATCCGCTTCGCCGGCCGCATGGGCGGCTACGGCAACCTGGTCGAGATCGAGCATTCCTCGAGCGTGGTGACGGTCTACGGGCACCTCTCCCGCTTCGCGCGCGGCACCCGGGTCGGGGCGCACGTGACCCAGGGCGTGGTCATCGCCTATGTCGGCATGACCGGGCTGGCCACCGGTCCCCACCTGCACTACGAATACCGGGTGAACGGGGTGTTCAAGAACCCCCAGACGGTGGCGCTCCCCGGGGCGAGCCCGATCGAGGCGCGCTGGCGCGAGGACTTCCTGGCGAAGTCCGCCCCTCTGCTGGTCTCGCTCGAGCCGGCCGCCGGCCCGATGCTCGTCTCGCGCTAAGGCGCCCGTAACAATCCCTTCGCCGCGGCGCTGGTACCATGGGCCGGTGAGCCGTCCGCGCCGGACGCTCGAGGCTGCGCTCTCATGGATTCGCCCGACCTCAAGGCGCCCCAGCACTACATCAACCGCGAACTCTCCTTCCTGGAGTTCAACCAGCGCGTGCTCGATCAGGCGTTCGATACCCGGGTGCCACTGCTCGAGCGGCTGAAGTTCCTGTGCATCTCCTGCAGCAACCTCGATGAGTTCTTCGAGATCCGCGTCTCGGGCCTGAAGCAGCTGCAGGAGCTCGGCGGCGGGCAGCTGGCCGCCGACGGCATGTCCATCCCCGAGCAGCTCGAGGCGATCCACGAGCGCGCCACGGCGCTGGTCGATGCCCAGTACCGCTGCCTGAACGACATGCTCCTGCCGCGGCTCGCCGCCGAGGGGGTGCCGCTGCTGGGGCCCGCCGACTGGAGCCCGCAGACGCGGGCGTGGCTGGAAGAGTACTTCGAGCAGGAGGTCGAACCGGTCTTGAGTCCTTTGGGACTCGACCCGGCGCGTCCCTTTCCGCGCATCCAGAACAAGAGCCTGAACTTCATCGTGCGCCTGGAGGGGAAGGACGCCTTCGACCGCGACAGCGAACTCGCCATCGTGCAGGCGCCGCGCTCGCTGCCGCGCGTGGTCCCGTTGCCGGGTGCCGGCGGCAGCCGCGGCTGCGTGCTGCTGTCGGCCATCGTGCAGGCCTTCGTCGACAAGTTGTTCACCGGCATTACGGTGATCGGCTGCTACCAGTTCCGCGTCACCCGTAACAGCGACCTGTTCGTCGACGAGGAAGAGATCGACGACCTGCGGCGCGCGCTCGAGGGCGAGCTCGCGCACCGTCGCTACGGGGCGGCGGTGCGCCTGGAGACCTCCAACGACTGCCCGGAGGATCTGGTGAAGTTTCTGCAGGCGCAGTTCACCTCCGCGACGCTCGACCTGTACTCGGTGGCCGGACCGGTGAACCTGAACCGCCTGTCGGCGCTCTACGACCTGCTGCAGCGGCCGGACCTCAAGTACCCGATCTTCACGCCCGGGATCCCCAGGCGCCTGGTCGGCGCCACCGACATCTTCGCGGTAATCCGCCACAAGGACATACTGCTCGAGCACCCCTACCAGAGCTTCGGTCCGGTGATGGACTTCCTGCGCCAGGCGGCCGCCGACCCGCACGTGCTCGCCATCAAGCAGACGCTCTACCGCGCCGGCCAGGGCTCGCCGCTGGTGGATGCGCTGGTGGCGGCAGCGAATGCCGGCAAGGACGTGACCGTCATCGTCGAGCTGCGGGCGCGCTTTGACGAGGAGGCCAACATCGAGCTCTCCAACCGCCTGCAGGAAGCCGGCGCGCACGTCATGTACGGGGTGGTGGGTTTCAAGACGCACGCCAAGCTCGCTCTCGTGGTGCGCCGCGAGTCCGGCGGCATCCGCCGCTACTGCCACCTCGGCACCGGCAACTACCACCCGCGCACCGCGCGCCAGTACACCGACTACGGCCTGCTTACCTGCGATGACGAGATCGGGCACGACGTGCACGAACTGTTCCTGCAGCTGACCAGCCTCACGAAGACCCCGACGCTCAAGCGCCTGGTGCAGTCGCCCTTCAGCATGCACGAGATGGTCCTGAGCAAGCTCGCCCGCGAGACCGAGCACGCGCGCGCCGGCCGCCCGGCGCGCGTCATCGTCAAGATGAACGCGCTGGTGGAAGCGCAGTCGATGGAGGCGCTCTACCGCGCCTCGCGTGCCGGGGTGAAGATCGACCTCATCGTGCGCGGCGTGTGCGCGCTGCGGCCCGGGGTGCCTGGGGTGTCAGAGAACATCCGCGTGCACTCGATCGTCGGGCGCTTCCTCGAGCACTCGCGCGTGTTTTACTTCGAGAACGCCGGCGACCCGGAGCTCTTCTGCGCCAGCGCCGACTGGATGGAGCGCAACTTCTTCCGCCGCGTGGAAGTGGCATTCCCGATCCGCCACCACAGCCAGCGCGAACGCATCCTGCGGGACCTGGAACTGTGCATGAGCGACAACTGCCAGGCGTGGAAGCTTCTGCCCGACGGCAGCTACGAGCGCATCCAGCGCGGCAACGCGCAGCCCGTCAACGCGCAGGCGGAGCTGCTCGCCATCTACGCCGCCGGTCCCACCCCCGTGGTTCAGGGCTGAAAAGCCCCTCTCGGGCCGCATATCGGCCGCGCAGCAAACAAAGGCATCTCGCAGGAGTGGGTGGGCAGCGTTTGCTGCGCTCAAGCGTCCGCGACGTGAGTTGCGGCTAACTTGCGCCGCGCGCGCCGCTGAAGACGCGTAAGCGAAAGCCGCTCATGCGCAGGTAGTCGACCTCCTGCTGCAGGTCCGCGGCGGTGAGCGGATGCTCCTTCAGCCAGCGCGCCGGGAAGCGCACCTCGAGCGACTTCGGGGTCGCGGCGAGTTCCAGCGGCGGCAAGGCGGTGGGACTGCGCCCGCGGTGCAGCAGCACCGCGAGCCGCAGCAGCACGATCAGCTGCACGGCGCTGCGGTCCCAGGGGGGCACGAGCTCCTCGATGCGATCGAGCGTGAACTTGCGACGGTGGGCGCCGACCAGGCGCGCGAGCAGCCGCTGCTCCTCGCGCGGGAAGCCGGGCATGTCGGCGTTCTCGAGCAGATAGGCGCCGTGGCGGTGATAGCCGCTGTGCGAGACGTCGAGCCCGATCTCGTGCAGCCGCGCGGCCCACTTCAGCGCCAGGTGCGCGAGCGGCTCCTCGAGCTTCCAGGTGTCGCGCGTGTGCTCGAGGAACTCGCGCACCGTGGCCTCGACACGCTCGGCCTGCTCGGTGTCGACGTGGTAGCGCTGCTGCATCGCGCGCACGGTGCGCTCGCGCGCATCCTCGCGCTTGTAGCGCCCGAGCATGTCGTACAGCAGCCCCTCGCGCATCGCCCCCTCGGCGATCTGCATCTCCTTGACCTCGAGCATGCTGAAGACCTCGGCGAGGATCGCCAGTCCCCCAGGGAACACCGGGCGGCGGTCCTCGGTGATCGGCTCGAGGTTCAACTCGCGCGTGTGGCCGGCCTCGACGCAGTAGTCGATGGCGCGCTGCAGTCCCTGGGGCGTGATGGCGAGCGCCTGCGGATCGAGCGCACGGATCGCGTCGCCGATGGCGCGCACGGTGCCGGAGCTGCCGGCCGAGTGCTCCCAGCCGCGGCGGCGGAAGGCGGCCACCACCGGCTCAAGTTCCATGCGCGCGGCAAGGCGCGCGCGCTCGATGCGCTTGGCGGAGATCTTGCCGTCGCGGAAGAAGCGCTCGCTCAGGGGGACGCAGCCCATCTGCAGGCTCTCGAGCTCGAGCGGGGTGAGGCCGTCGCCGATGATGAGCTCGGTGCTGCCGCCGCCGATGTCGACCACCAGGCGCTTGCCCGGCTCGCTCGGCATGGTGTGCGCAACGCCGGCGTAGATGAGGCGCGCCTCCTCCATGCCGGCGATGATCTCGATCGGGTGGCCGAGCGCCTCGCGGGCGCGCTCGAGGAAGGCCTGCTTGCGGTGCGCGAGCCGCAGCGCGTTGGTGCCGACGCAGCGCACGCTGTCGGCCTTCATGTCGCGCAGGCGCTGGCCAAAGCGCTCAAGACAGGCGAGCGCGCGCGCCGCCACGTCCTTGTCGATGCGGCCGTTCTCGGCGACGCCGGCCGCCAGGCGCACCATCTCGCGCAGCCGGTCGATGATGACCAGTTGGCCGTGCGAGTAGCGCGCGACCACCATGTGGAAGCTGTTGGAGCCTAGGTCCACCGCCGCGAGGACGTCGGGGACGGGACGCGGGGCGGAGCGGGCGGCGGGCTTGGGTTCGGCTGAGCGGCTGTGGGTGGCTGCGGCGGAGGCCACGAGGCGCTGCGTCGCGTCAGGCGGCCGCGAACGAGGACCCGCAGCCACAGGTCGTGGCGGCGTTCGGGTTACGGATCACGAACTGCGCGCCATCCAGACCCTCGCGATAGTCGATCTCGGCCCCGGTCAGGTACTGCACGCTCATCGGGTCCACGATCAGCTTCACGCCGTGGTTCTCGACGCAGGTGTCGCCCTCCTGCAGCTGCTCGTCGAACTCGAACCCGTACTGCAGGCCCGAGCAACCGCCACCCTGCACGAAGACGCGCAGCATCAGCTTGGGGTTGCCCTCGCCCTCAATGAGGGCGGCGACCTTCTTCGCGGCCGCGTCGGTGAACAGGAGCGCAGGTGCATCCTGCAGCGCTTCGATGGTGCTCATAAGTCCTCTTGCGATGCAGTCTAGAAGGCCCCCGCTAGGAGGTCAAAGGGCGCGCGTCACAGCGCGGGCTCGGCTTCAGCCGGGAGCGCCCTGCGGGGCCTCCACGGGGCCCTGCGGCTCCAGACACACCAATTTACCCACTATCTGGGCGCCGAGCGTCATTTCAATGATCCCGTAGTAGACGTTGCCCTCGATCTTCGCCGTGGCCCCCAGCACCAGGCGCCCGGAGGCGTGGATATCGCCCTTGACGGTGCCGTTGAGGATGAGGTCGCGCACCTGCACGGGCCCTAAGATCGCGCCCGACTCACTCACCGAGAGACTCGTGTCCTGCGCCGGATCGGCGCGCACCGCGCCGCGCACTTCACCGTCGAGGTGCATGCCACCTTCGAACTCCACGTCCCCCTCAACGCGCGCGGTCTTGCCGATCAGGGTGTCGATGCGGGGGGGCTTGCTGTCACGGGTGAACATGAATACTCCGGTACGCGGTCAATGACACTTCAGGGCGTGGTCTCGACGCTCCACAGGAATGACTGCGAGAGCGGCGGCACGTCCTTCTTGTTGGAGCGCACTTCGATCTGCAGCTGCTCGGGCTTGAAGGCGGCCGGCACGGTGAGCGTCTGGTCGAAGTCCTGGAAGTAACGAAAACCGTAGCGCTGCTCGCTCTGGCGCCCGCCGGTGAGCGCTTTGAAATCGAGCGACTTCGGTGCGCCCGCCTGCGTGCCCTCGATGCTCAGCACCAGCGTGCCCACCGCATCGGTCTCCGCGCGCCCGGAGCGCACCAGCGACAGGTGCACGTTGAACACGCCCGGCTTGTCCGTGGCCGTGACGCGCAGCTGCTCGATCTTCAGTCCGATGCTGACGGCGCCCTGCGCCACCACCCCGCGATAGAAGGCGAGCTCCTGGGACTGCTGCGCGACCTGCGCCTGCAGCTGCCCCATGGCGCGCGCCACTTCCGCCTGCTCGTGCGCGCGGCCGACCTTGAAGGTGTCGAGCTCGGCGAGCTGGGTGCGCATTTCCCGATTCTCCTTCTGCAGGTGCTCGATCTTCACTTCCAGCTCGGTGCGCTGCTGCGCGACCGCCTGGCGGTCGTAGCCGGCGTCGTAGCGGCCGAGCTCGTACACCACGTAGAGCGCAAACAGTCCCACCAGCAGCGTCGCGACCCGCAGCCCGGTGCGCAGCGCCGGCGCCCGCGTGCGCACCACCTGGTGCACGCCGTCGCGCTTCTTGATGCGGACGACCAGCCGACGCAGCACAGTCAGTGGCCCGCCTCCGGCTCAGGATTGGCGCGCTCGAGCGGCTGATACTCCGCCCACCACGGCGGAAACGGCGGCTGCTTGCCGCGCGGGAAGGCGAGCGCGGCGAGCTCGGTGAGCGCGCGGACGTACACCGCGCGCTTGAAAAAGATGACCTCGCGCACCGGCTCCCAATAGGGCACCCAGCGCCACTCGTCGAACTCCGGCTCGCTGGTGCGGCCGAAGTCGAACTGCGGCTCCGCGGTGAGGCGCAGCAGGAACCAGCGCTGTTTCTGCCCGGTGCACAGCGGCTGCTGGTTGCGCCGCACGTAGCGCGGTGGCAGGCGGTAGCGCAGCCAGCGCTCGGTCTGGCCGACGATCTGCACGGCCGACTGCGGCACGCCGATCTCCTCGTCGAGCTCGCGGAACAGCGCCTGCTCGAGGGACTCCCCGCTGCGCAGCCCCCCCTGGGGGAACTGCCAGCCTTTGCCGCCGGTGCGCCGCCCGAGGAATACCTCGGTGCCACGCAGCAGCACGATGCCGACGTTGGCGCGAAAACCATCCGGGTCGATGATGTCACTCATGGGGCGTGTGGAGTCTGCCATAGAGCAGCCTAAGGTGGCGCTCGCTGCACAACCGTGAAAGGGATGGCGTTTTCCAACTATTTCAACGAGGCTAGCGCACCTTTGACCCCCAGGACCCGCGTGGCTAAAGCCGTCACTGTGGATCTAAGCTCCGCCGGGCTCGCCCCAACCCGCCGCCTCGGGATCCTGCTCCTGCTGGCGGTGGCGGTCTTCCTGGCGGCCCTGCTGATCGGCAGCTCCGGGATCGGGCTGCGCCAGGCGCTGGCCGTGCTCGGGGGGTCGGGGGATGAGGCCACCCGCAACGTGCTTTTGGCGGTGCGCCTGCCCCGCGTCCTAGCCGCCTTCGGGGTCGGGAGCCTGCTCGCCCTCTCGGGGGTGCTCCTGCAGGCACTGTTTCGCAACTCCCTCGCCGACCCGTACGTGCTTGGGGTCTCCGGCGGCGCGGCCGTCGGAGCGCTGCTCGCCATGATCGCCGGCGCCGCCGCCATCATCGTGCAGTCGGCCGCGGTCGCCGGCGCCCTGGGGGCGGTCGCCCTCGTCTACCTCCTCGCCCGCGGCGGCGGTACGCCGCGGCTGCTGCTGACCGGGGTGGTGCTCGCGAGCGCCTGCGGGGCCCTGGTGAGCGTGCTGCTCGCGCTCGCGGACTCCTCGCGCGTGCGCGGCATGGTGTTCTGGCTGGCCGGGGACCTGGAGTGGGCGGTGCGTCCGTGGCTGAGCGCGGGAGCGGCGCTGCTCGCGGTCGCGGTGGCGATCGCCATCGCGCGCCCGCTCAACGTGCTCGCCGCCGGGGAGCTGCGCGCGCGCACGGTGGGGCTGGCGCTCGAGGCGTGGCGCAGCGTCCTCTTCATCCTCTGCGCCACGCTCACCGCGCTGGCCGTGGTGAGCGCCGGCACGGTCGGCTTCGTCGGCCTGATCATCCCGCACGCGGTGCGCCTCACCTTCCGCACCAGCGATCATCGCATCGTGGCGCCGGCGGCCGCGCTCGCCGGCGGCATGCTGCTCGCGGCCGCGGACCTGGTGGCGCGCACCATCGCCGCGCCGCGCCAGCTCCCCGTCGGCGCGATCATGGCACTCGTGGGCGCGCCGCTGTTCGTCGTGCTGCTGCGCCAGCGCCGCTGAGGAGCCGCGGCGTGAGGACTCGGGGGCGCTTACTCATCGGGGCCGCAGCCTGCGCCCTCGCCGGGCAGTCACCGGCCGCCCCGCCCCCGCCCGGACACCCGCTGATCGGCACCTGGCAGCTCAGTCTGCCCGGGACGCAATGTGTCGAGACCTACGAGTACCGTGCCGACGGCACCGCGCACACCCTCAGCGCGGAGGAAGAGACCGACACGCAGTACAGCGTCGCGGCGACCCCGGACGCGAACGGCTACTACGTGCTGACCGAGACCATTCTCAGGAGCAACGGCAAGCCCGACTGCAGCGGCCAGCTCACCCCGCTCGGGCACCCGGTGACGCTGTACCTGGCGCCGCTGCGCGGCGGGTTCCTGATGTGCTTCGACGTGGCGCTGCAGCGCTGCTTTGGCCCCATGACCCGCGTGCCGGCGCGGCCGGCGCCGGCCGCGGCGCCGAAAGGCTAGCTGACGACGTTCGGCGAGATCGCGAGGCGATTGCGCCCGGCGCTCTTGGCGCGGTAGAGCGCCGCGTCCGCTTCGGCGATCAGCCGCTCGGCGAGCACCTTGTAGTCGCGCGTCCCGGGGCCGGGGTTCGCGGCGGCGACGCCGATCGAGAGCGTCACGGTCTCCGAGAGCTGCGGGCTGATCGCGATCGCGTGGTTGCGCACCGTGTGCAGCACGCGGGCCGCGACCCGCTCCCCGTCAGTGAGGTCCGCCTGCGACAGCACGATCGCGAACTCATCCCCGCCGAAGCGCGCGCCGGTGTCGCTGATGCGCATCTCGGTGTCGATGCGCTGCGCCACCTCGCGCAGCACCACATCGCCTGCCGGGTGACCGTACTGGTCGTTGATGCGCTTGAAATGATCGACGTCGATCATCAGGCAGGCGATCGAGTGCTTGGCACGCTGCGCGCGCGCCAGCTCCTCGCGCAGGCGCGCGTGCAGGTAGCGGCGGTTGTGAAAGCCGGTGAGGAAGTCGGTCAGTCCGCTGCGCAGCAGGCGCGCGCGGTTGACCGCGTTCTCGATGCAGATCGCCGCCACCACCCCCAGGTGCGCGAGGAAGTCGCTCGCCAGCTCGGGCGTGAAGCGCAGCGGGTCGGTGCTGGAGAACACCAGCACCCCGTCGAGGGGCTCGTGGCGGCGCAGCGGGATGAGCGCGATGCTGCCCGCGCGTGCCCCGAGCGGGATCAGAAGCTCGTGGTCAGCCTTGCGAAACGGGCCGAGCCAGGGCCGCTCGAGGTTGGGCAGCTGCGGAGCCACCGTGACCAAGGCGTCGACGAAGGACACCCCCTGCAGCTGCTCGAGCCCATCCCCGGCGAGCAAGTGGCGGATCTCGTGCTGCGGATCATTGAGGATCAGCGCCACCCCCTCGAGCTGGTAGGAGGTGCGCAACCCGACGATCAGCCGCTCGAACAGCTGCGGGAGCGAGTTCGCGCGCAGCAGTTCGAGCTCGCGGTCCTGGGTCTTGCGCAGCAGCGCCTCGTTGCGGCTCACCTCATCGGTGAGGTCCGCCAGGCGGCTCTGGAGCAGGCGGTGCTCGGCTTCGAGGCCGCCCGGATCCTTACCCGGTACTTCCATGGCAGCCGGGTCGCTGTGGCTTCGGGGCATCGCGCACATCCTTATAGCGCTTGGAGGTCAGGCGCGGCGCTCGGCAACGCTGCGCCGGTCCTCTAAATAATCGCGGCCGCGACGCATTAGCGCAACAAATGTCGCGTGATCCTGCTGGAGCACGGACGTACGCAGCCGTTCGACCGCCTGGGAGAGGGCCTCGAGGGACTCGGCGCCGTAGTCATTCAGGCTCTGTATTTCATAATACAAGTCCGGGCTCTCCTGGGCGACGCGGCTGGCCACGTCGAGCTGGGCGTCGAAGGTGGTCGAGGACAGTCGCGCGAGCCTGGGCGCCGCCTCGCCGCTCTCGGCGAGCGCGGTGAAGAAAGCGATGTTGAGCGCGTGCGAGAGGCCGAGCACGTAGGCGATCAGGCGGTCGTGCTCATCGAGGCTCATCACCACCTGCTCGGCCATGGTGTGCGCGAACAGCTCGCGGGCGCTGGCGAGCGCGCCGGCGTGGCCCAGGTCCACGAAGATCACGTGGCGCCCGGAGAGCAGCTCGGTGTCCGGGCCGAACATCGGGTGCACGGAGGTGACCTTGAGGCCGTGGGACTTCAGCGCCAGGAGCCCCGCGCGCAGCGGGGACTTCAGCGATCCGACGTCGAAGATCACCCCGGGGGGGCGGCGCAGCGCCAGGTCCTTGAGGATCGCATCGGTCGCTCCCAGCGGCGTCGCCACCACGATGACGTCGTGCCTGAGGTCGGTGCCGCGCCAGTCGGCCACCCGCACCTGACCCGGGGAAGGCGGCGAGGGATCGGCCACCTCCACCGCGAATCCCTGGCTGGCGAGGAAGCTCACGAACCAGCCGCCCATCTTGCCCGCGCCGCCGATGACCAGCGCGCGCCGGCCGCTGCCGGCGCCGTGGGCGACCACGCTCGCGTGCTCCTGGGTGGTGAGGCTCGAGCGGATCAGCAGGCGCAGCAGCTGCTCGGCGAGCTCCGGGGAGACGCCGCGCTCTGCGGCGAGCGCGCGCACCCCCAGGATCACGTCGCGCTCGCGCTCGTAATCGCGCGTGGGCGTGCCGGTGGCGCGCTTCACCTGCGCCACCGCTTCGCTCACCGCCTTGCGCTCGGCCACGAGCGCGATCAGCGCGCGGTCGATGTCGGTGACGCGCTGGCGCAGCTCATCCAGCGTTGGCTTGTCCTGGCTCATGGAAACTCCTGACCACCCGCATCCTTTCTAACGGGGTCACCGCGGCGCCGCAAGCACTGCCGCGTCACTCGCGCGTGGGCGCTCCCCAGATGGCGATGGCAAAGCGCCGCTGCGGTCTTGTGGGGCCAGGGGGCGCGGTGCGGCTTCCGGGCCGGCGCGACAGGGCACACACAAACGCTCTACCATTGCCCTCTGCCATGAGCGACGCCACCGAACTGCTGCCCGATCCGCTGCCGGAGGATCCCCTGGCCGTGACCCAGGAGTGGCTGAAGGCGGCGTTCGCGGCGCAATGGCAGCCCAATCCCAACTCCATGGTGCTCGCCACCAGCACGCCCGATGGCAAGCCCTCCGCGCGCGTGGTGCTGCTGCGCGAGATCGTCCCGGATCCGGGCTACGTGCAGTTCTATACCAACTACCTGTCGATGAAGGGCAAGCAGCTGAAGGACAACCCGCGTGCCGCGGCGGTGATTCACTGGGACGCGGTGCACCGGCAGGTGCGCCTGGAGGGCCCGGTGACGTTCGCGCCCGCCGCCGACAGCGACCGCTACTTCGCCGCGCGCGCCTGGCCCAAGCGCATCGCCGCCTGGGCGAGCGCCCAGAGCGCACCGCTGGACTCGCGCGCCACGCTGCTGAAGTCCCTCGCCGATTCCGCCGCCCGCTTCGGCACCCCCATGCCCGGCACCGCATCGCCGGATGAGAGCGCCGACTACGACGTGCCGCGCCCGCCGCACTGGGGCGGCTACCGGCTGTGGGCGGAGGCCGTGGAACTGTGGGTCGAAGGGGATGCGCGCGTGCACGACCGCGCCCGCTGGGTGCGCGAACTCACCCGCCAGAGCAATGGCAGCTATCGCACCGGCCCCTGGTCGGCTACGCGCCTGCAGCCCTAGGAAGGCGGCGGCGAACTGCGCGCGCGCGACGCCCCTGACGTGTGGAAGAACCTACGCATCGCCCTGCTCCTGCTCGTGCTCGCGGCCGTCGCGGGACAGCAGCTGCTCGAGCGGCGCGCCACGCAGGCCTGGAAGGAGACCCTGTGGGTAGGCATCTTTCCCCTGAATGCCGACGGCTCGGCGCGCGCGCAGCAATACATCGCCAGCCTCTCGCCGGCGGACTTCGCGGACATCGAGGCCTTCTTCGCCCGCGAGGCGCACCGCTACGGGCTCGCGCTCGAGACGCCGGTGCACATCGAGCTGTATCCGCAGGGGCCGCAGCTGCCGCCCGCGCTGGCCGCGGACGCGGGCCTCATCGGCCGCGCCTGGTGGACGCTCGAGCTGCGCTGGTTTGCGTGGCGTCACAGCGACTTCCCGGGTCATGCGCCCGCGCGTATCCGCATCTTCGTGCTCTATCACGATCCCTCCACGCTCGAGCGCGTGCCGGACTCGCACGGCCTACAGAAGGGACTGATGGGCGTGGTGCACGCGTTTGCGGATGAGACGCTCGCGGGCAGCAACGCCATGGTGATCGCGCACGAGCTCATGCACACCCTGGGGGCGAGCGACAAGTATGACCTCGCCAGCGGGCTGCCCTTGTATCCGCTCGGCTTCGCCGACCCGCAGCAGGAGCCGCTCTATCCGCAGGAGGCGACCGAGCTCATGGCCGGGCGGCGCCCCCTGTCGGCCACCGAGGCGCAGATCCCGCCCAACCTGAGTCACGTCATCGTCGGCCCCGCCACGGCGCTGGAGATCCGGTGGACACGACCATAGTCGCCACGCTCCCGGGCGGGCTCGACGTGCAGGGCATGAGCGTGCACGCCGGCACCCGCCAGCTGGTGCGCGAGCTGTCAATCCGCTTCGCGCCCGGGCAAGTGGTGGCGATCCTCGGCCGCAACGGTTCGGGAAAGACGCTCAGCCTGCACACGCTGGCGGGACTGCGCGCGCCGGCGGCGGGCGCGGTGCTCAGCGGCGGCACGCCGCTCGCGCAGCTGTCGCGGCGCACGCTCGCGCTGCGCCTGGGCCTGCTGCCGCAGGACCTCGAGGATGCCTTCGTGACCACGGTCCTCGAGACCGTGCTCATCGGCCGCCATCCACACCTGGCGCTGTGGCAGTGGGAGAGCGCCGAGGATGAACGCATAGCGCGCGAGTCGCTCGAGCAGGTCGACATGAGCGAGTTCGCGCAGCGGCGCACCGACACGCTCTCCGGCGGTGAGCTGCGGCGCGTGGCGGTCGCGGCGCTCTTGGCGCAGCAGGTGCAGACTTACCTGCTCGATGAGCCCACCAATCACCTCGACCCGCATCACCAGCTCGGCGTCCTCAGCCTCTTCCGGCGCCTCGCCGACACCGGCTGCACGGTGATCACCACGCTGCACGATCCGACACTCGCGGCGCGCTTCGCCGATCGCGTCGTGCTGCTGTTCGGGGACGGGCGCTGGAGATCCGGTCCGGTGGCGAGCACGCTCACCGCCGCGGCGCTCACCGAGCTCTACGTCACCCCGATGCTCGAGCTCGGCCAGGACGGCCGGCGGGTGTTCGTCACGGCCTGAGCGCGGCCAGCACGCTCTCGTGCAGAGCGGCGTTGGTGGCGAGCACGCTCGTGGTGGCAAGTCCCAGGCGCGCGCCGGAGAGGTCGGTGAAGGTCCCGCCCGCCTCGCGCACGATGACGGCGAGCGCGGCGATATCGAGGATGTGGACGTCGGACTCGATCACCACGTCGAGCGCGCCGCGCGCGAGCAGGTGGTAGTGCACGAAGTCGCCGTAGCCGCGCACGCGGGCCACGCCGCCCACCAGCGCCCCGAAGCGCCCCCAGCGCGCATCCTGCGAAAGCGAGCGGATATTGCCGGTGGAGATGAACGCCGCGTCGAGCTCCGCGACGCGGCTGACGCGCACCAGGCGCTCATCGAGGAACGCGCCGCCCCCTTCTTCCGCCCAGGCGAACTCCCCGTAGACGGGGGCGCCCGACACCCCGAGCACCAGCTCCCCGGCGCGCATGAGCGCGATCTGCGTCGAGAAGAACGGCATATCGCGCACGAACGACTGCGTGCCATCGAGCGGGTCGACGAGCCAGATGCTCTCCGCCCCCATGTTCTGCGCGCCGCTCTCCTCGCCGTAAAAGCCGTAGGCGGGGAAGCTCCGGCGCAGCGTCTCATGAATGATCTCCTCGGCGCGCACGTCGGCGCGCGTCACCGGGGAGGTGTCCGCCTTGGTCAGCACGGTGAGGTTCTGGCCGTAGAGCGTATGGATCAGTCGCGACGCCAGCCGCGCCGCCTCGATCGCCGCCTTGAGCTCCGCGGAGGCCATCGTTCGTCCCCCCTCTAGCGGCCGCGCGCCGGGGCGGCGGCGGCGCTCTTCAGCGCCGGCGGCGCGGCGCCCGCGATCAGCCCCCGGCGCAGCAGGCTCTGCGCGCCGGCGAGGATCGCCTCCTCGTTCGGGCGCGGCGTCCAGCCGAGCGCGCGCGCCTTGGCGTTGCTCGCATTCTTCACCTTGCCAAGCTCGGGCAGGATCTCGCGCGCACGCCGGTCGCGCAGCGCCGCGAGGCGCACGAGCCAGTTCGGCAGCTGCCGCGCGGACACCCGGGCGGCCGCTGCCCCCAGGTGCTCCTTCAGTACCCGCGCGATGCCGGCGAGCGACATGCAGTCCCCGGCGATGGCGAGGTAGCGCTCGCCGGCGGCCGCCGGATGCGTCATGACGCGCAGGTGCAGCTCCGCCACGTCGCGCACGTCCACCACCCCGAAATACAGGGCCGGCGCACCCGGCAGCGCTCCCTCGAGCATGCCCTTGAGGATCCCGATGGAGGTCGAGAAGTCCGCGCCCAGCACTGGCCCGAATACCGCGGTGGGATTGACGACGCTGAGCTCGAGCGTACCGCCGTCGCGCGCCACGAAGTCCCACGCGGCGCGCTCGGCGAGGGTCTTGGATTTGACGTACGCCGGCAGCTTCGCGCTGAGGTCGGTCCAGTCGTGCTCGTCGAAGGGCGTGCGGCGCGGCGGGTGGCCGTAGCCGATGGCGGCGAAGGAGGAGGTGAGCACCACGCGCGCCACGCCCACCCCGCGCGCGGCGCGCAGCACCCGCAGCGTCCCCTCGCGCGCCGGGATGATGAGCTCGTCCTCGTGCTTCGGCGCGGCGAGCGGAAAGGGCGACGCCACGTGCAGCACGTACTGGCAGCCCGCCATTGCCTCGCGCCAGCCTACGTCCTTCTCCAGGTCCGCGGCGAAGAAGCGTACGGCGCCGCTATCGGGCGCGCCGCCCTCCTTGAGCATGGCGCGCACCTCGCCCGCGCGGCTGAGGTTGCGCACGGTGGTGTGCACGTCGTGCCCGGCGGCGAGCAGCTGCACGATGGCGTGCGCGCCGATGAAACCCGAGCCACCCGTGACCAGAACCGTGCTCATGCCGTGCGTCCCTCCCCTGGGCGAGGCGAAGAGTGTCGTAGCGGAGCCAGGTGGCGCAAGCCCTGACTTCAGCAAGGGCGAATCTGCGGTAGAGTTGCGCCAACCATGGGCAACCGCCTGAGCAAGATCTATACCCGCACCGGGGACGACGGCACGACCGGCCTCGGTGATGGCAGCCGCGTTCCCAAGGACAGCCCGCGCGTCGAGGCCTACGGCACGGTGGATGAACTCAACAGCGTGCTCGGCATGCTCTTGGCGCTGCCCGCCCTGCCCCCGGGCATCATGGCCACCCTCACCGAGGTGCAGCACGAGCTGTTCGACATGGGGGGTGAGCTGTGCATCCCCGGGCACACGGCCATCAGCGCCGCGCAGATCACCCGCCTGGAGGAGGAGCTCGATGCCTTCAACGCGCAGCTGCCGGCGCTGAAGGAATTCATCCTGCCCGGCGGCGGCCCGGCGGCGGCGGCGTGTCACCTCGCGCGCACCATCGCGCGGCGCGCCGAGCGGCGCGTGCTGACGCTCGCCCGGGGTGAAGCGGTCAGTCCCGAGGTGCTGAAGTACCTGAATCGACTCTCGGACCTGCTGTTCGTGATGGCGCGCGTGCTGGCGCGCCACGAGCGCGGCACCGAGGTGCTCTGGCGTCACGAGCGCCGCGGCGCCTGAGCGCGCGCGCCGGCGCTTTAGTTGGGCGGCGCGATCTCCTCGATCTTGCCCGTCATGCTGAAGTAGCCCGCCTTGGCGGGCCCGCGGATCAGGAACTTGGTCGACACTTGCGCGCCGCTGCGCGCATCCGCGATCCACACCGCGCTGTGATCGGGGGTGAGCTCGCCCCGGATGACGTACGCGCCCTGCGCACGCGGGGTGAACTGCGTGCGGCCGCCGACCAGGTACACGGTGCCGAGCATCTCCAGCATCGGGGCGGCGCAGTGCGTGCGGCCGACGATGAAGAAGCTGCCGGCGTGCGCCGGTACCGGGCGCGAGAAGTCCGTGAGGTTCGCCAGTTTCGCACCGGTGCCCACGTTGTCGCGCGCGGCCGCCTGCAGCGCGTTGTCGGTGGCGGTGCCGTCGTACTCGCTCAGGTAGAAGAACTCGCCGCATTCGGCGTCCTTGGGGGCGTTGATCGAGTCACTGAGCGTGGCGGTCGGGCCCTTGTAGCCGTCGGGGATGAGCGTGGGGCTGTGCGCGCAGGCCCCCAGCAGCGCGGCCACGGCGCCCAGGGTGGGCAGGCCGCCGCGCCGCGCCGGCGCGGTTGCTGCCGATACGGCGCGCCGCTTCAGGGGGAGGCCCCGAGGCGCGCGCGCAGCTGCGCGCGCAGCCGCGGCCAGTCGAACGCCGGGCCCGGGTCGCTCTTGCGCCCCGGTGCGATGTCGCTGTGGCCGACCAGGTGCTCGCTCGAGAGCGACGGGTAGGCGGCGATGAGCACCGCGAGCAACTGCACGAGGGCGGCGTACTGCGCCTCGGTGTAGGGCACCTCGTCCGCACCTTCCAGCTCGATGCCGATGGAGAAGTCGTTGCAGGCGCTGCGCGTGCCGTACTGCGAGACCCCGGCGTGCCAGGCGCGCGCGCCGAAGGGCACGTACTGCGTGAGTGCGCCGTCGCGGCGGATGACGACGTGCGCCGAGGCGCGCAGTCCCTCGATGCTCTTGAAGTACGGGTGCGCCTCCCAGGGGAGCGTGCCGGTGAACAGCTGATCGATCTCCGGTCCCCCGAACTGCCCCGGCGGCAGGCTGATGCCGTGCACCACCAGCAGCTCCGGGGAGGTCTGCGGCGGGCGCGCGTCGCAGTGCGGCGAGAGCACCTGGCGCACGCCGCTCAGCAGGCCCGTGGCGGCATCGACCCGAAAGAGGTTCGCGGCAAGATCTGACATCGCGATGCAGGATCCGAGGGGCGCCCTGAGGAGGCACCGTGCGCCGATCATGACACAATTGCCGGCATGAGCCGCGGCAATGCCCCCTACATCCAGCGCGACCTCGCGCACGTCTGGCACCCCTGCACGCAGATGAAGGACCACGAGGGGCAGCTGCCGCTCATCCCCATACGCCGCGGCGCGGGGGTGTGGCTCGAGGACTTCGAGGGCAAGCGTTACCTCGATGCGGTGAGCTCCTGGTGGGTGAATCTGTTCGGGCACGCGCACCCGAAGATCAACGCCGCCGTGCGCGCGCAGCTGGACACCCTCGAGCAGGTGATCCTCGCCGGCTTCACGCACGAGCCGGTGATCGCGCTGTCCGAAGAGCTCGTGCAGGTGGCGCCGCCGGGACTGACACGCTGCTTCTACGCCGACAACGGCTCGGCGGCGGTGGAAGTGGCCGTGAAGATGAGCTTCCACTACTGGCGCAACGTCGGCCGCAGCGCCAAGCGCCGCTTCATCACCCTCGCCAACAGCTACCACGGCGAGACCCTGGGGGCGCTGGCGGTCGGCAACGTCGAGCTCTACAAGGACATCTACCGCCCGCTGCTCATGGACGTCATCACCGTGCCCTCCCCGGACTGCTTCGAGCGCGCCCCGGGGGTGAGCTGGGAGGCGCACAGCCGCGCGCAGTTCGCCTACATGGAGGCCGCGCTCGCGCGCCACGCCGAGGAGGCCTGCGCGGTGATCGTGGAGCCCCTGGTGCAGTGCGCGGCCGGCATGCGCATGTACGACCCGGTCTATCTCACGCTGCTGCGCGCGGCCTGCGATCGCCACGGCGTGCATCTGATCGCCGATGAGATCGCGGTCGGC
This sequence comes from uncultured Pseudomonadota bacterium, assembly GCA_963814675.1. Taxonomy (GTDB): domain Bacteria; phylum Pseudomonadota; class Gammaproteobacteria; order Steroidobacterales; family Steroidobacteraceae; genus 13-2-20CM-66-19. The sequence continues at coordinate 23,206 of CAWFDT010000010.1, forward strand.
TTCGGGCGCACCGGCACGCTGTTCGCCTGCGAGCAGGCGCAGATCCGCCCGGACTTCCTGTGCCTGTCGAAGGGACTCACGGGGGGCTACCTGCCGCTGTCGGCGGTGCTGACGACCGAGGAGATCTACGCCGCCTTCTACGACGAGTACGTGAACCTCAAGGCGTTCCTGCACTCGCACAGCTTCACCGGCAACCCGCTCGCCTGCGCCGCCGCGCGTGCGAGCCTCGCGCTCTTCGCCGAGGAGCAGGTGCTTAAGAAGAACCGCGCGCTGGCCGCGCACCTGGGCGCGCGCGCGCGCGCACTCGAGGCGCATCCGCACGTGGCCGAGGTGCGCCAGCGCGGCATGATCGTGGCGGTGGAGCTCGTGCAGGACAAGGCGACCCGCACCCCCTACCCCTGGCAGGAGCGACGCGGCCTGATCCTCTACCGCCACGCCCTGAGCCGCGGCGTGCTGCTGCGCCCCATCGGCAACGTGGTCTACTTCATGCCCCCCTACGTCATCACCCCCGAGGAGATCGACCTCATGGTCGAGGTCGCGGCCGAAGGCATCGGGCTGGCGACATGCGAGTGAGCCGGGTGTTCGTGGATGCACCCCTCGCCAGCGGCGCGCGGGTGACGCTGCAGGGGAGCGCGGCCGCGCACCTCAGCCGCGTGCTGCGGCTGCGGGTGGGGGACGCGCTCACTCTCTTTAATGGCACGGGCGGGGAATTCGCCGCCACGATCGCGGGCGCCGGCCGGGACGCGGTGGCCGTGGCCGTGGGCGAGGCGCGACCGATCGAGCGCGAATCCCCGCTCACCCTCACGCTCGCGCAGGGCATCTCGCGCGGCGAGCGCATGGACCTGGTGGTGCAGAAGGCCACCGAGCTCGGCGTTACGACGCTCGCCCCGCTGCTCACCGAGCGCAGCGTGGTGCGCCTGGATGCCGCCCAGGCCGCGCGCAAGAGCGATCACTGGCGCGCGATCGCGCGCGCCGCCTGCGAACAAAGCGGCCGCAACCGCCCGCCGCGGCTGCTGCCGCCGGCGACGCTCGCGGGGTTCCTGCGCGAAGGGGGCAGCGCCCTGAAGCTGCTGCTCTCGCCCAGCGCCGCGCTGCGCCTCGCCGAGATCCCGCCCCCGGGCGGGGAGGTCCAGGTGCTCATCGGCCCCGAGGGCGGACTCACGGGCGAGGAGCAGGAACGCGCGCAGGCGGCGGGGTTCCTCGGCGTGCGCCTGGGTCCGCGCGTGCTGCGCACCGAGACCGCCGCCCTCACCGCGCTCGCCCTGCTGCAGCGGGAGTTCGGGGACCTGTAGCGGCTACGCTTCCGCTTTCCCGGGAAGCCACGCCTGGGCTTCTAAATCAATAGCTTATGTTCAATCGCCTGCCAGAAGTGCGCACGGTGTGTGTAGAACTTGGTAGGGTCTACCCAAGACGACGCACGCAAGCGTCCGGGCGCCTCAAGAATCGCCCGCTGACAGCGCAATGAGACGGGAATTGATGATGATGCTCACGGTGATACGAATCCGCCGTGCCCTGGCACTGTTGTGTGTGGGCGCCGCGGCGTGTGCGGGGAACGCCCCGGCACACGCCCAGTCCGCCGATGCGGCCGACCAGGTGTGCGCGCGCTACGCGCCCGGCTCCCCGCTGCCGACGCCGCCGGAGCTCTTCAGCGAGAATCACGTGCTCGAAGTGACCCTGAAGTTCGTCACGGTCACCGACGCGCAGGGCCTGCAGCGTTATTGCTATCTCACCGGAGCGGGTCTGCAGACTCCGACGCTGCACGTCTCCCCGGGCGATCAGCTGATCATCCACCTGCAGAATGCACTGCCCCCGGGCGCCGCGGCGCCCCCGCCGCCCCCGGCCCCTGCCGGCGGGGGCTGCTCGGCCGATCCGATGGGGCCGAGCACGACCAACCTGCATTTCCACGGCATGAACGTGCCGCCCGTGTGTCACCAGGACGACGTCATCGGCACGCTGGTGCAAGCGGCGGCGACGTTCGACTACAGCGTACAGATTCCCGCGGACGAGCCCCCGGGGCTGTACTGGTATCACCCCCATCCGCACGGCTTCAGCGAGGGTCAGGTGCTCGGCGGCGGCGCCGGCGCGCTGATCGTCGAGGGCATCGAGAGCGCCAATCCCGTGGTCGCCGGCCTGCAGCAGCGGCTCATCGTGCTGCGCGACCAGCAGCGGCCGATGCTCCCCGGGCAGGCCCCCGGTGCACCCGCGGAGGACCTCTCGGTCAACTTCGTGCCGGTGACCTACCCCGGGTACGTCACGCCGACGCTGCAGACCCCGGCGGGGACGCGGGAGTTCTGGCGGGTGCTGAACGCCTCGGCGGATGGCCTGTTCGATCTGCAGTACCGCGTCAATGACGTGCCGCAGGCGCTGCAGATCGTGGCCGTCGACGGCATCCCCGTGGGCCAGGGAAGCGGCACGATCGCGACGGTCACCGACACGCATTTCCTGCTGGGCCCAGGTGCACGGGTGGAATTCATCGTGACGACGCCGGCGGTTTCCGCGCACGCGCAGCTCTTCACCCAGGCCGTCGACGCCGGTCCCGCCGGGCGTCCCTATCCGGCGCGGCCGCTCGCCACCATCAGCGCGCAGGCCGGCGCGGTGCCCCAGCTCGTGCAGCGACGCCTGAAGAGTCTGCCGGCGCGCCGGGCGCGCTTCGCGACGCTCGCCGTCAGCGCTCCCGATGCACGGCGCAAGCTCTTCTTCTCCGAGAATTTCACCGATCCGGGCGGCAACAACGGTTACTTCATCACCCTCGATGGCGGCACGCCCAGGGCCTACACCATGGGCCAGGCGCCGGACCTGGTGTTGCACGAGGGTGTCGTCGAGGAGTGGACCGTGGAGAACCGCTCCCCCGAGGACCATGTCTTTCACATCCACCAGCTGCATTTCCAGGTGCTCGCCGTGAACGGCGCGCCGGTCAGCGACCCGGCGCTGCGCGATACCATCCACGTGGCGCACTGGAGCGGCGCCGGCCCCTACCCGAGTGTCACGCTGCGCCTGGACTTCCGCGACCCGGGGATCGTCGGCACGTTCGTCTACCACTGCCACATCCTCGGACACGAGGACAACGGCATGATGGCCGCGCTGCAGCTGCTGCCCGCGGGCATCGCAACCTCGACCAAGCTGACCACCTCCGCGCCGAGCCTGAATGTCAACGCGCCGCTCACGCTCACCGCCCAGGTGATCCCGGCGGTGGACAGCATGCCAGTGAACGGCACGGTGCAGTTCGCGCTCGACGGCGTGCCCGTCGGCGCGCCGGTCCCGGTCGCCAACGGGCAGGCGACCTACACGACGAGTTTCCCCGCGAGCGGCACGCACGCCCTCACCGCGGCCTATTCCGGAGACTCGGACTGCAACGAGTCGCTCTCGGAGCCCGCGGCGCTGTCGGTGGAGGATTTCAGCCTCAGTGCCACGGGGATCCGCATGGCCGCCGGCCAGTCCGGCAGCGCCACCCTCACGGTGAGCGCCACCGACGGCTTCAGCTCCCCCATCCAGTTCGCCTGCGCGCTGCCGGCAGCCTTCAGCGGCGCGACCTGCGCGGTGAACCCGGCCGCGCTCAGTGGGACCGGTCACGCCGTGCTCACCGTGACGACGCGCGGCGCCTATGCGGCCCGTGTCCCCGCCGCTCCGGCGCGCGGCGCCGGACTGGCCGCACTCGCCGGCATGGGGCTCCTGCTGGTCGGCGGCCGCAGATCGGCACGACGCGTGGCGCGTGGGGGGCAGGCGCGGCGCGGAACCGCATCGTGGCTCCTGTGGTGCCTGGCAACGCTCCTCGCCTTCGGCTGCAGCAGCTCGGATCACTCCTCCTTAGGCGGCACGCCGCCGGGAAGTTACAGTGTCAGTGTCAGCGCCGTCGCCACGCAGGGTGAGGCGCAGTTGCAGCACACGCTCGTCGTGCCGGTCGAGGTCAGCGGGTAGCCGGCGCAACCCGTCGTACCCGGGGAGGCAGTCCGTTAACCGGCTGATTTCATGGGGCTGGGGCGACCAGAAGCGTGGCGGGTCCGGCGACACGCCTCATTCGGCAGCCCGCACGGGCCTGCCGCCGAGATCACCTCATCCCTCGTTGCCATCGCACGCCGCAGGGCCCTCGGCAGCCAATGGCGACAGGGGTACCCGGTTCGGCGCGGGCGCACTCCTAGTCATGGGTAGAGCCCATTCACCGGAACGTTCTGACGTATGACGGAGCCCAGAAAGGCCCTCTTGGAGCGGCTGTTCGCCGAGCAGGGCCACGCGCTGCGGGGGTTCCTGCAGAAGCGTCTGAACCGCTCCGCCGATCCCGCAGAACTGGCGCAGGAAGTTTACCTGCGGATGCTGCGGGTGAAGGATCTGAGCACGATTCGCAGTCCTGAAGCGTATCTGTTCACCATTGCCGCCAATCTCGCCCAAGAGCACAACGTGAAGTCGCGCGCCTCGGGACGCAGCCTTGACATCAACGACGACGCCGTTCAGGAACAGCTGGCGGAGCTACCGTCCTTTGGCCAGGAATGCGACGCGCAAGCACGCGGCCAACGCCTGCAGGAGGTGCTGCTCGAGCTGCCGGCGAAGTGTCAGGCCGCGGTGGCACTGCATTACTGGCGCGGGATGAGCTACGAGGAGGTCGGAACGCAACTCGGTATCTCTTCACACATGGTCAAAAAGTACGTTCAGCGGGCCCTGGCCCACTGCCGACGCAGGATGGCACGTTTAGGATGAACACATGAAAGAGGATCCGGTGCGCACCACCGTCGCCGATCAGGCAGCCGCCTGGTTTGTCGCCAATCGCGAAGCTCCTGGCGCCGCCGCGGGCGAAGAATTCCTGCAGTGGCTCCGGAACTCGCCGATGCACGTCGAGGAATATCTGGGCGTCACCCAGGTCGCCCGTGACCTGATGGCGTGCGCCCCGCAAGCGCAGTCCTCGATCGACGCGCTGGTGGAGCGCGCGCGGCGCGAAGCAGACAGCGTCGTTCGACCGCTGGATGCGCCGGCGCCGCGGGGGCGCGAGCCGCAAGCGGCGCACTGGCGGCTGCTCGCGGCGGCCGCGGCGGCCGCGGCGATTGTGGCTGCGATCGGTGTCGCGACACTCCTGTGGCAGCGCACTGCGCCCGTACCGGCCCCGGTGGCGGCCACGGAGCTGCGCCTCCAGACACGACACGGCGAGCAGCTCACGCGGCGACTGAGCGACAGCTCCGTGTTGCACCTGAATACTGATTCGGACGTCTCCGTGCGCTACGACGCGAAGGAGCGGCGCGTCACGATCAATCATGGCCAGGTCAACTTCGAGGTGGCACACGATCCGCACCGCCCGTTCGACGTGTTCGCAGGCGTGGCGGAAGTGATCGCGCGCGGGACGGTATTCGACGTGCGCCTCACGGACGAATCCACCATCGTCACGGTGGCTGAAGGGCGCGTAACCGTCGCACCTGCGACAGCCCGCAGTGAGCTGTCTTCCGGAAATGACGGCAGCGGGCCCACACCGCAGGCGTCGCCGCCTCGCGGCGCGGTCGAAGTGGGAGCGAATCAGCAGCTGCACGTATCAGCGACGGACTGGCAAGCGGCCCCCACCACGGTCGACGCACAACATGCGACCGCCTGGCTGCGCCATCAGATTGCGTTCGAGAATGAACCCCTGGCAGACGTTGCGGCCGAGTTCAATCGCTACAGCAGCTCCCCCATCCAGATCGAGAGTGGCGCACTGCGAACGCTGCGGATAAGCGGGGTCTTTGCGGACAGCGACCCGCAGGCCTTCATCGCGTTTCTGCGCAGCCTGGATGGCGTACGGGTCGAGGTCACGGCAAATACGATCCGCGTTTACTCGCAACCCGCGCACCCGATCCCGAAACAGTAGTAGCTCGCCCGGCACGCCCCTGGCGTGATGCGCCACAGGGGCGGAAGTTCGCGCTGTAGTCGCATTCCTGAGTGACGCCCGGCCGCTGTCCCGATTCGCGCGCCCGCACCGTTTTCCATTGCAGCAGTGCCGGGTCCGCCGCGCCGTCAGCACCGGCGACCGGATGTCGACGGCGCTGCCACGGCTTCAAGTACCCAAATCCTCTGACGGCCACTCTTGTATGGGAAGCGCCGCTAAGCGCTCAAGGCAACCCGGAGGAGCACACACCTTGTCGCCACTGACCAGAGATACAGCACTGGCCCCGATCTGCACGGGTATAGCCCTCGCGCTTGTCCTTGCGCTGATGAGCGGCTGCGCAATTCCCGCCGGCAAGCTCGGCGAGCCGGGGACGTTGCACACCGGTCAGGTAGTCGAGGTGCTGACGCGCAGCGATATCCTGGCCAGCAGCGGCATTCACGAGTCGCTCACCAAGAGCGGGGTCAGCGACAGCGCGATCGCCGACGGCAGCGTGGTAGTCGTTCGCACCCTGTGCTGCGGACCGCCCAACACCAGTAACCCGCACGGCGCGCTGAACCTGCAGTTGCTGCCGCTCAAGGAAGGCGACGTGGTCGAATTCCTCTGGCCCGGAGGTTCGGCGGTCAATACCGTCACCCGCGTGCTGCAGAGCAGCGGTCAGAATGCCGATGTGTGCTGGTGGGATCCGCAGAACGACAAACTCTGGCGGCGCGTCATGTACTGCGAGTGGATGCCGGGCGAAGGCTGGGTGAAGCAGGAAGGACTCATCCCCGGCTGGTACAAAACCGCGAGTTCCCACTGAGGTTGGATTCGCAACCAGAGGGGTTTCGTGACGACCTGACTCCTAGCCGGACTGTCAGGGCTTCCAGTCCACGGCGTGTTCCTCGAGATACGCGTCGACGGCGGCGCCCAGGGTGGGGTAGAAGGACGCGGGCCCGAAGCGCTCGAGCAGTTCGAAGCGCTTGAGTTTGTCCTTGACCGGGTCCTTCATTTCCGCAAACCGCAGTTCGACGCCCGACTCGCTCAGGGTCCGCGCAAGTTCGACCAGCATGTCAGCCGAGGTCACGTCGACACTGGTGACCGGTTCGGCGGACACGATGATCCGCCGTGCCGGCGTCGGCGATTGCGCGACGGCCTCGAGCACGCTCTCGTGGAACAACTCTGCGTTTGCGAAGAACAGCGGTGCGTCCCAGCGGAACAGCACCAGTCCGGGGATGAGCCGCGCCGCGGGGTAGCGCTGGATGTCGTGGTAGCCGCGGATGCCGTCCACTCTGCCGAGCACGGCACGGTGAGGCCGCCAGCCGTCCCATAGGAATTCGATCACCGCGATGATGATCGCCAAGCCGATGCCGGGAATCACCCCCAGTACGGCAACGCCGACGAAGCAGGCGATCGACAGCCAGAATTCCCAACGCTGGATGCGAAAGATGCGGCGGAGATCCTTGAATTCGAACAGGCCGATCGCCGCGGTGATCACCACCGCTGCCAGCGCGCTGTTGGGCAGGTGCTGCAGCAGATTGGGTGCCAGCACCAGCAGCAGTGCGACGGCCACGGCGCCGACCACGCCGGTAAGTTGGGTCTTCGCCCCCGCGGCCTCCGCGACCGGGGTACGCGAGGAACTGCTGCTGATCGGAAAGCCGCGGAACAGTCCCCCGGCGAGGTTGGCGACGCCCAAGGCGATCATCTCCTGGTTCGGATCGACTCGGGAGTGGGTCTTGGCCGCATAGGTGCGCGACAGGACGCTGGTGTCGGCGAACGCCACTATGGCGACCGCGCAGCCGCCGATCACCACCTGGCTGAGGTCGGCGAGACTCACCCAAGGCAGCGCGAACGATGGCAGACCTTGCGGCATTGTTCCGAGCACTTTCACGGCAGCACTCTGGTCCAGACCGAGCGCACCGACCACGATGGTGGCGCCCACGACTGCGATCAGGAGGCCCGGAACTCGCTTGAAGCGCTTGAGCAGCAGAATCACCACCAGTGCGCCTGCGCCCACCATGAACGCGGTCCAGTTGGCCTTGCCGGCCAGCACGCCTGCGGCGACCTGCATCAGGTCGCGCAGCGGACCGCTTTGGTGATCGAGAAGCCGAAGAGCTTGGGTAGCTGGCTTATCAGCACCGTGAGCGCGATGCCGTTCATGTAGCCGTAGCGGATCGGCTTGGACAGCAGCTCGGTGACGAATCCAAGACGTATCACCCCGATCAGGATGAAAGCCAGCCCCGACACCACCGCCATCATGCTCGCCAGCGTCACGGGGCATCGGGTTGCCACCCGATAGCGGCAACACCACCGCGAGAATCACGGCGGCGAGTGCGGAGTCCGGCCCCAGTACCATGATGCGGCTGGGACCAAACAGTGCGTATGCCAGCAGGGGGACAATCGTGGCATACAGGCCATGAATTCCCGGGACGCCCGACGCCACCGCGTACGCGATCCCGACTGGCACCAGCATCGTGGTGAGAACCAAAGCTGCCATCAGGTCGTATGGCAGCCAGGCGGCCTGGTAGTGGCTCAGGACCTGCAGTCCGGGAAGCCAACGTGTCCAGCGGTTCATGACATGTCCTTCGAACGAAACACCCGAACGAGCTGGTGCCCAGCTCGGTTTCGCTTTTGTGTCCGAGCAACGACCCCGTCCCTTCGCTCGCTGATTGCGTTGATTGTCTTCTCGGGTGCCGTGGCAGACGTCGGGTCTGGCACGTGCGTGTCAGCCGCCGAGCGCGGCACCGGGTATCGCGTACGCCACCTCAGGTAGGCTCTTCCGGGGTGTAGGGTATCTTTGACCTCATCGTTGAACCAGACGCTTCCAGACGAAGTGGCGCACACATCTTCAACCTTACCTTTTTCAACCACGAACGCCGCGTACCACTTCGGAAACGACATTACTTTGTCTAATCCGGCTTCGTTGATGCTAACAGTGCCGGGAGGATTAAGCTTCTCTATAACTTCCTTTCCACTGGAAAACCGCGAGATGCGGAGAAGAGCCAAGCCGCTACGGCCTTGTTCCCGAGTGCTGACTCTCAGGTATCCGATTGCTGCATCGTGAGGCCCTTCGCTAGATGGCCTCACGATATGCCCGTCAACGCTAGAGGATCAGCCTTTGTAATGCGGCCACAATGGCAGCAGTCGGGCAAAACCTGTGGGTGACGGTCCTGAAATAGCCGCCGCAAAGCGGTCGCCCGCGACATGCGGTAGGCTAGCTCTCATAGCAAAGCCTCCGCGTTGCGATTGAATCACCCAATTTCACGGTAGCTTGCGGGGGAGAGGAATCGCAGGGTAGCTTTGAGGCGCCGGTGCGCGTAACACGCGTTTCCCTTCGGATGGTTCCAGTGGCAGCAAACAACGATTGGCGCACATCAGCAAGCAAGGTAGCTCCTTGCAAGACCGTGCGCGTCTTGGCCATCAGTGCGCTCGCTCTGTGCGCCACGGGCTGTTTTAGCGCCATCGGCCCACAGTCCGTGAGGAACGATCGTCCCTTGTACGCTGCCTCCCTCTCGGATTCCTGGAACGAGCAAACGTTGCTAAACATCGTCAAGATCCGCTACGTCGATCCCCCCGTTTTGTGGATGTGGGACAGATCGTGGCAAGCCATTCGCTCCAGGAGGGAGTTACTGTTACCGGGAATATAGTGCCGAACGGCAGCGTCCCAAACGCAACGATTGGCGGTAGCGGCACCTACACTAACACCCCCACTGTTACCTATATCCCGCTTACCGGTAACAAGCTCATCCGAGGGCTCGCGACTCCGTTACCGCTCGAAGCGGTATTCGCCGGCATGCAGGGTGGGCTGCCCGCCGATATCGTCATGTTTGCCGCCGTGGCGTCAATAAACGAATTGAAAAATCAAGAGACAACACGAAATGGAATAGTGCCTGCCGACGCGGGCTTTCATCGTGTGCGAACGTTGGCACGCGAGATCCAGCTTTCAGGTCAGATAAGATTCCTGATAAAGAAGGACGCCAAAGGGGAGTTGTTGACGGTCCTCCGCTTTCAACCGGGAAATATCTCTCCCCAAATCCAGTCGGACATCGCAGAGATGCGGCATTGCTGGGCCTCAATGCTCAACGTGGATGAGATCCAGGTTGTCCCGGGCGCCTGTTCCCGCAAACGATACAGAGATTGCGGTGACTACGCGCTCAATTCTTGACTTGATGGGCAACAATGGCGGCACAAATAGAAGTGCCGACGGAAGATCTGGCGAAATCGCGAGCATTTCCTGGGTTTGAACATGACCAGGATGTTTCCGGCGTGGTCCGTCTTATTCGCATCCACAGCGGAGCATCGAGGCCGCCTGACGCGTTTGTATCAGTGAAATATCGGAACAGCTGGTTCTGGATTGACGACAGTGACCTGGAAGTCCAAGACGGTCCTTTTTCACTCATCATGAACCTATTTACTATGGTCGACACTGGGCAAACACAGAATCAGCCGGTGGTGACGATTCCTTCGCGTTAGAGTGCCTGCGAGTGCGCTTATTTCGACGCCGCACGTATCACTACGTTATCTCGCGCTCGGTCACCTGAGACTGGTTTTGATGGCGCAGCAAACAAAGAGAACGACTGCGTGATTTTTGGTTCCGCAAAGCCGCCACT
>CAWFDT010000011.1:0-1249440 GCA_963814675.1 uncultured Pseudomonadota bacterium
GCGGCGCACCGACACGCTCTCCGGCGGTGAGCTGCGGCGCGTGGCGGTCGCGGCGCTCTTGGCGCAGCAGGTGCAGACTTACCTGCTCGATCAGCCCACCAATCACCTCGACCCGCATCACCAGCTCGGCGTCCTCAGCCTCTTCCGGCGCCTCGCCGACACCGGCTGCACGGTGATCACCACGCTGCACGATCCGACACTCGCGGCGCGCTTCGCCGATCGCGTCGTGCTGCTGTTCGGGGACGGGCGCTGGAGATCCGGTCCGGTGGCGAGCACGCTCACCGCCGCGGCGCTCACCGAGCTCTACGTCACCCCGATGCTCGAGCTCGGCCAGGACGGCCGGCGGGTGTTCGTCACGGCCGAGCGCTGCCAGCACGCTCTCGTGCAGAGCGGCGTTGGTGGCGAGCACGCTCGTGGTGGCAAGTCCCAGGCGCGCGCCGGAGAGGTCGGTGAAGGTCCCGCCCGCCTCGCGCACGATGACGGCGAGCGCGGCGATATCGAGGATGTGGACGTCGGACTCGATCACCACGTCGAGCGCGCCGCGCGCGAGCAGGTGGTAGTGCACGAAGTCGCCGTAGCCGCGCACGCGGGCCACGCCGCCCACCAGCGCCCCGAAGCGCCCCCAGCGCGCATCCTGCGAAAGCGAGCGGATATTGCCGGGGTGGAGATGAACGCCGCGTCGAGCTCCGCGACGCGGCTGACGCGCACCAGGCGCTCATCGAGGAACGCGCCGCCCCCTTCTTCCGCCCAGGCGAACTCCCCGTAGACGGGGGCGCCCGACACCCCGAGCACCAGCTCCCCGGCGCGCACGAGCGCGATCTGCGTCGAGAAGAACGGCATATCGCGCACGAACGACTGCGTGCCATCGAGCGGGTCGACGAGCCAGATGCTCTCCGCCCCCATGTTCTGCGCGCCGCTCTCCTCGCCGTAAAAGCCGTAGGCGGGGAAGCTCCGGCGCAGCGTCTCATGAATGATCTCCTCGGCGCGCACGTCGGCGCGCGTCACCGGGGAGGTGTCCGCCTTGGTCAGCACGGTGAGGTTCTGGCCGTAGAGCGTATGGATCAGTCGCGACGCCAGCCGCGCCGCCTCGATCGCCGCCTTGAGCTCCGCGGAGGCCATCGTTCGTCCCCCCTCTAGCGGCCGCGCGCCGGGGCGGCGGCGGCGCTCTTCAGCGCCGGCGGCGCGGCGCCCGCGATCAGCCCCCGGCGCAGCAGGCTCTGCGCGCCGGCGAGGATCGCCTCCTCGTTCGGGCGCGGCGTCCAGCCGAGCGCGCGCGCCTTGGCGTTGCTCGCATTCTTCACCTTGCCAAGCTCGGGCAGGATCTTGCGCGCACGCCGGTCGCGCAGCGCCGCGAGGCGCACGAGCCAGTTCGGCAGCTGCCGCGCGGACACCCGGGCGGCCGCTGCCCCCAGGTGCTCCTTCAGTACCCGCGCGATGCCGGCGAGCGACATGCAGTCCCCGGCGATGGCGAGGTAGTGCTCGCCGGCGGCCGCCGGATGCGTCATGACGCGCAGGTGCAGCTCCGCCACGTCGCGCACGTCCACCACCCCGAAATACAGGGCCGGCGCACCCGGCAGCGCTCCCTCGAGCATGCCCTTGAGGATCCCGATGGAGGTCGAGAAGTCCGCGCCCAGCACTGGCCCGAATACCGCGGTGGGATTGACGACGCTGAGCTGGAGCGTACCGCCGTCGCGCGCCACGAAGTCCCACGCGGCGCGCTCGGCGAGGGTCTTGGATTTGACGTACGCCGGCAGCTTCGCGCTGAGGTCGGTCCAGTCGTGCTCGTCGAAGGGCGTGCGGCGCGGCGGGTGGCCGTAGCCGATGGCGGCGAAGGAGGAGGTGAGCACCACGCGCGCCACGCCCCACCCCGCGCGCGGCGCGCAGCACCCGCAGCGTCCCCTCGCGCGCCGGGATGATGAGCTCGTCCTCGTGCTTCGGCGCGGCGAGCGGAAAGGGCGACGCCACGTGCAGCACGTACTGGCAGCCCGCCATTGCCTCGCGCCAGCCTACGTCCTTCTCCAGGTCCGCGGCGAAGAAGCGTACGGCGCCGCTATCGGGCGCGCCGCCCTCCTTGAGCATGGCGCGCACCTCGCCCGCGCGGCTGAGGTTGCGCACGGTGGTGTGCACGTCGTGCCCGGCGGCGAGCAGCTGCACGATGGCGTGCGCGCCGATGAAACCCGAGCCACCCGTGACCAGAACCGTGCTCATGCCGTGCGTCCCTCCCCTGGGCGAGGCGAAGAGTGTCGTAGCGGAGCCAGGTGGCGCAAGCCCTGACTTCAGCAAGGGCGAATCTGCGGTAGAGTTGCGCCAACCATGGGCAACCGCCTGAGCAAGATCTATACCCGCACCGGGGACGACGGCACGACCGGCCTCGGCGACGGCAGCCGCGTTCCCAAGGACAGCCCGCGCGTCGAGGCCTACGGCACGGTGGATGAACTCAACAGCGTGCTCGGCATGCTCTTGGCGCTGCCCTTAGGGCCCCCGGGCATCATGGCCACCCTCACCGAGGTGCAGCACGAGCTGTTCGACATGGGGGGTGAGCTGTGCATCCCCGGGCACACGGCCATCAGCGCCGCGCAGATCACCCGCCTGGAGGAGGAGCTCGATGCCTTCAACGCGCAGCTGCCGGCGCTGAAGGAATTCATCCTGCCCGGCGGCGGCCCGGCGGCGGCGGCGTGTCACCTCGCGCGCACCATCGCGCGGCGCGCCGAGCGGCGCGTGCTGACGCTCGCCCGGGGTGAAGCGGTCAGTCCCGAGGTGCTGAAGTACCTGAATCGACTCTCGGACCTGCTGTTCGTGATGGCGCGCGTGCTGGCGCGCCACGAGCGCGGCACCGAGGTGCTCTGGCGTCACGAGCGCCGCGGCGCCTGAGCGCGCGCGCCGGCGCTTTAGTTGGGCGGCGCGATCTCCTCGATCTTGCCCGTCATGCTGAAGTAGCCCGCCTTGGCGGGCCCGCGGATCAGGAACTTGGTCGACACTTGCGCGCCGCTGCGCGCATCCGCGATCCACACCGCGCTGTGATGGGGGGTGAGCTCGCCCCGGATGACGTACGCGCCCTGCGCACGCGGGGTGAACTGCGTGCGGCCGCCGACCAGGTACACGGTGCCGAGCATCTCCAGCATCGGGGCGGCGCAGTGCGTGCGGCCGACGATGAAGAAGCTGCCGGCGTGCGCCGGTACCGGGCGCGAGAAGTCCGTGAGGTTCGCCAGTTTCGCACCGGTGCCCACGTTGTCGCGCGCGGCCGCCTGCAGCGCGTTGTCGGTGGCGGTGCCGTCGTACTCGCTCAGGTAGAAGAACTCGCCGCATTCGGCGTCCTTGGGGGCGTTGATCGAGTCACTGAGCGTGGCGGTCGGGCCCTTGTAGCCGTCGGGGATGGAGCGTGGGGCTGTGCGCGCAGGCCCCCAGCAGCGCGGCCACGGCGCCCAGGGTGGGCAGGCCGCCGCGCCGCGCCGGCGCGGTTGCTGCCGATACGGCGCGCCGCTTCAGGGGGAGGCCCCGAGGCGCGCGCGCAGCTGCGCGCGCAGCCGCGGCCAGTTCGAAGGCAAGGCTGGGTCGCTCTTGCGCCCCGGTGCGATGTCGCTGTGGCCGACCAGGTGCTCGCTCGAGAGCGACGGGTAGGCGGCGATGAGCACCGCGAGCAACTGCACGAGGGCGGCGTACTGCGCCTCGGTGTAGGGCACCTCGTCCGCACCTTCCAGCTCGATGCCGATGGAGAAGTCGTGTCCGAGGCGCTGCGCGTGCCGTACTGCGAGACCCCGGCGTGCCAGGCGCGCGCGCCGAAGGGCACGTACTGCGTGAGTGCGCCGTCGCGGCGGATGACGACGTGCGCCGAGGCGCGCAGTCCCTCGATGCTCTTGAAGTACGGGTGCGCCTCCCAGGGGAGCGTGCCGGTGAACAGCTGATCGATCTCCGGTCCCCCGAACTGCCCCGGCGGCAGGCTGATGCCGTGCACCACCAGCAGCTCCGGGGAGGTCTGCGGCGGGCGCGCGTCGCAGTGCGGCGAGAGCACCTGGCGCACGCCGCTCAGCAGGCCCGTGGCGGCATCGACCCGAAAGAGGTTCGCGGCAAGATCTGACATCGCGATGCAGGATCCGAGGGGCGCCCTGAGGAGGCACCGTGCGCCGATCATGACACAATTGCCGGCATGAGCCGCGGCAATGCCCCCTACATCCAGCGCGACCTCGCGCACGTCTGGCACCCCTGCACGCAGATGAAGGACCACGAGGGGCAGCTGCCGCTCATCCCCATACGCCGCGGCGCGGGGGTGTGGCTCGAGGACTTCGAGGGCAAGCGTTACCTCGATGCGGTGAGCTCCTGGTGGGTGAATCTGTTCGGGCACGCGCACCCGAAGATCAACGCCGCCGTGCGCGCGCAGCTGGACACCCTCGAGCAGGTGATCCTCGCCGGCTTCACGCACGAGCCGGTGATCGCGCTGTCCGAAGAGCTCGTGCAGGTGGCGCCGCCGGGACTGACACGCTGCTTCTACGCCGACAACGGCTCGGCGGCGGTGGAAGTGGCCGTGAAGATGAGCTTCCACTACTGGCGCAACGTCGGCCGCAGCGCCAAGCGCCGCTTCATCACCCTCGCCAACAGCTACCACGGCGAGACCCTGGGGGCGCTGGCGGTCGGCAACGTCGAGCTCTACAAGGACATCTACCGCCCGCTGCTCATGGACGTCATCACCGTGCCCTCCCCGGACTGCTTCGAGCGCGCCCCGGGGGCGAGCTCAGGGAGGCGCACAGCCGCGCGCAGTTCGCCTACATGGAGGCCGCGCTTGCGCGCCACGCCGAGGAGGCCTGCGCGGTGATCGTGGAGCCCCTGGTGCAGTGCGCGGCCGGCATGCGCATGTACGACCCGGTCTATCTCACGCTGCTGCGCGCGGCCTGCGATCGCCACGGCGTGCATCTGATCGCCGATGAGATCGCGGTCGGCTTCGGGCGCACCGGCACGCTGTTCGCCTGCGAGCAGGCGCAGATCCGCCCGGACTTCCTGTGCCTGTCGAAGGACTCAGGGGGGCTACCTGCCGCTGTCGGCGGTGCTGACGACCGAGGAGATCTACGCCGCCTTCTACGACGAGTACGTGAACCTCAAGGCGTTCCTGCACTCGCACAGCTTCACCGGCAACCCGCTCGCCTGCGCCGCCGCGCGTGCGAGCCTCGCGCTCTTCGCCGAGGAGCAGGTGCTTAAGAAGAACCGCGCGCTGGCCGCGCACCTGGGCGCGCGCGCGCGCGCACTCGAGGCGCATCCGCACGTGGCCGAGGTGCGCCAGCGCGGCATGATCGTGGCGGTGGAGCTCGTGCAGGACAAGGCGACCCGCACCCCCTACCCCTGGCAGGAGCGACGCGGCCTGATCCTCTACCGCCACGCCCTGAGCCGCGGCGTGCTGCTGCGCCCCATCGGCAACGTGGTCTACTTCATCCCCCCTACGTCATCACCCCCGAGGAGATCGACCTCATGGTCGAGGTCGCGGCCGAAGGCATCGGGCTGGCGACATGCGAGTGAGCCGGGTGTTCGTGGATGCACCCCTCGCCAGCGGCGCGCGGGTGACGCTGCAGGGGAGCGCGGCCGCGCACCTCAGCCGCGTGCTGCGGCTGCGGGTGGGGGACGCGCTCACTCTCTTTAATGGCACGGGCGGGGAATTCGCCGCCACGATCGCGGGCGCCGGCCGGGACGCGGTGGCCGTGGCCGTGGGCGAGGCGCGACCGATCGAGCGCGAATCCCCGCTCACCCTCACGCTCGCGCAGGGCATCTCGCGCGGCGAGCGCATGGACCTGGTGGTGCAGAAGGCCACCGAGCTCGGCGTTACGACGCTCGCCCCGCTGCTCACCGAGCGCAGCGTGGTGCGCCTGGATGCCGCCCAGGCCGCGCGCAAGAGCGATCACTGGCGCGCGATCGCGCGCGCCGCCTGCGAACAAAGCGGCCGCAACCGCCCGCCGCGGCTGCTGCCGCCGGCGACGCTCGCGGGGTTCCTGCGCGAAGGGGGCAGCGCCCTGAAGCTGCTGCTCTCGCCCAGCGCCGCGCTGCGCCTCGCCGAGATCCCGCCCCCGAGCGGGGAGGTCCAGGTGCTCATCGGCCCCGAGGGCGGACTCACGGGCGAGGAGCAGGAACGCGCGCAGGCGGCGGGGTTCCTCGGCGTGCGCCTGGGTCCCGCGTGCTGCGCACCGAGACCGCCGCCCTCACCGCGCTCGCCCTGCTGCAGCGGGAGTTCGGGGACCTGTAGCGGCTACGCTTCCGCTTTCCCGGGAAGCCACGCCTGGGCTTCTAAATCAATAGCTTATGTTCAATCGCCTGCCAGAAGTGCGCACGGTGTGTGCAGAACTTGCTAGGGTCTACCCAAGACGACGCACGCAAGCGTCCGGGCGCCTCAAGAATCGCCCGCTGACAGCGCAATGAGACGGGAATTGACGATGATGCTCACGGTGATACGAATCCGCCGTGCCCTGGCACTGTTGTGTATGGGCGCCGCGGCGTGTGCGGGGAACGCCCCGGCACACGCCCAGTCCGCCGACCCGGCCGACCAGGTGTGCGCGCGCTACGCGCCCGGCTCCCCGCTGCCGACGCCGCCGGAGCTCTTCAGCGAGAATCACGTGCTCGAAGTGACCCTGAAGTTCGTCACGGTCACCGACGCGCAGGGCCTGCAGCGTTATTGCTATCTCACCGGAGCGGGTCTGCAGACTCCGACGCTGCACGTCTCCCCGGGCGATCAGCTGATCATCCACCTGCAGAATGCACTGCCCCCGGGCGCCGCGGCGCCCGCGCCGCCCCCGGCCCCTGCCGGCGGGGGCTGCTCGGCCGATCCGATGGGGCCGAGCACGACCAACCTGCATTTCCACGGCATGAACGTGCCGCCCGTGTGTCACCAGGACGACGTCATCGGCACGCTGGTGCAAGCGGCGGCGACGTTCGACTACAGCGTACAGATTCCCGCGGACGAGCCCCCGGGGCTGTACTGGTATCACCCCCATCCGCACGGCTTCAGCGAGGGTCAGGTGCTCGGCGGCGGCGCCGGCGCGCTGATCGTCGAGGGCATCGAGAGCGCCAATCCCGTGGTCGCCGGCCTGCAGCAGCGGCTCATCGTGCTGCGCGACCAGCAGCGGCCGATGCTCCCCGGGCAGGCCCCCGGTGCACCCGCGGAGGACCTCTCGGTCAACTTCGTGCCGGTGACCTACCCCGGGTACGTCACGCCGACGCTGCAGACCCCGGCGGGGACGCAGGAGTTCTGGCGGGTGCTGAACGCCTCGGCGGATGGCCTGTTCGATCTGCAGTACCGCGTCAATGACGTGCCGCAGGCGCTGCAGATCGTGGCCGTCGACGGCATCCCCGTGGGCCAGGGAAGCGGCACGATCGCGACGGTCACCGACACGCATTTCCTGCTGGGCCCGGGTGCACGGGTGGAATTCATCGTGACGACGCCGGCGGTTTCCGCGCACGCGCAGCTCTTCACCCAGGCCGTCGACGCCGGTCCCGCCGGGCGTCCCTATCCGGCGCGGCCGCTCGCCACCATCAGCGCGCAGGCCGGCGCGGTGCCGCAGCTCGTGCAGCGGCGCCTGAAGAGTCTGCCGGCGCGCCGGGCGCGCTTCGCGACGCTCGCCGTCAGCGCTCCCGATGCACGGCGCAAGCTCTTCTTCTCCGAGAATTTCACCGATCCGGGCGGCAACAACGGTTACTTCATCACCCTCGATGGCGGCACGCCCAGGGCCTACACCATGGGCCAGGCGCCGGACCTGGTGTTGCACGAGGGTGTCGTCGAGGAGTGGACCGTGGAGAACCGCTCCCCCGAGGACCATGTCTTTCACATCCACCAGCTGCATTTCCAGGTGCTCGCCGTGAACGGCGCGCCGGTCAGCGACCCGGCGCTGCGCGATACCATCCACGTGGCGCACTGGAGCGGCGCCGGCCCCTACCCGAGCGTCACGCTGCGCCTGGACTTCCGCGACCCGGGGATCGTCGGCACGTTCGTCTACCACTGCCACATCCTCGGACACGAGGACAACGGCATGATGGCCGCGCTGCAGCTGCTGCCCGCGGGCATCGCAACCTCGACCAAGCTGACCACCTCCGCGCCGAGCCTGAATGTCAACGCGCCGCTCACGCTCACCGCCCAGGTGATCCCGGCGGTGGACAGCATGCCAGTGAACGGCACGGTGCAGTTCGCGCTCGACGGCGTGCCCGTCGGCGCGCCGGTCCCGGTCGCCAACGGGCAGGCGACCTATACAACGAGTTTCCCCGCGAGCGGCACGCACGCCCTCACCGCGGCCTATTCCGGAGACTCGGACTGCAACGAGTCGCTCTCGGAGCCCGCGGCGCTGTCGGTGGAGGATTTCAGCCTCAGTGCCACGGGGATCCGCATGGCCGCCGGCCAGTCCGGCAGCGCCACCCTCACGGTGAGCGCCACCGACGGCTTCAGCTCCCCCATCCAGTTCGCCTGCGCGCTGCCGGCAGCCTTCAGCGGCGCGACCTGCGCGGTGAACCCGGCCGCGCTCAGTGGGACCGGTCACGCCGTGCTCACCGTGACGACGCGCGGCGCCTATGCGGCCCGTGTCCCCGCCGCTCCGGCGCGCGGCGCCGGACTGGCCGCACTCGCCGGCATGGGGCTCCTGCTGGTCGGCGGCCGCAGATCGGCACGACGCGTGGCGCGTGGGGGGCAGGCGCGGCGCGGAACCGCATCGTGGCTCCTGTGGTGCCTGGCAACGCTCCTCGCCTTCGGCTGCAGCAGCTCGGATCACTCCTCCTTAGGCGGCACGCCGCCGGGAAGTTACAGTGTCAGTGTCAGCGCCGTCGCCACGCAGGGTGAGGCGCAGTTGCAGCACACGCTCGTCGTGCCGGTCGAGGTCAGCGGGTAGCCGGCGCAACCCGTCGTACCCGGGGAGGCAGTCCGTTAACCGGCTGATTTCATGGGGCTGGGGCGACCAGAAGCGTGGCGGGTCCGGCGACACGCCTCATTCGGCAGCCCGCACGGGCCTGCCGCCGAGATCACCTCATCCCTCGTTGCCATCGCACGCCGCAGGGCCCTCGGCAGCCAATGGCGACAGGGGTACCCGGTTCGGCGCGGGCGCACTCCTAGTCATGGGTAGAGCCCATTCACCGGAACGTTCTGACGTATGACGGAGCCCAGAAAGGCCCTCTTGGAGCGGCTGTTCGCCGAGCAGGGCCACGCGCTGCGGGGGTTCCTGCAGAAGCGTCTGAACCGCTCCGCCGATCCCGCAGAACTGGCGCAGGAAGTTTACCTGCGGATGCTGCGGGTGAAGGATCTGAGCACGATTCGCAGTCCTGAAGCGTATCTGTTCACCATTGCCGCCAATCTCGCCCAAGAGCACAACGTGAAGTCGCGCGCCTCGGGACGCAGCCTTGACATCAACGACGACGCCGTTCAGGAACAGCTGGCGGAGCTACCGTCCTTTGGCCAGGAATGCGACGCGCAAGCACGCGGCCAACGCCTGCAGGAGGTGCTGCTCGAGCTGCCGGCGAAGTGTCAGGCCGCGGTGGCACTGCATTACTGGCGCGGGATGAGCTACGAGGAGGTCGGAACGCAACTCGGTATCTCTTCACACATGGTCAAAAAGTACGTTCAGCGGGCCCTGGCCCACTGCCGACGCAGGATGGCACGTTTAGGATGAACACATGAAAGAGGATCCGGTGCGCACCACCGTCGCCGATCAGGCAGCCGCCTGGTTTGTCGCCAATCGCGAAGCTCCTGGCGCCGCCGCGGGCGAAGAATTCCTGCAGTGGCTCCGGAACTCGCCGATGCACGTCGAGGAATATCTGGGCGTCACCCAGGTCGCCCGTGACCTGATGGCGTGCGCCCCGCAAGCGCAGTCCTCGATCGACGCGCTGGTGGAGCGCGCGCGGCGCGAAGCAGACAGCGTCGTTCGACCGCTGGATGCGCCGGCGCCGCGGGGGCGCGAGCCGCAAGCGGCGCACTGGCGGCTGCTCGCGGCGGCCGCGGCGGCCGCGGCGATTGTGGCTGCGATCGGTGTCGCGACACTCCTGTGGCAGCGCACTGCGCCCGTACCGGCCCCGGTGGCGGCCACGGAGCTGCGCCTCCAGACACGACACGGCGAGCAGCTCACGCGGCGACTGAGCGACAGCTCCGTGTTGCACCTGAATACTGATTCGGACGTCTCCGTGCGCTACGACGCGAAGGAGCGGCGCGTCACGATCAATCATGGCCAGGTCAACTTCGAGGTGGCACACGATCCGCACCGCCCGTTCGACGTGTTCGCAGGCGTGGCGGAAGTGATCGCGCGCGGGACGGTATTCGACGTGCGCCTCACGGACGAATCCACCATCGTCACGGTGGCTGAAGGGCGCGTAACCGTCGCACCTGCGACAGCCCGCAGTGAGCTGTCTTCCGGAAATGACGGCAGCGGGCCCACACCGCAGGCGTCGCCGCCTCGCGGCGCGGTCGAAGTGGGAGCGAATCAGCAGCTGCACGTATCAGCGACGGACTGGCAAGCGGCCCCCACCACGGTCGACGCACAACATGCGACCGCCTGGCTGCGCCATCAGATTGCGTTCGAGAATGAACCCCTGGCAGACGTTGCGGCCGAGTTCAATCGCTACAGCAGCTCCCCCATCCAGATCGAGAGTGGCGCACTGCGAACGCTGCGGATAAGCGGGGTCTTTGCGGACAGCGACCCGCAGGCCTTCATCGCGTTTCTGCGCAGCCTGGATGGCGTACGGGTCGAGGTCACGGCAAATACGATCCGCGTTTACTCGCAACCCGCGCACCCGATCCCGAAACAGTAGTAGCTCGCCCGGCACGCCCCTGGCGTGATGCGCCACAGGGGCGGAAGTTCGCGCTGTAGTCGCATTCCTGAGTGACGCCCGGCCGCTGTCCCGATTCGCGCGCCCGCACCGTTTTCCATTGCAGCAGTGCCGGGTCCGCCGCGCCGTCAGCACCGGCGACCGGATGTCGACGGCGCTGCCACGGCTTCAAGTACCCAAATCCTCTGACGGCCACTCTTGTATGGGAAGCGCCGCTAAGCGCTCAAGGCAACCCGGAGGAGCACACACCTTGTCGCCACTGACCAGAGATACAGCACTGGCCCCGATCTGCACGGGTATAGCCCTCGCGCTTGTCCTTGCGCTGATGAGCGGCTGCGCAATTCCCGCCGGCAAGCTCGGCGAGCCGGGGACGTTGCACACCGGTCAGGTAGTCGAGGTGCTGACGCGCAGCGATATCCTGGCCAGCAGCGGCATTCACGAGTCGCTCACCAAGAGCGGGGTCAGCGACAGCGCGATCGCCGACGGCAGCGTGGTAGTCGTTCGCACCCTGTGCTGCGGACCGCCCAACACCAGTAACCCGCACGGCGCGCTGAACCTGCAGTTGCTGCCGCTCAAGGAAGGCGACGTGGTCGAATTCCTCTGGCCCGGAGGTTCGGCGGTCAATACCGTCACCCGCGTGCTGCAGAGCAGCGGTCAGAATGCCGATGTGTGCTGGTGGGATCCGCAGAACGACAAACTCTGGCGGCGCGTCATGTACTGCGAGTGGATGCCGGGCGAAGGCTGGGTGAAGCAGGAAGGACTCATCCCCGGCTGGTACAAAACCGCGAGTTCCCACTGAGGTTGGATTCGCAACCAGAGGGGTTTCGTGACGACCTGACTCCTAGCCGGACTGTCAGGGCTTCCAGTCCACGGCGTGTTCCTCGAGATACGCGTCGACGGCGGCGCCCAGGGTGGGGTAGAAGGACGCGGGCCCGAAGCGCTCGAGCAGTTCGAAGCGCTTGAGTTTGTCCTTGACCGGGTCCTTCATTTCCGCAAACCGCAGTTCGACGCCCGACTCGCTCAGGGTCCGCGCAAGTTCGACCAGCATGTCAGCCGAGGTCACGTCGACACTGGTGACCGGTTCGGCGGACACGATGATCCGCCGTGCCGGCGTCGGCGATTGCGCGACGGCCTCGAGCACGCTCTCGTGGAACAACTCTGCGTTTGCGAAGAACAGCGGTGCGTCCCAGCGGAACAGCACCAGTCCGGGGATGAGCCGCGCCGCGGGGTAGCGCTGGATGTCGTGGTAGCCGCGGATGCCGTCCACTCTGCCGAGCACGGCACGGTGAGGCCGCCAGCCGTCCCATAGGAATTCGATCACCGCGATGATGATCGCCAAGCCGATGCCGGGAATCACCCCCAGTACGGCAACGCCGACGAAGCAGGCGATCGACAGCCAGAATTCCCAACGCTGGATGCGAAAGATGCGGCGGAGATCCTTGAATTCGAACAGGCCGATCGCCGCGGTGATCACCACCGCTGCCAGCGCGCTGTTGGGCAGGTGCTGCAGCAGATTGGGTGCCAGCACCAGCAGCAGTGCGACGGCCACGGCGCCGACCACGCCGGTAAGTTGGGTCTTCGCCCCCGCGGCCTCCGCGACCGGGGTACGCGAGGAACTGCTGCTGATCGGAAAGCCGCGGAACAGTCCCCCGGCGAGGTTGGCGACGCCCAAGGCGATCATCTCCTGGTTCGGATCGACTCGGGAGTGGGTCTTGGCCGCATAGGTGCGCGACAGGACGCTGGTGTCGGCGAACGCCACTATGGCGACCGCGCAGCCGCCGATCACCACCTGGCTGAGGTCGGCGAGACTCACCCAAGGCAGCGCGAACGATGGCAGACCTTGCGGCATTGTTCCGAGCACTTTCACGGCAGCACTCTGGTCCAGACCGAGCGCACCGACCACGATGGTGGCGCCCACGACTGCGATCAGGAGGCCCGGAACTCGCTTGAAGCGCTTGAGCAGCAGAATCACCACCAGTGCGCCTGCGCCCACCATGAACGCGGTCCAGTTGGCCTTGCCGGCCAGCACGCCTGCGGCGACCTGCATCAGGTCGCGCAGCGGACCGCTTTGGTCGATCGAGAAGCCGAAGAGCTTGGGTAGCTGGCTTATCAGCACCGTGAGCGCGATGCCGTTCATGTAGCCGTAGCGGATCGGCTTGGACAGCAGCTCGGTGACGAATCCCAGACGTATCACCCCGATCAGGATGCAAGCCAGCCCCGACACCACCGCCATCATGCTCGCCAGCGTCACGGCGCGCATCGGGTTGCCACCCGATAGCGGCAACACCACCGCGAGAATCACGGCGGCGAGTGCGGAGTCCGGCCCCAGTACCATGATGCGGCTGGGACCAAACAGTGCGTATGCCAGCAGGGGGACAATCGTGGCATACAGGCCATGAATTCCCGGGACGCCCGACGCCACCGCGTACGCGATCCCGACTGGCACCAGCATCGTGGTGAGAACCAAACCTGCCATCAGGTCGTATGGCAGCCAGGCGGCCTGGTAGTGGCTCAGGACCTGCAGTCCGGGAAGCCAACGTGTCCAGCGGTTCATGACATGTCCTTCGAACGAAACACCCGAACGAGCTGGTGCCCAGCTCGGTTTCGCTTTTGTGTCCGAGCAACGACCCCGTCCCTTCGCTCGCTGATTGCGTTGATTGTCTTCTCGGGTGCCGTGGCAGACGTCGGGTCTGGCACGTGCGTGTCAGCCGCCGAGCGCGGCACCGGTGATCGCGTACGCCACCTCAGGTAGGCTCTTCCGGGGTGTAGGGTATCTTTGACCTCATCGTTGAACCAGACGCTTCCAGACGAAGTGGCGCACACATCTTCAACCTTACCTTTTTCAACCACGAACGCCGCGTACCACTTCGGAAACGACATTACTTTGTCTAATCCGGCTTCGTTGATGCTAACAGTGCCGGGAGGATTAAGCTTCTCTATAACTTCCTTTCCACTGGAAAACCGCGAGATGCGGAGAAGAGCCAAGCCGCTACGGCCTTGTTCCCGAGTGCTGACTCTCAGGTATCCGATTGCTGCATCGTGAGGCCCTTCGCTAGATGGCCTCACGATATGCCCGTCAACGCTAGAGGATCAGCCTTTGTAATGCGGCCACAATGGCAGCAGTCGGGCAAAACCTGTGGGTGACGGTCCTGAAATAGCCGCCGCAAAGCGGTCGCCCGCGACATGCGGTAGGCTAGCTCTCATAGCAAAGCCTCCGCGTTGCGATTGAATCACCCAATTTCACGGTAGCTTGCGGGGGAGAGGAATCGCAGGGTAGCTTTGAGGCGCCGGTGCGCGTAACACGCGTTTCCCTTCGGATGGTTCCAGTGGCAGCAAACAACGATTGGCGCACATCAGCAAGCAAGGTAGCTCCTTGCAAGACCGTGCGCGTCTTGGCCATCAGTGCGCTCGCTCTGTGCGCCACGGGCTGTTTTAGCGCCATCGGCCCACAGTCCGTGAGGAACGATCGTCCCTTGTACGCTGCCTCCCTCTCGGATTCCTGGAACGAGCAAACGTTGCTAAACATCGTCAAGATCCGCTACGTCGATCCCCCCGTTTTTGTGGATGTGGGACAGATCGTGGCAAGCCATTCGCTCCAGGAGGGAGTTACTGTTACCGGGAATATAGTGCCGAACGGCAGCGTCCCAAACGCAACGATTGGCGGTAGCGGCACCTACACTAACACCCCCACTGTTACCTATATCCCGCTTACCGGTAACAAGTTCATCCGAGGGCTCGCGACTCCGTTACCGCTCGAAGCGGTATTCGCCGGCATGCAGGGTGGGCTGCCCGCCGATATCGTCATGTTTGCCGCCGTGGCGTCAATAAACGAATTGAAAAATCAAGAGACAACACGAAATGGAATAGTGCCTGCCGACGCGGGCTTTCATCGTGTGCGAACGTTGGCACGCGAGATCCAGCTTTCAGGTCAGATAAGATTCCTGATAAAGAAGGACGCCAAAGGGGAGTTGTTGACGGTCCTCCGCTTTCAACCGGGAAATATCTCTCCCCAAATCCAGTCGGACATCGCAGAGATGCGGCATTTGCTGGGCCTCAATCCCAACGTGGATGAGATCCAGGTTGTCCCGGGCGCCGTTCCCGCAAACGATACAGAGATTGCGGTGACTACGCGCTCAATTCTTGACTTGATGGAAACAATGGCGGCACAAATAGAAGTGCCGACGGAAGATCTGGCGAAATCGCGAGCATTTCCTGGGTTTGAACATGACCAGGATGTTTCCGGCGTGGTCCGTCAGATTCGCATCCACAGCGGAGCATCGAGGCCGCCTGACGCGTTTGTATCAGTGAAATATCGGAACAGCTGGTTCTGGATTGACGACAGTGACCTGGAATCCAAACATGTCTTTTCACTCATCATGAACCTATTTACTATGGTCGACACTGGGCAAACACAGAATCAGCCGGTGGTGACGATTCCTTCGCGTTAGAGTGCCTGCGAGTGCGCTTATTTCGACGCCGCACGTATCACTACGTTATCTCGCGCTCGGTCACCTGAGACTGGTTTTGATGGCGCAGCAAACAAAGAGAACGACTGCGTGATTTTTGGTTCCGCAAAGCCGCCACTAGCCACCGGCAGCTACGGGTCTAGGCTGTGTGAAAACGTGGATTTTTCGAGTCGCGTGAAATTCTCAAACCACTTGAATAGCGACTTCCATATAGGTAACGAGCTTGTTTCCCACCCAGATCTTCAGGGGGTGATTGGATTACGTTTGATTGCCCACTTTCGAAAATCGCGTTTGGTTTTCACACAGCCTAGGTCAAAAGCGGTCCTTCTAATTGGCGGAGAGGGTGAGACTCGAACTCCCGAACCCCTCTTGCGAACCCTCCGGTTTTCAAGTCAGGCGACTATCACGTAACTGTTACACATACGCACGTAGGTGGCCCTATCGCCTGCCCTGGAGAACCGCGCAAGACGCCGGAGTTCTCAGCTTTTCGTGGGCTGCTCCAAGTCGAGTGCAAATCAGACTCACCTGGTACGCGACGTGCGGCCGGAGGCGCTCAGCGCGGGCCCAGAGGACCATCCCTTCGTGCCATGTCTCTCCCGATCACTTAGATGCCGGAGCCACTGTGAAGACGGGATTTGCGCGTCATCGGCTCGGCCTCGTTCATTTCCTGGCTAAATGCCTAGAGTGCCACGCGTTCATAGGCCCAGCGGCACGCGGCGATTACGAAGCGGACTAGCAATCGCGTCTTCTCCGCGGCCCTCACCGTAGGGCTGGCGATGCTCTGGTCTGCCAGCAAACACGGGGCGTCGATTTCGCGGTCAGTGGTGGGCTCACTGGCTATACCGCCGCAGGCGAACAAAAGATCACGCGCTGACCGACAGCGAGCGAGTTCGTACCGGTCCATTTGGGCCAGCGTTGCCTCGTCCTGACCTCTCGGCCCGTCGGTTGACGGCTGTTCGGAAACTCTGATCGACATGGCAAGTCCTGGGCTTCTGCGTTTCCCCGCTTACCAGTATAGGAGTCTGATGCCGCCCCGTTGGGCACCTAAACTTGCCAACACGAGTACTTGGCGTCTCGTATTACGCCGTTACCCATTGGCAGCCGCAGTTACGATCCCCGACCGCCGGTGGATTTTGACTGAGTTCAAACTGCTTGCGTGCTCTCAGGCGTACACCGAGACGATCACGGACGGTGATCAGATCCGGCAACCCTTACGGCCTCACCTTCAGCAGAAACTGAAATTTCACCTCGCCGGAAACCTTCAAAGGCTCCAGCGCAACGAGCCTGTCGTAGTAGGCCTCCAGCAGCTCCTGCGGCGGCTTCCCCTGGGAAGCGATCTGCACGACGTGCTTGCCCGGCGTGCAGGTGAACTGCACCAGGAGTGAAGCGGCCTTGTCGTAGCGCGCAAACACTTCGGACGCCGCCACCTGTGCGACCTTGATGAACGCGGCCAGGTCCGGCGCGCTCGTGCGCGCTGCCATCTCCTCCTGATCCTGCAGCAGGCGCACGTTTTCCAGGTCCACCTTCTCCGTCGAGGGCGGCGCGGGTGTGTCCGGCGCATAGGTCTTCCAGCCGCCTGGCGCGGTGTAAGCCTTGCGGTCCACCGGATTGTGGTAGGTCTCGTCCTGGTGGGCAGGAAGCAGCGCCGGCACGAGCAGCAGCGGCAGTGCGAGGACCGCCTTCCTGAGGCGCTGGGCCGCGCCGGGTGGGCGTGAGTCAGGTCTCAGACGTCTGCGTGAATCTGCCCTTGCGATGGCCATTGCATCCCGCGCCGAGAGAGGTACCGCTAGAAGTCCGCCGAGTCCTTACCGAACTGGGCGTTATAGGGACCGGCCGGCAGACCCGTACCCTTGAGGTCGACGGCCTGCCTGTTGGCCTGAATGCCGAGCGGGACGTAGTTGGGAGCCGCCTTGGTAATGGCGGCAGCGACCGCGCCGGCAATCAGTCCCGCCAGGCCCCCACCGCCGTTTTGCTGCGGCGTGTAGACCACCGTCTGGTGGTTGGTCCACAGGACGTTCCCGGTATGCGTGCTCTTGAGCGTGTAGTTCAGCGAGACCGTCACGCTGGTCGAGAGCAACACATACTGCGCATCCCAGCGTTCGATCGATATGTACATCACGGCGTCCGCGCCGAAGAGTTCCCCGAGACGATGTGGGTCGCCCGCGTGAACGAGATTGGCGTCACTCAACCCATCGTCCGCCAGCACCGACTTCACCATGTTCACGGGGAATACGTAGTAGCCCCGCTCCGCCAGCGGCGGCGTGATGGTCGAGAGAAAGTAGTCCGGAGCGTTGACGTCAACGCTCTTGTTGGTGACGGGCACCACCAGGATCGAGTGCGGATTCTCGGTGCGAAACTGCGAGTAGTTGCCCTTCGGCGGCGCGTTCACGCAGCCGGCGAGCAAGAGTACGGCGAGTGCGCACGCCAGCCGGCCTCGCGTCATGGGTGCGACTCGCCCTTGGGTGAGGCGGCGTCCGGAGATACGGAGGCCACCTTGATCATGCGTTCCATGAACACCTTCGACTCCGGCCAGTGCTGCTTCTCCTGCTCGAAGAGCCCGACCGCCTCGCTGTTCTTGCCCTGCTGCAGCTTCAAGTAGCCGTACTCCGCATAGATGCCCGGAGGGACCTTCACGCCCTGCGCGTCCCCGGCCTTGATAATCGCCGCCAGCGAATCGGAGAACTGCCCGACCTTGGCCGGGTTCTTGTAGTAGGCGTACATGGATGGATCGTAGTCGCCCCAGTCGTAGGTGTAGTGGTTGGTCACGCAACCGCACAGCGCGACGCCAAGACACGCGAGCGCGATGGGCAGCCGACTCCTCACGTCGAGCCGCCCACCAGGACGTTGACGGTGTGGGTCTCGCCACTGCCGACGAACGCCTTCTCGGTGTAGATGACCTTGCCGGCCAGGCGTACCTCGACGACGTGCACGCCTTCAAGGACCGAGACCGTGTACGGCTTGCCGTTGAAGGTGGTGGCGGTGCCCATCTGCACGCCGTCGACGTAGAGGAGCGAGTTGGCTGGCGCCCCGGCCACGATGAGCGCGGGCGCGGGCGCTCCCGTGCGGACGGTCGAATGCGGCAGATCACAGGCGACCAGCAGTGCGCACACGAGCGCAAGCATGAAATATCGCACGGCGCTACTCCTTACTTTCGCTGACGTAGAGACCAGCCAGCCGTGCCTCGCTGACCTCGCCCGACAGCATCTCGGCAACTGACCCCTCGTTGGTCTCGTTGTCCCCGAAGAAACTGACGACGCGGATCTGGCCGACGGTCTTGGGCGGCAGCGTGATGTCAAAGCCGCTCTGCGCGCTCTTGACCCGCTCCCCCTGCTGCATCACCGCGAGGGTGTCCCCCACCTTGAGGCCCTGGCGCTTGCCGCCCGAGAGGTACAGCTGGCGTCCTTCGACCTTGAGGATGTCGGTGCGCCAGGCGCGGTCCTGCAGCTTCGCGATGAGCGAGTTCTGCACATCAGAGATCGCCGCGCCGATGGCACGGTCATTGAGCGCCTCATCGTAATCAGCCCGGCTGCCAAACCCGGCGATCTCGCCAGACTCCGTGGTCGCGTCCCCGGTACCACTGGCGGTGAAGAAGACGTAGCCGGTGCGCACGTCGACCAGGCGGATCTCAACTTTCGCATGGGCGTTCTGGATCTTGGTGCCGCTGAGAAAGCCGCTCTTGCCGGTGGTGCTGCGTCCGAACTCGGTGACGGAGCCAATGATCAACGTATCCACCCCGATGAGGCCCGACACGTGGGTGAGCGACTGCTCGGCCGCCACCTTGTCGAGATCGGGCCGCTCAAACACCAGGAACTGCTGCGAGGCCACGAGGCGCGTGGCCAGCATGTCGGAGGCCTGCTTGCCCAGCGGGTCGTTGCTGGCGTCGACCTGGAAGCTCTTGCCGTAACGGGTCTCGTTGGTAAAGCGGCCGATGGCGACCTTGCGCTTGAGCGTCTTCACCTCGACGGTGTTGGCCTGCTGCTGCGCCGCGACCAGCGTCGCGGTGGGCGCCGGGGCTGCGAGCTGTTGCTGCGGCGGGGTCGTGGTCGCGCAGCCCCCCACCAGGGCCACCGCGAGTGCCGGTGCCGCCAAGAGTCCCGGGCCTTTGCCGGCAGAGCGCTTTCCGATTTGCATGCGTGCGATGATCCTAGGGTGCGGTTGAGCCGAGATTGAGAGCCGGCTATGACCCCGGCGCCAAATCAATGGAAGCCCGTCGGGTCACCCAAGCGACGATGTTAGATGTCAGGTCATGCGGTACGGCGTGTCCTGCACCTCATATTTACGCGCTTCGTGCACCCGCGAAAACGCGGGTGTTGCCGGACATAGATCCCGTCTGAGGAGATTCGGGTACCCCTTTTTGTGCTGCGCTACTCACTTGCAACCTTGACAACGCGCGCGTACAGCAGCGCCAGCGCAACGAGCGCCTGCGTGCAATGGATAGAAGAGCCCGTCGAAGCACTACCGGGTACCTCTTTCTGACGGCCCGCCAGCCTGGGGTGACGCAGGACGATTCGGGTCGTTTGCACTTGCAACCTACCTAACACGGGCGTAGTCTCCCGCGCCGTCTTTCCCAGCCCGTCAATGTTCGTTCGCCACCGCAGGAGCAGAGCCATGTTCCTTATTGCACTCGGCCCGATGCGATCGAGCTCGCCCGCCCTCTAGCTTTTCCAAGCCCGGATGGCCGGGCTGGCTCCCAACGCTTCGAGTCATTCCGCTCGCACCGCTAAAGCGCTGCGGGCCATGCGGACACGCGTCTCTCGCGTTCCGTAACGGGAGCAATTTCTTTTGAGCAAGCACCATCGCAGAGGATCGGCGTCGCACGTCGATCCGGATTTCGCCGAGGCACTGGACGATCACGATTCCGAGGGACATGCCGCCGGCCGGCACGCGGAGCACAAGGCCCTGCAGCTGTGCCGCCAGGCGCAGCGCGCCTTGAATCTCGCGCTGGCCGAGCGGCCGGTCCCCGGACTGGAGCAGTTGTACGTGGACGAGGTTTCCCCCGCCGGAGGCTGCGGGCAGCTGCTGGTGCACTTCGTGGCGCCGGATGGCCCGGCGCTGCCCGAGGTGCTGGCCAGCCTGCACCGCGAGGCGCCGCGGCTGCGGGCCGCGGTCGCGCGCATCGTCAGTCGCAAGCGGGCCCCGGACCTGTCGTTCATACCGGCCATGCGCTGCGGGGACGTCGATGTCTGAGGCACAACTCGCGCCGCTGCACGCGTGGGTCGTGGCGCCGCTGAAGGGTGCGGTGCTCGAGGCCCTCGAGCGCCTGCGCCGCGCGCGCGATGTCCGGCACATCGCCGTCATGCCGGACGTGCACCTCGCGGAGGACGTCTGCGTCGGCGTCGCGGTCGGCACCACGCAGCTGCTCTACCCGCAGGCCGTGGGCGGGGACATCGGCTGCGGCATGCTGGCCGTGCCCTTCGACGTCGGCGCGGACTGCCTCGCGGAGCCGGCCGCCGCCGGGCAAATCCTGGCCAGGATCTCTCGGCGGGTGCCCGCGCGGCGCTGGAATCGCAAGGCCGCCATCAGTGCACCCGCTGAGGTGACCGCCGACACCCTCAGTGATCCGCGATTAGACGCGCTCTGGCGCCGGGAAGGCGCGCTCGAGTTCGCCACCGTGGGCAGCGGCAATCACTTCTGCGAACTGCAGGCGGATGATGAGGGCCAGCTGTGGCTGATGGTGCACAGTGGCTCGCGGGTCATGGGGCCCGCGATCCGCGATCACCACCTCAAGCGCGCCGAGGGCGCCGGCGCCGGACTGCGCGCGCTCGAGGCCGACAGCGCGCACGGGCGGGCCTACCTGCACGACGCCGCCTGGGCCCGCCGCTATGCCGCCGCCAACCGCGCCCAGATTGCGACGCACATCGGCGAGGTCATGGCCGCCACGCGCAGCGCGCGTCTTGACTGGCAAGGCGCGATCAGCACCGATCACAACCACGTCGCAGCCGAATCCCACGGCGGATGCGCACTGTGGGTGCACCGCAAGGGCGCGATGGCGGCGCCCGAGGGTCAGTGGGGCGTGCTGCCGGGCTCAATGGGCACGGTGTCCTTTCATGTACGCGGCCGCGGCTGCGCCCTGGCGCTGGGTTCGAGCGCCCACGGCGCAGGAAGACTCATGAGCCGCACCGAGGCGCGGCGCCGCGTCAGTGCACGGGAGCTGCACCGGCAGATGGCCGGCATCTGGTACGACTACCGGCAGGCCGAACAGCTGCGCGATGAAGCGCCCTGCGCCTACAAGGACATCCGCGCGGTGGCGCGCGCGCAGCGCGAACTGGTGACGATCGCGCGCGTATTGCGGCCGGTGCTGAACTACAAGGGGCCCTGAACGTGCGGCGCAGGTGCTACGGCGCTGCCGGCCGGGGCGTCCGTCGAGGCGAGCGTGCCGTCGCAGACGTGCCCATGCAGCCGCACTTGCAGGATGTGTTGATCCGGGCGCCGGGTACAGCGTTCCAGGGTTGCAGCGCCCGGTTGGACCGCCTGCCGCGCCGGCACCCCTTCAGGGCGTCCCGATGCTGGTCTCTTCGGCGATCATCTCTTCCAGGCGCTGCAGGTCGGGCACCAGCGGCGTCTCGTTCACCATGCGGATCTGGCAGATGACCGGCGCGCGCTCGGCGAAGACCCGCGAGTTGTCGGGGCGCACGACGTCAGAGCTGACGCGCACCAGCTGCGGGAAGCCCTGGCTGACGACGGCGAAATTACCGCCCTCGATCTGCGTGCCGAGCGCGTGCAGGATCACGACGCGCGTGCGCCCGCTCGCCGGCGGGATCATCTGTCCGCAGGCACCCTCGAAGGACACCAGCGGCACCGCCTTGCCGTTCCAGGGAATGGTGCCGATGTACCACGGCGGCGCCCCGGTCATCTCCGAGGGCGTCTGGAAACCGATCACTTCCGCGACGCAGGCGCGCGGAATGATGAGCCGCCCGTCGACCAGCGGCACCAGCAGGCTGTAGATCTCGGCGACGCGCTCGGCCATGGCTAGCTGCCCCCGGAGGCGTAGCGGGTGGCGGCGCGGCGCCGCTCCACCAGCGGGGCGATGGCATCGAGCAGCTGCGCCTCCTGGTAGGGCTTGCCGAGGTAGTCATCGACGCCGAGCTCGATGGCGCGCGCGCGGTGCTTCTCGCCGACGCGCGAGGTGACCATGATGATCGGCACGTCCTTGAGGCGCGGGTCGTTGCGCACGTGCGCGGCG
This sequence comes from uncultured Pseudomonadota bacterium, assembly GCA_963814675.1. Classification (GTDB taxonomy): domain Bacteria; phylum Pseudomonadota; class Gammaproteobacteria; order Steroidobacterales; family Steroidobacteraceae; genus 13-2-20CM-66-19. Next base: position 22,417 of record CAWFDT010000011.1, read on the forward strand.
ACCTCGTAGCCGTCCATGCGCGGCATCTCGATGTCGAGCAGGATCACGTCCGGGATGTTCTCCTGCAGCAGCGCCACCGCGTCCATGCCGTCGCGTGCGGTGAGCACGCGCATGCCGTTGCGCTCCAGCAGGCGCTGGGTCACGCGGCGCACGGTGATCGAGTCGTCCACGACCATCGCGAAGGTGCGGCGGTCGCCGCGCTCGCGCGGCGGCTGCGGGGCCTGGGCGCGCGTGCGCCACTCGGCGCGCACCAGCGCGCCGATGTCCAGAATGATGACGATGCGGCCGTCGCCCAGGATCGTGGCGCCGGAAATGCCGCGGATGCTGGAGATCTGCGGGCCGACCGACTTCACCACGATCTCGCGGCTGCCGACCAGCTCATCCGCCACCAGCCCGGTCGAGTGCTCGCCGGCGCGCACCAGCACCACCGGGATGGTGACGTCCTGGCCCGGCAGCTCCGAGGGCGGCAGGCCGACGAAGGTCGCCAGGTACTGGAAGTGATACTTCTGGCCGCCGTAGTCGAAGGGCGCCGATTCGCGCCCGAGGTGGGCGGCGACTTCCGCCTTGGACAGGCGCAGCACGCCCTCCACGGTCGGCAGCGGCAGCGCGTAGTACTCCTCGTCAGTGCGCACCACCAGCGCGTGGCTGATGGCGAGGGTGAGCGGCAGGCGGATCGTGAACACCGTGCCCTCGCCGGGCTTGGTCTCCATGTGCAGCGCGCCGCCCAGGCGCTTGATCTCGGTCGCCACCACGTCCATGCCGACGCCGCGGCCGGCCTGCTGGGTGATGGCGCCGGCGGTGGAGAAGCCCGGCTCGAGGATGAGCTGCATCGCATCCTCGTCGCTGAGCGTGTTGCCCTCGGAGATCATGCCGAGCGCGAGCGCCTTGTCGCGGATGGCCTTGAGGTTCATGCCGCCGCCATCATCGGTCAGGCGCACCATGACCTCGGCCCCCTCGCGGTGCAGCTCGAGCAGGATGTGCCCGGTGTCGGGCTTGCCGCGCTTCACGCGCTCCTCGGGCTTCTCGATCCCGTGCACCACGGCGTTGCGCAGCATGTGCTCGAACGGGGGCAGCATGCGCTCGAGCACCTGGCGGTCAAGTTCCCCCGAGGCGCCCTCGATGATGAGCTCGGCGCGCTTGCCGGTGTCGGCGGCGGCCTGGCGCACGATGCGCGCCAGGCGCTGCACGTGGCGCTGGAAGGGCACCATGCGCGTGCGCATCAGGCCGTTCTGCAACTCGGTGATGGTGCGCGCCTGCTGCTGCAGCAGGTTCTGCGTGTCCTTGGCGAGGTTCTCGAGCAGCGACTGGATGCTCGCCACGTCGTTGGCGGTTTCGGCGAGCGCGCGCGAGTACTGCTGGATGGAGGAGTAGCGGTCGAGCTCGAGCGGATCGAACTCGCTGCGGTGCGAGCCGCCCTCGTCCTCGTGCTTGTGCAGGATCTGCGCCTCGGTCTCGATCTCGAGGCTGCGCAGCTGTTCCTTCAGGCGCGTCACCGTGCGTGACAGCTCGCCCAGGTTGAAATCGAAGCTCCCGAGCTGCTGCTCCAGGCGCGCGCGCGCGATGCTCGCTTCGCCGGAGATGTTGAGCAGCTGATCGAGGAGCTCGGCGTCGACGCGCGCCATCTCCTTCGGCTCGCTCCCGCTGACCGGTTCGCGTCCCGGGGGCACCGGCGCGGGCGCGGCGAGGGACTCCTCGGTCTCCGCGCGCAGGCGGTTGAAGGGGGATGCCGCCGCCAGCGTACTCGCGGCCGACCAGCCGGCCTCGACCACCGGGGCCGGCGCGCTCGGTGCTACGGGCGCCGGCGCTCGCGGCAGCGCGGCCGGCTCGGGGGCGCGCGGCGCGGGCGCGGCGGCCACCGGGGTGCTCGCAGCAGCAGCGGCGGCGGCGGCTTCGCCGGCCAGGCGCTGCTCGGCGCTGATCTTCGCGATGCGCGTTTCGGAGAGAGACTCCGGCTCGCTCAGTGTCAGTTCGGGGGGCGGCGCGGCGGGCGCACGCGGCGCGACGGGGGCCGGCGGCGCGACGGGGGCCGGCGGCGGTGCGGCGGCGGCCACCGGTTCGGCCGGCGCGCTCGGGCGCGTGAAGGTCTGCAGGCGCGCGATGATCGCGCGCGCGGGCGCGACGCGACGCCCGTTCACGACCTCTTCGCGCATGCGCGCGAGCTCATCGAGGCTCGCCTGCATGGCATCGAACAGCGCCGCATCCGCGGTCACGGTGCCGTTGTCGACCAGCATCACGAGCGTCTCGAGCTCGTGGCTCAGGTCGCCCATGGACATGATCCCGGCCATGCGGGCGCCGCCCTTGAGGGTGTGCAGCGGGCGCTTCAGTCCCAGGCGCAGGTCGGGGCTGTTCGGCTGCGCGCGCCAGTCGCTCAGGGCGCGCTCGGAAGCCTCGATCAGCTCGGTCGCCTCGTCGGTGAAGATCGCGGCGACCTCCGGATCGAAGTCGACCGGTTCGCTGGGCGCCTCCGGCGCCTCGGTGGCGGCCGGCGCCGGCGGCGCATCGGCGGCCTTCTCGGCCGCCGCCGCGGCAGCGATACGCTGCTCGAGGCTGCGGTCGCTGCGCTCGATGCGCTCGAGCAGCTGCCAGTGATTGACGAAGTAGCCGGTCGACTCATCGAGGTGGCTCGCCACCGACTCCATGGCCGACATGCAGTCGCCCAGCAGCGCGAGGTCCTCGCCCGTCAGTCCCAGGCCGCTGCCGAAGGCGCGCCGCAGCCAGTGATCGAGCGGCTCGGCGAGGCGGATGCCGTGGCGCGCCTGCGCCATCTTCGAGCTTCCGGAGAGCGTGTGGCAGGCGCGGTAGATCTCCTCGGCGAGCGCGTGCGGCTCGGGGAAATTCGCCTCGCGCGCCAGATACGCGCGCACGGTGGCGACGTGGGTGGCGGTTTCGCGCGCGTAGATGTCGCGCAGCGTGTCATCGGGTATGGCCGGCGCGCTCACGGCGGCGGGGGCAGCGGCCGGCATCACCGGCGCGCGGCGCGTGCCGGTGACGGTGAGCGTCATGGGCGTCTCGGCGGTGTCCTCATCGCTCGGCGCGCGCGCCCGCGCGCTCGGCTTGCCGGCCGCCAGCGCATGCGCGCGCGAGGCGATGCCGAGCACGTCCGCCTGCACGGCGCCGCCGTGCTCGAGCTGCGCCACCAGCTCCGGGAGCGCGGCCACCGCGGCGCGCAGGGTCTCGAGGATGGGGCCCGAGCGGATCAGCGTGTTGTCGAGCACGCGATTCAGGAGATTCTCGATCGACCAGGCGAACTCGCCCAGCTCGCGGGCGCCGACCATGCGGCCGGAGCCCTTGAGCGTGTGGAACGAGCGGCGCACGGTGATCAGCGCATCGCGCTCCAGCGGGTTCTCGTCCCACACCGGGAAGTTGTGGCGGATCTTGGCGAACTCCTCGTTCGCCTCCTCGATGAACAGCTTCATCAGCTCCGGATCGGCGTGCTCGGCGGGGGCGCGCATCTGCGGCGCCGGGGAGGCGGCGAGCGTCGGCGCCGCGGCGTCGAGGTTGGCCAGATCCGCGCGCTGCGCCGCCGTCGGCACGCTGGTGATCTGCACGGTCTTGGCGTACGAGCCCGGCTCGAGCGGCGGCACCGTCGGCACGCTGGGCTGCGGCTGCGCCTCGAGCGCCTGCACGCACGCCGAGGCGTTGTCGAGCATGTACCAGGGGTCGGAGCGCCCGGCCTGCAGCGTCTCCATGTAGTACTCGAGGCTGACGATGGCGTCCGCCAGGCGGTCGATGAAGCCCGGCGGCAGCACGTGCACGCCCGGTTGCATCACGCGCTTCAGCTGCGTGGTGATGCCCTCGATGACCTCCACCGCGCGCGTCTTGCCGAGCAGCAGCAGCCCTGCCTTCATGCCGCGCATCAGGTCCTGCCAGCTGTCCAGGCCCGCCGCATCGAGGGTGCCGCCGACCGACTGCGTCACGGCCTCCTTGATGCGCGCGAGGTTCACGATGCACTCGCGCAGCACCGCCGACTGCACCTGCTGGAACTCGGAGTCCTCGGCGGGCTGGGGTGCCTCGGCGTCCTTGGGCAGGATCATGCCGACCAGGCTGTCATCGAGCTTGTCCTCGACCCCGATCAGGGTCGCGGCGATCTCCACCAGCGTCGCCTCATCGGCCTTGAGCGAGCCATCGACGATCTTGCCCAGGCGCTCGGTCTCGAACTGCACGCGCGCGCGCAGCTCCCCCAGGCCGAGCACGCCGAGCGTGTCGCCGATCTTGCGCAGCAGCTCGACCTGCGAGTGCAGCTCCTGGGGCTGCCCGGCACCGCGGCGCACGAAGATGTCCAGCACGTCCTTGATCTTGCCGAGGTCCTCGCGGATGGCCGCGGCCACGGTCTGCATGAGCTTGATGCTCGGGGCGGAGAGGTTCTCGCGCTCCTGCTCGACGCTCTCATCGACCGGCAGCAGCTCCGCCAGGCGGAACGAGGCGCGCACCGACTGCACCCGCGGGCCCTGGGAGTCCGCGCGGCCGACGTAATAAAGGAGGTTGTTCAGCAGTTCCACCGCCGGGGACTGCGCGTAGCGCGCCTCGCCCTGCTCGTACAGGCGCCGGATCTCGCGATCCCCCAGGCCGAGCAGGCGCTTGATCGACTGGCCGCCCTCCAGCCCATGCTGCTGCAGCGCCTCGATCACCGCGCCGATCACCCACCACAGCTGGAACAGCGGCTGGCGCGTGGCGATCTGCTCGAGTTTCTTGGCGACGTTGGCGAGGGTCTCGAGGTGCTGCTCGACGCGCTCGCCGCGGATCCAGCCGATGAGCCCGACCTGGTAGCGCGCGCGCAGGCGCCGCGCCCACTGCTCCACCGTCATCGGCGCCTCGCCCGCGGCGCCGCCGCCGGCAGGTTCCGGCTGCTGGTCGGACTTGAGGTTGAGCACCAGCAGCGTGCCTTCGGAGAGCAGCGAGCTGCCGCGCACCGCGCGCAGGTCGTTCAGCAGCGGCAGCAGCACCAGCGCCAGGTCGCGCCCGCCGGCGAGCACGCGCTCAAGGTAGCCGGGCAGCTGCACCATGGCGCGCATCAGGGCGTCGAGGCTCTCCGCCTGGCTCTTGCGCTCGCTGTGCGTCGCGATCAGGTACTGGGTGACGTGCTCCATCTCCTCGGCGAGCAGTGCCGCGCCGTAGATCTCGAGCAGGCGCAGCACCCCCTGCACCTGGTGCAGGTCCTGCGCGCACTTGTCCAGCAGCTGCACGTTGTCGGGCTGCTCGACGTAGGCCTCGAGCGCCGCGCGCGCCTCGCCGAGGGTGCTGTTGACCTCGCGTCCGACGAGATCGAAGGTCTGCGATACGACTTCAGGCATGCAGTGGCTCTCTCAGCAGCGGATCACGAGCCGCCCAGGGCGGAGATCTGCCGCACCTTGGCCGTGTTGAGCGGCGCCTCCTCGATGCGCTTCACGCTGCCGCTGCCGGCGGGGGCCCGCTCGCCGCTGCTGCCGGGCAGGCGAAAGCCGGCGGCGGACTTGCGCAGCCCCGCGGACAGCTCGGCGAGCTTCGCGATCGCCGCGGAGGTGTGGCTGGTCGTCTCGGCCGTCTGGGCGCTGATCTCCTTGAGGATTTGCATGTTGCGGGCGATGCCCTGCGCCGCGCCGGTCTGCTGGCGCGCGCTGCCGGAGATGTTCTGCACCAGGCTGGCGATCTGGTTGGAGACCTGCTCGATCTCCTCGAGCGCCGCGCCGGCGTTCTCGGCGAGCAGTGCCCCGCCGACCACGTCGGTGGTGCTGCGCTCCATCGACACCACCGCCTCGTTGGTGTCGGTCTGGATGGTGCGCACCAGCACCTCGATCTGCTTGGTGGCGTTGGCGGCGCGCTCGGCGAGGCGCTGCACCTCATCCGCCACCACCGCGAAGCCGCGACCGGCCTCGCCCGCCATCGAGGACTGGATGGAGGCGTTCAGGGCGAGGATGTTGGTCTGCTCGGCGATGTCGTTGATGAGCTCGACGATGTTGCCGATCTCCTGCGAGCTCTCCCCGAGGCGCTTGATGCGCTTGGAGGTCTCCTGGATGGTCTCGCGGATGGTGTTCATGCCGTCGATCGTGCGGCGCACCGCATCGCCGCCCTTGTGCGCGACCTCCACCGAGTGGCGCGCCACGTCGGAGGCGCGCTCGGCGTTGCCGGACACCTCCTCGACGGAGGCCGCCATGCTGGCGGCGGACTCGGTGGCCGAGGCGATCTGCTTGGACTGCGCCCCGCTCGCCTTGGCGAGGTGCTGCGACAGCGCCTGGGTCTGCTTGGTGGCCGACTCCAGCTGGATCGCCGAGCCGTTGATGGTGGTGACCAGGCCGCGCAGCGCGTCCACCGCGTAGTTGATCGAGTCGGCGATCGCCCCGGTGATGTCCTCGGTGACGGTCGCCTGCACGGTGAGATCGCCGTCGGCGAGGCTCGAGAGCTCATCGAGCAGCCGCAGGATCGCCTGCTGGTTGCGGTCGCTCTCCTTGCGCTGCACGTCCGCCGAGACGCGCTGCCGCTCGACCGTGCGGTGCATGCGCAGCGCCGAGACCAGCGCGGCGATGAGGCAGGCGAGTCCCGCGGCGAGCAAGAGCAGCGGCAGGTAGGCGCTGAGGCCGGGAGCGGCCGGCGGTGCCGCCGGCGGGGGCTGCGTGGCGGCCAGATCGCGCGCATCGGCGGCGATGGCGCGCGCGGCGGTCTGCGCCGCCGGCAGCGCCGGAGCCGCGGCGACCGCGCGCTTCACCGCGGCGGCGAGGTCCTGGTAGGTGGAGTCGAGGTTCTTCAGGTGCTTGAGTCCCTCGGGCGTGGTGACCTTGGGCAGCGCCAGGGCGGAGGTGCCGCCGGCGAGCGCCGCGATCACCTGGCCGAGGTAATCGCTGCTCTCGGCCATGTGCTGCGCAGCCTGCCCGGGGTCCGCGGCCCCCTGGGTGAGCGCGGTGACGTCCAGCTGCAGGCGCTGCGCGCGCGACTCGAAGCGCTCGAGCGCACCCCCGGCGGGGGCGCCGTTCACGGCCGGCAGCGTCTGGCCCAGGGCCTGGGCCTCGCTGACCAGGCGCGGCACCAGGGTCGCGGTCTCGTGCGCGGCGGCACCCGCATCGGCGAGCGCGCTGCGCGCCCGCAGCACCGCGGTGGCGTTGTTCATCAGGCGCGTGAAGCGCGCATCGCTCGCAAACGGCGCGCCCGAATCGTGGGCGGCGGCATCCTCGAGCTGCTTCTGGCGCTCCTGGAAGCGCGCGAGCGCGCTCGTCTCCCCGGCGACCGCGCCGTCGGCATCCAGGGCGAGCGCATACAGCGCCTCCACCGGCACGCTGTGAGTCTTCTCCGGGGCCGGGCGGCTGAGCGCGAGCCAGTAGGCGGCGCCGCTGCCGAGCAACAGCAGTGCGGAGGCACCCAGGAGCAGCGCGAGTCCGCTCGGCGGCGGTGTGGGCGGTTGGTTCAAGCGGCGGCCTCCGCGAACGCTGCGCTCTCGAGCACCTGGCGCAGGCTCAGGACCGGCCACTGCTCCTGCGCGCGGCGGAAGGCACCGGCCAGGTAGCGCTCGCAGCGCGCCACGGTGGGCGGGGCGTCGGCGGTGAATTCGTTCTCGGCGAAGCGCCGGAAGCCGAGCACCTCATCGACGATGAGGCCGGCGGGGATCTCGCGGTGGTGCACCACCACGATGCGGGTGTTGCGCGTCACCGGGGTGACGCCGCTGCCGAGGAACTGGCGCAGGTCGATGATCGGCAGGAGCTGGCCGCGCACGTTGGCGAGGCCCTTGATCCAGGGCTTGGCGCCGGGTACGCGGGTGGTGCTCGCCGGCACGCCCAGCACCTCGCGCGTCTCCTCGCGCGCCACCAGGTACAGGTCCCCGGCCATGCGCAGTGCCACCCCGACCCACTCGTGGCCGGCGCTCGCCTCCTGGTTCACCTGCGCCGACACCGCGCGCCCGCGCCGCTCGAGCTCGGCGAGCAGCTCGAACGGCCGGTCCCGCAGGGACTTCAGCTCAATTTCAGTGGCGGTGGTCGGTTCACTCATGGTCGGGAGGATGTTTCAGCGGGGCGCACGTTTGGTGCGGGCCACTCACGAGGACAGCGTCGCCTGCGCTTTGGCGACCAGCTGATCCGGGGATACCGGTTTCACCATGTAATCGATCGCCCCCTGGCGCAGCCCCCAGATGCGATCGGTCTCCTGGCCCTTGGAGGTGACCATGATGATCGGTATGGAGCTGGTGCGCGGGTCGTTCGCGAGCTGGCGCGTCGCCTGGTAACCGTTCATGCCCGGCATGACGATGTCCATGAAGATCAGGTCGGGGTTGATCTCGCGCGCCATGCGCACCCCTTCGGCGCCGTCGACCGCCGCGGCGGTCTGGAAGCCGTGCTTCTCGAGCGCTTTCTGCATCACATGTAGCTCGGTGGGTGAATCATCTACGATCAGGATCAGCGCCATGGCCGTCATCTCCCGATATGCGACTCGATTGCCGACAGCAGCTCATCCTTGGTGAACGGCTTCGTCAGGTAGTGCTCCGAGCCCACGATGCGCCCGCGGGCACGGTCGAACAGGCCATCCTTGGAGGACAGCATGATCACGGGAATCGAGCGGAAGACCTTGTTGTGCTTGATCAGCGAGCAGGTCTGGTAGCCGTCCAGGCGCGGCATCATGATGTCGACGAAGACGATGTCGGGCTGATGGTCGGCGATCTTGGCGAGCGCATCGAAGCCGTCGATCGCCGTGAACACCTCGCAGCCCTCTTTGGCGAGCAGCGTTTCGGCCGTGCGGCGGATGGTCTTGCTGTCATCGATGACGAGCACTTTCAGACCCTGGAGCTTGTTGTTGCTGCCGGTCACGGTCGAGTGACTCCTTCCTCAGTTAGGCCGAGCGACGAAAAAAAGACCCGTTGCGCGGACCTGCCGGGCGACTTCCGCGCCGCACCCTCACGGCGCGGCCCTCCACTGAAGTCATGCCCTTCCCAAGCCCGAAAAATGCAGGGGCAAGCGCAGCGCGGTTTTAACATATCGGTATACCCCCCGCTATGCCATGCACGTCACGTTTTTCGAAGGTCGTGCGCCGCTTTCGCGCCGTGGCAACCCCGGGGCAGACATATTCGCGGTGCACTCGCCATAATCGGCACTTGGCGTGAGTGCGCCCCTGGAAGGATCCGATGACTGCGGCTAAGCGACTCGGCGTGGTGATGGACCCGATCGGCGCCATCCAATACGCCAAGGACACCACCCTGGCGATGCTCCTGGCCGCACAGGCGCGCGGCTTCGCGCTCGCCTACCTCGAGCTGCAGGACCTGTCGCTGCGCGACGGGGTGGCCTACGGGCGCATGCGGCCGCTGACCGTGGCGGCCGACCCGCAGGGCTGGTTCACGCTCGGCGAGGCGCGCGTGGAGGCGCTGTCGGTGCTCGACGGCCTGCTGATGCGCAAGGACCCGCCGTTCGACACCGAGTACATCTACAGCACCTACATCCTCGAGCGCGCCGAACAGGCGGGCGTGCTGGTGGTGAATCGCCCGCAGGGCCTGCGCGACATGAACGAGAAGGTCTACACGGCCTGGTTCCCGCAGTGCTGCGCGCCGACTCTCATCACGCGCGACATGGCCGACATGGGCGCCTTCCTGCGCGAGCACGGCAAGATCGTTGTCAAGCCCCTGCATGGCATGGGCGGACGCTCGATCTTCGTGCTCGAGCAGGGCGACCACAACGCCAACGTGGTGTTCGAGACGCTCACCGACTACGGGCGCGGCTTCGCCATCGCGCAGCGCTACCTGCCCGAGATCGCGGTCAGCGGGGATGCCCGCGTGCTGCTGATCGACGGGCAGCCGGTGCCCTACGCCCTCGCCCGCATCCCTTCCGCCGACGACCATCGCGGCAATCTCGCCGCCGGTGCTAAGGGCGTGGGCCGGCCGCTGAACGAGCGCGACCGCTGGCTCGCCGCGCAGATCGGACCGCCGCTCGCCGCGCGCGGCATGCTGTTCGTCGGACTCGACGTCATCGGCGGCTTCGTCACCGAGATCAACGTCACGAGTCCCACGGGCATCCGTGAACTCGAGAAGCAGTTCCCGATCCATATCGGGGAACTGTTCATCCAGGCGCTCGAGCGGCAGCTCGCCGCGCGCTGAAGGGGCCTGAGGCAACTCCATGGCGCGTCGTGCGCTGATGCTGCGGGAAGGGGTGGCGCCGGTGTGGGACCGGCTGCTGACCATGGTGTTCCTCGCAGGTCTCCTGCACGGGCTCATCATCGTCGGGCTCACCTTCAACGCCGCCGCCAGCGACAAGGCGAGCGCACCCGGGCTCGAGGTCCTCCTGGTCTCCGACGAACTGCCCGAGGCCGACAAGAACCCGACCGCCACCTACCTGGCGCAGCGCACCCAGAAGGGCTCGGGCAACACCCGCAAGTCCGTCGCGCCGCGCAACCGCACCGCCTCGCTCCCGAGCCTCAAGCATGCCGGCACCCCGGACGGCAATTCCCTCAAGGACGAGGGCGAGCACGCCGGCAGCGCCGAGGATGAGCGGGTGCTGAGCACGATCGGCTGGAGCACCAGCATCCGCTACCTCACCGAGCAGGGGGGCGAGGGCTCCACGCGCGACAAGCCGCTCCTGTTTGATCAGCCGCAGAGCGCCGAACCCGGTCCCGACGAGGAAGGCCCGGCGCAGCTGCGCGGACCGCAGCGCGACGAGCTCTGGGTCACCCCCGACACCCGTGCGGCAACGCTCGCGCCCTACCTCGACGCCTGGCGCCGCAAGGTCGAGCGCGTCGGCACGATCCACTACCCGACCGTCGCCCGGGTGGCCGGGGCGGCCGCCGCCCCCGTCGTGGAGGTCGGCATCGCCGCCGACGGCAAGCTCGATCGCGTGCTGATCCGGCGCTCGAGCGGCAGCGCCGAGCTCGACCAGGCGGCGGTGGAGATCCTGAAACTCGCCAGTCCCTTCGATCCCTTCCCGCCCGAACTCGCCAAGCAGTACCGGGTGTTGCGCTTTGCCTACGAGTGGCAGTTCTCCGGCACCCATGCCGCGAGCGGGACCGTATCGGTTCCTTGAGAGTGCCGCAGCCGATGCCCATACTGTGGGCATGAGCGCCAAGCACAGCGCCGGGCCCCCTGCGGAAGCCTCCGCGCCGGAAGCTTCCGGCGCCCCACCCTTTGCCGAGGGACCGGGGGCCGGCCTCACCAATCACCTGCTGATCGCGATGCCGCAGCTGGCGGACCCGAACTTCTCCCAGACCGTGGCGCTCATCTGCGAGCACACCGACAAGGGGGCGCTCGGCATCGTGCTCAACAAGCCCCTGCCGATGAAGCTCTCCGACGTGCTCTCGCAGATGAAGCTCGAGCCCTCCAGCGAGCGTATCGGCGAGCAGCCGGTGCTGCGCGGGGGACCGGTGCACACCGACCGCGGCTTCGTGCTGCACCGCCCGGGCGGGCAGTGGGACCACACGCACAAGGTCTCCGAGGACATCCAGGTGACCACCTCGCGCGACGTGCTCGCGGCGATGGCGCGCGGCGAGGGGCCTTCGGATGCCTTCATCGCCCTCGGCTACGCGGGCTGGGAGTCCGGGCAGCTCGAGCGCGAGATGAAGGACAACGCCTGGGCCTCCGTGCCGGTGGACCCGCGCGTGGTGTTCGAGCTGCCGTACGAGCAGCGCTGGGCGGGCGCGTGGCGGCTGCTGGGGATCGACGTGGAGCGCCTCAGCCCCGAAGCCGGTCATGCATAAGCGCGCGCGCTTCAGGGCATGACCGCACCTGAAACCGTCCTCGCCTTCGATTTTGGTCTCAAGCGCATTGGCATCGCCTCGGGCGACTCGCTGACGCGCTCGGCCGCACCGCGGCCGGCGGCCATCAGCGGCACCCAGGGCCCGGACTGGCTCGCCATCACCCGCGAGGTGCGCGCGCTCGCCCCCAACCGGCTGGTGGTGGGCGCCCCGTATAATGCCGACGGCACGGAGGGTGCACTGGGTGCGCAGGCGCGCGCCTTCGCGCAAGAGCTCGAACGCCGCTTCGCACTACCCGTTCACCTGGTGGATGAGCGCTACTCCTCGCTCGAGGCGAGCGCGGCGCTCACCGCGCGGCGCGCGAGCGGTGCGCGCCGCCGGCGCATCGGCCGCGCGGACATCGACAGCGCCGCCGCGGCGGTGATCCTCGGGCGCTGGTTTGAAGGTGAGGGAGAGGTAGGCCAGTGACACAGGGCACGCGTAACGAGACGCCCACGACCGCGCAGCTGCGCCCGGATGGCTCGCTGCGCCACCTGCTGACGCTCGAAGGGCTCCCCCGGGGGCTCATCGAGCGACTCCTCGAGCGCGCGCAGGCCCTCGTGCGCCCACTCGGGGCGCGCCCCGCCATGAGCCAGCTGCTCGCCGGCAGCACCGTCGCCAACCTCTTCACCGAGCCCTCGACGCGCACGCGCGTGAGCTTCGAGCTCGCCGCCAAGCGCTTGGGCGCCCAGGTGGTGAACCTCGAGGTGCAGCTGTCCTCGCGCGTCAAGGGCGAGAGCGTGCTCGACACCGTCTACACGCTCGAAGCGCTGCACGTGGACGCCTTCGTGATCCGCGACGCGGAAGTGGGCGTGCCGGGACTCGTGGCCGCGCACGTCGCCCCGCACGTGAGCGTGCTGTCGGCGGGCGAGGCGCACGTCGCGCACCCGACGCAGGGGCTGTTGGATGCGCTGACCATCTACCAGCGCAAGCAGCGCTTCGCGGGACTGGCGGTGGCGATCGTCGGGGACATCCGCCACTCGCGCGTCGCGCGCTCGGCCTGGCAGGTGCTGCACACGCTCGGGGTGTCGGACCTGAGGATCGTCGCGCCGGCGGCACTGTTGCCGGAGAGCCACGAGTTCGCCGGCGCCACGCGCTACAGCGATCTTGCGGCGGGACTGGCCGGCTGCGACGTCATCATGATGCTGCGCATCCAGAAGGAGCGCATGGGGCAGGCCGACCTGCCGCAGGGGGCGCAGTACTTCTCCGCCTGGGGGCTCACGCCGGAGCGCCTGAAGCTGGCGCGCACGGACGCCATCGTGATGCACCCGCAGCCGATGAACCGGGGCGTCGAGATCGCCTCCGAAGTGGCCGACGGCCCGCAGTCGGTGATCCGCGACCAGGTGCGCAACGGCGTCGCGGTGCGCATGGCGGTACTGGCCGAGGCGCTCGGCCCGCGCGGCGACGCCGCATGAGCCAGGAGCACCGCGGCACCATCTTCCTCGAGGCGGCGCCGGTGCTCTCGCAGCTCGCCTACGACGCCGAGCAGTTCGTCATCCGCCTGGCCGCGCCCAAGTGTGCCGCGCATGCGCAGCCGGGCACCTTCGCGCACCTCACTTGCGATGCCACCATCCCGATGCGCCGCCCGCTGTCGATCATGCGCGCCCACCCCAAGGCCGGCTGGATCGAGATCCTCTACAAGGTCGTGGGCGCCGGCCTGCAGGCGCTCGGGGCCAAGAAGGCCGGCGACGCCGTGAGCGTGCTCGGCCCGATCGGCCGGCCGTTCGTCGTTCACCGCGAGCGCCCGCGCACGCTCCTCATCGGCGGCGGGGTGGGTATCCCGCCGATGGTGTTCCTCGCCGAGCGCCTCAAGGCGGAGGCGCACTTCCGTCCCCTGGTGCTCATGGGCTCGGAAGTGCCGTTTCCGTTTCGCGCGCGCCCCTCCGCCACGCTGATCAGTGGCATGCCCGCCGGCAGCATCGCCTGCATGCCGCTGCTCGAGGAGTGGGGCGTGCCGAGCCGGCTGGCGAGCCGCGCCGAGTTTCCGGGGTGCTTCCCCGGCTTCGTCACCGAGCTCGCCGCCGAGTGGCTCGGCTCACTCAGCGAGGCGCAGCTGGGGCAGGTGGAGATCTTCGCCTGCGGCCCGACGCCGATGCTCCGGGCGAGCGCGGAGCTGGCGCGGCGCTTCAAGGTCCCCTGCCAGGTGTCGCTCGAGGAGTTCATGGCGTGCGCGGTCGGTGGCTGCGCCGGCTGCACGGTGGAAGTGCGCACGCCGCAAGGGCCGGCGATGAAGCGGGTGTGCGTGGACGGGCCGGTGTTTGATGCCTTCGCGGTTTTCTGACACGTAGAACGGCGGGCCCGCAGCCGCCCACGGACATAGGCGCGCCCACGAGGCGTGCTCGACCTAGCCGAAGTTGATCTTCGCCTCGAGGTTGGCGCGCGAGTCGGCGTTCAAGAGCGCCTCCTCGAGGCCGATGCGGCCCTGCTTGTAGAGCTCGTGCAGCGCCGCATCGAAGCTCTGGATGCCCTTCTCGCCCGAGAGGCCGATCGCTTCCTTGATCGACACCACGTCACCCTTCTTGATGAGGGTGCCGATGTGCGGGGTGTTGATCATGACCTCCATCGCCGCGATGCGCCGGCTGTCCTTACCCATGATCAGGCGCTGCGCCATGATGGCGCGCAGGTACTGCGACAGGTCGAGGAAGATCTGCGCGTGCTGCTCGCGCGGGAACATGTTGATGATGCGGTCGAGCGACTCGGCGCAGTTGTTGGCGTGCAGCGTGGCGAGCACCAGGTGGCCGGTGCCGGCCAGGTGGATGGCGGCGTCCATGCCGTCCTTGTCGCGGATTTCGCCGATGAGGATCACGTCGGGGGCGGCGCGCACCACCCCGCGCAGCGCGCGCGCGTAGCTCTTGGTATCCAGCCCCACCTCGCGCTGGTTCACGATCGAGCGCTTGTTGGTGTGCAGGAACTCGATCGGGTCCTCGATGGTGACGATGTGATCGGACGAGGTCTCGTTGCGATGGTTGATCATGGCCGCGAGCGAGGTCGACTTGCCCGAGCCGGTCGCGCCCACCATGAGGATCAGGCCGCGCTTGAGCATGATCAGCTCCGCCACCGTCGAGGGCAGCCCGAGCGAATCCAGGCGCGGCATGTCGGCGGTGATGTAGCGCATCACCATCGCCGGGTAGCCGCGCTGCATGAACACGTTGACGCGGAAGCGCCCGAGTCCGGGCTCGGAGACGGCGAAGTCGAGCTCCCATTCCTTCTGGAAGTGCTCGCGCTGCTCCGGGGACATGATGGCGAAGGAGGTCTGGCGCACCGTCTCCGGGGTCAGCACCTGCTTGTTCACCGGCAGGATCTGGCCCTCGATCTTGATCTTGATGGGCGCGTTGGAGGTGAAGAACAGGTCCGAGGCCTTCTTCTCCACCATCAGCTTGAACAGCGGCTTGGTGTTGAGCGTCGGGTGGCGCCCGGTGACCGCGGCGGCAATGGCCTCCTGGGTACCCGTCGAGACGCCCGCGATCGGCTCGGGCGCCTGCGGCTCCTTCGCCGCCTTCACAGGCTGTGGCCTTGCTCTTCCTCGACGATCTTGAGGGCACCGCCGTCGTCGATGTTCTTCTGCTCGCGCTTGCTCTCGAGCTTGATGCGCAGGCGCAGCTCGTTCTTCGAGTCGGCGTTGCGCAGCGCGTCCTCGTAGGAGATGTAGCCGGTCTCGTACAGCTCGAACAGCGACTGGTCGAAGGTCTTCATGCCGAGGCGGTTGGAGCGCGACATGACCTCTTTGATCTCGGCGACCTTGCCCTTGAAGATCAGGTCCTGGATCAGGGGCGAATTGAGCATGATCTCCATGGAGGCGATGCGCCCGTTGCCCGACTCGCGCGGGATCAGGCGCTGCGAGATGAGGGCACGGATGTTGAGCGACAGGTCCATGAGCAGCTGGTCGCGGCGCTCGTCGGGAAAGAAGTTGATGATGCGGTCGAGCGCCTGGTTGGAGCTGTTGGCGTGCAGCGTGGCGAGCACCAGGTGGCCGGTCTCGGAGAACTGCACGCCGTACTCCATGGTCTCGCGGTCGCGGATCTCACCGATGAGGATCACATCCGGCGCCTGGCGCAGGGTGTTCCTGAGCGCGTTCGACCAGCTGTCGGTATCGACCCCCACCTCGCGGTGGGTGATGACGCAGCCCTTGTGGGTGTGCACGTACTCGACCGGGTCCTCGATGGTGACGATGTGCCCGCGGGTCTTCTCGTTGCGGTAGCCGACCATCGCGGCGAGCGAGGTCGACTTACCCGAGCCCGTGCCGCCCACCATGATCACGAGTCCGCGCTTGGAGAGCACCACTTCCTTGAGCACCGGCGGCAGGTCGAGCTCCTCGAAGGTGGGGATCTTGGCGTTGATGAGGCGGATGACGCAGCCGACCGCGGCCTGCTGCACGAAGGCGCTGACGCGGAAGCGGCCGATACCCGGCGGCGCGATCGCGAAGTTGCACTCCTTGGTGGCGTCGAATTCCTTGGTCTGCCGGTCGTTCATGATCGCGCGCACCATGGTGGCGGACTGCTCCACCGTGAGCGCGCGCTCGGACTGCGGGCGGATCTCGCCGTCGATCTTGATCGCCGGCGGAAAACCGGCGGTGATGAAGAGGTCGGAGGCCTTCTTCTCGGTGACCCGCCGCAGCAGGTCCTGCATCAGCTTGATGGCTTGATCGCGATCCATGGGGGTACCTTAGACTGCGTCCTTGTTCTGCGCCTTGTAGCGCGCCTCTTCCTTGCTGACCACACCCTTGGCGACCAGTTCCGTCAGGCACTGATCGAGCGTCTGCATGCCCTGGGCGCCGCCGGTCTGGATCGAGGAGTACATCTGCGCGATCTTGCCCTCGCGGATGAGGTTGCGGATCGCGGGGGTGCCGATCATGATTTCGTGCGCCGCGATGCGGCCGCCGCCGTTCTTCTTCATGAGCGTCTGCGAGATTACCGCACGCAGCGATTCGGACAACATCGAGCGCACCATGTCCTTCTCCTCCCCCGGAAACACGTCGACGATACGGTCGATGGTCTTGGCGGCGGATGAGGTGTGCAGGGTACCAAACACCAGGTGCCCGGTCTCGGCGGCGGTCAGCGCCAGGCGGATGGTCTCCAGGTCGCGCATTTCACCGACCAGGATGATGTCCGGGTCCTCGCGCAGCGCCGAGCGCAGCGCCTCGGAGAAGCCGAGCGTGTCGCGGTGCACCTCGCGCTGGTTCACGAGGCAGCGCTTGGACTCGTGCACGAACTCGATCGGGTCCTCGATGGTGATGATGTGGTCGGGACGGTTGTCGTTACAGTGATTGACCATGCCGGCGAGCGTGGTCGACTTGCCTGAGCCGGTGGGACCCGTGACCAGCACCAGGCCGCGCGGCAGCATGCACAGGTCGCGGAAGATCTTGGGCGAGTTCAGGTCATCCAGCGACAGAATGGTGCTCGGGATGTTGCGGAACACCGCGCCCGCGCCGCGGTTCTGGTTGAAGGCGTTGACGCGAAAGCGCGCCAGCTTGGGGATCTCGAAGGAGAAGTCGGTTTCGAAAAACTCCTCATAGGCCTTGCGCTGCTTGTCGTTCATGATGTCGTACACCATGGAGTGCACTTCTTTGTGCGACAGCGCCGGCATGTTGATGCGTTTCATGTCGCCGTCGACACGGATCATCGGCGGCACGCCGGAGGACAAATGCAGGTCCGAGGCATTGTTCTTCACGGCGAATGCCAGGAGTTGCGCGATATCGACGGCCATTGATGCTCCCTGGAACGACGCGCGAAAAAGGCAGGAAATAGCGACGTGCAAGCCTGCGTCTTTGAGCGCGTCGGCAGTATAGCGGAGGGGTTACACGTCCAATATGTTAATGGGTCCGCAGAATTTGGCGCTGCGCCTCGCCGAAGTGCGCGAACGCATGGCGCGGGCCGCCGCGCGCGCCGGCCGGAGTGCGCACTCCGTCACACTCCTGGCCGTCAGCAAGGCACAACCCCTCGCCCTGATGAGGTCGGCCGCGGATCTGGGGCTCAGCGACTTCGGCGAGAGTTACCTCGACGAGGCGCTCGAGAAAATTGCGGCACTGCAGGATCGCTCGCTCACCTGGCACTTCATCGGCCGCGTGCAGGCCAACAAGACGCGCCCGATCGCCGCCGGCTTCGCCTGGGTGCACGCGGTGGACCGGCTGCGCGTGGCCGAGCGCCTGAGCGAGCAGCGCCCCTTCCATGCACCGCCCCTGAACGTGTGCCTGCAGGTGAACCTCGCCGCCGAGCCGACCAAGGGCGGCGTGGCGTGCGCGCAGTTGCCGGCGCTCGCGCGCGCCGTCGCCGCCCTGCCGCGGCTCAAGCTGCGCGGCCTCATGTGCCTGCCGCCGCACGAGGCGGACCCTGAGCGCCAGGGTCACTGGTTTGGCGAGCTGCGCCGGCTGCAGGCGAACCTCAACGCGCAGGGTGCGGCGCTCGACACGCTCTCGATGGGTATGAGCGATGACTTCGAGGCCGCCATTCTCGAGGGCGCCACGGTGGTGCGCCTCGGTACGGTGTTGTTCGGCCCGAGATCCGTACAATAGCCACCCTCATGACGATACGACGACTATGCGTCCTCGGCGCCGGCAACATGGGCCGCGCCCTGCTCGCGGGCCTGATGCGCTCGGGCACCCGTGCCGAGCAGCTGAGCGTGGGCGAGAGTGTCGCCGCCGCGCGCGAGCTGCTCGCGCGCGAGCTCGGCGTCGCGGCGAGCCCCGACAACGAGACAGCGATCGCCGGCGCCGAGATCGTGGTGCTGGCGGTGAAGCCGCAGGAGGTGCAGGCGGTGCTCAAGCCCCTCGCCCCCACCCTCGCCGCGGGCCGCCCGCTCATCATCTCGGTGCTCGCCGGCACGCGCGTCATGGATCTCGAGGCCTGGTGCGGCAGCGAGGTACCGGTGGTACGGGCGATGCCCAACCGCCCGGCGCTGCTCGGCGCCGGCATCAGCGGCATGTATGCGCCGCTGAAGGTGAACGCGGCGCTGCGCAGCAGCGCGGAAAACGTCCTCAAGGCGGTGGGCGAGGTCGTGTGGGTGGCCACCGAGGACACCCTCGACGTGGTCACCGCGCTCTCCGGCTCAGGGCCTGCTTACTTCTTCCTGCTGGCCGAGTGCATGGCGGAAGCCGGCCAGCAGCTCGGGCTCGAGCACGCCGTGGCGCAGCGCCTCGCGGCGGTGACGCTGTACGGCTCCGGGCTCATGGCGCACGCCGATGCGGCCGAACTCGCCCGGCTGCGCGCCGAAGTCACCTCGCGCGGCGGCACCACCGAGGCGGCGCTGCGCGTGTTCGAAAGCGGCGGGCTGAAGAAGCTCGTGGCCCAGGCGCTGGCGGCCGCGGCCGCGCGCGGGCGCGAGCTGGCCGCCGCCTCCCCCCGCAGTTAGAGGGCCCGTTGCGGCAGAGCATCCCATGAGCGCAATCATTTACATTGTCGACACCCTGCTCGGCCTTGCGCTGTTGGTCGTGATGGTGCGGCTGCTGCTGCAGCTCACCCGGGCGGATTTCCGCAATCCGCTCGCCCAGGCCGTGGTGCGCCTCACCAACCCGCTGATCATGCCGCTGCGGCGCGTGCTGCCGCCGCTGGGCAAGATCGACACCGCCTCGGTCGTGGCGGTGCTGCTGGTGGCGACCCTCAAGGTCGCGGTGCTGGCATCCTTCAGCGACCTCACCGCCGTCCTGACGCCGCTCATGTGGGTGCGCGCGGTGCTGGTCGAGATCGCACGCACGCTCCTGTGGACCTATTTCTACGCGATCGTGCTCTATGCACTCCTCAGCCTCATCGCCCCCGGCGGTTATTCGCCGCTGCAGTCGGTGCTGAGCGCGCTGTGCGAGCCGGTGCTGCGCCCCATCCGCCGCATGCTGCCGGCGATCGCCGGCATCGACTTGTCGCCACTGTGGGCCGGGATCCTCATCCAGGCGATTCTCATCCTGTTGCACTGACGCTGAGGGCGCGCCGCCGCGCCGCGGCGCGCGCCTGCCAACGCGGCGGTAGTTCTCGCGAAAAACACACGCTTAGCGACGACTTCGCACCGAGAATCGCAGCATTGCTACACGTGAAACCTGGGTATGTGGCGGTCACGTCCGCGCCCCCGATGTGGTGTTGTGCAACGGAAACCCTGAAAAAAAGGGTACTTTCGCAACACCCGCAAAGAAAAAGCGCTTGCGAAAGTGTGCGCATGTGCTATTTTCCGCGCCGATTCTCTCTCGCGCGGTGAGCTGACATACCGCGTATCAAACTCAAATTTTCGAGGAGTAGCGCAAAATGGCGAAAAAGGGTGGCGCACCGACCAAGTCGGAAGTCCTGACACACATCTCTAAAGACACGGGGCTCTCCCGCAAGCAGGTCGGCAGCGTATTCGATTCGCTGGGCGGCGTGATCAAGAAGAGCCTGCGCGCTAACGGTCTGTTCACGATGCCCGGGCTGATGAAGATGAAGGTCGTGAAGCGGCCGGCGACCAAGGCCCGCGAAGGTGTCAATCCCTTCACCGGCGAGAAGATGATGTTCAAGGCAAAGCCGGCGAGCAAGAAGGTTCGCGTCATGCCGCTTAAGAGCCTCAAGGGGATGGTCAACTCTTAAGATCCGGTCTAATGCGCGCTACGCGCGTGTAAGAAAAGGCCCGGCAGGAGCGATCCTTCCGGGCCTTTGTTTTTGCGCCGCCGCCGCGCCTGCCGCGGCCTGCTAACCCGCCGGCGGACGCGCGGTGGTGCTGCCGGGCTGCCCCTGGGTCACCGGCACGATGGTGACTTCCACGCGGCGGTTCGCCTGGCGCCCCTGCGCGGTGTCGTTGGAGGCGATCGGATCCTTCTCGCCGTCCCCGGTCACGATCAGGCGCTGCACGCGCACGCCGCGGCTGACGAGGTAGGCCGCCACCGACTGCGCGCGCCGCTCCGAGAGCGTCTGGTTGTAGGCGGCACTGCCGGTAGAGTCGGTGTGGCCGGCCACCTCGATCATGGTCTGGTCGTACTGCACCAGCGTCGCGCCCACCTTGTCGAGGATGGGAAAGAAGGCCGAGTTCAGATCCGAGCTGTTGGTGGCGAAGGTGATGCCGGCGGGCATGTCCAGGGTGATGTTGTCCTGCTTGCGCACCACCTCCACGCCCGTGCCGGCCATGCTGGAGCGCAGCTGCGCCTCCTGCTTGTCCTGGTAGTTGCCGATGGCGCCGCCGGCAACCCCGCCGATGGCCGCACCGATCAGCGCGCTCTGAAACTTGTTGCCCCCCACGAGCAGCCCCGCGACCGCCCCCACCCCGGCACCGATCCCCGCGCCCGTGCGGGTCTTCTGGTAATCCGGGCTGGTGGCCGCCTGTTGCGTCGTCTCGCACCCCGCGAGCAGCGCGAGCAGCGCGAGCAGCATGAGGGCCGCGCCGCCGTAGACTCGTGTCATGGTTTCCTCCTCCTTACAATAGACCGGCGCAGTCTAGCGGCGCGCGCCGCCCGCGGTCACTCGGGCGCGCCCCGCACCCCCATATCAGGGGCCATGAACTTCAGCACCGCATCGCGCAGCTCGTGAATGCGCCCGTGAAAGAAGTGACCCGCACCCGCCAGGATCGCGGTCTCGGGGGCGGGCGCGATGGCGCGCGCCCAGCGGAGCACGAAGTCTGCCGGCACCACATCGTCCGCATCGCCCTGGATGACGAGCCACGGACACGCGGGGGGCGGGGCATGCGTCACGTCGATCTTGGTGACGCCGGGGGCCACCAGCACCAGGCGCGCGGGGAGCGCGGTGGCGGCGGCGCGGAAGGCGACCGCGCCGCCGAAGGAGAAGCCGCCGAGCCACAATTGCGCCCCCGGCCAGCGCGCGCGGCCCCAGGCGATCACCGCGAGCGCATCCTCGGTCTCCCCGCGCCCCTCGTCGTGGACGCCCGCGCTCGCACCGACCCCGCGGAAGTTGAAGCGGACGGCGGGCGCGCCGAGCTGCTCGAACGCCCGCGCCACGGTGTACACGACCTTGTTGTCGAGCGTGCCGCCAAAGAGCGGGTGCGGATGGCAGACCACCGCGAAGGCCGGTGGCGCGGCGGCGGCGCTGGCGGGCGTCTCGATGAGCGCCTCGAGCCCCCCGGCGGGCCCGGGGAGCGTGAGGCGCTCGGCCCGGGGGGGCCTGAGCACCGCTAGGGCGCCGCGCCGGGTGAGCCGGCGAGGCGCACCAGCAGGCGGTTCAGGCGCGCCACGTACTCCGGCGGGTTGGCGAGCTGGGTGCCTTCCGCGAGCGCCGCCTGGTCGTACAGCAAGAGCGCCAGCTCGGTGAACTCGGCGGGTGCGGTGACGCCCTCGAGGTACTTCACCAGCGGGTGCACCACGTTCAGCTCGAGCAGCGGCTGCGACTGCGGCACCTTCTGGCCGGCCGCCTGCAGGATGCGGCGCATCTGCTCGCCGACGTCGTGCTCACCGAGCACCAGGCAGGCCGGTGACTCGCGCAGGCGCTCGCTCACGCGCACTTCCTTCACGCGCTCGCCCAGGGCGTCCTTGACGCGCTTGAGCAGGCCCTTGCTCTCCTTGAGCTCCGCGTCGTATTGCTGCTTGTCGGCTTCCCCGAGCAGTCCCCCGAGCTCGAGGTCCCCGCGCAGGGCATCCTTGAAGCGCTTGCCCTCGAACTCATGCAGCTGGCCCATGACCCACTCGTCGATGCGCTCGGCGAGCAGCAGCACCTCGATGCCCCGCTCCTTCAGGCGCTCGATCGCAGGACTGCCGCGGGCGGCCTCGACGCTCTCGGCGATCACGTAATAGATGCGCTGCTGGCCGGGCTTCATGCGCGCGGTGTACTCCGCCAGGCTCACCGTGGGGGCGTCGTCGGGGCCGTGGGTGCTGGCAAAGCGCAGCAGCGCGAGGATCGGCGCCTGGTTGGCGGCATCCTGCACCACCCCTTCCTTGAGCACCGCGCCGAACTCCTTCCAGAAGGTGGCGTACTTCTCCGGCTCGTCCTTGGCCAGGCGCGCGAGCAGGTCGAGCACGCGCTTGGTGAGACCGCCGCGGATGGCCTCGACGTCCGGGTCCTGCTGCAGCAGCTCGCGCGAGACGTTGAGCGGCAGGTCGGCGGAGTCGAGCACGCCCTTGACGAAGCGCAGGTACAAGGGCAGCAGCTGCTCGGCGTCGTCCATGATGAACACGCGCCGCACGTAGAGCTTAAGTCCCCGCGCGGCATCGCGCTGCCACAGGTCGAACGGGGCGCGCCCGGGGATGTAGAGCAGGCTCGTGTACTCGCGCTTGCCCTCGACGCGGTTGTGGCTCCAGGCGAGCGGGTCGGTGAAGTCGTGCGCCAGGTACTGGTAGAACTCTCGGTACTCCTCCTCCTTGATCTCGGTGCGCGGCAGCGTCCACAGTGCCTTGGCCTGGTTGACCACCTCGTACTCGATCGAGGCCTCGCCTTCCTTGCGCATGCGCACCGGGAAGCCGATGTGGTCCGAATAGCGGCGGATCAGGCCGCGCAGGCGGAACGGGTCGGCGAACTCTTTGGCGTCGGCCTTCAGGTGCAGCGTGACCTGTGTGCCGCGCACGGGCAGCTCGATGGTCTCGACCGTGAACTCCCCGTCCGCGCCGGACTCCCAGCGCACGCCGCTGGCGGCGCTCTCCCCGGCCTTGCGCGAGCGCACCTCGACCCGCTCGGCGACGATGAAGGCGGAGTAGAAGCCGACGCCGAACTGGCCGATGAGGGCGGAGGCCTTCTGCTCATCTCCCGAGAGGGAGCGGAAGAACTCGGCCGTTCCGGAGCGGGCGATGGTGCCGAGGTTGGCGATCGCCTCGGCGCGCGTCATGCCGATGCCGTTGTCGGTGATCGTGACCGTGCCGGCGGTGGGGTCGGAGTCGATGCGGATGGCGAGTTCGGGGTCCTCGGCCATGAGCTCGCTGTGCGCGATGGCCGCAAAGCGCAGCCGGTCGCAGGCATCCGAGGCGTTGGAGATGAGCTCCCGCAGGAAGATCTCCCGGTGGCTGTAGAGTGAGTGGATCATGAGCTTCAAGAGCTCACGCACCTCCGCCTGGAAGCCGTGGGTCTCGCGCGCGGCCGCGCTCTCGGGGGTGGCAAGGGTTTCTTCGGCCATGGTTCGCTGTCCGTCGGGGGTATCAAAGGCCCCGCTGAGGATCAGCGATCTGGGGAATCGGCGCAGGATTTTCAAGCGCCGCGTGAATTCGGCGTCTTGGGGAGACCCCTAGCTGAGCAGGAGCGCCGCCCGCTGGTGGGCGATCAGCACCGTGGCCGCACCACCCAGGAGGGCGGCGATGAACGGGGCGGCGACGGCGAGCGTCTCGGCGGCGGCCCAGGTCGCCAGGTGGCGACAGGCACACAGCACATCGTCCAATTCGTCCCACAGGTGCAGAAAGAATTCTTCCATCGCGCTCGGAACTCTACGGCAGGCGCCGCGCGCGGCGGCGTGCGCGCGCTCACAGTCGCGTCATGGCTTGCAGGACATAAGTGTGGTGCGTAGGCTTGGCTGCGACCCGCGTCACGCGCACGCGTCAATCGCAAAGGAAGCATGCAGCGCATCGTCGTCCTGAACCCCAAGGGTGGGTCCGGCAAGACGACCATCGCAATCAACCTGGCGAGCTATCTGGCCTGCCGCGGGCAGGTGCCCCTGCTCATGGACTACGACCCCCAGGGGTCGTCGCTGCGCTGGGTGAAGAAGCGCAAACCCGCCCAGCCGCACATCCACGTCATCGCCGCGTTTGAAAAGGACGTCCGCACGACGCGGGCGTTCCACTTGCGACCGCCGGATGACACCACCCACGTCATCGTGGACACGCCGGCGGCGCTGACCCCGGCGCAGCTGCCGGATATGGTGCGCGATGCGGCGAAGATCATCGTACCGGTGCTGCCCTCGGATATCGACATCCACACCTGCTCGCGCTGCATCCGCGACCTGCTGCTGGTCGCCAAGATCCGCCGCGATGACGACCGCATCGGCGTGATCGCGAATCGCGTGCGCCGCAATACCCTCACCTACCAGTCGCTGATCCGCTTCCTGCACACGCTCGGGATCCCGATCGTGGCCACGCTGCGTGACTCGCAGAACTACGTGCGCGCCGCGGAACTCGGGGTCGGCGTGCACGAGATGAAGAATTACGTCGCCCACGACGACACCGAGCAGTGGGCGCCGCTCGTGGAGTGGCTCGCCCGGCCCCGCCCGCCGGCCACCAAACCCCCGGGCGCCGCCACGGCGGGCGAGCCCGTGCCGCCGGCCGAGCCTCAGCCTGCGGCCGACCCGTCCATTACCGATACGCGCCCGGTGCTCGAGCAGGCGATGGCGGAGCTGCCGCCGCTGCCGGCGGCCGCTTCCAACGCCTGAGGGCCCCGTGCGGGTGGCCTGCGCGCGAGGCGCGGGTTCGGTTCGTGTGAGAAAGGCGCCGGGGGCGCCGTAAGAATCGGCGGAGGGCTCGCTCGTGAGCGGCCGTTACTTCTTCGGCTTGTTCGGCGCGGTCCCGTCGCTGGCGTCCCAGGAGGTGCGCACCTGCTCGGCCCAGCTCTTGTAGTTCGACCAGGTGTAGAGATTGCGGGTGATCGCGGCTTGGCGCGCCCGTGCGCGCTGCATGCGGTCCAGCCAGTTGGCATACGCATCCGCCCCACCGGGTCCGGTGGCGGTCGGTGCTGGTTCGCGCGGCGGAACGGGCGCGTCGCCTCGCCCCCTGTCACTCGAGCTCATTTGAGAAGCTCCTGAAACTTGCAACGAGCGTACGTCTTCAGAACGCGTATAGCAGGAACTGGTTCACAGGCATGTCGCCTTCCGCATACGCTGTGAACGGCCTCTTGCCACGCGCGCATTATTTGTGCGGCGCGTGGTGGCGTTATGTCACCGCAGGCGTGCGCGCCTTTAGGCAACCAGACGGTAGACGGGACGGTAAGTGCTGCCGGGCAGGCGCATGCGCTGCTGCGCGACGAAGGCGGCGAGCAGCTCATCGAGCGGACGCATCAGCGCCGCGTCGCCGGCGAGCTCGTACGGTCCGAGCGCCTCGATCGCCTGGATGCCCACTTCCTTGACGTTGCCGGTGACGATGCCGGAGAAGGCGCGGCGCAGATTCGCGGCCAGCTCGTGCACGGGCTGCGCGCGCGTGAGGTGCAGCCCGCGCATGCTCGCATGCGTCACCTCGAAGGGTCGCTGGAACTCCGGCCCGATCGAGAGCAACCAGTTGAAATTGTAGGAATCGCTCGCCTTGCGGCGAAATTCGCGCACCGCGTCCATGCCGCGCACCATGCGGCGCGCGACCTCCGCCGGGTCGTCCACGATCACGGTGAAGCGCCGCACGGCCTGCTCGCCCAGGGTATCGCCGAGGAAGCGCAGCACGTGCTCGAAGTAGCCGGCGCTGTCCTTCGGCCCGGTGAGCACGATCGGGAAGGGCTGCTCGCGGTTGGCCGGATCGAGCAGGATGCCGGCGAGGTAGAGGATCTCTTCGGCGGTGCCGGCGCCGCCGGGGAACACCACGATGCCGTGCGCCATGCGCACGAAGGCTTCGAGGCGCTTCTCGATGTCCGGCATGATCGCCAGCTGCGTCACGATCGGGTTGGGGGGCTCGGCGGCGATGATCCCGGGCTCGGTGATACCGAGGTAGCGGCCGTGCGCGATGCGCTGCTTGGCGTGGCCGATGGTCGCGCCCTTCATCGGGCCCTTCATGGCACCCGGGCCGCAGCCGGTGCACACGTCCAGGCCGCGCAGGCCGAGCTCGTAGCCGACGTTCTTGGTGTACTGGTACTCGGTGGCGTTGATCGAGTGCCCGCCCCAGCACACCACGAGGTTCGGGCGCGCCTTGTAGTCGAGCAGGTGCGCGTTGCGCAGCACGTGGAACACCGCGTTGG
Source organism: uncultured Pseudomonadota bacterium (assembly GCA_963814675.1). Lineage (GTDB taxonomy): Bacteria > Pseudomonadota > Gammaproteobacteria > Steroidobacterales > Steroidobacteraceae > 13-2-20CM-66-19. The sequence goes on from CAWFDT010000011.1 coordinate 48,816, forward strand.
TGATCGAGGCGGAGTCGGTGAGATCGAAGCGCCCGCTGGCGATGATCTCGTTGGAGATGAACACCACGTCGCGCAGCACCGCGAACAGGTGCTCCTTGATGCCGCGGATCATCTGCCCATCGACGAAGGCCGCCGCGGGGGCATGCTGCATCTCGAGCTTGACGCCCCACGGATGGCGCAGGATGCGGATCTCGAAGTCGCGGTAGCGGTCGAAGACTTCCTTGGCGTTGTCGGTGGGTGCGCCGGAGTTCAGCACCGCCAGCGCGCAGCGGCGGAACAGCGGGTACAGGCCCCCCTGCCCGGCATCGAGAAGCTTGTCGATCTCGCTCTGCGAGAGGTTCTCGAGACTGCCGCGCGGCCCGACGCGCGCGTCGACGAACTCTGAGAAGTCGCTGGCCACGGACCGCTACGGCAGGATGTCGATCCAGACGTCGTCCGGCACGAGCATCCAGATCTCGACCATGTCGGCGTTGGAGACCGCAATGCAGCCGTCAGTCCAGTCGTGGGATTCGTAGTAATCGGGTTCGTGCCTGAGCGAGTTCGGCAGCCCGTGGATCATGATCGAGCCGCCGGTGTCCCAGTGATGCGTGCGCGCGCGGCGCAGATCCTCGGGGTTCGGATAGGAGACCTTCAGGGACAGAAAGAAGTCGCTGCGCGGATTGCGCCGTTCGAGCCGGTAGGTGCCCTCGGGCGTGCGGAAGTCCCCCGCGCGCTCCTTCTGCCCGACCGGATTGAGGCCAAGCTGGATGTGATACGAGCGCACCTGGTTCCCGCCGTGCAGGAGCACGAGCGTGCGCTGGGACTTGCGCACCACCACGCGGTCGACCGAGGGGAGCTTTTCGCTGGCGGGCGTGGTGAGCATGGCGGGCTGCGTATCGGGCAGACCGTCCGCGCACGTCAGCCCGGCGGCCGCGAGAGCCAGCAGCGCCGCTAAGAGTCTGAACGCGTTCATGTTCCCCATGCCGGCGCGATTATAGGCGGCATTGCGCTCGCTCGGCATGTGCGCCCGTCACAGCTGCCTGTCGGCCCCGGTCTACGCTCACGCTCAACCATTGTCCGCCACCTCCTCCACGCGCGGCATCACGATCTGGGTGCCGGCGCGCAGGTCGGCAAAATCCACCGCCGGGTTGTACTGCTGCAGCAGCCACAGCGGCAGTTGTGCCTTGGCGCGCTGGGTGAGTGTCCACAGCGAGTCTCCGGAGCGGGCGATGTAGACCTGCGTGCCGACGATGCGGTGCGAGGCGAAGTAGCTCGCCTGCACCGTGCGGTGATACTCCAGGCGGCGGCTCTCGAAGGCCTCGCGCGTCACCTTCTGGAAATCAAGATGCACGCGCTCGCCGACCTTCACCGGTCGCTTGGCGCCGAAGTGGTTGAGGTCGCGCAGGTGCTGCGAGTTCTGGTCCAGCCATTCGGCCAGGTGACCCAGGGTCTCATCGGTGGCGATGCGGATGCTGTCGTCCTTGGCCACCGTGTAGTCGGTCGGGTCGGCGCTCTGCTCGGCATCTGAGCCCGGGCCCACCGAGGGACTGAGTGCCTCGGCCTCGGCCGCCGAGAGCACCTCCACCGTGATGGTGTAACGCCGGTGGCGCGTGGTATCCGCGGCGGCCTTGGCCGCCGCGGCATCCTCGGCACTCTCGCGCGCGGCCAGATCCGGCGTGACGGCGCCGCCCTGCGAGGGGGGCGCGACGATGGCGGCGACGCCGGCGGCCACCGGCGCCGCCGGGGCAGCCGGCGCGGGGACGGGTGCCCCGGAAGCGGCGGCGCCGAGGGTCTGGGTCGCCGGCTCGGGCAGGGTGAGCATGTGCCCCGGGGTCAGGTGCGCGCTGGTGCGGATGTGGTTGCTGCGCGCGAGCACCTCCACCGGCACGTCGAACTGCGCGGCCACGCTCACGAGCGTGTCCCCCTTCTGGGTCTTGTAGCGCCGCGGTCCGCGCTGCCCCGGGAACATCTCGCCCGGGCTCAGGCGCTGCGCGAGCAGTGCACTCGTCCAGGTCTCGCCATCGAGCGGCAGGCGCAGGTGGTAATCGCGCGGCACGCGCTGCTGCCCGCTCCACACCGGCGGCAGCAGCGCCGGGTTCAGCGCGTGCAGCGCGCCGCCGTCGATCTTGAGGGTGCGGGCCAGGGCGCTCACCGAGACGTAGGCCGGCAGCGGGACTTCGCGGAAGCGCGCCTCGGCGTCCCTGTGCAGGGAGCCGAAGTACTTGTCCGGGTGGCGGTCGATCTCCAGCGCTGCGAGAAAGGAGACGTAGAAGTTGCGCGAGGCGAACCCGAAGGTGTGGCCGGTGTAGCCGCGCACGATGCGCACGATGTCATCGGTCCCCATCGACTCCTTGGCGCGCAGCATGCCGGCGGTGCCATGGTTGTAGGCCGTGAGCGCGAGCGGCCAGGTGCCCAGCAGGCGGTAGTTGTAGGCGAGCAGCTGCGCGGCCGCCTCGGTGGAGCGGAACGGATCGAGCCGGTCGTCGACCGCGCCGTCGATGCGCATGTAGCGCCGCCCGGTCGAGCGCATGAACTGCCACAGGCCCGCCGCGCCGACCTTGGAATAGGCGGACGGGTTGAAGGAAGACTCCACGTGCGGCAGCGCCGCGAGCTCGGGCGGCAGTCCCAGGTTCGCGAGCGTTTCGGCGATGTGCGTCTCCCAGGCGCCCGAGCGGATCAGGCCGGCACGGAAACGGTCGGACTGGCCGAGCTGGAAGCGGATGTCCTCGGTCGCCGCGCGCAGGCGCGCAGGCGTGGCCTCCGCCCCCCACAGGTCCTTGATCTGCTGGTCCTCGGGCGAGAGGGGCGCGTCGCCGCTGTCGGCGATGCGCGTGAGCGCCGCGCTCAGCACCTCGCGCGCACTGTCGACCTCGCGCTGGCGCTCGTGCGCCGGCGTGTCGGGCGCGAAGTGCAGCGCCTTGTAGACCACGCCGAGGTTGTACTGGTCGTGCAGCACGCCGGAATTGGTATCGAACTCGGTGTAGATGCGGATCCAGAACTGCACGTCGCGCTCGAGATCCGCCGGGCGCGGCATGGGATTGTCGGCGGCCCGGGCCGGGGTAAAGGCGACGAGCGCACTCAGCAGCGCGAGGGCTGCGAGCACGAGCGGGCGGGAATTAAACTTAAGACGTCCTGTCGAGTTCATTTACACCTGGGGAATGCATCAAGTTCCTTCAGCGGTTCAAAAGGTTGCGCAAGCACGGCGCCGATAGTGGCGAGCGCGGCGGGCGGATATTACGTCGGCAAATTTGACAGTTCGACCGGAAAGTCTCCGCCACAGCATCGGAAAGTCTCGGCTGCCGGGGCCGGCGGCGACCCCTGAAAGGGGGCGAAGTGCGCACTGCGTCACAGTTGCAGATGCTGCCGGGGCAAAGCGGGGGCATCGCGGCGGGCGCCCCCGCAGCTGGCATGAGTGTTGCTCTGTCTTCCACTACCGACGAACTCCGCCGGGAAGGAAGCCGAAGCCAAAGGGATACCTGAATATAAGAGCGCCCAACGTCGCGAGCGAGCCTTGGATGGTTCATGAGACGCAGCGCCGACCGTATAACAATAACGAAAAGACTCTCCTCCACACACAAGCAAGCGACCGACACCCCGCCTCAAGCGGGGTTTTTTTTGCCCGGCCGGCGCGCGCAAACAAAAGAGGCAGCCCGCGAGCGGCTGCCTCCAAAGGGTGTCGCACAGAGTCTGTCAGTTCGAATACATCAAATCGGACTACCCACACTTCGAATCGCCGCAGTTCAGGCACGTCATGCAGCCGTCCATCATGACCACGGCAGCGGTGCTGCAACGGCCACACAGCTGCGCCCCTTCGGGGAAATGCGACTTCGCAAATGCATCGCTTTGCTTGCTGCGTGCCTCGAACTCCGCGCGCTTCTCGTCCACCAGCTTCTGCTGGTGCTCATCGAGCTTCGTCTTGCGTATGAGGCCGATGGTCTGCAGGTGCTTCTCGATCACGTGTCCGAGCTCGGCGATGATCGAGGGCATGAACTTGCCGCCGGGCTGCCAGTAGCCGCCGCGCGGGTCGAACACCGCCTTTAGCTCATCCACCAGGAAGGTGACGTCGCCGCCCTTTCTGAAGACCGCCGAGATGATGCGCGTCAGCGCCACGATCCACTGGAAATGATCGAGGTTCTTCGAATTGATGAACACCTCGAACGGGCGGCGCTGCTCGTACTCGGTGCCCTCGTTCAGCACGATGTCGTTGATGGTCACGTACATAGCGTGATCCGAGATCGGCGTCTTGATCTTGTAAGTCGAGCCGATCAGGACTTCCGGACGCTCGAGCTTCTCGTGCATGCGGATGACCTTGGCCATGTGGCCATTGCGGTCGCGCACGGTCTCGCTCTCGACGGCGGGCTGCTTGGCCTCCAGGGCCTTTTGCGCCTGCCGCTCGTCGGCCTTCTGCTGCTTCTCCTCCGGCTTCTGCACGGAGTACTTAACGATCTTGCGGTCAATCTTGATAGCCATAGTCCAGTTCCTGCGCGCGTCGCGGCGAGCCGTCAGTAGCGCCCGTAGTACCCATCTTTTATCGCGTCGAACAGATTCGCGGCGGTGTGGATCTCGCCGTCGTAGTCGATTTCCTCATCGCCCCGCGCCTCGACCACCGTGCCATCCTCGAGGGTGAACTTGTAGACCGTGTTCTTCAGGTCCTGCTCCTTCACCAGCACGCCCTGGAAGGCCTCGGGGTTGAAGCGGAAGGTCGTGCAGCCCTTCAGGCCCTGCTCGTGTGCATACAGATAGATGTCTTTGAATTTCTGGTAGGGGAAATCCGTAGGCACGTTCGCCGTCTTAGAAATCGATGAATCGATCCACTTCTGGGATGCAGCCTGCACCTCGACATGCTCTTTGGGAGTGACGTCGTCCGCGGCGATAAAGTAGTCCGGCAGTCTCTCAGCATCATTGGTGCCCCCAGGTTCGGCGTTCGCATTGACGAGCTCGCGATACGCCAGTAGTTCGAATGAATAAACGTCAATCTTTTCCTTGGACTTCTTGCCTTCCCGAATCACGTTCCGGAAGTAGTGATGTGCAAATGACGGTTCGATTCCATTCGAAGCATTGTTTGCCAGAGACAGTGAGATCGTGCCCGTAGGCGCGATGGAGGTGTGGTGCGTGAAGCGCGCACCGGTCTCCGCGAGCTCGTGCACGAGTTGCGGCGCAACTTCCGCGATGCGCTGCATGTAGCGGCTGTACTTGGCGTGCAGCAGGCGCCCGGCGATCTTCGAGCCAGGCCGCCAGCCATCCTTCGCCATCTCCGGACGCTTGCGCAGCATCTCCTTCGTGACCGTGAACTCCTCGTTCATGATCGGCGCCGGACCCTTCTCGCGCGCCAGTTCGAGTCCCGCTTCCCAGCCGGCGACGGCCATTTCGCGCGAGACGTCCTCCGTGAAGCGCAACGCGTCCGGTGAGCCGTACTTGATCTTCAGCAGTGACATCGTGCTGCCGAGCCCCAGGAACCCCATGCCGTGACGACGCTTGCGCATGATCTCGTTGCGCTGGTTCTCAAGCGGCAGCCCGTTCACCTCGACGACGTTGTCGAGCATGCGGGTGAATACCTTCACCACCTCCCGGTATTCGTTCCAGTCGAATTCCGCGAACTCTCCGAACGGATGCTTCACGAAGCGCGTGAGATTCACTGAACCCAACAGGCAGGAACCGTACGGCGGGAGCGGTTGCTCACCACAGTTGCCTGTCACGAGTCCGTTGAAAATCAGGTTGTTCCTGTCGGACTGCGTCGTATCAAACACCGCCTCTCGCCCGACGTGCTCGATGCTCGCAATGGCGCTCACGAACTTCTCGGCGTAGGCGGTCGGATGCTGCGCCTTCCACTGGTGATACTTCTGATTCTTCGCCGTACCGATGAAGCCGATTTCCTCCATAAAGCGATCGCGCGAACCTGATCCAATGATCAGCTCGTAGTCATCCTTGCAGTCGTAAAGTTTCTTGCCGCCCTTGCCGTCAGGCAGCAGGCGCGGGCCGGCCGCGCGGCGCTTCAGGACGCGGCAGAAGATGCCGAAGTTTGCGAGCAGCATCTGCACGTCCTTGAGCAAGGACTGCTGGCTCGAGGCGAGCCGGATCGTGCAGTAAGCGTTCTTGTCGTCGCGCTGTACCGTGCCGTCGGACTGAAAGAGACCGCGCAGGTAGCCGCGCACGCAAGCCTCGTTGCCGCGCCACACGGTCTCCGGGACCTGCGTCTTGGATTTGGCGCTGAAGCCGAAGAACTCGAGCAGCATGCGCGCCAGCAGCACCGAGCGGATCTGCAACAGATTGCGCTCGGGGACTGCGACAGCCGTGACTTCGTACTGGCGCCTGTTATGCGACCAGCCGCGGATCATCGTGTTGATGTAGCCGGTCAACTGCTGCGCATAGGCGCGATCATCACCCCACAAATCGATGATGGCCGCGGTCTTGCCACCGCGGTTGGTAAAGTGACCGTCGCCGGTGATCAGGCCGAGGAGGACGCCGAGCTCTTCTTCACCGCAACCGCCGAACTGACCCTTACCGGACTGCACGAGCAGCTCGTCACCGGGCTTCAGATCCTTCAGCTTGATCTTGCCGCGGGTGGTGTAGAAATCGTGCCACTCGGTGGCCTTGATTTCGAAGCCGTCCTTGGTCGTGACGCGGTAGACATCGGCGCTGGCCGCGGTCATGAACGCGGGCACTGCCTCACGCACGGTCGTACCCATACCCTCGTCCAGAGCACGCTTGTCAACGGTCGCCTGAATGTCTAGGCGTGCGTCGTACAGGTCCCCGATACGCACCATGCCGTAGCGGGTATGCAGGCGCGTGTCGGCCGTGACGCAGGGATTGGTGGCGCGGATGGTCTCGCACCACCAGTTGTTGTTCATCTCGTTGACGCGGTCAATGAGGATGAAGCCCGGCTCGGCGAAATCGTAGGTGGACGTCATGATGACGTCCCACATGCGCCGCGCCGGCAGTGACTTGTAGACCTTGCACGCCACCAGGCCTTCGTCGTTCACGACATAGCCCTCGTGCACAGGCCACTCGCGCCATACGAACTTGGCGGCGTCGCTAAGGTCGGGCTTCTCCGCCTCGAACTCCTTGAGCCCGAGCGGGAAGGCAAGCTTCCACTCGCGATCCTCACGCACCGCCTGCATGAATTCATCGGTGATCAGCAATGACAGGTTGAACTGGCGCAGCCGCCCGTTCTCGCGCTTGGCACGGATGAACTCCATGACATCCGGGTGGCCGACGTCGAAGGTGCCCATCTGCGCACCGCGGCGTCCGCCGGCGGAGGACACGGTGAAGCACATCTTGTCGAAGATATCCATGAAGGACAGCGGACCGGAGGTGTGGGCGCCGGCGCCCGAGACGTAGGCGCCGCGCGGCCGCAGCGTCGAGTGCTCATACCCGATCCCGGAACCGCACTTGAGCGTAAGCCCCGCCTCGTGGACCTTCCTGAGGATGTCGTCCATCGAATCATGGATCGTGCCCGACACCGTGCAGTTGATGGTCGACGTCGCGGGCTTGTGCTCCAGCGCACCGGCGTTCGAGATCACGCGGCCGGCGGGAATGGCGCCGCGGCGCAGGGCCCACAGAAAGCGCTCGTTCCAGTGCTCGCGCGCTTCCTCGCGCTCGACGTCCGCCAGCGCGCGGGCGACGCGCTTATAGGTATCGTCCATCGTCTTGTCGACGGGCGAACCGTCCTTGGCGGTGAGGCGATACTTTTTATCCCAGATATCGAGCGAGGCTTCCTGGAAGGGAATCGCATCGACGTCTTTGGGTTCGATCTTCACGACTGTGTTCATTGAATCCGCGGCGCTCCGAACTGTTCTTACGCCTTATCCAACGGATTGCAGGGAATGCCGACGAAGTGCGTGGACCTCAACCAGCCTCGCGCGCCCGACCGGTACCTGCTGTCTCGGGTTGACAGTCAGGCCCCTGAAATCTCCCCCCGACCGCGTGTCCGTGATCGCCTGTGGCGAACACAAGATCTTGTGTCGGGGTCAGAAGCCTAATTACGGTGTCCGGGAGCGTCAAGCGTCGTTACTTGATTTTGTCGCATCACTTTTATGATTGTTTTTCATTAGCTTACGTCATTATGCGCCGTAAAATCCGCGTCGATTTCTGTAAAAACACGCCGCTTTCTCCGCAGCTCCTCAAACCCCATATCTTGTGCTCAGGTCGAGCACAGCTTTTGCACAGCCTGTGCACAGCTACCGGCCATCGCCTGGGCTGCCGGCCCAGTCCACCTGGTCATTTTCTGGCCACTCCGGGGCGCAATCCGTCCCGCACCGGCCTTCCTTGTATGGGGCCAGATCGCCCCCAAGGCAATCGCCGCGGCCACGCTTTCCTGGCGCGGCGGCTCTTGAAACTCGCGCAGCCGAACACACATCGGGTTCAACAGCGCACGAGCGCAACCGATTTTCCAACGTAACTTTTCAGAGGAGATTTCTCATGGCGATTCTTCGGTACGAGCCCTGGGCGCTCGTGAGCCGCTTTCACCAGCAGCTCGACAAAGCCCTGAACCAGGATGCTGACAGCTTCGGTTCCAACGTCAGCTGGATCCCGCAGGTGGACGTGCGCGAGGAAGCCGAGCGCTTCGTCGTGACCGCCGATCTGCCGGGCGTCGATGGCAAGGACATTGAAGTCACGGCCGAGAAGGGCGTGCTGACGGTACGCGGCGAGCGCCGCGCCGAGAAGAAGACCGAGAACGACGGCTACACCCGCATCGAGCGGGCGAGCGGCACGTTCCTGCGTCGCTTCACGCTGCCCGAGACCGCCGATGCCGAGGCCATCAAGGCCACGCATGTGAATGGCGTGCTCGAGCTGTCCATTCCGAAGCGCCCGCAGGCGCAGCCGCGGCGCATCAGCGTCCAGGCCGCCTGAGGTTCGATCGCAGACCAGGCTCAGCCGGCAGCGCGTGAGGCGCTGCCGGCTTTCCCTGTTTCCAGCCCCCGCCGGGTACGGACCCGGGGGTAGAATTCTGCGGGCATGAAACGCACCGCACTCCTCCTTGGGGCGATGCTCGCGCTGGCCGCGAACTCGCTGCCGGCCGGGCTGCCGCCCATCGTCGGCGACACGCCGCTCCCGACGCTCGCGCCCATGATCAAGCGGGTGTCCCCTGCGGTGGTCAACATCGCCACCCGCGGCACGGTGCACGAGCGCGGGCAGCAGAATCCGCTGCTCGATGACCCGTTCTTCCGCCGCTTCTTCGACGTGCCTCCGGACACCGGTCCACGCGAGCGCCCCTTCCAGAGCGCCGGCTCGGGCGTGATCTTCGATGCCAAGAGCGGCTACATCCTCACCAATGCGCACGTGGTCGAGAACGCCAACGAGATCACCGTGACGCTGCAGGACGGCCGCGACCTCAAGGCCGACGTGGTGGGGAGCGATGCGCCCTCGGACATCGCCGTGCTCAAGGTGAAACCCGATGGCCTGTCACAGATTGCGCTCGGGGACTCCGCGCACCTTGAAGTGGGCGATTTCGTGGTCGCGATCGGCAACCCCTTTGGGCTGCAGCACACCGTCACCTCCGGAATCGTCAGTGGCCTGTCGCGCTCGGGGATAAATCCGGACGGCTACGAGGACTTCATTCAGACCGACGCCTCCATCAATCCCGGCAATTCCGGCGGCGCGCTCGTCAACCTGCGCGGCGAGCTGATCGGCATCAACACCGCGATCCTCTCGCGCAGCGGCGGCAACATCGGCATCGGCTTCGCCATCCCGGTGAACATGGCGCGCAGCGTCATGGAGCAGCTGATCAAGTACGGCACCGTCAAGCGCGGCCAGCTCGGCGTGAGCATGTACACGGTGACGCCCGACATCGCGCACTCGCTGGGCCTGAGCAGCGCCATGGGAGCGCTGGTGTCGCAGGTCGTGGAAGGCTCGCCCGCCGACAAGGCCGGCATCCGCACCGGCGATGTCATCACTTCCGTGAACGGCCAGCCGGTCAAATCCAACAGCGAGCTGCGCAACACCATCGGCCTGCGCCGTGTCGGCGACAAGGTCGAGATCGGCCTGGTGCGCGACGGCAAGCCGCTCAAGGTGACGGCGGTGATCGCCGATACCGCCGCGGAGCTCACCGGCGGCCCGCGGAGCATTCACAAGGGACTCGACGGCGCCACCCTCGAGGACGCCCCGGACGCCTCCGGCGCGCTGGTGCGCGGCGTCGAGACCGGCAGCGCCGCCGGGCAGGCCGGACTGCGCACCGGGGACGTGATCGTCGGCGCCAATCGGGGCCACGTCGGTAACGTGCGCGAGCTGCGCGAACGCGCGCGCAGCGCGACAGTACTGGTGCTCGAAGTGCGCCGCGGCAACAGCGTGCTCCTCATCCCGCTGCGCTGACCGACCCTGCGGCGCGCCCGCACACCCTCTTTCAGTCCGTCGCGGTATTCGCGGCCGCCGCAGTCCCGCACAGCTGCGCGTCGCGCTGCGCGCGCGGCAATTTGGCGAGCGCGCGCGCGGCGGCGTAGAAGCGCTCAAGATCGTTGTCCTCGCTCGCGAGCAGCCGCCGGAAGCCCGGCACACAGTCGTAATAGGTCGCCACCGATGCGAGGCGGGCGTTGTTGAGGCCCTCGTCGATCCATTCGTCATAGAGCGTGGAGCTCTCGCCCTCGCGTTTCTCCAGCGCGCGGATCTGCTGCCCCAGGGCGGCGAAGATCGCCTGCTTGTGCGCGCGCATCACCTCGGGCGGTTCCTGCGAGGCGTACAGGTGCGCCAGCTGCGCGCGGGTATCGGCCAGCAGCTTCACGAAGGCCGCCTCGCGCGCCTCATCGGCGCGATACGCCTGCATCCGTTGGGGCGTCCCCTGGTGCGCCAGCCAGCGCTCGAGCCCCGCGTCCTCGACCGTCGTGGCGAAGGCCTCGTTGAAAGCCGAGTCATCCTTGACGTACAGCAGCTGGTGCGCGAGCTCGTGGAAGATGGTCCCCACGACGTCATCGTCGTCGTAGCGCAGAGCCGAGGACAGTACCGGGTCGGCGAGCTTGCCGAGCGTCGAATAGGCCGGCACGCCGTCGATCGCGACGTCATAGCCCTGGCGGCGCAGCCCGGCGGCGAACTCGCGCGCGGCCTGTTCGTGAAAGTAGCCGCGGTAGGCGACGCAGCCGGCTACCGGGAAGCACCAGTGGTGCGGGGTGACCGAGAACTCAGGCGTCGCCACCACGTTCCACACCACGTAGGGGCGCTCGATGTCGGCGTAGGTGGTGTAGCTCTTGTTATCCGGAAGCCCGAGGGAGTCGCTGGCGAAGGCGCGCGCTTCGCGCACGAGGATCGAGCCGCGCGCGCAGCTCGGGCGAGGTATGCGGATCGTCGATCACGCGGTCGATGGGCTCGCGCGCGTGCATCACGTGGTACTCACCGGACGCGGCCTGCAGCAGGTACGAGGTCGTACTGCAGCCGCCCAGCAGGGTGCACAGCAGGAGCGTCAACAGCGGCCGGGCACGCGCGGGCAGGCGCCCCGCTGGCGCCGCACTCCGCGGGAGGGTCTCGGTTACCATGCGCACATGCGAGTCTACTTGGTCGGCGGCGCGGTTCGGGACCGCCTGCTCAAGCGCGCGGTGAAGGAGCGCGACTGGGTCGTCGTGGGCGCGACGCCCGAGGAGCTCGTGCGCCTGGGGTACGAGCCGGTGGGACGCGAGTTTCCCGTGTTCCTCCATCCCACCACCCACGAAGAGCACGCGCTGGCGCGCCTGGAGCGCAAGGTCGGGCCCGGCTACCGCGGCTTCACGACGCAGTTCGCACCGAGCGTGACGCTGGAGGAGGACCTGAAGCGCCGCGACCTCACCATCAACGCCATGGCCGAGGACGAAAACGGCGTGCTGATCGATCCCTACGGCGGCCAGGCGGACCTGGCAGCGCGCCTGCTGCGGCACGTGTCGGAAGCGTTCGTCGAAGACCCGGTACGGATCCTGCGCGTGGCGCGCTTCGCCGCCCGCTATGCGGAGCTGGGATTTCGCATCGCGCCGGAAACGCTCGAGCTCATGCGCCGCATCACCGCCGACGGCGAAGCGCGCACGCTCGTGCCCGAGCGCGTCTGGCAGGAGACCGAACGCGCCCTCGATGAGGAACACCCGGAAGTCTACTTCCAGGTGCTGCGCGACTGCGGCGCCCTCGCCGTCATCTTCCCGGAGGTCGATGCGCTCTTTGGCGTCCCGCAGCCGCCGCGCTGGCACCCGGAGATCGACACCGGCGTGCACGTCCTGCTGGCGCTGCGCTATGCCGCCGCGCACGCGGCCTCGAACCCGGTGCGCTTCGCGGTGCTCACGCACGATCTGGGCAAGGCCGTGACCCCTAAGGCCGACTGGCCGAGTCACCAGCGGCACGAGGAGTTCGGGGTGCCGCTGATCGAGGCGCTGTGTGATCGGCTCAAGGTTCCGAATGGCCATCGGGAGCTTGCGATCCTCACCGCCCGCCATCACACGCTGGTGCATCGCGCGCTCGAGCTCCGGCCCGCAACGCTGCTCACGCTGCTCGAGAACTGCGACGCCTTCCGGCGGCCGGAGCGCTTCGGCGAGCTGCTGCTCGCCTGCGAGGCCGACGCGCGCGGGCGCACCGGGCGCGAGCGTGAACCCTATCCGCAGGTGGACTACCTGCGCGCCGCGCTCGCGGCGAGCGCGCGCGTGGCTCTGAGCGCCGCCGATCGGGAGGGCCTCTCCGGGCCTGAGATCGGCGAGGAACTGCGGCGCCGACGGCTCGCGGCCGTCAGCGCGGCGCGACAAGCACCCGCACCGGCCCCCGACAGCAGCTCCTGAATTTGCCAGGCGGCACGCGGCGTCGGCCACGCGGCCGTGCTGCGCCTCGGCGGTCATCAGGGTGGCAAGGCGTTGTTGCCAAGTCAGCTGGGTACGCGACCCTTAACTGCGTTGGCACGTGCACTGCAGGTGATCCGGCCCGTGGCATCTGCCGGCAGCCGCGCGCGCATCCGCGCCCTGAGAAGCGAGAGATCCGCGGACGACATCGCGGCGAGCTTTGGGCCGGCGCTCGCGCTCCCGAGGATGGTGGTCCAGTAGTCCTCGAAGTCGGCGAACGTCCGTTGCACGCCAATTTCCCGCGTTTCGACCGCATCCAAACCGGCCACCGTCCACAACCCCCGCAGTGCCTCGATGCGAGAGGCATCCGGGCTTGGCGGTTCCGGAACTGCAGCGCCCAGCGCGCGCATTTCAACCCTGAGCGCCTCATAAGGGAAGCCGCCGCCAAACAGGTCCCACGCGTAGGCGGTGACGATGCCACCCGGGCAGACCACGCGGGCCATCTCGGCAACGCCTGCGGCCGGATCGGGCACGAAGAAGATCACCAGCGGCATGACAGCCGCGTCGAACGCGTTGTCGGGAAAAGGCAGTGCCATTGCATCGCCCTGACGAAACTGTGCAACCCGCGATGCGGGTCGTTTGCGAGCATAGGCGAGCTGCGCCTCAGACGGGTCGATCCCCTCAACTGAGACGGGCGCACAGCGCTCGACGAGCATTTCGGTGAAGGCGCCGCTGCCGCAGCCAACGTCGAGCCAGCGCAAGCCGGATTTTGGCGCCAGCCAGTCAAGGTAAGTCTCACCTGCCAGCCGGCTCCACTTCCCCATGTAGCGTTCGTAGGCAGCGCCGTCGTCGAAGCGGATTGGGTTGTTCACCCTGACTCCTTATCCTTCTGGCCGCTTCATGCGATGCTCATCGCGACGTCTCAGCGCAGCGCACCCGTCAGCACCGCGGTGAGGAGTGCCGCGCCGAGCACGATGCGATACCACGCAAACAGCGTGAAGCGATGCGTCTGCACGTAGCGCAGCAGCCACTTCACCGCGACGAAGGCCACCACCCCGGACACCACGAAGCCGATGACGAGCGCCTGCCAGTCCTCGCCGTGCGTGTGGCCGTGGATCTTCCAGAACTCGTAGCCGGTGGCGGCGAACATGGTCGGGATGCCCACCAGGAACGCGAACTCGGTGGCGGCCGGCCGGAAGGTCAGTCCCACGAGCATGGCCGCGAAGATGGTGGCCGCCGAGCGCGAGGTGCCGGGAAACACCGCCGCCAGCATCTGGCAGGCGCCCACCCAGAAGGCGACTTTCCAGGTCACGACCGAGGAGGCCGGCCTGCCGGCCACGTGGTGCTCGATGAGGAGGATCAGCAGCCCCCCGATGAGCAACGCGAGTGCCACGGGCAGCAGCGTCTCGGGCAGCTTCCACCCCAGATGCGTGGCGATGAAGCCGAGTACCGCGGTGATGAGGAAGGCGAGTGTGAGCTTCGCCAGGTAATCGCGGTTGGCCGGCTCATCGAAGCGCGTCAGCAGGTTCACCAGGCGCCGCCAGTAGATGAGCACGATCGCCAGGATCGCGCCCGCCTGGATGGCGACGTTGAAGAGCTCCGAGCGCTCGCCGAGCCAGCGCTCAGCGATCAGCAGATGTCCGGTGCTGGAGATGGGCAGGAACTCGGTGATCCCCTCGATGATGCCCAGGAGTACGGTGTTCAGGGTGTCGGACACGGATGCCGCGCTTTCAGGTAGCCAAATGAGGTCGCCATCTTACCCGCAGCCGGCGCTGCCCCTGGACTCACAATAGGTGACGCAGGTCCTGCAGCGCGAACCCGGCGAGCGGCGCCTCATGCTCACGGGTCAGTGCCAACACCTTGAACGCCTCCCCCATCTCCTCGGGCATGACCAGACGGCGCGCCTCCCCCGCCAGGCGCGCGCGCTCGCGCGCGCCGGCGGCCTCAGCCACCAACGTTTCCAGTCCCGTGGCGAGCAGGAAGGCCGCCTGCGTGGCGAAGCCGGCCAGCGTGAGTCCCGCCGCGTCTGCGGCCTGCGCGAGGCGCGTGAAGTCCACCCACGCGGTGATGTCCTGCAGACCCACGTTGAGGTAGGGATCATCGTGCACGCGGTGGCGGAAATGGCAGCGCAGCGTGCCCGTCAGGCGCTGCGCATGGTAGTAGTGCCGCCGCGGCAGGCCGTAGTCGAACACCAGCAGTGCGCCGGCGGCGAGCGCGTCCGCGAGACTTGCGATCCAGGGACCCGCGCGCAGACAGATCTCGGACGTGTAGCCATCCGCCAGCGGCGCCGGGAGCTCAGGAGCCAGCCGCTCCCACTCCGCCTGAAGCTCCGGCGCGGGCGGCCCGGCCGCCTCGCGCAAGGCGCCCGCAGGATCCAGCGCGACGCCGAGCTCGCGCAGTGCGCCCTCCTGCAGCGTGAAGCGCCGGCACGGCAGCGCGTCCGCCACCTCGTTCGCGAGCATCACGCCGCGAAAACCGGCCGGCGGCAGGTGCGTCAGCCAGCGCACGCGCTCACGCAGGTGCGGCGGCAGCTGCGCGAGGTGCGCGCGCTGGCGCTCGGCCAGATCGGCGCTCACCTCGAGGATCGCGTAGCGCTCGGGCAGCGCGCCGCTGGCATCCAGCGCGGTCAGCAGCGTCGCGGCGAGACGCCCGGTCCCGGCGCCGAGCTCGAGGATCTGCCCGCCGGTGTTGGCAAGCACCGCGGCGCACTGGCGCGCCACGCAGCGGCCGAACAGTTCCGACACCTCGGGGGCGGTCACGAAGTCCCCCTGCGCGCCGAGCTTGACGCTGCCGGCGCTGTAGTACCCGAGCCCCGGCGCGTAGAGCGCGAGCTCCATGTAGCGCTCGAAGGACAGCCAGCCGCCCGCCGCGCTCACCTCGGCCGCGATGAGCGCGCCGAGGGCGCGGCTGTGACGCAATTCCTCCTGCGACAGCGGCGGCAGCACGTGGCCCTCCGATGAAGTCATAATCGGCACCCATGACACAGGAAACTCACCGCCCGATTCCGGTGTGCCTGCAGGGCAAGACCGTCCTGATCACCGGCGCGGCGCGGCGCGTGGGCGCCGAGATCGCGCGCGTACTGCACGCGGCGGGCGCGAACTTGGTGCTGCACTACCGTAGCTCGGCCGCCGAAGCTGCCGCGCTCGCGCAGGAGCTGAACGCGCTGCGGGACAGCTCCGCGGTCGCCGCCGAGTGCGACCTGCTGGACGTCACGCAGTTCCCGGCGCTGATTGCGCAGGCCGTGAGCAACTTCGGCGGCCTGGATGTGCTCATCAATAATGCCTCGACCTTCTATCCCACGCCGGTGGGCGACATCACCGAGATCGACTGGGACGATCTGCTCGGCACCAACCTCAAGGCGCCGCTGTTTCTGGCGCAGGCCGCCAACGCGGCGCTGCGCGAGCGCGCTGGGCTGGTGCTCAACGTCAGCGACATCCATGGCCTGCGGCCGCTGCGCCGCTACCCGGTGTACAGCATTGCCAAGGCCGGGCTCATCATGCTCACCAAGTCCCTCGCGCGCGAGATGGGCCCGCACGTGCGGGTCAACGCGGTGGCACCGGGGCCGGTGATGTGGCCGGCCGACGGGCTCGATGAGGCGCTGCAGCAGAAGATCATCAGCCGCACGGCGCTCAAGCGCGCCGGCTCCGCGCAGGAAGTGGCGCGGGCCTGCCTGTACTTCGTCAGCGATGCGCCGTACGTCACCGGGCAGGTGCTCGCCGTCGACGGCGGGCGCAGCATCGGCTGGTGACACGGCGGGCTGCCGGTCAGCGCGGCAGCGCCTCGAGCGGGTGCGCGGCGCGGTCGAAGCGCTGCCACAGCTCCCCGATGGTGCGCTGCTCGGTCGGATGCACGACCCCGGGGGCGAGCGCGGCGAGCGGCCCGAGCATGTAGGCGCGCTTCAGCAGATCCGGGCGCGGCAGGCGGATTCCCGGCTGCTCGCACACCAGGTCCCCGTACAGGAGCACGTCCAGATCCATCGAGCGCGGCGCCCAGCGCGGCGCGTCGCGCGCGCGCCCGCACCTAAGCTCGATGGCGCGCAGCCTGGCGAGCACCTGATCGAGCGGCAGCTCGGTGCTGAAGCCGGCCGCCAGGTTGATGAAGTCATCGCCCTCGAAGCCCACGGCGCGGTTGCGGTACCAAGGCGAGAAGCGCACGCCGGGAAAGGCGCGCTGCAGCTCGGCGACCGCGCGGCTGAGGTGCTCCTCGGGCGCGACGTTGCTGCCGGCGGCGACGTAGACCTCGGGCACGGGTACTAGCTCCGCGCACCGCTCGGCAGGTCCGCGCGGGTGCGCGCGATCACCACCCCCACGTCGCGGGAGTGGCGGATGGCGCCGGGCTTGTTGAGCGACACGCGCACCCACGGCACCGCGAACTCCTCGAGGATCACGAGCGCCAGCCGGTGCGCGAGCGTCTCGACCAGCTGGAACTCGGATGCTTCCACGAAGGCGAGCACGCGCTTGGCGACCTTCTTGTAGTCGAGCGTGTCGGCGACGTCGTCGCTGCGCGCCGCGCGCTCGCAGTCCACCGGCAGCTCGATGTCGAGCTCCACGGTCTGCTTGACGCGGCGCTCCCAGTCGATGAAGCCGATGATGCATTGGGTGGTGAGGCCGTGCAGGAAGATACGGTCACCCTGCGCAGGTGTGTCGCTCATCATGGGTGTTTACGGCCTTGCGGGAAGTGCCTGGGGAAACAAGGCCACCGGCGGCAGCGACTCGAGCGGCCACTGGGCGCGCGCGCCGATCGCCAGCGAGTCGTGCTCGCCGGCCTTCAGGCGCGCCAGCCCCGCCACCGCGATCATCGCGGCATTGTCGGTGGAGAATTCAATACGCGGATAGTACACGCGCGCTCCCTGCGCGCCCGCGGCCGCCGTAAGGCGTGTGCGCAGCGCGCGGTTCGCACTCACGCCCCCCGAGACCACCAGCATCTGCAGGCCGGTCGCCTCGAGCGCCCGCAGCGATTTAGCTATCAACGTATCGACGATGGCATCCTCGACCGCGCGCGCCACGTCAGCTGCGCAGCTGCGGTGTGAGCGCCTGGGCCTGCACCGCGTGCAGCACGGCGGTCTTCAGTCCCGAGAAACTGAACTCCAGTCCCGGGCGATCGAGCATCGGCCGCGGGAACTTGAAGCGCCCGGGGCGCCCGTGCACGGCGAGCTCGGCGAGCTGCGGGCCGCCCGGATAGGGCAGGCCCAGAAGCTTCGCCGTCTTATCGAACGCCTCCCCGGCCGCATCATCGCGGCTGGCCCCCAATACCCGGTAGGCACCGATTCCGGACACCTCTATTAAGAGTGTGTGGCCGCCGGAGACCAGGAGCGCCACGTGTGGAAAGGGCGGCGGCTCGGGCTCCAGCAGCGGCGCCAGCAGGTGCCCTTCCAGGTGATGCACGCCGAGCGCGGGCACCCGCCAAGCGAAGGCGAGGCTGCGGCCGAGCGCCGCCCCGGTGAGGAGCGCCCCGATGAGCCCTGGACCTGCCGTGTAGGCGACGCCGTCGATGTCGCGCGCGCCGCTGGCGGCCTCCGCGAGCACGCGCTCGATGAGCGGCAGGAGCTTCTTCACGTGATCGCGCGAGGCGAGCTCGGGCACCACGCCCCCGTAGGCGCGGTGCAGCTCGATCTGGCTGAAGAGGCCGTGCGCCAGGAGGCCGGCGTGCTCGTCGAGCACCGCCGCGGCGCTTTCATCACAGGAGGATTCGATCGCGAGCACCCGCATGCGCCGAACTCTACCGCAGTTGGTCGGCAGGTACAGAAGATGGCCGGCGCCTGCCCCCGTGCGCGCGAGGGTGTGCGCGGTGCGATGTTATAGTCGCGAGCGAGGATGTCAGGGCAACGCCTCAGCCGGGCAGCGACCGCCGCCGCAGATGCAGTGCGGTGCCCCGCGGCCGTGTTGCTCCTTACGGCGGCAGCTCTGATCGCGCCGTCGGTGCGTGCCGCCAGCTGCTCGATCGGGCGTCTCGCCGAGCTGCCGGTCACCATGGTCGGCCTGACGCCGACGGTGCACGCCAAGATCAACGGTAGCGACGCGCTCTTCATCGCCGACAGCGGTGCCTTCACCAACATGCTGAGCCCGGCGGCCGCGGCCGCATTCAAATTGAACCTGAAATCCAATCCCGATATCCCCTACGTCAGCGGCATGGGAGGCACCGCCCCTGCCTACGTGACCGAGGTCAAGTCCTTCACGATCTTCGATATCACGTTTCCCAGGGTGCTCTTCGTCGTGGCCGGCAACGATATGCCGGCGGGGGCCGCCGGCCTGATCGGCCAGAACGTCTTGCGCATCGCCGACGTCGAGTACGACCTGGCAAACGGGATGATCCGGCTCATGCGGCCCAAGGACTGCAAGGAGCGCGCGCTCGCGTACTGGGCGGAGAACACCGGCAAGCCGTTCACGGTGATCGACATCGAGTCGGCCACGGCCCGCAGTCCAAACACGCAGGGCGTCGCCTATCTGAATGGCCAGAAGATCCGGGTGATGTTTGACACCGGTGCGGCGTATTCAACCTTGACGCGCAGTGCGGCCCGACGTGCCGGCATCACGCCAGCGAGCGCCGGTGTCATGAACGGCGGCCTCTGGGCGGGGGCAGGTCGCGGCACGGTAAAAACCTGGATTGGGCCGTTCGCGAGTTTCAAGATCGGCGAAGAGGAGATCCAAAACACGCGCCTGCGCTTCGCCGACGCGGATCTCTTCGCCGATGCCGACATGCTGATCGGCGTGGACTTCTTCCTCTCGCACCGGATCTACGTCGCGAACAGCCAGCGCAAGCTCTACTTCACCTACAACGGCGGCCCGGTGTTCAACCTCGGAGCCGCGCCGGCCGGCGTAGCCGCTGCGGCTGCGCCTGCGCAGGAAGGCGCAGCTCCGGCGCCGGACGTACCACCCGCCGGTACGACGCTGCCCGACGCGCGCCTCGATGAGCCCACGGACGCTGCGAGCTACGCGCGCCGCGGCGCCGCTGCCACGGCGCGCAAAGACTATGCACACGCGATCGCCGACCTCAACCGTGCCTGCGAGCTTGCCCCCGGCGAGGCCAGCTACTTCTACGAGCGCGGCATGGCGCATGCGTACAACCGCGAACCCGATCTCGCGCAGGCTGACTTTGACCAGGCGCTCAAACTCAAGCCCGATGACCCAACGGCGCTCATGGCGCGCGCGAGCCTCGGTGTCAGCCGCCACGTGGCTCCGGAGTTGCTCGCCGCGGATCTGGACGCCGCGAATCGCGCGCTGCCGAAGAACGCTGACGCGCGCATCAGACTGGGGGAGTTGTACCTGAGCGTCGGACAGTTTCCGGCCGCGGTGCTGCAGTTCTCGAAATGGATCGACACCCACGAACACCGGGAAGTGCACATGGCAGGGGCATTGAACGCACGCTGCTGGACACGGGCGCTGTGGGGACAGGAGATTGCAGAAGCGCTCGCCGACTGCAACGCCGCGGTGAAACTGCGGCCCGACAGCGCCAGCTTTCTGAACAGTCGCGGCCTGGTGTACCTGCGCAAGGGGGACTTCAAAAATGCGATTGCCGACTACGATGCGTCGCTGCAGTTGGAGCGTTTACCCTGGTCGCTCTACGGGCGCGGCGTTGCCCGCGTACGCACCGGCGACACGGCCGGGGGTCAGGCGGACATCGCCGCGGCGACCGCATTGGGCAAGAACATCGCCGCCACGGCTTCGAGGTACGGCATCACACCATGAAGGTAAGGTCCCGCGGAACGGCCTGCTAGACTTCGCGCCACCGTACGACAGGCGGCAAAAGCATCCATGAACGCAACCGAGACCTCCCGCGAGAAGCTCTACCGCGCCGCCGTCGGACCCAAGGCGGACTTCTACGTGCCGCTGTTCCTGAAGTTCGATGAGGCGGGCGTCTCCGGGCGCTCCTGGAACTGGCCAGCGTTCTTCGTGAGCTTCTACTGGTTTCTGTACCGACGCATGTTCGGGCAGTGGACGCTCTACTGCCTGCTGATCCCGATCGCGGTCGCGCTGGTCGCCGCCATCCTCGCGCAGTTGGGGGTCTCGCCTTTCGTGGGCGATGCGCTGTGCCTCGGCTACGCCTTCGGGCTGCTGCCCCTCACCGCCAACCACCTCTACTACCGCGCGATCCAGCAGCGCATCGCCGCCGTGCGGGCGAAGTCCCGGGACGAGGCCGCCCAGGTGAGCGCCCTCGAAGCCCTGCCGCACACCAGCGAAGTAGCCATCGTGGTCGCGTTCACCGTGGTGGCCCTGCTGGGACTTGCGGCCGGCCTGCTCGGCGCCTCGAAGTAACGGCGCCTTTTGGGGCGCGCCAGCGTCCCCGCAGGCCACGCCTCTTTTTGCCTTATCCCCGGCGCTCCTTTAGAATCCCCCGCCCCCGAGCGCCGCCGGAGCGTCCGCATCGCTTCGGGCGCGTCCAGATCTTTAACCCGATCAAAGACTTGAGGTTTCGATGCCGAGCGTCCGTGTGCGTGAGAACGAGTACTTCGATGCCGCCCTGCGGCGTTTCAAGCGCGCCTGCGAGAAGGCCGGCATCCTCACGGAGCTGCGTCGCCGCGAGTTCTACGAGAAGCCCACCCAGGAGCGCAAGCGCAAGAAGGCCGCGGCCATCAAGCGGCACATGAAGCGCGTCTCCCGCGACGGCATGCGCAGCTCCCGTTAAAGGGACCGCCTGCACCCGAAGGCGCCATGGCGCTCAAGGACCGACTCACCGAGGACATGAAGACCGCCATGCGGGCCGCCGACAAGGAGCGGCTCGGCACGGTGCGGCTCGCGCTCGCGGCCATCAAGCAGCGCGAGGTCGACGAGCGCGTGAGCCTCGATGACGCGCAGATCCTCGGCGTGCTCGAGAAGATGATCAAGCAGCGCCGCGAGGCCATCGCCCAGTTCCAGTCCGGCGGGCGGGCGGACCTCGTCGCCAAGGAGACCGCGGAGATCGCGGTGCTGCAGCAGTACCTGCCGGCGCAGATGGAAGAGGCGGAGATCGACGCCCTCATCGCCGCGGCCATCCAGTCAACCGGGGCCGCCTCCATCAAGGACATGGGCAAGGTGATGGCGGTGGTGAAACCCAAGGCGCAGGGCCGCACCGACATGGGCGCCTTAAGCGCGCGCATAAAGCAGAAACTCGGCTGAATTTTCCGGCTGTCATGGCGCTCACCGCCGTGGCAGGCTTCCCGTTTCAGGCAGTGGCCTACACGCCAGGCGGTCGGTACTTGGGACGCATCCCGCAGCACTTCATCGATGAGCTCATCGCCCGCGCCGACATCGTCGAGGTGATCGGCACGCGCGTGCAGCTGAAGAAGGCCGGACGCGAGTACAAGGCCTGCTGTCCGTTCCACAACGAGAAGACGCCCTCCTTCTGGGTGAGCCCGGACAAGCAGTTCTATCACTGCTTCGGCTGCGGCAAGCACGGCACGGTGCTCGGCTTCCTCATGGATCACGACCACCTGGCATTTCCGGAGGCGGTGGAGGAGCTCGCGACGCGACTCGGCCTCGAGGTGCCGCACGAGGGCGGCGCCGACAATGCTCCGCGCCGCGCCGACGAGCCGCTCTACGAGCTCATGAAGGCCGTGACGCGCTTCTACCGCGAGGCGCTCGAGCGCGAGCCGCGCGCCCGTGAGTACGTGACGCGCCGCGGGCTCACGGGCGAGACCCTCGAGCGCTTCCAGATCGGCTACGCACCCAACGCCTGGAACGAGGTCCTCAAGCGCTTCGGCGGCAGCGACCCGGCGCGCAAGGCGCTGCTGGACTGCGGCCTCGTCATCGAGCGCGAGCGCGGTCAGACGCAGTTCGGCGAGCGCTACTACGACCGCTTCCGCGACCGCCTCATGTTCCCGATCCGCGATGCGCGCGGGCGCGTCATCGCCTTCGGCGGCCGCATCATCGACCAGGGCGAGCCGAAGTACCTCAACTCCCCGGAGACCGTGCTGTTTCACAAGGGGCGCGAGCTGTATGCGCTCTACGAGACGCGCCGCGCCCGTACCAACCTTACGCGCCTGCTGATCGTCGAAGGCTATATGGACGCGGTGCGCCTGCATCAGTCGGGCATCGATTACGCGGTGGCGACGCTGGGAACGGCCACCACGCCCGAGCACCTGAAGCGGCTGTTCCGCCTGGTGAACGCGCTGGTGTTTGCCTTCGATGGGGATCGCGCCGGACGCGCGGCCGCCTGGCGCGCGCTGCAACAGGCGCTGCCGGAGGCGCGTGAAGGGCGCGAGCTGCGCTTCCTGTTCCTGCCGGAAGGCCAGGATCCGGACAGCCTGGTCGGCGCGGAAGGCCGCGAGGCCTTCGAAGCGCGCCTGTCCGGTGCGCTGCCGCTGTCCGAATACCTGGTGCGCGAACTCACCCGCGAGGGCGACCTCACCCACGCCGACGGACGTGCGCGCTTCGCCGAGCAGGCGCGGCCGCTGTTCCTGAAGGTTCCCGACGGGGTCTACCGGGAACTGCTGCTCGAGCGGCTCGCAGAGGTCGTGGGACTCTCGGCGACGCGCTTACGCGCGCTGTGGGTGCCGGGTGCGGCGGCGGAGGAAGCGGGCGCGACCCCGGTGCCGCTGCGCCGCCCGAGCGCACGCACCGCCATCGGCGCCGGCCGCGGGAGCCTCGTGCGCCAGGCGATCGTGCGCCTCCTGCACCACCCGCAGATCGCCGCCGAGGTGAGCGAGGCCGAGCGCGCGGGGCTTGAAGGGAGCGAGGAGCCGGGCGTGCCACTGCTGCGCGCGCTGCTCGATGACCTGCGCGCGCACCCGGCGCAGATCCCCGCCCAGGTGGTGCAGCGCTGGGCCGAGCGCGAAGGCGGCGAAGCGCTGCCGAAACTCCTGGAGCGCGAGGAGGTCTTTACCGATGCACCCGCGGCGGCCGGCGAACTGCGCGGAGCACTGCTAAAGCTCGCCGAACAGGCCGCCGGACGACGCCTCGAGGCCCTGGAGGCCAAAAGCCGCTCGGCCACCCTTTCGGCACATGAATTTGATGAATTTCAACAACTTATCGTCAAACTACGCACCCGGGACGCCCGGGGTGGCTAAGATCGATTTGGCGATTTGTGCACCGTCCAATATTATTACGCGCTTTGCCTTCGCCCCCCTTGAGCCGCCCGCCTTTGGGCAGCACATAGGGTGCAATCACCTGCTCCACGCCACCGCTACTCCATGACACGCAAGCAAAAGCCACAAACCGTCCACAAGAAGCGCCCCGCCGAGAAGCTCGCCACCAAGCCCGCCAAGGCGGTCACCGCCGAAAAGCCGGTCGCCGCAGTTGCGAGCCTGCGGGACAAGGAGCGCGGCAAGGTCGTGGCCCTTCCGAAGAAGGGCGCACCCGCCGTGCGCGCCGCGGGCCCGCAGGCCAAGACGGCCCCGATCGACGGACGCGTCCCGGCCGGCAAGGCGGCCGCCGACAAGCGCCCGCTCGGTATCGAGCGGCGCGTGCCGGCGATGCCCGAGGACCGGCAGTCGCAGCTGAAACTCCTGATCGCGCGCGGCAAGGAGCAGGGCTACCTCACGTACGCGCAGGTGAACGATCACCTGCCCTCCGAGATCGTCGATCCGGAGCAGATCGAAGACATCGTCAACACGATTAACGACATGGGCATCCCGGTGTACGAGAAGGCACCGGATACCGAGTCGCTCTTGGCCAACGAGCCCTCGGCGCCGGCCGACGAGGAAGCGATCGAGGAAGCCGCCGCGGCGCTCGCGGCGCTCGATGCCGAGCTCGGCCGCACCACCGACCCGGTGCGCATGTACATGCGCGAGATGGGCACGGTGGAGCTGCTGACGCGCGAGGGCGAGATCCGCATCGCCAAGCGCATCGAGGAAGGGCTGGATGCGGTGCGCCGCGCGCTGGCGATGTACCCGCCCACCTATGATTTCCTGCTGCGCGCCTACGAGCCGATCAAGGCCGGTCAGGGGCGCCTGGTCGACGTGATCGTCGGCTTCATCGATCCGAACGCGCCCGACGTCATCGCGCAGCCGCAGAACCCGACCAAGCTCGAGCCTGTGGCCGCGGCGCCCGAGAAGGCCGACGAGGAAGAGGAAAGCGAAGAGGCCGACGACGGTGAGGAAGAGGCCGTCGATACCGGCCCGGACCCGCTCGAGGCGGCCGCACGCTTCGCCTCCATCGCCAAGATCCACGCCCACGTGCTCGGCTCGATCGCCAAGCTCGGCGCCAAGGACGTGAAGACGCTGCGCCAGCGCAAGAAGCTCTCGGATGAATTCATGGAGCTGCGGCTGTCGCCGCGCATGTTCGATGCGCTGATCCTGAACCTGCGCACGCACGTCTCCGAGGTGCGCCACCTCGAGAAGGAGATCATGGTGATCGCCGTGCGCGATGCCGGCATGCCGCGCAAGGAGTTCATCGGCTCGTTCCCCAAGAACGAGACCAACCCGCGCTGGCTCACCAAGCACGTCAAGGGCGGCAAGAAGTGGTCCGCGCCGCTGGCGAAGTTCAAGGACGAGATCGAGCGGCGCCAGAAGAAGCTCGAGCTGCTCGAGGCCATCTATCACCTGACGATCAACGACATCAAGGACGTCAACCGCGAGGTGTCGATCGGCGAGGCCAAGGCGCGCCGGGCGAAGAAGGAGATGGTCGAGGCGAACCTGCGCCTGGTGATCTCGATCGCCAAGAAGTACACCAACCGCGGCCTGCAGTTCCTGGACCTCATCCAGGAGGGCAACATCGGCCTCATGAAGGCGGTCGACAAGTTCGAATACCGCCGCGGCTATAAGTTCTCGACCTACGCGACCTGGTGGATCCGCCAGGCCATCACCCGTTCGATCGCCGACCAGGCGCGCACCATCCGCATCCCGGTGCACATGATCGAGACCATCAACAAGCTGAACCGCATCTCGCGGCAGATGCTGCAGGAGATGGGCCGCGAACCGACGCCCGAGGAGCTGGCGGTGCGCATGGAGATGCCCGAGGACAAGGTGCGCAAGGTGCTGAAGATCGCCAAGGAGCCGATCTCCATGGAGACCCCGATCGGCGACGACGAGGACTCGCACCTCGGGGATTTCATCGAGGACACCTCGGTGGCCTCCCCGATCGATCAGGCGACCATGGAGTCCCTGCGCGAGACCACCCACTCGGTGCTGGCGCAGCTGACCCCGCGCGAGGCCAAGGTGCTGCGCATGCGCTTCGGGATCGACATGAACACCGACCACACGCTGGAAGAGGTCGGCAAGCAGTTCGACGTGACGCGCGAGCGCATCCGCCAGATCGAGGCCAAGGCGCTGCGCAAGCTGCGCCATCCGAGCCGCAGCGAGCAGCTGCGCAGCTTCCTGATGGATGACTGAGCGCGCGCGACAAGGCGCCAAACAAAAGGCCCGGTGTTGGCAGCAACACCGGGCCTTTCTACGTCAGGTCCTGTAAGTGCTGCGGCTAGAGGCCGCCCTTGCCGAGGGTATCGATCACCTCGCGCAGCGTCTCGGCGAGCGCCGGATGGCTCGCCTCGAAGCGCACCGCCAAGCTCTCCAGGCGCGGCGCCGCCGCCGGAGCCGCCGCCGGTCCCGCCGCGAGCGTGCGCTCGATGTCGCGCATCAGCGTGGCGAGCTGCGCGCGCACGTCCGCCTCGAGCGGCCCGTCGGCGCTCAGGTGCTCGTGCACCCGCGCCAGCAGTTCGCGCAGGCCCTCCCCGGCCATCGCGGCTGCGCCTACTCGGCGCCGCCGGGGGCGAGCGAGGCGCTGAGCGTGTTCGAGAGCTCGACATCCCCGCTCACGAGTTCCTTCCAGGTGACTTCCTTGCCGAGCCGCTTGCCCTTCTCGGTCAGCTTCACGCCCTCGGGCGAGAGCGTGACCATGTACGGCTTGCCGTCGATCTCGATCTCGCGCTTCAGCTGTTTGTTGAGTTTGGTAGCCATTCAGGTCCTCTCACGTGCAAACCGATGCACGCAGTTGATGGTAACAGCAAACCGCCGCGGCACACCGCGGCCGGCCCTGCCGGGGGATTTGTCCTACTTGATGAGTCCTTCGGCCTTGAGCGCCTCGACCACTTTTGGGCGCTGATGGAAGGTGTGTACGTAGCGCTTAAGCTCGGGCCATTTGCCCAGATCGAGCTTAATGTGGCCACTCCAGCTGAGCACCACGGCCAGGTAGCAGTCGGCGATGCTGAACTGCCCGCCGGTCAGATAATCGCGGCCGGCGAGGGACTGCTGCAGATAATCCAGACGCTTGAGGAGGTTGCCGAGCGCGAACTGCCGCACCGCCTCGGCGGCGTCCGGGCGAAACAGCGGCGAGAAGTTCTTGTGTACCTCGGAGCTGATGAAGCCGAGCCACTCGATCAGGCGGTAGCGCTCCATCGTGCCGTAGGCGGGCGCGAGCTTCGCCGCGGGGTTGCGGTCGGCGATGTACTGCAGCACGCAGATGTTCTCGGTCAGCGTCTCGCCGCTGTCGAGCGTGAGCGCGGGCACGTAGCCCTTGGGGTTCACGGAGTTGAAGTCGACGCCGTCGGCGGCCTGCTTGGTGTTCACGTTCACCTTGACCAGCTCGAACTGCAGGCCCGCCTCGCGCAGGGCGATGTTGGAGGCCTGGGAACACGCGCCGGTAAAATAATACAGCTTCATACGGGGACTCCTTGGCGCCGCGGGGACCAACGTATCCGCCGCGGGAGGGCCATGCTAACGTTGTCGGCAGCGATGGCAAGAGGGGACTGCCATGAGTTCGCTTTGGTTGACGGCCACGGTCGCGGCCGCAGCATTTGTGCTATGCGGCTGCCCCTACCATAAACAACAGCCGATACCCGGGCCACAATCGGGCAGCGGGGGCGCACCCGGCCGGCTCACACACGGCGTGCACCGTGAGCATGCGCCCGATCCGATCAACTGGTTCCAGGGCACCCTGGATGAGGCGTTCTCGGGGCGCGCCTGCACCGAGGAGTCAGGGCAGCCGCTGCACGCGCGCCCCTGACACGCTGCTACAATCCGCCGCGGTTGGGCCTGTAGCACAGCGGTTAGTGCAGGGGACTCATCGATACGGTGCCTTCGCGCGGAAACGCGCGAAGTGGACGGGATGAATTCAGGGAAACCTTCGGGAGACACTCCCATGGCAATCCTGAGCCAAGCCGCCGGTACACCGGCGGAAGGTGCAGAGACTACCTGAGGGCTTGAGCGCCCTTGATGACAGGCTTGAGAGCGTCCCGCACCCACACGCACATTCCGTGTGCACGGGTGAAGAGATAGTCCACTCCCGCCGGAAACGGCGGGGCCAGTGAATCCCTTGGTCGTAGGTTCGAATCCTACCGGGCCCAGTTTTATTCTTAAGTCTTCCTTCTGCGGCTTTTCTGCAGGAAGGTCGCGCGGTCCGTGCAGGTTGGACCAGGGTCCAATAGCGTCTCGTCACATCCCGGGTTAAAAGGTCCACGCGGAGGTCAGCTCAGCGGTTTGGTGTACGTTTCCTGGTTGCGCGTCTTAGGGGAGAAGATCATGACGAAAGACCTCATGCATTGCCGCCTGGGACTGCCGGTGGTTCTCGTGTGCGCCCTCGCCGCCTGTGGACAACAGAAGGCGCCCGAGCCGCCACCGGCACAGCCGCCGAGCGCCGCCGCCCCCGTCGAGGAGCGGAACCAGCCCAATCCCGATCGCAACGCTTACTTCGGCGACGAGCACCTCCACACGAGCTGGTCGGTGGATGCCTGGGTCATGGGCAACCGCCTCACCGGCCCGGGAGAAGCCCTGAAGTACGCGCAGGGCGAGACCATCAAGCATCCGCTGGGCTATGACATCAAGATCGATACGCCCATGGACTTCATGGGAGTGACCGATCACGCCGAGTACGTCGGCGTCAGCAAGGAAGCCAACACGCCCGGCTCCGCGATCAGCAAGTTGCCGGAAGCACAGCCGCTGATTCTCAAGGATCCCAATAACAAGGATGAGGTGAACAAGGTGTTCCTGTACCTGCTCTCGCTCACCAGCAAGCCGCCGATCAAGGCCTTCATGAGCCCGCAGGTGGCGGGCACTGTGTGGAAGGAAAACGTCAGGCTCGCCGACGAGAACAATCATCCCGGCAAGTTCACCGCCTTCTGCTCGTTCGAGTACACCTCCCAGTACAACTACAGGAACCTGCACCGCAACATCTTCTTCCGCGACTGCGCCAAGGTCCCCGAGCTGCCGTACAGCATGCTCGATTCCTGGCATCCGGAAGACCTGTGGAGATGGATGGACACGCAGCGCAAGGCTGGCAACGAGCTTCTCGCGATCTCGCACAATGCCAACCTCAGCGACGGCTGGATGTATCCCACGGATGTGGACAGCTACGGCCGGCCGATCGATGCGGCCTGGGCCAGCTCGCGCGACCGCAACGAGCGGCTGGTCGAGATCACGCAGATCAAGGGCCAGTCCGAGACGCATCCGCTACTGTCGCCGACGGACGAGTTCGCCAACTACGAGCTCCTGGCCGCCCTGATCGGTCTGCCGCCCGACAGTGGTCGCGTGGCTCACATCACCGGCAGTTATGCCCGCCAGGCGCTCAAGGACGGCATCACCCTGCAGGACGTGCGCGGCTACAACCCGTACAAGTTCGGCATGGCCGGGGGATCGGATTCGCACAACAGCGCCAGTGGTTACCGCCAGGACAATTTCTTCGGTGGCCACGCGGAGATTGATGGCACGGTGCAAAGACGCCTGGTTGGGATGATGGCGGGCACCATTGATGTACGCCTGGAGAACAACGGTGGACTGACCGGCGTGTGGGCCGAGGAGAACACTCGCGCCTCCATCTGGGACGCGATGTATCGCAAGGAGACCTTCGGCGTCAGCGGCCCGCACATCAAGGTACGGCTGTTCGGGGGCTGGGGTTACAACAAGGACATCCTGAACGCCAGGGACTGGGTGCATCAGTCCTATGCCAACGGCGTGCCCATGGGCGCGGATCTGCCTTCGATGCCGGCGAGCGCCGGTGCGGCGCCGAGCTTCGTCGTCTGGGCGTTGAAGGACCCGAGCTCGGGTAACCTCGATCGCATCCAGGTCATCAAGGGTTGGTCGCAGAACGGCCAGAGCTTCGAGAAGATCTACGATGTCGTCTGGGCGGGTGATCGCAGGCCCGACCCCGGCACCGCGCGGGTTCCCGCGATCCAGAGCACCGTGGACCTCGAGAAGGCGACCTACACCAACAGCGTCGGTGCCACCGAACTGAAGACGGTGTGGACAGACCCGGAGTTCGACGCGAGCCTGCATGCGTTCTACTACGCGCGCGTGCTGGAGATTCCGACACCGCGCTGGACGCTCATCCAGTCGGTCAAGGCCGGCGTGCCGCCCCCGCAGATGGTGCCGCTCACCGGACAGGAGCGCGCCTGGACGTCGCCGATCTGGTATACGCCGAGCGCCGCGGCGCGCCAGGGCGCGCCCGCGGGCATGACCGTCGCGGACCTGCAGAAGAAGGGCGCAACCGCGCTGGGCGATGCGCAGCTGAAGGCGCTCATCGTGGGCAAGGCCTTCTGGGTGCGCAACACGGTCACCGGGGAGCAGATCAGCGAGAACTTCACCACCGAGGGTCAGACGGTGATCTTTCACGTGGGCAGGAATACCACGCTGCCCGGCGGCACGGGTAACCCCATCCGCGACGGCTACCAGGGCGTTACCAGTCCCTACAAGATCGACGGCGGCAAGCTCGTCACGTGGGTTTCGCAGGAACCGTATTCGGTCGGGATCTACAAGCTCGGCGACACATACTACGGCGCGCGCAGCAACGAGTTCGGCTACGCCAACTACCAGATCATTCCGACGCCGCAGTTCGTGGTGCAGCCCGCCGTGGAGCTGACCGAGAATTTTGCGCAGCAGCTGGGTCTGACGGAACAGCAGAAGCAGCAGATCGTCCCGATCCTCAAGGAAGAGGTACCGAAGCTGCAGGCGCTGAAGAACGACGCCTCGCTGAGTGGCGCGGACAAGGCGCGGCGATTGCGGGAGATCGGCGCCGCGGTGGATGCCAAGGTCACCCCGCTGCTCAACCCGGAACAGCAGCAGAAGTTCCAGGAGATGCGCGAGCATCTACGGCGGCGGATTCTCGAAAAGGCCGGCGGCGAGCTGACCGAGAAGGTGGAGAGCCAGGCGAGGGGACTCTGAGCGGCTCGATCGCCCGCGCCACACCTGCAGCGCGTTGCGCAGTTAAGATAGGCGCCCCCTCAAAGTGGGCCACGGGTAGCTGCAGCCTTTGGAATCGGACTCCTCGGCGGTCGAGCAATCGCGGCATCTAGCCGCACGCGCCTCGTTGCGCGCTCGCCTGGCATCCGCGCTGCGGCGTTTTTGCGGAGATTCCCTGGTCCAGTTCCTGCTGATCGGGCTCGCACTCTTCCTCGGCTACACCTTCTTGCACCGTGGCCAGAGCGTAGTCGAGCCCTCCCACCAGATCGCGCTCACCCTCGATGACCTGCGCACCATGGAGCTCTCCTTCCAGTCCCAGTGGCAGCGCCAGCCCACGGTCGAGGAGTTCAACAGCATGGTCGAAAACAGGATCGAGGAGGAAATCCTCTACCGCGAGGGCCTGCAGATGGGGCTCGACAAGGACGACACCATCGTCAAGCGCCGCATGGCACAGAAGGTGCAGTTCCTCGCCGAGGACGTCGCCGCGGCGCACCAGCCCTCCACCGCAGAACTCAAGGCCTGGTTTGCCAAGAACGCGGAGAAATTCGCGCTCCCGAGCCGCGTCACGTTCCGCCATCTGTTCTTCGGCTTCGACAAGCGCGGGCAACACGCCCAGCAGGACGCCGCAGCAGCGCTGCAAAAGCTCGCCGGCCAGCCGCAGAACTCCCCGCTCGCCGCGAGGGCTGCGGATGCTTTCATGTTCGAGGACTACTACGCCGAGCGCACGGCGGAGCAGCTCGCCAAGGAGTTCGGTCCCACCTTTGCGCTCGGGATATTTCGCCTTCAGCCCGGCGCGTGGGCCGGCCCGATTGAATCGGGCTACGGCTGGCACCTGGTCTTCATCGACTCGATCATCCCGGGCCGCATCCCCGGGTTCGAGGAGGTTGAGCCGGACGTGCGCACCGCGTGGCTCGCCGCGCAGAAAGCACAGTCCTGGCAGGAGGCTTACGCGCGCATGCGGGCAAGGTACACGGTGCTGCTGCCCGCGGCCCCCGCGAGTGCGCCTGCGGGCGAGCCGCCGCGCAAGGAGCTGATGCCGCCGGAGGCCTCACCCCAGTGATCGCGCAGTGCCGGCGTCTTGGATCCGCGTGCCTGCTGGGGTTCGTGCTCGCAGGGCTCGGGCTAAGTGCTGCTCAAGCGCACGAGGCGCGTCCCTGTTACCTCGAGATCACGGAGACGGCTCCCGCCCAGTACGCGCTCCTGTGGCGCACGCCGGTGCTCGCCGGCATGCGGCTGCCGATCGTGCTGCGGCTGCCGCAGGGGGTCAAGAACCTCAGGGACCCCGAGGTTCAGGAACTGAGTGACTCCCTCCTCGAGCGTCGCTGGATTTCCGTGACTCCGCAGGGCCTGGCGGGCAAGCGCATCGAGTTTGCGGGCCTGCAGGCGACCATCACCGACGTGCTGGTGCGCGTGAAGCTGCTCGACGAGCGCTCGTGGTCGGTCATCGTGCATCCGTCGCAGCCGTACCTCGAGATCGCAGCGCCCGAGAGCCATTGGGGCGTGATGGCTTCGTACATCGCGCACGGCATCCGCCACATCTCCTTAGGCGCGGACCATCTGTTGTTCCTGCTCGGGCTGCTGCTCATCGTCAAGGACCGCTGGATGCTGGTGAAGACTGTGAGCGCCTTCACTCTCGCCCACAGCATCACACTCGCGCTCGCGACGCTGGGCTATGCGAGCGTCCCGGTGGTGCCGCTGAATGCTGCGATCGCGCTCAGCATCCTGTTCCTGGGCCCGGAAATTGTGCGTATATGGCGCGGGCAGACGAGCTTCACCATCCGCCATCCGTGGGTGGTGGCCTTCGCGTTCGGGCTGCTGCACGGCTTCGGGTTCGCCAGCGCCCTCACCAGCGCGGGGCTGCCGCGCAGCGAACTGCCGCTCGCGCTGCTGAGCTTCAACATCGGTGTCGAGATCGGCCAGCTGGGATTTGTGCTGCTCGTGCTGCTGCTCGAGCGCGCCTTTCGCATCCTGCAGATCCACTGGCCACGCTGGGTGCAGGTGCTGCCGGGATTTGCGGTGGGATCGCTGGGCGCGTTCTGGACCATCCAGCGCGTGGTCATTCTCCTGAGCGGTGCGCGGTGAAGACCGCCGGACGCTCGGGCGCTGCGCGCGTGCTCGCGGTGCTGTTCGCGTTTCTGTGCTTCGCGCCGGCGGCGCAGGCCCACGTGCACAAGGGCGAGGAGCTGAGCTTCCTCAGCGGTTTCCGGCACCCGATTTCGGGTCTCGACCACGTGGTCGCCATGGTCGCGGTGGGCCTGTGGGGGGCGCAGCTCGGAGCGCCGGCGATCTGGGTGCTACCCGTGGCCTTCCCCATGGTCATGGCGCTCGGCGGCATGCTCGGTCTCCTCGGCGTGCCGCTGCCCGGCACCGAGATCGGCATCGCGCTCTCGGCGCTGGCCCTGGGGGCAGCCGTTTTGACGGCCTGGCGGCCGCCCCTCGCGCTCGCGGCCGCGCTGGTCGGCTTCTTCGCCATCTTCCACGGCTATGCGCACGGCCACGAACTGCCGCCCGGCGAGAACGGCCTGCTCTACAGCCTGGGATTCGTCATGGCCACCGGCTGCCTGCATGCGGTGGGCATCGCCATCGGCCTCATCAACCGCGGCGGCCACTGGGGTCAGCGCGGGCTGCGCGCCGGCGGCGCCGCCATCGCCGCGACCGGCGTGTTCTTCCTGTGGAAGGCGCTCGCGTGAGAGGTCGCGGTACTGGGTGGCGAGGGGCACTGCCGCTGGTGGCGGCGTGCGTGCCGTTACCGGCCGCCGCTCACCTTCCGACCAGCGGGCTCGGGCCTGCTTATGATGGCATCCTCCACCTGCTGCTCAGCCCCGAGGACCTGATCCCCCTCGTCGCGCTCGCGCTGTTGTGCGGCCAGCGCGGCGCGCCCTTTGCCCGACGGGCGCTGTGGGTCGTGCCGCTTGCCTGGTTCGCCGGCGGCGTGACGGGGATGTTTGCCGCCACGACGCACGGAGCGGCATTGGGCGGCGTGTCCTTTCTGCTGCTCGGCGCTCTGGTGGCGCTGAACGTGCCGGTACCGCTCACCCTGTTGACCGCGCTGGCGGCGCTGTTCGGATTCTTCCACGGCTACCTGAACGGTAGCGGCATCAACCGCTGGGATGACGGCGCCTATGTGCTCCTGGGGCTCGCCGCGGCGGTGTTCGTGGTCGTCGCGGTGTTTGCTTCCCTCGTAATCCCGCTGCGACGCCCCTGGACGCACATCGCCGTGCGCGTCGCCGGCAGCTGGATCGCGGCGAGCGGGCTGCTGTCGTTGGGCTGGGCGCTGCGCGGCGCACGCTAGCCGTGCGGCGGGGGCACCGGCGGTGGCGGCGGCACCGGGGCGGGCTGCGTCGGCGGGTGCTGCATCGCCTCGGGCTGGATGGCATCCGGCGGCACGTAGATCGCCAGGCCCGAGGTCGCCTTGTTGGTGAGCCCGAAGGAACCCCCGACCCCGACGCCGGTCGCGCTGCTCGGCCCGTAGCTGGAGCTGCCGACCCCGGTGCCGATCGAACCGGTCTGCTGATCGGATACCCCTTGCAGCAGCACGCCGTTGGCACCCAGGTTGCCGGCCTCTATCTTCATGCGCTCGATGGCCTTGTCCATGTTCTGCTGACTGGTGAGGGCGAGCGAGCCCTGGCTGGTCGCGTTGATGGTGGCGATCGTTTCGTACTTCGACGGTGGCTGCATGTACACGCGCACGCTCTCGGGCGGGACCGGGGGCCGCGGCGCGCCGATGACCACATGCGAGGACGTGGAGCAGGCCGCAAGCCCCAGTGTCCCGAGGATGAGCGCGCTGCACCGTGTGAGGCGTCGCATGGGTGTTCTCCTGATCCGCTGATGCACAGTAACGAAGGTTATAAGCGTCGCGCCCCGCGAGCAAACCTAAAGCGGCACGCCGCCGGGGGTTGACTTAAGATTGCCGCCGGTCGCGACGCTGCGGGAACGGCTGCGCGTCGCCTCAGCGAAGAAGGGAGCCAGGAGCTTGAGAACTCTTGCCGTGGCGCTGCTCGCTGTCGCGCTGCTCTGCGCTGCGCAGGCGGCCGAGGTCGGTCCCGGTTACGACATCCTCATGAGCCGCATGATCCCGGTGCGCGATGGCGTCGAACTCGAGGCCTGGATCACCCGGCCCTCGCACCTGACGGCGCCGGCACCGGCGATCCTCACCCTGACCCAGTACGACATCGACGGCGGCCGGCGCGGCGAGCCGCCCTACTTCGCGCAGCGCGGCTACGTGTTTGTGCAGGCCTACGTGCGCGGTCGCGGCCGCTCGGGCGGGCTGAAGGGCGACAACCTGGGACTCACCGTCGGGCGCGACGGCTACGATCTGGTGGAGTGGATCGCGCGCCAGCCCTGGAGCAACGGCCAGGTGGTCATGTACGGGGGCTCCTTCGTCGGCATGACGCAGTGGCACACCGCGGCGCAACGGCCGCCGCATCTCGCCGCCATCGCCCCCTACGTGCCGATCTACCCCGGCTGGGACATTCCCAACACCAACGGCATTCCGCAGGCCTGGACGGCGGTGATCCTCGGCTACACCTCCGGACGGGCGCTCAATCCGGGCTTCATCGAAAACGAGCGGTACTGGTCCGGCAAGATGCTCGAGCAGTACGCCGCGCAGCGGCCCTTCGGTGAGCTGGACGCCGCCGTGGGCATCGCCGCGGATGACTGGTGGATGAGCGATGCCAGCGGCGCGCACGCACCGATGATGCGCGTGTGGCTCGATCACGTGGGCGATGAGGCTTTCAACCTCGGCGCCGAACCGCAGGACGCGGACTACGCCGCCATGCAGTTCCCGGTGCTCACCGGCACCGGCTTCTTCGACGACGACCAGCCGGGCGCGCTGCGCTATTACGCGCGCCACGGCGCGCACGCCCCGCCCGCGGCGCTCGCGCGCAGCTACCTCGTCATCGGCCCCTGGGATCACGGCGGTACGCAGACGCCTGCGGCTGAGATCAACGGGCTCAAGATCCCCGCGAACGCGGTGCTCGACATGAATAAGCTGCACGCGGACTGGTACGACTGGGCGCTCGGGCGCGCCGCACTGCCGGAATTCTTCCACGACCGCGTCGCCTACTACATGATGGGGGCCAACGAGTGGCGTTACGCGCACACGCTGGCCGCGGCCGGCTCCGGCAAGGCGCTGGTGCTGCACCTCGCCGCCCCCGGCGGCGCCGCAGACCTCGCGCACCCGGGGCTGCTCGCGGCGACGGCGCCCAAGCGCGAGCCGGCGACGCTGCTGGTGAGCGATCCGCGCGAACTCCCGGAGCTCGAGGTGGCGAAGGAGGCGCAGGATGAGAATCTGCTCAGCCAGTTCCGCGCCCGGCAAAAGCGTGCCGTCGTGTTCGAGAGCGCCCCGCTCGCCGCGGACACCGAGATGGCCGGCGCGCTGCGCCTGCTGCTCGCGTGCGCGGCCGACACGCCCGACTATGACCTGTGGGCGCAGGTACTGCTGGTGCAGGCCGACGGCTCGGCCGTGAGTCTTGGCGAGGACATCCGCCGCGCGCGCTTCCGCAACAGCCCCTTCCACGCCGAGCTCCTGAAGCCCGGGGAGCTCGCACAGATCCCCTTCGAGTTCAACTGGGCGGCGTGGCGGCTGCCGGCCGGCGCGCACCTGCGCGTCGTGATCGCACCGCTGAACTCGCCGAAGTACCAGAAGAACTACAACACCGGCGGCCGCATCGGCTACGAACGCCCCGAGGACGCCCGCGTCGCGCACGTGCGTCTGCTGCACGATGCGCAGCACGCGAGCCGACTGATCGTGCCGCTGGCCGCCGCAACCGCAGGACCCTAAGGCCGTGTCGACTCCGAGGGCGCCACAGGCGGCTGCCGCACCGCGACTCGCCTCGATCGACCTCATGCGCGGACTCGTGATCGTGTTCATGGTTCTCGATCACGTGCGCGACTTCCTGCACGTCGACGTGGTGCGCTTCGAGCCGCTCGATCCGGCGCGCACCACCGCGCTCCTTTATGCCACGCGCTGGATCACCCACCTGTGCGCGCCCACGTTCGTGTTCCTCGCCGGCACCTCCGTATGGCTGCAGCGCTCACGCGGCAAGACGGCGCCCGAGCTGTCGCGGTTCCTGCTCAGCCGCGGGCTGTGGCTCGTGCTGCTCGAGCTCACGGTGATCGGGTTCGCCTGGTCGTTCTCGCTGCCGTTCCTGTGGATGCTGCAGGTGATCTGGGCGATCGGCTGCTCGCTGGTGGCGCTCGCCGCCCTGGTGCACCTGCCGCGCGGCGCGGTGCTCGCGCTCGGGCTGCTGATCCTCGCCGGCCACAACCTCCTCGATCCCCTGCAGCCGGCGCAGTTCGGCGCGTTCGCGTACCTGTGGATGGCGCTGCACTCACCGGGGCTGTGGTACTACCACGGCGTGCCGTTTGCGTTCGAGCCCTACCCGGTGGTGCCGTGGCTGGGCGTGATGCTCCTCGGTTACGGGCTCGCTCCCTGGTTCCTCATGGCCCCCGCCGCGCGTGACCGCCGCTTCGTGGCGCTCGGGGCCGCGATGCTCGCGCTCTTCCTCTTGCTGCGGTACTTCAATCTCTACGGCGACCCGCACCCCTGGAAGGTGCAGGCGAGTTTGGGGCAGTCGGTGATGAGCTTCCTGCACGTGGAGAAATACCCGCCCTCGCTCCTCTACGTCTGCGCCACGCTCGGGCTCATGTTCGTGCTGGTGCCGCTGTTCTCCCGCTGGCGCGGTCCGACGGCGCGTGTCTTCCTGGTGTTCGGCTCGGTGCCGCTCTTTGCCTACGTGCTGCACCTGTACATGGCGCACGCCCTCGCCATCCTCGTGCGCCTGGCCGCCGGGCAGAGCATCGCCGGAGAGTTCGATCAGCTGCGCGTGATCCTGCTGCATCCGCAGCTGCTGGAGGGCACCGGCGTCTCGCTGCCGGGGGTCTACGCCGCCTGGATCGCGGTGCTCGCGCTCCTGTACCCGGCGTGCCGCTGGTACTCGCGCCTGCGGCAGCGGCACCGCGACTGGCGCTGGCTCAGCTACCTTTGAGGGCGGCGGGCGCCGGCTGATACGCCGGCACGCCCGTGCGCCACAGGAGGAACGCGTAGGTGTCAGCCGCCTCACGATCCTGCTGGGCACGGGTCGAGCCGACGCCATGTCCGGCAGCGAACTCCACCCGCAGCAGGATCGGCTTGCCGGAGCTGGTGCACGCCTGCAGCCGCGCGGTCATCTTCGCTACGTGAAAGGGCCCCACCCGCGGATCGGTGACCCCGGTGGTCAGGAGCACCGCCGGGTAGGCAGTCCCGGGCTTGAGCGCCTGGTAGCTGTCGATCGACTTCAGCGCCCGATAGCCGGACTCCTCGCGGATCGCGCCCCACTCGGGCTCCTCGCCGTAGCCGTTCTGCTCGGCCACGTAGCGCAGCGGGTTCGACCAGCCGACGCCGTCCACCACCGCGGCGAACAGCTCGGGGCGCTCGGTGAGTGCGCGCCCCACGGTGATGCCGCCCGCCGAGCGGCCGCCGATCGCCAGGTGCGCCGCTGCGGTGTACTTGCGCTGGCACAGGTCGAGGCACACGTCGATGAGATCGCGCCAGGTGTTGGGCTTGTTGGCGAGCTGCCCGGCCTTGTGCCAGTCGCGCCCGTACTCGCCGCCGCCGCGCACGTTGGCGTAGCCGACGATGCAGCCCGCGTCCATGAGCGCGAACGCGCGGCCCGCGAACGCGGGCGTATAGGGGATGCTGCCGTAGGAGCCGTAGGCGGAGATGAAGGCCGGGTTACTGCCGTCGGGCTTGAGGCCCCGGCGGTAAAGGATGGTGTAGGGCACGCGGGTGCCATCGCGCGCGGTGGCGAACAGGCGCTGCGTCTCGTAGGGGCTGACATCGATGGAGGGCTTGGGCGTGAGTGCGGTCGCCGCCACGTGTCCGGCCGCATCCACCGACCAGATGTCCGCGGGCGTGAGCCAGCCGGTGAGCGAGAACAGCGCCCCGTCGCGCGTCACGCTGGTGTCCATCGCACTCAGCGAGCCATCGAAGGGCAGCGGGATCTCGGTGAGCGCTCCGTCGCGCGCGAGACGCTTCAGACGTGAGAGCCCGCCGTCGAGCATGCGCAGGTACACCCCGTCGCGCGCCAGGTGCAGCTCCTCGATCACCCACTCGCTCTGCGGCACGAGCTGCGTGGCGTGCGCGATCGCGGGCTGCTGCACGCTCGTCTTGAGCACGCGGCCGCGGGGTGCGCCGCGGTTGGCGAGCAGGTACAGCGTTTCGGCGTCGATTGCGACATCCGTGACCTCATCGTCGAAGCCGGCGACGGGTGTCCAGCGCGCACGTCCCGCGAGCACCTCGGCGAGCGGCGCGATGAGCAGGTGCATCTCGCTGCGCACGTCGATGAGCGCCAGCAGCGCCTGCTGCGAGCCCGCGAAGGTGAGGATGTACGGCATCTGGATGCGCTCGAACCTCACCTGCGCATCGAGGCCGCGCTTCATGAGGATCGGGTCAGTGGCCGGATCGGTCCCGAGGCGATGAAAGCGCGCCTGGCTGTCGAGATAGCGCTCCGGCGTGTCGTTCTTGCCGGTGAGCTGGTTGTAGAAAAATCCCGAGCCGTCATCCAGCCAGTGCGGCTCGGCGTTCTCGGTGTCGGGGATCGCTTCGGGCAAATCGCGCCCGTCGGCGACGTTGAGCACGTGCAGGACCGAGTCCTCGCTGCCGTCCTTGGAGAGCCCGTACACCACGCGCGTGCCATCCGGAGACGCCTGCCACCAGTCGAGCGAGAGGTGGCTGGTGGGGCCGGACTTGAGGGTCGGGTCGATGAGCACGTGCTGCACGCCGCCTTCCTGGACGAACAGCTTGAAGTTGTCGGCGCCCACCGGGCGCTGCTCGAAGAACAGGCGCGCGCCGGCGCGCTGCACGCGCCGCGTGAGGGCGGTGTCGCCGGAGAGCTGCTGGATGCGCCTCAGCAGCGCGCCGCGTCCCGGAATGGTCGCGAGCACCGCGCGCGCGTGCGCGTTCTGGCCCTTGAGGAACGGCAGCCAGTCGGGGTCCTGGTCGTTCTCCATCCAGCGGTAGGGATCACTGAGGGTCTCGCCGAAGTAGTTGTCCTGCACCACCGCCACGCGCGCCACCGGCGCCGGCGGGATCGCCTCAGCGGCGGCCATGGAACCTCGCGTGAGCCAGGTCGCCGCCAGCGTGCTGGTGCCGACAAACAGGTCGCGGCGATTGATCGTCATGCGGCAACTTCCTCACTGAGGGCAACGAATGCTTGGGCCGGCCGCTCGGCCCGAGGCGCGTGCCGGCGGCAGAGCCGCGAAGCCTGCACGGTCCGGGCGGCACGCGGCCCTGGGGGTTACGGGGACTCGGGCAGCCAGCGCACGTCCTGCTGCATCTGTTGGGCGAGCAGCTGCACGTTGGCGCCGTGGGCGAGCACGGCCACGCTGCCCTTCTCCGCCGGCACGATGATCCCGTTCATGCCGCCCTCGCGGAAGGTGCGCGGCGCCGGCACCTGCTCATGGTGCAGCAGCAGCACCGTGGCCGGGCCCTGCGCGGTCTGCACCACCAGGTGCGGCACGTAGTGGCCACGGAACCAGCAACTTTGCGCGTAGGTGACGCGGTCGGAGGTCAAATCGATCGCGACCCCGCTGCGGTGCAGTGCGTCGGCGATGCCCTCGGCGCTCACCTGCTGCGCGGCGAACCAGCTGTCGGGCTCCTTCTGCACGTGCACCACGAGATCGCGCGCCAGGGTATCGGTGGGCCGCAGCAGCCACACGCCGAGCACCAGCACGCTGGCGAGCAGCACGCTCGCGGCCATCGCCCACTGCCGCCACACGGGGCGTAGCGGGCGCCGCGCCGCTGCGAGCTGCGGAGGCCGCTCGAGCGCGCGCGCGATGCGTGCGTCGAGCGCGCGCATTTCGTCGCGGAAGGTGGCGCAGGCCGCGCAGCTCGGGAGGTGCGCGGCGAGCTCAGGATCCGCGCTGTGCGGCTCGGCGCCGAGCAGCAGCCGGGCCTGCGTGCAGTTCATCGCTCCCCCCCGTCGCCGTCGCCGGCGTCCGGAGCGGCGGCCATGCCGCACATGACGCGCAGCTTGTTGCGCGCCCGGAACAGGCGGGTCAGCACCGCGGTCGAGGACAACGACAGCTCGCGCGCAATTTCCTCGGTGGAGAACCCACCCAGGACCTGCAGCACGAGCGGCTCGCGGTATTCGAGCGGCAATCGCATCATGGCATGTCGCAACGTCAGCAAATCGTCCTCATCCTCGGCGCTCACCTC
This sequence comes from uncultured Pseudomonadota bacterium, assembly GCA_963814675.1. Taxonomy (GTDB): domain Bacteria; phylum Pseudomonadota; class Gammaproteobacteria; order Steroidobacterales; family Steroidobacteraceae; genus 13-2-20CM-66-19. Next base: position 89,722 of record CAWFDT010000011.1, read on the forward strand.
GGCGCGGGTCTCGGCCACCTCATCCAGGGGCACCAGCTCCAGGCGCTTGCGCTCGTACAGCCGGGCGTGCTCGCGCCGCACGATCGTCAGCAGCCACGGCCGCGCCGCGCTCGGGTCCTTGAGCGCCTCGCGCGAACGCCAGGCGCGCAACAGTGACTCCTGCACGATGTCCTCCGCGATCGAGCGGTCGCGCGCCAGCCAGTGGGCGAAGCGCAGCAGATCCGGCCGCAGCGACTGGAACAGCTCCGTCAACGGGGAGCCCGGCTCGCCAGGCAGCCGCGCACCTATGGATAAGACCGGCGATTCGGGCTGGGGATTGCGCATGGCATTAGCGGGGTCGAGGCGCGCGATTATACGCATGGCACCGCCGCGTTCCGGCAATATCGCGGCGGAGCGACCGGTCTTATCGCCCGACCGTAGGTAACAAGCGACAGGAGGGGTCCGTGAAGGTTCTCGTACAGTGGCTGATCGACTGGCCCCGGCGCGTCGCCGGACACCTCGGCTGGCTTGCGCCGCTGGTGGCGCGCATCGTGGTGGGGTGGGTGTTCCTGTGGAGCGGCTGGGGCAAGCTCCATGCCCTGCCCGCGGTGACGGATAACTTCGTCGGCTGGGGGGTCCCCGCGCCCCACGTGCTCGCCCCGTTCGTGTCGGGGGTGGAGTTCTTCGGCGGCCTGTTCCTGCTGCTGGGGCTGTTCACGCGCATTTCCGCCGGGGCGCTGGGCATCACCATGATCGTCGCCATCCGCTCGGCCAAATGGGCGGACGTGGACTCGCTCGAGACCCTGCTCGGCTTTGATGAGACCGAGTACCTGGCGCTGTTCCTGTGGCTCGCCATCGCCGGCGCGGGCGCCGTCTCGCTCGATCATTACCTCGAGGGCTGGTTCCGGCGCCGCGCGGGAACGCCGGCGGAGCGCCTCCCCGCCCCGGGGTAACAAATCCCCGCGCGGCCCGGTCTACTGGCCTGCCCGGGGCTCGCCCGGAAACAACTGAACGAGGAAAACCATCATGCGACTGAAAAACACCGGCATGGCCGTGGCGACCGCCGCCGCCATGCTCTTCGGTACGGGCTTCGCCACCGCCGCGCTGGCCGCCGGCACGGACGCCAAGATCCACTGCAGCGGCGTGAATGCCTGCAAGGGCCAGTCGGCCTGCAAGAGCGCCAACAACGCCTGCAAGGGCCAGAACTCCTGCAAGGGCAAGGGCTTCACGGAGATGACCAAGGCCGAGTGCGACGCCGCCAAGGCCCAGGCCGGCAAGTAAGTTTGATCGTGATTGTCCCGGGGCACCGGCCGCACGGCCGGTGCCCCGGGAGTCTTGCTCCCGACCCGGGCGCCGCCGGCTTTAGACCACCGGCACCCCGTCGAAGAAATCCACCACGCCGCTGTCGACCGAGTACTCCGCGCCCACCACCAGCAGGCCGTCGGTGCGGATGAGTTCCTCGAGCACTCCCGAACCGTGCCGCAGGTGGTTGGCCGACATGCGGATGTTGGCGCGCACGGCGCGATGCTCGAGCTCGGCGGTATCGTGCGGTGCGGCGCTGAGCAGGTCCTCGACCGCGGGGCGGATGCGATCGACGATCGAGCTCAGGTTGCGCGACTGCTCGCGCCACGGCCGGGCGAGCTGCTGCAGCGTCGCGTGGATCGCGCCGCAGTTGGTGTGGCCGAGCACGACCACCAGGCGCGTGCTGAAGGCCTCGGCGGCGAACTCGACGCTGCCGACCTGGGAGGGCGCGACGATGTTGCCGGCGACGCGGATGACGAACAGGTCCCCGAGTCCCTGATCGAAGACGAGCTCTGCGGGCACGCGCGCATCCGAGCAGCCGAGGATGATGGCGATGGGCTCCTGCAGGGAGGCGAGGGCGCGGCGGCGCGCGGTGTTGTCGCCCTCCTCGCGCCGCTGGTCGCTGACGAAGCGCTGATTGCCCTCGCGCAGCGCCGCCAGCGCCTCACGTGCCGAGATCATGGGGAAGCACCATCTGCGCCGCGGTGATCATGCGCTCGGCAATATAACCCATCCGCCCGAGAAGGCCCGTCAGCGCTTGCGCCGTACGCCGCGGGTGGGCGCGGCGGTGAGCGGATCCTCCGGCCAGTAGTGGCGCGGATAGCGCCCGCGCATGTCCTTGCGCACCTCGGCGTAGGCGCCGCGCCAGAAGCTCGCCAGATCGCGCGTCACCTGCAGCGGCCGCTGCGCGGGCGAGAGCAGCTGCAGGGTCACCGGCACCTGCGCGCGCCCCAGGCGCGGGGTTGCGGCGAGCCCGAACACCTCCTGCAGGCGCACCGCCGCGAGCGGGGCGCCGGCGCTCTCATAGTCGACGCGCACGCGCGTGCCGGTGGGCATCGTCAGGTGCGTGGGCGCGGCGGCGTCGAGCTCGCGCTGCTGCGCGTGACTGAGCCGGGCCCGCAGCGCCTGCGCGAGCGGCACGCGCGCCAGATGCGTGCGCCGCGTCACGCCCTCGAGCCAGGGTGCGAGCCATTCCTCGAGGCTCGCTTCGAGTGCCGCGCTGCTCGCCGCGGGCCACTCCCCGACCCCCTGCCCGCGCACGAACTCCAGCCGCGCGCGCAGCTCGCGCGCCTCGCGATCCCAGGGCAACGCCTCCAGCCCGAGCGCGCGCACGCCGGCGAGCATGGCCGTGCGCGCCGCCTGCGGCGGTACCTGCGGCAGCGGTCCCTCCTCCAGCACCAGCGCGCCAAGCTTCACGGTGCGGCGCGCACTCACCGCCTCCTCGCGCGCGTTCCACTCCACGGCCTCGGTGCGGGCGATCGCGGCGGCGAAATGGGTCTCGAGATCGCCGCGCGTGAGCGGCGCGGCGAGCCGGATGCGCGCCTCGCGCTCGGCATCATCCACATCCACCGCGACGATGAACTCGGCGCGCGCGAGCGATTGCGGCGCCGCGAACACCGCGCCGCGCCCGCTGGTCAGCGTATATCGCCCCTCCCCGCCGGGCCGCCGGCGCCCGATGCGGTCGGGATAGGCGAAGGCGAGCAGCAGACCCGCGGCGTCCGTGTCGCCGCCGCGCGCCTGCCCGGCTCGGCCGCGCCCGCCTGGCGCTGCAGGTCGCGCGCCGCGCGGCGCGCGCGCTCGAGCGCGAAGCGATCCACCCCGGCGGCGCCTGCGCCGGAGAGCAGCTCGAGGCGCGAGCGGATGTCCGCATCGCGCGCGCCGGCTGCGGCGGGCAGCAGGTCGCGCTCGGACAGCAGCGCTGCCAGCTGCGCGGCCAGCGGCACGAGCTTGAGCGAGCGGGCGTTGAGCAGCAGGTGCGCCAGGCGCGGGTGCAGCGGCAGGCGCGCCATCTCGCGCCCGTGCGCGCTGATGCGCCCCTGCGCATCGAGCGCCCCCAGACGCGTGAGCAGGTCACGCGCACTGGCCAGCTGCGCGGCCGGCGGCGGATCGAGCCAGCGCAGCGTCGCGGCGTCCTGCGCGCCCCAGCCGGCGAGCTCCAGCGCGAGCGGCGCCAGGTCCGCATCCAGAATCTCCGGGGGCGTATACGCGGCGAGCGCGGCGTGCGCGCCCTCGCCCCAGGCGCGGTAGCACACCCCCGGTTGCGTGCGGCCGGCGCGGCCCTGGCGCTGCTCGGCGGACGCGCGCGAGATGCGCTGGGTCTCGAGCCGCCCCATGCCGGTGGCCGGATCGAAGCGTGCGCGCCGCGCCAGGCCCGAGTCGATCACGACGCGCACGCCCTCGATGGTGAGGCTGGTCTCGGCGATGTTGGTGGCGAGCACCACCTTGCGCGTGCCGGTTGCGGCGGGCGCGAGCGCGGCGCGCTGCGCCTCGGCGCCGAGGTCCCCGAACAGTGGCAGCACGGCGACGTGCGACTCGCCGGCTTCTGCCGCGAGCGATGCCGCCACGCGGCGGATCTCGGCCGCGCCGGGGAGGAAGGCGAGCACGTCGCCGCTCTCCTCGCGCAGCGCGCGCCGGATGAGCTGCGTGACGCGCCGCTCGGGCGTGTCGGCGCCGCGCCCGGCTTGCGGCAGCAGCGGCGGGCCCGCGGGCAGGTAGTGCGTGCTCACCGGGAAACTGCGGCCCGGCGCGCTGATGAGCGGGGCGTCGCCGATGAGGCGCGCCACCGCCGCGCCGTCCAGGGTCGCGGACATCACCAGCAGGCGCAGCCCGGGACTTAGGTTGGCGCGCGCATCAAGCGTCAGCGCCAGGCCCAGGTCCGCCTGCAGGCTGCGCTCGTGGAACTCATCGAAGATCACGGCGGCCACGCCCTCGAGCGCCGCGTCCGCCTGCAGCATGCGCGTGAGTACGCCCTCGGTCACCACCTCGATGCGCGTCGCGCGTGAGACGCGCGTATCCAGGCGCATGCGGTAGCCGACCGTGTCGCCGACCTCCTCGTTGAGGGTGTGCGCCATGCGGCTGGCGACGGCGCGGGCGGCGAGCCGCCGCGGCTCGAGCATCACGATCCTGCCGGCGGCCGCCCAGGGTTCCGCGAGCAGCTCCAGCGGCACCACCGTGCTCTTGCCGGCCCCGGGAGGCGCCTCCAGCACCGCCGCGGCGTGCGCGCGCAGCGCCGCCTTGAGCGGCGCGAGCACCGCATCGATGGGCAGGCCCGAGGGCACTCAGCTCACCAGATGTGCACGCGCTCGGCCGGCGCGAGGTACAGCTTGTCGGTTGGCATGACGCCGAAGGCGTCGTACCAGGCATCCACGTTGCGCACCACGCCGTTGACGCGGAAGCGCCCCGGGCTGTGCGGATCGGAGAGCACCTGGCGGCGGATGCGCTCATCGGTGTCGAGCACGCACCAGACCTGGGCGTAAGAGAGGAAGAAGCGCTGATCGCCACTGAGGCCGTCGCGCACCGGCGGCGCACGACCATTGAGGGAGCGGTGATAGGCCTCGTAGGCCACCGAGACTCCCCCCAGGTCGCCGATGTTCTCCCCGAGCGTGAGGCGGCCGTTGACGTTCAGTCCCGGCAGCACGCGGTAGCCGTCGTACTGCGTGGCGAGCGCGCCGGTGCGCTCGGCAAAGGCCGCGGTGTCGGCCGGCTCCCACCAGGTGCGCAGCACCCCGTGGGCATCGGACTTGGACCCCTGGTCGTCGAAGCCGTGCCCCATCTCGTGGCCGATGACGGCGCCGATGCCGCCGTAGTTGACCGCCGCATCGGCGTGCGGGTCGAAGAACGGCGGCTGCAGGATCGCCGCCGGGAACACCACCTCGTTGAAGGTGGGGTTGTAGTAGGCGTTGATGGTCTGGGGCGTCATGCCCCACTCGCCGCGATCGGTCGGGCCAGCGAGCCGTTTCACCTGGCGCTGCCACTCGAACATCCCGGCGCGCGCGCTGTTGCCGAAGGCATCGCCGCGCACGATCGACAGCGCGGCGTAGTCGCGCCACTTGTCGGGGTAGCCGAGCTTGGGGTGGAAGGCCGCGAGCTTCTCCAGCGCCGCCTTCTTGGTCGCCGGCGTCATCCAGGGGAGCGCCTGGATGCGCGCCGCGTAGGAGGCGCGCAGGTACTCCACCAGCTGCTGCACCTGCGCCTTGGAGGAGGGCGGGAAGAAGCGCTCGACGTAGAGCGCGCCGACCGCCTCGCCCAGATCGGCATCGAGCGCCCGCACCGCGCGCTTGTCGCGCGGACGCTGCGCCTGCTGGCCGTTGAGCGTGCGGCCGTAGAAGTCGAAGACCTCATCGTCGAGCGCCTGCGGCAGCACCGCAGCATTGCTCACCAGGTAGTGGTACTTGAAGTACGGCCGCCAGGTGTCGACCGGCACGTCGAGGAACAGCTTGCCGAGTCCCTGCACCGCGTCCAGCTCGCGCACGATGAACTGTGGCTGCGCGTCGACGCCGGCGGTGGCGAGCAGCGTCTCCCAGTAGAACCCGGGCACCAGCCGTTCGAGCTCGGCGCGCGTGCGCGGGTTGTAGGTGAGGTCGCGCTCGCGGCGCTTGGCCGCCGGCCATTGCAGCTGCGCGATGCGCGTCTCGACCTCGAGGATGCCCTGCGCCTCCTCGGCCGGGTTCGGCTCGCCGATCAGGGTGAGCATGCGCGCGATATGCGCGCGGTACTTCTCGCGCATCGCCACATACACCGCATCGGGCTTGAGGTAGTAGTCGCGGTCGGGGAGCCCGAGCCCGCTCTGGGCGATGACGACGGCGTAGCGGTCCGGGTCCTTCTGGTCCGGAGTGATCGACAGGCGCAGCGGCGCGAGCAGCGCCAGGTCCGTGCGCCCCATCAGGCGGGTGAGCTCGTGGTGGTTGCGAGCCCGCGAGATCGCATCGATGCCGGCACGCGCGGGCACGATGCCCTTCGCATCGATGGCGGCGGTATCGACGAAGGCGCGGTAGTAGTCGCCCACCTTCTGCGCGTTGCTGCCCTCGGGGGCATCGACCGGCAGCGCGTGCACCACTTCCAGCACCTGCGCGCTCGCGCGCTCGTCGAGCTCATCGAAGGAGCCCCAGCGGGTGCGATCCGCCGGGATCTTGTGCGTGTCGAGCCAGTGCCCGTCGGCGTAGCGATAGAAGTCATCCCCGGGACGCACCTTGGGGTCGCGCGCGCTCAGGTCCAGTCCCCAGGGCGGGATCTGCGCCTGCGCCGACGGCGCGGCGGACAGGGGTCCCTTGGGCGGCGCAGGTCCACAGGCGATGAGGGCCAGCGCCAGCGGCGCGAGCAGCGTCACTCGGGTGAGCATCGGCAACGACTCCTTCAGGCGCGCCGCCAGGCGCCCCACGCGAACAGCAGCCAGCCCGCGATCCACGCCAGCCCGCCCAGGGGGGTGAGCGCCCCGAGCAGGCGCGGCGCACCGAACGTGAGCGCGTAGAGACTGCCACAGAAGAGGATGACGCCCGCGACGATGAGCAGCGCCGCGGCACGCAGTGCGCCGGAGGCGATGTCGCGCATCGCCAGCGCCACGCCGATCAGGCCGAGCGCCTGGAAGAACTGGTAGCGCACCGCCGTCTCCCACAGCGCCAGGCGCTCGGGCGCGAGCGCACCCTTCAGGGCGTGGGCGCCGAAGGCGCCGCAGGCGGTTGCCAGCGCGAGCAGCAGGCCCGCAGCGAGGAGCGCACGCGCGCTAGTCACCGTGCGGGCCGAGGAACGGCTTGATCAGATCCAGCGGCAGGGGGAAGACGATGATCTGGGTGCGCTCGTGCGAGATGTCGGCGAGGGTCTGCAGGTAGCGCAGCTGCAGCGCGCTCGGGGCATGCGCCAGCGCGGCGGCCGCCACGACCAGCTGCTCGGCGGCCTGGGCCTCGCCCTCGGCGTGGATGATCTTGGCGCGCCGCGTGCGCTCGGCCTCGGCCTGCTTGGCCATGGCGCGGATCATGCTCTCGTCGAGGTCGACGTCCTTGATCTCCACCGTGGACACCTTGATGCCCCAGGACTCGGTGTTCTGGTCGAGGATACGCTGCAGGTCGACGTTGAGCTTATCGCGCTGCGAGAGCAGGTCGTCCATCTCGTGCTGGCCGACCACCGAGCGCAGCGTGGTCTGCGCGACCTGGCTGGTGGCGTCGAAGGCGTTCGCCACCTGGATGATGGCCTTGCCCGGATCCACGATGCGGAAATAGACGACGGCGTTCACCTTCACCGAGACGTTGTCGCGGGTGATCACGTCCTGCTTGGGGACGTTGAGCACGATGACGCGCAGGTCCACCTTGCGCATCTGCTGCACCACCGGAAAGACGAACACCACGCCCGGGCCCTTGATGCCGGTGAAGCGCCCGAGCGTGAACATGACGCCGCGCTCGTATTCGTTCAGCACGCGCAGGGTGCTGAAGATCAGCACCAGGAGCAGGACCAGCAGCGCAATTCCAAACGGCATGCAATTCTCCTGAAGAGGGCGCGGCCGCGCTTACTGCGGCTCGACCCACAATGTTAGTCCTTCCACCTTCACGATGCGCGCCTGCTCGCCGGCGCGCAGCGCCGCCGCGCTGCGCGCGTTCCACAGCTCCCCGCCGTAGCGCACGCGCCCCCGGTCGCTGAAATCCGCGACCACCTCGGCGCTCTCCCCGACCATGGCCTGCGCGCCGGTGGTGACCGGGCGGCGCATGGCGCGCGTCGCCAGGTAGACGATGCCGGCGATGATGAGGCCGCCGACGGTGGCGATGGCGGCGATCAGCGAGCGCCCGACCTGCATGCCCGGCGCGTCGGAGTCGAACAGGATGAGCGAGCCGACCACGAAGGCGATCAGCCCGCCGATGCCGAGCGAGCCGTAGGTTGGAAAGAAGAACTCGGCGACGATCATGCCGACCCCCACTGCCACCAGGGCGAGCCCGGCATAGTTGACCGACAGCACCTGGAAGGCGAACAGCGCGATCAGCAGACAGATGGAGCCGGCCACGCCCGGCAGCACCGCACCGGGGTTGTAGCCCTCGAGCAGCAGCCCCCAGATGCCGATCAGCATGAGCCCGTAGGCCACCGTCGGGTGGGTGATCACCGCGAGCAGCTGCGTGCGCCAGTCGGGCCTGACCTGCACCACCGTGAGCGAGCGCGTCGCGAGCTTCACGGTGCGGTCCGCCACGCGCACTTCGCGTCCGTCGATGCGCGTCAGCAGGTCCGGCACGTCCTGCGCGATCAGGTCGATCACCTTCTCGTGCAGCGCCTGGGTGGCCGAGAGGCTCGCCGCGCCGCGCACCGCGCTCTCGGCCCACTCGGCGTTGCGGCCGCGCAGTTCCGCGAGACTGCGGATGTAGGCGACCGCATCGTTCACGACCTTGCGCTCCATGGCGCCCCCGGGCGGCGTCTCTTCGGCAGGCTTCGGCGGCGCCGCGGCGCCCCCCGGCTTGGGCGCGTCGCCGGCCCCGGGAAGTGGAGCCGGCGCGGCCGGGGACTCCCCGCCGATCGGGACCGGCGTGGCGGCCCCGAGGTTGGTGGCCGGCGCCATCGCGGCGATGTGACTCGCATAGAGGATGTAGGTACCGGCGCTCGCCGCGCGCGCCCCCTGGGGCGTCACGTAGCTCGCCACCGGCACGTCCGAGGCGAGGATCGCCTGGATGATGTCGCGCATCGCGCTGTCGAGCCCGCCGGGCGTATCGAGTTCGAGCACCACCAGGCGGCTGCCGCCGGCGTGGGCGGCGGCGATGCCATGCACCACGTAGCGCGCGGTCGCAGGACCGATCGCACCCTGGATGGAAAGTACCGTGGCGGTGCCGGCGCCGGCTGCGGGCGCCACGGGCGCCTCGGCGCCCAAGCCGGTCAGGCCGGTGAGCACCAGGAGCGCGGTCAGGAGCGTGCGCCAGGCGATGCGATGCGGCGATCCCATGAGGAACACCCTACTCTCGCGCGAGCGCCGTCCGCAATCGCCGCCGGCGCCGCCGGTGTTACGTCAAAGCGGGCCTCACGGGCGCCGGGAGCGCGCGCGCGCGGGCGGCGTGCGCGGGCTCTGGGGCAGGCCCGTGTGCTGGGTACGGAACGGGCGCGCGCCGCTGCGGCGCCCCTCGCCCGCGGTGCCGGTGCCGCTGGGCTGGTAGGCGGGCACCAGCTGCTGGCGGGCGCTGCCGATCAGGTCCGCGCGCCCCATGCGGCGCAGCGCCTCGCGCAGCAGCGGCCAGTTGTGCGGATCGTGATAGCGCAGGAATGCCTTGTGGAGCCTGCGCACCTTCAGACCCTTCGGGATGCGTACCTCCTCGCTCGAGCGCGTCACGCGCTTCAGCGGGTTCTTGCCCGAGTGGTACATGGCGGTCGCGGTGGCCATCGGCCCGGGGAGGAAGGCCTGCACCTGGTCGGCGCGGAAGCCGTTCTTCTTCAGCCACAGCGCCAGCTGCAGCATGTCCTCATCGCTCGTGCCCGGGTGCGCGGCGATGAAGTAGGGAATGAGGTACTGCTCCTTGCCGGCTTCCTTCGAATAGCGCTCGAAGAGCTGCTTGAAGCGATCGTAGGCCGCCACGCCCGGCTTCATCATCTTCGACAGCGGCCCCTCGGCGAGTGCCTCGGGCGCGATCTTGAGGTAGCCGCCGGTGTGATGCTGCGCGAGCTCCTTCACGTACTCGGGGGACTCGATCGCGAGGTCGTAGCGCACGCCCGAGGCGATCAGCACCTTCTTGATGCCCGGCAGCGCGCGGGCGCGGCGATAGAGCTTGATGAGCGGCGTATGGTCGGTGTTGAGGTTCGGGCATACCGCGGGGTACACGCACGAGGGCCGGCGACAGGCACTCTCGATCGCGCGGCTCTTGCAGGCGAGGCGGTACATGTTAGCGGTCGGACCGCCCAGATCCGAGATCACCCCGGTGAAGCCCGGCACCGAGTCGCGCACCGCCTCGATCTCGCGCACCACCGAATCCTCCGAGCGGCTCTGGATGATGCGACCCTCGTGCTCGGTGATTGAGCAGAAGGTGCAGCCACCGAAGCAGCCGCGCTGGATGGAGACGGAGAAGCGGATCATCTTGTAGGCCGGAATCGGCGCCTCCGCGTAGCACGGGTGCGGCGCGCGCGCGTAGGCGCGCTCGTACACCCAGTCCATCTCGCGCGTGCTGAGCGGCAGCGGCGGCGGGTTGAGCCACACGTCGGTATTGCCGTGGCGCTGCACCAGCGCGCGCGCGTTGCCGGGATTGGACTCCAGATGCAGGATGCGCGAGGCGTGCGCGTACAGCACCGCATCCGCGGCCACCGCCTCGTGCGCGGGCATGCGGATGACGCTGCGTTCGCGGTCGGCGTTCTTCACCCGCCGCACGAAGCGCACGACCTTCTCATCCCGCGCAGGCCGCGCAGCGCTCGCACAGGCCGGTGCCGCTGGGCCCGCCGTGCCCTCCATGGCATAAGGGTCGACCGGCGCGTTCAGCGGTCCGGGGGCATCGAGGTGGGTGGAGTCGATCTCGATCCAGCCCTCAGGCGTGGCGCGCCGTGCGAACGCCGTGCCGCGCAGGTCGGTGATGGCGCCGATCTGCTCGCCGGCGGCGAGCCGGTGCGCGATCTCGCAGATCTGCCGCTCGCCGTTGCCGTACACCAGCAGGTCCGCCTTGGCATCGAGCAGCACCGAGCGGCGCACCTTCTCCGACCAGTAGTCAAAGTGCGCGATGCGCCGCAGCGAGGCCTCGATGCCGCCGATGACGATCGGCACGTCGCGGAACGCCTCGCGCGCGCGCTGCGCGTACACGATCACCGAGCGGTCGGGGCGGCGGCCGCCGAGGCCGCCGGGCGTGTAGGCATCGTCGCTGCGCACGCGCCGCTCGGAGGTGTAGCGGTTGACCATCGAGTCCATGTTGCCGGCGGTGATGCCGAAGAACAGATTGGGACGCCCGAGCGCGCCGAAGTCGGCGGCGCTGTGCCAGTCCGGCTGCGCGATGATGCCGACGCGAAAGCCCTGCGCCTCGAGCACCCGGCCGATGATCGCCATGCCGAAGCTCGGGTGATCGACGTAGGCGTCGCCGCTGACGATGATGACGTCGCAGCTGTCCCAGCCGAGCGCCTCCATCTCGGCACGCGACATGGGCAGGAACGGCGCTGTGCCCAGGCGCGCCGCCCAGTGCTTGCGATAGCTGTCGATTTCGCGCGCGCTTTCCATGCAACCGCGAATTAAAGCAGAAGCGCCCCGCCGCGGTCACATCGGCCCGACCGGCGGGCGCGCGGGCGCCGCCCCGGCCCTTTACGCCACCGGCCAAGGCCCGTGCCGCAGCCCCCCGGAGCGTGCGGCGCGTCCGGGGGCTTGTGTTACCTTGGTAATTTGGTAACATGAACCGCCATGAAGACGATCACGCGTACCCAGACCGGCGTGCGGCTCGAGAGCCGCCTGCTGAAGGTCCTCAAGGCACTCGCCACCGAGCTCGACCTGTCCCTCGGGGACCTGCTGGAGGGCATCGTGCTGCACGCCTTCGAGGGCAAGGCGCCCTTCTGCGCCGGCACACTCAAGAAGATCAGGACACTGCGCACGGTCTATGGACTCGAGCTCACGGCGCGCGACTCCCACCAGCTGCGCGAGGCGGACGAAGATGGACGCTGAGACACAGGACCTGGCGCGCTTTCTCAACGGCGAGATCGCGGCCGGCGACTTCCCGCACCGCGAGCACGTGCGCATGGCCTTTGCGATCCTGCGCCGGCACGAGTTCACCGACAGCGCCCTGCGCTATGCGAACGCGCTGCGGGGCATGGCGTTGCGCGCCGGCAAGCCCGAGGCCTTCAACCTCACCGTGACCATCGCGTTCCTGGCGGTGATCGCCGAGCGCATGGCGGCGGACACGCCGCAGGATTTTGCGGCGTTCGCGCACCGCAACCCGGACCTGTTCGCAAAGGGGGTGCTGGCGCGCTGGTACCGCCCCGAGCAGCTGGCCTCGCCGCTCGCGCGGCGTCTCTTTCTCATGCCGGAACCGGCGGCGTGAACGCCTTGGCACTCCTTGCCGGCTACCGTGTGTGCTTCTGCGGGCTCATCCTCGTTGCGAGCGTGCAGACGCTCGTGAGCGAGCACGGCGTGCCGCACGTCGGGCCGCTGGCGACGGCGGAGATCCTGGGAGCATTGTTGCTGCTGTCGCGGCGCAGCCAGTGGGCGGGACTCACGCTGCTGCTATTGGTGTTTGCGGGGGCGCAGCTACTGGCCGCACTCGAACACAGCTGGCCGACGCGCTTCCTGCAATACGCCGCCAGCGCGCTCCTCATCGTCCTCCTGGATCGTGCCCTCGGTGCACGGGGCAGCGGGACGGGGATCCGCGCCGCGGCCTAGTAAAGGAGATGCGGCTGGCGCTCGCGCTGCCAGTCCGCCTCGTCTGCCTGCGCAAGCAGCTCAAGATCCTGCGCGGTCGCGGCCGGGTCATCGACCCACTCCCGCAGCAGCGGGCCGCCGTTGATCACGTCGATGGCCGGGCGGCCCTGCTCGTATTCGTAGGCAAAGTCGCGCCACAGCGGGTAGTCCGGGCGCAGGCTCCGCAGCGCCTTGAAGGCGAGCGCGAACAGCCGCCAGGGACGAAAGCGCTCGTGGTCGTAGTACGCGGCAGCTTCCACGTGCACCTGGAAACCGGCGCAGAGCTTGCCGGCGTGTTTGTGGAAGGTCGGCTCGAAGTAACAGGGGCGCAGGCGGCAGCCCTCGAGCCACTGCGGCGCGAGCGAGTGCATCTTGCGCAGCAGGGCCGGCACGTCGAGGTCGGGCGCGCCGAGCACTTCCAGCGGGCGCGTGGTGCCGCGTCCTTCCGAGAGCGTCGTGCCCTCGAGCATGACCGAGCCGGCGTAGCAGCGTGCCATCGACAGGTTGGGCGCGTTGGGGCTCGGGTTGACCCAGGTGCGCCCGGTGGGCCAGCCGTAGCCGGGAGCCCCCAGCGGCTGCCAGCCCTGCAGCGTTACAACCTGGCAATCGACGCGCAGACGCAGCCCGCTCACGAACCAGCGCGCCAGCTCCCCGAGCGTGAGCCCGTGGCGCATGGGTAGCGGTCCGGCGCCGACGAAGCTCTCCCAGCCCGGGCGCAGCGTCAGCCCCTCGACCACGCGCCCCACGGGGTTGGGACGATCGAGCACCCAGACGCTCTTGCCCGTGCGCGCGGCATCCTCGAGCACGTAGCGCAGCGTCGTGATGAAGGTGTAGATACGGCAGCCGAGATCCTGCAGGTCGACCAGCAGCACGTCGAAGGTGTCGAGCATCGCATCGCTCGGGCGGCGCTCGCTGCCGTAGAGGCTGAACACCGGGATGCCGTGCACCGGGTCAACGTAGTCGGCCGACTCGACCATGTTGTCCTGCTTGTCACCGCGCAGTCCGTGCTGCGGGCCGAACGCCGCCGTGAGGCGCACTTCCGGCAACGCCGCGAGCGCATCGAGCGAGTGCGTGAGCTCGCCCGTCACGGAAGCGGGATGCCCGAGGAGCGCCACGCGGCGCCCCGCCAGTGCCTGCCGCAGCGCGGCATCGCTGATGAGACGGTCGAGTCCGGCCTTCATGGTGCGTGCAGCTCCAGGGTAAAGCCCGCGGGGTGATGGAAATCGGGTTTGCCCGGGGGATGCGCGAGCGCCCAGTAGGACAGCGCGCCCTGCTGGTCCTCGAGGACGGCGGCGAGCGCGAGCCGCAGTCCCGCGGCGCGCCCGGGCGCGCCCAGCCCGCCGAGCTCCAGGGTTACCGACAGCGCGAGCCGGCCGGGGCGTGCATCCACCTGCACCGCGGGCGCCTGTCCCAGGGGCGCGCGTGTCATGCCGCGCCGGTAATCCTCGAACCGATAGGCCGCCCAGTCCCCGGAGGGCGAGAAATTGAATTCGTCATAGCCTGATTGCTCCCGGGCGCTCACGAAGGCCTCGAAGCAGGTATGCCGCCAGAGCTCATCCCGGCGTTCGCCAGCGCGCCGCGCCGGCAGTGCGAGGCGCGTGAGGTCCGCCTGCAACACGTACTCGCAGCGCAGCACGGCGGCTGAGACCGTGCGCACCTCGGCGACGAGAGTCACCGGCAGCGTCGCGGGAGTCTGCGGATGTGCCACCAGCACGGCCTGCGACGCGCCTGTCACGACCATGCGTGCGTGCCCTCAACGCCCCAGCCAGCTGCGCAGCGCGCGCGTCACCAGCTCGGGACGCTCGAGCGTCGAGAGATGGCCGCACTCGGGGACGATGACGAGTTCGGCGCCGGGTACCGCCGCGGCAATCTCCTGCGCCCGCTGCGGCGGCGTCAGCTGGTCCGCATCGCCGACCAGCACCAGCGTCGGGCAGCGGATGTCCTTGAGCATCGGCCGCGAGTCGGGGCGGGCGATGATCGCGGCCTGCTGGCGCAGGTACCCCGCGACGCCCACCTGCGCGCCCATGCGGCGGATCACTTCGAGCAGCGGCGCATCAGTCACCCGGCTCGGGTGCACGAGACGCGGGATGAGACCGTCGACCACCTCGGGCAGGCGGCCGCTCTGCGCCAGCTGCATGTTGGTGCGGCGCCCGGCGGTAATGTCGGGCGTGTCGGGGCGCGCCGCGGTGTCGAGGAGCGCGAGCCGCGCCACGCGTTCGGGCGCCTGGCGCAGGATCTCGAAGGCGATATAGCCGCCCATGGAGAGTCCCACGAGCGCAAAGCGCGGCGGCGCCTGCGCCAGAATGCCGCGGGCCAGCTCGGCCATGCTGTCGGCACCGGTGTGGTTGGCGAGCAGCAGCGGCGCTTGCGCCCACAGTGCCTCGAGCTGCGGCGCGTACAGCTGCGGCGTCAGCAGCAGCCCGGGAATCAGCACGACAGGCGGGGACTCGCTCACGGGGGTGAGGGTAACATGTGCCTATGAGCCATCGCATGGCGCCCGTGCTGCTCGCCTGCACGTTCTGCTGGGGCGGTCCCGCCGTGCGCGCCGCGGCGCCCTCGCCCTTAAGTGCGCACACCACGCTCGATGCGGCCGCCGCGACGCGCTTTGCGGGACTGGCGCTCAAATGCCTGCACCAGGAATACCCCAATCACATCTCGCACACGCTCGCGAGCGACGCCGACGTGCGCGCGCCGCGTGCGCTGACACCGGCGTTCTACGGCTGCTATGACTGGCACTCCGACGTGCACGGCCACTGGCTGCTGGTGCGCCTGCTGCGGCTGTTTCCCGATGCGCCCTTCGCCGCACCGGCGCGGGCGGCGCTCGAGCGCACCTTCACCGCAGCGAACATCGGCGCCGAGGTCGCCTATTTAAAGGCAGAGGGTCGCGCGCCGTTCGAGCGGCCCTATGGTCTCGCGTGGCTGCTGCAGCTCGCCGCCGAGCTGCGCGCCTGGGATGACCCGGATGCGCGCCGCTGGCGTGCGACGCTCGCGCCGCTGGAGACCGAGGCGGCGACCCGCCTTGCGAACTGGCTGCCGAAGCTGCATTACCCGATCCGGATCGGTGAGCACGATCAGACCGCCTTCTCGTTCGGCCTCATCTGGGACTGGGCGGGGGTTGCGCAGGATGCCCGCATGCGCGCGCTGCTGCAGGATGCGGCGCAGCGCTTCTACCTCAAGGATCGCAACTGTCCGCTCGCCTACGAGCCCTCGGGGGAAGACTTTCTCTCCCCCTGCATCGCGGAAGCGGACTTCATGCGCCGGGCGCTGCCGCCGCCGGCGTTTGCCGCGTGGCTGTCGGAGTTTCTGCCGCAAATCCCGACCACGGGCGGCAGTGCCTGGCTTACCCCCGGGGTCGTGACCGATCGCTCCGATCCCAAGCTGGCCCATATCGATGGCCTCAATCTCAGTCGCGCCTGGATGCTCCAAGGCATCGCGCAGGGGCTCCCGGCCACCGATGCACGCAGACCCGCGCTGCTGAGCGCGTCCCGACAACATGCCGAGGCGGCGCTGCCATTCGTGACCGGGGAGCACTACGAGGGCGGTCACTGGCTCGGCACGTTCGCGGTCTACCTGACGAGCGATGCCGGACTTCACTCCACGCACTAAGGGCAGCCCAGGAGGGTTTAAATGGCAATTGGGTATCCATGCGACAGAAACGTCGCGATCCAACGCATCACTGCGTTCGTCTAAATACAGTTAGAGCGCGAGCCACACTTGCCGTAGTTACGCTTCGTAGCTACAATACGGCATGTTCGCTTGGGACGAAGCGAAGCGACGCGCCAACCTAAAGAAACACGGCATCGATTTTGTCGATGCTGAGAAGATCTTTAGCGGAGTCACTTTCACTGCAGAGGACACTCGCGAGGCATACGGAGAGCGGCGGTTTCTTACGCTCGGCCTCTTAGAAGATCAGGTCGTGTCAGTTACGCATACCGAGCGCGGTACCGACATTCGTATCATTTCAATTCGCAAGGCCACGAAACATGAAGCGCGCTACTACTTCTCGCAAATCTTCAACTAACCTTCCCCGGGTACGGAAAATGATCGACGCCGATATAGTGCGCGACGGCGACGCACCGGAGTGGACCCCTGAAATGTTCGCGCGGGCCGTCGCGCGCAAAGGCCTGAAGACAGTCCCAAAGAAGGCACTTTTGTCGCTTCGAATCGACTCTGACGTGATCGAATGGTTCAAGAAACAGGGTGCGGGTTATCAGTCACGAATGAATGCACTGCTACGCGCATACATGGAAGCGCATAAGTGACTCGCGCTCTAATCAAGCGCTCCAGGCGTCGGCCCGGCGCCTACTTCGTGTGCCGGGCTACCCTCGTTCGCGTGCGCTCACTCGGCGCACCTGAGCGCGATCGTTAGGCATCCGGCTTCGAGCACTGATGTATGCACGACAGCGTTTTTATCGAGCTCCAATTTTGGCTGCTCGTTTTATTTTCATTCATCGTGCCCGGCATAGTCGTCTGGCTATGTCTCACCGTGCGTGCGGTATCCCGGAACACCGTATTGGCTCTGGGAGTGCTGTTGGTTGCAATAGCCGGCTTTGATGTCTATCTCTTGCAAACTCTAGCGCGAATGGCGACGAAAACCCCTTCTCTTGCAGATGACGCAATATTTGACTCCGAAATAACAGTAGGTCTTTATGTGCTTCCCGCCCTCTTGGCGGGAGTCGGTATTAACGTTGCATCACATGTGCTCATACAGCATCTTACTGATGCCCAGAAGCGGTTTCGCGCCTAACAGCCGGATGCCTAGCCAACGCTTGGAGCGGCCCGTGACGTCTCGGAGTAACGCGACATGAGCGGGCTGCGCTATGTTGCGCTCAGGTCGCGTATCAGGCGCAATTGCCCGGCCGCGCACGCGCGACGTTAGGCAACAGAGGACACTGCGGCGTGAAAATTCAGGGCGGTTGTCTTTGCGGTGCGATGCGCTACGAAGTGGATGGTCCACTCACCGACGTGGGTAACTGCCATTGCTCAATGTGTCGACGATTTCATGGAGCGGCCTTTGCAACCTACGCAAAAATTGGCATCGCACACTTTCGTTGGTTGTCGGGCCACGAGCTTCTAACCGCCTACGAGACTTCGCCAGGTATTGGTTGGGCTTTCTGCCGAATCTGTGGTTCCAGCCTCGGTGTTCCCATGCACGGAAAACTGAGCGAAATAACGTTGGGATCGCTCGATAGCGACCCTGGTGTGCGCCCCGCTGAACACATCTTTGTGGGATCCAAAGCCGCCTGGTTTCAGATCACCGACACACTCCCACAGCACGACACTTGGCCTCCAGGCAGGACACGATGAGCACTTGGCTTCTGTTGCCGAACTATGCGTTGGAGTCCGTGAAGGCTTGGCAGGGGTGCGCCGCGGACGCGGGGAAGATTGTCGCGCCCGCGGCGCTTGGTCAGCTCCGCGGTCCGTTCAACGTGCACGTTAGATAGCCCGTGGACGCCATTCCGGACCGTTCTCAGCTCCTCCTCTCCCTTCAGCGCGCATTAAGTGGAGCGGTACATTCGCAGCTCCGCCAGGCCTCGATTGAACTAGACCCTGCTTCTCAGCTCGTTCGCGTCAGGTTTGAATATGACGGGCCGCCTGATTCTACCCTCAAGGAAAGCTGTGCCTCCGCCGCCACAGAAATCATTGCAGACTTTCCAGCACCTTGGGACCTGGACGTGCAGCATCGCGTAGTACCGTACCCGCACCGATTGACAGGCCTCAAGCATGTTGCGTACCGACGAGCGGAGTGATGACGTGCTGGCCAACGCTTGGAGCGGCCCGTGATGAGCGCGCTGCGCTACCTTGCGCTCATGGCGCGTATCAAACGCATGTACGCGGCCGCTCAGAACCACGCGCCGCAGGGACCCTGCGCGGCGAAGCTGGGAGGCTTCAGAGTTGAGCATTCCGGCGGGGCGGGAGTCATATGAAACGCACCTCCCAAGAGACGCCAAGGTGGCTTCGCTGGCAAAACCTGAGCCGGTCGCAATGATCAAGACGCATGGTTTAAGCCACATCGCATTGTCGGTGAGCGACTTGGATCGCGCCGTGGATTTCTACCGCACGGTGTTTGGCGTACGCGAGTATTTTCGCGACGATTCCACCGTCCAAGTTCTGGGCCCAGGCCCGCAGGACGTGATCGCGTTCGAGAAACGCCCCGCCTCCGCCGGCGTGTCTGGCGGCATTATCCATTTCGGTTTCCGGCTAACACGGCCCGATGACATTGACGCCGCGGTGGCGGTGGTCACGGCCGCCGGGGGCACGGTGGTCTCACAAGGCTCGTTCGCTCCGGGGTTGCCGTACGCATTTGTCCGTGATCCTGACGGCTACGAGATTGAAATTTGGTTCGAATGAGTCTGTTGCCATACCGCGGGAGCGGGTGTCACGCGCGACGTGAGCTGCGCGCCAGGCGGGCTTCGGCAGGATTCGGCCGCTTGCATTCAACTCCAGAAAAAACTCAATTATGAACTACCCCAAAGATTCCCACGGCGACTCCCTGCGCAAGGTGGCCGAAGCCGGCGCGGACATGTCGCTTCCTATGACCATCGACTTCGCCGTCGCGGTGCCAGATGAACGTGCGGCCCGCGCAATCGCCGAGCTCGTCTCGACTCATGGATTCGATCCGTCGATATCCGACAACGGCGGCAGCAGCGCCTGGAGCGTGTATTGCTCTAAGACGATGCTGGCCACCTACGAAGGAGTGGTGGCCGTTCAGACGCAATTGAACGAGTTGTCGAAGCCGCACGCAGGTCACTGCGACGGCTGGCAGAGCTTCGGTAACTGAACCTAGCGGCTCGTTGCTCTTGACCTTACGCTTTGCTGATCGAACGCTCGCTCGGATTCGTGAGGCGCCAGTCAACCATGCGTGAATACCTGACGTCCTGGTGGGTAAGAGTCGGTCTCGCCATGCTGATAATCGGGACCGGTCCGCTGCTGTTCATCATCGCCGCCGCGGCGGTGGGGCTGTGGCCCGATCCGAACCCCAACCCGATCGGGCCGGGCATGTTGTGTGGGCTGACGCTCTGGCCTTCGATCATCTGCATCGTGGTCGGTGTGGTGCGCGTGCGCAGTCGGCGTGCGGCCCAGTAGTCGGCCGCCCATGGCGCTGACCTAGCTCACACGCCAAGACCGCGCCTGCGTTTCGGCGCATGCAGGGGACCCTACAAATTGAAGTCGCGGGACACCGGCGCGCTACACTCACTTGGTGTATGTCATGCAGTAATTCTTCCTTTCGCCCGTTCAGGCTTCCCGCCGGCGCCAGCGCGTGGGTCCGTGCGCTGGGACTGCTGTTCGTCAGCGTCTGCCTTCTGATCACGCTCGCGCAGGCACAGTCGCCGGCTCCGACCCAGGCGCAGCGAATCGATTACCTGATTGCGGCGATCGAATCCATGGGCACGGCACAGTTCATGCGCAACGGCACCACCTATGACGCCAAGGCCGCGGCGGATCATCTGCGCCTCAAGCGACGCATGGCGGGCTCCAGCTGCCAGAGCGCCGAAGACTTCATTCGCTACTGCGCCTCGCAATCCTCGACCAGCGGCAAGCCTTACGAGATTCGGCTTCCCGACGGCACGGTGGTGACCGCGGCCGCGTTCCTGCAGGGCAAGCTCGCGGAGTTTGATCGCACCCACGCGCCTGGTGGGTAACCTGGGTTTCGAGGGCGACGCTGACCCTGGGTCATCCGGAGATTTGTCGCGACCCCCCGCGGTTGCCCTGTTCGCCGGCGCGGCCTTGTCCAACAACCGGGTCTCGTATCCGGCGCAGGACGCTCCTTTCTGGCCGGCCCCGGTTGCCGGACTCTCGGCGCCGGCAGCGGCTGGGCGGACGCGACCGCTCCAAGATAGTGTTGGCGGCGTTCCTGAGCGCCGGCCGACCGTGAAACCTCGGCAGTAATGTTGGAAGATGCCGCCAGGAGATCCCGCTGATGCGTGCCCTGCTGCCGTTGCTCTTCGCTGGCGCACTCGCCGTGGCGCAGTCCCAAGGTGAGCCCGCCCCGGACAACCAGGGCCTCGTCGTGCCGGAAGGCTACGTGCTGCAGGTGCTGGGAGCGACCGACGGGCGGATTGCGATGCCGAAGGGTTGGTTCTACACGAACCACGCCACACCGAGCGGCTGGCTCTGGACCTTCTCGGCCGATGACCCCAAGGCAGGCGAGTACGAGACCGGGCTGCGTATCCAGATGTTCGTGCAGGTGGAGGAGCAGCTCAAACGCTCCCGGGAGTCATTCGCCAGCGGTTTCCTGGCGCAAAAGCGCACCTCGGCGCACGTCCTGAAGGACTGCCCGGTTGAGGACTTCGGCTCCTTCAAGCGCCAGTGCCTCGAAGTCCTGGAAGACCTTGAGGGGGCCTCGGGGAAGAAGCAGTTTCATATTCTCTACACCGTCATGTGGCTCAAGGACATGGACGTCGTGGCCGTCACTACCTTTGGAGCACCCCCGGAGAAATGGGACGCGGTGGCAAAAATCACGACGGTCATGTCAGAGTTCATTCTGATCGGAAAGAATCCCGGCAACTCCAACTGATGCGATCTGCCTTGAGGAGCTATGACGCCAACGGACGCAGCGCTGCAGCCGGCAGAGCTCGAGCAGTACCTGTATCAGCACATTCCGCTCGCGCGGGCGATGGCGGTCACGGTTGAGTCCGTGAGCCCGCTGGCGGTCGTGCTGCGGGCGCCGCTGCAGCCCAACATCAACCACCACGAGACGGTCTTCGGCGGCAGCGCCGCCTCCGTGGCGCTGCTCGCCGGGTGGTCGCTCCTGCACGTGCGGCTGCGCGCGTCGGGGCTCGCGAACCGCCTCGTGATCCAGCGCCACAGCATGGAGCATGAGCGGCCGATCCAGGGGCCATTTACGGCGCGCGCGCAGCTGCATGAATCGGACCGCTGGGAGCCCTTCCTGGAGATGCTCACCCGCAAGGGCAAGGCGCGCGTCACCGTGAGCACGCTCCTGGAGCAGTCCGGCGAGCGCGTCGGAAGCCTTTCGGGGGAGTTCGTGGCGCTGCGCGTCACGCCGCGCTGAAGCGCGTCGCCCGATCCACAAGGAGCCACATGTCCGCATACCAACTCGCACAGCTGAACGTCGGCATCATCAGGGGAGCGATGGACTCGCCCGTCATGGCCGAGTTCGCGGCCAGCCTCGCGCGCATCAATGCGCTCGCCGACCGCGCGCCCGGCTTCGTGTGGCGGCTGCAGACCGAGGCCGGCGATGCCACCGCCATCCGCCCGTTCGAGGATCCCAACCTGTTGCTGAACATGTCCGTGTGGCGCGACCTGGAGTCGCTCACCCAGTACGTGTACCACTCGGCCCACCTGGAGCTGATGCGGCGCCGGCGCGAGTGGTTCGAGCGCATGGCGCAGGCCTACCTCGTGCTGTGGTGGGTGCCGGCCGGGCACCGCCCGGGGATCGAAGAGGCGATCGAGCGGCTGGAGCTGCTGCGCAGTCGCGGACCGGGGCCTGCGGCCTTCACCTTCCGCGCCGCCTTCGCGGCGCCCGATGCCGCAGCTACTGCGGCCCCGGTGGTGGATGCGGGCGAGGAGTGCCCGGCCACCTGAGGCCGGACGGCGCGCGGCCCTAGCGCAGCGCCTCGCGCAGTTCGCCCTTCAGATCCTCCACGTCTTCCACACCCACGGAGAGCCGGATCAGGCCGGCACTGATGCCGAGGGAGTCGCGCAGCGCCTGCGGGAGCGAGGCGTGCGTCATGATGGCGGGGTGCTCGATGAGGCTCTCGACGCCGCCTAAGCTCTCGGCGAGGGAGAACAGGTGGCAGCGCTCGAGCGCGCGGCGCGCGGCGGGCAGCCCGCCGCGCAGCACCGCCGTGACGATGCCGCCGTAACCGCCGCGCATCTGCCGCACGGCGAGCGCGTGCTGCGGATGACTCGCCAGTCCCGGGTAGTAGACGCGCTCGATCCCGGGGTGCGCCTCCAGCAACTGCGCGATCGCGAGCGCATTGGCGCAGTGACGCTCCATGCGCAGCGCGAGTGTCTTGATACCGCGCAGGGTGAGGAACGAGTCGAACGGCCCGGGCACCGCGCCGAGCGCGTTCTGCAGGTACCCCAGGCGCTCGGCGAGCTCGGGGGCCCCCGTACGCACCACCGCCGCGCCGCCGATCGAGTCGGAGTGACCGTTCAGGAACTTGGTGGTCGAGTGCAGCACGAGGTCGAAGCCGTGCTCGAGCGGGCGCTGCAGGTAGGGGGTGGCGAAGGTGTTGTCGCACACGGTGAGGATGCCGCGGCGGCGCGCCACGGCGGCGACCGCGGACAGGTCGACCAGCTTCAGCAGCGGGTTGGTCGGGGTCTCGACCCAGATCAGGCGCGTGTCGGGGCGCAGCGCGCCCTCGAGCGCGGTCGGATCCGACAAGTCCACGAACGACACCTCGAGATTGGCCGAGCGCTTGCGCACGTTCTCGAACAGCCGGTAGCTGCCGCCGTACAGATCGTGCATCGCGACGATGTGTGCGCCGGCATCGAGGAGTTCGAGGATCGTGGCGCTGCCGGCCATGCCGGAGGCGAAGGCGAAGGCTGCCGCCCCGCCCTCGAGGTTCAGCAGTGCCGCCTGCAGCGCATCGCGCGTCGGGTTGTGGGTGCGCGAGTACTCGTAGCCCTTGTGCACGCCCGGGCTCGACTGCACGTAGGTCGAGGTCGCGTAGATCGGCGGCATCACCGCCCCGGTGAGCGGATCAGGGCGCTGCCCGCCGTGGATCACGCGCGTGGCAAACCTGTGTTCTTTGCGGTCGTCACTCATGCACGTTTAGCACCTTGTGGCGGTCACTGCTTGCGGCGCAGCCAGTTGAGCAGGTCGATGCGCGTGATGAGCCCCTGGAACTCATGGTCGTGCATCACGATCGCCACCAGGCCGCGCTTGAAGATCTCCATCAGCTGCGCGACCGGGGCGTCGGCGGGCACCGTGACCAGGTGGCTCGTCATGGCGCGCGTCACCGGCTCGTTGAAATGCTCGGGGTTGGCGATGACCTCGAGCAGGATGTCTTCCTCGTCGACGATACCGACGATGCGGCCCTCCTGCATCACCGGCACCTGCGAGACGTCGTAGAGCTTCATGCGCCGGTAGGCCGCCATGACCGTCTCGGTGGCGTTCACCGTGATCGCGGCGCGCTCGGTGTGGCGGCGCGCGATGAGGTCGCGCAGGTCCCCGAGCTGCGCACGCTCGCTGAAGCCCTGGTCGAGCATCCAGTAGTCGTTGTAGACCTTGGAGAGGTACTTGTTGCCGCTGTCGCACACGAAGCTTACGACGCGCTGCGGCTGCTGCTGCGCGCGGCAGTAACGCAGCGCCGCCGCCAGCAGGGTGCCGGTGGAGGTGCCGGCGATGATGCCTTCCTTTTTCAGCAGCTCGCGGCAGGCGCGAAACGCCTCGGCGTCGGGGATGGAGAAGGCCTGCGCCACGCGCGAGAAGTCCCCGACCGGCGGCACCGAGTCCCCGCCGATCCCCTCGACCAGCCAGGGGCTCATCTTCTGCGGCAGCTTCCCGGTCGTGGCGTAGCTGGCCAGGCCCGAGCCCACCGGGTCGGCCAGCAGCAGGCGCACCTCAGGGGCGGTGCGCGCAAAGAAATGCGTGAGTCCGGCGAGCGTGCCGCCGGTACCGGCGCCGCACACCACCGCATCCAGACGCTGCCCGGTCTGCTCCCAGATCTCCGGGGCGGTCGTCTCTTCGTGCGCCTGCGCGTTGGCGGGATTGCCGAACTGGTTGACGAAGTAGGCGCCGGGGGTCTCGCGCGCCACGCGCTCCGCCAAGTCACGGTAGTACTCCGGGTGACCCTTGCTCACGTCCGAACGCGTCATCATGACTTGCGCGCCCATCGCCCGCAGGTGAAAGATCTTCTCCTGGCTCATCTTGTCCGGGATCACGAGCAGCAGCCGATAGCCCTTCTGCGCCGCCACCAGCGCGAGCCCGAGTCCGGTGTTGCCGGCGGTCGCCTCGATCAGCAGCGCGCCGGGCTTGATAAGACCGGCGCGCTCGGCCGCCTCGATCAGGTACAGCCCGACGCGGTCCTTGATGGAGCCGCCCGGATTCTGGTTCTCGAGCTTGAGAAAGAGCTCGCACGGACCGGTGTCGATGCGCCGCACGGCCATGAGCGGCGTGTTGCCGATCATCTCCAGTACGTTGCTGTAGCTCGGTGCGGGCATGGGAAGGCGCGATTGTACGCGCAAACGTGCCGCGCGCCCGCCGGGCATCGGAAGCAGCTGGCGCCCCGCGGGCGCCTGCCTCAGGCGACGCCGACGATCAGCCCGGCCGCGATCCAGTTGCGCAGGAACCCCGCCGCTTCGAGCGGCGCCCGCGTGTCACCGACCTGCGCGCACAAAAGCTCGCACAGCTCGCCGAACGGCCAGCCGCTGCGCGCGGCATCGAGCGCCGCGGCCTCGGTGTTGGAGAGCGAGCGGTAGTAGGTGGTGAGCTCCTGGCGCCACAAGAGCCACTGCTGCGGCTCGGCGGCGTAGGCGGCCGCGGGCCGCTCGGCGTCCTCGCTGAGCGCCTGCCAGATCTGCGGCACGTTCCAGTGCAGCGTCAGGCGCGCCACGCTCGGATGCCACTGGAAGCGCAGCTGCCCCCAGCGCTCGGGCGCGACGCGCGCGAGCGCCTCGGCGCTGAGCGCGGTCGCATCGGCCGCATCGAACGCCGCGGTCATGGCCCACTCCCAGCGGGCAAGTTCCGCCAGCACCGGCGCCCCCGCGTAGGTCTCGTCGCTGGCGAGAAAGCCGGCCAGGTCAGCCCCGTAGTCGCGGATGGAGAAGTAGCGCGAGTCGTGCGTGCGCACGTACGCGGCGGCGAGCGCGTGAAAGTCGGCATCCAGGAGCTTGGCGAGCGCGCGGTAGTTACCCGCCAGCGCCTCCTCCAGGCGGCTCACGTAGGCGTGCCCGTAGATGCCGAGCCGGGTGGCCAGCGGCACCTTCGCGCTGCCGTGCACGTGCGCCTCGACCGCGCTGCTGCCGCGCAGCAGGTATTCCTGGAAGTGCTCCTGCACCAGCTCGAGCGCGCTCATGAGCCAACCGCGCGGCGTGCCGGCAGCGCCGCGAGCGTGCGCGCGGCGAGCGTGCGCGCCTGGTCGAGCTCGGCGCACAGCTCGGCGAGCGGCGGGATGCGATCGTCGCGCTCGATCATCGTGGTCACCGCACCGCAGTGCTGCAGCGCCGCCGCGTACAGCTGCCACACCGGATCGGGCACCGGGTGGTCGTGGGTGTCGACCAGGTAGTCGCCGTGGTTCTCGTGCCCGGCGAGGTGGATCTGCTGCACGCGCTCGGCCGGCACCGCTGCCAGGTAGGCGTGCGCATCGAACTCATGGTTCACCGAGCTCACATAGATGTTGTTGACATCCAGCAGCAGCAGGCAGTCGGCGCCGAGCGCCACCTCGCGCAGGAACTCCCACTCGGTGAGGCGCGAGTCGCGAAAGGCGACGTAGCTGGAGACGTTCTCGAGCAGGATGCGGCGCCCGAGGATGTCCTGCACCGTGCGCACGCGTTCGATGACGTGCTTGAGCGCCTCGTCGGTGTAGGGCAGCGGCAGCAGGTCGTGCGTGTTGCGCCCGGCGACGCCGGTCCAGCACAGGTGATCGGACACCCACAGCGGCTCGATGCGCGCGGCGAGCGCGCGCAGCTGCTCGAGATAGGCGCGATCGAGCGGCGCGGTGCTGCCGATGGAGAGCGACACCCCGTGCAGGGCGAGCGGATAGCGCTCGCGGAAGCGCATGAGGTAGTGCAGCGGCTTGCCGCCGGGGACCAGATAGTTCTCGGTCAGTACCTCGAGCCAGTCGATGTTGGGGCGTTCCGCGAGGATCGCCTCGTAGTGATCGACCCTGAGGCCTAAGCCAAATCCGAGCGAGGGGCGCGTGAGCACGGGTGCGGGGAAAGGCGGGCCGGGCGCTTCAGGCGCCCGGCCCGCAATGCGTTGCTACTTGGCTTTCGCCTTGGCGGCGTCGCATTCCGCCTTGCTCATCTCCATGAACCCCTTGCCCTTGCAGGAGTTCTGGCCCTTGCAGGCGTTGTTGGCGCTCTTGCAGGCGGAGTGTCCCTTGCAGGAGTTGACGCCTTCGCACTTCACCTTGGCTTCATCGGCAGTAGCGGTGCTCACCGCCGCCGTGGAGAACATCACCGCGGCGGCCGCGGCCAGGGCGACACTGGACAGCATTCTGGAACTCATTCGCACTCTCCTTCAGAAGGACATGAGACGCGGCGGATTGTACGCCCAGTAGGCGGGCCCCGGCGGCATGTCGCGCCCGCCCGACGTCAGTGCCTCCTGCAGGGCAACAACCCGCCCGCCGGCGCGCACGGGTCATACAGTAGACCGGGGATCACGCTACTGGATTGCAGCCACGCACCGCGCGCACACCCCGCACCTGCGAGCCGGTAGGCGCCCGAATCGAG
This sequence comes from uncultured Pseudomonadota bacterium, assembly GCA_963814675.1. Classification (GTDB taxonomy): domain Bacteria; phylum Pseudomonadota; class Gammaproteobacteria; order Steroidobacterales; family Steroidobacteraceae; genus 13-2-20CM-66-19. The sequence goes on from CAWFDT010000011.1 coordinate 116,678, forward strand.
TAGACTTTCAGAACCTGCGCCTGCCTCCCCTTTAAGCGCACTACCACCGCCCTCAGCATGAGTGACGCAATGACCGACGCCTCACGTGACAACATTTCCCTGCGAGGCGCGCGTCAGAACAATCTCAAGAACCTCGACCTCGACATCCCGCTGAACGAGCTGATCGTCGTCACCGGGGTATCCGGCTCGGGCAAGTCCTCGCTCGTCTTCGACACCCTCTACGCCGAAGGCCAGCGCCGTTACGTCGAGACCTTCTCGCCCTACGCGCGGCAGTTTCTCGATCGCATGGACAAGCCACAGATCGACTCCATCACGGGCATCCCGCCGGCGATCGCCATCGACCAGACCAACCCGGTGCGCACCTCGCGCTCCACCGTCGGCACGATGACCGAGCTCAACGATCACCTGAAGCTGCTGTTCGCACGCATCGGCGCGCTCTACTGCCAGCGCTGTGGCAAGCCGGTGCGCCAGGACACCCCCGAGAGCATCTACGCGGACCTGAGCGAGCGGGCCCGCGCCGCCGGGGACCCGCGCCTGCTCGTCACCTTTCCCGTGCCGGTGCCTGCGAACTTCGGGGTCGAGGAGGTGCGCGGGCTGCTCGAGCGGCAGGGCTACACGCGCTACTTCGGCGAGCCGCTCATGAGCGCGCCCGCGCCCGTCGTCGCGCCGCGCGGCAAGAAGCGCGGCCGCGTCACGGCGGCCGCGCCGACGGTCACGCTGGAAGTGGTGCAGGATCGCCTGCGCGCCGGATCAGCCGAGCGCGGCCGGGTGCTCGAATCGCTGGAGGCGGCCCTGCGCGTCGGCCGCGGGCGCGTCAACGTGCAGGTCGTCGATGCGGCCGAGCCACCCAAGCGCCTGGACACCTGGCGCTACTCGAGCGAGCTGCACTGCGCCGAGTGTGACCTCGCCTACCGCGCGCCCGCGCCGAGTCAGTTCTCCTTCAACTCCCCGCTCGGGGCCTGCGAGACCTGCCGCGGCTTCGGCCGCACCATCGGCATCGACTACGGGCTCGTCATCCCCGATGAGACGCGCTCGCTGCGCGCCGGGGCCATCAAGCCCTGGCAGACCAAGTCCTACACGGAGTGCCAGGAGGATCTGGAGAAGTTCGCGAAACTGCGCGGCATCCCGCTCGATACGCCGTGGCGGGAGCTGCCGGCCCAGGCGCGCGCGTGGGTGATCGAGGGCGAGGGCGCCTGGTCGAAGAAGGTGTGGTACGGCGCCAAGCGCTTCTTCGCCTGGCTCGAGACGCGCGCCTACAAGATGCACGTGCGGGTGCTGCTGTCGCGCTATCGCGCCTATACGCCCTGCACCGCCTGCGATGGCGCGCGTCTGAAGACCGAAGCGCTGCTGTGGCGCATCGGCGATGCGCCGCTCGCCCACGCCACGCTCGGCGACACGCCGCGCTTCAGGCCGCGCGGCGTGGAGTGGAGCGCGGCGACGCTTGCGGCGCTGCCCGGGCTGTCGCTCCACGACCTCGTGCTCCTGCCGGTGGAGCGCAGTTACGAGTTCTTCCAGAAGCTGAAGCTCCCCGCGCCGCTCGATGAGGCGAGCGAGCTGCTGCTGGGGGAGATCCGCGGGCGCTTCCGCTACCTGGTCGACGTGGGGCTCGGTTATCTCACGCTCGATCGGCAGTCGCGCACGCTCTCGGGCGGGGAAGTGCAGCGCATCAATCTGACCACCGCGCTCGGCACCTCGCTCGTTAACACGCTCTTCGTCCTCGATGAGCCCTCGATCGGACTGCACCCGCGCGACATGCTGCGCGTCATCGGCGTCATGAAGCGCCTGCGCGATGCCGGCAACTCCCTCGTCGTGGTCGAGCACGACCCGCAGATCATGCTCGAGGCGGACCGGATCCTGGACCTGGGTCCCGGGGCCGGGGAACGCGGCGGCGAGGTAGTCTTCTTCGGCAGCCCGGCCGCCATCCGCGCGCACGCGCCCTCGCTCACCGGGCAGTACCTGAGCGGGGCGAAGGCGGTCACCGCGGCGCGCGAGAGCGTCCCGCGCACCCGCGCCGCGCCCCCGGGCGGCGGGGTCGTGGCGGAGGCGCGCTCGAACCGCTGGCTCGAACTCAAGGGTGCGTGCGAGCACAACCTGAAGAACCTCGACGTGCGCATTCCGCTCAAGCGCCTGGTGTGCGTCACCGGGGTGTCCGGCTCGGGCAAGTCGACGCTGGTCGAGGACGTGCTGTATCCGGCGCTGCTCAAGTACCGCGGCAAGCCGACCGAAGCGCCCGGGCAGTTCGCCGGGCTTGCGGGCGCGGAGCTCATCGACGATGTGGTCATGGTCGACCAGAATCCGATCGGACGCACCACGCGCTCCAATCCCGCCAGCTACGTCGGCGCCTTCGACGCGATCCGTGCGCTGTTCGCCGCGGAGCCCGCGGCGCAGGAGCGCAAGTACACCCCCGGCACCTTCAGCTTCAACTCCGGCAACGGCCGCTGCCCAACCTGCAGCGGCAACGGCTTCGAGCACGTGGAGATGCAGTTCCTCTCCGACGTGTATCTGCGCTGTCCTGACTGCGACGGCAAGCGCTATCGCGAGGAGGTGCTCGACATCCGCCGCGAGGGCGCCGGCGGCCGGCGGCTGAACATCGCCGAGGTGCTGAACCTGACCGTCACCGAAGCGCGCGCCTTCTTCGCCGACGCCCCCGAGGTCGCGCAGCGCCTGGCGCCGCTCGCGGACGTCGGTCTTGAGTACCTGAAGCTCGGGCAGCCGGTACCGACGCTCTCGGGCGGGGAGGCGCAGCGCCTGAAGCTCGCCGGCCACCTGGCCGAGGCCGGCTCGGTGCTCTCGAGCATCACCCACCGCGGCAAGCTGTTCCTGTTCGACGAGCCGACCACCGGACTGCACTTCGAGGACGTGGCGAAGCTGCTGAAGGCCTTCCGCAAGCTCTTGGTCGCCGGCCACTCGCTCTTGGTGATCGAGCACAACCTCGACGTCATCCGCGCCGCCGACTGGATCATCGACTTAGGGCCCGAGGGCGGTGAGCGCGGCGGGGAGATCGTGTGCACCGGCACACCGGCGCAGGTGCGCGCGGTGGCGCGCTCCTTCACCGGCCAGGCGCTCGGCGCTTACGAGCACGCGCTCGCGCCGCCGCCAGCCGCGCCGCTGCCCGCGGTGGCCGAGCCGGCGGCGCACTACGGCGCGCGCGCGGGCCGCAATTCGATCGTCATCCACAACGCGCGCGAGCACAACCTGAAGAACATCGACGTGGAGATCCCGCGCGATCGCTTTACCGTCATCACCGGGGTGTCGGGCTCGGGCAAGTCAACGCTCGCCTTCGACATCCTCTTCAACGAGGGCCAGCGCCGCTACCTCGAGTCGCTCAACGCCTACGCGCGGCAGTTCGTGCAGCCGGCCGCGCGTCCCGATGTCGATGCGATCTTCGGCATCCCACCGACGGTGGCGATCGAGCAGCGCACCAGCCGCGGCGGGCGCAAGAGCACGGTGGCGACCCTCACCGAGATCTACCACTTCCTGCGCCTGCTGTACGTAAAGCTCGGCACCCAGTACTGCCCCGACTGCGACGTCGCCATCGAGCCGCAAAGTCCCGCCTCGATCGCCGCGCGCCTGCAGCGCGACTACCGCGGCAAGCGCATCACCCTGCTCGCCCCGCTGATCGTGGCGCGCAAGGGCTACTACACCGACCTGGCGAAGTGGGCGGCCAAGAAGGGCTTCCGGCACCTGCGTGTCGATGGGGAACTCCTCTCCACCTCCCCCTGGCCGCGTCTGTCGCGTTTTCGCGAGCACACCCTCGAGCTGCCGGTGGCGGAGGTCGACGTCAGCGTGCGGAACGAGGCGGCACTGCGCTCCAGCCTCACGCGCGCGCTCGACTTCGGCAAGGGGCTGGTGCACGTGCTGGGTCCGAAGGGCAGCCGCGTCACGGTGTTCTCGACCAAGCGCGCCTGCCCGGACTGCGGGCGCAGCTTCGCCGAGTTCGATCCGCGCCTGTTCTCCTTCAACTCCAAGCACGGCTGGTGCGAGGAGTGCTTCGGCACCGGCGTCGAGATGGCCGGCTTCGATGCGGAGCAAAGCGGCGAGGAGCGCTGGTGGAACGAGTGGTATGCGCGCGAGCCCAAGCCCTGCGGCAGCTGCCACGGCGAGCGCCTGAATCCCACCGCGCTCGCGGTGCGCTTCCGCGAGCGCTCGATCGCGGCGCTCGCCGCCGAGCCGGTGAGCGCGGGCCTGGAATTCTTCGCGCGCCTGCGCCTCGGGGCGCGCGAGCGCGAGATCGCACGCGACCTGCTGGCCGAGCTGCGCGCGCGGCTGAAGTTCCTCGAGCGCGTGGGACTCGGCTACCTGCAGCTCGACCGCGCCGCACCGACGCTCTCCGGGGGCGAAGCGCAGCGCATCCGCCTCGCCGCCCAGCTCGGCTCGAACCTGCAGGGCGTGTGCTACGTGCTCGATGAGCCGACCATCGGGCTGCACCCGCGCGACAACGCGATCCTGCTCGAGTCCCTGAGCGAGCTCGCCGGTCATCGCAACACGCTCGTCGTCGTCGAGCACGACGAGGACACCATCCGCCGCGCCGATCACGTGCTCGACTTAGGGCCCGCCGCGGGCGTGCGCGGCGGGGAGCTGGTCGGCGCCGGCACGGTGAAGGACCTGATCCGCAATCCGCGCTCGATCACCGGGCGCTTCCTGCGCACACCGCTGCTGCATCCGGCACAGCCGCTGCGCGCCGTCAACGCCACCACGCCGGTGCTGATGCTCGAGCGGGTCACGCTGCACAACGTGCGCGGTGTCGACGTGCGCATCCCGCTCGCGCGGCTGGTGGTGATCACCGGCGTGTCCGGTTCCGGCAAGTCCACCGTGGCGCGCGACGTGCTGTACGCGAACCTCAAGCGCCTCCTGGGCGAGAACACTCCGCAGGGGGCGCGCCGGCGGCGCGCCACCCCGGCCGACCTGCGCGGCTGCGCTGCGGTGCGCGGCCTTGAGCACCTCGATCGGGTGCTCGAGGTCGATCAGACGCCGATCGGCAAGACGCCGCGCTCGTGCCCGGCGACCTACATCGGCTTCTGGGACGAGATCCGTCGCATCTACGCCGGCACCACCGAGGCGCGCATCCGCGGCTATACCCCGAGCCGCTTCTCCTTCAACACCGCGGGGGGGCGCTGCGTGGCCTGCGAAGGCCAGGGGGTGAAGACCATCGAGATGAGCTTCCTGCCGGACGTGAAGGTGCTGTGTGACGTGTGCGCCGGAGCGCGCTTCAACTCCGAGACGCTCGCGGTGCGCTGGCGCGAGAAGAGCATCGGCGAGGTGCTGGCGATGAACGTGGACGACGCGCTCGGCTTCTTCGCCGCGCACCCGCGCGTGCATCACGCGCTGAAGCTGCTGCAGGATGTGGGCCTCGGCTACCTGACGCTCGGCCAGCCGAGCCCGACGCTCTCGGGTGGGGAGGCGCAGCGCATCAAGCTGGTCACCGAGCTGGCGAAGGTGCGGGAGGACCTCGCGCCGCATCCGCGCCAGAGAAGCCGGCGCACGCTCTACGTGCTCGATGAACCGACCGTGGGCCTGCACATGGCCGACGTCGAGAAACTCACGCACGTGCTGCACCGCCTGGTCGCCGCCGGCAACAGCGCGGTGGTGATCGAGCACAACCTCGACGTCATGGCGGAAGCCGACTGGATCATCGACCTCGGCCCCGAAGCGAGCAGCGCGGGCGGGCGCATCGTGGCGCAGGGGACGCCGGCGCAGGTGGCCGCGCGCCGCCGCCACTCGCACACCGGGCGGGTGCTGGAAGCGTTCCTGCGCGAGCGCACCCTGCCGGTGGCGGAGGCCGGTTAATACGGGCGCGGGGAATTCACCCTGTACCGGTAGTACCCTAGGCGCCATGGCCCATGATCTGAGCTGCTGGAAATGCGGCGCCTCGCTCGCCGAACTCACCCTGCCGCTGCGCCGCCTGGAGGAGTGTCCGAAATGCCGCGCGGAGCTGCACGTGTGCCGCATGTGCGTCGACTTTGACACCCGGGTGGCCAAGCACTGCCGGGAACCGACCGCGGAGGAGGTGAACGACAAGACCCACGCCAACTTCTGCGACCACTTCAAGCCGCGGCCGGGGGCCTACACGCCCCCCAACACCGCCGAGGTCGACGCGGCGAAAAGCGCGCTCGACCAGCTGTTCGGCAAGCGCTGAGGCGCACCGCTCGTCTCACCGCGCGCAGCGCCCGGCATGGCGCATCGGTGCAGCTTTCGCTCTAAACTCGCGCGAATAATGGCCCGGTGGCGCACGCCCGGCGGCGGCGCCCTTACCCGATGGGAGCTCCTTCATGACGCGGAACTCGAGCCGTCTTTGCGTGCGCTGGCTGGCGCTGTTCACCTGCGGCGCCGCGGCCTGCGCCGGCCTCGCCCTCGCGGCGCCCTCGGCGCCGGCCTCGGCCCCGGCCGCCGTCGAAGACGCCTGGGAGGCGGGCGACACGCCCGCGGCACTCGAGACCTGGGTGAACGCCAATTTCAAGCGCGCCGATGCCGCCGTGGCGCGGCTGCTGGCGGTGAAGGGCCCGCGCACGGTCGATAACACGCTCGCGACCTACGATGAGGCCCTGAGTGCGCTGATCGACACGCAGGCCCAGGCGCAGCTGCTCTACGGCGTCGGCGCCACCAAGGAGCTGCGCGACAAGGCGCAGGCGCTCACGCAGGCGGCGAGCGCCGCGGTGACCGCGCTCAACCTCAACCCCGCGGTCTACAAGGCCCTGAGCGCGGTGGCGCAGCCCGCAGACCCCGGTGTGCAGCACTATCTCGAGCGCACGCTGCTCGAGTACCGCCTCGCCGGCGTCGACAAGGACGAGGCGACGCGCGCCAAGATCAAGGCGCTGCAGGACCAGATCACCGAGCGCGGGCTCGCCTTCGAGCGCACGGTGCACGATGACGTGCGCAGCATCATGGTCGAGCCGTCGCAGCTCACGGGCCTGCCGCCGGACTACCTCGCCACGCACAAGCCCGACGCGGCCGGCAAGGTGAAGATCACCACCGATCCCCCGGATGCCTCCCCGGCGCTGAAGTTCGCCGACAACCAGGACCTGCGCCACCGCCTGTGGCTCGCCGCCCACCAGGTCGGCTACCCGGCCAACACCGAGATCCTGCGCAGCCTCCTCGAGGCGCGCCAGCAGCTCGCGCACCTGCTCGGCTACGCGACCTGGGCGGACTTCGCCATGGCGGACCAGATGATGGGCTCACCGGCAAAGCTCGCGCAGTTCCTGAAGCAGGTGGATGACGCGGCACGCGAGCCGGCGGCGCGCGAGGATGCGGCGCTGCTCGCCTTCGTGCAGCAGAAGGAGCCGGGGCTGAAGCAGATCAACGCCGCGGACGTGCGCTACTGGCAGGAGCAGTACCGGCGCGCCAAGTTCAACTTCGACTCGCAGAGCGTGCGCCCCTACTTCCCCTACGCGGCGGTCGAGCGCGGCGTGCTCGACACCGCCGGCCGGCTGTTCCACGTGCAGATCAAGCCGGTGACGGGCCTTAGGACCTGGCACCCCTCCGTCACCACCTACGTGGTGTACGACGGCGCGACCAAACTCGGCACCATCTACCTCGACATGCACCCGCGCGAGGGCAAGGACAAGTGGTTCTCCACCTCGCCCCTGAACCTCGGCGTGCGCGGGCGGCAGCTCCCCGACGGCACCCTGGTGTGCAACTTCCCCGGCGGCACGCCCGGGGACCCGGGCCTCATGCAGTACGGCGACGTGGTGGTGTTCCTGCACGAGTTCGGCCACCTCATGCATCACGTCATCGGCGGGCAGAACCGCTTCGCCGGCGAGGGCGCCTTCCAGGTCGAGGGCGACTTCGTCGAGGCGCCCTCGCAGATGCTCGAGGAGTTCTTCCACGACTACGGCGTGCTCACCACCTTCGCGCATCAGTACCAAAGCGGCGCCGTGCTGCCGCAGGAGCTGTACGCGCGCATGACGCGCGCCGACACCTACGCGCGCGCCAGCGATCAGCTGCGCCAGCTGATGTACACCGGGGCCTCACTCGACTACCACACCATGACGCCCGCGACGCTGAACTTCGATGAGGTGTGGCGGCGCGATTTCGAGCGCTACAACACCAGCGCCTACGTGCCCGGGGATCATTTCTGGGCGTCGTTCACCCACCTGAACGGCTACAGCTCCAACTACTACACCTACGTGCTCGACAAGGTGATCGCGCTGGATTTCTTTGCGCAGTTCGATCCGAAGAACCTGATCGGCGGGCCGACCGGCATGCGCTACCGCAACAGCGTGCTGGCGCCGGGCGGCTCACGCCCGGCGGCGACCCTGGTGCACGACTTCCTCGGGCGCGAGATGAACCTGGAGGCCTACAAGCGCTGGATGCTCGAGGAGTTCCAGCCGGCGGCTACGACTTCTTCATCCGCTCACTGAGGCGCTCGAGGAGCTTCGAGAACGGCGAGTTCTTCTGCACCTCGACGCGCAGGTGGCGCACGCCGCTCTCGTTGAGCGTCTCGCCCTTGCCGTTGTCGATCGACAGCTGGCTCGCGCCCAGGATCTCGAGCGTCTCCTCGAGGGACTGCGGGCCGCGCTTGTCGCGCGCCCCGACCTTGCCGGCACCGCGCTGCGGGGGACGCTGGCCGGGCGGCGCAGCGGGCGCGGGCGCCATCCTCTGCTCCTGCACCACCGCGCGGCCCACCGCCACCCTCGGGATCGGACGGCCGGGGATCTTGCGGGCCGCGCCCTCGGCGGCAGGCTTCTCGCCCGCCTTCGGCGCAGGCGCCACACGCGGGGTGAGCTTCGCCACCTCCTCGCGCGCCGGTTCATCCTCGATCAGCTTGAACTCGTCCACCGGACCTGAGGGCACCAGGGCGGGCGCGCCGACGGTGGCCGCCTGGCGGTCCTGGTCGGTGGCACGCGCCTTCTCCTGCGGGCTCACCGGCACCACCGCCACGGAGGTGAACTCCGAGCGCACGTAGTGGGCGACCTGCTTGGCGGAGATGGCGTCGCTGAAGAAACCCAGGCGCAATCCGAACCATTTGCGTCCGTCGCGGCTGCCCTCGACGGTGTAGAGCGTGTAGGCGCTGAAGATCGCCAGCGGCGGCACCCTGTCGAGTTCGACCTGCTGCACCGACCACTGCAGCTGCACGGCAAACAGCACCGGCGCGTTGCTCGTCACGGCGCTCTTGAGCGCCTCGCGCGTGCCGGTGTCGTCGGGCTTGAGCAGCGGGATGGCGCCGTGCGCGGGATCCTGCCCGGAGCTGCTCTCGGGTACCTCGGCGCCAGCGCTCACGTCGCGGCGCGTCTCCAGGAGCCTGAGCACCTGCGTGTCGCTGATGTCGTTCGCCGCAACGCCCGGGGGCTGCTTCGGCGCAGGGGGCGGCGGTGGCGGTGGCGGCGCGCGCATCAGGCGGGTCTGCCCCGTGGCGCTCGCATCGCCGAGTGCCTGCAGCACCTCGCGCACGTTCGAGCCGGCCAACGCGCCGCGTGTTTGCTGGGTGGCACCCGGCGCGGGCGGCGGCGTCTTCGGCAACGGCGCGCTGCTGCCGCGAACCGGTACCGGCGCGGCGGCCAGGAAATTCTGCGCCGCCGCTGCGGCGCTGGCCGCCGCGGGTGCGCGGGTCGCGGCCGGTGCCCTCGGGGGCGGCGCGGTCGGTCGGGGCGGCGCACTCGGCGGATTGGGCGCACGGCTCGGCGCACTGGGCGCCGGAGCGGCCGCCTTGACGGCCGGTTTCGGCGCGGCGGGCTTCGCGGCCGCGGGCTTCGCTGCCTCGGGTCTGGGCGCGGCGGGCCGGGTAAGCGCCGCCGGCGCGGCTTTCAGCACCGGTACGCGCAGGGCGAGCGACTCGGGGGCCGCGGGCGGGGGCAGGACCGGCGCGGAGCGCACCGGCGCGGCAGGCGCAGGCGCGCTCACCTGCTGCTGCGGGCCTGCGGCGTGCTGCGCCTGCGCGGCCTGCACGGCCGCGGCACGCTCACGGAGCTTGCGCCCCGGGGCCTCGCCGGCCCAGGCGCCCGGATAAATCTCGCGCACCACGTTCAGCCATTCCTCGGCCTCGGCGAGCGTGGCGAAGTAACCCATGTGCAGACGGAAGCGCTCGCGACCTTCCTCGAAGCGGCGACTGACAAAGAAGTTGAAGCGCTTGAGCTCGGGCAGATCGGTCTGCGCGAGCGCCATCGGCGTGGTCGATGAGCACAGGTTGAGCACGAACGGCCCCGCGTTACCGGCGGGTGCCGCCGCGTCCGCTGCTCCGAGGCTGTTCGCGTCGGAAGCGAAGTTGGGCGTTGCTGTCATAACTTCCCCGAACCGAAAACATCAACACCACCACGGTGGTGGATCCGACGGTAAGGGGATTGCGGCGTTCGCGCCTCGCGCGATCGTGGCAGCCCCGCCGTCATAGGAACCCGTCCTTTAGACCGGTGGCTTTGCGTCCCCGTCTTTCGACGGGTTTGCCCTTGTCACTGCAACGGAGAGTGTCAAAGCGTCGCGGATCGGAGTCAAGTACCGAAATGTGTTCAGTCTCTCAAGTGTTGTGATGCGCGCAGCACACGCGCGCACGCCGCCGTCTTATGTCTCAAGGTGACGACAGTGCTGCGCTCCAGAAGCGCCCGGCATTTACCAAATGTCGCGCGTAATACGCGTCACCAAGATCGGCCGAGGTCACGGCGACGCCGCGATGGGGCGCGTGAATGAAGCGCCCCGCGCCGGCGTAAATGCCGACGTGATCGATGCCGTGCTTGCCCAGGCGGAAGAACACCAGGTCTCCGGGCAGCAGCTGCGCGAGCGGTACCGGCTGCGCGGCGCGCTGCTGGGCCGCCGCGGTGCGCGGGATGCTGAGGCCCACGCGCTCGTGCGCATAGAGCGCAAGCCCGCTGCAGTCAAAGCCGCCAAGATCCGCACCGCCGAACGCGTAGGGCGTGCCGATGAGCGCCGCGGCCGCGCTCGCAATGGACGCACCGGTTGCGGCCTGCGGCGGCGCATGGCGCGCAGGATGCGTGCGGCAGGCGCTCACGAGCAGCAGCAGCCCGAGGATGAGCGCGGTGCGCATGCGCGTCTTGGAGGCCCGCATCCTGCGAACCGCGCGGCTTAGCGGGCGCGGGCCTGCGGCTTCGGCGCCGGCAGCGCCCGCGGCGCGCTCAGGCGCGAGAGCGCCTGGATGCCAGGCCAGGTGTAGCGCTGCACGCCGCGACGCCCCGAGCGCGTCGCTCCGAGCATGGCCGCCGCCAGCGTGCGCACCGGCACGGCGCGATAGGCCTCGTACTTGCCGCCGAGCAGCGGGTTGATGAGCGGCATGGTGAACATCGCCAGCAGCTCGAGCGGCCGCATCTCCGCCCGCGTCCCGAGCAGGAGCGAGGGCTGCAGGATGTCGAGGGACTCGAAGCCGACGCCCTCGAGCGCCTGCTCCATCTCGCCCTTGGTGCGCAGGTAGAAGTTGCGCGAGTCCGGGTCGGCGCCGACGCTCGAGATCACCACGAAGCGGCGCGCGTTCGCGGCCTTCGCGGCGCGCGCGAACGAGAGCACCACCTCGAGATCGACGGCGCGGAAGTTCTGCTGCGAGCCGGCGCGGCGCATGGTCGTGCCGAGGCAGCACAGCGCCGCCTCACAGGCCGCGCCCTTCAGCTGGCTCTCGAGCGCTTCGAACTTCACGATGCGGTTGGCGAGCTTGGAATGCTCGCGACCGAGTGGCCGGCGCGACACCGCCAGCACGCGAGCGATGTCGGTCGCCTCCAGCAGCGCGTCAAGCGCCTGCTGGCCGGTGAGGCCGCTTGCGCCGGCCAGCATTACGATCTTGGGATCCCCATCGGCCATCGAGAACCGCCCGTCGGTCAATGGTATTGGTCTGGCCTAAGCTTAGGAGTGCGCCGGGTCTGCGGCAAGTCGCCGCGCGCCGCTAGAGCGGGTCGTAGCAGCTGACGTTGATGGTCTGCGTCTGCCCGGGATTGACGCTGACGTCGCGGCGCACCTCGCGGTAGCCCTCGCGGGTGCCGACCACGGTGTAGTGGCCGGGCTTGAGGTCGACTTCGCGGTGCGTGAAACCGCCGAAGGTGCCTACGCCCGGTACCGAGACCTGCGTCAGCCCGTCCGAAACCAGCGTCAGGCGCACGGGCCGCTCGAACTCCGGCAGCAGTGCGGACAGGCGCGCCATCTGCAGCCGCAGCACCGGGCCCGGGGAGTTGATCTGCTGGGCGTTCTGCAACAGCGTCGCCGCCTGGACGCGCGCTTCGGGCGCTGCGAGCAGGTCCGGGCGGTCGACGAGCGCCTGCAGGTCATCGTGCAGCTGCAGGCGCGACCTGGCGCGATCGCGCCCCTGCTGCGCAAAGTCCTGGGAGGGGTCCGCGCGCAGGATCGCACTGTAGGTGCTGAGCGCATCGTCCCAGCGCTCATCCGCCTCGGCATCCTCGGCCCGCGTGCGCTGTGTCCCGAACCCGCGCGCGTGCTGCGCGGCATCGACGCGCTTCAGCCCGTCGATGGCCTCCGAACCGGTCGGGCGCAGGGCGCGCGCCCGCTCAAAAGCCGCGCGCGCCTCCTCGAGGTGACCTGCACCGAGCGCCGCGAAGCCCTCGCCGGCGGCCTTGGCATAGCGGTCCTGGCCGAAAGTGCCCTCGGAACCGGCGGCCACGACGGCGGGTGCCGGTGCCTGAGTCGCCGGCGCGGCTGCCGCATGCGCGGGCGCCGCCGCGGGCTGTTCCGCCAGCGCGCGCGCCCGCCCCTGTCCGGCCAGTGCGCGCCCGTCCTGCGGCGCAATGCGCAGCGCGAGCTCGTAGGCCTGCAGCGCGAGGCCGCGCTGGCCGTCGGCGAGTGCGCGGTCTCCAGCCGCCAGCTCCGCTGCGAGTGCGGCGGGGGCCGCCTGCTCGACATGATCAAGCAGCTGACCGGCCTGCGAGACGTGCTGCTCGGCGCTGGCAACGGCGGCCGCATCGTGCGCTCCGGCCGCCTGCGCTACGGCGCCTTTCGCGGCCGCGAAGTCCGCTCCGCCCCAGATGCCCGCGCCGCGCGCGTCCAGGGCCGTGAGGCGCTGCTCGAGCAGGATGCGATCCGCCTGCAGCTTGGCGCGCGCGCTGGCCTCGACGGTACCGGCCATGTTGTTCGGTGCGACCGTGGCCGGCCCCTGCAGCGCGGACGTGACCCGGGGCAGCCACTGCGGCAGATAGCGATAGGCGCCCCAGAGGGCGCCGGCGAGCAGCACGAGCAGGAGCAGCGCGCGCGGCACGCCGCTGCGGATCGGCGCGAGCTCTGCGGTGCGGGGCAACGGCGCGCCGCGGACCTCTTCCCACAGCGCGGCCGCGTCGAGTTCGCCCGCGGGCGGCGCGGCCGTGATCGGCGCGGCGGCGCGCACGGGCTGCAGGGGTGCGGGGGCGACGGCCTGGCTCGGCGCTGCGCTTGCCGGGGGTACCGGCGGTGGCGGCGCGTTGGCCGTGACCGGCGGCAGGGTAATGCGCTCGTGGGGGGGCACGGTCTCGTTCGCCGCGCCCTCGCCGTCGGTGTCGAAATCGAAGGTGAGCGTGTCGTTGAGCGAGGCATCGAGCTCATCGATCACGTCGCGCATGTTCGCGGGGCGCTTGTTCGGGTCCTTCGCCAGCATGGCGCTCACGAGGTTCGCCAGCTGCGGCGGAATCTGCTGCACCGGCACGAGCGGCGGTACGGGTTCTTCCTGCACCCGCTGTGCATCGAAGTGCGGGTGGTGCGGCGGGTAGCGCGACAGCAGTTCGTAGGCGAGCGCGCCCAGGCCGTAGATGTCATCGGAGGATCGCGGCGGCTCCCCGCGCAGCTGCTCGGGGCTCGCGGTAAAGGGCGACAGCCCCCGCACCATCGAGTCCGTGCCCGGATCGAGCGTGCTGCCGGAGATGCCGAAGTCGGCGAGCTTCACGCGGCCGCGCTCGTCGAACAGCACATTGCCGGGCTTAAGATCGCGGTGGATGACGCCGCGCTCGTGGGCGTGCTGCAGGGCGCGTGCGACCTCGATCAGCACCGGCACGATCGTGAGGTAGCCCGCGCCGCGCAGGCGCTTGAGGTCCCCGCCCTTCGCCAGCTCCATGGGCAGCAGGAACGTCGTGCCTTCGCGCTCCGGCGGAAACACTTTCAGGATCCCGTCATGATCGAGGCGGCTCGCACTCTCGTGCTCGTGCACGAGCGCCACCCAGGCGGCGGCGCTGCGCCCGGGCGCCGGGTGCAGGATCTTCAGGGCCACGTCGGCGTTGGTCTCCGGGTCGAACGCACGCCACACCTCGCCCTGCCCGCCGACGCCGAGTCGCTCGCGCAGAAGGAAGCGGGTCTTCAGGGGCTGCCCGTTGGCTGTCGCCGCGTCGTTCATGGCCTCATCTTGAGCGGCCGCGCCGGTCGCTCTGCAAAGAAATGTCGGGCCCGCGCACCGGAAGCGGTGTCGTGGGAATGAGCTTTCTAGTATGCCACCGCCCGGCCGGGGATGACCGCAGCGTTCGGCGGTCGCCCGCCCCCTCAGAGGCCCAGGCGTAGCTGGGCGCCCGCCAGAACCGGGGGTGTGAACCGCGTTGTGTTCAATTCCAGGCGCGGGCCGCCGTTCATCCCGAGCCGCCGGCAGGCTATGTGAAAGCGGTTACGCAGCAGCTCGGCATAGGGGCCGGTGCCGCGCATGCGCGTACCGAAGCTCGGGTCGTTGTCGCGTCCGCCGCGCATATCGCGGATGAGCGACATCACGTGCGCGGCGCGCTGCGGGTAGTGCTCGGCGAGCCACTCGCGGAAGAGGTCCTTGATCTCGTACGGCAGCCGCAGGAGCACGTACGCCGCCCGGCGTACCCCGGCCTGCGCGCACGCCTCGAGGATCGCCTCGATCTCGTGATCGTTGAGCGCCGGGATCACCGGGGCCACCATCGCCATGGTGGGAACGCCGGCCGCGTTGAGCTCCCGCAGTGTGCGCAGGCGCGCGAGCGGTGCGGCGGCGCGCGGCTCGAGCGTGCGCTTGAGATCGGCGTCGAGCGTGGTGACGCTGAGGGCGACGCTGGTCAGCCCTTGGCGCGCCAGTTCGGACAGGAGGTCCAGGTCCCGCAGCACGAGCGCGCTCTTGGTGATCACGCTCACCGGGTGGCGCGCCTGCACCAACACTTCCAGGATCGAGCGCGTGACCTTCATGCGGCGCTCGGCCGGCTGATAGGGATCGGTATTGGCGCCGAGCATGATCGGCTTGCAGACATAGCCGGGGCGCGCGAGCTGCTTCTGCAGGACTGCCGCCGCGTCGGCCTTGTAGAAAAGCCGGGTCTCGAAGTCGAGACCCGGTGAGAGCCCCAGGTAGGCATGGCTGGGGCGGGCGTAACAGTTATGGCTCACGACGCCGTTCGAGATGTAGTCGCCGGTGCCGCGTCGTGATGTCGATCAGGCGTGCTGCTCTCCCGAAGGGCTCGATGCTGACCACCTGAAGTTTCGCTGCACTCTTGACCGCCTGGCCACTGATGTCACGTTTGCGCGTGATGGCCGGATCGACCGTGTGGAAGAACCGCAGGTGCTCACGCAGACCCCCGAGCAGGCGTACACAGTCGATGGGCTCAGCGTGTTCTGGTGTGCGGTGCTCGACGACGAACCCAAAACCGAAGGTCTTCAGCGCATCGCACAGCCGGCCGATGCTCTCGACATCCGTGCTCGCGATGCGCAGCACTCCCACGCTGTAGCTGCCCTCGGCATCAAAAATTCCGGCGAGAAAGCCGGCCTGCCAGGCGGGGGGCGGCCTATCCGGCCACGCGACCATCTCGCGGATGCGGCGAACGTTGTCGCGGGAGTGGGTGCGGATCGCCTGCATCGGCCGCGTGGAACCCGCCGCGAAGGCGAACTGCGCCGTCTCGATGTAGCCGTAGGACAACCAGGTCTTGGCCCGCTCGAGTGCCTCAAGATCGCACAGCGCCAGTCGAAAATGGTTTTGTTCGTCGCGTCTGCCGGCGCGCGCATACGTGTACGTACCAATCATCCCATCGCCGCGGATCAGGCCGCACAGGTACCCGCATCGATAGTCAGTGTCCTGGTACACGGGGGCGGCGAAGGCTCCCGTGCCCATGAGCTTGTTGTTAACGGTCAGATGCGGACGCCGCGAGCGACCGCATTCGGTGCCGGTGATGTATTTCCATCCCCGCTCGGTGAGGAAGCGATGATCACTGCCAACGGTGAGTTCAGTCCCGTCCTCGAGGGTGATGCGGTATGCGGGCTTGATGACGCCCCAGCGCGCCAGCACCTGCGTCTTCACATACCTGCGGTAGCGGCCACGTCGCACCGTGCCGTAGATGGCGTCGCCGGCCTGCAGTTTGGCGATCTCCCGGAGCGACCCGTCCGCCATGAGGACGGGCGTCTCGGGCGACGCGCAGTAAACACACGCATGCTCGCATCCCCTGTACGGATTGATGGATTGCTCGAACGGAATGTCCGGTGAATCGTTGGTCGTGATGACCGCGCGGGCGCTGTCGGGCTCGAGCGTGGTCGCGATGCTGTCGGGTGACTCCTCGACGAACCAACCATCCTCGACCGCCTCCAGCTGCGTGAGGTCGAAGCGCCCCGCCGGGTTCGACAGAGCACCTCGTCCCTTGAACTGCTGCTTTCCCGTGATCGTGCGGCGCATGGTGGTACTGTGAATATATACAGTACCAAACACACGCGCCATCCCTGGCGAAAAAGCCCAGAAATTCAGCTATTTAACGAGCCGCAGCGAGATCGGGTAGTGGTAGCGCTCACCTTCGCTCGCCCGGATGGCGGCGATGAGCGTGAACACGAGCCAGGCGATGAAAAGCGCCGAGCCCAGGATGAAGCCGATGAACACCAGCATCAGCACGGCGCAGACGATCGCGGCGAGCACCACGGTGATGTTGAAGTTGAGCGCCTCGCGCGCGTGCTCCTCGACGAACGGCGACTGATCGCGCCGGGCGATCCACACGGCGAGCGGCCCGAGCACCGCGCCGAACAGCCACACTACGATCCCGGCAAGCGCGGACAGGTGCGCGAGCATGGCCCACGTGCGCTCATCCTCGGTCGGCCGGCTGCCGGGCGCGGGTGTCTGCGTTGCATCGCTCATGGCGACGCCAAGCGTACCACCCCTGTCCACGCTTGAGCTCAGCAGGCGCGTAGTCCGGGCCCCGTCACAGGATCACCTTGACGCCCCCGTAGATACTGAAGCCCGGCTGCTGAAATCCCACCGGGTTCTGGTAGTGCCGGTCGAGGAGGTTGTCGATGCGCGCGATGAGCGCCAGGCGCTGGGTCAGCTCGTAGGTCGTCGCGAGATTGACCGTCGTATAGGTGGGCGCATCCAGGCGCGGCACCGAGAAGTCGCGGTTGCCATCCACCCAGGTGCCGACGGTGAGCACGTCGAACGTGGTGAGCCACACGGGCGTGATCTGCCAGGCGGCATCGAACGAACTTTTGTTCTTGGGCCGGCGTAGCAGCTCCTCCTGGGTGGCATCGTCGGTCGCCTCGGTGTAGGTGTAGTCGATGCGCAGCGTGAGGGTCTTCCACGGCTGATAGGCGATGAAGCTCTCGACGCCCTGGGTCGTGGCGTGCCCGATGTTGGCGTAGCTCGAGCCGGTGACATCCGTCGTGATCAGGTTGCTGATGCTGTTGTGGAAGTACGTGGCGCCGACGCGCCAGGCGCCCTGCCCGAACCCCTGCTCGATACCGGCGTCCCAGCCGGTGCTGGTTTCCGGCTGCAGGTTGGGATTGGCGAAGAAGAACGGCGGAAAGTCCTGGTAGAGCTCGCTCAGGGTCGGGGCCTTGAAGCCGCTGCCGACCGAGGCCTTCAGCTTGGTGTCGCTCCCGGTGTTCACCCAGGTGGGCGCGAAGCGGTAGGTCACCTTGCTGCCGAAGCGGCTGTTGTCGTCGTAGCGCACGTTCGCCGCGGAGTACCAGTGCTCCCCGAACTGCGACTGCAGCTCCGCGTAGCCGGAGCTGATGTGGACCTCGGCGCTGATCGGCTCGTTGATGTTGTCGCGCTCGTACACCGCGCCGAGCACCACGGTCTGCGTGGGCTGCAGGTGGATGTTGCCCTGCCAGTCGGCCTGGCGGCGCTCGCCGGTGTTGAGCGCCGCCGGCGTCTGCGGCTCCACGGTGGAGGTGCGGTCGTGCGAGAAATTGAGCCCGAGCGTCTGATCCAGCAGGCCATCGAAGGAATTCGCATGCGCGTACAGGCGGGTGAAGTACTCATCGGTGGCGGCGGTCGTCTGCGCGGCCGCGGGATAGCCGAGGTAGGGGGGATCAGGGCTGTAGTCCTCGCCCGTGGTGTGCAGGTGGATGTCGCTGTAGCGCGCTACCAGGCCCAGATCGAAATCCGGCGTGAGGTCGTAGCCGAGGCGCGTCGAGAGCGTCAGGTTGTCGTCGTAATCGTTGTTGCGGGGCGTGCCCGGTGGCGCTGGTGGCGTCTGCAGCAGCTCGAGCGGCGTCACCGGCACGGAACCGGCGTGGAAGTGCGCGACGCTTGCGCTGTAGTGGAAGCCGTCCTGCGAACCGCTCAGCGTGCCGGCCTGGTTGAAGGTGTCGAAGCTGCCGCCCTCGATCAGGCCCTTGAACTGCGCCGGGCCATTGCCCGCCTTGGTGATGATGTTGATCACGCCGCCGATGGCGTCCGAGCCATACAGGCCGCTCTGCGGCCCGCGCAGCACCTCGACGCGCTCGATGTCCTGCGTGAGCAGCTGGCCGAAGTCGAACGCGCCGGTGGAATTACTCGGGTCCGACAGATCAATGCCATCGAGCAGCACCTTGGTGTGGTTGGAGTTGGTGCCGCGCATGAACACCGAGGTGACGCCGCCCGGGCCGCCGGTCTGCACCACGTTCAGCCCCGGCACTTCCTTGAGCACGTCGGCGAAGGTGCGCTCCTGGCGCGCCTCGATCTCGGCCGCCGTGATGACGGTCATGCTGCTCGCCACCTCCAGCACCGGCGTCGGGATGCGCGTCGCGCTGATGACGATGGTCTGCAGCTCCGCGGGATCGGCGGCGGCGTGCGCCACGCCCGTGAGCGTTACCAGCAGAATGAGGCAAGGAACGTGGCGCGGCGCGCAGGCGCCGCCGGCGCGCACACGGCGCGCGGTGAGACTGGTTGTCATTGGATCAAGCTCCCTAAAAAGCACACACCCGTGCCCGAGAGCGCGTGGCTTGCGGAAGCTGGAGCGTGCGGTGCGGGAAAGAATCGCGTACCGCCCACCCGCATCGCCCGCCGCGACGCCCATCGGTGATACGCGAGGCCGGTCTCCGGGCTCCCGAGCTGGAGGGATTCCTCCGGCGGATCGCCTTCCCGCGCCTGCAACAGGCGCAGTGGCTCATGTGATCCGCTTGATCTCGGTTACCGTTGCGGGGGCAGCGCCGGGTTTGGACGAATCCTCACCGGACTTCCCGTTTTTCCGTTCGGCGGTGCGCGGCCAAGGCCCTTGGCCGCCAACACTGGAACAGACACCTCACGAGGCGTGCAGCCTGCCTGCGGCGCCGCGCCCACGTCAAGAGCCGCGCGGGCGGGGCGCGTGGCATGATCCTCGCCAACGTGGACACCGAGGACCTCAGTTCCCGCACCCTGCGGCCGCCGCTCAGCGGCGCGGCCGAATGGGCCGCCTACCTGTGCGTCCTCCCGCTGGCGCTGGGACTCGCCGGCGTGGCACTGCTCGGCGATCAACCCGCGCGCGAGCTGGCGCAGCGTGCCACGATCGCCTGGGGCGCGGTGCTCCTGGCCTTCAGCGGCGCCGTGCACTGGGGACTCGCACTCGGCGGGCGCCTGCCCTGGCGCCCGGCCGCGCTCGCCGGCGCGCTGGCGCCGCTGCCGGTCGCGGCGCTGGCGGTAGTGAGCGGCGGCCAGCGCGGGCTCGCGCTGCTGGTGGTCGGCTTCGGTGGCCTGTGGCTGTACGAGCATCGCGTGCTCGGTGCCGCCCTGCCGCCGGCGTACCTCGTGCTGCGGCGCGGGCTGTCGGTCGCGATCTGCGTGCTGCTCGCCCTGACGATGTTCGTGTCCGACGCCGCCGGGCTCACCTGAGGGGAGGGGCTGCCGATGGAAGACTTCGTATCCGCACCCTGGCTGCGCCGCCTGCTGACGGTCGTGCTCCTCGGGGGCCTCGTGCTCCTGGGCTTTCGGGTGCTCTCGCCCTTCATCGTGCCGCTGGTGTGGGCGGCGATCCTCGCCTACGTGAGCTGGCCTGCGTATGCGTGGCTGCTGCGGCGCACCGGCGGGCGGGTGACGCTGGCGGCGTCGCTCATGACGGTGCTGGTCTCGACGGCCGTGATCGTGCCGCTCGCGTGGCTGGCGGTGGTGCTGCGCATCGAGTTGCTGCGCACCTACCACGAGATGCAGATCCTGTTCGCCGACAACGGCCTGGTGCTGCCCCCGGCGGTGCTCAAACTCCCCTGGATCGGGGACCAGCTGAGGGATCTGAGCGATCGCATCGCGACGGACCCGCAGCACGCGCTCGGTTTCGAGTTGCGCAAGCTCACCGACCGCTCCGTCGATCAGGTGGCGCGCATCCTCGGCGACATCAGCCGCAACGCGCTGAAGCTCGCCATCACGGTGCTGAGCCTGTTCTTCGTCTTCCGCGGCGGCGAGCGCTTCGCCGCTCAGACGCAGCGGGCCCTGGAGCAGCTGCTCGGGCCGCGCGTCGACAACTACCTGAGCGCCATCGGACAGACGGTGAAAGCGGTGATCTACGGCCTCGGTCTGTCCGCCCTGGTGATGGGGGTGCTGGCGGGCATCTGCTACGCGCTCGCGGGCGTGCGCGCGCCGATCTTCCTCGCCGCGCTCACCACCATCTGCGCCATCATTCCCTTCGCCGCGCCGCTGCTGTGGGGCGGCGTCGGCGTATGGCTCATCCTCACCGGCCACACCCTGGCAGGGGCGTTCGTGTGCATCATGGGGACCATCGTGATCGGCGGCACCGATCACTTCGTGCGCCCGCTCCTCATCAGCCGCGGTGCGCAGATCCCCTTCCTCATCGTGTTATTCGGCGTCCTCGGGGGTCTCGCGGCCTTCGGCTTCGTCGGCCTGTTCATCGGACCGGTGATCCTCGCGGTGCTGCTCGCGGTGTGGCGCGAGTGGCTGGCCGAGAGCGGTCAGCCGCGGCCCTAGCACTTGCGGCCTCAGGTGCCGAGGAACATGCGATAGGCGGGGTTGGCGGTCTCCTCCACGTACTCGTAGTGCAGCTCGTTCAGGTGCAGCAGAAAGTCGGCGCGCTCGGCCGGCGGCACCTGGATGCCCGCGAGCACGCGCCCGTAGTCGGAGCCGTGGTTGCGGTAGTGGAACAGCGTGATGTTCCAGCGCGCGCCGATCGACTTGAGGAACCGGTGCAGCGCCCCGTGGCGCTCCGGGAATTCGAAGCGGTAGAGCACCTCGTGCGCCATGCCGCGCGCGTGCCCACCCACCATGTAGCGCACGTGCAGCTTCGCCATCTCGTCATCGGTCATGTCGGTGACCGCGAAGTCCGCCGCGCGCAGGCTCGCGAGCACCGCATCCTTCTCCGCGCGGCCCTGGCTGAGGGCGAGGCCGACGAAGATCTGCGCGCTGTCGGCGCCGGCGTAGCGGTAGTTGAACTCGGTGACGCTGCGCCCGCCGAGCACCTCGCAGAAGCGCAGGAAGCTCCCCGGCTGCTCGGGGATCACGACCGCCAGCAGCGCCTCGCGCTCCCCGCCCAGATCGGCGCGCTCGGCCACGTGGCGCAGGCGGTCGAAGTTCATGTTGGCGCCGCTGTTGATGGCGATCAGGCGCTTCTCGCGCCAGCCCTCGCGCGCCAGGTACTTCTTCATCCCCGCCACCGCCAGCGCGCCGGCCGGCTCGACGATCGAGCGCGTGTCCTCGAACACGTCCTGGATCGCCGCGCAGATCTCATCGGTGCTCACCAGCACGACCTCGTCGACCCTGCCGCGGCACAGCGCGAAGGTCTCCTCGCCCACGCGCTTCACGGCGACGCCGTCGGCGAAGATGCCGACGCGCTCGAGCGTCACGCGCTGCCCGGCGCGCAGTGAGTCGTGCATGCTGGCCGCGTCCTTCGGCTCGACCCCGATCACCTTCACCTGCGGGTACAGGTACTTCACGTACACCGCGATCCCGGCGAGCAGGCCCCCGCCGCCGACTGGCACGAACACCGCGTCGAGCCTGCCGCCGCACTGGCGCAAGAGCTCCACCGCGATGGTGCCCTGGCCGGCGATCACGTCGGGATCGTCGAACGGGTGCACGAACACCAGGTTGCGCTCGCGGGCGAGTGCGAGCGCGTGCTCGCAGGCGCTGTCGTAATCGTCCCCGTGCAGCACCAGCTCCGCCCCCAGGTCGAGCACGGCCTGCACCTTGATGTGCGGCGTCGTCTGCGGCATGACGACCACCGCGCTGATGCCGCGCCGGCGGGCGGCCAGCGCTACGCCCTGCGCGTGGTTGCCGGCCGAGGCGCACACCACCCCGCGCCGCGCGGCGGGCTCCGATAGGTGGGCGATGCGGTTGTAGGCGCCGCGCACCTTGAACGAGAACACCGGCTGCAGGTCCTCGCGCTTGAGCAGCACCTCGTTGCCGAGGCGGCGCGACAGGCGCGGCGCCGGCTCGAGCGGCGACTCGATGGCGACGTCGTAGACGCGCGCCTTGAGGATCTTCTCGATGTAGGGACTGGCCACGGATCACTCGCCCGGCTTGCTCATCAAGCGGTTGGTAATACCGCGAGCTTAGCGGCCCGGGGCCGCGGCTGTCAGCGCTTGTCGCTGTTCTTGCGCACCGCGAAGCGGTACTGCTGCCGCCCGATCGCGACCACGTCCCCGTCCTCGAGCGCCTGGCGGGTGATGCGCCGCCCGTTCACCTGCACCCCGTTGGTGCTGTTCAGGTCCTCGATGACGGTCTGCGCAGGTCCGGCCAGGATCACCGCGTGATGGCGGCTGATGAACTTGGCGTCGATCTGCAGATCGTTGTCGGGCGTGCGCCCGACGCTGGTCTTGCGGCCGAGCACGTGCACGACCTCACGGCCCTCGACGCTGTAGATCAGGAGCCGCACCGCCCCGTCGGGCAGCGCCATGCCGGGCGCCTCGGGCGCCTCGCCGCCGCGCACCGCATCGCGCAGCAGCGCATTGAGGTTCGTGTCGGTGATGCTGTGGCGCGCCTCCTCGATGGTCGCGCGCCACAACTGGTTGGACTTCTCCAGTTCCTCGACCCGCCCGCCGCTCTTGCGCGCCTCGGCCTCGAGCCGGTGCAGCGAATCCTCGGCGGCGGCGAGATCGGCCTCGAGCTCGCGCACGCGCGTCGCGCTGGCACCCGCCTGCGCCTGCACGGCGGCGAGCGCCTCGCCTTCCTCGTCCGCGCGCCGCTCGGCCTCGCGGGCGCGCGCCTCGGCGGCGGCAAGGCTCGACTGGTAGCTGTCGCGCTGGCGGTGCATGCTCTTGAGCGCCTCGCCCCAGTCCTCCATCTCGCGCCGCTGCGTGCCCAGCTCCTCCTCGAGCTCCGCGGCGCGCTTCTTCTCGCCGGCGAGCGCGCCGTCGAGTTCGGCGGCGTGGCTGCGCCGCTGCGTGCCCAGCTCCTCCTCGAGTTCCGCGGCGCGTTTCTTCTCGCCGGCGAGCGCGCCGTCGAGTTCGGCAGCGCGGCTGCGCAGCTGGCTCAAGGCGCCCTCGAGTTCGGCCGCGCGCGCGCTGGCGGCGCCGGCGCTGTCGCGGGCCGCTTCCAGGGCGGCGGTGAGTTCGACGCGCTCGGTGAGCAGGCGGCTCAGTTCCGTCTTGCGCTGTGATTCGGTGGTGTTGTGCTGCTCGGCGACGGCGCTCAGGGCGCGCACCCGCTCGCCGCTCGACTCCAGCTGTGCCTGCAGGCGCTGCAGGTTGGCCTGCAGGGTCTGGCTCTCGCGACGCCCCTCGCGCAGCTGCGTATCGCGCTCGGCGAGCGCGCTGTTGATCGTCACGGCCTGCTGCTCGAGCAGGGTGATGCGCGTGGCGCGCTGCGCCAGCTCCGCGTCCTGTTCGCGCACGCGCGCTTCGCGCACCGCCAGCTCATGTGCCAGCTTCGCCACATCGCTCTCGCGCACCTGCGCCTCGGCATGCAGGTCCGTCACCAGCTCCTCGAACACGCTGCGGCGCGTGCCGAGGGTCGTCAGCGACTCGAAGTAGGCCGCCGCACGCGCGCGTTCGGCGTGCAGGTCGTGCATGACCCCGGCGGTGTGGGCGGCGTGCGCACGCTCGCGCTGCGCGCGCGCCTCCTCGCTCTTCTGGAGGCGCAGCTGCTCGGCGGCGGCGGCCTTCTCCTGAGCCTCCACGCGCTGCTGCAGCTCCGCGGCGCGCGCGCTGACCACGGCCAGCTCGCCGGACACGGCACTCAGCTGTGCATCGCGCTCGCTGAGGCGGCGCTCCGCGGCCGCGCGCCCCTGGGTGAGTTCGCTGAACTGGGCGGTATGCTGTGTGGCGGCGGCCCGCAGCCGCACGAGTTCCGCATCGAGCTGTGCCGCGCGCTGCTCGGCGGCGGCGCGCAGCTGCGAAAGCGTCTCGGTGGCGCTGTCGCCGCCACTGCGCAGGTGCGCAAGTTCTGCGACGAGTCCGGCCGCCTGCTGTTCAGAGGCGACGCGCGCCTGGGTGAGCTCGGCGAGCTGCGTCGCCTGGCGCGCCGCGCTCTCCTCGAGGCGTGCAGTGGCGGCCGCGCCCTCCGCGGCACGCTGCTCCGCGGCGGCGAGGCTGGCGCGGGCCTCCTCGCGCTCGCGCTCCAGTTCGCGCAGCCGGTCGCCCTTGTTGTTCAGCAGCTGCTGCGCGCTGCGCAGCTCGGCGGACAGCGCTTCGAGCTTCGTCTCGAGATGCCGCTCGTCCTCGGGCCGCAGCTGTGGCAGCGCCGCCCAGGTGTCGGTGGCGCCATGCGCCTCCTCGGCAGCCGCAGCCGCAGCCGGCGGATCCAGCACCGGCAGCTCGGCTGTCGTTTCCAGATCGGCGTCGGTGGAGGCCGGTGGCGGCGTGAGCGAACGCGAACTCATCGGGTTTCCCGAAAAATTTCCCCTGAAACAGCGGCGAAAAAGTGTAGCGCCGAGACGTGCGCGCTCCGTATGCGCCCCTATAAATGTGTGAGAAGAATCCCGAAAATCTGTCTCAACCGCGAAGGAAGTCGCGGACCGCCTCGAACAAGCGCTCGGGCGCGCCCGCCGGCAACTCCCCCCCTGGCACCCCGAGCTCCTGCACCCGGGCGGTGGGCAGCGCCTCGCGGACGCGGCTCGCGGTCTGCGCGGGTTCATCCGGCGGGCGCAGCACGAGCAGCCTCGCCGTCAGGGCCGTCAGGCGCTCCCGGGGCGGGTACTCGGTCAGCCCGCGCAACAGCGCGCGCTCCCAGTCGGGCGCTTCGGCGCCTGGCGGACGCTCGGGCGCCTCGCGCGCCGGGGCCGGCGCGATCACGACGCGCGTGATCTGCGCGGGGTAGGTCAGGGCAAGCGCCAGGGCGAGGAGCGCACCGTTACGCACCGCAAGCAGGTGCAGCCGACGCAGGCGCATGTTTTCGATGAAGTCCCCGAGGGCCGCGGCGTAGTCGGCCGCCGCGACGGGCGCGGGCGGCGGATCGGACTCCCCGAACCCGGGCAGGTCGGGTGCATAGACCGAGCGGTCACGCCCGGCGAGCGCCAGGAAGGGCGTGAAGGCGCGGCCCGAACCGGGGCATTCGTGCACGCACAGCAGCGGCGTGCCCTCCTCGAATCCGCCGCCCGGGGGCATCGCGTGGTGCACGTGCAGCTGGCCGTAGCGGCTCTCGAAGTAGCCGCGCCGCACGCGCGCCGGGGCGCTGGCGGGGGCGGGTTGGAGGGGTTGTCTCGCCATGACGGCAGTGTGCCATGTTCGGCACTGGTGTTGCGCCGGGGGCCCGCGGGGCTAGAGTAGGACCAACCGCCACGCTTCCCCGGAGACCGCCGCCATGACCCGCAGCGCGCCGCTCGCGCTCACCCTGCTCCTGCTGCCGGGCTGCGGCGCGGGCCTCGGTGGCGCCGCAGGCGCGCAAGCCGAGGCGCAGCAGGCGGCGCAGGCCCAGGCGACCGAAGCGCGGGTGCGGGCCCAGGTGGAGGCGGCCCAGGCCGCGGCCGCCCAGCAACGCCGCGACGCGGAGGCGCAGAACCAATGACAGGCAGCGGAGGCGCGCGGCGGTGAGGCCGCACGCCCCCGCGAACGACTCCCTAGCGTCGACGCCGGCGCACGCTGCGCTTACGCGCGGGGCGCCGCGTGCTGCGGCGCGCCGCCTTCTTCTTCGCGGCCCGGCCGGCCGGCTTGCGCGCCACCTTCCGGCGGGTGACTTTCTTGCGGGCGGCCTTCTTCTTGGGTGCCGCCTTTCTGGCCGCCTTCTTCGCCGCCTTCTTACGGACCGCTTTCTTCGGACTCGCGGCCTTCGCCGCCGTCTTCTTGGCGGCCGCAGCCGGCGCCGGGGCGGGCCTAGGCGTCGCGCCCTTCACCGCAGGCGCGGCGGACTTCACCGCCGTGGCCGCGCGCGGCAGCTCGTGGACCGCGAAGGCGCCGCCCTGCGGATCCAGGAACAGCGCGATCCAGCTGCCACCGGGCACTTCGATCGGCCCGTGCAGCAGCCGGCCGCCGGCGGTTTTGACCGCTGCGACCGCGCGGTTCGAGTCGGCCACGTGCACGTAGCTCAGCCACGAGGGGGGCGTGGAGGGCCCCTGCGTGTTGGCCATACCCCCGACCGCGGCGCCACCGTGCTCGAAGAGCTGGTAGACGCCCATCGCGCCCATGTCATGACTGACGCCCTTGGTCCAGCCGAAGAGGCCGCCGTAGAAACGCAGCGCCGCCGCCACGTCGGTCGTCGCCAGTTCGTGCCAGGAGAAGCCGCCCTGCGGGGGCGGACCCGGCGGCGGCGGTCCGCCGCTCGGGGTGAACACGGCGAAGGTCGCGCCCTGCGGGTCGGCGAGCACGGCAAAGCGCCCGACGTTGGGAATGTCGCTGGCGGCCTTCCACACCTTGGCGCCGAGCCCCTGCGCCTGCGCCACCGTCGCGTCCACGTCCGGCGTGCCCACGTACATCAGCCAGTGCGCCGCGCCGGCATCCGCCGGCAGCGTCATGAGGCCGCCGACCTGCAGGCCGCCCGCCATGAAGATGGTGTAGCCGGGCATGTTGGAGGGCTGGGTGCGCCACGGCACGACCTTGGGGTAGAAGGCGGCAGCGGCGGCAGTATCGGTCGTCAGCAGCTCGTGCCACACGAATCGTCCACGGACCTCGGCATTGCTCATGGTGCGTCTTCCTCTAAGTTGGCGAGCGAGTTGTTCAGCCGGCGAAGATCGGGGCGACATTCTGCCTCGCCCCGTGCGCCACTTCCATGACTGTCAGACGGGTACCGGCATCACCTGGCGCCGCTCGCGCCAGATCAGATACAGGCCGCTCGCGATCACCACCGCGCCCCCACAGCACACCCGCACGCTCGGCAGCACGTGCCACACGAGGCGGTCGATGAGGATCCCCCACAGGAGCGCGGTGTACTCCAGCGGCGACACCACCGCGGCAGGCGCGGAGCGGAACGCCTCCGTCAGGCCGTAGGAGCCGATGGCCGCCAGCGCCCCGAGCAGCAGCAGCCAGCGATAATGGCGCGGCTCGAGCCTCACCCAGTCAGGCAGCGCCAGCACGAGGGCGAACACCGTCATCAGGCTGATGGTCCACACCACGACACTGGCGGTGGAGTCGGTGCGGGTCAGCACCCGCACGGTGATGCCGCTCACGGCGTAGGCAAGGGCTGCGATCAGCGCCGCGACCGCACCGAAGGACCCGAACCCCGAGGCGCTCGGCCGCACCATGATGAGGACGCCGATGAGTCCCACGATGATCACCAGCCAGCCGCGCGCGTCGGTGCGCTCCTTGAGGATCGGCACCGAGAGGGCCGTCATCAGCAGCGGGGCCGAAAGAAACACCGCGTACACGTTGGCGAGTGAGAGCGTGCGCACCGCGTAGATGAAGCAGCCGAGCACCAGCACCTGCAGCGCGCCGCGCAACACGTGCATGGGCAAACGCCGCGGCCTCAGCAGGTGCCAGCGGCCGCTCAGGGCGATGGGCGCGAGCAGGAACGGCAGCGAGGCCATACCGCGCAGCACCGCGACCTGCATGGGCGGATAGCTGCCGGCGAGGACCTTCAGCAGCGCATCCATGCCCGAGAACGCCGCCACCGCCACGATCATGGACACGATCGCGCGAAGTCTCCCGGGGACCACGTGCTTCAGCCCGCGGGATCCGCTTCCGGGGGCTTCACGACCCCGGGGGCGGGTGCCGGTGCGCTCAGGGTGCGGTAGTGCGTGCCGAGCAGGCGCGCCGGCAGTGGGAAGGCGCTCGCGAGCGAGACGATGAGTGCCGAGGCGTACGGGACCGACTGGATGATGAGCACGATCACCCAGGCCATGCGATCCGGGCCGGCATTCTGCGGCGTGCTGCTGCGCGATACCGCCCACGCCGACAGCAACAGGCCCGCCATCATGAGCGTCTCCTCGCGCGCCGCCGCGAGCGCATGCCACAGGCCCGCGGTGGTGCCACCCTTGGGCGTGCGGAAGAACGGCTCGCTCTTGGTGAGCAGCCCCTTGATCGAGGCGAGCCCGATGGTGTGCGTGAGCGCCAGCCCCGCCACCGCCGCCGCGATCGTCTGGCGCAGGTTCGCGCCGACACGCACGCGATACAGGTGCGTGAGCTTGGCGAGCTTGAAGGTGAACAGCGACAGCGGCAGCACCGAGTACAGCACCAGCGGCGGGTCGATCGAGTGCGGCGCCCACACCATGGCCGCCGACCAACCGAGCGCGGCGAGGTTGAAGAGCACGTTGACGCCGTCGGCCATCCACGGCAGCCAGCCGGCGATGAAGTGATAGCGCTGGCCCGGGGACAGCGGCCCGCCCTCGAGGAACAGCGCGCGCCCGTGCGCCTTGAGAATCTGCATCGCCCCGTAGGCCCAGCGGAAGCGCTGCTTCTTGAAGTCGATGAACGTGTCGGGCATCAGGCCACGGCCGTAGCTTTGGGGCACATAGCTCGCGTCGAAACCACCCTCGAAGATGCGCAGGCCGAGCTCGGCGTCCTCGGTAATGCACCACTCGGCCCAGCGGCACTGCGCCAGCTGCGTGCGGCGCACCATGGTCATGGTGCCGTGCTGGATGATGGCGTTGCGCTCGTTGCGCGTGATCATGCCGATGTGGAAGAAGCCGCGGTACTCCGCGTAGCACATCGCCTTGAAGGCGCTCTGTCCCGCGTCGCGGTAGTCCTGCGGCGCCTGCACGATCGCCACGCGCAGGTCGGAGAACGCCGGCGTCAGCTCGCGCAGCCAGCTCGGCTCGACCACGTAGTCGCTGTCGATGACGGCGATGATCTGCGCATCGGGCGCGGTGTGCTCGAGCGCGAAGTTGAGCGCGCCCGCCTTGAAGCCCGCCAGCGGGGCGACGTGGAAGAAGCGAAAGCGCGCGCCGAGTCGCGCGCAGTGCGCCTCGACCGGGCGCCACACCGCTTCGTCCCTGGTGTTGTTGTCGATGACCAGCACCTCGAAGTCCGGGTACTCGAGCCGTGCGAGCGCATCGAGTGTCTCGATGAGCATCTCCGCCGGCTCGTTGTAGGCCGGCACGTGCACCGACACCTTCGGCGGCGTGGCGCTCGGCTGGTAGCGCGGCGCACTCAGGCGGCGCCGGTAGGCGACCCAGTGGGCCTCGGCCCACTCGTGCGCCTCAGCCAGCAGCACCAGCATCACCCCGAGCATGCCCAGGAGCAGCAGCACGCCCGAGATCACCCCCGGCACGGTCATGTACTGCTGGGTGAAGTCGTAGATCATCCACACCGCCAGCGTGCCGGCGGCGAACACCACCAGCGCGAGGAAGCTGCGGCCGCGATGGCGCAGCGCATCGCTGTTGAGATAGAGCACGCCCAGCAGCAGCAGCGACACCGCCACCGAGATCGCCGCGAGCACGTGCCACTCCGGCACGCGCACGATCGGCGCGGTGAACTCGAACTTCGGCTGGCGGTTGACGTCGTACACGCCCCAGTACGAACCGACCGCGCCTTCCATGTAGGCCTTCCAGGGCTGATCGAAGGCCTCCATGACGTAGTAGGTGAGCTTCTCCTGCTGCGCGCGCGCGAGGAAGCGCCGCAGGAACAGCGCCTCGTTCGAGTCGGAGGCGACCGCAAACTCGTGCGTGCGCCCGCGGCTCGGCCAGCCGATCTCGGCGATCACGATGGGCTTGTGCGGGAAGGTCTTCTGCAGGCGCTTGAACTGCGCCAGCGAATACTCGACCGCTTCATCCACCGGCACGCCCTCCCAGTAGGGCAAGAGGTGCACGCCGATGAAGTCCACGTGCTGCGCCAGTTCCGGGAAAGTGAGCCAGGTGTTCCAGGTCTCTGCCGTGCCCACCGGCTGCTCGATGGCGTCGCGCGCGCGATCGAGCAGCTGCTCGAGCTCGGCGAGCGGCAGATCCCCGCGCAGCAGCACCTCGTTGCCGACGAACACGCGCACCACGTTGACGTGGTTGTCGGCGAGGCGGATGGCGGTCTGCAGTTCCTGTTCGTTCTTGGCGCGATGGTCATCGAGCCACACGCCGACGGCGACGTTCATGTCACGCCGCTCGGCGAGCTCGGGGATCTGCGCCAGCGTCCCCTGCACGCTGTAGGTGCGCACCGCGCGCACCTTGCCCTCGAGGAGCTTGAGGTCCGAGTCGATCTCCTCGACGGTGGGCAGCACCAGGTGGGTGGGATCCTCGTTGGCGCGGAAGGGCGAGAACGCAAAGCCCTGGATGAGCGGCGGCCAGGGCGGCTCGTGCGCGGGGCGGTTCAGGTACGCCCACAGCGCGAACGTCAGCAAGGCGAACACCGCCGCGATCAGCAGGCTCGGGAGCGATTTCATGGCGGCACGCCGGGTGCGATGCCGGCGCCTACCAGCTGCCGGTGTTGGGCATCGAGTGCCAGGGCTCCGCCGGCGCGAGCGCCTCGCCCTTCTGCAGCAGCTCGATGGAGACGTTGTCGGGCGAGCGCACGAACGCCATGTGGCCGTCGCGCGGGGGGCGCAGGATGCTCACGCCGTGCTGCTGCAGGCGGCGGCAGCTGACGTAGATGTCCTCGACCTCGTAGGCGAGGTGCCCGAAGTTGCGACCCACGCCGTAGGGTTCCGGGTCCCAGTTGTGCGTGAGCTCCACCTGCGCGCTCTCATCGCCCGGGGCGGCGAGGAACACCAGCGTGAAGCGGCCCTTGGGATAGTCGTTGCGCGCGAGCTCCTTCAGCCCGAGCGCCTCGCAGTAGAAACGCAGGGAGGCGTCGAGATCGGTGACGCGCACCATGGTATGCAGGTATTTCATCGCCGGGCCTCGCGTGCCGTGCTCTTCAGAACATCTCCGACGCGTCCGGGGTCTTGATGTCGACCTTGTGGCGCGAGGGGATGAAGTCGCCGGTGATCATCTCGTCGTAGCTCTGTCCGGGGCCGACCATCGGGTAGACGCCCGCGTCGGGGTCGATCATGACCTCGAGGAACGCCGGCCCCTTGAAGGCGAGGAACTCGGCGATGACGCGCGGCACGTCGGCCTTGTGCTCGAGGCGCGCCGCGTAGCGGAAGCCATCCGCCTGTGCGGCCTTGACGAAGTCCTTCTTGTGCAGCGAGCGGTCGCTCGCCGACAGCCGTCCCTTGAAGAACAGCTTCTGCCACTGCTTCACCATGCCGTCGCCGAAATTGTTGAGCACCACCACCTTCACCGGCAGGTCGTAGGTGGCCGCCGTCTCGAGCTCGCCGATGTTCATGCGGATGCTCGAGTCGCCGTCGATGTCGATCACCAGGCGCTGCGGGCAGGCGAACTGCGCGCCGATCGCCGCCGGCAGGCCGAAGCCCATGGTGCCCATGCTGCCGGAGGTGAGCCACAGGCGCGGCGCGACGAAGTCGCAGTACTGCGCCGCCCACATCTGGTGCTGGCCGACCCCGGTGCTGATGATCGCCTCGCCGCGCGTGTGGCGGTTGATCTCCTCGATCACGTAGTAGGGCTGGATGAGTGGACTGTCGCGGTCGTAATTCATGGCATAGCGGCGCTTGAGCTCGGCGAGCTCCGCCGCCCAGGGGCTGAAGTCGCGCCGGAAGCCGCCGGCACGGCCGTGGGCGGTGAGCGCCTTGAGCGCCGGCGTCATGAGCCCGATGTGGCTCCACTGCACGCGCTTGACCTTGTTGACCTCGGCACGGTCGACGTCCAGGTGCGCGATGCGCCGCGCGTTGCGGGCGAACTTCTCCGGCACGCCGGCCACGCGGTCATCGAAGCGCGCCCCGACGGCGATGAGGAAGTCGCAGTCATCGACCGCATAGTTGGCAAACGCCGCCCCGTGCATGCCGAGCATGCGCAGCGCCCCCGTCTGCGTGGTGTCGTAGGCGCCGATCCCCATGAGGGTCGTGACCACCGGGATGCTGAAGGCGTTGGCGAACTCGGTCAGTGGCGCGGCGGCGTTGCCGTTGATGACGCCGCCGCCGGCGTAGATCAGCGGCCGCTCGGCCTCCCCGAGCATGCCGAAGAAGCTTGCCGTGTCGGCCGGCTCGAGCTCCGCCTGGGTCAGCTCGCGCATGCGCCGCCGGTAGCCGGGGATGGGCAGCAGCCCCTCGCCGGCGAAGCTGCCTTCCCAGTTCTGCACGTCCTTGGGGATGTCGAGAACCACCGGACCGGGGCGTCCGGTGCGGGCGATCTCGAAGGCCGTACGCACGGTCGCCTCGAGCTTCTCCGGGTCGGTGACCAGAAAGATGTGCTTGGCGACCGCGCCCATGATGGAAGGTACGGGCGCCTCCTGGAAGGCATCGGTGCCCATGGCAGCACGGGAGACCTGGCCGCAAATTACGACAATGGGTATCGAATCTGCCATGCAGTCGCGCACGGGTGTAACAGTGTTGGTCGCGCCGGGTCCGGAGGTGACCACGCAGACGCCCACCTGCCCGCTCGCGCGCGCGTAGCCGGCGGCCATGAAGGCGGCCCCCTGCTCGTTGGCGGGCACGATGAGCGGGATCTGGGCGAGGCCGGCACGCTTGGCGGCCTCGTTGTAGAGGAAGATCGCGTCGAAGGTCGGCAGGATCGCCCCGCCGCTGTAGCCGAAAATGGTGCGCACCGCTTCGTCCGCGATCACCTGCATGATCATGCGGGCCCCGGACATGCGCTCCCCGGCGAGCGGGTGGGCGGTCGGGCGGGGCTGGATCTGGGTGTCGTTCATCGACGCACTTCTTGGCCTCAAACGCAAAGCCGTTCGAAAAAAGTCGAAGGGATCGGCGAGCGTAGCAGCTTGGCTTCATGGGGCCAAACTTGCCGCGATCCTTTATTCTGGGCAGCGTCCCTTGGCCTTTCCTCAACGAACCCGCTCATGCGTCACATCATCGCCATCCTGCTGCAGAACGAGGCCGGAGCGCTCGCTCGGGTCGCCGGGCTCTTCTCCACGCGCGGTTACAACATCGAGTCCCTCTCGGTGGCCCCCACCGACGATCCCACGGTCTCGCGCCTCACCCTGGTCACGAGCGGCTCGGATGCCGTCATCCAGCAGATCGCCAACCAGCTGAACAAGCTCGTGGACGTCGTGAACGTGCTCGACATGACCCGCGGCGAGCACCTGGAGCGCGAGCTCGTACTGCTCAAGCTTAAGGTTGCCGCCGGGCAGACCGACGCGGTACGCGGCCAGGTGGTGCGCAGCGGCGGTCGGGTCCTGGACCCGGCAATGGAGGGCTTCATCGTCGAACTGACGGCAAGTGAGGCCGAAGTGAGCGGCTTCGTCGGCGAACTGGGTCGGCGGGCCGAGCTTTTGGAAGTGGTGCGCAGCGGCGCGCTCGGCATCAGCCGCAGCGCCCGCGCCGTGCGGGCGCGGCCGGCGCCGGTCGCCGGCTGAAGGACAGCCCCGTGCGCGCCGCGCCTGTTTCAGGGCAGGAGCACCGTGGAGCCGGTGGTCTGGCGGCTCTCGAGATCGCCGTGCGCCTCGGCGGCGCGCGCCAGCGGATAGCGCTGGCCGATCACTACGCGCACCTTTTTGGACTTGACGGCCGCGAACAGCTCGCGCGCCGCCGCGGCGAGCTCCTCGCGGGTGGCGATGTAGTTGAAGAGCGAAGGGCGGGTGAGAAACAGTGAACCGCGCTTGGCGAGCTCCAGCGGGCTGATCGCCGGCGGCGGCCCCGAGGCATTGCCATAGCTCACCATGATGCCGAGGCGGCGCACGCAGTCGAGCGACTCCATGAACGTGTCCTTGCCGACCGCGTCGTAGACCGCGGCGACGCCGACGCCCTTGGTGAGCGCCTTCACGCCCGCGGTGAGCTCGTCCTGGCCGGAGATGAGCACGCGCCAGCAGCCGTGCTTGCGGGCGAGTTGCGCTTTCGCTTCGCTCCCCACGACGCCGATCACCCGCGCGCCGAGCGCCTTGGCCCACTGGCACAGGATCAGTCCCACGCCGCCGGCGGCCGCGTGCACCAGGATCGTGTCGCCGCGCGCCACCTTGTAGGTACGACGGATGAGGAACTGCGCCGTGAGACCTTTGAGCATGAGCGCCGCGGCCTGCTCATCGGAGACGCCCGCGGGCACCTTCACGACGCGTTCGGCGCTCACGTTGCGCAGCTCGCAATACGCGCCCGGCGCACTGTGGACGTAGGCCACGCGTTCACCCACGCGCAGACCGCGCACGCCGCGGCCGAGCGCCGCGATGACGCCGGCGGCCTCGCGCCCCAGTCCCGAGGGCAGTGTCACCGGATACAGGCCGGTGCGATCGTAGACGTCGATGTAGTTGACGCCGATGGCGCTCTGGCGCACCTGCACCTCACCGGGCGCGGGCCGACCGGGATCAGACTCCACGCTGCGCAGCACCTCCGGGCCGCCGTGCTGAAAGAAACGGATCGCTGTCGGCATGGCTGCTGCCGCCTTAAGGCGCGCGCGTCGCTGCAGCGGCGCTAGAGCGCCGCGTCGTCGGTCTCGCCGGTGCGGATGCGGATCACCCGCTCGATGTCGGTGATGAAGATCTTGCCGTCGCCCACCTTACCGGTCTTGGCGGACTTGATGATCGCCTCGATCACCTGATCGACCAGATCCCCGCGCACGGCCACCTCGATGCGCGTCTTGGGTACGAAGTCAACCACGTACTCGGCGCCGCGGTACAGCTCGGTGTGACCGCGCTGGCGGCCGAAGCCCTTCACCTCCGTCACCGTCATGCCCGAGACGCCAATGTCGGAAAGCGCGGCGCGCACGTCGTCCAGCTTGAAGGGCTTGATGATCGCAGTGACCAGTTTCATGGGACTCTCCGCAACGTGAGCAGCGCATCGCGCGCGAGGGATTTTGCAGTTTTCATGCCACGGCGTCGAATCGGCGAGAACCACGCGCCGGCCAGCACGGCCGCTGGCGGGGCGGCTGGCGGGTTGCACCACGCTGAAGCGCCGCGGCCCGATCCCCGCCCGAAACTGGTGCGCTCAGGCCTGCGCCCGCTGGGCTATCCTTCGCGCCGATGTACGAACACATTGTGATCGTGGGCGCCGGTCAGGGTGCGGTGCAGGCCATCGATGCGCTGCGCCGCGGGGGCTTCACCGGCCGGCTCACGCTCATCGGCGAGGAGCCCTGGCTCCCCTACCAGCGCCCGCCGCTGTCGAAGAAGTACCTCGCCGGTAGCCTCGAGCGCGAGCGGCTTCTGATCCGCCCGGCGCCCTTCTTCGCCGACCACCACGTGACCACCCACCTGGGCCGGCGCGTGGACGGCATCGCGCGCCACGAACGCCACGTGCACCTGGATGACGGCCTGGTGATCCCCTACGACGCGCTGTTGCTGGCCACCGGCAGCCGGCCGCGGCGCCTGCCCATCCCGGGGGCGGAGCTGCCGGGCGTGCACACGCTGCGCACCATCGCCGACGTCGACCGCATCCGCGCCGAGTGCGCGGCGGGGGCGCGCCTGGTGGTGATCGGCGGCGGCTACATCGGGCTGGAGGTCGCAGCCACAGCGCGCGAGCTGGGACTTGAGGTGACGGTGCTCGAGATGGCCGAGCGGGTCATGAACCGCGTCACCTGCCCGCAGGTGTCCGCCTTCTACGCCGCCGAGCATGCGCGTCAGGGCGTGCGCATCCACTGCGACGCGCGCGTGCGCGCGCTGCATGCGGACGCGCGCTCCGGGCGCGTGCGCGCGGTGCTCACCGAGGACGGCGGTGAGTTTGCCGCCGACCTCGTGATCGTCGGGGTGGGCGTGGTGCCGACGGACGAACTCGCCAAGGGGTCCGGTCTCGACTGCGAGAACGGCGTGGTCACCGACGGGCACTGCCGCAGCTCGGATGAGGCGATCTGGGCGGTGGGCGACTGCGCGAGCCACCTCAATCGCCAGTACGGCCGGCACCTGCGCCTGGAGTCGGTCGACAACGCCTTCGAGCAGGGCACGACAGTGGCACTCAATCTCCTCGGCACGCCGACGCCGCACGACAAGGTGCCGTGGTTCTGGTCCGATCAGTTCGATCTCAAGCTCGTCATCGTCGGCGTGAGCCTCGGCTACGACACGGTGGTGATGCGCGGGGTACCCGCGACGCGCAGCTTCAGCGCCTGCTACCTGCGCGCCGGCGAGCTCGTCGCCATCGACAGCATCAACGCGCCGCGCGACCAGATGGCGGCGCGCAAGCTGATCGCCGCGCATGCGCGGCCGAACCCGGACAAGCTCGCCGATCCCGCCGTCGCGCTGAGGGATTGTTGCTAGCGGCCATCCGCAGCAGCCAGTGCTGAACTACGAATCGAACAGGCGCCGCACTCTCGTAGGATTTCACCGCGTGCGCTTTGTAAACCTTGCGATCCCCTCGCGCACTTCGTCCAAGACGGCGTTGCAGGCCATTACCTCGGATGCCCGCGCGTAGGCCGCCTCGATGGGCAGCTCGAGTTGCTCATAGAAGAGCCGCTTGCCGGCTGCGATTGCCGCGCGGGACTTCCCCGCTATCGAGGCTGTCAGTCGATCAATTTCCGCGTCGAGCGACTCAAGCGGTACCACCCGATTGACGAGGCCTCGCTCACACGCGGTTGCCGCGTCGATAAAATCTCCGGTCAGCAACATCTCAAGGGCCGCCTTCTGCGACACATTGCGCGACAGCGCAACCGACGGGGTAGCGCAGAATAGGCCCAGATTGATACCAGACACGGCGAATCGGGCATCGCTGCTCGCGATTGCCAAGTCGCACATTGCGACCAACTGGCAACCGGCAGCCGTCGCGA
The DNA here is from genome assembly GCA_963814675.1 of uncultured Pseudomonadota bacterium. Taxonomy (GTDB): domain Bacteria; phylum Pseudomonadota; class Gammaproteobacteria; order Steroidobacterales; family Steroidobacteraceae; genus 13-2-20CM-66-19. The sequence continues at coordinate 153,643 of CAWFDT010000011.1, forward strand.
CACCCTGCACGCGGGCGATCACTGGCTGCGGCAGCTGCCGGATCGTGAGCATGAGATCCGTGCACGCGGCAAACAATGTACGCAGTTCGTCGATCCCGACCTCTGATCCCATCTCTGTGAGGTCGTGTCCAGCCGAAAACGCCTTGCCTTCGGCAGCGAGCACCACGACACGGATCTCGGGATCAGATGCGAGGCTCGCGAGTGCTTCCTTGAGCGCGGCGATCATTGCCCGTGAGAGAACGTTGTACTTGTCCGCGCGATTGAGAGTGAGACGCGCAATGTGTTCCGCCCGCTCGACCTGGACCAGGACTTCCTCAGGCCTGTTGGCGGCGCGTGTTCGCCGTTCGACGGTTACGCTCATGTCACTCTCCCATTTATCCAGAGCGCCGGAACTTGGTGCCGGCACCCTCGGGCACGACACCTGCCGGCAGGAATGATAATCCTCTAATGGAGGGCTACTATAAAATTGACCTCGGATGAAGCCGCTCTCGGCGCTGTCTATTTATCCGGCGCCAGTGGCTGAAGGACTGCTGCTAAGCGGGCGCCCTGATCGACGCGGCGCGGGCCCTCGGGCGCACGCCCGACCACACTGCACAGACACAGAAGCGTCTGCTCAGTTGTCGCTGGACGCGACTCCGCTCGTCAGCTTCTGGATTACCTGGTCCAGGGAGAAACTGGCTGGCTTCTGACGGGGCGGGAATTCTCTGAAGCTTGAGAGCCACTGTCCCACGAACGCCTGGGCGGGCACCATCAGGTATATGCGGTCCGCTCTCCAGTGCCCGTAGTCCATCGCTTCGTGGTCGGCTCGTTCGAAGGGATCAGTCCGCAAGTTGAATAGCTTCGGAAAGCGCAGCGGAATCATTGGATCCTGCCAAACATCGAAGCCGTGGGCGCGCTGCTCCATGAAGACCAGTTTCCACTTGTTGAACCGCAGCGCTGCCAGATCTCCGTCATCGGTCCAGTAGAGGAACTCCTTGCGCGGCCCCTCGCGGACCTCACCCTTGAAGTAGGGCATCCAGTTGTAGCCGTCCAGATGCACCTTGTAAGTCATCTGGCCGGCCTTATAGCCGGTCAGCAGCTTCTGCTTGATGTTCGGTTCGCCCGCCGCCGCCATCAGGGTCGGCACCCAGTCCTCGTGAGCGCCGATGTCGTTAACCACCGTCCCGGGCTTGACCACTCCCGGCCAGCGAATGAAGAAGGGCACGCGGTAACCGCCCTCCCAATTGGTGTTTTTCTCGCCCCGGAAAGGCGTAGTGCCGCCATCGGGCCAGCTCATCGTTTCCGCACCGTTGTCGGTGGTGATGATGACGATGGTGTTCTTGGCGATGCCGAGATCGTCGAGCTTCTTTAACAGGACGCCAATATTGTCATCGAACTCGGTCATGCCGGCGCCGTACAACCCCTTCTCGGCCACCATGGCTGCGTATTTCGGCTGCAGGTGCGTCCAGATATGCATGCGCGTGGTGTTGTGCCAGATAAAGAACGGCTTACCCGCTTTGACGGAGCGCTCCATCGCGTCGAGCGTGGCGGCGAGGAACTCATCGTCCCCGGTCTCCATGCGTTTGCGGGTGAGCGGTCCGGTGTTTGAACAGGTCTGCTTGCCCCAGGGTCCGAAGCGTGGGTCGGCTGGCGCAGGATTATCCGTGGTCGTGGCTTTGCACTTGAAGACCCCGCGCGGGCCAAAGTTGGCGTTGAAATTCGGGTCGGTGGGGTAGTCGACGTTCTCCGGCTCTTCCTCGGCATTCAGGTGATAGAAATTGCCGAAGAACTCGTCGAAACCATGCACCGTAGGAAAAAACTCATTGCGATCGCCCAGATGGTTCTTGCCATGCTGAAACGTCAGATAGCCCTGGGCCTTCAATAACTCGGCCAGCGTGGGATCTTCTTTCTTGATGCCGAGGTCCGAGCCAGGCAAACCAACCTTGGTGAGGCCGGTGCGAATCGGCGACTGCCCGGTAATGAAAGCCGCGCGTCCGGCGGTGCAGCTTTGCTGGGCGTAGTAGTCGGTGAAGAGCGCCCCTTCGTGGGCGATGCGGTCGATGTTCGGCGTCTGGTAGCCCATCATGCCTTGGTTATAGGCGCTGATGTTCCAATAGCCGATATCGTCACCAAAGATGACCAGGATGTTCGGTTTCTTCTCCTGCGCCCGCGCGCTGGGCGATCCGAGCATCGCGAATACCGCAATCGCGAGCGCCAAAGCGACGCTGCTTCTTCCCGTACACTTCATATTCTTCCCCTGATCCCTTCTCGTGCCCGGAAACGTACGCTCGGCAACTTTAGCGCTCGATGAAGTGCCGCATCATGGTCCGCCCGGATCGTGACAGCGCAACTGTGGGAACGCAATCGTAATCCCCGCGCGCGTATCAGGCGCCACCAGCGCAACGCATGGCTGCGCGTGGCCGCAGTTGCCCAACGGCCTGACCAATCTGAGGCAGTTGGCAGCTGCCGCACCCATGAAAAGCGCGGGGATCGCTACTGCAGGATCACGAGCAGGTCGCGCGCCTCGACCGTCTGCCCGGCCCGCACCAACACCTCAGCGACCTCCCCCGCAGCGCTCGCGCGCACGGCGGTCTCCATCTTCATCGCCTCCAGTGTCAGCAGCAGCTGGCCGCGTTCGACGCGCGCACCCACCGCGGCGGCGATGTTCGCCACCACCCCCGGCATCGGCGCGCCGACGTGGCTCGCGTTGCCGCTCTCGGCCTTGCGCGGCGGCGCGTGCTCCACGACCTGGGTGCGATCGGCGACGCGCACCGAGCGCGGCTGACCGTTCAGCTCGAAGAACACCGTGCGCGTGCCGTCCTCGTGCGGTTCACTGCTCGCCAGGTAGCGCACGATGAGCGTCTTGCCGCGGTCGAGGTCGACGCTGATCTCCTCCCCCGGCTCCATGCCGTAGAAGAACACCGGCGTGGGCAGGTCGGTGGGATCGCCGTACACCGCCCGCGCGCGCGCGTACTCGAGCCACACGCGCGGATACATGAGGTGGGACGCGAGATCCTCGTCCGTCACCGGTCGCGGCAGCTGCTGCTGAATGCGGGCGCGCTCGGCCTCGAGGTCCACCGACGCCAGGTACGCCCCGGGGCGCGCGGTCTGCGGCGCCGCCCCTTTCAACACCTTGCGTTGCAGCGCGGGCGGGAAGCCGCCGTGGGGCTGGCCCAGCTCCCCGCGCAGCAGCTGTACGATCGACTCGGGGAAGGCCACCTCGCGCGCAGGATCGAGCAGCTGTGCAGCGCTCAGGTCCGAGCTCACCATCAGCAGCGCCAAGTCCCCGACCGCCTTGGAGGTCGGCGTGACCTTCACGATGTCGCCGAGGAGCGCATTGACCTGCGCGTAGGCGGCCGCGACCTCGGGCCAGCGCGCATCGGCGATGCCCAGACCGCGCGCCTGCTCGCGCAGGTTCGTGTACTGGCCCCCGGGCATGCCGTGCACGTAGACCTCGGAGGCCCCGGCGCGCATGTCGCTCTCGAAGGCGCCGTAGTAGCGGCGCACCTGCTCCCAGTAGGCCGAGATGGTGCGCAGGTGCTGCGGCTCGATCCCGGCATCGTGCGGCCCGAAGCGCAGCGCCTCGACGATCGAACCCAGGTTCGGCTGCGAGGTGAGCCCACTGAAGGCGTCGATGGCGCCGTCCACCGCGTCGGCCCCCGCGGCCACGGCGGCGAGCACGCTCGCCGCGCCGATGCCGCTCGTGTCGTGCGTATGAAAGTGCACCGGCAGGCCCACCTCGTCCTTGAGCGCCTTCACCAGCGCGTAAGCGGCGCGCGGACGGCACAGGCCCGCCATGTCCTTGATGCCGATGAGATGCGTGCCGGCGGCCTTGAGCTCGCGCGCGAGCCCGAGGTAATAGTCGAGCGTGTACTTGCGCTCCTGCGGATCGCTCAGGTTGCCCGTGTAGCACAGTGCCGCCTCGCACAGCTTGCCGCTTTCGAGCACCGCGTCGATGGCGACGCGCATGTTCTCGACCCAGTTGAGCGAATCGAAAATACGGAACACGTCGATGCCGGAGGCCGCGGCGCGCTGCACGAAGAAGCGCACCACGTTGTCGGGATAGTTGGCGTAGCCGACCGCGTTGGCCGAGCGCAGCAGCATCTGCAACAGCAGGTTCGGCATGCCCGCGCGCAGCGCCGCCAGGCGCTGCCAGGGGTCCTCGCGCAGAAAGCGCAGCGCCACATCGAAGGTCGCCCCGCCCCAGCACTCCACCGAGAACAGCTGCGGCAGCAGCGCCGCGTAGTAAGGCGCAATCGCGGTCATGTCGCGCGTGCGCAGGCGCGTGGCGATGAGCGACTGGTGGGCATCGCGCATGCTGGTGTCGGTCAGCAGCACCCGCTCCTGCTCGAGCAGCCAGTGGGCGAAGCGTGCCGGACCGAGCTCGTCCAGCTTCTGCTTGGTACCGGGCGCCGGCGTCGGCAGCGCCACCGCCGGCAGGCGCACCGGGGCAAAGGCGGCCGGGCGCGGGCGGTTCTTGGTCTCGGCGTTGCCGTTGACGATGATGTCGCCGATGAAGGTGAGGATGCGGCTGGCGCGGTCGCGCTTGCGCGGCCAGTGCAACAGCGCCGGCGTCGCCTCGATGAAGCGCGTGGTGTAGTCCCCGCGCGCGAAGCGCGGGTGCGTGATGAGTTGATCGAGGAAGCGCAGGTTGGTGACCACGCCGCGGATACGGAATTCCGCGAGCGCGCGGTGCATGCGCGCGATGGTCTCCTCCGGCGTGGGCGACCAGGCAGTCACCTTCACCAGGAGCGAGTCATAGGAGCGCGTGATGATGGCGCCGGTGTAGGCGGTGCCGGCGTCCAGGCGCACGCCGAAGCCGGCGGGACTGCGGTAGGCGGAAATCTTGCCGTAGTCGGGAATGAAGTCGTTTTCCGGATCCTCGGTGGTGATGCGGCACTGCAGCGCGTGCGCGCCGATGCGGATCTCCGCCTGCGGCGGCACGCCGCTCTCGGGGGTGCCGATGCGCGCGCCGGCGGCGATGCGCAGCTGCGCCTTGACGAGGTCGATGCCGGTGGCGCATTCGGTGACCGTGTGCTCAACCTGGATGCGGGGGTTGACCTCGATGAAGTAGAAGCTGCCGCTGTCCGCATCCTGCAGAAATTCCACCGTGCCGGCGTTCTGGTAGGCGGCGGCGCGCGCGATGTCGAGCGCCATCGCGCACAGCCGGGCTCGCTCCTGCGCCTGCAGAAACACCGCCGGGCAGCGCTCGACCACCTTCTGGTTGCGCCGCTGCGCGGTGCAGTCGCGCTCGAACAGGTGCACCAGCGTGCCGTGCGCGTCGCCGAGCACCTGCACCTCGACGTGGCGGGCGCGGCGCACCAGCTTCTCCGCATACACCTCGTCATTGCCAAACCCGGCGAGTGCCTCGCGGCGCGAGGCGGCGAGCAGCTCCGCGAGCTGCGCCTCGCCCTCCACCACGCGCGTGCCGCGCCCGCCGCCACCCCAGCTGGCCTTGAGCATCACCGGGTAGCCGACTTGCGCCACCGCGCGGGCGCACTCGAGTGCATCGCGCGGCAGCGCCCCGGTCGCCGGCATCACCGGCACACCGGCCGACACGGCGAGCTCGCGCGCGGCCACCTTGTCGCCCAGCAGGCGCATGGTCTGGGGGGCGGGTCCGACGAACACGATGCCGGCCGCGGCGCAGGCTTCGGCGAACTCGGGGTTCTCGGCGAGAAAGCCGTAGCCCGGATGGATGGCATCCACCTGCGCCCCGCGTGCGATGCGCAGGATGTCGGCGATGTCCAAATAGGCCTGGACCGGCCCCTGACCTGCGCCCACCAGGTAGGCCTCGTCCGCCTTGGTCCGGTGCAGCGAAAAGCGGTCTTCCTGGGAGTAGATGCCGACCGTGCGCAGACCGAGCTCGTTGGCCGCCCGCATGACGCGAATGGCGATCTCGCCGCGGTTGGCGACCAAGACGCTGCGGATCCGCTGCGAGCTGGCGGGTTTCACTTTAAGATTCATCATGTGAGCCCGGTGAGGCGCGCACGCGCGTGAGGGCCGGGGTGCGAGCCGATCATAGCCGCGGAGATAAAAAAATGTCGCGCCCGAGAGTACTTGCGATCCCGATGCTGTGGCTGTTGCTCGTGCCGGCGCTCGAAGCCGCCGCGCCCCCAGCCCCGCCCGCGCCGCCGCCGTTCGCGATCGCGATCCACGGGGGTGCGGGGGTGATCGAGCGCGCCAAGATGACGCCCGAAAAGGAGGCCGGCTACCGCGCCGGCCTCGCCGCTGCGCTGGATGCCGCCTATGCCATCCTCGAGCGCGGCGGCACCAGCCTCGATGCGGTCACGACCGCGGTACGCATGCTGGAGGATGACCCGCAGTTCAACGCCGGCCGCGGCGCGGTCCTGAACCAGGACGGCGACGCGGAACTGGACGCCGCCATCATGGACGGCCACGGACCGCACGCCGGCGCGGTCGCCTCCGTGCGGCACGTGAAGAACCCGATCGACCTCGCGCGCCTGGTCATGGAGCGCAGCCCGCACGTGCTCCTGGTCGGCGAGGGGGCCGAGGAGTTCGCGCTCGAGCAGGGCGTGGTGCTGGTGCCACGCGGCTACTTTCGCACGCGCGCGCGCATCAGCCAGCTGGAGGAGGCGCGCCAGGCCGAGAAGGATCGCGGCACCGCCGGGAGCGGCCACGGCACGGTGGGCGCGGTGGCGCTCGACCGCGCCGGTAACCTCGCGGCGGCCACCTCCACCGGGGGCCTCACCAACAAGCACCGCGGACGCGTCGGCGACAGCCCCCTCATCGGCGCGGGCACCTACGCGCACAATGACAACTGCGCGGTGTCCGGGACCGGCGACGGGGAATACTTCATCCGCCAGGTGCTGGCCTACGACATCTGCGCGCTCATGGCATACAAGCACGTGACGCTGGCGCAGGCGGTCACCGAGGAGATCCACACCAAGCTCACCGCCAGTGGCGGTGAGGGCGGCGTAATCGCGCTCGATGCGGCCGGCAACATCGTCATGGATTTCAACAGCATCGGCATGTACCGCGGCGCGCGCGACGGGCACGGCCGCCGCGAGATCGGCATGTACCGCGATTCCCCCTAACAGCCCAGGACACCCCCTCATGCATGCCATCGCCATCCACGGCGGCGCCGGCGCCGTACCACGCGCCTCCCTCTCCGCCGAGCGCGAGCAGCGCTACCGCGCCGGCCTCGCCGCCGCGCTCGATGAGGGCTACGCCGTGCTCGAGCACGGCGGCAGCAGTCTCGATGCGGTCACGAAGGCGGTACGCACCCTCGAGGACGACCCGCTTTTCAATGCCGGCCACGGCGCGGCGCTGACGCGCGACGGCGCCGCCGAGCTCGACGCCGCCATCATGGACGGGCGGCAGATGCGCGCGGGCGCGGTCGCCTCGGTACGCCACGTCCGTAACCCCGTGGACCTGGCGCGTCACGTGATGGAGAAGTCGCGGCACGTGCTGCTGGTGGGGGCGGGGGCGGAGGAATTCGCGCTCGAGGAGGGCCTGACGCTCGTGCCCAACCTTTACTTCCGTACCGCCGAGCGCCTGGAGCAGCTGCAGTTCGAGCAGCGTGGCGACCACGTCTCCGACATCGTGCCGCCCACCACCCAGGGCACGGTCGGGGCGGTGGCGCGCGACGCCGCCGGTAACCTCGCGGCCGCGACCTCCACCGGCGGCATGACCAACAAGCGTCCCGGGCGCGTGGGCGACTCACCCATCATCGGTGCCGGTACCTATGCCAAGAACGGCGTGTGCGCCGTCTCGGCGACCGGCCACGGGGAATATTTCATCCGCACGGTCGCCGCGCATCATGTGTGCGCGGCGGTCGAACACCGCGGGGTGACGCTCGAGGCTGCGGTACACGAGCTGCTGCACGAGATCCTGCGCGCCCTTGGCGGCGACGGCGGCCTCATCGCCATCGATCATGCCGGGCGCATCGTCATGGACTTCAGCACCGAGGGCATGTTTCGTGGCGCGCGCGACTCGAACGGCCGGCGCGACCTCGCCATCTACTGACCGGCGGCGCGCGCGTCCTCAGGCGAAGGCGCCGGCGGTCTGCACCACCCGCGCGAAGCGCCCCTCGAGCACCATCTCGGTGCGCTCGCGAATCTCGGCCGCCGACACTTCGCGCCCGCCGAGCGTGTGCATGGGGAACGTGAGCGTGGCGTCGGTGATGTAACGCACCTTGAAGCCCACGTCGGAGGCGTGGCGCGCCGTGGTCTCGCAGCACTGCTCGGTGCGGATGCCGGTGATCAGCAGCTCCCCGATCCCCTGCTCGTGCAGCCAGCGCTCGAGCGTCGCGCCGTCCGCGCAGCGGCCGAGAAGCGCGGAGTGCACTTCCTTATAGATGACGATCGCCGGGCGGAGCGACAGCTCGGCCATCGTGCGCACCTGCCCCGAGACCATGGTGAAGGGATTGGCCGGATCCTCGCCCGGTTCGCGGTGAAACACCTGCACGATGGCGATGCCGCGCGCCGCGCAGCCGTCGATGAGCGTCTGGACGTTGTGCAGAAACGCCGGGAGCTCCGCGTCGCGGAAATACGGCCGGCTGCGAAACGATTCCTGCACGTCCACGACGAGCAGCGCCTGCTTCATGATGATCACCCCTGTGCCGCGAAGCTTCCACTATATCTTCCCCGAGTCCGTCGGGGCCGTGCCACCCCGACAGGGGACGCAGATCGCTCAAAAACGGACAGGCTCAGCCGAGTTCGACCTGCCGCAGGCTCGCCGCGCGTGTCGGCGGGCACTCGGCGGCAAGCGGACGCGGCAGCTCGCGGCTTGCCGACGCCGCGCGCGTTTCGGCCGCCAGCAGGCGCTGCCCGCGCAACCGGGCGCGCTCGAGACGCGCGGCGTCCTCGGCGGCCGCCGCCGCCAGGAACTCGCGCCACATTGCCGGACGCTGCGCCCAGCGCGGCTTCAGCCAATGCGGGTTGCGCACGGCCAGCGCACGCACTTCACCGAGCGTGTGGTGCGCGAGCTCGGCGACGCACGCGGCCGGCATCCCGAGCAGCAACCGGGCGGCGGCACCCTGGCAACGCGCCAGGTACCAGGCGAAGGTGAGCACCCCCTGCGCCACGGCAGCGCTCGCTGCAATACTGAAGAACGGCGCGTAACCCTGCCCGGCATCGTCGACCTGGCGCACCGCACGGCGCCGCCAGCGCTCGGGCTCGGCGAAACCCGCATCGACCAGCAGATACAGGCAGCCACTCGCGCGGGCGCGCGCCGCCCCATCGAGTGAGTTCCAGTGCCGCGCGATCTCGGCGAGCGTCGCATTCCCGGGCTGCGCCCGCGCCTGCGCGGCACACAGCTCGAGGCACTCCTCGTTCAGCTCGCGCAGCGATGCGAGCGTGTCCTCGCGCAGCCAGCCGGCGTCGGCGAATTCTGTTTCGCACTGCAGCAACATGGCGCGTACTCCTGGCCGACCAACACGGGCCGCCATGGTAGCCGCGGCGCGGCTAAAATGGCACCTGCCGATTTGGTGATTTTTTCCCAATTTTGAAAGTGGGCAAATGCCGCCGTTGCTCCCACAATGGCGCCTTCCTCGCCAGGACCTCAATGCATGCGCATCTCTGACAATCGCTATCAGCGCGAGCGGCTGCAGATGGAGCTGGCGCTGCGCTTCCTGCGCCACGAGGCGCGCACGCAGACGATCCGCGCCTGGACCGGGCTGACGGACGACCGCATCCGCAAGCTCTACCGTTCCTACCTCGGCGACGCGCAGCGCGAGATGCCGCGGCATCGGGGCAAGTCGCCACACCAGATCGCCTACTTCACCCGCTCGCTGCGCCTGCAGGAGGAAACCGTAGCGCTCGCGACCACCCTGTGGCTGCTTGGGGTGATACCGTCCGCGCCCGAGCCGCCAACTCCGGGCTCGCTCGCCGTACTCACGCGCGGCGGCCTGCTGTGCCGGGCCTTCGAGGCCTACCGCCTGGCGCGTCCCGCGGCACTCATCTCCTTCGAACACGCGGTGTTCCTCGCCTCCGCGCTCAGCCGCGGCGAGCAGCTGCGGGTCGGCTGGTGCAGCGAATGCGGCGGCCTCATGGTGAGCGAGCCGTTCGCCCTGCGCGCGCGGCGCTGCCACCAGTGTGCGGGTGCGGCAGCGACGCGCTGCTAGAATCCGCCCTCATGGCCTGCCAAGGCGGACGGCGTTCATGGATCAGCTTCGCCCGAACTTTCTTTCCGGCCCCTATATCGACCGGCGCGCGGAGGCGCGCGAGGACGAGCACTGGATCGCGCAGGCGCGCGCCGATCGCACGACCCGCTATCTGCTGGGACAGGGCAGCGCACAGCTCCTGACCGCGGGGAGTGAGCCGCGCATCGCCTTCCTCGACAGCGACTCGCCGCTGGTGCATGCCGCGCCCGACCGGGTGCTGTTGCTGCTCGGCTGGCTGCGCGACACGCGCATCGTGCTCATCGATATGCCGGTGTCGGAGAGCCTCGAGCTGCCCGCCGACACCGCCCTCCAGGAACTGCGCCCGCTCGCGCCGGTGCTCGGCGCGCAGGAGGCGGCGCTGCTCGCTTACGCGCGCGCGCTCGGCGCCTGGCGCGGGCGGCAGCTGCACTGCGGGGTATGTGGCAGTCCCACCGCGCCCACGCATGCCGGCCACTGCCTGCGTTGCAGCAACCCGGCCTGCGCGCAGGAGTTCTTTCCGCGCCTCGATCCGGCGATCATCGTGCTGGTGAGCGACGGCGAGCGGGCGCTGCTCGGGCGCTCGCCCAGCTGGCCGCCGCGACGCTACTCGACCATCGCCGGCTTCGTCGAACCGGGTGAGAGCCTGGAGGACACGGTGCTGCGCGAGGTGCTGGAGGAGACCGGTGTTGCGGTACATAACGTGCGTTACCACTCCTCGCAGCCGTGGCCGTTCCCCTCCTCGCTGATGCTCGGCTTCTTCGCGAGCGCCGCCCCCGGCAGCGCGGTGCGCGTCGGCGGCGAGCTCGAGGACGCGCGCTGGTTCACGCGCGCACAGGTCATCGCCGGCGAGGCGCTCGCGCCGCCCTCGCAGTCGATCTCCTGGCGCCTCATCGAGTCCTGGCTGAACGGCGCGGCGTAGCCCACGATGTGTCTGTTGGTCCTCGCCTGGCGGGTGCACCCGCGCTATTCGCTGGTAGTGGCCGCCAACCGCGACGAGTTCCACGAGCGCCCGGCGGCCGCGCTGGCGCGCTGGCCCGCGCCGCACGACATCCTCGCCGGCCGCGACCAGCGCGCGGGCGGCACCTGGCTCGGCCTCGACCGTGCGCGCCGTTTTGGCGTCGTCACCAACTTTCGTGACTTGCAGACGTCCAAGCCGGACGCCCCCTCGCGCGGTGCGCTCATCCCGCAGTACCTCGAGAGCACCCGCACGCCGCAGCAGTTCTTTGCCGCGCTCACGCCGCATGCCGCCGCCTACTCCGGATTCAACCTGCTGCTCGCGGACGGGGAGTCGTTGTGGTACGGCTGTAATCGCGCGCAACCCTTCGCGCGGCCGCTGGATGCCGGGGTGTACGGGCTGTCGAACGAATTCCTGGACACGCCCTGGCCGAAACTCGAGCGCGTACGCCGCGGCTTCGAAGCCTGGCTCGGTAAACGGCGCGGCGCCTCGCCCGTTGAGCTGTTTGAGCTGCTCGAAGACCGCACGCGCGTCACCGACGATGCGCACCTGCCCGCGACTGGCGTATCGCGGGAGTGGGAGCGGGTGCTGTCGGCGCCCTTCGTCGAGCATCCCGAGTACGGCACGCGTTCCTCCACCGTGCTGCTGCTGCAGGCCGATGGCACCACCTATCTCGGCGAGCGACGCTTCGATCCCCGGGGGCGGCGCGCGGGTGAGAGCGAATTTAAGCTCGATCCGGGCGAGTGGCCGTAGGGGGGGCGGAACCCGCACGCCCGCGGCCGACTCTCAATGCACAGCGGCGAGCGGCTGGCCGGCCGAGGCTCTAGAATCGAACGGTTTTTCAGGCAACAGGTTTGATGGCGCAGCGCAATCACCCGCCGCGGGTTCGTCGACGGCATGTGCGGACCCCGGCGGTCTTGCTGTGCCTGCTCGCAGCCCGCTTGGCGCAGGCCGCGAGCGGCGTCAACGTGGAGATCCATGGCGTCAACGACGAGCTGCGCGACAACGTGCTCGCCTACCTGAGCTTCGAGCGCTACGCCAAGAGCGGGGCGGAGCTCAACGCCGATACCGTCGAGCGGCTGCACAACCGGGTCGAGCGCGAAGTGGATTCCGCCCTCAAGCCCTTTGGGTACTACGAGCCGCAGGTCGACTCCAGCGTCACCCAGGAGGAGAAGGGTGTGTGGCACGTGGTCATCAACATCACCCCCGGGCAGCCGGTGCTGGTCGATCACATCGACGTGCGGGTCGAGGGTCCCGGCGCGCAGGATCCGCTGTTCAGACGCATCCTGCGGCGCCTGCCGCTCAAGCGCGGCGACCGGCTGAACCACAAGGCCTACGAGGACATCAAGTCCGACCTGCAGCGCACCGCCGCCACCTACGGGTACCTCGACGCGCGCCTGGTGCGCAACGAGCTGATCGTGGATCCCCCCAACCACACGGCCAACATCGTGCTGCAGCTCGACACCGGCACGCGCTATCGCTTCGGCAAGACCACCATCACCCAGCATGTCGTGCGCGACAGCCTGGTGCGCCGTTACCTGCGCTATAAAGAGGGCGAGTACTTCGATCTGACGCAGGTGCTGCGCACGCAGTTCGCGCTGGATGACTCCCAGTATTTCGCCAACCTCGAAGTGCTGCCGGCCGAGCCGGACCGCGATGCGCACACCGTGCCGGTGACCATCCGCGCGGATGCCAGCCGCCGGCATCGATACAGCATCGGCGCCGGGTATGCCACCGATACCGGACCGCGCGGCACCCTCGGCTTCGAGGATCGCCGCGTCAACGATCGCGGCCACAGCTTCAGTGTCGAAGTGCAGGCGTCGCAGATACAAAAGTACAGCCTGCAGAGCCGCTACACCATCCCCTTCGGCGACCCCGCCACCGAGAGCTTCAGCCTGCGTGGCTCGATCGAGCAGCGCAACTGGGGCGACGTGACCACCAACACCCTATCCGCGGGGCCCAGCATCACCGCCGTCACCGGCCCCTGGCAGCACGTGTGGGCGGTCAATGCGGTGCGCACCACCAGCGAATCGATCTACGCGCCGATCAACACGACCGACCGGCTGCTGGTGCCGGAGCTGGACATCGCCTCGGTCCCGAAGGGCTACCTCGGCGAGCCGCTGTTCGAGCATCCGCTCTACCTGGAGATCAAGGGCTCCAATTCCTCCCTGGGCTCGAACTCGAACTGGGTGCAGGCGCACCTGCAGGCCGAGCGGGTGTTTCCGCTGGCGCCCAAGTGGCACCTGCTGCTGCGCGGGGAAGTGGGAACCACGCTGGCGCAGGAGTTCGACCAGCTGCCGGTGGTGTTCCGTTTCTTCGCCGGCGGCGACAACAGCGTACGCGGCTTCGGCTATAACACCCTCTCGCCCACGGTTGAGACCAATGTGTGCGTCGGGCAGAGCACGGCCAATGCGCCGTGTCCGAACGGCAACTACACTTATATCAAGGTCGGTGGCAAGGACGTGGCCACGGGCACGTTCGAGGTGATCCGCGATCTGCCGCGCAGCCTCGGCATCGCGGCCTTCTTCGATTACGGCAACGCCTTCGACAAATGGGGCACGAAGCTCGCCTACTCGGCGGGCATCGGCCTGCGGGTACGCACTCCGGTGCTGACGCTCGGCATCGATATCGCCGAGCCGCTCTATGAGCCGTGCCAGCCGCCCTTCACTGGCTCAAACTGTGCACCCAGCAGCCCGCGGCTGCACATCAACTTTTCCCCCAAGCTGTGATACCGAAGGTCATTCTGCGACGCCTGCTGCTCGCCCTGGGGAGCGTGCTGATCGTGGGGTTGATCGTGGCGCCGCTCACGCTCCTGTGGGCGGTCCTCTACACCGAGAGCGGCGCGCAGTTCGTGGTGCGCCACCTGCCGCGTCACCTGGGACCGGTGGACCTGGACATTACCGGCCTCAGCGGCACCGTGGCCCACGGATTGCACGTCGAGCGCGTCGAGATCGACCATGAGCTGGTGCACCTGACGTTCACCAACATCGCCGGGCAGGTGCGACTGGCACCGCTGCTGCTGCAGTCGATCCGTGTGACCTATGCGAGCGTCGAGGGCGCCAAGGTGCAGGTGAAGCGCCGCGTGCATCCGCCCACCCCTTCGCCCCCCTCATTCCTGCCGCGCTGGCTGCAGATCAGCGCCGATGAGGCACACGTGAAGCGCGCCGACCTGAGCGTCTACAACGGCTTCGAGATGGAGGTCACCGACATCACCGCCGACGCGCTCCTGCGCCACCTGGACATCCGGATCTTCCAGGCGGCGGGCGTGCTCGAGGGTGCGAACTTCATCGTCATGGGGAACCTGCTAGCCACCGATCCGCTCGGCTTTCGGGTGAAGGGGCATCTTGACTGGCACCCGGCTGGGCAGCCGGCCTACGTGGTGGACGGCAGCGCCCGCGGGGATCTGAACATCCTCAACGTGGTGGCGCGCGAGGAGAGCCCGTTCCGCACCGACGTCAGCGGCCAGCTGCGCGACCTGGCGAATCACTTCAATTGGGTGGCGAGCGTGCAGGTGCTGCAGTTCGAGCTCAGCCCCTGGGGCGTCTCCACGCCGCTCGGCACCATCAGCGGCCACCTGACCGGCGCCGGGGATGCCGATACCTTCAGCGCCAAGGGCACACTCGATCCTGCGGGCCTGGGGGCGGGGAACTTCGAGGTGCAGTTCGAGGGCGGCTTCGCCCACCATGTGCTCACCGCCAAGAGCATGGAGGCGCGGCACGTCGCCTCGGGGGCGCGCGCGCGCGGGGCCGGCACGATCGCGGTCGTGGACCACGGTCCGCGCCTGGACCTCAAGGGCAGCTGGGAGCAGTTCCGCTGGCCGCTGCCCGGGCGCGACCCGCTGGTGCGCAGCGCCGCCGGCACATTCACGCTCGAGGGGATCCTGCCCTACCGCGTGCACATGAACGGGGACATGCGCGCGCTCGACCTGCCCTCGATGCCGCTCGACGTCGACGGCACGCTCGACAAGGACAGCTTTGCCTTCACCCGCGCGGACGTCGACCTCTACGGCGGTCACACGAGCGCGAGCGGCAAGGTCACCTGGGGTCGCGAAGAGACTTACGAGGTGAGCGGCCACGCGAGCGGCATCGACCCGGCGCAGCTGCGCGTCGATCTGCCCGGGAGCCTGAGCTTCGATTACAGCGTTTCCGGGCGCGGCTTCGATACGCGTGGCACCCTGAATGCCGCCTTCAGCGCTCTCACCGGCAAGCTGCGCGGCGCGCCCGCGAGCGGCAGCGGCGCGTTCACCCACGCCGGTAAGACCTGGGGCTTCAACGCTCTGCGCGTGGCTCTCGGCAGCACTACCCTCGCGCTCGACGGGCAGATCGACGAGCGCCTGAACCTGCGCTTCACGCTCAGCGCCCAGGACCTGAGTCTCATCAGTGCCGGCAGCCGCGGGCGCATCAAGGCCTCCGGCACCCTCGGCGGCACGCTCAGTGATCCGGCCGTCGTCGGCGTGGCGCACGCGGTCGGGGTGGATTACGAGGGGATCAAGCTCGAGACCGCCGACGCCGACGTCGACTTCGAGCCCGACGCCCTCGGGAAGGAATCGAAGATCGACGCGCGGCTGCGCGGGCTAAGCTACGGCGAGCACACGCTGCAGGCGGCCACCCTCACGCTCAGCGGGCCACCGAGCGCCTACCTGGTGCACCTGACGGCCACCGCTCCCGGCCTGGCCGCGAGCGCGCAGGCGCACGGCGCCTACGCGCACGAGAGCTTCCAGGGGCAGCTCACCGCCCTGTCGCTGAACGGCAGCGAGGCGCTGCACCTGACGCTCGAGCGCCCGGTCGACGTGCTGGCTGCACTGGATCACGTGCGCATCGAATGGCTGTGCCTGGTCGGCACCCCCGGGAGCGTGTGTGCCGACGGCGAATGGCGCCCGGCCGAGTGGGCGACCACGATCATGAGCAACGAGCTGCCGCTGGGCACCCTCACCGCCGGCACGACGCCCGACGTGCAGTACCTCGGCACACTCAGCGCGCTCGCCCGACTCTCCGGCGGCGCCACGACGCCGGTGCAGGGTTCGCTGCGGGCGCAGCTGGCGGAGGCGCAGATCGCCCATCGCCTCGCGAGTCGCAAGATCGAGCACACGCGCATCGGCTCCGGCAGCGTCGACGTGACGCTCGAGCCGCAGCTGGTGAGGCTGGAAGCGAACCTCGGCGACGGCGAGGTCGGCACGATGCGCACGAACCTGAGCGCGCAGCGCACCACGGCCACGCTGGCCGACATGCCGCTCGCCGGGGAGATCCACGCGCAAAGCGCGCAGCTGGGGCTCGTGTCGCTGTACGTGCCCGAGATCGACCGCGCCTCCGGGCACTTCACCACTGACCTGCGGGTCGGCGGCACGCTCGGCGCCCCGAGGCTCACCGGCGTCCTCAAGGTGAGCGAGGGCGAGATCGACGTCTACCAGGTGAACCTCGCTTTGCGACAGATCGAGCTCGAGGCGCACCTCGATGAGGGCGGCCTCAACTTCAAGGGCGGCGCGCGCGTGGGCAACGGCAGCGTGAGCAGCGACGGGCACGTCGAGTGGCACAACCTGCTGCCCTACGGCAAGTTCCACCTGCAGGGCACGAACCTGCGCGTCGCGGATATCCCTGAGGCGCAGATCGACGCCTCTCCCGACTTCGACTTCATCGTCAGCGGCCACAAGATCGAGGTCACCGGCCAGGTGCTGGTGCCCTACGCCAAGATCCAGCCGAAGGACATCACCAACGCGGTGCGCGTCTCGGACGATGAGGTGCTCGTCGGCACCGAACCGGAGGATCCGAGCAAGCGCTTCGAGGTGATGAGCACGATCAAGATCACGCTCGGGGACAAGATCACGATCGACGCCATGGGCCTGAAGGCCAAGCTCGGGGGGAGCCTGGTGGTGAAGAGCGGCAACGACGCCATCACGCGCGCCACCGGCGCGCTCAACGTCCCGGAGGGCAAGTACATGGCGTACGGGCGACTGCTCGATATCGACAACGGGCAACTGAGCTTCAACGGCGGCCCGATCGACAACCCGGCGATCTCGCTGCGCGCCAAGAAGGTGTTCCCCGACGTCACCGCCTACGTGAACGTGCGCGGCACGCTGCTGCAGCCGCGCATGTCCTTCAGCTCCGATCCGCCGCTGCCGCAGTCGCAGATCGTCTCGCTGATCCTCGCCGGGGGCTCGTTCGAGTCGGCCCAGAGTCGCGGCGGCAACGTCGCCATCGGCCAGGGCGTGGCGATGCTCGCGCAGCAGTACGGCGGGGCGCTGGGCATCCAGGATGCAGGCCTCGAGTCCGATATCAACAACGAGACCTCGGTGGTGCTCGGGCGCTACCTCAATCCACGCCTGTACGTGAGTTATGGCGTCAGCCTCACGGAGCAGCTGAACACCTTCAAGGCGCGCTACACGCTCGGCGATCACTGGACATTGCGGGCCGAGGTCGGCCAGGCAGAGGGCCTCGACCTGGTCTACACGATCGCCAAGTAGCCGCGATCGCTCAAAAGCGAGCTAACCGGGAACTCACCTCGTGCACGAGCGATCTGCGGACCCGGCTGCAACCGCGCTGACCGGCTGCGGTCATTCGCGACCGGCGGCTTGTCGGCGTGGGAATCCACCTTCTTGGGTTCAGGATCCTGATTGCGGGCGGTCACCGCGGCTGGCGCGCAATCCACGCGCTGCTGTTAGCTGTCTGCGCGTGCATAATCACACCGGGGTGCCCGATGAAGTTCCGACTGGGTCAGTTGCGTTTGCTCGCGCTAGTGCTGCTCACCGTGAGCGGGGTGCCTGCTGATGCGGCCCAGCGCGCGCCGAACTATGCCGAGCTGCAGGGTCTGGTAGTGCTCGACAATCCGCACGTCCTCGTCGAGAGGTACGTGCTGCAGCCCGGCCAGTCGACTGGCCGTCACATCTACACGGGCGATCAGCTGCTCGTGTTCGTCAAGGGCGGCGTGCTGAGATCCCGAGGGACGGGACGCTCCACGCTTTGGAAGGACGGCCGAGTGGTGTGGCGGAATGCTGCCGACCCGGCGGATGAGGGCAGCGAGAATGCCGGCACGACACCGCTCGTGATGATCTGGGTGACTCTCAAGCCGGCCGTGCGCGTTCCACCACCGGCCGCTCGCAGCGACACGGCAAAGGACGAGCATCTCAACTATCCGAACATACCGGGCGAGGACCTGCTCGAAAACGACCGGGTCATCGTGCAACGCTTCCTCGTCACTCCCGGGCAGTGGGAGGGCGTGCACGCGCATCATCCCAACATGCTCTATATCCACGTCAAGGGAGGCCAGTGGGCGACGCGCTCGAATAAGGAACGCGAGCACGCTTATCCGGAGCCGTCACCGGACGGTAAGGTCGGGTGGATGCCGACCATCGACATCAGTGAAGGGCATGAGTCAGGGAACATCGGCAAGGAGCCGATCGACCTGATCTGGGTCACGTTGAAGGATTGACGCGTCGCGACCCGTCGATGTCTCACAACGGTTACGGCAGGGCGACGCGCCCCTTGCTGCGCGAACTGACTGGAGTTTTAGGTCAGCAGGGGGACTCACTAGGTCGCCATTGACCCCGAGCTGCCTGTCGTGACTGTCTGCTGCCGGGACGCTCAATCAGCAATTTGGCTTATCTACCGCCTCGCGGGCTTCTTTGAGCTGCTTTCCAGTTCGGGGCGCACTTGAGCGCCTAAGCCATTCCCGGGCGTGAGGCGCCAACTAGTGAGCCGCCGCCGTCGTTCCGTCCGACCAGCGGGACACCGGCACCATGAAAATCGTCTCGGGCTCGGGAACCTCGCGGTCGTCCAGGACCACCGGAGACCCTGGCAGGTTGGCTCCCCAGCTTGCGCCTGCGACTTTTGGCACGTGGAACATGAGGTGCGGGTGCCAATGGTCGTCGGCATCGCTCAGGTACCCATCCTTCGACATCATGAAGGACATCGCGCCCGGCTCGGGTGCGGGGAGCTCGTTGCGCGCGAGTGCGGCGCGAACGTCGTCGAGAATCCTTTCCTTCGAGTATCCGGCGAGTGCGAGCTTCGTCCGCCGGAGCGTGTACGCGAGGATGGACCCGGACGCTGCCGGGTTGTAGCAAACCGGTCCCCTGATCTTCGGATTCCAGAAATCGGGGCTCTCGAACGGCGCCATCCACGACCTCTCCACGAGACAGGTGAATCCGTTGGTGCCGCGGACGGCGCTCTGGTAACCGTGCGAATCGAGAGTCATGACCGTGGCCTTGTCGGAGATCACGGCCGGCGCGGCACTGCGCGCGAGTGCGATCTCGGAACCGGGAGGCATCAGGTATTGCTCGAGAGGCGCCATCCGCTCGTACGGGATCGCATCGGCCGCCGCGAAGCCCGCCAGCGCCGATAGCACCACTGCCCGCGTGCAGGCTCCGGCCCATCGAGCCAGGTGTCTTGTCTTCATGCGGACGCTCCTCTCGGGTATGCCCCGCTCCCTTGCATGCGCTTCGGCGCAATAAATCACCCGCCGCGTGGTTCGTCAAACCTCAGTCGAACGACCGCTTAATGGCGATGATTTCTATGTAAGGGACTACCGCTACTGGGCCGTGAGCAGTCAGTGACGGTGGCTCGCGCCCAGCGTCTGCGGACATCTGCTCTTGACTTCATGCATTAAAATGCATTATACGTGCATTTTTATGCATAGAGACTCCACGCCATGCTGACCGATGCCGAGCAGCTCGAGCGCCGCGCCGCCATCGTGCGCATCCTGCGCAGCGGTCTGGTGCGCAAGCAGGCCGAGCTGGTGCGCCTGCTCAAGAAGGAGGGCCACGCGGCCACGCAGTCCTCCATCAGCCGCGACCTGCGCGACCTCGGCGTGCTCAAGGCGAGCGGCCGCTACGCGCTGCCGCCGGATGAGCTGACGCGCGCCAACGGCGACTTCGGCTCGCTGGCGCAGTTCGTGCGCGAGCTGCGCAGTGCCGGTCCCTCGATCACGGTGCTGCGCACCACCATCGGCGCCGCGCAAAGCGTCGCGGTGGCGATCGACAAGGCGCAGTGGCCGGAAGTTGCCGGCACGCTCTCCGGCGACGACACCATCTTCATCGCCACCGCCAACCAGCGGGCGCAAACCGAGCTCGTCTCCCGCCTGCGCGCGCTCTTTCGGGTCTGACCATGCCCTCCAACGCTGTTGCGGGCGTCAAGCCCATCGTGCTCGCCTATTCGGGCGGCCTCGACACCTCCTTCCTCGTGCCCTGGATCGCCGAGCACGAGCGGCGCCCCGTCATCACGGTGACCGTGGACACTGGCGGCATTGATGCCGCGGCCGCGCGCACGCTGGCCGAGCGCGCCCGTGCCCTGGGGGCGATCGCGCACCACCAGATCGATGCGCGCGCGGATTACTTCGAGCAGGTGCTGCGCTTTCTGATCATGGGCAACGTGCGCCGCGGCCAGCTCTACCCGCTGTGCGTGGGCGCCGAGCGCGTCATGCAGGCGCAGACGATCGCGCGCATGGCGCGCCAGCTCGGCTCGGACCTGGTCGCGCACGGCTGCACCGCCGCGGGCAACGACCAGGTGCGCTTCGAGGTGGCCCTGCGCACGCTGGCGCCGGAGCTGAAGGTGCTGGCGCCGGTGCGCGACCAGGCGTTCCGCCGCGAGGAGGAGCTCGCCTACCTGAGCGCGCGCGGCCTGCCGCTGCCCGCGAGCGGCGCGCGCTACTCGGTGAACCGCGGCCTGTGGGGCGTCACCATCGGCGGCCAGGAAACCCTCACCTCCGCGGGCAGCATCCCCGATGAGGCCTGGATCCTGACGCGCGATGCCTTCCGCGAACCGCGCGCGCCCGCGCGTCACGTGCTCAGCTTTCACGCCGGGCGCCCGGCCGCGCTCGACGGCCGCGCGCTCACCCCGGTTGAGATCATCGAGGCGCTCGAGAGTCTCGCCGCCCCCTACGGCATCGGCCGCGGCATCCACCTCGGCGACACCATCATCGGCACCAAGGGGCGCGTGGCCTTCGAAGCCCCGGCCGCCGAGGTGCTGCTCAACGCGCACCGTGAACTCGAGAAGCTGGTGCTCAGCGGGCGCCAGCAGCGCCTGAAGGAGACGGTCGCGCAGCCCTACGGCGACCTGGTGCACGAGGGGCAACTGCTCGACCCGGTGTGCCGCGACATCGAGGCGCTGCTGTTGTCCTCGCAAGAGCGCGTCACGGGCGATGTGCACCTGCGGCTGCAGACCGGCAATGTCTTCATCGAGGGTGTCGAGTCGCCCTATTCCCTGATGGCCGCCTCCAAGGGCGTGTACGGCGAGGCCGCCGGGGAGTGGTCGGCCACCGATGCGCTCGGCTTCTCGCGCATCGTCTCCCTGCCGGGGGTCTTCTACACGCGCGCGGGCGAGCGGGCCGCCGCCGGGGAGCCGTAAGCGATGGTCGAGATGCGCAGCGTCGTGGTCGACAAGCTCGCCTCGGTGACCCAGGCCTGCAACCTCGCGCACGAGGTACGCATCGCCCCGGAGATCCCGGCCGAGGAAGGCGTGGTGGTGGTGGCCGAGGTCCTGAACAACAAATCCGCCTACAACACGCTCGAGCTCACCAGCGGCCGCATGGCCAAGCTCGGCAAGGGCGACATCGTCGCCGGCGCGCTCGGTCACCGGAAGGCGCTGTTCGGCTACTCCGGCCACGTGCCCGCGAGCGTAGCCCCAGGCGATGTCATCCAGATGCTCAACATCGGCGGGGTGCTCGGGGTGTGCGACTCGATCAACCCCGACAAGGGCAAGCCGTTCGACTGCCGCGTGCTCGGCGTGGCGCTCAACTTTCCGTATCTCGGCGAGCGCATCGGCGTGCCGGCGCGCGTCGGTTACAAGAAGCTCGACGCGCACGCCCCGCTCGACACGCGCGGCGTGCCGGTGGTGGCGCTCGCCGGCACCTGCATGGAGGCCGGCAAGACGGCCGCAGCCTGCGCGGTGATCGCGCGCATGCGCCACCGCGGGCTCACCGTGGACGCGTTCAAGGCTACCGGCGTGTCACTGCGCCGGGACATCCTCGCGATGGAGGATGCCGGCGCGCGCCACTGCGCGATCTTCACCGACCTGGGCATCGTCACCACCACGCGCAGCAACGGACCGGCGCTCACGCGCACCATGCTCACCGAGCTCGCCGCCGGTAAGCCCGACGTGCTGGTGTTCGAGCTTGGTGATGGGATCCTTGGTACCTACGGAGTGGATGCGATCCTCGAGTGCCCGGACATCCGTGCGGCGCTCAGCGGGGTCATCCTCTCGGCGAACGATCCGGTCGCCGCCTGGGGCGGTGTGAAACTGCTGCGCGAGCGCTTCAGCATCGAGCCGTGCGTGGTGACGGGGCCTGCCACCGACAACCAGGTCGGGGTCGAGATCATCACCGCGCAGATGCAGGTGCCGGCCGTCAACGCGCTCAGCAACGGCGCGGCGCTCGGCGATCGCGTCATCGAAGCGCTCGGCCTGCGGGCGCCGGCCGGCCGATGAGCGCGACGCTCCCGGCGGTGGTGCTCGGCGGCAGCGGCTACGTCGCCGGGGAGTTGCTGCGCCTCATCGCAGCGCACCCGCACTTCAGCCTCGCGGCGGTCATGTCCGACAGCAACCCCGGGGAGCCGGTGGCGGGGGCCTTTCCGCACCTGGTGAGCGCCTATCCCGAGACGCGCTTCAGCTCGCAGACGCAGGTGCGCCGCATCCTGTGCGAGACGCCATCCGCTGCGCTCTTCTCGGCCGCGCCGCATGGCGTCTCGGCGGCCCTCGTCGATGGACTGCTCGGCGCCGCCGAGGCCGCCGGCACGCAGCCGCGCGTGGTGGATCTGTCGGCCGACTTCCGCCACGCCTCGGCGCAGACGTACACCCAGGTCTACGGCCACGTGCACGGCGCGCCGGGTCGGCTCGCGCAGTTCAGCTGCGCGCTCCCGGAGCACCTCGAGCGGCTCGCAACCCCGCACGTCGCCCACCCCGGCTGCTTCGCCACCGCGATGCTGCTGGCGAGCGTGCCGCTGCTCGCCTCGGGACTCGTCACACCGAACCTCTTCGTGAGCGGGGTCACCGGCAGCACCGGCTCGGGTCGCAAGCCCGTCCCCGGCACGCACCATCCGCTGCGCCACGGCGACCTGTACAGCTACAGCGCGCTCGCGCACCGCCACGTGCCGGAAGTCACCGCCTGCGCGCGCGCGGCGAGCGGCGTCGAGGCGCAGTTCGCCTTCGTCCCGCACTCGGGTCCGTTCGCGCGCGGCATCCACGTGACGCTGCAGGCGGCGCTCGCGCGCCCTGTCGACACCGCCCAGCTGCAGGAGGTGCTGCGGGCCTACTACGCCCACGCGCCGTTCGTGCGCGTGAGCGCCCAGGCGCCGCGGGTGAAGGATGTCGCCGGCAGCAACTACGCGCACCTCTCGGCGGTGGTGACGGGCGGCACGCTCGCGGTGCTGTGCGCCATCGACAATCTCAACAAGGGAGCCGCCGGCGGGGCGCTGCAGTGGATGAACCGGCTGTTCGGCCTGCCGCAGACGTGCGGGCTTACCGCCCCCGCCGCGGGCTGGACCTGATGCACATGCCCACGCCGGCTTCATCCAGCCACCTGGCGCGCGTGTACGCGCAGTACCCGCTCGAGGTCGCATCCGCCGCCGGGGTGTGGCTGACCAACAGCCGCGGCGAGCGGGTACTCGATCTCTACGGCGGCCATGCGGTCGCGGCGCTCGGTTACGACCATCCGGGGTTCACCGCGGCGCTGACGCGCCAGGCGCACAGCTGCCAGTTCCAGAGCAACGCGGTGGCGATGGCGGTGCGCGAGCGCGCGGCGGCGCGCCTGGTCAGCTTCGCGCAGCTGCCGCTGCCGAGCGTGTTCCTCGTGAACAGCGGCGCCGAGGCGAACGAGAACGCGCTCAGGATCGCGCTGCGCACCACCGGGCGCGCGCACGTCGCCGCGATCGAGGGCGCCTTCCACGGCCGCACCGCCGCTGCCGGCGCGGTCACCTTCGGCGCCCGCGAGAAGTGGTACGGCTTTCCACGCACCCCCTTCGACGTGAGCTTCATCCCGCGCGGTGCCGCCGCCGAGGTGATCGCCGCGCAGGTGACCGAGCGCACCGCGGCGGTGATCGTCGAGCCGGTACAGGGCCTGGCCGGGGCGATCGATCTGGGCGCGCCGTTCCTTGGCGCCCTGCGGCAGCGCTGCGATGCGGTCGGCGCCTGCCTGATCTTCGATGAGGTGCAATGCGGCATGGGGCGCACCGGTGCGCCCTTCGCCGCCAATCTCTACGGCGTGACGCCCGACCTGCTCAGCACCGCCAAGGCGCTCGGTAACGGCTTCCCGTGCGCGGCGCTCATGCTGTCGGCGCCGCTCGCCGCCTCCCTGCGCCCCGAGTCCCTCGGCACCACCTTCGGCGGCGGACCGCTCGCCTGCGCGGCGATCGAGGCGGTCATCGAGGCGCTCGAATCCGAGCACCTGCTCGAGCAGGTGCGACACATCGGCGCCTACATCCGCGCGCAATGCCTCGTCGGTCCGGTCACCGCTCACCAGGGAGCGGGCCTGCTCATCGGCCTGCGCACGCGGCGGCCGGCGAAGGAGGTGCAGGCGGAGCTGCTCGAGTGCGGGATCCTGGCGGGCACCGCAAGCGATGCGCACATCGTGCGCCTGCTGCCGCCCTACATCCTGCAGGAAGAGCACGTGGACATGCTGCGCGATGCCCTGGCGGAGCTGCCGCCGTGAAGCGCTTCCTCGACCTGAACGACTTCACGCGCGAGGAGGTGCTGTCGCTCCTGGAGCTCGCGCGGCGCCTGGAGCGCACGCCCGAGCCGCGGGCGCTCGCCGGCAAGGTCCTCGGGCTGTTGTTCTTCAATCCCTCGCTGCGCACGCTCGCCTCCTTCCAGGTGGCGATGGCGCGCCTCGGCGGCAACTCCTTCGTCATCAGTCCCGGACAGGGCAGCTGGCAGCTCGAGACGCGCAGCGGCGTGGTGATGGACGGTGCCGCGGCCGAGCACGTGCGCGAAGGCCTGCCGGTGCTCGCCGCCTACAGTGATGCGCTCGGCATCCGCGCCTTCGCCGAAGGCAAGGACCTCGCCCACGATCTGGCGGAGAGCAATTTCAAGCTCATGGCGAGCCTCATCGACAAGCCGCTCATCAACCTCGAGTCGGCGGTCAACCATCCGTGCCAGGCGCTCGCGGACTGGAAGACGCTCGATGACCTGGCCGTGCCAGGCACGGCGCGCTTCGTGCTCTCGTGGGCCTATCACCCGCGCGCGCTGCCGCTCGCCGTGCCCGCCGCGGCGCTGCACATGGCGGCGCTGCGCGGTATGGAGGTCATCGTGCTGCGCCCGGAGGGTTTTGCGCTGCCCGCCCCCATCATGCAGCGCGCGCGCCGCGCCGCGGCGCTCTCGGGGGGCTCGGTGCGCGAGACCAGCGAGCGCGCCGATGCGCTTGCCGGGGCGCAGGTGCTGTACGTCAAGGAATGGGGCGCAACGGAGGCCTACGGCGACGCGGCGGAGGATGCGCGCCTGCGCGCGGCGCTGCGCGGCTGGTGCGTGCGCGATGACTGGTTCGGCAGCGCGCCGGACTGCCGGGTCATGCATTGCCTGCCGGTGCGCCGCAACACCGCGATCGCGGACGAGGTG
Source organism: uncultured Pseudomonadota bacterium (assembly GCA_963814675.1). Classification (GTDB taxonomy): domain Bacteria; phylum Pseudomonadota; class Gammaproteobacteria; order Steroidobacterales; family Steroidobacteraceae; genus 13-2-20CM-66-19. The sequence continues at coordinate 179,207 of CAWFDT010000011.1, forward strand.
CTCGACGGGCCGCGCAGCCTCGTGCAGCGCGAAGCCTACAACCGCCTGCCCGCGCAGATGGCGGTGCTCCACCAGATGCTCAGCTCCTGACAGTTCAAGGAAGCGCTCCCATGATCATGCACCGCAGCGACCAGACCCTCGCCATCCGCGCGCTGCGCAGCGCCGCCCCCTACATCCGCATGTACAAGGGCAAGACCTTCGTGGTGAAGACCGGCGGCGGGGTGTTTGCCGAGACGCACACGGCGCGCGCGCTCATCGAGCAGATCGCGATCCTGCACTACTTCGGCGTGCGCGTAGTGCTGGTGCACGGCGGCGGTCCGCAGCTCACCGAAGTGTCGGCCGCGCTCGGGGTGCCCGCGCGCATGGTCGCCGGCCGGCGCATCACCGATGAACGCGCGATCGAGGTCACCGCCATGGTGCTCAACGGGCTCATCAACACCCGGGTGCTCGGCATGTGCCGCGACCTCACCATCGATGCGGTGGGCATCAGCGGCGTCGATGCGGGCCTGATCCGTGCCCGGCGCCGCGCGCCGCTGCAGGTCGAGGGCAGCGCCCAGCCGGTCGACTTCGGCCTGGTGGGCGACATCGAGGCGGTCGACACCATGGTGCTGAAGAAGCTGCTCGACAACGGCCTGATGCCGGTGGTGAGCCCGCTGTCGGCGGATGGCGCCGGGACGCTGCTCAATATCAATGCCGACACCGTGGCCGCGGCCCTGGGCGCGGCGCTCGCGGCGGAGAAGCTGATCCTGTGCACCGGGGCGCCCGGGATCCTCGGCGAGCTGCGCGACCCCGGCTCCCTCATCTCCTACACCGATCTTCGCGGGCTCGAGCGCCTGCGCGAGCAGGGCAAGATCGCCGCCGGCATGCTGCCGAAGGCCAAGGCCATCGAGGACGCCATCCGCGGCGGGGTGCAGCGCGTGCACGTGGTCTCCTACCACTCACCGGAAGGCATCCTCGGGGAGGTGTTCACCAACGAGGGCACCGGCACCCTCATCGTCGCCGACGTCGACGCCCTGAGTCCGGCCGAACAGAGCGCCTCATGAGGCGGCTGTGGGACAAGGGGGTGCCGCTTGATGCGCGCGTGCTCGACTACACCGCCGGCGAGGACCACGCGCTCGATGAGCGGCTGGTGGCCTACGACGTGCGCGCCTCGATCGCGCACGCGGAGATGCTGGCGGCACAGCAGCTGCTCGCGGCGGCCGACCTCACCGCGATCCGCGACGGCTTGAACGCGCTCGCCGCCGAGCACGCGCGCGGCGCCTGGCAGGTGGAGCTCGCCGACGAGGACGGCCAGACCGCGCTCGAGCGGCGCCTCACCGAGCGCATCGGGGCGGCGGGCGGGCGCATACACCTCGGGCGCTCGCGCAACGATCAGGTGCTGGCGGCGCTGCGGCTGTACCTGCGCGACGCGGTGGCCGCACTGCGCGGCGCCGCCGCCGAAGTAGCCGCGGCGCTGGAAGCGCTCGCCGCGCGCGCCGCTGACATCGCGCTGCCCGGCTACACCCACCTGCAGCAGGCCATGCCGAGCTCGGTCGCGCTGTGGGCGCGCGGCTTCGCCGCCGAGATCCGCGACGACGCCGCGGGGCTCGAGGCGGCGCTGCGGCGCATCGACAAGAACCCGCTCGGCTCGGCCGCCGGCTACGGCACGCCGGGGCTGCCGATCGACCGGCAGGCCACGCAGCTGAAGCTCGGCTTCGCGCAGGTGCACGAGCCGGTCACCGCCGTGCAGCTCTCGCGCGGCAAGGCCGAAGCGCAGCTGCTGTTCGAGATCACGCTGCTGATGCAGGACCTCGGCCGCTTCGCCGCCGACGTGCTCTTGTTCGCGACTCGCGAGTTTGGCTTCCTCAGGCTGCCGGAGGCCTTCACCACCGGCTCCTCGATCATGCCGCAGAAGCGCAACCCGGACGTGTTCGAGCTCATCCGCGGTCGCAGCGCCACCGCGCAGGCCTGTCTCACCGAAACGCTCGCGGTGTGCGCGAAGCTCCCGTCCGGCTATCACCGCGACCTGCAGCTGCTGAAGTTCCCGCTGTTCCGCGGCATTGATCTCGCCACCGCAACACTCGCCATCCTGCCTGCGGCGGTCGCGGCGCTCGAGTTCGATGCGCAGGCGATCCGTCTGGATCCTTCGATCCACGCGGCGGCCGAGGCCAACCGGCTGGTGGTGCAGGAAGGCATCCCGTTTCGCGAGGCCTACCGGCGCATCGCCGCGAAGCTCAAAAGTTAGGAGTTGGTGCAACCGGGACGCGTACCGTGCGGTTGCATGCCGGCGGCGCGCTCAGGCACGCTGTCGGCAACCACAGGGGGTTTCATGACCAAAGTGCTCGGCATCTCCGGGAGCCTGCGACGCGGCTCCTACAACAGCGCGCTGCTGCGCGCGGCCACGGGCCTCATGCCCGAGGGCGCGACGCTTGAGGTGGCGAGCATCCGCGGCATCCCGCTCTACGACGGCGACATCGAGGCGCAGGGCATCCCTGCGAGCGTCAGCCAGCTGAAGGAGGCGATCGTGTCCGCCGACGGGGTGCTGCTGGTCACCCCCGAATACAACAACAGCATCCCCGGGGTGTTCAAGAACACCATCGACTGGCTGTCGCGCCCCAACACCGACGCCCGGCGGGTATTCGGCGGCCGGCGCATTGCCATCATCGGCGCCTCCCCGGGCCCTTTTGGCACGCTCATGAGCCAGAGCGCGTGGCTGCCGGTGATGCGCACGCTCGGCGTGCAGCTGTGGACCGGCGGCCGGCTGATGGTTGCACGCGCGAGTAACGTCTTCGATGAGGGCGGCACGCTCAAGGACGCGGCCATCGCGGAGGCGCTCAAGCAGTTTCTCACCGGCTACGTCGCCTTCCTGCGCCATACGCCGCCGGCTGCCTAACGCCTCAGGCCGCGTCCGGCTGCGCCTCGGGGGCGGCGCGCGCGAACGCCGGCAAGCTCTCCAGGTGCTCACAGATCGCCCGCAGCCGCGGGTAGGGTGCGACATCGCACTGCTGCCGGCGCGCGTTGTACATCTGCGGCACGATGCAGACATCGGCGAGCGTGACCGTGTCCTTGAACATGTGGCGGCCGTCGCCGCTGCTGTGCGCAACCTGCGCCTCGAGTGCCTGGAAGCCGCGTGCGATCCAGTGCCCGTACCAGGCATTCACCTCCGCGTCCGTGTGCCCGAGCGGCGCCCGCAGGTACTTCAGCACGCGCAGGTTGTTGAGCGGATGGATATCGCAGGCGATCGCGAACGTGAGCGCGCGCACCTGCGCGCGCTCGAGCGCCGTGCGCGGCAGCAGCGGCGGTGACGGGTGCGCCTCCTCCAGGTACTCGATGATGGCGAGCGACTGGCGGATCACCTGCCCGTCCACCTCCAGCATGGGCACCAGCCCCTCCGGATTGAGCGCCAGGTACTCGCTGCTGCGCTGCGCGCTGACCGGCGCGCGCAGGTCCACCGGCAGCGCCTCGTAGTCGAGGCCCTTCAAGTTCAGCGCAATGCGCGTGCGGTAGGCAGCGGAGCTGCGGAAATAGGTGTAGAGCTTCATCGCCCGTCAGTCCCGTGCGGCGGCGCCGATGCTGTTACGCAGCACCTCGAGTCCCTCGATCCCGCCCTCGATGCGGTCGCCGACCTTGAGCGGCCCCACCCCGGCGGGCGTGCCGGTGAAGATCAGATCCCCGGCGCGCAGCTCATAGAGCTGCGAGAGCGCGGCGATGATGTGCGGCACGTCCCAGAGCATCTGGCTGACGTCCGACTCCTGGCGCAGCACGTCGTTGACCTTGAGCCAGATGCGTCCCTGCGCCACGTGGCCGGCCGCCGCGGGACGCAGCGCCGCGAGCGGCGCGGAGAAGTCGAAGCCCTTGGCGGTATCCCAGGGCTGACCGCGCTCGCGGGCTGCGCTTTGCAGATCGCGCCGCGTGAGATCGTTGCCCGCGGCGTAACCAAACACGTGGCTCAGGGCGCGCGCGGCGCCGATCTCGCGGCCGCCGGAATGCAGCGCCACCACCAGCTCGATCTCGTGATGCAGGTTGGACGTGCCCGGCGGATAGGGCACGCTCGCGCCGTTGGCGGCGAGCGCGTCGGCGGGTTTCATGAAGAACACCGGCGGCTCGGCTTGCGGGTCGTTGCCCATCTCGCGCACGTGGTCGGCGTAGTTGCGCCCGACGCAGTAGATGCGGTGCACCGGAAAGCGCGCCTCGGTCCCGGCCACGGCGACGCTGGGTACGCCGGGCGGCGGAAAACAGAATGCATTCATCGCACGGCCACCTCGCTTGAGCCTTTGCAGGTGCAGATTGCCACTGCGCAAACCGCTAGACTAGCTCGCATGAGTATCTGGCAGGTCGCCACCACCGCGGAATCCCTCACCGAGCGCGGCAGCAAGACGCTGCCAGGACACCTGGGCATCCGCATCACCGAGATCGGCCCGGACTACCTGCGCGCGAGCATGCCGGTGCACGCGCACACGCATCAGCCCTTCGGCGCGCTGCACGGGGGCGCCTCCGTGGCGCTCGCCGAGACCGCCGGCAGCCTCGCCTCGATGCTGTGCATCAACGGCGAGAAGTTCACGTGCGTGGGGCAGGAGATCAACGCCAACCACCTGCGGGCGGTCACGAGTGGCACCGTCACCGCCACCGCGCGGCCGTATCACCTCGGCGCGCGCAGCCACGTGTGGTCGATCGAGATCCGTGACGAGCGCGAGCGGCTGGTGTGTATCTCGCGCCTCACCATGGCCATCGTCGAGCGTCGCCCCAGAGAATAACGCGAGGTACGCCGTGTCCGACCCCATGCCTTCCATGAGCGCCGAGGCGCCCCACGTCGATGAATCCCTGATCACCTACACGCACGTGATCTATGCGCTGCACGCGCTCGCGGTGCTCATCGGACTGACGACCATGCACACGGTGGTGCTGAGCTTCGTCGGCGGCCTGCCCTCGATCATCGCGGTGGTCATGAATTACGCGCGCCGCTCGGCCACCGTGGGCACCTTCCTCGAGTCGCACTTCCGCTGGCAGATCCGCACCTTCTGGTACGCGCTGCTGTGGGCACTCATCTGCTTCGTGCTGATCGTTTCGATCCTCGGCATCTTGTTGGGGCTGACCGGCTTCGCCGCCCTCGGGGTGTGGATCATCTACCGCGTGGTGCGCGGCTGGCTGGCGTTGCGCGACCGGCGCCCGATGTACGTATGAGAGTGGTGCTCTGCCTGAGCCTGGCGCTCGCGCTCGCCGCTTGCGGACAGAAGGGCCCGCTGTACCTGCCGGATCAGAAGCCCAAAGCGGTGGTAAGGGGAGCGCCGGCGCCCGCGACGCCGACGCCGCCAGCGCCGCCAGCGCCGCCAGCGCCGCCGCCGAAGCAGCCGACCGACGCTGACGATCCTTCGCAGCCCTAGGCGCGCGTCAGTCCGCGCAGCACCCTGACGGAGGCGCTCTCGGGAAACACGCTGTCCTCGAGCGCGCGCGACGGCACGCCGAGGTGCTCGGCGAGGATGCCCTTGAACACCGAGCGCAGATCGAGCGTCGGCGTCAGGTCGCGCCCCTGGTAGAGCGCGCGCGCCGACAGCCCGGGCCAGTCCGCGATCACGCGCCCGCCCCTCACCGCGCCGCCGAGCAGCAACGCGGCGGCGCCGGTGCCGTGATCGGTGCCGCGCGCGCCATTGATGGCGGCGGTGCGACCGAACTCGGTCACCAGGAGCACGGCGGTGTCCGCCCAGGCGCTGCCCAGTTGCTGCTTGAGACTCGCCAGCCCCTGGTCGAGCGCCTTCAGGCGGCCGGCAAGCTGGCCCTCCGCGGCGCCCTCGTTGACGTGCGTATCCCAGCCGCTGGTGTCGAACACCGCCACGCGCGGTCCGTGCGCCTGGCGCAGAAACGCGGCGGCGGCCGCGACGGTCTGCGCATAGCGCGCCGTGGCGGCCTGGGCCTGCGCGCCGCCCGCCGGCGCACCGGCCGCCGTTGCACCCTCGCGCTTCGCGGTGCCGGGTTCGCCCTCCGCCATCATGGCATCGGCCGCGAGCGCATCGGCGAGGCGCGTGGCCAAGAGCTCGTCGCCGGCGTACAGGTCGGTGATGCGTGCGAGCGTGTCCTCATCGAGCGCGCTCATCTTCGATGGCGACCAGGAGCTCACCTCGGCGGGCCCGCGCATGACGAGGGGCACGTTCTGTCCGAGGGCGACGCCCGGCACGCGCGCTGCGGGTCCGGGCAACTGCGTGAGGGCGCGGTTGAGCCAGCCGCTCTGCAGCGCATGCGGTTTGAGTGAGCCGTTCTCGAGCACGTCCTGACCGTCGAAGTGCGAGCGCTCCCGGTAACCGGTGGCGAGTGCGTGGAACACGATGAGCTCGCGCGCCCGGTAGCTCTCCTCGAGGAAGCTGAGCGAGGGATGCAGTCCGAAGAAACCGTTGAGCGGCAGCACGCCGCCGGCAGCCCCCGGCGCCGGCAGCGCCGCCTCGCCGCGCAGGCGCGCGTAGTCGGGATCGGCGTACGGCGGCACGGCCGCCAGGCCATCCAGGGCACCGCGCAGGATCACGAGCACGAAGCGCGAGTTGCGCGGGCTGACGTCGCCGAAGGCGACCGAGCTGGTCAGGAACGCTCCGCCGGCCGCCAGCGCCGAGAGGCTGAGGAATTCGCGTCGTCGCATGCCGTTCATGGTCGTCCTCTTGCGTGTCCTAAGGCTCAGCGCCGCATGAATTCGGGCGCGGCCAGCAGTAGGGTCAGCGCCTGCGCAGGGCTCGCGGCACGCGCGACCGCGGTGCGCGTCGCATCGCTGAGATTGGCGCCGAGCAGCTGCGGCACGAGTTCCTGGGCATCGCGCCGGCTGCCCAAGCGCTCCCCGGCCGCGTCCGCCCACTCGATGCGCTTCATGAGCGCCGAAGCGCCGTCCCAGTCGGGGCTCCTGTCCGGCCAGCCGGCGGGCGAGCCGGGCTGCCAGGTGCGTTGCCCGAGCACCTCGAGCGACGCGAGCGCGCCGCTGCCCGGCTCGACCGGCAGGCTCAGGCCGCGGTACGCGGAGACGATGAAATCGTTCGGTGTCTTGTACTTCGTCAGCGGCTCGGCCCACGCCTCGCGCGCCTCGGTCAGCGCGCGATACACGCTCGGCAGGTCGCCCTCTGTGGCCAGGAATGCGCCGGCCACCCGCGCCACCGCCGCCGGCGGCGGATCATCGGCGATGAAATGCCGCGTGAGCTTGGTGGCGACGAAATGGGCGGTGGAGGCATGGCGCGCCAGATCACCGAGCACGGCGAGCCCCTGATCGAGGCCGCCGTCGCGGTAGCGCGTGTTGAGCAGCACCTTCGCGCCCGGCTCGTGCAGCTCGGCACGGAACACGAAGCACCCGGGCTCCCCGCCCGTGAGGCGCCCGCGTTGCCCGCCGATTGACCAGCCGGTGAGCACCTCGGCGAAGTTCGTGACGTCGCCCTGCGTGTAGCCGCCACCGACGCCGAGCGTGTGCAGCTCGAGGATCTCGCGCGCGAGATTCTCGTTGATGCCGACCTTGCGCTCGACCTGGCGCCGCCCGAGGCGCTCGGCGGTGAGCGAGTGCGGGCCGATCGAGAGGTGGTTGTCCAGATACAGCAGCATCGCCGGATGCGTCTCGACCGCCACCAGCAGGTCGTGGAATCGGCCGAGCACGTGCGGGCGGATGGCTTCGCGCTCAAAGCCGCCGGCGAGACCCGCGAGCAGCTGCTTGTCCACCGAGACCGCGAAGTGGTTAGCCCAGAACTGCGTCAGGCGCTCGACCCACGGGCGCTCGGTGCTGACCGCCTGCTGCAGGCGCGCGGTCGCCTCGCTTGCGTACACCGGCCGCAGGAACTGGCCGAGCTTCATCGCCCGGGCATCGGCGACGGCCGGCTCGAGGCGCGCGGCCTTCTTCTGCGCCTCGATGTCGCGGCGCAGCTCGAGTGCCTGCGCCAGCGTCTGCGCGGAGGGCCTCAGCTCAGGCACCTCGAGCAGCGGCGGCGCGCCGCGCAGCTGCGCGTGCAGCCACCCGCGCGCATCAGCGCCGATGCGGCCGAGCTCGCCCGGCTGGGCGCCGAGCCCGAAGCGATTGGCGGCGATGGCGGAACTGGTGGCGGCGAGCATAGGGTACGCGTACCGGTGGTTGCGATCCTCACCCTATAGCGCAGCGGGTGGACGTACGTTGACCGCGCAGGCGGCGCCGGCGGCTCCGTTATACTCGCGGCCCGCTCCTCGCCAGCACCCCCAATGATTCGACCCCCGGACCTGGTTCTCGTCGACGGCTCGTCTTATGTCTATCGGGCGTTCCACGCCCTGCCACCGCTGTCGAACTCGCGCGGCGAACCCACCGGGGCGGTGCTCGGCGTGCTCAACATGCTGCTGAAGTTCCTGAAGGACTATCAGCCACAGCGCATCGCCGTAGTGTTCGATGCACCGGGCCGCACCTTCCGCGACGACCTGTTTGCCGAGTACAAGGCGCAGCGACCGGGCATGCCGGGCGATCTGCGCGCGCAGGTCGAGCCGTTGCTGAACATCATCAAGGCGCAGGGGCTGCCGCTGCTGCGCGTCCCGGGGGTGGAGGCGGACGATGTCATCGGCACACTCGCCTGCCGTGCGGCGCGCGTCGGGCAGTCCGTGCTCATCTCCACCGGCGACAAGGACATGGCGCAGCTGGTGAATGAGTCCATCACGCTCATCAACACAATGAACAACGCGGTGCTCGACCGCGCCGGCGTGAAGACGAAGTTCGACGTCTTCCCGGAGCAGATCATCGACTACCTCGCGCTGATCGGCGACAGCTCCGACAACATCCCAGGCATCGACAAAGTGGGACCCAAGACCGCCGCGAAGCTCTTGGCGCAGTACGGCTCGCTCGATGGCGTGATCGCGCACCTCGGCGAGATCAGCGGCAGGGTGGGCGAGAACCTGCGTGCGGGACTGGTGACGCTGGAGTTGTCGCGCAAGCTCGCCACCATCCACACCGATCTCGACCTGCCGCTCTCGGTCGAGCAGCTCACCCGCGCCGCGCCCGATGTGACGGCGCTGCGCGAGCTGTACGGGCGACTCGAGCTGCGGGGGCTGCTGCGTCAGCTCGAAGGCGAATCCGCCGCCACGGCCGCGCCGAGCGCCCCGGCGCCGGCGGACGCCCCGGCACCCGCGGACGCGCCGGCAGCGGCCCCCGACATCCCGCGCCATTACGAGACGGTGACCACGGCCGCGGCGCTCGAGCGCTGGCTGCAGGCGCTGCGCGCTGCGGAGATGTTCGCCTTCGACACCGAGACCACGAGCCTTGACTACATGCGCGCCGAGATCGTCGGCGTGTCCTTCTGCATCGAGCCGGGCACGGCGGCCTACGTGCCGCTCGCGCACGTCTACCCGGGCGCCCCGGAGCAGCTGCCGCGGGCGCAAGTGCTGGCGCAGCTCAAGCCCATCCTCGAGGACGAGGCGCACGGCAAGATCGGCCACAACCTCAAGTACGACGCGCATGTACTCGCCGCAGCGGGCATCGGCCTTGCCGGCCTGCGCTTTGACACGATGCTCGAGTCATACGTGTGGAACAGCGTCGCTACCAATCACGAGATGGATACGGACGCGCAGCGCTATCTGGGGCTGCGCACGATCACCTATACGGACGTGGCCGGCCGCGGCGCCAAGCAGATCTGCTTCGACCAGGTGCCGGTGGAGCGCGCCAGCGAATACGCGGCCGAGGATGCCGACGTGACGTTGCGGCTGCACCGGGCGCTGTGGCCCCAGCTCGAGGGTATCCCGCAGCTCGCGCGGCTATATCAGCAGATCGAGGCGCCGCTCGTGCCGGTGCTCACCAAGATGGAGCGCCACGGCGTGCTGGTCGATCGCGAACAGCTGCGCGCGCAGAGCCGTGAGTTCGCGCGCCAGCTGCAGGAGCTGCTGCTGCAGGCGCATCGCGAGGCGGGGCACGAATTCAACATCGAGTCCCCGCGCCAGCTGCAGCAGATCCTGTTCGAGCGGCTACAGCTGCCGGTGCGGCGACGCACGCCCACCGGGCAGCCCTCGACCGCCGAGGATGTGCTGGAGGAGCTGGCCGCAAGCTACGCACTGCCACGCATCGTGCTCGAGTACCGCGCCCTCGCAAAGCTCAAGTCCACCTACACCGATAAGCTCCCGGAGCTCGTCAACGAGCGCACCGGGCGCATCCACACCTGCTACGCGCAGGCGGTCGCGGCCACCGGCCGGCTGTCCTCGGTCGACCCCAACCTGCAAAACATTCCCGTGCGCCGCGCGGAAGGGCGGCGCATCCGCCAGGCCTTCATCGCGCCGCCGGGGCGCGTGCTGCTGGCTGCCGACTATTCCCAGATCGAGCTGCGCATCATGGCGCACCTGTCCGGCGATGAGACGTTGCGCGCCGCCTTCGCAGCCGATCGCGACGTGCACGAGGCGACCGCTGCCGAAGTCTTCGAAGTGGAGCTCGCGGCGGTGACCGCCGAGCAGCGGCGCACCGCCAAGATGATCAACTTCGGCCTGATCTACGGCATGTCGCCCTTCGGCCTGGCACGCAATCTGGGCATTGAGCGCGCCGCGGCACATCAGCATGTAGAGCGCTACTTTCAGCGCTATCCGGGCGTCAGGCGCTTCATGGACAGCACGCGCGCCCAGGCGCGCGAACTCGGCTACGTCGAGACCGTGTTCGGACGGCGCCTGTACCTGCCCGATATCCGCTCGGGCAATCCGCAGCTGCGCCAGTACGCCGAGCGCAGCGCCATCAACGCCCCCATGCAGGGCACGGCGGCTGACATCATCAAGCGCGCGATGATCGACGTCGATGCCTGGTGCACGCGCACCGCCTCCCCGGCGCGACTCATCATGCAGGTGCACGACGAGCTCGTGTTCGAGGTGCCGCAGGCGGACGCCGCAGACTTCGGCCAGACCGTGCGCGAGCACATGGTCGGCGCCGCCTCGCTCAGCGTGCCGCTGCGGGTGGACGTCGGGGTCGGCGCCAACTGGGACGAGGCGCATTGAGCAGCGCGCCGACCTGAGGCCTTACCTTGGCTGACGATCGGCGCGCCGCTTTTGGTACTGGCGGCGCAGGAAGGCAACAGCCGTGCGCGTTTGCCAGCACGCCCCGCCCTCAGCGCGAACGCCCGTTAGTTCTCGGGCACTGCTGACTTTCGCCTCCTACGCGGGCGCCCGGGGTGCTCTACGCTGTAGCGCGAATACGACACTAGACCGCTCAAATGAATGATTTGTAAGAATATTTTTTGGGACAACTGGTGGAACTACGCCCGGGGTGCCCAGTCGAACTTTTTGAGTGCCTAGCACTCCCCGCTTCCCTCCCTGAGCGGGTCAACCCGGTTCATGAGACCTGTGCCGGGTTAGTCTGCCCCGGCGGCTTTTAACGAGGCCGCCGGGGTTTTTTATTTCCGCCGGGATTTGCCATTGAGCCATGCCTCGAGCGTGTCCTCGGCTTCGCGCACCCCGGTGCCCTTGAGGGCGGAGAACAGCTGCACGCTCGCACGTCCGACGAGCGCGCCGGCGGCCTCGCGCAGGGCGCCTGCGCCCTCGGCGCGGTTGAGCTTGTCGGCCTTGGACAAGAGCACATGGATGCGCTGCCCGGGGGTCGCCCAGCCGAGCAGCTCCTCGTCCCCGGGTTTGAGGCCGCGGCGCGCGTCGACGATGACGAACAACCCCTGGAGCGCGTCGCGCGTGCGCAGCGCCTCGATGAGCGGCGGCCAGGTGCGGCGCTGCGCCGCCGGCACATTGGCGTACCCGTACCCGGGCAGATCCACGAGGCGCTCCCCCGGGGCGAGTTCGAAGAAGTTCAGCAGCTGGGTGCGACCGGGGGTCTTGCTGATGCGCGCCAGTCCGTGGCGGTGCGTGATCGCGTTGATGGCGCTCGACTTGCCGGCGTTGGAGCGCCCGACGAATGCGACTTCGGTGCCAACATCGGGCGGGAACTGCTGAGCATCAGCCGCGCTGATGAGAAAGCGTGCGTGGGAGAAACGACTCATTGGATCTTCAGGGCCCGGGGAGGCGCGCGACAGCCGTAGTGTACAATTCGGCGCCCTCGCGTCCTCAGAACGAACTTCGGATACCAAGCATGCCGCAGACTCCGACACACGGTTGGATGGGATTGGCCGCACTGGCGGCGACGACTCTCGTGTGCGGGGCGCCGCGGTCCAGTTCGGCACAGACGACCGCAACGCCGGCCCCGGCGGCGCCCGCCGCCGCCCCGGCAGCCGCCGCAGCAACCCCAGCGAGCGCGCCGGACTCGCCGTTCACCCACGGCAAGGCGGCCGCTGGCGCCACCAAGGCCGCCGCGTGCGCCGCCTGCCATGGCCCGAACGGCAACAGCACCAATCCAGACTGGCCGCGGCTGGCCGGTCAGAGCGCGGTCTACATTGCCGGGCAGCTGCGCCTGTTCCGCTCCGGCGTGCGCCCGAATCCGATCATGATGCCCATGGCGATCTCGCTCTCGGACCAGGACATCGCCGATATCGCCGTGTACTACGAAGCGCAGACGCCGGCGGGACTCGAAGCCGATCCCTCGTACTGGCAGGCCGGCCAGGGGCTGTACTTGCGGGGCGCACGCGACGTGCCGGCGTGCACCGCCTGTCACGGGCCCGACGGCCGCGGCAACCTGGCCGCCGGTTACCCCGCGCTGCGCGCGCAGCAGTCGGTCTACGTGGCGAAGCAGCTGAATGACTACGCCAGCGGTGCACGCTATACCGGGGGCAAGGTCCCCACGCCCGATCCCAACGCCCTCATGATGTTCACCATCGCCAAGCAGCTCACGCCCGGGCAGATCCGCGACGTCGCCTCCTACGTACAGGGCATGCGCTGAGAGCTCCGGGAGCGGATATGCGCCGACTCATTGCCCTCACGGCGTTGCTGGCCCTGTGCGCCTGCTCCCGCCAGGAACCTGCACCGCCGCCGGCGGCGGCGCCACCGAGCGCCCAGAGCGCCGCACCCGCCGCACCCCCGCCCGAGAGCGCCGCGCCGGCAGCCGCGCAGAGCGCGGTCGAGCAGGCCGCGGCCTCGCAGGAGTCCGGCGCGAGCGAGGCCGATCACAGCCCGAGCGACGCCTCGCTCGAGCGCATCGCCGGCGCCCCTGCCGCGGCGCAGCTGCCGCCGGGCAAGTGGCAGCCGGGCGTGAACTACACGGTCCTCGTGCCGGCGCAGCCGACCAGCGTGTCCGCCGGCAAGGTCGAGGTGCTGGAGGTGTTCTGGCTCGGCTGCCCGCACTGCTACGCGCTCGAGCCGCTGCTGAAGGCATGGCTCAAGGTAAAACCGGGCTACGCGGAGTTCGTGCGGGTGCCGGTGATCTGGCAGCCGATCCACCGCTACCACGCGCACCTTTATTACACACTCGATGCGCTCGGCCGCCAGGACCTCGTCAACAAGGCCTTCGACACCATCGCGCAGCAGCACGTGCCGCTCGCCGGCGGTGATGAAGCCGAGTCCTTCAAGCTGCAGCAGCAGTTCGCGACCGCCAACGGCGTCAGCGCCGATGATTTCGCCAAGGCCTACAACTCCTTCTCCGTGGCCGCCAATCTCAAGCACGCCGAGGAGGTCACCCAGGCCTACCGTGTCGAGGGCGTGCCGTTCATCGCCGTCAACGGCAAGTACGCCACCGACATCGGCAAGGCGGGCGGGGAGCCGCAGCTCATCCAGCTGATCGGCGACCTGGCCGCCGCCGAGCACGGCCACTGATGCTGGCGCGCGCGGCGCCGGAGTTCTGACACCGTGCTCTCCGTGTTCGTCCCCGGCCCGCAGGGTCTCGAGCGCGTCGCCGCCGGCGCCACGGTCAGCATTCCGGATGAGGCGGTGTGGATCGACCTGCTCGATCCGACCCCCGAGGAGGAGAGGCAGGTCGAACAGGCGCTCTCGATCGACGTGCCGACGCGCGAGGAGATGCGCGAGATCGAGACCTCCAACCGCCTCTACGAGGACAACGGCGCGCTCTACCTGACCAGCACCATACTGTTCAAGGCCGACACTGAGCTGCCCGAGACCACGCAGGTCACCTTCATCCTCGCCGGCTCGCGCCTCGTCACCAACCGCTACGCCGACCTGCTCTCATTCAAGAGCTTCGTGACCTACGCCCAGACGCATCCGGCCAGCTGCAGTTCAGCGCCCCTGCTGCTGGCGGGCTTGCTGGAGTCGATCGTCAACCGCATCGCGGACGTGCTCGAGCGCGCCGGGGCGGAGATCGAGGCGGTGTCGCTGCAGGTGTTTCCGCGCGGCGGCCGCCGCCGTGCGCACCGCGACTACAAACAACAGCTGCAGCAGATCGGCCAGAGCGGCGAGCTGATCTCCAAGGCGCGCGAGACTCTCGTGAGTCTGTCGCGGCTACTGGGCTTCCTGCAGCAAAGCGGCAGCAACCGCGTGACGACGGAGGCGCGCGCGAGCCTGCGCACGGTGGCCCGCGACGTCGTCGCCCTGAGCGACCACGCCACCTTTCTGGTGGGCAAGGCGCAGTTTCTGCTCGACGCCACCCTCGGCATGGTGACGATCGATCAGAACAACATCCTCAAGATCTTCTCGGTCGTCACCGTGCTGCTCCTGCCCCCGTCCGTCGTCGGCGCTTTCTACGGCATGAACTTCGAGCACATCCCGCTGCTGCATGAGTCCTGGGGCGTGTGGGCGGCCACCGGCATGATGGTGCTCTCAGCGCTGATTCCGTGGATCTACTTCAAGCGCAAGCGTTGGCTGTAAACGCGAGCCAGCCTGCTTTCGTAGCGACCTGGCGTCGCGACAGGGCAACGACTCCTGCGCTGCAGGAGACTCGGCCTGCAGTACGCGTTCTTCTCCAGGTGTTCCCAAGGTCCGTCGTTCCTCGATCAGTTCTCACAAGGGTTGTCGCGCTCACCAAGACCGGAACACGACCGCAGTGAGCGCATCGCGGCCGTGACACTGCTCGCGCACCGCAACAGCCACCAAGCCTCGGCGAAACCGGGACAGCAATCGCAGCTGATGCGCGTCTCGCAATAGCAACGCGTATCTGCGGCGAATTTAAAAAAAGCGCACAGCGCTTTCACAATCGCTCACGGACCGTGTCAGACCTCAGTCATGCAGCGGGGCTATAATTCGCGGTCCGGGCCCCCGGCAGCGCTCCGCTTTGCGTCAAATCCACTGAGCACTCGACAGGCCATGACGCTCAATGAGTGGCTGCGAGCCGCACGCGCCGCATCCTATGGAGGGACAAGTCGATCAAGAATACCCGCACCGGGTCACAAGGAGTTTTCAAATGGCCACAGCTGCCGGGCATCGTCACAACAGTTCTCTCAAGCACAAAGAGGCCGTTCGGAAAGTTGCAGTTGAAAAGAAGACTGCGCAGAAGGAGGAAAAGATGACCGACATTGCACAACCTGCGGAGAGGCTCTTCACATTCACCATCGACGCGCGCACGGCCCAAGTGGTCAAGTTCGAGACCCTCGATGCCAGCGGCGACCGCCATGAGCTTTCGGACGATGAAAAGGCGCGCCTGGCGCGCGAAGGCATCAACGGGGGGCTCGAAGAATTTGTCGAGCAGGCCTTCGAGGCGGGAATCGCCTGCGTATTGGGCGGCGATGAACGTCAGGAAAACGCGGATGAGCCCGGCGAGGAGGCGGAACTGCGTCACCTGCTACTGACACCGCTGATCGAACACAGCCCGGCCAGGCGACTGATGCAGCGCGAAGCACTGAATCGGGCCATTCTGGGAACGTTGATCCAACATGCGACGCAACCACCGGCGGCGGCCGCGAGCAGCCCCACCACCGAGCTGCAACCGGAGCGCGCTGCGCTGCCGCGTACAAACTAATGCCAGGAGGCCCTATGAGCGACACTACACTCGAGAAAGAGGACCTTGCACGCCTCGCCGTGGGTGGCCGGGCGATGCGTCGTCGACGCCTCAACCGTGCGCTGCTCGCGCGCCTCATCGGTGACCGCTACGACGCGGAGGATGAGGACGTCGAGGGCGAAGAAGGGGACGAAGCGGAGGGACGGCGCATCATGCGCCTGCTGATCGGCAGCCGCCTGCTGCGGCGGCGCCGCCTGCGCAATCTGCTGCTCGCGCACCTGCTGCGGGAACGGGGCGACGCGGAGGATGAGGAGGGTGAGGGTGAGGAGGCTTCGGGCGAGGAGGACTCCGACAAGGAGCACCGGCTCGTAAAGCTTCTGGTTGGCAGCCGCATGCTGCGCCGCCGCCGCGTGCGCAGTCTGCTGCTCGCGCGCCTGCTGCGGGAACGCAGCGAGGCGGAGGATGAGGAGGGTGAGGGTGAGGAGGCTTCGGGCGAGGAGGACTCCGACAAGGAGCGCCGGCTCGTAAAGCTTCTGGTCGGCAGCCGTATGCTGCGCCGCCGGCGCGTGCGCCGCGTGCTGATGGCGCATCTGCTGCGCGAGCGCGGCGAGGCCGAGGAGGAAGATGACGAGGGTGAGGATGAGTTCGCTGAAGGGGGCGATAAGGAACATCGCCTGATGAAGCTGGTGATCGGCAGCGGCATCCTGCGGCGCCGGCGCGCCCGCCGCATGCTGATGGCGCATCTGCTGCGCGAGCGCGGCGAGGCCGAGGAGGAAGATGACGAGGGTGAGGATGAGTTCGCTGAAGGGGGCGATAAGGAGCATCGCCTGATGAAGGCGCTGGTCGGCAGCGGCATCCTGCGGCGCAGGGGCACCCGCCGCATGCTGATGGCGCATTTGCTGCGCGAGCGCGGCGAGGCCGAGGAGGAAGATGACGAGGGTGAGGATGAGTTCGCTGAAGGAGGTGATAAGGGACATCGCCTGATGAAGGCGCTGGTCGGCAGCGGCATCCTGCGGCGTCGGCGCGCCCGTCGCATGCTGATGGCGCATCTGCTAAACGAGCGCGGTGAGGCCGAGGAGGAAGATGACGAGGGTGAGGATGAGTTCGCTGAAGGGGGCGATAAGGAGCATCGCCTGGTAAAGCTGGTGGTCGGTAGTGGCATCCTGAAGCGCCGGCGCGCCCGTCGCATGCTGATGGCCCATCTGCGGCGCGAAGAGGCATGAGGATCATCGCCGGGCAGATGCGGTAGTGCGTGGGTCGGCCGGGGCTCCCCCTCCGGCCGCCCTTTTTTCACCCGCCCGTCACAACGCACGGCGCAGCGGCACGAGCGGTCGGCTGGAGTCGATCGTCAACCGCATCGCGGACGTGCTCGCGCGTGCCGGGGCCGAGATCGAGGCGGTGTCGCTGCCGGCGTTTTCCGCGCGGCGGCGCCACCGTGCCGGCCGCGACTACAAACACGAGCTGCAGCAGATCGGCCAGAGCGGCAAGCTGATCTCACAGGCGCTCGAGACTCTTGCTGTCAGCGCTGATCCCGCGGTTCTACTTCAAGCGCAAGGGCTGGCTCTGAGCGCGAGCCTCCCGGGTCGAAAGGAGAGCGTGCAGCGGTGTCCGGAAGCAGACTCCCGGATCACCCACGGTCACGGGACGCTGGGGAAACGCCGGCCCGCGAGATCTTCCCGCGCTACAGGGACTGGGGGCTGGAGAGGTCCCTTACGATCGAGAAGGGGATCCGGATCGGCGCTACCTGGTCAAGCCCCCGCGAACGTGGCCCATCCTCGCGAGCTCAGGGCGGCCCACGTCATCCCTGTTGGAACTGAGAATTCCCCGGTTCGCTGTTTGCCAGTGTGTCAGCGTTCGATTATCTGCTTCACTTGGTCCGCTTTGATTGTGGCGTCCTTGCCGTTAGTGTCTTCGTATTCGTACATACCCGTCTTGCTATTCAACTTAGGTTTGCCATGGGCCTCAATCATCGTGCCGCCGGTGGTACTGATGATGTAAGTCGATGCGCAACCGGCGAGCAGCAAAGCGGCCATAGCCGCTACGCAAATGCCTATCCTGCGTGTCATGTTTTTTTATCCCTGTGGATTACGGACGGATCGAGGATCAACCCTCGTCTCGGTAGAGTCAAGAATTGTAAGTGCCCTGCGGGTGCTCGCGACTGTCGACCCACTTCGTTCGCGCCGTGGATGCCGAGAGCACCGAGAATTCCTTCGTCGCGAAAGTGTCACCCATGTGTCCGGTATAGAACATTACCCATCTGTCCGGAATGGACCCGCTGCAATCTGGCGCGCCCGACTGGATTCGAACCAGCGACCTGCAGCTTCGGAGGCTGCCACTCTATCCAACTGAGCTACGGGCGCGTTGGGGCCGGCGATGATACGCGGCGGCCCCCAAAGCCGTCCATTTCGGCCCCGGAACGCCCCGGTCAGAACCGCGATACCGGAAAGGTGTCTAATAGCATGAGGATTGGTGCCCCAACGCGGGAGGATCTATGTTCCGAGTACTCATGGCTTGTGCCGCCCTGGCCATCGCCGCCTGTGCCACGACGGCGCAGCCCACCCCGACGGCCAGCAATGCCACGGCCCAGAAGCCGCCCTGTCTTCCGGGTACGGTCGAGGCGACGCGCCTGCCGCAGAAGGGTTGCGGACCCGGCAGCACCTACGAGCAGAAAGACATCAATGCGACGGGTCAGCAGTCCGAACCGGCCGCGGCGCTGAAGACACTCGACCCGAGGATCACCGCCCACTAGTCAGCTGGTGCAAAGACCCCGGGATCCTGGCCAGATGCCGGGTCCCCGGGGTGTTGCTTATGTAGGGGGCGGTGCCGCGGCTATACTTCGCCGCCAAATTGGCGGCCCGCGGAACCTGGTCCCACGTGAGCAAACAGGACACCCACTTCATCAATATCTTCAGCCTGGTGATCGGGCTGCTGATGCTGATCGCGATCTGCATCTTCGCCTTCGCCCGCATCGTCGCCAGCCACACGCAGGACCAGCAGGTGCTCGAGGAGGCGGACTACAACAAGGCCGTGGCGGCACGCCTGCAGCCGCCGAGCCAGGAGGCCGTTTCCGGCCAGGACAATTCCGCGCTGGCGATCAGGAGCGAGACTCCCGCGGCGGCCGGCTCGGCGAGCCCGGCCGCGGCGCCCAAGAACGGCAGTGAGGTATTCCAGCAGGTGTGTAGCGTCTGCCACGGTGCCGGCATCGCCGGAGCACCGAAGGCCGGCGACAAGGCAGCCTGGGCGCCGCGCATCGCCGAGGGCAACGCGACGCTCTACGAGCACGCCCTCAAGGGCTACCAGGGCAAGACTGGCGTGATGCCGGCCAAGGGCGCCCGCGCGGACCTGTCGGACGAGCTGATCAAGCAGGGCGTCGACTACATGGTGCAGATGGCGCAGTAGGCGAAGGCGGGGCCTTCAGCCCGCGCGCGTTCCGCCGCCGCCGGGCTCCGCACCCTCGAGGGCTGCGAGGCGCACCTCGAGCGCCTCGAGCCGCGCGCGCGTGCGTTCCAGTACGCGGGCCTGGGCATCGAACTCGTCCCGGCTCACCAGGTCGAGCTTGCTCAGCCGCTCGCGCAGAATCGCCTTGAAGTTGCTCTCCAGGTCGGCCTGCACGCTGCGCAGCGCGGGCGGCACGCGCTCCATCAGGCGGCGGGCGATTTCATCGATGCGCCATGAATCCATAACGGCTCGTCCTCGCTGTACTGCCCCGCTTTGAGGCGTAACTGACTTCTTTGGCTCCAAAACGGTGCAGACGTTGCACGCTCAGCGTGCGTAAATAGCGGAATCTGCGCCGCAAACATCGTGGCACGGAATCTGCACCTGCAGCGCCCGAAGCCCCTAGCTTAGCGGTCGCCGCGGGCGACTGCAGCGGGCATTGTCGTGCCGATCAACGGCTGCTGCAGTGGAGAGAACATGACCATCGGACCGCCGCCTGGATCGCGGCGCCTCGCGCGGCCGCTGGCTGCCCTGGCACTGCTGACGCCCGCCCTGGGCTGGGCCGCGGATGTCGCGACGCCCAACAAGGGCGACACCGCCTGGATGCTCGCCGCCACCGCCTTCGTGCTGCTCATGTCGGTGCCCGCGCTCGCCCTGTTCTACGGGGGGCTGGTACGCACCAAGAACATGCTCTCGGTGCTCATGCAGGTGTTCGTCGGCTTCTCGCTCATCAGCGTGTTGTGGTGCGTGTACGGCTACTCGCTCGCCTTCACGCCCGGCAACCGCCTCATCGGCGGCCTCTCGCGCCTGTTCCTCGCCGGCACCTTCGATCCGACGACGGGTGCGTTCTCGACCGTACCTACCTTCTCCAAGAACACCACGCTGTACGAGCTGGTGTACGTCGGCTTCCAGGCCACCTTCGCCGCGATCACCGGCTGCCTGATCCTCGGCGCGGTGGTAGAGCGCATCAAGTTCTCCGCGGTGCTGCTGTTCCTGTTCATCTGGTTCACCTTCAGCTACTGCCCGATCGCACACATGGTGTGGTACTGGCCTGGAGCGGATGCCTACACCTCCGCCGACAAGGTGCCCGCACTCACCGCGCAGGCCGGCCTCATCTGGGGCTGGGGTGCGCTCGATTTCGCCGGCGGTACGGTGGTGCACATCAACGCCGGCGTGGCCGGCCTGGTCGGAGCCTATGTGCTCGGCAAGCGCGTCGGCTTCGGCCGCGAGCCGATGCCCCCGCACAGCCTGACACTGACCATGGTCGGAGCGTCGCTGCTGTGGTTCGGCTGGTTCGGCTTCAACGCCGGCTCGGCGCTCGAGGCCAACGGCAGCGCCGCGCTCGCCTTCCTGAACACCTACCTCGCCACGGCCTGCGCGGTGCTCTCCTGGATCACGGCCGAGTGGATCCTGAAGGGCAAGCCCTCGATGCTCGGCGCCGCCTCGGGCGCCGTCGCAGGCCTGGTGGCCATTACCCCCGCCGCCGGCAACGTCGGCATCCCGGGCGCGTTCGTGATCGGCACCGGCGCAGGCCTGGTGTGCCTCTGGGGCGTCACGGGCCTCAAGCGCCTGATCAAGGCGGACGACGCGCTCGATGTGTTCGGCGTGCATGCGCTCGGGGGCATCTTCGGCGCCCTGATGACCGGGATCTTCAACGCGCCCTTTCTGGGAGGTCCCGGCATCACCGATTACGTCACCGGCGCGGCCACGTACCCCGGCGTCGCGGCGCAGTTTCTGATCCAGCTGAGGGCCGTCTGCGTGGTGGTCGTGTGGACCGCGGTCGTGGCCTTCGCCGGCTTTCAGCTGATCAAGCGCCTCGTCGGCCTGCGGGTACCCGAGGAAGAGGAGCGCGAGGGCCTGGATATCACCGCGCACGGTGAGCGGGCCTATGACCTGTAACGGGTGACCCTCGCGGCGGCCGGCGTGAGCCGGGCCCCCTGGCCCACTGGCGTCCGGGGGCCCATTCTTTGTAGGGTGTGAGCTTGGGGCCGGCGGCGCCTTGTCGCGCTGTGACGGAGTTCAAAGGTCGCCGCGGCTCGACAGGGCGATACTGCGCCGGGAGGCCCATTTATGTTGCGACTCATACCCGTCATCGCCGGCTTGATTCTCCTGGGGACGCTCAGCGTGGCCCGGGCGGACGTCTATCGCTGGGTGGACGAGAAGGGCCAGCCACACTACAGCGATCAGTGGGTACCGGGCTCGACGGTCATCAAGACCGACAAACTCCATCCCAACCAGGTCGCCGCCGCCCGCGCCGAGCAGAAGAGCCTGTCGGGCGAGAGCCAGACCATCTCCAAGGGCCTGTCCGCGCAGGACAATGCCCGCGCCATGCAGGAGGAGAAGGCGGCGAAACAGCAGGCGCAGTGCAAGGACGCCCGCGACCATTACATGCAGGCCATCGAGGCGCGGCGCATCTACAAGGGCGAGAAGGGCGGCGAGCGGGACTATCTTTCCGACCCCGAGGCCGATGCCTACCGCGAGAAGATGCGCAAGGACGTGCAGGATCTGTGCGGCAGCGTGCCGACTTTCAATCCCGAGACGCCGCTGAACCCGCAGCCACAGCCCATTCCGGAGCCCAAGGTCAACCCGGCGCTCGCCACCTCGGATTGATCCGCCGCGCCGCCGCAGCGGCGCCGGATTCCGTGCGCCACCCTCACGCTCTATAGTGACGCCCGCGGCCTGCACGGGGTCGCAACGAGGCGGTACACATGCGCGTAGGTTTTATCGGACTCGGCGCCATGGGCATGCACATGGCGCGCAACCTCCAGAAGGCCGGGCTCCTCACCGGCCTCTACAACCGGACCGCCGACAAGGCGCTCAGCCTCGCCGCAGAACTCAAGGTCACCGCCTACCCGGCGCTGCCCGAGCTCGGCGCCGCCGTGGATGCCGTGGTCTCGTGCGTATCCGCCGACGCCGACGTGCTCGAGGTGGCCCGCGCACTCGCACCCACCCTGCGCCGCGGCGCCCTGATGCTCGACTGCTCCACCATCGGCGCGGAGAGCGCCCGGCAGGCGGCCGAGACGCTGCGGCCGGGCGGGGCGGAGTTTCTCGACTGCCCGGTCAGCGGCGGGGTGGAAGGGGCGCGCGATGCGACGCTGGCCATCATGGTCGGCGGCACGAGCGAAGCCTTCGAGCAGGGCCGCCCGATCCTCGAGGCCCTGGGCAAGACCGTCACGCTCTTTGGTCCGACCGGCAGCGGTCAGGCGGCCAAGGCGACTAACCAGATCATGTGCGCGGGCATCATCGAGGCCATCGCCGAAGCCATGGCCTTCGCCCATGCGCAGGCACTGCCGCTCGATAAGCTGATCGAGACCCTCGGCAAGGGGGCCGGCTCCTCGTGGTACTTCGTGCACCGCGCGCCGAACATGGTGCGCAACGCCTACCCGGCGGGGTTCCGCGTGCGGCTGCACGCCAAGGACCTGGGTATCTGCCACGACATGGCGGCGCGCTTCGGGGTGACGCTGCCGGTGGTGGAGCGCATGCTGGCCGAGTACGCCGAACTCGTGGCGCGCGGCTACGGCGATGAGGACATCTCCGCGACCTACCGCCTGAAGGCCGAGCTGTTCGAGCGCACCAACATCATGAGAGCCCCCTCGCGCGGCCCTACATGAACCGCGAGGCGACCCCCGGCGATCGCGCGCTCTATCTCCCGGACTTCTGCACCTCGGGTGTGACGCTCGCCATCGTGCTGATCGTCGAGCTCACCGCGCTGATACTGACGCTGGCACGCCAGAGCATGCTGGTGGACTTCTGGACCGATCTGGTGCGCACCTCGATGTTTCTGCTGTGGATCGGCCTGACCAGCGCGGCACTGCTGTGCGTGCTGAAGGAACGGCTGCGCCGCCTCAACGTCGGCGCCGGCTCGGCGGCGGTGATGGCGCTCATCACGGCCGTGGTCACCGCCATCTCGCTCGCCGTCTATGGGCTCGGCCGCACCTCCATGGTCATCGATTCCGGCGGCGCGGCGCTCTTCCCGCACGACGCCTACCGCTTCGCGGTGCGCAATTCCTGGATCAGCCTCATCATCAGCGGGCTGGCGCTGCGCTACTTCTACGTCTCCCATCACTGGCGGCGCAGCGTCGAGCTGCGCGCCGCCGCGCGTGTGCACGCGCTGCAGGCGCGCATCCGACCCCACTTTCTGTTCAACAGCATGAACACCATCGCCGCGCTCACCCGCAGCAACCCCGGGCGCGCCGAGCAGGCCGTGCAGGATCTCGCCGACCTGTTCCGCGCCACCCTGAGCGACAAGCGCGACACCATCACGCTTGCGGAGGAATTGGAAGTCGCGCGCACCTATCAGCGCATGGAACAGCTGCGCCTCGGCGCCCGGCTACAGGTCGAGTGGAAGACCGCATCGCTGCCGGACAGCGCGCTGGTGCCCGGCCTCATGATCCAACCGCTGCTCGAGAACGCCATCTACCACGGCATCGAGCCGCGCGCCGAAGGCGGCACCGTCACCATCACGGGCGAGGTGAGCGGCGGGCTCGTCACCATCGTGGTACGCAATCCGCTCGATCCGTCCCCCGGGATGCGCGAGGGTAACCGCCTCGCGCTCGCCAACATCCGCGAGCGCCTGGGTCTGATGTACGGCGAGCGCGCACTCATGAAGTCCGGGCGCTTCGATGATGAGTACATCGTCACGCTGCGCTTTCCGCTCATCGAGCGCAGCGCGGAAATGCGCGCGCCGCTGCCGGCCTAGGCACCCTTGGCACCGCCGGCCAAGCTGAGAGTTCTGATCGTCGATGACGAGTCACCGGCGCGCGAGCGGCTGCGCAGTCTGCTCACCGAGATCGCCGACGTGGAGGTCGCGGGTGAGGCGGCCACGGCGCGCGAGGCGCTCGAGCGCGTGCACGAGCTGCTCCCGGACGTGGTGCTGCTCGACGTGCGCATGCCGGGCATGGACGGACTGCAGGCGGCGCGCCACCTAAATGTGCTCGAAGAGCCGCCGGCGATCATCTTCACCACCGCCTTCGAGCAATACGCGGTGGATGCGTTCGAGACACACGCCGTCGGCTATCTGCTCAAGCCGGTGCGCCAGGAACAGCTCGCCGCCGCCCTGACGCGCGCCGGCCGCCTGACGCGCGCGCAGCTGCAGAAGCTCGCGGCCGCCGAGGGCGGGGAGCGCCGCAGCCACATCGCCGCCCGCCACCGCGAGGGTCTGCGGCTCATCCCGCTCGAGGAAGTGCAATACTTCCTGGCGGACCAGAAGTACACCACCGTCAGGCACCTCAAGGGCGAGGACCTGATTGAGGACTCGCTGCGGCTGCTTGAGGGCGAGTTCGGGCCGACGTTCGTGCGCATCCACCGCAATGCGCTCATCGGGGTGAAGTACCTGGAGCGCATCGAGCGCGGCGCCGACGGGCAGTACTTCGTGCATCTGCGCGGCGTGCCGACGCCGCTGCAGGTGAGCCGTCGCATGGCGGGCGAGCTGAAAGAACGATTCCGGGTCTAAAGCGTACCGCCGGCGAGCACTGCCCGCCGCGGCTTTGCGCAGGCTGAAGGGGGCTAATTGATGAGCAGACTGCCGCTGTCGCGGCGCGCCTTCGTGGGCGCGCTGGCCGCCCTGCCGTTCGGGGGCGGCGCCCGGGGGCAGGAGCCACCGTTGCCGCCCTCAGTGCTTTACCGGCGCGAGCCAGCAGCAATCACCGCCGCCGACCAGGTTCTGAACGTCATGGATTTCGAGCCGCTGGCGCGCACCGCCCTGCCGCCGGCGCACTACGCCTACATCGCCACCGGCATCGACGATGATCTGACCGTCGTGCGCAATCACACCGCCTTCGACCACTACGAGATTCGCGCGCGGCGCTTCACCGACGAGACACACCTGGACACCTCCCTGCAGGTCTTCGGCGAGCACTGGCCGAGCCCGCTGTATCTCTCTGCGGTGTCGGGCATGCGCGCGTTCTTCCCCGAGGGCGAAGTCGCGGTCGCGCGCGCCGCACGCTCGCGCAAGACGCGCCAGATGCTCAGCAGCGGCTCGTCCAGCCCACTGGCGGAGGTCATCACTGCCGGCGGCGCCGCCCCCTGGCAGCAGCTGTACCCGACCGATGACTGGGACGTGACGCTCGGTCTGATCGCACGCGCGGAGAGCGCAGGCTGCCCGGCCATCGTCGTGACCCTGGACGGGCGCACGCCCCACCGTGTCAACGAGACGCTGCTGCGCGCGATGCGCGCCGACAGTCGCGACTGTCGCGCCTGCCACCAGAACAACTCCCACGACATGTGGCTCAAGGCTCCGCTTTACTCCGGACTCGACGTGACTCGCGTCCATGCGCTGGAGCCGCCGGACCAGGCGTTGGCATGGTTCGACCGGCTGCGCGGTAAGGTGAAGGGAAAACTGTTTGCGAAGGGCATCGTGACCGCGGACGATGCGCGGCTCGCGCTGCAGCACGGGGCAGATGCGCTGATCGTCTCCAACCACGGCGGCCGCAACGAGGAGACCCTGCGCCCCTCGGTCGAGTGCGTGCCGGAGGTCGTGGACGCGGTGCAGGGCAGGATCCCGGTGTTCGTCGACGGCGGCATCCGCCGCGGCACGGACGTCTTCAAGTGTCTGGCACTCGGCGCGACCGCGGTTGGCATCGGGCGGCCGCAGGCCTGGGGCCTCGCCGCCTTCGGTCAAAGCGGCGTGGAAGCCGTCGTCGACCTCCTCAATCGCGAGCTGACCGTGATCATGCAGCAGGCCGGGACGGCGAAACTCGCCGACATCACCGGCGCCTACGTGCTGCGTTCCGAGCGCGGCTAAGCGCGGCGCGTTTGGCCGGTTGGCGCGCCGCAGCATGCCACCGCGCGGGTTGCTTAAGCGGTTTCGCGTGGATCATGATGTTGGGTACTCGCAGCGAGCGCGGGGCCGTGCGCCGGAGCAGCGGAGCATCGATGAGCACCAGATGTCTGTGCAGATAGCGCTAGCGCCCGCCAGCCGGTTGCATGACGCCACCGGCGTCGGCGCCGGTCACGCACGCTGGGTACGAGTGACCCACTGGATCGGCGCGGCGAGCGTCCTCACCCTCGCCTTCACCGGCTTCGTCATCCTCATGGCGCACCCGCGCCTCTACTGGGGCCAGGTAGGCAACGACCTGACGCCCGCGCTCATCGAGCTGCCCGTGAGCCGCAACTACCACCACCACGGCTGGCAGGTCAGCACGCCCGCCTTCCCGCACGGCGGCGCCGCCGTGAGCGCGGTGCGCACCTACGACATCCTCAACGAGAACAGCTGGGCGCGCAGCCTGCACTTCCTGGCGGCCTGGTTCTTCGTCGTGACCGGGCTGAGCTACCTGCTCGCCGGGATCTTCTCCGGCCACCTGCGCCGCGACCTCGTACCGCGCGCCGGGGAGCTGACGCCGCGCCTTTTGTGGCAGGACCTCCGGGCGCATCTGCGGCGGCAGACTGCGCCGGCGTCGGGCGGGCCGCCCTACAACCTGCTGCAGAAGTACACCTACAGCCTCATCGTGTTCCTCGCCCTGCCGCTGATGATCCTCACCGGCCTGGGGATGTCGCCGGCGGTGAACGCCGCCTATCCTTGGCTGTCCGGGATATTCGGGGGCAACCAGTCGGCGCGCACGCTGCACTTCTGCGTCTTTGCCGTGCTGCTGCTGTTCCTGGTAGTGCACGTGGTGATGGTGGTGGTGTCCGGATTCCGGCGGCAGATGCGTGCCATGACCTGGGGGAAGTCGCCTTGAAAGACCCGCAGGTGCTCACCAGCCGCCGCACGCTCATCACCGGACTCGCTTCCGCCGGCGGACTGCTGCTGGCGGGCTGCTCCGAGACGCAGCCGCCGACGTATGGAAACCTGCTGCGCATGGGCGATCTGCTCACGTATCGGGCACAGCGGCTGCTCTTGCCCCAACACTCGCTGGCGAAGGAATACGCGCGCGGTGACATCACCTCGATCCCGGCCATCGGCACCACCAATCCGGCCAATCCGAGCGAGTCCTTATTCGACGCGACCGGCGGTGCGACCTACGAGCGGCTGCGGGGCGGGGAATTTGCGGACTGGCGCCTGTCGATCGAGGGCAGTGTCGCCCGACCGGGGAGCTATTCGCTGGCGGACCTGAAGCGCCTGCCTTCGCGCACCCAGATCACCAAGCACACCTGCGAGGAAGGCTGGTCGGCCATCGCCGAATGGACCGGGGTGCCCCTGCGCATCGTGCTCGAGGCGGTGGGCATCCGGCCGAGCGCCCGCTTCGTGAATTTCTACAGCTTCGATGCCGTCGCTGACAGTATCGACATGCTCGATGCCCTGCACCCGCAGACGCTGCTCGCCTACGGCATGAACGGCGCCGATCTTCCCATTGCCCACGGCGCGCCGCTGCGGCTGCGCGTGGAAAAGCAGCTGGGTTACAAGAGCCTGAAGTTCCTGCACCGCATCGTCGTCAGTGACCGCTTCGTCGATCCGGGCAAGCTCGGGCCGCTGCAAGCGGGCTGGGCCTGGTACGTCGGCATCTAGCGCCGACTCACCCCCGCAGGCTTGCCGGCCGCCGGGGCGGTGCGCGCTACAGGATGTAGCGGCTCAGGTCCTCGTCCTGCACGAGCGCGCCCAGGTGATCGTCCACGTACTTCGCATCGACAAAGACCCTGGCGTCGCCGTTGCTGCGCTGCGCGCGCTCGGCGGCGTCGTAGGAGACGCTTTCGAGCAGGCGCTCGAGCACCGTGTGGAGCCGGCGCGCGCCGATGTTCTCGGTGCGCTCGTTCACGTGAAAGGCGATCTCGGCGATGCGCTGCACGCCTTCCGGGGCGAACTCGACCTCGAGTCCCTCGGTCAGCATCAGCGCCTTGTACTGCGTGGTGAGGGAGGCGTCGGGCTCGGTGAGGATGCGCACGAAGTCGCCGACCTTCAACGAGTCAAGCTCGACGCGTATCGGCAGGCGCCCCTGCAGTTCGGGGATGAGGTCCGAGGGCTTGGAGAGGCTGAAGGCGCCTGAGGCAATGAACAGCACGTGATCGGTCTTGAGCGGTCCGTACTTGGTCGTGACCGTCGAGCCTTCGACGAGTGGCAGCAGGTCGCGCTGCACCCCCTCGCGCGAGACGTCCGCCCCGAGAGTCTCCTGGCGGCGCGTCACCTTGTCGATCTCGTCGATGAACACGATGCCGTTCTGCTCGGCGTTCGCCAGCGCCTGGATCTTGAGCTCATCCTCGTTGATGAGCTTGCCGGCCTCCTCGTCGGTGAGGAGCTTGAGCGCCTCGCTCACCTTGACCTTGCGGGTGCGCGTGCGGTTGCCGCCGAGGTTCTGGAACATCGACTGCAGCTGCTGCTGCATCTCCTCCATCCCCGGGGGCGCCATGATGTCGACGCCGCTCGTGAGCGTGCGCAGCTCGATCTCCACTTCGCGCTCGTCGAGCTCGTGCTCGCGCAGCATCTTGCGGAATTTCTGCCGCGTCTCAGAGTCGCGCGCGTGCGCGGGCTCATCGGTGGAGAAGCCCATCATGCGCGGCTTGGGCAGGAGCGTATCGAGCACGCGCTCCTCGGCGGCATCCAGCGCCCGCTCGCGTACCTTGGCCATCTCCTGCTCGCGGGTCATCTTGACGGCGACGTCGGCGAGCTCCTTGACGATCGAGTCGACGTCGCGGCCGACGTAACCCACCTCGGTGAACTTGGTGGCCTCCACCTTGACGAACGGCGCGTTGGCGAGCTTGGCGAGCCGGCGGGCAATCTCGGTCTTGCCGACGCCGGTCGGGCCGATCATGAGGATGTTCTTGGGCGTGATCTCCTGGCGCAGCGGCTCGCCGACCTGCATGCGGCGCCAGCGGTTGCGCAAGGCGATCGCGACGGCGCGCTTGGCCGCATCCTGGCCGATGATGTGCTTGTCCAGCTCCTGGACGATCTGTCGCGGCGTGAGTGCTGACATGACCACGCTAAACCCTCACACCCTGCGGGCGGTGCAGTTCCTCGATGACGAGGTTGCGGTTGGTGTAGATGCAGATATCGGCGGCGATGTTGAGTGAGCGCTCGGCGATGCTGCGCGCATCGAGCTCCGAGCCCTCGAGCAGCGCCCGCGCGGCGGCCAGGGCGTACTGCCCGCCTGAACCGATGGCCGCCACGTCGTGATCCGGCTCGATCACATCGCCATTGCCGGACACGACGAACAGCTTGTCCGGGTCGCCGACCAGCAGCAACGCCTCGAGCCGTCGCAGGTAGCGGTCGGAGCGCCAGTCCTTGGCGAGCTCGATCGCCGCACGCGTGAGGTTGCCGTACTTCTCGAGCTTCGCCTCAAAGCGCTCGAACAGCGTGAACGCGTCGGCGGTGCCCCCGGCGAAACCCGCCAGCACCCGATCGTTGGCGAGGCGGCGCACCTTGCGCGCGTTGCCCTTCATGACGCTGTTACCGAGGGTGACCTGGCCGTCGCCCCCGAGGGCGATGGCCCCGTTGCGGCGCACGCCGAGGATGGTCGTGCCGTGGGGGTTAAATGAACTGTGCGACTCGGACATGGGAAATGGATGCGCTCCGTGACGTTGCCGGGCCCGCAGCGCGGCCTCAGGCCTTGCGGCGCGCCCGGGGGTGTGTAGCGTCGTAAATGCGGGCGAGGTGCTGGAAGTCAAGGTGGGTGTAGATCTGGGTCGTGGAGATGTCCGCATGGCCGAGCAGTTCCTGCACGCCGCGCAGCTCGCCGCTGGACTCGAGCAGGTGCGAGGCGAAGGAATGCCGGAACAGGTGCGGGTGCACGGGCACGGTCAGCCCCTGACGGCGCGCCCAGGATGCGACTCGCAGCTGCACGGCGCGCGCCCCGAGACGGCGGCCGTTGCGGCCCACGAACAGCGCCGCCTCATCGCTGCGGGCCAGCGCCGCGCGTTCCTTCAGCCACTCGCGCAACGCCTTGAGTGCCGCGCGCCCGACCGGCACGATGCGTGACTTCTTGCCCTTGCCGAGCACACGCACGGTGCGATCCTTGAGGTCGAGGCTCGCCAGGTCCAGGCCCACGAGCTCCGCCAGGCGCAGCCCGGAGGAATACAAGAGCTCCATCAGCGCCCGATCGCGCGTGCTCAGCACATCGCCGGGGGGGATCTCGAGCAGGCGCGCCATCTGGTCTGCATCGAGCGTCTGCGGCAGCCGCCGCGCGCTCTTGGGGGCGCGCACGCCCTGAGCGGGGTTCGCGCGCACGCGCGCGCCGCGGCGCGCGTCGCGGCTGAGTTCGGCCGGGCGCTCGCGCAGCAGGAACTCGTAGAAGCTGCG
Source organism: uncultured Pseudomonadota bacterium (assembly GCA_963814675.1). Lineage (GTDB taxonomy): Bacteria > Pseudomonadota > Gammaproteobacteria > Steroidobacterales > Steroidobacteraceae > 13-2-20CM-66-19. The sequence goes on from CAWFDT010000011.1 coordinate 209,479, forward strand.
CACCGCCGACAGGCGCCGCTGGATGCTGCGCGGCGCGAGCCCCGCGGCGTGCGCGTGCGCTGCGAAGGCGCGCACCTGCTGGGGATCGAGGCGGGCCCAGTCGCTGATGCCACTCTTGTCACAGTATTTCACCAGCGCCGCGAGATCGCGGGCGTAGCCGCTGTCGGTGTGCGCGGACAGACGGCGCTCGGTGCCCATGTAGCGCCGGAAGCGCGCCACCCACTCGAGCGCCGCGGGGGTCATGTGCGAACCCGCGGCGCGGTTAGCGTGCGGCGCTGAGCGCGTCGGTGATCAGGTCGGCGAGCCGCGCCAGGAACTCGGTGCTCATGCCCGGATGAAAGCGGTCGCGGTCCGCGCTGCCGAGCGCGAGCAGTCCCACGGAGCCCTTCTCGCCCAGCGGCACGAGCGCCACGGAGCCCATCTCCAGCCCCTCGGGTCCGAAGAGGAACTCCCGCTGCGAATCGCGCGCCTGACCACAGCGCGGCTTGCCGCTGGCAAACAGCGACTCGAAGGACTTCAGGTGCGCATCATCGGCTGCCACCGTGCGCACGAAGGACGGCAGGGCGGCATCCGGCTGCGCACCGATCAGCACCAGGGCGGCGTGAAAGGCATCGAAGTCCTCGCGCAGCCCCGCATCGATGTGGGCAATCGCCGCGGCGCGCGGCACCGCCCGCAGCAGGCGGCGGCTGAAGCGATGCAGCCGCTCGGCGATGGCGTCGTTGCTGCGTGCCACGCGCACCAGTTCCGCGAGCTTGCCCTCCAGCCCGGCTTGCTTCTCGCGCAGCACCTCGATCTGGCGCTCCACCAGCGAGATGGTTGAACCGCCGCGGGCATGCGGCAGCTTCAGGCGCGCCAACAGCGCCTGGTGTCGCTCGAAGAATTCCGGATTGCGCTGTAGGTAACTGGCGATGGACTCCTCTTCGCTGTCCTGCGCCACCAGCCCGCGAGCTTCACGTGTCGTCATGCTCTAAACCTCAACGTGACCTTCATAGGATATCTCGGTCGGTCCGCTCAGCCAGACGTGCGCGCCCGGCCCCTCCCAGTCTACCTGCAACTCACCCCCGCGAGTGCCCACCCGCACGCAAGAGTCGAGCAGACCGCGGCGCCGGCCGATCGCGACCGCCGCGCACGCGCCCGTCCCGCAGCTGCGGGTTTCGCCCGCGCCGCGCTCGTAGACGCGCAGGCGCACCTCGCCGCGGGACACGACCTGCAGGAAACCGGCGTTGACGCGCTTCGGAAAGCGCGGATGGTGCTCGATGGCGGGCCCAAGCCTCGCCACCGGGGCTGCCGCGACGTCCGCGACGCCGAGCACGGCGTGGGGATTGCCGAGGGAGACGGCGCCGATCTCGAGCGTGTGCCCCTCGACTTCGAGCTCGTACGGGTCGTGCTCGGCGGGTGCGGTAAAGGGCAGGGAGCGCGGATCGAAGTCCGGTACGCCCATATCGACCGAGACCGTCGTCGCGCTCACGCGCGCGTGCACCACCCCGGCGGGGCTGTCGAGGGCGACGGCACCGTTTTCGGTCAGCCCGCGGTGATGCAGCAGCGCGGCGATGCAGCGTGCCCCGTTGCCGCACTGCTCGACCTCGTCACCGTCGGCGTTGAAGATGCGGTAGAACACGGCCGCGTCGGGCCGCCGGGAGCGCGTGAGCACCAGCGCCTGATCAAAGCCGATGCCGGTGCGACGGTCGGCGAGGCGGCGCAGGCGCTCGGGCTGGAGAACCGCTTCGTCGGTGGGGGCATCGAAGACGACGAAATCGTTGCCGACCCCGTGCATCTTCGTGAAATCGATGCGCATCGGGGGGCAAGCATAGCCGAATCGGCGGCCCGCCGGGACCTGCAGCGCTCCGGGCTTGCGAGCGAGCAGCGCTAAGGCTGCTGTCCAGATTCACCGGCACGCAGAGGTGGGCGTGCACCAGGCGCCACCGAGCACCCGGAGCCTCGGCATGCTTCACCCCACCCCTTCAGGCAGCGGCGTGACCGGACGCGCGCGCCGCGACTCGCTAGCGCAGCGCCGACCGCGCCTTGAAGAGGCAGCGGTCCATGACCGTGAAGATGCCCGCCTGTCGGGCGCGCGCGGCCGCCTCTTCATCGACGACCCCCTCCTGCAGCCACAGCGCCGGGAGCTTGAGGCGAATGCACTCAGCGACGATCCCCGCCACGTACTGCGGGCGGCGGAAGACATCGACGATGTCCACGTGCTCATCGCTCGCGAGCACCTCGCGCAGCTGCGCGAGCGAGGCCACCGCCACCTCCCCGAGGATGGTCTCCGCGGCGGGCGTCACCGGAATGATGCGATAACCGAAGCGCTGCAGGGCGCGTGCGACGCCGTGGCTCGGTCGCGTCGGGTCGGCCGACAACCCGAGCACGGCGATGATGGACGCGCGGCGCAGCAGCTCGGTGATCTGCTCGGGCGGCGGATTGACGAACACGGCGACTCCCTTCGCACAAGGCTATCCTTGCGGCACGTTAGTCTAATCCCCATGCATGACGGCCCTTCACGTTCCCGAGAATCGCGCATTTGAACGAGTACAGCGTCCGCATCGAGCCGCACGGCCGTACCCTCAAGGTCGCCGAGGGACAGCCGATCCTGGAGGCGGCCCTCGCCGCGGGTCTCAACCTGCCGCACAGCTGCAAGTCCGGCCACTGCGGCTCGTGCCGCGCGCGGGTGATCGCCGGCGAGATCCGCTACCCGCACGGCCGGCCGCTGGGACTGACCCGCGAGGAGGAGCAGGCCGGGAACGTGCTCCTGTGCCAGGCGCGGCCGGCGTCCACTCTTACCGTGGCGGCGCGGCTCATCGCCAGCGTCGCCGAGGTCGAGATCAAGACCCTGCCGTGCCGCATTGCGCGCCTAACGCCGCTCGCACCGGATGTCATGCAGGTGTTCCTGCGACTGCCGGCGGTCGAGCGCCTGCCCTTCCAGGCCGGGCAGTATCTGGATGTGCTGCTGGATAACGGGCGGCGTCGCAGCTTCTCGATCGCCAGTCCCCCGCACGACAGCGCGCTCATCGAGCTGCACGTGCGCCGCGTTGCCGGCGGCGGGTTCACCGAGCGCCTGTTCGGCGGCGCGACCGATGCCGTGCCAGCGCTCACACCCGGGTCGCTGCTGCGCATCGAAGGACCGATCGGACAGTTCACCTACCGCGACGGCGCCGGGCCGGTGCTCATGATCGCCGGCGGCACGGGGTTCGCGCCGCTGAAGTCGATGCTGCGGCATGCGCTCGAGAACGGCAGCCGCCGCCCGATCCAGCTCTACTGGGGGGCGCGCGCGCAGCAGGATCTGTACGAGGAGGCGCAGGTGCTCGAGTGGGTCGCGCGCTACCCGCAGCTGAAGTTCACCGCGGTGCTCTCGGAGGCGAGCCACGCGCAGGGCGCGCACCAGCGCCTCGGCTGGGTGCACGAGGCGGTGCTGCGTGAGCAGGGGCGGCTTGGAGACTTCGAGGTCTACGCGGCCGGGCCACCGGCGATGATCGAGGCGCTGCGCGCGAGCCTGCCAGGCCAGGGACTGCCGCCGGAGCGGCTGTACTTCGATTCCTTCGACTACGCGCCCGATGCGGCGCGCTGAAGCCGCCCCCTAGTCGCCGGGTCCGCTGCAGGCTTCGCGGTAATCCGCCAGCGAGGCGCCGATGACCTCCGCAGCGTGCGCGCCGGCGCGAATAGGAGCTGGGATGCGACCTCCAGCCGAGCGGATCGCCGCCTGCTATTCTTACGAGGCGCTCTGCGGGGGATAGTGCGTTGATGCACGCAGCGATCACGGGCTGGGGAAAGTGTCTGCCGCCGGCGGTGCTCACCAACCACGACCTGTCGACCATTCTCGACACCAACGATGAGTGGATCGTCACGCGCACCGGCATCCGCGAGCGACGCATCTCCCACGTGGGTCTCGAGGAGCTCGCCTACGTGGCCGCCATGCGGGCACTCGCGGCCGCGGGACTTCAGGGGCGCGACATCGAGCTCATCGTCTTCGGCACCTGCAGCCACGAGGATCAGGTCCCGAACATGGCCTCCGGCCTCCAGGCACGCATCGGCGCGCAGCCGGCGGCCGCGTTCGACATCAACACCGCCTGCACCAGCTTTCTGTATGGCCTGTCCACCGCCACCGCGCTCATCCGTACCGGAGTGGTGCGCAATGCGCTCGTCATCGGCGCCGAACTCATCTCCCCCTTCATGGACTGGAGCAACCGCGACGTGGCGGTACTGTTCGGCGACGGCGCCGCCGCAGTGGTGCTCGAGGCCAGCACGCACGCGGAAGGCGTGCTCGCCGAGAAACTCGGCTGCTTCGGGGACGCGCGCGAGATCCTGCGCGTGCAGGGCATGGGCGGGCGCTACGCCAATCACGGCGTGCTGTACGGCATCGTGCGCTGGCAGTTCGAGGGGCAGGAGATCTTCAAGCGCGCGGTGGCGGGCATGAGCAGTGCCTGCGAGGCGTCACTGGCGCGCCTCGGGCTTAAGGCGAGCGATGTCGACCTGGTGGTGCCGCACCAGGCCAACCTGCGCATCATCGAGGCGGTGGCGCGGCGTGCGCAGGTGCCGATGGAGCGCGTCTACGTGAACATCCAGCGCTACGGCAACATGTCGGCGGCGACCGTGGCGATCGCACTGTGCGAAGCGGTGGAGGAAGGGCGTGTGCGTCCGGGCTCGCTGTTGTTGTTGCCGGGATTCGGCGGCGGCCTGAGCTACAGCGCGCACGTGGTGCGCTGGGGCGAGCGCACGCAGCCTTTGCAGAGCAGCACGGTGCAGCTGCCGCCGAACGAACGCACCGCGCTCGAGATCATCCGCGATTGCCTCAAGCGCAAGACCACCCCGGCAGATGCGACCGCTGCGGAACCGTTCGCGGGACTCTAGCGAGCGAAGCCGGAATATCCTTCGTTGGACGCTGCCATGCGCTGGCCGCGCCCAGTCCCGGCGCTACCAGCCGCTCTCGCCGTAGGAAAAGTCGACTTCGGTGACCGTGGTGTCCCACGGGCCCCAGGCGCCCCAGGACCAAGCGGCGTCGGACCAGGTCAGTGCGATCAGCTGTCGCTCATCGAGGAGCTGCTGCTGCAGCTGGTTCGCCTTGAACTGATCAAATGCCTGTTGCGTTCCGACGTAGAGACAGATGCAAACCGCATCGTCGGCATACACGTAGTGGATCGTGAAGTCTTTCTGGCGCGTCAGAAATTGGTGCTGCGGAATACGCAGCAGCATTGCCTGGCGTTGCTCGGTGTTGGCGGGCTTCATGATGAAGCCTGCGGCCGCCAGCTGGTCGTCAATCGCTCCGAAGTTCGGAGGCGGCGGCGCTACTGCTTCAGATACTGTTTGACACGAGGCAAGCACGACGACGCCCAGCAACAAGCCGAGGACCCGGATGTGGCCAAGGCGGTTGCGAGCGCGTGTCGTGCGCGGCGCTGCGCTCGTATGCATATGCCAGGTCCTCGTGGTGAAAAGAACTGCCGACCGCGGGGTCGCGCGGCCGAACCGACGCGCCACAGTGACTACCGGGGCGGCAGCAGGCCTGCGACCGTCACCCGGCGTGCTCCCCTGCGGCTCGCTTTAGCGCCTCGTGGCCTTCTTGGCGGCGCGGCGCTTCTTCTTGGCCGGATCCTTGGGACGCGACTTGCCAAAGGAACCCTGATAGATCTTGCCGCGGCGGCTTCTGTGATCGCCCTTACCCATGAAAACAACTCCGATTTATTTATTTGAGGCAATGAAAAGGGCCGGCCGCCGATGCCCGATCAGGCACTGACGACCGGCCCTGAGTCGCTATTGGCTTACCAGCGCTTCGGACCGCCGCGGTCACCGCCGCCGCGGTTGCCGCCACCGCCACCACCGCCGCCGCCGGTGCGCTCCTGGGCTTCATTCACACGCAAGGGACGACCACCGAGGTCCTTGCCGTTGAGGCTCTGAATCGCTTTCGAGGCATCGGCGCGTGACATCTCCACGAAGCCGAAGCCGCGCGGACGACCCGTGTCGCGATCGGTGATGATGCTGACCGACTCGACGGTGCCGTGCTGTGCGAACAGCTCACGGACCTCAGCGTCGGTAGCGGAGAACGGCAGGTTGCCAACATAAATCTTCGTCATGCAATCAACTCCTTACACTAAAAGTACTAGCAGGAGATGCATGCCGAGAATTTCGGGGAAACGCACCCGCTGCCACCTGGTCGAGAACGATTCGGCTTTTCAGACTCGGAAGCCAACTCGCAAACAGGCGGGCGGCAGGCGGCAGGAAAGGGAAAGGTCACGATCCGGCGGCGACGATACCGCAAGCGGGCGGCGCGGCACAAGCCGCGCCCGAGGAGGCCGGCGAACCCCGGGCGACCGCAGGTAGTTGATCTGCGGAACATAATCTGTCCAGACCCACCAGCAGCAGGGCGACGGTGAGTGCCGCCGCCACGGCGCTAAAAGGTCGCGGGAAGATGAACATCGGCGCCTCCGTACACGCTCCCTGGAGCGCCCGCGGACTGTAGGCTCCCGAGTGCGCGCGAAAAACTAGCCAATCGCGAAATGATTGTCCTGAAATTGCTTACAATGAAGCGTGGACCAGCTGGTGTGTATGCGCAGCTTCGTGCGGGTCGCGGATCTGCACTCCTTCACCAAGGCCGCGGATGCCCTCGGCATCTCGCGCGCGGTGATCAGCACGCACGTCGCCGACCTTGAAAAGCACCTGCTCTGCCAGCTCTTTCACCGCACCACCCGCCGCGTCGGGCTCACCCCCGACGGAGCCCAATACCTCGAGCGCTGCCAGCGCATCCTGGCCGACGTCGAGGCCGCCGACGAGGCGCTGCGCGGCACCCGGCTGAAGCCCCAGGGGCGACTGCGTGTCGACGTGCCGGTGGCGTTTGGGCGTTCGCTCACACCCGCGCTGCCGCGCTTCCAGGCGCGCTACCCCGACCTGCAGCTCGAGGTGCAGTTCAACGACCGCAAGATCGACCTGATCGCCGAGGAAGTGGACGTGGTGGTGCGGGTCGGCGCCGTGCGCGAGCCGCAACTGATCGCGCGCCGTGCGGTGACCACGCGGCTGATCACCTGCGCCGCACCCCAGTATTTGCGTGCCCATGGCGCGCCGCAGAGCCCCGAGGCATTACCCAGTCACAAGCTGATCGCGCTCCTCGGCGCGAGCAACCACCGACCTCACAAGTGGATCTTCCAGGAGGGCAAGCTGCGCAAGCAGCTGAGCCTGCCCTTCAGCGTGGCCTTCAACTCCGTGGAGGCGTGCGTGCAGGCGGCGATTCGTGGCGCGGGGATCATGCAGGCGATGGATCTCGTCGTGGCCGAAGCGCTCGTGTCCGGCAAGCTCGAGGCGATCCTGCAAACCTGGTCGGCGCCGGGCGACTCGATCTCGGTGGTGAGCCGCAGCGCGCTGCGCGACTCGGCCAAGATCCGCGTGTTCGCGGATTTCGCCAGCGAGCTGCTGCAGCAGTATCGCAGCCGCGTGGATGCGCTGCTGCAGAGCTGAACGGCGCGCTCAGCGCGCCTTGTGCGCCGACAACTGCGCCAGCGCCTGGATCTGCCGCACGGTCGAGTCCGAGGCCGGCAGCAGGCGATTGGCTTCGCGCACGAAGGTCGGTACCTGGCCGGTGAGGAGCGGCGGACTGATCAGGTAGCCCTGGGCGAAATCGCAGCCGAGCCGGCGCAGCAGGTTCCAGGCGGCGGCGTCCTCCACCCCTTCGGCCACCACCTTCAGTCCGAGGCTGTGGCCGAGCTCGATGGTCGAGGTGACGATCGTGACTGCGCTGGGCTCTGCATGCGAGATGAACGAGCGGTCGATTTTCAGCTCATCGAGCGGCAGTACCGACAGCTGCGAGAGCGAGGAATGGCCGGTGCCGAAGTCATCCATCGAGAAGCGCACGCCGGCGATGCGCAACAGCTGCATGTTGCGCGCCGCGGCGCGCGGATCGCGCATCACCGCGCTCTCGGTGATCTCCAGGATGAGCGCGCCCGGTTCGACGCGCTCGGAGCGCAGCAGTCGCAGGATCGTATCGCTCAGGTCCGGATCGAGGATGTCGGGCGCCGACAGGTTCACCGCGAGCTCGAGGTTGAGGCCCATGCGACGCCAGGTGCCCAGCTGGCGCAGCGCCGCCGCCAGCACCCAGTTGGTCAGCGGCCGCGAGCCGCCGGTGCGCTCCGCGAGCGGCACGAATTCGGCCGGCGGGACGGCGCCGAGCTGCGGGTGCGACCAGCGCACCAGCGCCTCGAGGCTCTTCACCGAGCGGGTCGCCATGTCCACCTTGGGCTGGTAGACGAGGCTGAGCGCATCCTGATCGATGGCCGCGCGCAGCTCGGTGATCAAAAGCAGCCGGCGACGGTGCTCGCCCTCCTGGCCGACGCGGTATACCCCCGCCCGGGCGCGCGTCTCGTCCGCCTCCTCGAGCGCCACCTGCGCGCGCTGCAGCAGCTCCTCGGCACTGCGGCCGTGCGCCGGGTAGAGGCTCACGCCACAGGCCACGCGCAGATCGAGGCTGATGCCGACACTGTGAAAGCCGCTGCACACCGTCGCCGCCAGCTGCTCGGCGTACAGGAGCGCGCGCTCGGCTGAGCAGTCGCGCGCGATCGCCAGGAACTGCGTCTCCCCGACGCGCGCAATGGTGTCGGTGGGGGCGACGTTCTGCTGCAGGCGACGCGCAACCTCGCGCAACACCTCATCGCCCACCTGATGACCGAGGGAGGCGTTGATGTCCGGCAGGTTACGCAGCTCCATGAGAATCAGGGCGCTGGCGCGTTCGGGGACGGTGTCGAGTGCGGCGAGCGTGCGCAGTGCCACCAGGCGATTCGGCAGATGCGTCAGCGGGTCGTGCTCGGCCTGGTAGGTGATGTCCGCCTCGCGCGCCGCAATGTTCTGCTGCATGGTATTGAAGGTCGCGGCCAGGGCGCGAAATTCGTCGCCCCCGCCGACGCGCACCGCGGTCTGGTACTGGCCCTTCTCGATACGCCGCGCCGCCAGCACCAGCTCACCGATGGGACGCGTGGCGCTGCGGCCGAGGATCGCCCCCACCAGCGCCGCGAGGATCAGCGCCACGCCGTCGATGACCAGCATGGCGTCGCGCAGCTCGCGGTAGGGCGCGAACACGTCCTGCAGGGGCTTCAGCAGCACCACTTCCACGGGATCGCCGTTCGCATGGAGGCGGCGCGCAAAGCTCAGGTAAGCGACGTCGTTGACGTGCGTGATGCGCGCGCCATCCTCGGCCGCAGCGATGGCCTCGGATGCACCCGCGGCGCGCGCCGCGCTCAGCGTCGAGACACTGCGCAGCGCGCCGTCGTGACCGTGCGCGACGATCTCGACCTCCGAGCCCACTTGCTTGCCAATGCGCTGCGCGAGCTTCTCGTCGGCGATGAATCCCATGAGCACCCAGGCGATCGTCTCGGGCGTGCGCACCGGGGCGAGGAACACCTGGTAGGTGTTCGGACCGAACACCTGGAAGCGCGGCTTCTCCGTCGCCGGGATCGGCGAGGAGCGAGGCGAGCGAGCCAGCGGCATCCGCGGCGAGCGGCGCCTTCGCCGCCAGCACCCGGCCGCGGGTGTCCAGCACCACTACCAGGTCGGCGCGGATGCGCTGCGCGTTGTTGTCGGCCGCCGAGAGAATCGTGGGTACGTGGCCGCTCGCGACCGCCTCGCGAAAGCCGAAATCACCCGCGAGCACCGCGACGCCGTTGGCCAGCTGCCCGGCGCGAAAGCCCACCAGATACTCCGCCAGTTCCGCGCCGGCACCTAACTGTTCCCAGGAACGCGCCTCCACCGTGCGACGCGTGCTGGCCAGCACTGCGGCCAGCGTCACAGTTTGTGTGACGACAATCAGGCCGATGATCAGCACGAGAAGTCGTTTGCGGAAACTGCGCATGAAATCGCTCGATGATGTGTCCCATCCTAAGAGCCACGCCGGGCATGCCGCGAGGATCCGAGTGCGGGAATGAGACTTTCGGCACGCCTGCGCACTTGCGCGTTCCCGGATCGCCGCACGGCCGCGGTGCTGGCGTTGTGCAGCCTGCTGTACTTCGGCGCCGTCGCCCGCGGCGCGACCCTGGTAATTCACGTGCTCACGGCCGACGGCCACCCGCTCCCCGGCGCGGTCGTGACCGTACATCCGCTCGAGGGTCACGGCGCGCCACGTACCCGCGCAGCGCGCCGTCATGGATCAGGTGAATCGCGCCTTCGAGCCCGATCTGCTGGTGATCCCGGTCGGCTCGACCATCGAGTTCCCCAACAGCGACTCGGTGAGCCACCAGATCTATTCCTTCTCACCCGCCAAGCGCTTCCAGCTGCCCCTGTACCGCGGCAAGCCGTATCCGCCGGTGCCGTTCGAGACCGCCGGCGTCGTGACCCTGGGCTGCAACATCCACGACCAGATGCTCGCCTACGTGCTGGTGACCGATGCCCCCTACTTCGGGCGTACCGATGCGAGCGGCGCCTGGGCGGCCGAAGTGACGCGCGGCCACTATGCGGTCAGTCTCTGGCACCCGCGCATCCGCGACGACAGCGCGGATCTGGAGCGCCAGCTGACGGTGAGTGAGAGCGACCGGGCCGAACTCACGCTGCGCCTGGCGAAGCCCCTGCAGCAGGCGCCGCTTACCGAGCAGCACTCGTGGGACTACTGAGGCCGCTGCGCCCCATGAGCACCGCCGGAGTGACGCGCTGTCTGCGCTTCGCGCTGCTGCTCTGGGCCTGCGCGGCCCCGGCGACCGACTGGGACGCGAGCCTCGACCTGCGCCTCGTCAACTCCGACGCGCCACGCTCCTACGTGGATGGCGGACTCGGCAGTGTGCGCTTTGACAAGGACGACTCGACGCTGCAGCTCGGGCGCGCGCGCTTCGCCCTCACCCAGGCCCTGGGGGAGACCTGGAACGCGCACCTCGATGCCTCGGTGTGGGACGACCACGATGCACATCCGCTCGGTATCACCGAGGCGTACCTGCAGTTCCGCCCCTACCCGCACGCCGGTTACCGGTTGCGCGTGAAGGCCGGCGCGTTCTACGCGCCGATCTCGCTGGAGAACCGCACCAGCGGCTGGGAGTCGCCCTATACGCTCTCGTATTCGGCCATCAACAGCTGGCTGGCGACTGAGGTGCGCACGCTCGGGGCCGAGGGCCAGCTCGACTGGCTCGGCTCGCGCATGGGCCACGCCTTTGATCTGAGCGTCGTCGCCGCCGTGTTCGGCTGGAATGACCAGGCCGGCGCGGTGATCGCCGGCGACGGTTTCGTGCTCACCGACCGGCAGACGAACCTCGGCGCCCGCGTGGGGGAGCCCGGCAGCCCGCCGCTCTACGGCAGCAAGCCCTTTCTGGAAACCGACGGGCGTCCCGGAGGCTACGCGGGCCTCGAAGCGCGCTACCTCGATCGCCTGACGCTGCGCGTGTTGCGCTACGACAATCGCGCCGATCCGACCGAAATCAATGCCGTGGCGCACGTCGTGGCCTGGCACACCACCTTCACCAGCGCAGGCGCGCGCCTGGAAACGCAGGGCGGCTGGACCGCGATCGTGCAGTGGCTCGACGGCAAAACGGAGATCGACCCCAATGGGTTCGCGCTCGCCTGGCCGTTCCGCTCCGGCTTTGGGTTGCTGTCACGGCGCCTCGGGCGCCACACCTTCAGTGCCCGCTACGATCGCTTCTGGGTCGACACCCAGGGCACCGACGATGGCTCACAAAGCGGTCATGCCGTGACCGTGGCCTACATGTTCGAGGCCAACGCCCATTGGCACCTCGTCCTCGAGTGGCTGCGCGTCGCGAATGATTCCTACAATCGCACGGACCTGTACGGCGGCTCGCCCTGGGCGAACCAGACCCAGGTGCAGCTCGGGGTGCGCTACGCGCTCGGCTCGCAGCTGCGCTAGCGATAGCGTGCGAGGATCTTCTGCAGTCCCTTGGCCCCCGGTGACAGCGCCTCGTACGGCACGCTGTTGAGTGCAAAGTCGGGCGTGCCATTCACCGCGTGAAACTCGTTCTGCGATGGCTCGAGGTATAGAAGTCCGGTGAGGTACTCCCCGTCCTTCATGCGCTCGTGGATGTGCGCCGCCGCGGTGGTGCGGTTGGTCGGATCGTAGGCCTGGTCGAGCTTGCGCAGCACGATGCGGCTACCGTCGTGCATCACCACCGGCAGCGCCTCGCCGGCCTTGTAGTCCACCGCGATCTCGCGCTCGAGGGGCACGAAGTCCGCGTGCACCGCCGGCTCGTAGTGCTCGCGCGTATAGGCGTAGCTCTTGGTCGAGCCCTCGTGATCGTTGAAGGTCACGCACGGTGACAGCACGTCGATGAGCGCGAAGCCCTGGTGCTTGAGACCCGCCTGGATGAGTGGCACCAGCTGCTGCTTGTCGCCCGAGAAGCTGCGCGCGACGAAGGAGGCGCCGAGCGTCAACGCCAGCAGCACCGGGTCGATCGGCGGCTGGAAATTGGTCTCGCCCTTCTTGGCCTTGCTGCCGACGTCGGCGGAAGCCGAGAACTGTCCCTTGGTGAGCCCGTACACCCCGTTGTTCTCGATGATGTAGAGCATGTTGAGGTTGCGGCGGATCGCGTGGCAGAACTGCCCGAGCCCGATCGATAGCGTGTCGCCGTCGCCGGAGACGCCGATGTAGTAGAGGTTGCGGTTGGCGGCGTTGGCGCCCATGGCGATGGAGGGCATACGGCCATGCACGGAATTGAAGCCGTGGCCGCCGCTGACGAAATAGGCGGTGGTCTTGGACGAGCAGCCGATCCCGGAGAGCTTCACCATGTTCTGCGGCTCAAGCTCCAGCCCCCAGCTGGCTTCCACGATCGCCGCGGTGATGGAGTCGTGGCCGCAGCCGGCGCACAGCGTCGACAGCGCCCCCTCGTAGTCGCGGCGCGTGAACCCGAGCGTGTTCTTCGGCAGCGACGGATGCGCCACTTTGGGCTTTGCCAGGAAAGTCATGTCGGCCTCCGGTACGCGCGGCGCACCGTCACGGGTTGGTTAGGCATGCGCGGCCCCCTGGCTCTTCAGCTCACCGCGCGGCTGCAGCTCCGCCAGCACGCCCTCGACGATGAAGGCCGAGGAGATCGGCAGGCCGTCGTAGTGCAGCAGCGAGCGCAGCTTCGCCTTGTCCACCGCCGTCTCGAGCGTCAGCAGTGCGCGGAACTGCGCATCGCGGTTCTGCTCGACGACGAACAGCAGTTCGTGCGCGGCGAGAAAGCGCTCGACGTCCTCGGAGAACGGGAAGGCGCGCACGCGCATGTAGTCGAGGCTCACGCCCCGGGCCTTGAGGATGTCGATGGCCTCGTGGATGGCACCGTCGCAGCTGCCGAGGGAGACGATGGCGGCCTTGGAGCCGGCGGTCGCGTCGATCACCGCGCGCGGCACCAGCTTCTTGGCCGTCGCCCATTTCTTCAGCAGCCGATCGAGCACCAGCTGGTATTCGGCGGAGTCCTCGGTGTAGGTGCCGAACTGCGTGTGCCCGGAGCCGCGGGTGAAGTAGGCGGCCTTCGGATGTACGCCCGGGAGCGTGCGGTAGGTGATGCCGTCGCCGTCCTTGTCGACGAAGCGGTAGAACTTCTCGAGCTTGAGGATCTCCTCCTTGCTCAGCATCTTGCCGCGGTCAGGGCGGTAGCTGTCGTCCCACTTCAGGTCCCGGCACATCCAGTCGTTCATGCCGATGTCGATGTCCGAGAGCACGAAGACCGGGGTCTGCAGCCGCTCGGCGAGATCGAACGCCTGCAGCGCCATGTAGAAGCACTCCTCGGGATTGGCCGGGTACAGGCACACGTGCCGCGTATCGCCGTGGGAGGCGTAGGCCGCCTCCATCAGGTCGCACTGCTGCGTGCGCGTGGGCATGCCGGTGGAAGGACCGACGCGCTGCACGTCGAAGACCACCGCCGGTACTTCCGCGTAGTAGGCGAGCCCGAGGAACTCGTTCATGAGCGAGATGCCCGGGCCGGAGGTGGCGGTGAAGGCGCGCGCGCCGTTCCACATGGCGCCGATCACCATGCCGATGGAGGCGAGCTCGTCCTCGGCCTGGATGAAGGCGAAGTTCTTGCGGCCGGTCTGCGGGTCGACGCGCACGCGGTCGCCGAACATCTTGAAGGCGTCCATGAGGGAGGTCGAGGGGGTGATCGGGTACCAGGCGGCGACCGTGGCGCCGGCGTAGATGCAGCCGAGCGCGGCGGCGGTGTTGCCGTCGATCATGATGTTGCCGGCCGTCTGCGCGAGCGGCGCCACGTGCAGCGGCAGCGGGCAGCTGAAGTTCGCGCGCGCGTGCTCGTAGCCGAGCTGGATGGCCTTCATGTTGCTCTCGACCAGCTGCGGCTTCTTGGCGTAGGTCTCCGCCAGCAGTTCCCGGATGCGCGCCAGGTCCAGGTCCAGCAGCGCCGCCAGCACCCCCGCATAACAGATGTTCTTCATCAGGATGCGCGTGCGCACGCCGTTGAAGTTCTCGTTGCACAGGCGCGCCAGCGGCACGCCGATGACCGTGATGTCCTCGCGCTTCAAGAGCGCCGGACGCGGCCAGGTCGAGTCGTAGATCAGGTAGCCGCCGGGGGCGAGTTCCTTGACGTCGCGCGCGTAGGTCTCGGCGTTCATCGCCACCATGATGTCGATGCGGCCGGCGCACGCCACGTAGCCGTCGCGGGTGACGCGGATCTCGTACCAGGTGGGCAGCCCCTGGATGTTGGAGGGGAAGTAGTTCTTGCCCATCACCGGAATGCCACTGCGGAAGATCGACTTCATGAGCAGCGTGTTGGCGCTCGCCGAGCCGGTGCCGTTGACGGTGGCGATCTTGATGGTGAAATCGTTGACGCGGTCTAGCGATGCTTGCGACATAGGGGTGCGGTGGTTTCCTCGCGGCGCCGGCTGCGGCCGGGCTCGCTCTCTAGGCTATCTTGGGCTTCTGTGCCTCGATCGCAATGGCCTCGTCAGCGGCCTGCGGCCAGTGCAGCGCGGACTTCTGCATGTCCCATGCGGCGGTGGGGCAGCGCTCGGCGCACAACCCGCAGTGCACGCACAGGTCCTCGTCCTTCACCATCACGCGTGCGGTCTGCGGCAGTGCCGCGGACACGTACAGCGGCTGCGCCAGGTTCTTGGCGGGGGCTTTCAGCCGCGTGCGCAGCTCGGCTTCCTCGCCGTTGTGCGTGATCGTCAGGCAGTCGACCGGGCAGATGTCGATACAGGCGTCGCACTCGATGCACAGTTTCGCGTTGAACACCGTCTGCACGTCGCAGTTGAGGCAGCGCTGCACTTCCTGCTCCGCCTGCGCCGCGGTGAAGCCGAGCTCGACCTCGATGTTCAGCTTCTTGAAGCGCTCCTTGAGCGAGACGTGCGGCATCAGGCGCCGCTCGAGCGGCGTGTAGTCATTCGCGTAGCTCCACTCGTGCATGCCCATCTTGCGGCTGGCGAGACTCATCCCCGGCGCGAGGCGCGCGCTGACGTCCTCGCCCTGGCAGTGGCGGTGGATGGAGATGGCGGCCTGGTGCCCCTGCTCCACGGCCCAGATGATGTTCTTGGGGCCGAACGCGGCGTCGCCGCCGAAGAACACGCCCGCGCGCGTGGACTGAAAGGTGACCTTGTCGACCACGGGCACGTCCCACTTGTCGAACTCGATGCCGAGGTCGCGCTCCACCCACGGAAAGGCGTTCTCCTGGCCGATGGCGAGGATGACGTCGTCCGCAGGAATGAACTCTTCCCCGAGGATGCGCTCGGCGCGGATGCGCCCGTCCGCTTCCAGCTCGTACTCCATCTGATCGAACAGCATGCCGGCGAGCCGCCCGTTCTCCAGCACGAAGGCCTTGGGCGCGCGGTTGACGATGATCTGGACGCTCTCCTCCTCGGCATCCTCGAGCTCCCACTCCGAGGCCTTGAAGAAGCCGCGCGGCTTGCGCGCCATGACCTTCACCCCCGCGGCGCCGAGCCGCAGGCTGGTGCGGCAGCAGTCCATGGCGGTGTTGCCGACGCCGATGATGAGCACCCGCTTGCCGATCTTCTCGATGTGCCCGAACGCCACCGACTCGAGCCAGGCGATGCCGATATGGACGTTGGCCGCCGCGGCTTCGCGCCCGGGCAGGTTCAGCTCCTTGCCCTTGGGGGCGCCGGAGCCGACGAATACGGCATCGAAGCCGCCCTTGGCGAGCAGCTCCCGCATACTCTTCACCGGGGTGTTCAGGCGCAGGTCGACCCCCATCCCGGTGATCATGGCGATCTCTTCGTTGAGCACCGTCTGCGGCAGCCGGAAGGAGGGAATGTTGGTGCGCATCAGGCCGCCGGGCTCGCCGTACTGCTCGAAGATCGTCACCTCGTAGCCGAGCGGCATCAGATCATTGGCGACGGTGAGGGAGGCGCAGCCCGCGCCGACCAGTGCGATGCGCTTGCCGTTCTTCACCCGGGGAATCTTCGGCAGCCGTCCGCTCACGTCCTCGCGATGGTCGGCCGCGACGCGCTTCAGGCGGCAGATGGCCACCGGCTTCTGCTCGATGCGGCCGCGCCGACAGGCCGGCTCGCACGGGCGGTCGCAGACCCGACCCAGGATCCCGGGAAAGACGTTGGACTCGCGGTTCACCATGTAGGCGTCGGTGAACCGCCCCTGGGCGATCAGTCGAATGTATTCCGGGACATCGGTGTGGGCCGGACAGGCCCACTGGCAATCCACGACTCGATGGTAGTAATCGGGATGGGCGGTATCGGTGGGTTCCATTCACTGCTCGGGCGCTCGAGCGCCCCGAAGCCCTCGGGAGCAAAAGGGATCGTGAGTATAGAGGCGCGCGGGTGAATTTCACCGTCGGCAGCGCAAGCCGCGCGCTAAGCCCGCGTCGCGCCTAGTAAATATTGCACTGCAACAATGAAGGCCGTCCAGCGCGGCCGCCTATACTGGGGGTCCTCATGAGCGAAGCCGTTCCGACCGAAATCCGGGTACGCCGCAGCTCGCGCCTGCTCGAGGTGAGCTTCAGCGACGGCAGCCGTTTCGAGCTGCCGTTCGAGTACCTGCGCGTGCACTCCCCGTCGGCGGAGGTCAAGGGGCACGGTCCGGGGCAGGAAGTGCTGGTGCTCGGCAAGGAGAACGTCGGCATCGCGGCGGTCGAGCCGGTCGGACAGTACGCCGTCAAGCTGGTATTCGATGACGGCCACGACACCGGCCTCTACACCTGGAAGTATCTGGCCGAACTTGGTCGCGAACAGCGCGAGAAGTGGGCGCTTTATCTTGCGCGGCGCGCGCACGCCACGGCCGCCCCCGCTGCGGGCCCCAAATGAATCGGGCCGGACATTGCTGCCCGGCCCGATTCATTACAAGACCCCCTTAACGGCGGCGATTCTGCGCGCCGCGCCCACGCAATTGCAACCAATTGCGGGTGTCGCCGGATCACGCGCCGGGGTGCCCGATGAGTAGAATGTGTCTGAAGTCCTAGCCGCACGCACTTTTCCCATGCCCGACGACCGCTCCACTGACTTCGGCTTTCAGCGCGTACCGCAGGCGGACAAGGCGCGCCGGGTGCGCGGTGTATTCGATTCCGTGGCCAGCAACTACGACCTGATGAACGACCTGCTGTCCGCGGGCACCCACCGCCTGTGGAAGCGCTTCACGCTCGGACTGGCGAACCTGCGGCCCGGGCAGCGGGCGCTGGATGTCGCCGGCGGCACCGGCGACCTGGCCGCGGGGCTGGCCCGCCAGGTCGGCGAGCGCGGCCTCGTGGTGCTCACCGACATCAACGCCGCGATGCTGGCGCAGGGGCGCGACCGGCTGATCAACGCGGGCCTCACGGCCAACCTCGCCTACGTGCAGGCCAACGCCGAGCGGCTGCCCTTCCCCGACGGCAGTTTCGACTGCATCACGATCGGCTTCGGACTGCGCAACGTCACGGACAAGGACGCGGCGCTCGCCGCGATGCGCCGCGCGCTCAAGCCCGGGGGGCAACTGCTGGTGCTCGAGTTCTCGCAGCCGCGCGCCCCGGGACTGAAGCCCCTCTACGATGCCTACTCGTTCCGCGTGCTGCCGCTCATCGGCCGGTTCGTGGCCGGCGATGAGGCGAGCTACCGCTACCTCGCCGAATCCATCCGCAGGCACCCGGACCAGGAGACGCTGCTGAAAATGATGCAGGGGGCGGGGCTCGAGGGCTGTCGTTACCACAACCTCAGCGGGGGCATCGTCGCGGTGCACCGCGGTTACAAGTACTGACCGCGCCCGCATGCTGACGGCGACGCTCGAGAAGCTCCTCAACCGCGGCCTGCCGCGCTCGCCGCGTGCGCGCCAGCTGTGCACGCAGCTGGCAGGCCGCAGCCTCGGCATTGAGCTGCGCGACATGGCGCGCCTGCGCCTGGTATCCAACGGCGCCACCCTCGAGCTCGCCTTCAGCGACGCGCCGGCGGATGCCAGCCTCAGCGGCGGCCCGTTCGGGCTCCTCGGCCTGATCCTGGAGGGCTCACCGCAGGCGCGTTTGCAGGGCGGCGGCGTCACCCTGAGCGGGGACACCGAGCTGGCGGAGCGCTTCTGGGAACTGCTGCAGCTCCTGCGACCGGATCCGGAGGAGGAGCTCTCGGGGGTGATCGGCGATGTGGCGGCGCACCGCCTCGCGAGTCTTGCCCGCGGCGGGCTTACGCTGACGCGCCGCGCGCTCGAGACCGGGATCGTGAACCTGGCCGAGTACCTCGGCCACGAGCGCGGCCACCTGGTGCCGCGCGCCGAGGGCGAGCAGTTCCTGCGCGGCGTGGATGCGGTGCGCGAGGATCTTGATCGGCTGCAGGCGCGCCTGGACGTGCTCGCGCGGCGGCGCGGCCTGCAGTGAAACTGCGGGTGCTGCTGCGATTGCTGGAGATCCAGCGCGTGCTGCTGCGGCACGGACTCGACGATTACGTGCGCGCCACGCACTTGTACCGGCCGCTGCGCTTCGTGTTCTTTTTGTCCCCCGAGGTGTGGTTCGCGCGTCGCCGCGGCAGCAGTCGCGGCGAGCGACTGCGCCTGGCGCTCGAGGAGCTCGGGCCGATCTTCGTGAAGTTCGGGCAGGCCGTGTCGACGCGCCGCGACCTGTTACCGCCGGACATCGCCGATGAGCTCGCGCGGCTGCAGGACCGGGTGCCGCCCTTCCCCGGCAGCGAAGCGCGGGCGCTGATCGAGCAGGCCTACGGCCGCAGCGTCACCGAGACCTTCTCGCAGTTCGAGGAAGCGCCGCTGGCGGCCGCCTCGATCGCGCAGGTGCACGCGGCGCGCCTGCATTCCGGTGAGGAAGTCGTGGTCAAGGTGCTGCGCCCGGGCATGCACGCGGTGATCGAGCGCGACCTCGAGGTGCTGCACGCGCTCGCCGAGCTCGCGCAGCGCTACTGGTCGGAAGGCCGGCGGCTGCGCCCGCGCGAACTCGTCAACGAGTACCAGAAGACCATCCTCGATGAGCTCGACCTGATGCGCGAGGCCGCCAATGCCTCGCAGCTGAAGCGTAACTTCGCCGGCTCCGAACTGCTGTACGTCCCGGAGGTCTACTGGGACTACTGCCGCACCGAGGTCATGGTGCTCGAGCGTATCCATGGCGTGCCGATCAGTGACATGGCGAGCCTGAAGGGCGCCGGCACCAACATCGCGCTCCTGGCCGAGAACGGCGTGCGCATCTTCTTCACGCAGGTGTTCCGCCACAACTTCTTCCACGCTGACATGCACCCCGGCAACATCTTCGTGCTCATCGACGACCCGGCGCGGCCGCGCTACGCCGCCGTGGACTTCGGCATCGTCGGCTCCCTCGACGTGCGTGACCAGCAATACCTGGCGGAGAACTTCCTCGCGGTCTTCGACCGCGACTATCGGCGCGTCGCGCAGCTGCACCTGGATTCCGGCTGGGTGCCCCCCGGTACCCGCCTGGAGGAGATGGAGTCGGCGGTGCGCACCGTATGCGAGCCGATCCTCGACCGCCCGCTGAAAGACATCTCCTTCGGGCGCATTCTGCTGCGGCTGTTCGAGATCTCGCGGCGCTTCAACATGCAGATCCAGCCGCAGCTGCTGTTGCTGCAGAAGACGCTGCTCAACGTGGAAGGCCTGGGACGTGACCTGTACCCGGACCTCGATGTGTGGAACACCGCGACCCCGATCCTGCGCGAGTGGATGCGCGAGCGCAGCGGAGCGCGGGCCTTGCTGCGCTCGCTGCGCACCGAGGCACCGCAGCTGCTGGCCGGCATGCGCGAGCTGCCCGCGGCGCTGCAGCGGCTGCTGCGCGCGCCGCTCGTGCCGGCCACGGCGCCCACGTCGCAGGAGCTCGACGCGCTGCGGGCGGAGATGCGCAGCGCGCGGCGCCGCCAGCAGGCGCTCGCGCTCGGCACGCTGCTGCTTGCCGGATTCGCCGCGCTCGCGCTCACGCGCGGCCTCGGCTGGCCGGCGTGGACGTTGCTCGGCGCCGGCGCCGTGACTGTGCTCGGCGCGCTGTGGCGCTGAAGTAAGTGCCGCGCTCCCTCACGCACGGGTCGATTCCGCTCGTCCTGTTCAGATTCTCCCTGCCGATCCTGCTCGCCAACATGCTGCAGTCGCTGAACGGCTCGGTGAACGCCATCTGGGTCGGCCGCTACCTGGGGGAGGCGGCGCTGACGGCCACCTCCAACGCCAACACCGTCATGTTCCTGCTGATCGGTGCGGCCTTCGGCGTGGCGCTCGCGGCGACCATCCTCATCGGCCAGAAAATCGGCGCCAATGACCTGCGCGAGGCCAAGCAGGTAGTGGGCACCAGTGCCACCTTCTTCGCCGGCATCTCGGTGACGATGGCGATCACCGGCCTGCTCTTTTGCCGCCCGCTGCTGCAGGCCATGAGCACCCCGCCGGACTCGCTCGCACTGGCGGTGGCCTACATGCGGGTGATCTTCCTCGCCTTGCCGTTTCTTTACATGTACGCCTTCGTCATGGCGGTGCTGCGCGGCGCGGGCGACTCGAAGACGCCGTTCTATTTCATGCTGCTGTCGGTGGTGATCGACATCGGGCTGAATCCGCTGTTCATCTTCGGTTGGGGCCCGGTGCCGCGCATGGGGATCGCCGGCTCCGCGCTCGCCACCTTCGTCGCCCAAGCGGTGACCCTCACCGCGCTCATCCGCCATCTCTACCGCCGCCGCAACATGTTGTGCCTGCATCAGGACGAACTCGCGTACCTGCGCATCAACTGGGGAATCGTGCGGATTCTGCTCAAGAAGGGCATACCCATGAGCGCGCAGATGCTGGTGGTGTCACTGAGCGCCGTGCTCATGATCACGCTCGTCAACCGCTTCGGCGTGGACGCCACCGCCGCGTTCGGCGCCGCGATGCAGATCTGGAACTACATCCAGATGCCGGCGTTTGCGGTGGCCATGGGCATCTCGGCCATGAGCGCCCAGAACGTGGGGGCCGGCAAGTGGGAGCGCGTCACGCGCATCGCCGGGGTGGGCGTGCTCTACAGCGTGCTGCTCACCGGCTCGATCGTGCTGGTGATCGAGCTGCTCGACACGCGCATCTTCGGGCTGTTCCTGCCGGCCGGGTCCCAGGCGCTGAGCATCGCCTCGCACCTGAACCGCATCGTCAGCGGCTCGTTCATCTTCTTCGGCATCTCGGTGGCGCTGTTCGGCGTGGTGCGCGCCACCGGGGCCGTGATCGCCCCACTGCTCGTGCTCACGGTCTCGCTGCTGCTGGTGCGCTTCCCGCTCGCGGAGTTCTTCCTCGATCGCTATCATGCCGACGCGGTCTGGTGGAGCTTCCCGATCTCCTCGGTGCTCTCCGCGCTGCTCGCGTTTCTTTACTACCGGTTCGGCGGCTGGCGCAGCGCCCACATGGGGCCGCTGACCACCTAGCGCGACCCGGCGCCTCTCCCGAATTGCGTATTCGATGCGCGGCTCGATCGGGCGCACAATCGCCACCTCCAACTTTGCGGAGTACCCCGATGCAGACGCGCACACTGGGCCACGGCGGCCCCACCGTTTCAGCCCTTGGCCTGGGCTGTATGGGCATGAGCGAGTTTTACGGCGCGCACGACGATGCCGAGTCGCTCGCGACCCTCAAGTACGCGCTCGATGCGGGCGTCAACTTTCTCGACACCGCCGACGCGTACGGCCCGTACACCAACGAGGAACTGGTGGGCCGCGCGCTGCGCGGGCGGCGCGGCGATGCGTTTCTGGCCACCAAGTTCGGCTTCGTACGCGATGCCGACAATCCCACTGCACGGGCGATCGATGCGCGCCCGCAGCGTGTGCACACGGCCTGCGAGGCGAGCCTGAAGCGCCTGGGCGTGGAGCAGATCGACCTGTACTACCTGCACCGCGTGGACCCGAACGTCGCCATCGAGGAGACCGTCGGCGCCATGGCCCAGCTGGTGAAGAGCGGCAAGGTGCGCTACCTGGGACTCTCGGAGGTGTCGCCGCAGACGCTCGAGCGCGCGCACCGCGTGCACCCGATCACGGCGCTGCAGAGCGAGTATTCGCTGTGGACGCGCGACCCCGAGGACGGGGTGCTCGACATGTGTGCCAGGCTCAACGTCGGCTTCGTGCCCTACAGTCCCCTCGGGCGCGGCTTTCTCACCGGCGCGCTGAAGACCCCGGAGGACTTCGCCCCCGATGACTACCGGCGCATGAGCCCGCGCTTCCAGGGCGAGAACTTCGGCCGCAACCTCGCACTGGTGGAGAAAGTGCAGGCGCTCGCCCGCGCCAAGGCCTGCACGCCCGCGCAGCTGGCGCTCGCCTGGGTGCTCGCGCAGGGCGAGCACATCGTGCCGATCCCCGGTACCCGCCGGGTGCGTAATCTGCAGGAGAATCTCGGCGCGCTCGAGGTACGACTCACCAGCGCGGACCTGGCGGCCATCGAGGCCGTGTTTCCGCCCGGCGTGGGGGCCGGTGCGCGCTACCCGGAAGGCATGATGCGCCTGATACGCGCCTGAGGCGCGCCGCGGGCGGGCTCAGGCGGGGCTGCGCGGTTCGATCCAGAGCGCGCGCGCCTTGCCGCACAGCTCGCCCTTGCCGTCATAGAGCGCGGTGCCGGCCGCGTGCTTGCGGCCCTCGGACCCCAGTGGCCAGCCGATGACGGTGCAGGCCTCCCCCACGTGCACCAGGCGGTCGACGTGGGCGGTGAATTCCGCCAGCAGCATCATCTGGTCATCCGCGGCCACCGCGTAGTAGCCCGGGCAGTCCAGCGCCGCGGACATGAACTCCGCGCGCACCTTGCCGTCGCCGCGATCGAGCGAGGGATCCGGGACCCAGGGGGCCGCCACCAGCCCAAGCTCCGGCATCGCACCGGCGAAGATCCGCATGCCGTCCCCGCGCACGCGCTGCGTGCCGCACACGAAGCAGGTCGGAAAGCGGTGCTGGCGAAAGCCGGCGTAGTGCCGCGAGGCCTCCACGGCCTCCAGGTAATGCGGCACACGCGGGGGATCGAGCGCGAGCACGGCCGGCTCGGCCTCCCCGATCAGTGTCTGTTCGTGATGCACGCGCAGCACCCCGCGATCGGCTTCGCTCACCGTGAGCTCCGTATCCAGCGGCGGCGGCTGGCGCAGCCGCACCGTCAGCGTGCGCTCGGCGAGCGTCGCCACGAGGCCGGCGAAGTAGCCGCCGTTGGCGGAAGCCGCTGGCCCGCAAAAGCGCGGCAGGATCCTCAGGGTCTGCACAGTGAACTCAGCCCGGTGTTCATGCCGTCATCACAAGCGCGCCTATCCCTGCCTTGCATTCGACGTGATGTCGGGCTCGGTTGGCGCCTTTTCGGTGAAGACTCGTTCCCGCGCACGGATGGGGACACCTCCCCACGGAGCAGAATCACCCGGGCTGCATTAACATCCCGGTCATGCGAGTCACCACACTCGCTGCAGACCCAACTCCTTACACGCAACCCATTTACCCCCTGCGGACCGCTCAGCGATCCACAGGAAGAACAGGTGCGGCTGGTATTTTTCTCGCTGACGACCTGAACGCATCTGCCGGCGTGCTCGCCCTTATACTGCAACTGCGCTTTGAGCATGCCCCAGCCGGAATCCAGCACGGCCTTCGCCATGCGTGTCTTCACGAGCTTCAGACTGCTCACGTCTCCAACGACGATATTCTGGTACTGATCAATCAACTTTCTTGAAAACTTATGCAACGCATCGGCGCGGCAGCGAGCGGCTTTCCGATGCACGCGCTTAGCCTGGCGCTTGTGTCCGCGGCGCTGCGCCATGCGCAAGCTTTTCTGCGAAGCCGTGCGTCCAGCGGCCTGCCTCGAGGCGCTCGCCGTCGCTCATCACCGCGATGTCCTTTAAGCCAAGATCAATCCCCACGACATGCTGCGGAGCGGCGGTTTGCTCCGTGGTGAATTCCACCGGCAAGCACAGCCACCAGTCGCCAACGGCATCCTGCGCAAAGCAGCCGTCTCGCCACTTCGCGCCCGCCAGCCGTTCCCGCTCGAAGACACGAAAGCTCTTGCCGCAGAAGCGCAGGCAAGCGCCGCGGCGCTTCAAGTTCACCGCCTTGAAGGGAACCCAGCCGAGAGCGCGGCGAGAGCCGCAGCTCACACGCCAACGCAACCGGACTCGTTTCGCGGCTCGTCGCTTGGCAGCATACTCGGTGCAGATCCGTTGGATCGTATCTGCGCCGATGCGTTCGAAACACTCGGTGGCTCCCGCGGAGAGGCGGCAGAGATCAAAACCGGAGAGAAACCTGGCGTTCGCGCGACGGTTGCGATCCGCGGCGTCGATGCTGGTGGCATTGGCCCAGTTAAAAACCTGGTTTACTTCCACAGCCGCCGCGGCCAGCCATCGATAGGACTCGGTCATCACCTTCAGGCGAAGCGTGCGCATGGCGACGGCAGGAGCCGGGCTACTCATGCTCGCTACGAAATCACAAGCCTCGGCTTGAAGCAATCGCGAAGTGCGCAGGATCGAGGCGGCGTGAACTGGCTTATTTATTACCGCTCGCTCCGTTGCTGATGCAACCCGTCGCGGCGGGGTCGCAACCTCCCTGTTGCTTGATGGCGCTCACCCTGTGCTACCGTTGGCGGCTCTGCGTCAGATGCCGGGCCGCAGCGAGCGCAGCCAGGCGGACACGTCGGCGCCGCGTTCCAGTTGCTCCACCAGCGCCGAGCCCACCACCACGCCATCGACGTGGCCGCGCAGCCGCGCAACCTGCTCGCGGCTGCGGATGCCGAAGCCGGCGCACACCGGCAGCGCTGCGGCGGCCCGCACGCGGTCCAGGTACTGCACGACGTCCTCGGGCACCGCGACGTTCTTGCCGGTGGTACCGGTCATGGTCACCGCGTACACGAATCCCTGGCTGCCGGCACACAGCTGCCGCAGGCGCTCGGGCTCGGTGACCGGGGTGACCATCTGCACCAGCGCCAGTCCCTCGGCATCGAGTGCCGCGCGCAGCTCGCTGCTCTCATCGAGCGGCAGGTCCGGCACGATGAAGCCGGCGACCCCGGCGCCGCGGGCGCGCACGGCGAGCGTGGGGCCGAAGGCGAGCAGCGGGTTCAGGTAACTCATGAGCAGGAGCGGCACGCGCATCTCCCCCAGCGCCTCAAGCTCGGCGAGAATCCAAGACAGGCTCACGCCCTGCGCCAGCGCGGCCAGGCTCGCGCGCTGGATGGTCACCCCGTCGGCCATCGGATCGGTGAACGGCACGCCGACCTCCACCACGTCCGCCACCGCGGCGATCGCGCGCAGGTGCTCGCGGAACTTCTCGCGTGCCGGAAAGCCGGCGGTGAGATAGGCGATGAGTGCCGGCTCGCCGCGGGCGCAGGCCGCGCGGATGCTGTGACTGATGCGCTCGCGCGGCGTCACGGCGCGGCATCCTGCGGCAGCGTCTGCTGCAGCGTCAGCATGTCCTTGTCGCCGCGTCCGGAGAGACACACGAGAATGGTGCGCCCCGGGTGCTCGCGCGCCCAGCGCTCGGCGCCGGCGAGCGCATGGGCGCTCTCCAGTGCCGGCAGGATGCCTTCGCATTCGCTCGTGGCACGCACCGCGGCGAGCGCGTCCGCATCGCTCGCGGTGCCGTAGCGCACCCGTCCGATCGCCGCCAGCAGGGCGTGCTCGGGGCCGACGCTCGGGTAGTCGAGACCGGCCGACACCGAGTGCGTCTCCTGGATCTGGCCGTCGGCGTCTTGCAGCAGCAGCGAATAGGTGCCGTGCAGCACGCCGGGACGTCCGTAGGCGATGGTCGCAGCGTTCTCGCCGAGCTGCGCACCGCGCCCGCCCGCCTCCACGCCGATGAGCTCGACCGCCGCATCCGGCACGAAGGCGTGGAAGGCCCCCATAGAGTTCGAGCCGCCGCCGACGCAGGCGATGAGCGCATCCGGGAGCGCGCCGGTGGCCTCGAGCATCTGCGCGCGCGCCTCGCGCCCGATCACCGCCTGCAGCTCGCGCACCAGGTACGGATAGGGGTGCGGGCCGACCACCGAGCCGAGCAGATAATAAGTGTGGGTCGGATCTGCGACCCAGTCGCGCATCGCCTCATCGATCGCCGCACGCAAGGTGCGATCGCCGGAAGTCACCGCCACGACCTGCGCCCCGAGCAGGCGCATGCGGCCGACGTTCGGCGCCTGGCGCTGCATGTCGATCTCGCCCATGTAGACCGTGCACGGCAGCCCCAGGCGTGCGCAGGCGGCAGCGCTCGCCACCCCGTGCTGCCCGGCGCCGGTCTCCGCGACGATGCGCCGCGCACCGAGGCGCCGCGCGAGCAGCGCCTGGCCGATGGCGTTGTTGATCTTGTGCGCACCGGTGTGCGCGAGATCCTCGCGCTTGAGCCACACGTTGGCACCCCAGCGCGCCGAGAGCCGCGCGGCGAAGGTGAGCGCCGTGGGACGGCCCACCCAGCTGCGCAGCTGCCCGACGAGCTCGGCCTGAAACGCCTCCGCGTGCAGGTGCTCGCGCACGCCGCGCGTGAGGCGCTCGAGCGCCGGGATCAGGGTCTCCGGGACATAGCGTCCGCCGAAGGGCCCAAAGCGCCCGCGCGCGTCCGGAAATCTGCCGGCGATCAGTTCGCCCAGCAGCCGCTTGGCATCCACCGAAGCTGCCTGTGCATTCATAGCGAGTCCCCTGTCCTTTCCAGGGCGCGCGCTGCCGCGCGCACCGCCAGTACAAAATCGCCGATCGCCGCCGGGCTCTTCACCCCCGGACATTCCTCGACGCCGCTCGAGACGTCGACCCCGAACGGGTGCACCGCGGCGATGGCCGCGCCCACGTTGCCGAGGTTCAGGCCGCCGGCCAGCACCAGCTGCGTGCGGCGGGCGAGCGCGTGTGCCGTGCTCCAGTCGGCGGTGCGGCCACTGCCGCTGCTGGCGCCTTCGAACAGCAGCCGCGGTGGCAGCGGCCCGGCCGCCGCGGGCGCGGCGCGCAGCACCGGCAGCAGCGCGAGCCCCTGCGGCAGACGCAGCGTTGCCAGATCTGCCGCATCACTTTGCAGCACGTCCGGCCGGAACACCGCCAGCACCTCATCCACCAGCAACTGGCTCGGGTGGCGCATCACCGCAACGCACGGCGTACGGCCGCGCGCGCGCCGGCTAAGCTGCGCCGCCTGCGCGGGCGTCACGCGGCGCACCGACTCCGCGAACACGAAGCCGAGCGCATCGACCGCGTGCTCGAGCGCCGCCGTCACCGCCTCCGGGCTCGTGAGCCCGCAGATCTTGATCCACATCTAGCGCACCCCGGAGGCCGTGCGGCCCGCCGCGAGCAGCTGCGCGGCGAGATGCCCGGGATCCGCGCCCTGCATGAGCGCGCTGCCGACGAGCGCCAGCTGATAGCCGGCCGCCGCCACGGCGCGCGCATCGGCGGGCGTCGCCACGCCGCTCTCGGCCACGCGCGGGACCGCACGCGGCAGGAGCGGCGCCAGCGCGGCGAGTCGTCCGGGCACCACCTGCAGCGTGTCGAGATCACGGCAGTTGAGCCCGGCCAAGAGCTGCACGCCCGGCGCGAAGTGCTCCACCAGCTCGTGCATGAGCTCGATGTCGGCGGCATCGAAGGCCTCGAGCAGCACGAACAGCCCGCAGGCGCCGGCGCATTCGATGAGGGCCTCGCTGGCCGCGCGCGGCAGCATGCGCAGGATGACCAGCACGCCGCCCGCGCCGGCCGCGCGCGCCTCGAGCACCTGGTAGGGATCGACCAGGAAGTCCTTGCGCATCGCCGGCACGCCGGCCGGGGCGAGCGCGCGGGCGGCGCTGTGCAGGTGCTCGAGCGAGCCGTCGAAGCGCTGGGGCTCGGTGAGCACCGAGACCGCCGCGGCGCCGGCGCGGGCGTAGGCAGCGACGCGCGCCGGCACGTCCTCCTCGGGTCCGCGCAGCGCGCCGTGCGCCGGTGAGCGCAGTTTAAGCTCGGCGATGAGATCAAAGCCTGCCGGGTGAAGCCGCAGCCGCGGCGGCGGCGGCGCGGCCCCGGCGGCGCGCTCAAGTACCGCGGCACTGCGCAGCGCCTGTGCCGCGCGCACCCGCGCGCGACTGGCCTGCGCCATCTCGCCCAGGAAGCCCTCGCTCACGGCACACCCGGCGGCGACGCTCGCGGCGCCCTGCGCGCGCAGGGCCGCGAGCACGCGTGCCGCGGCGCCGCTGTCGATGGCAGCGGCGGCGCGCTCGATGCCCGCGCGCGGCTCGTGAATCTCGCCCGCAACCTCCAGCGCCAGCGCCGCCCCGAGCAGCAGGCAGTCGCGGTGCGCGCCGCGGTCTTCGCCTTCGAGCACGGCCGTCAGCGCGCGCGCGTTGTAGCGGGCGTCGCCGCCGGCCAGATCGGCCGCGCTGCACCGCTTGAGTCCATAGTCGGCCGGCTCGCGCACGCTGCTCACGATGCCCTGCGGACGCACGTCGAACAGCGTGAAGGGGCCGATCGGGGTGGGCTCGTCCCAGCCGCCGGCGCCGTGGACGACGAAGGTGCGCTCGATCGGCAGACCCTGGAACGTCTCGGCCAGCAGGCGCGCCACGTCGAGACTGTAGGCGCCCACCAGGTGCAGGGGCGGCTGCGCCGGATTCACCAGCGGCCCGAGGATGTTGAATACCGTGCGCACCCCGAGGGCGGCACGCACCGGGGTGATCGCCTGGGTCGAGGGATGGTAGTACGGCGCAAACAGGAAGGTGAAGCCGGTGGCGGCGAAGCAGTCGGCGGCGGCCTGCGCGTCGAGCGGCACGGGGAGCCCCAGCGCCTCGAGCACGTCGGCACTGCCGCAGCGGCTCGAGACCGAGCGGTTACCGTGCTTGATGACCCGCAGCCCGCAGGCCGCGCTCAGCAGCGCCGTGCCGGTGGAGATGTTGAAGCTCCCCGAGGCATCCCCGCCGGTGCCGACGATGTCGATGGCGCGCAGCTCCGGGGGCAGATCCGGGCGGCGCGCGAGGCGGCGCATCGCTTGCGCGAAGCCGCGCACTTCCGCGGCGACCACGCCCTTGGCGGACAGCGCCGCCAGCAGCGCTCCCGCGAGCGCCGCGGGCAGGGCCGGATCGGCCAGCTGCGTGAGCAGCTCCCCGGCCTGCGCCTGGGTCAGGTCGCCGCGCTCCAGCAGTTGCAGCAGAAATTCACGCGGATGCGACACGGTTTGCTCCTGCGCGCTCCGGGCCGGCGCGCTCGCTGACGGACAGGCCAAGGAAATTGCTCATCAGGCGCGGCCCCTCGGGCGTGAGGATGCTCTCCGGATGGAACTGCACGCCCTCGACCAGGAGCTGGCGATGGCGCACCCCCATGATCTCCCCTTCCGCGGTGCGCGCACTGACCTCCAGCTCCGCCGGCATGCTCGCCGGAGCGGCGATGAGGGAGTGGTAGCGGCCGACCTCGCACGGCTGCGGGAGTCCTGCAAACAGCGTGCGCCCGTCATGCTGCACCTGCGAGGTCTTGCCGTGCATCAGCCGTCCGGCGCGCACCACCTTGCCGCCGAACACTTCGACGATCGACTGATGGCCCAGGCACACCCCGAGCACCGGAATGCGCCCGGCGAAGGCGCGGATCATGTCCATGGAGACGCCCGCATCGTAGGGCGTGCCCGGGCCGGGGGAGATGCACAGGTGCGAGGGCGCCAGTGCGAGCGCCGCCTCAGTGCTCAGCGCGTCGTTGCGGTAGACGCTCACCTCCGCGCCCAGCACCAGAAACCCCTGCACCAGGTTGTAGGTGAAGGAGTCGTAATTGTCGATCAGCAGCAAGCGCGGCTTCACAGGCCCTCCTGCGCCAGCTCGAGCGCGCGCGCCATCGCGGCGCTCTTCGCCAGCACTTCCTCATGTTCGGTCTGCGGGACGCTGTCGGCCACGATCCCCGCGCCGGCCTGATAGCTGTACTCGTCGCCCCGGAAGACGAGCGTGCGGATGGTGATGGCATGGTCCATGTCGCCGCGCGCACCGAAGTAGCCGACGGTGCCGCCGTACAGGCCGCGACTCACCGGCTCGAGCTCGTCGATGATCTGCATGGCGCGCACCTTGGGCGCGCCCACCAGGGTGCCGGCCGGGAAGGCGGCGGCAAACAGGTCGAAGGCATCCTTGCCGGGCGCGAGTTCGCCACGCACCCCGCTCACCATGTGCATGACGTGGCTGTAGCGCTCGATGGAGCGGTACGGATCAACGCGCACGCTGCCGGCGCGCGCGACGCGCCCCAGATCGTTGCGCGCCAGATCGACCAGCATGACGTGCTCGGCGTTCTCCTTCGGATCGGCCAAGAGGTCCGCCTCGCGCTGCGCATCGAGGGCCGCATCCGCGGCGCGCGGGCGCGTACCGGCGATCGGCCGCAGCTGCGCTTCGCGCCCGTTGAGCTTCACCAGCGCCTCGGGCGATGAGCCCACCACCGCGACGTCCCCGAGCACGCAGTAGTACATATAAGGGGAGGGGTTGATGAGCCGCAGCGCGCGGTAGGCCTGAAAGGGATCGAGCTCGTGACGGCCGGCGAAGCGGCTGGCGAGCACCAGTTGGTAGACGTCCCCGGCGGCGATGTACTCCTGGGTGCGCTGGACGCCGGCGAGATAGTCGGCGCGCGGAAAGGCGGCGACGGGCGGCGCATAGCGGCCGGCGCGCGGGGCCTGCGGCAGCGCGCCACGCAGCGCCCGCACCACTTCGCGACGCAGCGCGCGCCGCTCCTCCTCGGGGCCCGCGTGCACCAGCGCGATGCCGCGCGTCAGATGATCGAACACCAGTACCGAGCGCGGGGCGACGTAGTGCAGCGCCGGAACACCGCTCGCGCGCGCGCTGCGTGCGGGCAGGCGCTCGAAATGGCGCACTACGTCGTAAGCGGCATAGCCGACGAGACCGCCCGCCAGCGGCACCCCGGAGATGTCCGGCTGCGGCTTGGGGGCCAGCGCGAGGGCCGCGCGCAGGCCGGCAAGTAGCTCCGCGCCCGTCGTCGGGACGCGGTGACGCTCGGCCCCGACGCGGAGTCCGTTCTCATCGAGTCGCACCTCGAGCCCGTCACCGAAACCGATGAACGAGTAGCGCGCCAGGCGCTCGCCCCCCTCGACACTCTCGAGCAGGAAGCGCGGCGCGAACGCGCCGAGCTTCATGAATGCCGACACCGGCGTGTCCAGATCCCCGGCGATGTCGAATAGCGGTTGCAAGCCTCACTCCCGTTTCACGCAGACAACAAAAAACCCATCCCCGGGGTTATCCGGAGATGGGTTCTGGTATGCGTCAGATCCTAGATTCGTTGGAAACAGCTAACCGTCAGCCCACTCCGTTATGAAGTGCGCCACCACCAAAGACGCGCCAGGTTGCTGCGGTGCTGTGACACTGGCCAAGAGTATCACCGTGCCATACGCGGCCCGTCAAGAACGGCGCCTGCGCGCCGCCGCGGTGGCGTCACACCCCCCGGCCAGACCGCCGATCGCGCGCGGCGCGGCCTGCAGCCGCAGCAATCCGGTGGCGCCGGCTTTTGGATACAATATTTCCCCAGGGATTGGCCATACCGTGAACTTTAAAGAACTCCTCGACAGCTGGCGCGACGGCGCGGCCGCCCCGCGCACCGCGCGCACCTATTCGGTACGCCTGCCGGTGGATGATGCCGCGCGCCTCGGGGCGCTGGCCGAGATGTTCCCGGGGCGCACGGCCGAGCAACTGATCTCGGAACTGCTGGCAGCAGCGCTCACGGAAATGGCGGCAGCCATGCCCTACGTGGCGGGCGCCAAGATCATCTCCACCGACGAGCAGGGCGATCCGGTGTACGAGGACACCGGGCCCATGCCACGCTTCCTGGAACTCACCCGCAAGCACCGCCGTGCGCTGGCGGCGCGTCCGAAGAAAAAGTCGCGCTGACGCTCATGCCTTCCTTCGACACCGTCTCCGAACTCAACGCCCACGAGGTGGCCAACGCGGTCGATCAGGCCAACCGCGAGCTGTCGCAGCGTTTTGACTTCAAGGACACCGGGGCGAGTTTCGAACTCAAGGAGTTCCTGGTGACCCTGCGCGCCCAGGTGGACTTTCAGCTCAAGCAGATGCTGGAGATCCTCAAGCTGCGCCTCTCCAAGCGCGGTATCGATCTGGTGTGCCTTGAGGTCAAGGATGCGCAGACCACGCTCGCCACGGCCACCCAGGAAGTGGTGCTGCGCCATGGGATCGACGCGGAGACCGGCAAGAAGATCGCGCGCATCGTCAAGGATTCGAAGCTCAAGGTGCAGGCGAGCCTGCAGGGCGACAAGGTGCGGATCACCGGCAAGCAGCGCGATGATCTGCAGGCGGCGATGACGCTGTTGCGCGGCAGCAAGCTGGAGATGCCGCTGCAGTTCAATAATTTCCGCGACTGACGCCGGCGAGCGTCCGGCACAGATTCTCCGTCGCCCCGATCACGCTCGGGCCCAGGCGGCTCAGCGCCTGATCCTCAAAAGCCACCACCCGCTTGTGGCGCACCGCGCTCAGGCTCGTCAGCTGCGTCCAGTCGGCGACCCAGGCTGCGCCCTCGCCGGTGGGCGCCGCGGCGACGATGATGTCCGGATCGCGCGCAATGATCGACTCCATGTCGACGATGGGCCCGGCTTCCGGCAGATCTGCGAACACGTTGCGCGCCCCGCAGAGCACGAGCGCATCGCTCATCAGGTGTTTGCCGCCGACGGTGTAGATGGGACGGTTCCAGACCTGCAGCAGTACGCTCGGGCGCCGGCCGGGGCGGGCGCCGTAGGTGGCCGTAAGCGCGGCCAGCCGCGCCTCCATGGTCGCGGCTGCACGCTCCGCCACGACGGTAGTTGCGGCCAGTGCGCCCAGGCGCCGCACGGCTGCCGGGATATCCGCCAGGCGCGCCACCTGCTGCTGATAGATGGGTATGCGCAGTCCGGCGATCTTCTCGCGCTGCGCCGGATTGCCACCGCCGGCCCACAGCACCACCACGTCCGGGTGCAGCGCCACCAGACGCTCCATATCGACCGCCGCCACATCGCCGATGCGCGGCACGCGGCGCGCCGCGGGCGGCTCATCGGAGTACTCCACGGTGGCGATGACCTGGGCGCCGGCGCCGGCCGCGAACAGCATCTCCGTGGCGCCCGGTGCCAGGCTGACGATCCGCAGCGGCGCCTGCGGCACCTGCACCGTGCGCCCCAGATCGTCGCTCACCGTCCGCGCCGCAACTGCGGCGGCGAACAGCGTCACTGCCGCCCCCGCGAACAGCCCCCGGAGCACCCTAGATCCCGTCATTGCCGCAACCATCGCCCGTGACTGTCCCGGCACCATCATGAATTACAGGAGTGAACGTCGCCAGACAGACAAGGCCCGCAGCCGTGGCGACACTGCAGGCGGCACCGAGCGGGAAGCGCTCACTTGCCCGCAGGTGACGTTGCTTCGCGTCCGGCCGTGGCGTTCCGTCGCCGGACCGAGGCTGCGCAGGCGCGCACCCCGCCTATCATCTCCTCAGCCGTCACCTTCGAGTTGGGGAGTCGTTTATGCACCGGGTGTTGTTCGCAGCACTGCTCGTGGGAGTGGCAGCGATGGCGTCTGCCGGGGAGCCCCAGTTTCGCGCCGACCCGAGTCACAGCGGCGTCTACGACGCCGCGGGCGTCCCGGTGCTGCACGGCGTGAAGTGGAAATTCCGTGCCAAGGGGCCGATCGTCTCCAGCCCCGCGGTCAGCGGCGCGAGCGTCTTCTTCGGCAGCAGCGACCACAACGTCTATGCCGTGGACCAGGCCAGCGGTGCACTGCGCTGGAAGTTCGCCACGCACGGCCGCATCACCGCCTCCCCCGCGGTTGCCGCCGGCATCGTCTACATCGGCAGCTTCGATGGCAACTTCTACGCCCTCGACGCCGCCAGCGGCGCGCTGCGCTGGAAGTTCGCCACCGAGGGCGAGCGGCGCTTCGCCGCACGGCACCTGCATGGCGCGGAGCCGGCGGCGGAAACGATGCCCGACCCGTTCGACCTGTTTTTGTCCTCGCCCGTCGTCAGCGGCGATACGGTGTACTTTGGCAGCGGCGACGGCAACGTGTATGCGCTCGAAGCCAGCTCCGGCGCGTTGCGCTGGAAGTTTCACACCGGCAACGTCGTGCACGCCTCCCCGGCGCTGGATGCCGGCACGCTCTACGTCGGCAGCTGGGACAGCTACTTTTATGCGCTCGATGCGACGAGCGGCAAGGAGCGCTGGCGCTTCAAGACCGGCGAGGACCCGTTGATCAACAACCAGGTGGGCATCCAGTCCTCGGCGGTGGTCGCGGACGGGATGGTGTACTTCGGTTGCCGGGACTCCAAGCTGTACGCCCTCGATGCCAGGAGCGGTGCGCAGCGCTGGGCATTCGACAACAAGGGCTCGTGGGTGATCAGCTCCCCGGCAGTCCGCGAGGGCAAGATCTACTTTGCGACCTCAGACACCGCGATGCTGCGCGCCCTGGATGCCAAGAGCGGCGCGGTGCTCTTCGAGCTGAGCTTCAACCACTGGCCGTTCTTCTCCTCCCCGGCGCTCGCCGGCAACTATCTGTACATCGGCTCGCACGCCGGCAAGCTGCTCGCGATCAATCTGACGACCGCGAAGAGCGCCTGGACCTTCACCACCGAGGGCGCGACGCAGAATGCCGCCGCTCTCACCAAAGCCGACGGCTCACCCAACTACGCGGCCGTGTTCACGGACTTCTTCTACGACGACATGGTCGCAGGCGAAGCGCGCATGCTCAGCATCGGGGCCGTACTGTCCTCCCCGGTCATCGACGGCGACAGCCTGTATTTCGGCAGCTGGGATGGGCAGCTGTACGCGCTCGGCTGAACGGCCGCGCGCGCCAGCGCCCTAAAGAGACCCCTTCAGGCGGCGCGCGTCGCCGGCTCGGCTGCCGTCTCGCCGCTGACACTGGTGAGCACGCGGGCCACCGCATGCACCGTCGCGGCGATGCGCACCGCGCTCTGCACGCTCTCGCGCTCCACGCCGTGGGCCCGCAGCTGGCGCTCGTGCGAAGCGACGCAGGTGCCGCAGCCGTTGATGGCGGACACCGCCAGCGACAGCAGCTCGAAGTCCACCTTCGCGATGCCGGGGTTGCCGATCACGTTCATGCGCAGCCGCGCCGGCAGTTTCGCGTACTCCTCGTCCTGCACCAGGTGCAGGAAGCGGTAGTAGACGTTGTTCATCGCCATGACCGCGGCCGCGGCGTGTGCGGCGCTGATGTGCGCCGCATCCAGGTGCCGCGTGGCGAGCGCCTGCACGCTGCGCGTGTAGGCCGCGTTGCCGGACGATGCCGCCGCCGCCAACGCCACGCCCCAGATCTGCCGCTCGCTCAGTCCGGGGGCGCCCGCCGGCG
The DNA here is from genome assembly GCA_963814675.1 of uncultured Pseudomonadota bacterium. Classification (GTDB taxonomy): domain Bacteria; phylum Pseudomonadota; class Gammaproteobacteria; order Steroidobacterales; family Steroidobacteraceae; genus 13-2-20CM-66-19. Next base: position 244,964 of record CAWFDT010000011.1, read on the forward strand.
TCAGCACCGAGCCAAGGTTGAGCGCCAGATCGCGCGCATAGCCGGGCAATGCTTCACGAATGCTTTCCAGGGTGTTCATGTTCATGCCGCCTTCAGGGTCTCTTCGCCCTTCTGCCAGTTGCACGGACACAGCTCATCGGTCTGCAGCGCATCGAGCACCCGCAGCACTTCCTCGGGGCTGCGACCGACGTTGAGGTCGGTCACGTACACGAAGCGGATGAGGCCCTGCGGGTCGACGATGAAGGTCGCACGCTGCGCCACGCCGGCGTCCGGATCGAGGATGCCGAGCGCGCCGGCGAGCTCGCGCTTGACGTCCGCGAGCATCGGAAACGGCAGGTTGCGCAGCTCGTCCTTCGCGCCCCGCCAGGCCAGATGCACGTACTCGCTGTCGATGCTCGCGCCGAGCAGCTGCGCGTCGCGCGCCTGAAACTCCTTGTCGAGCTTGCCGAAGGCGGCGATCTCGGTGGGGCATACGAAGGTGAAGTCCTTCGGCCAGAAGAACACGACCTTCCACTTGCCGGGATAGCTCAGATGGGTGATCGGCTGGAACGCCTGCTGCGGGTCGCTCGCGACCACGCCGGTCAGGGCGAACTCGGGAAACTTACGGCCTACGCCTGTCATGTGTACGACTCCTTGTGGTTACGGCGGCCATGATGGCGGCGGCAGCCCCATTACTCCAATCGATTGATTTGATGAATTCGATAGATGCCGTATATTGGGCACATGGACTTAAAGCTCAAGGACCTGCGTTATCTCGTGGCGGTGGCCGACCAGCGCCACTTCGGACGGGCGGCGGCGCGCTGTTTCGTCAGCCAGCCGACGCTCTCCGCACAGCTGAAGAAGCTGGAGGACAGTCTTGGCGTGCAGCTGATCGAGCGGGCTCCCAACAACGTCTGCCTGACCGAGGCGGGCGAGGCGATCGTCGCGCGCGCGCGCCGCATTCTTGAGGCGAGTGACGAGATGGTGACGCTCGCGCGCAGCCAGCGCGATCCGCTCGCCGGGCGGCTGCGGGTGGCGCTGCTGCCGACCATCGGCCCTTACCTGCTGCCGCGCGTGGCACCCGCCGTGCGCAAGGCGCTGCCGCGCCTGGAGCTGCGCCTGTACGAGTATCAGACCGCCGCGATGCTCGCCAAGCTGCACGCGGGGGAGATCGACGTCGGCATCCTGGCGCTGCCGGTGGAGGTGGATGGCCTCGAGTCGCGCGAGCTGTACCGTGAGGCTTTCATGGTGGCGCTGCCGGAGCACCATCCGCTCGCCGCGCGCGAACGGGTGCGCCTCACGGATCTCAAGGGCGAGCAGCTGCTGCTGCTCGAGGAGGGCCATTGCCTGCGCGACCAGGCGCTCGAGGTGTGCAGCCGGGTCGGCGTGACCGACCAGCAGGATTTTCGCGCGACCAGCCTGGAGACGCTGCGCCAGATGGTCGCCACGGGAGCCGGCGTCACGCTGCTGCCCGAGCTCGCCGGCCGCGGCGCCTACCGTAACGCGCGCGGCGTGGCGCTGCGTCCGTTCGCCCGGCCCGCGCCGGAGCGCCACATCGGCGCGCTGTGGCGCAAGAGCAGCGCGCGGCGCGCGGCGATCGATGCGCTGTGCGAGCTGATCCGCGAGCACGCTCCGTGATGATCCAGGGGGCCGCGCCGCAGGCGGTCAGCTTCAGCGCGCGCGACGGGCGCACGCTGGCCGGCCTGCTGCTCGTGGCGGCCGCACCGCGCGGCGTCCTCGTGGTCAACAATGCGACCGGCTACCTGCGCGAGTTCTACCTGAGGTTCGCCGCTTACTGCGCGCAGCGCGGCTACCACGCGCTGATCTACGACTACCGCGGCATGGGCGCCTCCGCCGGCGCGCCGCCGGCGCAGGAGCGCGCCCGCATGAGCGACTGGGGACGCCTGGACATGCCGGCGGCGCTCCGGTGGCTGGCGGCGCGCTACCCGGAGCTGCCCGCGTTCACGCTGGGTCACAGTGTGGGCGGCCAACTGATCGGCGCCATGCCCAACGCCGATGCGGCGCGCGCACACGTGATGATCGCGGCTTCCACCGGCTATTGGCGGCGCCAGCGGCTGCCGTTCCGCTTCGTGGCGCTCGCCTTCTGGAAGCTCTACGGACCGTGGATGCTGGCGCGCCGCGGCTTCGTGCCGCGCGGTCTGCTGTGGCGCGGGGGCGCCCTGCCCCCCGGGGTGTTCCTGCAGTGGCGCAGGTGGTGCCTCGAGGCTGCGAGCTTCGGGCCACAGCTCGATCCTGAGTTTGCCGACAGCCGCTTCGCGCAGGTGCGCGGTCCGTTGTTGGTGTGGGGGTTCACGGATGATCCGATCGCCACACCGGCGGCGGTCGAGGCGCTGCTGGGCGCCTACCGGGGGGCCCGCATCGAGCGGCGCTGGACGCGCCCCGCGGACGTCGGCGCGCGTCATCTGGCGCACCATGGTTTTTTTGCCGAACGTCACCGGACGACGCTCTGGTCCGGCGCGCTCGACTGGCTCGACGGGCAAGGCGTGCTTAAGCAGTAAGCGACGCGGCCGGCGCGCGGCGCGTCGTGCGTGCGAAAGCGATCGCCAACAGCACGACCACGGCGCCCAGAATCTGCACCGGCGCTATGCGCTCGCCCAGCAGCAGCCAGGCGTAGCCGGCCGCCGCGATGACCTGCGCGTACAGCCCCACGGCGCCGAAGGCCGCCGGCAGGTGCGCAAACGCGTAGGCGATCAGGCCCTGGCCGAGCACCTGCGCGCTAATGGCACAGCCCACGAGCAGCCACCAGCCATGCGAGGTCACGGGCAGAAACTTCTGCGTCAGTGCGATCGGCAGCAGGATCAGGGTGAATACCACGGTGCTGGTGAGCATGACGATGCCGGTGCCGTAGCGGGTGCGCAGCCGCGCCACCACCATGAGGTAGCCGGCGTAAAAGCACGCGGTGCCGAGCCCGAGCGCATCCCCGAGCAGCGCGTGGCCGCCGGAGCCGAGCTTGGGCGCGAGAATCAGCAGCATGCCGCCGAAGGCGAGCGCGGTCGCCAGCAGGAACGCCGGTGTGGGGCGCTCGCGCCACAAAGACCACGCGAACAGCGTCACCAGAATCGGCGCGCAGTTGGCTTCCAGCGTTGCCGCGGCGATCGAGGTCAGCAGCAGCGACCAGTGCCACAGCAGCAGATCGCCGGCGAAGAACACCCCGGCCCACAGGAACCGCCGCTCACGCAGCGCGGTGCGCAGCGGCGGATTCGAGCGCCGCTCGAGCCACGCCCACAACAACAGGAACGGCAGCGCAAAGGCGCCGCGCCAGAAGGCGGTAGCGGTCGGCCCGGTCTCCGACAGGCGCACGAAAATTCCCGAGCTGCCGATCGAGAGTGCGCCGGCGCACAGCGCGACCAGCGCGGGCAGCTCGGAGGCGTGGGTGCGATCACTCATGCAGGGATCCGTGGGGTGTCGCATGATAATCCGTCGGCGCGGGCGGTGTCTGGCATAATCGCAGCGCACCTCGGCATCTGCGCATCGGAACGCCCGCTTGCGAACTCCCGCCGTCCAACTCATCGCGCCACTCGCGCTCTGCGCTCTCGGCGCCATCGCGGCGACGCCGGCCTTACGCGCCACGCAGGCGTGGATCCGCGCAACGCCGGGCACCGACGTGGCCGCCGCGTACCTGACCCTGACCAACACCGGCACGCAGCCGATAACGGTGGTGGGAGTGCGCTCGAGCGTGGCCGCGCAGGCCATGATTCATGAAACCAAGCTCGTCGGCGCCACCTCGAGCATGCGGCCGCGCGAGTCACTGCTCATCGCGCCCGGCGCCACCGTGCGCCTGGCGCCGGACGGCCTGCACGTGATGCTGCACGGCCTGTCGCACGTGCTCAAGGCCGGCGATGAAGTGCCGCTCGTGCTGCTGCTCGGTGACGGCGGTACGGTGGCGCTCACCGCGCACGTACGGGCGCTCGATCAGGAATGACGACGACGCCGGCAGGCGCAGCCGCAGGCGCCCCGCTAGCGGTTGCCGATGCGCCGGCCGAGCACGTCACCCCCTACGACCGGTTCGCGTGGAGCGAGCGCACCATCGAGCGCTGGCTCGCGAGCGGCCGGCACGCCGCGGAACTCGGCGCCTACTTCGGTGCGCAGGAATACCGGCAGTTGGCCGCGCTGGCACGCCGCGCCGCACGGGTGCGCGCGAGCGCGCGCGCGCCGCGGGTGATTTTGGTGCCCGGCATCATGGGCTCGCAGCTGGGGCTGAAGCGTCCGGCACCACTGCCGCCTGATGTTCTGTGGATCGATCCGACCGACATCGAGCGCGGCCGCCTGGGCGCGCTGCTGCTGCCGGGCAGCGCACCGATCGTGTCGCTCGGTGTGGTGCTGTTCTCGTACCTGCGCCTGACGCTGCAGCTGCGCGCCCACGGTTTCGCCGTCGAGTGCCATGATTACGATTGGCGGCAGCCGGTGGTGGAGCTCGGCCGCGAGCTCGCCGCGCGGCTGCGCAGCACGGATGCGGCGCGCCTTGCGATCGTGGGCCACAGCATGGGCGGCCTCGTGGCGCGCATCGCCCTGGCACAGCCCTCGATACCGCACATCGAGCGCGTGGTGCTCCTCGGAACGCCCAACTGCGGCTCCTTCGCCGCCGTGCAGGCGCTGCGCGGCACCTATGCGGTGGTACGCAAGGTCGCGCGCCTGGCAGGCAACGCCTCGGCCGAATCGTTGACGACGCAGGTGTTCAGCTCCTTTCCGAGTCTCTACGACCTGCTCCCCGCGGGCGAGGGCACGCGCATCGACCTTTTCGATCTGCAGCACTGGCCCGGCTCCGGGCCGCGCCCGCGCGCCGAGCTGCTGGCCGCGGCGCGTGCGACACGCGCACAGCTGGCACCCGCGGACGAGCGCTTCGCCTGCATCGCCGGCATCGGCCAGGAAACGGTCACCGCCGTGGCGCGCGGGCGCGATGAATTCGTCTACACGCTCACCCGCCACGGCGATGGCACGGTGCCCACGGCCAGCGCGACGCTTGCGGGCGCACACGCTGCGTACGCCCGCGTGGCGCACAGCGACCTGACCCGCGACCCGCTGGTGGCAGCCGCGGTGGTGGAGCTGCTGAAGACGGGTCGCACGACGCGCCTGGCGGCGCGCCTGCGCAGCACCAGCCGCGCCTGCGTGCGGATCGGCGACCACCAGCTGCGACGCACTCACCTCGAGAAGGTGGACTGGGCCGCGCTCGCTCCCGAGCAGCGGCGGCTCTTCCTGCAGAATCTCAACGAGCCTCCGCACCTGAGGCTGCGCGTGCCGCGCGCGCGCCGGCCTCGCCGCTAGCGAATGCTGCGCGCCTTCAGGCAAAGGCCTGCGCGATGGCCGCGCGCTGGCGCGCGTCCGGCAACGCTCCGCGGCCGGCGGCAAGATTGTCCTCAAGGTGCACGAGCTTGTCGGTGGCGGGGATGATGCAGGTGACGGCCGGGTGCGCGGCGATGAACTTCAGCGCCAGCTGGCCCCAGCTCGTGACGCCGAGTTCCGCCGCCCACGCGGGCAGCGCCTGGCCGTGCACCCGCTGGAACAAAGCGCCGTCCTCGAAGGGCCGATTGACCAGGACCGCCACGCCGCGTTCGGCCGCGAGCGGCAGCAGGCGCTGCTCGGCGTCCCGGGTGACGGGCGAGTAGTTGAACTGCACGAAGTCCAGCGACTCGCGCGCTAGCACCCGCTCGAGCTCTGCGTGCGCACTGACGGTGTAGTGAGTCACGCCGATGTAACGCACCCGGCCGGCCGCCTTCCAGGCGTGCAGCGTCTTCAGGTGGGTGCCCAGATCGAGCAGGTTGTGCACCTGGATGAGATCGAGCCGCTGGGTGCGCAACAGTTGCGCCGAGCGCTGCATCTGCTCGATTCCCGAACTCTCACCGCGGGTCCACACCTTGGTGGCCAGGAACGCGCGCTCGTGCATCTGCGGCGTGAGCAGATCCCCGAGCACCGCTTCCGCGGTCGAATACATCGGCGAGGTGTCGATGAGGCGCGCGCCGGCAGCGAAGAACGCCGCCAGTACCTCGCGCAGCGGCGCGCGCTGCGCTTCCGAGCTGTCGACCTCGAAGGGACCGGAGGTGCCGAGCCCGATGATGGGCAGCGCCTCGCCGCTGGAGGGGATCTTGCGCAGGATGGGCGCGGCGGCGCTGTCGGCAGCACCGGCAGCGCGCGCGATGCGGGCGACGGCCATGATGTTCACTCCTGCAACGAGTAGCTCACGCCGGTTCACGAAACGTGCCTGGGACGCCAAGGAACACGGATGTTCGCACGGACCGCGCCGTGGCGGCGCGCCTCAGACCAGCGCGGCGTCGGTCGCGACCACGCTGGCGCCGCCCGCGCACACGATGCGTGCCAGCGCCGCGGCCAGCGGCAGCACCTGCGCGGCGTAGAAGGCGGCGGTGCGGATTTTGGCGCGATAGAACTCGCTCTCCGGGCCGGCGCGCTTGGCGGCCGCGAGCACCGCGGCCCGCGCCAGCAGCCAGCCGCCGCCCGCATAGCCGCACAGCTTCAGGTACGGCACCGACACCGCCATGCCCACATCGGGATGGGTGGCGAGCGTCTGCAGCAGGGCTTGCGTGGCGAGGGCGAGCGAATCGACCGCCTCGAGGGCGGCGCGACGAATGGCTTCAACGTCCTCATCGCCCGCCGGTGCCCGCAGCTCGCGCTGCATGTCAGCGATGAGCGCCAGCATCGCCGCTCCCCGGTCGCGCCCGAGCTTGCGTCCGATGAGATCGTTGGACTGGATGCCAGTGGTGCCCTCGTAAATGGTCGTGATGCGCACGTCGCGCACGTACTGGGCGGCGCCGGTTTCCTCGATGTATCCCATGCCGCCATGCACCTGCACGCCGAGCGAGGCCACCTCGTTGCCGATCTCCGTGCACCAGCCCTTGATGATCGGCGTGAGCAGTTCGCCGCGCGCGTGCGCCGCCGCGCGCGCCTGCGCATCGGCGCCGTGCTCGGCCAGATCAAACTGGAAGGCGGTGTAGAGCGTCAGGGCGCGTGAGGCCTCGGTCTGGGCCTTCATGAGCAGCAGCATGCGCTTCACGTCCGGGTGGTGGATGATCGGCAGCGGTCCGGATGGAGCCGCTACGGGAGGCTTGCCCTGGATGCGCGTGCGCGCCCACTCGAGCGCGCGCTGGAAGGCGCGCTCGCCCACCGCGTAGCCCTCGCTCGCTACTGAGAGGCGGGCGCTGTTCATCATCACGAACATGTATTCCAGTCCGCGTCCGGGCTCGCCCACCAGGTGGGCGATCGCGCCATCGCGCTCGCCGAACGCCAGTACGCAGGTGGGACTCGCGTGGATGCCGAGCTTGTGTTCGATCGACAGGCAACGCACCTCGTTGCGCGCGCCGAGCGAGCCGTCGGGGTTGACCAGGAATTTGGAAACGATGAACAGGGAGATGCCCTTGACCCCGCCGGGGGCGCCGTCGACCCGTCCGAGCAGCATGTGCAGTGTGTTGGGGGTTAGGTCGTGGTCACCCCAGGTGATGAAGATCTTCTGGCCTGACAGGCGGTAGTGATCCGCCTCGGGCGCAGCGCGCGTGCGCACCTGGCCCAGATCCGAGCCCGCCTGCGGCTCGGTGAGCACCATAGTGCCGGTCCACTCCCCGCTGACGAGCTTGGCCAGATACAGCGACTTCTGCGCCGGCGACCCGCACAGCTCCAGCGCGTGCGCGGCCCCCTGCGTGAGCATCGGACCCAATTTGAACGCGAGGTTTGCCGATCCCCAGAATTCGCTCACGGCCGTCACCAGCACCCGCGGCACCGGCTGACCGCCGAACTCGGGGTTACCACCGAGCGCCGGCCAGCCGCCGGCCACGAACTGCCGGTAGGCTTCGGCAAATCCGGGGGCGGCCACGACCCCCTGTTCCGTCCAGCGCGCGCCCGCGACATCGCCGGGACGGTTAAGGGGCTCGAGCACGTTTTCGGCAAAGCGTGCCGCCTCCTCGAGCACCGACTGCGCCAGCTCGTCAGAGTAGTCCGGCAGATGCGCCGAGGCGCCGAGGCGGCCGCTGCCCAGCAGTTCCTCCAGCACGAAACGCATCTCCCGCAGGGGGGCACGGTACATGATCGGCTCCTTCTGGCTGGCCCGGGGAGGCGGCGCTTTCGCGGCGTCCCGGAGCCGACCGCTAGTGTAGCCGGATCGGCGCAACCCTACCCGCCGGTAGGCATTCCGTGCGGCAATTACCGGTATTTGGCGTCAGTGCGCGCTGGAACGTGCCGCCGGCAACGCGAGCGCCGGCACGATATTCGCGGCCAGGAAGTCGACGAACTGCTGCGCGCGAGCATCCGACTCGAGCGCGCTGGGGTAGAGCGCGTAGAGCGCCGCGGCGGGCGGCACGCTCCACTCCGGCAGCACGGCCTTCAGGCGCCCCGTCGCCAGTCCCTGCCGGCACAGGAACTCCGGCAGCAGGCCGATGCCAAGCCCCGCGGCGGTCGCCGCGTGCAGCACCGCCGGATCATCGACGGCCAGCTTCGGGGTGAGGGGCACCTCGGCGCGCTGCGCGCCGCGGGTGAGCTGCAGGCGAAACTCCGGCAGCTCCGCCGCATCCGGCGTGAGCAGCTCATGCGTACGCAGATCGTCCGGACGCTGCGGAACGCCGCGCAGCTGCAGATAGGCGGGGGTGGCACACAGCAGCGCCGGGGGCGCGCCGAGCAGGCGCTGCACGCAGCCGGAATCCGCCGGGGGGCGCGTGCGCACGGCCACGTCCCAGGTGCCGAGTGCGAGCTGCTGGGCGTCGAGTGCCACCTCCAGCGGCACGTTGCCGAACGCCTCGAGGAAGCGCGGCACCAACGGCGCAAGCAGCACGCGCCCGTAGGTCGGGTCCGCCGCCACGCGCAGCGGCCGGGCGTCGGGGGACTGCAGCTTACCGATCGCCGCGCGCGCGGCATCTGCCTCCTCACCGAGGCGCCGGGCGTGTGGATACACGAGGCGGCCAGCGGCGGTGAGGGCGACGCGACGCGTCGTGCGCTCGAGCACCCGCACGCCCAGGCTCTTCTCCAGATCCGCAACCGCGCGGCTCACGGCCGCCTTGGGCACCCCCAGGGCACGCGCCGCGGCCGAGAAACCGTTGAGATCGACCACTTTGGCCAGCATGGCCAGCTGGGCGGGAGTCCATATCAGGTTCATTGCAGCCTCAATCCCGATTTGGAGGGAGCATATTGTTTCACCTGAGAGGCAGACACGCCAGATCTGACGGACTAGAATTCGGCCCCCCATATCCCAGTCCATCCCAAAGGAACCTGCCATGAAGGGCTCGATGCACGCGTTTTCGGTCGATGTGTTGACGAACATCCTCGGCAATCTCTCGTGGCTTCTGGAGAAGGGCGCCGCCAGCGCCACGGCGCGCAAGATCGACCCCGCCGTGTTCTTGGGCGCGCGGCTCGCTCCTGACATGCTGCCGCTGACGCGGCAGGTCCAGATCGCCGGCGATATCGCGAAGAATTCCGTGGCGCGCCTGGCTGGCCAGGAGCCGCCGCGCTTCGAGGACAACGAAACCAACATCGAGCAGCTGCGCGCTCGCCTCGCACGCACGATCGATTACCTGAAGAGCGTACCGGCGAGCGCCTTCGAGGGCTCAGAGTCGCGCGACATCAAAGTGCCCGCCGGCGATCGCACCCTCGAGTTCAAGGGGCTGGATTTCCTGCAGCGCTGGGCCATCCCCAACGTGTTTTTCCATGTGACCACGGCCTACAACATCCTGCGTCATAACGGCGTGGACCTCGGCAAGGCCGACTTCATCGGCGGCGGACGCGCGATGTAGCTGAATATGACAAATGGCGGCAGCGCGGCTGTCGGCTATTTGCGAACAGAACGCGAGGGAATTCACGGCGCCACGGGCGGCGCGCTGCCACTCTTGCTTATGCCAGGCGGGCGCTGCGGCGCCCGCGCACCTTCATCAGGGCGGGGAATACTCACTTGTTCTTCAAATCGGCTGCCAAGCGCACTCCAACACCTGCATCCGCAGCCGCCGCGCCCGCGGCGGCCGTGCCCGCGGCACCGCACACGGTAGAAACGCTGTGCCAACAGCTGCGCGAAGTGCTGCCCACGCGCCGCCTGCAGTCGATATCGCTGTGCGATCACGAAGCAAACGTGGTCTGGCTCTCCGAGGGCGCGCTCGGCCCGGATGAGCACACGCTCGTGACCGAGGCACTGGCTGCGCTCAGCGAGGATACCTCCCTTCCCTGTCACGAGATGGGACTCGAGGACGGACGCCTGGCGCTGTGTCTGCCGGTGCGTTCTCCCAATGGCAATGTCGTCGGCGTCGCGATGATCCTCGCCGATCGCAAGTCCGTCGGTGATGACACGCTGGAGCGCATGACGGCCGCCCCGGTGCGCACGATCATGCAACGCCTGGCCGTGCTGCTGCGGCCCGGGGATCGCCCCTCCTCCGGGACCGCGCGCGTGCCGGTGCTCGAACTCGACGACGACCCGGCCATTACCGCCGCGCTGATGGCGGTGGAGGAACGCATTCCAACCGCGGCAGCCGCGCCGGGCAGCGCCGCCGTGGACACGCCCATCTCAGCGGCGGAGATCGACGACATCCTCGAATTTGATCTCGACCCGCAAGCCTCCGCACCGCGGCAGGAAGCGCCTGCGGTAGCCCCGATGAGCGCGATGGCCACGCCCAAGAAGCCCGAGCGTGAAGCCGCGGTGCTCAACCCAGGCGTCGCGGACATGGTCGAGCTGGATTTCGAAGCCCCCGCGGCCAAGGGGCCCATGGCGCGTGCGCCGAAGCCCGCCCCGGCGCCCGAGCGCCCCGCGGTGATCCCTCCGGCACCACGCCCCAGCCCTCCGCCGCGGCCGGCCGCGGCGCGGCCCGCGACGCCGCCCGCGCCCGTCGTGACACCCGCTGCTGCTGCGCCGGTGGCGCCCGCAGCCGCGCCTCCCGCAGCCCCGAGTGCTCCGGCCCCTGCGCCCGCCGCACCCGCCATAGTCACCCCCGCCCCGTTCGTCACGGTGGGTGCCTCCGCCGCCAGCGCCGCGCTCGTCAACGACCCGAATCTGCTGCTGGAACTGCTGCCGTTTGCCAAGCTGCGAGCCGGTGGCCAGACCCGTCGCTTCCAGGTGATCGCGCGCGGCGCGGGACAGCAGCGCGACCCGGCCGCGGTCGATGCGCTGGTACTGCAGCGCCTGCTCGGTTGGCTCGCGGCGCATCGCGCCGCCTGGAACTCGCAGCCCACGAGCTTCACCGTCAGTCTTTCGATCGCGAGCATCGAGGATGAGCGCTTCGCGCAGAAGATGGCCGCGACGCTCAACACCCATGGCATTTCGGCCGAGTCGATCGGCTATGAGATCACCGAAGCGGTGTGTACTCAGCGACGCGCTCAGGTGGAGCGCTTCATCACCCAGTGCGACAAGATCGGTTCCTGGGTCGTCATCGATGATTTCTCGTTCGATTCGCAGGTACTGCCGCTGCTGAAGTCCAAAGCGCTGCGCCTGGTGAAGATCGACTCCAAACTCAGCTCCAACGCCCTCAAGGACAAGCTGTGCCAGGCACTGGTGGTCGCCACTGTGCAGGCCTCCAAGGTGCTCGGCATCCACTGCGCCGCAAAAAAGGTCGACTCGCAGGCGGCGCTGCAATGGCTCACCGCGATCGGCTGCGACTTCGCGCAGGGACAGGCGCTCGCCCAGGCGCAGCCGCTCGACGCCCTCGCCAGCTCCCCCGATCCCACCGGCATCTCGGCGATGGCGATGCCGAGCTAAGCCGCTCCATCCCCTTAATAATCAAATAACTGTCTGCGCCTGAAGCGCGAGCGAGCGGCCGCGTACCGGCCTGCGACGAACCGAGTGCGCCCTGCGCCGAAGCGGGGCGGCGCCCGGCACCCGGGATAGCCTAAGCTTCCTCCCGCCGCCATGAGAATGCCGACGCTCGAACAGTTCCGTACCAAGCGCAACCTGCGCTTCTGGAGCCTGCACGCGGCCGGGTGGGCAACCTATGGCATCACGCAGTACTCCGGTGCGCTGCTGTACGACAAGCCCGCGGGTTACGCGAAGGTGATCGCGGTGTCGGCGATTGCCGGCTTCTTGCTTTCGGTGCCGATGCGCACCATCTACCAGCGACTGTGGAACCGACCGCCGCGGGTCATGATCCTGGGGGTGCTCGCCACCTCCTACGTCACCGCCCTCCCCTTGCGCTCGGTCATCAACCTCTCGTACAAGCTCTTCGTCGAGCCGGACTGGCAGGCGCATACGCTGTTCCAGCTCTTCGGTGGCGCGCTGTCCACCACCTACCTGCTGCTGTGCTGGAGCGGGCTGTACTTCGGCATCAAGTTCTACGAGTCGCAGCGCAAGCAGGAACAAGCCATGCTCAAGGCGGTGGCGCTCGCCCAGGAAGCGCAGCTGAAGATGCTGCGCTACCAGCTGAACCCGCACTTCCTGTTCAACACTCTGAATGCGATCTCGACCCTGATCCTCGACAACCAGAACAAGAAAGCGAACCACGCCGTCACGCGGCTGTCTGAGTTCCTGCGCTATACGCTCGATCAGGACCCGATGAAGAAGGTCACCCTGCGCCAGGAGCTCGAAGCGCTCGACCTGTATCTGGGCACCGAACGGCTGCGCTTCGGCGAGCGGCTGCGCCTGGAATACGCCATCGAGGAGTCCGCCATGAACGCGCTGGTCCCGAGCCTGTTGCTGCAGCCACTGCTGGAGAATTCCCTCAAGTACGCGGTCTCGGCGCGCGAGCAGGGCGGCCGGGTGCGCATCGAGGGGCGCACGCGCGAGGGCTGGCTGGAGCTGGCCGTCATCGATGACGGCCCGGGCCTGCGCGAAGGCACGCCCGTGAGTGAGCGCCGTGGCGTCGGCCTGCACAACACCAGCGAGCGCCTGGCCGTGCTCTACGGCGACAACCGCCGCTTCAGCGTCGGCAATGCCAATCCCGGGCTGCGCGTGGACATGGCGCTGCCGCTGGAGCTCGCCGAGGCCGGACACGAGGGCCGCAGCGCGCGCACCGACTTTCCGTCGCAGCGCTTGCGCGGCGCCCGTCCGTGAAGATCCGTACCATCATCGTCGATGACGAGGTGCTCTCGCGCCGCGGGGTCGAGCTGCGCCTGCGCACGGCGCCGGAGTTCGAGATCGTGGCGCAGTGTGCCAACGGGCGGGAGGCACTGGCCGCCGTGCAGCAGTACAAGCCGGACCTGTTGTTTCTCGACATCCAGATGCCGGGCATGTCCGGTTTCGAGGTCCTGGCACACCTGCCGCAGGAATCACTGCCGGTCGTGGTGTTCGTTACCGCCTACGACCAGTACGCCATCCAGGCCTTCGAGGCGCGCGCGGTGGATTACCTGCTCAAGCCCATCGATGATGTGCGCTTTGCGGCCACCCTCGGGCGGGTACGCGAACACATGCGGGCACGCACCGCGGCCGACCAGCGCGACCGCCTCATGCAGATCATCGCCGAGATCACCGGCTGCGGGGAGCTTGCGCTCGATGAGCTGCTCGAACACGGGCGCAAGGCGGTCGAGAGCCGTCACCCCGAGGTACTGCCGATCCGCCAGGGACGCGAGACGGTGCGCGTACCGGTGGCCGCCATCCGCTGGATCGACGCCGCCGGGGACTACATGTGCATCCACGCCGGCGGTGACACGCATATCCTGCGCGGCACGATGAAGGAGCTCGAGGAACTGCTGGATCCGAAGCTCTTCCAGCGCGTGCACCGCTCGACGATCGTGAATCTGCGCCTGGTGCGCAGCCTGCGCGCGCACATGAACGGCGAATACTTCCTCACGCTCGAGGGCGGCCACGAGCTCAAGCTCTCGCGCACCTACCGCGACAAGGTCGAGTATTTCCTCAGCGGCTCGACCGGCTGAAACTCAGACCGGCGGTGGCCTCGGCCGCGGCGCAAGAAGCGGGTGTCGCGCGCTGTGGCCCCCGTTACAAACTGTGCGCCGACGCTGCGCCACCGGAGCATCGCCATGTCGTATCGCATCACGGGCCTGTGTGCAGATCCCTTTCGTTCGCTCTACGGCGGTGCGCCCGGCGCGACGTCTTGAACTACGGCCGCTAATAGTTAGGCTTCGGCAACGATACTAAAGCGCGCAGCGCGGGCACACTCGCGTTGCCATATCGATTGACAGACACCATGAAACCATCCAACGAGTTTCGGTGTCCCCCCGACGGTCTCTTCCACCTCAAATTCTACTTCGGCACGCTCGATAGCCTTACCGCACACGACACAAACCTTTCCGCTCCCATAGCCTCCCCACATTCGCAGAGGTGCAGTTCCGCACGGTAGTTCGCCGCTCGCCATGCGGGCGCGTGCAACTGTCATCACCTGTCGCAACGTTCGATGGGTATGGCGCAGTGCAGATCGCTGAGTCATGGCGTTCCTCGTTTTGGATTCCCGGATGTTGCGTGCTTTATTCTGCTTACGAAGCTAAGCGATAGGGATGTCTAGGTCTGTGCGCCGTCGTACATAGGCGCCAAGGACAGTAACTAGCCCGCGGGCTTGTGCCGGCGCGAGCGCGGACCCTTCGCCGCGTCACGGGAAGCAGCCGCTTGCGTTATGGATTGTTGGAGTGCGGTTTGCACGTAGATATTTGTTACCGCGGCTCCGGATGACTCGTGCAGTCATGTATCAATGTCAATTGGAGTCCGAGTACCAACTCGCTGCGGTTGGTGACGGCACCCGGCCAACTTCGGTCATACGCTCGGTCGAAATGCCTGCCCGAAAGGTGCCGTTCACCCGGCTCACAAAATTGTGGTTGCCAAATCGCCCGCCGCGGACTCTTAACCTATTAGATGGCGCTTTAACACAGCCGGCGGCTGGACGGACAAGGCCGGTCGGTCGTTACGAACAACGATAGGCGGGCTCATGCCTAATACTTTAGGACTTCATCACCTGCATTGCCTGCATCGCGTGCATCTCCTGACAGGTTGGGGATTGTTCGCCGCGCTATCGCTGGGCGCCTGCGGTGGCGGCGGCGGTAGCGGGACCGCGCCCCTCACCATTACCGCGGCATCTCCTCCGGCGGGAACGACGGGTGCGGCTTTTCCGGGCTACTCGTTCCAGGCGTCGGGAGGCACACCGCCAGTCATCTGGAACGAATCGGGTCCCCTGCCTGCCGGCCTGATGCTGAGTGCATCGGGACAGTTGTCGGGTATGCCCGCGACTGCGGGGACCTATCCGGTCTCGGTAACAGTAACCGATTCGTCGTATCCGCCCGTCACCGCCACCGCGGCAGTCACGCTGACCGTAAACGGTCTCTCATTTACTGTTCTGAGCGCGTCCATGACAGCGCCTCGCTCCGGCCACACGGCGACCTTGCTCACCAGCGGTAAAGTGCTTATCACCGGTGGCGCCAACGGGGTCGCGGACGCGTCCGCCGAATTGTACGACCCGGCGACGGGCGCCTTCACCGCAACGGGCTCCATGACCGAAGCGCGCATCGGGCACACGGCGACCTTGCTCAACGATTCGGCGCGCTCGGTTCTCATCGTGGGCCCGGTCGACATGACCGCCGAACTCTACAATCCGGCGACGGGGACGTTTACGGCAACTGGCAGCATGCACCACGCACGTACTTCGCCCACCGCAACGCTGCTGAGCAACACGGGCCCGAATGCAGGGAAGGTGCTCATCGTGGGAGGTAACACTGCCTCCGGTGATCTTGTCGCCGAGCTCTACGACCCCGGAACTGGCACCTTCACTGACACCGGAAGCACGACCATCGTACGATCCGAACATACGGCCACACTGCTGACAGCTGGTCCGCTCGCCGGTCAGGTTCTCATCGCCGGGGGAAGTGATGCCGGGGGAAATGCTTCGGCCAGCGCGGAACTCTACAACCCCGCGACGGGCTTGTTCACAACGACCGGAGATATGACAGTCACGCGCAGCGGACACACGGCAACGGCACTTGGCACGCACGACGGTCCCCAGAATGGTGACGTACTGATCGTCGGTACCGACGGTTCGGCAGATCTATACGATCCGAGCAAGGGGGCATTCGCGCGCCTCGGCAGTCTGTTGCCGTCCATGCAGACGAGTTACGCGCAGACGGCGAATTTGCGTAACGACGGTACCGTGCTGGCGGCCGGCGGCTATGGCTTCCCTCGCTGTGAACCTGGCCACTGGTGTCCCTGTGCAGGTCTACGTGTCTCTGGGACCGCGGCTGCATTGTTCGCGGCCGAGAGTGATGGCTTCACGGCGACCGGCAGTCTCGGCACGGGGCGGGATTCGCACACGGCGACCGTGCTCGCGGACGGGACGGTACTCATCGTCGGCGGTACAGAGCGCTCTGCGAGCTTCTTTGGCCGTCAATGTTTCGAAGACGCTGTCGTCCTATCGTCTGCCGAACTGTTCAAGTGATCGCGATCCAGCCGTCTTCCCGACCTAGTGGACTGTAACAACCATTTTTAGACTATAATGGCGTCCATGACAGACGCCATCACCCTGACGAATGCGGAGCGTATGGAACTGACTCGGCGAGCCAACAGCCGCACGGATCGAGCCGAAGATGCCCGACGAGCCCGGCTGATCTTGCTGCTGGCCGATGGCCATACGTGGGATGAAGCTTCGGAACGGATCGAGTGCAGCCGAGGCTTTGTGGCCAGCTGGAGCAAGCGATTCGCTGAGCAGCGGATCGCGGGGCTCTACAGCCGCCACATAGGCCAGGTTGCCACGGTACTCACGCCGGAGCTGGAAGCGCGGATTCTGGAGACCACGCGCCACGCGCCGAGCCACTCGACCCATTGGACGACGCGCAAGCTCGCGGCCCATCTGGATGTCAGCCACATGATGGTGGCGCGGGTGTGGCGCAAGCATGGACTGAAGCCCCAGCGTATCGAGCGCTACATGGCCTCGAACGATCCGGACTTTGAGAAGAAGGCGGCAGACATCATTGGCTTGTACCTGAACCCGCCGGCCCATGCGGCAGTGTTCTGCGTCGATGAGAAGACGCATATTCAGGCCCTGGATCGCAAAGACCCGGTATTGCCACTCTCCCCGGGCAGGGCGGAACGCCATGGCTTTGAGTACTTTCGTCACGGCACGCTATCGCTCTATGCCGCCTTCAACACCAAGACCGGCGAGGTGCTGGGCAAGACCGCCGAACGGCATACCTCCGCCGAGTTCATCGCGTTCCTCACTGACATCGTGATCAATCAACCCCGCGGCAAAGAGATCCATGTGATCGCCGATAACCTCTCGGCTCACAAGAGCAAGCCGGTCAAAGACTTCCTCGAAGCGCACCCGAAGGTTCATCTGCACTTCACTCCCACCTACTCCTCCTGGCTCAATCAGGTCGAGCTGTGGTTCGGCAAGATCGAGCGCGACGTCATCGCTCGGGGCGTATTCACTTCTGTCTCTGACCTCAAGAGAAAGCTCATGCGCTATATCCGCCACTACAACAAGTCGCCTCGGACCGTGAAGTGGAAATACGCCGATCCGTCACGCCACATCAGTACACAATCAGTTGGTACAGGCCACTAGGTTCGAATTGTCAGACTAGAATCACGCTCCAGTAGGTCGGCCTTGAAGCCTCTTGATCCGCCGGACGTGGCGCTCGATGGGTTCTTTGCACTTCTGCGGACTCGCCTTCGGCGATCATGTGGTCGAGGACTTTCAGTGCCGCTCGGGCACCGCTGCATAATGCGACCTGCGCGAGCCCCAAGTCACGCTCACCTCCTGCACTGCCGTGCGAGGTGGCGGTAAGCGGGCCGCCACCTGATTGCCTCGCCCGATTCCTGCCATTCACCACCGGCGGCTTCGGGTCCAACAGTAGCCGCCCATCGATGCCTCGGTGTTCTCACGCTGTACGGCTGGTTTCGTGCCAGCATGCGACGCATGCCGGCCAAATCGATCCGCTTGGGCTCGTGGGGTGTGGTGACAAGACCAGACGGTCTTCAATTGATCTTACGCCAGTGATCGGTGAATTGACCCTTAATGACCGCGGTAAAGCCGTTTCGATCGTACGTCGTAACCACTGACTCGCCCGGCGGAGCAAAAATCAACGTGTCGCCTGCCTTTTTGATCGGCGTGCAGTGCAAAGAAACCGGTGGCGCCTCGTTTGTCACGCCCGGCGCGTCTAGATTGTTGCGAGTCGTATATTCGATCCACTCGCAATATTGCTCCTCGCTCAGCGTGTAACGAATGATCGATGACTCGGACGCGAGCGTCCCCTCGGCGTTGCGGACAAATAAGTTGAAGTTCGCGCGTCCGTTGCCGAAGGTATAGAGCGCGGCGATATCCGGTCGCCGCAATACCTTGCCACTATCCAAAACTCGATCGACCAACTCATAGGTGCCCGGCAATTCCGAGGCGGACAGCGGCGCTGGTTGTCGCTGGTCGGCAAACACAGCAAAACCGGCCGCCCCAAACGTCAAGACCGCACCCGCGCAGAGTACCTCACGTACTGCCTTCATTGATGTCCTTTCGTTACCCGTCCCAAGTCTGACAGCCGGAACAGGTCCGGTCGAAGCTTTCCATGACTTGATCAAGACTGGATCACCCGCAAGCGGACAATCGCAACCGGCAGAAATGGGTCCAATACCAGCGGTACAGGCAATCCGTCAGCAGGCGGCCACTTTGAGTCATTCACGGTGATGAAATCGAAGCCGGAAAGGGGCCGTTCATTTCGCGCAAGCGGAATCTTCTTTATTGGCGATGGTCAAGCGCCCCGAAATTTCTCCGGGAATCTTGTCGAATTCCGGTCCGGCCGTTCGTCGGAATAGCGAACGGAGTCTTAGGGAGCGTGAGCTCAATTGGCGGCCCGCAGGCTCGATCGACCAATTCTTACGCGCGGTGCGCACCAAAGGCTTCAGTTACCCTGTCTAAAGGCTTCAGTTACCGTGTCTACAAGTGCGGAGAGACGATCCGAAATTGCTGCAGGAAATCGCGCGACCCGTGAGGGAGGGAAGAGAAGATGGCCAAGCTCGTGTTTGGAATGAACCAGTCCTTGGACGGCTATGTCGACCATATGGCGTTTGGCCCACCTCGCCCCACACTCTTCCGTCACTTCGTCGAGTGGACGCGCGGCTTGGCTGGCAGTGTGTACGGTCGCCGCATGTACGAGGTCATGTGCTATTGGGACGAAGATCTAACTGAGTGGGATGCAGAGGAACGCGACTTCGCGGCGGCGTGGCGGCGGCAACCGAAGTGGGTCGTATCGCGCTCGTTGAAATCGGTCGGCCCCAACGCCACGCTTGTCGGGGGTGACCTTGAGGCGGTGATAGGTGGGTTGAAGGCTCAGCTTGCCGGGGAGATTGCAGTTGCCGGACCAGACCTGGCGCAAGGCCTCACCGATCTTGGTTTGATCGATGAGTATCGACTCTACCTGCACCCCGTCGTGCTTGGTCACGGCAAGCCATTCTTTGCCGGCCCTCGGCCGCCGCTCCGGCTTGTCACCAGCGATCGGATTGCCGGGGACGTGATGCGCATAACCTACGTTCCTGCTTAATTGCGCGGCTTGCCCACGGGATACGCCGAAGCCGCACGTCCCCCTTCGGACCGGCTTCGGGTTCAGTCAACGCGCCCTCAATGCTCCGAAGCGGTCATCGGCGACCGGCGACATAAGGTCAAGAGCACGCATTCCCTCGGCTTTGACACACGATGTTCAGACAAGCCCGGCTACGAACGGCGCAATGCTACGCTTACTTTCGTGTTCAAGGTCGCGCGGCTCGTACGAGGTGGACGATGATGAAAGACCTTGCCAGTCTGGAAATTCTCACCCCGCGGTTGCTCCTACGCCCGCTGCAGATGCAGGACTTCGATAGCTGGGCAGCGTTCATGGCCGATCCCGAAGCCACCAGGTTTCTGGGCGGAGCCCAGCCGCGTGCGCTGGCATGGCGCAGCTTTATGACCATGGCCGGTGCCTGGCATCTGCAAGGCTTTTCCATGTTTTCGGTCATCGAACGTTCGAGCCAGCGATGGGTCGGTCGCCTCGGACCTTGGATGCCGGAGGGTTGGCCGGGCACCGAGGTCGGTTGGGGCATCATCCGTGATTGTTGGGGACGCGGTTACGCGATCGAGGGCGCGACGGTCGCAATCGATTGGGCCTTCGATGAACTCGGCTGGAGCGAGGTCATCCACGCGATGGATTCAACAAATCGCGCCTCAGGCGGTCGCACGCAAGCTCGGGGCGGAGTTTATTGGGCTCGGGCGACTGCCCGCACCGATCGACACGGCCGTGGAGATCTGGGGACAAAGCCGCGCGGCCTGGCGTGCACGGCGTGCAGCGACTATAACGCTACGCGGTTAATTGAGGTTCCAATGAGCGGACGTTCACGAGCGACCAGACCGGGTCTATTTCGTTGAAAAACTCGATGATACTCCGGCGGTTTTGGCCCGATTGAAGGCACCAGTAGCATCCGGGTTGGGCGGTTTGCGGCACTCGACCGCTTTGGGTTCCTGTCGTTTGTACTTTTGCCTCTTAAGTTGTCGCGAACGCCGGGCCAGGTGGCGGTGGATGCCAGGATTTCGCCATGCGCCTGAGGTTCTGAGCGATAGCCGCAAGCAAGAACTCATCGCGGGCGCCGTTCATTCCGCGCAGCCGCAAGCGAGTCAGGTTCAGGATGCGTTTGAGGTGAGCGAAGAGCATCTCAACTTTCTTTCGATCTTTGCGCGATTGCCGGTAAAGCCGGGTCTTGGCGATGCCGCGAGCCACATCGCGCGCAGATTCATAGATGCTGCGCGTGATCTTGCGGATAGGTGTGCTCGGACAGCAGCGAGACTTCAGCGGACATGCTGCGCAGTCGGATTGCCGAGAACGGTAGACGATGGTGTCGGCCTTGGTGATGTGGGTGCGCGCAGTGGCGAACAGGCGCCACTCACTGCGCAGCGCATAGCCCTGTGGGCAGCGGTATTCGTCGCGCCGTTCGTCCCAGTGGAAGGCGCTGCTGGACAATGAGTCGTCCGCGCGTTGAGTCTTGTCCCACACCGGGATATGCGGCTCGATCTGCTTCTCGTTCACCAACCAGCCCAGCATTGCCGCGGATCCATAGGCGGTATCCCCGATCAAGCGTTGGGGTTTGAGATCGAAGCGCTCTTCAACCCGATCGATCATGGTTTTGGTGGCGCCGGTCTCCTCGGTCCGATGCGCCGCGGTCGCCTCGACATCGACGATCACGCCGGCGTGAACATCGATCAGGTAGTTGGTCGAGTACGCATAGAACGCCGGGCCTCCGGGAGCTGCGGTCCAGCGCGCCGCCGGATCGGTGAGCGAGATGTTCATCGGTGTCACGCCCACCTGGCCGTCTTGCTCCAGCGCTTGCAGATACTCGTGGACTGCACGGCTGCCAAGTTCCGGGTTGCTCCAGTCGATCTTCTCTGTGCTCGGAACACCGCGTTGGCGGTTGGCATCGGCCTTAACGACGCTCGCGTCGATCGCAAAGCCTTCGCCACGCACCAGACCTTCGGCCATGCAGCGGCGCACCACGCCTTCAAACACGTGCCGGAACACATCGCTTTCGCGGAAACGGCCGTGCCGGTTCTTCGAGAAGCTCGAGTGATCGGGGACCTTGTCTTCAAGCCCCAGTCGGCAGAACCAGCGATACGCCAGGTTCAGATGCACTTCCTCGCACAGCCGCCGTTCAGAGCGGATGCCAAAGCAATACCCGACCAGCAGCATCCGCACCATGAGCTCGGGGTCGACTGAGGGCCGTCCAGTGTGGCTGTAGAAGGGTGCGAGGTGTTGGCGCAGATCCGCCAGGTCGAGAAATCGATCGATGCCGCGAAGCAGATGGTTCGTCGGTACGTGCTCATCGAGGTTGAAGGAATAAAACAGTCGGTCTTGATTGCCGCTGTGTTCTCCCATCATGCCGGTGCGCTCCCTCCGCCGCTCCTATCAACTAAGACCTTGAAATCGCAGCACCGTTCAATAGTTTTTCAACGAAATAGGTCAATGGCGGTCTATGGCCACGATCTGGCTGCGATCATCCTCCTGCCGGCGCTGGCCGCCTGGCTCATCCACCCGCAGGGTCTGAAGTCGGCTACACGCTCACCTGGGCTACGCCGTCACCTTGTTGATCAGCCTACGACCTGCAGCGCCGAGCATCAGCCGCGTGAACCCGGTCAGCAGCAGATTCACGCCGACGAGAAGCCCAATCGCCCAAACCGAACTCGAAGGCCAATGGAACCAGATCAGGCCGCCGAGCACCAGCGTGACGATGCCGTTGGTCAGCAGCCATCCCGAGGCGCTCGCGCTCTGAAAGTAGGCCACGATCTCGAACACTCCGGCCACGAACAACACCGCCGCTAGCAAGAGCGTCAAGGTCCCGACCGCCATCAGTGGGTTGGCGAGGAGGTACACCCCGCCGAGCACGTACACGACTGCGATCAGCACTTGCCAGATGACCTGCCTCGCACCGCCGCCCCGGAAGGCGGTGATCAGGTGCGCGATCCCGCCGAAAATGAACAGCCAGCCCACTAGCAGCGCGACCCCCAGGCTCGCCACCGCGGGCTCCATGATCGCGAATACTCCCAACACGATGAACGCAATCGCGGCCGCGATGTACCAGCCCGTAAACCTTTTCGCCGACTGGACGACCTGTCCCGGAGTTTCGATTGCCATTGACCACCTCGTGACTGGCTTGTTGTTTGGAACGTCCATTCTCCGTCCAAACGATACATTTTGGTACGACCCGCGGGTTGATAGAATCGAAACAGTCCCGCGGGTCTTTCTCATCGTGGGCTTGTGCTTTGCGGGGTCCGGGCGGCGTGCGGTGCTCGCAGAGTTCGCGCTAGCTTTCAAACGGCCAATCCACTGTGCCCGAAAGCAGTCGCTCACGAACGGCAACTCGGGGGCACGAAGCGACCTTTACCGACGCCTCTCGGGTTTTCGTGCTGGGTGTCCGGAATCGGGAGGCCCATCAGGCGGTTCCCGGCCAAAAGGCGTCCTTGGATTGCGCGAACTGGTGACTCGAAAGCGGTCGTTCACTTCGAAGCTGCTTACCCAGGAACTGTGAGCTAGCGAGGCACTCGGGGGAGCTTTTTTCCGTCCATTGCGACCGGGTACTGCGCGACGTTGAGCTGCATTGCAAGAAACGTGTAGTAACCAACAATTCCGGTCATGTCGACAACTCCCTTCATTCCTAGGCGCGACTTGGCACGCTCAAATGTCGCGTCGGAGACTTGCTTGTTCCTCAGAAGTTCGCTGGTGAAGTCGAACACCGTCTCTTCATCAGGGCTCATCGCCGTCGGGCGCCGGCCTACAGCAATGTCGTCGGCGACCTCTTTCCGAATACCGGCCTTCAGTGCGATCGGATAGTGCACGGCCCATTCATAGTCCTGCGTCCATTCGCGGGCGGTAATCAGGATTACGAGTTCGCTCAGCGTATTACCTATAGCCGACTTGTACCGAAGGTAGTCACCCATCGCGCGTGCCTGCGACATCACCTGAGGGCTGTACATCAAGGGCTCGAACGGACCGAATACCGGAACCTTCCGCGCCGACTCGAAGTCGGCTGCTGCCTGCTTCTGTTCCTCCGTGTACTGCGCGGGAGGGATGGTCGGCAAGCGTTCCTCCGTCAGCGACGGCAACGGTGGTCGACAGAATGGCTATTCCGATTCGACAACATTTCATCTGCCCATCTCCAGCTAGGAACGTGCGCATCCGCCGATCATGATAGTCCGAGGCTAAGAAGCCCAAATGGCGGATTGAGTTGCCTCATAACTGCCATTCGCCACCGGCGCATTTGGGTCCAGAAGCGATCCTTCAACCAAGAACTCTCCCAACGAAAATGGGACGGACTAACCCATCGCTGACCGTCCCCCAAACGCTACTAAACGAAACAATACGAGTCCCGATATGACGCCAACGGGAGTGCGATGGTGCGATGCAGCCTGAACCGAACTAGAAGGGGACTTTGTCGATACCTCCCGCCCGTTTCCATTCGCCACCAATCATCCGGGCGGCCTGCCGCCGGCAACGACGATGGGTTCTCCGAGCGCTCGCCGATATTCCTCCTCCCCGATCGCATCCACCAACCGTAGCTTCGCCAGCAGCTCGTCGATGAGCGAACGCAGCCCAGGCCCCGGCGTGCCGTGCGCGAATGAACTCTGGTACTTGATCGGCCCGGGGATGATCGCGACCAGGAAGGCCATCTCGGCCGGCGTCAGCTCTCGGGGTTCGCGACCGAAATAGCGGCGGGCCGCGGGCCGCAGGCCACGCACGTCCGGTCCCCATTCGATGATGTTCAGGTAGATCTCGAGAATACGATCCTTGCCGAGCGCCGACTCGAGCAGGAACGTGATCGCCAGTTCCTGCAGCTTGCGTCCGAGCTGCTTGTCGCGCGACAGGAACAGATTCTTGGCCAGTTGCTGGGTGACTGTCGACGCTCCGCGCGCGGCGCCGCCGCGCGACCAGTTGGTGAGCAGCGCGGCGGGTAGTTCGCGCAGGTCGATGCCGCGATGCCCGTAGAAGCCTGTGTCTTCGGCAAGCAGCAGAGTGCGCACAAACAGCGGCGGAACGTCGTGCAGGGCGATGAAGTCGGGGGACGCGAGCGAGACGTCGATGGGGCGGTGCGGTCCGGGGCCGTCTTCGGATCTGAAGATGAAATCGCCGCGCAGGCGCGCGATTGCCGGCGGCATCTGACGTGGCGGCCTGAAGTCGACCTTCTGGCTCACCGAGAGCGAGGCAGGGTCCGCCAGGCGTCCGCGTACACGCATGTCGATCGTTGCCGAGCCAAGGTCACGGCCGGCGCCGGGCGCCATTCCCAAGCTTTCGGGCACCGCGAGCCCGGATGCACCCAGCAATTGCGCGAAGTCCAGATGCTGCATGCCGAGTGCGAGATCGACAACCGGATCGGTGTCGAGATCGCGCAGTGTGATCGAGCCCGACAGGGCGGCACCGGCCACCGTCGCGTCGACCTCGCGGATCTCGATCGTGTCCCCGATACGGCGCCAGGCGCCATTGAAACGTACGGTGACGTCCGTCGGATCGCCGAGCTGCGGCTCGTCGTCGGCGTTATCTGCCAGCGCTCCCAAGCGCGCGCCGCGCGCTCCCATGTCCACGTGGAAACGGAGCGCATCGGTACTGCCCTGAAGGTCCACGCGGCCGTCCGCGATACCACCATCGAGCAGCGGGTGGGCATCGCGCCGCACGTCGAACAAACGTCCGGCGTCGAGCCCACGTGCCTCGATGCTCCACGCGCTGCCCACCGGATACGCCAGCTTGCGGATTGACAGGCCGGCCTGTGGCTCCACCAGCGTGAGCCGGAGGTCCTCGCCGAAAATGCCCACCATGTCCCAGGCACTGGCCGGCGAGCTGACCCTGACCCCTGCTGGTCCCGCGAAAGTGGCGGCGCGAACTGCGAGTCGCAAGCGGCCGGGCCACGTGGCCGCGATCATGTCTGTATGCAGTCCCACTCCATGACCGAGGTCGAGATCGAATCCCTCCAATCGCAGCAACGGCCAGACGCCGACGTGTACCACACCGATTCGAGCAACCGCGCCATGGCGCACGGCCGCGGACTCGATCCGCGCTCGCACCCCGTGCTCGAGCATGGATCTCAGCAACAGCGCGGCTAGGCTTACGAGCAGCGCTGTGGCGATCGCTCCGAGCCACCACCATCGCCTGCGGGTTCGAAACGTAAACATCCACGCAAGGATGCCACAGGCGGATGGCGCGCCGGCCAGTGAGTTCAAACGTAAAGTAACTGACCGCTATTGACTGCGGATTCAACTGGTCGATGCAACACCTAGACTCTCATCGTAGAGGGGGGATGTTGCAGATGAAGTGCCGGACGAGGATTCAGTACACCGATGCCGACAAGGCCTTGATGTGGGAGCGTTGGCGACGGGGCGGGTCGCTGCAGGCGATCGCTCAGCTATTCGATCGTAACCATTCCGCGATCGGCGGCATTCTGGTGAGAACCGGCGGGATACGGCCCTCGCCACGCTGTCGCTCGGCCTTGGCACTGAGGCTGTCGGAACGCGAGGAGATCTCCCGCGCGGTGATGGCTGGTCGGTCGATGCGTACAATAGCTCGCGCACTCGGGCGGGCACCGAGCACAGTGAGCCGCGAGATCGGCCGCAATGGCGATCGGTGGGCATACCGAGCGAGCGAGGCGGATGCAGCGGCCTGGCAACGGGCAAGGCGGCCGAAGCGCTGTAAACTGGCGCAGAACCGGGCCTTGGCGCGCCTCGTGGCCGAGAAGCTGCGGCTCGAGTGGTCGCCCTACCAGGTGGCCGGGTGGCTCAAGCGCACGTACCTGCAGGACGAGACGCGCCAAGTGTCCCACGAGACCATCTACCGCACGCTGTTCATCCAGGCCCGCGGGGCCTTGAAGAAGGAGCTGCTACAGCACCTGCGACGCACCCGCGCGGCACGCTTCGTCGAAAAATACGCCTCTGGAAACTCCCTTGATACTCCTTGGGGACGACTCGGTGGTGCTCGTAAACTGTCTTCTCGTCGTCGTTACCGACTCGGAGCTCTACGTAACTCCGCAGTTCCCGTTTAATTTAATGTTTCTACCCGAGAGCTATGGCTTGGAGGACCACATTCCGTTCGGACGAATCCGCACCTGTACTCCTATAAACCGCTGGTACGGTAACACCGTCCGCCTAGACTTCTCTCGCGAAAACGGTCCCGACGGCGCACTGAGTTTGCGTCTCCGCAAGCAGTCCGAGTTTTTGGGACTCCTAGACAAGTTCTGCGATGGCCCTCTAACCAACGCTTGGAGCGGCCGTGACACTCAATCATAAGGCGCCGCGAGCGCGAGATAATTGTGCACTCGCGTCGCTTAGCATGCGGCACCAGACGGCCGCTCCAGCGCGACGTTAGGCGCGTACTCTAGGGGCCGGCATGTTCAAGGCATATAGGGTTCGGCTGCCGGGGCTGATTGCCTTCCTGGCCACAGCGCTGATGCCGGTCGTTCTTCATAGCGCGGTTGGGTCAGGCGGTACGAGCGGCAAAATCTTGTCGATTCTCGGAACGTGGACTGGGACATGGACGAACGCAAACAACATCACAACTGGTACTGAATCCTTCGTCGTTCAAACGCAGGTGGGATCAACTATCACTGGCTTCTTCTGCTGGGATATAACACAAGAACCGGCAACCTGTTCCTCTAACATTAACGACTATGAGTCTTGGACCGGGACAATAGATGCAACCGGAACTCTCGTAATCACTGGCCAGTTGGGTGATTACCCCGCAAAACTATCGCTCGATGGGACCTCTATCAGCGGCACTTATCAAAACCGCAGAATCGCCAGTCACACAGGCACATGGGGTGTACAGAGAGCGCCTTTGAGGTGACCCCCGCGAATAGCACTATCACCAGTAATCCTGGGTGAAAAGGCTCGAGTTTCTCGACGGCGGGACGTTCGCTTTCATTGGCTTCGATGACCGCTTTGTAGGAACTCGGATTTCCGCTCTGGGTTGCGGGTTCAACCGATCGAAGCAACGCATCGGCCAAATCGTTGCGCCGGTGTTTCAAAGTTTAGCGTCTTCCGTGGCCGTTCGTTGAGCTGCCGTGCCACTGCATTCATTTTAGCCTGTGAGTGAACCGACAGGTCTACGCCTTTGGGAAAGTACTGCCTGAGCAAGCCATTGGTGTTCTCGTTCGAGCCACGTTGCCAAGGGTTCTGCGGATCACAGAAGTACACCTTGATGTCGGTTACCCGCTCCTCTACATCAGGAGTCGCGCCGAGACGCCGTCGGGATGAATTGCGAGGCGCCGTGATGGCCCGAAAGCACGCACAAATGTGACGTGCGTCACGAACCGGCAGGGCATCGCTCCGATGTGTGAGCCATCGCGATGCGGTCAGGGCCCCTACATTGCTTAGATATGTCCACCTATGGAAGCCGCGTCGCGACCCTTGGAATTGCTGCCCGATCTGCCCGTGGAGGAGGCCCCCGGCGCCGCGCACGGCTCTGCCGCCGTGTCCAAGCCAGCGGCTGTCTCCTCGCTCGCGACGTCGCCCTCCGCGCCTCCTGCGAGGGATCCTTCGCAGACCGGGATCACCCTGCTCGCACCGGAGGCCCTGCTGCTCGAGGGCGCCGAGGCGCAGTCTGCCGCGGTCGCGCCTATCGCGCCGGCACCCTCGCCTGCGGCCGATTCGGAATTCGTGCTCGAGGACCCGGCGGTCGTCGACGAACTCCTGTCGGCACCGCCGCCCGCGCCGGCGAAGCCGGTCGTCGCGACCCCGACACCCGCAGCGGCTGCAGCAGCGGCCGCGCCAACCGCCGCAGAGCCTGTGCGTGAAACGCGCGTGCCGCTCATCAGGACCGCGAGCCTTTCCTCCGCGGCCACCAAGGTGGCCGCCACAAAACTCGCCGCGGCGAGCCGCCGCACCACCGATATAGGCGCGCCGAAGCCCGCAGTGCCGACGATCCCCGTCGCGCAGCCTGCGCCGGCACCAGCGCCCGCGGCCGCGAAACCCGCCGCGCAGCCCGCGCCGGCACCAGCCCCCGCGGCCGCGAAACCCGCCGCCGCGAAGACCGCAGGAAATTCGAACGAGGGTCTCGCAGGCTGGACGAATGCCCGCGCGACGGCCACCGTCCCATCCAAAGCCAAGTCCGCGCCCGCACTTCCCGCAGGCGCGGCCGTACCATCGTCAGCGCCCAAGGCACACGCAGCGCCCAAAGCAGCGCCGGTGGCAGCGGCGACGCCGGCGGCGTCTGCCGCAGCGGGGGTGAGCCTACCGGCGGCGCCCATGGACCGCGACTACATCGCCCGCAACCAGGTGGTGGAGCGATACCTGTCCGGACGGCTACCGCTCAAAGGCGCGACCGACTTCGAGCAATTTGTCGGCAAGCACCCGGAGCTGCTCGACGAGATCGGACTGCCGGAGCGCGTGAATGCCGGACTGCGCCTGCTGGAGGCCAGCGGCAAGCCCGAGCCCTGGCAGGAGGCGCCGCGACCGGTGTGGCAGAAGCCGCAGGTGACCCTGGCGCTCGCAGCTGCGACCGCAGTGCTCGCGGTACTCGCCATGGTGCTCACCGGAACGAGCGCCTCCAAGAACCACAAGATCGCCGAGCTGCAGAAGCAAGTCATCGCGCAGCCGTTGGACCCTGCTACCAGCACGCGCGAGATCCGCCTGATGCCGAATCGCTCGGGTGCCTCGAACGCACCGGCCATCACGATCGGCGGCGGCGGCGCGCAGCTGGCGGACTTCAAGCTCGATGAGTCACGCTCGCCCTACCACATCTTCCGCGTGACCATCGATCGCATCGACCAGGGCCGCGTGGGGGTCATCACCAACCTGGTGAAGGACTCCAACGGACACCTGCGCATTGCCCTCAACAGCAGCGCGCTCGGGCCGGGTAACTACCAGCTGACCATCGAGGGCCTGAACTGGCGCGGCGACCCGGAGCCGGACTCCTGGGTGACGATCGGCATCGCGCGCTGAGTACGCCCCGCGGGCAGCGCTACGCCCGCAGCGTAAGCAGTGGCGGCTGATCGATGACCCGACGCGTCGCCAGCCAGCCGCTGGTCGCGACCAGCAGCGTTCCGCCGAACACCCCCACGACCCAGGGCAACAGCTCGAAGCGATAGCGCAGATCGAGCCAGTGCGTGGTGAGAAAGAAGGCCGCGACCGAAGCCCCCACTGCTGCCAGCAGGCCCGACAGTGCCCCGAGGGTCGAGAATTCCGCCAGCACCCCCTGCAGGACGGTCGAGCGGCTTGCCCCGAGAGTGCGCAGCATGGCGCTCTCGTAACGGCGCTCATCGCGGCTCGACTGCACCGCCGCCAAGAGCACCGTCAGCCCCGCAAACAAGGTGAAGACGAACACGCTCTGCACGGCGAGGGCCGCGCGGTCGAGCACCCGGCGCACTTGCGTGAGCAGCTCCTCGATATCGAAGATTGAGACGCTGGGGAAGCGGTGCGCCAGCTGCGCGAGCGCCCCGCTGGCGGTGGGCGTGAAGTAGGCGCTCGTCATGTAGGTGCCGGCGACGCGCTCGAGAACCCCGGGCGCGAAGACGATGAAGAAGTTCGGCTGGAAGGTGTCCCACTTCACCTTGCGAATGCTGGTCACCGTGACCTCCAGGGTCTCGCCGGCGATGTCGAACGTGAGCCGATCACCTACGCGCACGCCGAGCGATTCCTGGAATTCGCTCGCCAGCGACACCAGCGGCTTGCCGATATCCGCCCTCGTCCACCAGTGGCCGGCGATGATGCGGTTGTCGGCGCCGAGCTCATCGGACCACGTGAGGTTCTGTTCGCGAGTCGCGAAGCTTTCCTCGCCGGCGCGCGCGGCGTGCGCCTCCTCAACGGCATGACCGTTGATCGAGATCAGCCGGCCGCGAATGATCGGTAGCACCTTGGTAGTGCGCGCCCCGCGCTCCTCGAGGAACTTCACGAAGGCCTCGCGCTCGCCGGGCGGGATGTTGACGAAGAAATAATTGGGCAGGTTCGGCGGCAGCGCGCGCTGCCAGTCGCCGTTCAGATCGTTGCGCAGGATGCCCAGCAGCAGCAGCACCATGATACCGCTGCCGAACGCGACCAGTTGCACGACACTCTCCGCACGCCGCCGACTCAGGTTGGCTACGCCGAAGCGCCAGGCGACCCCGACGCGTCCGCGCAGGCGCCCGGCCAAGTGCACGAGCAGCAGGCCCGCGCCGGACAGCGTGAGCACGAACACCGCCAGCCCGGCGGTAAAATAAAGAAACAGCTTCGCGTCCCGCACGACCCAGTAGATGAGGAGCAGCACGATCGCCACCGCGGGCCCGAAGGCCAGCAGTATGAGTGGCGGCGGCGGGCCCACGTCGCGACGCAGAACCCGCAAAGCCGGCACCCGCGCCAGCTGCAACAGCGGCGGCAGCGCGAAGCCTGCAAGCACCGCGATGGCCGTGACCAAGCCGATCCCCAGGGGCGTGAAGCTCGCGGGCGGCAGCTCGGTCACGGTGAGTAGCCCGCGGATCGTACGCAGCAACCACTCCTGGACGAGGAAGCCGAGCGTCGCGCCCACGAGTGCGGCGGCAAGAGCGAGGGTTAGCAGTTGCGACACCGAGAGCGCTAGCGTGAAGGCACGCGTCGCGCCCAGGGTTTTCAGTAACGCCACAGTGTCGAGGTGCCGGTGCACGTAGCGGCGCGCCGCCATCGCCACGGCGATCGCGCACAGCAGCACGCTGACGAGACTGGCGAGGCTGAGGAAGCGTCCGGAGCGCTCGATGGCGTTGCGCAGCTGCGGACTCGCATCCGTGATGTCGCGCAGCCGCTCGGCACCCCGCTTGTGGGCGCGCAGCCAGACCTTGAAGTCATCGATACGCGCGCGCTCCCCGGCGAACAGCCCGGCGTAGCTCACGCGGCTGCCCGGCTGGATGAGCTGCGTCGCCGGCAGGTCGGCCACGTTCATCAGCGCACTCGGGGCAAGTTCCGCGAAGCTGCTGCCCTGATCGGGCTTGGCGATGAGTACCCGGCCGACCCGCAAGGTGGCGGCGCCGATCGACAGTTCCGATCCTACCTGGGCGCCAACGGCGGCGAGCAGGCGCGAATCGGGCCAGACCTCCCCGCGCGCCGGGATGCCGCCGGCAGGGATCCCCTTGGCGAAGGCGGCATCGGCCACCAGCACCTGTCCGCGCAGCGGATACCCCTCGCTCACCGCCGCCACGTTGGTCAACTGGCTGGCATCGCCGTTGAATATCACGGACAGCAGCGCCGTGCTTCTGGCGCTGTGTAGTCCGCGGCGCGTCGCCTCGGCGAAGTACTGCTGATCGAGCGGCTGGGGGGAGCCCAGACGGATATCCGCGGCCAGCACTTCGCCGGCCTGCAGCGCCACCGCGGCGCTGATGCGGCTCACCAGAAAGCCCACGCCCGTGAGGGCGGCGACGGCCACCGTGAGCGCCAGCAACAGCACGCCGAGCTCCCCCGAGCGCCATTCGCGCCCCAGCATGCGCATCGCCAGCCACAGCACTTTCATCGCGCGCGCCCTGCTTCCATGCGCACCAGACGGCTGCAGCGGCCCGCCAGCTCGGCGTCGTGCGTGACGAGCACCAGCGTCGTGTGCGCGCTGCGATTGAGGCCGAACAGCAGCTGTCCCACGCGCGCGCCGGTGACGGTATCCAGGTTGCCGGTCGGCTCGTCGGCGAACAGCACCGCCGGGCGCGTCACGAACGCGCGGGCGATCGCCACGCGCTGCTGCTCGCCGCCGGAGAGCTGTCGTGGATAGTGCCCGGTGCGCGCGTGCAGGCCGACCTCGGCGAGCGTCTCCGTTGCCGCGGCGCGCGCGTCGCTTCGCCCGGCCAGCTCCAGCGGCAGCATGACGTTCTCCAGCGCCGTGAGCGCTGGTATCAGGTGGAAGGCCTGAAAGACGAAGCCGACCCGTTGCGCCCGCACGCGGGCGCGTCCGTCCTCGTCGAGCTGCGTGAGGTCCTGACCCTCGAGCAACACGCGGCCGCGGGTGGGCACGTCCAGGCCAGCCAGCAGCGCCAGAAGCGTCGACTTGCCAGCCCCGGAGGGGCCGGCGATGGCGATGGACTCGCCCGCGCCGATGTCGAGTGAGACGTCATCGACAATGGTCAGCAATCCTTCCGGGCTGCTAACCTGCTTGCTGAGGTTTTCAGCTTTGAGAACAGTGCTTCGAGTCATTGGCGCCGTAACACTAGGCTGTGGACTGCTGTTCATTGCGCTCCAGAACGCGGTGGCTGCCGACCGTACGATCCTGGTATTCGGCGACAGCCTGAGTGCCGCCTTCGGAATCCGGCCGGAGCAGGGTTGGGTTGCGCTGCTAACGCAGCGACTTCAGGCACAAGGTTACGGGTCCCAGATCGTCAATGCCAGCGTGAGCGGCGAGACCACCGAGGGTGGGGTCGCCAGACTGCCGCGGGCGCTGCAGCTACATCGTCCCGGTATCGTGGTGCTGGAGCTGGGCGCCAACGACGCGCTGCGCGGGCTGCCCTTGGCCAGCACGCGAGCGAACCTTGAGCAAATGGTTCACGAAGCGCGCGATGCCGGCGCCGGCATACTGCTCGTCGGCATCCGCATTCCCCCGAACTATGGGGCGCGCTATGGCGAGGAGTTCGCCAACATATTCCCCGACCTGGCGAAGCAATATCATCTGCCCCTGGTGCCCTTTCTGCTGCAGGACGTTGCTCTGAACCCGGCGCGCATGCAGGAGGATGGCATGCATCCAAATGCCGCCGGCGAGACGGTGGTGCTCGAGACGGTCTGGCCTTATCTGCAACCTCTGATCAAGAAGAATCGCTGAAGCACGATGGAAAGAATCTGGCTGAAATCCTATCCGCCCGGAGTGCCGGCCGAAATTGACCCCTCCAAGTGCCGCACGCTGAAGGAGCTGGTGGAGCGAACGTGCGTCGAGCACGCCGACCGTGTTGCATTCATCCAGATGGGCGCGCAGCTGACTTACCGGCAGCTGGATGAGCTCAGCAAGGCATTCGCGGCGTGGCTGCAGCACGAGGGTTTTCAGAAGGGCGATCGCATCG
The DNA here is from genome assembly GCA_963814675.1 of uncultured Pseudomonadota bacterium. Taxonomy (GTDB): domain Bacteria; phylum Pseudomonadota; class Gammaproteobacteria; order Steroidobacterales; family Steroidobacteraceae; genus 13-2-20CM-66-19. The sequence goes on from CAWFDT010000011.1 coordinate 278,250, forward strand.
CCATCATGCTGCCGAACACGCTGCAATACCCGGTTGCCCTATTTGGGGCGCTGCGGGCCGGACTGACGGTGGTCAACACCAATCCGCTCTACACCGTACCCGAACTTGAATATCAGCTTACCGATTCAGGCGCCACCGCCATCCTGATCCTCGAGAACTTTGCCCACGTGCTACAGCAGGTGATTGGGCGCACGAAACTGCGACGCGTACTGATCACCGCAGTCGGTGACTTCCTGCGATTTCCCAAATCCCTGGTGGTCAACTACCTGGTGCGCCACGTGCGCAAGCAGGTTCCCGCCTGGGACATCCCGCAGACCATCAACTTCAAGCAGGCCGTTGCGGCGGGCCGAAAACTGCCACTCGCAGCCGTGGACGTGGCGTCGGAGGATCTCGCCTTTCTGCAATACACCGGTGGCACGACCGGCGTGGCGAAGGGAGCCATGCTGTCGCACGGCAATATCAGCACGAACGTGCTGCAGTCCGCTGCCTGGATAGGCACCGCCTTCAACGACCCGGGAGTGCTGCTCACGGCGATACCGCTGTACCACATCTTCGCTCTGTCGGGGAATTGCATGATGTTCGCGCGTCTCGGGTGGACCAACGTGCTGATCGTCAATCCCCGCGACCTGCCCGCCATGCTGGGCGAGATGAAAGCACATCCCTGCAACTACATCAGCGGCGTAAATACCCTGTTTAACGCCCTGCTGCATGCACCGGGCTTCAGCGAACTAGACTTCAGCGGTCTTAGGGTCACCCTGGGCGGCGGCATGGCGGTGCAGCCGACCGTTGCCGAACGCTGGAAGCAGGCGACCGGATGCGTCCTCACCCAAGCTTGGGGACTCACTGAAACGTCCCCGGCCGCATGCATTAACCCTAACAACCTCGACTTCAATGGGTCGATTGGGCTGCCGATCTCCTCCACAGATATCGCCATCAAGGATGACGCAGGCCAAGACCTGGATCTTGGTCAGATCGGGGAAATTTGCGTCCGCGGCCCGCAGGTGATGAAAGGCTATTGGAATAGGCCTGACGAAACCGCAAAGGTAATGCTGTCAGATGGATGGCTGCGGACCGGCGACGTGGGACGCATGGACTCCAAAGGGTTCGTCTACATCGAAGACCGTAAGAAGGACATGATTTTGGTTTCAGGGTTCAACGTTTATCCCAACGAGGTTGAAGCGGCAGTCGTTACACATCCTGGCGTACTTGAAGCGGCGGCTGTAGCGCAGGCAGATGAACACTCCGGTGAGGTAGTAGCATTGTTTGTCGTTCGCAAGGATCCGTCTCTGAAAGAAAAGGACGTAGTTGCGCACGCACGCAAATCGCTTGCGGGATATAAAGTGCCGAAGCATGTGTACTTCCGAAATGAACTCCCAAAAACAAATGTCGGAAAGATTCTGCGCAAATCTTTGAGGGAAGAGCTTCTGAGGTCTAAGTAGCTTGCTGTCGCGGCGCAAAATATGCATAGGTATGGACTCCGGCTCGAACAGTCTGATGCGTCCGTTCGCGGGATGATCTTCGTGCCCGCCTTGACTCAAGCCAGTCATTTATTGTCCGGAGAAACGTCCGCCCTTGAATCTGCGTGAAATTTTGGAACGCCTCGACGTCACGCCGAGGCAGATCGGGTACTTCCGCATGGCGTTCAATTAGCGGCGATAGCCCCCGCGCACCGTTTACATTTCGCCCGACAGTCGCCAGTAATGCAGACAACGCACGAACGGTGTGCTGCAGCACTAGGGGATCTCTCGTGGATATCACGGCGACATCGCTCGCGGGCCTGTAAAGCTTCTTCCGGTTTGAAACCACGAGCTTGAGAACGCGCAACCGCCGGGCTATATCCGCCGGACGTTTTTTGGGGCGCTGAGAGCGCACCATCGCCTCCACGCTGGGTGCCGGCCCTAACAGCGGGATCGCTTTTGGCAGTCCATTCCTATCTAAATATCTGCGATCTCGGTGCCAGGCATCGAGGACCAAAGCAGCAGTCATCAAACCCCCGGTTTCGTCCTTAGTACCGACGCGAGCTTTGGCGGCAGCGCGTCCGAGCGCCGACGTGCACATTCTCTCCAAAGCACTTGCTTCAAATCCTGTGCTCAGCATGAGGTCGAACATGCTAACTAGGACATTCGTGTAATCGCTCTGGATCCGTTTTGAGAGATTATTTGCCATGTCCGGTATTCCCTTTGCGTCTTTGTTTTTCGTGCGGATTCTTCCTGGCACTTCTTTCGACCATCAACACAGTGACCGCGAAAGAAGCCTTCCTCGCCGCAGCACTCCGTGATTGGGCTTTTGCGCCGAGAGAGTGATTTAGTCCGTAGAGCATGGACTTTACAGTGCTGATACAGCGATCTCGCACAAATGCCAAATCGAGGTCCGACGCGACAGGTAGAAGCAGCCTATGAATGGATGTAGCGATGTCCGGTTTTTTGGTCGCAGCTACAATTTTCAGTCCGTCAATTAGCGCCGGTAATGCAGCGCTGAATGAACCCAAGTCGTGACTCTTGCGAAGGTGTCTTGGGGCCCGCAGTCGAACATGTTCGTGATTAATCGTCACCGCACCGATCCGCTGGAGCTCCGTCAAGACGGCTCGATGTGGGACGTCGCCCGCATACTCTTTTGCCAGAGAAGTGAAAGATGCGGTCGAACCTGCAACCCGTAACAAGCGCGGCTTGCCGCTCCGCGAATACCGCCTGTCATGACGCCAACCATTCAGTACCCTTTCCACTGCTGTTTGCTGGTTGGCAATGGAAGCACCAGTACAATGGTTTTCCAACAATCGCTTTACATCCGCTCGACTTAACCCTGTCGTGGCGGCAACGCGTGAGTAGTTGACTCTCCCATTTTGGAGCCGCGAAAGACCCGCAGCTGCCTGCACGAATGCGGACCGAGACAGTTCACTGAAGCCTTTGAGAGAGATTCCACGTGAGACCAGGATAAATGCCAGCTCGCGAAGCAATTCCTTTAGCGACGAAGTATCACGACCGTGCGGCGCAGGCGGTGGCTCGCGTGATATGCCACGCCGTTGATTACGAACCATTTTTTCAACGCGCTCGACGAGTGCAGGAGCGACAGCGCACCGTCGTCCGAACTAGGTTTGGGAGATCTTCGCAGCTAGATGCTGTTAGCTGAAGACTCCATTTGCAGCGCATTCATTCAGATATGCCCGGAACACGAACGTCAGCGTCCAGGTACGTGCGGAAAATGTCACCCGCCTTTGACTGAGTGCGCGCCCTAGTAACTAGATAGGCCACGTGGCTGGCGATTTGCCGTGGCACCCGAACCAACGATTCCGTTAGCCGTAGCACCCGAGCCGACGATGCCGTTTGATCGGTAGCCGGAACCGACGATTCCGTTGGCGGTAGCACCCGAGCCGACGATCCCGTTCGCGGCGGCACCCGAACCAACGATTCCGTTAGCCGTAGCACCCGAGCCGACGATGCCGTTTGATCGGTAGCCGGAACCGACGATTCCGTTGGCGGTGGCACCCGAGCCGACGATCCCGTTAGCCGTAGCACCCGAGCCGACGATGCCGTTTGATCGGTAGCCGGAGCCGACGATCCCGTTCGCGGCGGCACCCGAACCAACGATTCCGTTAGCCGTAGCACCCGAGCCGACGATGCCGTTTGATCGGTAGCCGGAACCAACGATTCCGTTAGCCGTAGCACCCGAGCCGACGATGCCGTTTGATCGGTAGCCGGAGCCGACGATCCCGTTAGCCGTAGCACCCGAGCCGACGATGCCGTTTGATCGGTAGCCGGAACCAACGATTCCGTTAGCCGTAGCACCCGAGCCGACGATGCCGTTTGATCGGTAGCCGGAGCCGACGATCCCGTTCGCGGCGGCACCCGAACCAACGATTCCGTTAGCCGTAGCACCCGAACCAACGATTCCGTTAGCCGTAGCACCCGAGCCGACGATGCCGTTTGATCGGTAGCCGGAGCCGACGATCCCGTTCGCGGCGGCACCCGAACCAACGATTCCGTTAGCCGTAGCACCCGAGCCGACGATGCCGTTTGATCGGTAGCCGGAACCGACGATTCCGTTGGCGGTAGCACCCGAGCCGACGATCCCGTTAGCCGTAGCACCCGAGCCGACGATGCCGTTTGATCGGTAGCCGGAGCCGACGATCCCGTTCGCGGCGGCACCCGAACCAACGATTCCGTTAGCCGTAGCACCCGAGCCGACGATGCCGTTTGATCGGTAGCCGGAGCCGACGATCCCGTTCGCGGCGGCACCCGAACCAACGATTCCGTTAGCCGTAGCACCCGAACCAACGATGCCGTTTGATCGGTAGCCGGAGCCGACGATCCCGTTCGCGGCGGCACCCGAACCAACGATTCCGTTAGCCGTAGCACCCGAGCCGACGATGCCGTTTGATCGGTAGCCGGAACCAACGATTCCGTTAGCCGTAGCACCCGAGCCGACGATGCCGTTTGATCGGTAGCCGGAGCCGACGATCCCGTTCGCGGCGGCACCCGAACCAACGATTCCGTTAGCCGTAGCACCCGAGCCGACGATGCCGTTTGATCGGTAGCCGGAACCGACGATTCCGTTGGCGGTAGCACCCGAGCCGACGATCCCGTTAGCCGTAGCACCCGAGCCGACGATGCCGTTTGATCGGTAGCCGGAGCCGACGATTCCGTTGGCAGTAGCACCAGAGCCGACTATCCCGTCAATCGTAACGACGCCGTGGCTAACAGCTTGAATTCCCTTGACGATAAGTTTACTGCCGACGGCGGGCGACACGGGGCCAAAGGCCATCGCCGGGGTTAAATCGATCTTGACGCCATTTACTACGACATGGCCGATCGAAGGCTCAGCGCGTTGAACCGCGCCTGAGAGAAAAACCGTCGTCGCGCCAGCAACATAAGGTCCTTGATCCCGCACGGTGGCAGCTTGAATTGTTCCGTCGGCACGCCAAATCCCAAATACAGCCAGCGTATTGTCAACCTTAAGAGATTCGACGTTGTTTAGCGTTACATGCTGGCCAAGAACGGTCGCGGTCCGAGTTGCGATGTCTACGGACTCAACGGGGCCGATAACAAGTAATTCGGGGCCGTTACGCACTTCTTCTGCCGTGCTCGCGACCGCCGCAATTGCGGTGATAACTGCCAACGAAACCGCTGATCTCTTCATCTATTTTCTCCCCCGCAAACCGTCTATTTCTTTGGAGTCACAGCCGCGAGCACATCAATTTCGACTGGCACGCTTATACGAGCGTCCCTTTTCTCAACGACCTTCGCCGGCTGGGGTTCAGCCGAGTCGTTGGCCGGTTGGTCCTCAAAAAAGTAAATACCAACGCCATACTTTCGCGCCGTCTCACTTTGGTCTGAAGAGACCATGTGAGTTAGGAAAGTGTCCAACTCGGTCAGCATTTCCTGACCCCGCTCTCCTGCTAGTGCGAGTAGCTTGTCGCGCCCCTCATCAGAGATCGGGTTGTCGCAGAGAACGGCGCGTTCGAAGTACACCGGCTCCGAGCTTGTTCGCATCAGGTTGTGAATAAAGCTCGAGGTCACATTCGTAACGACGCGACCCATCCACTCAATGCGCTTCACGTCTGATTCATGCGGTAGGTAGGCACGTGAGAGACATCGAACTGTCGTGTCGTGCAAAACCTCAACGGCCTCTGACGCGACAAGCTCGTCAAGCAGAGCTTCGACATCAGCGCCGGGACAAGCGGCCGCGACTAGGTCTACGAAGCTCTTACGAGGAGAGCCGGGACTTGTAACTAGATCGAGCTCGAGTGCGAGTCCGTATGCACCTGAAAAACCTGAATGTGTGTGCCAGACGGTCAGAAGATTCTTGACTTGGTCAAGGCTGATCGTGGCTCTAAGGCTGTGCGGTGCGCCCGCTCGACTCGCTTCTCGTAGGGCGGCGACCTCGGATTTTGCGAGTCCCGATACCACGGCCAGTCGGGCGTCCGTTGTCGCCCTCTTCTGATCCAGCAACCTAGCCTCGAGTGCTTGGATGTACGTACGCCGTACCGCCCCAGAAATTTCACTGGCGGAGATTCCGTACTCAAAAGCAACGCGTGTAAGCGGTCGCATCAACGACGCGAACACATTCAGAACAGCTTCTTTCTCCCGCGCGGACTTATTCATTGTTCAAGTGCTGTTGTTGTTACATAACTCTAAGTTCCTCAGTAACTTATGTCAATTAACGATGTATGACAGACGACTTGTTGAGCGGCCGTACAACACCTAAATGACAACGAAAACAAACGGTTACGATCCAGCTTAGGACAGCCGGTCAAGGAGTTCAGGGGAGGGGATTTGGGAGGCTTGCGGCGGGAACGCTGCGAGCGCGCAACAACGGGAACAGCCGGCTAGGTACGCTCGCTGGGGTCAAAGAGTCGCCGGTGCTCGAGGATTGCGTAGCGATCGGTCATTCCGGCGATGTAATCCGCCACAGCGCGAGCACGGCCGGCGGGGCCGTGGACACCCTCGGCGCGCGCCGCATGGTCCCGATGTTCCGTCGGCATGAGACTTACGTCCTTGAAAAAAGCCTCAAAGAGTTGTTGCACCACGCGGCCTGCCTTGGAAGTCATGCGCAGCACCTTGTAGTGGCGGTAGACGTGCTCGCGCAGGAATGACTTCAATTCGAGATGCTCGGCCTGGCATTCGTCGCTGAGCGTGGCGAGCGCCGCGCCTTGCGCGCGCACGTCATCGATCGACCGCGGCTGCAGCCGCTCGAGCTGCGCCTGCGTAGTGAGGATGAAGTCACTCACCAGGTAGTTGATCATGCGGCGAATCGTTTCGTGTATCAGCCGCCGCTCTCCCAACTCGGGATACTGTGCAACGACGGTGTCGTAGTGCCGCCGAAACATGCGCACCTCACGCAGCGACGCCAGATCGATCAGCTGAGCGCGGATGCCATCGTCGACGTCGTGGTTGTTGTAGGCAATCTCGTCGGCGAGATTGGCAATCTGAGCCTCAAGCCCGGGCTGCCGGCGATGAATGAAGCGCTCGCCGAGCGCGCCCAGCTCGCGTGCGTGACGCAGCGAGCAATGCTTGAGGATGCCCTCGCGACACTCGAACGTCAGATTGAGGCCGCGAAATTCCGCATAGCGTTCCTCGAGTTCATCGACGACCCGCAGTGACTGCAGGTTGTGCTCGAACCCGCCGTACTCACGCATGCACTCGTTCAACGCGTCCTGGCCGGCATGGCCGAAGGGTGTGTGACCAAGATCGTGCGCGAGGCTGATGGCTTCGGTGAGGGCCTCATTCAGGCGCAATGCCAACGCCACCGAGCGTGCGATTTGCGCCACCTCGATGGAATGGGTGATGCGCGTACGGTAGAGGTCCCCCTCATGGTTGACGAATACCTGCGTCTTGTAGACCAGCCGGCGGAAAGCGTTGGAGTGGATGATACGGTCACGATCGCGCTGGAACTCGCCGCGGAACTGCGGCGGATTCTCCGCAAAGCGTCGCCCGCGCGATTGCGCATCGTGGGCCGCGTACGGCGCCAGCAACGCGGGCGCGGCGGTTGCATCGTTCATTGGGGGCTCCCGGTGTGCAGCGCAAGGGTTTGCTCCAGCGCCGCCAGCGGGTACTCGGCCGTCACGAAGGCGGAGCCGATGCCGCGCAGCAGTACGAGACGCAATTGTCCGGCGAGCACCTTCTTGTCGATCCGCATGTGCTCGAGCATCGCCGCCGCCGTCACACCGGGGATGGCGGTCGGCAGGCCGGCGAGTTCGACCAGCCGGCGTACGCGCTCGGCAGCCTGCGCCTCGAGCAGGCCGCACTCCCGTGACATCGCCGCCGCCATGACGAGTCCGGCGCCGACCGCCTCGCCGTGCAGCCACTGCCGGTAACCGCTCGCCGACTCCGCCGCATGGCCGAAGGTATGGCCGAGATTGAGCAGGACGCGTTCCCCCTGCTCACGTTCATCGTGTCCAACGATCGCTGCCTTGATCTGGCAGGAGCGGCGGATCACGTGCGCCAGGGCGTCCGGCTCCTTGGCGAGCAGCCTCTCGAGGTGGGTCTCGAGCCACGCGAACAGCTCGGGATCGCAGATGAGACCGTACTTGATCACCTCGGCAAGCCCTGCGCGCAGCTCGCGACCGGGAAGCGTGCTCAAGGTGCGGGTATCGCTGACTACCAGCTGCGGCTGGTGGAACGCCCCGATGAGGTTCTTGCCCCCCGGGTGATTGACCGCGGTCTTGCCCCCGACCGCGGAGTCCACCTGCGCCAACAGCGTAGTGGGCACCTGCACGAATGCGACCCCGCGCTGGTAGCACGCGGCGGCGAATCCGGCGAGGTCGCCCACCACGCCACCACCGAGGGCGAGCACGGCGCAATCACGGGCGAAGCGGTTGGCGATCAGGACGTCGAGCACCCGCGCCGCGTTGGCGAGCGTCTTGTGGACTTCGCCGTCGGGCAGGATGACCTCGAGGCAGCGCCGTGCGCCCAGGCCGGCACGCAGCGCCCGCAGGTAAAGGGGGGCTACGGTGGTGTTGCTGACGATGAGGACGTCACGGGCCGCAAGGGCTGCAAAAGACGCCGGATGCTCGAGGAGCCCGGCATCGATCAGGATCGGGTAACGGCGGGAAGCAAGTTCGACGTACAGAGTGTCCACCTGGGTCGGACGGCACCGGACAGCGGGCCCGGACGCCGCGCGATGAGTATACGTGAGCGGCCGCGGGCCGCAGCGCTGGCCGATTTCAGGCCGGGAGCTGGCCGAGCGCGCGCAGCACCGCTTCCGCCACATGCTGCACCCGCCGCCCATCAGTGGCGACCACGACGTCGGCGATCCCCTCGTACAGCGGGGCTCGCGCATCCATCAGCTCCCCGAGCCGCAGCGCAGGGTCACCCTGCGCGATCAGGGGACGGTGCCGCCCATAGCGCACCCGGTGCGCCTGCTGCGTCACCGAAGTCTGCAGGTACACCACCCGCCCGCGCGTGGCGAGATGGTGGCGGTTCTCCGGCAGCAGCACAGCGCCGCCGCCGGTGGCGAGCACGATGTTCTCCAGTGCGCTCAGCGCCTCGATCGCCTCGCGCTCGCGCTGCCTGAAGCCCGTTTCGCCCTCCTTCTCGAAGATGAAGGCAATATCCACCCCCGTGCGCCGCTCGATCTCGGTGTCGCTGTCGTAGAACGGCAGCCCCAGGACGCGCGCCACGTGCCGGCCGACGGCAGTCTTGCCCGAGCCCATGGGCCCGATGAGGAATACATTGGGGGTGCCGCGCATAGCCACCGACAGGATACCTAAAACGCCGCGGCCGCCTCAGGGGGCGGCCGCGACGCTCGTCAGCAGGTGCTGACGCGGTCAGTTGACGTTGACGCCCTCGCGCACGATCTTCGGGGTAATGAAGATCATCAGCTCGTCCTTGTTGTTCTGGTGCGAGGTCTGCTTAAACAGGTGCCCGAGGATCGGGATGTCACCCAGGTAAGGCACCTTGTTATCGTCCTCACGCTCGGTCGTTGTGAGAATGCCGCCGAGCACCACGGTCTGCCCGTCGTTGACCAGCACCTGGGTCGTGATCTCGCGGGTGTTGATCGAGGGCACGTTGACACCACCGGAGGCCACGACCACCTGGCCGACGCTGTCGTCGCGCACGTCGAGGTCGAGGATGATGCGGTTGTCAGGGGTGATCTGCGGGGTGACCTTGAGCGACAGCACCGCCTTCTTGAACTGAATCGTGGTGGCACCGCTCGAGGCCGACTGCTGGTAGGGAATTTCCACGCCCTGCTCGATCGTCGCCTCCTTCTGGTTGGCGGTGATGACGCGCGGGCTGGCGATGATGTTCGCCTCGGTCTCCGCCTGGGCTGCCGACAATTCCAGGTCCACGATGAAGTTGTTGCCCAGGATCCCCAGGGCGAACGTGCCGGCCGGCGAGGACACCGGCAGGTTGACGTTGTAGCGCGCCGGGGCGGTGGCGCCCGTGGGCACCGAGATCGGGTAGATCGACGGCGGGTTTGACCCCTGCACGTTGTTGATCGCCGAGCCGATGATCTGGTCCGTACCCGCGGCGGTACCGGTCGTGGTCACGAGACCGGTGTTGCCGTTCTGCTGCACGTTGGTGAAGCCGAAGCGCGCCCCGAGCTGGCGCTGGAAATCGTCGTTCACGATGACGATGCGCGACTCGATCTGCACCTGACGCACCGGGATGTCGAGGGTCGCCACCAGGCGGCGGATGTCCGCGAGACGGTCCGAGGTGTCCATCAGCAGCAGCGTGTTGGTGCGCTCATCGACCGAGACACTGCCACGCGGCGAGAGCAGCGAGTTGGTGTTCGTCTTCACCAGGTTGGCCAGTTCCGCGGCCTTGGCATAGTTGACCTGCAGGTACTCGGAGCGCAGCGGCTCGAGCTCCTGCACGTCCTTGCGCGCGGCCAGCTCAGCCTTTTCGCGGGCGGCAAGCTCAGCCTGCGGTGCGACGATGATCACGTTGTCCTGGCGGCGCTTGTCCAGGCCCTTGGTGCGCAGCACGATGTCGAGCGCCTGGTCCCAGGGCACGTTCTGCAGGCGCAGCGTGACGCTGCCGTTCACCGAGTCGCTCACCACGATGTTCTGGCCGCTGGCATCGGCCAGCAGCTGCAGCACCGCGCGCGTCTCGATGTCCTGGAAATTCAGCGTGAGACGCTCGCCGGTGTACACCGGCTTATCGACGGCGGCATTGGCGGCCTTGTGGCGCGGCGCCACCTCGATCACGTACTGGTCATCGGACTGGTAGGCGAGCTGCTCGTAGTCACCGCTGGCGGTGATGGCGATACGGGCACCGCCGCCGACGCGCGTCACGTCGAAGCCGCTCACCGGGGTGCCGAAATCGGTCGCGTCGAAGCGGCGCACGAGGTTCATCGGCACGCCGGCGTCGCTGAAGTCCACGACGATCTCGCTGCCCACCTGGTGCAGGTTGATATGGGTGTGCGGATCGGAGAGCTTCACGATCACCCGACCTGCGCCGTCGGCGCTGCGCCGGAAGTCGATCGAGCGCAGTTCGCGCGAGCCGCTGCCCGTGGCGGGACTCGGGCTGAGGGGCGAGGCGCCCGCGCCGGGGGCCTGGGCGACGTCACCGGTCACGCCCAGCGTGACGATGATGTTGTTGCCGACGACCTTGGTGTCGTAGGGAACCAGCTTGTCGAGGTTCAGCACCACGCGCGTGCGGTCCTTGGTCTCCGCAGCGAGAATGTTCTCCAGTCCCGCCGCGTGCACGTCGATGCGCCGCGAGGGCAGCGCCAGCGTGGTGCTCGGCAGGTCAAAGGAGATGCGCGCCGGATTGTCGATGGTGAACGACATCGGCTGCGGCGGCGGCGCCGACAGACGCATGGTGAGTTGCAGCTGCTGCCCAGCAAGAGGCTGCACGTCGATGGCTTGCAGCGCGGGTTGATCGGCGGCCAGCGCCGCTGCGCCCGGGAGCATGCCAAGTACTCCTGCAAGCACGAGGGCCGTGCCGAGGAGACGATTCTTCAGGCGATGACGTTGCATTCTGGAGAACTCCCTGCTGGACCTTTACTCGTTCAGAGCCAGCGCGGCCGGGCGTTCCATGTACCCGCCGAGACTGTCCGGAACGATTTCGATGACGCTGATTTTGGAGGGGCTGATCTCGGTGATCTTGCCCTCCGCCTGGCCGATGTGGTTGCCGGCCGTAACCCGGTGAACCAAGCCGTCCTTGGTCTGCACGAGGCCGTAGATCGACCCGCCCAGGCGCAGCGTGCCGACCATCTTCAAGGTATCGAGCGAGTACTGCTCGAGGAACTCGCGGTTGCGCTTCTGATCCGGACGCACCCCTGCCAGGCCCGCGCCCGAACCGGGGCTGCTGGGCAGGAAGGGCGAGCGCAGGTCGGAGGCGGCGTATACGAAGGTCTCGTACGGCTTGATCTCCGGCAGCGGTTCGACGCGGCCGCCGGGCTCGCGCTTGGTGTCCTCGATGAAGCGCGTGAGCTCATCGTCGGCGCTCGAGCACGCCACGAGCGCAGCGTACGCGGCACAGACGAGAGAAAGGCACGCCAGGCGAAGTCCGGTTCGGTATGAGCTCTTATGCATAGGTAAGTACCGCGGTTACGCCGTTCATTTGAATCAGCCACCCTTGGGGCGGTGGGCGAGGTCCTTCTTCTTTTCGGCCTCACCGGCGGCGATCTCATCCTCGTCCATGTAACGGTAGGTCTTGGCCGTGAGTTCGAGCGACAGCTGGTCGTAGGCGTCCTTGCTGTCGGACTTGATGTCGATGTCGTGCAGCGTAACGATGCGCGGCAGCGCCGCGATGCCGCTCACGAACTCGCCGAATTGGTGGTAGCTGCCGCTCAGGCGGATCTTGATCGGCAGCTCCGCGTAGAAGTCCTTCTTCACTTCCGGTTGCGGCTGGAACAGCTTCTCCTGCAGGCCCGCCGCCAGGCCGGTCTGCGAGATGTCCACGAGCAGGCTCGGGACTTCGGTCTTGCCCGGCAGCTGCCGCAGCAACGCGCCGAAGGAGCGCTCGATGTCCTTCAGCTGCTGCTTGTAGACCTCGAGGTTCACCGCCTTGGCGTGCTTGTCGCGGAATTCCTGTTTCAGCGTCTGCTCTTCGGCGGCGAACTGCTGCAGGCGCGGACGCTGCTCGTTCCACACGAAGAGGTAGATGAGCACGCCGGAGACCACCAGGAAGGCGACCGCCACGGCGCCGGCCAGCACCGGCAGGGGCCAGCGGCCGGGATCACGCGGATCAAGTGACCGCAGCTCCTCGAGCATGTTCATTGCTGCGCTCCCATGCCGCCGGCACTGGCCTTGCGGATCTTGCCCTTGGCGGCGCGCGCGCCGTTGTCCGGGGTGGCCGCGGTGACCTGCTGCGCCGAGAGCGTGAAGCTCGAGCCTGGGCCCGAGCCCTTGGTGGTCTGCACCACCTCGAGGGAGGGGTTACGCAGCCATTGCGAACCGTCGATGTTGCGCATGAAAGAGGAGACGCGCGTGCTCGACTGCGCGATGCCGTCGAACTTCAGCGTGCTGCCGCTTTGCTTGACCGCCGTCAGGTACACGCCCTCGGGGAGCGTGCGCACGATTTCATCGAATACGTGCACGATCTCCGGACGCGAGCGCTGCAGCTTCTCGATGATTTCCATGCGCGCGATAAACTTCTGCTTCGCGGCCTCGAGGTTGTTGATCTCCTCGTTCTCCTTGTCGAGTTTCCTGATCTGTGCGCGCAGCGAGTCGTTACGGTGCTGCTGCGCATCGATCATCTGCCCGTACATGAGGTACGCCGCGAAGGCGGTGACGGCGGCCGCCACTGCCGCGCCGCCGAGCGCCACCAGGAACTTGAGCTTGCGCTCTTTGCGCTTGCTTTCCCGGTGGGGAAGCAGGTTTATGCGTGGCATATCAGTCAAAACTCCGCAGGGCGAGGCCACACGCCGTGAGCAGCGCCGTGGCGTCGCGTTGCACCGCCTGCGCCTTGGCGCGCGAGGAGAGCTTCATCTGGCCAAGCGGGTCGCCCTTTTCGGCGGAAATACCCACGCGGCTGGAAATCACTTCGGCCACGCCCGGAATGTTGGCGCAGCCGCCGCACACCAGGATCTTCTCGGGCTGCTCGCGCCCCGAGCCGGAGGCCAGGTAGAACTGCAGCGAGCGACTCACCTGCTGCGTCATGTCATCGATGAAGGGGTCGAGCACTTCCGACTGGTAGTTGCCCGGCAGACCGCCTTCCTTCTTGGCGCGCCCGGCCTCTTCCATGGCGAGACCGTAGGTGCGCATGATTTCCTCGGTGAGCTGCTGCCCGCCGAAGGCGAAGTCGCGCGTGTACACCACCTTGAGGTTGCGCAGTACGCTGAAGGTGGTGCTGCTCGCGCCGAAGTCGACTACCGCGATCGTGCGGTCGATGCCGCCGTCGGGCATCTGGTGCGTCATCAGCTTGCAGGCGTTCTCGAGCGCGAAGGCTTCGACGTCCACGATCTTCGCCGTGAGCCCGGCCGCCTTCACGGCCGCCTGGCGCTGCTCGACGTTCTCGGTCCGCGTGGCAACCAGCAGCACGTCGTTGCTGTCCGGATCCTTGTCGTTCGCCCCGAGCACTTCGAAGTCGTAGCTCACTTCGTCCATCGGGAAGGGGATGTACTGATCGGCCTGCATCTCGACCTGCGCTTCAAGGTCACCCGAGCGCAGCGAGCGCGGCATCTGGATCACCTTGGTGATCGCCGCATCCCCGGATATGGCCACGGCCACCTCATTGCTCTTGGCGCCGGCGCGCTTGACGGCGCGGCGGATCGCCTCGCCCACCGCCTCGGCATCAACGATGGCCTTCTCATTGATGGCATTCTGGGGTGTGGGTTCGGCGGCATAAGCCTCGACCCGGTACTGGCCGCCGGCCATGGCCAGCTCGATCAGCTTGACGGACGAGGTCGTTATGTCAAGTCCGAGGAGGGCACGGTATTTGCGCTGAAGCAGCAACATTTTTATTTCCTTTTCAGGACATTACGCCTGAAACTGACCGCCCTGTTTAAGCCTCGGGAACACTATATATCAGCGCAAAGTTAAATTGAACGTGAGTGCTCTCACGGAGGCGCACGGTACCCGCTGTAGCTGTAGCGGACTGCCGACAGCGTCACGGGCGCGATAAGTCGCGCCGGAAGGAATCAACGAATGCGGCCAAGTTCGGTCCAAGCTTCGCTGAGGACGCGCGAGGCTCGCGGCGCGAACGGGATGCGGCAGGCACCTGGAAGAGGAGTGAGTCGGTCGAACTACTCAGATCCGGGCGCGTGACCGTGCGCGGCTGAGTGCGTTAACGTTCGATCCGGCAACCCCGCTGTCATAGGTACTTAACGTCCCGTAGACCGGAGGCTTTGCGTCCTCACCTTTCGGTGAGTTTGCCCTGAAACGGCGGCTACTATGCATAGCCCCCGCAGGGAGTGCAAGCAGAGGAAGTTGGTTTCTGTGAAATGGAATTACTTTCGAGTTTTCGCGGTGTTTGCCGCCGGTGTGATGCTGATCACACTTCTGGGTGCGTACGCTCTGGCGTGCAGTTACGTGTATCTGCTGCCGTCGCTGCCCTCGATCGAATCGATGCGCAACGTCGAACTGCAGGTGCCGCTGCGCGTCTACACGCGCACCGGTGCGCTGATCGCGCAGATCGGCGAGCAGCGGCGCATCCCGGTCAGCTACGACCAGATTCCCGAGCTCGTCAAACATGCCTTTCTCGCCGCTGAGGACGAGCGCTTCTTCGAGCACCACGGCATCGACTACTTCGGCGTGGTGCGCGCGGTGCTGGTCGACGTGGTCTCCGGCGACAAGAGCCAGGGCGCGAGCACCATCACCATGCAGGCCGCGCGCAACATGTTTCTGAGCCTCGACAAGACCGCGCGCCGCAAGCTGCAGGAAACCTTCGTCACCTATCGCATGGAGCACGAGTTCAGCAAGCCGGAGATCTTCGGGCTGTATCTGAACGTCATCTTCTTCGGCCAGCGCGCCTACGGCGTCGCCGCCGCCGCCGAAGCATTCTTCGGCAAGACGCTCGACAAGCTGGACGTCGCCGAAGCGGCAACCATCGCCGGACTGCCGAAGGCGCCCTCGCGCTACAACCCGATCACCGACCCGCAGGCGGCCACCGGGCGGCGTGCGTACGTGCTGCGTCGCATGCGCGAACTCGGCTTCATCGACGCGGCCACCGCCGAGGCGGCTAACAAGGAGCCGATGGAGGCGCGCGCGCATGCACCGCTCTTTGCGGTCGAGGCCCCGTACGTCGCCGAGATGGCGCGGCTCGAGCTGCGCCAGCGTTTCGGCCCGTCCGCCGAGAGCGCCGGCTACAAGGTCTACACCACCATCGACGGCAGCCTGCAGGGCGATGCCAATCGCGCGGTGCGCGTGGGACTGATCGAATATGACCGCCGCCATGGCTGGCGCGGGCCGGCCGGCCACGTCGAACTGCCCGCGCACGGCGAGCCTGACTACGACGACGTGGTCGATGAGTACGCGGCGATCGGCAACCTCACGCCCGCGGTGGTCGCGGCGGTGGCGGACAAAAGTGTGCATGCGTACGTGAAGGGCTTAGGTCCGGTCGAGATCGACTGGGACGGCCTCTCCTGGGCGCGCAAGGCCTTGCGCGCCGAGAGCGTCGGCCCGGCTCCCAAGAATGCCGCGCAGATCCTGAGCCGCGGCGACGTGATCTACGTGGTGGCCGATGACAAGGGCCACGCGCAGCTCGGGCAGATCCCCGAGGCGCAAAGCGCGCTGGTCGCGCTCGACCCGAACGACGGCAGCATCGTGGCGCTGGTGGGCGGTTTTGACTATTTCACCAACAAGTACAACCGCGTCACCCAGGCGCGGCGCCTGCCCGGATCCGGGTTCAAGCCGTTTCTGTACTCAGCCGCGCTCGAGCACGGCTTCACCCCGGCGAGCGTCATCCTCGATGCGCCGATCGTCCTCGATGGCAGCGGCAACGAGGACTCGTGGCGCCCGGAGAACGTCGAGCGCTCCTTCGGCGGCCCCACGCGCTTGCGCGAGGCGCTGGTGCACTCGCGCAACCTCGTGTCGATCCGCATCCTCAAGGCGATCGGCATCCAGTCCGTCATCGACTACGTACCGCGCTTTGGCTTCGACCCCAAGACGCTGCCGCACGATCTGACGATGGCGCTGGGCACGATGGAGGTCACCCCGCTGGATCTGGCCGCCGCCTATGCGGTGTTCGCCAACGGCGGCTACCGTGTACAGCCGTACTTCATCGAGCGCATCGAGGATGCGGCGGGGGCGCTCGTGTGGCGCGCGGCGCCCAAGCGCGTGTGCCCACAGTGCGAACCGGCCGCCAGTCCCGCCGTGCCCGGCGAGCAGGGAGCCGCGGCGGTGCGCGTCTCGGACGACACGCACGGCGAGCCGGCACCGCTGCCGCCCGAGGAGGTGGCTCCGCGCGTCATTACGCCGCAGAACGCCTACGTGATGGATGACATGATGGCGGACGTCATCAAGCGTGGCACCGGCGTGCGTGCGCGCGCGCTCGGTCGCACCGACATCGCCGGCAAGACCGGCACCACCAACGAGGCCAAGGACACCTGGTTCAACGGCTTCACCCCCAACCTCGTCGCCACGGTGTGGGTGGGGTTCGATCAGGAGCGTCCGCTCGGCGACGCCGAGGAAGGCGCGCACACCGCGCTGCCGATCTGGATCAGCTTCATGGCCGCGGCCCTGAAGGGGGTGACCGAGCAGCATCGTACGATGCCCGATGGCATCGTCACCTTGCGTATCTCGCCCGACAACGGCACGCTCGTCAGCGCCGAGAATCCCACTGGCATGCCGGAGCTCTTCATGGCGGATCGACTGCCTTCGGCCGAGGATGCGGCGACGGTCACACAGGGTCAGCAGGCCCAGGCGAGCGGCGAACCGATCTTCTAGCCCGCGATGAGAGCGAAGCGACATCCGACGCGCGGTGAGAACCTGCGGCGCGCGCTGGCTCAGGAAGCCGCGCGCATCATGGCCGAGCACGGCATCCGCGATTTTCTCGTCGCCAAGCGCAAGGCCGCCGAGCGCTTCGGGGTGAGCGACGGGACCGCCGTGCTGCCGCGCAACAGCGAGATCGAGGAGGCGCTCGTCGCTTACCAGCGCCTCTTCGGCGGCGCCTCGCACCTGCAGGCGCTGTACGCCCAGCGCAGTGCCGCGCTCGCGGCCATGCGCTACCTGCACGAGTTCGAGCCGCGCCTGGTGGGCCCGGTGCTCTCCGGCACCGCCACCGAGCATTCCGAGGTACAGCTGCACCTGTTCGCCGACCGTGCCGAATCGGTGACCCTGAAACTGATCGACCAGGGCATCCCGCATGAGGTCACCGAGCGGCGCATCAAGCTCAATCGCGAGCGCAGCCGCGCCTTTCCCGGGGTGCGATTCCAGCTGGACGATCAGCCCATCGAGGCCACGGTATTTCCGCCGGATGACATTCGCCAGGCACCGGCGAGTCCGGTCGACGGCCGCCCCATGCGGCGCGCGAACGCCCTCGAGGTGGAAGCGCTGCTCGCGCAGCTCTGAGGCGCGCTTTGCGGGCGCAGGAGGTGCGCAGGCGTTTGCTATAGTCGCGCCCTCGCTGATCCTCACCCGAAAGCACCTCCATGCACACCACGACGCGGCGCACGCTTTTTGGTCGAAGCCTTCTAGTGTGGATGGGCGCTTGCGCGCTCGCGAGCTCCGCGGCCGGGGCCCAGGAGTCCCAGCCGCATCACTGGAGCTACTCCGGTGACACCGGACCGACGCACTGGGCCAGCGAGGATCCGGCCAATGCGCTCTGCGGCGCCGGCACGCGCCAGTCACCGATCGATATCACAAATCCGATCTCCAAGGCGCTGTCGCCGATCGGTTTTGACTACCGCCCGATCCCGCTCACGGTCACAGACACCGGCCATTCCATGCAGGTGAATGTGCCGCCCGGCAGCGGTGGCATTACCGTGGGCCAGGACCGCTACGAGCTGGTGCAGTTTCACTTCCACCGCCCGAGCGAGGAGCGCATCCACGACAAGCGTTACGGGATGGTGGCGCACCTGGTGCACAAAAACGCCAAGGGGGAGCTGGCGGTGGTGGCGGTGCTGATTCGCGTCGGCAATGGCAACCCGGTCCTGCAGCAGGTGTTCGATAATTTCCCGCCGAGCGGGCAGAAGGAAGCCTCAGTTGCGGGCGCCACGCTCGATCTGATGCAGCTGTTGCCGAAGCTGCGCGGCTACTACACCTTCGAAGGCTCCCTCACCACCCCGCCGTGCAGCGAGCACGTGCGCTGGTTTGTGCTGAAGCAGGCGGTGCAGGCCTCCTCGGGTGAGATCGTGCAATTCGCGGCGCGCTATCCCGACAACGCCCGTCCCACGCAGCCGCTGAATGGCCGCACGGTGGAGGAGACGCAGGACTAGCCGCGGGCGGGCCTTCGCGGCGCCCTTAGCGGCGCTTCTTGATGTCGACGTAGTCGCGCTGCGTGGGCCCGGTGTACAGCTGCCGCGGCCGGCCGATGCGCATACCGGGATCGGAAATCATCTCCTGCCAGTGCGCCACCCAGCCGACGGTGCGCGCGATGGCGAACATCACGGTAAACATGGAGCGCGGAATGCCGATCGCGCTGTAGATGACGCCGGAATAGAAGTCGACGTTCGGATACAGCTTGCGCTCGATGAAGTACTCGTCCTTGAGCGCGATTTCCTCGAGGCGCTGCGCCAGCTCCAGCAGCGGATTGTCGCTGCGCCCCAACTGCGCGAGCACCTGGTGGCACATCACGCGGATGATCTGGGCGCGCGGATCGAAATTCTTATAGACGCGATGCCCGAAGCCCATCAGGCGGAAGTGGTTGGACTTGTCCTTCGCCATCGCCAGGTACTTTGGAATGTTGTCGACGGTGCCGATCTGCTCGAGCATGGCGAGCACCGCCTCGTTGGCGCCGCCGTGCGCGGGCCCCCACAGCGCCGAGACGCCCGCGGAGATCGCCGCATAGGGGTTGGCGCCGGTGCTGCCGGCCAGGCGCACGGTGGACGTGCTGGCGTTCTGCTCATGGTCCGCGTGCAGCACGAACAGCAGATCGAGCGCCTTGGCGGCGATCGGGTCGAGCTTGTACGGCTCACACGGCACCGCGAACAGCATGTTGAGCAGGTTGCCGGCATAGTCGAGGTCGTTGCGCGGGTAGATGAAGGGCTGCCCGAGGGAATGCTTGTGCGCGGCGGCCGCGATGGTCGGGATCTTGGCGATGATGCGGTGGGCGAAGATCTCACGGTGGCGCGGGTTATGGATGTCCATCGTGTCGTGATAGAAGGCCGACATCGAGGCCACGACGCCGGACACCATCGCCATGGGGTGCGCGTTGTGCTGGAAGGCGTGGAAGAAGCGCAACAGCCACTCGTTGATCATCGTGTGATAACGGATGTTGCCGCCAAACTCCTCCAGCTGCTTCGCCGTCGGCAGCTCGCCGATGAGCAGCAGATAGGCGACCTCCATGAAGGAGCTGTGCTCGGCGAGTTGCTCGATCGGATAGCCGCGGTACAGCAGCACACCCGCATCCCCGTCGATATAGGTGATGCGGCTCTCGGTGGCCGCGGTGGCACCGAAACCCGGATCATAGGTAAAGACGTCGAGATCGCGGTAAAGGCCGCCGATGTCGAGCGCGGCGGGGCCCAGCGTGCCGCTGCGCACGGGCAGCTGCGCGCTGCGGCCGTTGCCGCGGTCGGTGAGCTCGAACGTCTTGCCTTTCTTCTCGGTCATCTACGCTGCCGCTTTTCCATGAGGTCCGAGGCGAGCCGCGCCGTGAGGCGCATGTCGTGTGTATACAAAAGGAGGTTTACATGGTCCGTGCCTCGAATCAAGGCAGGCGCCGTCCTACTCGCGGGTAAAGATCGGCGGCTGTGCGCGCGCGCGGCACGCGCGCCGCGCGCCTCAGGTAGCGCAGGCGCAGGATCGAAGAGAGCTACGCCTGCTTAGCCGGCGAGAGCTGCGCCGCGGTGCGCTCTTGCGCGCCGCGCGGCGGCGAGCGCTGACGCTTACTTCGCGCCAGCCGTCGCGTACTTCTTGCGGAACTTGTCTACGCGACCGGCGGTATCGACGATCTTCTGCTTACCCGTGTAGAAGGGGTGGCAGTTCGAGCACACCTCGACCTGTAGGTCGTGGCCCAAGGTCGAGCTGGTCTTGAACGTATTGCCGCAGGTGCAGCTGACGGTGATCTCTTTATAGTCGGGATGGATCGCGTCTTTCATGGCAGAACTCACGTTCAAGGCACTGTGGGAGACCGCCTTTATGGGGCGGCAGGTGCGCAAGTTAAAGGGCGCGGGAGTCTAGCGGCACTCCCGGCCGCCATCAAGGGTGATCGCCTGCACCCCGGCGGTGCAGCGTTTCCTTATCCACAGAAGCTGTGGACAACTCTGTGGACTTCCCTTCGCAGAAGGGCCCGTTTTCGCGGCCAGATTGCATTTTTGTTACCTTGGTCAAAAAATGAGCAGGCATTTTTGCCTTGTTTCTTCAATGGGTTACGTGCTTCTTATTCAGCAGCTTGGCCGCTTTGACTCGTAATCTACTCATTCTGCGACCGAGCGGCCGGACCCTGTGAATAAAGCCGCCGGAATGCCTGAAGCCGCGTCGTGAGCGGCAATTGACAAGCCGGAATCCCCGGACATTTTCGTGGTTTGCGCCATAAAAAGGAGCAGCGTGTCGTTGAGGAAGCGCAGGCCCAGAGCGCTCGGCCGGTACCCGGTGGCGGTGCTGAGCACGAGCCCGCGCTGTACGGCCGTCTCGAGCGGCGCGGCGATCGCGTGCAGTTCGAGCCCCGTGCGCTCGGTGAACATCGCCGCGGCGAAGCCGTCGCACAGGCGCAGCGCGTTCAGCATGAACTCGAAGGGCAACTCGCACGGCGCGATCGCGCGACGCGTCAGCGGCGCATCGACGGCCCCCTGGTAGCGGCGTGGATCGCGCAGCTGGGTCGTGCGAACGATCTGCCCGCGAGCGGGGAAGGTGAGCTTGCCGTGCGCACCGGCGCCGATCCCCAGGTAATCCCCGAAACTCCAGTAGTTGAGATTGTGGCAGCACTGCCTGCCGGGGCGCGCGTAGGCGGAGACCTCGTACTGGGCATAGCCTGCCTGCGCCAGCTCCGGCGCACAGGCGGCGAGCATGTCGGCGGCGACATCCTCATCGGGCAAGGGCGGCGGCTGCGCCGCGAACACCGTCCCGGGCTCGAGCGTCAGCTGATAGTGCGAGATATGCGCGGGGGCCAGCGCCACCGCGTCCCGCACATCGCGCAGCGCGCCGTGCGCGTCTTGCCCGGGCAGCGCGTACATGAGGTCGAGATTGAAGTTGCCCAGGCCCGCGGCGTGCAGCTCCTCGGCTGCGCGGCGCGTCTCGGCCGGAGAGTGAATGCGGCCGAGCGCCGCGAGCGCGCCGGCATCGAAGCTCTGCGCGCCGAGCGATACGCGCGTGATGCCCGCCGCGCGATATTCGTGGAACGCGCCCCGCTCGATCGTGCCGGGGTTGGCCTCGAGGGTGATCTCGGCATCGCCCCGCAGCGTCAGGTGACGGCGCGCGCACTCGAGCACACGGCCCAGTCCCTGCGGTGAAAACAGGCTCGGCGTGCCGCCCCCGAAGAACACGCTGTGCACCGTGCGCCCCGCGACCTCGGCCGACTGCGTCTCGATATCGCGCTCCAGACGCCGCAGGTACGTCTCTTCCGCGAGCTCGCCGTTGAGCGTGTAGGAGTTGAAATCGCAGTAGGGGCACTTGCGCACGCACCAGGGGAAGTGCACGTACAGCGATAAGGGCGGCAGGCTGAGCACGGCGGGACCCGGAGCCATCAGCGCAACTGCCCGAGGAATCTGAGGATCCAGGCGTTCACTTCCTGCGGACGCTCCATCTGCATCATGTGACCGGCCTCCGACAGCATCGCGACGCCGCGCACGTCGCTGTACTGCTGCTGCAGCGCCCCGAGAGGGTCATCGCCGTGCCAGGCCTCGAGGTCGCAGTCGCGCTCGCTGCCGATGAAAAAGAACGGTACCGGATTCTTCACGCCCTCGAAGCGGCGGCGCTGCGCCCAGCGCAGGTCCATGGCCCGATACCAGTTGAGGCCACCGGTGAAGCCGGTGCGCGCATATTCGGCGACGAAGAATTCCATCTCCAGCTCCGACAGCCAGCTCCACGGCAGCGGCGGCGCCTGCGGCAGGGCGTCCAGATAGGCGGTGCCCGGCGGATGCTTCCACACGTCCAGGTAGTGATAGTCGCCGCTCAGCGCATAGAAAACCCGCGTGAGGAACTCGCGCGGCTGCGCATTGAGCGCCGCGTCCGCCGGCCCCGGGGGCTCGAAGTAGCGGATGTGGACGAAGTGATCCTGGGCCCAGCTGGCCGCCTCGCGCAGCGGTGCCAGCTGCGGGTTGTGCGGGGTCGCCGGGTTCTCCAGGCCGATGATCGCCCGCAGCCGCTGCGGGGAGCGAAAGGCGAGGTCGTAGATGGCGAACACGCCGAAATCGAGGCCGATGAACACCGCGTGCGCTTCGCCCAGGTGATCGAGAAGGCCCGCGAGGTCTCCCGTGGTGTGCTCGACGTCGTAGGCGGCCGGCTCCGCGGGCGCCTCGGTCTGCCCCATGCCGCGCATGTCGGGCGCGACCACGCGCCAGCCGGCCGCGGCAATCGCCGGAATCTGGTGCCGCCACGAGAACCACAGGTGCGGAAAGCCGTGGCACAGCACGACGAGCGGCCCGGCACCCTGCTCGACGTAGTGCATGCGGATGCCGTTGATGTGCGCGTAGCGGTGGCTCCAGCTGCCCATGAATCCATAGTAGCGTTTCGCAGGCGCTGCGGAAGCGCCCCACACCGGTCAGGAGGCTGGCCGTGAGCGCCGGCGTGTGGCAGCTGCGTGCAGCGCTGGGAGCGCGCGTTTCTTCAGCTCACGGGAGGCAGATTGAGCTTCTGCAGCAGCGCGCGATAACGCGGTTCGTTGCGCAGGCTCGCCAGATAGTGGTCATGCCGCAGATAGATCAGGCCGCCGTCGTGCTGCCGGTAGGCACGCTCCAGCCACTCCAGCGCCTTGTCCTTCTCGCCGCGCCAGCCATACACCTCTGCGATCTGGTACGCGAGCGTCTTGGAGAATTTCGCAATCAGTTGGTCGAGGGCCGCCTGCGAGGCAGTCGCATGACCCAGGGAGTGCTCCGCCATCGCGGTCCCGATCAGGTTCCAGACAGGCACGGCGGTCTTGCGGAATTCCGCCAAAGCGTCGCTGAAATGCCCCTCGGCCAAGGCCACCTGTCCCAGCATCGCGCTGGCGGTCCCCGAGTTCGGTGTGAGGCTGTCCAGGTGCTGCGCGGCCTTCTTCGCCTCGCCGATCTGGCCGTCATCGAGCAATAGCTGTACGAGCTGTCGCCAGGTGCGCCCCGAGAGCGGATCGAGCACCACGGCCTTGCGCAACAATTCGAGCGCCGGCGCGATCGCGCCACGCGCGGCGAGCAAGCTGCTGTAGTCACGCAGTGACCTCACATCGTTGGGGTCGAGCTCGAGTGCCTTACGAAAATCCGCCTCCGCGCCGGTCCAGTCGTAGAAGTACGCGTATCTCAGGCCGCCACGCGCCCAGTAGCCATCCGCGGAGTCGGGCGCGAGCGCAATCGCATGCTCGGCCGCTGCCAGGGAACGTTGATACGCGGCGGGCTCGCCCGTCGACTGATCCGCGATGCGCCACTCAGCGTCCGCGATCCCGCTGTAGGCGGCCGCGTAGTTGGGGTCCAGCGCTGCGGCGCGCTGGTAGGACTCGAGCGCCTCGCCATTGGATTCGCCAGTGTCCCGGTCGCGCAACTGGTTGCCCATCAGATACTCGTTGAAGGCCTGCGGATTGTCGGTGCGATGACGGCTGGTGAGTGGCTGGGCCGACAGCAGCTGCGCCTTGAGCGCGCTGACGACGGCGTTGGCGATCTCGTCCTGCACCTGGAAGATGTCCTTAGCATCGCGATCGTAGGTTTTCGACCACAGGTGGTAGCCGTTGTCCGCACGAATGAGCTGTGCCGTGACCCGGATCTTGTCGCCCGCGCGGCGCACGCTGCCCTCGAGCAGGTGCGCCACCCGCAGCTTCTGGGCGATGGTGGCGACGTCGTCCGTCCTGCCTTTGAAGTAGAAGGAGGACGTGCGCGCCGGCACGCGCAGATCCGGCACCTGCGACAACAGGTCGAGCAGCTCCTCGGCCAGTCCGTCGGAGAAGTATTCCTGGTCGTGCTTCTCGCTCATGTCGACGAAGGGCAGCACTGCGATGGATTTCTCCGGGATCGCCTGCGCGCCGGGCGCCGGCGTGACCGCCCCCACGGCGGCGGGTGCGCGCTGCCGCAGCGCGGGCCACGGAAATAGGTAATAGCCGAGCGCCGCGACCACGACGACCACCGTGAGTGCCCAGATGGCCGCGTTCAGCGGCCCGCGCACGCGCGCGGTTCGAGCGCGCTCACCAGAGGGTGCTGGCGCGCTGCCGCTCGCGGACGGTGCTTCCGGCGCGCTCGGCGCCAGCAGGCGGCTCACGCGCGCTACGAAGGTGGGCGGCGTGTCGCCGCCAGGAAGGCGCGTCCACTGTAGCTCGCGGAAGCGATCCGGAATGCGCTCATCGGCTTGCGGGGTGCCATCGATCGCCACCGGCACGAGGAACGGCTGGTCGGGCGCGATCAGGTGCGAGCGGTCGACCGCGAGCTTCCATTCGAGGCGGAAGTAGCCCTCGGCGCGCGCGTGCGCATTGACCGAGATGATCGGCAGGAACAGCGCGCAGCTCTTGATCTGCCGCCGGATCGCCGCATCCCAGGCGTCCCCGCCGCGCAGCTCGCTGCGATCGAACCACACCTCGATCCCGGCGGCGCGCAGCGCCGTGCAGATCTTCTGCGCCGCCGCCGCGTCCTCGGAGGCGTAGCTGAGAAACACCGCGCCGCGGCCGTGCGCCAGCGCCGCCGCATCAGCCTCTCCCGCTTCGCTGCTCAAGTCGCCCTTTCTGCCTTATTCTGCGTTCTGCACTTGCTCGCGCATCTGCTCGATGGCCACCTTCATGTCGACCGCGCTGCGCGTGGTTTCCAGGTCCTGGGACTTGGAAGACAAGGTGTTGGCCTCGCGGTTGAGCTCCTGCATGAGAAAATCCAGGCGCCGCCCGGCCGGCTCCTGGCCGGCGATCACGCGCCGCACCTCGGTGATGTGACCCCCGAGCCGCTCGAGTTCCTCATCCACGTCGAGACGCTGCAGCAGGATGGCGAGCTCCTGCTCGAGGCGCTCGGGATCGGCGCTGGCGGCGAGCTCCGTCACGCGCTCGTGCAGGCGTGCGCGCATGCGCAGCTGGACCTCCGGCAGCCGCGCGCGCACGCCGATCACCAGGGTCTCGAGCGTCGCGCAGCGCTGCTCGAGCAGCTCGCGCAGCCGTGCGCCTTCGCGCGCGCGCATCGCCACGAGATCCTCGAGCGTTTGGCCGAAGACGGCGTGGGCGGCCGTGAGCAGCTCGTCGCCGCTCGAGGCCTCTTCACGTACCACGCCCGGCCAGCGCAGCACGTCGAGGGCATTCACCGCCGCGGGCTGCTGCATCGAGCGCGTGACTAGGTGCACGGCGCTGAGCAGGCGCTGCAGCGCCGCGCTGTCGATCTCTAGCGCCCCTTCCGCGCCCTGCGCGCGCCGATAGCTGAGCGTGCAGTCGACCTTGCCGCGGCGCAGCTGGCGCGTGAGCCGCGTGCGCAGCTCCCCTTCCGCCGAGCGCAGTTCATCGGGGAGGCGGAAGCCCGCCTCGAGAAAGCGGTGATTGACGCTGCGCAGCTCGCACACGAGCGTGCCCCAGGGTCCGCTGGTCTCGCGGCGTGCGAAACCGGTCATGCTGGCGATCATGTTCGCGTTGTCCGTGGTGCTCGAGGGTGGGGCGAACTTCAGCCGGCGCGCCTGCATCGGGCCGCGCATCTACGCTCGTTCGCCGCACAGGTGATATAAAGTGCAGGCGAGTCTAGCAGATGCATGAGTTTGTTCTTGCGAGTCGAAAGTGCCGAAATCAGCCTGCTCGGGGGGCGCGAGGAGAACCAGGATCGCGTGAGCACGGCCGTCGCCGAGCACGCCGCCCTGCTCGTGGTCGTGGACGGCATGGGCGGGCACGCCGATGGCGCCCGCGCGGCGCAGGTAACCCAGCAGGTGATCACCGAGGCCTTCTGGCATACGCCCCAACCGCTGTTCGATCCGCTCGGCTTCCTGCACCTCGCGCTGGGGCGCGCCCACGCGGAGGTGGTCAAGCTCGGCGCGCAACTGCCGCTGGAGCAGCGCCCCCGCGCCACCTGCGCGGTGTGCCTGGTGCAGCAGCACGCCAGCTGGTGGGCGCACGTCGGCGACAGCCGCCTCTATCACGTGCGCGGCGGCACGCTGGTGGCGCGCAGCCGCGACCACAGTCACGTCGAGCTGCTGCTGCGCGAGGGACTCATCAACGCCGAGCAGGCGCACAATCACCCCATGCGAAATTTCGTCGAATGCTGCCTCGGGGGAGACCCGATCCTGCCGGAGATGTCCCTGGCCCGCCGCCGCCGCATCGAGGCGAATGATGTACTGCTGGTGTGCACCGATGGCCTGTGGGGTGCATTGAAGGATGAGGAGATCGTGGCCGAGATGGCGACCCCGGGGCTGCTGCGCGAAAAGCTCCTGAAGCTCGGCGAGTGCGCGGTCAAGCGCGCCGGCAACGGCAGCGACAACACCTCCGCCGTCGCGCTGCGCTGGCTGGGCGAGTAGCGCGCCGTGGGCAGACCCTCCGGACGCGCGAGCGATGAACTGCGCCTGGTGCGCTTCTCCCGCGGCCACACCAAGCACGCGGAAGGCTCGGTGCTGGTGGAGTTCGGCGACACGCAGGTGCTGTGCACCGCGAGCGTCGAGGACAGCGTGCCACCGTTTCTGCGCGGCAAGGGCCAGGGCTGGATCACGGCCGAGTACGGCATGCTGCCGCGCGCCACGCACACGCGCACCGCCCGCGAAGCGGCGCGCGGCAAACAGAGCGGACGCACCCAGGAGATCCAGCGGCTCATCGGGCGCTCGCTGCGCGCGATCGCGGATCTCAAGGCGCTAGGTGAGCGCACCATCACGCTCGACTGCGACGTGCTGCAGGCCGACGGCGGCACGCGCACCGCCGCCATCACCGGCGGTTACGTGGCGCTGGCGGAGGCCTGCGCGCACCTGGTGCAGCGGCGGCTGATCGCCGCGAGCCCGCTGCACGGGCAGGTGGCAGCGGTGTCGGTGGGCATCTGCAGCGGCGTGCCGGTGCTCGACCTGGACTACGACGAGGACTCCCAGGCCGAGACCGACATGAACGTCGTCATGAATAACGGCGGCGGCTTCGTGGAGGTGCAGGGCACCGCGGAGGGTCACGCCTTCCGGCGCCACGAGCTCGATGCCCTGCTCAATCTGGCCGCCGCCGGCATCGGCACGCTGTTCGAGTTGCAGGAACAGGTGCTGCAGCGGCCGTGACTGCCCTGGTGCTGGCGAGCAGCAACCCCGGCAAGCTGCGCGAGTTCGCCGCGCTCCTCGCCCCGCTGCGCCTCGAGCTCCTCGCGCAGGGATCACTCGGCATCCCCGCCCCGGCCGAAACCGGCAGCAGCTTTCTCGCCAACGCGGTGCTCAAGGCACGCCACGCCGCGGCGCGCTCCGGGCTCTGCGCCCTGGCCGACGACTCCGGGCTGGAGGTGGATGCGCTCGGGGGACGCCCCGGGGTGTGGTCGGCGCGCTTCGCCGGGGAAGATGCCAGCGATGCGGACAACCTGCAGCGCCTGCTCTTGGAACTGGAGGAGGTGCCGGAGGCGGCCCGCCAGGCGCGTTACCAGTGCATCATCGCCTGCGTGCGCAGCGCCGCCGATCCTGCCCCGCTCATCGCCAGCGGCACCTGGGAGGGACACATCGCGCGCACCCCGGCCGGCAGTGGCGGCTTCGGCTACGACCCGGTGTTCGTGCCGGCCGGCGAAACGCGCACCGCCGCCGAGCTCTCGGCGGGGGAGAAGAACGCGGTCAGTCATCGCGCCCAGGCGCTTAAGGCGCTCGTCGCGGGACTTGCGCGCGAAGGCTATATTCCTGCCCCATGAAGCGCGGCCGGCTGTTCGTGATCACCGCCCCCTCCGGCGCGGGCAAGACCTCCCTCGTCAACGCCCTGCTTGAGCGCGAGCCCGGGCTGCGGTTGTCGATCTCGCACACCACGCGCCCGCGCCGCCCGAACGAGCGCGACGGGCGCGAATACCATTTCGTCAGCGTGCCGCAGTTCGAGCAGCTGGCGACGCAGCACGCGTTCCTGGAGCACGCCAAGGTGTTCGATAACTTCTACGGCACCTCGCGCGATTTCGTCGAGCAGCAGCTGCGCGCCGGCCACGACGTACTGCTCGAGATCGATTGGAACGGCGCGCAGCAGGTGCGCCGCGCGCTGCCGGCCTGCGTCACGGTCTTCATCCTGCCGCCCTCGCGGCGCGCGCTCGCCGAGCGCCTCGCCAAGCGTGCCACCGATTCTGCCGAAGTCATCGCACGGCGGTTGCGCGATGCGGCCGCCGACATGTCCCATTACCGCGAGTTCGACTACGTGGTCATCAACGATGACTTCGAGCAGGCGGTGCACGATCTGCGCCGCATCATCGCCGGGGAGGGGGCCGGGCTCGCCGCGGACCGCCCGCAGCTGCAGGGGCTGCTCAACGAGTTGCTCGCGGCCTCCGCTTAGTCGCGCGCGCGCATGCTGCACGAAGACACGCTGATCGCCACGCTCGCGCTGAGCCTCGCGTTCGCCTTCTGCTTCGGCCTGCTCGCTGTGCGGCTGCGCCTGCCGCCGCTCGTCGGCTATCTCATCGCCGGCATCGCGCTCAGCCCGTACACGCCCGGCTGGGTGGCCGACGCGCATCTGGCGCCGCAGCTGGCGGAGATCGGCGTGATGCTGCTGATGTTCGGGGTGGGCACGCACTTCTCGCTGCGCGATCTCCTGGCGGTCAGGGGCATCGCGATCCCCGGCGCGGTGGCGCAGATCGCGGTCGCCACCGCGCTCGGCATGGGCGCGGCGCATTTCTGGGGGTGGCCCATTGGCGCGGGCGTCATCTTCGGGCTGGCGCTCTCGGTCGCGAGCACCGTGGTGCTGCTGCGCGCGCTCGAAGAGCAGGGCACGCTCGCCACCGAACAGGGCCGGATCGCCGTCGGCTGGCTGCTGGTCGAGGACCTGATCACGGTACTGGCGCTGGTGCTGCTGCCGGCGCTCGCGGGCGTGCTCGGGGGCGAGGCGCCCGCGGGCGTGGCCGCAGACCCGGAGCACCTCTGGCGCACGCTCGGCATCACGCTCGGCAAGGTAGCGCTGTTCGTCGCCCTGATGCTGCTCGTCGGCGCGCGCGTCTTCCCCTGGATCCTCAGGGGCGTGGTGCGGACCAAGTCGCGCGAGCTCTTCACACTCGCCGCCGTGGCGCTGTCACTTGGCGTGGCGTTCGGCTCCGCCAAGCTGTTCGATGTCTCGGTGGCACTGGGGGCCTTCTTCGCCGGCATGGTGATCAGTGGCTCCGATCTCAGTCACCGCGCTTCCAACTATCTGCAGCCGCTGCAGGACACGTTCGCGGCGCTGTTCTTCGTCGCGGTCGGCATGCTGTTCGAGCCCCGGGTGCTGGTGCGCCATCCGCTCGAGGTGCTCGAAGTGCTCGCGATCATCGTGCTCGGCAAGTCCGTGGCCGCGCTCTTGATCGTGCGGCTGCTCGGTCGTCCCCTCGGCACGGCCCTCACGGTGGCCGCCGCGCTCGCCCAGATCGGTGAGTTCTCCTTCATCCTCGCGGTGATGGGCGTGAGCCTGCAGCTGCTGCCGCCGGAAGGACAAAACTACATCGTCGCCGGCGCATTGCTGTCCATCGTGCTGAACCCGTTGTTGTTTGCCGCCGTCGCACGCCTGGGACACGCACCGCGCCCGGCGCCGCAGGCGCACTAAGCCGTGTCCGGTGCGGCCGTCGCGTCGCACTGGTTGGCGATGGATTGGGTGTCGCCTCCCTACCAGTGACGCTCACGGTCACGCCACCACTGCCCCCACGCTGTCGATCTCCGCTCGCCCTGGTCGGGTCCGCAGCCGACCGCGGGTTCGGTCACGCAGCAGGCCACCACGAATGGTTCCTTCACCTGCACTTTAAGAGTGCGCGATCGACCACGGCGGGGCCATCGACTAAGAGGTCGCCGTCAAAGTCGTGGCTCCCTGCAGCGCCGGCTGCGGCGGTGGTGGAGGGGGCGCCCTGAGTGTCCTCGAGGTCGCGCTGCTGCTGAGGCTCATCCGCCGCCGGCAGCGCGTGCCTCACCCGGGGGCGCCGCTGGCGCGCCCGCGCCTTTGAGCCCCGCGCCCCGCCCTGGACGCCTCTTTCTGGCCTGAGAGCGGGGTTTTCCTCTATAGTGGGAAACCCTGCGCACCTTTTCGGGTGCCCTCATCAATTAAGCGATCCCATGGCCCGAATCACCGTCGAAGACTGTCTGTCCAACGTCGAAAACCTGTTCCAGCTGGTGCTGCTGGCGGCACAGCGCGCCCGGCGCCTCGCCAATGGCGCCGAAGCCACGCTGCCGCTGGAGAACGACAAGCCCACCGTGCTCGCGCTGCGCGAGATCGCGGCCGGCAACATCACCGCCGAGATGCTGCGCGAGCCGGAGCCCGCGCCGGAGCCGCCATTACCGGATGCCGACAATCAGTCGAGCTTCCGTGCCCCGCAGTTCGGTCTCGGAGACTGACGGCTTAGAGTCCGCCCATGGACTACGCGTCTTCGCTCCTGGGACTGTTGCCCGGCGGAAGACGCACTCCGGGTCTCAAGGAGCTGCTGGCGACCGTCGGCAGCTATCTCGCTCCTGACCAGGTGAGCCGCGTACGCGAGGCGGCCGAGTTCGGCACCTCCGCACATCACGGCCAGAAGCGACTCTCCGGGGAACCCTACATCGCCCACCCGGTGGCGACCGCGGCCATCCTCGCCGACCTGCACCTCGACGCCGACACCATCATCGCGGCGATCCTGCACGACGTCATCGAGGATACCCCGACGCCGAAGGATCAGCTCGCCGCGCGCTTCGGGGCCGACGTCGCCGAGCTGGTCGACGGCGTCACCAAGCTCGATCAGATCAAGTTTAAGAGCCGCGAGGAGGCGCAGGCGGAGTCCTTCCGCAAGATGCTGCTGGCGATGGTGCGCGATCTGCGCGTCATCCTGGTGAAGCTCGCCGACCGCACCCACAACATGCGCACCATCGAGGCGATGGCCCCGGCGCGGCGCCGGGCCATCGCCCGCGAGACGCTGGAGATCTACGCGCCGATCGCCGAGCGGCTCGGGCTGTACAACATGAAGCTGGAGCTCGAGGACTTAGGGTTCAAGGCGCTCTACCCGCGCCGCTACCACGTGCTCGAGCGCGCCCTGAAGCGCGCCCGCGGCAATCAGAAGGAGTTCCTGCACAAGATCGAGCAGCAGCTGAACGCGGCGCTCATGAAGACGCACATCGAGGCGCGCGTGGTGACGCGCGAGAAGCACCTTTACAGCATCTACCAGAAGATGCGCCGCAAGCGTGCGCCGCTCAACGAGATCGTCGACGTCTACGGCATCCGCGTGGTGGTCGACACGCCCGATACCTGTTACCGCGCGCTGGGCGCGGTGCATGCGGTGTTCAGGCCCATGCCGGGGCGCTTCAAGGACTACA
Organism: uncultured Pseudomonadota bacterium; assembly: GCA_963814675.1. Taxonomy (GTDB): domain Bacteria; phylum Pseudomonadota; class Gammaproteobacteria; order Steroidobacterales; family Steroidobacteraceae; genus 13-2-20CM-66-19. The sequence continues at coordinate 310,234 of CAWFDT010000011.1, forward strand.
TCGCCATCCCGCGCGTCAACGGCTATCAGTCGCTGCATACCACGCTCTTCGGTCCCAACGGCGTGCCGATCGAGGCGCAGATCCGCACCGCCGACATGCACCGCGTGGCGGAGGCCGGCATCGCTGCGCACTGGCGCTACAAGACCGGCAGTGACGCGGGCTCGAGGCAGCAGGAGCGCACGCGCGAGTGGCTCTCGAACCTGGTGTCGCTGCAGGAAGCGGGTTCCTCGGAGGAATTCCTCGAGAGCGTCAAGGTCGACCTGTTCCCCGACAAGGTCTACGTGTTCACCCCCAAGGGGCAGATCCTGCGCCTGCCGAGCGGGGCCACCGTGGTCGACTTCGCCTACGCGGTGCACACCGACGTCGGCAACCGCTGCGTCGCCGCCAAGGTTGACCGCCGCCTGACACCGCTGCGCACCGTGCTGCGCAACGGCCAGACGGTCGAGATCATCACCGCCAAGGGCGCCACCCCGAACCCCTCGTGGGTGAATTTCGTGGTGACCGCCAAGGCACGCAGTGCCATCCGCCACTACCTGAAGGGGCTGCGGCGCAGCGAGGCCATCGCGCTCGGCGCGAAGCTGCTGGCGCAGTCGCTCGGGGAATTCAGCCTCGCGCTCGAGGACGTCAGCGCCGAAGCGCAGCGCGCCGCGCTCGGCGAGCTCGGCATGAAGGACCTGGACGAGCTGTACGAGAAGATCGGCCTGGGCGAGCGGCTCGCCCCGCTCGTGGCGCGGCGCCTGCTGCCCTCCGCGGCCCACCCGCACGGCGGCGCGCAGCTCGCACCACTGGCGATCGCCGGCACCGAGGGCCTGCTGGTGGCCTACGCGCGCTGCTGCTTCCCGGTGCCCTACGATCCGATCTTCGCCTTCCTGTCCTCCGGCCGCGGCGTGGTGATCCACCGGGAGAACTGCGTGAACGTCGAGGACTACCGCAAGCACCCGGAGAACTGGCTGCCGGTCACCTGGCAGGCCGCCCCCGACCGGCTGTTCTCCTCCGAGCTGCGCGTCTACGTCGTCAACCGCACCGGCGTGCTCGCCAAGATCGCCGCCGCCATCGCCAGCACCGAGACCAACATCGATCACGTCTCGATCGATGAGCAGGACAGCGACACCGCGGTCCTCAGCTTCGAGCTGCGGGTGCGCGACCGGCGCCACCTGGCGCGCCTGGTGCGCGTCATTCGCCGCATGCCGGACGTCTCGCGCATCGAGCGCACCATCGCTGCCCACGCACGCGGCGTGCGGGTGAGCGACAATGAGGGCGACCCGGAGCGCGGCGCCTGAAGCCGGCCGCGGCGGTTTTGCCAGCCAAGGAGTCCGTGATGAGCCGTCAGATCATCCACACCGAGCGCGCCCCGCAGGCGATCGGTACCTACTCGCAGGCGGTGCGCGTCGGCGACACCGTCTATCTGTCTGGCCAGGTGCCCCTCGACCCGGCGAGCATGCAGCTCGTCAGCGGGGACATCGAGGCGCAGATCCGCCGCGTGTTCGAGAACCTCAAGGCGGTGGCGGAGGCGGCGGGCGGCTCGCTGGCGCAGGCCGTGAAGATGAACGTGTATCTCACCGACCTCAAGCACTTCGCCAAGGTCAACGAGGTCATGGCACTGTACTGCTCGCAGCCCTACCCGGCACGCGCGGCGGTCGGCGTGGCGCAGCTGCCGCGGGGTGCAGAGGTCGAGATCGAGTGCATCCTGCACCTCGGCTGAAGGCAGCCGCTGCCGCCAGTCCGGCCGAGCAGCGCCCGGTCACGGCGCTGCGCGGCGTAGGGGCAGCGCTCGCCGAGCGCCTGGCACGCCTGCACGTGAGCAAGGTGGCGGACCTATTGTTCGTGCTGCCGCTGCGCTACGAGGATCGCACACACGTGGTGGCGATCGGCGCACTCACTCCCGGGACACGCGCTGCCATCGAGGGGGAGGTGCAGCTCACCGAAGTCGCCTACCGCGGGCGCCGCCAGCTGCTGTGTCGCATCTCCGACGGCTCCGGGATGCTGACGCTGCGATTCTTCTACTTCTCGGCGAGCCAGCAGCACAATCTCGCCCGCGGCACCCGTGTGCGCTGCTTCGGGGAAGTGCGCCGCGGCCCCCTGGGGCTGGAGATCGTGCACCCCGAGTACCGTCGGCTCACCCACGAAGCCGCGCCGCTCGAGGAGACGCTGACGCCGATCTACCCGCTCACCGAGGGAGTACCGCAGGGGCGGCTGCGCGCGTTAGTCGCCGAAGCGCTGCGCGAGATCGAGCGCGCGCCGCTGCGGGATTTTCTGCCGCAGGCCGCGGGGCTGCCGCCGGGGTTTCCGTCCCTGCCCGAGGCGCTCGACTATCTGCACCGCCCGCCGCGCGCGGCCAGACTCGAGGAACTCGCCGCCGGGCGTCACCCGGCGCAGCAGCGGCTGGCCTTCGAGGAGCTCCTGGCGCATCACCTGGCGCTGAAGCTGCGCAAGCGCGCGCTCAGCGCCGACCCGGCCTTCGTGCTCGCCGACGCCACGCAGCTCACGGCGCGCTTTCTCAAGGCGCTGCCGTTCGCCCTCACCCAGGCGCAGGCGCGCGCCCTGGCGGAAGCCGAGGGCGACCTCGTCAGCGGCGCGCCGATGGCGCGGCTGCTGCAGGGGGACGTCGGCTGCGGCAAGACGGTCGTGGCGGCGGCGGCGGCGGCGCGCGCGGCCGGCTCGGGCCTGCAGGTGGCCCTGATGGCGCCCACCGAGCTCCTGGCGGAGCAGCACTGGCGCAACTTCAAGGAGTGGTTCGGCCCCCTCGGGGAGGCCGTGGCGCTCCTGTCCGGCTCGCAGCCGGCACGCACGCGCCGCAGCGCGCGCGCGACCATCGCCGCAGGCGAGGTGCGCATCGTGGTGGGCACGCATGCGCTGTTTCAGGAAGGCATCGAGTTCGCCAATCTGGCGCTCGTCATCGTCGATGAGCAGCACCGCTTCGGCGTGCAGCAACGGCTGCGGCTGCAGGAGAAGGGGCACAAGCACGGCCGCGTGCCGCACCAGCTGATCATGACGGCGACGCCCATCCCGCGCACGCTGGCGATGACGGCATACGCCGACCTGGACATCTCGGTGATCGATGAGCTGCCCCCGGGACGCACGCCGGTACAGACGGTGGTCATCCCGGAGCAGCGGCGCGCGCAGGTCGTCATGCGCATCGTCGAGGCGTGCCGCGCCGGGCGCCAGGCCTACTGGGTATGCCCGCTCATCGATGAGTCCGACGAACTGCGCGCGCAAGCGGCGGAGGAAACCGCGGCGAGCCTGAGCGCGGCGCTCCCCGGGGTACGGGTGGGACTGGTGCACGGCCGCATGCCCGGTGCCGCCAAGGATGCGGCGATGCTCGCCTTCAAGGCCGGCAAGATCCAGCTGCTGGTGGCCACCACGGTGATCGAGGTCGGCGTCGATGTGCCCAATGCGACCCTCATGGTGATCGAGAACGCCGAGCGCATGGGACTCGCCCAGCTGCATCAGCTGCGTGGCCGCGTCGGACGCGGCACCGAGGCGAGCACCTGCGTGCTGTTGTACCGGGCACCCCTCGCGCAGCTCGCGCGCGAGCGCCTCAAGGTGATCCGCGCCACCGGCGACGGCTTCGAGATCGCGCGCCGCGACCTCGCGCTGCGCGGCGCCGGCGAGCTCCTTGGCACGCGCCAGACCGGGCTCGCACAGCTGCGGGTGGCGGACCTGATGCGCGATGCGCCGCTGCTGCCCAAGGTGCAGCAGACCGCCGAGCAGCTGCTCAACACCAGTCCCGAGGCAACCGCGGCGCTCGTGGCGCGCTGGGTCGGAGCGGGTGAGCGCTACGGGCGCGTCGGCTGAGGCAGGCGTGGCTGTACCCGACGGCAGGCATGATCGCTACGAGCAGGTTCCCGCGGATACGCGCCTGATGTAGCGCAGCAGATTGGCGCACTCATCTGGCACGCGACATCGAGTACGGAGGCTCGGCGTGCGGTCCCGGCCAGCCGCGATTGGGCGTCGCCTGCATTGTGAACACGAGTTCCCCGCCGGCCATGATCTCCTCGTGGCGAATGAACACGCGCTTCAGGGGCTGCCCGTTGAGGGTCACCCGCGCGACGTAGGGATGGGCCTCATCGAGCCCGGAAGCACTGACAGTGAAGCGCCTGCCGTTGGGCAACTGCAGCGTGGCGCGCCTGATAAACGGGCGGCCGAGGATGTACTCGTTGCTCGCCGGCGCGAGCGGGTAAAAGCCGAGCGCGGTGAAGATGAACCAGGCCGACATCTGGCCGAGGTCATCGTTGCCCACCAGCCCGTCGGGCCGCGGCGCGTACTGGCTCGCCATGATCGTGCCAAGACGCGCCTGTGTGCGCCACGGCTCACCGGCCGCCGCGTACAGGTAGGCGACGTGGTGGCTCGGCTCGTTGCCGTGCGCGTACCAGCCGATGAGTCCGGTGATGTCCTCCATGTGCGCGAACGACTGCGGATCGATCCTGGCATCGAACACCTGGTCGAGCTGCGCGAGCAGGCGCGTTGCACCGCCGTGCGCGCGCGCGAGTCCCGCGACATCCTGCGGCACGTACCAGGAGTACTGCCAGGCGTTGCCTTCGGTGTAGTCGCTGCCGTAGCCGCTGGCGGCAGGATCGAACGGCGTGCGGAAGGCGCCGTCGCGGCGGCGCGCGCGCATGAAGCCCGTCGCCGGGTCATAGGCGTTGTGCCAGTTCGCGGCGCGGCGGAAGAATTGCGCGGCGCGCGCGCCGTGGCCCATGGCCTGCGCCATGCGCGCGATCGTCCAGTCATCGAAGGCGTATTCGAGGGTCTTGGAGGCCGCCTCGCCTTCCTCATCGATCGGTACGTAGCCGAGCTGCATGTAGGCGCCGAGGCCGTCATAGGGCGCATAGGTGGCGGTGGCGACCATGGCCGCGAGTGCCTGCTCGGCGTCGTAGCCGCGGATACCCTTCAGGTACGCATCGGCGATCACTGCCACGGCGTGGTAGCCGATCATGGTCCAGGTCTCCTGGCCCTGGAACGCCCACACCGGCAGCATGCCGTAGGGACTTGCCTGTTGCGCGGCAAGGAGCGAGCGCACGACGTCCGCGGTACGCTGCGGTGGTTGTATCAGCGTCAGCAGCGGATGCAGCGCGCGGTAGGTGTCCCAGAGCGAATAGGTCGAGTAGTTGATGAACCCCTGCGCGCGGTGCACGGCGTTGTCGGGCCCGCGATAGCGCCCGTCGACATCCATGAACAGGCTCGGCGCCATGAGCGCGTGGTAGAGCGCGGTGTAGAAGCTGCGGCGCATGGGCGCGGGCGCCTCGACCTCGAACACCCCGAGCGCCTCGGCCCACGCCGCGCGGGCCGCCTGCCGCACGCCATCGAAATCCCAGCCCGGCATGTCCGTATCGAGGTTGGCGAGGGCGCTCTCCTCGCTGACCGGCGAGATCGCCACCTTGACCAGCAGCGCCTGCCCGGCGGCGGCGAAATCGAGCACTCCCACGAGCTGGCGCCCCTCGAGCTGCGCGCGCGCGCGCGGATCGCTGGCCGCCGGGGGCGCGAAGCCCTTGTAGGGAAGCTCGCCTTCGGTGTTCTCCAGCGCGTGCCCGGTGATCGGCAGCGAGAAGCGCATGGCGAAGTACAGCTGCCGACCCGGCGCCCAGCCGCGCGTCTCGCGAAACCCGCTGACGGTGTCGGCACCGCGCAGCCGCAGACGCGACCACAGTACCTTGCCCGGGTAGTCGTACAGGCTGGTGCGCAGGTCGATTAGCACGTGCGCCGGCTCCCCGGCCGGAAAGCCGTAGCGATGCATCGCCACGCGCGCGCCCGCGGTGAGCTCGGCGCGCACCCCGTAGTCCTCGAGCGTGACGGCGTAATAGCCAGGTTCGGCGCGCTCACTCGCGTGGCTGAAGCGCGAGGTGTAGCCGCTGCCGGGATGCTCGGGGTCGCCGCGCTCCAGGCGCACCGCCCCGGCAATCGGCATCAGCAGCACATCCCCGAGGTCCGAGTGGCCGGTACCCGAGAAGTGCGTGTGGGAGAAGCCGACGATGGTGCGGTCCTCGTACCGGTAGCCCGCCGCCCACCCGTAGGCCGCCTGGCGCGGCCGGATTTGCGTGTCCGGGCTCGGCTGCACCATGCCGAAGGGCACCACCGCCCCCGGAAAGGTGTGACCGTCGCCGGCCGTGCCGATGAACGGATCGACGTCCGCGAAGGCGGCCGCCGCATCGGCGGCGCCGGCCACGGGTGCGAGCGCGCTCAGCGCCAGCGTCAGCGCGCCACGCCACAGCCGCGAGGCGGGAATGCCCGTGCGTGCCGGCGTTACCATGTTCGTGCGCGCCCTCCCGTACGCATGTTGGATCGGGTATTGTGCCGCAATCATCGCCGCCCACGTCGCCCGCGGCGGCGCACCGAGGCTGAGCACCCTTCCACGCAAACCCCGGCGGCGGCTGTGATAACGTCGCAGCCGGCGGCAGACCGCCTACCGATGGCTGCAATCACCCCCGAACTGCCGCTGACGCCCAAGCCGACCGAGGCCCCCTGGTCCTGGCGGCTGATGCGACGCGTGACCGAATACGCGCACCTGATGCGCCTCGACCGCCCGATCGGCACCTGGCTGCTGTTGTGGCCGGCGCTGTGGGCGCTGTGGATCGCCGGCGACGGACGGCCGCAGCCGCTGGTGCTGATCGTGTTCGTACTCGGCGTCTTTGTGATGCGCGCGGCCGGCTGCGTCATCAACGATTTCGCCGACCGCGACATCGACCCGCACATCCGCCGCACCCGTGACCGGCCGCTGGCCGCGCGCCGCGTCTCGCCGCTGGAGGCGCTGGTGCTGTTCGCCACCCTCACCCTGATCGCGCTGTATCTGGTGACGCGCCTGGATCCGCTGACCATCCGGCTCGCCGTCATTGGTGCGCTGCTGACGGTCTCGTACCCGTTCCTCAAGCGCTTCTTTCCCATGCCGCAGCTGTATCTCGGCATCTCCTTTGGGGGCTTCAGCGTGCTGATGGCCTACGCCGCCCAGGCTGGGGTACTGCCGCGCGTGGCGTGGCTGCTGTTCTTCGCGGCGGCGCTGTGGGCGGCGGTCTACGACACCATCTACGCCATGGTGGATCGCGAGGATGACCTCAAGATCGGCGTGAAGTCGAGCGCCATCCTGTTTGCCGACATGGACAAGTTCCTGATCGGGGTCATGCAGGCGATGATGCTGGGCGCGCTGGTGCTGGTCGGCCGCAACATGCACTTCGGCGTCTGGTACTACGGCGGCGTGAACGCCGCGCTGGTGTTGTTCCTGTGGCAACAGTGGCTCATCCGCAGGCGCGAGCCGGCCGGCTGCCTGCGCGCTTTCCTCAACAACCAGTACGTCGGCCTCGTCATCTTCGTGGGCATTCTGCTGCACTACGTCTACGCCCCGTGAGTCGCTGGAAGAATCGTCCGTTCACGACACGCTTGCGGTGCGCGCTGCACGGCTTCGCGCACGCCCTCAGCGCCGAGCAGAACGTGAGACTGCAGCTGCTCGCGTTCGCCGCCGTGCTGCTGGTGCTGCTGGTGCTGCGGCCGGCGCCGCTGTGGTGGGCGCTGGTGCTCCTGAGCAGCGCCAGCGTGCTCGCCTGCGAGCTGCTCAACACCGCGATCGAGCGGCTCGCCGATGCGCTGCATCCGAGCGACAGCGAGGCGATCGGCACGGTCAAGGACTGCGCCGCCGCCGCGGTGCTCATCGCCTGCCTGGGCGCGCTCGGCGTGGCCGCCGCCCTGGCGATGCAGCTGCTGCGCGGCCCCTGAGGGGGCTGCCGCAATTGTCGACTTTGTCGGGCCGCTTTCGTTGACACGACAGGCGGCGCTCGGGCATCGTCGCCGCAGCCCTCCTGGAGCCACGGGATGCAGAGCATGACGCACGAGCCGATCCGCCACGACTGGACCTGCGCGCAGGTGCAGGCGCTGTTTGCGCTGCCCTTCATGGACCTGCTGCTGCGCGCGCAGGCGGTGCACCGCATGCACCACGCCGCTAACACGGTGCAGATGAGCACGCTGTTGTCGATCAAGACCGGCGCCTGTCCGGAGGACTGCGCGTACTGCCCGCAGAGCGCGCGCTATGCGACCGGGTTGGAGGCGCAGCCGCTCATGCAGCTCGCGGAGGTGCGCGCCGCCGCGCGCCGCGCCCAGGATGCCGGCGCCACGCGTTTTTGCCTCGGCGGCGCCTACCGTGCGCCCAAGGCGCGGGACCTGAAAGTGATCGCCGACATGATCCGCGAAGTGCGCGCGCTCGGGCTGGAGACCTGCGCCACGCTCGGCATGCTCGAGCCCGAACAGGCGCAGACGCTCAAGGAGGCCGGGCTCGACTACTACAACCACAACCTCGACACCTCGAGCGAGTTCTACGGGCAGATCATCAGCACGCGCAGCTACCAGGACCGGCTCGACACCCTGAGCGCGGTGCGCGCGGCGGGGCTGAAGGTGTGCTGTGGCGGCATCGTGGGACTCGGAGAATCCGCCGCAGACCGCGCGGAACTGCTGCGCACGCTCGCGAACCTCCCGGAGCATCCCGAGAGCGTGCCGGTGAATCAGCTGGTGCGGGTGGCGGGCACGCCGCTGGCAAGCGGACCGGAGGTCGACCCGTTCGACTTCGTGCGCACCATCGCCGTCGCGCGCCTGCTCATGCCACGCGCGCAGGTGCGCCTGTCCGCCGGTCGCGAGGCCATGAGCGATGAGCTGCAGGCGCTGTGCTTCCTCGCCGGCGCCAACTCCATCTTCTACGGCGAGAAGCTCTTGACCACCGGCAACCCGGACATAACCCACGACCGACAGTTGTTCGCGCGCCTGGGGCTGACCGCCGCCGCCGCGCCGGCGCGCGTGGCGGGGGTGCCCGCGGACGCCGCGGCCGCGGCGCTTTAAGAAGTCGCCTTCGGTGCCGCACGCGGGCAAACGCAGCGTCGCCTCCCTCGGCGCCGCACTGGCGACGCTCGAGGCGGCGCAGCTGCGGCGCAAGCGCCTGACGGTCACGGGCTTCGGCGCTCCCGAGCAGCGCATTCTCGTGACCGCCGACGGCCGCACCTTGGTCGATTTCAGCAGCAACGACTACCTCGGGCTCACGCGCCATCCGGCGCTCGCCCGCGCCATGGGCGAGTGCGCCCTGGAGTTCGGCGCCGGCAGCGGCGCCTCGCACCTGATCACCGGGCACGGTGCCGAACACGCACGCCTGGAGGAGGAGCTGGCCGACTTCACCCAGCGCGAGCGTGCGCTGCTGTTCTCCACCGGCTACATGGCCAACCTCGCCGTCATGAGCGCGCTCGCCGGGCGCGCGCACCAGGTGCTGCTCGATCGCCTGAGCCATGCCTCGCTGATCGACGGCGCACGCCTGTGCGGTGCGCAGCTGCGACGTTACGGGCACGCGGACGCCGCGTCCGCCGAGCGCCTCGCCGCGGCCGCGCCCGGCCGCACCACCATCATCGCCACCGACGGAGTGTTCAGCATGGACGGGGACCTCGCACCGCTCCCGCAGCTGGCGCAGGCCGCCGCCGCGCACGACGCCTGGCTCGTGGTCGATGACGCGCATGGCCTCGGGGTGATCGGCGCGAGCGGCCGCGGCAGCCTCGAGCACTACGGTCTTTGCGAGCGCGAGGTGCCGGTGCTCATCGGCACCCTCGGCAAGGCCTTCGGCTCCTTCGGCGCGTTCGTCGCCGGCCCCGCCGAGCTGATCGAGTACCTGATGCAAAAGGCGCGCGCCTACATCTACACGACGGCGCTGCCGCAACCGGTGGCGGCCGCGAGTCGCGCGGCGCTGGCGCTGGTGCGCAAGGAGAGCTGGCGGCGCGCGCGGCTGCAGGAGCACGTGGCACGCTTTCGCGCCGCGGCGCGCGCCGCGGGGCTGCCGCTCATGGACTCGGCCACGCCGATCCAGCCGCTGCTGCTCGGCAGCGCGCGCGCGGCGCTGCAGATGCAGGGCGAGCTCGCCGCCGCGGGGCTGTGTGTCGTGGCCATCCGCCCGCCGACCGTACCGGCCGGTGGTGCGCGGCTGCGCGTGGCGCTGTCCGCTGCGCACACCCCGCCCCAGGTGGATGAGCTGGTGGTGCAGCTGGCGCGCGCCTGGGCGCATCTGCGTCCCTAGGCCATGAGCGCGCTTCACCATGAGATTCACGGCCGCGGCCGCGACCTCGTGCTGCTGCACGGCTGGAGCCTGAACCTGCGGGTATGGGATGAGCTTACGCTCGAGCTGTCGCGGCGCTATCGTGTCATCGCCATCGACCTGCCCGGTCACGGCGGCAGCGACTGGGATGAGACCGCGAGCACCCCGGCCGCGCAGGCGTGGCGCGTGCACGAAACGCTCGCGCCGCTCACCGAGCGCTACGCGCTCCTCGGCTGGTCGCTCGGGGGCCAGTTCGCGCTCGATCTCGCCGCCGCGATGCCCGCGGGCATCGAGCGCCTGGCGCTGGTGAGCACCACGCCGCGCTTCCTGGCGGCACCCGGCTGGCCCTTCGGCACCGCACCGGCGCTGCTCGCCCGCCTCGCCGAGCAGCTGCGCCGCGGGGATGCGCAGGCCATCGATGAGTTCTGCAAGCTGCAGGTGCGCGGCAACACGCCGCGTACCGCCGCGCGCGTGCTCAAAGCGCTGCGCGCCGCGCTCAAGCGTGGGAGCGCGCAGCCCGCGGCGCTGCTGCACGGCCTCGAGCGGCTGCGCAACGCGGACCTGCGGCCCGCCCTGTCGATGGTGCGCGTGCCTACCCTGGTCATCGCCGGCACGCACGACCGCATCGTGCGTCCGGCCGCCTCGCGCGCCCTGGCGGCGCTCGCGGATGCGCGCTACCTGGAGTTCGCCGGCGCGGCCCACGCGCCGTTCCTGTCGCACCCGCGGCGCTTCGCGGAAGTTGTGGGCGGCTTCCTGCGTGGCTGAGTCGCCCGAGCTGTTCCGCCTCGACCGCACGGCGGTGCGCAGCGCCTTCGACCGCGCGAGCGCTCGCTACGAGAGCGCCGCGCGCCTGCAGGCCCGCATCGAACAGGAGTTGCTGTCACGCCTCGACAGCTTCGACTTCGAGCCGCAGGTGGTGCTCGATCTTGGCGCCGGCACCGGGCGCGCGAGCGCACGGCTCAAACGCCGCTATCCGCGCGCCCGCGTCATCGCGCTCGACCTCTCCTTCGGCATGCTGACCGAGGCACGCCGCCACCAGCGTCTGTGGCGGCGCTTCGCGCGCGTGTGCGCCGACGCGCAGCGCCTGCCGCTCGCCGGCGCCAGCGTGGACCTGGTGTTCTCCAATCTCATGCTGCAGTGGTGCCAGCCGCTCGACGCCGCCTTCGCCGAGGTGCGGCGCGTGCTCAAGCCCGCGGGCTTCTTCGCCTTCAGCACCTTTGGGCCGGCGACCCTGCAGGAGCTGCGTGCCGCCTGGGCGGCGGCCGATGACCTGAACCACGTGAACCACTTCATCGACGTGCACGATGTCGGGGAGGCGCTCGTGCGCGCCGCCTTGAGCGAGCCGGTCCTCGACGTCGATCGCTACGAGGCCACCTACCCGGATGCGCTCGCGCTGATGCGCGAACTGAAGACCATCGGCGCGCACAACGTCACCGCCGGCCGCCCGCGCACCCTGCGCGGCCGTGCGCGCCTGGCGCGCATGCAGCGCGCCTACGAAGGCGCGCGCCATGAGGGCGTACTGCCGGCGACCTTCGAGGTCATCTACGGTGCGGCCTGGGGCGCGGTGGGGCGCCTCGCGGCGCCGGCGGCCGGCGGCGCGGTACGCATCGCGCCGGGCTCGATCGGACGCGCGCGACCGTGACGGCCCGCGGGCTCTTCGTCACCGGGACCGACACCGGCGTCGGCAAAACCCTGATCGCCTGCGCGCTGGTGCGCGGGCTCATCGCCTCGGGGCTGCGGGTCGCAGTCATGAAGCCGGTCGCCTCCGGTGCCGCGCGCACCTCGCAGGGCCTGCGCAACGCCGATGCGCTGGCGCTGGCCGAATGCGCCAACGTCCCGCAGGACTACGGGGAGGTGAACCCTTTTTGCTTCGAACCGGCAATTTCGCCGCATATCGCAGCAGAAGACGTCGGAATCATGATAGATATCGGCAGGATACAGAAGGTCTACCGTGGAATCGCGGCGCGGGCAGACTGGGTCATCGTGGAGGGCGCCGGAGGCTGGCTGGCTCCGGTGGGCGAGCACGAGAGCATGGCGGACCTCGCCCGCGCCCTGGCGCTGCCGGTACTGCTGGTCGTGGGACTGAAGCTCGGCTGCCTGAATCAGGCGCAGCTGTCGCGCCGGGCCATCGCGGCGGACGGCGCGGCCTTCGCCGGCTGGGTGGCGAGCGGGGTCGACGCAGCCTTGGAGCGCACGGCGGAGAACCTCGCGACGCTGGAGCTGCGGCTCGGGGAACCGGCGCTGGCGATCGTGCCCCACCGTACGCGTGCGAGCGCACCGCTCACCCTGGAAGCGTGCGCGGCGCGACTCGTGCAGCATCGTTCAAGCATCTGATGCGCCTTGAATAAAGGCCTGTGGGCGCTACCATCGAATGGTGAGCCCACCGCTGCAAATCGAGATCCGGCCGAACTGCTCGCTCAGCGTGCGCGGTGCGCAGGCGGTCTTCCTGAGCGCGTGCGCAGGTCCGCTGAGCATCGCGGCCTTCCTCGCGCTGCGCGGCTTCTGGCCGGTGCTACCGTTTGCGGGGCTCGAGTTGCTGCTGCTCGGATGGGCGCTGAGGGTCTCAATGGAGCGGCGCCATCATCAGCAGCGCATCACCGTCACCGAGGGCGAGGTGAGCATCGAATCGCGGCGCCGCGGCTCGTGCGAGCAGGTCGTGTTCCCGCGGCATTGGGCGCGGGTTAAACTGCGCCGCCCCGCAGCAAGCTTGCACCCGAGCCGGCTCGTCATCGAGTCGCACGGCCGGCACTGCGAGCTGGGCAGCTTCCTTACGGAAGAAGAACGGCGGGGGCTGGCTCTGCGGTTGCAACGTCTTGTGGGGCGCGTCAATGAATCGCCCTCCTGGCCGTGAAGCGCGGGTCGCGCGGGATGGGTTTTTAGGCACGCACGATTAAAAAGTGGCGCGGCGGCGGGCGGTCCCGCACGCGCGCCGTAAGGCTGAGGATAATGATGATCCGTCCAAGACTCGCCGCTCACGCCCTGGCGCTGCTGGCCTTTGTCGGCGCCCTCGTCGCACGGGCCGATTCGGGCTGGGGCCTGCTCAACATGACCCCCGGGGTCACCGAGATGAGCCGCCACATCTACGAGCTGCACATGAAGATCTTCTGGATCTGCGTGTGGATCGGGGTCTTTGTCTTCGGGGTCATGATCTGGTCGATGATCAGGTACCGCAAATCGCAGGGTGCGGTGCCGGACGTGACGCTGGTGCACAACACCAAGGTGGAGATGATCTGGACCATCGTGCCGGTCATCATCCTGGTGGCCATGGCGGTGCCGGCGGCCAAGACGCTGGTGGAGATCGAGGACACCAGCCACACCGAGCTCACCATCAAGGTCACCGGCTTCCAGTGGGGCTGGAACTACGACTACCTCGATAACAACATTTCCTACTTCTCGCACCTGGATCGCGCCAGTGACCGGGCGCGCGAGCTCTCCTCGGGCATCGATCCGAACAGCGTCGAGCACTACCTGCTCAACGTCGACCATCCGCTGGTGGTGCCCGTCGGCACCAAGGTGCGCCTGCTGATCACCGCCGCCGACGTCATCCACTCCTGGTGGGTGCCGGCCTTCGGCGTCAAGAAGGACGCCATCCCGGGGTTCGTGAACGAGGCATGGTTTAAGGTCGACACCGACAAGCCGGGCCTGTACCGCGGCCAGTGTGCGGAGCTGTGCGGCCGCGATCACGGCTTCATGCCGATCGTCGTGGACGTGCGCAGCAAGGAAGACTTCGCCGCCTGGCTGCAAGAGCAGTCCGCGCAGAAGCAGGCCGCCGCGCCGCCGGCACCCGCCGCCCCCGGCGCGCCCGCGGCCGCCCCGACCGCCCCCTGACACTTTTTTCAAAGAGACGCACCATGGCCGACGCGCACACACACGACGCCACGCACGACGATCACGACCACAAGCCGCACGGCTGGCGCCGCTGGGTCTTCGCCACCAATCACAAGGACATCGGCACGATGTACCTGGTGTTCGCCTGCACGATGTTCTTCATCGGCGGGGCGATGGCGATGGTGATCCGCCTGGAGCTGTTCAAGCCCGGCATGCAGTGGGTGGACCCGCAGCTGTTCAACTCCATGACCACCATGCACGCGCTCATCATGATCTTCGGCGCGGTGATGCCGGCCTGGACGGGACTGGCCAACTGGATGATCCCGATGCAGGTCGGCGCGCCGGACATGGCGCTGCCGCGGCTGAACAACTTCAGCTTCTGGATCCTGCCGTTTGCCTTCACGCTGCTGCTGTCCTCGCTGTTCGTGCCGGGCGGGGCACCCGCGGGCGGCTGGACCATGTATCCGCCGCTGGTGCTGCAGAACGGCGCCTCCTTCCCCATGCTGATCTTCTCCGTGCACATGATGGGCGCCTCCTCGATCCTCGGCGCCATCAACGTGGTCGTCACCATCATGAACATGCGCGCGCCGGGGATGACGCTGCTGCGCATGCCGCTGTTCGTGTGGACCTGGCTGATCACCGCGTACCTGCTGATCGCGGTGATGCCGGTACTCGCGGGCGCGGTGACGATGCTGCTCACCGATCACTTCTTCGGCACTACCTTCTTCACCGCCGCCGGCGGCGGCGATCCGGTGATGTTCCAGCACATCTTCTGGTTCTTCGGCCACCCGGAGGTTTACATCCTCATCCTGCCGGCCTTCGGCATCGTCTCCGAGATCATCCCGACCTTCTCGCGCAAGCCCCTGTTCGGCTACGAGGCGATGGTCTACGCGGTCGCCTCCATCGCCTTCCTGTCCTTCATCGTGTGGGCGCACCACATGTTCACCGTCGGCATGCCGCTCGCTGCGCAGCTGTTCTTCATGCTCTCGACCATGCTCATCGCGGTGCCCACGGGCGTGAAGGTGTTCAACTGGACCGCCACCATGTGGAAGGGCTCGCTGTCGTTTGAGCCGCCGATGCTGTTCGCGCTGGCGTTCCTGTTCCTGTTCACGATCGGCGGTTTCTCCGGGCTGATGCTCGCCATCGTGCCGGCCGACTACCAGTACCAGGACACCTACTTCGTGGTGGCGCACTTTCACTACGTGCTGGTGCCCGGGGCGATCTTCGGCATCATGGCCGGCGTCTACTACTGGCTGCCCAAGTGGACCGGCAAGATGTATGACCAGACCCTCGCCACGTGGCACTTCTGGCTGTCGACGATCTTCGTGAACGTGCTGTTCTTCCCGCAGCACTTCCTCGGCCTTGCCGGCATGCCGCGGCGCATCCCCGACTACGCCGTGCAGTTCACCGACTGGAACATGGTGTCCTCGATCGGCGGCTTCGGCTTCGGGCTCGCGCAGTTCTTGTTCCCGTACATCATCTGGAAGTGCGTGCGCTCCGGCACGCCGGTCGGCAACCGCGCCTGGGAAGGCGCGCACGGGCTGGAATGGGAGCTCAGCTCCCCGCCGCCGTATCACTCCTGGACCGAGGCGCCCTCGGATTCGCTCATCGCCAAGGGTGCGTCCCACTGATGGCGGCAGTGCTCAGCAGCGCCGCTGAGCGCGCGCGCCGCCGGCGGGTGCGCAACAGCGCCATCCTGTGGGCGCTGGTGGCGGGTGGCTTTTACCTGAGCTTCATCGTGCTCAGCCTGGTGCGCGCCGCCAAATGAACGCCACGCACCGCGCCAACCGCAACATGACCTGGAAGCTGCTCGCCATCGCGGCCGGCAGTTTCGGCTTTGGCTTCGCACTGGTGCCGCTCTACGGCGTGCTGTGCTCGGTGACCGGCTACGGCGATCAGACCAAGCTGCTGCAGCGGGTGACGGCGATCGAGCAGCCGCAGCTGAACCGCACGGTGACGGTCGAGTTCCTCGCCAGCGTGGCGAGCAACGGGGAGTGGGAGTTCCGTCCCGAGAAGCGCACGATCCAGGTGCACCCGGGACAGCTCTACACGGCCGCATTCTTCGCCCGCAACCTCACCGGGCGCGACACGGTGGCGCAGGCGGTACCAAACATCGCCCCCTCGGAGGTCGCGGCCTACTTCCACAAGACCGAATGCTTCTGCTTCTCGCCGCAGCACTTCAAGCTCGATGAGGGGCGCGACATGCCGGTGCGCTTCATCATCGATCCGGCGCTTCCCGAACACATCGATATGATCACGCTCGCTTATACCTTCTACGATGCCTCCTCGCGCGTGACCGCACGCTAGGCCACCACCCCAAGCTCTGCTTTCAGAAAGCCCGCACCATGGCGAACGCAACCACCTCCGACGGCCGCAAGTACTACATCCCGCACGACAGCATGTGGCCGATCGTCGGCTCCGTGGCGCTCTTCAGCACGATGCTCGGCGCCGTCTCGTACCTGAACGACTGGGGCCCAGGCATGGTGTTCCTGCCCGGCGCGGCGCTGATGGCGTTCATGTTCTTCGGCTGGTTCCGCACGGTGATCGATGAGAACCAGGCCGGCATCTTCAACCTGCAGGTCGACCGTAGTTTCCGCATGGGGATGATGTGGTTCATCTTCTCCGAGGTGATGTTCTTCGGCGCCTTCTTCGGCGCGCTCTTCTACGCGCGCGTGCTGTCGGTGCCGTGGCTGGGCGGGGAGGGCGTGAAGGTCTTCAGCAACTACATCCTCTGGCCGCACTTCGAGGACGCCTGGCCGACCAACGGCCCGGCGCACGTCGGCGGCCTCGCCAACGGCACCTTCAGCACCATTCCGGCGATCGGCATTCCGCTCTTGAACACGGCCATCCTGCTCACCAGCGGCCTCACCGTCACCCTCGCGCACCACGCGCTGCGCGCCGGCAACCGCACCAAGCTGGTGATCTTCCTCGCGCTCACCTTCCTCCTGGGCTTCACCTTCGTCGGCTTCCAGGCCCACGAGTATGGCGAGGCCTACCGGGAGCTCGGCCTGCGCCTCTCGACGGGCATCTACGGCTCGACGTTCTTCATGCTCACCGGCTTCCACGGCCTGCACGTGACGATCGGCGCCATCATGCTGCTCGTCATCTGGCTGCGCTGCCTGCGCGGACACTTCACGCCCCAGCGCCACTTCGCCTTCGAGGCGGTGGCCTGGTACTGGCACTTCGTCGACGTGGTGTGGCTCGGACTGTTTATCTTCGTCTACTGGCTCTAGGGCGCGCGCACCGGCAAGCCCCGCTCGCGCGGGGCCTAGGGGTGCACGAAGGCGCTGCCGCCGAGGGCGTGCGGCGCGATCCACCCCTGGTGCCAGGCCACGAGCAACAGCAGGAACAGCGCGATCGACAGTCCGATGCGAATGCGCAGCGCACGCGCCAGCTTGGCGGAGTCTTCTTCGCCACGGCCGCGCGACAGATGAAACAGGCCCGAGCCGAGGCTCAGCACAATCCCCGCCATGCAGCCGAGCACGAGCAACCACACGATCGATTGCATGGCGGGCAGTGTAGCGCGCGCCGCCGGAGGCGGGATCAGCGATGCCGCCGCTGATGCCCAGCAGGCGCTCGCGCCTGGGTTTTGCGCTCCTGGCGCTGCTCTTGGCGGCGCTGTGCCTGCGGCTCGGCTTCTGGCAGTGGCACAAGGGTGTGCAGCGCGAAGCGCAGTGGCGCGACTTCGAGCGCGGCTCACAGGCGCTCGTGAGCCTCGCGGCCGCCCCGCTCACCGGCGTGCCGCTCTATCAGCGCGTCAGCGTCAGCGGCGTGCTCGATGGCGTGCACCAGTTCCTGCTCGACAACCGCTCCTACCAGGGGCGCCCCGGTTACGAGGTGCTGACACCGCTGCGGCGCGCAGGCGCCACGACGTTCCTGGTGGATCGCGGCTGGGTGCCCTTCGGCGGCTCGCGCGCGCGGCTGCCGCCGGTGAGCCTGGAGGGGGCGGCCAGCGTCACCCTCGCCGGACGCGTGGCGCTGCTGCCGAGTCCGGGGCTCGCGTTCGGCCACGCGGCCCCTGCGGGCGCGTGGCCGAAGGTCACGGCGTTCCCCGCCATGGATGAGCTGGCCGACGCTTTGGGCGAGGCCCTCGAGCCGCGCATCCTGTGGCTCGATGCGCAGGCACCGCAGGGCTACGCGCGCGACTGGCAGCCCCCGGGCATGTCCCCGCTGCGGCATTACTCCTACGCCATCCAGTGGTGGACCTTCGCCGCCCTCACCCTGTTCGTGTGGGCGCTCCTGAGACTGCGCGGCCGCCGCGGAGCGCCGCGCTAGTGCCGGATTCAGCCGCCGCGCTGCGCGCGCGTAACCTGCGCACCCTGGCGCTGCTTGGGGGCTTATTCCTGCTGCCCCTGCTGCTCGCCTTCTGCACCTACTACGGCAGCAGCTGGCGCCCGGGGAACCACGTGAATCACGGCGTGCTGATTACGCCGCCGCGGCCCCTGCCCGCCGTGCGCCTGGTGCAGCTGTTGCCGCCTGCAGGCGGGCCGCTGCCGGCGCTGCTGCGCGGGCAGTGGTCGCTCGTCTATGTCGGCGCCGGCAACTGCGATACCGCCTGCGCGCAGGCGCTGTTCGTGATGGCGAGCGCCCGACTGGCACTCAACAACAACCTGACGCGCGTGCGGCCGGTGTTTCTGGTGAGCGCGGACTGCTGCGATCAGGCGCGCCTGGCGCACGACTACCCGGCGCTGGTGGTGCTGGATGCGCAGGGTGCGGCCGCGGAGGCACTGCTGGGCGAGTTTCCCGCGGGCGCGCGTACCCATACGCTGTTCGTGGTCGATCCGCTCGGCAACCTGATGATGAGCTACGATGCGCGGCAGAACTCGCGCGGGTTGCTCGAGGACCTGCAGAAGCTGCTGCGGCTGTCGCACATCGGCTAACAGACGCGAAGGGGGAAGCGCTCCGACCATGCCCGCCGCCCGCTGGATGCGCCGCCTGGCGATCGCCGGCTTCATCCTGTGCTTCATCGTGGTCGTGCTGGGCGCTTACGTGCGCCTCACGGCCGCAGGCCTTGGCTGCCCGGACTGGCCCGGCTGCTATGGCCAGCTCACCCCGAGCGGTGCTGCCGGCAGCGCGCACACGCAGGCCGAATACGCCAGCCGCCCGCTGGAGGTGGGCAAGGCGTGGCGCGAGATGATCCACCGCTACGCGGTGGGTACGCTCAGCCTGCTCATCCTGGTGCTGGCGGTGCTCGCGATCCGCGCCCGTCGCGCGCGCCTGGTGAGCATCCCGCTGGTGCTGGCGCTGCTCGCGACGCTCATCGTGCAGGCGTTGCTGGGGATGCTGACCGTCACCTGGCGCCTGAACCCACTCATCGTGACGCTGCACCTGCTGTTCGGACTGACCACGCTGGCGCTGCTATGGTGGCTCACGCTCGGCCTGTCGCAGCCGGCGACTTCCTGGGGCGCGAGCGCCATGCGCGGTCCGGGCCACAGCATCAGCGGCGGGGGTGCGGTCTCTTACGTGAGCGCCTACCGGCTGGCGCTGCTCGGGCTCGTCGCGCTCGTGGTGCAGATTGCGCTCGGCGGCTGGACCAGCAGCAACTACGCTGCCATCGCCTGCCCGGACTTTCCCACCTGCCAGGGCGCGTGGTGGCCGGCCACCGACTACCGGCACGCCTTCGTGCTCTGGCATGGGCTCGGGACCAACTACGAGGGCGGCGTGCTCGCCAGCCCGGCCCGCGTGGCCATCCAGCTCACGCACCGCCTGGGGGCGCTCATCGCCGCCACGGCGCTCACGCTCGCCGCGCTCTTCGTGCTGCGCCGCCGCGGACTCGCCGCCGCGCGGCCGCGCGCCGGGTTACTGCTGGCCGCCCTCGTACTGCAGCTGCTGATCGGCGTATCGATGGTGATGCGCGGCTTCCCGCTGTGGCTGGCGACCGCGCACACCGCCGGCGCGGCGCTGCTGCTGCTCGCAACCCTCGCACTGCTGCGTGCGCTCAGCGCCCGCTAGCCACGGCCGCTGGTGTGCCGCAGGAGGTACAGCGGGTTCGGCGTCGGCTCGGCCACGCGCGTGAGCGTGTTGCGGTCGCGGTGCAGGAACGGCTCGGCGCGTCCGCGCACGATGAGCGTCGTGTCGAGTACGTAGCTCCAGCTGCCATCGGGGTTGAACACCACCTCGATGCGATAGGCGTCGGTGCGGAAGGCGTACTCGAGGAAAGCGGTAGAGCAGATCCCGCAAGCGGTGTCCCCGCGCTGCGCGCTGAGTACGAACTCGGTGGCATCCGCGCTCGTATGCCCGGAGGCAATCGCGACCTGGCCGCGCGGGATCGAGAGCGTCTGCAGCACCAGCCCGGTGGCCGGCTCCCACAGCCAGTAACCGACCTGATCGTGAAAGGTCGCGTCCTCGTCGCTGGCGAGGATGCGCGTGTGATAGCGCAGTCCGTAGAAGAGCTGCGGACCGTTGGACTGCGCATCGATCGGCTGCAGCTCGATGCGCTCGCTGAACTCGCGCCGCTCCGGCCCTTGCGCTTTCGGGTTGATGTCCACGCCCCCGCGTCCCTCCCAGATGCCCGCGAGGCGCCGCAGGGGACCGAGGTTCGCCAGCGTGTCGGGACTTGCGTCCTGCTCGGTGAATACATCTTCGGGAAAACTCAAGGTGCCCTCCGGCGCTGTGCGCTCTTCGAGTGGGACAGTCCAGCGCACGGCACGGCCGGCCCCTCAGGGGCCCGATCTGCTAGGCTGCACATCCCCGATCCGACCGGTTCCTGTTTCCGCCGTGGCGACGACACCGCATTATGCACCGGTTGCGCCCACGCTTTGGCGGCGCTACCTGGAACTCACCAAGCCGAAGGTCGTCGCGCTCATCACCTTCACGGCGGTCGTGGGGACGCTGCTCGCGAGCCCCGGGCTGCCCCCGCTCGGGGCACTCGTGTGGGGCAACCTCGGCATCGCCCTCGCCGCCGCCTGCGCCGCGACCCTCAACCACGTGCTCGACCGGCGCATCGACGCGCAGATGACGCGCACCCGCGCCCGACCGCTGCCGACGGGGAGCCTGACCGAGCGCAACGCGCTCGTCTTTGCCGCCGCCCTGGGGATCGGCTCGATGGCGATCCTCGCATTCCTCGTGAACCTGCTCACGGCGGTGCTGACCTTCTGCTCGCTCATCGGCTACGCGGTCGTCTATACCGTGTGGCTGAAGCGCGCGACCTCGCAGAACATCGTCATCGGCGGCGCCGCCGGGGCTGCGCCCCCGGTGCTGGGCTGGACCGCGGTGACCAACAGCGTCGACCCGAACGCCCTGCTGCTGTTCCTCATCATCTTCGTGTGGACGCCGCCGCACTTCTGGGCGCTGGCGATCGCCCGCCGCGACGACTATGCGCGCGCCGGCATCCCCATGCTGCCGGTGACGCACGGGCTCGCGTACACGCGCCTGCACGTGCTGCTCTATACGGTGCTGCTCACGGTGGTGACTCTGCTGCCCTATCTCACCCGCCTGAGCGGCCTGTTGTATCTGGCTGCGGCGCTGGGACTTAACGGCGGTTTCCTCTACTACGCCCTCGCCCTGAAGATCACCGCGCGCGCCGAGCTGCCCATGCGCGTGTTCCGCTTCTCGGTCACCTATCTCATGTGGCTGTTCGCCGCGCTGCTCGTCGATCACTACCTGCCGGCGCTGCGCGGCAGCGTCTGAACGCTGCGGCTGCCGGCGCAATGGCCGCGGACAGGCTCGCGGTTGAACTAGCGGCGCGGCGGAGCATAAATGGCGGGCGTTGGAGCGGCGCACCGGGCGCGGCAAGGGGAGTGCCTCATGAGCATCAGCAAACAAAGGATTGGCAGCGGTCTCGTGATGGCGGTCGCCGCGCTCGCAGCCTCGGGTGCGTTCGCTGTACCGGTCACCGTGCAGCCGGGGGATACCGGGATTGCCGTACCGCTTTACAGCAGCAGCGGCACACCGACTATCCAGGTGCTGGCCGACACCGGCCTGCAAACGGCCACCGCCGACGGGATGACGGTGCAGTTCGAGGAAATGGCGGTCACCACGAGCTTGAATTCTGCCGGTGTGAGTTTCGGATTCGCGATCGCCGCCTCCAACAACCCGAGTGCACTGTCGGCGGCACTCCCGGGGTTTGGCGGCTTCACGACCGCAGTTGAATCGTGCGATCCGCTCGCGCTCGGCTCTAGCGGCGTGTGCGGAAGGGCGACCGGCACGGTCGGGCGCAGCAGTGGGTCCGGCGATTTGCTGACCTTCAGCAGCATCGGCACCACGGGCGTCACGCTACCGGTGATCGGTACGACGTTCGTCAGTAACGTCTATGGCATCTTTACCAACGCGCCCGGATTCGTCGATCCGCACGTGACGGTGATGGATGACGGCACACCCTTCAGCTTCAACGGCATCGCCCCGCAGGCAGCGACGTCGGTACCCGAGCCGGCAACGCTGGCGCTGTTGGCGCTCGGGCTGCTGGGCGTTCTGTGGGCGCGGCCGCGGCGGCGCGTGCCGTGCTGAGCGTGTCTCAGGGCAGATCGAACACCAGCACTTCCGCCTGATCGCCGTCGTGGATCTGCAGGCGCAGCGGGCCGGCAGTACCGGCCCCGTCACCGGCGCGCAGGCGCGTCTCGTTCACCGACAGCTCACCGCGGGCCACGTGCACCCAGGCACGCCGGCCCTGCGGCACATCAACCTCCGCGCGCTCGGCCTGGTCGAAGAGTCCCGCGTACACGCGCGCATCCTGGTGGATGCGCACCGCGCCCTGCGCGCCGTCGCCGGCGGCGATGAGCCGCAGCCGGCCGCGCTTGTCCGCCGCGCTGAAATGCTTCTGCTCGTACTCCGGCGCTAGACGCTCGGCCTCGGGCCGGATCCAGACCTGCAGCAGATGCACTTCCTCCTCCCCGGAGGGGTTGAATTCGCTGTGCGTCACCCCGGTGCCGGCGCTCATGCGCTGCACGTCCCCGACGCGGATCACCGAGCCGTTGCCGAGGGAGTCGCGGTGCTGCAGCTCCCCGGCGAGGATGTAGGTGAGGATCTCCATGTCACGGTGCCCGTGCTTGCCGAAGCCCTCCCCGGGGGCGACGCGGTCATCGTTGATCACCCGCAGCGGCCCGTAATCCACCCAGGCGGCGTCGTGGTAATCACCGAAGGAGAAGGTGTGATAGGTCTTCAGCCAGCCGTGGTCGAAGAAGCCGCGCTCGGCACTGCGGCGCACCTGCAGCATGGATCGTTCCTCCTTAAGTCAGCGCCACCCGGCTAGGGCGCGCGCTTGTGCGTCATCTCCCACGAATACACCAGCTTGTCCTTGAGCATCATCATGCCGGTCGAGCGGTAGGTGCGCGCGTCCAGCCACCCGAAGTGCTCGGCGCCGTGGTAACCGGAAGCCTCGCAGCCGCACACCGCGAGGATTGAGTCGCCGATGGCGGCAAAGCGGCCCTGGAGCTTGCCGAACATGGCGCTCTCGAAGGTCCACTTCAGGCTCGTACCGGGCGGCTTTGGCGGCTCGATCAGGTAGGCCTGCACGAACTCGGTGGGCGGGGAGCCGAGTACCTTAAGCTTACCCGACAGCAGCCAGCAGTCCGCGCGGTGCGCGATCTCGGTGTGCGCCTGCGCCTTGAGCGGCTCGCCATCGGCGCGCCACAGTGTGCCGGTCGCGGACCACACCGCCGGCTCGAACAAAAACGTATGCTTCATGGGCTCATTATGGCGCGCGCGTAAGCTTTCAGGATACGCCGCCAAGCTACGGAAAACGGAGGTGTCTATGTTGACGGAACGCATCTGGTCGGGGAACTCGCTGCGCAATTTCTTCTACCTCATCGCCGACCCCGACAGCGGCGAGGCCCTCGCGGTCGACCCGCTCGACTGGCGCCTGGTACTGGAGGTCGCCAAGAAGCACGGCTGGACGATCAAGCAGATCCTCAATACCCACGAGCACTCCGACCACACCGGGGGCAACGTGGGGCTCAAGGATGCGACCGGCGCCAAGGTGCTGGCGCACGAGGGCGCGGCCCCGCGCATCGGCACCGGCATCGACCGGGGACTGAAGAAGGGGGACATCATCAAGGTCGGACGCATCGAGCTCGAGTGCCTCGACACCCCGGGCCACACCATGACGCACGTGTGCGTGCTGTCGCACACCGACACGCCGACGCTCATCTGCGGCGACACCCTCTTCAACGCCGGGGCCGGCAACTGCTTCAACGGCGGCAACCCGGAGGTGCTCTACGATACCTTCGCACAGCAGCTCTCGCGCCTGCCGGACAACACGCGCGTCTACCCCGGCCACGAGTACCTGGGCCGCAACCTCGAGTTCACCCTCGACCGTGAGCCCTCCAACAAGGATGCCAAGGAGTTCCTAGTCGAGGCGAAGCAGGTGCAGCCGCAGGATGCCCCGGTGACGACCCTCGGGCAGGAGAAGCGCATCAATACCTTCCTGCGTCTGCAGAGTCCCGCGGTGATCGCCCAGCTGCGTGAGAAGTTTCCGGACCTCGGCGAGCACCCGGACCCGAAGACCGTGTTCGTGAGGCTGCGCGAGCTGCGCAACAAGTGGTAGCGGCGCGGCCGCGCGCAGCGCTGAGCCGCACCTAGCGGGCGGCCTTCAGGTAGCGGTCCATCCAGTCGAGGTAGCGCTGTGAGCGGTCGACGAGGAAGCTCGGCCGCGTCAGCGAGTGGTATTCCCCCGGGTAGACGATCAGCTGGGTGGGCACGCCCAGCGTGCGCAGCGCCTGATACATCTGCTCGCCCCCGGCGATCGGTACATTGAAGTCCTCCGTCCCGCCGAGGAACAGCGTCGGCGTGCGGATGCGGTCAGCGTGAAGGAACGGATAGGAGACCTTCAACCACAGCGCTGTGTCCTGCCACGGCGGTCCGAGCTCGGCGTTGTACTCTACGATGTACTGGTCCGTGCCGTACGTGGCCGTCTGGTTACCGCTGCCCGCGCCGCTGATCGCGGCCTTGAAGCGCGCATCGCTCGCGATGGTGTAGTCGGTGAGGATGCCGCCGTAGCTCCAGCCGCCGATGCCGAGCCGCTGCGGATCGGCGATCCCCTGGGCGATGGCGTAGTCCACGCCGGCCAAGAGGTCCTCGACCTCCTTGTGACCCCAGTCCGCCCCGATGGTGCGCGCGTAAGCGGCCCCGCGGCCCGTGCCGCCGCGGTAGTTGATCGCCAGCACTACGTAGCCGTGGGTGGCGAACAGCTGCCGCTCGAGCGGCGGCCCGTAGCCCCACAGTTCCAGCGAGTGATCGTCCTGGCCGTTGGGACCGCCGTGGATCCACAGGATCGCGGGGTAGCGACGCCCCGCCACGTAATCGGGCGGCTTGACGATCTGGCCGTGGACCTCGGTGCCGCCGCGGCTGGGGAAGCGGATGTCCGTCACCGAGCCCAAGGTGAGTTCGGCAAACAGTGCCTCGTTATGTGCGCTCAGGCGCCGCAGCTTTCCCTGCTCGAGCGCGTACACCTCCGGCGGGGCGTGATCGCTCGAGGCGAGCACGGCGGTGTGATCCCGGGCCACGACCAGCGCGTGCACGACCACCTCACGCGCCAGCGGCGTCACGACCCCCGAGGCGAGCTCGACGGCGGCCGGGTACTGGTAGCCGTCATCCTCGACCGCGAACAGGAGCGAGCGGCCGTCGGCCGAGAACTTCGTGTTGAGCACGGCACGGTCGAGCGCCGCGGTGAGTGTGCGCACCTTGCCGCTGCTGACCTCGGCCACCGCCAGCACATCGGTGATGTAGGCGTTGAACTTCAGCGCGTCGCCCTGAAGGAACGCGAGCTGCGTGCCGTCCGGACTCCACTCGAGCTTCTGGTGGTTGGGGGCGAAGGTGCTCAGGAGTTTCCGCGCCGTGGCGCCGGGCCTGGCGGCCACGAGGTAGATATCATCGCGCCCGACGTCGCGCGCCGTGCCGATGGCCGTGCCGACGAAGGCGAGCTGGCGGCCGTCGGGCGAGAAGGCGGGCGCGCTGTCCTCGCGCGTGCTCTCGGCCGCGAGGGCAGCGCACTCGCCCGAGCGCACGTCGAGCAGATACAGGTGCGTGCGCACGCCTGCGGTGAGGTAGCCGCGCTCATCCTGCTTGAACTGGAAGGCATCGATCACCAGTGGCTTCAGCACTTTGGCGCCGCTCTTGGACCTGGCGCTGCTGTCCGCCTCGGCGCTCATGACCAGCACCACGTGCGCGCCATCGGGCGACCATTCGTAGCCGGCGATCTCCCCGCTCACGTGACTCACCGCGCGCGCCTCGCCGCCGCGCCGGTCGAGCAGCCACAGCTGTGTGCCGCTGTCCGCGGGGCGCGCCGCGAGGAAGCTCAGGTAGCGCCCGTCCGGACTGAAGCGCGGTTCCCACACGCTCTCGCCGTGCGTCAGCTGCCGCCCCTCGCCCTGCGTCCAGTCCGCGCTCCACAGTGCGCTGCGGCTCTCGTCCGCCTCCTGGTCGTAGCGGGTCACGAGGTAGGCAACGCTCGCGCCATCGGGCGCGATCTGCAGGTCCGAAAGCGCCTGAAATCGATACCAGTCCTCGGGCTGCAGCGCGCGGCCGGCGAAGGCGGCGAGCGGTGCGAGGCAGACGATCAGCATCAGCAGGCGCGACAGGCGTGTCAGGTGCACGAAAGATCCCCGCCACGGGGGTCTCCGTGGTCTGTACGTGAGTGGAGCGCCGGCGCGTGCCGGTGGCGGCGCGCGAACGGCGCGCAAGTGTAGCCTGAGCGGCGCGCGCATGGCAGCTGAGCCGGCCCCCGCGCGCCCCGTGCTAGGCTTCCTTGCGACGTGAACGCACCGAATCCGCCAACCGCATTCGAGGAGGCGCGCCGCCAGGCGCACGCGGCGTTGCGCGCCGGACGCGCCGCGACCGCCGAACGCTGGCTGCGCGCGCTGTTGGCGCGGGCCCCGGACGAGGTGAACTGCCAGTGGCTCCTTGGCGTGGCGCTCCTTGACCAGGAGCGGGCCGCGGAAAGCCTTGCGACGCTTCAGCGCGTGCTCGCACGCGCACCGGATTTCGCGCACGCGCGTGTCGATCTCGCCCGGGCTTATCGGAGCGCCGGGCGCGCGGCGCAGGCGCGCGAAGAGGTACGGCGGGTGCTCGATTCCCATCCGCACCACCATCGCGCGTGGCTCGCCTACGGGGATGCACTCTTTGATCTGCAGCAGTACGACGATGCGCGCATTGCCTTCGAGCGCGCGCGGCTCACCGATCCGGAGCGCGCGCGCGTGGAAGCAGCGACCGTCGCGCTCGTGGCCGATGATCGCAAGAAAGCCGAAGAGCTCTTCAGAGCCATCCTGCAGGCTGATGCGAGTCACGTGGCGGCACTGGTCGGCCTCGCTGCCGTCTCACTCGCCGCCGACAAGCCCTGGGATGCCGAGCGGCTGCTGCGCCATGCACTCAAGCAATCCGCGCACGTGCCGCTCGCGTTGCGCGGACTCGGGCCGGCGCTGATCGCGCTGGGGCGCGTGCAGGAAGCCGACGAGGCCGCGCGCCGGCTATTGAAGATCGAACCGGAGAACCCCCAGTCCTGGGTCACGGCGGCCGCGGCCGCGACGCGCTTGCTGCAACAGGAGCGGGCGCTCGAGGCCTACGAAAAGGCGGCCGCACTCAAGCCGGACGAGGAGTTCATCCGGCTCTCGATCGGACACGCGCAGAAAACACTCGGCCGGCGCAGCGACAGCGAAGCCTCCTACAAGGCGGCACTGGCGATCAATCCGGCCATGGGCGCGGCCTACTGGAGCCTCGCGGACCTGAAGAACTACACCTTCAGCGATGCGGAGATCTCCGCCATGCAGGGGCTGCTGCGGCAGGATCTGCCGCGCGAGGACGCGGCGCAGCTGCACTTCGCGCTCGGCAAGGCCTTCGAGCAACGGCAGCAGTACGCCAGGGCCTTCGAACACTACGCACAGGGCAACGCGCTGCGCCGGCTCGATGCCCCCTTTGACATCGAAGACTTCGAGCGCCGCAGCGCGCGCATCCGGGCGTTTTTCGACCAGAAATTCTTCGCCGCGCACGCCGGGAGCGGTAACCCGAGCCGCGCGCCCATCTTCATCGTGGGGCTGCCGCGCTCGGGGTCCACGCTGCTCGAGCAGATCCTCGCCAGCCACTCCCGGGTGGAAGGCACCATGGAGCTGCCGAATATCATCACGTTCGTGCATCAGTTCGATGACCTGGGGGGCAACCGTGATGGCTACCCGGACACCCTCAAGGGCGTGTCGTCCGCAGAGCTGAGCGCACTGGGCGAACGCTACCTCGAGGAGACCGCACCGCTGCGGATCGGGCGCGAGCACTTCATCGACAAATTACCCAACAATTTCAGCCACATCGGTCTCATCCAGACGATCCTGCCGCACGCCACCATCATCGATGCCCGTCGCCATCCGATGGACACCTGCTTCAGTACCTTCAAGCAGCATTTCGCCGCGGGCCAGACCTTCAGCTACAGCCTGGATGATCTGGGACGCTACTACCGCTGTTATCTGTCGCTTATGGACCACTGGAGGGCCGTGTTGCCGGGCAAGGTGCTGCAGGTGCAGTACGAGGACGTGGTGCGCGACCCCGAAGCGCAGATCCGACGGCTGCTCGAGCACTGCGGCCTCGACTTCGAGCCAGGGTGCCTGAGTTTCCACGCCACCCGCCGCTCGGTGCGTACCGCGAGCGCCGAGCAGGTCCGCCAGCCGCTTTACACCTCTGGGGTTGACTATTGGCGCCATTTTGAGCGGGAACTCGAGCCCCTGCGGTCCGCGCTGGGTGATGCACTCGCACGCTTCGACTGAACGTGCGGGGGCTTCACCTCGGCAAATCCTTGTTGAACGATCGTTGACTAAGGGGCTGCGCTCAAAGGATGATCCGATGAGCGCCCCCGGCGGCAGCCCGGGGTTTGTGACGTATTAGCAACAAGCTGTCCAGGGGAGTTCTCCGATGCATCCAGGCAGGCAAAGTCGCGCGGCCCGCACGTCAGTTCTGGCCACCACGAGACGCCCACGCGGCACCCGGATCGGCCTGGCTGTCGCCGCCGCACTGGCGGGCGCCACCGTGCCCTACACGCTGGTGCGCGCCGAGACAGCCGCCGCGGACACCTCCGCGTCCGGTTCGGGCGGGGGTCTTCAGGAAGTGGTCGTCACCGCGCGCAAGCGCGAGGAGAACCTGCAGGACGTCCCCCTCAGCGTCGACGTCTTCACTGCGAAGGACATGCAGAATCTCGGGATCACGAGTCTCGATGACTACGCGCAGAAGGATCCCACGATCTCCTTTGTGAGTGTCGGCCCGGGAACCCAGGTGGTGGTGATGCGCGGGGCCTCCGACGGCAGCAGCCCCAACTATTCCAACACCTCCGCCGTGGGGTTCTTCTTCGATGACTCTTCCTTGAGCTGGGGCAGCGTGCAGCCGGACCTGCACCTGTACGACATCGACCGCATCGAGGTGCTCAGCGGCCCCCAGGGAACGACCTTCGGGGCCGGCTCGATGACCGGCGCAATCCGTTACATCACCCACAAGCCCGACGTGAACTCGGTCAGCGCCGGCGTCGACTTCAACGCCGGTCAGATCCAGAACGGCCAGCAGAACTGGACCTACGAGGGATTTTTCAATGTCCCCCTCATCGAGGGGGTCCTGGGCTTTCGCGCTTCCGGCTTCAGTGACTCGCACGGCGGCTTCATCGACAACCAGCTCACCGAGCGCACCTGGGTGAACGGCGCGGTCTCCAACAACGCCGCCTGGGCGCGCAACGATTACAACCGCTCGCACAATGAAGGCGGTCGCGCGGCTCTCGAGTACATCTTCAACGACAAGTGGAGCGGCAATCTCACTTACGATTACCAGCGCCTGTCCACACTGGGCGCCTGGGACGAGGATCCGAATCTGCCGCCGCGCACGGTGCAGCGCTTCGGGCCCGAGTCGCATTACTTCGAGTCGAAGATCGTGAACCTGCACATCGACGGCGACGTCGGCATCGGCGATCTGGTCTTTGCGAGCACCTACTGGTCGATCCCCACGCGCCAGCAGAATGAATACTCGCAGTACATGCAGAACTACACAGCAACCGGAGGGCCTGTCGATGCGAACGGAGTGCCACTCGGGAGCCCTCCCTTTCCCGGAGACCAGGAGGGTTTCACCTGCGCGGATGATCCCTATTACGGGGTGAAATACTCCGGCTGCACAACTCCAACGCAGACCTACGAGTACCACACCAACCCCGAGCGCTGGTCCGATGAACTACGGCTCGCGTCGAAGCAAGGCGGACGCCTGCACTGGCTCCTGGGCGCCTACTGGGAGAAGACCCGCGACAAGAACTCCGGCAGCACCTACTACATACCGAACCTCAACTACAGCGGCTCGGCGTGGAATTACTACAACTACAGCGGCTTGCCCAAAGGATCGCTTCCCGCGGGCGTGTGGTACGCGTACACGACGCGTTCGGACTACCTGCAGACCACCGAGTTCATCAACATCAACTTCGACCTGACGGACAAGCTGAACGTGGAAGCCGGCACGGTGCACTTCCACTCAGATGCCTCGTACTACAGCCCCTACGGTCAGTTCTCCTACGCGCCGACAACGCCCGCCCTGAGTACGAACACCTCGAACAAGTGGGACAGCCGCTTCGGGATCAACTACAAGTTCACCGACAAGGTGCTCGGCTACGCGCTCTTCTCGCAGGGCTTCCGCGACGGCGGCGCCAATTCAGGCTTTCCGACGAGCTGCTATCAGAACGGCGTACCGCAGCAGTACACGCCCGACACCCTGAATAACTACGAATTGGGCTGGAAGTCCACCAGCCTCAATGGCCACCTGATCTGGAACGGTGCCGCCTACGTCATGGACTGGAAGCAATTCCAGACCATCATTTACGACCCGACCGTGTGCGCCCCCAGCAGCTATTACGTGAACGTGGGGGATGCGCGCATCTATGGCGGTGAAACGAACGCCGACTACAAGATCAACGACAACTGGTCGTTGCAGGCGGCCATGACCTACGACGATGCACGCATCATTTCCAGCCCCTACGCCGCGTTCCAGCAAGAGGTCAACGAACGGCTGCCGTTCTCGCCGTATTTCAGCTGGAGCTGGAATGTGCGCTACGAGGCGCCGCTCAACGCGAACATGAAGGGTTACGCGCAGTTCGACATGACCCACAAGGGCGACATGTGGAACGATCTGAACCAGAACAGCACCTTCACCGGGATACCGCGCATCCTACAGCCCTCCTACACCCTCATGAACGTGCGCTTCGGGCTGAACCCGGCGGGCGGCCACTGGCTCGCGGAGCTGTACGTCACCAACCTCGCCGACAAGAACGCGATCGTCTACAGCAACACCGGCAACTACGACCTGCGGCTGACCACCAACGAGCCGCGCGTGTACGGGATACGGGTGAACTACCGCTTCGGCAAGGAAGTGAATAGCGAGTGACGCCGCGCCTCGGGTGCCGGCATTAGGTGGCGGCCGCAAAGATCGCGTTGCGGCCGCCTAACCGGTACCCTAGGAGGCCATGCATTCGGACTTCTACCGCCGCACCTTCCTCATCGTCACGGCGGTCGTCCTCGGTTACGCCGCCTACCGCATCGTGTCTCCGCTCCTTGGCATCCTCGGGTGGGGAATCGTGCTGGCATTTTCTCTCTACCCACTTCATGAGTGGCTGACCCGCGCGTTCAAAGGCCGCAACTCCCTGTCTGCCGGGATCATCGCCGGCGTGACGCCCTTTGTCGTGTTCGTGCCCCTGTCGGTGCTCGGTGCGGTATTTGCAGGCCAGGTGGCGCGCATCATCGCGTACCTCAGCGGCCCGACGGACCTCTCCTACCCCGAGCTCGTGCACCGGCTCTCCAGTTACCCCCTCATCGGGCGCTCCGTGGCGTGGGTGCAGGAGAACACCACGGTCACCGCCGAGCAGGTGCAGGGCTGGATGACCGAGGGACTGCAAGTGATCCTCAAGAGCGCTGCCTCGCTGGGCGGCAGTGTCGCGCTGAACGTCTTCGGCACGCTCATCGGCTTCTTCATCATGATCTTCGCGCTCTTCTTCCTGCTGCGCGACGGCCGCACGATGGTCGAGAACCTGGTGCAGATGGTGCCGGTGGAGCGCACGCGCCGCAGCGAGCTGGTGAAATACCTCGCCGACGTCACCCGTGCCGTGGTGTTCGGCTCCACCGCGACCGCGGTCGTGCAGGGCCTGTTCGTCGGCGTAGGGTTTGCAATCGCGAAGCTGCCCTCGCCGGTGGTGTTCGGCGTAATCGCCACCGTTGCCGCCTTCCTGCCCGTCGGCGCCGGCATCGTCTTGATCCCGGCGGTGCTGTACCTGGGGTTCACCGGCCACTTGGGGGCCGCAACCTTCCTCGCCATCTGGACCGGCGTGATGTGGCTGCTCGAGACCTTCATGCGGCCGCTCCTCACCGCGCGTCACGCGCAGGTCTCGACGCTCGCGATCTTCATCGGCGCGATCGGCGGCGTCGCCGCCTACGGGATCCTAGGCCTCATCATCGGGCCGGTGCTGCTGAGCTTTGCCGTCGCCCTGCTGCGCTTCGCCCGGGAGAATCCGCCCACAGGCACCTGAAGCGGGGGCGTTTCCCGTAAAATGCGCCCCCCTATGGATCTGTCCCCGATCCTCAATCCCTTGAATGACGCGCAGCGCGCGGCGGTCACCGCCCCCTTGGGTGCGGTGCTGGTGCTGGCCGGCGCGGGCAGCGGCAAGACGCGCGTGCTCACGCACCGCATCGCCTGGGTGATCCAGGCCGAGGGCGCTTCCGCGCACAACATCCTCGCGGTGACCTTCACCAACAAGGCAGCCGGGGAGATGCGCGGTCGCGTCGAGCAGCTGCTCGGCATCCCCGGAAGTGCGCTGTGGATCGGCACGTTCCACGGCATCGCGCACCGCCTGCTGCGCATCCACTGGCGCGAGGCCAACTTGGTGCAGGGCTTCCAGATCATGGACTCGGAGGACCAGCAGCGCCTGATCAAGAAACTCATCCGCTCGCTCGAGCTCGACGAGACGCGCTGGATCCCGCGCGAGGTGCAGTGGTTCATCAACTCGAACAAGGACGAGGGTCGCCGGCCGCAGCACCTGAAGGACGAAGGCGATCCCACCCGCAGCCAGTTCATCAAGCTGTACTCAGCCTACGAGGCGGCCTGCGCGCGCAACGGGGTAGTCGACTTTGCGGAGCTCCTGCTGCGGGCCTTCGAGCTGTGTCGCGACAACGCGCAGCTCCTGGAGCACTATCGCCGGCGCTTCCGTCACGTACTGGTAGATGAGTTCCAGGATACCAACGCCATTCAGTACGCGTGGGTGCGACTGCTCGCGCCGGCGATACCCGATGCGCACGGGCGGGCGAGCTATCCGTTTGTGGTGGGCGATGATGACCAGTCAGTGTACGGGTGGCGAGGAGCACGGCCAGGAAATCTGCAGGACTTCCGCCGCGACTATCCGGGCGCGCAGTTGTTTCGTCTTGAGCAGAACTATCGCTCCAGTGCCACCATTCTCGAGGCGGCCAACGGCCTCATCGCCCACAACGCCGGGCGCCTCGGCAAGAACCTCTGGACCAGCGGCGCCAAAGGCGAGCCGATCCGGCTGTATACGGCTTTCAACGAGCGCGACGAGGCGGAGTTCGTCACCCATCGCATCCGCGAGCACGTGGCGCACGGCGGCCTGCGGCGCGAGATCGCGATCCTGTACCGCTCCAACGCGCAGTCGCGCGTGCTGGAAGAGGCGTTCCTGTCCGCACGGGTGCCGTACCGCGTGTACGGCGGTCTGCGCTTCTTCGAGCGCGCAGAAATCAAGGACGCGCTCGCCTACCTGCGCCTCATCGCCAACCGCCGCGACGATGCCTCCTTCGAGCGCGTCGTGAACCTGCCGACGCGCGGCGTGGGCGCAAAAAGCATGGACGTGCTGCGCGAACAGGCGCGCGGCGCAGGCGTCTCGCTGTGGGAAGCCGCGGGCGCTGCGCTCGGTGCTGCCTCCCTTGGCGCCAAGGCCGCCGCGGCGGTGCACGGCTTCATGGGCCTGATCGAGCGCCTGGCGCGCGAGTGCGCGGGACTTGCGTTGCACGAGCAGGTGGATCAGGTCTTGAAGGCGAGCGGCCTCATCGAGCATTACCGCCGCGAGAAAGCCGAGCGCGGTGAGGCGCGCGCGGAGAACCTGGACGAACTGGTGAGCGCGGCCCGCGGCTTCGCTCCCGAGACGAGCGAGCTGCCGCCGCTGGAGGCGTTCCTGGCGCACGCGGCGCTGGAGTCGGGCGAGGGTCAGGCGGACGCCTGGGAGGACTGCGTGCAGATGATGACGCTGCACACCGCCAAGGGACTCGAGTTCCCGGTGGTGTTCATGTCCGGCATGGAGGAGGGGCTGTTCCCGCACCAGCGCTCGCTTAACGATCTTGAGGGCCTCGAGGAGGAGCGGCGGCTGTGTTATGTAGGCATGACGCGCGCCATGCGCCAGCTGTACCTCACCTGCGCCGAGCAGCGCCGCCTGCACGGCGTCGACAGCTACGGACAGGCCTCGCGCTTCATCCGCGAAGTCCCCGAGGAGCTGCTGGAGGAAGTGCGTCCGCGGGTACAGGTCTCGCGCCCGGTGGCGGTGGGACGCTTCCGCGCCGTCGCCGAGGAGCCGGCCGCAGGCGGCGTGCGGCTCGGGGCGCGCGTGCGCCACGGTAAGTTCGGCGATGGGGTGATCCTCAACGTGGAGGGCAACGGCCCGCACGCCCGCGTCCAGGTAAGCTTCGAACGTCAGGGCACCAAGTGGCTGATGGTGCAGTATGCGAATCTCACGCCCCTGTAACTAACACCCCGCCCCCAGCACCCATGAAAATCCTCATTCTCGGCGCCGGCCAGGTCGGGCGCACCGCCGCTCAGGCCCTCGCGCGCGAGGAAGCCAACGAGGTCACGGTGGTGGACATCAACGAGGAGGTGCTGCGCGACCTGCAGGACCGACTCGACGTGCGCACCGTGGCCGGCAATGCTGCCCACCCGACGGTGCTCGAGGCCGCCGGCTGCGCCGAGGCCGACATCATCGTCGCGCTCACCTCGAGCGATGAGGTCAACCTGGTCGCCTGCGACGTGGCCTTCACGCTGTTTCGCACGCCCACCAAGATCGCGCGCCTGCGGGCGCACGAATACGCCTCGCGCCCGGAGCTGTTCCGCACCGACGGCCTGTCGGTGGACGTCATCATCAGTCCCGAGCAGCTCGTCACCGAATACGTGGAGCGGCTCATCCACCATCCGGGCACGCTGCAGGTGCTGGACTTCGCCGACGGCAAGGTGCGCCTGGTGGGCGTGCGCACCGGGCGCGGCGGACTGTTGGTCGGGCACCCGCTGCGCGAGCTGACCAAGCATCTGCCCAACATCGAGGTACGCGTGGTGGCGATCTACCGCGACGGCCGCAGCGTGCAGCCCGACGGCGAGACGATCATCAGCGAGGGGGATGAGGTGTTTTTCCTCGCCGCGCGCGACGACATCCAGCGCACCATGGCGGAGATGCGCCACGGCGATGACCCGGCGCGCCGCGTGATGATCGCCGGCGGCGGCCACATCGGCCTGCGGCTCGCCAAGACGCTCGAGAAGAGCAACCAGGTGAAGCTCATCGAGCGGGACGCGCGGCGCGCCCGTCGGGTGTCGGAGCTGCTCGAGAACGCCATCGTGCTGCACGGGGATGCCGCCGACGAAGAGTTGCTGATCGAGGAGAACATCGACAGTACCGATGTATTCGCCGCGGTCACGAACTCGGAAGAGGCCAACATCCTGTCCGCCATGCTGGCGAAGCGCCTGGGCGCCCACAAGGCGATGGCGCTGATCAACCGCCCCTCCTACACCGAGCTGGTCGAGTCGAGCAGCATCGACATCGCCATATCCCCGCAGACCATCACCATCGGCTCGCTGCTGGCCTTCGTGCGCCGCGGCGACGTGGTGCGCGTGCACGCGCTGCGGCGCGGCGCCTCCGAGGCGCTCGAGGCGGTCGTCAACGGCGACGAGCGCAGCTCGCGCGTCGCCGGCCGCACGGTGGCGCAGATCCCGCTGCCCGAGGGCGCCTCCATCGGCGCGATCGTGCGCGGCGATGAGGTCATCATGGCCCATCACGACACGCGCGTGCTCACGGACGATCACGTCATCCTGTTCCTCGCCGACCGACGTCACCTGGAAGCGGTCGAACGGCTGTTCCTGCGCTCGCCGCGCTAGGCACGGACCGCCAGGCCGACATCGTGCTCGCGGTCGCCAATGTTCTGGGACTTCTGCTGGCGAGCTTCTCCGCCAGCTGCCTGCTGCCGCTCGCCTGCTCGCTGTGGTTCCGCGACGGTCAGTGGTCGTGCTTTCTGATCACCGCCGCCGTCGGTGCCGGCTGTGGCGCGCTGCTCGCCGGCGCCACCTTGCGCTTCCGCCGGGAACTGAAGCCGCGCGACGGCTTCCTGCTGGTCACGCTCGCCTGGGTGCTGCTGCCCGCCGTGGCCGCGTTGCCGCTGCTGCTGAGCGTGAGGGGACTCACGGTCACTGGTGCATTCTTCGAGGCGATGTCCGGGCTCACCACCACCGGCTCCACCGTGCTGACCGGGCTCGACACGCTCGCGCCGTCACTTAATTTCTGGCGCCACCTGCTGGAATGGATGGGCGGCCTCGGCATCATAGTCATGGCGCTTGCGGTGATGCCGCTGCTCGGCGTCGGCGGTATGCAGCTCTACAAGGGGCTGGCGCCTGGCTCCAAGGATGAGCGCTTGGCGCTACGCATCACCGAGACGGCCAAGAACCTGTGGACCATCTACGTGGTGCTCACGGCCGCGGGTATCGTCAGCCTGCGCCTGTGTGGCATGTCCTGGTTCGACGCGGTGTGCCACGCGTTCTCCGTGGTGGGACTCGGTGGTTTTTCGACCCACGACCGCAGCATCGCCTACTTCGATTCCGCCGCCATCGAGTGCGTGCTGATCGCACTGATGGTGATCGCCTCACTCAACTTCGGCCGCCATTTCATCGCGCTGCGCCAGCTGTCGCTCGAGACCTACAAGAAAGATCCCGAGTGCAAGGCGATCTTCGCATTCCTCGCAGTCAGCGTCGTCGGCATTGCGGTGCTGCTGAACCTGCACGGCGTTTATCCAGGGTTCGGGCCGGCGCTGCGCGCCTCGGCCTTCAACGTGGTCTCGCAGGCCACCACCAGCGGGCTGACGACACAGGACTACCAGAGCTGGCCGGTGTTCGCCCCGTGGTGGATGCTGTTCCTGTCGTGCCTGGTGTGCAGCACCGGCTCGACCGGCGGGGGCATCAAGATGTTCCGCACGCTGTTGCTGGTGCGCCAGGCCGGCCGTGAGATGAAGCTACTCATCCACCCGTCCGCCATGGCACCGGTGCGCATCGGCGGTCGCCCGGTGCCCGACAGCGTCGGCCACGCGGTGCTGGCCTTCATCTTTCTCTACTTCGTGACCGTCTCGTTCCTGACCTTCGCGATGCTGCTCACGGGTCTGGACTTCGACTCGGCATTCTCCGCCGTGGTCGCTTCCATCAACAACACCGCCCACGGCTTCGGCGCGCCCGGCGCGGTGCACAACCTTCATACCCTCAGCACGCTTCAGACCTGGATCTGCAGCGCCGCGATGCTGCTCGGGCGCCTCGAGATCTTCAGCATCGTCGTGCTGATGCGCCCGGCATACTGGCGCAAATAGGCGCTGCCGGATCCCCGGCAGCGCCTCCCCAACGTACGGGGGCCGTCGCGACCTTCTACAGGTCCGACCTTCTACAGGTCGGGATTTACCTTGATGGTGCTCTTCACGCCGTGCACGCCATCGGTCTCGCGGGCGATCGACTCTGCCTTATTAACATCACTCTGGCTGCGGGCGCTGCCCGAGAGCCAAACCACGCCGTCGGCATCCGTGTCCACATGGATATGACCGAGGCTTGTGATGTGCTCAGCCGCCAGCTTCGATTTGATCTTGGTCGTGATGGCCGAGTCCTTCACGAAGGCCTTAGGATGGGAGCGGTCGGCATCGACGTCGTCCGCCAGCACAATCCCGGTAGTCAGTACCGCCGCGGCCGTAAAGGCCGACATCGCCAGTGTCAGTTTCATAACTGTTCCCTGTGGTAAATCATCCAGCCGCTATTTGACCGGGGGCACGACCCCGGCGGCAATCAGAGAAGGCTGACACGACTGTCAGCGCGGCTGTACCCGGGGTGTTGGCGGGTCCTACAGTTCATCGTCGATCGGCAGCATCGAGGCGACGCCCACCTCGAAGCGCTCCCAGCCGCTGCGGGCGGGCTCACGCGTGTACTGCACCGCTTCGCCGTCCTTGACGGTCGACCAGATCAGTGTCTGCTTACCCTGGCGCTCTTCGAGCGTCACGTGATAGGCGTTAGCCGGCTGTGTCATTGCCTCGAAGCGCCGCGTCGTCTGGGCTGCGAGTTCCGGGCTGTGGATGATGAGTCCGATCTCCGTGTTCAGCCGGTGCGAACGCGCGTCGAAATTCATCGAGCCGACGTAGACGGCGCTGTCATCGAAGACCAGCAACTTGGCGTGCAGGCCGAAGTTGCCATAGTTTGTCATGTGGGTCGACTGCCCGGTGCCGCGCGGGCTGTCGGGCTGGCGTCGCAACTCGAACAGCTCCACCCTTGCAGTCAACAGCGGTACGCGGTAGTGGTCATAGCCCGCCTGGGCCAGGGGATCCATGCTCGCCTCGAGCGAGGTCGTGAGGATGCGCACCTTGAGCCCCCGCGTGCCCACTGCTTCCTGCAGCAGCTTGAGTTCTGAGTTCGTCGGGATCAGGTAGGGCGTCACCACCAGTACCTGCGTGTGGGTGTCGCGGATCGCACGAGCGACCGGTGCGAACATGAGACTCCCGGCACGCGCGCTCGCTCCATCTTTGCGCTTATCGGGGGGGTCGTAGGCGAGTTCGGCGCGCGCCCAGCTGAGCGGCGCCGTGCCGGTGAGCAGCTCGGCGAGCGGCTCATTGGCCGCGAGCTTCTCAGTGAACTTGCTGCCCGCCGCGGCGGCTTTCTGCGGCGTGGTGTGGCGCCGCGCCAGCGCCTCGGCGGCGGCCGCATCGCGTTGCCGGGCCGGAACCAGCAGCTCCACCGGTACGGCTTCCTCGCTGTCCCAGAATATCTGGAACGCCCCCCCGAGCTCCGCCGTCTCGGGGCCGGTAACGAAAATGTCGTCGTCCGCGTACTGCGAGCCCGGATCCACCTGGAAGTACTGCTCGCCGATGTTGCGGCCGCCGATCAGTGCCACCACCTCGTCGGCGATGAACAGCTTGTCGTGCATGCGATAGTCGAGCCGCGAATGGCTGAAGAGATACTCGGTGCCGCGCAGCGTGGAGCTGTGCCCGCGGTAACGCCAGGGGTTGAAGACGCGGATCGCGACGTGTGGGTCGCCGGCGAGCGCGAACAACTGCTCATCGCCGGCCACCGTCTCGCCGTCATCGACGAGGATGCGCACGCGCACGCCACGCCTTGCGGCCGCGAGCACCGCTTCGGTCACCAGTCGCCCCGACTCATCCCCGCGGAAGATGTAGTACTGCAGGTCGAGCGAACGCTGCGCCTGCGCGATCAGCTCCAGACGCAGCAGCAACCCATCGATACCGGGGGAGTAAAGCCGGAAGCCCGAGAGCCCCGGGTGCGCCCGGGCCGCGGCGGCGAAGGGGGTCACCAAGGCGGGGTTGGCTTCATGCGTTGGCGCACTGGGCGGTGGTCGGGGCTGGTCGCGCCCCGGCATGCTGGTGCAGGCCGCCAGCGCCAGGGCCGCGGGCACCAACAGCACCGCGCACCGCTTCAAGCAGCCAAGTTCACTGGCCGGCAGGAGAGCTTCTGAGCGCATGCACTAGTGCGCCGGAGCGACCTCGACGCTCAGCGTCACGCTGGCGGAGATGTCGAGGGAGCCGGATTCCACCGGCGTCGCCACTTCCGCACCCGCCTGCGCGTTCGCGGCCATCGTGCGCATCATCGGCACGAATCGTGCACCGGTCTCCTCGACGCTCAGGACGCGCACGATCTTCAGGCCGAGCGCCTGCGCGAGTACGTCCACATCGGCGCGCGCCTTGGCGACGGCCTTGCGCAGCGCCTCGGCGTGCACCGCGTCCTGATCGCGCAGCGTGAAGCCGATGCCGCGCACGGTGTTGGCGCCCGCCTGGGCCGAGGCGTCGATGACATTGCTGATCTTTGTCAAATCATCGAGCGTCACTTGCACTACGTTCGAGGCGGTGTAGCCGGTGAGCGTCGGTTCGTGACCGCTTTGGTACCTGTAGGTCGGAGAGAGCGAGTAGTTGACAGTCTTGAGCACCGCGGTGGAACCGCCCGCCTTCTTCAGCGCCGTCAGTACCGCATCGGTCTGGCGCGCGTTCTCGGCGGCAGCCTCCGCGGACTTCTCCGCGCGCGTGGTCACGCCGATGTCGATCTGTACTCGATCAGGCTTGGCAGCGACCTGGGCATCCCCACTGACGCGGATTGACGACACCGGCGGTTGCTGTGCAAGCGCCGGAGTGAGCATGACGCACGCCA
Organism: uncultured Pseudomonadota bacterium; assembly: GCA_963814675.1. Taxonomy (GTDB): domain Bacteria; phylum Pseudomonadota; class Gammaproteobacteria; order Steroidobacterales; family Steroidobacteraceae; genus 13-2-20CM-66-19. The sequence goes on from CAWFDT010000011.1 coordinate 350,453, forward strand.
GCACGGCGAGAATGGTTTGTTTCATATGCGGGTCCGATGGAACGTATTCGCATATTCTACAGGCCGGGCGTGCGGCAGTTCATAGTTTGGACAGGAGGCCGCACATGCAAGCGCAGCGAGACGGTATACAACCAAGGATGACTAGCCGCGAAGTCAACGTTGCGCCCGACAAGTTTGAAGTTGCCTCGGGCGATGTGTGGCTGCTCACCGAGCTGCGCTCGGCGCTTGCCGTGTGCGTGTATGACGCGCAGGAGGAGGCCGGCGCGTTGCTACACCTGCGCTGTATCGTGCGCACCGCCAAGCCTGCCGACATGACGGACACGACGCTCGCGACCGAAATGCTGCTGCTGGATCGCTGCGTCGCGGCATTGCGCGAGACCTGTCCTGCGGCGCGCCACCTGCAGGCGCGCATCGTGGTGCACCTGGCGGACGCGCCGCAGGCGGCCGCGACCTGTGAGACCGTGGTTGCGCTGGTCAAGCGTTACCTCGAGGATGGGGGGGTGAAGCTGCTGCCCGAGGACATCGCCGCCGGCCCCGCCCGCGCTCTGCGCTTCCGCCCGAGCATGGGATGGGTGCACGCGCGCGCCTGAGACAGGCGCATGCTGCGACCCCGCGAGGCTGCCGTCCCGGCGCACCTGCGCGCCGCCCTCGAAAACATTCTCCAGGCTCCGATCAGCGACATCCGCGTGATCGAGCATTCCCGCCTGGCCCGCCTGCACGGACGGGCGGTGGCCACCACGCGCCGCCAGCGCATCTACCTGCGCGGCAGCGCCGCGGACTTCTTCACCAACCCCTGGCTGATGCTGCACGAGTACTGCCACGTCGTGTACCAGTGGCAGCCCGGAACCTTGAGCGTGACGCGCTATGTGATCGAATGCTTCCGGCGCGGTTACTGGAACAATCGCTTCGAAATCGAGGCGCGTGCCTTTGCCGACCGGCATGTCGCGCGCCTGCATGCGCAGCTCACCCCGCCCGCTCAGCCGAGCAGCGCCTCGCGCCGGTAGAGCCGGCCGGCGAGCGCCACCAGCAGCGCACCGGCGAGCAGCGTTGCGCCCACTGAGACCGCCAGATAGGTGTTCGGCAGCGGCTCGTCGCGCAACAGGCTCGTGATCAGGAAATGCTGGCTGAGGGAGGGAACCGCCATCAGCGCGAGCGTCGGCCGCAGGCCGAGCGCACCGGCGAACACCAGCGGCAACGTCGGCACCAACAGCACCACCCCGAGATAGGACTGCGCCTCGCGGTAGGTACGGGTGTAGGCAGCGACCAGTGTCATGAGCGCCGCCGCCAGCGGCACGAGCGGCAGACAGTAGAGGATCAGCCGCAGCGCGACCGCGGGATTGAAGTTGACGCTCATGCCGAAACGCTCCAGACCGATGAAGCGCAGCAGGATCGCGAACACGGTCACCGTGAGCGTGAGTGTCAGCAACATGTAGGCGCAGGTGGCGAGGATCTTGCCGAAGATCAGCTGAGCGCGCGGCACCGGTACGGTGAGCAGCGGCTCGAGCGAGCCGCGCTCACGCTCCCCGGCCGTGGCGTCGATCGCCAGATACATGCCGCCCATCAGCATGGTGATCAACAGCAGGTAACTGAGCGTGCCCAGCACCAACACGGAGCGCGTAGCCGGTGTCGACACGTCGATGTCCTGCACGGCGAGGGTGTTGAGCAGCAGCGGATCCGTGCCGCGGGCCACCAGGCGCAGGCGTGCGAGTTGCCCGGAGTACTGCTCGAGCAGCGCGCGCACGCGCTCGGTGTCGGCGGCCGCCGCGACGTCGGAGGCGTCGGTGTACAACTCCAGTGCCGCGGGCGTGCCGGACGCCAGATGCGCGGCGAACTCCGCGCTGATGTTCAGCACGCGCAGGTGAGCGTGACTCGCCACGGCCTCACGCGCCGCGGCGGCGTCGTAGCTCGCCTCGGTGAGCGTGACGCCGGCGGACTTGAGGAAGGCGAGCAGATTCGGCGCCCGCTCGGCGTGCGCCACGGTGAGCGCCAGCGGCCGATCGCCGGCTTCCGCGCTGCGGTGGATCTGCAGCGCGAGCAATGCTGAAAACAGCGCCGGCCCGAGCAGCGGCCCGAGGATCAGCGCGGTGAGAAGCGTGCGCCGCTCGCGCAGGTTCTCGCGGAACTCCTTGGCGAAGACGGTGAGGATGGCGCGCACGAGCTAGGGCTCCCCGCCGCCGAGCAGCTGCACGAAGGCTTCCTCGAGCGCCCCGGTACCGGTGCGCGCACGGATCTCCTCGGGTGTGCCGGTCGCGAGCACCGCGCCGGCGCCGATCACCACCACCTCATCGCACAGCGCACTCACCTCGGGCATGACGTGGCTCGAGAACAGGATGCAGTGCCCTTCGGCGCGCAGCGCGCGCAGCAGCCGCCGCAGCGAGCGTACCGCCATCACGTCGAGCCCGTTGGTGGGCTCATCGAGGATCAGATTGCGCGGCCGGTGCACCAGGCTGCGTGCCAGCGCGGTCTTCATGCGCTCGCCCTGCGAGAAGCCCTTGGCACGCCGGTCGGCAAACTCCTGCATCTCCAGCAGCTGCAGCAGCGCCGCGGTGCGCTCGCGCGCCTCGCGGCGGGTGAGGCCCTGCAGGGCGGCGAAGTAGTGGATGTTCTCGCGCGCGCTCAGGTTCGGGTAGATGCCGGCGCTGTGCGGCAGCACGCCCAGGCGGCGCGCCGCATCGAGCGGCGTGTCCAGCACGCTCAGCCCGTCGATGAGTGCGTCGCCCGCATCGGGCTTGAGCACCGTGTACAGCATGCGCAGCGTGGTCGACTTGCCGGCCCCGTTGGGCCCGAGCAGGCCCGTGATGCGCCCGTCGGGCGCCGTGAAGCTCACCCCGCGTACCGCCTGCACGGCGCCGAAGCGCTTGGCGAGTGCGCGTACCTCGATCACGGCGGCGGCCCGTTGAGGGAGGTAAAGAAGGGCATGGGCGCGGCACGGCGCAGGCAGTCGGTGTCGAGTCCCGCGCTGCTGCCGCGCGTGAGGAACTGCGCCAGCACGCGGTCCATGCACGGCGCGGTGAGCTGCCCGTGGCCGAAGCCGGGCAACTCGAGCTGCAGCGCCTGTGTCAGGGTCGCCGCCGCCTCGCGTGCGTAGGCGGGCGGCGTCACCGGGTCATCGCTCCCGGACAACAGCAGGGCGGGCACGGGGCTGTGCAGCGGCTGATGGAGGTCGGCATCGATCGTCCCGCGCGGCCAGATGCGGCACAGGCTCGCGAGCGCATCGACCTCGGTGGCACCCATGAAGGTGGCCGCGAGCGCCGTGCGGTCGATCGAGCGCGGGTCCCAGAACGGCACGTCCTCGGTGCACACGACGCTGTTGTGCATGCCGATCGCGATGCTCTCGTAGGAGCGCTCGAGAAACAGGTACTGAGCGGCGAGGGGCGCGTAGTCCCCGTGTGCGCCGGCCTGCAGGAACAGCGGCAGGAGCGCGGCGTAGTCGGCGCTGTAAGCGCCAAGCCGCAGCACCGTCGCGAGGTGATCGCGGTCGAAAGCGACCGGGCGGGCTGCGGCGCTCGCCGGATCCGGCACCGTGACCGCGACCGCCTGCGTGTCCAACGCGGCGCGCACCGTCTCGTAGTCGCGGACCGCGTCGCCGAAGCGCGCGCGGCACGGCGGCTGGGCGTTGCAGCGCGCGAGGATGCGCCGCAGCGCGCTTTCCGCATCGAGCGCGACTTCCGGGCCGAGCGCGCGCTGCGGCGGTACCACCCCATCGAGGATGAGCGCACGCACGCGCGTGGGAAAGTGCCGCAGGTACTGTTGCGCCACGCGCGTGCCGTAGGAGGCGCCGTAGAGATCGATGCGCTCGTAACCGAGCGCGGCGCGCACCCGCTCAAGATCGGCCACCGCGATGCTGGTGGTGTAGAAGGCCGGGTCCGCGCGCGCACGCAGGCTCTCCAGGCAGCGCTGCGCAAACGCGGCGACCTCGGCATCGGAGGCCTGGTAGAGCTGCGCCTGCGCCCCGGGGCAACTGAGTGCATAAGAGGCGCCGGTGCCGCGCTGGTCGAGGAGCACGATGTCGCGATCGCGGTGGATGCGAGCGAAGGCGGGGGCGACGCTCGCGTAAAAATCCCCGGCCGCCTGCCCCGGTCCGCCGGCGAGCACGAACAGCGCGTCCGCCTGCTTGCGGCGGTTGATGGCCGCCACGCGCGCCACGTGCAGGCTGATGTGCCGCCCGTCAGGCGCGGCCGGGTTCTCGGCCACCTCGAGCACGCCGCAGTCGGCCGCCACGACCGTGAGGCGCAGGGGATGGGTGATCTGGCAGGGCGTGAGTATGAGTGCGCCCGCCACGGCGCTTGCCGGCGCGGCGGCGAGGCAGCCGGCGAGGAGGCCGCTCGCAAGGAGCGCCCTAAGCGCGCGGGACATGCCCGACTTTCAAGGCTCGCTGCGCAGCCATCGGTGAGGCTAAGGATATAGGGGACGGGTGCGAACTTGTTCGCGGGCGCTGCCGCCCTACAATACGCGTCCGCGCGCGCCGGGGTTTCCACCCCCTGAGCGCGGCGCTGCAGGTTATGTCAATACCACCAAGTCACCCTACTGCTCAGAGCTTCGACGTCATCGTCATCGGCGGCGGCCATGCCGGCACCGAGGCGGCGCTGGCGGCCGCGCGCATGGGGGCACAGACGCTGCTCGTGACCCAGAGCCTGGAGACGCTCGGGGCCATGAGTTGCAATCCGGCGATCGGCGGCATCGGCAAGGGGCACCTGGTCCGGGAGATCGACGCCATGGGCGGCGCGATGGCCCGCGCCACTGACCTGGCCGGCATCCAGTTCCGCACCCTCAACGCCAGCAAGGGCCCGGCGGTGCGCGCCACGCGCGCTCAGGCCGACCGTCAGCTGTACCGGCAGGCCATTCGCACGCGGCTCGAAAACCAGCCGCACCTGGTGCTCTTCCAGCAGGAGGTCGCGGACCTCATCGTCGCGGGCGAGCGGGTGCTCGGCGTGGTCACGGTCAGCGGGATCCGCTTTGAGGCCCGCGCGGTGGTACTCACCGTCGGCACTTTCCTCGGCGGCCGCATCCACGTGGGCCTCGACAACCTCCCCGGGGGGCGCGCCGGGGATGCGCCCTCCAACCGTCTGGCCGCCCGTCTGCGGGAGCTGCCGCTGAAGGTCGCGCGCCTGAAAACGGGCACTCCACCACGGATCGATGGCCGCACACTCGACTGGTCCGTCATGACCCGCCAGGCCGGGGACAACCCCACACCGGTGTTTTCGTACCTTGGACGAGCCAGTGAGCACCCCAGGCAAATTGATTGTTTCATTACTCATACGAACGAGCGGACGCACGAGATCATCCGCGCGGCCACCGACCGCTCGCCCCTGTTCACCGGCCGCATTGAGGGCGTGGGTCCGCGCTACTGTCCGTCCGTCGAGGACAAGGTCGTGCGCTTTGCGGACAAGGCGTCACACCAGATCTTCGTCGAGCCCGAGGGGCTGAACACCCACGAGGTCTATCCGAACGGAATCTCGACCAGCCTGCCCTTCGACGTGCAGGTCGAGTTCGTACACAGCATCCGCGGCCTCGAGCGGGCGCACCTGACGCGCCCCGGGTACGCCATCGAGTACGACTTCTTCGATCCGCGGGGTCTGAAGCCCTCGCTCGAGACGCGCCCGCTCGGCGGACTGTACTTCGCGGGGCAGATCAACGGCACCACCGGCTACGAGGAGGCGGCGGCGCAGGGATTGCTCGCCGGCATCAACGCGGCGCGCGGCGTGCGGGGCGAGGCGCCATGGACGCCGCTGCGCAGCGACGCCTACCTCGGGGTCCTGGTCGATGACCTGATCAGCCGCGGCACCGCCGAGCCCTACCGCATGTTCACCAGCCGCGCCGAGCACCGGCTGCTGCTGCGCGAGGACAACGCCGACCTGCGGCTGACGCCCGCCGCGCAGCGCCTGGGGCTGATCGACGCGGAACGCTGGCAGCTGTTTCAGGCCAAACAGGCGTGTGCAGAGGCGGAGGTCGCACGCCTGTCGCGCCTGCGGCTCAAGGCCGCCGCGGTGCCCGCGGCCTGGTGCACGGCGGTTCTCGGGGGCCCGCTGCCGCGCGATGTCACGGCCTTTGAACTGCTGCGCCGCCCGGAGGTCAGCTTCGAGGCGCTGTGCGCCCTGACCGGGGAACCACCGTGGGCCGCGCCCGGCGCCCTGGACGAGCGCCTGCCCGCGCAGGTGCGCACCCAGATCGAGGTGCGCGCGAAGTACGCCGGCTACATCGAGCGCCAGCAGGCGGAGATCGAGCGCGCGCGGCGTCACGAGGAACTTGCCCTGCCGGAGGGCCTGGACTACGAGCGCATGACGGGACTTTCGCATGAGGTACGCCAGAAGCTCGGGGAGGCCCGGCCGGCCACCCTGGGTGCGGCCGGACGCCTGCCCGGTATCACCCCGGCCGCGGTGCAGATCCTGCTGGTACACCTGAAGCGCCACACCGCGCGCGCGCAGGTGGCATGAGCACCTTCATCGAGAAGCTGCAGCACGCCTGGGCGGCGCATGACTCGCTGGTGTGCGTGGGGCTGGATCCGGAGATCGAGCGCTTCCCCAAGCACATCGCCGCCGAGCCCTCCCCCATCTACCAGTTCAACAAGGCGATCATCGACGCGACCCACGACTTGGTGTGCGCCTACAAGCCGCAGTTCGCGCACTACGCCGCCTACGAGGCAGAGGACCAGCTCGAGCGCACCATCGAGTACCTGCACAAGAGCTACCCGCAGGTGCCGGTGATCCTCGACGCCAAGCGCGGCGATGTCGGCAACACGGCCGAGCGCTATGCCATCGAGGCGTTCGAGCGCTACGGCGCCGACGCGGTCACCGTGAATCCCTACCTCGGCACGGATGCGCTCGAGCCCTTCCTCAGGCACGCGGACCGGGGCGTGATCGTGCTGTGCCGCACCTCGAACGCCGGCGGCCGCGATCTGCAGGAGCTGCAGGTCGGCGAGCGCCCGCTGTATCAGGTCGTGGCCGAGCTCGCCGCCACGCGCTGGAACAGCCGCGGCAACTGCCTGCTGGTGGTCGGCGCCACCTACCCCCAGGAGCTCGCACAGGTGCGCGCCCTGGTCGGGGACATGCCGCTGCTGGTGCCGGGGGTCGGCGCCCAGGGGGGCGACGTCGCGCAGGCGGTACGCGCCGGCCAGACCGCCGCCGGCACGGGGCTGCTCGTTAGCTCCTCGCGCGCCATTCTCTATGCCGCGCCGGGTCCGGATTTCGCGCACGCCGCGCGCCGCGCCACCCTCGCGCTGCGTGAGCAAATCAACCACAGCCGCCTGCGCCGGCAATGAGACTCGGCGCCGGCGCCCGGCTGGCGCTCCTCGCGCTGCTCGCCGTGCTCAGTGGCTGCGCCCGCGCGCCCGCGGGCGGGGACATCCTGGTGCGCGGTGGCGGACCGGATCCGGACTCACTCGACCCGCAGAAGGCGCGCGGCTTCGAGGCGCAGAGCATCCTGCGCGACCTGTGCGAGGGCCTCACCACGCTCGACCATCATGCGGCCGTCGCCCCGGGGGTCGCGAGCCGCTGGAGTGTGAGCGAGGACGGCAAGACCTACACCTTCACGCTGCGACCCGAGGCGCGCTGGTCCAACGGCGATGCGGTCACGTCCGCGGACTTTGTCGCCGCGCTGCAGCGCCTGGTGGACCCGGCCACCGCGTCCGCCTATGCGCAATACGTGGACGTCATCGTCAACGCCCCGGACATCGTGGCCGGACGCAGGAAACCCACCGACCTCGGCGTCAGCGCACCGGATGCGGCGACCGTCGTCATCACGCTCGCCGCCCCCACGCCCTACCTGCCGACGCTCCTGTCACACCCGAGCACCTGCCCCGTGCACCGCGCGACGCTGGCCGCACACCCGGAGGGCTTCGCCCGTGCCGGGGTGATGCCGGCCAACGGGGCGTTCGTGCTGAGCGAGTGGGTGCAGGGCTCGCACATCAGCGCGCGGCGCAACACGCACTACTGGAACAACGCCGCCACGCGGCTCGCGGGAGTGAAGTACCTGCTGATCCCGGATGAGAACGCGGAACTGGCACGCTATCGCGCCGGGGAGCTGCAGGTGACCTTCGTCGTGCCGCGCGGCCAGTACGACTGGATCAAGGCGAACCTCGCGGACCAGCTGCACGTCGCCCCGCAGCTGACCACGTACTACTACGGCTTCAACCTCAAGCGCGCGCCCTTCAAGGACCAGCCACAGCTGCGGCGCGCGCTCTCGCTCGTCATCGATCGCGAAAAACTCGCCACCCTGGTGCTGCGCGTCGGGGAGCTGCCGGCCTACGGCTGGGTGCCCCCGGGGATCGACAACTACAGCGCGCAATCCTTCGATTACCGCAACACGCCCATGCCCGAGCGCATCCGCGAGGCGCAGCGCCTGTACGCCGCGGCGGGCTACTCGCCTGAGCATCCGCTGCGTTTCGAGCTGCGCTACAACTCAGGGGAGGTGCACACCAAGCTCGCGCTCGCCATCGCCTCCATGTGGAAGGAGGCGCTCGGAGTGGACGTGCAGCTCACGCAGGTGGAGTTCAAGTCGCTGCTGCAGGACATCGATCGCGGCGACGTGGAGATGTTCCGCTCGAGCTGGGTCGGGGACTACAACGATGCCTACACCTTCGCGCAATACCTGAAGAGCGACTTCGGCGTGAACCTGCCGCACTACGCCAACCCGCAGTACGACGCGCTGCTGGCGCAGGCGGCGGCCGCCAGCGATCCGGGCAAGCGGCGCGCGCTGCTCGAGCAGGCCGAGGGCCTGATGCTCGCCGATCACCCGCTGCTGCCGATCTACTTCTATGTGAACAAGCACCTGGTGAAACCGCAAGTCGTAGGCTGGTACGACAACGTGATGAACGTCGTCTACAGCAAGGACCTCGCGCTGCAGCCGCCCGCGCCCTAGCGCGCCGCGCTACTTGCCGATGCAGAACCCGCCGAAGATCCGGCCCAGCAGGTCCTCGTTCGAGAACTCACCGGTGATCTCGCCCAGCGCCTGTTGCGCGGCGCGCAGCTCCTCGGCGATCAGTTCCCCCGCGCGCGTCTCGGTGAGCTGACGTGCGGCTTCCTCGGTGTGATGGCGCGCACGCGCGAGCGCCTCCAGGTGCCGGCGGCGCGCACTCACCGCCCCACCGTCCACCGTCTGGTAACCCATGCAGTGCTTCAGGTGGGCCCGCAGCTCCTCGAGCCCCGTGCCCTCGAGGGCCGAGAGTGCGATCACGGGCGGCCCGGTCAGCGTGTCGGCGACCGGCAGGCCGACCGCGAGGTCGCACTTGTTGAACACCAGGGTCACCGGCACGTCGGCCGGCAGCCGGGCGCGCTCCTCGCGGTAAGCAGCCGCGGTCGGATCAGCCACCGCGTCGATCACGAACAGCACGCGATCGGCGCGCGCCATCTCCGCGTGCGCGCGGCGGATCCCCTCCTCCTCCACCAGGTCGCCCGCGTCGCGCAGACCGGCGGTGTCCAGGACGTGCAGCGGCATGCCGTCGATGGCGATGCGCTCGCGCACGATGTCGCGCGTAGTGCCCGGGATCGGCGTGACGATGGCCGCGTCGTAACCGGCGAGGCGGTTCAGGAGACTCGACTTGCCCGCGTTGGGTCGTCCGGCGATGACCACCGTCATGCCCTCGCGCAGCAGGCGCCCCTGGCGCGCGCAGTCGAGCACGCCCTCGAAGTGATCTCGCACCGTCTGGAAGCGCTCGGTCAGTTCGCGATCGGCGAGGAAGTCGACCTCCTCTTCGGGAAAATCGATGGCGGCCTCCACGTAGGTGCGCAGCTCGATGATGGCCTCGGTGAGCCCGCGCACCATGGCGGAGAATTCCCCCTGCAGTGAGCGCATCGCCGCGCGCGCCGCCTCGCGCGAGCCCGCATCGATCAGGTCCGCGATCGCCTCCGCCTGGGCGAGGTCGAGCTTGTCGTTGAGGAAGGCGCGCTGCGTGAACTCGCCCGCCTGCGCGCGGCGCGCACCGAGTTCCAGCGCGCGCTGCACCAGCGCCTCGAGCACCACCGGGCCGCCGTGGCCGTGCAGCTCGAGCACGTGTTCGCCGGTATAGGAATGCGGGGCGGGGAAGAACAGCACGAGCCCCGCATCGAGCGCGGCACCGCTCGCGTCGAGGAAGCGCGTGAAGATGGCGCGGCGCGCCGGCGGCTGCTCGCCCAGCAGTTGCGTGGCGATCTGCGGGGCCTTCGGTCCCGAGATGCGCACGATGCCGATGCCGCCTCGGCCCGGCGGCGTCGCCGCCGCCACGATGGTGTCCGTTTGCGTCATGAACCGCCTTTGCCGCTGCGGCAGGCTACTGCCGCTGCCCCGTGCAAGGGAAGCACCGGCCGCCGGCGCCGGGCTCGCGGGCCGCCTCAGTTGGCGCGCTTGGCCGCGGCCACCGCCTCGATGCGGCGGTTGATGTTCCACTGCTGGGCGATCGACAGCACGGTGTTGGTCACCCAGTAGAGCACCAGGCCGGCGGGGAAGAAGGCGAACATGACCGACATGACGAGCGGCATGAACATGAACACCTTCGCCTGCACCGGGTCGGGCGGCGTGGGATTGAGCTTGTACTGCAGGAACATCGCCACCGCCATGATGGCCGGCAGGATGAACAGCGGATCACGCGAGGACAGATCGTGGATCCAGCCCATGAAGGGCGCCTGGCGCATCTCCACGCTCTCGAGCAGCACCCAGTAGAAGGCGATGAACACCGGGATCTGGATGACGATCGGCAGGCAGCCGGCGACCGGGTTGATCTTCTCGCGCTGGTAGAGCTCCATCATCGCGCGCCCGAGCTTCTCGCGATCGTCCTTGTAGGTGTCCTGCAGGTTCTTGATGCGCGGCTGCAGCTGCTTCATCTTCGCCATCGAGCGGCCGCTGGCTTCCGAGAGCGGATAGAACAGCAGCTTCAGGAGAAACGTCACGAGGATGATGGCGATGCCCCAGTTGCCGCTGAGCGCGTGCACCTTGGCGAGCAGCCAGAACAGCGGCCGGGCGAGGAACCACAGTCGCCCGTAGTCGGCGACGCGGCCGAGCTCCGGTGCGATCGCCTCGAGCTGGTTCTGCAGCTTCGGTCCCACGAACAGCGTCTGCGCGAACTGCGCACTCGCGCCCGGCGCCAGCGACTGCGCCGGACCCACGCCGCCGAGCTGGTACTGGTTGCCGGCCACGGCGAGCGAGAACACCCAGGGCGCTCCCTTGGGCGGCACGAGCGCACTGACGAAGTGGTGCTGCAGCGCCGCGAGCCAGCCATCGCGCACTTCGAGCGCCAGATGGATGTCGTCGCGGTTAGTCGGGTCGAGCTTGCGGTACTTGGTGCCGTCGTAAATCGCCGGCCCGTGGTAGGCGTAACTGTCGACGTTGAAATAGGAGCGCTTGGTCGGTGGATCGTTGCGCACGATCTGGACGAACGGGCGCGTCTCGTAGTCGCTGCTGCCGCCGTTGTGCACCTCGTAGGCGACCTCGATCCCGTAGGCGCCGCGTCTGAAGGTGTAGGTCTTGGTGACCGTCACCCCGTCCGCGCTCCAGGTCAGCGGCACGCGCAGCTCCGCGGCGCTGCCCAGCCGATAGTCGGAACTCGCGCTCGTGTACTGCGCGTTCTGGTCCGGGTACGGCCCGGCGCCCGGGCCGGTGAGCCCGGTCTGCAGCTCGTACAGAGTCTGCGGTGCGTCGTGATTCTCCAGGCGCACGGGTGCTGCCTCGCCCTTCACCTGCGGATAAGCGGGGAGGTCGACGCGCGTGAGCGTGCCGCCGCGTGAGCTGATGTCCACATCGAGCACGTCGGTGCGCACGTGGATCGCAGGGGCGCCCTCGCCGGCCAGCGTCGCAGCAGCGGGCGCCGGCGCCTGCGACGGCGTCGCCGGTACCGCGGTGCTCGGGCCGCCGGCGCTTTGCGCTCCGGCGGGCAACTGGTTTCTCAGGTCGGTCGCCGGCGGCACCGGTGCGCCCGCGACCGACGGGGTTTCCGCGCTCTGCGGCGCGGGCCCGTAGTCCTTCATCCAGGCTTGGAAATTCAGGAACACGAGCAGCCCGAGCGTCGCCCACAGGTAGACGCGCGGGTTGGAGGGAAACAGGGTGTTATTCATGAGCGTGATGGGTGCACAGAGGGGCCGCCGCAAGCGGTGGTACCGGGTCGATGCCGCCGGCGTGCCACGGATGGCAGCGGCCGAGGCGCTTGAGCGCGAGCCAGCCGCCGCGCACGAGGCCAAAGCGCAGCAGCGCCTCGTGCGCGTACTGCGAGCAGCTCGGGTAGAAGCGGCAACGTGGCCCCAAAAGCGGGCTCACGGTCCACTGGTAGATACGGATCAGGAACGCGGCGAGGTGACGCATTGCTCAGCAACTTTCTTCCACAATGCCGCGAGACTGGCCTGCAGCTCGCGCCCCGGCGCCACCCGCGCCTTGGGGCGCGCACTCACCACGAGGTCCACGGAGGGCAACTCGTGCTGGTGCAGCCGGAAGGATTCGCGGATGGCACGGCGGATGCGGTTGCGCCCGACGGAGCCTCCGGCGACGCGCACCGCCACCGCCAGCCCGAGGCGCGGCGTGCCCAAATCATTCAAGGTCGCAGTCACGGCAAAGAATCCATCACCCATGCGCCGCCCGCGTGCGTAGGCGGCGTCGAAGTCGCTCTTGCGCCGCAGGCGAAGTTGCGCCGGCAGAGTGAGCCGCCCTGGCATCGAGCTCTTGAGGAAGTCTTCAGTTGGGGGGGCGCGGGCGCCTAAGAACGCGCCGGACCCGCTCGACTTCAGGGTATCAGCTTGCGGCGGCCCTTGGCGCGCCGCCGCGCGAGCACCTTACGGCCGTTCTTGGTGGCCATGCGTGCGCGGAACCCGTGGGTGCGCTTGCGACGCACTTTGCTCGGCTGATAGGTACGCTTCATACCGGGGGCTCCGTGAACGATCCATGGCGGTGAAAAAAGGGCGGCAAGGCTAAGCCGTTGAGCGCCAAGGTGTCAATATTTTTGGGTTCCCGAAAGCCTTCAGCGCGGCACCCGATCAGTATAGACTTCGCGGCCTTTTCCTTTACGTACACGATCACCTCGCGGAGGCAACGCGCGTGGAAGCGTCGCTTTGGACTCGCTGCATGGGCGCGTTGGAGACCGAGCTTCCGGAGCAGCAATTTAATACCTGGGTGCGGCCGTTGCAGGCCATGGAGGGCAACGGGGCCCTCAAGCTTCTCGCCCCCAACCGCTTCGTGGTCGAGTGGATCAATGCGAATCTGCTGCCGCGCATCGGGGAGTTGCTGCGCGATGAGAGCACCGGGGACGTGCCGATCGTCACAGTCGAGGTCGGCTCGCGCGGCAACCCGCTGCGCGGTGCGCCCGCGCCCGTGGCCGTGGCCGTGCTGCCCAGCCGCGCGCGCCGCGCTGACGGCCTGGTGGTCGGCGCGCGCCTCAATGGGGAATTTACCTTCGCCACCTTCGTCGAGGGCAAGAGCAATCAGCTCGCCAAGGCCGCCTCGTGTCAGGTGGCCGAGAATCCCGGGCGCGCTTATAACCCGCTGTTCATCTACGGTGGCGTTGGACTGGGCAAGACGCATCTGATGCACTCGATCGCCCATCTGATCAAGGTGCGCGATCCGGAAGCGCGCATCGCCTACGTGCACTCGGAGCGTTTCGTCGGCGACATGGTACGGGCGCTGCAGCACAACGCGATGAACGAGTTCAAGACCGCGTACCGCTCACTCGATGCGCTGCTGATCGACGATATCCAGTTTTTTGCGGGAAAAGAGCGCTCCCAGGAGGAGTTTTTCCACACCTTCAATGAACTGCTCGAAGGCCAGCACCAGGTAATCCTGACCTGCGACCGCTACCCGAAGGAGGTCGAGGGCCTCGAGGAGCGCCTGAAGTCGCGCTTCGGTTGGGGACTCACGGTGGCGATCGAGCCGCCGGAGCTCGAGACCTGCGTGGCCATCCTCATGACCAAGGCGCACGTCGTCGGGGTGACGCTGCCCGAGGAAGTGGCGTTCTTCATCGCCAAGCGCATCCGCTCCAACGTGCGCGAGCTCGAGGGCGCGCTGCGGCGCGTGATCGCCAACTCGCGCTTCACCGGACGGCCGATCACGCTCGAGTTCACCAAGGAAGCGTTGAAGGACCTGCTGTCACTGCAGGCGAAGCTGGTCACGATCGAGAACATCCAGAAGACCGTCGCCGATTATTTCAAGGTACGGCTCGCCGATCTTCTCTCCAAGCGCCGCAGCCGCTCGGTGGCGCGCCCGCGCCAGATGGCTATGGCGCTCGCGAAGGAGCTCACGACGCACAGTCTGCCGGAGATCGGCGATGCCTTCGGCGGGCGTGATCACACCACCGTGCTGCACGCGTGCAAGCGCATCAAGGAATTGCGCGACACCGAGCAACGCCTGAAGGAAGACTATTCGAACCTGCTGCGCACGCTCGCCGGATGAGGGGCGCGAAGCCTGTGGATTACTTGTGGACGCCGTTGGGGATAAAGTTATGCACAGTCCGTTCACAGCTGTTGGGCAGCTAGTCCTACAAGTAGTACTGCTCAGATCAAGTCTCAATATTTTGATTTAATTGAATTAATTTTCTTATTGCCGGGACTCACAGGCTCTACTATTCCTACAATAAGAGAAATATATTTCCTACAGAATTAATCTGAAGAGAGTCACACCCCCATGAAGCTGACCGCGACGCGCGAAGATCTGCTCGCTCCCCTGCAAAGTGTCATCGGCGTCGTTGAACGTCGCCAGACGATGCCGGTGCTCGCCAACGTGCTGCTCGCGGCGCGTGACAACAAGCTCAGCGTCACGGGAACCGATCTCGAGGTCGAGCTCGTCGCCAGCACGCAGGTGAACGTGCAACAGAACGGTGACATCACCGTGCCGGGACGCAAGCTGCTCGACATTTTTCGTTCTTTACCCGAGAAAACCAGCATTACGCTCACCACCGAGGGTGAGCGCGTATCGCTGCGCGCGGGCCGCAGCCGCTTCACGCTCTCGAGTCTGCCGGCCGCGGAATTTCCGCTGGTCGAGGAAATCAACGCGCAGCAGACCCTGACCGTGCCGCAGGGCGAGTTCCGGCGCCTAATCGACAAGACGCATTTCTCGATGGC
Organism: uncultured Pseudomonadota bacterium; assembly: GCA_963814675.1. Taxonomy (GTDB): domain Bacteria; phylum Pseudomonadota; class Gammaproteobacteria; order Steroidobacterales; family Steroidobacteraceae; genus 13-2-20CM-66-19. Next base: position 365,458 of record CAWFDT010000011.1, read on the forward strand.
GCAGCAGGACGTGCGCTACTACCTGAATGGCCTGCTGCTCGAGACTGACGGCAAGGCGCTGCGCGCGGTCGCAACGGACGGTCACCGGCTCGCGCTGTGCGAAATGGAGCTCAGCGGCAAGGCGAAGAACACGCACCAGGTGATCGTTCCACGCAAGGGCGTACTTGAGCTGCAGCGCATCCTGGGTACGGACGGCGATATCGACCTCGCCGTGGGTACAAATCACGTTCGCGCCCAGATCGGCGACATTCGCTTCACATCGAAGCTGATCGATGGTCGTTTCCCGGAGTACGGCCGTGTAATACCGAATAATCCACCGCGGGTCGTCGAGGCGGACCGCGAGTCGCTGCGTCAGGCACTCCAGCGGACGGCTATTCTCTCGAACGAGAAGTATCGGGGAATCCGCCTGACCGCCCGGCCGGACCTGTTGACCATCCAGGCACACAATCCGGAGCAGGAGGAAGCGGAGGACCAGGTTGAGGTGTCCTATCAGGGTGAGGAAGTCGAGATCGGCTTCAACGTCAACTACCTGCTGGACGCCCTGAGCGCGATCGAGAGCGACAAGGTCGAGATTGGACTGACGGACTCCAACAGCAGTTGCCTGATCCACGCGCCGGGTACCCTCAATACTCGGTACGTCGTGATGCCGATGCGGCTCTGACGCGGCGGACGCCACGCCGGCCTTTTCCCGCGTCGGTGGCTGGGGCAATTGGGCCACCGCCGGCTCCGGGTCGGAGGGCGCCGCAGCCGTTGGCCATCTGGCATCCGCCACTCCGCCCATGTGTTCCCGTCTAGGTCCCGCGGTGCGATCAGCGAGCGATCTGCTGGTCGGGATGTTCCACGTGGAACGGCGCCGACTTCGCAGGGGAGCTGGGGTGGGAGCTCGGGGGAGGGAAATACCCGGTAGAAAGTTCGGCCATCGGGGTGAACCCACGGAGTGCCAGGTGCCTCGCGGTACGCGTGCGCTCGCGCCTTCCTCCCGAGCTCCTGGGGTGCGAGCAGCGAGGGAATCACCGAACGCGATGTTCCACGTGGAACGAAGCCGACGGCGGAGGCGAGGGGGGCTGGGAGCTCCGGAGGCGGGAATGGCCCGTCGAGCACTCAGCCGCTGGGGCGAACTCGCGACGGCTTCTGATCAGGCAGCAGCGCGCAACAGGAGTAGGTTGGGTCAAGCCGAAGCAGCCGGCGGTTCCACGTGGAACACCTGGCCATCCGACGACGCCGCGACGGCACGGACCGGAGCACCGATCTGCCGGGAGGACCTTGGGGTCTGGCATTGGTTCGACGGGGCCTACGGGTCGGCTGCAGAGACATCTGCGCGATGAGTCTCCACGCCGTCACGATTGGCAATGTCCGCTGCATCACGCACGCGCAGCTAGAGATCCCCTCGGGCCTCAGTCTGATCTGGGGTGATAACGGCTCTGGCAAGACCTCGGTCCTCGAGTCAATTTTCCTCCTCGGCCGCGGCCGATCGTTCCGCACACGAAACACTGAACGGCTAATACGGCGTGGACAGGATCATTTGCGAGTCATTGGACAGGTTGATGGGACTGGAACAGAGCGGCACGTAATCGGAGTCGAGGCACGGAGCTCGGGTGTCACCGCTCGCGTAGCCGGCAGCGCCGTGGGCTCGCTGGCGCAGCTCTCCCAGGCGTTCGCCGTCCAGGTGATTGAACCCGGCGTCCATAAGCTCCTGGAGGAGGGTGGCCATCGGCGGCGGCGCTGGATGGATTGGGCGGTGTTCCACGTGGAACCTCAGTTCGTCGAGACCTGGCTGCGGTACAGTCGGGCGCTGAAGCAGCGTAATGCGGCGCTCAGGACCGACCCGGCACACGCCGCGGTGTGGAACGCAGAGCTCGCCCGGACAGGCGAGCAGATCGCCGAGTCACGAGCCCGGTTCCTCGAGCAACTGCAGCCGTACTGGAGGCAGGCAGTGGAGGCACTCACCGGCCTGGACGTGCAGCTACAGCATCTGCGGGGGTGGAGCGCCGAGCGCAGTCTGACCGAAGCCCTGGAAGCCTCCCGTACGCGCGACGAGAGCCGCGGCCTCACGCACGCAGGACCCCACCGGGCCGATGTCTCGGTGCGCCTGACGAACCGTCCGGCCCGGGAAATACTCTCGCGCGGACAGCAGAAGCTCATTGCCGTGGCCATGACTCTCGCGCAGATTCGCTTGCTGCAGGAGCTCACCGGCACCACGCCCACGCTGCTCCTGGATGATCCGGCGGCGGAACTCGACGCGACGCGCCTGCGGTGCTTCATCGAGCAGGTCATACAGTTGCGCTCGCAACTAATCGTCACGTCGCTGACGGCAGAATCGCGGCTTTTCGGGGCCCCGGAGCGCACGTTTCACATGGCTGAGGGGAGGGTGCAACCGGTATAATAGCGGGGTCCAAGAAATGAGTGAGTTCATGGCCGGCGACGACGTCTACGATTCCAGTAAAATCAAAGTCTTAAAGGGTCTTGATGCGGTGCGCAAACGCCCCGGAATGTACATCGGGGATACCGATGACGGCACGGGTCTGCACCACATGGTTTTCGAAGTCGTCGACAACTCCATCGACGAGTCCCTGGCCGGTCACTGCGATCGCATCGTTGTCACGATCCACGCCGACGAATCGGTGACCGTTTCGGACAACGGGCGCGGGATTCCTGTGGATATCCACCCCGAGGAGGGGCGCTCGGCGGCCGAGGTCATCATGACCGTGCTGCATTCGGGCGGAAAGTTCGACGACAGCTCCTACAAGGTCTCCGGTGGCCTGCATGGGGTGGGCGTATCCGTCGTCAATGCGCTCTCGGACTACCTGCAGCTGAGCATTTCCCGGGACGGGAAGCTGCACCGCCAGGAATACCATCTGGGCGAGCCGGTGGCGCCACTCGCGGCGGTGGCGGACAGCAAGGAGCGCGGCACGGTGATCCGCTTCCGGCCGAGCGCGCAGATCTTCACGAACATCAGCTTCAACTACGAGATCCTCGCCAAGCGCCTGCGGGAACTGTCTTTCCTGAATTCGGGCGTGCGCATCGAGCTGATCGATGAGCGCGAGAACAAATCCGACGTGTTCGCGCACGCCGGCGGCCTGCAGGCGTTCGTTGCTTACCTGAATCGCACGCGCACGCCGATCCATGATTCGGTGATCTGGTTCCGCACCCAGGATGGACCGGTGTCGGTCGAAGTGGCGGTGCAGTGGAACGACTCCTACCAGGAGAGCATGTTCTGCTATACCAACAACATCCCGCAGAAGGACGGCGGCACACACCTCGCGGGCTTTCGCAGCGCACTCACGCGCACGCTGAATGATTACGTCGAGAAGGAATTGTCCGGCAAGAAGGACAAGATCCCGATGACCGGTGACGATGCGCGCGAAGGCCTCACCGCGATTCTCTCCGTCAAGTTGCCGGACCCGAAGTTCTCTTCGCAGACGAAGGACAAGCTCGTGTCCTCAGAAGTGAAGGGCGTGGTCGAGACCGCGGTCGGCACCAAGCTGCAGGAGTTCCTGTTGGAACATCCGCAGGAAGCACGCGCGATCGTGGCGAAGATGGTGGAGGCCGCGCGGGCACGCGAGGCGGCGCGCAAGGCGCGCGAGATGACACGCCGCAAGGGCGCGCTCGATATCGCCGGTCTGCCCGGCAAGCTCGCCGACTGTCAGGAGAAGGATCCCGCGCTGTCGGAGATTTTCATTGTCGAGGGCGACTCGGCCGGTGGTTCGGCGAAGCAGGGCCGCGACCGCCGCACGCAGGCGATCCTGCCGCTCAAGGGCAAGATCCTGAACGTCGAGAAGGCGCGCTTCGACAAGATGCTCTCCTCGGCGGAAGTGGGCACGCTCATCACCGCGCTCGGCTGCGGCATCGGTAAGGACGACTTCGACATCGGCAAGCTGCGCTATCACCGCTGCGTGCTCATGTGCGACGCGGACGTCGACGGCTCGCACATCCGCACGCTGCTGCTGACCTTCTTCTACCGGCAGATGCCGGAGCTGATCGAGCGCGGCCACATCTACATCGCGCAACCGCCGCTCTACAAGGTGAAGCGCGGCAAGCAGGAGTCGTACGTCAAGGACGAGGCGGAGCTGAATCAGGTGCTGCTCAACAGCGCGCTAGAAAACGCCGGTCTGCACGTCAACGCGCAGGCCCCGGCACTGTCGGGCTCGGGGCTCGAGCTGCTGGCGCGCAAGTACATGGAGGTACAGGCGATCATCACCCGCTGGTCGCGTCGCTACGACGACCGCCTGCTCGAGCAGCTGGTGTACATGCCGGAGGTCACGACGGCGAACTTCGACCGCGCTGACTGGTTGCGCGGCTGGGCCAGTGATCTCAACGAGCATCTCAACGCGCGCGCCGACGGCACGCGCACCTACCGGGTGGAGATGCGCGCCGCCAGCGACAGCCACGCCACGCGCGTCATCGTGCACAAGACCGAGCACGGCACGCCCACTCACAAGTATCTGCCGCGCGAGTTCTTCGAGTCCGCCGAGTACCAGCGCATCGCGGAGCTGGCGCGCACGCTCGCCGGGCTGATCGGCGAGGGCGCGTTCGTGACGCGCGGCAACGAGCGGCAGGAAATCGGTTCCTTCAAGGAAGCGATGAAGTGGCTGTTCGATCAGGCGAAGAAGGGCCAGACCATCCAGCGCTACAAGGGTCTGGGGGAGATGAACCCCGAGCAGCTGTGGGATACGACCATCAATCCGGAGACTCGCCGGCTGCTGCAGGTGAGAATCGATGACGCGGTGGCGGCCGATGACATCTTCACCACCCTCATGGGCGATCAGGTCGAGCCGCGGCGCGAGTTCATCGAAAAGAACGCGCTCTCGGTCATCAATCTCGACGTCTGACAGCGCGCGCGTCGCGGGCCTTGCGGTCCGCGGCCGCTTTCACTAACACTTCCCCCATCGCCAACACGCGCGCGCCGCGCGGTCGGGGAATCGCCGATGTCTGCAGTACCCGCGGCACCCTCGCGCCGCCGGCACGTGGTGGTCGCCTTCACGGGGGCCGCCATGTTTCTCGCCTACACCGATCGGGTGAATCTCGCGGTGGCCGCGGTGGCCATGCGCGAGCAGCTGCACTGGAGCCAGTCGGTGAAGGGCCTGGTGCTCGCGGGCTTCTTCATCGGCTATTTCCTCTTCCAGGTGGCGAGCGGCTCACTCGCCCAGCGCTTCGGCGGCAAGCGGGTGCTGGGACTTGCGGTGCTGTGGTGGTCGCTGTTCACGCTGCTGACTCCGCCGGCGGCGCGCCTGTCGGTGGCGGCGCTGATCGCGGCGCGCATCGGGCTCGGGCTCGGGGAAGCCGCGGTGGTGCCGGCGAGCTATGAACTCTTCAGTCGCTGGGTGCCGCTCGCCGAGCGCGCCCGTGCGCTCGCGGTGTTTCTTGGCGGCATACCGCTCGGGCAGATCGTGGGCCTGGTGGCCACCGCCTACTTCACCGCGCGCCTCGGCTGGCCGATGAGCTTTTACGTGTTCGGCGCGCTCGGGCTCTTGTGGGCGGTGGCCTTCGCACGCGGCGTGCGCAACAGTCCCGCCGCCGATCGCGGCGTCTCCGTGGCCGAGCGCGCGCTGCTGCCGGCGCCCGTCAGCGGCGCGGCCGCGCCGATGCCCTGGCGAGTGCTGCTGGGCTCGCCGCTCGTGCTGTCGTTCATCGCCGCGCACTTCTGCCACAACTGGGCGCTCTACGTACTGGTGTCCTGGCTCCCCAGTTACTTTCACGAGCACCTCGGGCTCTCCATGCAGCAAAGCGGCTGGTATTCCGCACTGCCGTGGCTCGCCAATTTCCTCGTGCTGCAGGTGGGCGGCGGCGTTGCGGATGCGGCGGTTGCCCGTGGCGCCCGGCCCATCGGGGTGCGGCGTGCGCTGGCGGCGACGGGACTCGGCGCCGCGGCGCTGTGCCTGCTGAGCCTGCCGGGCGCAGGTTCCGCCCAGATCGCCCTCACCCTCGCCTGTGCGACGGCAGGTTCAATCGGGCTTGCTGCCGCCGGTTTCACCGCGGTGCCGCTCGACATCACCCCGCGCCACGCTCCGATGCTCATCGGTTTCAGCAACACGCTCGCCACCATCCCCGGCATCGTCGCGGTGGCACTCACGGGCTGGCAGTTGGATGTCACCCACGACTACGCGAGCACCTTCGTGCTGTCGGCTGCAGTGGCCGCCACCGGGGCGCTGCTGCTCGCGGTGAGCGCCCGCGCCCGCGTGCCCGAGCTTTGAGGCGCGCACTGCTGCCGGGTCTTGGATACTCTGAATTGGATCACTAAAGAGACAATAGGCCAATCAGGCCAATGATTGACCTCGGAACAGGGCCGTCAATCGGCTTCGCCCGGCTGCAGTGCCTGCACCGTGCGTTCGATCCAGCCCTGGAGCTCTTCGTTGACCTCGCGCAGATTGCGGCCCTGTGCGGACACCGCGGGGCCGATGACGACGCGTACCGTGCCCGGTTTTTTCCGCAGTCCCCGGCGCGGCCAGAAGTAGCCGGCGTTGTGCGCGACCGGCACGATCAGCGTGCCGGTCTCCTGCGCCAGGAGCGTGCCGCTCATCCCGTAGCGCCGGGTTTCCCCCGCCGGCATGCGCGTGCCCTCCGGGAAGATGATCACCCAGTCCCCTTCGGCGAGGCGCTCGCGCCCCTGCTCGACCACCTGGGACACCGCCGAGTGGCCGGCCTTGCGATCGATCGCAATCGCGTGCATCAGCCAGATCCCCTGGCCGACGACCGGGATCCACAACAGCTCGCGCTTGAGCACCCAGACCTGGCGCGGGCAGACCACCATCATCGCGATCGTTTCCCACGAGGAGGAATGCTTCCAGAAGGCGACGTGGGCCCCCTGCGGCAGCGTGCCCTCGACCTCGTACGTCAGCCCGCAACACCAGCGCAGCATCGCCAGCGTGCTCGCGGCGTAGAGGCGCACCAGGGCATAGCGGCGCGGAAACGGCAGGACCAGGCACGCCAGCACGAACGGGATGGCGTACAGGAACGTCCAGGCGAACAGGAAGCAGGTGAAGATGAGCGACCCTGCGAGCTGCACCACCGGAGCGCGGCGCGCGGCCGCGGGGTTTGCGGTCTGCGCCTTCAACCGGGCAGCCGTGACAGGTCCGCCACGCCCCCGAACAGTGCCTGCAGCTGCGCGAGCAGGTGCAGGCGGTTGGCGCGCAGGTGCGGGTTCTCGTCCATGACCATCACCTGATCGAAGAATGCGTCCACCGCCGGTCGCAGCTGCGCCAGGCGCCCCAGGGCGGCGGTGTACTGGCGCTGCGCGGTCGCGGCACCGACGGCATCCTGCAGCGCGCGCATCGCGTCGTAGAGCCGCACCTCCGCGCCCTCGCGCAGGTGCTCGATGCTGATGCCGCCGGCGGCCAGCGCCGGCGCCTTGCGCAGGATGTTGGCGATGCGCTTGTTGGCGGCGGTGAGGCTCGCCGACTCGGGCAGGTCGAGGAAGGCGCTCAGCGCCGTCAGCCGCGCATCGAAGTCGAGCGGCGAGGGCGGGCGCGCCGCCAGCACGGCGTCGAACATCTCGGTGGTCACGGCCACGCGCCCGGGCGCGGCGCCGCCGCGCTCGAGGTAGTAGACGCGCAGCCGCTCCATCAGAAAGTCGTAGATCCAGCCCGCCACCACGTCGGCGCCGACGTGCGCCTTCACCGGGGTCGCGGCGCCTCCCTGCGCGCGCAGCCGGTCGATGTCGACGCGCACCGCAGCGACGGCGAGGTCGATGAGGCGTTTCAGGTCGAGTTCGAGCGCCTTCTCGATGAGGATGCGCTGCACGCCGAGCGCGGCGCGGCGCAGGCCGAACGGGTCCTTGTTGCCCGTGGGCCGCTCGCCGATCGCGAAGATCCCGGCGAGCGTATCGAGCTTGTCGGCGATCGCCACCGCGACGCCGCTGCGTGTCGCGGGCAGCTCATCGCCGGCGGCCCGCGGCAGGTAGTGCTCGCGGATCGCGGCGGCAACCTCGGCGGTCTCGCCATCGGCGCGTGCGTAGTAGCTGCCCATGACGCCCTGCAGGTCGGGGAACTCACCCACCATGGCGGTGAGCAGGTCGCACTTGGCGAGCTGCGCGGCGCGGCGCGTGTCATCGGGCGGCCCGTTGATCGCCACGGCCACATCCGTGGCGAGGGCGATGACGCGGCGCATCTTGTCCCCGAGCGAACCGAGCTTTGCCTGGAAGGTCACCGCATCGAGGGCGGGCGCGCGCGCGGCCAGTGGCTGCTTGCGGTCCTGCTCCCAGAAGAAGGCCGCGTCCGCCAGGCGCGGGCGCACCACCCGCTCGTTGCCCTCGCGCACCTTGGCCGGATCGCGGCTCTCGATGTTACTGATGGTGATGAAGGCGGGCAGCAGCCGGCCGGCGGAATCCTCGAGCGGGAAGTAGCGCTGGTGTTCCTGCAGCGTCGAGATCAGCACCTCGCGCGGCAGCGCGAGGAAGCGCTCCTCGAAATGCCCGGCGAGTGCCACCGGCCACTCGACCAGCGCGGTAACCTCTTCCAGCAGCGCTTCCTCGATCAGCGCCCGCCCGTTCAGACTCGTGGCGAGCGATTTCACCTCCGCGCGGATGCGTTCGCGGCGCGCCACGAAATCCGCCAGTACCCGGCCGCGCTCGCGCAGGGTGCGCTCGTAGGCGCCCGGGCTGGTGATGCGCAGGGCCTTGGGCGCATGGAAACGATGCCCATAGGTCGAGTGCCCGGTGCTGGCCTCGAGCAGCGTCGCCGGCACCACCTCCTGGCCGAGCAGCATGAGCACCCAGTGCACCGGGCGCACGAACAGGGCACTGCCCGAGCCCCAGTGCATGCGGCGCGGAATGGGCAGCGCATCGAGCGCCGCCTGCACGATCCCGGGCAGCAGCTCGAGTGCCCGCTCCCCGGGCTTGCTGCCGACGAAGAAGAGGAACGTCCCCTTGCCCTCTTCCTGGCGTTCCAGCGCCTCGACCGTGGTGCCGCAGCTCTGCGCAAAGGCGAGCGCCGCGCGCGTCGGTGTGCCGCCGGCGTCGAAGGCCGCACTCAGCGGCGGTCCCCTGCGGCGCAGATGCTGCTCGGGCTGGCGCGTGGCGAGACGCTTCACCCACACCGCGAGGCGCCGCGGCGTGGAATAACCGGTGAGCTCCCCGTGCCCGAGCTGCGCCTTGTCGAGTCCGGCGGCGATGCCGGCGACCAGCGCGCGCTCGAGCGTGTGCAGCGCGCGCGGCGGCAGCTCCTCGGAGCCGATCTCGAAAAGAAAATCGTGGTGCTCGACCTTCATGCCGCGCCCCGGGCGGGCACGGCCGCGTGCAGCAAGGGGAATCCCAGTGCCTCGCGGCTCGCGTAATAGGCCCTCGCCACGCCGCTCGCCAGCGTGCGCACGCGCAGGATGTAGCGCTGCCGCTCGGTGACCGAGATCGCCCGGCGCGCATCGAGCAGGTTGAAGGTGTGCGAGGCCTTGAGCACCTGCTCGTAGGCCGGCAGCGCCAGCTGCGCCTCGAGCAGTGTCTGGCACAGCCGCTCGTGATCCTCGAAGGCTCTGTGGAGCATCGGTACGTCGGCGTGCTCGAAGTTGTAGGCCGACTGCTCCACCTCGTTCTGCCGGTACACGTCCCCGTAGGTGATGCGGCCTGCGGGGCCCTCGCTCCAGAGAATGTCGTAGATGCTTTCCACGCCCTGCAGGTACATGGCGAGGCGCTCGAGGCCGTAGGTGATCTCGCCCGTCACCGGGTGGCAGTCGAGCCCACCCACCTGCTGAAAGTAGGTGAACTGCGTGACCTCCATCCCGTTCAGCCACACTTCCCACCCCAAGCCCCAGGCTCCGAGCGTCGGGGACTCCCAGTTGTCCTCCACGAAGCGCACGTCGTGCACCAGCGGGTCGAGGCCGAGCTCCGCGAGGCTGCCGAGGTACAGATCCTGGATCTCCAGCGGCGAGGGTTTGATGACCACCTGATACTGGTAGTAGTGCTGCAGCCGGAAGGGATTCTCGCCGTAGCGCCCATCGGTCGGGCGCCGCGTGGGCTGCACGTAGGCGGCACGCCAGGGTTCCGGGCCGACGGCGCGCAGGAACGTGGCGGTGTGAAAAGTGCCGGCACCGACCTCCATGTCGTAGGGCTGCAGGATCACGCACCCCTGCTGGGCCCAGTACTGCTGCAGCGTGAAGATCAGGTCCTGGAAGGTGCGCGGCGGGCGGCCGGTTTTCATGGCGCTTTTTCTAACACCTCAAAAAGAGCGCGCGAGTATAACGGCGCGCCCCGGCTCGCAGGACGTGTGCGCGGCGGCGAGCCCCATGAGGCGTCCGCCCCGGCGGACCTGCCGCCACTGCTGCACCAGCGCGAGGCGTCGTCCCGATCCGGGCCGGACCTGAGGACCCCTGGGTTTCCTCCTGCGCCTTAATTTGGTGCAAAATGCGCCCCGATCTGCACTGACACGGTGCAATGCACCAACCCTATGCATCGTAAGCGATTGATTTCCTTCCAAGGAAACGGTGGCACGACCCCTGCAATGTGCAAGGCATCGTTCCGCTCGCTTGGGGCGCGGCGCCCTATTGGGTCTCGGAGCGGAGCGGCACTTACCCCTTTCCCGGAGGCGATATGACACCCAGTGATGTCCTGAAGCTCATAAAAGAAAAACAGGCGAAGTTTGCGGACCTGCGCTTTACCGACACGCGTGGCAAGGAACAGCACGTGACGATCCCGGCACGGCTCGTCGATGAGGAACTGTTCCGCGACGGCAAGATGTTCGACGGCTCCTCGATCGCCGGATGGAAGGGCATCAACGAGTCGGACATGATCCTCATGCCGGACGCCACCACGGCGGTACTCGATCCGTTCTTCGAAGAGACCACGGTCGACATTCGCTGCGACGTCATCGAGCCGGCCACCATGCAGGGCTACGAGCGCGACCCGCGCTCGCTCGCCAAGCGCGCCGAGGCGTATCTGAAGTCCACTGGCATCGCCGACACCGCGCTCTTTGGACCCGAGAACGAGTTTTTCATCTTCGATTCCGTGCGCTACGTGAATGAGATGCGTGGTGCCTCCTACTCCATCGATTCGGTGCAGGGTGCGTGGAACTCGATGACCGAGTACCAGGACGGCAACAAGGGACACCGGCCGGGGATCAAGGGCGGCTACTTCCCCGTGCCGCCGGTGGATGCCTTTCAGGACATCCGCTCGGCGATGTGTCTGGCGTGCGAGGAACTCGGCCTGAAAGTCGAAGTGCATCACCACGAAGTGGCCACCGGCGGGCAGTCCGAGATCGGCATCGGCGCCGGCACGCTCGTCTACAAGTCCGACCAGGTGCAGCTGCTCAAGTACGCCGTGCACAACGTCGCGCACGGCTATGGCAAGACCGCGACCTTCATGCCCAAGCCCCTGGTGGGCGACAACGGCAGCGGCATGCACGTGCACCAGTCACTGCAGAAGGAGGGCCGCGCGCTGTTCGCCGGTGACAAGTACGGCGGCTTGTCGGACCTGGCGCTCTACTACATCGGCGGCATCATCAAGCACGCGAAGGCCCTCAACGCCTTCACCAACGCCGGCACCAACAGCTACAAGCGCCTGGTGCCCGGCTTCGAGGCACCGGTGATGCTCGCCTACTCGGCGCGCAACCGCTCCGCCTCGATTCGCATCCCGTGGGTATCCAATCCCAAGGCGCGGCGCATCGAGGTGCGCTTCCCCGACTCGAGTGCCAATCCGTACTTCGCCTTCACGGCGATGATGCTCGCTGGCCTCGACGGCATTCAGAACAAGATCCACCCGGGGGATCCTGCCGACAAGGATCTCTACGACCTCGAGCCCGAGGAGGCCAAGCACATCCCGCAGGTGTGCCACTCGCTCGACATGGCGCTCGAGCACCTCGACAAGGATCGCGAGTTCCTCACCCGTGGCGGGGTGTTCACCAACGACGTGATCGACGCCTACATGGAGCTGAAGATGCAGGAGGTCACGCGCTTTCGCATGTCGACGCACCCGATCGAGCTGGAACTCTATTACAGCTGCTGATCATGTAATGACACCGAAAGGCTTCTCGCTCATGACTTGCGCTTGCGGCCGCCACGCGCCACGCGCAGGCGTGAGGGAGAAAGGGGCGCGGGTGGCGGCGTTCACACAATGCCGCTACTCGCTTTTGTCCCGGACCCGGTGCGGGGTTATGCTGGCTCATGATGCGCACCCTCCTGTTTACCTTAATCTCGCTCGGCTGCATGGCCGCGCTCGCGGGCCCCGTTTACAGGTGGGTCGACGAGAACGGCGTGGTGCACTACTCGGATCAGCCGCACCCGAACTCCGAGAAGGTGCAGGTGGCGCCGGTGCAGACCTACAAGTCCACGCACACCAACGAGGCCCCGCCGCCGCCGGCGCCGGAGAGCGCAGCGCAGGGGCCGGCCTACACCGGCTGCAGCATTGCCCAGCCGCAGGACAATCAGGAGTTCCCCAACCTCGAGCAGCTGCGCATCGTGGTGTTCACCAATCCGGGACTGCGTCCCGGGGACCAGGTGTTCGTGGTGATGGACGGTGCCTCCCTCGGCGTGGCCAACGGCACCGAGTACCTGCTGAACCCGGTGGAGCGCGGCACGCACACGCTGCAGGGGATGGTGAAGGATGGCAGCGGGGCGCTGCTGTGCCAGACGCCGCCGGTCACCTTCAGCGTGCACCAGCCCTCGATCCAGAACCCGAACAACCCCGTCATCTCGCACCACTGAGGCGCAGCCACGGCGCGCCGCCCGCGCCGCCCGCGCTGCCTGCGGGGCGGGAGCGTCATGGCCTTTGAATACAGCGCGCCTTCCGCGCTCTCGCAATTCGACGCCGCCGACCTGCTCGACGCGCTGTCGACCGGGATCGTGATGCTCGACCAGCAGCTGTGCCCGGTGTACGCCAACGTCGCCGCCCAGGACCTGCTCGCCTTCAGCCTGAAGATGGCGCGCGGCCGCCCCTTCAAGGACTTCCTGCACGACGCGGAAGGCCTGTGCCGCATCCTCAGGCGCGCGCTGGAGACTGGCGAGAGCATCACCGATCGCGAGGTGGCGATCCGCCCGGCGGCCACCCCGCGCGAGGCGCGCACGCTCGACGTCACCATCACGCCCTTCAGCGGTCTCACCGGCACCCAGCTGCTGCTCGAGATCGCCGACACCACGCAGCGCCAGCGCATCTCGCGCGAGAACGATCTGCTGGCGCGCCTCGATGGCAGCCGCCTGATGGTGCGGCAGCTCGCGCACGAGATCAAAAACCCGCTGGGGGGCCTGCGCGGCGCGGCGCAGCTGCTCGAGCGCGAGCTGCCCGATCCCGGCCTGCGCGAATACACCCAACTCATCATCGGTGAGGCCGACCGGCTCACGACGCTGGTCGACTCCATGGCGGGGCCGACGCGCGCCCCCGCCAAGACCTCCGTGAACGTGCACGAGATCTGCGAACACGTGTACCACCTGCTGCGCGCGGAAGCCCCCGCCGGCATCCTCATCGAGCGCGACTACGACCCGAGCCTGCCCGATGCGATGCTCGACCGGCACCAGATGATCCAGGCGCTGCTGAACGTGTCGCGCAACGCGCTGCAGGCGCAGGGGGACCTGGGCCGCATCGTGCTGCGCACGCGGGCGCGCTCGAACGTGAGCATCGGCTCCGTGCAGCACCGCCTGATCGCGAGCGTGCAGCTCGAGGACTCCGGCCCCGGGGTGCCGCCGCACCTGCGCTCCTCGATCTTCTATCCGCTCGTCACCGGGCGCGCCAACGGCACCGGTCTCGGACTTGCGGTGGCGCAGGAGCTGGTCACCCGCAACGGCGGCATCATCGAATTTGAAAGCGAAACCGGGCGCACCGTCTTTACGCTGCTGCTGCCCCTGGGAGTTGACTCATGAATGCTGCCCTTCGTGTCTGGCTGGTCGACGACGACGCCTCCATCCGCTGGGTACTGGAGCGCGCGCTGCGCAACGACGGCATGACGCCGCGCGCCTTCGAGTCCGCCGAGCCTGCGCTCGCGGCCCTGCGGCGCGAGTCCCCTGATGTCCTGATCACCGACATCCGCATGCCGGGCGCCTCGGGGCTCGAGCTGCTGCGCCTCATCCGCGATGCACGGCCGGCGCTGCCGGTGATCGTCATGACCGCGCACTCGGATCTCGGCAGCGCGGTGTCCGCCTACGAGGGCGGCGCATTCGAATATCTGCCCAAGCCCTTCGACATCGACAAGGCCGTCGCCCTGGTGCGCCGCGCCGCCAACGGCGCCTCGCACGGCGGCGCCGAGAGCGGCAGCACCCAGCGCATGCCGGAACTCCTCGGGCGCGCGCCGGCGATGCAGCAGGTGTTCCGGGCGATCGGGCGGCTGGCGCGCTCGAGCGTGACGGTGCTGATCACCGGGGAATCCGGCACCGGCAAGGAGCTCGTGGCGCGGGCGCTGCACGAGCACAGCCCGCGCGCCGGCAAACCGTTCGTGGCACTCAATACCGCGGCGATCCCGGCGGACCTGCTCGAGTCGGAGCTCTTCGGCCACGAGCGCGGCGCCTTCACCGGCGCCGACGCGCAGCGCCGCGGGCGCTTCGAGCAGGCCGACGGCGGCACGCTGTTCCTCGATGAGATCGGCGACATGTCGCTGCCGCTGCAGACGCGGCTGCTGCGCGTGCTGGCGGAAGGGGAGTTCTACCGCGTCGGTGGCCAGACGCCGATCCGCGTCGACGTGCGCGTGATCGCCGCGACCCACCAGCAGCTCGAGGACCGCCTAGCGAGGGGGTTGTTCCGCGAGGACCTCTACCATCGCCTGAATGTCATCCGCATCGAGCTGCCGCCGCTGCGCGCCCGCGGCGAGGACATCCCCGACCTCCTGCGGCACTACATGCTGGTGGCGGCCGCGGAGCTCGGCGTCGAGCCCAAGTCCCTCGCGGGCGAGGCGCTGGCGCGCCTCGCCGCGCACGACTGGCCCGGCAACGTGCGCGAACTGGTGAACCTGTGCCGGCGGCTCTCCGTGCTCGCGCCCGGCAGCGTGGTGCACCTTGCGGACCTGCCGCCGGAGCTGCAGGCCACGCCCGGGCGCAGCGACGGCGCGGACTGGGCCGCGGGCCTGAGTGCCTGGGCGGAGCGCCACGCGGTGGGCGGCGGCGAGCCGCTGCTCGATGTGGCGCTGCCGCAGTTCGAGCGCGTGCTGATCCGTACCGCGCTCAAGCGCACCCAGGGGCACCGCCAGGAAGCGGCGCGGCTGCTCGGCTGGGGGCGCAACACCCTCACCCGCAAGCTGAAGGAACTCGGCATGAACGACGAGGACGACAGCGCGTAGTCGGCCGTCGCGGAAATCGGTAAGGTTCGCGGCCAGCCTGCAAGGGGAAATGGCGGATGTCCCTCTGGAGCGAACTCACGCACGTCGAGTTTCTGGGTAATGACCTGAAGAGCTGGGCGATCTCGCTCGGGATCTTCCTGGTCACGTTCACCATCCTGCCGCTGCTGAAGCGCGCCATCAGCGCGCACCGCCGGCGGCGCACGGACTTGACCGCCGGACGCCTGGCCGATCTTGCGGCGGCGCTGGTGGTGCCCACCGGCCGCATCTTCCTGCTGGGCGTGGCGGTGTGGCTCGCCTCGCGCGAGCTCACCGTCCCACCGGGAGTGGAGCGCGCGCTCACGGTGCTGATCGTGGTGCTCTTCTGGATGCAGATGGCGCGCTGGGCGATGACGGCCCTGCGCTACGGCATCGATGTGCGCATCCGCCGCTCGAGCGGCCCGGACACGCTGCTCAAGAGCTCGATGGAAGTGATCATGTTCGCCGCCGGCATCGTGATCTGGGGCATCGCCCTAGTGCTGGTGCTCGGTAATCTGGGCGTCGAGATCAAGCCGCTCCTTGCCGGCCTCGGCATCGGCGGCATTGCGCTGGCGCTGGCGGTGCAGGCCGTACTCGGGGACCTGCTGGCCTCGCTCTCCATCGCGCTCGATAAGCCCTTCGTCCTGGGCGATGCGCTCAGCGTGGGCGACGTGCAGGGCACGGTCGAGCATATCGGGGTCAAGAGCACGCGGCTGCGCAGCGTCAACGGCGAGCAGATCATTCTCTCCAACGCCGACATCCTCAAGGCACGGGTGCGCAACTTTGGCCGCCTGCGTGAGCGGCGCTCGCTGTTTCGGCTCGACGTGCACTACGAGACCCCGGTGCCGGCGCTGGCGGCCGTGCCGCGCGCGGTGCGCGAGATCATCGAGGCCACCCCCGAGACGCGCTTCGAGCGCTGTCATCTGCTGAGTTGCGGCGGACCGGCGCTGCAGTTCGAGGTGGTGTTCTTCGTGACCAGCCCGGACTACCGCGTCTACGCGGATGCGCAGCAGAGCATCAACCTGCGCATCCTCGAGCGCCTCGGCGCCCTCGGCGTGAGTTTCATGGGGGCGACCCCGACGCAGGTGCGCCTCGCTCAGCCCGTGCCCGCGACGACTGACGCCGGCGGTCAGGGACGGCTGCTGTAGCGGGGGGGCGTGCCTCGTTCAGCCTGCCGGCGGTGCGGCGAGCAGCTGGCGCAGCGCGGCCTCGAACTCGGCGTACGGCTGGGCGCCCTCGACCAGCTGGCCCTCGAGACCGCCGTGCTCCATGCGGCCGAGGACGAAGGCGGGCGTGCCGCGGATCTCGAGCGCGTCGGCGGTGGCGGTGTTGCGCGCGATGTCCGCTTCGTAGCGATTGCCCTGGATGCAGCTGTGCAGGCGCTCGAGGTCGAGTCCGACGTCGCGCGCGCGGCGGTCGATGCCGGCGGCGTTCAGCGGTTCATTGCCGGTGAGCAGCGCGTGGTGCATCTCCCAGAACTTGCCCTGCTCGCCGGCGCAGTGGGCGGCCTCCGCCGCCGGTCGCGCCGCGGAATGAAACTGCAGCGGCAGGTCGCGCACGATGAAGCGCAGCTTGCCGGTGTCGATGAAGTTCTTCTTCAGGAGCGGCCAGGTCTCGCTCTGGAAGCGGCGGCAGTACGGGCACTGGTAGTCGGTGAACTCCAGCAGCGTCAGCGGCGCGTCGCTCTTGCCGAGCGTGTACTCGCGCGCGTCGAGCTTCAGGTGCACGAACAGCGGGCCCTGGGGCTCGGGCGCGCTCACCGCGGCGCGCATCTCGAGGGTGAGCGTGGCCACCACGGCCGCCGCGGCGAGAGCCACCAGACGCGGGACGCTCACCCGGAGACCGCGCAGTCCTGGATCTCGCGCGTGGTGCTCAGGGTACCGATGAGCTGCGTGACGTTGCCGAGGCGCTGGGCGCGCAGGAACTCGGCCACGCCGTCGTTCACCTTCTTGCACACCAGGGGGTCGTAGAAGAGCGCCGTGCCCAGGCCGACCGCGGTTGCGCCGGCGATGAGAAACTCGAGCGCGTCCTGGGCATTCGTGATCCCGCCCTGGCCGATGATGGGAATGCGGTGCGCGCGCGCGACCTCGTACACCTGGTGCACCTTGAGGAGCGCGATCGGCTTGATGGCCGGCCCCGACAGCCCGCCCTGCACGTTGCCGATCACCGGGCGGCGGGTGGCGACGTCGATCGCCATGCCCATCACGGTGTTGATGACGGCGAGTGCGTCGGTGCCCGCCTCGATGCAGCGGCGCGCGTTCTCGCGGATGTCGGTCTGATTCGGGGAGAGCTTGGTGATCAGGGGCTTGCGCGTCACTTTGCGGCAGGCGGCCACCACCTGCGCCGACATCTCCGGATAGTTGCCGAAGGCGACGCCGCCCTCCTTGACGTTCGGGCAGGAGATGTTGATCTCGATGGCGTCGATCGGTGAGGCATCGAAGCGCCGCGTCACCTCGACGTACTCCTCGAGGGTCGAGCCGCAGACGTTGGCGATGAAGCGCGTCTCGCTGAAGTCCAGCTGCGGCAGGATGTCCGTCACCACCTGCTCGACGCCCGGGTTCTGCAGCCCGATCGCGTTCAGCATGCCGGCGGGCGTCTCGTAGACGCGATGGGGCGGATTGCCAAGCCGCGCCTTGCCGGTCGTACCCTTGAGCACGATGGCGCCGACGTCACGGTTGGAAAAACCCTCGATGCGCGTGTATTCCTCGCCGAAGCCCACGCAGCCAGAGAGCAGCACGATCGGGGAGGCGAAATCGAGGCCGCAGAACTTCAACGACAGGAGCGGGGCATCCGCCGCCGGCAGGCCGGCTGCGCGCGAGACTGGTTCGAGCGTCGCCATGGCGCGCATTATCGCACACGACCCGCCAGCGTCTCCGAGGAGTTATGTTCCACGTCGTCCTCGTCCAGCCCGAGATCCCGCCCAACACCGGCAACGTGATCCGCCTGTGTGCGAACAGCGGCTGCACGCTGCACCTGGTGCGGCCGCTGGGGTTCGAGCTCACCCGCAAGGCCGTGCGCCGCTCCGGACTCGACTACGCCGAGCTGGCGCAAGTGTGCGTGCACGCGGACCTTGGCGGCTGCTTCGAGGCGCTCGGAGCGGCGCGCCGCTTCAGCATCGAGACCGGGGGCAGGAGTGCTTACGGCGCGGCCGCCTTTGAGCCTGGCGATGCACTCATCTTCGGATCCGAAACGGCCGGCCTGCCGTCCGCGGTGCTGGCGCAGATCCCAGGCGCGCGGCAGCTTATGATCCCCATGCGCCCGGGCAACCGCAGTCTCAACCTCGCTAACGCGGTGGCGCTGGTGGTCTACGAGGCCTGGCGACAGCAGGGTTTCCGCGGTGCCTCTGCGGCGGGAGGTGGATTTGTCTGAGCCACGCTGCAAGTCACGGTGACAAACGCAGCTTACGCTGCCCGCCAGCTGCCGCTGCGGCGCTAGGCGACGCGCGCGTGCTGTTCGCTTTCCTGCTCAAAGGACTGGCCATCGGCGTTGCCATTGCGGCGCCGCTGGGGCCAATCGGAGTGCTGTGCATCCGTCGTTCGTTGCTCGAGGGTCGCCGCCTCGGGTTCGTGACCGGCCTGGGGGCCGCGACCGCGGATGCTCTTTATGGTTGCGTCGCCGCCTTCGGCCTCACGGCGATCTCCGGGGCACTGGTCGGGCTCAGAGCGTGGCTTGCTCTTGCGGGGGGACTCTTCCTGTGTGGGCTCGGGGTGCGCACGTTCCTTAGTACTCCGGCGACGCAGGCGGTGCCGACTCAGGGCCACGGCCTGCTGCCGGCTTATCTGTCCACGGTCTTCCTGACCCTCACCAATCCGATGACGCTCCTGTCCTTCGTGGCCGTGTTTGCCGGCCTCGGGCTCGGCGCAGCACCCGACTACCTCGCGGCGGGCGCGTGGGTGAGCGGGGTATTCAGCGGCTCAGCGCTTTGGTGGCTGCTGCTCAGCAGCGGCGCCAGCTCGCTGCAATCGCGCGTGGGATCGGATGGGGCGCGCGCCCTTAATCGCGTCTCGGGTTGCATCATCTGCGCCTTCGGCATTTACTCACTCTCAACAGCCTGGAGCCGCTGAGGCGGGCCTCCCCCGTCGCGGAGCCGCGATGGCGCAGTCGAGCATCGGCGGAGAACACCATGCGCAAGCACGTCTCGAGCCGCAGTCCTTACGAGTCTGAGGTGGGCTTCTGTCGCGCGCTGCGCGTGGGTTCCCTGGTGTCGGTGGCGGGCACGGCACCGCTCGGCGCTGACGGGCGCACGGTGGGCCGGGGCGATCCGGCCGCCCAGGCGCGGCGCTGCTTTGAGATCATTGCGGCCGCGCTGCAAGGTGCCGGTGCCTCCCTGCAGGACGTGGTGCGCACCCGCGTGCTGCTCACGCGCATCGCCGACTGGCAGGCGGTCGGGCGCGTGCACGGGGAGTATTTCCGCGACATCCGCCCGGTGTGCACGGTCGCGGAGGTGTCGGCGCTGATCGACCCGGACTGGCTGGTGGAGATCGAGGCCGACGCGGTGGTAGATACGGCTGGAGGCTGAACAAATGAAACTGACCGCCGCCGCGCTGCGGCAGATGAAGTCCGCGACGCCGATCGCCATGCTGACCGCGTACACCGCGCCCGTGGCCCGCTGCCTGGAGAAGGCCGGGATCCCCGTGATCCTGGTCGGCGATAGCCTCGGCATGGTGGAGCTGGGTTTCGACAGCACGCGCGCGGTCACCATCGAGCAGATGCAGGATCACATCGGCGCCGTGCGCCGCGGCGCACCGCACACGCACCTGATCGGGGATTTGACCTACGGCAGTGACGTGGATGCGGACACGGCCCTGCAGAGTGCGCGACGCCTGCTCGATGCCGGCGCCGACAGCGTCAAGCTCGAAGGCGCAAAGCTCGCCGTCATCGCCCACCTGCTCGGCCACGGCATCGACGTCGTCGGCCACACCGGGCTCACGCCGCAGACGGCGGCCGACTTCCGCCAGGCCGGCGCTACCGACACCGAGGCGCGGCGCATCCTGGCGGAAGCGTCCGGCATCGCCGAAGCCGGCGCCTTCATGGTGGTGCTCGAGCACATCCCGGCGACGCTCGCCGAGCGCATCACGCGGGCCGTGCCAGTCCCCACCATCGGCATCGGCGCGGGCGCCGCCTGCGACGGGCAGGTGCTGGTCATCAACGATGCGATCGGGCTCGGGGACTACTGGCCGCCGTTCTCGCGCCAGTACGCCTACGTGGGCAAGACCATCGTGGAGGTGGCGCAGGCGTTTCAGCGGGAGGTGAAGGATGGCACCTTCGTCAACCAGGTGCGCCGGATGCAGGGCCGCAAGGGCGACTGAGCTCGTCGTGCCCCAGCCCGCGGACCGCTAGGCTCATCCGTGCCGGCGCCACGCCCGCCACCGGCCAATCGCGTGCTGCTCGGCCTGCTGCTGCTGTACGCGGCGGCGAGCCTGGTGCACTTTGCCCACAACGCCGAGCGCCTCTCCCTCTATCCGAACCTGCCGGCCTCGCTGACGCGCGCCAAGGTGTACGGCGCCTGGTGCGCGCTGGGCGCACTGGGCCTTTTAGGATATGGGCTGTATCGGCGCGGCTTTGCCGCTCTTGGCCTGACGCTGCTGCTGCTGTATGCGCTGTGTGGATTCGACGCGCTGCTGCACTACCAGCGCGCGCCGTTCGCCGCGCACTCGCCGATGATGAATTTCACCATCCTGGCCGAGGCGGGCGCGGCCGCGCTGCTGTGCGCCGCCGTGCTCGTGCAGCTGCTGCGGCCGCGGCCGTGGCCGAGATCGGCGCGCTAAACGCGGAGCTCGCGGACCCGACCGCCGCTGCGCGGGCCTTGCTATCCTTCACTGCCCGGCCCTTTCCCGGAGAGAACCCTATGCCGCTCGTCACGCTCACCGTCCGCAAGGGCAAGTCGCGCGAGTTCAAGTCCGCCGTTCTGGATGCCGTGCATGCCGCACTCGTGGGCAGCGGCGTGCCGGAGAAGGATCGCTTCCAGCGCGTGCTGGAACTCGCGGCTGAGGATTTTCGCTTCGATACCGAATACCCGGACCTCACCACGCGCCGCAGCGAGGATTTCGCGCTGATCGAGATCCTGCTGTCGGTGGGGCGCAGCGTGAAGGTGAAGAAGAAGATCCTCGGCGACCTCATCACCGCGCTGGGCAAGGACCCGGGCCTGAACCCCGATGACGTCATGGTGTGCTTCAAGGAGACGCTGTGGGAAAACTGGTCCTTCGGCGGCGGCCGGCTCATCCACACCTGAGGCGCGTCGCAACGATGCGCACGCGGCGCGCATGCTGATTCACGGCGGCTGCCACTGCGGCAACATCCGCTTTGCGCTCACCTGGACACCCGCGCCCGCGCACATCCCGGCGCGCGCCTGCGGCTGCAGCTTCTGCGTCAAGCACGGCGGCGTGTGGAGCTCCTGTGCGGGCGGCGCGCTGCGCGTCACGGTGCGGGATGCGGGGCTCGTGCAGCGCTATGCCTTCGGCACCCGCACCGCGGATTTCCACATCTGCCGCGCCTGCGGCGTGGTGCCGCTCGTCACGAGCGACATCGCCGGCCAGCGCTACGCGGTGGTGAACGTCAACGCCTTCGAGGACTTTGACCGCTCGCTGCTGCGGCCGGTGCCGGCGACCTTCGACGGTGAGCGCGAGGCGCAGCGCCTGGAGCGCCGGCAGCGCCACTGGATTGCGGACGTGCGCTTCGACTAGCCCTCTTCGGCGCGGATCGGCCGGTTCATCAGGGCGCGCACCGCCTCCTGGGGCGCCAGTCCCTCGTAGAGCACGCGGTAAGCCATCTCGCACAGTGGCATCTCCACCTGCGCGCGCGCCGCTACCGCGCGGATGGCGCGCGCGGCGGCGAAGCCCTCGACCGCCTGGCCGATCTGCGCCAGCGCCGCCTCCGGCGTCAGCCCGCGCGCCAGCAGCAGTCCGAAGCGGCGGTTGCGTGACTGGTCGTCGGTGCAGGTGAGCACCAGGTCGCCAAGGCCGGCGAGCCCCATGAAGGTTTCCGCGCGCGCCCCGAGCGCAACCCCGAGGCGCGTCATCTCCTTGAGTCCGCGGGTGATGAGCGCGACGCGCGTGTTGGCACCGAACCCCAGTCCGTCGCAGAGACCCGCGCCGACGGCCAGCGCGTTCTTCACCGCGCCGCCGATTTCCACCCCCAGGATGTCCGTGGAGCTGTAGGCGCGAAAGCTGGCGGATGAGAGCTCCCCGGCCAGCTGCTTCGCGTACGCCGCATCGGGGGAGGCGATGGTCATGGCCGTCGGCAGACCGGCGCCGACTTCACGTGCGAAGGTCGGCCCGGAAAGCACCGCGCCCGGACGCGCCGCTCCGAGCACCTCGCGCGCGACCTGATGGGGGAGCTTGCCGCTGTCAGCCTCGAAGCCCTTGGTCGCCCAGGCGACGTGCATCTGGCTCGACAGGTGCGGCGCGAGCTCGGTGAGCAGCGCCCGCAGGCCGAGGCTCGGCACCGCGACCAGCACGTCGCGCGCGCCGCCGAGCGCGGCGGGCAGCGCCGTGTGCACCGCGAGCGAGTCGGGAAAGGGGGTGTCGGGCAGGTAGCGGGTATTGACGCGCTCGCGCGCCATGCGCTCGAGCTGCCCCGCGGCGCGGCCCCACAGCCGTACGGCGCGGCCGCCGCGCGCGAACTGCACCGCGAGCGCCGTGCCCCAGGAGCCCGCGCCGAGCACGGCAACCGGAGGCAGGCGCTGCGCCGCTGTGCTCACGGGCTCGCCGCTGCCTCAGTTGGTGGTCTGGGGAGTCTGCTGCTGGTTCGTGGCATAGATCGCATCGAAGTTCACCGCCGGCAGGAGGAATTGCGGAAAGCCGCCCTGGCTGACGAGCTGCGAGACCGCGGCGCGCGCATAGGGGAAGAGCACGTGCGGGCAGTAGGTGCTGACCGCGCGCTTGGTGTCTTCCTCCGAGAGATTGCGGATCACGAACAGGCCCGCCTGCTTCACCTCCACCAGAAACAGCGTCGCCTCGCCATATTTCGCGGACACGGTCACCGTGAGCACGACCTCGCGCACTTCGGGACCGAGCGCCGTGGAGGCGGTCTGCAGATCGAGGTTGATCTGCGGGTTCCAGTTGCCCTCCATGCGCGGCCCGTTGGGTGACTCGTACGAGCAGTCCTTCAGGTACACGTTCTGCAGGGTGAGCACCGCTTCGGTGCCGTTTGCGCCCGCGGCGGCTGTTTCGTTCATGATCGTCAGGCTCCGTTCATTTTCAAGAGTGGATCCAGGCCGCCGGCGGCCTCGAGCGCCTGCAGCTCATCGGCTCCGCCGATGTGCTGCGCGTTGATGAAGATCTGCGGGATCGTGTCGCGTCCGGTGCGCGCCTGCATCTCCTGGCGCGCGCCCGGCACCACATCGACATCGATCTCCTCGTAGGCGGCGCCCTTGGCATCGAGCAGCCGGCGGGCGCGCGCGCAGTAACCGCACCAGTCCGCGCTGTACATGAGGATCCTCGGGCCGGTCGCCATGAGCTCGTCGCTGTGGCTACGCGCGCCTCAGGCGCGCGATACCGGCAGGTTGTCGGCGCGCCACGCGGCCAGCCCGCCGCGCAGCGCGAACGCCTGTGTAAAGCCCTGGGCCACGAGCTGGCGCACCGCCGCCCCACCGAGACTGCCGGTATCGTCGTACACCACGACCGGCTTCTCCTTGTGCTTCTTGAGCGTGTCGCCGGCCTTCAGCAGCTGCTCGCCGTTCAGCTGGCGCGCGCCGTTCAAGTGCCCGGCCTGATACTGTTCGCTCGGGCGCAGGTCGAGCACGAGCGCGCCCTGATTCATGAGGCGGATCAGTTCCTGGGGCGAGACGGTGACCTTACTATCCGAGCGCGTGCGCATCTCGTATACCAGCACCAGCGCCGCGACGACCGCTGTGGCGGCGGCCAGCCAGGGGTGATGGCTGATGTATTCCAGTAGACGGTCCATGGGCGCAGGTCAGGTCCGCGGGGCGAAAAAGGGCGCGCATTATAGCGCCCCGGCGGTTTTTTCCGCCGTAGCGGCCGCCGTGGGCGCCCTGGGCCTGTGCCTGGCGTCCGGGCTGCTGCGGGCCGCGCCGCCGGCCCGCCCCGAGAGCGACACCAAAAAGACCGAGGCGCAGCTGGCGGCGGTCAAGGCGGAAATCGAGCGCATCACGCGCGAGGTGGCCGCGAGCCAGGTGCAACGCGATCGCCTCACGCGCGACCTGAAGAGCGCCGAACTGTCGGTGGGCGAGGCGCGCGATGCGTGGCTCGAGGTGCGGCGCCAGCGCGCGGAAGGGGCGGCGCGCCGCGCGCAGCTCGCCACCGAGCAGCACGCGCGTGAGAGCCAGCTCGACGAGAATCGCACCGCGCTCGCCGGCCAGATGCGCGCCGCCTACACCCTCGGGCGCCAGGAGCCGCTCAAGCTCCTCCTCAATCAGAAGGACCCGGCGCTCGCCGGGCGCATGTTCGTCTACTACAGCTACTTCGGCCGCGCGCGCGCCGGGCAGATCAAGCTCATCGAGGACGACGTGCAGCGCATCGCCGAGCTCACCGGCGAGCTCGAGGCGCAGGACGCCAAGCTCGCGGAGCTTGAAAAACAGCAGCGCGCGCAGCTGGCGACGCTCGAGACGGCGCGCGAGAAGCGCTCGCAGGTGCTAGCCAGCCTCGAGGCACAGTCGCACAGCCGCGCGCAGAGCCTCGAGCGCCTCAAGGGCGAGCAGGCCGGGCTCGAGCGGCTGCTGCGCGAGCTGCGCGCGGCGATGGCGCGCTTCCCGGTCGAGGGGAACGACGCCTTCACGCGCCTGCGCGGCAAGCTCAACTGGCCGGTGAGCGGGCAGCTCATCGCCCGCTTCGGCGATGCGCGCGCGGGCGGGGTGCGCTGGGACGGGGTGCTGGTGGCGACCGAGCGCGGCACGCCCGTCAAGGCGGTGTGCGCCGGGCGCGTGATCTACGCCGACTGGCTCCCGGGGCTGGGCCTCCTCGCCATCGTGGATCACGGCGATGGTTACCTCAGTCTCTACGGCCACAATGACCATCTGCTCAAGGCCGCCGGCGAGGAGGTGGCGGCCGGGGATGCCATCGCGGCCGCCGGGGACTCAGGCGGCAGCAGCCGCCCGGAGCTGTATTTCGAGATCCGCAAGGGCGGCAAGCCGGTCGACCCCCGACCCTGGTTCCGCGCGCCCGACCCCTAGGGCGCGGAGCCGCCGCGCCGCGGCTCCCCCCGGGAGTCCCCCGCACCCCTTCCCGGGGTGTGATTCGGTTCAATGTTTTGGCCCCCCCGGGAGCGGCTTGCGCCCCATTTCGCCAACTCGCGCAAGGACCGCAAGCGACATAAGCGCGCATCGTTAGGTGCCCCTTTGCCACCGATCGGATCCGCGGCCTATCGGATATGAGCGAGCCCTCCTCCACCGAGTACGTGCCCGGACAACCGGGTACCCGCTTCGACCCCTACGTGCGCCTGGTGCGTTCGCTCCTGCCGCGCACCACCTGCGTGGCCATGTTCGGGGCCTCGGGCGAGCTCATGTGGTCCACCGACACCATGACGGGCCCTGACCTGATGAACATCGTCGACGATGCGCTGCTGTCGGCCGCGGCGAACCCCGGTGGCGCCGGCCAGCTGCGGCTGCTCGCCGGCAACCTGCCCGTGTACCTGTGCTCGCTGCGCGATGAGGCGCAGCAGCTGCTCGCGATCCTCGCCGTCGTGTGCCGCCAGGCGGACGCCCAGGACCGCAAGATCCCCGATTTCAGCTTCGCCTACTCGCTGCTCGCGCCGGTGCTCGAGTGCGTGCGGCGCGACCTCATCGCGCACGCCACCATCGAGGAGCTGAACCAGACCGTCGGTGGCCTCGACAAGGACCTCAATCTGCTGCTCGCCCAGGGCGCCAACGAGCCGCCCATAGCCAATACCGACGGCGCGAGTGAGCTGCAGGAGCTGCTGCAGCAGACCATCGAGCACCTGCATGCCTTCACCGGCGCACTGCTCGTGCCCGAGAAGAACGTGACGCTCGTGCGCTCCGGTGGCGCGGGCGCCCCCGACACTCAGTTCCTGATGCGCGCGCACCGCAAGCTGCTCGCGCTGTCGCAGGCGCAGCGCGGGCCGCTGACGATGAACGACACCGTCTCGCCGGCGACCCCCGAAGCCTTTGCCTATCGGGTGCTGTGCTGCGCGCTGCGCTCGCGCGCCGGACGGGCGATCGGCGTGCTGGCATTGCTACGCGAGCCCAGCGCCGAGCCCTTCAGTGAGCGCGATGCGCACATCGCCGAGATCCTGGCGCGCAAGGCGATCGGGGTCATCGAGTCCAGCTACGACCCCTTGAGCGGCCTGTACACGCGCTCGGCTTTCGAGCGCCGGGTGCGCGGCGCGATCACCTCCGACCGCAAGCCCTCGCAGCCCTGGAGCGCGCTCTACATCGACGTTGACCAGCTGCACGCCATTAACGAGAAGTCCGGCATGCACGTCGGCGATGCCGTGCTCGCGCAGCTCGGGGAGCTCGTGCGCCAGCGCCTGCCCCCCGGGGGCTTCGGCTCCCGCATCTCCGGGGACCGCTTCGTGCTGCTCTTGCCCGCGGCGGTCGCCGAGGCCGAGCGCTTCGCCGAGGCGCTGCGCACCGGTGCCGAGCGGCTGTCGCTCCTGCAGGCCGAGGCGCGCACACCGGTCTCGATCAGCGTGGGCGTGGCGCTGCTGGATGCGAGCACGGACGAGCTGGCGCACGTGCTGGTCGCCGCCGAGACCGCCTGCAAGGCCGCCAAGGATCGCGGCCGCAATCGCGTCGAGGTCTACGAGCAGTCCGACGTCAGCATCGTGCGCCGCTTCGCCGACATCGGTATCGCCGAGAAGCTGCGCGGGGCCATCGAGGAGGGCCGGCTGCACCTGGACGCGCAGCTGATCCTGCCGTTTGCAGCCGCCGAGAGTGCGCGGCCGCACTACGAGCTGCTGCTGCGCATGACGGACGAGCAGGGCAAGCTCGTCGGTCCCGACAGTTTTCTCTCGGCCGCGACCCGCTACCAGATGATGCCGGCGATCGATCGCTGGGTGGTCAATCACGTCATCGAAGCCCTGCAGCCGCGCGCCGGGGTGCTCGAGGGCCGGGCGCTCGGTTTCGCGATCAACTTCTCCGGCCAGTCCCTGAACGATGACGCCTTCGGCGACATGCTGATCGAGCGCATCGGCGGCAGCGGGCTGGACCCCGAGCTGCTGTGCTTCGAGCTCACCGAGAACGCCACCGTCGCCAATCTCACCCGCGCCGAAGCGCTCATGCGGCGCCTGCGGCACCTGGGCTGCGGCGTGGCGCTCGATGACTTCGGCACCGGCCTGTCCTCGCTCTCGTGCCTGCGCCAGCTGCCGGTCACCATGCTTAAGATCGACGGCAGCTTCGTGCGCGATGTGCTCAAGGACCCGCGCGCGGAGTCGATGGTGCGTGCCATCGCGCAGCTCGCCCGCAGCATGTCGATCACGACGGTGGCCGAGTACATCGAGACCGAGGCGATCAGCATCCGCATCGCCGAGCTCGGCGTGGACTACGGCCAGGGGTTCGCCATCGGGCGCCCCATCCCGCTCGAGGACCTGCTCACGGAGCTGCCGCTGCCGAGCGAGCCGCGCCCCGAGGCTTCCGCGCCCGCCGCCGACGCCGACGACGAGTGGTACGCGCAGGCCGGCGGCAGCAAGCCATGAGGCGCCCGCGCCGTTGGGCGGCCCTCGCCTCCCGCCGTACCCTGCTCACGCTTGCGGCCGGGGTGGTGCTCGGCTTCGGCGGCGCACTCGCCAGCGGAGTGCTGGCCGACCGCACGGTGGAGCCCGCGCGCGCGCATACACCTGCGCTGCCCTGGCCCGAGGCGAGCTTGTTTGCGGACGTGTACGAGCGCATCAAGCGTGAGTACGTCGATGAGGTCGACGATCACGCCCTCATGGAGAAGGCGCTGCGCGGCATGGTGGCGGCGCTCGACCCGCACTCGGCCTACCTCGATAGCGAGGAACTGAACGAGATCCGCCTGAGCACGATGGGCTCTTATCCGGGCGTCGGCATCGAAGTGGCCGCCGCCAACGGCGTGGTGAAAGTACTCAAGCCCATCGAGGGCTCCCCGGCCCGCGCCGCGGGCATCCTCGCCGGGGATCAGATCGTTGCGATCGACGGGGTGGAGATCGGGGCCGACCTGGCCGGGGCCATCGCCGACATGCGCGGGGCGTCGGGGAGCCTGGTGCATCTGAGCATCCGCCGGGAGAATACCGCGGTGTTGCTGGAGTTCTCGCTGCGGCGGGCCGAGGTGCAGGTGCACTCGGTCACCGCCACGACGCTCGAGCCGGGCTACGGCTACGTGCGCATCAGCACCTTCAGCGATACGACGCCCGAGGACCTCAAGCGCGCCATATTGAATCTCAAACGAGACAATAATGGCAAGATAGAGGGATTAGTGCTGGATCTACGCAACAATCCCGGGGGCGTTCTGGAATCTGGTGTCGCGGTAGCCGATGACTTCCTCGAGTCGGGCGTGATCGTCACGGCCGACGGTCGCACCCCGGAGGCGCGCTTCGAGATGGACGCGACGCCTGGGGATCTGATCGAGGGTGCGCCGCTCGTGGTGCTGGTGAACGCCGGCTCCGCGTCGGCCTCCGAGATCGTCGCCGGGGCGCTGAAGGATCACGGGCGGGCGCTGCTGATCGGCCGGCGCACCTACGGCAAGGGCTCGGTGCAGACCGTCATGCCGCTGGCGCGCGGCGGGGCGGTGAAGCTCACCACTTCGCGCTATTTCACCCCCTCGGGCGCCTCGATCCACGGCAAGGGCCTCATGCCTGACCTGCTCGAGGCGGGGACGGGCGCCGCGCCGGCGGATATTTTCCCGGGTGCCACGGCGCTCAGCGCCCGAGATGCGGACGTGCGCCTGGGGCTGGAGACGCTCAAGAGCGTGCGGCGACCCGATGCCCGCACCGCGGGTGAGCCGCACCTGTCGGTGCCCTAAAGGCCCAGCGGGCGCGCGCACCACCGACGAGCAAGTCCCGTATCCTCGCAGGCGATGTTCGCTTGGCTGATCGATCTCGTCCTGCACCTGGATAGGCACCTCGTGGAGCTGCTCACGCGCTTCGACGTGTGGCTCTACCCGCTCTTGTTCGCGGTGATCTTCTGCGAGACCGGCCTGGTGGTGACGCCGTTCCTGCCCGGGGACTCGCTGCTCTTTGCCTGTGGGGCGCTCGCGGCGGTGGACACTTCCGGGACCCTGCGCGCACCGCTTTTGACGGTGGTGCTGGGGGGCGCGGCGGTGCTCGGCAACATGTCCAACTACGCCATCGGGCGCTGGATCGGGCCGCCGGCCTTTTCCGGGCGCTACCGGCTCCTGAAGGTGGAATACCTGCGGCGCACCGAGGAGTTCTTCCTGAAGTACGGGGGATTCGCGATCCTGGTGTCGCGCTTCCTGCCGATCGTGCGCACCTGCGCGCCCTTCGTGGCCGGGGTCGGACGGATGCCCTACGCCCGCTTCCTCACCTACAACTTCTGCGGCGGGATCCTGTGGGTGAGCGTGTTTATCTGGGGGGGTTACCTGTTCGGCAACGTTCCCTTCGTGAAGCAGAACTTCGGCGTGGTGACGCTGTGCATCGTCGCCGTCTCGCTCCTGCCGCTCGCGGTGGGCCTGTGGCGGCGGCGCGCCGTGCGCGCGTGACCGGACGCGCCCGGGGGGTGTCGTCAGCCGCCGTTCGGGTGCACGAGCAGCACGCGCACGATGCCGATCAGGCCGCCCAGCAGCAGAATGACGTTGGGCACGGCGGAGAGAATGAACCCCATCTCGCGCTTCTTCGGGTCCTTCACGTAGCCGCGGAAGTACAGCCAGCGGCCGATGACGAACACAAGCCCGAGCGCTGCGGCGATCAGCGGCTGCACGTAGGCGCCGAACAGCAGGATGGCGGGCACGAACACCACCAGCTGCTCGAGCGTATTCATCTGCACGCGGAAGTAGCGCTCGAAAACCTCATGGCCGCTGGTGGCCGGGGCCGGAACGGCGTAAGTGGCGCGCGCCTTGCCGACGGCCATCACGAAGACGAGGAATTCAAGCAGTGCGAGCAGGATCGCCAGGTGTACCAGCGCCATAGAGTCCTCTCCTGTAGCGGCGGCCAGAATGGCACAATGCGCGCATGAGCGACAAGGAGCGTGGCTACGCGCATCGCGTCGACATCCTGGCGGATGCCACGGCGGTGTGGCGTGCGCTCACGGAAAGCCAACATCTGACACGCTGGTGCTCCCCGGGCGCGGAGATCCGCGCGCGCGCCGGCGGCAGCTTTCGCGCGAGCGTCGACCGCGTGACCGAGCTCGAGGCGCGCATCGATATCTTTGAGCCGCAGCGGCGGCTGCGGCTGATGTACCTGCCGGCGCCGCGCCTGCCCAGGGCGGATTCCGTGATGATCGATGACTTCATCCTCGACAAGGTCCCGGGGGGCACGATCGTGCGGCTGCTCGGCTCGGGTGTGCCGGCGAGCCCGGAGTGGGATACTCAGTACTGGCGGCTGCGCACCAGCTGGCAGCAGGCCATGACGCGTCTCAAGGTGTTCGTCGAAAAACAATTGGGTACGGGAGCGCCTCCATGATGGGATTTGTGTTGCGTGCGGTGATCACCGCCGCGGGACTGTGGCTCGCCACCCAGTGGGTGCCGGGCGTGCATTTCAACACCACCACTACGCTGCTGATCGCCGCTGTGCTCCTGGGCGTCGTCAACGCCATCGTCAAACCGATCGCGTTCATCCTGACGCTGCCGGTGACGATCCTGACACTCGGCCTGTTCCTGTTCGTGCTGAATGCCGCGATGGTGGCGCTGGTCGCTTGGATGCTGCCGGGCTTTCACCTCGATGGCTTCAAGGCGGCGCTGCTGACAGCGATCACCGTGTGGATCGTCAGCTGGATCGGTCACTGGTTCATCGGCAAGAACGCCGTCACCGCAAAATAGCCCGCCACGCGCGCGCCTTGCGGCGCGCGGTGCTAAACGAGCGCGCGCGCCACGCGGCGGTAGAGCGCATAGATCACCAGCGCGAAGGCGAGGCCGCCGATCCAAACGGCCGCGCCGTTGGCGAACGCATCCCCCACCAGTGCCAGCGGGAAATCCTGGCCCGAAAACGCGACCAGCGCGGCGACCAGCACCCCGATGAGCCCTTCACCGACGATCATGCCGGAGGCTAGGAGCACCCCCAGTTGTTTGGTGGCCTCGGGCTTCGCACCGGCTTCGGCGCGGCGGTCGAAGATATAGCCGGCCACGGCGCCCACTACCACCATGAGGGTGCTCTGCGTCGGCAGATAGATCCCGAGTCCCACCGCCAACGGGGACAGATGCGCCCCGGGCTTCAGTCGGCGCAACACTATGTCCGCGACGATGGCCACGACGCCGATGCCGGCGCCTATCCAAATCAGACTCCAGTCCACATTGTTCTGAATGACGCCCTGAGCTAAGGCCGAGATCAGCCCTGCCTGCGGCGCCGCCAGCGCGTGCTCGCGATGCGGTCCGGGTGCGCCGGCGAAGCCGTAGGCCCGGTTCACCACATCAAGTATCGGCGGGATGATCGCCGCGCCAGCAACCACGCCGATGACCAGCGCCACCTGCTGCTTCCACGGCGTCGCGTCCACCAGCTGTCCGGTCTTCAAGTCCTGCAGGTTGTTGTTGGCGATCGCGGCAGCGGCGAACACCACCGCCGTCACCAGCAGCGCGTAGGCGACCAGGGATTTTCCGGCGGTGCCGAACATGTCCGCGGGCAGGCCGAACACGAGTATCAGTGCGAAGCCGATGACGGCCAGAATGCCGATACCCGACAGCGGGCTGTTCGAGGAACCGATCAGGCCGGCCATGTAACCGCAGACCGCGGACACCAGAAAGCTCATGAGCGCGATGTACAGCACGCCTGAGACCACCAGGAAAACGAGGTGATCGCCGAGCCCGCTGCCGTGCGCGATTTGTGCCAGCAGCCCGCCCACGGGCAGCACGCACAGCAACGAGACCAGGCCCACGAGGCCGATCGGCAGGTCCTGCTCGGTGCGCGGCAGCATGGCCGCATTGCCGGCGGCGCGCGCGCGCGAGGCCACCATGGCCGAGCGCAGGCCTGCGGCCACCGGCTTCACCAGTTTCGCCAGCGTCCACACCGCGGCGACCCCGATGGTGCCCGCGCCGACGAAGCGCACCTTGTGAGTCCACGCGTCATGAGCGAGGGCAGCGATCGCCGCAGGGTCGAGGTTGGCCGCGCTCGCCGACAGCGCCGAGAAGTGCGGCACGCCCCAGACCCAGGCGATGAGGGCGCCCACCAGCATCGCCAGGCCGCACCACAATCCGATGAGATGGCCGACCCCAAACAGCGCGAACGACAGGAAAAAGTCGAAGCCCGAGACCCCGCGCTCGCCCACGCGGAAGTTGCGAATGACGTCGCTGGCGAGGATCCGGGTCGCCGTGATCAGGGAGAACGCCCCCGAGATCACCGAGCCCCACAGCAGCGCGCTCAGGCCGGCACGGCTTTCTTCCACGCCCGAGCCGTGCTCACCGCTGCCCACCTTGAGTACCTCGGCGCAGGCGACGCCTTCGGGATAGGGCAGATCCGACTGCGTGACCAGCGCGCGACGCAGGGGAATCGAGTACATGACGCCGAGCGTGCCGCCGAACAGGCAGATGGCAAAGCACACCCAGTAGGGAAAGCCAGTCCACCAACCGATCATGACCAGACCGGGCAGCACAAAGATGATGGAGGAGAGCGTGCCGGCCGCGGAGGCGACCGTCTGCACGATGTTGTTCTCCTGGATGGTCGCGCCGCGGAAGGCGCGCAGTACGGCCATCGAGATCACGGCTGCCGGAATCGAGGTGGCAAAGGTGAGTCCCGCCTTGAGCCCGAAGTAGACGTTGGCCGCGGTGAACACCAGGGTGATGAGCACACCCAGGATCAAGCCACGCAGCGTCAGCTCTGCCCGCGATGCCATCGTCATATCGTTGTTCTCCAGCCCATAGCGCCAGTCACCCCCGCGCCCCGCGCATGCTCGCAGACAACCCCACCGGCTCGCCACCAGATTTGTGCGCCGCGGTATCTGCCCGGCCAAGCGCGCGTGGGTTTCTTCAGGGCTGTGTGCGCAGCGCCTCTTCGAGCGCCGCCGTCAGCGGCTTGAGGAAAAAGGACTCCTCCGGCATGAGGCGTGCTTCGACGCCGTGGCGCCGTAGCGCCTCGGCGACCACCGGGCCCACGGCGGCGACCAGCGTCTGCTGCAGCGCGCGGCGCACCTCCGCGTCGGGCCCGACGGCAAACAGCCGTTCGACCTGCGGCGTGCTGGTGAAGGCGATGGCATCCACACCGCCCGCGCTCAGGCGCCCGATGAGGGCGCGCACCGCGGCATCATCCGCGGCATCGGCGTAGACGTAGGGGGCAACCGTGCTCACCTGCGCGCCGGCGCCCGCGAGGAACTCGATCAGCGGCAGGTTCGGTTCGCGCCCGTAGAGCTGCACCGCGACGCGCCGCCCGCTTAAGGCCTCTCCCGTGAGGCTCGCGATGATCCCCGTGGTCGTCGGCTGCGCGGCGGCGAGATCGGGCTTCAGGCCGAGCTCGCGCAGCGCGCGCGCGGGCTTCGGTCCCCGGGTCACCTTGCGCACGACGGCGAGGGCCGCCACGAACGGCTCGCGCAGCGCAGGGCGGTGTTGCGCGAGGCACCCGAGGATGCGCCGCAGCCCCTCCCCGGTGGTCAGGATCAGGTCATCGAACTGCCCGGCGGCGAGCCGGGCCGCAAACTCGAGCACCGGGGCGGGGTCGGGGGCGTCGCGGATGGCGACCAGCGGGCAGCGCAACACCTGGGCACCGCGCCGCTCGAGGAGCGTGGCAAACACCTCCAGCTCGCGCGTTTCGGGGACCGCCACGGTACGCCCGGCCAGGGGCTGCACTTCCATGTGGGCATCTTAGCCGCGCCGCCGCCGGCGTGCGCGCCGAAGGGCGTGGCGCGCTATGCTTATGGCCACAAGAGCGGTGCCCGCGAAGCGCGTCCGAAGGCGGTCGGGACGCCCTGCACGAATGTCCCGGGATCGCGACCGCGGTCAGGAAAGGTCCTCGCGCCATGTTCAAGGTACTCAGCATCATCGTCGTGGTCATCGTCCTGGTGCTCGCGGGCATCACCTGGGTGTCGCTCAGCTGGGTGTACTCAGAGGGGGAGCGCGCCGGCTACGTGCAGAAATTCTCGCGCCGCGGCTGGGTCTGCAAGACCTGGGAGGGCGAGATGGCGATGGTGACCATGCCCGGCACGATGTCCGAGAAGTTCGCCTTTACGGTGCGCGATCCGGCGGTGGCGACCCAGCTGAATACCAACATCGGCAGGCGCCTGACGCTGCACTACGACCAGCACAAGTGGATTCCCAACTCCTGCTTCGGCGAAACCGAGTACTGGGTGACCGGGGTGAAGGTAGCCGTAGAGCCGGCGCCGCAGTAGCCCCTGCGGCTATGAAGCCGCAAGCACGCAGACTGCGTGGGTATGCACGCTGAGGACTAAGCCGCAACGTCCGCAGTTGACCCGATCTGAGAGGCTCGCCTGAAAGCGGCGGCCGCGCGCGCTAGTATTGGCGATGACCTACTCACCGACCGCCGCACCCCTGCTCCTGTGGCTGACGCCGGCTCTGCTCGCACTCCTGCTCTACGGCCTGGGCCAGGGCTTCGTGAAGATGTGGATCACGGAGGTTCCGCCCGCGCGCTTCTGCCTCTACTTCGCGTGCGCCCGCTCGGTGGTGATGGTCTGCTACTTCTTCGCGAACCCGCATACGCCGGTGTTCGCGGCGGAAGGCCGTCCCGTGCTCGCCGTCGGCGTGCTCGCCTACCTGCTCGACGGCACCGCCTGGATCATGTACTTCCAGTCAATCATCGCGGGCCCGATCACGATCGTGGGCACGCTCTCGGCCGCCTATCCCGCGCTCACCATCCTGTTCGCGCACTGGTTCCTTGGCGAGACGCTCGCGCCGCTGCAGTACGGCGCGGTGGCTCTCGTGATCGGCGGTTGCATCGGACTTGCCTACCAACCGGCGGACGCCGCCAACAAAACTACTGGGCGGGCGTGGATCCCGCTCGCGTTCTCGGCGCTCGTGCTGTGGGGCAGCGCCCAGACGATCGTCAAATACGACTACCGGTTGGGTGCCACTGACGCCAACATGGCGCTCTACAGCATGATCGGCGCGCTGCTCACGCTTGGTGTCTACGGCTTGCGGAAGGGACGCGCCGGCACGCACTCCGTGATCGAGTGGATGCGCTCATTCCTGCCGATGGGGATGATGGCGTCGGGCGACCTGGGCGTGCTGATCGCGAGCCGCTACGGCAAGCTCTCGATCGTATCGCCGCTGACCGGCGCCTACCCGATTGTCACGCTCGCCTTCGCGGCGCTCGTGCTGCGCGAGCGAATAATGCTGCTGCAGTGGGGCTGCATCGCCGCGATCCTGGTCGGCATGTTCTTCTGTACCTCCTGAAGGCTTCCCCGCGGCGCAGGCCGCGCTGCGAGGAACTCGGCGACATCGCGCGCGAATCCATCAATGGATCTGACCGACTGCAGCTCATTTTGCGAATGACTGCTAACCGGAAGCGATCCCAGGTTTGGTGAACTTCCGGTGTCGGGTTGTGGTACCCGAATCTCGGAAAACTCCCTCTTATCTATCCATGTAACATCCGGGCGCCCACACCAAGACAAAGACAGCAAATCTGTGAAGACCTCCCCTGCCGTCCTCGCTAGATGGTGCCAGCTGCTCATTCTTGCCCTGACACTGAGTTCCTGCGGGGGTGGCGGTAGTAGTGGCGTCGGGCCCTCCTGCCCGAACATATGCCCGCCCGCGCTGCAACCTGGGCCTCCGGTGATCAGGCTCTTCCTCCCGCAAGGCGCAACGCTCAACCAACCCTACACGTTCACATTTACTGCGACCCAAGGAACTCTGCCTATCACGTTCAGCGCAACCGGAGCGTTGCCGCCAGGGCTCAGTCCCGTTACGTCGGCCGGTGTGTTAGCCGGCACGCCCAAGGCGACCGGGACGTTCCCAATCGTGGTGAGCGCGGTCAACGGCGTCGGGCAGAGCGTGACACAGAATTTTGTGATTCAGGTATTCCAACATGGCTTCAGACTCTCCGGCACCACGCCTCACACTCGCGGGTATCACACGGGGAGTCTGCTGGTAACCGGGCACGTTCTCGTCACCGGTGGCTTCGATGGGTCGGCCCCGAATGATGAGCCCACCGCATCAGCGGAGTCCTTTGACCCGACGACGGGCACCTTCACCGCGACCGGCAGTATGCAAGTCGGTCGCGTGTTTCAGACAGCAACACTACTCTGCGATTTGTCGGCCATCAGCTGCAGCGATCCCAGGGTCCTGATTGCGGGGGGCGAGACCGGCGGGGCTCAGCCCGGCACTACGAGCATGCTGCAGACGGCGGAACTCTATGATCCGGGTACTGGCACCTTCACATCAACTGGGAGGCTGCTAGCTCCGCGCACGCGGCACACGGCTACACTGCTTGGCACCGGCAACGTCCTCATCGCCGGAGGATCGACCCTCGTACAGCTTTCCCCAGCCTCGCTAGCGGCTGTTGCGGAACTCTTCGCTCCGGGCACAGGAACGTTCACTGCCACCGGCAGTTTGAACACCCCTCGGGATTTCCACACGGCGACCTTACTTCAGAACGGTAAAGTACTAATCGCGGGAGGTCTGGACACAAACAACGCGTGGGTTGGTCAGGCCGAACTGTATGACCCGGCTACTGGCACGTTCACAGCCACCGGAACCATGGTTTTTCCGCGTCACTTGCACACAGCCACTCCGCTGGCGAGCGGCAAGGTGTTGTTCGTAGGTGGCGAAGCAGCCGGTCCGGGTTTGCCTCCACCACCCGAGATTTACGATCCCGATACAGGTGCCTTCACGACGACCGGTACCTTGGTGACGCCGGGATACATACCCGCGTTGGCAGTGTTGCTTCCGGACGGCACAGTTCTCGTCGCGGGTGGTTCCGTAGTGGATCCCTCTGATCCCACTAATCCCTCTTTTCAGTCTAATCCGCCGAAATATTCCGAGTTGTTTGACCCAATGACGGGCACGTTCTCCGAGACCGGTGGTCTGCAAGTTTACGCCGACAGCAGCTTCGTCATGATGGCGCTCGGAAAGAACAACAGCGCCTTGGCATTAGTGACTGGTGATGCGGGTGCTGCCCAGTTGTATCCATGACGCTGCGGAACTCTCTGATCCCCTATGACTGCCACCGCCTGAGGGCGCGGTCACGTTCACAGGGACGGGCATTCGGATCAGTGTTCCCGAATAGCGGTTCTGTGGAAGGTCACATATCTGGGGTAACTGACCGCTCGTGGCCGGTTGGCGGCGTTGGTCTGATCTGATCGACCCAAGGTGATCCAAAGTCCGTGTGTTGGCCGTCACTGATAGCAGTCGCCGAGGCAGCGGAGAGCGGACGATTGCACCATCACAGGTGCCAGGAAAGCACCTGCGGGGTCGCCGCCCATGTCTCAGTGACTCGTCTGCAGCTCGGTGAGCATCCCAGCGGTGTGGCCGATTCGCTCTAGCTCCGCGCGGGTGGGCATCCAGTCCAGAATTTTGCCTCCGAGGCTGATGGTGATCTTGTAGTTCACATGGGTCGTCGTGCCGACCGCTGGTAGCACTTCCACGTCCACCACCTGCCCGCGCAGGGTCATCGGGAACTTCAGGGGCCGCGTCCCAATAATCCGGGCACGCGGTTGACTCTTCGCCGCTTTTTTCTTCTTGCGCCGCGGCTTCGAGCCTTCGACCTGAGGCCCGGTCTTCACGACCCAGTCCTCCAGCCGCCTAGGTACCAGAGCCACCCCTCCATCAGCGCCGTGCTCCCTGGCGTTCGGTGGCACGCGGCCCGTTGAAACTCTGCCTTCATCGTCGCGTGCCCCTCGATATCCCCGTTGCCTGTTACCGGCGACAGACCCCGCTCGGAGTCGGCCGCATTTCTTTAGACCCGTCCGGGGTGATGGAAAGGATGCGCCGGCGCACATCGTTCCCGCAAGTTGCGGCGTACCGCGCGTGGGCCTCGCGATTCAGCCGCCATCTAAGCCGCTCAGAGTGCTGCGAACGGCGGCTTCCGGGAAGGCGACTTGGCATTCTGACGGCGTTCCCAGCCGAATTATCCGCGATCAATCGGCTATGACTCGGATCGACCCGAAGCCGCGGGATGCGACCGGCAGCTATCGGGCTGCTCCGCATGCATTCCGCCGTTCTGGCGTCGTCATTATGGTCTTGCCATATTGGCGATGCCACGACTGCCGAATGAAAGGCGCCGGCTGTCCAGCGCCATTGGTTGCCCGAGATCGGCATCAACGCAGCGCTTGCGCAGATTTTGACGTTTCGACCACCATTGCAGCACGCGATATGGGGACGGCGAAATTCGAGCCAGAGAATCCCGACAGGATGGCGAAGTTCACCCCGATCACCTTTCCGCTGGCATTGAATACCGGCCCACCGGACCCGCCGGAAGTTGTTTGTGCGTCGTAGACCAGTCGATCGGGGCCAACAACGCCAAGATGGCCCTGAGTCACCAGCGGCCGGATCAGCTTTCTTCGTGCAAGCTCCTGCACAAGACCCTCCGTGTTGTTCCCGACTGCCTGTGCGATCCGTTTGAGGGTAGGCTCGTCGAGACGCGCAAGAATCCCTTCGACTCCCGTGGGGTAACCAATCAAGACGACCGGGCTGCCCGAAATCGCGGCTTGCTGATCGGTTGTGACAGGCCTCGGGTGGCTCTCAGGCAGATCGACTGATGCCACCCCGAGGTCGAAATCCTCGCTCAAGCTCCGGACGCGCATAAGCAGTGGGGTTTCGCTTCCCGGAAAATAAGCCCACATCGACACGATGGTCGGCTCGAAAGTATCGATGGGCACGGGGATCGCCTGAGCGTTGTGCCACCATGGTTGGAGTACATGATGGTTGGTGAGGATGTGACCGGCGGTATCGATCAGAAAGCCACTTCCGAACACGTGCAGGTAAACGGGTCGGGTGCCGCTTTCAGTGGTCACGATGACCTTTCCTCTGTCATCGGTGAGCGGATTGCCATTCGCGTCAATACCGGAAAAGTTGAGCCGAGCACCACTTTTCCTGTCGTGAAACCCCACAATCGCGTAGATCAGACAGACGCTGTTTGAATAATCCCGGACGATCTCCTGTGCGATGCGCGACTCGTTCTCGAGTTTTCCGATCCGAGAGTCGGTTTGCTTCAAACGGCTGTCGAGATCAGACAGGGATGCCCCGCTCGAGGTGGAGATCTGCTTCCGCAGGTCCGCACTCTCGGTCCGCAATTCTTCCAGCTGCTTGCTCACCGATGCAGTCAATTCCTGATTGCCAGCGTCGCGGCTCTTTTGTGCGCGCTCCAGAAGCTGGCCTTGAGTGAGAATTTCCGAGCGAAGATTTTCCAGCTGCAAAGCGAGGCCCGCGTTTGACTTGCGGCTGACCTGTGCGTTTCGGACGGCAACACCCACGCCGATCAGCGCTAGTGCCGCTAACACCCCAAGTGCAATCCAGCGCCTCTTCCCGGTCTCCTTTTGCGCAACGATCGCGGCCAACGCCGCTTCAGCTTCAGACTCCTTCCTCTTGGCGTCGAGCACCTCCACGCGCAAACGATCATCCGGTGCCTTCTCTCGGAGTTGCGCACGAATTCGGGCGAAGAGCTCCGCCGGCTCAAAAGGAATACTCAGGACGTCGTCCGCACCCAGATCGAGAGCACGGCTGCGCTCCAAAGGCCCACCCTCGGCGAGAAGGATTATCTTCGCCGGCGCCGTGGCCTCATTGCCTTTGAGCTGAGTGAGAAGACCACAGCAGTCCAGCGTTCGTACATCCGTCTGCAACAGGATCAAATCAGGCTGATGCTGAAGAACCGTACGCACATCCGCGCTTTCCGGCGTCGCGACATCGTATCCGGCGCGAGCAAGGTCCGACACGAGCCGCGCGCTCAGATCGTGCGCGGCGCGAAACAAGAGAATCTTTGGCATGTTCTGTTTCGCTCCTAGCAACCTTCCGCTCAACTGGCTGGCGGACGGCCTCATCAAGATTCGTAAGTCTACGCTGTGGAAGCCAGATGGATGCCTTCCGTCAGCGCGGCTGCCATCACGTCATCCCGGCTGAACGTTACCTGCCGGCCGACGTGCAGAGCACAATCGCCCCGGGCTTCGTCCTAACACGACTACTAGAAGCAATCGAGGTCTTCGGCGAACGCCACCGGGCCCGGGTACACCCGCGCGATCACAGATCGCGTTTCAGACTCTCGTCCTAGGGTGCGCAGCATCCGATGTGACAGCACGACCCGTCCGACGCCGGCGGTCTTGGCGATGCGGCCGATCACGGACGGAGGCATGTGGAGCTGTCTCGCAGCGCCGGTCTCACCTTCGGGAACCGCGTTGTGCGCTACGAACAGATCTGCCCCGATCGCCAGCCGCTCAAGATTACCGTTGTCACCGTTGGTGTCACCGGAGAATACGATGACCCTGCCGCCCATGCTGACACGCCAGGCAATCGCAGGTACGCCGCCGTGGATAACCTGCGTGGCATCCAACGAGACGTCGCGAGCGCTTACGACCGCTCGGATCTCGCGAGCCGTCAAGGCGACATCATGTGCCTGCAGCGAGTAGCCGCCATCTTTGCCGGCCAGGAAATCTGCCAGATATCGGTAAGCGCCGTGTTTGCCATCGAACAGGCCTGCCACGAACTCGGTGGTCGAAGGAAAGTTCTCGTTGCCGGGCGGTCCATAGACTGGCAAGGGAAGCTCACGTTCTTCAAAATACGAGGACTTGATCAGCGCGGGGAAATCTGCGCTGTGGTCGATGTGCAGATGCGTGAACAAGACGGCATCAAGTTGCGCCACATGTGCGCCAGCCTGTCCGAAGCGCAGCGCGCTGCCGCCTCCGCTGTCGATTAGGATGCGTGCTCGGCCATCCTGCCACACGAGATAGCTGCTAGACGCTCGCTTATCCTCCAGCTCGGGACCGCCCGAACCGAGAACCTGCACTTGCACGCCGTGTGCATTGCATGTGGCGGCCGCTGCCACCACCGGTGCGAGAGAGCTTGCGCACAGCAGTGCAAGTACCGCCGATGTAGGGTGCAAAATTGCGCTCCAACTCATGGTGCGACCGCGCTCAAGGACTGGACCGTTTAAGACTACCCCTTAAGTACCAGCGCTGCAGCGAGCCGAGGCTGACATCGCGCTCCAGCGATTCCAGGGAGCACGTCCCCTATCAACATGGGCGGCGGGGATTGGACCCATAACGGTCATTGGCTACTGACCATTTCGCGGCGCATCCTAGAGCTGTTATGCGTCCGTCCGGTGCAATGGCCAGAGAATGATGTTCAGGTACGCAACTCTGTTACTTACGGCGAGCACCCTGCTGCTGCCCTGCGCACTCACCTGCAACGCGGCGGCCGAGGCAAGTAACGATATCGAAGAGCTAGCCGGGACCTACGAGTACCTGGTCAGTTACCGTGATACACATGGTGGTGCTTTGTATCGAACAACCGATGGCGCGCTTAAGGGTCTGGTGCTTCCTTACAGCTTCTCGGATTCCGAACGGTACTGGGGCGAATACGTCTGCAGACTGCCCGGTGTGGTTTGCTCAGTTTTCGACTACTACGATCCCAGCGACTACGCAATCAAAGCGCGAAGCGGTGAGGGCGCCCTTCTGCAGGCGGAACGAATCAACGTTCACAACGGCACAAACATATACGACGCCGCTACCTGGCAGATCGCCGTTGTGCTCGGCGCGGTCAAAAACCACTTTACGAACTTCCTTAATCTGGATGCTTACGAACTCGTTTCCTACCAGAATCAGGTCCTCAGCCAGATACATGACACCCGAGACGTACCAACCGGTAGCCGTGCGGCAACGATCGGCTCTCTGTATGTATATAACGGAACCCGGATTACAGACCCGAGATCCGCGTACGCATTTCGCATGACAGCGGCCGCTTGGCTTGCGCCCGACCCTCTGAAACATTCGCAGTACGCACACTTCATCACCGTAGGGAAGCTTCCAGGCGACAATCCCCTCTACAGCTTCGGACATCTTTCGTGGAGCGACTGGAAACCCATAACGGGTGACAACGCCTGGGCCTTCTTGGTCGGGCCCCTGCAAGCCGCCTATCTTCACTACGTAGTGGATAGAGGTGATAAGTGTGTCCCGTTCTCGGAGCCATCCGTACAAAACGCCATTGCGGTGCTAGGCGCGTTTGCCGCAATGCAATCGGCGGCAGGAGCGGTCTACTACGCCCCTTCGGGTACGTTGCAGAATCAAGGCGCAGCATCGGTCAGCCCTTACTTCGTCTCGATTGAAAACAACCTGTCGCTGTTCGCAGGTCTCAACATTTTGAAGTCCACGCTTGTGAATGAGCTAGCCGGAGACAGGGGGCTTAAACCGGACGCCAAGAATCAAATCGCGAATACCTCGAAGCTGATTGACACGATGGTAGCTGGCGGCCGGCTACCGGATGCGCGCCACACTAAAGGCCTACGAGAATTTCTGCATGCCCACGCGTGGCGCGAGGGTGAGTTCGTTACCGCTGGGTTTGCGAACGAGCCCGGCTCCAAAACGGAGTGGCGGCCGCTGCTTAAGCCCAAGGCAGTGGACGTAAATACGTGGGGCGTAGCGGCGCTGGGATCAGGGCAAATTGACGCGTGGTTCGGCTTTGGGGCGGCATACCGGCTATGGGTGCGGCTCAAAGATTGGGGCGCGTATGGGGAGGGACAAACCCTTTGGGGCGTTGGCTACTCGGATGCCGACTCCAATGGAAGGACACAGGAGGGAAATTTCCGTGCGGGGGTGTTCTCAGCTGAGTGGACAGCTGGAGCGATCATCATGGTGCGAAACATGATCCATCACTATCTTGCAACACCGCGGAGTGCAACGGAATTTGCACAGGCACAGGTCCTTGTATCGAAGCTTAAGGATGACGAATTTCGCATGGTCGCAGGCGTCCAAAATCTACGATACGGTCGTTACGTCCAGGCCAGTCTTCCGGGGAAGCCCGCCGACTACGCAAGTCTCATTGTGCAGCCCACGAAGCCTGTTAGGAGCGAACCGTACCTGTACTCCAGCAGACGATATTTCATCCCGTTTGGATGGTACGGAAACCCGATTCCGAGCACTGCCGCGTCCGCCTGGGTAATCCTAGTCGCTGACCGGTTTGATCCGTTTGGATACGCGGGCAGGCCAAACTAGCCTGTCACTGACCGCTCCTGGGCCGCCTGGTGTCCGACGGCCAAACTTGGTCAAAGCCCCGTTCCTAGGCGATGGACTGCCTGCACTGTGGAGGAGTCGGGGCCGGGGCACCAAAGCATTCATGGCGAAATCATTTTGGCGGGGATGGGTGACCTGCAAACGTTTTCAGAACCACGCTGGTCTTTGTGTCCTGACTGGTGTCCAAGGACAGATTTTTCAGCTGTACCAAGCGTTCCAACTCCGCATACTTCGACGCCTCTGCAGCAGATTCTACCTTCGCGGAGAGTTCGAGAACCTTCCCTGCCGGCCATTCCCACAGCTCCAGTGCAAGTTGGCCAAATGGCGACTGAGCTGTCGTTTCCCACTTCGTTGAGTTGATGTCGGCCATTCTCACGACCCGAACCAAATCAAGCGAGATCCGTGCCTCGTGTAGTAGTTCTTTCTGCGAAACGCTGAGCAGTCGGTAAATGTCGCTGCCGTTCTCCGGGACCTTGGTCGCCTTATATCTGCGCTTAATCGCGTATGAAGTGCTTTCTCCACTTTGATTCCGATCGATTTCGCACGGAAATCGCTCGTAAAGCCGAGAACTGTCGACTTTCGGGTCGCCCTTGGGCAGGCGCACTTTAATCGTGAGGTCGTTGTTCGCACCCTGCCGGACTCGCACAATGACCCCCTGCATCAATAGATCCAGCGCATCGGTGTCGAAGAAATAAACACGACCTGCCGCTTCATTTTTAAACCCTAGGGATGCGATCACCGCTGGGGTTGTCAGTGGGGACAGCAACAGCTTGATCTCGGCCGGACACTTTTCTTCCGCACGCACAGCGGGGCC
Organism: uncultured Pseudomonadota bacterium; assembly: GCA_963814675.1. Lineage (GTDB taxonomy): Bacteria > Pseudomonadota > Gammaproteobacteria > Steroidobacterales > Steroidobacteraceae > 13-2-20CM-66-19. The sequence continues at coordinate 409,595 of CAWFDT010000011.1, forward strand.
AAGAAACACAATCAACCCAATCAACGCGAATACCCAATTCAAATTATTCTTGGTCATACGTTGGATTTGTTGGCGCGAAACCTATCAAATCGGCTCATGGAATTAATTTGGTTCTCATGACGTGCGTCGGTCGTGACCGGCGGCTTTCCAGGTGTCCTTATGCCTGGTGTACGACCGGAGTTGGTCCGCTAGCAGTCTGACATCTCCGGGCCCGTAGGTTCCTGATCAGCCTACCAGCCGCAGTGTTGATCCTTGTTCTGCTCGCTCAGCCACTCGAGCAGTGGCTGAAAGTATTCGGTAATGGCCTCCGCATCGATCTGGCGCGAACCGGTGAGCTTCTCCAGCGTGTCCTGCCAAGGCGCGGACGCGCCCTGCGCCAGCATCACCTGAAACTTGTCCCCGGCCGCCTTGCTGCCGAAGTTGGAGCATTCGTACAGCGGCCCCCGGTTGCCGGCGGCCGCGCACAGCGCCTTGTGGAACTGGAACTGAAGCAGGTAGGACAGGAAGTAGGGCGTGTATGGGCTGTTGGCCGGGATGTGGTACTTGGCGCCGGGGTCGAAGTCGGCCTCGCTGCGCGGCACCGGCGGCACGATGCCCTGGTAACGGCGGCTCAGCTCCCACCAGCTGGCGTTGTAGTTCTGCGGGGTGATCTCGCCCGCGAACACCTTCCAGCGCCACTGATCGATGAGGCGTGCGAAGGGCAGGAAGGCGATCTTGTCGAGCGCCATCTTCATTTGCTGGTTGATCAGCGCCTCGTGGCTCGGCTTCACCGGCTGGATGAGGCCGATCCTGGCCAGGTAGGCCGGCGTCACCGACAGGTTGATGGTGTCGCCGATGGCCTCGTGGAAGCCGTTGTTGGCGGCATCACGAAACAGGTAAGGCTGCCGGGCGTAACTCAGGGCGTAGTAGTCGTGGCCGAGCTCGTGGTAGATCGTGGTGAGGTCCTGCTCGGTCGGCTCTAGGCACGCCTTGACGCGCACATCGGTACCCGGTGACATGTCCCAAGCGCTCGCGTGGCAGATGACTTCGCGGTCGCGCGGGCGGGTGAGCATGGAGCGCTCCCAGAAGGTCTGGGGCAGCGCCGGGAATCCGAGCGAGACGTAGAAGCTCTCGGCGGAGCGCGTCATGCGCTGCGCATCCCATTTTTGCGCCTTGAGCGCGGCGTCGGCGCTCTCGATACTGGCGTTCGGGTAAGGCCGCAGCAGGTCCGCGTAGATCTTGCTCCAACTCTGCGCCCACATGTTGCCGAGCAGCTGCGCCGGGATGGGCTGGCCGGCGGGCACCTTGTCCGCGCCGTACTGCTTGGCCAGCTTCGCGCGCGCGTAGCAGTGCAGCCCGTCATACAGCGGCTTGACCTGCTGCCACAGGCGGGCCGCCTCGGCGTCGAACTCCGCGGGCGTCATGTCGTAGTTGGAGCGCCACATCGCGCCGAGGTCTTGAAATCCCAGCTCGCGCGCACCCTCGTTGGCGAGCGACACGAACTCGCTGTAGTCGGCGCGCATGCCGGCGCCGACGTCATGCCAGCCCTTCCACGCCTCGGTGAGCTCGGCGTAGTTGCGGCTGCTCGCGAGGATGTTGGCGAGCTGGTCGAGGTTCTTGCACGAGCTCGGGCCGCGCGGGCAGTACTTGCCTTCCCCGTATTTCGCCTCCAGTTCCGATTCCAGCTGCGTCAGGCGCGCGCGCTTGGTGGCATCGTCCGGCGCGGGCGCGGGCACATTGAGGCGCAGCTTCAGCAGCGCCCGCGCGGTCGCGGGCGAGAGTTTCTGCCCGTCGAAGCGCTTCGCCTGCGTGTTGGCCTGGGTGAGGTAGGCGAGGTAACGGTCGGTCGCCCTGGCATTGAGCAGTTGCGTGTCGACGGTGATGAAGGTCGCCTCGGTGTAACCGGCGGCACTGACTTCGGTGTCGAGCCCCGCGAGGTCCTTGTTGACGCGCGCGACGAACTCGTCCGCGCTCTCAGGCACCGCGTTCCCCGTGGCTGGCGGGATACCCTGGCGCGCGCAGCCACAAGCCAGCAGCAGAAGTAGTATGGCGCCGGCGCGGGGGACCTGCATCGTGGGACTCCTACTTCACGCCCGCCATGAGGCGGCGGATCCAGGGCGTCAGGAGCAGCATCGCTGCGCCGCCGATCATGCAGTACCAAAACACGTGGCGGAACAGCCCCGGGAGCGATTCGAGGTGGCTCGAGTCGTATCGTCCCGAGAGCTGTCCGGCGAGGTTGCCGCCGAGCGCCAGGGAAAGAAACCACAGTCCCATCACCTGGCCGACGAAGCGCGGCGGGGCGAGCTTGCTCATGTACGAGAGCCCGACGGGGGACAGCAACAGCTCCCCGATGGTATGCAGCAGATAGGTGGCCACGAGCCAGGTGGGCAGGACCATCTCCCCGGCAAGCACGTGGCGCGCGGCAAAGTACATGACGAGGAACCCGAGGCCCAGGAAGATCAGGCCCAGGCCGAACTTCGTGGCGGCCGGCAGGTCGAGGCCGCGGCGGCCGAGCGAGGTCCACACCCAGGCGAACACCCCGGCGAGCGTGATAACGAAGAACGGATTCACCGCCTGCAGCACGCCCGCGGGCATCACCCAACCCAGGATGTGGCGGTCGGTGTAGCGCTCCGCGAAGAGATTGAAGGAAGCGCCCTGCTGCTCGTAGCCGGCGAAGAACATCACCGAAGCGGCGAACAGCGCCACCATGGCCAGCGCGCGGTTGCGCTCGGTGGGAGTGAGCCCGGCGAGGAAGATCAAGTAGAGGAAGTAGCCGAGCGCGAGCAGCGCATAAGCCCAGGTCGCTGAGTTGGACAGCGTCACCGCATCCAGGTGCAATCGTCCGCCGAGCACCAGCGCGACGATGCCGGCGACGAGCGCCAGCGCGAGGACGACGGGTGTCCAGGAACCACGCCGCTCGCGCGGCGGCGGCAGCCCCGCCACGCCCAGGTGCCGACGCGTGCCGAAGAACTGCAGCACGCCGAGCGCCATGCCGAAGGCTGGGAGTGCGAAGCCGACACGCCAGCCGAACGCTGCCGCGCACACCGGCACGAGGAGCGATCCCAGGAAGGCCCCGAGGTTGATGCCCATGTAGAAGATGGAAAAACCGGCGTCGCGGCGCGGGCCGCCTTCCGGGTAGAGCGAGGCGACCAGGGCGCTCACGTTGGGTTTGAGCAGTCCGACGCCCATCGCAATCACCAGGAGCCCGACGAAAAACACCGCGGTGTTGCCGAGGGCGAGCAGTGCGTTTCCCAGCGTGATGAAGACCCCGCCGCTGATCACGGCGCGCTGCGCGCCGAGCAGCCGGTCGGCCATCCAGCCACCGGCGAGACCCAGAAGATAGGTGCTGCCCAGATACAGGCCGTAGATGGCGCTCGCGGAAGTGTCCGGGATGCCCAGGCCGCCGCGGCTCACCGCTGCGGCCATGAACAGGATCAGCACCGCACGCATGCCGTAGTAGGTGAAGCGCTCCCACATCTCGGTGAGGAACAGCGTCGCGAGCCCGAAGGGCTGGCCGAGAATCGTGCGCGCCGGCACCGGGGCGGTCACGGCGTCGGCGGCCTGGTTCATGGGAGGGGGGGCTTGCGTTGCTGAGGGCGCGACGGACGCATCAGGTCAGTCTCACCCACTTCATGGGGGGCGCGCAACGCGCCGGCCAGGTCAGGCGTCGCCGGTGTTGGCGCCCGCCTCGTCGGCGCGGCGGCGCACCATGAGCCGCGCCATGAGGATGCCGCCCTCGTAGAGGAGGTACATGGGGATCGCGAGCGAGCACTGCGCGATGGCGTCCGGCGGGGTGAGCAGCGCTGCGAGAATGAAGATGCCGATGAGCACGTAGCCGCGGTTCTTCTTCAGGCTCTCTACGCGCACCACGCCCATGACCACGAGCAGCACGACCGCCACCGGCACCTCGAAGGCCAGCCCGAAGCAGAAGAACATGGTGAGCACGAAGTCCAGGTAGTTGTTGATGTCCGTCATCATCGCCACCCCCATCGGGGTGTTGCTGGCGAAGAACCTGAACATCACCGGGAAGACGAAGTAGTAGGCGAATCCCATGCCGACGTAGAACAATAGGATCGCCGAGACGAGCAGCGGCACCGCGAAGCGCCGCTCGCTGCGGTAGAGGCCCGGCGCGACGAAGGCCCACAGCTGGTAGATCACGTACGGCATCGCCACCAGCAGCGCGGCGAACACCGACAGCTTGAAGGGCGTGGTGAAGGGTGACATCACGCCGGTGGCGATGAGGCTGCCGCCCTGCGGCAGCTTCGCCAGCAGCGGCTGCGCGACGAAGTCGAACAGCTCGTGCATGTAGTACATGCACGGCAGGAAGGCCACGCCCACCGCGGCCAGCGCGCGCAGCAGCCGGTCCCGCAGCTCCAACAGATGCGAGATCAGGGTACCTTCGGCGAGCTTCTCAGGTTCGGGGCTCATCGGTGCCCGCGCCCGCAGTTGCGCCCGCCGTGGTGTCGGCGCCGCGGTCGTCGGTCGGATGCGCGTGCGAGAAGGTCGGCGGCCGCGGCGGTGCGGGCGGCTCGGGCTCGGGCGGCGGTGGTGCAGGGGACGGCGGCGGCGGCGGCGCGGCGCTCATCGGGTTCTTGCGGGCTTCCTCGAGCTGTACTTCCTCTTCGAGCTGCTCGCGGAACTGGCGCGCCATCGCGCGCGCGCGCCCGACCCAGCGGCCGAGTTCGGAAACGACGCGCGGCAGCTTCTCCGGTCCCAGCACGATGAGCGCCAGGACGAAGATGATCAGGATTTCGGAGAACCGGCCCTCGAACAGATCAGCTGCTCCGCTCGGTCTTCGCTTCGGTCTTCGCTTCGCTCTTCTTCGCTTCGGCGAATTCCGCGTCCGGCGCTTCCGCGCGGATCTGCTTCGGGGGGCTGCTCTGCTCCTCCTCGCCGTCGCTCATCGCCTTCTTGAACCCACGCACAGCGTGGCCGAGATCCGAACCCACGGTGCGCAGCTTCTTGGCGCCGAAGACGACGAGCACGACCAGCAGGATGACCACCAGTTCGCGCATTCCTAAACCCATGATTGACGCCTCCACAAGCTCCGCCGGCGCGGAGAAAAGAAAGTGTCAAATGATAGGTCAAATAGACCGCCACGGTCCTTTAAGTTCGACCGCTCCGGGATCCACGTCACGCGCTGGGGCTCTCAGGGGCTCTCAAGCCAGAAGGTCACCGGTCCGTCGTTGACGAGTAATACCCGCATGTGCGCCCCAAATACACCTGCGGAAACAGGGGCATAGGCGCGCGCCGCGCAGGCGCGCAGGTGCTCGAACAGCCGCTGCGCCTCCTCCGGCGGCGCCGCCGTGCTGAAGCCTGCGCGTGTGCCCTTGTGGGTGTCGGCGGCGAGGGTGAACTGCGGCACGAGCAGCAGCGCGCCGCCCACGTCGCGCAGCGAGAGATTCATGCGACCGTCGGTGTCCGCAAATACGCGATAGCCGAGCAGGCGTTCGGCGAGGCGCTCGGCGGACGCCGCTGTGTCGCCGCGGCGCACGCCGATGAGCGCCAGGATCCCGGCGCCGATGGCGCCCGCCACGGTTCCCTGGATGCGGACCTCGGCTTCACTGACCCGTTGCAGCAGCGCGATCACGTTGCGGGGCGTGTCCTCTTCATTAATGAGCGCCGATCTTAGACGTGCGCCCGCACAAGGTCACACCGCAACGCCGCGCGCGTGAAAAGGAGAAGCTCGACTACGAGCGCACGTTGGGCCGTTGCCCGTGCACCACCATTGCCATCCTGCGCAGGGGACTACGGGTGGTGGGCGCCATCGGCATCCAGAGCGACGCCCACCGCGTCAGCGAGTGCACCGAGTGCGATGAGGCAGTTCCTGCGCCAGTACTGTCACACCGACAGGCATGCACGCGTTCGAACCATCCACAGCAAGGACGAATATCGCCTGGCCCTAAGCGGTCAGAAGTCCTTGCGGGACACGCGGCTCGAGGTGCCGTGAAGGGCGCGCCCAAGTAGCATTCCCGCCGCGGAGTAACGTAAGATTCGGGGCCGTTTTGGCTGGTGTGGGAGCACAACGAATGGGGCGCTGGCGCGGGTCTTTGATACGTGCGGGCCTTGCGATCGTCGCGCTGGCCGGATCTCTGTTGGCGGCCCCGGTGCTGGCCCAGCAGGCCGCTACCGGCGATGCGGCGCGCGGCAAGGCGCGCTCCTATACCTGCCTTGGCTGTCATGGCATCGCGGGTTACAAGAACGCCTACCCCATGTACAGCGTGCCCAAGCTCGAGGGCCAGCATCCGGAATATCTGGCGGCGGCCCTCACCGGCTACCGCGACGGTGACCGTGCGCACCTCACGATGCATTCACAGGCCTCGACGCTCTCGGACCAGGACATCCTGGACATCGCCACCTACTTCGCCGGCAAGCCCCTCCCCACCTCGGGCAACAAGCCCGCGAGCACGCCGGCGGCGGTCGGGCTTTGTACGTCCTGTCACGGCGCGGATGGGGTGGCGATCGCGCCCACCTACCCCTCACTCGCCGGGCAACATCCGGACTACCTCGTGCGCGCGCTCAATGAATACAAAAGCGGCGGCCGCAAGAACCCCATCATGAAGGGCTTTGCCGGCAATCTGCAGGACGCGGACATGGCTGTGATTGCGAAGTACTTCTCTTCCCTCACCCCCGGGCTCCAGACCGAGAGCCGCCCCTACACGCGCTTCGGGGAGTAAGGGGCCCCGCCGCCTCGCAGCTGGCCCTTAAGGCTGCCATAAGGCGCCCTCCCTATCGTACGTGCCAACCGCGGCCCCGGGGCCGCCTTGCGCTTAACTTTACGGAGCAGAGTGTCTATGAACACGCCGAGTTTTCTGATGAAGCCCCTGATTGCGGCCCTCCTGGGAGCCGCCACGATCGCCGCCCCGGTGAGCGCCCTGTACATGGCCGGCGCCGGCCGCGCCATCGCCACCCCGAGCACCACGCCTGCGCAGCCGACGCCTGCCGCGCCGAGCGCGAACCTGGCCGCGCAGCTGCCGGACTTCAGCACCATGGTGCAGCGCTACGGTCCGGCGGTCGTGAACATCGCGGTGGTCACCAAGGCCACGCCGGCGGTCGAGCAGGGCGATGACGAGGACGATGACGGCGGCGACAGCGGCCCGCCGGGCAATGCGAGCCCCTTCGGCCCCAATGGTCCCTTCGGACCGTTCTTCCGCGGCCAGCCCTTCCAGGGACGCCCCGCGCCGGTGCGCGGTGAGGGCTCGGGCTTCATCATCCGCGCCGATGGCGTGATCATGACCAACGCGCATGTGGTGAACGGTGCCTCCGAGGTCACGGTGCGCATGACCGACCGGCGCGAGTACACCGCCAAGGTGATCGGCGTGGACACCAAGTCCGACATCGCCATCATCAAGATCAATGCCAAGGACCTGCCGGTGGTGAAGCTCGGCGACTCGCGCGTGCTGAAGGTCGGCGAGTGGGTGCTGGCGATCGGTGCACCGTTTGGCTTCGAGAACAGCGCCACCGCCGGCATCGTTTCCGCGAAGGGTCGCACGCTCGATTCCGGTTACGTGCCCTTCATCCAGACCGACGTACCGATCAACCCGGGTAACTCCGGTGGTCCGCTCTTCAACATGAGGGGCGAGGTCGTCGGCATCAACTCGCAGATCTACAGCCGCAGCGGCGGGTACCAGGGCGTCTCGTTCTCGATCCCGATCGACGTCGCCATGCAGGTCAGCAACCAGCTGCAGACCACCGGCCACGTGACGCGCGGCAAGATCGGCGTCGTGATCCAGCCGGTGACCCAGGGGCTGGCGGACTCCTTCGGGTTGCCGCAGCCGGAAGGTGCGCTGGTGTCGAGCGTCGAGAAGGGCGGTCCGGCGGAGAAGGCCGGCGTCGAGCCCGGCGACGTGATCCTCAAGCTCAACGAGCAGGCGCTCAAGGACTCGAACGAGCTGCCCGCGCTCGTGGCCGGCATTGCGCCGGGCACGGCGGTGAACCTCGAGATCTGGCGCAACCACGCCTCCAAGCAGCTGAGCGTCACGCTGGGCGCACTCGAGGATAAGCGCACCGCGCTCAACACCGGCACGCATGAGCAGGGCGGCAAGCTCGGGCTCGCGGTGCGCCCCTTGAGCCCCGAGGAACAGCGCCAGGGCAACATCAAGGGAGGACTCGTGGTCGAGCGCGCTAACGGGCCGGCGGCGGAAGCGGGCATCCAGCCCGGGGACGTGGTCCTGGCCGCGAACGGCGCGCCGGTGGCAAACGCCGAGGAGCTGAAGAGCGCGGTCGAGAAGTCCAAGGGCCACATCGCGCTCTTGATCCAGCGCGGCGACACGCGGCTGTTTGTGCCGGTGCGCGTCGGTTAGCCGGCGGCACACGCAGCCCCTGAAGTGAAGCCCAGGCCCGCCGTCGGGGTGCTCCCCGGCGGCGGGCCTTCTCTTGTGGCTAGGCGCCCTGGCCGTTGGTGACCAGCGCCGCCATCAGCTCGTTCACCGGCAGCGCATCCAGCTGCGTCCCCCGGGCGAACAGGGCCTTGATGCGCTCCGCCTGCTTGGGCGCGAAGTGCGCATCGACCGAGGACTGGAACTTCTGCACCAGCACCGGCATGCCTTCCGCGCGGCGCCGGCGATGGCCGATGGGGAAGTCGACCGCCACGCGCTCGCTCACGCTGCCGTCCTTGAAGAACACCTGCACGGCGTTGCCGATATAGCGCTTGTCGGCGGCGTAGTACTCCTGCGTGAAGGTCGGGTTCTCGCGCACCTGCATCTTGGCGCGCAACTGATCGATGCGCGGATCGGCGGCCACCTTATCCTCGTAATCCTCGGCGGTGAGGCGCCCGAAGATGAGCGGGATGGCCACCATGTACTGGATGCAGTGGTCGCGGTCGGCGGGGTTGGCGAGCGGGCCGGTCTTGTCGATGATGCGCACGCCGGGCTCCTGGGTCTCGATCACTACGCGCTCGATCTCCCCGAGCCGCTCGCGCACGCGCCCGTGCAGCGTCATCGCCGCCTCTACCGCGGTCTGCGCGTGGAACTCGGCCGGGTAGGAGATCTTGAAGAGCACGTTCTCCATGACGTAGCTGCCGAAGGGCTGCGGCAGCACGAGTGGCTTGCCCTTGAAGAGCACGTCCTGGAAGCCCCAGGTCTTGGCGCTGAGCGCCGAGGGGTAACCCATCTCGCCGCTGAGCGCGATGAGCGCAAGACGCACCGCGCGGCTGGTGGCATCGCCGGCCGCCCAGCTCTTGCGCGAGCCGGTGTTGGGCGCGTGCCGGTAGGTGCGCAGCGCGCCGCCGTCGATCCATGCATTGGAGACCGCGTTCACCACCTGCTCGAGCGTGCCCGAGAGCATGCTGGTGATGACGGCCGTCGAAGCCACGCGCACCAGCAGCACGTGATCCAGGCCCACGCGGTTGAAGCTGTTCTCCAGCGCAAGCACACCCTGGATCTCGTGCGCCTTGATCATCGCCGTGAGCAGCTCGCGCACGCTGGGGGGCTCGAGCCCCTGCATCACCGCGGCGCGCGCCAGGTAGTCGGCCACCGCGAGGATGCCGCCGAGGTTGTCGGACGGGTGGCCCCACTCGGCGGCCAGCCAGGTGTCGTTGAAGTCGAGCCAACGCACCATCGCGCCGATGTTGAACGCGGCCTGCACCGGTTCGAGCTCGTAGGAGGTCCCCGGTACCCGCGCGCCGCCGGCCATCACCGCCCCCGGAACCACCGGCCCCAGGAGCTTGCGGCAGGCCGGGTATCTGAGCGCCTGGAACCCGCAGGCGAGCGTGTCCATGAGGCAGTAGCGCGCCGTCTCGTAGGCGAGGCCGCTGTCGATCTTGGCGTCGCGTGCGTAGCGGGCGATCGCGGTGAGGACCGCATCGGGGTCCGGGCGATGCGTGGACCTGATGTCGTGGGCGGACATCACTTGCGCTTCTCGAGGGGTACGAACTTCAGGTTCTGCGGGCCGACGTAATTAGCCGCCGGGCGGATGATCTTGCCGTCGACGCGCTGCTCGATGACGTGCGCCGCCCAGCCGGTGGTGCGCGCGATCACGAACAGCGGCGTGAACATGACCGTCGGCACGCCCATCATGTGGTAGGAGACCGCCGAGAACCAGTCGAGGTTCGCGAACATGTTCTTGCTCTCGCGCATGACGGTCTCGATGCGCTCGGCGATCGCGAACATCGTCGGCTCGCCGGCCTCCTTGGACAGCGCGCGCGCGACTTCCTTGATCACCTCGTTGCGCGGATCGGAAAGGGTGTACACCGGATGACCGAAGCCAATGATGACCTCCTTGCGCTCGAGGCGCGCGCGGATGTCCGCAGCGGCGGCCTCCGGGGTGTCGTAGCGCTGCTGCGTCTCGAAGGCAAATTCGTTGGCACCGCCGTGCTTCGGTCCGCGCAGCGCGCCGATCGCGCCCGTGATGCAGGAGTAGATGTCCGCGCCAGTGCCGGCGATGACGCGCGCGGCGAAGGTCGAGGCGTTGAACTCGTGCTCGGCGTACAGGATGAGGGAGGTGTGCATGGCGCGCACCCAGGAAGCCGGTGGCGGGCGCCGGTGCAGCAGATGCAGGAAATGCCCGCCCACGGAGTCATCCTCGGTCTCCACCTGGATGCGCAGCCCCGAGTGACTGAAGTGATACCAATAGCAGAGCATGGAGCCGAAGGAGGCCACCATGCGATCGGCGAGCTCGCGGGCCGCCGGGGCGGCGTGCTCATCCTTCTCCGGCAGCGCGCAGCCGAGCACCGAGGCGCCGGTGCGCATGACGTCCATCGGGTGCGTGGCCGCGGGCAGCACTTCGAGCGCGGCGCGCACCACGACCGGCAGTCCCCGCAGCGCCCTGAGCTTGCCCTTGTAGGCGGTGAGCTCGGCGCGGGTCGGCAACTTCTCGTGGATGAGGAGATAGGCGATCTCCTCGAACTCGCACACGGTCGCGGTCTCCAGGATGTCGTAACCGCGGTAGTGCAGGTCGTTGCCGGTCACACCGACGGTGCACAGTGCCGTGTTGCCCGCGGTCACCCCCGAGAGCGCGACCGACTTCTTCGGCTTGAACGCCGGGCTCTTCTTATTACTCATGGCTTGTCTTTCCCGAACAGCTCGTCGAGCTTCTTTTCGTACTCGTGGTAGCCGAGCACCGCATAGAGCTCGGCGCGCGTTTGCATGTAGGGCACCACGGCCTTCTGCGTCCCCTGCTTGCGCAGCGCCTCGTACACCACCACCTGCGCCTTGGCGGCGGCGCGGAACGCGGACAGGGGGTAGAGCACCAGCCGCACGCCGGCCGCGCCCAGTTCCTCGCGCGTGAACAGCGGCGTCTGCCCGAACTCGGTGATGTTGGCGAGCACCGGCACGGGCACGCGCGCGGCAAAGGCGCGGTACTCGTCCAGGGTCTTGAGCGCCTCGGCGAACAGCATGTCGGCGCCCGCCGCGACGTAGGCGGCGGCACGCTCGAGCGCGGCGGCCTGGCCCTCGACCGCGTGCGCATCGGTACGCGCCATGATGACGAACTGCGCATCGGTGCGCCCGTCGACCGCCGCCTTGATGCGATCGGACATCTCGGCCGTGGACACCAGCGCCTTGCCCGGCCGGTGGCCGCAGCGCTTGGCCGACACCTGATCCTCCAGGTGCATGCCGCCGGCGCCGGCGCGGATGAGCTCGCGCGTGGTGCGGGCGATGTTGAAGGCCGCGCCCCAGCCGGTGTCGGCATCCACCAGCAGCGGCAGCTGGCAGACGCCGGTGATGCGTCGCGCATCCTCGCAGACGTCATTCAGCGCGGTCATCCCCAGGTCCGGCAGGCCGAAGGAGGCGTTCGCGACCCCCGCCCCGGACAGGTACAGCGCCTTGAAGCCCGCCTGCTGGGCGAGCAGGGCCGCGTAGGCGTTGGTCGCGCCGACGACCTGCAGCGGCCGTTCGGCATCGACCGCGGCTCGCAGCCGCGCGCCGGCGGTTTGCACTTCCGACATCTGAGGACCTTCCGGGAACAGGGGAACACGCATTCTATACGCGCCGCCTGTGGCGCGCGCGCTCTTACCGGCCAGTAGGTTGGCGCGGCGCCGCTGGCCCGTTCAGCGGATGCGCACCACCGTGCGCCCGGTGACCGAGCCGTCGAGGTAGCCCGCAAAGGCCTGCGGCAGCTGCGGAAATTCGATGGTGCGCGTCACGATCTGCTTCAGGTGACGCGGCCGCAAGTCCGTACCGATTCGTTCCCACACCTTCAGCCGCCACTCCCGCGGCGTCGCCGAGGAGTTGATCCCGAGCAGGCTCACGCCGCGCAGGATGAAGGGCATCACCGTGGTCTTGAGCTCGGGACCCCCGGCCATCCCGATGCTGGCGATGTTGCCCCAGAAGTCCACCGTGCGCGTGAGCCAGGTGAGGATCTCGCCCCCGAGGTTATCGATCGCACCGCCAAAGCGCGCGGTCTCCAGCGCCCGGCTCCCGAGGTCGAGCGCCTGGCGGCTGAGCACTTCGTGGGCGCCGAGTTCCTGCAGATACTGCACCGCCGCGGGCTTGCCGCTGACGGCGATGACGCGGTAGCCGCGGCGCGCGAGCATGTCGATGGCGAGGCTGCCGACGCCCCCGGAGGCGCCCGTGACGACGATCGGTCCGCCCTGCGGGGACTGCCCGTTCTGCTCCATGCGATGGATGGCGAGCGCAGCGGTGAAGCCGGCCGTGCCGAGCGCCATGACGTCGAAGGCGTTCATGCCCTGCGGGAGTGGGATGACCCAGTCGGCGTTGACGCGCGCCATTTCCGCGTAGCCGCCGTCGTGGGTCTCCGAGAGCGCGCAGCCGGTGACCAGCACCTCATCGCCCGCGTGGAAGCGCGGATCGGCAGAGGACTCGACGATGCCCGCCAGATCGATGCCCCCGACCAGCGGGTAGCGGCGCAGGATCTTGCCCGCCCCGGTGGCGGCGAGGGCGTCCTTGTAGTTGATGCCGGAGTGGCTCACGCGGATGACGACCTCGCCCGGGGACAGGTCCTGGAGGCCGAGGTCCTCGAAGCGGGCATTGATACGCCCGCCTTCGGAATGGATGCGGTAGGCCCGGAACTTGTCATTCATGCGCGTTGCTCCCGTTGCAGCCACACGACCAGACCCTCGGTATTCAGATCAAGATCGCCGGCCAAAAACTCGGCGAGCTGCACCTCAGTTTGCCGGCAGCCGTGGGCGCGTGCCGCGGCGAGCCACTGCTGCCACATGGCGGCGCGGATGCCGGCGGCCGGATCGGCGTCCTGTGCATGCGCGCGCGCCAGCGCGGCGAGTGCGCGCACCTGCGCCTTGAGGGAGGCGCCGAGCCGCGGCACGTCGCTGACGCGGCTGAAGTGCATGAGGTACATCGACTCGGGCCGGTAACTCAGCAGGCGCTCGATCGAGGCCACCAGCTGCTCCGGATCGAACTGCGGCGGCGTCGTGGTCGGGAAGATGAAGGCGCCCTGCGGGCTGTCGAGCGCGCGGTAGGAGATGCCGAAGGTGTCGCCCGGGAAGATGCTGGCGTGCGCCGCGTCGACGACCGCGTAATGATGCAAGGCGTGCCCGGGGGTGTGGATCAGCTCGAGGGTGCGCGCGCCCAGGGTGACACGCTCGCCGTCCTGAACTTGCTGCACGCGTGCCGCCGGCAGCGGCACGATTTCCCCGTACAGGCGCGCGAAGCGTTCCTCGCCGTAGACCACCGTGGTGCCGGCGATGAGTTTCTGCGGGTCGATCAGGTGCGCGGCGCCGCGCGGATGGACCAGGGCGCGCGCGTTGGGCAGCGCCTGCAGCAGGGCGCCGGCGCCGCCGACGTGATCCAGGTGCACGTGCGTGAGGAGGAGGTAGTCGACCGCGGTGCGCTCGATGCCGAGTGCCGCGAGCGCGGCCAGCAGGTACGGCACGGAGAAGTTGGTGCCGACGTCGACGAACGCGGCCCGCCCGCCGTCGCTGATCAGGTGCGCCGCCGCGTGCCCGGGGTACAGGTACTCGGCGTCGACGGCGGTGATACCGTGCGGATGCCGATAGAGGCGCGGTTCAACGGGCATGCTGGCCATGTCAGCCTTCTTGGCGCTGCGGGCTCACGGGTGACACATCGTAACCCGTACGCTAGGGTGCGCCCCATGACTCCCGCGAAGAACCAGGCGCCGCTGCGCGCGGCGTGCCGCGGTGCCCTTGCGGCGCTGTTTATGTTCCACAGTGCCCTGGCGCAGACGCCACCGACGCATCGCGAGGTTGGCGCGCTCATCTACGAGGGCATTCCGCCCACCGACCCGGCCCTCGCCGCGCGCCTGGCGCCCTACCTACACTCGCGCGGCGCCACCTTCCTCGACTGGCTGGCCGACGGGAGCCTGCTCGTGAAGACCCGCTTTGGCGAGACCGAGCAGCTGCACCGCGTGGCCGGCGCCGGCGCCGCGCGCGAGCAGCTCACCTTCTACAAGGATCCGGTCGAGTGGGCGCGCGGCGCCAAGCAGGGCAACGGCCTCATCTTCTGGAAGGATCACTCCGGCGGGGACGACTTCCAGATCTTTTACCGCTCCCCCAAGGGCGAGGTGCGCCAGCTCACCAGCGGCGACTTCATTCACGGCAGCCCGGTGTGGGCCCACGATGGCAAGCGCGTCGCCTTCTACGGCAACGATCGCGACACGTTGAGCTACGACGTCTACGTGACGGACGTGACCTCGACCGCGGCGCCGCAGCTGCTGGTCGGCGGCAAGCAGGACACTTGGTATCCGCTTGACTGGTCGGCCGATGACTCCAGGCTCCTCGTGTGGCGCTACCTCTCGGCCACCGAGAGTTACCTCTACCTGGCCGACACCACCACCGGGGCGCTGACGCCGCTCGAGAGCAAGCCGATGGCCGGTGGCATCCGGCGCGCCAAGTTCGGCCCCGACGGGCGCGGGGTGTACGTGCTCACCGATGAGGACGGCGAGTTCGCCGCCGTCAAATTCAAGGACCCGATCACGCACGTAAGCCGCCGCGTGACGCCCGAGGCGCTCTGGGACGTCGAGGATTTCGACGTCAGCCCCGACGGACGCTACCTCGCCTACGTACTCAATGAGGACGGCCGCAGCCGTCTGGCGGTGCTCGACCTGCAGTCGAAGTTCGAGCTCGCCGCCCCGGGACTGCCCGAGGGCCACATCGGCAACGTGCGTTTCGATCCCACCGGCACCAAGCTCGCCATGTCGGCGGAGTCCCCGACCGTGCCGCTGGATACCTACGTGTTCGACCTCGCGCCGACCAAGATCGAGCGCTGGACGCACAGCGAGATCGGGCCGCTGGATCCGGCCAAGCTCGTCACGCCGGAGCTGGTGAAATTCCCCACCTGGGACCGCGTCAACGGGCATCCGCGGCTGCTGTCGGCCTGGGTGTACCGCCCGGCGCAGCCGAAGGGCGCGGCGCCGGTGCTGATCAACATCCACGGGGGCCCGGAATCGCAGGCACGGCCCGACTGGGACCCGTTCGCGCAGTTCCTGGTCAATGAGCTCGGCTACGTCGTGATCGAGCCCAACGTGCGCGGCTCGGAGGGTTACGGCAAGAGCTTCCTCGCGCTGGACAACGGCACGTTGCGCGAGGATGCCGTGCGCGACATCGGCTCGCTGCTGGTGTGGATCGGCGTGCAGCCGGGGCTCGACCGGGATCACGTGGCCGTGATGGGTGGCTCCTACGGCGGCTACATGACGCTGGCCGCGCTCATCAGTTATGGCGAGCGCCTGCGCGGCGGCATCGACGTCGCCGGCATCACCGATTTCGTCAGCTTCCTGCACAACACTTCCGCCTACCGGCGCGATTTGCGCCGCGCCGAGTACGGCGATGAGCGCGACCTGCACACGCGGGTATTTCTCGAGCGCATCTCGCCGTTGACCAACGCCGCCCGCCTCAAGAAGCCGTTGCTGGTGGTCGCCGGGCTCAACGATCCCAAGGTGCCCGCTTCCGAGTCCGACGCGCTGGTGTGGCGCATCCGCAGCGCGGGCGGGGAGGTCTGGTACCTGAGCGCCCACGATGAAGGTCACAACTTCGGCCGCCGGAGCGACCGCGACGCGTATCTGGAGGTGGCGGCGAGCTTCCTCGAGAAGCTCAAGCACTGAGGCTGCGGACCGCTAGCCCTGCGGCGCGCGCGCCGGGAAGCTGACCGCGACCGCCAGTCCTCGTCCGCCAAGGCCGGCGCCGAGCTGCACGGTCGCGCCGTGTGCCTCGGCGATCGTCTTGACGATTGCCAGGCCCAGCCCGCTGCCCGGCTGCGTCGTGCCCGGGCGCCGGTAGAAGCGGTCGAAGACGCGCGCGTGCTCGGTCGCGTCGATCCCCGGCCCGTCATCACTCACCGTCACGCGCGCCATGCCGGCCGGTGCCGGCAGCTCCTCGACCGCGACATCGACGCGGCCGCCGTCGCCGCAGTAGCGCACGGCGTTGTCCACCAGGTTGCGCAGCAGCGTGTGTAGCGCATCGGCGTCGCCGGTGACGCTCACCGGCTGCGCGGCGGCGACGCCCAAGTCGATGTGGCGCAGGTCCGCGAGCGGCACGAGCTCGCCCACCACCGCACGTGCGAGCTCATCCAGGCGCACCGGCCCGTGCGGGCTCGCCGCTCGCGGCTCCTGCCGCGCGAGCGACAGGATCTGCTCGATGAGGCGGATGGCGCGCTGCACACCTGCCGACAGTGTCTGCATGGCCGCGAGGCGCTCGCCCTCGCTCTTGGCGCCGGCCAGCATGCCCATCTGCAGGTGCAGCGCGGTGAGGGGCGTGCGCAGCTCGTGCGCGGCGTCGGCCATGAAGGCGCGTTCGCGTCCGAGCGCGCTGCGTAGCCGCGCGAGCAGCTCGTTGAGTGCGCGCACCAGCGGCTGCACCTCGGCGGGCAGCGGCTCGGCCGGCAGCCCCTCGAGCGACTCGATGCGCCGCGCCTGCACCAGCGCGGTGAGCCGTTCGAGCGGTTTGAGCGCCTGGCCGACCGCGAACCAGATGAGCAGCGCCAGCGCCGGCAGCAGCAGCGCGAAGGGCTTGAGGGTCTCGAGCGCGAGATCTGCGGCGCGCTGCTGGCGCACGCTCATCGGCTGCGCCACCTGGATGACGCGCGTCTCGGCCTGCACGCCGAACACCCGCCAGCGCCCTTCCGCGCTGCCCACCGTGGAGAAGCCGAGCGTCGTCACTTGCGGGAGCGAAGCGTGCGGTCGTGACAGGTACACGCGCACCCCATCGAGCGACCACACCTGCACGACGAAGTCGTAGCCCGGATCGGGCGCGGCGATGCGCGGCGCGAGCTGGTAGCCGACCGGCTCATCGCGCAGCACGAGCGCCGTCTGGCGCAGGTGATAGTCGAAGAAGGCGTCGGCCTCGCGCAGCGCGTTGTGGTAGACGATGAAACCGCCGAGTGCACCGACAGCGAGCACGCCGCCGAGCAGCCACCCGAGCAGCCGCGCGCGCAGCGAGCTCATGCGCTCGGGCGCAGGCGGTAGCCGACGCCGCGCACGGTCAGGATGAAGTCGGCCCCGAGCTTCTTGCGCAGCCCGTGGACGTGCACCTCGACCGCGTTGCTCTCGACCTCCTCGCCCCAGCCGTAGAGGCGCTCCTCGAGCTGTGCGCGCGACAGGATGGTGCCCGGGCGCTCCATGAGCAGCTGCAGCAGCGCGAACTCGCGCGGCGAGAGCGCCACCTCGGCCCCCTCGCGCCGCACCTCGTGCGCGGCCGGGTCGAGCGTCACCCCGAGGTGCTCGAGACCTGAGGCCGTGCGCCCGGAGCGTCGCCGCAGCAGCGCGCGGATGCGCGCCGCGAGCTCATCGAGGTCGAAGGGTTTGATGAGGTAGTCATCCGCGCCGGCATCCAGGCCCTGCACGCGGTCGGAGACCGCATCACGCGCGGTGATAATGAGCACCGGGAGCGCGAGCCCCCGCTCGCGCTGCGCCTTCAGCAGCGTGAGTCCGTCGCGCCCCGGCAGGCCCAGATCGAGCAGCACGAGCTCGAAGGGTTCGCTGCTCAGGACCGCCTCCGCCGCCCGCGCCTCGCGCACCCAGTCGACGGCGAAGCCATCGCGCCTCAGTCCCGCGCGGATGGCCTCCCCGATCATCGGGTCATCCTCGACCAGGAGCAGTCTCATCGTGCGCAAAGTATGATCGATCGGCGCGCGCCGCGCCCGAGGAGCCCTGACTTGAGTTCCGCCGAACGCCTGACCCGCGCCGCCGCGACCCTCGGGGTGCCGCTGAGCCCCGAAGGCGCACAGCAGCTGCTGACGCTGACCGCGGAACTGGCGCTGTGGAACCGCTCCTACAACCTCACGGCCATCACCGATCCTCAGGAGATGCTCACCCGCCACTTGCTCGACAGCCTCGCCATCCACACCGATCTGCACGGCACGCGCATCGCGGACGTGGGCACGGGCGCCGGGTTTCCCGGGCTGCCGCTGGCGCTGGTGAACCCCGCGCGGCAGTTCACTCTCATCGACTCGAGCCACAAGAAAATCCGCTTCGTGCAGCACGCCGTGCAGCAGCTGGGGCTCGGCAACGTCAGCGCCGTGCACGCGCGCGCCGAGGCGCTGCGGCCCGAGACGCCCTTCGACACCGTGGTGACGCGCGCCTTCGCAGCGCTGCCGCAGATGCTGCGCACCGTGGCGCCGCTGTGCGGCGCGGACACGCGCGTACTCGCCATGAAGGGCCGCTGGCCGGAGGCCGAGCTCGCGCAGCTCCCCGCCGGCTGGCGCGTCACGGCTGCGCGCCAACTCCTCATCCCGGGACTGGAGGCCGCGCGTTGCCTGATCGCGCTCGCGCGCTCAGCGCCGGCCGCTGCGCCGGCGGAACCGATCCCTGAGCCCTAGGCGAGTTCCAGCGGCAGTGCCGTGGTTTCCTTGATGACCGCCAGTGCGATCGAGGAGTTCACGGACTGCACGCCCGGGAAGCGCGACAGGTGATCGAGGAAGAAGGCTTCGTAGGCCTTGATGTCGCGGCAGGCGATGCGCAGCAGGAAGTCCGTCTCCCCCATGAGGGTGTAGCACTCGAGGATCTCCGGGTGCGACCGCACCGCCTGCTCAAAGCGCAGCAGCGCATCGCGCCCGTGACCGGCCACCTTTACGTGCGAGAACACGGTGACCGCCAGCCCGAGCTTCTCGCGGTCGAGCAGCGCCACGCGCCGGCGGATCACGCCGCTCTCCTCAAGCCGGCTCACCCGACGCCAGCAGGTCGAAGTCGTGAGGCTCAGGCGCTCGGCGACCTCGGCGGCGGACAGGTTTCCGTGCTCCTGCAGCAGTCCCAGGATGCGCAGGTCGGTGCGGTCCAGGTCAGGTTGCAATGTTCATCCCACAATTGACCTATTTGTTGAGAATTATGTTCCACCTATGGAGCTTAATTCGCAACTTTTGTGACGCTTTTTGCACGATCCCGCGGGTACGCTGTTCCCTAAGATCTCCCGGCGGCCCGCGTCAGGGTCCGAGGCGCTTTCATGGAAATCTTCGACATGCGCGAATTCGACGGCCACGAGCAGGTCGTCTTCGGTCACGACGCCGCCACGGGGCTGCGCGCCATCATCGCGATCCATTCCACGACACTGGGTCCGGCCGCCGGCGGCTGCCGCATGTGGCCCTATGCCACCACGGCCGAGGCGGTCGCGGATGTGCTGCGGCTCTCGCGCGGCATGAGCTACAAGAACGCCATGGCGGGCTTGCAGCTCGGCGGCGGCAAGGCCGTGATCATCGGTGAGTCGCGCCGCAAGACCCCGGAACTGTTCGAAGCGTATGGCCGCTTCGTCGAGAGCCTCGGCGGCCGCTACGTGACCGCGGAGGACGTCGGCACCACCACGGCGGACATGGCGCAGGTGGCACGCGTCACGCGCTATGTCGCCGGGCTCGGCCGCGCACCCGGCGAGGCGGGCGGGGACCCCGGGCCGAAGACTGCCCTCGGGGTGTTCCTGGGGATCAAGGCGGCGGTGAAGTTTCGCCTGGGACGCAGCGACCTTGCGGGCATCTCGGTGGCCGTCCAGGGCGTGGGTGGCGTGGGCTATCACCTGTGCGGCATGCTCGCGGCCGCCGGCGCCCGCCTGCACGTGGCGGACGTGCGCCCCGCGGCACTGCAGCGGGTGTGCGATGAATTCCGGGCGCGCGC
Source organism: uncultured Pseudomonadota bacterium (assembly GCA_963814675.1). Taxonomy (GTDB): domain Bacteria; phylum Pseudomonadota; class Gammaproteobacteria; order Steroidobacterales; family Steroidobacteraceae; genus 13-2-20CM-66-19. The sequence goes on from CAWFDT010000011.1 coordinate 429,536, forward strand.
GGTGCCGGTCGAGGAAGTGCTGTTCGAGGACGTCGACGTGCTCGCCCCCTGCGCGCTCGGCGCGGTGCTCACCGCCCACTCGATCGCGCAGTTGCGCGCGCGCATCGTGGCCGGAGCGGCCAACAACCAGCTGGCCCAGGGGCAGGATGGCCAGGGGCTGCCCACCGCCGGCATCCTGTACGCCCCCGATTACGTCATCAATGCCGGTGGCATCATCAGTGTGGCGCGTGAGTATCGGGGCGGCGCGACCGAGGAGCAGGTGATCGCGGACATCCACGCGATCCCGGTGCGCCTCACGGAGATCTTCGAGCGCGCCCGGCGCGAAAACCGTACCACCAATGCGGTAGCGGATCAGATGGCGCGCGAGCGCCTCGGCCGCCACAGCGACCGGCTCGTCGCCTAAAGCGGACACCGCGCAAAAGGCTTAGCGGGAGGCGCAGCGCGCGCGGCGCAGTGCAGTACACTGTCGCCATGAAGCGCGTCATCGCCATCGCGAATCAGAAGGGCGGCGTCGGCAAGACCACCACCGCGGTCAATCTGGCGGCTTCACTGGCCGCTACCCGCCGGCGTGTACTGCTCATCGACCTGGATCCCCAGGGCAACGCCACCATGGGCTGCGGCATCGATAAATCGCAGCTCGCCGCCAGTGCCTGCGAGGTGTTGCTGGGGGAAGCGCTGCTGGCGGATGCCCTGGTGCCGGTCGAGCAGAGCGGCTTCACGCTGCTGCCGACCAACCAGGATCTCACCGCCGCGGAGGTGCGCCTGCTGTCGCTGCCGATCGCGCGCGAGACCAAGCTGCGGCACGCGCTGCAGCCCAAGCGCGAAGACTTCGACGTGATTCTCATCGACTGTCCGCCGGCGCTGAACATGCTGACCGTGAATGCGCTGGTGGCCGCCGACAGCGTGCTGATCCCGATGCAGTGCGAGTACTACGCGCTCGAGGGCCTCTCGGCACTGCTGAACACCGTGGAGCAGATCCGCGTCGCCGCCAACCCGCAGCTATGCATCGAAGGCCTGCTGCGCACCATGTACGACCCGCGCAATAACCTCGCCAACGAGGTGAGCAACCAGCTGCTGGCGCACTTTGGTGACACCGTGTTCCGCACCGTGATTCCACGCAACATCCGCCTCGCCGAGGCGCCCTCCTTCGGCAAGCCCGCCCTGTTTCATGACAAGGAGTCCCGCGGCGCGCTCGCCTACCTGGCGCTCGCGGGCGAAATGATCCGCCGCGAGGAAGTCGCCGATCATGGCAGCAACGTGCGGCCGCCGCCGCCGGCACTGGCGGCCGCGACCGCCACGACGAACGGTAATGGCACGGGCGCCGCTTACGCTGCACCCGTGTCCGCCGCGCCCGGCGCGGAGGCCGGTGCCAGCGGCACCCTGGTGAAGGACCACTGATGATGCGAAAGCCAACCCTCGGTCGCGGCCTTGCGGATCTGCTGGGCCAGTCGCGACCGGTCATGGTGCCGCCGCCCCCCAGCGAGGCCGCGGCCCCCTTGGGCGAGGAACTCGCCCACCTGCCGCTCGATCTGCTGCAGCGCGGTCGCTATCAGCCGCGCATGGACATGCGCGCGGAGACGCTGGCCGAGCTCGCCGACTCCATCAAGGCGCAGGGCGTGGTGCAGCCGATCGTGGTGCGCCCGATCGACAGCCCGGGTGATGGCAGGTCGCAGCGCTACGAGATCATCGCCGGCGAGCGGCGCTGGCGCGCCGCGCAGATGGCCGGATTGGCTGCCATCCCGGCAGTCATCCGCCACGTTCCCGATGAAGCGGCCATCGCCATGGCCCTCATCGAGAACATCCAGCGCGAGAACCTAAATCCACTCGAGGAGGCGCGGGCGCTCGAGCGGCTCATCAGCGAGTTCGGACTCACCCACCAGCAGGCGGCCGATGCGGTCGGCCGCTCGCGCGCCGGCGTGAGCAACCTGCTGCGCCTGCTCGAGCTTGCACCAGAAGTGTGCGAGCTGCTCGAGAGCCGCCAGCTGGAGATGGGGCATGCACGGGCCCTGCTCGCCCTCGAACAGCGCCGCAAGCAGACCGAGGTCGCGACCCTGGTGGCCAAGAAGGGCCTCTCGGTGCGCGAGACCGAGGCGCTGGTGCGCCGCCTGCAGGCCCCGGCTGTGGGCGCCGCGACGGAGCGCCTATCCGCGGGCGACCCGAACGTCGCGCGCCTGGAACAGGATCTGGCCGAGAAGCTCGGCGCCCGGGTGGCGATCCAGCAGGGGAGCGGCGGCAAGGGCAAGCTCGTCGTGAGCTACAACAGCCTGGACGAACTCGACGGCATTCTGGCCCATATCCAGTAGGTAAAAGCGCCTACGCGCGTGCTGTGGACGTGCGCGCGGGCGGTCTCTATAATCCCGCGGCTTTTTCGCCCTCAGCGCGTAAGTGTCTGAACGGCCAAATTAATGTAGCCACTCGCGCTGGAGCTCGCGCGCGAGAACCAAGGCTGTTTTGAGCCCCCTCTGCAGGGACTTATATAAGGTGCTGGCGATCGATCTGCCACACGCGCGGCAGCTGGCCTTCGGCGTCGTGCTGGCACAGGCCGCGGTCACCGTAACGGCGGCGCTGTGTGCCTTAGGTCTCGCCGACCGGCGCGCGGCGCTATCGGCGCTCGTGGGTGGTGGCATCGCCACGCTGGGGAGCCTGGTCATGGCTGGACTCGTCTTCGGAGGCGGGAAGACCATGGATGCGCCACGCGTGCTGGGCACGTTCTATCTCGGCGAGGCCGTGAAGGTCGTCGTGGTGATCGTGCTGTTTGTGCTGACGTTGAAGTGGATGAACGTGGCGCCCCTGGCGATGTTTCTCGCCTTCGCCGCGACGTTTCTGGTGTATTGGATCGCGCTCGTCGTTGCCCTGCCGAGGCTGGGCGGCGCTCGCCGCGGCGCGTAAGACGGACGGATCGGGAACAGGCATGGCAGAAGCAGCACAGGCGCCCGGCGCAACCGACTACATCCTGCACCACCAGGCCTTCCTGTCGAACAAGGCGCCGCACGGCATCGTTGACTTCTCGGTGATCAACTACGACACCGTGTTTTTCTCGGTGGCGCTGGCGCTGGTATTCCTCGCGCTGTTCTGGCTGGTAGCCCGCAAGGCGACCTCGGGCGTGCCTGGCAAGAGGCAGAACTTCGTGGAACTGATCGTCGGCTTCGTCGACACCCAGGTGCGCGACACCTTTCATGGCACGAGCCGTCTGATCGCGCCGCTCGCGCTCACCATTTTCTGCTGGATCTTCCTGTTCAATTTCATGGATCTGGTGCCGGTCGATCTGCTGCCCCTGGCCGCCCGCGGCGCAGGCCTGGAGCACCTGAAGGTCGTACCCAGCACCGACCTGAACGCGACCTTCGCCTTATCCCTGACCGTTTTCGCGCTCATTATCTACTACAGCATCAGGATGAAGGGGCTGGGCGGCTTCATCGGCGAGCTGACGCTGCAGCCGTTCAAGGCCAAAAACTGGTTCGTTCAGGCGCTGTTGGTTCCGGCGAACTTCATCCTAGAATCGGTGACCTTCATCGCACGCCCCATCTCGCTGTCGCTGCGTCTGTACGGAAACCTGTACGCCGGCGAGATGATTTTCCTGCTGCTCGCGGCCCTGACGTTACCGGGCCTGCAAGCCCTTACCACGATCGGCGGTTGGGCCGGAATCGTGGCGCAGCTGTTTCTCGGGCTGGTCTGGGCGATCTTTCATGTGCTGATTATCGTGCTCCAAGCCTTCATATTTATGGTTCTGACGATTGTCTATCTGGCGATGGCTAACGAGCATCATTGATTGGCGAGGTTTGCGCCTCCATTTTGTACTAGGTTTGTTTCGAGGAGAGATTGAATGGAAAACGTTGCACATATCCAGGCCATGACCGTGCTGGCCGTCGGCATCATCTTCGGCCTGGGCGCGCTCGGCACCGCCATCGGCTTCGGCATTCTCGGCGGCCGCTTCATCGAAGGCTCGGCGCGCCAGCCCGAACTGCTGCCGACACTGCGCGTGCAGATGTTCCTGGTCGCAGGACTGCTGGACGCCGTCGCCATGATTGGCATCGGCTTCGCGCTGTTCTTCACCTTCGCCAATCCGTTCGTGAGCGCGCTGCAGGCCGCACACTGATTCACGCTTCCGGCGTGATGGCTCGAGGCAGGAGATAGGATCGTGAACATCAATCTCACGCTCATCGTGCAGATGATCGTGTTTGGCATGCTCATCTTCATCACCATGCAGTGGATCTGGCCGCCGATCCTCAAGGCGATGGATGAGCGCGCCCAGAAGATTGCGCAGGGACTGGCCGCGGCGGAGAAGGGCGAGCGGGCGCTGGCCGAGGCGCACGGCAACGCGGAAGTCATTATTCGCGAGGCGCGCGAGCGGGCCAACCAGATCATCGACCAGGCGCAGCATCGTGCCAACGAGATGGTCGAGGCGGCCAAGGGCACAGCCAACATCGAGGGTGCACGTCTCGTGGCTGCGGCACACCAGCAGATCGAGCTCGATACGAGTCAGGCGCGCGAGAGCCTGCGGCGCGAGGTCGCCGGTATCGCCGTCGGCGCCGCCTCGAAGCTGCTCGGACGCGAGATCGATGCGCGCGCGCACGCCGATCTGCTCGACCAGCTCGCAACGCAGATTTAGAGGGGCACAGCTGGCAATGGCGGACAAGCTCACAGTGGCGCGACCCTATGCGCGCGCAGCCTTCGCCGAGGCCCGCGGTGAGGATCGCCTCACCCCGTGGTCAGACGCACTCAAGGTGGCCGCCCAGGTGGTGCAGGACGCGCGCGTCGCGAGCCTTCTCGATAATCCGCGCGTGACGCCGGCGGAACTCGCCGAGCTGGTCATCGGCATCGCGGGCCCGCAGCTGGGCGAGCACGGGCAAAACTTCGTGCGCACGCTCGCGGCCAACCATCGCCTTGCATACCTGCCGGAGATTTCGGCGCGCTTCGAACTGTTGAAGGATGCCGCCGAGGGCGTCGCCGATGTCACCGTGACCTCGGCCGCCGCGCTCGATGAGGCCCGACAGAAGAAGTTCACTGCCGCGCTGGAAAAGAGGCTGAAGCGCAAAGTGCGTCTGCACTGCGAGGTCGACCCCGGCCTCATCGGCGGGGCCATCCTGCGTGCGGGCGACCTCGTCATCGACGGCTCGCTCAGCACGCGCCTCGATCGCATCGCCTACGAGTTGACCGCCTGAACCGTTAACGAATTCGTCAAGAGAGAACGCACATGGCCATCAAGGCAACCGAGATCAGCGATCTGATCAAGCAACGGATCGAGGGCTTCAGGTCCGTTACCGAGGCGCGCAACGTTGGCACGATCGTCTCCGTCACCGACGGCATCACCCGCATCCATGGGCTGGCCGACGTGTGCTATGGCGAGATGGTCGAGTTCCCCGGCAATACCTTCGGACTGGCGCTGAATCTCGAGCAGGACTCGGTCGGCGCGGTCGTCTTGGGCGAATATAAGCACCTGAGCGAGGGCGACACCGTGAAGACCACGGGACGCATCCTCGAGGTGCCGGTGGGACCGGAGCTCCTCGGTCGCGTGGTGGACGCGCTCGGCGCACCGCTCGATGGCAAGGGCCCGATCAAGGCCAGCCGCACCGCCCCGATCGAGCGCGTGGCGCCCGGCGTCATCTACCGCAAGTCCGTGAGCCAGCCGGTGCAGACCGGCTACAAGGCGATCGACTCTATGGTGCCGATCGGTCGCGGTCAGCGCGAGCTCATCATCGGCGATCGCCAGACTGGCAAGACCGCGCTCGCGATCGACACGATCATCAACCAGAAGTCCTCGGGCATTAAGTGCGTTTACGTCGCGATCGGCCAGAAGCAGTCGACGGTCGCCAACGTGGTGCGCAAGCTCGAGGAGCACGGCGCCCTGGCGCACACCATCGTGGTGGCGGCCTCGGCTTCGGTGGCGCCGGCCCTGCAGTACATCGCCGCCTACTCCGGCGTCACCATGGGCGAGTACTTCATGGACAACGGCGAGGACGCGCTCATTATCTATGACGACCTCTCCAAGCAGGCCGTCGCGTATCGTCAGATCTCGCTCCTGCTGCGGCGCCCGCCAGGGCGCGAGGCATTCCCGGGCGACGTGTTCTATCTGCACTCGCGCCTGCTCGAACGCAGCGCGCGCGTCAACGAGGAATACGTGGCGATGGTCAGCAAGGGCAAGGTCACCGGCAAGACCGGTTCGCTCACGGGACTGCCCATCATCGAGACGCAGGCGGGCGATGTGACCGCGTTCGTGCCCACGAACGTCATCTCGATCACCGACGGGCAGATCTTCCTCGAGAGCGACCTGTTCAACGCCGGCATCCGCCCGGCCATGAACGCCGGCATCTCGGTGTCGCGCGTCGGCGGTGCGGCCCAGACCGACATCATCAAGAAGCTCGGCGGCGGCATCCGCTTGGCGCTCGCGCAGTACCGCGAGCTCGCGGCGTTCTCGCAATTCGCCTCCGATCTGGATGAGGCGACCCGCAAGCAACTCGAGCGCGGTCAACGCGTCACCGAAGTGATGAAGCAGAAGCAGTTCGCGCCGATGTCGGTAGCGGAGATGGCGCTGTCGATTTTCGCGGTCAACAACGGCTACATGGACAAGGTGGAGCTGACGAAAATGGTGGCGTTCGAGGCAGCTCTGCAGGCCTTCGCGCACGCAAACTACAAGGCGATGCTCGATGGCATCAACGCAACGCCCAAGCTCTCCAAGGAGAACGAGGCCCTCATGAAGAAGTGCATCGAGGAATTCGTCGCTACCGGCAGCTACTGAGGCCCAAAGAGGCGGATCACACGACATGCCAGGCACCAAGGAAATACGCTCCAAGATCGCGAGTGTGAAGAGCACTCAGAAGATCACCAAGGCCATGCAGCTGGTGGCCACGAGCAAGATGCGTCGCGCGCAGGAGCGCATGCGTCTCGCGCGCCCTTACGCGATCAAGATGCGCAACGTCATCGGGCACCTGACGCAGGCCAATCCCGACTACCGGCATCCGTTGCTCGCCACGCGCGAGACCAAGGCGGTCGGCCTCATCATCTTCTCCAGCGACCGCGGGCTGGCAGGGGGCCTCAATGCCAACGTCTTCAGGAGGGCGCTGCTGCTCGTCCGCGAGTGGCAGGACAAGGGCGCCGAGGTGAGCCTGTGCGTGCTCGGCGCCAAAGGACTCACTTTCTTTAAACGCCTGCCGCTGCCGATGCTGGCCAGCCTGCCGAGATTGGGCGATACGCCGCACGTGAAGGATCTGATCGGCCCGGTAAAAGTGATGCTCGACGCCTATAGCGAGGGCAGGATCGACCGGCTGTACGGCGTGGCTTCGCGCTTCGACAACACCATGACGCAGACGCCGGCCGTGCTGCAGCTGCTGCCGATCGAGCCGATCGACACCGAAGGGCTGCAGCAGCACTGGGACTACATCTACGAACCGGATGCCGCCGGCATCCTCGATGCACTGCTCCTGCGCTACATCGAATCGCAGGTGTACCGCGGCGCGGTCGAGAACGTCGCCTCCGAGATGGCCGCGCGCATGGTCGCCATGAAGGCGGCCACCGACAACGCCGACAAACTGATTCAAGAGTTGCAACTGATCTACAACAAGGCCCGCCAGGCCACGATCACGAAGGAGCTTTCGGAGATCGTGGGTGGTGCGGCTGCGGTTTGAGGAAACGACATCATGGCCACTCCCGCTGAGGGACACATTACCCAGATCATCGGCGCCGTCATCGACGTCGAGTTTCCGCGCGAATCGATCCCGCGCGTCTACGAGGCGCTGAAGCTCAAGGACGTCGAACTGACGCTCGAGGTGCAGCAGCAGCTGGGCGACGGTGTGGTGCGCACCATCGCTATGGGCGCATCGGAGGGCCTGAAGCGCGGGCTCGTGGTCACCGCGACCGGCGCGCCGATCTCGGTGCCGGTGGGCGAGGGCACCCTCGGGCGCATCATGGACGTGCTCGGTGCGCCGCAGGACAACCGCGGGCCGGTAAAGGCTACCGAGTACCTGCCGATCCACCGGCCGCCGCCGTCCTTTGCGGAGCAGACGGGCGGGCAGGACCTATTGGTCACCGGCGTCAAGGTCATTGACCTGCTGGTGCCATTCGCCAAGGGCGGCAAAGTTGGGCTGTTCGGCGGCGCGGGTGTCGGCAAGACAGTCGCCATGCTCGAGCTCATCAACAACATCGCCAAGCAGTACAGCGGGCTTTCGGTATTTGCCGGCGTGGGCGAGCGCACCCGCGAGGGCAACGACTTCTATCACGAGATGATCGAGTCGGGCGTCATTGACAAGGACAACCTCGCTAACTCCCAGGTCGCGATGGTGTACGGGCAGATGAACGAGCCGCCGGGCAATCGCCTGCGCGTGGCGCTCACCGGGCTCACCATGGCGGAGTATTTCCGCGACGAGACGCGGCCGGACTCCGGCGGCAAGGGTCGCGACATGCTGTTCTTTGTCGACAATATCTACCGCTACACGCTCGCCGGCACCGAAGTGTCGGCGCTGCTCGGGCGCATGCCCTCCGCGGTCGGCTACCAGCCGACACTGGCCGAGGAGATGGGCGTGCTGCAGGAGCGCATCACGTCCACCAAGAAGGGCTCGATCACGTCGATCCAGGCGGTGTACGTGCCCGCGGACGACCTGACCGATCCTTCGCCCGCGACGACCTTTGCGCATCTGGATGCCACCGTCGTGTTATCGCGCCAGATCGCCTCCCTTGGCATCTACCCGGCCGTCGATCCGCTCGACTCGACCAGCCGCCAGCTCGATCCGCTGGTAGTGGGCGAGGAACACTACAACACCGCACGCGGCGTGCAGGCAGTGCTGCAGCGCTACAAGGAGCTGCAGGACATCATCGCGATCCTCGGCATGGACGAGCTGTCGGAAGAGGACAAGCAGATCGTGTACCGCGCCCGCAAGGTGCAGCGTTTCCTGTCGCAGCCCTTCAACGTCGCCAAGGTGTTCACCGGTCAGGACGGCAAGATCGTCGCGCTGAAGGACACCATCCGCGGCTTCAAGGGCATCATCAGCGGCGAGTTCGACGCACTTCCGGAGCAGGCCTTCTACATGGTCGGCTCCATCGAGGAAGCGGTCGCCAAGGCGAAGACGCTGCAGTAGGCGCGGCGGCAAAGCGGAGAGCCACATGGCGGAAGCAGCGACCATTCATGTCGACATCGTGAGCGCCGAAGGGGAGATCTTCTCGGGGCCTGCGACGAGTGTGTTCGCACCGGGTTCCCAAGGGGACCTCGGCATCTATCCGCGCCACGCGCCACTGCTCTCGCTGCTGAAGGCAGGCTTGGTGCGCCTGCAGACACCCTCGGGCGAGGAGCATCTCTTTTACATCGGCGGCGGTGCACTGGAAGTGCAGCCGAACAAGGTGACGGTGCTCGCCGATACCGCGATGCGCGCCAAGGACATCGACGAAGCCGCGGCGGTCGCCGCCAAGCAGCGTGCGGAAGAAGCGCTGAAGGATCGCTCAGGGAAGGTCTCGCAAGCGGAGGCGCTCGCCGAGCTGTCGCGCGTGGCGGCCCAGTTGCAGGTGCTCGAGCGACTGCGCAAGCTCCGGGGCTGATCCCTGGACCCGTTGCCCGAACCCGCGCCACCGCCTCCGGCCCCGCTTCCCGGGGCGGCCAGCCCGGGGCTGTTCGCATCCCTGGGGCGCAACCTCCACAGCGGCTTGGCGCTGCTGGCGCTGCGGCGCCGGTGGCCGGCGCAGCTCGCCGTCGGCTTCGATCAGGTCGCGCTGCTGCTGCTGCTCAACCTCACGCTTTGGGGGCTGCTCGACAAGGTGCACGCCGAGCCGCATGCGCCGTTCGAGCCCGACGGCCTGTTCGGATGGGCCTGCTATCTGCTGCTGGGGCTGGCCGCCTGCGCCGTCGTGGCGCGCGTGCAGAGCCGACCGGCGGATACGCGTGCGCTGCTGGTGGCCACGCTCTCGGTCGCGCCCTTCCTGCTCCTCCTTCTCTGGCTCGCCACCGATCTGCCGCCGCTGCGCGTGCGGCCACTGTTCGCGACACTGCTGCTGTTTGTTTACCTCGCGGTGCTCAGCGTGCGCGTGCTGGGGGCGGCGTTCGGAATCGTGCGCCTGCGCGCCGCCCTGCTCGCCCTGCTGCTGCTCATCGCCACCCCCTGGGTGCTCGCAGCGCTCAGCCTCGATACGCGCCTGTGGGTGGCGGACGACACCACCGAATCACAAAGCGAGGAGGACGCGGCACAGACCGAGGTGCTCTTCTACGATCAGCCGGCGCGCATCGCCGCGGCGGTCGAGCGCATACGCCCCGCGCAGCCCGGCCACACCGGCACCTACTTCATCGGCTTTGCCGGTGATGGCGATCCGGCCGTGTTCCGGCGCGAGGCGCAGTTTGCCAGCGAGGTGTTCGGCGCGCGCTACGGCACCGAAGGCCGTTCGCTACTCCTTGTTAACGATGTGGAGGACCGCGACTCCTATCCGCTCGCCAGCATCTCGGGCTTGAGCCAGGCGCTGAAGGAACTCACGGAGCGGATGGATCCTGACAACGACGTGCTGGTGTTGTTTCTCACCTCGCACGGCTCGCAGGAGGGCCTGGAGGTGCAGAACGGCTCGCTGCCGCTGGCGCAGATGGCGCCGGCGGATCTGCAGGAAGCGCTCGATACCGCCGGCATCCGCTGGCGCATCATCGTGATCTCGGCCTGCTATGCGGGCGTGTTTCTCGATGAACTCAAGAACGACACCACGGCGATCGTAACGGCGGCCGATGCCACCCATACCTCGTTCGGTTGTGAAGAGGACCGCGATCTCACCTGGTTCGGCGAGGCGTTCCTGAAGGATGCACTGCCCAAGAGCACCTCGCTCGAGGAGGCTTTTCACAAGGCGAGCGCACTCATCGCGCAGCGCGAGGCGGCAGACCATCAGACCCACTCCAACCCGCAGCTGTACGTGGGGGAGTCCATGAAGCGCAAGCTCGCCGCGCTGGAAGCCGCCCGGCCCGCGGGCGAGCGGCACTCTTTCACCGTGCGCCGTGAGTAGAATCGGCCCCATGCGCAAGAAGAGTCCCGGGCGCGCTGCGGCGGTCGCGCCGCTCTCCGTCATCATCCTCGCCGCCGGCGAAGGCAAGCGCATGAAGTCCTCGCTGCCCAAGGTCCTGCAGCCGCTCGCCGGCCAGCCGCTGCTCAAGCACGTCATCGCCACCGCCCGGGCCCTGCAGCCGGCGGCGCTCTACGTGGTCTACGGACACGGCGGCGAGCGCGTGCGCGAGGCGCTCGGGGACCAGGCCGTCAGCTGGGTAATGCAGGCCGAGCGGCTCGGCACCGGTCATGCCGTGCGCCAGGCGATCCCGCAGATTCCCGACGCTCACATGGTGCTGATCCTCTACGGCGACGTGCCGCTCATCGGCTTGCCGACGCTGCGTTCGCTGCTCGCGCTCGCCGGCACGCGCGCCCTGAGCTTGCTGACGGTGAAGCTCGATGACCCGCACGGCTACGGACGCATTGTGCGCGACGCGCGCGGCCGCGTGCGCCGCATCATCGAGCAGAAGGAGGCCCGCGGGCGCGAGCTGGCGCTGCGCGAGTGCAACACCGGCGTGCTGGCCTGCCCGGCCGCGCTGCTGAAGGGCTGGCTCGCCAAGCTCACCCGCGCCAATGCGCAGGGCGAGTACTACCTGACCGACGTAATCGCGTTGGCCGTGAAGCACAAGATCCGCGTTCAGCCGCTGCTCGCGCCGGCGGCGGCGGAGGTCCTGGGCGTGAACGACAAGGCGCAGCTGGCGCACCTCGAGGGCGTGCGGCGCGCGCAGGTCGCGCACGGCCTCATGCAGGCGGGCGTGACGCTCGCGGATCCGGCGCGCCTCGACGTACGCGGCACGCTGACGCACGGGCAGGATGTTTCCATCGACGTTAACGTGGTCATCGAGGGACGCGTGCACCTCGCGGATCGGGTGCACATCGGCCCGGGCTGCGTGATCCGCAACAGCGAGATTGGCGCGGACACCGAAGTGTTCGCGCATTGCGTCATCGACAGCGCCACGATCGGTGCGCGCTGCCATATCGGGCCCTTCGCGCGCTTCCGTCCGAGCTCAACGCTCGCCGCCGGCGTGCACATCGGTAACTTCGTGGAAGTGAAGAATTCCGAGCTCGGGGGCGACTCGAAGGCCAACCACCTGTCCTACGTGGGCGATGCCCAGGTCGGCGCACGCGTCAACATCGGCGCCGGCACCATCATCGCCAACTACGATGGCGCCAACAAACACCGCACGGTGATCGGGGATGACGTGCACACCGGCAGCAACAGCGTCCTGGTGGCACCCATCACGGTCGGCGCGGGCGCCACGGTCGGGGCTGGTTCCACCGTCACCGCTGCGGTGCCCGCCGGCAAACTGACCGTTGCCCGCGCCCGGCAGACCACCGTGGAGGGCTGGCAGCGCCCGAAGAAGCCGCAGAAATAGCGAGCGCGCTCGCGCCGCTTTCCGAAGCAGCCACCCCGGACGCTCGCCTCGCGGCCGAAGTCTATTGAGCCTGCACCACGCCCGGCGGAAGCCATGAGCCTTCGCCCGGCGGCAGAATCGAGGGCGCATCCGTCTTCGGCCAGTACAGGCGCATCACCATGTAGATCGGACCGTCGGGCGCCGGCAGCCAGTTGGCTTCCTTGTCCTTGCCCGGAGACTTGTTCTGGATGTAGATCGTCAGCGAGCCATCGCGATTCTTCTTCATCGTGGGCAGCATCGGTGAGTTGATGAGGTAGCGGTTGATGGGGTTTTCGATCAGCAGCTGGCTCTTGCCGTCGTACATTGTCACCGACCAGAAGGCGTTCACCGGCGGGAATTGCCCCTTGGCGAAGGTGAGCGTGTAGCGGTGCTTGCTGCCGTCGAGGGCCTCGCCGTTGATGTCCTTGCGGGTCAGCGGGTACATGGCTTCGAGCGGATCATTCGCGTAGATGCCGGCCTTTGCGACCGCGGCGCGCTTCAGCCAGTCGCCGGCGAAGGAGGCGCGATCACCTCCGGCCAGGCCGCCCACCAGCCAACCGTTCTGGTTCTTGCCGGTTCCAGCGATGGCGGCGGCGATCTTGTCCTCGCCCTCCTTCATGCCCAGAGCCACCGCGGCCTTGTGTTCGGCGGAAAGGTCCTTGAAGTCGAACGTCTTGCCCGGACCGATGCCGATGCGAGCGAGCTTCGCGCGAATGTCGGCTTCCTCGGGGGAGGGAGGAATGAATTGCAGCGCGAAGTCCAGGTACTGGAAGAACCCGGTTTTGACCATGTCTTTATCGATCTTGGGGAAATCGATGGCGGCTGCGGCCGGTGGCGCCGCTTGGTGCAGGTACGCCGAGAGGGGCTGCGCCTTGTAGCCGGACTGTACCTTGATCACGTTCGGCATGTCCGCCGCGCTGAACAGCTGCGTGCGCACGATCGAGAGCCCGAAGGGCGTCTCGGCGCGGATCACTTTCTTGATGCCGGGCGGAGTCGCACCCTGCCAATCCGGACCGGCCACGAGGTAGCTACCGGGCTCATTGCCAGTAGCCCGGCTGCCGATATAGGCGTAGTTGTAGGTATTGCTATCGACGAATTGAACCGAGTAGTAGCGCTTCTTGTCGATCGCCGGGACCGAAACCACCATGGGCTCGGCGCGCAGGTCCAGCCATACCATCGAATAAGGCGTGTCGCTGTTGGGGGTGACGACGGCGGTGTCCTTGTAGGTGAAGACGCGCGCTTCGTTGCTGATCTGATTGAAGGGCGCCTTGAATTGCCCGGAGTTGCGATCCACCACGAACTCATACTCGACGGCGTAATTCATCACGATGGGCAGCCCGTAGATGAATCCTTCTTCTGCGATGGCCTTGGTGTCGGTGATGCTCGGTGCCGGTACCCCCTTGGCGGCGTCGGCCTTCTCGGCCTGCGAGATCGAATCAGGCTGTTTGCCGCAGCCGGCGAGTAGCATCGTTGCGGCCGCGCAGGCGATGGCCCAGCGCAGGCACCGTGACTTTTCAACGTTCATGTCAACGCGGCTCCTCGGGCTTTGCATGAGAGAGTCAGCCGCGGCACCTCTCAGGCGCCCCGACTGGTCCGGCCGACGGATTCGAGCGGCCGCTGTTACCCACTTGCGAGGTGTAGCCGGAAGCTCGTGCCGCCGACGGCCGCAAATTACGTGTCCTGAACCGGCAGCGTAACTGGACTAAGGTCCAACTCGCGGTCGGTGTTTGTCCGGGAAGGGACGCCTTCCGGGGCATGCGGGAGCTGGACGGTTGTGCTATCGGAGGCAGGCCGACGGGGCCTGCTCCCTGGCCGGCACCGTGGAAGGGTCGCCGACGCTGCCGTTATAAATCAGGGCCTTAGGTCTCGTTTCGCCCCGCTAAATCGGTCTTTCCGAGCCGTTTCAGGCACACTTAGCGACCCGTAGTGTCCCGGGGTGCGACACCCCCGAAGTCCGAGGCAAGAGGCCATGTGCGGAATCGTTGGAGCAGTAGCCGAGCGTGACGTCGTCCCGATCCTGATGGAGGGGCTGCGGCGGCTGGAGTATCGCGGCTACGACTCGGCCGGCATCGCCGTCCTGAACGGCTCGAAGCACCTCACCCGGCTGCGAACGGTGGGCAAGGTGCGCATGCTGGATGAGGCGCTCGAGCAGAGCCCGACCCACGGCAAGATCGGGATTGCCCACACGCGCTGGGCGACCCACGGCATGCCGAGTGAGCGCAATGCCCACCCGCACATCTCGCGCGACGGACTGGCGATCGTCCACAACGGCATCATCGAGAACCACGAGGAACTGCGCGCCGACCTGGAGCGGCGCGGCTACAAGTTCTCCTCCGAGACCGACACCGAAGTCATCGCCCATCGCATCCACTATCACCTGCAGACGGTGGGCGATCTGTTCAAGGCCGTGCGCGCCACGGTGGCGGAGCTCGAGGGCGCCTATGCGCTGGTGGTGGTCAGTGAACACGACCCGGAGCGGCTGATCCTCGCCCGCGCCGGCTGCCCGGTCGTCATCGGCCTCGGGGTCGACGAGAACTTCGTGGCCTCCGACGTGGCCGCGCTGCTGCCGGTGACGCGGCGTTTCATCTTCCTCGAGGAGGGTGACGTGGCCGAGGTGCGCCTGCAGAGCGTGCGCGTCATCGACCGCGACGGCAACCGCGCCGAGCGCCCCATCCGCGAAAGCGAACTGTCGGCGGACTCGGCCGAAAAGGGGCAGTACCAGCATTACATGCTCAAGGAGATTCACGAGCAGCCGCGCGCGCTGGCGGACACGCTCTCCGAGCGCGTCGCCAACGGCCGCCTGCTCGAAGCGGCTTTCGGACCGCTGGCCACCGAGATCTTCAAGCGCACCCACAACGTGCACATCGTCGCCTGCGGCACCAGCTTCCACGCGGCGAGCGTGGCGCGCTACTTCATCGAGCAGATCTGTAAGATCCCCTGCGCGGTCGACATCGCGAGCGAGTACCGCTACCGCAGTCCGCTGGTGCCGCCCAATTCGCTGTTCGTGACCATCTCGCAATCGGGTGAGACGGCCGACACGCTCGCCGCGCTGCGGCTCGCGAAGCAGTCCGGTTATCTCTCCTCGCTCGCCATCTGCAACGTGCCGGAGAGCTCGCTGGTGCGCGAGTCTGAGCTCGTGATGCTCACGCGCGCGGGCCCCGAGATCGGGGTCGCCTCGACGAAGGCGTTCACGACGCAGCTGGCGGCCCTGGGCATGCTGGTGGTGGCGCTCGCGCGCCATCACGGCGCGGATGCCGAGCGTGAGCGCGGACTGGTGACGCGTCTCATCGAGCTGCCCGGGCTGGTGGAGAAGACCCTCGAACTCGATCCGGTGATTCATCGCCTGGCCGAGCGCTTTGCCGACAAGCACCATGCACTGTTCCTCGGGCGCGGCGCGCTGTATCCGATCGCGATGGAAGGGGCACTCAAACTCAAGGAAATCTCCTATATCCACGCCGAGGCCTATCCCGCCGGCGAACTCAAACACGGGCCGCTGGCGCTGGTAGATGCTGACATGCCGGTCGTGACGGTCGCGCCCAACAACGATCTGCTCGAGAAGCTCAAATCCAACCTGCAGGAAGTACGGGCGCGCGGTGGGGAACTGATCGTGTTCGCCGATCCCGAGTCGGGATTGAAATCGAGTGACGGCGTCACGGTGATCGAGATGCCGCGGCATGTGACCTACGTGCAGGCACCCGTGGTCTACACGGTGCCCCTGCAGCTGCTCGCCTATCACGTGGCGATCCTCAAGGGGACTGACGTGGATCAGCCGCGCAATCTCGCCAAGAGCGTGACGGTCGAGTAACCCCGCGCGGCGAGCGCTGATAAAGCAGCGGCGCATCCCCTCGCGGGAATCCGCCGCTGTCGTTGGGGGACGAAACTCCTGCTCACTGAGCGCCCCGTGCCCGGCCCGGAGCTGACAGCGGTTTCTGCGGTACGATGCGGCGACCATGGTGACCCGAGCCTCCTGGGCGGATTTTCTGGCCGGACTTGCCATTGCAGGGCTGTTACTCCCGGAAGCGGTCGCGTACTCGGGGCTGGCGAATCTGCCGCCGCAGGCGGGCGTGATCGCATTGTTTGCCGGGCTGGTGTGCTACGGACTGATTGGCCGCAGCCCGTACGCGATCGTGACGGCGACCTCTTCCTCGGCGGCGGTGCTGGCGTCCGCACTGCTGGCGCTCGGCGCCACCGGAGCGGCGCAGAAGGTGATGTTCGCCTCGCTCCTGGTGGTCGGAACAGGCGTCGCCTTCACGCTCGCCGGGGCGCTGCGGCTCGGAGCCATTTCGACGCTCATCGCAAGGCCGGTGCTGCGCGGCTACGCCTGGGGACTCGCGCTCGTCATCGCGGTGAAGCAGTGGCCGCACCTGGTCGGCGTTACCACCCACAGCACTACCTTCTTCGCGTTGCTCGCCGAGCTGGTGCGCGACCCCGGCGCCTGGCAGCTGCCGAGCCTCGCCTGCGGGGTGGCCGCGCTCGCGGGTCTGTTTGCGCTCGAACGCGTGCCGCGCATTCCCGGCACCCTGGTAGTGATCATCGCCAGCATCGCCGCCTCAGGCGCGCTCGCCGCGCGCGGGGTGGCGCTCACCGGGCCCATCCGCCTGGCGCTCACGATGCCGCAGTTCGTGTGGCCGCAGGGCGTGCACTGGCTGCCGCTCACGGAGTTTTCCCTCGCCCTGATGTTCATCCTGTTCGCGGAGTCCTATGGCTCCATCCGCACCTACGCGCTCAAGCACGACCAGCTGGTGCAGCCCAATCGTGACCTCCTCGCGCTCGGCGTGGCCAACATCGTCTCGGGATTGTTCCAGGGCACGCCCGTGGGCGCCGGCTACTCCGGCACCTCGGCAAACGATGCGGCCGGGGCGCGCTCGCGTTTCGCCGGGCTGTGCGCCGCCGCCGTGATACTGCTGCTCGTGCTGCTGTTCCTGCCCTGGATCGAGCGCATCCCGCAGCCGGCGCTGGCCGCGATCGTCGTTCACGCGGTCAGTAAGTCGCTGCGGCTGAGCGTCTTCAGTCCCTACCTGCGCTGGCAGCGGGATCGGCTCATCGCCTTCGCCGCAGTGCTCGCGGTGCTGGTGTTCGGCGTGTTGAACGGCCTGCTGGCCGCGATCGCCTTCAGTCTCGCCATGCTGCTGCGCTCATTTGCCAAGCCGCGCTTGTCGGTGCTCGGCCGTGTTGGCGAACACGACTACGTCAGCCTGACGCGCTTTCCCGAGGCGGTGACCCGCGACGACCTGCTGGTGCTGCGCCCGGAGGAGCCGCTGTTCTTCGCCAACGCCGACGCCGTCATGACGCTTATGCGGGAACGCGTGCTGGCGCAACCCGCCGTGCGGCTGCTGGTGCTGAGCCTGGAGGAATCCCCCGATCTGGACAGCACCGCGCTCGAGGCGCTGTCCGAGTTCTGCACGTGGTTCAGCGCTCGCGCTGGGGAGCTGCGGGTCGCGCGCCTCAAGGAGCAGGCGCGTGATGCCCTCATGCGCGCCGGGCTCCTCCAGTTGCAGGACGGGACCCTCGACTATTCAAGCGTGGACGATGCGGTTCTCGGCCGCTGTGTGACGCCGCAGGGCCGTGCGGGCGCCAACGCCTAACAGCCGACTTTGGGACGTTGTCCGACAGCTGCCAAGCTTGCGTTGCGCTACTGTTAGTAGTTGGTGTTAGTCTTTTCAGTGGACGCGCGCATACGCGGCAGTAGCCCTGTTGGATGTCACGATAGCAAGACATGCGTGACGGCCGTGTGCGCGAACGTAACCGCAGGCTACGAATAACCCCAAATCGACGGATCGCGGAGGACACCATGGCGGACGACAACAATCCCTACACGCAGACGCACGTCGTGCAGTCGGGTGACACGCTGTCAAAGATCGCGCAGAAGTACTACGGCGATCCGGCGCTGTACGACAAGATCTTTCAGGCGAATCGCGACGTCCTGAAGGACCCGAACAAGATCTTCCCAGGCCAGAAACTGAAGATTCCCTAACGTCAAATACGGCAACAGAGGATGGCGCAAATGAAGAAGCAATTTGGATGGCTGCTGGCCGCAATGATGGCCGTACTGCTGGTCGGATGCGCAAATCAGAAGGGACCCGCCCAACAGGCAATCGCCAGCGCTGATGCGGCGCTCGCCTCGGTGCGCGATATGGCGCAGAAATATGTCCCGGACCAACTGCAGACGGTACAGGAGCAGCTGCAGAGCGCTAAGGACGCCTTCGCCAAGGGCGACTACAAGGCGGTGATTGCCGCGGCGCCGGCGCTCGCCGCCGCTGTTAGCAGTCTCAAGGATGGCGCGGAGGCGAAGGCGGCGGAGGCGCAAGCGGCCGCGGCGAAGGCCAAGGATGCGTGGAGCTCGGCGAGCACCGACGTGCCGAGGATGGTCGATGCCATCCAGAGCCGCGTCGACATCCTGTCCAAGTCACATCACCTGCCGAAGAACGTCAGCCAGGATGCGCTGGCGGGCGCGAAGTCCGGACTCGACTCGCTGAAATCGATGTGGAGCGACGCGTCGAACGCGGCGAGTTCGGGTGACTACACCACCGCGATGAGCAAGGCGCAGGTCGTGAAGGACAAGGGCACCGAGATCATGAAGTCGCTCGGGATGACGTCATAACAGGGTCGCTACCGGCCGCTTGGCCCGAGGTGGCGAGGCGGCCGGTTAGATCGTAGGCGTCGCTGGCCACGATCTCGACGTCGGCCCAGTCGCCGGCGCTTAGCCCCCCGGCGCTGCTGATCCGCACCACCCCATCGATCTGCGGGGCCTCGGCGGCGCTGCGCGCGAGCGCGTGTCCGTCCTGTACCTCATCGACGAGTACCCGTGCGCGCTGACCCACGCGCAGCGCCAGCCGCCGCGCGCTGATGGCGGCCGCACGCTCCATGAAGCGGCCGTAGCGCTCCTCCTTTACCTCCGCAGGCACTGGGTCGGGCAGGGCATTGGCTGCCGCGCCTTCCACCGGCGAGTACTTGAAGCAGCCGACGCGATCGAGCTGCGCCGCATCGAGCCAGTCCAGGAGCTGCACGAACTCAGCCTCGGTCTCGCCCGGGAAGCCCACGATAAAGGTGCTGCGCAGCGTGAGTTGCGGGCAGGTGCGGCGCCACTGGGCCAGGCGTGCCAGCGTGTCGACGGCATGCGCCGGGCGGCGCATGCGCTTGAGCACCGAGGGGCTGCCGTGCTGAAAGGGTACATCGAGATAAGGCAGCACTCCTCCTGCGGCCATGAGTTCGATGACCTGATCCACGTGCGGATAGGGATAGACGTAGTGCAGCCGCACCCAGACGTTCAGCTCCGCCAGGGCGCGCGCCAGATCGATAAAGCGCGTGGCGTGCGAGCGGCCGCGCCAGGTGCCCGCCGCGTAGCGCAGGTCCGAGCCATAGGCGCTGGTGTCCTGCGAGATGACCAGCAGCTCCTTCACGCCGGCATTGGCCAGCCGCTCCGCTTCGCGCATGACATCCGCGATGGGCCGGCTCGCCAGCCGCCCGCGCATCGCGGGGATGATGCAGAAGCTGCAGCGGTTGTTGCAGCCCTCGGCGATCTTCAGGTATGCGTAGTGGCGGGGCGTGAGCCGCACGCCCTGCGGCGGCAGCAGATCGAAGAACGGCTCGTGCAGTGGCGGCAGGTGCTCATGTACCGCGCTCACGACTTCCTCATAGGCCTGAGGTCCGGTCACCTTCAGCACCCGCGGGTGACGCTCGAGAATGCGCTCCGGCTTCGCGCCCAGGCAACCGGTGACGATGACGCGCCCGTTCTGCTCCAGCGCTTCCCCGATTGCTTCGAGCGACTCATCCACCGCCGCGTCGATGAACCCGCAGGTATTGACCACGACGACGTCGGCGGCCTGGTACGTGGGCGCCACCTCGTAACCTTCGGCGCGCAGCTGCGTGAGGATGCGCTCGGAGTCGACGAGTGCCTTCGGGCAACCCAGGCTCACGAAGCCGACCTTGGGCACGCGCGCACTGCGGCGTGCGCGGGGCGCGCCGGTGGGCTCGCTGCGAGGGGGGCTTTGGGTGCGGGCGCGGGGCATGACAGTTAAAGGCCGGCGGACAGCCGCGGGATCGAAAAAGGGCGGCTATGCTAGCGGTGCCGGGCGGCCGGCGCCACCGCTGTCGCTAGCCGCCCCCCGTCGGGGGCGCCTGCACCGGTTCCGCCGGCGGGGCGAGGGGGCCGGGGCTTTCATGCATGCGGTAGAGCACGTAAAACGCGACCAACACGATGAGTGGCATCACCAGCCACGGCCACACCGCCGGGCGCCGCTCACGCGTGCGACTAGCGGCCATAAAGACCCATGAGTTCGGCGCTGCCGAGCGCCTGGGCGTGGACATTGAACCCGATGAGTGCCGCCGTTGCGTCCGCGGGCAACTCGAGCTTGGGCACTTTCAGGGCGTACAGCTGCAGGAAGTAACGGTGCGGCTTGCCCGGCGGCGGGCACGGACCGCCGTAACCGGCCGTGCCGAAGTCGGTGCGTCCCTGCACGGTGCCGGGCGGCAGCAGGTTCTTCTGCGCATCACCCGCACCAGCGGGCAGCGAGGTGGTGGAGGCCGGCAGGTTGTAGACCACCCAGTGCCACCAGCCACTGCCGGTCGGCGCGTCCGGATCGTGCATGAGGAGTGCGAAGCTCTGCGTGCCCGGCGGTGCGTGACTCCAGCTGAGCGCGGGGGACACGTTGCCGCCGCTGCAGCCGAAGCCCTTAAACACCTGCGCTGTGGCGATGCGACCTCCGGGGGCGATGTCCGCACTCGTGAGCGTGAACTTCTCGGCCGGCTCGGCCGCCACTGCGGTCATGGCCGCGAGCGCCAACGCTGCGAACCCCGCCGGGGCGCTACCGCCGTTCGACCTCATGCTGACCCGCTCCCGCCTTCGCGAAATTGGCGCAGCAGTGTGCAGCGGCCCGGGGGCCCAGCGCAAATCGAAGGCGCGGGCCAGCATCCAGCCGACCCGCGCCGATTAGGTACTGCGTTGCCTGCGTTAGCCGCGCGCCCAGTGCCCCGGCGTCATGTGCCAGCTATTGCCGACGGGGCGCCACTCGTGCGCGACCCAGTGGTAACCGGGACGCGGAGCTTCCCAGCGACCGGGATGCCAGGCGTAGTGGCTGCCTTCCCAGAGCCAGGCGCCTCCGATCCAGAAGTACCCCGGGGCGGGGGCGACGCCGACCGCTTCATAACGCACCGGCGGTGGAGCTGAGTAGGCCACCACCTCTCCCGGTACCACCACCGCCGCCGGTCGCGCCGTCACGACGCAGCCGGACAACATTGCGGCAAGCAATGTGCCCACAATCGCAGCCTTGATTGTAACGAATCTCATCATCTGCCTCCTGTGCCTTACGCGATTCCTGATCACCTATAACGCGCCGGGCGGGCAGTTAGCGTACGTGCGGGGCTATACGCCATGAAGGTTAGAGTAGCGAATATGCGAACTCCGTCAGCCAGTCCCGCAAAGGCGCGCAGATTCAGGTCTCGTTCAGCCGCGGGTTCTGGATTGCGCGCGCCGCAGGCGGGCGCGGACTTCGACCGCGACTACTACCGGCGTTATTACTTCGACGCCCGCACGGCGGTTGCCAGCCGCTCCGAGATGCGCGCGCGCGCGCGGCTGATCGCGGCCATGACGCAGCACGCGGGGCTGCCGGTGCAGCGTATTCTTGAGGCCGGCTGCGGCACCGGCATGCTGGGCGCCGCGCTGCGGCGCCTGCTGCCGCGGGCGCACTACGTCGGGCTCGAGGCGAGCGAGTATCTGTGTCGGCGCTACGGCTGGGAGTGCGGCCGCGTCGAATCCTATCGCGCGCGCGCGCCGTTTGATCTGGTGGTCTGCTACGACGTGCTGCAGTACCTCGGGGACGCGGTCGCGGCGCGCGCCCTCGCCAACTTCGGCCGCCTGTGCCGTGGCGTGCTGTATTTCAGCGCGCTGACGCGCTACGACCTCAAGCACAACGCCGACCCCGAGCGCACCGATGCCGCGGTGCATCTGCGCAGCGCACACTGGTACCGCAGTCGGCTGCGCCGCGATTTTCGCGATGTGGGGCTGGGGTTCTGGCTGCGGCGCGGGGCGCCGATCATGCTGTGGCAGCTGGAGTCGGACTAGGTGCGCCGTCCGGGCATTCCCTTGGCATCCTGGAATGACTTCAAGTCCTCCGGCCAGGTTCTTTTCGAAGCCTAGTCCTGCGACTACCAACCCACCGCACCGTAAACAAACCCGACTTCGGTCACCGTACCACCCGAACCCAGGCTTCCGAAGACCAAGCGGCATCAGAAAACCTTAGCGCGACGCGTTGCTATTCATCTATCAGCTGCTGCTGCAGTTGGCTCGCCCTGTCGGTCACGCTGGAGTTGTTGCGCCCGCTGGCGGCGGCGGAAGAGCGGATAGAGCGGCAGACCGAGAAGGATCAGCACGATGGTGGCTAGCGCCTCCTTGGGTGTCGTCAGCAGCGCGCTGATCACGACCCACACCATGATGAGCACCACCAGCAGCGGCACCAGCGGGTATCCGGGGACCCGGAAAGGGCGCGGCGCTGCCGGCTGCGAACGCCGCAGCACGATGAGCGCGAGGATTACCGGGATCCAGAACAGTGCGTACGACATCACCGCCATATTGGTGAGTTCCTCGAAGGTGCCCGAGACGGCGAGTACCGCTGCCCACACGCAGGTGAGCAACAACGAAGTGACCGGCACGCGTGTGTTGGGACTCAAGCGTCCGAAGCGTGCAAAGAATAGTCCGTCGCGCGCGGAGGCGAAGGAGACGCGCGCGCGGGTGAGGATCGTGCCGTTGAGGGAGCCGATGCACGAGATCACAAAAATCAGCGCCGCCACCGCCACGGCGCGCGTACCAAGGAAAGTCTGCACCGCACGTGCGGCGATCGACGGCGCCTCGGGGTAGGCGGTGGAGTTGGCGCTCGCGACCTGCCAGAAAGGCAGCGCCCACAGATACGCGGCGTTGATCAGCAGATAGATGACAAGCACCAGGAGCGTGCCGCCGATGATCGCGCGCGGCAGGTTGCGCTGCGGCTCACGCACTTCGCTGGCCGCCATGGGCAGATACTGCCAGCCGCTGTAGGCCCAGAGCGCGGCGAACAGCGCCGCCCCGAAACCGGCGAGGCCGCCGGTGGCAGTGCCGGGTGCGGTGGCGAGGTTGGCGGCATCGGGTGTACCGGAGAACAGGAACACGCCGGCGGCCACTCCCAGGATCGCCAGCACCTTGGTCACGGTGAGCAGGGTCTGGACGCGTCCGCCGAGCATCACGCCGGCGCAGTTGATCGCCGCGAACACGGCGATGACGACCACGGCGATCAGCTGACGGGGGCCAAGCTCGAGCGCGTAGGCCACGCCGTGCAGGTGCACGGGGTAGCGGATCCACGGCGCACCCAGGGCGTGGATGTCGGAGATGAAGATGGCCACGGCTGCGCCATAAGCGGCGATGCTCGCGCCCCCGAGCAGGAAGCTGTTGCAGGCGTACAGAAAGGCCGGGATCTCACCGTAGGCGGCCCGCAGGTATACGTACTCGCCGCCGGCCGCCGGCAGCATGGCCCCGAGTTCGGCGAAGCACAGTGCCGCCAGCAGCGCCACGAGGCCGGCGACCACCCAGGCGCCGAGCACCAGCGCCGGCGTACCGACCGCCTGCGCCATCTGCGCCGACTTCAGGAACACGCCGGTGCCGATGGTGATACCTACCACGAGCGAGGTGGCGTGCGTGAGGGTCAGGTCGCGGCGCGGCTGAAGTTCCGAGGATTGCATGGGGCGCTATCGTACAATCGCCATAGGCGCCGCACGGAGCTAAAACATGGCGAGTCACGAATATCACGCGCTCATCCACTGGGCGCGCGGTACTGCTGTCTTCACCGACAATCGCTACAGCCGGGGGCACACGTGGCGTTTCGATGGCGGCATCGAGGTGCCGGCGTCCTCCTCGCCGAGCGTCGTGCGCCCGCCGCTGTCGGTGGAGGCGGCCATCGATCCGGAGGAAGCGTTCGTCGCTTCACTCTCCAGCTGCCACATGCTCTGGTTCCTGGATCTCGCGGCCAAGGACGGCTGGTGCGTCGATGACTACCGCGACGATGCCCGCGGCCTGATGGGCCGCGATGCCGCGGGGCGCATCGCGATGCTGCAGGTGACGCTGCGTCCGCGGGTGCTGTTCGCGGGTGCACGCCGTCCGGAGCGCAGCGCCCACGAGGCGCTGCACCACCGCGCGCACGAGTCCTGCTTCATCGCCAACTCCGTGAAAACCGCGGTAAGCGTGGAACTGCCCGCCGATGCCTGAGACGCTGCTCGCCTTTCAGGGCACGGTGCGTTGCGAGCGCGCCGCCGGTCCGCTCGGACTCACGCTGCGCGGCGCCGCCGGCGCTGCCGGCGACGCGCACACGCTCGGCTTCAGCGCGCGCTCCCCGGCTGACCTGCCGGAGTCCCTCGCCGCGCCGCGGGTCGAGGTGCTGGGAGAGGGCCGTTACCGCATCGTGAGCGGCGAGCGTGCCTGGCTGCTGTCCGCGCCCGCGGTGCACCTCAGCCGCGAGGTGGCGACTGAGTTCTACCGCGCGCTGCCGCCGCGGCCGGTGCCGCTCAGCAAGCGGCTGTTCTGGCGCACGGTGCTTGCACTCGCGGGCAGTCGCGCCGGACTCACGCTGCTGCGCGCGCTGCGTCGCTGAAGGATCCTCGCATGCAAAGTCTCTACTACCTTCTCGGCCTCGGCGTCGGCGCAGGACTGGTCGTACAGGTCGGCATGAACAGCACGCTGCGTTCGCTGCTTGGCAGTCCGATCGTGGCCGCGCTCATCAGCTTTCTGGTCGGCTCGCTGGCGCTGGCCGTGTACGCCGGCCTGGCGCGCACGCCGCTGCCGCTGCGCGTACAGCTCGGCGCCGTGCCGGCCTGGGCCTGGCTCGGCGGAGTACTCGGCGCCTTCTATGTCGCCTCAAGCGTGATTGTCGGCCCGCGGCTCGGCGCTGCCACGTTGCTGGCGCTCGTAGTGCTCGGGCAGCTCGGTACCTCGCTGCTCGTGGATCACTACGGCTGGCTCGGCTTTCCGCAACACCCGCTCAACTTAGTGCGCGTGCTGGGCGCGGTGCTGCTCTTCGGTGGCGTGTTGCTGATCACGCGTTGACCGGCTGCGCTTGCGGTATGCGCGGGCTCAGGAGCTCGAGGAGCTCAGCGGCAGGATCTGCGCGTGCGGCAGCGGCAGGCGCTGCCTGACAAAGAGCGAGGCGTAGGTCGCCATCTGCGTCTGGAACGAGCGCTGCCAGGTGAACTGGCGCAGCACCCGCGCCCGCGCCGCGTGACCGAGGGCCTCCAGATCGCGCTCGTAGAGTGCCGCTATCGCGTCGGCCATGCTCGCCGCATCCTGCGGTTCGGCGAGCATCCCGACGCTGTCGTCGATGAGCTCGGGGAAGGCGCCAGCGCGCGCCGCCACCACGGGGCGCCCGCAGGCCATGGCCTCGAGTACCACGAGCCCGAAGGTCTCCTTGGTGCCCGCGTGCACCAGCGCATCCGCCGAGGCGATCCAGCCGGCAAGCTCCACACTGTCGCGGCGGTAGGGCAGCATGGTGACGTTGGCCGCCGGGCGCGCCGCGCGCTCGCCGCCGATCAGCAGCAGATGATAGGGCCGCCCCAGACGCACGAACGCCTGCAGCAGCACCGGCAGGTTCTTTTCCTGGGCGAAGCGCCCCGCGTAGAGCAACACGCGCGCAGCCTTGGACAGGCCGAGCCGCTCGCGCAGCGGGCGGCCGCGGCGCTCCGGGGCGAAGACTGCTGTGTCCACCCCGAGTGGCTGATGCACCACGTGGGCCACGCCGAGTTCCTTGAGATAGGCGCACATCAGGCGGCTCGGGGCGAACACTACGTCGAAGCGCTCGTACAGCCAGCGCACGTAGCGCCGTATGACCGGCTCCGCGCAGCCGCGCCCGAAGACGCGCCCGAGGATCTGCGGCAGATTCGAATGATAGAACGCGGCCAGTGCGATGCCGCGTCGTCGCGCGACTCGCCACGCGCACCAGGCGGGATGGAACGCGTCGCCGGCCTCGATGAGTCCGGGTTCCAGCTCCTCGAGCACGCGCACCCAGCGGCGCGGATTCAGCGGCAGGCGGTAATTGAACGTTCCTGGCACCGGATAGCCGGCGAGCGTGCACACACCGCCGCGGCAGATGTGCTCGTCGCGGCCGGGGACTACGATGGTGTGTTCCCAGGAAGTATGTGCCGCGAGCCACGCATGCTTCGCCGACAGATAACGCTTAACCCCACCACTGGTGGGCGAATAAAACACGGTCGTGTCGACGAGATGCATGCGATCTGTTGTCGGCTTCGCGACCCTTTGGCTCGTGCGCCCGTGCCGTATTCCATTGCACCTTCATGACACAAGTGTGTCAAGCGTGGCTGCATCGCACGGCAGTTACATCCGCGCCGCCGAGGGCTTACGCGGCGGGCTTGATGTTGGCATTCAGTCGGAAGAGATTTGCAGGATCGTAACGTTTCTTAAGAGTCGTCAGACGAGCGTAGTTGTCGCCGTACGCCGCCGCCACGCGACTCTCGCGATCGTCGCTGTTGGCGATGTTCACGTAGTTGCCGCGCGTCAACGGCTCGACCTGTGCCCAGGCGTGCCGCACCCACTCGGTGTTGCGCTCGGCATCGGGGCTGCCCACCGGCCACGCACCGGCAAGCCCCATGTTATGACTCGCGCCGCGCCCCCAGTAAGCGGTCGCCGTGGGCGCGACGCGACTGATCGCGCCGCCCTGGTGCTGCATCCACACGTCCAGAAGATTCGAAGGCGCCGCCTCAACCAGGCCGGTCAACGCATCGATCAGGGCCGGGGTGAGGCCATAGATCAGACCGCCGCGCACGTACACGCCGAACTTGGAGACGCCCGGGGTATAGGCGCTGCCCTGCAGCTTCAGGTACGTCGTGGGAGCGAGATCGTCCTTGACGGGTTTGCCGAGCTTGCGCAGCGGCGCGAGCACCCGCGGCGCATCACTCACCGGTCCGCTGTAGCAGACGTCGACCGTCACGAGCCGGCCGAGCTTGTCATCCCCTTCCAGGTCGACGTCGAGATACAGCTCGTCCGTGGCGCTGGCGAGGTAGTCGGCGAAGTGGCGCAATAGCTCCCGCGCCCCGGCCATGGGGAAGGAGATCGCCCCGCCGTACATCTGCGGGTTGACCTCGTGCAGCTGGAAATCAAAGCAGGTCACGACGCCGAAGTTGCCGCCGCCGCCGCGCAGCGCCCAGAACAGATCCGGGTTCTCCTGCGCGCTGGCGCGCTGCCATTTGCCGTCGGCCGTGACCAGCTCCACGGCGTTCAGATTGTCGGCGGTCAGGCCGAAGCGCCGGCCGATGCGCCCCACGCCGCCCCCGAGCGTCAGGCCCGCGACGCCGGTGTCGGCGACCGTGCCGGCGGTCGTTGCCAGCCCGAAGGCCTGGGATTCGCGGTCAAGTTGTCCAAGCAGCGCCCCGGACTCCACGCGCGCCCGGCGCGTCAGCGGGTCGACTTCCACCGCGCGCATCGGCGACACGTCGATCATGAGACCGCCGTCGCAGGCGGACAGGCCCGACAGGCTGTGACCGCCCCCGTGGACCGCCGTCAGCAGCGCGTGCGCGCTGGCAAAGCTCACCGCGTGCATCACGTCGGCGGCGCCGACGCAGCGCACAATCAGGGCGGGCTTGCGGTTGTAGGCCGGATTCCACAGTCGCCGCGCGGCGTCGTAGTCGCCATCACCGGGCAGGAGCAGCTCCCCGCGCAGTCCTGCACGCAGCTCCTCGACCTCGCTGCTTTTCACGGTTTGTGGCCGACCGTCCAGGCCGGCGATGGCAACGTCGCTGGCGCTGTGCGCCTTGCGCCAGGGCGCGAGCGACAGACCTGCGAGTGCGACAGTGGCCCCGGCGCAGAATTCTCTTCTTTTCATTTTTGACTGCCGGTAACTTGTAATTTCGAGTAGCGTGCTCCAGCGCTGTGCGCCCCGTCAAGACACGGCTGGCTGCGCGACGGCTATGGCACACTAACCTTCCCCAGCGGTTGCGCCGATCCGAACAGTCGACACCGACCGCGGTGGCAGCTCGCAGGCGCGGCTTTCTTGATCGGTTGCTACGGTCACAACAGCGAAGTGGTGGATCATGAAGGAGTTTCTGCGACGTCTGGTGGTACTGCAGCCGGGGGAGGCGCCGGCGCTGCTGGCGTCGTTTGCGACGCTGCTGTTCATGTTCACGAGCTACACCATCCTGCGCCCGGTGCGCGATGCGCTCGGCATCACCTCAGGCCTCGAGAGCATCCCCTATCTGTTCTGGGGCGTATTCCTCGCGATGCTGTTGCTGCAGCCGCTGTACGGCTGGCTCACTTCACGCTTTCCGCGCTCGGTATTCCTGCCGTGGGTCTACGGCTTCTTCGTCCTCAACCTGCTGCTCTTCTGGGTTTGGTTCCGCGTGCAGTCGGACCACACCTGGATCGCGCGCTCATACTACGTGTGGGTGAGCGTGTTCAGTCTGTTCGTGGTGGCAGCGTTCTGGAGCCTGATGGCGGATGTCTTCAGCCGCGAGCAGGCGGGGCGCCTGTTTGGGTTCATCTGGGCGGGCGCCAGTACCGGCGGCATCATTGGTCCGGCGCTCACGCGCCAGCTCGCCGTGCCGCTCGGCGCCATCAATCTGCTGCCGGTGTCTGCAGGGCTGCTGGTGCTGTCAATGGTATTCATGGCGCAGGTCATCCGCTGGCAGCGGCGGCAGGCCGCGAACTCACCGCAGGCGGTCGCGGCGATTGCCGCCGGGAGTGCCGCTCCCGGCGCCGACCGCGGGGTCGGTGGCGGTGTGTTCGCCGCCTTCGGGCAAGTGGCGCGCTCGCCCTACCTGCTTGGGATCGCCCTATTCGTGCTGCTGATGACCTGGGTCTCGACGTTTCTGTACCTCGAGCAGCAGGCATTCGTCGCCAAGGTGTTCCACAGCACCAATGAGCGCGCACGCTTCTTTGCCAGCATCGATTTGTCCGTGCAGGGTGCATCGCTCCTGATGCAGTTTTTCCTGTTCAGCCGGCTGTTCAAGTGGTTCGGCATGCGCGCGCTGCTGGCCGCGGTGCCGCTCATCATGATGGCCGGCTACGCGATATTCGCGCTGGCGCCGGTCTTTACGGTGCTGGTGGTGGTGTATGCGGTGCGCCGCGTCGCTGACTACGCCATCACCCGGCCATGCCGCGACTCGTTGTTCACCGTGGTGAGTCGCGAGGAGAAATACCAGGCCAAGGGCCTCATCGACACCTTCGCCTATCGCGGTGGAGATGCACTCAGCGGCTCGCTGTACAAGGCGCTCACCGGCGGACTGGGTGCCAGTCCCGCGGCGATCGGCTGGCTGGGGGTGGGAATCTCGGCCCTTTGGACCGTGCTGGCGCTCGCGCTGGGACGGGCCTTTCAACGGCGCGCGCGCGGCGCGCCGGCCCACTCCTAGGCGGCGCTCGTCTGGGCTTCGCCGGCGGCGCCGGCGGCGCCGTTACGCAGCGCAGCCGCCGCGGCCATGATCTCGGCGGCGGTCGCGAAGCGCTCGCCGCGCGCCTTGGCGAGCAGGCGAGCGAGGAATGGCTGGTAGCGCCGCAGATCATCCGGCAGTGTCGGCAGCGGCGAGCTCACGTGCTGCTGCAGCACTTCCATGGCCGTACCGCCAGTGTAGGGCTTCTGCCCGGTGAGCATCTCGTAACAGATGACTCCGAGGCTGTAGAAATCGGAGCGCGCATCGAGGGGCTCGCCCAGCGCCTGCTCCGGGCTCATGTAATACGGGGAGCCGAGCAGCACGCCGGTATGGGTGCTCACGGTGTTGCCATCAACCGAGCGCGCGAGTCCAAAGTCGATGAGCGCCACGCCATCATTCTCGCGCAGCATCACGTTGGGGGGCTTGAGGTCGCGGTGCACCAGTCCTGCCTCGTGCACCACCTGCAGGGCGGCCGTGATCTGCACCGCGTAATGCAGTGCCTCCGCCTCGCTCACGCCGCGCTGGATGCGCGCCTTGAGATCCCCGCGCGGCAGATATTCCATGGCCAGGTACTCAAAGCCGGCGTGCACGCCGTAGTCGTAGATCTCTACGACCAGCGGGCTGCGTACCGCCATGATCGCGGTGTACTCGCGCTCGAGGAACTGTCGGCCGGCGGCCTCATCGCGCAGCGTCTTGCTCACCTTGAGCGCGACGTTGTGGCCGCGGTGTGCACTGGACGCCAGATACACCACCGCCTTCTCGGACTCGCCGATTTTCAGGCGCAGCGTATACCCCGGGATGACTTCGGCGTTCGCGGCGGCCAGCAGCGCCGCCACGCCCGCGGGCTGCAGCGCCTCGCCTTCGCCCTCCGGGGTCGCGGCGCCGCCCTCGGCCAGCGCCGGGCTTGCTGAGGGCGCATCGGCGGCTGCGGGATTGGCATTCGCCGCCTGATCGCGCGCCAGCTGCGCCAGGCTGGCGAGACGGCGCGCCACGCGCCGCTCGACGCGCCGCAGGGCCACGCGCACCGTGGTGCTCAGGCGCTCGGGTGTCAGCAGGCGCTTGGGCAGGTAGTCGACCGCGCCGAGCTGCAGCGCCCGCACCGCGGTGAGTTCGTTGCCTTCCTCGGCGAGCGCGATTACCGCGGGAGCGGCGGGCTGTTCGCGCAGGCGGCGCAGCAGCGTCAGTCCGTGCGCGGCCGCATCCTCGGGACTGGCGCCGAAATTGGCCGCGAGCATCAGCAGATCGCAGTCGCGGCCGGAGAACATGGCGCACCAGCGTGCGAATTCCTTCAGGTCCAGCATGCTGATGCTCGCCTGCGGGCACAGCACGTCCAGGTGATGCCGCAGCCACTCGCTGTAGCGGGCGTCATCATCGACCACCAGCACGCGCACCGGCGGCGCTGAACGACGCTGGGCCGTCATGGCTGCACCGCGAAGCGCAGGCGCACGCGCGCGTGCTGCGTGACCGGTGCACCATCGTGCATCACCGGCTGATAGCGCCAGCGACGCACGGCTTCGAGCGCGCTTTGCTCGAAGATGCCGACCGGTTGCGCACCGACGATGGCGGCCTCACTCACGGTGCCATCCACGTTGACCAGAAACGCTACGTCCACCCAGCCCTCCATCCCCTTCTCGCGGGCGCTTAGCGGGTACTGTGGCGGCACGTAACGGGTACGGGTAAGTGTGGTCGCACTGACATAACCGCCATCGGCACTCGCAGCGGTGGTGGCAGGCGGCGCGGCGCTCGGTGCGCTCGGCGCGGTGGCGAGTTCGGCCTCCACGGCGGCGATGGCGGGAGCCGCGGCGCCGGCGGCTTGCGCCTCGGCGAGCCAGCGGCGCGCGCCGGCGATGTCCTGCGTCTTGGCGGCGGCCTGCGCCTCATCGAGGAGGCGTGTCTCGAAGGCGGTGCGCGCGGCAAGGGTCGCCGTCCCGGCAGGCTCGGACTGTGCCAGCTGCTCGAGGTAGTACTTGGCGCAGTCACTGGCGGGCTCGAGCAGTCGACCCTGCGACAGGCGCTGGTTGAAGAGCGCTTCGGTATGTGCGCGCACATTCTCCTGTGCCGCGCCCCGCAGCTGCTGCGCCGCCTGGTGCAGCGTCGCCACCTCCGCCGCATCCGCACCGCTCTCGGCGGCCGCAACGGCCCAGCGCTCCGCCAGCTCGGCGTTGCCGGCGGTGGCGGCCTGGCGCGACTCGCTTTCCAGGCGTGCCAGGAGTTCCTCATTGGCCTGCTGCACGCTCGGGTCTTTCGGCGCCAGCGCCTTGGCGGACTCGACGTAGAAGCGTGCGTTCTGCTCGGCCGGCTCGATGATGGCGCCGGCGGCGAGCGCCTCGTGTGCGCGCGCGATGAAATCGGCGACCCGCGTATCGGTCTGCTTCTGCGCGAGCTGCGTGCGTGCCTCGTCGACCAGCGTCGAGCGATTGCCGCCGCGCGCGGCGTCATCCAGCACCGCGAGCGCGGCACTCACGTCGCCCCCGGCGGCGGCGCGCTGCGCCTTGCCGAGCACCAGCCGTTCGCGCTGTGCGCCGATCTGCGCGGTCAGGAATGCCACGCGCACGTGGCGCGGGTTGATGGCGCGCGCCTGGTCGGCGAGCTGCTGGGCGACATCCAGGTGGTGCTCCTGCAGCTGTGCCTCGGCATCGGTCACCAGATGATCGATCACCTGCTCGATGCCAATCAGGGCGCGCGTATCCCGCGCATTGCGCTGCAGTGCTTCGCGGTACAGGTCTGCCGCGTTGGCGCCCGGCGGGGTGGTGAGGGCGCCGGCGGCCAGCGCCTGATCGGCGCGTGCGAGCAGCTGCTCGAGTGCCGCATCGTCGGCGCCGCCCTTGGTGCCGGCGTCGGTCAGTCGCGCGAGCGGTGTATTGGGGGCTGTGTGTGTGGCAACCCAGGCGAGCGCCGCGGACAGGGCGAGGAACACGCCCGCGACCAGTCCCCAACGGTTGCGTCGCGGCGGCCGCGCCTGGGGCGCGGCGGCAGCGCCCTGCAGCGTATCCCCATGGCGCCGCCAGGCCGCCTCCACGAACAGCCGTACGCGCTGCTCGGAAACGGGCTTGTGCAGGAAGCGATGCACCGAGCCGTCGGTGATCTGCGCCGCGAGCAGGCCCTGTTCCTCGGCCGTGCCGGCCACGATCATCACCAGATCGGGAAACTGGGCATGCAGTCGTGCGCTGAGCTTGTCGATGGGCGTGGCGACCGCCGCCGAGTCGAGCACGGCGACGGCTCCCTGGTGTGCCATCAGCGCGGCGGCGAAGTCGATTTCGGAGCCGACGGCGCGCACCGGGTGCGCCGGATCGCTCACTGCCCGCAGTGTGGCAAAGAGTTTCGGGTCCTGCGTGAGCGCGATCAGCGGTGCCGGCTCGAATGCATACGTGCCCGGCGCGCCGCCGCGCGGCACCGTCATTTTTGAAGGCTGCCTCTGGGTACTCGTGGCCAACACTGTCACCGCTGGAAAACCCGCCCGTCAGGCTTTGTTGCCCGGCCGCGGCAGCCACGATGACGGAAGGCGCGCAGACTGTCGCTAAGCAGCGCCGGATTCTGTGAAACTGATCATTCCTGCCCCAAATGGGGGCTGGGGGGCTGTCGGGGATGTGTGAAACAGCCGACAAAAACCCGCCCAAGGGGGCCCGTGCACCCCTCCGCGATATGACAATTTCTGCCCGGGGACGGGGCGGCGCGGTTCAGTCCCGCGGCAGCAGAAAGCGTGAGCCGTTGTAGGAAAGGACAGCCCCCTCCGGCGTGATGCTCTCCACGCGCACGCCTTCCGGCAGCGAGTCGCCCTCGCGCAGCTTCTTCATGTTGATCATGACGAAGCGCTCTTGGGGGCGCGCCGCGTACACATGCAGGTCAAGACGCAGCTGCGGCACGTGCGTGCCGGGTGTGCTCGCCCAGTCCTGGTACAGCGGCACACCGTCCACGGTGCCGCGGTGCACGTGCGAGCCCAGCGGCGCGCCCGGCTCGGCGGCGGGCGCAAGGTCTTCCGTATTCTCCGCGCCGGTGTTGGGCGCGGACGCAACCGGGGACGATGGCGGGTTGGTCTCTGTGGCCCGCGCCGGCACGGTGCTCGGCGGCGCGACGCCCGGGGGTGGCGCGGTTGCGAGCGGGGCGCTCGCCATCGCGGGCGGCGGCGCGGCCTGCGGGCTCGGGAGCACCGGCGCGGGCATCGTCGCCGTCGCGGGCGCCGCGGCCGGTGCCGCGGTAGCGGCTTCGGTATGGAGTGGACGCCGCAGCAGCATCCAGGCCACGACGCCGGCGTTCACCGCGAGCAGCAGCGCAATCGCGATCGCCCACAACGGCAGGCGGGTGCGCGGCGGCGCCACCTTCACTTCAAACAGCGCCGGCCCGTTCTGGCGCTGGCGGTCGCTCTCCGATTTCTTCAGTGCATCGAGAATGAACGACATCGGTCACCCGCCATGATGAATTTCGATTGCGGACAGGAGCGGCGTGTTGGGCGCGGCCTGGGTCGCGGCCAGCGCGATCTGGGTCTGCACGCCGGCGATGCCGTCCACGGTGAGCTGATGCTGGCGCTGGAACTCGCGCACCTGCGCCGTGAGGTCGGCATCGAACACGTCGCTCAGCGGCGCGCCGTCACTTGGGACTCCCTGCAGATGCTGCAGGCTCTGGCGCAGCCAGCGCACCGGCTCGCCGCGCATGCCGGCGGACAACGGCTTCACGGGTGAGCTTCCCGGCCGCCACAGCATGACGAAGTCCCCGAGCCAGTAGTGCGACAGCTCGCCGATGCCGATGGTCTGTGTGCCGCCAAGCTGCAGGCGCGCCTCATCTTCGCCGAGAGCCGTCAGCACCACCTGGTGATTCGCGCCGCCCGGGTCGGTGAGCAGCAGGATCGCCGGATGGTTGTAGAGGCGCAGCTGCCCGAAGGAGCCGCGCTCGGCGACGCACTCCAGGCCCTGCTGCTGCGCCTGGGTGCAAGGATCAATCGTGCTCGCCTGGTATTTTGCACCCCACAGCCCGAAGAGCGTGGTGAAGGCGCCGTCGGTGTCGGTCTCAGCGGCGTGACTGGCGAGCAGCTCGGCGAGATGCGGCCGTGGCGCCACTGCCGCCGGCGGCGGTGTGAGGTTCACCGCCGGCACGGCCGTGGCCCCTTCCGCGGCCGCCGCGCCGGGCGCGGTGCTCGCCAGCGGCGCACGGGCGTGGGCCTTCCAGGGCTCGAAACTCCACAGCGCAAGCAACGCGGCGAACAGCAGCGCCGCGACGCCTGCGGTAATCGCCCACGGCAGCCAGTGCGGCGTGAAGCGCCGGCCAAATACTTCGGAGGCGGCGTGGCGCACCAGCGGTGTCGTTACGCGGTGGCGGTCGAGCGAGTAGGCACCGAGCAGCCCCCGATCGCAGATCACGTTGATCACGCGCGGCACGCCCTGGGAGAGGCGGTACACCTCGGCCAGCGCCTGCGGACTGAAGATGTCGGTGGTGGCGCCTGCGACCCGCAGTCGATGGCGCACGTAGGCGGTCGTCTCATCGCGCGACAGCGGATTGAGGTGATAACGGCCGGTGATGCGCTGGGCGAGCTGGCGCAGCTCGGTGCGCCCCAGGAGTTCGCGCAACTCCGGTTGCCCGATCACGATGATCTGCAGCAGTTTCTGCGTGTTCGTTTCGAGGTTGGTGAGCAGGCGCACCTGCTCGAGCACCTCGGGGGACAGGTTCTGCGCCTCATCCACCACCAGCACCACGCGCTGACCAGCCGCGTGCGCGCGCAGCAGGTAGTGGCTGAGGATGTCCACCAGGTCCTTAAGACTATTGAGGGCCGAGTCCGGGACCCCAATGCCGAGCTCCTCGCAGATGGTCAGCAGGAACTCCGTCGGCGTCATCTTGGGATTGAGGATGAGGGCGATTTCGGCGTTCTTGGGCGTCTGCGCCAGGAGCGAGCGCACGATGGTCGTCTTGCCGGTGCCAACCTCGCCGGTCAGCTGCACGAACCCGCCCGCCTCGTTGATGCCGTAGAGCAGGTGCGCCAGCGCTTCGGCGTGACGCTCGCTCAGGTAGAGGTAGCGCGGATCGGGGGTGATCGCGAACGGCTTTTCGTTGAGGCCGAAGAACGTCAGGTACATGTGGCTGATGCTACTCGATGCTGCTGCCGCGGCGCAGCGCCCGGGTCCGGAAGCCGCCGCGTCTCAGCAGGTGCGGCCTGCAGGCGGTGCGGCGGTCACTCCCACCGGGCTGCGAGGCACGGGTGGGCTTTCTGGGACCGCCCTCGGCTGGGGAAGTTTCGCACTGTGGGCGCCTTCGGGCCAGCGTGCGCCGGCCGCCGCGCCGCCGGGGGATCAGGCGGCGCCCCCGGGCACGGGGTGCCCGGAGCGGTCAGCAGTCAGGAGCGCGCCCGGGCCTTATAGCCGCTCACGAGCAGGGAGACGGTGATGGCGACGTAGAGCACGCCGGTCGTGGCCTCCAGACCGGCGAGCATCCGCGCCATGGGGCGCACCGGCACGATGTCGCCGTAGCCCACGGTGGTTAGCGTGCACATGCTGAAGTAAAGCAGGTCGATCGCGTTGCCGGTCGTGCCGGTCGTGCCACTGGAGGTCTTCTCGAAGGCGTCGGGGTGGATTGCCGTAATGCAGGAGTAGAGCGTGAAGAACAGCAGCACGAGCAGCAGGTAGATGCTCCCCGCGGTGTACAGGTGGCCCGCGGTAATGCGGGTGGCGGTCCCGGCCTGCAGGTAAGAAAACAGTCCCGCCACGCTCACCGCAAAGGCGATCGTGGCCAGCGCAAACTGAATTACCGTGAGGACCCGGTCGCCGGAAATGTAGGCCGCAATGGCGCAAGCGAAGGCCGCAATGAGGAGCGCGGCGAACGGCCAGACCAGGTGCTTCTTCTGCGACATCCTCACCAGCGCGATGACCAGGGGCACGAAAGTCATCAGGCCGAGCACGGCCCGGCCCCAGAAGACGCCATCGAGGAATGGATGCGCCAGGATCAGCAACAGGATTGAACCCAGCAGGAACAGGTCCTGCGCCGGCTTGTCCGCAGTGCTATCGGTGCGTTGCATCATCCCCCCCATCGTCCGCATAGCGCTTTGGGCGCGAGCCCCCTGAAGACTTTATACGCACATTCAGTGCGCGCGGAGCGCCGTCGTCCTCCGAAGGGCGCCGAGGCTACTTCAGGGTGCTGCCGCGGCGCAGCGCATGGGTGCCAAAGCGCGCCCGGGCCTCATCCACCGTGGCGTCCACCCGGCTGACCGGCCGCGCCTCCTCGAACAGGCCCAGCTGGGCCGCCGGTGTCAGCTCGGTGAGCACCACCCCGAGCAGGCGCAGCCGCGCCTCGGGGTTGCCGGCGAGCCAGCGTGCGAGCAGGTCCGCGGCCACTCCGGCGATGGTGCGCTCCTCGTTCGTGGGCGGGGCGACGGCGCGCTGGCGCGTGAAGGTGGTGAAGTCGCCGCGACGGATCTTCACGCCGATGCAGCCCGCCATGAGTTCGCGCGCGCGCAGGCGGCCTGCGGCCAGGTCCGCCAGCCGCGCCAGCTGTCGCTGCAGCGTGCGCGCATCGCCGATGTCGGTCTCGAAGGTGTCCTCGGCGCTCAGGGATTTCTCCTCGAGATCCGGCTGCACCGGGCGTTCATCGACTCCCGAGGCGCGCTCGCGCATCCAGCCCGAATAGCGGCCGAACAGCGGCCACAGCAGCGCATCCGGGGCGCTGCGCAGCTGCCCCAGGGTGCTGATGCCGGCCGCCTCGACCTTGGCGCCGGTCTTGCGCCCGAGTCCGGGGAGCTTGCGCACCGAGAGCGGATCGAGCAGTGCGCGCAGGGAGTCGGGGGTGACCACCGTCAGTCCGTCGGGCTTATGAAGATCCGAGGCGATCTTGGCGACCAGCTTGTTCGGGGCGACCCCGACCGAGGCGCCAAGTCCGGTGCGTGCGCGGATGCGGCGTTTGATTTCCTGCGCGATCGCCACCGCACCGCCGAACAGTTCCTGGCTGGCGGTGACATCGAGAAAGGCCTCATCGAGCGACAGCCCCTGCACCAGCGGCGTGATTTCCCGGAACACGCCGAACACCGCGCGCGAAACCTCCTGGTAGCGCGCCATGCGCGGCCGCACGCACACCGCCTGCGGACACAGCCGCAGCGCGGTGCGCATGGGCATCGCGGAGTGCACGCCGAACACGCGTACCTCGTAGCTCGCCGCCGCGACGACTCCGCGCCCGCCATCCCAGCCGACGATCAGTGGGCGACCGGCGAGCGCAGGTTCGTCATGCTGCTCCACGGAGGCGTAGAACGCATCCATGTCCACGTGCAGGACGGCGCGGGTCACGACTCGCTGGCCCGCGTGGCTACTGCAGCACGGTGATGGTGATCTTGGGGGAGATCACCGGCGGGCTGTTGGGGATGTGGTTCATATCGGCGAACAGCAGCTGCAGGGTGTGCCTGCCCGGTGCCAGGTTGAGCGTGGTCTCGGTCTGACCCTTGCCGAAGTGCACGATGTGCTCATTGGCTGGCAGCGGTGTGCTCAGGTCCGCGGGCACGTCGGTGTCGATGAGCAGGTGGTGATGCCCGGTGTTGTCGAACTTGACGCCCGCCGGCGCGACCCCCATGCCCTTCAGGCCGAACTGCACCAGCACCGGGGCGTGCACGTGGGCGCCGTTCTTGGGACTGATGATGTAGACCTCGGCCCCCGACGGCGCCGGCGTGCGCTCCTGGGCAAGGGTGAGCGAGGCGAGCGCCAGGAGCGCGGTGAAGATCACGGTACGCATGGGAACCTCCTTCACAGCATGAGAACGCTATACAGGCTGGTGACCGCGAGCATCAAGGCGGCGAACAGCAGATAAAAGAACGCCAGCAACGCGAGCTTGCTCACCGTCAGCAGGCGGCCCTGGTGGTAGACGACGCGCATCGAGCGGTACATGTACCACGCAAAGTACAGGAAGACCGCCAGATTCACGCCGGGAACGCGCGGCACGAACTTGCTGAGCAGCAGCAACGTCCCGGCCACGAGGAACACGAACGCGTGGTTATGCACGAACAGCAGCAGATGCTCCACGTAGTAGTGCCGCGGCCGCCAGTACATGAGCATCATGAGGCCCGCGAGCAGCGGCAGGAAGATGAACATGGCGCGTGGCACGTTGTGCAGGAACGCCTGCTGCAGCTCGCGGCCGTTGTCTAGGATGGTCTTGTGGCAGCCCTGCCGGAAGCGCTGCAGCACGCTCGCAAACGGGCCCGTGTAGCTCTCACCCGGACACACCCGATCGATGCGTTGCTCCGGGGTCTCGGACGCCTTGGATTTCGGGACCGGGAGGTCCTCAGGCCGCTCGAGCGAAGTCACGCGGGTGTCCGCGACCTTGTCGGGATCGAACTGCACCACCGCGAGGCGCGGGTTGACCGCGCTCGCCACCAGGAAGAAGGCCACGGAGAGCACCAGATACAGCCGTACCGGCGGCAAGTAGCGCGCCCGATGGCCGGCGAGGAATTCGCTCGTCAGGTATCCCGGCTTGAACAACAGCGCCCACAGTGTGCGCCACACCCGCGAGTCCGCGTGCGTCAGGTCCTCGGTGGCAATCCGCGAGAAGTGCCACAGGGAGTGCACCGGAGCCTCCAAGCGCTGCCCGCAGGCGCCGCAGTAGCGCTCGGTGACCGCGTTGCCGCAGTTCTCGCACTGCCTGCCCGGCGGCACGACCATCGCCGCCGGGGCCGGCGCGTTCGCGAGCGGTGCGGGTGCACTCATGCCACGTGCGCGCTGGACCGCGGCGCGTGCTGCGCCTGGGTGCCGAGCGCATCGGGTTCGAAGTCGTCCACGTGGATCAGGTCCATCACCTTGCGGTCGTAGTCGCGCAGCGCCGCAGCCTCGGTCTCCGAGATCAGGCCCACCGCGAGCGCCTGCTGGATGCGCCCCGGCAGATCGAGCGCCGTCACGCGCCCGGTCTTGACGCCCTCGACACGGATGCGCTTCTCGAGCGGCTCGAGCTGCACCGCCAGCAGCAGCGCCTCCTGCAGCAGGCCGAGCGCGTTGCTGGGCTCGAGCGTGCGGTAGGTGAATTCCCCGAGGCGCTCACGCGCCGCACTCGGCATGGTGACGAGTGCCGCCACCCGGCGCCCGAGCCGGTCATCGGGCGCGGAGTAGATGCGGCCGCGCGGGAAGATGAGCGCGCGCATCAGCGCCGCGAGGGTGGCATTGGGGAAGTTGCGCAGGAAACCATGCAGCTGCTCCTGGGCATGGTAGAGCAGGTTGCGGCATGCCCACTCGAGGATCGGCAGGTCCTCCTCCTGGCGTCCCTGGTTCTCGTGATGTTTGAGCAGCATGGAGGCGAGGTACATGCACGAGAGCACATCCCCCAGGCGCGCCGACAGGTTCTCCTTCTTCTTCAGGTAGCCACCGAGGGTCAGCATCGCCACATCCACCGCGAAGGCGAAGGAGGCGGAGAAGCGCACCACGTGCTGGTAGTAACGGGCCGTGGCGCCCCGCACCGGTGCGCGCGTGAAGCGCGCGTGCGTGAGCGCCATGATGAAGGAGCGCACCGCGTTGGAGAGCGTGAAGCCGATGTGCGCGAACAGCGCGCGGTCGAAATCATCGACGCCGCGCGCGCGGTCCGGGTTGCGCGCGGCGGTCATCTCGCGCAGCACGAACGGGTGGCAGCGGATCGCGCCCTGCCCGAAGATGATGAGATTGCGCGTGAGCAGGTTCGCGCCCTCGACGGTGATGGCCACCGGCACGATCTGGTAGCCGCGGCCGAGGTAGTTGCTGGGGCCCAGGCAGATGCCCTTGCCGCCGTGCACGTCCATCGCGTCGTTGGCCACCTGCCGGCTCATCTCGGTGGCGTGATACTTCAGGATGCCGGAGGGGACCGAGGGGCGCTCGCCGCCGTCGATGGCGCCGGTGGTTACCGAGCGCGCCGCATCGATCGTGTAGGTGAGCCCCACCATGCGCGCGATCACCGACTCCACGCCCTCGAACTTGCCAACCGGCATGTTGAACTGCTGGCGGATGCGCGCGTAGGCACCGGTGGCCCACACCGCAGCCTTGGTGCCGCCAGTGGCGCTGGCGGGCAGCGAGATGCACCGCCCCACCGACAGCTGCTCGACCAGCATGCGCCAGCCGCTGCCGGCCATCTTCGGACCGCCGATGATGCAGTCGAGTGGCACGAACACGTCCTTGCCCTGGATCGGTCCGTTCTGGAAGGGAATGTTGAGCGGAAAATGGCGCCGCCCGATCGTGATGCCGGGCGTCTGGCGTGGAATGAGCGCGCAGGTGATGCCGATGTCGGTCTTCTCGCCGAGCAGCTTGTCGGGGTCGAACATGCGGAACGCGAGCCCGATGATCGTGGCGACGGGGGCGAGCGTGATGTAGCGCTTGGAGAAATTGAGTTTGAGGCCGAGCACCTCGCGCCCCTGGTAGAGGCCGCGGCAGACGATGCCGGTATCCGGGATCGAGCCGGCATCGGAGCCGGCGCGCGGGCCGGTGAGCGCGAAACACGGTACTTCCTCGCCGCGCGCCAGGCGCGGCAGGTAGTAGTTCTTCTGCT
Source organism: uncultured Pseudomonadota bacterium (assembly GCA_963814675.1). GTDB lineage: Bacteria > Pseudomonadota > Gammaproteobacteria > Steroidobacterales > Steroidobacteraceae > 13-2-20CM-66-19. Next base: position 470,766 of record CAWFDT010000011.1, read on the forward strand.
CCTCGGTGCCGTAGTGGTTGAGGAGTTCCCCGGGACCGAGAGAATTCGGCACCGCCACCGTGGAGAAGGCCGTGGCGCTGCGGCTCGTGATCTTCGCGAGCACGCACGAGTGTCCGTAGGCGGAGAACTCCAGGCCGCCGTACTTCTTCGGGATGATCATCGCGAAGAACCCCTGGGTCTTGATGAACTCCCACACCTGCGGCGGCAGATCGCCGCGCTCGTGGGTAATGTTCCAGTCATCGAGCATGCGGCACAGCTCCTCGCACGGGCCGGCGAGGAACGCCTGCTCTTCGGCGCTGAGCTGCGGTGGCTTGGCGGCCAGCAGCTTCTCCCAGCGCGGGGCTCCGGTGAACAGCTCCCCGTCCCACCACACGGTGCCCGCCTCCAGCGCCTCCTTCTCGGTCTGTGACATCGTAGGTAGCAGCTTCAGGTAGGCCTTCATGAACGGGCGCGTGATCAGCGCCTTGCGCAGCGGGCGCACGTTGAGTAGCCACAGCGCGGCGAGCAGTACACCGAGGAAGCCCTTCCACACGCCCGCGGGTGCGCCGAGCCAGCTGTAGGCCACGAACAGCACCGTGAAGGTGCACGTGAAGGCGATCAGCGACAGGCGCCGGTAAGCGAGGAACAGCACCGCCGCGATGAACAGCAGCGTGATCACCCCGCCGATCTGCGTGACCGCAAAGGCGGCCGCTACGACGAGGACCAGCGAGACGATCGCACCGAGCATCAGGTCATCCTTTCGCCGCGCAGGCGCTGTGACTATAGCGGACCGCCCCGCGCAGGTTCACTTACCCCAGCAGCGTCCGCACTCCATCGCGCTCCTCGAGCAGCTCGGCGTGGGTCGCGTCCATGCGCTGGCGGCTGAAGGCATCGATGTCCAGTCCCGTCACGATCTGGTAGTCGCCGTTGCGCACCGTGACCGGGTAAGAATAAATGACCTCGGCGCCGATACCGTAACTGCCGTCGGCCGGCACCGCCATGCTCACCCAGTCGTGCGCGGCGGTGCCGTGAAACCAGGTATGCACGTGATCGATCGCGGCCGAGGCGGCCGAGGCGGCTGAGGAGGAGCCGCGGGCCTTGATGACCGCGGCGCCCCGCTGCTGCACCGTCGGGATGAAGGTCTTTTCGACCCACTCGCGCTCGACCAGCGTCGTCGCCTTCTGGCCGCGCACCTCGGCGTGCGTGAGATCGGGGTACTGCGTGGCCGAGTGATTGCCCCAGATCGTCATGCGGCGGATCTCGGTGACGTGCGTGCCGGTCTTCGCGGCCAGCTGCGAGAGCGCGCGGTTGTGATCGAGGCGCGTCATCGCGGTGAAATTGCGCGGGCTGATCTGCGGTGCGTTGGCGCGCGCGATGAGCGCGTTGGTATTGGCAGGATTGCCCACCACCAGCACTTTCACGTCGCGCCGCGCCGCCTCGTTCAGCGCCTTGCCCTGCGCGGAGAAGATCTGCGCGTTCGCCACTAACAGGTCCTTGCGCTCCATGCCGGGCCCGCGCGGGCGCGCGCCCACCAGCAGCGCGACCTGACAGTCGCGGAAGGCGCGCTTGGCATCGTCCGTGGCGATCACCTGGTTCAGCGTGCCGAAGGCGCAGTCATTGAGTTCCATGACCACGCCGTTGAGCGTCCCCAGAGCGGGGGTGATTTCCAGCAGGTTCAGGTTCACCGGAGTGTCGGCACCGAGCATGGCACCGGAGGCGACCCGGAAGGCGAGGGCGTAGCCGATCTGACCGGCCGCGCCGGTGATCGCGACATTGACGGGGGCTTTCATGGAGGAGGTCTTCTTCCTGAACGGGAGGAGCGGCTGATTCTAGCCTGCGTCCTCCCCCTGCCGCCCTCAGGCCGGCCCGCTGAGAGAACACCTGAGAACACCGCCCGGTGCCTGTGGCAGCCCTCCTGGGCCGCCGGAAGCACCCCGGAGGCCGGCCACCTTCCGGAACGCACTCAGGGAGCCCCCATCGCACAATTAGTTTGACACTCAAGTAGTGTTCTAGTAGAGTACAACACCATGGAAGGCGAGATGCTTCGGCAGCTACGGCCAACCAGACGCAAGAGCGATTCGACCGACACAACGACCCCCAAGGAGACGACCATGAACACTGCAAACACCTTCCTCCGTGACATGACCTGCGGCGCCGCGGCGACGCTGATCACCCTGATGTTCACGATGAGCTTCCTCAGCGCGACCGCCGTGCCCTACGGCGCGCATGCGCACAAGACCTCCATCGCGCTGCAAACCCAGCCCGGTTGGTTCGGCCAGCCTGAACCGGCCGTTTTGGTAGATTAGTCGGCTATTCCCCCGTTACAGGCGTCGTGTCAACGATCATGGATCCGCAGTGGGAAAACAGCCAGCCGATCTACCGGCAGCTGCGGGACCGAGTGGTAGCGATGATCCTCGAGGGCGTCCTCAAGGAAGGCGATCCGCTACCTTCGGTCCGCAGCGTCGCCGCGGACCTGCGGCTGAACCCACTCACCGTGCTCAAGGGCTATCAGCAGCTGGTCGACGAGGCGCTGGTGGAGAAGCGGCGCGGACTGGGCATGTACGTCAGCCTCGGCGCGCGCAAGGCGCTGATGAAGGACGAGCGCCAGCGCTTTCTGGAGGACGAGTGGCCGAAGATCCACGCGACCATTCAGCGCCTTGGCCTGACCCCCGATGAGCTGCAGCGCGCCGCCGCCGCAGTGCCCGTCACGCCGTGGCCGACGCCGCAGGGCACACCGTCCGCAGCCCCAGGTGAGAACGATGACAGCAGTAATTGAAGCGCGCGACCTGAGTAAGAGCTTCGGCGCCAAGCGTGCGCTCGAGCGGGTGAGCTTCAGCATCGCCGCCGGACGCATCGTCGGGCTGATCGGCCCCAACGGCGCCGGCAAGACCACCGCGCTCAAGGCGATCCTGGGCCTCACGCCCTTCGAGGGCCACCTGAGCGTGCTCGGTCGCGACCCGCGCACGCAGCGCGACGAGCTCATGCGCGACGTGTGTTTCATGGCCGACGTCGCCGTGCTGCCGCGCTGGCTGCGGGTGCAACAGGCGCTCGACTACTGCGACGGCGTGCACCCGCGCTTCGATCGCGTGCGGGCGCTGGAATTCCTCAAGAAGACCGACATTCAGTTCAAGAGCCGGGTGCGCGAGCTCTCCAAGGGCATGGTGACGCAGCTGCACCTGGCGCTGATTCTCGCGATCGACGCGAAACTGCTGGTGCTCGATGAGCCGACGCTCGGCCTTGACCTGCTCTACCGGCGCCAGTTCTACGACACGCTGCTCAATGACTACTTCGACAAGGAACGCACCATCCTCCTAACCACCCACCAGGTGGAGGAAGTGGAGAACCTGTTCACCGACGTCATCTTTATCCAACGCGGCCAGGTCGCGCTGTCGAGTTCTGTCGAGGACCTCGGCAGTCACTACCTGCAGCTGAACGTGAGCGCCGACGCGGCCGCACGGGCCCGCGCGCTGAAGCCCTTCTATGAGCGCGAGCTCTTCGGCCGCGTGGCGCTGTTCTTCGAGGGCCGCCGCGCCGCGGAACTGGCCCCGCTCGGAGAGCTGCGCACGCCTTCGATCGCGGACCTGTTCGTCGCCAAGATGCAGGGAGCGAGCAACGCATGAATACCGAAACCGCAAGCCTCGGGACCGATGCGCCGCACAGCGTCGCACCGGAGGCAACGCGCCAGACGCTGCGCACGCTGATGCGGCGTGAATTCTGGGAACACACCGCGCTGTGGCTGGTCCCGTTGATCGTCGCCGCCGCGCTGGCCGTGGTCACGATGTTCGCCAAGACGATCGGGGTGCGCGTCAACGACGTCAGCATCCAGCACTTCGATGCGCCCGCACGCATCTTGGTGCTCAACATGAGCCAGCTGCTGTGGGTGGCGGTTCTGTACATCGCCGCTGCCATCGTGGGCGCGTTCATCGCGCTCGATTGCCTGTTCGCGGAGCGCAAGGATCGCAGCATCCTCTTCTGGAAGTCACTGCCGGTGTCTGATGGCCTGACGGTGCTGTCGAAGTTCCTGGTCATCGTCGCCGTCGCACCGCTCGGGATCTTTCTGCTGGCGGGCGCTTCTCACCTCATCGCGCTCGGGATCTGGCAATTGCGCGCCGCGAGCGGTGCAGTGCCCGATGTCACCACCTGGAACACCGTCGCGTGGCTGCGCGGCGAATGCGTCATCCTGCTGTGCCTGATCCTCGCCTCGCTCTGGTACGCGCCGCTGGTCGCCGCATCGATGCTGCTGTCGGCCTGGGTCAAGCGCAGTCCGGTGCTGTGGGCGATACTGCCGTTGGCATTGGGGTGCATATTCGAGTTCCTCGTGTTCCGCACAAAGCACCTGTGGCACTTCCTCCAGTACCGCAGCGGCGGCATCTGGGACGTCCTCTCCCACCGCGACGGTTACTCGGTGGTTCAGGGACCGGGCAAGCTGCTGAACGATCTCAACTGGGCCGCCGCCTTCACTAACGTGGACCTGTGGCTCGGCGTGCTCGCCGCCGCGGCCATGCTCTATGGAGCCGCGCGCATCCGTCGCTACCGCGACGACACCTGAAGCCCTGGCCCGCTAGGCCGGTGCGGGCGCGGCATTGCGCTCGGCGGCCAGGCGCAGCTGACGCGCGAGCCCCACCGAGGCGAGTAGGTAATGCGCGGCGGCCCAGACGTAGAGCGTCAACGTCACCATGATGCCCGCGCGCGAGCCGTGGGCGAGCGCCTCGGTGCAGGAGCGCGCCAGTTCCGCCGCCGCGCCGGCCGGGGCGGCACCCCCGGGGCACGCTGCGCGGAATGCGCCGCCGCCTGCGGCCGCGTCGGCGAGCGCACGCGCGATCGCAGTTCCCATCCCCGCATCGCCGTGCACAAAGTAGCTCTGCGCCAGCTGATCGATCACGAAGCCGGTGAACAGCGCGCCGCCGCCGAGGGCGAGCACGTTCAGGCACACAAAGAGCAGGGCGGTCGCGGTGGCGCGCTGGCGCACCGCGACCACGTTCTGCACCACCCCGAAGCTCGGCCCGAGCGAGATGTACTGGAAGAAGCCCGGTACGGCGAGCAGCAGCGCCGCCCACTGCCAGCGTGACTGCATGAGGGCCGTCAGATAGAACGGGGACGACGCCAGCAGGCCCGCCGCGGGTACGAGCGCGTACCACCTGGGGCTGCGCGCTCCCAGATGATCCGTGAGGAAGCCGCCGACGAGGATGCCGAGCGCCACGGGCACGCTGCCGACGATCCCGAGGATCCAGCCGGAGGTGGCGTAATCCAGGCCGAAGGCGCGCGGGAAGTAGGCGGGGATGAACGCCCACGAGCCGTAGGAGGCGAATGAGGCTACCGTGAGGCCGATGACGATGTTGGCAGCCGGCCAAGTGAGGAACAGCGCCCGCGCCGCCGCCGCCAGCTGCACAAGCTCCCCGCCGAGGGAGAACTTCGCCGCCGGCGCCACCGGCACCCCGTCGGCGTGCCCGCGCGCGGGCTCGGCGACCAGGGACTGCAGCAGCAGCGCCAGCGCGATGCCGGGCAGCCCGACCGCGACGCACGCCGCGCGCCAACCGGCATGCTGCGTCACGTAACTGCCAACGAGTGCGACGAACAGGTAACCGAGCGGCAGACCGCACGAGTACACCGACAGGGCGCTGGTGCGGCGCCCGCGCTCGTAGTAGTCCGAGATCAGGGAATGCGCACAGGGGGAGCAGCCGGCCTCCCCGACGCCCACGCCGACGCGCGCCGCGAGCAGTTGCAGGAACGAGCCGGTGACGGCGAACAGCGTGGTGAACGCTGACCACAGTGCCAGCGACAGACTGAGAATGCTGACGCGGTTGAAGCGCTCCGCCAGGCGCGCGATCGGAATGCCGCTGACCGCGTAGAGCGCGGCGAAGGCGGTGCCGGCGAGCAGGCCGAGCTGAGTGTCGGTGAGCTTCAGGTCCGCCTTCATCGCCTGCCCGATGATGGGGATCAGGCTGCGCTGCGCGGAGTTGCAGGCGTAGACCAGCATCAGGACCCCGAGCACCAGGGGCCGGTAGCCCGGCGCGCGCCGCGGCGCCGTCGCTGACTTCAGGGGCACGCGCTGCCTGCTCTTCAGCGCTTGGCCGCCTGGGCTTCCTCGGTCCAGTCGGGCTCGAGGTAGAACGGACCGGGGCGCTCGTGCAGCTGTTCGTACTTGCAGATCTGCGGCTCGGGCCCGAGGGGCATCGAGACGCCGTCGCGAAACGCCCACTCGCCGCGCTCGCTGTCGCCCGCGCGTGCGTAGCTGTTGATCATGAAGCGCCGGTCCTCGCAGCTCACGTTCGGGGCCGAGCCGTGCACCGTGTACAGCGTCCACAGCAAGAGGTCGCCGGGCTCCATCGCGCAGGTCACCGCGGTGCCCGGGTCAAGACCGGCGCGCACCAGCTCCTCATCAGGGGTCGCCCCGGTCATGATGGTGCCGTCCTCGGACAGGCCGAGGTAGCCGCGCAGGTGGCTGCGCGGAATCACGCGCAGCGCGCCGTTGGCCGCCGTCTGCGGGTCGATCGCCAGGCCCGTGTTGAGGCTGCCGTACAGCAGGTTGCGCACCGCGGCGGCGTTGCGGAAGCGTGCGTCCTGGTGGTAGCGGTAGAAGGTGTACTTCGCGCCCGGTGGCTTCCAGTGGATCTGGTGCGTGATCTGCTTGATGTCGCGGCCGAGGAATGGCTCGAGCACCGCCAGGTAACGCGGGTCGCGGCGCATGCGCTCGAGCACCGGCTCGATCCAGGCGCTCCAGTGCGCCTGCAGCACGACGCGCCGCCCGGCCTGCGGATCGTCGAGCACCTCGAGCAGCAGATTCTTGTGCCGGTAGGTGGCGTGATGGCGCAGGCCCTCCTGGTACACGCGGTCGGCGGCGGCCGCGATCTGCTGCAGGTCCGGCGCGGCGAAGAAGCCGCGGACGATCGCGTAACCCTCGCGGTGCAGCTGCTCGACGAGATCCGTCATGCGGTCTTTCCCCGTACGCCCGACAAAGCGGGACCCCGGCGGCCCCCCCAAGGCAAAACGCTAGCACCGTTGGTGCAGGCCCTGGTAGAGGAAAAGGAATCTGCGCTATCGAATTATTCGCTGAGGTAGACTTTTTGTGCGCCCAGGGCCGGCGGCCGCCAAGAGCATACCAACGCGGCCGCGATAGAGGGCGCTGATCAGCGCGATCCGAACAGGCGATTGGCCCTGCACTGCATGCCGATGCTTAAATGCGCTCAGCAAAGGAGGCAACATGTTCGACACCCGCAACGACCTGCCGCTCGGCACGCGTACCAAAATCGTCAAGCTGCTCAACGAGCGGCTCGCCGACGCCATCGATCTTGGCACGCAGGTGAAGCACGCCCACTGGAACGTCAAGGGCCCCAACTTCATCGCCCTGCACGAACTGTTCGACAAGATCGCCGAGAACGTCGAGGAGCACATCGACACGCTCGCCGAGCGCGCCACCGCGCTCGGTGGCATCGCGCACGGCACACTCGCCGCAGTCGCGCGCGCCACTTCGCTGAAACCCTATCCGCAGAACATCAACGAGGGCGTGGCACACGTCAAGGCGCTGGCGGCGGCGCTCGGCGCTTTCGGCGCCCGGGTGCGCGCCGCGATCGACGACAGCACGGCGCTCAAGGATGCCGATAGCGCCGATCTCTTCACCGGCATCTCGCGCGCGGTCGACAAGGATCTGTGGTTCCTCGAGGCGCACCTGCACGCCAAGCGCTGACTGAAGCCGAGCCGAACCATACATGGCCGCCGACGTCCAGCGCACCGCCGACGGACTGGAGCTCACGCTCACCGGGGACTGGGGCTGCCGGCAGTTCGGCGCCCTCGAGGGGCAGCTCGGCGCGATCGACCTGAGCGCCGCGCGCCAGGTGCGCATCGATGCCCAAGCGCTGACCACGCTGGATCTGTCGGGGGCCTGGGCGCTGCACCAGTTCATCGCCCGCGCGCGCGCGGTGGGCTCCGAGGTCAGCTTCAAGGGCAGCGCCCCCGAGCAGCTGCGCCTGCTCGATACGACGCTGGAGGAAGCGCAGAAGGGGGTCGACGCGCCGCCAGCGCCGCCGGAGCCGCCGCAGCACGGGCGGCTCGTGAGTCTGCTGGTGCGCGTCGGGCGGCAGGCCGAGCGCACCCGCGGCAACTGGCGCGAAGGACTGGCCTTTCTCGGGCGCACCTTCGCGACCGCTGCGGGGGCGCTGCTGCACCCACGGCGCCTGCGGCCCATTTCGGTCGCGCGGCATGTGTACGAGACCGGCATCACCGCGCTGCCGATCGTCGCGCTCATCGCCTTCCTGATCAGCGTCATCATCGCCTACATGAGCGCCCGACAGCTGAGTGGGCTCGGCGCCGACATCTATGTCGTCGACCTCGTCACCATCGGCGTGCTGCGCGAGCTGGGGGTGCTGCTCACGGCGATCATCGTCGCCGGCCGCTCCGGCAGCGCCTTCGCCGCGGAACTAGGCTCGATGAAGCTCAATCAGGAGGTCGATGCCCTGATCGCCACCGGCGTGGACCCGTTCGAGGTGCTGGTGCTGCCGCGCGTCGTGGGCCTGACGATCGCGCTGCCGCTGCTGACGGTGGTCGCCGACATCGTCGGCATCGCCGGCGGCGCTTTTCTGTGCCGCTTCCTGCTCGACATGCCGCTCAGCCAGTACTTCGGACGCGTCAACGATGCGATCGGCGACACGACCTTCTGGGTGGGCGTGGTCAAGGCGCCGGTGTTCGCGCTCTTGATCGCCGCGGCGGGCTGCTATCGCGGCCTGCAGGTGCGCGACTCGGCGCGTGAACTGGGGCGGCTGGTGACGGTGGCGGTCGTGGAGGCAATCTTCTTCGTGATCCTGGCGGATGCGCTGTTCGCGGTGTTGTTCATGGAGATGAACATCTGATGTACCCGCTCGTGGAGGTGTCCGGCCTGGTCAACCGCTTCGGCACGCAGGTGGTGCACGAGGGCCTGGACATGGTGGTCAACCGCGATGAGGTCTTCGGCATCGTCGGCGGCTCCGGCACCGGTAAGTCGGTGCTGCTGCGCACGATCCTCGGGCTGCGGCGCCCGCAGGCCGGCGTGGTGCGCATCGATGGCCAGGACATCACCCAGATGTCGGACGCGCAGCTGCGGCACGTCAAGTCGCGTTACGGGGTTAGCTTTCAGTCCGGAGCGCTGTACTCGGCGCTGACGGTGATGGAGAACGTGCAGCTGCCGATGGTGGAGTACCTGCAGCTCGATGGGCATTCCCTGGATGAGCTGGCGCTGTTGAAGATCCGCCTGGTCGGTCTGCCGGCCGAGGCGGGCGCCAAGTACCCCGCCGAGCTCTCCGGTGGCATGGTCAAGCGCGTCGCCTTGGCACGGGCGCTGGCGCTCGACCCGAGCCTGCTGTTCCTCGATGAGCCGACCTCGGGGCTCGACCCGATCAGCGCGGCGGCCTTCGACGACCTGGTGCTGTACCTGCAGAAGGAGCTGAAGCTCACCGTCGTCATGATCACGCACGATCTGGACAGCATCTTCCGTACCTGTAATCGTGTCGGGGTGATCGTGGACCACCGAATGATTTCCGACACCCTCGAAGGCATCGTCGACAACCCCAACCCCTGGATCCAGGAGTACTTCCACGGCGAGCGCGCCCGCGCCCGCCAGGGGGAGCGGCATGGAGCGTGAGGCCAACTACGCCGCGGTCGGGGCGTTCGTACTGCTCATCGGCCTGGCGGCGGCGGTGTTCGTCTACTGGTACTCCGACAGCCGCGACCACAAAGACTACGATCGCTACGAGATCTATTTCACCGGCAGCGTCAGCGGTCTCGATAAGGGCTCTGCGGTGCGCTATCTGGGGGTCGGGGTGGGGCGCGTGGTGATCATCCGCGTCGACCCGCGCGATTCCGGGCGCGTGCAGGTGGTGGTCGACATCGACACGACGACCCCGGTCTCCGCGCACACGGTCGCGCAGCTGCAGTTGCAGGGCGTGACGGGACTCCTTTTCATCGATCTCATGGAAGACCGTGACAACAAACGCGACGCGCCCGCCATCAAGGGCATGAAGTACCCGGTCATCCGCTCGGCGCCCTCGAGCTTCGACGTGTTTCTCTCCAGCCTGCCGGAGCTGCTGGCCGGGGCCAACCAGGTGGTGGACCGCGCCCAGCGGCTGTTCGCTGACAAGAATCTGAACGCCGTCAGCAGCGCGCTCGCCAACCTCGATGCGGCGAGCCGCGGGCTGCCCAAGACCACCCACGACCTGAACGCGCTCGTCAACGAGCTGCGCGGTGCCACCGCACAGCTCAGCGAGGCGGCAAGCAGTGCGCGTGGGGCGATCGAGGCGGCGCGCCCCGACGTCGAGCAGGCCACGCAACGCTTACGCCAGGTCGCCGATCACCTGGCCTCCGCGAGCGGCGAACTTGACCAGATACTGGCGGAAAACCGCCAGGACATCCGCTCCTTCGCGCGCGACGGGCTGCCGGAGATCGAGCGCTTCGTGCGCGAGGGCCGCGCGGCCGCCGCGGACATTCGCGCACTCTCCAACAGCCTGCGCGAGAATCCCGCGCAACTGCTGTACGAGCCACCCGCCCGCGGCGTGGAGATCCCGCAGTGAGGCGGCAGTGGCCGATGGCGCTCGCGCTGCTGCTGGGCGTGCTCGGCGGCTGCGGCAGCCTGCTGCAAAGCAATGCCAAGCCCGAGCAGACCTATTACCTGCGCGCGCCGGCGGTGCCCGCCGGCGCCGTAACGGCGAGCGCCACCCCGCCCGAGCCCTCGGTACGCGTGGGGCATCCGCTGGCCGACCCGGGGCTCGACACCTCGCACATCATGCTGCTGCAGAACGACCACCGCATGAGCTTCTACACCGGGGCGCGCTGGCCCGCAGCGATGCCGGATCTGGTCGGCTCGCTGGCGGTGCAGACGCTGCGCGCGTCGGGCAGCTGGTCCTCGGTCGAGGATCCGGCGAGCCCGTTTCCTGCGGACTACCTGCTGCAGATCACCGTGCGGCGCTTCGACGCCGACTACAGCGGCGCGCCGGGGGGCTCCGCGGCGCCGGCGGTGCAGGTGGTGTTCGATTGCAGCATCGGCCGCCGCGAGGGACGCGAGGTCCTCAGCAGCTTCGTCGTGGCCGGCAGCGCCACGGCGGCCGCCAACCGCCTGGGCGAGGTCGTCGCGGCCTTTGAGCAGGCCACCGACACGGCACTGCAGCAACTGGCGCAGCAGTCGCGTGCAGTGGTGCGCGCCGACGCCGAACGCGCCACTCAGAACGGTGCGGCGCCGGCGCCCTCGAGCAGCCGGCAGAGCCAGTAATCCGCCTGCGAAGGGTTGGCGAAGGCGGCAAAGTCAGCCGTGTACTCGATGCCACGCGCCGCCTGATTGCTCCACAGCGTGTCGAAATAGTCGCGCGCCTGCTGCGCCAGCGGCGCATCGGCGCTCAGCGTCATCGCGACGTCGGCGTCGAGGTTGTAGTCATCGAGGCTGCGGCGCGTGAAGTTCGCCGAGCCGGCCATCAGCCACAGCCGTTCGCCGGAATAGACCAGCACGAGCGCGTTGTGGAAGCGCTCCCCGTGGGTGCGATACCAGCGCACTTTTACGGCACCGTTGCTGCGCGCCACCAGCTCGCTCGCGAGCGGCTGGTTGGGCAGTCCCGTGGGCGTGAGCGTGGTGGCATCCTCGCTCGGGTCGAGTATGAGGCGCACGCGCACGCCGCGGCGCGTGGCACCGAGCAGCGCTTCGATCACGCCGCGGTCGGCGAGCTTGAACATGGCGATGGCAACGCTGTCGCCCTGCACGGCAGCGCTCAGCTGTTCGAGGAGCTCGCGCCGGATGGCACCCTCGGTGAGCAGCTGCACCCGGGCACTCGCGGGCGTCAGTGCCGCCGGTGCCAGCGCATCGCAGGCGGTGGGCGCATTGGGCGCCGGTAGCAGCGACTGCGCCTCGCCGCGCCAGCCCGAGAAGCGCGCGATGGCCAGCTCGCTGGCGAGCAGCGTGCGTACGGCGCCGCCGGAGAAGCGCACGGCGACATTCGACCAGGCGCTCTGCGCATCGAACGGGTTGGCGGAGCCGACCAGGGCGATGAGTCCGTTCGCGCCATCGTCGGCGACGATGACCTTGCGGTGATTGCCCTTGAAGTTCAGTTCGCGCGCGAGGGCGCCGGCTGCACCCGGGGGCCCCCCCCACCAGTGCAGCGTCAGCCGCCATGCACTCGAGTACAGGAAGTTCGGATCGCGCAGCGCATCGAGGTTGGTCAACACCACCTCGACGCCGCCCGCGCGCAGCAGCTGCAGCTCCGCGGCGCGGGCGGTACCGTAACGCTCGTTCACCGGATCGGTGATCAACAGCACGCGCAGCTGCGGATGCTCGTGCCGTTGGGCAAGCAACGCATCGGTGAGCTCGGCGGCGAGGCGCCGCTGCGGGGCCGCGCCCTCGCCGATGCCGAGGAGCTCATAGTCGAGCACCACCACGTGGCGCGCGCTGCGCACCAGGCGCAGCACCTCATCGAACACCCCCTGGCTGATGATGGCGCGGCCGTAGGCGTCGGCGGCGGTGAGGTCCACCGCGAGCGCCACGTCGCCGGCGCCCACGGTGCATACCGAGGAGGCGACGTGCGTCCCGGGCGGCAGCGGCTTGTGCGTCTGCCACACCGCCACGGCGATGAAGGCCGCAGCGGCTGCGCCCGCGAGCGCGCGCCCCCAGCGCAGTTTCACCCGGTGCGCTCCTCGAGCGCTGCCATCACCGCCAGCCAGCGCTCCTCGAGCGCTGCGATCTGCGTACCCAGCTGCGCGTGGTGCTGCGCCAGCTGCTGCTGCTGCAGGGCGCTGAGTTCGGCGTAGGTGGCGGGGTCCGCGAGCCGGGATTCGAGGCCGGCCCGTTCGCGGGCGAGGGCCGTGATGCGCCGCTCCAGCTGCTGCTGCTCGCTCGTGAGCGGACCGCGGCGCGCGCGCGCCTCGGCCTCCTGGCGGCGCTGCTCGCGGCGCGAGGCGCCCTTGGCGGCGGCCGGCCCGGCCGCGGGTGCGCTGCTGGCGCGTAGCCACGCGGCGTAATCCTCCAGGTCGCCCTCGAAGGGCGTGAGCGCGCCGTTGGCGACCAGCACGAAGCGGTCGCAGGCGCCGCGCAGCAGCGCGCGGTCGTGCGAGACGACGATGACCGCGCCGGGGAATTCCTGCAGCGCGAGCAGCAGGGTGTGGCGCAGCGACAGGTCCAGGTGGTTGGTCGGCTCATCGAGCAGCAGCAGATTGGGCCGGCGCGCCACCAGGATCGCCAGTGCGAGCCGTGAGCGCTCCCCGCCGGAGAAGTTGAGGGTGGGCTCGAACACGCGCTGGCCGCCAAAGCCGAAGCGACCGAGGTGGTCGCGCTGCTGCTGCAACGTCCAGGCGGCGGCCTCCGCGCCACCGCGCCGCGCCAGCTCGCTCAGGGGCGAGCCGCCGCCGTCGAGCTGCTCGACCTCGAGCTGTGCGAAGAAACCGACCGCCAGCTCCGGCGACGGCGTGCGCGTGCCGCCCTGGAGGGCGAGCTCCCCCGCCACCAGCCGCATGAGGGTGGACTTGCCGGCCCCGTTGCGACCGAGCACGCCCAGGCGATCGCCTGGGTTCACGCTCAGGGAGACGTCGCGCAGCACCTGGTGAGTGCCGTAGCCGGCCGCGACCTTCTCGAGCGTCACCAGCGGGCGCGGCAGCTTGCGCGGCGCGGTGAATTCCCAGTCGAAGTCGGACTCGGTGTGCACTTCGGCGATCTCACTGAGTCGCGCGAGCCACTTGAGGCGGCTTTGCACCTGGCGCGCCTTGCTCGCCTGCGCGCGAAAGCGCGCCACGAAGCTCTCGATGTGGGCGGCCTCGCGCCGCTGCTTGGCCAGCAGCGCCGCCGAGCGCTCTGCGTGAGCGGCGCGCTGGGTCTCGAAGTCGCTGTAGTTGCCGCTGTAGGCCCGCAGCCGGCCGCCCTCCAGGTGCAGGATGCGCATGACCGTGCGGTCGAGAAACTCGCGGTCGTGCGATACCAAAAGCAGCGTGCCGCGATAGGCGCGCAGCCACTCCTCGAGCCACAGCAGCGCATCCAGATCCAGGTGGTTGGTCGGCTCATCGAGCAGCAGCAGGTCCGAGCGGCGCATCAGCGCGCGCGCCAGGTTGGCGCGCATGCGCAGGCCGCCGGAGAACGCGCGCAACGGCCGCGACAGGTCCGCGGCGTCAAAACCGAGTCCGGCGGCCAGCTGTGCGGCGCGGCTCTTGGCAGCGTAGCCATCGAGCGCCTCGTAGCGCACGTGCAGCGCGGCGGCGCGGGTGCCGGCATCGGCTGCCTCGGCCTGCTGCAGCTCGGTCGCGACGGCGGCGAGTTCCTCATCGCCCGCGAGGACGAAATCCACGAGCGTCGCGCTGGTATCGGGCAGGTCCTGCGCCACCGTGGCGATGGCCAGGCGCGGCGGCGCGCCGTACTCGCCGGCGTCGAGCGTCAGCTCGCCGCGGATCAGCGCCAGCAGGGTTGACTTGCCGCAGCCGTTGCGGCCGACGATGCCCACCTTCTCACCGCGAAACACGGTGACGGTCGCCTCATCGAGCAGCACTTGAGAGCCGCGGCGGATACGCGCGTTGGCGAGGGTAAGCAAACCGCCTTCAGGCCGAGCGCGGAGCTGCTACGTGGCTGTGCCCGAGCAGATGCCCGAAGGGCGCAGGACCCGCCGCCTGGTGCGCGAGCAGCGCGAGCAAGTCCTCGGCGGTGCACGGCTCGCCGAACAGCCGCCCCTGGCCGTAGTTGCAGCCGTTGTCGCGCAGGAACTCCAGCTGCGCTTGCGATTCCACGCCCTCGGCGATGACCTCGATCCCGAGGCTGCGGCCCATCTCGATGATGGTGCGTACGATGGTGGCATCGTTCGCATCCTCGGTGGCATCACGCACAAAGGACTGATCGATCTTCAGCGTGCCGATCGGGAACTGCTGCAGCGCCGACAGCGAGGAGTAGCCGGTGCCGAAGTCATCGATCGACAGGTGCAGGCCCATGGCGTAGAGCTCATCGAGCAGCCGCACGGTGCGCTGCGGATCGGCCATGAGTGTGGTCTCGGTGATCTCGAGCTCGAAGGCCGTCGGGGAAACATGGTGGCGGCGGAACACCGAGCGGCAGCGCAGGATGAAGCTCGCCTGGCGCAGCTGCTTGAGCGACAGGTTGAGGGAGATGCGGCCCGGATCGCCGCCCTGGCTCTGCATCTGGCGGTAGTCGAGGCACACGCGATTGAGCACCCACTCGCCGATATCCAGGATGAGGTTGGTTTCCTCGGCGAGCGGGATGAACTGCCCCGGGGGAATGTCGCCGTGACCGGGCAGGCGCCAGCGCAGCAGCGCCTCGGCGCCGATGATGCGGCCGTTGCGCAGGTCGACTTTGGGCTGGTAGCGGATCTCGAGCTCGTCGCGTTCGAGTGCGCGGCGCAGCTTGCTCTTGAGCATCAGCCGCTCGACCGCGGCGGCGTTCATCTCCGGGGAGTAGAAGGCGAAGGTGTTGCCGCCGTTCTGCTTGGAGTAGTACATCGCCGCATCGGCGTTGCGCAGCAGGTCGATCACGTTCTCGGCATCGCGCGGGCAGAAGGCGATGCCGATGCTCGCGGTGAGGAACACCTCGTGCTGATTCAGCTGGAACGGGCGACTCACGTCGGTGAGCAGCGCACGCGCCAGCTGCGCAATCGGGCCGCGGTTGTCGGCATCGGCCGGCAGGCCGTCGACGGATATCGCGAACTCATCGCCCGCCAGGCGTCCGACCACGGTCTCCTTCGGCAGCGAGCGCGTCAGGCGCTCGGCCAGCACCTCGAGGACGCGATCGCCGGCGCCGTGGCCGAAGGTGTCGTTGACCTCCTTGAAGCGATCCATGTCCAGGTACAGCGCCGCTACCACCTGGCCGCTGCGCATGCTGCGGGCGATCGTCTGCTGCAGCACATGGTGGAACTGCATGCGATTCGGGATCTTGGTGAGCGCGTCATAGCGGGCCAGATAACGGATGCGGCGCTCGGCGCGCTTGCGGTCGGTGATGTTGCGCGCGACGAAGATGTTGCCCTGGAACTGCGGGTCGTCGCTGTCGATGCGCGAGCCGGTGAAGAGCACCGGAATGGTCTGCCCGCTGCGCGTGCGCACGATGGTCTCGCGGGTTTCCTGCGCCGCCTGCAGCAGGTCGAAGTCGCTGCGCTCGCGCTCCTCGAGGATTGCCACGATGCCCTTGCCGAGCAGTTCCTCCTCGCTGTAGCCGAGCAGCTTGCACGCGGCGGCGTTGGCGATCTTGATCACCCCATCCGGGGAGGTGACGAACACCGCGTCGGTCATGCTGTTGAGCACGCTGTGCAGGTAACTCTTGTTGATCGTCGACTGGCGCAGCCGGGCGCGCATGCGCTCGACTGCCTGCTCGAGCTCGCCCAGAGCATCATCACGGCGCACTTCCACCGGGCGCGTGTAATCGCCCTGGCCGATGCGCTCGGCGCTGCGGATGAGCGCGTCCACCGGCCGCTGCAGCTGACCGACCGCCCGCCAGGCGAGCAGGCCGGCAAGCATCGCGCCCAGGCCCGCGAGCGACAGTCCCAGTTGCCACGTCAAGCGCGCGCGCGCGATGTTGGCCGCCTTGAGCCGGCCGCCGACGGTGACGGCGGACACGGGAGCGGCCTGCTGCAGCCCGAGCGTCAGCTGTGCGAGCGTCGTCGGGGTCGCAGCGCCCGGGATGTTCTCGACGTAGGTGCGCACCGGCGCGGTCGCCGTGGCGGCGAGTGCGCCGCGGGTTGCGGACTCGCTGCGCTGCCATTGAAACAGCACCTGCCCGGCGGTGCCGCTGACGCGGACCGAGGCCACCGTGGGGTCGTCCATGAACGGCTGCAGGCGGCGCACCATGCCGCTGTCGTCCCCGGCGCGCACTGCGCCGGCGATCGAGTCCGCCGCATGCGCCGCCAGTGCCTGCGCCCGTGCCGCGAGCTCCGGCGCTACGCCCTCGCGGGTGGCCTCTTCGGCGAGCCTGCCAAGGGTGCGAGTGTCGTCATCGTGACGCGTCAGAAACAGGCCGATCACCGCGGCAGCCGCAATCAAGACCACCAGGAAGGCGCTGGCGGCGTACTTGAGCTTGAAGCTGGCGGCGGTCACGTAGCGGGCCGCCGTGGTGATGCTGCGCATCGACCGGCCCGGCGGCTGATCCCCTTAAGATATATCAGGGATTGATCTTAACCGCCGCTTGTGGCTCAACGCTACTTGGGTGCCTTCAGGCTCCGGACCAGACGCGCTTGATGTGCCCCAGCATGAGCCCGCGCATGGTGCTCATCGGGTCGTCCGTGGCGGCGAAGATCGGCGGGCGGCGCCGCAGCAGCTGCCAGTTCTCGCTGCGCAGGATCTGGCGCAGGAACTCGACATTGCGGTCGATCGCCTCCAGATAAGGATTGTGGCCGCCGTAGAGGATCTCCAGGTAGCGGTAGGCCCCATGGAAGTCGCGATCGAGGCGCTGGGCGCGCACGTCGGCGATGAAATCGGGCGTCTGGCGCAGCAGATCGAGGCCGGAGGCGTATTTGACCTGCGGACTGCCGTCGCTGAAGGGCAGCGCCACCCCGCCCAGGACGAACTCCGCGTACAGGCGATCGCGACACTTCTCCAGGTAACAGCGGTCGGCGATCTGCGCAATCATGTCCGCGGTGCCCAGCAGGTGCCCCACCGTTATGTCGCGTGGATCGGAGACCTGCTGCTCGATGCGCGGGAATGGCACCTCGTAGCCGGTGAAGTGGATGATTTCGCTGGTGATCGGCACCCAGGCCTCGAAGCCGAGTTCCGGCAGATATTCCTCGAGGAAGCGTGCGCCACGCGAGACGTGCGTGCGCGTGAACTCGGCGCCGTTGCGCGAGCCGTGGTCATCGGCACGCCTCAGGTAGCCCACGTCGTGGAAGAGCCCGGTGAGGACCCCGACGGTGGCGCGCGCGGCGCCCAGGCGCTGCGGCCCATCCTGCTGACGCTCGTAGCCGACCAAGAGGCGCGCGAGCGCGAGCGTTATGTCGAGGCTGTGCTGGCGATCGTGATAGACGGTGTCGACGCCATGAAAGCCACTGACCTCGCCGGCGAACAGCCGCTCGAAGTGCGCGAAGGCGCGCTCCAGCGGCTCGAGCGCCACCTCAGGCCAGGTGGGGCGGAACAGCGCCGTGATCGCCGCCAGCACCGCCTGGGGCGAGCTCACCTGCACGCTGTTGGTTACGTCGAAATCGCTGCGCCGTGTGCTCATTTGATTGTAAGTAAACTCGGCCTTGGCGCGCTGGCCCCTCCCCTGAAGAGCGCTCGCTGCGACTTAAAGGGCAGTCTAGGCAGTCCGGCCACCCAGCTACCGCGACGCGGCGCACACTTTCGGGGCCCCCAGGCTTCGGCCGGATATGTCTTCACGGGACAGCTCGAATTACGGGCGTAACGGCGTGTGATCGGACGGGTGCTCGACCCGGCGGGCTCGTGCTCGATATGACAGGCGCCGCGGGCGCCTCGCTGGCGCGTACCCAATCGATGCGCAAGCCGTGGTTGCGGGGGAACGCGAACACGCGGTCGGTACTACGCGCGCGGCTGTGGCAGACGCACGCGCGGCGCGTTGAGCGCCCAGGTGGCGATGCGCATGGCGACGGGTGAGCGCGGTGAGCCATCAGTAGATCTTAAGCCCGCCGTACTTCTTGCGGATGCTGCGATCGAGCATCCACCAGCCGAGCGCGAAGCCGACCACGAGCGCGAGCGCAGCGCTCAGCACGGCCCAGGGCCACACGCGCGGCCCGGCCGCTTCCCGGCCGCGCTAAAGAGCGGCGCCTGCGCTGCCGGCGCCGCCTCTTCGGGCGCGGCGGCGAGCGGTGCGGCGGCCCGCAGGCTGGAGGCGCCACTCAGCTGCGCCTCGAGCCGGCTTACCTGGGCCTTGAGGCCCGTGACCTCGGCCTCACTTTGCTGCAGTCGCGGCCGCAGTGGTTGCTCCGTGGACAGGTAGCTCGAGCGCAGCCAGCCGTCCTTGCCGTTCGCGAGGCGCACGTGCGCGGCATCGCCGCTGCGCTCGATGAGCTCGACCCGATCGCCGCTTTTCAGGGAGGCGATGCGCTCGCCGCCAGCGTCGGGGGTGCTGCTGACCGAAACCACCAGCTGCTCGACGACGTAGAGCGCTTGCGCTTCCGCGGCCGGCGCGGCGCTCCCGAGCAGGCCGAGGGCGGCGAGCAGCGCTGCTGCGGGCGGCCGCACGTTCAAGCGCTGCGACGCACGCCGCCGAGAATGCCGTGCTGCTTCAGCAACGCGCGCACGTCGGGGCGGCGGCCGCGGAAATCGATGAAGGCGTCGAGCGCATCGCGGCTGCCGCCTCGGCTGAGGATCGAATCCAGAAAGCGCTGTGCGGTGGAGCGGTCGAACACGCCGCTCTCCTCAAAGGCGGCGAAGGCATCCGCCGCCAGCACCTCGGCCCACTTGTAGCTGTAGTAACCCGCCGCGTAGCCGCCGGCGAAGATGTGGCCGAAACTGTTCGGAAAGCGGTTCCACTCCGGCACCGGCACCACCGCTACCTCCTGGCGCACCTCGCGCAGGATCTCGAGGATGCGGCCGCCGTGCTCGGGGGAGTACTCGGTGTGGATGCGGAAATCGAACAGCGCGAACTCGAGCTGCCGCATCATCTGCAGCCCCGCATGGAAACTGCGCGTGGCCATGAGCCGCTGCTGCTGCTCGGCCGGCAAGGGCTCACCGCTCTGGTAGTGTCCGGAGATGCGCTGCAGCACCTCCGGATGCCAGGCGTAGTTCTCCAGGAACTGACTGGGCAGCTCTACCGCATCCCACGCCACGCCGTTGATCCCCGCGATGCTCGGGTAATCGACCCGCGTGAGCAGGTGGTGCAGCCCGTGACCGAACTCGTGAAAGAGCGTCAGCACGTCATCGTGCGTAAGCAGGGCCGGGTGCTCACCGCCCGGCGGCAGAAAATTGCACACCAGGTAGGCGACCGGCAGCGCCTCGCCGCTGGCGAGGCGTTTGCGGCCGACACACTCGTCCATCCACGCGCCGCTGCGCTTGTTGGGGCGCGCGTAGGCGTCCAGATAGAAACTGCCGACCGCCTCGCCGCGGTTGTTCTCGATGTCGAACAGGCGGGCGTCCGGGTGCCACACGGGGGCGCCGGGGCGTTCGCGGATGCGCACGCCGAAGAGCCGCTCGGCGACTTCGAACAGTCCGGCGAGTACCCGCGGCAGCGGGAAGTACGGGCGCAGCTCCTCCTGCGACACGGAGAATCGCTGCCGCTGCAGCCGCTCGGCATAAAAGCCGACGTCCCAGGCGGCGAGCTTGCGGCCGGCAAACGCCTCCAGTTCGGCGAACTCGGCCTGCGCCGCCGCGCGCGCCGCGCCGGCGAGCTCGTGCAGGAACCGCAGCACCTCCTCCACGCTGGTCGCCATGCGCGTGGCGAGCGCGTACTCGGCGTAGTTGCGAAACTCCAAGAGGCGCGCCGCCGCATGCCGGCGCCGCAGGATCTCCTCCATGGTGTGCGAGTTGTCCCAGCGCCCGGCGTTCGGTCCCTGATCGGAGGCGCGCGTGGTCCAGGCCTCGTAGAAGGCGCGGCGCAGCACCTCCGACTCCGCATCCGTGACCACCGCCACGTAGGTCGGCTGGTCGAGGCTGAGCACCCAGCCGGGCAGGCCGCGCTCGGCGGCGCGGCGGCGCGCCTGGTCGATCAGCATCTCGTTCAGGCCGGTGAGCTCACCGTCGTCGCGCACGTGCCAGTTCCAGTGATTGGTGGCATCGAGTACGTTCTCCTCGAATTTCGCCTGCAACTGCGTGAGCTCCAGCATCGCGGTCTTGAAGCTCTCCTTGCGCTCCGGCGACAAGCCCACCCCGGCGAGGCGGAAGTCGCGCACCCGGTGTTGCAGCAGCTGGCGCTGCGCCGGGGCGAGCGCTGCGCCCTCTTGCTCGGCCACGGTGCGATAGGCGCGAAACAGCGGCTCGCTCTGCGCCAGATCGGTCTGGTAGGCGGACAAAAGCGGCAGGCAGGCGTTGTAGCCGGCGCGCAGGGCATCGGAGTTCAGCACCGCGTTCAGGTGACTCACCGGGGACCAGGTGCGCGAGATGCGGTGCTGCAGCTCCTCCAGCGGCTCGACCACCGAGGCGAACGTCGGCTGCGGCACGGTCGCCAGCTCCTCGATCCGCGCCCGATTCTCCGACAGCAGTTCGCGCACGGCCGGTTCGACGTGCTCGGGGCGAATCTTCAGGAACTGCGGCAGGGGCTCCTGGCCGAGTAAGGGGTTTTCCATGCACTTCCCGTCCGCTGCAACGGTCGCCATTGTAGCGGCCTTGGGCGTGCAGGCGTTATGCGGTCCGCGCCGGCGCCGGCAAGGCGCACTGGAACTGGTGCGCTCGCGCCTCATATAACATGGGCTTCTGGCACCTCGAGGGTCTATGAGCGAGCAATACGACTTGGTGGTGATCGGTGGTGGGAGCGGTGGCCTGGCCGCCGCGCAGCGAGCCGCCGAGTACGGCGCCCGGGTCGCGCTGGTCGAGTCCGGGCCGCTGGGGGGTACGTGCGTGAACGTCGGCTGCGTGCCCAAGAAGATCATGTGGAACGCCGCCGAGCTCGGCGGGGCGCTCCTGGATGCGCCCGGCTATGGCTTCGAGCTCGAGGTCGTGGGCCACGACTGGGCGCACCTGAAGCACCACCGGGACGCCTACATTCACCGCCTGAACGGCATCTATGCCGCCAACCTCGCCAAGCGCCAGGTGGAGCTGGTGCGCGCACGTGCGAGTTTTCGCGATGCGCACACCGTGACTGCGGGCGCGCGCACCCTGACCGCGGCCCACGTGCTCATCGCGACCGGCGGGCGGCCGCTGCTGCCGCCGATCCCGGGCGCCGAGCTCGGCATCACCTCGGATGGCTTCTTCGCCCTGCCCGCGCGCCCGGAACGCGTCGCGGTCGTCGGCAGCAGCTACATCGCGATCGAGTTCGCCGGTATCTTCGCGGGACTGCGGTCGCAAACGACGCTCATCCTGCGCACCGATACGGCGCTGCGGTCCTTCGATCCCATGCTCGGAGAGGCGACGCTAAAGGCGCTGCGTGCGGAAGGGGTCGAGATCGTCACCTACGCCACGCCACAGCGCCTGGAACGCGCTGCGGCGGGCGCGCTCGTGCTGCACAGCACGGACGGGCGCGAACTGGGGCCCTTCGATGCCGTGGTGTGGGCCATCGGTCGGCTGCCGCAAGTCGGGGAACTGCAGCTCGAGCGCGCCGGGGTGGTGCTCGATGCGCACGGTTACGTCCGCACCGATACGTTCCAGGTGACGAGCGTGCCGAGCATCTATGCGGTCGGGGACGTCACCGGGCGCGCACAGCTGACGCCGGTGGCGATCGCCGCCGGACGGCGCCTCGCCGACCGGGTGTTCGGCGGCCACAGCGGGCGTCACCTCGACTACGAGTACATTCCGACCGTCATCTTCGGGCACCCGCCGTGCGGCACCGTGGGACTGACGGAGCCTGAGGCGCGCGAGCGCTTCGGTGCGGACAATGTCACCGTATTCCGTTCAGGCTTCGTGCCGCTCTACCACGCACTCACGCCCGAGAAGGTGCGTGTGGAGATGAAGCTCGTGACCACGGGGGCGCAGCAGCGCATCGTCGGCCTGCACGTCGTCGGCGCCGGGGCGGACGAGATGCTGCAGGGGTTTGCGGTGGCGGTGCGCATGGGCGCGACCAAGAAGGACTTCGACGACACCGTGGCGATTCATCCGACCAGCGCTGAGGAATTCGTCACCATGCGCTGAGGGGATCTCAGGCGTAGGCACCGCCGGCGCGCTCGCGCAGCGCATCCATGACGCGCGTCGTCGACGGCCGCACGCCGCGCCACAGCCGAAACGACTCGGCGGCCTGCTCCACCAGCATTCCCAGCCCCTGGATGGCGCGCGCACAACCCTGCAGCTGCGCCCAGCGTACGAACGCGGTGGCCGAGCGCCCGTAGGCGAGGTCGTAGCAGACCGTCTGCGGGCCAATGACGCCGGCGGGCAGCGGCGGGATCTCGCCCGAGAGGCTCGCTGAGGTGGCGTTGATGATCAGATCGAAGGGGACCGGCTCGATCTGATCGAAGCCGGCGCCCTGGGTGGTGCCCAGATCGGAGAACGCGGTGGCGAGGGCCTCGGCGCGCTCGGGCGAGCGGTTCGCGATCACCACCACGGTCGGCTCCAGGCCGAGGAGCGGCGCGAGCACGCCGCGCGTGGCGCCGCCCGCGCCGATGACGAGCAGCCGCCGGTGCGTGATCACCAGCCCGAGGTTGTTGCACAGATCGCGCACCAGCCCCGCGCCGTCAGTGTTGTCGCCCAGGATCTCCTCGCCCTGCAGGGCGAGGGTGTTGACCGCGGCTGCGTGCGCGGCGCGCGCGGTGAGTTGATGGGCCACATCGACCGCGGCCATCTTGTGGGGCAGGGTGATGTTGAGTCCCTTGCCGCCCTCGGCGAAGAACTGCTGCACGCGCGCGCGGAAGTCCTCCGGGCGCACGTCGAAGGGCCGGTAGCTCATCAGCTCGCCGGTCTCGCGTGCGAACAGCCCGTGGATGAAGGGCGACAGGCTGTGGCTGATCGGATGCCCGAAGACACCGTACTGGTCGACGCCGGAGTTCACGACGGCGATTGTGACAGCATCCGGGCGCTGCTGCCCGCGTCGGGGCCGTCCCCCAGCGCTGCCACCAGTTCCGGCAGCCACAGCTGCATGCGCTCGAGCAGTTGGTGAGGCGGATTCAGGATCAGCAGCCCCGAGCCGTTCAGCGCCACGCGCGAATCGCGCGGGAACAGCCACAGCTCACTCACCAGCAGCGGGGCGCTCAGCGTGCGCGCCACGGCGGCGTGCCAGGCGCGCGTCTGCCGCTGCTCCTTGATCGGGTACCAGGCCATGGCGACGCCGGTCGGGAAGCGCCGCAGCGCCTCCGCAAGTGCCGCGGTGACCGCAGCGAAATCCGCCTCCGTTTCCTCGTACGGCGGGTCGATGAGGGTAAGTCCGCGCCGCTCCGGCGGCGGCAGATACGCCTTGAGCCGCTGCAGGCCATCGCCGCGCTCCACGCGCGCGTTGGCGCCGCGCGCCGTGGCCAGTGCAGCGACGCTCGCCTGCAGCAGATGTACCTCGGTGCCCTGCAGCTCGATCAGCACCGCGCGGTCCTGCGCACGCAGCGCCTGCACGGCCAGGAGCGGCGAGCCACCGTAGAAGTGGCGCTGCCTGAAGGCGACGCGCAGCTGCGCGAGCGCAGCGCCGTAGGCGCGCAGTTCCTCGGCGGCGACGGAGGTTTCCTGAAAGCGGCCGATGCCGGCGCGCGCCTCGGCCGCGGGGCTAGAGAGGTCATAGGCGCCACGGCCGGCGTGCGTATCGAGGTAAAGGAAGCCCTTGTCCTTCTTTTGCAGCGCGGCCAGGAGCGCGAGCAAGGCGACGTGCTTGTGCACGTCGGCGAAGTTGCCGGCGTGATAGCGGTGGCGGTACTTCATCGGGAGCCGCCGCGGGCGCGCGCCTTCGGCGCGCCGGCTACTTCAGCCGCCGTGCCCGCCCGCTCTCCGCGGCGGCGGCGCTGCGGGTCTTGGCCGCGCCGGTCTTGCGCGTGCTCTTGGCGCGCGTCTTGCGGGCCCGCGTGCGCGGCGCGCCGTGTTTGGCGGCGCCGGGCTTCGCGGCCGCGACCGCCTTCCCGGGCGCAGCTGCGACGCTCATGCCGTCCGCGCCCGCGGCGCGCGCGGCCTTGCCGCCATTGCCCTTGGGCTTGCGAGCGGCCTTCGGGGCGGCCGGCGTCCCTGTCGCCGCCGCCGCTGCGGCCGGTGCCACGGCGGTTTTCTTGCGCCCCCAGCGGCCGAAGCGGCCGCCGCGTTCGGGGGCCGCGGCCAGCAGCGCGCGGCACTCCTCCAGCGTCAGGGTCTTCGGGTCGCGCTCCTTGGGGATCTTGGCGTTCTTCTTCTTATCCGTGATGTAGGGACCGTAGCGGCCGTTGAGCACCTGCAGGCCCGCTTCCGGAAAATCCTGGATCAGACGCGCGGCGTCGGCTTCCTGCTTGAGACGGATGACCTCGCGGGCGCGCTCGAGCGTGATGCTGTACGGGTCGTCCTCCTTGAGCGAGGCGTACTTGCTGCCGTACTTCACGTACGGCCCGAAGCGCCCCACGTTGGCAACGATCGTCTCGCCCGCCAGCGTCTCACCGAGCGTGCGCGGCAGCTTGAAGAGCTCCATCGCGTCGGCGAGGGTGACGTGATCCATCTTCTGGCCGGGCTTGAGTCCGGCAAAGCGCGGCTTCTCCTCGTCATCCTTGGTGCCGCTCTGCACGAACGGTCCGTAACGGCCCATGCGCACGCTGACCGGCCGGCCGGTCAGCGGGTCCTTGCCGAGCTCGCGCGCCATCGCGACCTGCTCGCGGGTGACGTTCTTCTCGATCTTCTCGACCTGGTGGATGAAGGGCTTCCAGAACTTCTCCAGCGGCGTCGTCCACTCCTCCTCGCCGCGCGACACCGCGTCCAGCTCGTCCTCCATGTCGGCCGTGAAGCCGTACTCGACGTAGCGGTGGAAGTGTTGCGTGAGGAAGCGGTTGACGATCTTGCCGATGTCGGTCGGCACGAAGCGCCGGCTGTCCATCTCCACGTACTCGCGATCCTGGAGCGTGGAGATAATGGTGGCGTAGGTGGAGGGCCGGCCGATGCCGTGCTCCTCCAGCGCCTTCACGAGCGAGGCCTCGCTGTAGCGCGGCGGCGGCTCGGTGAAGTGCTGCTCGGCGCGCAGCGCGCTGAGACCCACGGTGTCGCCCTCGCTCATCGGCGGCAGCACGTGATCGCCGTCCTCGCTCTTGCCGTCGTCGGTCCCCTCTTGGTACACGGAGATGTAGCCGGACTTGATCAGCGTCGAGCCGTTGGCGCGCAGCAGATGGCGCGCCGCGCCGTCGGCGCCGGCGAGCAGATCGACCGCGACCGTGTCGTACAGGGCGTGGCTCATCTGCGAGGCGACCGCGCGCTTCCAGATGAGCGCGTAGAGCCGATACAGGTCGTCGTCGATCTTGCCCTCGACGTCCGCGGGCGTGATGGCCGCCGAGGTGGGGCGGATGGCCTCGTGCGCCTCCTGGGCGTTCTTCGACTTGGTCTTGTACACGCGCGGCTCGTCGGCGACCTCCGCTTTGCCGTACAGGCGCGCGGCGACTTCGCGGATCTCCGCCACCGCTTCGGCGGCGAGTGACACCGAGTCGGTGCGCATATAGGTAATGAGTCCGACGCTGCCCTCGCCGATGTCCTGACCCTCGTACAGCTGTTGCGCGAGACGCATGGTGCGGCGCGCGTTGAAGCCGAGCTTGCGGGCCGCTTCCTGCTGCAGCGTCGAGGTGGTGAAGGGCGGCGCGGGGTTGCGCCGGCGCTGCTTGCGATCGATGGCGATGACGCGCAGCGTGCCGGCGTGGGCAGCGCTCGCCCCGGCGGCCGCCTGGATGGTGCGCTCGACCTCGCGCGCCTGCGCCTCGGTGGTGAAACTGAACTGCTCGACCTTGGTGCCGCGGTACTCGAGCAGCTTCAGCGGGAACGCCTGCGTGCCGTGGACGCCCTCGCCCTCGATGGTCCAGTATTCCTGCGCCTTGAAGGCCTCGATCTCTTCCTCGCGCTCGCAGATCATGCGCAGCGCCGGGCTCTGCACGCGTCCGGCGGACAGCCCCTGGCGCACCTTCTTCCACAAGAGCGGCGAGAGGTTGAAGCCGACGAGGTAATCGAGCGCGCGCCGCGCCTGCTGCGCGTTGACCAGTTCCAGCGACAGACCGCGCGGCTTACCCACCGCCTCGCGGATGGCGTTGCGGGTGATCTCGTAGAACACCACGCGGTGCACGTCCTTGCCGTCGAGGTCGCCGCGCTCCTTGAGGATCTCCTTCAGGTGCCAGGCGATGGCCTCGCCTTCGCGGTCCGGGTCGGTCGCCAGATAGAGCGCCTTGGACTTGCGCAGGCTGCGCGAGATCGCCTCCACGTGGCGCTCGTTTTTTTCCAGCACCCGGTACTTCATGGCGTAGCCGTCGTCGGGATCGACCGCGCCTTCCTTGGGAATCAGATCGCGCACGTGGCCATAGGAGGCCAGTACGTCGAAATCGCGCCCCAGGTATTTTTTGATGGTCTTCGCCTTGGCGGGCGACTCGACGATGACCAGGTTCTCTGCCATGACCTAAAAAACGCTCGTTCCTAAAACGAAAAACCGCGGGCAAGCCGCGGAGCTCTCAAGCAACACCAGAATGCCCCGCGCGTTCAATGTGGCGCACTGAGGCGCACGTCCGTGATGAGTCCTCCGAGCTGCTCCACCGCAAGCTCCTGTCCGGGCTGGCTCGAGAGCACCATCAGCACCACCCATTTGAGCGTCTCGGTGTCGGACTCATCGCTATCCAGAGCCAGCATGCGCTCAATCACCAGCTCGCGCTGCTGCGGAGTGAGCACGTGCGCGGCCTCGAGCTTCAGCAGCAGCCCGCGGCACTCGGTCGACAGGCGCGCCAGCTCGCTGTCGCTGAACACGCGCACGCCACGCGGCGCGCCCTCGCGCTGGACACTCTGGGCAGCCTGCTCATGGCCGAAGGCGAGGTCGGTCAGCCAGTCGAGCGCACGCTCGACGTTCGCCGCAGTGAAGCCCACGCGCTCCAGATCGCGCGCCAGATGCTCGCGCTCGGGTACGTCCGGCGGCTCATTCATCATGTAGCGGTCGAAGACGTAGATCAGGATGTCGAGAACGCTGCCAGTGATCATGCAAGGTAAACCGGCCGAAAACGGCCCCCGTGAGCACCCGGGTCAGTGCGTGCGTGCGACGGAAATTCAACGGTCGCGGACTTCAAATGCGGGGGCATCTAACAGCATTTCCCCGGGCTTGTCCAATACCGACGGCCCCGCGGCCGGCCCGGCGGGACGCGTAAGCCACTCTGCGGATTGCAGTTTTCTCGCGGGCGGGATGCGTTCAGGAGGCGGGCACGCTCACGGCGCCGGTGGGGCGTCGTGAGCGTGCATGCGGGTGCGAGCGCGCGGCCGCGTGGGCGCGTGCCTAGGGACTACGAACGACGTCCCCGACCTCGATGATGTCGGAGGCGCCGACGATGAGGGCGTAGCTGGCGCGATCGAAGGACTTGAAGACCAGCAGCGTGCCGTTGCGTTCACTCGGCAACTGCACCTTCGGTGCGAACGTGCGGCTGGCATCCGAGCCGATGTTACGGCCGCCGCGGTAGACATCCGGAACCACCTCGCCCTTGTGGTCGATCGCCAGCACCGTGCCGGGGTCGACACCCTGGCTGCGGCCACGGTTGATGACCACCACCTGGTACAGGCCCACCAGATCGGTACCGCCGACCACATCCAGGATGTAGCCGTGCGTGCTGGTGCTCGGCGGGTGAGGGGTGAAATTCAGCATGGCCTGGGTATCTTCGGAGGCCAGCAGCCGATCCCCACCGAGCGTCTCGCGCGCCGGGTCGATGAGCACCGCCTTGGCCGGGTCGCCGGCGCGCTGTATCAGCGCGGTCGCGGTGTAGATGGCCTCGTAGCCGAGCAGCTTGTGGTCATCCGGATCGCGCAGCGGGCCGGCGATATGCACGATCGTGTAGCGCGAGTTCTGGCCCGCGCCTAAGTCGCGAATGTAGACCTCGTTGCCCGAGCCGCCGACCTGGTGCTGATCGCGGAAGGCGAGCACGTACGGGGCATGCTTGATCTGCTCTTCGCTGACGATGGTCGGCTTCGACAGGAAGGCGGCGATCGAGGAATACGCGATGGTCGGGATCGCGCCATTCAGCGGCTCGGAGCGCAGGCGCGGATCCAGCCGTACCGTGCCGGCCTGTGAGACGCTCACGTGCGGGCGACCGTCGGCCCCGTAGGCGAGCGCCAGCTCATCGCCGGGGTAGATAAGGTGCGGGTTGGGGATCTGGGGATTGATGATCCAGACCTCCGGCCACAGCCACGGATCCTTCAGGTACATCGAGGCGATGCCCCAAAGGGTGTCGCCCTTCTTCACCGTGTAGTGCATGGGCGCTGAAGGGTTGACGGCGCCGCGGGTGTCGACCGGCGCGCTCGCCGGCTTGTGCTCGATGTCGCCGGCCGCGATGGCGGCCTGGGTGGCCGTCATATCCTCGGGCACGGCGGAGACCGTGCTGGGCGGCAGGGGCGCGGGGTTTACCGCCGCCGTGGGCGCGGCTGCGCTCTCGTGATGTCCGAAGTGCGAACATCCCGAAACGGCCAGGAACGTCGCCAGCAAGCCCACGACCGCGCGAGCTCCAAGTACTTGATTTGAGACCATCCTCCACTCCTCATTGCGCGAGGTGCAACCACACGACCTGCGCGGGAATTCCAGTTCGTTATACTGGCATGGAGGCCCGGGGCATACGAATTAATGTCAACTTTGTGCGCTGGATCACCCTTGACGGCGCCCTCATATAGCTAACGCCATGGCCCTACGAACCATCCTCGAATTTCCCGACCCCCGGCTGCGCACCCGCGCCCGGCCGGTGACGCGCTTTGATGCATCACTCGGTGAGCTGATCGATGACATGCTCGAGACGATGTATCAGGCGCCCGGGATCGGCCTCGCGGCCACCCAGGTCGACGTGCACCAGCGCGTGATCGTCATCGACATCTCCGAGGAGCGCGACGCGCCGCTGGTCCTGATCAATCCCGAGATACTCAGCCGCGAGGGCGAGGCGAAGACCGAGGAGGGGTGCCTCTCGGTTCCCGGGATCTTCGATGAAGTGAAGCGCGCGGCGAAGATCCGCGTGCGCGGGCACGATCGCGACGGCAACGTGAGTGAGGGCGACTACGAGGACATCCTCGCGGTGTGCATCCAGCACGAGATGGATCACCTCGAAGGCAAGCTGTTCGTCGATTACCTCTCGGAGATGAAGCGCGAGCGCATCCGCAAGAAGCTCGACAAGGAGCGCAAGGAGCGCGCCGCCGGGGCGCCTGCCAAGAGCGGCGGCGCGCGGCGCGCGTACTGAAGTTGCGCGTCGCCTTTGCCGGCACGCCGGAGTTCGCGCTGCCTGTGCTGCAGGCGCTGTGCGCCCACCACGAGGTCGTCGGGGTGCTCACCCAGCCGGACCGGCCCAAGGGCCGGGGCCGCAAGCTCGCGTCCGGAGCGGTGAAGGCGGCTGCGCTCTCCCGCGGCCTGCCGCTCGCGCAGCCGCCGACACTCAGGAGTCCCGCTGGACGCGTCGCGCTCGAGGCCTGGGCACCCGAGGTCCTCGTGGTGGTCGCTTACGGGCTGCTGCTGCCGAGCGAGGTCCTGCGCTTGCCGCGCTACGGCTGCCTGAACATCCATGCCTCCCTCCTGCCGCGCTGGCGCGGGGCGGCGCCCATCCAGCGCGCGATTCTCGCCGGCGATGCGCAAAGCGGCGTGAGCGTCATGCAGATGGACGCAGGGCTCGATACCGGTCCGGTGCTGCTGCGGCGACCGTATGTGCTCGCGCCCGCGGAAACCGCTGGCTCGCTGCACGAGGTGCTCGCAGGACTCGGGGCGCAGGCCATTCTCGAGGCGCTGAGCGGGGTAGAGGCGGGGGCGCTTCAGGCGCAGGCACAGCCCGGCGAGGGCGTCACTTATGCCCCCAAGATCGAAAAGTCCGAGGCCCGGATCGACTGGAGCGCCGCCGCCCCTGCCATCGAGCGTCAGGTGCGAGCCTTTAACCCCTGGCCGGTCGCCCAGACGACGCTCGGCGGTGAGCAGTTGCGCATCTTCGCGGCTCGGTTGGTCGCGAATGACCTGCAATCTGCTCCTAAAAATCACGATAATGGGATGATCCTCGCCATACAGGACGATTTCCTGCTGGTGCAGTGCGGGCAGGGGCTGCTCGCGGTGACCCGGGTGCAGGTACCGGGCCGCAAACCCGTCGGTGCCCGCGACTTCTCCCACAGCCACGAGCTGCTGGGGCAGCGTCTTGTCTAGGGGACCTTCCTCGCCCGCTGCACCCGCACTGGCGGGGGCGGCGCGGGCGGTTGACGCCGTCATCAGCGCCGGTCGCACGGCGGATGAGGGTCTAGACGCCGCGGCGCATTCCCGCGAGCGCGCCGCCGTGCGCGCAATCGCACTGGGGACGGTGCGCTGGTACCTGCGCCTCGCGCCGGCGCTGGATGCGCTGCTGGTCCAGCCTCGCCGTGTCGCGGGTCCCGTGCGGGCGCTGCTTGCCTGCGCCGCGCATCAGATCGAGTACTCGCGCAACGCCGCCGAGCCGACGGTGAACGCGGCCGTCGATGCCGTGCGTCTCCTCGGTCACCCGGGTGCCGCGGGCCTCGTGAACGCCGTGCTGCGCCGCTTCGTGCGCGAGCGCAGCGCACTCTACCTGCGGCTCGATCGCACACTCGCCGTGCGCACGGCGCACCCGACCTGGCTGGTCGAGCGGCTCCAGCACCTCTGGCCGGAGCAGGCCCTGCGGCTCCTCGACGCGGACAACGCACATCCACCGATGACATTGCGCGTGGACCTCTCGCGCATCAGCGCATCCCAGTACCTCACGCGTCTGCGTGAAGCCGATATTGATGTGCAGGAGATACAGTGGCTACCGTCTGGGGTCATTTTGACGCATCCGCGGGCGGTCACACAGCTTCCGGGCTTCGAGGAGGGACTGGTCTCGGTGCAGGATAGTGGCGCCCAGCTCGCCGCGGGGCTGCTGCAGCTGCAGCCCGGGATGCGGGTGCTCGATGCCTGCGCTGCGCCGGGCGGCAAGACCGGTCACCTCCTGGAGGCGGCTGGTAGTGGGCTCGACCTGACCGCGCTCGATGTCGGTGCCGAGCGCGTCGGGCTCATTACCCAAAACCTCGAGCGCCTGCGGCGCACCGCCAGCACGGCAGTGGGTGATCTCACCGCGCCGAAGTCCTTCTGGGACGGGCGCCCGTTCGAGCGGATTCTGGTGGATGCGCCGTGCTCCTCCACGGGCGTGATCCGCCGTCACCCGGACATCAAGCTGTTGCGACGCAGCAGTGACATCCCGACGCTCGCCGCCGGGCAGCTGGCGCTGCTGCGCTCCGCCGCGACGCTGCTCGCCCCCGGGGGACGCCTGGTCTACTGCACCTGCTCGGTCTTGCCGGAGGAGAACGAAGAGGTTGTCGGCCGCCTCTTAGGGGAAGTGCCGCGACTGCGTCCCGCCGCGATGCCGCGGGGTTCGGCTCTGGCACCGGGAGGGATCGATCGGGCCGTCGGGGTGCAGCTGCTGCCCGGAGCAGAGGCGGGGACAGACGGCTTCTATTATGCTTGTCTCGAAAACACAACGGCCGGACTCTGAGCGCCTGCCGTCGCAGGCATCCATGCTACGCCGCGATCCCACAAGGACTGGTTTGATCCCGGGCAGGCAGCTCACGAGGTGGTGGGTCGCGGGCCTGGCGATGTGGGGCCTGGCCTGGGGCAGCGCGCTCGAGGGGGTACTCGAGGTGCGTTCCGCGTACGTGAACGTCGACAAAGGGGTGTTCCTCTTGTACGCACGCATTGAGTACCCGGAGAGTCCCGCTCTCGGTGAGGCGCTGAAGGATGGCATCACGCTCACCTTCGACCTCGACGCGCGCGTCGATCGCGACCGGCGCTTCTGGTTCAACGCGGCGATCGTTGATCTCACGCTGCGGCGGGAGCTGACCTACCACGCGGTCAGCGACCGCTTCGTGGTGCGCGACGCCCGCAGCGGGGACCAGACCACCTTTGCGACGCTGGATGAGGCGCTCACCTTCCTCGGCCGCGTGGATGCCTGGCCCATTCTGGTCGAGCCGCAGCTGGATGGCGGCAATTACAACATCAGCGTGCGCGCGGGCGTGCGGCGCGGCAACCTGCCCGCGTCGATGCGCGCGATCCTCTTCTGGACCGATGACTGGGCGCGCGTCTCGGAGTGGTACACATGGTCACTCCCGGTGTAGGCCCGCGGCCGCCGCGGGGATTGCGCTGGCTCGCCGTCGGCCAGGTGCTCCTGTGGAGCGCGATCAGCCTGGGGGCGTTTCTGCTGCTGGCGAAGAGCGTGCAGAACTCGGCCGAGTTCGGCCGCATGCAACTGTGGATCCTGTTGGTCGACATCTGCGGCGTCGTGGCCCTCAGCGTGCTCTTGGCGCGGCAGCTGTGGCGCCTGGTGCGCGACTACCGCGCGCACGTTCCGGGCTCGCGTCTCACGGCGCGCACCGTCGGGATCTTCGGCGCGCTGGTGATCGCGCCGCTGCTGATCGTCTACATGTCCTCGCTCGAGTTCATCAATCAGGGGATCGACAGCTGGTTCAAGGTGGAGGTGAAGCAGGGCCTGAATGATGCGCTCGGGCTGTCGCGTGCCGCGCTCGATCTGCGTATGCGCGAATATTCCCTGCGCACGGTGGCACTCGCCGAAACGCTCGCCACCGCCGATCCCAGTGAGCTGCCGGCGCGCCTGAACGCCGAGCGCCGCATCAGCCAGGCGCTCGAGATCACGCTCTTTGGCCGCCACGCGCGCATCATCGCGGCGAGCCTGGAGAACGCGCTCGAAACGCTGCCCTCGCAGCCCCCGCCGGACCTGCTGCGCCAGGTGGAGCAGCAGCGGCCGTACGTGAGCCTCGAGCCCCAGACCGGCGGACGCTACCTGATTCGCACCGCCGCCGCGGTGCCGCACGGCGCCGCGCACGGCGAACCGCGCTATGTGGTGGCGATCTACCCGGTGCCGGCGCAGCTCGCGGCGCTGGCCGAGGCGGTGCAGGACTCCTACAACGAGTACGGCAATCTTGCCGCCATGCGCGAGCCGCTGAAGTACAGCTTCCGTCTCACGCTTACGTTGGTGGTGTTGCTCGCCATGCTGGCCGCCGTGTACCTGGCGATCTACTCGGCGCAGCGCCTGGTGCGTCCGGTACAGGATCTGATCGAAGGCACGCGTGCCGTGGGCAAGGGTGACTTCGCCACGCGCCTGCCGCTGCCCTCGCGCGATGAGATGGGCTTTCTGGTGCACTCCTTCAACGACATGACCAAGCGGCTGCGGCGCGCGCGCGCCGAAGCCACGCACAGCCAACAGGCGGTGGAGCGCGAGCGCACGCGCCTCGCCATCATCCTGGCGCGCCTCTCGACCGGGGTGCTCGCGATCGATCACTCGATGACCGTGCGCACCGCGAATGAGGCGGCCGGAGCGATCCTCGGCACGGACCTCTCCGCGGCCACCGGTCGCTCGCTCCCGGAGCTGGCCGCCGGTAACGAGCGGCTTGGCCAGTTCGTGGCCGCGATCGCGGTGCGCTTCGCCGCCGGGCGCGAGGAGTGGCGCGAGCAGCTCGACCTCGACGGCGCCGGCGGCCGGCGCACCCTGATGTGCGCCTGCACGCCGCTGCCGGGGGAGGACTCGGGGGTCGGCTTCGTCATCGTGTTCGACGACATCACCGCGCTGCTGCAGGCGCAGCGCGATGCTGCCTGGGGCGAGGTGGCGCGACGCCTCGCGCACGAGATCAAGAACCCGCTCACGCCGATCCAGCTGTCCGCCGAGCGACTGCGGCGGCGCCTGCTCGCCGGCATGAGTGAGCGCGACGCGGATATCCTCGAGCGCGGTACGCGCACCATCGTGCAACAGGTGGAGACCATGCAGAAGATGGTCAATGCCTTCTCCGAGTACGCACGCGCGCCGGAGATGCTGATCACGCGCTTCAGTCTCAACCAGCTGGTCGCGGAAGTGGCGGACCTGTACCGCTCGCAGGATCCGCGCGCCCAGATCATCCTGGATCTGGACTCCCACATCGACACGATCGAGGCCGATCGCGGCCGGGTCCGCCAGATTCTGAACAATCTGGTCACCAACGCGCTGGAAGCCCTCGAGGGGGTGAGTTCACCAACGCTCGAGATCACGACGAAGCTGGAAGTCACCGGGGATGCCGAGTACGCCGCGGTGAGCGTGTGTGACAATGGCCCGGGCTTTCAGCGCGAATTGCTGGGACGCGTATTCGACCCCTATGTCACCAGCAAACCGAAGGGGACCGGACTCGGGCTCGCGATCGTGAAGAAGATCATTGAGGAACATGGCGGGCGGATCGACGCCGATAACCGGCCCGAAGGCGGAGCACGCGTGCGCGTCGTGCTGCCCGTGAAGGACAGCACCCGGTCCGCGACCGGGGCCGCGCGCGAACGCCGGGAGCAGTTGCGGAGGGAACGGGCATGACAGGTTCACACATTCTCGTGGTTGACGACGAAGCGGACATCCGCGGTCTCCTGAAGGAGATCCTCTCCGAGGAGGGTTACGAGGTCGATGTGGCGGCCAATGCCGCCCAGGCGCGCGCCTCACGCGCCCGGCAGGTGCCGGACCTGGTGCTGCTCGACATCTGGATGCCCGACGTCGATGGCATCACGCTGTTGCGCGAGTGGTCGGTCGGCGCCGCGGATGGCTGTCCGGTGGTCATGATGTCCGGGCACAGCACGGTCGAGACCGCGGTCGAGGCCACACGCCTCGGCGCCTTCGATTTCGTCGAAAAGCCGCTGTCGCTCGCCAAGCTCCTGCGCACGGTCGAGCGCGCACTGGATGCCGGACGGCGCCACCGCCAGTCGGGCAAGTTCCTCGGCACGCCGCTCGCCATTCCGGTCGGCAAGAGTCGCGTCATGCAGCAGCTGCGTGCCGAGCTGCAGCAGATCGCGATCAATCCCTCGCCGGTGCTGCTGATCGGCGAGCCGGGCTCCGGGCGCGAGGCGTTCGCCCGCTACCTGCACGAGCACGGCCCGCGGGCCAACGCAGCGTTCGTGCCGCTGGTCGCGAGCAGCCTGCGCGATGCCGACGCGGAGGCGCGCCTCTTCGGACGCGAGGAGAGCGACGGCACGAAGGTTCCCGGCGTGTTGGAGGAAGTCGGCAACGGCACGCTCTTCATTCACGAGGTCGAGGACCTGCCCGCCGGTGTGCAGCGCCTGCTGGTCGGGGTGTTCGAGTCCGGACAATTCACCCGCATCGGCGGGCGCGAGCCGCTGCTGTTTCGCGCACGCCTCTTATCCTCGGCGCAGCCGGGGATCGAGCAGCGCGCCGGCAGCGAGGTGCTGCGGCGCGACCTGCTGGCCCATCTCAACGTGCTGATCGTGCGCGTGCCGCCGCTGCGCGAGTACGCCGAGGACGTGCCCGAACTGCTGCGCCACCAGGTCGATCGCATGGTGGACGCGGACGGGCTGCCGTTCCGGCGC
The DNA here is from genome assembly GCA_963814675.1 of uncultured Pseudomonadota bacterium. GTDB lineage: Bacteria > Pseudomonadota > Gammaproteobacteria > Steroidobacterales > Steroidobacteraceae > 13-2-20CM-66-19. Next base: position 506,683 of record CAWFDT010000011.1, read on the forward strand.
TTCAGCGTCGCCGCGCAGAACCGCCTGCGCAACTATCCCTGGCCGGACAACGTGCGCGAGCTGCGTCACCTGGTGCACCGGCTCCTGATTCACGGCGGCACGGAGGAGATCCGCCTGGAGGAGATCGAGCGCGAGCTGGCCGTGCAGACGCCGCCGGACGAGCCGCTGGTGAAGCAGGATCTGCTGGCGCTGCCGCTGCGCGAGGCGCGCGAGCAGTTCGAGCGCGCCTATCTGCAGCAGCAGCTGCTGCTGTGCAGCGGCAAGGTCGGACAGCTCGCCAAGCGCGTCGGCATGGAGCGCACGCACCTGTACCGCAAGCTGCGCTCGCTCGGGGTCGATTTCCGCAATATCAGCGACGATTGACGATCCGCTCGCCTGGCTTCATGGCAGTCAGTCGCGACTATCTGCAGTACGTCCTCGAGCAGCTCGCCGGGCTCGGCGAGTTGCGCTCACAGCGCATGTTCGGCGCCGCCGGGCTGTACTGCGCCGAGGTGTTCTTCGCCATCGTGAGCGATGACACGCTTTACCTGCGCGTCGATGACAGCAACCGTGAAGATTTCACCGCGCGCGGCATGGCGCCGTTTCGGCCCTATGCCGATCGCCCGGAAGTGAGCATGACCTACTACGAAGTGCCCGCCGAGGTGCTCGAGGACGCTGCCGCACTCGTCAGCTGGGGGCAGCGCTCGCTCGCGGGTGCGGCGCGCGCACCGCCGGGGAAGAAGCCGCGCCGCGGGCGCCCACGCGCCGCGCGCCGCGCGCCGTCGGCGCGCTGCTGAACGGCTCACGGGTGCAGCTGCGCTGCGAGAAACTTCTCCAACTCCTGCAGCATGCGCACGCGTGTTGCGCCGTGCGACAGCCAGTGGTCATCGCCGTCAAGCTGCACCAGCGCGACGTTCTTGCCGGCCTGCTGCAGCGCGCGCGCCATGTTCTGCGACTGGCTCGGCGCCACCACCGTGTCGTCCGTCGAGTAAATGATCAGCACCGATCCAGTGACGCGGTCGGCCGCGTGCACGGGAGAGTTTTCCACGATCTTCGGATCCAGATGCACTCCGATCGACTCGTGCCAGTAGGCGAGGCTGTCCGACTGTGAGCCGCCGCGCTCCTCCACCCACTGCAGCATGTCGGCCAGGTCGGAAATGCCGTTGATGCTGGCGGCACAGTGATACAGCTCGGGCGTGAAAGCCGCCCCGGCGAGCGCCGCATAACCGCCGTAGCTCGCCCCGACGATGCAAACCCGGTTCGGATCCGCGATGCCCTGCGCGATGAGTGCCCGCACGCCATCGCTGACGTCGTCTTGCATCAGCCCGCCCCACTGGCGCCGGCCGGCGAGCCGATACGCTTCACCAAAGCCGCTGGAACCCCGAAACTGCGGCTGCAACACCGCGTACCCGCGCGTAGCCAGAAACTGCGACCACCAGCCAAAGTCTGGCCAGTCCCGCGATTCCGGACCGCCGTGCGGCAGCACGACCAGCGGCAGCTTCTTGCCGTCGCTCCCCGGCGGCAGCGTCAGGTATGCGGGGATCTGCGTGCCGTCGCGCGCCTTGAAGCTGGTGATCTGCACCGTGCCGAGCGCCGCGGCACCGAGCGCCGGATAGGCTTCGCCGACGATTTCAGTCTTGTGCGCCCTGAAGTCCACCAGGTAGTAGACCGGCGCCATAGCGGCGTCGCTTACGTTGGCGATCACACGCTGCTTATCCTGGGATTCGCTGTAAAGAGTCACCCGCCGGCCGGGAAACGCCTTCTGCAGAATGTCATGGCGTGCCTTTGCCTCCGCATCAAACCAGCGCACTTCGGGTACGGCACCGCCGGTGTACGCGCCCACTGGCGTGCGCGTGAATGGGTCACGCACGACCGCGAGGACTTCGCTGTCCGGGTCTTCGAGCTGCACGTAGGGCGCGCTGCCATCGAGTGGAATCGCCAGGAGCTTGCGCGAGGTCGGGCCGAGCGCGCCCAGCGCCACGAGCGTCGTACCATCGGCGCTGAGACCCTCGAGCGCCAGCGGGTCACCGCCATCGCGATGCAGGAGCTCGTGCCACCAGGCCCCGCGCTTGACCAGGATGCGGAAACTCTTGTTGCCTGGATTCCATTCCCCGCGCGCGGCTGCCCTGCCTTCCCTGTCCACCACCCAGTCGGTGGTATAGGGCGTGCCCTGCTCAAGCAGCACGCCTTCTCCCGAGCGAGTGTTGACCTCGAACAGCGACGCCACCCACCCCGAATCGCGCCGCTCGTCAGTGAAGCGCGTGCCGAGTCTCCGCCCGCGAGCTACCGCCGACCAGTCCAGGGTCGACATGACCGCGGTCTTGGGCTTCGGAGTGCGCAGCGCCAGCAGCTGCATCCCCGTCACGTGTGAACGGGTGTCGTTGGCCATTAGCAGCGAGCGCGTCTGACCGGTGTTTACATCGAACGCGAGGATGCGGAAGAACTCCCAGCGGGTGATCTGCTTGGCGCGAGTCTCTGCGCTAAGGCTTACCTCGATGAGCAAAGTCTCATCGTCACTCCAGTCAAGGTCGCGCAGTTTCAGGGTGGGTGCGATGAACTGCGTGCGTTTGATCTTCTGCGAGGCGACATCAAGCACCAGCACCTTGGTGTTGCCGGAGCTCGTCTGCGCCAACGCCAGCGTGTTGCCGTCGGGGCTGAGCACGACGTAGTCATTTTCGGGGAGCGCGCCGAAGACCTCCGCCGACGGTGGTGGGATTGCGGCGGCCGTGGCGGCGGTGGCGAAGAGGATTGCCAGGACGGGGAACGCGTCCGCGAGGATCCTGCGCACGAGCTGCCTCACAGCTGCTGCACGGGAATCTGCAGCTCGGTCTCGTATTCGGCGACGCCGTCGGCCAGCATGAGCGGCGGCAGCGTGTAGCCGCGCTGCTGCGCACCGAAGCGCAGGTAGGTCTCGCGCACCGGTCCGCAGATGCGCGCCCCCTCGGCATCCAGCCACCCGAGCATGCACCCGTAGAGCCGCGGCGCCTGTGCGTAGCTGCCGGCGAAGCGCGCACACGCGGCGCGCGCCACCCCCGGCACCAGCCGTCCGCTGCAGGCACTCAAGGCTGCTGCCTCGATGGGCACGCACACCTCCACATCCATGTCGCGATCGCGATACTCCATATCGTGGAACAGCAGGAAGGGACTCGACGGCGCACGGCAGCCATGGCGGGCGACCTGCCGCTCGGTGCTCTCGAACATGCGCTGCACCTCGCCACCAGCAACGCGCACCCGCTCGCGCACGGTGAGTGCGCTCACTGGCGGCAGGGCGCGCACCACGACGGCGGGTGTGGCGTAGTCCGGCGCCGGTCGCGGCTGTGCGTGCAGCAGCGCATCGAGGCGCCGCAGCCGCTCCTCATCGCGCGCCACGCGTGTCATGAGGCGCCGGCGCAGCTGCGCCAGCTCCCTCACGTATGCAGGCGCGTCGGGCGCCAAACGCATCAGCAGTGCCGTCTCGGCGACCGTGCAGCCGAGTTCGCGCAGCAGCAGGATGCGCTGCAGCTGCGGCAGCTGTGCGGCGCGATAGAAGCGGTAACCGGTGCGCGGTTCGACCGCGGCCGGCGCAAACAGCCCGGCCTCATCGTAGAAGCGCAGCGTCTTGACTGACACGTGCGCCAGGCGCGAGAAGTCGCCGATCTTCAGCATTTTAGCCCTCGTCCCCATTCTAGCGCCGCCGGCGCTGGTGCACGCCTTGAGTCTCCCCCTGGGGGAGGGTGCACGATTGCGGCCTCAGGCTAGGGATGGGGAACGCATGAAAGCAGCAGCGGCCGGCATAGTGAGTCTGATGCTCGCGGCCATGGCGGCTGTGCCGGGCAGCGTCGCCGCCGCAACCACCGCGCTCGCGCGCCGGGCGTCACAGAACGAGTCCTATCCGGGCGTGACGGTGCAATACGATGCGCTGACGGATGCGGCCGGGCACCGATTGCGGCTGATCCTGACCTTTCCTCAGGGCACGAACCAGCGCCTGCCGGTGATCTTTGTCGCCGGCTGGCTGAGCTGCGACAGTGTCGAGGCGCCCGCCGGTGACAAGGGCGCGCCGCAGCAGCTGTTCCAGGCGCTGGCGCGCTTGCCCGGATTCGCTACCGTGCGCCTGGACAAGCCCGGCGTGGGGGACTCGGAGGGCGACTGCGCGGCGACGGATTTCGACACGGAACTCGCCGCCTACCGGCAGGGGTTCCGCGCGCTCGGCGCCTACCCCTTCACCGACACGAGCCGCATCTTCGTCCTCGGCCTGAGTAACGGCGGCGGCTTCGCGCCGCTCGTGGCCGAGGGCGCGCCGGTGCGCGGCTACGTCGTGGTCGGCGGCTGGATCAAGACCTGGTTCGAGCACATGCTGGAGATCGAGCGGCGGCGGCTCACGCTCGCCGGCACGCCCAACGCGCAGCTGAACGCGCAGATGCAGGCGGTGGAGCGGCTCTACAGCGCCTACCTGCTGGAAAACACGCCGCCGCGGCAGATCCTCGCACGGCAACCCGCGCTGCGCGGTCTGTGGGAGGAAGACCCCGAGCATCAGTACGGGCGCCCGGTGCGCTACTACCAGCAACTGCAGCAGCTGGATCTGATGCGCGCCTGGTCTCAGGTGAAGGTGCCGCTACTGGCCCTGCACGGTGAGTACGACTGGATCATGAGCGGCGCCGATCTCGAGCTGATGGTGCAGGTGGTGAACCAAAACGTGCCCGGCAGCGCGCGCTTCCAGCAATTGCCGCAGACCGGGCACACGCTCGAGCACTATGCCTCGCAGGCGGACGCCTTCAGCGGCAAGGCGCTGCCGTTCGAGGCGGCTATCAGCGCGCAGATCAGCGCGTGGTTCACCGCGCATCGCTAGCGCGCGCGAGGTCCTCAATCGCCGACGCGGATCACGAGTGCATCCACCTCCGCCGCCTGCAGCTGCTTGCGCACCTTGTTGAGCTCATCGAGATTGCTGATCGGTCCGATACGCACGCGATGCCACACGTCCGTATCGACGGCGACCCGCTGCACTTTGGCGTCGACCCCCTGCATCGACAGCTGCGCCCGCACGCGGTTCGCGTCCGCCTCGTTGCGATAGGAGCCGGCCTGCAGTACGTACACGCCCGGGCGTTCGATCTTGGCGGCCGCCGGCAGGTCGCGTTTCACGTCCTTGTCCTTCTCCGGGACCACGACCTCGAAGTTCGGCAGCATTTCGTAGAAGTCATACTTCTCGGACGCCTTGCCCGAGCCCGGGCCGCTGACGTCATTGTCGGCCCGCGCCGCGCGGTGTGGCTCGGGTCGCGGGCTGTCGGCGAGTTCCGTGCTCTTGTGGGCGCGGCCGTTGAGGTAGGCGAACGCCACGCCCGCCAGCACCACGCCGGTCACGGCGCCGTAGGCGAATTCGCGCGCGCCGCGCACCTTGAGGCCGCGGCTGTGGGTCTTCTTGTAGTCGCGGGCGGTCAGTTTCGACATGCGAAGGCAGTCGTCCGCAGCGTGCGCTGGGCGCTCACATGCTCTCCGGCGCCGAGACGCCCAGCAGCGTGAGTCCGTTGCGCAGTACCTGCTGCACGCCGAGCACGAGGGCGAGGCGCGCGTTACGCAGCGTCGCGTCCTCGACGATGAAGATCTGCGCGTTGTAGTAGGTGTGGAATACGTTGGCGAGCTCGCGCAGATAGTGCACCAGTACGTGCGGGGCGCGATTCACGGCCGCCTGCTCCACGTACTCCGGATAGCGGGTGAGCGTGCTGAGGACGGCCTGCTCCTGCGGGCCGTCGAGGAGTGCCGTGGCGCTGAGGCCCTGTGCGCGGTCGAAACTGAGGCCCCGCGCCCCGAGCTGCTTCATCACACTCGCCACGCGCGCGTGCGCGTACTGGATGTAATAGACCGGATTTTCGTTGGTGCGTGACTTGGCCAGCTCCAGGTCGAAGTCGAGCGGCTGATCGTGGCTGCGCATCAGGTAGAAGAAGCGGCAGGCATCGTTGCCGACTTCGGTGCGCAGCTGCCGCAGCGTCACGAACTGCGCTTCGCGCTTGCCCATGGGGATCTTCTCGGTGCCGCGGAACAGGCTCACGAACTGGATCAGGGTCGCTTCCAGGCACTCCCCCGGCTGTCCCATGGCGATGAGCCCGGCGCGCACGCGCGCGACGTAGCCGTGGTGATCGGCGCCGAGCACGTCGATCAGGCGCTTGAAGCCACGCTCGGCCTTGGCAAGGTGATAGGCGATGTCGGAGGCGAAATAGGTCTTCTGGCCATTCTCGCGCACTACCACCCGGTCCTTCTCGTCGCCGAACTCGCTGGCGCGGAACCACAGCGCGCCTGCGCGCCGCTCGAGCCGCCCCTGTGCCTCGAGCACCGCCAGAGCGTGATCGATCGCGCCGCTGTCGGCGAAGGCGCGCTCGGAGGTCCAGTGATCGAACACCACGCCGAACTCGGCCAGGTCGCCGCGGATGTCCGCGAGCATCGCCCCGAGTGACAGATCCAGCACTTCGCGGAAGCCCTCAGCGCCGATGAGTTCCCGACAGCGCGCGATCAGGGCATCGATGTAGGCTTCCTTGTCGCCCGCGGGAGCATCCGCAGGCAGGCCCGCGAGCACCGCGGCGGCGGGGCGCCGCAGCCGCTCGCCCGCCGCCGCGCGCAGCTGCTGCGCCAGCGGCCGCACGTACTCGCCGCGATAGCCGTTCTCGGGAAACGGCAGCGACTCGCCGCAGGCCTCGAGGTAGCGCACCCAGGTGCTCACCGCGAGGATGTCCACCTGCCGGCCGGCATCGTTGATGTAGTACTCGCGTTCGACGCTGTAGCCGACCGCGGCAAGCATGTTGGCCAGTGTTGCGCCGTAGGCGGCCTGGCGGCCGTGACCGACGTGCAGCGGGCCGGTCGGATTGGCGGACACGAACTCGAGCAGCACCCGCTCGCCCGCGCCGAGGGTGCTTTCGCCGTAGGCGGGGCCGCGTGCGTGGAGGGCAGCGAGCTCGCGCGCGTAGGCCTCGGGGGCCAGGTGAAAGTTGATGAAGCCAGCGCCGGCGACCTCGGCGCGCGCCAGCAGCGGGTTTGGCGGCAGCGCGGCGAGGATTGCGCCCGCGAGTTCGCGCGGGTTGCGGCGCGCGCTCTTGGCCAGGCGCAACGCCACGTTGCTGGCGAATTCGCCATGCTCGGCCTCGCGGGTGCGCTCGACCGTCACCGCGGAGGCGGGCGGCATCTCGGGCAGCGCACTGCCCACGAGCTTTGCCAGGGAGGCGAGCAGCAGCTGCTCGAGTTCTTGCTTCATTAGAGTCTCAACCCGCCCGCCGCGGCACGTTCGCGACGCGCCTTGCGTGGTCTGGCCCTAACGGGCCGTGAGTTGAGTTCGCGGTTCTGCGTGCCCGCCGGACCTTGCGGTCCGGCGTTAGACACTCCTCGCGCGTCACTTCCCGGCCTCTTGCCGGTAGCCGGCGTCGAGCTTGCGAGAATTCGCAAGCCTTCCGCCCGGATATTCTTGGCCGCGTTGTGATCGCGGTCGTGGACAGCGTTGCACGCCGGACACGTCCAGCGTCGCACTGACAGCGGCAGCGCAGCCAGTTTGTGGCCGCACCCCGAACAAGTCTTGCTGCTCGGGTAGACCCTGCCAATTTCAATTACCTTGCGGCCATGCCACGCGGCCTTATAGTCGATCTGCCGCCGCAGTTCACCCGGAGCAGCGCTGCCAAACCTTCGCCGGAATGCGCGGTAATAACCGGATCGTGCCAACGCCTTCAGGTCGATGTTCTCGACCGCGATCACGGCATGCTCGCGCACGACGGTTGCGCTGATCGAATGCAGGCCATCTCGCCGGATCGCAGCCGTGCGCACGTGCAGCTTGCCAATCCGGCGTTGCATGCACCGCGCACGGTTCGACACAGCGAGGCGGGTGCCTTTCGGCAGCGGTTTCGATGGATCGAGCCCCTGTGCTCGCGCCGCAGCGTCGCGTTGGCGCGTGTATCGTCGTTGATAGCGGCGCAGCCGACGTTGCTGCGCCTCAAGTTCGCGGCTCGCATCGAATCTGCGGCCATCAGACAATACCGCGACCGCGCCGACGCCTACGTCGATCCCGACGGCATCACGCTCTGGATTGGTTTGCGGTGGGCCTTGCACGCCATCCGCGGCCAGTGCCGCGTACCAGTGTCCCGCCGCGTCGCGCCTCAACGTCGCGTTGCGCAAGCGGCCGTCGAGCGCTTCTGTTCGGCGCAGCTTGAGCCTACCAAGTCCCGGCAGATTTACTCTCGCCCAACGGCCGTCTCCGCGATCGACCTGTTCATGGCGCTGGTTAAGGGTGAAGCGCATCGATACCTTGGAACCGCGACTTTTGAAACGCGGATAGCTAGCGCGTTTGGCGAAGAAATTGGAAAAGGCGCGTTCTTGATCACGGAGCACTTGCTGGAACGGTTCACGTGGAAGCTCCGCCAGCCATGCGGTTTCCGGCTGCCTCCTGAGTTCGGTGAACTCTCGCGACAGCGCAATCCAGTTCAGCCGCGTGCCGTCTGCACGGTATGCCTCTGTCCGCCGCCCCAGCGCCCAGTTCCACACGTACCGGCAAGCCCCGCCCAAGCGCGCGAGCTGCATGGCTTGCGCCTTATTCGGATACGTCCGCATGCGGTACGCGCGCTCGATTATTGGCGGTTTGTCGCTCTGCATCGACTCACAGGTTGAGACGCAATAAGGATTGCCGCCCGTGCCGTCCTCGCGGCTGGCAACGCCGCGGTAGGGGCTACCCTCAAGACCGCTCCGCTCGCGCACTATCGGCCGGGCCGGCCTCGTCCTTGACTCCTTCAAGGCGTGGGATTCTCGCTTCCGCTCAAACCGCGCGAGTTTACCGGAAAGCGCCGTACGATTGGCCGCCTTTGCGCCCGCGAAAATCCGAGCGCCGGCACCTGCTAGAACAGCTCGAGCGGATCGACGTCGAGCGACCAGCGCACCGCGCGCGCACTCTTGAGCTGCTCGACCTCGGGTAGCCAGCGCTCGAGGAAGGTGTGCAGGCGCGCGCGTTCGGCGCTCTCGATCAGCAGTTGGGCGTGGTAGCGGCCGGCGCGCTTGGCCATGGCCGCCGGCACCGGGCCGAGCAGCTGCAGTCCCGGAACCCGGGCGCCGGCAAGCCCGCGTGCCTCGGTGAGGAAGGCGAGCGCCGCCTCGCGGGTCTTGGCCGAGTCGCGCAGCGCGGCCAGGCGCGCGAACGGCGGCCACGCCGCCTGCTCGCGCTCGGCGAGCGCCGCGTGCGCGAAGCCGTCGTAGCCTTGCGTGAGCAGGCGCTGCAGCAGTGGATGCTCCGGGAACTCGGTCTGGATCAACACTTCGCCAGGCTTGTTGCCACGCCCGGCGCGCCCGGCAACCTGCACGATGGTCTGCGCCAGGCGCTCGGGGGCGCGAAAGTCGGTACTGAAGAGCCCCTGGTCGGCGTTCAGCACCACGACCAGCGTGACGTTCGGGAAGTCGTGCCCCTTGGTCACCATCTGCGTGCCCACGAGGATGCGCGCATCGCCCGAGGCCATGCGCGCGACCACCGCCTCGAGGTCACCGCGCCGGCGCACCACATCGCGGTCGAGGCGGGCGATCTTCACGGGAAATTTTGCGGCGAGGGTCTCCTCGATGCGCTCGGTCCCCTGGCCGACGGCTTTTACTGCAAAGCCGCACTGCGGGCAGCGGCTCGGCAGCGCAGTGTCTGCGCCGCAGTGATGGCAGCGCAGGCGGCCGGAGGCCTGGTGCACGGTCAGGCGCGCGTCGCATTCGAGGCAGGGGGCGATCCAGCCGCACGCCGTGCACAGCAGCGTGGGCGCGTAGCCGCGACGATTGAGGAACACCAGCACCTGTCCGTCGCTGGCGAGGTGGCGCTCGATCGCGAGCACCGCCGGCGTGGCGATCCCGGACTGCACCGCGTGCGCGCGCAGGTCGACGAGGCTGACCAGGGGGGGCTGCGCCTGAGCGGCGCGCCGCTGCAGGCGCAGGCGGGTGTAGCGTCCCGCCACCACGTTCTGCAGCGTCTCGAGCGATGGGGTGGCGCTGCCGAGCACCACCGCCACGCCGGCATGTCGCGCGCGCACGATGGCCAGGTCGCGCGCGGAGTAGCGCAGCGCCCCCTCGTGCTGCTTGAAGGAGGCATCGTGCTCCTCGTCCACGACGATCAGCCCGAGCTCGGGCACGGGCGCGAACACCGCCGAGCGCGTGCCGAGCACGAGGCGCGCCTCGCCACTGAAGGCGCTGCGCCAGGCGATGAGGCGCTCGTGATCGGTGAGCCCGGAGTGCAGCACCGCCATCGGGGTGTCGAAGCGCTCGCGGAAGCGCGCCAGCAGCTGTGGCGTGAGTGCGATCTCGGGCACCAGCACCAGCGCGCGCCGCCCCGCGGCGAGCACCCGCTCGATGAGCTGCAGGTAGACTTCGGTCTTGCCGCTGCCGGTGATCCCGTGCAGCACGAACGTGCCAAAGCCCCCCAGGGCGGCCCCGATCGTCTCGACCGCGAGCCGCTGTTCCTCGGAGAGCTGCGGACCGGTGACGCGCACCTGCGGTGCCCCGGACGGCGGTCCGGGGAGCACTTCCGCGCTCGCCAGCCACCCGCGCGCGAGGAGTGAGCGGGCCGGCTCGCGCCAGCCGGGCAGCCGCTCGCCGAGCAGGCTCGCGCTGGCGCCGCCGCTGTCGGCGAGCAGCCCCAGGAGCGCCCGCTGCCGCGGCGCCCTGCGCGGCTCCCCGGCCGCGTGCGCAGCGGCGCCCTCGGTGGTCAGGACCCAGCGTTCCTCGCGTGCCACGCTCGGCGCCCCCAGCCGCAGCGCCTTCGGCAGCGCGCCCGCGGCCACCTCGCCCAGGGGGTGGTGGTAGTACTCCGCCGCCCAGGCCAGCAGGGCGAGCGCTGCGGTGTCGAGCACCGGCTCCCGGTCGAGCACCTCCAGGACCGGCTTCAGCCGCTCCGAGGGGACCTCGGTGTGCCCGGCGGTCGCAATCACGACACCGATGAGGCGCTGGCGGCCAAATGGCACACGGACCCGCACGCCGGCGCGTACCGGCAAGCCGTCCGCGGGGGGTAGATAGTCAAATACCCGCCGCAGCGGGGTATCGAGCGCCACCCGCAGGACCAGCCGTTCGGGAATCAGGTTCAATTTAAATCAGTGGCTTGCGCGATCACGCGTCCGTCAACCAGGTGAGCCGCGTGCGCGTTATACAGGTCATGGCTGAGTTTGCTACGCTCGCGTCGCCTTATAGCATGCCGGCCGCATTACACGGCGACGTGGACCTGACGGATTCTTCTGCCCTGAGTCGATCCCGTGCGCTGAACCAGTTTCTGGCCAGCGTCGAGCTCAAGGCATTCAAGATCGCGCAGGCGGCGTTGCGCCACGAAGACGACGCGCTCGATGCGGTCCAGGATGCGATGCTGCAGCTCGCCCGCGCCTACGCCGGCCGCCCGGCACAGGAGTGGAAGCCGCTCTTCTACCGCATCCTCGAGAACCGCATCCGCGACATGCAGCGCCGCCGCACCGTGCGCGGACGCGTGATCGCCTGGCTGCCGTTTCGCGGTGGGGACGAGGAGGACGAGGCCGACCCGATCACTCAGGCGCCGAGTCCGGAACCGCAGCCGGTGAAGCGCCTGGAACTCGATGAGGCCATGGGCGCGCTGGAGCAGGCGCTGGCCGCGCTGCCGCGCCGCCAGCAGCAGGCCTTTATGCTGCGCACCCTCGAGGGCATGGACGTGGCCGAGACCGCCGCGGCGATGGGCTGTTCGGAAGGCAGCGTCAAGACCCATTATTTCCGCGCAGTGCAGTCGCTGCGCGCGCATCTTGGAGAGTTCTATCTATGAGCCCGGTGCAGGAGCCGCTGACGGCATTCGAGCGCAACGCGCGTACGCTCCTCGAAGAGGGCGTGCAGCGCATCGATGCGCGCACGCGCTCGCGCCTGAATCAGGCGCGGCAGGCGGCGCTGGCGGCCGCGCAGGCGCCGCGCCGCGTATGGTGGCGCAGCTTCACGTTGATGCCGGCCGCCGGTGCGGCCGCCGCGGCACTGCTGGTCGCTTTCATGCTGTGGCACCGCCAGCCCGCGGGCGAGCTGCCGGTGCTCGAGGGGCCGCATGCGACGGCGGAGGATGTGGATCTGCTCGCCGACAGCGAGGCGCTGGAGCTGGTGGAAGGTGGGGACGGCTCATTCTACGAATGGGCCGCGGCCCAGAGCGACAATGGCACGAGCGACAGCTGATGCTCAACACACGGTCGCTCCTCGCGGTGCTGCTCGGGTACGCGCTGCTCGGCGTCGCGGCCCGGGCCGCGGATGCACCTGCGCCCGCGGATCCGGACGCGGGCTTTCTGGAATTTCTTGGCAGCGTCGATGGCCTGGCCGATGTGAATCCCAATTACCTCGCACAGGGCACCGCCCCGGCACCGCCCGCCAGAACCCCCGCCGCCCCGGTAAAACCCCCGCCGCCCCCGCCCCCGCCCGCAAGCGCACCGGGAGTGAAGAACAATGAATAAGACGCGACGCTCCGTGCTGTTCGCGGCGCTGCTCACGCTGGCGGCGCCACTGCTCTGCGCTCAGGAAACTCAGCCCGCCCCCGCGGCCCCCGCAGCGCCGGTCGAATGGTCCAAGCTTTCCCCGCAGCAGCAGCAGGTGCTATCGAAGTTCGGCAGCCAGTGGAACAGCCTGCCGCCGGAGCGCCAGCAGGCGCTTGCCCGTGGGAGCGAGCGCTGGCTGGGGATGTCGCCCGAGCAACGCGATCAGGCACGGGAGCGCTTCAACCACTTCCGCGCCCTGCCGCCGGAGCAGCGTCAGGCGCTGCGCAGCCGCTGGCAGCAGTTCCAGGCGCTGCCGCCGCAACAGCGTGCCTTCATGCGGCAGAACTTCCACCGCTTTCAGCAGCTGCCGCCCGCGCGCCGCCAGGCGCTGCGTGAGCAGTGGCGCAACGCCACGCCCGCGCAGCGCTCGCAGATGATCGAGCACGCCCGCCAACAACAGCAGCACCAGAAGACGCCCCATCGCTGAAACTCGGCCAAACGTGGCCACCGACCCGTGGCGCGTTTGACGGCGTTTGACCCGCGCCCACCGTGCTCATCGTCCGTCAGACCCGTTGGCCGTTGGGTAATCCCGAGGCCCCTGGAGGGGCGACTACTTGGACGAGCTGCCCGAACCGCGCACCCGCGCCGGGATGGGAATGTTGCACACGTCGATGCGCCCTGCGGGCACCTTGAACCACTCTTCCAGGCGGTTGCGACGCGCGGCGACATAAGCGAGAAAGGTCGGAGTATCAGTGCGCAGCACCTCGAGCTGGGTACGCTGCGCCGCCGGTACCTCGCTCGCCATCTGCAGCGAGCGGATCGGCACGCGCTGCTCGGGATGCTCGTAGAAACCCATGGCGCCCGAGCCGCGCGGCGTGGCCGCCAGGAGTTCCATGCCCTGCACCACGCGCCCGAGGAGCGTGACGTTGCGATCCAGGTGCCGTGGCGCCTGTCCGATGACGACATACAGCTCGGTGCCACCGCCGGAATCGACGTCGTTGTCGCGCCCGGCGCCCAGCATGCCGTAGCAGTGCACCGCCCAGGCGCGCCCGGTGGCGGGGTCCGCGGCCGCGGGGAAGTCCTCGACGAAACCGACCTCCGGGGCGTAGGTATCCGGGTCGGGGAGCTTGGTGAGGGTGAGCCCGCGCAGCGGGCGCTCGAATTCCGCGGGAAGCGTGCGCTGCGCCTCGCCGATGGGCTTCTTGCCGTCCGCGTCGCCCCACTGCACCACGTAGTTATCCTGCGCGCGCATGATCGCCAGGCCGTCGAAATAATGGCCACGCGCCAGCGCGATGACGTTGGCCACGTGGTGCGGGGCGAACACCGGCGCCAGCTCGATGATCACGCGTCCCGCGGGCAGCTCCATATAAAGAGTGTCCTGCGGGTCGAGCGCGCGCCAGTCCGACGCCGAGGAAGACGCAAGAACCTCGGCGGTCGTGAGCGGCTTCTTCGCCGCTGAGGTCGCGGGCGCGGCGGCAGGCGGGCTCAGGGGCAGCGCGAGGCTCAGCGCCAGGGCGGCGCAGGACAGTGCGCGCAGGGAGTTTACGATCGGGAAGCGGTAGTTCATTTGTCGTGCTCGTCGGCGTGGAACATGTGCATCAGGCGGTGCAGTACCGGGGCGAGTACCGTAGTGGCGACCACGAGGAACACCAGTCCCGCGTAGAGCGCGTACCAGCCGGCGAACAGCTTGCCGGGGTTGGTGACGGGATTGGTCACCGGGCCCATGCCCGCGAGCAGCATGCAGGCGTTCTCGAACGCATCGTGCCAGTCCAGGCCCTCGAAGTGCTCATACCCCAGCATGCCGACGAAGAGCGAGGCGGCGAGCAGCACCAGCGCCAGCGCGATGTGCCGCAGCAGGCGCAGGTAGAACAGCCGCACCGGCAGCAGCGGGTCTGTGCGCCGCTCGTAGAGTACCGGGGCCGGCTTGGACGCCACCACCATCAGCCCGTGCGCGTGAAGCCGTCGGCGCTCCACGTCTCGCTGCCCACGCCGTGGTGCACGAAGAACAGTCCCTCGGGGTCGTACTGCTTCTTGATGGCGGCCAGGCGCGGGTAGTGGTTGCCGAAGTACGCCTGCTGCCAGTGCGTGTTGAAGTAATTGCTCTCGGACAGATAGGAACCGGCCTGCGGCGCGAGCTCGCGCAGTGCGGCGGTCGCCCGATCGATCAGCTGCGCATCGCGCTGCGCGGCGTAGCGATCCAGCGGCGCCTGCCGCATGAGCGGATAACGCGGACCCTCGCCGTCGGCGATGATCGCGAGCGCGAAGGCCTCGGTGACCGCCGGGTTCATCGCGGTCTCGAGCGCCGCCTGAGTTGCCGCGGCGGGCGCAAACGCCAACCCCTTGTTGCAATGCATCTCCACCTCTTTATAACGACTCGCCGCGAACAGCGCCGCCGCCAGGCGCGGCCGCGAGCCCGGATGCAACAGCGCTGCCGGCACCCACAGCGAATCATAGCCGTGCAGATAGCTGCCCACCTGATCCTGATCGCCTTCCCACCAGCCGTGGGTGGCGGACGCGCCGGAGCGCGGGTCGCGGATCATGCTGTGATTGCCCTCGACCTCCCACCAGCGGCGCGCGGGCTTGGCTCCCGCGCCGAGCTCATCGGTCACCGAGTAGTCCGGCGACGCCCTGACCCAGTCGAAGAAGGGCTGCCACAGCGCGCGCGCGGCCTCGCGGCTCAGGCCCTGGCAGACGAACGAGAGCTTCAGCGAGTTGTCGGGGCGCAGCGCGAACTGCTCGCCCCAGTGCTCGTTGGCGAGGCTGCCCGCGTAGAACTCGAGGAAGTGCGCGATCAGGCGCCGGAAGGCGTCGTCGGTCTTTGCGCGCACCATGCCCCACGCGGCGCCGAAGAACTCCGGCAGGTCGTGGGTGCGCAGCGTCAGCTGCGTGACCACGCCGAAGGTGCCGCCGCCACCGCCTTTGAGGGCCCAGAACAGGTCCGGCTCCGTGCAGGCGTTCACCCGACGCACGCGGCCGTCCGCGGTCACCACCTCGGCCTCGAGGAGGCCGGACGCCGCAGTGCCGAACGCCTTCGAGAAGCTGCCGAAGCCGCCGCTCTGGATGAGTCCGGCCACGCCGACCGTGGTACAGCCGCCGCCCTGCACGTAGCGTCCGCCCTGGGTCGTGACCGCGGTATACACATCGATCCACACACAGCCGGCGCCCACCGTGACCGCCGGTTGTGGGGCGACCGTGCCCGCGCAACCCTCGCCGACGAACGCCTCGTGCACGGTGATGTCATTCATGGCGCGCGTCCAGATGAGCAGCGAATCGGGCGCGTTGGAGGTTCCCAGATAGCTGTGGCCGCCGCCTTTGACGACCAGGCGCAGGTTGTGGGTGCGTGCGAAGGTCACGGCGGCGGCGACATCGGCGGCGTGGCGCGCTTTCACCGCATAGGCGCTGGGGGCGGCGGTCCAGGCCTCGAACCAGCCCGAGACCTGCGTGCCGCCGGGCTGATCGCCGAGGTAGAAGGGGTTGCGGATGTTCTGAAGCACCTCGGCGCAGGCGGCGTCTTCCCCAGCCCCCGCACAGGCGGCGAATAGTGGCGGCACTTCGAGGAGGTTGCCGCCGAGCGCGCTCTTGAGGGATTGCCATTCGGCGGCGCTCGGCCAGTACGGATCGGAGGGTCGCAGGCGCTGGAAGGGGGACATCACCCGCGCGGATGCCAGGGGCGCGAGTGCGCCGAGCAGCGGCAGCGCCACGGCGGTCTTGAGCAGTTGGCGGCGCTGCATGTGAAGCTTCCGGGTTCGCCTCAGCCGACCGCCTTGATCGCCTGGATCAGCTCCGCCACCGCCTTCTGCGCGTCCCCGTACAACATGCGGGTGTTGTCCAGATAGAAGAGGGCGTTCTCGATGCCGGAGAACCCCGCGCCCTGGCCGCGCTTGATGACGATGACGTTCTTCGCCTTGTCGGCGTTCAGGATCGGCATGCCGTAGATCGGACTCGACTTGTCGGTGCGCGCCACCGGGTTCACGACGTCGTTGGCGCCGATGATCAGCGCCACGTCGGCGGTCTCGAACTCCGCGTTGATCTCGTCCAGGTCCGCGATCAGATCGTAGGGCACGCCCGCTTCCGCCA
This sequence comes from uncultured Pseudomonadota bacterium, assembly GCA_963814675.1. Taxonomy (GTDB): domain Bacteria; phylum Pseudomonadota; class Gammaproteobacteria; order Steroidobacterales; family Steroidobacteraceae; genus 13-2-20CM-66-19. Next base: position 523,161 of record CAWFDT010000011.1, read on the forward strand.
GGAGCACATTCATGTGTCCCGGCATGCGGCCGGCCACCGGATGGATGGCGAACTTCACCGTCACGCCGCGATCGAGCAGCAGCTGGCACAGTTCCCAGACCTTGTGCTGCGCCTGCGCGACCGCCATGCCGTAACCGGGGACCACGATCACCTTCTGCGCGAAGGCCATCATGACGCCGACGTCGGCGGCCTCGATTGGCTTCAGGCTCCCCGTGACCGTGCCCGTGGCCGCGCCACCGGTGTCGCCGAAGCCCGAGAACAGCACGTTGCCGAGCGAGCGGTTCATGGCCTTGGCCATCAGCTGCGTGAGCAGCGTGCCGGCCGAGCCCACCACGGTGCCGGCGATGATCATCGCGGCGTTATTGAGCACGAAACCTTCGAAAGCCACCGCAAGCCCGGTGAGCGCGTTGTAGAGCGAGATCACCACCGGCATGTCGGCGCCGCCGATCGGCAGCGTCATCGTGAGCCCGAGCAGCAGCGCGACCACGAACAGCCCCGTCACCACCAGCGGCGCCGGGTTCAGGTGCGCGGCGATCGTGACCCCGAGCGCCACCGCGGCCAGGAGCAGTAGCAGATTCAGCAGCTGCTGGCCGCCAAAGCGCAGGCTGCGCTTGATCAGTCCCTGCAGCTTGCCGAAGGCGACGGCGCTGCCGCTGAAGGACACCGCGCCGATCAGCCCGCCGGCCACGGCGAGCGTGCTGCCCGCGTAACCGTGGGTGTCGCCGCGGTACAGCTCCACCGCGGCGATGGCCGCCGCGGCGCCGCCGCCCATGCCGTTGTAGAGCGCGATCATCTGCGGCATGTCGGTCATCGCCACGCGCTTGCCGCTCCACCAGGCGAGCCCGGCACCCACGAACATCGCCGGCACGATGAGCTCGTAGTTGGTCATGCCCGGATACAGGAAGGTGACCAGCGTGGCCACCGCCATGCCGGCGCCGGCCCAGAGGATGCCGCTGCGTGCGCTCACCGGGGAGCTCATGCGCTTGAGCCCGATGATGAACAAGAGCGCCGTGACGAAGTAGCTCGACTCGATCAGCAGCTGCCGCGAAGCCCAGCCCGGCATCAGTGGCTCCTCTTGGCCGCGCCGCGGGCGCCACTGGACTTGAACATCTCCAGCATGCGCTCGGTCACCACGTAGCCGCCGACCGCGTTACCGGCAGCGAGCAGCACGCCGATGACGCCAATGGTCTTCTCCAGCGGCGTGTGCGCACCCCCGAGCGCCACCATGGCGCCCACCAGCACGATGCCGTGCACGAAGTTGGAGCCCGACATGAGCGGGGTGTGCAGGATGACCGGCACGCGCGAGATGACCTCGTAGCCGGTGAAGGCCGCGAGCATGAAAATGTAGAGCGCCACGATCCCGGTCATCTTCAGCCCTCCAGCGCCTTGCGCGTCGCTTCGTGCTTGATGGCGCCAGCGCTGGTCAGGCAGGACTGCGCAAACACCTCATCGTTCCAGTCGATCGCCAGCTCGCCCTTCACCAGGGCGGGCTTGAGGAAATTGAAGAGGTTGCGGGCGTACATCTCGCTCGCGTTGTAGGCGAGCGTCGCCGGCAGGTTCAGCGGGCCGATGATGCTCACGCCCTGGTGCTCGACGGTCTCGCCGGCGCGCGTCAGCTCGCAGTTGCCGCCTTGCTCGGCGGCGATGTCGACCACCACGGCCCCCGAGCGCATGCGCTCCACGGCGGCCCGGGAGATGATCTTCGGCGCCGGACGCCCGGGCACCGAGGCGGTGCTGACCACCGCGTCCGCGGCGGCGATACGCGCGTCCAGTACCTCCTGCTGGCGCGCCTTCTCCTCCGCGGTGAGCTCGCGCGCGTAGCCCCCGCTGCCCTCCGCGCTCACGCCGGTGTCGACGAACTTGGCGCCGAGGGACTTCACCTGCTCGCGCGTCGCGCCGCGCACGTCGTAGGCCTCGACCACCGCCCCCAGGCGGCGGGCGGTGGCGATGGCCTGAAGTCCGGCGACGCCTGCGCCGATGACCAGCACCTGCGCCGGGCGGACGGTGCCGGCGGCGGTGGTGAGCATCGGCATGAATTTCTGCAGCTGGTTGGCTGCGATCAAGACCGCCTTGTAGCCGGCGATCGCCGCCTGCGAGGACAGTGCATCCATCGACTGCGCGCGCGAGATGCGCGGCACGAACTCCATCGCGAAGCTGGTGATGCCGCGTGCCTTGAGCGCCGCGACCTCCTCGGGCCGTGCGTGCGCCTGCAGGAACCCGATGACCACGGCGGAGGCCTTCAGCTGCGCGATCTGCTCCAGCGTCGGGGGTTGCACGGTGAGCAGCACGTCGGCTTCCTGGAGCACCTGCGCGGCGCTGTCCGCCCAAATGACGCTCTTGTAAAGCGCATCCGGGAAGCGAGCCCGCGCGCCGGCACCGCGCTCGAGCAGCACCCGGGCGCCCTCCTTGACGAGTTTATCGGCCACCTCGGGCACCAGACTGACGCGCGCTTCTTGCGGCGCGCTCTCGCGCAGTGCGCCTATTGTGACTGTCATCACGCTCTCTTCCGCACACGTGGCAGCTCGGCCACGTCGTTAAAAATCTGTAATTGAATTAGGACTTTGCGCTGTTGAATTCTTGCACAAACTTGCCGTATCTTACAGCCGCCATGCTAGGCATCGATCTTGAGCGCGCTGACCATGGTCCTTTGCAGGACCTGCGCATCGTTGCGGCTCCCGCCGCGCGCGGGCTTTCGCAACTGGTGCTGCGCACGGATATCGCGGGCATGCCGCTCGAGTGGATCGACTACAAGGAAGCGGCGCGACTGTATCACCAGGAGCAGGTTGCATACACGTGCGGCTCGCTGCTGTACACGCTGTACGGGGGCGTCAACGCGCGCAGCGGCCTGCGCACCATTCTGGAGGTCAACTCCATCGTCGCCACCGTGGGGCACACCGGCAACCCCGGCAACACGCGCCACGACTATGTGCCGCCACTGAACAACCAGACGCTGTTCCGGCGGGATGCGTACCTGTGCATGTACTGCGCCCAGCGCTTCCCCTCGCGCGACCTGTCGCGCGATCACATCCGGCCCTTCAGTCAGGGCGGCACGGACATCTGGACGAACGTGGTAGCGGCCTGCCGCCGCTGCAACAACCAGAAGGCCTCGCGCACCCCGGAGCAGGCCAAGATGCAGCTGATCGCGGTGCCCTTCACTCCGACCTACGCCGAATACATCTTCCTGAAGGGACGGCGTGTGCTGGCCGACCAGATGGAATATCTGCTCGCGCACTTTCCGCGCACAAGCCCGCTGCACGATCGCATCCAGCGCTGGCTGGCCTGAGGCGCCCGCGCTTCGTGACGCGCCCGGCGGACACTGCTAAGGTGGCGCCGGTTTTGCAGGATGCCGCGCCGCCTTGATCTTCCTCATCGACGCCTCGGTTTACGTCTTTCGCGCGTACCACTCGGTGCTGCCGGAGATGCGCGACCGCGAGGGCAATCCGGTGCACGCGGTGTTCGGCTTCGCGCGCTTCCTCGGCGACCTGCTCGAACGGATGCGGCCGAAATACATCGCCGTCGCCTTCGACCAGCGGCGCGCGGATTCCTATCGCAGTCGCATCTATCCGCCCTACAAGGCCAACCGCGAACGCGCGCCCGCGGATCTGGTGCTGCAGTTCGAGCGCTGTCGCGAACTGTGCCGGCATCTGGGCCTCTCAGTGTTCGTGGATCCGGAGTACGAAGCCGATGATCTGATCGGTACCCTGGCCGCCTGCATGCGCGACGCGGGCATGCGCTCGGCCTTCATCACGCGCGACAAGGATCTGGCGCAGTTGATGCGCGACGGGGACCTGTTTTGGGATTTCGGGGCGCGTGAGCAGTTCGGTTACCACGACATCGAGCGGCACTTTGGCGTGCGGCCGGAGCGCTTCGCCGATTACCTGGCGCTGACCGGCGATGACGTGGACAACATCCCGGGCGTGCCGGGAGTCGGGCATCGCACGGCGGCCTCGCTCATGAAGGCCTTCGATTCCCTCGATGAGATGTACGGGGATCTGGAGCGCGTCGCGCAGCTGAAGCTGCGCGGCGCCGGCACCCTGGCGCAGAAGCTGACGGAGCACCGCGACGCGGTATTCCTCAGCCGCCGGCTGACGCGTATCGCCTGCGACCTGAAGCTCGGGATTGACGCGGAAGGGCTGCGACGGCGCATGCCGAATCTGGCGGCGCTGGATGGTCTGTACGACGAGCTCGGCTTCGGGCCGTTCCTGCGCCGCCAGGGCGAACGGCTCGTGCAGCTGCCGCTCGCGTAGACTTTGGGGGAGCCGCCGATCGGTGCCGCTCAACAGCAAGTGCTTTCCAACATGACCTCACCGGCCGAACCGCAACGCAAGCTTCCGAAGCGTGGTCTGGCGCGCATTGCCGGGGTCGCGCTTTGGGTGTTCGCCGCCGGCTTTACCAGCGGTGCCGTGCAGGTGTGGCTCGCCCTGCGTTCGGGTCAGCGGTGGGCCAACTACCGCGGCGAAGTGATCGAGCCCGCCGAGATGCGCCACACCCTGGTGCTGTTCGTGGTGGGGGCGGCGCTTTGCACGCTGCTCGCCTGGCGCTGGCAGCGCCTCCTGCGGCGCGGCTCGTAGTATAAATAACGCCGTGGCCTACCAAGTCTCCGGCAACCTCGTTCTCGGACTGATCCTGCTCACCGTGCTGGTGGCAATCCCCATGAAGATCGGCGCACACGTGGTGAAGGCCAAGTACACGGGCCTGATACGCTGCGGCTTCGCGGCCTTCGTGGGCCTGCTGGGCGGGGCACTGGTCGCGCTGTTCCTCGGCGGTCTGATTGGCGGGTCGCTGGCGTGTGCCCTGGGCTTTCTGCTGGCCATCCGGGCGATGCTCGGTACGTCCTTTCTTGGATCAATCGGCTTGAGTCTCATTGCGTTCACGGTGTCCGCCCTGGGCGTCTGGGTGCTCGCCCGCATCGGCCTGCTGTTGGCGGCTCCGGTCGCAACCGGCGTGGCCGTCTAGCGCACGGGCGCGCCGCCCGTACCCAGGAGCGCGTATGGATGTCCGTATCGTTTCCGATTGGCTGCTGCTGTGCACGCTCGTCAACTATGCCGTGCTGCTCGCGTGGTTCGTGGCCTTCAGCGCCGCCCACGAGTGGCTATTCAGCCTGCATACGCGCTGGTTCCGCCTGCCGGTGGAGCGTTTCGACGCCATCCATTACGCGGCCATGGCGCTCTACAAGGTCGGCATCCTGCTGCTGAACCTCGTGCCCTACGTGGCGCTGCGTCTGGCGACGGCTCACAACGCCGTCTGACACGGCGGGCGCTGGCCGATGGAGCGCTTCGCCGCGATTGCCCGTGAACTGCGCCGCTTGAGCGGGGTGCGCTGCGCCGCGCAGCCGGAGCGGCGCATCGCCGGCGGCAGCATCCACGAGGCGTACGCCTGGCGCACTCAGAGTGGCCGCTTCTTCGTCAAGATCGCCCCGCCCAGCGGCATCGCCGCCTTAGAGAGCGAAGCCGACGGACTGGCGGTGCTGTCCACGGCGCGCGCGCTGCGGGTTCCAGGCGTCATCGGCTACGGGACCACCGAGAATGCGGCCTTCCTCGCACTCGAGTGGATCGAGCGCGGCAAGAGCGACGCGCGCTGTGAGGAGCGCCTCGGCACGCAGCTCGCCGCCCTGCACGCGGTGAGCGCGCAGCGCTACGGCTACCAGCGCGACAACTTCATCGGCGCCACGCCGCAGGCCAATGCCTGGAGCGCCAACTGGGCGGAGTTCTTCCGCGAGCGCCGGCTGCGCCCGCAGCTCGCCCTGGCGGCGCAGCGCGAGTTCGGGGCCCTGCTGGCACCGCTCGCCGCGGCGCTACTCGCGGCCGTGCCGGCGCTGCTGCGCAACCACGCGCCGCGGGCCTCGCTCCTGCACGGGGATCTGTGGGGCGGGAACTGGTTCGCGAGCAGCGACGGCGCGGCGGTGATCTTTGACCCCGCCGTCTACTACGGCGATCGCGAGGCCGACCTGGCCATGACCCGTCTGTTCGGCGGGTTCAGCGCGCAGTTCTATCGTGCCTATTGCGCCGCAGCGCCGCTGCCGCCGCAGTGGGAGCTACGCGCAGAGCTTTACAACCTCTACCATGTGCTCAACCACGCCAATCTGTTCGGTGGCGCCTATGCCGGGCAGGCGCGCGCGATGATCGAGCGGCTGTTGCGGTAAGGGTAAGTCCGTATGCCGGTGAGCTTGCGTTATGCTATTGAATCCGCGGCCGGCGACCTGTTGTAGCAACCTTGCGAGAACGTCATGTCGGATAAGAACCTCGAATCGATCCTCAAGGAAAAGCGCAGCTTTCCGCCTCCGCCGGCCTTCGTCGCGCGGGCCCGCATCAAGCCGGCGGACCTCGAGAACCTGTATCGCCGCGCGCGCGCGGATCATGTTGGATTCTGGGCAGAACTCGCCGCGCAGGAACTCAAGTGGCAGGTGCCGTTCACGCGCGCGTTGGATGACAGCCGCGCCCCGAACTACCGCTGGTTCACCGACGGTCAGCTCAATGCCTCCGTGAACTGCCTGGACGTGCACCTCGCCGAGCGAGGCCACAAGACCGCGGTGATCTTCGAGGGCGAACCCGGCGACGTGCGGCACCTCAGCTATCGGGAGCTGCACGCGCAAGTGTGCCTCTTTGCCAACGCGCTGAAGGCCCACGGCGTCAAGCGCGGCGATCGCGTCATCATTTACATGCCACTGGTGCCTGAAATTCTGGTGGCTATGCATGCCTGCAATCGCATCGGCGCCATCCATTCTGTGGTGTTTGGCGGCTTTTCGGCTCCGGCGCTCAAGGATCGCATCGAGGACACCGAGGCAAAGCTGGTGATCACGGCCGACGGCGGCTGGCGCGCCGGGCATGTAATCGAGCTCAAGGCCGCGGCCGACAAGGCGCTCGCGAGCGGCTGCCCGAGCGTGCGCAACGTGATCGTGCTGAAGCGCACCGGTAAGCCCGTGCCCATGACGCACGGGCGCGATGTGTGGTGGCACGACGCCGTGGCCGGGCATGAGCCGGTGTGCGAGCCCGAATGGGTGGACGCCGAGCATCCGCTGTTTCTGCTGTATACCTCCGGCTCGACCGGCAAGCCCAAGGGCATCCAGCACTGTACCGGCGGCTACCTGCTGCAGGCGAAGCTCACCACGCAGTGGGTCTTCGATCTGCGCGATGACGATGTGTTCTGGTGCACGGCGGATGTCGGCTGGGTCACCGGCCACAGCTACGTCGCCTACGGTCCATTGGCCGCCGGCGCCACCTTGCTCCTCTATGAAGGGGCGCCGACCTTTCCCGACGCCGGCCGCTTCTGGAAGAACTGCGCGAGCCACGGGGTGAGCGTGTTCTACACCGCCCCGACCGCGATCCGTGCGCTGATGAAGCTCGGCGAGGAGCTGCCGCGCAAGCACGATCTGTCGAAGCTGCGGCTGCTGGGCAGCGTGGGCGAGCCGATCAACCCGGAGGCCTGGATCTGGTACCACCGCGTCATCGGCGCGAGTCGCTGTCCGATCGTCGACACCTGGTGGCAGACCGAGACCGGCGCGATCCTCATCTCACCGCTCCCGGGCAGCACCGCCACCAAGCCAGGCTCTTGCACGCGACCGCTTCCGGGCATCGATGCCGATATCGTCGATGATCACGGCAAGAGCGTGACGCGCCCTGACGCCGGCGGTTACCTCGTGATCCGCAAGCCCTGGCCCTCGATGCTACGGACCATCTGGGGCGACAACGCCCGCTATCTCGATACCTACTGGTCGAAGTTCGATAACCGCTATTACGTCGCCGGCGACAGCGCGCACCGCGACAAGGACGGGTATTTCTGGATCATGGGGCGCATCGACGACGTCCTGAACGTTGCCGGGCATCGCCTGGGCACGATGGAGGTCGAGTCGGCGCTGGTGGCGCACCCGCGGGTGGCCGAAGCCGCCGTCGTCGGCAAACCGCACGAGATCAAGGGTGAATCGGTGTTCGCCTTCGTCGTGTGCCGCGGTGAGCGGCCCACCGGCGAGACCGACGCGCTGGTGAAGGAGTTGCGCGACTGGGTCGCCGCGCAGGTCGGCGCCATCGCCAAGCCCGACGATATCCGCTTCGCCGACAATCTTCCCAAGACCCGCTCGGGCAAGATCATGCGCCGTCTGCTGAAGTCGGTGGCGCGCGGCGAAGAGATCACACAGGACGTCTCCACCCTGGAAAACCCGGCCATCCTCGATCAGCTGCGCGGGCACCACGTACCCACGGCGCCGGTGAAGGCGGCACCAGCGAAGAAGCCCGCGCGCAAGGTGGCGAAGAAGGTGGCGAAAAAGGCGACGAAGAAGCAGGCGGCGCGCTCCCGCAAGAAGCCCGCCAAGGTGCGCCGCGCCGCCGCTCGTCGCAAGGTGCGCGCCAAGACCGCACGCAAGGTCAGGCCGCGCGGTGCGCAAGCCGGCGCGCCGCGCCGCTTCCGGGCGCACCCACCGCAAGACGCCGCGGCGCCGACGCTAGGGCGCGTCGGCGGCGCTCGCCGTGAGCGCCCAGCTGACCAGGCGCTGTTGCACTCGCTCGCCGATCCCGTGGGGCGCGTGCAGGCGCATGCGCTTGAGCGCCGCCTGGTGCTGCGCCTGCGGCGCTCCGTGGCACAGGGCGCGCAGCAGCACGCGCGCCCGCGCGGGCGCCGAGCCGGTGTGGGCCGCCAGATATTTCAGGGCGCGCGTCAGGGTGATCTCCTCGCCGGTGAGATCGGTGCCGAAGGGATAGTCGCTGAAAAAACCCTGCGCGCGGGCGGCGTGCAGTGCCCGCGCGACGCGCTCGGGCAGGTTGTGCCGGAAGCGCTCCGGGATCGCGTAGTCGGCGCGGATCTTGCCCGCGGCCTTGGCCTGCGCGAGCAACGGCTCCTGGAAGCGTGAGTCTGCGACGTTCAGCAGCGCCGCGATGACTTCCGCGTCGGTGGCAGCGCACAGGTCCGCGATGCCGTACTCCGTGATCACGATGTCGCGCAGATGGCGCGGGATCGTCTCGTGGGCGTAGTTCCAGATGAGGTTCGAGGTCGTGCGGCCGTCGTGCGTGCGCGTGGCGCGCAGGCACAGAATTGAGCGCGCATCGGGCAGCGCATGCGCCATGGCGACGAAGTTGTACTGGCCGCCGACGCCGCTCACGACCTGACCATCCGCGAGCGCATCCGAAACGGCGGCTCCGAGCAGCGTCACCATCATGGTCGTGTTGATGCAGCGCGCCGCCCGCCGCTGCAGCACGCGCAGCTCCTGATCCGGCCCATACAGCTGGTTCACGTAGCCCACCCCGCGCATGCTGAACTGGCTGCGCTCGCTCTCCGGCATCTCGCGCAAGGCGGCGTAGAAGCCGCGCGGCCCGAGAAAGAACCCGGCGTGCAGCACGCGCCCGTTACGCAGCTCGCGCCCCAGGCACTCCTCGGCGAGCCGCGCGCAGCTGGCGGGATCGCCGAGGTCGGCCGTGATCCACTCCCCGCCGCGGGCCCGCAGCCGGCCGGCCTTGAATTCGACCTCCTCGCGAAACACGCCGTGGCGCTTGAGGTCGGCAAACTGCGCCTCGCTCAGCAGCGGCCCGACGCCCGCCGCCACCAGGGCCGGCAAGATGCTCGCGTCAAAGCGTTCCGGCTGGCCGGCGGCCAGTGCCCGCTCGAGCGCCAGGCAGTCATAGGCGCGGCGGCGCAGCACGCCGGCGCGGTAGAGCTCGAGCAGCTGAGCTACGAACATCTCGCTGGCGGCGAACAGGCCGCGCGTGAACGGCGCGGTGCCGCCGCTCGCGTCGATCAGCGGCGTCGCCTCCCCCGTGCCGAGCGTCTGCAGCGTGCCGCGCCAGGCAGCATTCTGTTGATGCCGCAGCAGCAGCGCGTAGATGAGCGCGTCGCCCATCCCGCCGATCCCGATCTGCAGCGTGCCACCATCGCGTACCAGCGCGCTGGCATAGAGGCCGATGGCGTGCTCGGCGCTGGCGAGCGGCGGATTGGGCGGGGCGAACAGGTCATAGTCGTAGCGCGGAGCATCAACGATAAAGTCAAACTGCTCGGGCGCGAGCTGCGCCGCATCGCCCATGAAGGGCATCTGCGCGTGCGTCTCGCCGATCATGACAATGTCATGACCCGCGCGCCGCGCCTGTGCGATCAGGGGCAGCAGATCGGCAGTGACGTCCGGGTTTGACCCCAGGCTCAGCTGCAGTTCGCCGTTCACCGTGCGCCGCGCCACCAGGTGCGCGATCACGTTGACGCCGCGGGCGAGCACATCGCGCGCCACCTGCGTGTAGTTGGCGCTCAGGTAGTGCTGCTGCGCGTGGCTGCGGTGCAGGAAGGCGCCCGGCGTCAGGAAGAACTCGATGATGCGGACGTTGGCCGGCACGCGGTTCGCTTGCAGGGCGCGCGCGTACTCCGGTTCCACGTAGCTGCCAAATACCCGCTCCACCAGCGGCTCGAGCAGGCGACGCTCGAGCGCGGCGTGCGCGACCGGCTTCAGCAGCGACAGTGCGGTGATGATGGTGAGGTCGAGGCCTGGATCGCGCAGCGCCCGGCGGTAGAACTCGTTGACGAGCGGGTTGGGTTTGCCGATGCCGAGCGGCAGCGCGAGCACGATGCGTTGACCCAAACGGCGCAACACCGCATCGACGCACTGGCCGACGTCATCGAGTATTTCAGGCATGCAGCTTATGGCATGCTCCCCGATGCACGCGGCGCACGTCAACCGCGTCTGCGAGGTGTGTCATGTCACTCCAGAAGCCGGCGCTTGATCCGCAGAAGGTTGAGCCGCGCTCACGCAGCAGCTACCCCGAGCCCTATCGCTCACGCGTGTTGCCGCGCGAAGTGCGCGCCCTGGGTGAGCCCCTGGGGCTCACCCGCATCGGTGTCAATCTCGTGCGCGTGCTGGCCGGCAAGCAATCCTCGATGCGACATTGGCACACGCACGAGGATGAGTTTCTCTATGTGCTCGAGGGGGAATTGGTGCTGCGCACGCAAGCGGGCGAGCAGCAGTTGACGGCGGGCATGTGCGCCGGCTTTGCGGCCGGCAGCACGGACGGACATCACCTCATCAACCGCAGCGAGCGCCCGGCGAGCTTCCTCGTGGTCAGCAACCGCGATCCCGAGGACAGCGCCCATTACCCGGACCCCGAGGTCGACCTCATGTGGAGTCCGCCACACGCGCGCAAGCGCATGACGCGTCGCGACGGCACGCCCTGCTGAGGGCGTGGTGATCAGCGGGCCGCGCTCGTGAGCCGCAGCGCGAACGATACCCCGACGTCGTTCCCCACCTGATCGGTGGCCTTCCAGTCACCCTGGCCCACGCCATAGTCGAGGCGCTTGATCGTGGTCTTGCCGGACATGTAGCCGGCGCTGGCGCCGGCCTCGGTGGCCGTGCGGAAGGTGAAGGGCACGCGCACTTCGCGGCTCGTGTCGCGGATCGTGAGCTTGCCGACCGCTTCGTAACCATTCGCGGTCTTCAGGATCTGCGCGGCGCTGAAGTGCGCCTGCGGGAATTTCTTCACCGCGAACAGATCGGCGTTCCGCAGCGCGTCGTCGCGTTCCTGGTCCCCGCTATCGAGCGAGTTCATCTCGATGGTGACTTCCAGATGACTGGCGGGGAGATTCTCGGGTGCGAAGTCGAGCAGCGTCTGGAAGTGCGTGAAGCGACCCTTGTTCTGCGCGCCCGCCTGCGTGAAGGTGAATTCCAGCGAGCTCTTCGCCGGGTCGAGGACGTAGTGGGGGAGCGCCGGGGCGTCGGCGGCCTGCAGGCGCGCCGCGCCACCCAGCAGTGTCAGCAACGCCACTGGCAGTGCGCTCCGCGAGGGGTTTCTCATGGCTCGGTCCTTAAGCCTTGTTGGAAGAGGAGGGCAGCATGCGTCGCAGTACGTCATCCTTGAGCACGAAGTGATGCTTGAGCGCGGCCACGAGGTGCACCGTCGCGACGATGCCGAGCGTCCAGGCGAGAATCCCGTGGGTGGTCACCAAGGCCTCGTACAGGACCTTGTTCTTGGGGACGAGGTCCGGAAGCTGCAAGAACCCAAACCAGCTGACCGGGAACCCACGCGCCGAGGACATGAGCCACCCCGAAAGCGGGACCGCGAACAGCAGCACGTACAACAGGGCGTGCGTGAGCCGCGCGAGGGTGCGCTCGTAGGGTTTGAGCGTATCCGGTAGCGTGGGGGTCGGATTGCTCCAGCGCCACGCCAGTCGCACCAACGCCAGCATCAGGATGGTGATGCCGATGGACTTATGGCGCGAGAGCAGCGTGAGCTTCTTGGCCCCGGCCGGCAGCTGTTCAAAGAGGGTCGCGAGCGTGAACTGTGCGACGATGAACAGCACGATGAGCCAGTGCAGCAGCTGGGCAATGGCGCCCCAGCGGCGCGGGGTGTTTCGCAGGGTCATGACTGCAAGCTTATGCGGCTGAACGCAAGTTGCCTACTGCAGCGGCTGACGCTGCTGACGTGCGCGGCGTTGCTGAGCGCTTGCCCGGCGCCGCCGCGCGTCAGCCCGCCCGCCCCCCCGCAGCCGGTCCCAGGCGTCGCGGCGCACGTCGGCACGCCCTATACGATCGTGGCCGGCGAGTCGCTCCTGACCATCCGGGTCTACAAGGGCGGCGCCTTCGCCGCCGCCGGGCACAATCACGTCATCGCCTCGCACGCGCTCAGCGGCATCTTCTACGCGGCGGACGCGCCGCTGCAGAGCAGCTTCGAGGTGCATGTGCCGCTGGAGAGTCTGAGCGTGGACGAAGCTGAACTGCGCGCACAGGCGGGCCCTGATTTTCCACCCGAGGTGCCGGAGACGGCGCGCGAGGGCACGCGGCGCAACATGCTCGGACCGGCACTGCTGGATGCGGAGAACGACCCCGAGATCGTGCTGAGCGCCGTGCGGCTTGCGGCGGCGCAGCCACCGCAGAGCGCGGTGCAGGCTCGCGTGCAGGCACGGGTGCGCGGTGCGCCGCACGAGTTCGACGTGCTGGTTCGCTACGAGCGCTCCGGCGAGCGGCTGGTCGTCAGCGGTGACACGGTGCTCAAACAAAGCGAACTCGGCCTCAAGCCCTTCAGTGCCCTGCTGGGAGCCCTGCAGGTACAGGACGAGATGCGCATCAGCTTCCGCATCGTCGCGCATCGGGGTATACCGACCAGCGGCGTGAACGAGGCCGGCCGGGCGCTGCCGGCCGGCCGTTAGCCGTCGTTACTTGGTGCCGAGTTCGGTCAGCAGCTCCTCGGCCTTGTACACCTTGCGCAGGCCCTCGAAGATGATCTGCGGATCGACCGCCACGGCGCGGTTCAGCTGCGGATCGAACCAGAAGTCACCGGCGATGGAGTGGATGTTGCCATCGAACATCAGGCCCACGATCTGACCCTGCGCATCGATCAGGGGGCTGCCGGAATTGCCGCCCACGATGTCGTTGTTGGTCGAGAGGTCGAAGCGCGTCTCCAGATTCAAGGTGGGCTTGGCCGCAAGCCAGGTGTCGGGAACCTTGAACGGTTCCTGACCGGTGGCCCGCTCAAACAGGCGCGCCAGGCGCGTGAACGGTTCGACCTCGTGATCGCCTTCCTTCCAGCCCTGCACGGTGCCGAAGTTCAGCCGCAGCGTGAAGTTGGCATCCGGCGGTTCGCTGGTGCCGTACACCTTGAAGCGGGCCCGCGCGATCTTCTCCGAGGCGGCGGTCACCGGCGCTTCCACCTCATCCTCGTAGCTCTTGCGCACCGCGCGTGCTTCCGCATCCACGTTGCGCGCAAACACGATCATGGGGTCCGTGGAGGCATCGACCGCCGCGGCGCCGCCTTGCCACAGGCGCTTGCGCACCTCCGGGTCCGCAAGCTTGGTGCCGTCCACCAGCTTGTTGGCGAGGGTATCGGGGGACTCGTTCGCGAGCAGCTGGCGCACGATGGGTGCATCCGGGCCCATCCACTCGCGCATGCGTTCCAGGCTGAAGGACAGGTTGAGCTTTTCCAGGTCCGGATAGATCGGCACCGGCGCAATCAGGCGCTGTTCCACGCGCGGCATGGCGCCCTCGCTGTATTCACGCAGCCGCTCGGTGTTGGGCTTGCCGCGCTCGGCGGCGGCCCGCACCAGTGAGCGGGCGTAGCCGAACAGCTTGCCGGGAAAGCCGGCGCCGAGCCCGGCACCCTGTTCGATCCAGGTGTATGGCAGGTACAGCTGCTCGTCGCGTTGCTCGGCCTTGGCGATCGTGGCCCACGGATCGCCGATCGACTTCGCCAGCTGCGGATCGGCGGCTACCTTGGCACGCAGCGCCGCTTCCTCCTTCATCTTGCTCTTCATCAGGCGATCATCGAGCAGCGCATCGAGCTGCCCGCGCCGCACCTTGATGGAGTTCTCGATGTTGTTGAGCGGGTCCTCCACGATGCGTGCCGCCTCGGGGCTCGTCTTGCCGTACTCGATCAGGCGGCCACGCAGCTCGGAAGCCCGCAGCAGCCAGCGTGGGTAGATCACGTTGCGCAGCGTCTCGAGCTCCGCAACCGTCAGCAGCCGCGAGGTGTTGCCCGGGTGCCCGGAGACGAACACCAGCTCACTGACGTTGGGGCCGGCCGGATTGATGCGCAGAAAATTCGGTGTGGCCGCCGGCTTGCCGTCCGGCCCATAGGCGCGCAGCACCGACATGTCCAGGCACCAGCGCGGGAACTGAAAGTTGTCCGGGTCGCCGCCGAAGGCGGCGATGCCGCGCTCGGGCGCGAATACCAGGCGCACGTCGCTGTAACGGTGATACTTGTACATCCAGTACTGGCCGCCGTCGTAGAGATCGACCGTCTCGCACTTGTACGGGCCGCCCTTGGCGCTCTTGCTGTCCTGCTCGCACTGCTGCTCGAGCTGCGTCATGGTGGCCTTGCGCTTGTCGTTGGCCGCCTTGTCGCCCAGGCCCTTGGTGGCGGCGTCCACCGTGGTGGTGATGTTTTCCATCTCCATCAGCACGTCCGCGATCTGGGTGCCGCATTTGAGTTCCTGCTCGCGTGTGCGCGCGAGAAACCCCACCCCGAGGAGGTTGCGTTCCTTGCTCGAGTGCTCATCCAGGCACGCCTCGGCGCAATGATGGTTGGTGAGGATCAGCCCTTCGGCGGAGACGAACGAGGCGGTGCAGTTGGACAAGCGGATGGTGGCGGTGCGCACGTTATCGAGCCACGCGCCGCTCACATCCGTGCCGTGTTCGCGCTTGAGCAGCGCGTGCGGAAACTCCTGGAAGGTCCACATCCCGCTGTCGCTGAAGGCGGGGGAGGAAATCAACACAACGATCAAGGCGAGCAGGGGACTGCGGCGCATGCCGGTTCCTTTCGGAGGTGATTGGGGGTGCTCTGGGGGCACTTAAAGCGCAATTATGCAGCAAAGCTGGGCTCGCGCGCCGGTGCGATGCGGCCGGGAGTCTCCGCCAGCAGCCCGCGGGGCTGTTACGGCGGTGTTGCATACCCGCCGCCCGAACCGAGCGCGCTGCGGTATGCGCGCCGGCCCGCAAACATCCAAAACGTCAGTCAGACAGGTTCCGGCAGCAGCAGCAGCGGCGTGGCGTCGGGCCCCTCAAGCAGCGCGGCTGCGGGCGGCAGACCTCGCGGCGTTGCTGCGAACACGGTGCCGCGCTCGCGCAGCCGCGCGACGCGGGCGGCCATCGCGGTGTCGCGGAACACCAGCAGGGGACGTGCGCACAGCGCCGGAGGGTGAAAGGACACATCAAGGTAATCGCTGGTCAGTGGCAAGTGCACGTACGGCGTAGCTTCTTCCGGCGCCGCCACAAAGCCCAGCGCCTCCCAGAAGGCCTGCGCCCCTGCAAAGTCCGCGACCGGCAGGCTGACCTCGGCGAAGTCCCCGCACAGCGAGGCCTCGCGCTCGTCGCGGGCTGCCGGCGAGTAGGTGCGTGCCTCGAGCACGGCCACCGCCTGGCCGCAGGGGTCGCTGAAGCCAATCTCGTTGAAGACCTCCTCCCCGGTGCGACAGACGCTGAGCTCGATCCCGGCGGCGGCCAATGCGGGAACGCTGCCGGCGACGCCGCGGCGGACGAAGGTCAGCACGGGGGAGGGGCCCGCTCGCTGGTGCAGGCCGATGAAGAGGCGCCCGTCGGTGAGCACGCCATACGGATGGCTGTAGGTATCGGTGGTCGTTGCCTGGCTGAAGCCGAGTCGCTCGTAGAACTCCACCGCCGCGCGCACGTCGTCGACGGCGACGCTGAACTCGTGGAACGTCCCAAGCAGTGGCAGCGGCCTGCCGCCCATCAGCCGGACGTGCCGCGCGCCTTCTGCGGCAGGCTGCCGTGGCCGCTGGTCATCCAGGCCTGGCAATGTTGTGCGATCAGGTCCGCCAGGCACTGCGCATGGCCGGCGCGGACGTTGAGGGCCGGCACGTACTGGTAGCGCTTGCCGCCGGCGGCGAGGAACGCGGCGCGATTCTCGATGGCGATCTCCTCCAGGGTCTCCAGGCAATCCACCGCAAACCCGGGACACACGACGCTGACCTCGTGGATGCCGCGCGCAGGGAACCCAGCGAGGGTCGCGAGCGTGTAGGGCTTCAGCCAGCCCGCCGGCCCGAAGCGCGACTGAAAGCTCACGCTCCACTCGCCTTCGCGCAGCAGGAGCTCATCCGCAAGCAGCCGCGCGGTGTTCTGGCACTGGCTCAGGTACGGGTCGCCCGCCCGCACGTTGCGCTCCGGAATACCGTGGAAGGACATCAAGAGGTGCGCGGTGCGGCCGTGCGCCTGCCAGTGCTCCGCCACGCTGGCGCGCAGCGCGTCGATGTAGCCCGGGTGATCGTGGTAGCCGGCGACGAACTGCACGTCAGGCAGGCGGCGCCAGCCGCGCAGCACCGCGCTCAGCGCATCGAAGGCGGCGCCGGTGGTGGCGGCGCAGTACTGTGGAAACAGCGGCAGCGCCAGGATGCGCTGCGCGCCGCTGTCGCGCAGCCGTGTGAGCGCCGCCGGCAGTTGCGGGGCGCTGTACAGCATGCCGACTTCCACCGACAGCGGCGCCAGCACGCGCTGCGCCAGCACGCTGCGCAGCTCCGCCCCGAGGCGCTCGGACAGATCGCGCAGCGGCGAACCCGAGCTCGTCCAGATCTGGCGGTACTTGCGGGCGATGCGCCGCGGGCGAAACGGCAGCACCACCCCGTAAAGCAGCGGCAGCCACAGGGCGCGCGGCAGCTCAACCACGCGCGGGTCGGCGAGGAAGCGGGCGAGAAACCTGCGCACCGCGGCCGGCTCGGGGGCCTCCGGCGTGCCGGAGTTGATCAGCAGAATCCCGATGCGCTCGGCATCGGCGCGCGGTGGGGCTGGAGCGATGGAGGCCACCTGACTCACCCTACCGCCGAGGCGGCCAGGACGGCGGCACTGCAGGTCTTAGCCGATGCCGACACACAGGTACTTCAGCTCGGTGTAGTCGAGGATGCCGTACTTGGAGCCTTCCCGGCCGGTGCCCGATTCCTTCATCCCGCCAAACGGCGCCACCTCGGTGGAGATGAGTCCGGTGTTGAGTCCCACGATGCCGTACTCGAGCGCCTCGGCAACCCGCCAGGAGCGCGCCAGGTCGCGCGTGTAGAAATACGCAGCGAGCCCGAACTCGGTGTCATTGGCCATGCGAATGCCGTCCGCCTCGCTCTCGAAGCGAAACAGCGGGGCGATCGGGCCGAAGGTCTCCTCGCGCGCCACCAGCATCTTGGGGGTCACGCCCGTGAGGACCGTCGGCTCGAAGAAGGTGCCGCCGAGGGCGTGCCGCTTGCCTCCCTGCACCACGCGTGCCCCCTTGGCGAGGGCGTCCTGCAGATGCTCTTCAACCTTGGCGAGCGCCTTCGCATCGATCAGCGGCCCCTGGTCGGTGGCTCCCTTGAGACCGTCGCCGACCCGCAGCTGCGCGACCGCAGCGACGAGCTTGTGGGTGAACTCCTCGTACACCGGCGCCTGCACCAGCAGGCGGTTGGCGCAGACGCAGGTCTGTCCGGTATTACGGTACTTGCTGGCGATGGCACCGGCCACCGCGGCGTCGAGGTCCGCGTCGGCGAACACGATAAACGGCGCGTTGCCGCCGAGTTCCAGGGAGATCTTCTTCATGGTTCCGGCGCACTGCGCCATCAGCTGCTTACCGATCTCGGTCGAGCCGGTGAAGGTCAGCTTGCGAACGATCGGGTTCGAGGTCATCTCGCCGCCGATCGCGCGCGCATCCCCGGTGAGGATGTTGAGCACGCCGGCGGGGAGCCCGGCGCGCTCGGCGAGCACCGCCGCCGCGAGTGCCGAGTAGGGGGTCTGGCCGGCGGGCTTGCAGATGAAGGTGCAGCCGGCGGCGAGCGCAGGTCCGGCCTTGCGGGTGATCATCGCGAGCGGGAAATTCCACGGCGTGATGGCGGCCACCACGCCCACCGGCTGGCGCAGCACCAGGATGCGCTTGTCCGGCTGATGCCCGGGGATCACGTCGCCGTAGAGCCGCTTGCCCTCCTCGGCGAACCACTCGATGAAGGAGGCCGCATAGGCGATTTCGCCCTTGGCCTCCGCCAGGGGCTTGCCCTGCTCGGCGGTCATGAGCGTCGCGAGATCCTCCTGGTTCGCCATGAGGAGCTCGTACCAGCGCCGCAGGAGCGCCGCACGCTCCTTGGCCGTGCGCGCGGCCCAAGCCGGGAACGCCGCCTGCGCCGCCTCAATGGCGCGGCGCGTCTCGGCGGCGCCCATCACCGGTACCGTACCCAGCACTTCGTGCGTCGCCGGATTGGTCACCGCATGCGTCGCGCCATCGCGGGCGCTCAGCCACTCACCGCCGATGAAGGCGCGGGTGCGCAGCAGCTCTGGATCACGCAGTTTCATGCAATTTCGGTCCTCACGCCTTCGTCATTGCCGGCCCGGTTGCCCGCTATGTAGCGGTCGAGAAACTCGAGCGTGCGCGTGCGCGCCAGCGCGGCAGCCCGCGGCTCGTAGCTAGCCCGCTGGTCGCAGCTGAAGCCGTGACCGGCACCTTCGTAGACATACACCATCTGCGGGTCCCGCGCAGCCGCCCGCGTCTGCTCCACCTCCGGGAGCGGAATGCTCTTGTCCAGCGAGCCATAGTGGTACATGACCGGACAGCGTGGCTTCTGCTCCAGGTACGGCGTCACGCGTCCGTAGTACACCACCGCGGCCGCCACCGGCAGCTGCGCGGCCGCCAGATAGGACAGCGAGCCGCCCCAACAGTAACCGACCGTAGCGACGCGACCGGAGTTCTTGACCACCGCGACCGCGGCGGCTACATCCTTCAGTGTCGTCTCGAGCTTGAGCTGATTGCGGTAGCCGGCACCCTCCTGCACCTCGGCCGGCGAGTAGCCGAGCTGGATGCCGCGGCGGATGCGGTCATAGAGGCTCGGGGCAATTACGGTGTAGCCGGCGGCCGCAAAGCCGTCGGCAACGGCGCGAATGTGGCTGTTGACGCCAAAGATCTCCTGCAGCACGACGATCGCGCCGCGCGGTTGTCCGGGCGCGGCGCACAGCCAGGCCTGAAACTCATGACCGTCGCGGGCCATGATGGTGGTGAATTCACCCATGCGTGGCCTCCATGGCTTCGCCAGTTTGGCCGTGGCATTCTAACGCGGCGCACTAGGGAGAAGTCATGCTGGTAGGACCTGCAGTCAGGCGTGTCGCCATACTCGGCGGTTTGCGCATTCCATTCGCCCGGGCCTACACCGCCTACGCTTCCGCGTCCAATCAGGACATGCTGACGGCCGTGCTGCGCGCCCTCGTCGAGCGCTTCAAGCTTCAGGGCGAGCGCCTCGGTGATGTCGCCGCGGGGGCCGTCATCAAACACACCAAGGATTACAACCTGGTGCGCGAAAGCGTGCTCTCGAGCGGCCTTGACCCGCAGACGCCGGGACTGGACCTGCAGCGCGCCTGCGGTACCGGCCTTGAGGCCGCGCTCGACATCGGCAACAAGATCGCCCTCGGACAGATCGAGGCGGGCATCGCCGGCGGCGTGGATTCCATCAGCGACGCGCCGATCGTATATCCGCGTTCCTACCAGCAGCTGCTGCTGCGCAGTTACCGCGGACGCGGTCCCTGGCAGCGCCTGGCGCCGTGGTTGGACCTGCGACCGAAGGATTTCCGCCCGGTCACGCCCGCGGTCGTGGAGCCGCGTACGGGTCTGTCGATGGGACAAAGCACCGAGATCATGGCCAAGCGCTGGCAGATCAGCCGCACCGAGCAGGATTTGCTCGCCTATGACAGTCATCTGAAGGCCGCCGCCGCCTGGCGCTCGGGTTTCTACGACGATCTCGTCATCGAGTATCTGGGTCTCAAGGGTGACAACAACGTGCGCCCGGACACCAGCCTCGACAAGCTCGGCAAGCTGAGTCCGAGCTTCGTTGCCGACGGCACGCTCACGGCCGGAAACAGCACGCCGCTCACCGATGGGGCGAGCGCGGTGCTGCTCGCGACGCCGGAGTGGGCGGCCCAGCGCAACCTGCCGGTGCTCGCCTATCTGCGCTTCGGCAAGGTGTGGGCGGTCGACTTCGCGAGCGGCAAGGAAGGGCTGTTGATGGCGCCCGCCTATGCGGTGCCTGCGATGCTGCGCGATGCCGGGATCACGCTGCAGGACTTCGACTACTACGAGCTCCACGAGGCCTTCGCCGCCCAGGTGCTGTGCACCCTCAAGGCGTGGGAGTCCGCCGACTACTGCCGGCACGTACTGGGGCTGCCGGCACCGCTGGGCGGCATCGATCGCAGCAAACTGAACATCAAGGGTGGCAGCGTCGCATTGGGACACCCGTTTGCTGCCACGGGCACGCGCATCGTGGCAACGCTGGCGAAGCTGCTGGCCGCGGATGCGAACGCCAAGCGCGGACTGGTGTCGGTATGCACCGCCGGGGGCATGGGCGTGACGGCCATCATCGAGCGCTAGGCTTGCGCAGAGGCGACCCCGCGCCGCGCGCTCAGCGTGACAGCAGCTCCACCAGCGCCCGCTGCTCCGCCGTCATGCGCTCGCGCGGCGTCACCAGGGCACCGCGCAGCGCCTGGCGGCAGGGGCGGGAGTCGTCCTCCCGGTATTGCGCGATCGCGTCGGCCAGCAGCTGCTGCACCCGCACCAGGTTAGTGTGGAATGCGCTGAGCACCTGCTCGACGGAAACGTGCTGCGCGGGATCATCAAGCCAGCAGTCGTAGTCGGTCGCGAGCGCAATCGTGCAGTAGCCCAGCTGCGCCTCGAGCGCGAGGAATGCCTCCGGCACGTTGGTCATGCCGACTAAGTCGGCACCGGCACCGCGCAGAAACAGACTCTCGGCGCGCGTGCCGAGGCGCGGACCTTCCACGCAGGCGTAGGTCTTCTCCTCGTGCAGCCGCACGCCGGCGGCGCGTGCTGCGGCGCCGATGAGGGCGGCGGTGGCGCGGCAGCTGGGCTGGGCGGTGGAAACATGCGCCACAAGTCCGGCGCCGAAGAAGCTGCCGATGCGCCGGCCCTTGGTGAAGTCCAGATACTGCGAAGGCAGCGCCAGCTCACCCGGGCGTATTTCCTCGCGCAGGCTTCCCACCGCCGAGACCCCGATCAGCGTGGTGACGCCGATGCTCTTGAGGGCCCAGATGTTGGCGCGGAAGTTGATCTCGCTCGGCAGGAGCTGGTGGCTCACGCCGTGCCGGGCAAGGAACGCTACCTCGCGTCCATGCAGCGTGCCCCGGATCAGCGGTGCGGAGGGCGCGCCAAAGGGCGTGGCGATTTCCTCGGCGCGCGGTGCGCGCAGCTCAGGCATGGAGTACAGGCCCGTGCCGCCAATGATGCCGATCATCGCTATGCTCCCCCACCCCGCTCACGCCCCGCAGGCGCGCAGCGGCACGATGCCTGAAAACGGCGCACACCAACAGCCACCGTGGGTGTTGCGGGCGCGCGGGCATGTTGGCGGGCCCCCTCGGGACCGGGTGCGCCGCGGTCGACCGGTCAATCCCCCTGAATATGTGGCTCCGCGGTAAGCCGCGGCGCTACGATGCCGGGATGTTGTGTACTCGCGGCCATTAGCGTGGGCGTCTCCTCGAGCCAGACCGGAGCATCTGCGCCGCCGTTTGCGAGTTTTCGCGCGTTTTATCCCTATTACCGCGAGCAGCATAGCAACCCGGTGTGCCGGCGCCTGCACGTGTGCGGCACGCTGCTGGCGCTGCTCATGCTCGGGGTCGCCCTCGGCAGCCATCACCGTGCGTGGTATCTGGCGGCGGCCGTGGCCGGCTACCTGCCGGCCTGGATCGGCCATATCTTCTTTCAGCACAATCTGCCGGCGACCTTCCGGCATCCGCTTCTACAGCCTGTGCGCGGACTTCGTCTCGGTCGCCCGGGTGCTGAGCGGTCGCGCGCCCTGGTAACACGCACCGCGGCAACGTCCATGAGCAGACCCGGCATAGATCGCCTCTTTGAACGGCGCCTCGCGGCCCTCGTCAACGGTGGCGCGCCGCATATCCTGCAGGGCGGGCGCAAGGGCGTGGAGAAGGAGTCACTGCGCGTGCTGCCCGGCGGCACGCTCGCGCATACACCGCATCCGCGGCTGCTCGGTTCGGCGCTCACCAATGAGCACATCACCACGGATTACTCCGAGTCGCTCATCGAGCTCGTGACGCCGGCGTTCACGCACAGCTGGGAACTGCTGCAGTACCTGCTCGATCTGCACCAGTTCGTCTACCGCCACCTGGGCGATGAGCTGCTGTGGGCGACCAGCATGCCCTGCGCCATCGAGGGCGACGCGGACATTCCGCTGGCACAGTACGGCAGCTCGCACGTCGGGCGCATGAAGACGATCTACCGCAACGGGCTGGGACTGCGCTACGGACGCATGATGCAGGCGATCTCCGGCGTGCACTTCAACTACTCGTTTCCGCTGCCGTTCTGGGAAGCATGGGCGGCGGCGCGCGAATCGCACAGTCATGACAGCGCCTTCATCTCGGCGTGCTATTTCGACCTGCTGCGCAACTACCGTCGCTTCGGCTGGATCGTCCTGTACCTGTTCGGCGTGTCGCCGGTGGTGTGCAAATCCTTCCTGCGCGGCCGCGATTTCGGGCTCGAGGATTTCGGCAGCGGCACCGCGTTCGAACCCTACGCCACCAGTTTGCGCATGAGTGATGTCGGCTACCGCAACCGCAACCAGGCGGGTCTGTCCGTGTCGGTCAACAGCCTGGATGAATACGTGCGTGACCTGACGCGCGCCATCAGTACGCCGCACCCGGCGTACCAGGCCATGGGCGTGGAAGTGAACGGCGAGTGGCGCCAGCTAAACGCCAACATCCTGCAGATCGAGAATGAGTACTACAGCTTCATTCGGCCCAAGCGCGTGGCGCGCTCGGGCGAACGCCCGACGAAGGCGCTGCGGCGTGCCGGCGTGGAGTACGTCGAGGTCCGCGCCCTCGATGTCAGCGCCTTCGACCCGGTCGGTGTGAATCAGAACAAGCTGCGCTTTCTGGAGGCGTTCGTCGCGCTGTGTCTGATGAAGGCGAGTGACCCGATCGCCGACTCCGAGCAGCAGGGGCTGGATGAGAACCATATCGCGGTCGCGCGGCGTGGGCGTGACCCGAGCCTTGCCCTCTGGCGCGACGGCCGCACCATTTCGATGCACGACTGGGCGCGGGAGCTGCTGGATTCCATGACCGGGATCTGCGAGCTGCTCGACCAGGGGGATCCGGCCCGCCCCTATTCCGAGGCCTTGGCCACCCAGGCCGCCAAGGTGGACGACGTGAGCTTGACCCCGTCAGCACGCCTCATGACCGAACTGAACGCCGGCGAGTCGTTTTTTGACCTCGCCCTGCGTATGTCCGCAGCGCACAAAGCCTATTTCCTGGACTTGTACCCACCCAATGAGGAGCGGTTGCGGGAGTTTGGCGCCGAGGCTCAGGAATCGCTGGAAGCGCAGCGCAGCATTGAGACGAGCGATACGGGAACGCTCCAGCAGTACCTGACACGTTATTTTGCAGACTGAAAACAACGGCACCAGATTTGTGCGTTGTTGGAACGAGTTCAGGTAACATTAACGTAACATAATGAAGGGCTTGTCCTATTCGCTTTTGTCCCCCGGACGACATAAACTTGGATCACCGCGTCGCACTATGGAAGGGCGATCGGGCAACGGAAGATAAGAACAGAACGGCTGGAAGGTCGAACAAGCAGGAGCGCAGGTGATGAAGAGAAAAGGCGTGGAAGGTCTTCCCGCTGATCCTCAGGATTCTCTGGCGGCGAACGATGAGTTTGCCGACAGCAGCGACGGCTACGCACATCTGACGCATTCCCGTTCGGGTTGGGATCCGTACGATGTCTGGCTGACGCGCGTCAAGAATTCCTCGCGGGCCCAGGAGCGCGACACCGACTCGCGACGCTGACGGAATCCGTCGCGGGGGGCGACGCTTGCACATGCCGCAGTTACAGGCAGCGCCGGCTGCTGAGCCCCGCGCTGCGGGCATGCGCCTGAAGTTCCGCGACCCGGAACTCGAACGACAATTCATTCAGAGCTACCGGGAGAGTGCCCGGCGCTGGGTGCGCATGAGCCTGTTGGTTGCGCTCTCGAGCGTGTGCGGCTTCGCCATCATCGACCACGTGCTGCTGGTCGGCCCGCGGTTCAGCCGCGCCGACATCTGGCGTTTCGGCCTGCAGTTCCCGCTGGTTCTCATCATGCTCGTGCTGACGCGGCCGCGCTGGTACGCGCGCTGGTATCAGCCGGCCATCCAGGTGGCGGCGCCGATGTTCGCAGCGGGCACCGTGCTCATGGCGATCGAGGCGACGCCAGCGCAGTTGCCGCTGGTGGCGGCGCGCCTGCTGCTCGCCACCTTTTATTTCTACTTCATGCTGGGCCTGACCTTCGGAGCAGCGGTGCGTACCAACGTGCTGCTGGTCGCCGCCTACGCCGGGGCTGCACTGCTGGGTGAGTTCTCCCCGAGCGTCGCCATCTACTCCCTCTTCGTGCTGTTCTCCGCCAATCTGATCGGCGGCGCGGGTTGCTACGCCCTCGAGTACGCCAACCGTGTTGCCTTTCTGGAACGGCGGCGACTCGCGGACGTCGCCATGCACGACGGCCTCACCGGGCTGCTGAACCGTACGGCGCTCGAGGAACAGGCGCGCGCGCTCTGGCAGCACGCACAGCTGGCGCAGCTACCGGTGTCGGTGCTGCTCATCGATATCGATCACTTCAAGGCCTACAACGACTGCTACGGACATCAGGCGGGCGATGGCTGCCTGAAGCAGGTGGCCGCTGCCATCCGCAGCGCCGTGCAGCGGCAGCCGCTCGACATGGTGGCGCGCTACGGCGGCGAGGAGATCATCGCCATCTTGGCCGGCGGCGATCGCGTCTATGCCGGCGCTGTCGCGGCCGAAATCCTCAAAGCGGTGACGGAACTTGGCATTGCGCACGCCGGCTCGCCCACGCGCCCGCACGTGACGGTGAGCGTGGGCGTGAGTTCCGTGGAGCCGGGCGGGGAGTATCTGCACGAGCGCGCCGTGCAGCACGCCGACCTGGCGCTCTATCGCAGCAAGGCACGCGGGCGCGACGGCTGGTCATTCTACGAGGCGGCCGGGGCGTATGAGGATCAGCAGCTCGAACGGTTGATGACCGCAAGCTGAACAGACGCGCGCGCGGTCCGCGTCAATCCCTCGCCAGAGGCATATTCGCCGCCGCTCGCGGTCGTCAACGGCGGCAGACGGCCCTTGCGCTCCCGCCTGCGAGCCCCGATCCTCTCGGCATGAATGCGCTCTCGGTTCGCGGACTCACCAAGATCTATAAAAACGGCGTGCGGGCGCTGCAGGGCGTCGACCTGGACGTCGAGCAGGGCGATTTCTTTGCCTTGCTGGGCCCCAACGGCGCCGGCAAGACCACGCTGATCGGCATCATTACTTCGCTGGTCAACAAAACCTCCGGCGAAGCGCAGGTGTTCGGCCACGACATCGACCGGGAGCTCGAGGTCGCCAAGGCGTGTATCGGCGTCGTCCCGCAGGAAATCAACTTCAACATGTTCGAGACGCCCTACACGATCGTCGTCAACCAGGCGGGTTTCTATGGCATTCCGCGCCCGGTGGCGCGCGAGCGCGCCGAGAAGTACCTGAAGCAGCTGCAGCTGTGGGACAAGCGCGGCGGCATCGCCCGCGGCCTGTCGGGCGGCATGAAGCGGCGCCTGATGATCGCCCGCGCACTGATGCACGAGCCGCGTCTGCTGATACTCGATGAGCCCTCGGCCGGCGTCGACATCGAGATCCGCCGCTCCATGTGGGATTTCCTGCGCGAGATCAACGAAAGCGGCACGACGATCATACTCACCACCCATTACCTGGAGGAGGCGGAGACGCTGTGCCGCAACATCGCCATCATCAGTGGCGGGCGCATCGTCGAGCGCGACCGCATGAGCAGCCTGCTGCGGCGGCTGCACGTGGAGACCTTCGTGCTGAATCTGCGCGATGCCCTCACGCAGGCGCCGGCGCTCGATGCCTACGTGGTGCGGCTGGTGGATGATCACACTCTCGAGGTGGAGGTCTCGAAGGAAGACAACCTCAATGACATCTTCGCGCGACTGTCGGTCCTGGGCATCGAAGTGCTGAGCATGCGCAACAAGGTCAACCGCCTCGAGGAGATCTTCATGCGCCTGGTGGAAGGCCGTGGTGACGGCAGTGCAGCGCACGGTGCGGGGGAGCTGCCGGTGCCAGCCGCGGGTGCCTGGCGATGAACAGCGTCGCCGCCGCGGCCGCACCCAGGGTCACTCTGGGCGTGGTGCGCTGGGTCGGCTTTAAGACGATCGTCATCCGCGAGTACGGGCGCATCATCCGCATCTGGGGCCAGACCATCGTGCCCTCCATCGTCACCTCGGTGCTGTACTTCGCCATCTTCGGTAGCCTCATCGGGCGTCGCGTCGGGGTCATGGGCGGCTTCGACTACAAGCAGTTCATCGCTCCCGGCCTCATCATGATGTCGGTCATCACCAACTCCTACGGCAACGTGGTCGCCTCATTCTTCGGCGCGAAATTCGGCAAGCACGTAGAGGAACTGCTCGTGTCACCGCTGCCGAACTGGGTCATCGTGGGGGGCTATGCGGTGGGCGGCGTAGTACGCGGCCTGCTGGTGGGCGTCGCGGTCACCGTGGTGTCACTCATATTCACGCACCTGCACGTGCATCACGTGCTGGTGGTGCTCACGGCGTTGCTGCTGACCTCGATCACGTTCGCGCTCGGCGGATTCCTGAACGCGCTGTTCGCGAAGAACTTCGACCAGGTTAACTGGATCCCGGCCTTCGTGCTGACGCCGCTCACCTATTTCGGCGGCGTGTTCTACTCGATAAGCCTGCTGCCGGGATGGGCGCGCACGCTGTCGTACGTGAATCCGATCCTCTACATGGTCAATGCCTTTCGCTTCGGGTTTCTGGGCGTGTCGGACGTCGACGTCGGCATGGCCTTCGCGCTGATGGCCGTGGCCGTGGTGGTGCTGTTTGCTAGCGCCGTGATGCTCATGAATCGCGGTACGGGAATCCGCGATTGACGGCGGTCGCGCTGGTGAGCGCACGCGCCGCGCGCTCTCTCGATGAGGACCTGCCGCCGCTGCTGGCGGCCTTCACGGCCGCCGGCGTGCAGGCGCAGATCGCCGACTGGGACGATGAGGGCGTGGACTGGGGTCGCTTCGATGCGGCACTGCTGCGTTCGGCCTGGGACTACACCGAACGCCTCGGGGAGTTTCTCGCCTGGGTGGAGCGCACCGCGGCGCTGACACGGCTGCTGAATCCGCCGGCGGTCGTGCGCTGGAATTCCGACAAGCACTATCTCGCCGAGCTTGCGCGCCAGGACCTGCCGATCGTGCCGAGCCGCTTTTGCGAGCCGGCCGAGGAGCCCGCAGCCATCCTGGAGGAGTTTCTCACCCGGTGCGCCGAGGAGGAACTGGTGGTGAAGCCCGCCGTCGGCGCCGGCTCGCGTGACACGCGCCGCCACGCGCGCGCGGCGGTGCCACAAGTCCTCGAGCACATGCGAACGCTCCTCGGCGCGCGCCGCAGCGTGCTGCTGCAGCCTTACTTGCCGAGCGTCGATCGCGACGGCGAGACCGCGCTGATTTATATCGATGGCCGGCTCAGTCACGCGATCCGTAAGGGACCGCTGCTGCCGCGCGGGGTGGCGACGAGCGCGGCCCTGTTTGCGCCCGAGGAAATCAGCCCGCGTGCCGCCGGCGCCGATGAGCGTGCCGTCGGCGCGCGTATTCTCGCGGCCTTGCCGTTCGCACCGCTGCTGTATGCGCGGGTCGACCTGATCCGGGGCGCGGGCGGGGAGCCTCGCTTGCTGGAACTGGAGCTGACCGAGCCGTCGCTCTACCTTGCGCACGGCGTCGGCTCTGCCGAGCGTCTGGTGCGCTCGACGCTCGCGCGGCTGGGACAGACCTCACCCCCAGGGTGCGAGCTTATGTGAGAGAACGCACACAATATGTCTCCTAAGCCCTTGTCTTAAAAAAACTTTCACATTCCTGTCACGCCGTTGACGCGGTGCGGGAAGAGGCTGGACGCGTCACTCCATGGGCCGCGCTGGGAGGCGAGTGCCGCATGAAAGCGACGGGTTTCAATGCCTTCATGGCGCGCGTGGATGCCGCGGAGTACGGCCTGTGCCGGCGGCTGAATCGCGGCGCTTCGCTGCCCCTGCCGCGCCGCATCTTCCAGGTGGCGAGCCGCCTCGGGGACGGGGTGCTCTGGTACGCGCTGCTACTCGCGCTGCCGCTGCTCTACGGGGCGAGCGCCGTGCGCCCCGCCGCCATCATGGCGCTCACCGGGGCACTGGGCGTGCTGATCTATGCGCTGTTGAAGCGCCTGTTCGTGCGCGAGCGTCCCTTTATCACGCATGCGGGGATCGACCGCGCTGCGGCGCCGCTCGACCGCTACAGCTTCCCTTCCGGCCACACGCTGCACGCGGTTTCCTTCACCTGGCAGTGCGCCGCGCACTTCCCCGAGTTGCTGCTGCTGCTCGTGCCGCTCGCCGCCCTGATCGCGGCCTCACGGGTCGTGCTCGGCCTGCACTACCCCTCCGACGTGCTGGCCGGCGCTGCGCTCGGGGCCGCGCTGGCCGCGTTGGGCGTGGCGCTCGCTTAGCGTGCCGCACCTAACCCGGTGCGCACAGCTCGCCGTGCGTCACTGAAGCCAGCGCGTGCGGATCCTGTTCATCTCCGACGTCTACTTCCCGCGCGTCAACGGCGTCTCGACTTCCATCCGCACCTTCCGTGACGACCTCTACAGCCAGGGCATCGAGGCGCGGCTGATCGCGCCGCGCTACGCCACCGCCGCTCCGACGCTCGCCGAGCGTGACGTGCTGCGCGTCGCCGCCGCCGCGGTGCCCAAAGATCCCGAGGACCGGCGCATGCGCTGGGGTGCTCTGACGCGCACACTCGATGCGCTGCCGACGGAGGATTTCGACCTGGTGCATATCCATACGCCATTCGTTGCGCACTACGCGGGAGTGCGCTGCGCGCGCCGCGCGGGCGTGCCTTGCGTGGCCACTTACCACACCTTCTTCGAAGAGTACCTGCATCACTACGTGCCGGCGCTGCCGCGAGCACTCGGGCGCTTCGCGGCGCGCCACTTCACGCGCTCGCAGTGCGCCGCGGTTCAGGCGCTCATCGCACCCTCGGAACCGATGCGCACGGTGCTCCTCGATTATGGGGTCACGACCCCGATCCACGTGCTGCCGACCGGGCTTGCCGCGGATCGCTTCCGAGCCGGGAACGGGGCCGCCTTTCGTGCCCAGGCCCGGATTGCTCCGCAGCGACCGCTGCTGACGTACATCGGGCGCGTCGCGCACGAGAAGAACATCGGCTTCCTCGTGCAGGTGTTTGCACGGGTGCTCGCCGAGGTACCTGAGGCGCTGTTGGTGATCGCCGGGGAGGGACCGGCGCGCGAATCGCTGCGGGCCCAGGTGACCTCGCTGGGGCTGAGCGCGCAGGTGCACTTTGCCGGCTACCTCGAGCGCGACACCGAGCTTCTCGACTGCTATGCAGCCGCGGACGTGTTCGTGTTCGCCTCGCGCACCGAGACCCAGGGCCTGGTGCTGCTGGAAGCGATGGCGCAGGGCACGCCGGTGGTCTCAACCGCTGAGCTTGGCACGCGCTCGATCCTGGTGCCCGGGAGCGGCGCACTGGTCGTGCCCGAGGACGCGGGCGAGTTTGCCGCCGCAGTCGTGCGCGTGTTGCGCGATGCGAAGCTGCGCGCGGAGCTTTCGGACCACGGGCGCGCCTACGCGCGCGGCTGGTCGTCGGCGGCGATGGCGCGCCGGCTTGCGGAGCTCTATGGGCAGCTGTGTGCCCAGCATGCCGGTGCCCGCGCCGGTGTGAACCACGTCACTTAGCAGCCCGCTGCAGCCGTCTTTGCCCGGCGACAGCGGTGCGCCGCGGCGGTTCTGAGCTACACTTTCCGCCCTTACCTGACCGTGTGTTGAGAGCGGAGTATGGGTGCAAAGCGGGCCTTGATCGTGGACGACTCCAAGTCCGCGCGCCTGTTTCTCGCCCGCGTGCTCGAGAAGTACGACATCGACGTCGACTCCGCCGACAGCGCCGAGGCGGCGATCGATTACCTGGTCGGCAACCGCCCCGATGTCATCTTCATGGATCACCTGATGCCCGGCATGGACGGGCTGCAGGCGGTGCAGCAGATCAAGAACGACCCGCGCACCGCGACCATCCCCATCATGATGTACACCTCCCAGGAGGGGGAGCTGTACCTGGGGCAGGCGCGCGCCCTGGGGGCGATCGGCGTGCTGCCCAAACAGATCAAGCCCACGGATGTCTCCAAGGTGCTCTACGAGCTGCACCTTGTGCCCGATCGCCGCATACCGGTGCAGTCGAGCTTCACGGCGCTCAACGTGCGCACCGATACCGATGCGCCGGAGGCGGCGAGCGGACCGTTCTCCAAGCCCCTCACCGACAGTGCGCTGCGCGAGCACTTCGCGGAGCTGCGCCGCGCGCTGGTCGCGGGCGTCGATACGCAGACCGAGCGCATCACGGCCGAGGTGCGCGCATTGCTGCTCGAGTCCCTGCCCGCAGGCTCCGCGTCTGTCGAGCCCCCGGTGGTGAGCGACTACGAGCAGCCGCGGCGCGCCGCTGAGCCCCGCGGGGCCTGGATCGTCGCGGGCGCGGCACTGGCCATCGCACTTTTGAGCACCGTGCTGTGGTGGCGCGCCGAGCGACTGCTGCAAAGCCTCAACACCCGCGTGGCGCAGCTGCAGGTACCGCGCGTGGCCTCCTGGCTGCCCGCACCGATCGCGGCCGGCGTACCCGCGGCTGTGGGCGCTGATTCCGGCGCCGCCGCGGCCGCCGCCAAGCCGATCGTGGTGCTCGTGCCCTACGGGGCGGAGCCGCTCGGCGGTGGGCGCATGGAGGTGATCAGCAAGCTCCTCTACCGGCTCGCCGCTGCCAAAGCGCCTGCCCAGGTGGACATACGCACCTTCGCGGGCCGCTACTGCCTGCTGGGCAACGCTACCGACGGCTACTCTCCGGCGCCCGAGGAGCTGCCGTTCGCGCGCTGTGACGTGGTCGGCAACCCGGCCGAGGAGCCGTCCTCACTGGGGCGGCGCATGCCGCTCGCATTCGCCAATCTGATCGGGGACGTGCGCAGCTCGAGCAAAGGAGCCGTCACGGTCACGGCGGGCGCGGGGGATCCGGCGACACTCGCCCAGCCTTATCCCCCCGTTGCGGCCGACCTCACCGCTGGTGAGTGGAACCGCGCGGCGGTCGCCAATAACCGCATCGAGATCCGCGAGCGTTGAACTCCGCCGTCCTCACCACCTCCGCCGCCCTCGAGGATCTGCAGCCCGCGCCCTGGCTGCGCAACCGCCACCTGCAGTCGATGCTCGCGAGTACCTCCTGGCGGCGCGTGCGGGTGCTCACCGGGGCGCGCCCCATGCTGGCCGCGGCCCAGGAGCTGTTGCTCGAGTGTGGCGCGGGCGTGCGCCTGCAGTGCTTTCTCTCCACGCCCGCCGCGCCGTGCCGCGCCGCCCCGGTACTGCTGCTGCACGGCTGGGAAGGCAGCGCCGATTCGCTCTACGTGCTCTCGCTCGCGCAACAGCTGTACGGGCAGGGCTTCAGCGTGGCCCGCCTCAATCTGCGCGACCACGGCGAGACTCATCACCTCAACCGCGAGCTGTTTCATTCCTGCCGCCTGCCCGAGGTGGTCGGTGCGGTCGGTGCCCTGCAGCGCGAGCACCTGGGCGGCCGCCCGCTGCAGCTGGTGGGGTTCTCTCTGGGCGGCAACTTCACGTTGCGGGTCGCGGCGCAGGCGCGCGCCGCGCAACTCGAGCTCGCCCAGGTGATCGCGGTTTCCCCGGTGCTCGACCCGATCGAAACGCTGGTGGCGCTGCAGCGGGGCTTCCCGGGCTACGAGCTGTACTTCGTGCGCAAGTGGCTGCGCTCGCTGCGCAAGAAACAGGCAGCATGGCCCGACCTCTACGACTTCGCACCCGTGAGCCGCATGCGCGACCTGAAGGTCATGACCGCCGATCTCGTGCGCCGCTATACCGACTTTCCGGCCCTCGAGGACTACCTGAACGGTTACGCCGTCACCGGACAGCGACTGGCGCACCTCGAGGTGCCCTCGAACATCATTACCTCACTGGATGACCCGATCATCCCGGTCTCCGGGCTTGCACGCCTGGCCCGCCCGGGCGCCCTGTCGGTGACGCTCTCACGCTACGGCGGGCACTGCGGCTTCTTTGGACGTCTGCGGGGGCCGACCTGGCTCGAGCGGCGTCTCGTCACGCAGCTCGGGGGCGAACTGCTCTAGCGCGGGTTGCGCTTTTCTTCGAACTCGACGACCTGGCCGCTGGTCACCGTGACGGCGCCGTCGATGATGGCGCCCTTGGCCACCGCGATGCTCTGCGCGGTGATGTCGGCGCGGATGACGGCGGTGGCGCCAATCTCGAGCTTGTGCTCCACCACGAGGCGGCCGGTGATTCGGCCGGCGATGACGGCCGCGGTGGCGTGGATCTCGCCCTCCCACTGACCGGTCACGGACATGCGCAGCGTTCCGCCCACCCGTCCGTCCCCGCGCACGGCCCCACAGATCACCAGCGGCCCCGGGGTTTCCAGGTCGCCCGTCAGGCGCACCCCCTCGGCGACGAAAGTCGGCGAGTCGCCGATCGAATCGATCAGCCGGCGCTTCTGCAAGTCGTTCATCGGCTGCTCCGGGAAGGGTCGCCCGGGGTCATAATACGTGCCGCCCCTGCCCCAAAAGGCCGACCATGATCACATTCTGTGCAGCGCGGACGACGCTCTTCGCCGCCCTGCTGCTCCTCGCCGCCGGCTGCAGCCGCGAGCAGCAGGACTGGCGCTCGGCGGAGGCCGCCGGCACCACCGAGGCGTTCGCGCACTTCGTGGAGCAGCACCCCGCGAGCGAACTCACCAACCAGGCGCGCCTGCGGATCGCGCAGTTGGGCGAAGAGAGCGACTGGCGCCGCACCGACGGCATCGCCACCATGGACGCTTACCGGCAGTTCCTCGCGCGGCATCCCAATGGCAAATGGGCCGAGGAAGCGCGCATCCGCATCGAGGGGTTTTCACTCGGCTCGGCGCCGCATACCGCGCAGGCACGAGAGAATGTCGGGGCGAAGCGCACCGGCGTCAACGCGCTTTTGCTCGCCACGGGCGTCGCGAATCCGGCCTCAGTACCACCCCCGGCGCCGGCTCCCACGGCCCCCGCGGCCCTGCCGGCGCAGATGACCGCGGCAGTTCCGGGAGCGCAGGCGGCGCGACCGGGAGCGCCGGCGCAAGAGGACGGCCCCGTCAGTGCGGAGGCGGCCGGCGGCTACGGCGTGCAGCTGGGAGCGTTCGGCAGCCAGGCGAGCGCGGATCGGGAGTGGCAGCGCCTGCAGGGTCGCTTTGGCTCACAGCTCGCCGGTCTCGCCCCGCGCATCGTGATCGCCAGCGCCAGCAGCGGCGGCGGACAGCTGTATCGGCTGCAGGCCCCGGCGAGCGGGGAGGCCCAGGCGCGTGCGCTGTGCGATGCGCTGAAGGAACAATCGCAGGCCTGCGTGCCCGTCATCCCGCGCTGAGTTCACCCACAAAAAGAGCCGTCGGCTTTCCCCGACGGCCCAAGGCCTTCTGAGGCTCTCACTGCTGCGCTTGGCTCCAAAGTGACAATTCGCGTCACCCGGCATGCTCGACGGGATCAGCGTTAACTTCCTGTTTTACAAAGCTTTCCTTGCTTGGCACACGCCTTGCTTTATAGAAATCAGCTGCGAACAACTTCCCCGTGTTCGCTCCTGCGCGCCGCGATGCGACTTCCCCCGCCTCGCGGCGCTTTTTTTTGGGTGATCCGGAAGAGAGACGAGGCATGCGCTCGAGGGGGATCGAAAGTGATGCCCCGCCTCCCCTCCGGTCATTCGTGTGCGCCCGCCAGCGTGGCAGTCGCCGCCGTGACTTGAGAATTCACATTCTGACGCGCGCGCATGGCAGTCATGTTGCGCGCAACGAAAATTGCCTGCGGCGCCAGCGCTTGTGCGCGCTCCAGGTCGCGTTGCGCGGCGGCCGGCTGCGCCTCGAGCCAGTCCAGCACCGCGCGATTGGAATAGGCCATCGCGGCGGAGACCGCCGATTGCCGGCGCGCCCGCGGACTCCCGGACTGCCAGTCGGCCTCTTCGGCTGCGCGTACCGCGGCCTGGCACGCGACCCGCGCCTGCGCGAGTTGCTGCGTCATCGCATAGGCGACGCAGCGATTGGTGTCGAGCGCTTGCGGATCCGCGAGTGCGCCATTGCCCTGACTCTGCACCGCTTGGGCCGCGCTGCCGTAGTCGCCGCTCATCAGTGGTTGCCCGCCCGCACGGTTGCTGTAGGCGACCAGCACGAATGGGTCGGGAGTCTCGGCTTGTGCCGCTTGCGCGATCGCGGCCACGGTGAGGATCCCCAGACTCACCGCGGCGGCGCGTGTGCCGGTATTGCGGTGAATGAACATGTGGGTTTCTCCTGTCGGTTCGGTTCGAGTCACGACGCGCCGTTTGCGCGTGTGAGGACGATACGAACGACAGCGCGGCGCGACAAACGAAAAGAATTGGCGCGATGCATGATGAGCGCTCAGCCACGTTGGTACTCCGCGAGCGCCCAGCGCGTGAGCGCCTGTACCTGGGGTTTTTCCACGTCCCGCGGCCGGCTAACCAGATAGTAGGCGTCGGCGGTCGACAGCTGCACCGCAAACACGCGCACCAGCGCACCGCTGCGAATCCACGAATCACACAGCACCGCCGGCACCAGCGCGACCCCGAGGCCGCGCTCGGCGGCGCGCACCACGGCCGTCATGGTGTCGAACTCGATGACCTGTTTGGGCTCGGGCGTCTCCAGCCCCACTTCGTCCGCCCAGCTGTCCCAGGCGAACGGGCGTGTACGATCTACGATGAGGGCGAGCGTGCCGAACAGTTCGCGCCCGAGCTGCGCGACCCGCGGCGCATGCGCGCGCGCACACACCGCAATCAGCGGCGAGGAGAACAGGCGCACGCACTTCATGCCAGGCGGCGCTGCATCCGCAACCACGATGGAGACATCGGCGGTCGGCGGGTGTGCGGCGGGTCGTGGATCGCGCGTGTCCAGTTGCACATCGATCTGCGGGTTGGCCGCGCAGAAGGCCGCGAGCCGCGGGATGAACAGCTCACTGGCAAACAGTGCCGGCAGGCGCACGCGCAGCGTCTGCCGGCCGTTGTGCCGCGCCATGTGTGTGAGCGTGCGGTCGAGCGCCTCGAGCAGCGGCTCGACCTCATCGAGCAGCCGGTGCGCGGCGGTGGTCAGTTCGAGCGCGCGCGTCTTGCGC
Organism: uncultured Pseudomonadota bacterium; assembly: GCA_963814675.1. Taxonomy (GTDB): domain Bacteria; phylum Pseudomonadota; class Gammaproteobacteria; order Steroidobacterales; family Steroidobacteraceae; genus 13-2-20CM-66-19. The sequence goes on from CAWFDT010000011.1 coordinate 558,772, forward strand.
TCAAACAACCGCATGCCAAGGGCCGTCTCCAGTTCCTTCATCTGATGACTCACCGCCGAGGGCGTCAGGCACAATTCGTCGGCCGCGAACTTGAAGCTGCGATGACGAGCCGCCACACAGAACGCCCGCAGATTCTTCAGCGGCGGGGGTCGGGACAAGCGCATCATCTATTACCATCCTTAGTCCGCAGCAACGGTAAAGCAAAAACCGTGCCTCGCCCTTGCGAGGCCTGTGGGGGCGCCTAAGGCCGCGCCGGATCCGGTGCTGCCTCAGGCCAGTGCGCAGCTCGGCGGCGATGCACCTCAGCGGTGCGGGCGCGGGCGGTTAGAATTTGCCCTAAGAGAGCCGGTGAGGACTTTCAGGACGAGTGCATGGAATACCGCGATTACTACAAGATTCTGGGGCTGGAGCGCGCGGCGAACGCGGATCAGGTGCGGACCGCGTACCGGCGGCTCGCGCGCAAGTTCCACCCCGACGTAAGCAAGGAAAAGAACGCCGAGGAGCGCTTCAAGGAAGTGCAGGAAGCCTACGAGGTGCTCAAGGATCCGGAGAAGCGCGCCGCCTACGACCAGCTCGGCAACGAGTGGCAGTCGGGTCAGCAGTTTCGCCCGCCGCCGGACTGGGGCAGCGGCTTTGAGTTTTCCGGCGGCGCCGAGCGCGGCGGGCCGCGGCGGCGCACCTACCGCGCCAGCGGGGCCGAGGGCGCGGGCTCGCAGGAGGACTTCAGCGATTTCTTTTCCTCGCTCTTCGGCGGGGAGACCCCCTTCGCCGGCGGCGGCGGCGGTGCGCGCGCCGCGCGCGATCATCACGCCCGCGTCGACATCAGCCTCGAGGAGGCCTACCGCGGCGCGACACGCACACTGGAGTTACGCCGGCCCCAGGTGAAGACCGACGGCAGCGTGACGCTCGAGACCCATACCGTGCGGGTGACGATTCCGGCGGGCGTCCTCGAGGGACAGCTCGTGCGCCTCGCCGGCCAGGGTTCCCCGGCGGCCGGCGGCGGCGCGGCGGGGGACCTCTACCTTGAAGTGCACATCCTCCCGCATCCGCTCTACCAGCTCGATGGGCGCGATGTGACACTGACCTTCCCCGTCGCACCCTGGGAGGCTGCCCTCGGGGCTGCCGTCAACGTGCCAACCCTCGGCGGGCCCGTGGCGATGCAGATACCCGCGAATTCGCAGTCCGGCCAGAAACTGCGGCTGCGCGGCCGGGGCCTGCCCGGCACGCCGCCGGGCGACCAGTACGTGCAGCTGAAGGTCGTGGTGCCGAGCGCCAGTTCGCCGGAAGCACGCGCGCTTTACGAACAGATGCGCGACAAGCTCAACTTCGATCCGCGCGCCGATTTTGCGAGGTGAGGCGATGGTACGTGTAACGACGCAGGTGCTCGAAGCCCACGTGATCACCGAGGGCGACTGGATCGAGGTCGCCGAGATCTGCCAGCTCTGCCGCATCGATCCGGACGCGGTGCGGGAGCTCGGCGAGCTGGGGGTGGTGCTGGCGCGCGAGACGCATGCCGGCTGGCAGGTGGCGGCGGCCGCGCTGCCGCGGCTGCGCATCGTCGGGCGCCTGATGCGCGACCTGGGCGTGAATGCGAGCGGGGCGGCGCTGGCCGTGGAGCTCATCGAGGCGCAGCGCGCCCTCGAGCGGCGCATTCGCGATCTGGAGTCCCTGGGCGCCGGTTACTGAGCGAAAGTCGCGCCGCCTTTGCGCAACCACTCGACCTCCGCCGCCGTGCTGGTGCGTTCCAGCAGCTCGTTGCGGTGCGGGAAGCGGCCGAATTCCTCGACGATGGCGCGGTGGTTCTCGGCCGAGCGCAGCGCAGCGTCGAACACGGCCTGCAACTCCTCGGGCGCCTCCTGCCGCAGGCGCCGGTAGGCGGCCACCGACTCGTCCTGCACCTCGCGGCTCTCGGCGTGCTGCAGCGGCATGTAGAAGAAGATCCGCTCCACCACCGAGAGCGCCGCATCCGCGGCCGACTGCATCCCCGAGAGCGCCAGCGCCAGCGCCTTCTCGTCGTAGGCGAAGGCGCGCACGCTGCCGCGGAAGATGTTGCGCGGGAACTGGTCGAGCAGAATGATCAGGCTCAGGCGCCGCCGCGGGCCGTCGGCCCAGGCGGCGAGCTCGCCGGCCGCGGCGCGCTCCAGCAGTCCGGCAAAACGCGCGCGAATGGCCGCATCGCGCCGGCGGCGCATCTGGGAATCATCGCCGCCGAACCAGAAGCGCAGGCGGCGGTTGAGTTCCTGCGGCGAGGGTGGCAGCTGCCCGAACCAGAAATCCCGCACGCTGCGCGCCTCGTCCACGTGCCTTACCCGGCCTTCGATTCGCGATCGGCCTCGAACAGCTTCTCCAGCTGCTGCGCGGCCTCGCGTGAGGTGGCGAGGAACTTGGTGTCGTCCTCCTTCACCGCGTACTGCTTCTCGAGCGTCGCCTCGTCATACGCACGGAAGCGTCGTACCGCCTCGCGGGCCGCCGCCGGGGTCTCGCCCAGCGCCTCGAGCACCGTCGCCGCCAACTCCAGGCTGGAAGCATAGGTCTCGCGCACGATGTCGGTGACGCCGGCGTCCCTGAGGGCGAACACGTGCTGGCGGCTGCGGGCGCGCGCGAAGATGCGGATATGCGGGAACTGCTCGCGCACCAGGATCGCGGTGCGGGTGGAGGCTTCCGCGTCATCGATCGCCAGCACCAGGAACTGCGCACTCGCCGCCCCGGCCGCACGCAGCAGGTCCAGCCGCGAGGCATCCCCGTAGAACACCTCGTTGCCGAAGCGGCGCACGAAGTCGACGTGCGTCTGGCTGCTGTCGAGTGCAGTGAAGGCGACGCCCTTCACGCGCAGCACGCGCGAGACGATCTGACCGAAGCGGCCGAAGCCGGCGATGATCACCGGACTGTCGCGCTCCTCGATGGCGTCATAGGGTCGCTGCGGCGGCGTGAGCCAGCGCTTGGCGAACGCCTCGTAGCCGATCAGGAGCAGCGGCCCGAGCATCATCGACAGCGTCACCGCCAGCACCAGGAAGTGCGCGGTCGGCACCGGCAGCAGCCGCTGCCGCGCGGCGAGCACGAAGAGCACGAAGGCAAATTCCCCGCCCGCCGGGAGCGAGAAGGCGAGGCGGCGCGCCGACTCGTTGCTCTGGCCTGCGAGCCGTCCGAGCAGCGCCAGCACCAGCACCTTGATTGCGAGAAACCCGCAGGTGACGGCCAGCAGCGTCAGCGGCTGGAAGCGCAGCACGCTAAGGTCCGCCGACATGCCGACGGAGATGAAGAACAGACCAAGCAGCAGCCCCTTGAAGGGCTCCAGGTCCGCCTCGAGCTCGTGGCGGAACTCGCTGTCGGCGAGCAACACGCCGGCGATGAAGGCGCCGAGCGAGGCCGAGAGACCCGCGCGGTGCGCCAGCAGCGCGGTCGCGACCACCGTGAGCAGCGCTGCGGCGGTGAACACCTCGCTCACCTGCGCGCGCGCCACCAGCCGCAGCGCCGGGCGCAGGATGAGGCGCCCGCCCGCGAGGATCACGAAGACGATGACCGCCGCGAGCTTCAGCAGTCCCACCCACCAGGGGCTGCCACTCGCATGCGCGCTCGCCTCCCCCGAGAGCATCGGCAGGATCGCCAGCACCGGCAGCACCGCGAGGTCCTGGAAGAGGAGGATGCCGAAGGCGGCGCGGCCGTGCTGCATCTTCAGCTGCTTGCGCTCGGCCAGCACCTGCAGCACGAGCGGGGTGGAGGACAGCGACAGCCCGAAGCCAATGATCGCCGCGGTGACGGGCGGCTGCCCGAGGCCGTAGGCCGTCGCCCCCAGGGCGAGCGTGCACAGGAGCACCTGCGCCGATCCCAGACCGAACACCGTGCGGCGCATGACCCGCAGGCGCGTTGGCTGCAGTTCGAGCCCGATGACGAACAAGAGCAGCACGACGCCGAACTCGGACACCTGGCTGATGTGCGCCACGTCGCCGATGAGGTTCAGCCCCCACGGCCCGATGACGAGCCCGGCGGCGACGTAGCCCAGGATCGAGGACAGCCTGAGGAAGCGGAACAGCGACACCGCGACCACGGCGGCGGTGAGCAGGATTGCGGTCTGCGCGAGGGTAATCATGAACTTGGGGATTCTGGCAGGAAACCGGCGCGCCGTTCACCCTTGAGTTTGCCGCAGGCGGTCCCCATGCCTGCGCCATGCTCGATCTGCCCGCCGCCCAGCACGAAGCCGTTGCCGATCCGGATCCCCTGGATGCCTATTCCGCCGCCGTGGTCGGCGCGGTCGATGCGGTGGGGCCGGCCGTGGTGAGCGTGTATGTGGGCGGGGCGGATGAGGCCGAGCGCGCTCGCGGCGGTGCCGGCTCGGGCGTCGTGGTGACTCCGGATGGCTACCTGCTCACCAACGAGCACGTCGTGCCCAAGGTGAGCCGCGCCCGCGTCACTTTCGTCGACGGACGCAGCGTGCCGGCGATCGTGGCCGGGCGCGACCCGGCGACCGATCTGGCCGTGCTGCGCGCCCAGGCCAGCGCCTTGCCGTACGCACAGCTGCCCGCGGGCCAGCGACTGCGCGCGGGGCAGCTGGTGGTGGCGGTGGGCAACCCCTTCGGCTTCGAGTCCACCGTGTCGGCCGGCGTCGTGAGCGCGCTCGGCCGCTCGCTGCGCAGCCGCCACGGGCGCCTGATCGAGGGCGTGGTGCAGCACTCGGCGGCCCTGAATCCGGGTAACTCCGGCGGCCCGCTGGTGGATACGCAGGGACGCGTGGTGGGGATCAACACCGCCATCATCGCGATGGCCCAGGGCCTCGGCTTTGCCATTCCGGCCAGCACCGCCCAGTGGGTGCTCACCGAGATCCTCACCCAAGGCCGCGTGCGCCGCGCGTGGCTCGGCGTGGCCGCGCGCGACCGGCCGCTGGATCTGCGTCTGGTGCGGGCGCTGGGGCTCCCCGGCGGCCGCGCGGTTGAGATTCTTTCGCGCGAGCGGCAGGGACCCGCGGCGACGGCGGATCTGCAGCCCGGGGACCTCATCGTCGCGGTCAACGGCGAGAGCGTCGATGGCATTGACACGCTGCACCGCCTGCTCGGGCACGTGCCGCCGGGCAGCGAACTGACGCTCGAGCTCGTGCGGCGCACGCAGCGCCTAACCGTCACCCTGATCGCCCGCGAGCCGCCGCCCGAGTGAGCTAGCGCGCCGCTGCGCCGGGCTTAGTTCACCGGGGCATCGGGCCCGTACAGCGCATCGGTGATGGGCGTCCCACGTTCGGCGGGCGCCGGCAACATCTCGGTCTCGATGAGCGTGAAGGGAATCGTCCCGGCCTGATTCATCTGCGCGAAGAACTCGGCCAGGTTGAAGGGCCTGCCCGCCGCCTGCTGGTGCTGGGCGTAGTCGCTGATGAGGCGTTCGAACTGGAACTTGCCGGTGATGTAGCTGGTGCCGTAACCGGGTTGGCGCAGGTACAGGAGCTGCTCGAAGGCCACCAGCTCGCTGGCGGGGTCGGACCAGCCGCGCGGCGTCCACTGTGCATGGAAGCGACCGGCCTGCTGCAGGGTGAGTTGATTGGTCTGTACATAGAGCGAAGCCAGGCCCCTGGCCGCCCGGTTGGCCAGCATGATCCAGACAATCTCGCGCCCGCGCGGGTCATCCGCATACAGGCCGGCCTGCATCAGCGTCTCCTCCATGGCCGTCGCCAGCCCCTCGGAGCGGCTGTCGAACATGTTGTACAGCGCCGGCAGGCGGCGAATCGCGCTGGCATTCGGCTCCTGTTTCATCCGCGCCAGCTCAATCCAGTGATAGTCGTGAGAGAACAGGCCCAGCGGCTCACGCGCGCTCGCCTGCAGGAAGAAGTTCCGTTTCTCGGGCGGCACGAACTCGCTCACCTGCTGCGCCATCGCATCGCGGTAGTAGTCCCGCTCCGGGACGATGCCTGACTTGATGAGGAAATCCGTAAGCTTCTGCATGCGCGCCACGAGCAGCGTGCGCCAGGCCTCGGGCGTGTTCGCGGGCTCGAGCGGCGGCAGGGCGCGGTTGCGGAACTCCTCGAGCGCCAGGCTCGCGCGGGCGCGCTCCAGTTCCCGGCGCAGCAGCGTGACCTGCTGGTCCCAGTCGTAGGGCACCAGGTGCACGTGCTGCATGTACCAGTTGTAGTGGTCCTTGCCGACCCCGGAGGGGCCGGTCTTTTTCGACGCCGCCGACTCGATCCAGGCGATGAAGGCATCGGTGGCGGTGCGCGCATGCGCCACCGCGTTCAGCAGTGCCGGCGCCGCCCCCTCGAGGCTCGCATGCTTCGAGCCTTCCAGGGTGCGCATATCGAGCGTCCCGGCCTGCAACTTGGCCAGCATTTCGCTTTGTTGACGCAGGGTGCTCACGCTGTAGACCCACAGGTCGCGGGCATTGCTGTCGCGCAGATTGACCTTCGCCTGGTCCAGAAGCGCGGGTACCGCGCCCAACAGACACCTCAGGCTGCTCTGGTCCGCCTGCGACAACGGATAGCGATACACAAACAGGTCGATCGTCGGCGCCGCCGAGACGCCTTCATGTTGGGGCACGTCACTGCGCTCGCCAAACACAGTGGCATAGAACGAGGGGTCCCGCGCCCAGGGCTGCCGCACGCGAAGATCGAAGTCCAGGCCGTTCATCTCCGCGTCGATCAACCGATAGTCGACCTTCTGCGCGGGTGCCCAGCCGCGCGTGTCCACCTCGTGCAGCCGCCGTTGGTACGCAGGCAGGTCCGCGGCTTTGGCCTGCATGGCCTGCGCACCATAGTCGGGAGTGCAGCTGCTCACGGCGGGTTGCTCGAAGTGCCGCCAGTCCTGCGCCAGTTTCAGGAGCGTGTCGTAGTCGCTCGCAGCACGCGCCTCGCACGCGCCGACCGCCAATACGCACACCGTCAACATCCGCCATGCCCGCATGATTGATCTTCCCTTAGGAAACGCGAGATCGTCCGGCAGTTTGCACCACGGCTCGCAAGGGTCAACAGAACGGTAGGATCAAATGACGCGGCGGCGCAGGCCTCACGCAGACTGCGAATCCTCCCAACGCTCACGGCTGAGTCGGGAGAGCACGTGCTGGCTCAAGGGTGCTGGCTCAAGGGTGCTCGCTCGCCAGCCGCAGCTGTGGGAAGTCCCCGGCCGCATCGTGGCGCAGGCCAATGCGCCCCATGACTGCGCGTGAGTGCCAGATTGGCCGGCACCGTGAAGGAGACCCCCTCACGCAAACCGAGCTCCTCGAACGCGATGCGCGGGCATTCGCGCGCGGCCGCGGTCGCCAGCCCCGCCCCCCAATAGCGCCGCGCCAGGCGCCAGCAATTTGCACGCAGGGCGTGAAGTGGGCGTCGCAGGATGGCACGGTGAGCCCGAGGTAGCCCAAGAAGGTGGCGGACTCGCGCAGCTCAGCCGCTCATCGAGCCCCAGCCGCGGGCGGCGACCCGGGCCTGCACCTGCGCAGCCAGCGCGGCGCTCTCCCGCCCCGGTGAGCACCGGGAAGGAAACGCATGACGCTTGCAAGCCGATCGCGGGCCGGTATTATCGAACGCATAGTGATGGTGTAAGACGGTCGACCGACGGGACGGTATTTTTCCCCGCCTCGGCTGCTCATTCGCGGGCTTCTTGGGTCCCGCGGATCTCCTTCAGCGCCTGAATTGCGGTCATGCTCCTCGACGAGCCGCGCACGGATCGTCTGCGCGGGGCGGCCGCATTTAAGACTCACATTGAGGCCTGCGCCATGCACTCCCGGACATTGGGACTCTACAAGGACGCCTACGAGCGCGACAGCTGCGGCTTCGGCCTGATCGCCAGCCTCGACGATGCGCCGAGCCACTGGCTGGTGCGTACGGCCATGAGCTCGCTCAACCGCCTCACGCACCGCGGCGCCATCGCCGCGGACGGCAAGACCGGGGACGGCTGCGGGCTGCTGCTGAAGAAGCCGGAGAAGTTCCTGCGCGCGGTGGCCGCCGAGGCGGGCATCACGCTCGCGCCGTGCTTTGCCTCCGGGCTCGTGTTCCTCTCGCACGAGCCCGCCGCCGCGGCGCGCGCGCGCGCTCTCCTCGGCGAGGCGCTAACACGTCAGGGGCTCGAGCTCGCCGGCTGGCGCCTCGTGCCGACCGAGGCGAGTGCCTGCGGCGCGGCGGCGCTGAAGTCGCTGCCACGCATCGAGCAGCTGTTCGTCAACTCTGGCGCAGCCGGGCCGGATGAGGCGGTGTTCAACCGCCGCCTCTACATGGCGCGCCGTCTGGCGGAAAAGGCGCTCGCGGCCGATGCGCACTTCTACGTGCCGAGCCTCTCGGCGAGCACCATCGTCTTCAAGGGCATGGTGATGCCGCAGTACCTCGCGCAGTTCTACCCCGACCTCGCCGATGAGCGGCTCGAGAGCTCGGTGGCGGTGTTTCACCAGCGCTTCTCGACCAACACGCTGCCGCAGTGGCGCCTCGCGCACCCGTACCGCTACCTCGCCCACAACGGCGAGATCAACACGGTGCAGGGCAACCGCAACTGGGCGCGCGCCCGCGGGCCGCTGCTGAATTCAGCGCTGCTGCCCGATCTCGGCGCGGCGTTGCCGCTGGTGTCGCTCACCGGTTCCGACTCCCAGAGCCTGGACAACATGCTCGAGGTGCTCCTCATGGGCGGCCTGGACCCGCTGCATGCCATGCGCCTGCTGATCCCCCCGGCCTGGCACGGACTGGATACGCTCGATCCGGATCTGCGCGCCTTCTACGAGTACTACTCGGTGCACATGGAGCCCTGGGACGGGCCGGCCGGGGTGGTGCTGACGGATGGCCGCTACGCGGCGTGCACGCTCGATCGCAACGGCCTGCGGCCCGCGCGCTACTGCATCACCCGCAACCGCGTGCTCACGATCGCCTCGGAGTCCGGTGTGTGGGATTACGCACCCGCGGATGTGGTGAAGAAGGGCAAGCTTGGGCCCGGCGACATGATCGCGCTCGACCTCAGGAGCGGCACGCTGCTCGCCTCGGCCGACATCGACCAGCTGCTGAAGACACGCCATCCCTACAAGGCCTGGCTCAAGCAGGGCGTGCGCTACCTCGAGAGCGATCTGGTCGACCCGCGCCTGGCCGCCGAGCCCATGGACCGCTCCACGCTGGCGCTCTATCAGAAGATGTTCAACGTTACGCAGGAAGAGCGCGACGACATCATCCGCGTGCTGGCGCAGGATGAGAACGAGGCGGTGGGTTCGATGGGTGATGACACGCCGATGCCCGTGCTCTCGCACCGCGTGCGCTCGCTCTACGACTACTTCCGCCAGCAGTTCGCGCAGGTCACCAACCCGCCGATCGACCCGCTGCGCGAGACGATCGTCATGTCGCTGCAGACCCAGATCGGGCCCGAGGCCAACATCTTCGAGCCCGCCCCCGAGCATGCGCGCCAGGTAGTGCTCGGCTCGCCGATCCTCTCGCAGCGCAAGTTGCGGCAGATCCTCGCCATCGAGGAGGTCACGCACGAGTTTCTTGACCTGCAGTACGCGCCCGCACAAGGGCTGCGCGGCGCGCTGGCGCGCTTGTGCGCGCAGGCCGAGAGCGCGGTGCGCGAGGGCAAGCTCGTGTTGCTGCTCTCGGATCGCTATCTCGTCAAGGACCGCATCCCGGTACACGCGCTGCTCGCCACCGGCGCGGTGCACCAGCATCTGGTGAACACCGGACTGCGCTGCAAGTGCAATCTGCTGGTGGAGACCGGCACGGCGCGCGAACCGCACCACTTCGCCTGCCTCATCGGCTATGGCGCCACCGCGGTTTACCCCTACATGGCCTACCAGGTGCTGTTCGAGATGATGCGCAAGGGGCGCGTCAAGCTCGACTTCGCCGCGCGCCTGGAACTTGGTCGCAGCTACCGTGCCGGTGTTCGCAAGGGACTGTTCAAGATCATGTCGAAGATGGGCATATCGACCATCTCCAGCTACCGCAGCTCGCAGCTGTTCGAGATCGTCGGGCTCGCGGACGAGGTGGTGCAGCTGTGCTTCACCGGCACCGAAAGCCGCGTGCAGGGCGCGGACTTCGATGACCTCGAATCCGACATGCGCGAACTGGCGCAGCGTGCCTGGAATCCGCGCGAGCCGATCGAGCAGGGCGGACTCTTGAAGTACGTGCACGCCGGCGAGTACCACATGTACAACCCGGACGTGATCGCGGCGCTGCAGGCCGCGGTGGTCACCGGCGACTACGCGCTCTATCGCCAGTACGCCGCGCTCGTCAACGGGCGCCCCGCCTCCACTTTCCGCGATCTGCTCGCGCTCCGGCCCGGCGCGCCGATCCCGCTTGCGCAGGTGGAGCCGGTGGAGGCCGTGCTGGCGCGCTTTGACAGCGCCGGCATGTCACTCGGGGCGCTTTCGCCCGAGGCGCACGAGGCACTGGCGATCGCCATGAATCGGCTGGGGGCGCGTTCCAACTCCGGCGAAGGCGGCGAGGACCCGGCGCGCTACGGCACCGAGAAGAACTCCAAGATCAAGCAGGTCGCCTCCGGGCGCTTCGGCGTGACCCCGGAGTACTTGATCAACGCCGAGGTGCTGCAGATCAAGATCGCGCAGGGGGCCAAGCCCGGCGAGGGCGGCCAGCTGCCCGGGCACAAAGTGAACGACATGATCGCCGCGCTGCGCTTTGCGCGTGCGGGCGTGGGCCTGATCTCGCCGCCGCCGCACCACGACATCTACTCGATCGAGGACCTTGCGCAGCTGATCTTCGATCTGAAGCAGGTGAACCCGCGCGCACTGGTGTCGGTGAAGCTGGTCGCCGAACCGGGCGTCGGCACGGTTGCCGCAGGCGTCGCCAAGGCGTACGCCGACCTCATCACCATCTCCGGTTACGACGGCGGCACCGGCGCAAGTCCGCTCTCTTCCATCAAGTACGCCGGTACGCCCTGGGAGCTCGGGCTCGCCGAGACGCACCAGACGCTGCGCCTGAATGACCTCAGGCACCGGGTGCGACTGCAGACCGACGGGGGGCTCAAGACCGGGCTCGACGTGGTCAAGGCGGCCATCATCGGCGCCGAGAGCTTCGGCTTCGGCACCGCCCCGATGGTGGCCCTGGGCTGCAAGTACCTGCGCATCTGTCACCTCAACAACTGCGCCACCGGGGTCGCCACGCAGCACAACGTGCTGCGCTCGAAGTACTTCGTCGGACTGCCGCAGATGGTGATGAACTACTTCCGCTTCGTGGCCGAGGAGGTGCGCGAGATCCTCGCCGCCCTGGGCGTGCGCAGCCTCGCGGAACTCATAGGCTGCACCCGCTACCTCGAGGTGCTGCCGGGGGCGACGCCGCGCCAGCGCAAGCTCGACCTGACGCCGATCCTTTCCGATGCGGGCCTGGGGGCGAGCGCGCCGCAGTGCTGCAGCCTGCCCACCAATGCGCCCTTCGATCGGGGCGAGCTCGCCGAGCGCATGGTGCGCGACATGCTGCCGGCGATCGAGGCGCAGTCCGGCGGTGAATGGGCCTACGAGCTGAAGAACTTCAACCGCTCGATTGGCGCGCGGCTGTCGGGGGAGATCGCGCGCCGCTGGGGCAACTACGGCATGAGCGAGACGCCGCTTACCGTGCGTTGCAGCGGCAACGCCGGCCAGAGTTTCGGCGTATGGAACGCCGGGGGCCTGCACCTGTATCTGGAGGGCGATGCTAACGACTACGTGGGCAAGGGCATGGCGGCGGGCCGCATCGTGCTGCGCCATCCGCGCAGCGCACGCTTCCTCGCCAAGGAGACGGTGATCATGGGCAACACCTGCCTGTACGGGGCGACCGGCGGGGAGCTGTACGCCGCCGGGGTCGCCGGCGAGCGTTTCGCCGTGCGCAACTCCGGCGCGGTGGCGGTGCTCGAGGGGGCCGGCGATCACTGTTGCGAGTACATGACCGGCGGGGCGGTGTGCGTGCTCGGCCGCACCGGAGTCAACTTCGGCGCCGGCTTCACCGGGGGCTTTGCCTACGTGCTCGATCTGGAGCGCAATTTCGTGGACCGCTACAACCACGAGCTCATCGACATCAGCCGCATCCACCCCGAGGCCATGCAGTCGCACGTGCAGCACCTCGAGGGGCTGCTCGCACGGCACGTCACCGAGACCGACAGCCCCTGGGCGGCTGAGATCATGAATGACCTGCGCACCTACCTGCCGAAGTTCTGGGTGGTGAAGCCCAAGGCCGCCTCGATCGATTCACTCATCGACAATCTGCGGCGCGCGGCCTGAGCGCCCATGGCCGACAAGCACCTGCAGTTCCTGGACATCCCGCGCGCCGATCCTGCCAAGAGCGCGGTGGAGGCGCGCGTCGCCAACTTCCGCGAGATCTACGCGCCCTACGATGCGGACGCCGCCGCGCAGCAGGCGGGACGCTGCCTCGCCTGCGGCAACCCGTTCTGCGAATGGAAATGTCCGGTGCACAACTACATTCCCAACTGGCTGAAGCTGATCGAGGAGGGCAATCTGTTCGAGGCCGCGGAGCTTTCGCACAAGACCAACTCGCTCCCCGAGGTCTGCGGCCGCATCTGCCCGCAGGACCGCCTGTGTGAGGGCGCCTGCACGCTCAATGACGGACTCGGTGCCGTCACCATCGGCGCGATCGAGAAATACATCACCGACGAGGCGCTCAAGGCCGGCTGGCGTCCGGACATGTCCAACGTGCAGGTGAGCGGCAAGCGCGTCGCCGTCATCGGCGCAGGTCCTGCAGGACTCGCCTGCGCCGACATCCTGGTGCGCAACGGCGTGGCGCCGGTCGTGTTCGATCGCCACGAGCGCATCGGCGGGCTGCTCACCTTCGGCATTCCGCCCTTCAAGCTCGAGAAGGAAGTGGTGGAGAAGCGCCGCGAGATCATGGAGGGCATGGGGGTGAGCTTCCGTCTGGGGGTCGAGATCGGCACCGACCTCACCTTCGAGCAGCTGCTGGGAGAGTACGACGCGCTGTTCCTCGGCATGGGCACCTACCGCGCGGTACGCGGCGGCTTTGCCGGCGAGGACCTGCCAGGCGTGCACGAGGCGCTGCCGTACCTCATCGCCAACATCCGTCACGAGCTGGCGCTGCCGGGCGCCGCGGCGCGACTGGTAAGCCTGCGCGGCAAGCGCGTGGTGGTGCTCGGCGGCGGCGACACGGCCATGGACTGCAACCGCACCGCCATCCGCCAGGGGGCCGAGTCGGTCACCTGCACCTACCGGCGCGATGAGGGCAACATGCCCGGCTCGCGGCGCGACTATAAGAACAGTCGCGAAGAGGGCGTCGAGTTCCTCTTCAACCGCCAGCCGATCGAGATCGTCGGCTCCGAGTGCGTGGAGGGCGTGAAGCTCGTGTCGACGCAGCTCGGTGCACCCGATGCGCGCGGCCGACGCGTGCCGCAGGCGGTGCCCGGGTCGGAGGAGATTGTGGCGGCGGATGCCGTGATCATCGCCTTCGGCTTTCTGCCGAGTCCGCCGCGGTGGCTCGCCGCGCACGACGTGCGGCTGCACGAAAGCGGACGCGTGCGCGTGTCCGCGAGCGCGCGGCAACCGTTTCAGACCACCAATCCAAGAGTATTCGCCGGTGGCGACATGGTGCGCGGTTCGGATCTGGTGGTGACGGCGGTGTTTGAGGGCCGCGAGGCAGCGCGCGGCATGCTCGACTATCTGGGCGTCGGCTGAGGCATGTTAATTTCGCAGCAGCCCGGCGCGTGCGGCCTCGAGGATGGCGATCATCGCGAGCGGTGCCTCACAGCAGCCATGCGCGTGGCATTACCATGCTATACACATCTGGTACGCATGCCCGCGGAGCGCCCTTGGGGCAAAAAAAGGCCCCGCGCTGGCGGGGCCTCTTAGTTCTGTCGCCTCAAACGACCCGGTGGTTCGCTGTCAGCTCCTTCCGAGCAGCGCTGCGGACGTCCCGTCCGCTCCGCCATCGGCACGTTGCGTCCTCACGAGCATCTAAACTTTCCGGCTGAAACGCTTGGAGCCCCGGCTCCGGCTTCTATCGCGAGGCCCGCGTGTTCATGCACGCGTTGTATCGTTCCTGACAATCACAACAAGTTCGCAATTGTCGTCACCCGTGCCCGCGTCGATCCCCGAGTTTCTGTTGTTGGTCCTTCCAAACATCTATGGCTTTGGCGCATCACGGTCACCGTCTCGCCCTCGGCCACTTCAAAAAACTCTTTTACCGACGGTACCTTGTAAGCTAATTGTACTCGGTCCATTTGAAAAAGCGATGTCGTGCTTTAGAGACAACGGGAACACGAACCCTTGCGGCGTGAGTTGACATAAGTGGCCCGGTGGCCCGCCAGATGCCGGGGATGGGGGGCCTAGCGCTCGAGTCGCGCCCGGAATCTCACGCCCCCGCCTTGGGGCAGGTTCGCGGCGCTGGCCGTCCCGCCGTGGAACTCGGCGATCAGCCGCACGATGTACAGGCCGAGGCCGAAGTGCGGGCGACTGTCGCCCCCGGGGCGCGATTGCCACAGCGACTCGAACGCCCGCCCGGCGAGCTCGGGGTCGAGGGCGGCGCCGACGTTGTCCACCTCGAGGAGCGCCGCCTGCGGCTCCGCCAGGAGCCGCACGGTGATCGTGGAGCCGGCGGGGCTGAAGTCGACGGCGTTATCGATGAGCTTATCGAGCAGCTGCACGATCAGGTCCGGGGCTCCCCGCAGGCCCAAGGTCCCCAGGGCGCAGTCGAATACGAACTGACGTTCCGGGAACGCGCCGCGGTAGGCGGCCACGGCCGAGGCGAGCACCGGCACGAGATCGAAGCCCACGCGTTCGGCGCCGCCGATGGACTCCTCTACCCGGGTGGCCGCCCCCATAGCCTGCAGGATGCCGTTCAGGCGCTCGGTCCCCTGACGCGCGCGCTCGAGGTAGACGCGCGCCGCGGCCGGCACCTCCTCGGAGTCCAGGTTGTCGAGCGAGGAGCGCACGATGGTGAGCGGCGTGCGGATCTCGTGGGCGAGCTTGCCCGCCAGCGTGCGCAGGTAGCTCGTGTACTCGTGCAGGCGCGCGAGCAGGGTCGCGAAGCTGCGGGCGACGTCGCCGAGCTCGTCCCGGGCGGCGGTCTCGGGAAAGGCGGTGACGAGCCCGGTGCCCGTCAGGGCGGACTCGCTGGCGCGGCGCAGACGCGAGAGCCGCAGCGCCAGCCACGCGGCGAACACCAGGATTGCCGTCACCACGATCGCGCTGGTGGCCAAGGTGAAGTTCAGCATGTGGGTGAGCGCGCGGTCGCGTAGCCGGATCCAGCGGTCGGGGCTGCGGGTCACCTCCAGTTGTCCGATCTCGATGGCGTGATCGCGGTCGTAGATGGGACTGAGCGAGATGAGCGGCTGGTGCTCTGCGGGGCGGTCGATGAAGCGCCGGTACAGGCGCTCGAGCATCGGGGTGTCGGTACCGAGCCCGGTGGGTTGGGCGAGCGCGTCGGCGCGCGCGAGCACTCGCCCGGCTGGGGTAGTAACCGCGAGCCGCAGGCCCGGCTGCAGGAACTGCGCGAGGTAGGTGTTCAGCTGCGGGGCGGCGAGGATCAGGTGGCCGATGGTATGCAGGTCATCGGGGCGCAGCGTGCCGTAGCTCACCGGCAGCGCGCCGCGGGTGTCGCGGTCATCGATCAGCACACCGAAGCCCTTGCCGATGAGGGACAGCGGCACGCGCAGCTCGAGGCGGTAGCCGTCCGGGGTGGGCATCCAGGCGCCACGGATACGCGGCTCCAGAGGCGCAATCTGGCGGCCGTACTCGCCGCTTTCGATGCGCCGCGCAATCACCGCACCCGGGGCGGTCGCGGCGATGAACACCTGCTGCTGTTCACCCTGGGAGTCCTCGAAGCCGAGCCATACGCGATCGCCGAAGGTCGAGGGCTCGAGCGGGTTGTTCCCCGGGGCATCGAACAGCGGGTGCTCGTCGTGCACCTCGAGCAGCAGATACAGCATGCGTTCGTGCACGCCGGTGAGGATGGCGAAGCGATGGCGCGCGTCCTTGTCGAAATGGCTCCAGGCCGCCGGATCGCGCGGCCAGTCGTCCGGGTAACCGTCGAGGAGCGGCGCGGCATTCAAGCTCAGCGGCTCCAGATCGTAGGGCGTCGCCCGGTAGAAGTCGGGGTCGGCGGCGGGCGTTGCGGGGGCTTCCGTGGCGCCGTCCGCGTGCGCGGCATTGGCCGGCGCGCTTTCGCGGTAGAGCAGGTCGCTGCGCCCCTGGAGCGAGGTCGCGATGGTCTGCGAGAGCGAGCCCAGGGAGTCGATCTCCCCCTGGCGCAGCGCCGATTCCATCTCGCGCGCATAGCGGCAGCCGGCCCACGGCAGCACGAGCGTGGCGAGGCCAAGCAGCAACAGCTTCAGGCGCAGTGACATGCGAGGTGGCGCTACTCCACCCAGCGGTAGCCCATGCCGTAGACGGTCTGCAGCGCGTCGAACTTTGGATCCAGGGCTCTGAAACTTGCGGCGGATGCGCTTGACGTGCGAGGTGATCGTGTTGTCATCGAGCACGACGTTGGCCGCATCCATCAGCTGCGCGCGGGTGCGCACGTGTCCGGGGTGGCGCGCGAGCGCGTGCACCATCCAGAACTCGGTCAGCGACAAGAGCACCACGCGGCCGTCCCACTGCACCGTCATGCGCTCGGCATCGAGCGCGAGCGCGCCGCGGCGGATCATCTGGTCCGCGGCCGCCGGGCGGCGCAGCGCCTCCACGCGTCTGAACAGCGCGTTCACGCGCGCGATCAGGTGCGGCAGGCTCAGGTCCTTGGTGAGAAAATCATCCGCTCCCAGACGCAGGCCGGAGACCGCATCGAGCTCGCTGTCGCGCGCGGTCAGGAAGATGATAGGCAGCTCCGCCGACAGGGCGCGCAGCTGCCGGCACAGCTCGAAGCCGCCCTCCGGCTCGTCCTCGAGCGAGATGTCGATGACCGCCAGATCCGGCAGACGCGCGCCGCACGCCTCGAGCGCCTGCGCGCGGTTGGCGTAAGTGCGCACCGCGTAGCCCTCGCGCGTGAAGGCCGCCGCGTAGTTGTCGCGGATGGCCGGCTCGTCCTCCACGATGGCGATCAGGCGCTTCATGGCGGTCAAGGCTACAGGCTGCGGCCGTGCGGTTAAAGTGAGGCACGCCGCCACAATGCGCCACAATTCTTCGCCGCCGCGGCATCATCGTGCCCGCGGCGCGCCGTTCGCGCACGGCGAAATACTCCCGTCAGTCATGCAACACGGGAGTAGCGCGATGCGTAGCGAGATTCAGGCGCCCGGCGGCAATGCGTCCCTGTGGCACGACCTTGCCAACTGGCTCGCGCTCGCCGCGCTGCTCGCCCTGGGCATCGTCTGGTCGCCGGCGGATGCGGCGCAGGCGCAGGCCGAGCGCGCCGGCACCCTGTGGCTGAAGTCGGCGCCGGACGCCGCCCCGGCGGCGGCCCTGCGCCAGCAGACGCGCATGCACGCCACGGTCACCGGGAGCGTGGTGCGCGTGCAGGTGACCCAGACGTTCACCAATGCGGGCAACGGCTGGGTCGAGGGACTGTACGTGTTTCCGCTGCCCGCCGACTGCGCGGTCGATGAGCTGCGCATGCAGATCGGCGAGCGCACCATCGTCGGCGAGATCCGCGAGCGACAGGCGGCGCACGCCGCCTACGAGCAGGCGCGGCGCGAGGGTCGGCGTGCGAGTCTGGTGGACCAGGAGCGGCCGAACATGTTCACAAGCGCGGTCGCCAACATCCCGCCCGGCGGCACGGTCACGATCAGTATCGGTTACCTCGAGTCGCTCCCGTACCGGGACGGCCGCTACACGCTCTCGCTACCGCTGACCATCACGCCGCGCTACACCCCCGGGATGAACGGCGACACCGCAGCGGTGTACCCCGAGACGCCCGAACTCGTGAGCCCGGCCCTGCAGAGGGTCGCCATCGAGGTGGAGCTCGATCCGGGGTTTGCGCTGGAGGGCGTGCAAAGCCTCTACCACGCCATCCGCACCAGCGCGACCGCCAGCGGTGAGCGCATCATGCTCGCGGCCGAGGAGGCGCCCGCGGACCGCGACTTCGAGCTCACCTGGAAGCCGCAGGTTACCCCCGACACCCAGGCGGCGGCCTTTGCGGAAACCTCCGGCGCGGCCACCTACCTGCTGCTCCTGCTGACACCGCCGCAGATGACGACGCGCCAGGTGCTCGCGCGCGAAGTGATCTTCATCATCGACACCTCCGGCTCGATGCAGGGCCCCTCGATCGAGCAGGCGCGCGCCGCGCTCGAGCTCGGCGTCGCGAGGCTCACGCCCACCGACCGCTTCAACGTCATACGCTTCAGCGATGAGGCCAGTGCGCTGTTTCGCGCCGCGCAGCCGGCGAGCGCTGTCAATGTCGCGGCGGCCTCGGGCTTCATCGGTGCGCTGCGGGCGAGCGGCGGCACTGAAATGCGTGGCGCACTCGAGCTCGCCTTCGCGAGCGCGCCCGACCCCGAGCGGCTGCGGCAGATTATCTTCATCACCGACGGCAGCGTCGGCAACGAGGACGAGCTGGTGCGCATGATCCAGGCACGCAGCGGCAGCGGGCGGCTGTTCACGGTGGGCATCGGTGCGGCCCCCAACGCCTACTTCATGCACGCCGCCGCTGCCGCCGGGCGCGGCAGCTACACCTTCATCGGCAATCGCGCCCAGGTGCAGGAGCGCATGACCGACCTGTTCCAGAAGCTCGAGCAGCCCGCGCTCACCAATCTCGAGGTGCGCTGGCCGGGCAATGTGCCCGCGGAGCTCGCCGCGGCGCTGCCGGCGGATGTGTACGCCGGGGATCCGCTCGTCATTGCGGCACGCCTGCCGCAGCTGCCGCCGGGGCTGCTGACACTCTCAGGCACGAGCGAGGGCCATCCGTGGATGCGGCAGGTGCCGATCAGCGCCGTCAGCCCGCAGGCAGGAATCGCCAAGTTGTGGGCGCGCGAACGCATCGCCGCGCTCTCCCAGGGAGGGCTCGGCGCGCAGGACGAGGCCACGCGCCAGGTGATCGTGACGCTCGCCCTGGCGCACCACCTGGTGAGCGATTTCACCAGCCTGATCGCCGTCGACCTCACGCCGGTGCGCCCCGCGGACGAACCCCTCGAGGGCATGCAGGTGCCGGGCGTTGCGCCGCTGGGCAGTTACTGGGCCGCAGGATCGACGGGCTTTGCGCGCACCGCGACCCCGGCGCCGCTCCTGGCGCTCATCGGCGGGTTTGCGCTGGCGCTCGCCGGGTTGCTGTTCGCCGCCGGGCGAGGGCGCACGGCGCGCGTTGCGCGCCAACCGTGAAGCTCGCCCGTGGCGCAGGGGTTATCGCGGCACTGGTGGGCCTCGGCTGCGTTGCCCAGGCGGCCTGGATCGACCTGAAGGCGCACCTGGCGCAGGTACTCATCGCCCGCGCGTGGGAGCGACGCGAGCACGGCGCGCCCGAGGCTCGCCCGTGGCCGTGGGCGGACACGCAGCCGGTCGCCAAACTCACCCTCCCGGGCAAGCCGGGGGAGGCGCTGTTCGTACTCGAGGGCTCGAGCGGCCGCAACCTCGCGTTCGGTCCCGCGCATGACCCGGCCAGTGTGCTGCCCGGGGAGCGCGGCAACAGCGTGATCGCAGGCCACCGCGATACCGCGTTTCGCGCCCTCGAGTGGCTGCACGCGGGGGATCGGTTGCAGCTCGAGCGTGCCGGCCGCAAGCGCTGGTTCGAGGTGAGCGAGGTGCGCATCGTCGACAGCCGCCGCACGCGTATCGCGCTGGCGCACGCGCGGCCGCGCCTGACGCTCGTCACCTGTTACCCATTCGGCTCGCTCGACTACGGCGGCCCGTTGCGCTGGGTAGTAACCGCAGATCTGCTGGAGGCCCCCTAGCTGGGGGTTAGAACGCGTTGAGTCCGGTCAGTTGGCGCCCGATGGTCAGCTGGTGAATGGTCTCGGTGCCCTCGTAGGTGACCACGCTCTCGAGATTGAGCATATGGCGGATGGGGGCGAACTCGGCGCTGATGCCGGCGCCGCCGAGCATGTCGCGGCAGTCGCGCGCCACATCGAGCGCCATGCGGCAGTTGTTCCACTTGGCGAGCGAGACGTGCGCGGGCTGCATGGTGCCCGCGTCCTTCATGCGACCGAGCTGCAATGCGAGCAGCTGCGCGGTGGTGATGCGGCGTGACATGTCGGCCAGGCGCGCCTGGATCATCTGGTTCTGCGCCAGCGGACGTCCGAACAGCGTGCGCGTGGCGGTGTATTCGATGAGTTCCTTCAGACACGCCTGCGCCGCCCCGATGACGCCCCAGGCGATGCCGTAGCGCGCCTGCGTCAGGCACGCCAGCGGTCCCTTGAGCCCGACGACGCCCGGCAGCACCCGTTCCTCGGGCACGGCGACGTTGTCGAAGAACAGCGCCGAGGTCACCGAGGCGCGCAGCGAGAACTTGTGCTGGATCTCCGGCGCGGAGAAGCCCGGCGAGCCCTTCTCCACCAGGAACCCGCGGATGCCCTCCGGGGTCATCGCCCACACCACGGCGAGATCGGCGATCGCGCCGTTGGTGATCCACATCTTCGAGCCGTTCAGCAGCCACTCCGCGCCGCGCTTCTTGGCGTGGGTCTTCATGTTGGCGGGATCGGAGCCGCCGTGCGGCTCGGTGAGCCCGAAGCAGCCGATGAGCTCGCCGCGCGCCATGCGCGGCAGATAGCGGCGCTTCTGCTCCTCCGAGCCGAAGGCGAAAATCGGGTACATGCACAGCGAGGACTGCACCGAGACAAAGCTGCGGATGCCCGAGTCGCCGCGCTCGAGTTCCTGGCAGATCAGCCCGTAGCACACCGCGCTCAGTCCCGCGCAGTCATAGCCCTGGATCGAGGAACCGAGCAGTCCCAGCTCGGCCAGCTGCGGCACCAGCTCCTTCGGGAAGCGGTGCTCCTCGAAGGCCTTGCGGATGACGGGCAGCACCTCGGCGTCCACCAGCCGGGCGACCGAGTCCTGCACCAGGCGCTCCTCTTCGCTCAGCATGCCGCGCACGTCATAAAGATCCAGCGGATCGATCGCGGCGGCGGCCGTCTTGGCGGCGGCAGGGTGGGGGGTAGCGGCCACGGCACTCTCCTGTCGGGGAACCTTGCGGGCGGCGCGCCGCCCTTCGCGGGCGCGCATGATAGCGGGTATCCGAGGGTGCGGCATCCGCGAGCCCGCAAGGGGCGGCGGTGGCGTGGCGGGCGGGGTTCGTGCAACCCTTGCCCCCCATGAAAATCCCGGAAATTCTCCTCATCGAGACTGTGCACCAGCCCGGGAGCCTTGCGCGCGTGCTGCAGGTCATCGCCGACGCGGGGCTCGCCATCGAGCACCTCACGGCGCTGCGCCGCGACCAGGGCAAGACGCTCTGGGAGATCACCCTCGAGATGGACGAGGAGGCCGACCGCTCGCTCTACGAGCGCATCGCGGCGCTGCCGATCGCGCGCTTCGTCGGCAAATCCGATCGCGTCTTCAACCGCCACCGCGGCGGCAAGATCAGCACCGTGGCGAGCCTGCCGATCAGTACCCGCCAGGTGTTGCGCGACGTCTACACCCCCGGGGTCGCGCGCGTGTGCCTCGCGATCCAGAAGGACCCGCGGGCGGCCCGTGAGTACACCGCGCTCGCGCGCACCGTTGCCATCGTCACCAACGGCACCGCGGTACTGGGGCTGGGCAACATCGGCGCGCTCGCGGGGCTGCCGGTGATGGAGGGCAAGGCGGCGCTGTTCGCCGAACTCGTCGGCATCAACGGCGTGCCGATCCTCCTCAATGAGACGCAGCCGGCGCGGGTCGTGCAAGCCGTGCTCGCGATCGAGTCCTCCTTCGGCGCAATCCAGCTCGAGGACTTCGCAGCTCCGGAGTGCTTCGAGATCGAGCAGGCGCTGCGGCAGCAGCTGGCCAAGCCGGTGATGCACGACGACCAGCATGGCACCGCGGTGGTGGCGCTCGCGGCCCTGAAGAACGCGGCGCGCTACTCCGGGACCGATCTCGCCGCCAGCACCGTCGGCCAGGTCGGCCTCGGGGCCGCCGGCACCGGCATCGCGCGCCTGCTGCGGGCCTACGGGGTAAAGCACCTCCTCGGCACCGACCCTAACCCGGCCGCGGTGGCACGCCTGGAGTCCCTCGGCGGGGAGGGCACGACGCTCGAAGCGCTCATGCAGCGCGCCGATGTCGTGATCGCAACCACGGGCGTGAAGGGGCTCATTCCTGCGCAGTGGGTGCGCCCCGGGCAGGTGATCCTCGCGCTCTCCAACCCCGACCCCGAGATCGAGCCCCTGGCGGCGCGCGCGCGCGGAGCCGCCTTCGCCGCCGACGGCAAGGGCATCAACAACCTGCTCGCTTACCCGGGCCTGTTCAAGGGCGCACTCGAGGCCGACGCCCGCGCCTTCTCGGATGCGATGTTGATGGCCGCCGCCGACACCCTCGCCGCGCTCGCGCGCGGGGATGAGCTGGTGCCCGACCCGCTGGACAAAGCCGTCCACCAGGCGGTGACCGCCGCGGTGCGCGCGGCCGCCGGCTGAGGCCGCGCCCGCCGCCGGTTAAACTTCACCGTTACGGGACTCGGCAACTTCGTCTGGGATCAGGGCTTCCGGCGCGCCGATAGCCAGATGCTGGTGTACGCAACGCCCCTGTGCAGCGCGCTGCTGCTCGCCCTGCTGGGGGCCGCGATGCTCACCCGGAATCTGCTGACCGGCGCCCTCCTCATCGTGCACGCCGGGCTGCTGTCGCGCTCGGCGGCCGCCGCCGCACCGCCCTAGAAGGGCGCGCTGGCGCGCGCCCTCAGTACGGTACGCTCAATCGCCGGTACGCGGCCGCGAGCAGCCACAGCGGCCCGATCAGCAGGAACTGCAGGTCCTTGAAGAACGAGGGGCGCTGGCCCTCGATCGCATGGCCGATGAACTGGCCGATCCAGGCGATGACGAAGATGACGAGCGAGGTGGCCCACAGCGGCCAGGGCAGTGCCCCGAGCGCGCGCGTGAGCGCCAGCAGCGCGGCAAAGGCGAGGATGAGGCCGGCGGCGAGGCGCGGCGAAAGCGTCAGGTAATAAAGGAGTGCGGCGAGACTGGTGAGCGTCGCCCAGTTGGCCCAAGGGGACAGCGCTGCGAAGGCTGCGGGCACGGGGAGCGACCACAGAAGCCCCATCACCGCGAGCACGATCGGTGGCACGCAGATCCAGTGCAGGAGCTTGTTGGTGGGATGCTGGTGACTCGTGCCGTACTCGGCGAGCCAGTCGCTGACGCTGCGCATACCGGCAACGCTACCGTCCCTGACGGGCGCGCAGCAAGCCTGCGCGCTCCCTCAGGGCGGGGTTTCTTTGCCTTAAGCGGCCGCGGCCATCAGGCCGCGCAGCTTGCCGATGGCGCTCGACTCGATCTGGCGGATGCGCTCCGCCGAGACGCCGTACTTGCCGGCGAGCTCGTGCAGCGTGGCCTTGTCATCCGTCATCCAGCGGCGCTGCACGATCTCACGGCTGCGCGCATCGAGCCGCTCCATGGCCTCCTGCAGCCGGTCCGACTCATCCTCGCTGCTCTCGGCGCTCTCGACCTGCTCGGCCGGGTCCGCATCGGGTGAGGGCAGATAGGCCGCCGGGCTGTACACCTCTTCCTCGTCCGACTCCGGGGTCGGGTCGAAGGACATGTCGCGCGCCGCCAGGCGCTTCTCCATTTCGGTGACCTCGCCCACGGTCACGCCCAGATCGCGCGCCACGGCGGCGGTTTCCTCCGCCGACAGCCAGGTGAGGTTCTTCTTCATCCGGCGCAGATTGAAGAAGAGCTTGCGCTGTGCCTTGGTGGTGGCGATCTTCACCAGCCGCCAGTTGCGCAGTACGTACTCATGGATTTCCGCGCGGATCCAGTGGACCGCGAAGGACACGAGGCGCACGTTGAGGGAGGGGTCAAAGCGCTTGACCGCCTTCATCAGCCCCACGTTCCCCTCCTGGATCAGGTCCCCGACCGGCAGCCCGTAGCCGCTGTAGCCGCGGGCGATGTGCACCACGAACCGCAGGTGCGAGAGCACCAGCTGGCGCGCGGCGGCCAGGTCTTCCTCGTTGCGAAAGCGCTCGGCGAGCTCACGCTCTTCCTCGCGCGTCAGAACGGGAATGCGGCTGACCCGGTCGAGGTAAGCGTCGAGGCTTCCCAGCGGTCCGGCCAGCGAGTGATCACCCAGGCGGGTGACGATTGCGGTACCTGCAGTCATCGGATCTCCCGTGGATTGGATAGGCATTCTAGCAGTCACCATCATAGAGTGCTAAACGCCCGGAAAGTTCCGGGCTACGCCCGCGCTAACGCCTTGACGAACAACAGCTTGCGCGCCCGTGGCCGGGGCCGGAATCCCCCAAAGGAGGGGCCTGGCGGGCTCATTGGAGGGTGAGGTCTTGAGCCTGATCTGAGCAGCAGTCGGTGCGCCGCAGAAGGTGTGGCCTGCGTCGGTTGGACCGCCGTCGGCCCGCTAAGTGCCCGCCTGCCCCTGGGGGTCATTGGGGCGCGGGTGGTTTTGGGCGTAGAGTTTCCGCGCGCCGATCAATAACACCGATAACGAACGGGGGGAGGCTTCCATGGTCAGCGTCGCATCGCTGTGGCTGCCAATCGTGCTGGCGGCCGTTTTTGTGTTCATCGCGAGCTCCGTGATCCACATGGCGCCCTTGTGGCACCGGAACGATTTCCAGCCGGTGGCACACGAGGCGGAGGTCGCGAACGCGCTGCGGCCGCTGAACCTCGCACCCGGGGAGTACATGCTGCCCTGGTGCGCTCCCAAGGACCGTAAATCACCGGAGTTTGCCGAGCGCATGAAGCAGGGCCCGGTGGCGCTGCTCAGCATCCTGCCGAACGGCCCGATGTCGATGGGCCGGCCACTCGCGCTGTGGTTTTTTTATCTGCTGATCGTCGGGGCGTTCAGTGCACTCATCGCCGCCCACACGCTGCCGGCGGGGACGATGTACCTGCGGGTGTTCAAGGTGGTGCTCAGCGCCTCGTTCATGGGCTATGCGCTCGGGCTGCTGCAGAACTCGATCTGGTTCAGACGCCCCTGGGGGGTGACGCTCAAAGGGTGTTTCGACGGGCTCATCTACGCGGCGCTGACCGCCGGCACGTTCGGCTGGCTGTGGCCGCACGCGTCACCCTAAGGGGCGCTGCCGCAGGCCGGTTTGACACTGCGTGGCGCGTGGCGTCGACCGCATCACGGGCCGTTTGCATTATGACTGCAAGCGTCCCGCAAGAACCCATTCCGTGTTATTCCTTGACCCAACACGCGTGAAAACTTAAAAGTACGTCACGTATGCCTGACATAAGGCATGCTTTGATAGACTCAATTACGCACTAACGATGAGGCACAGGGGTCGATGAATCAGGGACGCTGGTTAGGAATGACGGCAGCACTTTGCCTGTGCCTCGCCAGCTCGCTCGCCGCCGCGGCGGGCCACCGGGCCGGTACGCCGGTGAGCTACGCGCGCCACGGCGCCCCGGGCGAACCGCTGCTGAGCTCCTCCGCCGCGCTGGTGCTCGACACCACGCACTCCGCGGTACTTTATTCGCGCCACTCGGACGTGGCGATGCCGATCGCCTCGATCACCAAGCTCATGACGGCGCTGGTCGTCATGGATGCCGGGCAGCCGCTCGATGAGGTGCTGACCCTCACCGACGATGACCGCAGCCTCGGCAAGGGGTCGGCCTCGCGGCTCGCGCCCGGGACGCACCTGACGCGCGGCGACCTCATGCATCTGGCGCTCATGTCCTCGGAGAACCGCGCCGCGCATGCCCTGGGGCGCAACTATCCCGGCGGCGTTGCCGCCTGCGTGATCGCCATGAACGCCAAGGCGCACGAGCTCGGCATGAGCAGCGCCCGCTTCGTCGAGCCGACCGGCCTCTCGGATGAGAATGTCGCCAGCCCCGAGGACCTCTCCAAGCTGGTCATCGCCGCCGCCGCGGTGCCGGCGATCCGCGAGTACTCGACCGACAGCGACTACGTCGTGCAGGTGGGGCGCCGCCCGCTGCAGTTCCGCAACACCGACTCGCTGGTGAGCAAGTCCGACTGGAATATCGTCGTGCAGAAGACCGGTTACATCGCCGAGGCCGGACGCTGCCTGGTCATGCAGACCGTGATCGAGGCGCGCACGGTGGTGATCGTGCTCCTGAATTCCTACGGCAAGCGCACCCGCGTGGCCGATGCGCGCCGCATTCGCCGCTGGATGGAGACGACGCTCGCCGCCCGCGCGGCGCTGCCCGCCAGCACCTGAAGTCCCGCGGCGCCGGCGGCCGCGCTCCCCACAACCCTGTCACTCCCGCCCCGCGCCCCTTCAGGCGCGTGGCTCGATGCTGCGCAGATGGCGCGCGGCGGAGATCCAGGCGCCCAGCCAGCCGAGCACGAAGCCCGCTCCGAGCAGCACCGCCACGTCCTCGGGTGCGAGTCCCTGCAGCTCGAACCGGCTGCCGTAGAGCTTGGCGAGGGTCGCGACCGGGTCGTGCAGGATCAGCAGCACGAGGGCCAGGATCCCCCACGCCAGCAGCGCTCCGCCGAGCCCGTAGAGCACGCCGGTATACAGAAATGGCCGCCGCACGAAGGCGTTCGAGCCGCCCACGAGTTTCGTCACCTCGATCTCCGCGCGCCGTGCCTGGATCTCGAGCCGGATGGTGTTGCCGATGACCGCGAGCACGCCGACGCCGAGCAGTGCCGCGGCGATTAACAGCACGCGCTGCAGCACCTCGAGGATGGCGTTGAAGCGCATGACCCATTCCGAGTCGACCTGCACCAGCTCCACCTCGGGCCACGCCACGAAATAGCGGCGCAGCGACTCGAGCGCCGCCGTGGAGCTCGCGGTGGCGCGCGGGCGCACGTGCAGCACGTGCGGCAGGGGGTTCTCCTTGAGCGCGGCGAGCGCGTCCCCGAAGCCCGAATAGGTGCGGAAGTCCTCGAGGCCCTTGTCCGCGGGAATGAGCGTGACGCTCGCCACGTCATTGCGGGCCCTGGCGTTCTGCGCCAGCTGCTGCGCCTTCACGAGCGGCACGTCGGTCTTGAGGAATACCGAGACATCCACCGCGCTCGCGAAATTGCCGGTGGCCGCCTGCGCGTTGGCGACGAACAGCTTCAGCGCCCCCGGCAGTGCCAGCGCCAGCGCGATGACCAGCAGCGTCAGCAGCGTCGCCAGGGGGCTGCGCGCCAGGCGCCCGAGCGCGCCGAGCAGGGCCTGCAGGTGGCCGAGGTTCATCGGGTCGCCACCAGCGAGGGCAGCGGATCGACGGGCGGGTCGCCCTGCAGCGAGCCGTTCTCGAGCGTGATCACCCGCTCGCCGAACTCGCGCACGATGTGCAGGTCATGCGTGGCGACCACCACGGTCACCCCGACATCCTGGAAGCGCCGGAACAGCCGCATCACCTCGAGCGACAGGTCCGGATCGAGGTTGCCGGTCGGTTCATCGGCGATCAGGAGCGCGCGGCTTGCTCACCACGGCGCGTGCGATGCCGACGCGCTGCTGTTCCCCGACCGAGAGCTCCAGCGGCAGCATGCGCTCCTTGCCGAGGAGTCCCACCTGATCGAGCGCGGCGCGCACGCGCTTGTCGATCTCCTTGAGCGGCGTGGCCGCCACCGCCAGCGGCAGGGCGACGTTGTCGTAGACCGGGCGGTCGGCGAGGAGCTTGTGGTCCTGAAACACCATGCCGATGTTGCGGCGGAAGGCGGGGATGTGACGCCCCTTGAGCGTCTGGGTATTGCGGCCGCTGACCAGCACGGTACCGCGGGTGGGACGCTCGAGCAGCGCGATGAGCTTGAGCACCGTGCTCTTGCCGGCGCCCGAGCGGCCGGTGAGGAACACCATCTCGCCGTTGTGGATGTTGAAGCTGACGTTGGCGAGTGCTTCGCGGCCGTTGGCGTAGCGCTTGCTGACGCGCTCGAAGACGATCATGCGGTGCCCGCCTCCCCGCCGGCGTGTGCCTGCGGCCCCTCCACCAGCGCGGCGGCGAACGCCTCTGCGTCGAACTCGCCGAAGTCCTCGCTCGTCTCGCCGATGCCGATGTAGCGGATCGGGATCCGAAGCTGCTGCGCGATGGCGATCACGATGCCGCCCTTGGCGGTGCCGTCGAGCTTGGTGAGGACCAGCCCGGTGACCCCGACCGCCTCCTTGAACTGGCGCGCCTGCGCGAGCGCGTTCTGACCCTGGTTGGCATCGAGCACCAGCAGCACCTCGTGCGGGGCAGAGGGGTCCACGCGCGCGAGCACGCGCCGGACCTTCTTCAGCTCTTCCATCAGATGCGACTGGCTGTGCAGGCGCCCGGCGGTATCGGCCAGCAGCACGTCGCAATCGCGCGCCTTGGCCGCCTGCAGCGCATCGAACACCACCGCGCCGGGGTCGGCGCCGGGCTGTTGCGCCGCGAAGGCGGCGCCGGAGCGCTCGGCCCACACCTTCAACTGCTCGATCGCGGCGGCGCGGAAGGTATCGCCGGCGGCCAGCAGCACGCTCTGGCCGTCGCGGGCACAGCGCGCGGCGAGCTTGCCGATGGTGGTGGTCTTGCCCGAGCCATTCACGCCCACCACCAGGACCACGAACGGGCGGCGGGTGGCATCGATCGTAAGCGGCTGGGCGCAGGGCGCGAGGATCGCAACGATGCTCGCGCGCAGCGCGTGGATGAGCGCCGGCGCATCGGTGAGCTCCTTGCGCGCCACGCGGCGGCGCAGCTCGTCCAGGATGCGCGCGCTCGCCTCCACGCCCACGTCCGCGCTGATGAGCCGCGTCTCGAGCTCATCGAGGATGGCCGCATCGATCTGGCGGCCGCGCAGCAGGTCCGCGAGGTCATAGGTGAGCCAGGAGTTGCCGCGGTTCAGCCGCTTGCGCAGGCGGCGCAGGAATCCCGGGCGCTCGTCGGGGTTGGTTTCGGTGGCTCGGCGGAACATCAGGGCGGCATTGTAGCGGCCAAAAGAGAAGGGCGGCCGTCAAAGGCCACCCCTGCATCTTTCGCATGCGAACCCTGATGCGGTTTTAGGGCTGGATCACCGTGGGGTTGCCGATGAGGATCGTGGTCCCCGGCGGGGTCGCCGGGAAGCCGGCCGGGGGCACTGCCGGCACCGGTTGCCCGCTGAAGGTCAGCGCCTCGAGCTGCATCTCCTCGGTCACCGCCAGGCTCGCCGTCGGATCGATGATCGAGCCGTGATTGCCGGCGGTGAAGTTCACGAAGGCGCGGAAGCCCGCGGGGTTCACCTGCGGCCCCGGGGCTGCCGAGCCGAGCTGCGTGAGTGCCGTGGCAGTTGCGGGCGCGGGCAGATAGGCCGAGGCGGTGATGAGGCGCTGCGTGGCCACGTTCGGCACCACCTGGTCGGGGAGCGAGGTATTGCTGCCCACGACCTGGAGCAGGTGAATCGGATGCGCCGCGGTGGCGTAGGCGATGAAGTTGATCGGATCGCCCGAGTCGACCGCGGTCTGTGAATCGCGGAAGAACTGCTCGTAGATCGTCGTGCCGGGGAACACCCCCTGGGCCTCAAGACCCGCGTTGATCTGCGGGGCGAAGGTGGGCGACTCGCGCAAAAGGTCGGCGATGCCGCCGCCGGGCATGGCGAGCGTCGCGGTGCCGATCTCGGCCGGCGGGATCACGCCCATGAACACGCCGCCGACGATGGCGCCGAGGGAGTGGCCGAGGTAGTGGATCGCGGCCGGGTTGATGCCCCCGGCGGCGCCGAGGTTCAGCTGCGGCAGGGTGCGCGTGAGCGCGATGAGATCGGCTGCGCCCTCGCGCAGGTTGTCGCGCGAGGTGAGCAGGCTCGTCAGGTTGATGAAGTGCGAGCCCGAAGGATCGATCTGTCCGTCCGCGCCGGCTGCCCCGGTGGTGTTGTTCTCGACATCGAGGTCGAAGGTGCGCTCGATCGAACCGCTCGCCGGCAGGCCGAGCCCGCCGTACAGCGGGTTCGCGCCGGCGGCGTACAGCGGGTCGCTGGTATTGGTGACTCCGTGCAGCGGCAGGTCAACGGCGACCACCACGTAGCCGGAATCGGCGAAGGAATCGGCCACGCCGAACATGTCCTCGCGGCTGCGCGTGATGCCGTGCTGGAAGATCATCACCGGCCAGCCGCCCGCCGGCGCCGTGGCGCCCAGGGCGGAGCTCGCGTTCGGCACCGTAACCAGGACCGGGATCTGCAGCGTCTGCGTGGGCACCGGCAGCGGATTGAAGCGCGTGACGAGGGTGCTGGTTGCGTCCAGCGGGAAGGGCGGCGCGTGCCAGTACTCGGTGAGCGGCGCGCTCTTGCTGAGGTAGTAAGGAATGGTGAGCACGCCGACGTACACATCCGCGTGGCCCGGCAGTCCCAGTCCCGGGATGGCCGCGGTGGTG
This sequence comes from uncultured Pseudomonadota bacterium, assembly GCA_963814675.1. Taxonomy (GTDB): domain Bacteria; phylum Pseudomonadota; class Gammaproteobacteria; order Steroidobacterales; family Steroidobacteraceae; genus 13-2-20CM-66-19. Next base: position 588,900 of record CAWFDT010000011.1, read on the forward strand.
AATCCCGGCGGATGCTGCACGGTCAGGGTCTGCGGGTGGGTGGTGGCGGAGACCAGTTGCAGCGTGTCGAGGGTGGATTGCGTCGTGAAGCTGAACGACAGCACGATGTTGGCGGGGTTGATGCTGAGCGCCTGGGCGATCTGCAGCTGCGCGCCGGTGAGCTGGCAGACCCCGTTCAGGGTCGGATTCGTGATGCTCGGGCACGTGGGGCCGCCCTGGAGGGCCGCCTTGATGTTGGCGTAGTCGGTGTCCGGCACCGCCGGATTGCCCTTGGTGTCCTTGATGCCATTGGTCAGGATGACCAGGTAGCCGTTACCGGTCTTGCAGTTCGCGCCCAGGAACTGGCCGTTCTGGATACAGGTGCTGGGCATGAGCGGATGCAGCGGCTTGATCTCGAGGATCGTCGCGCCGATGCCGCCGGTCTCCTCGCCGGGTCCGACGGAGAAATCGGTGCCCAGCGTAAGTGGGGCACCCGCAACGCCGATCGTCGCCTTCGTCAGGTTGTCGGTGACCACCGGGATGACGATCACCGAGGCGGCGGTGAAGCTGGTGGGATCGAGTGCGCCGCCGAAGTCTTCGCGGATCACGGCGGTGGTGGAGAAACCGTCGAGTCCGTTGATGGCCGCTTGGTTGGGCTCCACGGGGTTGGGTGGCTGGATATTGAGCGTGCCGTCGGTGGATCCTGCGAAGTACAGGTCCGTCGGATAGGGCAGCACGCCCGCGTTGACCTGGAACAGTGCCGTGCTCGATGTGGGCGGGGGCGGAGGCGTGCCGCCGCCCGGGAGGTTGCCGCTGTCGGTGTTCCCGGGACCCACCGAGCCGTATCCGCCGCCCGAGCAGGCACCCAGCAGCAGGGCGGCCGCCGCGATGCCAGTTGCGACAAGTCTCTTCATATCGCTGCAACCCCCAAAAGCCGTCGCGGCCGCGCTGTTGAATGCACTGCCACGCGCCGCGGCTTCATTTTCACGAGCTATCGACGCGAGCCACCTGCGGTTCTTATGCCGTGGCTCACCGGCCGTATCCCCTCCTGCCGGTGCTGTTTTAAAGCGCTTCGCTGATGGACGAGACAAGCTAGGTTACGCTTAGGGGAAGAACAGTGGCAAGGTGGCGCGTGCGTCCACGGGAGTGATCCACTTGGGCTCTGCCGGGAAGTCACCAGTCCGCTCCCGCGCGCCGCCGCGCCGTGGCGCGAGCGCCCGCGTGCTGCGCATCATCGGTGGTACCTGGCGCGGGCGGAAGCTGCGTTTCCCGGACCGCCCTGACCTGCGCCCGACCCCCGACCGCGTCCGCGAGACGCTGTTCAACTGGCTCGGGCCACTTACGGCCGGGGCACGCTGTCTGGACCTGTTTGCCGGCAGCGGGGCGCTGGGACTCGAGGCGCTCTCGCGCGGGGCGGCGCACGTGAGCTTCATCGAACGCGACCCGGTGGCTGCGCGCGAGCTGCGCGCGCGCCTGGCCGAATGGCAGGCCAGCGGCGGGGAGGTCGGGTGCGCGGATGCGCTGCAGTTCCTCGACGGCACACCCGAGCCCTTCGGCGTGGTGTTCCTCGACCCGCCGTTCGGTTCGCCGCTGCTGTTAAGCGCCGCGCGCCGGCTCGCGGAACGCGGCTGGCTGCTGCCGGAGGCCCGGATCTATGTCGAATCCCCGGCCCGCGGCGGTGCCCCGCAGCTGCCTGAGGTCTTTACCCTCCTTAAGGCCAAGCAGGCGGGCGAGGTCGGTTATCATCTGTACGCGTACTCTGGCGGGCCCGTCTGACTTGGCATGAAACGCAACGCCGTCTACCCCGGCACCTTCGACCCCATTACCAACGGACACCAGGATCTGGTGCGCCGCGCGGCCGGTATCTTCGATTCGGTGATCGTCGCGATCGCGGCCAATACTCACAAGACCCCGATGTTCTCGCTCCAGAAGCGCGTCGAGCTGGCGCGCGCGGTGCTCGGGGACATGCCGAACGTGAGCGTGGAGGGCTATGCGGGGTTGACGGTCGATTTCGCGCGCCAGCACCAGGGCTCGGTCATCGTGCGCGGCCTGCGCGCGGTGTCGGACTTCGAGTTCGAGTTTCAGCTCGCCAACATGTCGCGGCACCTGGATCGAGAGTTCGAGACCGTGTTCCTCACGCCGCAGGAACAGTTCACCTTCATCTCCTCCACGCTGGTACGCGAGATCGCGGTCCTCGGCGGCGACGTGCACCGCTTCGTACACCCGATCGTGGAGGCGGAGCTGAAGAAGCAGCGGCGGCCGTAGATGAGCACGCCGTCTGCCTCACTACCACCGGGGCCCGCGCTCGAGGGCGCGTGGGTGCCGATTGCCGCCAGCGTGGCCGGCAGTGCGCTGCGCGTCGAGGAGCTGCGCGTGCGCTACCTGCTGCTGCGCGGCGGCGGCTACCGCATCATCGACCGCAGCAATCAGGTGGTCGATCGCGGGCACTACCGGCTGGACGAAGCGCGCTCGCCACCCGCGATGGACATCATGGGCGAAGCCGGCCCCTACGCCGGGCGCACCATGCTCGCCGTCTACGAGCTGCGCGGCGACGAGCTCACGGTCTGCTACGACCTCGAGCGCCAGCAGCGGCCCGCCGACCTGAATCCGCGGCGCAATCAGCCACTGCTGCGCATCACTTACGCGCGCGCGGGCGCGCTTTCCGCCTGAGGATCTTCCTGGCGCGCTTGGCCGGCGCCTTCGCGCTCCTGCGCCGCGTGCCCGCCGGTGCGGCCCGCCGGCGGCGCCTCTTCAGCCGCGGCAGCCGGATGCGCTCGGCTGGCTCGGGCAGGGTTCCCGCGCGCTTCAGTTCCAGCGCGCGCCACAGATACCAGGCCGCGGCGCTGCGATAGGGTTTCCAGCGCTCGCCGTAGGCGGCCAGCACCTTCGGGTGCGGCAGCGTGCGCAGCCCATAGGCGGCCCTGAAGCCCGCGCGCACCCCGAAATCATCGACCGGCAGCACGTCCGGACGGCCCATGCGGAACAGCAGCAGCATCTCCACCGTCCAGCGGCCGATGCCGCGCACCTGCGTCAGGCGGGTGATGATCTCCTCATCGGTGAGCCTGACGAGCTCGGCGTGCGCGGGCACCACGCGCTGCAGCGTCTTGGCCGCCAGGTCCTTGAGCGCGGCGACCTTGGCGAAGGAGAAGCCGGCGGCGCGCAGGCTCTCGACCGAGGCCTCGAGTACGCATTGCGGCGAGGGAAAGCGCCCGCCCCCGCACGACTCGGTCAGCCGGCGCAGGATGGTGTTGGCGGCCGTGCCGTTGAGCTGCTGGTGGGCGATGGCCTGCGCGAGCGCCTGGAACGGATGGATGTCCTCCGGCGCCTCGAGAGCGTACGCGCCGACCGCGCCGATCAGTGCGGCCATGACCGCATCGGCCTGGGCAAGATGGGCCTGGATGTGACGGCTCATGGGGGTCCTGACGCCGCGGGCCTCATTGCTGGCAACGCGGACAATAGTAGGTGGAGCGCTGCCCCTGGGTGAGCGCGCGCACCGGGGTGTGGCAGCGCCGGCAGGGTTTGCCGGCGCGTTCATAGACGTAAAGTCGCTGGCGGAAGTAGCCGGGCGCGCCATCCGCTCCCAGATAGTCGCGCAGCGTCGTGCCACCGGCGCGGATGGCGAGCATCAGCACCGTGCGGATCGCACGCACCAGGCGCGCGCTTTCGGCGCGGGTCAGTGTGGCGGCGCGCCGCTGCGGCCTCAGGCGTGCGCGGAACAGCGCTTCGCTTGCATAGATGTTGCCGACCCCCACGACCAGGCGGCTGTTCATGATGAGCTGCTTCAGCGCCACGCGCCGGCCGCGGGTGATGCGCCACAGGTAGTCCGCATCGAAGGCCCTGGCGAACGGCTCGGGCGCCAGGTGCTTGAGCAGCGCGTGCTGGCGCGGATCCTCGGCGGTGTAGAGGAGGCTGCCGAAGCGGCGCGGGTCGTTGAAGCGCAGCGCGAGCCCGGAATCGAGCACCAGATCGAAGTGATCGTGCTTCAGGCGCGGCGTGGCGCGCGGCACGGCCCGCAGGTTGCCCGACATCCCCAGATGCAGCAGCAGCGTTCCGCGTTCGAGCTTGAGCAGCAGGTACTTGGCGCGACGGCCGACCTGCGCGATGCGGCGCCCGGCGAGTTCACGCGGCAGGCCCGGCGCGATGGGCCAGCGCAGGCGCGGTTCGTAGACGGTGAGCGCGACGATGCGGCGCTTGCGCACGTGCGGCGCAAGTCCGCGCCGCGTGGTCTCGACTTCGGGTAGTTCAGGCACGCGCTCGGGGGCAAGCGCGCCGCGTTACTTGATCTTCGACTCTTTGTAGGCGACGTGCTTGCGCGCCACCGGGTCGAACTTCTTCACTTCCAGCTTATCCGGGTGCAGGCGCTTGTTCTTGGTCGTCACGTAGAAGTGACCGGTATTGGCCGAGGACAGCAGCTTGATCTTCTCGCGCATGGTGGCTCCTTGGGTCGCGTCGCTCTAGAGCTTGCGGCCCTTGGCCCGCAGTTCCTCGATGACCTTGTCGATGCCCTTTTTCTCCACGGTGCGCATGCCGCTGGTGGTCAGCCGCAGCGTCACCCAGCGCTTGTCCGTCTCGACCCAGAAGCGCTGCGTATGCAGATTGGGCAGGAAGCGGCGCCGCTTCTTGTTGTTGGCGTGAGAGACGCGGTTACCAACGGCCGGCTTCTTGCCGGTGATCTCGCAGACGCGGGACATACGAACAACCTTGAAGTTTCAGTGACTTAGGATCGAGGAGGCCGTCCGCCTCGGTATCCCGGGCCGGGCTTTATACCAGCCCGGCGGGGCGATCTCAAGGTACGAGGGCGGCGGGGGTGTTCAGGGAGCCCCCAGGGGGCGTCGCGGCGCCAGGTGTTGCGCGGGCCTTCCTGTGCCTCAAATCAGCCCGTGCTCGCAGAACGAAAAGCACTGGCCGTCGCCGATGATGAAGTGATCGAGCACCCGCACGTCGACCAGGGCGAGGGCTTCCTTGAGGCGGCGGGTGATGAGTTCATCGGCCGCACTGGGCTCGAGCACGCCCGAGGGGTGGTTGTGGGCGAACATGACCGCGGCGGCATTGTGCGCGAGCGTCTGGCGCAGCACTTCGCGCGGGTGCACGCCGGCGCGGTCGATCGTGCCCCGGAACAGCTCCTCGAAGGCGATGAGCCGGTGGCGATTGTCCAGGTACAGGCAGCTTACCTATACACGGCGGACAAGGCGCGACATCTCACCTCTAGATAGCCTCATATATGCACTGAAATAGCTACTTCTAAGGGAGAAAATAGCGTCAGGAAGCGACACACGGCGACAAGGAAAGACGCTAAACTCTGACGGACCTATGACGGACGGGCCGTACCCGTCCACCGAATGGTCCGTCACATGCTCTCAGATACCGCGATTTCCCGCGCTAAAACGCGCACCCGCCGCTACAAGCTGGCCGACAGGGATGGGCTGTACCTAGCCGTCCTGCCCACGGGCAAGAAGGTCTTTCGTTACGAGTATCGGTTCCACCAGAAGCGAGAGACGCTGACACTAGGGACGTATTCGTCCAGCGGCGAGGGGATCTCCCTGCTTGAGGCCAGGGCCGAGCACGCGAAGGCGCGCCGGATGCTTGAACTCGGTCAGAGTCCGGCATCAAGCCGGAAAAAGGAACGCGAGGCCGCCGCGTTCAAACTTGGAACCAGTTTTCGCGGTGTCGCCGAGCAATGGATGGAAGAGTTCACGCCGCACCGCTCGGAGTCATGGATCCGACTCGCTAAGCGCTTCTTGACCGAAGCCTATAAAGTCCTCGGTGACAAGCCAATCGCGGACATCTCCCAGGCGCACGTATTGGCCGCCTGTAAGAAGGCGCAGGACCGCGGCAGTCTCTATACGGCCAACTCTATTCGCCGCTATATCGGCGCCGTATTCGCGTATGCGGCGAGCCGTGAACTCACCGACCGAAACCCGGCTGCAGCGGCGCGCGGTGCAATCGCGGTGCCGAAGACCCGAACCATGCCTGCCCTTTCAGCTAAGGAGATTCGGGACCTCGTTAAGGCGGTACGCGATGGCGGCGGCCGACCCGGTACCAGGATTGCGTTGGAGCTATTACTTCTGACCTTTGTTCGGAAGCGGGAACTAATTCATGCAACGTGGGGGGAACTCGACCTTGATTCGGCCGAATGGCGCATTCCGGCCGAACGCATGAAGGCCGGTGAGCTTCATATCGTGCCGCTTTCCGAACAGGCCGTGACTCTATTCAAGCAGGCCAGAAAACTCGCAAGCGGCTCACGGTATGTTTTCCCAGGCCTGTCGTCGCTAGCGAAGCCGATATCAGATACGGCGCTAAACAACGCGCTGAATCGTTTGGGATACAGCCACTTCTCGCCGCACGGTTTCCGGCGCACCGCCAGCACGATTCTCAACGAACTCGGATGGCGCCCGGACGTGATCGAGCGACAACTGGCTCACCAGGAGCGGAACAAGATCCGGGCCGCCTACAACAAGGCGACGTATCTCGAAGACCGCGCAAAGATGATGCAGGCGTGGGCGGATCACATCGATGCCATTGTCGCGGGTGCGAAGGTGGTACCAATCGGCAAAAGACTGGCCGGCTGATGGCCCGTCGCGCCCCCGGAGCTGTAGACAATCATTTCAGCACTTTACTTGCACAAGAGATCAAGAAAGCGCAGGAAAGCGGTGAGGGGGTTCCACCGCTTGAAGAGCTAAAACAACTTGGTCCAGACGATAAGCGTTTTTACGTAAGCGAAGCTGCTGCTTATCTTCACGCAGAGCGGCCCTTGCCTCCTGCGCTCGCGAAGTTCGTGGCAGACCTGATTAGCGACTATGTTGACAGGCCATCTATACGCGAAGCCGGCAAGCAACTAGAAAGGGGTGAGACCCCTCACCCAGAACGGGCGCATTGGATCGCCAATTGGCTTCTCAATACTCCGAGATATCGAGGAAGGCCGCGCACGGAAAGGCCTAAGGACTTACGCGTTGCCGCCACGTTTTTCCTACAACGCAAAGAAAGTCGGTCCGGTGAGCGGGCGACCCTTAGGGCAGTCGCCAAGCTGTTCAGGTGCAGCCTAGACTACGTTAGGAAATGCCAAAAGAAATACGCGCCAATGGGCTCATACACGCGCGATGATCTGATTCACCTTCTCTGCACCCCTTCACCAAGGACTCTCGCGCCTTCAGCTCGCAGTCGCCAGTCTGACGCCGCTTCATTTCTACGTCGCATTCTTGCGAAGGGCTGTCTTTCCAGTCGCGAGATTGCGCGGCACGCTACCGCGGCCGGATATTCGAAAAGAACCATCATCAGAGCAAAGAAGGCCTTAGGCATTCTTGCTGTACGCACTGGTAGGCATTGGGCTTGGCAACTGCCTTTAAGCGTGCCAAATCAGTGACATTTTAGTCGTCGGTTAATTTGTCGCCTCAAGCCGCGGATGCCCGCGACATTGAGGTGACGCAATGTTCGATCAAGGTGAAGTTTTCATTCGGAAGGCTGAGGCCGCTCGTCGATTCGGCGTGCAGATCCGCACTCTCGAGCGTTGGGAGAAAGCGGGCCTCTTTCCCCGAAGAGTTCAGATTGGCCCGCTGGCCGTAGGTTATCGAGCCAGCGAGCTACAAAAGTTCGCCGAATCTAGGCAGTACTCCGACCGGCGTGCGGCTTCACCCGAAGCCGCGTGATTTTCCTCGTACCACAAACGACGAGAGCCCGACCCGGCAAGGTCGAGCTCTCTTTGGCGTATCCACACCACTTAGGACACTTAAACCATGAGCATTATCCCATTCAGACCGCGTCTGCAGCAACATGAACAGCCGTTATTTCGTTGCATCGCTTGCCGCGTCGCGTTTCACCCGACGCGCGATTCCCTCGATTACTGTGCTCGGTGCAACTGGTACTGCGATCTCAGGGCAGTGATCGCCTCGAGACCGCGACGATGAGCGCCTCAACGCTGCTCAATCGTCTGAACAACGTACGCCAGACCGCACCTTATCGCTGGCTTGCCCGGTGTCCGGCGCATGAAGACCGGTCACCGTCCCTTAGCGTCCGAGAACTGGATGACGGGCGAGTCCTCCTGCACGACTTCGGGGGGTGTGAGACGGAGGCGGTCCTTGCAGCCATTGGTCTGACACTTGCAGATCTGTTCGCGAGACCCCTGGGAGAATTGGCAGCCTCATCCACCGCGATGCCAGCGCGGGATTTGCTCGTAATGCTCGATCACGAAATAACCGTTGCGGTACTAATCCTTAACGACGTCGTGCAGCGACGTACCGTGAACGAGCCTCAGGTGCGTCGATTGATACAAGCGGCCAGCCGCATAGGCACCGCACGTGACATGGTTAACCCGATCAAGGTCAGCCATGCAGCCTGATTACGACGCTCTGGCCGCCAAGTTGGATGCTGTCGCCGCGGAACAGAGCACTACTCGACAGCCGCTATCAGCGATTGGGATCACCGAGTTTCTTCGCATGGAGATCCCGCCCCGAAGACATCTCCTGGCTCCCGTGCTGCCGGAACAGGGCCTGATGATGGTCCACGGCCCGAGGGGCTTGGGGAAAACTCACTTGACGGTCGGGATCGCGGTAGCCGTTGCTTCTGGCGGGCAGTTTCTCCGTTGGTCAGCACCGACTCCCGCAGGGGTACTACTCGTTGACGGCGAAATGCCCGCCTCGGCGCTCCAGGAACGTTTGGCGAAGGCTATTCAGGCAAGCGACAAGGAAGTGACTGCGCCGCTTCACATCGTGACACCTGATCTTAACCGGGAGGCTGGGATGCCCGACCTTAGCACTGGGGCGGGGCAGGCAGCGATAGACGCGCTGGTAGGGAACTCCAAACTCATCGTCCTGGATAACCTTTCCAGTCTGCTGCGTACGGGCATCGAGAATGACGCGGAGAGCTGGCAGCCACTACAGACGTGGGCATTACGCCATCGCTCTCAGGGGCGCTCCGTGATCTTCATCCATCACAGCGGTAAGGGCGGGGCTCAGCGTGGAACATCACGCCGTGAGGATGTGCTGGACACCGTACTTGGGTTGCGTCGCCCAAGCGATTACTCGCAGACGCACGGCGCCCGGTTCGAAGTGCACATTGAGAAAGGTCGGAGCCTTTACGGAGAGGATGCCGAGGCGTTCGAAGCCCACCTGGCCGCAGATCAACACAACCGCCAGATATGGACCATGAAACCCCTGGAAGACGGCCAGGACTCCCGCATCGCCGAACTAGTGAGCCTGGGAATGAAGCCGGCGGAGATAGCAGGGGACCTGGGGATTCACAGGGCCACCGTATATCGGCATCTCAACAAGGCTGGAAAGCTAAACGGCCATGCGTAACTTGTGCGACAAGGCGTGCAACACGCTTGCGACAGGGTCGTCGCACTGTCCCTGCGTCAGTCGCAGGCGTTTCGATGCGAAAACAGCGGTGTTTCAAGCTTTTGGAGGATCTGTCGCACAGTCGCATTGCCTAGGGGTGCGACAGTGCGACTAAGGGGTGCTTCGTGCGAAAGGCGGTGCGACAGCTATGCGACAACCTAGTCTGAGAGAGCTTGCAGCCAGCGTCGCCAACAGGCAGCCGAGCGTCCTCGCCGCTGATAGGCGACGCGCCATCATCGCAGCCCTAGAGGCGGCGCCGCTTAAGGAATATCGGTCAGCAGTCTTACTGGGACGATTGCATCTGTGTGGCAATTGTTCGAGGTATTCCTTCGGCCCCCACCCTGCGGGACCTGGAACCTGCCTAGAGCACGGGGAGGGCTTACTGGCCTTTCGGTTGCCATTCCAGTGCTCAAGCTTTCAGGCAAGCCGAACGCCTGCGGTGCCCGACTACATGCCTCATCCCGATTACGCCCTAGCCGTTGGGTAACCTCAATGACCGAACAAACTGTGACCAGACGTGGCCGACAAGAGAGAGCCTCCAGCTCTCCTGGCGAGAACCACCCTTCGGGGCGAAGACCCCTGCAGATCGTCATGGAACCTGGGGAAACCCCCGATTCGATGCTTGCCAGGGCAGTGGCCCGGCCAACCGTGAAGGCCGCCACGACAATCAAGAGCTTTGAAACGGCATTTGGTGAGTTGGATTTAACGTCGCTGGTAGGCGCACTAAGCGCGCAAGTTGACGCACTTCTTCGAGGAGAACTCGGACGAGCGGAAGAAATGCTCCTCACCCAGGCTCAGACGCTTGATACCGTGTTTCATAAATTGGCCCGGTTAGCCGGGAGCAACTTCAGCAATTTGGAGGCCGCGGACACGTTCATGCGTCTGGCACTCAGGGCCCAATCCCAGTGTCGCGCCACGCTCGAGACGCTGGCTGTCATAAAGAATCCCACTACGGTGGCCTTCGTGCGCCAGGCCAACATCGCCAATGGCCCGCAACAGGTGAACAACGCGGCACAGCCGGCTCCTGAAGCTTCGGGCGCGCAGGAACACGAAGAATCAGCCAAACAAACTATTGGAACGGCAACGCGATGAATGGCTGGACGCCGGAACGCCGGGAGCGACAGGGAGCGGCCATTCGTCACTGGAAGCCGTGGGAGCGGTCTACGGGACCGAAGACGACCGTTGGTAAGGGCAGAGCGGCCCGAAATGCTTACAGGGGCTCTAGACGTTTGGTGCTGCGTGAAATGGCGCGAGCATTACGTCAGCAGAGGCAGTTACTGGGTCGTTCGCTCCCTGCACTCCGCGGCCGGTGAAGTGCCCATCCGTTGCTTCATCCAATGGGCGATCACCGAGTGCGCTCGCGGATCATCATACAGGGAGCTGTGCATGAGCCCTCGAAACCCTCGGGGCGTGCTGTCGGGGTCCAGCTGTACCGTAATCCACACGCCGGGAGGTGTCGGCTCGGCGGAGACGATCCACAGGACATTACGCAGCGCAACCGACGACCCAAACGACAGAGCGAAGACGGAAAGCACGAGCAGTACAGGACCGCCCAAGAGCATGGAAAGCCACCACAACGGCGCCAACACGGCGAGCGCGAGTACCTTGCGCCAAGTAAACGGAAGGTTAAGAACAAAAGCCGTGACGAGAACAGCGGTTGCTTGGTTTCCGGTGACCCAGGGCCGCTCGGCCGGCAGCAGGCTAACCACTAAGAGAACGATGCCAAGCACGAAGAGCCCGATGACGCTTAAACTGTGTACGAGCCGCGGCCACGAATAGCGAGTCTGACGTGCCCGATCGGCCTTATCCTGCTCCAGAGCACGCATCCACAGTGGTGCGCCCACTGACGTGAGCGCCCAGAATCTCGCCACCAACGATGAAACGAGGCTCGCCGCGCCCAGGGCGGCCGATGCCTCATCGCCAGCGGCCCGCAAGATGAGCATGCGATGAGGATCCATTTCTGGGAGCACCCAGGGTGGCTTGTCATTTTTCGCCCAGCGAGCCGCGGCCCTCATGACGAAAACGAGCGTAGGGATAGCCGCCACGAGTATGTATACCCAGAGGAGTTTCACCCGGTGGCGCAGCATGAGAGTGAGCAGGTTGGCGAAGAGTAGGACGATTCCGGCGGCGGCGCTCACGATGCGCGCCGTACCGAGATGTCGAGGCCATGACTGCAGAAACGGCGTAGACAGGCAGACAATTCCCTCGAGGGGCTTAGGCAACCGGCCGGTCGCTGCCGCAAGCAGGGCGACGTTCCCGCCGTGGCTATGCGCCACAACAAACTGGCGACTGTCCGGCTCGGAGCTGCAGATGGCTTCGAGGTGGTCACGCAAACGCTTTGCGGCGTCGTCCCGGGCTTTAAACGAATTGCGGCCGGACCACTCGAACGGCGCGATCCGAACCGCTCCGCCGAGATGCGCCGTCAGATATTGGCTGAGCGGCGAATCGGGCCGGGCCCAGGGCGCCTGCCTGGCAAACGTCCCGTGGACAGTCGTGATGACGGTCGCCATCGTCCGCCCCCCTTCGTGCACTGATCGGCATCACCGCGCATCGTGTCGCCTATCGCGCCAGGATCGACGCTTGGCAGCGGGCGCGTTACTCAGTAGCGCGGTCCGGGCGACATTGGAAGAGTCCTCCTGAGGCCACTAGGCCGCAAGCTGCGGCGCACAACAACGTAAAGATTCCGCCTCGCATGAGTCGGTCCGATGCTTGCTTTGGCGCTATTGCCGCAATCATCGTAAGCCCGATGGTGAGGGACCGGCTACAGCGCCGGCGCAATCGGCGCGCTGCTAAGAAGTTTGACTCTGACGAAAGGGGTCTCTAGTCCTCTACCTTCTCGTACGAAACTATCACGGTCGTGCGCCTGAGCCGCGACAAAAATGACGCCACTAAGGCGCTTCCGCGAGGACTCGCTTCTTAAGCTCTGCCACAGCGTTCCAATTGTGCTCGAGGCAACTCGCCAGCAGCGATTCGGCGTCCTGATAGCGTCCGAGACGCCCCGCGACCTCCGCGAGCATGCGCATGGCGGCGATGTCGGTCGGGCGCTCGCGCAGATGCCCTCGCAGCAGCGCCTCGGCCTCCGGGATGCGGTTCTCGCAGAGCGCGGCGCCCGCGGCGAGCAGCCGCGGGTCACGCACGGAAGTCTTCAGGAAGCGCGCCCGGGCCGCCTCGGCCGCGGCGTCATCGCCGATCGCCATCAGGTGATCGGCAAGCGCTCGCCAGGCGTCAGGAAGCTCCGGATTGAGCTGCACGCTGCGCTGCAAAGCCGCCGCCGGCCTCTTCGCCACGCCCGAGCGCACCGAAGGTGACTCCGAGCTCGTAGTGCGCCGCCGCCCAGCGGGGCTGGCTCCCGGCGAGCGGCGTGAGCACCTGCAGGGCCCCCGCGGCATCACCACCCGCACGGCGCGCGATGCCGCGGATCAGCGTGGCCGCCGGATGTGCCGGTGCGGCCTTGAGAATTTCACCCGCCTGCTCTGCCGCGAGCGCAGGGTCGCGCTCGAGCAGCCGCGCGGCGTGAGCGAGCGCGACGTCGACCGGTCCGACGGGCTCTGCTGCACGGCTTCCACTCATGTCACAAAACTACCACCACGGATCCAGAGGCGTGCATGTGCGCAGCCGACATCTCTTGGGCTGAACGAGATGAATTGTCAAGCGCCAGCTGGCGCGCCTTGGCCAGCAATTTCCAGGCAGATGCTATGCGGCGTGCACCCGGCGGAGGGGCCGATGAAACGGCGCACCAGGCTCAGCGTTCTTGCCGCGCCGCAATAGGCGCGTCTCCCGACTTCCTGAGAATCGGTTGCCAAGCGGCTTGCAATACACCTCCGGACTCAACACCGCTATTTCTGCGCAAACGCACTAGAAATGGGGGGGATGCCACGGTGCCATGCGAGGTTTACCGTCTGGGAATTGTGGCAAGCGAACCGATTGACTGGCTTATCTCAGCGCTCTGCGACTGCTCGAAGGTCCACGCCCCGCATTTTCGCGCCGCGGCGAACCAGCGCTGTCGGCGGCCTACCGGCGAGCGCCCCCGCTGTAAGATCGCTGGATCCTTACATCAAAGGAAAAGTTACCCTCAAAAAGGAAACCGCGTTGACCGTCTATTCAGTAGTCGCCTCCCTACTCCAGCTACTTCGGCTCGTTTTTCTCGAGTACTCTGCGACCCATCGGATCTACAGTCTCGGCCGCGTCCTGGCGTTCAGGCAGAGCGCCTCTGCGCCGCATTTCGGCCAACAACACACGCTGTTGATCGGCCTGCGAACGTTGTTTGTCGAGGAAGGCTATAAAAAGCGGATCCCCGCGCACTGAATCCCACATTGAATCCTGCTCGATTGTCCACCAGTACGGGAAATGCCGGCCACTGTCCGAAAATCGAGTCAACGCGGCGAGCGCATCGTCACGGCGACCTCGAGCGATCCACGTGAGCGCATGCGCAATTTCATCGAATGGCGAGCGAATCTCCGGGGGCAAATCGGGGATTCGATCTGCGAGGGACGCTTGGCCACTTCTGCGCAGCAGGAAGACCAACGAGTACGCCGCATAATAATCTATGGGGCCGCGAAGCGTTGCGCCATCCTCCAGATGGTACATCGAGCGCAGGAATTGGATGCTGCGACGTAATTCTCCGGTGTGAACGGCGTAGGCGCGAACTGCGTACACCGGCAGGAATTCCCATTCGTGAAACCCCTCGCCGCGCTTCAGAGCCAGCTCTCCGGCCCTGGCCCAGTCGCGCTCGTAGAGTGCCACTGAAATGTGCCCGGTCGGGTCAATGCCGCGCTGCGATAGGACCTGCCGCGCGGCGGCTACCTCCCCCAGATCCAGATACAAGTCGCAAGCCCGCACCTGCAGCCACTCGGTCACCGGATCAAGTTGCAGCGCACGCTCGATCAGCTTCAGCGCTTCCGCGGTCTCGCCGCGTTCGCCGAGCCACTTGTACTCCGCCATGCGCGCGAACGCGGGGGAAAACGTTGGATCAATTTCCAAGGTATGCAACATCAGCGCCTCAGCCTGCCGTGCGCTTTGGGGATCTCCCCGAAAGGCAAAAAGCTGTGCCTCCAGGTAGCTGTAGCGCGGCGCGCGGGGGTCGAGTCGGCGCGCTCGCTCGATCATTTCCAGCGCCTCCTTCGGCCGGTCGTTGGACGCCAGCGCGTCGCCAAACAGCCCATAGCCCACGGCGTAGTTCGGGCTGAGTTCTAGGCCTTTACGAAAATCCGCCTCCGCGGCGTTTGGATCGCGCTCGATTTCCAGCTGCGCGCGCATGACATAGGCCTCCCCCAAGCGGTTATCGAGCGAGAGTGCTGTGCGGATGAGCCGGCTGGCCGACTCGGAGATCTGCGAGGTGTCTTCACCGGCGAGATAGTTTGCCTGCCATTTCGCGTGTGCCAGTTCGGCGTACGTCGGCGCGAAGCTAGGATCGATTTCGAGCGCACGCGCAAGAAGCTCGACAGCCGCTTTCGCATCCGCCACACGCCAGTGGTCCAATAACGCACGGCCTTGCAGATACATCAGGTACGCGTCGAGGTTAGCGCTCGTGGATCGGCTGTTGTGAACCGGCCCGCGGCCGCTATCGATATTGACGTCGAGCTCGGATGCGATCTGCTCGGAAATTTCATCCTGCAGCCGAAAGACATCCGTCAGATCGCGATCGAAATGCATGGCTTTGATCTGCCGTCCCGTCTCAGCGTCCACCAGTTGGGCAGTGACCCGTAAGCGCTGTCCCTCGCGCTGCACGCTACCTTCAACGAGCAGGCGAGCATTGAGCTGGCGTCCTATCTCGCGTGCATCGATGTTTCGACCCAGATACGCAAACGAGGAGCTGCGTGCAATCACCAGTATTTCAGGCGTCTCCGAAAGACGGCTAATGACCATTTCCGCGATTCCGAGACCGAGACCAGGATGGTCGTCCTTGCCTGACTCGACGCTCAAGTTCTCGAACGGCAGCACGGCAACGGTATGGGCGGGCAACGCGACCAAGGTTTTCGAATCAAAGACGCGTGCCGTCAGAGGCGTCGCATGGTGCCCCCGCAACACCATCACAGTGACCGCGATCGCGCTCAGCGCGATAATCACTGACGCGATATACCTCGAGCTTCTGCCGGGCTTTCCTTGCGTGACGACCGTCGGATCGACTGCGCGCAACGGCGCTGCTTCGTCATTCAACTGCGAGACCGGCGCAAGCAGTCTGCATCCCTGACCGCGCGATACGGCGAAGTAACGCGGCTCGTGCGCATCGTCGCCCAAGGCGCCCCGCAGGAGCTTTACGCGCTGGCTTACCGTTTCCGGGCTTACGACGATTCCCGGCCAGACACCCTCCATCAACTCGTCATTCGATACCAGATTCGGCGCCGCACGGACGAGCATCAGCAGTAGATCGAAGGATAGCTTGGGCAATCGCACCTCGACGTCATCGCGCCACGCGCGCTTTTGACCGACGTCGAGCAATAGGTCGCCCACGCGATAGCGCTGAGCTTTGGAAGCGGAGCCTGCTTCTTCCGTCATGCTCGTTCCACTCGAATGTCTCGCTAGGCCGTGCTGGAACTTGAGGCGAGTCGCCGCCTGCTATTGCCCCGAGTACTCGTGGATTGGCGCTTCGTTGTACGCCCGTCCGACGATGCGAAGCAATGAGTTGAACATTGGAATGGGAGAATTCCGAGGCGAATCAACGACACTGAGCGTCGTCGCGTGCAAACAAAGCGGACCCTAGTCCCTCATCGAATCGACCTTCCCAAAGTCTTTCCCAACTCTTACCGAATCCTTTCCCCGCGCTTCATGCGCCACATACGCGCGCGGTAAACACTCCGCGTCCCAATAACCGATAGCACGGGCGTGCGGTAACGACAGTACTCCCGGGCAACCTGAGGAGATCAAGATGAACGGGAACGCGAGAAACGGGCAGATTGTGCATAGCACCAGCGCCGCGTGGGCCCTGGCGTGCGCTTGGGTCTGGATTGGCAGCCCCACCGCATTTGCTTCCGATGCGCCTCGGAGCCAGACCGTCAACGTGAGAGATCTCGACCTGAGCAAACCGGCCGCTGTTGCCCAGCTATATGAGCGCCTCCGTGCCGCAGCGACGAATGTGTGCAAGCCCTACAACTCCGGCGAAGCGGGAACCAAGGGAACCTGGGACCGGTGTCGGGACGCAACGCTCGCGTACTCGGTTGATCGATTGGACCTGCCCGCGCTGACCACGTACTACTCGATGAAGGTAGGCGGGAACAAAAGATCCATCACGCTCGCCCGGCAGCAGCACTAGGGAGCCGATGGGGATTCGATGGCCAATTCGCGCTTGCCCGCGCCGTGATCTATCGCGGTTTGCTTCTAGATCGTCTGTGGCGCTTCCAGGCTTTAAGGGGGATTTCTACACCCATGGACGGACTATTGACGGACCTCAAAGTAGTGTTCTTTGAATTATCTATACGAATCATTTACTTAAGTACTGGATACAGATATAGGCAGCAGAACACCTCGTAGGGCCGGTCGCGCAGCTGTGCCAGCAGGAAGGCGCGTGTGTTTTCCGGGGCCGCGAGCGCCGGACCCAGCCGCAGCGTTTCACGAAAGTGCCGGCGCGCCAGTTCCACCGCCGCCTGCAGGATCGCATAGCGCGCCGGCCCCATCCCCTTCAGCGCCAGGCAGCGCGACGCCTGCGCGCTCAACAGATCCCGCAGCGAGCCGAAGTCCGTGAGCAGCCCGCGCGCCAGTTCCAGCGCCGAGCAGCCGCGCGTGCCGGAGCCGAGCAGCAACGCCACGAGCTCCGCGTCCGAGAGTGCATGCGCGCCGTGCTCCAGGAGCTTCTCGCGCGGCCGCTCGCCCTGCGGCCAATGCCGGATGCTCATGCTTTGTGCTTCTAAGGAAAGAATGTGGTCAGTCTAAGGAGGGCCGCCGTGGGCGGACAGGGGCAGAAACTGCCCGGAATCTGGTGTTTTTCCGCCCCGGATGTGCGCTCAGTTTGCGCGTCGGGGGCGACGCGGTGCGATAATCGTTGCGGGAACGGAAACATTCCATGCAAGCCAAGCGCATCCTTCTCGGCGTGACCGGCGGCATCGCCGCCTACAAGAGTCCGGACCTTGTGCGGCGTCTGCGCGAGCGCGGCGCGGAGGTCCAGGTGGTGATGACCGCTGCGGCGCGCGAGTTCGTGACCGCCACTACCTTCCAGGCCGTCTCCGGGCGCAGCGTGCGCAGCGAGCTGTGGGATCCGGCCGCGGAAGCGGCGATGGGCCACATCGAGCTCGCGCGCTGGGCGGATGCGGTGCTGATCGCGCCGGCGAGCGCGGACTTTCTGGCGCGCCTGGCCACCGGGCAGGCCGATGATCTGCTCGCGACGCTGTGCCTGGCGAGCGCCGCGCCGATCGCGGTGGCGCCAGCCATGAATCACCTGATGTGGGACAACGCTGCGACCCGTGCCAATGTCGCGCTGCTCGCCGAACGCGGCATCCACATATTCGGTCCCGCCGCCGGCGATCAGGCGTGCGGGGAGAGCGGCCCGGGACGCATGCTCGAGCCGGCGGATCTCGCCGAGCGGGTGCAGGCACTGCTGTCCGGGAGCGGCGTTCTCGCCGGCCGGCGCGTGCTGATCACCGCTGGCCCGACGCGCGAGCGCATCGACCCGGTGCGCTTCATCAGCAACCGCTCATCCGGCAAGATGGGTTTCGCCGTCGCACAGGCGGCACGCGAGGCTGGTGCCACGGTGGTGCTGGTCGCCGGGCCTGTGAGCCTCGCCACCCCAGCCGGCGTCACGCGCCTCGACGTGGAGAGTGCCGCCGACATGCTCAGCGCGGTGCTGCGCGAACTCCCCGGCACCGACGTGTTCATCTCCACCGCCGCGGTCGCCGACTACCGTCCGGCGCGCGCCGCGGAGCAGAAGATCAAGAAGACCAGTGAGACGCTCGATCTGACGATGGAACGCACGATCGACGTCCTGGCGACGGTCGCCGCGCGTGCCGAGCGGCCCTTCGTGGTGGGCTTCGCCGCCGAGACCGAGGCGGTGGAGCAGAACGCGCGCGCCAAGCTGCTGAAGAAAAATCTCGACATGATTGCGGCCAACGAGGTCGGGCACGACAAGGCCTTCGACTGCGAGGACAATCAGCTCGTCGTGCTCGCCCGCAATGCCCGCCACGAGCTGGCGCGCGCGAGCAAGCTGACGCTCGCGCGTGGGCTCATCGCGCTGATCGCCGCCGAAGTCAGCGCCCGCAGCGGCGCGCGCCAGCGCGGCTCGGCGCTCGCTTGAGTTCCGCCGTTTCGCCACGACGTGCGCTGCGGGTGCGCATCCTCGATGCGCGCCTGGGACACGAATTCCCGCTGCCCGCCTACGCGACCGACGGGTCAGCGGGCCTGGATCTGCGCGCCTGTGTGGAGGCGCCGCTGGTGCTCGCGGCCGGCAGTGCCGAACTCATCCCGACCGGCCTTGCAATTCACGTGCAGGATCCGGGCCTTGCCGCCCTGATCCTGCCGCGCTCCGGACTCGGGCATAAGCACGGTATCGTGCTCGGCAACCTGGTCGGACTCATCGACTCGGATTACCAGGGGCAGCTGATGGTGTCCTGCTGGAATCGCAGCGCGCAGCCCTTCACGGTCAACCCCGGGGAGCGCATCGCGCAGCTCGTGGTCGTACCGGTGGTGCAGGTGCAGCTGCAGATCGTGGAGGATTTCGCCGCGAGCGTCCGGGGCGCCGGCGGCTTCGGCCATTCCGGCCGCGCCTAGCGCAGCTTACTGGGTATGGATGGTATGCAGTTCCTGGTAGCGCGCGATGTCGGCGTCGAACTGCGACCGCAGGGTCTTTTCTTCTTCTGCCTTGGCCGCCAGGGACGCGATCTGCTGGCGCATCTCATTGACGGTGCGCACCAGGTTCTCGGCAACGTCGTCGGGCATGCGCCGCTCATCGGGCTGCGCGCTGTAGGGCGAGAACGACAGGGCGCGCGCCTGCAGCGCCCCTAGACGCGAGCGCAGGCTCTCGACGTAGGCATCCGCGGCGGCACGCTGACCGCGCAGCTGATCAAGTCGTACGTCGCGCAGCGCCTCGATGTCGTCCACCGAGGTGTAGGTGGAAACCAGAAAGCTGTCGTGCTGGCGCTGCTTGAGCGACTCGGCCTTCTTGCGTGCCTCGGCGGCCGCCTGCTCCGGGGTGAGTGCGGCGTCGACGTGGGAGACCGCAACGCCTTGCTTGTTGAGGATCGTGCGGTCCTGCTGCGCATACTGCGGCGGGATGTTGTCGCCGTAGTGCACGACGCCCTGCTCGTCCACCCATTTATAGGCGACGCCGCCTTTACTGGAGGAGGGAGGCTTGGGAGCCGCCTCAACACTCGCCGCAACGAGCGCCGCCGAGGCGAACAACAGCGGAAGCAGGCAGCGTAGCGACGGGCGACACGACATATGAATAGTTTCCGGCCGGCGGTGGGGCGCTGGCAAGCTCAAACGACGCCGAAACGCTGCCGGTAGGCCTTGAGCGATGTGAGCTGCTCGGCAGAAATGCGCGCCCGGCCGTCGGTGGGGTGCGACAGCGCTTCGATGAGCTCCGCGAGTGTGACGATGCTCACACACTTCAGCCCCTCCTGCTGCTCGACCTCCTGCACCGCGCTCAATGCGCCGCTGCCGCGTTCCTGCCGATCGAGCGCGAGTGCGACGCCCACCGGGTGGGCGCCGGCGGCGCGGATGATCTCGAGCGACTCGCGCACCGCCGTGCCGGCGGTGATCACGTCGTCCACGATCAGCACCCGTCCGGTGAGCGCGGCACCCACGATGCGGCCGCCCTCGCCGTGCGCCTTGGCCTCCTTGCGGTTGAAGGCATAGGGCAGGTTGCGCGCGTGCCCGGCGGCGAGCGCCACCGCGGTGGTGGTAGCGAGCGGGATGCCCTTGTAGGCCGGGCCAAAGAGCATGTCGAACTCGAGGCCCGCCTGCACGATGGCCGCGGCATAACACTGTCCGAGCACGTGCGCCGCCGCGCCGTCACTGAACAGTCCGGCGTTGAAGAAGTACGGGCTGTCGCGCCCGGACTTGAGCGTGAAGCTGCCGAAGCGCAGTGCAGCGCGCCTGAGCGCCAGGTCGATGAAAGTGAGCTGGTATTGATGCATGGCATATATCATTGCCTGATGCGTGTCATCACCGTCAACGTCTGCGGCATCCGCTCGGCGGCAGCCAAGGGACTGTTCCGCTGGCTGGCGCGGCAGCGGGCGGATTTCATCTGCCTGCAGGAGACGAAAGCCCAGGAGCACCAGCTCGCCGAGCACGACGTGCAGCTGCCCGGCTACCACGCCTTTTTCCATGACGCCCAGCGCAAGGGCTATGCCGGGGTGGCGCTCTACACCCGGCACCGCCCCGAGCGTGTGCTCAGGGGCTTCGGGGTCGGAGAGTTTGACGGCGAGGGCCGGTATCTCGAGGCCCAGGTGGGGAACCTCTCGGTGGTGTCGCTCTACCTGCCCTCGGGCTCGGCGGGCCCGGAGCGACAGGCGGCGAAATTCCGCTTCCTTGAGGCCTTTACGCCGCACCTGGCGCGGCTGCGCCGCCGCCGGCGGCACTACATTTTAAGCGGTGACTGGAACATCGCGCACCAGGCGATCGATCTGCGCAACTGGCGCGCGAACCAGAAGAACTCAGGCTTCCTGCCCGAAGAGCGCGCCTGGATGGATCAGCTGTTCGGGCCGGGCGGCTACGTGGATGCGTTTCGCGAAGTGTGCCCGCGCCCCGACCAGTACACCTGGTGGTCCAACCGCGGCCAGGCGCGGGCGAACAACGTCGGCTGGCGCATCGACTACCAGGTCGTCAGCCGCACGCTCGCCGGTAAGGCACGCCGGGCCACCATCTATAAGGAGCAGCGCTTCTCCGATCACGCGCCGCTCACGTTGGACTACGATCTTTGAGTTCCGGAGCAGCGTCTCCCTCCATGCGCGAGGTCCTCGCGAGCCCGAAGATGCTCGCCATCATGGTCCTCGGGGCGGCGTCCGGGTTTCCAAATCAGATCACCGAGAGCGCGCTGCAGGCGTGGCTGAAGGATGGCGGCGCCACCAACACCACCATCGGTGTCATGTCCTATGTCGCGATGCCCTACCTGCTGAAGGTGCTGTGGGCGCCGCTCATCGACCGCTACCCGGTGCCCCTGCTCGGCCGCCGCCGCGGCTGGATGCTCGTCACCCAGATCGCCCTGGCCGCGAGCATCGCGCTTCTGGCGCTGCAGAATCCCGCCCTGTCGCTCGGCGCGGTGGGCGCCTGCGCGCTCGCGATCACCTTTTTTTCGGCGACCCAGGACATCGCCTTCGATGCCTATCGCACCGACGTGTCAACGCCGAGCGAGCGCGGCGTCGCGGCGGCGGCCAGCAATCTGGGTTATCGCACTGCGGCGTGGCTCGCCTCAGCCGCAGCACTCATCGTCGCCGATCACTTTGGGTGGCGGCCGGCGTTCCTGATTCTCGCAGGACTGATGCTCGCGTTTTGCGTGGCCACCATTCTTGCGCCCAGCTCGCACAACAGCTATCAGCCACGCTCGCTGAAGGAATCCATCGTCGAGCCATTGCGCGAACTTCTCGGGACCCGCAATGCACTGGCGCTTTTGAGCGTGGTGCTCATCTTTAAGGTCGGGGACGCGTTCGCCAACAAGCTCTTCACCCCGTTCATGATGGACGTCGGCTTCAGCAAGACTGAGATCGCGGTCATCGTGAAAGGGTTATTTACGGCGAGCGCGCTGTTCGGCTCGCTGCTCGGCGGCGTACTTATGGTGCGGCTGGGGCTGCTGCGCTCCATGCTCATCTTTGGCGTGCTGCAGGCGCTGAGCAACCTGCTCTACTGTGCGCTCGCGCTCAGCGGCAAGAGCTACGCGGTCATGGCGGCGGCGGTGATCATCGAGCACGTCGCTGGCGCGATGGGGGCCATCGCGCTCGTGGCGCTCATCATGGCACTGTGCGATGTGCGCTACAGCGCCTTCCAGTACGCGCTGCTCTCATCGCTCGCGCTGCTACCACGTTACAGCCTGGGATATCCGGCCGGCTGGATCGCCGACCACGGCGGCTGGTTCATGTACTTTGTCGCGAGCTTCGTCCTCGCGCTGCCGGGGCTGACGCTAGTGTGGTGGAAACGGCGCCAGATCGAGGCGCTCGATCAGACGCGCGCCGCGCTGCCGGCGTGAGCACGGGCGAGGAGACCATCGACCTCACGCGGGTGATCTGCCGCGTGGCGGAGCTCGAGGCGCACGCGGCGCGCGCCTTCACCATCGGCGGCGGCGACTGGCCGCTACGCGGACTGGTGCTGCGCGTCGGCAATGAGGTGCACGGCTACGTGAACCGCTGTCCGCACGCCGGGCACCCCCTCGATCTGATTCCCGGTCGTTTTCTCACCGCCGACGGGCTGCTGCTCCTGTGCAGCTCGCACGGCGCGCTGTTCGAGAAATCGACGGGGTTGTGCGTGGCGGGTCCGTGCGCGGGTCAGGCGCTCGAGCGCGTGGCGCTCAAGGTCATCGGTGGCTGCGTCATGCTGGCCGCCGAGGTCGCGGTCAGCGTGCCCGAGGATGCGCCGCCGTAGGCGTGCTACTCGAACAGGTCGATGCCGTCCAGGGAGGTGGCGCGCAGCTCGCGGTCATCGTTGAGCGAGTCCGCGCCGTTGCCGCGTACTTCATTGTCGGAGTTCTCGACGTCCACCGAGCCGCTCCAGTCCTCGGGCGCCTCCGCAGATTCGAGCGCTCCCTCGTCCCACTGCGCTTCCCAGTCCTCGATGTCCATCTCCTCGACGGTACCGTCGAAGTACTGGATCTCGATGGTGCCATCGTCGTCATCGAGCGCGACCACTTCGAACAAGGCACCGCCGTTGAGGCGATACCAGTCGCCGATGCCCGGTTGTTGAGTCGCCATGAGTGCTATCTCCTGGACAAGACCCGATGCGGAAAGTGCGTCACGAGGCGCGCACGTTCTACAATTCATGTTGCTCCTCGGGCGTGACGCTTTCAAGAGCTTATTTGCCTGCGCAGCAGCACGAGCGGACACGGTCACGTCATGGCCGCAGGTTGATAACTCTTGGCGCACAGCACCATGTTCGAACAGCCACTGAAATTTCTGGTCGTTTTCTTTGTCGTGGTCGAGCCGATCTCGCTGATTCCGCTGTTCTCGGGGCTCACCACCGGGGCCACGGCGCACTACCGGCGCCGTATGGCGCTCAAGGCGGTCATCATCGCGGCGGCCATCCTGGTGCTGTTCGCGCTCGGGGGGGCGAGCTTTCTCGAGCTGATGGGCATCAGCCTGCAGGCGTTTCGCATTTTCGGCGGCATGCTGCTGTTTCTGCTGTCACTTGAGATGGTGTTCGCGCGCGAGTCGGGCACCCGCACCTCATCGATCGAGGCGGCCGAGAGCAAGCGCCGCGCCGACATTTCCGTCTTTCCGCTGGCCTTTCCCTTCATCGCCGGCCCCGGGGCGCTGGCGACCATCCTCTTGTGGTTTGGCCCCCTGCACCTGCAGGCGAACGGCGCGCTGGTCGCTGGCTACCTGCTCGCCGTGTTCATCGTGCTCGCCATCGCCTTCGTGCTGATGGTGCTGGCGGAGCCCCTCATGCGGGTGATCGGGGTCACCGGCGCCAACGTTTCGAGCCGGCTGCTGGGCGTGATCCTGGGGGCGCTGGCGGTGCAGTTCGTACTCGATGGTCTGCGCCAGGCCTTCGGCGTCGGCTGATCGTCAGGCCTTCTTGCGGTAGGCGAGGTCCCAGACCTCGTGCCCGAGGCGCTCGCCGCGGCGCTCGAAGCGCGTCGGCTCCCGCTCGCTCGGCCGCGGCACGAAACCGCCGTCCGCGGCGAGATTCTCCAGCGTTGCTGAGGCGTTGAGCGTCTCGAGCATGTGCTGTGCGTAGGGCTCCCAGTCCGTCGCGAGGCGCAGCTGCCCCCCCGCCGCGAGCCGGGATGCGGCCAGCGCGGCAAACGCCGGCTGCAACAGGCGGCGCTTGTGGTGGCGTTTTTTGGGCCACGGATCGGGAAACAGGATCAGGATCTCCTGCACGCTCAGCGGCGGCACCTGCGCCGCGAGCACCTCCACCGCGTCGTGGCAGACGATGCGCACGTTGCGCAGCTGCTGCGCCTCGAGCGCCAGCAGCAACCGTCCGATGCCGGCGCGGTGCACCTCGATGCCGAGGAAGTCGCGTTCCGGGTGCGCTGCCGCAAGCCGCAGCAGGTTGTCCCCGTTGCCGAAGCCGATCTCGATCGTGCAGGGGACGGCACGCGCATACAGCGCGCGCAGCTGCAGCGGCTGCGGGCTGAACTCGAGCCCGTACTTGGGCCACAGCTCGACGAGCGCGCGCTGCTGCGCCGGCGTGATGCGCCCGGCACGCGTCACGAAGGAGCGCACCGCGCGTGGATGTTCGACTTCGGACATAAGGCTCGCCGGGCGCCGCAGGGCTCCTCAGGCGTTTGATTCTAACGGCTCGGGCCGCCTGTGCGCGGCTGGAAGAGGCGCGCCGGCTGCTTCCCGTGCTATAAGCCGCGCGGTTGCTCCAAGGGAGAAGGATCGATGTCGAAGAAAGTTCTGGTGCTCGGACTGAGCGCCCTGTGGGCCTGCGTTTCCGGCGCCTATGCCGACGAGCCCGCCAAGCCGCCCGAGCCCGGCACCGCGGGGAGCGCGCAGCTTCTGCAGCTGTGCAAAATCGACATCAAAGGCGACAAGAAGGACCAGTGGATGCGCCTGCCCAAGGCGGAGACCTCCGTCACACAGCATCGCATCACGCCCGCGGGCGGCAAGGCGATCGACTACACCGCCACCGCCGGCACCCTGATCATCCGCGACGATGAGGACAAGCCCATCGCCAGCATCGGCTACGTGGCCTACACGCGCCGCGATGTGAAGGCCGGCACTCGTCCCATCACCTTCGCCTTCAACGGCGGCCCCGGCTCCTCCTCGCTGTGGCTGCACATGGGCGTACTCGGTCCGCGGCGCGTCGTGGTCGCGGATCCGGCGCCGACCCCGGCGGCCCCGTACCGCACGGTCGACAACGAATTTGGCCTGCTCGACAAGAGCGACCTGGTGATGATCGATCCGGTGGGCACCGGCATCAGTCATGCCGTCTGCGACCACAAGGACGATGAGTTCTGGGGTGTGGATCCGGACATCGACTCGGTGAGCCGCTTCATCGCGCAGTACGTGAGCGACAATCAGCGCTGGACCTCGCCGAAGTACCTGCTCGGGGAGAGCTACGGCACCACGCGCGGCGCGGGCATCATCAATTACCTGCGCGGGCGGCGCGCCCTTGCCTTCAACGGCCTGATCCTGGTATCGGTGGCGACCGACGTCGAGGCGATCTTTGCCGAGTTTGCCGGCAATGACCGTCCCTATGCGGTGTACCTGCCCGGGTTCGCCGCGGTTGCCTGGTACCACCACATGGTGCCGAACCAGCCCCCGGCGCTCGAGCCGTTCCTGAACGAGGTGCGTGCCTACGCCGCCGGTCCGTATGCGACGGCGCTCCTCAAGGGCGATACGCTCAGCGAGGCGGAGCTCGAGGCGGTGGCGCAGCAGCTGCACAACTACACCGGGCTGTCGGTCGATTACCTCAAGGCCGCCAATCTGCGCGTGTCGGAAAACGCCTTCACGCACGAGCTGCTGCGGTCACAGCGCAAGACCATCGGCCGCCTCGACGGGCGCTTCGTCGGACCGACCTGGGACCCGCTTGAGAAGGAGGCTGACTATGATCCGCAGTCGGCGGCGATCAGCGCGGCCTACGCGGCGACGTTCCTGGATTACTACCACGGGGATCTGAAGTTCGGTCAAGGCGCGACCTACCGCACCACCAACTTTACGATCGGCGAAAAGTGGCACTGGCAGCACAAGACCGCGCACGGTGAGCAGCCGGTGGTCAATACCGGGGTGGACCTGGCCGAGGCCCTCATCAAGGACGCGAACTTCAAGGTGCTGGTGCTCAACGGTTACTACGATCTCGCCACACCCTTCTCCGCCACCGAGTACGTCATGAACCATCTCGGTGTGCCGGCAGCGGTGAGCGCGCGCGTATCGATGAAGTACTACGAGGCCGGTCACATGATGTACGTGAACCCGCCCTCGATTGCCAAGATGAAGCGCGACCTCGACGCCTTCATCGACGCCACGTACAGGCCCTAGGCCGCCCGCCCGCGTACCTGCGCCAGGGCGGTCTGGGGCTTCACGGCACCCGGACCGCCCTGCAGAACTTGCCGCGGCCGCACAGCGGCCCCACGCGCACGCGTCTCTCGAACGAGGGATGTTCCTTGATCCCGATGCGCGCAAAAAATGCACATCGGTTGTTTGCCGCGCAGGGGAGTTCTTCGATGGCCATGACGCTGACCGTAAACGGTGAGGCCCGCACGCTCGAAGTGCCGCCGGAGATGCCGCTGCTGTGGGCGCTGCGCGATCACCTGCAGCTCACCGGTACCAAGTTCGGCTGCGGCATGGCGCTGTGCGGGGCCTGCACGGTACACATCGATGGACGCGCCACGCGCTCGTGCGTGACTCCGGTGGCCGCGGCCCAGGGCAAGCAGGTGACGACGATCGAAGGGCTCGCCACGCCGGCGGGTAAGGCCGTGCAGGCGGCCTGGATCGGACTCGACGTGCCGCAGTGCGGCTATTGCCAGAGCGGACAGATCATGTCGGCCGCAGCGTTGATCGCCGATAACCCCAAGCCGAGTGATGCGGATATCGATGCGGCCATGAGCGGCAACATCTGCCGCTGTGCCACTTATGTACGCATCCGCGCGGCCACCGGCATCCGGCTGCGCTCCTTGCCCTTCGACCTGGCGGCGGCCCGCAAGGCGTAGCCGCGGGCGTGCGAGACCGTCGCATCGTGCGTGTGGCGGCGATGGCCGTAGCTCGAACCCGCTGCGCTGCGCGCGGGTGGCACGCGCCCGGGTGAGGAGTCAGACGGCGGCGAAGGCGCGTGCGTCCGGGGTCCAGGGCGCTGCGTGCTCGAGGGCGGCCAGTACTTCCTCGGGTGTGTCCACGAGCTGCCACATCCTGAGGTGGCGCGGGTCCATGAAGTGCTCGTCGACGGCGTGCTGCAACAGCTGCACGAGCGGTGTGAAGAAGCCGCGCGTGTTGATCAGCACGATCGGGTTGAGGTAGAGGCCCAGACGCTTGAGCGTGATGGCTTCCAGCAGTTCCTCGAGCGTACCGGAGCCGCCGGGCAGCGCGATGGCGGCCTCACTCAACGTCAGCATCGTGTGCTTGCGCGTGCGCAGGTCCTCGACCAGCTGCAGCTCGGTGAGTCCGGGGTGACCCCATTCCAGTTCGGCCATGAACTGCGGCAACACCCCGATGATGCGACCGCCCGCGGCGAGGACGCCGTCGGCGAGCGCACCCATGGAGCCGACCGCCCCGCCACCGTAGACGACGGTGATGCCGCCGTGCGCGAGCACCCGTCCGAGCCGCCGCGCCGCATCGCGGTAATCCGGATGCGAACTGCGGCTCGAGGCGCAGTACACGCACACGCTGCGTGCAGGGCTCGCCGCGGCGGAGGAATTCATGGGGGCCCGATGCTGCTCAAAGCGGCGCACATTATATAGAGGTGCCCGGGCGCGCCGCCGGACACTGCAACCGCGGACGTGACCGTCAGTGTTCGGTGGGGCGCGGTGCGGCCGATGGCAGCGTTGCAAGCTCGCTCGCTTGGCTCACCCAGTGGTCGGCCTCGATGCGGCCCTGGAAATCCTCCAGCTGGCGGTCGACGTACTCCACGTCCGCCGCGGACCATTCGGCGATCTGCCAGAAATAGAACACACCCACCTCATGCAACGTGTGCTCGAGGACCTTGGGCAGGCCTTTGATCTGGGTGAGGTCGTCGGGCTGACCGTGGGCGGGGTGGGTCAGCAGGTTGCGACTGCCCTCGCGCACCGGCGCCTTTGGCGGCTCGGAACCCGAGTCCGGAGTCTGCGGCGGCGCTGGCGCACGCAGCGCGCGAAGCGCGCCGGTCAGCTCATCGAGGCGAGTCTGCACCGGGAAGAGGGCGTGCTCGATAGCGGTCAGGCGCTGATCGGTGGAACTCAGGTCGGGCGGCTCTGGAATGCGCAGCGCTTCCACGCGGCGCGTCAGCTCCTCGAGGCGTGCGTGCAGCGGAGCCAGGTCCGCAGGCGCCGGGATCTCGATCGCGCTCACCGCCACCTGCAGGCCGGCCAGCTGCTGCGCGACGGGCTCGAGGTTCACCGCCGGACGGCTGCCGAGGCGCTCCTCGAAGCTGCGTCGCCACGCATCCCAGTCCTCGCGCGTGCGGGCGTACTCGAGTGTCACGTCCTCGTAGTGACGGCGGAACCACCAGTAAGCGGCGCCGGCGCCGCAGGCGGCGGCCAGCCCCAGCAGGGCAACAATCTTCATCAGGAGAAAGCCCATGCCAGCTCCTCGCTATTGCTTGGAAACCGTGTGGAATTCGATGCGCCGGTTGCGCGCGCGCCCGGCCTCGGTGGTGTTGTCGGCGATCGCCCGGCGCGCACCGTAGCCCTTGGCGCTCAGCCGCTCGCCCGCGATCCCGCGCGCGATGAGGGCGCTGCGCACGGCGGCGGCGCGTGCTTCGCTCAGGTGCTGATTGACGCGTCCGCGACCCACCGTGTCGGTATAACCCTCAATCCGGATCTTGCCCGGACAGGTCTTGATCTGGTGCGCCAGCTGATCCAGCAGCGCGCCGCTTTTCGGATCGATCTTGGCACTGCCGGGGGCGAACTCGATCTGCTCGTTAGCGAGGAGGTTCGCGAAGGCGTGCTCGCAGCCCTCGCGCGTGAGCGGCGCCGCGACGCTGGCCGCACGTGTCGGGGCCGTGCTCGGCGTTGCGCTGGCTGCCGCAACCGCGGCCGCTACGGGTACCGCGGGCTCGAAGTCGCCGCTGACACTGCCGGCACAGCTGTGTCGTCCGAGCCAGGTCGGGCAGCTCGCGCCACGCACCAGCGCCAGGGCGCGCGCACCGTCCGCGCTGGCAGGCTCGAGCCCGGTGAGCTTTACGCGCTGACCGGATACCGACAGCTGTACCCAGGTAAAGCCGGCGGCGTCCAGCTGCGCCCGCAATTCCTGTTCAATGGGGATCTGGATCGAGTTGCGGGCGAACGGACCCAGTGCGTAGAGGGTGACCGCGGCGAGCGCGGCGAGCGGCACAAGGCCGCGCCACAGGAAGGGCGAAACCGGGGGGTCCCGCCAGACGATGGGATGGCGTTGCACCAGGATCGCAGTTGCCATCGACCTCTCCGCTGTGTTGATTGCCGCGTCGAAGGCCCGGAAAAATCGTCCGCGCCAACTGTATACCCACGGGGGCGCAGGAATCCATAGCGCCCCGTTCACGCCTGCGGCTGTTGGGTGCCGGCGGCGCGCGCCTTTGCAGGCGACTCAAGCCCGTATAATCGCAAGCCGTCAACGACACGACAGAGAGTCCAGCATGCAAGACGCCCCCAGCCTCGAGCGCGATGTGCTACTGGCCGAAGCCTCGGCACGAACCGGCGGATTGCGGGATTTCGGCGAGCGGCAGTTCATGGAACCGCTGGCCATCCTGCTGCGTTCGCTGGAGCAGGAGGCGCATCTCACCGGCATCGGCCGCATGATCGCGCGCGAGCGCGTGCTGGGTCATCTGGTCAACCGCCTGTTGTACGTGCGCGATCGGGCCGAGAACCCGGCTATCGCGCTGGAGAAGATCGTGCAGCCGGTGTTCATCATCGGCCTGCCGCGCACCGGCACCACCATCCTCCACGACATCCTCGCCCAGGATCCCGCCAATCGCGTACCGATGACCTGGGAGTGCATGTTCCCCTCGCCGCCCCCGGAGCGGGGCAGCTTTGAGAGCGATCCGCGGATCGCGCGCTGCGAGGCGGTGCTGGCGCCGGTTGATGCGGCCATGCCGGGCTTCAGGGCCATGCATCCGATGGGCGCCCGGCTGTCGCAGGAATGCGTGACCCTGATGGCCGACAGCTTCTGTTCACCCCTGTTCCACAACCAGTTCCGCGTGCCGGCTTACCAGGACTGGATGGACCACGCGGACGCGGGTCCGGCCTACGCATTCCACTCCCGGCAGCTGCAGCACTTCCAATGGCATTGCCCCGGCGAGCGCTGGGTGCTGAAAACCGGCGGCCACATGTGGGGGCTGGAATACCTGCTGAAGGTTTATCCCGATGCGCGCATCGTCTTCACGCACCGCGACCCGGTGAAGTCGATGACTTCCTACGCCTCCCTCACCACGCTGGTGCGCTCGATGAGTAGCCTGCAGGTGGACGGGCAGGAAATCGCGCGCGACTGGACCCCGCGCCTGCTGCACGCCGTCAATCACGCGCTCGAAGTGAGGAACTCGGGCGACTATCCGCGCGCACGCTTCTACGACATGTATTTCGCCGACTTCATTTCCGACCAGTTCCGCGAAGTGGAGCGCATCTATGCCGCCTTGGGCCTGAAGATGACGGCGCAGGGGGCCGCGCGCATGCGCGCCTTCGTGGCGGACAACCCGCCGGGCAAGCACGGCGTGCACGCCTACACCGCCGCGCAATATGGCATCGACCCGGTGGCGGTCAGACGCGACTTCGCCGGCTACATCGAACGCTTCCATCTGGCGCCGGAACCGGAAGCGGCACCCCGCGCCTCGAGCGCCGCCGCGACGATGCAAGCCTGGCGCACCCACGCCTACGGGGCGCCGCTGCAGGCGCTGCAGCTCGATGAGGTACCAGTGCCGGCTCCGGGGCCCGGCGAGCTGCGCGTTCGTGTCCAGGCGATCCCGCTCAACCTCAACGACCTGGAGCGCATCACCGGCGGCAACATGATGATCGAGGTGCCGCTGCCCTACAGCCCGGGCATGGAGGTCATGGGTGTCGTGGATGAGTGTGGAGCGGGGAGCGAGGCGTGGCTCGGCAAGCGCGTGGTGGCGACCACCAAGAACGCCGTCGGCGGATATGCGCAGTACGCCATCTGCCCGCCAGCCGGAACCTTCGAGATGCCCGCAGATATTGCGCTGCCGGAGGCGGCCGCGCTGTACTTCCCCTTCCATCTGGCCTGGATGGGGCTGCATGACCGCGCCGCGCTGCAGGCCGGCGAGAGCGTCCTGATACATGCGGCAGCCGGTGGCGCCGGCAGCGCCGCAATCCAGGTGGCGGTGGCGGCCGGGGCGCGCGTGATCGCCACGGTGGGGAGCGATGACAAGATGGCGCTGTGCCGCAAGCTCGGCGCCGAGGTGGTGCTCAACTACGCCACCGCGGATTTTTCCCAGGCGGTGCTGGAGCACACCAAGATGCGCGGCGTCGACGTGGTCTTCGACAACGTCGGCGAGGCGGTGATGGAGAAGTCGATGAGCTGTCTGGCGTACAACGGGCGCTACCTGATGATGGGGTTCGCCTCCGACAAGCGCGTGGCCGACCGTCCCTTCATCGTGCCGCGGCGCGTCGCGCTCGGAAACATGCATCTGTGTGGCGTGCTGCTGGCGTACGTCGACGATGCGCTGGCACCACATATCAAGAAGGCCCGCGGCTGGAACTTTGCCTCGCATTCGCGCGGCGCCGAAATCCACGCCAATATTCTCGCCGGGGTGCGCGCCGGCAAGCTTGCCGCGGTGATCGGACAGACGGCGCGCTTCGCGCAGATTCCGGCTGCGATCGATGCCATGGGCAAGCGCGCCACGGTCGGCAGAACGATCGTGATGCTGTGAAACACGTGCCGTACGGCCGCGCCGCGTGTAGGGACGACCGCCCCTTCCGCGCTCACCGCGCCGCTTGAATTTGATTAGTTGCCTCCGTGGCCGATTGCCCAATAAAATCGTCGGCCCGCGCGGGTGTAGTTCAATGGTAGAACTGCAGCTTCCCAAGCTGCTAACGTGGGTTCGATTCCCATCACCCGCTCCAGTCTTAGCCGCCTGCCGTTGTCGGCCAGGGCGCGCCCTGCGCAACAACTCTGCGTTCTCATGACGCGTAACAGCTCAGCGGCCTGATATGAGGCCAGCCGCGACCGGACGCATTCTGGTGTGGCGCGGCGGTAGCCTGTGGATCGGCCTTGCGGGCGAACCGGCTGGTTATCACGCTCACCATGCGGTTCAGATCGCCCTGCCATTCCCTGGAGGTTGGGTGCGATTTCGGCGGCCGTCGGGAAGTTGGACGAGCTACGCGGCGGCTATTGTGGCGGCCGACGAACCTCACTCGTTTGAGGCGCGCGAGCAATTTGTTGCGCAGCTATTCGTTGAGCCTGAGTCGCGCGAGGGACGAAGCCTGCACTTGCGCTACCGCGATGAGGGGGTTGCGGCCCTGGCCGCCGAAACTTTGGAGCAAGGGCGCGCAGCACTGGCCACCGCCTACGAAGAGCGCGCGAGTGATTCACAGCTGATCGCCCAGGCGCGCCGTACCATCACGGCGCTTGCCGGGTCGACCGCGGCGCCGCCGCGCCTGCCGGACACCCGCATTGCGCGCGCGGTGGAAATTATTCGCGAGCAGCTTGCGGAGTCCGTCCCGCTGAGCGGAATTGCAGCCGCGGTCCATCTTTCGCCAGATCGCTTTCGCCACCTGTTCGTCGCGGAAACCGGCATGCGGTATCGGCCCTATGTGCTATGGCTGCGGCTTGAGTGTGCGTTGGTCGCGTATGTGGGCGGCAAGACTCTGACGGAGGCCGCTTACGTGGGCGGTTTCGCCGATTCCGCGCACTTTTCGCGTACCTTCAGGAGGATGTTCGGGATCACGCCGGCGAGCGTGCGACCCGAATAGCCGTATCGTTCAAGCCGGTCTCGTGGGATGCACGTAGATTGGACTGCGCGTCTTCTTAACGTAGTCCAAGCGGAGAGTCGGCATGAACCAAGCGAGCAAGGCCCCCTGTAGCTGCAATACCTGCCCCGGGGCAGGTTGCGAATGTGGTTCTCAGAACACCGGCGAAAAAGCCGCGTGCGTCTGCGGTTCGCGATGCAGCTGTGGCACAGTGTGCGCCTGTGCGAAAAACCCCGGCCCGGGCACGTTTTGCCCCGGTACGAGCCGAGCGTGATCTGGTCGCGAGGTGCCGGGACGCTCTGATGAGCCTCAGTGCCAAGCACCCAGTGGCGCGCGACTTCCGCGCGCGGCTCACTTCTTTCGTCCCAGCCGGGTTTCTCAGGGTCTACTGGAAGTGAAGGTGCCATCATGGGAATCGTCCATATCGTCGCGCCGGCCCTCATCCCGAGCTCGCAGTTCGAGGCTGGGCCCCGGCCGCCTGCCGTAGGCAGCAGCGCATCGCCAAAGCTGGCGAGCAAGGAGGCCTTTGCCTCGCCCGCTGGCAACGTCACCACCGGCACCTGGGAGGCGACGCCGGGCCGGTTCGCGCGCGCGATCGTCGATGCGGAGTTCAGTCACTTCATTTCCGGGCGCGCGACCTTCGTGACCGAGGAGGGACAGAGCTTTGAATTCCGTGCCGGCGATGCCGCTTATTTTCCGCCCCGCACGCGCGGGATCTGGACCGTCCACGAGACGCTGCGCAAGACCTACTGCGTCTGGCGGTAGGCCGCGCCGGCAAGCCCATCGGCATCCATCTGATGATCGGGCGACGGCCGTTGGCGGCCTTTGGCAACTCGAGCGGCGATCAGGAGATGCTCGAATACACCCAGGACGGTGGTGGCACGCGTCTCATGATGCTGGTGCATCACGACGACGACACGCGCGAATACGCCTACGGCCCGGGATCGAAGATCGGCACGTTCGCGGACGCCCTCATGGCCGAGGCCCAGAAGCGCGGCTGGGTCGTCATCAGCATGAAAAACGACTGGAAGCGCATCTTCGCCTGGGAGAAATAGACGCCCGGGACCGTCTCGACCCCGGCCGGACTCCCATCAAAGCGCGGCACGCGCCTCAGTCGGACTTAACCAGTCGGTGATGGCGCGCGAGCACTTCGCGCAGCTTCTGGTGCGAGAGCGCGGTCACGTGGTGGCCGTCGATACCGGTCATGTCCTCGGCGGCGATGAGCGCGTTGATCACCGCTTCCTCCGTCGCCTGCACGGTGGCGTCGAATATCGGATCGAGCGCGCCGTTGGGCACCATCTGCAGCGTGACCAGATGCGGGCTGACGCTGGCCTCCGGGTTGGCGGTGGAGAAGGCGATGAAGATATCGCCGGAGCCGTTACCGGCGGTGCTGCCCGTGCGCCCGAGCCCGAGGGTCACGCGCCGTGCCACGCGCTTGAGCTGGTGGGGCAGGAGCGGTGCGTCGGTCGCGACCACCACGATGATCGAGCCGGTTTCGGCTGCTTCTGAGGGGACGAACGCGTACGGGTCCTCGCCGAAGATCTCCTGTCCGACAGGAATTCCGGCCACGCGCAGGTTCGCGCGCCTGCCGTAGTTGCACTGCACGAGCGCGCCGATCGTGTAGCCCCCGTCCTTGGGGGTAAGGCGGCGCGAGGCGGTGCCGATGCCACCCTTGTAGCCGTTGCAGATCATGCCGGTGCCGCCGCCGACGTTGCCCTCCTCGACCGCCCCTGCGTGCGCGTGCTCGAGTGCCTGGAAGACGTGCTCGGGCTTGACGTGAAAGCCGTTGATGTCGTTCAGCCACCCGTCCCAGGTCTCCGCCACCACCGGGAGCGACCACCACGCGCCGGTGTTGTCCTCGGGGCCGTGGGCGACGCGCCAGGCGATGACCGCATCGCGCACCACCCCGACGCTGTGGGTGTTGGTGATCATCACCGGGCCTTCGAGGAATCCGCCTTCCTCGACCCAGGTGGTGCCGGTCATCTCGCCGTTGCCGTTTTCCGCGAACCAGCCGGCGAAGGAGAAGCGCTGAATGGAATCCAGGCCGCGCGGCAGTATGGCGGTGACCCCGGTGCGCACCGGACCCTTGCCGAGCACCAGCTTGCCACTGCCGCTGATGAGGGTGGTGTGCCCGACGAGCACTCCGGCGACGTCCGTGATGGCATTCAGGGGTCCCGGAGTGCCGTCAAAGGGCACGCCCAGGTCGCGCGCCCGCGGCCGCGAGGCGGCATCGGCGGCCCGGGCTTGCGGGATCAGGCTGGCGAGGAGCAGGGCGGTGAGGCCGGCGAGAACAAGGGTGTGCCGCATGTTGGACCTGTCAGGTTAGGGAGCTGGCGGGGTGCCACCTTGCCCGGGCCGGGGCCCGGGGCGCAACGGGGGTCCGCCGGGCGTGCCCGCTGCGGCCCGGGTCTCACGGCTGTGACCATTTGGTGACATTCCCCCGCGGCGCGGGCGGCTAAGCTCTCTCATGCACCAGATTGGCGTGGTGGGCCTGTCCTATCGGCACGCGGGCGTGGAGGACGTCGCCCGCTTCGCGCTGCCGCGCGCCGAGGTCATCGCCCGCATCACGGCCCTGCGCTCGGCGCTCGGGGCCGCCGAGATCCTCTACGTCGGCACCTGCAATCGCATCGAGGTGGTGTTTGCCAACGAGGACAGCACGGCGGCCGGCGATGCACGCCTCGAGGTGTTCCGCGCGCTCGCCGGCCGCGAACCCGACGGCGCCGAAGCCGCACGCCTGCTGCGCGCCTGGACCGGGGAGGCGGCCGTGGAGCACCTGTTCCTCCTCGCGTGCGGCCTGGATTCCGCCCAGACCGGGGAGCAGGAGATCGCCGCGCAGCTGCGCGGCGCCTGGGAGGAGGCGCGCAGCGCCCGCACCTGTGGCCCGGTACTCGATCGTCTGATGGGCGAGGCGCTGGCGATGGCGCGGCGCGTGCAACGACTGTCGGGGGGCGTGCGCGCACCCTCGCTCGGGGACCTGGCCGCGGAACGGGTGCTCAAGCACCTGGGCGGGCGCAAGCTCCCCGTCGCCCTCGTCGGGGTCTCGCCCATGACGCGACGCTGCGCGAACCTGCTCGCGCGCGAGGAACTGCCGCTGCTCATTGTCAATCGTTCCCCCGAAGCCGCCGCGGAGCTCGCGCGCACGGTCGCAGGCCAGGCGCTCTCGCTCGAGGCCTTCCGCCGCGCGCCCCCGGAGGTGCACGCCGTCGTGCTCGCGGCCGGCGGCGGCGAACCGGTGCTGGATGAGGCCGCGCTCTCGCGCCTGAAACGCCACGGAGCGCCGCTCATCATCGACTTCGGCGTACCCGCCAACGTGGATCCCGAGGCGGCGCGCCGCGTCGGTGTGGCGCGCATCGGCATGAGCGACCTCATCGCAGCGGCGCAGCAGCGGCGTCTCGGCGAGCTCATGCGCCTGGCGCCGGTGCGCGCCGCCATCGACGAGCGGCTGACCCACCTGCGCAGCGAGCTCGCCACGCGCGCCTTCGGCCCCCACCTGGCGGACCTGCGCCAGGCCTTCGAGCAGATCGCCGCCGCTGAGGTCACCCGCGCGCTCGCGCACGAGCTGCGTACACTGGATGATGAGGAGCGCGGGCAGCTGCAGCGCCTCGCCTCGACCGTGGCCCGGCGCCTGGCGCACCTGCCGCTGGCCGGCCTGCGGGCGGCGGCGTTGCACGCCGAACCGGACGCCCTGGAAGCCTTCTTTGCGGCCGCCAAGGGTGGCCGCACGCGCACCGATACGGAAGAAACATGAGCGACGCCGTCCCCGAGAGCCCCCGCGAACTGCATCCGCGCTCGGCTGAGCTGTACGCGCGCGCCTGCCACGTCATCCCCGGCGGCGTCAGCTCACCGGTGCGCGCCTTCCGCGCCGTGGGCGGCACGCCGCTGTTCATCGAGCGTGGCGCCGGTGCGCAGGTGTTCGACGCCGACGGGCGCAGCTACCTCGATCTGGTCGGCTCCTGGGGGCCGCTGATCGCCGGACACGCCCATCCGCAGGTGCTGGCGGCGGTCAGCGCCGCGCTCGAGCGCGGCATGACCTTCGGCGCTCCGTGCGCCGCGGAGGTGGAGCTGGCCGAGCGCGTCGTGCGCGCCTACCCCGCGGTCGAGCAGGTGCGCTTCGTCTCCTCCGGCACCGAGGCGGTGATGAGCGCGATCCGCGTGGCGCGCGCGTTCACCGGGCGCGATCTGATCGTGAAGTTCGCCGGCTGCTATCACGGCCACGCCGATCACCTGCTGGTCGCGGCCGGCTCCGGACTCGCCACCTTCGGCCGCCCGTCCTCGGCCGGGGTGCCCGAGGCCTTCACCGCGGCGACGCGGGTGCTGCCGCTCGACGATGTGGCGGCGGCGGAAGCGCTGTTCGCACACGAAGGCGCACGCATCGCCGCCGTCATCATCGAACCGGTGCCGGCCAATCACGGCCTGCTGCTGCAGCGCCCCGAATTCCTGCAGCGACTGCGCGCGCTCACGAGCGCGCACGGCGCGCTCTTGATCTTCGACGAGGTGATCTCGGGTTTTCGCCTGGCGCGCGGCGGCGCAGCCGAACTCACCGGGATCGCGCCCGACCTTGCCACCTTCGGCAAGGTCATCGGTGGCGGCATGCCGGTCGGCGCCTTTGGCGCTGCGCGCCGCATCATGGCGCGGCTCGCCCCGGAAGGGGATACGTACCAGGCCGGGACACTGTCGGGAAATCCGGTGGCGATGGCCGCGGGGATCGCGACGCTGGATTTGCTCGAGCGCAGCGACGGCTGGCGGCGGCTCGAGATTCGCGGTGCCGAGCTCGAGGCGCTGGTGCGGCCGCTACTCGCGCGCGCGCCGTTTCCGGTGCACTGGGTGCGCGCGGGGTCGCTGTTCTGGCTGTCGCTGCACGCCGCGGGCGCGCCGCGCACGGCCGCGACCCTGACGGAGGTGGAGCGCGAGCGCTTCGCGCGCCTCTTCCACGCCATGCTGGCGCGCGGTGTCTACCTGCCGCCCTCGGCCTACGAGGCCTGCTTCCTGTCGCTCGCCCACACCAGCGCGGACCTGCAGCAGTTCGCGGTGGCGCTCGCCGACACTCTGGCGGCGCTGGCATGAAGGCGAGCCGGGTCTTTCAGCTGACGACCCTGGCGCTGGTGCTGGTGTCGGTCGTGCAGGTCGGCTGGTGGCTCTTCGACCAGCGCAACTACGCGCGCGCGAGCGTTGCCGCCGCGCGCACCGCCTACGCCGAACAGGTGCGCGCCGCCCAGGCGCTGCTCGGCAGCGGCACTCCCGCAGCCGCGGTCGAGCAGCTGTTACCGAAGATCAAGGTCACCGACGGGGCGGTCGCGCTCGCGCCCGAGGTGACCGCGGCGCTGGCGAACGAGGAACGCAGCCGCCAGCGCCAGTACGCGTGGGAGGGCTCATTCTTCCTGCTGGCACTCGGGCTGTGCATCGCGGTGATCGCGCGCGCGCTGCGCGCCGAGGCGCTGGTGCATGAGGAGCAGGACAGCTTCCTCGCGCTGGTGAGCCATCAGTTCAAGACCCCGCTCGCGAGCCTGCAGCTCTCGCTCGAGACGCTGGCGCTGCGCGCGCCGCCGCCGCAGCAGGCGCAGGTGCTCATGGAGCGCATGCTCGCGGACCTGGCGCGCATGGAGCTCATGGTGACCCAGATCCTGGAGAGCGCGCGCCTCGAGCGCGGGCGGGTGGATTTCAAGTCCGAGCCCCTGCAGCTCGCCGGCGCCGTCGGCCGGGTGCTCGCGCAGCTGGAGGAGCGCGCCCGCCAGGCGCAGGTGACACTCGAGGCCAGCATCGCCCCGGAGCTGCGGGTGCTGAGTGATCCGCTGGCCCTCGATGTGGTGGTGCGCAACGTGCTCGAGAACGCTTTTGCCGCGCTGGCGCCGGCCGGCGGCGGCAACATCGCCATCAGCGCCTGTCGCCTGGCGGGCGAAGTGGAACTCACGGTGCGCGATACCGGCATCGGCTTTGCGCCCGGGGATGGCGCGCGCCTCTTCGAGAAATTCACCCGCCTGCAGTCGCGCGGCGCCGCCGCCTACCACGGCACCGGGCTCGGCCTCTTCATCGTGCGGCGCCTGATGGAGCTCGCGCAGGGGCGCGTAAGTGCGCACAGCGACGGGCCGGGACAGGGGGCGCGCTTCGTGCTCGCCTGGCCCGCAGTCGCGGAGCCACGCCCGTGAGCGCGGAGGCGGCCGCGACGCGCGTGCTGGTGGTGGAGGATGATCCGCACCTGGCCGCGGGCCTCATGGAGAACCTGCGCGCGGAAGGTTACGAGGTCAGCAGCGCCGGCGATGGCGAGCAGGCGCTCGCGTGGCTCGCGGGCGCGAGCTGCGCACTCATCGTGCTGGATGTCATGCTGCCGGGGATCGACGGGTTCGGCGTGTGCCGCGCGCTGCGCGCCCAGGGCAACAACACCCCGGTGCTGTTTCTCACCGCACGCGGTGACCCGGCCGACCGGGTGCGGGGCCTGGAAGCCGGCGGCGACGATTACCTGGCCAAGCCCTTTCACCTGCAGGAGTTCCTGCTGCGCGTGCGCGCCATCCTGCGCCGCTGGGACTGGTACCACAGCGCCTCCGACACACCGGCCACCGCGGTGCTCACCTTCGGCGGCAACGAGGTCGATTTCCGCGCCTTCCGCGCGCGCTGCTGGAATGGCGAGCGCCAGGAGCTGACGGAGAAGGAGGCGATGATCCTCAAGGTATTGGCCGAGCACGGCGGCGAGATCGTCTCGCGCGAGGACCTGCTGGAGAAGGTGTGGGGCTACGATGTCTTCCCCTCAACACGCACGGTCGACAATTTCATCCTGCGCCTGCGCAAGCGCTTCGAGCGCGATCCGGCCAAGCCGCGGCACTTCCTGACCGTGTGGGGCGTGGGCTACCGCTTCCTGAAGGAGGGTGAAGCGTGAGCGTGAAGGCACTGCGCATCGGCACGCGCGCCTCGGCGCTCGCGCTGTGGCAGGCGCGGCACGTGCAGGGACTGCTCGGCGCGCAGCCGGACGCACCGCCGGTGGAGCTGGTGCACATCCGCACCGCCGGGGACGTGCAGAACGAGGTGCCGCTGTGGCAGGCGGGCGGCCGGGCCTTCTTCACCAAGGAGATCGACCGGGCGCTGCTCGAGGGCAGCGTCGATCTGGCCGTGCACAGCCTGAAGGATCTGTCGACGCAGCTCGAGCCCGGGATCACCCTCGCCGCCACGCTCGCGCGCGCCGATCCGCGTGATGCGCTGCTCACACGCGCGGGCGTCAAGCTCGCCGGGCTGCCGCAGGGTGCGCGCGTGGGCACCAGCAGCCTCAGGCGTCGCGCGTTCCTACGCCGCGCCCGTCCCGACCTCGAGCACGCGGAGCTGCGCGGCAACGTGCCGACGCGCGTCGAGCGGCTCGCCGGCGGCGACTACGATGGGATCATCCTCGCGGCCGCAGGCCTCGCCCGCCTCGGGCTCTTGGAGCGCGTGAGCGAGTTCTTGTCCCCGGACGTATTCGCGCCCGCGGTGTCGCAGGGCATCATCGGCATCTGCGCGCGCACCGGGGACGGTGCGACGCTCCGGTGGCTGCTGCCGCTCGATGACCGCGAGGCGCGCCTCGCCGCGAGCGCCGAGCGCGCGCTGCTGCATCGCATCGAGGGCGGCTGCCAGGTGCCGCTCGGGGCGCTGGCCACGGTGACCGACCGCATGCTGCGAATTCATGCGTGCGTGTGCGCCCTGGATGGCAGCCGCCACCTCAGCGCCCAGGGTGCAGGGCCGGCGAGCATCGCGGACGCCACCTCTCTCGGTGAGCGCGTGGCCGATGAACTGCTCGCGCGCGGCGCGGGTGAGCTGATCGCGCGCGAGCGCGGGCTGCTCGCCGTGGCGGCACCGTGAACGCCGTCAGCGATATCCGGGCGGTCGTGGTGACGCGCGCGGAGGCCGCCGACGGCCCCTTGAGCCGCGCGCTCACCAATCTCGGGCTGCGGGTGCTCCTGTGGCCGGCGGTGAGCGTGGCGCGTGCGGAGCCTGCGGCACTCGCCGCGGCGCTGCGCGCGATCAGCAGCTTCGACTGGATCGTCTTCGCCAGCCGCCATGCCGTCGCGGCAGTACTGGGCGCGCTGCCCGCGGCGCCAGCGGGCCTGAAGGTCGCCGCGATCGGCAAGGCGACCGCGCAGGTGCTGCGCCAGCGCGGCTGGCCGGTGGAGCTCGTCCCGGATGAAGCCAGCGCTGCATCCCTGGTGGCGGCCTTCAGCGCGCGCGTCGCCGCCGAGGGGGCGGGCCTGCGCATCCTCTATCCGGCCAGTTCGCGGGCGCTGCCAACGATCGCCGCAGGCCTGCGGCAGCTCGGCGCCGAGGTGCTGCAGGTGGAGGCCTACCGCACCGAGGGCGCGGCGCTCGACGTCGCACACTGCCGCGACTGGATCGCGCGCGAGGGCATTGCGGCGGTCACCTTCGCCAGCCCCTCGGCCGTGGATGAGCTCGCCGCTGCGCTCGGCGCCGAGGACTTCGCGCGCCTGCTGCGCCAGGCGAGCGCCGTGGCCATCGGCCGCACCACCGCGCGCGCCCTGAGCGCGCGCGGTCAGCCGAGCGTCATCGCCGCGACCGCGACCCTCGAGGGACTGGCCGCGACCACTCATCGTTTATTGCAGTCGAGAGAATAGTCATGGGATTCCCGGAAATACGTGCGCGGCGCACGCGCCAGTCGGAGCAGTGGCGGCGCATGGTGCGCGAAACGCATCTGCGCCCCGAAGCGCTCATTTACCCGATGTTCGTCGTTCCCGGGCGCGCGGTGCGCAAGGCCGTGACGAGCATGCCGGGCATCTTTCAGCTCTCGGTCGACGAGGCCGTGAAGCACGCCCGCGAGGTCGCCGCCGCCGGGGTCTCCGCGGTGCTCTTGTTCGCAGCGCCCGAGCACAAGGACGCGCAGGCGAGCAGCGCCCTGGATCCACACGGGCTTGCCGCCGAGGCGATCGGCGCGATCAAGGCGGCCTGTCCGCAGCTGCAGGTGTGGGCGGACGTGTGCCTGTGCGGGGCGACCGATCACGGCCACTGCGGGCACGTGACCCAGGAGGGGACGATCGACAACGACAGTTCCGTGGAGACGCTCGCGCAGGTGGCGCTCAACTACGCGCGCGCGGGTGCGGATGCGGTCGCGCCGAGCGACATGATGGATGGGCGCGTGGCGGCGATTCGCGCGCGGCTGGATGCGAGCGGCAAGGCCACGACGCCGGTGATCGCCTATGCCGCCAAGTACGCCTCCGCCTTCTATG
Source organism: uncultured Pseudomonadota bacterium (assembly GCA_963814675.1). Taxonomy (GTDB): domain Bacteria; phylum Pseudomonadota; class Gammaproteobacteria; order Steroidobacterales; family Steroidobacteraceae; genus 13-2-20CM-66-19. Next base: position 631,007 of record CAWFDT010000011.1, read on the forward strand.
GCCCGTTCCGCGAGGCGGCCGAGTCGGCGCCGACGTTCGGCGACCGGCGCTCCTACCAGATGGATCCGGCCAATGCGCGCGAGGCGCTGCGCGAAGTGCTGCTCGATGTCGAGGAAGGCGCGGATCTGGTCATGGTGAAACCGGCGGGCCCGTATCTGGACATCATCCGCCAGGTGCGCGACACGGTGCGCGTGCCGCTGGTGGCCTATCAGGTGTCCGGGGAGTTCAGCCTCATCAAGGCGGCCGCCGAGCGCGGCTGGATCGAGGAGCGCGCGGCGGTGCTCGAGACCCTCACCGGCATCCGCCGCGCGGGGGCCGACCTCATCATCAGTTACTTTGCACCCGAGGTGGTGCGCTGGTTGAACGCGTGAGCGCTGCGGCGCCGAGCGCGTTCCTCGCGGCCTGCCGGCGCGAGACTCCAACCCACCGGCCGATCTGGATCATGCGCCAGGCGGGCCGCTACCTGCCCGAGTACCGCGCGCTGCGCGCCAAGGTGGACTTCGAGACGCTGACGCGTACCGCAGAGCTGGCCGCGGAAGTGACGCTGCAGCCGCTGCGGCGCTTCGAGCTCGATGCCGCGATCCTCTTCAGCGACATCATGACGCCGCTGCAGGGAATGGGGGTGGATCTGAAGTTCGAGCCAGGTCCGGTGGTGCGCGAGCCGATCCGCACAGACGCGCAGATCGATGCGCTGCCGCCGCTGGTGCCGGCGCGCGACGTGCCCTTCGTGCTCGAGTCGATCCGCCAGGTGCTACCTGCGCTGCCACGCGGTGTGCCGCTCATCGGCTTTGCGGGCGCGCCGTTCACGCTCCTTTGCTACCTGGTGTGCGGCAAGCCCTCGAAGGAATTCGGCCCGGCGCGCGCCTTCCTGTATGCGCGCCCGCAGTCCGCCGAGCGCCTGCTCACGCACCTCGCCGACGCGATGGCCGAGTACCTGAGTGCGCAGGCGGCCGCGGGCGCCCAGGCGCTCATGCTGTTCGAATCCTGGGCGGGACTGCTGGCGCCGCCGCAGTTCACGCACTTCGCGCTCGCGGCCGTGCGGCGCACCGCCGCCGCCCTGCGCCGCACCGGCGTGCCGCTCATTTATTACGTGAACCAGGGCTCGGCCCTCATGCCGGCCGTGGCGGATCTCGATGTGGACGTGATCGGCGTCGACTGGCGCACCCCCTTGGGCCCGGTGCGCGAGATCCTCGGACCGGCCAAGGCCGTACAGGGCAATCTCGACCCGGCGGCCCTATTTGCCGCGCCGCCTGAGCTGCGCCGCCATGCGGCGGCGGTCATCGAGCAGGCCGGACCCGCAGCCGGACACATCTTCAACCTCGGTCATGGCATCTGGCCCGACACCGATCCGGACCAGGTTGCGCGGCTCATCGACTACGTCCATGAGCCCCGCTGACGAGCTGAGCGTTCCGGCCACGGCGTACTTCCGCGACCTGCAGCAGCGGATCTGCGCCGCGTTCGAGACGTTCGAGCCGCTGCAGCGCTTCGAGGCCCGCCCTTGGAGCAAGCCCGAGGGACACCGGCTGCAGGGCGGCGGCGAGTCGCGCGCGATGCGCGGGCAGGTGTTCGAGAAGGTCGGCGTGAACGTCAGCCATGTCTGGGGTGTCCTGCCGCCGGAAGCGCGCGGGCAGGTGTGCGGTGCGCGCGAATCAGAGGGCCGCTTCAGCGCCTGCGGCATCTCGCTCGTGGCGCACATGTGCAATCCCTACGTGCCCGCCGTGCATATGAACCTGCGCTACCTCGCCACCAGCCGCGCCTGGTTCGGCGGCGGGTCGGACCTCACGCCCACGTTCCCGTTCGAGGAGGACACGGCGCAGTTTCATGCGGCGCTCCAGGGGGCGTGCGATGGCTACCGACCGGACGCCTATGCCCAGTTCAAGGCCTGGTGTGACCGCTATTTCTACCTGCCGCACCGGCAGGAGCCGCGCGGGGTCGGCGGGATCTTCTTCGACGACCTCTCGAGCGGCGACGCCGCGGCCGATTTTGCCTTCGTGCGCGCCGTGGGCGAGGCGTTCCTGGAGGTCTATCCGCGGCTGGTGGCGCGCCGCAAGGACATCCCGTATGACGAGAACGCCCGGGAGCGGCTTCTGCTGAAGCGGGGCCGCTACGTGGAGTTCAACTTGGTATACGACCGCGGTACGAAGTTCGGCTTCCAGACGGATGCCGACCCGGAGGCCTACCTGATGAGCTTGCCGCCGCTCGTGAAGTGGTGAGGCTCCGCCGGCGGCGGCGCGAGCGGATCGGCCTTCAGCCAGCGCCGCGCGGTCGGCCAGAAGCGGGCCGGATGCAGCCGGGCGGCGGCGCGCCAGTGCTGCGAGAGCACCTCGGTGATCGTCTCCAGCGTCTCGCTGTGTGGACGCCACAAGCGCCCCGGGCCGTTGTCGGTTCTTCGCATGAGCTGTAATCCCTGTAGTCCCGTCCCGCCATCCGTCCATGGGGGTTGTACATAAAGAGTAAAGCCGCCCTGCGTCAGTTCCATGAAAAAGTGTTGCCCCGGAGCGACGTTGGCTTTAAACCGAGTCCCGGGTCGGCCCCTCTAAAGGACAGATGCAAGCTCAGGCCGAAGGCAACGCGGTGGATTGGGAGGCGGCGCTGGTCGAGCGCGCAGTCAAGGGCGACACGCGCGCGTTTGAGCGCCTTTATCGGGAGCACGCCGGCAGGGTCTACGGGTTATGCCTGCGCATGACCCGGGACGTCCAGCTGGCGGAGGACTGCACGCAGGACACCTTCATCAATGCCTGGAAGGCACTGGCGCAGTTTCAGACCCGCAGCTCGCTTTCGACCTGGCTGCATCGGATCGCCGTGAACGTGAGTCTCAGCAAGCGGCGCAGGGCGACCCCGGTGCTGGAAGCGGAGCCCGAGGAAGCGGCGGACGATGGGACGGGCTGGACGCTGGAGACCCCGGTCGAAGTGCAGGAACTGGAAACCGCCATCGCCGAGCTGCCCGATGGCGCCCGCGACGCGCTGCTGCTGCACGCGCTGTACGGCTACTCCCACGGGGAGGCGGCGCAGATGCTCGGGATCGCCGAAGGCACTTGCAAGGCGCAGCTGCACCGGGCGCGCAAGCTGCTGCGCGAGCGACTGAAGATGGAGGTCAACTGACATGTCTGATCCTGAAGAACGCAAGGTGAAGGTGAACTCGTTGGCCGAGCTCCCCGCCGCGATCGAGCCCGGGCGGGACCTGTGGCCGGCGATCGAGGCGCGTCTGAAGAGCGCGCCGGTGTCGCAGGCGCCTTCGCGCTTCACGCGCCTGCGCTGGCTGGCAGCGGCCGCGATGGTGGCGAGCGTCGCGGTAGGGGTGTGGATCGGGCGGGATCTGTGGCCGCTGCCCGGCTCCGGCACCGGCGCGCCGCCACTGACCGCGCAACACCCGCTCACCGAGGGCGCCGCGGTCAATGCGGCCTACATGAGCGACCCACGCTACCGCCGCGAGCGCGCGGCACTCATGAAATCGGTGCAGGCGCAGCTCGAGACCATGCCGCCGCAGACGCGCGCCAAGGTGGCCGCGAGTCTGGCGGCAATCGAGTCCGCCAAGAAGGATCTCGAGAACGCCCTCGGCAAGGATCCGAGCAACGCGCTGCTGCAGGAACTGCTCATCAACACTTACCAGGATGAAATGCGCGTCCTCACGGACGTGCATGAAGCCGGCGACGCCGGCAGGGGAATCTGACCATGCGCATCACCTATCAACTCATGGCCTGCCTTGTGACGCTCGCGGCGAGCGCGGCGGCGGCCGCCACCACGTTCGACAAGCAGGTCGACGCCGAGGCCCGCGGCGTAGTGGAAATCAGCAACACCAGCGGCAGCGTCGAGGTCTCCGGCTGGGACAAGCCGCAAGTCAGCGTGCACGCCGAACTCGGCGGTGCCGTCGAGCGTGTCGAAGTCACCAGCGAGCCCGGCCGCACGCTGATCAAGGTACTGGTGCCTGGGCACTCCTGGGGTGACGGCGAGGCGAAGCTGCACGTCCAGGTTCCCAAGGGTAGCGAGCTGCACCTGTCCACGGTCAGCGCCAATGCGAACGTGAGCGGGGTGCTCGGCGTGCAACGGCTCACCGTGGTAAGTGGCGACGTCGTCACCGAGATCGCCGGCGCCGATCTGGAGCTGAAGAGCGTGAGCGGGGACGTCAAGGTCCGCGGTCACGGCCAGAGTGCGCGTCTGTACGTCTCCTCGGTGAGCGGGGATGTGCATCTGGAGCACGGCGCGGGCGACCTGGAAATCTCCTCCGTCAGTGGCACGCTGGCCGTGACGCTCGACTCGGCGCGCTTGGTGCGCGCGCGCACCACCTCCGGGGACCTGCGCTTCGAGGGCAAGCTCACGCGCGCGGCCTCCTTCGAGGCTACCTCGGTGAGCGGTGATCTGAAGGTGCGCGCCCCGGCCGAGGGCGGCTACAGCTACGACCTTTCCTCCTTCAGCGGCGACATCGACAATTGCTTCGGCGCCAAGCGCGAGAAGAGCGGCGGCGTGGGGCATTCCCTGTCGGGAACCCTGGGCGATGGCGCCGGGCACGTGCGCCTGAAGACCATGAGCGGCGACATCGAGCTCTGCGATCGCAGTTGACTGGTGCCCGGGCCGCCGCGCCACGCGTGCGGCCCGGATCATCGCCAGGTTCCGCGCGCCGCGGCGGCCGCGCGCAAGTCACCCGCGGTCACCCACCCCGCTGCCGGCGCAAATCCGGCGGCGGCTGCATGGCTGGCGGGCGCAGTGGCTAGAATGCCCCGGGTGAGCAAACCCGCGATCGCGCCCCTCCTATTGGCCTGGCATCGAAGCGCCGGGCGGCACGAACTGCCCTGGCAGCTGAACCCCACGCCCTATCGCGTGTGGGTGTCAGAGATCATGCTGCAGCAGACCCAGGTGGCCGCCGTCATCCCGTACTACCAGCGCTTCATGGCACGCTTCCCAGACGTGCACGCCCTGGCCGCGGCCCCGCCCGATGAGGTGCTGCACCTGTGGTCCGGCCTCGGCTACTACGCGCGCGCGCGCAATCTGCAGCGCGCCGCCATCCGCGTCTGCGCGGAGCATGGCGGTGAGCTGCCGCGCACCTTCGCGGCGCTCGCCGATCTGCCCGGCATCGGCCGCTCGACCGCCGGGGCAATCCTGGCGCTGGCGTGCGGGGAGCGTTTCCCGATCCTGGACGGCAATGCGCGGCGCGTGCTGGCGCGTTACTTCGGCGTCGCGGGGGCAGCGGCGGATGCGGCGACGCTGAAGAAACTGTGGCAGCTCGCCGAAGCACAGACCCCGGCGGCCGAGGTTGCCGCCTATACGCAGGGCATCATGGACCTCGGCGCGACGCTGTGCGTGCGGCGCCGGCCGCTGTGTCCGCAGTGTCCGTTGCACCGCGATTGCAGTGCGCGCCGCGGCGGCCTGCAGCACGAGATCCCGGCGCCGCGCCGTGGCGGCGTGCGCCGCCGGCGCAGCGTCTACATGGTGGTCGCACTGCAGGACAGTGGCGAAGTGCTGCTCGAGCGCCGACCGGACAGTGGCGTGTGGGGCGGCCTGTGGTGCCTGCCGGAGTTCTCGACCGCGAGCGCGGCCGGCGCCTTCATCCGCGATTCCCTGCACGCTACCAACGGCCCGATGCGCTCGCTGGCGCCGCTCGAGCACGGCTTCACGCACTTTGACCTCTCCATCACGCCGCTCCTGGTGCGTTGCGCGGCAAAGGCTGCACAGGTGGGGGAGGGGACGACGCTCTGGTATAACATCCGTTCACCGGCGCGCGTCGGACTGCCGGCGCCGATCACGACCCTGCTGGCGGGACTGGCGCAGGCGTCGCTGTTCGATGCGGACTCTTCTGACGGAGGTTGATCGACCGTGTCACACCAGGTGCAGTGCGTCGTGCTTAAGCGCGAAGCCGAGGGGCTCGAGCGTATTCCCTATCCCGGGGAGCTCGGCCGGCGCATTTACGAGAACGTCTCCAAGGAAGCCTGGGCGCAGTGGCTGAAACAGCAGACCATGCTGATCAATGAATACCGGCTGACCCCCATCGAGCCCAAGGCGCGCAAGTTCCTCGAGGGGGAAATGGAGAAGTTCTTCTTCGGGACCGGCTCCGCGGTCCCGCAGGGCTACCAGCCGCCCAAGCCCTGAGGTGCCCGCTAGAGGTGGATCAGGCCGCGCTTGTGCGCCACCGCCACCGCTTCGGTGCGGCTGATGGCATCCAGTTTGGTGAGGATGGCCTTCACGTGCGTCTTCGCCGTACCCTCGGTGATCGACAGGCGTCGGGCGATGTCCTTGTTGCTGCGCCCCTCCGCGACCAGTTGCAGCACATCGAGTTCGCGCTGGGTGAGGCTTGGCTTGCCCATGCGCTGCAGAGCCTTGGCGGCCACGGTCGTGGAGGTGTACGGGCGATCCTCGCTGACCGCGCGGATGGCCGAGAGGATCTCCGGGCGCGGTGCATCCTTCAGCAGGTAACCCTTGGCCCCCTGTGACAGGCACTGGAAGATGTCCTCATCGCCATCGTAGGTGGTCATGACGAGGATGCAGGCCTTGGGGTGGCGCTCGAGCACCTGCTGCACCACCGCGACGCCGTCGCGCTTGGGCATGCGCAGATCGAGCACCATGACATCGGGGCGGTGCTGTTCGTAGAGCGCGATCGCTTCCTCGCCATCACCCGCCTCGGCGACGACTTCCATGTCGGCCTGCTGGTTCACCATGGCGGCCAGTCCGTCGCGCACCACCGGGTGGTCATCGGCGAGCAGCACCCGGATCTTGGTTTTCAGCACCGCGGACATCAGGAGGCTCGCTTCAAGAGGCGCACGCTCACGCGCGTGCCGGTGCCGGGCTCGCTGTCGATCTGCCACTCCCCGCCGATGGCGCCGGCGCGCTGGCGCATGCTGGAGAGGCCAAAACCATCGCGCGCCGAGAGCTCGGGCGGCTGCGGCATCCCGACCCCGTCATCGGCGACCGCGAGCGACCAGTGCTGCTCCTCATCGCGCATGGTGATGCGCACCAGGCGCGGCCGCCCGTGGCGCATGGCATTGCTGACGGCTTCCTGCGCGATGCGCAGCAGTTCGTGCTCGTGTTCCGGGCGCAGCCCGGTGACGATGCCGCCGCCCTCGAAGGTGCAGGTCACCCCGCCGGGGACCGTGGAGCGGTCGGCGAGCTGGCGCAGCGCGATCTCAAGACCGGCGCGCCGCGTCTGATCCAGGCGCAAGGCCATCACCGAGCGGCGCGCCTCGGATAGCCCGTCGCGCGCCAGTTCCCGGATGCGCGACAGCGTCAGCGCGAGTTCCGAGCCACGCTTTTTGCAGGAGGGGAATTCCTCCACCGCTCCCAGCTGCAGCAGGATCCCGGTAAAGGACTGGGCGAGACCGTCGTGGATCTCCTGGCCGATGCGGGTGCGCTCCATGAGTACCGCGGTCTCCTTGGCCGAGTAGGCGAGGCGCGTCAGCTGCACGGCGAGGGTCGCCTGCTGCACCAGTGCGACCAACAGACCACTGCGTAATACCTCCTCGGCGTTGCGCTGGAAGGTGAGCGCCAGAAAGCCGACGCTGCGCGCGCCGAACACCAGCGGGTAGATCACCGTGCCCTGGGCGTTGTTGCTGCGATGAAACGCCAGCACGCCCGGCCAGATCTCGTTCGTCTGGCGTGCGAGGTTGAGGTAGATCGGTTCGCGCAGTTCGCCGAAGCGCCGGGTAAACACCGAGTCGCCCACGGGTACGCTGGTTGCGTACGGCGGCTGCGCCAGCTGTCCATCGCGCACGTGTGCGACGATGCGCCATTCCTGCAGGGAATCCTTGAGTACGATCACGACGCCGGAGACGGCATCGAACTGCCGCGTCGCCTCAAGCAGCATGTGCCCCATGAAGGCTTGCAGGTCGGTTGCGCCGGCGAGGCGCTCGAGGTTGCCGCGGATCACGGCGTTCGCCTTGGCGAGCTCGGCCACGCGTTCCTCGGCAGCGTGCTCGCGCTCGCGGCGCACGTCATCGACCAGGCGCTCGCGGTGCAACGCGGCGCCGATCACGCCGGCGGCGGTCTCGAGCGCGGCGAGCTCGGAGGCCTCGATGGCGCGATGCTGGCGGGTATTGTCGAAGCCCACCACGCCCATGAATTCGCCGGCCACGAAGATCGGCACGATCGCCTTGGTGCGCGTGCCCACACCCTCGATGCCCGATACCGTGTGCCCCGCGGAGCGCTCGTCCTTGCTGAAACAAACGCTGCGCCCGGCGCGCAGCTCGGCGAACACCGCGGCGAATTTGCGCTCATCGCAGGAGCCGGTGCTCGCATCGCCCAGATGCGGCGTCACGCCCGGGGCGGTCCACTCGCTGACCACGACCAGGAGCGGCTCGCCGTGCGGACCGGTGCGCGTCTCCATGACGTTCACGCGGTCCACATGGGCCGCCTCGCCGATGATCCCGAGCACGCGCGGAATCGCGGCGCGTACGTCGGGGGCTTCCAGCAGCAGCCGGCTGGCGCTCGCCGAGGCGCTCAGCAGCCGCTCACGCGCCTGCAGCGACTCGTTGATGCGCGTGAGCTCTTCCCTGCAGGGCTGGGCTTGGGGTTCGAGCAAGGCGACATGGGCGTTCATGACAGGCGGCATCCCGGCAGGTTTCTGGGCAGGGAGTGAAAGTCTACCGCGCCGCAGGCGCGATCTCATGTCGCGCACCCGGCTCTCTATCTTAAGGGGGAGTGCCGGGGGCTCTTTCTGCACGTTGGCGGGGTCCTGCTGCGCTTTTGCAGAGCTTGGGACGACGCCAGCGGCGCGAGCACGGGCCACGGACTTAACCCCCCGCCTGGCGCACGTAACGCGGCGGGGACGTCATTTCCCAGCCCCCGCCGAGGGCTTTGTAGACCGCGATCAGGCTCGTGGCGGCTTCGGTGCGCGACTGGGCGAGGCTGTCTTCGGCGGCGAGCTGCGTGCGCTCGGCGTCGAGCACTTCCAAGAAGTCCACCCTGCCACCCTCGTAGCGCGCGCGCGCGATGCGCGCCGCCGTGCGGCTGGCTTCGGCCGCATCGGTGGCATCCTTGAGGCTGTCGCGCGTGCGCGCATGCGTCACGAGCGCATCCTCGGTCTCCTCCAGCGCACGCAGCACCGTCTGCTCATAACCCGCCAAGGCCACGTCAGCGCGCGCGCGGCTGCCCGCGATGTCGGCGCGCACCCGTCCCAGGTCAAAGGCGGCCCAGGAGATCCTGGGCCCGACGACATAACCGCGGCTGTCGGACGTGCCCAGGTAGCCAGGCTCCGTGGCGGAGTAGCTAAAACTGCCCGTGAAGGTGACCTTGGGGAACAGGTCCCCCATGGCAACCCCGACCAGCGCGGTAGAGGCGGCCAGCTGGCGCTCGGCGACACGGATATCCGGCCGACGCCGCAACAGCCCCGCCGGATCGCCCACCGCGGTGAGCTGCGGCAGGGTCGGCAGTTCGCGCTCGGGTGCCAGCAGCGCGTCGAGCGCGTTGGGCTCGCGGCCGGTGAGGACGCTCAGGCGGTGGATGGAGCGCGCGATGGCTGCCTCGAGGGGTCCGATGGTGGCTAGCGTCCCGGACAGCTGCGACTGGGCGCGCGACGTGTCGAATTCGGTGCCGCGGCCGGCATCCAGGCGCACCTGGGTGAGCTGCAGCGTCTCGCGCTGGTTGTCCACATTGCGACGCGCCACCGCGAGCTGCGTCTGCTCACCGCGCAGTTCGAAGTAGGTACGGGCGACCTCGGCCGTGACCGACACCTGGGCGTCGCGCAGCGTGGCCTCGGCGCCTTGCACCTGCGCGCTTTGCGCTTCGACATTGCGGCGCACGCGACCGAAGAAATCGAGCTCCCAGAACGCATCGAACCCGGCGTCGTAGAAGCGTGCATTGAGCGGCGCGGGCGTCAGGCTCTGCGCCTGCGATAAGCGCTCGTTGGTGTAGCCGCCGGACATGGTGACCGTGGGCGCGAGATCGAACTGCGCCTGGCGACGCTCGGCGCGTGCCTCGACCAGATGGCCGAGCGCAATGCGCAGGTCGTGGTTGGCATCCAGAGCCTCATCGACCAGGCGATCGAGGGTGGCATCACTGAACTGCGTCCAGAATCTCGCCTGGGCCTCCTCGCCCGAATACGGGGCATCTGCGGCGCCGGTGAATTTCGTTGCGACCGGCTCATCGGGCCTCACGTAGTGTGGCCCGACCGCACAGCCGGCGAGCGCCGCGGTGAGCGCCAGCGGTGCGATCCGGGTTACGCGCCGCATGCGTACCCGGCGCTGAGGGCGTTGTTGGTCAGTCATGGGAAGCCTCCGGGGCGGGCAGCGGCGCCAGCGCCGCGGGGGCGGCGGCGCGCGCGGCGCTGCGCCGCACGAGCAGGTAGAACACCGGCGTCAGGAGCAGGCCAAACAGCGTGACACCCAGCATGCCGGCAAACACAGTCACGCCGAGCGCGTGGCGGACCTCGGCTCCCGCACCCGAAGCCAGCATCAGCGGTACGACGCCCATGATGAAGGCCATGGAGGTCATGAGGATCGGGCGCAGCCGCAGATGCGCGGCCTCCAGCACGGCAGATCTTGGATCGTGCCCGCGGTCCTCCTGCAGATGCTTGGCGAATTCCACGATCAGGATGGCGTTCTTGCAGGCGAGGCCCACGAGTACCAGCAGGCCGATCTGCATGAAGACGTTGTTGTCGCCATGCACGAGCTGCACCGCGCTGATCGCAGGCAGCAGGCACATCGGCACGATGAGCAGGATCGCCAGCGGCAGGCTCAGGCTCTCGTACTGGGCCGCGAGCACGAGGAAGACGAACAGTACGCACAGCGGAAACACCAGGATCGCGGTGTCGCCGGAGATGAGCTGCTGGTAGGCAAGGTCCGTCCACTCGTACGTCATGCCGCGCGGCAGCGTCTGATCCAGGATCCGCGTCATCGCCGCCTGCGCCTGCCCGGAGCTCACCCCCGGGGCGGGACCGCCGTTGATGTCCGCGGCACGATAAGCGTTGTAGCGCTGCACCACATCCGGACCGAAGGAGTGCGAGACGTTGATCACCGAGGCGAGCGGCACCATCTCGCCGTTGCCGTTGCGGGTCTTGAGCGGCAGGACGTCCTCCAGGTGCGAGCGGAAGGGAGCATCGGCCTGCGCCACGACCTCGAAGGTGCGTCCGAAACGGTTGAAGTCATTGACGTAGAGGGAGCCCAGATACACCTGCAGGGTCTCGAACACGTCAGAGAGGCGCACGTTCTCGCGCTTCACCTTGACGCGATCGACGTCAACGTTCAGCTGCGGCACATTGATCTGGTAGGTGCTGAAGGCACCGCCCAGGGCGGGGTCTTTGTTGGCCTTGCCCAGCGCGTCGGAGAGGGCGCTGAAGAGCGCCTCGGGACCTGCGTCCGCGCGGTCCTCCAACTGCAGCTTGAATCCTCCCAGGGTTCCCAGGCCGATCACCGGGGGCGGCGTGACGACCATGACGAAGGCATCCTGGATGGACGCCAGCTTCGCATTGAGGGCCGCCGCGATGGCGCGCGCCGACGTCTGCGGCGCGCGGCGTTGCGCGAAGTCGTCGAGCGGGAAAAAGATTAGGCCGGCGCTCGAGCTCTGGGTGAATCCGTTGACGGACATCCCCGCGAACTCAACCGCGTGCGCCACGCCGGGCTGCTTGAGTCCGATCTCGGCGATGCGCCGGGTGACGGCCTCGGTGCGGTCCAGGGAGGCAGCCGGCGGCAGTTGCGCGACGGCGACGAGGTACTGCTTATCCTGCTCGGGGATGAAACCCCCCGGCACGGCGCGGAAGCCGAAGTAGGTGAGGACCAGGAGCCCGGCGTAGATGGCCAGCGCAATGCCGCCGTGCCGCATCGTGATGCGCAGGGCGCCCGAGTAGCCGTCACCGGCGCGCGCGAAGCCCAGATTGAAGCGCCGGAACAATGGCCCGAGGAGCCGCTGCATCCCCCGCGAGAGCGCATCGGGCTGGGCGCCGTGGGGTTTGAGCAGCACCGCCGCGAGGGCCGGCGAGAGCGTAAGGGAATTGAAGGCGGAGATCACCGTCGAGATGGCGATGGTGAGGGCGAACTGGCGGTAGAACTCACCGGTGAGGCCGCTGACAAACGCCACCGGGCCGAACACCGCGCACAGCACCAGCGTGATGGCGATGATCGGGCGACTGACCTCGCTCATCGCCACCTTAGTGGCTTCGCGGGGTGAGAGGCCTTCCGCTATATGGCGCTCGACGTTCTCGACCACGACGATGGCGTCGTCCACCACGATGCCGATGGCCAGCACCAGGCCGAACAGCGACAGCGTGTTGATCGAGAAGCCAAACGCCAGTAGCACCGCGAAGGTGCCGATCACGGACACCGGCACGGCGATCAGGGGAATGAGCGAGGCGCGCCAGGTCTGCAGGAAAAGGATCACCACCAGTACCACCAGTGCCACGGCCTCCAGCAGCGTGTGCAGCACCGCCTCGATCGACTGGCGCACGAACTGCGTGGGGTCGTAGAGAATCCCGTAGTCCATGCCCTCCGGAAAGTTCTTCTTCAGCTCCTCCATGGTCCTGCGCACGTTGGAGGACAGCTCAAGAGCATTCGCTCCGGGGGACTGGAACACCGGGATGGCGAGCGAGGGCTTGTTGTCGAGGAGACTGCGCACGCCGTAGGCCTGCGCGCCCAGCTCGACGCGGGCAATGTCAGCGAGCCGCACCACCTGCCCGTCATCGCCGGTCTTGACGATGATGTCGCGGAACTGCTGCTCATCGCTTAAGCGCCCCGCGGCATTCAGCGCGATCTGGAATTCGGTGTCGTTCGAGGGCGGCGCGCCGAGTTGCCCGGCGGCAACCTGCACGTTCTGCTCGCGGATCGCGGCCACGACGTCGCCGGCGGTGAGATTACGCGCCGCGAGCTTCTGCGGATCGAGCCACACCCGCATCGAGTAGTCGCCGCCGCCGAAGACCTGCACATCGCCCATGCCCGGCAGCCGTGCCAGCACGTCCTTGACGTTCAGCACCGCGTAGTTGCGCAGGTAGAGCGAGTCGTAGCGGCCGTTGGGCGAGGTCAGGTTGACGACCAGGGTGAGATTGGAGGAGGCCTTGACCGTGTTGACGCCGAGATTGCGCACTTCTTCTGGTAAGCGGGGCAGCGCCTGGGAAACACGGTTCTGCACCTGCACCTGGGCGCGGTCGATATCCGCCCCGATGCGGAACGTCACCGTCAGCGTCAGGGACCCGTCCATGGTGGACGTCGAGGACATATAGAGCATGTCCTCGACGCCGACGATCGCCTGTTCCAGCGGCGCCGCCACCGTGTCGGCGATGACCTTGGGATTCGCACCCGGATAGGAGGCATGCACGACGACCGATGGCGGCACGACCTCCGGGTACTCGCTGATGGGGAGTTTGAAGAGCGCGAGGAGGCCGGCGATCGTGATGAACGCCGAGATGACGCCAGCGAAGATCGGGCGCTCGATGAAGAAGTTAGAGAGATTCATCAGGGCGTACCGGTCCCCTCAGAGCGCCCGGGCGTATTGCGGGCCAGCAGGGCCGCCTCAGCCCCCGGCCGCCGCTCGCCCATGGCAACGCGCTGCGGCTGGACCTGTACTCCGGGGCGCACGCGCTGCAGGCCGTTCACGACGATGGTCTCGCCGGCAGCGAGTCCGGACTGCACGACGCGCAGTCCATCGATCACCGGACCCAGTTGCACCGGCCGGTACGCGACCTTGTTGTCCGCGCCCACTACCAGCACGTAGCGCACGCTCTGGTCCGTGCCGATGGCGCTGTCGTTAATCATCACCGCGTTGTACTGCCCGCTGCCCATGAGCTTCACGCGCGCGAACAGGCCCGGCGTAAATTGCCGCTCATGGTTGTCGAGCAGCGCGCGGCCCCGGATGGTTCCGGTCGCCGGGTCGAGCGCGTTGTCCACGAACACCATGACGCCCTGGTGCGGATAACCGCCCTCGTCGGCCAGGCCTACCAGCACGAGGTTGCGCGCATCGCGGGAGCTGGCGCGCGTGCCCTGGCGCGCGAGCTTGGTGTATTTCAGATACACCTGCTCATCGCCATCGAAACTCACATAAATCGGATCAAGCGAGACGAGAGTTGTCAGTGGCGTTTGCCCGTTGGTGACGAAGTTGCCGCTGGTCACGAGGGCGCGGCTGATGCGCCCGGAGATCGGCGCCACCACGCGCGTGAAAGTGAGATTGAGGGCCGCAGCATCAAGGGCGGCCTGTGCCGCCTCGACGTTGGCCTGCGCCTCCTCGCGGCCGGCGGTGCGGGTGTCGTACTCTTCCTGGGAAATGGCGTGCTGACCGAGCAGACTCGTCGCCCGCTCCCGCTCGGACTTCGCCAGCACAAGTTGCGAGCGCGCCTGCGCGACCTGCGCGCGTGCTTTGTCGCGTTCCGCCTCGTAGGGACGCGGGTCGATCACGAACAGCACGTCGCCCTTTTGCACCTCGCTGCCCTCGGTGAAGTTGACCGAGGAGATGTAGCCGGACACGCGCGGACGGATCTCGACCCGCTCGACGGCTTCGAAACGGCCGGTGAACTCGTCGAACTCGGTGACCTTGCGCGAGATGGCCGGTGCCACGGTCACCTGGGGCGCGGGCGCTGCCTTCGGCTCGGCCGCCTCGTTGCGGGCGCAGCCGCTGAGGCTCAGTGCGACGGCGGCGAGGGCGGCGACTGAGAGATAGGAATAGGGCATGGGATCCTCCCGAGAGTGGTTCTGCGTCCTGTGCTGACGTCTGCCTTCACGAGGCAGCGCCGAGCATTCATTGTTGTACGTGGACGGCGGTCCTGAAATGCATCACCCGGAGAGCACACAACGTTTCTGCCGACAGGCAACAGACTCTCTCGCATGAGTGAGTACCGATGTGCGACACGGTGGGTGTCGTTCCACGCGGTGCCCGAACAGACTCGGGGAATCAAGGAGTTAGCGGCGCGATTGCTTGACGGCTGGCGCGTGGATCGGTCTAATACGCGCCCTTCCGTATCCCGTGGCCAGGTAGCTCAGTTGGTAGAGCAGCGGATTGAAAATCCGCGTGTCGGTGGTTCAATTCCACCCCTGGCCACCATTACGTCGGAACTGCCGACGATCGATCATCCACCGTGTGCAACGCGTCGAGCTTCATGGGTACGAACTGGACTCCACCCATATCTTGAACCGAGCCTGTAGCAACAAAGCCGAACCTCTCGTACACCGGAACAGCAGTTTTTGCTGAGTTCACAGTGAAGGTACCTGGGTTGCCTCGCTCCAAGCACTCCGCCTTGGCTTGTTCCCACAGAGCGCGCCCGAGTCCTTGCCCTTGAAAAGCTTCAGCTACAAAGAGATGGGAGAGGTGCGCCCAATCCCGCACTCCGATCACGGCGACCAATTCACCGTCGAACTCGGCGACGCGGTAGCGAAAGCGCGTTCGTATGCGGTCGACCACGGCCATCGATGTATGATCGGAAAGAAAGCGTGATTTCCCCTCGACAGAGAAGTCGCACAGAATGAATTTCGCCGCTAATTCCCTGATCAGAGCTGCAATCCGCTCGGCATCCCCGACTTCTGCTATTCGACTTCCAATCGCCAAAACCGTTGGCGCTCGTGTGCAGCCTGCATCGTGCAGCTGCCGAGAGGTCGAGATCGACGAGTGAAACGCAAGCCCGGCGCGCTTTGTTGGCATCATTGCGAGGCTTTGGCGGTTGTAGCCGGGACCGGCGGTACCTTTGATACCCGAGCGAGGTTGGAATCACGGATCTGCTGCATGGCTTGCTCCGTCGCGACCGCAACACACCACTTCCAGTGCTCCTGCTGTCCCACGTCCAGGTGATCGCTGATCTGGCTGCATAAGGCGCGCGCGACGCGGCGCACCCGCTCGCCGGCGATGGTCTGACCTTCGATCGTCGAAAGATCGAGGTCGGCCACGGAGACGCGCGCGGTCCGACCGTTGGGCAGAATGGTGTCGGCTGCTGAGGCGACCGATGCCGTTACAATGGGCAGCGCCAGGGATGCGAGTAAAGGGGCGGCAATCTGGCAGATTCGACGCGTCGTGTTTGTGGTACGCATGTGCCTAACTCCTCAAGAAATGGCTGGTTCGGCTCCGCGTCGGTCCGGCACAAAGCCGCCCGACGTGGAGCGAGCGTGGCCTGCGCTGACTCTGAAGTCCTGAGCAAGCCCTGACTTACGAGTGAGAAATCTCTGAGACTTCGCTAAGAATTGGCTGAGTAGTGGCTAGCGGAAGGTCACGTGCGCGCCGCCCATCTCTCTGAAATGAGCGAGAGTGGAGGCACGCGTATACTTCGGAGCATGCGAAAAAACGCGGGTTGCCTAGGGCGGGAACTCGAGGGCAATCAACAAGTTGCACTATGTTGACCGACTCAGAGGCCGACTCCCCAGCCGTCTTGCGCATCGGCGACTATCGAGTCGACCCAGCGATCGACGAGATCTCCCGCGAGGGCGTCGTCTGCAAACTCGAACCCCGCGGTATGAGCTTGCTTCTCTGCTTGGCAAGGCACGCGGGTCAAGTGGTGAGCGTGGATCGGCTATTGGAGGAGGTCTGGAAGGACGTAGTCGTGAATCCCGACTCCGTGTACCAGACTGTGGCGACACTGCGGCGCACGCTTAGGGACGACGCCAAGGACCCCCAGTACATCGCCAACGTGGTGCGTCGGGGCTATCGCCTGATCGCCCCGGTGTCTGTATGGGAAGGGTCCGGAACTGCGTCGTCGACGGGCGTGGCGGTGCCCGTCGTGGCCACGGATCAGGGGGAAAGAGCGGAAGTCCAGATCGCCGAAGGTCCGTCAGCCCCGCTGCCTCGATGGGCCACCCCGCGTTCCCATGCATCGATTGCAATTCTCCCTTTCGTAAATCTTACGGGCGACTCTGCGAAAGAGTATCTCGGTGACGGGATCGCGGAGGAGTTGATCAACACACTGACGCGGGCTCCGGGTTGGTTCAAGGTCGCCGCGCGGACATCTGCGTTTGCGTACAAGGGGAGGCACATCGATGTGCGCCAGATCGCACACGATCTCGATGTCGAGGCGGTCCTAGAGGGTAGCGTGCTCAGCGCGGATGAGCGCATCCGAATTACCGCACAACTAATTGATGGACGCACCGGTCATCATCTTTGGTCACGGAGCTACGAGCGCAAGTTCACGGACTGGTCCGACCTTCAGGGCGAGCTGACAGTTTCGATCGCCGACGCGCTAACCGTTGGCGGCTCTGGTTTGTCGGCCGCCGAGAGTAAACCGCCTACCCGGGATCTGCGGGCCTTCCAATTTTTCTTGCAAGCGAAGTCGCTCGGTACGCAGCCCACTGAGCATAACCTTCGCGGCGCCTTGGAGCTTCTCGCGCGCGCCACTGAACGCGATCCCACGTTCGCGCGCGCGTGGCAGAGCATGGCGGTTACTCGTGGTTATCACTTTGTGACGATGGACTACCCGATCCCCAATGCCCTGATCGATGCTGAGCGGGATGCGCATCGGGCGCTGGCTTTTGATGCGAGTCTGGCGGCCTCGCGAGCGGTCCTCGGATTCATCAACGCGTGTCGCGGACATTGGATCAAGGCCGAGGCCGAGATTCGAGCGTCGCTCTCGATGTTCCCGAATGACCCCGAGGTTCATCTTGTTCATTCAATCTACGTAGCACAATCGGCAGGTCACCTTCGGCGGGCAATCGAAGAAGCTGACGTAGCGTGCCGGCTAACTCCGCTGACGCCCGTTTACACCTTCAACGTCGGAATCGCCAAGTTGGGCGTCGGTCAGTACGCAGACGCACTCAAGTGGATCCAGCGCGCAATCGCGGATGGATTGCCGGAGACCCTTGGCCCTGTGTCTGACACTCTGGCGCATCTTGCGCAGCATGAGCAGCGATACGAAGAGGCGGTTGGTCGCGTGATGAACGCCTTGTCACCCGCGTGGCGTGCCGCGGGTGCAGTTGAGGCCGTCGCATTGTTTTATTCTGCGCTAGCCGAGCCGTCCAGCAACGAGGCGGCGGTCGCCGCGCTGCGAAGGTTGGAGGCGGGCCTTCGAGCCGAAGACTTTGGCCAGATCAACAGCAAACGGCTGATCATGTGGTACACGAACCTCGGCGCGCTCGACTTCGCCTACGACGTCGCTGACCGCGCCCTTGAGCGTTTCGCGTTAGCAGCTATGGTGGGGACGGCATGGGGAATCCTTTGGATCGAGGAGATGCGTGCATTCCGGCGCGATGCTCGCTTTCAAGCGTTTGTCGAACGACTCGGTTTGGTGGAGTACTGGAGTCAATACGGTCCTCCAGACAATTGTGAGCTGCGCAACGGCAAGCTGATTTGTCCGTAGGACCGTCGAGCCGCTCGTACTGAAGCGGGACCGATCTGGCGGCGACAGGCTCCAGTGAGCGCGCCGCGGCATTTGGGGCGACTAACTTGGCGCGCGGGCAAGCTTTTTCGGTTTCCACTTTGGTACCCAACCCAGGAGCACCCAGCAGCACCTAGGAGCACCTACCGAGGGGCCGTGTTCGCGTAACAGGTTGTTTTAGGTGCTCCTGGGTGTTCCTGGGTGCAGAATGTGGCGGATTGAAAATCCGCGTGTCGGTGATTCAATTCCACCCCTGGCCACCATTCAATCCGCTGAAACCGACCCTTCTGGTACCCGGTTCGCGTTCTGCGCACTCTCTACAGTGCAGGGGAAATAACTCGCGTGCCGCGTGCTGCGGAACGTCTTCTGGGGGAGAAGCCATGTCATCGCGCCTCGAACGCCGCGCATCGGTCTGCCTGGCGGCGCTCATGCTGTTCGCGGGTCTGGGTCATGCCGCGCCAGCTGCGCCTCCGCAGGCCACGACGTTCCAGATCACCCCCGACCATGCCGGCGTCACCACATCCGGTGGCATGCTCGCCCTGCAGACGCAGCCACTGTGGAGCGTGCAGCTGCCCGGGGCTCTTTCGTACCCGCTGATCGCCGACAGCGGCGTCTACGTCACGAGCGCGGGCATCCCGGGCGGCAACGGCAACGGCGGCAGCCAGCTGTATGCCCTCGATGCCAAGACGGGCAAGACCTTGTGGGCTCCCGTGACGCTCCCGGCCACCTACACGGCGTCCTACCTTGCGTACGATGCAGGCACTGTGTTCGCCCTGACAAGCGACGGCGTCTTGAGTTCCTACAACGCCGCGACCGGAGTGGCTGGCTGGAGCGAGCAGCTCCCGGGGCAATACGCCTTCAGCTCACCGCCGACGGCCAGCAAAGGCATCCTCTACGTGGGTGGCGCCGGCTCGGGGGGCACGCTGTATGCCCTCGACGAGTCGAGCGGCGCGCTCGTCTGGACGAACGGCGTCGAGAACGGCGATAGCAGCTCCCCCGCGGTGAGCGCGCAGGGGGTCTACGTATCCTATCCCTGCCAGGTTTATGACTTTGATCCGGCGAGCGGTGCAATGCTGTGGCACTACAACGGCGGCTGTGAAGGCGGAGGCGGCCGGACGCCAGTACTGGCCGGCGGGAAGCTCTACGTCCGCGACCCGCCTACCGACACCGTCTTCGATGCGGCAGACGGCTCAACCCTCGGCAGCTTCACTTCCGCGTTTGCGCCGGCAGTCACCGCGACCACGGCTTTCACGCTCACGGGTGACGGCGCGCTGAACTGGATCGACCTGCAGTCGGGGGCCACGAAGTTTTCCTTTACGGGGGACGGTTCGCTCGTGACGCCGCCGATCGTGATCGACCAGCAGGTGGTCGTGGGATCCAGCAGCGGCAATCTCTATGCGCTCGACACCTCGAGCGCGGTGCTGCAGTGGCAGGTGAAGGCACCCTCCGGGATCCTGCCAGCCGGTGACTCGCAGAACACGATCTTCTTCACCGGACTTGCTGCAGCCAACGGAATTCTGGTGGTCCCTGCAGGCACGACGCTCGTCGCCTACTCTCTCGTAGGTCCTCCAGCACCCACCGGTCTGAGTGCAACTTCCGGCGTCGGCGCAGTCGCACTCAGCTGGACGGCCTCGCCCGGTGCTACGGCCTACAACGTTTACATGGGATCCGGTCCCGGGCGGGAAGATGTTGTGCCTGTTGCGACGGGCGTCCCCGGCCCAAGCTTCGAGGTCACGACCGGTGTGACTCCGGGCACGGTCTACTACTTCACCGTCAAGCGCGCCGATGCGACGGGCCTGAGCGCTCCGAGCAACGAGGCCTCCGGCTCCATGACAGCACCGGCCGCCCCGACGGGACTGGCCGCGAAGCCCGGCAGCGGCAGCGTGACGCTCTCCTGGGCCGCGACCAGCGGCGCCACGAGCTACAGCATCTACCAAAGCACGACGCCCGGGGGCGAGGGAACGGCAGCGGTGCAGACCGTGACCGCCACGCAGGCGACCATATTGGGGCTCACGCCGGGAGCCCGGTACTACTTCACCGTCACGGCACTTGCCCACTCGATCGCGGGTCCGGTCTCGGGCGAAGTCTCCGCTGTTGCCGGGATCGATGCACCGGACCTCGCCGTCATGAACGGCCATCTGGAAGTCCTGCTCACCTGGAACGCAGTGACGGGCGCGGCAGGCTACAACGTCTACTCGGGGACCTCCGCAGGCGGGGAATCGGCGACCCCCGTGGCGTCGGGCGTCACAGCCACGGAGTTTGTGGTTGGCAACCTCAACGCCGCGACGACATACTATTTCGTGGTACGGGCCGTAGCCGGCAGCACGAGCAGCGGTCCATCCAACGAGGTCTCGATAAGGCCTGACTCGGGCAACGGAGGCGGCAGCGGCGGCGGCGGCGCCGCCGATCCACTGACGTTGCTGGTAATCGCAGCGCTCGCCGTTCGAATGTCGTGGTCGCGGCTGGAGTCGCGATCGCGTGTCGGTGGTTCCATTTCACCCCTGGCCACCACTTAACTCAGTGTCTCAACTGGGCACGCGACACCGGTAATACGGATTGTCTCGCACCCTTGCTGTTCGGGTCAGGACCGCGATGAATTCCGTCTTCAGCTGAAGATGCCTCTATCTCGCGCGTGACTTCTTTCTCAAACGCGGCACCTGGCCGGTGATGCATTTTTTCGAGATAGTCGTCGCCGAGGCCCGGACAGGACGGATTGCGCGCTGCACTCTAGCCGGGGTTTACTCTCCTTCCGTCCGGCCAGACAACGGTGTACGCCTTGCTGCGATGGGGACTCACTGCACCCCAGCCGCGAGGCACCGTGGCTGGCTGTGCGGTTCTTTCTCGGAGAAACAAACAGGTATTTGTCGTGGTGAAGACAACCGAAACGCATCCACATTCGTTTCTCGTCGGAGTCTTTCTGACTTGTATGTGCGGTCTGATGTTGCAGATCATGGAAACGCGCGTGCTGTCCGTGATTGCCAATTACACGTTGGCGTATTTTGCGATCGGCGTTGCCATGCTCGGCATGACGGCCGGCGCGCTCCTAGTCTTCTACCGATTCGAAACGACGTACTCCCCTGCCCGCTTATCTGGCGCGATGACGCGCGTGATGTCCTACTTCGCTTGGTCTGTGCTCGGTAGTATCGGCGTCCTATTGAATCTCGCCGTCATACCGACCTTCCAGCCGACGCTGGGCTTCGTCACCTCATGGACGCTCACTCTCCTAGTGTTGCTACCGCCGTACGTTCTGCTGGGCGTCGCTGTCAGTCTCGCATTGACGCGCAGCTCGCACAGAGTAAGTCTGGTGTACGGTGTCGACCTGGTAGGTGCGTCGTCAGGCTGCCTAGTAACGTTGGCGCTGCTGACTGTCATCGATACGTACGACGCGATCTTGGTCGTTGGTGCCATCGGGGCCATTGCCGCGAGCACGTTCAGCGCTGACGGCAGGGCTGGTCGAGTCCGAACGCAGGCGGCGGAACCAAAGGCTACGCCGAATTTCCTAAGCAGGCCTGGTCTTGCACTGGGCGTCCTGCTGCTCGTTGCCGGGGTGAATGCTCTGTTGGGGACCCATGGCCTGCGCCCGGTCCTGCTCAAGGGCGGCATTGAACGGTCCTACCAACTTACTGAAGAACGGTGGAATTCATTTTCCAGAATCGCAATGACGATGCGACCGCAGTCAGACGCCTTTCTCTTCAGCGCCTCCGAAATCGCGCCGCACGTTCAATTGGATCAAGCGTTGATGACTATAGATGCAGAAGCGAATACGGCGATGTACAGGTTCGGTGGCGATCCACGTGAGATCGATTTCCTACGGTTTGATGCAACTGCGCTTGCCTATTACATCCGACATCAGGGACGGTCCGCCGTGGTTGGAATTGGCGGCGGTCGAGATCTCTTGACCGCAAGCATCTTCGGGTTCAGAGATATTACGGGCGTAGACTACAACCCCATTTTCGTGCGCTTGTTCGCGCACGACTACGGCGACTTCAGTGGCGCCGGGAAGATTCCCGGGTTGCGGCTCATTGTCGATGACGCCCGCAGCTGGTTTGCACGAAGTCACGAACAGTTCGATCTAATTCAGATGAGCATGATCGACAGTTGGGCAGGGACAACGGCCGGAGCGTTCACGATCTCTGCGAACCCCTTGTACACCGTAAACGGCTGGAAGCGGTTCGTTTCCCGTCTCACCCCCGACGGCGTGTTCACTGTTTCTCGGTGGTACATCCGGATGAGGCTGCGCGCATCCTGTCTCTGGCGATGGCAACGCTGATTGAGATGGGAGAACCGAAGCCGGCGGAACATCTATATCTTGCGGCAAACGGCAGGCTCTCCACGCTGATCCTTGGGCGCGCACCCCTCTCGATGCGTGACCTCAATACACTCGATGAGACAGTTCAGTCGCTCCACTACAAGACGCTCGCTGCGCCAAATCGGGTGTCGGCCGACACAGTTATTGGCCGCATCCTGCGGTGGTTTGGCTTCTCCAATGCAGCGGCGGAGTACCGATTGAGCGAGGGCCGCCGTTCGATCGTCTACGGACCCCGCGCGCCCGGCGGATTCAAATCGCTCATGAGACGCGTCAACTGGGGTCGGGGCATCCGACACCATTTCATCGAGCGCTATATCCGTCGCCTTGCCTGAACTGCCCGCTCCTCTGATTGCTTTGAAAATTAGGGGCCGAGAGCGGCAATGGCGGCAACCTACACCGGCGACTTGGTGAAACTCAATGGGATCACCCGGCTGATTGCGCTCACAGCACTCCGGTAAGATTCATCGCTCGCTGCCAGCCCGCAGCTCCCCGCCGCCGTCACAGGCGCGAAGGCGCTGATCGATGAAACGCCTCTCCATCTGACTGCGTGTCAGCGCGCGCGCTGCGCGGAAGTGCTCGCGTGCCGCTGCTGATCGTCCGAGGCGCAGCTCGAACTCGCCAAGCGCGGCGGGGTAAAACGGATAGGTAGACAGGCGCTGGCCATCGACCGCTGCGTGAACCTCCGCGAGTCCACGCTCGGGACCATCCGCCTGCGCGATCGCGATGGCGCGATTGAGAGCCACGATCGGCGATGGAGCCATTCTCATTAGTTGGTCATACAAGGAAACGATGGTGCGCCAATCGATGTCCTCAGTACGAGCCGCCGTGGCATGCACCGAGGCGATAGCCGCCTCGATGTGGTAAGCGCTGATGTTCGTGCCCGAGGCCGAAAGCTCGAGAAGACCCAAGCCTTCGGCGACCAGTTCCTGGTCCCAGCTCGATCGGTCCTGGCCGGCCAGCGCAACCAGGTTGCCGGCGGAATCGAGTCGCGCGGGGAGACGCGCTGAATTGAGCGACATGAGTGCTGCGAGGGCGAAGGTGGCGGGTGTCGCTCCGAACGGATGCTCGAGGAGCACGCCGGCTAAGCGCCGAGCCTCCCCACAGAGGTCCGTGTGCACGGCAGCGTCGGGCGCTGCGCCGTGATAGCCCTCGTTGAAAAGCAGATAGAGCCCGCGCTGCACCGCGGGCAGCCTTCTCAAGAAGTCAGTCGGAGCCGAAAGATCGAACAGCGCCGGAGACTTCGCCAAGACCTTCTTTGCTCGCGTGAGACGCTTCTCGATCGCGGCATGGCCGCTCACGAAAGCGCTCGCCACTTCAGCGACGCTGAACCCGCACAGGATGTGAAGGATGAGAGCCACCTGCGCCGTCTCGTGCAGGCGCGGATGGCAGCACGAGAACATCATGCGCAGCAGGTCATCCCTGATGGCTTGCGGTTCGAAGAGCTCCTCGAGCGCTGGCGCCAGAGTCCACTCGCTCTGCAAGGCCTCGCCCAGTGCGACAAAGCTGCGCGCTGTTCGCTCCC
Organism: uncultured Pseudomonadota bacterium; assembly: GCA_963814675.1. Lineage (GTDB taxonomy): Bacteria > Pseudomonadota > Gammaproteobacteria > Steroidobacterales > Steroidobacteraceae > 13-2-20CM-66-19. Next base: position 655,025 of record CAWFDT010000011.1, read on the forward strand.
GCCGCAGTACGTCCAGCGCACAGTTCTTGGCAGTCGCCATCAGCCAGGCGGAGGGGTTACGCGGAACGCCGCGGAAGGACCACACCTCGAGTGCGCGGCAGAATGCTTCCTGCACGACATCCTCGGCGAACGCGAGGTTGCGTACGCCGAAGATGCGCGCAACGGTCGCGGCGATTCGCCCCGACTCGCGCCTGAACAGATGATCAACCGGGTCGATCACATGTCGAACTTCATTACGGGACGGACCTCTACCCCACCGCCTCGGTCGAGGATCGGGCACCCCTTGGCGAGCTCGGCAGCTTCGGAAATGTCGCGCGCCTTGATCAGACTGTAGCCGCCAACGACGTCCTTCGCCTCGGCGAACGGCCCGTCGGTGACCATCCTTCCATTACTCACGATCTTACCGCTGCGCTCGAGCGGCTGACCACGCGCCACAACGTGGCCCTTCTCGGTGAGGCTCTTGAACCAGGCCATCCATTTCTGCAGCACCTGCTGCATGAGTTCCGGGGATTCCGGCCTGTCTCCACCTCTGTACAGAAACACGAACTCGCTCATGATAAATGCTCCTTAACGGTTAGAGCGGATGGGTGTACGTCCTTAAGACGTTTGGGCGGCGCCGGACCGGACAACATTTTCGTGCAACCTGGCTCGGGGCCGCCGGAAGCGGGGCGGTCAGCGTACTAAGCAACTGATTGATAAGCCCCTCCAGCCTCAAACCGCCAGCACAGGCCGCAGTTACAGCACCTCGAACTGGCTTCGGTACCCAATCCAGCGTCACCCAGCAGCAGCAACTACCGTCACCTACCGTAAGGTGGAAATTGGCTAAGTCCTTCTATTGGATGCTCTTGGGTGACGCTGGATGTAGATTTCCGCGGATTGAAAATCAGCGTGTCGGTGGTTCAATTCCACCCCTACCCACCATTCAAATCAATGCATTACTGAAGTGTGACAGGGAGTAGAGCCTCCAATGTCGGTTCCTTCCTATCGAGCAAGCGCCCCAGCCAAGCATCGATGTTCTTAGCGCCTGTGTCTTCACGCAATCAAGAATGTCGCTCATCGGATCCACTAGAGGCATGCTTCGCTCCGTCTCGGCTTTCATAAAGGCGCCCGAAGCATGACGTCCGCCATGCAGTTGGTTCCACGCCTGATCGCGGTCATGACACTCGCGATCGTGCTGTTGGCGCTACAAGGCTGCGCGGCCCTTCAGGGCCGCGATCCACTTCATGTGACGGTCGTTGGCATCGAACCGCTGGAGGGTCAGGGCCTGGAGCTGCGCATGCTCGTAAAACTGCGCGTCCAGAATCCAAACGACGCACCGATTGACTACAACGGTGTGGCACTCGAGATGAAGGTGGGTGGCAAGACTTTCGCTAGCGGCGTCAGCGATGCCGGCGGTAGTGTGCCGCGCTTCGGTGAAGCCGTCATCAGTGTGCCGGTGACCGTCTCCGCGTTTGGTATGTTGGGTCAGGCGGTCGACATGTTCCGGCGCGGCGCCATTGGACCAATCACTTACGAGATGACGGGAAAACTCAATAGTTCGGGTTTCAACAGCACCCACTTCCAGACCCAGGGTGAATTTAGTTTGCCTGGAACGGGAGCCGCCGACCATGCGGACTGAGGGACCGCGTGTAGCACTGCCGCGAGTTGCTGGCACCTCTGAATGTGTAGTATTCACGGGCGCGTTTCCTCGTTGGTTGAGCCCTGACCGCTAGAATGAGCGGGCCTTTCACGGAGGAAAGCCAGTGCGTGCACTCAAGCTGACGGGGATCGTTCTGGGCGTGCTGGTTGCGCTGATCGCGCTGATGCTCATCGGCGTACGCCTGTTCGTCAACCCAAACGACTTCAAGGGCCGCATCGAAAAGGCCGTCAAGGATCAGACCGGGCGTGAGTTGGGGCTGCCCGGTGACATCAAACTGTCGGTGTTCCCCTGGATCGCGCTCGAGCTCGGGCCCGTGAGCCTCGGCAATCCGACCGGCTTCCCGGCCGGGCGCTTCATACAGGTGAAGCACCTGGCGCTGCACGTGCGCCTGCTGCCGCTGCTGCACAAGGAGCTCAACATCGGGTCCATCGACATCGACGGGCTCGACCTGCGGCTGCTGAAGAACGCGCAGGGCAAGGGCAACTGGGAGGACTTCGGCGGCAAAGAGACGCCGGCGCCGGCCCCGGCCGCCTCGGGGTCCTCGATCCCGGCGCTGCGCGATCTGTCCGGTGTAACCATCAAGGACAGCCGCATCAGCTACCAGGACGTGGTCGCAAACGGCGTGAACCTCAGCATCGGCCGCGTCGCGGCGGGCGCTACGACGCCGGTGTCCCTGGAAACCCGGCTGACGAGTGGCAGGCGCGCGGCGCCCCTTGAGCTGTCCCTGAAGCTCGATCTCGCGCCCGACTTCGCGACCAAGAAGTATCAGGTGTCGAAGCTCGAGCTGCAGGGCGCGCGGGCGGCCGCGGACGGGGTACGTGCCCTGCAGGTGAAGTTCGACACCCCGGCGGCGACCGCCGATCTCGGCGCGCAGACCCTGAGCGTACCGGCCTTCAGCGCGCAGCTCGCCGGCGCGAAGCTCTCGGGCGAGTTCAGCGGCAGCAAGATCGTCGACGCGCCCCGCTTCAGCGGCAGCTTCAAACTCGATCCGGTCTCGCCGCGCGACCTGATGGCGGCGCTCGGCATCGAGCCGCCCAAGACCCGCGACGCCGCTGTGCTGAAGAAGCTCGCGGGCAGCGGCGCGTTCAGTTATGCCGGCAGTGTCATCGGGCTGCAGAAGTTCGTGCTGCAGCTGGACGACTCGACGCTCAGGGGCGAGGCCACCGACAGCCTCGACAGCAAGGTGATGACCTTTCAGCTGGCGCTGGATCACATCGATCTCGACCGCTACCGTCCGCCCGAGGAGAAGGCCGCAGCCGCGCAGCGGGCGGTCAACAGCGCGGGGGGGCAGGATGACACGCTGAAAACGCTGCGCCTGAATGGCACCGCCACCATCGGGCAGGCGACCGTGTCGAACCTCAAGGTGACGCAGGTGAGCGCGACGGTTGCCGCCAAGGACGGCATCGTGCACCTGGCACCGGTGCATGCCCAGCTCTACGGCGGCGCCTTCAGCGGCGACATCACGCTCGATGCCCGCACCCCGGAGAACGCCTTCAAGATCGATGAGACCCTCACCAATGTCGATATGGCCGCGCTCCTCAAGGACTTCGCCAAGTCGCAGCGACTCTCGGGGCGCGGCAACATCAGTGGCACGTTCGCCGGCGGCCGCTCGGGGGATGCGATGCTGCGCAGCCTCAACGGGCATGTGGCAGCCAACCTCGACAACGGCGCGGTCGAGGGTGTGGATCTGTGGTTTGAGATCAACCGCGCAATGGCGGTCATCCAGAAGCAGGGGCTGCCCTCGGGCCAGAGTAGCGGCCGGACCACGTTCGACTCGTTTAAGGCCTCGGCGGACCTCGCCGGCGGCGTCGCCACCACCAAGGATCTCAACATCGCCTCACGGAACCTGCGCGTCACCGGTCAGGGCACGAGCAACCTCGCCACCGAGGCGGTGAGCTACCAGATCCAGGCGACCGTACTGAAGAAGGCGGCGCCCGGCCCAGTGGCCTCCGGCAACGTCCTGGCGCAGATCCCGGTGAACGTGAGCGGCACGATGAGCAGCCCGAAGGTCACCCCAGACCTCGAGGGACTCGCCAAGGCGCGCATGCAGCAGGAGCTCGACAAGCACAAGGGTGAATTGCAGCAGAAGTTGCAGGACCAGCTGAAGGGCCTGTTCAGTAAGTGACGGTCGCCCGTGGCCGCCTCGGGGAGTAAGAGATTTTGAGTTTCGTGCAACGCAATGACAGCGATCGATTGCGCATCGCACGAGTTGGCGGCACTCAGTCAGGGAACTTCAGCTCCCGTTCGATGGCCTGGAAGCGCGGCTCGTTGCGCAGCGGGTCGAAGTTATGGTTCTTGCGCACCCTGATCAAATAGGGATTGTGGGGTGCCGCATTGCGGTTTCGAGCCAATCCAGCGCACGGGCGGTATCGCCCCACTGCGCGTAGATCATGGCGTAGAACACCGCCGAGGCGTCGCCTGACTCAGCCTGCAGCTGCGATAGTGCCTGCCGTGCATCGGCGTGCCGCCCGAGCTTCTCGTAAACCAGCGCGAAGCAAATGGGCTTATTACTGTCATCCGCTCTTTCGCACGCTGTGCGGGCGCTCTGGAAATCACCACTCGCAATGTAGGCAAAGCTCAGCCATGCACTCGCGAATCCAGAGCCCCCCAACCCCTTGGCATCGGTGAAGGCTGTAATGGCTTCAGGGTAGCGCCCCGCGGCCATCAAGGCGGCACCGAGCAAGCTATGCGCGTCGGAACTCAGCGGATCCAACACCAACGCGTGGCCTGCCGCGGCCAGGCCAGCCTCGGTTTGGCCCATGTCCGCGGCGAAGACGCCATAGTCTCCCAACAATAGTGCATTGCCGGGTGCGAGCGCCGCCGCACGTTGGTACTCCTGACTTGCGCCGGTGAACTCGAGGGAATCCTCGAGAACCTTCGCCAATGCATAGTGGGCTTCGGCGAGCTCGGGCGTTAGCGCGATCGCTTTTTGCGCATCAGTGTGCGCTTTGGTGTAGGCCTCATGAATGGCAGGTCCCGTCGCGTAATTTCTCGCATAAGCGGCGAGTGCGACGGACCGGTAGGCGAAGGAGCGGGCGTAACCGGGGTCCAGGCGAATTGCTTCGGAGTAACCGGCGATGGCCGCCTGCAGGTCCGCCTGCCGCTCATAAGACCGGAAAGTCTTCGAGGCTCGCAGGTAGGCATCAAGCGCGGCTGGGTTTCGCGTCCCGCCGAGTTCAATTTTCGCGCCCAAGTCACCGAGCAAGGTGACTTTGAGGGAGTTCGCGACAGCGGTGGCGATCTCGGTCTGAAGTTTCAGCACGTCGCCCAGATCTCGATCGTACGTTTGCGACCACAGGTGAAACCCGGTGACCCCATTATTGAGTTGCGCAGTGACCCGGATGGTGTGTCCGGACCGACGCACGCTGCCCTCGAGGACCGAGGCGACGTTCAGCTTGTGCGCTACTGTGCCAATGTCCGGATGCGCGCCCTGGAACGAGAACGACGAGGTTCGCGCGGCGACTTGCAGCTCGTTGATATGGGACAGAGAGTTCAGCAGTTCTTCTGTCAGTCCGTCGGAGAAGTACTCCTGGCTTGGATCTCCGCTCATGTTTACAAACGGCAGCACCGCGATCGAGTGCGGCGGCGGAGTGAACGCTACCGGCGTCTCGGCGGATGCCGTCTGCCTTGCGGGGAGCCCGGGCTTCGCGATCCAAGGCTTCTCGACTAGGAGGTATGCGGCTACTGCGGCGAGCACGGCGACGAGCGCTAGCCAGCGCCACGAGCGTGAAGGTCGTCCTGAGACCATCGCGTGCGGCTGGGCCATCATCAATGAGTGCCCCGACTCACCCGACAGCAGGTGCCCAATGCGCGTCGCGAAATCGGGCGGTGTTTCGCCTCGCGGAAGCCGTGTCCATTGCACCTCTCGAAACTTTTCCGGTACCCGCTCATCATCATCCGGCGTATCGTCGATGACGACCGGCACCAGGAAGGGCTTGTCCGCGGACATCAAGTAGCAGCGATCGACAGCGAGCTTCCATTCGAGCCGGAAGTACCCCTCGGCGCGTTCATGGGTGTGTTGCGAGATGATGGGGACGAAGAGCGCGCAGGTCTTGATCTGCTTGCGGATTGACTGGTCCCAGGCATCCCCGCCCCGCAGCTCACTCTGGTCGAACCAGACTTCGATCCTCGCGGCCCGCAGCGCGTTGCATACTCGTGCCGCCGTCTCGGCGTCTTGCGAGGCGTAGCTTAGGAACACCGCTCCCGTCGGTGTGCTCGCCGCCTTAGGCGATTCCTCCATCCTCGCTCTCTTCCTCTTGCACGGGCCGAGCCAGAATGCCCCGAGGAGCCTCTCTCAGGCAACGCACCCCCCGCGAACGTCCGGATTTCACAGTGCAACGACAGCTACCGGGGAGGACCGTTTGTCGCGGCGCGGCAGGAGTCGGCGCAGGCAGTCGGGGCGCAGCCCCAGTGGGTGGCAGTAGGGGGCGGCTGGCGACCTGACCTCTCCTGGTGCATAAGCCGCTTCGGGCGACAGCAGCCGCAAGTCGCGCTCGACGAAGGCCCGTCGCGTGTTCCCGCTGTGCAAGCGATCCATTGCGCGGCGGAGAACGAGTCCGGCGCATCCGCGTCCGTCTCGGGCGTGTCGTCGACGCAGATCGGCACGATGAACGGTCGGGTACGCCGCACTCGCCTCCGTGCGACCGTGCATCAGCCCGGACGCTTGTCAAGGCCATCGAGGCTCCGGGCTTGTACCGCTGAAAAATCGCGTCGACGTCGATTGGAGTTTTTCAACAGGCCGCAACCGGCAGTCGTCTCGCAGTCGTGAATTTCCCGAAAGCCGGCATTCGAAAGATAGGGCTTGTGCCCCCATGCAATGCTCAATTGGCGCCTGGAGGCATCGACGGAAATACAAGTGGGAGACCGGCTTCATCGAGCAGCTGCAGCTTGATCCACTGAGCGTGGCGAGAGCATGATGCGATAGCTGGCTGGACCCAGCCCTTCAGCCTTCGTCTAAGTTAGCATCCAGCGCGGGCCTCGTCGGACGCGCCAAGGAACAGGCGCTCAGTGGAAGCTTCGCTTCGAGCACTCGCACCCGGAGGAGAGCGAAACCCGCTTCCGGCGATCTGCGATGTTTCCGTAACGAATGTATGCAATGCCGCGTGCGATTTCTGTGGTTTCGCGCGGGACAAGACCCTCGTCGGACCACGTCGATATATTGATCTCGCCGAATTCTCGCGGGCCTTACCGATCTTGCGCCGCCGCCGTATTCGCTACATGACATTCCAGGGGGGTGAGCCGCTGGTTCATCCAGATATTGTTGCGCTGGTGCAGGTGGCAACCCAGGCCGGGATCGAGTGCGGGCTGATCACCAACGGCTGGTTCTTGCCCGAGCATATAGAGGCACTCGCAGCCGCCGGCCTCAGGCGCTTAATCGTCTCGATCGATAGTGACCGCATGGATAAGCACGAGCTCAACCGTGGCCTCAACGGGGTGCATAGACGCATTAAAGAGGGCGTCGCACGGGCTCGGACGTTTGGGATTCCGGTGTCGGCCAGCGTCACGGTGAGTCGACTGGTGGACTACAAAGCCCTTCCGGAAGCTCTCGAGCGACTTGGCTTTCACGCCGTCAGTTTCTCGTATCCGAGGCGCGAGCCGTTTGGTTCAAGCTCACTTGTTTACGGCGAGCATTCGGCGCTGATCGATCAGCAACCGGGCGAACTGCTCGAAGCACTCGCGGCAATCAGGCGCATAAAGAAAAAATTTCGCGTACTGAATCCGGCCGTGTCATTGGCCGAGTTTGCCCGGTTTATTCGCCGAGAAAAGCAGTTGATTCCATGCATTGGTGGCCACAAGTACTTCTACCTCGATTGGAATCTGGATATTTGGCGCTGCGAAGCCTGGACGCAGCCCTTGGGGTCGGTCTTTGACCTCGACCATCTCCCGGATCAACGAGACGCATGCAACGCTTGCGAGATGTCCTGCTATCGTAACGCGAGCGCGATGATGCACGGGGCTATTGCGGTAACTGACTCCGCGCAGGCGTTGGTCCGAGGAAACCTGTCGAGCGCGATTCGCTCACTGTTGCAGCGGGGGGTCGCTCATTCCCTGTGGGCACTGACCGTCGAGCACTATCCACGCTTTGCGCTCCGCTCGCAGAGGCGCCGAGCCGGTCAGCATTGAACCATCAAGGGGCAATGCGCTGACCGCTGTCAGTCTCGCCGGCGAAATTAGACCGGAAGATGACGTCGCATTTGCTCGGTCACAAAGCAGGTGTGGCCAGACTTAAAACGGCTGCCGGGATTCGCATTGCTGCCGCATCAGACGAGCTCACGGGTGATCTTCTTCTCCCAGCTTCGCGAGAAGATCGAGCGCTCGCCATCCCAGGCCTCGAAGGACTCCGAACAGACGAAGTGCGTCGGCGTTGACCTGCAGAGGCTCCAGGCACGTAGCTTCACTTTCCAGCCGGGGCGTTCGTACACGTTGATGGCCTCGGCCTCCCACTCCGCGCTGTTGGGATCGTTCTCCCGGATGGCACGGCGCAGCTTGTACGCTTCTTTGTAAACGGTCTCGATCCCGTCAATCGGTTCACCCTGTGGCTCGAGCGATCCTTCGGTCAGAGTGAAGGTCCGGCTGCCGGGCTCCCCGGTAATCTGGATGTTCTCGACTGGCCGCTCGTAGGGCGCCGGCGATGTCCCCGCAACGGCATAGCGTTCGCGATATATTCCGAAAGGCGGTGTCTCGCCGGCGCGTGCGGGCCGAACCGGCAGTTCGACGGTCGAGGCTCCCGCGGTGATCTGAAGAGTGACCGGCTCGGGTGACGGCCATACCACAGGCCACCAGGTTTCGCTCAGGGCCACGCGGATACGGCTGCCCCGGGAGAAGCGGTAGCAGGCGAAGTGGCCTTTGAGACGAACATCGTAGTCCTGTCCGGCGACGACCGCGGCCGGCTTCTCATCGCTGTTTCGATGGGTCAGATTCAGCAACGCGAAACTGACGAAGTTCGAGCGACCCTCGGGCGTTACCTCCGTCAACCGCGCGAACAGCTTGGCGACCGGCTTGTCGGCGCGGACGCGCACCTGGAAGACAGGCTCGCCCATGATGTCGAGCGGTTCCTGCAGCGGTGACGAATCGAAGCGCAAGCACCGCGCATCATCCGTTGCCTGATCGCGCCACCAGGTCTCGGGGTCGCCCGAGGCGCCTGACCAGCGATTGGCAAAGCCGGTCGTCAGATCTGTCCGGTGCGTCAGGAGAGCCTGTGCTCCCGCTCGCACCTGTAGACCCTCCGCGTTGAGGCACAAGGTTCGAGCCTTTATCTCATCAGCGGGCCAGGTTGGCTCGGACACCCAAGCTCCGCGTGTGTCATGAGGGTAGTTCGCGCCCGGGGGCGCATCTTCCCGCAAAGCCCACACCCGCGGCTCCTCCATGATGCCGTTCCTCTCGCCCAGCAGCCAGTGTCGCCACCAGCGTGCCTCGACCGGCAGCCAATCGACGCCTGGACCCGGAGTGCCGTTGGCAGCCGCGGTCGGTACACCCCGATGACCCGCTGGTTGGGGATAGCCCGGCCACTTGTGTGCCCAAGGGCCGATGAGAGCCTTCTGGGGCACCTGCGGGGCGCGTTCCATCATTCGCGTAGCTGACGGGAGATACGCATCAAGCATCCCGGCGACGTTGTAAATGGCGCACCGGATCGCACCGTAGTCGTGAATCGATCCGGACTGCCACTTGGCATCGAGAGTCGGGTGCTCATTCCAAAGGATCGTCATGGGGCCGGTGACGTCGAGCCGTTGTTGCCACATGGGTCGCCAGCGATCTTCGCCGACGATGAGAGGGTCGGGCGGCGCGCGCATGATGACTTGCCACTCCATGGCCCACACGTACTGGTCATTGATGAGGCATCCACCCCTATAGTGAATGTCGTCCAGATAGCGCTGCTCGGTCCCACACGTCGAGACGATCGCCTTCAATGCGGTGGGGGCCTTGGCCGCTGCCTGAAGTGCGGTGAATGAGCCATAGGAGATCCCGCGCATGCCGACATTTCCGTTGCACCAGGGCTGGTGAGCGATCCACTCGATCACCGCCAGCGCATCGGCCTGCTCGATAGGCATATATTCGTCGACCATGGCGCCGTCGGACTCGCCCGTCCCGCGAATATCGACACGCAGCAGCGCAACGCCCGCCTTTGCCAAAAAGGGGCCGGCGACGTCGTCTCGGTACCGATAGGCATCGCGCTTGCGGTAAGGAAGGTATTCGAGGACCGCGCCCGTGGGCGCCTGGCTGGTTGTGTGCGGCAAAAACAATCGCGCCGCAAGGCGCGAGCCATCCGGCATCGGGATCCACACATTCTCGATGATCCTGATTAAAGGATCCTCCACCACGACAGTCGATGAGAGTTGCTGTGGCCGTCCATGCGCCGCAAACGCCGACGCGGGGAGCGCCCACCCGATCAGCCCAAGAGCTTCTCGCCTCGTTGTCATTGATCAGAGCCTCACTGTGCCGGTAATCGATCGGCAATACTCTACCCTAGCGGAGGAAGCTCGAGGACGTGGCGCGGCGAGCGAACCAGACTCCACGTTCACGACTCTCGCCCCCGGCGCACCTCGACGCGGATGACGCTGGGTGCTCCTGGGTGTAAAACCGGCGGATTGAAAATCCGCGTGTCGGTGGTTCGATTCCGCCCCTGGCCACCATTTTCATCAACATCTATCGCCGTCGCGCTGCCAGCAGAGTTGATGTTGCGGCGCGGCTCGGCGTTCGCACGCGCCCAGCGGGGGCATCCGCCGGACCAAGCCGTTGAAGCTCGGTCAGTCTTTTTCCGTGAGTGTCTGCTCGAGCGCCTCGATCAACACGTCCGCGTGCTGCGTCCCGAACGTCAGCGGCGAGCGAATCTTGAGCACATTGCCGTGGCGGCCGGTTGAGCCAATTAGCACGCCTCGGCGGCACATCCCATTCACTACCCGCTTGGTTTCGGCAGAGCCGGCGAGTCCACTCACCGGATTGGCGTGCAGCTCTACGCCCAGGAACAATCCGACGCCACGCACCTCAACAATCCCGGAGCATCGCCCGGCGAGTGCGCTGAGGCCGCGCTTGAGATACTCACCGGTTCGGTGGGCGTTCTCGAGGAGATTCTCGGTGCGGATGACGTGGAGCACCGCCAGCGCCGCCGCACAAGAGACACTGTTGCCTCCGTAGGTGTTGAAGTAATGCTTGTGTTGGGCGAATCGGGCAAAGATCGCGGGACGCGCAGCGATGGCGGCGACCGGATGTCCATTGCCCATAGGCTTGCCCATCGTGACGAGGTCCGGAACGATGCCATGGCGCTGAAAGCCCCACATCGCTTCGCCAAGCCGGCCAAAGCCCGGTTGCACCTCGTCGGCGATGAAAAGACCGCCAGCCGCCTGCACGTGACGCACGGCATCGGCGAGAAATCCCTTCGGATCCGTAAACACGCCATCGCTCGAAAAGATGGTATCGGTGAGCAACGCGGCGAGCCGGACGCCGTCGCTCCGCATGCGCTCGATTGAGTCGCGGACGTGCTCGCTGAACGCCGCGGCACCGCCCGCGGCTGCCGGCGAAGGCACCGTGTAGACGCCGGGTCCGAGCGGCCCACCGTCCTCGGGCGACATGCCGGAGAGGACGTCGGTCACCCCGTGATACGAGAAATCCGTAATGATGAATCCGGTCCCGCCGGTCACCGCCTTGCTGACGCGCACCGCGAGATCGTTGGCCTCGCTCCCCGTGCAGGTGAAGACGACGTTACCGAGCTCAGGCGGCATAGTGGCGAGCAGCTCCTCGGCGAGTTGCAGAGGCAGCTCGGCGAGATATCGCGTGTGCGTGTTGAGTGTGCGTGCCTGTCGCGTCAGCGCGTCGACGACGTACGGATGGCAGTGACCCACCACCGGCACATTGTTGTAGGCGTCGAGATAGGCTCGGCCCTGCTCGTCATACATCCAGACGTCCTCGGCGCGCACGATCTGCAGCGGTTGCTCGTAAAAGAGCCGATAGGTGGGGGAAAGCACCCGCGCACGGCGTGCCAAAGTTGCCGAGCTGCCAACGGGCGGTTGAGTCGTCACACCTGGATCTCCTCGAGCAGCGATCGGTCTGCTATATGAAGTCGCGTGCGCATGAAATCCCGATCGAGCGCCTTGAAATGACCGCTGGTTGGGTTGCGCTGCACGTGCCATTCGTGAATGACGAGGGTCATGAGCAGCCGTGCCGCCACCAGTGCACCGAGCAGCGCCAGCTCACTTCGCAGGAGTGGGACGCACGCATGATAGGCGCTCGTGACGTCGAGGATGGACTCGCGCGCCTCCTCCGGATCCAAGCACTCCGGGGAGATGAGCTCGGCGGCGCAGACCGCCACGTCCGCTATCAACGCCGTATGGGTCATGTCGCCGAAGTCAATCACCCCGGTCACGCGCTCCTCGTCGGTCGAGTCCACCAGGATGTTGAGGGGATTCAGGTCGTTGTGCACCATCTGGTGCCGCAGGTGCGGCAGTTGCGACTCGATGCGGGGAACGAGGCGCTCGAGCAGCTCGCGAGCGGCCGACTGATACGGGAAGCCAGGCAGCTCCTCAAGGAGCCAGCGCATATGTCTCGTGTGGCGCACGTCCCAGATGATCGATCGCTTTGCTGCCGGATGATCGTAGCCGCGAAGCGCGAGCGTCATTCGAGCCCCGATGCGGCCACAGGCGGCGCGTTGCCGCTGCGATCGGATTGACGTACCGAGAAGCCGGCCCGGCAGAAACGTCAGGACGCGGGCGGTGCGCGGTGCGCCGCACTCGTCGCCGAAACGAACGTGAGTGCCGCCGGTACGGTCGCGCAGCACACGCGGGCACGGCAATTCCGGATCGGTCTTCTCGATATGCAGCAGCGCTGCGGTCTGCAAGTCGGTCTCGGCCGGACTCTCGGCCGGGTTCGCGATTTTCAGAACGTATTCCGCGCCGTCATCGGCGGTCAGCCTGAAGTTCTCGTCGCGTTCACCGGTGAGTCGTGTCACCCGCGCCTCGAGGCCATAGTGTTGGCGCACTAGGGCCAGGATGCACTCGATGGGCATCGGCCGCGATGGCGCGACCATCGTGGCCAGAAAAGCGTGCATATCGGCGGACATCAGAAGCAAGCTCCCTGGAGTCATCTAGAATAGTGGTTTTACTGTTTCCTACTCGCTTTGTGAAGACTTGGGGATGGCATCGGCTACGAAGTCCGTCGATCGAGAGGATGTCACAACCATGGGGTTGACTAGGACTGAAAATCCGCGTGTTGGTCGTTCAATTCCACCCCTGGCCCCCATTCAAATCAGAATCTTGCGTTGAGCACAAATCCCGGTCCGGGCGATGCTTCCATCCGGTTCCATTCGTCTGGTCGTTTGGGGCGGACCCTTCTGTTTCGCCCTGACCGCGTTACACCTTTTGCTCGAGAATCGGTTGGCGCTTGTGCCACTCGGTGGCTTGCTCGTATGCACGGCCTAGACGGAGAACCGTTCCTTCATTGCCCAGGGCGCCGGTGATTTGCATGCCGATCGGAAGCCCAGACTGCGTGAATCCACAGGGCACGGAGATCGTCGGCGCCCCAAACATATCGAACGGACGTGTGTTGTGAAGCATGCGAACCTCTTTCGGTCGCATCGTCGTGGGGTCAGATTGCAGATCGGCAATCGCGAACGGTGATACCGGGGTAGTCGGGGTGATCAACAGGTCCACGCCATCAAATCCGCGTGACACGGAGCGGCGAAGCTGATCCATCTGGCGCCGACTCTGAATGTAGGTTGGAGTCGTGATCTTGGCGCCGGCCAGAATTCTCTCAATGGTGGGCTTCTGATAAAGCGCTGGACTCTTGGCAACGTAGTCCTGATGGTACGCGTAGGCTTCTGCCTGCAAGATGGCAATGCACGGATCCATTACTGAGGCATAGGTGCCGTTCGTCGCCAGCGGCGCGATGTCGAGCTGAGCGCCGGTCAGGGTCTTTAGGACAGACAGAGCCGCCTCCATGGCGGCCTGAATGTCGGGATCAAGCCCCTCGAAGAAGAAGTCGCGCGGGATGCCAACCCGCAGTGACGATGTCGCGGACCGCATGGCCGCCGAGTAATCTGGGACGCTCGTATCGAGGCTACTGCTGTCGTGCGGGTCGTAGCCGGCCACGACTTGGAGCATCAAAGCAGCGTCCACAGTCGTGCGCGTCATGGGACCCAGATGGTCGAGTGACCATGACAAGGGAATTGCACCCGCCGTGCTCACGCGCCCGTAGGTAGGCTTGAGTCCGACGATGCCGCAGTAAGCTGCCGGTTCGCGGATGGAACCACCGGTGTCGGAGCCGATTGCGCCGTAGCAGAGGTGCGCCGCGACGGCGGCCGCGGATCCTCCGGAAGAACCGCCTGGACTATGAGCAACGTTCCAGGGATTGCGAACGGGACCGAAAAAGCTGACCGCCGAGCTGCCGCCATAAGCGAACTCGTGCATGTTGAGCTTGCCAAGGAGCACGGCCCCAGCCGCCTTGAGCCGCCGCACGACCTCGGCGTCCTCTGCGGGAACGCGATCCTTGAATAGCTCGCTCCCTGCCGTGGTACGTACGCCAGCGGTATCGAGCAGGTCCTTCAAAGCGACCGGGATGCCATGCAGGGCACCCCGCCAACGGCGTTGTTGAATGTCGGCTTCGGCCTGACGCGCCTCGGCCAGCGCGGATTCCGCCGTCACCGTGATGAAGGCGTTCAGCTGCGGATTGAGCCGCTCGATGCGGCTCAGACACGCCCGGGTCAGCTCGACCGGTGAGACTTTCTTCGTCTTAATGAGAGCGGAGGCGCCCTCAATGCTCAGAAACGCCAGCGCCTCCGAAGATGGCGCCAATCTCGAGTCCGCACTCGTATTTGCAGTTTCCTTAGCGCTAGCTTGTGACCCCACTGTCGCTCCTACCACGGTCGCCAACGACGTATCGAGAAATGTTCTACGTGTGAACACTGGTACACCCCAAGGCTGCGTTCCTTGCAGAAGGACCGCAGGCTCTGCGACCGAGGTGGCCCGCTTGATCGCGTGGCACTTGAAGAAATTTCTGATCAAGCACCTGAATCGCTGTCCAGCTCCACAGGCTTGCCGTGCGGCATGTTTCTATAGGCATCGGCCCAAGCAGCCTTGCGAGCCAGCGGGGCCTCGGAGTCTGACAAGCGTTTCGCAATGACTAGGTGCTCGAGCGCTGATCATTTAACCTCCTCGCACAACCGTACATAGCGTGCATCGCCGCAAGCGATAAGTCACGCGCACGAAGTTGCTTCTTGTCGCTACGAACTACGCCAATTGCGACCGAGCGTGGGCGAAATTGCTGCCGTGCGACTGGCTCCGTTCATCCTGAAAGGAGTTCCGGGGCGCCCCGACATTCGGACGAGCCAAAGCGCCACACAACGCTGCATCAGCCTCTCAGGCGAGAATTGCCTACACCTAGCTTTTCGTAGGCGATGGTCGTGACCTAATCTAGCTCTACCCGCTGGACGCACCCTCGTAAGCTTGCCTACTGGCGCCTATGGATGGGTTCTTTTGCCAGCCGCTGCTGCGCAGCCCTTACTTTCGAAGACGTTTGACCGGCCCGCATCCGTTCAAACGATTGGCCATCAGTAGTTAGCTTTACTCATTTGCGTGCTCACTTCGAGTGCAGCGGAGATCGCGGGTCACATGGGAGATGGGATCGGCTCCCTCATCGGCGACGTAGTAAACCGGAACCGCTTCACTCCGAGTTCGAGCACATCACCGTCGGCGAGCCGCGCGTGCCGGATGCGCTGGCGGTTCACGGTTACACCATTGACGCTATGTACGTCCTCGATAAACGCCCCCTTTGGCCCGATCGTGACGACTGCGTGCCGCCGGCTGACCGATGAGTCCTGGAGGCGTAGATCACTCTCCGGGGCCCGCCCAATCGTCGTGTGCCGGCCTAGCGGCAGCGCCGGCGCATCGCTGTCGTCGAGCGGGATGAGCGTCGCGCCATCATCTGGAAACTCGAGCGTCTCGGTAGGCGGCCTGCTGTTTCCGCGCTCGATACCAACTTTGATCCGACTTAACACCTGGGCGCTGGTGCTCGCGTAACGCTCGAGGCGTCGCAGCTGCATTTCTCGTTCGTCTAGGGCACCGCGCGTCCACTCAAGTTCCAGCGCGAGTTTTCGCTGCGTAACGTCCAGGGCACCCGCTCGGTCGGCCTCGCGCTGCAGCTCGCTTCGGACGTGCCCGAGTTCGTTCTCGAGCGAGCGTCGCGACGCCTCGGCTTGCTCCGTGAGCGCCCTGGCCTCGGCGAGCTCCGCCTGCAAGTTTGCGAACCGATCGGACTGGTAGGCAGCCTCGCGCTCCAAATTGGCCAGTCGGTCCTGGCGCGCCGCGAGCTGCTCGAGGTGCATGTTGAGCGCCGTCTCGGTCGCCTGGGCCGCCACTGATCGGTCCGAGGCGTGTCGTATCGCCGCCTGCAGTTCTGCGTGCAGAGTACTGGCGCGGGTACGCTCGTCGATGAGCTCGCGTTCCCGAGCTTCGATCAGCGCGTTAGCGCGTTCCGTGGCTCCAGCCTGCACTTGCAGCGCCTGGCTCAAGTTGGTCGCGAGCGCCTCGAGCTCTGCCACCCGCACCGCATGGGCCGAATCACTCGACTGCGCCACGCGTAGCGTCTCCTCCAGAGACGTGCGCGCGGCACGCGACTCAGCGAGTTCCACTTCGCGGGCAGCCAGGGACTCGGTGCTGCGCCGGTGCTGCTCCTGGAGCGCCTTGATTTCAATGGCCAGCGTCTCGCCGTGAACATGTAGCTCCTGGGCGCTGACGGCGTTGCTTTGTTGCTCGCGCGCGTGGCTTCCGGCGAGTTCCTCGAGCGCGGCAGACCGAGCCGTGCGGTCTGCCTCAAGGCGCGCGATGGTCGCGTCGCGTTCGGCAAGCTGGGCGCATGTTTTATCGATGGTCGCGGCGAAGTCCGCGCGCTCGGCTTCGACCCGTCCTAGCAGTCCACGTGTGTCGCTGAGCTCGGCGTCTAGTTTATGCCATACATCTTCCCAGACATTACGCTTCCACTCGTTTGATTGCGCATTCTCGGCTAAGCACGCCACGCGCATGGCCAGCGCTTCACGCTCCCGCGCGAGATCAGTGGCGGCTGACTGCCGAAGGTCACTCGCCTGCTGAATGGCCGCTATGCGCTCGGCGCGCTGCGCGAGTTCGCGATCGGCTTCTGCCATATGTGCACGTAGGCTCGCGAGCTCACTCTCCACCTGCGCCATCCGGTTTGAGCGCTCGTCCGTGGCTCGCTCGAGCTCGGCCTGCCGCTGTTGCATCTCACTTTGTTCCCGTGCTCTCGTGGCGAGGGACTCGTGTGCTCGAGCGAGCTCTGTCGTGGCGACGGCAACACGCTCGACGGCAGTTGCGAGTTCCTGCTTCGTCTCTCCGAGCTCGGTCTGCAGCTGGACGGCGCGAGACTCCGCAGCCTGTGCCGCAGCACGGTTGTCGAGCGCGAAACGCTCGCCGTCGTTGGCGCGACACAGGGCGGTATGCAGGGCTTTCTTTGCGACCTCGAGCTCGAGCGCGAGATTATCGGCTCGCGCCTGCGCGGCGGCGCGCGCTGCTCGGAGTTCCGCAAGAACGCGGTCGTGGGTGTCCGCGCGCAGCTCTTCCGCCGCGATCCACGCTTCGATATCGCGCAGTGTGTCGGCCGGAGGTAGCTCCGCAAGTGGCTTTGATCGGCTCTCATCCCGAGCCGTATGCGATCCCCTTGGCGGGGAGGATTCGCCGCTTGCATCGGCAGATAGAAGCTTAGCCTCGTAAGCGGCGACATCGAGCATTGGCAGTTCGGCGGTACTTTCGAGGTCCGCTTCGGCCTCTTCTGGGAGCTTAACTTGCCGCACCATAGTGAATTCCGTTTGTTGTTCTTATGTGGGCCGCACCGACCCACCCGTGTCGCCGCTTCAACGACTGCGGGGGCGGTTGGGCGCCCAAATCGCCGTCGCGCCAAGCGTGCGCCCCGGTAGAGGGGTCGTCAACTGCACGGCCGGGCGACATATTGTGTAACCGGGCGGCTTACTTAAGTGAATGCGGGCTTCTTCGGGTCTCCGAGTCGGCGGCACCGGGATTCCACTCCGGTTCCCAATCCACGGTCACCCAACGTCACCTACCAGCATCTAGTGGAAGGCGGAAATCAGCGAAGTGCTTGTATTGCATGCTCTTGGGTGATGCTGGGTGCAGAATTCGGCGGATTGAAAATCCGCGCGTCGGTGGTTTAATTCCGCCCCTGGCCACCATCAAATCAAGGTGCTTAGCCTAGGAATAGTGCGCGGAACGCGCCGTCAACTACCGAGGCGCGCTCTCAAGTCGTTCAACTCGGCACGCAGGGCCTGAACCTCCTTCTCGAGTCGCGTCAGGCGCTGTTCCTGCCCGGACGCCGCAAGGGACATCTCTGTCACGGGCGTTCCGCCGGGGGCGGCGAACTGCGCTTGGACAGGATTCGTGTCCGCGTGCTCGGCAGTATCGCCCCCGAACAGTTGTGCATAGCGAGACTCACGCCGTCCGGGCTCGCGCGCGAGGCGGGTGACGTACGGACCTCCCTCGCGCTTCGACAGTCGCTCGAGGATCGCCTCGACCTCCGACACATCCGTGAACGAAGCCATCCGGCTCGCTCGGCTGCGCAGTTCGCCCGGCGTCTGGGGGCCGCGCACCAGCAACTCGCAGACGATCGCCAGCTCCTGCGGGTCGAACTTCAGCGTGCCGAATTCCGTGTTGCAGAAGCAGTGCCGGTACTTCGCAACGCGGCTGCCGAACCCCGATCTATCGAGTAGCAGATGCTTACGAGTCAGCTCATCAACGGTCCGCTGCACGGTCAATTCATCAAGCTCCATGACCGGCTCGCGGTTGCTTTTCTGGTTGCAGGCGCTAACCAGGGCATTGAGTGAGAGTGGGTACTGATCGGGAGTCGTGATCTGCTTCTCGATCAGGCAGCCGATGATGCGAGCTTCCAAGGCGTTGAACTCGACCTTCATGGCGTCAATGGTAGTCTTCTTCGCGCGTTGATGCCTTACGGTTGCGACCGTAACGGTGCGTTCGTCATCGATCTCGAAGAGTGCAACATGACCGGAGTGACCGAACGGGATCAGTAGCTCTCGCCAGCGAGAGTTATTCTGCAGCAGCGCCTTTCTACAAGAGAATGGAGTAAGCAAGCAGCGTCAAGGCGTGTTCGATAGCTGCCAGCGCACGCTCTGCCACATCCAAACCCCGTCTAACAAAAACTCGTAAAGCCGTCTTGCCGCAACCTTGGCTTTGTGGAACGACTCGAGGCGGTGCGGTTACAACCAGAGCTCGGTAAAGGATATGCGTCGCTTGCCCACGTACGCTTGCACGATTGGATTGGGTGGGCTTGGAGAGTGATTTCCGGCAGACGGTGGAGCTCGATCCCGGATATGCCATCGCACACTACTGGTACGCGGAATACCTCATGACGATGGGCAGGACTCGGGAAGCGGTCGGTAGAGTGGAACACGGCTGGGAGTTGGACCCGCTAAACTCCGTGATCAACGCCTGGAATGATTCGCTATTTGGCTCACGACTACGATGCGGCGCTGGTAGCCCTGCGGCGAGGGCTCGAAATTGACCCCACCCACTATGTGTCATATCTGCGCATGGGGCTCGTGTGCCTGCAGAAGAACCTGCCGAACGAAGCGATCGATGCGATGCGGCAGGCGGTGACACATTCCGGAGGCAGCACCGAGGCTCTGGCGGGACTGGCGCAAGCGCACGCTGTCACGGGAGACAAGCTCGCCATGGAGAGGATCGTAAAGGAGCTCGGCGACAGTGATCACCGCTATGTTTCACCGTACAACGTCGCAAGAGTCTATGGGGGCGATCAACGACAAGCAGCAAGCGCTCGAATGGCTAGAGAGAGCCTACCGGGAACACAACCCGGATCTCATCGAGCTGACTCGCGAGCCCTCCTTCGCGAGCCTGCATTCTGACGCGAAATTCCGCGAGCTGGTGGACCGCATCGGTTGGAGCAGTAGCCGCTGACTGACCGACACGACGGCTGACCGCTCACTTGCCGCCGACCCGGGCGTCATCGTGCGTCAGCTGGTGCAATTCGCGTCAAGACCGCTCCGACAAGCATGCGCTTTACGAGCGCACCGATCGTCAGTCCCTGAACAAGAATCGAGAATAGAACGATGACGTAAGTTAGGCTGACTACTGCGTTACGCTCAGTACCGTGCGGCAGGGACAGCGCCAATGCAACCGAGATTCCCCCGCGCAGACCTCCCCAAGTGAGAATCCTCCAGGCGCCCGCGGGTAGCCCGAACGAGTGTCGGAACAGCGCGATGGGGAACGCCACGGTAATCAGCCGCGCGCCCAGCGTGAGGAATAAAATTGCTATCGCCGGAACAATTATGGCTGACGGGAATTTGATCAGGATAATTTCAAATCCCATCAGCACGAAAAGAATCGCATTGAGAATGGCGTCAATGAGTTCCCAAAAAACGTCGATGCGCTGCCGCGTATCCTCGGACATTGCCCGAGCTCGGCCCTGATTTCCGATTACAAGGCCTACCACGACTATAGCCAAGAGGCCAGAAACGTGGAGCCCCTCCGCCAACGCATAGCCGCCCATGACCGCGGCGAGCGTGAGCAACACCTCGACATGGTAGTCATCGATGCTACGCAACAGGGAGTACGTTCCAAAGCCCAACACCAGGCCAAGCGCGATTCCGCCACCGGCCTGCTGAAGGAACAACAGCATGATGTGGGACACGGCGGGTGCACCGGGGGTGCTCAGCAATGAAAAGGCGAGGGCAAAGAGGACAACACCAACCCCGTCGTTGAAGAGAGACTCCCCCGTGATTATCACGGCGACGTTTTGCGGCGCGCCGGCGGTTTTCAGGATCGAAAGAACCGCAATTGGGTCGGTGGGGGAAATGAGCGTACCGAAGATCAGGCAATAGGCAAACGGAAGGTTAACTCCGAACCAGCGCAGCAAGAACCACGAGCCCGCGCCAATCAAGCCCGCCGAGACAGTAGTGCCGAGTACGGCGAGGATTCCGATCGGCCAGCGGTACCTGCGAAGTTTTGCAAGGTCGACATGCAGTGCACCTGCGAACAGCAGAAAGGAGAGCATTCCTTGGAGCAACATCCGCGAGAAGTCGATCGATCCAACCAGTTGCCTTTCGAAGTTACTCAGGGCCGGAATGCCCAGCTTGTCCAGGCCCACGAACGCGCCCGACAGTACCAGCGCGATACTCATTACACCGATTGTCGGCGGCAGGCCGACAAATCGCTGATTGACGTATGCAAGCAGCGCGGTAATGACCACCAGCGATGCACTTAGATCAAGCATCTAGTGATAAGCCTCGAAAAGGACGATTCGGACCGGGCCCAACGTAATCATGTTTGAGCAGGCATGCGATCAACAACTGGGCAAGAGGAAAATCCTGGCCGGCAACGCATCGCGCCGCGGGGTCGAAGTCCTCCGGCACTGCCTCGGCCGCCGGCAACTCGAAGACAATTCGGCCGAGCCGTCAGGACACGGCCGCCCGACCTGGTCCGAGGAGCGCCGCGTTCACGCTTACGGCGCGCAGCCGGCGTCCTCGGTCAGGTGGCCCTGCTACTTAGTGGCTGGCGCTGCCTTCACCGAGATCGCCAGCGCCTCGACATAGGTGACCTGAACGTGATCGCCCTTCTTGATGTTCTTCAACTGGTCCGGGTCCTGCACGTCGACATCCACCTCGTTGCCTCTGGGCCCTCGCAGGGTCACCATTTTCTTGGTCGGATCCACCGCGATGACCTCGGTCATGGCGGTCACCTTGCGGGCGACGGTGCCGCCGGGCTTTGCGCCGGCAGGTGGCGCCGGAGTGATCGCCTGCTCCTCGGTTGGCGCTGACATGCTCATTGTGCCTTTCTTCAGCTCGAGAGCCAGCGCTTCCGTGTACTTGGCCTGCACCGTGTCGCCAACTTTGATTTGGTTGAAGTTGCGGACCTCCTCACCCACTTCGATCGTGCGTGTCTTGCCACTCGCACTTTGGAGTGTGACTGTGCGCTGCGCCGCGTCCACCGCAACGACCTTGGCGGTGACCTCGGTCGTTGCCGCTGCGGCAGCCTTTCCCGGGGCCGTGCCTACCGCCGCTTGCGTAGTCGGCGCGGATTGTGCCTGCGCCGCGAGAGGTAGCAGAGCCGTGACCATGAGCAGTGCAGTGATAGTTCTGATGTGTTTCATCATGATTCTCCCGTGTGATATTCAGAAGCCTTTGTCAAAGCATCGAGACCGCCGCATAACATAGACCCTTGGCGGCCGACTCACTACCCCGACTGGCTCCGGAGCGGGGAATGGTCCATATTCGCGGCGGGAGACATCGAGCGGGCACGTGGGGTAACTGCCCGAGCTGCATAGATAGCGGCCGCTTTGCCGCGGCAGAGGACCCGATGCCATGGGCGCTGAAATTGTGAATTTCTCGGGCGGCGTGCTGACCCTGAAGGTCAGCGGCAGGTTGACCCAGGGCGAACTTGCGACCGTGCAAAAGGCCTCCGGCGAGATCATCGAGAAGAATGGGAAGTGCCGCATTCTCGTACTGACCGAAAATTTCGCGGGCTGGGAACGCGGCGGCCAGTGGGCGGATCAGTCATTTCAAGACGCGCACGACGCCAGCATCGAACGAATGGCTATCGTCGGCGATCGCAAGTGGGAGGACCTGGCGTTAATTTTTACTGCCAAAGGTCTGCGAGCATTTCCGATCGAATATTTCGAGCCGGCGCAACTCGCAGCCGCCCGCGCCTGGCTTGCTGCAAAATAGCAGCTCAGCGCTCGCCTCACGTGTCGTCGGCCCCACGCTGACGGCGCACATGGAGCGCCGAATTACCGGACTGGTTTAAGTACGGTATCGGCGCCGGTACCGACTTCCATTCAGGCCTCTCTTCCACGGAGGCCAGCAATTATCCGCGCTCGCCCTGCTCGCACCGCATCCGGCGAGGATCGCAACGGATGACGCGACTAGCGGTACGATTTGCGAAACGACCCGATTCACTCTAGACCTCCTCGATGCACTGCCGCAGCCTTGACGGGCAACGCGCGAGCTCAAGCGCAAACCCTGCATCTGATGTCTAGAGTGCTGGGCGATTAATTCGGGTACCGCAAGCGCCCGGTCCGCGCAGCAACCAATCGGCATTCTTGTCGAGGGGAGTGTTATGTCTCACGTGGAGTGTTGACACGGTGCTTGACTTCTGAATTCGGTGCGCGTAAAAATCGCGCCGCCATGATTACTGCAATCAGAAAACCACTCGACACGTGTGCCGCGGCAGGCTGCTATAGCCCGTCGTGGTCGCATTCATTGCTCGGGCAATTCCTGCCCCGAGTCAACACGATCGAGTTCTGATTGGCCTTGCCTCCGGCGCAAGGCCGGAGGCAGACAGGTAACGAGAGCAGGGATCCACGCTCTCAGACCCCCCGAAACCTCCGCCCAAAGTCCGGCGCACGCTACGATCCGTCGCATGGAGACGGGGAGCCGTAAAGCGAGACACAGAGCCCTTCATTGCGAGCGGGGTTGGTCTAGTGGCTTTGGGCCTCTGCCTTCCAAGCAGATGAGGCGGGTTCGATTCCCGCACTCCGCTCCATCCTATTTTGCCGGTTAGCATCAAGGCGATGCGGCGCCCTGTTAAGGCGTAAGAGGTTGGTTCGATTCCAACGCCGGCAGCCTATTTGACCACTGCTGCGACAGGTGTCGCAGCCAAGCTGTCTACTTGGTGAGAGCGGATCGTTACCGCTAGTGGTCGCCATTTCCTTGCCCGGTTAGCTCAGACGTGAAGAGCATCGGTCCTACAAACCGACCGTCGCAGGCACTCAATCTGCACTGGGCACCATTTCTGCAGCGTTAGACGGGGACGGACCCCGGCGAGACTGTAGACCTCGCGTCCACCGGACCTGCTTGGTTCGACTCCAAGACGTTGCACCAGCCCATACCGTCGTAACTCAACGGGCGAGAGTCCCGCCTCTTAAGCGGCGAGAAGGTGGTTCGAGTCCACCCGACGGTACCAACCGTGAAGTTGTCGATAAACGCGACCAGTGAATGCGAATCGAACGAGTCGTTGCCGTAAGCAACCCGAATTCATGGGGTGCGGGCTAGGAACCCGGATTTGCCTTGCAAGCAGATAGCCTGATCGGTGCGATTCCGATGCGCTCCACCAAATCGAACGTGAATGCAAAGTGGTTCGAGCAGTGCGCCTCTCACGCGCAGCCTAGCGGGTTCGAGCCCCGCCACGTTCGCCAACCTGAAGCTGAATGCAAAGTGGCTCGCGCACTCTGCCTTTCAAGCAGATCCTATCGGGTTCGAGTCCCGACAGCTTCGCCAAGTATGCCCTCGTGGTGGAACAAGCAGACACGCTACGCTCAGAACGTAGTGACGCGAGTCGTGCGGGTGCAAATCCTGCCGAGGGTACCAATTTGTGGCAGAAGGCGAAGTAGATAGCCCGCGGGCCGTGACCCCGCTGTAGCTGGTGCGAGTCCAGCCTGTCACCCCAATGTCACGCCGTGGCTGAGCAGCTATAGGCGGTCGCCCGCAAAGCGACTTCACGCAGGTGCAAGTCCTGTCGGCGTGTCCAATCTCCCAGGGCGTAAGTCAGCAGCAGACGGCCGAGCCTGGAACTCGGAAGCCGCAGGTGCAAGTCCTGCCGTCCTGACCACCTCGGAGTGTGGCTCAGTCTGGACTAGAGCGCGTGCCTCGGGCGCACGAGATCGCTGGTTCGAATCCAGCCACTCCGACCAATCAACAGCTGCGAAGCTCATGCAGATGAGCACCGACCTGATAAGTCGGAGGTAGCAGGTGCAATCCTGCGGCAGCTACCAATCACGCGGGCGCGCATGGTGCGCGGCATCGTTGCCAACGAGGCACGGGACGGTTCGACTCCGTTCGCCCGCTCCAATTCGCCCCGGCCGATGGACCCGGTAGACGGCCTTCTAAGCCGACGATGTTGGTTCGAGTCCAACTCGGGGCGCCATCATTCCCTCGCCGATGGAGCGGAGCAGCGTTTCCTAAACGCAGCCTTGCGCGTTCGACTCGCGCCGGGGGAGCCGCGGCAGTACCCCAATAGGCAGAGGGTCCGGCCTTAAACGCCGGTCAGTACAGGTTCGACTCCTGTGTGCCGCACCATTTTGCCCGTCTGGCGGAACAGGAAGACGCAGCAGCTTCAAACACTGCCGCTTGAAAGCGTGAGAGTTCGATTCTCTCGGCGGGCACCAATACGTCCAGGTGGTGGAATTAGGCAGACACGCGTGGGCTGAGAACCCCGTGCTTCGGCGTGCCGGTTCGATCCCGGCCCTGGACACCATTTGTCCCCCGATAGCTGAGATAGCCCTAGCGCCTGCCTGAAGAGCAGGAGACGAAGGTGCGAGCACTTCTCGGGGGACCACTTTAGCGGGATACAGGAGCAGTGCCTCGTCAGGCTCATAACCTGAAGAGCGCGCGTGCAACTCGCGCTCCCGCTCGCCAGTTTGGCCGTGGTGACAGATAAGGGTTACTTCTCTCCACGACTGAGTGAGTACCCGGAGGGGGCTCACGTCCCTTGTCGCTTATTCCCGGCGCCAGTTTGGCAGTGGTGGAGACCACAGTTCCTTCGCTTGTCACGCGAGAGGTCGCAGGTTCGACTCCTGTCACGCACCCATATGTGGTGCGTGTAGCTCAGTGGTAGAGCACTTAACGTACTGTGATCGCTTATTCCCTGCATGAACACTCGTCGATTTGGCCGTGGCGCAGAGTACGGTTACTTCTGGGTAACGTAGGTTCGACTCCTACACAGCCGCAAGGCTGTCTAAAACCGACTCGCTCGTTCCCGGCACTTGGCGGAGGTGGAAGATCATCGGTTGCCGCACTTCAGGTGTGATAGGCCGAAAAGGCACGGCCGTGATCGATTGTTCCCGTAGCTCTCGTAACTCGTAACTCTGAAAAGGAGAGACAAATGCGTACAAACACAAAGCGTGCCTCTCTGACGACTCACGAGGGTGCACGGGCCCATCACATCAGCGTCCTCGCCCAGCTGCGTCGCTCGGTGCTCTCCTGCCTCCTGTGGGAGTCGGAGTTCTACGAGGACGGCGTGGAAATCGGCAAGCGGATTGCCGACTTGACTGCGCAGTGCGTGCCGGAGGACGTTGCGGCGCTCGCCGTCGAGGCTCGCGAACGGATGCATCTGCGGCATGTGCCGCTCTTGCTCCTGCGTGAGCTTGCCCGACACCCGCAAATCAAGGATCGCCCGCAACTCCTGTCCAAGACGATGGGCAAGGTGCTGCAGCGCGCCGACGAGCCTGCGGAGTTTCTGGCCCTGTACTGGAAGGACAAGAAGCAGCCGTTGTCGAAGCAGGTGAAGCGTGGTTTGGCCTGGAGCATGCGCCGCTTCAGCGAGTACGAGCTCGCGAAGTACAGCCGCGACACTCAGATCACGCCGCGTGACGTGCTCTTCATGTCGCACGCCAAGCCCAAGGACGAGGCGCAGGCGGCGCTGTGGAAGAAGCTGGCGGCGAATGAGCTGGCGGCCCCAGACACCTGGGAAATGCAGCTCTCGGCCGGTGCCGACAAGAAGGAGACCTTCGAGCGGCTGATCCGTGAGAAGAAGCTCGGCTACTTTGCTCTGATTCGCAACCTGCGAAACATGGAGCAGGCGGGTGTGGATCCGGAGCTGGTGCGCGAGGCGATCATCGCTCGCAAGGGTGGCGCGGACAAGCTCCTGCCGTTCCGCTACATCGCTGCAGCCCGGCATGCAAAGCAGTTCGAGCCTCAGCTCGACATCGCGATGCGGGCCGCATTGGTGGAGCTACCGAAGCTCTCCGGCACGACCATTGTGCTGGTGGACAACTCCGGCTCGATGTCCGCACGGCTGTCGCGCAAGTCCGACATGATGCGCGCGGACGCGGCAGCAGGTGTCGCGATTGTGGCTCGTGGCGTGTGCGAGTCGGTGCGGGTATTCGCCTTCAGTGACAACTGTGTCGAGGTTCCGCCTCGCACGGGCATGGCACTGCGGGATGCGATCCGCACGGCTACTCGCATGGGCAGCACGCGGCTCGGTGCCGCGGTCAAGAAGGTGGGCGACTTGTCGCCTGGCCGTCTGATCGTGGTCACGGATGAGCAGTCGGCTGATCGTGTGCCGGAACCGAAGGGTCTCGGTTACATGATCAACGTCGCGTCCAACCGCAACGGCGTGGGCTACGGCAAGTGGCTGCATGTCGACGGCTGGTCAGATGCGGTCGTGCGCTTCATCGCCGAGCATGAGCGCGCGGACCACGCAAGCGAGTGAAGCAACAACCCCCGTGGCGGTCGCCGATGGACCGTCATGGGGTTTTTCATCTTCTGTGGCGTAGCACAAATAGCGGTGCACAGGTCTCATAAACCTGTCGGTGGTGGTGCAAGTCCACCCGCCACATCCATTTGATTGTAGTCAGCACCGGCGTGCGGCCGGGCCTTATAAGCTCGGGAGACCTGGCAGATTACCGGGAACGGCTGGGTTCGACACCCAGGACTACAACGAAATGTTACCCGTGGCCCGAGGGATTTCGGGGACCGTGCTACGAACGCGGATCGCAGTGGCTCGACTCCACTCACGGGTGCCAATTATACCCACGCCGACGGAATCTCGGCGCCGGCCCTCCGAAGGCGGGGTTGCGAGTGTTCGACTCACTCCGTGGGTGCCATTTCGCCGTTGAAGCACATCGAGATGTGCAGCGCATTGGTAATGCGCAGGCAGCTGGTGCAAATCCAGCCATCGGCACCAGGTATGCCCTTCAAGCTCTGACAGCGGAGCGCCGGATTCGTAACCCGGAGGTGGATCGTGCAACTCGATCGTGGGGCACCACTCATTGGGTCGCTAACTCAGCGAGACAGAGACCCGCCTTTTAAGCGGAGTGATCCAGGTGCGATTCCTGGGCGGCCCACCAATCTGCCCGTCACGCACAGACAGCGGTGCGCCCGCCTTGTAAGCGGGAGTGTGAGGTGCAAGTCCTCAGCCGGGCTCCAAATCCAGGAGAGCGAAGCAGGCGGGGTCCTGCACGCGGTTGCTAACCGATGGGTGCCGTCATGCGGCATGGCCTTCGAGTGGTCCGCTCTCCGCCAACCTAGAGGCTCGCATGTGGCGTGCTTAGTCGGCTTGAACCCGACGATGATCCGCGAGGGTCGTGAGCGTTCGACTCGCTCAGCCTCTGCCAATACTGGAAGGTGAAGTGCGCAGGGCGCACCCTCGCCTCGAAAGCGAGTGGCATCCTCACGGATGTGTGGATCGAGACCTACCGCCTTCCGCCAATTCTGGAGCGTGAACCCGGCAGGGTCCGGGGGCTGTCTGGAAAGCAGACCGTGTCGCTCGCGGCATGTGACTCGGGCTCACCGCGCTCCGCCAGTTCGGGTCGGTCCTCGTAGCGAGGTACGGGTCTCCAAAGCCCGAAAGTAGGGTGCAACTCCTTACTGGCCCGCCAATTCATTCAGGTGTGGGTTGCTGGCATCCCAGCTGCGCTCTGAACGCAGCCCACGCAGGTCCGATTCCTGCCGCCTGATCCAATACACGAGCCGTGGGTTGCCGGCATCCCCGTTGGGCTTTGAACCCAAAGCACGCAGGTTCGACTCCTGCCTCGTGTTCCACATGCACAAGTGGCCGCCAGCTTCACTGGCGGCCACGGATTAAATTGCGGGAACTGGGTTCTTAAGAGTCGAGCCTCTGGCCTAGAAATTCCTTAGCCTTGGCCACTTCGTTGTCCCACTTGTCAAGCTGCTCGGAATCCAGAAACTGGGCAATGCGCTGATGAATCTCGCCGCGATGCTCTTTCACCTTGGCAACAATCTCGGCTTTGGTCGTATTGGGGTGTGTCTTCAGGTATTCCCCAACCCTTTCTCGCCCCTCGGCAAGAGCGGTGCGAAGTTTCTCTTTCTGCTCCTCACTTAGGTGAAGGTCTGCAGCGAAACGCTTAAGTTCCGTCGCAACTTGCTCGCGTTGCTCAGCTGGCATATTCATACAAGGCTCCTGATGATCTTGCTCGCGTAAATCGCCCTCACAGAATAGGCGCGGGTCGTCGCGTACGTGTTACAGCCACGTTCACGTCGCAGACCCGAATTCCGCCCTGTGGTCAGCACAACCAGCAGAAGTCCTTGAATTGGGGGAAAAGTGGAATTTATGAGACGGATTTCGCGGCGCCGTTCCCCGCTCCGCACTTGCGCGTTCAAGAACGAATTCGGTCTCCCACCGGCGACTTGGCGAAGAGGCCTTAACCAACGGAGCTGTTAATTCGAAAGCACAGCTTCCCCTACTTTGGACTGACGCACGCCTCGCTCGAGCGCGCACTTTCGCCGTTTGCGTTGCTTGCGGTGACGACATGGCAATAACCGGTGCGCGACACGAGATTACTGTTCCGGTAGGAAGTCGCAGGGCTGGTGGTGGCCGTCGGTGAAGGCGGATACACCCCCCGGTTCATCAGACGCCGGTAGATCTTGTTATTTCCGACTGGGCCCACTGCAGGTCGATCGTCTTGGGCTTGGTCTCAGAAGTTCAACTTGATCCAGTTCCAAAGTGTCCGGAATTCGGGAACAACGTCACCCGGATGAGTCTTATGCGCGCGCGTATACGTAGAAGGATCGGAGAGTGCTTACCCTACCGGGACCCGATGCGCCGTTAAAGCGGGTACCCAATCGCGCACGGCAATCCGCCGGCCGCGCATTGCGTGCGCGTCCGCCTCGGGAGGTACGCCGAAAGAACTGCCTAAAGGACAGCTTCTCGTGGCACCTCGCAAGGCCCAAATCCTCATGGACGCTGTCATCGTCGACCAGTAAAGTCAGCGTCTCAGCACGCGCGAATTGGGTCGGTTGAGGGCAATCTCCATGGTTCCGAGGCCACGTGTTCCGGCAACAAACCGCGGTGTGGTGGTGATCGTCCTAACCGTTGCGCTCGGATTCGGTGGCACACTGGCGCACCGGGTCGCCGCCCAAGCCAGCAAGCCTGCACCTGCGCCACAGAACGCAACCGCGCCCCCGGCACAGAAGGCAGCACCGGCTCAGGCGCAGAGCCCGACTCCGGCACAGAACCAAGCGGCGAAGATTCCGCCGGAGCAGCTCGACTCCCTGGTGGCTCCGATTGCGCTCTATCCGGACCCCCTGCTCGCGCAGGTCCTGGCTGCCTCCACCTATCCGCTCGAAATTGTTCAATTGCAGCAGTGGCTTGCGAAGAACCCCGCGCTGAAGGACAAGGCGTTGGCCGATGCCGTGGCAAAGGAACCCTGGGACCCGAGCGTGCAGTCCATGGCTGCATTGCCGGACCTCGTGAAGCGTCTGGCCAACGACATTCAGTGGACGACCGATCTTGGCAATGCGTTCCTTGCGCAGCAGAAGGACGTGATGGACGCCGTCCAACGGATGCGCACGAAGGCTCAGGCGAAAGGCACGCTGAAAACGACCGAGCAGCAAAACGTAGAGACGAAGACCGTGGAGAGCGGCCAGCAAGTGATCGTGATCGAGCAGGCGAATCCGCAGGTCATCTATGTACCTTCGTACGACCCCGTCGTGGTCTACGGTGCGCCGGTCTATCCCTATCCCCCGATTTATTACCCCTACTACCCGCCGGGAGCCGCGTTCGTTTCATTCAGTTTTGGATTCATGATGGGCGCGTGGATGAGCGGTGGATGGGGTTACGGGTGCGGCTGGGGAGGGGGCGACGTCTACATCAACCACAACAATAACTTCGTCCGTGCCGGAGGCGGCGTCGGTGGCGTCGGTGGCGTCGGTGGCGTCGGTGGCGTCGGTGGCGTCGGTGGAGTTGGAGGGGTGGGCGGCGTCGGTGGAGTTGGAGGGGCCGGTGGAGTTGGCGGGGTTGGTGGAGTTGGCGGGGCCGGCCGCCCGGGAGGTCCGGGGAACGCTGGCGGAGTCGGCGGTGTCGGTGGCGTTGGAGGCCCGGGGGGTGGGCGCAGCGAGTGGCAACATCGCCCTGAGCATCGAGGTGGCGCGGCGTATGGAGATCGGGCTACGGCGGAGCGCTTTGGCGGCAGCACGCCCGGCGCCGCCGCCGGAACGCGCGAAGCCAGCGCGCGGCAGCAGATCAGCCGCCAAGGCGGGAACATGCCGAGCGCTGGCGTGAGCGATCGGAGCGCCGGGCCCGGTGCGGGTGACCGAGGCACAGGTCCCGGTGCCGGCGACGGAGCGGGCGGTGGCGCCAGCCGACCGGGTGGCGGAGGAGCGGATAGCATCAGCGGCCGCGATCTCTCACGCGACAGCTCAAGCGGCTCGCGCGGGGGTGGCCGCGATGCCTTCTCATCCTCCAGCGGCTACAACGGATCGCGGGCGTCGGCCTCGAGCCAGCGCGGCTCATCGAGCATGGGCGGCCGGGGCGGGGGCGGGGGCAGGGGTGGTGGTGGTGGCGGGAGGCGCAGATGAGCGGCGCGAAATCGCTACTCGTTGGAGCAGGAGCATGAAATCGCGGTCTTCGAAGACACCGGTGTCGGTTATCGCGTGCATCATGAGTGCGATGCTGGGAGCCGTCCTGACCCCGTCAATGGCTGCGCAAGCGGCACCCGCCACCAAGTCGACGAGTGTCACACCGCGCGCGGTAGGGCCGCAGACGTTTGATTCTGCGGAAAAGGCTGCCGATGCCCTGGTCGGCGCTGCGGAGAAATTTGACGTGCCGTCGCTCATCCGGATCGTGGGTCCGCAAGGGGAGGGTCTCGTCCTCACCGGTGAGTACGCACAAGACCGGGAGCGCGCTCAGGAATTCGCCGCCCAGGCGCGCAAGAAAGAGCACGTTGCCCTAGATCCCAAGAGCGACGCGCGCGCGTTCCTGCTAGTCGGCCCGGAGAACTGGCCGTTTCCCCTCCCCATCGTGAAGCACGACGGCCGTTGGTCCTTCGACGCCGCCGCGGGGCGCGAAGAGCTCATGTACCGGCGCATCGGCAGCAACGAGCTCGATGCCATCGCGATCTGTAGAGGCTACGTAGACGCGCAACTCGCATATGCGTACCGCAAGCGCACCGGTTATGAGGCGCCTCAGTATGCGCAACGCATCATCAGCAGTCCTGGCAAGCAGGACGGGCTGGCATGGCAGAGCCCCGATGGCACCTGGGGAGGTCCGATCGGCGAGAAGATCGCCCACGCCCTGCAGCAGGGCTACAACCTGAAAGCCGATCCGTACCATGGCTACTTCTTCAAGGTGCTGAAGGCTCAGGGTCCCGCCGCCCCACTCGGGAGCATGGACTACGTGGTCGCAGGCGTGATGATTGGAGGCTTTGCGCTCGTCGCCGCCCCGGCCGAGTACGGTGAGACTGGCCTGAAGACCTTCATGGTGAGTTACACGGGTGTGGTCTATGAGAAGGACCTGGGCCCTGACACGCTTGAGGAATTCCAGAAGATGGAGCGCTTCAACCCGGATAAGTCCTGGACGCCGGTCGTGCATTAGCAGCGCCGTGCGCGCTGGGGGCGGGCCCGGGGCGGACTATCGCGCCGCAGACTTGGATCTTAAGGTGACGCTCATCGAGCGCTCCGGCAAGGTCGTCGCCGAGGTGGCGCTCGCCATGGAGAGCGGCTGCGATGCGGCGGACATCGGCTCACGACCGGCGCAGTGCTGGTCGCCGTGACCTCGAACTAAGGTCTCAACAACAACGCGACGGTACACAGATCGTCCGGTTTCGAACATCGTCTCGCCGAGTCATCCACGAAGCGTACGCAGTATTCGCGCCGTGCAGCGGGGCGCGCCGTCCGCGGCGAGACAAGAAGATGCTCGTACGATCCCACCCGCGAGCCTCCGCTGC
The DNA here is from genome assembly GCA_963814675.1 of uncultured Pseudomonadota bacterium. Taxonomy (GTDB): domain Bacteria; phylum Pseudomonadota; class Gammaproteobacteria; order Steroidobacterales; family Steroidobacteraceae; genus 13-2-20CM-66-19. The sequence continues at coordinate 687,321 of CAWFDT010000011.1, forward strand.
CGGCGCATGAGTGATACCTTGTACTGCGTATGTGACCGGATAAGCAAAGAATAACGGGACATGGGAGCGGAGGCCGCCGTTAAGCACACCGCAGCGACTCTTGCGCTACTGAGCCTGTTGATCGGCTCCGCCGCACACGCCGAGCCCGAGCAGTGGCAGTTCGGGCTAACGCCCTATCTGTGGCTGCCCCATGTCGATGCAAATCTCGGGTTCGCGACCGGGGGCTCAGGCGGGTCTACCGTCGAAATGACGGATGTCCTCAAGCACCTCACAGCCGCGCTTTTCTTGAATGCCGAGGCGCGTAAGGGGAAGTGGGGGCTGTCGTTTGACCTCGTGTACTGCGACTTCAGTAAGTCAAGCAGCCAGGTAACGAACATCTTCGTACCGGGTGTGGGGGTCGAAGTACCCATTAACGCCGGCACGACGACCGACCTCACGGGTTCCATGTTCTCGCTGATGGGCAGCTACGCGCTGAGACGTTCGTCCAACGCGAGCTTCGATCTCCTGGCAGGAGTTCGCTATACGCACATCGGTGCGACGCTCGACTGGAACTTCACGATGCCGGTGGCCGAGCTTCCGGCACGCGAGGGATCGGCCGAGACGGGCTCCGACTTGTGGGACGGCGTCGTCGGAGTCCGCGGGCGCGTTACGCTTGCAAACTCGGCTTGGTTCATGCCGTTTTATCTCGACGCCGGCACGGGGATCTCGAAATTCACCTGGCAGGGGTTGTTCGGGGTCGGATATGCATTCGACTGGGGCGACCTGCTGCTGGTGTATCGGCAACTCGCGTTCGATGAAAGCGGTGCGGGAGGCTTGCAGCACCTGACCTTATCCGGCACGGCGCTCGGCGCAACGTTTCGGTTCTGAGGTGAGCCTGTCCATCGGCAGGATCCTTGAGAAGTTAAGCGGTCGTTGGAATATCTCCGACCGCGATCCTGCCGCTGCCGGTCGAATCACCGGGCTACGCCGCGTCGGTCTTCAGAATCTCGCTTACGAAGTCGAGGAACGCGCGCACCTTCGCTGCGCGATGCAGCCGCGAGGGAAAGATCGCGTGAAGGGGAAAGCGTTCGTCCGACCATCCCGGGAAAAGTTCGATCAGCCGGCCGCTGCGCAATAGATGGTCGCAGCCGATCTCGAGTACCTGCGCGATGCCGGCACCGGCCTCGCAAGCGCCTAGCAGCGTGCCAGAGTCTGATACGAGGAGGCGCCCTCTGACGCGTAGCGGTAGCACCTCGCTCTTGCGTCGGACCTCCCACTCGTACGGCCGCGCATTGGCCGCGTCGTAGAAGTCGATGCAGTCACGATCCACCAGCTCCTTGGGGTGTCGTGGTTTGCCGTGGGCCTTGATATAAGCCGGCGATGCGACGGTAATTACGCGCGTTTCGGTCAACTTGCGCGCGACGAATGACCCAACCGGCGGTTCCCCGAAACGCAACGCCAGGTCGAAGCCGTCTGCGACCAGATCGCCCGCCGAGTCGCGCATGATCAGTTCCACGAAAAGGTCCGGATAGCGCGCTAGAAATTTTGTCAGATGCCTGGCCAGCACGATCCTCGAAAAGTAGGGGTCGATGTTGACACGCAATCGTCCGCGCACCTTGGTCGCCGAGCCCGCCGCCTCGATGGCAGCTTCTTCGATCCCGGCCAGATGCGGTCCTACCTGCTCGTAGAAGCGCCGTCCTTCGTCGGTTAGGGACAGGTTCCGCGTAGTGCGAGCCAGCAGCCGCGCACCGACACGCTGTTCGAGACGGGACAACGCGCGGCTCACGCCGGAAGGCGAGAGACCCAGCGCCTCGGCCGCGCGCGCAAGCGTGCCAGCTTCCACGACCGCCAAAAGCACGGAAACTCCGGAGAACAACTTGCCGTCGATAGCCTTGGACATTACTGAGTTTTGGTCATGATTGTATTCACATAAACGCTATTGAAGCATGAAGCGAGCGAGAGGAGAGTGCCACCCGTCGCCAGCCGGCGATCGATCCGTGAAGGAGTTCTCGCCATGACACTCAAATACTCACGCCGCGAGTGGCTGATGGGCGCTTCGAACGCGTTGGGCGCCGCTTCGCTGGGCGGACAGACCGGCGGAGCCTTTGCGTCGGAACCGCGCCCGGAACGCGGGCTGGCTAGCGTGGCCGGTAGCTCCGCCTTTACTGCCATCGACCAGGGACTGTATCGCCGCCTTGCTCGCGCCTGACATCGAACCACACATCACTCACTGCGCCGATGCCGATGTGGCGTTGGCACTTCATCACAGGAGGAAAGCACGTCATGTACGCAATCACCGGCATAACCGGAAAAGTAGGCGGCGCCCTCGCGCGCACGCTGCTTGCCGCGAATCAACCCGTCCGTGCCGTCATTCGCGACGCCGACAAAGCGCGGGAGTGGAGCCGACGCGGATGCGAAATCGCCTTTGCGAGCATGGATGATGCCTCGACCCTCGCCGCCGCGTTCGAAGGGGTCACTGGGGTCTTCATCCTGCCACCGTCGGAATTCGATCCGGCGCCCGGCTTTCCGGAGGCGCGCGCGGTCATCGATGCCGTGATGACGGCGCTTCAAAGGTCGCATCCGGGCAAGGTCGTTTGCCTTTCGACAATAGGCGCGCAGGCCGTGCCCACGAACCTGCTCACGCAACGCACGCTGATGGAACAGGCACTCTCCACGCTGACGATTCCTGTGACCTTCTTGCGTCCGGCGTGGTTCATGGAGAACTTCGCCTGGGACGTGGCCTCGGCACGCGACCAAGGCCTGATCGCGAGTTTTCTGCAGCCGTTGGATAAGCCGTTTCCGATGATCGCCACGGTTGATGTGGGCCGCTTCGCGGCCGAACTCATCCAGCAGGACTGGACCGGACGCCGCGTCGTCGAGCTGGAAGCCGAACATCGCATTACTCCCGACGAGGTCGCTGCCACCTTCGCGAAACTCCTGGGTCGTTCCGTCAAGGCACAGGTCGTACCGCGTGCGAGCTGGCCGAGCCTGTTCGAGTCGCAGGGCATGAAGTATCCGCAGCCGCGCGTTCGAATGCTCGAGGGCTTCAATGAAGGCTGGATCGAATTCGAAGGCGATGGCGCCGACGTCGTCAAGGGCAGCCCCGCGCTGGAAACGGTCTTGCGCGGACTCGTATCGCAAGGCGCCTGATGCAAAGAGTTTGAGGGTGAACGCGAGCGCCCTCGAATTGCGATAGGTTGCAGCAGAAGGCGGTCGCGCTTGGCGCGATCGCTGCCCCACGAAAGAGCGTCCAATATTAAGTGGCGCTATCTCGGGGAATCAGGACCGTGTGCCCGTGTCGCGGGGAAATATTGTCAGAATTCAGCGGATTGAACTCATGCCGGGGACTTTCTGCGCTCGATGAGCTCGATTCCAAGTTTACGCGCTGCATCAGCCGCCTCGCGCCGTGATCCGATGTTGAGTTTCATGAGGATGGCGCTCGCATGGTGGTCGACGGTCTTGCGGGATAGGTACAGCCGACGTGCGATAGCCGCATTCGAGAGATTTTGGGCCACTAGTGCAAGAACTTCGAGCTCGCGCACCGTCAGTCCGGCTACATTGGCTCGCGTCGTGCGATTCGCACCGCGCTTGAGTCCTCGCACGCCTTCAGCCGTGAGCTGCTTGCGGACCCTAAGCGACATCGGCCGCGCGCCGAGCCCGTCGAAAATCTCCAGCGCCTGCTTGCGCAGCTCAGCATCAGGACTATCGGCCAGCGCATGCGCCTGCTCGTATGGGCAGCCCAAGGCGGCCCAGGCCCGTGCAGATCCGAGGCTGTCACCGCTCATCTGTAATTGAACGGGTGTAGCGATCGTCAGGGCACATTCAACGGGAGCACCCGCTCGCCAGGACCAGAACACTAGTTCGCCCACGCGCCAATGATTGTGGTCGCGCAATGCATACTCGAGGGCGCTGCGTACTTCTTGAATGACAGTTTGCTTATTACCCGCGAGCCATGCGTGCTCGGCACGGGCCGCTGCGACGGGAACAATTCTCTGCGGTTCGCCGGTGGCCAATGCAAGCTCGCGGGCTTCCTCCAGGGGTTCGAGCGCGCTCTCCGCTCCGCGTCGTGAACGCACCCCACCCACCACGGTGAGGGCGGGAATCCGCGCAGCAATTGACAAGCCTGGCTGACGCAGCAACTCTTCCGCTTCATCAAGCGCTGCGCCCCAGGCCCCTTGCTCGAAGTTCATCCGTGCGCGAAATGCGCGCAGATACGCCTCGGCCATGTAAAGTTCGTGTTCGCTGCAGAACGACAGACCGCGGGTAACATAAGTACTTCCCGTACGATAGTCTCGGTTAGTGATCGCGAAGGTTGCGAGATTCGTGTATGCGCGGACGGCATGCTCCTGAAACCCGCGTTGCAGCGATAGCTCAAGACTGCGTTCCAGCTCGCGCCATCCGGCGTCACCGACTGCGCTCAGGCGCGCCGCGCCAACGTTGTTCAGCGCGTGGGCAAGAATCTCGTCGTTACCTAGCTGACGAGCAAGGACGATCGCCCGCTCACCCCACTCAATTGCCTGCGCGTCGTGCGACGCCAGCATTGCGAGCTGTGACATGTTGCTGAAGGCCATGGCGAGTTCATGGCTCGGCCCGAGAGGTTCCAACGACGCCACCGCTTGTACCGCGTACCGCTGGGCTTCATCCCCCCGTCCGCGAAACCAATGAAGGCGCGATAACGAGCGCATTGTGTCCCCTGCTCGCATTGAGTTGCCGCTTGCGTACCAGATGCTCAACGCGCGAGTTCGACTCTCGATCGCTTCACCGATCTCGCCGGTCAGGAAGCATTCATATGCGAGACTGTCGAGCAGGCCGGCGCGTACGGCCGAGGCCATCCGATCCTCGTGGCGAAGGGCGGTGCGGTAATAGGAGATGGCCTCACGGTGCGCGCCCACACCGGCTGATCGCTCGGCTGCCAGTGGAGCAAACTTTAGGACGGACGCAACGTCGCCGGCACGGACGGCATGGTGCACCAGAAGGGACTCGTTGACCTCGCAGCGCTCCCTGGCCGTCATGGCTTGCAAGACCTGGGTGTGAAGCGAGCGTGCCTGCGCCGGCGTAAGTGAATCCTCGACTGCGCGCCGCGACAGCTCGTGGCGGAACTGGAGCGACTCGTCCGGATTCCGCATCAGCCCGTTCAGCGTGCACTCTTCGACTGCTACCTCCGTCACCCGCAGAACCGCTTGGATGAGCCACGGTTCGGTGTGTCCCGGCACGACCGCGGCCAACTCCGCCACTTTGCGTGCGTCGGGCGAAAGCCGAGCAACTCTGGCGATCACGGCATCACGCACCGAGGTGGGAATTTCGCCCGGCGGTGCTGCGAGGAGTTCCGTCACATAGAAGGGATTGCCCGCCGTCGCGGCGTATAGACCGGCCGCCGAACGCCCGAGCGTTTGCGCCAGCTCTCCAATGGCTCCCTCCGAGAGCGCCAGCAGGGGAAGGCGTCGTACGGTGTCGCCGGGCAGGAGCCCGATCGAAGTTTGCAGGGGGTGTCGCGCGTGAATCTCATCACTGCGATATGTGGCGACTAGCATTGCGCGGGTGCGCCCGATACGACGTCCCAGATATCTCAACAGATCAAGTGTGGCGTCGTCCGCCCAATGCATGTCCTCGATGACCAGCACGACAGGCTTTCCGGGGCGCTCGAGTTCCTCGATCGTGGCCGCGAAAATCCGTTCACGGTTGGTACCTTGCGTCATGGCCTCGAGCAGTGATCCTCCCACTTGGCGACTCACGTCACGCAGCGGTCCAAGCGGTTGTGGCGTGGATAACGGATCACAGGTGCCCCACAGCACTCGAACTGCTGCGGCACGTCGCCGTAAGAACTCACCCACGAGTGCGGTCTTGCCGATGCCGGCTTCGCCGGTGACCAGTACTACGCAGCCTCCCCGCGTTCCGATCCCGTCATGCCAGCGCGCAAGCAGTGCAAGTTGCTTATCCCGCTCTAGGAGCAGCATCTCAATACCCACCAATGCAATCGATTAGTAGCACGCGTCGCTGCCTGGACTTTTATGGGTATGGCCGCCCAAAAGATGGGGAGTCGTACCGATGCTCGTGCATTGTGCGCCCTTTAGCCTTTTCCTCACCGGAATTGCCCGGATATGGGGAACTCATATGAAATGCGTAGCAACCGCTCTAATCAGTGCACTGCCCATCTTCGCACTGCCTGCCAACTGTCCTGCCGCGGCGCCGTCGGATAACGTACGTACGCAGATCGTGACATTTGCGGATCTGGACACTACGCGGGCCGCCGGGGCGCACGCGCTGTATCATCGGATCCAGCGCGCCGCCAGAGACGTGTGTGAGGTGGACGACGCGCGTGCCTATCCGAGCGAGTCATACCAGCACTGCACAAGCGCAGCCATCGCACGCGCAGTCGCCGAGGTCGGCTCCCCGCTACTGACGGAGTATCACCAGGCCGCGACCCACGCGCTGATTTTGCAACCTGGACTGGCGCAACTCAATCGGTAAACGCACGTCGGTACAAAAGACAGGGAGTGGCTCCCTGAAGATAGGGAGCCCTCCGTGCGGATGTGCATCGATCTGTCGATTGATTGCGCCGTCAACATCCGGGTAGCCGAACAACCGAAGCAGGCCTCGAAGCGGCAGTTGGCGAGAATTCTACCGTCCGACTCCACCAAGTGCGTTTCCGTGTGAACCGGGGCGTGGACTCGGGTTACTTACACCCCTGTGCACCTTCAACCTCTTTGAGGTCGCCGACGGATTGGGGTTGCACCACGTTCCGGGGCGATTTGTCGCCAAAGCCGCCCCTTCAAACCCACTTCGCCCGATGGACGCTGATCGAGGGCACTGAGACTGCCGATGAATGCTATTGCAGTGGCTGCCGTTCCGGCGGCGGCCGATCGGCGCGCGTACCGAATGTCGTCGGTCGACATATTGCGTGGGCTCGTGATCGTCCTGATGGCTCTCGATCACGTTCGTGATTACATGATGGTCGGTTCGATGCAGGATCCGACGGCGGATTCTGCGACCGGACCTCTCCTATTTGCCACGCGGTGGATCACCCACTTTTGCGCTCCGACATTTGTGTTTCTAGCCGGAGTTAGTGCGGGCCTGATGGCGCAGCGTAAGAGTCCATCGAGTCTCGCGCGATTTTTGGTGCTGCGCGGCCTTTGGCTGATTCTCGTCGAAGTGCTGGTAGTCTCGACGGCCGCGTCGTTCGCGCCGGGGGGCATCGCCGAACTCGGCGGCCGCACATACGTCGGGCTGCAGGTCATCTGGGCAATTGGTGCCAGTATGCTGGCGCTGGCCGGCGCGCAGTATCTTGGGCCGCGAGCATGCTTAGCGATCGGGGCGGCGATCGTATTCGGCCACAATCTTTTGGACCCGGTGTGGCCGGTCGGGGGAACAGCCGGCATCCGGGAGCCGCTGTGGATCGTCCTCCATGCGCGCCAGGTATATGAGGTGGGCCCGCTTTCGATTTATTTCTCGTACCCGTTGCTGCCGTGGATCGGCGTCATGCTAATCGGCTACGCGTCAGCCGGTCTCTTCCAAGGACCTGCAAAACCGCGCGACGATCGGTTGATGCGGATTGGAATTGGCTTGCTGCTTGGGTTTGTTCTGGCGCGAGCTCTCGACATCTACGGCGAACCGCGCAACTGGCACTTTGTTCCCGACAATATCGCGGCGACGGTTATGTCATTCCTTGCGACGACGAAATACCCGCCGAGTCTTCTCTATCTGCTGATGACCTTAGGACCCGCCGCGATTGTTTGTTCGTTCGCAGAGCGCTTGCGCGGTGGAATCAGGCATGTCTTGGTGACTTTCGGGCGTGCGCCGCTGGCGTTCTACGTGGCGCATCTCTACCTAATTCACGCGGGCGCCATTCTGCTCGGTATCGCGCAGGGTTTTGCACCGCAGCAGTTCCTCACTCACTATCGCGACTTTCCAAAAGGTTACGGCGTGGGCTTGGGCGGGGTCTACTTAATCTGGGCCGGTGTTGTCGTACTCCTTTTTCCGTTTTGTCGGTGGGTGGCCTCCGTGAAGGCGCGACGGTCCGACTGGTGGCTCAGCTACATCTAATAGGCGTGGCGCCTCTTCCGGGACCACGCGCGACCAGGACCCTGCCAGCTTGGGGAAAAATGAGCTGCTTCACGTGACTAGGGACATCCGGTGCGAATCAGGAGCGGCGCACCGCGCCCTCGATTTAGACCTACGTTCCCGTGCGGTGCAGCGGGCCCGTGATCAGCACTGGGGCATCGTTTGCCGGACAGCGCGCGAAATCGCTGCGGTAAGGCGCCACAACAGCTTAGCCTGCTTGGCTAGAGCTTCGGCCGGGAAGTTATCGCCGCCGAAGAACCAGCGTGCCCCATCAGTTAGGCTGATCGGAGAGGCTCAAATGCTAATGGTGCATCCGGAGGCGGTATGAGTAGGGGTCCTGTAGCTCAGGATCCCGAACTGTTGCGCCGCCTACTACGCGCGAAGGATAGGATGGACTTCAGATCGCACGAGGACTGGCCCGTCCGGCGGCTGGCGCGCGGCAGCGGTGTCTCCGAGGCTCACTTCGCGCGATCGTTCAAGCAGGCCTTCGGTGTCCCGCCGCACCGGTACCTGCTCACGCGGCGCATTGAGCGGGCGACGGCGCTGCTCCGTGACACCGACCTGTCCATCACCGACATCGCCTTCCACACGGGCTGGAGGAGCCTGGGTACGTTCGGGCGCACCGTGCGCGACGTCACCGGCGAGACACCGGGCGCAATTCGGGTGCGCGGGAGGGCAACGGCGCGCGAGCTGGGCCGAATTCCCGCTTGCTTCCTCAGCGCCGCGCAACGGCCAGACCTCAGGATCGCAGTTTCGGAGAAGCGGCGCCGCTCGGCGGGCGGTATAAACGGGCCCGAAGAATAAGGAGGTCCGATGAGCCAGGGTGTGGAGGTGGTCGGTCTATACGTGCGAGATCAGGACGAGGCGCTCGCGTTCTACGTCGAGAAGCTCGGGTTCCGCGTCCACACGGACGTGCGGAATGGTGACTATCGCTGGCTCACCGTGCAGCACCCGGGCCAGCCGTCGTTCCAGCTCGGTCTGTTCGCGCTGGGGCCGCCGGTGCTCGACGGGGCGACGGCACAGACGCTGCGCGCGATCGTGGCCAAAGGCGCGATGCCCCCGCTCGTGCTTGCCGTGGACGACTGCCGCGCCGCCTACGACCGGATGCGCGCCCGCGGCGTGGAGTTCACGCAGGACCCCGTGGACCGCTATGGCACCGTGGACGCCGGCTTCCGCGACCCCTCGGGAAACGGCTGGAAGATGATCGAGGCGCGCCGCTGAAGCAGAAATTTCGTGCCTACCCTCGATTGTCCATTGGCGGTGAACTCGTCTCGAGGCTCTTGCGGGTCTTTGCTAGAAGGGGGCGAACAGATCCCAGTTTCCGCCAGATGAAATACCGGGCCGCGAGCGACCCTCACTTCACGAGTGCCGTGCAGGTGGTTGCCACGCAAGACGCATCGCGGTGCTGGTACGGCGTTACTGTTGTGTTACGCGGGGACGCGGCACTCGTTGAACCACTCAGACCCATGTAACGGGAAGCGTCAGTGCACGGGCAGACTCTGCACTTTGGCGGTGACGTCCGCCGCGATCTTGGCGGGATCAGCGCCCGCCGAGGGATAGGCTTGCGACCACAGCACTGACCCATCGGCCGCGGCCACGATTTTCACGACCAGGCTGGGGGGCGCCGAATGGCTGTCAACCGCGCCGAAGAGAACGTAGTTTGAGTGGTGCTCACGCCCACGTGCGGCGGCCGCGGACGGCTCAAGGGAGGAGAGCGGTTCACTCATCAGGTCCAGGTTTCCGTGATGGGAGATCGCCACGCTCCCGTACATCTGGGCAAACGTGGAGTCCGCGAGCCTCTTGGCGGCGGGATCCCCGGATGGCGCCGCGAAGGGAATCGCCAGCAGTGAGTTGTGCAATCCGGGTTTCGGGGCGGTTCGGGCGGTGACCTCACGTGCGATCTGCGCGCCCAGTTTCGTCACGTCGGCGTTGACCAAGCTATCTTCATCGTGGCCAACAGCTCTATCGGCAATGTTCGTAGCTGGCGTCGCCGAGATTCGCTCCGGACGCTCGTCCGATGAACAGCCGCGAGACACGAGAGCAATGCCGACCCATACGGCCGCCAGGACCCGTACCCACTTCGGAAAGCGATTGAAGAAAGCCCAGGCGGACTGGAAGGTCCATCCGATAACGTGGGCCCAGAATCGCATCCGCTGTCCAGGTTCCTCCCGTGGGAATTCAGGATATGCGTGTCTCGTCGATGGTCCGGGGATCCTGGCTGGCTGATCCAGCGCCTGCCTTCGCGGCGGGGGCGCCCATGTCTGGCCCGACGCGAGTCGTCGACAAAGAGCTTCTAGTGCAGGAGTGGGCTGCCCAGCAGGAAGCCGCATCCATTGGACCGTGAGGAATTTATCCGGAACACGCGCTCCGGCCTCCGCGGTCCCGTCGACAACGACGGGCAACAGAAAGGTATGGTCGTCGGCCATGTCGAGAGTCCTCTCGACGGCCAGACGCCATTCCCTACGGAAATAGCCCTCCGGGCGCGCCTCAGTCTCAGCTGAGATGAGCGGCATGAAGAGATCGCATTCGCGGATCTGCCGGCGGATCTTATGGTCCCACGCGTCCCCGCCGTCCAGGGCGCTTTCGTCGTACCAGACCTCGAGGCCGTACGCCAGGAGGGCGTCTCTAATGGCTTGCGCCGCCTTGCGATCCCCCGAGGCATAACTCAGGAAGACCGTCAGTTTCGGGCGATCTGGATCGGGCGGCGCGGACATGATGGCGCGAACGATCCAAGGTCGTGCCCGGAGAGTCAACAGCCTCTAGTCAGCTTAACCTAAGACGTGGGACTGGGACGACGCGTGTCCCAACACATTACTTTCCGTGATCATGAAACGTCTGGTCTTCATCCTGGCTGCTTGCGCCAAGTGCCGGGCGATGCGCCGAACTGGCGCTTGAACGCACGACTGAAAGCCGCTTCCGAGTCGTAGCCAATCGCGAACCCTATCTGCGCCACGCTGCTGCGCCCCTCACGCAGCTGCTGCGCAGCCATGTGCATACGCCACAGCGCCAGATACTGCATCGGTGGCTGCCCCACCAATGAACTGAAGCGTTCGGCGAACGCCGAGCGCGACATACCCACTTCGCGCGCTAGGGACTCAGCGGTCCATTCCTCGGTCGGACGCGCATGGAGTGACGCGAGGGCACGCCCAACCTGTGCATCCCGCAAGCCCGCCAGCCATCCGCGCCGTTCGGCCGGCAGGCTGGTGACAAATTGGCTCACCGCCTCGATAAACAACAGTTCGGAAAGCTTGGCGATCACCGTGGTGGAGCCGAGCCGGCCGGCGGCGATCTCGCTCGCGGCGAAGCGAAATGAGCTCTCCATCCACGCTCCCGAGGCCGTTGTTCGTACGTCCAGTTTCAACACTTTCGGCAACGCGGTGAGAAGTGGACTGAAAGGTGTGTCACAGCCAAGGTAACCGCACAGAAGCTGCGTCTTTTCACCCCCGCCACCGTACACGATGCGGGCGAGCCCGCGGTCCCCAGGCGGCTGAATGATGTCGCGCGCGGGTACGGGCGCAGGATGCAGGTCGCTGCCGAAACAGTGAGAGTCGTTGTGCGGCAGCAGCACGATCTCCCCCGCACGTACCTCTATCGCGTCACTTCCCTCCGCTCGCAGTTGCATGCACCCCGCGGCGACGAAGTGGGATGCAATCACATGACGGGGTGCTGCTAAGAACGGCTTGCAATCGTCTGGAGAGACTTTCCCACTGATACACCAGGGCGCGGTTAATTCTGCCTCAAGGAATACTCCTCCAGACAACCGAATAACACGCAAGACATCTGAAAAGGCATCCACCTATTGCCCGCTTTCGCGGCCAGAGTCTGGAGCATGAGATCTGGCGTATCGATCATTCACGGGCCGCAGCTCAATTTATAGAGTAGCGCCCACGTGATCAAGGACTGGAACGACTAGCAGCACGACTCAGTACGACGTTGCATCTGGCCATACGCTGACCGAACCGCCTCCGCTGCTGCGGCGAATGCCAAACCAAGCCAATACAGGTTGGTCAGAACGGCGAGACAGGTTGGTCTATGACCGCGCAACGCAAGTGGAGTACTGCTCGAACCTTCTTTAGAGATCGATTACCTAACGCCATCAATTGTGTGAGGAGACCATTGTGAACGATGTTGCCGCCGATGTGTTCGCCGACTCGAGCCGTGCGGCCCGTTACGCCCGCTGTGTCAAGATGTCAAAGAAAACTGAATGGCAGATTGAGCGCGATCTGCTGCGAGGCCGCACCTTCGACTTCTCGCGCAAGTTTCTGCCCGACGGGCTGTCCTTTGTCGATCGCCTGGGCATCCTCTCGGTGGACGAGGCTCGCTTGCTGAGCCATATCCAAGGGCGCACGTACGCTTATATCTTCGGTCTCGTCGAACGCTTCATCAGCGCCAAGATGCTGGAGCGGAGCCGGGCCCAAGTGCTCGGTGACCAGATCGCACTCGAAGGGCTCGTGCGCTTCTCTAACGAGGAGATAAAACACCAGGAGCTGTTCCGGCGCATGGAAGAAATGATGGGCAAGCACATGCCTGCAGGCTATCGACAGGTCGTCGATCCGAACTACGTGGCGCGCGTGGTGCTCGCCGCAAGTACATGGGCGGTGCTCGCACTAACCTGTCACATCGAGCTGTTCGTCCAGGCGCACTACGATGAAAGCATCGCGCCACGTGAGGAGCTGTGTCCGGTATTCAAGGACGTGTTCAAGTATCACTGGAAAGACGAGTGCCAGCATGTGATGCTCGATGAACTTGAGTGGACGGCCGAGCACGCGACGCTTGCGCCGTCTGAGCGCGACCGGGCAGTGGACGATCTGATCGCACTGGTGGCAGCCGTCGACGGGATCCTGCAAGCGCAGTCAAAGGCGGACGCGAGTTACTTTATCCGCAATGTCGGACGTACGTTTACGGCCGAGCAAGCAACGCAAACCGAGGCCACATTGCTCGCGGCTTACCGCTGGCAATACATCATCTCGGGTGTACAGCACCCTCACTTTGGCCGACTGCTCACCAGCATGACCACACCAGCACAGATGTCACGAATACAGGTGGCATTGGCGCCGATCCTTGGTAGCTGAACTGGCCACCCAAGTTGCCGAGAACCGCATGACTACACCGATGTGGATGTTGCTCGGATTTGCGACGTGGACAGTGCTCTTACTGATGGGCACGGTCGGCGTCTACCGATGGATCGAGATCTTGCTTGGACGCAAGCGGATTGGAGCTTTTAGTTCTGATCAGGTCGAGGGAGGCGACTGGTATCGGCGGTCAATGCGGGCACACGCCAATTGCATCGAGAATCTGCCTGTTTTCGGAGCCATCGTATTAGCGCTTTGTGCCAGCGGTGTTTCAGGTCCAGCTGTCGATCGGCTGTGCATGGCGGTACTCGCTGCCAGAGTGGTGCAATCAACGATCCACGTGTCTCACGTACAAACCGACGCATTCGTGTCTGTGAGATTCTCATTGTTTTGCGTGCAGCTCGGGGCCTTTTTGGCGCTCATCGTCCTGATCGTCCGTCACGCTCGGCATTGATAGCCGTGCTCGCGGCATGGAGCCTGGTGATGCAACCGGGTGGCCGCTGCTGATATTGCGGATGTAGTGGGGACCCTCTTTGCGCCGCAGTTCCGCGAACAGCAAAGGGACCCCGCAGCCGCAGCAGTGTCTTCGCAAGGCGTTCAAGATCGCCTCCGACGATCGACTGCATTCAAAGCGTCATCGGGTTGGGTCAGTAACACGCGCGTGGCGATCGCTGGCGCAGTGAAGAGCTCGAAGACCTCGCAGAATGGAGGTACTAATATCGGGGTCACGGACGATGCCGTCTTCATCGAGTCCGGACCCAAGAATGCCGACGGTCACGCAGGCATCGTCGATGATGCGCGCGGACATAGTAACCAGCGTCTCGCGCAATGCGGCCTGGGCAATGGTGGCTTGCGGTGAGGCATTGAACAGGCCGACTGCCTTGTCGACGAACGATTCATTGCCCACCATCCAATCGAGAGCATTCTTGATGACGCCCGTCACGCCGTGCGCGTACTCCGGGCTTGCGATCAAGACCGCGTCAGCAGAGATGATGCGTGCGCGCAGCTCTGCGACGACGGCTGGAGTCATTGCTTCGAGATCCGGGTTGAAAAGTGGCAGGGAGTGCAGGTCCCGATACAGATCGACCTCGACGTTGGTTGGCGCGAGCCGCTTAGCAGCGCGAAGCAGCATGCTGTTGAGCGAACCGACGCGCAAACTGCCAGAGATAGCAAGTATCTTCGTAGATGACATAGCCAGTATCAGCAACTTAGTGCGCTGAGCAATTCCACTCAAGTAGTGGCCGTTTCCGCAATCGGGCAGCCCTCGGACCTGGGCAGTCGCCACGGCGGGTTGCGTCGATTCTCACCGGCGGCGTAGGAGCATAGCGCCGCCAGGATCCCGTAAATGAGCCTCGCGCCACAACCAGCGCGGGTCAGTCGGCGGTGAGTCAAGGATGAAACCTCGGTGCCCGATGTCTGAAACGTGCTGTCCAGATCGCTACACGCGAAGTACACAACGACCCCGGTTTGGGGTGCTCCAGCCTGTCAGACATTATTGACCGACCACGGGACCAGCAGTCACTCAACGGAGATGCCGTTTTAAGTTCTGCCTGCGCACTCAAGTTCGACAGTCCCCGCGGTGAATGTGGGCGTTCCCGCCCCCAAGTCAGTGAGAACCCGAACCGCGGCGCTTCGCACCCATGCATGGGGGGCGTCATTGCAACGCCCCGGGGCAGTTAGGCCGGCACAAAGTAACAGGCCGAAAAGGATAAGCCATGCGTCTCTTGTGGAGTGGTCTCTTGCTTGGGTTGCGTAGCGTTCCCGTCATATGCGTGGTGCTCGTCGCCTGCGGTGGCGGCGGGTATGGTGGTGGGGGTGGCGCTATGGCGGTACCTTCGACGATTAATCTGGCGGCGCAGCCGAGCACCATTACCGTCGGCCAGAGCGCGACGATTACCTGGTCGACGGGCAATGCGACCTCCTGCAACGCGAGTGGCGCGTGGAGCGGGAGCGAACCGACCGCCGGCAATATGCTGGTCACGCCGACGGCTGCCGGCAGCGACACCTACACGCTGACCTGCACTGGTATGAGTTCCTCCTACGGGGGCGGGGCAAGCAGCACCAAGTCAGTGACCGTGACGGTTAGTGCCGCCACCGCGTTTGCCGCGAAGAACCTGGTCGCCGACACGGCTAACGGGACGGTGACTTTGGACACCAATCTCGTGAATCCCTGGGGTATTGCATTCGGCCCTGGTGCAGTCTGGGTAGCCAACAACCACAGCGAAACGTCCACGTTGTACGACGGCACGGGCGCACCCCAGCCAGTTGGAGGCCCGCTCATCGTTAATCTGCCAGCCGGCGCGGGCGGGGCGACGTTTGATCCAACCGGAATCGTGTTCAACCCCACCGCGGACTTTGTAGTCAGTGCGGGCGGAAAATCCGCTGCCGCGCTGTTCATCTACGTCGGCGAAGGGGGGATGCTTGCCGGCTGGTCGAAGGACGTGGATGTCGGCAATGCGGTCGTGATGTACACCGACAGCGGGGGCGCGGTCTACAAGGGTCTGACGCTGGCCAACAATGGCGCTGGTAACTTTCTCTACGTCGCTGACTTTCACAACAACAAGGTGGATGTATTCAACGCTACCTTCACCAAGCAGCCCTCCAGTGCCACGAGCTTCACCTTTAAGGACCCGGCCCTGCCGGCCGGTTACGCGCCCTTCGGCATCC
Organism: uncultured Pseudomonadota bacterium; assembly: GCA_963814675.1. Taxonomy (GTDB): domain Bacteria; phylum Pseudomonadota; class Gammaproteobacteria; order Steroidobacterales; family Steroidobacteraceae; genus 13-2-20CM-66-19. The sequence continues at coordinate 703,097 of CAWFDT010000011.1, forward strand.
AGGCACTAAAGACCGGTGCTGGCGGTACGGTGCAGATTTATGTGGCCTATGCAAAGCAGCAGGGCCCCGACAATCATGACAACGCCAACGGGGCAGGCCTGGGTCTCATAGACATCTACGACGCCAATGGCACCCTCGTGAAGACGCTCGTCATGCCTGGCGGGGCGCTCAATGCCCCCTGGGGTATGGCGCTGGCACCCGCGGACTTCGGCACGCTCAGCAACGTGCTGCTGGTGGGCAATTTTGGGGACGGCAAAATCAATGGTTACGACCCCAACAAGGGACAGTTCATGGGGACGTTGTCGACTGCCAACGGTGCCTTTGCGGCTTCAGGTCTCTGGGGCATTGCCTTCGGTAATGACGCCGCCAACCAGCCCCACAACACGCTGTTCTTCGCAGCGGGGCCAAACGACGAAGTCAACGGCAGTTACGGCCGTATCGACCTGCCCTGATGGGGACGGGGTCACGGAGGACGCGAGGAAATTAATGAACGCAGCTCCGCCGATCGCCAGAACTCAAGTCTTAGAAGCGGCTCTTTGCGCTCGCATGAGTTTTTGTGTGGGGTGCAATCGGCGTCGCTGCGACCGGCGCGTTGACGAACGCGGCAAATTCATTGCCGAGCAGGGAGTCCGGCTAGCGCAGACCGACTAGCCCCTGCACGGACTGCGTCAACTTTACGGGGTCATATCCGATGCCGGCCTTGAAGACCATCTCCACAGTCTCGACGGCGTCGATGTTCTGTGCGGGGTTTTCGGCGAGTACCACCAGATCGGCGGCTTTCCCCGCGGTAATCGAACCAATCACATCGTCCTCGCCGAGAAAGACCGCGCCGTTCTGAGTTGCGACGTGAATTGCTTCCACCGGCGTAAAGCCCGCTTCCACCAACAACTCCAGTCCTCGCTGGTCGCCGTATCCCGGCAGCACGCCGCCATATCCGGTCGGATCGCAGCCGGCTAGCAGCAGACCACCGGCTTTGACGAAAGCGCGCTCAAACTGCATCTCCTTCCTGAGCTCCGCAGCTGCCAAAGGATCGTTTTTCTCGGCAATCACGCTGCGCCGCCGAAGGTAGCTCGACCATGCTTCCGCAGAAAGCGCCTTTTCGGCTCGGGCTTGTTTGAGAATCGGCGGCCGGTTTGGCACAAATGTTTCGAAAACTGCCAGTGTTGATGTGATGGCGACGTGATGCGCCACGAGGTCGCGGATCATCTCCTGTACGGGCGCACTGTCGATGTCGACGTTCCTCGCGAAGTCCTCTTCCGCTTCCTCCGCGGGGCAGATGTCCGGCTTCTTGCCCGCGTAGAATTCGGTATCGACCATGATGCCGTGCTCGAGATTATCAATGCCCAGCGCCGCGGCTTCCCGAAAACCGACGGAGCATAGGTGCCCCGTAATCTTGAGGCCCCGCGCATGCGCGTGCTCGATCGCCACCTTCAGCTCTTCGGATTTGATTGACATATACACTTTGAAAGACGTGACGCCCTCGTTGGCCCAGTAGTCCACGGTCCGTCCGGCATCCTCCGCACCGCTCAGAACGTGAAGCTGCGGTATCTCCCCAAAAAGGTCACCAATGTAGGGACCGGTGATGTGCAAGGTGGGTCCCGGCTTCTGCCCGGCATCGATCAACTTCTTCAAAGACAGGTCGGTGTAGGGTTCCAGGCTTCCCGTCGTTCGAGCGGTGGTGACACCATTGGCCAAATACAGCCGTGGCGCACTGTCGGCCATCTCACCGTATAGCGGTAGGCGGTCGCCAGCGCCTTGCGGCAAAGGATAGAAGAGATGTTCATGCATGCCGACAAGTCCGGGAATGACTGTTTTCCCTGTTAGCTTCAGAATCTTCGCCTTCGCAGGATACGCATTCTTAAGTTTCGCGCTTTGAACACGGATAATTCTTCCATCCTCGATGTCGATCCGCTGATCCTCGGCTGGCGCAGCGCCCGTACCATCTATGACGCGGACGTGGTCGAGTACCAGGACCGGCGCATCTTCGCTGACATACGGTTTGATTGCGGCAGGCGTCTGAGCAAGCAGGCCGTCGGCTGCTACCATGAATCCCGCGGCAATGCAGATGCGCACAAGTGGCATGGCGCAATTCCTCAAGTTCTCTGGCCCAGGCTTTGGTAGACCGTCGGCAACTGATCCACTCTTGCTTTGTTGCCAACGTCCACTTCCGGGCGACCTACGATTCGTCATTTTGGTCGGAAACGCCAAGGTCCAGCAGGAGTCACATCCTTGGACGCGTCGCGAGTGCGCTCTGGGCGGCGAACATACGCCGCACGCGTGCCAGCCGCAAGATGCTTTGGGTTTCTCGAGAGCTAAATGGTTGTTTTAGGTGACGGTCGGTCACGCGGAGCATAATTCGGTGGATTGAGAATCCGCGGGTCGTTGGTTCAATTCTACCCTTGGACATCGTAAGTGAGCGTGGAGGTTCAAGTTGCCATCACCGTTCGATGTACGACCCGGACGCTTCTACGGGCTGCCTCAGGGCAACGCGAATGCTGGCCCGTTCGAAATTCATTCCCTTGCCGCCACAGGTCGCGAAGAGGACGTCGAGACCCACACGCACGAGGAAGCGCACTTTGTGTTCGTGCTATCGGGCGCATATGTCACGAGCGCCTACGGTGCTCGGGAAGCGGTTCGCTCGCCCACATTGATCTTCAATCCGCCCGGCACTACACATCGAGATCGCTTCGTGAAGGGCATCGGCACCTTCATGACCATCTCACTCAGCTCAGTGACGTTCCGCGAGGCCGCTGACCTGCAGGGCTTAGCGCCCGCAGCAATGCAGCTTTGTCACCCGAACGCCCTGAAATTGGCCTTCCAAATCGCGCGCGAGATGTGTTCGGGGCGTGATGCCGGGGTCTTGGAGTCCGGCGGTTGGGAGCTGTTGAGCAAGGCGGACTCTACTGCTCTCGTGGCCTCTGCCCCACCCCCTTGGGCGACGCGTGCATACGAAGCGGTCATGGATAGTTCCTCCGCAGCCTGTCTTCGCGTTGGTGACGTGGCTACGGAGATCGGCGTTCATCCGGTACACCTCGCTCGGGTGTTCCGAAGAGCATGGGGCTGTTCTCCAGGAGAACTGCTGCGATGGCGCCGAACCGATCGGGCGGCCGAACTTCTGCGTGAGACGACGCGCGCCGTCGCCCAGATTGCTCAGGAGGTCGGTTTCGTCGACCAAAGCCACCTTACGCATGCGTTTCGCACCAGAGTCGGCCTGACCCCGGCGGCATATCGGTGCGTGTTTCGCGGATACAAGAGCGAGCCCGCGCCCTTGGAGTAGTCTCAGAGGCTCTCTAGCTCGGAGACGTACCATGCTGAGAGCGTTCGCCGTCACGATGGCAGCGTGTTTTGCCGGCATCCATGCGCCCTGCAGTGCATCCGCGCCTTCTCATTTCGAGGATATCGGCGCCGCCGTACGTGCAGGAACGTACAAGCAGATCACGAGTGTGCTTATTAGTCGCCGGGGCGAGTTGATTTTCGAGCAGTACTTCGATGATGGCGGACCTGAGGCGCTGCGCAATACGCGGTCCGCAACGAAAACCGTGACCGGCATGCTTGTTGGGGCTGCCGTTGATAGGCGGCTGCTGCGCGTCGATTCTCCCGTGCTCCCGTTCTTTGGTGATCGACTGCCCCTGGTCAATCCGGATCCCCGTAAGTCACTCATCACGGTCGAGGACTTTCTGACCATGAGTTCACTGCTTGAGTGTGATGATGAGAACTCATTCTCCCGAGGTAATGAGGAACGAATGTATCTAGTGGAGGACTGGGTGAAATTCACCCTTGATCTGCCGATAAAGGGCTTTCCGGACTGGACGTCCAAGCCTGCGGATTCGCCCTATGGGCGTGCCTGGAGTTATTGCACCGCGGGTGCGGCGACACTCGGGCCCCTTCTCGAACGGGCCACCAAACAGACTGTTCCAGATTTTGCAAAAGCCACACTCTTTCAGCCCCTGGGAATCGACTCCGTCAAATGGCAGTTCCAACCGCTCGGCAACGCGATGACGGGAGGAGGTCTACAGCTACGAAGCCGCGACTTGCTGAAGCTCGGCGAGCTCTACCTCGATGGCGGCAAGTGGCAGGGCAAACAGGTGATCTCCGAAGACTGGGTTCGACGCTCACTAGCACCCCACGCGAATGCCAGGGAAGATACTGATTACGGCTACTTTTGGTGGCTGCAGACGTTTCACGTGAATGGACAAGCTATCCGGACCTTCGGAATGTACGGAACAGGCGGCAACAAGGTCTACGTCTTGCCGGACCAAGGCGTCGTCGTCGTGATAACCACGACGAACTATCGCCTGCCGGGAGCCGGGGCAGTGACCGATTCGCTCTTGACGTCCCTCATCGTCCCGGCTGTAACAGGTTTGCGGTGACGATATTCGTGGCGCACTCGATGAGTCAGAAGCCACAGCAGGCCGGATCCCAAGGTTGGGCTCGCCTTGTACGTGGCACCGAATTCAGCCTTGGCGGTAGGTACGCGCCATTAACGGACTCGAATGTCTCTTCGTTTCAGCGACCCCGAACAAACTGCTCAGGTCGGTTCGAACGGACTCATTTCCCTGCTCTTGGGTAGTGCTTCCTGCGCTGCGCCAGCGTCAGAGGCGCGCCGCTCTCCCGGCTCAGGTGGATCGGCGCGTAGACGGCCGCCCTCAGTTCTTCGGTTCGGGCGCAATGCACTCAACAACGTGAGGTACTTGCGGTGATTGAACCAGTAGCGGACGGCTTCCATGACGAGGAAGCCCACAATCAGCGCCAGCAGCCACTCGAGCCAGTGGGGCAAAACGTGAATGACGATTTTCTTCCGCGGCAAGACGCCGAAGAGATTAGTCACGGCGCGTCGTTCCACCGCGTGATGAGTGGATAAAACCGTGACCAGTGAGCCGGCGACGTAGCCCGCAAAATTGCCGAGGGCCGTGTTGATACAGAGTCCCTGGAATTTTTGACCGTTAAAGGTCGCTCTCAGGAAACCGTTCATGGCGTAGATCCCTGCCAGTTCAAATGTCGTTGGCGATCAGCGCATCCGGAAGAAGGCATCCGCCGGAACCGCAGACCAAGCGCGCCCAGCCGCTGCACCGCCCACGCGATCCCTTATCTACCGCAGACGCAGGGACGGCCACTGTGATCATCCTCACCGTTCTCTGCTCGGGAGGGGGCGGTTGCGGACCCAACCGCCATTCAGACGGTCGGTTGCCCTCCGGTCCGCGCCATTGTTTTAACGGCACATAGCTGCCCAGCCACGGCAGGTGCGTAACGCGAATCGGTATCTCAACTTCCTGGATGCGATGCGGTATGTCACCGGCGAACATCCTTTCAGCCCGAGAACCACTCGCTTGCCGCGCATGTCTCCGCTGGTGGGCACCCCGCCGTGCCACACCTTATGTTTAATGCCAGTGTCACCGACACGTCGTCGCCGGAAGGCAACAGGCTTACGCGGGTTTTCCGAGACTCGATAATTTGATGCCACGAGCGCGTGCGATACGGTTCTCGGGCACCCTAAACTGATATCGTTCGCTCGGCGTTCAGCTGCACGCGCGTATTCTCGTACTCGTCTGCAGGGAGGAACTCCAAGATGTCTCGTGAAACTCGCCTTCTCCGGCCCACGGCGTTCCTTGCTGCTACCGCGCTTGGTCTTGCGGCCTGCGGCGGGGGCAGCTCCGGGTCCGACATGGGTCAGATGAAACTGGCAGTAGCCGACGCTCCCATCGATGGCGCTCAAGCGGTCGTCGTGAAATTCACGGGCATCGAGCTCACCGGCGACAGTGGCAGTCCCGTTGACATTACGTTTGCTCAGCCGAAGAGCATCGACCTGCTGACCCAAAGCGGCACTGCCTCGGCAGTGCTATTCGATCAGCCAATTCCCGCGGGTAGCTACGGTCAGATTCGCTTGATGGTCATCGCGGATGGTGATCCGAACAATTCCTACGTCACGCTCACGGACGGAACTGTGCATGGCTTGCAAGTCCCGAGTGGCTCTGAGACCGGGCTCAAACTTGTTTCCGGCTTTACCGTCCCAGGTAGCGGCGTGGTGGATTACACCATCGATTTTGACCTGCGCCAGGCCATCACATGTCCTCCGGGACAAAGCCCCGCCTGTTTTCTCAAGCCAGTGGAGCGTTTGGTAGATAACACCATGGTTGGCAATATCCAAGGTGTAGTGAGCAACACGCTCGTTCCCAGCGGGTGTACCCCAGGCGTTTACCTATACAACGGCGCGGTGACGGCCCCTGAAGACATGAATGGCGCGGCGGCTCCGACCGATACCAACCAGCCGCTTGCGTCGAAGGTACCCGTCGCCGATTCGCAGCCGCCCTTCTATTATCAGTTCACGTTTTTACCTCCGGGCTCGTACACCGTGGGCCTCACGTGCCAGGCCGGACAGGACAATCCTGATCAAGCCGACCCGGTCGTCATCTTTAACCCGGTCAAAACCGGAATCATGGTCAGCGCCGCACAGACAACCACAGTGGATATTCCGTAAGGCGTCCTGCAGACACCCTTGCGAAGTTGCCGACACCCGAGCCCAGAGTCCTTGTATCGGTTGAAGATTTTTCGCGGCATTTGCGTCTCCCGCTAATGCCCAGAAGTGTCTTGTGCCGAAAGCACAAAGGGAATTAGGTTCGGCTGTAACGCCCGGTATTTATTACTGCCCGGTTCACGCTGGGCGCGTCGGTGGCACTCTTTGTCCAACGGGCTCCGACAATCCTCGTACCGACGAGTGGCCTCCTGAATGAGGGGAGGCCAGTTCGATCGAGCGGTGTACCCTCCCACGGGGGTGAGTTGCACGATGGCAGACAAAGCTAACGAAGAACCAACGGGTGGCAGTGGACCCTCGGTGGCTGCAGGGGAAATGCGTGAACGCGCTTCTATCAAAGCTTGGTTGCATTCTTGCCTTCACTTTATACCTGATTCCCCCTACGTGGGCCGCGTCGGCCTCTGACGTGCTGCCGATTGCACTCATGACTTCAGGTAAGCCGACAGACGCGCCCGTCGCCAACTCGGCTTTCGCCCCGGGACCGCACGTAACAAGGGCGCCGGACTTTGTCGGTACAATCACGGTCGCGCAGACGCCGATGCAGAGCAAGCCCACAATCGCGCACCCGATGCAGGATGGCCGCGATGCGCGCCTCTTTCCTGCCGTGACTCTCGAGTTCTTCACGATGGACGGGCTATTGGTGCCCGTGCAGCGCGGTGCGATGGTGCGCGAATCTGCGTCCGTTAAGGTGCCGAGCTTCTGGCAAGTCATCCCTCAGGTCGGTCGCGTCTGGAAAGAAGCTTCCGATGGCAAATGGTCGCGCGCGGCTTTCCCGCTCACGCTAGTCAATGACATCGATAACCACTCTGTCGAGGGGTTAGCGAGCTTCCTCTATGACGGCAGGAAGGTCACAAACTTGAGGTTCCAGTTCATTCAGCAGAACGCGCCTTATCTGCTGCATCAGCATTTCGTCACCTGGGGTTCTGCAGCAACCGAGTCGGCAGCGAACGTGCCCACCGGTCTCGCGGCCAAACGTGCCGCGGCCGAGGTCGAACTCGCGCAGCGCCTCCCGACCAAACCCTGGAGCGATCTTGCGAATTCCCTGCCGCCGGGCACGCTAGCTGGCTTCGGCGGTCCGCTGGATCCTAGGTGGATGATCGGGGCGGCGTTGGTGCGCGACGGCGTGTTGTATTACCAGCACACCCCGACGCCATACGGGGACTACCCGTATCCGCTTGAAATGCGCTTCGGTGTCCGTTCGATCACGAAGAGTATTGTCAATCCACTTGCGCTATTGCGATTAGCGCAAACCTATGGTCCGTGGGTGTTGACGCTGAAGGTTGGCGACTATGTCGAGGGGCTCGACCCCAAATGGAAATCCGTCCGGTTCCTAGACGCCATGAACATGGCCAGTGGCTTCGGCGGAGTCGGATCTCTCAGGACGAACCCGAACGACGGGTTCGATGGTAATGCCGATGGCAATTACGACGTTTGGTTTACAGCTCCGTCCCACGCGGAGAAGGTCGCAGCGATCAACGCCAACCTGCGCCCATACCCATGGGAACCGGGCACTGTCTATCGCTACCGCGACCAAGATCTCTATCTACTCGGCGTCGCCATCGACAATTTCCTGAAGTCAGTGCGCGGCCCTCAGGCGGATCGATGGGAAATGGTGCGGGCTGAGGTACTTCTGCCCATAGGCATCCACCACGCTCCGCTCGTGCGTACCCGCGAGCCCAATGGTCAGGATGGCTACGCGTGGAGCAGTTCAGGCTATTACCCGACGCTGGATGAACTTGCGAAAATTGCGATGCTGTTTCGTGATGTTGGCGCACATGGCGGACAACAGCTACTCCATCGGCAGCTCACTGCCGACCTGCTGGCAGCCACAGACGCGATGCGCACCAAGACGGACATGTCGATCGACCGTCGGCCGCCGTCCGATGATACGAGCACCGATGAGGAGCTCTATAAGATGGGATTCCACTTTGTTCCATACGTGGGTAGTCGTTCTGGCAAGAGATTCTTCCTCCCAGAAATGACTGGCTTCGGTGAGAACCAAGTAATCCTGTTTCCGACCGGCCTAATTTCAATTCGCATGGGCAACGCCGCTGAGCTACCGCCAGGAGAGAAAGCGAACAATGGAGGCGCAGGGACGACCGCACAGGCCATTGATCGACTCTCGCCATTCTGATGGTCGTCTGAGCCACGCCTCGGGCGTTCGCAGCTCACCCGGTGCTCCTCACTGCAGCACATCCTCGGCATCGGCGCGCGAGCTGAGCATGCGGTAGGCAACGCCGAACAGTCGCGGGCGATGCCGCTCGCAATCGCTCGAGCGATCCTGCATTGGGCGACCCGACTTCGAGCAACCCAGCGCTGGCTCCGACTGAGCCGCATGCTCGTCATTTCGCGTGCCAATCCCAAGCAGGGCGAAGCTGTTTCGTCGTTCGCTCTGAAACTGCGTGTGATCGACTGCGCGTTTCTCTCGGGAACATCGATGAAGCGAATCGAAGGCAGCGAAGAGAACCTTCTCGGGCCCCGAGGCTACACAACTTAAACCGCGACCTGCGGGACAACTGTTTCCGATCGCGGCGGGAGCCCACAACAAACTAGAAGGGGAACAGCCATGCGAAGAAACCAACTTATCTCGCGCTTGCTGCGCGGCGGTATGCTGATAGCGAGCCTGAACTTTGTCACGGCCTTAGCCACGCCAGGTGAGCAGGAGCGAGCGTTCATTCCTCGGCTCGTCAATTCCTCAACGATCCCGGTCAACGGTGATGTTAATCCCTATGGCGTGGCCTTCGTGCCGGAAGGGTTCCCTTCTGGCGGGACCATCGCAGCGGGCGATGTTCTTGTAAGCAACTTTAACAACAGCGCAAACGCCCAGGGCACCGGGACTACCATTGTCCAGCTGACTCCACGCGGTACATTGGCACCTCCGGGGACCGCAGCGACATTCTTTACAAGTAGCCTGCCGGGCCTAAGCACTGCACTTGGAGTGTTGCGACGTGGGTTCGTCGTCGTGGGCAACGTGCCCACAACCGACGGTACCATCAGCACCATCGGGCAAGGTGCACTACAGATTATCAATCGGCATGGAAAGTCCATCCAGACCTGGACCGATCCGGTATTTCTCGACGGACCTTGGGACTTGGCACTCGACGATCACGGCGCCCAGGCGCGCATCTTTGTGTCGAATGTGCTGAACGGCACCGTGTCTCGGCTTGACGTCTCGGTTGGATCAGCGGGTTTGACCTTGCTAAAGAAAAAGACGATCGCGACCGGATATACGCACGTGCCCAATGCGGCCGCTCTGATTCTGGGCCCTACGGGGCTCGCTTTCGACGAGGAGAACGATACGCTCTACGTTGCTTCGACGGCGGATAACGCGATCTACGCCATCGAGCACGCGAGCCTCATTTCGAGCCCCGTCAACAGGGGCCGCCTGGTGTTTGCAGATGCGCACTTACGGGGGCCATTGGCACTCCGCTTTGCGCCTGGCGGACACCTGCTCGCTGCTAACGGTGACGCGGTGAATGCCGATGTAGTCCATCCAAGTGAGATCCTGGAGTTCACGAAGTCGGGGCACTTTGTGCGTGAGTACAATGTCGATTCCAGTCAGGGAGGGGCGTTCGGGCTCGACGCTGTCGCAGACAGCGACGGCGGATTCAACTATGCCGCCGTTGACGACGTCACCAACAGCCTTTCCGTATACAGGCTGCCGGTGGAGTGAGCACCCGCACGCGTTGTGTCCATCGCACTTCGGAGACATTCGCGTGTCCAACCAACTCGCCGCGTGCGGCACACCTGCATGCAATGTGATGGTAGCGCTTGATTGAAGCGAGGCCGGGTCGACGGTGGGGCGCTCAGCTGGAGCCTCCACCGTGCGACCGGAGGTGCGACCGGACGGACCTGGCGGCCGCACGCGGTGATGCTCAGAACGGTCGTCTGGTGACCCGCTGAGTTTCCGTGACGCAACTCTGGCCTCGTCTTGCCTCCCACGCCCGAGGCCCCAAAGCGCAGCCGCAGTTGCCAAGCCTAGTCTTCACACTGGCCTGAAGCGGAACGTGACCGAGGGCCGTGCCGCGTGGCGGCCCGTGTGCGGAGCGCTGAGAAGCGCGAACAGAGCTGACACGTAGATAACTCGCGTGCAACTAAGAGTTTGGCAGGTCGCTTTCGGACCGCGGGGAACGTTGGCGAGCGTTATGTCGGTGAAACGTAACCCTCGCGCAATCTCCCTGCAACAGGTTCAGCGGAACTTACGGCGGTTACGTTCTCCGCGTGAGCCCCATAATTAAGCTGGAGCCATATTTATGAAGCACGTGATCTCGAAGGTCTTGCACAGTGTCCGCGTTGGAATAGTCGCACTTGCTGTATTCCAATTCACTCTGGGCGGCCCGTTCGCCGCCACGTTACAGGCTCATGAGCCAGGACAAACCCGTTCTCCCATCAAGCACGTCATCGTGCTGATCGGAGAGAACCGCACTTTCGATCACCTGTTCGCGACCTATGTTCCCAAGAGCCGGGATTCGGTGCAGAACCTGCTGTCCGAGGGAATTATCAACGCGGACGGTAGCCCCGGGCCGCACTTCAGCAAAGCAGCCCAGTTTCAGGCTGTCGCCCCGTTCAAAGCCGAATACTTCGTGAGTCTGGATGCAACGGAGAAGGCTCCCTACCAGAGGCTGCCGGAGCCGACCCTGAACTTTTCCCCCAGCCCGGCCACGGGGGAACCACCTCCGTTTCCGGCACTGACGCCTCCGGCCCTGCTGGGCGCGGTCGAGCCGTCCCTCGAAACGGCTGACCTGCAGTTGCTGACGACGGGCGCGGCCGGCGTGGCCCAGACCGCCGAGCTTCCGGATGCAGATACGCGGATTAAGAATTTCAGCAATCTGCCGAACGGGCCGTTTCCGCTGCAAGGCGCAAGCCTCCCCTACGACTCTTACACCGGTGACACGACGCACCGGCTCTACGAGATGTGGCAGCAGTCGGATTGCAACATCGGCAATGCCACGGGACGGAACCCCTCGGGTTGTCTGAACGACCTGTATCCCTTTGTCATCACCAAGTATACGAGTGAGCTGGATCCCAACAGCTTCCCGCTGCCCAACCAGGTTGATGACAATGGCGGGGGCAACTCGATGGCGTTTTACAACATGCAGAAGGGGGACGTCCCCATCCTGAAGCGGCTCGCTGACGAATACTCGATGAGCGACAACTATCATCAGGCGGTCATGGGTGGCACGGGCGCCAACCACGTGATGATGGGCACGGGCGACGCCATCTTCTGGAGCGACGGCCACGGCACTCCCACGACACCGCCATCCCACATAGCTAATCCGGATCCGCTGCCGGGCTCGGATGACCAGTACACCGTGGACATCAGTTTTGACGGCAACTTCACTGAATGCGCCGATCCGAAGGCCCCCGGGGTCAAGGCCGTCCGCGATTACCTGAAATCGCTGCCCTACGAGGCGAGGCCGAATTGCGAGAAGAATCGCTTCTACATGATCAACAACGATAACCCAGGTTTCCTGCCGGACGGCACCGTAGATATAGCCGGGATCGCCGCGGGCGGCTCCGTGCCGCCGACCAATGTGCGTACCATCGGAGAGGCGCTCAATCAGAAGGGCATCTCCTGGGCCTACTACGGCGGAGCCTACAATGCCGCCGTCGAGCTCACGAAGATCAAGGAGCAGGGTGGGACGACCAGCGATCCGACCATCTTGGTCGGCGCCGCTTACTGCAACATCTGCAACTTCGAGTCTTACTCGAACGCAATCATGGGCGTTCCGGCCCAGCGCACCGCCCATATCAAGGACGCGACCGACTTCTTTGCGGCCGTGGACGATGGCAGCCTGCCCGCGGTTTCCTTCGTCAAGCCGGATGGCCTCCTTGACGGGCACCCGGCCTCATCGCAAGAGGACCTCTTCGAGGGCATGGTGAAGAAAATCATGAATCACCTCACCGCCAACAAAGAGCTCTTCGCTGACACGGTGCTCTTCATCACCATGGACGAGGGCGGTGGTTACTACGACTCAGGCTACATCCAGCCGCTCGACTTCTTTGGCGACGGTCCCCGCATCCCCATGATTGCGGTGTCACCCTTCAGCAAGGGCGGCCATATCAGCCACAGCTACACGGACCATGTCTCGATTCTCAAGTTCATCGAGCGCAATTGGGACCTGAAGCCCCTTACCGGACGCAGCCGGGACAACCTCCCCAATCCGCACTCCGATGAGGACAATCCCTATGTACCGAAGAACAGTCCGGCCATCGGCGATCTCTTCGATCTGTTCGACTTTGGCGGAGATCACGACCGCGACTGACAGATCGCTCTAAGGCGAGGATGAAAAGGGGGCGGCCAAGTGGTCGCCCCTTTCTAATTGGGCGCGCCGAGCAGGGTGTCTGCTCCCAGCCGCGTCGATTTCCGTAATCGTCCCGGCTCCGGGCGCTATCGCAGCTCGCCTCGACAACTCATAGCTCAGCCCAGCTGCCGACACTCCTGCAGCCTCAACGTCAAAGCCCTCGCCGCCCCCCCTCACTCCTAGTGCCCCTGTGCGAACACCTCCCGAATTGCGTCGACAACGAAGCTCGGCTGGTCGAATGGAATATATTCTGAGCTCTTGTCCGTGAATAACTGCTGAGCATTGGAGGACAACCCGAGCCACTTGGCCTGCGCGCTGGCGACCTCTTGTTGGTATTTCTGTTGTTCGGCGCTTTGTGGTCGTGTCGGATCGAGTGCGTGGATGCCATGATTCCGGGTCGAGAGCACCCGTATGGGGAGCGAGCCCAACGAGCGACTGTGCTCCTGCAGGTAGGACTCGTCCTCCGGCATTTGCTCCATCTCCGAGATGTAGGCGTCGTACATGGCGACCTTGGTTTGGGCGAGCTCCAACAACTTGGCATTGAGTTCCGGCGACCACATCGCTTCGGGGAGCCCCCGAAAGAATTGCTGCGCGCAGGTTCGGGCGGGCCCGCCGGGACGGGCCGACAATGCCGGAAGCGGCTGCGCGGCAGCGATCGCGTCGCGGCACTCGCGTAGCGAGGCGATGTGTCTGGTGTCGCCCCGGTGATCGTCGGCCCCCTCGACGTCAGCTTCGACCAGCACCAGCCCCGCAACGTCCGCCGTATACCGCTGCGCGAACGTACGCACGTTATCGCCACCGAAGGCGTGCCCGACCAGGATATAAGGTCCCTTGATACCGGCGTTATGAAGCGCGCTGTGTAGCTCATCCGCTATGCGGACACTCGTGCGTGGCATGCGGCCAGGATCACTGAAGCCCGCACCGGCGCGATCGTAGCTGCACGCGCGTGTCCACTTCGCAACCTCCGGTTGCACAATCGTCCAAACGGGCGCCCAGTCTTCCCAGCCCGAGTCGAACACGACAGCGGGCGAGCCGCTCCCCATGCAATAGATATTCAGGCGGGTGCCGTCCGTCCGGACCAGCATTCCAGGCCGGCTGTAGATCTCGTCGCCTGGGGCGGAGCCTGCCGTGCTGTGAATCCCGAGCAGCAGGCAACTCCAAAGCAATGGAAGAAGCGTTTTCATGGGGGGCTCACTAAATCCTGGTTTCCACGGTCGCGCTGACGGGTCAGGCCTCAGTGCACCGAAAGGTCATTGCGGATTACCTGACCACCTTTCATTACGAACCGAACCTGCTCGAGTGCGCCGATATCAGCGATCGGATCTGCTGTCACAGCGATGAGGTCGGCAAACTTCCCGGGCTCCACAGCGCCTACGCGGTCCTGCCAGCCCAGCATCTCGGCGGCGTTGCTCGTGACCGCGCGCAGGATATCGAGCGAGGGCATTCCGGCCTCGTGCAGATGACTGAACATAAGAGCGCTGGCCTCGCCGCGCTTCTTGCCCGGGTAAGCCCAGCACATATCGGATCCGGCCGCATATTTCACGCCGGATTTCAGTATTCGCTGTGTAAAGGACAGTGAGCGTTGGCGCGTGCGGTCGTCGGCCGCAGCCTCCTTGGATCTCATCGCGGGAGACATCACGATGCTGGCCTCGAGTATCCGGGTGAAGCTCCCACCCCAGAAAGTCGGGGTTATGTCGAGAAAGATTCCCTTGTCACGCATGCTCTTGAGCTGCGCGTCGGTCACGTCGTTCCCATGCTCGATGGAGTCGGCGCCGGCATCTATCGCCATCTGAATACTTTCAGTGGATGCGGCGTGCACCGCTACCTTCAGGTGTTGGCGGTGAGCCTCGTCGACGACAGCTGAGGCCTCCGCCGGTGTGATGTCGTCCTCGATCGCGACCTTGATAAGATCGACAGCGTAGAAGACATTGGCTCGCACCGCCTGACGCGCCTGATCCGGACGATCTATCGTCAGAAACTCCTGCTGCACGATGGGCTCTGCAAGGGCGGCATTGAAACTCTGGATGTACGCACCGGGCGCGATCACTTTACGCCCGCTGGCCAGCATCCGCGGGCCCGGGACGCGACCGGCATTGATGGCGTCGCGTAGCGCGACATCACCATCGATGCCGGAGTGACCGAGATTGCGCACCGTTGTGAAGCCACTCTCTAGGTCCTCGCGCGCCAGCTGCGCGCCGAGCAGCACGCGCGCACTCGGCGACATGGTGATCGCCAACAGCAGCCCAGGAATGAACATGCCATTGCTGCGGCGGTTGATCTCGGATTCCGGGGGCACCACGACGTCGAGCAGCAGGTGGGTATGACTGTCGATCAGACCCGGCAACAGCGTGGCGCTGCCGAGGTCGATCGTCCTGACGGCGGCGGGCGCATGAGCCTGCAGCTGTGATGGAGTGCCCACTTCAATAATCCTCTCGTTTTCGACCAGCACTGCCGCGGGCACTAGCACCTTGCCCGTGCGCGGATCGAGCAGTCGGGCCGCCTTCACCAGCGTCACGACCGGAGGCGATTGCGCCGCGGCCTGGGCGGCTGCGAAGAGCGCGAACAGCAGTGTCACGACCGGCAGCTTACGCATGCGACTCAACGCTCCATTCCACGGGCGCCACAGCTACGCCACGCGCCACGGTCTTGATCTAGTTTTTAGTTGCGGTGCTACGTACTAAGTAGTAGCATTTATTTGGAGCGTAGTAAATATGAGCGGCATGCGTCTTTCGAAAGCCGAGACCCGGATTCTGGAGCAGTACTGGAAGCTCGGGACGTGTTCGGTACGGGAGATTCTCGAGAGCCTGCCGGAAGACGAACGCGTGGCATACACCACCGTGCAGACGCTGGTATATCGGCTGGAGCACAAGGGCGCGTTACGCCGGGTCAAGAAGATCGGGAACGCTCAGCTATTTGAGCCGGCGATCGACAAGAGCGAGTTTCGCAGCGGCCTGGTGCGTGATCTCCTCGACCTCTTCGGCGGCTCTCCGCGCCTCTTGGTCTCGAACCTCCTCGAAACGGGTACCATCACGCTCAAGGACCTGAAGGATCTTCAAGGCGCTCTGCCCAAGAGGACCGCGCGGAACCGCGGGGGGAAAGGCCATGCATGAGCACGTCGCACCAGCGGTGTACTATCTGGAAGTTCATCTCCTGTATGCCTCAATCGTCTGCCTCGCAGCCTGGGTTCTGACATCGCTCTGGAAGGGGAACGCCACCTGGAAGTATTGGATCTGGGTAGCGACATCGCTCAATTTCATCGTGCCGCTCGGCGGATTCTTCAATCGTTTCGGGGCGTCACCTGTCTCGTGGGCGACGCAACTGAGCGGCCTCGACGACGTCGGTATTGGTATCTCTCGAAACCTTGCAGTCGGCGCCGCGCTCTTTGGGGTGTGGCTGTTTGGCGCCGCTCTCATGCTCGCGCGGCTTCTTGTGCGTATGCGACGTGATCGTCGCGATGCGCGGGTTGCATTCGACCAAAACTCTACTCGGCTCAAGCCAAGGTTCCTCGCGCATGGAGTGCCCGTCAGGTTATCCGCCATGGGCGAGGCTCCCTCCGTCGACGGAGTGTTGCGCCCGCACATTTCGCTTCCGCAGGGACTAGACCGGCTGCTGAGCGAAGCGGAGCTCGACGCGGTGCTGATTCACGAGGTCGTACATGCGAGGCGGCGCGACAACCTGATCGGCCTCTTGCATGAACTTGCCGTGTGCGGGCTGTGGTTCCACCCGCTCGTTTGGCTGACCGGCTTCCGCCTTGCGATGTTCAGAGAGCTTTCCTGTGACGATTCTGTCATCGCGAGTTCGCGGGGTGCCGACCTGGTCTCGGCACTGGCAAAGCTGGCCATTCCCGAAGGCTCACACTCGTTGCGGGCGGGAGCAGCTTCGTTGTTTAGCCATCGGGTTGCTCGGCTGATGACCTCTGAGCCCCAGGGGACAAACCGTGCCGCGGACTGGCTGCTGATCGCAGTGTTCGTCGGCATATTCCTGGCGTGCGTCCTCGGAACCATCGCGCACAACCCGAGTTGCTTCAAAGTCAGCATCTAGCCTCGGCGATGGTTTCGTAGCTGCTTCAGCTTGATGGCAATGCTGACCGTGCGCGCTGTTCCTCAAGCAATTCCCAGCGCGCGAACTTCTCCAGGAGTAGCTCTTCGAACTCCGCGAGCCGTCTGCGATCGCCGCGCAGCCGCTCGCCTCCCAGTCGGTGATAATCCGGTGCGCTCATACGCGCGGTGAGCTCGGTTTGCTCACGCTCTAGCGATTCGATGTCCGCTGGCAGGGCCGCCAGCTCGCGCTCCTCCTTATAGCTCAGGCGCGTGCGGGTCTTCACGTGAGTCTCACCCGAAGAGCGGTCGCGCGAGGCCTGCCGTGCAGGCGTTTCAGCGGCTTCATTTCCGCGGCCGACCGGCCCCGGGGGCCGCTGCTGCAGGTAGTCGCTGTAACCGCCGGCGTACTCGCGCCATACCCCATCTCCATCGGCGGCCAACGTTTGGGTGACGACATTATCGAGAAAGCGCCGGTCGTGACTTACCAGCAGCAGCGTGCCCTTGTAGTCCTGCAGCCGTTGCTCGAGTAGCTCCAGGGATTCGATGTCGAGGTCGTTGGTTGGCTCATCCAGTATGAGAAGGTTTGCAGGTTGCGCGAATAGGCGCGCGAGCAGGAGACGGTTGCGCTCGCCGCCGGAGAGCATGCTAATCGGAGACTTCGCGCGCTGCGCGGAGAACAGGAACTCCCCCAGATAGCTCACGATGTGCTTGCGCTCGCTGCCGAGCTGCACCCAGTCCGAACCGGGACTGATGGCCTCGGCCAGGGTCGCGCTTGCTTCGAGTTGGGCTCGCAGCTGATCGAAGTAGGCGATGCTTAGGCGGGTTCCGAGGCGTACCGTGCCGGCGTCCGGCGCGAGTTCGCCGAGAATGAGACGGATCAGGGTCGACTTTCCCGCGCCGTTCGGGCCGATGAGACCGACGCGATCGCCACGCATGATCCGCATCGAAAGATCTTCGATAAGTGGTCCGGCTGCGAAGCGTTTGCTCACCCCCTCGAATTCGGCCACCAGATCGCCTGAACGCTCACCGGCATTGAGGGTGAGGCGAATGTTTCCGAGCCGGTCGCGTCGCGTAGCCCGCTCGATACGCAATTGCTCGAGACGCCGCACGCGTCCTTCGTTGCGCGTGCGGCGGGCCTCGACCCCTTTGCGGATCCAGGCCTCCTCCTGCTTCCAGAACTTCTCGAAACGGCGCCGCGCGGTGTCCTCTGCGGCGAGTTCATCATCCTTGCGCTGCTCATAGGCCGTGAAGCTGCCGGGGTAGGAGCGCAGTACGCCGCGGTCGAGTTCGATGATGCGGGTGGTGATCCGATCGAGGAAGGCGCGATCGTGGGTGATGACCATGGAAGCAGGCACCTTGAGCAGCAGCCCCTCCAGTCGTTCGATGGCTTCGATATCGAGATGATTGGTGGGCTCATCGAGCAGCAGCAGATCAGGCTGTAGCGCAAACGCCAGGGCAAGCGCAGCACGCTTGCGCTCTCCACCCGAACAACGCGCCGGTGAATTGACGCCGGTAAGACCGAAGCGGTGCAGGAATTCCACGAGGCGCGACTCCAGGCGCCAGTGCTCGTGCGGTTCAGCTGGCGCCCGGTCCCTCCAGACCGCGTATGCCTTGGCGCGCAGCAGCAGACTGTCGCGCAGAGTTTCTGCCGGGGGCAGCTGCGGTTCTTGTTCGACCAGCACAAGGCACAAGCCCTCGCGTCGCTTCAGCTCGCCGTCATCGAGGGGGGTCTTCCCCGCGAGCACACCAAACAGTGTCGATTTACCGGTGCCGTTGCGGCCGATTAGCCCGAGCCGCTCGCCGGCCTGTACGGTGAGGTGCGCCTCATCAAGGAGTGGTCGCTCGCCTAAGGCGATGTGCCCATTGAGAAGTGTGATCAGGGACATAGGCGCATTGTCCAAACGGGAGGTTCGATGGCAAAGTCTACGAGGCTCGCGCGCTCCTTGGAACAGAGCGCTGATCAGCCGTTGGTCGGCAGGCTGAGTCTCGATCGAGACTTCCCGACGGAGTGTCCGTGATGTCCGGGGGGCGGTAGTATGGCGGCTTGGCGAGCCCTCATCACTGCCGGAGTTAGCGCCGTGCCTGCCACACTATCAGTTCGTGCCGCGTTGTTGCTTACGTTGGCCGCCGTTGCCGTCAGCACGGTGGCGGCGGATGCCCAAGATCCGCTCGCCGCGGCGATTGCCAGTCCCGCGCGCACTCCTAAATTCACCGCGCGCGATCAGTATCGTCATCCGCTGGAAACCCTGCGTTTCTTTGGAGTGCAACCGAACCAGACCGTAGTCGAGATCTGGCCCAGCCGCGGCTGGTACATGGAAATTCTGGCACCGTACGTGCGCGAGCAGGGCAAGTACTACGCCGCGATTGAGGCTCCCGATGTCCCGGGCGCATCGAAGGAGGTTAAGGACGATGCGACCGCGCTGCGCAAGCGGATCGCGGACGATCCGACTCACCTTGGCAAGGTGATCGTCACCGAGTTGCACCCGCCGCAGCTCACCGAGATCTGCCCACCTGGAACCGCCGATGTGGTGCTGACGTTCCGCAATGTACATAACTGGTTAGAAACGGGCGATCAGCAGGCGCAGTTCAACGTATTCTTCAAGGCGCTGAAGCCGGGTGGCGTGCTCGGTGTGGTCGAGCACCGCGCCAAGCCGGGCACCAGTCTCGAGGCGATGCGTAAGTCCGGCTACATGGACGAGGACTACATCAAAAAACTGGCGGCGACTGCGGGCTTCCGCTTCGACGCGGAATCACCGATCAACAACAACCCGAAGGACACCAAGGACTATCCGGAAGGCGTGTGGACGCTACCTCCGACGCTCGCGCTTGGTGACAAAGATCGCGACAAGTATCTGGCAATCGGCGAGTCGGATCGTATGACCCTGAGATTCGTGAAACCGGGCAGGTAAGCCGCCCCGGGACGGATCCTCAATAGGTCGTCGTGAATACCTGGCTCTGGCACCCGATCCTTGATTCATGACTTGCGGCTTATATGCTGAGCGATTCGGAGCGCCTCGATTCCAATTTCGCGCAACATGCCGGGCGGTGAAACCGTAAAACCGCAGAAGTAGAGCCCGGCTGCACGTTCCGCGGCGCCATCCGTGTGCGGTGGGTGCGCGCTGAGGGCATCACTGCGAGGCCCGAGGAAGCGCTCGAGCGCGGGGCGATAGCCGGTCGCGACGATGATCGCATCGAAGCGGCGCGCGGACCCGTCATCAAATGTTACGTCCGTATCGCTCATTGAGTCCACGCCCCCGAGTATTTCAATATCACCGGAGCGCACCAGGCGCACGGTGCCGATGTCGATAAGCGGGATGCGTGACTTCGTCAGGATCTGTTCGATGGGGCCCACGCTGAGTTTGCGGAAGCCTAGCTTCGTGATATCCCCAATCGTGATGCGTAACAACGGGGCCGCCAGTGCATCCGCGAGACCTGCTGGCAGGCGACTCAATGCGTGGGCGATCGCCACCGTGGGGAGGCCGAGAATGTCTCGCGGAACAATGTTCACCGCTCCGCGGACTGCCATCGCCACTCGCGCACCATGCTCGTGAAGGTCGATTGCAATCTCGCCGCCGCTGTTGCCGAAGCCGATTACGAGGACACTCTGACCGCGAAAGGGTTCAGCATTGCGGTATACGCTGCTGTGCATGATGCGCCCGGAAAAGCGCTCCTGGCCGGGCCACGACGGCAGGTACGGAACGGCGTTGTAGCCCGTCGCCACAATTACTCGCTGGCACCGATAGATGCTGGCGGTCGTCGTCGCAACCCACCCGTTGTCCGCTGGATGGATGCTAAGGACCCGCTCGCCAAGGCGCGGCGTAAGGGCGAAATGGCGCGCGTACCTCTCCAGGTACCCAATCATCTCTTCGCGTGACGGGTAGCGAGGCGTTCCGGGGGGAAAGCCAAGGTAAGGCAGCGCCGAATGAGCCTGATCGGTATGCAAGTGCAGTCGCTGGTAGTGACCCCGCCAGCTGGAGCCGACTGCAGCCGCCTGCTCCACGATGACAAAAGGCGCTCCCCGCTTGCGCAAACTGGCGGCGGCTGCGAGGCCGGCTGGCCCGGCGCCTATTACCAGCGTTTCTAACCGCTCCATGCCGGGACGATACTCGCCACACGTAGAGATCTGCATGGCGCAGCGAAGCTCACAGACCTACGAAGGGCGTGAGGGGTGCCTGCGGAGGCGCTTTACATCCTCGGCCGCTCGTCGCGCCGCGGAGAGCTTGAGTGCTCGGCGCCGGTTAGGGGAGACGGCTCGAGTCCCGCGGAAGTGACGAGTTCGCGCGTGTTGATGAACGGGCCTTTCTGGCTCTTTGGCACGGGGCCACGCCGCACCTTGCGCCACAGGTCGAAGAGGGTAAGTGCCCCGGTGAGGGTGCCGAGGATGCCAAAGTAGGCCCGCGCGCCGAACGCACCCATGAGTCCGCCGGTGATCACCGGCCCGAAGGCCGCTGCCATGCCATTGATGAGCAGCAGCGCGCTGCTAGCGGCGACCATCTGCGAGGGGTCGAGCTTGTCGTTGACGTGCGAGACCGAGAGCGAATAGAGCGTCAGTGCGGCGCCTGAGAACAGCGACGCCAGCGTCAGGAAGACGATCCGCGGCAGCGGTCCGAATAGCTCGATTGCAGCCGCCACGACGGTGGCGAGCAGACACATACTCGCGATCACCGTGCGCCGGTCTATACGGTCGGAGAGCCGTCCGACCGGATATTGGGTGAGCACCGCGGCGAGGATGCTGACCGCCATGAAAGCGGCGACGCCGCGCGTGCCGAAACCCGACAGCCGCGCATAGACAGGACCCATAGAAAAAATGATGGAGGAGATCATGCCCGAGAACGCCACGGCCACCACCCCGAGCGGGGAGTTGCGGTAGAGATCGCGGAAACGCACCCGCTGCGGGATGGCAGGCCCGGCAACTTCCTGCGCCGAGGCGACGATCGGCACCATCGCGGCAGAGATCAGCGCAGATACCAGCATGAATGGCTGGGTGGACTGCGGGCTGGAGAGCATCAGCAGGAATTGCGCGCCGCCGAGCCCCACGTACAGGACCAGCATGTAGATGGCAAGCAGCTGACCGCGGTTGGTCCTCGAGGCGCGGTGATTGAGCCAGCTCTCCGCCACTACGTAGATACCCGCGAAGCACACACCGGAGAGCAGACGCATCAACGCCCAGGGGCCCGGATGCACCCAGGACGCATGTACCAGCACCGCCACCGAGGCAAGAGCGGCGAGGGTGGCGAAGACCCGCACCGGTCCCACACGTCGCAGCAGCTGCGGCGCGAGTCGCGTGCCGATGAGATAACCGACGTAGTAGCACGACATGATCATGCCGATGACGGCGGTGGGGAACCCTTCGCTCGTCGCGCGCACGCCGAGCAGCGTGCTCTGCAGCCCCGCGCCCAGCATGAGGATGCCCATGCCAAGCAGCAGCGGCCAAGTTGCAAAAATTGGGTTCACAGGGCGGATGTGGGCCGATGTTGTGCCGGCGGGCGACGCACATCATATACGTTGTCGTGTTACAGGAAGGAGCAGGCCGGAGCGCATCTCGGCTGGCGAGCAGAACTTGATGGCGCATTACGCAGCCGACGGAATCGCCGAGCCGCTCGGCAACCGATGCAGCCGTCACTTTCACCGACCCGTCGGGCAACCCTTTGGATCTCGCTTTTCGCCAAAAGGAGGTGTTCGCTGCAAGCGAACGCCTCCTTCACATCGATTCTGCTCCCGGCCCATGTAGAGGAGCAAAGACCTTTTGCAGTCCTTGCGGCGTGGCGGTTGGAGTCCAGGCTCAAGGTAACGCCCGCGCCGACTGCACGTGACGCCAGGCGGCAAGTATCGCCACCGCAAGCCGGTCCACGTCAGCCTCTGTGAGCGGTTCGGCAATCACAGACAGCCGTAGGACAAACTGCCCGTGCCAGTCTGCGCCTCCTGCAAGACAGATGTTGTCCGCCTCTATACGCGCTACCGTGGCTCGGGTGAGTGCGACGCACTCGGTCCCAGCGCCGAAGGTCACGAGGACCTGATTCAAACATACACTGTTCAGAATTCTCACACCGGATTCCCTTGCCAGACGCTTAGCGAGCCGGCGTGCCAGCACGCAGTGCTGCCTCACCATGGAGGTCACGCCGTGACGTCCGAGGGCGCGCAAGAGCGCCCAGACTGGAAAGCCTCGTGCGCGGCGCGACAGCTCGGGCACGTACTGTCCCGGATCGTATTCATCCTCAGCGGCGGCCGGCAGATAGCTGGCCGTAAGCGACATTGCCCGCCGGTGCGCCTGGGAGTCCCGAACGATGGCGAAGCCGCTGTCGTAGGGGAGCTGCAGCCATTTGTGCCCGTCGGTCGCCCAGGAGTCCGCCTCATCTAGGCCGCAAGTCAGCTCCGCCAGTTCCGGAACCGTACGGGCCCAGAGCCCAAAGGCCCCATCGACGTGCAGCCATGCGGCGTGCTGCCGACAGATCTGCGCGAGCTGCGGCATTGGATCGAACGCGCCGGTGTTTATCTGACCCGCCTGCGCAATAACGATTGCCGGACCGGCGCCGTGGGCCAGCGCGGTTGCCAGCGCCTGAGCGTCCATGCGCCCCTCGGCGTCGCAGGCCACACGACTCACCCTCTCGCCGAAGCCGAGATACCGCAACGCCGCGAAGATGCTCACATGCGCATCCGCACCGACGAAC
The DNA here is from genome assembly GCA_963814675.1 of uncultured Pseudomonadota bacterium. GTDB lineage: Bacteria > Pseudomonadota > Gammaproteobacteria > Steroidobacterales > Steroidobacteraceae > 13-2-20CM-66-19. Next base: position 726,639 of record CAWFDT010000011.1, read on the forward strand.
AGGCGCACCGGAGGCGCATCCGCCAGCCCATCGCGCTCCACGTTCCAGCCGACGCGAGCAAGTACTGCGTTGCGAGCCGCCGCGAGGCAGACGAAATTCGCCATTGTGGCCCCGGTGACGAAGCCAACAGAACAATCCTGCGGCAGGCGCAGCATGTCCAGCAGCCAGCGCGCGGCCACTTTTTCCGCCACGGCCGCCGCGGGTGACAAGGCGAAGCCACCCGCGTTCTGGCCCCACGCGCTCGTGAGCATGTCGGCGGCCACTGCGACTGGGTGCGACGCGCCGACCACCCAGCCGAAAAACCGCGGTCCCGTCGAGGCGGTAAGCCCGGGATTAGCCGCGGCATCCAGTGCATCGATGACTGCCAGCGGCGCCGCACCAATTTCCGGTGTCGGACCATCGAACAGCGCCTCCAGCTCGGCGGCGGCGACGACCGGGCGCGGCGGACGCTCTGCGATGCGGTCGCGGAAGCGCCACGCATGTTCGGTGGCACGTTCAAAGAGCCGACGGTGTGGGTCGCTCCTGAACGCTACGGTCGCAGCAAACTTCGGGGCGGTCTCGTCGCTGTGCTCCGCGTTGTCCATCGTCATGTCAGTGCCGTCCCTGACTCTCAGTTATCAGGTCGGCACTGTTCCGCGCCGTCAGACGCGGCACGAGCATCGGCGTGCGCTTGCGGTACCTCGTGTAGCGCTCACCGAATGCACTTACCAAGTCCCGCTCCTCGAAACGAATGGCCAGCAGGATGTACGCGGTCGTAGTAACAGCGAACACCAAGTGTGAGACGGTCATGGTCGGCGCCGCCCAGAAGATCGTCAGCCAGCCAATATAGAGCGGGTGGCGTACGACTTTGTAGAGGCTCGGGGTATGGAACTGCGGGGGACGGTACGGCTTGTCGGTCAGACGGCGCCAGACCTGCGTCAGGCCGAAGAGGTCAAAGTGATCGATCAGGAAAGTGGTGTAAAGCAGCAGTACCCAGCCAAACAGATAGAGCCCGATGACGGCCGCACGGGCAATCCCGTCGGGCACCTGCCACACCGTGCCGCCGATTGGCGCCCAGAAGATAAACAGTCCGCCGAGCGCCATCGAGCTCAACAAGAGGTAGGTGCTGCGCTCCGCGGCCTCGGGCACGATCCGCGTCCACCAGCGCTTGAAAGCAGGTCGGGCCATGCCGCTGTGCTGCAGGGCAAACACCGCGAGCAGAGCCAGATCGGTCCCCAGCGCTGCGGCCAGCGACCGATCGGGGGTGCCATCCAGCATGGTTGGCGTTAGGAAGCCTACGATGAAGCCCATACCGTACACGAATACGCCCAATGAAATCGCGTAACAGACGAGGCCGTAAATAAAAATGACGATGCGCGACACGTTGCAGTCTCCATAGTGGTTAGATCGAGACGGCAGACTGCAGGGCGCACCGGCGGCGCGCATCGGGCACCCCTACCTAACTCTTGGGCGGGGACCCCTAGGTTTATTCAACTCCCCAGCAGCCCCTTCGCGCGGGCAAATGCCGCGGCTTCGCCGCGGGAAGCGACGCCGAGGCGCGCAATGATTGCGGAGACGTGATGCTCGGTAGTTTTCCGAGAGATGCTTAGGCGGCGGGCGATCTGCACATTGCTGAGCCCTTTGATTAGCAACGCGAATACTTCCGACTGCCGGGCAGTTAAGCCGACCGGGCCGGCGCGCGTTTTGGCTATCGGGCCGCGGGGCACGCCCCGCGCGCCACTGGCACGCAGCTGGCGGCGCAACCGCGCCGCGGCCGGAACTGCGCCCAGGCGATCGAAGAGGCCGAGCGCCTCGCGCTGTGCTGCCTCATCGCCCGCGGAGAGCGCAATTGCCTGTTCATAGGTGCAGCCGAGCTCGCTCCAGCGTTGGGCGGCCTCGCGCCATGCCCCTGCAATATGTTCCCGATAAGGGGACTTCAGGCGGTTCGTGATCTCGTGCGTCAGTGGCAGGGGCTCGCCCAGGATTTTGAGCCACAGTGCCGTCTCCGCTAGGTTGCAGGTCTGCGTCTGCACACGCGCGCATTTGTCGAATGCGGCGCGCAGCCGCTCAATCGCCTCCGGACGCGCCAACCCGAGCCACAGCGCTTCGCCGTCGGCTACGGCGAGCGGTGCGCAGCGCATGATGTCACGCCGCGCAGTGGGCAGCGCACGCGCTTCATCGAGAACACCGTCCTCGGGCACGCCCATACGGATGCGGATGCGCGCGAGAGCGATGTGTGCGTTGAATCGGCCCGTGCCGCGCGGATAGGGCCCGAAGACCACCCCCTCCGCCTCGGTCAGCGCCTCCGCCGCTCGTCCCAGGTCTAGCAGCGCAAGCGCGCGCGTCCCGCGCATGTAAGCCTCGAGCGGAGCGTTGTCGCGGGCGACGGCGGCGGCGATGCCCTCCTCAAGGTACGTGAAGAGATTCTGGTAGTGCCGATCGTAGGTCATCATGTAGGTAAGATTGGAGTACAGGCGGGGCAGCAGGTCGAGTTCACCGCGGCGCTTGGTCTCGGCGATCGCGGCGAGAAAATCCGGAATACCGCGTTCAATGTCTAGCGCTGCGCGTGCCGTGGCAAGGTTGGTCCAAGCATGGAGGTATATGTCCCAGCGTCCGAGACGCTCGGCGAGGGACATAGCCCGCACGGCATCCTCTACCGCCAGAAGGCTGCGATCGGCGAGCATGTCGAGCTGTGCCTGGGAACTCAGAGCCATGGCGTATTGCCAGGTCTCGTGATGATCGTGCAGTACCTCGAGTGCCTCGGCGGACTGCGCGTCGGCCACTTCCGAGAGGCCGCACAGCCAGCGGATGCGCGCAGAAATGCGCAATGCGTTGCCCAGCCCGGGAATGTCTCCGGCACGCTTACGTGCCGCGATCGCCTCATCGATAGCAGCGCTCGCCTGCTCAAATGCACCACACTGCTCACCTGCTTCGGCCTGCCGCTGCAGCACATCGGCACGCTCTGCGTTGCTGAGCCAGGTACCGTGCTCGAGCACGCGCGCAAGATGCGCCATGCTCTCGCGACGGGCGCCGAGTGCCTGCGCCTCTTCCGCGGCGCGCTGCGAATACAGCACCAGGTCGTTGATCGCGCCGGCCTGCTGCGCGTGGTGTGCAAGTTCCGCGGCGCGGACCCCGCCGCGGGAATGGAGCAATCGCAACGCCGTCGCGTGCAGTTCGCGGCGCCGCAGTGGCGCCATTGCATCGTGCAACGCACGGCGCGCCAACTCATGGCGAAACGACAATACTTCCCCGCTCACATTGAGCATGCCGGCGCGCATGCACTCTTCGACTCCGGTGTGCTCGGAATCGTCCGCCAGCTGTCGCAGCAGGGACTGATCGATAATGCGCGGGAATATGGAGGCACAATCCAGCGTGCGCCGTGCGTGCGAGGTCAATCGCGCCGTGCGCGCTAGAGTTGCGTCGCGCACGCTGTGAGGGATAGTGGCCCGCCCCGTTGCCAAGAACTCCGTGACATGAAACGGATTGCCGCCAGTAACTGCGTAAATGTCTTGGGCGGCATGGTCGGCACGGATCGCCAGGGATTTCACCGCCGCGGCGGACAGTGGCTCTAGTTCGATGCGTTCGCGAGAATCCAGCGGCAGATCGCCCCACAGCGCCGCGAGGCGCTCACGCGATGGTGCTTCATCGCTGCGGAAGGTCGCGATCACCAGTAGGGGAGCCGCGCGCAGACGCCGCCCGAGATATCGAAACAAATCCAGCGTGGGATCGTCCGCCCAATGGATATCCTCGATCAGAAGCAATCCGGGGTGGCGAGCCGAGGTGAGGAGGCGCAGCAACGCGGCGAAAGTGTCCAACTGACTCGTGGCAGAGACCGCAAATCGACCGCCGCTGTCACGTTCGATATCGCGCAGCGGGCCGAGCGGTTCGGGCGTGCTCAGCTGCTCACAACCCCCGGCATAGACCTGCGCGTCGCCGCGGTGTGCCGCCACGAAACTCAAGGCCAACGCGGTTTTGCCGATTCCGGCCTCGCCTTCGATGGATACGATGCGGCCAGCGCCAGTCTTCGCGGCCTGCAGGGCGGCCTCCAAACGAGACCTAGGCTGTTCGCGCTCGAGCAGCAATTTGTCCTCCGGCCCGGAAGCGAGCGGGATCGACAGTATTCCCGGAATCCCGACACTCCGGATAGTCGGGGATATTGGGGCAACAAACCCGCTCGCGACCGGCAGCACACCAAGTGTTCGGCGGTCATAGTACCGCTTCGCCACCTGACAGGCCCCACCCCTGGCGCGTGCGCTGCCGACCATGCTTTCCCTGAGAGTCGGCCGCCTCAGGAAAGCCCCCTTGCGGCAACGCGTGCTGCATCGATGGGCTACTGGGCACGTCCGAAAGGTGGGTCAGTTCACGGCATGTTGCAACAGGATGTCGACCAAGACGAACACGAAGGAGGTGGCAAGTGCGGCCAGGACTGCAGCGATAGGACGATCGAAGATGAACATTTAGGACCTCAATGTGGGCATTTCGAGAGGCCATGCTGTATCAGCGGTGCCGCCGGTTCATCGGCACCGTCCCCCATCTTTGCGCGCGTGCACCCTCGGTTTTTGGCCCACACCTGACGGCCGGCGCGATTTTCCTGTAGGGAACAGCTTTTTTTGTGGGGTCACTGAACCTCGCCGTGGCAACTGCGCAAACGGTTCATTTCTCCCGTAACCAGCATCGCGCCGGGGGCTGAAATGCCAGAGTCACTGTGGATCCCTGCGGCGTACCAGTTGCTGGACGCCCCCGAAGAAGAGTGCGGAGTGCTCGCTTGCGACCGGCCGATCGCTGCGACTTGCGATTCAGGCGGGTGCCGGGATCCATGTCAATGTGACCGCCAATCTTGACGATCCCAAAATGGGCGTGCGCTTAGTGTGTTCGCTCAATCACAGCAAGGTCCGAGTTGAGCTGTGAGCGCTCGAACACGACCTGTGAGCCGTCGGCTGATACGTCGAAATCGCGAACATCGAAGTCCAGAGGAAGTGCAGCCAGTTCCCGTTGGGCACCCGTTCGCAAATCGAGCAGCCGAAGATTCTTATGGCGGATTTCACCGCCAAGAATCACAAGCGTCTGCGCGTCACGGAAGACCACACGCCGCGCTCCGCGCGTGAGCATCACGCTCGGCAGCAGATACGGGCGTCCGTCCGCGGCGGCAGCCCGCAAGGGGAAAGTTGTCCCGACATCCGCTCCCGAATAAACCAGAAATCGCCCGTCGGGCGACCACACTGGATCGACCGAATACTCCGCGACCAGAGGAACTGCCGGCGCGCCATCGAGGAAGATGCGTGTCAGGCGTGGCTCGCCATCGCGGACCGTTGCAGACAGGACCGATTGCCCATCCGGCGCCCAGCTTGGCTCGCCCCGCAATGCGAGCCCACTGGCGAGGATCCTGGCATGCGACCCATCAATGTCGATTTCGCACAGGAGCGTTCGGCCGCCGTCCTTCACCGAGAAGGCGATGTGTCGACCGTCGCGCGCAATCGCGGGCCCGCCAATGATGCGCGCGGTGGCGCTGCTCCAGATCTCGCGGGCGATTCCGTGCGTCAACGAAAGCAGGATCTGATTCTCGCCGCGCCACGATGCGTACAGCAGCAAGTCTGCGCCCAGCCGTGGCGTGGCAGCGTCTGCGGTAACGAGTGATGGTTCACTGGCGGCCGGCGCAGACGGATCCTGTTGTATGGAAAGGCGCCAAACGCTTGTATGCAGGCTGGCAGTCGTTGCCGCAAGACGCTGGCCGTCCGCGCTGGCGGCGAGTGAGGTATAGCGTTCGACGCCGGAGCTAATGCGCCGCGGTACGCGTCGCTCGACGTCGACGGCGTACATCCATGGGCCGGAGCCGTCGGCATCGGTCGCCAGGTAGGCGAGCGTGCGCCGATCCAGCATCACCGGATAAGTTACGCGACTGTTGTGTGCGGTTATCTGTTCCAGCCCTGCGCCGGAGGGTCGAATTCGCCAGATGTCCCAGTTATCGGGCGGAGTGCCACGAACAAAATAGATGAAGGTTTTATCCACCGACCATATGGGGAAGTGACAGTGCACGCCCGTCGGCGCCACATAAATCCTCTGGTCCAGCTGGCCAGAATCCGTGCCCTGTTCGCGGACGTAGAGGGGATCCCCCGGCGCAGTCGTGTGATAGACGAGCCGTTTGCCATCGCGCGACCAATCAAACTCGGCCGCTTCCGAGAGGTACGGTCGTAACTGGCCACCGGTCACCGGCACCGCCAATATGTTCACGTCGCCGGGCTGCGAGCCATCGGCCCGCCTCGACCATATCGCGACAAGCGATGAATCTGCGGAGAAGCCGAGTGTGCGGATCGACGGATTGACGAGCTCGCGTACATCCTCGTGCGTCAGATTGCGGTAGATGCCGCTGCCGACCTCGGTTACCCAAGCATCGATTTGGCCGCCGCGGTCCGCAAGAAATGCGACGAACTTTCCGTTCGGGGAGATTGCGGCTGCCTGTTCGGTTCCCGTGAAATCAACCAGACGCGTGAATCTGGCGTGGGCGAGGGGGTTACTCCCAGCCGAATCCCTTTCGGCCACGAACCACGCGAACGCGCCGGCAACGACGAGGGCCGCAGCTCCAAGGCTCAGCCACAGCCTGAGGGACAAGCCGCGCGAAGTAGTCGAGTCGGATGGTGACTTATTTGGCGGTAGCTCGGCGCCAGTCGCTTCGGTCTGTGTCAGTCGCGCGCGGCGACTGCCCCACCAGGCGTCGAGTTCCGAGCGGTACGCGAAGACCGACCCGAGCTTGTCGTGCAGATGGCGGTGGACCGGCATCGCCTCGCGCCGCTCCCAGCGCTGTACCGTGCTGACGTCGCGCTTGAGGTAGGACGCAATCTTTTTCCAGGAGTCGAGCCGGTCGTCCGGATGACCTTGAACCGCGGCACCGTGCGTATTTTTTTGATGATCGTTCAGGGTGCACACCAGCCTGTTGCCGGACGGGCACCGGGATTCTTGCACCTAGGTCGCGGCAATGCACGGTATTGCACGGCATCCCGCCTGTGGCTGCGGCGTGCCGTGCTTTGCCGCTTGTGCGCAGCGCCTCCGTGAGCCGAGGGTGGGGCCTGTCGGTGCGCTGGTTGTACCGTAAACCTGTCCTTCGGAGAGATTAATGAACGTGAAACAGGCACTTAGCACACTCGCTACCGTGGCTGCGCTCGCCGTGGCGGTTGGCGTCGGATCCCTGATGGGAATGGCTCGAGCGCAGGCCGATGAGGATCAACAGCCATCCAGAGTCCGCAGGGGCTTGGAGATCGCCCCCGTGCCGCTGAATCTGCGCGGTAAGGACCGGGAGCTCGTGGGGCTAGGAAGTTACCTGGTCAACGCGGTGGGCTCGTGCAATATGTGCCACTCGGCTGGCACAGCCACCGAATACACCCCCAGCGGAAACCCGTACTTCAAGGGTAACGAGCCGACCGTCGTCAATCAGGCTACCTATCTGGGCGGCGGCAGAGTCTTTGCGGCCCAGGTGGCCGGGGCGACCCCGCCGATCGTATCCCGGAATCTCACGCCTGACAAAACCGGCAGGCCGGTAGGAGGACGTACATTCGAAGAGTTTCGTCTGATCTTGCAAACAGGCGCTGACCTGGATCTGGTGCACCCCAACTGTTCTGATCCGACGGTGATCGCCAGCAGCACCTGCTTCCCCGCTAAGTATCCCTACGATGGCGACAAGTTGCAGGTCATGCCCTGGCCGGAATTGCATCACCTGTCGGAGCACGATATGCGTGCGATCTATGAGTATCTGAAGGCCATACCCTGCGTCGCAGGGCCGGCCAGCGGCGTGCTGCACAACGACTGTACGTGAAGAAGTAAGTCCCCGTTGCGGCAAGGAGCACGGCCGTGCGCCGTGCTCCTTGCCCGCACCCGCGAAGCGGGATGACCGGACACTTCACGTGGTCACGGACTCCGCGGGCCGTTGGCCATCCTCGCCAGTGTCCGGACTCGCACGATGAAGTGCTGTACATCGTCCGGCGTGACCACCACCTTCTTGCCATCCTGATAGCGCAGCAGCACCGCTCGACTCGGATCGGTGGCGTAGGCACGAAAGCGCCCAATCCTGCGATTCCAGAAGCAGCCGCTGATCGAAAACAGGCCGCCGTTTCCAAACACGCGCACTGAGCCGCGGAGTCCCTCGGGGTCACCGCTCACCGCAACGAGTCCCGCCAGCGGCAACAGCGTGCTCCAGCCCAGCCGGAGCACCTCGATATGCCCTTCCGTCAACACGTACCCGCGCACCATGAACGGCAGGGCGGCCAGCAACACGCCGAGCGGCAGCCCCACCATCGCTACCTCCCACAGCGGCAAGTGTCTCGGTCCTGCGAGTAGGCCCGTGACCGGCACCATCAGTAGCACGACAACCGAACCTGCGGTCGTGAGCCGCAGTGAGCGGCTCCAGGGAGCCGAGAAGCTGGCAAGGGCTTGGGTCATCCGCGCCTTGGTCGTCGGTTAGAGGCGACCGATACCTTGCCCGGCACCGGTTGCCGCCGCGCTAGTACTCGGCGACGAGCTCATCGGGGAAGCAGTACAACCAGCGTTCGCCTGTTTCGGCGGACGCGATCACGGGGTGACCGCTGTCGCGGGCATGCTTGCGGGCATGTCGATGCGGCGAATCATCGCAGCACAACGTGACGCCACACTCCTGACAGGTCCGAAGGTGCACCCAGCGCGAGTTGATCTTTACGCACTCCGCGCATTCCCTGCGTTGCGGCACTTTTATGGTACTGATTGCTTTCAGGTGCTGGCAGACTTGCTCGGACATAAGGCCCTCATTCACTGAGCGCTTGATGGACAAAACTTATGGCGATGGATCCCTCGCCGACCGCCGAGGCTACACGCTTGAGGCTGCCCGAGCGCACGTCCCCGACCGCAAAGACGCCCGGCAGACTCGTTTCGAGCAAGCCCGGCGCTCGGGTAAGAGGCCATTTCGCACCCGTCAGTATTTCGGGAGTCAGGTCCGGGCCGGTGCGGACGAAGCCTTTCTCATCGAGTGCCACGCACGTTTGCAGCCAAGCCGTGCCCGGTTCGGCACCGGTCATCAGAAACACGTGCCTAATGTTACACGTCTCGGGAACATCGCTCGCCCGGCGGCGCCAACGCACGCGTTCCAGGTGTTCGGTGCCCTCGAGAGCCTCGAGCTCGGTGTTGGTCAGCAGCGTGATATTGGGCGTCTGCTCTATACGACGGATCAGGTAGCGCGACATGCTTTGCGCCAGACCGTCGCCCCGCACTAGGATGTACACGTGACGCGCTGTCTTTGCGAGGTGCACCGCCGCCTGGCCCGCGGAGTTGCCGCCCCCCACGACGATGACTTCTTCATCGGTACACAGTTGCGACTCCATGAAGGTCGCCGCGTAGTAGACACCGCTGCCCTCAAAAAGAGCGACATTGTTCAGCGGGGGCTTTCGATAACGCGCCCCCGTCGCCAGGATGACGGTGCGCGTTTTTACCCCCAGGTCATCACCCAGTTCGAGCCGATAGGGCCGGCGCTCACACGAGAGGCCGGTCGCGCTCACGGCGACCATGACGTTCGCACCAAACTTCTCGGCTTGCATGTAGGCGCGGCCAGCCAGCGCCTGCCCTGAGATACCGGTAGGAAATCCGAGATAGTTTTCAATCTTCGAGCTCGAGCCGGCCTGGCCACCCGGCGCCACCGATTCGATGATCAGCACGTCGAGCCCCTCGGAGGCGCCGTAAACGGCGGCCGCCAAACCTGCCGGACCGGCTCCAACGACGATCAGGTCGTGCACCTTCCCGTTGACCGCTTCGTTGAGGTTGAGTGCCGCAGCGATGTCTCGATTGCTTGGATTTCGCAGCACCACCTCGCGTCGTGCGATGAGGACCGGTATGTCGCCGGGGAGTACGCGGAATCGATCGAGTAAGGCCTGGACATCCTTATCCCGATCCAGGTCGAAATAAGTGTACGGGTGACTGTTACGCGTCAGGAATTCCTTGACCCGAAGGGTGCCGGAGCAATGAGTCGATCCGATCAGCACGACATCTCCGAAGCCCCCTGCGATCAGTTCCACACGTCGCAGGATGAAGGCGCGCAAGATCAGTTCGCTCAGTTCAGGGTCCGTCTGCACGAGGGACAGCAGATGCTCCCGGTCTAGCTCGAGCACCTCGCCGGCGCTGCGCGCGCGCGTCGCCAGAAGCGCCGGTCGTCCGGTCAGCGTACTGATCTCCCCGGTGAATGATCCCGGCCCATGTACCGCGATGACATCCTCGCCCAGCTCCGACCGGCGAATGATCTCAACTTCTCCGCTGAGGACGACGAAGCAGCACGCGGCACGGCTGCCGGTCGCAATCAGCAGTTCGCCTTCAGCGATCGTTCGGGTGCGACCTTGAGGACTCAGCCGCGCCAGTTGCCTTGGCGTTAGCTTGGGAAATAGCTGTTCGAGCCTCGAGGCGGCAGAGGGGCTGGCCGGTATTTTCCCGTCTGTCACTGCAGTGGTCACCTGCTTGGAGTGATTGGAAAGTATCGCCTACCACGCGACGCGCTGCTTGCGGCTTTCTGCGCTCCATTTCGTCCGCGGGGCGCGTTCGTGCCTCTGCCAAGTTAAAGTCCCCGTCGTGATGCCAAGAAAGCGTTCACCGTGTCCCAAGACAGGGCACGCAAGCCAAAAGAACCGCGGAACTGCGCTCCTGGCTGGTAGCCGCGGACCACAAGTGAGCCAATCGCACGTTGCCTTGCGCGTTCTGTAGAGCTTCTACTGGTGGTTCTCCTGCATGCGCGGGATTCCTTCACACATCTATGGCCCTCTTTAGGGTCGGGACCATGCGAATGCGAGTGTTAAGTACAGGGTTCGCGCGGCGGTGGCGTTGGACGGGTGGTTCGAGCCTTTATGACTGTGCCCGCATGATCTCCTTTGGTGTTAGAACACCGCGGCTTCCGGATCATGGGCTTCTGATGGTAGTTTGATAGGCTGGCGCTCGCCGAGGAGCCGCCTAGACCGGCCATGTTGACTGTCGCTCCACATCACGTCAAAGACTACCCATGACGCCCGAACGCTGGCAGCGCGTCAAAGAAGTGTTCGCGTGGGTCAGTGAGCTCGACGCCGCGAGCCGTGGCTCTTTTCTCGAGCGCGCCTGTGCCAACGATGGAGAGCTGCGCGCGGAAGTGGTGTCCTTGCTGGAGGCGCATGGCACCGCTGAAGCGGTCGTAGACCGCTGCGCCGTGGAGTACGTGTCGCTGAGTGGGCTCGAGGTGGACTTTGAAGACTGGCAGGGACGCCGAATCGGTGCTTACGAGCTGCTCACGTGCCTGGGACGCGGCGGCATGGGAGAGGTGTGGCGGGCGCGGCGCGCGGATGCCCAATATGAAAAAGAGGTGGCGATCAAGCTGGTGCGCGTGGGCTACGCCAGCGAGTTTGTCCTGCAGCGTTTCAGGGCAGAACGACAGATCCTCGCCACACTCGAGCACCCGAATATTGCGCGGCTGATCGACGGGGGTGTTGCCGAGGAAGGGCAGCCGTATCTTGTCATGGAGCTGCTCGCCGGCCGTCCGATCGACGAGTACTGCGAATCAACAGCGCTGCCGATCGCGGAGCGGCTGCGCCTGTTCCGCGAAGTATGCGCCGCGGTGAGCTACGCGCATCAACGCCTGGTGGTGCATCGCGACCTGAAACCCAGCAACATCCTCGTTAGCGCAGAAGGCGCGATCAAGCTCCTGGACTTCGGCATTGCCAAGATTCTGCAGTCCCCGCGGGACGACGGAGGGCCGGTAGATGCCACCCGCACCACGCTGCGGGCCCTGACGCCAGCATTTTCCAGTCCCGAGCAAATCCTGGGTCTCGATATCACCACAGCGAGCGATGTGTACTCGCTCGGTGTAGTGCTCTTTCACCTGCTCGCGGGCCGCAGTCCCTACCGTACGAAGCTCGCCTCCACCCGCGATGCGATCCACGACGTGTGCGAAACGGAACCGATGAGGCCGAGCACCGCCGCCCAAACTACAGTCGCCGGCAAGACACGTGTATTCCCCGATCGGGATTTGGATGACATTACGCTCAAGGCGTTGCGCAAGGAACCCGAGAAGCGCTACGGCTCGGTGGAGCAGTTCTCGGAGGACCTACGCCGCTATTTAGCGGGGCTGCCGGTCACGGCCCGCGGGGAGCAGTTTATCTACCGCGCTGGAAAATTCGTGCGCCGGCATCGCTTGGAGTTGGCGGCCGTCGCCTTTGTCGCGGTGGCGCTGCTTGCCGGCATCGTGCTGGCGAGTCGCGAGGCTCGCATTGCCAATCAGCAGCGAGCGCGCGCCGAACGTCACTTCGCCAGTGTGCGAGCGCTGGCCAACAGCTTCATGTTTCAGATGGACGATGCGATTCGCGATCTCCCGGGTGCCACGGCTGCGCGCGAGCTGCTGGTGGAGACGGCGCTCAAGTATCTGGACACCCTGTCGAAGGAGTCCGGGACAGATCGCAACCTGCAACTGGAGCTCGCCAAAGCGTACGAGAAGGTCGGTGACATCCAGGGACAAGCGTACGCACCCAATACCGGCAAGCCGCAGGCGGCGCTCGAAAGTTACAACCAGGCGATCGCGTTGCTCACGTCGCTCGCGGCGGCCAAGCCCGCCGATACACCGGTTCGTGTGGCGCTCGCTGCTGATCACCTCAGGCGCAGCCGGATATTCGCGTTCCTGACGGGTGACACGCCGGCTGCGGCGGCGGAATCGCAGCAGTCCGTCATGATCTTCGAGCGGCTGGCTGCCGCGAATCCTCACGATGACGTGGCGCAGGATCGGCTCGCGGGCGCTTACAGTGCTCATGCGTTTCACCTCATGTGGGCCGGGCAGACCGAGGCGGCAATTGCGAGTGCCAATAAAGGAGTCGCTCTGTCGGAGGCGCTGCACCACAGGGACCCGTTGAACCGTACATTCGAGTTTCATCTTGGCAGTCAGTACATGAACGCCGGGGTGGTCATCATCGCGAGGGGCTTCCAGCCGGCGACGATCGAGGAATCGATTTCGCTCGAGCGCAAGGCGCTGGCGCTGCATGAGCACGTGTTGAGCGCGGACGCGGAACACACTCTGCCATACGAGCGCGCGATAGCTGCTGACCGGACCAATATTGGCATCGAGCTGTACGAGCGTGGCGACTATGCCGGCGCTCTACATGAATACCAGGTCGCCCTCGACGCCGCCGCCAAAACAGCGACCGATGCGAACAATTCGCAGGCGCAGCTCGATGTGGCACGCATCACCCATCATGTCGCGCGGGCGCTGTTTGCTTCGGGCCGCAGCGACGCTGCGGCCGCCGCCTTCACGCAGAGTAAAGCTGCATTGGATGCCATCGCCGCGCACGGCGATACGCTGGAAATCCAGTACCTGCTGGCGACGTGTGAGATGGGCCTCGGCTTCATCGAGGTGCAGCGCGCGCTCGTGACCGCAGCGTCGGCGCGCGGAACGCAGGCTCGCCATTGGCACGCCGCGCACGACTGGTTCGCCTCGAGCGTGCCGCGCTACGAGCGGCTACTGAAGAGGGCGAAAGTCACCTTACCCCCACAGGAGACGCGCGGCTACGACCAGGCGGTCGCGGGGCTGGCGCGCAGCAATCTCGAGATGGCGCGGCTCGGCGATGGGGTGACGGCGCTTCTGCACTGACTCCGCGCTCCAGGAGGCTACGCACGCTGCAGTTCGCGCTGCAGCCAAGCGCGCGCGATCGCCCAATCGCGCTTGGCAGTGGCTGCGGAGATATCCAGTACCGCGGCCGCCTCCTCGATGCTCAGGCCGCCGAAGAAGCGCAACTCCACGAGTCGCCCGGAGCGGGGCTCGAGCGTCTCCAAACGCTGCAGCAGCTGATCGAATTCCGCGAAATCCAAATCCGCGTCCGCGGCATCCGGCAGCTCCTCCAGATCGATTCGCACGGGGTCCGAGCCACGCTTGGCAGCGCCGCGCCGCCGGGCATGATCGACGAGGATCCGGCGCATCATCTGCGAGGCGAGGCTGAAGAACTGGGCACGGGATCGCCAATCCACGGACTTTTGATCCACCAATCGCAGAAAGGCTTCGTGCACCAGTGCGGTGCGTTGCAGTGTGTGCATCGAACGCTCGCGCCGCAAATGGCTTTGCGCGATGGCGCGTAACTCGTCGTAGACCAACGGAAGAAGGTTCTCTAGCGCGCCCTCGTTGCCGCCGCCCCATTCGAGCAGCAGCCGCGTGATGTTTTCGCGAGGGGAGGGCGTCATGACTAGTCGCTGGAGGCCATCATGTCATCGGGAAGCGTGCCACTGCAGCCACATTTAACAGATCAGGGGGCCGACGGTAATGAGCCCGAATTCTCGCCGACTACGCGTCCTTAGCTAGTAATGCACTGGCGACGTCAATTGGAGGGCAAGCGCATGCCTGCGAGGTACTGGAGTCTGTCGGTTGCGTGCCTGGCGTTCGCACGCCTCGTTTTGGCCCAGCCTGGCCCAGCCCAATTGGTGGTCGGTGTTGCGCTGCCGCAGGATCAACAGGGTGCGCAGCTGGCCGAACCACTGCGCCAGAGCCTCGTCAGTCAGCTGAAGTCTCAGTCCATTGAAGCCGTGCCCCTGATGGCGACGTCCGGCAGTTCTGTGGACGCGGAGGCCCAGGCGAAGCACTGCAGCTACATCCTGTACACCCGTCTTGAGCAGAAGCATGGGAGCGGGGGCATGTTCGCCAAGCTGTCTAACGCCCTGCCATTCCGCGCTCTCGGCGGCGGGGCGGGTTTAAGCCCGACGGCCGGTGCCGCCCCGGCGGCCGCCGACACGGCTACGGGTGCGGCGCCGGAACAGGTGGCCGCCGCCCAGCCCACTGGCGCGGCTCAGGCGAGCGTGAAGCGAGGCGACACGGTGACCTTGGACTACCGACTCGTCGCGGTGGGATCGGAGACCCCTACGAAGGCCGAGACGCTCACCGGCAGGGCCGCCGCCGACGGACAGGACCTCGTGGGTCCGCTGGTCGCGCAATTGAGCAGCGCCGTGGGCGCCGTGGCACACGGCGCCACGGAACAAGCGACGGCTGGGGCGGCCCCGAGCGACGCCCACCCTGCAAACGAGCATTCGTCTTTGTTGGGAGGATTGTGGGGCCACAAGAGTGCTGCAACCTCAAAACCGGCTGCCGCTGCGCCGCCCATGGACTGCGCAAAGCTCGTCAGCATGCCGGCCGGTATCTTCGCCATGTCACCCGGGCAAGTCATGTCAGCCGAGGACTGCCAGAAGATGCAGAACGCGCAGCAGGCGTATAACCAGGCCGCGTCCGATCCGAGCGCCGTGCGCCCCGGCGACGATCAGATGACGTGCGCGCAAATCACCGCGGAACTCAAACAACAGCAGTACACGACGCCTGATAAGTCCAAAGTCGCCGCCGCTCAGGCGACGGCTGCACAGCAACAGGCGCTGACCCAACGCGAGTACGCCAACATGGTTAAGCAACAGGCCAAGGACCAGGCGGCCGTCGAGGCGGCTTCAGCGGCCGATACCGCCACCGAGTTGGCCACCGGCGGCCTCGTTCGGGGCCGCACCCTGCAGGCGGTTGAGAAGGAGCAAACGGCGGAGCACGACGCGAATAATGTGCGGGTGCTCAAGGAAGCCCAGCCCATCGAGAAGCAACAGGTCGGCCAGATGGCGGGCTTCAGCTCCGATTTTGCCCAGCAGCTGCAGTCGAATCCGCGCCTCGCACACCTAATGCAGCTCGCCGACACCAAGCACTGCAAAGGCGGCGGTTGAGAGTCCGAGTCCCTGCTGCCGCGCCGTCGGCAGCAGTTATGTCAGGGGCGCGCCGACTGTCGTATCTTGCGTATCGAGAAAAACAGTTGTCGATGCGTCCCGACGCGCAGCAGCGCCGCCTGGCCGAGCGCGACGAGAACGTACAGGATGTTCAGAGCCGCCAGACTTGAAGAGACGTGCTTCGTACGTCGGGCACTCAGAAAGACCTCCTTCGCCGTCAGTCCGGAACGCCCGCCAAGACGTTTCTGCACGTAGTTGACCGCCGCCAGATCGACGACGTTGAAGTAGCCAGACCCCTTGCGTGCCATCGATAGTGCGAAGGAGAGTACAAAGAAGTACTCCTGCGCCTCAAAGACATGGTAGGTCTGCCTCACGGCTCCCACGCGGCCGCGGTACTTCAGTCCCTTTTGAAGTTTTCGTATGTCCACGCAACCCCCAACGTACCCAGACTACGGAGCGGACATCTTCGACCCAGGAGCGAACTAACACCACTCCGATTTTCGTCCCAGAATCGCTAGATCCAGCCCCAGGCCAGCAGTTTCATCTTCAGCATCAGCATCAAGTAATGCCAGGCGGTGCCGATCTGCTCACCGATCGTCGGCTGGTAGCGCGCCCGCTGCCGGATGTAGTGGCGCAGCGCGCTCAGATCCTCGGGCGTCAGTTCGGGGAAGGGGGGCATACCGCGGCTTTGCAGTCCGCCCTGCATAACGGCCGCGAAGGCCTGGGGATTAAGCGGTATCGGCGAGGCACGCAAGTCGGGCGCAAAGCCGCCCGCGACCGCACCGGCGCCATGGCAGATCAGGCAACGGTCGTAGAGCGCACGGCCTTTCAAGGCCAGCGCCGGGTCGATCGTGAGTGCGGCGTCGTCGACCGGAACTGGCCGCGAGGGGGGTGGCGATGGCGGCAGCGCAGCGTGGCCGTCAAGTACATAGGTCAGCAAGCGGCGCGGATGGTTGCGGCCCACCCACCCATGCTGCGCAC
Source organism: uncultured Pseudomonadota bacterium (assembly GCA_963814675.1). Classification (GTDB taxonomy): domain Bacteria; phylum Pseudomonadota; class Gammaproteobacteria; order Steroidobacterales; family Steroidobacteraceae; genus 13-2-20CM-66-19. The sequence continues at coordinate 743,283 of CAWFDT010000011.1, forward strand.
TGAGCGAGCCGAGCAGCATCTGCCCCCCCGCCCAGCCGGCAAGGATGGACACGTATTGTCGCCCACCAACGCTGTAGGTGATTGGCGGCGCCTGAGTGCCGACGCCCAGATCGGCGCTCCACAACACGGCGCCGGTTCTGTCATCGCGGGCCACGAACCGACCGTCGGATTGGCCCTGGAACACCAGTCCGCCGTGGGTGCTCATCACGCCGCCGTTGGTGGCGCCGGGCAATGCCGTTTCCCACACCTTCTTCTTGCGTACCGCGTCCCAGGCGATCAGCGAACTGCTGCCGGCGCTCTTGGGGATGTCGTCGTGGAATGCATTGATCCCCATGGGACCGTCACGCTCCATCTGGTAGGTCCTGGGGTCGAGGCCCTTGTCGTTGTAGTACCCGGCCATCTCATGCGCCGGGATGTAGGTGAGCCCGGTGTCCGGGCTGAAGGACATCGGCTGCCAGTTGTGCAGGCCGCCCGAACCGGGCCACATCAGAGTCTCGCCGTCCTCGTAGCGCACGCCACGGTTCTCGATCGGACGCCCCGTGGCCATGTCGACTCCCTTGGCCCAGGTCACCTTGCCGAGCTTCTCCGCCGAGATCAGCTTTCCGGTGGCGCGGTCGATGACATAGAAGAAGCCGTTTTTTGGTGCGTGCAGGAGGACCTTGCGTGGCTTGCCATCGATGGGAATCGTGGCCAGCACCAGGTCCATTGTGGAGGTGAAGTCCCAGCTCTCGCCGGGCGCGGTCTGGTAGTGCCAGACATACTCTCCGGTGTCGGCATCGAGCGCGACGATCGAGCACAGGAACAGATTGTCGCCGCCTCCGGGGCTGCGAATCTTCGCGTTCCAGGGACCGCCGTTGCCGGTACCGATGTAAACGCGGTTGTAGTCCGGATCGTAGGTAAGCGCGTTCCAGGCAGTGCCGCCGCCGCCATACTTCCACCACTGGCCCTTCCAGGTCTTGGCGGCCATTTCCATGGCCTTGTTTTCGAAGCCCTTGGCTGGGTCGCCGGGCACGATATACCAGCGCCACAGCAGCGCGCCGGTCTCCACGTCATAGGTGCTTACATAGCCACGGACATGGCCAAAGTCCGCCCCGCCATGGCCGACGATAACCTTGCCGTTGAACACACGCGGCGCGCCGGTGATGTAGCGGTTGTCGCCCGGCTGGGTGGTGAGAGTTTCCCAGAGCAACTTACCGGTCTTGGCGTCGAGCGCGAACAGGCGTCCGTCCTGCACACCGGCGATGACCTTGCCGTTCCAGAACGCGAGGCCACGGATACCCCACGCCAGGTGCATCTTTTCCGGCGCCACCTTAGGGTCGTAGCTCCACAGCGTCTTGCCGTTCGCCGCGTCCACCGCGTAGATCACACTGAAGCCGACGGCGATGTAGAGCACTCCGTCCACCGCCACCGGCGCGCTGGAGACGTTCCACTCCGGCAGCTCGAGTGACCATGCCAAACCCAGCTTGGACACCGTCTGTCGGTTGATCTGGTCGAGCGGGCTGAAGCGTTGCTCGCTGAAGGTGCGGCCGTATGCGGGCCAGTCGTTACCGTTCCTTTCGTTGGCGAGCTCAGCATTGTCCACGTCGGCCAGGGCCGGCGCGCAACAGGCACTGAACGCTACGGCCAAAAGCACTTGACGAAGCCCCCGCGTGATCCGCCCAATTCGCATCTCGTACCTTTCCCGACCCAACGTGGTATTCATCGCTCGATTGTTCCGCCGAGTTTTGGGCACGCGATTACTCTACCCTGTCACGGCGAGCCTAAGCAGTCTGCCGGTTAGACGGCCTGGCTCTCGACGTCTTGCAGGTCCGTGCGAGCCTCGAACTGCACGTTCCTCTTAAAGGCTCCGCGCCTTCCATCTCGCTTGCGCTGTTACAATCCGTGCCGGTAACCAGGCATCGGGGTTTTGCTCGCGTCGGACCCTATGTTTGCATGAATGGCACGCATCTCCATCGCTCAAACGAACGAATATGCACACGGGCATTTACGAAATAGCCAATCGGATCTACCGCCTCTCCACCTGCGTGCCCGAGGCGGCGCCAGGGGGTTTCACGTTTAATCAATTCCTCATCGACGCGGATGAGCCACTCCTGTTCCATACCGGCCCGCGCCGAATGTTTCCGCTCGTGTCGGAGGCCATTCGCCGCGTCCTACCCCTCGAACGGCTGCGGTGGATCACGTTTGGACACGTCGAGTCGGATGAGTGCGGAGCTATGAACGAGTTACTGGCCGCGGCGCCGCACGCTGAGGTTGCTCACGGCACGCTCGGCTGCGCCGTGTCACTCGATGATCTCTGCGATCGGTTGCCCCGCAAGCTTGCCGACGGCGAGGTGATGGACCTGGGCGGCAAGCGTGTCCGCCACCTCGATACGCCGCACGTGCCGCACAATTGGGAGGCCAGAGTGATTTTCGAGGAAACCACCGCGACGCTTTTTTGTGGTGATCTGCTCACGCATACCGGCGACGGCCCCGCCTTGTCGGATGGGGACATTGTCGGGCCTGCGCTTGCAGCCGAAGATCTCTTCCACGCCACCGCGCTCTCACCGATTACCGCACCGACCATCCGCCGCCTGGCTGCGCTCGGCCCGCAGACGCTGGCCCTGATGCACGGCTCGTCCACCAAGCGCCGCTGCCAAGATTCGCTGCTTGAACTCGCCAATGCCTACGAGTTGCTGCTCAAGCAGCCCTTGAAGGCGCATTAACCGTTCCACGTTTCCAGGTTTTGAATGATGAGTCGTTTACTTGGGAGTGAGGTTTCTATGCGTCACGCGCTTTGTCTTGGCGTCTTCGGCCTGCATCTGGCGCGCTTATGCGTTGCACAGGATGCCGTTGCTGTGCCTCGCGCCGCCGCCTCCGATCACAGCGTGATCGTTCGAGCCCGGGCACTCATCGATGGCACGAGCGCGCAGTCGCGACAAGACCAGGAGATATTGATCCGCGGAGACCGCATCGTCGCGGTCTACAACGCTGGCACGCGTCCGGCACCCCCGGGGGCGCAGATAATCGACCTGGGTGCTGCAACGGTTTTACCCGGTCTGATCGACTCCCACACGCACATTTTCCTGCAGGGCGAGGTGCCCGCCTCGGGCGGTTACGACATCCAGCTGCTGAAGTTTCCGGCGTCCTATCGCGTGGCGCGCGCGGTCGTGGCGGCGCGGCGTGCGCTGGAACAGGGCTTTACAACGATCCGCGACGTGGAGACCGAAGGCGCTGGTTATGGTGACGTCGGCATCAAACAGGCGATCAATGAAGGTTATATTCCGGGCCCGCGCATGTTCGTCGCTACGCGCTCGATCTCCACCACCGGAGGCTATCCCCTGGAAGGATATGCTCCCGAGATTGTAGTGCCCAAGGGAGCGCAGCTGATCGATGGTCCGGTCGAGGCGCGCAAGGCCACCCGGGAACAGTTAGATCACGGCGCCGACTGGATCAAGGTGTACATGACGCACCGCTCCTGGGTGGACGAACAGGGTGCGCTGGTTTCGCAACCGACGCTGACGGTCGAAGAACTCAGGGCGGTCGTCGATGAGGCGCACGGCTGGCGTAAGAAAGTGGCTTGTCACGCCTACAACGGCGTGGGGCTGCAGCGAGCGCTCGACGGCGGTTGTGACTCCATTGAGCATGGACTGGAGATCACGGACGCGCAGATCGCACAGATGATCAAGCAGGGCACCTGGTATGTGCCTACGCTCGCCGTCTACTACTACGATCCGGATCCGCCCGACACCCCCTCAGGCAGGCGCGACCGCAAGCGTGTGGCGGTCCACGGCGTCTCGTTCAGGAAAGCGCTCACCGCCGGCGTCAAGATTGCCTTTGGCACGGACGTGGGTGGCTTCCCCTGGTCCGATCCCATCGCGCAGGAGTTTGCCCGGATGGTTGAATTCGGCATGACGCCGATGCAGGCGATTCAGTCCGCGACCTCCAAGGCGGCGGATCTGCTCGGCGAGCGCGGGGAGCTGGGAATCGTTGCGCCGGGCGCCTATGCGGATCTCGTCGCCGTTCAGGGTGACCCTCTCCGGGACGTCAATGAACTGAAGAAAGTCGGGTTCGTGATGAAGGACGGCATCGTATTCCGTTCACCGCCGAGTTTGGTACAGCCCTGAGCGTCTGTAAACGCGAGGATCGCAACAAAGTCTCCGGCCGTTCGTTCCGGCCGATTTTTCGCTCTGCGGCAGTAACGCGGAGCAAGCGAGCGTCACTCGCATCAGCAACCGCCCGCCTAGAAGGGTGGCCGCATCGCCCATTTACCCGATGACTTGTCGAAATAGAAGTAGGCGCTGGGAATGTTGTTGTACATCGACGCGCCGAGGTTCGCCGATGCCACCTGCCAGTCGAACGTGCAGTTGTAGCCCTGGGGCGTTGGTTTGTCGCAGGCTTCTTTCTTAAAGAACTTGATGGAGATGGGGTCGCTGTTCGTCATGCCGGGTGGGTGATTGATGGCATACAGTGCGGCGTCCTTCATCTGCGCCTCAGAAGGTTCCTGTCCCGCCGCGCCACCGCAGGCACAGACACCCATCGTGATGGCACCCAGCAACACGTAGCGTTCGAGATGCATCTTCTTATCCTCCCACGCGAAAAGTCTCGGCTTGTTAGTGTGGTCGCTCGAAGAAACTGAATATTCTGCCGCCGCTTACTTCTGAGCTAGCGCCTCGCAGCACGGCAGACAGACTCGGTCTGTGAGGCAACGGTGAAGCTAAGTGATCATGAGGCGCGATTGTTTCTTCGTCTAGCGTGGTGGGAACAAAAGCAGTTAGGAAACGTAACTGACGCGATTGCTGCTGGTGATTCGTGGCTATTAGGCGACATCGTGGAAATGAATCGACCGCGGCCCGGTATAGCCTAGTCATGGTAGGGCGCTAGTCTTTGGCTCAGCGAAGATGCGGTCATCAAATCCATCGAATGCTTGGAGGAGTCATGAAAAGGATACTTGCGCCAGCCATGGTGCTGGTCGGTTTAAGCGCGCTCAGCGGCATGGCCTATGGACAAGCAGTAGTGCTTACGTCGAACACTTACTCGTGGGGAGGTTTTTATGCCGGAGTGAATGCGGGAGGAGTATTTAATAGGACGTGCGCGAACTGGACCCCTTACGTCAACGGCGTCCCGGTCACCGATTATGTGCTGAACAATTGTCCGAACAACAGTGAGTTCACCGGTGGCGCGCAGCTTGGATACAACTTTGCTTTTGACCAGATCGTGCTGGGCCTCGAGGCCGATTACAACGGCTGGAGCAGCAAGAGCAAGACGCGTCAGGTGACCTACACCGGCGTGATCCTTCCGCCCGGAACGTACACCTTCTCCGGGAAGGAGAGCCCGAACGGCGGTGGCACGGTGCGTCTGCGCTTTGGCTACGCGATGAACCAGTGGTTGCCGTACGTGACCGGCGGATTCGCCTACGCGAGCGGATCGCCGACGACGGCGATTTACTTCACGCCCGCGGGGACTACAAATACGGAACTGCTGAGCAGCAAGACCAGAACTCTCAATGCGAATGGCTGGACGGCGGGCGGCGGTCTCGAATACGGCGTGATGACAAACTTAAGCGTGAAGGTGGAGTACCTGTATCTGCAATTTGGCCACGCCAGCAAGAGCGTAGGTGGGGCCTGCACCGGACCGGGTTGCGACTTCGCGCCAGGAACAACCTTCACCAGCCACAACAGCGGCGAAGTGAACATGGCGCGGCTGGGTGTCAACTGGCTCTTCGGCGGGCCCTGAGGAGCTGTAGCGTGTCGGGGAACTTCCAATCCGGGGCTGTGTGGCTCGGTCAGCCCAGTCCCAGAGCCAGGGCGCATGCGGCGGTTTCATTGAGTCGCTCACGCTCGATCGCAGCGTGATCACCCTTAGGAACGCTCGAGAGTTCGAATCGCTTCAGTACTTCTGCGCGTATTAGTTCCTCCACCGGGCGCCGCCGTGGCTGGCCATGTGCATCGCCGGCGCGATCTGCGCACGCCACAATCCGAGTTGCGACATCGAAGCGTTCATCTGCGCACGCCAGATAGGCCATCGCATTCAGTGCGAGGTACAGTTTGCTCGTGTCCAGTCGCAGCGCCAGCGCGTACAGTTCCCCGCCCACGGCGCGTGCCTCGGCGATCTCCCCACCCAGCAACAAGGCGCTGAACGTCAAGATCAGGAGTTCAAAACGTGTTTCCCGCTTCCCGGAATGCCGCAGGCTCATTGCCAGAGGCCGGCCGAGCTGCAGCGCGGCGCGCAGATCCCCGCAGGCGATATCGAGTTCGACGAGACTGACGCTCGCTGCCAGCGCCTGGCGTTCGCTGATGCTGAGCGCAAACTTCACGGCGCGCTGGTAAGCGGCACGCGCCGCCGCCCAGTCCCCTTGGCTGAGCAGCAGCGCACCTTCGGTGAGCGCGCCATGGGTGAGCAGTCGCGCTGGCCACGCCGGGTCTTCCAGGCGACGCGCCGCATCGGCCGCCGCTCGCGCCGCCGCATCGTCGCCGCGCCAGTTCAAGGCCAGCAGCATGAGATCGTAAAAGTGCGCACGTACGTTGCCGCACTCGGCGTGCATGCCTGCCGCCAGTTCTGCGGCGTAGCGCGCGCGGTCGCACTGGCGTGTGGAATCGTAGGTCGCTACCGCCTCCCAGAAGCGCGCCAGCCGTGCCCGCGGCAGAGCATCTGACAAGAGCACGACGGTTTGCTCGTAGCGCCTACGACCCTCTACATACAGGTCCATTTCCAGGAACAGCGGCCACGCCGAACCGTACAATGCCACTGCAAGCGCCGCGTCGCGGCCTGCGGCCCAGTCGATTGCCGCGCGCACATTATCGATCTCCGCACCGTACCGATGCAGCCAGATCGCCTCATCGAGCGACCAGTATTCCTCGCAGGCGGTATCGAGAAGCTGCAGCAGCGTTGCGGCGGTGCGTTCCTGAGCTAACTCGAGTTCTCCCCTTGCGGCGAGTCTGCCGAGTGCGTAATGGCGCACCGTTTCGGGTAGCAGGTAGCGCGGGGGTTCGACCGGCTGCACGGTCACCAGCGAGCGATCTACAAGCCTGCCCACCAGGTCGATCGCCTCGGCGGTGTCGATGTCCCCATCGGCAATGCAGCGTGCTGCGGTCTGCAAACCAAAGCTGCCCGCAGAGACGCCGAGCCGATCCAGGGCGCGCTGCTCGGCAGCGCTGAGGAGGCTGTAGCTCCATTCAATGGCGGTCAGTAACGTGCTGTGCCGCGGGTCCGCAGCCTGTCCCGAGAGCCGCAGCAGCCGGAAACGGTCGTTCAGTCGTTCCAACAGCATGCTCACGCCCAGTGCCGGTACGCGTGCCGCCGCGAGTTCGATGGCGAGCGGATTGCCATCGAGCCGGCGGCAGATCTCCGCAACCTGGGCCTGATTCAGCGTCGTCAGCTCGAAGCGCTGGTCGGCCGCCTTGGCCCGTTGCACAAAGAGCTCGACCGCCGGATAACGCACGGCTTCCTCGAAACCGCCCGGGTCTTCGGGGACCTGCAGTGCCGTGAGACGGAATACGTTCTCGGTGGAAATGCCGAGCGGCACCTGGCTGGTGAGCAGGACCCTTACGCCGCCGCAGCGCATGACCAGCGAGGCGAGCGGTGAACTGACGGCATCGCGCATCCCTTCGGCCCCGTCGAGAACGAGCAGCACGCTGGCGCGCTCGAGTGCTTCACTGAGTGCATCGAAGCCATCGATCTCGTCCGGGGCGGAAAGACCCAGGGCGAGTGCGATGGCGGAGGCGAGCTGGCGCGTGTCACGTAGGGCCTGCAGCGACACCCAGGCGGTCGCCGCGTTGGCCTCGGCGTTGCGTGCGAGAATCTCTTGCGCGATGCGGGTTTTGCCGACGCCCGGCGGGCCGACGAGCGACAGCAGGCCGCAGCGACTCAAAGAGTCTTGAATCGCTTGTAACTCCCGATCGCGTCCGATGAGCGAACCGAGGCGCTGTGGCCATGCGCGCCGCGGCACGGGCAGCGGAATCGGTAGCCGTTCCGTGCGCGCATCGGCTGGAGCCACCTCCGCGCCGCCTGAAGCGACCGGCAGCTCCAGACGATAGCCGAAGCCTGCCACGGTGCGAATGGCGCCGGCCCCGAGAACGCGCCGCAGACTGGCAATCTGCGCCGGCAGGTTGTTTTCATCGACGACGACCCGCGGCCACACGCGCTCGATCAGCGTGTTCTTGCTGGCAAGCCTGCCTTGGTGCTCGACCAGGACCAGCAGCAGATCGAAGGCGCGCGCGCCGAGCTCGAGCGCTTGGCCGTCAAGCGACAGCACGCGCTCCGACGGCAGCAGCTCAAAGTCACCGACCCGTATGCACTCCATGAAAAAACTACCCTAAGTTATTGATTAAATACCTGAATTCTAGGATTCCGCGAGGCTAGGCGAATTTTCAGAGCAATTTCAGCTGCATTTCAAGACCTCCCGCCTCGATTTGGCGAACCTGTCGCTCACACGCCCGGAGGACCGGTACAAAGATCTGAAAGGGCGGGTATGGTTTAGGGTCCGATAGTCGCAGCAAGGAGACCGTCATGCCGAAGTTTGTCATCGAACGCGAGATTCCGGGGGCCGGCAATCTGACCGCCGCGGAGTTGAAGGCCATCTCGCGCAAGTCGTGCGGAGTACTGAGCAGTCTGGGGCCGAGTGTGCAGTGGATTCAAAGTTATGTGACCGCCGATCGGATCTACTGCATCTATCACGCCGAAGATGAATCGCTGGTACGCCGCCACGCCGAGCTCGGTGGCTTTCCGGCTAACAGGATCTCACGCGTCACCGGCATTATCGACCCTGCAACCGCTGAATAAACCTGAAAATCTCATCCGCTCTCAAGGGAGAACATTATGAAAATCGCAGTTGCAATGATTCCGGTATTGCTCGTAGCGCGTGTGCTGGCGGCTGATGCCCCGGCAACGCCCAGCGCATCGGACGGCTCGGAGCATCGCTATATGATCGAGCGCACTTTCCCCGCTGGCGCGCTCGCTGGGCTTAACGCCGAGGGTAAAGCCAAAATCAACGCCACCAACGCGCAGTACGGCGTGCACTGGGTGATGTCCTACGCCAATGCCGAGAAGACCAAGACCTATTGTGTCTACGAGGCGCCGAGCGAAAAGGCCGTGCGCGAAGCGGCCAAGGCCAACAACATCCCGGTTGACTCGATAACTGAAGTTCCTGTCACCCTGTCACCCAAGTAACCCAGCTCGCTGGACCGGCTCGCGAGGCGCGAGCCGGTCCAGGCCAGTTCACCACGGCACGGCGGCCTAGTTTGGCGACACCAGGATTTGGTGCTTGATCAGCATGCGGACACCGCTCGGCCAGCCTTCCTCTCCACCGGCAAAGTTGGCCTCCTGCTGATCGATCAATTTGCCGGTGCGGGCGTCGCGGATCTGAATGGCCACGTAGTAGTCGGTCTGCGTCACGCTTCTCACGACGCCGATGAGCGACTGATCGGCGCCGAGTTGGCGCGCTATCGCCGCCTCGCACCCGTCGCAGTTTCGTAAGGATTTTGAGGTCACGGCCTGGGCGTCGACGTTGCTGGCGTCCATGACGCTATAGCGTCCAGACTCCGCCAATTGGCGCCTAGCCTCGCTGCTCACCTTATCCATGGTTGCCGTGCGATTCGTGGTTTTGTTCAGCAGCGATGCGGCGGGGCTCAGATCCTCGAACTCGAACTCGAACACTGCGATCTTGACCGCAGGTGCCGGACTGCTGTCCGCGCCGCCTATGGACCACAACGTCAATCCCAGTGCCAGAATCGCCAGCGAGCCGAATCTCGCGGCCCCGTGGTGCCTGCCGTCTCGTGCAAGGGTTTTCAGCACCATAGCGGTCTCCAATGGGTGCGTAACGCGCATGCGGAATCAGAGTTAGTCCATGGGCACGCTCGGCGCGGCCCCCGAATCGGACTCTAGCGTCTGGCCATGAGCGCGATAAAGGCCGGGTGATCCCGTAGCACGTCCAGATCCGGATCGTGCTTCAACCAGCCGTCGTCCGCGTAACCTTTGATCATCGCCTGCTCTAGAGTCCCGAGAGCAGTCGCGGTCTCGCCGAGCCGGGCGTACAGACAGGCGCAGTTATAGAGCATCATCGCGTCGTCCGGACTGACTTCGAGGGCCTTGGTACCCTCGCGCAACGCTTCATCCTTGCGGTCCATTTCGGCAAGCACCACCGCGTAATACATCCGTGCTCGCGCGTCGTCGGGATTCTGCAAAAGGTAGTTAGGCATCAGCTCGGCCACCTGTTTGCGTGCGGCTCGCGCTTCATCCGCGCGCCCGAGCCCATCGCAGGTCTGCGCAAGATCCACGTAGCCGGAGAAGAACGTCGGCTTCAGCTGCGTCACCCGCCGGAAGAGCGTGTATGCCTGCTCGAATTCGCCGTTCGTGAAATGAATGCGGCCGAGTGTCCAGTGGGCAACGAAATCCTCGGGGGCGAGCTCGATGGCCTTGCGGCTCGAGACACTGGCTTCCTCAAGTTTTCCCGAGATGAAGTAGGACAACCCCATCGCCGTATATGCCTCGGGAAGGTTGTTGTCGTACATCAGCGCCTTGAAACTCAGCTCCTGCGCATGGGTACGATGTTTGTCATCCCGGTCGAAATACTGGTAGAGCTGCCCATACGCCGTGGAACAGGCCGCGTAGGCGGCGGCATAGCGCGCATCGAGCTCGATCGCCTTTTCAAAAAGCTGAATTGCATATTCGACGCTGCGGCGGGTCAGGCGGTAGAGATAGTCCTGTCCGCGCAGATACAGATCGTAGGCATGCGCGTTGACGGTCTGGCGCTTGGTCAGCGAGAGCTTCTCAGAAAACGAGAGCTTCAGCTTCAATGCTTCCACGATTTGCTGCGCCACCTGTTCCTGAATGTCGAAGATGTCGTCGAGCTTTCCTTTGTAGGTATTTGCCCAGATCTGCCGATTGGTGGCGACATCAACGAGTTGGACCGTGATGCGGAACGAATCCTGGAAGCGACGCACGCTGCCGCCAACGATGTAGGCGGCGCCCAGCTCGTTGCTGATGGCCCGCACATCGTGCTTGCGCTCTTTTAACTGCTTGGACGCCCAGCGCGACACCAGTTCGATCTCACTGACCAGCGATAGGCGTGTGATGAGTTCCTCGGTGAGTCCATCACTGAAGTAATCGGTCTCCGGGTCAGGGCTGATGTTGTCAAACGGCATGACGGCCACGGCCCCCCGCGTACCTGGCCCCTGTGGCTGTCCGACCGCGTCGCCCGAGACCGTAGCGGGGGGCGCCGCTCTTGCCTCTTGTGACGCCGTAATCTTGACGCCCGCCCGCTCCAGCGAGCGTAGGATCGCCTTGAAGCCCGCCTCGGCGCTATCGTCCCGGTAGTACTCGACATGCTGGATACCCGCGAGCTGATATCTCAGGGTCGACGGAATCACGGTTGGCTCGAGGTGCACCGGCAAAATGGCGCCATTTCTTTCGCTAAAGAGCATCACTTCCTTGGCGACATTCGAAGATTGGGCTGCCGCCTCGGTGATCATGAGCAGCAGCACCTTGGCACTCTCTAAGGCAGCAACGATCTGCTGGCTCCACAGCGATGCTGCGTCGATGCCGCCTTGATCGATCCACAGTGACACCCCGGCTTCGCGCAGGCGATCTGCGAGCGCAAGAACCCGCGCCCCGTCATTGCGGGAATAACTGACAAAAACCTCAGCCGCCTGCATGGGCGCCTCTTTGGATTATGTTCGCGTTCGCTAGTTTCAAGCTGCGCGACGAGGTTAGCACGAGCACGCCCGCCGGCGGATTCTGCGCCCCTGGCGCTTGCGCCCTCGCAGCGCGGCGGCCTATTCGCGCCCGGTTCGCCCCGGGCTTAATGGGTCGGAGGCGCGGCTTTGGTGAGGCGCACGAGGTCGTCCACCGAAACGCTGCCACCGCAGCACAGGAGAGCGACTGTCCGATTTTCGAACTCGGAGCGGTGCAGCATCGCGGCCGCCAAGGCTATCGCGCCACTTGGTTCAAGAACGATCTTGAACTCCTCGAACGCGATCCGCATCGCGCTTCTCACGTTATCGTCATCGACCGTGATTCCCCGGGAAACCAGATGTGCTGCTGCCTCGAACGGCACGGCTCCGGGAGTAAAGGCCTGCATGGCGTCGCAGATCGTCGGCGGGTTGCCGACATTCTGCTCGCGGCGATGCGAGACCAGCGAGCGACACATGTCATCGCAAGCTTCCGGTTCCACTGCGATGATCTCGGCGCCGCTGCCGAAGTGTTTCTCGGCGAGCGCGGTACCGGCGATCAACCCACCCCCGCCGACGGGGCACAGAATCGCGTCGAATCGCACCTGCTCCCGCTCGGCGTCGAGTTGCAACTCACGCATCAGCGTGGATTGGCCGGCGACCACCAGCGGGTCATCGAAAGGGTGCAAAAACACCCGCCCTTCCTCGTCGGCGATCTCGCGCGCGCGCGCGTTGGCGAATTCCTCCCGGTTGCGGTTGCCATGATCGGTCAATACAACTTTCGCACCCGCACGACGCGTCAGGTCGACCTTGCGCTGTGGCGCATCGCAGGGCATGACGATCGTGACCGGGACTCCGGCCAGCCGTCCTGCGAGCGCCAGCGCTTGGGCAAAATTGCCGGAGGAGAACGCCACGACGCCGCGTTCGCGTTCCCCGCTCGAGAGGCGGCTGACTCTGAAGCAGGCGCCGCGCATCTTAAAGGAACCCGCCAGTTGCAGAGATTCGGCTTTGAGATACACGCGTGCTCCGACAAGCGTGTCTACGTAGTCGGACCGCAGTAACGGCGTCCAACGCACTACGCCGCGCACGGTGTCCCACGCGGCGTCGAGTAGGGCTTTGTCAATCATGTTCTGTCACGCGATGCGCAGGGAGGACCGCAGCCTTGGCGGGCCGCGTCGCGATCTTAGCAGCGGTGGAAGGTCCGGGCCGCAAAACTCATCGGTACGGATTTGGAGCCTGGCGTCGGGGCCCCTTACGCTAAACCAAGAGGTATTTGCCATGCGACAGCCGACTCCCGGATTGCTCGAGCCCCTCCAGGGGTTGCAAGCCTAAGGCACTGTTTTGTTGGGGCGTTCGTTCAGGGCCATTTGATTTGGCTCTAGACACGGGCGATTCCGGGTCGCAGCAGGGTGGCGCGCTGGCGTCCGCAAACCCGATTACACTGACTGCAGGCAGTAAAAGAACAGCAGGTCAGGACTCCCATGATTTTTGAGCAGGTTGTTACGGGCGGCTGTCGTTCGTATCTGGTGGGCTGCACGGACAGTTGTGCGGCCGTGCTCATCGACCCCGAGATCAATCAACTGGATCGATACCTGGGACTGGCGGCGCGCGACGGGCTGCATGTCCGCTACCTCGTCGACACCCACACACACGCCGATCATTTCTCGGCGACCGTCGAACTCGCGCGCCGCATGGCCGTGCCGATCGTCATGCATCGGGCCAGTCCGGCCCCGTTTGTGGACATGCGGGTGGACGACGGGGAGATGATTGCGGTCGGACGGCTTCGGCTGCGCGTGCTGCATACGCCCGGGCATACGCAGGACTCCATGTGTCTTGCCGTCGACGACCGGGTATTCACTGGCGATACGCTCCTCATCGGAGCGACCGGCCGAACCGACCTGCCGAGCGGCAACCCGGAGGCACTTTACGACAGTCTGTTCGAGCACCTGCTGCGTCTTGACCCGATGACCAAGGTATTCCCGGCGCACGAGTACAAGGGCCGCGATTACACCAGCATTGGCGATGAACTGGCCGGCAATCCTCGGCTGCAGCAACGTGACCGGGCAGCTTTTGTTGAGATGATGCGCAATCTGAACCTCACCATGCCCACGCATATCACCGAAGCGTTGCGCATCAACCTCAGCGGCGGCAAAAGTGTGGCGCAATTGCTCGCCGAGGCGGCGGCACACGTGCCCTTCATGTCGCTCGCCGAATTGCGACATCACGTGGATAAGGGCTCCGCAGAGCTGATCATCCTTGATGTTCGGGAACGCGAAGCCTTCGATCGCGGACACGTCCCGGGAGCGCGCCACCTGCCGCGCGGGCAGCTGGAACTGCGCGTAAATCAGGATTTGCCGGATCCAACTCGGCGCATTCTGGCGTACTGCGAGCTCGGCCAGATCTCGACGCTTGCCACTGCCACCCTGCGTGAAATCGGCTATCAGCGCGCCGTAGCGCTCGACGGGGGGATGCGCGCGTGGCGCGAGGCCGGCTACCCGATCGCCGACTCCGCGGACGTGAAGCCGACGGCTACCGACCGGTAAGTCCGTTCGCTGGACGAGCTTCGGAAGCCCGAGCGCCTACGTCTCAGGGTATTGCCCGGCGTCGGACCGGTTTCCAGCGTGGTGGTAGTCAAGAGTCCGCGCGGCGCCATTCGGGTACCGAAATATGAGTCTTTCAGCCGCGGCGGCCGTCGACACGCTCCGGCGTTGGCCTGCGATTTCCGGCTAGTCGGGACACGCCCCTACACTGTTTAACGGCAAGCCTTCATACTCAACCTTGAGCTGAGGGCTACCCACAGTGACGGATGGTGGCTCACTACACTGCGCTGAGCGATGCATGGAGCGACGCTCGGTCTACGGACTGCGCCATTTCAGTGGCCACAAAAGCAAGACTGGCGAAACTCACCCGGCCCGGAAGCGCGGCGACGTATACGCGCGTGCGCCTGTTCGAGGAGCTGGATAAGGTCGGTTCCGCACCGGTGGTTTGGCTGGCCGGTCCGCCAGGCTCCGGCAAGACCACGTTAGTTGCGGACTACACGACGACCCGTCGCCTGGAAAGCATCTGGTACCAGGTCGACCGTGGCGACAGCGACATCGCCTCATTTTTCTTCTATCTCGGACAGGCGGCGCAGAAGCCCGGAGCCGAGCCGTTGCCGATGTTTGAGTCCGCCTACCTCGGAAATGTCGAGGCGTTCGCGCGCAACTATTTCCGCGACCTGTACGCGCGTTCCGCGTCTCCCTGCCTGGTGTTCGACAATTGCCAGGACGCCAGCTCCGCCGGAACTCTTTATAGCGTGCTGCGCATTGCCATCGATGAGCTTCCCGAGGGCGGCCGACTCTTCATCATGAGTCGGCTGAGTCCACCGCCGGGGTTTGCACGCTTGCGGGCACGCGGGCGTTTACATGTCATCGGCTGGTCGGAGCTGCGCCTGACGCTCGAGGAAGCGGCCGGAGTCGCGGCCGTGCGTAACCCTGCCATGTCGGCCGCCGAGGTCGAACAGCTCCATACCCGGACTAACGGCTGGGCGGCCGGATTCATCCTGCTGCTGCAGAATCGTGACGCGCGTTCCTCTGCGGTCGGGGAGTTCAATACCGATGCGCCGTCGGTCATCTTCGACTACCTGGCCGAGGAAGTGCTGCAGCGCTTCAAGCCCGCAGCCCAGGAAGCGCTGCTGCGGGTCGCCTACCTGCCGCAGATTACCGAGGCGATGTCGGATGACCTCGGCATCGCCGTCGACGCGAAAAATCAGCTGATGGGACTGGCGCACCGGGGATTTCTGGTCACCGTTGTACCGGCAGAGCCACTGCCCCTGTACCAGTTGCACCCGCTGCTGCGCGACTTCCTCGAAGCGCGCGCGGAGCAGACTGGTACGGCGGAAGAGGTGGCGGCCCGCAAGCAGCACGCGGTGCGGGTTCTCGAGGCTCACGGACACTTCGAAGCCGCCGCGGCACTGCTGGTGCGGCTGCGCGACTGGACGGGCCTTGAGGCGCAGATTCAGCGCCACGCCGAGAGCCTCGTCGCTCAGGCGCGCGGGCAAACGCTGGCTCACTGGATCAACCTGCTACCCGAGGCCAACCGGGGCGAGAACCCGTGGCTGCTCTACTGGCTCGCGACCGCCCGCTATCCGTACGCGCCGCGCGAGTCCCGCGAGCTCTACGCGCGCGCCTTTCGACTGTTTACCCGCAGCGAGCCGGTGTCCACCGCCGGCGTACTGGCTTCAATCAACGGCGCGCTGGAGACGACGCTGCATGATCCGGATGACTTCACACTCTTTGATCCGTGGATCGAGGCGGGAGCGCAGTGGATCGCTTCGAATCCCGAGTGGCCGACGTCGGATCTGGAGGCGCGGCTCACGTGCAACATGTTCATCGCGCTCGTGCTGCGGCAGCCCTGGCACCCGGATGTACCGGTGTGGCGCGAGCGTACGCAACGGCTCAGCCAGACGCATCGCGATCCCAACGTCACGCTGAGCGTGAACGCAGTTCTTATCACGCTGGCATCCTGGAACGGCCAGTTCGCCGGCGCCGAGCGCCTGGTGGAGCGTGATTCCGAACTGGTCAAGCTTCCGAACGTGACCGCGGTGTCGGCCACCAAGGTCGCGCAAGGTCAGGCGACCTACTTCATGCTGGCTGGCGATCGTGCGCGCTGCGTGGCCGCGACGCGTACGGGGCTGGAGATCGTGGAGCGCAGCGGCGTGCGCATCTGGAACGACACGTTCTTAGTCTTTAGCCTGTGCAGCGCGCTCGGAGAAGTGGACCTGACAGACGCCGCCGGGTGGCTGAAGACGATCGAACAGCAAGCCCCCGGTACGCGCCGCTTCGACCTTTTTCTGCACGCCTACGCGCGCGCCTGGTACGCCATGCTGCGAGGGGAGCAGTATGTCGCGCTGCAGCATCTGCGCACCGCAGCGCGTACTGCCACTGAGCTCGGTGCCCCGTTCTTTGAGGTGGTCGGCGGTCTCGCCTTGACTCAGGTCCTGCAGGCAAGCGGCAGCGAGCCAGCCGCCGACCGGGAACTCGCGCGTACCCTGGAAGTGTCGGGTCGCCTGAAGAATCGGCTGCTCGACTTCCTCGCCTACCTCTGCCAGGCGACATTGGCACTCAGTCGCGGGCGCGAGCAGGAGGCTCTGGAGCCGTTGCGGCTGGGGTTTGCGATCGCCCGCGAGCGGGGGATCACGCACTGGCTGTGGTGGGAACCGCGCCTCGCCGGCGAGTTGGTTCGCGTCGCCTTTGCAGCTGGCGTGGAAGTCGGCTACCTCCGTCATCTCGTACAGCGACGGCAACTGTTGCCTGACCCGCCGCCGTATCTGGTTGCCGAGTGGCCGTGGCGGTGGCGCCTGCGCTCCTTGGGCGGATTAGACCTGGAAAGCAGTGCGCCGGAACCTGGCAAGGGGGGGAAGCGTGCCGTGCGACCGCTGGAGCTGCTGGCGGCGCTGGTCGCCTTCGGCGCGGAGCAGGTTAAGATCGAGCGTCTGGCGGATGCGCTCTGGCCGCACGTCGACAGCGATTATGCCCATCGCTCCTTCAATACCACGCTACATCGGCTGCGCGAGTGGCTGGGCGAGGATGCAGCCGTGCTGGTGCACGGCGGCAAGGTCAGTCTCAACCGGCAGCTTGTGTGGCTGGATACCTGGGCCTTCGAGCAGGCGGCGAAACAAGTGCACGTGCTCTGTGGCCTGCCTGATCTTGGCTCCCGGCAGGGCGAGTGGCGCAAGAGCGTCGATCAGGCGCTCTCTTTGTACGGCGGCCCTTTGCTGGGTGACGAAGAGGCAGCCTGGGCGGCGGGCCCTCGTGAGCACTACCGCAGAATCCTCCTGCGCCTGGTGACCGCCGCGTCTCAGGCCGCGCAGAAGATGAGTTGGCACGAAGAGTCTGTCGAGATGAGTCGACGAGCGCTCGAATGCCACCCGCCTCCGGCACCCCCTGCCGGCAGTTGACGGGGCACTTGCCCAGGCCCGCCGCGCCTCCAGGCGCTTGAGGTCTTTGTTGCCTTCCGTACCCGCCTGAAGGCGGCAGACCCGCCCCGTTGCGCTGAAAACGGCCCGAGGCGTCGGCTCCTGCGCGCCGGACGGGCCCATCTGTAAGTCATCTGTGAGTGAGCCGTGAGAGGCCTGTAGAGGCCCCACGGCGAGATTAGCCCTGCCAGACGCGAACTTACCCTGGCAGGGAGATGCAGATGAATCACACGACCGGTCCGCCGCGCGACCCGAAGAACGAGCTGGTGCGGCAACTGTTCCTCACCTACCAAAGCGCACTGCGGGCCTATCTGTACAAGCGGGTGCGCCGCCGTGCCGATGCCGAGGAACTCGCACAGGAGGTTTACCTGCGCTTGCTGCGCGTGCCCGACGTGACCGTCATCCTTAATCCGGAGGCCTACCTGTACGCCATTGCCGGTAACCTAGTGAAGGAATACACCCTCCAACAGTGGCGTCGCGGCACCAGCATCGCCGCGGATGACCCGGGCGTGCAGGAGCAGCTGTGCGAGTTACCGTCCTACGCGGACGAGATGGACAAGCAGCAGCGCATCGAGCGCCTGGGCGAGGTGTTGTCGCAACTGTCGGCGAAGTGCCTGGCAACCCTGGTACTTCGGTTCTGGCAGGGACTGAGCTACGAGGAGATCGCGCAGCGGCTCGATATCTCACCTCACATGGTGAAGAAATATCTGAGCCAGGCGCTGGCGCACTGCCGACGCCGGATGGATCGTCTGCGATAGGCGGCGGCAAATTGGGACTGAGCTCGTGAGCCAGATCGCGGCCCCAAGTCTGGACGATGCCGCGCAGCGGCGTTTGCTGCGGATGACGTCGCGAACGGCTGCCGGCAGAATGGAGGAGTCTTCCTTCTCCTGAGCCGGGTATGCGCCGGCAGCTGATCGCCCGGCCGGCTGCGTACGGACGCCTTATGCCCGAGCTTCCAGATCTGACCGTCTATTGTGAAGCCCTCGAACGACGGATCGTCGGGCAGCGGCTGGAGCGTTTGCTCATACCGTCGCCATTTCTGCTGCGCACCGCCGCGCCGTCAATCGAGGACGCCCGCGGGCGTCGCGTTACGGAGGTGCGGCGGATCGGCAAGCGTATCGCCATCGGGCTCGAGGGCGATTATTGGCTGGTCTTCCACCTGATGATCGCGGGCCGCCTGCATTGGTTTGAAAAAGGTACGTCCCTGCCCAAGCGCGCGGTGCTGGCGCGGCTTGAGTTCGCCAACGGCACGCTGACCCTCACCGAGGCGGGCACCAAGCGACGCGCGTCGCTCCATTTTCTGCACGGCCAGCAGGCGCTGCAGCAGCAAGATCCGGGCGGCATGGAGATCCTGCAGGCAGGCCTGCCGCAGTTTGCCGCGCAATTGCGCCGCGAGAACCACACGCTGAAGCGTGCGCTCACGGATCCCACACTGTTCAGTGGCATCGGCAACGCGTACTCGGATGAGATCTTGCACGCCGCCAAGCTGTCGCCGGTGATGCTCACACACAGGATCGACGATGCGGGCGTGTCGCGGCTGTACGCGGCGATCAGGGAGCAGATGCAGCTGTGGACTGAGCGCCTGCGGCGCGCCGCCGGCGACGAATTTCCGGAGAAGGTGACAGCCTTTCGTGACGATATGGCCGTGCATGGTCGCTTCCGGTTGCCGTGCCCTGTGTGCGGCACTCCCGTGCAACGCATCCGCTATGCCGACAACGAGACGAACTACTGTGCGCGCTGTCAGACGCAGGGTCGCCTGCTGGCAGACCGCGCCCTGTCGCGTTTGCTCAAGGCCGACTGGCCCAGAACCATCGATGGCTTCGATCGGGAAGGGTAGGCATACGAGCCGGACTGCCGGCGCGCCAGGAGCCCCCGCAGGGACACTCTGGAGCACGCGCGACTCCTTATATAGGGCACTGCTGCCCATATGCGGCGCGCTGCCGTCACCGCGAGAAGACCTGGGGCTTGATTGCGGCCCACGCTGCGTTGCGTCACACTCGACTCGACAACAACCTGCAGTCCACACACCAATCCGTGTGATGGCAAGCGGCCCGGGGCCTCGTGTGAGAAATAGCCCGCGACGATGCTTGATTTTGATATCAAGATGAAAGAGAACCCTTTGGCGCGCCCGGAAGATTACAAGAGCGGCGGCCAGTCGCCGCCCGCCCAGGAACCGTGCTCGCATGGCCAGTAGCACTGCCGTCGCGCTCCCCATGAGCACGCTAGACGATGATGCGTGGGATGACCTGCTGAGTTTCATCGAAGAGCGACGCGTCATCCCCATCGTCGGCCCCGAACTGCTCATGATCCCGACGGATCGGGGTCCGCGGCTGCTCTACGATTGGGCCGCGGAGAAGCTGATCAGCCGCCTCAACGTCAATCCGGCTGACCTGCCGCACCCCTATACCCTCAACGACGTCGTGTGCTTGTTCCTCGCGGCCCGCGGTCGCCGTGAGGAGGCCTACGTGCGCTTGCGCAGCATCATCAAGGATGCGAATTTCGAGCCGCCGGCGGCCTTGCGACAGCTCGCGGCCATATCGGACTTCGATCTGTTCGTGTCCACGACTGCCGATTCACTGCTCGAACATGCGATCAACCTGGAGAGATTCGAAGGCGCGCCCTCCGTCGAGGTGCTGTCCTACTCGCCCAACCGGGTCGTCGATCTGTCGGTGGAGCGCGACCGCCTGCAGCGGCCGCTGGTGTACCACCTCTTCGGGAAGCTTTCGGCCTCGCCGACCTATGTCATCTCGGACGAGGACCTGCTCGAATTCATCTGTGCCCTGCAAAGCGAACACCTGGTTCCCGAGAAGCTCTTCTACGAGCTCGAACACAACCATCTGCTCTTTATCGGCAGCAACTTCACCAACTGGCTTGCGCGGCTGTTCCTGCGCATGGCGAAGCGGCAGCGCCTGTCCGACCCACGCGATGTCGGCGAAGTACTGGCGGACGATCACAGCAGCCAGGACGACCGGCTGGTCGCGTTCCTGCAGCAGGTCAGCGTGCGCACCCGTATCTATACCGGCGCCGAGCGCTTCGTGGAGGAGCTGCACCGCCGCTGGCAGGCGCGTAAGCCTGCTGCCGCCCCGGGACCCGCGCCGACGCGCTTTCTGCCGCCCGCGCGCGAAATGCCCGACAATGCGGTCTTCATCAGCTACGCACGCGAAGACCTGGCCGCGGTACAGCAGATCAAGGCCGGCCTCGAGGCGGTCGGCGTCACGACCTGGTTCGACATGGACCGGCTTGAAGTCGGGGATGACTACGACCGCAAGATCCAGCGCAATATCGCGCGCTGTTCCTACTTCCTGCCCGTCGTCTCTGCCACGACGCAGCGCCGGCTGGAGGGATACTTCCGTCGCGAGTGGAGCTATGCGATCGACCGCACGCGCAACATGGCGGATGGTGCCTTGTTCGTTCTTCCGGTAAGTATCGACGCCACGACGGCGGCTGATGCGCTGGTGCCGGACAAATTCAGGTCCCTGCACTTTACGCAGCTCCCTGGGGGGCAGGTTTCTCCGGAATTCGCGCGGCGCCTCGCGGACTTCATGCGGGCGCGTTCGACATGAACGACGTCGCCACCGGGCCGGCGGCGGCCACGGATCCTGCTGCAACCGTCGATGCAAGTAATCCCTGGCTGGGGCTGGCCTCGTTCACCGAGGAGACACGCGCGTACTTCTTCGGACGCGAGGAGGAAGTCGCCGAGTTAGCGCGTCGCGTGCAGCGCAAGCTCCTGACGCTGCTGTTCGGGCAGTCGGGTCTCGGCAAGACCTCCATCCTGCGCGCCGGCCTGGTGCCGCGACTGCGCAGCCAGGGCTACTGCCCGATTTACGTGCGCATCGACTACGGTCACGATGCGCCCGAGCCGGCGGCCCAGATCAAGCAGGCGATTCTGCGCACGGCACGGCGCGCCGGGCGCTGGTCCCAGGAAGGCGTGGCCGCGGAGGGCGAGTCGCTGTGGGAGTTCCTGCATCACCGCGACGACGTGCTGCTCGATGAGGCGGGTGCCACACTGATCCCGTTGCTGATCTTTGATCAGTTCGAAGAGATCTTCACGCTGGCGCAGAGCGATGAGTTCGGTCGCGCCCGCGCCGCGCGCTTCATCGCCGAGCTCGCCGACCTGGTCGAGAACCGCCCGCCCAAGGCGTTCGAGGCGAAGCTGGACGAGGATGACTCCGCGGCCGAGCGCTTTGATTTCGCGCGCAGCGACTATCGCGTGCTGATCGCGTTGCGCGAAGACTACCTGGCCCCGCTCGAGGGGCTGAAGAAGCAGATTCCCAGCATCTCGCAGAACCGCCTGCGACTTGCACCCATGTCGGGTAATCAGGCGCTCGAGGCCGTCTTGCAGCCCGGTAAGCAACTGGTCTCCGAAGAGGTTGCGGCAGCCATCGTGCGCTTCGTGGCCGGCGGCGCCGAGCTCGCCAACGCGGAAGTAGAACCGTCACTGCTGAGCCTGATCTGCCGTGAGCTCAATGATGCGCGTATCGCGCAGGACCGTAGCGAGATATCCCTCGACCTGGTGGCCGGCTCTCACGCGACGATCCTCAGCAACTTCTACGAGCGCGCGCTCGCTGATCAGCCGCTCGCCGTGCGGCGCGTCATCGAGGACGATCTGCTGACGGCATCGGGCTTTCGCGAAAACGTAGCCGAAGAGCGCGTCATCAAACGTCTCGCCGAGGCGGGAGCTGCGCCCAATGCGCTCTCGGTGCTGGTGAACCGCCGCCTGCTGCGCATCGAGGAACGCCTGGACATCCGGCGCGTCGAGCTGACGCACGACGTACTGTGTGCGGTCGTCAAGAGCAGCCGCGACCAGCGCCAGGAGCGCGAGGCTCGCGAGGCCACCGAACGGTTGCTGGCTGAGCAGCGCGCGCGCGAGCTGGCCGCGCACCGCACGGCCGTGCGCGCACGACAGATCGCGGGCGCCTGTACAGTCCTAGCCGCCGTGGCAATCGCCGCGGCCATATTCGGCTACTTCAGCAGCCAGCGCGCCCTGCGCGCAGAGCGCCAGGCGCAAGAGACGCGCGGACAGGCCGAGCACCTGCTCGGGTACCTGAGTGATGATTTTGCACGCGAGCTCGAGAGCTTCGGCCGCCTTGATGTGCTGGCGGAATTCTCCGGGCGCCAGATCGATTATTTCCACGCCCTGCCCGCGGCGGCCAGGGCCACCGAGACGGTGCGCAATGCGGCGATGGCGCTGGTCTATCGCGCGCGTGCGCGGCGCGCGCTGGGCCAGCTGGACGCCGCGGGCGCCGACGCCATCGAGGCCCAGAAACTGCTCACCCAGCTGCAAAACGACGGCGATCATTCCGAGGCCACTGCGACAGGCCTGGCACTTGCCTACCTGGTGCAGGCGCAGGTCATGGATAACAGTAACGACTCAAGGGGTCCTGCAATGGCGCAGCGTGCCGCGGAGCTGTTGCGGCCGCTGGTCGCGACACGGCAGGCCTCAGTGGCCGTGCAGCGCGCCTATGTCGAGGTACTGATCCGCATCGGCTACGAGCAGGCGAGCTCGCAACGCAACGTGGAGGCCGTTGGCAGCGAGCGCGAGGCGCAGCGCATTGCCACGAGCCTCGGTGCGCGTGATCTGACCAATCTCGACATGGGGGCTCGCTACGTCGACGCTTGCGGATGGATGGTGCAGGCGCTCGAGAGCCTGGGCCGCTATGCAGAGACGCGCAGCTCCGGGGACGATTGCATAGCGCTCGGGGACCGGGTGTTGGCGCAACGTCCGGGCTATCGCCTCGTGTTGCATGGGCAGCAGATCACGCTCGGTGTGCTGGCGCAGCTGGCGCAGGACAGCCTGGACCCGGCGGAAGCACTGCAGGCCGCGTTGCGGCAGGAGCAGGTCTCGCTCACGCTGCTGAACCTCGACCCGCACAGCGTCGTCAGCCTCAACAACCTCGGTGTCGCACAAAGTCAGCTCGGGGATGCGCTGTGGTCTTCCGGCCGCCTGCGCGAGGCGATTCCCCACTATCAGGATGGCGTCAACAGCTTTGGACGTGCGGCAAAGGGGGGCTCCGTTTTCGCGGTAGCTCGCATCCTGTCGGCAGGGGGGCTCGCTTACCGGCAGATTGCCATTGGCGATACGACGGCAGCCCAGGCCGCCGTGGCGGCTAGAAATCCCTTTGTTGCCGAGCTGCGCCACAGTGAGCCGGCTGACAGCCCGGTCCTGACTATTGTCAGTGCCGGGATGAAACTCGAGGACGCAATGCTGGCCGATGCGCACGGCGACTTTGAGTCGGCACGCCGGCTGAGCGCAGATGCCGCGACGTCGCTGCAGACCGTTAAGCAGAGCAGCGATGAGGCGCAGGCCCAAAAGAACTTCGTCGCATCGATCCTGTACGACATCGAGGGACGCGCCGCGTATGAGCTGGGGGATTTCGCCGCCGCCGAACGCGCAGAACGCAGTTCGCTCGAGGCTCACCACGGTCAGGGGGGTGAGGCGACCGATGACCAGCGTCGCAAGGCTGAGATCTCCAGCTGGATTGCGCTCACGCAGGCGCGGCAGGGCCGCTCGGCCGACGCCGCGCGCACCCTCGCGCCGGTCATCAAGTTGCAGGCGGAGCTCACAGCAAGAAACCACGGCGACCATTGGCTGCCGCTGGAGCTGGCCCGCACACGTTATGTCGAAGCGCTCATAGATCCTGCGAAGCGAACCGGGCTACTGACGGAGGCGTCGCACCTCATCGACGGGCTGTCGCCCGAAGTGCGTGCCGCCCGGGAGGCGCGCCAGTGGCGCGAGCGCGTGCACGCGGCGCAGTAAGCGCTGGCTGCCGCCTAGAGTGGCGAGTAACCTAGCGCGCGCCAGCTGAAGGTGACGCCGCTTGCCGTGATTTAGTCCGTCTGATCCGCGTACGCCTTGATCAGTTCGTTGAGGAAGTCAAGCCCGACGAACACCGAGCGCACGCTGCGACGCTCGTTAAGCCCGTGCGCCCCGTTGCCGTCGGGATCTCCCCACCCGCCCGGAACGCCGTAGACCGGAATGCCGATCGCCTCGAGAAAGATGCCGTCGGTGGCCCCGGTCGACATGGTGGGAACCAGTGGCACGCCGGGGAAGTACTTGGCGACCAGCTTTTCCGCAGGCCCGACGATCTTCGGATCGAGCGGCGGGGGAACCGCAACGGGTCGTACCGGCGGCAACAGCGTCACTTTGACCCCGGGGTCGTTGATGGCGGCGACCAGGGCCTCCTGCGTCTGAGCGACCGTCTCTCCCGGGAAGATGCGGCAGTTGACGTTGGCGACGGCGCGCTGCGGCAGGGCGTTGTTCGCGTGTCCGCCCTCCAGCAGTGTCGCCACACAGGTCGTGCGCAGCATGCTGTGGTAGCTGCGATCCTTGGAGACGGTGGCTTCGGCGGCCTGGTCGGCAGGGTCCTTCGAGAGCGCCACCATGGCGTTTCCGAGCTCGTCGTGGCGCACCGCGCCGGCCTTGGCAAAGTACGCGCGCGTGGTAGCGGTGAATTTCACGGGAAACTCATGGTCGCGCACGCGGACCAGCGCGTCAGCCAGCTCATAGATGGCGTTGTCGCGGATCGGGATCGAGCTATGGCCGCCAGCATTGGTCGTCTCGAGCCGGTAATTCTGTACGGCTTTCTCACCCACCTGGATGGACTCCACCACGAGCTTGCCATGCCCGTCGGTGCGTCCGCCGCCGCCCTCGTTGAGGGCAAACGCCGCGGCGATCAGCTCGGGTTTGTTCTGCGCCAGCCACTGCGCCCCGTTGAATGCGTAGGTGGTCTCCTCACCGCAGGTCAGCGCCATCTTGATGGTGCGCTTAGGCCGGTAGTTGCCCTGCTTGAAGCGCATCACGGCGTCGATCCAGGTGGCATCCATGGCCTTCATGTCCGAGGAACCGCGACCGTAGAAGTAGCCGTTTTCTTCGATCAGGGCGAACGGATCGCGTGTCCAGTCTTCGCGCTTCGCCTCGACCACGTCCAGGTGACCGAGGAGCAACATCGGCTTCGCGGCCTTCGAGGTACCGGCGAGCACGGCAACGATGCCACCTTCCTTGGGATGATCGGACACTGAGAAGAGTGTGAGGTCCTTGTCTTCGAAACCGGCAGCGCGCAGATGTGCGGCGATATGCTCGGCCGCCAGCGAGCAGCTGCCGCTGGAGAAGGTCGTATTGGTCTCGACCAGCTCCTTATAGAGGGCGAGGAACGCCGTCTGGTCCGGGCGCAGGGGACCCATCGGCGGTTCCTGCGCCATCGCCCCCTGCAACGCCAGTACCGCACCCAGTCCGCAAGCAATTCGCATCCGCATGGCCGACCTCGCCATGAACAGTCCGGGGATGCTCCCATGCGCGGCGCCTGGACTTCAACGGCCGCCGGATCAACGCGCGCGGGGACTGGCAGGATCGCGGCGGCATGGCTAGATTGCGTCACGACCACGGGGATCGTAAGGCCGAGGAGCTTGCCCGAGGATGCCGAGTAATCAACAACCAATGGATGGCACCACGGTTATCCGAGAACTGGGCCAGTCGGACTACGCGCAGTGGCTACTGCTTTGGGAAGGGTATAACGCGTTCTACAAGCGCGTCGGCCCCACGGCACTGCCCGCACCGATCACCGCCGCCACGTGGGAGCGCTTTTTCGAGCCAACCGAACCGATGCATGCGCTCGTGGCCGAGAGCGAGCACCGCCTGATCGGCCTGGCGCACTATCTGTTCCACCGCAGCACGACCCTGTTGGCGCCGACCTGCTACCTGCAGGACTTGTTCACGCGTGAGGAGAGCCGCGCTCGGGGCGTGGGACGCGCTCTGATTCAGGCCGTCTACCGGCGCGCAGCGGATGCCGGCTCCGCGCGCGTGTACTGGTTGACGCACGAGACCAACGTGACCGCGCAATCTCTTTATGACCAGCTTGCAGATCGCTCGGGCTTCATCGTCTATCGCAAAGACATCTGATCGTAACCAGCAGGTACACCCGCAAATGAACCGTCGGGAATTTCTCGAAAGCGTCAGCGCCGCTGCGGTAGCCGCGGCCAGCGCCTCGGCGACCGCAGCCACTACTGCGACCGGTACAGAATTCGATCCGCTCGAGAAGTCGATCGCCGAGCTCAGCGGCGCGCAGGCGCACGGAGCGGTGAGCGCCGAGGCACTGACGCAGGCTTATCTGCGACGTATCGAGCGTTACGATCGCCAGGGCCCGAAGATTGGCGCGGTGCTCGCGGTCAACCCTGACGCGCTTAGCGCGGCGCGCGCACTGGATTTGGGACGTCGCGCCGGCAAGCTGCGCGGGCCGCTACACGGCATTCCGCTGCTGATCAAGGACAACATCGAGACGCGCGATCCGCTGCCGACCACGGCCGGCTCGCTGGCCCTGGCTAGCGCCCGACATACGCAGGATGCCCCGGTGGTGGCCCGGCTGCGCGCCGCCGGTGCCATCGTGCTCGGCAAGGCCAATTTGAGCGAGTGGGCGAATTTT
The DNA here is from genome assembly GCA_963814675.1 of uncultured Pseudomonadota bacterium. Taxonomy (GTDB): domain Bacteria; phylum Pseudomonadota; class Gammaproteobacteria; order Steroidobacterales; family Steroidobacteraceae; genus 13-2-20CM-66-19. Next base: position 770,297 of record CAWFDT010000011.1, read on the forward strand.
CGCGCGTTGCTCTCGATCAGCGGTTGGAGTGCTGTTGGCGGACAGACGCGCTGTCCCTACGACCCGACGCGCAACCCATCTGGCTCGAGCGCGGGGCCGGCGGCTGGCACCGCGGCAAATTTCTGCGTCGCTGCCATCGGCTCGGAGACTGACGGCTCCATTCTCGCGCCGGCCTCGCTGAACGCGCTGGTGGGACTCAAGCCGACGGTCGGTCTGGTCAGTGGCGCCGGCGTGGTGCCCATCGCGTCGCGCCAGGACACGACCGGACCGATGACGCGCACCGTGGCTGACGCAGCCGTGCTCCTGGCGGTGATGGCGGAGCCCACCGTTCGCTGGGATGGCATCGACTCGCTCGAGACGACGCCCAAGGGACTGCGACTGGGCGTGCTGCCGCCACCGGCCTCCACTCATCCGGAAGTGCTGAGCCAGTCCAAGGAGTGGTTCAAACTGCTCGAGCACGAAGGATTCGCGCTCATCGACGTGCCCTCCCCGCCGGGGTGGGCGACGCTGCTCGACGAAGAGCTCGAGGTTCTCAAGTACGACTTCAAGGCGGAGATCAACGCGTACCTGGAGCGCTTCCAGGGCACGCTACCGGTGCGCACGCTCGCCGATCTCATCAAGTTCAACGAACAACATGCGGCGACCGAGATGCCGTTCTTCGGCCAGGAATTGTTCGTGCAATCCCAGGCCTGCGGCCCGCGCACCAGCCCGGCCTACCGCAAGGCGCTGCATCACATCGTCGATGCCGCCGACACACGAGGGTTGCGCGCCCTGTTCGATAAGTACCGGGTCGATGCACTGGTCGCCTCGGGTAACGGTCCCGCCGAGTTGATTGACCAGGTGTGGGGCGATCGCTACGAGAACAGTGGCGGCTGGCCGCCGATGTGTTCAGCGGCCGCCGTCGCGGGTTGGCCGAGCCTCACGGTCCCGGCAGGATTTGTGAGGGGGCTCCCGGTTGGAATTCATTTCGTCGCCCCGCGCTTCCGGGAGGGACGGCTGCTGCAGATCGGACGCACGTTCGAGCGGGCCCGTAACGCGCGCCAGCCGCCCAACCTCGGCGCGCGAGTCTGAAATTCGACGCGCCCTCAATCCGCCCCACCTGCTGGCTGATGCTGCGGGCAGCCGCTCGAGGAGCGCAGGTATCGCTGATGCCGCTCGCAGAGCCCATCGTCGCCACGAACGGCGCCGTAGGCCGACCCGAGCGATTGCAACCCGGGCAGTCGCGCCTCCAGCTGCGCCGGGGTGCTGACGAAGTAGCGGCAGTCCGCGCAGCGCCCGGCGAGGCTCACTGCCCGAGCCTCGTCCAGAAGTCGGCGAACACCTGCGTCGAGAGCACGAATCCCAGCACGATGTTGATCACTACGCCGGCGGTGAAGGCAAAAAACGGCTTGGGACCGCCGCTGAAGAGCTCACGAATTCGGGTCGTCAGACCGATGCTGAGGAAGGTGAACGTGAAGGCCCACACGCGCAGGACCTGCAATGGGGCGACCAGCGCCGGCTGCAGCACTTTCTTGTAGTCGGCGTAGCTGTAGCCGCTCGAGATCGCCGTGATGATGATGGAGGCGATCAGGAAACCCAGCACGAACTTCGGGAACCGCTGCCAGATCTGCGCGGCGCCGCTGCGCGACTCGATGCCGGTCGGCTCCCAGCGCGTCGCCGCGATGATCGAAAGCACGAAGGCCCACACGCCGATCCAGACGTCGCGGCCGATGACCTTCATGAGTGTGAAGGCGTGCACGGCGGCGTCCGCGCTGCCGTTGATGCCCGGCACCTGGCCCGCATAACCGCCGTAAGTCTGCGCGGCTGCTAGGCCCGCGGCGTCGGCAAATTCAGAGGTGCCGATCCACGCTCCGGCCACGCCGGTTGGCAGCTGCAGGCCGCGCGCGGCGAGCGGCAGGAAAAAGATGGTGACGATCGCCCATAAGATCACCAGCGAGATGGCGATCGAGACGTGCTCCTTGCGCGCACCGACAGCGCCGCCGGCCGCGATGGCGCCCGAAACTCCGCAAACGGCGCCCCCGGTACCGAGCGTGGCGGCGAAACGGCGATCGAGGCCCAGGCGGGTGCCGACGAAGTAGATCGTGCCGAAGGTGACGAGCGACACGATCGCGGCCTGCACGACCACCACCGGGCCCGCCCACAGGATGAGCGAGAGCGGCAAGCTCGCCCCGAGCAGCACGATGCCGGTCTTCACATAGAACTCGACGCGCAACGCCGGCTGCAACCAGCGCGGCGCGCCGGCGGTGTTTGCGATCAGCAGCCCGAGGACCAGCGCGACGAGCGGCGGCTCGAGGTTATAGCGTGCAGCCTCGCTCCACTGGCCCAGTGCGTACAGCACCAGTGACAGCACGAACAGCAGTGCAAACCCCGGCACGAACTGCGTGGGTCGGTAGCCGAGTGCGTTCGCGCCAATGCCGAGCAGCACGGCCCACAGCACCAACAGCGCCAGATACTGGCTCGCATGGGCGCGCAGCTGCTGCGCAACTTCGGACAGCGTGTGCCATTTCTGCGGCGCGACGGCGATCCATTTAAGATCGGTACCGGCCGCCAAGGCGCCGACGGCGAGCACGATAAGGCCGACGCCGATGAAAATCGCCCACCAGTCCTCGGTGCGCGTCCACGCCGTCCAGGCATTGTGGCGCCGGATCGCACGCGGCGCGTTATCGGCAAGCTCTGACATGACTCTTGTTCCTAAGGATCCGCGGCTGCACTCAAGACTAGCGGTGTTGAGTTCGTAAGCGTCATAACTTCGGTTTGGGTCGGAATAAGGAAATCGCATCAGGCCGTCGGCCCTGGCCTAACCGGGCCCCAGAGCTTCGCAGTTGCGCGGCGAGCGTTCCTCGGGGGAGAGTAGGCGCCAGCGCAGCCCACCGGAGCTTCATCGATATGGCCATCGTGCTGGTAACCGGAGCCTCGGGCGGCATTGGCTCCGCCATCTGTCGTGTGTTGGCGCGCCGCGGCGTAACCCTGGCGCTGCACTATCAGGCGGACCCAGACGGTGCGGAGCAGGCCCGACGCAGTCTGGAGGGGACCGGGCACGTGCTGGTGCAGGCCGACCTCGCCGCGCCTGCATCGATCGAGCGGTTGTGGCGCGAGGTCGCGCGTCTCGGGCCCGTCGACGCGCTCATCAACAATGCCGGCATCTTTCCCGAGCATCCGCCACTGGCGAGCAGCTACGAGCAATGGACCCGGGCCTGGGAGCGCACGCTGGCGGTCAACCTCGTGGGTGCGGCACATCTTTCCTATTGCGCCGCGCACACGATGAGCGCCCGCGGGCAGGGGAGAATCGTCAGCGTCTCTTCGCGCGCCGCCTTTCGCGGCGAGCCGACGGCACCGGCCTATGCTGCCAGTAAGGCGGGACTCAACGCCTTCAGTCAGTCGCTCGCCAAGGCGCTGGCGGCGCGCGGCGTCCACGTCTTCGTCGTGGCCCCGGGCTGGGTCGCGACGCAACGCGTCGCGCAAGCGGTAGCTGACCCGGCGGTGATCGCCGATCAGCCGCTGGGCCGCGTGGCCACCGCCGAGGAGGTCGCGCAGGTAGTGAGCTACTGCGCACTGGATGCACCGGCCAGCATGACGGGTGCGATCCTCGACGTGAACGGCGCTTCGTACCTGCGCAATTAGCGCGCGCGCGACACTCGCGCTCACCTCCTACGAGTTCTCAAGGAACGCTCCGACAGGCGCCCGAGGCGCGGCGGGCGAAAGTCACGGCTGCTTTTCGTGTAGGGAGATCGGCATGGCCAGATACGGCAGGGCTGCGGGCGCGAAGGTGGAGCGAGCCATGAAGGAGCGCAAGCGCGGCACGTTGCGCAGCGGGCGCTCGGGCAAGAAGGTCACCAGCCGCAAACAGGCGATCGCCATCGGGCTGTCCGAGGCGCGGCGCGGTGGCGCCAAGGTTCCAAAGCGCAGCAAGAGTAGCTGACGGCGTCTGCCTCAGGCGGAAGCGGGCGTCGTGCCCGACTGGGCGGCGAAGATCCTGCGCACCGCTGGCATGTCATCGGCCTCGGCGGCGGATTTGTCGGGGCGATAGCGCTTCACGCGTGCCAGCCGCAGCGCTACTCCGCCCGGATAGCGGCGGCTCGCCTGCAGATCGCTGAAGGCGATCTCGACCACGAGCTCCGGACGCACGTACACCGTCCACTCATCACGGCGCTGCTCGCGCGCCAGCAACTGCGCGGTCTGCCACTGCAGCAGTTCGTCGGTGAGACCCTTGAAGGTCTTGCCGAGCATGACGTACGCACCGCTCGCCGGCTCCAGCGCTCCCAGGTGCAAGTTGGAGAGCTTGCCGCTGCGACGCCCATGACCCCACTCAGCGGCCAGCACCACGAGGTCGAGCGTGTGCGCGCGCTTGATCTTCAGCCAGCTCGCGCCGCGACTGCCAGCCTCGTACGGCGCCGCCAGTGCCTTGGCCATGACGCCTTCGTGACCGGCGTCCAGGGCATCGAGATAGAAGGCACGAGCCTGCGCTTCGGTTGCCGTGATCAATCGCGGCACGCGCGCGGCTTCGGGCACGACGGCCGCGAGCGCCGCGAAGCGCTCGTGCGCCGGACAGTCTGCGAGAGTGCGCTGCGCCACGCGCAGGCAGTCGAAGAAGAAGGCGCGCAGCGGGATCTCGCCGCGCAACGCGTCGACGCCTACCTTGCGCCCGAAGCGGCGCATGGTGATCTGGAAGGGGCGCGGTCTGTCATGCGCATCGAGCGCTATCGCCTCGCCGTCCAGGATCAGCTCCGCGGCCGGCAAGGCGCGCGCCATCTCGACGATCTCCGGCACGGCCGCGGTGACCTCGTTCAGGGCGCGTGTGTAGATGCGTACCTCGGGCCCGCGCTTGTGCACCTGGATGCGTGCGCCGTCCAGCTTCCACTCGAACGCCACCTCGCCGCCGGCGAACTCGCGCAGCGCTTCGCCCACATCGGCCGCGGTCTGGGCGAGCATCGGCGCCACGGGGGCGAACAGCTCGAGCTGGAAGCGTCGCAGGCCGAGACTGCCCTGCGTCAGGGCGCTGCGCGCCACGGCACCGAGGTTCCCGGCGTACATCGCCGCGCGGCGCACTTCTGCGACCGGCAGCCCGGCCGCTGCGGCGATGGCCTCGACCATGAGGCCCTCGAGCGCCCCCTGGCGCAACTCGCCGGCCAGCAGCTGCAGGAGAAACTGCTGTTCCTCGGGCGTGGCCTGTGCAAAGAGCGCACCGAGGGCCGCGGCGCGGCGCGGCGCCGATCCCACACCCCGCAGCTGCGCGAGTGCGGCGAGTCGGGCATCGAGGTCGGTGATTGACAGCGATGGGTTGGGGGCCGCGGCAGCGCGCGCGGCGACGGTCAGGAGCGCGAAGCCCACACCGATGCGCCCCTGGGGCGTGTCGCCGGCCAGGTAGTGCGTCGCGGCGTCGATTTCCGCGGGTGCGAGCGAGCGCAGCAGCGAGGCGAGTTCGCGCACCTTGGCCAGGCGGCTGCGGCTGGCGCGCACGCGCTGCGAGGTGGCGACCAGTGCGGTCAGAGGCGTCACGCCGCTTAGCGCATGCTTGCGGCGAGGGCGAGCAGATTCTGCGGGACTATATGGATCAGTCCGTGGCGGGGGCTGTCGATGTCGGCGATCAGAAAGAACGCGATCGCGGTGACCAGAGGCAGGATCCCCAGGAAGGCACGCGATTTGTGGTCTGCGGTCATGAAGCCGAGCATGAGGTTGCACAGGATGGCAATCAGCCCCATGAGTGCCCACGCTTCGTTCGGTATGCGGTTCCACCAAGCGGCCTGGGTGTAACCCTGCGAGTTGATCACGTCATTCATGCCCGCCAGTGCCAGCGCCGTGATCGGGGTCGGACTGACGGTGGCTTGTCCGCGTACGGCTTCCCACAGCTGGGTCTGCAGCTCCCCCGTCCTCGCATCGATATTGTCCTGCAGGGCGGGCTCGCGCGTGCGGTAAAAGAGAATGCGTTGCGTGACGTAGTCGCGCAGCAGGACCTTGGTGCGCGCGGCCTGCGGCTCGGGCAGCAGTTCAGCGCGCAGGTATTCGGTGCCGATGGCATTGGCCTCGGCTTCCTCGTAGTTCTTGCGCATGTCGTAGCGCGTGGTCGCCATTGAAAATGTAAAGCCAATGATGAGCCCGAGCAGCGTCAGCGTGGCTGCGAGCACCACGCTCAGATCGTCGCGGACCTGGCCGCCGCGCAGCGCGTGACGCCTCTGCAGGTTGGCACCCGCTAACGCGCACATGAACAGCACGACAAGGGTGACGAGAAAGACCGGTTCTGGCGACATGAGGAAACTCTTAAGCATCATGCGTTTTGGGAGGTCTTTAGGACACGGGCGGTGCGCCGCCTTCCTGACGGCGGCGCGCCACGAAGGCATTGAGGGCTTCGGCCACTGCCGGGTCCAGCGGCGGCGGTTGGAAGGCGGCGAGCGTCGTGCGCCAAACGGCGCCGGCGCGCTGCGTGGCGCTCTTGGCGCCATCGTCCGACCAGGCGCCGAAATTGCGCCAGTCGGAGATCAGCGGTGTGTAGAAGGCGTCGCGGTAGCGCTGCATGGTGTGCGCGGCCGCGAAGAAGTGACCGCCCGGGCCGACCTCGGCGACCGCATCGATCCCGAGCTCCTCGGGCGACGCGGACACGGGCTGGAACAGCTCCGCGAACATCTGCAGCATCTCGATATCGAGAATGAACTTCTCGGTGGAGGCCGTGAGACCGCCTTCGAGCCAGCCGGCGGCGTGCAGGATGAAGTTACAACCGCCGAGCAGGGCGCCCCACAGACTCATCTGCGACTCGTAGGCGGACTGGGCGTCCGGGGCGTTGGAGGCGGTCGCGCTCGAGCAGCGCCACGGCACGCCGATGTGCCGCGCCAGCTGCCCGGCGCCGAACGCCGCCTTGGCGTACTCGGGCGTACCGAAGGCGGGCGAACCGGACTTCATGTCGACGTTCGAGGTGAAGCTGCCATACATGACTGGCGTCCCCGGGCGCACGATCTGCGCGAGCGTGATGCCGAAGAGCGCTTCGGCGTGCGCGAGCATCAAAGCACCGCCGATGGTGATGGGCGCCATGGCGCCGGCGAGCGTGAACGGCGTGACGATCACCAGCTGGCCGTTGCGGGCGAACTCCATGATTCCGTCGGTCATCGGCAGGTCGAGCTGCAGCGGGGAATTCGTGTTGCAGATGGTGTAGCAGCGCGGCTGGCTCAGGAACTCGGCCTCATCGATGCCGCACGCGATGCGCAGCATCGCGAAGCAGTCCGCCAGCTGGCCGTCGCCGCGGCAGTAGAAGTAGGGCACCTTGTCCCCGAGCGTCAGCTGCGCGAGCGTCGTGTCCAGGTGGCGCTCGGCAATGAGCCCGTCCTGGGGCTCAACCATCTGGCCCAGGACGTGGATCACGTCAAAGGCCTGCGACAGCCGAACCCAGTCGCGATAGTCGGCGAGCGTGCCGGAGTGCTTGCCCTGCACCTGGTCGCTCACGCTCGGCGGTCCGGACACCGGCGCGAACACCACGTGGCGTCCGCCGACGCGGCAGGAACGCGCGGGATTGCGGGCGATTAGGTTGACCTCTGCCGGCACGCGGGCGAGCGCCTGCGCCACCAGCGCCGGATCCAAACGAACCATGTGGGTCGTCTCATCCACGCTGGCGCCGGCGGCGGCGAGCGCCGCCCGCCCGCGCGGGGAGAGGACGCGCATGCCCTGGCGTTCGAGAATGCCGAGCGCGGCCTGGTGGATGCTCTCGACCTGATCGTCGGAGAAAATGCGCAGCGGCTCGAAGGGGTTGACGAGGTGCCGGTAGCGCGTCGAGCGTTCCACCGCTGGTGCCGAGCCCGCGCGTGGCGTCTCACGCCGACGCGACCGGGTCCGGGAACTAATCTCGGGGTTCGTCATATAAGGTAAGTATGCCATCGCTGCGTGACCGGTTGGCCGCTCGCCGCTCGTTGGCGTTACTATCGAATTTCCTCATAGTCGCCGCCCACCCAGGAATACGCCCATGTCCGCCGTCGCCACGACCGAACAGATACGCCGCCAATTTCCGGCGTTGGGGCGTCGTCATCAGGGCTACCTGGTCGCGTATTTCGACGGACCCGGCGGCACGCAGGTCCCCGCGCGCGTCGTGGACGCGATGAGCGATTACCTGCTGCATCACAACGCCAATACCCACTGGGCATATCCCACCAGTCTCGAGACCGACGCGGCATTGCTGGGCGCGCGGGCCGCGCTGGCCGACTGGCTCGGCGCCCGGCCCGAGGAGATCGTCTTCGGCGCCAACATGACTACGCTCACCTTTCATCTGGGACGCGCGCTCGGCCAGGGATGGCACCGGGGCGACGCCCTCGTGGTTACCGAACTCGACCACCACGCCAACTCCGACACCTGGAGACGCCTGGCCCGCGAGCGCGAACTCGAGCTGCGGGTGATTCGCATGCGCCCCGAGGACGGGCGCCTCGATATGGAGGATGCGGCGCGCAAGCTGACCCACGGCGTGCGCCTGCTCGCCGTCGGCGCAGCTTCCAACGCACTCGGCACCGTGAACGACGTCGCGCAGCTCACCGCGCTGGCGCACGCGGCCGGGGCCCTGGTATTCGTCGATGGCGTGCACTACGCCGCGCATGACATGCCGGACGTGCGTGCCTGGGACTGTGATTTTTTTGCCTGCTCGGCCTACAAATTCTACGGCCCGCATGTCGGGGTGCTTTGGGGACGGCGCGCGCTGCTGGAATCCCTCGATGCTCCGCGGCTGACGCCGGCGGCCCCTACCGCCCCCGATCGCCTGGAGACTGGCACGCTCAATCACGAGGGGATCGTGGGTGCGGGGGCCGCGATCGACTTTCTCGCCTCTCTTGCGCCGGAGGGGGCGCCGCGGCGCGCGCGCCTGCAGCGCGTAGCACAGGTCCTGCATGAACGTGCCGACGAACTCATCGGCAAGCTGTGGCATGGGCTCGACGCCATCCGCGGTGTGAAGCTCTACGGTCCGCCGCCGGGCACACCGCGCACCGCGACACTGTCGTTCACCCTCGAGGGGCGCAGCCCCGAGGCGATCGCCGTCGCGCTAGCCGAGCGCGGCGTGTTCGTTTCGCACGGTGACTTCTATGCCACCACGGTGGCACGTGTCTACGGACGCGAGGCGGAGGGCTTCGTGCGCGCCGGCTGTGCTGCCTACACCAGCGCGGATGAGGTGCAGCGGCTGCTGGATGGTGTGCGTGAGCTGGCGCGCTGACTACCGCACCACCGCAACCTCTTTTACCAGCAGCACCTCGCAGGAGCCGGGGCCCGAGTCCACGCGCGTGAGGGAGGTTTTGATCCAGGCGCCGTCGCTGCGCTTGCCATCGACCAGTTCCCCGCTGAGGTGCACGACCTCGCCGATGCGCAGGCGCTTGAGCGCCGCGCGCACCGCGTCGTTTGCGGGGATGAGGTGCGTATTGGCGCTGTGGCTGGTCACGGCCTCGCGTGGGATGACGAGCGGCCCGCGGGATTGCCAGAAATAAAAGCGCACGTCCTGCGAGATGTCGAAGTGCGCAAGCACTGCGTTGTCGGACATGGGACCCCAGCCGAGCGCGAGATCCTCGGGGATCAGATCGGCGAGGGCATCGAAGTGATAATCCTCGCGCGCGAGGATCCGGGCGGTAACGTCATAGTCCGCGCGCACCCTCAGCAGCCAGCGGCCGCGCGGCAGCGGCGCGGCATCCTGCACCTCGTTTTGCAGCGGCTCATCGGGCGCGAGTACGCCATCGGGCGGGTGCACGGGGCGCAGCTCGAACCGCCGCCATCCGCTCCACAGAGCGACGGCGATGAGTGCGACCCCCACCACGTTGCGCAGCGTCATAACGTCATCTTCGCCTGCGCATCCGCAGGAATTGCCCGCGTCTTGCAGCCGCCCAAGTTGGCGGCGGCGCCTGCATCCGCCGGGCGCTTCATTCGGAAAAAAAGGGACGTAGTACCGGCCTGACCGCAGGTAGTATCGGGGCCGCACCAAAGTGCGCGCAGGGAGGCAGTTCACGAAATGAGAACGGTGGGCCGGGCTGGAACGAGGGCCGCTGGCGGGGCCGCTTTGGCCCTGGTGGCGAGCACCGCCGCTGCCGCGGCCGGTCCCAGTGATGCCTGTGCGCTCCTGACCGCGGCGCAGGTGAGTACGGTGCTTGGGGTCACGGTGGCCGAGGGCGAGCACATCGTGCCGAACTCACTGACCTCCTGCGGCTGGATGGGTCCCGGGGGTGCGAGCATCGGTTCGAAGAAGATGGTGCTGAGTCTCATGAGCGCGCGCTCCTTCCAGGCCGGCAAGACCCCCGTCAAAGGGGTCACCGAAATCACGGCCAGCGGTATCGGCGATGAGGCGTACTACATCAGCATGCCGCCCTTCGGCACCGCCCTCAGCGTGCGCAAGGGCAGTGCCTATTTTCAGCTGCGCATCGCGGGCTACCCGAGCGGCCAGGTGCGTAACCTCGAGAAGCTCCTGGCACTGACGCTGGTCGAGCGAGTCTAGGTTTAGGGCGCCGGCCGGGGGCCGCCGGCTCCGGTGAGACACGGGCGGCGGCGGGGTCCCCGCGACCGTGGTACCTTTCACACAACAGAGGCGGTTGAGGGGTCTGTGAAGGATGCCCAGCAAAGTTCCGGACGGACAGACGCGTGGCTGGATCATTCCGATCGGCGGCGCCGAGAATAAGGAAAACGATCGCCGCATCCTCGAGCGCTTCGTGCGCGCCTCGGGGGGTGAGGACGCCGATATCGTGGTGATTCCCACGGCCAGCCGCATGCACGAGACCGGGCCCCGGTACGAGCAGATATTCCGCGACATCGGCGCCCCGCGCGTCGCGGTCATGGACTTCGACACCCGCCGCGACTGCCAGGAAGCCGGGCGCCTCAAGCGCATCCAGGAGGCCACCGGCATCTTCTTTACCGGGGGCAATCAGCTGCGACTCACGACGCTGCTCGGCGGCACGCCGGTCGCCAAGCTGATCCGCAGCCAGAACGCGCATGGCGTGACGGTCGGCGGTACCAGTGCCGGTGCGAGCATCCTCAGCGAACACATGATCGCCTCGGGCGATGAGGGGTCGGCCATGATCGCCGGCAGCGTGCAGCTCGCCCCGGGCTTAGGTCTCACCAATCGCTTCATCATCGATCAGCATTTTCGCCAGCGCGACCGCCTCGGCCGGCTGCTGACGGCGCTCGCCTACAACCCCTTCGCGGTCGGCATCGGGCTGGACGAGGACACCGCGGCCTTCATCGGCCCGGATGAGACGGTCGAAATCGAAGGCAGTGGCGGCGTCACCATCGTGGATGGCTCGCAGGTCTCGTACTCCTCCATCGGCCAGATCGCCGACGGGCAGGCCGTCTGTGTACTCGGCCTGCAGGTGCACGTACTGGTGGCGGGCGCAACTTTCAATATGCATACCCGGGTGGCGAGCGCCGGCGCGCTGCTGCAGACGAAGGAGTAGTCCACCGCCGGTATGTCCAGGCGCCACACGTTGCCTACGAAAAACTATTACATGAGCAACAGCTATGCGCATTCTTGATCGCTCCGTTTACGTCGGCCCCTCCCTCTACGCGCGCTTTCCGGTCATCCGTCTGGACCTGGACCTCGGGGAACTGGAAGCGTGGCCCACGGGGCGCCTCGGCGCCGGCTTCGTCGATGCGCTCGCGGCAGCGCTTCCGGGGCTCGCCGAGCACGGCTGCTCCTACCGCGAGCCCGGCGGACTGCTGCGGCGCATGCGCGAGGGCGACGGCACCTGGCTCGGGCACGTGCTCGAGCACGTCGCCATCGAGTTGCAGAACATCGCCGGCGAGGAAGTCACCTTCGGCAAGACACGCAGCGCGGGCCGGCCCGGGGTCTACACCGTGGTCTACGAGTATGCGCAGCGCGATGAAGGCATCGCCGCCGGCGAGCTCGGCTTGCGCCTGCTGCTCACATTGCTGCCGCCGCAGCTGCGTCCCGCCGACAGCATTCCGGAGGGCTGGGATTGGCCGGAGGCGCGCGACCAGTTCATCCGCTTCGCCCAGCGCCGTGCCCTCGGCCCCTCGACCGCCGCGCTGGTACGGGCCGCCGAGCATCGCGGCATCCCCTGGCTGCGCCTGAACGATCAGTCGCTGGTGCAGCTGGGTCACGGCAAATACCAGCAGCGCATCCAGGCGACGGTCACCGGCCGCACGCCGCACATCTCGGTGGAGCTGGCGAGCGACAAGGAGGAGACCAACAAGATCCTCGCCGGCCTCGGACTGCCCGTGCCGCAGCAGGAACTGGTGAACAGCGAGAACCAGGCAGTGCGCGCCGCGCGGCGCATCGGTTTGCCGGTGGTCACCAAGCCCTACAACGGCAACCACGGACGCGGGATCTCCATTCGCCTGACGACCGACCCCGAAGTGGCCCACGGCTTCAATGTGGCACGCGAGCACTCGCGCTCGGTGATCGTCGAGACGTTCCTGGAAGGCGACGACCACCGCCTGCTGGTGGTCAACGGCGAGCTGGTGGCGGCGACCCGCCGCACGCCCGGGCACGTGGTGGGCGATGGCGAGCACAACATCCGCGAGCTCATCGACAGCGTCAACCAGGATCCGCGCCGCGGCGTGGGGCACGAGAAGGTGCTGACGCGGCTCGAGCTCGATGCGCAGGCACTGAAGATGCTCGAACGCGCCGGGCTTACCGCGGAGGCGGTGCCGCCCAAGGGCGAGGTCGTGTATCTGCGCTCCACCGCCAACCTGTCCACCGGCGGTACGGCGACCGACGTCACCGATGTCATCCACCCCGACAACCGCGAGATGGCTGAGCGCGCCGTGCGGGCCATCGGCCTCGATGTGGGCGGCGTCGACTTTCTCTCCAAGAACATCACCGAGAGCTACCGCAGCATCGGCGGCGGCATCTGCGAAGTGAACGCCGCTCCGGGCTTTCGCATGCACGTGGCGCCGAGCGAGGGCACGTCGCGCGATGTGGCAGCGCCGGTCATCGACATGCTGTTCCCGCCCGGAGCGCCCTCGCGCGTGCCGATCGCCGCCCTCACCGGCACCAACGGCAAGACCACCACCGCGCGCATGCTGGCACACATCACCAAGATGGCCGGCTTCACCCCCGGGATGACCACCACCGACGGCGTCTACATCGACGGGCAGCGCACGGTGCCGGGGGACATGACCGGGCCGGTCTCGGCGCGCATGGTGCTCGCGGACCCGCAGATTGACATGGCGGTGCTCGAGACCGCTCGCGGCGGGCTGCTGCGCGCCGGCATGGGCGTGAACGAGGTCAACGTCGGCGCGGTGCTCAACGTGCAGCCCGACCACCTCGGCCTCAAGGGCATCGACACGCTCGAGCAGCTGGCCGAAGTCAAGCGCATCGTGGTGGAGGTCGCCACCGACTGCGCGGTGCTCAACGCCGATGATCCGCTGGTGCTGAAAATGTCCGGCTACACCGAAGCGAAGAACATCTGCTACGTTACCTTGAATCCGCAGCACACCCTGGTGCGCGAGCACATCCGCGCCGGTGGCCGCGCCTGTGCGCTGGAAGCCGGCGTCAACGGTCAGATGATCGCCCTTTACGACAAGGGCAGCCATGTGCCGCTCTTGTGGACGCACCTGATTCCGGCCACCCTCGAGGGCCGCGCTACCCACAACGTGCAGAACGCCATGTTCGCCGCTGCCATAGCCTTCTCGCTGGGCATCAAGCTCGATGCGATCCGCCAGGGACTGCGCACCTTCGACGCCACCTTCTTCCAGGCGCCGGGACGCATGAACATCTTCAGCGAGCACCCCTTCAAGGTGCTCTTTGACTACGGGCACAACGCCCACGCGGTCGCAGCGCTCGCCGACCTGGCGCAGCGCCTAGATGTGACCGGCCGACGGATCGTGGTGCTCGCCGGGCCCGGCGACCGGCGCGACGAAGACCTCGTGGCCATCGCCCAGGCAGTCGCCGGGCGCTTCGATCACTACATCTGCCGCCGCGATGACAGTCTGCGCGAGCGCGCGCCCGATGAGGTGCCGCGCATCCAGGCCGCGGCCCTCAGGGCCGCCGGCGTGCCCGAGCAGGCGATCTCGGTCATCCCGGACGAGCAGGAGGCGATCAACGCCGCGCTCAACATGGGGGCAGCAGGGGACCTGCTGCTCATCTTCGCCGATGCGCTGGTACGCTCCTGGAAGCAGATCACCAAGTTCCGGCCGGCCGGTGCGGCCGCGCCCGCAACGCCGGCGGCTGCCTTCGCGAGCGAGGCGGCCACCTACGGCGCGAGCGCGCCGAAGGCCCTCGAGCCAACCGCGCCGGCCTTCAGTCTCGAGGGTCTGATCCGCGACGAGCGCGGCATCCGTTACGCACCGGAGGCTGAAGACTGAACGCCGTCACCGGACTCCCGTTCGACGCCTCGCGGCGTCTGACGGGACCCAATCTATTCTTCCTCGGTACGGGCGCGCAGCTGGAGACCTGCGGCATCGCGCCCGATGCGGCGTTGCTGGCCGGCTGGCGCGCGCGCGTCGAGCGGGCGCGCGCTCACCTGGGCTGGCGGGGCCCGGGCGTGGCGGCACGCCGGCACGCCGGCGGTGTCTCGCTCGCGCTCGCGGCGCCCGCCGATCAGCTGTTTGTCGCCACCGAAGTCAACGAATGGGCGCTGTGCGCAACCCTTGCCGCGGCCGATCCGGCGCGCACCGGCGCGTTCGAGGCGGCGCTGCTCGCGGAGCTGCTCGAGGATGCCGCCGCGGGCGCGCAGGTGATCCCGCCGGTCCTGGAGGAGGGCGCGGCGCTCACGCGCCTTGCCGTGCTCGCCGCCCGCGAGGCGCGGCCGGACCTCATGGCGCTACTCGGCGCCGCCGCAGCGCGCACGCTGCCGCAGGTGCTCGACGAAGACACACTCACCCTCGGGGCGGGCAGCGGCGGAAGCGATTTCTCAATGGCGGCACTGCCGCCGCCCGGCGCGGTGCCCTGGAGCGAGCTGCACGACGTCCCCACGGCCATCGTGACCGGCTCGAACGGCAAGACTACCACGGTGCGCCTGCTAGCGGCCTGCGCGCGCGCCCACGGCTGGCCCTGTGCGTTCTGCTGTACCGACGGGGTGTTTTTCGACGGCATCGCACGGGCCAGTGGCGACTACTCGGGGCCCGAAGGCGCGCGCCGGGTGATCCGCGAGCGCCTCGCGCGCGCGGCGATCATCGAGACCGCTCGCGGCGGCATCCTGCGGCGTGGACTTGCGATCTCGCGGGCGCGTGTCGCGGTGGTGACCAACGTCAGCGCCGATCACTTTGGCGAGTACGGCATTGATGACCTTGCGGCGCTTGCGGACGTGAAGCTGACCGTGGCCGGCGTGCTGAGCGCAGAGGGCCTGCTGGTCCTGAATGCCGACGACGCGCAGCTGGTGGCGAGGTCGGAGACGCTCGCACAGCGCTTCGGCAGGGCGCCGCCGCTCGGCTGGTTTGCCCTGGACGCCGACCACCCGAGGCTGCGCGCACACCGCGTCGGCGGCGGTCCCACTTGTGGCGTGCGCGACGGCCGCCTGCTGCTGCAGCATCACGGGCACGAGGCCGACCTCGGCGTCGTTAACGCCCTGCCGCTCACGGTTGATGGCAGCGCGACCTATAACATCGCGAACCTCGCCGGGGCGGCGCTGGCGGCCGCCGGGCTTGGCATCCCGCCCGCTGTCATCGCCGGCGTGTTCGCGCGCTTCGGTGCGAACCTCAGCGATAACCTCGGGCGCCTGATGCGTTTCGAGCGCGACGGCGTGTGCATACTCGTCGACTACGCGCACAACCCCGATGGCATGCGCGGCCTGCTCACCGTCGCCGAGCACCTGCGCAGGCCGGGGGGCCGCCTCGGAACACTGCTCGGGCAGGCCGGCAATCGCCGCGACAGCGAGGTCGAGGCGCTCGCCGGGGTGGTGGCGGCCTTTCGCCCGCAACTCGTGGTCGTCAAGGAGGACGAGGCGCACCTGCGCGGCCGGGACCCTGGGGAGGTGCCGCGTCTCATCCACGCGGCATTGCGGCGCGCCGGTCTGCCGGAAGCGGCGTTGCCCATGTGCAAGAGTGAACTTGAGGCGGTCGACTGCGCGCTCGAGTGGGCGCGCCCGGGCGACGTGCTGGCCCTGCCGGTGCATTCCTCGGCCGCGCGTGCCGCGGTGCTGGCGCTCTTGTCCGCCGCGGGCGCCGCGTCTTAGCGCTCTGTGTGTGCCCTGGGTCGGGAGCTCCTGTCGCTCGGTCGGCCGGCCGATTCCCGTTACCGCGGAGCGGCGTGTCCGGTGGTGCCACTGCTGGTGAACTCGAAGCTCAACAGCCACTGGCGCGAGTCTTGCCCGTCGGCTGCGGCGAACTTCCATTTTCCAGCCGCTTCTTTTGCCGAGCGGGCGAAATAAGAACTTGGCCCGGGGTTTTCCAGGCGCGTCTCGCTGACGTTGCCCGCCGGATCGACCGTCGCCAGCACGGCGACCTTCAGGTGGCCGTGAATCGTTCTGAGCGCGCTGCGCGCCACAACGGGCATCTGCTCATGGACCACGGAGGGTGAGGCGTCGGCCAATGGCGGTGCGGGTCGTTCCGGTCGGGAAGCACCGGGACGCGGGGACGGCGGCTTGGACTCCTTGGACTTCGCGCTGACCGAGGCTGCGGCGCTCTGGGGGAGCGCTGGCCGAAGCGTGCGCGGGTTCTGCGCCGCAACTAGTGGCGCGCCGGCGGGGGCTTGCGCAGGACTCTGAGCCGCACCTGAAGTCGGCCGCGCGGCATCGGCATGGCCGTGAAACATGCGCAGGCCCGCCCAGATTGCGAGCAACAGCATGAGGCACACGGGCACTGCGATGGCCGGCACCGGCGAGTGTCGCCTGGCCGGCTTCTGGGGCGCGGCGGCCTGGGGGGGTGCTTCGCGAACGATCGCCCGAGGAACGTCCACCACCGGCGCGCCTCTTAACTCGGCTTGCAGCTCGGTGGCGGCCTGCGGGGGTGCTTCGCGAACGATCGCCCGAGGAACGTCCACCACCGGCGCGCCTCTTGACTCGGCTTGCAGCTCGGTGGCGGCCTGGGGGGGTGCTTCGCGAACGTCCACCACCGGCGCGCCTCTTAACTCGGCTTGCAGCTCGGTGGCGGTGGGACGGCGGGCGGGGTCGTGGGTCAAGCACCGCTGTATCACGTCAACGAAGTCCGGCGGCAGCGTCGGGGGCAGGCAGGTAGTCCCGGCGGGTTCCTCGGGCCAGGGGAGGGACTGGGTGAGGGCCTCGACCAGCGTGACACCGAGACCCCAGATATCGCCGGCCGGGGAGAACCCGCCGTTCTTGGCCTCGGGCGGATCGTACAGAGAGGAGAGCGCGATGCTCACGCGGGGAGCGCCGGCGGGACGGACGGTATCACTGGCCAGCTTCAGCTGGTCATTGACCACCAGAAAGTTCGCCGGTTTCAGCTGGCCCTGCACCAGGTTCTGCCCGTGCAGGTATGCCAGGGCATCCAGCGTGGGAAGGAGCATTTCCCGCGCTTCGCCGCTCGTCAGGGCCCGCTGTGGAAGCACCTGAGCGAGGGTCTGCTCGGCGTATTCCATGACGACGAAGAGAAACTGTCGACCGCCGAGCTGGTACAGGCCTGTGTCGAGCAGCCGGATCAGGTGAGGATGGGAGAGCCCGGCGGCCGTGCGCCAGTGCGCGAGCTGCGCCAGGGTGACCTGCTCAGCCGGGACGATCTTGATCGCGGCAGCGGAAGTGTCCTGTGCCGTGTGTTCGGTCAGGAATACGGCGCTGTGGTCTGACCCATGCAGAACCTGCCGCAGGGGATAGGTTCCATTGATGACCGCGCCCTGCCACTCCGGCCAGACTTCGATCGCCGTCTCCCTGATTTCCTCCGCACTCATGAGATACGACATGCTCCCGCGAGGCCTCGGCTGAAGATACCACCACGGGGGAGGATGCTGGAGGAGCGTGTGTGGAGAGGTGGATCACATTTTGTCGATACGGGCATTCGCGTCGCTTCCTGACGACGGCCGCCTGCGTGCCCCGATGACGGCCCTTCCTTACGGCGCGCGCCGGGCATGCGCCGCCGCGAG
Organism: uncultured Pseudomonadota bacterium; assembly: GCA_963814675.1. GTDB lineage: Bacteria > Pseudomonadota > Gammaproteobacteria > Steroidobacterales > Steroidobacteraceae > 13-2-20CM-66-19. The sequence continues at coordinate 788,223 of CAWFDT010000011.1, forward strand.
CAGGCCGGTCAGTTCCTTCTTCGCGGCCGCTAGGTCCTTCTGGAAGTCCGCATCGGCGTGCAGCCGATCCAACAGCGCCGCCGCGGCGAGCCGCCCGGCTGCGACATCGGACGGGTAATGAAAGCCACACACGACGCGACTGTCGCCGAAGGCGATGGCGCGCGCGATCAGCTGGTCGGCGAACTCGGGGGCGATTTCCGCCAGGATCGAGCCCCACAGCCAGCCGAGCGTCGCGTGACCGGAAGGATAGGAGCCGCTCGCAGGCAGGTCCGGATAGTTGAGCGGGCACTTCGGCAGGTCGGGGTATTCGACGAAGGGCCGGTGGCGGCCACCGCTGCCGACGGGCTTCTTGACCGGCGCCACCAGCGCTTCCGCATCGCTGCGCACCCGCTCCATCATCTGCAGGAACCGCGGGGCGTTCTGCCGGTTGAGGTTCAGGCCGAGCAGATAGCTGAAGCGCGGCGCTACTTTCTCCGCCGGCCGCGGCGCCACGTCGTCCGCGTGCGCCTCCTCGGCGCGCGCCGTGCCGATCAGCGCGCGGGTGTGGAAGTAAGTCTCCACGTCGGCCGCCTTGGCCATCGAATCATCCGCCGGCGCCGGCGGCAGCCACGCCTCGATGTGCAGCGCCTGCCCCGGTGCCAGATAACCCGGAGCGTTCTCCTGTGCCTGCGGCGCGCTCGCCCCGAGCAGGAAGGCCGCCGCGCCGACTAATGCGAGCCAGCGTCGGGAAGTGGCGCGGCGCGCGGGTGTGAGGCTGCTCATGACTGCGGGTTTCCCTTCTGCTGCGATCGAGGTGGCACTCTTTGGTGCTCGGGGACGAGCGCGCGGGCGCACCTTCAGTGGAGCGCGTTCAACGCGGTCCAGCCATTCCAGATGATCTCGATCCCGATGCACATGAGGATGAAGGCCGAGAGTCGCACCAGAACCTCAAGTCCGGTGTCGCCGAGGAACTTCGCCATGCTCGCGGCAAAGCGGTAGGCGAGGTAAATCGACAGCCCGATGGCGATGATGCCGAGCAGCGCCCCGGTCGCGTGCGAGGCGATCTCGGGGAGCGGCGGAAGTCCTTCCGTCTTACGGCTGCCGATGGTGATCGCCACCGACATCGAGCCCGGACCGACCGTGAGCGGCATGGTGAGCGGATAGAAGCTGCCGATCTTGCGGCGGCCGCGCGCGGCCGGCAGGTCCGAGGAGTCCCCGTGATCGGACCAGTCCTCCTGCGTCAGGAGCTTCCAGCCGAGCGCCGTCACCACGAAGCCGCCGGCGATGCGCACCACCGGCAGCCGGATACCGAAGATTTCCAGAAGATACGGCCCGAGGACCATCGAGCCCAGCAGCAGCGCAAAGCCGTTGATCGCCACGTTGCGCGCCATGACGTTGCGTTCGGCCACCGTCATGGAGGCCGTCATGCCGAAGAAGAACGGGGCTGATTCGATCGGATTGACGATCGGAAACAGCCCGGCGAAGGTCAGCAGGAAGGCGCTGAAGATGCCGCTCACGACTTCTTAAGATCCGCAGGTCAGGTTTGCCGGCGCCGACGACCGGCGCGTCGCAGTATGAACGCGCAGGTAAAGACCTGGCTAGCTCCGCCCCGCCAGACGAAGAAGGCGCTCGCGGGACTCTAGGGGCCCGGAGGCGGCAGCGACGCAGTCGCGCGCGGCAGATGCGTAAGCACGCGTCCCACCAGGTGATCCAGGCGTGCGGGCGGCAGCTCCAGCACTCCGGCGGCCGTGCGTACCCGCAGCAGGGTGTCCGCATCGAGTCGCCGGTGAGCGCGGTACAGCCGCGTGCGCACGGTCGTCTCATGCAGGCCGAGCGAGGCGGCCGTCTCGATGCCGCTGATGCCCTCGAGGACGCGCAGCACAAAGACCGTGCGAAAGACTTCCGGCAGGCTGCCGATCGCGTGCTCGAGCCGGTAGCGCTCCAGTTCCTGTGGCATGAGCGCGCTCTCGGAGGCTTCCCCGTTCGCGCCGCGCATGGGTGAACCGCGCTGCAGACGCGCCTGCTGGTAGGTAAGACGGGTCAGCCAGGCGGCGAACTTGCCGGTCGGCTCATAACGCGCGAGGTCCCCGAACGCACCCAGGTAGGCCTCCTGCACGACCGCTTCCGCGCGCACCGCGTCGCCCACCACGCTGTGCGCCACCCGGTAGAGCCGGCGTGCGTAGCGGCGGATGAGCGCCTCGATGGCCGGCTCCTCGTGCGCACGCGAGCGCTCGATGAGCAGCAGATCCGGGACATGCTCCGTGGCCATGGCCGTACCGGGTCGGCGCATCAGGTTGGCGGGGGAGGGGAGATTTCGGGCGGGGGTCGCGGGATCCAGCATGTGCATCGACCTCTGGTGTGTATCCTAGTCACCATGAATAGAAGACCGGCCCTGCGGGCCGGGTATTGCGCAGCGCTCGCCCTGGTGGCCCTGATGGCGAGCTCGATTTGGGCAGCGGCGCCGCAACCGGCCGCACGCATTCATCCGCAGCGCTGGCCGCAGCTCGCGCCCGCACTGGCGCCGGACGCAGACCTCGAGGCCCGCATCGGGGCGCTGCTCGAGCGCATGACGCCCGCACAGAAAGCCGCGCAGCTGGTGCAGGCGGATATCGGCAGCATTGCACCGGATGATTTGCGTCACTATTTCCTAGGCTCCGTCCTGAACGGCGGCAATTCCTCGCCGCGCGACGACAAACTCGCTCCTGCGAGTGAGTGGCTGGCCCTCGCCGATCGGTTCTATGACGCGTCCTGCGGCACCCTCGAGGATCCGCGCGTGCCGGTGTTGTGGGGTACCGATGCGGTCCACGGGCACAACAACATCCCCGGGGCGACCATCTTTCCGCACAATATCGGGCTCGGCGCGGCGCGCGATCCGGCCTTGATCCGCCGCATCGGGGAGATCACCGCCCTCGAGGTCCGGGTCACGGGACTTGACTGGGCGTTCTCCCCCACCGTGGCGGTGGCCCGCGATGCCCGCTGGGGCCGCACCTACGAGAGCTACGCCGAGGACCCCGACCTGGTGCGCCAGTACGCCGCGGCCCTGGTGCAGGGTCTGCAGGGCACTCCGGGCACGCCCACCTTCCTCGACGCCGCCCACGTACTTGCCACGCCCAAGCATTTCCTGGGCGACGGGGGAACCGGCGGCAAGGACCAGGGGAACAACCTCGCCAGCGAGCGTGAACTGCGGGATATCGACAGCGCGGGCTACCAGGCCGCCCTGGCGGCCGGTGCCCAGATCGTCATGGCCTCCTACTCGAGCTGGCACGGACGCAAGATGCACGGCAACGAGGCGCTGCTGACCGAGGTGCTCAAGGGCCGCATGGGTTTCGACGGCTTCGTGATCGGGGACTGGAACGGGCATGCGCAACTGCCCGGCTGCACGACCATCAGCTGCGCTCCGGCCGTCAATGCCGGGCTGGACATGCTCATGGCGCCCGATGGCTGGAAGGAGCTGCAGGACAACCTCGCCGCGCAGGTCGCGGCCGGCGAGATCCCCGCCGGCCGCCTGGAGGATGCGGTGCGCCGCATCCTGCGCGTCAAGCTGCGCGCGCATCTGCTCACCGAGGGGCGTCCGTCGTCGCGGCCGTACGCCGGACGCTACGAGCTGCTCGGCTCCGCGGAGCACCGCGCGGTGGCGCGCCAGGCCGTGCGCGAGTCGCTGGTGCTATTGAAGAACCGCAATCACCTGCTGCCGCTCGCGCCGCGCCAGCGCGTGCTCGTGGCCGGCGACGGGGCCGACAGCCTCGCCAAGCAAAGCGGCGGCTGGACGATCAACTGGCAGGGCACCGAACCGAACCAGGACTTCCCCCACGGGCAGACAATCTACGCGGGCATCGCGCAGCAGGTGAAGGCGGCCGGCGGCAGCGCGGAGCTGAGCCTCGGGGGCGAGTTCCATACGCGCCCGGACGTGGCCATCGTGGTGTTCGGCGAGAACCCGTACGCCGAGTACGCAGGTGACGTGCCGACGCTCGAGTACAGCCCGGCGGACAAGCGCGATCTGGCATTGCTCAGGCGCCTGCGCGCCCTGGACGTGGCGGTGGTCGCGGTGTTCCTGTCGGGGCGCCCGCTCTGGGTCAACGCCGAGATCAACGTCGCCGACAGCTTCGTCGCCGCCTGGCTCCCCGGTCCGGAGGGCGGCGGTATCGCCGACGTGCTGCTGCGCAAGCCCGACGGTGCGGTGCGTTACGACTTTCGCGGCCGGCTGCCGTTCTCCTGGCCGGCAACGCCGCGCCCCCCGGCGCTCGATGGGCGGCCCGGGGAACCGCCGCTCTTTTCCTACGGGTACGGGCTCAGCTACGAGGACGATGGCTACCTGCGCCCGCTCCCCGAGGACGCCGGCGTACGCCGCTCGGGGCAATAGCGGGGCGCGGCCGCGCGCCTACTCGGCCGCTGCGCCCACGGCCACCCAGGCGAGATCGGAGTTCGACACTGAGCCGACGTTGAACTTGCGCGCGGCGCCCCACATGCGCAGCAGTGCCTGCGGCAGGGGCATCGGCGGCTGCGTGTCGCCCTTCTTGGCCTTGTGGAAGCGCACCGGGTTGATGCGCGCCACGACGTAGTTGCGCAGGTACGGAGACTTGAAGCCGCGCGCCTGCAGCGCGCTGATGAGGCTCTTCACCCGCGCGTCGATCTCAAGGATGCGGGCCGCATAGTCCTCGCGCTGTTTCAGGCTCGCCGCAAGTGTGCGCTCGCTGAAGCGATCAACCTTCTTCAGGAAGGCGCTGTAGGCTCCGCCGGCAAAGCGCGGTGAGCGCTCGTAGACGATGCCGAGCGTCAGCAGCTCGGGCGCCTCGAACTGCGCCGCGAATTCCTGTTCGCGCTCACGGCCACCCCGCTTGGCAAGATTGCGCGCCATGCGGATCACCTCGAGGCTGCGGTCCTTGAGGTTGTGGGCCTTCTCGGTGTTGAGCGCGAGGATGCGGTAGGCGAGGGATTCGTCCCCGGAGATGAGCGCCGTGATCTGCTTGAGTCCGAGCACCTTGGCGGCGGCCAGGCGATGCCGGCCGTTGGGCGTCCACAGCCGCCCGTCTTCGCCGCGCACCACGATCAGCGGATCCAGAAACGCCGCGGTCTGCTCGATTGCCACGGCCAGGCGCTTGGCGTGGGTCGGCGACAAGTCGCGCTGGAAGGGCGTCGGCTGCACGGCCGCGAATGGCAGGCTCGCCAAGAGCAGCGGCCGCCCGCCCAAGGGTTCCCGATAAGCGCCGATCGGTGCGCCGCCGGCGGCGCGCACCAGCTGCGCGAGCTCGGCGACCGCCGCGTCATCGAGCGCGACGGCCACCTGCGCGGCGTCGAGGCCGCGCGCCTGTTGGCCTGGGGCGAGCCGCCCGCGCGTGCGGCGGGTGCGGGCGGCAGCCTTGCGAGGTGCGGCCATGGCGCAATCTCCCTTCGGAATGAGTGTGCGAGAATGACGGATTGATCAGGATGTTGCCATGGACGCCCCTCTTCAGTCAGCGAGCGCTGCGCGCCCGGCGGCTGGCCGTGCGCGCCTGCCTGCGCAGCGCATCGACGCGCACGGCGGCACGCACGTCGACCAGCGCGCCGTGCTCGCGCTCGCCCTGCCGCTCATGGCCAACAGCGCCGTGCAGATCGTCCTCAATCTCACGGACATGTGGTTCATGGGGCGCATCTCCACCAAGGCGCTCGCCGCGGTGGGTGCGGTGCAGTGGCTCATTCTGGCGATCGTGCTGGTGCTCGGCGGCGCTGGCACCGCGGTGCAGACGCTCGTCGCGCAGCACTTCGGGGCGCATCGCTACAACCGTGCGGCCGAGGCGGTGTGGACCGCGATCTGGGGCATGGCGTGCGCGGCGCCCGTCTTCATGCTGGTCGGAGCCGCGCGCCATCTGATCCTCGCGCCCTTCGGCTTTGACGCCCAGATCGAGCAGCTCGCCGCGGCCTTCTGGCTGCCGCGCGTCGGCGGGGCCTTCGTGGGCGCGGCCGTGTGGGCCACGCTCGGCTTCTTCAACGGCATCGGCCGCCCGCGCCTGACGCTGTGGATCACCCTGGTCACCACGCTCGCCAATGCGCTGCTGAACCAGCTGTTCATCTTCGGGCTGGGGTGGGGCATCGCAGGCTCCGCCTGGGCGACCAACTGCGCGCAGGTCATCGGCCTGCTGTTCGCGCTGATGATCTTCCTGCAGCCGGAGTACCGCCGGCTGTATCACTCGCACCTCACCTGGCGGCCGCACGCGCGGCGGCTCCTCGAGCAACTGCGCCTGGGGGTGCCGATGGGACTGCTGCCCGCGGCCGACCTGCTCGGGTTCGCGATGTTCCAGATGATGCAGACCTGGCTCGGGACCGCCGATGGTGCCGCCACCCAGATGGTCATGAGCCTCACTTCGCTCTCCTACATGCCCGGCTTCGGCATCGCCTCCGCCGCGACGACGCTGGTGGGGCAGTCGATCGGCGCGGGGGCGCGCGAGTGGGCCTTCCGCGTCGGCAACCGCACCATTCTCCTGGCGGCGTGCTACATGGGCGGCATCGGCATCGTGATCGCGCTCACGGGCCCGTGGCTGTTGCCGTTCTTCGCCGGCGCGCACGATGCGGACTCGCTCGCCGCGGTGGCGCTCGGGGGGCACCTGCTGTGGCTGGCGGCCGGATTTCAGTTCTTCGACGGCCTCAACATGGGCAGCAGTATGTGTCTGCGCGGCGCGGGCGATGTGAAGGTGCCCGCGGCGCTGGTGCTGCCGATGTCCCTGCTGTTCTTCGCCCCGCTCGCCCACGCGCTCACCTTCGCCCCGGGCCAGGGCTGGGTGCACTTCCTGCCGCAGTTCGGCTACGGCGCCGTCGGCGGCTGGGTCGCGGTACTCGTGTACGTCATGGTGCTCGGCAGCGCGCTGCTGCTGCGCTGGCGTTCGGGCGCCTGGCAGCGCATCCAGTTATGAAACGCCCATGTTCTTCACGCTGAAGACGCTGCTGCGTACGCTGGTGCTGCCACCGGCCGGTCCGGTGCTGCTGGCCGCCGTGGGCGCCTGGCTGATCAGCCGCCCGCGCGCCACGGCGCGCGCGCGGCGCGCCGGCGTGGCGTTGCTCGCGCTCGGGCTCGGCGCGCTGTGGCTGCTGGCCACGCCCGTACTCGCCGAGGCGTTGTGGCGCGCGGCCGAGCGTGAGCCGGTGCTGGATCTGGCGCGCGTGGACGACGCACAGGCGATCGTCATCCTGGCCGGGGGCGGCGCGCGCGCGGCAGCGCCCGAGTACGCCGGGGCGCCGGCGTCCGGCGGCGACCTGCTCGAGCGGCTCGCGTACGGCGCTTACCTCGCGCATCGCACGGGGCTGCCGGTGCTGGTCTCGGGCACGGCAGCGGAGACGCAGGCGATGCAGGCCTCGCTCAGCCGCGACTTCGGCGTGACGCCGCGCTGGCTCGAGAACCGCTCGCGCGACACCTTCCAGAATGCGCAGTACTCGGCGCCGCTGCTGCGCGCGCAGGGCGTCACGCGCATCCTGCTGGTCACCGATGCGCTGCACGAGCACCGCGCGGCCGGCGAATTCGCCGCGACCGGCCTCAGCGTCACGCCCGCACCGACCGGCCTGTGGGTGGCCTCCCCGCCGCACCCCGGGCGCTACCTGCCGAATATCGATGCGCTCAGACACTCGACGCTCGCACTCCATGAGCTGCTCGGCGACTGTGCCCGGCAGGTGTTTGCCGCGCTCGGCCTGCGCCGCCAGCAGCCTTAAGGCCACCGGAACGGGGGCGCGACCGCCGACGCACATGCAGACCGCGGAGCTCACGACCATATTTCGTTCGCCGCGCAAACGCGCCTGCGACGAACGGCTGCTGGTGCTCACCGCGGTCGGCGTCTCCGGCGTGGTCGTGCTCGGTGCGGGGGAGTTCCTGCTGCAGGTGCCGCTCGAGGAGGCCGCCTACGCCGTGCAACACCTGCTGCAGTACGAGGCGGAGAATCGTGCACCGCCGCCGGCGCCCGCGCCGCCCGCACCGTATCCGTACGCCTGGGTTGGCTGCGTGGTCTACGTACTGGTGCTGTTGGGTGTCGCGGCGGCGCTCTCGCACGGGCTGCTGCGGCTGGATGCCTTCGACGTCGGTGAGCTCGACGCGGCGCGCGTGCAGGCCGGAGAGTGGTGGCGTGCCTGGACCGCCCTCACGCTGCACCTGGATGGCCCGCATCTGGCGGCCAACCTGGTCGCGGGTGTGTGGTTCGGCTATCTGGCGGCCGCGCAGATGGGCAGCGGCACCGCCTGGCTCCTCACCGTAACGGGCGGCGGTGTCGCGAACCTGATCGAAGGGCTTCTCGGGCCCGCGGACCATCACTCCGTCGGGGCTTCCACCGCAGTCTTCGCCGCGCTGGGTGCGATGGCGGCGTTTTCCTGGCGCGAGCGCTTCGCGACCCCACAGCGCTGGGCGCGGCGCTGGGGTCCGCTGATCGCCGGTATCGTGCTACTGGGGTGGACGGGTTCGGCGGGCGAGGGGACCGACCTCGTGGCCCACGTCAGCGGGTTCGCCGTCGGGGCGCTGCTCGGGGCCACGGCGGCGTTGCCGCGCATGCAGGGACTGTTGCGCCGGGTTCCCCAATGGGCCGCGGGACTGGCCGCTCTCGCCTCGCTCGGCGTGGCCTGGTGGTGCGCGCTCTCCAGTTGAGGTGAGGCTTCAGGGTCCGGCGACGGTGTAGCCCTTGGCCCGCAGCGCCGCGAGCGCCCCCTGCTCACCGAGCAGGCGGTCCATGGACTGCACCGCGAGCGTGCCGCGGTTGGTGTGCAGACTCGCTTCCACCGCGATCAGCCAGTCATCCTGCGCGCGGGCGATGAGGTTGCGCACGCGCTCGGAGTTGGAGACGGCGGCCATGCAGGCGGTGCGATCACCGGCGTGGGGGAGCTTGCGCAGCGCCTCCACATCCCCGAGCGCCCAGGCCTGCGCCCGCGCCTGCATCGGTGCGAGGTCGGTTTCCAGGAGCGTCACCACCGATTCCAGGCAGGCCACTTCGCGGTCGAGCGGCGTCTTGCCGACGTCCTTGAGCACGTCGACGGGATCGTCGATCTTCAGCTTGTCCTGGTGCACGCGCACGCCCTGCTCGCGCGCCAGCTGCAGCACGGTGTCCTGCACCTCGTTGTGCTGCGCGAGCCCCGCGGAGTCGAACACGCGGCTGATCAGCTGGCGTGCGGCCAGCATGGGACGCATCTGCTCAAGCTTGCTGTCCTTCGGGTCGTAGCGGGCCTTCAGCGCCTCCACGCGCGCGTACAGCTGCGGCGGCAGGCTCTCGCGCAGCGGCAGGTTGTCGGGGGGTTTCTGCAGGCGGCGCCACTCGATGTACACCCGCAGCGCCGTGAGGGGGTGGGCGCCGATGCCGTAGGTGGGCCACGCCGGCACGACCTCCTGCGCCTGGCGCAGCACTTCGCGCACGGCGTCCGGTTGCCACACCATCCTCTTGGGCAGCGGGGAGATGGTGCCGAGAATCCACACCGTGTGATCGCCCGTGCGCACCGTCCACAGTCGTGGACCTTCGTGGCGGCCCTCGACCACGATCTCCTGCACCGGGGTGTCTGCGGCGGCGGCATCGCCAGCGGGCTGCGCGCGCAGCAGTCCGGTGGCGGCCAGCAGGCTCATGAGGATCACGCACCGAAGGCCCGTGACGTGCATGCGGCGGTCCGGCGAGGCTTCAGTCACCCGTGGGCAACTGATGCGGGGTGGCGTCGCTCGTCAGGTCATAGACCCGCTTCAGATCGACCGCCGGCAGCTCGTAGGAGCTGATGTGCAGCTTTTCCAGCAGCTGTTTGCCATCGGCACCGAGCTCGTAGGCGTCGGTCACTTCCGGTCCCTGCTGTGCCTTGATGGTGATGATGTAGCTGCGCCCGCTCCAGCCGGAACGCTGGTCGCCCACCCCGCCTTCCGCCGACACGACACTGTGCGCCCCCGGCGTGAAGCTGCGTCGCGAGTCGCCATAGTCGAACACGATCTCGTCGGGGCTCTGGTGCACGGTGAGCAGTTCCCCGCGCGCGATTACCGCCCGCAGGATGTGCGCCGCGGTCGAGCGCCGCAGCGGGTCGCGCCGCAGGGCCGCAGCATCGACCACGGTTTCCGGCGGGGCGCTGCCGGCGTCGACGCGCGCCTGCGCCTGGGCGATGCTGCGGTTGATGATCTTCAGTGCCTGCGCGCGCATGTGATTCAGGATCGGCTGCGGGTCATCGGAGGCGGCGGCATCGAGCCGCCAGGTTCCCGCCAGTGACACCCCTGCCGGGGCGCTTGTTGAGAGCCGGCTTCCGGCGCAGCTGCCGAGCAGCAGGCAGGCTGCCGCGCACAGCAGCGACGCGGCTCCCCGGGCGCTCGACATATTAGGCTATCCTCGCTCTGGCCATGAAAGCGCGCAGCATCGCAGTTCGCCACCCGGTCACGCAACGATGAAGCGGCGCAGGGCCCCGGAGCTGGTGCGCCTGCGCCGGCGCATCGCGCGGCTGGATGGCGCCAGCATCGATCAGCTCTACGGACTCGAGCCGGTCTGGGAACCCGGAGCGGGCGGTGCGCAGCTCGCGCCCGAGGAACTGGTCGGCGTGCTGTGCCCCTATTGCGGTGAGCGGTTGCACACGCGCGTCGACCTGACGAGCGATGAGCCGGCGTACGTGGAAGATTGCGAAGTGTGCTGCCGGCCGATCGAGTTCGCGGTCGAGCGCGATATCGGCGGGGCACTGGTGGCGCTGCAGGTGCGTCGCCTGGACTGATGTTCACTCAAGGGGGATATCGATGAGCGGATCGCAACTGCGGGCCGTGGGCCTGGCGCTCACGCTGTTCATGACGCTCGCCGCCTGCAGCCGGCCGGCGAGCGTCGCACCGGCCGCCGGCAATGCCCCGCCCCCGCCCGACCCGTGGCCGCAGTTCTCGGCGCGCTTCCTCGAGGCGTACTTCAAGGCCGAACCGAAGTTTGCGGTCGAAGCGGGGCGCCACGAGTTCGATGGTCAGATGCCGGACTGGAGCGCGCCGGGCATCGCCGCCCAGGTGGCGCTGCTCAGGCAGCTGCGTGCCGAGGCGGCCGCCTTGAGCGATGCGCAGTTGAGTGCCGCCGAACGCTTCGAGCGCGAGCACCTGTACACCGTCATCGACAGCGAGCTCTTCTGGCTCGACCGGGCGCGCTACCCCTTCAGCAATCCGGCCTGGTACATCGAGCGGCTCGATCCGGACGTGTACCTGAGCCGTGACTATGCCCCGCTCGAGACGCGCCTGAAGGGCTACATCGGTTACGCGCGCGCCATACCGAAGATCTGCGCCGACATCCGCGCCAACCTGAAGACGCCCCTGCCCGAGACCTTCATCAAGTACGGCATCGCCGGGTTCGGCGGCTTTGCCAGCTTCTATCGCCACGACGTCGCCGCGGTCTTTGCGAGCGTCCGGGACCCGGCGGCGCAAGCGGAGCTGGCGGCCGCCGATGCCGCGGCGGCGCAGGCGATGGACGCGCTCAAGCAGTGGCTCGAAGGTGAGCGCGCGCACGCCACGCAGGCCTTCGCCCTGGGTGAGCCGCTGTTCCTGGAGATGCTCAGGGTCACCGAGCGCGTGGATCTGCCGGTCGAGCGGCTGCTCGAGATCGGCAATGCGGACCTCGAACGCAACCTCGCGGCGCTCAAGCTAGCCTGTGCCCAGTACCTGCCGAATGGCACCCTCGCCGCCTGTGTCGCGAAGATGAACGCCGACAGGCCCGTCGGCGGGGCGGTTGCCGGAGCGCGCGCGCAGCTGGACGGACTGCGCGCCTTCGTCCTCGAGAAGCACATCGTCACCTTTCCCCCGGATGCGCAGGCGCAGGTGGCCGAAGCGCCCCCCTACATGCGCGCCAACGCCGCCTACATCAATGTGCCCGGCCCCTACGAGCACGACGTGGCGTACGTGTACAACATCGCGCCCCCGGACCCGGCCTGGAGTGCCAAGGAGCGCGCCGCGTACATCGTCGGTAAGGCGAGCCTTCTCTACACCAGCGTGCACGAGGTCTGGCCGGGTCACTTCCAGCAGTTCCTGCACTCGAACCGCAATCCCTCCAAGATCGATGCGCTGTGGGTCGGCTACGCCTACGCGGAAGGCTGGGCGCACTATGCCGAGGAGATGATGTGGGATGAGGGACTGGGCGCGGGAGATCCCGAGCAGCACGTGGGACAGATCACCAACGCGCTGCTGCGCAATGTGCGCTACCTGTCGGCGATCGGGCTGCACACCCGCGGCATGAGCGTGGCGGAGTCGGAGCGGCTGTTTCGCGAGCGCGCGCTGTACGATCCGGGCAATGCCCGCCAGCAGGCGGCGCGCGGCACCTACGATCCGCAGTACCTCGACTACACCCTCGGCAAGCTCATGATCCTCAAGCTGCGCGCCGACTGGATCGCGCAGCACTCGGGCGCGGCCGCGAACCCCGACCCGAAGGCGTACTGGCACGACTTCCATGATGAGTTCATGTCCCACACCGGCCCGATTCCGCTGATCGGCGCGCAGATGCTCGGGGCGCAGCAGCGCGCGCTCTTTTAGGCGACCGCCGCTTCCAGAAAGCTCAGGCGCTGCGCGCCGGCGTCGAGCCGCACGCGCACCCCGAGGGGTACCGGCTCGTTCGCCTCTCCGTGCCCGATGGGGAAGCCGGCCGCGCACGGCACGCCGGTGGCGGCGGCGAGCTCGCGCAGCACCTCGGCGCTGGAGTAGGGGGCGCCCGGCTCCTCGCATTGCGTGAAGCTGCCGAGGACGATGCCCTTGATGCGGCCGAAGACTCCGGCGAGCTGCAGGTGCGTCCACATCCGATCGAGGCGGTAGGGACGCTCGCCCTGATCCTCGAGCAGCAGCACCGTGTCCTGCAGCAGCGGCATGTACGCGGTACCGATGACCCGCGAGAGCACCGAGAGATTACCCCCGAGCAGGCGCCCCTCGGCCACGCCGCCGACGTAGGTTTCGGTGCCGCACAGGGGCGCCGCCGGGGCCGCCGACTCCAGCAGCGTGAACAGCCGCTCGTGGGTGGCGGGGGGGAGGCGGCCGAGCTGCGTGAGCACCGGTCCGTGAATGCTGATCCAGCCGTGGGAGGCGAGCCACAGGTGCAGGGCGGTGATGTCGGAGAAGCCGACCAGCGGTTTGCGCGCCCCGGGGGGCGCGGCGTGCAGCAGGCGTGCCAGGAGCCGCGTCGCGCCGTAGCCGCCGCGCACGCAGAACAGCGCCTTCAGCCGCGGCTGGGCGAGTGCCGTCATGAGCTCGCTCAGGCGCCGCGCATCATCACCGGCGAGGTAGCGCTCCTTGGCGAAGAGGCCCGGGCCGTACTCGGGGCGATAGCGCTGGCTGAGGACGGCAAGCCCGGCCTCGAAGGAGGCGCGGTCAAAACCGCTCGCCGGCGCGATCACGCCGACCGGATCTCCGGCGGCCAGACGCGGGGCAGGCTGGAAGGTCACGGCGCTCAAGGGCTTCTGTGGGTTCGGTTCGGACTTCGCCTGGGGCGTATCCGTTGATTATCGCTCGGCTGCAAATACGCGCGGGGGCGATTTGAGCCCCCGGCGGCGTGCGGCCGCCGGCGCCCGGGAGTGCGGTAGGGCGACTAGTCTGCCAGAGCCTTCAGGTCGCGCCGCAACGCCGCGCGACCGCGCGAGAGCTGATCCAGGCGCGCCGCCGCGTCGCGCAGCGCGCGCAGATTCTGCACCGGGGCCTCGTTCAGACGCCGGTAGGCGGTGCAGGCCATCAGCCACAGTCGGTTGACCCGCTCGTAGCGCGCCGCGGTTTCGCGTCGCAGGGTGATGATGGCCAGAGCACTCGCTTGCATGGGGGCCTTATCGCTTGAAAGCCGCGGGCCGCAACAGTGCAGCCATCACAGTTCTAAGGAGCGAGCTTACGCTGGCAGTATTGCGATCGTGCGACGGCGCGCGGGGCGCTCGCCCGCTTCAGCTCAGCGAGACGACGAGCTTGGCGGAGTGGCTGCGCCAGTTGATCGGGATGATGAAGGAGCGCTGTCCGGGCTTTTGCGGAATGGCCGGCTTCTCGCCCGACAGCACGCTCGGCACCGAGATGACGAAGTCGCGGCCGAAGTCGCGGCGCGCGTTGCCCGAGATGGTGTTGGCGACCTCACCCACCAGATCGCGCATGGTCTCGTGGCTGAAGTCGTTTTCCTGCATCTTCATCAGCAGCACGGTGAGCATCGCCTTGGGCGCGGTGAAGTACACGACGCCCTCGCGTTTGCCGGAGATGTTGATGACGCCGGTATATTCGTGGACCGACGGGGAGCCTTCCATGAGGTACGGCGAGCCGATCGAGGCGGGCTGCTGCGCCGCGACCTCGAAGAAGTTCGTCGTCCCGTCGACGAAGGTCTTCAGCTCCTGTTCGTACAGCATGTGCAGTCGTTCCTTAGGTGCGCCTCAGCGCATCAGCTCCGCAATCGCCTCGTTCAGCTGCCGATCGGTAAAGGGCTTGTTGAGAAAGCCGTTGGCGCCTTTTTCCATCGCCTCGACCGCGGTGGCCTTGTCGGCGAGGGCCGAAACCACCAGGATGCGCACCGCGGGCTTCAGCTGCACCAGCCGGCCGATGCACTCGATGCCATCCATGCGCGGCATGGTGAGGTCCATGGTCACCACGTCCGGGTCGGTCCTCTTGAACAGCTCCAGGGCTTCCTCGCCGTTGCCGGCGGTGCCCACCAACTGCAGCTCCTCGAACTGCTGCGAGCGCTCGATGCGCCGGCGCATGATGTTCGAGTCGTCCACGATCATCAGCTTGAAGGCGCGCTTGCCGTTCAGGGGGGTGGGGTTGTTCTTCATGGGTAGGCCGAAGACGGCTAGGCCACCGCCGAGCTGCCGGCCGCATCCACGGCGGGTAACACGATCTTGAAGCGCGTGAACTTGCCGGGGTGCGTGCTGACGCCGATCTTGCCGCCGAGTGCGTAGACACTGCGGGCCACGACGTCCATGCCGACGCCGCGGCCGGCATCCATCGAGACGTCATCCTGGGTGGAGAAGCCGGGGCGGAAGATCAGCGCCATGGTCGAGCGCGTGTCCATGAGCGAGGCTTCCTCCTCGGTGACCAGATTGCGGCGCACGGCCGCGGCCTTGAGGGCCTCGGGGGCGATGCCGGCGCCGTCGTCCTCGAAGACGAGCTCATAGCCCTCGCCGGTCTTGCGGAAATCAACCCGCACCACGCCGGTGTCGTCCTTGGCCTGGCCGCGGCGCGCGTCGGGTGATTCGATGCCGTGCACCGCCGAGTTGCGCAGCATCTGGATGAGACAGTCCTTGATCGTGGCGCTGTAGGCGCTCGGCACTTCACTCAGTCCGGTGAGCGAGAGCCGCAGGCGCTTGGCATGGTCCTGGGCGAGGCGCTCGGCCATCGACTGCAGCGTCGGCGACAGGTCCTCGACGGCGCGCGGCTGCGGTCGTTCCGCCGGGGCGGCGGGCGGGCGCGGCACGGGCGCGGTGGCCTCCATCGCGGCGGCCCCGACGGGGGTGTCCTTTAGCGTCGTGAGGCGCGCGGCCATCTCGCGCACGCTGCGCAGATGGGCCAGCAGATCATCGAGCTTGAGCACCAGCGGCAGGAAATCGTTGCCCGAGAGTTCCGGGCGCTTCTTGCACTCGCTGACCATGTCCTCCAGGGCATGCACGCGCGTGGCGACGCTCTTGAGGTTGAGGGCCGAGGCTTCGCCCTTGATGGCGTGCATCTCGCGGAACAAGCCGGTGAGCTTCTTGCGGAACTCCGCGTCGGTGCGCGCCGGCTCCCTGAGGATGGTGTTGACGAGCTTGAGGCCCGTCTCGGCCGTGTCGAGGAACGACACCAGCTGCAAGGGGTCGCAGTGCATCATGCCGAGCATCATGTCGAGCTGCTGGTTGGCGTTCTCCTGCGAGTCGTGCAGCTCGCGCGCCAGCAGCACGCTCGAGGTGATGTCGCCCACCGAGCACAGCACGTGCTTGATGCCCTCCGGCCCCATGACGCGGTGGAAGTCGAACTGCAGGTAGCGCGTTTCCTTGCCGCCGTGCGCGTTCTCCATGGTGATCTCGAGCTGCCCCAGGGGGTTGATGCTCTTCATCAGGTTCTCGTGGGCCCGGTCGCCCCACAGCAGCTTGATGTACTTGGTCGCCGTGGTGAGCGTCGCCGCCGGCACCAGGTCCTTGAGCAGCTCCTCGAACGACAGCCCGGCGAAATCGGTGCGACTGAACATGCGCGACAGCGCATCCGACCATACCGAACCGATGCGGTAATTGGCGTCGAGCAGGAAGAAGCCCTCGCGCACCGTCTTGAGGATGTCGCGGGTCTGCTCCTGCGCATCGCGCGCCGCGCGCTCGTGACGGGCGCGCGTGATCTGGAAATAGGCGGCCGCGGCGGCGAGCACCAGCGCGGCCAGCACGCCGGCGGCGAGCAGTCCGCGCAGCCGCGCGGCGGCCGCCGAGGAGGTGTGCTGCAGCGTGGTCGCGAGACTCGAGAGCTGGGCCTGCAGCGGGCGGGCGTTATCGCTGGCGAACAGCTGCGCGCGCTTCACCTGCGCGTAGTGCTCGCGCCCCTCGCGCGACAGCGCGCTGCCACCGCTGTCGGAGTCAACGTAGGGCTGCCCGGTGAATTCGATCACCGGATCGAGCACCGGCGCGTACTGATGCCACAGCAGCAGCGCCCGACCGAGCTGCGGGGAGTCCATGTCGCCCGCGGCGTTGATCTGCTTGAGCTCCTGATCGAAGCGCTTGACGCTCGCCTGCAGGTCCGCGAGCGCCTGTCCCGAATAGGCGCGCACTTCCAGGCGATCGCGCAGCGAATTGAGCTGGTGGGAGATCTCTTCGGGGTAGGTCTGCAGCGTGCTGGCCGCCTGCAGCGCCGCGATATCCGCACGCATGTGGGTCGCGAGGCGAAAACCCACGATGAGCACCGTGCCCATCACCAGGGTCAGCGCCGTGCCCAGGCCGGCGGTGACCAGTTGACGGCGGCGCTCGGTGCCTGCAACGCTCATGTCGTTCGTTCTCCTGCTCTACTTGGGCAGCTCAAAGCGCACCAGGGTCCGCACCGGAACCTCCACGGCGGTGCCGTTGATGATGGTCGGCGCATAGCGCCAGCGGCGGATGGCGGCGATGGCGGCATGATCGAAGACCCCCGGCGGCAGCGCTTCGACGACGCGGATGTCGCGCGGCTCGCCCTTGACGTCGACCGTGAAGGTCATCGTTACCGAGCCGGCGATGTGCTGGGCCATCGCGCTCTCCGGATAATCCGGAGGCGGTGCGCGCAGGCGCTTGAGGCTGGCGGCAAGCACCGCAGGATCAAGCGCCGCGGGGGACCGCGGTGCGCTCGCCAGCTGCTGCACGGCGGCGAGCTCCTTCGGGTCGGCGCCGAAGCGCCGCGCGAGCGCGAGGTCCGCATCGACCGGCTTGCCGGCCGCGGCGGCGGTGCGGGCGCGCTCGAGCAGCTTGGCGCCGAGCTCGTGGCCGGCGTCCGCCAGCCCCGCGTTGGTCGGATCGCTGCTCTGCAGCTGGGTGAGGTAGTAGGCGGCGCTGTCCTGCGCCGGGTCGGTCAGGCGGCCGTCGTGGATGCGATCGCGCGCCATCTGCAGCGTGCGCTCGTTCTCGGCCTGCGCCGCCTTGGCGCGCGCATTGGTCACGTCGCGCTGGAAGGCGAGGATGTCCGCCTGTTTCATGCCGAGGCCGCGTGCCTCGTTGAGCCAGCGGTCCTCCTCGGCGGTGTTCTTGGCCAGCGCGGCATCGCGCGCCTTGCGCAGGTAGGCGGTGCCAAGATCATGCTGGGTACGCTGGGTCATGGGGCTCGCGGCTGCCGCGGCCATCAGCTGCGCCATGTAGATCTTGGCGCTGTCGTCGGGGTCGGTGAGCTTGCCCTCGCGGATGCGGTCCTCGACCAGGCCGGCGAGCCGCGACACCTTGGCCTCGTCCACGCGCCGCCCGATGTCCGCCCGCCACTTGGCGAGCTGCTCCGCCGGGGTGCTGCCCGCGGCCTGCGCCTGGCGGATCAGCGTCGCGGCACGGTCGAGGTTGCCGTCGGCGAGCGCCTTGGAGATCTCGGCCGCGAACAGCCGCTGCTCGAAGGTCGCGACGCGCGGATCGCTCGGACCCGCCGCCTTGAAGTTCGCGAGCGTCTGCGCGGCTTCCTCGAAGCGACTGGCGTTCAGGGCTTCCTCGAAGCGTCCGGCCA
This sequence comes from uncultured Pseudomonadota bacterium, assembly GCA_963814675.1. Classification (GTDB taxonomy): domain Bacteria; phylum Pseudomonadota; class Gammaproteobacteria; order Steroidobacterales; family Steroidobacteraceae; genus 13-2-20CM-66-19. The sequence goes on from CAWFDT010000011.1 coordinate 806,248, forward strand.
GCACCCCGGCGACGCGCTGCAGCCCGTCACGGGCTTCGCCGTTGCTGGCGTCGGCGGCGGCTGCGGAGCGGTAATAGAGCAGCGCGTTATCGCCGGCCGGCTCGGTGAAGCGTCGCTCGTGCATCGCCGCGCGGGCCTTTTCCAGGAGCTCATCGACCTTGCCGTGCACGATCGAGGTATCGGCGAGCGCTTCCGGAGCGCCGGCGTCGGCGAGCGCGGGCTTAGGTGCCTCGGCGGCTACCGGGGCGGCGGACACGACGGTCTTGGGAGGCGCCGCCAGCGCGGGGCTGCCTTTGCCGCCGGTGAAGTACCAGTACCCGCCGCCGACGGCGGCGGCCACGGCCGCCACCGCGGCAGCGATCAGCAGCAGCTTCGATTTGCCGCCGGCGTCTTCGTCGGCGGTCTCGGGCGCGCCGAGCGGTTCGGGGAGCCCGAAGTCGCTCGGCGCGGGCGCCTGACGCATCGGTGCGAGCGCGCGGGCGGCCACGGCTTCCGCGATGGCGCCTTCGAATACGGCGCGGCTCTTGCGCACGTCCAGCGGATTGGGCAGCACGGCGAATACCTTGCTGCCCTTGAGCGCACTGCCGACCTGCTTCTCGGCGGCGTGCTCGGCGAATACGAGTGTGAGGGCGCGCGGCGCCTTGGCGGCGGCCAGGTCGACGGCGGCGCGCACGTTGGCCACGGCGCGCGCATCGATGACCAGGAGCTGCGCGCGCTTGCCGCTGTTGAGCCCCTCGAGCGCGGCCTCGATGGTGTCCACCGGGCGGATCGCCGCCTGGCTCTCGAGCGCCTGGCCGAGTTCCAGCAGAAAGTCATCACGCGTGGTGACCGCGGTGACGTCAACCGCCGGCTGGGCGCTGGCGTTCCCGGTGGTAGGGTTCGCAGTCTCGGAACTGCGCGAGGCAGTCGATGGGGCACTGGCCACGGGACGTCTCCAACAAAGTGCGGTCTTTAGTGCAGCGACTCTTTCGGTTTGCACGCGCGGAGCCCACGCGCCCGGCCTTCTGCCAGCGTGCAAAGTCCCGCCGTTGCAGGATATGTAGCCTCGCGCACCGCGCAGTGCGTCAGTTCACAATAACGACAGGCCTCGTCGGGGCAGGGCGACGCGGCTGGCCAACCTTTGAAGCACTGCTCGCTTTGTGATCTCGCCGCGCGCATCTGGCACGGCGCATGCGTGTCCTACGCATCGACGAGCGCCACCGCCGCGCCGTTCCGCCCCCGGCGCGCAGGCCCCAACGCGCGCCCCGCGTGCACGCAACTGGCGCAGCCGGACGCCCTGGCGCACCACGCGGGTGCGACAACGCACTTGTCAATCAGTCACTTAAGGAGAAAGATTTCGCCTACGGGGCCGCGTAGGCGGTTTGGGGCTGGCGCGATGGCAGCCCGCAGTGAACAATCTGGTGCTGTGACCGTCTTAACGTAATGAAGTGATCGAGAGGGGAAGAGCGTCACTTTTTGGACCAGGAGATCGGCCTAAGTTAAGAGCGCTGGCACCGTCGGCACCGCCGGCGCCCGGCACGAGTTGAGAGCTCAACGGGAGGGAAGGATGATGCGACCGGTCGCTGACCAGAATTCCCAAGGCGGCAGCAATGCCGCGTTCATCGATTCGCTGAGTTCCTTTAGCCGCCTGCACCGTGCGCAGCGCTGGGAAGGCACCTTCGGCGATTTCTTGACCAATATCCTTCCGGGTAATCCCGTCGCACTCGCGCGCACCAGCCACGAATACATCTGGGACATGCTGCGCTGGCACGGGCGCGCTTCTTCCGCCGAGGCGACCGAAACGCAGCGCGCGCGCGAGCTGTTCAAGCGCGAGCTGTTCGGCATCGACGAACCCCTGGCGCGCGTGGTGGATTACTTCAAGGCCGCCGCCGCCGGCTCGGACGTCGGCCGCCGGCTGCTGCTCTTGCTCGGGCCGCCCTCCGGAGGCAAGTCGACGCTGGCCATCCTGCTCAAGCGTGGCCTCGAGGAGTACAGCCGCACCGATGAGGGAGCGCTGTATGCGATCCGCGGCTCGCCGCTGCGCGAGAACCCCCTCAATCTCATCCCCACGAGCCTGCGGCCTGAGTTCCGCGAGCGCTACGGCGTCAGCATTTTCGGCGAGCTGTCGCCCTGGGCGCGCGACTTCGTCGAGCGCGAGTTCGAGGGCGATTTCGTGCGCGTGCCGGTCGAGCGGGTGTTTATCACCGAAGCCTCCCGCGTCGGCATCGGCACCTATGCGCCGCACGATCCGACCACCGCCGATATCGCCGACCTGGTCGGCTCCGTCGACCTCGCCAAGGTGGCGCAGATCGGCGATGAGGGCGACCCGCGCGCCTGGTCGTGGTCCGGGGCGGTGTACGCCGCCAGCCGCGGCGTGCTCGAGATGATCGAGATCCTGAAGGTCAAGCGCGAGTTCCTCTACCTGCTCTTGACGCTGACGCAGGAAAAGAACGTCAAGGTGTCGCGTTTTCCGCTGATTCACCTGGATGAGACGATCCTCGCGCACACCAATCTCGCCGAGTTCCACAAGTTCCTGCAGGAGAAGGAGAACGAGGCGCTGCTCGATCGCATGGTGATCATCAAGATCCCCTATGCGCTCTCCTACCGCGACGAGTCGCGCATCTATCAGAAGCTGGTCTCCGGTGCGCCGGCGTTCCGCAACGTGCACCTGGATCCGCACGTGCTGAACCTCGCCTCGGTGTTCGGCATTCTCACCCGCCTGGTCAAGCCCGAACGCGAGGGGCTGGACGTGGCGAAGAAGCTACGCATTTACGCCGGGGAGGCGGTCGAGGGGGTGCCGGAGAGTGAAGCCCAGCGGCTGCATGCGGAGAGTGGCGAGGAGGGCATGAACGGCGTCTCGCCGCGCTTCGTCATCAACGCGATCTCCAATGCCATCACGCGTGGTAATACCCACAGTCTCACCAGCATGGAACTGCTGCTCGCCCTCAAGGACGCGATCGAGAACGATGCGCGCATGGATGCGAAGCAGAAGAAGGCCTGGATCGATCATCTGGTCACGGCGCGCAAGGAGTTCTATAACCGCTGGGTGAAAGAGGACGTGCACCGCGCCATGTTCGCCTCGTTCGAGGCGGAAGCGCAGCAGTTGCTGGAGAAGTACCTGGACGAGGTGGAGGCCTCGCTCGATCACCGCCAGGTCACCGACCCCATTACCGGCGAGAACCGCCCCGCGGATGAGCGCTTCCTGCGCTCGGTCGAGGAGAAGATCAAGGTCTCCGACTCGGGCAAGCAGTCGTTTCGCCAGGAAGTGGTGCGCAAGGCGATGGTGGCCTTCAAGGCCGGGGAGAAGTTCAAGCTCGGCAGCCACGCGCGCATGCGCGAGGCGATCGAGCAGTATCTGTTCGAGGAGCGCCGCGACGTGCTGCGGCTCGTGACCTCCACCGCGCGGCCCGACGATGACGCGCGCCAGAAGATCTCGGTGGTGCAGCAGCGGCTGGTGACCGAATATGGTTACGATGAGCACAGCGCCAAGGAGGCCCTCAGCTACGTCACCACCCTGCTCGCGCAGGAGTAGCGTGGCACAGGGTTTGCCAAGGAGTACGAGCGACGCCCATGGATGAAAGCGGCAAGCGCGACGCAACACCTGGTGCCGGGAAGTGGTACGAGCTTTTTTCGCGCGGCGCGCGTGACTGGCTGCGTCATGACGAGAAGGTGCGCGAGGCGGTGCGCGCCAATCTCCCCGAGATCATCGCCGGGGGCGACGTCATCAATGACGGTGCGCGCACCGTGCGCGTGCCGGTGCGCATGCTGGAGCACTACCACTTCCGGCTGCGCAATGCCGAGGAGCAGCAGGGCGCCGGGCAGGGCAAGGCCAAGCCCGGGGACGTGTTCTCCGATCCGAGCAAGGACAAGAGCCCGGGCCAGAAGGGCGGTGGCGGCCGCGATGACGGCGGCGTGCAGCTCTTGCTCGAGTTCAAGGTCGACGACATCGTCGACTGGCTGTGGGAGGAGATGCAGCTGCCGAACCTCAAGGCGCGCACCGGCCCGGCCGCCGAGAGTGACTGGGTGCGCGAGGGCTGGGATCGCCGCGGCGCCCGCTCGCGGCTCGACCGCCGCCGCTCCTTCAAGGAATTCGTGAAGCGCCGGGGCACCGCGGGCGCAACCCCATCCCTGACCGATGACGATCTGCGCTTTCGGCAGCTGACGCGCCGCAAGCAGCCGGCCGTGCACGCGGTCGTGTTCTTCATGCTCGACGTCTCCGGCAGCATGTCCGACCGCGACCGCAAGCTCGCCAAGACGTTCTTCTTCTGGGTGGTGCAGGGGCTGCGCCGCCAGTACCGCTCGCTCGAGACGGTGTTCGTCGCGCACACCACCGAGGCGTGGGAGTTCAACGAGCCGGAATTTTTTCAGGTGAGTGGCAGCGGCGGCACCGTGGCCTCGGCGGGCTTTCTGAAGGTGCGCGAGATCATGGATGCGCGCTTCAATCCCGCCCGCAGCAACATCTACCTCTTTTATGCGTCCGACGGCGACAACGCGGTGAGCGACGCCGGGGATGCACGCACCGCGCTGGCGGCGATCACGGCCGACACCTGCTACACCGGCTACGTGGAAGTGTCCTCCGGCGTGTCGCGACAGCTCGATACGGAAACCGGGCGCCTCTTTGCCGAACTCAGCAGCGCCGGCTGCGCCGCCGGCAGCTACGCGCTCAACGATTTCGATGACGTCTGGGGGGCGGTGAAGCATTTCTTCTCGGCGCAGAGCCAGGAGAGCGCCGCGACATGAGTGGCGAGTGGCAGAGCTACATCCGCCGCATCGAGGATCTCGCCGCGCGCTCGGGTCTTAAGTTTCATCCGGTCGACTTTGAGGCAGTGCCCGACAGCTTCATGATGGAGATCGCCGTCTATGGGCTACCGGTGCGCATGCCGCACTGGTCCTTCGGTGTGCGCTACATCTACCAGCTGATCCAGCGCCACATGGGGCACTCGCGGCTCTTCGAGGTGGTGTTTCCGGGCAACCCCGGGCATGCCTACCTCGCCGAGAGCAACGGACTCGCCGAGAACATCCTGGTGACCGCGCACGTACTCGGGCACGCGGATTTCTCGCGCAACAACCTGTTGTTCCGCCGCTGCCAGGAGCAGGTGAGCGAGCGCATCGTCGAGCACGCCGCGAACCACGCGCGCCAGATCAGCCAGGCGATCGAAGCGCACGGTGCGCAGCGCGTGGAGGCGGCCCTCGATGCGGCGCTCGCGCTCGAGCAGCACATCGACGTCGACCAGGCGCTGCGGCGCGAGCGCTATCCGGAATACGCACTGGAACCGAAGGCGCTCGCGGACGATCAGTTCCGCAAGCGCTTCGCCGCCCTGGAGCCCGCCGGCGCCCCCACGAGCGCGGAGGCGCGCAAGCGCGCCCCGGTGCCGCCGCACCCGGAGCGTGACCTGCTGTGGTTCATCGCCCACTACGCACCGGAGATGGAGAGCTGGGAGCGCGACATCTTCCTCGCGGTGCGTGAGGAATCCTTCTACTTCTATCCGGTGTTCGCCACGCAGATCATGAACGAGGGCTGGGCCTCCTACTGGCACGCACGCCTCCTGCGCGAGGCGGACTTCGTGCCGCAGCAGGTCTACGTCGATGCGATCAAGTGTCACTCCGACGTCGTGCGACCGATCGCGGCTGATTCCCAGGTGGCCCTCAAAGTCAATCCCTACCACCTCGGCTTCTCGATGTGGGAGAAGATCATCGCAACCCAAGGGCTCGAGGCCGCGCGCAGCATCCTGGAGCAGGACGATGACTTCGGCTTCGTGCGCAATCACCTCACGCGCGAGCTGGCCGAGGAACTGGGCCTGTTCCACTACAGCGCGCGCAGCGACGGGCAGGTGAAGGTGCTCGCCCACGATCTGCCGGCGCTGCACGAGGCGCTGCTCGGGCCGAAATACAATTTCGGCGCGCCCGTGGTGTGCGCGCACAAGGTGCGCAACGACGGTACGCTCGAGCTGACGCATGACAGCTCGGTCGACGGGCGCGGGCTTGACCTGGAACGCAGCCGTAAGGTGCTCGACTACGTGCACCGGGTGTGGCGGCGCCCGATCATCCTCACCACCGTCAACCAGGCGGGCTCCACGCTCGAGCTGACGGCTCCTTAGGGCTTGGGCGCTGGCGGCGCCGGGGCGCTGGGCTCCGTGCCCCAGTCCTCTTCCTCGCCCGAGGTCACGATCGAGACCGGATCACTGGCCGGAGAGCTCTCGGCGAGCGCCTCATCGAGCTGCTGCTGGATTTTCTGGCGCCGGGCTCGTTCGCGCGCCGCGTCCTCTTCGGTCGGACCGCTCATGAGAAAACACCTCCGCGGCGCAGCCGCCGCACTTTCACCGTAGCCGCTGGCACTGCCCGGGAGTACGCTTTTGACTCTCAGCCGGTGGTGCGCGTGCGGCGCCGGCGCATCCTTGCCGGGGAGCATACGCCATGGGGTACACGACTTCAGGCATCCGCAATATCGCCCTCGTCGGACAGGCCGGCGCGGGCAAGACCTCCCTCCTGGAGACGCTGCTGTTGCAGGCCGGGGCCACCCGCACACGCGGCAGCCTGCAGCGCGGCACGACGGTTTCCGATTTCGATCCGCAGGAGAAGCGCCTGCAGCATTCCCTCGACACGGCGATCTGCAGTTTTGACTACCGCGGCGTGCACATCAACGTCATCGACACGCCGGGCTACGCGGACTTTCTCGGCAAGGCTCTGTCGGTGCTCGAGGCGGTGGATGCGGTGGCCGTGGTGGTGAGCGCCGTCAACGGCGTGGATACCCTGACGCAGCGTCTCATGGAGTTTGCGCGCGAGCGCGAGCTGTGCCGTCTGGTGATCGTCAATAAGATCGACAGCCGCGAGGCGCGTTGCGCGGAGGTGCTCGGGGAGCTGCGCGAGGCCTTCGGGCCCGAGTGCCTCCCCCTCAACCTACCCGCCGGCGGCGGCGATGCGGTGGTCGACTGCTTCTTTCAGCCGCACGGGCGCGCCACCGACTTCTCCTCGGTCGAGGCGGCGCACACCCAGATCATCGACCAGGTGGTGGAACTCGATGAGCAGCTCATGGCGCTGTACCTGGAGCAGGGCGAGGAACTCTCGCCGGAGCAGCTGCACAACCCTTTTGAGCAGGCCCTGCGCGAGGGCCATCTCGTACCGGTTTGTTTTTCATCCGCCGAGGCGGGCGCAGGGGTTGCGGAGCTGCTGCACGTCATCGAGCATCTGATGCCGAACCCGAGCGAGGGCAATCCGCCGCCCTTCCTGCGCGGCAGCGGCGAGAGCGCCGAGCGCGTACCCGTCGCCCCCGACCCGGCCCAACATGTGATCGCGCACGTCTTCAAGGTGAGCATCGATCCGTACGTCGGCAAGCTCGGCGTGCTGCGCGTGCACCAGGGCAGCGTGCGCGCCGGCAGCCAGCTGTTCGTGGGCGATGCGCGCAAGCCGATCAAGATCGCGCATCTGTTCCGCCTTTTCGGCAAGGACACCAGCGAAATCGTCAGCGCCATCCCGGGGGACATCTGTGCGATCGCCAAGGTCGATGAGCTGCACCTCGATGCGGTGCTGCACGACTCGCACGATGAGGACCAGTATCACCTCAAGCCCGTCGCCTTCCCGCCGCCGATGCTCGGCATTGCGATTGAACCGGAGCGCCGCGGCGATGAGCAGCGCCTGGCCGACACGCTGCACAAGCTCACAGCGGAAGACCCCTGCGTGCGCCTCGAGCACCACGCTGCGGTCAACGAGACCGTGCTCTACGGCATGGGTGAGTTTCATCTGCGGGTGCTGCTTGAGCGCATGACGGAGCGCTATGGGGTGCACGTGAAGACGCATCCGCCGAGCATTCCCTACCGCGAGACCATCACCCGTCCGGCCGACGGACATTGCCGGCACAAGAAGCAGACCGGTGGCGCCGGGCAATTCGGCGAGGTGTACCTGCGTGTCGAGGCGCTCGGGCGCGGCAGCGGTTTTGAGTTCATCGATGACGTGGTCGGCGGTTCGATCCCCGGCCAGTACATACCGGCGGTGGAGAAGGGCGTGCGCCAGGTGCTCAACGAGGGGTCGCTCGCGGGCTTTCCGATCCAGGACCTGCGGGTCACGGTCTACGACGGTAAGCACCACCCGGTGGACTCGAAGGAGGTGGCGTTCGTCTCCGCCGGACGCAAGGCGTTCCTGGATGCGCTGCAGAAGGCCACGCCGATCGTGCTCGAGCCGATCATGCGCCTGGAAATTACCGCGCCGGCGACCGCCATCGGCGATATCACCGGCGACCTTGCCACCAAGCGCGCGCGCATCAATGGCAACAACTCCCTCCCCGGGCAGCGCGCGACGCTCCTGGCGCTGGTGCCACTTGCGGAGGTTGCCGAGTACCAGTCACGTCTCAAGGCGCTCACCGGCGGCGAGGGTGCCTACACCATGGAGCTCAGCCACTACGACCCAGTGCCGTTCCGCAAGCAGCACGAGCTCGTCCAGGCCTGGCGGCCGCGCGCCGAGGAAGAGTGAGACGCAGCGCACAGCTTTGTGCGCCCGGCGCCAATCATAAGTCGCGTGCCTCTTTATCGGCGCCGCGCGGTGCGTGAGACTGTCGTGGTCCGCTTGGGAGGAGACAGCCATGCGCTCGGCGTTTTATGCAGCACTCGCGCTCACGGCGCTGCCGCTCACGATGGTGCCGACGGGCTCCGCGCCGCCGGCAGCGCGCGCCTGCCCGACCAGTGCGGGCATGGCCGATGCGAGCAAGCCGACCAAGCCCAGCTCGTTCGCCCCGCACCCGCGGCCACCCGGTAACGCCTATGGCGCCCCGGTCGGCGGCAAGATCCTGACCCGACGGGTGAAGAAGAAACCCACGCCCCGGGCTGAGGCCGCGCACAGTCCTGCGATCTGAAGGAATGCGGCGGGGTGGCGGCGCGTGTCGCTATGGTGCCCGCAAGAGCTCCGCGATCCGGCTGATGAGCGATTGTCCTTCGATCGGCTTGACCAGATGGTCCTGGAAACCGGCCGCCAGCGCGCTCTCACGGTCTTCCATGCGCGCGAACGCGGTCAGCGCGATGGCCGGTAGCCTCTTGGAGCCGTAACCGCGGCGCCGAATCTCGCGCAGCAGTTGGTAGCCGTCCTGGTTCGCCATGCCTATGTCACTGATCAAGACATTGGCGTCGCCGTCGATCACGCGGGTGAGGGCGGTCTCGGCATTGCGCGCCTCGATCACGCGCGCGCCGACCTCCTGCAGGATGCGGCTGGTGAGTTCGCGCGCATCGTCATCGTCCTCCACGAGCAGCACCACCGCGCCTGCCAGACTCAGCACGTGACGGCGCTGGGAATCGCCAAGCGTCGCCGCACTGACTTCGGCTAACGGCAGTTCGAGCGTGAATTTCGCGCCTCGTCCCGCGCCTTCGCTGAAAGCCGTGATCGTGCCGTGCTGCATATCGACGAGCTGCTTCACAATGGCCAGGCCAATTCCCAAGCCCGCATGACGGCGGGTGATCGTCGCGTCTCCCTGACTGAAGCGATCAAAGACTCGCGGCAGAAACTCGGGCGAGATCCCCGCGCCGTGGTCCTCAACGGTTAGACGGAAGTTGCCGCCGCGGCGTCCGGCAACTAACCGCACGATGGTGCCTCTGGCGGAGAACTTAATGGCGTTGCTGAGCAGGTTCCAAACAATCTGTTGCAGGCGTTCGGGGTCGGCGAGGACGCGCAGATGTTCGGCGTCGAAGGTGCTCTGCAATTCAACGCCGCCGGCATCCGCGATCGGCTGCATGATATCGAGCGCTGCGCGTACCGCATGGTACGGCGGAGTGACGCGGCACACGACCCGCATCTTGCCGAAGGTAATGCCGGCGTAATCGAGCAGGTCGCTGATCATATTCGCCTGCAACTTGCAATTGCGCTGAATGCCGGCGGCGGCGTTGGCGACTTCACGCGGCAGATTGGGCACATGCTCCAGTACGCTGGCCCAGCCGCTGATGGCGTTCAGGGGATTGCGCAGCTCGTGTGAGAGAGTGGCGAGAAACTCCTCTTTCAGACGATTGCTGCGCTCTGCCTCGGAGCGCGCGGCGCGCTCACTCTCCAGCAGCCGCTCGCGCTCGTTTTCCTGCTGCAGGCGCGCGGTCATGTCGCTGGCGATGATGATGTAGCCCCCGGAGGCGTTTTCTTTGGCGATGCGCCAGTCCACGTGCACTACCGTTGCATCCCGGCGCGTGACTGGCAGTGCCCCCTGCCAGAGCCCCGTCTCCTTGAGTTGGATTCGCGCCGCATCCAGCAGGCGGTCGTAGCGGTGAGCGGACGCCTCGCCCAGGACTTTGCCGACGAGGTCTTCCCTGGTGCCTCCCAGAAGTGCACAAAACGCCTCGTTGACCTCCTCGTAGCGAAGCTGTGCGTCCAGGAGCGCAACTCCGATAGGGGCGAGTCGCAGCATCGCGCCCAGCCGCTCGCTCGAGCGCCACCGCAACTCTTCCGCGCGGCGGGCGAAGAGCAGCGTACGCACGGTCGCGATCAGCACGGGTGCTTCGACGGGCCGGGTCAGGTAGCTGTCGGCTCCGGCTCTCAGCCCGATCGCGCGATCCTCATCCTGCGTAAACGTTGCCGACAGGTGCAGCACCGGCAGGCGCGCTGTGATGGGCGACGCGCGCAGGCGCCGGCAAACTTCGAAGCCGTCGATGTCGGGCATATTGATATCGAGGACGATGAGATCCGCGTCCGGCGCTGCCGCCAGCGCTGCGGTGCCGTTCGTGGCCGTCATAACTTGGAAGCCGGCGGCGCGCAGCACGCGCGAGGTCGCGTAGAGGGCTGCGGCGTTGTCGTCCACCGCGAGTATTCGCACCGGTCGGCCTGGGTCCCAGGTGTTCACAGTGGTGACCCCACGACCCTAGCCGGCTCCGGGGTGTAATGGCACGGGATAACCACGTAAAAGCGCGACCCCTGTCCCTCGGTGCTTGTTACGCCGACGGTCCCGCCCAGCAGGTGGGCGAATTTGCGTGCGAGCGATAAGCCGAGCCCGGCGCCCCGCAAGCGCTTCTGCACTCGGGTATCGACTTGTACGAAATCTGAGAACAAGCCTGGCAAGTGCTCTTTAGCGATCCCAATCCCGGTGTCGGTGACGGCAAACTCAATCCGGTCGTCTGTCAGCAGACGGGCCGTAACGCGAACCTCGCCCTGCGTCGTGAATTTCAGCGCGTTCGAGATGAAATTGCGCAGAATTTGCGAGAGTTTTTTGTCGTCGGAGTAGATGCGGGGTATCGACTGGGTTTCTTCGAATATGAGCGCGACCGAGCCGGCGCCCACGATCGGCTTGAACATGCCGCGCAGTGCCGAGAACAGATCCACCATCTCGAACCATTCCGGCGAAATCGAAATCCGTCCCGCCTCCACCTTGGCAAGATCGAGCAAGTCATCAACCATCTCGGACAGCTCGCGCACGCTTCCTTGCACGAACTGCAATTGCCTTTTCTGCTCGGCCGTCAGCGGGCCATCGAGACCGTCCAGCATTATGTTGGTGATGCTGATCATGGATGCCAACGGCGTGCGGAACTCGTGGCTCATGTAAGACAAGAATCGGCTCTTGAGTTCGGCGGCGTCTTTCAGTTGTACGGCATTGTCTTCGAGTTCCGCGTATAAGGCGACGACGCCGCGATTGGTTTCTTCCAGCTCTGTGCGCAGCGCTGCCAAGTCCGCGCTCTGCTGCTCGACGGTGCGTTGCAGTGCCTTGGGATCGCTGCTCATTGCGGCCGACTCGTGACAACGATGGTGGCATCGTCCCGCTGGCGGCCAAGGTCCCGATACAGCACCGCCGCGATCAGCGCCGGATGCAGGGCCGAGATGCCCGGATAGGCAGACAGATTCCAGCGAGCCGATAGTCCGTCCGAGTGCATGATGAGGACGCTGTTGGGAGGCCACGCGTACTCGAACTGCTGTGATCGTGGTAGCGACAACCCAAGCGTGCCGTTGTGTGAGGCCAGGCCCCTGCGATTACCGTCGTGCAGCAGCATACCCCCGATGTTACCAACGCCCGCGTACACGACCCGAGAGCTTTCCGGATCGAGCACCGCGCAGGCGGCGGCTGCGCCACGCGTCGCGCTGAGACGCCGGTGCAACTCGCGCATGGTGTCCGCAGGCGGTGCGAGTGGATTTTCACGAAATGCTGCGAGGCCGGCGTGCGCCGCCGCCGCGGCCAGCGGGCCATGCCCAAGGCCGTCGATCACGATCGTCGCCACCCGCCCCTGGTCCTCGGCGATGCTCCATGTGTCGCCACATTCAGTCTCTCCAGCGACAGCAACGCAGACAGCACCCAATTGGACACGGTGGCTGGGTCGCGGATCATCGCCCGCAGCAGATCGGCGAATTCGCGACATCACGACGGTTCCATGGCCGCTCTGAGAATAGGCTCCAAACACCGCCGACAGCCGGCGAGCCGCCCCCAGGCCGCTACCGGGCGTGCCGCCGGTCGAATAACCGTCGCGCAGGCAGCGTTCGACGTCCATGCCAGGGCCGCGATCGATTGCCAGCAGCTCGATGTCAGGGGGCCCGCCATCGGCAAGGGGTTGCACGAGCATTTCGCCGCCGCCGCCATGCCGGACCAGATTCGTCGCCAATTCTGTGGCGACGATTCCCACTTCCCCTATGCCGGTCTCTCCCAGCTCCCAGGCCGCCGCAATTGCTTGCGCCGCACGCCGACACTCGCCTACCTGGCTGATGTCGGTAACCTGCAGACGCCGCTGCGCGCCGCCGGCAATGAGTTGCGTCATCGCGTCCTCACTTCCAACGGGCTATCGTGACACGGGTGCCGGCGCCGACTTTGCTCTCGATATGAAAGTCGTTCACCAGGCGCCGCGCACCGCTAAGACCCATGCCGAGTCCGTTTCCGGAAGTCCAGCCATCGGTCATGGCCAGCTCCAGGTTAGCGATCCCCGGGCCGCTATCGGCAAATGTGAGCCGCAGTCCGTGCTTGAGCGTCTCCTGCAGCACTTCCCAGGTCAACGTGCCGCCGCCTCCGTAGACGAGCGCGTTGCGCGCCAATTCGCTGGCTGCGGTGACCATCTTGGTCTGATCCACCAGCGAGAACCCGAGTTGTTGGGTAAGCTGACGCACGGCCTGCCGCGCAAGAACCACGTCGTGACCGCTCTTCAGCGGCAGCTCACCGCTTGAGGACAAGCTCATCAGTCACCGCTTGCCACCCGCCGCAGCAGTTGCATGCCTCGCTCAACGTTCAGTGCAGTGGCGACACCGGGCAGCGACAGGCCCAATTCCACCAGCGTGATCGCGACTGCCGGCTGCATTCCGACCACTACAGTCACCGCGCCAAGCAGCCGCGCCATTCCAGAGATATCGGCGATCATGCGTCCAATGAAAGAGTCGACTATCTCCAAACCGGAGATGTCGATCAGTACTCCCTTAGCCGCAAATCGTTCGATCGCGGCAGTCAGATCTTCCTGCAGCCGCAAGGCGAGCTGATCATGCATGTCGACTTGCACGGTCACGAGCAGGACCTCGCCCATCCTCAGGACCGGAATGCGCTCCATGGGCTAAGCGCTCAGAGTTGCGCCCGTGCGCTTGAGCGCGAGCGCGAGGGCATCGGCGAGATTGGCCTTGGTCGTGACACCCTGCAGATCGACGCCCAGATGCACGATCGTTTGTGCGATCTGTGGCCGAACGCCGCTGATGATGCAGTCGGCACCCATCAAGCGCAGTGCCGTGATGGTCTTGAGAAGATGCTGCGCGACCAGCGTGTCCACGGTAGGTACGCCGGTGATATCGATGATGGCCACCTGCGACTCGGTCTGCACGATCTTCTGCAGCAGTGTTTCCATCACCACCTGAGTGCGTGCGGAGTCCAGGGTGCCGATAAGGGGCAGCGCGAGGATGCCGTCCCAGAGCTTGATGACGGGAGTGGAAAGCTCGAGCAGCTCCTGCTGTTGGCGGTTGATCACTTCCTCACGGCCGCGCTGGAAAGCCGTGACGGTGCACAAGCCCAACCGGTCGAGCAGCTCTGATAGCAGCCACAGATCAGCGGACAGCTGCTCCTTGGTTCCTCCGTGCTCGCCGGACACGGCATCAAAGAGTCCACGTTTCATGGAAAATATGAACGTCGCGGTCTCGTCGGAGGAAAAACCCGCCCGCACGCGCTCGCGCGATAGCTGCTCTAAGAATCCGCGGACCTTGTGCCACTCCGGTGCGGACATGTCGCTGCTCTTTTGGAAGGCAGACATGAACTCGGAGAAAAATTCCTCCGCCTGCCGCTGCAGTTCGCCAGCTCCCAGACGCCCAAGCGCGCCACCCTTGGCCGTGAGTTCCCGCCGCCACTGCTGCAGAATTTGTGCCCGATGTTTTTCGAGCACGGAGACGATCGGAGGCGCGGCCATACGACTCCCGCCGGTACTGTTGGTTTGTAGGGCGCAAAAGGATGCGCGTACCGTGCGCCTAAGGCAACGCTGCGACGGGGCCTGAGCGCCCCATAGCTCTGTAGGCCGGCGCTTACGAAACTAGCGCGTGGCGGGCGTTTTCCACTGCATGAGATCGCCGACCTTGATACCGAGCTGGCTCGCGGTGCCGCCCTTGAGTTCCAACACCGCACGCACCGAGCCATCGGAGCTGAGCGTCGCGAGCGACAATGGCTGCGCACGCTCGATGATCTTGGTGACGCGGCCCTTGGTATCGACGAACAACATATCAAGCTCGATATACGTGTTCTTCATCCACATGTTCTCGACGCGCGGCGGCTCGAGGGGGAACAGCATGCCCTCGCTTTCGGGCAGGTCGTTCACGAACATCAGTCCCTGCTCCGCACGCTGCGGCGTATCTGCGACCCACACGCGAAACGCATGCACCTTGGCGGGCTTGGCCTGCGTAATCGTGAGGTCGGTGCGCGGATAGGTCGCAAGATCCAGCGGCGCCGAATCCTGCGCCCGCGGCGGCTGCGCTGTCGTAACGGCACTCAGAAGCACGAGCAGCATGAGCGTACGTCGCAGCGGGGCGAGTGAGGTGTTGTGGTGCGTCATGGTATTGAGAGGCTAGGTCTTGTGGGCCTCGGCGGGCGCTGGTGACGCTGGCGCGTCGTCCTCGAATACCGCCGTGCCGGCAAAGTCGAAACTGCTGACCAGGATGCGCGCGTCGCTGCTGAGCGTGCTGGCCGGGGCGATGCAGAAGCCGCGCGCGCTGACGCGCCACACGCGCACCGGCCCGCCGAGCGCGCCGACGCGGTCCTGGCGCAGCTCATCGACCGTGCAGTGATCGTCGCCGCGGGTGGCGAACAGGCGGTTCTCGCCCTCGAAGATCACGGTCAGATTGGTGGGCAGTTCGTGCCCCGCGCGTCCTTCGCGCACTGTCTCGACGCCGAACACCAGTCGCAGTCGGCGGCCGTCGGCGTGCTGCGGGCCCGCGAAGGCGATGCGCAGGCCGCTGCCATCGGGGCGCGGACCGCCCTCGCACTGCAGCTCGGCGTTGTGCCAATTCACATCGAGGTTCACCGCGCCGCGGATCTGCGCGCGCAGATAGCCGTTGCCGGCGGCCAGGCAGCCCTTCGGCGCCGCGGGGGCGGCACCGGCGCCGCTACTCGAGACGGCGGCGGCCGCGAGCGCCGTGGCGACGCTGAGGATGAGCGCACTTCGCATCGGCCAAGTCTACCGTGTCGCGACCGGTGTCTTCAGGTGCCCGGCACGACCAGCAGGGCCTTGGCGAGCTGCGCGTGCAGACGGATCAGGCCGCGCGCCACGTGCATGAGCAGTGTCAGCAGCAGCACCCCGATGACCAAGAGCACCACGGAGGCGATCCCCGAGTGCGCAGCCGGGCCGAGGCTGTAATCTCCGAAGTTCACCAGCGAGAAATGGCTGCCGAAATGCTGCGCCACCACGCTCAGCGGCGCGCCCATGCAGCTGACGCTGATCGCCAGGCCGGTGACCGCGACCGTGAAATAGATGATGCCAAGCGGCAGCATCAGCACCAGGTAGGCGAGCGTGGTCCAGGTGCGCACGTCCTTCAGCATCTCCCCGATGCGCGCCCACCAGCCCGCCGGCGGCCCGGGATGCACCGGACGGCGCGGCATGCGCTCGCCGCTGATGGCTTCGAGCAGCCGTCCCTCCCCGAGCGCGATGACCCGCGCGATGCCGATGAAGGCGAGGAAGAAGGGAATGCCGATGATGAGGATGGCGAAGCCCGCCGAGAGCGACAAGCCGGTGACGACGAAGGTGAAGTACACGATGCCGGTGGCGAGCGTGAGCAGCATATAAAAGAGTGACGTGTAGCTGCGCGGGTCAAGGTACACGCCGAAGAAGCGCGCCAGTGCTGAACTGCTGCCCGCGGCCCTGGGCGTCGGGGTCTTCAAGGCCCGCCGGACCTTCACTTCCGTGTCCCGGTACGCCGTGGCCACTTCTTCGGGCGCCCCGTAGGTGCTCGCGATCAGCTCGAGCACGTCGGCCTCCGACTTGCCGGGATTTGCGGCGACCTCCGCGCGCAGGTATTCCTCGGCGTCGTAGAGCGCGTCCTGGATGAGCGCGGGGTCTGCGCCGGCCAGCGCCGTGCGCAGCTGCTTCAGGTACTCATCGATCGAGCGGGGAGCGTTCATGCGTCAGTTCCTTCGATGAATCGGTCGACGAAGCTGCGCGTCTGGCGCCAGATGGCACTCCAGGAGGCGAGCATCGCGCGACCCTCGTCAGTGATGCGGTAGTAACGGCGTGGCGGCCCGGCGTACGAGGGCACGACGCGGCTCGTGAGCAGTCCCTGCGCTGCGAGCGCGCGCAGCACCGGGTAGACGGTGCCTTCCTTGAAGAGCGCCTCGCCCTCGTTGGCCCGTTGCAGGCGCTTGGCGATCTCGTACCCGTACAGGTCCTCGGTGCTGCGATCCAGCACCCCCAGCAGCACCAGAGCCACCAGCCCGGCGTTGAGGTCCTTCTGGAACTTGCGACCCTGGGTATCATCCATAGGCTAGTACTATTAAGTACACAGTATTAGCTGTCAACCAATATTAGCTACAGCGTTCAAGGGGCGAACAGGGCGCCCCGGTGCGTGGAGCGCAGCACCCGCGGCCTGGGTCGGGCGAAAAAAGCTCATTCCGAGCGCGCGGAGCGGGACTGCTAGACTTCCGCGCGCACGCGTAGATCCGAAAGTCACTGATGCGAAATTCGCTCCTCGAAGTCACCCCCGTCATTCCGGGGAGCCTGTCCCGCCTGACCGAGCTTGCCGGCAACCTCTTCTTCAGCTGGCACCGCCCGGCGCGTGCCTTGTTCGAGGACCTGGATCCGGAATTGTGGAAACAGGCCAACGGCAACCCGCGTCTGATGCTTCGCTGCGTTGGCCAGCGGGCGCTCGAGCGCGCCGCGCACGATCCGAGCTATCTGGCGCGCTACCACCAGGCGCTCGAGACCCTCGATGCCTACGTCAGCGTCGCGCCGCCAGGGGGCGAGGAACCCCTCGTCGCTTACTTCTGTGCCGAGTACGGCTTTCACGAGAGCGTGCCGATTTACTCCGGTGGCCTCGGGGTGCTCGCCGGCGATTACTGCAAGGCCGCGAGCGATGAACGGGCGCCTTTCGTCGGCGTGGGACTGCTCTATGAGCAGGGCTATTTCACCCAGACGGTCGACAACGACGGCGTGCAGCACGCGCAGTACCTGGAGCGCGACCCGCGGGACCTGCCGCTCGAGCCGGTGCTCGGCCAAGGCGGCGAGCGGGTCAAGATCAGCGTGCGCATCGGCGGCCGTGAGGTGGTGGCGCGATTGTGGAAGGCGCAAGTGGGCCGCGTTGCGGTGTACCTGCTCGACACCAACTGCAGCGAGAACGCGCCCTCGGATCGCGACATTACCCATCGCCTCTACGGCGGCGATGAATCCACGCGCGTGCGGCAGGAAATGATTCTCGGCATCGGCGGCGTGCGCGCGCTGCGCACGCTCGGCATCCAGCCGGCGGTGTGGCACCTCAACGAAGGACACGCGGCCTTCCTCATCCTGGAACTGCTGCGCGAGCACCTCGGCCACGGCCTGCCCTTCAGCGCGGCCCTGGAAGCCGTCGCCGCCGACTGCGTCTTCACCACCCACACCCCGGTGGCCGCAGGCCATGACGCCTTCGGTCCCGATCTCATCGTGCAGCACTTCGGCGATTTCATCCAGGAGCTCGGGATCACCAGCGAGCGCTTCCTCGAGCTCGGGCGGGCGCCCGGCAACCCCGGACTCTTCGACATGACGCGCCTGGCGCTGAACGGCGCGCGGCACGTGAACGGCGTCAGCCGCATCCACGGTGCGGTGTCGGCCCAGCTGTGCGCGGACCAGTGGCCGGAGATCCCGCCGGCGGACAACCCGGTGGGCTGGGTCACCAATGGCGTGCACGTACCGACCTTCCTGCACCAGCGCTGGATGGAATTCTTCGACCGCGAGCTCGGGCGCGAGTGGCGCGAGCACCTGCGCGACGTCAATTTCTGGGGCGCGCTGGAAGCGGTCTCGGAGGAGCGCTACTGGGCGACTTCGCAGGACGTGAAGGCGCGCATGCTCGCGAGCGTGCGTGAACGGCTGCAGCGCGAGTATCAGCGCAAGGGCCTCAGTCCCGCGCAGCTGCGGCACGTGACGCGCTTCCTGGATCCGCAGCGCCCCGGGATCCTGACGCTTGGCTTCGCGCGCCGCTTCGCCACTTACAAGCGCGCGACGCTGCTCATGCGTGATCGGGCACGCCTCGCGCGCCTGCTCAACGATCCGGAGCACCCGGTGGTGCTGCTGTTTGCCGGCAAGGCACACCCGGCCGATGAGCCGGCCAAGTACGTGCTGCGCGAGATCCGCCAGCTCATGGTGAGCGAGGAGTTTGCCGGGCGCATCGTGTTCCTCGAGGACTACGATCTGCAGCTGGCGCGCAGCCTGGTCTCCGGCGTCGATGTGTGGCTGAACAATCCGATCGCGCCGCTCGAGGCGAGCGGCACCTCCGGTATCAAGGCGGCGATCAACGGGCGGCTGAACCTGAGCATTCTCGATGGCTGGTGGGCCGAAGGCTGGATGCAGGACAACGGCTGGGGCATCCCGCCGGCCGCGGTGCAGGACCCCGAGCGGCGCGATGCGCTCGAGGCCGAGCTGATCTTCGCGGCGCTGGAGGAAGAGGTGGTGCCGCAGTACTACGCCCGCGAGGAGGGTGGAGTGCCGAGCGCCTGGGTGCGCTCGAGCAAGCACGCCATGATGAGCGTCATCCCGCGCTTTAACATGCGGCGCGTGCTGTTCGACTACACCCAGGGGCTGTATCAGCCGGCGGCTGCGCAGTACCGGCGGCTGTCCGCCGATGGATTCACCGGCGCGCGCGAGCTGGCCGAGTGGAAGCAGCGGGTGCGTCAGGCGTGGCCGCGCATCGGCCTGAAACTCCTGACCGATGCCGCCCGCGACCTGCCGCGCGGCGAGCGGCTGCGCCTGCGCGTCGGCGCAGATCTCAACGGCCTCGCCCCCGCCGACGTGCGCCTCGAGTTCGTCGCCCGGCGGCTGTTGCCGGACGCCGACCTTGCGCCCCCGCCGCTGTCATCCTATGGCCAGGGGCCGCGCGAGGGGCTGTGGCAGGCCGTGCTCAAGCCCACCGAGGAGCACGATGCCGAGGGCTCGATGGTTTTTGCCCTCGACGTCGAGCCGCCGGGATGCGGGCAGTTTCGGACCGAGATCCGCATCTACCCGTGGCACGAACTGCTCTCGCATCCTTTCGAGCTGGGACTCATGAAGTGGCTGTAGCCGGCCGGCGTTTAGCGGTTGCAGTCGCCACGCGCCTTGGAGTGTAGTACCCCGCATGCAGCGCCCGCCCGCCCGCGCTTCCTCCGGCCGATACGTGAGCCGCCTCACGGGCGGCACGCTGGCGGTCATCATGGCCGGCGGCCGCGGCGAGCGGCTGCACGATCTCACCGCGCACCGCTGCAAGCCGGCCACGCCCTTCGGCGGCAAGTTCCGCATCATCGACTTCGTGCTCTCCAATTGCGTCAATTCCGGCATCCGCCAGATTTCCATCCTCACGCAGTACAAGGCGCAGTCGCTGAACCAGCACGTGCAGCACGGCTGGAGCTACCTGCGCGGGGAGTTCGGCGAGTTCATCGAAGTGGTGCCGGCGCAGCAGCAGCTCGGCCCCACCTGGTACCGCGGCACGGCTGACGCCGTCTATCAGAACCTCGAGCTGATCGTCTCGCATCATCCCAAGCACGTGCTGGTGCTCGCCGGCGACCATATCTACAAGATGGACTACGGCCCGATGATCGCCTACCACGTGGAGAAGGGCGCCGACATCACGGTGGGCGTGGTGGAGGTGCCGGCGCGCGAGTCGCGCAACTTCGGAGTGCTCACTGCCACCGAGTGGAACCGCGTCACCCGCTTTGCCGAAAAGCCCGAGCAGCCAGACACCCTGCCCGGTCGCTCCGACAGCATCCTCGCCTCGATGGGCATCTACGTCTTCAACTCGCGCCTGCTCGAAACCCTGCTGGCGCAGGACGCGGCCGATGCGAATTCGGCGCACGACTTCGGCAAGAACGTGCTGCCGGCGGCGATCGCCGGCAATCGCCAGGTGTTCGCCTACCCGTTTCAGGACGTGAAGACGCGCGCGCAGAGCTACTGGCGCGACGTGGGCACCATCGATGCCTACTACGATGCGAACCTCGAGCTGGTACACGTGCGTCCCGAGCTCAACATCTACGACCAGGACTGGCCCATCTGGACTTACCAGGTGCAGCAGCCGCCGGCCAAGTTCATCCTCGACGAGGAAGGCCGGCGTGGCATGGCGGTCAATTCCATGGTGTCCGGCGGCTGCATCATCTCCGGCGCCGTGGTGCGCGAATCGCTGCTGTTCTCGAATGTGCGCGTCGAGGAGCGCAGCAGCATCGAGCGCTCCGTGGTGCTTCCCAACGTCGAGATCGACCGCGACTGCGTAATCACCCACACGATCGTCGATGAGGGCTGCGAGGTTCCCGCGCGCACCCAGATCGGCGTGGATCGCGAGGCGGACGCACGCCGCTTCCACGTCACCGACAACGGCGTCGTGCTGGTGACGGCCGACATGCTGCGGCGCTTGGCGCAATGAGTGCGGCGCGCAGTGCCGGGCCGCGTCAGCGCCTGAGCCGCCGATGAGCCCGCCACGCCTGCCGGTGATCCTGCTGTGGCACATGCACCAGCCGCAGTACCGCGACGCGCTCACCGGTCAGTACACGCTGCCGTGGACCTACCTGCACGCCATCAAGGATTACACCGACATGGCGGCGCACCTGGAGTCGAACCCGGCCGCGCGCGCGGTGGTCAACTTCACCCCGCTGCTCATCGAGCAGCTCGAGGAGATCGCACGGCGCATCGCCGAGCATCTCAGGGCCGGTACGCCGCTGCCGGATCCGGTGCTGGCGCTCCTCGGTCCGGAGGCGGTGCCGAGCGCACCGGCCGAGCGCCTGGCGCTGCTGCGCGCGTGCCTGCGCGGGCACCGCCAGCACATGATCGAGCGCTTCGGGCCTTACCTCGAGCTGGCGACGATCGCCGAGACGCTCGGTACTCTCGAGCGCATCGCCTACGCCTCGGATCAGTTCATTCAGGATCTGGCGGTCTGGCATCACCTGGCGTGGCTCGGGGAGACCGTGCGGCGCAGCGATCCGCTGGTGGCCCGCCTCACCGCGCGCGGCCGCGAGTTCACGCCCGGGCAGCGGCGCGATCTGTTGACGCTGATCGGCGAGCTCGTGGCGCAGGTCGTGCCGCGCTACCGCGCGCTCGCGGCCGGCGGGCGCATCGAGCTGTCGGTGACCCCGTACGGTCACCCGATCATCCCGCTGCTGCTGGACTTCGAGAGCGCCCGCGACGCGGTGCCCGGCATGCCGCTGCCGAAGCATGCGGCCTATGCCGGTGGCGCGGCCCGCGCGCGCTGGCACATCGAGGAGGCGGTGCGCGTGCATACCCGCGCCTTCGGCTCCCCGCCGGCCGGTTGCTGGCCGGCCGAAGGCGCCATCAGCGCCGCCACGCTCGAACTGCTCGGCGCGACCGGCGGCTTTCGCTGGGCGGCCAGCAGCAGCGCGGTGCTGCGCGGCAGCCTGGCGCTCACCGACCCGCAGGCAGCCGCCGATCCACTCGCCTACAACCGGCCCTACCGCCTCCCCGGCACCGGCCTGAGCTGCTTCTTCCGCGATGATTCGCTCTCGGACCTCATCGGCTTCACCTACGCGACCTGGCACGGCGATGACGCCGCGCACAACCTGGTGAACGAGCTCAGCGCGCTGGCGCAGCGCTACGACGGCAGCTCCAACCACGCGCTGCTGATCGCCCTTGATGGCGAAAACGCGTGGGAGCACTACCCGTTCAACGGCTACTACTTTCTGCGGGCGCTGTATGCGTTGCTCGCCGATCATCCGCGCTTCGAGCTCACCACGCTGTCGGAGTGTCTGGCACGCGGCATCCAGCCGGCACCGTTGCCGCGCGTGCTCGCCGGCAGCTGGGTGCACGGCACGCTTGCAACCTGGATGGGGGATGCGGCCAAGAACCGGGCCTGGGACCTGTTGTGCGATGCCAAGGACGCCTACGACCGCGTGATGCTCAATATGACCGATCCGGTGCAGCGGGCGCAGTGCGGGCGGCAGCTGGCGCTGTGTGAATCCTCTGACTGGTTCTGGTGGTTCGGCGACTACAACCCCGCCGAGGCCGTCATGCAGTTCGATCGCCTGTATCGACGGCAGCTGGTCACGCTCTACCGACGCTTGAATCTCGTCCCACCCGGGGAGCTCGCCCTGCCGATCTCCGCCGGCGGCGGTATGGCCGAGCACGGCGGCGTCATGCGCCGCGCCAGCGGCTGAAGGTGCGCGCACGCACTTGAGCGCACGCCTGCCCGTGTTCGATCGTCGCCGCGCGGGCGTGCTGCTGCCGCTCTCGGCGCTCGAGGCGCCCCTCGGGCGCGGCGGCCGCGCGTTCATCGACTGGCTGGCGCGCGGCGGTTTCACCCTCTGGCAGGTGCTGCCGCTGGGGCCCACCGGGGCGGACGGCTCACCCTACTGGGTGCGCTCGGACTTCGCGGGCAATCCGGCGCTGCTCGACCGCGCCGAGCTGCCGCACGCGTCGGCGCCGGTGGATCCGCACTTTCTCGCCGCCAACGAAGCGTGGCTCCCCGACTACGCGCTCTTTGAGGCGCTGACGCGCGCCTTCGGCGACGCGCCTTTCTGGAGCTGGCCCCAGCCGCTGCGCGAGCGCGCCCCGGACGCCCTGGCGCAGGCACAGCAGCAGTTCGCGGGCGAGCTGCAGCAACGCGAGTTCGAGCAGTACGCCTTCCAGCAGCAGTGGCGCGCGCTGCGCCTCTACGCCCAGGGACGCGGCATCCGGCTCTTCGGTGACCTGCCGTTCTACGTCGCGCCGTCCTCGGCGGAAGTGTGGGCGCAGCCGCAGTTGTTTCAGCTGCGCCCCGGGGGCGAGCCGGCAGCGGTCGGCGGGGTGCCGCCGGACTATTTCTCCGAGAAGGGCCAGACGTGGGGCAATCCGCTCTATGACTGGGCGGCGCACGGCCGCGAGAATTTCCGCTGGTGGACGCAGCGCGTCGCGGCGCAGCTGGAACGGCTGGATCTGCTGCGGCTCGATCATTTCCGCGCGTTCGCGGCGCACTGGGCGATCCCGGCGGGGGCACCCGATGCGCGCAGCGGCGCCTGGCGTGCCACGCCCGGCGCGGCGCTGCTTGCGGTTCTGCAGCAACAGCTGCCCGACCTGCCGCTGGTGGCCGAGGATCTGGGCGTCATCACCGAGGACGTGATCGAGCTCATGCGCGCCTTCGCGCTGCCGGGCATGCGGGTGCTGCAGTTCGGTTTCGACGGCAATCCCGCCAACCCGCACCTGCCTTACCTGCACCCGCGCGACGGCGTCGTCTACACCGGCACCCACGACAACGACACGGTGCTCGGCTGGTATCGGACGCTGGATGAGGCGACGCGCGCGCGCGTCGAGTTCTTCCTGGAGAGCCGCGCCGCGATGCCCGAGGCGCTGATCCGGGCGGTGCTCGGCTCGGTGGCGCAGCTGGCCGTGATCCCGCTGCAGGACCTGCTCGGGCTCGGCTCCGAGGCGCGCTTTAACCGCCCGGGAACCATCACCGGCAACTGGCAGTGGCGCGTGCCGCCCGGCGCCCTCGACGAGGCGCTCGCGCAGCACTGCGCGCAGCTGAATGCGGCCTTCGGCCGCGCCTGAAGCGCGCCCGCGCGCCTTTGTTACCATGCACGCCATGAAACGCTTTCCGCATCCGGTGGCGCTCGTCGGCGCGCTGCTGCTGAGCGCCTGCGCGCTCGCGCCCAAGCTCGAAGCCCCGCACCTGTCGGTGGTCGACGTCACCGTGGTCGGCGGCGACCTGTTTTCACAGCGCCTGAAGGTGCGCATGCACGTGCAGAATCCGAACGACCGCGAGCTCCCGATCAAAGGCATCGTCTACTCGCTCGAAGTCGAGGGGCAGCCGTTCGCCAGCGGCGAGTCGGCGGCGAGCTTTGTCGTGCCCGCGCTCGGGGAGGCGGATTTCGACATGAACACGACCACCAACCTCGCGGCCACGTTCATGAAGCTGCTCGGCAAGAGCGAGATGAAGTCGCTCGACTATCACCTGAGCGGCAAGGTCACCCTCAGCGAGGGGTTCCTGCGCTCGATCCCCTTCGATCAGAGCGGCACGTTCAAGCTGCAGTAAGCGGGCGCGAGCCACTGTCGCGCGGTTAGGCTGTTGCCCGCGCGCCGCGCACGTGAAGCAGCTGCCGTCGGCCGTGCGCCGGCATCAACAACGTGCTCGACCAGGATCCGCCTCCAACTACTCCGGCACGGGCTCGGGCACCGTGCCTGAAGTTCTGAAGGCGCGCCCTCGCGCCTGGCGCGCTAGGGGCCGGCGAGGCCGCGGTAGAGCGCGAGGTATTCGCGCGCCTGGCGCGCCCAGGAGAAGTCGCGCGCCATGCCGTTTTGGACCAGGCGGCTCCAGTGCACCGGCTGCGCATACAGATCGAGCGCCGTGTTCAGGGCCCACTCGAGCGCGGGGGTGTCGAAGTCGTTGAACACGATGCCCGTGCCCTCGCCCGTGCGCGCATCGAAATGCTCGACCGAGTCGGCCAGTCCCCCGGTGCGCCGCACGATCGGTACCGTGCCGTAGCGCAGGCTGTACATCTGATTCAGCCCGCAGGGCTCGTAGCGCGAGGGCATGAGAAACATGTCGCTCGCCGCCTCGATCCAGTGCGCCAGCGCGTTGTCATAGCCGTGATGGAAGTGCACGCGGCCCGCAAAGCGCGTCGCGAGCTCGCGGAAGAACACCACGTACTGCGGCTCGCCGTCGCCGAGCACGATGAGGTTCAGCGCGCGGCGCTCGAGCACACGCGGCAAGGCCTCGAACATCAGCTCGATCCCCTTCTGGGCGGCCAGCCGGCTGACGATGCCGGCCAGCGGCACCGCCGGGCCGGGATCCAGTGCGTCGCGCGCGATGAGCCGGGCCTTCAGGCGCGCCTTCACTGCGAGGTGCTCCGGATCGTAGTGCTCGGGCAGCACCGGGTCGTGGCGCGGGTCCCACTCCTGGTAATCCACGCCGTTCAGGATGCCGCTCAGCACGGCGCTGCGCGCGCGCAGGCTGTCCTGCAGACCCATGCCGTACTCCTCAGAGCAGATCTCGCGCGCGTGCGTGGGACTGACGGTGTTGATCGCGTCGGCATAGAGGATCCCCTGACGCAGCGCGTTGATATGCCCGGCGCGTAAGTCCGGCTGGTACAGGAGGCCGAGATCCGCGCCCGCCAGGTTGAGGTCCGCCACCTGCGTGGCCGCGAAGATGCCCTGGTAGCCGATGTTGTGGATCGTGAGCAGCGTCCGTGCCGCGGCGAGCAGCGGTTCGGAGCGGTAGCTGCTGCGCAGGAGCAGCGGCGCGAAGCCCGTGTGCCAGTCGTTGCAGTGCACGACGCGCGGCGCCCAGCGCATCTGCACGCAACTGAGGAGTGCGGCGCGCGTGAAGGCGAGGAAACGCACGTGCTCGTCCGGATCGCTGGTGTAGAGCGTGGGGCGCGCAAACAGCGCCGGGCAGTCGAGGAGGTACACCGGCGCGCCGCCGGGGAGCGTGCCGCGCAGCACCGCAAACGGGTAGGTGCTGGCGCCGACCGTCACCCGCAGGCGCTCGAGTCCGGCGACCGGCCGGGCGCCGCAGGCGACTCGGTCGACGCTGGCGTAGGCGGGGGTGAACAGCCGCACGTCGTGGCCGGCGTCGGTGAGGACGCCGGTCAACGCGGCGCTCACGTCCGCCAGGCCGCCGGTCTTGGACAACGGCGCGACTTCGGAGGCCAGGAAGCACACGGGCAATCGGGTCGCATCGGGCATGGTCGGTGGCTGCCGGGACTTGAGGTTATGATCAGCCGATGCAACGATTTCTGATCGCGCTCACGCTGGTGCTGCTGCTGGCGGTCTCGGTCGGCATCGGCGTCGCCGTGGCCCGCTGGCCGCACCTGTGGCACTGACGGCGGCGTGAGTGTAACCGAAGCGTGTGACGGGCCTGTGCCACGAGCACGACTGAGCGCAAGAATCGGGTCGCGGCGGCAGCGTCCGCCCGTATCCTTTAGACCCATGAACGCCCATACCCGCACCTTTCTTGACGGCCGCGACTTCACGCGCATCGCCCGCGCCATCCGCTTCATCGACGAGCATTTCCGCGCGCAGCCACGCCTCGCGGCGATCGCCGCGTCCGCGCATCTGTCGGAGTTTCACTTCAACCGCCTATTCCGCCGTTGGGCCGGACTCACCCCGCGGCAGTACCTCGCCTTCGTCACCGCGCGCGCCGCGCGTGGTGCCCTCACCAGCACCGCCTCGGTGCTCGAGGCAGCCTACGCCGTCGGCCTCTCAGGGCCGGGGCGGCTGCATGACCTCATGGTGACGCTCGAGGCGGTGACTCCCGGGGAGCTCAAAGGCGGCGGTACCCGCGTGCGCCTCGAGAGCGGCTTCAGCGATACCCCCTTTGGCCGCGCGCTGATCGCCCGCACCCCCCGCGGGATCGCGCACCTGTCTTTCGTCGAGCCAGGACACGAGGAGGCCGCGCTGGCAACGCTCAAGCGACAGTGGCCGCACGCGGTGCTCTCGCGCAGTGACGCGGCGGCTGCCGCGCTGGCCGCGCAGATCTGGGGCGGCGGTGCGCGCGGGGTGCTGCCCCTCGCCGTGGGCGGCACGAACTTCCAGATCAAGGTCTGGCAGGCACTGATCGAGACCGGCAGTGCCGCCACGACCACGTACAGCCGCCTGGCTGCGGCGGCAGGGGCGGGGGCTGCCGCACGCGCGGTGGGCAACGCGGTGGCGGCGAACCCGGTGGCCTGGCTCATCCCCTGTCATAAGGTGCTGCGCCAGGACGGCGCGCTCGGGGGCTACCATTACGGTGCGGACCGCAAACGCGCGATGCTCGCCTGGAGCGCACTACATGAGGTGAGCCCGGGGCGTGCCGCGGGGTTCAGCCGCTCCCTCGCGCAGGGGACATAACCGGGGGCCCGGCCGCCCGCACGGCCGGCCCCGCGTCAAGGGGGTACGCCCTGACAACTGGCTGAAATATCAGATAACTATATGATTTAACTAAATAAAATTTTGTTTTTGCAGGGCAGGGATGCTCGGCGAGCTGGTAAACTGGGGCTCGTTCCCCGCTCAAGCCGACCCATGTCTGCCTCGCCCTACAAGCAACTCGAACAAGAGTTCAAGCGCCTGCACGCCTTCCGTGGGGCGCTGGCGCTGCTGCGTTGGGACGCGGCGGTCATGATGCCGCGCGGCAGTGCCGACGTGCGCGGCGAGCAGCTCGCCGCGCTCGAGACCGAGCATCACGCACTTTTGACCGCGCCGCGCATCACGCGGCTGCTCGATCGGGCGCAGGCCAACACCCAGGGACTCGAGGACTGGCAGATCGCGAATCTGCGCGAGATGCGCCGCCAGCGCGACCACGCCATCGCCACGCCCGTGACGCTGGTGGCGCGACTGACCAAGGCGGCTTCGCGCGCCGAGTCGCGCTGGCTCGAGGCCCGCGCCGAGAGCAAGTTCGAGGCCTTTGCGCCCTATCTGGAAGAGGTCGTGCACCTGGTGCGCGACAAGGCGGCACTGCTCGGCCAGGCGCTGAATCTGGCGCCCTACGATGCGCTGGTGGACGAGTTCTCCCCCGGGCTCACGACGCTCGACATCGACGCCATGTTCAAGGCGATGTCGCGCCGTTTGCCCTCGCTCATCCGCGAATCGATCGTCGCCCAGGAAGGGCGCGCGCCGCTGCCGCTCACCGGCAAGTTCTCCGCCGCCAAGCAGCGCACGCTGGTGGTCGAGGTGATGAAGGCCGTCGGCTTTCCCTTCGATCGCGGCCGGCTGGACGAGAGTGATCATCCCTTCACGGAAGGCAGCCCCGGCGATATCCGTGTCACGACGCGCTTTGACCCCGAGGACGTGTTCACGGGGCTGCTGGGGGCGCTGCACGAGACCGGGCACGCCATGTACGACCTCGGGCTCCCCCAGGACTGGCGCGATCAGCCGGTGGGGCGCGATCGGGGCATGGCGCTCGAGGAGAGCCAGTCGCTCTTGATGGAAATGATCGTGTGCCGCAGCCGGCCGTTCCTGCGCTACGTGCAGCCGCTGCTGGTGAAGCATTTCGGCGTCAGCGGCCCGGAGTGGGACGTCGAGAACCTCTACCGCCATCTGACCCGCGTGCAGCGCGGACTCATCCGCGTGGATGCCGACGAGCTCACGTATCCGCTGCACATCATGGTGCGCTACGAGCTCGAGAAGCAGCTGCTCTCGGGCGAGCTCGCGGTGCGCGACCTCCCCGAGGCCTGGAACGCCGGCATGGAGGCACGTCTGGGGATCCGACCCGCGAACGCCCTGGAGGGCTGCCTGCAGGACATTCACTGGGCGGTCGGCTCCTTCGGCTATTTCCCCTCCTATGCCCTGGGGGCGGTCATGGCCGCCCAGCTGTACGAGAGCATGCGCACGGAGCTGCCGGCGCTGGATGAGCAGCTGGCCCATGGGGAGTTCTCGGGCCTGTTCGACTGGCTGCGCACCCACGTGCACGGCCTGGGCGCCAAGGTACCGGTACAGGAGCTGTTGAAGAGCGCCACCGGCAAGCCCCTGACCGCCACCTCGTTCATCCGTTATGTCGAGGCGAAGTATCTCGAGTCGAGCGCCAGCAGCGCGGCGGCCTGAAGGCCTTTAAACTCACCGCTGCGGCCGATGTACGCCGCAGCTGCAGAGTTATGTTTCAGTCCATGAGCGCCGCCGACAAACCCTCCCGCACCCTGAATCGTCTGGCCGCGCAGCTGCGCAGCGCGGCCGGCAAGTGCATTGCCGACTACCGCATGATCAGCGAGGGTGACCGGGTCATGGTGTGCCTCTCGGGCGGCAAGGACTCTTACACGCTGCTCGATATCCTGCGCTCCCTGCAGCGTGCCGCCCCGGTGCGCTTCGAGCTGCTCGCGGTCAACCTCGACCAGAAGCAGCCCGGCTTCCCGCAAGAGGTGCTGCCGGGCTACCTCGGCGGGCTCGGGGTGCCGTTTCACGTCATCGAGCAGGACACCTACAGCGTGGTGCGGCGCGTGATCCCGGAGGGCCGCACGATGTGCGGCCTGTGCTCGCGCCTGCGGCGCGGGGCGCTGTACCGCTTTGCCGCCGAACACGGCGTCACCAAGATCGCCCTCGGCCATCACCGCGATGACATCGTCGAGACCTTGTTCCTCAACCTGTTCTTCGGCGGACGCCTGAAGGCGATGGCCCCCAAGCTGCTCTCCGACGACGGCCGCCACGTCGTCATCCGACCGCTCGCTTACGTCGCCGAGCGCGACATCGCCCGCTTTGCACGCGGCCGCGCCTTCCCGCTCATACCCTGCAAGCTGTGCGGCTCGCAGGAGAATATGCAGCGGCGCGCCGTGAAGCAGATGCTGGCGGCCTGGGAACGCGATTTCCCCGGGCGCACCGAGAGCATCTTCTCGGCACTCAGGCACATCGAGCCTGCGCACCTGGCCGATCCGCGCCATTTCGATTTTGCGGGACTCGAGGGGCGCATCGCGCCCATGAGCGAAGCCGAGGAGGAGGCGATCGCGGGCGAGCGCGCCGCCGCGCTCGCCTCCTGAAAGCCGTGGACGCGCCGCTCCCCTTAGCCGCCGAGGCGCTGCCGCTTGGCAACTACTACTGGGCGCTGCCGGGAAGGTTGCTGGCGGGCGAGCATCCCGCCGGGGCGAGTCCGGAGCTGACGCGCGCGCGCCTCGGGAGCCTGCTCGGCAGCGGCGTCAGCTGCTTCATCGACCTCACGCTCCCGGATGAGCAGGCCGACTACGCCGCCGAGCTCCCGGACGCGGTGCAGTACTTCCGCATGCCGCTGCCCGATCACGGCCTTCCCGCCACCCCGGCGCAGATGGCCGAGATCCTCGACCGCCTGCGCGCGGCGCTCAACGAGGGCCGCACCGTCTACCTGCACTGCCGCGCGGGTATCGGCCGCACGGGCATGACGATCGGGTGCCTGCTGGCCGAGAACGGTCAGGACGGCGCGTCCGCGCTCGAGGAGCTCAATCACCTGTGGCAGCAGAGCGCCCGTTCGCGCCAATGGCCCTCCATCCCGGAGACCGATGCGCAGAGTGACTACGTGCGCACCTGGAGCCGCGGGGTGGAAGCGCTCGATCCGCTGCTCGATCCGGCTACCCTCGAGGCGGTTCGCGGGGTGCGCGAGCGCTACCTCGGGGCGCTGCTCGGGTTGGCGGTCGGGGATGCGCTGGGCCTGACGACGCAGTTCCGCCGTCCCGGGCGCTTTACGCCGCTCGGCGACCTGCTCGGCGGCGGTCCCTTCGATCTGCCGCGGGGCGCCTGGAGCGATGACACCGCGATGAGCCTGTGTCTGGCGGAGAGCCTGCTCGAGAAGGGCGGTTTCGAGGCGCGCGACCAGATGGCGCGCTACCGGCGCTGGCAGAAGGAAGGCTACCTGTCCGCCACCGGCCAGTGTGTGGGCATCACCGCCGCCACGGCGCGGGCGCTGGCGCAGGCGCAGTGGCGCCGGCAGTCATTCTCCGGCTCCCACGATCCGGACGCCCTGGATCCCGAGCCGCTCTCGCGGGTGCCGGTCGTGGTGCTGTATTACTTTGCGGACCGCGAGGCGGCGCTGGCGCAGTCCGCGGAAGCCGCGCGCACCACCTGCCAGGCGCCGCTCGTGCTCGCGGCCTGCCGGGCCCTGGCCGCAGCATTGCACGCGGCGCTCTCGGGCGCGGGCAAGCCACAGATCCTCGCGGCGGCGGAAGCGCTGGTCGGGCAGACGAGCCGCCCCTCCGCGCTCGGCCAGGAGGGCTCGGCACCGGCCGCGCTGGCTGCCGCCCTGGACTGCTTTGCCCGCACTCACAATTTCCGCGATGCGGTGCTGGCCGCGGCCAACCTGGGGGGTGCGGCCGACGTCGTGGCCGGGGCCGCGGGCGCCCTGGCGGGCGCCCACTACAGCGCAGGCGCCATCCCCACAATGTGGCGCAACAGCCTGATGAAACTGCAGTTGCTCGAGAGCTTCGCGGACCGTCTGCTCACCCACGCCCTGGTCGAGCTCGGCAGCTGATTCACCGTGCCGGCGCCGGCAGCGGGCGCCGGCCAGCAGACAGCCCGCCCCGGGCTGTCGTAAGCTCGCGGCGAGAATTCCCCTCGAAAGCTCTCCGACGCCTGCGGATGTCCACGACCCGCGTCTTTGGCCGCACTGTACCCGGCGCACGCCGGCGCCGGCGCGTGCGCGCGGTGCGCGCCTGGACGCGGCTGTCCGACGAAGAGCTGCTCAAGATGCGCTTCTGTGACCTGAAGCTCTCGATCGAGCGCTCCCCGCTGAAGCAGCACGTGCGCCGCCTGTACGCCGATCTCGAGCGGCGCGGGATCGCGCTGCGACCGCATGTGTGGCTGTCGCAGGAATGGTTCTCGCCCGATGGAGTGCCGGGCATCGCGGTGCCGTTCTATCTTGCGCATCCGCGCCTCGAGCGGCTCGAGCGCCACATCATGCGCGAAGCCGAAGGCGGGAAATCACGCCTGCTGATGCGCATCCTGCGCCATGAGGCCGGTCACGCCCTGGACAACGCCTATCGACTGCGGCGCCGCCGGCGCTGGCGTGAAGTCTTTGGCCCGGCGAGCCAGCCGTACCCGGCGCGCTATCGGGCGCGCGCGGGCAGCCGTCGCTACGTGCATCACCTGGGCGAATGGTATGCGCAGGCGCACCCGACGGAGGACTTCGCCGAGACGTTCGCGGTGTGGCTCACGCCGACCTCCGGGTGGCGGCGCGCCTACGCCGGCTGGCCGGCGCTGTATAAGCTGCAGGCGGTCGATGAACTCGTCGCGAGCGTGCGCGCCCGGCGGCCCCCGGTGCGCAACCGCACGCGCATCGAGCCCCTGGAGCACGACAAGCGCACGCTCGCGACCCACTACCGCCGCAAGCTCGCCCACAACCGCCTCATCCGTCGCGGCCTGGCGGATGAGCTGCTGCGGCGCGCGTTCCGCCCCGCGCCCTCGGCGCGCCAGCCGCTGAAGGCGGCCGCGTTCCTGCGCGCCCAGGCGCGGGTGCTCACCGCCGCGGTGGCGCGCACGCTGCGTATCGATCCCTACAGCGTCGACCAGGTCCTGCGGCTTCTGATCGAGCGCTGCGAGCGGCGCGACCTGTACGTGCGCGGCAGCCAGCGCGAGGCGCGACGCTACGCGCGCTGGATGCTCGAGCGACTCACGGGCCTTTACTCGCAGGGCGAGACGCCACACTTGCCCCTATGAAGCGACTGCGCACGCTCGTCGTGGTGCACGCGAGCTTGGTGCCGCCGGATAGCCTGGAAGGCCACAGCGAGAAGGAAATCGAGGAATGGCGCACCGAGTACGACGTCATGACGACGTTGCGCCAGCGCCGCCATGAAGTGCGCTGCCTCGGGGTGCTCGACAGCCTGACGGAGCTGCGCAGCACCATCGCCGACTGGGAACCGGACATCGTCTTCAATCTGCTGGAGGAGTTCGACGGCATCGTCACCTACGATCAGCACGTAGTGGCGTTCCTCGAGCTGATGCGCCAGCCCTACACCGGCTGCAACCCGCGTGGACTGCTCTTGTCGCGCGACAAGTCCCTGTGCAAGCAGCTGCTGCAGTATCACCGCATCGCCACCCCGCAGTTCGCCGTGTTTCGCCGCGGCGCGCGCTTCCACGTGCCGAAGAAGCTGCGCTTCCCGCTGTTCGTGAAGTCGACCGTCGAGGACGCCTCCCTTGGCATCGCCCAGGCCTCGGTGGTGGAGGACGCGGTGAGGCTGAAGGAGCGCATCGAGTTCGTGCACGAGCAGGTGAAGTCCGATGCGTTGGTCGAGGAATACATCGAGGGGCGCGAGCTGTACGTCGGCATGCTCGGCAACGAGCGCCTCACGCGCCTGCCGGTGTGGGAGATGGTGTTCGGCTCGCTCCCGGAGTCACTGGCGAGCATCGCGACGCGCAAGGTGAAGTGGGACAAGCGCTACCAGGCCAAATACGGCATCACCACCCATGCCGCCGAGGACCTGCCGCCACAGGTACTCGCCTCCCTCGACCGCCTCTCGCGCCGCATCTATCGGGCGCTGGGCATGTCCGGCTATGCTCGCATGGATTTTCGTGTGACCCCGGAAGGACAGGTGTACGTGCTCGAGGCCAATGCCAACCCGAATCTCGAGACCGCCGAGGATTTCGCCGCATCCGCGCGCGCGAGCGGGGTGTCCTATCCCGAGCTGCTCGAGCGGCTCATGGACCTGGGCCTCAAGTACCGCGCGCAGTGGCGGGCCTCGTATGGGTGAGGTTCACCGGCGGGTCACCGCGGCGGCACTCCTCGGGCTCGCGTTGTTCGCACTCGGCGGCTGCGCCGACCAGGCGCACAAGCAACAGGAGGATCTCGCGGACATCATCTCCTGGCTCCCCGGGCACTACGACAACCTCGCGCAGGTGCAGCACGATGCGCAATTCAACGTGCATCCGCCGCACGATCACGTGGCGCTGCTGATCATGCCGACGCTGACGCCGCGCCTCGGGCATCACGTGCTCTACGTGCAGGAGATGGCGCCGGATAATGCCGAGCGCATCATGACGCAGCGCCTGTTCAGCTTCGACGTCGACGAGGATCGCGGCGTCGTCGGCGTCCCTTACACCTTCGTCGAGCCGCAGCGCTGGCGCGAGGCGGTCCACGATGCCCAGATGCTCACGGCGGTCATGACGCAGGACGTGGTTCCCGGCGGCTGCGAGCTCATCTGGAAGCGTGCCGGCGAGGAGGTGTTTACCGCGGCCACCGATCCTAAGCGCTGCCACGCCGCCGGCAGCGCGAAGAGTGCCCAGGGGCGCCTCACCGCCGACAGCCTGACCCTCGGGGGCTTCGAGTTCCGCAAGCTCGCGCACTGAGAATTCGCGCCGCAGCCCCTCGGGTGCGCTCAGAGCTGCTCCAGCTGCAGCAGCCTCTCGCGTGGCACCCGCCCGTTCACGACCCTGACGCCCTCGCTGCGCAGGCGGCGCGCCTGCTCGCGAAAGTTGGCCGAGCCTGCGGCAAAGACGATGCGACCGCCGGCGCCGAGGACGCGATGCCAGGGCAGGTGCAGCTCCTTTGGGGCCACCCGCAGCGCATAGGCGCTCTGGCGGGCGTGACCGGGCAAGCCCGCCGCACGTGCCACCTCCCCGTAGCTGCAGACGCGCCCGCGCGGGATCATCGCGATCACGTGCCAGATGGCCTCCAGCGCGGGATTTTCCGCCGCCGGCGTGGGCCGCCGCTTGGCGAGCGGCTGCCACAGTTCGCGCAGGTTGCGCTTGGCGCGCGCCATGGCCGGGCTCAGTTCTTCAGATGTGCGTCGAGCCAGCCGAGCACCGTCTGGTACCACAGGACGCTGTTGGCAGGCTTCAGCACCCAGTGATTCTCATCCGGGAACAGCAGCAGCTTGCTCTCGATGCCGCGCCGCTGCAGCGCCGTGAAGGCGCCAATCCCCTGGGTGTAGGGAATGCGAAAGTCCTGCTCGCCGTGGATCACGAGCATCGGCGTGCGCCACTGCGCCACGAAGTCGACCGGGTTGACGCGCTCGTAGTTGTCCGGCACCTGGTACTGCGGACCGCCGAACTCCCACTCGGGGAACCACAGCTCCTCGGTCGCGTAGTACATCATGCGCTGGTCGAATAGGCCGTCGTGGTTGACGATGCAGCGAAAGCGATCCGGCCAGTTGCCCTCGATCCAGTTCATCATGAAGCCGCCGTAGGAGGCCCCGAGGGCGCACACCCGCTGCCCATCGAGCCACGGGTAGCGCTCGAGCGCCGCCGCCAGTCCCTTCTGCAGGTCAACGAGGGGCTTGCCGCCCCAGTCCCTGCTGATCGAATCGGTGAACGCCTGGCCGTAGCCGGGCGAGCCGTGGAAATCGATCATCACGACTGCGTAGCCCCCGCCGGCGAAGGTCTGCGCATTCCAGCGGTAGGTCCACAGGTTTGCCATCGAGGCCTGCGGGCCGCCGTGCACCACGAAGGCCACCGGGAAGTGCTGCCCGGCGGCGAAGCCGTAGGGCTTCACGAGGTAGCCGTACACCGTCTCCCCGTTCCAGCCGGGGAAGCTGAACTGCTCGAACGGGCTCATCTGCCGGGCGTCGAGCAGCGCTGCGTTCACGTGCGTCAGCCGCTTGGCGCTGCCGCCCGCGAGTGGCACGCGGTAGAGGTCGGCGGGACCGCCCAGGTCCGCGCGCGTGAAGATGACGCTGTCGCGCGTGACCGCCACGTCTTCGACCTCGCCATCGGCGAACAGCTTGCGCACGAGGCCGGTGTGCGCATCGACCGCGAACAGCGCCCGCTGACCGGTCTCATCCGCCGTCACGATCAGGGTGCGGCCGTCGGGACTCGCACTCAGGTGCGCCACGGAGCGGTCCCAGCCGCCGTTCAGCGCGCGCACCGCGCGCGCCGCGGGCATCCTTCAGCATGATGTGGAAGCGGTCGGAC
The DNA here is from genome assembly GCA_963814675.1 of uncultured Pseudomonadota bacterium. GTDB lineage: Bacteria > Pseudomonadota > Gammaproteobacteria > Steroidobacterales > Steroidobacteraceae > 13-2-20CM-66-19. The sequence goes on from CAWFDT010000011.1 coordinate 842,013, forward strand.
TCGAAGCCGGGCCGTTCCTGCGCCAGCCACACGAGCGTGCCGTCGGGCAGGTAGCGCGGCTCCTTATCCCAGGCGCGGTTAGCGGCGGTGAGGTTTACCGGCGCGGCGCTGCCGTCAACCGGGGACTCGAACAGGTCAAAGTTCGTCGACCAGGGCTCGCTCTGGCCGGCGATGCGCGCCCCGAACACCAGGCGGCGGCCGTCGGGACTGAAGGCGTAGTCGGCGTCATCGCCGAAGGGCTTGCCGGGAATATCCGCATCGAAGCCCCTGGAGACATCCAGCGGCACGCCGGCCGCGCCGGCGGCGCCCAGCGTCGCGGTGAACAGGTGCGCGCGCGTGCCGTCACTCGGGGTGTCCCAGTGACGGATGAAGAGGCGCTCGTAGAGGCGTCCGCTGGCCTTGCTCTTGCTCTGGGCATCCAGGCGCTCGCGCGTGCACTGCAGCGTCGCGCAATCCGGGAACACCTGCATCGACACGGCCAGCTGGTCCCCGCGCGGGGAGACCTTGAAGGAGCCGACGTCCAGCGGGTAGTCGGTCACCTTCTGCGGCGCGAGCGCCGGCAGGTTCAGGCGCCACACCTGCGTGCTGCCGGAGCGGCTGGAGAGGAAATAAAGCGTGTGGCCATCGCTTGACCAGCGCGGACTTGAGTCGTTGAAGGCGCCGCCGCTGGCGCGCTGCGGCTCGCCGGCCGGATCGAGCAGGTCGAGCAGCCACAGGCTGGTGCGGCCCTTGTTGGCCTCCAAGTCGGTCTCGCGCTGCACGAAGGCGAGCACGCTGCCGTTGGGAGACACCTGCGGGTCGCTGATGCGCTTCAGCCGCACCAGGTCATCCGCGGTGAAGGGTGCGGCGGCGAGCGCGGCGGCGCCGAGGCTGAGCGTGCAGGCGAGCAGCCTGACCGGGAGCCAGGTCATTGGACGCATATGGGGTGGTGTTCCGTCAGACGTTATCGGGGAGGATTGCTGGCGGCCGCGCGCGCTACTGACCGACCTCGCTCGCCGCGTTGGTCCAGGACTCCCGCTTCGCGGCCTGCAGCCATTCCTGCAGCGACGGATCTTCCAGCACGCTCGCCATGTACCAGCGCACGGTCGGGGAGATCGCGGCGGCGCCGTAGGTGTTGAAGCGCAGCACCACCGGGGCGAACATCGCGTCGGCGATGCTGTATTCACCGAACAGCCAGGGCCCGGCGGCACCAAAGCGCGCGCGGCAGTCGTTCCAGATCTGATCGATACGCTCGATGTCCGCTTCCAGCGCGGCGGTCATTGCGGTACGGCGGTTGCGGGCGCGCGCGTTCATCGGCCACAGCGAGCGCAGTGTGGTGAAGCCCGAGTGCATCTCCGCGCTCACGGCGCGCGCCACCGCGCGTGCCGCCGGCGCTGCGGGCCACCCGCGGCCGGTGAGCTCGGCCAGGTACTCGCAGATGGCGAGGGAGTCCCAGACGGTCAGGTCGCCGTGGCGCAGGACCGGCACGCGTGCACTGGGGCTGTGCTTTTCGAGGTCCTCGCGCGTGCTCGGGCGATCGAGGGGCACCAGAATCTCCTCGAATGCGACGCCGAGGTGCTTCAGGAGCAGCCACGGCCGCAGCGACCAGGAGGAATAGTTCTTGTTGCCGATGACGAGCGTGAACGGCGCCATGGGATGTTAACCTCTGCGCGTGCGAAGCGTGCGCGCCATAGCCTTCGACCTCGATAATACACTCTGGGATGTCGAGCCGGTGCTCCGCCGCGCGGAAGCGCGCGTGTTCGCCTGGCTCGAGACGCACTGTCCGCGCATCACCGCGCGCCTCAGCCTCGAGGACATGCGCCGCGCCCGCGAGGAGCTGGCGCGGCGCGAGCCCCACAACGCCCACGACTTCACCTACCTGCGTACCGCGGCGCTCGCGCGCCACGCGCGCGAGCACGGCTACGACGAGGCGGTGGCCGCGCACGCGTTCGAGGTGTTCCTCGCGGCGCGCTGCGAGGTGGAGCTGTACGCGGACGTGCTTCCCGGGCTGAGGAGCCTCAAGAGCCGCTACGCACTCGCCACGCTCAGCAACGGCAACGCCGACCTCGGCCGCATCGGCCTCGAGCACCTGTTCGCAGTCTCGCTCAATGCGCGCCAGCTCGGGGCGGCCAAGCCCGCCCGGCAGTGCTTCGAGCGCCTCGCCGCGGAGCTGGCGCTGCCGCCCGGGGAGCTCCTGTACGTCGGCGACGATGCGCACCTCGATGTGCTGGCCGCGCGCGCGGCGGGACTGAAGACCGCGTGGATGAACCGCAGTGACACGCCCTGGCCCGCGCAGCTGCCGCCCGCGGATCTCACGGTGCGCGATTGCCTCGAGCTCGCGCAGCGGCTCTAGCGGCTGAGCCCGCGCGCCGCCCTCAGGAGACCAGCGGGCGACCGCGCGTTTCGACCATCACCCAGCGCGCCAGGATCGCGGCCAGCAGCGGCACCAGCGCCACCCACGCGAGTATGCCGGTGAGCGAGCGGCTCGAGCCGCCGGCGGCGGCCGTGATCGCCCCGACGATCAGCGGGCCGGCGGCGGCGAATACCCGGCCGATGTTGTAGCAAAAGCCGGCGCCGGTGGCGCGCACGGCCGCCGGAAACAGTTCCGGCAGGTAGAAGGTGAGCGCGCCGAACACGCCGTACACGCCCGCGCCCACGAAAAACAACAGCTGCAGCCGCAGCTGCGGCGCCAGTTCCAGGCCGAAGGTGGCGGCGATGGCGGCGGCGGCAAAGAGAAAATAGCTGACGAAGAGCCTGCGGCGGCTGCAGCAGTGCGCCAGCGGCAGCACCGCCAGCGCGCCGACGAGGCCGCCGAAGTTAAAGGCGTTGGCTCCGCGTGCCTGCCAGCTGGCGCCCAGCATCCGCGCCGCCTCGGGGGCGAGGTGCAGCGCCAGGGCGTACTCGCGCGCCAGCATGCCGCCCAGCAGCGGGATGAACGCGTTGCAGGCCCACCAGGTGAGCACCGCGGTCACCGCGACGAACACGCCGCTCACGGTGGCGCGACGCAGCTGCGGGCTGAACAGCGCGCGCGGCGTCGGCGCCGCGGCCGCGCGCGCCCGGCTCGCTTCCCACTGCGGGCTCTCGTGCAGGAACAGGCGCACGAGGGCGGCGACCACGAGCGGCGCCAGCCCGGCCAGAAACACGTAGCGCCAGGAGTTCTGCGGGTCGCCCGCGAACCAGACGCCGGCCAGCTGGTAGTTCACCGCGCTCGCCAACATGATGCCAAGCGGGGATGCGGTCTGCATGATGACCCCGGCCGCGATGCGCCGCGCCTCGGGCACGCTCTCGGCGATGAGCGCCGCGCCGATGCCCCATTCGCCGCCGATGCCGAGGCTCGCGAGCGTGCGACACAGGATGAGCTGCGGCAGGTTGCTGACCAGCGCGCACAGCCCGGTGCCCAGCGCATACACGAGAATCGTGGCGAACAGCACGCGCTTGCGCCCGAGGCGATCCGCCGCCCAGCCGAACAGCACCCCGCCGGCCGCCCAGCTCAACAGCAGCACCGCGGTGATCGCCCCGGTCCAGAACACCACCGCGCTGTGCGCCTGCGCTGAGCCGGGCGGCAGATGCAGCAGCGCGGGGATGCAGTTGGGGGCGACGAAGTTGAAGAGGAGGGCGTCGTAGACATCGAAGCCCCAGCCGGCCCAGCCGGCCGCGATCACCAGCCACTGGTAGCCGGAAAACCCGAGCAGCGTTCCCGATGTCTCACGCACTTCCGCTTCCAACGCGCTCCCCGTTTCCGGTTTGTTAGCACTGTGGTGAGTGCGCTGCCAACCCTGTAGGAAAGCACGCGCAGCAATTCAGGGTAACGCATCACGGAATTATGTGTGATGTTGGGGTGAACCTTAGAGGGCCGGAACCGTTCCACGTAAAGAGAGAGGTGAGGAACGATGGGTGAGGCAGCCAAGGGTGTCGTGCCGGTGGCGAATCTGCGCGAGTTCTTCCGCGACTCGGTACACGGGGCGCTGGTGAAGCAACACGTTGCGGTCAACGAGCAGACCGAGCAGTACGTGGTCAATGTACTCACGCTCTTCGCCCGCACCGAGGCGCTCTACGAGCAAACCCCGCAGGGCGTGCGCCTCAAGCCGCTCGCCCTGATGCTGGGCGAGGCGCTCGAGGCGCCGACGGCCCGCGCGCGCAATCACTGCCTGCAGCGGCTCGGCGACGTGTCGCTGTTCATCGCCGGATTCTTCGCGCAGGGCTTCGCCGCCAAACTGGTGGATGTCGACTATCACATCGCCATGGGCGGGCGCGCCTACGGGGCGCTGGCCGAGGCGACCGCGCGCGGGCGCGGATTGGTGCTGGCGGCGGTGTTCGCCGAGCTCGCGCAGAAATTCCAGCCGCTGGTGGACGCACTGAACGAGGTGAGCGAGAGCGCCTATCGGCACAGCGACAAGGACATCCTGCGCCTCTACGAGGTGTGGCTGAAGACCGGCAGCGCCCGCTGCTACGGGATCCTCAAGCGCCTCGGCGTCGATCCCACCCGCGCCGGCGGGACGGCGTTCGCGCACTGACGCGATGCTGCTGTCACGACTGCAGCAGTTGCTCGGCGGCATCTACGACGTGCCGGTGGCGCACGACGTTTACGATTTCCTCGTCACCGACCGCGCGCGCCTGCCGCCGCAGGCCCGCGGCGGCACGGCCGAGGAGGAAGTGCTGGTGGCGCAGTTTCCCGGCGGCGGCGAGCTGGCGCTGTCGCTGTACCTGGATCCGCAGCTGCTGCAGCGCCTGGCGCGCGCCGATCCGCTCGAGTGTCTGCATGCGGGCAACGTCGCCGACTGTCTCACCGCGCTCGAGGGGGTGAGCCACTTCATGTATCTCGCCTGGAATGCCGGCCACGACAAGCCGGTCTCGCTCCTGGAGCTGGAGATGCAGGCCGAGGTCGACAAGTTCATCGCGAGCCACCTGCTGCTGCGGCGCCAGTCACCGGGACACTTCCCGCTCGAGCTGCGGCGCCTGCTGTTCGAGCGCGCCCACCCCGACCCGCGCCTGGATGCCGCGCGCGCCGCCTTGTACCGGGAGGCGAGCCAGTACGCGCAACGCTTCTGTCGGCGTCTGGAGCACGCGCTGGCGCGCACCCGCACGCCGGACAGCGCCGGCAGCGCCCAGCAGGAGGTGTTCGCGGAGCTGCGGCGCTTCTACCGCCTGACGAACGCGCGCAAACGCGCGCACATCGAGCGCACCAGCTAGGGCGGTGAGGGGCGGCGCGGGCGCCGCGTCAATCGTCCGCGTCGTCGCCGCGGCGCTTACGCTGTTCCAGTTCGCGCATCAGTTTGATGTGCGCGGACAGCGCGCGCAGATCAGTGCGCGCCGTGCCAGCGGCGGGCCTGCTCGTCTCGCGCGGCGCGCGGGCGCGCGCGTAGGGGTCGTAGGAGGGCTCCTCGGTCTTTACCGCGAGCGAGCGCTCACCCAGGATCTCGAGCACCGGGCGCGCTTCGTCCGCGGGCGCGTCGCGCCAGTCCACCGAGGCGTTGCCGCGTTCATCGTGCACGATCAGCCCGATACGGCGTCGTTCCGCGGCCGGGGGTGCCTGCTCCAGCTTCTTTTTGAACGTGAAGTTCACGGATTATGTACTGCCTGTCAGTGCAGCGTCGCCATTCACCGACGCTCAGACTAACCGTGCGGGGCTTCACAATTCCGCGAGGTGCGTCACGGAATTTTCGTGACCTCGGTCACTTCGTGCCGTCATACATATTCCGCGCGCGCAGCAGCCCCACGGCGGTCTTCATGTCGTTGATGGTGCCATCGAGTGCCCACAGGCAGGCCTGCTGCAGCGGCACCCAGTGCACCTGGATGACCTCGGCGTGCTCGTGCGCCTTGGCGGCGGGGCTGAGCGCGGTGGCCATATAAAGGTAGATGCGCTCGCTGAAGACCCCCGGGGAGGGTAGGCACATACCCAGGTCGCGCCACGCCTGCGCGCTGACCCCGGCCTCTTCGATGAGCTCGCGCTGCGCGGTGGCGAGCGGCGGCTCCTGCGGTTCGAGCTTGCCCGCCGGCAGCTCCCAGATCCAGCCGTCGGCGACGTAGCGGTACTGGCGCAGCAGGCACACGCGCTGCTGCGTGTCGATGGCCGCCACCGCGGCGCCGCCGGGGTGATGCACCACCTCCAAGACAGCGCGATGTCCGTTTGGCAGCACCACTTCGTCGGTCGTGAGGCTGACGACGCGGCCGGCATAGTGCAGGGTCTGCTTCTCGGGTTTCATGGCTACATCCTAACCTGCGGGCCACGCCGCCCGCGCGCCGGCGCGGTGCGCGCGGCGTCACGCTCTGCACGCAGCACAATCGCCAGGGGAGCGGCGGGGCGGGTATAGTCCGCCAGCATCTATGGCGACCACCGCGCACCTGGAACGACTTAACGCCGCGCAGCGCAAGGCGGTGACGCATGGCGAACCGCTGCCCGAGAAGGGTTATCAGAGCGGACCGCTCCTGATCGTCGCCGGCGCCGGCACTGGTAAGACCGACACGCTGGCGCACCGCGTGGCGCACCTGGTCATCAACGGCGTCGACCCGGCACGCATCCTGATGCTCACCTTCACGCGGCGGGCGGCCACCGAGATGCGCCGCCGCGCGCACGAGATCACGCGCAGGGCGCTCGACGATGCCCTCGGTGGCCTGAGTCAGAGCATCGCGCAGCGGCTGAGCTGGACCGGCACCTTCCATTCGATCGGCAACCGCCTGCTGCGCCACTACGCGCCGCATCTGCAGCTCGACCCGCACTTCAGCGTCCTCGATCGCGGCGATTCCGCCGACCTGATGGACAGCCTGCGCGAGGAGCTGGGGCTGGCCGGCAAGGAGCAGCGCTTCCCGCGCAAGGACACCTGCCTGCAGATCTATTCGAGCCGCGTCAATACGCGCGCCCCGCTGCACGAGACGCTCGCGCAGCAGTACCCGTGGTGCGCGCAGTGGGAGGCGGAGCTCGCCAATCTGTTCCGCGCCTACGTCGAGCAGAAGCAGCACTCGCGCCTGCTCGACTACGACGATCTGCTGCTCTACTGGCACGCGATGATGTGCGAGCCGCGCCTGGCGCAGCACGTCAGCGCGCACTTCGATCATGTGCTGGTCGATGAGTACCAGGACACCAACCGCCTGCAGGCGGAGATCCTGCATGCGCTCAAGCCCGACGGCGCCGGCCTGGTGGTGGTGGGTGATGATGCGCAGGCCATCTATTCCTTCCGCGCCGCGGCGGTGGAGAATATCCTCGGCTTTCCCGAGCGCTTCCAGCCGCCCGCCGAGGTGGTGACGCTGGCGCAGAACTATCGCTCGACGCAGCCGGTGCTCGACGTGGCGAACGCCGTCATGGCCGAGGCCCCGCGCCAGCACCGCAAGTACCTGCTGTCGGTACGCGGGGACGGCGCCCGGCCGCGCGCCGTGACCGTCGATGAGTTGCTGACCCAGGCCGAGTACGTGTGCACCGAGGTGCTCAAGCGCCGCGAAGCGAGCGTGCCGCTCAAGCGTCAGGCGGTGCTGTTCCGCACCGCCGCCCACAGCGACATCCTCGAAGTGGAGCTCACCAAGCGCAAGATCCCGTTCGTGAAGTACGGTGGCCTCAAATTCCTCGAGGCCGCGCACATCAAGGACCTGCTCGGCGTGCTGCGCTGGGCGGACAATCCACGCAATGCGCTCGCCGCTTTTCGCACGCTGCAGCTGCTGCCCGGCATGGGGCCGGTCAATGCGCGTGCCGCGCTCGATCATTTCGAGGCCGGCGGCCACTCATTCGAAGCGCTGAAGAACTTCAAGCCCGCGCAGACCCTGGAGGTCCAGTGGGAGCGCCTCATCGTGCTGCTGCAGGCGCTTACCGAGCCCCAGCGCCCCTGGGTGGGGCAGCTCCCGATGGCGCGCGACTGGTATCGCCCGCACTTCGAGCGCCTGTACGATCAGTTCCACACGCGCCTCGGTGACCTCGAACAGCTGGAGCTGCTCTCGACGCAGTTCCCCTCGCGCGAGCGCTTCCTGACCGAGCTCACGCTCGATCCGCCGAACGCCACCAGCGACCTCTCGGGGCGTCCCACGCTCGATGAGGACTTCCTGGTGCTCTCGACCATCCACTCGGCCAAGGGCATGGAGTGGGACACCGTGTTCGTGCTCAACGTAGTCGACGGCAGCTTCCCGTCCGAGTTCGCCACCGGCAAGAGCGAGCTGATCGAGGAGGAGCGGCGGCTGCTGTACGTCGCGCTCACGCGCGCGCAGAACGATCTGCTGTTGCTGGTGCCGCTGAAGTTCCACCTGACGCACCAGTCGCGCCAGGGTGATGCGCACGTCTACGGGGGCCGCAGCCGCTTCGTCACCGAGAAGGTGCAGAAGCTGCTCGACGCGGTCACTTTCCACGGCTCCGCTCCCGGCGCCGCGGACGCGCTGTCGCAGGCCACCGCCCCGGTCACCGTGGACGTGGGGGCGCGTCTGCGCGACATGTGGTGAGGCCCTAGCGGGCCGGCTTCACGAAGCGCATCGTGAAGCGATCGCTCTCGCCGATGGCCGCGTACTTCTCGCGGTCCTTAGCGCCCAGCTGGTACGTGGGCGGCAGCGTCCACACACCCTCCGGGTAGTCCTTGGTGTCCTTCGGGTTGGCGTTCACCTCCGACTTGGCGACTAGGCGAAATCCCTGCGCCTCGATCAGCTTGATCGCGTAGTCCTCGTTCACGTAACCGCTCTTGGCCTTGGGGTCCTGCGGCACGGCAGGATTGCCGCGGTGCTCGGCGATACCGAGGATGCCGCCGGGCTTGAGTGCCTTGTAGAGCGTCGCGAACACCTGCGGCGCCTCATCATGGCTCATCCAGTTGTGCAGGTTGCGGAAGGTCACGACCATGTCGAGCGTGCCCGGGGGCACGACGTTCGCCCCATTGGTGGGCATGGTCACGACGATCACCTTGTCGTAGAGATCCGGGCGCTCCGCGAGCTTGAGACGATAGTTCTCGAGGCTCTTGGTGACGTAGCTGCTCCCCGGATCCGCGGCCATCACCGCCGCATAGTACTTACCCTTCTCGCGCAGCAGCGGCGCGAGGATCTCGGTGTAGTAACCGGGCGTCGGCCACACCTCCAGTACGCTCATCTCTGGGCGCACGCCGAAGAACAGCAGCGTCTGCTTGGGGTGCCGGTAGACATCGCGCGCGCGGTTCTCCTCCGCGCGCTGATTGCCGGCGAGAATGCTGGTGAGTGCCTCGGTCGTGGTCTCACGCGTGCTTTGCGCGGCGCAGCTGTTCAGCAGCACGGCGCAGCCTGCGATCATCCCGAGGGTTTTCAACTTCAGCAGCATGCAGCTAGATGTCCTTGCCGGCGGGAATGCCGCACGCGAGGGCAGCTAAAAAACCCCGCGCGAGGCGGGGTCTTCTAGTGGCTTCGCGCGCGGTGCGCGGTGTCAGCGACGAAACGGACCACCACCCTGGCGGGGGCGTTGCGGGCGCTCCTGTGCTTCGTTGACGCGCAGCGGCCGGCCGCCCATCTGAAAGCCGTTCAGGGCCTGGATCGCGCTCTGCGCTTCGGCCTGCGGCATGTCGACGAACCCGAAGCCGCGGGGTTTGCCGGTTTCCCGGTCATTGATGAGTTTCACAGATTCCACTTTGCCGTGACGCTCAAACAGGGCCTTCACATCCTGTTCGGTCGCGGTGAAAGGCAGATTGCCCACGTAAATCGTCGTCATCCGGGACTCTCTCTTGGGAAGGCGGACAGCGGCGAGCCGCACGCGTCGGTCGCATGTACCGCGTGAAATAAACAGGTCAAGGCTTCAAGGCACACGATCGGCAATTGAGTCAATGCGCAGCGCTTGGGCCGCAGGCCTGCACCTGCGTTCGCGCACGGATGAGAGGCGCGCGGGGCGGGAAGTGGAGTCAACACATTCAAACAAAGCGCACTCATCCACGACGGACATGAACGCCCGTATCATGCTACTCCCGGCCTTTCCGGTACGCAAACAAGGGAGCTTGGCGGGATGGAGGCGCTGCTCATATCCGCGGGCGTTGTGGCCCTGGCGGAGATCGGGGACAAGACCCAACTGCTGGCCCTGGTACTCGCCGCCCGCTTCCGTGCACCACTGCCGATCATCTTCGGGATCCTGACCGCCACATTGACCAACCACTTTGCCGCTGGCCTCGTGGGCACGCTGCTCGCCGCCCACGTGAACCCGGTGGTGATGCGCTGGTTGCTGGCGTTGTCCTTCTTCGCCGCCGCCGCCTGGATGTTCATCCCCGATAAGGCGCCGCAGGGGCAGGCCAAGCCGTCGCGATTCGGGGCTTACGGCACGACGGTGATTTCGTTCTTTCTGGCCGAGATGGGCGATAAGACGCAGTTCGCGACCGTCGCGCTGGCCGCCCGTTTCCAGGCGCTCATCCCGGTAGTCGCCGGTACGACGCTCGGCATGTTGCTCGCGGATGTGCCCGCGGTGTACCTCGGCAAGGCGGCCGCCGAACGGCTGCCGATCAAACTCATGAACCTGCTCGCGGCCGCGGTCTTCGCTGCTTTAGGCCTCTGGGCGCTGTACGGCGCGCAGACCTAGCGGGGACAGCGCGCGCGCTTGGAAACCGCGCTCCTGCGACGGCACTCAGGCGCCGGCAGGCTCCAGGTAGGCGTAGCCGTCAAGCTCGCGCTCGTAGAAGCGCTTGAGTGCCTGGCTCTCGGCGAGTGTCATGCGACCGTCACGAATGGCGCGCTCGCAGTCGCGCGCCAGTGCCGGATAGAGCTCGGCCACGTCGTACTCCATGTACTCGAGCACCTTGTTGGCGGTGTCGCCCTTGACGATCTCCTCGATCCACCAGCCGCCCTCATCGTGCAGCCGCACGTGCACCACGTGCGTGTCGCCGAACAGATTGTGCAGGTCGCCGAGGGTCTCCTGGTAAGCGCCCACCAGGAACGCCGCCAGGTAGTACTCCGCACCGGATTTGAGCTCGTGCAGCTCGAGCGTGCGCTTGACGTCGCGCAGTGATACGAAGCGATCGATCTTGCCGTCGGAGTCGCAGGTGATGTCCGCGAGCACCCCGGTGCGGGTCGGGCGCTCCTCCAGGCGGTGGATGGGCATGATCGGGAAGAGCTGCTCGATCGCCCAGCTGTCCGGTAGCGACTGGAATACGGAGAAATTGCAGAAATAGGTGTCCGAGAGGATCGACTCGAGGTCCTCGAGCTCCTCGGGCAGGCGCTCGAGCTTGCGGCAGGAGTCGCGGATCTTGGCGCAGGTGGCCCAGTAGAGCCGCTCGGCGAGCCCACGGAACTCGAGCGACAGCAGCCCGAGGTTGAACATCTGCAGCACCTGCTCGCGGGCGGTGAGGGCGTCGTGGTAGCACTCCACCAGGCGCCGCTCGCTCACGGTGCGGTAGGCATCGAACAGATCCCGCACCGGCTGCGGCAGCTCCTCGCTCCCCTGGTAGTCGAGCGCCGGGTCGCCCGAGACGCGAAACTTGTCGAGCGCCGAGGAGCCGAGCGTGTCGAAGACGAGCACGCTGTGGTAGGCGGCGATCGCCCGCCCGGACTCGCTCACGATCATCGGGTGCGGGATGTCGCGGGCGTTGCAGACGCTGGCGACGCGGTACACCACATCGCTCGCGTACTCGGTGAGCGTGTAGTTCATGGAGGAGGCGAAGTTCGTGCCGCTGCCGTCGTAGTCCACCCCCAGCCCACCGCCGACGTCGATGTACTGCAGGCCCGCGCCCATCAGCTTGAGCTCCGCGTACACGTGGGCGAGCTCGTTGATCGCATCCTTGACGCGGCGGATGTCCTGCAGCTGGCTGCCCGGATGGCAGTGCACCAGCTGCAGGCAGTCGAGCATGTCGTGCGCCTTGAGCACGCTGAAAAGCTCCAGGATCTCGGTGATGAACAGGCCGAACTTGGACTTCTCCCCCGCCGAGGCGCTCCAGCGCCCCGAGCCCTCGCTGAAGAGCTTCACGCGCACCCCGAGACGCGGGCGCACGCCGTACGCCTGCGCGTGCTTGAGGATCAGGCCGAGCTCTTCGAAGTTCTCGACCACGGGAATGATGGTGCGTCCGAGCTTGGTCGCGAGCGTTACGGCCTCGATGTAGCTGTCATCCTTGAAGCCGTTGCAGATGATCAGCCGCTCGGGGGCATTCTCGGTCATTGCCATGACCGCCAGGAGCTCGGGCTTGGAGCCGACTTCGAGTCCGAAACCGAATTCCTTGCCGTAGCGGTAGACCTCCTCGACGACCAGGCGCTGCTGATTCACCTTGATCGGGTACACCGCCGCGTAGCGGTTCTTGTAGTCGTTCTCGGTGATCGCCTGGGCGAAGGCATCGTGCAGGCGGCGCAGGCGGTGCGCGAGGATGTCCGAGAAGCGCACCACCACCGGCGCGGTCAGGTCGCGCGCCTTGAGTCCCTCGACCACCTCGTACAGGTCGATCTCGCGTCCGGCGGTGGTGTCGGGCCGCACCACCACGTGGCCGGCCTCGTTGATCCCGAAATACCCCTTGCCCCAGGCCTCCACGTGGTACAGGTCGAGGGAATTGGCCACCCCCCAGGGCTGAGCGGGATTGAATTTGCGGCCGCCGTTGGCGGCGGCGGTCTTGGGATCGGCGGCCACGGGGCGCGTTATATCAAAATTGCGGGTGAAGTAAGAGTGGCACGCCGCTTACTTTCGCTACGGCCCGCGCGCCACGGCATGCGTCGGATCGCGGATCCATTCGCTCCAGGAGCCCGCGTACAGGCGCGCGCCGGGAAGTCCGGCGACCTCCAGCGCGAGCAGATTGTGGCAGGCGGTGACGCCGGAGCCGCACATCGCGATGGTCCGGGTGGCGGGCTGACCGGCGAGCGTGCGCTCCCAGCGCTGGTGCAGTTCGCGTGGCTCGAGGAAGCGCCCATCGCTTCCCAGGTTGGTGGCGAACGGATGGTTGCGCGCCCCGGGCACGTGGCCGGCGACGGCATCGAGCGTCTCGTTCTCGCCGGCGAAGCGATCGGCGGCGCGGGCATCGACCAGGACACGCTCGCCGCGCTTGAGGGCCCCCTGCGCGACGAGCTCCGCGACTTGCGCGCTGCTCACCACCGCTTCCGGATCCACCTGCGCACTGAAGCGCCGCGGCGCGCGCGCAACGCTGCGCACGCTCACCGGCAGTCCCGCGCGCTCCCACGCCGCGAAGCCGCCGTTGAGGACCGCCACCTGGGGATGCCCGAGCCAGCGTAAGAGCCACCACAGGCGCGCCGCGTACATGCCGTTCCCCTGATCGTAGGCGATCACCTGCACCTGCGCATCGATACCGAGGCGGCCGAACAGGCCCGCCAGCTCGTTCACCTCCGGCAGCGGGTGGCGCCCGGTGCGCACGCCACGCGCCCCGGAGAGGTCGCCGTCGAGGTCCGCGTACTGCGCGTTCGGGATGTGGCCCACGGCGAAGGCGCTCGCGCCCCAGGCGGGGCGGGCGAGCTCAAAGCGGCAGTCGATGATCGCCCAGCTGGGGTCGTCCAGTCGGGTGGCGAGCTCCAAAGGCTCGATCAGGGTGTCAGGCATGGGACCTCCGCGCGCTGGGAGCGCGCCGCACCCCTGCATTTTCGGCGCGAAGGGTTGTCGTTACAATCGCTGATTCGAACGCGCGGAGGCACGATGGCAATCGAAGTGTTCTGGGGCAGCGGCAGTCCCTTCGCGTGGCGGGTGCTCTTGGCGCTGGAGCACAAGCGCCTCCCCTACGTCGGGCACCTGCTGCAGTTCTCCAAGCAGGAGCACCAGTCCCCGCAGATGCTCGCGCTCAACCCGCGCGGCCGCGTGCCGGTGCTCAAGGACGGCGACTACGTGTGCTTCGAATCCCTCGCCATCCTCTATTACCTCGACCAGAAGTACCCGACGCCGCCGATCTTCGGTCGCTCGCCCGAGGAAGCCGGCACGATCATGCGCGTGATCTGCGAGTACGGCGCCTACATCGAGCCGCACGTCACCAAGATCGCGCGCGCCATCTTCTTCGAGCAGCAGCAGGCGGATCTCGGCGCCGATGAGATCACCGCGGCGATGCACGCGGTGGCGAGCGAAGCGCGCACCATCGAGGGCCGCTTGTCCAAATCCGACTGGATCGTCGGCGACGCGTATTCCGCGGTCGACATGGTGATCTTTCCCGGCATCCAGCTGCTCAAGCGGGCGCTGGAGAAGCCGCAGGCCGCCGCGCTGTCCTCGCGCTTCATGCCGGTCGAAGTGAACTATCCGGCGCTCGGGCGCTGGCTCTCGCGTGTGGCCGCGCAGCCGGGCTACGAGCGCACCTACCCGCCGCACTGGCGTCCCGGCTGACGCCAACCGGCGACGCACCTCGTGCGGAAAATTGAGCCGCGCGGGGCTGACTTGATACCCTGCGCGGAGGTGCACTGTCGCGCGACGCTCCGAAGGACCTGCCTAAAGCGATAATCATGAGCAATAGCCACAAGATTCACGTCGAGTTTCCCGGACGCATCGTGTTCGTGGGCTTTGGCAGCATCGGTCAGGGACTACTGCCTCTGGTGCTGCGGCACATCGGCATCGCTGCCGAGCGCATCACGATCGTCAGCGCCGAGGACAGGGGGAGCGCGGAGGCCGCCCAATACGGCATCAAGTTCATCACCGAGCGCCTCACGCGCGAGAACTTCCGGCGCGTCCTGAATCCGCTCATCGGGCGCGGCGACTTCCTGATCAACGTCTCGGTCGAGGTTTCGAGCATCGCCCTCATCAAACTGTGCTGGGAGAAGGGCGCGATGTACCTGGATACCTGCATCGAGCCCTGGCCCGGCGGCTACACCGATCCCACGGTGCCGGCGGCCAAGCGCACCAACTACGCGCTGCGCGAGGAGGCCCTGGCGCTGCGCGCCACGAGCGAGCGCGCCCCCACCGCGGTCCTCACCCACGGCGCCAACCCGGGACTCGTCTCGCATCTGGTGAAGCAGGCGCTGCTCAACATCGCCGCCGACACCGCGGTGGACGCCGGCGCTCCCGCCACGCGCCTCGAATGGGCGCAGCTCGCGCGCAAGCTCGGGGTGAAGGTGATCCACGTCGCCGAGCGCGATACGCAGATCGCCAGCAAACCCAAACAGCCGGGCGAGTTCGTGAATACCTGGTCGGTGGATGGCTTCGTGAGCGAGGGCTGCCAGCCGGCCGAGATGGGCTGGGGCACGCACGAGCGCAACTTCCCGCGCGACGGCAAGCGCCATGACGCCGGCAGCGGGGCCGCGATCTACCTGATGCAACCCGGCGCCGCCACGCGCGTGCGCACCTGGACGCCCAAGGCGGGACATTTCTACGGCTTCTGCATCACCCACAGCGAGGCGATTTCGATCGCCGACTACTTCACCGTGCGCGAGGGCACGACCGTCGCCTACCGGCCGACGGTGCATTACGCCTACCACCCGAGTGACTCGGCGGTGATGTCGGTGCACGAGCTCGCCGGCCGCAACTACCTGCAGCAGGAGCGTCAGCGCATCCTCATGGACGAGATCAGCGGCGGCATCGATGAGCTCGGCGTGCTGCTCGCCGGCCACAAGAAAAATGCCTACTGGTACGGCTCGCAGCTCTCGATCGGGGAGGCACGCCAGCTCGCCCCCTACAACAACGCGACCAGCCTGCAGGTGTGCGTGTCGGTGCTCGCCGGGGTGATCTGGGCGATGGAGAATCCCAACCTCGGCATCGTGGAGCCGGACGAGATGGACTTCCGCCGCAACCTCGAGATCTGCCTGCCGTACCTCGGGCCGGTGGTGGGCGAGTACACCGAGTGGACACCGCTGCACGAGCGCGAGCGGCTGTTCCCGGAGGATCTCGACAAGGGCGATCCGTGGCAGTTCAAGAACGTCCGGGTGATCTGGTAGGCGCCGGCGCCGCCTCGTACTCGATCGCCACGATCGCCAGCGTGCGACGGCCCCCCGGCGCCTCGACCAGGACTTCGTCCTCGAGCCCGCGCGCGAGCAGCGCCCGCCCGAGCGGGGAGTCCATGCTGATGTAGCCCTCGGCCATGTCGAACTCGTCCGGCCCCACGATGCGATGGCGCGTGCGCGTGCCGTCCTCCGCCTCCAGCAACACCCAGGCGCCGAAGAACACGCGGCGCGGGTCGCTGGGAGCCTGTTCGACCACCACCATCCCCTCCAGGCGCTTGCGCAGGAAGCGCACCCGGCGGTCGATTTCGCGCAGGCGCCGCTTGCCATAGGTGTAGTCGGCGTTCTCGGAGCGGTCGCCCTGCGCGGCCGCCGCCTGCACCGCCTGGGTCACCCGCGGGCGCTCCTCGCGCCACAGCTCATCCAGCTCGCGCTGCAGCCGCTGCGCCCCCGCGCGGGTGATGTATTTCGAGCCCCGCGGCGCGGGGATCCTGAAACGCCCCATATCTGCTGGAAACCTGTGAGTTATGTCGCACTCACTTTTACCGAAATCGGGCTTTTTGTGGAATATCTCACGGACTGTGCGGGCACCACGCTACTAACCTGCAAGCCGTGGCTACCAAGTACTACACGCACTTTGTGACCCACGGCGGCAAGGCGAGAAGCGCCGCCCCGAGCAACGAGTGGAGCGGTGTGGTGGAGCTGCGGGAGCCGCTGACGCAGACACGCGCGAATCGCGAACTGCGCGCGCTCCTGGCACAGAGTTTTGACCTGGACACGGACGACATCCGGATCCTGCACTGGGCACGATTGCACTGACGTATCCCCTGGCGGACTTCCTTCCCTTCATCGAGGGTCCGCCCTTACCAGCCCCAGGTCTCAAAAACCTGGGGTCTTTTTTTGGGCCCGCGCGAGCCGTGCGCTGCGCCTGCATGGCTTGAGCTGCGGCTCTCCCCTCGCGGGCCTCAAGCCGCCACGCGGGCCGCCCTCCCGAGTGAGAATCGACGCCGCTTTCCCCTCCATGTGACAATTCCCGACCCCGGCATGGGGCGGGGCGAAACCACAAGGAGAAGTTCGATGCGTGCCTGGTCATCTGCGTTACTCGCCGCCGCCGTGCTGTGTCTTTCGGGCTGCGGTTACAACACCCTGCAACAGCGCGATGAAGCGGTGAAGGCCGCATGGTCCGAGGTCGTGAACCAGTACCAGCGCCGCGCCGATCTCATCCCCAACCTGGTGAACACCGTGAAGGGCTACGCCGCCCAGGAGCAGAAGGTGCTGATCGGGGTGACCGAGGCGCGTGCCAAGGTCGGTTCGATCCAGGTGACGCCCGAGGTACTCAACAATCCGGAACTGTTCGCCAAATACCAGGCCGCGCAGGGCCAGCTGACCCAGGCGCTGAAGAGTCTGTTCGCGGTGACGGAGAACTACCCGCAGCTGAAGTCCGACCAGAACTTCCGCGACCTGCAGTCGCAGCTGGAGGGCACGGAGAACCGCATCACGGTGGCACGCAACCGCTACATCCAGACGGTGCAGGAATACAACGTGACCGTGCGGCAGTTCCCGGTCAACCTGACGGCCAAGATGTTCGGCTACCCGGTGAAGCCGAACTTCACGGTCGAGAACGAGCAGACCATCTCCACCGCGCCGGCGGTGAGTTTCGACACCTCGGCCCCGGGCGCCCCGGCCGCCGCGCCGCCGCCGCAGCCGACCAAATGAGCCGAAGCCTGCGCCCGGCCCGCGTGCTGGCGGGCGTTGCGCTGCTGTGGCTCCTGGGCCTCGGCCTCAACGCTGCGGCCCAGTCGCTGCAGGCGATCCCGAAGCTCAGCGCGCGCGTCACGGACCTGACCGGTACGCTCACCGCGGAGCAGCAGAACGCGCTCGAGCAGAAGCTGGCGGCCTTCGAGGCCGCCAAGGGTGCGCAGCTCGCGGTGCTCATCGTGCAAAGCACCAAGCCCGAGGAGATCGAGCAGTACTCCATCCGCGTGGTCGAGCAGTGGAAGCTCGGCCGCGGTACGGTGAATGGCAAGCGCGTCGATGACGGGGCCCTGCTCATCATCGCCAAGGACGATCACAAGATACGCATCGAGGTGGGTTACGGCCTCGAGGGCGTGCTGACGGACGCGATGTCCAACCGCATCATTTCCGAGACCATCGGGCCGGCCTTCCGCCAGGGCAACTTCTACGGCGGTATCGACGGCGGCCTCGACCAGATGATGAAACTCATCGAGGGTGAGGCGCTGCCGCCGCCGGAGCACCAGTGGCAGGGCGCACGCCCGGGCAAGGGGCCCGGATTGTTTCCGGAGCTCTTGTTCGCTGTGCTCATCGGCTCGGTGGTGCTGCGCGCCATCTTCGGCCGCACGCTCGGCTCGGCCTTCACCGGCGTCGGCGCGGGTTTCCTCGTCTACCTCGGCGGCTATGCGCTCGCCCTGGCGGGTCTGGCGGCGCTCGGCGCCTTCCTGATCACACTGCTGATGGGCGTAGCCGGTGCCGGCAGCGGCTGGTCGAGCGGCACCCGCGGGGGCCTCGGCGGCGGCTGGGGCGGGATCGGCGGGGGCCTCGGCGGCGGCGGCTTCGGCGGGGGCGGCGGTGGCTTTGGCGGCGGTGGCGGCGGCTTTGGCGGCGGGGGTGCCTCCGGTGGCTGGTAAAGGAGTGTGCCAATGAAAGTGGGCCGTCTGATCCGCCACCTCTCCACCACGCGCTGGAGCACGCGGGCGCGTTTCTCGCCGGCAGTGCTCGATGCCATCGCGCAGGCCATCGGCGAGTGCGAAGACCGCCACGGCGGGGAGATCCGCTTCATCGTCGAGAGCGCGCTCGATCTGCCGGAGCTGTGGCGCGACATGCCGCCGCGCCAGCGTGCGCTGCAGCTGTTCGGGCAGTTCGGCGTGTGGGACACCGCGCACAACAACGGCGTGCTGGTGTACGTGCTGATGGCGGACCGCGACGTCGAGATCGTCGCCGACCGCGGCATCGCCCAGCACGTTTCCCAGGCCGAGTGGCAGGCGGTGTGCCGGCAGATGGAGGCCCATTTCCGCGCCGGGCGCTTCCGCGAGGCCTCCGTGCTCGGGATCCTCGGGGTGGGGGCGCTGCTCGGCAAGCACTTCCCGGGGCGGCGGGCGAGCGACCACGAGCTGCCCAATCAGCCGGTGCTGCTGTAGCTCTTCGGCGACAATCGGCGCGGCACGCACATGGGTCATAATCGGCATCCATGAGGTTCCCCCCGTCCCGCGCCGCCGCCTGCGCCCTCCTGTGCGTCAGTCTCGCGGCCTGCTCGCTCTTTGGCTCCCACCACAAGGAGCCCCCGCCACCCCCGCCGCCCCCGCCGCCGGCGCCCGAGGAGCCGCTGCCGGTGGCCAACGAGCGCTTCGAGCTCGTCCCGAACCAGGACGTGGTCGGCACGGTGCAGGTGGTCAAGGCCGACAAGGACGACACGCTCACCGACATCGCGCGGCGCTTCAACGTCGGCTACGAAGAGATCGTGCGCGCCAATCCCAAGGTCGATCCCTGGCTGCCCGGTGAGGGCACGAGCATCGTGGTGCCCTCGCAGTTCATCCTGCCGGATGCGCCGCACACCGGGCTGGTCATCAACATCCCGGCCATGCGCATCTACTATTTCCCGCCCCCGAAGAAGGGCGAGCCGCAGGTGGTGCTGACCCATCCGATCGGCATCGGCAAGGTCGGCTGGCGCACCCCGGAAGGGGTCACGAAGATCATCCGCCGCCAGAAGGACCCCACCTGGCGGGTGCCGGTCTCGGTGCGCAAGGAGCACCACGAGAACGGCGAGGAGCTCGACGCGGTCATCGGCCCCGGCCCCGACAACCCCCTGGGCAAGTACGCCTTCTACCTGCAGTGGCCGAGCTACCTGATTCACGGCACCAACAAGCCGGCCGGCGTCGGGCTGCGCTCGAGCCACGGGTGCATCCGTCTGTACCCGGAGGACATCCAGCAGTTCTTCAACACGGTGCCCATCGGCACGCAGGTACGGGTCGTGGACCAGCCGTTCGTCTTCGGCTGGCGCGACGGGCAGCTCTACATGCAGCCCTACGACGTGCTCGAGGACGATACGCGCGACTGGAGCGGCAAGGCGCAGAAGAAACTGCTGACCAAGTCGCTCGCCGCCCGGCTGCAGCAGCAGGTGCAGCAGCATCACGAACAGGTCAACTGGGAACTGGTGTCGTCGCTGGCGCGCAGCCCGCGCGGCATCCCGGTGCCGATCACGCGCGCCGACGCCAGTGTCGAAGAGATCGTGGCGAACTCACCGCACGTACAGAACGTACTGCCGGAGGGCTCGACCTGGGATGGTCACTCGGATCTGCCGATGGACGAGGCCACGTTCAATAAGATGGTCTCGGAGGTCGAGCCCGGCGACACCGACGCGCACGCCACGCCGGCCGCCCGCACCACCACCCCGGCCCCCCGCACCACCACCGCGCCCGCCGCACAGCCGCCCACGCCGCCGAAGAACGGCAGCTGACACAAACTGATGAATGCGCTGTCGGAGTGGCTGCAGCTGATGCTGGCTGAGATCGCCCGCAAGCAGGACGACAGCGAGCGTGCGCGTGCCGAGGAGGCGCGGCGGGCGGCAGAGCAACAGTCACCGACACCCGGCAGCGCGGAGCAGGGGCGCGGCTAGTGTCGGAAAACTTTCCACTGCCACTCAGGATAATCTGACAACGCCCTAACATCGTGTGTTAGAGTCGCGCCGGCAAATCCAAGAGGCGCATGAGTGGCCGACAGCCCCGCGTCCGGCGTACAACTCGCACAAGAAAGCCGTACGGATCACGCGATTGAACGCGTGTCGACCGGAGTCGTTGCGTTCATCGGTCGCACCCTCAAGGGTCCGGTGAATCAGCCGCTCGCGGTCACGAGTTTCGTCGAGTTTCAGCAGCAGTTCGGCGGCCTGTGGCAGCCCTCCACGCTTTCCTATGCGGTCGAGCAGTTCTTTGAGAACGGCGGTCGCCAGGCGCGCATCGTGCGCGTCAGCAACGGCGCGCGGCCGCCGACGCTCAGCCTGCCGGCGGGCAGCGGCGTACTGCGCCTGCTCGCGCTCAATCCCGGCTCGCGCGAATATCTGCGTGCCTCGGTCGACTACGATGGCCTGGGCCCGAGCGAGCACGAGCGCTTCAATCTGGTGGTGCAGCGCGTGCGCAGCGCCGGCTCCGAGCTGGTCGAGGACCAGGAGATCTATCGGCGCGTCTCGATTGCGCCCGGCGTCTCCCGCTACATTAACGACGTGCTGCTCGAGTCGCGCCTGGTGCGCGTCACCGGCAGCGTCCCCGCGCAGCGCCCGGACCGCTCCGCCGGCGGCCCCGGCGGCGTCGCCGTGGGCTACACGCTCTCCAACCCCGACGGCGACGATGGCGCGCCGCTGAGTGACTACGACATCATCGGCGCCGCGCCCGCGCGCACCGGACTGTTCGCGCTCGAGGGCACGACGCGCTTCAACCTGCTGTGCATCCCGCCGCTGACGCGCGAGCGCGACGTGGGGCTTTCCACTCTGCTGGTGGCGGCGCGCTTCTGCCGTGACCGCCATGCGCTGCTCATCGTCGATCCGCCCGCGGCCTGGACGAGCGCGCGCGTCGCGCTCGATGCCCTGCGCCGCTGGCCGTTCCGCAGCGACAGCGCGGTGATGTACTACCCGCGGGTGCACGCCTTCGACCGCCTGCGCGGCCGGGTCGAGGTGTTCGGCTCCGGCGGCGCGGCCGCCGGCATGATCGCGCGCGCGGATGAGACCTGGCCGGTGTGGTCGGCCGCCGAGAGCGAGGAGGCGATCCTGCGCCCCGGGCTGCGGCCGGCGACGGTGGTGAATGAGGCCGAGCGGGTGCGCCTGACGCAGGCCGGGGTCAATACGCTGCTATCGGTGCG
This sequence comes from uncultured Pseudomonadota bacterium, assembly GCA_963814675.1. GTDB lineage: Bacteria > Pseudomonadota > Gammaproteobacteria > Steroidobacterales > Steroidobacteraceae > 13-2-20CM-66-19. Next base: position 863,595 of record CAWFDT010000011.1, read on the forward strand.
CGGTGGCGCGCGCACCGCCGTCAGCCCGCGCACGCTCGCCGCCGGTGGCAGCGGGGCGGCGGACTGGAAGTATCTGTCGGCGCGGCGTCTGGCGCTGTTCGTGGCCGCGAGCATCGAGCAGGGCACGCGCTGGGTGACGCTCGAGCACAATGGAGCTGCGACCTGGGAGCGCGCGCGACTGCAGGTGGAGGAGTTTCTTCAGGAGCTGGCCGCGGGCGGCGCATTCGCCGGGGCGGCGGCCGAGGAGAGCCACTTCGTCATCAGCGACGAGCGCGTCAACCGCCCCGCGACGCTGGCGGAAGGCAAGTTCAACCTGCTGTTCGGTTTCGCCACCAGTAAGCCCGGCGCCTTTGACACTTGGCTCGTCACCCATCGCGCCGGCGCGAGCCGCGTGCGCCCGGTGTCGGTGAATCGCTCGGCGACCTCGAAGAATCGCGTCGAGTGGGAGATCGAGACCGCGATCCTGCGCGGCTAGGCAATCCCCTTTAGGGCTTGGTGCCGAAGCCCCCACCCCCGGGTGTGAGGATCGTGAGTTCATCCCCGGCGAATACCTCAAAGCGCGCCGTCGCCCCCAGAGTCTCCACCGCGCCGCTGGCACGGCGGATGAACGCCGCGCCCAGCGCGCCGGGGCTGCCGCCCGCGACGCCGAAAGGCGCGACGCGGCGGTGATTGGCGAGCAGCGCCCCGACGTAGGGCGAGCGGAACTCGAGGCGCCGCACGCTGCCGTCGCCACCGTGATGACGCCCCGCGCCGCCCGAACCGCGCCGGATCGCAAACTCGCGCACCAGTACCGGGTATTCCGCCTCCAGAATCTCCGGATCGGTGAGGCGTGAGTTCGTCATGTGCGTCTGCACCGCGGCGCAGCCGTCGAAGTCCGCACCCGCACCCGCGCCCCCGCAGATGGTCTCGTAGTACTGCAGCCGTGCGTCGCCGAAGGTGAGATTGTTCATCGTGCCCTGGGAGGCGGCCAGCACCCCGAGCGCCCCGTAGAGCGCATCGACGAGGCACTGGGAGGTCTCGACGTTACCGGCGGCGACCGCGGCGGGCGGTTGCGGGTCGAGCATCGAGCCTGCGGGGATGCGGATCTCGAGCGGCACCAGGCAGCCCTCATTCAGCGGGATGGCTTCTGCGATCAGCGTGCGGAACACGTACAGCACCGCCGCGGTGCACACCGCGCGCGGCGCATTGAAGTTGTGCGCCCCCTGCGCCGAGGTGCCCGCAAAGTCGACGCAGGCGCGCTGCGCGGCGCGATCGATGTCAACGCGCACCGCGATGCGCTCGCCGTGGTCCATCTCGTAGCTGAAGCTGCCGCTGCTCAGGGACGCGAGCGCGCGCCGCACGCAGGCGGCGGCGTTGTCCTGCACCGCGCGCATGAAGGCGTGCAGGGCCTCCAGCCCGTGACGCTGAGCGGCGCGCTCCAGTTCGAGGATGCCGCGCGCGTTGGCCGCCAGCTGCGCGCGCAGGTCGGCGAGGTTCTGCTGCGGGCGGCGGGCGGGGAACGGCCCGGCGTTGAGCGCCGCGAGCACCTCGCGCTCGCGCAACGTGCCCCCCGCCACCAGCGCACGGCACTCAAAGAGAATGCCTTCCTCCTCGATGCGGCGGCTGAACGGCGGCATGGAGCCGGGCGTGCTGCCGCCGATGTCGGCGTGGTGCGCGCGCGCGGCGACATAGAAATCCGGCCGCGCGGTGCCGGCGATGAACACCGGCGTGACCACGGTCATGTCCGGCAGGTGCGTGCCGCCGTGATAGGGACTGTTGAGCAGCCAGGAGTCGCCGCGGGCCATCTGCGGCTGCGCCTGCATCACCGCGCGCACGCTCGCGCCCATGGACCCCAGGTGCACCGGCATGTGCGGGGCGTTCGCCACCAGACCCCCGTGAGCGTCAAACAGCGCGCACGAGTAATCGAGCCGCTCGCGGATGTTGACCGACTGCGCGGTCGACTTGAGCACCTCGCCCATCTGCTCGGCGATGTGCATGAAGAGATTGTTAAAGATCTCCAGGCGCGCCGCGGTGGCGGTCGCCGTCGCCCGCGCCGCCGGTTCCGCGGCGGCCTCGTCCTCGAGCAGCAACACCCCATCGGGGAGCGCGCGCACCCGCCAGCCCGGTTCCACCACCACCGTGGTATGCGCATCCACGATGAGCGCCGGGCCGGCCAGCGCGGCCCCCAGGGCGCCCGCGCCGAGCAGAGGCACCTCCTGCCAGGCGCCGAACCAGACGTGCGCCGTGCGCGGCAGCGCCGTAGCGTGCGCCGGGGCGGGCATCGACAGCGCCGCGGCGTCGACCGAGGCGCAGCGCGCCTCGACCCGCAGCGCTTCGACGATCACCTGCAGTGAGCCGACGGCGAAGCCGAAGCGGCGCTGGTGCTCATCCCGGAACCGCTCGTGCACCTGTGCGAGCGGGCCCAGCGGCACCGACAGGCACACGTCGCTGTCCCCGGCGCGCAGCTCGAGGAGCCGGCTCACGTGCACGGCACCGGCATCCGCCGCGAGCTCGTGGCGCGCCTGGGACTCCAGCTGCGCGAAGTCGCTTCGCGCCTGCTCCAGATGGGCCGCGCTCAGCGCGCGGCGCCAGCTCACCCGGCGCACCGCGAGCCGATCGGCCACCCCGATGCCGAAGGCGGACAGGACGCTCGCGAGCGGGTGCACGAGGATGCGGCCGAGGCCCGCCGCGCGCGCCACGCGACAGGCATGCTGGCCGGCGGCTCCACCGAAGCAGAACAGGGTGAAGTCCGCGGCGTCGCGCCCCTGGCGCGTGGACACCTGGCGGATGGCGTTGGCCATCGACTCGACCGCGACCTCGAGGAAGGACTCGGCGAGCGCCTCGGGCGTAGCGGTGCCGGGCGTGCCGCCGCCCACCTGGGCGGTGAGCGCGGCGAAGCCCGCCTGCACCGCCGCGGTGTCGATCGCGGCGTCCCCGCGGGGCCCGAAGACCTGCGGCAGGGTGTCGGGTCGCAGCCGCCCGAGCAGCACCTGCACATCAGTGAGCGTCAGCGGACCGCCGCGCCCGTAGCAGGCAGGTCCGGGCTCTGCGCCCGCGGACTCAGGTCCCACGGCGAAGCGCGCGTCGCGGTAGGCCAGAACGGAACCGCCGCCGGCGGCGATGCTGTGCACGTCGAGCATCGGCTGCATGAGGCGCACGCCCGCCAGCTGATGCTCGAAGCGCTGCGGCAGCTCCCCCTCGATCAGGGAGACGTCGGTGGAGGTGCCGCCCATGTCAAAGCCGATGAGCCTGGGGTAATTGAGCCGCTGCCCGGCCCAGCGCATGCCGATCAGCCCGCCCGCAGGTCCGGACAGCACGCTCGCCATCGCGTGGAAGCGTGCCGCGGCCGCCAGGCCGCCGTTGCTTTGCATCAGGGTGAGCTCGGCCTGCGGATCCAGCGCATGCAGCTGCACCTGCAGCGCCTCGACGTAGGCGCGCAGCGGAGCTGCCAGGTAGGCGTTGAGGACCGTCGTGTCGCCACGCATGACGTAGCGCACCAGGGGCGACAGCTCGTGCGAGACCGACACTTCCTCGAAACCGAGTTCGCGCGCGCAGCGCGCGGCGGCGCGCTCGTGCGCCGGGTGCTGCCAGCCGTGCAGGAACACGATCGCCACGGCACGGCGCCCGCCGGAGCGGGCTTGCTGCAACTGCCCGCGCAGCCGCTCGAGGTCGAGCGGCACGAGCACCGTCCCCTCATGATCGATGCGCTCGCGCGCCTCGATGACCTGCGTATACAGGCTCTGCGGCAACACGATGTTGCGCGCGAAGATGTCCGGGCGGTTCTGGTAGCCGATGCGCAAAGCGTCGGCGAAGCCCTGGGTCGTCACCAACAGCACCGGCTCGCCGCTGCGGGTGAGCAGCGCGTTGGTCGCCACCGTGGTGCCCACCTTCACCATCGTCACGCGCGCGGGCGCGGCCCCGCAGGCGCCCAGGATGTGCGCCGCGGCATTCAGGCCCGGGTCCCCGCCGGCGGCCGTAGGCGCGGCCGAGGGCACCTTGCGCACGTGCAGCGCACCGGCGGGCGAGAGCCCGATGACATCGGTGAAGGTGCCCCCGCGGTCGATCCAGAACTGCCAGCCCGGACCCTCCGGCGCACGCGCTGATTGGCGTAACGTTTCCATTGCCTGCATTATTCGCGCATGCGAGCGCAGCTCCCAGCGATGGCGGTGCGGTGATGCAAGAGGCGGTGGTGGTGGCCCGACACGTAGTGTTCTCCCACGGCATGGAGAGCGGCCCCTGGGGCCGCAAGATCTCCGCGCTGGCGGAAGTGGCGCGCTCGGAGGGCTACGATGCGCACTCGGTCGACTACCGCGGGCTCGATCAACCGCGGGCGCGCATCGCCAAGCTCGTGGACTTCTGCAAGGAACTTAGCGGCGATCTGGTGCTGGTCGGTTCGAGCCTCGGCGGCTACATCGCGGTGGCTTCCGCCTCGCTCCTGCACGCCCGTGGGGTGTTCCTCATGGCGCCGGCGCTGTACGTGGAGGGACTGCCGGAGCTGCGCGTCGGGGTACTCGACTGCCCGGCCTCGATCGTGCACGGCTGGCGCGATGATGTCGTGCCGTACGAGCACAGCCTGCGCTTCGCCAACACCTACCGGGCGGCCCTGCACCTGCTCGAGAGCGATCATCGGCTGCACAACCAGCTGCGCGTCATCCAGTACCTGTTCGAATACTTTCTCATCGCCCTCGACCTGCCGGCGATCGCCTACGAGTGACTCTCAGCGCCGTTCGCGGATCGCGCGGGCGGCCATGCGGTCCACCAGGCGCGGCACCAGCAGCCGGGCCCAGCGTGCCAGGCGACCGCGCGCCGAGGTGAGCAGCAGGCGCTGGCGGCGGTGCATGGCGCGCACGATCAGCTGCGCGCACGCCGCGGCCGTCATGATGTGCGCCTCCTGCATCGGGGTGTGCCCGAGCGGCTGGCCGTCGGCGCCGGTGGCGCGGCGGTGAATCTCGCTCACCACGAAATCCGGCGCCACGATGCACACATCGACGCCGCTGCCGGCGAGCTCGATGCGCAGCGACTCAAAGAAGCCCACCATCGCGTGCTTGCTGGCCGCATAGCCGGTGCGCTCCGGAACGCCGGTGAGGCCCGCCATGCTGGCGATGGCCACGATCAGCCCGCGCGCCGCCTTCAGGTGCGGCAGCGCCGCCGCGGTCATGTGCACCGCGCCGAGGTAGTTGATCGCCAGCAGTCGCTCGTACACCGAAAAATCGTGCACCGCATCGAAGCGGGCCCACATGGTCACGCCTGCGTTGTTGACCAGCGCATCGAGGGCGCCGAAGCGTTGCAGCGCGTGCGCGACGCTGCGCTCGCAGTCCTCGCGGCGCGTGACATCCCCTGCGACGGCTTCCGCCTGCGCGCCGCGCGCGCGGCACTCGCGCACGCTCGCCTCCAGGCGCGCCGCGTTGCGCGCCAGCAGCACCAGGTTGGCCCCTTCGGCCGCCAGCTCGAGGGCGAGCGCTTTGCCGATGCCCTCGGAGGCTCCCGTGATCAACAACGTCTTGCCCGCGAATGTGCGCATTTGCAACGATGCCGCCCTCGAGTCGCCGCTGGCGGCGAGGCACGCATCATAGAACGGCGATGAACGGGTTGTTGCGTCGGCTGCTCGCGCTGTGGGTGCGCTTCAAGATCCGTCCGGAGAATGCGGCGGAGCTGGTGCGCGGCTGCGCACACCCGCTGTGCTACCTGCTCGAGTGGCGCAGCGTCAGTGACCTCGCCGTGCTGCAGGCGGCGTGCGAGCGGCTGCAGTTGCCGCGCGCCGCGCCCCGGGCGCTCGCCTACTTCTATCTCACCCGGCCGCGCAGCTTCTGGAGCATGCGGCCCGACCGCCGGCCGCCGCCCCAGCTGATGCAGATGATCCGCACGCTGCGCGCCGACCCGGCCGCCGATTTCTGCCTGGTGCCGGTGGCGGTCTACTGGGGCCGGGCACCGCAGCACGAGGCCTCCTGGTGGCGGCTGCTCTTGGCGGAGGACTGGGTGCTCACGAGCCGGCTGCGCAAGCTCCTGCAGGTGCTCTTCAACGGGCGCGACACGCTGGTGGAGTTCGACGCGCCGCTGTCGCTGCGCGAGTTGCTCGGCGCCGAGCTCGCTGCCACCACCCGCGGCTGGCGCGTGGCGCGCAGCCTCCATGCGCTGTACGCACGCCGGCGCGCGGTGCGCATCGGACCGGACCTCTCGCACCGGCGCACCCTCGTGAACGCCGTGCTGCGCACGCGCGCGGTGCGAGCGGCGGTTACGCTGGAGATGCGCACCCGGCGCCTGTCGCGTCGCAAGGCCATGCTGCGCGCGCGCGCCGATGCGCTCGAGATCGCGGCGAACTACTCGCACGTCTTCGTGCGCTTCATGGAGCACGCGCTGGCGTGGCTGTGGAACCGCCTGTACGACGGCGTCGAGTTCGGGCACGCCGCGACCCTGGAGCAGGTCGCCGAGGGGCACGAGCTCATCTACGTGCCCTGCCACCGCAGCCACATGGACTACCTGCTGCTCAGCTACGCCATCTACGTGCAGGGCTTCGCCGTGCCCCACGTCGCCGGCGGCGTGAATCTCAACCTGCCGCTGATTGGGCGCTTGCTGCGCAAGGGCGGCGCGTTCTTCATCCGCCGCACTCTGCGTGGCGATACGCTGTACGCGGCCGTGCTCATGAAGTATCTCGCCACCATCATGGCGCGCGGACACCCGATCGAGTACTTCATCGAAGGTGGCCGCAGCCGCACCGGGCGGCTGCTGCAGCCGAAGACCGGCCTGCTCTCGATGACGGTGCGCGGCTTCCTGCACGCGCCCGTGCGCCCGCTGGTGTTCATCCCGGTCTACTTCGGGTACGAGCGCCTGGCGGAGGGCCGCACCTATCTGGGCGAGCTCTCCGGGCAGCCCAAGGAGAAGGAGAGCGTGCTCGGGCTGTTGAAGTCCTGGCGGGTGCTGCGCGAGCGCTTCGGCAAGGTGCACGTGAACCTGGGCGAGCCGATCGCGCTCGATGGGGTACTCGATCGCCACCACGCGCCCTGGCGCACCGAGCGCTTTGCCGAGGATGCGCGCAGCCCGTGGGTGAGCCGCGCGGTGGACACGCTCGCGCTCGCGATCATGCGCAACATCAACGCCGCCGCCGCGGTGTCGCCCATCAATCTCATCGCCCTGACGCTGCTGGCGATGCCGCGCCAGGCGCTCCCGGAAGCCACGCTGGCGCGCCAGCTGGAGCTGTATCGCTCGCTCCTGACCGGCGCCCCCTACAGCGAGCGCGTCACGGTGACCGCCGCCAACGGCGCCGAGATGATCGCCTACGGCATCGCCCTGAAGCAGGTCTACCGCGAGACGCACGCGTTGGGTGACATCGTGCGCATGAGCGAGTCCGCCGCGGTGCTCGCGACCTACTTTCGTAACAATATCCTGCACCTGTTCGCGCTGCCCTCGCTGCTCGCGTGCGTCTTTCTCAGCAACGCGCAGGTGTCCACCGGCGACCTGCAGCGCCTGGCGGCGCGCATCTACCCCTACATCGCGCAGGAGCTGTTTCTGCGCTGGGAGGAGGCGGAGCTGGCGCGGGTGATCGAGGCGGTGCTGGCGGTCCTGGCGGCCCACGGCCTGATCGTGGCGCAGCCCGCCCGGGAGGGCTGGTCACGCGCGGCGCCGGCCTCGGCGGCGGCCACGCAGCTGTCGCTCCTGGCGCAGGCCACGGTGCAGACGATCGAGCGTTACTACATGGTCGTGGCGCAGCTGGTGCAGGCCGGCAGCGGTACCCTCGACCAGGCAACGCTCGAGGAACGCTGCCAGCTCACCGCGCAGCGCATGACGCGGCTGTATGGACTTAATTCGCCCGAATTCTTCGATCGGACCCTGTTCGGGAACTTCATCGGCCTGTTGCGCGAGCGCGGCGTGGTTCGTAGTGGCGAGGGCGGCAAGCTCGAATTTGACGAGGTCCTGATCCGTGTGGCGCAGGACGCGCAGTTTGTGCTCAGCGAGCAGTTGCGCCACAGCATCCTGCAGGTCATGCACGCCTGACACCTTGCCGCGCTGCAGGGGCGAGTAATAGACTCGGAGCGTCTTGCGGCACCAACAACGAATCCGTGGCGGGCCCGCGACAGCGCTGCGATTAGTGAAGTTCAGGCCGATCGAAACTTGAGCTGGCAGACCGGTGCACCGAGTGCTCCGGTCTGCGGCACTGGGGAAGCAGGGGGTTACATGCGGAAAGTACTTGCCGGGCGTGGTCCGTCGGTTGCCGCCTGGGCGACGGCGGCTTGTGTCCTCGCCGGGATCAACCCGGATGCGAGGGCGGCGAGGTGGCAGGACAGCTCGGGGGACTGGTCGTTCAACTGGGACACCACGATTGGCTACGCGCAGGGCTGGCGCGTCTCCTCACCGGACTGCCGGCTGATCGCCACCGCCAACGGCGGCTGCGGCTATTCCCCGAACATCGACAACGGTGATCTGAACTTCCTGGCGAAGGCCACCTTCAGCCAGGCCGCCACCGGCGTCACCGAGCTGGCGCTCAACTACAAGGAAAAGGCCGGCCTGTTCGTGCGTGCCTCCGGGCTCTATGACTTCGAGGTCATGGACAACAACGGCGAGCGTCGCATCCCGCTGGACCACTTCGCGAAGGACTACGTCGGCAGCTACGTTCGCCTGCTCGATGCCTTCGGCTTCTGGCGTTTTGACCTCGGCACGAGGCCCTCGGAGCTGCGCCTGGGGCGCCAGGTGGTCAGCTGGGGCGAGAGCACCTTCATCCCCAACGGCCTGAATCAGGTCAACCACTTCGACGTTGCCAACCTGCGCACGCCCGGCTCGGAGCTCAAGACGGCGCTGCTGCCCGATGACATGATCGTGTTCAACTCGCAGCTGACGAAGAACGTCAGCACGCAGCTGCTCTATCTCTTGGACTGGAACAAGACCATCGTCGAGCCGAACGGCTCGTACTTCAGCACCAATGACGGCGGCACTCCCGGCGGCAACAAGGTCTTTCTCGGCTTCGGGCAGATCTCCGACCTGGGCGTGAACTTCGCCCCGCTCGGCGGCCCGTTTATCGACAATTTCCAGGCCATCAACCGGCTGCCGGACCACAACCCCAGCAACGCCGGCCAGTACGGCATCAATTTCAAGGTCAACTTTCCCAGCCTCAATCACGGCACCCAGATCGGCTTCTATTTCATGAATTACACCAGCAAGGTGCCGGTGGTCTCCGCGCAGACCGGTACGCAGGCGGGCCTCGCCAACGGCTTTGGCGCCGTCAGCGCCGTCGGCGGCGCTGCCCAGGCGCTCGCAGCCGGGCTGCCCTTCAACGAGGCGGTGGCCGTGGGCGCCGCGGCCGGTCAGCAACGCGCCACCCAGCTCGGCGGCAACCTGTCGGCCACCACGGCGACGCAGTACGCCACGATCGGCGCGAACACCCTGCTGGCCGGCGGTAGCGTCGCCGCCCAGGCGCAGAGCCTGGGCACCAACGAGTACGGTCAGACCGCCGGCTACTTCGAGGAGTATCCGCAGGACATCAAGCTCATCGGTGTGTCCTTCAATACGCAGATCCAGCCGACCGGCACCGCGCTGCAGGGGGAACTCTCCTACCGTCATGGCATCCCTTTCCAGATCGATGACACGGAGCTGCTGTACGGCGCGCTCACGCCCTTCGAGTCGGGCGTCGCGCAGCTGCTGGGTGAGCCGGTGAGCGCGCCGGGCCAATGCCAGCCCACGGGGCCGACCCCGGTCACGGGCTGCAACCAGCTCGGGGCCTTCGGGCTCAACCAGACGGTCACCGGCTGGGAGCGCAAGAACATGTGGCAGGCGCAGGCCACCGCCACGCAGATCTTCGCTAACGTGTTCAAGGCCTCGCAGCTGGTGCTGGTGTTCGAGGGTGCTGTGGATTACGTCCCCCAGCTCAATGACCTCTACACGGGCGGGCCGGTGGGCCTGGGCCTGCGCCTCGATGGACCCGGCACGAACCTGAGCGGCAACCCGCAGATCGGCAGCTACCCCCAGTACCCTGGCCTGTACGAGTCGGGCGCACGGTTCCCGACCTCCTGGTCCTACGGGTATGTCGCGGCGGCGCGTCTGGAGTACACCAATCTCATTCCGTCGGTGAACATCCTGCCGCACATCACCTGGTCGCAGGATCTCAGCGGCATCTCGCCCGGCCCGGGCGGGAACTTTCTCGAGGGCCGCCACGCGGTCACCGTGGGCGTCGGCGCCAATCTGCACCAGAGGTGGGACTTCGACGTGTCGTACACTCAGTACGGCGGCGCCGCCGGGAACAATCTGCTCAACGATCGCGACTTCGTTGGAGCCAGCATCAAGTACTCGTTTTAGAGCGACCGCGCGCGCCAGCGGTATGCGGCCACGCGCTTTAGGAGGGGCTTCAATGAAGACGCTGATCCGCATCGCCGCAGCAGTGCTGCTGTTCGCACCGCTCGCCTTCGGCGCCGTAACGCCGCAGGAGGCCGCACATCTCGGCGAGGATCTCACCCCGCTCGGCGGGGAGAAGGCCGCGAATGCCGACGGCAGCATCCCCGCCTGGACCGGCGGCATCCGCTCGGCGGCGGAGGCGGGCTTTCCCAACTACAAGTCCGGCGACCATCACCCCGACCCGTATGCGAACGACAAGCCGCTGTTCACGATCACGCCGGCGAACCTCGCGCAGTACGCCGCGAAGCTGACCGAGGGGCACAAGGCGCTCTTCAAGACCTATCCCGACTACAAGATGATCGTCTATCCGACGCACCGCAGCGCGGCCGTGCCGGACCGCGTCGCCGAAGCCACCAAGCACAACGCCACCACCGCCAATCTCGTGCCGAGCGGCAACGGCGTCACCGGAGCGCTCGGCGGCCCGCCGTTCCCGATCCCGAAGGTGGGCCTGGAGGTGTACTGGAATCACCTGCTGCGCTACCGCAGCGTCGCCGCAGGTCTGCAGGTTGGGCAGGTGGCGCCCACCGCGGGGGGCAGCTACACGGTGGTCAACCTCAAGGAGGAGTTCTACTTCCCGTACTACGTGACGGGCATGACCGAGGCCGGGCTCGAGAACGTGCTGGTGTATTTCATGCAGGAAACCACCGCGCCGGCGCGCCTGGCCGGAGAGGTGCTGCTGGTGCAGGAGACGCTCGATCAGACCAAGGACGCGCGGCGCGCCTGGATCTACAACCCCGGGCAGCGGCGCGTGCGGCGCGCGCCGCAGGTGGCGTTTGATAACCCGGGAACCAATTCGGACAACCAGCGCACCGACGATCAGTTCGACCTGTACAACGGCAGCCCCGAGCGCTATGACTGGAAGCTGGTGGGCAAGAAGGAAATCTACGTCCCGTACAACGCCTACCAGCTGCAGAGCGAGAAGCTCAAATACTCGGACCTCCTGCACAAGAACCACATCAACCAGGACTACGCGCGCTACGAGCTGCACCGCGTGTGGGTGGTGGATGCGACGCTGAAGAAGGGCTTCAGCCACATCTACAGCCGCCGCACGCTGTACGTCGATGAGGATTCCTGGCAGATCCTCGCCGTCGACTGTTACGACATTCGCGGCCAGCTGTACCGGGTACAGGAAGGGCACGCGATGAACTACTACGACCTGCCGGCGCTGTGGACCTCGCTCGAGCTCGTCATGGATCTGTCCAACGGGCGCTACCTGGCCCTCGGCCTGCAGAGCGAGGAGCCGCGCTCGTACGACTTCAGCATCAAGCGCACCCCGGCCGACTACCAACCGAGCGTGCTGGAGCGGCGCGGAGTGCGCTAGGCCTCAAGCCCGTGAGCCCGCGCGCGCTGCTGCTCCTTTGCGTCCTCGGCAGCGTGCCGGCGGGACTGCAGGCCGCGGACGAGCCCGGTGCCGCGGAGCCGGCGCGCCTGGCCGCGCAGGGACTGCTCATCGCGCTCGCCGCGGCCGGCGAGCGGCTGGTGGCTGTCGGCGATCGCGGCGTCATCGTGTTCTCCGACGATCACGGCCACAGCTGGACCCAGTCACCCGCCGTGCCGACCCAGGCGCTGCTCACGGGGGTGTGTTTCTTCGACGCGCAGCGCGGCGTCGCGGTGGGGCACGACCTGGTGGCGCTCACTACCGCCGACGCCGGCCGCAGCTGGCGGCGGGTGCACTACGACCCCGGAGCGCAGCGGCCGCTCCTCGATGTCTGGTGCGGCAGCAACGGGCAGGCGATCGCCGTGGGCGCCTACAGCACCTACCTCACGAGCGCCGATGCGGGAGCGAGCTGGCAGGAGCGCCCGTTCCACCCCGTCCCGGTGCGCCCCGCGAGCGCGGCCAAGCCCGGCACGCCGCCACCGGATGCAGACGCAGCCGGCGGCGGGTTTCACCTGAACCGCATCGTCGCCGGCGCTGGGGGGCGTCTGTACATCGCCGCCGAGGCCGGACACCTGTACCGCTCCGCGGACGGCGGCGCGCAGTGGCGCGAACTGCCCTCTCCCTACGCGGGCTCCTTCTTCGGTGCGCTGCCACTGGAGGGTGACGTGGTGCTCGCCTACGGCCTGCGCGGCAACCTCTACCGCTCCGCGGACGGTGGCGACAGCTGGCAGAGGCTCGACGCCGGCACGCTCGCAATGCTCGACGGCGGCGCGCGCCTGGGGCGCGACGGTGCCGCCCTCGTCGGGCTCTCCGGAGTGCTGCTCGTCAGCCGCGACGCGGGCCGCTCGTTCACGCTCGTGCAGCAGCCCGACTACCGCGGGCTCGCGGCCGTGCTCGCGGTGGGGACGAGCACCCTGGTGGTGGTCGGGGAGGGCGGCGCGCGGCGCATCGAACTCGTTGCGCCCGCGGGCCCCGGGGCTTCCCCGTGAGCGCGCCCGACACTCCGGCACCGCCGCCGCCCAACGCGCTGGTCGCCTGGCTCGAGCACGCGATCTTCTGGCACCGCACGGCCATCCTCGTGCTGTTTGCACTGGGGACGCTGTTCCTGGGGGGCCTCGCCTGGCATGGCCTGCGCATCGACACGTCCTTCCAGAAGACGCTGCCGCTGCGCCATGAGTACATGCGTACCTATCTGGATCCGAAGGTGAGCGACTTCCGCGGCGCCAATCGCGTGCTGATCGCGCTCATCGCCCGCGACGGGAACATGTTCACGCCGCAGTTCTTCGCCGCCATGCGCAAGGCGACCGATGAGGTCACGGTCATGGACGGCATCGACCGCGCGCGCGTGCAGTCGATCTTCACGCCCAACGTACGCTACCTCGAGGTCGTTGAGGACGGCATCGAGGCCGGAAACGTGATTCCGGCAGACTTCACGCCGACGCCGCAGAACATGGCGCGGGTCCGCGACAACATCCGCAAGGCGGGGATCTTGGGGCGGCTGGTCGCCAATGACTTCTCCGGCGCGCTGGTGAGTGCCATCGTCCTCGACCAGGACGCGCAGGGCCGTGCGGTCGACCCGATCGAGGTGGCGCATCAGCTCGAGAGCCGCGTGCGTCGGGCGATCGAGACCACGCCGGCGGCCGGCCAGAGCGGCATCGACGTGCGCATCATCGGCTTTGCCGAGGTGATGGGTAACATCGCCGACGGGGCGAGCGCGGTGCTGCTGTTCGCAGCAATCACCATCGTGCTGACGCTGCTCGCCGTGCGCCTCTACTGCCAGTCCTGGCGCGTCGCCTTCGTGCCGGTGCTGTGTTCGCTCATCGCCGTCATCTGGCAGCTCGGCGCCCTGGTGGTGCTGCACTACGGGGTGGACCCCATTGGACTTCTGGTGCCGTTCCTCATCTTCGCGATCGGCGTGAGCCACGGCGTCCAGAAGATCAGCGCGGTCGGCGATGCGGCCTTTGCCGGCATGAGCAGCATGGACGCCGCGCGGCGCACGTTCCGCCAGCTGCTGGCACCGGCCATCGTGGCGTTGCTCGCCGACCTGGTCGGCTTCGTCACCATCCTGCTCATCCCGGTGCCGGTGATCCGCGAGATGGCCGTCACCGCCAGCATCGGCGTCGCGATCGTCATCCTGACCGACCTGGTGCTGCTGCCGGTGCTGGTCAGTTACGTGCACTTCGACCCCGGCTACCACGCGCGCGTCGAGCGCCGGCACCGCCGCCTGCAGGGTGTGTGGTTGTGGCTCGCCGGGGTGACGGCGCGCGGCCCGGCGCTCATCATCATCGTCGGTGCGGTGCTGCTTGCGGGGCTGGGCCTGTGGAAGGGCCGCGAGACACCGATCGGTGATACCCAGACCGGGGTACCGGAGCTGCGCGCGCAATCGCGCTACAACCGTGACAACGAGGTGATCACCTCTAAATTCAACATCGGCGTCGACGTGCTCACCGCGATCGTCGAATCGCAGCAGCCGATCTGCGTCAGTCACGAGCTCATGAGGGCGGTCGAGCGCTTCGCCTGGCACATGAGCAACGTCCCCGGCGTGCAGGACGTCATCACCCTGCCGTTCATCGCCAAGGTTGCGACCGCCGGCTGGAACGAGGGCAGCCTCAAATGGCGCAGCATCCCGCGCGAGCAGACGCAGCTCACCCAGTCGACGCGCTACATCGAGACCAGCACCGGGCTGCTCAACGAGAACTGCAACGTCGTGCCGGTGATGATGTTCCTCACCGACCATCGCGCCGCGACCATCGCGCGGGTCGTGGCGGCGGTGAAACAGTGGCGCGGCGAAAATCCGCTGCCGCAGGCGCGTGTGCGGCTGGCGACCGGTAATGTCGGGGTGATGGCGGCCACCAACGAGACGGTGGCGGCCAAGCAGCTGCTGATCCTCGTCGGCGTGTTCGCCGCGGTCAGCGTCATGTGCCTGGTGACGTTCCGCTCCGTCATCGGCACGCTCTTGGTGGTGCTGCCGCTCGCGCTGGTGTCGGTGCTGGTGTATGCCGTCATGGCGCTGGTCGGCATCGGACTCAAGGTCTCAACGCTGCCCATGGTGGCGCTCGGCGCCGGCATCGGCGTCGACTACGGCATCTATCTCTTCAGCCGCATGCAGGAATTCCTGCACCAGGGGCTGACGGTGCACGACGCCTACGAGCGCACGCTGCACGTCACCGGTGCCAGCATCATCTTCACCGGCATCACGCTCGCGATCGGGGTCGCCACCTGGGTGTTCTCGCCGCTGAAGTTCCAGGCCGACATCGGCATCATGCTGACGTTCATGTTCCTGGTGAACATGCTGGGTGCGATCGTGCTGCTGCCGGCACTCGCGGCGTGGTTCATTCATCCGGAGCGCGGGCTTCCCCGGCGCGCCGCTCGCTCACAAGTGACGCCGAATCGGCGTGCCGCTCCCTGAGAATCTCCCGGAGTATTTCGGCAACCGCGCGCTGATTTACCGAGCCGTTGTCTTTTGCGTGCACTAAAGCGCCGCTCAGGTTAGCGCCGGAGGCTTCACCGCGAGGGCTTCCAGGGGCGATCCTGCGGGTGTCTGACGGAGATTGCTTACACATCGCCACCGGCGTGTCGGGCGCTTACTGCGGGGGACTCTTTGACATACTCCGACCACCCGGTCCAGCGCGGGAGTTGCGCCTTCTTCTTGGAAGCACCGGGATGTTGGAAGCACCGGGATGCAGCAAGGAGCAGCAGCATGAAAAACCGAATCACCGGGTTGATTGGCGCCACGCTTGGTGCTGTGAGCTTGGGCGTCGCGTTTTCAGCGAGCGCAGCCACCGACGCATTTATAACCCCAACCGGGGCGAGTACCTCGGATGGCGCGGTTGATGCAACTGCCACCTTCGTTACCGGCCCTGGCACGATCACGATCACCCTCAACGACTTGCTGGCGAATCCGAAGAGCGTCGGGCAGTTGATCAGCGATATTAATTTCACGCTGAGCAATGGCGCGACGACGGGTACGTTGTCGGGGAGCAGCGCCACGCAGATCAGCATCGGCAGCGGGGGTAGCAGCACGGTGGGAACGACCGGCGCGACGGGCTGGGTATTGAACAACGGCGTTTCGGGCGGCCTGCAGCTCGACGCCCTGGGCGCCCCCACGGCTCCCTCGGAACTCATTATTGGTCCGGGCCCGTACAGCAACGCGAACGGCTCGATTGCCGCTAACAAACCTCACAATCCTTTCCTGGACGGAACCGCGATGTTTACCGTTGACGTCACCGGCGTGACCGCCGCCACGACCGTCAGTGGTGCGGTGTTCTCGTTCGGCACGACGGAGGGGGCAAGTGACGTTACCGGAACGCCCGGCACGCCGGCCTCAGTCCCCGAACCCGCCACACTCTCGCTGTTCGGCCTCGGCCTCCTGGGCATGGGCTTGATGAGGCGGCGCAAGAACAGCTGACCGTCCTGCGCGATTGAGACAAAGATCCCGGCCAAATGCCGGGGTTTTTGTTTTTGTGAGTTGGCCTGCTGTAAGGGGTCGGTAGCGCGCCGCTTCAGCGATAGCCGATGCCGCGCGCCATGAGCGCCGCGCACGCCAGGATCACGAGGATTGCGGCGAGTTCCAGCCGCAGACAGGCACGCACGCGCTGCGTCTGTGCAGCGCTGAGCTGCGGAGCCTGCCCGGCACGCAGGCTGCGCTTCCAGGCGAGGAAGGTCACGGTCGGGTAGATCGAGATCAGCCCGGCGACGATGAACGCGGCGAACTTCAGCAGAAAGTACGTATCGTGCCAGTAGTAGGCCGCTCCCTTCTCGAAGTACGTGACCCGCAGCAGCCCCACGACCAGCAGCACGCTGGCCGCCACCCCGAAGATCGAGTCGGTGCGCTGCAGGCGTCGCGCCTGCGCGAGGGATAACGGTGGGGTGAAAAGCGCGACCTCCACCCCGAGCGCGGCCACGACGGTGAAGGCCGCCACGTGATGCAGAAAGGCCATGAAAGCGGCCGACATGCCGGTCTCCGCGCCCGAGGCGACGCCCGTCAGTCTAGCGCAGGGCGCGCGCCCCTAGTCGTGCGAGCCGGGGCGCGCGCGCAGGCGCTTGGTGGCCTGCCGGTGCGTCTTCTGCGTCAGGCGCCGCTCGCGTGCGGCGCGCGAGGGCCGCGTGGGCCTCCGTGCCTTGGGGGCCACCAGGGCTCTGCGGATCAGATCGGTAAGGCGCTCTTCGGCTTCCCGACGGTTGCCTTCCTGGGTGCGCTGGTTGCGGGCGATGATGAGCAGGTGGCCCTCGGCGGTGAGCCGGCGGCCGCTGAGCACGCGCAGGCGGGTCTTCACCTCAGGGGCGAGCGCCGCGCTGCCGGCGAGATCGAAGCGTAACTGGGCGGCGGTGGCGAGCTTGTTGACGTTCTGGCCGCCCGGACCTGACCCGCGCACGAAGGTGAGCGTGAGATCGCGGTCGGGAATTTCCACCTGCGGAGCGATCGCCAGCGGCACGGTGCGGTACCGGGCTCAGTCGGCCTGCTGATCGAGTCCCAGCGGTCCCTGCGCCGGCGGCAGGGGCGGCGGCCGCTGGCGGGCATCGAGGAGGCGCGTCTCCTGCTGCGGCACCGGGATGCGCACGCCGTGCTCGCGGAAGATGCGCCAGATGGCGCGGTTCACATCCGAGCGCACGTTGTTCACCCCGTTGACCGGATCGGCGATCCAGAAGCGGATCTCGAGCGCCATGCCGTTGGCTTCGAAGCTGATCAGGCGCGCGACCGGCGCCGGGTCGTGCAGGATGCGCGGGTGATTTTCTGTGGCCTGCACCAGCAGCTTCAGCGCGATCTCCGGATCATCATCGTAGCTGACCATCACCGGGAGCTTCAGGCGCACGCGCTGATCGGAGTAGCTCCAGTTGATGAAGGAGGTCGTGATCAGGTTCTGGTTCGGCACAAGGGTGTCGACGCCGTCGCGGTCGCGCACCACCACGTAGCGGCCGCGCAGCTCCTGTACCCAGCCGAAGTTACCGGCGCTGGCGCCGGTCTGGCCGGTGAAGCTGATGACGTCGCCGGGCTTGATCGACTTGTCCATCAGCAGCACGAAGCCGCTGACGAAATTGCTGGCCACGGCCTGCAGGCCGAAGCCCAGGCCGAGGCCGATCGCGCCGGTGAGCACGTTGAGGGTGGTGACGTCGACGCCCGCGGCGTTGATGCCCAGCATCACGCCGAGCCCCACCAAGAGGAAGTAGGTGAACTTCGAGACGCCGACCCGGGTGGAGACCGCGAGCTGATCGAGCCGCATGACGTGGCGTTCGATGGCCCGCGCAATCAGGCTCGTGACGACGACGAAGGCGGTGATGATCACCAGCCCCTTCAACAGTGCCCACAGGCTCAGCTGCGAGCGCCCCGGCAGCAGGCTGATGCGGTTCAGGCTGGTCTCGATGACGTCCAGCCAACCAAGTGCGGCGACGGCGGCGATCAGCCACAGGATGAGCGTGATGCGGCTCTCGCGGGTGCGCACCCAGGAGGCGGGTCCGAGCATCACGCCGAGCGCGAATACCCCGAGGCGCACCACGATGAGAGCCACCAGCAGCCGCGCCGCGCCATCGATGCCCTGTACGGGCAGTGACAGGCTGCTCACCATCACGTGGGCGGCCGCCAGCAGCGCCAGCGCGGCGATGACCGGGGCGACGAGGATCGCCGCCTCGAGGGCATGATCGAGCAGGTGCGGGGTGCGCATCGCGGCGACATCGGCGCGCCGCACGCGCAGCGCGCGCGCTACCCCGACCGCCACCACTCCGGCGAGCGCGACCGCGACCACCGCGACCAGCACCGGCAGGGAGGTCAGCTGCGCCAGCGCGTCGCGCAGTGCGCTCTGGGCACCGTTCATCAGGCGTTCAGGTCCGGAATCAGCTGGCTTTCCAGGCGGGTGATCTGGTCTTTGAGCAGGAGCTTGCGCTTCTTCAGCCGTTTCAACTGCAGCTCATCGTTGTGCAGATCGAGTGACAGCCGACAGATCACTTCGTCGAGGTCGCGGTGCTCGATGCGCAGCTGCCGCAGCTTTTCCACGTTGCGGAACAGCTCGCGGTCGACGTTGTCAGGTGTATCCGCCATGCAGGGGGTGCCCATGGATTTTTGAGCTGCTGGGCTTGGACGGCCTGGGGCTGTTGGCGGCGGCCGCCAAGAAGTTGAGCTTAGCCGAGAGCCGTTCCGAGTGCCACGTCAGCGCCTGCCGCGCGGCGGCGGCCGCCCGCCCTTGCGGTCACGCCCCCCGCCACGCGCGCCACCACCGCCGCCGCTACCGCCGCGGCGACCCCCGCCACCACCACCACCCCCGTGGGGGCGATACGGCCGGTGCACGGGTGCGCCGGCGACCACGCCGGTGGCGAGCAGCTCGGGGGCGATCGGGGCGAAGGGAATCTTGTGGCCGACGTACTCCTCGATTTCCGGCAGGGAAACCGCGTACTCCTCACAGGCGAAGCTGATGGCATCGCCTTCCGCGCCGGCACGCGCGGTGCGGCCGATGCGGTGTACATAGTCGGGGGCATCCTGGGGCAGATCGAAATTGAATACGTGACTGACGTCGGGGATGTGCAGGCCGCGGGAGGCGACGTCGGTGGCGATGAGCACCGCCAGCTTGCCCTCGTGGAAGTCGCGCAGGAAGCGCAGGCGCTTGTTCTGCGGCACGTCCCCGGAGAGCGCCTGGGCCTCGAAACCGTTGGCCTTGAGCGTTGCCTCGAGCCGCTCGGCGGTGCGCTTGGTGTTGACGAATACCATGGTGCGTACCGCCTCGCTCTGGTGCAGCAGCCCGATCAAGAGCGGCACCTTCTCCTCCATGGAGGGGTAATACATCAGCTGACGCACCAGATCGACGGTCATCTTGTCCGGCTCGATGCGCACCAGCTCCGGATTGTTCATGTGCTCGTAGGCGAGCTCCAGCACCCGGTGCGAAAGGGTGGCGGAAAACAGCATCGACTGGCGCCGTTCCGGGTGGGGCAGGCGGCGCAGGATGTAGCGGATGTCGGCGATGAAGCCCAGGTCGAACATGCGGTCGGCCTCATCGAGCACCAGCACCTGCGCGTGCCTGAGGTCGAACACGTGCTGTTTGAAGTAGTCGATGAGCCTGCCGGGCGTGCCGATCAGCACCTCGCAGCCGGAGGCGAGCTCGGTGCGCTGCTTCTCGTAGTCGATGCCGCCGAACACGACCGTGTGCCGCAGGCCGGTGTGGGCGCCGAGCGTGAGCGCGTCGTGATGGATTTGCACCGCCAGCTCGCGTGTCGGCGCCACGATCAGCGCGCGCACCGAGGTGGGCTGACGGTTGGACGCCGCCGGGCGCGTGAGCAGCGTTTGGTACATCGCGACCAGAAACGCGGCCGTCTTGCCGGTGCCGGTCTGCGCCTGGCCGGCGACGTCGCGCCCGGCGAGTGCGATCGGCAGCGTCTGCGCCTGGATCGGCGTGCAGTTCACAAAGCCGGCTTGCTTTATGCCCGCCATGACCTCATCTAAGAGGCCAAGGGACGCAAAAGTCACGGATTCAGAGTGTGCGTCAGTCATCAATTCGTTCTGGAACATGGTGCGGCAGGGCGGCCCGAGACTTGCAAAAATGGCGCGGAAGCGCTACAAGGTAGTTCAAGACAGCGGGCCGACTGGTCCGCACCTGCCAGCCAGGTTCCCTTAATTCCCTTAGGTTTTCATACTCAATCACGAGTTATTAGTGTAACCGTTTAGCGGGTGTTTCTGGCATCGCTTTTCGCTTACCCCCGTTGCCGACCCGCTTCGGACCCCCCAAATTTTCCAAATTCTTTTTTCACGCTCCTGCATCTGACGGAGGTTGAATCGCGTGAGCAGCTCGCACATCGTGCACATTACAGACGCTACATTCGCACAGGACGTTCTCCAGTCCGAAAAGCCAGTTTTGCTGGATTTCTGGGCTGAGTGGTGCGGCCCGTGCAAGATGATCGGCCCGATCCTCGAAGAGATCGCGGGCGAGTATCAAGATCGCATCAAGGTGGCCAAGATCAATATCGACGAAAATCCCCAAACCCCGCCGAAGTTCAAAATCCGCGGCATCCCGACGCTGATTCTTTTCAAGAACGGCACGGTCGAAGCGCAGAAGGTGGGGGCGGTAACCAAATCCCAGCTCTCGGCCTTCCTGGACAGCAACCTGTGAGGGGCTACCTCGGCAATCAGGGCCGTAACCGGCCCAACAAAGGCCCCCGGCACGGCAACCGGGACGGCAACCGCGGCAACATGGGCAACAACGGCGGCCGTCCCGATGAGATGCTGCACGAGCAGGAGCCGTTCGATGCCGACGACTCCGAGATCATCAGTCCCGCGGAACTGACGCAGTCGCGCAGCTCCATGAATCTCACGGAGCTGAAGTCCAAGCCCATCCACGAGCTGGTGAAGCTCGCCGAGTCGATGGGGCTGGAGAACCTCGCCCGCTCGCGCAAGCAGGACATCATCTTCTCGATCCTCAAGGCGCACGCGCGCAACGGCGAGAACATCTACGGGGACGGCGTGCTGGAGATCCTGCAGGACGGCTTTGGCTTCCTGCGCTCCGCCGACGGCTCCTACCTCGCAGGTCCCGACGACATTTACGTCAGCCCCAGCCAGATCCGCCGCTTCAACCTGCGCACCGGCGACACGATCTCCGGGCTCATCCGGCCGCCGAAGGACGGGGAGCGCTACTTTGCGCTGCTGAAGGTCGGCGAGATCAATTTCGACTCCCCGGACAGCTCGCGCAGCAAGGTGCTGTTCGAGAACCTGACGCCGTTTCACCCGACCAAGCGCCTGAAGCTCGAGCGCGGGAACGGCTCCACCGAGGACCTGACCGCGCGCACCATCGACCTGGTGGCGCCGATCGGCAAGGGTCAGCGCGGACTCATCGTCTCCCCGCCGAAGGCCGGCAAGACGATGCTGCTGCAGAACATCGCCACCGCCATCACCTCCAATCATCCCGAGGTCTACCTCATCGTGCTGCTCATCGATGAGCGGCCCGAGGAAGTCACCGAGATGCAGCGCACCGTCAAGGGCGAGGTGGTGTCGAGCACCTTCGACGAACCCGCTGCCCGCCACGTGCAGGTGGCCGAGATGGTGATCGAGAAGGCCAAGCGCCTGGTCGAGCACAAGAAGGACGTGGTCATCCTGCTGGATTCGATCACGCGTCTCGCGCGCGCCTACAACACCGTCGTGCCCTCCTCGGGCAAGGTGCTGACCGGCGGCGTGGACGCCAACGCCCTGCAGCGCCCGAAGCGCTTCTTCGGCGCAGCGCGCAACATCGAGGAGGGTGGCAGCCTGACGATCCTCGCCACTGCCCTCATCGACACCGGCTCCAAGATGGACGACGTCATCTACGAGGAGTTCAAGGGCACGGGCAACAGCGAGATCCACCTCGACCGGCGCGTCTCCGAGAAGCGCGTGTTCCCGGCGGTCAACATCAACCGTTCTGGCACCCGCAAGGAAGAGCTGATCACCGATCAGGGCGAGCTCGCCAAGATGTGGATCCTGCGCAAGCTCCTGCACCCGATGGATGAGCTGGCGGCGATCGAATTCCTGCTCGACAAGATGAAGGACACCAAGTCGAACAGCGAGTTTTTCGAGGCAATGAAGCGCTAAAAGCGCCGATGACGGCCCGGGTTCCTAACAGGAAAGTCAGGACCCGGTAGCCCGCCTGCCCCCGTTTAAGTGCGCGCCGCGCTTGGGCGTTAGGTCGCGGATGTGCTTCGCGTCACGTCGGCGGTCTGCGACGCTGGCACCGCACACCTCGCGGTCAGTAAGATCATGCGCATGCGCATGCGCCTTTCCTGCCCGGCCGCCGCGGTGTTGCTCGCCCTCCACGCGGCACCCGCGTTGGCCGACCGTGATCCCCAGTCAGGGGCGCCGCTGCCGCCGAAAAAGCACCAGAACTCGAGCCCGATTACCGATCATTTCGCCGCCAGCGTTTCCTACTTCCCCTCGAAGCTCAACACCACGCTGCGCGCCGACCCGACCGTCGGGCCGGCGGGCGTGCCGGGGACCACCATGAACGCCGAGCAGGCCCTGGGGCTCCCCGATACGCTGCACAAGGGCACGGTCCAGTTCATGTTCCGGCTGGGCGAGCGCAACAAGGTGCGCATGGCTTACCTGGAGCAGGACCGCTCCGGCAATCAGGTGCTCACGAACAATATCGTGTTCGCGAACTCGGTCTTCCTCGCCGGCCTGCCGGCATCGAGCACACTGGACTACAAGCAGTTCAACATCACCTACACGTATTCCTTCATCCGCAACGAGCGCTTCGAGGTCGGTAGCGGCCTCGCGGTGTACTTCCTGCAGGTGGACGGCACCATCACGCAGGCGCAGCCGTTCACCATCGCGCTGCACGAGGAGGTCTCCGGCGCGTCGCCCTTTCCGGCGCTGCCCTTTGATCTGACCTGGTGCATCTCGAGCCGCTGGGCGGCGACCGCACACGGGGCTTTTCTGAAGGCGACCGTCAGCGGCACGCAGGGCTGGTACGCCGATGAGCACGCCGACATCCAGTACCGCTGGAATCCGAACTTCGTCCTCGGCCTCGGTTACTCCGAGACACGCAGCTCGCTCACCAACGACACCAGCTCCTCCTTCCGCGGCTATCTGAACATCAGCATCAAGGGTCCCGAGGCGTTCGTGCGTTTCAGCTTCTGAGGCGTCGCTGCGGCAGTGGAACTAGACTTCCGGCACGCCGGCCGCGCGGTGGGCCGTGATCACGTAGGCGCGCGTGAAGAGCTCCGGCATGCGCACCGCGCGGCCCGAATCGAGGTTGATGCACACGTACTCGACGCTGGCGCGGGCGAGCGTTTGCCGGTCCCGCGGCCGCCACACCTGGAAGCGCCGACTGCAGCGCAGGCGGCCATCGCTTTGCACGATCCAGGTCCCCACCTCGAGCTCATCGTGCGCGAGCGCGGCGCGCAGGTAGTCGATCTCGATGCGCTGCGCGGCCATGCCGCGCCGCAGGCGCGTGCATTCCGCCACGGGTATGCCGAGCGCGGCCGAGTGCGACCAGGCACAGCGGTCGAGCCAGGTGAGATAAACGGAATTGTTGACGTGCCCGTAGGCGTCGATGTCGGCCGCGCGCACGCTCAGCTCGATGACGTGCGGCTGCGGGAAGTCCCAGTGATTCACGGGCGGACGGCGGCCAGTTCGCGCTCGATGGCGCGATAGCCGATGTCGCGCCGGTACTGCACGCCCGCAAAGCGTACCGCCTGCGCGAGCGTGTAGGCTTCGCGCTGCGCCGCCGCGACGTTCGCCCCCAGGCCGACCGCGCACAGCACCCGCCCGCCGCTCGTGATTACCCGCTCGCCCTCGAGGCGGGTGCCGGCGTGAAATATCTTGCCCGGCAGGCGCGCGGCGGCGGCCAGTCCCTCGATGACGTCGCCCTTGCGGATGCTGTCCGGATAGCCGGCCGCCGCCAGCACGACCCCGAGCGCCGGGCGTGGATCCCAGCTCACCTGCTCGCGATCCAGCCGGCCGGCGAGCGCCGCCTGGCACAGCTGCGTCAGGTCCGAGTTGAGGCGCATCAGGACCGGCTGGGTCTCCGGGTCGCCCAGGCGGCAGTTGAATTCGAGCACGTTAGGCGTGCCGTCGGGGGCGACCATGATGCCGGCGTACAGAAATCCTGTGTAGGGCAGGCCATCGGCGGCGAGCCCGCGGATGGCAGGCTCGATCACCTCGCGCATGATGCGCGCGTGCTGGGCGGCGGTAACGACCGGCGCGGGGGAGTAGGCTCCCATGCCCCCGGTGTTGGGTCCGCGGTCGCCGTCGGCGAGGCGCTTGTGATCCTGCGAGGTCGCGAGCGGCAGGATGTGCGCCCCATCGGCCATGACGATGAAGCTCGCCTCTTCGCCTTCGAGGAACTCCTCGATCACCACCTGCTCGCCGGCCGCGCCGAACTGGCCGGCGAACATCGCCTGCGTCGCGTCGAGGGCTTCGGCGATGCTCGGCGCGATGATGACGCCCTTGCCGGCCGCGAGCCCGCTCGCCTTGACGACCAGCGGCGCGCGCTGCGCGCGCACCCAGTCGGCCGCGAAGCTCGCGCGGGTGAAGGTCGCGGATCGTGCGGTGGGAATCCCGTGACGGCGCAGGAACTCCTTGGTGAAGGCCTTCGAACCCTCCAGCTGCGCCGGCGCGCGCCGCGGCCCGAAGCAGGCGAGCCCGCGCGCCTCGAACGCGTCCACGACGCCGGCCACCAGCGGGCCCTCCGGCCCGATGATCGTGAGGTCGACCCGCTCGTGCGCGGCGAGTTCGACGAGTGCCGGAATGTCCTCGGCGGGCGCCCCGACGTTGCGTACCTTCGGCTCCCGCGCCGTACCGGCGTTGCCGGGAGCGACGAGCACTTCGCGCACCCGCGCGGCGCTCGCGCACTTCCAGGCGAGCGCATGCTCGCGGCCGCCACCGCCGACGATCAGGACCTTCATCAGTGCCTGAAGTGGCGCATGCCGGTAAACACCATCGCCAGGTCGTGTTCGTCGGCCGCGGCGATCACCTCGGCGTCGCGCACGCTGCCGCCGGGCTGGATCACGGCGCGGATGCCGTAGCCGGCGGCAACGTCGAGGTTGTCGCGGAACGGAAAGAAGGCGTCCGAGGCCATGACGGCGCCGGCCACGATGAGCTTCTCGTCGCTGGCCTTCATGGCCGCAATACGCGTCGAGTACACGCGGCTCATCTGCCCGGCGCCGATGCCGACGGTGGCGCCGTCGCGCGCAAAGACGATGGCGTTGGATTTGACGAACTTGCACACCCGCCAGGCGAAGCGCAGGTCCGCGAGTTCCGCCGCCGTGGGCTTACGGCGCGTCGGCACCGTGAGCTCGCGCTCCTCGAGATCGGCCAGGTCGCGCGTCTGCAGCAGCAGTCCGCCGGTCACACTGCGCAGCTCGAGCGCCGGGGCGCTCTCGGGTGCGAGGTCGCCGAGTCCCAGCACGCGTACGTTGGGCCGCGCCGCGAGCGCGCGCGCCGCCTCCGCCGACACGCTCGGCGCCGCCAGCACCTCGACGAACTGCCGTTCGAGGATCGCGGCGGCGGTGGCGGCGTCGAGCTCGCGGTTGACGGCGATGATGCCGCCGTAGGCCGAGGTGGGATCGGTGCGGTAGGCGGCCTCGTAGGCCTCGCGCACCGAGGCGGCGGTGGCGACGCCGCAGGGATTGGCGTGCTTGACGATGACGCAGGCCGGCGTGGGGAACTGCCGCACGCACTCGATGGCCGTGTCCGCGTCGGCGATGTTATTGAAGGAGAGTTCCTTGCCCTGCAGCACCCGCGCGTTGGCGATGCCGGCGCCGCGCGCACCGAGGTCGCGATAGAAAGCGGCGCGCTGGTGCGGATTCTCCCCATAGCGCAGGTCCTGCACCTTCTGGTAGCTCAGGGGCAGGGTGGCGGGGAATTGCGTCGGCGCGTCCGGGTGCCGCGCCGCCAGATACGCGGCCACCATGGTGTCGTAGCCGGCGGTATGGGCGAAGGCCTTGGCGGCCAGGCGCGCGCGGCTGGCGAATTCGCTGCCGCCGCCGTGCGCATCGAGCTCGGCAAGCAGCGGCTCGTAGTCGGCCGGATCCACCACCACCAGCACGGCGGCGTGGTTCTTGGCCGCGGCGCGCAGCATGGCGGGTCCCCCGATGTCGATGTTCTCGACCGCCTCCTCGTAGCTGCAGCCGGGACGGGCGATGGTGGCGGCGAAGGGGTAGAGGTTCACCACCAGCAGATCGATGGGCGCAATGCCATGCTCGGCCATGACGGCCTCATCGATGCCGCGGCGGCCGAGCAGTCCCCCGTGGATCTTCGGGTGCAGCGTCTTCACGCGCCCGTCCATGATCTCGGGGAAGCCGGTGTAGCGCGCGACCTCGGTGACGGGGATGCCCTGCGCGGTGAGCGCTCGGGCGGTGCCGCCGGTAGACACGATCTCAATCTTGCGCTGCACGAGCGACCGCGCCAGCTCGATGAGCCCGGTCTTGTCGGAGACGGAAAGGAGTGCGCGGCGAACCGGCAGCGGCATGGCCTCTAGATCCTCGGGCGGCCCTGCAGGTTAGGGGCCGGGGGGACGTGCGGCCTCAGGAGCCGCCAAGTCCGAACTGCTTGAGCTTCTTGCGCAGCGTACCGCGATTGATGCCGAGAATGCCCGCGGCGCGGCTCTGGTTGCCTTCCGCGTAGTCGAGCACTACGCGAAACAGCGGTTCCTCGACCTCGCGCAGCACCAGATCGTACAGGTGCGCCGGCCGGTGGCCGTTGAGACTCGTGAAGTAATCACTGAGCGCGCGCTCGGCGTGATTGCGCAGCGGCAGATCCCGTCCGTGGACTCTGGCGGCGCCGGCTTCGCGAGTGCGAGTTTTCTTCTTTGCCGTCATGCGACACCCCCGGGGGAAACCCTTCATCAGGCCGCCGCGGCGGCCCCGTTCGCCCAGTCGTCAAAATGCTGTACCGCGTGCGCGAACTGTACGGCGGTATTTGCCGCTGCCATCAGTTCCCGTCGAACCTGCGTCGGAACCTGCAGCAGTTGCTCGCAATACCAGCCGAGATGTTTGCGCGCGATCCGGACTCCGCTCTCTTCACCGTAGAAGAGATACAGCGAGTCGAGATGTCCGAGAATAATATCACGCGCCTCGGCGCGCAGAAGTGGCGGCGACGCATTTCCTTCGTGCACGCGGGCGTTGACAGCGCGAAAGATCCATGGTGCGCCGTGGCTGGCGCGACCGATCATTACTCCGTCGGCGCCCGTGAAATCAAGTACCTCGAGCGCTTTTTCCGCTGAAGTGACGTCGCCGTTTGCAAACACCGGAATGCGCACGCGCGCCTTGATCGCGCGAATGGTGTCGTACTCCGCCGCACCGGTGTAAAAATCTGCACGCGTGCGGCCGTGCACGGCCAGCGCCGCAATGCCCGCATCCTGCGCGATGCATGCAATGTTCACGCCGTTCTTGTGCTCGCGATCCCAGCCGGTGCGGATTTTGAGCGTTACCGGTACCTGCACCGACTTCACCACCGCCGCGAGAATGCGCGCCACCAGCGCCTCATCCGTGAGCAGCGCCGAGCCGCACAGGCGCCCGCAGACCTTCTTCGCCGGGCACCCCATA
Organism: uncultured Pseudomonadota bacterium; assembly: GCA_963814675.1. GTDB lineage: Bacteria > Pseudomonadota > Gammaproteobacteria > Steroidobacterales > Steroidobacteraceae > 13-2-20CM-66-19. The sequence goes on from CAWFDT010000011.1 coordinate 891,319, forward strand.
TTCAGATCAATGATCTGCGCGCCGAGTGCGACGTTGATGCGCGCGGCTTCCGCAAGCGCCGCCGGTTCCGATCCGGCGAGCTGCACGACGCGCGGTTCGGGTTCGCCGGCGTGGTCCATGCGATGCCGCGATTTGCTCGTATGCCACAGGCGCGTGTCGGCGCTGATCATCTCCGAGGCTGCCAGCCCCGCCCCGAGACTGCGGCACAGCACCCGGAACGGCCGGTCGGTGACGCCGGCCATCGGTGCCAGCACGACCGCGGAGGGCAGGACATAAGGTCCGATCTGGATGGGCATCGGCGCGCCTCGCTTACCGCAGCGCCGCGTCGTTGGCGCAGGCGACGCCGCCGCGCGCCGGCAGGCAGGCGTCGATTTCGAAGCCCACGGCCTCGGCGCCCGGATCCGCGAAGCCCATCTCCGCATCGATGCGCTGCCCGGCCGCCAGGAACGAGGAGGGCGGAATGGTCGGTGGCAGATAGGACTGGGGCGCCACGTCACGCATGGCGATGCGGTTGCCGAAGCGATCCTGCAACGTCACCCGCAGCAGCGGCAGGGGCTGCGCCTGATCGGCGCCGTTCTTGATGCTGGCGCGTACCGTGATCAGGGCCGGACCTGTCGGTTCGGCCGAGGCACCGAGCTGGCGCACGTCGTAGGCGTGCAGGTCCCAGTGGGGGAAGAGCTTCACGCCGAGCCGCTCATAGAGCGCCGTCAGCGGTCGGTTGAAGCGCGTGCTCGCCGCGAGTTCGTCACGGTAATGATTCACGACCTGCGCGCCGAGCAGCAGCAGTGCGGCGAGCGCGCCCAGTGACCAGCCGTGCTCGCGCAGGCGCGCGAGCGCGCCGAACTGCTGCGCCGTCTGCGTCTGTGCGTCAACGTCGAGCGTTTCCGGCGCGCCCGGGGACGGCTCCAAGGACTCCTCCTTGAGCATGAGACCATCACCGTCCGCATCCGCGCTGTCGACTGCGGGCACACGCCCCTTGCGGGCCGGCGTCGACGGGGCGGGGAGCGCTCGCGCGGGTGCTGGCGCGGGGAGTGCGGCGGTTTTTGCCGGCCGCGCGCGGCCGGCGGGCGGCGCGGCCGGCACGGGCGGCGCGGCCGGCACGGGCGGCGCGGCCGTGACTGCGGACTCCGGCACGGGCTGGGAGAGCTGGGCTGGGCTTTCTGAGCTCAGCATCGAGGCGAAGAACGCGGCGTCGATCTCCACTTCGACCGGCCCGTCCGAGACCGGTTGATCCGGGACCGGCTGATCCGCGATCGGCGCGTCGTTGGCGGCGATCAGCGCCTTGAACGAACCGGTCGCTGCGGCCCACTGCGGATCCGGCGGCGGCTGCACGAACACCGAGTTCACATCCGTGGTCGTGGGATTGAACTCGAGCGCCTCGTCGGAAGGGGACTCGTCCTCGGCGAGCGACAGGGGCGGGGGTTCCTCGCCAGGGGCCGCGGACTCAACGGCCTCGTCTTCCAGGGGCGCTGCGGCGGCCTCGGCCTGCGCCGCCTCGCGCTCGAGGGCCGCGACCGCCTCAGCGGCCGGCAGGCTGGCGCCGCCGCGCTCCTCGGTGAGCCGCGCGAGCGCGTTGAACACGCTCGAGCAGCGGCCGCAGCGCACGTAGCCCTGCGCGACGCGCAGATCTGGCGCCGTGACGACCAGGGTAAGGGCACATTTTGGGCAGACTGTGAACATGACGGACGCGGACTGTCAGCGGCGTCGGGCGCTGAGCGCCACCCAGCCATCACGCGCCGCCCAGTGGGACACATCAAAGCACGGCGCGTAAGCGGCTGTCACCTCCGGGACCTCGTGTTCGAGGATCCCGGCCAGCAGTGCCGTGCCCTGCGGGCGTAGCAGCCGGGCGAACTGCGGCGCCAGCGTGCACAGTGTGCTGCAAAGAATGTTGGCGAGCAGCAGCTCGACGCCGGCGGGCAGCGTTGCTGCCTGTGCGTGCACGTGCACTGAGTGCGCGACCGCGTTGGCCGCGGCGTTCTCGCGCGTGGCGAGCAGCGCCTGGGGGTCAATGTCAAAGCAGTGCACCGCGCGCGCACCGAGCTTGGCGGCCGCGAGCGCCAGCACTCCCGAGCCGCACCCGTAGTCGATGACGCGCGCGCCGGCGGCGCCATGGGCATCGAGCCAGGTGAGGCACAGCGCGGTGCTCGCATGCGTGCCGGTGCCAAACGCGAGCCCGGGATCGAGCGCGACGACGATCGCCCCCGGGTCGGTCACCGGCTCATGGTGCGGACTCACCCACAGCCGCGCGCCGAAGCGCATGGCATGGAAATCCTTGAGCCACTCGCGTTCCCAGACGCGATCCTCGACCGTCCGGGCCGCGATCTGCTGCGGCTCGATGCCGAGCTGCGCGGCGAGCTGCGCGGCGAGCGCGGCGCCTTGCGCGGGCGCTGCAAACAGGGCCTTCAGGCGCGTGTGCTTCCACAGGCGCAGTTCCCCCGGCAGGGGCTCGAGCACCGGGTGATCCTCGGCATCCTCCAGCGTGACGGCACTTGCGCCGCAGGCGAGGCAGGCGTCCTCGGCGGCCTGGGCATCGAGTGCGCCGAGGGCGAACGACAGCTCGAGGAAGGCGCTCAGGGGAGTTTCAGCGCAGACCGAGTCGGCGCTCGAGGTAGTGAATGTCGGTGCCGCCCTTCTGGAAGGCTGCGTGATTGCAGATTTCCTGGTGCAGCGCCACGTTGGTCTTGATGCCCTCGATCACCATCTCGGCGAGCGCATTCTTCATGCGCGCGATCGCCGTGTCGCGCGTGTCGCCGTGCGCGATCAGCTTGCCGATCAGCGAGTCGTAGTAGGGCGGTACGTTGTAGCCGGAGTACACGTGGCTGTCGACCCGGATCCCCGGACCACCCGGGGCGTGCCACAGCCGCACCGGTCCGGGGGAGGGCATGAAGGTCTTGGGATCCTCGGCGTTGATGCGGCACTCCATCGCATGGCCGCGGAACTGCACGTCGCTCTGGGCGTACTGCAAGCGCTCGCCGGCGGCGATCAGCAGCTGCGCCTTTACCAGATCGATGCCGGTGATCAGCTCGGTCACCGGATGCTCGACCTGGATGCGGGTGTTCATCTCGATGAAGTAGAACTCGGCATCCTGGTAGAGAAATTCCATGGTGCCGGCGCTGCGGTAGCCGACCGCGCGGCAGGCCTCCACACAGCGCTCGCCCATGAAGCGCCGCTGGCGGGCGGTGATCCCCGGAGCGGGGGCCTCCTCGATTACCTTCTGGTGGCGGCGCTGCATGGAGCAGTCGCGCTCGCCCAGATGGATGACGTTACCGAAACCGTCCGCCAGCACCTGGAACTCGATGTGCCGCGGTTTCTCCAGGAACTTCTCCATGTACACCTGGTCGTTGCCGAAGGCGGCGCGCGCTTCCGCGCGCGTGATGCCGATGGCATTCAGCAGCGACGCCTCGGCGTGCACCACGCGCATGCCGCGACCGCCGCCGCCGCCGGAGGCCTTGATGATCACCGGGTAGCCGATGTCGCGCGCGATGCGCAGGTTGTCGTCCGGGTCCTCGCCCAGCGGCCCGTCCGAGCCCGGCACGCACGGCACGCCGTGCGATTTCATCACCTTGATGGCGGACACCTTGTCGCCCATGGTGCGGATGGTCTCGGCCTTCGGGCCCACGAATACGAAGCCGCTCTTCTCCACGCGCTCGGCGAAGTCCGCGTTCTCCGACAGGAAGCCGTAGCCGGGATGGATCGCGACCGAATCGGTGACCTCGGCGGCCGAGATGATGGCCGGCATGTTGAGGTAACTCTGCGCGGAGGGCGGCGGCCCGATGCACACCGACTCATCCGCCAACAGCACGTGCTTCAGGCTGTAGTCGGCGGTCGAATGCACCGCGACGGTCTTGATACCGAGCTCGCGACAGGCTCGCAGGATGCGCAGCGCGATCTCGCCGCGGTTCGCGATGACGATCTTCTCGAGCATGCTGCGGAACTTATTCGACCACGAACAGCGGCTGGCCGAACTCAACCGGATCGCCGTTTCTCGCCATGATCGAGGCGATACGCCCGGATTTGTCGGCCTCGATCTGGTTCATCATCTTCATCGCCTCGATGATGCACAGCACCTGTCCGACCTTGATCTCATCGCCGATCTCGACGAAGGCCTTGGCCCCCGGTGACGGGGAGGCATAGAAGGTCCCCACCATCGGCGCCGTGATGACGTGCTCGTTACTCTTCGGCTTTGGTGCCGCAGCCTCCGCCACCGGTGCGGGCACTGCGGCGGCGGGCGCCACCGCGGCCGGCGCCTGCGGGGCGAACTGCGGCACCCCGCCCACGGGCATGCGGCTGATCCGCACCGACTCTTCTCCCTCCTTGATCTCGATCTCCGCGATGCCGGACTCCTCCAGCAGCTCGATGAGCTTCTTGATTTTGCGAATATCCATGCCGGGACTGCCCCCAAATCTCGATGCGTTTGTGTTTTGGTCTCTGGCGCGCCGTCAGGCCGGCCGGGCGAGCCGCAGCGCGGCGGCGCGGATCGCCGCCTCGTAGCCGAAAGGCCCGAGGCCGCAGATGACGCCCACGGCGATGTCGGAGAAGTACGAGTGCCGCCGGAAGGCCTCGCGCGCCTGGGTGTTCGAGAGGTGCACCTCGATGAATCCGAGGCCGGTGCCGAGCAGCGCATCGCGCAGCGCGACGCTGGTGTGGGTGAAGCCCCCGGGGTTGAACACGGCAAACGCCACCCCTTCGGTCTTGGCGCGGTGTATGCGCTCGATCAGCTCATGCTCCGCATTGCTTTGAAACACGAGCAGCTCGTGCCCCAGCTCGCGGGCGACAGCAGTCGCACGCGTCTCAATCGTCTGCAGCGAGTCCGTACCGTAGACGGCCGGTTCGCGCGTGCCGAGCAGGTTGAGGTTGGGGCCGTTCAGCAACAGCAGGCGGGCCATGGGCCTTTCGGTCTCTTATGCGGTCGTATGGCAAGCAGCGCGCGGCGAATGTACCGCAATTCGCGCCCATTTGGCACCCTCTGGCGTCGAATGGGCGGAATCTGGTCAGAAACGGTCTAATTTGGCTCGGAGCCTGCAGCGGGGCTGCGGGCGGCGTTCAGCTGGGCGATTCCCGCCGAAATCTGCTCCCGGGCGGCGGCGAGATTCATCCGTCCCTGGTCGAGGTCGAGCATCCGCGCGAGGATGAACTCCGCCTCCTCGGGGTGCAGTTCTCCGATCTTGAGGGTGACAACACGGCCGACGCGGTCTGCAAACACCGAAAAAGGCAGCACCGTGTCCATCCCCAGCGCATTGATCATTTCAAGGCCTCCCTGCTCACCCACGAGCAGCGGGTAGGCTATGTGGTGTTCTTCCGCATATTTGGCCACTTCCTGGCGATGATCGACGGCGATGCCCACGATTTCGACACCATCTTTGGCATATTCTCGCTGCAGATGCTGCAGCAGCGGGATCTCGCGCCGGCAGGGCTCGCACCAGGTCGCCCAGAAATTGACCACCAGCAGCCGTCCGCGGAAGCCCTGGAGCGTCGTAGGCGTGCCGTTGAGGGCCGGCAGGACGATGGGGGGCAGCACCTCGGGGATCTTGCGGGCCGCTGCGCCCGGCGGCGCGGGGAGCTGTGCGGTCGGGGGGGCTGCGGGCACCGGGTACAGCCGCGCCCGTGGGGGACGCGTCGCGTGGTAGACGAGGAAACCCCCCGCCGCGCACAGCGCGACGAGGCCCGTTGCGAGCAGGGCGCCGGCGAAGCGTCGCGGCGCCGGTGCGGGGGCGCTCACGAGGTGGGGTTGACCGCCGCCCGGGTGCGCGCCGCGAAGGCTTCGGCCTTCATGTAGCCGACGACGCGGTACTGCGAGCGCTCGTCGCCGTTGCTGCCGTAGAAGGCAATCGTCGGCGGTCCGAAGATGCCAAAGCGCTTGAGCAGCGCCTGATCATCGGGGTTGTTTTCCGTGACATCGGCGCGCAGCAGTACGGTGCCCTTGAGCGCCTGCTGCACCGACGGATCGGTGAAGGTGTAGCGCTCCATCTCCTTGCAGGAGGTGCACCACTCGGCGGAGAAGTCCAGCAGCACGCTCTTACCCTGCGCCTTGGCCTGGAGGACCTCACGGTCGAGGTCCGCGAGCGAGCGCACGGACCGGAAGTGCAGTTCGTGCGTCTTCGCGGCGAAGAGCGGCAGGGGGGCGAGCGGATCGCTGCCGCCCAGTGCCGCGCCGGCGAGCAGCGTCACGCCGTACAGGCCCGCCACTGCCCCGAGGGTTTTCAGGCCCCAGGCGAGCGGGGTGCGCGAGCGCAGCTCGCCCCACAGCAGCCACGCCAGGACCAGCGCCGGCACGGCCCACAGGATGAGCGCGAGGCGCTCGGGTACCACGCGCGCCAGCATCCACACCGCGACCGCGAGCATCATGACGCCGAAGATCTTCTTCACCAGCTCCATCCAGGGCCCCGCCTTGGGCAGGAACTTGCCGGCCGAGGCCCCCACCAGCAGCAGCGGCGTACCCATGCCGATGCTCATGGCGAACAGCGCCGCACCGCCGCGCACCATCTGCCCGGTCTGGCTGATAAACAGCAGCGCGCCCACCAGTGCCGGTCCGACGCAGGTGGTCACGATGAGCGCCGACAGCGCCCCCATGACGGCAACGCCGCCGTAGCTGCCGGCCGACTGGCGGTTGCTGATGTTGGCGAGGCGCGTCTGCAGCATGACCGGCATCTGCAGCGTGAACAGGCCGAACATGGACAGCGCGAGCGCCACGAACAGCGCCGCGAACAAGCTCAGCACCCACCACTGCTGGAAGAGCGCCTGCACCTGCTTGCCCGCGGCCGCGCAGGCAATGCCGGCGGCGGTATAGGTGATGGCCATACCGAGCACATAGGTGAGCGAGAGGGAAAAGGCGCGCCCCGTGGTGACCTGACGGCCACCGCCAAAGATGATCCCGGACAGGATCGGCACCATCGGCAGCACACAGGGGGTGAACGCGAGTGCCAGCCCGGCGAGGTAGAAGAGGCCGATCATCACCAGCGGTCCGTCGTTGCGCAGCTGCGCGGCGAACCAGTTCTGATCGCTCTCCCCGCCGCTGGCGTTGCCGGCGCCGCTGCCGAGTGATCCGGAGCCGCCGGCACCCCCGGCGGGCAGCCGTACGTTGACGGTCTTGGTCTGCGGCGGGTAGCACAGACCCGCATCCGCGCAGCCCTGGTAGGTCACCTGCACCGGCACCTCCAGCGCGCCGCCCGCCGTGCGGGCCACCGGGACGGTGGCGATGAGCTCGTGGTGGTAGACCTCCTGGCGGCCGAAGTACTCGTCGTTCTTCACCTGGCCGGCGGGCAGCTGCGGCGCACCCAGGCGCACGTTGCTCGCGCTGGTGGAGACCTTGATGCGTGCGCGGTAGAGGTAGTAGCCGTCGGCGATCTCCCAGTTGAGGCGCACCTGGTCCCCGCCGGCGGGTAGGGCGTCAAAACGGAAGGCCTCGTCCACCGGGAGGAAGTTGTCCCCCGATGACCGGGAGCCCTTCATGATGGCGTCCAGACCGCCCGCCGGGGCCGCAGCACCCGTCGGATCCGTCCCGGACGCGCCCGCGTACGCCTGCACAGCGAGCCCCAGCACGAGCCAGCTCAGAATATGTCTAATGGATTTCACGGCCCCACACCCTAGCGCAAGATCAACCCGAATCTGCCGGCCTTTATAGCCCACGCATTGGATCCGGGGCAGGAACTGCAGTTCATCTTCACCCTTTGGAGCCGTTGCGGGGCCCCGCCAGGACCGGGGTCCCTGGGGCGGCCGGGGGGTCAAAAATCACTCCGGACTTGAAATTCGGGGATCGCTCCCTATTATTAGCAGCCGCACCGGGCGAGTGCTAACAAGTCCGGGCTCAAATCCCAATCACTTAAAGGTTTAAGGAGCGTACACCATGAAGATTCGTCCTCTTCATGACCGCGTAATCATCAAGCGCCTGGAAGAGGAACGTACCTCTCCGGGTGGCATTGTGATCCCCGACACCGCAGCGGAAAAGCCGGTTCAGGGGAAGGTCATAGCGGTCGGTAAAGGCAAGATTCTCGAGGATGGCACTGTCCGTCCTCTCGACGTCAAGGTCGGCGACAAGATCCTGTTCGGCAAGTACAGCGGAACTGAGGTCAAGGTCGACGGTGACGATCTCGTGGTCATGCGTGAAGAAGACGTCATGGCCGTGATCGAAGGCAAGTAAGAGGAAGCACGACAATGGCTGCCAAAGAAGTACGTTTCAGCGACGATGCTCGCGCCCGCATGTTCAGGGGCGTGAACATTCTCGCTAACGCCGTAAAGGCGACGCTCGGCCCCAAGGGCCGCAATGCCGTGCTCGAGAAGAGCTTCGGCGCTCCCACCGTCACCAAGGACGGTGTGTCGGTCGCGAAAGAGATCGAGCTCAAGGACAAATTCGAGAACATGGGCGCGCAGATGGTGAAGGAAGTCGCTTCCAACACCTCCGATGAGGCCGGCGACGGCACCACGACTGCCACCGTGCTCGCGCAGGCGATCATCCGCGAGGGCCTGAAGGCCGTCGCCTCGGGCCGCAACCCGATGGACGTCAAGCGTGGCATCGACAAGGGCGTCATCGTGGCGGTCGAGGAGCTGAAGAAGCTCTCCAAGCCCTGCAAGGACTCCAAGGCGATCGCCCAGGTGGGCACGATCTCCGCCAATTCCGACGAGTCGATCGGCAAGACCATCGCGGAAGCGATGGAGAAGGTCGGCAAGGAAGGCGTGATCACGGTCGAGGAAGGCAACAGCCTGCAGAACGAGCTGGATGTCGTTGAAGGCATGCAGTTCGACCGCGGCTACCTCTCGCCGTATTTCATCAACAACCAGGCCAACCAGACCGTCGAGCTCGAGAAGCCGGTGATTCTGTTGGTCGACAAGAAGATCTCCAACATCCGCGAGCTGCTGCCGCTGCTCGAGGGCGTGGCCAAGTCGGGTCGCCCGCTGCTGGTCATTGCCGAGGACGTCGAGGGCGAGGCGCTCGCGACGCTGGTGGTCAACAACATCCGCGGCATCCTCAAGGTCGCGGCCGTGAAGGCCCCGGGCTTCGGTGATCGCCGCAAGGCCATGCTGCAGGACATCGCCACCCTCACCGGTGGCACGGTGATCTCCGATGAGGTCGGTCTGTCGCTCGAGAAGGCGACGATCAACGACCTGGGCGAGGCCAAGAAGATCGTGGTCGAGAAGGAAAACAGCACGATCATCGACGGCGCCGGTAAGGGCAGTGACATCAAGGCCCGCATCGAGTCGATCCGTCAGCAGGCCGAGGAAGCCACCTCCGACTACGACAAGGAGAAGCTGCAGGAGCGCGTTGCCAAGCTCTCCGGCGGCGTCGCCGTGATCAAGGTCGGGGCTGCCACCGAGATCGAGATGAAGGAAAAGAAGGCCCGCGTCGAGGACGCCCTGCACGCCACGCGTGCGGCGGTCGAAGAGGGCGTCGTTCCCGGCGGCGGTGTGGCGCTGATCCGCGCCCAGCGCGTGCTGGACAAGCTCGAAGGTGCCAACGAGGACCAGACGGTCGGCGTGCGCATCCTGTCGCGGGCGATCGAGGAGCCGCTGCGCCAGATTGTCGACAACGCTGGCGAGGACGCCGCGGTCATCCTCAATCGCGTGAAGGAAGGGAAAGGCTCGTTCGGCTATAACGCCGCCAACGGCGAGTTCGGGGACATGCTCGAAGCGGGCATCCTCGATCCGACCAAGGTGACCCGTCTTGCCCTGCAGAACGCCGCCTCCGTGGCGGGGCTGCTGCTCACGACCGAGGTCATGGTGGCCGAGGCTCCGAAGGACGACGAGCACAGCCATGGCGGTGCTCCGGGTGGCATGGGTGGCATGGGCGGTATGGACATGTAAGGAGGCCCTGAGGCCCCGGGTGGCAGAGAGACCCTCTCTAAAGAGGTATCGATTCCGCCCGCGACGCTCGCTACTCTTTACATAACAGTTAAGGGTTCGCGGCCGGCTCACAGCCGGCCCGGCCCCGAAAGTCGCGGAACAAGACCCCCTATTCCGCGCATTCCTCGCAGGCCCCTTCACCGGGGCCTGTTTTTTTTCCTGGCGCTCCCGCGCACTCCGCTCGCTGGCCACTTCCCCGCGCCCCTCGCGAGGTTTATCGTCGCCTCATGAGGAGACCGCCTATGGCAATGCTTGTTTCGCGCGCGCAGCGCCTTGTGCCGTGTGCCGCCTTGATGCTGCTCGCCGCCTGCGCCCGTGGCGGTCAGGACGAGATGAGCTGGGCGCGCGCCGCGCTCGAGCGCAACGGCCAGATCGAGGTCGTCGCATCGGATGCGCAGACGCGCACCTTCACGGTGCGCGTGAAGGACACCGGCGAAGTGCGCATCGTGCACGTCGACCAGCTGGTGGGTGCGACCGCGGCCGCACCGGCCGCGGCGGTGACCCCGGCAGCGGTGCCCCTCAGCGAGGAGACGCGTGAGACGACGGCCGCCACCGCGGCGTCCGCGGCGCCCCCGCTCGCGGCCGACACCAGCACGGCCGTCCCGGTGCCCCCGCCCGTTCCCACACCGCAGGCCAGCGGGGCACACATGCTCCAGAGCGGCCCCGGATACAGCATCGAGGCCGCCTCGGGGACGCAGGGCGCGAACCCGCAGTCCTCGGGGCCCGGCTACAGCATCAAGCCGGCGGCGGGCGCCGCCGTTGCCAGTACCAGCGGCCGCGCGCGGCTGCGCGACGCCGGCGTCACCAGTGCGGCGATCGAGAAGCGGCGCGAGCCGATCATCTGTCAGGGCTCGCGGCTGCTGCACATCGACAACCGCAACCTGGAATTCGATGGCGACGCGGTGAGCGCCGAGGACGGCTGCGAGATCCACATCACCAACAGCCACATCAGCGCCACCGGCGTGGGCGTGCTCGCGCGCCACGCGAACGTGCACATCGACAACAGCCTGATCGAAGGCGACGCCGGCTCGATCGATGCCTCGGATGGCGCCCAGGTGTACGCCGAGGACTCGCACTTTATCGGCCTGAGCCGCCGTCTCGACTCGGCGACCTTCCACGACCTCGGGGGCAACATCTGGAACTGACCCCGCCCGCGCGGATCAGTCCCGAGCTCTCCGGCCTTCTCGCGCGCGCCTTCGAGGCGCTGCTCGCCCACCCGGCCAATCGCGACGCGCTCATCGCCGCACCGGCCCCCGTGCGCGACTCGCTCGCCGCCGTGTTTGCCGCCAGCGACTTCGTCGCCCACGCCTGCGCCCGCGATGCGCAGCTGCTCGCCGAGTTGCTGCGCTGCGGCGATCTCGAGCGGCGGCTGACGCGCGCGGATTACGCCGCGCGGGCCGCGGCCGCGGCCGACCCGGCCGGCTCCGAAACCCAGTTCATGGCGCAGTTGCGGCGCTGGCGACGCTATGAGTTCGTGCGCATCGCCTGGCGCGATCTGGCCGGCTGGGCCGCGCTGCCGCAGACACTCGAGGAGCTCACCGGCTGCGCCGAGGCGGCCATCACCGTGGCGCTCGCGCAGGCGCAGGCAGCGCTCATGGTGCGCTACGGGCAGCCGCGATCAGCCGCCGGCGCGCCGCAGCCGCTGCTCGTCATCGCGATGGGTAAGCTCGGCGGGGGCGAACTGAACTTCTCCTCGGATGTGGATCTGGTGCTGTTGTTTCCGGAGCACGGCGACACCGACGGCGCGCGCGCGATCGCGAACGAGGAATTCTTCACGCGCCTCGGTCAGGCACTGGCGCGCCTGCTCGGCACGCCGACCGCGGATGGGTTCGTGCTGCGGGTGGACCTGCGACTGCGGCCGTTCGGCGATTCGGGGCCGCTCGTGGCGAGCTTCGCCGCGTTCGAGGACTACCTCATGCGCCACGGCCGCGACTGGGAGCGCTACGCCTACGTGAAGGCGCGCCCGGTCACGAGTGTCGAGCGCTACGCGGAGGTCGAGGCGGCGGCGGTGCGGCCGTTCGTCTACCGGCGCTACCTCGACTATGGCGTGTTCGAGAGCCTGCGGGAGATGAAGGCGCTGATCGAGCGCGAGGTCGAACGGCGCGAACTCGCCGACCACGTGAAGCTCGGTCCGGGCGGCATCCGCGAGATAGAGTTCATCGTGCAGGCGCTGCAGCTGACCCGCGGCGGGCGCGACCGGCGCCTGCAGACACCCTCGCTGTTCCTCGCGCTCGAGCGCCTCGGGGAGGCGCGGCTGTTGCCGCCGCCGGCGGTCGCGGAGCTGCGCGCGGCCTACGGCTACCTGCGGCGCCTGGAGAACCGGCTGCAGATGCTCAGCGATGCGCAGACGCACCAGCTGCCCGCGGATGCGCTCGGCCGCGAGCGCGTGGCGCGGGCGATGGGCTGCGCCGACTGGCCGGCGCTGCTCGCGCAGCTGCAGGAGCAGCGCGCCACGGTCAGCCGCCATTTCCGCCTGGTCATCTTCGGCGGCGCCACCAGCGATCCGGCCGCGGTGCGCATCGACCTCGGGCGCTTCTGGGACACGCAGGCGGAGACGGCGGCCCTCGAGGCCGCGCTCGCGCACGCGGGCTTCAGCGACAGCGTCGAGGCGGCGCGCCTGCTGCTCGAGCTGCGCGCCTCGGCACTGGTGCGCAAGCTCGATGAGCCGGGGCGCAAGCGCCTGCAGGCGCTGCTGCCGGTGCTGCTGGCCGAGGTCAGCAAGAGCAGCGCCCAGCTGCCGGTGCTGCGGCGCGTGCTCGCCATTATCGAGGCGATCGGACAGCGCTCGGCGTACTTCGCGCTGCTGCAGGAAAATGGCGCGGCGCGCGTGCGGCTGGTGCAGCTGTGCCGTCACGGGGACTTCCTCGCCAGTCAGATCGCCGCGCATCCGCTGCTCCTGGATGAGCTCATTGACGAGCGACTGCTGTCGCAGCGGCCCGAGCGCGCCGACTTTGCCGCCGACCTCGAGGCGCGCATGGAACAGCTGCGCGAGGAGGATCCGGAACAGCAGGTCGAGGCGCTGCGCCAGTTCCAGCGCGCCGCGCTGTTTCGCGTGGCCGTCGCCGACCTCACCGGCACGCTGCCGCTCATGCAGGTGAGCGATCGGCTCACCGATATCGCCGAGCTCATCGTCGAGCGCGCGCTGCAGCTGGGGTGGCGGCAGATCACCGCGCTGTTTGGCGTGCCGATGTGCGGTGAGGCGGCGCTGCGGCGGCCAGTCACCATCTGCGCGGTCGGCTACGGCAAGCTCGGCGGCATGGAGCTGAGCTACGGCTCCGATCTGGACCTGGTGTTTCTGCACGACTCGCACGGTGAGCAGCAGGAGACCAGCGGGGCCAAGCCCATCGACAACCAGTTGTTCTTCGTACGCCTGGCGCAGCGCATCGTGCACCTGCTGACCATGCATTCGGCCGCCGGCCGGCTCTACGAGGTCGACGTGCGGCTGCGGCCGAGCGGCAAGGGCGGCCTGCTGGTCACCAACATCGGCGCCTTCGCCGAGTACCAGCGGGAGGAGGCGTGGACCTGGGAGCACCAGGCGCTGCTGCACGCGCGGGCGGTGGCCGGCGCGCCGGAGCTGCGCGCGCGCTTCGAGGCCGTGCGCCTGGAGGTGCTCTGCCGGCACGTGCGGCGCGACACGCTGCTCGCGGAGGTGCGCGGGATGCGCGAGCGCATGCGCCGCGAGCTCTCCAAGGCGGACGCGCAGCACTTCGACATCAAGCAGGATCCCGGCGGCATCGCCGACATCGAGTTTCTGGCGCAGTACTGGGCGCTGAAGTGGGCCAAGGACTATCCCCCCGTGGCACTGTTCGCCGACACCATCCGCCAGCTGGAATCGGTCGCCTCCGCCGCCCTGGTGAGCCAGGCGGACGTGGACTTGCTCACGGCCGCCTACCGCGCCTACCGCGCCCGCACCCACCACCTGTCCTTAGCCGGGACGGCGCCGATCGTGGCCGCGGAGGAGTTCCGCGCGACGCGCGCTGCAGTGACCGGGTTGTGGGATGCGACGATGTGCGCCTGAGCGGGTCGCGCGTGAGCGGGTATAATCGTGGCTGCAACCACGAAATCTAGCTGAGACACGCAATCCATGGCCGTGACGGCGAAGCCGCTCATCGAACCGAACGCGCAGAACCAGTACGAGGTGAGTGCCGAGGATCTGCCGCTGTGCTGCCCGATGCCGCAGATGTATTTGTGGAATTCGCATCCGCGCGTCTATTTGCCCATCGAGACGAGCGGTTGGGCTAAGTGTCCCTACTGCAGCGCCGAGTACACGCTGCGCCGCTGAAGCGGTGTTCTCAGCGGTACTGCTTGTAAGATTTCTCCTCGATCAGGCGCGAGCCGAGTGCCAGATTGATGCGCTTCTTGATGGCGGCGCGTTCATCATTGCAGACGTAAACCGAGCGTGCGAGCTCGATGAAGTCGCGGTCAAAACTCTGGCGCGCTTCCTTGTCGCGGATCAGATCCTCGATGTCCCACAGCCGCTCGTTCACGGCCTGCAGCGCACGCTCGTCGACGCCGACCTCGGCGGCCGCGCAGCCGCAGTCCTCCCAGGTCTTCTCCAGCAGCGACAGCTCGAGTTTCACGTTCCCAAGCTTGGCGGCGTCCTGGATGCGCGCCTGCTTGATCCTGAGGATGGTGATCTTGTCGAGCAGCTCTCCGGGGGAGATGGGAACCAGGATGTCGTTCATAGGGTTGTTTCCTTAAGCCGCACGCGGCCGCCCGTTCCGTCATTTAAGCAACCCACGACAACGAACTACAACCCCCGCCGCGCTTGGGGCTGCGCTCGCTAGGCCACGAAGCTCTTGCAGCGCTTTTCGGCGCGCTTCAGCAGGCGCTGGAAACGTACATCCCGGCGCAGCCGCTTGAAGCATGGATCGTGGCGCGCCAGAAACGGGTAGTTGATGAAGCCGCGCTCGATCGCCACTTGCAGCCAGCGAAGTGCGGCCGCGCGCTGATCCGCGAGCGCGAACGCCTGTGCGAGAAAGCGCGGAAACATGTCGGTCGCGGCGGCCAGGGCTGCCATGGCCGGCGGCAGCGCTCGCCGCGCCTGCTCGAGCTTTCCCGTCACGGCCGCTGCGAGCAGTCGCATGACCCAGGCGGCGAGACTGTCGTGCACGTCCGGCGGACACGCCTGCACGAGCGCCACCGCCTGCCGTGGTCTGCGATTGAGGATCAGAACCCACACGTAGAACAGCCTCCCCAGTGGATTCGCGGGATCCAGTTCAAACATCTGCCGGTACGGCTTAAGTGCGCGCGCGAATTTGCCCTCCATGATGTCGGCAAACGCGGGCATGCAAAGACTGATCGGAGTCAGTGGGTCGATGGTTGCCAGACGCTGCAGCAGGGGTCGTGCGGCCGCCACGTGCCCCGAGACGATGTAGCAATTACACAGCAGCAGCAGCGTGTCGGCGTTGTAGGGTTCCCCAGCGAGCGCTTCCTTCAGATCGTGGACGGCAGCCTGGAGTTGTCCGCGCGAGTAGTGAATCCAACCGCGCAGCTGCAGGGCCGCGGGGGACCCGGGCTCAAGCGCTAACACCTGCGCAGCGCACCGTTGCGCCTGCTGCAGTGGCCGCTCACCGAGATCGATCCCGGCCTCGCGGTACTGCAGGTACGCCACCCCCAGGGCCGCGTACAGCGGCGCGCTGTCGCCCTCGATGCGCAGCGCCTCATCCAGCAAGCCCACCGCGCGGTCGATCGCGTCGCGCCGCCAGCGCCAGCCCTGCTGGCGCGCCCGCAAATAGCGGTCGTAAGCGGCCACGTTGCTGATCGCGCGCGCGGCGAGCCGCTGCTCATCGCGGGCAGTCAGGTGCAACTTGAGGGCCGCGACGATGAGGCGTGCCAGCTTTTCCTGCATCCCAAATACATCGTCCAGGTCGCCTTCAAAGGTGTCGGCCCAGCGATGAGCGTCGCTGATTCCGTCGATGAGCTGGGCCGAGATCCGCAGCCGCGGTCCGAAGCGGCGCACGCTTCCCTGCAGCAGGTAGCGCGTGCGCAAGAGCTTCGCGATGGCAGTCGCTGTCTTGGCCGAGCCACGCAGGGTGAGCGCCGAGGTGCGGGAGGTGACGCGCAGCGCCTGCACCTTGGACAGCGTGGTAGTGATTTCCTCGGTGAGTCCGGCCGCGAAATATTCATTCTCCGGCTCGGCGCTGAGATTCTCAAAGGGCAGTACCGCGATCGATGCCTTCGGCGCCGCGGCGCGCGCCGTCAGCGTCGCGCCTGGCGTGCGGGGAGATTCGGCGCGCGTCCGACGCCAGGCGTCGATTTCCGCGCGTACGGCAAAGACACTCGCGCGGGTGTGATGGACATGCCGGTGCACGGGCAGGTCTTCCTCGTGTTCCCAGCGCCGCGCGGTGCGCACGCTGCGCTTGAGATAGCGGGCGATCTCCTTCCAGGACCCCAGTTGTTCGGCAGCAGGGTTCATGCGGATGGCGATGCCAGGGCAACGTCTGCGCACAGGGCGGCCAGCGGCGGCCATTTGCGGCCACAGCGGGCCACTGCACACCCCGTTCCCGCCCAGGCGAGCCTTCGCAGGCTATGTTTGCCGGCAAGTACTGGGGCGACTGCGTTTGCGAAGGAAGCTGAATATGAAGAGTTCATCTGCTGTCCGTGTTGCCAGCACCGCCGCCGCCGTGTGCGCCCTGTGCATTGCGGTCGTTCACCCGCGCGCGCTGGCGCTCGGGCCATCGCAGCGCACGCTCCACGTCAGCGGGCACGGCGTGGACCGCATGGACGGGGCTATCGTGCACTCAGAGCAGCAATCCCCGGCCGGCCTGACCCGCATCAGCACCGCGGTCGTGGAACTGGAGGGCGACCTGCACGGGCGCGTGCTCTATCAGGTGACGACACGCATCGATTCCGGGCGCGGGAAACTTACCAACACCGGCAGGCAAGTCTACTCCGGGACAATTGCCGGATCCGAGCCCGTGATGCTCTACGATGACAGTTTCATCTTTGAGGCGAATCTTGCGACGGGCTCCGAACACGGTCAGGTATACCTCGTGCACCACCTGGGCGGCCCCGCGGTGCGCTGCGTGCTGGAGGTGTCGGGCACCGGCAAGGACGGTAATGACAACCCCACGTTCACCTACCGCGGCGATTGTGTGCTTGCATCTAGCGGGGCAGCTCGCTAGGACCCGCCGTTCCCGCGCGCGAGCAGGGCGTCAATCTTCCCGGTCACCTGATCGACTCGGATCAGCTCCATGACCCCGGGTTCCTCGATCTTGTGCGTCCAGGGCAGCTGCTCGGGGTCCACGCCGCGAAAGACCCGGGCCGCTTCCGGATAGGCATCTACGCACCAGCCTCTGGAGAGGTACGGGCCGCTGCGCGCCGGGTTCGTGGCCGCATAGAGGCCCACGACCGGGGTGCCGACCATGGTCGCCATGTGCGCCGGTCCGGAATCCGGCGTCACCAGGATGCGTGCCCGTGCGAGCAGTGCCAGCAGCTGCGGCAGCGTGTCCTGGCCGATCTGGTTGATGAGCGGGACACGGCTCGCGTGCTCGATCTCGGCTCCCGTGCGCCGCTCGAGCTCACTCGGGCCGCCGGCGAGAATCACCCGCATGCCGTGTTGCCGCACGGCGTGCTCGGCGACGGCGGCGTAGCGCAGCGGCAACCAGTTGCGCAGCTCGTGGCTCGAGCAGGGGCTGATGACCAGCGTCGGCTGGCTGTCCGGTACCAGATGCGCCGCATAGGCGCGCGCGTCCGCAGGCAATGGCAGGTCCCAGCGCAGCAGCCGCTCGCGGATGCCGAGGGCTTCCAGAAAGCCAAAGAAGCTGTCGAGCACGTGTTCGCGCGCGCGTGGCGCGATACGCTGATTGGTGAACAGCCATTGCAGTTCGCGCGCCCGTGCCCGGTCGAAGCCCAGTTTGACGCGTGCCGGCACCGTGTGGGCAAGCAGACTTGCGCGCAGCGCCAGTTGCAGGTGCAGCAGGACATCGAACTGCCGCTCGCGCAGCTGCGCGCGCAGGGTGCGCACTGCGGACAACCTCGAGCGCTTGTCCACGGTGATAAACTCCACACCTTCGATGAGGCTCATCAGTCGCGCCTCGGATTTGCCGATGATCCAGGTGAGCTGGGTCGCGGGCCACGCTTGCTGTAAGGTGCGCACCAGCGGCACGACGTGGCAGGTATCCCCGATCGCCGACAGTCTGAGGAGACACACGCTGCGCGGGGCTTCGGCGAAGGGCAACATGATGGAGTTAGTCTTGTGAGCGGGCGCTTTGCGCTCGGCCCTGAGGTTAAACGCAGCGCGGTCGCGGGCGGCGCCATGCTATATGACACCTCGCGGGCGGGCAATTTGAGCAACGAGTGGTTCGAGCCGCGTTACTGGCAGTCGCGCGGCGAGCTGCAGGGGGCAGCGCGCGGACGCGGCGCCGCCTACTTCGTAAAGCACGACACTAAGAACTGGGTGCTGCGTCATTACCGGCGCGGCGGACTCATGGCGCAGCTCTTCGCTGATCGCTACCGCTGGCGCAACGAGGAGAGCACGCGGCCGTTCGCCGAGTGGCAGCTCACCTATCGGTTGCACCGTGCCGGGCTGCCGGTGCCGGCGCCGGTCGCGGCGCGCTACCGCAACAGGGGTTCCAGCTATACCGGCGACATCATCACCGAGCGCTTGCCCACGGTCGGCTCGCTCACCGAGTGCCTGCGCACCGGCGCACTCTCGATCGTCACCTGGATCTCGATCGGCCGCTGCATCCGCCGCTTCCACGACCTCGGGGTCTGTCACGCGGACCTCAACGCACACAACGTGCTGCTGAGCGAGGAGAACGTCTACCTCATCGACTTTGACCGTTGCCAGCTGCGCAGGCCCGGGATGTGGTGCGACGGCAATCTGGTGCGCCTGCGGCGCTCGCTGGAGAAGGTCACCTGGGCAATGCCGCCCGAGCGCTTCACCGAATCGGACTGGCACGGACTTCTCGACGGCTATCGCCAGTCGTCGGGCAAGACCGAATTGCCGCCCTAGCGCGCGGGCAGCCCTTGCGCTTTCTCTATCTTCTCGCCGTTTACCTCGCCGCTCCGCTGATGTCTCTGCTGCTGTTGTGGCGCGGGCTGTGGGACCGTGCCTACTGGCACAACTTCGGCGAGCGCTTCGGCTTCGGCCCCGCCCCAGCAGCCGGCGGCGTGTGGGTGCACGCGGTATCGGTCGGCGAGGTACAGGCGTGCGCAGCGCTGGTGAGCGCGCTCAGACGGGCCCATCCCGAGCTGCCCCTCACCATCACCACGTTCACCCCGACCGGGGCCGCACGGGCGCGGGCGCTGTTCGGCAACGTTGCGCAGGTGCGTTACGTGCCCTTCGATCTGCCGGGGGCGGTAAGCCGCTTTTTCCGGCGCGTGCAGCCGCGGCTGGCGGTGATCTTCGAGACCGAGCTGTGGCCGAACCTGTATCGCGCCTGCGGCCAGCGGCGCATACCGCTGGTGCTGGCGAGCGCGCGCATCTCCGCGCGCTCGGTCGGCCGTTACCAGCGGCTCGGACGGCTGTTCAGCGATACGCTCGGCCAGGTCGCCGTGGTGGCCGCGCAGGGCAGCGCCGACGCCGAGCGTTTCCGCTCGCTCGGCGCCGATGAGGCCGGCACGCACGTCACCGGCAACCTGAAATTCGACTTCGAGCTGCCGCCGGATATCGCCACGCGCGGCGCGGCGCTGCGCCGCCAGTTCGCCCCGCAGCGGCCGCTGTGGGTGGCCGGCAGTACGCACGGCGGTGGCGAAGAACAGGCGCTCATTGACACGGTGCGGCGCCTGCGCGAGCAACTGCCGCAGCCGTTGCTGGTGATGGCGCCCCGTCATCCGCAGCGCTTCGCGGAAGCCGCCCAGGCGCTCGCGCAATCGGGGCTGCGGTTCGCCCGCCGCTCGCTGGCGGATCCGGACGCGGACTGCCAGGTGCTGCTGCTCGATACGCTCGGTGAGCTTCTGGATTTCTATGCGGCGGCGGACGTGGCCTTCGTCGGCGGCAGCCTCGTGCCGGTGGGTGGCCATAACCTGCTGGAGCCTGCCGCTCTCGGCGTACCGATCCTCACCGGGCCGCACAACTTCAACAGCGCCGACGTCGCGCGGCTGCTGATCGAGCGCGGGGCGGCGGAAGTGGTGCGTACGCCGGCGGAACTGGCCGCGCGCCTGACGGCGCTCTTCTCAGACCCCGCGGCGCGCGAGCGCATCGGTGCGGCGGGGCGCGACTGCGTCGCGGGCAACCGCGGTGCGCTGGCGAAGCTCCTCGCGCTGATCGAGCCGTTCTTGCCGGAGCCGCCGCCGCGTTAGCCGCGGCCGCCTTGTGGCGTTGAGCCCGGCGGCGGGGAGCCCGGCGGGGGCGAGGTAGTGCTGCCGGGTCCGGGAATGGTCGGCAGCACGTTCTCGGGCGTGGTCGCCGCGGGGATCATCGGTGCACTGGAGGTCAGGTAGCCGTTGACCTCGATCAGCTGGGCGCGGTCGAGGGTGCCGGCGGCCAGCCGCAGCTGCAGCACGCTCACGATGTAGTCGTAGCGGGCGTTGGAGTAATCCGTCTCCGCCTGCACCAGGGTCTTGCGGGCGTTGAGCACGTCGACCGCGGTGCGGGTACCGACCTCGTAGCCCGCTTCGGTGGCCTTGAGGGCGGTTTGGCTCGACTCGAGTGCCTGCCGCAATGCCTGGACGCGCGCGATGCCGCTGATCACGCCCAGGTACGCATCGTGCGCCTGGCGCTCGGTGGCGCGCGAGCTCTGCACGACGGCTTCCTTGGCGGCTATCCACAGATACTCGTTCTGGCGCACCTTGGACTGGGTGAAGCCGCCGCTGTAGATCGGCAGCGTGAACTGCAGCCCGATCTGCCGGTCGTTGAGTTTGCTGTCTACGCCAGGGTAGGACATGCCCTCGAGGATCTGGTCGGAGTCGGATTTGTTGTAGGAGCGGCCCGCGACCAGATCGACGGTCGGGAAGTGACCGCCCATGGCGGCGCGCACGTTGTCGCGCGCGATGTCGGCCCCCAGGCGGCTCGCCACCAGGCTCAGGTTCTGCTCGAGGGAGATATTGACCCAGCGGGTCTCGTCCTGTGGGTCCGGGCCCTTGAGCGGCATCTCACCGCCGGGCTTGGAGAGCCGATCGTACTTCTCCCCGGTGATCTCCTCGAGCTGGTTTTCCGCGGTGGCGAGCGAGCGCTTGGCGGCGATCACCGCCGCGGCGGCCGTGTCGCGCGCGGCCTTCGCCTCCTGGACGTCGGTAATGGCGATCAGGCCCACCTCGAAGCGCTTGTCGGCCTGGTCGAGCTGGCGCGCGATGGCCTCGAGCGACGCCTGGTTGGCCACCAGGTTGTCATAGGCCGACAGCACCGCGAAGTAGGCGGTGGCTACGCGCAGGATCAGGTTCTGTTCGGCCGCCTGGTAGTTGACCTCGGCCTGCGCTACCTGCGCGTTCGCGGCCTTGATGTTCATCCAGTTGGTCCAGGACAGCAGGTTCGAGCGCAGGTTCAGCGCCCAGGTCTTGGTGGTGGTATCGAGCGTTTGCTGCTCCTGCACCACGAGCAGGACCGGCGGGGCGGTCGGGTTGTTGGGGTTAGCGACCTCGGCGACGAAGTCCTGAAAGCCCGAGGTGTGGTCGCGGGTGACGCCGGCGGTGCCGTTGAGCTGCGGCAGTATGGCCGACAGGGCCTGGGGCTTCGCTTCCCGTGCCGCCATGCGGTTGGCATCCGCCTGGCGGATCACCGGGTCATTCTTCACTGCGTCCTCGAAGACCCCCGTTAGGTCCTTGGCGTTTGCCAGGCCCGCGCACGCCAGCAGGCACGCGGTCAATGTGATCGCACGACTCATGTACTTTCCTTCAGTCCCTGGCGTTGCGCTCTTAGACGCATCCGTGCGCTAAAAGGTGAATTCCGGGGGTCGCACCGCATGTACCAGCGGGTCGATGACCGTTTCAAACAGGACCTGGCTGCTCCAGGCCTGTTCGCCGGTGCGGCGCACCAGGCGCGCTTCCATCACCGGAGCTTCGCCCACGACGATGAACAGGCGTCCGCCAACGTTCAGCAGGCGCTCAAACCGCGCATTGTAAAGTGGCAGAGAGGCGGTTACGGCGATGACGTCGTAGCGCGTGGCGCTCTCGTAGCGCAGCGCGTCCGCGTCCAGTACTTCCGCACCCCGGATCCCGAGGGTAGCCAGATTGGCGCGGGCGCTCGCGGCGAGTTCCGGGTACAGCTCCAGGGCGCACACCGCGTCGGTCATCCCCCGCAGGCAGGCCGTGATAAAACCAGTGCCGGCGCCGAGCTCGAGCGCCTGCTCCGGGGGTTGAGGCAGCAGGCCCTGCAGCAGCCGTCCGACCACGCTCGGGCGCAGCATGTGCTGGCCACGCGACAGCGGTACCTCGGCGTCCGCGTAGGCGCGATAGCGCTCGCCCTCGGGCACGAACAGCTCGCGGGGCACCCGGCGCATTGCATCCAGCACACGCTCGTCCAGCACGTCCCAGGCGCGCACCTGCTGTTCGATCATCTGCTCGCGCACGTCGGCGATTTGCATCCTGCTCGCGTCTCCGAATTGGACTTATTACTGGAGGGCCGAAAGGCCGAAGAAGTTACGGGTTTTCTGCCCCTATGCCAAGCTCGATTGCGACGAGATATGGTGAAATACCGACGGGGCGTGGTGTGCCCTGCGCTATGCTTCCCACAGGCACGAAAAACTCAACCTACAGTGCCCCCGGAGCGCGCGGGAAACCAGCGCCAAGGCGTTAAGAAGAAAGTAGATGTCGATCATCGGGCTGTTATGCCTCCTGCTCGCCCTTGTCGCCGCTCTGCTTCTCGTGCTCTATGCGTTGCAGCGCCGCGACATGCTGAACGTCGTCGAGCTGTCGCAGCAGCTGCAGCGCATCGCCATCGGCGGCCGGCTGGCGGGGCGCGTGGATGTCAGCAGTGACAAAGCGGAGGTCGCCGCGCTCGTCACCGCGGTCAATCACCTGCTGACGCGCGCCGGCCCGGGCGCCGAGCGCGAGGCAACCGATGCGCCCAAGCTGTTCGCCGACCTGGGCGAGCGCATCCACGAGGCGGTGCTGGTGCATCGCGACGTCATCGTGTACGCCAACCGGCAATTCGCCAGCTTCATCGGGGTCGATCGCGTGGAGCTGATCGGCCGGCGTCTCGCCGACCTGGTGCCGCCGGAATACCAGGATCTGGTCAGCGAAAACATCACGCGCCGGCTCGCCGGCGAGAGCGCCGCGGAGCGCTACGAGATCGACATGGTGGGACTGCAGGGCCAGGTGAGCCGGCTCGAGATCTCCTCCATCGTGGTCGAGTACGAACGCAGCAACGCGCTGCTCATCACCGGCGTTGAGATCATCCCCACGCAAACCGTGCAGGCGCTGCGCCTGGCCGCCGACAGCAACGTCGCCGAGCCGCAGCTGCTCGCACTGCAGTCGCTGGCGGAGGCCGTGATCGCCACCGACAAGGAGGGGCGCATCAGCTACATGAACCCCGCGGCCGAGCAGCTCACGGCGCTGGAGGCGGGCGCTGCCACCGGCAAGCTCCTCGAGGAGGTCATAACCCTGGTCGATGAGGCCGAGCGGCGGCTGCTGTCCGACCCGCTGCGCCAGGCGCTCAGCAGCGGCGCGACGGTGAACCTCAGCCGCCGCGCGCTGCTCTTGTCGCGCAGCACCGGCGGCGAGCGCGCGATCGAGCTCACCGCCTCGCCGGTGCACAATGCGGCCCAGGAGCTGGTCGGCGCCGTGGTGCTGCTGCACGACGTCACCGAGCTGCGCGGACTGGCGCGGCAGATGTCCTACCAGGCGACCCACGATGCGCTCACGGGGCTGGTGAACCGGCACGAGTTCGAGCGGCGGCTGCAGGAGGCGATCGACAGCGGCCATCGCGGCGACGGCCAGCATGTGCTGTGTTATCTCGATCTTGACCACTTCAAGCTGGTCAACGACACGAGCGGACACGTCGCCGGCGACAGCATGCTGCGCGAGGTCGCCAAGCTGCTGCGCGACGCGGTGCGCGACAGCGATACCGTTGGCCGCCTCGGCGGCGATGAGTTCGGGCTGCTGCTGATCGGCTGTCCGCTCGATAAGGCGCGCCAGATCGCCGACGATCTCACGCGCGCCGTGGGCGACTACCGCTTCGTGTGGAAGGATAAGATCTTCAACATCGGCGTGTCGGTGGGGCTGGTGGAGATCTCACGCGAGAGCGGCACGCTCGAGGAATTGCTCGCGGCGGCCGACACGGCCTGCTACGTCGCCAAGAAGCAGGGCCCCGGACGGGTGGCGGTCTACTCGGCCCGCGATGAGGCGCACGCGCGCCACACCGGGGAAATCCAGTGGCTGCAGCGGCTGCAGAGCGCCCTCAAGGACAACCGCTTCCACCTCTACCACCAGGTCATCGTGCCGGCGCACGGCGAGGATGGTGGTGGTCCTGCCATGGAGGTGCTGGTGCGGCTCGAGGATGAAACCGGCAAGGAACTGATGCCGGCCGACTTCATGCGCGCCGCCGAGCGTTACCGCCTCATGGGACTGGTGGACCGCTGGGTGGTGCAGACGACGCTGGCGGCGCTTGGGCGCGGCGCGATTGCCGTGCCGGCCAACCGCAGCGTCGCGATCAACATTTCCGGTCAGACGCTCGGGGACGTGCAGTTCCTGGAGTTCGTGGTCGAGTGCTTCGACAGCACCGGAGCGGCGCCGGCACAGGTGTGCTTCGAGATCACCGAGAGCGCGGTGATCGCCAACCTCGATCACGCGCGGCGCTTCGTCGGCGTGTTGCACGGCATGGGCTGCGAATTTGCGCTCGATGATTTCGGCTCCGGCATCGGCTCGTTCTCCAACCTGAAGAACCTGCCGCTGGATTACCTGAAGATCGACGGCTCCTTCATGCGCAACCTGGAACGCGACACCGTCAATCAGGCCATGGTGACCGCCATGATCAAGCTCGCGCGCACCCTCAACTTCAAGGTGATCGCCGAGCAGGTCGAAGACAGCGCCGCCGAAGATGCGGCACGCAAGATGGGTGTCGACTACCTGCAGGGCTACGCGATCGGCCGGCCCCAGCCGCTGCTGCTCGCGGCCTGAAGGCGCGCGCTTACGGCTTGCGGGGCTCGAACCTCAGGGCCACCCCGTTCATGCAGTAGCGCTCGCCGGTCGGCTGCGGCCCGTCGGGGAATACATGTCCCAGGTGGCTGCCGCAGCGCGCGCAGTGCACCTCGGTGCGGCGCATGAAGTGGCTGCGGTCCTCACCGGTGCCGACCGCGCCCGCGAGTGGCTTGAAGAAGCTCGGCCAGCCGCTGCCGCTGTCGAACTTGGCGTCCGAGGAGAACAGCTCCTGGCCGCAGGCGGCGCAGCCGAACAGCCCCGCCCGGTGCTCATCGTTCAGCGGACTCGTGCCCGCGCGCTCGGTGCCGTGCGCGCGCAGCACGTTGTAGGCTTCGGGCGCTAGCTCGCGCCGCCACTGTTCATCGGGTTTTTCGACTGCAAAGTTCTCGCTGGAGGACATGGCCATCCACCTCCGTTGACTTTGAGGGCGCAATGCGCCGACCGCTGTGCGCTTTAAAGCAGCGGTACCAGCAGCAGCGCCACGATGTTGATGATCTTGATCAGCGGATTGATGGCAGGTCCCGCGGTGTCCTTGTAAGGATCGCCGACGGTGTCGCCGGTGACCGCTGCCTTGTGTGCATCCGAGCCCTTGCCGCCGAAGTTGCCTTCCTCGATGTACTTCTTGGCGTTGTCCCAGGCGCCGCCGCCGGTCGTCATGGAGATGGCGACGAAGAGGCCGGTGACGATGGTGCCGATCAGCAGGCCGCCGAGCGCGCGCACGCCGGCGCCCGGACCCATCAGCATGTTCATGACCACCACCAGCACGATCGGCACGAGGATCGGCAGTAGCGAGGGCACGATCATCTCGCGGATTGCAGCCCGCGTGAGCAGGTCGACCGCGCGCGAGTAGTCGGGCTTCTCGGTGCCGGCCATGATGCCCTTGATCTCGCGGAACTGGCGGCGCACCTCATGGACCACCGAGCCCGCGGCGCGTCCCACGGCTTCCATGGCCATGGCCGCAAACAGGTAGGGCACGAGGCCGCCGATGAACAGGCCGATGATGACGGCCGGATCCGACAGCGAGAACACCGCCAGCTTGCCGGCCGCCTCGAGGTTGTGGGTGTAGTCGGCAAACAGCACCAGCGCGGCAAGGCCCGCCGAACCGATGGCGTAACCCTTGGTGACCGCCTTGGTCGTGTTGCCCACCGCATCGAGCGGGTCGGTAATATCGCGCACGCTCTTCGGCAGCCCCGCCATCTCCGCGATGCCGCCGGCGTTGTCGGTGATCGGGCCATAGGCGTCCAGCGCCACGATCATCCCGGTCATCGACAGCATCGAGGTGGCCGCGATCGCGATGCCATAGAGGCCATTCAGGGTATAGGCGCCCCAGATGGCCAGGCACACCGCGATCACCGGCAGCGCCGTGGCCTTCATCGACACGCCGAGGCCGGCGATGATGTTGGTGGCGTGCCCGGTCTGCGAGGCAGCGGCTACCTTGCGCACCGGGCTGTACTCGGTGGCGGTGTAGTACTCGGTGATCATGATCATGGCGGCCGTGAGGCCCAGGCCGATGAGGGCGCAGCCATACAGCGGCAGCACGTTACCGGGCATGATCTTCTGCGTGATGAACCAGAAGGCCGCCGCGGAGACCACGGCCGACACGATCACGCCCTTGTAGAGCGCGTTCATGATCTTGCCGCTGGCACCCACGGAGACGAAGAACGTGCCGATGATGGAGGCGACGATCGAGGCCGCGCCGAGCGCGAGCGGGTAGATCACCGCGGCCAGCGCGGCATCCGCGCCGTTCGGGGTGAACAGCAACCCGCCGAGCAGCATCGTGGCCACGATGGTGACCGCGTAGGTCTCGAACAGGTCTGCGGCCATGCCGGCGCAGTCGCCGACGTTGTCGCCGACGTTGTCGGCGATCACCGCGGGGTTGCGCGGGTCATCCTCGGGGATGCCGGCTTCCACCTTGCCGACGAGGTCGGCGCCGACGTCGGCGCCCTTGGTGAAGATGCCGCCCCCGAGTCGCGCGAAGATGGAGATCAGCGAGCCGCCGAAGGCGAGGCCGACGAGCGCGTGCAGCGCGCCGGCGGCGCCGAGGTCGGTACAGCGGCTGAGGAAGGTGTAGTAGCCGGCGACCCCGATCAGGCCGAGCCCGACCACCAACATGCCGGTGATGGCGCCGCCGCGGAAGGCGACGCTCAGTGCCGCGTTCAGCCCGCCGGTGGCGGCCTGCGCGGTGCGCACGTTGGCGCGCACGGAGATGTTCATGCCGATGTAGCCGGTGAGACCAGAAAGCACGGCCCCGACCGCGAAGCCACCGGCGGTCGGCCAGCCCAGCGGCGAGAAGCCCATGGCCACGAGCAGCACGACCCCGACGATCATGATCGTCGTGTACTGGCGGTTCAGGTACGCCTTTGCCCCGGCCTGGATGGCGGCGGCAATCTCCTGCATGCGCTCGTTGCCGGCCGGCAGCCGCAAGATGGCGGACATCGAGAACACGCCGTACAGCACAGCCAGAACGCCGGCCGCGATAGCGGCTCCGAGCCACATGGTGGCATTGATCATCGCGCGAACCTCCCCAAAAAAGGCCGCGCACTATAGCACGGCGCCGGCCGCCACCGACCGCAGGCAAAGCCCGTACGGCCCATCGCCGCGCCGGCAAATCAGCCGCGGCGCAGCAAGCCTTCACACCTTGAAGTTGGTCCGCAGTTTGCGCCGTACGGAGCGGCCGCGGATGCGCACGTAGTCCGGCAGGCCGCGCTTGTAAGGGGGGTAAGCTTCCCCGGCGATGAGGGGCTCAAGATAGCGGCGGCAGGCCTCGCTGATGCCGAAGCCGTCGGTGCGAATGTAGGAGGGGGGGAGCTTCTTTTCCTGGTTGGCCACATCAGCCAGGGGCACGTGGCCGATGCTCCAGCGGTAGGGCCTGGAGGACTTGCGCACGATGGTCGGCATGACGGCATTGACGCCGCGGATCCCAAGCTCCACGGCCGCCTTGCCGACCGCGTAGGCCTGCTCCACGTCAACCCGGGAGGCAATGTGGCGGGCGGAGCGCTGCAGATAGTCGGCCACCGCCCAGTGGTATTTGTAGCCGTGGGCCTGGCGCACCATGTTGGCGACCACCGGGGCTACGCCGCCAAGCTGCGTGTGCCCGAATGCGTCCTTGGTGCCGGCGTCGGCGAGGAACCTGCCGTCGCCGTACGCTGCCCCTTCCGAGACCACGATCACGCAGTAGCCGTAGTCGGTGACGCACTGCTTCACGCGCGCGAGGAACTTCTCCTGCTCGAACGCGACCTCCGGCAGCAGGATGACGTGCGGCGGTTCACCGGGGCCCTTGCCCGCAAGACCGGCGGCCGCGGCAATCCAGCCGGCGTGCCGCCCCATCACCTCGAGCACGAACACGCGCGTGGAGGTGCGCGCCATGGAGGCGACATCGAGCGCAGCCTCGCGCGTGGAGACCGCGACGTACTTGGCCACCGAACCGAAGCCCGGACAGCAGTCGGTATGCGGCAGGTCATTGTCGACGGTCTTGGGCACACCGACACAGGTGATCGGATAGCCGAGTGCGGCGCCCAGCTGTGACACCTTGAGCGCGGTGTCCATCGAATCGTTGCCGCCGTTGTAGAAGAAGTAGCCAATGTCGTGCGCGCGGAAGACCTCGATGAGACGCTCGTACTCCGCACGGTTCTCCTCGAGGCCCTTCAGCTTGAAGCGCGCCGAGCCGAAGGCGCCCGCCGGGGTGTACTTCAGTCCCCGTATCACCGCGGCCGGTTCCCGGCCGACGTCGATCAGGTCCTCGGTGAGTGCGCCGATGATGCCGTGGCGGCCGGCATAGACCTTGCCGATCTGCCTGGAGCGCAGCGCCGTCTCGATCACGCCGCACGCCGAGGCGTTGATTACGGCGGAGACACCGCCCGACTGGGCATAAAAGGCGTTCTGGGGGGCGCGTTTCTTCATGGTGGTTGGCGCTGCCGCAATCCGGGCCCGGAAGGATAGCGCAGGCTTCGCGCCTTGCGCAGGCGCTGAGGATGATGTTTGACCTCGCCCGGGGCGGCCGGTAACGTGGCGGCCCCTTAAGGCTGCCAGCGGCAGCGTTTGGCTCGTAAAAAAACATGCGCATTGTTCTGTTAGGGGCTCCCGGCTCCGGCAAGGGCACCCAGTCGCAGCGTCTCGTGGCGCGTGTCCGCATCCCACAGATCTCCACCGGAGATCTGTTGCGGGCCGCCGTGTCCAAGGGCACCGAGCTTGGCCGGCAGGCGAAGGAGGCCATGGACAGCGGCCGCCTGGTGGATGACTCCCTGGTGCTCGGGATGATTCGCGAGCGGCTCCAGGAGCCCGACACTCGCAAGGGCTTCATTCTCGACGGCTTTCCGCGCAACCTCGCCCAAGCGCACGCGCTCGATCACCTGCTCGAGGCGCTCAGGCAGCCGCTCGATGCGGTGGTGCAGCTGGAGGTCGACTACGGCGAGCTGGTGCGACGCATCTCCGGACGCCGCACCTGCGCCGATTGCGGCCGGGTGTTCAATCTGCTCACCTCGCCACCGAGCGGCGCGAACGCCCGCTGCCCCAAGACCGGTCAGCCGCATCGTCTGGTGCAGCGCCCCGACGATAACGAGGCGACGGTCGCGGAGCGCCTGCGTGTGTACGACGAGAAGACCCGACCGCTGATCGATTTCTACCGCGCACGCGGACTGCTGCGCGTGCTCGATGCCGAGGGCGACCTGGATACCGTCACCCGCCGCCTGGCGCAGACGCTCGGTTTACCGGCGTTGCGATCGGCCCCCAAGCCTAAGCGGATCGCGCCGCGCAAGAGCCGGCCGAAGCGGCGCGCCGTCACCCGCAAGAAAGCGGCCGCCGGCACTCGCAAGAAGGCCGCGCCGAAGCGTGCGGTGCGCAAGCCGCGCCGGGCCTCCGCCGCGAAGCGCGCCACAGCGCCTCGCGCGCGGCGGCGCTAGGGACGCGCGGCGTTCACAGCGCCGCGAGCAGGCGCTCACCCAGCACCGCACGGCGCCAACCGTGCAGTACCACGCCGTCGCGTGCCCCGTCCGCCAGTTCCTCGAGGTCGCGCCGCGTGGCCAGCACCTCGGGCGCGAGCTGCAGCTCACTCGCGACAGCCTGGGAGATTCCGCTGAGTTTCTTCAGCAGGGTTGCCCTGACCGGATCCGGCCGCCCCCGGCGCGGCAGCGGCGGTGCCGGGTCCGAGATCCCGGCCGCTGCAACCAGCCCCAGCAGCTCCGCGCCGCGCCGCTTCACCAGCCCCGGCGGCATCTCCTCAATGGCCTCCAGGGCTGCGCTGCTGCGCGGTACCTGCAGCACGATCTCGCGCAGCACGGCCTCATCGAGGATCCAGCCGCGCGGACGGTCGTGCTCCATCGCGTTGCGCTCGCGCCAGGCGGCCAGCGAGCGCGCCAGGCGCAGGCGCCCCTCATCGAGGTGGCGCAGTCCCTTGAGCCGCATCCATGCCAGCTCCGGGTCGACGGACAGGCTCGTCGCGTCGGTGAGTTCGGCCAGCTCCTCCTTGAGCCACTCGAGGCGACCCAGGCGCCCCAGCTCCTCCTGCAGCCGCTCGGCGAGCGGCAGTAGGTAGTTGACATCATCGAGGGCGTAGGTGATCTGCTCGGCCGAGAGCGGCCGGCGCGACCAGTCGGTGCGCGTGTGGGACTTGGCGAGTTCGTGCCCGAGCAGGCGCCGCACTGCCTCGGCATAACCGATCTGCGCCGGCAGCCCCATGAGCCCGGCGCCGATCTGCGTGTCGAACACCGGCTGCGTGACGCCGGCGATCGGCAGCAGCACCTCCAGGTCCTGCCGCGAGGCGTGCATGACCTTCAGCACCGTCGGTGTGCCGAGCACGTCCGCCAGCGGCGCGAGCTGTCGCAGCGCCAGCGGATCGATGCAGGCCGCCGCGGAGGGTGAGGCCAGCTGCACCAGGCACAGCTGCGCGCGGTAGGTGCGCTCGCGCAGGAACTCCGTGTCGAGCCCGACCCGCGCCTGCGTGCGCAGATGCGCGGCAAATTCCTCGAGCGCGGCGGGCGTGGTGATGATCGGCTGCAAAAGCGTTGCGTGGGATCTGTACAATCGTTGGCGGCGCATTATGCGCAGGAGCGCGCTGATAGCGGAAGCCATGAAGGAGCTCGTCAAGCTCTTTACGCAGATCGCCCTGCTCCGGCGCGGACCGCAGGACCTGCCCGCATCGATGCTGCTCCTGGCGCTGACCATCGTCGCCTATCTGGCGATTAACGTGCTGCTGAATAGCCTGTTGCCGCCTCCGGCGGCCGCGGATGCCGCCGCGCGCGTGGCCGAGGCCGACCAGCCGAACTGGTCCGCGCAGCTGCTGCTCGATACCGTCTTCACGATCGTCTGGTACGTGGCGCTGCTGCGCCTCGCCGGCCGCCCCGAGCGCACCCTGCAGACCACCACCGCGGTACTGGGTATTCAGATCGTGCTGGCGCCGCTGCTGTTCTTGTCGCGCTGGTTGGCGCCGCGCTTCCCGCACGACTCGCCCTGGTTCGTGCCGGTGGTGCTGTTCGGCATCGTTCTGCTCGCCTGGTTCGTCGCGGCGAACAGCCACATCGTGAAAGCTGCGCTCGAATGGTCGCTCGGTGCGAGCGTGGGGCTCGTCATCCTGCAGATCCTGGCGGGCGAACTGCTGCAACGCGCATTGTTTCCAATTACCCAAGGCTAAAGACGCTTCACATGCACGTGCACATTCTCGGGATTTGCGGGACCTTCATGGGGGGCATCGCCGCCATCGCGCGCGCCGCGGGCTTTCGGGTCAGCGGTTCCGATCGCAACGTTTATCCGCCGATGAGCACCCAGCTTGAAGCACTGGGCATCGAGCTCACCGAGGGGTTCGAGGCGGCGCAGCTGACGCCGGCCCCGGACGTCGTGGTGGTCGGCAACGTCATGACGCGCGGCCAGCCGGTCGTGGAGGCGCTGCTCGAGGGCGGGCTGCCGTATGCCTCCGGCCCCGAGTGGCTGGCGCGCGAAGTGCTGAAAGACCGGCACGTGCTCGCGGTCGCGGGCACGCACGGCAAGACCACCACCAGCTCGCTGCTGGCCTGGATCTTGGAACATGCAGGTCTCAATCCCGGCTTCCTGATCGGCGGCGTTCCGGCGAACTTCGGGCTGAGCGCGCGACTCGGGGCCACGCCGTTTTTCGTCATCGAGGCCGATGAGTACGACACGGCGTTTTTCGACAAGCGCGCAAAATTCGTGCACTACCGGCCGCGCACGCTGATCCTCAACAACCTCGAATTCGACCATGCCGATATCTACGCGGATCTCGCCGCCATCCAGCGCCAGTTCCACCACCTGGTACGCATCGTGCCCGGCGGCGGCCGCATCGTCTGGAACGCCGCCGATCCGGCGCTGCGGGCGACGCTCGCCATGGGCTGCTGGACACCGCTCGAGGGTTTCGCACGCGCGCCGCAGCCGGATGCGCACTGGACGGCGCAGGGGAGCGGGGACTACGCGCGCTTTGAGGTGTTGGCGAGTGGGGTCTCCCAGGGCGAGGTGCAGTGGGAGCTGATCGGTGCCCACAACATGGAGAATGCGCTGGCGGCAATAGCGGCGGCCCGCCACGCCGGCGTGCCGGTGCCGCAGTCGCTTGCCGCGCTGAAGGAGTTCAAGGGCATCGCACGGCGCATGCAGCTGGCGGGCGAAGCGCGGGGCATCCGTGTCTACGATGACTTCGCGCACCATCCGACCGCCATCGCCACCACCGTTGACGGCTTGCGCCGCCGCGTGGGTGCGGCACGCATCATCGCCGTGCTCGAGCCACGCTCGCACACCATGCGCATGGGCGTGCACCGCGACACGCTCGCGCCGGCGCTCGGCGGCGCCGACCAGGTGTGGCTGTACGCGCCCGCCGATGTGGGCTGGGACGTGGACAGCGTCGCCCGCACTCTGGGCACCCGCGCCGAGGTACGGCGCGACGTCGCGGCGCTGGTGCGTGATCTGGCAGGGGCGGTGCGCAGCGGCGATCACGTGCTCATCATGAGCAACGGCGGCTTCGACGGCCTGCACGGCAAGCTCCTCGCCGCACTCCGCCAGGCGCCGCGCCCGTGACGACTGCAACCGTGCCGCTCTTTCCGCTGCACACCGTGCTCTTCCCCGGCGGCCCGCTGGCGCTGCGCATCTTCGAGCCGCGCTACCTCGACCTGGTGCGGCGCTGCTTCAAAGATCAAAGCGGATTCGGGGTGACTACGATACTCGAGGGCGATGAGGGCGGCGCGGTGACGCGCCTCGCCACGACCGGCACGCTGGCGCGGCTGGTGGATTTCGATCCGCTGCCCGATGGCCTGCTCGGCATCACCTGCCTCGGCGAGGAGCGCTTTCGGGTGCTGCGGCACTGGCAGCAGCCGGATGGGCTCAATCTCGGGGAGGTGCAGTACCTCGCGCCGGAAGCAGCGAGCGAACTGCCGGCGGAACTCGCGCACCTGGCGGACCTGCTGCGCGAAGTGCTGCCCAAGCTCGGTCGTGGCTACGCGCACGTCGCGGCACGCTACCAGGACGCCGGCTGGGTCGCCAACCGCTGGGCGGAGGTGCTGCCGCTGAATTCCGAGGAAAAACTCGTGCTGCTGGAACTGGAGGCGCCGCTCGAGCGCCTGGCACTGGTGGCCGCCTGGTCAGCCCGGCAGCCCCCGGCTGAGCATGTATAGGCCGAGGTACTTCTCGCGCACGTAGTTGGCTTCGATGAGCGCGAACACGAGCCCGCGCCAGCCATCGGCAAAGCCCAGCCGCAGCAGATAGCCGCGCACGAAGCGCCATAGCGGATTGAGCAACACGGGCAGAAGACCGCAGCGGCGGCCGCGCGCGTACAGCGCCCGGGCCATGAGATCCGCATAGCGACGCATGCGGCTCAGGTGATCCGTGAGGCTGCGGTAGGGGTAGTGCTCGAGGTGCCCGCGCAGCCGCCGCGCGCGTCCGGAGATACGCGTGTTTTCGTGGATCTCGTCACCGCTCCAGCCGCCGCGACGGCGGTCGAACAGGCGCACCAGCCGATCCGGATAGGCGTTGCCGTGGCGCAGGAAGCGGCCGAAATACTCGGTGATGCGCGGCACGGCCCAGCCCGCAGCTCCGGGGAACCCGGCCGCACGCAGCGCGCAGATCTCGGCCCGCAGCTGCGGGCCCAGACGCTCATCGGCATCCAGACACAACACCCAATCATGTAGCGCGCTATCGACCGCGAACTGCTTCTGCGTGCGGAAACCCGGCCAGTCGCGCTCGATGACCCGGGCGCCGAGGCTCGCAGCCCGCGCACGCGTGTCGTCGGTGGAATGCGAGTCGACGACCAGGATCTCGTCGCAGAAGCTGAGCGAGCGCAGACACGCCTCGATGCGGTCAGCCTCGTTGTAGGTAATGATGCAGGCCGACAGGCCGCTCGGGCTCGACACGCTTCACCGTTGCGTTGCGGATCGCGCATAGAATAGCGCGAATGGGTGCGATCCTGTTCTTCGATCCGGTGTGCCAACAGCCGTACGACACGCGCACGCTGCGCCGGGAGGCCATGGGTGGCACCGAGGCGAGCCTCACGCGCATCGCCGATGCGCTGGACGCCTACGTGATGCAACACAACCGCGCCGACAGCTGGGGTCGCTACCTGCCGGTGCAGCCGCTGCCGGGTGTCGCACACGTGGTGCTCAACCGCGACTCGCGCGCCCTGCCGCGCATCCGCGAGCTGTTTCCCGGCGCGCGCGTGTATCTGTGGCTGCATGATCAGTTGAATCCGGGCTCCACGCGTGCGCGGCGTCTGGCGAGCACCGCCAGCGCGCTGCGTGAGCTCGCGGTGACCGCGGTGTGCGTCTCGGATTCGCAGCGACGCGGCGTCGAGGCCGCGCTGCGCGGCCTCGGCCTCGCCGATGCGGTGCGCGCGCTGACCATCTACAACCCGGTCGATGACGCCCTGAGCCCGGACGGCACGCCGGTCGATGAGCGCAAGCTCGTGTTCTTCTCCTCGCCCAACAAGGGCCTGCGCTTCACCCTCGACGCCTTCGGCGCGCTGCGGCGCACGATGCCGGACCTGCGTCTGTTCGTGGGCAATCCCGGCTACAAGGCGGAGCGCAGCGTGCAGCTGCCCGGGGTGGAGTTTCTCGGGCCGCTGCCGCAGGCCCACGTGCACCAGGAAGTGCGCAGTGCGCTGTGCACTTTCTTTCCCAACTTCGTCATCCCCGAGACCTTCGGCCTGGTGTTCGCCGAATCGCATGCTCTGGGGACGCCGGTCCTGACGGTGGACTGCGGCGCGGCGCGCGAAGTGCTCGGCAACCCCGCCGAGGTGCTGCCGCTGAGGAACTCCTATCGCCTGTACGAGGCGGCGGTGGGACTGCTGCCGGCGGCGCTGCGCAGCGGCCCGGCGCGCCTGGCCGCTCAGGCGGGCCTGTTCGATGCGTTCAGCGCACGCGTGCGCGCGTGGCGCGAGGGTGCACGGCCACAGCCGCAGCCGGATGCCCGCTTTCAGCTGGCCAACGTCGTGCCGCGCTGGCGCGCGCTGTTCGCGCGCTGAAGTGCCGCGGCGGGTTGCCCCAGCCGCTCGGCGCCGCGTACCTTAGCAGCCGTGCGCACCTTCGGTTGGTTCCTGCTCCTGATGGCGCTGGCGCTCGCGGCCATCGGGGTATTTTCCTATCCGGTGTGGCTGCTGCTGCATCCGCACTTCAACTTTCCGTTTCACCGCATGGGCGAGCGCGTCGGCATGCTGGCGCTGCTCGTGGGCTTCGTGCTGCTCGCGCGCCGGCTGGGCCTGGCTGACCGTGGCAGTCTCGGCTACGGGCTGCCGCGGCGCGCCTTCGTGCGTGAGATGGGGCTCGGGCTCGGGATCGGTGTGGTGACGATGGTGGGAGTCGTCGGCGCCATGAGCGCGCTCGGCCTGCTCGACTGGATGCGCGCGGCCAGCTTCAGCGCCGGCGCGCTCGCGAAGCTCGTGCTGTTGCGTCTCAGCAGCGGGCTGGCGGTAGGCTTCATCGAGGAGACCTTCCTGCGCGGCGCGATGCACACGGGCATCGAGCGCGAATCCGGCACCGCCGCCGCCATCGCGCTCACCGCGGTGGTGTACGCGGCGACCCACTTCTTCGCCAGCTATCACATCGCCGCGCCGGACGTGACCGCGCACAGCGGGCTCGAGCTGCTCCTGGGTACGTTGCGCGTCTTTGCGCACCCGGGCGCGATCGCGGACGCCTTCCTGGCGCTGACCGCGGTCGGGGTGCTGCTCGGCCTGGTGCGTGCCGCGACCGGCAACATCGCCGCCTGCATCGGCATGCACGCCGGCTGGGTGTGGGTGATGCTGGTGACGCGCGAGCTCACGCAACCACTGCACGGTGCATCGCTCGGGTTTCTGCTCAGCCGCTTCGACGGCTTCGTCGGCTGGCTGGTGTTCGGCTGGATCGTCGTGCTGGCGGTGCCGGTGTGGCGCTTCTATCAGCGCCGCAGCGCGCGTGCCGGCACGCTTACTCGAGCTGCGTGACCTTGTAACCCTGCTTGCGCAGCAGCTCGAGCAGGCCCCCCTGGCCGACCAGGTGCAGCGCGCCCACGACCACCATGCAGTTCTGGTCTTCCTTCAGCAGGGCCTCGATCTGCGGCAGCCAGCGCAGGTTGCGATCCGTCACCAGCGGCCGGTAGAGCGACGGGAAGGCGGTGTACTCCTCCGACAGCAGCGCGGCCAGGCGCTTCGCATCGCCGTGCCGCCAGGCGCTGACCACGT
The DNA here is from genome assembly GCA_963814675.1 of uncultured Pseudomonadota bacterium. GTDB lineage: Bacteria > Pseudomonadota > Gammaproteobacteria > Steroidobacterales > Steroidobacteraceae > 13-2-20CM-66-19. Next base: position 927,809 of record CAWFDT010000011.1, read on the forward strand.
CGTGCATCTCGGACTTGAGGTCCTTGAGGTCATCGAGCGTCTGGTCGAGCATGCGCAGCTGATCCTCGGGGGAGAGCGCGATCAGGCCGCCGAGTTCCTCGGGCAGGGTCTCCAGGCCCGCCGTCGCCCGGCCGTCCGCCTGCACCCGCCGCAGCAGCTGCTCCTCGACCCCCTGGTCCGGATCAAAGCCCTCGTGCTCATAGGCCGAGTCGGTGATCTCGATCCCCACCACCCAGGGCGCTTGGCCCTCGAGTCCCTTCACGGACAGGCCGAGGGTGCTCGCGGCGGCGCTCAGGCGCCCATAGCGTGCATCCCCCAGCAGGCCCTGCAGGGTCGTTCCCTTTGGCAGTGCGCCGTGATCCATCATCCAGCTCATCGCTTCCAGCGGGTCGAGCTTGCCCAGATCGAGCTCCATCACCACCTTGGAGGAATCCGCGTAGGCGTGGTCGAACGCCGCCGGCAGCTGCGCGTCGTCCGGCGGCAGCATATGGATCGAGCCGGCGAGATAGACGGTGTTGTGGGTACCGCGCACGGCCCAAACCGGGCTCGCGGCATGAACGCTCAGGCAGCCGAGTAGACCGAGCGCGAGGAGCCACCGCAATGTTGTTCGACCCAAATGACCTCCGTCAGCAGCGAACCGTCGGCCCGCAGCTCCAGCGTCCGGTAGCCGGGTGGCCGGCGATCGACCGCAAATTCATCCGAATGCGGCAGGAACTGCGCGCAGGTTGAGGGCGTGCCGAGCAGGCGCACGCCCTTGCGCATACCATCGTACGCTTGGTGCACGTGGCCCCAGACGATGGCCCGCACGTTCTTGTGCTGATCGATGGTGTGCAGGAATTCGGCGGCGTTGGTGAGGCCGACCCGATCGAGCCAGCGGCTCGACATCGGCACCGGGTGGTGGTGCAGGCACACCAGACAGTGGCGCCCGGCGGCAGTGCTGAGCGCTTCGTCCAGCTCAGCGAGCGCCTGGGCGCTGAGCGCGCCGCTCGCCGAACCGGGGAGGCAGCTGTCCAGCAGCACGATGCGCCACCGGCCCATGTCGACGTGGCCGCCGAGTACGAAGGGCGCGCCGCTGAGTTCGCGCCGCAGGGCACGCGGTTCATCATGGTTGCCCGGCAAGCACAGCACCGGCAGTCCCAGTGCGCCGAACAGGCGGCGGAAATGCGCATAGCCCGCCGGATCGTCCTGCACCAGATCGCCGGTCACCAGCACGGCGTCTGGCGGCCACTCGCGCGCCCGGGCGTGCGCGATCGCCGTGGTGAGCGCCGGCAACGTCGCCACGCCGCGCAGGGCTTCATGTTCGCCGCCGTACAGATGCGGATCTGTGAATTGCGTCAGGCGTACCACGCTCATGCGGCGAGGTTAGCAGAGCTTTTTACGTAGCTGCAGTGAACCAGGTCGCCGCCACCGCCTCACTGTCAGGCCTCATGACGCGGTACCGTTTCCGATCTCCATAATGTGAAGCAGGCCCACGCCCGGCGTGGCTTTATGCCAATCACCCACTGCCCTGAAAGTGCAGGCGCGGTCGCAGTTTTTGGGCGAAAAGGTACGCCGTTGGAGCCTCGATGTAGGCGCGGGACTACACCGGTGCGAGGCGTTCGCGCAGCACGCCAGTTTGACGGATCGGCCGTTCCGGATGGCGGCCCGAGCACGCTTCTAAGCCGCGTGGCGCCCGCAGTCTCAACTCGAGCGCCGCCATTCAACCGTCTCGCAGTACGCCTTTTTGTTTGCCTCGCATACGAGTTCGGGCCCACCGCCGCCCACGGCGGGGTTGGCGAGGCGGTAGAAACTCCATTGGGGATTCTGGTCCGTGGGGCAATCGTCGGACTTTGGAAAGCCGCTGCCGTCATGACCGATACAGAAGGACGCGCGTCCGAGCGCATCGACCAGGTGATCGCGGGATATCCCGTTCAACGGCGCGACGTCCAGGCGAATGCACGGGGAGACAAAGTCGACGTTCTTCTCCCCGCGAATGGGTACCTCGGCAAGGCACTGGTGAAGTTTTTGCAGTAACTCGGCGTGCGCGGGGTCTTTGCGATAGTTACCGTGGGTACTGCAGGCCACGGAGACCGCCGACAAGATCGCGAGTGTGAGCAACAATTGTGCATAACGTGAAATCACCCGCGTAATGATGCCATCACCGGTGGTCGGAACGAAATCCGAGCCGGTGTCAGTGTGCAACCGTTTACCGCCGGCGGTGGCGCATCCAGCCAGCCACCGTTCCGAGCACCGCCGCCGGCCGCCGCAGTGGGAGGCAAGTGGGCCGCGTCAACGCAGAGGGTCCACAGCGAGTATTGGAGCCTGAGGTATGCACGCCCACGCTCAAGTCACTTTTGAGGGGTGCGCACCAGCATCGCCGTGCCCGCGCCCGGCTCCCCGGCCGCGCTGAAGCCCCCTTCGCGCTGTGATTGAGCATCGGGCGCGAGTGGTGGAAAATGCGCGCCCCGCCGGCGCGCCCGGTTCGAGCCCGGCGAGTTAATCCGCCGGACCCTTTCAAACGCGGCCACGAGCCGCTGACAGAGCCGCATGAGCACACCACGCGAACTTGCCAACGCCATCCGCGCCCTGTCCATGGACGCCGTGCAACGCGCCAACTCCGGGCACCCGGGCATGCCGATGGGCATGGCGGACATTGCCGAGGTGCTGTGGCGACACTACCTGCGCCATAACCCGCAGAACCCGCTGTGGGTCGACCGCGACCGGTTCGTGCTCTCCAACGGCCACGGCTCGATGCTGCTGTACTCCGTGCTGCATCTTAGCGGCTACCCGCTCACGCTCGAGGACCTCAAGGGTTTTCGCCAGCTCGGCAGCAAGACCCCGGGCCACCCGGAGCACGACCCGCCGCTCGGGATCGAGACCACGACCGGGCCGCTGGGGCAGGGGCTGGCGAACGCCGTCGGCATGGCGCTCGCGGAGAAGATGCTCGCTCTGCAGTTCAATCGCGAGGGGCTCGCGATCGTGGATCACTACACCTACGCGTTCTGCGGCGATGGCTGCCTCATGGAGGGCGTCTCGCACGAGGCCTGCTCGCTCGCCGGCACGCTCGGACTTGGCAAGCTCATCGTCTTCTACGACGACAATGGCATCTCCATCGACGGCAAGGTGGTCGGCTGGTTCACCGACAACACCCCGGAGCGCTTCGCCGCCTACGGCTGGCACGTGCTGCCCAACGTTGACGGACTCGATGCCGCGGCGGTCGAGCAGGCGCTGCGCGCGGCGCGCGCGGAGACGGCGCGCCCCTCACTGATCTGCTGCAAGACCATCATCGGCTTCGGAGCCCCCGACAAGCAGGGCACCAAGGAGGCGCACGGCGAGGCACTGGGCGTCGAGGAAGTCGCCGCGGCGCGCAAGGCCCTGGGGTGGCCCTATCCGGCTTTTGAAGTGCCGGAGGCCATTCGCGCCGCCTGGGATCACCGCAAGGCTGGCGCGCAGCTGGAGAGCGAGTGGCGCGCGCTCTTCGGCCGCTACGCGCAGGCGCACCCGGATCTGGCCCAGGAGTTCCAGCGTCGCACGCGCGGGGAGCTGCCGCAGAACTGGTCCGATATCGCGCAGCAGACGCTGGCGGCGCTCCTGAAGCAGAGCACGCCACAGGCGACGCGCCAGTCCTCGCAGGCGGTGCTGAACGTGCTGGCGCCTGGGCTGCCGGAGCTGCTCGGCGGCTCGGCCGACCTCACCGGCTCCAACAGCACCCTGTTCAAGAGTGCGCGCGTCATCACCCCCGCGGATGAAGCCGGCGACTACCTGCATTACGGGGTGCGCGAGTTCGGCATGACCGCGATCATGAGCGGCATCGCGCTGCACGGCGGCTTCATCCCCTACGGCGGCACGTTCCTGGTGTTCTCCGATTACGCGCGCAATGCCGTGCGCCTTGCCTGCCTCATGCAGCAGCGCGTGATCCTCGTGTACACGCACGATTCCATCGGCCTGGGGGAGGATGGGCCCACGCACCAGCCGATCGAGCACCTCAGCAGCCTGCGCGCCATGCCGCACATGAGCCTGTGGCGGCCGTGCGATGCGGCCGAGACCGCCGTGGCCTGGACGCTGGCGCTCGAGCGCCACGCGCCCTCGGCCCTGGTGCTCACGCGCCAGGCGCTGCCGCAGCAGCCGCGCACGCCGGCGCAGCTGGCGGCCATCCGCCGCGGCGGCTACGTGCTGATCGACCCGCCGGGAACCCCGGAGTGCCTGGTGATCGCCACGGGCTCGGAGATCGGCATCGCCGCACAGGCGGTCAACGCCCTGAATGGCCTGGGACGGCGGGTGCGACTCGTGTCCATGCCCTCCACCGAGGCCTTCGACTCACAGGATGGCGCCTACCGCGACAGCGTGCTGCCGCCGGCGCTGACGCGGCGCCTGGCGGTGGAGGCGGGCGCCACGCAGTGCTGGTGGCGTTATGTCGGCACACACGGGCGCATACTCGGCATCGATCGCTTCGGCGCCTCCGGCAAGGGTGCCGACGTGTTCACCTATTTCGGCTTCACGGCCGATAATATCGCTCAACAGATCCGCGAACTGCTGGAGGACTAAGGCGCATGGCAATCAAGGTCGGAATCAACGGGTATGGGCGCATCGGCCGCAACGTGCTGCGTGCCTTGTACGAGGGCAAGCGCACCGGGGAGCTGCAGATCGTCGCGATCAACGACCTGTGCGACTCGAAGGCCAATGCGCATCTGACCCGCCACGACACCGTGCACGGCAAGTTTCCCGGCGAAGTGCGCGTCGACGGTGATTACCTGATCGTGAATGGCGACCGCATCCGGGTGTTCGCCGAGCGCGATCCCGCCAAGCTCCCCTGGGCCGAGGTGGGCGCGGACTTCGTGCTCGAGTGCACCGGACTCTTCACCAGCAAGGCCAAGGCGGGCGCACACCTCAAGGGCGGCGCCCGAAAGGTGGTCATCTCGGCACCGGGCGGTGATGACGTCGACGCCACCATCGTCTATGGCGTCAACCACGGCGTGCTCAAGAGTGACTTCACCGTCATCTCCAACGCCTCCTGCACCACCAACTGCCTGGTACCGGTGGTGAAGGTGCTGCACGACAAGGTGGGCGTGAGTGCCGGCATCATGACGACGATTCACTCCTACACCAACGACCAGGTGCTCACCGACGTTTACCACTCGGACCTGCGTCGCGCGCGCTCGGCCACCATGTCGCAGATCCCGACCAAGACCGGCGCGGCGGCCGCGGTCGGCCTGGTGATGCCGGAGCTCAAGGGCAAGCTGGATGGTTTTTCGGTACGCGTGCCGACGATCAACGTCTCGTTGGTCGATTTGACCTTCACCGCCAAGCGCGCCACCAGCGTCGAGGAGGTCAACAAGGCGCTGCGCGAGGCGAGTGAGTCAGGCCCGCTGCACAAGATCCTCGCCTACAACGACGCGCCGCTGGTCTCGGTGGATTTCAATCACGACGCGCACTCCTCGGTGTTCGACGCGACGCTCACCAAGGTGATCGATGGCACGCTGGTGAAGGTGTGCGCCTGGTACGACAACGAGTGGGGCTTCTCCAACCGCATGATCGACACCACGCTGGCGTGGTCAAAGGCAGCATGAAGGTACGGCGGATGATGGATACGGACCTGCGCAACAAGCGGGTCCTGATCCGCGAGGACCTGAACGTCCCGATCAAGGACGGGACGGTCAGCAGCGATGCGCGCATCCGCGCCTCGCTGGCCACGATCCGCTACGCGCTCGATCAGCACGCCAAGGTCTTCATCCTCTCGCACCTCGGCCGTCCGCCGGAAGGCAGCTACGATCCCGCCCTGTCGCTGGCGCCGGTGGCCACGTGCCTCTCGGACCTGCTCGGCAAGCCCGTGCCGCTGCGCAAGGACTGGCTGGACGGCGTCGATTGCGCGGCCGGCAGCGCGGTTCTGTGCGAGAACGTGCGCTTCAACAGGGGCGAGAAGCAAGACGACGAGCAGCTCGCGCGCCGCATGGCGGCGCTGTGCGAAGTGTTCGTGATGGACGCGTTTGGTACCGCGCACCGGGCGGAGGCGAGCACGCACGGCGTGGCGCGCTTTGCGCCGGTGGCCTGCGCGGGGCCGCTGCTGGTGGGAGAGCTCGAGGCGCTCGACCGAGCGCTGCAGCAGCCGGCGCGACCGCTGGTCGCGATCGTCGGTGGCTCCAAGATCTCCACCAAGCTCATGGTGCTCGAGTCACTGCTCGAGCGCGTCGACCAGCTGATCGTCGGCGGCGGCATTGCCAATACGTTCCTCGCCGCCACCGGGGTCAGGGTCGGCAAGTCGCTGTGCGAGACCGACATGCTCGATGTCGCGCGGCGCCTCATGGACAAGGCACGCGAGCGCGGCACCGCGATCCCGCTGCCGACCGATGTGGTGGTGGCCAAGGAGTTTGCCTCCACGGCGCACGCGGATGTGCGTGCCGTGAACGAAGTGCGCGCGGACGAGATGATCCTCGACATCGGTCCCGACACCTGCGATCACGTCGCCACCGTGCTGCAGTCCGCCGGCACCATCATCTGGAACGGTCCGGTGGGCGTGTTCGAGTTCGAGCAGTTCGGCGAGGGCACGCGCGCCATCGCCCAGGCCATCGCCCGCGGCAAGGCCTTCTCGCTCGCCGGCGGCGGCGATACGCTGGCCGCCATCGAGAAGTACGGCGTCGAAGACAGCATTTCCTACATCTCCACCGGCGGCGGTGCATTCCTCGAGTTTGTGGAAGGCAAGACGCTGCCGGCTGTAGCCGTGCTCGAAGAGCGTGCGCGTGCCGGATAAGGGTTCCCCAGCAGCGCTGCGGCGCGCGAAGATCGTCGCCACGGTCGGGCCGGCGACCGATGATCTGGAAGTGCTGACGCAGATGATGCACGCCGGCGTTGACGTCGTGCGCCTCAATGCCTCGCACGGCACCATCGACGACCGGCGCCGCCGCCTGGCGCTGGTGCGCGCCGCCGTGCAACGCGCCGATCGCTGCATCGGCGTCCTGCTCGATCTGGGCGGCCCGAAGATCCGCATCGAGTGCTTCCGTGAAGGTCGGGTCATGCTGCTCGAGGGCGCGCCCTTCACGCTGGATACCGAACTCGATTCCAAGGCCGGCACGGTCAGTGGCGTCGGTGTCGCCTACAAGGACCTGCCGCGCGACGTGCAGGCCGGCGACACGCTGCTGTTGAACGACGGGCAGATCGTGCTCGACGTGCTCAAGGTCGGCACCACGAGCGTCGAGACGCGCGTGCGCGTGGGGGGCGAGCTCTCCGACCGCAAGGGCTTGAATCGCCAGGGGGGCGGCATCTCCGCGCCCGCGGTCTCCGAGCGCGATCGCGAGGACATCCGCTTCGCGGCCGAGGAGCGTGTCGACTACCTCGCCGTCTCCTTCGTGCGCGCGGCTGCCGACATCGAGGAGGCGCGCGCGCTGCTGCGTGCCGCGGGCGGGGAGGCGCGTCTGGTCGCCAAGATCGAGCGTCACGAGGCGGTGGAAAACCTGATCGGCATCATCGAGGCGGCGGATGTCGTCATGGTGGCGCGCGGCGACCTTGGTGTCGAGATGGGCTACGCCGAGCTCACCGGCCTGCAAAAGACCATCATCCACGAGAGCCGTGCCCGCAACCGCGTGGTCATCACCGCGACGCAGATGATGGAATCGATGATCCAGAACCCGGTACCGACGCGTGCCGAGGTGAGCGACGTGGCCAACGCCGTCATGGACGGGACCGACGCGCTGATGCTCTCGGCCGAGACCGCCGCCGGGCGCTACCCGGTGAGGGCGGTCGAGGCGATGGCGCAGGTCATCGTGGGCGCGGAGAAGTATGAGCTCACGCATCCGCCGGCGCGGCGGCGTGCCACGGAAGGGGAGTTCCAGGGGACCGAAGAGGCGATCGCGATGGCGGTCACCTATACCGCCAATCACATGAAGGTGCGCGCGATCGTGGCCCTCACCGAATCCGGCGCGACGCCATTGTGGATGTCGCGCATCCGCTCGGACATCCCGGTGTATGCCTTCACCCGCCACGAGGCTACGCGCCGCCGGGTGACGCTGTATCGGGGCGTCTATCCGGTGATCTTCGATGTCACCGGCGCCGGCACCTCCACCGAGGCGCTCTACCGGGCGCTGTTTACGCGGCTGCTCGAGCTGCGGCTGGTGGAGACGCGCGACCTGGTCATCCTCACCAAGGGCGAGGCGTCGGGCGTGCAGGGCGGCACCAACTCGATGCAGATCCTCAAGGTCACGCTCGATTAGCGCGCCGCGCTCTGCGATGCGAATGCTGAAGTACCTCGGCGGTGGCTGCGTGCTCACCGTCGCGGCGCTGCTCTTCGGCGCGTACCTGTGCCTGCGCGGCTCGCTGCCGACCCTGGAGGGGCAGGTGGCCGTCTTGGGGCTCTCCGCGCCGGTCACCATCACGCGCGATGCGCGCGGCGTGCCGACCATCGAGGCGCACAACCGCGTCGATCTCGCCTGGGCGACGGGCTTCCTGCACGCCCAGGACCGCTTCTTCGAGATGGATCTGTCGCGGCGCCTCGCCGCCGGTGAACTCTCCGAGCTCGTCGGCCCGGTCGCACTCGCACAGGACCGCAAGGCACGGTTGTTCCGTTTCCGCAGCGTCGCGCGCCAGGTCATCGCACAGGCGAATCCGCAGCAACGCGCGGTCCTGGAGGCGTACACGCGCGGGGTCAACGCCGGGCTTGCGGGGCTGCGCGCGCGGCCCTGGGAATACTGGCTGCTCGGGCAGCCGCCGGCTCCGTGGCGCAGCGAGGACGGGATCTTAGTGAGCTACGCGATGTGGTGGGATCTGCAGGCGAATGATTTCCGGCGCGAGATCCTGCGGCGCGAGGTCGATGCGCGCCTCGGCGGTCCCACCTGCGCGGGGGGGTGGAAGTGCGCGCTGCAGTTCCTGTATCCGGCCCGCACCGAGTGGGATGCGCCCGACGTCTCGGCGCCCGAGCCCCCGGCGAGCCCCGCGCCGGTGCCCCCGCCGAGCGTGCTCGACCTGCGCAGCGCCCGCCCGGCGCCGATCGATGAGGCAGGCCCGGGCGAGGCACCGGTCGTCGGCAGCAACAACTGGGCGGTGGCCGGGCGACTGACGTCCTCGGGCGCGGCCCTCATCGCCAACGACATGCACCTCGGCCAGCGCGTGCCGGCCATCTGGTACCACGCGCGGCTCACGATCCCGGGGACCCTCGACCTGAACGGCGTGACGCTTCCCGGGGCGCCGCTGCTGGTGGCCGGCTCCAACGGGCACATCGCCTGGGGATTCACCAACAGCTACGGCGACTGGGTCGGGGTACAGCACATCGAGTGCTCGGCGGTGGACGAGCGCGGCATGAGGACGCCCCAGGGGCTGGTGCCCCTGAGCGTGCAGCGCGAGGAGATCCGGGTGCACGGTGCTGCGGCGGCGGTCGAGCTGGTGCGCTCGGGCCCCGCAGGCCTGCTGGTGCGCGTGGACGCGGCGGCACACGCCTGCTGGTTTGGCACCTGGCTCGCGCTGCTGCCGGCGGCGACCAACCTGAATCTGATGGCGCTCGAGGGGGCCACGACGGTGCGGCAGGCGCTCGATCTCGCGCCGCAGATCGGCATTCCGGGCCAGAACGCCGTCATCGGGGATCGCGAGGGGCACATCGGCTGGACGATCTTCGCGCGCATCCCCCAGGACACCGGCGCGCAGCGCGCGGCGGGCACGAGCGGCTGGACCGGAACCGCCGAGCACCCGCGCATCCTCGACCCGCCGAGCGGGCGGCTGTGGAGCGCGAACGCGCGCGTGGCCTCCGATCCGCGCCAGCTGGAGTTGATCGGCGGTCACATCGCCAGCCTCGGCGCCGAATATGACCTCGGCGCGCGCGCGGGTCAGATCCGCGATGACCTCATGGCCTTAAACGGCGGCGTGAAGCCGGCGGACATGCTGCACATCCAGCTGGATGACCGGGCACTGTTCCTCGGCCGCTGGCGGGCGCTGTTGCTCACGCTGCTGGATGAGCCGAGCCTGCAGCAGCAGCCCGGCCGCAGCGAGTTCCGGCGCCTGATCGCGAGCTGGGAGCCGCGGGCGAGCGTCGATTCGGTGGGCTACCGCCTGGTGCGGGCCTACCACGAGCGCGTGCAGCAGGCCGTCTGGGACTCGATCCTGCAGGCACTGCAGCTCCGTATCGATCGGGGGAGCTGGGCGCCCTCGCAGTTCGAGGGTCCCTTGTGGACGCTCGTCACGGCGCAGCCGCCGCACCTGCTCGCGCAGCCCTACGGTAGCTGGAACGAGTTTCTTCTCGCCCAGGTGGATGCCACGCTCGCCGAACTCGCGCCGCGCTGTCCGCAACTGGCGCGCTGCACCTGGGGTGCGCGCAACGTCGTGCGCATCCGCCACCCCCTCTCCGGGGCGTTGCCGGGCCTCGCCGCGTTCCTCGACATGCCAGTGCTGCAACTGCCGGGCGATCACAACATGCCGCGGGTGCAGGAGGGCGACGTCGGGGCCTCGGAGCGCTTTGCCGTCTCCCCGGGCCATGAGGCGCAAGGCTACTTTGAGCTGCCCGGCGGGCAAAGCGGCCATCCGCTCTCACCCTACTACCGCGCCGGGTTCCTCGGCTGGGCGCGCGGCGAAGCGCTGCCGTTCCTGCCCGGGCCGGCCCAACACACGCTCACGCTGCTGCCCAACTAAAGGGCGGGCGCGCCCAGGGTAATTTCGCCGGCGCCGGCCGCGTTGGTTAGACTGGCCGCCACCATGCAACGCTTCACCGGTACCGACCAGTACATCGCGACCGACGAACTGATGATGGCCGTGAACGCCGCCATCGTTCTGGCGCGCCCGCTCCTGATCAAGGGCGAGCCCGGCACGGGCAAGACGCAGCTCGCGCAGGAAATCGCGCGCGCCCTCGAGCGGCCGCTGTACGAGTGGCACATCAAATCCACCAGCAAGGCGCAGCAGGGCCTGTACGAGTACGACGCGGTTTCGCGCTTGCGTGACTCGCAGCTCGGCGAGGCGCGCGTGCACGATATCGGCAACTACATCCTCAAGGGTCGGCTGTGGGAGGCGTTCGAATCGCAGACGCAGCCGGTGCTCTTGATCGATGAGATCGACAAGGCGGACATCGAGTTCCCGAACGACCTGCTGCGCGAGCTCGATCGCATGGAGTTCTACGTCTATGAGACGCGCGAGCTGGTGCAGGCCCGCCACCGGCCCATCATCCTCATCACCAGCAACAACGAGAAGGAGCTGCCGGACGCCTTTCTGCGGCGCTGCTTCTTCCACTACATCCGCTTTCCGGACGAGGCCACCATGCGCGCCATCGTCGGTGTGCACTTCCCGCAGCTGAAACAGGAGCTGCTCGCCGAAGCACTGGCCGTGTTCTTCGAGGTGCGTGCGACGCCCGGCCTGAAGAAGAAGCCCTCGACCTCGGAGCTTCTCGACTGGCTCAAGCTGTTGGTGGCCGAGGACATCCCGCCCGAGGCGCTGCGCAGCACCGACGCCAAGAAGACGATTCCGGTGCTGCACGGGGCGCTGTTGAAGAACGAGCAGGACGTGCACCTGTTCGAGCAACTGGTATTCATGCACCGCCGCGCACGCTGACCGGGCGGCACGGCCGTGCTGGTGCCATTTTTCTTCGAGCTGCGCCGCGCCGGGGTGCCGGTTGCGATCACGGAGTTCCTGATGCTGCTCGAGGCGCTGCGCGCGCGCGTCGCGCAGGTTTCGGCGCAGGACTTCTATTACCTCGCGCGCGCCTGTCTGGTGAAGGACGAGCGCCACTACGATCGCTTCGATCTGGCGTTCGCCACCGTCTTTCGCGGCGCCGAGCGGCGTTTCGCGCAGCTGCTGGGCGAGGTGCCCGCCGAGTGGCTGCGCACCCTGGCGGCGCGCGCGTTCTCCGAGGAGGAGAAGCAGCGCATCGCCGCTCTTGGCGGCTGGGACAAGCTCCTCGAGACGCTGCGCCAGCGGCTGCGCGAGCAAACCGAGCGCCACGAGGGCGGCAACAAGTGGATCGGCACCGGTGGCACTTCCCCCTTTGGCGCGCACGGCTACAACCCGGAAGGCATCCGCATCGGTGAGGAGGGTTCCGGGCAGCGCCGCGCCGTGAAGGTGTGGGAGCGCCGCGAGTTCCGTAGTCTCGACGACACGGTCGAGCTCGGCACGCGCAACCTGAAGTTGGCGCTGCGCAAGCTGCGTCGCTTCGCCCGTGAAGGCGCGGCCGACCAGCTCGATCTCGAAGGCACCATCGATGCCACGGCGCGCAATGCGGGACTCCTCGACCTGAAGCTCGTGCCCGAGCGGCACAATGCCATCAAGGTGCTCTTGTTTCTCGACGTCGGCGGCTCGATGGAGGATCACGTGCGTTGCTGCGAGGAGCTGTTTTCCGCCGCGCGCAGCGAGTTCAAGCATCTGGAGCACTTCTACTTCCACAACTTCATCTACGAGAGTCTGTGGAAGGACAGCAGCCGGCGCTTCGCGCAGCTCATCGCCACCGAGCGCGTGCTGCGTACCTACGGGCACGACTACTGCGTCATCCTCGTGGGCGATGCCGCCATGAGTCCCTACGAGATCACCCAGCCCGGCGGCAGCATCGAGCACTGGAACAAGGAGCCGGGGGCGCTGTGGATGCAGCGCCTGTGTGCCACCTTCCCGCGCCTGGTGTGGCTGAACCCGGAACGGCGCGAGAGCTGGGACTACACCGCCTCCGTACGCATCACCCGCGAGCTGGTACGGGAGCGGATGTTTCCGCTGACCATCAGCGGCCTGGATCAGGCAATCCGGGAGCTCAAGCGTCCCCTGGGAGCCGCCGGCCGCGGTCCGCTGCCGGCCCCCGGGACGCCCGTCACACAGCACCCGCCGCCGTACGTCCCATAATCGGCCAGGGTTTATGTCCTTATGGATGGACTCAGCGAATCTGCGCTTCGACCCGGCCTGCGACCGCCGGTCGGCCTGGTACTGACCGGCGGCGGCGCGCGCTCCGCGTACCAGATCGGTGTGCTCTTGGCGCTGGCGGAGCTGCTGCCGCGGGCGCGCAACCCGTTCCAGGTCATCGTCGGCACCTCCGCCGGGGCGGTGGCCGCGAGCGTGCTGGCCGCCGAGGCGCACCAGTGGCGGCGCGCGGTCGCGGGACTCGAGCGGGTGTGGGCAAACTTCCGCTCCAGCCAGGTGTTTCACGTGGACACGCACCACATGCTGCGCGCCGGCGCGCATTGGGTGCTGGCGCTGATTTCCGGCGGCCTGGTGCTGTCGCCGCCGCGCTCGATGCTCGATAACAGCCCGCTGCGCGAGCTGCTCGGCGTGCACGTCGACTGCAACGGCATCCGCCGCAGCATCGCGCGCGGGCATCTGCACGCCTTTGCGCTGTGCGCCACGAGCTACGGTACGGGCAGTTCAGTGGCGTTCTTCGACGGCGTCGACTCGATCGGGGAATGGTCACGCGTGCAGCGGGTGGGCCGCCGCACGGACCTCACCCTCGATCACCTGATGGCGAGCGCGGCGATCCCGTTGCTGTTCCCGCCCATCAAGATCGGCGAAGAATATTTCGGCGACGGCGCCATGCGCCAGCTGCATCCGCTGAGTCCGGCCATTCATCTCGGCGCCGACCGCCTGCTGATCATCGGCGTGCGCGCCCGCCGTGCGGCCGGTGTGAGCGTGAACCGCCTGGATGCGCTGACGCCGAGCCCGGGGGAGATCTTCGGCTACATGCTGGATACGCTGTTCACCGACCAGATCTACGGGGACCTGGAGCAGCTCGGGCGCATCAACGAGCTGGTGCACAGCGCCCCGCAGGTCGTCGCCCACGGCGAGCGCACCATCGAGACGCTGATGCTGGCCCCGAGCGTCGATCCGCGCGAGATCGCCGCGCGCCATGTGGCCCAGATGCCGCGCGGCCTGCGGGCACTGCTGCGCGTGATCGGCGGTCGCGACACCTCCGGCTTCCAGCTGGCGAGCTACCTCATGTTCGAAGCGGGCTACACCCGCGCGCTCATCGAACTCGGGCACCACGACGCCATGCAGGCCCGTACCGCGCTGGTGGCGTTCATGAGCGGGGAAAAGCTGCCGCAGGTCATAACCTCGCCGGGCGTGGCGCAGGCCAACTGACCCACGGCGCGCCCTCAGGCGGGCTCGCTGCTGCGCGCCTGGGCCTGCGGCTGGAACAGCTTCGCCCCGGGCAGGCCGCTGTGCCGCGCCGTCACCTCATCGAACTCGCGCGCGAAGCGCTCGGCCAGGCGATCGACGATGTAGACCGAGCGGTGCTGCCCGCCGGTGCAGCCGACGGCGATGGTGAGGTAGCCGCGGTTGCTCGACTGGTACTCCGGCACGCGGTTGCGCACGAAGGCGGCGATGTCGGCCACCAGTGCCTTCACGTGCGTGTGGGTCTCCAGAAAGCGGATGACCTCCGGATCGCGCCCGTTGAGGTTGCGCAGGCCCGGTTCCCAATAGGGATTCGGCAGGGCGCGCGCATCGAAGACGAAATCCGCATCCCCGGGGATGCCGCGCTTGAAACCGAAGGACTCGAAGGTGATGGACAGGCGCCCGGCGGCGCGCTGCTCGACCCGGCGGTGCATGATGTCGCGCAGCGCGTGCACCGACAGGCGCGAAGTATCAATCAGCAGATCGGCGATCGAGGCGATCGGCTCGAGCAGCTCGCGCTCGAGCGCCATCGCATCGCGCAGTCCCACGTCGCTGCGCGCCATCGGATGCTTGCGCCGTGTCTCCGCAAAGCGGCGCAGCAGCTCATCATCCGCCGCGATCAGGAAGATCACTTCGCACTGCAGGCCGGAGCGCTTGAGCTCATCGATCAGCGCCGGCACGCTCGCCACCTCGGCGGCCGTGTTGCGGGCATCCAGGCCGATGGCGGTGCGCTCGTAGCGCGGCTCGGGGCTGCGCACCGTGTAGGAGACGAACGGCTTCAGCAGCGCTGCGGGGATGTTGTCGATGCAGTAAAAGCCGAAGTCCTCGAGCATGTGCAGAGCCACGCTCTTGCCCGAACCCGACAGCCCGCTGAGGATGATGATGCGCACCGGCTAGATGGTATCCGTGGCGAGCATCGTTGCAAGTTCCGCCCGCGCTCGCTTCAGGGGCGCAGCACGCGCGGCTGCGTGGCGCGGTGCGCGATGCGCTTTTCCTTGTGCTTCTTCAGGCAGCGGTCGAGCTTGTCCGCCAACAGATCGATGGCGGCGTACATGTCCTCTTCGGTCGCATCGGCGTGGATCGCGCTGCCGCTCACGTGCAGGGTCGCTTCCGCCTTCTGTTGCAGCTTCTCAACCGTCAGCACACAGTGCATGTCAATGACCTGATCAAAGTGGCGCCCGATACGTTCGAATTTTTTCTGCACGTAGCTGCGCAGGGAACGCGTGACTTCGATATGGTGACCGGTGACGTTAAGCTGCATGACCGTCTCCTGTTCGTTATGTGGCTCTTCCGGCGGAATTGTCTTTAAAGCCCTACATCTGCTTCGCTCCGGCGCGCCGCCGCTCGTTCGAGGCGACGATGCCCATGGCTTCGCGATACTTGGCGACCGTGCGCCGCGCGACGGGGATGCCTTCCCCGGAGAGCAGCTCCGCGATGCGGCCGTCGCTCAAGGGTGTCTCCGGATCCTCATCCTTCACCAGCTTGCGGATCTTGGCGCGGATGGCGGTCGAGGAGGTTCCCGAGCCGTCGAGCCCCTCGACCTGGCTGGAGAAGAAATAGCGCAGTTCAAACACCCCGCGCGGCGTGTGCATGTATTTGCCGGAGGTGACCCGCGAGATGGTGGATTCGTGCATGGCGACCGCCTCGGCGATGTCCTTGAGGATCATCGGCCGCATGTGCTCATCGCCCTGCTCGAGAAAGGCCGTCTGGCGTTCAACGATCGAGCGCGCGACCTTCATGAGTGTCTCGTGGCGGATCTCCAGGCTCTTGAGCAGCCAGCGCGCCTCCTGCAGTTGCGCGCGCATGGTCGCGTGGCTGGCGTTGCGGCCGATGAGGCTCGCGTAACCGTGATTGAGGCGCACGCGCGGCACGGTCGCCGGGTTGAGCTCGACGCCCCAGCCGTGATCGGTGCGGCGCACGAACACATCCGGGACCACGTATTCGGCGCTGCCGGCGCTGACGATCGATCCGGGGCGCGGATGACACGAGCGCACCAGCGCCAGGGCGCTGGCGAGTTCCTCCTCGGTGGTGCGCAGTTCGCGTTTAAGCAGCGTGAACTCACGCTCGGCGACGAGTTCCAGGTGATGGCGCGCGATCTCGATGGCGGTGGCGTAGCCGGGGGTCGTCGGATCCAGCTGCCGCAGCTGTAGCTCGAGGCACTCGCTGACCGAGCGCGCGCCGACGCCCGGGGGATCGAGCGCCTGCACGATGCGCAGCACCGCGGTGATTTCCGCGGTCGAGCACTCCAGCTCCGGACGCAGGGTCTGCACGATCTCCTCGAGCGTTTCGGTGAGATAGCCATCGTCGCTGACGGAATCCACCACGGCGCGGGCGATAGCCAGCTCGCGCGGCGCGAGGCTCGCCAGCTCCAGCTGCCACAGCAGGTGATCCTGCAGCGACTGGCCGCTGTCGTCGGCATACTCCTGCTGGCGCTCGTCCTCGTCGGCGTTCCAGGCGGTCTCGGCGGGGCCGGCGCCATGCACGTCCCAGCCATCATCGAGCACCTCGACGGTGCTGGTCGGTTCCGGTGACTTGGGTTGCTCGGCCGCGGTTACGACCGTTTCGAAGGTCCCGGTGGCCTCGAGCTCTTCCATGGGCTCGAGCATCACGTTGCTCTCCAGCAGCTCCCGGATGTGCGCCTGGAGCTCGAGCGCGGGCAGTTGCAGAAGCCGGATCGCTTGCTGCAGCTGCGGGGTCATCGTCAGTTGCTGACCCAGCTTCAGCTGCAGAGAAGGTTTGAGCATGTTTAGTTGCGAAAGGCTGCTCGCAGCCCTTCCAATTTTGTCCCGTAATTACTTGAAAACAAAAGTATTAGCCCCGTATGCCCCGAAGCGCTCAAAGCCGGAAAGACTCACCCAAGTACACCTCACGGACTTGGGGGTTGGCAAGGACTTCTTCCGCAGTCCCGGCGGCGATCACCGAGCCCTGATTGACGATATAGGCGCGGCTGCAGACCCCGAGGGTTTCACGAACATTATGGTCAGTGATGAGCACCCCGATGCCGCGTTGCGTCAGCTCGCGAATGATGCGCTGGATGTCCAGCACCGAGAGCGGGTCGACGCCGGCGAACGGCTCATCGAGCAGCATGAACCTGGGCTCGGCCGCGAGCGCGCGCGCAATCTCGACGCGCCGCCGCTCACCCCCGGAGAGCGAGAACCCCATGCTCTTGCGCACGTGCCCGATACGCAGCTCCTCCAGGAGCTGCTCGAGGCGCTCCTCGCGCGCGGCGCGCTCCATGTCCGAGCGCGTCTCGAGGATCGCCATCACGTTGTCCTGGACCGAGAGCTTGCGGAAGACCGAAGCCTCCTGGGGCAGGTACCCCAGACCGAGCTGCGCGCGACGGTGCATCGCGAGCAGCGTGAGATCCTGCTCGCCGAGGTAGATGCGTCCGGCATCGCAGGGCACGAGCCCGACGATCATGTAAAAGGCGGTCGTCTTGCCGGCCCCGTTCGGGCCGAGCAGCCCCACGACTTCGCCATTGGAGACCTCGAGCGACAGGTCCTGCACCACCACGCGCGACCTGTAGCTCTTTTGCAGTCCGGACGCTTTCAGCACCGTCATGATTGGGGCGTTGACTGCGGCTTGCCGGCGTCCGGGGTCTTGCCGGCATCCTTCCCCGGGCCGGTACGGGGCTGGATGGTGATGTGCACGCGCTGGCCGTTGTCGGGCGTGGTCTCGGCCTGCACCTTCTGCGCGCGGATGTTGTAGACGAGCACGGGACCTGAGATCTCGCTCTGCCCGTCGGTGAGCCAAGCATCGTTGGTGAGCCGGATCGTGCCGTCGTTGACGTCGTAGAGGATCTTGTCCGCATGGCCGCGCGCCATCTGCTCCGACCCGATGCGCTTCTGCTCGAAGTTGGCCGGCTTGCCGGTCACCGTGGCCCGCAGGATGTGGTTGTCCTTAAACTCGACGATGGCCGAATCGGAGCGCAGGTTGCCGCGCTGCTCGGCATCGATGCGCACGTTGCCCTCGAAGTCCCACTTGCTGTTGGCAAAATTCAGCCCGGTGGCGTGCGCGCGGTCGGACTGGATGCGCATGTCGCCCTGGGAGATCACCACATCCTTGAACACCACCGTGTTGGTCTTATAGTCGACTTCGGAGGAGGCCGCATCGAGATTGATCGGCTGCTCCCCGGTGCCCGGCAGTGCGGTCCGCCCCTTGGCGGGGGGCGCCTGCGCCGCCGTGACCGTGGCCGCGCAACAGGCGATCAGCGCGGCGAGCCAGCGCAACTTACGGTCGGTAGGTGCCATGAACGGCCGATTCTAGCTGCACATGGCGCTCCTTCAAATTTGCGACCATCCCCTCGGCGTCGAGTTTGCGTCCGGACATGATGAGGGTGACGGGGTCGCGGGTGGTAACGATCTGTGTGTTTGTGTCGAAGGCGAGGTGCTCGGTCGTGATGTCGGCGGCCTCCGTGGTTCCGGGCAGCACCCCGGTCGCGTGCACGGCCCCGTCGAGCTTGACGAGGCCGCTGTTCTGCGCCACCTCGCCGTGCCTGGCGGTGGCGGTCCACTCATCACCGGCGGAGTCCTTGAAGCCGAGCACGACCTGGTGCAGGTCGACCGTATCCTGCGCCGGCAGCTGCTGCACCTCCTGGGCATCGATGGTGTAGAGCGGCGTGCCGTCCGGCCCGGTCTGCACGAGCCGGGCCTTTTTGGCGGCGTAACCGGGGTCTGTGCGGGGGCCCTCGACGACACTCGGGGCCGCAACCTCGCGCTCGCCACCGGAGAGCACGATCACCCCGATGATGAGCGCGACGAACGCGACGACAGCGAGCACGCGGTACATCAGCGCCTGCGCCCCGCGCGCGCCCGCGGCGCGAGCAAGCGATCACACACCTCGCGCACCGCCCCGTGCCCGCCGGGCAGGCGCGTGACGACGTCGGCGGTGCGGCGCACGGCGGGGTGCGCATCAGCCACGGCAAAGGAGAGGGCGACGCTGCGCATCACGGGCAGATCCGGCAGGTCATCGCCCACGCACGCACAGGCGCTCGCCGGCAGCTTCAGCCGCGCCAGCAAGCTCTGCAGCACGGCGAGCTTGTCGCTCACGCCCTGATAGAGGTGGCGCACCCCGAGCTCGCGGCAGCGCGCATTCACCATGCGGGAGCGTCGCCCGGAGATCACCGCAACCTCGAGCCCGGCGCGGCGCAGTTGCACGATGCCGTAGCCGTCGCGTACGTCGAACACCTTGAGCGCCTCGCCGCGCGGGCCGAAATACAGCCGCCCGTCGGTGAGCACGCCGTCGACATCGAGCACCAGCAACTGAATGGCGCGCACCATGGGCTTAAGGGTGCGCGCCCCTCACACCACGCCGGCCCGCATGAGGTCGTGCACGTTGAGCGCACCGACCAGGCGTCCCTGCGGATCGGCGACCGGCAGCGCGGTGATCCGGTGCACCTCCATGAGGTGCACCGCCTCGGCGGCGAGCTCGCGCGGGCCGATGCTCTTGGCGTGTGGAGTCATGACGGCGCTCATGACCGTGGCGTGCACATCGATCTGTTTGTCGAGCGCGCGCCGCAGGTCGCCGTCGGTGAACACGCCGAGGATCTTGTCGGCGCGGTCCACGACCACGGTCATCCCCAGTCCCTTGCGCGACATCTCCAGAAGCCCCGCGCTCAGGGGGGCATCCGGGGTGACGCGCGGCACCGCAGTCCCGGTGCGCATCAGATCCTCCACATGCAGCAGCAGCTTGCGCCCGAGCGCGCCGCCGGGGTGCGAGCGGGCGAAGTCCTGGGCGGTAAAGCCGCGCGCCTCGAGCACCGCGACCGCCAGCGCATCGCCCATCGCCAGCGTCGCGGTGGTGCTGGCGGTGGGCGCGAGGTTGAGCGGGCAGGCTTCTGCTGCCACCGCGACATCGAGCGTCACGGTCGCCGCGCGCGCGAGCGTCGACTCCCCGTTGCCGCTCATCACCATGAGCGGCACCGCGAGTCGTTTCAGGTGCGGCAACAGCAGCACCAGCTCCGGTGTCTCCCCCGAGTTGGACAGCGCCAGCACCGCGTCGGTGCGCGTGATCATGCCCAGGTCGCCGTGGCCGGCCTCGGCCGGGTGCAGGAAGAAGGCCGGCGTCCCGGTACTGGCGAGCGTCGCGGCGATCTTGCCCGCCACGTGCCCGGACTTGCCCATGCCGGTGACCACGACGCGTCCCTGGCAGGCAAGACAGATGCGGCAGGCTGCGGCGAATGCGGCACCGAGGCGCGCTGCGAGTCCCTGCACCGCGCGTGCCTCGATTTCCAGCGCGCGGCGTGCAAAATCCAGCAGCGCCTCGTCGGTGACCGCGGTTGGCTTCGCGGGCGGGTGAGCGGGAGAGCGTGCGTCCATGGGAGCGCATTATAGGGGGCGCTGTGGGGCGCGAGTGCCGGACCTGAATCGATGCCTTGCCGGCGGTTTACTTCTCACCGGGTGGTCTCAGGGCTGCGCGAGCCTGCGGTGACTTCCAGTGTGTCGGTTGAGCCGCCGTATGCGAAGCCGCATGTACGGTGGTGTGGGCGGGCGGTGAGGGTAAGCTCACCCCCTACCCCGTGCCACGAATCGCCGCAGGAAGTCCCGAGCGTGGGTCGCGCGGCGCGCTTCTGGCATCATGCCAACATGGCACGCGACCTGAATGCAGACCTACAGATGCTGAGCACGGTTCTGGCGCATGCCCAGAACCGGGAGATTCCGCGCGCAGCCGCCATCGCCGAGCAGGCACTGGCGGAAGGGTTTGAGCATCCGCTGCTGCTCAACGTGCTGGCGGCACACCTGGAGCTGGAGGGCAAGTTCGAGGCCGCCGTGCGTCTGCTCGAGCGTGCGGTCGCCCTCGCCCCAGAAGACGTACCAGCGCGCAACGCTCTGGCGTTGTGCCTGCAGCGCGTCGATCGCCCGCAGGAGGCCCTGGAGCACGTCGAGGAACTCCTGAAACGCCACCCTGACCTCGGCTTTGCGCACGCCAACAAGGGCAACGCGCTGATCGCGCTCGGGTCACTCGGACAAGCGCAGGCCAGCCACCTGCGCGCGCTTGAGCTCGATCCGCAGTGTCTCGCGGCCATGGGTTCTTTGGCTTCGATCGCCACGCATCGGGGCGAACACGCGGAAGCACGGCGCTGGGCCGAACGGGTGCTCGCGCAGGTTCCGGGCTACCCCAACGCCGTGCTCAGTCTCGCCGCCGCGGATCTTGCCGAGGGGGCGCTTGAGCCCGCGCAGGCACGCCTGCGCGAGCTGCTCGCCGACCCTCGGGCGGGGGCGTCCGAACGGGCGGACGCGCAGGGACTGCTCGGTGACGTGCTCGATGCCGCGGGGCGCTACCCGGAGGCCTTCGCAGCCTACAACGCGTGCAATGAGTCCCTGCGGCAGTTCCATCAAAGTCTTGCTTCGGGGACCAGCGTGCTCGCCCGTGCCCGCGCATTGGCGGCGGCGCTGCGGGTGGTGGCGCCGCGGTGGCCCGCGGCCGCGACGCCGCAGTCGCCCTCCGGTGATGCGGCCGGCCACATTCTGCTGATGGGGTTTCCCCGCTCTGGCACGACACTCCTCGAGGTCGTGCTCGACGGTCATCCCGGGATCGTGAGTCTGGAGGAGCACGAGCTGCTGGCCGAGGGCGTACAGGCGTTCATGCGCGAGCCCCTCGATCTTAACCGACTGGCGCAGGCGGACGAGGGCGCGTTGCAGGCGCTGCGCGCCGCCTACTGGAAGCGAGTCCGTAAGAGCGGAGTGGACGTCAGCGGCAAACTGTTCATCGACAAGCACCCGCTGAACACGCTTAACCTGCCGCTGATCGCGCGCCTGTTCCCGCGCGCGAAGATCCTGTTCGCGTGCCGCGATCCGCGCGACGTGGTGCTCAGCTGCTTTCGGCGCCGCTTCAAGATGAATCCGGCGATGTACCAGATGCTGACCTTAGAGGGCGCGGCGCAGTTTTACGACGCCGTCATGGACTTTGCCGAGCTCGCACGGCCGTTGCTCGGTCTGCCTTGGCACGAGGTGCGTTATGAGCGCCTCATGGCGGACTTCGCGGGACAGACGCATGCCATCTGTCAGTTCCTCGGAATCGAGTGGATGGATGATATGCAGACATTCGCCGCGCGCGTGCAGTCACGCGAGCGTGCGACTCCGAGCACCGCCCAGCTCGCGCGCGGTCTGGATGCTTCCGGTATCGGGCAATGGCAGCACTATCGCGCACTCCTCGAACCGGTGCAGCCGGTGCTTGCACGCTGGGTCGAGCGATTTGGCGCACCGCTGGCAGGCTAGCGTGGGCCTACCCGCGCTAGCGCGTGCTGTCGGCAGCACCCGTCGCGGCGCTTTATGGCGTCCTCCCGGGCGGCGCCCGCGTGGGATCGCGTGCCGGCAGCCCCGGCAGAGCTTGAAATCTGCGAAACTGGCTCATCCTGGCGCACTTGCGCCAGCTGCCTTCGTTCACGGCAGGACTGGCACCCGGGTCGCGCCGTATACCGACATAGGGCCTTGGCATCATGAATCCTGAAGAAGTCGCACGCCTGATCCGTGCCGGTCTCCCCGGAGCGCACGTGCACGTGGTGTCCGATGACAACACGCATTTCGCCGCGCGCATCGTGGCACCCGAGTTTGCCGGCAAGCGCAGCCTCGCGCGCCACCAGCTGGTGTACCGCGCCCTCGGCGAGCTGATGGGCCGCGAGATCCACGCGCTGTCGATCGAGGCATTGACCCCGGAAGAGTCCGAGCGAGGCTGACGTCATGGACAAGCTGCAGATCCAGGGCGGCGTCGCGCTCGAGGGTGAAGTGCGCATTTCCGGGGCGAAGAACGCCACCCTGCCGATCCTGGCCGGGGCGCTGCTCGCCGACGGCCCGGTCATGGTCGGCAACGTGCCGCACCTGAAGGACGTCACCACGACGGTCGAGCTGCTGGGGCGCATGGGTGCTACCGTGACGATCGATGAGCGCATGCGCATCGAGGTCGATGGCACGACGCTGCGCGAGTGCTTTGCGCCGTACGACCTGGTAAAGACCATGCGCGCCTCCATCCTGGTACTCGGGCCGCTGGTGGCGCGTTACGGGCGCGCGGACGTCTCGCTCCCCGGCGGCTGCGCCATCGGCGCCCGGCCGGTGAACATCCACGTCGCGGGCCTGCAGGCGATGGGGGCGGACATCACCATCGAGGGCGGCTACATCCGCGCGCGCGCCGCACGGCTGCACGGCGCACGGCTGGTGCTCGATACCGTCACCGTCACCGGTACGGAGAATCTGATGATGGCGGCCACACTCGCCGACGGAGAAACCGTCATCGAGAACGCGGCGCGCGAGCCGGAGGTGGTCGACCTGGCCAACTTCCTCATCGCCATGGGCGCGAAGATCCACGGCGCGGGCACCGATAAGATCACCGTCACCGGCGTCAAGCGTCTGCGCGGCACGAGCTATGAGGTGCTGCCCGATCGCATCGAGAGCGGCACGTACCTCGTCGCCGGCGCGATCACCCGCGGCCACGTGCGTATCAAGAACACCCGCCCGGAGCACCTCGATGCGGTCCTCGCCAAGCTCGAGGAGGCTGGCGCCAAGGTCGGCGTGGGCGACAATTGGGTCGAGGTGGACATGCGCGGCCGCACGCTGAAAGCGGTCGATGTGCGCACCGCGCCGTATCCGGCGTTTCCGACCGACATGCAGGCGCAGTTTGCCGCCCTGAATACCGTGGCCGCCGGCGTCGGCACGATCACCGAGACCATCTTCGAGAATCGCTTCATGCACATGCTGGAGATGCGGCGCCTGGGCGCCGAGATCCGCCTCGAGGGCAACACGGCGATCATTCACGGCGTGGAGAAGCTCACGGCCGCCCCGGTGATGGCCACCGACTTGCGCGCCAGCGCGAGCCTCGTCCTTGCCGGCCTCATCGCCGAGGGACGCACCGACGTGGAGCGCATCTATCACATCGACCGCGGCTACGAGGCGATCGAGGAGAAGCTCGCGCAGCTCGGCGCCCAGATCCGGCGTGTGCCAAACTGAGCGGCCGCCGCTGACCGTGCCGTAAGGAGTAACGCCATGCAGATCGGGATGATCGGACTCGGCCGCATGGGGGCGAACATGGCGCACCGCCTGGTGCAGGGTGGTCACGACTGCGTCGCCTACGACCCCAGGCCCGAGGCGGTGCGCGCCGTGGGCGCCTACGGCGCCCGCGCTGCGGGCTCGCTCGCCGAGCTCGTCGGTGCGCTCCAGCGCCCGCGCGCGCTGTGGGTCATGGTGCCTGCCGGTACGGTTGATGCGGTGCTTCAGGAGCTGCGCCCGCTGCTGTCGCGCGGGGACGTACTGATCGACGGCGGCAACTCGCACTACCACGATGACATCCGCAGGTCCGGGGAGCTGAAGGGCGCCGGCATCCATTACCTGGATGTCGGCACGAGCGGGGGCGTGCTCGGCTTCGAGCAAGGTTATTGCCTCATGATCGGCGGCGCTGCGGACGCGGTCGCACTCATCGAGCCAGTGCTCGCCACGCTCGCCCCAGGCGGCAAGCTCCCGGCGACCGCAGGCCCGGCGCGCGCCGCGAGCCTCGCGGCCGCCGCGCTCGGCTACCTGCACTGCGGGCCCTCCGGGGCCGGACACCTGGTGAAGATGGTGCACAACGGCATCGAGTACGGGCTAATGGCCGCGTACGCCGAGGGGCTCAACATCCTGGCGCACGCCAACGCCGGCCTGCAAAGCGCCACGGTGGACGCGGAGACCGCGCCGCTATCCGAGCCGCGCTACTTCCAGTACGAGCTGAATGTCGCCGCCATCGCTGAGGTCTGGCGCCACGGCAGCATCATCGCCTCGCGACTGCTCGATCTGACGGCGGCCGCGCTCGCCAAGGACGGCACGCTCGCCGGGTTCAGCGGTCACGTCGCCGACTCCGGCGAGGGTCGCTGGACGGTGCAGGCGGCCATCGAGGTCGGCGTGCCCGCGTACGTGCTGAGCGCGGCGCTCTACGGGCGCTTCGATTCGCGCGGCCACTCCGAGTTCGCCAACAAGCTGCTCTCGGCGATGCGACTGGGCTTCGGCGGTCACGTCGAACGACCGGCATAACACCCCCACGAAAGGTGCGCTGCATGGAACGTCGCGACTCTGATGCGCTGGTGCTCTTCGGGGCGACCGGGGACCTGTGCTATCGCAAGATCTACCCGGCGCTCTATCACCTGGTGCGCCGCAACCTTCTCAGCGTGCCCGTGATCGGCGTCGCGCGCCAGGGCTGGAAGATCGAGCAGCTCGCCGCGCGCGTGCGCGCGAGCCTGAAGGAGTTCGTGCACGACGCCGATGCAGCCGTGGCAGCGCGCCTCGTCGGCCTGCTGCGTTACGTGGACGGCGATTACAACAATCGCGCCACGTTTGCAGCGCTGCAGCAGGCACTCGGCGCGGCGCGGCGTCCGCTGAACTACCTCGCCATCCCGCCGAGCATGTTTGCGGTCGTGATCGAGCACCTGGCCGCGACCGCCGGGGAGAGTGCCCGCGTGGTGGTGGAGAAGCCCTTCGGCCGCGATCTCAACAGCGCCCGACAGCTCAATGCGACGCTGCACCGGCACTTCCCCGAAAGCCGCATCTTTCGCATCGATCATTACCTGGGCAAGGAGGCGGTGCAGAACATCCTGTACTTTCGCTTCGCCAATTCGTTCCTCGAGCCGGTGTGGAACCGCAACTACGTCGCCAGCGTCCAGATCACCATGGCCGAATTGCTCGGGGTCGCCGGCCGCGGCAAATTCTACGAGGAGACCGGCGCCCTGCGGGACGTGATCCAGAATCACCTGCTGCAGATCCTGGCGCTGCTCACCATGGAGCCCCCGGTGACCGCCGAAGGCGAGTCGCTGCGCGATGAGAAGGTGAAGCTGCTGAAAGCGGTACGGGCCGCGAAGCCCGCGCAGCTGGTGCGCGGGCAGTTCCAGGGGTACCGCGAGGAGCCGGGAGTAGCCAAGGACTCCAAGGTCGAGACTTACGCCGCGCTCGTGCTGTGGATCGACTCGTGGCGCTGGAGCGGCGTGCCGTTCTATCTGCGCGCCGGCAAGCGTCTGCCGGTCACGGCGACCGAGGTCGTCGTGGAGCTGCGACCGCCGCCGGCGAATGTATTCGGTGACCGCGCGCCCGAGCAGCCCAATCACGCGCGTTTTCGGGTCGGCCCGGACGTCGCGATCGCCCTGGGCGCCCACATCAAGAAGCCCGGATCGGTCATGACCGGTGAGAGCGTCGAACTGTACGTGGCGCAAACCGAGGGCGATGACATGGATGCCTACGCGGTCCTGATCAGCGCCGCACTCATCGGGGATACCTCGCACTTTGCGCGCGAGGATGAAGTGGAGGCCGCGTGGCAGATCGTCGATCCGCTCCTGAAACTCAACACGACACCCCTTGAGTACCTGCCGGGCAGCTGGGGTCCGGAGCAGGCCAATGACCTCATTACCGGTCCGTGCAACTGGCACAACCCCGGCGCGCGGCCCGAGGATTGGACGCGCTCCTGCGCGCCGGCGGCCCTGGTGCCGGTTTGAGGTGCATGGCCGTGCGATCCTGCCGGAAGGCTGCGCCGGCGCATTGATCGCAGCGTGTGCCGGCGCGGCCGCGCGAGAAACGCGCGGCGCCTGCGTCAGGTCGCACCGCGCGCAGGGCTCGGGTAGCGCTCCACGAATTCGCGCAGCCCCTCCTTCAGGGGGCCAAGCCATGGCTCGAAATTGCGCCACTGATCGATGCTGTCGGTGTACAGGGGCCGGCGCACCTGTTCGGAGCTGATGGTCAGGACGGCGCGCGGATTCTCGTAGAAGCGCAGGCACTGCGCTTCGAACTGCAGCCCGCAATGCTCAAGGAGCCTGCGCACCTCGGTTTCAGGATCAGCGATCAGCTGTTCGTAGTACACGCGATGTACCCGGCCGGGGAGCACCCTGTCAAAATGCTCCATGAAGTCGTGATAGGCGCGGTAATAGCGCGCAAAGTCTTTGAGGCTGTAGGTAAAGGCCAAATAGCGCGCGAACAGCTGCTTGTAGCAGGAAAAGCCGCAAGCCATCGGGTGCCGGCGCGTGTCAATGATCACGGCGCGCGGGAACATCAGCTGCAGGAGACCCAGATTCGTAAAGTTACCGAGCATTTTGTCGATGAAATGCACCTTGCGGAGCGGCCGATATAACTGCGTCCGCTCAAGATAGAGTGCGGAGAAACTTGCGATGTCCTCGCGCGTGAGCTGCGCCACGGTTTGCGTATAGCCCGAAGCCCCGCTATCGCGCAGGCGCGCGGCGAGTTCGCGCACGATGCTGGCCACCTCCGGTAGCTCGCGCGTGCCCTCGACCTGCGAGTGACTCGCCAGGATCTGCTCGAGCAACGTCGAGCCTGAGCGGGGCAGCCCAACGATGAAGATGGGGTCCTGCCGCTCGCTGCCCCAGTCGGCGCGCGCCTCGAAGTAACTCGCGGTGTAGAGCTTCATCGAGCGTTCAAGTTCTTCGATCCCCGAGTCCAGATGATCGACCAGGGTCGAACGCTGCAGCGCGTTGCCGCGCGCGTAATGCTCGAATGAGCGCTCGTACTCGCCCTGATCCTCGAGCGCCTTGCCGAATGCAAATTCCAGCGGGATGCGCTCCGCCCCGCGTACCTCGGGGCGCGCCAACTGCTCCTCCATGGCCACAAGATCCGTCGCAGCGAAGCGGAAGGTTTTCAGGTCTGCGAGACTCCAGTAGACGCGCCCCGCCTGTTGTGGCTGCAGCTCGAGCGCCCGTCGGTAGGCATCGATCGCCTGGGCCCGCTGGCCGGTCTCCCGCAGCAGATGGCCGTAGAGGACCCACAGCCCCCCCTCGCTGGGTTGTTGTGCGATGGCTTCCTTCAGTAGTGCGATGCCTTCTTCCATGCGCCCGAGGAGCGGCAGAGTGAATGCTTTCAGTCCGAGGTATTCCGAGCTGTGCGGGTCTTGCGTGAGCAGTCGATCAACGAGTGACAGGACCTCGGCGCTGCGTTGCTGAGCGTGCAGCAGGCGGGCAAGGTCGGCCCGTGCCGCGGCATAGCCGGGAGCGAGCTCGAGGCACTGGCGCAGCCTGCGCTCCGCTTCGGCTTCATCCCCCCAGCGGGCGGCAGCATCCGCCAGCAGGCGCAAGGCGGCGACGTCGTGCGGCGCGTGCTCCAGGTGCCGCCGCAGGATCAGTGCCGCCGCGTCAAGCCGATTGTCGGCGAGGGCGACCACGGCGTCGGTGAGCTCCGGCGGGTCGGAAGCGAGCCTGCTGTACGCGGCGTAGGCCTGGTCCCCCTCGGCCATCTCCCCGGCGGCGAAGTGCGCGGCGGCCAGTTCGCGCCAGCCGTCGGCCAGAAGTCCATTGAGGGTAACGGCACGACGCAACGCCGCTCGGGCAGCCGTGCCGCGACCGGCGGCGGCGTAGGCGCGTCCGAGTTCGAGCTGCAGGATCGAGGAGTCAGGGGTGACCGCGCACAGTCGCTCGAGCAGGGCCACCGCCGAGGACGGGTCTCCGAGCTTGCGGCGCGCGGCCGCGAGCAGCAGCTGCGCCTCCGCGTGCTGCGGTGCCTGCGCGATGATCTCTGCAGCCCGCTCTGCGGCACCCTCCGGATCGGAATCGAGCAACGCGGACGCACGCATCAGGGCGAGATCAATCGAAGTTGTAGTGCTCAATGAGCCACTCCCGTCGGATGAGAAAGGTTGCCCGCGGCGGCCGCCGCGTAAAGCTCGCAGCAGGGGCGGGTATCTAAGCGGACTGCGCCGCGCTCAGTCAACGGCGCGAGCGGTGCCGGGGACGCCAACAGCGGCTACAATTGCCGCGTCTCGCAAAGCGAGCCCCTGCAAGGATGGTAGCGTGAACACAGTGAACCCGGCTGCACACGATGATGCGGCCATCTGGCGCGCCGTGCAGGCCTCCAAGGCGGCTGCGGCGGCCGGGCGGATGAGCGAATCCGAGCAGCTGCTGGTCGGTGCCGCCCAGCGGGCGCCGAATCACCCCGCGGTGCTGAATGAACTCGGCGTGCGCATGATGGGGCGCGGCTCGGCGAGCGACGCGTACGCCCTGTTCGTACGCGCCACCACGGCTGATCCCCGCCAGCCCGCCCTCTGGGCCAACCTCGCGAGCAGCCTCAGGGCACTCGGCCGGCGCACGGAGGAGCTCGATGCGCTCGAGAAGGCGCTCGAGCTTGAGCCGCGGCATCTATCAGCGCTGCTGCAGAAGGGCGCCCATCTGCAGGAGACGGGCGATGTGCGCAACGCGGCGCGCGCCTACCAGAATGCGCTCGCCTCTGTGGCACCGAACGCGGAGGTCCCCCCTGCGGTGCGCGAGGCGCTCGAGCGTGCCAGGGCCGTGGTGCAGAGCGATCAGGCCCAGCTCCTGGGAGAGCTCGAGCAGCCGCTCGCCGCCGTGCGCGAGCGCCATGGCGGCACGGGCCAGCGCCGCTTCGATGCGTGCCTTGAGATCATGGTGGGCCAGCGCAGCGCTTACTATTCGCAGCCGACCTGGATGTACTTTCCCGAGCTGCCGGCGATTGAGTTCTTCGAGCGCGGCGACTTTCCCTGGCTCGATGCGATCGAGGCGGCGACCGATGAGATCCGCGCCGAGCTGCTGCGGGTACTGGTATCGGACCGCGAGGGCCTGCAGCCCTACATCGACTTTCCGGCGAGCATGCCGCTGGATCAGTGGCGGGACCTGAACCGCTCGCGGGCCTGGAGCGCGTACTTCCTGTGGAACCAGGGGACGCCCCATCTCGGGCACCTCGCCCGCTGCCCGACGACGGCCTGCGTGCTCGAGGCGGCCGCGGTGCCACGCCCGCGGATCGCCGCCCGGGCGCCGACCGCTTTCTTTTCGCTGCTGGAGGCCAATACCAAGATCCCGCCCCACACCGGGGTCACCAACACCCGTCTCACGGTGCACCTGCCCCTGATCGTCCCGCCCGCTTGTGGCTTCCGCGTGGGGGGCACGACCCGTGAATGGGTGCCCGGGAAGGCCTGGGTATTTGACGACACGATCGAACATGAGGCCTGGAATCTTTCTGACACGCCGCGGGCGATTCTCATATTCGACATCTGGAACCCACTGATGAGCCCAGCCGAACGCGAGCTGATCCAGGTTCTCACCGAGACGTACGTGCGCTACTACGCGCTCCCGGCGGACGGCACGCGATGAGGCCTCATCAGAGCGGCGGCGCCGTTCTGCTGCTCGGGTTTTGGCCGCTGGCCACGCTCGCCGGCTCCGCCGTCACTACTTCGGACCTGGCCCGCTGTGCGGCGATCGCCGGCGCCGACCAGCGGCTCACCTGCTATGACACGCTCGCCCGTCGCGCACTGCCGCCGCCTCCAGTGCCCGCGGCCGCCCCCGCGACGGCGCCCTCCGCGGCGCTGGCGGCCGCGCCGGTCGTGGCCCCAAGTGCGGCGGCCAACCCGACCCCGCAGAATTTCGGCATGAGCCCACATCAGCAGACCGCGCCGGATCAACCCCAGGCCATCAAGGCACGCGTCACCCAGATCACGACCGACCGCCAGTACAACGTCCATGTGACGCTCGATAACGGCCAGATCTGGACCTTCAATACATCGGACCCGCCACTGCGCACCGGTGACACGGTGACGATCAAGCGCTCCGCGCTCGGGTCGTACCTGCTGACCACCGCCGACCATCACAGCTGGCACGCACAGCGGCTGCAGTAGCCCTCGCGAGCGCGACGCGCCCTGCGCCAGCACGGCGCAGCAGCGAATCCTAACGACCTGCAGAGAAGCGGCCCGTCGGCCGCAGCTCACGAAAGGTGTGTTCCGGACTGCAATTCTGGTGCGCCAAAAAAAGCGGCGGGCCGTGGGGCCCGCCGCGAGTCACTTGCGATGTCGATGCGACTTACGCGTTTAGAACTTAATCGTGATGTGTCCGAAGATGAAGCGTCCCAGCGTGTCATACGTGCCGACCCAGGTGTTGTTGTTGCACGTGGTGTTCGGGCAGGAGCTCAAGTTGCCGCCCGGAACCACCGGCGGATTCTTGTCCGTGATGTTGTTGACACCCACCCGTATGTCGACATTGTTGCCAATCGGCATGGAGGCGGAGAAGTCGAAGTAGTTGTAGCCCGGGATGTGGTCTGCGCCGATGTAGTAGCTGTTACCCGAGAGCAGCGGGTTGGTGCTGGTGCCATCGACCGAGGAGGGGCCGATGAAGCGCCACCGGAAGGTCATATCCAGGCCCGCCCAGGGCGTCTGCCAGGTCGTCCCGAACACGTGGCGCCAGGCCGGGATCGGAGCGGAGCAGGTGCTGCCGTAGAAGCCCACGCAGTTGTAGATGGGACCGTTCGTGAGGCTCGCCGTGTCGAAGGCCATCGTGTAGGTGCCGTTCAGGTTGAACGACAGCTTGTTGCCCTGCGGCAGATCGAGCCGATAGGACGACAGGACGTCGATACCCTTCGTCGAGACCTTGCCGATGTTCTGGAAATTCGTCGACACATAGTCGCCAGGTGTATTGGTCCACAGCGAACCGTCCGAGCCGCGATGGATCAGGTTGCAGGTTGAGCCATCGCCCGTCGCGCACTGCTGGATGACGACCGTCGAGGGCAGCGACGAGATCGTGTCCTGGATCACGATGTCCCAGTAGTCCACCGACATGTAGAAGTTCTGCAGGAAGGTGGGCTGGAACACCACGCCGGCCGAGTAGGTGTCGGCCTTTTCCGGCTCCAGATTGGCGTTGCCGCCGGTCTTGGTGTTGATCTGCGCTGCCGTGTTGACTTCGATATGGCCGTACTGACCCGGGCTGATCCCGGTCTTTACGCACTCAGCCAGCGTGTACACCGGGGTTGGGCCCCAGCACGGATCCGCCGTGCCGCCCGCACCGACGGTCGCCGGCGTGTAGAGCTCGTTGAGGTCCGGCGCACGCACCGCGCGGTTGTAGCTGGCGCGGAAACGTATATCCCGAATGGGCGTCCACTCTGCACCGAACTTGTAAGTGTTGGTGTTGAATCCCAGCGAGTAACTCGAGTAGCGATAACCCGCTTCCAGGCTCAGGTCCTGGGCCATGGTCATGTCGCTGAGCAGCGGCAGGCGCATCTCGGTGAAGCCTTCCCACACGTGGAAGCCGCCGTTGATGGCCTCAGAGGGCGCACCGCCTTCCTGCAAGCCGTTCGAGTAAATGTAGTCCGGATTGAAATTAAAGCTCTCCGAGCGATACTCGGTGCCGACGTTGACCGAAAGCCCGGCGTTCGCGGTCGGCAGCTTGACGCCGTACTTGCCGAGCTCACCGGTCACCGAGCCATCCACGATGTACTCGATGGCCGTCGAGGCGTAGGTGGAGGGCACGGTCATGTAGTTCAGCGCCGCCTGCGTCACACCACCCTGCGTGGTAGACGCTATGCCGCTCGGCTTGTAGATATTCCAGGGCACGCAGGTCGGGGCGGTGCCATTCAGGGCTGCCGCGCAAACCGGCGCTCCCGTCGGTACCCCAGCGATGCCGCCAACCGCGGGGTTCCCAACGACGGTCAGCGCGTTTTGGACCTGCGGTGTACCCAGGAAGTTTGATTCGTTGTCGCTGAAGTCCGTGATGCCCCAGCTGCCGTAGACGTCGTACGTCCACACATCGCCCCAGCCCCCCTTGGTTCCAAGGACCTGGCGGATCGCATCCGAGGTGTAGTTGTCAATGCGCCCGCCGCCTTCTACGTTGCGGCGTCCGAGCTCGATGTAGACCTGGCTCCCGGAGATGGTTGAGCCGGGGGCGACGGAAGTGTTGTAGTACAGCTGGTTCGACGCTAAGTTCGCCGGGTTGCAAAGCTCGGTGTGTACGCTCGGAGCAGAATACGGCGCCGACAACAGCGGATTGGTGGCGCAGTCGGTGAGGTAACCCTGGTAGGCAAATGCACCGCTCGGCCCGTACTGGGCCGACGAGGTGTTGCGGGCGAACATGGTCTCGCTATAGAGCTGGACCTTGTCGTTGATGTCGTAGTGAAGGAACGCACCCGAAGTCCACCGATCCGCGCCGCGCTGGAAGTAGCTCAACGCGCCGTAGTTATACGCGTCCGAGTTGGCGTACTTCTGCATGTTGCCGTTGGTCTGGTTGATCGTGTTCTTGAAGAGACGCGTGACGTACCCACCCTTCGCCGTGGGGACAAACCCGTTCTCCTCGAAGGCGCCGTGGCCGCTCGTGCTCGAACCGCCGCAAGTGAGGGGCCCCGTCGGGACGCTGCCACCGTTTAGGGTGCAACCGGCGTGGTCGAACTGATTGCCGACCGCCGGATTGCTGTGCAGAAAGGTCGCATAGGCGGTCGCGTTGCCCTTGCCGTCGGCGAAATTCGAACCCACCAGGACCGAGAAGTTGCGGTTCTGGCCGGTGTTCACCGTGCTCGGCGGCAGCGGATTGCCGGATTCCGTCAGGTAGCCCTTATAGAGCTCGTTGTTGTTCTCGTGGTTGTTGAAGCTGTACTCGCCGTCGATCTTCACCCCGTCAAAGTGCGTGTTGAGGATGAAGTTCACGACGCCTGCGACCGCGTCCGCACCGTACACGGCGGAAGCTCCGCCGGTCAGCACGTCCACGCGCTCGATCAGTTCCGCCGGAATCTGGTTGATGTCGGGGCTGTTGGCATTGCCGCCAGGCCCCACGACGCCGCCGGCACCACCCGGCTGCATGCGCCGTCCGTTGATCAGGACTTCCGTGCGCTGCGAACCCAGGCCACGCAGACTGACGGTGGCGATACCGTTGGAGGCGATGGAGTTACCCGAACTCTGCTCTGCCGACACCTGCGGCAGCGCGTTGAGAATGTCTTCCGTACGTACCAGACCGGTGCGCGAAATTTGCTCCGCGCTCACGCTCGTGATGGGGCTGATGGAGACTTCGTTTGGCGTCTGCAGCAGGCGCGAACCAGTGACGACGACTTCCTCGAGCGGTGGTGCGGTCGTCGCGGCTGCAGGCGCGGTCTGTGCTTGAGCGAGTGGCATCCCGGCGCCTGCGGCGCAGGCTGCGAGGGCTAGGTGTACCGCGTGCCGCACGTTGCGACTGGTATTGGTCATTCGGGCTCTCTCCCCTTAAAACAGCTGTGGTAAACCGCGCACGGACGTGTCGGCACGGTGATGGCAGAAATACTACACGGGTGAAACAGAACTGCAAAGGCTATCTGAGGCGCAGAAGCTACGGCCGTCAGTGGTTTTGCGGGTTTTGGCTCGGTTGAGGCTGTGGCGGAGTTGCTTGTGGCGTGAATGCGACAGTCGCCCGAAGGCGCCTGTCGTGCCGATTTCAGGCGAACCAGCAGTTGCTGGCGACGGTAATGCGGGTGTCGCTGCCGAAAAACGGGGC
The DNA here is from genome assembly GCA_963814675.1 of uncultured Pseudomonadota bacterium. Classification (GTDB taxonomy): domain Bacteria; phylum Pseudomonadota; class Gammaproteobacteria; order Steroidobacterales; family Steroidobacteraceae; genus 13-2-20CM-66-19. Next base: position 962,001 of record CAWFDT010000011.1, read on the forward strand.
GACCTCATGGAAGACATAAGAGGGGAAGACGACCAGCTCGCCGGCCTGAAGCCGCAGCTCGAGCGGGCGGTGCGCAAACCCGGGACGCAGCGGAACGTTGCCCGGGTCGAGGTAGGCGTCGGCCCCGTGGCGCGGGTCAAAGAAGCGCAGTACCCCGCTTTGCGGCTGCTCCGGGACCCCCTCGCCGGGGCGTACGCAGTAAACCGCCGACCAGGAGGCCAGGGGGTGGTTGTGCGCGATGAAGGAGCCGGCGTAGCGGCTGACGTGAAACCAGGTGTGGTTGTGCAGCTTGAGGCGCGAGACGGCCTCGGGGGTCAGGGTGGTCGCCTGCTGCACGGTGTGTAGGACGCCATCCAGAACGAAGCGCCGCAGCTCCTGGACGCAGCTTTCCGGCCAGCGGAACAGGTTGAAGCGGCTTTCGAAGGTCTCATCCTGGGGAATGTGGCTCGGCGTGGGGTTGCGATATTCGTCTTGGGCGCGCTCGAGAAAGAGCTTCTCGAGCTCCGCGTTGAGCCGCTCGCACGCGGGCAGGCAGGCGCTCCCGAAGGGCACCGCAAAGAGCGCGTCGAGCTTAGTGGGCCCGCTCACCAGTGCGCCTGTCCTTCCTGGCCCGGGGCCACGAAGCGCACCCGCAGGGTGAGGAGGATGAGCTCCCCCGGGGCGCGCAGCAGCGCGATTTCGTGCCTCACCCAGGCCGGAAACACGGCTACGCTGCCCGGCACAGGGCGCCAGGTGCAGTGTCCGATCGCGTAGGGCCCGCGCATGGCGGCGTTGGTCGCGTCCGAGAACATCGGGCCCAGGCGCGACTCATAAAGACGCAGCACCCCACTGTCGTGACGCCCCTCCGAGGGGGGCGGAGCGGCGACGCAATAGATGGCGCACCAGGCGGACTGGGGGTAATGGGTCGCCGGCACATGCCCGTCCGGGCGCACGATCGTAAAGCGGCCCCGCGCCTGGGCCGTGAAGCTCTCGAGCTTGCCGGGCTCGAAGCCATTCACGGCGGCGACGACCGCAAGCACGCCGCGCAGCATTTCGGTGGTGACGCGACCGCCGGCAGGATTGCCCCGAGCCCAGTCGAGCCAGTCATCGGCGCTCACATAGCACAGCGGTGTCGAATCGGGGGCGCCGCGGCGCGGATCGGTCGTGGCCCGCTCGCGCAGCAGCGCGGACAGCGCCGCGTTGCAGGACTCGGCTTCGGGCAGCGGCGCAACCCCGAACGGGGTGGCGAAGAGCGGCATCACGGAGGGAGTCACGGCAGGCAGGTGCGGTGGGATTGGGGCCGTAGGCGCGAGCGGTGCCCGCCGCGGGCACGCTCGGCGGTGTCGGTCACTGAGGTGGCGATGCGTGGCATGCGGGAGTGCGCGGATGGTCTCACACCGCCCAGGCTTCTCCTACCCCTCGAGGCGGCGACGCGCCTAACGCGCGGATACCCAAAGCTCAACGTGGTCGCACCCCTGCACGGCGCGCCAGGCGATCAGCTTCGGATCCCCGGCGCACAGGGCCCGCACGGCGTCGCGCTTCTCCGGTCCGGCCACGACGAACACCGGCTCGCCCACCGTCGCGAGCAGCTCCGGGGTCACGCTGATCCCGGCGCGCCCGTCCGGACGCTGCACGGCGATGGCGTAGTGCCCGCGGGCCTGCTCCAGATCCGCCTCATTGAATAAGGAGCCAGTGTGCCCGTCCGCCCCCAGCCCCAGGAGCCCGAGTCCGATGCGCACCCCGGAGCTCAGCATCTGCATCAGCTCGCTTTCGAAGGTGGCGGCGGCCGCGGCGAGCGGCAGGTGCGTCGGCACGCTGAGGAGCGAGCCGGGCGGCAGGGCGAGGGCGCTCAGGAGCTCGCGGGCCTGGTAGTAGTTGCTGCCTTCCGAGTCGGCCGGCACGTAGCGCTCGTCGCTGAACAGCACGTGCAGGCGATCATCGTGCGCGAGCGGCCCGCGCGCGAGCGTGCGGTAGGCGCTCATCGGGGTTGTGCCCCCGGAGAGCATGACCGCGGAGGCGCCGCGCGCGCTGAGCGCGCGCGCCAGGCGCGCGGTGAGGGCGGCATCGAGCTCCTGCCGCGAACCAAAAGTGCGCGTCGTGAGGATGGTCATGGCGGGCGCGGGCGCTCCCCCACCTGCGCGCGCACCTCGAAGCTGCGCCCGCCACGCAGGCCGCGCAGCAGCACGCTGCTGCCGGGCTTGTGAGCGGCGATGCGCCCCAGGGCGTCCTGCGCGCCGTGCGGCGCGGTGCCGTCGATGCCGATCAGCAGGTCCCCGGGGAGCAGGCCCGCCTGCTGGGCGGGGCTGCCCACGTAGAGATTACTGATCACGACCCCGGACTGCGGCAAGCCGAGCTGCTGCGCCTGCTCCTCGGTGAGATCCTCCGGCACGATGCCGATCCAGCCGCGGATGACGCGGCCGTGCGCGATGATCTCGCTCAAGACCCCGCGCACCATGTTCACCGGGATCGCAAAGCCGATGCCCTCGACCCCGATGTTCTTGGCGACGATGGCGGTGTTGATCCCGACCAGCGCGCCGCTCGCATCCACCAGCGCACCGCCGGAGTTCCCGAAGTTGATCGGCGCATCGGTCTGGATGAAATCCTCCAGCGGCGCGATGCCCAGCTGCTGACGGCTGGTGGCGCTGACGATGCCGTGGGTGACGGTTTGCGACAGCCCGACCGGGTTGCCGATGGCGAGCACCACATCGCCCACCTTCAGCTGGTCGGAGCGCCCGAAGACCGCCACCGGGAGCGGCATGAGGTCGATCTTCAGCACCGCCAGATCGGTGTCCGGGTCGCGTCCGACGATCTTGGCATCCGCGACCCGGCCGTCGGCGAGCTGCACGCGGATCGAGTCGGCGTTGGCGATCACGTGATGGTTGGTGACGATGTGGCCGCTCTCATCGACGATGACGCCCGAGCCGAGACTGCGCTCGATACGCTGGCGGTAGCGCGGCATGTAATCGCCAAACAGCTCCCCGAGCGAGGGCGCCACCCGTTCGGTGACGAGCCGTGCCGCGTACACGTTGACGACCGAGGGGGCGCCGCGCTGCACCGCGGGGGCATAGGTGAACTGGCCCGGCCCCGCCACGCTCGCCGGCGCGGCCGGCAGGGCGGGCACGCTGCTCGTGGCGCTCTCGTGGCGGATCAGGTCGGGGCGTGCGGCGACGATCAGGAAGGCCAGCGCGAGCCCCCCGACTACCGAGCCGACGACGAATATGAGTCCGCGCCCGAGGCGGTTCAGCATCGCAAAGAACTCCGGGAATCCGAACCGGTGAGGCGCCAGGTGCGCCCGGGACGGGGTGTTCGTTTGTGTATAATGCGCCGCCCCCCGCAAGGTATGAAATCGCGCGTGTGCTGAAGCCACGTCCGCATGGCGGCGAGAATGCGAACTGCAGGCGGCGGCGGGCGTGCTGTTTAAGCGGGAGACCGTTGCATGGCCGATCAGGCAGTCGTCGCCGATGATCCAGTCGACTTGAGCCGGCGTAAGTTTCTTACCCGGGCCGCCATCGCCGCCGGGGCGGTGGGCGCGGCCTTTGCCGCCGTGCCTTTCATCGAGTCCTGGGCCCCCTCCGAGCGGGCCCGCGCGCAGGGTGTGCCGGCTGAGCTGGACATCTCCAAGCTCGAGGCCGGGCAGATGGCCATCACCGTCTGGCGCAAGCAGCCGATTTATGTGGTACGCCGCACGCCGGACATGGTGGCGCGCATCGCCGGGCACGACGCGGAGCTCAAGGACCCGACCTCCAAGTACTCCGATCAGCCCCCCTATGCGAAGAACCCGGATCGCTCGCGCAGCGCCGAGATGCTGGTGCTGGTCGGGATCTGCACCCACCTCGGGTGCCTGCCCAAGCAGCGCTTCAGCGCCGGGGAGCTCTACCCGAGCTGGCCGGGCGGGTTTTTCTGCCCCTGCCACGGCTCGCGCTTTGATCTGGCGGGACGGGTGTTCGACGGCTCGCCGGCCTCCATCAACCTGCGCGTGCCGCCGTATTCCTACCCGAAGCCGACCCTGCTCGTGATCGGTGCCGACGAGAAGGGAGTCGCCTGATGGCCGCCGATACTGCCAGCGGTGCATCCGATACGGCGGCGAAGGCTGGATTCTGGGGCTGGCTCAACCGGCGGCTGCCGGTCGATACCTTCATCAAGAGCCAGCTGACCGGCTATTACGCACCGAAGAACTTCAACATCTGGTACTTCTTCGGCTCGCTGGCGCTGCTGGTGCTGGTGCTGCAGCTGGTCACCGGCATCTTCCTCACCATGTTCTACAAGGTGGGCGAGGCGACCTCGTTCGACTCGGTCGAATACATCATGCGCGAGGTGGATTACGGGTGGCTGCTGCGCTACCTGCATACCACCGGCGCCTCGGCGTTCTTCATCGTCGTTTACCTGCACATGTTCCGCGCCTTTCTCTACGGCTCGTACCGCAAGCCGCGCGAGCTGCTGTGGCTGTTCGGCATGGCGGTGTACCTCGCCCTCATGGCCGAGGCCTTCATGGGCTACGTGCTGCCGTGGGGCAACATGTCCTTCTGGGGCGCGCAGGTGATCGTGAATCTCTTCGGCACCATCCCGGGCATCGGCCCGGGGCTGGTGGAATGGATCCGCGGCGATTACGGCATCGCGGATGCCACGCTCAACCGCTTCTTCGCGCTGCACGTCGCCGCGCTGCCGCTGGGACTGCTGTTGCTGGTGGCGCTGCACCTCGTGGCGCTGCACGAGACCGGTTCGAACAACCCCGACGGAGTCGAGATCAAGGACAAGAAGGGGCCCGACGGCACGCCGCTCGACGGCATTCCGTTCCACCCCTATTACACCGTCAAGGATTTGTTCGGGGTCGGCGTGTTCTTCGTGCTGTTCGCCATCGTGGTGTTCTTCGTGCCGACCCTCGGGGGGTTGTTCCTCGAGTCGCCGAACTTCGAGCCGGCCAATCCCATGTCCACGCCCGAGCACATCGCCCCGGTGTGGTACTTCACGCCCTTCTACGCGATCCTGCGCGCGGTGCCCGACCAGCGCATGGGGGCGCTGCTCATGCTGCTCGCGGTGGTGGCGTTCCTGTTCGTGCCCTGGCTGGATGGCTCACCGGTGAAGTCCATCCGCTACAAGGGCTGGATGTCGCGCGCGGCGCTGACGCTCTTCGCCATCGCCTTCGTGGCGCTCGGCTACCTCGGCCTGCAGCCCGCCGAAGGCCTGTACGTCATGCTGGCGCGCGTCTTCGCGGTCATCTACTTCGCCTTCTTTATTCTGATGCCGTTCTACACGCGCCTGGAGAAGTGCAAGCCGGTGCCCGATAGGGTGGTCTACCATGCGCACTGAGCGCAGCAGCCAAGGCGCCTGGGGGGCGGCGGCGCTGGTGTCGCTGAGCCTGCTGCTGGGCGCTGTCGCGGCGGCGGCTGAGAGCGGCGCGGCGGCGGGCGAGGCGCCGGCCAAGGCCGGCGCGGACTGGCAGCACTGGCAGGTGAACAGCGACGTCACGGATCTCGCCTCGGTGCAGCGCGGGGCGCGCAATTTCACCAGCTACTGCCTCGGGTGCCACTCGCTCAAGTACGAGCGCTGGTCGCGCCTCGGCCAGGATCTGCAGATCCCCGCGACACTGCTGCAGCGCGAGCTCATCCCGCCCGGTGACAAGTCCACGCAGTACATCCTCACCAGCATGCCGGCGGCCGATGCGGAAGCCTGGTTCGGCAAGACGCCGCCGGATCTGTCCCTGATGGCGCGGGCCCGCGGCAAGGACTACCTGTATCAGTTCCTGAAGACCTTTTACCTCGACCCGACGCGCCAGACCGGCGCCAACAACCTGCGGCTGCCGACCACCGCCATGCCGGACGTGCTCTCGGCGCTCGAGGGGCTGAAGGTCGCGGTGTTCAAGGACGTGACCCGCTCGGAGGGTGGCGGGCTCATGCACGAGCAGGTCTTCGATCACTTTGAGCAGGTCGCCCCCGGGCGCCTCACGGCGGCGGAATACGACGGCTTCGTGCGCGATACGGTGAATTTCCTCGATTACGTCGGCGAGCCCACCCAGGCGGCGCGGCGCGCGCTCGGGGTCTGGGTCGTACTCTTCCTGCTGGTCTTCACCTGGCTGGCGTACCTCTTGAAGCGTGAATACTGGAAGGACGTGCACTGAGCGCCGTTGCTTGCGCGTAGGATGCGCGCGGCACTTACGTCGAAACGGTTCGCAGGAGCGCAAAGGTGTCGAGCCGACGATCCATCATGACGCTGTTCTCCGCCCCGAGCGACCCGTGGAGCCATCGCACCCGTATCGTGCTGGCGGAGAAGGGCATCAGCATCGACATCGTCAGCGTCGAGGCGGGCCGCTTTCCCGAGGACCTGCTCGACCTGAACCCCTACCATAGCGTGCCGACGCTGGTGGACCGCGACCTGGTGCTTTACGACTCGCGGGTCATCATCGAGTACCTCGATGAGCGCTTTCCACACCCCCCGCTCATGCCCGTTGATCCGGTCACGCGCGCGCAGTTTCGCCTGGCGCTGTTTCGTATCGAGCGCGACTGGTACAGCCTCACCCGCCAGATCGATCAGGAGCCGGACAAGAAGCAGACGGTCAAGCTGAAGAAGATCCTGCGCGATACGATCCTGCAGAGCACCGACCTGTTCAAGGTCAAGCCCTACTTCCTGTCGGACGAGTTCTCGCTCGTCGATGCGAGCATCGCCCCGATCCTGTGGCGCCTGCCGTACTACGAGGTCGACCTGCCGCCCCAGGCGCAGGCCATTGAAAAGTATGCGCAGCTGGTATTCGCCCGGCCGGCCTTCCGCGAGGCCCTCTCGGAGCGCGAGCAGGAAATGCGGCTCCTATAGTCGTAGGATAATGCCATGAGCCAGATGCTGCCCAAGCGTCCCTACCTGCTGCGTGCGATGCACCAGTGGATCAGCGACTGCGGCAACACCCCGCACGTCATCGTGGACGCCGGCCGCGACGGAGTCGAGGTGCCGCGCGCCTACGTCAAGGACGGCAAGATCGTGCTGAACCTGAGCGAAGGCGCCACGCAGCACCTGCGCCTCGGGGCGGACGCGGTGGAGTTCGATGCGCGCTTCGCGGGCCTCACCCACCACGTGCGCTTTCCGCTGAGCGCGGTGCTGGGCATCTACGCCCGCGAGACCAACGAGGGCATGGTGTTCTCCGTGGAGGACCTGGGCGCGCAGAACACGACTCAGCCACCGCAGACCGAGCCGGCCGGCCCGCGGCGGCCGCAGCTGAAGGTCATCAAGTAAGCGCCCGGCGGCCGCGCTCCGCGGCCGGATTAAGAATAGAAAAGAGTCGGCCTGTAAGCCGGGTTCTGTCGAGGGCAATCATTCCTCTGGGATCCGCGTCACCGCGAACCTCTAGCGGCCTACCCGGAAGCGCGCGCGGATCGGCGCTGCCCACGCACCGTTTAAAGTGCCGGACGGCTTCCCTATTTGGCCTTGCTCCAGGTGGGGTTTTCCATGCCGTCGCGTGTTACCACCGACGCGGTGCGCTCTTACCGCACCGTTTCACCCTTGCCGGTCCCGTGAGGGACTTAGGCGGTCTGCTCTCTGTTGCACTTTCCGTGGGCTCGCGCCCCCCAGGCGTTACCTGGCACCCGATCCGCCGGAGCCCGGACTTTCCTCCACCCCAAGCTTGCGCTCGAAGCAGCGATTGCCCGGCCGACTCTGGTGGGCACAATACGGCCGCGCGCCGCGAAGTCAAATCGGCGCGCGCCAATGGCGCGGGGCATGGCCGCCCTCAGGGGTCCGCCGCCTCAGGTCCCGGGGCGCCACGGGTGGCGAGCGCGTAGGCCGCCGCGCGCGTGGCCCCGGTGAGCCGGGCCGCCAGCGCCGCGGCCCGTCCCGGGGGCAGCTCCTTCAGCAGAAGGTCGACCGTGCGGCGCAGCGTCGCAGGATCGGCGTCCTGGGGGGCGGCGGCGGGCGCGCCGGCGACCACGAGGGTGATCTCGCCGCGGGTGAAATTCTCATCCGCGCCCGCGCGCTCCAGCAGCTGCGCGAGCGTGCCGCGGTAGACGCTCTCGTGCAGCTTGGTCAGCTCGCGCGCCACCACCACCTCGCGCCCGGCGCCGAACTCGGCGGCCATATCGGTGAGGGTGGCGAGCAGGCGGTGCGGAGCCTCAAAGAACACCAGCGTGCGCGGTTCGTGCGCGAGCGTGCCGAGCGCGGCGCGCCGTTCCGCGGCGCGCGCCGGCAGGAACCCCTCGAAGCAGAAGCGCTGCGCCGGCAGCGCCGCGATCGCCAGCGCGGCGGTGACCGCGGACGGCCCGGGGATGGCGAGCACGCTGTGGCCGGCATGCGCCGCCGCGCGCACCAGTTCAAAGCCCGGGTCCGACAAGAGCGGCGTGCCGGCATCGCTCACCAGCACCACGGTTTCCCCGGCGGCCAGGCGCTCGAGCAGCTGCGGCACGCGCTGCGTCTCGTTGTGCTCGTAGAGGGAAACGAGCGGCCGGGAGATGCCGAGCGACTGCAGCAGCGCCAGGGTACGGCGCGTGTCCTCGGCAGCGATAACGTCGGCATTGCGCAGCGCTTCCTGCGCGCGGGGACTCAAGTCGGCACGATTGCCGATCGGGGTGGCCACGACTTGCAGCGTGCCGCGCACCTTGGTCACTATAGCCCTCTCACTCATGCCGCCAGGGACGGCCGCTAACCCAAGCATCCTGCACGCCCACGAAAGGCCCTTCAACCGATGATCTTTGCACGCCGGCTCGCTTGTCTGCTGCCGCTCGCCCTGGCTCTCGGCGGCTGTCCGAGCCTGAGCGAGCGCGCAGGACCGCCGCCCTCGGTCGAGCGCGCCGCGCAACTCGAACAGGGCGGGGATCTTGCGGGCGCGGCGCACATCTACGAGACGCTCGCCGAGCACAACAGCGGCACGGAACGCAACGAGCTGTTGCTGAACGCGGCGCGCGACTACCTGGACGCGCATCGCCCCGACGACGCCGCGCGCGTGCTCACACTCACCGAGGCCACTCTGACGCCGGAGCAGGCGAGCCTGCGCGCGCTGCTGAGCGTGCAGCTCGCCCTCGCGCGCGGACAGCGAGCGGAGGCCGCACGAGAGTTCAGCGCGATTCCCGAGCCGCACGGCGGCCCGCTCGAGGCCCGCTACCGCGAGCTCAAGGCGAGCCTCGCAGCCGGCGCCGCCGCCGCCCATGCCGCGACGGCCGCCGGCACGCAGCCTCCCCCGGGGACCGAGGCCGGCGCGCACCTGGCGCTGCTCCTGCCGGTCACCGGGCGCGCGGCCGGCGCCGCCGTGAGCGTGCGCGAGGGCTTCATGAGCGCCTACTACCAGGTGCCCGCCGCCGAGCGCCCGCGGGTGCGCGTGTACGACACCGGCACCATGAGCATCGCCGAGGCGCTCACGCAGGCACGCACGCAGGGCGCGGACTTCATCGTGGGTCCGCTGACGCGCGAGGAGGTGACCGCGGCGGCACAGTACCCGGGCGCACACGCCCCGGTGCTGGCGCTGAACTTCCTGCCGCCCGAGCAGCCCGCGCCCGCGCAGTTCTACCAGTTCGCGCTCTCACCGGAGAACGAGGCGCGGCTGGTGGCGCGCCGCATGCTCGATGACCATCACCGCCGCGGCGTGGCGCTGGTGCCCGCCGGGGACTGGGGCACGCGCGTGCTCGCGGCCTTCAAACAGGAGCTCAGCGCCGGCGGCGGCGACCTGCTGGCGACGGCGCAGTTCGACGCGGCACGCACGGATTACTCCGAGCCCATCACCGAGGTGCTGCGCATCAACGAGAGCAACGCGCGTCACAAGCGCTTGGAATCGGTGCTCGGCACCAAGCTGACGTTCGAGCCGCGGCGGCGCTCGGACATCGAGTTCATCTTCGCCCCGGCGCAGGCCAGCACCGAGCGGCTGCTGCGCCCGCAGCTGCGCTTTCACTACGCCGGCGACATTCCGACCTACGCCACCTCGGAGGCGTTCGAGCCTGACATGCGCGCCAACGAGGATCTCGACGGGCTCATGTTTCCTGACATGCCGTGGATTCTCGGCGGGGACTTCCCCGACGCCGTGCACGCGGCCGCGCGCGAGGCGTGGCCTGCGGGCGGACCGTATCGGGGTCGCCTGTTCGCCTTTGGCTTCGACGCCTTTCGCCTGGCGCAGGCGCTGCCGCATCACGGTGCGGCCAGCAGCGTGAACCTTCAAGGACTCACCGGCCACCTCAGTCTTGATGAGGAGCGGCGCGTGCATCGCGAGCTCGGCTGGGCGCAGGTGCATAACGGCGAGTTGCGCTTGCTGCCGCCGGAGGCGCAATAGCCCCCGGCGGACGGGTGGTAGTCGGACTGAAATCGGAGCGTTTTTAGTTAAATCAGCGCCTTGATCCTCCATTGGCGTCTAGGTCGATCATCGTTCTCACGCGTGTCGTTGCCTCCCGCTTCGAGTGGCGGTATAAGTCATTAACGTATTCGTTAATGGATCAGTTCATGGGCTTCAATAGCGACGACATCGTTCCGATGAATCAGGTTCGCGCCAGTTTCACGGACCTCGCCGAACAGGTGCGCAACGGCAAGGAAAAAATCATCACCCGCAACGGCGAGAGCTACGTCGCGCTGGTTGATGCGCGGCGGCTCGATCATTACCACCGACTCGAGCGTGAGCACATTCATTTGACCCTGATCGACGAGGCCGCGCGCGGCATCACAGATATCGACGCCGGACGCACGATGAGTGTCGCCGAGGTCCGCGGAAAGTATAGGAATTCGCCGAAGCGTAAGCGCTAGAGAGGGATCCATGCCCTCGCGCGTCCGTGTCACGGCCAATTTCCAGCAGAATCTGGATTCGATCCGCAGATTCCTCTTGGAGCAGGAAGCCGAAGCAGGGTTCGACCGCCTCATCACGCGCCTTTTCGATGATGTCATTCCCAACCTTGAGCGCTTCCCCAAAATGGGCCGCGACTTTCTCGCAAGGGAACCGCTCTCCGAGGAAGGCAGGGCTAAGCTGCACGCGCTGGCAGCGAAGAGCGGAAGGAACACCGAAATCCGCGAATATATCGCCGATGAGTACCTGCTCCTCTACGCAGTGCGCGATACGGTCATCTTTCTGCTCGCCATTCGCCATCACTCTCAGCTCTCATTTGATCTACGAGCTCATTGGCTCTAACACGGTAATTCCACCCAGGCGTCTCCTCACCCAAAGGGTGCGCCCGTGGAAACCAGGTTTGGATCGCCGCCGGCCTTTCGATTCTCCGCCAGGTTTGCCGGATACCAACTTCCAACACTGAAGTTGCCCGCCCTGTGCGCAGCGCGAGCGCGCGCAGTTTCCGGTGTTGTTTCCCGCGCGCGGATGCGCCGCCGTCCGAGCCGCGCTCGCAACCGGGGAGTCGCGCGGCGAGAAGTTATTCACAGGATCAGGCGCCCCGCTCGGCGCGGCTTCCCAAGTCCTCGGAAGCCTTTTCCGTCGCCGGAACACGCATACAGAGGCTCCATTCATCACCCACTGTATAAAGTTCGTCCGGCAACCTGCTGATTGCTAAGCGTACAGACGCTCCGCGCCTCTCACCCCACTGTGGATTTCTACATAAGTCGTTGTGAATGCGACGGATTTCTCACTATTTGAATTGACATAGTTCGCCAGCGATTCCTATAGTGGCAGCCGGTGGGAGAAGGTGGGGGTAAATGGGCGATAACTCGCCTCACAGGTCATGTTTCGCGGTGCAACAAAAATCACCCTGGACGACAAGGGGCGGATGGTCATTCCCACCCGTTACCGCGAGCAGATCAACGAGCTCGCCCAGGGGAAATTGGTCGTCACCGTGGACCGCGACCAGTGCCTCCTCATCTATCCGCTGCCCGAGTGGGAGCTGATCGAACGCAAGCTGATGGCCCTTCCCAGCCTCAACGCTACGGCGCGGCGGCTGCAACGGCTGATGGTCGGCCACGCGACTGATCTGCCCCTCGACGGGCACGGCAGGGTACTGCTGCCGCCCGAACTGCGCGAATTCGCCCAGCTCGAGCGGCACGGAATGCTGATCGGACAGGGCAACCGGTTTGAGCTGTGGGACGAGCGGCGCTGGAACGAGCGGCGCACCCAGTGGCTGCAAAACGAAGAAGCCGCGACCGATCTGCCGTCCGAGCTCGAATCACTGTCGATCTAGGGGCGTTTGAAGAACGAGCTGAGCTGGGCGTAGCCCGTGTCAAGAGCACTCAAGGGGGCGGGGGCGGACCGCTTCGCACGTGGATGAGCACACACCCGTGCTCGGCACAGAGGCGCTCGCGGGGCTGGCCCTGGAAGCGGGCGGTTACTATGTCGATGCGACGTTCGGGCGGGGCGGTCATACGGCACTCATTCTCGAGGCCCTGGGTCGGGAGGGCCGCCTGCTCGCACTCGACCGGGATCCGCAGGCCATCGAGGCCGGCCACCGCCGCTTTGCCGACGAAGTGCGGCTTACGCTCGTGCACGCGTCGTTTGCCGACCTCGGCGCGATCGTGCGCTCACACGCTGGCGATCGCCCGTGCCGGGGCGTGCTCTTCGACCTTGGCGTATCGTCGCCGCAGCTCGATGACCCCGCTCGTGGTTTCAGCTTCCGCGCTGACGGGCCGCTCGACATGCGTATGGACCCGACGCGCGGTGAGCCCGTCGCGTCCTGGCTCGCTCGGGCGGGCATCGACGAGATTCGCCAGGTGATCGCGACCTTCGGCGAAGAGCGCTTCGCGCGCCGCGTGGCGCAGGCGATCGTCAGCGCGCGCCAGAAGGGCCCGCTCACGCGCACCGCCGAGCTCGCCACGCTGGTGGCGGGCGCGGTGCGCACCCGCGAGCCGGGCAAGCACCCCGCGACGCGCACCTTTCAGGCGCTGCGCATGTTCATCAACGATGAACTCGGGCAGCTCGAGCGCGGTCTTACCGGCGCGCTCGAGGTCCTCGCGCCCGGCGGGCGTCTGGCGGTGATCAGTTTCCACTCCCTCGAGGATCGGGCGGTCAAGCGCTTCATGCAGCGCGCCGCGCAGGTCGACCCGGCGCTCAAGCACCTGCCGGTGGTGCCGGTGCAGGCACGGCCGCGGCTGAAGCTCGTCGGGCGCAAGCAGCGCGCGGGCGAGGCGGAGGTCGCCCGCAACCCGCGCGCCCGCAGCGCACTGCTGCGCATCGCGGAGAAATTGCCATGAAGGCTCGTCGCCTGCTGTGGCTCGTCCTGCCGCTGCTGTGGGTGGCGACGCTCGCCTCGGCCGCCGGGGCGATCTACTGCAAGCACCGCGCCCGCGCGCTGTTCGTGGAGCTGGACGCGCTCAACGGCCGCCGGGACAACCTGGAAATCGAATGGGGTCAGCTGCAGCTGGAACAAAGCGCCTGGTCCACCCATGCCTTCGTTGAGCGGGTCGCGAGCGCGAAGCTCCATATGACGCTGCCCCCGCCGAAGGAGATCGAGATCGTGAGCCCATGAAGGCCCGCGGTGCACGCACGGACGCACCGGGCTCGTTCCGCTGGCGGGCGTATCTGCTGCTCGGCCTGCTGGGAGCGTGCGCCCTCGCACTCATCTACCGGGCCGTGAACCTGCAGCTCGTCGATCACGGCTTCCTCGCCAAGGAGGGCGATGCGCGCTTCTCGCGGGTGCTGCAGATCGTCGCGCACCGCGGCACCATCACCGACCGCTACGGGGAGCCGCTGGCGGTCTCCACGCCCGTGGACTCGATCTGGGTGAACCCGGCCGAGCTGGCCCCCGCCACGGATCAGATTCCGCGCCTCGCCAAGGCGCTCGGACTCGACCGCCAGGAGCTCGCGCGCCGCATCACGAGCAACCTCGACCGCGAGTTCCTCTATCTCGCCCGGCACCGCCAGCCGGCCGAGGCCGCACAGATCAAGGCGCTCGGCATCCCGGGCGTGTATACCTCGCGCGAGTACCGCCGCTACTACCCCGCCGGTGAGGTCACCGGCCACCTGCTCGGCTTCACCAACGTGGACGACGCCGGCCAGGAGGGGCTCGAGCTCGCCTTCGATCACTGGCTGGCGGGCGAGGACGGTGCCAAGCGCGTCATCCAGGACCGCTACGGGCGCATCGTGCAGAACGTCGAGAGCATCCGTCCGGCACGCCCGGGCAAGGACCTCGTGCTCTCGATGGACCTGCGCATCCAGTACCTCGCCTACCGCGAGCTCAAGGCGGCGATCCGCGACCAGCGCGCCCGCGCCGGCTCGATCGTGGTGATCGACGTCGACAGCGGCGAGATCCTCGCCATGGTGAACCAGCCGGCCTACAACCCGAACGACCGTGACCAGCTGCAGGCCGCCACCTACCGCAACCGCGCCGCCACCGACATCTTCGAGCCCGGCTCCTCGATCAAGCCGTTCTTCGTCGCCGCAGGGCTCGCCTCCGGCAAGTACGACAACCACAGCATCATCGACACCTCCCCGGGCTTCTTCAAAGTCGGCACCAAGATCTTCGAGGACGAGCACAACCTCGGCGCCATCGACATCGCCACGGTGCTCGCGAAGAGCTCCAACGTCGGCATGGCGCACATCGCCCTCACCCTGCCGCCCCAGGGCATCTGGAACACCCTCACGCACCTGGGCTTCGGGCAGGTGACGACCAGCGGCTTTCCGGGCGAGTCGGCGGGGCTGTTAGCCAACTACGCCCAGTGGCGCCCGATCAGCATCGTCACCATGTCCCACGGCTATGGCCTCTCGGTGACGCCCCTGCAGCTGGCGCACGCCTACGCCACCATCGGCACCTTCGGCCTCGCCCGGCCGCTGTCGTTCCTGCGCGTCGAGGGCGATCCGGGCAGCACGCGCGCGCTCGATGACCACGTGTGCCGCGAACTGCTCGGCATGCTCGAGTCGGTGGTGAGCGCAGAAGGCACCGGCAAGCTCGCGGCCATCCCCGGCTACCGCGTCTCGGGCAAGACCGGCACCGCCTTCAAGGCGACCGCCGGCGGTTACTCGACCGATCGTTACATGGCGGTGTGGGGCGGGGTGGCGCCGGCCAGCGCCCCGAGGCTCGCCGCGGTCGTGGTGATCGATGAGCCGAGCGCCGGACAGCACATGGGCGGGCAGGTCGCCGCCCCGGTGTTCTCGCGCGTGGTCGGCGGGGCGCTGCGCCTGCTCGCCGTCGCGCCCGATCAGCCGGTGAAGACGCCCGAGGAGCTGCCCGCGAGCCCGGCGCTGGGCACGGTGCGCACGGCGGCGCTGCCATGAGCACCCCCGGCATGGCCGCCGGGCGCGCACTCGCCGAGCTCACGGCGGGGATTGCCGCCGTGCCCGCGGACCTCAGGGTGAGCGAGGTGACGCTCGACAGCCGCGCGGTCACCCCGGGAGCGCTGTTTCTTGCCTGCCGCGGACGCACGCACCACGGGCTTAAGTTTCTGCCCGAGGCGCTGGCGCGCGGCGCGCGCGCGGTGCTGTACGAGCCCGCGGCGGGCGCGGCCGCACCCGCGGTTCCGGCCGGCGTGTACCTCGCCGCGGTGCCGGCGCTCACCGAGCAGGTGGGCACGATCGCGGCGCGCTTCTTCGGCGCGCCCTCCCAGGCGCTCACCATCGCCGGCATCACCGGCACCAACGGCAAGACCACCTGCGCGTGGCTGCTCGCGCAGGCGCTGACGCACTGCCGCCGGCCCGCCGCCTACATCGGCACGCTCGGCTTCGGCCGCCCGCCGCAGGTGACGGCCACGCTGCACACCACCTCGGACGCGGTCACGCTGCAGCGCCAGCTTGCGCGCCTGCGTGACCTGGGGGCCGAGTGCGTGTGCATGGAGGTGTCTTCCCACGCCCTCGATCAGTCGCGCGTCAATGGCGTGCGCTTCAACACCGCGGTGTTCACCAACCTTACCCGCGATCACCTCGATTACCACGGCACCATGGAGCATTACGGCGCGGCCAAGGCGCGCCTGTTTGCCTGGCCGCACCTCGCCCTGCGGGTGATCAACGTCGATGACCCCTTCGGGGCGGCGCTCGCGGCACGGCCCGGCGCGCCGCTGATTGCGACGCTGCGCACCGCGCAGGCCCCGCTCCCGGGCGGGGCGCGCTTCGTGCGCGCCGCGCGCGTGCGGCCCGAGCCGGGCGGCCTCGTCATCGAGGTCGAGTCCAGCTGGGGCACGGCGCAGCTCGCGGTGCGCCTGGTGGGCGAGTTCAACGTCGACAACGCGCTCACGGTGCTCGCGGTGCTGCTCGCCTGGGAGATCCCGCTGCGCGATGCGGTGCGGGCGCTCGGCAAGAGCCGCGCCGCCAGCGGCCGCATGGAGATGTTCGGCGGCCGCGGCCGCACGCCGCTCGCGATCGTCGACTACGCGCACTCCCCGGATGCGCTCGAGAACGCCCTCAAGGCCGCGCGCCTGCACTGCCGCGGCGAGCTGCGCGTGGTATTCGGCTGCGGCGGCGACCGCGATGCCGGCAAGCGTCCGCTCATGGGAAAGATCGCCGCCGAGCTCGCCGACGACATCATCCTCACCGACGACAACCCGCGCAGCGAGGACCCGGCGCGCATCGTCGCCGACATCCTCGCCGGCATGCGCACCCCTAAGCCCCACGTGGTCGAGCACGACCGCGCGCTCGCCATCCGTCTCGCGCTCGAGCGCTCCGGCGCGGACGACGTCGTGCTGATCGCCGGCAAGGGGCACGAGGGCCACCAGATCGTCGGTGCCGAGCGGCGCGAGTTCCAGGATCAGACGGTGGTCAGCCACGAGCTGGCGCGGCTCCCCCCATGAAGCGCACGCTCGCCGAGTTCGCGCGCCTGTGCGGTGGTCGCCTCACCGGCGCCGATGCCTCCTTCAGCGACGTGGTGAGCGATTCGCGCACGCTCGCGGCCGGGCAGCTGTTCGTGGCGCTGAGCGGACCTAAGTTCGACGGCAATGATTTCGTGGCCGCGGCGCACGCCGCCGGGGCCGCCGGCGCGGTGGTGAGCGCAGCGCAGCCGGTCGCGCTGCCGCAGATCGTGGTGCGCGACACCCAGGCGGCGCTCGAGCAGGCTTCTCGCGCCTGGCGCGCGCACTTCGGCGGCCCGCTGATCGGGGTGGCCGGCAGCAACGGCAAGACGACCGCCAAGGAGATGACGGCGGCGATCCTGGCGCAGGCCGGGGAGACGCTCGCCACGCGCGGCAACCTGAACAACCACATCGGCGTGCCGCTGACGCTCTTGCGCTTGACGCCCGCGCACCGCTTCGCGGTGATTGAGATGGGCGCCAACCGCGCCGGCGAGGTGGCGGCGCTGGTGGCCCTCGCGCGCCCGAGCGTGGGCCTCATCACGAATGCGGGCGCCGAGCACCTCGAGGGGTTCGGTTCGCTCGAGGGCGTGGCGCGCGCGGAAGGGGAGATGGTCGCAGGCCTGAGCGATGCTGCGACCGCCGTCATCAATGCGGACGATGCGTTCGCGGGCCTGTGGCGCCGCTCGACGCTCGCGCGCGTGGTCACCTTCGGCGTGCGCGCGCGCGCGGACTTCAGCGCGAGTGAGGTGCAGGCCACGGTCGGCGAAGCGGGGTTCCGGACCCAGTTTCGCCTCAACGCCCCGCAGGGCAGCGCCGCCATCGAACTCGCCCTCGGGGGTGCGCACAACGTGGCCAACGCGCTCGCCGCCGCCGCCGCGGCCGCGAGCGCCGGCGCAACCCTCGAGCACATCGCCGCAGGGCTCGCCACGGTGCGCGCGGTCCCGGGACGGCTGCAGTTCAAGCAGACGCGCGGTGGCGCCTGGCTGATCGATGACTCCTACAACGCCAACCCGAGCTCGGTGCGGGCCGCCATCGAGGTGCTCGCCGGCTTGAACGGACGCAAGTGGCTGGTGCTCGGAGACATGGGCGAGCTCGGCGAGTTCGCCACCGAGGCACACAGCAGCATCGGGGAGTTCGCGCGCGCCCAGGGGATCGAGCGCCTGTACGCGAGTGGCGCGCTGATGGCGCGCGCGGTGGAGAGCTTCGGCGCTGGCGCGCGCTGGTATCCGGACACGACCGCGCTCACCGCCGCGCTGTCGGAGGCCCTCGCCGGCGCAGGTCCGGCGGTGCGCCTGCTCGTCAAGGGGTCACGTTTCAACCGCCTGGAGCGCGTGGTCGATGCGCTCACCGGCCACGCCGCCACGGGCAGTCACCACTAGTGCTTTACTGGATCACCCAACAGTTCGCCGGCCGCATCAGCGGCCTGCACGTCTTTAGCTACCTGACGTTCCGCGCCATTCTCGCGACCGCCTCGGGCCTGGGGCTGTCACTCCTGGTCGGTCCGTCGATGATCGCGCGCCTGTCGCGCTACCAGATCGGCCAGGTGGTGCGCGATGACGGGCCGAAGAGCCACCTGCCCAAGGCCGGCACCCCGACCATGGGCGGCACGCTCATCCTGGTGACGACGCTCGTCAGCACGCTGCTGTGGGCGGAGCTCTCCAACCGCCTGGTGTGGATCGTGCTCGGCGTCACCTTCGCCTTCGGGCTGATCGGCTTCTACGACGATTACCTGAAGCTCGTGGTGCGCAACCCCAAGGGGCTGGCGGCGCGCTGGAAATATTTCTGGCAGTCGGTGGCGGGACTGGCGGTGGCAGCGACGCTCTACTACACGGCGACCGAGCCGGCCGAGACCGCGCTGTTCCTGCCGTTCGTGAAGAACTTCGAGCAGCCGCTGTCGGCCTTCGGCTTCATCGCGCTGGCCTATCTCATGATCGTCGGCATGAGCAACGCGGTGAACCTCACCGACGGCCTGGACGGGCTCGCCATCATGCCCGCCGCGCTGGTGTCCGCCGCGCTCGGCATCTTCGCCTACGCCAGCGGCAACGCCGTGTTCGCGCATTACCTGCAGATCCCGGAGATCCGCGGCGCCGGCGAACTGCTGATCTTCTGCGCCTCGCTCGCCGGGGCGGGCCTGGGGTTCCTGTGGTTCAACTCCTATCCGGCGCAGGTGTTCATGGGCGACGTCGGTGCGCTGGCGATCGGCGGGGCCATCGGCGTGCTCGCCGTGATCGTGCGCCAGGAGCTGGTGGCGCTGCTCATGGGCGGGGTGTTCGTGCTCGAGACGGCGTCCGTCATCCTGCAGGTCGCCTCCTTCAAGCTCACCGGCAAGCGCATCTTCCGCATGGCGCCGATCCACCATCACTTCGAGCTCAAGGGCTGGGCGGAGCCGAAGGTGATCGTGCGCTTCTGGATCATCTCGCTCCTTCTGGTACTGGCGGGGCTCGCCACCCTGAAGCTGCGATGAACACCTTTCCCGACAACGCCCCGGGCGCAGTCATCGTCGGCCTCGGCCGCACCGGGATCTCCTGCGCGCGCTACCTGCACGCGCGCGGCTGGCGACTCGCCGTCACCGACACGCGCGCGGCGCCCCCGGAGCTCGCGGCGCTGCGCGCGCTCGATGCTGCGATCCCGGTGAGTCTCGGCACCCTCGACACGCGCCTGCTGGCGGGCGCGGTGTGCGTGGTCGCCTCCCCGGGCGTCTCGCTCGCCGAGCCCTTCTTCACCGAGGCGCGGCGCCTGGGCCTTGAGATCGTCGGCGACGTCGAGCTGTTCGCGCGCGCCGCGCACGCCCCGGTGGTCGGCATCACCGGCACCAACGGCAAGAGCACCGTGACGACGCTCCTCGGCCGCATGGCCGCTCGCGCGGGACTGAAGGTGCAGGTGGGCGGGAACCTGGGCGCGCCGGCGCTCGAGCTGCTCGATGCCGCCACCGAGCTGTACGTGCTCGAGCTCTCGAGCTACCAGCTCGAGACCACCGAATCACTGCACTGCCGCGCGGCGGCGGTGCTCAACGTCAGCCCCGATCACCTCGATCGCTACGCGGACGTGGCCGCCTACGCCGCCGCCAAGGCGCGCCTCTTCGCGCGCTGCGACATCGCGGTGATCAACCTGGATGACCCGCTGGTGGTGGCCATGCCGCACGCGGCCGCGCGCACCCTGAGCTTTTCCCTGCGCGCCGCCATCGGCGCGGACTACGCCATCGCGCGCAGCGAGGGCGCCTGGTGGCTCACGCGCCGCGATGAGCCACTGCTGCCGCTCGCGGCCATGAAGATCAAGGGCCTGCACAACGCCGCCAACGCGCTCGCCGCGCTGGCGCTGGGCGAGGCGCTCGGGCTGCCGCAGGCGGCGATGCTCGAGGAGCTGCGAAGCTTCGCAGGCCTTGCGCACCGCTCGCAGTGGGTCGCGGACCTGGACGGGGTGACCTACGTCGATGATTCCAAGGGCACCAACGTCGGCGCGACGCTTGCCGCGGTGGCCGGGATGGAAGGTCCCCTGGTCATGATCCTGGGCGGGGAGGGGAAGAACCAGGACTTCACGCCGCTCGCGGCAGCCTTCCGCGGCAAGGTGCGCTGCGCGGTGCTCATCGGCCGCGACGCCGCCGCGCTCGAGCAGGCGCTCGGCGGGGTGTGCCCCATCGCGCGCGCGACCACGCTGCCGGCGGCCGTGGCGGCCGCGGCGGCGGCCGCGCAGCCCGGCGATACCGTACTGCTCTCGCCCGCCTGCGCCAGCTTCGACATGTTCCGCGACTACGCGCACCGCGGCGCGGTGTTCGCCCAAGCGGTGCGGGAGCTGGCCGCATGAACGCGAGCAGCTCACTCATGGGATTTGCGCGCTCGAGCGCGCGCAACGGCGCGGTGCATCTGGATGCGGTCACGCTGGCGCTGGTGGCGGCGATCACGCTGCTCGGGCTGGTGATGGTGACCTCCGCGTCGGTCTCGATCGCCGGCCAGGAAAGCGGCCAGCCGTTCTTCTATCTCGAGCGGCAGCTGCTGCTCACGCTCATCGGTGCCGCCTGCGCGGCGCTGGTGTTCTGCGTGCCCACGGAGCTCCTGGAGAAGGCGTCGCTGCCGCTCCTGGCGATCGCGATCGTACTGCTGCTGGTGGTGCTGGTGCCGGGCCTGGGGCATTCGGTGAACGGCAGCCGCCGCTGGCTGCGCCTCGGCGGCGCGAACTTCCAGGTGTCCGAGCTCGCCCGCGTCCTGGTGCTCATCTACGTCGCCTCCTACGCCGTGCGGCGCGAGAGCGAGCTGCGCGAATCCTTCCTGGGGCTCGCGAAGCCGCTGGGATTGCTGTTCTGTGTGAGTGCGCTCTTGCTGGTGGAGCCGGACTTCGGCGCCGCCACGGTGCTGTTCGCGACCGGCTTTGGCCTCTTGTTCCTCGCCGGCGCACGGCTGCGCTACGTGATCGCCATGACCGCCATCGCCGGGACGTCCTTTGGCGTGCTGGCGGTGAGCTCGAGCTACCGCATGCGCCGCCTCACCGGGTTCCTGGATCCGTGGGCCGACCCCTTCAACAGCGGCTTTCAGCTGACCCAGTCGCTGATTGCGATCGGCCGCGGGCAATGGTTCGGCGTGGGACTCGGGGACTCGGTGCAGAAGCTCTTCTACCTGCCCGAGGCACACACCGACTTCCTGTTCGCCGTGCTCGCCGAGGAACTGGGGCTGGTCGGCGTGGTGCTGACACTCGCGCTGTTTCTCGCCCTCGTGTGGCGCAGCTTCCATATCGCCCGGCTGGCTGCGGAGGCGGGACTGAAGTTCCCCGCGTACCTCGCGGCCGCCTTCGGCCTGTGGGTGGGCATCCAGGCCTTCATCAACATCGGCGTCAACATGGGGGTGCTGCCGACCAAGGGGCTCACCCTGCCGCTCATGAGTTACGGCCGCTCGAGCCTGATCGTGGCGCTCGCCTGGGTGGGCCTCTTGCTGCGCGTCTATCACGAGGCGATCCGCGAGCAGCGCGGCTCGGCCACCGTGCGGGGGGCTGCGTGAGCCGCCCGATCCTCATCATGGCCGGCGGCACCGGCGGGCACGTGTTCCCGGCGCTGGCACTCGCACGCCTGCTGCGCGAGCAGTCGACGGACGTCATCTGGCTCGGCACCGAGCGGGGACTGGAGTCGCGCATCATCCCGGCCGAGGGCATCCCCATCGAGAAGCTCTCGATCGGGGGCTTACGCGGCAAGGGCGCGCTCACCTGGCTCGCGGCGCCGTTTCGCCTCAGCCGCGCGCTCGTGCAGGCGCTCGCCGTGATGCGCCGGCACCAGCCGAGCGTGGTGGTGGGACTCGGGGGCTTCGTCACCGGACCTGGCGGGGTGGCCGCCTGGCTCACGCGCTGCCCGCTCGTCATCCACGAGCAGAACGCCGTCGCCGGCTTCACCAACCGCTGTCTTGCGCACCTGGCGCGCCAGGTGCTCGAAGCCTTCCCCGGCAGCTTCGGCCACGAGGTGCACGCGCGGGCGATCGGCAATCCGGTGCGCCGTGACATCAGCGCCGTGCCCCCGCCGGCGGAGCGCTTCGCCGGCCGCAGCGGCCCGATCCGCATCCTCGTCATCGGCGGCAGCCAGGGGGCGGCGCGCCTGAACGCGGTGGTGCCCTTTGCGCTGAAGCGTCTCGCGGGCTCACTCGCCTTCGACGTGCGCCATCAGGCCGGCGAGCGCTGGCTCGAGGCCGGACGCGCAAGCTACGCGCAGGCGGGCGTGCGCGCCGACGTGCGCCCCTTCATCGAGGACATGAGCGAGGCGTACGCCTGGGCGGACTTGGTCATCTGCCGCGCCGGCGCGCTGACGATCTCCGAGCTCGCCGCCGCAGGCGTCGCGGCGGTACTGGTGCCCTTCCCGAACGCCGTCGATGACCACCAGGCCTACAACGCGCAGTACCTGGTGCGTGAGGGCGCGGCGGTGCTGATCAGCGACCGCGAGCTCACCGCCGAGCGGCTCGCGAGCGAACTTGAGCGCCTGTGCGCCGGCCGCGGCAAGCTCCTCGCCATGGCCGAGCGGGCGCGATTGCTCGCCAAGCCCCGCGCCGCGGCGGAGCTCGCCGCCTCCTGCCTGCAGCTGGCGCGGAGGGCCGCATGAGCCGCGAGCGCAGGAGTCTGCCCGAGCGCCCGCAGATCGAGCGGCGCGCGCATCCGGAGCTGCGCGACCGCATGCGCCGCATCAACACCATCCACTTCGTCGGCATCGGCGGCAGTGGCATGTCCGGGATCGCCGAGGTACTGCTGAACCTCGGCTACGCCGTGCAGGGCTCGGACCTGCGCGCGAGCGCGGTGACGCAGTGGCTCACGGGCTTAGGCGCCCGCGTCACCTTCGGCCATGCGGCCGCCCACATCGCCGGCGCCGACGTGGTGGTGGTTTCAGGCGCGGTGGCGCGCGAGAACCCGGAAGTGCAGGCGGCGCTCGCCGCGCGCGTGCCGGTGGTGGCACGCGCGGAGATGCTCGGGGAGCTCATGCGCTTCCGTTATTCCATCGCGGTGGCCGGCTCGCACGGCAAGACCACCACGACCAGCCTCATCGCCGGGATCCTGAGCGAGGGGGGCGAGGACCCGACCTACGTCATCGGCGGGCGCCTGAAGAGCGGCAGCAACGCGCGCCTCGGGGCCGGGCGCTACCTGGTCGCGGAGGCGGACGAGAGCGATGCCTCCTTCACCCACCTGCAGCCGCTCATCGCCATCGTCACCAATATCGACAACGATCACCTGAGCACCCACGGCGGGGACTTCGGGCTCCTGAAGCAGAGCTTCCTCGAGTTCCTGCACAACCTGCCGTTCTATGGTCTCGCGGTGCTGTGTCTCGACGATGAGCACGTGCGCGGCATCGTCAGCGAGGTGGGGCGCCCGATCCTCTCCTACGGGCTCGAGGCGGGGGCCGACGTGCGCGCCATCAACATCCGCGCGCAGGGCCTGAAGACGCACCTCGACGTGCAGCGCGCCAACGCGCCCCTGCTGGCGGTCACGCTGAACCTGCCCGGACTGCACAACGTGCGTAACGCGCTCGCCGCCATCACGGTGGCGAGCGAGCTCGGCATCGAGGACGCGGCGATCGCGCGCGCGCTCAGCGCCTTCCAGGGGGTCGACCGGCGGCTGCAGCACCTCGCCGACGTCGTGACCGCCATCGGCGTGGTCGGCATCGTCGATGATTACGGCCACCACCCCACCGAGGTGACCGCGACGCTGGAAGCGGTGCGCCAGGGGTACCCCGACCGGCGCATCGTGCTCGCCTTCCAGCCGCACCGCTTCACGCGCACCCGCGATCTGATCGATGACTTCGCCAAGGCGCTCTCCGCCGCCGACCTGCTGCTCGTCACGGAGGTCTATGCCGCCGGTGAGGTGCCGATCATCGGCGCGGACGGGCGCGCGCTGTGTCGCGCGGTGCGCGGCCGCGGGCAGCTCGAGCCGCTGTTCGTGGAAAAGGTCGAAGAGCTCCCCGAGGCCCTCAAGGATGTGATCCAGGACGGAGACCTCATCCTCGCCATGGGCGCCGGCAACATCAGCGCCGTCGCCCACACACTACCGGAGCGCCTGCCGGCGCTCTTGCCGCCCGGGAGGGGCGCGTGAACGTGGCCGTGGCCGTGACACCCGAGTTTGCCCTGCGCGTGCGCCGCAATGAGCCCCTCAGCCGCCACACGTCCTGGCACGTGGGCGGGCCCGCGGAGGTGTTCTTCAACCCGCGCGACGTTGCGGAGCTCGCGGCGTTCCTGAAGAGCATGCCGGCGGACGTGGCGGTCACCTTCATCGGCTTAGGCAGCAACCTCCTGGTGCGCGACGGGGGGCTGCCCGGGGTCGTCATCAGCACCCAGGGCACACTCGATGCCCTCGAGCGCCTGAGCGAAACGCAGGTGCGCGTCGGGGCCGGCGTCGCCTGCGCGCGCATCGCGCGCCAGTGCGTGAAGTGGGGCTTGGGACCTGCGGAGTTCTTCGCCGGCATCCCCGGCACCCTCGGCGGCGCGCTCGCCATGAATGCCGGCGCCTTCGGCGGGGAGACCTGGGCGCACGTGCTCAAGGTGCACACCATCGATCGGCGCGGCCGCAGCCACGAGCGGGCGCGCGCCGAGTACCAGGTGAGCTACCGCGAGGTGGTCATGCCCGCCGCCGATGAGTGGTTCATCGGCGCCGAGCTCGCCTTCGAGCGCAAGCCCGCGGCGCACACCCGCGACGTGCACACGCTGCTCGAGCAGCGCCGCGCCACGCAGCCAATCGGGGAGTGGAGCTGCGGCTCGGTGTTCACCAATCCGCCCGGGGATCACGCCGCGCGGCTCATCGAGGCGGCGGGACTGAAGGGCTATCGCGTCGGCGGCGCCTCGGTCTCGCAGAAACACGCCAACTTCATCATCAACCACGGCGCGGCCAGTGCCCGCGACCTGGAGAGTCTCATCGCGCACGTGCGCGACACCGTCGCGCGCGTGCACGGCATTACGCTCACGCCCGAAGTGCGCATCGTGGGGGTGCCGTAGATGCGCCTGAACTACGCGCCCAAGGCCCTGAAGCGCGCGCGCGCGCCCGGCGAGTTCGGCCGCGTCGCGGTGCTGTTCGGCGGCGATTCGAGCGAACGCGAGATCTCCCTCCTCACCGGCAACGCGGTGCTCGCGGCCCTCAAGAGCCGCGGCGTCGATGCGCACGCCTTCGATCCGGGCGAACGCCCGCTCACCGAGCTGCTCGGCGAGCGCTTCGCGCGCGTCTGGATCGCCCTGCACGGACCCGGGGGCGAGGACGGCACGCTCCAGGGCGCGCTCGAGTACCTCGGCGTTCCCTACACCGGCAGCGGCGTCATGGGCTCGGCGATCGGCATGGACAAGCTGCGCACCAAGCGCCTGGCGCTCGCCGCCGGCGTGCCGACGGCGGATTTCGTCACCCTGCAGGGGCCCGAGGACTTCGCGCCCACGCTCGAGCGCCTGAAGCTGCCGCTGATCGTGAAGCCCGCGACGCAGGGCTCGAGCGTCGGCATGAGCAAGGTCGAGCGTGCCGAGGAGCTCCCGGCCGCCTACGCCGCCGCCGCGCAGTTCGAGACGCTGGTGTTCGCCGAGCCCTGGCTCAGCGGCAGCGAGTACACGGTGGCGCTGCTGCAGGGGGCGGCGCTGCCCTCGATCCGCATCGAGACGCCCAAGACCTTCTATGACTACGAGGCGAAGTACTTCCGCAACGACACCCGCTACTTCTGCCCCTCCGGACTCACCGCGGCGGTGGAGGCGCACCTGGCGGCGCTCGCGCTCGCGGCCTTCGAGGCCTGCGGCGCCAGCGGCTGGGGACGCGCGGACTTCATGATGGACGGGGCGGGGCGGGCGCAGCTGCTCGAGATCAACACCATCCCGGGCATGACCGACCACAGCCTGGTGCCGATGGCGGCGCGCGCGGCCGGCATCGATTTTCCCGAACTGTGCTGGCGGGTGCTCGAGACGAGCTTCACGCGGCAGCTGCTGATGCCGGCGCAAGGGAAGGGCTGAAGCGATGCTCGGTCGTGCCAAGAACCGCAGGAAATCGAAAGAGGCGCGCCGGCGCTTGAGGCTGCCTGCGCTCAACTGGCGCTACCTCGCCTACACCTTAAGTGCGCTTGCGCTCATCGCCTGCGCGACGGCCGCGCTCTCCTGGGCGCTGAACCAGCCGATCGAGACGGTGGCCGTACAGGGGCGCTTCCAGCGCGTGACGCCCGGGGACGTCGAGCGCGTGGTGAAGAGCTGCGTGCACGGCGCGGGTCTGCTGTCGGTGGATCTCGCCGCGGTGCGCCGCGCGCTCCACACGCTCCCGTGGGTGGACGCGGTGAGCGTCGAGCGCGACTGGCCCAAGGGACTCACGGTGCTGGTGGTGGAGCAGACCGCGGCGGCGCGCTGGGGCGAGCGCGGACTCCTCAACACCCGCGGCGAGCTGTTCGATTCGGACGAGCGCCACATCCCGCCGGAGCTCGCGCAGCTGGAAGGTCCGGAAGGCAAGGAGGCGCTCGTGGCGCAGCGCTACCTCGGCGCCGAGGGACGTCTGCTGCAGGCCGGGGTACGCATGACGGCGCTGCGCCTGGATGCCCGCGGCGCCTGGGAGTTCGATCTTGCGAACGGGGTGACGGTGCGCTTGGGAAGGCGGCAGGTGGATGAACGGTTCGAGAAATTCATGACGACGGCGCTGAAGCTCGTGACGCAGCGCGGCGAGGACATCTCATACGTGGACATGCGTTACACCAACGGGTTTGCCATCGGCTGGCGCGGCAATGCCGCCCGCGGCACGGGTCGCGAGGACGGGGACCATGCTTAAGCGCAGCGAGCGAAATCTCATCGTCGGCCTCGACATCGGCACCTCCAAGGTGGTGGCGCTGGTGGGCGAGGTGGGCCCGGACGGCTCGATCGAGCTCTTAGGGCTGGGCTCGCAGCCCTCGCGCGGACTCAAAAAAGGCGTGGTGGTCAACATCGAGTCCACGGTGCAGTCGATCCAGCGCGCGGTGGAGGAGGCCGAGCTCATGGCCGGCTGCGAGATCCACTCGGTGTACGCCGGCATCGCCGGCAGCCACGTGCGCAGCCTGAATTCGCACGGCGTGGTCGGCGTGCGCGACAAGGAAGTCAGCCACGGCGACGTCGAGCACGTGATCGATGCGGCCAAGGCGGTCGCCATCCCCGCCGACCAGAAGATCCTGCACGTGCTGCCGCAGGAGTTCATCGTCGACGGCCAGGAGGGCATCCGCGACCCGATCGGCATGTC
Source organism: uncultured Pseudomonadota bacterium (assembly GCA_963814675.1). Taxonomy (GTDB): domain Bacteria; phylum Pseudomonadota; class Gammaproteobacteria; order Steroidobacterales; family Steroidobacteraceae; genus 13-2-20CM-66-19. Next base: position 989,241 of record CAWFDT010000011.1, read on the forward strand.
CGGGGTGCGCCTGGAGGCCAAGGTGCACATCGTCACCGGCGCCGACTCCGCCGCGCAGAACATCGAGAAGTGCATCCAGCGCTGCGGACTGGAGGTCGATGACGTGGTGCTCGAGCAGCTCGCCTCGAGTTTCGCCGTGCTCACCGAGGATGAGAAGGAGCTCGGCGTGTGCCTGGTCGACATCGGCGGCGGCACCACGGATCTGGCGGTGTTCGCCAACGGCGCCATCCGCCACACCGCGGTGATCCCGATCGCCGGCGATCAGGTGACCAACGACATCGCCGTCTCGATGCGCACCCCCACCCAGTACGCGGAGGACATCAAGATCCGCTACGCCTGCGCGCTCTCGCAGCTCGCCAATCCCGACGAGAGCATCGAGGTGCCCTCCGTCGGGGAGCGCCCGGCGCGGCGCCTGGCGCGCCAGACGCTCGCCGAAGTGGTCGAGCCGCGCTACGAGGAGCTCTTCGGCCTGGTGCGCGAGGAGCTCGCGCGCTCGGGGTTCGAGGAGGTGATCGCCGCGGGCATCGTGCTCACCGGCGGCAGCGCCAAGATGGAGGGCTGCATCGAGCTCGCCGAGGAGGTGTTCCACGTGCCGGTGCGCCTCGGCATCCCGCAGGCCGTGCATGGACTTTCGGACGTGGTGAAGAACCCGATCTATTCCACCGGCGTGGGGCTCTTGCTCTACGCGCGTGACAACGCTTTGCCCGCCCGTCGCGGGCGCTCCCTGGGCGGTAATGCCAAGACGGTGCTCGAGCGCATGCGGTCCTGGTTCCAGGGGAATTTTTAGAAGCTGACAGCGATATGAAAAGCAAGCTACGACTCAACCAACCGTTTGTATTTGTGTAAGGAGCGAGACCATGTTTGAACTGATGGACGCGTACAGCCAAAGCGCCGTCATCAAGGTGATCGGGGTCGGGGGTGGGGGCGGCAACGCCGTAGCCCACATGGTGACCGCCGGCATCGATGGCGTGGAATTCATGTGTATCAACACCGACAGTCAGGCCCTCAAGCACGCCAAGGTGAAAACCGCGCTGCAGATCGGCTGCAACATCACCAAGGGCTTGGGCGCCGGCGCCGACCCCGAGGTCGGCCGGCAGGCCGCGATGGAGGACCGTGACCGCATCGTCGAGCTGATCGAAGGCTGCGACATGCTCTTCATCACCGCCGGCATGGGCGGGGGCACCGGCACCGGCGCCGCCCCCGTCGTGGCGCAGGTGGCCAAGGAGCTCGGCATCCTCACCGTGGCAGTGGTGACCAAGCCCTTCGAGATGGAGGGCAGCAAGCGCTGCTTCGTCGCCGACCACGGCATCAGCGAGCTCGGCAAGTACTGCGACTCGCTGATCACCATCCCGAACCAGAAGCTGCTCACCGTGCTCGGTCCGCAGACGACGCTGCTCGATGCCTTCAAGGCCGCGAACCAGGTGCTGCAGGGCGCAGTCCAGGGCATCGCCGAGCTCATCACCCGCCCGGGCCTCATCAACGTCGACTTCGCCGACGTGCGCACCGTGATGGCCGAGACCGGCATGGCGATGATGGGTTCGGGGGTTGCCAGCGGCGAGGGCCGCTCACGGGCCGCCGCCGAGGCCGCCGTCTCCTCACCGCTGCTCGAGGACATCAACCTCGCCGGCGCCCACGGGATCCTGGTGAACGTCACCGCCGGCATGGACCTGTCGATCGGGGAATTCCAGGAGGTCGGGCAGATCGTCAAGCAGTTCGCCTCCGAGGATGCGACCGTGGTGGTCGGCACCGTGATCGACCCGGAGCTGTCCAACCAGGTGCGGGTCACGGTGGTGGCGACGGGCCTGGGCCGGCCGGCCGCGACCGTGCGCGTTCCGGCGCGCGAGCGCGAAGCGCCCGCGCGCGAGGGCCGCGATCCGGGCATGCGTGTGGTGCAAAGGCCACGCACTGCAAGCGACTATGCGGCCTTCGAGCGCCCGACCGCACACCGCCAGCAGCGCGCCGTAGGGGATGGCCTGCGCGTCGAGCCGGAAGGGGAGGACGTGCTGGATATCCCGGCGTTCCTGCGACGCCAGGCCGACTGATGTGATACGGTAACGCGCCTTACATAATCGCTGAGGCGAGGGGCAGCTTCGCTCGAGGTCGCCCCTCGCCGATGCGTGTAGGACGCAACGTTTGTCATCGCACGGACCGCTCGCGCGTTACGGCAAAGCAACAAGCAGCATGGTCGGACAACGGACGCTCAAAAACACGATTCGCGCCACGGGCGTGGGCCTGCACACGGGCAAAAAGGTGCTGATGACCCTCAGGCCCGCGGGCCCGGATGAGGGGATCATCTTCCGCCGCACCGACCTTGCGCAGATGGTCGACATCCGTGCCAGCGCCGAGAACGTCGGTGACACGATGCTCGGCACCACCCTCGGCAAGGGCGAGTCGCGTGTCTCCACCGTCGAGCACCTGCTGTCGGCGTTCGCAGGTCTCGGCATCGACAACGCGATCGTCGAGGTCTCGGCGGCCGAAGTGCCCATCATGGACGGCAGCGCCGGCCCCTTCGTGTTCCTGTTGCAGTCGGCGGGCATCGAGGAGCAGCGTCAGCCCAAGCGCTTCATCCGCGTGAAGAAGCGCCTGCGCGTGGAGGACGGCGACAAGTGGGCGCAGTTCGATCCGTTCGATGGCTTCAAGGTCAATTTCGAGATCGAGTTCAACCACCCGATCTTCAAGCGCCGCGCGCAGCGCGCCTCCATGGACTTCTCCACCACCTCCTTCCTCAAGGAGGTCTCGCGCGCACGCACCTTCGGCTTCATGCGCGACCTCGAGACGCTGCGCTCGCGCAACCTCGCCCTCGGCGGCAGCCTCGACAACGCGATCGTGCTCGATGACTTCCGGGTGCTGAACGAGGACGGGCTGCGCTACGAGGACGAGTTCGTCAAGCACAAGATCCTGGATGCCATCGGTGATCTGTACCTGCTCGGGCACAGCCTGATCGGGGAGTTCTCGGGCCACAAGTCCGGCCACGCCCTCAACAACAAGCTGCTGCGCACGCTGCTGGCGGATGCGGCCGCCTGGGAAGAGGTGGTGTTCGAGCGCTACGCCGATGCGCCGATCTCCTACATCGAGGCCCCGGCGCTACCGCCCGGCGGCTGATCGCGCGTGCCTGCCCGAGCCTGCGCCGGCGCGCCACGCGTGCCACGTCCCACACGATCTATCGGGGGTTCCATGCCGCGCCTGGCCGCCGCTCTGCTGATCGTTCTCGCCTGCGCGCCTCTGGCCGAGGCGCGCGCCGCCGAGCGCTACGTCGAGGGAAGCGACTACTACCTCATCACTCCGCCGCAGACGACCACCGTGGCCCCCGGCAAGGTGGAGGTCATGGAGGTGTTCTCCTACGGCTGCCCGGTCTGTAACACCTTTCAGCCGACCATGGAGGGGCTCAGGCGCGTACTGCCGGCGAACGCGCAGATCGTGCTGCTGCCCGCCGCATTCAACCCGTCCGAGGACTGGCCGATGTTTCAGCGCGCTTACATCACCGCGCAGCTCCTCGGGGTGGCCGAGCGTGCCCACCAGGGAATCTTTGATGCCGTGTGGAAGAGCGGGGAGCTCGCAATCACCAAGCGACCGCTCCCCTCGCTCGAGGATGCCGCCAAGGTCTATGCGCGCCTCACCGGGGTCAAGCCCGAGACCTTCCTCGCCACGGCGCACTCGTTCTCGGTCGATATGAAGATCAAGGCCGCGGATGCGCAGATCCTCGCCATGCAGGTCCCGGGCACGCCCTGCCTCATCGTCAACGGCAAGTACCGCCTGAGCACGGACAAGAAAATCGAGGGTGGTCCGATCGAGCTGGTGAAATTCCTCGTCGCCAAGGAAAGCGCCCACTAACGGACCTCACGCACGCACGCGCGGCCTTTTGCGGGGCGCGCAAGCGACTCTCAGCCGCGCGGCAGCACGCGCACCGCGATCGTCGTTACGGAAGGATGCGCACGGCGCAGGGTGTCCTCGAGCTCACCGAGTGCGAAGCGCAGCCGCGCACACCAGGCCGCCGACTCGGCAAACACCACCAGCGTTCCCTCGCGCTCGTGCACGCCGGAGATCTTGGCAGGCAGCGGCGCGGGCAGGTGCGCCGACAGCCACGCTTCCCAGAGGTTCGGCGCGGCTGCCGGATCTGTGACGCGCGGCAAGTGCGCCAGTCGGCCCGACAGGAGGTCCTTGACAGAATGTACGGCGGATGCTGACACGCGCTTGGGACCTGCGCGACTCCTCATTGGGGCATTTGCGCGCTTGTGTCGGTGCGTCTTCTTCGGCATATTGTTTTGGCTGCCACGAGCAAACCCGCCGAAAGGCGGAGTACGCAAAGCCACCGGTCTAAAGCGAGGAGCCATGACAGCGGGGTTGCCAGCACTGTACAGGTTTTCCGAAGAAATCAGGGCCTTCACGGCCCGGGCCCGGTTCATGCAGTTGCTTGCGTCACCCGTGGTGTCCGGTCCACCGCAAGCGTTAGATACGCCATGAACGTCATATTCCTGTCCAAGCGTGAGGGAAAGGCGAGGCAGTTGAACCTCGCCCATCCGCTGACATTAAGTCTCATCGGCGGCTTCGTGCTCGTGGTGCTCGGCAGCGCCTTCATGGCAGGCGTGCAGCTCGGCCGCGATGGCCAGGGCCACGTTATGTCAGGCGATGCGCTGCAGCGGGTCGGGGCGCTGGCGCAGGAACGGGCGCAGATTTCCGAGCTCAAGCAGCAGCTGCAGCTGCGGATCGACGCCATGGCGATGCGCCTGGGCGAGGTGAACGCGCACGTGCTGCGCCTGGACGCCCTCGGCAAGCGTCTCACCGAGATGGCCGACATCGACAGCCGCGAATTCAACTTCGACCGCGAGCCCCCGCGTGGCGGCTCGGCCGAGGGCGAGGGCGTGAGCGCGCAGATCCCGGACCTTTCCCAGATGCTGAGCACGCTCGAGCGGCGGGTGGACACCCGCGAGTCCCAGCTCGCCGCCCTCGAGAACGTGATCCTCGCCAAGGAGCTCAAGCGCGAGATCCACCCCGAAGGCCGCCCGGTCGAGAGTGGTTTCATCTCCTCCTACTTCGGTGAGCGCGAGGATCCCTTCGATGGCCAGGAGACCTTCCACAAGGGCGTCGATTTCGCCGGTGCCAAGGGCTCGACCGTGATGGCCGTGGCGGCAGGGATCGTGACCTGGGCGGGCGAGCGCTCCGGCTTTGGCAAGTTGGTCGAGATCAACCACGGCGACGGCTACGTCACCCGCTACGCCCACAACGAGAAGACCCTGGTGTCGGTGGGCGAGACGGTCAAGCGCGGCGACCCGGTCGGACTCATGGGCTCCACCGGACACTCGACCGGCCCGCACGTGCACTTCGAGGTGCTGCGCAACGGCCGCCAGGTGGACCCGCTCTCCTTCATCGGCCGCTAGGCCCGCACCGTAAAGCACTCCTCACTTGATTTGCGCGCCCGAGAACCAATTGGGCGTGAGTGGCGTCTATTGCGTACAATACTATTAGACTCTATAATTACCGTGTATTTTGAGTAGTGGTCAAGTAGTGGTCAAGTGTCAATGAAGTGGCAATTGACCGAAAGCCAAACCGATACAGGAGATCGACGTAAGAGCCTGCTGAAGCCCCGTGACCGGGGCACGCTCACCAGTCACTGCACACGATCAGTTCCGTGGTTCAGGTGGTGCGCCACGTTCGCCGCACCAGCTACGCTGGCACCGGGATCCCCGGAACCACCACAAGCAGATCCAGCTTGCAGTCCAGCTGGCGCAGGACGCGGTAGACATCCTTGGCCAGCAGTTCGTGGTGTCACCCCAGACCGTGAAGCGCGATGAAATCATTCATCGCATCGTGGCCACGCTGGCGGCTGACATCAGCCACGAAGGCAAGGCACGGGTTGAAAACGCGCTGACCATCTATACCGCGAGTCTGAAGCCGGGTGCTGACGCACCCATCCCATCAATGAGTTCTCACTGAGTACACCTGCCCATGGGGTGTGCTCGCATGAGCATTCACGTTCTAGGAGGTTCACATGGCAACCATCAAACAGGAGATCGGTAGCACCACGTACACGCTGTTCACCAAGGGCAGGATCTGGTACGTCCGCATCTGGCTCAATGATGAGAAGATCGACAAGAAGGAGACCCTTGGCACCGATGACTTCGAAACGGCCAAGAGGCTGGGCGCCAACCGCGTTATGGCGATCATGGGAGCCAAGGCCGCTGGCCAGCGCCTCATGGGCATCACGGTCGCGGAACTTCTAAGCAGATTTGTTGAGAAGTTGCAGCTGGACGTGTACGACGGCCATCTGCGCGAGACCACGCTTGCAACTCAGAGCCAGTATCTAAAGACTGGCTGGAAGTTCCTTGCGGCCAAGCTGCCTCAGGGTCTCAACACTCGCGTCTCTGGCATACAGGGCACGATCTGGCGCGAGTTCCCACGCTGGGCTGAGGAGAACGCTAAGGCCAAGGGCCGCCCCACGCTGCGCAAGGACGTGATCCTGATGCAGCTTCAGGTGATCAAGAAGGCTTTCACGTGGGCGCTGGAGCACAAGCACTGCACCGACATGACCATCCCCAACTGGGGTGAACTGCGGGTGGAGAAGCAGCGTTCCTTCAGCAAGCCTGTCCACAAGGATCAGTGGTTCAACGCGGTGAAGGTCTTCGCGGATGCTATCGGAAAGCAGAAGACCGAAGTGCAGAAGTATAACCACGCCATGCTGTACTTTGCCTTCCTCACCATGTCGGTCTCTGGCCTTCGTGTTGGTGAGATGTTCCAGCTGCGCAACCGCAACGTGCGTCTGCGTGATGATGGCCGCTGTGCGATGGAGATCGGAGCGGACACGTCCAAGCACGGCACGTCCCGCGAAGTTACCACCCTGATCTTCCCCGACATGGAAGGGGATCCACTGCGGGTGTGGCTGAACAAGCACCAGATCCACAAGGACCCTGACCACTTCGTGTTTTCACTCTTCGATGGTTCCAAGACCAGCACCGCTGAGGAGAACGTCAGGAGCCTGCGCCGCGATCTCAAGACAGAACTGAATGCGGTTGGCGCTGGCCACGTGCTCATGCGCAAGGGTCGCCACAACATGGCCACCGAGTTGATCAACCTTGGGATCAACCCGCTGGAACTGGTGAAGATGATGGCCACCAGCGTGAAGATGCTGGAGCAGACCTACTTCAACAGCCGCAACGTGAACCTCTTCGACAAGGTGCAGGCGGCCCTACAGGGTGGCAACACTCTTCCCCAGATCGGCAGCGACGTTATCCCCACATCCACTACAGACCGCTCTGGCCAGCCAGAGACAACGCGGCACAAGGTAGGAAAGCCTTAAAAGGTCGCTCAAGCACATGCGTCCTGCGCATTGCCTCGTTCTAACGTAACGGTCACTGTTTGCCCAGTAACAAGCTGAAACGCCGATCTCATGTGCCGGTCAGACAAGAGTTCCAATTGCTCACCGACACCAGAGCCATAGCGCCGCAATACCCAGCAACGTTGCTCGTGGGCTTGCCACGCAAGAATGGTGCGCCAAACTTGCGCGGATCCTTTGTGCGGCATGTTCGGCTCTGGTTTGAGCCTATTGTTTCTGAACTCGGCCTGCGCTATCTCAAACGCAGAAGGGAAGGGCCGCAGATCAAGGCTCCGCACGCTTTCAGGAAGTCCTAACGTAGCGAAGAGGCTCGGATAGCCTCCAGCAACGATGCGGACGTTTAAAGATCCTTGCTGGAGTGTGATCGGCCAATCCGAAGGTGCCTGAGATATCTCCTCGCGCCCGGGCACGTGCAGTTCAACGTGCCTGCCCACGCCGTTGACGATTACGCCGCTGAAAATGATGCTGTTCATGGCAACCCCAAACTGCAATCGTGTGACCGTTTGTCACCGTGCCCGTCTCCTTCATCCTACCTCTGATTGACAGTCGCTCGGATATTTGACGGGGAGCGCGGACCGCACGTTCATAGTTGCCCTTTCCTACTCCGAGCGCTGTAACGCCACTGGTCGGGTGTCGTTGCGCGAAGCACATATCTCGATCCGGTTGCCGTCAGGGTCAAGGATAACAGCCTCATAGTAGCCGTCGCCGGTTCGACGAGGGCCGTCCACAATTGGAACGCCATCGCGTTTGAACCGTTCCGTGAGAGCGTTGACAGCATCCTCCGAGCCGACAGAAATTGCGAGGTGAGTTATCCCAAAGGCTTGGGTGCCGGACGGTACCGTAAAGAGCGGAACCGAAGTGGTCTTCATGACTTCAAGGCGAGCGCCGTCAGAAAAGCTAAGAAAGCAAGATTCGAAGCCCTTCGCGGAATTCCTGTAATTTGGAGCGGCAGTTGCCCCGAAGTAAGAGGTGTAGAAGCGCTTGCACCGCTCAAGGTCGTGCGTCCAAACGGCAATGTGTTCTATGCGCACGGATCGATACCTAACGCCACGGTTGAGCGGCGAACAATAGTGCCGCACTCACAATCCGCCCTCCCTTCACAGCAAATCGCGCGTCGCGGCGAGACTAGTCCAGTTGCTGCGGCAAGTCACTGCATACGTCTGGAGATCTCGTGAGCGTTGTCATCGGCTGCCGTGGGATCACTTCACTGCTGCGATCGAGACCTTGGAAAGACCAGAAGTTGCGAGGCAAATCAATTAGATAAGACCCACGTTACGCAAGGTCCTGCCAATCTAGTCAAGGCCTGCCCGCTGCAACTTGCCGCGCACTTGCCAACAGTCCCGCGAGTTGCCCGGAACTGAATGCGAGTCCCCTTGTCTTACCAAGTCGCACGGCACGGGTCTGGCCATTTGAAGGCACGTGCTGCATTGCGAGTTGCCGGAGAGACTAACTTCCAACAAAGCATCCGCGCCAATGGGTTTACGTAGTTGACGATGATCTGGACGACATTGGGGCGTCTGAGTACTTGCTTACTGTCAATTCATACGGAGTGCCTTTATGAAACCCACAATCCGATCAGCAGCATTCCTTGCGCTATTCACCATTTCCGGCGCGGCGTCAGCGCAGGACATAGTGGCCACTTCATCGGGGAACCGCTGGGCTGGGTTTTACATAGGCATTAACGCCGGTGCTGCGATCAGCACGACGTGTAACAGCTGGACGCTGAACGGGCCAGGCAATCCGGGGGCATTCAACACTCGCGACTGTCCCAACAGAACCGCATTCGTCGGTGGTGTGCAGATTGGGTACGACTTTCAGATCGACAACATCGTCTTGGGACTCGGACTCGATTACGACTTCTACAGTGCCCATACCGAGAACAAGTCACTGACGACTTTCGTTCCTGCCGTACCCGGGGGCACCTATACTTTTCATGGCAAGGTCAGCCCGGACGGTTTTGGCATCATCGGTCCACGCATCGGCTACGCGATCGATAACTGGCTGCCCTACATCAGAGCGGGTGCTGTATTTACGAGCGGATCCAGTAACAGTACCGCCAGTTACACCGGACCCTCTGGATCTGCCACGTTCACGGGGGGCAGAAACTACAAATCGCACGGATTTGGAGTTGGCGCTGGTGTCGATTACGCTTTGCCGCAGAACTTGTCGCTCAGGGCCGAGTACACGTATGTAAGTATCGGCAAGGGAAGCAACACCGCCACGACCTGTACCGGTGACGCTGCCGCTTGCAACGCATTCGCAGCCTTCTCGCTGGATAACATCCATAATAGCTTGACCTTTAGCGTTATTCGTATTGGTCTCAACTATGAGTTTTAGCGGCACCGATTATCTCTTGCTCTGCCGCTATTCCATTTGCAGCTAGGAAGGCCCTTAATTCTTCGTAAGCAGCACGAAACTTGGCGTTGCGTACTGCCTTGGGACTGAACATCAGGCTTAACTCGGAAACGTTCCCGTCGTCTCGCTCTCGAAAGAAAAGGGGTGCGAGAAGCGGGAGCAACTTGGCTGCGGACTTAAGCCTCCCTTCGTCCTTACGTGTGTGCGCGTTTACTGCGTAACGAAATGAGCCAAGCACGATATCTATGACGCCTGCGAGATGCGACTGTCCGATGGCCGAATAGTGGTAGCCCACAATTCGCTCAAGCCGCGTGTGCTCCTTGGAGTCCGCCCACGTCAGCCCAGCTGAGAATTTCTCCCGTAAATGGGCGTCAATTTGTCCATCATTAAAGCGATCTATCAATACCAGTCCGTGACTCCCTTGCCTAATCAAATAACAATCAAAATGATAGCAAATGGTATTGATCGAGTTCCTCCGAGCCTCGTCCGCGCTCGATGCAATATCGTGAAGGATCATTGACGCCAAGAAAATGCAGCCATGACCTGCTGCCGTCTCAATGACAGCCTGCTTCAGCGTGCTGAACTGCTGATGATTGAGTTGGTCGGGACGAGGGTTGAACTTAAGAACAACGTCGTTTGGTACTCCGAAATCGCGCCGGATCTTGTCAACCGCCTGAGTCAGCACAAGAGCCGCGCCTGCATCCACAATCAAGCCGCCGTAGACGAAGAAGTCTCCGTTCCGCTCTTCGAGGTTGCTTTCATCGCAGTAGAGCAGGTGCAATTTGTGCGCTCGACTTCCGCGCTCAGGAACGCAGATTAGGCATGTCTTGATAGAGCGTGGTCATGGATCCGCTCAGCAGCTGTGCGGTGCTCAACGCGAGACGGGCAGAAGTGAATTTCATGCTGGACGCCGAATAACGATGGACGTGTCGCGGAATCGGACCCGCTGATTCACAACGGGTCCCCTTTGGCGCGGCACAAGGTTTTCGCTGGTTCCGTCATCCTTCACCTCGCCTATTAAGTACCGTGTCCTGCCCTGCTTGGTCATTGGCGGAACGCCCGAGACCGATGATCTGCGTTTTAAGATAAATAACAAAGGCAATTCATCTGTAAAACAAAGTGTGACCCTGAAACCCGATAAAAGAGGCCAGTTAGTTTCTCCGGTTCGGCGGGGTTCAACGAGCGCAGACGACGGAGAAAGGAATGAATCAAATAATGAAGTTTGCCGAAGCCACGGCCCAAGCTACCGGAAAGAGCGCAACGACCGAAGGGGACACTATCGCACCTCAGGTGATAGAGAACCTGCGCCACCGCCTTGTGACTGATCCCTGTGGCGATTCCGTTGAGGTGAAGGTCGCAATCGTTGGCGAGTTGATCTACCAGTGCTACAAGCAGTTGGCGAAGAGGAGGTACTTGTGATCAAGGCCAAGATGCGTAACTTTCGCTGTTCGCATGAACTCGACAGTCTTTTGCTGGGGGCCGCTAGAGAGGTTCAGTGCGCTCCAAGCCTTCTCCTGCGAGAATTCATCCGCGAGGGGTCGGAGTCGATCCTTAACGATCCGAAGGTGGCAGAACACCTCCGTCGAAAGTTCGCTACGGCTTGAGTGGACCATTTTCAAAGTCCAATGCAATCCTAACAAACACGTGATTGAAACCAACACCAACACCTGCGTTTCCTGTCAATTACATTTGCTTTGCCTTATAATGGTCGCGTGGGTCGGGCACTAGCTGCCTCTAGTCTGTCGCCGCTGGGCGCAACTAACAAAGACTTCCACACCAACCAGCACTAACTTTCTACCACGTGAGCCGCTAACGTCATTCTGTCGTGGGATGACACTGAAGCCTCTGTCTGATCGTGTGGTAGCGATGTCAGAGGCTTCTTCATTTGTATGGTCGCGTTGCCTTGACCACTTAGGCAACGAGTGATGAAGGTTGATTGCCTTCTGTCCTGAACACTTTGGCGTCCCAGTCGCTGGCTTAATTGCCCAACTGGTCTCAAGGGGGGTGCTGGCCCCCAGCCTGTCAAAGCTAACAAACCAGTATGCGAAGATAAGATGACAGAAGCGTCTGTCATGTAGCCCACACGTGAAATGGTGTGGTGGTGATGTTGGTGAAGTAACACTGGGTTGAAGTCCCTACCAGCCAGCGTCACATTGAGTGGATAAGGAGAACATCACTCCTGAAGCAACAGATAGGTCTGGCGTATGAACTTTCGATCTGTTGCGTCTGTCTTTAATGACGCGCACTTGATGACCTGTTAGGCCATAGCATTCCAGACATGAGTCTGGCTTGAGGGAAGTCTAGTACCCACAGAACCGCTGTTCTGGTGTCTCACCGTGAGACTTGAGGGGAAAGAAGTGGTTCTATGTCTGCAACTATCACAACAGGAGAATTACATTATGAGAATTGAATTTGAATGGTTGAAACAACACACTGGGGCATCATCACGCACGTGTACTCTGACACTGGATCAAGCTGACATCCTTGGTGAGCCTTGGCCACTCATAGAAGGTTGGATGAAGCGCAGCATTGGAAAGGTCCTGACACCAGAGCAAGTGCAGCGCTTTGAATTACGTTTGAAGATTAATCAAAGGGAATACACCAGCAACCTTGATCATCTGTGGGGATGATGCCTGTGGCTTCACCAGAGCCTGCTGGTGCCCCTAATGAAGAAGGGGCTGGTGTCAGTCCCAGCCCCCTCAGGTCTTCCCCTATCGCGTGAGGATCATACGTATGGGGTCACTGAATTCGAGCGTCGGAGGTATCGCGCAGGGCGATTCGTAATTCTTCCGGTGACTCCGCAAGCAGCAATCGATCTAAGCTATGCCAACCCCCTTCGAATAGTCGTGCGTTGACGCAGGCCCGTGGCATGCACGCAAGCAGAGCGCGAATGACTTCCGGGAGTTCAGATGGCACAGGAGTGGAGAACACTGGGTCGCCGTGACCGGAACTGCGAAGCGCAATGTAACGGCTCAACAGGATGCCTGCGACCAGCCCGCTCTCGTAGTAGCCCTCAACGTCAGGGTCGGGTTTCTCGGTGTCTGCGGTCATTCTTTCCTCCTGTTGCTGATAGATGTTCGCGTACCGGTTCCTTTCAGCATCAACTTGCCGGTCTTGCGACGAGTTAATCCCGCCAGAAGTTTCTGAACCGCGTAGGACTTAGCTCGGTGTACCGCACCGTATGCGTGATGTTTTTGTGTCCCAACCAAAACTGCAAGGCGCGGGTATCGTGGCCGTCATTGGCAAGCTTGAAGCCGCACGCATGCCTCAGCATGTGCGGGTGGACAGGGAACGGTAGCCCGGCCTCCTCGCCAGTCCGCGTAATCATCTTGCGCACGCCGTCCGCGCTCATTGGCCCACCGCGCTCGGATACAAATACGAAGCCGCCGTGATCGGGCCACTCGCGGGCAAGGAGCCTCAGCGCCCGAAGTTCATCACCCTGCATCGGATGGGTGGACGGCGTGCCGTTCTTGGCCCGGCGCACGTGGAGGTGCCCAGCCTTCAGGTCGATCTGCTCCCAACGTAGGGACACTGCTTCAGAGACCCGTAGGCCGTGCCGGTAGGCCACAAGGATCAGGCAGGCATCACGTTGGCCGTACCGCCCACGCCGCGCTGCGGCTTTCAGAAGCGCCTGCACCTCCGTAGGGGTCAGGTACTCGCGGGTTCGCAACTTGGAGTTCGGAAGCCGCACGGGCATGGTGCGTCGTGCGGGTTTGTGGGGCTTGAGGTGAACGACTTGGGCGGTCAGGCGGGGCCTCCTTCAGACGACTGTCCGGTTAAGGGTGCTTCGAGGGCTTCAGTGCGGTTGGTGCAAGTCACTGATCTGCCCCGAACCCCCATAGCTCAACTGTCCGTACAATAGCCCATTTCCGGACAGTGTGGCGGCGTAGGTTACTTAAGCCGTCCCTGCCGCTCTGGTGCGCCAAGCCCTCTTCCCGCATCAGGGGCGGTCAGCCAGTTCTGGATGGGGTTTGTATGAACTAGTCGGCAAATCTGTGGTCAAGTGACTGAACTAAGTGCCTGAAATCATTGGGTGAGGAGTGGGCAACCCTCAATCACCAAGTGATTGTGTAAGTGCCTGTTTCTTCGATTGTTTTAGATGGATCAGCGGCCCATCTAGAATTGCGTACAATACGCCGCTTTGCCGGCCCGACCATGAGCTAAGTGCTTGGGCTGCAAGCTTATTTTCCCCACACGAGTCTTCCCTTGCGCCAACTTCTCACCCGCGTCTTCGGCAGCCGTAACGAGCGCATCGTGCGCGGCTGGGGGCGCTACGTGCGCGCCGCCCAGCAGCTCGAGCACCCGATCAAGCCCCTCACCGATGAGGCGCTGCGGGCCAAGACCGAGGAGTTCCGCGCGCGCCTGAAGGCAGGCGCCACGCTCGATGACCTGCTGCCGGAGGCCTTCGCCGTGGTGCGCGAGGCGGCGCTGCGCACCCTGCGGATGCGCCATTTCGACGTGCAGCTGATCGGCGGTATCGCGCTGCACCACGGCATGATCGCCGAGATGCGCACCGGGGAGGGCAAGACGCTGATGTCGACCCTGCCCGCGTACCTGAATGCGCTCGCGAGCGACGGCGTGCACATCGTCACGGTCAACGAGTACCTGGCACAGCGCGACGCGGACTGGATGGGGCCGATCTACCGGCTCCTGGGCCTGAGCGTCGGGGTGATCAAGAACGCCCAGAGCCAGCCGGAGAAGCGCGAGGCCTATGCCTGCGACATCACCTACGGCACCAACAACGAGTTCGGCTTCGACTACCTGCGCGACAACCTCGCGCTGCGCCTGGAAGATCGCGTGCAGCGCGGGCTCGCGTTTGCGGTGGTCGACGAGGTCGACTCGATCCTGATCGATGAGGCGCGCACCCCGCTCATCATCTCCGGACCCGCCGAGGAGAGCACCGAGCTGTACCTGCGCATCAACGAGCTGGTACCGCGGCTCACGCGCCAGAAGGAGGAGGAGGGACCGGGGGACTTCTCGGTCGAGGAGAAGACCAAGCAGGCGCACATCACCGAGGCCGGCCACGAGCACGTCGAGCAGCTGATGCTGCAGGCCGGCCTCCTCAAGGAGGGCGAGAGCCTCTACGACCCCGCCAACATCCGCCTGATGCACCACCTGAACGCCGCGCTGCGCGCGCACGCGCTCTACAAGCGCGACGTCGAGTACATCGTGCGCGGCGGCGAGGTGATCATCGTCGATGAATTCACCGGGCGCACCATGCAGGGGCGGCGCTGGTCCGACGGCCTGCACCAGGCGGTGGAGGCCAAGGAACAGGTGAAGGTGCGCGAGGAGAACCAGACGGTCGCCTCGATCACCTTCCAGAACTACTTCCGCCTCTACAAGAAGCTCTCCGGCATGACCGGCACCGCCGACACGGAAGCCGCGGAGTTCATGCAGATCTACGGCCTGGAGGTGGTCGTGATCCCGACCCACCGCCCCATGATCCGCAAGGACAACGCCGACTTTGTCTACCTCACGCAGAAGGACAAGTTCGAGGCGATCATCGAGGACATCCGCGACTGCGTGACGCGCGAGCAGCCGGTGCTGGTCGGTACCACCTCGATCGAGACCTCCGAGTACCTGGCGGGCCTCTTGCAGAAGGAGGGCGTGCCGCACGAGGTGCTGAACGCCAAGCAGCACGAGCGCGAGGCGCACATCGTCGCCCAGGCCGGGCGCCCGGCCGCGGTCACGATCGCCACCAACATGGCCGGCCGCGGCACCGACATCGTGCTCGGCGGCAACCTCGAGGCCGAGCTCGCCCAGGCCCAGGAAGCCGATGACCTGGCGCGCGAGGGGCTGCGCGCCGCCTGGAAGGCGCGCCACGACAAGGTGCTCGCCGCCGGCGGGCTGCACATCGTCGGCACCGAGCGGCACGAGTCGCGCCGCATCGACAACCAGCTGCGCGGCCGCTCGGGTCGGCAGGGCGACCCGGGCTCGAGCCGCTTCTATCTGTCGATGGAAGACAACCTCATGCGCATCTTCGGTGACCCGCTGCGCACGCAGCGGCTGCTGAAGATGGCCGGCATGAAGGAAGGCGAGGTGATCGAGAGCGGCATGCTCACCCGCCAGATCGAGAAGGCGCAGCGCAAGGTCGAGTCGCACAACTTCGACATCCGCAAGAACCTGCTCCTGTTCGATGACGTCGCGAACGATCAGCGCAAGGTGGTCTACCAGCAGCGCACCGAGATCATGGGCACCGAGGATCTCTCCCACGCGATCCACGGCCTGATGGAGGATTCGGTCGGCACGCTGCTTGATCAGTACACGCCCAAGCAGGCCGTCCCCGAGGACTGGGACCTGCAGGGTCTCACCGAGGCCGTCGCGCGCGACTTCGGGGCGCGCGTGGAGCCGCAGAACTGGATCGCCGCGGAACCGCAGCTGGAGGAATCCGTGCTGCGCGGTCGCATCCTCACGGCGGTGCGCGAGGCCTACGACGCCAAGGTCGCGCGCATCGGCGCGCCCATCATGCGCCACCTGGAAAAGCAGGTGATGCTGCAGAAGGTCGATCATCACTGGCGCGAGCACCTGGCGGCCATGGACTACCTGCGCCAGGGCATCCACCTGCGCGGCTACGCGCAGAAGGACTATCGCTTCGAGTTCAAGCGCGAGGCGTTCGAGCTGTTCGCCGCCATGCTCGAGCGCATCAAGTTCGAGACCGCATCCCTCATGGCGACCCTCGAGGTGCGCACCCAGGAGGATCTCGAGCGCGAGGAGGAAGAGCGCCGGCAGCGCCTGATGCGGCAGCTGCGCGCGCAGCACCCGGATGCGGGCTCACTCCTCGGCGGTGCGGCAGATCCCAAGGCCCCGCCGCCGATGCCCGGTGCGCCGCCCATGCCCGGGCCGGTGCCCGACGTGCCGCCGCTGCCGCCCTTGCCCGAGGCGAGCGGTCCGTTCGTGCGCAACGAGCGCAAGGTGGGGCGCAACGAACCCTGTCCCTGCGGCTCGGGCAAGAAATTCAAGCACTGCCACGGCGTGCTCTGAAGGGGCCCCGCGCCGTGGGACCCCTCGCACGTCCCCACATCCGGGTCGTCGCCGCGGCGCTCTACGATGCGCGCGGACGGGTGCTGATCGCCGAGCGCCCCGCCGGCAAGCACATGGCGGGCCGCTGGGAGTTTCCCGGCGGCAAGGTGGCCGCCGGTGAACTCGAAGCGGACGCCCTGGTGCGCGAGCTCGCCGAGGAACTCGGCATCGAGGTGTGGGCGGCGCGGCCCTGCCTGCGGCTCACGCACGCCTACCCCGATCGTGAGGTCGAGCTGTCGCTGTGGGTCATCGAGCGCTACGCCGGCACGCCTGAGCCCCTCGATGCCCAGCGCCTGAAATGGGTCGCCCCGGCCGAGCTTTCCGGCGAGGACATTCTGGAGGCGGACCAGCCCTTCATCGAGGCCCTGCGCGAGCTCCCACCCCCTTGAGGTGGCGCTGCCGGGGACCCACATCAGCCCGTGTACAATCCGAAAACTTCACCTTGCAGGCGGACCTTCGAATGGCAGCGCAGAACGATCTTCCGGATATCACCATCGACTCCAAGGGTCTGTATCGCGAGGACGTCTTCACCGACCGCCGCGCCGGCAGCATCCGCCGCCTGACGCCGGTGACGGTCGATGGTTCCACCGACCCCTCGCGCCCGGTGCTGTTCTCGGGGCAGACGCAGCTCTTGACGCCCGCCGGCGTGCTGCCGCTGGGCTTTGAGATCGAAGCGAAGAGCCTCGATGAGGCGCTGCTGAAATTCCCGGAAGGGGTGAAGGTGGCGCTCGAGCAGGCGATCGATGAGGCGCGCGAGATGCGTCGCGAGGCCGCCTCGCGCATCGTCGTGCCGGAGGTTGGCGGGGGCGTCGGCCCGGGTCCTGGCGCCGGCGCGGGCGGCAAGATCAAGTTTCCTTAAGCGCGCTGCGCGCCAAGCCCGGTGCGCTCAAGGCGTGCCGCACCGCTTTGCTAAACTGCCGCGCGATGAGCCCACTTCCGCGCTTCGTGCCCGTAGCCTTTCGCGCACTCGCATTGCTCGTCGCCCTCGGCCTCGGCGCCTGCGCCGCGCAGCTCGTCCCGGGTGAGCATACCGTCCCGGGCCCCGGCCCCGGCGGCAAACCGATGCGCACCGGATCGGACGCTGCGGTGGGCATGCCGGCGGTGGCGACCACGCCGATCTATCCGCTCACGGCGCGCATCGAGGTCAACGACAACTACTTCGGCACCAAGGTCGCCGATCCCTACCGCTGGATGGAGAACCTGAACTCCCCCCAGGTGCACCAGTGGGTGATCGCCGAGAACGCGGTGTCGCAGCCGCAGCTGGCGGCACTGCCGCAGCGCCCATGGCTGAAGCGCCGCCTCGGGGAGCTGTGGAACTACGAGCGCTACCGACGTGCCGGTGCACCGCGGTGCGCATTATTTCTATCTGCACAACGACGGCCGCCAGAACCAGAGCGTGCTGTTCGTCGCCGACAGCCCCGAGTCCAGCGGGCGGGTGCTGTTTGACCCGAACGCGGTGCGTGAGGACGCAACCGTCGCGGTGTCGGACTTCGAGCCGTCCGAGCAGGGCGCGGTCCTCGCCTATGCGGTCTCCGATGGCGGCACCGACTGGCAGATCTGGCGCTTCCGGCGCGTCACGGACGGCACCGACTATCCCGAGGAGCTGCGGGACACCAAGTTCTGGGGCGTCTCCTGGGCGCGCGATGGCTCGGGGGTCTACTACAGCCGCTATCCGGAAGTGTCGGTGGGCAAGGGCGACGATGCCGCGCGGCCGGCGGTCTATTTCCACAAGCTCGGCACGCCGCAGGATGCGGATCGCCTCATCTATGCCATCCAGGACCAGACGACGCGCATCCCGCAGGCGCGCGTCACCGAGGACGGGCACTACTTGGTCATCACACAGGTGGAGGGGACCCAGAAGAATGGTGTCGTGCTCATGGACCTCAGCCACCCGGGCGCTCCCGCGCAGCCGCTGCTGATGGACTGGGATGCGCTCTACAATTTCATCGGCTCGCAGGGCGATGAACTCTATTTCCACACCACCCAGAACGCACCGCTCGGCCGCGTGATGGCCGTGGACGCGCACCAGGGCGCCAGCCGCCGCAGCGTGGTTTCCGAGGGGAACGCGGCCATCGAGGCGGCCAGCTACGTCGGTGGCCGCATCATCGTGCAGTACGTCGAGGACGCCCACGGCGTCGCGCGCCTCTACGAGAGCAGCGGCAAGCTCGCCGGCACGGTGCCGCTGCCGGGCTTAGGCGGCATCGAGGGCTTCCGCGGCGAGGGCAAGAGCCGCGAGACCTTCTTCTCCTACACCGATTACCTCACGCCGCGGCGCGTCTACCGCCTGGACGTCGCCACCGACCAGGCGACGCTGTGGCGGGAACCGCACGTGCCGGCCTCCATGGAGGCCTTCGTCACCGAGCAGGTCTTCTACAGCAGCAAGGACGGCACGCGGGTGCCGATGTACATCACGCATCGCCGTGACCTTGCGAAGAACGGCGACAACCCGGTGCTGCTCTACGGCTACGGCGGCTTCAACATCTCCGCGACCCCGGCCTATCGGCCCCAGGTGCAGGCGTGGCTCGAGATGGGCGGCATCTTCGCGGAGGCCAACCTGCGCGGCGGCGGGGAGTACGGCGAGGCCTGGCACCAGGCCGGAAGCGTGGCGAACAAGCAGCACGTCTTCGATGACTTCATCGCCGCGGCCGAATATCTCATCCACGACCACTACACGCGGCCCGCACGCTTAGGCATCCATGGCCGCAGCAACGGCGGCCTCCTGGTGGGGGCGGTGCTCACGCAGCGGCCGGAGCTCTTCGGCGCGGCGCTGCCCGCGGTGGGGGTGCTCGACATGCTGCGCTACCACACCGCGAGCGCCAACGCCCGCCAGTGGTCCTCCGATTACGGCCTGTCCGAGGACCCGGAGCAGTTCCGGGCGCTCTACGCCTACTCCCCGGTGCAGAACGTGAAGAAGGGCATGTGCTACCCGCCGACTCTGATCACGACCGCCGATCACGATGATCGCGTCGTGCCCTGGCATAGCTACAAGTTCGCCGCGGCGCTGCAGGCGGTGCAGGTCTGTGCCAATCCCATCCTGATCCGCATCGAGACCCGCGCCGGGCACGGTGCCGGCAAGCCCGTATGGATGCAGGTGGATGACTACGCCGATCAGCTCGCGTTCGTGGCGCAGTGGCTCGGAATGCAGTCGCCCGTAGCGCTTAATCGGGCCTGATGAGCGCGCGGACCTTTAGGGATTGCAGGTCGAACACCACGAGCAGCCGGCGCGTCGAGCCACCCCACATGAGCAACACATTGCGCTCCGCGGGGTTCAAACCCAGCCGGGTCATTCGCTCGCTGAGCCGCTTCTGATCTGGCTTCGAGAAGTACTTGATATCGCCGAGCGCACTCAGCTTCGTTCGTAGTGCTGGCAGGCCGGAATCCCAGGGCTTGAAATAGCGCGGCATGTCGATGACGTCCTGGCCCTCACCGGACAATGTCGAGCCGATGATTGCGGCAGCTT
The DNA here is from genome assembly GCA_963814675.1 of uncultured Pseudomonadota bacterium. Lineage (GTDB taxonomy): Bacteria > Pseudomonadota > Gammaproteobacteria > Steroidobacterales > Steroidobacteraceae > 13-2-20CM-66-19. Next base: position 1,009,403 of record CAWFDT010000011.1, read on the forward strand.
TGTCTGGATCATCGGGTAACGGCGCCCAGACCCATCGAGGCAGGCTGTACCAGTGGGGCGCGAGCGAGGGATTCTCTTTGCGCGCCAGGACAATCTCCGACGGCTCAAGAGTCCGAAGCCTGAACGGTCTCCAACCGATTGGCCGAGAAGGTGTAGTAGAGCGGACGCCCGTGCCATAGAGTCAACGCACCGTAAGCAAGCGCGACCAGTTGCACGACCACGATCATTGTGATGTCGCGCGCCAGCGTGCGCCGTGGCTTTTTCGGGTTGGCGATGATCAGCGTCAACGTCGGTCCCAGTACCAGGTCGACCGAACACACGATTAAAAGCAGCTTGCCAACGGAGGTTAGGTACCAGCCAGGCCATCGGTACCATCCCAAGTACAGCGCCCCGAGAATCACAGTCAATGCACACGCGCTGGCCAATAAGTGCAGTCCGAAGGCCTTGAAGCGGAACCGCATGCTCAGGAATTCTCCTTTACCGCGGGATCTTCGCCTTCTGCCGAAGGATCAACTGCATCGCCCGGGATGGCGCGCTGTTCGCTCAGCCACGCACCCAGATCGACCAGACGGCAGCGCTCGCTGCAGAAGGGACGAAAGGGGGCGTTTGACCAGTCCAGCTCGCGCTGGCAGGTCGGGCACTTAACGCGGGGAGGACTCATCGACCAAAGCCTGCGGCTCAGGCACAGCAGCTGAGCAGGAACGGGACGTCAGCCTCTGACTGCTTCGGTCGAGTGGCGAGCCCGTTCCACATGAGGAAGCGCACGCTGCAGCGATGGTGGCTGCCGCTGATCTCCGGATAGAGGCCCGCGCTCGCCGGCAGCGAGATCCGCAGCAGCTGCAGGGGATTGTCCCGGTCGAAGGTGATGCTGAAAGCGCCGCCCTTGGCGATCTCCTGCCGCGTGCGGCCGTTCTGGCGCGTGAGCCACAGGAGTTCGGCGATCGCATCGCACAAGGGTCGCAGCAGGCCCAGCCACTGGCTGAAGGTGCGCATCCTGGCCTCATCGGACTGCGACAGCCAAAAGTAGTAGTCCGGCAGATCGAACTCGCACGTGCCCCCCGGAATCGCGCTGCGGTGCTTGATGGCACTCAGGAACTCCGAGTCGCGCAGCGGTTGCAGGAAGGCGGAGCCGGCATTCATGAGATCCGAGCGCAGGCGCCCGAGATTGGCCACGAGCGTCTTGAGCCGCTGCGAATCGACGCCCGGGTTCGTCTGGAACTCGTTCAGGGTGCTCAGCTCCTTCTCGAGTTCCTTCAGCACATCCGAGCGCACATCGCCCCGGGTGGCGAGCGCCAGGATGTCGATCAGGCTGCTCATCGCCGCACGGCTGCCCCACGGGCTGGCCATCTCGTTGTGATAAAGGGCCTGGTTATAGAGGAAATCGAGGCGCAGGAAGGTACGCATCCGCTCGTTGAGCGGCTGCTCGAACACGAGCGTTTCGGCTCCCGGAACCGCCGTAGCGGCGGGTCCGGCACTGGCCAGAGGCGCTTCCATCATCCCCGTATTGTGCTTGAGCCGCGCGCCGCCCGTAAACGGGATATACGGGGCTCGGTGTCGCCGCAGGGCTACGCTCAGGTGCGCGGCTGGGACGCCAGCTCCAGATAGCGGGCATGGAGCGCCGCGACCTGGTGCTGCACGGCGCTCATGTCCGCATCGTTGGTGATGACGTCATCCGCCGCCTTGAGCCGTACCGCGCGCGACGCCTGCGCATTGAGAATCGCCTGCGCCTGCGCGGCGGTCGAACCATCCCGCGTAGAGAGTCGGCGGATCTGCAACGCCTCGTCACAGTCCACCACCAGCACGCGATTGACGTGCGGGCTCAAATTCTTCTCCACCAGGAGCGGGATTACGAGAATCTGATAGGGGCCGCCAGCGGTGGCGGAGCGCGCCTCCAGCGCGGCACCGATCGCCGGATGCGTGAGCGCTTCGAGGTCGGCCCGCGCCTTGGGATCGGAAAACACGATGTCGCGCAGCGCGGGACGATCGAGGTGCCCGTCAGGCGTGAGAATTCCCGCGCCAAACCGCGCGACCAGACGTTCGAGCGGCGGCTGGCCGGGCTCCACGACGTCACGGGCAATCTGATCACTGTCCAGAATCGGGACGCCCAGGGCGCCAAAGAACTTGGCCGCCGTGGATTTGCCGCTGGCAATGCCTCCGGTCAAACCGATACGAAACGGTCGGGTGCTCACGAGTGCATGCTCAGGAGCGCGAGAACCAACCCAGGTACTCCGAAACCAGCTGCGGCCCGCACATGAGGATGAGCCAACCCGCCGCTGCCAGGAACGGGCCGAAGGCGATCGGCGTAGCGCGATTCTGGCGGCGCAGCGTGAGCACCACGATGCCGACAATCGCGCCCGTCACCGCGGCGACGAGGATGATCGGCAACAGCATCTTCCAGCCGAGCCAGGCGCCGAGCGCCGCCAGCAGCTTAAAGTCTCCGTAACCCATGCCCTCTTTGCCCGTAACGAGCCGGAACAGATGATAGACGCTCCACAGGCTCACGTAACCCGCCATCGCTCCGATCAGACTCGAGCGCAGGTCCACCGGGATGGGTGCCGGGCTCTGTGGACCCCACAGACTCAGGAAGAGCCCGATCCACAGCAAGGGAAGCGTCAAAGCGTCCGGCAGCAGCTGATGATCGATGTCAATGAACGTCATGGCGATCAGGAACCAGGTGAGCACGATCCCCGCCAGGGAGGGCCAACCGAAGCCAAATCGCCACGCTACCGCCGCCGTCAGCACGCCGGTGAGCATCTCGACGAGCGGGTAGCGCACGGAGATCGGTTTGGCACAGTTCGCACAGCGGCCCCTGAGGGCGAGCCAGGACAGCAGCGGGATGTTCTGCCAGGCAGTGATCGGCGCCTTGCAGTGCGGACAGGCAGAGCGTGGCACGACGAGGTTAAAGTGCGCGGCGGTAACGCCCGGCAGGGTCGTGGCGCCGGGGTCGGCGGTGGCGAAATCCGCACACTGCTCCCGCCACTGCCGCTCGAGCATGATCGGCAGACGATGAATGACGACGTTGAGAAAACTGCCGACGACCAGGCCAAAGACCAGGCACACGCCCGTATACAGACCCGGCGAAGCGGCGAGCAGCGCGAGCGCGGACATGTTGTCGTTATTTCCTAAAGCAAGCGCCGCGCAGGTGCGCGGCGCTTGCCTCGTCTGCGTACGTCGGCCGTAGGTTACACCACGGACGCCAGCTTGAAGATCGGCAGATACATCGCGATCACGAGGCCACCGACCAGCACGCCGAGCACAACCATGATGAGCGGCTCCAGCAAACTCGACATCGCGTCTACCGCGTTATCGACCTCTGCTTCATAGAACGTCGCGACCTTCGCGGACATATCATCCAGAGACCCGGACTCCTCGCCGACCGCGATCATCTGGTTGACCATGTTGGGGAACAGGCCGGTCTGTTCCATGGCGCGCTGCAACCGCTGACCGGTGGCAACTTCGTCGCGCATTCTCCTGACCGCGTTCTCGTAAACGATGTTGCCCGTGGCGCCTGCCACCGAGTCCAGGGCCTCGACCAGGGGTACGCCGGCGGAGAACATGGTCGACAGCGTTCGCGCATAGCGCGCGATGGCCGCCTTATTCAAGATGGGGCCGATAATAGGAAATTTTAGGATCAGCCGATCCAGAAACTCGCGCATCGCCCGCGAGCGCTTTCTGAAGTACGTGAAGGCGAAAATCGCGCCTCCGATTACGACGGCCACGTAAAATCCGTCGTGCTGAACGAACTTGGAGAGGTCGATCACGAACATCGTGAAAGCCGGCAGGTTGGCACCAAAGCCCTTATACAGAGCCTCGAACTGGGGGATTACGAACACCAGAAGGATGACGGTAACGATTACCGCGACAACCAAGACCGCGGCGGGGTAGAAGAGCGCCTTCTTCACCTTCTTTTTGAGGGCTTCCGTCTTTTCCTTGTAGGTCGCAACCTTGTCCAGCAGGGATTCCAGCGCGCCGGCCTGCTCGCCGGCCTCGACCAGATTCACGAACAGATCGTCGAAGTAGAGCGGGTGCTTGGCAAGGGCCTCATGCAGTGACGTGCCGCCCTCGACATCGGCCTTAATGTCGAGAATTAGCTTTTGCATCGCCGGCTTGTCGTTGCCGTTGGCGACGATCTCGAATGCCTGTACCAGCGGAATGCCTGCACCGAGCATGGTGGCGAGCTGCCGGCTGAAGATGGCGATATCGCCGGGGTTGGGCTTGCCGCCCTTGTTACCTTGGCGCTGCTTGCGGACTCTCGAGGGAGCCACGCCTTGTCGGCGCAGCTCGGCACGTAGAGTTTGCTCGTCCGGCGCGAGACTCCTGCCCTTGATACGCGCGCCGCGCTTATCGCGCCCTTCCCAGGAGAAGGGGATATCGCGCCTGATTGTTTTGACTGATGCTGCCGAAGCCATGGTGTTACTTCCGTCCTGCCTTACTCGACCGTGACGCTATTGACTTCCTCGAGACTCGTCATTCCGTTCTTAACTTTCTCAAGAGCCGCGCGTCGCAGGTCCCACACCCCCTCCTTGGCGGCCTGCGCGCCAATTTCGACCGCGCTGCCCAAGGCGAGGATGATGCGGGCAATCGATTCCGTGACGGGCAATACCTGATAAATACCCACGCGGCCCTTGTAGCCGTCGGTACAGTTCTGGCATCCCTTGGGGACGAAGATCTTAAGTCCCTGCGCGACGTCCGCTTCCGAAAAGCCCTCTTTGAGCAGTGCTTCCTTTGGAATATCCATGGGCTGCTTGCAGTGGTTGCACAGGCGCCGCGCCAGGCGCTGCGCGATGATCAGGCTCACCGATGTTGCGATGGCATAAGGCTTCACGCCCATGTCGACCATGCGGGTGAGGGTCGAAGGCGCATCGTTGGTGTGCAGGGTCGACAGCACCAGGTGTCCGGTCTGCGCGGCCTTGATGGCGATCTCCGCGGTCTCGAGGTCACGAATTTCGCCGACCATAATGACGTCGGGGTCCTGGCGCAGAAACGCGCGCATGGCGGCCGCAAAGGTCAGTCCAACCTTAGGGTTGACGTTGACCTGATTGACTCCAGGAAGATTGATTTCCGCGGGATCTTCCGCCGTCGAGATGTTGGTGTCTTCCTTATTGAGAATGTTCAATCCGGTGTAGAGCGACACGGTCTTGCCGCTGCCGGTGGGGCCGGTCACCAGGATCATGCCTTGCGGTTTGGCAAGGTATTTCATGTAGAGATCTTTTTGAAACGACTCGTAACCCAGCGAATCGATGCCAAGCTGCGCCTGGGCGGGATCGAGAATACGCATCACGATCTTCTCGCCGAAGAGCGTCGGGCAGGTGCTCACGCGAAAGTCGATGGCCCGGTTCTTCGACAACTTCATCTTGATGCGGCCGTCTTGCGGAACTCGCCGCTCGGCGATGTCGAGCCGCGACATCACTTTGAGACGCGCCGAGAGTTTTTGTGCGAGCTGCACCGGCGGCTGTGCAATCTCCTTCAGCACCCCGTCCATGCGCAGCCGGACGCGATACATCTTTTCGAAGGGCTCAAAATGGATATCGGATGCGCCACGGCGGATCGCATCCAGCATCACTTTGTTGACAAATCGTACAATCGGCGCGTCCTCGACGTCGTCGCGACTGATCTTGTCGTCGAGTTCGTCTTCTCCTCCCGTGACTTCAAGGGACTCAAGATCGACATCGCCCTCATCCGAGAGCGCGGACATTTGATTGTCGACCTGCTCCAGCGCCTTATCGATGGCTCTCTGCAACTTGTCGTCTTCGACAACGATGGGTTCGATGCCAAGGCTGCTCTGAAATTTGACTTCGTCGATGGCATGCAGGTTGGTCGGGTCCGAAACCGCGAGGAACAGACGTTTTCCGCGCCGGAAAATCGGTAGCACGCGGTGCCTTGCAATCAGCTTGTCGCTGACTAGCCGCACGGAGTCGAGCTCGAGATTGACGGCATCTAGATCGAACAGCGGCACGCCGAATTCATTCGATGCGGCTACAGCAATATCACGGGCGTTGGCGGCGCCACTCGCCACCAGCTGAGTGACCACGCTGGTCTTGCGCTCGCGCGCGGCATTCACCGCATCGAGCATCGCGGGTTCCCCGATCAGCCCGTCCTGGACCAGCCGCTGCGGCAGGCCGCCGAGCCCGGGGGCACGAATCGAGCTTAGAGCGGAAGAAACGTTGTCATTCATGAACTTACGACAATAAAAATGACCCGGAAGTCCAGTCTACCCGAGAACGTGAGACACGCAATTGTCAAATCCTCGTCGATTCTGAACGACATGGGCGCTGGGACGGCGGGGTACGCGTCACAAATGGATTAGCCCCCAAAAAGAAAGCCCCGGCACGAGGCCGGGGCTTAGGGACTCTGTCAGTCGAGTCGGGGATCGACTACTTGCACTCGGTCGGAACGTACTTCGCGAGCACGCTACCACCGGCCGGCGGGGCGACGTCGCCATGCGCCTGGATGGTGGCGGACGTAGCAGAAGCACAGCCCCAATCAACGGCGCCCTGCAGGCCGCCGGCCAGCAACGCCTTATTGATGTAGGGGGTCAGCGTGATGACGTTGGCACCAAGAAGCTGCGGGATATTGGCGGTGTCGTACGTTACCGTGACCATCCCGTTGGCCGTATTCGCCGTCATTGCACTTACGTACTTGGTCGGCGTGAAAGCGCCGGCGGCGTTCAGTGCGAGGGCGGCCGCTTTGACGCCGGCCATGTCATTTGACTCGTAGCCTTCGGAAATGGCGACCTTGGCCGAGGAGGCCAGGCTGAGCCCTTCCGTCACCTTCGCGCGCACCGTGTAGTCCTGGTACGCCGGGATCGCGATCGCGGCAAGAATGCCGATGATCGCGACCACGATCATCAACTCGATGAGGGTAAAACCCTTTTGCACAGCCTTCATTACAGATACTCCTGAAAATTTTGGGGTACAAAATCAGCGGCGCAAAAGGCGCCCACAGGGATCAGAGCAAGGTGCGTGCCAGTAGGGCAAGAAACCCATAAGACAATGATATTTAAGATGAAAGTCCCGTGCGCTCGGCTGAGCACTTAACTTAGTTCTGTCGCTAACTGACGCCGCCTCGTCAAGATCACGTCAGAAAGTGACCCAAATCGTCATATCGCCAACGAGAGAGTCGCGTTACTGGCACTGCACCGGCGCGAAGCGCGGAAGCAGTGAGCCAAGTCGCCCAGGCAGCGCCGCAGCGGTCGTCTTGCTGGCGGATGCGCAGGCCCAGTCGACGTTTCCTGTGGCAGCGTTACTGAGGGTCGCGCCGGCCACGGAGGGGGTGAGCGTAATAGTGTTCGCGTTGGCTTGGAGTTGGGGGATCCCACTCGGGCTCGCGTTAAACGTGATCGTTATTGCGCCAGGGTCTCCGGCAACGCCGTTACCCACGCAGGGAGTCGCGCTCACCGCCACGGCTCCCGTGCCGTCATTTACAGTGATGCAGGCTACGTACTTGGTGGGGCCGAACGTCCACGCGGTCGCGGCCGCGGTGAGACCGGGCAGTCCGTTGGACTGGAAGCCGTCTTCGATCGTTACCTTTGCGGCCGCGGCCAGAACGAGTCCTTCCGTGACCTTCGCCCGAGCCGTGTACTGCTGATACGCCGGGATCGCAATCGCCGCAAGAATTCCGATGATCGCAACGACGATCATGAGCTCAATGAGGGTAAAACCCTTCTGCGCGGCGTTCACTGCACGACTCTGCTTTCGTTAAGTTAACTTGGGAGATCAAGATCGGCACGGTCAACAATCTGTTACAGCAAGCCGCATGCCAGATCGTGCGTCCCACGATGCCTGAAACGTCCGTGGCTCAAGACGCACGTAAAGGCCCGGAGTGGCGATGCCTGTCACAATGAGCGACGGTCGACATCAGACAACAGGTCGCTTGAGCGTTACGCGACGTGCGTATCGCTTTGACGCGCTACATCCGCGCGGAGACGAGGCGCTCACGGATATTGTTATTCAATACCCAGTTTCTTGATCCGATAGCGCAGAGCACGAAAGCTCATACCGAGCAGCTTTGCGGCTGCGGTCTTGTTATAGCGGGTCTTCTCCAGCGCCTTAACGATTGCATCGCGTTCGATGTTTTCCAGCTGACTGCCAAGCGCCGTGGCACCGTCGACACTTGCCGGCGTCGCGACGGAGCTGGCTCCTATCGTAGGGGGCCGTGCTGCGCTGCGTAAACGTACGTTCTCGGGCGTGATCATCCCACCGGTACTCAGCGTGAGCGCCCGCTCGAGCACGTTCTCAAGTTCGCGTACGTTCCCGGGGAACGGGTAGGTCTGTAGAAGCGAGATGGTCTCGGCCGAGATCCCCACCGTGGTCGAGTTCGAACGCCGCGCGAGACGTGCAAGGATGGCTTCTGCGATTTCACCGATGTCCTCACTGCGCTCTCGCAACGCCGGGACGCGAAGCTCGATGACATTGATGCGGTAGAACAAATCCTCGCGGAATTGGCCTTGGGCGACAAGATCGGCGAGATTCTTGTGAGTGGCGGAAAGGATGCGCACGTCGGTCCCTTCCTCGCGCGACTCACCGACCGCCCGCACAGTTTTCTCCTGGACCACACGCAGAAGTTTCACCTGCATGTGCAGCGGCAGATCGGCTACTTCGTCCAGAAAAAGGGTGCCGCGCTCGGCACTCTGGATTAGGCCCTTCTTGTCACTCACGGCGCCCGTGAAGCTTCCGCGCTTGTGCCCGAAGAGTTCACTTTCCATCAGCTCCGTGGGAATTGCGCCGCAGTTGACCGCGACGAACGGACCGCCGCGACGCGGACCGCTCTCATGGATCATGCGTGCGACAAGTTCCTTACCCGTGCCGGACTCCCCGGAGATATGCACCGGCGCCTGGTTGCGGGAGACGCGCCCGATCATCTCTCGCAGCTGCTCCATGACGGCGGATCGCCCGAGAAGGCGAGGAGCCGTCAAAGTTGCAGTGGCCTCGCCGGCCAGGCCGGACGAAAGTCTGATCGCGCTGCCGACCAGGTTGCGCAGCATTCCGAGATCGAGCGGCTTGGAAACGAAATCAAACGCGCCGAGCTTCAGTGCGCGCACCGCTGACTCGACGTTGCCGTGTGCCGTGATCACCGCTACTGGCAAGTTGGGTCGATTGTCCTGAATCCACGCCACCAGGTCTAACCCATCGCCGTCCGGCAGGCGCATGTCGGTCAGACAAAGATCGAAGTGCTCGCTCTTGAGAAGCTTGCGCGCGGCAGCGAGGTCCCCCGCGGTGAGCGTCTTCAGACTCATCCGGCTCAACGTGAGCGTGACGAGCTCGAGCAAATCGGGCTCGTCATCCACGACCAGTATGACCGGTGCCGCCGCAATGGTGCGCTTATCGGCAGCCGTGGTGTTCATCGGCCTTCCCAGCGGCGCGGATCGGTAAATACCAGCCTGAAGGTGCTGCCGCCGCCAGCGCGCGGTTCGTACAGCAATGTCGCGCGATTGCTCTGCGCCAGCTCGCGCGCGAGAAATAGGCCCAGCCCGCTGCCGCGACCGCCGCTGTAAAAGGGCTCAAAGATACGCTCCGCGTGTTCGACCGCAACGCCAGGACCACGATCGGCAACCTCCAGAAAGGGGCGTGCAGTGCCGCTCATGCGGCCGCAACGCAGCTCGACTCCTAGGGTTTCGTCATCCCCAACCGCATGCTTAATGGCGTTCTCACACAGGTTCCAGACGATCTGCCGCAGCTGATTGGGGTCGACGCGTGCTTCGACCTCCTCATTTGAGTTGGCGGTGAGGAGCCGCGTACGTGGCCATTGCATCGTTTCGCAGAACTCCTCGTGAAATTCTTCCATCCACGCCGAGAGCGACAGGCGCTCCAGCTGCACCGGTTCGCGGCGCGAGAGGCGTTGCACGTTGTCGATGATACCGCTGACGCGCCCGGCGTTGCTGCGGATGATCTCCGTCAGACGCCGTTCGTCCTCGGTGAGATTGGGCGACTCCCCGAGCAACTGTCCCGCATGGCTCATGGCGCCGACCGGATTTCTGATCTCGTGCGCGATGCTGGCACTCAAGCGTCCCAGTGCTGCGAGCTTTGACTGTTGGACTTTCTCATCGAGCAGCGTCGTATCCTCCAGGAAGATCAGCACCGGCGGCGGCTTTGAGCTGCCAAGCGGTGCGAAGTGGGGACGGATCACGCGCGCGCCATCGGCGGCGATAAAGGTGTGTTCCGAAGCCGGGGACGGCCCTGCATCGGCTTCTCGCTGGCGCCACGCCTCCAGAAGATAGAGGAGTCGCGGCGAGGCCTCACCGATCAGCGCATCCGGATAGGCGTTCTCATCCCCCAGCGCCTGTGCGGCGGATTCGTTGATCAGGCGGATGCGATCCTCCGCATCGATCACCAGAATGCTCTCCCGCAGGTGCTGCACGATGTACTGCGACAGCTGCGCCATGTTCGCCAGATCGAGTTCCTGGCGGCGAACCAGGGCTTCGCTCTCGCGCAGTCGATTGGCGACCGGCCACGTCAGCAAGGCGACAATGAACAGCACGATCCCAAAGAGGCCCGCGGTGACGTATTCGCTGCTCGGCGCAGCATCCGTGACGCCGACGAACACCTGCTGCACCAGCACTGCGAGCGCCGCCACGGCTGCGATCAGCAGTCCGTCGCGGTGATCGGCGAGTATGGTCAGCGCCAGCACCGGCAGGACCAACAAGATCGCGAGCCCGCTTTCCACGCCCCCGGCGGCGTAGAGAATGAAGCCGATCGCGACGGCATCGACGCACGCATTGACGAGCGCGATTATCCGCAGGCTCGACCAGTGCAGGCGACGCGCGATAATGAGCAGCACCGCCGCGGTGAGGTAGGCGATGCAGGCCGCCAAAAACAAAGCGGGCCGCGTCGTCGTCAGACCCCACGCGGGCCTCGTGAAGACCTGCATGGCAATCAGCGTCAGCGGTGCCAGCAGCCGATAGAGATTGAGTAGCCCGATTACGCGCCAGGCGAGATCGCTCGGCGTCACGGAAGGGGCGACAACGCTGGGGGACGCTGCGGACAAATCTGAAACGCCGTGTGGCTTTACCCGAAGGGGCCGACTCTAGCACCTTCATTCTGGTGTGGAACGCGATCCATATCGCACGCGGCCGCAGTTTCCGCGCGGCGTGGCGTGCCGCAGGTTTTCTTCCTCGCTGGTAAGGAGCGGGCCTTTTCAAGCAGAATGCGCGCTTTCCGCGCGACAGGCGACCCCGATGAATCTGCACGAATACCAGGCGAAGGAAGTGTTTCGCACCTACGGGATCCCGGTCCCGGCGGGCAAGGTGGCCGAGAGCGCAGCCGAGGCCGCCGCCGCGGCAGAGGCGCTCGGGGGAACCGTATGGGTCGTCAAGGCACAGGTGCATGCCGGCGGGCGCGGCAAGGCGGGGGGCGTGAAGCTCGTCCGCGACATCGCTGGCGCGGGCGCGGCAGCCGCGCAGATGCTCGGCAAGCGCCTAGTGACGCCGCAGACGGGACCCGAGGGCCTGCCCGTGGGCCGGGTGTACGTCGAGTGCGGCTCGGGGATCGCGCGCGAGCTTTACCTGTCGCTCACCCTCAACCGGGAAAAGAGCCGCGTGGCGCTCATCGCCTCAGCCGCCGGCGGCATGGACATCGAGGAAGTCGCGCACCACACCCCGGAGAAGATCCTCGCGGTCACCATCCATCCGGCCGCCGGTCTGCAGGGTTTCCAGGCGCGCGAGCTCGCCTTCGGGCTGGGGCTTGCCGGTGCGCAGATCGCCGAGTTTCACGCCCTGGTGCAGGCGCTCTACCGGCTCTACATGGAGAAGGATCTGAGTCTCGTCGAGATCAACCCGCTGATCCTCACCAAGGCCGGCTCGCTGGTGGCGCTCGATGCCAAGATCAACATCGATGCGAACGCGCTGTTCCGGCATCCGGACCTCGCAGCGCTGCGCGATGCCAGCCAGGAAGATCCGATGGAGCGCCGGGCGAGTGAGCACGATCTGAACTACGTCTCCCTCGATGGCGACATCGCCTGCATGGTCAACGGCGCGGGACTTGCGATGGCGACCATGGATCTCATCAAGCTGCACGGCGGGACTCCGGCGAACTTTCTCGACGTCGGCGGCGGCGCCACGAGCGAGCGCGTGACGGCCGCCTTCGAGCTGATTCTCTCCAATTCCAAGGTGCGCGCGGTGCTGGTGAATATCTTCGGCGGCATCGTGCGTTGCGACATCATCGCCGAGGGCGTCATCAACGCGGTCAAGAAGGTCGGCGTCAAGGTGCCGGTGGTGGTGCGGCTCGAGGGTACCAACGCGCCTGCGGCGCGCGCGATGCTGGCGCAGAGCGGACTCACCATCACCCCCGCGGAGGATCTGACGGATGCGGCGCGCAAGGTCGTGGCGCTCGCCAGGAAAGGTCACGCATGAGCATTCTGGTCAACAAACGCACCAAGGTGATCTGCCAGGGGTTCACCGGCAAGCAGGGCACCTTTCACTCCGAACAGGCCCTCGCCTACGGCACGCAGTTGGTCGGGGGCGTGACCCCCGGGCGTGGTGGCCAGAAGCACCTGGGGCTGCCGGTGTTCGATACCGTGAAGGAGGCCGTGCGCGTCACGGAGGCCACTGCGAGCGTGATCTACGTGCCGCCGGCGGGCGCTGCGGACTCGATCCTGGAGGCGATTGATGGGGGCATCGAACTCGTGGTGTGCATCACCGAGGGCGTGCCGGTGAATGACATGGTGCGCGTAAAGGCCGTGCTCGCCAACTCCGCGACGCGGCTCGTGGGACCCAACTGCCCGGGCGTCATCACGCCCGATGAATGCAAGATCGGCATCATGCCCGGTTTCATCCACAAGAAGGGCGCGGTCGGGATCGTGTCGCGCTCGGGCACGCTGACCTACGAGGCCGTGTTTCAGACCACGCGCATCGGCCTCGGCCAAAGTACCTGCGTCGGCATCGGCGGCGATCCGGTGCGTGGCATGAACTTTATCGACGTGCTGGAGCTGTTCGAGCGCGACCCGCGCACCGAGGGCATCATCCTGGTCGGCGAGATCGGCGGCAGCGACGAGGAGGCTGCGGCCCGTTACATCCGCCGCTTCGTGCACAAGCCCGTGGTCGCCTATATCGCCGGGGTGACGGCACCGGCGGGCAAGCGCATGGGCCACGCCGGGGCGATCGTCGCCGGCGGCAAGGGGACCGCGGCCGACAAGTACGCGGCCTTCGAGGCGGCCGGCGTGCGCACCGTGAAGTCCCCCGCCGAGCTCGGTTCGGCGATGAACGCCCTGCTGCGCAAGTCCACCCCCGCCAAGGCGACGCCGCGCCGGCGGCCGGTGGCGGCCGCGGCGCCGGCACATCCGCGCAAGCGCAGCGCTTCCAAGCCCGCGGCGAAGGTGCGCGCGCGCCCCAAGGCCGCCGCGCGCCGCTCAGGGCGCAGCGCCCGCGGCAGGCGGCGCTGACTTCTGAAAGAATAGCGAGCACATTCCCCGGGGGGCGCATGCGCTCCCCGGAACCATCCGCCTAACTTTAAGGGTGAGGCTTGCGGATCGCGCTCGCGCAGCTGAACTTTCTGGTCGGTGACGTGCAGGGCAACGCTGCGCGCGTCGTTGAAGCGGCGCGGCGTGCGGCGACGACTGAACGTGCGGACCTGGTTCTCTTTCCGGAGCTGACGCTTTCGGGCTATCCGCCCGAGGATCTGCTCTTCCACCGTGGCTTCCGCCGCCAGATCGAGGCCGGACTTGCCCGCCTGAAGCGCGAAGTGCGCGACGTGCCGCTGCTGCTCGGTTTCCCCGAGTACACCAGCGCCGGGATTTACAATTCGGCCGCGCTCATCGTCGGTGGCGAGATCGCCGCGATCCACCGCAAGGCGGAGCTGCCGAACTACAAGGTATTCGACGAGAAGCGTTACTTTCAGCCCGGCTCGCAGCCGACCGTCACCGACTGCCAGGGCCTGCGGGCGGGACTCCTGGTGTGCGAGGACATCTGGGCGCCGCAGGCGACGCAGCACGCGCGCGCCGCCGGCGCGCAGCTGCTGCTGGTGATCAACGCCTCGCCCTTCGAGATTCACAAGCAGCGCGAGCGCGAGGACGTGGCGCGTGCGCGGGTGCGCGATGTGGGCTTGCCACTGGCGTACGTGAACTTGGTCGGCGGCCAGGACGAGCTGGTATTCGACGGCAATTCCTTCGTCATGGACGCGGATGGCGAGGTCGTGATGCGCGCACCGGCCTTCACCGAGGGCCTCTTTGTCGTCGAGTTCACGCGTGACGCGCGCGGCGCGGTGCATCCGGCGCGCGGCAGCGTCGCGGCGGAATCCTCCGATGAGGCGAGCGTCTATGGGGCCCTCGTCCTCGGGGTGCGCGACTACGTGCGCAAGCACGGCTTTCCCGGGGTCGTCATGGGGCTATCCGGCGGGGTCGACTCCGCGCTGACGCTTGCGATCGCCGTGGATGCCTTAGGGCATGAGCGCGTGCAGGCGGTGATGATGCCCTCGCGCTACACCTCGGAAATGAGCCTGGCCGATGCCAGGGCGCAGGCCGAGATGCTGCAGGTGAAGTACAGCGTACTGTCGATCGAGAACATGTTCGAGGCGACGCTCGCCACTCTCAAGGGCGAGTTCGCCGGGCGCGCGCCCGATGCCACCGAGGAGAACATCCAGTCGCGCTGTCGCATGCTGCTGCTGATGGGCATTTCCAACAAGACCGGGCGCATGCTGCTCACCACCGGCAACAAGAGCGAGATGGCCGTCGGCTATGCGACGCTCTACGGGGATATGGCCGGTGGCTTCGCGCCCATCAAGGACTGCAGCAAGCTCTTGGTCTACCGCCTGGCGAACTACCGCAATTCCCTCGGGCGCGTGATCCCCGGGCGCGTCATCGAGCGCGCACCGTCCGCCGAGCTGCGCCCCGAGCAGAAGGACTCCGATTCGCTCCCGCCCTACGAGGTGCTCGATCCGATACTCGAGGCCTTCATCGAGGAGGATCTGTCGGTGGATGAAATCGAGGCGCGTGGCTTTGATCGCGCCGCCATCGGCCGGGTGCTGGACCTGGTGAAGCGCAACGAGTACAAGCGCCGCCAGGCGCCCCCGGGCGTGCGCGTCAGTCGCCGTGCCTTCGGCCGCGACTGGCGCTATCCGATCACCAGCGGCTACCGCCGCTAGCGGCCTACCACAGCTTCCACCAGGGCCTCTTGATCTCCGCCTGCGCCACCTTCGTCTGCTTGGAGTAATTGGCGGCGTAGACCTCGCGGGTTTGGTCGGCGAGCTTCGGCAGGTTCATGCGATCGTAGGAGGACATCAGGATCTCGAGCGCCTGCTGGGTCGAAGGCGCGCCGTCGTACTGCTCGATGGCGCCCTTGGCGCGCTGCGCGGAGGCCACGAAGGCGTTGCGCTTGTAGTAGAAGTTCGCGACGTGCACCTCGTAGGCGGCCAGGCGGTCGCGCAGCCACACCATGCGCTGCAGGGAGTCGGGCGCATACTCGCTCTTCGGGTATTGCTCAACCACCGTCTTGAAGGCCGCGTACGCCTTGCGCGCGGTACTCGGCGGTCGCTGCGTGGTGTCGGCGCGGAACAGCCGCTCGATCGCGTTGGGCTGGCGCTCGAACTCCACCAGGCCCTTCACGTACCAGGCGTAATCGCAGCGTGGATGCGTGGGATTCTCGCGGATGAAGCTGTCGGCCGCATCGGTGGCGGACTCGCCTTCGCCGGCGCGGTAGTATGAGTAGATGAGATCGAGGCGCGCCTGGCGCGCCTCATCGGTGAAGGGGAACGTCGCCGTCAGCCGCTCGTAGGTCTTGATGGCGGTGTTGAAGTCGTAGTTCACCATCGCCTTGTGCGCTTTCTTATAAAGCTCCGCAGGCGTTTCTTTGAGGTTCGCTTTATCGCGCTTGTGGCAGCCGCTGACCGACACGGCGAGCAGCAGCACGGCGCACAGGGCGAGCACGGCGCCGCGCGCCGGAAGAGACGGAAACATCAAGAAGGGCCTTTCTGTGGCTGCGCGCCGCCTAAAACGAGTAAGTATAGCGAATTCCCCTGCCGCCCCTCGGACCGCGGACGGCCCCGAGGAGTTCCGCTCCCATGCCCTCACCCTGGCGCCGGGGGCGGCCGGGCTGCGCTTCGATCAGGCCCTGGCGCAGGCTCTGCCCCAGTACTCCCGGGCCCGCCTGCGGGCCTGGATCGAGGCGGGGTCGGTGGCGGTCGAGGGCCGGCCGCTGCGGCCCAAGGACAAGGTGCTGGGCGGGGAACAGGTGCGCATCGAGGCACGGCTGCCGGTGCAGGCACCCCTCGCCGCCGAGAGCCTGCCGCTGAGCATCGTTTACCAGGACCGCGCGCTCATCGTGCTCGACAAACCCGCAGGTCTCGTCGTGCACCCGGGCGCCGGCAACCCCGGGCACACGCTGCAGAATGCCCTGCTGGCGCTCGACCCGAAGCTCGCGCTCGTGCCGCGCGCCGGGCTCATCCACCGCCTCGACAAGGACACCAGCGGCCTGATGGTGGTAGCGCGCACCCTGGAGGCGCACACCGCAGCTGGTGGCGGCACTGGCGGCACGCGAGATCACCCGGGAGTACCTCGCCATCTGCACCGGCGTCATGACCGGCGGCGGCACGATAGATGAGCCGATCGGCCGCCACCGCACCCAGCGCACGCGCATGGCGGTGCGAGCCGACGGGCGTCCCGCGGTCACGCACTACCGGATCGTGCGCCGCTTGCGCGCGCACACGCTGGTGCGGGTCAAGCTCGAGACCGGGCGCACCCACCAGATCCGCGTGCATCTGGCTCACGCCGGCTTTCCGGTCGTCGGTGATCCGGTCTATGGCGGCCGTCGTCGCCTGCCCGCCGGTTGCAGCCCGGCGCTGGCGCTGGCGCTGGCGAGTTTCCCGCGCCAGGCGCTGCACGCCGCCCGCCTGGGGCTTAAGCACCCGGTGACCGGGCGCGACCTTGCGTGGGAAGCCCCGCTCCCCGCGGACATGCGCACGCTCCTGGCGGCGCTGGAAGCCGACGGCGCATGAGCGCCCCGGCCGACCGCGCGCTCGCGTGTCTGCGGCCGGCGTGGCCCGTCCCGGATGGAGTGTGTTCGGCCTTCACGCTGCGCTCCGGGGGCGTGAGCGCGGATCCCTTCGACACGCTCAATGTGGGCGCGCACGTCGGGGATCTTCCCGAGCGCGTGCGGGAGAACCGCGCGCGGGCGCGCGCCGCCCTCGCCCTGCCGCACGAGCCGTGCTGGCTCGAGCAGGTGCACGGTAGGGGCGTGGTCGAGATCCGGGCCGCGGCGCCGGATACCCCGCTGCGCGCCGATGCCGCGATCGCGCGTGAGCGCGGCGCGGTCGCCGTCATCCAGGTGGCCGACTGCCTGCCGGTACTCCTCGCCGCGCCCGATGGCTCCTGCGTCGCGGCGGCCCATGCGGGCTGGCGCGGCCTGGCTGCCGGGGTGCTTGAGGCCACGGTCGAGCGGCTCGGGACCGATCCCGCGCGGCTCCTCGCGTGGCTCGGGCCAGCGATCGGTGCCGGGCACTTCGAGGTGGGCGCGGAAGTGCGCGACGCTTTCCTCGCGCATGACCCTGCCGCGGCGGTCGCCTTTCGCGCCAATGAGCGCGGACGTTGGCAGTGCGATCTTTTGGCGCTCGCGCGCCGGCGCTTGCAACAGGCTGGAG
This sequence comes from uncultured Pseudomonadota bacterium, assembly GCA_963814675.1. Classification (GTDB taxonomy): domain Bacteria; phylum Pseudomonadota; class Gammaproteobacteria; order Steroidobacterales; family Steroidobacteraceae; genus 13-2-20CM-66-19. Next base: position 1,026,964 of record CAWFDT010000011.1, read on the forward strand.
TGCGCCAGGTGTTCGGGGGCGAGTGGTGCACGTTCGCGGACCGCGCCCGTTTCTTTTCCTATCGCCGGGACGGGCAGTGCGGCCGCATGGCGGCGCTCATCTGGCTCGCGTGAAGCCGGCGGGCCACGTGCTAGGATCGGCGCCGAAGTCACCGCCAAGAAGCTGACCGCGCTTGCCGCTGCTGCTGTGGATCATCCTGTGCGCCGCACTCGGCGGCATCGCGAGCGCCGCGTTTGCGGTCGCACTGCTGTGGGTACCGCAAAGACACAGCGCGTGGCTGTTGCCGCACTTTCTGAGTTTCGCCACCGGCGCACTCCTGGGCGCGGCGTTCCTTGCGCTCCTGCCCGAGGCGATCGCGGGGGCCGGGACCGCCGGGGCCCACGGCCTGGGCGTCGCGCTGGTTTCAGGGCTGGGGCTCTTCTTCGTGATCGAGAAGCTCGTGCTGTGGTGGCACAGCCAAGCCGAAGAAGAGGGCGGGCATGCGCATGCCCATGGACACATTCATGGGCGGCGCCGTGCCTCCGGCATCCTCGTGCTGTGCGGCGACAGTCTGCACAATGCGCTCGATGGCGTGCTGATCGCGGCCGCCTTCCTGAAGGACCCGTCGCTCGGCTTCGTCACGACCTTCGCCGTGGCCGCGCACGAGGTGCCCCACCGCGTCGGGGATTTCGCCATCCTGGTGCACGCCGGCTGGTCGCAGCGGCGGGCGCTGGTCCTGAATCTCGCCACCGGCCTGGCCTCGATCGTGGGCGCGATCGTGGCCTACGTGGCGCTGCGGGACGCGCTCGGCGCACTGCCCTACGCTCTGGCCTTTGCGGCGGCGGGATTTCTCTACATCGCCGTCGCTGGGCTGATTCCGGGGCTGCACGGGAAGTCCGATCCACGCACCAGCGCCGTGCAGGTGCTGCTCATTGCCGCAGGCATTTTGGTCATCGCCGGTGCCGAGCGATTCACGGGCCAATAGCATCGTTTCGAGCCTCGATTGTGATGGTGGTCACCATCCAGTCGCTTCACCACTCCTTGGATGCATCGGTAGACTAGTATTTAACGTAACACCCGAACTTGATGGTCGTAGCCGAACAATGCTGAAGTGGTTCAACACCAGCGAGGTCACCCAGGTAGGCACTGCTTTGGCCGACGACGTCGTCCTGCAGTCAGACGCGGGTGCAGCGGCCATGCGCGGTCGGGGTGGCAACGCACAGGAGTTACAGAAATTCCTGCAGAGGTTCCTCCAGCGGGTCGACCGAGAAGCGCGTCCCTTAAAGCTAAACCTGCTCAAGAGGGCAAAGCTCGCAAATACATTCAAGTGGCGTTTGCTCGAGAAGGGCGTGGAGCAACAGCTTGCTGACGAACTGACGCGGGCGCTGGTGTTGCGTTTGACCACATCTCAACCCGCGGAGGCATCTGTCACTGCTGTGGTCGGGCCAAAACGCCGGTCAAGCGCGCGCGACGCCCAGGCACTTCACACTCGGGGTAATGAGCTTCTGGCTCGCGGTGCGTATGACGAGGCCTTGGAGTGTTACCAAGAACTGGTTCACCTGGACGGCCGCGACGCTCCCGCACGCAATGGTCTGGGCATTGCTCTTGCGCAGCAGGCTCGCTACAGCGAGGCCGAGGATCAATTCCGTCGCGCCATCGGAATCAGGCAGAGTTTCCCCGAAGCACATTTCAATCTGGCCGGGGTCATGCAGTCGACGGGTCGGCATAGTGAAGCCGAGATCCCTCTGCGCCGCGCCCTGAAGCTGAAACCTGCATATGTCAATGCACGGGTCAGTCTCGGCATGAGTTTTGTGCTGCAGGGTCGCCTGCAGGAGGCCAAGGATTGCTACGAGAAAGCGCTTAGGGCAACCCCTCGCAACGTGCAGGCACTCGTGGGTATGGGACAAATAGAGGCGCTCCACGGGCGCTTCTCCGAAGCCGAGGCCATATACCGGCGCGCCCTCGAAATTGAACCGCGTTCGTCCTATGCCTGGGCGGCACTGGTCTGGCTGCGCAAGATGACGCCGGCGGACGGCGAATGGCTCAAGTGCGCGGAGGAGATCGCCGCCAGCGGCCTGACAACCGTCGATGAGTCGACTGTGCGCTTTGCCATAGGAAAGTATTACGACGATGTCGGAGAGTTCACGCGAGCGTTTCGCAGCTACCAGCGCGCCAACGAGCTGCACCAGAAACGTGCCGAACCCTACAACCGGGAAGCACGTGCCGGTTTCGTCGACGATCTGGTGCAGGTCTACTCGCCCGAGACGCTGGCTCGCGCACGCACCGGGGCGTCGGACTCCGCGCGGCCGGTGTTCGTGGTCGGGATGCCGCGTTCTGGCACTTCACTCGTGGACCAGATTATCGCCTCGCACCCGCTCGCGAACGGAGCCGGGGAATTGGATTTCTGGACGGCAGTCGTCCGCAAGCATGAAGTCACCATCCGGCAGGACCTGCTGGCTGAACCGTTGCGAAGGAAGTTGGCTGGCGAGTACTTGCGCGTGCTGGCGGGACACTCCCCCGACGCGCTGCGAGTTGTTGATAAGGCGCCCGTCAACTCCGACTATTTGGGCCTGCTTCACTCGGTGTTCCCGAACGCCCGCATGATCTATGTGCGACGCGACCCCATCGACACCTGCCTGTCCTGCTACTTTCAGCAGTTCGCGCCCGTGATGAACTACACCATGGACTTATCGGACCTGGCTCACTACTACCGCGAGCATCGACGGCTGGTGGCGCATTGGCGTGGCGTGCTACCACCGCAGAGCCTGCTCGAGGTTCCGTACGCGGAGCTCGTTGCGGATCAGGAGAAATGGACGCGCAGGATCCTGGAGTTCCTGGGGCTCCCGTGGGATGAGCGCTGCCTCGATTTCCACAAGACCGCACGGGCCGTGACGACCGCCAGCACTTGGCAGGTGCGGCAGAAGATCTATAAGAGCTCGGTGGAGCGCTGGCGCAACTACAAGAAGTTCATCGCTCCGCTGCTTGAGCTTAGCGATTTGGAGGCCTGAGCCCGACTCTGCCTCGGCGACGCCCTGCGTCACCAGTCGGCGCTGTTTGAACCCTAACGGCGCGCTATTATCCCGAGGCCGGTCCGGGCCGCGTCCCGCCCTCGTGGGCCGACGTGCATCGAAATCTCTTGAATGGACAGAGATTTGTCCCAATAAGAGCGACCATCCCCGTTGAGGCCCGTCTCGCATGCGTCAGGATAAGCTCACCACCCGGTTCCAACAGGCGCTGGCCGATGCCCAGTCGCTCGCGCTCGGCCGTGACAACCAGGTCATCGAACCGGCGCACGTCATGCTCGCGATGCTCGACAGCTCCGGCGGCTCGCTGCGCCCGCTGCTTTTGAAGGCGGGGGCGGACGTCAACAAGCTGCGCGCGGGCCTGCTGAGCACGCTCGAGGGCCTCCCCAAGGTTGAGGGCACGCCTGGGGAAGTGCACGTCTCGAACGACCTCAACCGGGTCCTCAACGTCACCGACAAACTCGCCCAGCAGCGCGGCGATCAGTTCATCTCGAGCGAGCTGTTCGTGCTGGCGGCCTTCGATGACCGCACCCTCGCGCGCCTGTTCAAGGAGGCCAGTCTGGTGCGCGGCGCGGTGGAGAAGGCCATCGAGGAAGTGCGCGGGGGCGAGAAGGTCGCCGACGCCAACGCCGAGGAGAGCCGCCAGGCGCTCGAGAAGTACACGATCGACCTGACCGCGCGCGCCTCTTCCGGCAAGCTCGATCCGGTCATCGGCCGCGACGATGAGATCCGTCGCACCATCCAGGTGCTGGCGCGGCGCACCAAGAACAATCCCGTGCTGATCGGTGAGCCCGGCGTCGGCAAGACCGCCATCGTCGAGGGTCTCGCGCAGCGCATCATCAACAACGAGGTGCCCGAGGGACTGAAGAACAAGCGCATCCTCGCGCTCGACATGGGTTCGCTCATTGCGGGCGCCAAGTTCCGCGGCGAGTTCGAGGAGCGCCTGAAGGCGGTGCTGAACGATCTGGCCAAGCAGGAAGGTCAGATCATTCTGTTCATCGACGAGCTGCATACCATGGTCGGCGCCGGCAAGGCGGAAGGGGCCATGGACGCCGGCAACATGCTGAAGCCCGCGCTCGCCCGCGGGGAGCTGCACTGCGTCGGTGCCACCACGCTCGATGAGTACCGCAAGTACATCGAGAAGGATGCCGCGCTCGAGCGGCGCTTCCAGAAGGTGCTGGTCGATGAGCCCTCGGTCGAGGACACCATCGCGATCCTGCGGGGCCTGCAGGAGCGCTACGAGCTGCACCACAAGGTCGAGATCACCGACCCTGCGATCGTGGCCGCCGCGACGCTGTCGCACCGCTACATCGCCGACCGCCAGCTGCCGGACAAGGCCATCGATCTGATCGATGAGGCCGCCGCGCGCATCCGCATGGAGATCGACTCCAAGCCCGAGGCGCTCGATAAGCTCGAGCGGCGCATCATCCAGCTGAAGATCGAGCAGGAAGCACTGAAGAAGGAAAAGGACGAGGCGACCAGGAAGCGCCTGGCGACGCTGCAGGAGACGCTCAAGACGCTCGAACGCGAGTACGCGGATCTCGAGGAAGTGTGGAAGTCGGAAAAGGCCGCGCTCCAGGGCACGGCCCATATCCGCGAGGAGCTCGATCGCACGCGCCTGGAGCTCGATGCCGCGCGCCGCGCCGGCAACTTGAGCCGCATGGCGGAGCTGCAGTACGGCAAGATCCCCGAGCTCGATAAGCGCCTCACCGCCGCCCAGGCCGCCGAGGACAAGGCGCCCACCCTGGTGCGCAACAAGGTGACTGAGGAGGAGATCGCCGAAGTCGTCTCCAAGTGGACCGGCATCCCGGTCTCGAAGATGCTGCAGGGCGAGCGCGAGAAGCTGCTGAAAATGGAAGAGGCGCTCGCCAAGCGCGTCGTCGGGCAGGAGGAGGCGCTGCGCATCGTCGCCAACGCCATCCGCCGCTCGCGCGCAGGTCTCTCCGATGCGCGCCGTCCCAACGGCTCGTTCCTGTTCCTCGGGCCCACGGGCGTGGGCAAGACCGAGCTGTGCAAGGCGCTCGCGGAGTTCCTCTTCGACACCGAGGAGGCCATGATCCGCATCGACATGTCCGAGTTCATGGAGAAGCACTCGGTCGCCCGCCTGATCGGCGCGCCCCCGGGCTACGTCGGCTACGAGGAGGGCGGTTATCTCACCGAGGCGGTACGCCGCCGTCCCTACTCGGTGATCCTGCTCGATGAGGTCGAGAAGGCACACCCGGATGTCTTCAACGTGCTGCTGCAGGTGCTCGATGACGGGCGCCTGACCGATGGCCAGGGGCGCACGGTCGACTTCCGCAACACGGTCATCATCATGACCTCGAACCTCGGCTCCCAGGTCATCCAGGAATACGCCGGCGAGCAGAACTACGCCAAGATGAAGAGTGCGGTGATGGAGGTCGTGCAGCAGAGCTTCCGGCCCGAGTTCATCAACCGCATCGACGACATCGTCGTGTTCCACTCGCTCGGCAGCCGGCAGATCCGCGCCATCGTGGATATCCAGCTTCTGTACCTGAAGAAGCGCCTGCTGGAGCGCAACATGGACCTCGTGCTCGATGATGCAGCGCGGGACCTGCTCGGCGAGGCCGGGTTCGATCCGGTCTACGGCGCGCGCCCCCTGAAGCGCGCCATCCAGCAGCAGATCGAGAACCCCCTGGCGCAGCGCATCCTGCAGGGCGAGTTCATGCCCGGGGACCGCATCCGTGTCAGCGCTCAGGACGGCGAACTCGGCTTCTCCAAGCTGGAGGAGCGCAAGGCGGCGCGCGGCAAATGATCCTTCGGCGCAGGCACCGGCTGCGGCCGCGCCTCCGCTATACTCCCCTCGGACCCACGATTAACCAAAGAGCGCTATGCCGTTCTACGAATACGAATGCCAAGCCTGCAAGTTCTACCTCGAGGTGATGCAGAAGATCAGCGATAAACCGCTGACCAAGTGCCCCTCCTGCGGCAAGAAGAAGCTGAAGAAGCTGGTCTCGGCGCCGGTCTTTCGCCTGAAGGGCGCCGGCTGGTACGAGACGGACTTCAAGACCGACAAGGAAAACAAACGCAACCTCGCTGGCGCGGAGAAGGAAGAGGCGAAATCGGAAGCCAAGCCCGAAGCCAAGAGCGAGGTCAAAGGTGAGGCCAAGGGCGAGGCTAAGGACGTCAAGCCCGAGAGCAAGGACGCCAAGGAGTCCAAGCCCGCGGAAGCCAAGGGCGAGCCTGCCGGCCGCCCGCGCCGCGGCGCGCCGCCGCGGGCCGCAACCCGCACCAGGCCGAAGAAAGCCAAGACGCGCCGCAAGGCGCGTCGCTAAAGCCGTGGCCGACGCCACGCCCATGTGGACGGCCCTGCGGCGCTACATGGTCGCCGGCGTGCTCGTGTGGCTGCCGATCCTCGCCACCATCTGGGTGGTGAGCTTCATGCTGCACATCATGGACCGCACGCTGCTGCTGCTGCCGCCCTCCTTTCGGCCGCAGGCGCTGGTGGGTTTTGCGCTCCCCGGGGCGGGCCTGGTGCTGGCGCTCGTGATCGTGCTGCTCACCGGGCTTCTGGTGACCAACCTCATCGGCCGCCGCCTCATCGTGTGGGGCGAGGACCTGCTCAACCGCATCCCGGTGGTGCGCACGGTGTACGGGGGCGTGAAGAGCTTTGCGGAAAGCGTGCTGTCGCAGTCCAACTCCTTCCGCAAGGTGGTGATGATTGAATACCCGCGCGCGGGGGTCTGGAGCATCGGCTTCCTGACGGCCGAGGACGTGCCGGAGGTGTCCGAGAAGCTCGGCGAGCCGTGCGCGGCGGTCTACCTGTCGGCGGCGCTGAATGCGACCGCCGGCTACCTGGTGGTGGTTCCGCGCCGCCAGGTGGTGGAACTACAGATGTCCGTGGATGAGGCCATGAAGATGATCATCACCTGCGGGGTCGTGGTGCCGCATCCGGCGCCCGCGAGCGCGCACCTGACGGCGGAAAAGCCCGCGGCCTGAAAAGCCCGTGACGCTTAAGTTGCGGGGCCGGCACCGCCTCCGTAACATCGCGCGCCTCTATGCGCTCACATTACTGCGGACAAGTGACCGAGGATCTCCTGGGGCAGGAGGTCAGCGTCGCCGGCTGGGTGCACCGCCGCCGCGACCACGGCGGCGTCATCTTCGTGGACGTGCGCGACCGCGAGGGCCTGCTGCAGGTGGTCTTCAACCCCGAACTCGCGCCGGTCTTCCAGGAGGCCGAGCGGCTGCGCAACGAGTTCGTGGTGCGGGTCACCGGGGTCGTGCGCGCGCGCCCGACGGGCACCGTGAACGCGCACCTTGCGACCGGGCGCGTGGAGCTCGTGGCGCGCGCGCTCGAGGTGCTGAACCGCTCCGAGCCGCTGCCGTTTCAGCTCGATGAGACCGTGGGCGAGGAGGTGCGGCTGCGCTACCGCTACCTGGATCTGCGGCGCGAGGTGATGAACCAGCGCCTGCGGCTGCGCCACCAGATCACCCGCGCCATGCGCAGCTTCCTCGACGCGCACGGCTTCGTGGACATCGAGACGCCGATGCTCACCAAGGCGACCCCGGAAGGCGCGCGTGACTACCTCGTGCCGAGCCGCACGCACGCGGGCAAGTTCTTCGCGCTTCCGCAGTCACCGCAGATCTTCAAGCAGCTCCTGATGATCGCCGGCTTCGACCGCTACTACCAGATCGTGCGCTGCTTCCGCGACGAGGACCTGCGCGCGGACCGCCAGCCCGAATTCACCCAGCTGGACGTGGAGACCTCGTTCCTCGCCCAGGACGACATCATGGCTCTGATGGAATCCCTGGTGCGCCACTTCTTCCGCGCGGTGCTTGGAAGCGAGCTGCCCGAGCCCTTCCCGCGCATGACCTACGCCGAGGCCCTGCGCCGCTACGGCTCCGACAAGCCCGACCTGCGCAACCCCCTCGAGCTCGTGGACGTGGCGGACCTGGTGCGAGACTGCGACTTCAAGGTGTTCGCAGGGCCCGCGCGCGATACCCACGGCCGGGTCGCGGCCCTGAAGGTGCCCGGCGCCGGCAGCCTGCCGCGCTCGCAGATCGATGAGTGCACCGCGTACGTGGCGCGCTACGGCGCCAAGGGACTGGCGTACATCAAGGTCAACGAGCGCGCGCGCGGGCGTGAGGGGCTGCAGTCGCCCATCATCAAGTTCCTGAGCGATGCGGCGCTCACCGGGATCCTTGAGCGCACGCAGGCCGCCGACAACGACCTCATCTTCTTCGGGGCCGATTCCGCCAAGGTGGTGAGCGATGCGCTGGGGGCGCTGCGCCTGAAGATGGGGCAGGATCTGAAGCTCGTGGCCGGCGGCTGGCAGCCGCTGTGGGTGGTTGATTTCCCGATGTTCGAATGGGACGCGGACGCCAAGCGTTGGGTCGCCATGCACCACCCCTTCACGGCCCCGAAGAACGAGGACCCGGCAGCGCTGCAAGCGGCGCCGGCAGCGGCGCTCGCCAAGGCGTACGACCTCGTGCTGAATGGCTCGGAGATCGGCGGCGGCTCGGTGCGCATCCATCGCCAGGAGCTGCAGTCCACCGTCTTTGGCCTGCTGGGCATCGAGGCCGAGGAGGCGCAGAAGAAGTTCGGGTTCCTGCTCGATGCGCTCAAGTTTGGCGCACCTCCCCACGGCGGCATCGCCTTCGGACTCGATCGCCTCGCGATGCTCATGAGCGGCGCCGACAGCATCCGCGAGGTGATCGCCTTCCCCAAGACGCAGACCGCGGCCGACCTGCTCACCGATGCGCCGACCGAGGTGAGCGAGGCGCAGCTGCGTGAGCTGCACGTGCGGGTGCGCCTCCCGCAGCCCTAGAGGCTGCGGCTCGGCGCTACGGCCGCGGGATCCTTGTCGTGACGCCGGTCGTGTACGTACACGGGCTGTGGATGCCGGGGGACGAGTCACTGGTGCTCGGCCGCCGCCTGGCCCAGGAGTTCGACCTCGCGCTGTACTCGTTCCGCTACTCGGCGGCCTTCGCCAGCATGAAGGTCACCACCGAACGCCTCGCGGCCTTCGTCGAGGAGCTGCACGTCCCCGAAGTGCACTTCGTCGGCCACAGCCTCGGCGGCCTCATCATCCACCGCACGCTCGAGCGCTTCGCTGCGCTGCCCGCGGGACGGGCCGTGTTCCTGGGCACGCCGAGCGTGGCGAGCCGCGCGGCCGAGCAGGCGGGCCGCTTCGCGCCCGTGGCGCACTTCATGGGGCCGACGGTGGCGGTGGAACTGCTGCAACCGCAGGAGCGGCGCTGGGCGCTGGCGCGCGAGCTCGGCATCGTGGCGGGCACGCAGCCGCTCGGCGTCGGGCAGCTGCTCGCGCAGTTCCGGGAGCCCAATGACGGTACGGTGGCGGTGAGCGAGACGCGCATGCCCGGCGCCACCGATCACATCGTCCTGCCGGTGAGCCACATGGGCATGCTGCTCTCGGCGCGGGTCGCGCATGAGACCGGGCTGTTCCTCACCCGCGGACACTTCTCCCTGAAGTGAACACGGTGCCCGCTTACGCCTGCAGCAGCTGCTGCAGGCGATAGAGCGCTTCCAGCGCCGCCTTCGGCGTGAGCTCATCCGGATTCAGCGCCGCGATTGCGGCGCGCAGGCGCGCCGCGCGCTCGAGCGAGGCGGGCGCGACGAACAGGGGCAGTTCGGCCTGCGCCGCGTGCGCGGCGCCTGCGCCGTGCCGCTGCGCATCGCGGCGCGACTCGAGCGCTTCGAGGTACCCTTGCGCCGCCGCGATCACCGCCCGCGGCACGCCGGCCAGCTGCGCCACCTGCAGCCCGTAGCTGCGATTGGCCGGGCCGTCCTTGACGGCGTGCAGGAACACGATCCCATCGCCGTGCTCGGTCGCATCGAGGTGCACGTTGGCGCAGCCCTCGACCTCGGCCGCCAGCGTCGTCAGCTCGAAGTAATGGGTGGCGAACAGGGTGAAGGCGCGCACCCGGGTGGCGATGTCGCGCGCCATCGCCCAGGCGAGCGACAGCCCGTCGAAGGTGCTCGTGCCGCGGCCGATCTCATCGAGCAGGATGAGGCTGCTGGCGGTGGCGTTGTGCAGGATGTTGGCAGCTTCGGTCATCTCCACCATGAACGTGGAGCGCCCGCCGGCGAGATCGTCCCCGGCGCCGATGCGGGTGAAGATGCGATCCAGCGGCCCGAGCACCGCGCGCTCGGCCGGCACGTAGCTGCCGATGTGGGCCAGCAGCGCGATGAGCGCGGCCTGGCGCATGTAGGTGGACTTGCCCCCCATGTTGGGGCCGGTGACGATGAGCATGCGCCGCTCGGCATCGAGCTGCAGGTCATTCGGCACGAAGGGCCCGGTGGTGAAGCGCTCGACGATCGGGTGGCGCCCGCCGATGATCGTCAGGCGCACCTCGGTGCTCAGGTGCGGAGCCGACCACTCAAGCGTCACTGCCCGCTCGGCGAGGGCGGCGAGGGCATCGAGCTCGGCGAGCGCCGCCGCGGTGCCCTGCAGCGGACCTAAGCGGTCGATGAGCTGCGTCAGGAGTTCCTCGTAGAGCCCCCGCTCGCGCGCGAGCGCCTTCTCGCGTGCCCCGAGTACCCGGTCCTCGAATTGCTTGAGTTCGGGGGTGATGAAGCGCTCGGCCGACTTCACCGTCTGCCGCCGCAGGTAGTCCTTGGGCACGCCTTCCGCGTCGCGCCGCGCGACCTCGATGTAGAAGCCCTGGACGCGGTTGTAGCCGAGCTTGAGGCTCGCAAGCCCGGTGCGCTCGCGTTCGCGCTGCTCGAGTGCGAGCAGGAACTCGTCGGTGTGGGTGGCGATCTCACGCAGCTCATCGAGCTCCGCGTCGTAGCCGGGGGCGATCACGTCGCCATCGCGCACCAGCGTGCCGGGCTCTGCGGCGATGGCGGCGGTGAGGAGCGTGCGCACCTCCTCGTGCGCGAGCACCTGCCCGTGCAGCGCGTGCAGCAGCGGGGAGTCGAGCGTCTCGAGCGCCGCGCGCACCCGCGGCAGCACCGCGAGCGAGCTGCGCAGCTGCGTCAGGTCGCGCGGGCGTGCGGAGCGCAGCGCCACGCGCGCGAGGATGCGCTCCACGTCGCCGATGCCCTGCAGCAGCGCGCGCAGCTGCAGGTCGCGGCGCTGATCGATGAGGGTGGCGATCGCCTGATAGCGCGCCTTGAGCGGCGCATGGGTGGTGAGGGGCCGGTTCAGCCAGCGCCGCAACTGGCGCGCGCCCATGGCGGTGACCGAGCTGTCGAGCACCGCGATCAGGGTGGCGTCCGCGTTGCCGGTGAGGCTGGCATCGAGCTCGAGGTTGCGGCGGCTGGCGGCATCGAGAAGCAGCGCCTCGCTGCGCTCCTCCACGTGCAGCGCGCGGATGTGCGGGAGCGCGGAGCGCTGCGTGTCGCGCACGTATTGCAGCAGCGCGCCGGCGGCGCCGATGCCGAGCGACAGAGTGTCGGCGCCGAAGCCCTTCAGGTCGAGCGTCCGAAGTTGCTCGGTGAGCAGCCGCGAGGCGCTCGCGAGCTCGAAGTGCCAGGGGGCGCGGCGGCGGATGGCGGTGCCGGCGCGCGCGATGTCCGCCTCCGCGGCGCCTTCCGCGAGCAGCAGCTCGGCGGGCTTCAGCCGCTCGAGCTCCCCGCCCAGCGCGGCGCTGCCTGCGCCCTCGAGGACGGTGAAGCGTCCCGCCGCCACGTCCAGCCACGCGAGTCCAAAGCGGCTGCCGTCGCGGGCGAGGGCGGCGACCAGGGTGTCCTCGCGCTCCGTGAGCAGCGCCGCATCGGTGACGGTACCGGGGGTGATGATGCGCACCACCTGACGCTCGAGCGGACCCTTGGCGCCCGGGACCTCCGGCAGCTGCTCGCAGATCGCGACGCTCTCGCCGCGACGCACCAGTTTGGCCAGATAGCCGTCCACCGCGTGGAAGGGCACGCCCGCCATCGGGATCGGTTCGCCGGCGGACTGGCCGCGGGCGGTGAGGGTGATGTCCAGGAGCGCCGCGGCGCGGCGTGCGTCCTCATAGAAGAGCTCGTAGAAGTCCCCCATGCGGTAGAAGAGCAGGATGTCCGGATGCTGGCTCTTGATGCGCAGGTACTGCTGCATCATGGGGGTGTGCTTGAGGGCGGCATCGTTCATGGATGCGCGAAGGCTACCTCAAGAGCTGCGCCGGGTGTGTCGCGGCGGGCGCTTCCGGGTGGGCAGCCGCTGGGTTAGCCTCTTCCATATGGTGAGCGATCCGGAACTGTACGAGCTCGCGGCGCGCGTGGCGCACAAGTTGCGCGCCGCCCAGCGGCGGCTGGTCACGGCCGAATCGTGCACCGGCGGCTGGGTGGCCAAGGCGCTCACTGACGTCCCCGGCAGCTCCGAATGGTTTGAGTGCGGTTACGTGACCTATTCCAACGCCGCCAAGATGCGCGACCTCGGGGTCGCCGGCGGCACGCTGGAGCATTTCGGCGCCGTCAGCGAGCAGGCGGTGCGCGAGATGGCCGAAGGGGCGCTGCGCATCGCCGGTGCCACCGTGGCGCTGGCGGTCAGCGGCATCGCCGGGCCCGACGGCGGCACGGCCGAGAAGCCCGTGGGCACGGTCTGGTTCTGCGCCGCCGCCCGCCAGGGCAACGCGACCGACATCATCGCCGAGGAGAAGCTCTTCAGCGGCGACCGCCACTACGTGCGCAGTCGCGCCGTGCTGCATGCCCTGCGACTCATCCTGCGGCTGGACCTGCCGGTGCGACTGGAGGCGACGCCCCTTCCGGGAGCCTCGTGAGCCGCACCGCGCCGCGCGCGCCGACGCGGCGGCTGTTCTTCGCCCTCTGGCCGGACACGGCAGCGCGTCGTGCGCTCATCGCGGCGAGCACCGCGGCGGTGGCAGCGAGTGGCGGGCGGCCCGTGCCGCCTGCGAATCTGCACGCGACGCTCGCTTTTCTGGGCGCGGTGCCCGCGGCACGCACCGCTGAGCTGGCCGCGCTCGCGCGCGCGGTAGCGGCGGCCTGGCCGCCGGGCGAGGCGCCGCTCGTGCTGCACTTCACGCGCCTCGCGTACTGGCGCGGGCCGCAGGTGCTGTGCGCGCTCGCGCCGCGCGCCGACGCGCCCGCCCGCACCCTGGCGCAGGTGCTCAAGGCGGCAGCCGCGGCGGCGGGATTCTTTCCGGATCTCAAGCCCTTCCGCGCACATGTCACGGTAGCGCGCCAAGTTGCCCGTGCCCCGCATGCCGCGCGTTTCGCCGCCGTGACCTGGAGATGCGCGACGCTTGCGCTCATCGAGAGCCGCAGCGCACCGGGCGGCGCCGTATACAGTGTCCTCGAATCCGCACTACTGGGTAAGACGGAAAAATTCTCCAAAGAGTGCTGAAACAGCCGCGCCGCAGCGCTCCGGGCGCCGCTTCTTTATGTGATAATCAAGCGCGAATTCTGTTCACCTCACCACCACACTCACCGGGAAGCTCGCAGATGGAAGACAACCGCAAGAAGGCACTCGCCGCCGCACTCGGTCAGATCGAAAAGCAGTTCGGCAAGGGCTCGGTCATGCGCCTGGGAGATGCCGCTTCCACCTACGACGTCGAGGCCGTTTCCACCGGCTCGCTCGGGCTCGACATCGCGCTCGGCATCGGTGGCCTGCCGCGCGGGCGGGTGGTGGAGATCTTCGGGCCCGAGTCCTCCGGCAAGACGACGCTCGCCCTGCAGGTGATCGCGCAGGTACAGAACAACGGCGGCACCGCCGCCTTCGTGGACGCCGAGCATGCGCTCGATCCAGCGTACGCCGGGAAACTCGGGGTCGACATCAATGAACTGCTGGTGTCGCAGCCGGACACCGGGGAGCAGGCGCTTGAGATCACCGACATGCTGGTGCGCTCCAACGCAGTCGACATTGTCGTCGTGGACTCGGTCGCCGCTCTCACTCCCAAGGCCGAAATCGAGGGCGAGATGGGCGAGATGCAGCTGGGCCTGCACGCACGTCTCATGTCGCAGGCGCTGCGCAAGCTCACCGGTAATATCAGCCGCTCCAACACCATCGTCATATTCATCAACCAGATCCGCATGAAGATCGGCGTGATGTTCGGCAATCCCGAGACCACGACCGGCGGCAACGCGCTGAAGTTCTATGCCTCCGTGCGCCTCGACATCCGCCGCATCGGCGCGATCAAGAACGGCGAAGAGGTCACCGGCAACATGACGCGCGTGAAAGTGGTGAAGAACAAGGTGGCGCCGCCGTTCCGCGAGGCCGAGTTCGAGATCATGTACGGCCAGGGGATCTCGCGCGAGGGCGAGATCATCGAGCTGGCGAGTGCCCAGGGCATCATCGAGAAGTCCGGCGCCTGGTATTCCTACAAAGGCAACCGCATCGGCCAGGGCAAGGACAATGCGCGCAACTACCTGCTGAGCAACAAGGAGATCGCGCGCGAAATCGAAGACCAGGTGCGTGCGCGGCTACTGCCGCAGCGCCAGGAGCGCCGTCCCGACCAGGCCGCTAACTCAGCCTGAGGCGTCAACCCCCGGTCGGGTGCCCCATGATGCGTTGGGCCTTCTCCAGTTCCTCCTTCTGCTGCCGCTCTTTGATCAACAGCTGCTCGCCGGGTACACACACCGGCTGGGAACTCGCCAGGCGCGTCCCGGTTTCGATCATTGACTTGCAGTACCACTTCTCGCCGTTGCGCACCTGCACCTTGTAACCTTCCGCGCGGAAGTGCTTTTCGAGCATCTCGTCGTGCACATCGGGTTTGACGGCCGGCGTGCTCGCGGCGGCGGGCGCGGTACCGGGGGCAGTTGCCGCGTCGCTTGCGGCGGGAGCGGTAGCCTCACTCGGTGCGGGCGCCTTCGCAGGCTCCTCGGCCGTGGCCACACCCAGTGCGCCACCGAGGATGCACGCCACAGCCCACGTCAGGAATCGCATTTTCGGTTACCTCCCTAGAGACCAGCGCCGGGGTGTCTGAAGTCCCGGTACGTCATGACTATACTGCCGGGATGTCCCTACGCCGCACAAGAGCCCTGCCCGCGGAGCAGCGTGGCGACCCGGCCGCGGCCGCCGCCGCGGCCGTGGCGCTGCTCGCGGCGCGCGACTTTGCGCCGGGGGAACTGCACGCGAAGCTGACAACCCGGGGGTTCGAGGGAGCCGCCGCCCAGGCGGCCATCGAGGAGCTGCAGACCCGCGGGGTCCTGAACGAGGCCCGCTATGCCGAGAACTATGTCACCTGGCACGCCTCACGGGGTCAGGGACCGCTGCGCATCGCGGCCGAACTGCGCAGGCATGGCGTCCCCGCGGCCCTGATCGAGGCGGCGCTGTCGCAGGGCCTCGACTGGCCGGCGCTCGCCCGCAAAGTGTGTCGCGCCAAGTTCGGTCCGGGGACGCCGGCGAGCTGGCGCGAGAAGGCGCGGCAGATGCGTTTTTTGCAGTATCGTGGCTTTTCATCGGATCATATCCGCGCGGCCACTGGCGCCGATCCCGACTGGACTGAAGGCCCTTGAGCAAACCGTCTTATATGAGCGCGGCGGACGTGCGTACCGCGTTCCTGGAATTCTTTCGCGCCCAGAGTCACATCATCGTGCCTTCGAGTTCGCTCGTGCCCGGCAACGATCCGACGCTGCTGTTCACCAACGCTGGCATGGTGCAGTTCAAGGACGTGTTCCTCGGCAAGGAGCAGCGTGACTACCTGCGCGCCGTTTCCAGCCAGCGCTGCGTGCGCGCCGGGGGCAAGCACAACGATCTGGAGAACGTGGGCTACACCGCCCGCCACCACACGTTCTTCGAGATGCTCGGCAACTTCTCCTTCGGCGATTACTTCAAGCGCGAAGCCATCCATTTCGCCTGGGACTTCCTCATCTTTACCCTCGGCCTTGATCCGCAACGCCTGTGGTGCACGGTCTACAACGACGACGACGAGGCCGCCGACATCTGGCTGAACGATATTGGCATCAGCCCGCTGCGTTTCTCGCGCCTGGGCGCGGAATCGAATTTCTGGGCGATGGGGGACACCGGGCCGTGCGGACCCTGCAGCGAGATCTTCTACGACCATGGCCCGGAAGTGGCCGGGGGGCCACCCGGCTCCGCGGACGAGGAGGGCGACCGCTACGTCGAGATCTGGAACCTCGTGTTCATGCAGTACGAGCGCGGCGCCGACGGCACCCTGACGCCGCTGCCGCGGCCCTCGGTGGACACCGGTATGGGACTCGAACGCATCTCGGCAGTCATGCAGGGCGTGCATTCGAATTACGACATCGATCTGTTCAAGAACCTGATCCGCGCGGCGGGCAAGCTCGCGGGGACCTCGGTGTTCACCTCGAGCTCGCTGCGCGTGATCGCCGATCACATCCGCGCCAGCGTCTTTCTGATCGTCGACGGCGTCTCGCCCGCCAACGAGGGCCGCGGCTACGTGCTGCGCCGGATCGTCCGGCGCGCCGTCCGTCACGGCTACAAGCTCGGCATCCAGCAGCCGTTCTTCTACAAGCTGGTAGCGGTGCTCGAGGCCGAGATGGGCGAGGCGTACCCGGAGCTCACGCGCGGTAAGGCGCATGCCGAGCGCGTGCTGCGCCGCGAGGAAGAGCGCTTTGCCGAGACGCTCGCCAACGGCATGGTGCTGCTCGAGAGCGCCATCCGCGCCCTGCGCGGCGCGAAGACCATCGACGGCGATACGGTATTCAAGCTCTACGACACCTACGGCTTCCCCGTGGACCTGACGGGGGACATTGCGCGCGAGCGCGGGCTCGCCATCGACCTGGCGGGCTTCGAGGCCGCGATGGAGGCACAGCGGCGCCGTTCACAGGAGGCGAGCAAGTTCGGCGCCGAACAGCGCAGCGCGATCACCGTGGACTCGCGCACCCTGTTCCAGGGCTACGAGCGCCTGAAGGCGAGTGGCCGGGTGGTGGCAGTGTTGAAGGACGGCGTTGCGGTCGAGGCCCTCAAGGCGGGCGATCGCGGTGAGGTGGTGCTCGATCGCACGCCCTTCTACGCCGAGGCCGGCGGCCAGGTGGGGGACACGGGCGAGCTGACCGCGGTCGGCACGCTGTTCGTGGTCACCGACACGCAGAAGCGCGGCAGCGCGCACGCGCATCTGGGTACGCTTAAGAGCGGCACGATCCGCGTCGGCGAGGAGCTCGAAGCGCAGGTCGACGGCGCACGGCGCCAGGCGACGGCGCTCAACCACAGCGCTACACACCTGCTGCATGCCGCGCTACGCCAGGTGCTCGGCACGCACGTACAGCAGAAGGGCTCACTGGTGGCGCCGGATCGCCTGCGCTTTGACTTTGCCCACAGCCAGCCGGTCACCGGGGAGGAACTGACCGAGATCGAACGCCTGGTGAACGCACAGATCCGCGCCAACACCGCGAGCGAAACGCGGGTGATGGACTACGAGGGCGCAGTCGCGGCCGGCGCCATTGCGCTCTTTGGCGAGAAGTACGACAAGGACGTGCGGGTGCTGCGGATGGGAGATTTCTCCATGGAGCTGTGCGGCGGCACGCACGTGCAGCGCGCGGGCGAGATCGGGCTGTTCAAGATCGTGAGCGAGAGCGGGGTTGCCTCCGGCGTGCGCCGCATCGAGGCACTGACCGGGGAGGGGGCGCTGCAGTACGTCGAGCAGAATGAAGCGCTGCTGAAGGAGCTTGCCGGCCTGGTCCGCGGTTCGCGCGAGGAACTCAAGGACAAGGTGCGCGAGCAGCTTGAGCGCGCCAAGCAGCTCGAGCGTGAGGTGCGCTCCCTGAAGGATCGGCTCACTTCCGGTGCCGGCGTAGATCTGGCCGCCGGAGCGGTCGATGTGCAGGGCGTCAAGGTCGTCGCGACGCGCGTGGACGGCGCCGATGCCGGTGCGTTGCGCGCGGCGGTGGACCAGCTGAAGGATCGGCTGAAGTCCGCCGTGGTGGTGCTGGCGAGCGTCGAGAATCCGGAAAAAGTATTGCTGGTCGCCGGCGTGACCGCCGATCAGACCGCGCGCATCAAGGCGGGGGAGCTTGCGGGTGCGGTCGCCGCCCAGGTCGGCGGACGCGGGGGTGGCCGGCCGGACTTCGCCCAGGCCGGCGGTAGCAAGCCAGAGGCGCTCGATGCGGCGCTCGGCTCGGTCGAGGGGTTCGTGCGCGCGCGCCTGAACGGCTAGCGGTGGGCTAACGAGCGCTTTTGCCGCCCGTGCTGCCCTTAAGTATCATGGCGGCCCGCACGCCGGCCCGGCCGGCCCCCGCTGAAGCAAGTTACTGAAAGATCAGCGCGTCTTAATAAGCGGAGAGATGGCCGAGTGGTCGAAGGCGCACCCCTGCTAAGGGTGTAAGGGTCAAAAGCCCTTCGAGGGTTCGAATCCCTCTCTCTCCGCCAAACTGAGCCAGTGGTCCCTGAGATGGGGGCGCTTGCCAAGAGGCGTTGGACGGCGGCTTTGCGGCAACCTGCCAACGCCTGGACATCGATCCGCCGCTCACGACGCCAAGCCACTGCCCGTGCCAAGCGCTGCTGCTCCGACCGGCCGCGCCGCCCAATCATCGCACTTGCCCTGCGGATTGGCGGGACCCTTGAATATCTGGCATTTGCCGCAGGCTAGTGGGTCGGCTGCAGCGGTGAAAAAGCCACATCCGCTACAGGTCTTACTGGGTTCCAGCGACTTCTCGGTGTAGTTGTCCAATCTGCGTTGCCGATTCTCGGCTTCGCTAAGGGCGCCGGGTTTGGCGCAGACCAAGTCGTTTTTTTGGCTTCCGCGCCCAACGGAGAGCCAACTGACCGTACCGGCGAGGAGACAAGCGGTCAGCCACCGCAACGTGGCGCGACGTCCTCGCATTGCGGCAGAGGTATGCAATGCCGTGACGCCTGCCATCAAAGGGCTCCCTAAGAGTCTCGCGATAAATTGCCCTGAGGCGACTAGTGGGTTGTGCGCGTACTCGGAGGACGCGCACCGACAGCAGGGCATTCGCTTGACCGCGATCTTCCGGTTAGGCGAACCCACCTCGGCAGTAGCCGATGCGGGTTATCTGGCCTATTTGAGGGCTGCTTGCGCTTCGGTAGCCGACTTTTTTGCCGCACTCAGGTCCTCGGATTTCAACCCCGCCTGTGCGCTCGCGAGCGCTGTGGTCAGTTTGGCCTTAGTCGCCGAGTCAGTCGTGTCAGGAATAGCTCCATTCCCGAGCTTCTGACATGGATTCGCTTCCTTGGCATCAAATCCCTGCCCCGTTGGTCCCACCAAACAATTGACAGTGTGGTGTAGATGCATGTGTACCTGCTCGATAGTCGTCGCCTGGGCCGCAAGACCAGCGTGCACTGCGCCGGTGGCGGCCTCCTGAGCAGGATCCGCCGCCAGCGCGGAGGCAGGTAAGGCCGCGACGATGATAATACCCACTAGGGACAGCTGAGCCGCGAACGTTGGATTTTGCAGCATATCGTGACGTCCTAATGTTGAGCATGATTGGGATACAGTGACTGAACTTCCACGGAGCCTCGCCTCAAAAAAATCGGGGCGGCCAGTGTCGCCCCGCTGATCGAGACCGGCGCGCCGCGCTAGTCAAACGCCCGTAACGCCGCGAGCAGATTCGCGACGTCCGGAACGCCGACTCCTGTCGCCTGATCATAGGCCTTGTTCGCGCTGAAGAACCAGATGTCGCCGGCCGTGCGACGCAGCGACGACGTGCGTGCGTCCGGACGAATGCAAGCGCACCACTCGCCATGCTTAAGCGCGGCGCGCGGAACGCGCGCGTGTGAGCCGGCCGCTCACGGTAACGCCCAGCAAAAGTACGTCATCGCCTGCATGGACCTCTTCACGCCGAATCTGGGCTAAGGTTGACTCGCTATAAGTTCTGCGAACCGCCATTTTTGGGGCTACCGCGGCCCGATATGACACTCGGCTGCGCGCTTGGCCGTCACAAGCAGACGTTGACGCGCGTCACAGATCCTGTTGGTTGTGCTGCAGACGCTTGGGTCCCGTCACAGAGTCAACATCCGTCCGTTGCCGTTATGTCCAATGCGGGGAAAGCTGCACATATCGTCCCACGGGGCGCTGTGCCGTCTACCTATGACTGCGGTCAATCAGTCCACGCCCGAGTTGCTTGCGTCGTTGCGAGCCCACGTTCCGTCGCGACGCGCGTCGATCGCGGTTGCGCTGATGACTCTCTTGTTCGTCGCGCATGTCAACACGGCGAGCGCCCAGTTCAAGCTGCAGCAGACGTTCACGGATGCGAGTGCGCCGGGATGGACGCTGTCGGGTTCCTCGCTTCTCACCGCGCCGTCGATCGATAGCGCCGGCCAGGGATGGCTGCGCCTCACCGATACCGGCAACACCGAAAAGGGCTTGGCTCTCGATACCGCCGAATCCTTCGCCGGCAACGTGCCGGTGACGCTTCGCTTCAGCTACGTGTCCTGGGGTGGAACGGGAGCCGATGGCATCACTGTGTTTCTCTATGACTCGACCCAGGACATGAGTGGGGCGCTCACCGGTGGCGGCCTGGGGTACTGTGGCGGCGCCGGCGGCTACGTTGCCCTTGGGGTGGATGAGTACGGCAACTTTTCCAATCCGGGCGACAAGTGCGGGGCCGGCAGTGGCGGTCCCGGGCGGGTGCCTGAGTCAGTCGTATTGCGCGGGCCGCTGAGCGCTCAGGATCAATACGTCACGGGCGTGCCGGTCAGCGGTGGGATAGACAACCCGGGTGTCGCAACGCGGCCTGAGGCCAAGACAATCCTACTGACCCTCACGCCGGCCACGCTGGGCTACACCGCCACCGCACTGTTCCAGGCGGCTACCGGTGCCCCCTACCAGACACTGTTTTCCAACGTGTCGTTACCCTATGCCGCTCCGGCGAACCTCAGTGTGGGCATCAGCGGCAGCACCGGTGGTTCGACCAACAATCATGAACTGCAGGGGCTGGTGACCTCCTCCCCCGACGACTTGCAGTTGATGATGAATGGTCCCGCCACGATCCTGCCGGGGACGCCGGTCACCTACACGCTGACGGTGACCAACAACGGCTCCTATCCGATCGGCGTGGCGGACGCGCCGTTGGTGACCGACACCCTGCCGGCCGCGATCACCGGGAGCACTTGGACCTGCAAGGCCTCGGGAGGGGCGACCTGCACGGCTTCCGGGGCCGGTAATGTCAGCACTTCCGGCCTTACCCTGCCTAGCAACGCGTCGGTAACCTACTCCATCACCGGCACCCTGGATCCGGCATCCACCTGCGGCGCAACCGTCACCAACTCCGCGAATGCCGATTTCGGCAGCGCCTCCACCTTCATCGACCCGGACCCGACCAACAACGCCGCTTCGGTCAGTTCCATGGTCACGTGCGTGGTCACGCTGGTGGCCAACCCCGGCATGCTTTCGTTTGGCCCGCAGACGGTCGGTGCGCCTAGCGCAGTGCAGACCATCACCGTCACCGGCACCAACGGCGCGCTGATCAGCAACATCGCCACCACCGGGGATTTCACGCAGACCAACAACTGCAGTGTGGCGCTCACCGCCGGCACCACCTGCACCATCGAGGTCGTGTTCACGCCCGGAAACGAAGCGAGCCTGAACGGCACGCTGGTGATCACCAGTAGCGCGTCCTCTTCGCCAACGGTCGTGGCGCTGAGCGGCACCGGCACCAACGGCGTGCCGAATGCCTTCAACTTCGTCCCGCTCAACAATGTGGATCCTTCCACCGCGCAGGTCTCCAACGCAATCACGGTCACCGGCACGAACGTGCCGACGACCATCAGCGTCAGCAGCGGTGCCGAGTACAGCATCAACGGCGGCGCCTTTACGTCCACGCCGGGGGTCGTTTCCCCCGGCGCTCAGGTCATCTTGCGCGTGACGTCTGCGTCCTCCTATGAAACGCCCGTATCCGTCGTGCTGACGATCGGCGGCGTGAGTGCGACGTTCACCGTGACCACCGGGGCACAGCCGCAACTGCAGAACGTGACCGTCACCTCCGGCGGCGGCGGCGGCCTGTCACTCTGGTTTGTGCTCGCGCTGGCGATGCTGCTGGCACTGCGGCTCGGCCGTCGGTTCCATAACATCACCGTGGTGCTGCTCGCTCTCTTGGGGACTGCGGCGAGTCACACTTCAGCCGCTGCCGATTGGGAGCGATCGCGGCTGTACTTCGGCGGCGCACTGGGTGAAGTCACCAGCTCGCTGACCCCGAGCAAGGTCACCAGCCGGCTTGAGGCCGATGGCTACCAGGTCGTGGCGACGGACGTGCAGCGCAGCAGCCTGAGCGGCAGCGCGTACGTGGGCTACGAGCTGCCCAGGCAGTTTGCGGTGGAGGCCGGCTGGAGCTACCTCGGGCGCACAGAGACCAAACTGCAAGGCGTTGCGCCGCCGGACCTGAACCAACTGCTGGACGACGCCGCAAGCGTGACGCGCGGCAGCGGGGATGCCTGGTTCCTCGTCGGTCGCTACCGCTGGGTGCTGCAGCCAAAACTGTCGCTGGATCTGCGTGCCGGACCCTATCGCTGGATTACGCACTCGGACCTGTGGATCGGATCTGCGGAACAGGTGAACCGCAACGATCGCGGTTGGGGCTATGTGCTCGGTCTGGGTCCGCACTATGCGCTTACGGAGCACTGGGCGGTCGCCCTGAATGCAAACTACTTCGCCTCGACCACCGATAATCGATTCGTGCAGGTTATCGCCAGCATCGAATATCGCCTACGCTGAGTGATCCGACCGCCGCCGCGGCGCGGCACTGGCTCAAAATCAGGAAGGCCTACCAAGTGTGGCCGTGCCCGGACCTGCTGACCCGTGCCGATTGACCGATCTTTGACCCACGAGAAGCGCTGAACGAAAGTACCGAGACAGACGTTGCCGCTCAGCGGTCTGTGGAGACTTGCGATCACTATGACAGTCGCTATGTCCCCATCTGGCCGGCAGCGGCGGTTCCCAGCTGAATTGCTGCAATCAAAATCGGCTATTACTCAGATTGCCCCGAGTCTGCCGGTCAAGAACGGCGGCCTTCTGACTGGCCAATCAGGGGGCTGCGAGGGACAGTACGCAAGGCCTCGACCAGAACATCCGCGGAAAATGGCTTACGGAGAAATGCCACGCAACCCATTTCTATAGCCCGTATTTTGAGCGATTCACTGTCATGTGCCGTCATGAATATGATCGGAGTTGTGACCGTGTCTACGAGGTACCGCGCAAATTCAATGCCGCCAAATTCAACGTCGACAATGAGGCAGATCGCCTCAGTCGTCATCGCGACAGCAAGAAACTCCTTAGCCGAAGCGTAGAGTTCTGTGTGGTATCCGAGCGCCGACAACAAACGCCTTATGGCGCCGCGGACGCCCAGGTCATCGTCGATTACCGCAACAACTTCGGGCTTTGTTGGCATGAATTAGGTGGTCAGGAATTCGGCCGCACGGGTGGCACGACGTGGTGGCAAGCCCGAGTGCTTTCCCGGGCCAAGATTTCTGGTGCGCGGCTTTATACGTGCGAGTTCGCATGCGTGTCTTGCTATCATGGGCCAAAGTGTTGTCGGTGCAGGCCAATCGCAATCCACAGCCCTAGAGCGCGCAGATCGTGAATGATGTCGATATCAAGCGTCTCGGCGCGCTTCCGACTGCCACAGGGGGCATTGCTCGGCTTGCCTATGCGCGTGCCCAAGGAGCTGGCATTGAGCTGAAGCCACTCTTGAAGAAGGCGGGCCTGACCAGTCAGCGCCTCAAAGACCGCGGCGCTCGACTCCCAGTCCAGAATCAGATCCAGTTCTTAAATCTCACAGCGAATGCCTTGCAGGACGAATTTCTCGGTTTCCACTTAGCGCAGCTACCGGATCTTCGAGAGTTGGGACTGCTCTTTTATGTCGCGGCTTCCTCTGAAACGGTGGGCGACGTTCTGCTGCGAGCGGCGCGCTACAGCTCAATCGCGAATGAGGGACTGTCGCTGAGGTGCCTCGAGGCAGAGGACATCCGGCTGGCGTTTGACTATGTCGGCATCGCCCGCCACTCGGACCGGCATCAGA
This sequence comes from uncultured Pseudomonadota bacterium, assembly GCA_963814675.1. Taxonomy (GTDB): domain Bacteria; phylum Pseudomonadota; class Gammaproteobacteria; order Steroidobacterales; family Steroidobacteraceae; genus 13-2-20CM-66-19. The sequence continues at coordinate 1,050,781 of CAWFDT010000011.1, forward strand.
TCGAGTTCTTCATGACTGTGCTCATCCGCCTATGCCGGCAGTTGACGGGACGGCGCATAGTACCGACCCGGGCGCGACTCACGCATCGCCGCAGTAGCCACGGCGGCTCCGAACTCGCCGAATACTTTGGCGGCCACATAACTTTTGGTGCCAGAGAAGATCAACTGACGTTCGTTGGGAGCATCAAGAACATCGCAATCACTAGCGCTGACCCGTACCTGAACGAGATCTTGGTAGCCAATTGCGAGCAAGCGCTGTCTCATCGACCGAAGAACCGAGGCACGTTGCGGTCGGCGGTAGAGAATGCAATTGTTCCGCTGCTGCCGCACGGGAAAGTGCGCGCGGCGGAGATCGCCGCGAGACTCGGCTTGAGCCAGCGAACTTCAGCGCGCCGACTCGCATTGGAGGGGGTAACGTTTTCGGAGGTTCTTGAGAGCCTGCGAGGCGATCTGGCGCGGCAATATCTATCGGACCCCAACCTATCGATATCGAGAATCGCGTGGCTGCTTGGCTATGAGGAAGTCAGCGCATTCACGCGCGCGTTCAAGCGTCGGACGGGCAAGACGCCTCGGGAAGCTCGGCAGACCCGCGCTCTAACCCGTTAACGTTGGCGACTTCAAGACTTTTCTGCGCCCCCTGCCCGTAGAGCTCGACACACGCGCTTAACTGCCGTTTAGCGAAGAAACGATGCCGTACGGGACGCCTGCGCCGGATGTCCCCGTGGCGGTCATGATCAACATTGCCGGCGATACATTGGAGTTCAACGTCGCAAGACCGGTGAATTGCACGCCATTTACCGCCGCGTAGGTTCCAGTACAGCCGGCATAGCTGTAGGCCACCTCGTAGATATTGTGCGTGCTGTCGGCGGTCGCGATGGAACCGGTCAGCGTGCAGCTGTTCGAGCCGTTCTGGCCGCTCATGCCGCCGGTCGTGGAAATGGAGATCGTCGTTCCGGTGACGCCATCTGTGTAGTTGCCGCTGATCGCGGTCGTCGAGGATGCGGTGTTCGCGAGCGCTTCGTAGGTGAGCGACCAGTTGCCGGTAATCGGACTGTTGGCGTTGGTTGTGAAGCTGAGCGACCCGGCGAGCGAGGCGCCGGTCGTCACAGTGCCGCTCAGCGTGCCGATGCCGTAATCCGAGCCGTCACTGAAGGTACTGCTGAAATCGGGGTAACCGTCGACAGTGACGGCGAGCGTGCCGCCCGATACCTGGGCCGCCCCGGTGAACTGGATGCCGTCGCTGCGGATGAACACCGCCTGGCCCCCGGAGTTAATTATGGCCGTCACGCCGAGGCCGGTCACCGAATCGGTCCCGCTCCAGACGCCTGTCGCGGACTGGGTAGTGGTATTCGCGGTGTCCTCGGTCATGCCGTTGCAGCCGGTGGCTAGCAGGGCGGCAACCGCGGTACCGACGCAGCCGCTGACCGTAAGCAGGGGGATACGCATGGTGGACAGATCTCCGCTAAGAGTAGCGTCGCAGGGCGCACGCCGCCCGGTGACCGGTTTCGCGAGGCGCATTAGAACATCTCGACTTGCCAAGGGGTGTGAGCGCGAGTAACAGACTCTTACGCTTTGCCTCAAATCGCGCTAAAGCATTCGGCCGCAATGTCAGAGGTGACGCACGGGGCCAACGCCGACCGTCCGTGGGTTCGGTTCGTGCGCAAGCACTACTCATAGGGTGCGAATACGGGCGGCTGCGTGAGCCCGAGCGGCTCGAAAAACTCCCACGCCGCGCGGTTTACGGATGGCGCGACGTCAGTATAGGAGTGATCGTGCCCGTTGATGATCGTGAAGGTCACCGGAAAACCGGCGTTGCGCAGCGCCGCCTCGGTCGCGGTGACGTCCTTCATGGCGAAGAACCTATCCTGATCTCCGATCGTCATCCACACCGGGATCTTGCGTCTCGCCAGTGGAATCGCGTTGAAATAGTCGCGTTGCGTCCAGGCCCCTGCGTGTACCGCGACAGCGGCGAAATACTGCGACTCCAGGAGACCGAGCGTCAGCGCATGTACACCGCCGGCGGAATGCCCGAACAGGTACAGGCGTCTGCGATCGATGGACCGCCTCGTCGCGAGGTCGTCGACGATATCGCGCATGAGCGCCGGGGTATCATCGTGGATGCGCCAGCCGTAGTCGGCGAAGGACTTCGGCGCCGCTAGAATGACCCCGGCGCGCTCTGCGACTTCGGTCCATTGCGGCAGGAGGTCGAGTGGGCTCTGGTAAGAGCCATGCAGCAACAGCAGTACGGGAGCCGGCGTATCCGGCGCGATCGATCCAGGAACGAAGACGTAGTAGTCGCGCAACCGATGACCCGAGCGGATGCTGATGCGGCTCGGGCGGTCGCTCCGGTGTGTCGCCCCGCTCCTCGCATCCATGCTCTCATCGAGCATGCGCTCAGACCCGCGGGTGGCGCCGTACGCTTGACCTCCAGACAGCAACAGGATTGCCTTCAACGCAAGCAGCGTGCACAGGGGATGTGCACGCCAGAGCCCGGAATGTGATCCGGACGCGCTCACGGGGGCTCCTGCTTGGGGCGGAGGGGAAGTCTGCGACCTCCGCTGCGAGTGTCAAGGTCTCTCAGCTGAGATCGCGATTCTCGCGCCATTGCAGTACGCTGGCCTACAGCAGCCAGTAGCGAGCCACTTCGGATTTCGCTGCACGGCGCACATCGCCCTCGCATTGAAGTCGTGGCCGAGTTTGCATGGACATCAACACGATTCGTTCGGCGTTCGAAGCACGGGAGTTCTTTCTCGTGTACCAGCCGATCGTTTATCTTACTGATGATGCCTGCTTTGGGGGCGAATCGCTGATCCGGTGGCGGCAGGATAAAACGGTTCTTACTGCTTCCGAGTTCATCCCCTGGACGGATAACACGCCCATGTCGGGAGTGCTGACCTATTGGGTCATCGACACGGTCGCAGTGGAACTAGGCGAGTGGCTCGGAGGGCATGAGGCGGTGCACATCAGTATCAACGTGCCGCCGGAGATTCTCGGGCGTGGTGGACTTCAATACGCTGCGACCAAGTCAGGACTAACCGCGCGTATCAAGCAGCTCATCGTCGAAGTTACCGAGCGCGGCATCCCCGACCAGCTGGGCCTGGATGCGCTCAACAGCATACCGAGCACCGGCGCGCGGGTCGCGCTCGATGACACAACGCTCTCCGGGGCGAATCTGGCACTGCTCACGCGCTGCAACTTCGACTTCGTCAAGATCGACCGGCAGCTCGTGGCCGAACTTGCTCCGGATAAGCCGCCTGCCCAGTGGCTGAACGGGCTTAAGGCGCTGTTGCAAACGACATCGGTGCAGATCATCGCCGAGGGCGTCGAGACCGCCTTCCAGGCCGATGCGCTGCGTGTGGCGGGTGTGCAGCTGGCCCAAGGCCACTATTTTTCTGAGCCGCTGTCAGCGCGCGACTTCAAGCGGTACTGTGCGGCGCCAGTGCGAACTGGGCAGCGCCCCCGCTGATTAGATCATTGCAGCCCGTCCCGTGCCGCTGGCGCCGCAGTCCACAGTGTGCGTGGCCGGACCGGTCAGCGCGGCAGCCGCTCCCACCTTTTCCATCCCGTCGACGCCGGTGCTGACCAGCGATGCGACACAGTTCGCTGACGGGCTCGCTGCGATGACCTTCATCAACTCGTGCGCGGCACCTGGGACGGCTGACGGCGGCGATGGCGATTGGGGGGCGATCCCCGGGACTCCCCCGTGTTGCTCAGACCAAGTCCTATACATCTGCTCGGGGACTGTAGGAGGTTTCTGACGAACTAACGAGTGCCGCTTACTGGCTGCAAGCCTGGGCGCGACCATTCCTGTGTCTCGCAGACTTGCACGGTGCGTGTAATATTTCGCGCGCATGTCGGCCCCGCAACCGCTTGAGCAAATCACCGCCTACGGCAAATCGGCGACCGCAGCGCTCGCGCCCCCGGACCTGTTTGCCGGCGGCGGTGAGATGGGGCGTCGCATTCGGGAATTCGACTGGGCCCGGCATCCGCTCGGGCCACTGGCGCTATGGCCGCAGTCGCTGAAGACACTCGTGCGCGTAATGCTCGACTCGCGCTACGCGATGTGGATGCTCTGGGGGCCGCAGCTCACGTTTTTTTGCAACGACGCTTATCTGCCGACCGTGGGCATCAAGCGCGACTGGGTGCTCGGGGCGCGATCCGACAAGGTGTGGGAAGAGATCTGGCCTGACATCGGTCCGCGCATCCGTCAGGTGCTGGAGCAGGGGCAGTCGACCTGGGATGAAGGCCTGCTCTTGTTTCTCGAGCGCAGCGGCTTTCCCGAGGAGACCTACCACACCTTTTCGTACAGCCCGGTGTATGACGATGGCGGGCACATCGCTGGCATGCTGTGCGTGGTAACCGAGGTCACCGAGAATGTGCTGGCCGAACGCCGGCAGCACACGCTGCGCGATCTCGGCGCGCGCGCGAGCTTTCTCGAGCGTGCTTCGACGGCCCTCGAAGCGTGCCGCGTCGCCGTCGAGACCCTGGCGCAGAACCCAAGCGATCTGCCCTTCGTGGCCGCCCTGCTGGTAGAGCGCGGGCAGCGATCCATACTGCCGGTGGCCGCCGCCGGCGCGGACTTTGCAAAACTCGGCTTCGACGGCGCGCAGGATTTAAGCCGCGACGGCGGCCGCTGGCCGCTGGCTTCGGTCGTGCGCTCGCGGAAGCCCAGGGTCGTGGAGGATCTCGGCAGTCTGCAGATCGTCGCCGGCCGCTGGCCGCAACCGGTGGAAAGGGCGCTGCTCGCGCCGATCACGGCCCCCGGCTATGACGAGGTCGCGGCGATTCTCGTACTGGGCTTAAGCCCGCGCCTGGTGTTCGATGAACGCTACCGGAGCTTTCTTGAGCAGGCCGGCGACTATCTCGGCCAGGCGCTCACGAACGCGCGCGCCTACGATGAGGAGCGGCGTCGTGCTGAGGCGCTGGCCGAGATCGACCGGGCGAAGACCACGTTCTTCTCCAACGTCAGCCATGAGTTTCGTACCCCCCTCACGCTGTTGCTCGGGCCGCTCGAGGAGATGCTGGGAGACCCAAGTTTCTCGCAGGACGCGCGTACCCGGCTCGACCTCGCGCACCGCAACTCGCTGCGTTTGCTGAAACTGGTCAACTCGCTGTTGGATTTCTCACGCCTGGAGGCCGGCAAGGTCCGTGCCTTCTACGAGTCAGTGAACCTGTCCGCCTACACCGCGGATCTGGCGAGTACCTTCCGTTCGGCGATGGAGCGCGCCGGTTTGGAATTCGAGGTCGATTGTCCACCCTTGCCGCAGCCGGTCTACGTCGATCGGGAAATGTGGGAGAAGGTGGTACTCAACCTGCTGTCCAACGCCTTCAAGTTCACGCTGCGCGGCCGCGTCGCACTCAGGCTGCGCAGTGAGGGGGATAGCGGCGCGCTGCTGCAGGTCGAGGACACCGGCGTCGGCGTGCCTGCGCCTGAGATTCCGCGGCTCTTCGAGCGCTTCCATCGCGTCGAGGGCCGCCAGGGGCGCACACATGAGGGTTCCGGCATCGGTCTTGCGCTGGTACAGGAACTCGTGCACCTGCAGGGCGGCCGCATCGAGGTGCGCAGTCAAGTGAATGAGGGCACTATCTTCGGAGTTCATCTACCTTACGGCTGCGCGCATCTGCCCCCGGAGCAGCTCACCGCGCCCCGTGCAGCGGCTTCTACCGCGATCGGTGCCGAGTCCTTCGTGCAGGAGGCGTTGCGCTGGGTGCCGGGCCCGGGCGAGCCGGTCACCGAGTGGTCCGGCCGCAAGGAAGGGGAGCTGTCGGCGCATCAGGCACGCTTTGCCTCGACGCTTGGGGCGCGCATCGTGCTGGCCGACGATAACGCCGACATGCGTGGCTACCTCAAGGAGCTTCTCGAGCCGTACTACCGGGTAGAGGCGGTGGCGGACGGGGAGGCGGCACTCGCGGCCTTGCAACGCGAGCGGGCGGCGCTGCTGCTCTCGGACGTCATGATGCCAAAGCTCGATGGTTTTGCATTGCTGCGGCGCGTGCGCGCTGAGCCGGGGCTCAAGAGCGTCTCGATCGTGCTGTTGTCGGCGCGTGCCGGCGAAGAGGCGCGCGTCGAGGGCATCGATGCGGGCGCCGACGACTATCTGGTGAAGCCGTTTTCCACGCGCGAGTTGCTGGCGCGCGTGGGGGCCTTGCTGGAGCGCAATCGGGCGCTGGCCGTGATCGCCGACCGTAACGCCCAGTACGAGACGCTCTTCGGCCAGGCGCCGCTCGGTATCTATGTGGTCGACGCAGATTTCAGAATCAGCGAGATAAATCCCGGCGCGCGGCTGGTGTTTGGCGACATTGCGGACGTGGTGGGGAGCGATTTCGAGCGCGTGATGCGCAGGCTATGGCCCCGCGCCTACGCGGACGAACTAGTACGCCGCTTCCGCCACACACTCGAGACCGGTGAGCCCTATTTCACTGCGGAACGTGCCGAGAACCGGCTCGATCGCGCCATAACTGAATACTACGAGTGGCAGATCAGCCGCATCCGGCTGCCCGACGGGCGTTACGGCGTCGTGTGCTACTTCCGCGATATTTCCACTCAGGTGGCCGCCCGCAAGGCCCTGCAGGAACAGCAGCGTGAGCTGGAGGCCGCGGACCAGCAGAAGAACGAGTTTCTCGCGATGCTGGCGCACGAGCTGCGCAACCCACTCGCTCCTATCCGCAACTCGAGTGAGGTGCTGGCACGCACCGTGGTTGCCGAGCCGCAGGCCGCCAGGGCGGTAGCGAGCATCGAACGACAGGTAACGCACCTGGCGCGCCTGGTGGACGATCTGCTCGACGTGTCGCGCATCACCCGCGGCCGCATCGAGCTGCGTCGTCAGCCGGTCTACCTGCAGGACATCGTGAGCCGTGCGATCGAGACGGTCGATCCGCTGCTGCGGCAGAAGGGGCACAAACTGCTGCTCGTTGGCAGCCGTCGGCGACTGCTGGTGAACGGGGATCCCGAGCGGCTCGTGCAGTGCGTCGCCAATGTTCTCACCAACTCGGCGAAATACACCGACGCCGAAGGCGAGATCCGCGTGGAGCTGCGGGACGAGCGCGGCTACGGAGTCCTGACGGTCAGCGACAACGGCGCCGGTATAGCGGAGGAGCTGTTGCCACGGATCTTCGATCTGTTTGTGCAGGGCGACCGCACGCTCGATCGCGCTCACGGCGGTCTCGGCATCGGGCTATCCATCGTCAAGCGAGTGCTGGAGATGCACGGTGGTGAGATCACGGCCGCCAGCTGCGGCGCGCGCCAGGGATCAACGTTCGTCATGCGGTTGCCGCTGTCCACCGAGGCTGCGCAGCCTGCCGCGTACCCGCCGCCCATCAAGGCGCCGGCACAGCGCATTCTCATCATCGACGACAACGAGGATGCGGCTGACTCACTCGGCATGGTGCTCGGACTGGACGGCCACGAGGTGATCGCCGCTTACACCGGGGAACAGGCGCTAGAGCGGGCGCAGTCCTTTCGACCCGACGTCGTGCTGCTGGATATCGGGCTGCCGGGGGTGGATGGTTACGAGGTCGCGCGTCGTATCCGCGTCTGCAAGCACCTGCAGGGCGTGCGCCTCGTTGCCGTTACCGGCTATGGACAGGATGCCGACAAGATCCGTGCGCGTGAGGCAGGCTTTGCCCACCACCTGGTCAAACCGGTGGAGTTCGCCGCTTTGCAGAAGATCTTGGCGGCAACCAACGAAGCGGAGCGGCCCGTCGGAAGCTCCTAGTTTGGCGCCGCGGTCACCGCGAGCTGAGCACCAGCGGCAGCGACTCCGCTCAATTGCAACAGGTAGTCGCCGCTCCGCAGATTGAATTCCACCGATTTGTGCGGCGCCTTGCAGCCGGCGGCTCCGGCGTAATCACTCGAGGCAACCACGCCCGCGGGCCCAATGACGTCAATCCAGCCTGGTTGATCGAGGGAAACCCGGTAGGCGCCCGCCGCGCTGACGTGCAGGCGCATCAGTCCGGCGAAGGCGTCCGCGAATTGAGCCTTCTTGCCGGGCGCCACCGGCAGCCGCAGCTGGCTCCGGGGCTGGAGGGACAGCGCATACAGGTGCTCGGGGAGTAACTGCGGCGCACCTTCTGCGGCGGCCGCCGCGCTGAGGGTTTCTGCAGGCTGTGCAAACACGGCGCGCTCGTGCGCGACGTCCCACTTGAACGCCGCGCAGGGATCAGCGGCGTAGCCGGGCGCGCTCAACGTCCCAAGGCCGAGAACGGCGATCAGGGTGAAGGCGAGCTCTCCTCGAATCAATGTCATCGAGATGGTGCGATGGCTGCGGCGCGGCACGAGAGTCTCCGCGGTTGTGGCCTGACACTGCCGCCGGTATGCTGTTCGGCTCGTTCGCGGAGAAATACATGAAAATCAGTGCTCGCAATTGGCTCCCGGGAATTGTCCGCAAGATCGAACCCGGCGCGGTGAACGCGGAAGTGACGCTGGAACTTGCGCCGAACCTGAGCGTCGTGTCGGTCATCACGTTGGATTCGGTGCGCAGCCTGCAGCTCAAACTCGGCGATCGCGCTTACGCAGTGATCAAGGCATCGAGCGTCATGGTGGGCACTGACTAGCACTATTTTTCCTCCGCGTAGATGCGCACCAGGCGGTACAGGAACTCGCGGCATTCCATGAGCGACTTGACGCTGACGTACTCGTTCAGGCCGTGAATGTTGCCGAGATCATGGCCCATGAAAAGCGGCTCGATTCCGTAGGTGGGAATACCGACAGCATTCGTAAACTCGCCATCCGTGGCGCCGGCCTGCAGGATCGGCAGCACCGGCACACCCGGCCAGAACTGCGCGGCCAGTTTCTCCACCGGCTGCATGATTTGGGGCGTGAGTGGCGGCGGCGGCGAGGTTGGACCACGGGTCTCGAGCGTGATGACCTTGACCGCCGGATCGGCGATCGCTTCCTCGAGCCTCGTGCGCACGCTCTCCACTGAGACTCCGGGGAATATCCGGCAGTTAATATTGGCGCGCGCACGCTGTGGCAAGGCATTGGTCGCGTGTCCCGCCTCGAGCATCGTGGCGACGCAGGTCGTGCGCAGCGTGGCATTCCAGCTCGGATCCTTGGCCGAAACCAGCGCAATGGCCTGCGCATCGTTGGGATCCTTGAGAAATGCGTTCATGGCGTGCGCCGCCTCGGGATCGCCCCTGGCCTGCTGAATTTTCGCCATGCCGCTGAAGTACGCGCGGCTGCCCTCGGTGAACTGCGCCGGGAACACGTACCCTGCGATGCGCGTCAGGGCGCTCGCGAGCTGATAGATCGCATTGACCTTCACGGGCCGTGAGCTGTGTCCGCCGGGGTTGGTTACCTCGAGACGAAAGTTCTGTGGGAACTTCTCCCCGTCCTGCACCTGCAGGACCACCCGATTGCCGGCGGCATCGAGCTCCCCCCAGGACCCTTCGTTGATCGCAAAAGCGGCGTCGAGGAAATCGCGCCGGTTCTGCGTGAGCCACTGCGCGCCGTTAAAGGCGCCGGCGGTTTCCTCGCCGCAGGTCAGGGCCAGCTTGATCGTACGCAACGGACGATATTTCTCGGTGCGGTATCGAATCAGCGTGTCGACCCATATGGCGGCTTCGGCCTTGTCGTCGATGCTGCCACGCGCATAAAAGTTGCCGTTCTCCTCGATCAGCTGGAAAGGATCGCGCGTCCAGTCCTCGCGCTTCGCTTCGACAACATCGATATGGGCGAGCAGCAGAATCGCTTTGAGCTTCGGATCACGACCGGCGTAGAAGGCGAGCAGCCCGCCTTCCTTCGGATGATCCGGCGCTGTGAACACCTGAACTTCTGTATCGCTGAAGCCGGCCTCTTTGAGGTGCGCGGCCATGCGTTCAGAGGCGAGCGTGCAACTCCCCGCCGACAAGGTGGTGTTGGTCTCGATGAGCTCCTTATACAGCGCCCGAAACTGCGCTTCGCCGTCGGTAGCTGCGCTGCACATCTGGGTGCCGAGCAGCAGAAGTGCCGCGCTGATGAAGGCGGCCCACGTTCTTTTCATCCCATACTCCGCAAGAATGCCGTGATTAGACGTGCCGGAGCTGATGCTGCGCAAGAGCTTGAGGTTTCTTCAGGCACGGTTGTGCGCATGCGGCATTACGCCGATGTACCGCGGCCGCGATGCGGCTCGAGCCAGCGCTTCCTTGCCGGCTGAGGCAGCCGTTAGAATCAAGGGGCGAAGGAACGACGACCTCACAACAACAAACGGGGCCTGCGGGGTCTCCGCACTAGGAGTTGACCTTTATGCACTACGTATGGATGTTCATCATCGGCATCGTGGTCGGGGCGCTCGCGCGACTGGTCATGCCCGGCGCGCAGCACATGGGCCTGATCATGACGGGCGTACTCGGAATCGTGGGCTCGTTCGTGGGCGGATTTCTGGTGCGGCTGTTCAGCAAGAACGCGCCCGCGGACGGTTCCAAGGTGCAGCCTGCTGGCCTGATCATGTCGGTGATTGGTGCGCTGATCGTGCTCTTTATCTACAACCGGTTGATCGCTTAAGGCATCAACGCGCTCATTTCCGCTGCTGGCGTCAGCGGCGGTGCGCTGCCTGCCGACGGGGCAGTGCATCGCTCAGGGGACGGCGGCGGCCGCACCGATCATCGCGCATGCTCCCACGAGCAGGCCGACCCGCAGCGGGGACACACTCTCGTTGTACAGAAGAATGCCGATCGCAATGACGCCCAGCGGAATCACGGCCGCGAGCAGCGGGCTCATGATGCCGAGCTTCGCGCCGCTCTGATACATGCGCGCGATCATCCAGATGCCGCACACGAACAATGCCGCGCATCCGAAGGTCGGCAGGGGCACGGTAAAGCCCCGGGTCCGCGGTAGGAGCACCATCGCAAGGAGTTGGAATCCGACCGAGGCGAAGAACAACACGTAAATGCGCATGGAGATATTGAGCATGGCCCCCCCGGTGCCCGATTCTCAATGCAGCGGAGCGCTTAGGTAAAGCTTCTTCCGAGCGCCTACAGTGCGATTCGGTCGGTATGGTAGGATGCGCGCCCCCAGCGCGGTCGGGGTTCCGAATCAACGGCCGGCCGTGCAGGGACCTTTCCTCGGGCGGCTAGTCGAGATTTTCTTAAGTTACTGATTTAGATCAAAAATAGCCGCTGCTTTGCACGTCGCGCGCCCGTAGCTCAGTTGGATAGAGCGCCTGGCTACGAACCAGGAGGTCGGGAGTTCGAATCTCTCCGGGCGCGCCAATATTTCAAACACTTGCGCGCGCCGGTCTGGCCTCAAGTTCTGAATATTCCGAGGATCTCTGAATATTCTGGCTGTTTCGACACGACGCGCGCTCGTAGAGCGCTGCTCGCTCAACTCCTGGGCTTCGCTCTCGTTAGTCCTCGCAGATAGTGGCGCTTGGTGGTCTGCACGCTGGCATGGCCTAGCCTGTCGCGTGCCTCTTCAGCCGTAGCTGCACCGTCAGCCGACACAGACCGAAGGTCATGGAAGCTGAATCGCTGCCCACCAGCCTTGACGTGCTTCGCCATCAGGCGTTGCCACATGGCAGAGAAGCCCTCGGCGCTATAGGACTTGCCGTTGCGCTTTCGTATTAGGTACCCGCCAGGGATCTGAGGGGGGATCTGCTTAGCCCGGTCTACGATGGCCCGCAGATCATCGCTCCACTGAATTAGTACGCCTGCCCCAGTCTTTGATTGGCGAAACACGATGCCCTCGTCTGTGATCTGCTCTCGCCGCAGTTGCAGTAGATCTCCGCGCCGTTGGCCGGTGCTGACAGCCAGATCAATAGCCAAGGCGAGCCGTTCTCCAGCCAGGGCTTTCAGTGCCTCTACTTGCTCGATCGGCACTTGTTGTCGTCTTCCTGATCGCTCCCCGAAGTCGAGCCCCCGCACAGGGTTGTTGCTCGCTACACCCCACCGTATCGCTTTGGAGAACACATGCCCTAGCAGGCTGATCTCGTGGCGCGCCGCCACGGGCACGGCCTTTCCTTCCTTTGATCGCCGCGTGTCCATGTACTTGTACAGGGCCTGCGCCGTGACGTTGTCCGGCAGCATGTGGCCGAATACGGCCTTCAGCCGGTCTAGGGCTTTGCCCTCATCCTCGCGTGTCCTGGCGCTGCGCTTGATCAGTAACACTTCGAGGCGGTAGCGATCAATCACATTCCCTAGCGTCCGCCCGGTCCAATGCGTCCCGATGATGCCGGCATACCTAGCCAGAGCATCAGCGAGATCGCGGCCGAGATTTAGCGGCCTGCCGTCCTTGGGCCGGAACCAGTATGTGCCGTGATCGAGGTAGACCCGCTGCGGCAGGTGCTTATCGTGTTTGCGTGTGCGTCCCATGTTATTTAAATCGCTGACCAGTTGGGCTCTTGTGAGCCCGTCGTCTTACAGGCGGCCCCGCCTCCGACCATGCGGTGGTTGAACTCCGCCAGAGCCAGGGCGACCTTGCCCAGTGCGTTCACAGTGAACCGCCACCCGTTACGACGTAACCAGCGTATCTGTGCTGCGGGCTGAACGTAGCCAGTCAACCCAGCGATGTCAGTATCAGATAGGAGTAGCGACACGAAGCAAGGTCCCTCAAACTCAGGTCACAACAAAAGACGGCTCATCGGGGTAATGAGCCTACGTCCTCGTGCCGAAGTCCATCAAGGCTCCGTAGAAGACTAATGTTAAAAGGGGCAGCTAGACGGAGACCCTCGGGGGCTATAGCTAGCCAATTAACAGGCTGTTCGGTGACTGATCCAGCCTGTAATTCCCAAATTCCCCTCGCGCATATTTGTGATGGTCCGAGCGCGGACACGGGATCTCCTGAGGCCCCCGGGTGGCCTTCGTCTCCGGTGTTCGTCCACGCGAATGGTCAAAACCAGATGCGATAGTTCGGATGACGTACATTGCTTGTGTATCCCAACGGCTGTTTTGGGACTAGCAGTAGTACAGCCTAATCCGTCAGCAGTCGGCCGAGACTGTGTGAAAACTCATCGAAGCATTTTGTTAAAATGCGAAGGTCGCGAGAATGAGGGGCTGCCATGAGCGGATTCATTCAGGGGGCCGATCGTAACCAGGGATATTTGCTTCCCGAGCGCATAGATGAGTATGTCTCTGAGGAGAACCCGGTACGCGTCATTGAGGCGTTCATCGAAGAGCTGGATCTGGCGAGATTGGGTTTTGCGCATATTGAGCCGAACGCAACGGGCCGACCGGCCTACCACCCTGCGACGCTTTTGAAGATTTATCTGTACGGTTATCTGAATCGCATCCAATCAAGTCGCCGGCTCGAGCAGGAAGCGAATCGCAACCTGGAGCTAATGTGGCTGACGGGCCGCTTGGCACCGGACTTTAAAACGCTAGCAGACTTCCGAGCGGATAACGGTGTAGCGATCCGCGGCGTGTGCCGCGAGTTTATCGTGCTGTGCCGGCGACTTGGTATGTTCTCGCAGGCTGTTGTTGCGATCGACGGCAGCAAGTTCAAAGCGGTCAACCATCGCGATCGGAACTTCACGAGCGGGAAGATGAAGCTGCGGATGGAGCTGATCGAGCAGAGCATCAATGAGTACCTGGAGCAGCTGGATCGGATGGACCGCAAAGAAGCTCCGCGCTCAGTGCGCAAAGCGGTGCGACTCAAGGAGCGCATCGCGACGCTGAAGCAGGAGATGCGCCGCCTCGAAGGCCTACAGGTGCAAATGAAGGCATCTGCCGATGGACAAGTCTCGCTGACCGACCCGGACGCCCGCTCGATGGCGAGCCAAGGGAAAGGCACTGGAATCGTCGGCTATAACGTGCAGACCGCAGTGGACGCCCAGCATCATTTAATAGTGACGCACGAAGTCACGAACATCGGCAGTGACCGAGATCAGCTTTACAAAATCGCCGAGAAGGCGCGTGAAGCAATGGGTGCCGACGAGCTGACGGCGGTAGCTGATCGCGGCTACTACAAAAGCCAGGAGATACTTGCCTGCCACGACGCTGGCATCGTGCCACTGGTGCCAAAGTCCCTGACTTCGACCGCTGCCTTTGCGGGTCGCTTTGACCGAGAAGCGTTCCGCTACGTGCCACACCTCGATGAGTATCGGTGTCCGGCGAACCAGCGGCTAATCAAACACTCAACGTCGCACGAACGTGGCCTCACGATGTACCGCTACTGGACCTCGAACTGCGGCTCTTGCGCCCTTAAAGCACGCTGCACGCCTGGAACGGAGCGGCGCGTAACGCGCTGGGAGCACGAAGAGGTACTCGTGAAGATGCAACGGCGCTTGGATCGCGATCCGACGAAAATGCAGATACGCAGACAAACCGCCGAGCATCCGTTCGGAACGCTAAAGGCGTGGATGGGGGCTACCCACTTCCTCACGCGAACTCTCGGACGGGTCAGCACCGAGATGAGCCTTCACGTACTAGCTTATAACCTCAAACGCATGATGAAAATCATGGGAACCGGACCGCTGATCGCAGCGATACAAACTTAGACGGTCGCCCGGTCTTTTTACCCGCACCTTCTGAAGCCCGCTTCCATTTATACCCTAGCCAGCGACCATTAATACCGGCTTGCCGCGCTCAGCGCCGGCGACTTATCACACGGCCTCGGCCAAAAGCGGTCATCCACTTTGACACTTTGATTTTCGAAAAGCGGACATTGAACCGGTTACCGCTCGCACCTGAAGCACTCTCCCCCGACACGGCACGAACGAGGCAGCTCACGGACCATCAACTCACTATTGATAGCCAATGCCCATCACATAGTCCCGCAGCAATGCCTCCTCATAATTAACCTCGCCGATGAGCGCAATCGCAACGTCGCGCGCGTGCAAGACGCCTTGGGCTCGCCCATCGTCATCCAGAATCGGAGCACATGGCAGAGTCCGCGAGTTCATGACCGCCCATACCTGTTGCAAGTAATCGTCAACATGGCAAGTAAGCAAGGGTTTGGTCATTATCGCGCCCGCGTTGAAACCCATCGCATCAACCCCCGCGGTGGCGAGTACATTGAGCACGTGGCCACTCGAGATCACGCCAACCGCGATACCGTCGCCATCGCACACCACGACGAGGGGTGTGTCCCGATTCGTTAGAATCCGGGCGGCGTCAAAAAGCGACGCCTCCACACTCAGCACCTCCAGCCGTTTTTGCGCAGTCTCTAAAATATGCTTTACCAGGATCATAAGTACGTTACTCGTCTGTCGCTCCTACGCAGCTCACCTGCCACGATCTACGGTCAACTTCAGAGTGTGCAAGCGCGAGCTTGGGGACGGCAACACACGGATTCGATGGTCGAGGACAATCCGCTGCGTAGGCGACGCTTCCGCGTTGCCTGCCAATGACCGCTCGCGAAGATCTGACTCTCAGCTTTCAGCTTTCAGCTTTCGGTATACGAGACTCGCCCAGTCTCCGGTGGTGCCTGCTCTAGCTGGCTGCCGAGCTTGCAAACGCGCTGCAGTCGGGCAAATGCTCTAGTTCCTAGCGGGATCGAACGCGGGAGACAGCATATGAAGATCGTAGTCATCGGCGGCACGGGACTCATTGGATCCAAGCTCGTGGCGGTTCTTCGCCAGCGTGGCCAGGAACTGTTGGCGGCATCCCCTGATTCGGGGGTCAACACGCTGACGGGCGAAGGGCTGGCGGAAGCACTGTCCGGGGCTCAAGTCGTAGTCGATCTCGAGAACTCTCCGTCATTCGAAGACAAGGCCGTCATGAAGTTCTTCGAGACCTCCGGTCGCAATCTGCTTGCCGCCGAAGCCGCCGCTGGCGTGCGCCATCACGTCGCACTCTCTATCGTCGGGGCGGACCGGTTGCCAGATAGCGGCTACCTCCGCGCAAAGATGGCCCAGGAGCGCCTTATCAAAGCCTCCGGAATACCCTATACCATCCTTCGCTCCACGCAGTTTTTCGAGTTCATGGGTCGCGCCGCCGATTCTTTCAGCGACGGCAAGATGGTTCGAGTGCCGCCGGCCCTGGTGGAGCCTATCTTTTCGGACGATGTTGTCGCAGCCCTGGCTGACATAGTGCTCGCCGCGCCGGTCAACGGCACCCTTGAGGTAGCAGGCCCTGAGAAGCTTCGATTCGACGAGCTTGTCCGTCTCGTTCTGCGCAACAACAAGGACGCGCGTGAGGTCACGACCGATGTTCATGCTCGCTATTTCGGCACGGAGTTGAACGACCGGTCCCTGGTGCCCGCCAGCACCCCTTGGCGAACCGGGAGGACGCGATTCGAAGGCTGGCTCACTTGCTGCACATCGGCGAAAGCTTGATTGTCGTCACCCTCAGTTGGCAGGACCCTGCTTTCACGTCAACACACACTACAGTTTTAGCCATGCACAATCTCAAGAATCTCGGCGTGATGCTGTTCATTGCTTTGAATCTGTTCACCGCCTCGTTCGCCGCCGCGGCACCCGAACCGGTGGTGACCCAGCTCATGTCGAAGGACACCCCTGACGTGCCTGGACGGGAGATGCTGATGCTCAGCGTCGAGTACCCCCCGGGAGCGGTGGAACACATCCATCGTCACGATGCATACGCCTTCGTCTACGTGCTGGAAGGGTCGGTCGTGGAGCAAGTCCGGGGCGGGAAGGAAGTCACCCTGACGCCAGGGCAGACTTTCTACGAAGGCCCGAACGATGTACACACGGTTGGGCGCAACGTGAGTACAACCAAGCCAGCGAAGTTCCTCGTGGTCTTGCTGAAGAAGAAGGGTGTCCCCGCGGTGTTGCCCGCCGAGTAGCTCGCTTGGCGATCTGCCACGTCCGAGCCACGAGGACGGATGTCAGCTGATTGCTCTGTCATTGGCTACCGTTTGCGGTGCAAAAGGGTTCGCTCCTGACCAGGTCGTAATTGCCCAAGAGGAAATTCATTTTGCCCGTCCCCCGTGTACTCATCGTCGGCGGTGGATTCGGCGGGCTGCACGCAGTACGTGCTCTAAAGAGCGCGCGGGTTAACGTAACGCTGATTGATAAGCGGAACTACCATTTGTTCCGCCCGATGCTGTACCAAGTCGCAACCGGACTGCTCTCGGCGGATCAGATTTCAGGACCCCTGCGTTCTATCCTGAGTCATCAAAAGAACGTTGAAGTTCTAATGGATGAAGTCACCGGCATCAACCCCCACGAACGGACCGTTCAACTCCGGCAGCGGGATCTATCGTACGACTTTCTCGTCCTGGCTACCGGAATTCAGTACAACTATTTTGGCCACGATGAATGGCGGTCATTTGCACCCGGTCTGGAATCGCTCGATGACGCCGATCTGATTCGCGGCAAGATCTTGCTCGCATTCGAGAGAGCCGAGGAAATGGCCTCTTTTGCGCAGGCCGCGAAGGAGGCAATTCAACGCGAGCTGACTTTCGCGCTAGTCGGCGCAGGGACGGTTGGGGTTGAGATGGCCAGCACACTTGCCGAAATGGCGCACATGGCTTTGGCTCGAGACTTTCGGCACATCGATACTACCTCAGCGCGAATTCTCCTGTACGAGGCAGGGCCTCGGGTTCTCCCCACCTATCCCGAGACTCTTTCAATGAAAGCGCGGCGACACCTTGAGAATTTAGGTGTCCGTGTGTACACCAACGCTCGTGTAACGGACGTCGGTCCGGAAGGAATCGTCGTGAATGGGCAGCGAGTCATGGCAGGCACCGTGCTCTGGTCGGCAGGGGTCGTTGCATCCCCGGTCGGACAGTGGCTGCAGGCTCCGACTGACCGATAGGGCAAGGTTATTGTGCGACCCGACTTTTCGGTGCCGGGACATCCAGAAGTTTTTGCAATCGGTGACACCGCTCATGTCGTTGCTCCTGTACGTAATCTATTGGGTCTCAAAGAGCGAGCCCCGATGGTTATGCCAGGGGTAGCTCAACCTGCTATCCAGGAGGGCCAGTATGTTGCTGGTGTCATTCGCTGCCGTGTAGAGCAGCGTCCAGCGCCTAAACCATTCTGGTATTGGGACAAAGGGGATCTCGCGATCGTAGGCCGCACCTATGCGGTCGCCGATCTACGGGTCGCACGGTTTGCGGGGTTTTTCGCTTGGCTCCTCTGGGCGTTGGTACACATATATTCCCTTATTGGATTCGCGAATCGGCTGTTCGTGTTGCTGCAGTGGGCACTCGTCTTTTTGACGAAACGCCGCCGAGTGAGGGTTTTTCCGACGCAACACCCTTCAGAACAGAACCTCATTGGCCCAGGTGCTTGAGGCGAACTGGATACCCCTAGCACCCTCCAGATAGCACGCGGCATTACCGTGCCCGAAAGCAGCCCTTCCCGACAGGCGGCTCCGGGTCAAGAGCCCTCCCACACCCGTGACGCTGAGGTTTTCGCGATGAACGACCGGTAACCGGAGCCCCATCGGGCGGCAGCCGGCCAAAATCGGTCCTTCAGTCTGTGGAAACGCCTGCCCGGAAGCGGTCGTGGTGCGTCCAGCGAAGGCTGGCGCGTTTTGTGGGAGTTAGTCCCACCGGGGTAAGAGTCGGAGCCCCGTAGCTTGGGTAGCAGGATCAGTAGGGAAACCGTGATTCTGAAGCCTACCGACAACGTCATCGAAAGGGTGACGGCGAGTCACCAGGCCGTAGCGCAAGCGAACGAGTGGTGGCCTCGAAACTTTCAGCCTCGGAGGCCGAGCCGGCAACGACTACGGTGAAGGCAACATGGACCAGCGCGAGCAGACTGATGCGCTGGGACACTCCGGCGGGGTGGTTATCGACGGCATGGTGACAAGGACGCGCTGAGCAACTGGAGAGACCCTCCTCGTCCCGGTCAGAAATGAACGGAGCAAGGTAGGCCGTATAACCGGTGAGACCGGGAAAGCGGCCGAACGCGAGAGGGAGTCGAATGGGTCGGAAGTAGCGATGAGGCGGAGTAATGTCCGCGGAGCGAAGCGGCCCTGCTGTTTGTAATTCTTCTGACAGTATGGGAGGCAAGGGCGAACTGATAAACGCGCCCGGTTATTTGCAAGACCAGAATCGGAAGATATGCGCTGTGGCGAAGGCTGGAGAGGCTGAGAGAGGTGGAGTAGGCAGACGTTTTTTTTGCTCTGCGGAAAGCCTGCTCGGTCGGAAAGGTCCCATAAGCCACGGCCCGAAGCAAACAGGTGAGCGTAGTGCGGGAAATCCGCACGCTACGTTCGATGTGGCGGGGGCTGGAAACGTGATGATGGCAGCCGGACTGAGGGCCACCGCGAAAGCGCTGGAACACCCACCGGAGCCTAAAGTCGGCGCGCCAGTCCTCGACCCGACCGACGCAGGCTGGCGGGGCTCGACCCGAGGGCCGGCGCACTGATCCAGGCGCCGATGGCGTCACGGGTCAGCTCCGTGATCTCGAACTGCACCAGGGCATGCTCCTTCCACGTGTCGGGAGGTGGCTCGCTCAAGCCTCGCGCGGCAAAGGCGTAAGATTGAGGCCGACCGGCACCGCGGGGCAGCATGCCAGCGGCTACACAGACGGTCTGACTGCGACTGGAGGACCGGGCGGTCATGGTATTCAACTCGCTCACCTTCGCAGTGTTCTTCGCCTGCGTGCTAGTGCTGCACAGGTTACCGTTCAGCTGGACTGCGAAGAAGATCAATCTACTGATCGCAAGCTACCTGTTCTACGCGGCATGGAACCCGCCGTTTGTGATTCTGCTATGGGTGTCCACAGTGGTCGACTGGTGGGCTGCGAAAGCACTCGTGAGCGCGCAGCGGCCCACGGCACGGCGCGCCTGGATGCTGCTGTCGGTGGTAGCAAACCTGGGCATGCTAGGCTTTTTCAAGTACGGGCAATTCCTGCTCGACAATTTCACGACTTTGATGAGCATGCTGGGCGTGGCTTATCAACCGCCACACTACTCCATCGTACTGCCGGTCGGTATCTCCTTTTATACTTTTGCAACCATGTCGTACACGCTCGATGTGTACCTGCGCCGCGCGGTACCGGCGCGGCGCTTCCTCGACTACGCATTGTTTGTCACATTCTTTCCGCATCTAGTAGCGGGCCCGATCATGCGGCCGACGGAATTGGTGCCGCAATTCGAGCACGAGCGCCGCGCGACCGCTCACCAAGTGAGTTTCGGACTCGCTCTCATGACGCTCGGGCTGTTCCAGAAGGTTGTGTTGGCGGACGGCTTTCTCGGCCCGATCGTGGAACGCGTATACGACCACGACGTTATTCCGGGAGCGCTGGACGCCTGGGTCGCGACGCTCGCGTTTGGAGGGCAGATCTTCTGTGACTTCGCCGGTTATTCGACCACCGCGATCGGAGCGGCGATGTGTCTCGGGTTCGCAATGCCCGACAACTTTCGATTCCCGTACGCAGCAATCGGCTTCTCGGACTTCTGGCGACGCTGGCACATTACGCTCTCCGCGTGGCTCCGCGACTATCTTTATATCCCGCTCGGTGGCAATCGCCACGGCGAGGCGCGTACGTATTTCGCCCTCATGGCCACGATGCTGTTGGGAGGGCTCTGGCATGGCGCGAGTTGGACATTCGTTGCGTGGGGAGGACTTCACGGCCTCTATCTCGCCGCGGAGCGCCGCCTGCGGGCGCACTTCGCAGGCTACCACCCGGGGCCTGCGGCGCTGCTGGGATTGGGGCTGCTGACCTACTTCCTGATTCAGTTTACCTGGGTCTTTTTCCGGGCAAAAACCTTCACCAAGGCGGGCGTCCTCCTCCGTGGTTTGCTTGGACTGAACGCACCTTCGACACCCATCCTGCCCGGAATCGAACTGCTTCTTGCGGCCGTGATCATCGGCGGTCTCGTCGGCGCACACTGGCTGATGCGCACACACACACTGGAGAGCGTGCTCGCCCGCGCGCCCGCTGTACTTCTGGCGGGAGTTTGGGCGGCACTGGCGTTCGCGATCATCATCGAACAAGGCGCAGGCAATGCCTTCATCTATTTCCAGTTCTGAGACCACCACCACGCGGGCCGGCTTTGTGCGCCTTACGGCTTCGGACCGACCTGGAGTCGCCCAACCGGTGCCAGTCCGAGACGTTCCGGCACAGCCTTGGCCGCGCATCTTAGCCGCCGTCTTGTCCCTAGTCCTGGTCGCGATGGGAGCGTGGGAATGGCGCATGCGTGCTCTCGGGCTACAAGCCGGCGATCTGGATGACGGACCCTCGTCCTGGGCCGAACAACGTCGGCGGCTAGATGGCGGAGGAGTTGCTGTGGCCATTCTCGGCGACTCCCGCATCCTGTTCGACACTGATCTCGACCGCTTTGCGCGCCTGACCGAAGTCCGGCCGGTGCAGCTTGCAATTGCTGGCAGTGGTGCGCTGCCGTTCCTCGAGAACCTCGCCGACGCGCCTCAATTCACGGGGCTTGCGATCGTCGGGATCGCGGACCGCGCGTACTTTCGCCCCGGCCCCGGCCTCGGTGGTCCGGCTCTCGAGCGCTATCGCTTCGAGTCGCCGGCGGTGCGCATATCCTTCCTGCTGCATCGGGGCTTGTCGCGCGTGCTGGCGTTTCTGGACGAGAAGTACCGCCTGAACGTACTGGTGCGCCAGCTCGACCCGGGCTGGCGTACCGGAGTGCAGCTGCCGGGAAACGAGAGACTCTGGAAGCTGGGCTCCGTGACGGACGACCGACAAACCTTCATGTGGGCGCGTGACGAGACGGACGTTCGCGTTCAGGCGCACCAGCGCGCGGTCTGGATGCGCGCTTTGGCAACTCTGCCGGTCGCAGATCTCGATGAGACGTTTGAGAGAACGCGGGTCGCGGTTGCGAAGATTCGCGCGCGCGGTGGTGAGGTCGTATTCGTGCGTCCGCCATCGTCACCCGCGCTGCGCGCTGTCGAGGAGAAGACGGTGTCGCGCGCCCGTGGCTGGGACGCGTTGCTCGCGCACGCGCAGGTGCGCGGCATCCACTTCGCCGATGATCCCGCAATGCAGGGACTCGTCCTCCCCGAGGACAGTCATCTCTCGCGTGCCTGTGCAACCGTGTTCACCGACGCCTACGTGCGAGCGGTTGCAAAACTGACACCCAGGTTGACCCTGAGTCCCGCAGCGCCGCCCGCGCTTTCACCCGCCGATTGCACCGCCGCAGGTACGGGTCTCAAACCGCCGCTTGGCCACGGTGGAAATCAAATAAGGGGCAGCCTGCCGTTGCGTGGGTCGCGATACGATAGCCACTGCCTTTTGCCTGCCCGAAAGCGGCCGTTAGCGATAGGCAGCACCGGGTCACGAAGCGACCTTTACCGACGCCTCTCGGGTTTTCGTGCTGGGTGTCCAGAATCGGGAGGCCCATCAGGCGGTTCCCGGCCAAAACCGAAAGTCCACCAGGGTGAGTAGGCCGCCCTGAAGCCGCCATTCAGATGGGACCTTGAGGCGCAGTTCGCTGACCCACGCCGAGAAAGGCAGTCCGGCTTCACGCCGAGCCGACCGCAGGCGTAGGCCGCGATGACGGTGACGACGGCGCTGCTTTCTAGCGGCGTTTCATTTCAACCGGACCGGGCCCAAGGTCCAATAGACGGGCCAAGCTTTGACGCATCACGCTCCTCACGTTTATAGCTGGCCCCAATCGCAAGGGTCACACTTGTAAACGACATTCAGGGGGAGTCATGCCCAAGCGACCGAACATCCTCGTCATCCTGACCGATCAGCAGCGGTTTCCGCCGGTCTACGAGAACGAGGACCTGAAACGCTTCCGCCGCGAGGTGCTCAAGGGCGAGCAGAGCCTGCACGACACGGGCGTGTCATTCAATCGCCACTACACGATGTCGGCGGCCTGCACGCCCAGCCGCGCGTCCTTCATCACGGGTCAGTATCCGTCGCTGCACGGCGTCACGCAGACTGACGGGATTTGCAAGGGGCCTGACAGCCCGGATATGCGCTGGCTCGCGCCCAACACGGTTCCGACGATGGGCGACTGGTTCCGCGCCGGCGGTTATCGAACCTTCTATAAGGGCAAGTGGCATGTGTCCCACCTGCACCTGCCGGCGCCGGATGGTGAGGGACAGCTGCAATCCTTGACCGAGGACGGCGTGCCGATCCCCGAGAACATCTCGGCTTTCCTCAAGGCGGATCTGCTCGAGCCGTACGGCTTCTCGGAGTGGGTCGGGCCCGAGCCCCATGGCCTTGGCAAGCAGAACACGGGAACGATCAAGGATCCCTTCACGGCGGAAGAAGTCATTTCCCTACTGAAGCGCCTGGACGAGGACGGAAGCGACAAACCGTGGCTCACGGTATGCTCGTTCCTCAACCCGCACGACATCGCGATCTTCGGCGTTATCGCCCTGGCGCAGGGCGAGCGCTACGACACGAAAGAAATCCCCTCGATTCCCAATGCACCGACGCATGAGGAGGACCTGTCCACCAAGCCGCTGGCCCAGCAGAGCTACGTCGATGTCTGGGGCAAGATGCTGGCGCCTCAGCCATGGATCGAGCTCCAGCGGAAGTTCTACTTCCAAATGCAGCGCAATGTGGACGAACAGATCGCGCGCGTGCTCGCAGCGCTGCGCGCCACGAGGCAGTTTCAGAACACGATCGTGGTGTTCAGCGCCGACCACGGCGACATGCTCGGCGCCCACGGCGGCATGCACCAGAAATGGCATATCGCCTACGAGGAGGCGACTCACGTTCCGTTCGTGGTCGCCAGCCCGTTGATCAAGGGACCGCGCAGTGTCGAGACGCTGACAAGCCACGCGGACCTCCTACCGACCCTGCTGGGACTCGCAGGTATCGACCAGACCGCCGCGCTGAAGCAGGTTTCCGCAACGCACAAGGAAGCGTATCCGCTCGTGGGCCGTGACTTGTCGGGCGTCATTCTCGGCACCGGCCAGGCGCCGGCAGCCGAGCCGGTGCTGTTCATGACCGACGATGAGATCACCGAGGGTAGCGAGATTCCGAAGAGTCCGTTCCAGATCTGGGCCCGCAAGATCGGGACTTACTTCCACATCATCCAGCCCAACCACGTTGAAATGGTGGTGGCCGAGGTGGACGTGGACGGCAAAAAGCACATGGTCAAGCTGGCGCGCTACCACGACAACCCCCAGTTCTGGACGGTGCCTGGCGAGCGCGACGAGCGCCTCATGCGACACAACAAGATCAACAAAGTCAGCGAGCGGAGCCCGGACGAGTACGAGCTCTACGATCTCACGGTGGACCCTACCGAGACGCGCAACCTCGTGCACCCGAAGCACGCCGACGAGCGCTCACGCGCGCTGCTGGCGCGCATGCAGCAGGTCCTCGCCGAGCAGCTCGAGAAGAAACGCCTCGTGCCACACTCGGGAGGAACGCCTGGTTACGTGCCGCCGGAATCCAAATTCTCGGGGCGCGCGTTATCACCAGAAGGCCTCGGGTAAAGACACCCCGCCCATGCTCTGTGGGGCACGGGGCAAGCCAGCCCGGCTCCCCGAGAGCCGACGTTCGCGACCGTCCGGATGGGGTCAATACCGGTAGTACAGGCCAACCTCGCCGCAGGCGGCGAGGACCTTCGTTTCAACGGCTCGCATTCAGTCAAGCCGCCGCCTGGAAAGCGCGACTCAGCGTTATGTGGGAACTGGCCGGACTTTCAGACGATTGCGGACTTCCGCCGCGACAACGATGAGGCGATCCGACGTGTCTACTGGAGGTTTGTTGTCTTGTTTCAAAAATTTCTTCGCGGATATTTATAGAGGTCCACGAGCGGACACAGGATCTCCGGAGACCCCCGGGTGGCCTCCAATTCCGGGTGTTGACCACGCGACTAGTCAAAACTTAAATGCGATAGCTGCGGATGGGGTAGAGCACTTCGTTAGCGGTCGATGGGGACGCGCTCATGGTGCACTCAGCCGGTGTCTCACGGCCGCTCCAAGCGTTGGTTAGGGGGTATAGATGTCCTCCAAGAAAAAAACCACACTCCGGCACTATCGCTTTCGCTTATTCCGCTCGTATATCAGTATCTCATCGAGCGTCGGGTACCGGCCATTTTTGCGAGAGAACCGCTCTGCCCACTCGTTGTGTTTACGCCAGTCTGGGTTACCCTTCCGACGCGGCTGAAACCTCTTCGCGGCTGGATCAACGCAAGAATTGAGAGCGCGGGTCCAGGCGTCCGCGGCGATACGATGGCGAGCTTTAAAGCAGGCTGCTACAACCGCGCGCTGGTCAGGATGGAACAGCCACGACTTGATCGACGTTTCCTCGACCAGACGTTGTAAGAGTTTAGCCCGAGGAAGCAACACATCCTCGGCCTTCAGGCTTAATTCGAGGGCCGGAATATTCATCCGCCGTATGTGGCGTAACTTGGCTTTGTCGACTGGATGAGAGACTGCTATTTCGAGAATCAGATCTTTCTCGCCGGAGCGTAACAGCAGATCAGGCACGATAGGCCCTAGCGACCGCTCTACGAGTACACTGCTAATGCTCATGCGAGTAGCTGCAAAGATCTCCCGCTCTATGGAGACTGGCACGCCGAAGCGCGATTTGCGGTTTGCTCGATAAACGTATGGGGGCAACGCGAGTGCCCTAGCATTCGACAGCAGCTCCTTGGCAAGCCGATGTAGAAGACTCTCAGCGGCTCCCGGACAGTCTGATTCGCGGAAGTGAGCGAAGTGGTGCTCGCGGCGAGCGCCTTGTCGGGCCACCAGGTCGGCACCGCAGCGTTCACAGACGCAGCCACAGTTGAGTCCACGAGCCACCTCAGACACGTGGACGATTTTGCCCGCCCTGAGGGCGTAGGGGATCTCGATGTCCCTACGCGAAGCCACGGCGAACACGCCTACCTTGCTCACATCGTCGGTGGCGGCGCTGGCCACGGCGCCCCAATGCGCGGGAGTGCCAAACTATCGAGCGCGGACGGATGCGTGCCCGCCCGGGCAGCCAAGCCAGCTGGTATTTGTTAGGTGCCACCCGCTCCCTCGAGTGCAGCCAGTACGGGGATGAGGTGTCTATGTCGGTGCATCCAAATGCGCTCTTTCCACGTTCGGATCGAGTCGGCGAGTTCCGCCAACTGGCTTGGCGTTACGTGCTGATCGGGGACCCCACGACGAGCGGAGACTACGCGGCCGCCGGCGAAGATGGAGCTATGGACGAGCCAGTTCCGTCTTTCGAGAAGCGTACGCGCCTCCTTTAGAGTCGCCGTTAGGTCCGCAAGCTCGACTGCTCGCAGGCGCTCCACGAGAGATAGTGCATGGACTAATTTTCGGCCCACGGGCCACAGGAACATTGAATCATCGTGAGACTCGCGACGCGACAGAGTCTCAAGGAGTTCGTCAAGCTCCGCTTCGGCATACGCGAAGTTGAGGGTCAAAAGCCCAAGTGGCCGAATAAGGTCCCCATCATGAGACGCGTTCATGCGATGACCGCATACAGGTCGTAGGGAGCCCGAGTATGTGCTTGCCTCAAGGCTTAGTCCCGCCAGAAGCTGTGGAACCTAGCCGGACTCAGTTCTGTGTACCGGACCGTATGCTGGATATTCCGGTGACCCAACCAAAGCTGCAGCGCCCGGGTGTCGTGGCCAGCATTAGCCAACGCGAATCCACACCCATGTCTCAGCATATGCGGGTGTACAGGAAACGGAAGCCGGGCCGCCTGACCCGTACGGGACACCATCTTGCGGACACCGTCGGCACTTACCGGGCCGCCGCGCTCCGAAACGAACACGAACCCCCCGTGCTCGGGCCACTCTCGGGCAAGCTGACGAAGGGCTCGAAGCTCATCCCCCTGAAGTGGGTGGGTTGAAGGGGTGCCGTTCTTTACCCGTCGGACGTGCAGGTGCCCAGCCTTTAGATCTACCTGATCCCATCGAAGGGACACCAGCTCTGAGACCCGCAGGCCATGCCGGTAGCCAATAAGCAGCATCGTGGTATCCCTATGCCCGTACCTCCCTCGCCCAGTGGCAGCCTTTATGAGCTGCCGTAGCTCCCCAGCCGTGAGGTACTCGCGGGAGCGCAGGGCGGCATTGGGACGCCGGACTGGCATGCTGGAACCCCCCTTTGGGCGTCGTTTCGCTCGAGGGAGGGGGACCACGTTCGATTGCCGCATAAGCAGGCTCCACAAACTGTCCGAAAAAGGGCTATCAGGCACCCGACGCGGCGTCTGGCTAAGTCCCTGTTGGGACACTC
The DNA here is from genome assembly GCA_963814675.1 of uncultured Pseudomonadota bacterium. Classification (GTDB taxonomy): domain Bacteria; phylum Pseudomonadota; class Gammaproteobacteria; order Steroidobacterales; family Steroidobacteraceae; genus 13-2-20CM-66-19. Next base: position 1,077,712 of record CAWFDT010000011.1, read on the forward strand.
CCAGGGCCTCTTATAGAGTCCGTAAAAGGGTCTTTGTACGGACAGTATGCCAGAGGGCGTAAGAAGCGCAATCATCGCCCTGAAGGCCTCTGCCAGGCTCTGGTGGCCGGCTTGGAGAGGAGGCTAAATACGGTAACTGGTCGCTCAGACTGAGAAGAGGGGATCGAATACCTGATCCGACCTGATGCAGTTCCTGCTTTGCTTTGTTTGTATCCCTGATCTTTGTTCATCTCGAATAATCGGCGAGACCTGAACTCACCCTGTATTTGACAGAATGACTCACCTGTTAGATTTGGGAGGAATGTGCGGATTACGGTGACCCCTTTGGCGGATGAAGGTGCTTGATGCCGACCAATCCTAGATTTAAGGCACTGCTCCGTGCCCTTCCCTTGAATTGGAACTTGGCCAGCGACGCGCCACTGCTAGACGCCCTAATCGGCGCCTTGGTTACGGAGATCGTCGAAACCGATGTTTACGCGAGGGCAGCCAGCAACCGCAGAGGGCTGAGGGATGCCACGGAATTGCTGGTCATCAACCTTCTGCGTCTTAAATATTGCGCCCCCGGTCGGCTGCTCGCGCTGCCGATGGGGAAAGCAGCGTATGCGGGGCGTTCTGTGGGCTATTTTCACCTCAGAAGGGCAGTTGCGGGTCTCTGTGCCGTTCGAGTTCTAGTGATGGAGGCGAAGGGCTTCCGCAACCGCAAGACGGGCAAGGGGTTCGTAGCACGATTCAGATCCCTGGGGCGGTTCGACTCCCTGTGCACCGCACACGGCATTTCCTCAACCATGATTAAGATCAAGGAACCTGATCGACTGGTTGAACTGCGCAAAGCAAGAGTAAAGACAGGAAAGAACGGGAAAAAAAGCAAACCCATTGTAGTTCCCTGGCCGCAGCCTTTTGCCGCCGAGCGGGCCCGAATGGTGGGGAACCTACGAACCATTAATGAGGCTCTGAGCAGCGCCTTCATCGCACTGCACGTTTCAGACTCGGAGCTGGAGCTTATTCAGGATGAATTAGAACGCGATAAGGAAGAAAGCCGCTACATCGACTTCTTCGATAAACAGCTCTATCGAGTCTTTCACGATGGCAACCCGAAACTAGGTGGTCGCTTTTATGGAGGGTGGTGGCAAAACATTCCGCGCGAATATCGTAAGCATATTCACATAGCAACCTATTCAGGTGGCTGGCCCTCATATAGCTTTGAACTGGATTACTCGGCCATCCAGCCCCGTATCTTGTACGCCAAGGAAAGGTGCGAACTGACTTCTGACGTCTATGCGATCTATGACGACTCCGCGAAGAATGCGGTGTCGCGAGAGACGGTCAAATCACTCTTGCTGCAGATGCTCAACGCAGCGTCTCAGAAACAGGCACTGCAGGCGGCTCAGCAAGAACTTGTTAAAGACTTCGACAAGCGCTGGCGATGGGAGCACCCAAGTAGTAAACGTCCCAAGATGTCCGTCAGCGAGATGCTACCGACAGGCTGCCCCCCTCTCAAAGAACTCATGAGGGACATCGAGGCCAGACACCAACCCATCCGTCAGTACTTCTACACGGATGTAGGCAAACAACTCATGTACGAAGATTCGATGATTGCTGAACGGGTGATGCTACGTATGCTGAAGGCAGGATCCGTGGCGCTGCCGATCCACGACAGCTTCCTAGTTCGCAAGGGCTACCAATGGGATCTAGAAAGGTACATGCAGGAGGAATTTCACGCCGCTACAGGAGCTATAGCCCCGGTAAAGGCGGACGAGACGGAATTTGAAGCTGATAACAAAGCCAACCCGAGACAAGAGAGCGATGGGATAGACCTTAATGACCTATCTGAGATACTCAATGAGGACAACCAGAAGCGCAGTAAGTACTCCGTCTACACCACGCTAAGAGAGAGCTGGGGCTTCTAGTAACCACGAAGGTAAACAAGTAGGGGCACATACTGGCCCACCCCCTTTTGGGGGGATGGGCAGGCACACAGTCACCCAGTTCAGTTCCAAAAGACTGCCAGGCGTTCCAAAAGACTGCCAGGCACCGCTCATAAAGCGCACGGTACGGACGCCGACACAGGAACGCCGTTACTAGGGCAGTCTTGTACGTAAATAACTGGATTATAAGGAACTTTAGCCTAATATTATTATCAGATTCCGAGCCATAGTGGCCGCTGTCCAACTGGAATGGCAATGAGGGGTAGCTGAGTGAAATGGATTGAACCGCCTGAGAAGGATTCCGCCCTAAAGAAACTGGAAGTCAGTCTGTGGAAGACCGCTGACCAGCTACGGGCCAACTCGAACCTCACAGCAGCACAGTATTCCCAGCCTGTGCTCGGATTGATCTTCTTGCGATTCGCTGAAACCCGGTTCATGGCCCAGCGATCCAAGCTGGACAAGGCAGCGTCCTCCAGTCGTAGGGCGGTCCCCGCCATTGATGACCCGCGTGAGTATCAAGCTGCGGGGGTTCTGTATCTCCACAAGAAGGCGCGGTTCGATCACCTGCTGTCCTTGCCTGAGAGCGCTGCGCTGGGTGAAGCCATCAATGATGCAATGCGGCTGATCGAGAAGGACAACCCAAGCCTGAAAGGTGTCTTGCCCCAGACGTATCAGGTATTCGAGACTCGCATCCTCGTCGAGTTACTGAGGCTGATTGTAGCGATCCCTCCAGAGATCGACGGGGACGTGTTCGGAAAGATCTACGAATACTTCCTCGGGGCCTTTGCGATGTCGGAGGGGCAACTGGGAGGCGAGTTTTTTACACCGACGAGCATCGTCCGCCTGATGGTCGAGATCCTTGAGCCATTCCACGGCAAGATCTTGGACCCAGCGTGCGGGTCGGGTGGCATGTTCGTCCAAAGCGCCCGATTCGTGACCGAGCATAGGAAGAAGCCGTCGGTCGAGATTTCCATCTACGGGCAAGAGCGTGTCCAGGCCACTACTCAGATCTGTCGCATGAACCTAGCTGTTCATGGATTGGAGGGTGATATTCGGTTTGGTAATGCCTACTACGAAGATCTTCACCAGTCGGTCGGAACGTTCGATTTTGCGTTGGCTAATCCGCCTTTCAATGTGAATGGGATTCAGAAGGATCGGCTTGCCGATGAGGTGAACCCCAAGGGCCGGTTCCCGTTTGGCCTACCGAACACCGACAACGGGAATTATCTTTGGATTCAGATCTTCTACTCCGCACTTAATAAGAAGGGTCGCGCTGGTTTCGTTATGGCGAATTCGGCTTCTGATGCGAGAGGCTCTGAGCAGGAGATCCGTCGAAAGCTGATTGAGTCCGGTGTCGTGGATGTGATCGTTGCGGTTGGTACGAACATGTTCTACACGGTCACACTTCCCGTGACCTTGTGGTTCCTCGATAAGGGGAAATCTGGGAAGCCCCATGCCGAGAAGGTCCTGTTTATCGATGCGCGGCAGATATTCCGCCAAATTGATAGGGCGACTCGGGACTGGACACCCGCGCAGATAGGCTTTCTTGCCAACGTGGTAAGGCTCTATCGGGGCGAAGACCTTGATTACACGTTTGGCGGTGCAGAGGCTCGCCAGAAGATCGGCGAAATATTTGGCACCAGGGGATATCGAGACGTGCTGGGCCTGTGCAAAGTCGCCACGCTTAAGGAGATTGAGGCTCACGGCTGGGGATTGAACTGCGGAAGTTACGTGGGAGTCGCCCCCGGCGAGCAAATTAGTGAAGATGACTTCAAGGAGCAGTTTGCCTCGATTGCCTTTGAGTTCACCGAGTTGTGTGCTTTGGCTAGACGGCTTGAGGAAAAGATCGCCAGAGACGTGTCTATAGTCATGGGGACTTAGCGGTGGCGGCGTCGGAGTGGCGATCCTTCACGCTAGATCAACTCGGTTTTGTTGGTCGCGGGAGATCGAGACATCGTCCGCGGGATGATTCCGCACTGTATGGCGGACCCTACCCATTCTTTCAGACCGGGGACGTGAAAGCTGCGGGTCTGTATCTAAGAGAGTCTACTGAGTCGTATAACGAACTGGGACTTGCGCAAAGCAAACTGTGGGAGCCTGGGACGTTATGCATAACGATTGCCGCGAACATTGCGGAGACGGCGATCCTGGGAGTCAAGGGTTGCTTCCCCGACAGCATCGTCGGCTTTGTGCCCAATCCAGACAAAGCCGACGTTCGTTATATCAAATACTACATCGATACCGTCAAATTGCGTATGCAGAATGTGTCGCATGGAACCACGCAAGACAATCTAAGTTTGGACAAGCTGCTTCGCGTCGAGTTTCTTGTGCCGCCATTGGCATTGCAGCGCGAAATCGCCGGGGTACTTTCCGCCTACGATGAGTACATTTCGAACAGCGTGCGGCGTGTGAGACTCCTTGAGCAAATGGCGGTCGCCTTATATCGCGAGTGGTTCGTTGCGCTACGTTTCCCGGGTTACGGATCCACTCCCCCGGTTGTACCCGCTCAGGGTGGATTACCGAACGGTTGGGAGGTGACGACACTAGGAAGTCAACTCACAGCGTTAGAATCTGGAAAGCGCCCAAAGGGCGGCGTTGGCGAGTTTTTAGCGGGAGTCCCGAGTATCGGTGCCGAAAACATTAACGGCATTGGGCGGTACGATTTTAATAGCGAGAAGTTTGTAGTGCGAGACTTCTTTCTGGCCATGCGCAAAGGTGTTGTACATGATCGCGACGTGGCGATTTACAAGGATGGTGCCTATATCGGCAAGTCATCGTATTTCCGCGACGGGTTCCCGCACGCTGAGTGTTGCGTCAACGAACATGTTTTTCTGCTGCGTGCAGAAGGCCGACGTCTAACGCAAAACTCTCTATACCTTTGGCTCCAAAACCCGGAAACGGTGAGCAAGATTCGCGCCACGAATGCGAACGCAGCGCAGCCGGGAATCAATCAGGCTTCGGTTAGTAGCTTGAAAATAACTATCCCGGACCCGAAGACGGCGAGACTCTTTGATGACTTGGTCGAGCCGCTGCTGGCGGATGCAGTTGCGCTCGCTATGAACGCCCACAATCTAACTAGGATGCGGAACATGCTTCTCCCTCGCTTGATCGACGGCCAGATCAAGTTGCCTAAGGCCGAAACCGTAGCGTGATGGTTACTCGCTGAGAGACGCATGGCCCACGGCTACAACGAAAAAGATCTGGTCGAACAGCCCGCCTTCGACCTTTTTCAGTCCCTGAATTGGGAGATTGTGGACGCGACCGATGAGGTGATTGGGGTCACGGGGACGTTGGGCCGCGAGACCAAGGGTGATAGCGTGCTACGAGGTCGCTTACAAGCTGCGCTGGAGCGGCTAAACCCAAGTATTCCAACTGAAGGCATCGCCGCCGCCATCGAAGAAGTTAGTCGAGATCGGTCAGTCATGGCTATAGCGACGGCTAACCGTGAGGTCCACAAGCTACTTCGAGACGGTGTACCTGTATCGGTCCCGGATCGCCAACGTGGCGGTCAGAGGACCGAACGAGTCCGGGTGATCAACTGGGACAAACCGGAAGCCAACGACTTCCTCGTGGCGCGACAGTTCTCGGTCACGGGCAGCCTCTACACTCGGCGACCCGACCTAGTCGCATTCGTGAATGGTCTGCCACTGGTCGTGATTGAGTTCAAGAAGCCCGCAATTGCCGTTCGAGCGGCCTTCGATGACAACCTGACCTGCTATAAGACCGATGTCCCGCAATTGTTTTGGTACAACGCTCTCCTAATCGCCTCCAATGGATCAGAAACTCGAATCGGCTCCTTGACCGCTCTCTGGGAGCATTTCGGGGAGTGGAAACGCATGGACCGCGAAGATGAACCTCCTGCGGTCTCTCTGGAGAAGGCTATCCGGGGCACCTGTGCGCCGCATCGTCTGTTGGATTTGGTCGAGAACTTCAGCTTGTTCTCCGAGGAGAAGGTCGGGCTGGTCAAGTATCTCGCCAAGAACCACCAATACCTCGGCGTGAACAGCGTTCTGACAGCCCTCGACACTGTCCGTGAGCAACACGGGCGGCTGGGGGTGTTTTGGCACACCCAAGGGTCCGGAAAGAGCTACTCGATGCTGTTCTTTGCCCAGAAGGTGCTGCGGAAGGTTTCAGGCAACTGGACATTCGTGATCATCACGGATCGGACCGAGCTGGATGACCAAATCTACGGCACATTCTCCCGGTGCAATGCCCTCGGTGAGCGATGTCAGGCCGCCAGCGCGGTCCATCTGCGACAGCTCCTACGCGAGAATCACCGCTACGTATTCACCCTGATCCAGAAGTTTCGAAGCGAGCCTGGCGAAGTACATCCTACGCTCAGCGAGCGGGACGACATCATTGTCCTGACCGACGAGGCCCATCGAAGCCAGTACGACACGCTCGCAATGAACATGCGACGGGCGCTTCCGAACGCGATGTTCTTGGCTTTCACGGGGACCCCACTGATTGCTGGCGAGGAGCGGACGCGCGAGGTCTTCGGCGACTACGTTTCGATCTACGACTTCCAGCAGTCCATCGAAGACGGGGCCACTGTGCCCCTTTACTACGAGAACCGCACGCCCGAACTGCACCTCATCAATCCAGACTTGAATGAGGAAATCTATACGGTCATTGAAGAGGCCGAGTTGGATGAGGAACAGGAGGCCAAACTCACGCGGGAACTCGGCAGACAATACTACCTAATTACGCGGGATGACCGGCTAGACGTGATTGCCAAAGATATCGCCCAGCACTTTCTTGGACGAGGATTTCAGGGCAAAGCGATGGTCGTTTCTATCGATAAGGCCACAGCCCTGCGTATGTACGACAAGGTTCAAAGGTTTTGGCAGGAAGAAGCCCAGCGCGTTAAGAGTGAGCTTGGCCGAAGACCGTATGACGATCCGAGCCGGAACGACTTGCAGGAGCGTCTGAAGAGCCTGAATTCGATGGACATGGCTTTGGTTGTGTCGCCGGGCCAAAACGAAATTGCCCAAATGCAGAAGCTAGGGTTGGACATCGCTCCTCATCGTAAGCGGATGAACGAGCAGGCGCTGGACGAGAAATTTAAGAACCCCGACGATCCTCTCCGGTTGGTGTTCGTGTGCGCAATGTGGCTAACGGGATTTGACGCCCCAAGCTGCTCAACGATCTATCTAGACAAGCCGATGCGTAACCATACGTTGATGCAAACCATTGCGCGGGCCAATAGGGTGTACCCAGGTAAGTACAACGGGTTGATTGTCGACTACGCGAATGTGTTCGCGTCGCTTGAGAAGGCGTTAGCCATTTATGGGAAGGGCCGAGCCGGTGAGCATCCCGTTGAAGACAAGAAGAAACTCATTGAGCAGCTACGAGCTTCAGTAGGGGAGGCGACCGAGTTCTGCCAGCGGCACGGCGTCGATCTCGCGCAAATCGAAGCCACGAGCGTCGCCAACTTCAAGCGTGCGCAGGCTGTCTCCGATGCTGCCGAGAGACTGTTAGCCCCCGAGACAGTTCGGAAGGACTTCTTCTCACTTGAGCTGCTCGTGGCCCGACTCTACCGTGCTTCAAAGCCCTCTCCTGCAATTGCCGAGTTAGCCAGCCGGGTTGGATGCCTTGCGCAGATCGCTCTCCGAATTCGCAATGCCGCAGAGCAACCTGATATTTCCGGTGCGATTGGCCGCATCGAGCAGTTGTTGGATGAATCCATTGCTGCCGAGGGCTTTCGTATCGAGGACCGAGAGCAGCGACTACCTCTCGATCTATCCAAAGTCGACTTCGAGGCTCTACAGAAGGAGTTCAAGAAGTCCAAGACTAAAAACATGGAACTCGAACGCCTGAAGGCCGCTGTGCGGAAGGAACTGACCGTCTTGGTGGGGCACAACCGTACCCGCTCTGATTACCTATCGAAGTTCGAGGAGTTAATCGATGCCTACAACTCCGGCAGCCGAAACATTGACGAGATCTTCCGGGAGCTACTGGGACTCAGCCGTGCCCTGACCGAGGAACAGTCGCGCCATATTCGGGAAAACCTCACCGAAGAGCAGCTCACCATCTTCGACATTCTGACGCGACCGGGACCGAAACTATCAACCGCCGAGCGGAGCGAGGTGAAGAAGGTCGCGCAGATGCTGTTGGACCACCTAAACGGCCTGCTCGTCGTTGACTGGAGGCAGAAATCCCAAGCCCGTGCGCGAGTGAACCTGGCGATCGAGGAAACCCTCGATTCAGGTCTACCGAAGTCGTATGACAAACCACTGTTTGCAGCGAAGTGCACGGCACTTTTTGAGCATGTTTACGAGAGCTATCAGGGCGATGGACATAGCATCTATGCCGTCTCTGGTGCGCGGTCCGACCTCGGGTCTTGACAGTCGCATGAGTACAAAGCTGATCACAGAAGGTGTCTGGAATTCCTTGCGGCGGGTGGCCAAAACGAGCCACCGACCGAATTGGGTGGCGGTTGCGTACTTTGGCCAGGGAGCTGACAAGTTGCTGCGACTCACACCGGGAAGTCGTCTAGTTGTCAATGCGAGCCTCTCGACTGTAAGGGCTGGTCAGACACATCCCGCATCACTGCTAAGACTTGTCCGTCGCGGTATACGGGTCTATAGCGTCGAGAACCTTCACGCGAAGGTCTATGTAATCGGTAATCGCGCCTTTATCGGGTCCGCGAATGCTTCTCAGTCATCTGCTCAACGACTCCTAGAGGCGATTGTGAGCACGACTGAACAGCGCGTTGTCAAGCGCGCACGTGAGTTTATTGGAAGTCTTTGCATGGAGGCGCTGTCGCCACAAGCGCTTGCTTCGCTACAGAAAAGCTACCGCCCCCCGAGGTCGGAGTTCGCGCGGTTCGCACGCCGCGAAAGGCGTCAAAGCCCTCGGGCTAAGACTTCCGCTTTGAGACTCGTTCAATTATCCCTCATCGAGTGGCCGGAGGATGAGGAGGATGTCCATGAGAGCGGCCTCGTGACTGCGCGGTCGCGACGTGAGCATCGAGCTGGGTGGGAGATTCAGTCGTTCCGGCTTACTGGAGGCACTCGGATCGCCCGGCGCGATCTGGTTATGCAGGCGGTTGATGAAGGTCGCAGCGAGCAGTTTGTAGAACCGCCGGGTAAGGTACTAAACGTCGTTAGGCGACGGGTGCGTAGGGGCCGCCGCGTCGCGTACGTGTATGTTGAGGTTCCGAAGGTTACCCGACGGCCTAGTCTTTCAAGGCTTGCGGGGACGCTAGGTCGAGGTGCGAGGAAGCGTCTGATGCGAGACGGACTGGTTCGCGATGAAGTTTTCGCGCAGCAGATTTTGCGCTACTGGGCGCAGCGCCGATAGCTTTGGCTGTGGAAATCACACTGGGTAGGGCCGTTTAATTGGAGAGATATCGTGGCATTCACGCTTCCACCCAACGCCCTCGACCGCGAACTCGTGTTCGAATTCTTCTGGAAGTTCTCTGTCTTCGAGTCTGCGCTCAAGCGCGAAGGGTTTCTGAGGACCGACCGACACAGCAACGCCGCGTTAGCCGACTGGGGACGCTTTGGCCGCGAGATCCAAGGGGAGTTCACGAGAGTGTCGGTACCGGGCTTCACAAAAGCCACAGAGCAACTTCGAAAGCTGTCCCCACGGCGACAGGTTGTACGTGACGGGCGGATTGGCTGGGACCCCATCCAGCAGAATGGTCAGTCAGATGCGGAGTACACCCTTCAGCTCATGAGAACCGTAAGAAACAACCTCTTTCATGGCGGCAAGTACCCCGACGGGCCGATAGAGGAGATTGCGCGCAACCGCGACATCCTTCGCGCAGCGCTCACAATCCTTAACGGGTGCTACGAAATACACGGCGGCGTGAGGCGGCGGATTGACGAGGCTGCGTGATTAACGAAACCCGCTCGTTGACGCCAAAGCTACGCTTGGAGGCGCGGAGTGGCTCACCCACGTAATTGGGCTCCGACTGGAGCGACGGAGTGCGAACCAGACAACGAGTCGGCTTTGGGTGGCACGGATGTCATATTGACCACCAAGGAAGTTGCCGCATGGCTGCGAATCCACCCCAAGACAGTCCGGGCATGGGCAACTAGTGGAAAGCTACCGGCGTTCCGCGTGGGGGGTGTATACAGGTTCGAGCGACACGCGCTCGTCGAGAAGTTAGACCAATGGCGATTATCCGGCGCCCCGACTCCCCGTACTGGTACATCCGGTTCGAGCGATGCGGCCGCTCGATCTTTGAAACTAGCGGCACGACTGACCGCAAGGCGGCGCAAAAGCTAATGGAACTTCTCCCGGGAGCACCGGCCGGCCATGACGTTTGACCCTGCCCGCTCAACGCCTGTGGGCTATTGGCGCTTCGCAGCCGAGTATTTCCTGGCGGCCCAAGCCGCGCACAGTAAGCACCCGAAGCTATGGGCACCGATCCTCCAGCTTTACGGCCAGTCGCTCGAACTGGCGTTGAAGTCGTTTCTCCTGAAGCGCGGCGTCCCATTGCAGCACGTAGCGAACATGCGTCACCACCTGGCGGAGATCCTGAAGCTCGCGCGGAAGCGCAAACTAGGGACCGAAGTTAAGCTCACTGCCCGCGACCTTGCTCTGATAAACCTGCTCAGCGAAAACTACGCCATCCACCGACTCCGCTACATCGTGACTGGTTCAACCCAGCTTCCTAAGCCCGATTACATCGCCACGATCTGCAACCGCCTCGTTGGCGGACTTGAACTCTATTGCACGGGGTCTCGTTGGGGCGTACAGCGTCGCGCCTTGGCGGCGCGGTAACGACGCGGCGGCCCTACCCACCGTCACCGAATCACGCGAGCTAAACAATGAAAAACAACGTCGGGCGTAGCACCGCTGTCGCTGTTTGTCTCTTCTCCCTCAGCGGTTACGCGCAGGATTCTGGGCGAGGCGCCGAGGCGCCGATCAACATCACAACAGCAGCCGCGAGTCGCATAATTAGTATTCGCATAGAAATCCCCCTCAGCATGGTGAATTACAACACTGTCACTATGAGGTCGTAGGCGAACTGAGGAATGCCGAACAACTGCGGACCCGAGGATTGCACACCACCCCCGTTCGCACTGCCGCCACTGGTTGCGTCTACAGTCATCGTGTCGATTGTGTAGGTCAGATCGCGCGGACCCGCATACGGAGCCGGGGCAACGGACGCGGGAGTAGCGCCGTCGCTGCAATCAATCCACATCACTTGTGTGCCGGTCATCGTGCACGGGGTATGGTGGTGCTGTCGTTCGGCATTAACAAAATAATCTGAAAGTAGCCCGACGCTGTCTGGATACGAATTGGAAGTGGTGCCAACCATGGCGCCGATGTACCAAGTACTCGGACCCTCCTGACCGGGATCACCTTGCATTGGAATGCGTGGGTCGGTGCACGTTGTGGAATTGGACAATGTCTCCGATACCGCGCGACCTGTCCAGTTGGTAGACGAGGGCTGAAGTACCCTAGTAAACGTAGCGAGACCCGCTTGGAATGTTGGAGGATTTTGAGACTCTCCGGTGGGCGTCAGGCACGCGCTACGGTGCATGATATTCGTAGCCGACAGCGAATTGCTAAGTCTAAAAATCTGACAGCCCGGTTCCCCCAGCGCCATGAACATGTAGGTCTGCCATCCCGCGCAGCCGTTTTGAGTTGTCGCAGCGAGATCCAGTTGGCCTCTGTGACCGGGCATGTTGTAGTCACCAGTGATGGCCCAATTGCAGGTACCGTGACTGGCTATGCCGGTGATGGTTGTACCGCCGGTACCTGACTGATTCAACGTGTAGTTCCAGTCCGGCCCAGGAGGCTGAGGTCCGATCCAGTCACCAGAAATAGTGGCACACTGAGCGGCGCTGCCGTTCCCGGCAGCAAGCGCGGTGAGTGAGACAGCACACGTCGCTAGCGCTACTGCAAATTTTGTGAGCATGTTTTGCTTGCCCTTATCCCGTGCCGCCGTGTTGGCGGTTTTTATTGGATAAGCAACTCTAGCAAGTCTGGAAGCATTGAAGTGACTGTATACGCTGCAAGGTCGCCTCGCACAGTGAAGAGACCTAAGTTTCCGTGGTAACAAGACAGCGCTAAACACTGTTAGCTATTGGTTTTTGTCTACGTTCCGGGGAGTCACGGCCCGCGCGGTCGAACCGCGATGAACTGGTTACGCGAGGCCTCGAGCGATGGCGGGGGGCTACGGGAGGAGCATGATATGCTTTGCTAAGCTGTTCGCGCTGATGGTCAAGTACAAGGAGCTGTCATATGCGACAGATGATGTTATTGGCTTGCTTAGCAAGCGGTGTCGCGGGTGCGGCAGAGCCAGACTTGTTTTGGGAGGGCGAGACTAACGTCCCCGGTCTTTATGTGTGCATCTTCGATGCTCCAGAGCTGCACGGAATGGTGCCGAGTAACCTCGCTCCGTACGTCAAATTTAACGACGGCGGTCCCTGTCCGAAGCACGAAAGCCAACTCACGCCGCCCACAAAGGAAAGGATGGCGCAAGTTAATTTCCCCCACAACAATCCTTGGGAAGTTGCCCACCCCGTCCACCCCGACCCCAGCAAGCCCTAATGGTCGCTGACGCCGACCGACTACTACCGGCTGCTCGATGCGTCGCATTACTTTCTCGCGGGGCGGATTGCGCCGCCGAAGCATGAACGTTGACGAGCCGGAAGGCGGCGCCGCCGGTTCGCCGACGCCGGGATCTACGAGACGGTGCTCGGGGCCGGCCATCGCAGCGCCATACGCATTTACGATCTGCTGCATTTAGCAATTCCTTGCGCTCAGACTTAGAAGCGGCTGTACCCACGAGCCCACCTAATCAGCCGTTTGGCCTTACTCAAGACTACTTGCGCGCTGCGATTCACATTATTCTCAGCTAACGACTAGGGAGACTCGATCATGCGAAAGATTCTAATTAACTTGATGGCGGCGCTCGCGCTGCTGACTGGTGCAGCCGCTGCCCAGGCTGGGGGTACACAGAGCAATGTAGTCATTACCCAGCTAAACGCACAGAGCACGGGGTCGTTCTACATTTACTTTGCGGTCAATGACACGACGCCGGCAGCGTGCACCACAATTTACAAGATTTTTATGTTGGATACGTCAACGGCCGGCGGGCAGTCAATGGCGCGCGTTGCCGAGCTTGCGTACATCGCCGGCAAGAACGTTTACGCTGTGGGGACCGGAACCTGCAACGGTAGCTACGAGATGCTGTCGTATATCTACACTGCACCGTAACCGCTAACCCTACCTGCGGAAACAAGCTCCGCCTCTGGGGTTCAGCTAGCCGGCGGTTTACGCCGGTCGGAGTGTGGGTGCGTTGGTGGGTCTTGGGGAGGGCCAAGTCCCGGACTAGCTCTGCTCCGCGCTTCTCGGTACAACCCAGTTTCAAACCACGCTGATTGATCGGGCCTACCTGCTACTCTCATATGACCCGAAGTTAAAGAAGCTGCCGTTTATTGAACTGCAACTCTCGAGACCCTAAGCAATACCCGGGGGCCTAACCGTTGGACGCGGCGGTAGCAAATCCGCCTCTGCGCTCTCGGCCCATGCATCCATGCCGCTTGAAATCTCATTCCAGTACTCGTGAAGTGCGGGTAGGTTTTGTGTTCTCACCCACGGTTGATCTAGATCCTGGAGTACATCGAATTGCGGTAGCGGCACGATTGAGCTAAAGGCCACGTGGCCGAAGAAACGTGACGAGAGAAAGCTCGCCACTTGCACGATGTTTTGTAATGCTGCGTTGATCGTATTGAAAGTAACCTCCGGAATGGGCCCCGGGGCTCGTTCAGCGTGCGCAACGCTCCTATTCGCCAGGTCGCAAACGTCCCTGACGGGTTGGCTTTGGAGGCGATCCTTAAGCGCCGCGACAATGCTGGTTTGCACGGTATCGAGGCGGCCCCGCCTGTTTGGGTATCCAACGAGACCATCAAATGACGCGTGCAGTAGCTCGGACGTCCCTGCGGCTTCCGGGCCCTTAACTGTTCCCCACCCGACGCGACCGGACCCACCTTTCTTGGCGCTCTTTGCGAATACAGCCGCATAGTCGTAGGGCAATCCGTCATAACAAACGAAGTTTTCCCGCCGTAACAACCGAGGCTGCTTTTCGACTTCAGCAATGACGTTCCATACCGAAACCGTACGGTCATCTCTGTCCACGAGACGGCGCACACCCAGTGTCATGAGATTGAAGTAGCCGTCGATGATTAGCTCCCACATCGACCCGCAGATTGGACGAGCTGGTTCCAGGCGCCTGCCCTCATTGAGCGTGCGAAAGACAGTGGTATGCCAGGCCAAAGTAGTGACCTGGTTCATGACCGATGTAGCCGCGTCACCATCCAGATAGTCCAAGCACTCACGGCGGAACCGACGATACTCGATGAGCGCCCCGCGACGGACGACCGGTATGTCGCACTGCTCTACTGTGAATTCGTATTCAGAGATCGCCATAACGCTGTTTCAACCTAAGAGGCACCGGCTTGCAGTCACGACAGGTTAAGTCCGCTCCAATCCGGTTGATAGTTTGACGCGCGTCTCAGTCTCACGTCGGCATCCTCCCTGCCGCCAGACTTCGTATGCGATACCGACCGAATGAAGCGAAGGATATTGCCACTAGCTCTTCTAGCCGTCGCCATGTTGAGCGGCTCTCCCGCGATTGCCAGCAGTGTCTGCGCTGAGCTTGCGCGCTCGAGTCCCAGCGGGCACAAAAACCCGCCACCGCACCGGACAGGGACCTGCCACCGAGGTGGTAACGGATCATCGCGGAACCCCGACGCCGACCGCAGGCTACCAAGCAACAAAGGGCACGCCGGGACGGCTGAGGTTGAGGGCGAGGACTAAGCCTTTCTAGGGCTGAAATTCACTGTGCCCACTGTGTTCGGGCCTCCCTTAATTGTGCCCGCAGCTAAGGTCCCGGGAACTCCTAGTCCAGCCCGGGGCGAGGCCGTTCCTACGTGGGAGGGCCTCTGAATATCGTAACGCACAGTCTCGGCGGATCAGGCGCTTAGCTGCGCTTGATGAGCAGAAATATTCAGAGCTTCTGTGGTCGGGTTTCTCAGGTACTTCAGAGGCTTGCGTCACTCTGAACACCAGCCTACGAACCAGGAGGTCGGGAGTTCGAATCTCTCCGGGCGCGCCAATCAATTGCCAATCCCGGTTACATCGGCGAGTGGTTTTTTCAATACCACTAACGCGATCGCTCAATTAGTGCGAGATCGGAGTTTGCCTGCACGCGCTCGAACACGATTTCCGAGCCGTCGGCGGAGATGTCGAAGTCACGAATTTCGAAATCCGACGGCAGCTCGGCGAGCATGCGCTGGGCGCCCGTTTGAAGATCGAGGAGCACTAGGTTCTTGTGGACGATTTCACCACCAAGAATCACGAGCGCTTGTGGGTCATGAAAAAATGCAACCCGGCGCGCGCCGCGCGTCAGCATCACGCTCGGCAGCGGATACGGCCGGCCATCTGCGGCGGCGGCTAGCAAAGGAAAGGTCGTCCCTACGTCTGCGCCCGAATAGACCAAAAAGCGACCATCCGGTGACCAGACCGGATCAATGGAATACTGCGACACCAAAGGAAGCGGCGGGTCGCCATTCAGGAAGATGCGCGTCAGACGTGGTTCGCCGTCGCGCACTGCCGCAGAGACGACCGATTGCCCGTCGGGTGCCCAGCTTGGGCTGCCTCGTAGTACGAGGGAATTCGCCAGGACTCGGACGTGCGAACCATCACTGTCCATCATGTACAACAGCGTCCGGCCGCCGTCCTCGACCGAGAATGCGATTCGGCGCCCCTCGGGTGCAATCGTCGGGCCGCCGAGGATACGCGAGTGCGGGCTGTTCCAGATCTCGCGTGTCGTCCCGTGCGCCAGCGACCAGATGCCTTGTCGTTCGCCTCGCCACGATACATACAAGAGGAAGTCCGCGCCGAGCCTTGGTGCAACAGCATTCGCCAAAACGGGGGTCGGGTTCCTTGCGGCTGTCCCCGCGATACGGTCGGTGCTGAGCGACATGTGCCAGACACTCGTGCGCGGGCTGGCAATCGTCGCGACCAGACGGGAGCCATCAGCGCTGCCGGAGAGCGATGAATAGGCTTCGAGTCCAGAGCTGATCCGATACGGGCGGCGCCGCTCGACGTCGACGGCGTATATCCACGGCCCGGACCCGTCCGCATCTGTCGCAAGGTAGACGAGCGTGCGTCGGTCGACCATTACCGGGTAGCTGACACGCGAGTTGTGGAGTGTTAGGCGCTCGAGTCCCGTGCCGGAGGGGTGAATTCGCCAGATGTCCCAGTCATCGGGCGGCACGCCGCGAACAAAATAGATGAAGGCGCCATCGGGCGCCCACACCGGAAAGTGGCAATGCACCCCCGCCGGTGCCACGTAAATCCTGCGATCCCCAGGCTTGCGTAACTCCCGCACGAACAACGGATCGCCGGGTGCGGTCGTATGGTACACGAGCCTCATGCCATCGCGAGCCCAGTCAAACTCGCCGGCCTCCGGCAGATACGACCGCAATGGGCCACCGGCCGTCGAAACGGCCAGGATGTTGACGTCGCCGGTCTGGGAGCCATCCGCGCGCCTGGTCCAGATTGAGACCAGCGACGAATCCGCGGAGAAGCCGAGTACTCGAACCGAAGGATTGACAACGACCAGGTCGCGCAATGCACCGTGCGTCAAATTGCGGTAGGTGCCGCTGCCGACCTCACTTAGCCAAGCATCGGTCTGGCCGTCCCGGTCCGCCAGGAATGCCACGAATCTGCCGTCGCGGGAGATTGCCGCTGCCTGCTCAGTCCCGGCGAAATCCAAAAGGCGACTGAACTTGGCTTGGGCGAGGGGACTACGCCAAAAATAGCCTCTATCCATTGTGAACCAGGCCAGCGCGGCCACGATCAGCACGCTTCCGGCTGCAACGGTCACGCCCACGAGTCGGGCGCTCGGGGCGCGAGCCACATTCTTCGCCGGAAGGTCCCTGGCCGTTTGCTGCCTTTGTGTGGGTTGCTCGCTCTCACCCACGCCCTCCAGCGTGAGTCGGGTGCGCCGGCTCTCCCACCAGGCATCGAGCTCGGAGCAATACGCGAAGACCGATCCGAGCTTATCGTGCTGATGGCGGTGAACCGGCATCGCTTCACGCCGCTCCCACCGCTGCACGGTACTGACGTCGCGCTTCAGATAGGACGCGATCTTCTTCCAAGAATCGAGGCGCTCCCCCGGCCCTCGATTGGCAGTGTCCGTTGCGCTGTTCTTAGGCTCGTCCAAAGCGCACTCCGGCTCATCGCCGGATGAGCGTGCGCGATTCTTGCACCCAATCTAGGGAGCTGCAATCCACGGTATTGCACGGCACGGCGCCGGATTGCGCCGGCTGCGGTGCTTTGCAGCTTGCCGGGACGCTCGTTGGGGCCGACCATGTGTATGGCGGTGCGCACTGGGAACTAACTTGGGGAGAAGTCATATGAAGGTCAAACAGGTACTTATGGCGCTGACAACCGCAGCCGCGTTTGCGGTGGTAGTAAGCATTGGATCCTTGAGTGGGATCACGCGCGCGCAGGCAGACGACGACGATCGGGACGCCGAGCAAAGTAAGGTCCGCATCGGATTCGAGATCGCTCCGGTCCCTCTGAATCTGAGGGGCAGGGATCGGCAGCTCGTCGGACTCGGCAGCTACATCGTTAACGGGGCGGGGCATTGCAATGTCTGCCATTCTGCCGGTCCTGCTACGGAATACGCCAAGGGCGGGAATCCTTACTTCAAGGGCAATCAGCCGACAGTCATCAATCAGGCTACCTATCTGGGGGGTGGCAGAGTCTTCCCCGTCCAGGCGCCGGGGGCTCCGGTGATTGTTTCCCGGAATCTGACACCCGATAAAACCGGCCGGCCCGAGGGTGGTCGCACGTTCGCGGAGTTTCGTTTGATCATTCAGACCGGCGTCGACCTGGACCGCCTGCATCCGAACTGTACAGACCCATCGATCACGAGCAGCAACAGCTGCTTCCCGCTCAGCCTGCCCTTCGACGGTAGTCTGTTACAGATCATGCCGTGGCCCGAGGATCGGCACATGACAGAGCACGAAATACGGGCCATCTACGAATATCTAAGCGCCATTCCCTGCATCACGGGGCCGGCCACGGGTGCGCTCCACAACGACTGCACTTGAAGTCGTTTGCCATCTCGGCAGCGTCTGAGCTACCGGCGAGAAGCCCGGGGCGCCCCGGGCTTCTCGCGCCGTATAACGTTTGAACTCGTAGCCCGTTGGCTATGCGTGCCGCTAGCGCGCCGCAGCGACCGACCGGATCGCAACCTTGAAGGGGGCCCTTTAGAGAAACCCCCGATTCTGCTTCTTTTCCTTCTTCGCAGCGCGCTTCTCCTGGGGAGACTTGGCGGCCTTCTTTTTTCCCTAGCTTTCTTCCGGTCCATGCCCTTGCCCATTTCGGTGTCTCCGCGTGACGGTACTACGCTTCACCGCAGACGCCACGACACGCCCATTCTCGGGGCGAGTAGCGCCTGGTGGTCGTGAAACAACCTGGCCCAACTGCCCGGCGGCTATTTCAGCAGCGGATGGTCCTCGGGCAATTGATGCGCATACCAGGTGGCGAGCCCATGGCGGATCGTCTTCTCTGCCACCTGATCTTCCGGCATCGGCGCGATGAGCTTGTCGTGCACCAGCAAGCGATAGACATGGAGTGCGTTATCACTCGCCGAGTCGGTCGACTCGAACTCGGTCTTGATTCTGTGACTTGCAGCCCACCCGCAAGGACTTTCGCCGTCTGAATATCCCTGTGCCTCAGCTCGACAAATCAACCGTTTAACCTCGGGCGGCAGCCAGGAATATTCAGAGGTCTGCTGGTGATATTTGCCTGATCTGTCATGTAGTTACTCGCATTTGAGCACCTCTCTACGAACCAGGAGGTCGGGAGTTCGAATCTCTCCGGGCGCGCCAATAATTTCAAACACTTACTTAGGCGCGACCCAAGAAGAGACCTAAAAAGGCCTGTTTCTCGCGTCGCGCCGTTTGCGTAAGTCGTAGAAGAGAAAGATCCGGCGATAGACTGGTTATCTATCCGAGAGGCGTGAATGAGCAGGCTAGCTTCAACTCTCGCCGTTGCATCCGGACTGCTTGTCGCGGCCACCGGGCTCTACGCCAAGATCGCTCACACTTCCTTGCCCGAACTGGTGACCGAGTCCGAACTCGTGCTGTACGGGGAAACGACTCGCCACGATGTTGCTCCGCTCGAAAGCGATACCTCCGTCATTTGGTTCAAAGCGACGTCGATTCTCAAGACACCAAAAGGATTGGTGGCAGGCGACATTCCGCTCTGTGACCAAACAACGTACGTGGATACCATCGATCTCCACAAGCATCCCGGTGCCTATGTAGTCTTCGCCAAAGCGGGTCGGCGGTGCTTTTCGCCTGTGGCCGGCTATAAGTCCCTAATTCCCGTGCGCCAAGGGACGGCGCGAACCGCAGATATCGACGGTGAACCCCAGACAGAACAACTCGATGCGTTTCTGGAAAAGATCAATAAACTAATTGGAGAGTCCGCAGATCACGGTTGATCGCAGCCTTGGGTCGCGACCTAAAGCGACCCAAAACGACCCATCCATGGGTCGCACGCGTGCGTAAGGTTATTGACGAGACGGAGAGCGCCTACTGATCGAATCTCTCCGGGCGCGCCAATTCCGGTCGCACAGCCTGCATACCCAGATAGGTGACCGCTCACTTTTGAATGGATTGGCACCGGCAGCCGCGTCAATGCCGCTCCAATGCGCTGCGAGTATTCACGTGGTTTTTCCCGCGGCGCGGGCGTCGCACACATCTATCGAAGCGTTGGGTGGAAATGCATGCGGATTGATCTTGTCGCCAAGTTCGGCACGCAGCCGGACATAAGTATTAACATCGCCTGCGACGCAGGCGAACGAGGCGAAATGGCTGCGGTTCCATCGGCTATTCGGGTAGGCCTTCAGTAGCGATTCAAAACCTTCCTTCATTCGCGGCCAGGACGCTCCCATGTCGCGAAATATATCCACGTTTAAGTCCGTAAATTGATCTGCCGACCACCACAAACGCGTATACGTCTCAGCGCGCAGCGCGGGAGGTGAGTGCGCCGTCACGGTGTCGATAAAGGCAGCCTCGGCCGGGTTCGACCCGTGCCATTGCGGCAACAGCGCCACAATCATCTGCATGTGTAAAGGGAAAAATTCAGGGAACGCCTTAACTCCACGCTCATAGATTGCAAACTGCTCGCTTAGAGGAGCATCAAGTCCTAGGTTCACCTGCATATACTCCAGATACCAGAGTGGATTGGAAGCGGCGTACGCCTCAGAGGTGTTCAACGCTGTCCTCGCCCGTTCCAGGCGCTCGTGAAACAATCGCCACCCCTCTGGCGAAACTGTATTTGCAAATCCATTGCCGCGTGCGCGCCACGCCGCGTTTCGCCAGGCTGCTGCCGTGGCAATGGCCGCTCCGACAGATTTGGGATTCGCAGCTGTCCACGGCTCCAGAAGGCCCTCGATTGACTCCCCGTTTGCGAGCGTTCCGAATGTCTGATCAAAAAACACGCCGACGCCGCTCAGCTTGAAGCGGCCATCATCGAAACGATATTGCAGAGTGGCATAACGGCCGATCAGTGCGTCGAGATCGGCGAAGCGTTTGTGCGAGAAGAGTAGCGAGGCATTCTCGCTGACTCGCGTTACGCCGCTGGAGCCGTCGTCGGACGGAGTCCAAGCGGCTCCGGGTGTAGGGTTCTTCGGAGGATCGGGAATACACGGTAGCGGAATCCCGTCGCAAGTTATTTCTTCTGCTGAGTTGCCGACCGAGTTCTTGCCCGGCAATCGCGCCAGCTTCGGCGACTGTATCGGCTCACGAAATGGAATTTGGGAGAACTGCGATCGAAAGACGTATCCGAGTATCAGAGCGATCATTATTCCAGCGAGAACAAGGGGGCGCCGCAATGCCATTCGTGGCCTCTGATCGCTCGGGACGGGTCGTTGAAACACGCCAGCTCAGCTGGCCGCGGCAAATTCTGGATTTTCAACTCACTCGGTTCGACGTTCTTGTTCACAATTCCTGAGGATTGAGTGTCGGAGCTTTGGATTGCCGCTGGCTGAGACCCTGGTTACTGACGATTGCCTTCAGCTTGTGGCGCCCGGGGGGGGCGACGCGGGACGTACGCCTAGCAAAGCGCCATGACCCCGCGGTCACTTCCGCGAATGCGGCTAAAGGGCTAAAGGGTTCGTGGTGACACGTTTGCGGCAGCGGTGGATTGACTGTGTCGTGTGTGTGCCTTGGACAGACTGACGCGGACCTAGGCAAGCGCCGCAAGTGATTGATTGATAAGATCACGAACATCACGCGATTCGCCTACGAACCAGGAGGTCGGGAGTTCGAATCTCTCCGGGCGCGCCCATTAATCAATCGGCTTTTGAATCCAGAATCGGTACATCGCGGCAAACGTATCCGGATTGTCGGCCTCAAAGTGCGCCCAGTTGCGCAAGTTTGTGCCGGACGGGTCGTCGGTAAAGCGTGAGCGATACTGATGCAGCACACGGGCATCTAACTCGAAGCCGATGAAGTGGAGCCCGAATTCGGAAAGGAACGACTCGATCTGACCCAGCGTTAGGCGATGCTCCTGTGCGTGAAAGAGCAGATCGCGGCATTCACTGGTCGAATAGAAGTCCGGGCTTCTGCTCAGGTATTGCAGTTCAAAGCTCGCCTCCCAGGCGGCCCGATCCTGGCGGAACCGACGAATCTCATCGGGCGTGCTTGCATAACCGCGTGCCGCGATCAGTTCACGAACTTTGACCACGTGCCGGCGGGCAATTTCGCTGTAGAAACCCAAATCCATGAATCCTCCCGGCCGCAACCGAGACAGCAAGATTCGCCAACCGTTGAAGGGATCGGCCAGATGATGGAGGACTCCGACTGATGCGATGATGTCGAACATACGCGCGACGTCAGCGAGCTTGAGAATGTCGGCCTGGGCATACTCGACATTCGCGATGCCCAGCTCCTGCGTCTTTCGTCTGGCATAGCTGATACTGCTCACACTCAGGTCTATCGCCAGCACACGAACATCGCGGAATTGCTGGGCAACGAGAACCGCTTGAGCGCCAGTGCCGCAGCCGGCGACAAGCACCTCCGGCGCGCTGTCATCAGGCATGGGTGTAAACCGTGCGAGCGGTAGCAGGCGCCGCAGTTCCTCATTGAAGCGCAGCGCTTCACGCTGAATTGGCAGCTTCATCCAGCGCGGGTAGGGATTCTGTTCATACTGATCGCGCACCTTTGCTGACGCACCGCTGGCGATTTCGGTCAAGCAATGAATGTCTTCGCCCAGCGTTCGCTCTTCGAGCGGTTCGCTAATCTGTTGGCGCAGGATTTCATCGATAGGGCCGGGACCCCTTGCGGCAAGCAGCCGGGTTGGATTGCTCAAGCTGTAAAGCGGGAAGTATGCGGCTACGGCGAGCAAGAGGAATGGCGCTACGGCTGCGTCCGCATCCAGCAGCGCTTGTAATCGAGTACGGCAGGCAACTGCCACGAGCCGTTCGCTGTCACTGCAATCAAAAATGTACTCGTTGACGAAGCATTGTCGAGTGAGTGCAGCAAAGAACGGTAGCCCCACAGTGTCTGAAGCGTCTGGGGCCTGTTCGCTCGATGCGATCTCAAGCAGGGCATGGCGGGCGCAAGTTAGGAAGCGTTCGAATTCAATCGAAGTCATGGGCGTGGCTTCAAGCAGGGCATGGAGCAACGGGTCTGCTGCCAGGATGGGAAGGCCATCCGCACCGAATAACACAGCCTTTGGCAATCGTGCGGGCCACGATACGTTCGCGCGGCGGACGCAATTGGCAATGCTTTGGTTCAGCATGATCAGAGCGACTGCCGGTGGGCAAAGCTCATACGGAGTGCCCCACGTTTCGGAGATTGCCGTTGTAAGCGCCGCGCGGGTCTTGGAGTCGTTGGGCAGAAATTTTGCGCGCGCGATGCAACTAGCGAAGGCTGTTTTGGTTGTCCACGTCAGCACACGCTCGAGTGTGCGCATCATCAACTGCAGCGCCTCCGAGGCCTTACCCCGTGACAGAAGAATCATCGCCAAATTGCAGAGAACTTCGGCGGATTCGGGCTCGAGGGACAAGGCGCTGCGAAGGCTTGTCTCCGCTGCATCGAGATTCCCGAGGCTGCCTAACACCCTGCCTAGAGCGAGGTGTGCCGAGGCATAGTCAGGCCGAATGTCGATTGCACTGCGCAGGCTATTAGCGGCTTCGTGAAGCCGCCCGTGGGTCGTTGCAAGTACTCCCAAATTGAAATGGACTTCGGCATACGCTGGGTTGATTGCCAGCGCGCGCTCGTAACTTTGGACTGCCTCGGCAGTGCGGCCTAGGCTGTCAAGTGCATTTGCCATGGCCACGAACGCATCTGCAAAGTCAGGCTTGATGTCGATGGCTACCTGGTAGTCGCGCAATGCACGCTCGTATTCGCCGGCGCGATAATTCAGGTTGCCCAAATTGAACGGGGCTGCCGCATAGTGCGTGTCGCAGGCTGCGGCGAGTTGGTACGCGCTGCGAGCCTCATCGAGTTGGTTACGCGCGAGCAGAACGTTGCCCCGGTTCAGGTGAGCTCTCGCGCATCGCGGGTCAACCTGGACCGCAGCCTCATAGCGCGCCATGGCCTCAGCGACCCGCCCCTTTTCCTCGAGCGCATTTCCTTCATTGATCATCGCGACTGCGTCGTTATTCGATACCACTGGGGAGCGGTTCTCGGCCCCGTCCAGCTGACTCCAGGGATTTGAGTTATTCAAGTGGTCCTACCCGTGGCGCGAGTTGCATACCATTCATCGACGCGTTTGCTGAATGAGCATTAAGGGGATGTGCTCAATACTCCGCCGTCGTACAGCCAACTCCGCCTTTCTTGTTCGGCTGGCAGTTCGTCGTAACGGTAGGGGACATCGCGGCGAGGGCATTGCACTAGGCATCCGCTGGGCCCTAACTGATTTCGTCGAGATTAATGGGAGGTGGGACATGATACGGTGCTCATCTAGAATCCGCCGCTCATACCTGTTTCATCGCTGGGACTGCCAGCGCGCGCGTGCACAAGGTCCGAGTAGTCACCCGCTAGTATCAACGCCCGCAGGGCGAGAAGTGAGAATGACAATTCTCCTGCATGATTGAGCCGATCCCACTGTGTGGTGAGCAGGCTTCGCGCCTGCGGTATCTGGCCCATGCCCACATATGCGGACGCCATTGCGGTCGTGAGATAGGTGAGGTCATCCTTCGACAGAGAGGAAGGCTGATCCAGTAGCTGGGCGCCCTGGGCCACGATCTCGGCCCCGTTCCGAGCGGCGACCGCCGCAAGCAGATCGGCCCACGCTCGGTGCTCGCCGCTGGCTTCGCGATAGCAGGTTGCGGACCTTATATTGCTCCAAACGTCCGCCAGCTCGGTTGGTTTCAGATACGCAGCAGTCATCGCGCCGATTTTCCCAACTGCCGTCTTCCAGGCGTTTTGCACCCAGGGGTCGTCGCACTTATTCCCGTTCGTGAGGACGAGCAGCAGGGTTACCGTGGCCTCTGCGCCGAGATCGTCCAGTCGACCACTTGATAACGCACGACGAATCGCCAGAGCACGCCGCACCTGGAAGTCGCGATTGAGGGAGCTATGATAGGAGGGCTCGGGCGTCGCGCCGGTCGGCGTACCCGGACGCAGCAGATCCAGGACGGGCACGGACAAGGACGTTAGTCCCGGCAGCTCGAACGCATCAGCCAACATGAAGCGCAAGCGTGGTGCGTTGAGGTCGACGAAGGGGAAGAAGTCTGAATTCACCGGGACAGGGAGCGCGTTGAACAGCGGGCCAAGAGTCCGGTTGTCCCCAATGAGTCGCGATTGAAGGTCGCTAAGTGATTGCACGCCGATTCGTTCAAGCTCGACGCGCATCTGCGGCCACTGGAAGACCTGTTCGGTCGGAGCCGGAAGTGCCGCCGCGCGGGTCGCCACGATGAGCACGTCTGAATCGTTCAGATTGTAGATTGCATACGCGCCGAAGTGACGCGACAGCGCCTTGACGATGGAAGCGACGACGCCGATATCGGTCTCATAGATCTGCACCCACTGCGCGAAGTAGCCGTCAGGCCGCAGGTAGTGCACGACGTGACCGTAGAACTCGTCGGAGAACAGAGTGGAGACTCCACTCACCCACGGGTTCGACGGCTCGGACACAATCAGATCGTACGGCTCGCGCGAGGCTGCAAAGAACGTCTTCGCATCCTCATAGACAATGTGGCTGCGTGTGTCCTCGAACACGTCGTGAATGCGCGGACCAAAGCCCAAGCGCGCGGCTTCGACCATTAGCGGCTCGATTTCTATTGAATCCAGGCGTTTGACCTCCCTGCTCGCGAGTAGTGTGTGCGTCGTAACCCCTGATCCGAAACCGATGTTAGCCACGCGCGCTGCATTGGGGTGCAGACTGAGCGGTATCGCCGCGGCCAGTACTACCGTCGTGTCGTCGGGGGTAACCTTTCCCATTCCCATCTGGATCGCCGCGTCAGGCTTGCCGTTGGTCCCGATGGAGACTCTCCCGTGGTACTCGAACAAAGTGATTGTCGCGGTCTTGCCGTCGCGTAGAAAAGTGACCTTGGAACCGGCCGGCAGGGTTGGGTGACCCGAGCGGTACACCCCCGAGGCGACCTTCATCGGATCAAGCTCACCGAGCGCAGCGTTAAGGCCGAACACGACGACGCTGATCGTCATTGCAAAAGCGAGAGCGGGTTGCCGCCAACCTCGCAGCGCCAGGCGCGACAGCCCGAGCGCAATGTGGATACCCGCGCCAGTTAGGATGACACCCTTGACTCCGAGCAGCGGCATGAGTACGTGCACGGTTAGCAGCACACCAGCGATCGCGCCTGCGGTGTTGACAGAGTAGATCGTGCCGATCGCCTTCTCGCCCATTCCACGGCGCATGAGCGCGTAAGTGAGCACGGGGAGGGTCATGCCCGCGCAGAAGGTTGCCGGGAACATGATGAGCACGGCGATGGACTGGCTGACCACATTGAACGCGACATAGCCACCGGGTGTATGTGTAAAGGTGCCGAGCGACCACGCCATGAAGTCGTACATCAGGTTGCACGCAGGCAGCGTCAGCGCGGCGAGCGCGCCCATCGCGAGCATGATTCCGCCCAAGTACCTCTCCGGGTCTGCCATGCGCTCGATGCGCTTGCGCACATGCAGCCCGCCGAACGCCAGGCCAAAGATGAACGCACTCAGCATCAGCTCGAACGAATGCGTTGAGCTGCCGAGCACCAGGCTCAACATCCGGATCCAGCCCAGCTCGTACATGAATGAGGCCGCGCCGGTCAGGAATGCCGCGATGACAAACCACCTCGCCACTGAGTCCCCGGTGTCAGATGGTGCAGACGGTGTGGCACTTGGCTCGGTTTGTCGGCGAATGATCAGCCAGACTCCGAACGCGAGCGATACGTTGAGCAGTCCGGCAGTCAGGGTCGTACCGGGCAACCCGACTATGCCGATCAGCACGAATCCGCTGACCAGAATTCCAAGAGCACCGCCGAGGCTATTGGTGAAATAAAGAGCGGACAACGTCTCGCCTGTCCGCTCGGGCCAGCGTCGCATGATGCCGCCGCTGATCAACGGGAAGGTCATGCCTAGCAGCACGGATTGCGGCAGCACGAGCAGTGCGGCCAGCGACCACTTGTAGGCGTGAATCATCGAGCCCGTGGGCAGTGCCGGTATGACGCTCGCAAATGACAGATCGGTGGTTGCGACGAATACACGATGAAAGAGAATGCCGAGGATCCCGATCAGTGCTTCGACCACCAGATAGCCCCACAGCAGCTGTCGCAGCCGCGCGCTATAGCGCGATACCAGCCAGGACCCGAGCGCCATTCCCCCCATAAAGATCGCCAGCACGACTGTCTGTGCGTAAGCCGCATGGCCAAGGAAGAGCTTGAGGTACTGGGACCAAATGGACTCGTAAATGAGTCCGGTGAACCCGGAGACCACGAATAGGCAGAGTAGGAAGCGTCGTCGAGCGACATCGAGATTCGGCATGAGTGATAAATCCGTGGTCTCGCAATCAGCAGCGGCCAGCTTATGTAACCTCCTTGGGGATTGCGCGTGAACCCCATCACGTATCCATCCGATTCGGGTGAGATACCCAGGCGATAGGAGAGTCAACCGCCGTGCAGCTCGCTCAAGCGGCCCGGTAGACGCAGGCAAACCACTAGCGCATCCATAGCGTCACACGCCAGTGCCCAGATTCATCGTCGACGGCGCGCCAATAAATCAATTGTCCATTCCGAAGAGATGGGTTCTATACCGGCCTCGGCTTGACTCTAGTGAGCCCTCGCAGATAGTGCCGCTTAGTGGTCGTGACGCTGGCATGGCCGAGCCTGGCCTGTGCTTCCTCGGCAGTCACTGGTCCGTCCGCTGACACCGACCGCAGGTCGTGGAAGCTGAAGCGCTGGCCTTCGGCCTTCACATGCTTCGCCATCACTTGCTGCCAGACTTCCGAGAAACCTGCAGCGCTGTACCGTTTGCGCTTCTTGGCGCGGATCAAGTAGTCGCCGGGGATCTGCGGGGCGAGCTTTTTTAGCTCGCTCAACTATCGCCCGTGGATCCGGGCTCCGTTCGATCAGCACACCAGCCTCAGTCTTGGACTGCTTGAACACTATCCCTGCATCTGTGAGCTGGTCACGCTTTGAGTGACAGCAGATCGCCACGTCGTTGCCCGGTGCTGACGGCCAGATTGATCGCTACGGCGATCCGCTCGCCCGCCAAGGCCTTCACCGACTCTACCTGCTCAACAGGCACCTGTGCCCGCTTGGCGGAGCGCTCGCCAAAGTCCACCCTCTAACCGGATTGCAGGCGCGCCGCGTACAGATCCGCTGGCGCAACGTGGAGGACTAGCCGACCCGCGCGCACTCAGTTGATCATTTTACTCGCCATGTTTGACGGCGCGCTCTGCATCCCATTGCTCGCATTCGCGGCGATCTCGAAGTACCAGGTTCCTGCGGCCAGTCCCCCGATCGTGTATGTGGTTGCGGTGGGGCTAGTGATTTTGATCGTCTGAGCGAGCTTCGTGGAACTCGTCCCGTAGCTGATCGTGTAGCCCGAGAGGTCCGTGAGGGGCGTGCCATTAGTGTTCAACGTCGGCGTAGTCCAGTTGAGAGTGACGTTGCCCGGTGGAGGCTGCGCTGCAGCCACGGTGATGGAAAAGGCCGGCAACGCAGCGGATGTGAACCCGTCGCTGACACTGATCACGATGCCGGAGTAAGTCCCCACATTCGTTGCCGCCGGCGTGCCGCTGACCTGACCGGTGGCAATACTGAACGTCGCCCACGACGGTTTGTTCGCGACCGAGAACGAAAGCGTGGTGCCCGAAGGTCCGCTTGCCGTCGGCTGGAAGGAGTAGGCCGTACCGGCCGTAACACGCGTGGTCGGCGTACCCGAGATCGTCGGGTTGGGCGGCGCGGAGACGTTGACCGTCACGGTCTTACTCGCACTTCCGCCGGCTCCGCTGCAGGTGAGTGTATAGCTGGTCGCGGCACTCAGCGCCCGCGTGCTCGCGCTACCGCTCGTTGGCTCATTCCCCGACCAGCCGGCTGACGCCGCGCAGCTGCTTGCATTGCTCGATGACCAGCTCAGCATCGCTGACCCACCACTGCTGACCGTGGTTGGACTCGCGCTCAGGCTCACTGTCGGGTTGGTCGGCGCGGAGACGTTGACCGTCACGGTCCTACTCGCACTTCCACCGGCTCCGCTGCAGGTGAGTGTATAGCTAGTCGTGGCACTCAGGGCCCGCGTGCTCGCGCTACCGCTCGTTGGCTCATTCCCCGACCAGCCGGCTGACGCCGCGCAGCTGCTTGCATTGCTCGATGACCAGCTCAGCATCGCTGACCCACCACTGCTGACCGTGGTTGGACTCGCGCTCAGGCTCACTGTCGGGTTGGTCGGCGCGGAGACGTTGACCGTCACGGTCCTACTCGCACTTCCACCGGCTCCGCTGCAGGTGAGTGTATAGCTGGTCGTGGCACTCAGGGCCCCCGTGCTCGCGCTGCCGCTCTTGGGCTCATTCCCGGACCAGCCGCCTGACGCCGTGCAGCTGCTTGCGTTACTCGATGACCAGCTCAGCGTGGACGACCCACCCGTGCGGACCGTGGTCGGACTTGCGCTCAGGCTCACTGTTGGAGGGGCGGAAACGTTGACCGTCACCGACCGGCTGGCGTTGCCGCCCGGGCCATTGCAGGCGAGTGTGAAAGTCGTCGTGGCACTCAGCGCGCCCGTGGTGGTACTGCCGCTCGTCGGCTCACTTCCGGACCAGCCGCCCGAAGCCGTGCAGCTGCGTGCGTTGGTTGAGGACCAGCTCAGCATCGCAGACCCGCCGCTGCTGACCGTGGTTGGACTCGCGCTCAGGCTCACTGTCGGGTTGACCGGAGCGGAGACGTTAACTGTCACCGACCGGCTGGCGCTGCCGCCGGGCCCGCTGCAGGTGAGCGTATAGGTCGTGGTGGCACTCAGCGCGCCCGTGGTGGTACTGCCGCTCGTCGGCTCACTTCCGGACCAGCCGCCCGAAGCCGTGCAGCTGCGTGCGTTGGTTGAGGACCAGCTCAGCATCGCAGACCCGCCGCTGCTGACCGTGGTTGGACTCGCGCTCAGGCTCACTGTCGGGTTGACCGGAGCGGAGACGTTAACTGTCACCGACCGGCTGGCGCTGCCGCCGGGCCCGCTGCAGGTGAGCGTATAGGTCGTGGTGGCACTCAGCGCCCCCGTGCGGGTACTGCCGCTCGTCGGTTCACTGCCGGACCAGCCGCCCGAAGCCGTGCAGCTGCGTGCGTTGGTTGATGACCAGCTCAGCATCGCAGACCCGCCGCTGCCGACCGCGGTTGGACTCGCGCTCAGGCTCACTGTCGGGTTGTCCGGAGCGGAGACGTTAACTGTCACCGACCGGCTGGCGCTGCCGCCGGGCCCGCTGCAGGTGAGCGTATAGGTCGTGGCGGCACTCAGCGCCCCCGTGCGGGTACTGCCGCTCGTCGGCTCACTGCCGGACCAGCCGCCCGAAGCCGTACAGCTGCTCGCGTTGGTTGAGGACCAGCTCAGCATCGCGGACCCGCCGCTGCTGACCGCGGTTGGACTCGCGCTCAGGCTCACTGTCGGGTTGTCCGGAGCGGAGACGTTAACTGTCACCGACCGGCTGGCGCTGCCGCCGGGCCCGCTGCAGGTGAGCGTATAGGTCGTGGCGGCACTCAGCGCACCGGTGCTCGCACTGCCGCCAGTGGGCTCGCTCCCGGACCAGCCGCCCGAGGCCGTGCAACTGCTCGCGCTGGTCGAGGACCAGCTCAGCGTGGACGACCCACCCGTGCTGACCGTGGTCGGACTTGCGCTCAGGCTCACCGTGGGATCGACTCCCGCAGCGTTCACCGTGATTGCAAAAGCGGGCAGGGAGGCGCTCGCCACCCCATCGGTCACGCTGATCACGATGCCCGCATAGGTCCCAACGTCCGTCGCTGCCGGCGTACCGCTGAGCTGCCCGGTCGCAATGTTGAGGTGCGCCCATGAGGGTCCGTGGGTGAGCGAGAACGTCAGGCCGTTGCCCGCCGGATCGCTTGCCGTCGGCGTGAACGAATAGCGCGCGCCCACCGTCGCACTCGTCCCCGGCGTCCCGGAGATCCGCGGGCCGGCTACGACCACGATCGTAAAGGCAGGCAGGGATGCGCTGGTGACTCCATCGCTCACGCTGATCACGATTCCGGAGTAACTGCCGACATCCGTGGCCGCCGGCGTACCGCTCAGGTGGCCCGTCGAGCTATTGAAGTTCGCCCATCCCGGCCTACCGACGATAGTGAATGTCAGCTTGCCACCGGAGCTGGCGGAGGCAGTGGGAGTGAACGAGTAGGCCTTGCCGACTTCGGTACCGCTGCCCGGCGTCCCGGAGATGGTCGGAGCGGAGGTGACTGTGATGGAGAACGCTGGCAGGGAGGCGCTCGATGCGCCGTCGGCCACGCTGATCACGATGCCCGTATACGTGCCGCTGTTGGCCGCGGTCGGCGTGCCGCTCAGCCGGCCGGTCGCAGGGTTGAACGTGGCCCACGACGGCTTGCCTGCGATCGCGAACGTCAGGGTGCCCCCGGCGGCATCCGAGGCGCTCGGCTGGAACGAGTACGTCTGACCGACCTCGACCGCAGCGGCGGGTGTGCCGGAGATGACCGGCGGCGGCGGCGCGGCGGCGGGCGCTACCGTGATCGCGAATGCGGGCAGCGAGGCGCTGCTCGATCCGTCGCTGACGCTGATCACGATACCCGGATCGGTCCCGACGTTCGCGGCGGAGGGCGTCCCGGCCAGCTCGCCCGTCGCAGAATCGAAGTTCGCCCAGGCGGGTTTGGCCGCAATCGCGAAGGTAAGTTTCGCGCCGCTGGCATCGCTCGCGCTCGGCCGGAACATGTACGCCCTGGAGACCATCGCGTGGGTGGCCGGCGTGCCAGAGATGCTCGGTGGTGGTGGCGGCGCAGCCGGCGTGACCGTGATAGTGAACGCGGGCAGGGCGGCGGTTTGCGTCCCGTCGCTCACGCTGATTGTGATCGGACCGGACGTGCCAACGTTGGCGGCCGCCGGTGTGCCGCTGAGGCTGCCCGTCGTCGTGTCGAACGCAGCCCACGAGGGCTTGCCGGTGATGGCAAAGGTCAGCGTGCTCGCCTTGGCGTCAGAGGCGCTCGGTTGAAACGTGTAGGCGAGTCCTACGACCGCCTGCGCGGCGGGCGTGCCGGAGATGATCGGCGGCGCCGGTGGCGTCTCAACAGCGACTGAGATGCTGAATTCAGGCAGTGACGCCGTCTGCGCTCCATCACTCACGCTGATGATGATGCCGATATCGGAGCCGACATCGGCGGCGCCAGGCGTACCGACGAGCTGGCCGGTGGTGGCATCGAATGTGGCCCACCCCGGCTTGTTGGCGATCGAGAAGGAAAGCCCCTTGCCCGAAGCGTCCGAAGCACTCGGATGAAAGGAGTAGACCGTGCCCACCATGGCGTTGGCCGCGGGGGTCCCGGAGATCGTCGGTGCCTGCGGTGTGCCGACGCTGACCCCTGAGGACCCCACACCGGGAGTCGAGCCCAGGGCCTGACCCGAGTTAACACCCACCTGTCCGCAGCCGGCGAGGGCTGCAGTCGCGAGTATGCAAACCGTCAGGTAAATCGCCCGTCCACGGCGGGCGTTGACAACCTTCATTAACACTCCGTGCTGGGTCGTTGGCCTTCGCTCGTGCGCGAACCCCCCTCAAAGACAACGGCGGAAGACTTAGAGAGCACGGATGACGGCAAGCCCTGTGTGCGACAAGGCTCCTGCCGGCAACCCCGCTATCTCAGCTTGTCGCTCGAGACCGGAGGCTTTGCGTCTCCGCCTCACGGCGGATTTGCTCACTCAAACTACTAAGCCATCAGAAACAAGCAGCGAAAAATCGCGCCATAGATACTGACTTGTGTCACAACCCGCAACCCGTCGCGGAGTAGCGACGTCGCTCCGTAGCGACAGAATTTCGCCTTGCAGCGTCATTGAACACGGCGCGCAGCAGCCGTGTGTACTGCGACGAGAGGTGTAGGACGCCGACGAAGCGCTAGATGGGCACGAAGAATTCGATGTGAGAGGAGATGCGTCCGCCGCGCACATCGATCAGATCCACGAGCTCGGTGCGCACCACTGCGTCTCGCCCGTGCGTGAGTCGACGCCAGTTCGCGATCAAACCATCGTCAATGATTCCATTGCCCGAAATCAGAGTCACGTGCAACGCAATAGTGGGTCGATCATGGAATTCGGATCACGCATTAGGCGATCCGCGTAGAGAAACGCGTGAACCACGCCGGCTGCGGTCACCGCTTCGGCCGTCACCTATGAATCAGGAAGGGCAGAATCTTGGCAACGAGCGGTGTCGAGATCTCTCGATGTAAGCTACGTGTAAGGGGTTTACTGGGAATATCGGGTATGGCCAAAGACATCGAGCAGGAGCTCGACGCTATCTTCGCCCACCACAAGGCTCGGGTGGCGCAGGCCCGCACTGACGCAGCCGGCAAGACCGCGGCTGAGGAGAGTTTCAGTAAAGCCGCCACAGTTTGCTTGGCCAGTGTGATTACCCCGGCCCTTCAGCAGATGGCCCAGGCACTCAACGAGCGAGGTGTGGCGGCGAGAGTGCCACCGGACGGAGGCGATGCGCGGATTGATATCCCCGTGAGCAGACACGCGCGCCTTGGTCAGGGTTTCGGGGGTTACCCGTACCTTCGGGCAAGGCCCGACCGCCAGACTCGGCGGATCCACTTTGAGCGAAATACCTCTGACAGTCGTGGCGGTAGCGCGGTAGGTGGACTACACGATCGCAGAAGTCAATGCGGAGTTGGTCAGCGCCATGGTGATGGATTTGGTCCGAAAACTGTACGGGTACTTTTAACCGGACCCGCTCATGGAACTCGACAAGAACAGGTTCATTTGGCCGCCAAGAATTGCTAATGGATAAAGCTCTATTGCCGCAATAGGTTCATTCAAGAACGCGCATCAAAGAACAAGATTGCGCGCAAAGTTACGCCACGCGGCGCGGAGTGCAATTCGCGTGTGGAAGAACTGTCGGTGAACGACACGCGTCCTGCGGCGGCGATCGCGCCGGTTCCGCGGGCCTGCACTTCTCAAGCTGCACGACGCGATGGCGCCGAGGCGCTGCTGTTCGACCTGCCCTGACGGAGGTCAGTCAGCCCAATATTGCGCGACGCCGGCGCTGCGCGAGCACGGTCCCGAGGACGCCCAGGCCGAAGAGCGCCAGCGTTCCGGGCTCCGGCACCGAGGCCGGCGTGCCGGCATTGCTGGAGCCGGGCGGCAACCCCGATATGTCCCTGTAATCGTCTCGATCGTTGTCACCTTGATCGTTGTCGCCTCGGTCCTTGTGAGCGCCTCGGTCCTTGTGAGCGCCTCGGTCCTTGTGAGCGCCTCGGTCCTTGTCATCGTCGGAATCGTGTTTGCATGCGCGAGTACTGCGTTGATCAGTCCGATGTTCATGTCGGTCGGTGGATGCTAGTGCGATCACGTCCGCGCCCCTCGCCGGATTCGCCCAGGCGCTGGTGTGGATCGCGGCGACAAACACCAGCGGCACGGTGCCTGCGAAGATTGTGCGCTTGCTGAGATTCATGATCCCCCCTGCTCCGGTGCAGAACCGTTGTTGTTACGTGTCAATGTCCACCTGCGAAGGCGGAACTTCAACCACGAGCACGAGCATGGCATATTTTCGTCGGCGCGCGTCTGTACCGCCGCTGGTCGATGGCGCCCATCCTGACCGTGGCTTCAGCTGCGGCTTGTCGATACTGACTTGCCGTGAGTGCGTCTTTGGTAGATCGCAATCGAAGGTGGCGTGTGCTGCAAGTGTCTGATTTGGCGGTACGACGAGATGCCCTGATCAGCCTGCGAACCAGGAGGTCGGGCGTTCGAATCTCTCCGGGGGCGCCAAATTCACTTTGTCTATTCCGCGTATCGACCTCAGTCGGTCGCAGGGGTAACTCGGTGGTGACTGTGCGGACATCGGTCGCGTGGGCGCCAGACGTGCACGTCTGGTAGATCGAGAGGTCGCACGCCCCGGTTACCACAATAGAGAGGCCGCTCATCGTCTCGGGTACTGCGCCGCGCACGCTTCCCAATCCTGCGCAATGCAGACCTGCGCATCGGTGAGGTCGAGCTTGCCCTGGCACACGAGTGACTTCAGGCGCACCTCCAGCACGTCCTTGGCCTTCGCACCGCGCTCGCCTTCCCAGGGTTGCAGCATGAGATTAGAGAGCTTGCGTGGATGGCCCCCGAGGGCGAGCGGCACGATGTGGTCGAGCTCGTAGTCGTCGATCCGCGCCGCATCGATTCCTGCCTCGCGCATCAGCTTCTTCTTCACTCCGTTGGTGTAGCTCGTGGCCGGACGCACGGACCTGGTGTAGCCGGATACGCAAATCGTCACGTCGATCGTGCCCTCGTCCACGTCTGGATTGAGCGCGATGCAGCCGTGCGTCGTCTTGATGCACGGACCTTCCTTCGGGTCTTCCGCGGCCGAGCGAAACGGCGGGGCCGCGGCAGAGGGCGCCGGGACCGCCGCTGCCGGTGAGGTGACCGGCGCGGGTTGGCTCTCCGGGCCCGTCGGCACGTGAGCACAGCCTGCGACCCACAGCATCGCCACCAGGCCCGTAACGTGTCCGCGCCGTCGCATCGCCGTAGCATGCCGCATGTGCTGCCGGTCGCGCCGTGAGCCCGGCGCAGCTAAGGTATCTCCGCCCGTCGATTACGTCGCAGAAGTCGAATGCGCACGTCAGCAAGCGGCACCGCGCCGCGACCGTCATCGTCAGGCGTTGATCGAGGAATCGCAACGCTCGTTCGCGTTTGTCCGCGCTTTTAGCGTCTCGTGGCAAGGGGTATTGGCGGGCGTAAGGATGGCCCAGTCCGTCGATGATTGGGTGAGTTACACGTCCCCCCCGCTAGGTTGCGCCGAATGGTCCGGGAAACGCTGCATTCAAAGTCTGAAGGTCTTGCGGCGTTAGGGCTATCGAAAGCGCCACAGCGTTCTCCTTGACGTGCGCTGGAGAGCCGGATTCAGGAATTGCGATAACACTCCCGCTGCGAATCACCCAGGCCAGCGCGACCGCGGCGGCCGAGCAACCATGGGTAGTGCCGATCTGCGCCAGTGTGCGGTCAGCTACTACGAGGTTTTTGTCGCCGCCGAGCGGTGAGTACGCCATGACTGGCAGGTTGTGCTGCTTGCACCACGGCAAAACATCGCGCTCAATGCGACGGCTGTTGAGACTGTAAGGGACCTGATTGGTGGCGCAGCGATGGCCGTCTGGAACGCGGAAGAGATCTTCCATCTGCCCAACGTTGAAATTGGATACGCCCCAGGCCCGAATCTTTCCCGCCGCCCGTAGTTGTTCAAATGCCGCCACCACGCCGGGGAATTGCGCGCTGGGAATCGGCCAATGCAGCAAATAAAGATCCAGATACTCGGTGCCGAGACGAGCGAGGCTCGCCGCGCAAGCACGCGCGATGCCATCGCCAGACACTTGATCGCCCTCCACCTTGGAGACCAGGAATATGCGCTCGCGCTGGCCGGCGATCACGTGATTGAGGAATTGTTCGGAGCGCCCGTTGCCGTAGTTTCCCGACGTATCGAGCAACGTCATCCCGAGTGCAATGCCCGTGCGCACCGCCTCTTCTTCGACAGCGAGCGGATGCCTGTCCTGACCGAGGTGCCAGCAGCCTTGACCGAGTGGCGAAACGGTAGTCCCGTCTGGAAGCCTTACGGGGCGCGCAGCAGACTTCGGCGCAGCGCCAGTACCGGCCGGCTGTGCAGCGGCTTGGGCCGCAATCACTGGTAGGGTGGGAAAGGCTAAGGCGAAGGCCGCACACCGCGTACTAAATTGACGTCGATTAAGCCAATGCTTGTTCATTGTCATCTCCTTCGAGGCAAGACAATTGTAATAGGCTGATGGCGGTATGCCGATGACTCTTGCCGCTCAGCGCTGATTCAGCAACTCCTGCCATTGCACGAGCATGAGCCGTGCAGCAGCGCTTTAGACCCAACCCGACCCAAATCGTTGCTGCCTCAGGTCCGCTCCCGTGGCGCGCCCATCATTTCGCGGATCGCCCTTGGCCCCTACCTGCAGAAGTGTTCCGGATGTGCGGAAACCACCGGGTGCGGCATGACGAGGCGTTGCAAAGTCCGGCGCCGCCGCGTTGGTTCTCGGAACTACTCAGTTGGCCGCTGCTGGCGTTGGGAGGCCGTTGAGTCTGTAGACCGTCCCGCCCTTCATGACGAAGGTCACGTGCTCCAACGCATCGGCCGCTCTGAGAGGATCGCCGCTGACCGCGATGATGTCCGCCAGGTAGCCGGCTCGAAGCGAGCCGACCTGATCGGAGGTACCGAGCAGCGTCGCAGCATCGCGGGTAGCAGCGAAGAGTGCATCCATCGGTTTCATTCCGTTCTCGATGAGCAGGCGGAATTCCATGGCATGGTCGCCTTCTCCGAGATCGGTGCCGTAAGCAATCTTCACCCCGGACTTGACCGCCAGCGCGAAGTTCTTCTTGGGCAGCAGATCGTTCGCGAGCTCCTTCGGAGCGGTGCCGGGCGTCAGCAGCTCGGGGTGCTCACGTGCCACGGTGTAGAACACTTCATAGACACTCAGTGTGGGCACGAGATAGGTCCCGTGCGTCCGCATGAGTGAGAAGGTCTGCGCCGAGGCGAATGAGCCATGCTCCACGGAGTCCACCCCGGCCCGCACGGCATTCTCGGTCGCCGAAGCAGGATAGAGATGCGCCGCGACCTTCATACCCAGCGAATGCGCGGTCTCGACCGCAACCTTCATTTCTTCGTTGGTCATCAATTGCTGCCGCGGGTCATCACCCGTCGAGGCAATACCACCGGAGGGCATCAGTTTGATGAGATCCGCGCCGCGGCGTTTGTGCTCGCGCACCCGGATGCGTGCCTCATCGGGGCAGTCCACGATGCCGTTTTCCCAGCCGGGATGCATGAGCTTGGGGTCCAGGCCGCTGCGCGGGTCACCGTGACCGGCCGTGGGACCCAGTGGCTCGAGTGACACCAACAGTCGCGGACCGGGAACCTTGCCGGCATCGATGGCGTTGCGCAGCGCAACGGTTTCGTCCCCGCCCCCCACGTCACGAGCGCTGGTGAAACCCTGTTGCAGGAGGCGCCGTGCAAACAGTGCGCCGTCGAACGCGCGGTCTATATCCGAGTGCGTCAGTTCAAGTTCCGTCGCGTTCGCGCGGTTCGGCAGCACGGCCGAGACGTGAATGTGGCAATCAATGAGACCGGGCAGGACGGTCTCACCGGACAAATCGATGACCTCTGCCTCGGCCGGTGAGGTGAATCCCTCTTGGATCGAGAAGATCCTGCCATCTCGAACCACGACGGAGACATTTGAGCGCGGCGTGTCCGCAACTCCGTCAATCAATACGCCAGCGGGAATAACGATATCCTTACCGCACACCACGTTCGCCGCGAGCGCGGCAACCAGCGCGATCGCGCTACGTAAAATAATCCAACGGCTCAATGGGGCTCACCGATAGAGGAGGAGAGTGAGCGCTAGTATACTTTTGGCGCCGACTGTCGGCGGCACGAAGCACGGCAAGGAAGCGAGCGCAGCTGCACTCGCAACCAAAATCCCGGAGCCGCCGTCGCTGCAACGCGGTCCGTGGAGCACGTCAGGTGCCCCACGCCTGTGACGCGTTAGAGAAATCCCCGGTTCTGTTTCTTTTCCTTCTTCGCCGCGCGCTTCTCCTGCGGAGACTTAGCGGCCTTCTTCTTCCCTTCCTTCTTCCGGTCCATGCCCTTGCTCATCGGTGTCTCCGCGTGACGCTAATACGCTTCCTCGTGGACGCCACGATACGCCCATTCCTGAGGGGAGTAGTGACTAGTGGCAAAAGAGCTGCGTGCCTGCCTGCTATTTCAAAAGAGGATGCCCCGCGGGCAATTGATGCGCATACCAGGTCGCGAGCCGATGGCGGATGGTCTTCTCTGCCACCTGGTCTTCCGGCATCGGCGCTATGAGCTTGTCGTGCACGAGCAGGCGATAGACATAGAGCGCCTTGTCGCTCGCCGAGTCGGTCGCCTCGAACTCGACCGCCTTGCGGCCTTCCGCATACTGTATGCCCGCCAGCAGCGCCGCCCGGAACAGTTCGGCCTCGTGTTTGAGCTTCTTCATAGCCTAAGTCCAGTGTAGCGCCGGCGCGCGCGCTCGCCTCGCGCCTGAATTGACGCCGGGCTTCAACCGCCGGTCGGCGGCTCGTGCTCTCGATGGTAGCGGTGGATGGTCCACAGATAACTCTCCATCAGGGAGTCCCTGCCAAGCGCCACGAGGATGTCTTCGCGGCGGCTGGCTGAGGTCATCTGCCGCAGCAGCTGCTTTGCCCGCGTGAAGTGATGCAGTTGATTGCGATACTGCCAGAGCAGCTCCTGGGTCGCCATTTTGTCCTGGTGCAACTCCCAGACGCCGAGCAGCACCGCGAAGAATCCCATGGAGAACATCAGCAGGTTGTGCAGTGATGTGCCCCATGGCAAATGCATCTCGTGCAGGCGCTCACCGGTCAGGAACAAGGTGGTAATCGCCAGCAGCACGGCGACAAACAGCGTTTGCTTCAGTAGCTTCACGCGATAGCTGGTGCGCGCAAGCGTGCTGACCTTACGGGTGAAGTAGCGGTGCTGATTCTCGATCCACGCCTGCTCGACCCAGTGGGTATGGCGCGAGCTCGCATGGCGCTGCGTGTACGCGTGCAGGTCCGATGCCGTCACCGCCTTCAGTACGTAGCTCACCCAGCTGAAGCCGCGGAAGCGGTCCACGCCCGACAGCGCGAGCACCTCGCCGGCATCGACGCGATGGTCCACGCCGGCGAGCCGCAGGTACAGCTTGATACGCAACGTCTCCGCGAGCGCGCGGTAGGTGAGGTGCTTGGCGAACCAGTGCTTGCCGGCGAACATATAGTAGAGCGCGAGGCTGCCGAGCAGGACCACGAGGTAGGCGACCAGCAGCAGACGCGACTCGGTGAGCCTTTCGTAGATCAGATACGACAGGCCCATGGCGAAGGTCATGATGCCGAACAGCCCGAACAGTCGGTCCGAGCGCCGCTGGTAGTAGATGGCCAGGGCATCGGCCTTGCCATACTGCCTGTCGATGAAGCGCAGCGCCGCCCGCTCTGGCTCGGGCACTTCCGGCGGCAAGCCCGCGATCAGCGAGTCGTGCTCGCCCAGGTGCCCGTCCGCGTGCCGTTGCTGGTAATCGCGGTTGTAGTGGTCCACCTCCGCGAGTTGGGTTGCGAGCTGTGCGGGCATGCTTCTGTGGACGTTGAGGACGTTGTCCCCGGCGCCCTCCAGGAAGCAGCCCCGGTGGCTCTCGTCCAAGGACTGCTCGTGGTGGCGCGCGGCGGGAATCCAGTACACCAGCCGGTCTGCAGAATCGACATCCGCGGTGGCTTCCACGAACACCAGGTTTTCGTCGGAGGGATTCTCCTCGGTGCGAATGCCTAGGAAGCGCAGGACCGTATCGGCCGTACCTCCCGCGAGCTGGGACTGCTGGCCGTCCCAGATGGCGAGCAGCAGGCTGCTGCGCCGGATCAGAGTCTCCGTGAGATTGGAGTACAGCGCATCGCGCACCGTCGCGGGCAGCCCGCCGGCGTGAGCGTGGGTCACCTGCGAGGCAAGCTCGTGGCAGTGCACGTTCGGGTTGCGCAGCAGCGCTTGCAGGACTGCGAGGCTCTGAGGGTCAAAATCGGCCGCGTACTGGCTGAGCGGCATCGGCAGGACCGCCTCGACGTGCAGCCCGAGTTCCAGCGCGACCTGCGCGACCAACAGATCGGCACCGCGCGCCATGCCGATGAGGATCTGTAGCTCTGTATGGGGCAGGTGGCCGCGAATTTCCTGCACAAAGCTCTGCACGGCGTCGCGCAGGGCAGCGACGCCGTCGGGAGCGAGATCACGGTGACCAGAAACTCCGACGACGAACGGGGAGTTCCCGGTGGGATTCTTATCGACCAATTTGGTGGGGCCAATCGACGGCGAGAGCCGCCACGGCATTGTGCCGGTCCGGCAGCGCCCATCACAACCTTTGACTATGCGTTGCGCAGCCGTTCGTTTACAGTGCATGGCCGCCAGACCCTGCCAAAGACCCTAAAACGCGCCTGGCGGACCACGATTGGGGCACACGCATGGATCAGCCCAAGTACTGGGCTTTCATCAGCTACAGCCACCGCGATACGCAGTGGGCTGACTGGCTGCACAAGGCGCTGGAATCCTATCGACCCCCGAAGCGCCTCGTCGGTACCAAGACCGCCCGCGGTCCGGTACCCAAGCGCCTGACGCCGGTCTTCCGCGACCGCGAGGAACTCGCCAGCGCGACCGACCTCGGGACCGTGCTCACCGCGGCACTGGAGCAGTCCGCCTGCCAGATTGTCGTCTGCTCGCCGCAGGCCGCGAAATCGCGCTGGGTGAACGAGGAAATTCTGGCCTTCAAGCGCCTCGGGCGCGAAGACCGGATCTTCTGCCTCATCGTCGATGGCGAGCCGAATGCGTCCGAGACTCCGGCGCAGGCCGACCAGGAATGCTTCCCCCCGGCGCTGCGTTTCAAGCTCGGGGCGGATGGGCAGCTCAGTGGCGTACGCACCGAGCCGATCGCCGCCGACGCACGCGCCGGCAAGGACGGCAAGAGCAACGCCAAGCTGAAACTGATCGCCGGGCTCCTCGGCGTCGGCTTCGATGTGCTACGGCGCCGCGAGCTGCAGCGGCGCCACCGGCAGCTGTTCGTGGTCACCTGCACGGCCCTGAGCGGCATGGTGGTGACCAGCGGGCTGGCAACCTACGCGCTGATCCAGCGCCAGGCCGCACAGCAGCAGACCGTACGTGCGGAAGCCGAGGCGGAGACCGCCAAGCAGACCACGAGCTTTCTGGTCGATCTGTTCCGCATCTCTGATCCGAGCGAAGCGCGCGGCAATTCCGTCACGGCGCGCGAGATGCTCGACAAGGGCGCCGCCCGCATCGACCGCGAACTGGCTAAGCAGCCAGCGATCCGCGCGACGCTGATGGATACCGTCGGTACGGTATACATGGGACTGGGCCTCTACCCGCAGGCGCGACCGTTGCTGGATGGCGCCGTCACCACGCGGCGCGGCGGTAACCCCGCGGATCCGCACGCTTTATCGCTGTCACTGAATCACCTGGGCGATCTGCTCACCGTGCAGGCCCAGTACGATGCTGCCGAAAAGGCCTACCGCGAGGCAATCGCCATCCAGGCCGCTCATCCTTATGACACCGAGAGCCGCGCCGAATTGGCGACGAGTCTCCACGGACTTGGTGTGCTGCTGGAGCAGCAAGGCCGCTACGCAGACGCAACGCGCACGCTGCGCCAGGCACTCGAGCAACAGCAGTGGCTGTACGGTGCCGTGCACGTCGACATCGCGCTGACGCTCAAGGACCTCGCGCTCGCGATGGAACGGGGCGGTGACCAGAGCGCTGCGATACCCGTGATGCGCAGCGCCGTGGCCATGCAACGGCAGCTGCGTGGCAGCGAACCGCACCCGGCGCTCGCCGAAGCCATTAACGACCTCGCGACACTGCTCCAGGCGCGTGGCGACTACGACGAAGCCGAGGCGCTCTACCGGGAATCCATCGCGATGAAGCGTCGCCTGCTGGGCGAAAAGCACCCCGAGATCGCGGTGGGGCTCAATAACCTCGCGGTGATGTACCAGGACAAGGGTGATCTGGTGCACGCCGAGTCTGCCTACCGCGAAGCGCTGGCCATGCAACGGGAACTGTTGGGCGAGACGCATCCGGATGTTGCGCAGACGCTCAACAACCTCGCGTTCGTGCAATTCGACCGGGGCGACACCGCAGGCGCCCTGGCGAGCAAGCGCGAGGCGCTAGCCGTGTACCGGCGTGTGTTCCCGAAGGACCACCCGGACGTGGCCCGCGTCATGAACCAGATCGGCTTCTGGCTGACGCAGGCCGGGCAATACGCGGAGGCCGACCACGATCTGCAGGAGGCACTCGCAATGCGGCGTCGGTTGTTCGGCAACTCCCATCCCGACGTGGCGACGAGCCTCGTGCACGTGGCCATTCTGCAGGTAGCGCGCCACGAGTACGACGAGGCGCTGGTGTCGGCGCGGAGCGCCGTCACAATCCTTTCCGCGGCCGTGTCGCCGACGCACTGGAAGACTGCGGTGGGTGAGAGTGTGGAAGGAGCCGCCCTCACCGGCCTGGGTCGCTACGCCGAAGCCCAGCCGCTGCTGACGCACAGCCTGAGCATCCTCAGCAAGGACGGCGGCGCGCCGCCGGCTTATCACGATCTCGCGCAACGGTACCTCGATCGGCTGCACGCGCAGGCCGGGCGTGCCGGCGCGGGGCGGCAGTCCTACGCGGTCGCCACGACAACGCCGACCTCGTAGGTTGGCGTCCGCCGGGCCGACCGCCATGAGCGACCGTGAGCGTGCCGGCGCGCGAAATGTGAACTTAATGCGACACGCTCTCGGAGCGAGCGGTCACGGTAAATTTGCGCGCATGCTCGTTGCGGCGTGCTAGTGTTCGGCCACTGAAGAACAACGACGTCCCGTGCAGGCGCACAACTCGCCGTAGAGCGAGAAGTGATGCCTGATACAGGACTCCTTGCGGACAGAAAAAACTCGACGAATCACGACGCAAGTCCCGGAAATGGTGGAGGAATCGATGCGCGCTCTTGCCTCAGTGTGGGATGGGGGTATCCGGCGTGGGATGCTGACTCTGGCAGCCGTGCTGGTCGCTGCCGGCGCACAGGCCGAGTCCCTGCGGGTAACCGCGGCGAACTCCGTCGGCAATCAGATCTACGACGTGACCTCCTTCGTGCCGCCCGGCGCCATCAGCCCGCTGAACGCCGATGGCGCAAGCCACGGCAGTTTCAGTTCCCTGGTGCTGGTCCCGAATGTTCCCAAGGGCACGGTGGATGTCCTCGTCACCGACATCGCGAATGACCAGATCATTCGCTACACACCCGCGCTGGGTGCGACCCCGGCCACCACGACGCTCGTGTGGAGCCGCAAGAACTGCGGCACCGGTCCTGCCAGCCCGGATGGCCTCTCGGTCGACAGCGCCGGGAATCTGTACTTTGTGTCGACGCAGTCCGCGCAGCTATGGGTGCTGCCGGCGAGCGCGACTTCGGCAACCGGCTACGCCAGCACGCCGTTGCTGATTTCAGCCACGTTTTCAGGCGGCTACGGGGTCGTGCGCCTGCGGGAAACGGCCGTCGCCGCCAGCACCACCGGCGCCTGGCATCCGGGTGACGTGCTGCTCCTGGTGGGCAACAAGAATTCGACCTCGAACCAAAACACCAATAACGACGCCGTATACCTCTACCGCGCGGCCACCATCAGCCAGGTGCTCAGTGGTGCCGGCCCGGTGAGTGCACCGGATGAGGTCCTAATCAGCGGCACGCAGTTTCCCAATAAGGAGTACGGGCTGGGGATGGATTTCTGGCCTGCCGATGCCCTCGATGCCAACCCGACGCTGCTGATCCTCACCACGGCCGGTCGGATCCTGCGCTACGACTTCACCACCAACGCGGGCGTGGTCGTGCCGAATCTTATACAGGTCTTTGCCAGTGGCCTCGGCGGCGGCCTCGGAAAGCTGAAGGCCGGCCTGCAGCTCGAGACTCCCTATGCGTACGTGACACAGTCGCTCGCCGGGAACGCCGGTCAGATCCTGCAGTTCGGCGCACCCACCACCCCCGGAACCAATAACCTCATCGGGACTGCGACTCAGGGTGTCATGAGTCCGGACGGCTT
This sequence comes from uncultured Pseudomonadota bacterium, assembly GCA_963814675.1. GTDB lineage: Bacteria > Pseudomonadota > Gammaproteobacteria > Steroidobacterales > Steroidobacteraceae > 13-2-20CM-66-19. Next base: position 1,121,888 of record CAWFDT010000011.1, read on the forward strand.
GGCGGTCGAGCCGCTGGGCGCGGTCACTGCCATCAGCTGCGAGTCAGCGAGCGGTTGCGACATCAGCGGCGGTGTCATCCCGCACAAGTTGCTGACGACCGGTGCGCAGCCCACGGGCAACGTCATCGAGGCCACCTGCGTTGTGCTTAAGGATCCGCGTGTCAACGCGAGCGGGATGTGCGACGGCACCACCCTCAACGTTGGGACGCTTTGCCCCGGATTCGGCAACGAGATCATTCCCGGAACGCTGTGCGGCGGCTCGGGCGTCTCCAAGGCCGGCTTTGCGCTGGTGCGCACGAACGCACCCGGCGTCAACGGCATCCCGGGCATCCTCGTTACCTCCGAGGCGAACGTCGACAAGATACTGCCGCCCGCAGCCGGGCAGGCCAATCTTTCCTGCCCCTCCAACACCTATTCCTGGGCACCGTTCTCGGACGCCATCCCGAGCGAAGGCAGCGTCGTCAACATCGATCCGGCGACGGGGCTGACCGAACTTGCGGAAATGACGGCGTTCTGTGGTACCTCGAGTGGGGCCAATCGCGGCATGTCGATATACGGGGTGGGGCTGGTTCTCAACACCAGCGCGCTAACTGGCGGCCTCGTCGGCGACGCGCAGAGCAAGTACAACGATCTGTCCTCGACCGTCGCCGCCGCGAACATCGTGCCGGCGACCAGGACGTCCGTAAACGCGTGCCTGAGCAACATCAACTCCTACCTGTCGCAGGCGGACTACGTGTGCGCCGCGAACGAAGCGGTGCAATGCGACACGCTGGTCGGCCAGGACCCGCGTCCCGCCACCAACTACCCAGGTAATGCCGCCAACCCCAATCCGTGGGGCGAGATCCGCGGCCGGCTGGGCAATCTGTACCTGGCGCTCAACACGCGTGTGAGCGGCAATCCCCCCAACTCAGCATGGCCGCTCACATCGCCCCCGCCGGCCTGTGCAGTTCCGGTCGTGACTCTGTCGGCAACGCCCACGAGCATTGCACCGGGCAGCGCCGCGCAGCTCAGCTGGAGCACGCAGCACGCGCTCTCCTGCCAGGCGAGTGGCGGCTGGGCCGGCCCGCAGCCGCTGAGCGGAGTGCAGAGCACCGGCACCCTGGCGAGCACCACCACCTTTACCCTGACGTGCACGGGCGCGAACTCCACGCCCACCAGCACTTCGGTGGTCGTGACGGTGCTTCCGCCACCGACGATCAGCGCCTTCAGCGCCAGCCCGGCGCAGGTCGTGAGTGGTGGCGCGACGCAGCTCAGCTGGACGGCCTCGAATGCGCAGTCGTGTTCGCTCGTGGGCGGCAGCCTGAATCTAAGCGGGGCCACGAGTCCCGTGAACACCGGCCCGATCACGGCGTCGACGACCTACGTACTCACCTGCAGTAACGGTCTGCCGGGAAACACTGCAGGGTCCAGCGCCACGGCCCAAGTAACCGTGGCGGTGGCCGTGGCACCTACCGTGACGCTGACGGCGAATCCGACCACCATCCCCGTGAAGTACAACAAAGGGACTATCCTCAGCTGGAGCAGCACGAACGCCACGTCCTGCGTCGCCTCGGGTGCATGGAGTGGCCCTAAGCCCTTGAGCGGCAGCGCGTCGACCGGCCAGATCAATGCAACGAAGACGTACGTACTCACGTGTTCCGGACCCGGGGGAAGCGCGAGTGCTTCGGTGACCGTAAGGTATACCTGTAAGGATCGGTGACAGACTTCGCGGCCGCCGGCGGGCGGTGACGTTCGTGCGCTGCGCGTGGGATGCCGCGCGCATCGCGGGTCGTCGCGCCGTGCACGGCGTCTGTGCCGCAGTTCCCGCGTGCAGCAGGCGGCAGATCTCGGCACGTCGCCAATGCCGTTCTTATGGATCGCTTGCGCTCACGCGGGCGCTGACAGCCCTTGCGTGCTCCGCACTGCTGATCGATGCTGTATTGGATGAATGAGAAGCCATGAGTTCACTTGCCGCCAAGATCCGCTCGCAGCAATTCGTCGTCACCTCAGAACTGACCCCGCCCAAGGGGACCGATCTCAGTGACCTTCTGGCCAAGGCGCAGGCACTGCGCAGTCACGTCGACGCCTTCAACCTGACCGAGTCGCACCGCGCCCGCATGGCAACCGCCCCGACACCGGTTGCGCGGCTGCTGCTCGAGCGCGGCATCGAGCCGATCGTGCAGATGACGGCGCGCGACCGCAACCGGATCGCCTTTCAGGCCGACCTTCTGGGGGCTTCCGTACTCGGCGTGCGTAACTTCATTTTCATGGGCGGTGACCCGCCGGCAAATGGCGATCACCCGGAGGCGAAGCCGGTCTTCGATCTGCACGCCAATCAGATGCTCGCGGCGGCGCGTGGCCTGTGCGAGGGCCACGACATGGCGGGGCATGCGCTGCGCGGCGCGCCCACGATGTTCCTCGGTGCGACCGCCAATCCCGGAGCGGCAGATCTGGACACCGAGATGCTGAACGTGTACCGCAAGATCGATGCGGGCGCTGAGTTCATTCAGACGCAGGCGATCTACGAGCCGGCCCTGCTCGAGCGCTTCCTCGAGGCCGTGAAGCCGCGCAAGGTGGCGATCCTGGCCGGCATCATTCCACTGAAGTCCGCGAAAATGGCGGCCTGGCTCAGCGGCAACGTCCCCGGGATTCGCGTGCCCGAGCCGCTCATCGCGGAAATGGCCGCCGCGGCGGACGCGGAGGCGCAGATCCGCACGGGCATCGAAATCGCAGCGCGGACGATCCGCGCCGTGCGCAATCTGTGCGCCGGCGTACATGTCATGGCGATCGGCTGGGAAGGCCACGTGCCGGGCATTCTTGAGAGTGCCGGCCTCATGTGAGCCGCCGCACCGCCCCTATGCAGTCACGGGAGGCGGTTTCTCCCACGCGGCTTCTCTGACACTCAGGACTTGATCGGATTTTGCGCAGCGATCGGGTCGGCGCGGCCGCCCGGACGCGGCTCATCGAGATTGACGCCGCAGAACGGGCAGAAATTCACCTTCGGTCCCGAACCCCAGCTGAACGCGAGCGGCATGGCGATCGTCTGCCCGAGTTTCGCTTTGCATTTCGGGCACTTGATGCTGCGCTGCATCGCGATGATGGCGCCGAAGAACACGAGAAAGCCGGTCAGGGGAATGACCGGCTGAGGGATGCCCTCGGGCAGGCGCTTCGCAAGGGCTCCGCCTAAGGCCATCACTACCCAGCCTCCGAGGGCGATCGCCCCGCACCAGCGGATGCGGCTCTTTAAGTAATCGCGAATCGTCTGGTTCATGAGTCGCGATCCTACCCGCGGGCGGCCAGGGCCCCGAAACGACTGGGTCGCATCCAGGGGTGGACGGGTCTGGCGACCGGGAATGCCGGGCACGGGGATCGCGGACGTTGAAAAGAGGTGCCCGAACGCAGGCCCGGACGCTCTTACTCCATCAGTCGATCCATGGGAGCACTCGCCAATGTTCACCGCGGCCCGTTACCTGACTGCCCTGATGTTCGTGCTGACACTGTCGTCCGCGCCCGCCTGGGCGGAGCCCGAGCACAACCGTCTCGTTTTCTTCGGCGACAGCCTCTCTGACCCCGGCAACTACTACCTGGCCTTTGGCCAGGTCTCGCAGGCGCCCTTCGCGCCGATCCCCGATGCCCCGTACGACATCGGCGGCGGCCACCACTACACCGACGGACGCACGTGGGCGGAACAGCTGGCCGCGCAGCTGGACACGCCCTTCAGCGGCCGCCCGGCGCTGGCCAGCCCGGGGGAATTCACCAACTACGCGGTCGGTCGGGCCCGTGCTCGCGCGAACGCGCCGGCCTTCTCGGCCTACGACCTCAGCTCCCAGGTGGCCCTGTTCCTCACCGACTTTCGCGGCCACGCCCGGGCGGACGCGATCTATGTCATCTGGATCGGTGCCAACGATCTGGATGACGCCCTGCAGGCGCTCGCGACCGATCCCTCCGGCGCGACCAGCGGGGCGATTGCGCAGACCGCCATCGAAACGGTCGCCGCGAACATCGAGGTGCTCTACGCGGCCGGGGCGCGAACCTTCCTCATTCCCGATCTGCCGGACCTCGGCGATACCCCCGCGGTGCGCGCCCTGGGACCGGCGGCGGTGGGAGCGGCCGCGCAGCTGACCGGACTCTACAATCAGGGGCTGCAGCAGGCGCTGACGCAGCTGCAGGCGCTGCCGCAGACTCACTTCATCCAGTTCGACGTGGACGGGCTCGTGCAGCAGGTCATCGCTGACCCGGCCGCATTCGGGCTCGACGATGTGGTCGATGCGTGTCTGGCGTTCTTCACCACCGTCGATCCGATCTGCGCCCGCCCGCGCCGGCACCTCTTCTGGGACGGCATCCACCCGACGGTCGCCGGGCACGAAATCCTCGAACACGCGGCGCAGCGCCTGCTCGTGCACGAGCAGATGCTGCAGGCGCAGAGCGGTAAGTAGTTCAGGCGCCGGCGCACCCGCGCCCGCCGCTAACCGGCCAGGCGTTTTTCCTGGCTCGCGGACGCGGGGGCGATCAGATCGGGTGAGTTGTTGTTGACCGAGTTCACCCGGGTGCTGACCTCGTAGGCCAGCATCCGATCGGCCGGGTATTGCTTGAGGAGCGCCCGGGCCTCCGCGACGGATCCCTCGAGCCAGGCGTCGCGGTCTTCCTGGCGCAGGATGGCTGGCATGCGCTGCGGATTGGCTCCGCCATTGTGGATGTCGGCCATCAGCGCGTTGGCCGGGAGCGTGACGTGCACGCAGCTCTCCACCGCCGTGCCGTCTTCCTTGAAGCTGCGATCCCAGAGCGCCGCGAAGGCGAACAGTTCCTGATCGGCGAGCGTAATCAGCCACGGTGCCTTGCGGCCGTGCGCATCGACGTGCCACTCGTAGAATCCCGAGGCGAGTTGCAGGCAGCGCCGGCCACGGCGCCACGGTTCGCGATAGGAGGCCGCGCTCTCCAGCGTCTCGATGCGCGCGTTGATGGTCGAGTACTTCGGGGGCACACCGTGCGCAAAGAATGGAATCAGCCCCCAGCGCAGCAGCGCGTACTCGGGGCGCCCCGCGTGCAGCCGCAGTACGGGGACCTCCTGCGACGGGGCGACGTTGTACGACTCAAGAAACGGCGGCGGCCCGTACTTTTCCCACTCCCGGAGCGCCTTGGTCTGCTGGCGGATGATGTAACGGCCGCACATCGGGACTGCTTACGCTGCCGACCTGTGCGGATCGCGCTCGAGTTCGGCCTTTCTGAGAAGCACACGGCTTGCGTCCGGCAGCGCGTCATCGATCTGCAGGCAGATCTCCGCGATGTCGTCCCGGATCATTTCGCCCTCATCGAACAGGTGGGTCTGCAGCACGGTGCGCGCCTTGCGAAGCAGCGCAAGCAACTCTTCCTGCGTCATCTGATCCCTCCGAAGAAGCGTGGGATAAGCGGGTGTGAGCGGGGGTTAAGGATACGACGATTCGGGCGCGCTACCCACCAGAACTTGTGTGCATCGGGCGCCTTTCATTACTAGATCTTGTGCCTTTTCCAGCAAGTTGCGGATTTTCAGGGACTTATGCACGTACGGCGTCACGCGCCTCTTGGAGAGCCTGTTCGGGAGCCTTCGAAACCGCTCGCAGGGGGGGCGCCCCGGGGGTATCGGCACGCCGCGCCCGCGCGCCGCTGCCAATTGCGTGCGGCATGCACAGGTCGCCGGGCCGGGCGCGTGAAGCCGCTCACAGTGGAAGCTCGATGGCGCCTCCAGAATGCGAACTTCTGAGGATTTACACGCGATTACGGTATCCGTCATGAGCATGACTCAACTCATCATCGGTGCATGCCTGGGCTTCATGATCGCCCAGGGTGTGCTGCACGGGATCAGGCAGCTGTCGGGCTGGCTGCAGCTCGATCGGGTACGCACGCGCGTGCGCGCGCTGGTGCCGGCGCCCGCCCTCATCAGTGGTTTCGTCCGCTACGCCGGTCCGGTCGGGGCGAGCGCCGCACTGATCACCCTCGGAGTCTGGGCCGTGAGTGATTATCTGGCCGCCAAGTCGGCGCGCGCCGCAGCCACGGCCAATCTCTTCGACCCCGCAATATCCGAGGCGCCGACGGATCCGCACAACGTTGCCGAGGTCAGCGCGCCGCCGGCCGCCGTGCCGGTGGTCGAAGCCGCGCCCGCTGCCGCCAACGGCGCGGATCCCTATCACGATCCGGATTTCAAGGTTCAGCGGCCGGCGCACAAAGCGGGCACGGCCCCGAGCCTGAAGGAAACGCTGCTGCAGCGTTCCGAAGCGAAGACGCGCAGCGAGTTACTGCGGCAACTGCAGCAGCATGCGCAGCGCTCGCAGTACGACTGCGAGGCCGCCGAACGTGGCCAGAAGTACCTGAAGGCCGATCTCGATGTGTGGGGCTTCGCGGCCTGGCAGGTCAAATACTTCCCGCCCGCGGACTACCAGGGCGCGACCCTGCCGCAGTGCCGGGACCTCAAGAACGTGCTCGATCCGACCTTGCTCGACCTGCACTCCACGGTCGCAAAACAATAGCCGACCGAGAACGTGCGGCGCGCGCCCCGGCTCAGGGTGCGCGAGCCGGGCTACTGGTCCCGGGCGCGCGGCCACATCCGCAGCAGCACCCCGTCGCGGCGCACGTACTGGTGCCAGCACGCGGCCAGCGCGTGCAGTGTCGCGAGGCCAAAGAGCGCGTAAGCCAGATAGCCGTGGATCAGCTCGGTCGGCTGAAAGATGGCCCGGTTCTTCGGCACGCCAAAGTCGAGGCGGAACCAGCCGAAATTAAACACCCGGCCGTGCCAGATGAAAGTCACGATGCCCAGGATCGGGATGACGAACATCAGCAGGTACAGCAGTAGGTGCACCGGATGGGAGAGCCGCCGCGACAGTTCGCCGCAATCGGCCGGCAGCGGCGGGGGCCGGTGCCGGCGGCGCCAGCCAATGCGGGCGATCAGCAGCCCCAGGACCACAAGGCCGATGAGCGCGTGGAGGTTGATCCAGAACGCCTGGGTCCGCTTCGGCCAGGAGTCGTGCAGCAGGCCCAGCACGCCCACGACCACGACCAACAGCGCCATCACCCAGTGCAGCGCGATCGCGCCGGCATCGTAACGCGCTCGGGCCAACGCCTGGGTTGGTTGCGAGGCCGACGTCAACTTACACCGGTTGCTCGAGGGAACGGGCGAGGGGCGTGAACAGCTTCGGACCGGCGTCGGTCATGTACCAGCAGTCCTCGAGGCGGATGCCGAATTCACCCGGGATATACAGGCCCGGCTCGTCCGAGAAGCACATCCCCGCCTCGAGCAGGGTCGTGTCACTGCGCACCAGGTAGGGCGGTTCGTGCCCGTCAAGACCGATGCCGTGGCCGGTGCGGTGCGAAAGTCCGGGCAACCCGTAGTCGCGGCTCCACCCCAGCTGCTCATAGTACGCACGCACGGCGCGATCGACCGCGCCGGCCGGGACACCCGGCTTGGCGGTCTCGAGCGCGATTTCCTGGCCGCGCTTGACCGTGTTCCAGACTTCGCGCTGCCGGGACGAGGCGCGGCCGAATACCCAGCTGCGCGAGATATCTGACTGGTAACCGTGCACGGTGCAACCGCTGTCGATGAGGATGACGGACCCCTCGCGCAGCTTCTGTGGCTGAACCGAACCGTGGGGAAAGGCACTGGCCTCGTTCAGCAGCACGAGCGAGAACTCGTGCTGACCGCCGAGCTGCTCGGTCGCCGCGATCAGCAGGTTCAAAATATCCGCATTCTGCAGGCCCGCGCGCAGCGAGCCGTGAACCTGGCGGATCGCGGCCAGGGTGATGTCGTTGGCGCTCTGCATGAGGGCGAGCTCCGCCGGTGACTTGATCAGACGGCAGGCGCGCACCAGGTCATCTGCCGCGGTCACCTCGCGCTTGTTGTTCGCGGCGCGGGTGACGCGGTCGAGAATGAAGAAGCGGGTCGTCGGCTCGACGGCGAGGGCCCCCGCCGGCAGCCCCTGCAGCGCGGCCGCCAGCAGCTCGAACGGGTTCTCGTCTTCCTTCCACGCCCGCACGTCCGCGCTCACCTTGAGGGTCTCGCGGATCGAAGGCTCCTCAAAGAACGGCGTGACGATGACCGGTGGTCCCTGCGCCGGAATCAGTGCGGCGGTGGTGCGCTCGGAGCGCCACCAGTGCACGCCGGTGAAGTACTCAAGCGAGGAGCCGGCCTCCACCAGGAGCGCCGCGCTGTGCGGCTGCATCAGCGCTTGCAGCTTCTCGAGCCGCGCGCGGTGTTCGGCGGCGCTGATGGGTTGGGCGGTCGTGCTCAGGGACTTGAGCTTGCGGGGGCTGTCCTTGCCGGCGGCCGCAGCCACGGTGGTGGCCGCCACTGACGCTGCGGCCGCCGAAGCACCCACGAAAGCTCGTCGCGTAACACTCGTCATGGACACTCCTGCGGACAGTTCACGGCCGGACCCGGGCCGAGCACAGGGGGCGCGTGCGCGCTTCCGGCACTGACACGGGGGTCATCCTCGGGATCTTGTTCTTCATGCCGGCCTTGCGTGGCGCGGCCCCGCAATCATAACCGCTCGTGACCCGCGAAAGGCCACGCGTGCGCTGCGCGCCGCGGCGGCCGTTGCAGCCCGCGCCGGTGAGTGCACCGGCGGCCCGCGAGTGCTGACCTGCGGCGTGCCCGGTAAAGCGGCGCGAGCGCAGCGCCGGGGTGTTTAAAGCGCGCTCCGGGCCCGTTCCCGGGGGCCGCCATTAATGTGACGTGGATCACTTCGGGCACATTGGCGCCCGCCCTTCGGGGCGATTTTGAGAGGTTGTAACACAATGATTAAAGAGAACCGCTTTAGCGTACCGGGGTGAACATCCGCGCCCAGGTGAGCATCCTCATTGCCGGCATTTTCGTGATCCTCGGCCTGGCCGCGATCATGATCGGCAAGCTCGTCCTCATGCCGAGTTTTGCCGAGCTCGAGCGTGCCGATGCGCGCACCGCCATGCGCCGCATCGACCATGCGCTCAATCAGGCGCTCGAGCAGGTGGGGGTGGCGAGCATGGACTGGGCCAACTGGTCCGATACCTACCGCTTCGTCCAGTCGCGTGATCCCGAATTTGTCCGTGCCAACATCACCGACGTGGCGCTGCGGCAGCTGGAGGTCAACGCGCTGCTGATCGTGGATGTGAACAACGACGTGATCCTGGCCCGCGATATCCAGCTGCAGAGCGAGCAGCCGCTGCACCTGGATCTGGCCACGCTCACCGCACTCCCGCAGAATTTTCCCTGGCGCGGCAGTTCGCTCGGTGGTCACTCGATCAAGGGTCTGGTGGCGACCAACCGCGGCGTGATGCTGCTCGCGGCCTCTCCGATCCTGGATGGCACCGGCAACGGTCCGGCGCGCGGCATGGTGCTGATGGGGCGCCTGCTGAATGAGGCCACGGTCGCGCAGATCGCCGCGCAGGCACAGGCGGACCTGACCCTGCTGCCGGCGATGCCCGCCTTGAGCGACGACCGGCTCGCGGAGACGGAGACGCTGACGCGCGTCTATCGTCCGTTCAGCGATCTGTATGGCCGACCGATTATCGCCTTTCGCGTGGACGTACCGCGCGAGGTCAGCCTGCGCGGCAAGGCCGCCGTCCGGGTCGCCGCGCTCAGTCTGTTCGCCGCCGCCGTGCTGGTGCTGATCCTGCTGGTGGTGGTCCTCAATCGCGTCATTCTCGATCCGCTGGCGCTCATCACGCGCCACGCGGTGGCGATCGGGGAGGGCGGTGACGGCACCGCGCTCAGCCTGCAGCGCGACGATGAAATGGGCGTCCTGGCGCGCGAGTTCGACCGCATGGTCGAGCGAGTCACCGAGTCGCGCATGCAGCTCGTCGACCAGTCATTCCAGGCGGGCTTCGCCGAGCTGGCCAAGGGCGTGCTGCACAACCTCGGCAATGCCATGACGCCGATCGGGGTGCGGCTGGCGAACCTTGGCGAGCGCCTGCGGCAGGCGCCGACCGAGGAGGTCGAGCAGGCGGTCAAGGAGCTGCAGGCACCCGCCTGCGACCCGCAGCGGCGCCTCGATCTCGAGGAATTCATGCGGCTCGCCTGCAACGATCTGGCCGGCACCGTGCGCTGCGCCCAGGAGGACGTGGCGGTCATGACCCGCCAGACGACCCTGGTACAGACCACGCTCGCCGAGCAGATGCGCTCCACGCGCAACGATCACGTCATCGAGCCGGTGCGCCTCACCGAGCTCGTCTCGCAATCGCTGGAGATCGTGCCGGACTCCTGCCGTCAGCGGCTCGCGATCGAGAGCGACGAGACGCTGCGCCGCCTCGGCGCGGTGCGCATCGCGCGCACGGTGCTGCGGCTGATCCTGCAGAACCTGATCATCAATGCGGCGGAAGCGGTGCGTGACGCCGGCAAGGAAAAGGGCGTGCTGCAGCTGAGCGCGGAAATCGTCCGGCAGGATGATGTCCAGCAGCTGCATCTGCAGTGCCGCGACAATGGGGTAGGAATCGCGCCTCAGAATCTGCAGCGCGTGTTTGAGAAGGGCTTTTCCACTAAGTCTCCGGAGACCAACCATGGCATTGGCCTGCACTGGTGTGCCAATGCCATCAACGCGCTCGGCGGCCGCATCTGGGCGGCGAGCGAGGGTCCCGGCCGTGGTGCTTCGATGCACCTGATGGTGCCGCTGGCGGCACGTGAATCTGCCTCGCTGGCAGGCGTCTGAGGTTCGTGTATGGCTGACCCTAACTCAACACCCGTGCGCGTGCTGGTGGTCGACGATGAGGCCGAAGTGCGCGACGCCTACCGGCAGATTCTTCTGGAACACGAAGTGACCCAGGAGATGGCCGGCTTTCGCGAGCTGCGCAGCCGGCTGTTCCACAAGAAGAATCCCGCCGACACCGCGCGGCTGCGCTCCCCGGCGCGCGCCGCCGGCTTCGAACCGGTGTTCTGCGACGGCGCCGAAGCGGCGGTCACGGCGGTCAAGGAGAGCCTGGCGCGCAATCAGCCGTTCGCCGTAGTGTTCCTCGACATGCGCATGCCGCCCGGTCCCGATGGGGCCTGGGCCGCCACCAAGATCCGCGAGCTGGATCCGGCGGTCGAGATCGTGGTGTGCACCGCCTACTCGGACGTCGATCCGTGCGAGATCGGCGGCCTTGCGCCTCCGGAGGACAAGCTCTCCTATCTGCAGAAGCCGTTTCATCCGCACGAGATCCGTCAGCTCACCATCGCCTTGAGCAGCAAGTGGCGCGCGGAGCGGCGCATCGTCAAGCTGGCCTACTTCGATACGCTCACCGGCTTGCCCAATCGCGACCAGGCGCACAAGCGGCTGGTCGCCGCGCTGCAGGCGGCCAAGGACAACCAGCGCACGCTCGCGGTGCTGTACCTGGATCTCGACAACTTCAAGCGGGTCAACGACACGCTCGGTCATGCCGTCGGCGATGAGCTGCTGTGCGTGGTCGCGGAGCGCCTGCGCAGCTCGCTGCGCTACGGCGGCGCCGAGGCGCCCGCCGGCACCGCCGACAGCGCCCGTCCCGGGGATCTGGCGCGCCTCGGCGGGGATGAGTTCCTGGTGCTGCTGCCCAATCTGCGCAACCCCGCGGATGCCGGCGCGGTCGCCGAGCGGCTGATTGCGGCGCTGCGCGAGCCGGTGCAGCTCGCCATGAACTCACTGGTCGTCACCCCGAGCGTCGGCATTGCGCTCTACCCGCAGGACGGCGCGGATGCCGAGATGCTGCTGCGCAACGCCGATCTGGCCATGTACTTCGCCAAGCGGCGCACGCCGGGCACCCACGCGTTCTTCGACGTCTCCATGAATGCCAACGCCCTGCATCGCTTCACCACCGAGGAGCAACTGCGCGGCGCGCTCGAGCGTGACGAGTTCACCCTGCAGTACCAGCCGCAGTTCGACGTGCGCACCGGCACCATCTCCGGCATGGAGGCGCTGCTGCGCTGGAACAACGCCCAGCTCGGGCAGGTGAGCCCGATCGAGTTCATTCCGATCGCGGAGGAGACCGGCCTGATCCACGCCATCGGCAAATGGGTACTGCTGCAGGCCTGCCGCCAGGCGCGCGTGTGGCACGACGAAGGGCTGCCGTTCCAGCGCATGGCGGTCAACGTCTCCGGCAAGCAGTTTGCTCTCGCCGAGTATCCGTCCGAGGTGGCCGCGATCCTCGAGGAGACCGGGCTCGCGCCCTCCGCGCTCGAGCTCGAGATCACCGAATCGGTCGTTATGGCCGACGAGACGTGGGCGCAGAAGGCGATCAACGAGCTCAAGCAGCTTGGCATCTCGCTCGCCATCGATGACTTCGGCACCGGCTACTCGAGCTTCGGGCGCCTGCGCCACTTCTCGGTCGATCGCCTGAAGATCGACCGCTCCTTCGTCAGCAGCGTCACCGAGTGCAATGACGACCGGGCGATCGCGGCGGCGATCATCGCGATGTCGCGCTCGCTGCGCATCAACGTGACCGCCGAGGGCGTGGAGAACTTCCCGCAGCTGGCGTTCCTGCAGGAGCAGGAGTGCCAGGACGCGCAGGGGTTTCTGCTCAGCCGCCCGCTGGGCGCGGAGGCCGCGCGCGAGCTGCTGCGGCGCGTGGACGATGCGAGCGATGAGTCGCGCACCCAGCGGCTGAAGGTGATCATCGGCTGACCTAAGCTTGCGGGCGCTGCCCATGGCGGCCGCGGTTTCCGCGTAGAATCGGCCTGCTTTCACACGGAGTGAATTCAGGCTTCATGCAGACCGCGCTCGCCGACTTCATCCGCAACAGCGCCGCCGGCGCCGAGGCGGACGCGATCCTGCGCAGCTGCGTGCATTGCGGCTTCTGCCTGCCGGCCTGCCCGACCTATCAGCTGCTCGGCGACGAACTCGACAGTCCCCGCGGGCGCATCTATCTCATGAAGCAGCTGCTCGAGGGCGAACCGGTCTCGACGCACACCCAGCTGCACCTCGATCGCTGTCTCGGCTGCCGTGCCTGCGAGAGTGCCTGTCCCTCCGGGGTGCGCTATGGGCGGCTGCTCGATCTGGGCCGCACGCTCACCGCGGCGCGCGTCGCGCGCGCGCCGCTCGCGGCCGCGAAGCGCTACCTGCTGCGTAAAATCGTGCCGCACGCGGGCCGCGCCCGGGCGCTGCTGCTCGCGGCGCGCGCCGCGCGACCGCTGCTGCCGAAGTCCCTGCGGGGGCAGTTGCCGCGCCTGCCGCCGCGCGTGCCGGCAGCCGCGCTGCGCTGGCCCGTGCCCCGGCACGCACGGCGCGTGGTGCTGCTGGAGGGCTGCGTGCAGCCGATCCTCGGGGCCGCGATCAATCCCGCCGCCGCCCGGGTGCTCGATCGCCTGGGGATCTCCGCCGTGCGGGTGCGCGGGGCTGGCTGCTGCGGGGCCGTCGCGCAGCACCTGGCCGCCGAGGCCGACACGCTGCGCCAGCTGCGCCGCAACATCGATGCGCTGTGGAGCGCGGTGGAGACGGGGATCGAGGCGATCATCGAGACCTCGAGCGCCTGCACTGCGATGCTCGGCGAGTACGGTCACCTGTTGCGGGATGACCCGCGCTACGCGGCGCGCGCCGCGCGCGTCAGCGCACTCGCCCGCGACCTCAGCGCGGTGCTCGCCGCGGAAGTCCCGGCGCTGACGGCCGCCCTGCAGCGGCCGCAGGGGGCACCGCCGGACGCTGCCACCGCGGCCACCAAGGTGGCCTTCCAGGCGCCCTGCAGCCTGCAACACGCGCTCAAGGCGACGGGCGTGGTCGAGCCGCTCTTGCGCGCCGCCGGCTACGCGCTGACGGCGGTGAACGACGGGCAGCGCTGCTGCGGTTCCGCGGGCACGTACTCGATCCTGCAGCCGGAACTGTCGCAGCGGCTGCTTGAGTCCAAGGTGCGCGCGCTCGAGGCGGGCGCACCCGAGCTCATCGCCACCGCCAACATCGGTTGCCTGCATCACCTGCGCGGCGCGACCGCGCTGCCGGTGCGCCACTGGGTTGAACTGATCGACGAAAGACTCGCCCGTGGCTGATGCCTGGGGCGAGCGCATGCCGCGCTCGGTCGGGCTGCTGCAGACGGTCGCGGTCTCGGTGGGCGTCACCATCGGCAGCGGCATCTTTCGCGTGCCCGCCACCGTGGCCGCGCAGTTGCAGGCCCCGGGGGCGATCCTGGTGTGCTGGGTGCTCGGCGGCATCATCGCGCTGTGCGGGGCGCTCACGATCGCCGAGCTCGCCGGCGCGCTGCCGCGCTCCGGGGGCATCTTTGCCTACCTGCTCGAGGCCTACGGCCCGCTGCCGGCCTTTCTCTTCGGCTGGACGGAGCTGGTGGTGATCCGCGCCGCCGCGCTCGGGGCGATCGCCACCATCTTCGCCGAGTACCTGGGATATTTCTGGCCACTGAGCGCACAGGGAGTGCGCTACAGCGCGGCGCTCGCGATCGTCTTCATCGGCGCACTCAACTACCTGGGCGTGCAGCGCGCCGCGGCCCTGCAGAGCCTCACCACCGCGCTGAAGTTCGCCGCGCTGCTGCTGCTGGGGCTGCTGGCCTTCACGGCGCGCGGCGGCAGCGTCGCGCATTTCGCCGTGCACGCGCCGGCCGCCTGGTCGTTCTCCCTGCTGGCCACCGCGCTGATTCCGGTGCTGTGGACCTACGACGGCTGGGCGGATCCGGCCACCATGGCGGGCGAGATCCGTGATCCGCAGCGCAACCTGCCGCGCGCACTCATCGCGGGCGCGCTGTGCGTGATGCTCGTCTACCTCATCGTCAACGTCGGCTTCCTGTATGCGCTCGCGCCGGCGGAGATGTCCGGGGCGCGCCTGATCGCATCGAGCGTCGCGCAGCGCATTCCGCTGCTGGGCGGCGCCGGTGGCGGGGTGATTGCGGCCGCCGTGGTGCTGGCGGCCTTCAGCGGGCTCAACGGCTCGATGATGACCGGCTCGCGGGTGTTCTTCGCCATGGCGGACCGCGGCCTGTTTTTCCGCGCCGTCGCCCGCGTCTCGCCGCGTTTCCAGAGTCCCTCCACCGCGATCGCCTTAGCGACGCTCCTCGGCGTGGTCTACGTGCTGGCGAATGACTTCGCGCAGCTCGCCGACAAATTCATCCTGGGGATCTGGCCCTTCTATGCGCTCGCCGTCGCGGCGGTGTTCATCCTGCGGCGCACGCGCCCGCAGCTCGCGCGTCCGTATCGCGTCTTCGGCTACCCGCTGGTGCCGCTGATATTCCTGGCGGCCTCGATCTTCATGGTCGGCAATGCACTGTTTGCCGACCCCCACGACACCGGGCTGACATTCCTCATCATCGCCGCCGGCGTGCCCGCGTACTGGCTGTGGCAGCGCTTTGCGCCCGCCCGCTGAAGTAAGGCGCCCGGCGCGCGGCCAGGCGCGCGTATAAGATAGCGCCCTCCCCCGGGAACGAGCTCATGAGTTTGCCCCAAGCTGGCAAGGGCGCCTTAGCGTTCATATTCATTACCCTGCTGGTCGATGCGACCGGATTCGGCATCATCCTGCCGGTGCTGCCGCACCTGATCATGCACCTCACCGGCGTCGGCATCGATCGCGCGGCCGCCTACGGCGGGGCGCTGGCGTTCGTGTACGCGCTGATGCAGTTCTTCTGCGCGCCGGTGCTCGGCAATCTCAGTGACGCGTTCGGGCGGCGCCCGGTGCTGCTGTTCGCCCTCGGGGCGCTCGGCTGCGACTACTTCGTCCAGGGGTTCGCGCCGACGATCGGCTGGCTGTTCTTCGGGCGCGCGGTCGCGGGCATGGCCGGGGCCTCCTTCACGCCCGGCTACGCCTACGTGGCCGACATCACCGAGCCGGCCAAGCGCGCGCAGAGCTTTGGCCTGATGGGCGCAGCGTTCGGCGTGGGCTTCATCGTCGGTCCCGCCATCGGTGGGCTGCTGGGGAACCTCGGGCCCCGTGCGCCCTTTTTCGCCGCCGGCATCATCGCGCTCCTGAACACCGCCTTCGGTTACTTCGTGCTGCCCGAGTCGCTGGCGCTCGCCAACCGCCGCCCGTTTCGCTGGCAGCGCGCCAACCCGCTCGCGACGCTGACGCACGTGGCGCGCTACCCGCTGATGCGCTGGCTGCTCGGCGCGATTTTTCTGTGGCAGTTGGGACACCAGGTGCTGCCGAACGTCTGGGCGTTCTACACCATCTCCAAGTTTCACTGGACCGACCAGCAGGTCGGCTACTCGCTCACCTGGGTGGGCATCGTCATGGCGGTCGCGCAGGGGCTGCTGACGCGCGTGCTCATTCCCTGGCTGGGCGGTGAGCGACGCGCGGCGCTCGCGGGGATGGCGGCGGCGCTCGTGGCCTACCTCGGCTATGCGCTGGCAACCGAAGGCTGGATGATGTACGTGGTTTCCCTCAGCACGTTCATCTTCGCGCTCAGCTACCCGTCGATGAACGCGATCGCCTCCAAGCAGGCGCCGCCGGATGCGCAGGGGGAGTTGCAGGGCGCCATCGCCTGTCTCTACAGCCTCAGTGCCATCCTGGGTCCGCCGCTGATGACCCAGATCTTTCGCTACTTCTCCGCCCCCACCGCGCCGGTGCACTTTCCCGGAGCGCCGTTTATCGCCGCCGCGCTGCTGACCCTCGGCAGCGCCACGCTCCTGGTGCGGGCACTGCGGCGCGCGCCGCCCGTTGCGAGCGGCCACCTGCCCACGCTAAGGAGTGAGGTTTAAGGCATGCTGAAATGTCTCATCCGCGCGTGTGCGCTCGCGCTGAGCCTCGCGCTCGGCATCCAGGCTGCACACGCCCAGGGGCTGCCTCCCATCCGTCACGTGTTCGTGCTGGTGCTGGAGAACAAATCCTACGAGGCGACCTTTACCCCCCAGTCGGCGGCACCGTACCTGGCCCACGAACTTGCGCCTCGCGGCGCGCTCCTG
The DNA here is from genome assembly GCA_963814675.1 of uncultured Pseudomonadota bacterium. Taxonomy (GTDB): domain Bacteria; phylum Pseudomonadota; class Gammaproteobacteria; order Steroidobacterales; family Steroidobacteraceae; genus 13-2-20CM-66-19. The sequence continues at coordinate 1,138,644 of CAWFDT010000011.1, forward strand.
ACGCAGTACTTCGGCATCGGGCACTACAGCCTCGACAACTACATCGCGCTCATCAGCGGCCAGGCGCCCAACGAGGCCACGCAGATGGATTGCCCGATGTTTGATGAGTTCCGGGCGGACGCCCCGGGCCTGGACAGCCACGGCCAGCTGCGCGGCTCCGGCTGCGTGTACCCGACCCTCGTAAAGACGCTGCCCGATCAGCTGGAAGCCGCCGGCTTTACCTGGAAGGCCTACATGGAGGACATGGGCAACGATCCGGCCCGCGAACGCGCGGCCTGCGCGCACGTGCCGATCGGCGCTCCGGATCCGACGGACGGCGCGCAAATCGGCGATCAGTACGCCAACAAGCACAACCCGTTCGTGTACTTCCACTCGATCATCGATGACCCGCGGCGTTGCGATGCGCACGTGGTCAATCTCACCCATCTGCTCCACGATCTCGCGGCGACCGCGAGCACCCCCAACTACGTGTTCATCACCCCGAACCTGTGCAATGACGGGCATGACGACCCGTGCGTCGATCGCCGCCACGGCGGCGCGGGCGCGGCCGAGGTGTTCCTCAGAACTTGGGTGCCGCGGATCGTGAAGTCTGCCGCGTTTCGCGCCGACGGCCTGCTGATCATCACCTTCGATGAGTCCGGCGGCCTCAACGGCCCGGCCTCGGCGGCCTGCTGCGGCGAGCAGCCGCTCAGCGGGGCCAAGTACGCTGCGGGGCTCAGCGGCCCGGGCGGCGGGCGCATCGGTGCGGTGCTGCTCTCGCCGTTCATAAAGCCGGGGACGGTTTCCGAGGAACCCTACAATCACTACGCGCTGCTCGGCACGATCGAGGCGCTCTTCGGCCTGCCGCGCCTGGGTTACGCGGCTGCGCCGGACCTGAAGATCTTCGGCGCGGACGTCTTCAGCACCAGCGCCCCCCACCCCCACGCGCCCTAGGCGTCATCAGCAGCGCCCGTCGCGGCGCCGCCCCTTCAGGCCATGGGCGAGGGGCCCTCGTGCCCGCCCCCGGGCGGCGGGTGTCCGGGCTCGTCCAGCGGGTCCCCGAGCAGGCGCCGCACCGCCACATAGCACACCGGGATGAGCAGCACCCCGAGGACCGCGGCGCTGAGCATCCCGCCGACCACCCCGGTGCCGATGGCGTGACGCGCGTTGGCGCCGGCGCCGGAGGAAATCATCATCGGAAACACCCCGAGGATGAAGGCGAAGGAGGTCATGAGAATGGGACGGAAGCGCAGGCGCGCCGCCTCGAGCACCGCCTGGTGCAGGCTCTTGCCCGAGCGCTGCTCCTCGACCGCGAACTCGACGATCAGGATCGCGTTCTTGGCGGTGAGGCCGATGATGGTGATCAGCCCCACCTTGAAGAACACATCGTTCGGCAGCCCGCGCAGGTGCGCCGCCGCGGTGGCGCCGACGAGTCCTGCGGGCACCGCCATCAGCACCGCCGCCGGGATGCTCCAGCTCTCGTAGAGCGCGGCCAGGCACAGGTACACGATGAGGATCGAGAGCGCGAACAGCATCGGCGCCTGCTCGCCCGAGAGAATCTCCTGCAGTGACTGGCCGGCCCAGTCATTGCCGAAGCCGCGCGGCAGATCGGTGGTGACGATGCGGCTCATCGCCTGCATCGCCTGGCCCGAGCTCTTGCCCGGCGCGTTGGCGCCGGTGATCTCCACCGCCGGATAGCCGTTGTAGCGGGTGAGGGAGGGCGCGCCGAGCGACCATTCCGCGCGCACGAAGTTGGCGAGCGGGATCATGACGCCGTTGGCGCCGAGCGCGTAGAAGTGGCTGAGGGCCTCGGGGGTCATGCGATAGGCCGCGTCCGCCTGCAAGAGCACGCGCAGCACGCGTCCCTGGTAGACGAAGTCATTGGCGTACACCGGCGCCAGCATCAGCTGCAGGGCCGTGTAGACATCGCTCGCCGACAGTCCCATCGATTGCGCCTGCACGCGGTCGACGGTCAGATTCAGCTGCGGCGCCGGCGGCAGCAGGTTGGCGCGCACGCCGGTGAGCGTCGCGGTATCTTGCGCGGCCTTCTCGAGCACGGTCGCCTGGGCGCCGGCGAGCGCCTCGCGCCCGAGTCCGGCGCGATCCTCGAGATAAAAGTCGAAGCCGCCGAACACGCCCAGGCCGCGGATCGTCGGCAGATTGATGACGTAGGCGCGCGCATCGTGGATCTCGCGCGCCAGCGTCTTGTTGGCCCAGCGGATGAAGTCGGCCGCCTTGGTCTTGCGCTGGTCCCAGGGTTGCAGGCGCACGAAGGCGCGCCCGGCGTTCTCGCCGTTGCCGGTGAAGCTCGAACCCACGATGACGAACACGCTCGCCGCCGCGGGGTTGCCCGCGAGGATCGTGTCGATGTGCTCCATGACCTCGCGGGTGCGCGGCAGCGTGGCCCCGGCGGGCAGCTGCACGTCGACCAGCACGTAACCCTGATCCTCATCCGGCACGAAGCTGCCGGGCAGCCGCAGCAGCAGCAAGGCGCCCACCGCCAGCATCACCCCGAACGCCACCATCCAGCGCGGCACGTGCGCCACCGACTGGAACACGCGCTTGACGTAGGAGCTGCGCACGCGCTCGTAGAGGCGATTGAAGCCGTTGAAGAAGAAGTTGCCGCGCAGATGCTCCGGGGTGAGGAGCGTGGCGCACAGGGCCGGCGTAAACGACAGCGCCAGCAGCGCCGAGAAGCCCATCGACAGGGCGATGGTCAGGGCAAACTGCCGGTAGATCACCCCGGTGCTGCCGCTTTGCAGGGCGCTCGGGATGAACACCGCCGCGAGCACCGAGGTGATCGCGATGATCGCCCCGGTGATCTGACGCATGGCCTTGCGCGTGGCTTCCAGCGGGCTCAGGTGCTCCTCGCGCATGATGCGCTCGACCGCCTCGACCACCACGATCGCATCGTCCACCACGATGCCGATCGCGAGCACCATCGCGAACAGCGACAGCTGGTTGATGGAGAAGCCGAGCGCGTACATGCCCAGGAGCGTGCCGAGCAGCGCCGATGGCACCACCAGGGTGGGGATGAGCGTCGCGCGCAAGTTCTGCAGGAACACCAGCATCACCAGAAACACCAGCGCCACGGCCTCGATGAGGGTGATCGCCACCTCGCGGATCGCCACCTTGATGAAGGTGGTGGAATCGAAGGGCCAGAACCAGGTCGTGCCGGCCGGAAAGCTCGGCAGCATGTCGTTCATGCGGGTGGTGACCAGCCGGTGCACCTCGAGCGCGTTGGCGTCGGGGGACAGCTGGATGCCGAAGGCGGCCACCGGCTTGTTGTCGACGTTGGTCTCGAAGCCGTACTGCGCCGCTCCCAGGCTCACGGTCGCGACGTCCTTGAGGCGCACCGAGGCGCCGTTCGGCTCGGTGCGCAGCAGGATGTTCTCGAACTGCTCCGGGGTGCTGAAGCGCCCCTCGGCGCTCACGGTGGCGGTGATCGCCTGGCCGGACAGTGCCGGCGTCGAACCGAGTGCGCCGGAGGCGAACTGCGCGTTCTGCGCCTGCACCGCCGCCAGCACCTGCGCGGCGGAGAGGTTGTAGGCATGCAGCTTGTCGGCATTCAGCCAGATGCGCATCGCGTACTCGGAACCGAACTGCACCACCGCGCCCACGCCGGGGATGCGCTGGATCTGGTCGAGCACCCGCGAGGCGACGATGTTGTTCATCTCCTCGGCGCTCGGCCCACCGGGGCCCGAGCGCAGGCCGACGCCGCCGAGAAAGCCGGCGCTGACTTTCGCGATGCGGATGCCCTGCTGGTTCACTTCCGCCGGCAGGCGCGGCTGCGCGAGCGTGACGCGGTTTTGCGTCTGCACGGCGGCGATGTCCGGGTTGGTGCCGCTGGCGAAGGTGAGCACGATGGCGCTCGAGCCGTCGGAGGCGGAGGTGGAGGTGAAGTAGAGCAGGTGATCGAGGCCGGTGAGCTGCTGCTCGATGATCTGCGTTACCGTGGTCTCCACGGTGGCGGCGCTGGCGCCCGGATAGGTGGCGGACACGGACACCTGCGGCGGGGCGATCTGCGGGTAGGCCTCCGTGGGCAGGCGGGTCAGGGCCAGCACCCCGCCGAGCGTGATGAGGATGGCGAGCACCCAGGCAAACACCGGGCGATCGATGAAGAACTGCGGCATCGGCAGTTACTTTCCGGCCGCCGGGGCGCTGCCGGCGGGGGCGCTGCCCGCCTGCCCCTGGTAGGGCACCGCGAGCACCTTTGATCCGGGGTGCGCGTTCTGCGTGCCGGTGAGGATCATGCGGTCCCCGTCGGTAAGGCCATCGGTGACGATCCAGTCCTGACCCTGCAGCCCATCGACCGTCACGCGCTTCAGGAGCACCTTGTCGTCGGGCCCGGCGATGAGCACGTAGGGCCCGTTGCCGTCGCGCTGCAGGCCGGCCTGCGGCACCAGGAAGCCGCGATTGACCGCCCCGGAGGCGAGGCGCACGCCCACGAACATGCCCGGCAGCAGCACGTGATCGGGGTTGGGAATGATCGCGCGCAACGCCACCGCACCGGTGGCCGGGTCGACGCTCAGGTCGCGAAAGTCGAGCGCGCCGGTGTGCCCATAGGGGGTGCCATCTTCGAGCAACAGCTGCACGGTGGCCTGGTTGGCGTTGGCGACCGTGACCGCGCCGTCGGTCTGCTGGCGCCGCAGCCGCTGGATCTCAATCGAGGGCTGATCAAAGTTCACGTAGATCGGATCGATCTGCTCCACGGTGGTGAGCAGCGTCGCGGTGCCCTGGCCGACCAGGGCCCCCTCGGTGACCCCCTGCTGCCCGGAGCGGCCGGCGATCGGCGCCGTCACCGTCGCATAGCCGAGATTGATGCGCGCTGAGCCGACCGCGGCGCGCGCCTGCTGCACGGCGGCCGCCGTGGCACGCTCGCTGGCCTCGGCGTTGTCCAGATCCGAGCGCGACACCAGGCCGCTCGGAAGCAGGTCGCGGGTGCGCTGCGCCGCGATGTGGGCGTTGGTGGCCTGGGCCTCAGCTTGGGCGAGGGCGGCCTGCGCGCCATCGAGCGCGGCGCGCAGCGGCGCCGGGTCGATCTGAAAGAGCGGCTGCCCCTCCTTGACGTCCGAGCCTTCCGTGTAGAGGCGCTTCTGCAGCACGCCCGCCACCCGCGCGCGCACGTCCGCGGAGCGCGTGGCCGAGAGCCGTCCGACGAGACTGCGGGTCAGGGGTACCGACTGGGAGTGGGCGAGCACCACCGCCACCTGGGGCGGGGGCGGGGCCGGCGGGGGCTGACGCGGGCCGCACGCGGCCAAGCCACTGATTGACAGGGCCATCAGGCTTGCCCGCAGCGCGTTCCCGGTGCGCTGCGGCCCACGGGTGGAGCGGCTCAAGCGGGTCCTTTCACTCGACAAATACTTGCCAAGGCAGTATTATCGTCGGCAGTAATCTCTTCGGCAGCCATCCATCATAGCAAGCCGCGCATGGTCCGCAGAAACAACATCACAGCCGAGCCCGTGACGGCGCCGCAACCCCCGGAAGGGGGATTGAGGGTCGGCTATCTGATGGGGCGCGCGCGCGCCTCGCTCCTCTCGGGCCTGGACGCGGAGCTGGCGCGCTTTGGCCTGAGCGGCATGCAGTTCGCGGTGCTGAAACATCTCTCCGAGGGCTCGGCGCGTACCGCCGCGGACCTGTGTCGCTTCATGCAGTACGACACCGGCGCGATGACGCGCATCCTCGATCGCCTCGAAGCAAAAGCGCTGGTGCGGCGCGAGCGCTCGCGCGAGGACCGCCGCGCGGTGGTGCTGCGCGTGAGTGCCAGCGGGCGCGGCCAGCTGCCGCGCCTGGCGGCCGCCGCCGCGCGCGTGCTCGACGGACACCTCGCCGGTTTCGCCCCGGCCGAGATCGAGGCGCTCCAGGGCTATCTCGGACGGATGATCGCTAACGGACAAACGCAGGGGGAAAATCGTCACACCGCTACGGGGGGCAAGCCATGAAGCTGCACAGTTTCCTCCTCCTTCTGCTCTCGGCCGTGGCGCTCGGCGGCTGCGTCGACCGCGGTAACTGGAAGCCCACGCCGCAGCTGCAGGCGAAATCGCTCGCGAGCGAGCAGGCACTCAAGGACGCCCGGGTCGATCCGACGGCCTGGCCGGCCGATGGCTGGTGGCGCAGCTACGGCGACCCGCAGCTGGACGCGCTGGTGGAGGAGGCACTCGCCGGCAGTCCGAGTCTTGCGATCGCGCAGGCGCGGCTGCGTGCCGCCCAGGCGCAGACGGTCAGCGCGCGCGCAGGACTTGCGCCACGCACCGCGATCGATGCCTCCGTCACCCGTCAGCGCTATCCGGAGAATGACCTCTACCCGCCACCGCTCGGGGGCTCCTGGTCGACCGAGGCGCGTGCGGCGCTGGATTTCAGCTGGGAGCTGGATTTCTGGGGACGCAACCGCCAGCTGCTCGCGACCGCGCTCTCGGGCGAGCAGGCCGCGGAGGCCGACCGGCAGGCCGCGCGCCTGGCGATCGCGGTGGCGGTGGTGCAGGCCTACATCCAGTTCAATCTCAACTATGCGCTGCTCGATGTCACCAACGACAATCTCAAGCAGCAGCAGTCGATCCTCGATCTGACGCAGCAGCGCGTCGGCGCGGGACTCGAGACGGTGGCACGGGTTAAGCAGTCGGAAGGGACCGTGGCGCTCACGCGCGCCGGCCTTGCCTTCGTCGAGGCGAGCCTCGCGCTCTCGCGCAACCAGCTGGCGGATCTGGTGGGCGCCGGTCCCGATCGGGGTCAGGCCCTCACGCGCCCGCAGTTGCAGACGCCCGCCGATATCGTGCTGCCCTCGACGCTGCCGGCGGACCTGCTCGGCCGCCGCCCCGATGTGGTGGCGGCGCGCGCGCAGGTGGAAGCGGCCGCGCACGATATCAAGGCGGCGGAAGCCGACTTCTATCCGAACGTCAACCTCACCGCGTTCGCCGGCTTCCAGGCGTTCGGCCTGTCGCAGCTGTTCGAGTCCTCCGATCGCATCGCTCGGCGCCGGACCCGCGCTCAGCCTGCCGGTGTTCAACCGCGGCGCGCTGCGCGGGCAGCTGTACGGGCGCCAGGCACAGTTCGACAGCTTCGTCGGGCAGTACAACCAGACGCTGCTCGATGCGGTCAAGGACGTCGCCGACGTGGTGGCCAACTGGCAGGGGCTTGAACATGAAACGCTGCAGCAGCAGATCGCGCTTGCGGCCGCGCAGAGTTCCTACGACCTCACCAGCCAACGCTACCGCGCCGGCCTCGACAACTACCTGAGCGTACTGTCGAGCGAGAACCAGGTGCTCTTGGCGCAGACGCTGCGCGCGGAACTGCAGGCGCGGCGGCTCACCTACAGCGTCGATCTGGTGCGGGCGCTGGGCGGCGGCTACACCCCGCCCGCCGGCTGAGCGCGCGCTCTTCCGCAGCCGGCAGGAAATAATCGTCATGGACGCCACGGTCGAAACCCCCGCCGCCGCACCCGCGCAGCGCCTGCGTCAGCGCCGCCAGCAGTGGCTCATCCTCCTCAGCGTGGGACTGGTGCTCGTGGCGCTCGCGGTCGGCGCCTGGTGGGTGCTGTACGCGAGTCACTACCAGAGCACCGACGATGCCTACGTGGCCGGTGACCTGGTGAACGTAATGCCGCAGGTGGCCGGCACCGTGGTCAGCATCGGCGCCGATGAGACCGACCAGGTCAGGGCCGGGCAGGAGCTCATCCGGCTCGATCCCACCGATGCGCGCATCGCGCTCGAGGACGCCGAGGAGCAGCTGGCGCGCACCGTGCGCCAGACGGTGACGGTGTTCGCTAACCGCGACCAGCTGACCGCGGTGGTCGGGCAGCGCCGCGCGGACCTCAACCGCGCGCAGGCCGACTTCAACCGCCGCAAGAACCTCGCCGTCAGCGGCGCGGTCTCGGGGGAGGAGCTCGGACACGCGCGCGATGAGCTGAAGGCCGCGCAGGACGCCCTTACCGCGGCGCAGAAGAGTCTCGCCGCCAGCACCGCACTGGTCGGCCACACCGGGGTCGCCGACAACCCCGACGTGCAGGCGGCCGCCACCCAGGTGGAGCGCGCCTGGCTCACCCTCAAGCGCACCAGCGTGCGTGCGCCGGTCTCCGGCTACGTCGCCAAGCGCGGCGTACAGCTCGGCGATCAAATTGCGCCCGGGGCGCCGCTGATGGCGATCGTGCCGCTCGAGCGCATGCGGGTCGAGGCCAACTTCAAGGAAGTGCAGCTGCGGCACATGCGCATCGGTCAGCCGGCGAGCGTGAGCGCGGACCTCTACGGCGGCAAGGTGGAATACCACGGCACGGTGCAGGGCATCGGCCTGGGCACCGGCGCGGCGTTTGCGCTGCTGCCGGCGCAGAACGCCACCGGCAACTGGATCAAGGTGGTGCAGCGCGTGCCGGTGCGCATCGCGCTCAAGCCCGACGAGCTGCGCGCGCACCCGCTGCGCGTCGGGCTCTCGACCCGCGTGAGCGTGGCGATCCGCAACGACTCCGGGCCGGCGCTGGCGCAGAGCGTGCCCTCCGAGCCGGTGCTCACCACCGCCGCTTACGATCTGGACAACGCCGAGATCAAGGCGCGCATCGCCGAGATCATCCGCGAGAATTCCCGTGAGGGCGCGGCGCCCGCCGCATGAGCCATCCGAAGCAGCCGCTCGCCCCCTTGCACGGGGCGCAGCTGGCGATCGCGACCTTCGGGGTCTCGCTCGCGACCTTCATGCAGGTGCTCGACACGACCATCGCCAACGTGTCGGTGCCGACGATCGCCGGCAGCATGGGCATCAGCGCCACCCAGGGCACCTGGGTCATCACCTCGTTCACGGTGGCCACCGCCATCTCCATGCCGCTCACCGGGCGCCTGGCCGAGCGACTCGGGCAGGTGCGCCTGTTCGTGCTCGCGACCGTGCTGTTCACCATCGCCTCGATCCTGTGCGGTCTCGCTCCCAACATGCCGGTGCTCATCGCCGCGCGCGTGCTGCAGGGCGCGGTCGCCGGTCCCCTCATGCCGCTGTCGCAGGCGCTGATGCTCAGCATCTATCCGCGCGAGCGGCGCGGCCAGGCGCTCGCCCTGTGGGCAACCATCGCGGTCGTGGCCCCGATCGTAGGTCCGATCCTCGGCGGCTACATCTCCGACAACGCCTCCTGGCCCTGGATCTTCTTCATCAACGGACCCGTCGGGGTGCTGGCGGTGATCTTGACCACCGAGGTGCTGCACGGCAGGGAGAGCGCGCTGCACAAGCCGCCGATCGACTGGGCCGGGCTGGTGCTGCTCGCGCTGTGGGTCGGCGTGCTGCAGGTGATGCTCGATCTGGGCTCGGACGAGAACTGGTTTGATTCACCGCTCATCATCAGCCTCACCGTCATCACCGCGGTGGTGTTCGGCTACTGGCTGGTGTGGGAGCTCAATCACCCCTACCCGATCGTCGACCTGTCGCTGTTCCGGGACCGCAACTTCGCGGTGGGCGCCGGCGGCGGCAGTCTCATCTACGCGGCCTTCTTCGGCAGCAGCGTGCTGCTGCCCCTGGTGCTGCAGACCCAGTTCGGCTACACCGCCACCTGGGCGGGCCTCGTGGTGGCGCCCGTGGGGATCGCGCCGATCCTCGGCTCGCGTTTCGTCGGCCGTTACTACGACCGCGTCGACCCGCGGCTGCTGATCACGACGGCGTTTCTGATCACCGCGGGGGTCATGTGGTGGCGCTCACACTCGAGCACCGACTGGGGGGTCTGGAACCTGCTCGAGCCGCAGCTGCTGCTCGGCGTCGGCGTGATGATCATGTTCACCCCGCTCACCGCGGTCATGCTCTCGACGCTCGACCCGCACCGCTCGGCGAGTGCGCTCGGGGTGTCGAGCTTCATGCGCCTGACGGCCTCCGGCTTTGGCGCCTCGATCTTCACCAGCCTGTGGCAGAGCCGGGCGGTGGAGCACCATACGCGCCTGGTCGAAGCCATCACCGCGTACGACCCGGTGCGCCGCGGTACCTTCGAGGCGCTCACCCGCCACGGGCTGGCCGCGCAGCAGGCATTTGGGGTGGTCGATGCCAGCGTCAGCACGCAATCGCTCGTCATGGCCGCCAACGATGTCTTCTGGGTCGCCGCCATCGCCATCGTGGCGGTGACCTCGATCGTGTGGCTCGCGCGGCCGCCGTTTCACTTCATGGCGGCGGCGGTCGCCAGCGAGTAGCGCGCTACTCGAGCTTCAGATAACACAAGGGCAGGGCGCTCGTGGACTTGATCGTCTCGAGCGCGAAGCTGGCGCTGACGTCCTGGAACTCCACCGCCGAGATCAGCCGCTTGTAGACCACATCGTAGGCGTCGATGTCGGGCACGACGATGCGGATCAGGTAGTCGACGTCCCCGCTCATGCGGTGGATCTCGGTGACTTCCGGAATGATGCGCACCGCGCGCACGAAGCGCTCGAACCACGCCTCGCTGTGATTGCCGGTCTTCAGGGTCACGAACACCGTGGTACCGACGTTCAGCGCGTGCGCATCCAGCAGCACCACCTTGCCGCGGATGACTCCGTCGGCCGTCAGCTTCTGGATGCGCCGCCAGCAGGGGGCCTTGGACAGGCCCACGCGGTCGGCGATCTCGGCGGCGGTGAGTTCGGCATTCTCCTGCAGCAGGTCCAGGATTTTGGCATCGATCTTATCCATGGAACATTGTTTCTCCAAAATCATCAATTCCGCAACTTTGTTGCGCAAATAAGACGCCCAGGTCCCCTCTTTGCAACCGCGTACCCCGCGGATGCGCCTACCATCAGCTCATGGTTCCCTTGCGTGCCTTTACCGAACACCCCGCATCGGTGGGTGAGAGCTACCTTGAGCATCTGGCGCGCGCCACCTGCTTTGGGACGCGCATGATGTTCGCAGGCCTTGCCTGCCTGGTGCACGGGCTGCTGCCGTTCCTGTTCGTGAAGACCGGCAGCCGTGCCATCAGCGAGCTCAACGAGCGCATGAGCGTGCACCGGCGCGTCGCGCGGCTTCCGATCGCAGGCGACAGCCGGCTGCCGCTGTAGCCCCGTGCGTGGCCTGCAACGGGCGCTGACTCCGGGCCTGCTGTGGGCCCGCCAGGCGGTGCCCGGGGTGCTGGTCGCCATCCTCCTCGCGGTCGCCGCGCGCACCCTCGCGCAGCAGCTCGCCCAGGGCGCCGCCGGATTACCGAAGTTTCCCTTGAGTCCGGTCATGTGCGCGGTCGTGCTCGGCATGCTCTGGCGCAACAGCATCGGGGTGCCCGCGTGGGCCACCGCGGGGCTGAACTGGACCATGCACCGACTGCTGCGCGTCGGCATCGCCCTCGTCGGCCTGCGCCTCACGCTCGGCGGCGCGACCGCCATCGCCGCGACCGCGCTGCCCGTGGCGCTCATTTGTCTGTGCGTAGCGCTCGCCGGCGGCATCGTGCTCGCGCGTGCGCTCGCGGTGCCGCGGCGCTTGGGGCTGCTGCTCGCGATCGGCACGGCGGTGTGTGGTTGTACCGCCGTGGTGGCGATGTCGCCGGTCATCCGCGCGCGCCACGCGGAGACGGCGTTCGCGGTCACCTGCGTGGTGCTGTTCGGCTGTGCGGCGATGCTGCTGTACCCGTGGGTGGCCGGGTACTTCTTCGCCGGCTCCCCGGTGCACGCAGGGGTGTTTCTCGGCACCGCCATCCATGACACCTCCCAGGTGATGGGCGCCGCGCTCATCTACTCGCAGCAGGCCGGGGCCCCGGAGGCGCTGGCGGCGGCGAGCGTGGCGAAGCTGCTGCGCAACCTGTCGATCGCGGTGCTGGTGCCGCTGGCGGCCTGGTACGCGCAGCGCCAGGCGCGCGAGGCGGGCGAGGCGAGCCCCGCGGGGAGCCTCCTCGGCGCGCGTCCCAGTCTCGTGCCGGCGTTCGTGCTCGGGTTCCTCGGCTTCATCGTGCTGCGCACCGCGGGCGATGCGTTGTTTCACGGCAGCGCCTGGCCGGCGCTCGTCAACACCGGCTACCAGGGGTCCGACCTCTTTCTCACCTGCGGCATGACCGCGGTGGGCCTGTCGGTGTCCTTCACCGACATGTGGCGCATCGGCTGGCGCCCGCTGGTCGCGGGCTTCCTGGTCGCAGGCCTGGTCGGGGGCTGCAGCCTGCTCTTGAACCTCGGCATGCTGCACTGGCTCCCCTAGCGATCCTCCGCGCGTGCGGCGCCGCCGCGCGGCCCACGCTACACTGCCGCAAGATCAAGCCGTCACGGCCGCCTTCGCGGCGCAGTGCGGCGCGCGGGAGGCGTGAGGATGGCGAAGGCTCGTTCCAGGGTTTCACGGCGCGCGGCCGAGGGCGCGGTGCGCACCCTGCTGCGCTGGGCGGGCGAGGACCCGCGCCGCGAGGGGCTGCAGGACACCCCGCAGCGGGTCGTGGATGCCTACCGCGACTGGTTTTCAGGCTACGAGATCGACCCGGCGGCCTACCTCAGGCGCACCTTCGAGGAAGTCGGCGGCTACGATGAGCTCATCGTGCTGCGCGACGTCTCCTTCGAGTCGCACTGCGAGCATCACATGGCGCCGATCATCGGGCGCGTGCACGTCGGCTACCTGCCGGCTAACAAGGTCGTCGGCATCAGCAAGCTCGCGCGCGTGGTGGACGGTTACGCGCGGCGCTTCCAGGTGCAGGAGAAGCTCACCGCGCAGATCGCCAACTGCATCACCGAGGTGCTCAAACCGCGCGGCGTGGGCGTGGTGGTGGCCGCGGTGCACCAGTGCATGACCACGCGCGGGGTGCACAAGCGCAACGTGTCGATGGTCACGAGCCGCATGACGGGCGTGTTCAGGAGCGATGCGCGTACGCGCGCGGAGTTCCTGCGCTTCATCGACATGACCGGCAGCCGCGAGCCCTAGAACCTAAGGCGCGCGCGACAGCCGCCCTCAGGCGGCGTCGCTCCGCGAGGCGCGCTTGCGCTCGGTTTCCTTCAGGAAGCGCTTGCGGATGCGGATCGAGGCCGGGGTCACCTCGACCAGCTCGTCGTCGGCGATGAATTCCACCGCGTACTCGAGCGTCAGCTCGATCGGCGGTGTCAGCAGGATCGCCTCGTCCTTGCCGGCCGCGCGGATGTTGGTGAGCTTCTTGGTCTTGATGGGATTGACGACCAGATCGTTGTCGCGGGTGTGGATGCCGATGATCATGCCCTCGTAGAGCTTCTCGCCGGGGCTCACGAACATGCGCCCGCGCTCCTGCAGGTTGAACAGCGCGTAAGCGACCGCCTCGCCATTCTCGTTGCTGATCAGGACGCCGTTGCGGCGGTCGGCAATCTCGCCCTTGACCGGGGCAAAGCCGTCGAAGATGTGGCTGATGAGGCCGGTGCCGCGGGTGAGGGTGAGGAACTCGCCCTGGAAGCCGATCAGGCCGCGGGCCGGCACGCGGTACTCCAGGCGCACGCGGCCGTTGCCGTCGACGCTCATGTCGGCGAGCTCGGCGCGGCGCTCCCCGAGCGCCTCCATGACGGCCCCCTGGTGGTCCTCGTCGATGTCCACGGTGAGCGCCTCGTAGGGCTCGTGCACCACGCCCTCGACGATCTTGGTGAGCACCTGCGGCCGCGACACCGCCAGCTCGTAGCCCTCGCGGCGCATGTTCTCGATGAGGATCGTCAGGTGCAGCTCGCCGCGCCCGGAGACGCGCATCACGTCCGGCTCCTCGGTGTCCTCCACGCGCAGCGCCACGTTGCTCTGCAGCTCGCGGTACAGCCGCTCGCGGATCTGGCGGCTGGTGACGAACTTGCCCTCACGGCCCGGCGAGCGGGGAGTTGTTCACCTGGAAGTTCATCGCCAGCGTCGGCTCATCGACGTTGATCGGCGGCAGGCCCTCGGCGTGCTCCGGATCGCACACCGTGACTCCGATGTTGACCGCCTCGATGCCGGTGATGGCGACGATGTCGCCGGCGCTGGCTTCTTCGACCGGGCTTCTCTGCAGTCCGGTGAAGGCGAGCACCTGCGCGATCTTGGCCGTGCCGCGCTCCTCGTCCCCGTAGCGCAGCGCCACCGTCTCGCCGGGGCGCACCACGCCGCGGCGGATGCGCCCGATGCCGATGCGGCCGACGTAGGAGTTGTAGTCGAGGGTGGAGATCTGCAGCTGCAGCGGCAGTCCCGCATCCGCCGCCGGCGGCGCCACGTAGGTGAGGATGGCCTCAAAGAGTGCCGACATGTCCGGACGGCGCTCGGTGTAGTCGGTGCTCGCCCAGCCCTGCAGCGCCGAGGCATAGATCACCGGGAAGTCGAGCTGCGCATCGCTCGCCCCGAGCTTGTCGAACAGGTCGAAGGTCTGGTCGATCACCCACGCCGGGCGGCTGCCGGGGCGGTCGATCTTGTTGACCACGACGATCGCCTTGAGTCCGAGCGCGAGCGCCTTGCGGGTGACGAAGCGCGTCTGCGGCATCGGGCCTTCGACCGCATCGACCAGCAGCAGCACGCCGTCGACCATCGACAGCACGCGCTCCACCTCGCCGCCGAAGTCGGCGTGTCCGGGGGTGTCGACGATGTTGATGCGCGTGCCGCCGTACTCGATGGCGCAGTTCTTGGCGAGGATGGTGATGCCGCGCTCGCGCTCGATGTCGTTGGAATCCATGATCCGCTCGCCCATGCGCTCGTGCGCGGCGAAGGTGCCGGACTGCTTGAGCAGGCAGTCGACCAGCGTCGTCTTGCCGTGGTCGACGTGCGCGATGATGGCGATGTTGCGGATGGGACGTTGCATGGGTGTGGGTGCAGCTCTCGGCCCGTGCGGTCGGCCGATTCCTCGGGGGGGCAGGCGCGCACTTGCAGCGCCCGGGGCCGAAGTCGCGGTGTCCAAAAAAGGGTGCGCAGGGTAGCAGATCCCTTGCGGAACTGCTTGTTTTATGAGGGCGCGGGGCTTAAGGGCTGCCTAGAAATGGGGTGCGCCGATGCGCAGCGCCGCGGTGGCGTAGCGCACCTCGATGAAGAAGGCGATGAAGGCGGCGGACAAGAGCAGCAGCGAGCCGACGAAGAGCGAAGCGATGACCCCGGCAATCCCTAACCCGAAGAAGGCATTGGCGAACAGCGTCACCACCACGGCCGCCACCATGACCGCGGCGACGGCGCACAGCGAGATCGCCACGTTGATGTAGCGCGCCCGCCGCGCCAGTACCGAAAGGTCCGCGTGCAGCTCCTTGGTCTTGCCGGTGCGGCTCTCCAGGCGATCCTCGAGCTTGCGGGCGCGATCGACGATGCGTGCCAGGCGGTTGGTGAGCACGCCCAGCATCGCCGCCACGCCCGTCAAGAGGAACACCGGGGCGACGGAGGAGGCGATGAGGTGCGCGATGTCGGTGGTGGACTGCATTGGCTGATAGAGCGGGCGCACGGCGCTGCGGCGTGCAGCGGCGCAATTCTGCCCCACAAGCGGCAGCTTGCGGCAGTTACCTTGCGCTGCGGGGTGCGGTTGCGCCCGCAGGCGCCCTTGTTGTACGATCGTTCAACAACGGAATCACCCCGGCAGAGCCATGAAAAGCGCCCAGTTGCACCGTCTCGAGGCCTCTCCCGCCGACCAGGACAACCTGAGCCTGCCGGCGTGGATCTATCACGACCCGGAGTTCTTCGAGCGCGAAAAGCGGTCGATTTTCCGCCAGGCCTGGCAGGTGGTCTGCCACTTAAGCGACATCCCGAAGAGCGGCGACTTCCATACCTTCGAGTTCCTCGGCGAGTCCCTCGTGGTGATGCGTACCGAGGACGGCGGGGTACGCGCCTTCCATAATGTGTGCCGGCACCGCGCCGCGCGGCTGCTCGATGGCACCAAGGGGCACTGCGGCAAGCTCATCACCTGCCCCTACCACGCCTGGACCTACAGCCTCGACGGGCGCCTCGTGGCGGTGCCGCAGAAGGATAGCTTCAAGGGCCTGGACACCGCGCGCCACGGCCTGGCGATGCTCGAGCACGAGGTGTTCCTCGGCTTCGTGTTCGTGCGCTTCGAGCCCGGGCTGCCGAGTGTGCGCGACATGGCCGCGCCCTATCTTCATGAGATGAAACCGTACCGCTTCGAGGAGCTCGTGCCCATGGGGCGCGTGTCGCTGCGGCCGCGGCGCGTGAACTGGAAGAACGTCGCCGACAACTTCTCCGACGGGCTGCACATCAACGTGGCGCACCCGGGGCTCACGCGCCTCTTCGGCAAGGGCTACGGCGTCGAGGCGCGCCCCTGGATCGACAAGATGTGGGGCACGCTGCGCGACACCCCCTCGTCCAACTGGTCCGAGCGCGCCTATCAGCAGTTCCTGCCGCCGGTGCCACAGCTGCCCCCGGAGCGCCAGCGGCTGTGGACGTACTTCAAGTTCTGGCCCAATGTGGCGCTCGATATCTACCCGGACCAGATCGACTTCATGCAGTTCGTGCCGCTGTCCCCGACCGAGACCATGATCCGCGAGATCTCCTACGTGCATCCGGACGCGCGGCGCGAGATGCGCGCGGCGCGCTACCTCAACCTGCGCATCAACCGCCGCGTGAGCGCCGAGGACAAGGTGCTCATCGAGCGCGTGCAGTCGGGCATGGCCTCGAGCAGCTACTCCGCGGGTCCCTTGGCGGATGGGGAAGTGTGCCTGCGCAGCTTCGCGCGCCGCATGCGCAAGCTGATCCCCGAGAGCCAGCTGCCGCAGGCGCCGCCGCGAGGCTGGAGTCATGGCTGAAGCGGGCAGCCGCCGTGATGCGCTGATCATCGGTGGCGGTCACAACGGGCTCGTGTGTGCAGCCTATCTCGCCGCCGCGGGCCTCAAGGTCACCGTGCTCGAGCGGCGCGACGTGGTCGGCGGGGCGGCGGTCACCGAGGAGTTTCATCCGGGTTTTCGCAATTCCGTCGCCGCCTACACCGTCTCGCTCCTGAACCCCAAGGTGATCCGCGACCTGGACCTCGCCGGTCATGGCCTGAAGGTCGTCGAGCGGCGCGCGGCCAACTTCCTGCCCACCGCCGACGGGCGCTACCTGCTCACCGGGGGGAGCCGCACGGTGGCGGAGGTGGCGCGCTTCTCGGCGCGCGATGCCGCGCGCCTGAACGAGTACGGCGAGCGGCTCGAGGCCATCGCCGACGTGCTGCGCGATATGGTGCTGCAGACCCCGCCCAACGTGCTCGAGGGGAGCTGGCGCTCGGCGCTGCCGCAGCTGGTGCGCGCCGCGCAGCTCGGCGGCCGCCTGCGCAAGCTCGACATGAACCAGCGTCGGGAGCTGCTGGCGCTGTTCGCGATGTCCGCGGGCGATTACCTCGATCAGTTCTTCGAGAGCGAGCCGATCAAGGCGGTCTACGGCTTCGATGGCATCGTCGGCAATTACGCCAGCCCCTACTCGCCGGGCTCCGCCTACGTGCTGCTGCACCACGTGTTCGGCGAGGTGAACGGCAAGCGCGGCGCCTGGGGACATGCGATCGGCGGCATGGGCGCCATCACGCAGGCGATGGCGCGCGCGGCGAGCGCGCGCGGCGTGGAGATCCGCCTCGGCACGCCGGTGCGCGAGGTGCTGGTGGAGGGGGATCGCGCGGTCGGTGTCGTGACCGCGGGCGGTGAAACGCTGCGCGCCGCCGCGGTGATCTCCAACCTCAACCCGAAGCTTCTGTACCTGGACCTGATCGCACCGCCCGCGCTGCCGGCGCAGTTCCGCGAGCACATGAGCCACTATCGCTGCGGTTCGGGCACGTTCCGCATGAATGTGGCGCTGAGCGAGCTGCCGGACTTCACCTGCCTGCCCGGCAAGAGCGTCGCCGATCACCACACCGCCGGCATCATCATCGCCCCGACGCTCGCCTACATGGAGCGCGCCTACTTCGACGCCCGCCTGCACGGCTGGTCGCGCGCGCCGATCGTCGAGGTGGTCATTCCCTCGACGCTGGATGACTCGCTCGCGCCCCCGGGGCGGCACGTGGCGAGCCTGTTCTGCCAGCACGTCGCGCCGACGCTGCCGAACGGGGCCTCCTGGGACGATCACCGCGAGGCCGTCGCCGATCTCATGATCGACACGGTCAACGCCTATGCCCCGAACTTCAAGGCCGCGGTGCTCGGGCGCCAGATCATGAGTCCGCTCGACCTCGAGCGCACCTTCGGGCTCATCGGCGGGGACATCATGCACGGGCACCTGAGCCTGGATCAGCTGTTCGCCGCGCGCCCGATGCTCGGCTATGGCGACTACCGCGGCCCGCTCAACGGGCTGTACATGTGCGGCGCGGGCACGCACCCTGGCGGAGGCGTGACCGGGGCCCCGGGCCACAACGCCGCGCGCGAGATCATCGCCGACTTTCGCCGCGGGCGGCTGCCGCGGGTGGCATGATGCACGGCGTGACTAGCCGCGCCCGAAAGCACGCATGCCGCTGAAGGCGGTCGCCAAGGCATCTGTTCCGAGCAAACCGCGCTTCGTGCGCCAGCTCCCCGAGCAGCGCCGTCTGGCCCTGATCGCCGCCACCATCGAGTGTCTGAAGCGCTACGGGCACGAGGGCCTCTCGATCCGCACCATCAGCGCGCAGGCCGGGGTGTCGGTGGGACTCATCAACCACCACTTCCCCAACAAGGACGAGCTGATCGCCGCCGCCTACCGGCACTTCAACAGCGAGCTGGTCGCGGTGTTCACCACCGCCGTGGCGCGCGCCCCGGCCAACCCGCGCGCGCGCCTGCACGCGTTCTTCCAGGCACAGTTCTCGCCCCCCAACCTCGATCAGGACGTGCTCACCGTGTGGGTGGTGTTCTGGGGCATGTACCGGCACTCGCGCCTCATCCAGCGCGTGCACCGCGAGACCTATCAGGGCTACGTGCAGCTGGTGCGCGGCATGCTGAGCGACCTCATCAAGCAGGAGCGCGCGCTCGCCCGCATCGACCTGCGCCTCGCCGCCATCGGCCTGAACGCGCTCCTGGACGGGCTGTGGCTCGAGTACTGCCTGGAGCCGGGCAACTTCAAGCCGGCCGAGGCGGTGGCGCTGTGCGAAACCTGGCTCGACAACCTCTGCCGCCGTCACGACCGGGCGGGACTGGAATAACGGGATCATCACCCCCAAATCCGGAGGTGTCTTTCGGAAACTTCGTGGGGCGAGCGTTGACGGTCCCGGGAGGCGCTCAGATCGTAATCGTCGGTCCTGGATGGCGCTGCATATCACGGTGCTGATCGGCTTTCGCAACCGCCTCGCCGTACTGTCCTCCTGGATTTACAGCTACGTTTTCTTCCGGCGCGGCTCGCGGCTCATTACCCGCACCGCACCGCCCGGCGCCGAGGGGGCGCTCTAATGGCCAGTTCCGCACACCCGCACCAGGCGCAGCCGATCTTCAGCCCCACGCAGGATCCGACCACGCTGCGCGGCTTTTTCGGCGTGTTCCGCTACAGCCGCCGCGCGCTCGCGCTGGTGTGGAGCACCAACCGCCCCCTCACCCTGGCACTCGCCGGCGTGACGCTCGTGGCCGGCGTGCTGCCGGCGGGCGTGGCCTACGTGGGCGCGCTCATCGTGGATGCGGTGGTGAGCGCCGCGCGCAGCGGTGGTGCTGCGCGGCACGTGCTCGAGCTGGTAGCGCTCGAAGGAGTCCTGGTGGCGGGAATCTCCGCCGCGCAGCGCGCCATCCAGCTGTGCCAGTCGCTGCTGCGGGCGCAGCTCGGGCAGCGCGTCAACGTCATGATCCTCGAGAAGGCGCTCACGCTCGAGCTGCAGCACTTCGAGGACTCGGAGTTCTACGACAAGCTCACGCGTGCGCGCCGCGAGGCCTCGACGCGCCCCTTAAGCCTCGTGATGCGCACCTTCTTTCTGGTGCAGAACAGCATCTCGCTGGTGAGCTACGGGAGCCTGCTCGCGCACTTCTCGTCCTGGGCGGTCGCGGTGCTGCTGCTCGCGGGCCTGCCGGCCTTCGTGGCGGAGGCGAAGTTCTCCGGCGACGCCTTTCGCCTGTTCCGCTGGCGCTCGCCCGAGACGCGCATGCAGATCTACCTCGAGACGGTGCTCGCCCGCGAGGACCACGCCAAGGAGGTCAAGCTCTTTGGCCTCGGCGCGCGCCTGCTCGAGCGCTACCGCGCGATCTTCCGGCGCCTCTACCAGGAGGACCGCGCGCTCACCATCCGGCGCGATGCCTGGGGCTTTGCGCTCGGCCTGATCGGCAGCGTGGCGCTCTACGGCGCCTACGTCTGGATCGCGCTCAGCGCGGTGCGCAAGCTCATCTCGCTCGGCCAGATGACGATGTACGTGGCGCTGTTTCGCCAGGGACAGTCGACGGTGTCGGCCATGCTCACCGCGGTCGGCGGCATGTACGAGGACAACCTCTATCTCTCGACGCTGTACGAGTACCTCGAGACCGAGGTGCTCCGCGCGGGCGGCAGTGCCGTGTGCGGCCCGGCGCCGCAGGACGGCGTGCGCTTCGAGGATGTGAGCTTCACCTATCCCGGCACGGAGTCCCCCGCGCTCGAGCACATCACGCTGCACCTCACTCCAGGGACGAGTCTGGCGCTGGTGGGGGAGAACGGCTCGGGCAAGACCACCCTCATCAAGCTTCTCACGCGCCTGTACGCACCGAGCGCGGGCAGGATCTTGCTGGATGGCCGCGACCTGCAGGAATGGGAGGAAGTGGCGCTGCGCGAGCGCATCGGCGTCATCTTCCAGGACTTCGCCCGCTACCAGATGCTGGTGGGCGAGAACGTCGGCGCGGGCGATGAGCGCTTCTTCGAGGATGAGTCGCGCTGGCGCGAGGCGGCGGCCAAGGGCCGGGCGAGTGACTTCATCGACACCCTGCCGGGGGGCTATCGCACGCAGCTTGGCAAGTGGTTCAAGGACGGACGCGAGCTCTCCGGCGGGCAGTGGCAGAAGATCGCGCTGTCACGCGCCTTCATGCGCAGCCGCGCGGACATCCTGGTGCTCGATGAGCCCACCGCGGCGATGGACGCGCAGGCGGAGGCGGAGGTGTTCGAGCACTTCCGCCAGCTGGCGCGCGAGCGCATCACGATTCTCATCTCGCACCGCTTCTCCACGGTGCGCATGGCGGACCAGATCGTGGTCCTCAACAGCGGCCACATCGTCGAGCGCGGCAGCCACGAGCAACTCATGCAGCTGAACGGCCGCTACGCGCACCTGTTCACGCTGCAGGCGCGCGGCTACCGCTAGCCGCTGCTCTTGGCCTTCTCCGCCCCGCCGGGCGTGTCGGCGCGCAGGCGCGCGTAATCGACCGGGCGGATCTCCGTGATCGGACAGTGCCAGCCCTGCACCGTCACCGAGTCCAGGTGCGCGTGCACGGTGCCGGCGCTGGCGGTCACGCCGACGGTCTGGGCTGAAGGGCAGCTGGTTGCACGGCGACTGCACGGTCAGCAGGTACGCATCGCTCGGGGTGGTGAACACCACCAGCTCGTTGTCACCGAGCGTGTGCCAGCTGTAGAACTTTCCGCTCCAAGTAAAGCTCTCGACCGGCGGCTCGGCATACGCGCTGTAGCGCTCGCGCTGCTTGCGTCTCGCTCAGGCGCGGACTTGCGCTGCTGCAGGCCGCGATCAGCACGATGAGGCCCGCGAGTGCCAGGGCCTTCGGGTAACGGGAAGCCATCGCAATACTCCTCCATCACTTGTTGCAGTGCGATTTTGCGCGCCGCTACGGCGTGCGCACCAGCGTGGGCCGGAGCGTCGGAACGCCTTCAGGGCGCAGGCGTGAGCATCACCACCGCGAGCGGCGGCAGGCGCAGCTCGAGTGACTGCGCAAAGCCGTGTGCGGGCACGCGCGGCGGCGTCGAGCGCACCCAAGTTGCCCTGGCCGCTGCCACCGTAGTCGGCGGCGTCGCTGTTGAGGCGCTCGCGCCAGCGGCCGCCGTGCGGCACGCCGAGGCGGTGGTGCTCGCGCGGCACGGGCGTGAAGTTGCAGACGACGAGCACGACGGCCGCCTGTGGCGCTGCGGCGCAGGAAGGCGATGACGCTGATGTCGGCATCATCGCAGTCGACCCACTGGAAGCCGCGCGCGCTGAAGTCGAGCTCGTGCAGCGCGCGCACCTCACGGTACAGGCGGTTGAGGTCGCGCACCCAGCGCTGCACGCCGGCGTGCAGCGGGTATTTGAGCACGTGCCACTCGAGGCTCTCATCGTGCTGCCACTCGCGCCGCTGGCCGAACTCCCCGCCCATGAACAGCAGCTTCTTCCCCGGGTGCGTCCACATGTAGCCGAACAGCAGCCGCAGGCTCGCGAACTGCTGCCATTCATCGCCGGGCATCTTGCCGATGAGCGCGCCCTTGCCGTGCACCACCTCGTCGTGCGAGAGCGGCAGCACGAAGTTCTCGCTGAAGGCGTACCAGATGCTGAAGGTGAGGCGGCTGTGGTGGTACTTGCGCAGCAGCGGGTCCTGCTGGAAATAGGCGAGCGTGTCGTGCATCCAGCCCATGTTCCACTTGAGGCCAAACCCTAGGCCCCCGAGGTAGGTGGGGCGCGAGACCATCGGCCAGGCGGTGGACTCCTCGGCGATGGTCTGGGTGTCGGGGTGGTCGCGGTACACCGCCAGATTCAGCTGCTTCAGGAACTCGACCGCTTCGAGGTTCTCATGGCCGCCGAAGCGGTTCGGGATCCACTCCCCTTCGCGCCGCCCGTAGTCGAGGTACAGCATCGAGGCGACCCCGTCGACGCGCAGCGCATCGATGTGGTACTGCTCGAGCCAGAAGAGGGCGCTGCTGCTGAGGAAGTTGCGCACCTCGGCGCGCCCGTAGTTGAAGATGGCGCTGCTCCACTCGGGGTGAAAGCCCTGGCGCGGGTCGGCGTGCTCGTACAGGTGCGTGCCATCGAAGCGCGCCAGCCCGTGCCCGTCGTTGGGGAAGTGCGAGGGCACCCAGTCGAGGATCACCCCGAGGCCGCGGCCGTGCAGGTAGTCGACGAGGTACATGAAGTCCTGCGGCGTGCCGTAGCGGGCGCTCGGCGCGAAGTACCCGGTGACCTGGTAACCCCAGGAGCCGTAGAACGGATGCTCCATCACCGGCAGCAGCTCCACGTGCGTGAAGCCGAGCTCGCAGGCGTAGTCGGCCAGCGCCGGCGCCATTTCCCGGTAGCTTAAGGAACGGTTGCCCTCAGCGGGGATGCGCCGCCAGGAGCCCAGGTGCAGCTCGTAGATCGACCAGGGCGCAGCGAGCGCGTTGACGCGCGCGCGCTGCGCGCGCCAGCCCTCATCCTGCCAGGCGTACTCGAGGTCCCAGACCACCGAGGCGGTGCGCGGCGGCGCCTCGGCATAGAACGCGTACGGATCGGATTTTTCCTCGCTCGTGCCATCGCGCGCCACCACCTGGTACTTGTAGAGCGCGCCGCGCGCCACCCCCGTCACCAGACCCTCCCAGATGCCGGAGGAATCCGCGCGCGCCTTCAGGGCATGCTCGCCGTGGCGCCAGTGGTTGAAGTCGCCGATGACGTGCACCGCGGCGGCGTTGGGCGCCCACACCGCGAAGTGGCTGCCGCCCTCTGCGGCATGCGCGCCGAGCTTCTCGTAGGCCCTGACGTAACTGCCTTCGCGGAAGTGGTAGATGTCGCGTTCCGTGAGCAGCACACGCAAAAGTCTAGCAAGACCGGCGTCGCTGTGCTGGTATCGCCGCCATGAGCGACATTCCCATCGTCATCGGCCATCGCGGCGCGAGCGGCTACCTCCCCGAGCACACGCTCGCCGCCTACTTCCTCGCCCTGCAGTGCGGCGCGGACTACATCGAGCCGGACCTGGTCATGAGCGGCGACGGCGTGCTGGTGGCGCGCCACGAGAACGAGATCTCCGGCACCACGGATGTGGCCGCGCAGCCGCGATTTGCCGCCCGCCGCACGCGCCGCAGCATCGATGGCACCGAGGTGCACGGCTGGTTCACCGAAGACTTCACGCTCGCAGAACTCAAGAGCCTGCGCGCCCGCGAGCGCATACCGCAGCTGCGCGCGGGCAATGCGCGCTTCGACGGGCTGTTCGAGATCCCGACGCTGGAGGAGATCCTCGTCCTGGTGCAGGGCGTGGAGGCGCAGCGCGCGCGCCGCGCGGCGCTGCTCGGCGAAGCCACGCCCGCGCGCATCGGCATCTACCCCGAGACCAAGCACCCGAGTCACTTCGCCGCGCGCGGACTCGCCATGGAGACGACGCTGCTGGCAACGCTGGCACGTTTCGGCTACGCGGGCGCCGCGGCGCCGGTGTGGCTGCAGTCCTTCGAGGTGGGAAACCTGATCACGCTCGCCGGCCTGAGCGAGCTTAAGCGCGTGCAGCTGATCGAGGAGCGCGGCGCCCCCTTCGACCGGGTGCTCTCCGGGGATGCGTGCAGCTATGCCGACCTCGTGACGCGCCAGGGACTCGCCGGCATCGCGCGTTACGCGCAGGCGATCGGCCCTGCCAAGGCGCTCATCCTCGCGCGCCGCGCGAACGACACCCTGGGGGCGGCCACGGGACTCGTGGCGGCGGCGCACGCCGCCGGACTTCAGGTGCACCCGTGGACCTTTCGGGCCGAGAACCAGTTTCTGCCGCAGGAGTTTCGCCGCGGCACGGACCCCACCGCGCACGGGGACCTTCGGGGCGAGATCCGCGCCTACCTCGCCGCCGGCATCGATGGCTTGTTCACCGACCAGCCCGACATCGCGGTGGCGGCGCGCGACGCGTTTGTCGCCGGCGGCGCGGGGCGCGCCTAGGGCGTGCGGCGGCGCGTCGAGCCGCCGACGAACACCAGCGACTCGGCGCCCTCGCGCCGCGGCCCCTGGGCGGATTCCTCGAGCGACAGCCGCGCGCGCGTGCCCGCCGCCTGCGCCTCAGCAGCCACGGCGGACGCCTCGACCGGATGCGCGAGCAGAAAACCCTGCACGCCGATCGGGCCGCAGCTGCCGAGGAACTCCAGCTGCGCGCTGCGTTCCACGCCCTCGGCCACCACCTGCAGCCCGAGGCCATGACACAGCGCCACGATGGAACGCACGATCGCCGCCGAGCGCGGATTGGTGTCAACGCCTGCGACCAGCAGCCGATCGAGCTTCACGCGCGTGATCGGCAGCTGCTCGAGCGAGGTGAGCGAGGAGTAGCCGATGCCGAAATCATCGAGCGCCACGGCCACCCCGAGCGCGCGCAGCCGGCGCAGCGACTCGATGGTGGCGGGACCGGTCTGGAACACCGTCTCGGTGATCTCCAGCTCGAGCGCGCTCGGGGGGAGCCCGGTGGCCTCCAGGGTGCGTGCCACGTGCTCGACGAAGTCGCTCTCGAAGAACTGCTGTGGCGAGACATTGATGGCGACGCTGGCGCGGCGCCAGCCCTGCGCGCGCCACGCCGCGGCGGCGCTCGCGGCGCTGTGCAGGATCCAGCCGCTGAGCTCGTGGATGAGTCCGGTCTTCTCGGCCACGTGGATGAACTCCGAGGCCGTGGCGATGCGCCCGTCGGGGCGACGCCAGCGCAGCAGCGCCTCCACCGTCACCGCTTCGAAGGTGTGCAGCGCCACCTGCGGCTGGTACATGAGCAGCAGCTCGTTCTTCTCCACCGCGCGCCGCAGCGACTGCTCGAGGCGGAAGCGCTGCGCGGCGACGTCAAACAGCGCCGGGCTGTAGAGCGTGAAGCGATTGCGCCCGAGTTCCTTGGCGCGGAACAGCGCCACGTCGGCGGCGCGCAACAGGCCTTCCGCATCGGCGGCGTGATCGGGGTAGAGGCTCGCGCCGATGCTGGCGCTGGTGGTGAGCACGCGGCCGTCGATGTTCAGCGGGTGCTGCAGGGCGGCGACGATCTCGGCGGCGTGCCGTTCGATTTCCGCCGAGGACTTGATGTTCTCCAAGAGCACCGTGAACTCATCGCCGCCGAGCCGCGCCAGCAGCGCCGCCCCGCGGGTCGCCTTGCGCAGCCGCTCGGCGATGTGCTGCAGCACGCGGTCGCCGAAGCTGTGCCCGAGGGTGTCGTTGATGGACTTGAAGTTATCGAGGTCGACGAACAGCAGCGCCAGGCGCTGCTGGCTGCCGGCGCGCGTGAGCGCCTCCGTCAGGTGCGCGGACAGCGTGCGGCGGTTGGGCAGCTGGGTGAGCGGATCGTGGTGCGCGAGGTGGTGCAGCTGGCGGGTGCGTTCGGCGACGTGGCGCTCAAGTTCGGTCTGGTGGGCGCGCAGCTCCGCCTCCGCATGCTCGATGCGGTCGGCCATGGTGTTGAAGGAGTCGGCGAGTTCCGCCACTTCGCGCGAGCCGCCGCGCGGTGCGCGGGCGCTGCGATCCCCGGCCGCCAGACGGCGCGTGGCCGCGGTCAGGCGCCGCACCGGCACGCTGATGCTGAGCGTGAGGAGGACCGAGACCAGCAACAGCAGTCCCAGCACGGCCGCGGCGCTGTTGCGCAGCGTCTGCTCGGCCTCCTCGGCGGCGACGGCCGCGTGCTGCGCGGCGCGCACCAGGCCGCGGCGCGCCGGCTGCTGCAGCTGCTCCTGGATCGCCGCGGTGAGCGCGGCGCTGTCCTCGAGCAGCGCATGCCAGGCCGGGACGGCCTCCTGGTCGTAGCGGGCCATCTCCTGGCGCAGGCGCACGCTCTCGGCGAAGTCCTGGCGCACCAGTGACAGCCACGCGCGTCCGGGGGAGAGCTGCAGCTCCGGGGCATTCATATCAAGGAGCGCACTGAAGTCCTGCTCGCGCCGCCCGATGACCGCGGGCTTGGCGACGTTACCGCGCACCGCGTTGATGGCGGTCTCGAGCTCGGCGAGCGAGCGGCGCGCGTACATCTGCGTGCTATCGATGGGAACGCCCGCGCCGCCGGCGGAGGCGATGAGCAGGTAGACGTGGTTGAGGGCGGCTTCGCGCGCCTCGGTCATCTGCGCGCGCTGGGCGGCGCGCGAGGCCAGTTGGCGCGCGGTCTCGATGTGGCGCGACAGCTGCGCGCGCAGCGCGAGTGTTGCGGGGGTGGTGGTCGGCCGGCGCTCGTGGGCGAAGTAGGTCGCCACCGCCTCCTCGAGCGCACCGCCCGCAAGCACGATGGCGCCCAGGTCCGCGCCGGTGCGGGCCTGCACCTGCACGAAGGCGCCGACCGCGCGGTCGTAGGCGACCAGTTTCTCGAGCACGGCATCCGCGCGGCTGGCGAGCGGCTCGTGCTCGTTCTGCATGAGCCGCACCGCCTCGAGTGCCTCGCGCGTGGTGCGGGTGGCGAAGACCTCTCCGCCGACCAGGACCGCGGCCACCGCGGCGAGCCCCAGGCCCAGGCGCCAGGCGATGCCGAGCAGCGGCGAATGCGCGCGCCGCCGGGGCGCCGTGGGGGCGCCGGCAATCGCCGTGCTGGCAGGCAGTTCGCGCTTCATTTGTCTGCATGCGACATAAGTCGCAACCAAAACGACGCAGCTCTCATTCACTGCTGGAACGTCGGGCCATCATGCGCGCCGCTGTGGGGTGCCTTCCGAGGCCGGCATCGCACAAATGCCGCGAAGAATGCCGCGAAGACTGCGGTTGCGCCGCGCGGGGAGGGTGCGCGGAGGCGGCGGGAGGGGCGAGCGGGCGCAGGAGAGGTGCGCTCGATGGCTTATACTAGGCACATCGTGAAGGGGCGGCGGGAAGCATGAGCGAGCTTGCGGATACGTTTGATGCGGCCTTTTCCAAGGCCGTGGATCTGGGGAATCGGATCGCGGATAAGGACAAGGACGCGGACCTGTGGGACATCGCCGACGGGCTGCTCGCCGGCGCGATCCAGTACTGGCTGTACTCGCGCCAGCCCTGTGGCGACCCGCGCTGTCAGGACTGCATGCCGATCAGCACCGCGCAGGGACGCATGGCGGAACTGAAACGCCTGATCGAGCAGCTGGCCTCGGAGAGTGAGTACTTTCACACTCCCACGGACGCGAACGCAGGACGCGCCTGAGCCCTTTAGGGAGCCTGCGCACGACGCACCGCGCGCTAGCCCGTGCGGCAGCCGCTTACCGGGCCCGCACCCTCATACCCACCGTAGATTCCGGCACAGCCGCGAGCGCCGTGTTGGGAGAAGGCGCGCGGCGCTTGCCTTAGGACTCAGCCGGCGGCTTGCGCCGCGAGCGTCCTGCCGGCCACTTCCTCGAGCGCCAGCTCGAACAGGTGGAAGCCTTCCTTCAGCAGCGCATCGCTGATGGTGAGCGGCGCCAGAAAGCGGATCACGTTCGCGTACATGCCGCACGAGAGCAGCACCAGGCCCTGGCGGCCGGCCGCCTGCACCAGCGCCTTGGTGAGTTCCGCATCGGGAAGATCGGCGCGCGCATTCTTTACCAGCTCGATCGCCACCATCGCTCCGAGCGCGCGCACGTCGCCGATGCAGGGGAAGCGCACCTGCAGACCCTTCAGGCGCGAGCTCATGAACCGCCCGATGTCCGCGGAGCGCTTCAGGAGCTGCTCCTCGCGCATCACCTCCAGCACCGCAAGCCCCGCCGCACACCCCAGGGGCGAGCCCGCATAGGTGCCGCCGAGGCCCCCGGGGGGTGGCGCGTCCATGATCTGCGCCTTGCCGATGACGCCCGACAGCGGCACCCCGCCGGCGACGCTCTTGGCGATCGTGATCAGGTCCGGCTCGACGCCGGCGTGCTCGATGGCGAACATGCGCCCGGTGCGCCCGAAGCCCGACTGGATCTCATCGGCGATCAGCACGATGCCGTGGGTGTCGCACAGCGCGCGCAGGCGCCGCAGCAGCTCCGCGGGCGCGGCGTAGAAGCCGCCCTCGCCGAGCACCGGCTCGATGATGATCGCCGCCACGCGCGCCGGGTCCACGTCCGCCTTGAATAGCTGCTCGAGCGTCTCGAGCGAGTCCTCCACCGTGACGCCGTGATAGGCCATCGGGAAGGGCAGGTGATAGACCTCCGGCAGCATCGGGCCGAAGCCCGCCTTGTAGGGCTGCACCTTGCCGGTGAGGCTGATGCAGGCGAGCGTGCGGCCGTGGAAACTGCCGGAGAAGGCGATGACCGCGGAGCGCTTGGTGTGGTAGCGCGCGATCTTGATGGCGTTCTCCACCGCCTCCGCCCCGGTGGTGAGGAAGATGGTCTTCTTGGGCGTCGCCCCGGGGGCGAGCGCGTTCAGCTGCTCGGCGAGCGCGATGTAGCTCTCGTACGGGGTCACCTGGAAGCAGGTGTGGGTGAGCTTCTGCAGCTGCTGCGCGATGGCGGCCTGCACCTTCGGGTGCACGTGCCCGGTGTTGAGCACCGAGATGCCGCTGGCGAAGTCGATGTAGCGGCGCCCCTCGACGTCCCAGATCTCGGCGTTGCTGGCGCGCTCGGCGTACACCGCCAGCGAGTTGGATACGCCGCGCGGTACCGCCTGCTGGCGACGGGCGTGGAGTTCGGCGTTGGACGTCAAGGCAGTTCCTTTGGCAGCGGCTGTTGTTTCGCTGACGGTTGTGGAGCGAGCGGGGCTTACCGGGCACCGGGCGGCACCAAAATGTGGCGCCCGATCCGTACTATACGGCCCGTCGCGCGGGGTGCGCATCTGCCCGAAGGCTCGGGCCCCCCCATGCGGCGCCCGGGCGGACCCTCTACAATGAGGCCCGAGGCCGCGCAGCGGCTTTCCCCAACAAAGAGCACCATCTTGACCCAGTCTGCCACTGGCGCCGCTGCGCCCCCCATTGCTGCCGAAGTCGTGATCATTGGCGCCGGCCCCTGCGGGCTTTTCCAGGTCTTCGAGCTCGGCCTCCTCGGCATCAGCGCCCACGTGCTCGACTCCCTCGGGCACCCCGGCGGGCAGTGCGCTGAGCTGTATCCGGACAAGCCGATTTATGACATCCCGGCGCTGCCGGTGTGCGGCGCCCAGGAGCTGGTCGACCGCCTGCTGCAGCAGATCAAGCCCTTCAAGCCTGAGTTTCATCTGGGCCACGAGGTGGTGGAGTTCGCCCGCCGGGACAACGGCCGCTTCCACCTCAAGAGCGCCGGCGGGGTGAGCTTCGATGCCGGCGCGGTGGTGATCGCCGCCGGCGTCGGCTCCTTTCAGCCGCGGCGCATCGGGGTCGAGGGGAGCGAGGGCTTCGAGGGCGGCGCCATCCAGTACCGCATCAAGAATGCCGCCGAGCTCACCGGCAAGCGCCTGGTGATCTTCGGCGGCGGTGACTCCGCGCTCGACTGGACGCTCGAGCTCTTGCCGCGCGCGGCGAGCGTGGACCTGGTGCATCGGCGCCCTGAGTTCCGCGCCGCCCCCGCCTCGGTGGCCAGGATGCGCGAGCAGGTCGCCGCCGGGCGCATGCGCTGCTTCGAGGCACTGCCGCACTCGCTGCTCATCGAGAAC
Source organism: uncultured Pseudomonadota bacterium (assembly GCA_963814675.1). GTDB lineage: Bacteria > Pseudomonadota > Gammaproteobacteria > Steroidobacterales > Steroidobacteraceae > 13-2-20CM-66-19. The sequence continues at coordinate 1,168,663 of CAWFDT010000011.1, forward strand.
GGCGTGCTCGGCGGGGTCAATATCAAGACCCCCGATGGGGCCACGCAGAGCCTGGCCGCCGATCAGCTGCTGGTGTTCTTCGGACTGCACCCGAAGCTTGGGCCGATCGCCGAGTGGGGGCTGGCGCTCGAGAAGCGGGTGCTGCGGGTCGACACCGAGAAGTTCCAGACCTCGCTCCCCGGGGTGTACGCGGTCGGTGACATCAACACTTACCCCGGCAAGAAGAAGCTCATCCTCTCGGGCTTCCACGAGGCGGCGCTCGCGGCGTTTGCGATCCAGCATCACCTGTATCCGCAGAAGAAGCAGTTCCTGCAGTACACGACCACGAGCCCGGTGATGCACCAGCGCCTGGGCGTACCGGACTAAAGGCGCGCCTACATGGACCAGCGGCTGGCCGATCTACTGGCGCTCCTGGAGCTCGAGGCCCTCGAGGTCAACCTGTTTCGCGGCGAGAGCCGCGACATCGGCAGCCCGCAGGTGTTCGGCGGCCAGGTGCTCGGCCAGGCCCTGAGCGCCGCCGCGCGCACCGTGGATGCGGCGCGCGTGGTGCACTCGCTGCACGCCTACTTCCTGCGGCGCGGCGACAGCAACGCGCCGATCGTCTACCAGGTCGACCGCAGCCTCGATGGCCACAGCTTCTCCAACCGGCGCGTGGTCGCGATCCAGCACGGCGAGCAGATCTTCAACATGGCGGCCTCGTTCCAGGCCGCCGAAGAGGGCTTCGATCACCAGATCGACATGCCGGCGATCCCGCAGCCGCAGACCCTGAGCGACTACACCGGGCCGCCCGCGGACGTGCTGGTGCGTCTGCCCGAGCGCGTGCGCCGCTTCTTCGAGCAGCCGCGGCCGTTTGAGTTTCGTATGGTGCAGCCGATCGACTACCTGCGCCCGCGGCGCGAGCTGCCGGTGCGCCAGATGTGGTTTCGCGCGGTGGGCAAGCTCCCCGAGGACGAGATGCTGCACCGGCGCCTGCTCGCCTATGTGTCGGACTTCTTCCTCCTCGATACCACCACGCTGCCGCACGGCACCTCGTTCATGCGCCCGAGCATCGTCATGGCGAGCATCGACCATGCGCTGTGGTTCCACCGCCCGCTGCGCGTGGATGACTGGCTGCTGTACGCCATGGAGAGCCCGAGCGCTTCCGGGGCGCGCGGCTTTGCGCGCGCCAGCGTCTTCGCGCGCGACGGGCGCCTGGTGGCGAGCGCCGCCCAGGAGGGCCTGGTGCGGATGGTGAAGGCACGCTAGCGCGCGCTAGAGTCTGTTGCGGATGAGGCTACTGCTGGCAGCGTTGCTTGCGGCTCAGGCGGCCGGTGAGGGGGGCGATGTCGCCGCGCTCGAGCACCTGTGGCCCGGCGTGCGCGACTCGAGCGAGCAGGTGGTGATGAGCGCCGCATCGCGCGACCTCAGCTGGCCGCAGCTCGACGAGCGGCGCGTGCGCACCGTGGTGGCGCAGGTGCGCATCCCCTGGCTCGGCAAGCACGTGCTCTACCTGGAGGAGTTCTTCGAGGACGAGCCGGAGCAGCCGCGCCGCCAGCTGCTGCTGCAGCTCGAGCCGGCGGCCGAGGGCACGCACGCGGTGCACGTGCACCTGTTTGGCTTCAGCCTCCCGGTGCGCTGGAAGCACCTCAACTACCGCCCGCGCTCGGCCGAGCAGCTGGTGTGGCGCGACCTCACCTCCGCGCCCGGCTGCGACTTCATCCTGACGCGCGCCGGGGACCAGTTTCGCGGCGGCACCCTCGGGGACCAGTGCCGCGATGACAGTTCCGGCACGCCGCGCTACCTCGACTACCAGCTGGTGATCGGCGCGGACCTGTACTGGTACCGGCGGCGCGCCTTCCGCGAAAGCGACGGGCAGCTGCAGCAGGAGGTGATCGGCTTCAACCGCTTCGAGCCGAACGAAGCGCGCCTGTATGCCTGCCGCATCGCGTGGTCGGCGAGCGGTGCGCCGCGCGAGCTGCGGCCGCTGTTGAATCTGGAGCTCTACGAGGCCGGCGGCCATGGGCGCTTCGTCACCCCCGACGGCCGCGCGTTCCTGCTGACGCTGCATGGGCGCGACTGGCCGTTCGCCCCCGACCGCGATGCGCTCATCCTCTTGCTGCAGGAGGAGGGGCGCGAGGAGCCCCTCGCCACCGGGTGGGCGCAGATGGATGCGCAAGCGGTCGCGCTGCAGCTCGGCTGGCTCGAGGTGCGCTGCGGCTCGATCGCGCCGGATTCGGACGAGCTGACTCAGTGAGCGGCGCCGGCGGCGAGTGCGCCTATGTCCTTCAGGAGCAGCGGATTGAAGCGCGCGGGCGCTTCGAGCATCAGGAAGTGGCCGCTGTGATCGAGCACCTCCAGTGACAGGCCCGGCAGCGCCTTGCGGATGCGCTTGGCATCGGTCGGCACGAGGTCGGAGTTGATCACGTAGACCGGCACGTGGATCTGCGGCAGCAGCGCCGTCAAGTCCAGCGACAACAGCCCCTCGAGCGAGGCCACGGCGATCGCCGGCGGCTCGAGCGACATGTCGTAGGCGACCTTCTGCACCAGCGCGCGGTTGGCATTGGGCGCGAACAGCGACTCGGTGACGAGGCGCCGCGTCGCACCGACGAAGTCGGCCCGAAACGGCGCCACGCGCCGCGCGATCTCCGGCGCCGGCAGCGGCGGCTCCCCGAGCGAGCGCAGCGCATCGACGGCGACGATGCCGATGACCCGCGGCCCGATGAGCGGGGTCGCCGCCAGCGCCACGCTCGCGCCCAGCGCGTGCCCCACCAGCACCAGGTGCGTGCCCGGCAGCTGCTTGGCGACCGCCGCCACGTCGCCCGCGTAGTTCGCGATCGACCAGTCGGTGCGGTTGCTGCCTGACCCGCCGTGGCCGGCCAGGTTCACCGTGACGACGGTGTAGTGCGCCGTGAGCGCCGCGAGCTGCTCATTCCAGTAGTTGGCATCGCACGCCCAGCCGTGCACCAGGATCACCGTCGGCTCCCCGTGCCCGAGCACGCGGTACTCGATGTGCACGCCATCGGGGGACATCGTCAGGCGCGGGCCCTCGCCGGGATCGGCCGCCGCGGGGGCCTGCGTGGCGCCGGCGGTGGCTGGAGGGACCGCGGGCGGCGTTGCGGCCTGGCGGCTGCAGGCGCCGAGCAGCAGCACGAGAAGCATCCCCCAGAGCATCCGAGGCTCGTGCATTAACTTTCCTCGCCGCGTTCGCGCAGCACTTTGCCGGGATTCATGATGTGGCGCGGATCGAGTGTCTGCTTGAGCGCACGCATCACCGCCAGCTCGACCGCCGAGGTGTAGCGCTCGAGTTCATCGACCTTGAGGCGCCCGATGCCGTGCTCGGCGCTGAAGCTGCCGCCGCACTCGCGCACCAGGTCGTGCACGAATCTTCGCACCGGCTCCGCGCGCGCGAGGAAGCGCGCCGCATCGGCGCCGGGCAGCGCACTGATGTTGAAATGCAGGTTGCCATCCCCGGCGTGCCCGTAGGCCACCAGCTGCCCATCCGGCACCGCCTCGGCGATCCAGGCCGCGGCGCGCGCCACGAACTCGGCGAGGCGGCTGACGGGCACGGCGATGTCGTGCTTGAGTCCCACGCCCTCGCGGCGCTGCGCCTCGGGGATATTCTCGCGCATCTTCCACAGCGCGCCGCGCTCGCGCTCGCTCCCCGCGATGACCGCATCGAGCACCTCGCCGGCCGCGAGCGCGCTGCCGAGGACTTCGGTGAGCAGCTCCGCGAGCGGCTCGGCGGCGCGCGAGGCCGACAGCTCGCACAGCACGTACCAGGGATGGGGCTGGGCGAACGGGTCGCTCACCCCCGCGATGTGGCGCACCGTGAGCTCGAGCGCGCTGCGCGGCAGCAGCTCGAAGGAGCTCGCGCGCTCGCTGCTCGCCGCGCGTACCCGTGCCAGCAGGGCCACCGCGGCGGCCACGTCGGGCACCGCGATGAGCGCGGTGGCGTGCGCGCGCTGCTTGGGAAAGAGCTTCAGCGTCGCCGCCGTGATGATGCCGAGCGTGCCCTCGGCGCCGAGGAACAGCGCCTTGACGTCATAGCCGGTGTTGTCCTTGCGCAGGCTCGAGAGTCCCTCGAGCACGCGCCCGTCGGGGAGCACCACCTCGAGCCCGAGCACCAGCTCGCGCATCATCCCGTAGCGCAGCACGCTCGTGCCGCCGGCGTTGGTCGAGAGGTTGCCGCCGATCTGGCAGCTGCCCTCGGAACCCAGACTCAGCGGAAAGAACCGCTCGGCCGCATCCGCCGCAGCCTGCACCTGCGCCAGGCGACAGCCCGCCTCGGCGATGAGGGAGTCGTTGGCGGCGTCGACCCCGCGGATGCGGTTCAGGCGCTCGAGCGCCACCACGAGCTGGCCGCCGCTGGCATCGGGCGTGGCGCCGCCGCAGTAGCTGGTGTTGCCGCCCTGCGGCACGACGCCGACGCCGGCGGCATTGCACAGCGCCAGTACCCGGGAGACTTGCGCGACCGACTGCGGACGCGCCACGCCGAGCGCGCGGCCCTGGTAGAGGCGCCGGTGGTCGCTCAGGTAGGGGGCGCTCGCGGCCTCATCGGTGATGAAGCCCGCGGGGCCCAGGAGCGTGCGCAGCTGCTCGCGCAGCTCTGCGCCGGCTGCGATCAAGCGATCTGCAGGGCTTGCAGCGCCGCGATGCGCTCATCCAGCGGCGGGTGGCTCATGAAGAGGCGCTTGAGGCCGCTCGCGACCGGACCTTCGGCGATGCCGAAGGCGGCGAACTGCTGCGACGGCAGCGGCTCGTGCACGCGCTTGAGGCCCTCGAGCGCGGCGATCATCCGGGACTTCCCGGCCAGCTGCGCGCCGCCGAAGTCGGCGCGGAATTCGCGCCGGCGCGAGAACCACATGACGATCAGGTTGGCGAGGATCCCGAACACCAGCTGCAGCACGATGACCGTGATGAAGTAGGCGCCGCCGCCGCGCCCGTTCTCCGAGCGGCTGATGAGCCCGGCGACCACGCGCGACAGGAAGATCACGAAGGTGTTCACCACGCCCTGGATGAGGGCGAGCGTCACCATGTCGCCGTTGGCGACGTGCGTCATCTCGTGCCCGAGTACCGCCTCGACCTGATCGCGCCCCATGCTCTGCAGTAGCCCGCTGCTGACCGCGACCAGGGCGGAGTTGCGATTCCAGCCCGTGGCGAAGGCATTCGGATCAGGCTGCTGGAAGATGCCGACTTCGGGCATGCCGACGCCCACCGTGCGGGCGTGATGCTCCACCACGGAGAGCAGCCAGCGCCCGGTCGGGTCCTGTGTCTGCGGATCGATGACCTGGACGCCCATGGCGCGCTTGGCCAGGGTCTTCGACATCAGCAGCGAGATGAACGAGCCCCCGAAGCCGAACAGGGCGGCAAACACCAGCAGCCCGAAGTAGCTCTGGCCGTGCACGGCGAGCCAGGTGTCGAGCCCGGTGAGGCGCGCGACCACCGAGAGCACCAGCACCACGGCGAGGTTGGTGAGCAGGAACAGGAAGATGCGTTTCATATTCGAAGCCTGCAGTGAGCAAGAGGGCGTCCGCCGGCCCCGTTTGTCGCGGAAGAGAACTCTACCGGTCCGGCGTTACTCTCGCCAGCGTGGGGCCGCGGGGGTGTTTTTCAAGAGACCCTAGCCCGTGACGACCCCGAGCGCGCGCCCGACGAGGAAGCTGACCGCGCCGGCGCCCCCGCCGATCAGCACCATGCGTAAGCCGCTGCGCAGGGCGCTGCGGCCGGTAAACAGCGACAGCCCGAGGCCCACGGCAAACAGGGTGAGGAGCGTGACCGCCGCGGAGAGGCTCACGGCGCGCATGCCGGTGGCGCCGGCGAGGAACGGCAAGAGCGGCACCGCGGCCCCGGCGGCGAAGGTCACGGCCGAGGCGCTGGCGGCGCGCCAGGGGGAACCCAGGTCATCGGGGTTGAGCCCGAGCTCCTCGCGCGCGAGCACGTCGAGGGCCTGCTGCGGGTTCTCGAGGAGCGCGCGGCTGACGGCGCGCGCCTGCTCGAGCTCGACCCCGCGCGCGTGGTAGATGAGCGCGAGCTCCTCGGCTTCCTCCTGCGGGTACTCGGCGAGTTCCTCGCGCTCGAGCGCGATCTGGTACTCGTACATCTCGCGCTGCGAGCGCACCGAGACGTACTCGCCGGAGGCCATCGACAGCGCCCCGGCGAGCAGGCCTGCGGCCCCGGCGGTCAGCACCAGGGTGCTGTTGACGCCCGCGCCGGCGACCCCCAGCACCAGGCTCACGTTCGAGACCAGCCCGTCGTTCACGCCAAAGACCGCGGCGCGCAGGCTGCCGCCGATCGCGCTGCGGTGGCGCGCCCCGACCTGCGCCAGCGTGGTGGGCATCGGGTGCCCGGCGGGCGGCGGGGCGCTGTACACGGACAGGCCGCGCACCTTCATGGCCGCGAGCACCATGCGCAGCGAGCGCGTCTCGAAGTGGCGCAGGAGCCAGGCGACGATGCGCGCGCGCAGCGAGGGCGTGAAGTGGCGCTCGGGCGCAGGAGTTGTCCCGCCGGCGGCGATCGCCGCCCAGGTGCCGGCCTGCTCTTCGGCGGCCGCGGCGAGCTTCAGGAACAGGTCAGCTTTGTGGGCGTCGGGTTCGGCGGCCGCGACCTGGCGATACAACCACGCCGATTCCTTCTCGTGGTACCAGCTGTCGGGGCCGGCGGCGGTCAATACTCCTCGCGCTCCTTGTCGTCGTCCTCGTCCTCATCCTCGTCGTCGTCCCAGTCGTCGTCGTCGTCCTCATCGTCGTCCAAGTCGTCGTCGTCCTCGCTGTCATCCTCGTCATCGGACTCGGACCAGCCCTCGGGCTCGGCAATCTTGTCGAGGTCCATCTCGTGCCAGGTCTCCACGTCAAGTTCCTCGATATCGCCATCGAGATACTCGATCTCGATGAGTTCGGAGTCCTCATCCACGGACAGCACGCGGAATTGCTCTTCTTCTTCGAGGTTCTCGTACCACTGGCCGGCAACCGGCTCGTAATCTCTGCTCACCGTGAAAGCCACCTTAGTTGTCGTTCGCCGCCTGACGTTAAGTGTAGGGGCTGCGCTCTCCTTGGGCAACGCGCCTCGAATGCGTATAGTTTTCCCCAACATGAACGCCCGCGCTCCCGATTCCGCACTGCCCCTGACACAAGCACGACTGGTCGTGGTGAAGGTGGGCTCGGCACTGCTGGTCGACGGCGACAGCGGGCGCATCAACCGCGCGTGGCTCGAGACCCTGGTGGAGGACCTGCTGCGGCTGCGCCGGCGCGGGCAGAAGGTGATCCTCGTGTCCTCAGGCGCGATCGCGCTCGGACGGCGGCGGCTGGGACTGAAAGCCGGGCCGCTGCGCCTCGAGGACAGCCAGGCCGCGGCCGCGGTCGGGCAGATCCGCCTGGCGCACGCCTACAAGGAATTGCTGGAGGGGAACGAGGTCACCGTGGCGCAGGTGCTGCTGACGCTGGAGGACAGCGAGCGCCGCCGCCGCTACCTGAACGCGCGCGCCACGCTCGAGTCGCTCCTGGCGCTCGGGGCACTGCCGGTCATCAACGAGAACGACACGGTGGCGACCGCCGAGATCCGCTACGGCGACAACGACCGCCTGGCGGCGCGCGTGGCGCAGATGGCGAGCGCGGACTGCCTGGTGTTGCTCTCGGACGTCGCCGGGCTCTACAGCGCCGACCCGAAGCAGGACCCCGCGGCGCGCCTCATCCGCGAGGTGCGCCACATCACCCCGGAGATCGAGGCGATGGCCGGGCGCGCCTCCTCGGCGCTCGGCTCCGGCGGCATGCGCACCAAGATCCTCGCCGCGCGCATCGCGGTCGCCGCCGGCTGCCACATGTGCGTCGCCGCCGGTCAGCCGCCGCATCCGCTGCGGCGCATCGAGGAGGGCGCCGACTGCACCTGGTTCCTGCCCGCGGCGACACCGGCGGCCGCGCGCAAGCAGTGGATCGCCGGCACGCTGCGCCCCTCCGGCGCGCTCATCATCGACGACGGCGCGCTGCGCGCACTGGCCGAGGGCCGCAGCCTGCTGCCGGCGGGCATCACCGCGGCGCGCGGGCGCTTTGACCGCGGCGACACCGTGAGCGTCTTTAGCGCCGACGGCCGCGAAGTGGCGCGCGGGATCGTGGCGTATTCGGATGCGGACGCCGCGCGCATCATGGGCCGCCGCTCGGGCGAGATCGCCGAGCTCCTCGGGTTTCGCGGCCGTGACGAGATGATTCACCGCGACGACCTGGTGCTGATGCGCGCGGACGTGAGCGCGCCGCGGCGGCCGGCGAGCGAGCCGGCGGGCTAGAGGGTTTCGGGCATGGAACCGCAAGCCCTCGACGCCCTGATGCAACAGCTGGGTCGCGAGGCCGTGGCGGCCGCGGCCGTGCTCGCGCGCGCCGGCGGCGCGCAGAAAAATGCGGCGCTGACGGCGGCCGCGGCGGCGGTGCGCGCGCGGGCACGCTCAGATCCTCGCCGCCAACGCGCGCGATCTGGACGGCGCGCGCGCTCGCCAGTTGAGCGGCGCGCGACTGGAGCGGCTGTGCCTGGATGCATCGCGGCTCGAGGCGATCGCCGCGGGGCTCGAGGCGGTGGCGGCGCTCCCGGACCCCATCGGCCGCGTGACCGCGCAGTGGGAGCGGCCGAACGGCCTCGCCATCGAGCGCGTCGCCGTGCCGCTCGGGGTCATCGGCATCATCTACGAGAGCCGGCCCAACGTGACCGCGGACGCGGGCGCCCTGTGCCTGAAGTCCGGCAACGCCGTGATCCTGCGCGGGGGCTCGGACTGCGAGCACTCGAGCCGCGCGCTGCACGCGTGCCTGACCGCAGGACTCACCGCCGCGCAGCTGCCGCTGGCGTGCATCCAGCTGGTGCCCACGCGCGATCGCGCGGCCGTCGGTTACCTGCTCGCGGGCATGGCCGAGTATCTCGACGTGATCGTGCCGCGCGGCGGCAAGGCGCTGGTGCAGCGCGTGCAGCAGGAGGCGCGCGTACCGGTCATCGGGCACCTGGAGGGCAACTGCCACGTGTACGTGGACCGCGACGCGGACGTGCGCATGGCGCGCGCCATCGCGCTGAACGCCAAGATGCGCCGCACCGGCATCTGCGGGGCCGCCGAGACGCTGCTGGTGGATGCGGCCTGCGCGGGCACGCACCTGGCGCCGATCGTGAAGGACCTGCTGGACGCGGGCTGCGAGGTGCGCGGCGATCCGCAGGTGCAGCGGGTCGATGCGCGCGTGCGGCCGGCGCGCGAGGAGGACTGGTACACCGAGTATCTCGACGCCATCATCGCCGCGCGCGTGGTGGCGGGGGTGGACGCGGCGATCGCGCACATCGCGCGCTACGGTTCGGCGCACACCGAGGCGATCGTCACCGACAACGCGGCGACCGCCGAGCGCTTCCTGCAGGAGGTCGACAGTGCCATCGTGCTGCACAACGCCTCCACGCAGTTCGCCGACGGCGCCGAGTTCGGCATGGGCGCGGAGATCGGCATCTCCACCGAGCGCTTCCATGCCCGCGGGCCCGTGGGGGTGGAGCAGCTGACGAGCTACAAGTACGTGGTGCGCGGCCGCGGCCAGGTGCGCGGCTAGCGCACGCGCGCTCAGCGTGGTTGCGCGTGGGCGTGCGCGGGAGGTTCACCGCTGGCGGGGGTGGCGCAGCGCTGGCAGTTCACCCAGCCCGAGTCGCCGCTCACGTAGTGCTCTTTCTTCCAGATCGGCAGGCGGTGCTTGACCTCATCGATGATGTAGCGCGCCGCGCGGAATGCCTCATCGCGATGCGGGGCGCTCACGCCCACCCAGACCGCGACTTCGCCGATCGCCAGGTCCCCGAGGCGATGCTCGCAGAGCGCAGCGGTGACGCCAAAGCGCGCGCGGGCCTCCTCGAGGATGCGCTCGCCCTCGCGCAGCGCGAGTGACTCGAAGGCCTCGTACTCCAGGTGCGCGACGCGCTGCCCCTCATTCTCATCGCGCACCCAGCCCTCGAAAGAGGCAAAGCCCCCGCAGCCGGGGTCGGCGAGCGCGCGGGTGAGGCGCGCGCCATCGATCGGGCTGCGGGTGAAGCGAAACACCGCCACGCGCCTAGCCCCCCGCCACCGGCGGCAGGAACACGATGGCGTCGCCCTCGTGCAGCGGCTGCGTCCAGTCGGCGAACTCGGCGTTGATCGCCACGCGCAGCAGCTCTGCGGGCAGCGTGAACGGATAGCGCCGCGCGAGCTCCGCGTACAGCTCCCGCGGCGTGCGGGCCTGGCTCTGCAGCTGCTCCTCGCGCCGCCCCGCCTGCTCGCGCAACAGCGCGTAGTACTCGACCGTCAGGTTCTTCAGCGCCATCGCGGCCTCCGGCTTGAGCGTGCCCCTCGCCGCGGCATATTCCGCGGGCGTGTTGATGTTGTCGAGCGCGCGCGGATTGGGTTCTTCCACCAGGCGCGCCTCGATGCTGCGCAGGAAGCGCCGCGGACAGTGCCGCCCCTGCGCCACGTGGCGCTCGAGCAGCGCGTGGCTGCGCGGCTCGTAGATCGCGCACAGGGGCTCGGGGAGTGCGTCGTGGCTCGAGCGATAGGCGGTGGCGATGCCCGCGGCATCGCGCGCCGCGATCAGGTGCGTGAGCGTGCCCGCATCCAGGAACGGCAGGTCGCACGCCAGCACCAGCCACGCGCCTTCCGGGTGGCGCGCCTGCGCGGCCAGGATCCCGGCAATGGGACCGATGTCCGCGAGCGTGTCCTCGATCTGCGCAAAGCGCGCGCGTACCGGATCCGCGGTCTGGTCGGGCCGCACCGAGACGTAGGCGCGGCTCACGAGCGGCGTCAGCAGCGCCATGGCGCGCTCGAGCTGCGTGCTGCCGGCGTAGTGCAGCGCGGCCTTGTCCTCGCCCATGCGGGTGCTGCGGCCGCCGGCGAGCACCAGGCCATAGAGGGGGGCGGCCATAGGCTCAGCTGCCGCGCCGGCGCTGAAACGCGCGCCGGCCGCCGGACTTCTCGAGCAGGCGCACGCCGGTGATCGTCAGCTCGTGCGACAGCGCCTTGCACATGTCGTAGAGGGTGAGCGCGGCGATGCTCGCCCCGGTGAGGGCTTCCATCTCGACCCCGGTGCGCTGATGCACGCTCACCCGGCAGCGCACCACGATCTCGTTGCGGCTGTGCGCGATCTCGACCTGGCACTGCTCGATGCCGAGCGGGTGGCAGAAGGGAATGAGCTCGTGGGTGCGCTTGGCAGCCATGACGCCGGCGATGATCGCGGTGTCGAACACCGGTCCCTTCCTGGTGCGATGGCCGCTGGCGCGCAGCGCCACCGACACCGCGCGCGGCAGCTGCAGGCGCGCCTCCGCCACCGCGCTGCGCAGCGTCACCTCCTTGGCGCCCACGTCCACCATCGTGGGCCGGTTGGCGGCATCGAGATGGGTGAGCTTCGCGCGCGCCATCAGCCACCGATGTAGAACATTTCGACCTTGCGTTGCTCGTGCGCCGCGGGGGTGAGGCTCGCGCGCAGCTCGCTGTAGCGATCCGCGCGGCGCGTCCAGACACCGCGGATCAGCTCGGCGAGCGCGTCATCGCTCGCGCCGCCGCGCAGCGCATCGCGCAGGCTCGTCCCCTGGGCGGCGAACAGGCAGGTGTAGAGCGCGCCATCCGAGGACAGCCGCGCGCGCGAGCAGTCGCCGCAGAAGGGCTGCGACACCGAGGAGATGAAGCCGACCTCGCCGCTCCCGTCGGCGAAGGCATAGCGCGTGGCGACCTCGCCGCGGTAGGTGGGCTTGAGCGCGGTCAGCGGCCAGCGCGCCGCGATGCGGGCGGCGAGCTCGGCCGAGGGCACGACCAGCTCCGAGCGCCAGTGATTGCGGTTGCCGACGTCCATGTACTCGATGAAGCGCACGATGACGCCGCTGCCGCGGAAGTGCTCGAGCAGCGCGAGCGCGGTGTGGTCGTTGACGCCACGCTGGATCACCGCGTTCACCTTGATGGGCGTGAGTTCCGCGCGGCGGGCATGCTCGATCCCGTCGAGCACCTCGGCGACGCCGCCAAAGCCACCGCTCATGCGGGCGAACACCGCCTCATCGAGGCTGTCGAGGCTCACCGTCACGCGCTTAAGTCCCGCCGCCTTCAGCTCGCTCGCATAACGCGCCAAGAGCACCCCGTTGGTGGTGAGCGCCACGTCCTCGATGCCCGCGATCGCGGTGAGATCGCCGATCAGCTCCGGCAGGCTCGCCCGCAGCAGCGGCTCGCCCCCGGTGAGGCGGAGCTTCCGCACCCCGAGCGGCACGAACAGGCGCACCAGCCGCACGATCTCATCGAAGGACAGCCGTTCGTGCGAGCCAAGGAAGCGGTACTGCTCGTGGAAGGTCTCCCGCGGCATGCAGTAGGGGCAGCGGAAGTTGCAGCGGTCCATGACCGAGATGCGCAGGTCGCGCATCGGCCGCGCGAAGCTGTCCCGTGGCGCGGGCTTGAGGGTGAGAGGCACGATGACTTCGTTGGCGGGCATGGCTTTCAAAAGTATGAACAGCAGCGGTGGCGCTTGGCTATCTGCCTTTAAGGCGGCTGCCGGGCGCGGCCGCAGCCGCTGGCCGAGGGGCTGCGCCTTTGAGGCTACGACCAGCGGTAAAAGCGCGTGACGTGGCCCTTGGGGTAGGTATTGGGGCCCGGGGGCAGTTCTACAAACCCCTCGGTGCCGGCGAGCGCCGTGAAGTCCCCGGACCCGTTGGTCGGGGCCGGCAGCGCCCAGCTACGGCCCCAGTCGTCCTGCTCGAGCCGCACCGGCAGGAAATGGGTGAGCGGGGCGGTCACGCTCACGGGGGCCCCGAGGGCGATGCGCTCGACCGGGACGGTGTTTTGGCCGAGGCTCCCGAGCAGCGCCGGCAGCACGTAGCGCGTGAAGCACACCAGGGTGGAGACGGGGTTCCCGGGAAGGCCGAAGACCGCAGCCCCGCCCGGGCCGACGCCAAACCACAGCGGCTTTCCCGGGCGCTGCGCCACCTTATGGAAGATCGGGCGCACGCCGAGCTCGGTGAGGATCTTGGGGACGAGGTCGAAGCGTCCCGCCGAGACCCCGCCGGAGAGCACCAGCACGTCGTGCGTGTCCAGGTGAAAGCGCAGGCGCGCGCGCAGTTCCGCGGGGTCGTCGCGCAGGTGATCGTCCGCCACGCGCTGAAAGCCGCGCTCACGCAGCGCGCTGACGATGGCGTAGGCGTTGGAGCGGCGGATCTGGTGTGCGAGCACCGGCTCGCCGGGCTCGATGAGCTCGTTGCCGGTGGAGATGACCGCCAGCATCGGCTGGCTGCTCACGCGGACGCGCGCCATGCCGGCGGAGGCGGCGATCGCGACTTCCGGGGCGTGCAGCTTGACGCCGGCGGCGATGAGCAGCGTCCCCTGGCGCGTATCGCTGCCGCGGCGGTGGACGTTGCGCCAGGGTTCCACGCGGGCCGTCGCGGCGAGCGTGACCACCCCGTCGGCGACGCTGAGCTCCTCGACCGGCACGACGCAGTCGCAGCCCTGGGGCAGCACCGCCCCGGTCATCACCTCGATGCAGTGGCGCGCGCCGGTGAGCGTCAGGGGCGGGTCACCGGCGGCCTGGGTTGCCTGCACGCGCAGCGTGCGCCCGGGGCCTGGCGGCAGGGACGTGGCGAGCGCAATGCCATCCATGGCCACCCGGTCGAAGGGCGGCTGGTCGCGCTCGGCGTAGATGTTCTCGCGCAGCACCGTGCCGGCGCACTGCGCGAGCGGCAGTGATTCGATCGGCAGACATTGCAGGTTCTGCCCGATCAGCAGATCCGCGTCGGCCGGTGTGAGCACTCAGCCCTTCTTGTCGGCCGTGCGCTGCTTGTAGACCTTCACCTGCTCGTTGAAGCGGTCGGCGACGCTCTGCAGCTGATCGATGGCGGCGTTGTGCTTCTGCGCTTCCATCTTCTGCATCTCAGTCTTCTGCGCCGGCTTGAGTGAATCGCCCTTGGCGGCGATCGAGGCCTCGAGCTCCTTGTCGATGCAGTCGACGTAGGTCTTGATCGCCGCGTCGTAGTCCTTGACGGTCTTCTGTCCGGCGACCATCTCCTCGAGGGTGGCGGTCCGGCCGTCCGGCAGGTTGGCGGGGGCGGCCGGATAGCTGCAGTCGGCGTAGGCGGTGCCCGCCGAGAGTGCGGCGGTGAACGCGAGCGCGAGGAGTGCCTTCATACGGGTAGGTCCTGGAACTGATGAAAATGGGGGCGTTATCTTAAGAGGCGCCCGACGGGGAGGCTACTTCAACTTGCGCGCCGGGCGCGCCCGCCGGGCTGGCCGCGCGGGCGGGCACCGGAAGCAGCCGCGGGCGTGATCATTCACCACCCCGACCGCCTGCAGGTAGGCGTACACGATGGTGGAGCCCACGAAGCGGAAGCCACGCTCAAGCAGGTCCCTGGAGAGGCGGTCACTCAAGGCCGTGCGTGCCGGCACGCCCCGGGGGCCGGGGCGGTTCAGGAGTGGTTTACCCCCGACCCAGGACCACAGGTAACGGTCAAAGGAGCCAAATTCACGCTGCACGGCGAGGAAGGCGCGGGCGTTGGTGACGGTGGACTCGATCTTGAGGCGGTTGCGCACGATGCCCGGGTCGCGCCGCAGCGCCGCCCGCCGCCGCGCATCAAAGCGCGCCACCTTGCGGGGGTCGAAGTTCGCAAAGGCGAGGCGGTAGCCGGCGCGCTTGTGCAGCACGGTCGACCAGGACAGCCCCGCCTGCGCCCCCTCCAGGATCAGCATCTCAAACAGCCGGCGGTCATCGTGCACCGGCCGTCCCCATTCCTCGTCGTGATAGCGCAGGTACTGCGGGTCATCGAGCGGCACCCAGCGGCAGCGGCGCTTGACCTTGCCGCTGGGACGGTGCGGGGGCGTGAAGGGGCCTTGGCGCTCATGGTGTTACCCGTACGGACGGTGGGCGGCAGATGATCGCAGAGCCCGATGCCCGGATGCGAGCGCGGCCCGCGCGCGCGGCTACAATGCGGGCCGCCCCTCAAAGAAGTCCTCGGGTTGGCCACACGCGCCAGGGCGGTGGCCGTGCTGGGATTTCCAACACGGCACCCAGCAAGCAGCAGAGGCCCCCCGTGTGATGCGACTGATGGCGATCCTCGCAGTGCTGGCAGCGCTGCTGCACACCCTGCCGGCCCGTGCTCAGGGTGGGCCGCCGTTCTTCACCACCGACCCCGGCACGCCCGGCAACGGCAACTGGGAGATCAACGTCGGGACGATGGCGACGCGCACCGCCGGCACGACGGCCTATCAGTTGCCGCAGCTCGATGTGAACTACGGCCTCGGCGATCGCATCCAGCTCAGCGCCGAGGTCCCCTACGTGCTGCAGACGAGTTCCGGCGCGCCACAACAGGAGGGCTGGGGCAACGCCCTGGTGGGGGCAAAGTGGCGCTTCATCGACCAAGGCGGTTGGGAGCTCGCCACCTTTCCCCAGGTGCAGACCGCAGGCTCAGCGCTTGCACAGCGTAGCGGCATCGCCATCGACGGGCCGCGGCTGCTGCTGCCGCTCGAGGTGGCCACGCGCGTGGCAGCGCTGGATGTGAACCTCGAGGCCGGCTACTACCTGCCGGACAAGGGGCCGCACGAGAGGTTCGTGGGGCTCGCCGTGGGCTCCGCGGCCACCGCGCGGCTGGAGATCGACGGCGAGATCTACGCCGACAAGGCCTCCGGTCAGCCGCCGAACGACACCATCCTCGATGCGGGCTTTCGTTACCACCTGCAGCCGGCCTTCATCCTGATGGGCATGGCCGGGCGCAGCCTCAGCGGCGGTGCCGGTCCGCATACGCAGTTCACCGGCTATCTGGGCGTGCAGATCCTGCTGAGCGATTACGGCCGGCGGCTGCGGCGGGCGACCGAGTGAGGGTGCGGGTATGCCTCGAGGGTTTGTTCGGTCTTCCCTTAAGATTATCTACGGCGAGGTCATTCGGAGTCGCTGCCCCAACGCCACTTCGGTGGTTCGCCCTTGAGGTAGCAGACCACGCCGAGCAGCACGCTCATCACGAGAACGTACGACAAACTGACTACCAGCCGATGGTCGTGGTGCCGCAGCAGAAACAGGCCTTCGAGCAAGACGGCCGCCCACGCGATGAGGACCACCCACCCCTGCCAGGTGATCGGTGGCCCCCATCCCCATCCGTAGGTCTTGGCAGGAAACCAGTAAGGCTCAGGGACTGGCACAGCAATCACTCCTGGTGCGCTCTGGGGCCACTTGCGTCGAACTTGCCCGACAATCCGTCAGACGTCACTTTCGCGTCTCGCTTCGGCGGTGTCCGCGATGGCGCTCAAGTGGGATCTTTATCAAATATCCTGGTCCCCGGCGGCAGGCTAACCCAGGGGTGTCGGCGACAGTCATAGACAGAAATCCTGGGCGCCGGAAAGCCTGGATCAGCAAAAGCACCCACGGCAACGCTCACGGATTCACTGTGACCCGTTTCGGTGTGGAACACCGTAGTCCCACAAACCGGACAGAAGCTGAATATGAACTTGGCGCCTTGATCGCCGACACGGACATACTGCGTGGCGGTTCCGAAGACCTGGAACGGAGCGGAGAATCCAGCGAGTGCAGCGAAGATGCTGCCGGTCCTTTGCTGGCAGGCAAGGCAATGGCAAAGACCAACGCCGCGTGGTTCGCCTTCGACCTGAATGCGCAGTTGTCCGCAGGAACAAGAGGCTGTCCGGGATGACATTGAGCGCCTCGCTCAGTGAATTGGTTGACGCCTAACGATGAGCTTGAGCGGCCGCAGTAAGACACCCGGTACGCGCGGTGCGCGCAAAATATGACCGCCGCGTACAGCGGGCTAAGTGCTGCTTCATCACGGCCCGCTGCTGCGCGTGGCTAGGACGCAGCGACTTCCTGCCTCGATAACCGGCCACGCAGTGCTCCTCCCGCAATGATCAGCGGCGCGAGCGTGCCGAGAAATACCAGGTGATACCAGAGGGGAAATTTGGCCAACAGCCTGTAGTGCACGGGAAGAAAGAAGAGCACCAGGATCAGGGCGAGAACGTAGATGGCTTGGCGCGCGGGTCCTGCAATGTAAGAGCAGGCAAGACCTGCGACGACTGAGGAAAAGGCGCCCACGGCCAGGCGTGCGAGCAGCATGGGTAGTGTGAACGCCACGAGGGCCTCGGCGGCGTGGTAGTTCGGTATCAGGGCCCGGACCAGCAGGTTTCCCAGTGTGGCCGCGGCGAACCAGAGCAGAAATCCCACAATGACGCCAACGCTCGCTTTGATCATCTCATCGTCCTCGTATCAAACCTCGCAGCGATCTGACGCTGCGCTTCACCGACCGCTCATTCGGGCATATTACTCACCGGCGGTCGCGGGCCGTTTGCGGCGCTTGTCAGACGGCGAGTCCCGCCCAGAAGTCGAGCTCTCGTACCACAAATTGCGCTACCGCCTCTTGAATGGTGGCGTACGAGCGTTGCGCGGTGGGCTGAGTGACCTGACCAATCTCACCGTCTCTTAGAACGTACCAACCCTTGTCCGTGCGCTTATCTTCGGCATAGGCCAGCCATTGCTCAAGTAACGAGGGATGGGTCTCCAGAAGGGCACGTACGTCTGCGGCACCGAAACTGGGGCGGTATGCAGCGTAGCCGGCGTGCGCCAATGCAGCCTCGATCGATGCGCCGCCCTCCCTGATCGAAACCTGATGGGCGATCCGCAGGATTGCAATGAGCCTGAAGTCAGTGGCGGTCATGCAATGGGTCTTCCAACGATGAGCGTGAGCGGCCGTCGTGCTGATGCCGGATGCCAAGCGCTCGCGCGCACACAATCTCTGCGCGCGCGCTGCGCACTCGGGCCCAAGTGTCTCGGCCGCTGCAAGCGTTTTTGAGGCTACGGGACGTCGGGTGGAAACTCCAGGTATTGGGGCGTGTCCCCACCGATGTGGTCCCAGGGGGCCTTGGATCCCACGAAGATGTGCATCTGGAGCCGGATCCCCGGATCACCGTCAATTCCACCTAGCGTTACACCGTGCACTTTTCCTTCATGGATCCCGCAGAGCGTGGTACCGCAGGTGCGACAAAAACAAAGACCCCAGCCGGGGGTCGACTCATGGAACGTCAGATTGCCCTCACCCCTCGTCCAGGAGAAAGACTCCGTTGAGATTTCTGCGTAGGCGGAGCCTGAGCCACTGAAGGCCTTGCGACAGCGCGAGCAATGGCAGCTCCTGGCGGGACCAAGTGGTGCGTCGATCCGGTAACGGACTTCACCGCAAAAGCAGCCGCCGGTCAGGTGCATGAGAGCTTCCACCGTAAGCCGCCAACGGTAGGTTTACGTTTTACCCGCGAGTGGATCAGATCCAAAGCGGTTGTCTCCCGTGGTGCCCTTCAAGAAACCGTTTTCTATCAAGGACCAGAGCTCCCCCAACAAGGGAATAAAATTGATCAGCACCCACCAACCGGACTTGTTGCGATCGTGCCACCGCTTAATGGTGACCGCAAAAGCAGGCCAGACGATGGGTAACAGCGCCAGTGCGCCCGGACTATCGGTCGGATAGTGCTCGAAGCCGCCGTTGATGAGAGTCGCGGCGATTATAAAAGGCAGCGTAAGTAGCACCATCAACCAGTACTGCTTGCGTCCGACGCGACCGGTGAACGAGAGGAGAAATTGGCGCCAGTTCATTGGGGAAACCTAACGTTTCAGATCTGTCCTGAGTGAGTGGGTGCTGCCACCGAAATTGTCGCGGCCGAGATGAGCGCCGCGCAAGTTAGCCCCCCACCAACAGTACACCGTCCCGAGCGCCGCGGGGACTCGTGGGTCTATTTACCACTTTATCCTTCACGCGTGCGCCCGAAGTGTAAGTTAGTCGCCGGATTTCAATTGTGCACGCCGATACTCTTCAATCAAGGGCAGGATTGCCTGCCGTCGCTCCAAGCTATCCCGTGGCCAATACTTCTCCCGCTCATAATAAGCCGATACGGCAGGCACGTTCGTCGGCAGGACGAGCCAGGGTTGCTTCGACGCCGTGAAGATATGAATGTCTGGCGGCAGTAAGTCAGGGTTATCGAGCGTCCCAACCCGCACAAAAGTCACCCAGGGTCCGGCGCCTGAGTAATGACTCCACAACGCCACTCGACACGTTGAACATCGGGCGATTTGCTGTCCGCGGCCGCTGTGGGAGGGCGTGTTCACAAGCTCCGGCTTTGCGCGCAAGGGGATGATGCGATCACTCTCAATCATGGCATTGAGGGCAAAGGACGCCCCACTTTCCCTTTGACACCAGCGGCAATGGCAGCAATGGACAATCAGCGGCGCCGTTTCCATGCGGTAGCGAATGGCCCCGCAATCGCACCCGCCTTCAGTCGGAAAAGACATATGGGATACCTCATCTCTTGACGCCTAACGTCGAGCTTGAGCGGTTGACCGCCGCGGTTCAAGAAGCGCCGCGAACGCATAATTGCTGCTCGCGCTTGGCGCGAATGTGATCAGCTTGCGCGGGGCGCTGCAGGCCTTGGTTAGCCGGCAGCTGCATGCGCCATTACGGTGTAATGCTGCACCGACTCCTCAAACTCCAACAGATAGTCTTTGTCTTCCGGATAGTATTTAGCTCTCAATGGCTCCTCGCCCGCAAAGGCGCGAATGCTGCTCTCAGAGTCCCAGTGTGTCACCGTGAGAAAATGGGTCACGGCGTCTTCGTCTCGGCGCATCACCGCGACGCTGAGGTTGCCTGGGACTGACTGGTAGTCCGGAATGGCCCGCTGCTCGAGGAAGCGCGTATAAGCATCAGCCTTTGAGCGGGGGGTACGGCCGTGCCACATGCGACAAATCACGGTAGCTTCTCCTGTCGTCTAACGATGAGCTTGAGCGCGATCCAACCCGCATCCGCGCGCCACTCAGTTTGTCACGGGCTGCTCCAAGCGCTGGTTAGGATGCAAGCGCGAGATACACATACACAATTGTCGCGCAAAGACTGAGCCCCGTTCTCACGGCGTGCAGTTTCGCCCAGCGCCCCAGCAAAAAGCGGGTCTCTTCGCTCCCAAGATCGCGTCCCGGCGCAAGTAGGGCTCTGTTCGTTGGCATGATGCCGAGAAATGTGAAGGGGACGACCGCGCCAATGAGAAGAGCCGCAATGGCCCATCCCGGACCACCACCCAAGAGCCACGCGGCGAGGCCAGCCATGAGACTAAGCAGGGCCAGGGGCGCCTGTAACCAGGTGGCGCGTTGGTAACTGGGAGCCCACTGTGTTGCCGCTGACTTGGTATCGAGCGTCATCCGTGCGGGGTGCTCCGCGACATTTATGTACAGCGCTGCGCCAGAGAACAGCGCGGCCGTCAAGGTTGCGACGAACTTAGAAAACGCAAGCATAGGTGTAACTTGGAGCCCGGCGATCCGGTCAGAGGTCGCCAGCAGAAGATGCGTCCTTAGGCTGTACAAGATCCCACAGGTTGCCGTAGAGATCGCGAAACACAGCGACAGTGCCGTGTTTTTCCTCAGACGGCGTTCGAACGAAGCTGACACCCTTGGCGACGTAGGAATTGTAGTCCCGCCAAAAGTCGTCGGTGTGTAGAAATAGAAAGACGCGACCTCCGGTCTGATTTCCAACCCGTGACTCTTGTTCTGAACCTGCGGCCCGGGCTAGCAAAAGCCGCGACTCCTGCGCACCTGCAGGAGCTAGCACCACCCAGCGCTTGTTTTGTTCGGGAATGGGCGTGTCTTCCACCAGGGTGAAGCCAAGAACCTTCACATAGAACGCGATCGCTTCGTCGTACTCACGCACTATCACGGAGGTCAGGGCGAGCGATTGTCTGGGCATTGCGTTAGGGGAAGGCATGCAAGCAGTTGCGACTTCTAACGTTAGAGCTGAGCGGCCGGACTCATGGGGGGAATGCGCGCTGGGCGCGCACGATGTTCAAAGCGCGCACGGCGCGCGTGCGTATCTCTCGCAGACCGCGCCAAGCGTTGATTGGGCGTCCAACGATGAGCTTGCGCATGGTCGCGTGCTATCGGCCGGAAGGTGCGGCTGGGGCGCTACAGCAGCTGCTGTCCCGTTGAATGGGTGGGCACCTCACGGACCCGTAGGAGCAAAATACGCAGCAGTCACCCGCCTTTGGACGAATGAGCGAGTGGCAGCTGACGCATTCGTGAAAGTAGACACATGCGTCCATCGGCATCAGTTCCGTGGTTGTGGCCCCGCAGGTGGGGCATGTTAGTGCGGACTCAAGAACTAGCGGCTGCGACATATCCGGGTGCCTAACGTTGCGCTTGAGGAGCCGGGTACATGTGGTTGCAACTTTGGGGCCTCACGGGCCGGTCCAAGCGTTGGTTAAACCTTCTACCTGATGCAATAGCCGGAAACGTGCCACCTTCTGGGGAAACAGCGAGGAGGCACTGCTCCAGCTTGCCGCGTAGTTGCCGGCATCTACGAGCTTCAGCCACGCTCTGTGCGCACAAAATAATCCCGGCGCGCACTAAGCGCCACTCCGTCTGTAACGGACCACCCCAAGCGCTGGTTAGACGCCGTGCCATTAGACTACATACCAGCGATCCACGATCACTCGCCACTTCCCGAGGAACTTCAAGAGAAGCAACTGGCCGAATGCATTGGAAGTGCCGACCGCAACTAAAATCGTTCCACGCGTAGGGGAGGTTAGAACCTCCAGTTTGACGAAGTCGGCGCGTGCGCCTTCAGGTCGCTCGGAGTACGACCTTAATGTGAGCGCGGGGTATTTGGGTTGAAGCTTCTCGAAGAGAAGGGGACCGACTGAGCTCTTCACATAAACCACTGAGCCGCGCGAAAATCCGGATAGAGGCGCGTCCGATACGACGACCAGCGCGTCCACCATGTCATCCGCCATGATGACGCCCGGGGCTGTGCAAAGCGCGATATACAGAGCCGCCGCTGCAGCAACGGCTCCTGCAATGAACGCGCCGACGAGGACTCCAACGCGGATCATGACGTCACTGGACGTTTAACGGTGAGTTTGAGGAGGGGCTCCAGAAGCGCGTGATCAAGCGCCGCGGGTGCACCCTGTCGTCGCGGGCCGGCGGCGCGTAACCACAGACCGTTCACGCTCCCCTCCAACGCGCGTTAGGCCTCAGCAATCGCGGCAATCGATACCTTTAGGCCGGGTATCTTTACAGGCAACTTGGCCCCCTGGCGCGCCGGCGGATTGGAAGGAAACCACCTTAGCCACTCCTCATTCATGCCCTGGAAATCCTGCTCGTCCGCTAACACGACAGTGACGCTAGCGATCTTATCGAGCGAGCTACCGGCGGCTTCCAAAATGGCCGAGATATTTCTCAAGCATTGGCGCGTCTGTTCCTGAACGGTCGACCCCACCAATGCGCCAGTCTCTGGGTCATGCGGAGCCGTGCCTGACACAAAGATTAGTCCAGCCGCCCTAACTGCTTGGCTATAGGTAGCGGGTGGTTTGGCGGCTTTGGGTGAGAAAATTATCTGACGCGACATAAAAGCTCCTTCGTTCGAAGACGTCGGTCAATTCGCGAGTGTCATAGGGCCTAACGATGAGGTTTAGCGGCCGCGCTCAGACGTCGAGTGCGCGCTGCGCGCCACCTTAGCTCCCACGGACGCTCCTAGGCGCCAAGCCGTCCACGAGCGTGCTCATACTGGGTTCCTCGACGAATGATTTGAGTAGAACGTAATTAGATGGCCGGCGGGCTCTCGGAGACGGAAAAGCTCGTGATCGATGGATGGCAGCACTTGGATCGGCGAAGGAGCAAGCCCCAATGAGGTGAAGCGTTGATGCGTCCCATGAAGGTCTTCAACCATCAAGTCAAACGGTGCATCTCCCGGGACTATTTCGCTCTTGGCGATAAGGATTAGATGCGTTCCTCCACGCAGCTCAAAGATAGCCACGTCTGAGCCTTTGTGCACGGGCCGCATCCCGATCGTGTGCATGAACTGCGCGGATTCTTCCAATCGGTCCGTTTCAAGAGCGACGTGCCCTATCCAGAGTGCGGGCCGAAGATCTTGGTCGCGCACCTTGTTCACCGCCTACGCATCACGGCCGCTCGAGCGATTGTTAGAAGTCGCAGCGTTTTTTGGAACGGTGACGTCATATCCACAGCTCTGGCAAGCCTTCGGGACCCACAGATGGAATTTGGATGCAAACGGAGCATCGCACAATGGGCATTTGATCCTGCCTTTGGCAAAGGCGTACGACACCAGGAACCAAGGAATGGCAACTACGGCCAGCACTAAGGCGTCTGCGGTCCAGACCAAGACCAGAAGGGAAAATAGCCACGGAAACATCCAATGAAATACGAGAACCGCTAAAGCGATTGCAAGTAACGGCGCGGAGGCGTTGACGATCAGCCGATAAGTACGCACACGCCGCGAGCGAGCGGTCAAAGGCGGTAAAGAACTAGATTGCTCCATGGCGAGCTCTAACGTCGCGCTTGAGCGGCCGGGCACACGCATCTGTAACGCCCCATGAGCGCAAGATAGCGCAGCGCGCTCATGGCGCGTTACTTGATCGTGTCACGGCTCGCTCCAAGCGTCAGTTGGAGGCCTCATCCACATATCGTTAAATCCCGAAGCGTCGGAGGAGTTCCCGAAGCAACAGCGAAAACACTGCAATTAGCAGACCAGCAACTGCGTAGAAGCGCACACCGGTAAGCCGCGGGAAGGCGCCTTTGATAAGGAAGAAAACGATTGCCGCAGTGGCTCCGGCTGAGATCGCTCCAGCCCAGTCTATGTGATACCCGTTCATTTACCACCTGCGCTAAAGGTTAACTGACGGAGCTTAGCTTCTGCACGAGAGCCCTTGGTCCAAGGGTTAGCTGTCACTTGCCTCGCTCGATGCTTCGAATCTGTCCGTTAACTATGGTCACTATCATCGGTGCGGCTCTAGAGCCTCGCTCCTAGCGCCATATCTCGGTAGTCCAAGTGCCAAACTTAATTCCATCTGAATTTCGGTCATCCTGAGTCGAAACCCGTTCGGAAGAGGGGTGGCCACACTTCTTGAGAAGTGCGGCCACCGATATATCAGCTGAGACAAGCCAGCTGCCGCAGCGGAAGGATTCGTCCGCCGTGCAAATTCCAGGCACCAGGACCAGAAGCATGCATATCGCTGTAAATCTCATGGTAGGGCGCCGACGTGACTGCTAACGCCTGAATTGAGCTGCGCCGAGAAGCGGCGTCGGCTTGAATGAATGGTAAGCGCGTACGACCCCCTTTACATCACCACATCTCATTCGCCATCTTTTTGCGTCGGGCCAACTCCTTCTCGCTCGGCTCGGTACTGGGGAACGAACCGGGCTGAATATCGCCGCTTGGTACATAGGTACTCATCACAACGCCGGTGGTCGAGACCTGAGAGCGCACGAGCCGCAGCGCCGATGGTTTGGCAGTCTCGCTGAAGAGGCGCTTGCCCCGCCCAAGCACCACTGGAAAAGTCCACACGTTGTACTCGTCGATCAGTGAGGCGGCCTGGAGTGTTTGAATCAAATTGCTGCTGCCAATCATCTGCAGGTCGTGGCCCGGTTGGGCCTTGAGAGCGATGATTGCCGAGACGACATCGCCGTGGAGCAAGGTCGAGTTGTTCCAGTAGAGCATCTTCAACGTGCGCGAAGCGACATACTTTTTCGCTGCATTGAGCGTCTTCGCAATCGGGTGGTCATCCGGCTGATAAGGCCAGTACGCTTCGAATATCTGATAGGTCCTGCGCCCGAGCACCAGCTCGCGATCCTTGCCGTCGAAACCTGATGATGAGATGTCCATACTTTCGTGCCCGTAACCGAACATCCAACCGCCAAGGGTAAAACCGCTAGTGGGGTCTTCTTCCGGGCCGCCGGGCGCTTGCATGATTCCGTCAAGCGACGCAAACGTAGATACGATGAGTTTTCTCAAGGAAACACTCCTGCCGTGAGGCGGGTCTTGGTCATGCGCGCTAACGATCACGCTCAGGCGGCACCTGGAGCGCCTTGTTAGGTTGCCAGTTTGCGGGAGATCTCGACATTGCCCTGTGAGATGCGCGGTAACCGCGATGTTTGGATTAGGGTGATCCCTAACGCCCAAGGGTAAAAGTAGAAAAGCGTCCACGGGGCGGCTTCATGCGAAAAAGTCCCCGAAGACCAGAGACAACAATATGCGACGAACGAAGGCCATGGAAGAAGCATGGCTGTGATTTTTCCCGGGTCATTGAGGCGAACGAAGAGGGCGAGGTTTGCTACGAATCCGCAAATCAGAGCAACTCCAATGAGCGTCGAAGTAAGCGACCCGGCGTGTCCCAAGGAACGAAGGCCGTTGATCAGGAAGTGGACCCCGTAAACGGGGGCAACCAGTAGCAACCGTGCACCTACGGCGTGACTAAGCCTGTCGGGTGTGAGTAGAGAGAGGATGAATAGGATCCAACCTGTCCGAGAGAGCATTTGGGACAATGGTGTACGCATGGAAGTCGAACCGTGAGGCATCGCTGTGCGACCTAACGGCGCGCTTGGGCGACCGGGCACCTGCATCTACTACGCGACGCGAGTGCAACACTATCCAGCGCTCGCGGCGCACCCAGATCGCTTCTCACGGCCGCTCCAAGCGATGGTTAGGAGTCACGCTGCTCCCGGCGCCTCTGACAGAAAGGTCCGAACGACTTCATACATTCCGGGGTCAAACGTCGCTATCGCCAGAGCCCGTTCAAGGTACGGGGTTGGGCCACGCATCTTGGCGCATGGCTTGGTACGCCTCGCGGCTCTCCCATTTTGCGTACATCGTGACCTTCGTGCCGTCGAGACCACGGTGCAGTCTCGCCGAGATGAACCCCGGCGCGTGGCGCACTGAGACCTCCGTCGCCCGGGCGAGAAGGTGTATCAGTTCCTCCTGCCTCGTGGGATCAACGGTGAAGACGTTAATAAGCGTTATAGGCGGCGAGACGTTCATAGGTTCACCGGCGTTCCTTGCGGCACTGAGTTCATGCTATGCGAAAGCGCCCGGCGTGACTCCTAACGACGAGCCTGAGCGGCCGCCTGCCGCAGTCCAATCAGCGCCGCGAGTGCACAATATCTCAGCGCTCGCGGCGCAACCTCATCAGGTGTCACGACCGCTCCAAGCGCTAGTTAGGAAGCACCAAAACTTCCGGGTTACTGAATAGGACATACAGCATCAGTGGAATCGTTAACAGCCCAGCAACAACCACTATGCGAAGTAATCTACCCGCTGAGGGAAATTTAGAGTTATAGGCGCACTTCCAAAGCATCGCAGATTGAACAATACCAAGGGCTAGTCCTAGAAGAATGTAGACACTGATGCCAATCGGCGTTTCCGGCACAAGGATCCAGCCCAGCACGGTGTAAACCACCGAGACGCCAAAGCTGTAAATCCAGATGACTTTCCACAGGGAGGTTTTTCCACGCAGTGGCTCAGTGAGCGCCGTCCACATCTGTGCCTCCTACCGTTCGCGCTCAGGCGCGCCGAGTGAGCGCAGCGAACGAGGGGTACCCCGGCCCGTAAAGCCGCCAACCAGCGCCAGGCCGGCGCGCAACAGGTCGCGAGGCGAATGCCGGGGCGGGGGCGCCTGGAGCGCATGGTTAGAGGTCATGACTGTCTCCGAAGCAGTTCCACCTGATCCAACTTCAACGCCGCTTCGTCTGGGTAATGGACCAAGCCTCCCAAGCTCGTATCTATGAGCACTCCCTGCTCTAGGTGGGTCCACTGCTCCCTTGTGTGTGGCTCAACATAGATGCCGTCTTCGATACAAGCTACGACGGTGCCCTGATGCAGGATGTCGATCCTGACGACGTCTCCGACGTGTATGGGCCTGCCGTCGTGGTAGCGCATCTCAGGGCCTCCAACGATCGCGCTCAGGCGTCGCCTGGTGCGCTTGGTCAGGTGGCGAACTCAACGTAGTCGACGCGACTGGAGGGGGGAATTGGAGTGCCGTCCTCACGCATCCCCCGATCGCTGCAGCGGGTAGTTAGGCCACATGTCTGGTAACGCCTGGGATTCCGCTGCTAACGAGCCGCCAGTCTAGCTTTGATGTCAGCATAGGCGTCAACTATAAGCTCTCGGAGTGCCGCTTCGTGCGCAAACAAGCCTGGTCGTACTTTGGCGTGACGCATGAACCGACCCGTGCCCTCCAGTAACTTTGAGGGATCACGAAGGTTTGCGCCGAAAAAAAACCCGACGTTCACATGGGCAGTAAAGGCGTTGACATAGCCCAAGGCAAGATCCTCAACGCAAGCTGTGGGGCGGCCATCATGCAAGAGCTCAAACACATCTAGCCCGGCGGAACGCATTTCCAGGAACCACCGCTGCGCGACGGAGCGCAGTTCCGCCGGTGGTGTCGCGAACCACTCCTCAACTGCAGGATCTTGCTTCTTAGCCCCATCTAGGGTGAAAAACCGGCCTGAGTTCATGTGGAGATGAGTGGGCACGGGTTGTGCGGCCTAACGATGAGCTTGAGCGGCCGGCCCCATGAATTTGCTGCGCGCCATGAGCGCAAGATAGCGTGGGGCGCTCATGGCGCGTAGGAGCAGCGCATCACGGGCCGCTCCAAGCGTTGGTTAGAGGGCACTCACCCACCCCGGTGCACTAAACCTCGTGATTATCACTCCTGCAATCGCGGCTAGAGCAAGGAACATGATAAGGACATAGAGCACCCGAACAAGTGAAGGCAGCAAGCCGGTACCAAGTGAGTTCAGCGAGTCGCCCAAGTCACTGTGGAATATAAAGCGTTCGCCAAGAAATTCGCCAAGCGCGGCGAGTGGCAGGGCGGTGACAACCAGCAAGAACCACCCCAATGCAGAGTGCGGATGTTGTGGCCAGAATGACAGCAGAAAGCCTGCCGCGACAATGATCGAAAGAATGACCCATGCGGCAAAAATCGAAAGCAACCTGCGCGGGGTCAGAATGAGTGCCCTCTAACGATGAGCTTGAGCGGCCGTCTGCCGCAGTTCAATAAGCGCCGCGAGCGCACAATATGCATCTGTGCTCGCGGCGCAAATCCTCTCACGCGTCACGGCCACTCCAGGCGTTGGTTAGGCGGGCCGATGTACGCGGAGCGAATGTAACTTTCATGCGACAGGCCTAAAGAACAAGCGTGAGAGTCTGCAACTCTGACGGACGGTAACGTCACATTCGCACGAAGTATGGAATTGCAACTAGCACCGCTCCTAATGTGACGAGGAGAATAGTGTTAGAAACAAAATACGGGAAAATCATTAAAGCCAGGCCAGTAACCAGCGGGACGACTGTCTTCTGCCGTCTTCCGTATATGAAAAAAGCAAGCCCGATTGAGCCGAAGAGCAAGCCCCATAGAAGAGTTGAGGTGTTCATTGCGACCCAGAGCGCCTAACGTTCGCGTTGCGCGGCCGGCTGATGCCGCGTCCCGGGCGCCGCGAGCGACAATGTTTCCACGCTCGCGGCGCAATTATTACCGGGCGTCACGGGCCGCTCGAACGCTTTGTTAGGCGGCAGCAACGGGCGCGTCTGTTACTTAAGCTGCATGCAAACATACTTGGCACTGTCCGATTGCTTACGTGACACGATCGTTTGTACCCAGTCCTGTCCGGCTTCCTTACAGCGTCCAATCGACTCGAAGCCGGGAACGGTCGCGATAGTCGAGTAACCGATGCAGTTAGGCCCGGAGCATGAGGGTTGACTGATGATTAAGGTAAGGATCAGTGTAAACATTTCACTTCCATCCTTGAGTTGATATGTGGAGCTGAGCGGTGAAAAGGACAACTCGTAACAAAGGCGTTGACGATTCTAGGTTCTAAAGGCGACTGCTGTGCCACTGACTGCTGTCGCCTAACGATGAGCTTGAACGGCTGGACGCATGCGTTTGCTACGCGACATGAGCGCAAGATAGCGCAGCACGCTCATGGCGCGTTATTCCGAGTCGTCACGGGCCGCTCCAAGCGTTGGTTAGGCGACATCAGTCCCCGAGCCTCATTTGG
Source organism: uncultured Pseudomonadota bacterium (assembly GCA_963814675.1). GTDB lineage: Bacteria > Pseudomonadota > Gammaproteobacteria > Steroidobacterales > Steroidobacteraceae > 13-2-20CM-66-19. The sequence continues at coordinate 1,197,435 of CAWFDT010000011.1, forward strand.
ACGGGTTGCTACTAGCCCGTAGCATTTCTGGGGTCGGTAAGTACGTTGGGTTGTCTACACCGTAGCCAAATACCTCGATGCCACTCAATATGCCCTCCTGCTCAAAAATGAAGATTCCACACAGTTCGTCAATCGATCCAAAAAAGTATTGGCTAAGAACATTCACACCAGGTGGCGCTTTAGGAAGGCCTTCAATCTGAAAACCTATTGAAGCGCAGCCGCATTTGCAGCGCTCGGGCGTAATTTCTGCTTTTTCGAGTTGAGATAGAAAGGAAGCGGCGTCACTACTTCCGTGCTCAAGGAGCCAACGAGCAAGACGATGTTCCTCGGGGGTGAGCGGACGATTGCCCATAACTGTCACCTCGGGTCGCCTAGTGTCGCGCTTGAGCGGCCGGGCACATGCGTTTGCTGCGCGACATGAGCGCAAGATAGCGCAGCGCGCTCATGGCGCGTAACTCCGAGGCCTCACGGGCCGCTCCAAGCGTTGGTTAGACGACGAAACTACCAAAACTTCCACCACGGCCGTGAGGGTTTTGTTGTGCGTACCGATGGTAATGACTGTGCCGGCTCCGTGATCAAGAAACTCAAGCAGTTCTGGGGCGAACCAGAAGTCTTTATCCAGCGAAGGGAAGTGAACGTTTATCGCAACGTCCGCGATAAGGGTACCTATCACTTCAACCCCCGTCACTGACGGAGTAGTGACTCCAAACACCGCGCCCTTAAGCCCAGCAAGCGCAAGGTCACGTGTTGTGACGACGTTACAAACCTCCACGTTGTCACCGAATGAAAACTGAGTCGGATGCACGCGGGGGAGTTCCGGTCCTCTAACGTCGCGCTTGAGCGGCCGGGCTTGTGCGTCTGCTACGCGACATGAGCACAAGACAGCGCAGCGCGCTCATGGCGCGTTACTTGATCGTGTCACGGGCCGCTCCAAGCGTTGGTTAGACGGCGCCGCCACGAATGGCCTCGATAGTGATGTTGCGATGAGCTGTCATTTAAGTGACTGTTGCGACCGATGCCGCGACAGCGGCGCCCTGAGATAGACGACCCCCACAATAGTCAGTGTTACGCCAAATAACACAGCAAAGTACGACTGCGACCAATCCCTGACACCCTGGAGCAGGTGCCAGGAGCACTTGGCAAGGAGAGCTAAACCGCCAACGAGGGTTAATGCGCCGAATATCCGGTTGAGCGCAACGAATACGCGGGCGAAGGGGCCTAACGACGGCGTGGGTCTATCCACGGCGACGTCTAACGGTGGAGTTGAGGGGCCGACCGACGACACCCAATTGGCGCTTGGCCGCAGCCCATTCACGGGCCCCTCCAATAGAAACGTCGCTCATGATCAGCGGATCGGTCCGCGACGCGGAAAAGCCGATAACAATCGTGGCCCGAGGAGGCCTCCCCAATGTTTGGCTCCGCGTCCGCGGATCTCATGATGTCCAGAGCTCCCCATCCACGGATGCTCATCAACAGGACGGATACCCGGGTGCAACCGAATCCCGCTGTTCGCCATCTACGATCTCGAAGAGCGCTTACTTGACGGAGGAGTCCATACCTGTTGGTTAGGCCGCACTAGCGAACCCTGTCTAAGGCGACTGCGAGCGAGTTCGCGCTGCCTTTCACAACTATTTCCTTCGAAGCATAGCCGTCGGCGGAAACCACCACGGTGCCGCCGGGTGGAAGTGATTCGTAAGCAGTGAGCAAGAAGATCCGTCTCTTCCGAGTGGCGGGCAGCAACAGAAATTGTCCCTCGGAGTTTGTTTGCGCAAATAGGCCCGGATGGTCGTCCACCGAGATAGTAGCTCCTTGAATGGGCTTCTGAGAAACGGCGTCAGTTACCGTGCCCGATGCAGATGGAGAGACATGCGTAGTTATCTCGATGCAGCCGTTCACCGACATGAGAAACGGGAGAATTACGGCGTATCGCCACGTACTCATAAGCGGCCTAACTTCGAGCTTGAGCGGCTGGGCACATGCGCTTAGTACGCGACATGAGCGCAAGATAGCGCAGCGCGCTCATGGTGCGAAGCTGCAGCGCATCACGGGCCGCTCCAAGCGTTGGTTAGGAGGCGGTGTCATAGCCAGGTGTCTGAGATAGCCATAGAGGCCGCAAAGGCGGCGCCAAAGGTCCACCAAGTGATTAGGATCACGCCAACGAGCGTAGGACGGTGCCTCTGATACTGCCTCCATAGGAGCCATGCGGCCAAGAAAACCTCCGCCGCTGCAACGGCAGTAACAACGCCGAGCAGTAGCGCCTCATGAGGCCAGTGGGGGATGCCAGGAGGTGGCCAGAAGTAGAGGCCCCACCCTATCAGGAACAGAGGAATTAAAATCAGCGCCAATAATTGTGGTGGCCACCGACCGTCGATCAATTTGAGCGGAGCGACTACCGCCCCCGCACTACGGCTCGGGGAAAGAGCGCCTACCGCAAGTAATACGAGAAGAGCTAGCCAAAACGGAGGAGCTAGCAAAACTAGTGGAAGCAGCTCAAACGACATGAGAAGCATGAAAAGCATAGCTTCTCTCGCCTCCTAACGATCGCGCTCAGGCGCGCCGAGCGAGCTTTTCGAGCGAGGGAACCCCGGCCTGCGAAGCACATGCCGGGGCGGCGCCTGGAGCGCATGGTTAGGTGGCATTAAGTACGCCCACTCAGCGCCGCAGCGTCATCGTGCAGCCGCTGTACGTCTGTATTCGTAAGTGCCTTCAATTCTTCAAATGCCGCGTCGGTGAGTTTCTTGCTACCGGTGCCCTCACCGTGTAGGTCGAAGCCCTTAGGACCCCATACAAAGAAAAAGTAAAACGGCATCGCGGGGCTGCCGGAGGCGGTGACCACTACGACGCTATGTCCGTCATCGCAGCCATATACGTACCAAGGCGTGTTGCCATAGGTCCTGTTTAAGGGTCCAGAAACGCAATTGAGTTTTGGTTGGTCCGAGGGATCCGCTTGCGGTTGAGCATACGTGATATAGCCTAGGACGATGAAAGTCAGGAGGCCAGAGATACGATGAAGTTTCATGCCACCTAACGTCGCGCTTGAGCGGCCGCCTGATGCCGCTTGTTAAGCGCCGCGAGCGCAGAATATCTCAGCGCTCGCGGCGATACGGTAGTTAGCTTCACGGGCCGCTCCAACCGTTAGTTAGACGACGAAGTCACATACGTCAGCCAAGCGAACAGAAGGCAAGTGGTTCCGACGGCGGCGCCGGCGATGGGGATTCGGAACCAGTACACGGCTCCAATCACAACGTAGATGAGACCCACAGCGAATAGCGATAGCAGTATCAGGCCCGGGACGGCCATTTTTGCAATGATGGCACCAGTACCGATGCTGAGAGCGCCAAAGAGTACGACACCAAGGCTATGGCTGAAGTTGAATCCTACCCAGGCTTGCCACATGGTCGTACGACCGCGAGTGAGGCGAAGATGTGAGCAGGCCATCGCGGCTGAAACGGCGGGGTCATCGGGAACGAGCCGCTGAGGTCTTCGAGTATCCAGAAATGTATAGAGCGCGTGAAGCAGGCCGAGCACAACGAAGATTACGCCACCGATTCCGAGCAAGACGCTTGTGATGCGCATAACTTCGTCGTCTAACGTCGCGCTTGAGCGGCCGGGCACAGCCGCATTGTGCGCGCCGAGCGCGCAAACTCAATGAAGCGCGCTCGGCGCGCTATTCGATACGCTTTCACGGGCCGCTCCAAGCGTTGGTTAGACGCCGTCACGCTGCAATTGCTCAAAGTGCTCGACGGTCGGGAAGGGATCATAAAAGTGATGGAGCAGACGCTTCCAGTCCTGATACCGGGGGGAGCCCCGAAACCCGACCGTGTGGTCTTCCAGCGTCCGCCACCGTACGAGCAGCAGGTACTTTCCCTCAACCTCAACGCAGCGTCGGAGTTCATGCGACAGGTAGCCTGGTGACGTGCAGATAATCGGTTCCGCGATTCGGAATGCCGCCTCGAACCGAGCCGATTCACCGGCACGAACGTTCAGAACTGCTACCTCGAGAATCGGCGTAGTAGGCATGCGTGAAGGGCGTCTAACGATGAGCTTGAGCGGCCGCCGCACCGCGTCCGCCTAGCGCCGCGAGCGCACAATTGTCCCGCGCTCGAGGCGCAATCTGATCACGTCTCACGACCGCTCCAAGCGTTTGTTAGCCGCCATTAGTGACGACCATACTTTTTATAGTAAGCAAAAAGCTTCGCCCTAAGGTCCTGTAAGGATCGACGGAGCTGCTCCTCGTTCCGATCCTCTGAGCGCGCATATGCGAATACCGCCGCGCCAGCCTGCGTCATCCATAAGGGAGGCAGATCGCCGTGAGGCGACCAGACTTCCGCCCAGAGCATCTCTCTGTCCCGCGCTCGTGTTGCAGCGAAGAAATGCATTTCCCCATCCGCACCAGCGAGGAAGAATCGGGGATACCGAGCTTCAAGGATGGCGTTGAGCCAGATCTGCTGCAGCAAAGCTCCGATATCCGACGGTAAAGCAACCGATGACCGTGAAACCAATCGGGAGGTGCCCTGAGTGTCTGACTCGCGTGACTCCCAACTTTCCAAATCATATCCACCGTGGTTCTGGACGAGACACCAGTGCTTCGTCGCTTCGAAGGAAGGGAAAATCTCGTAGCCAACTGCACATTGCATCGTGGAATGAGGATGTCCCCCGCTTTGGCTGGGAGTAAGAGAGTCAATCTTAAGGTAAGCATCCTTCGAAACAGCGTGCGTTGCTTCGAGATCTGCGTCGTACGGCATCCAGGTCTGCCCAACGCATATCGAAGAGGTTGCGAAAAAGCAGAGCGCTACGATCTTTAACATGGCGGCTAACGATCCGGTTGAGCGGCCGCCCACTGCCGCATCATGCGCGCCGAGCGCGCAAACTGAAATGCGCGCGCTCGGCGCGCCATCCGAAGCGTTTTCGCGGGCCGCTCGAACCGATGGTTAGGCATCGTGTGGTTTAGATTTGACTTGGAAAAAGAGCTCTCTAGGCGGCTCGGGGAAATACAGAAGTAGCGCAGGACATAACCAGCCTTCCAAATCCAACTGGGGTGAGTAGTACCAGTTTCCATCAAGTTCAGAGCGGCGCCATTCAAGGCGAAACTCGTGCCCCGGAAAAGGTGAAGAGGAAAAGAGCAACAAGAAACCGGATCGAGCGTCAGGAATGTGTGCGACCGCGGCATCAATGATCGAGTCAGCACCGCTAATGAATGGTTCCTGCACCAGGCCGACACGTGCGTCGTCAAATACCCAGGTGTTCAGGTAGCGGTACGGAGCGATGATGTTAATCGCGTTCACGATGCCTAACGTCTCGCTTGAGCGGCCGGGTAAATGCGTCTGCTGCCCGCCATGAGCGCAAGATAGCGCAGCGCGCTCATGGCGCGTTATTCCGAGGCGTCACGGGCCGCTCCAAGCGTTGGTTAGACGGCATTTGAACCCCATCTTCGGCGAAGAAAATATAGCCCGTCGGAGTTCCGAGTAACCGATGCCACCAAGACAAGAGACCGATGGCGGTAACAGTCAGATAGGGCTGACCACCACGGTTTGCGAGAGCATGGGCGCCGGAGTTCCAGTCTGATTTAACACGCTCTACGGCGCGTTCCTGCGCTTCGACAGGGTCACGGGCGATTACCTGAACGAGCCGAAGGAAGCGGACGGCCCAAGAGGCCTGCATAGGCACTGCAATACCTTGACCCTGAACAGTTACCTCGTATCTCGGCACATCCGGCCCGTCTAACGAAGAGCTTGAGGGGCCGGGCACATGCGTTTGCTACGCGACATGAGCGCACGATAGCGCAGCGCGCTCATGTCGCGTAGCTACAGTGCATCACGGACCGCTCCAAGCGTTGGTTAGATGACCTAGCGATAGACATCCTTCCGATGTCCGACCTTAAAGATGGTGATCTCACGGCGGGAGTCGTCGATGAGATAGATAATTCGAAAATGCCCCTGCCGAATTCGATACCGGTCGTCATATCCGGCGAGTTTCTCGGTTTTGGGTGAACGCGGATCCGAGGCCAGGGCTGAAATCTTTTCTACGATTCTTCGACGGTCTTCCTTAGAGCCGACGGCCTCGATCTCCTTAGCTGCCGAGGGCTTTAAAAGGATCCTATATTCGGCCACGGCGCTTCAGGCCGCTGACGAAGGTCTCAAACGACAGGCTCTTTTCCCCACGGCGCTTCGCAAAGGCTTCAAGATCTGAAGCGTCCTCGGCCAAGGCGGCGCGTACGGCCTCATTAACCATGTCTGAGATAGACCGATCCGAGGCAGCTGCGCGAAGGCGAAGAGCCTTATGCACCTCGGCCGTGAAATAGACGGTGGCCCGTTTAGAGTTTTCCATTGACGCATTATGACGCTGAGACGTCATAACGTCAAGACGTCAATTGGTCATCTAACGGTTCAGTTCAGCGGCCGGCCGCGGCGCCCTCGCGCGCGGCCGTGCCAAGCTATCGAGCGAGCACGAACGCGCGCCGACGACCGAGTTAACCCGGCGCGCTGCAACTGTTTGTTAGGTGCCACGCCCCGTGCGCTCCCAATCCTCAATCAACCCTGGTACTGGCGTAAACAGCGGATGGCACAGAGGTACACGGACTGTACGCCACTTCCGGTGCAAAACCCGACTCCGGACCGATAGCTTTCCCAGTAAATGCTGCCACTCGTACGAGATCTGCCCAGTCGTGGTCGAAATGGAGTCTACCGAACGCACTGGGCCAATCTTGCGTCTATCGAAGGCGTAGCCACGCGTTAATGCCTCGGAATGGATTGCCGCAAGATACGCGCTGATTGCGCAACGGGGCAATGCGTGCGCCCGAAAGCGCTCCAGCTGCGGATGGTGCCGATAGCCGCGAGTTTGCCCGCGCAGTACCGCGCGGGCCAGTAGCGCTTCGCGCCACAACGCAACCAGACCCTGCGGATCAAGATATTGCGGGTGGATCGTCCAGAGTCGCATCGCATCTTACTCGGTGGCACCTAACGTCGCGCTTGAGCGGCCGGGGACCGGCGCCTGCTGCGCGCCATGAGCGCAAAATAGCGTGGCGCGCTCATGGCGCGTCGTACTGAGGTTTCACGGCCGCTCGAAGCGATTGTTAGGGGACATCACTGACGAAGGAATTGCAGTGTGCCTCCTATGACCGCGCCGGCCACCATTCCTAGTACCACAAGCAATCGTCCCTCGGGTGAGGAAACGCTACGGCTGATGGGCCAGAAGGGAGGGAGCCAATTCCAAAGAGAGGATTCTGCGCCACCCCGCAACATCCAAACGATAAGAATTATGCAGCCGACGCCTGTATAGGCCAGTGTGAAACGGACAAGGGCGGCGCCTGGGAGAGTCGACGAATTGGGATGCAGAATAGCCAGCGCGAGGAGCCCGACCGTGTCGAGAGCAACAATCCAGTCGAGCCGCGTGAGTTTCGGCAGTGCCATTATCAATGTCCCCTAACAATGAGCTTGAGCGGCCGTCTGCCGACTCAGATCGCGCGCTGTGCGCGCAGAATGGGTCGGGCGCGCACAGCGCGCCCCGTTAACTCTCACGGCCGCTCCAAGCGTTTGTTAGGGGACCGGTCGGAACGACGACGGCGAATTTGCCACAATACACATGCTGCCAGAAACGTTAGGCCGACGACTATGTAAGTGCCACGCGCTTGTATCTGGACCTGTGGTGGAGCTTGATCGAGTTGCCTGATCGTCACTTCCCGCAACGAGGGAATCAGCAAGTAGGATGCTCTATGGTATGAAAATGTTTCAGACCAGCTTTGTCTAAATGAAATAGGAAGCGCAAGCTCGCCGGAATAGCCTCTGAGGATGGCAACTGCAACGGGCCAGGGGCGGACAATCTGATAGAGGTAAGTGCCGAGCACGATCGTAACGGCGAGCGCGACAACCCATGGCTTCCTTGCAGCAGTTGAGCGTCGGTCGGAGTCAGCCACCGGTCACCTAACGTCGCGCTTGAGCGGCCGGGCACATGCGTTTGCTGTGCGCCATGAGCGCAAGATAGCGCAGCGCGCTCATGGCGCGTAACTGCAGTGCGTCACGGGCCGCTCCAAGCGTTGGTTATGAGGCACGACGGTCTGATGAATGGTTGACGCCATCGCTTTTCGGTACATCGGGAATGTCGAAAGGATTCACATCCTCGAGGCATCCAACGTTGTAGCAGTACTGGTTGGGATTGGAGCGGCGCTGATGATGCGTATAGATTCCGCAGTTCGAGCAGAAGTAGTGCTTCGCGGTCATCGTGTTGAATTGATACAGCCTAAGAACCTCGTGGCCTTTGAGAATTCGTAATCCGGACAATGACAACGCAGCCATAATCGCCCCTTTCCTTCGACACATCGAGCAGTCGCATCGGTGAAGATCGACGATGCCGTCTGGTAGGTGAAGTTCCAGAACCACAGCTCCGCAGTGGCAAGAAGCCCTGTGCTTCTCACGAATCGTAGTGGGGCCAATCTTCTTAATCATGGCACTGCATGTTCTCGTGCCTCATAACGTTCGCACTCAGGCGCGCCGAGCGAGCTCATCGAGCGAGGGAACCCCGACATGCGAAGCAGATGGCGGGGCGTCGCCTGGAGTGCTTGGTTAGACGGCGTGTGCATTAAATGTTGTGGTGAATCATGGGTCATTCAGAGTACCGGAGCGCGAACTGAGAACGCCTAGCCCCCAGACCCCGACAGCGATGAACAGCACGCCAAGGATCAAAGGACCAAGCGACCAATTGGTGTCATGCTGGAATAGCAGCCAACCACCAACGCCAAGTAAACATACGCCGCCTAGGAACACGACTCCGCCCAGTATGCGATTGGCCCAAACAAAGACGCGGGCAGCTCGACTCTCGGGCGAAAAGGCGCGACGTCCCACCCCGACGAGGGCAATCGCGCCAACAAACCCGAGGAGCACAAGCGAAAAGTGCATCGCCGTCTAACGTCGAGCTTGAGCGGCCGTCCGCCACGGATCAACAAGCGCCGCGAGCACACAATATTCATCTGTGCTCGCGGCGCATTCCGTCTCACGTATCACGGCCGCTCGAAGCGTTGGTTAGACGGCGCCAAGTGACGTACCTATCTTCGTAGGTATGCGTCTGCGATTGAGAAGAAGACCTTGTAGGAGACATAAAGGACACACAGACTGATGGGAAAGCAAATTGCGGCAACTATAAGAACAGACAGGGGATAAGACCAATCAGGAAGTTCGAGGACATGCGGCACTAGAAGTGCTGATCCGATGGTTACAAACAGGCTTGTGAACTTCGTAGAGCGGTAGATTCTGTCTACAGTCGGATCATCGGCGCGTCTCCAAAAGGCGCGCACGCTCGCGACGATAAAGGCTGACCAGATAACAGGAATGGCAATTTGCTGAGGCGTCACTGATTTTTCGCCGTCTAACGATCCGGTTGAGCGGCCGTCCGCAGCCGCATCATGCGCGCCGAGCGCGCAAACTCAATAAGGCGAGCTCGGCGCGCCATCGAACATGCCTTCACGGGCCGCTCCAACCGCTGGTTAGACGCACATTCACACACATGTGTCCCGTGCATTCAAAGCGACGTAGATTCCGAGGTCCTCTTGCGAAAGAAAGGAACCCGACCAAGAAGAAAATAGAACAGTGGAACAGTTAAAAATACCTGTAACACTATGTTGTGGCCGCCAAAGAAAGCCGCGACGTTAGTATTCTGATCGGCCCATAGCGCCGTGAGAAGCAGGAGCAAATACCCCAGAGCCAGGGCGCTGATCAATCTGAGAAGGATAGTCAGGATGCTGCCCATCGTGCGTCTAACGTCGCGCTTGAGCGGCCGCCTGATGCCGCCGAATACGCGCTGTGCGCGCACAATAGCTCCCGCGCGCACAGCGCGCCTCACTTCCCTTCACGGACCGCTCCAAGCGTTGGTTAGGTTCCATGAGCGGGAAACGTCTCATTTACTCTCCAATGGTAGGAGTCAGTACCCGGAGCAAGAAAACCGCAGTGAGGCAGACTGCCACGAAGATCCCTGGAAGTGCCTCGGGGCGAGGGAATCGGCGGTTGAAAATGAGCGCGGTATAGGCGGCAACGACATAGGTTGCGGCGAGAATGAAGAGCTCCTGCACATTAAACGGTGATTGTGCACCCAGCCCGAATAAGTAGGCACACCACCAAGCGGCAATTGCAAGTGGAAGCGCAGTGAATAGCCAGCGGGCGTTCAACGTTCCGCTCCGATGCAGAATGAATGCGGCAGGAGCGGCTAGTGCGTAACCCACAACGAGAACCACTCCTGAGAGGTATAGAGCCACTGAGACGTTGTTGCTCATGGAACCTAACGTCGCGCTTGAGCGGCCGGGCACATGCGCCTATCACGCGACATGAGCGCAACATAGCGCAGCGCGCTCATGGCGCGTGAGTCCCAAGCGTCACGGGCCGCTCCAAGCGATTGTTAGACGGCATGCGCGGCTTCAAACGAAGTCGATCATCCATTGAGCAGCCATCACATAACCCAAAGTCTGCACTAGGAGCAAGCCATATTGGATTAAAGGTTCAACCGGGCCGAAGGCACCTAGGAAAAACGCTTCGACCAGAACGCCACCCGCAGTGAGTACCACGAGGAACGCGATAACACGCACGGGACCGGGGTCCCTTCTTTGCCACGTATCTAAGCGCCAGCAGTTAGCTGCTGAGATCGCATATGGCAGGAGGACAGGTACAGTTATTCTGAGACTGGCAAAGGGCGTCCACCACGGGAGGTGCCCTAGGCGCGTATATAGATACACGATCAGGGCGACAGCACCGATCACTACGTGCGTCCACATGAGTAATCGCCTGAGATGATCTGCAGCCAGGGTAACGGGCTGCGGCGTGTCGCTCTCGTGCATGACGTCTAACGTCGAGCTTGAGCGGCCGCCTGCCGGAGTAGATTGCGCGCTGTGCGCGCAAAATAATCCTGGCGCGCACAGCGCGCCACTAGATCTGTCGCGGGCCGCTCCAAGCGTTGGTTAGGCGTCAGTTTAGCCACGCTGAGATCTCCGCTTGTGGCGGATCGAGAACGGGTATGCGAGTGAACAGGTACTTTGGCCCCAAATAGCCCGCGTAGGTAGCAGCGTGACCGGAGTGGGACATTTCGCCACCTCGAGAGTAGTACTCGCGCACCCACGTGAGTAGGAACGAAAGGCGCTCGTCTTGCGCCGCCTTCGAAATGTACTTATGCGACTCCCAGGGACGAGAGCGGCAGTTGGAAATGCACTGCTCCTCTCCAGGGTCCAGAAACACAAGTATCGGCGAAAACGGCAGCGCTGCACTGATGAGATTCGCGTAACAGCCTTCCAGCACCCACGATCTGTTGTTGGTGCAGAAGGCAATCACATCTGATACGGCAGCGTCGTCGGGTCTGACCAAGGCAGCCTGATTCGGCTCCCACGCGACCGTATCCAAGTCAAGCAGAAGTGCTCCACTCCGATCTACAAGCCAACGGGCGAGCGTCGACTTACCGGAGCCTGAATTGCCAAGAATCGCGATGCGCATGCGCTAGTGACGCCTAACGTCGCGCTTGAGCGGCCGCCTGATGCCGCTTGTTAAGCGCCGCGAGCGCAGAATATCTCAGCGCTCGCGGCGATACGGTAGTTAGCTTCACGGGCCGCTCCAAGCGTTAGTTAGACGACGAAGTCACATACGCCAGCCAAGCGAACAGAAGGCAAGTGGTTCCGACGGCGGCGCCGGCGATTGGGATTCGGAACCAGTACAGGGCTCCAATCACAACGTAGATGAGACCCACAGCGAATAGCGATAGCAGTATCAGGCCCGGGACAGGCATTTTTGCAATGATGGCACCAGTAGCGATGCTGAGAACGCCAAAAAGTACGACACCAAGGGTATGGCTGAAGTTGAATCCTACCCAGGCTTGCCACATGGTCGTACGACCGCGAGTGAGGCGAAGATGTGAGCGGGCCATCGCGGCTGAAACGGAGGAGTCATCGGGAACGAGCCGCCGCGGTCTTCGAGTATCCAGAAATGTATAGAGCGCGTGAAGCAGGCCGAGAACAACGAAGATTACGCCACCGATTCCGAGCAAGACGCTTGTGATGCGCATAACTTCGTCGTCTAACGTCGCGCTTGAGCGGCCGACCACGGCTTTTGAACAAGCGCCGCGAGCGCAGGATACTGGCGCGCTCGCGGCGCAATCTGCTGAAGACTCACGGCCGCTCCAAGCGCTGGTTAGACGGCAGTGAATAGGCCAGCAGAAGACCGAAAAGCGGCGCTAGTGCGGTAAAAAGAAGAACAAAACCAAGGGCACTGAGAGACAGTTGCCGCGGGTGGTACACGGCCCAAAGGAGTGCAAGAAACCACCCAAGCGGGGCAACCAGAGACAGCAGAAGTGTGGAACGCTCCGGGGCGCGCGTCCAAAGTACACGACCGACCCAAAAGGACAGAATGAACATCGCTACAACCGCGAGATAACTGTCGACCGAGACGTTTGCGATGGAGCGGTGTTGTATCCCAGGCCACACTGAGACAAGCGCAAGCTGCAAGAGCGCGCTGCCGATAATCGCGCCCGCCGGAAGGAGTAATCGGAGCAACGCGGACTTCAAGGAACCCATTTGTGCCGTCTAACGTCGCGCTTGAGCGGCCGGGCACATGCGTTTGCTGTGCGCCATGAGTGCAAGATAGCGCAGCGCGCTCATGGCGCGTAACTCCGAAGCATCACGGGCCGCTCCAAGCGTTAGTTAGACCCTACTACTTGATGTAGTAGCCGGAAACGTGCCATTTGCCATCTGTGTCCATTATGGGAGTGACGGTTTCAACGGCGTTTGCCTTGTGCTCAAACGAAGAAGCGAACTGAATCACTACGTATTGGCCGTCCGGCGCGCCGGGCAGGGCGCTCTTCGGAGTGGCTGACTGCAACGTTCGGGATTTCAAAGCGCCGAATGGAGCCCGAGCGCTTGCTGCAGCGCTTTGCCACTGTGATTCAGAAATTTTCTGACGAAACAAAGAGGAGGCACTGCTCCAGCTTTGGGCGTAATTACCCGCGTCCAGGAGGCCTAGCCACGCTAAGGCGGCGGACTCAGCACTCGCCTCAGGAGTAGCGGGAGCGGTGGCAGCCGGGACGGTGGCTGCCCACAGGGCGATTGCGCATATGGCTAAAGCGACTTTCATGGCATTGCCTCGGCAGTGTTGTCAATGCGAAAACCTCTCCAAGGGTCTAACGTCGCGCTTGAGCGGCCGGCTGCCGCGGTTCAACAAGCGACGCGAGCGCACAATTCTTTGGCGCTCGCGTCGCATCGCTTCCACGTCTCACGGACCGCTCCAAGCGTTGGTTAGAAAGCCGGCCACTAAGTAAACATCAACACAAACCCGAGCACAAACGCCGAGAGCAAACCGACGTTCGAAGCGAGCGCGAACGGCCGCACTGAAGCCGCAATAGTGGGGTCTGCGCGAAGGGCGGTGTGGTACAGGTATCCGGGAGTCCCGGCCCATATGAGCTTAACTGGGATACCGCCGCGCGTGAGCCGCGCATACACGATCAGGTTTCCAACAATTGCAACCAAAACGCTGGCGGCAAACGTGAAAGTCACAAGAGCGGTAACCATGACGTTGATTGGCCGGCTTCTAACGTCGCGCTTGAGCGGCCGGGCACATGCGTTTGCTGCGCGCCGTGAGCGCAAGATAGCGCAGCGCGCTCATGGCGCGTAGTCGCGGTGCATCACGGCCGCTCCAAGCGTTTGTTAGAGGTCACTCGCGAGAACAGGCGCGGTACGAACACGAACCATTGTAAGTAGCCCAAAACAATGATCAAAGCTGGCGGGGTCAGCCACCAGGAAAGGCCCCAGTACCTACTCAGGTCAAAGTAGGAATAGCACGCGAGAGGAAAGAGGCCGAGCGGGAACGAAAGAGCGGTCAAGAGCAACCAGACCGTAATGGCGCCATCGCCTCCGCGCCATGGAGCCGTCACTAAGATCACAACGAGGCAGCCTGCGACCCAACCGGCTCGCCGTGCGATCGCTGCGCGCGAGAGCATAATTCTGTGACCTCTAACGTCGCGCTTGAGCGGCCGGGCACATGGGTTGGATGCGCGCCATGAGCGCAAGATAGCGCAGCGCGCTCATGGCGCGTTACTTCTGTGCATCACGGGCCGCTCCAAGCGTTGGTTAGGCACCCCCGATCATATCGCTCTAGGTGTCGCCACCAGAATGGCGCGGTAGACAATAAAGGCTCCGGCACCACACAGGGCGAGTACTCCGGCGTCCCGAAGCAACGCGTGCCAACCGTAGCTGGGATCCAAATACAAGTAGATTCCGCCTATGGCGAATGACAGCACAGCCGAGAATGTCGCCATGAGAAGGATGTGACAAATCGGTGATCTGAGCCTAAGACGTCTTCCGACGTAGCTAGTGGCAAGTGCGGGAGGCCAAAACAGAACGTGCGCGAATAGGTATGCCGCCAATGTGAGCGCCAAAGGCATGCGGACGCCGACAGGACTGGTTGCCGCGAACATTATGAGAAGTACTACGGGCCCGAGAAGAGCAGCAATAAGCGTGCGTACACGTGAGCGCATCTCGGGGTGCCTAACGGTGAAGTTCAGCGGCGGCCGCAGGCCGTCCGCTGGAACGATTAGTTAGATTGCCCGGCTCCGCCGTCGAGTCGAAGTGCAACGCATCACCAGCCGATGCCCGTTCGCGAAGCCGCAAGGCGCCGACCTGCAATGCTGCAGCAACCGAAGCCGCAGAGGCGACCGATCCAAGCGCCGCGCTTGATCGGCGCCTTGCGGCTTCGTTGTAGCAGAAATTTCGAGTTCCGAGATATCGGAATATCGACCCAACATCGCCAGATTTGTGTGTTGACTTCAATCGCACGGCTCTTCCGGGTCAAACTAACTATAAGTAGACGACCGAAATAGGGCGATGAATCACCCCGAATACGCCAGATATCTCGCTCGACGCGCGGCCATCCCCCTGATTTGATTGCTCCCCATACGGCGGAATGTCGCATAACAGGCCAGGGAGATAGCCGACATGGTGAAACGTCGAGGATTGCTGGAGGTAGCCCGGGAAAGAATGCGCACCCGCCATCTCGCCTACCGGACCGAACAGGCGTATCTGCAATGGATTCGTCGCTACATCGTTTTCCATCAGCGGCGTCATCCCCGGGAACTCGGCGCGGCCGAAGTCGAACGATTCTTGACGCATTTGGCGGTGGATCGCAAGGTGAGTGCGTCGACCCAGAGTCAGGCGCTTCAGGCGGTGTTGTTTCTGTACCGGGAGGTCCTTGCAGTGAACCTGCCCTGGTTGGAGAACGTCACGCGCGCAGCGCGCCCGCAGCGTCTGCCGGTGGTGCTCAGCCACGCGGAAGTGCGCTCGCTGCTGGCAGCGCTCGAGGGGACGCCCTGGCTGGTCGCGAATCTTCTCTACGGCAGTGGCCTGCGGTTGATGGAAGCCTTACGACTGCGGGTGAAGGATCTCGCCCTCGATCGTGGCGAGTTGGTAATTCGCGAAGCAAAAGGCGGCAAGGACCGGGTGACGATGCTGCCGGCGACACTGATCACCCCCATCCGCGGCCACCTGGTCCGATTGCGTGCCTGGTTCGAGGAACAGCGCAAGCGCAGCATGCCGGGTGTATCGCTGCCGCAGGCGCTCAGCCGAAAGTATCCCTCCGCCAGCACGCAATGGAGCTGGCAGTACCTGTTCCCGTCGAACGGTCTGTGCCGCGATCCTTACACCGGCCGGCCCACCCGCCAGCATCTGCACGAGAAGACCGTGCAGCGGGCCGTGCAGCTTGCGGTCCGCAAGGCCGGCCTCTCGCAGCCGGCCAGTTGCCACACCTTGCGGCACTGTTTTGCCACGCACCTGCTTCAGGCCGGGTATGACATCCGCACCGTGCAGGAGCTGCTCGGCCATGCGGACGTGAAAACCACGATGATCTACACCCACGTGATGGGGAAGGGTGCGAAGGGAGTGCGCAGTCCGCTCGACCGCGAGGGCGCAAGCCTTACCGGCTAGCGACGCTGCGACCCAAGCTGTCCACGGTTCGCGCGCCCGGAGAGATTCGAACTCCCGACCCTCAGGTTCGAAGCCTGATGCTCTATCCAACTGAGCTACGGGCGCGAGCCGCGGATTCTACTGAGATTCCTTGCGTGGGTAACGGCCCATTGGCGGAGCGCCCGGGAGGCGCGGCACAATGATTGCTTCTCTGGCTCCCGGGGGTTGCGCACATGACGCTTTTCGATCTTTCGGGAAAGGTGGCTCTGATAACCGGCTCCAGCCGCGGCATCGGCAAGGCCATCGCACAGCAGCTGGCGGCGCACGGCGCCAAGGTGGTGATCTCCAGCCGCAAGGCAGACAGCTGCGAGGCGGTCGCGGCCGAGATCACCGCAAGCGGCGGCACCGCCTTCGCCCGCGCCTGTCACGTGGGCCAGAAGGCGGAGCTGCAGGCACTGGTCGATGCGACCTTGGGCAAGTGGGGGCAGATCGACATCGTCGTGGGCAACGCCGCGGCCAATCCCAGTTTCGGGCCCTCGATCGAGACCCCCGACGAGGTGTGGCAGAAGGTCATTCACACCAATGTCCTCAGCAACGTCTGGTTGTGCAACATGACACTGCCGGCCATGGCCGCGCGGCGCGAGGGCGCGGTGATCATCGTCTCCTCGGTCGGCGGCCTGCTGGGCAGCGCGCACCTTGGCGCCTACTGCATCTCGAAGGCTGCGGATATGCAGCTCGCGCGCAACCTCGCGGTTGAATGGGGCCCGCACAACATCCGCGTTAACTGCATCGCACCCGGAATCATCCGCACCCACTTCTCGCGCGCACTGTGGGCGGATCCCGAGCGCGCCGCGATCTTCGCGCGGCACACGCCGCTGCGCCGCCTGGGCGACCCGGACGACGTGGCGGGCGTGGCGCTCATGCTCGCCTCGCGCGCCGGCGCCTACATCACCGGTCAGACGCTGGTCGTGGACGGCGGTGGCATCATCGGCGGGGGCGAGCCGCTCATGTAGCTGTGACGCGGTCGGCGCGGCGCCGCAGCGATGCATAGCCCACGCCGAGGAGCGCAAACCAGAAGGGCGCGACGAACAGGGCCACGCGCGTATCCTTGTCGAGCCACAGGAGCGCGCTCACCACCACGAGGAATGCGAGCACCGCCCAGTTGGCATACGGCGCACCCGGCATGCGAAACGGCGCCGCCGTCACCCGCCCGGCCCGCACGGCCAGGCGATAGTTGCGGTGGGACACCAGGATGATGCCCCAGGTCCAGAGCGTGCCGATCAGGGCGATGCTCGTGACGTAGGTGAACACCTCCTTGGGCACGAGGTAGTTGAGCGCCACCCCGAGCACCATGACGGCCGCGGAGGCATGGATGCCGGCGGCCGGCACCCGCTGTGAGTTCAGGCGTGCAAATACCTGCGGCCCCTGGCCGCGCTGCGCGAGCGACCACAGCATGCGGCCGGTGCTGAACAGGCCGCTGTTGCAGGACGAGGCCGCCGCGGTGATCACGACCGCGGTGATGAGGCTCGCGGCCGCCGGCACCTGCAGCTTGTCGAACACGAATACGAACGGGCTGACCTCCGGGCTGAGCTCGTTCCACGGCACGACCGACATGATCACGAGCAGCGCGCCGAGATAGAAGATCAGGATCCGCAGGATGATGCCGTTGGTAGCACGCGGCAGCACGACCTGCGGGTTCTCGGCTTCCCCGGCGGTGACGCCGATGAGCTCGACCCCCGAGTAGGCGAACATCACGATCTGCAGCGTCAGCAGCACCCCCACGATGCCGAAGGGCAGGAAGCCGCCGTGGCTGTGCAGGTTGGCGAAGGTCGCCGTCGCACCGAGCTGGCCCACGTGCAGGAAGATCACCGCGAGTCCGGCGAGGATCAGCGCCACGATGGTCAGCACCTTGATGAGCGCGAACCAGAATTCCAGCTCGCCGAAGACGCGGACCGCGAGCAGATTGGCACCGTAGAGGAGCGTGAGCGCCACGAGCGGCGGCAGCCACTGGGGCATATCGGGCAGCCAGTAGCGCACGTAGATCCCGATCGCGGTGAGCTCGGCCATGGCGGTGACCACCCACATGAACCAGTACGACCATCCGGTCACGAAGCCGGCGAAGGGTCCGCAGAACTCCTCGGCGTAGGTGGCGAAGGAGCCGGCAACCGGACGGTATGTCAGCAGCTCCCCGAGCGCGCGCATGATGAAGAAGATGGCGACTCCGCCGAGCAGGTAGGCGAGCAGCAGCCCGGGACCGGCCTTATGGATCGCCTGGGCCGAGCCGAGGAACAGGCCCACGCCGATGGTGCCACCGATGGCGATCAGCTGGATGTGCCGGTTGCGCAGGTTGCGCGCAAGGCCGCCGTGCTCGGGAGTCGTGGCTGGCATGTGGAGGTAGCCTTTCTGGGTTGAGGGTTGATTCAGGCGCCCGGCGGCCCGAGGAGCGCGTAGCGGCGCCCCTGCGGCAGCTCGTAGCGTTGCACGAGCCGCGCCGCGCCCGCATCGATGAGCGCGGCGGCGCTGCCATCGCCCGGCGCGGGGAAGGTGTGGAAGCGCGACAGCCAGCGCGAGACGTCGCCCTCGGCGTGTCCCGGCAGAAGTACCAGGATGCGCGCCTGCGCACCGCGGGCGGCGAACCAGCGCTGCACACCGGATCGATCGTCCGAGGTCAGCACGCTGTAGGAACCGCTGCAGCCGTGATCGATCATGGCGAGGGTCGTCTCATCGGGTGCCAGCAACGCGAGCGGCTGCGCGCGCGTGTCGAGGCGGATGTGGCGTGCAAGTCCGCCCAGATCCTGCCAGCGATCGATGACCGGAAAGGCCACCAATGCGCTGAGGCACAGGGCGACTGCGTAAGCGGCATACGTCAGGGTGAGGGACTCGGCCACCGCGCCACGTGCGCGCGCACGATCGGCGCGCCGCAGCGCGACAGTGCCGAGCAGCAGGATCCCGGCCGCGGCCGCGAGCGCTCCGGGCCAGGATGCGGCCCCCGAGAGCGCCAGCACCGCAAGCGCGGCGAGGAACGCCAGGCCGAGCAGCACGACCAGCCAGGTCGTGACCGCAAGACACAGCGCATCCAGGCGTGTCGGTGAGCGCTGCGCCGCCTGCGCCCACAGCGCGGCGAGCAGGGCAAAGCCCAGCAGGGCCGGCGCCGCATAAATATCGCGCGCGGTCGCTGCGAGCGACAGCAGCACCAGCAGCGGCAGGCTCGCCGCCAGCGCGAAGCGCCAGGAGGTCGCATCGCTGCCCGCAGCCCGCGATCGCTGCCATGCGCGCACCAGAGCGGCGGCGGCGATGAGCGTCCAGGGCAGCAGGTACAGCGGCAGTTCGAGGAAGTATTTCCCCGGCGCATTGCGGTGAGCGCGCGCGTAGTCGAGCGCCGGCGGCGCGTTGATGTGGGCGAAGCGCCCGGCGAGGTTGTTCCAGAACAGCGTGCGCAGCGCCCCCGCGCCCCCGGGGGCGCGCGCTACGCTCACGACCCAGGGTGCGATGAGGAGCCCCTGCAGCGCGAAGCCCGCGTACAGCTCCGCCCGGCGCAGCTCCCCCCAGCGCCGCTCCCACACAATGAGTGCGCCCAGGGCCAGCCCCGGCACGAGCCATCCCGGGGCGCTCTTGGCCATGAAGCCGATCGCAGCGCCCACATGCATGAGCGTGTAGCCGAGGAGCTTCTCGCGCCCGGGAGGCGCGCGGTAGCCGCGCCACACCCCCAGAAGCGCGAGCGCATTGCCCGCCAGCAGGCACGCATCGGGGGCGAGCCAGCTGCTGACCCGAAACGCCGTCAGGGCGCTGCCGGCCACCAGCGCCGCCAGCAGCGCGTTCGCCGTATCAAGCTGCATCGCCACCGCCAGGGCGCCGATGGCGAAGCGCGGTGACGAGCGCGTACAGCAGGTTGGCCGCGCGTGCGCCACCGGGGGCGTCGCCGAACGCCGTGATGCCGGCCGCCGACATCCAGTAGCTGAGGGGCGGCTTCTCGAGGAACGGCATGCCGGCGAGCTCGGGCAGCGTGCGATCGTTCTGCTGGCTCATGCGCCAGGCGATGTCCGCCTCGCGCGGCTCATCCGGAGTCCACAGTGCGCGGCCGAAGATGCCGACCAGCCACAGTGGCGCGAGCGCCATGACGATCAGGAGCGCGAGCCGGCGCCGCGCACCGGGAGCGCCGGCCGTGACGCTCAGACGACCCCCGCGGTGAGGGCGCGCCGCTGCAGGGCGAGCGCGCGCTGCTCGAGCCAGTGCTGCAGGGGCGCGGTGTCGGTGTTCAGGAGATGCAGCCCCAACTTGCTGCGGCGCCAGAGGATGTCCTCGGCCGTGAGTGCGAACTCCTCGGTGCACAGGTACTCGAGTTCGCGCTCGTAGAGCTGCGGCAGAATCTGCGCGCCCAGATCCGTCAGCTGCGCGGCCGGCCCCAGCACGCGCTCGAGGCGCGTGCCATAGGCGTGCGCGTAGCGCCGGCGCAGTGGCCCCGGCAACCAGCGGTAGCGCCGCTCGAGCGAGCGCAGGAATACCCCGAAGCTGCCCTCGGGCATATCGCCCCCGGGCAGCACGGCTGCGGCGGTCCAGGGCGGCGCGTGCGTGCCGAGCACGCCGCCGAGGAGGTCGACGGCGTCCTCGGCGAGCTTGCGGTAGGTGGTGATCTTGCCGCCGAACACCGACAGGAGCGGTGCCGGCTCGCGGTCGAGCTCCAGCGCATAGTCGCGCGTCACGCTCATCGGATCGTTCGACTCATCCTTGAGCAGCGGACGCACGCCCGAGTAACTCCACACCACGTCGGTGGGCGCAATCTGCTGCTTGAAGTAGCGATTGGCGAGCGCGCACAGGTAGCCGATCTCGTTCGCGTCGATGTGCACGCCGGCAGGATCCGCGTGGTAGTCGACGTCGGTGGTGCCCAGGAGCGTGAACTCGTGCTCGTAGGGAATGGCGAACACGATGCGCCGGTCCTCGTTCTGGAAGATGTAGGCGAAGCGATGCTCGAACAGGCGCGGCACCACGATGTGGCTGCCCTTCACCAGGCGCACCTCGTGCGCGGCGCGTACCGGGGTCGCGCGGCCGACGAACTCGCTCACCCACGGCCCGGTCGCATTCACCACCGCGCGCGCCGTGACGGTGGCCGTGGCCTGCGCGCCGCGCAGCACGGCGCTCCAGCGGCCATCCTGCGGCGTGAGCGACTCGCAGCGCACGCGCGTCAGCACCGTGGCGCCGCGCGCCTGCGCGTCGAGCGCGTTCAGGACCACCAGGCGCGCATCGTCCACCCAGCCGTCGGAGTAGACAAAGCCGCGCCGGTAGCCCGGCTGCAGCGCCTGCCCGGCGATGTGCGTCCTGAGGTCGATGCCGGAGGAGGCGGCGAGGTGGGCGCGCTTGGCGAGGTGGTCGTAAAGGAACAGGCCCGCGCGGATCATCCACGCCGGCCGCAGGTGCGCGGCGTACGGCATGACGAAGTGCAGCGGGCGCATGATATGCGGGGCGGCGCTGAGCAGCACTTCGCGCTCCCGCAGCGCCTTGCGCACCAGCGAGAAGTGAAACTCCTCGAGGTAGCGCAGCCCCCCGTGGATCAGCTTGGTGCTGGCGGAAGAGGTGTGTGAGGCGAGGTCGTCCTGCTCGCACAGCAGCACTTTGAGGCCGCGCCCGGCGGCATCGCGCGCGATCCCCGAGCCGTTGACGCCCCCGCCGATGACCAAGAGGTCGCAGCTGCCATCCACCGGTGCGGGCGCGGTCAGCGGGGTCCGTAGTAGTCCGGGTAGTCCTCGGTCAGGCCCTTGAAGCGCCGGTGGATCCACAGATATTGCTCGGGAGTGATTTTGACCTGGGCCTCAATCATACGATTGAAGCGCTCGGTGTCACTCACCGGGGAGTCGCTGGGGAAGTTCTCCAGCGGCGGGTGGATGGTGGCGAGGTAGCCCTGCGAGCCGGGCAGGCGCTGCAGGAAGTAGGGCAGCACCGGCGCCCCGGTCATGCGCGCCAGGCGCGGGGTGAGGGTGTTGGTGGCCGCCGGGATGCCGAACAGCGGCACCATCGCCGCACCCTTCTTGCGATAGCTCTGGTCGGGGGCGTACCAGACACATTCGTTGCGCCTGAGGGCCGAGATAAAGGCGCGGATGTCGTCGTGGGGGATGGGGCGCGCGCCGAGCTGGGTGCGAAAGTGCTTCAGCGCCAGCGCGATGACCTCGTTCTTGGTCGGGCGATAGAGAAAGCCGGCCGGCGCGACGGTGACCAGGGCGCGCCCGGCCATCTCCATGGAGGTGAAATGCGCGGTGAGCAGGATCGCCCCGTGGCCGGCCGCGAGCGCGGCGCGCAGGTGCTCGGCGCCCTCCACGCGCACCAGGCGCGCCACCTGCTTCGGCGTGATCCACCACGCGAGCGGGATCTCCATGAGCGCCATGCCGAGGCTGCGGAAGTGCTCATCGAGCAGCCGCTCGCGCGCGGGCGCATCGAGGTGCGGAAAACACAGCTCGAGGTTGCGCCGTGCGGTGCGCACGAAGCCGATCGGCAGGTGACGCAGCAGTGCCCCGAGGCCCCGGCCCGACGCCAGCAGCAGCGGAAAGGGCAGCAAGGCGAGCAGGCGCAGCAGCCCCAGACCGGCCCAGGTGGGCCAGTAGCGGGGCGCGAACAGCCGCAATGGCATGCTTAAGAGGCCCTTAAGGGACTTGAGTACAGACAGTCGACTTAGCAGCGACAATAGCGCATTCGCTCGAAGGCAGTTGTGATCCAATGTTCGCTATACGACATTTGCCGAGATTGACGGTTGCAGCGGCGGCCGGGGCATTGCTGTTGCTGGCGCTGGCGGTTTTTGCGCCCTCCGGGTGGCGGCTGTACCTCGACGCGCTCGCCCGCCGCAGTGCACCGCTCTACCAGCCGCGCGAGCGGGTGGCGGGGACCAATGAACCGGCCGCCCCGCGCGTGGCGCCGGCGCTCGAACAGCTCGATCCGCGCGCCTTGGAGGAAGCGGCGCGCTACGCGGGCGAGCACGGCTCCCGGGCACTCCTCGTGTCGCGACACGACCACATCGTCTTCGAGCGCTACTGGGGCGGAACGGACTTCGACACCTTGGGCGATGCCCAGGGCTTTACGCCCCTGCTGGCGGTGCTGGCGACCGGGGTGGCGATCTCCCATCGGCGCATCGGCTGGCCGGACGAGCCCGTCGGGCTCCTCGTCAAGGAGTGGCAGGCTGACCCGCGCGGCGCGATCACCGTGCGCAACCTCCTGCAGCAATCGAGCGGCCTTGCACCGCAGGAAGGGCTGGACGAGACCGCCGACCTCACCGGCGCGGTACTCGCGCGCCCACTCGCGAGCGCACCCGGAAGCACGCGCGTCGCGCAGGGTGCTGATGCACAGCTGCTCGCGCTCGCACTCGAGCGCGCCACCGGGCAGCGCTACGCCGACTACCTCTCCGCGACCCTGTGGCGACGCCTGGGCGCTGCGGATGCGTGGCTGTGGCTCGATCACCCCGGCGGCACGGCACACGCGGACTGCTGCATGTT
The DNA here is from genome assembly GCA_963814675.1 of uncultured Pseudomonadota bacterium. Classification (GTDB taxonomy): domain Bacteria; phylum Pseudomonadota; class Gammaproteobacteria; order Steroidobacterales; family Steroidobacteraceae; genus 13-2-20CM-66-19. The sequence continues at coordinate 1,220,817 of CAWFDT010000011.1, forward strand.
TGCGCGCCAGGGCGACTGGATCCGGGTGGCGCAGCTGCTGGTGCGCGACGGCACCTATCGCGGCCAGCAGCTCATTCGCCCGGGCTGGGTGAGCCTGATGCGCACGCCGGCGCAAAGCGACGGCGACTTCGGCAGCTTCGTGCGCGTCGCGGCGCGCCCCGCCCCCGACAGTGAGCCATACGCGGCCGCGGATGTGTTCGTGGTGGAGGGACGTGGGGGCAATCGCATGTGGCTCGTGCCCTCACTGCAGCTGGCGATCGTGTGCACGGGTGATGCGCGCGGGCGTGACGCCCACTGGGACGAAGTGCGCATCCCCAACCTCATCGTGCGCGGCGCCCGCGACTATCTGCCGCCCGCCCCGGCTGGCATCGCCGGCGTCTCCGCGCTGGTGCCGGGCCACTGAAGCCGGGCGCCTGCGCAAAGTCACCCGATGCGCCGACAACTGGCCGCGCTGTTCCTCTTCTGCGTCATCGACACGCTCGGCTTTGGCATCCTGATCCCGCTCGTGCCCTACATGGCGGCGCGCTTCGGGGTCGAACCGCAGTACATCACCCCGATCCTCGGCAGCTACTCGCTGTGCCAGCTGCTCGCCGCGCCGTTCTGGGGACACCTGAGCGATCGCTACGGGCGCCGGCCAATCCTCATGAGCAGCCTGGCGGGGGCATGCCTCTCGTACGTGCTGCTCGGCTTTGCCGGCAATGTCTGGTGGCTGCTCGCCTCGCGCGTGCTCGCAGGACTCATGGCCGGCAACATCTCGGCCGCCTTCGCCTACGCCACGGATGTGAGTTCCCCCGAGAAGCGCGCGGGAACGCTCGGGCTGGTGGGCGCGGCCATCGGCATCGGCTTCACGCTCGGGCAACCGGTGGGAGGCCTGCTCGCCGGTAAGGATGCGGCCAGCGCCAACTTCGTGGCGCCCGCGGTGGTCTCCTGTGCCCTGAGCCTGTTCGCCATCGGGCTGGTGCGCTTCGTACTGCCCGAGAGCCACACCGCCGAGCACCGCGCGCGGCACCCGCCTGCGCGGCGGCGCGGCGCCTGGCAGCTGCTGCGCGAGCGGCCGGCGTTCGCGCACCTCGCGGGGGCCACCCTCGCGGTCACCTTCTCGCAGGCGATTCTCGAGTCGATCTTCGCCATCTGGGCCTGGCATCGCTACGGCTTCGGACCGCGCGCGGTGGGATTTCTCCTGTTCGCCGTGGCGCTGCCGGCGCTGATCATGCAGGCAGGCGTGGTGCGGCTGCTCGCGCCGCGCGTCGGCGAGGTGCGCCTTGCCACCGCGGGCGTGCTCACCTACGTGGCCGGGCTCATCGCCCTGGGCACCGGGGCCTCCTTCGGGGTCACCGTCGCGGGGCTGCTCCTGTGCGGTGCGGGCCTGGGCGCCTACAACCCGAGCGCCGCGGCGCTCGCCTCCCGGCAGTCGCGCGGACACGACCGCGGTGCGGTGCTCGGCGCTTACGCCGCCAGCGGGAGTCTGGCGCGCGTGTTGGGTCCGTTCACCTCCGGCGCCCTGTACGCGCTCCTGGGTTCAGCCGCGCCCTTCCTGATCGGCGCCTGCGTGACGCTGCCGGCCGCCTGGCTCGTGCGCCGCGCACAGCCTGCGCCGGACTAGAGTTCGACCTCGATGACCTGCTGCGCGATGCGCACCGGGTAACTCGAGAGCGCCAGCTGCGCGGGTCCCTTGAGCACGCGCCCGTCCCGCACGTCGAAGGCGCCCCCGTGCAGCGGGCACTGCAGGCGTGTGGCGCGCAGCCGCCCCTCGCACAGGCGTGCCTCCGCGTGGGTGCAGAGGTTATCGAGTGCGAACACGCCCTCGCGGGTGTGACAGATGAGGAGCTCGCGCCCCGCCAGAGTCACGGCACGCATGGTCCCCGGGGGGAGCTCGGTGAGCTTCAGGACCGCCCGGAACGCGCCCATGGGGCGCCTAGAGGAGGATCTCGGTCTCGAAAATCGAAACGGCCTGGCCGCTGATCCAGACGCCCGAGAGTCCCTCGCCGCCGAACTCCAGCTCGACCTCGACGCGTCCCGGGCGGTGCAGGGAGTGCCCCTGGATGCCGGTGAAGCGGGCGCGCTCGCTCGTCTTGCTGAGAAAGCCCAGCTGCGCCAGGTACGCCCCGAGGAGCCCGTGGGCGTTGCCGCTGACGGGATCCTCGGTGATCCCGAGCGCCGGGCAGAACATGCGCGACTCGGTGAGATGATCGGGATCCTCGGTCGTGAGCGCGAACACGAAGTAGCCGGCGGCGCCGAGCTGCGCCGACAGGGTCGTGAGACGCTGCATGTCGGGCTTGAGGTGCTTGAGGGGCTCGGGCCCGCGCACGCCGATCAAAAGGCGCGTGCCGGTGGCGCCGACGATGCGCAGCGGTATGCGCGTATCGAGGCTCGCGGAGTCGAGCGCCAGGGCGTCGAGCACCGCGAGGCGCTCGCGGTCGTTGAGCTCGCGCCCGAGCGGCGGCGGGCTGCGACGGATGGCGATGCGCCGGTCAGGTCCACTGCCGCGCACCTCGATGTCGACGATGCCGGCCTTGGATTTCTGCCGCTGCCAGCGCGGTGCATCGTGGCGGCGCGACAGCACGTACTGCGCCGCCACGGTCGCATGCCCCACGAAGCCGGCTTCGCTGCGCGGGGTGAAGAAGCGCGCCCGCACCGTGTGATCATCGGCATCCGGGGCGAGGATGAAGGCGGTCTCGGCGTTGTTGAGCTCGCGCGCGATGGCGAGCATCTGCGCCTCGGCGAGCACGTCGGCGTTCAGCACCACCCCGGTCGGGTTGCCGGTGAAGGGCTCGCGCGTGAACGCGTCGACCTGGTGCACCTGGATTTTCCGGGTCATCTTTAGTTGTCCGTCTGAGGCGCCCTCAGCTGCGCATTCTAGTGTGCGCCGATCATAGCCGCAGTAACCCGGCGGCGGCGTGCAATACTCTGGTGCGACGCTCCCGTAAAAGGCGCCCGCATGGATATCGGAGTCGAGATCAGCCTGTACCCGCTGCGCGCGGACTTTGCCCCCGTCATCCGCGAGTTCCTCGGGCGGCTAAATGGCGATGCGCAGCTGCGCGTCGTCACCAACAGCATGAGTACCCAGGTGTTCGGCGCATACGAGGCGGTGATGGGCGCGCTCACGCGCGAACTGCGCGGCAGCTTTGCCAGCCTCGAGGGTACTTCCGAGAAGGCCGTGTTCGTGATGAAGGTGCTCGGGCCGTTGCCGGGCGCCTGAGAGCGCAACGCCGTTGGTGGGCTGGCGAGTCGCATGGCGAACCGGCAAACTACCAGATCCGGGGCACGTTCGCCTCAAACAATTCCTGCGGAGAACGGGGTAGCTGCATGGCGCTTTTGCGGGTCGTGGATCGCGACGGAGTCGAGCACGAGGTCGATGCAAAGACCGGCCTGAAGGTGATGGAGAATCTGCGCGAGCTCGACTACGGCGTCGCCGCCATCTGCGGCGGCATGTGCTCCTGCGCCACCTGCCACGTGTACGTGGATCCGCAGTGGAGCGCGCGGCTGCCGGCCATGATGTCGGACGAGCGGGAGCTTCTGACCGAGCTCTCGCACTACAAGGAGAACTCGCGCCTGTCCTGTCAGCTGGAATTCACCCCCGAGCTGGCCGGTCTGCGGGTCAGCATCGCCCCCGACGAGTAAGAGCCGCGCGCATGTCCACCCCCAGCGTCCAGGTCGAAACCCGCGGTGCCGTCGCCCTGGTGACCTTGAACCGGCCCGAGAGCGCCAACACCCTCAACCTGCAGATGGGAATGGACCTGCTGGCCGCCGCGCTCGCCTGCGCCCGCAATGCCGAGGTGCGCGCGGTCGTGCTCACCGGCGCCGGCCGCAACTTCTGCTTCGGCGGTGATCTGCGCGCCATGGCCTCGCGCGACACCAGCGGGGATGACTACATCCGCGAACTCACCACCTACCTGCACGCGGCCATCGCCCACTTCACCCGCATGGACGCCCCGGTCATCGCCGCGGTGAACGGCACCGCCGCCGGCGCCGGCGTGGGACTCGTGGCGATGGCGGACCTCGCCGTGTGCGCCCGCAGCGCGAAGTTCAATCTCGCCTACACCAACGCCGGCCTCACCCCGGATGCCGGCACCTCGTTCCTGTTGCCGCGCATCGTCGGCGCCAAGCGCACCATGGAGCTTTTGCTCCTGAACCGCACACTGACGGCCGCCGAGGCCTTGAGCTGGGGACTGGTCAACGAGGTGGTGGCGGACGAGGAGGTGCCCGCGCGGGCGCTGGCCATCGCCGAGCAGCTCGCGGCCGGGGCCACGCGCGCCTACGGCGCCACCAAGCGCCTGCTGGCCGCCTCGCTCGGCGCCTTCGAGTCGCAGATGATTCTTGAGAGCGAGACCATCGCCGCGCACGCGGTGGGGGCGGAAGGCACCGAGGGCATCAGCGCGTTCCTCGAGAAGCGGCGTCCGGATTTTCCGGGCAACGGCCCGCGCTGAAGGCGCGCCCGGGGCGCCCAGGTTTGCCATGAGATATTTCTTCGTCGCGCTGCTGGTGGCGCTGGCGCTCATCGTGGTGCGCGTCTACTTCAAGCTGCGCACGGTGCGCAAGTCGCGCGCCGAGAGCTGGGACGAGCAGATGATTGCGCAGCTGCGCTCGCAGGGCTACGCGCCCTTCAACGACTATCGGGTGGATTTCTTCCTGGCCCTGCCGGATGAGGCCGCGTGCCTCAAGGCGCGCGCGGTGCTCGAGCCGGAATTCACCGTCGACGCCAAGCCGATGCAGGAAGAGAGCGGCTTCAGTCTGCACGCGGCCAAGTCGATGCGGCTGGTCGTGCCCAACATGCAGGAAGTCAGCCGGCGCTTGACGGCGCTCGCCACCGAACTCGGCGGCCGCTACGACGGCTGGGCCGCCTAGCGCTGCTCGGCCTGGCGCTTGACCGCCTCCGCCGCGGCGGCGATGGCGGCGGCATCCCCGAGGTAGCGGCTGCCGCGCGGCTTAAGTTGCGCATCGAGCTCGTACAGGAGCGGCACCCCGGTCGGGATGTTGAGTTCGGTGATCTGCGCATCGCTCACCGCATCGAGCATCTTCACCATGGCCCGCAGGCTGTTGCCGTGCGCCACCACCATGACGTTGTGCCCGCGGCGCAGCTCCGGCGCGATGCGCGCGTGCCAGTAAGGCAGCACCCGCGCCAGCGTGTCCTTCAGTGACTCCGTGGCCGGCAGCTCGCTCGCCGCCACCGTGGCGTAGCGCGCATCCAGGCGCGGGTGGCGCGGGTCCTCGGCGCCGAGCGGCGGCGGCGGGATGTCATAGCTGCGGCGCCAGATCTTGACCTGCGCCTCGCCGTGCTGGGCCAGCGTCTGTGCCTTGTTGAGGCCCTGCAGCGCGCCGTAGTGGCGCTCGTTCAGCCGCCAGGAGCGCTCGACCGGCACCCACATGCGGTCCATCTCATCGAGCATCAGCCACAGCGTGCGGATGGCGCGCTTGAGCACCGAGGTGAAGGCGATGCCCACCTCCAGCTGCTCGCGCAGCAACTCGCGGCCCGCCTGCGCGGCCTCGGCGCGGCCGAGTTCCGACAGGTCCACGTCCGTCCAGCCGGTGAACAGATTCTCCACGTTCCAGGTGCTCTGGCCGTGGCGCACCAGGATCAGCTTGCCCGGCGGCGTGGCCTCTTTGCTTGCCATCTGCACTGATCCCTAGTTGGCGAGTTTGCGCACCGACTCCACCCCCACCGTGAGGGTGGCGAAGTCGTCCGCGCCGGCGGCGCGCATGTCGGCGAGCGTGCGCTGCCAGTGCGCCAGGTCCTTGCCGGCCGCCTTCACCCACTCATCGACCCGGGTCTCGGCGCTGCCGCGCACCTTGCGCGCGAGTACCCGCTCGGTGAGGCGCCGCTGCACCCGCAGCGCCGCATCGCGCAGTCCGCTGCGCGCGATCGCCTGCCACTGCCCGTCGACCTTGAGCTTCTCGATGTGCGCGCGCAGCCAGTCAAAGCCGATGCGCGTGCCGACCTCGAAGTACACGCGCGCCGTCTCGGTGACGCTCACCCGGTAGGCGGCGGCGATCTCGCAGATATCGAGCGCCGCGTTCAGCGGCTCGAGGCTGGCGATGTGCACCGCGAGCTCCGCTGGCAGGCCACCCTCGGTGAAGCGCTTGCGGCTCTCCGCGAACCGCAGCAGCTCCGCACCGGTGAGTGCCTCGTGGATCTGCGCCTCCAGGCGCCGCACGTCGGCGCGGAACTCCGCCACCGCGGCGGCGACCTGCAGGTGCGTGCGCTTGGCAAGCAGCCAGTAGGTGGCGTGGCGCAGCAGGCGGCTGGTCTGAAAGGCGGCCTCGTACTGCAGGCTCGCCGTCACCTTGTTGTCGAGCTTCTCGATGCGCTCCCACACGTCGCGCATGGCGAAGATCTCGCGCGCCGCGCTGTAGCAGCGTGCGATCTGCGCCGGGTCCGCGCCGGTGTCCTCCTGGGCGCGCGTGACGAAGGTCGGCCCCATGCGGTTGACGACGCTGTTGGTGGTCGCGGTGGCGATGATCTCGCGCCGCAGCCGGTGGTGGCCGATCGCGCGCGGGAAGCGCTCCTGGATGGGATTCGGGAAATAGCGCGCCAGCTCGCTCGAGAGGTACGGGTCCTCGGGCACGTCGGAGAGCAGCAGGTGGGCGTTGAGCCAGATCTTGCTGTAACCGAGCAACAGCGCCAGCTCCGGCCGCGTAAGTCCCACGCCGCGCTTGCGGCGTTCGGTGAGTTCCTCGTCCGTCGGCAGGAACTCGAGCGCGCGGTTGAGCTCGCCGGAGCGCTCCAGCAGGCGAATGAGGTGCTGGAACTCCGGCAGCCGCGCGGTCGACTGCAGCTCGAGGGTGCTGATGGCCTGGCCCTGCAGGTAGTTGTTGCGCAGCACCAGGGCTGCGACCTCGGGGGTCATGCGCGCCAGGAGCCGGTTGCGTTCTACGCGCTTGAGGTGGCCCTCGTGCATCAGGGGATTCAGCAGGATCTTGATGTTGACTTCGACGTCGGAGGTGTTGACGCCGGCGGAATTGTCGATGAAATCGGTGTTGAGGCGCCCGCGCGCGAGTGCGTACTCCACCCGGCCGCGCTGGGTGAGCCCGAGGTTGCCGCCTTCGCCCACCACCTTGGCGCGCAGCTCCCGGCCGTCCACGCGCACCGCATCGTTGCCGCGGTCGCCGACCTCCGCATTGCGCTCATCGCTCGCCTTTACGTAGGTGCCGATGCCGCCGTTCCACAAAAGGTCGACCCGCATGCGCAGGATCGCGCGGATGACTTCGTTGGGGGCCGCGGTCGAGCTCTCGATGCCGAGCATCGAGCGCACTTCCGAGGAGAGCGCGATCGACTTGGCGGTGCGCGGGAAGATGCCGCCGCCGCGCGACAGGGTCTTCTGGTTGTAGTCGTCCCAGCTCGAGCGCGGCAGCGCAAAGAGGCGCGTGCGCTCGGCGAAGCTCACCACCGTGTGCGGGTCGGGGTCGAGGAAGATGTGGCGATGGTCGAACGCGGCCTGCAGGCGGATATGGCGCGAGAGCAGCATGCCGTTGCCGAACACGTCCCCGGACATGTCGCCGATGCCGGCGACGGTGAAGTGCATGCGCTGCGTATCGATGCCCATCTCGCGGAAGTGCCGCTTGACGCACTCCCAGGCGCCGCGCGCCGTGATGCCCATCTTCTTGTGGTCATAGCCGGCGGAACCCCCGGAGGCGAACGCATCGCCCAGCCAGTAGTGGTATTCCGCCGCGATGGCATTGGCGATGTCGGAGAAGCTCGCGGTGCCCTTGTCGGCGGCCACCACGAGGTAGGGGTCGTCGCCGTCGCTGCGTATCACGTCCTTGGGCGGCACGATGCGCCCGGAAACGATGTTGTCGGTGAGATCCAGCAGCGCGCGGATGAAGGTCTGGTAGCAGGCCACGACCTCCGCCTGGATCTCCTCGCGCGTGCCCCCGGGGGGCAGCCGCTTGGGGACGAAGCCGCCCTTGGCGCCCACCGGGACGATGAGCGTGTTTTTGACGTTCTGGGCCTTCATGAGCCCGAGAACCTCGGTGCGAAAGTCCTCGCGCCGGTCGGACCAGCGGATGCCGCCGCGGGCGACGTCCCCCATGCGCAGGTGCACGCCCTCGACCCGCGGGCTGTAGACGAAGATCTCGTACTTCGGGCGCGGCAGCGGCAGGTCGGGGATCCTGGCCGGATCGAACTTGACGGACACGTAGGGCTTGGGCTGAGCGTCCGCGGCGCGCTGGTAGAAGTTGGTGCGCAGGGTCGCCTGCACCAGCGTCAGGTAGGCGCGCAGGATGCGATCGTCGTCGAGGCTGCTGACGCCATCGAGCGCGGTACGGATCTGGTGCACGATGCTGAGCGCGCGCGCGCTCGTTGCCGCGCTGCCGCTGCGCGCTCGGCTCAAAGCGCGTCTCGAACAGGCGCACCAGCTGGCGGGCGATGACCGGGTGGGCCGTGAGGGTGCGCTCCATGTAGGCCTGGCTGAAGGGCGCGCCGGTCTGCAGCAGGTAGCGGCAGTAGGCACGCAGCATCACCACCTGGCGGGCGTTGAGTTCGGCCGCGAGCAGCAGGCGGTTGAAGCCGTCGTTCTCGACCGCCCCGCTCCAGGTCGCGCCGAAGGCGTCGCGGAAGATCGCCTCGATGCGCTCGATCTCGATGATGAGGCGGTCGCGGTGCTCGAGCTCGAAGTCCTGGATCCAGGCGGCGCCGCCTTCGGGCCAGGTGAGCTCGTAGGGACGTTCGGCGATCACGCGCAGGCCGAAGTTCTCCAGCATCGGCAGCACGTCCGAGATCGGCACCGGATCGCCGAGCTTCAGGATCTTCAGGTGCAGGCGCTGCAGCACCTGCGCGGGCGGGCGGTAGAGATTGAGCCGCAGCGACTGGGGCTGCCCGCAGAGTGCCTCGAGGTCGGTTAAATCCTCGAGCACTTCCGTCGGCGCCACGTCCTCTTCATAGGCCATCGGAAAGACCTGCCGGTAACGGGCGGCGAGGGCGAGACCCTTCGCCTCCCCGAGCCGGTCGACCAGGAACTCGCGCAGCCGGTCGGACCAGGTGAGGGCGGCTTCGCCGATGCGCCGCTCGATGCGCGCGAAGTCCGGCTTCTGCGCCTGCGCCGGATCGGTGCGCACCACGACGTGCACGCGCGCGTGACTGGCGCCGGAGATCTGTGCCTGGCTCTCGACCCCGGTGCCGGCAAAGCCCTCGCGCGCGATCGCCTCGATGCGCTGGCGCACCTCGGTGTTGTAGCGGTCGCGCGGCACGTACACCAGGCACGAGTAGAAGCGGTGGTAGGGATCGCGGCGCACCAGCAGGCGCACCGTGCGCCGCTCGTAGAGATTGACCACGCCGCGCACGATGCGGATGAGATCCGGGGCGCCGGCCTGAAAGAGCTCATCGCGCGGATAGGTCTCCAGCACGTTGAGCACTTCCTTGCCGTCGTGGCTGGCCGGATCGAGGCCGAAGTGCTCGATGACGCGGTCGACCTTGTGGCGCAGCACCGGGATGTCACGCGGGCTTGAGTGATAGGCGGTGGAGGTCCAAAGCCCAAGGAAGCGATGCTCGCCGTTCACCCGTCCGCGCCGATCGAAGGTCTTGACGCCGACGTAATCGAGCAGCTCGCCGCGATGCACGGTGGCGACGGCGTTCGCCTTGGTGATGATGAGCAGTTCCGGTTCACGCGCCTTGGCGCGCATCTCCCCGCGCAGCACGGTCGCCGTCGTGCGGCGCTTGTCGTGCGGCGTGCGCGCGAGGATGCCAAGTCCCGAGGCGCGCTCGGGCACGAGGTGGTCTTCGCTGCGCCCGCGCTGCAGCCGGTAATGGCGGTAGCCGAGGAACACGAAGTGCCGGCCCTCCATCCAGTCGAGCAGCTGCACGACCTCGTGGATCTCCGCCGGCGGCAGCGGCGGGGAATGGGTGCCGAGTTCGCTGATCAGGGCGCGCACCCGCGCCCGCATCGGCGCCCAGTCGCGCACCGTGGCGCGCACGTCGGCGAGCGTGGCCTCCAGGTCCTGCTGCAGCTTCTTCAGCGCCGCCGCATCGTTGAGGCGATCGATCTCGTACAGCTGCCAGGATTCGGCGTGCGTGGGCCCGGCGCCGTTGGCGCCGATATCCAGCAGCCGCCCGCGGCGGTCGCGCTTGACCGCCAGCACCGGATGCACGATCAGGTGCACGGCAAGATCGGCGCGCGTGAAGGCCATGCCGAGGGAGTCGACCAGGAACGGCATGTCATCGGTGACCGTGAGCACGAGCGTGTGCGGGGACTCGAAGCCGTCGGCGTCGGGCTCGGGATTGAAGACCCGCACCAGCGAGCGCCCGTGCGGGCGGCGCGCCGCGAAGGCCAGGTGCGCCAGCGCCGCGCGCGAGAGCTCCTGGGGCTGGCGCGCCGCCAGGTCCTCTTCGGCAACCCCGTGGAAGTAGGTGCGCAGGTAGCGTGGCGTCAGGTCCCGGCGCGCACCCGCGCCGACGCTCTTGGCGATGCGCTCGATCAGCGCCACGCGCGCGGCAGGGATGCTGTGGAGCTGGTGGTTATCTTCAACAGCAACTGCGTGCATGCCCGATCATTCCTCGCTCAAGGGACGCAGCAGCATCGCATGCGCACGGCGCACATCTTATGACACGGCGGCGCGGCCACGGATCCCCCGTTGTTGCGGCGCGCGATTATACATGCGGCGCGAAAACGCCGTTCGTTCGGCGCTCCCCGGCGCAGCTGCGCCGGGCACTCCGGGGCGCGCCGACCGCCTGACCGGGCGGGCAGCTATAATGAGGCGGCGCTGCCACGAGCCCGTCACAGGAAACCCAAGGCCATGAGCGATCTGGCTGACAACCCGATGGGGACGGACGGCTTCGAGTTCGTCGAATACACCGCGCCCGATCCGCAGCTGCTGCGCTCGCTGTTCGAGCGGCTGGGGTTCCCGGTCGACGGCGCGCCACCGCTCCAAGAACGTGACGCTGCACCGCCAGGGCGAGATCAACTTCATCATCAACGCAGAGCCTGCGTCCTTTGCGCAGGCCTTCGCCCGCGCCCACGGTCCTTCGGCCTGCGCGATGGCGTTTCGCGTGCGCGACGCCGCCGCCGCCTACAGCCGCGCGCTCGCCCTCGGCGCCAAGCCCGGCCCGCAGAGCGCCGGACCCATGGAGCTCAACATCCCCTGCATCGAGGGCATCGGCGGCTCGCTCATCTACCTCGTCGATCTGTACGGCGAGCGCTCCATCTACGACGTCGACTTCCGCCCCGTGAGCGCGGCCGCAGCCACCGACAGCCCCGGCCTCACGCTGATCGATCACCTGACGCACAACGTCGGCCGCGGCCGCATGGACGTCTGGGCCGGCTTCTACGAGAAGCTGTTCAACTTCCGCGAGATCCGCTACTTCGACATCGAGGGCCAGCACACCGGGCTGTTCTCGCGCGCCATGACCAGCCCCTGCGGCAAGATCCGCATCCCGATCAACGAGTCCCAGGACGACAAGAGCCAGATCGAGGAATACCTGCGCGAGTACCAGGGCGAGGGCATCCAGCACATCGCACTCGCCACCGGCAACATCTACCGCACGGTCGACGTGCTGCGCAGCCAGGGGGTCGCCTTCCAGGACACCCCCGAGACCTACTACGCGGGCGTCAGCGCGCGCGTGCCCGGGCACCACGAGCCGCTGGAGGAGCTGCGCCGCCGGCGCATCCTCATCGACGGCAACCCGCAGAAGGGCGAGGGCGTGCTGCTGCAGATCTTCACCCAGAACGTCATCGGCCCGATCTTCTTCGAGATCATTCAGAGAAAGGGCAACGAGGGCTTCGGGGAGGGCAACTTCCGCGCACTGTTCGAGTCGATCGAGCAGGACCAGATCCGCCGCGGCGTGATCTGACAGCCGCGGCGCGCACGCTACGCGCTCAGGCGCGGTGCTCGCGCGCCAGGTACTCCCGGCTCTGCATCTCCGTCAGGCGGCTCGCGGTGCGCGCAAACGGCGCGCGCACGCGCTCCCCGACATACAGCTGCGCGGGGGGTGCGGCCGCGGACACGATCAGGTTCACGTTGCGATCATAGAGCTCGTCCACCAGCGCGATCAGGCGCCGCGCCTCGTCCTCGCGCTCAGCCCCGAGCACCGGTACGTTGGCGAGGAACACGCTCTGGAACTCGCGCGCGATCTCGATGTAGTCCTCCTGGCTGCGCGCCCCGGCGCACAGCGCGGCGAACTCGAACCACACCGCGCCGTGGGCGAGACGCACCACCGGGATGGGCCGCTCCTCGATCTGGATCGTGCCGCCCTCCTGCACGCCGGTGCCGCCGAGCTGGTCAAACAGCTGCCGCAGCTGAGTGTCCACCGCCGCGCTGCCGCTGAGCAGGTAGGTGCCGGCGTGGGTGAGCTGGCGCAGGCGGTAGTCGGTGGGACCTGCGACCTCGAGCACCTCCATATGCGCTTCGAGGAGCGCGATCGCGGGCTCGAAGCGCGGCCGCTGCAGCCCGTCCTTGTAGAGCTGCGCGGGCGGCGTGTTCGAGGTCGCCACCAGAGTCACGCCGCGGCGCAGCAGTCCCGCGAACAGGCCACCGAGGATCATGGCGTCGGCGATGTCGGTGACGTAGAGCTCATCGAAGCACAGCACGCGGGTGCTGCGGGCGATGTCGGCCGCGAGCCGCTCGAGCGGGGCGCGCTGGGGCGGCAGCTGCTTCAGGCGCGCATGCACTTCGTGCATGAAGCGGTGGAAGTGCAGCCGGCGGCGCTGCGCCAGCGGCAGGCTGTCGAAGAACAGGTCCATGAGCCAGGTCTTGCCGCGCCCGACGCCGCCCCACAGGTACAGCCCGCGCACCGGCGCGCGCCGGCGCTGCGGCAGGAGGGCGGCGAGCCAGCGCGGTGGCGCTGGCGCGGATTCGAGCAGGCGGCGGCGCAGCGCCTCGAGGCGCGCGATGGCCTCAAGCTGCGCGGCATCGGCGCTGAAGCCGCGCACGCGCAGCTGCGCCTCGTAACGTTCTCGCAGGCTCTCCCCGGCGGACGCGCTGGCGCCCGGTACTTGCGCGGTCACCTTGAGCGCCCTAGCTCTGCAGCTCGGGCAGGTTGCGAAAATGCTCGAGCGCGCCGGGGTTCGCGAGCGCGTCCAGGTTCTTGACCGGCAGGCCGTGGATCACGTTGCGCACGGCGAGCTCGGTGAGCTTGCCGGAGAGCGTGCGCGGGATATCGGGCACCGCGATGATGCGCGCCGGGACATGGCGCGCGGTGGTCTGTGCGCGGATGGTCTCGCGGATCTGCCGGCGCAGCGCCTCATCGAGCGCGACCTCCGGCTGCAGCCGCACGAACAGCACCACCCGCACGTCATCCTGCCAGTCCTGCCCCACCGCGAGTGCCTCGGCCACCTGCGGCAGCGCTTCCACCGCGGAATAGATCTCCGCCGTGCCGATGCGCACGCCGCCCGGGTTCAGCACCGCATCGGAGCGGCCGTAGATCACCAGCCCGTCATGTTCGGTGATGGCGGCGTAGTCGCCGTGGTGCCACACGCCGGCAAAGCGCTCGAAATAGGCGGCGTGATACTTGGCGCCGTCGGGGTCGTTCCAGAAGCCCACCGGCATCGAGGGGAAGGGCGCGGTGCACACCAGTTCGCCGCGCTGCCCGCGCAGCGCGTGCCCCGCCTCGTCATAGATGTCCACGGCCATGCCCAGTCCGCGGCACTGGATCTCGCCGCGGTGCACCGGCCGGATGGGACAGCCGAGCGCGAAGCACGACACGATGTCCGTGCCGCCGGAAATCGAAGACAGCTGCAGGTCCGCCTTCACTGCCCGATAGACGTAGTCGAAGCCTTCCGGCAGCAGCGGCGAGCCGGTGGACAAGAGCGTGCGCAGCGCCGTGAGGTCGGTTTCCGCGGCCGGCACGTAGTCGCGCTTCTGCAGCGCCGAGAGGTACTTGGCGCTGGTGCCGAAGATGGTGACGCGCTCCTCGGCCGCCATGCGCCACAGCCCCGCGGCGTCCGGGTGAAAGGGGCTGCCGTCGTACAGCACCAGCGTCGCCCCGGTGGCGAGCGCGCTCATCAGCCAGTTCCACATCATCCAGCCGCAGGTGGTGAAGTAGAAGAGCCGGTCGCTGCGCTTGAGATCGACGTGCAGCAGGTGCTCTTTCACGTGCTGCAGCAGCGTGCCGCCCGCGCCGTGCACGATGCACTTCGGTACGCCGGTGGTGCCGGAGGAATACAGGATGTAGAGCGGCTGGTTGAACGGCAGCGGCGCGAAGCTCAAGGGACGCCCCGCGCGGCCGAAGTCCTGCCACGGGAGCGCGCGCTGCGCCGCCGCGCCCAGGCGCTCGAGCGCCGGCGCGGGCGCCACGTACGGGATCACCACCACCTGCGCGACCCCTGGGAGCCTGGCGAGCACCGCGGCCATCGGCTCGAGCGAATCGATCTTCTTGCCGGCGTAGAAATAGCCGTCGGCGGTGAACAGCACCTTGGGCGCGATCTGCCCGAAGCGGTCGAGCACGCCGTGGACGCCGAAATCCGGCGAGCAGGAACTCCAGATCGCCCCGAGGCTCGCACTGGCCAGCATGGCAATCGCAGCCTCGGGCAGGTTCGGCAGGAAGCCGGCCACGCGATCGCCGGCCTCAACGCCCGCGGCGCTGAGGCCGGCGGCGATGCGCGCCACTTCCTGGCGCAGCTCGCGATAGGAGAGCACGCGCCGCGCGCCCAGCTCGTTGCGGAACACCAGCGCCGGCTCGCCGTCGTCGAACTTCAGCAGGTTCTCGGCGAAGTTCAGCAGCGCCGTGGGAAAGAAGCGCGCACCCGGCATGGCCTGCGGGTGCTCGAGCGCCGCGCCCTCGCCCCACACCGCGCGCAGGTCGGCAAAGCGCGCCACCTCGCGCCAGAAGGCTTCCGGCTGCGCCAGCGACCAGGCATAGAGCTCCTCATAGTTGGTGAGGCGCGTGCCGCGGCGCGCATTCACGCAGCGCATGAAGCGCGTCAGGTTCGCGTCGGCGATGCGGTCCGCAGAGGGGCGCCACAGTTCGCTCATAGCAGGCTCCGATGCCCCCATCCTACAACGACTGGTAGTTCGGCCCCGAGCCGCCCTCGGGCGTCGTCCAGGTGATGATCCCGTAGGGATCCTTGATGTCGCAGGCCTTGCAGTGCACGCAGTTGGCGGCGTTGATCTGCAGGCGCCGCCCGCCTGAGCCGTCGTCGACCATCTCGTACACGCCCGCCGGGCAGAAACGCTCGCAGGGGTTGCCGTATTCCTTCACGCAGCGGGTGGCGCAGATGCTGGTGTCGGCGACCTTCAGGTGCACCGGCTGGTTCTCATCGTGGGCGTTGCCGGCGAAGAACACGAACGACACCCGATCGCGCGGCGGCAGCGTGCGCTCGCCCCAGTGACGCTGCGGGGAGGTGTAGGCATCGAGCCGCTCGAGGCGCTGCCAGTCGGCGCTGTTCTTCAGCGTCCACGGGGACTTGCCCACGGTGAGCATCTCCCAGGCGGAATTGGCGAGCCCGAACCACAGCCCGCGCTTGAAGCCGGGCTTGAAGTTGCGGATGCGCCTGAGCTCAAGCCCGCCGGGGGAGGCGCGCCAGCGGGCGTCGAAGCCTGCAGGGCCGCCGCCCTGCGCCAGGTGCTCGCCGGCGAGTGCGCCGCTGCGGATCGCCTGGTGCACGCCCTTGATCTTGGCGAAATTGAGCGTGCCGCCCGCATCGCCGATGAGGAGTGCGCCCGGCATCTCGAGCGTCGGGGTCGACTGCCAGCCCCCGGCGGCGATGCTGCGCGCGCCGGCCGAGACGATCTCGCCCCCCTCGAGCAGCGTCTTCACGCTCGGGTGATTCTTGTACTGCTGGAAGGCCTCAAACGGCGCGAGGCGCGGGTCCTGGTAATCCAGGCCCACGATGTAGCCGACGTACACCCGGTCATTGTCGAGGTGATAGAGAAAGCTGCCCGCGTAGGTGTGCCGGTCGGCGGGCCAGCCGAGGGCGTGCTCGATGCGCCCCGGTTGCACGCGCCCGGGCGGCAGCTGCCACAGCTCCTTGTAGCCGAGCGCGAAGGTCTGCGGGCAGTGATCCTTGGCGAGCTCGAAGCGCGCGATGAGGGTCTTGGCGACCGAGCCGCGGCACCCTTCCGCGAGCACCGTCACGGGCGCATGGATCTCAACGCCTGCGGTGAAGTTAGGTCCCGGCTTGCCGTCGCGGTCGAGCCCCATGTCCCCGATGCGCACGCCCTTCACCGCGCCGTCTTGATCGAACAGCGCCTCCGCGGCGGCGAAGCCGGGGAAGATCTCCACGCCGAGGTTCTCGGCCTTCTGCGCCAGCCACGGCGTCAGCTGCCCGAGGGAGATGATGTAGTTGCCGTGGTTGTTGAACGGCGTGGAGTAGGTGAGCGAGCGCGGCAGCAGCTTCACGGCAAAATCCGGCACCGGCTTGTAGGAGCCCTGCGGGGTGAGGATGCGGAAGTCATCCTGCGTCGCCGGCACTTTCATGCCCGGGTACTCGCTTCGCCACTGCGGCAGGAGTTCCTCGAGCGGGCCGGGCTCGAGCACCGCGCCCGAGAGCGCATGGGCGCCCACGGCCGAGGCCTTCTCCAGCACGCAGATGCTGACCTCGGACTTCAGCTGTTTAAGCCGGATGGCGCACGCCAGACCCGCAGGTCCTGCGCCCACGATGACGACGTCATACTGCATGACGTCCCGCTCGATCCCCTCAGTCACCCCTGTCCCCCTTCAAGAAAGTCTCGCGGCGCTGTTATTTCGGCTGCATGCGGATCGCGCCATCCAGGCGGATCGTCTCGCCGTTGAGCATCGGGATCTCGCACACGCTCGCGACCAGGGCGGCGAATTCTTCGGGCTTGCCGAGCCGCGCGGGAAAGGGCACCTGCGCGGCGAGCGAGGCCTGCACCTCCGCGGGCATGCCATCCATCATCGGGGTGTGGAAGATCCCCGGCGCGATCGCGACGCAGCGGATGCCAAAGCGCGCCAGTTCGCGCGCGATCGGCAGCGTCATGCCCGCCACCGCCGCCTTGGTCGCCGAATACGCCGCCTGCCCGATCTGGCCCTCGAAGGCCGCCACCGAAGAGGTGTGGATCAAAAGGCCGCGCTCACCGTCCTCCCCCGGGGGGTTGTGCTGCATGAGGTTGGCGGCGGCCTTGTCGCACAGGAACGTGCCGATCAGGTTGATGTGGATGACCTTGGTGAAGAACTCCCCGGCCATCGGCCCGTTCTTGCCGAGCACGCGTCCTGCGCCCACCACGCCTGCGCAGTTGACCAAGAGGTTCAGGCCGCCCATGTGCTGGTGCGCCGCCTCCATCGCGGCGTTCACCTCCTCTTCTGAGGTGACGTCGCAGCGCAGGAAGCGCGCGCCGCCCCCGAGTGCGCTCGCGGCCGCGCGTCCCGCGCCTTCCTGTACATCGAGGATCACCACCTTGCCGCCGTGCGCGTTCACGTGGCGCGCGACCGCGTTGCCGAGGCCCGAGGCGCCGCCGGTGATGACGGCCCGTGCTTCCTGGATTTTCATGTCACTCCTCGCTGCGCAGTGCTCGGAACGCTTGCGCTAAATGAGCTCGACCGCGGCGGCGACCGCCTCACCCCCGCCGATGCACAGCGAAGCGATGCCGCGCTTGGCGCCGCGCTGGCGCAGCGCGTACAGGAGCGTCGTGAGGATGCGTGCGCCCGTCGCCCCGATCGGGTGCCCGAGTGCGCAGGCGCCGCCGTTGACGTTGACGCGCGCGTGGTCGATCTCCAGATCGTGCATCGCCGCCATGGGGACCGCGGCGAAGGCCTCGTTGATCTCGTACAGGTCCGCATCGCGCGCGCTCCAGCTCAGCTGCTCAAGCACCTTTCTGATCGCCCCCACCGGGGCGGTGGTGAACCACTCGGGCTCCTGGGCATGGCTGGCGAAGCCGAGCAGGCGCGCCAGGGGCTTCAGCCCCCGGCTGCGCGCGGCCGCCGCGCTCATCAGCACCAGGGCGGCGGCGCCGTCGGAGATGGAGGAGGAGCTGGCCGCCGTCACCGTGCCGTCCTTGCCGAAGGCGGGCCGCAGGGAGGCGATCTTGCTCACATCGCAGGTGCCGGGGGTCTCATCGCGCGCCACCACGGTCTCGCCCTTGCGGCTCTTGACGGTGACCGGGGTGACCTCGGCGTCAAAGTCGCCGGCTTCCAGGGCGCGCAGGGCGCGGCGCACCGATTCGGTCGCGAACGCGTCTTGCTGCGCGCGGCTGAAGTTGTATTTGGCGGCCGTGGCGTCCGCGAAGCACCCCATGAGCTTGCCATCCCAGGGGCTCTGCAGCCCGTCGTAGAACATGTGATCGAGCACCTCGCCGTGCCCCATGCGGTAACCGCTGCGCCCCTTGGGCAAGAGGTACGGTGCGTTGGACATCGACTCCAGGCCCCCCGCGAGCACCACGCTCGCCGAGCCCGCGCGGATCTGCTCGGCGCCGAGCATCACCGCCTTGAGCGCCGAGCCGCACATCTTGTTCACGGTGGTCGCGGGCACCGACACCGGAACGCCCGCCCCCACGGCCGCCTGGCGCGCCGGCGCCTGGCCCAGTCCCGCCGGCAGCACGCACCCGAGGATGACCTCCTCCAGATCCGCCCCGGTGATGCCGGCGGATTCGAGCGCGCCCCGGGCGGCGGCACTGCCGAGCTGCACCGCGGTGAGCGGTGCGAGCACCCCAAGGAAGGCACCGATGGGCGTGCGCTTGGCGGAGACGATGACGACTTCGTGGGTGGACATGGTGGGTCTCCTTTTGGGCCGAAGGTGGCGGCAGGGTCAGCGGGCGAGGGCGGGCGCCGCGCGGCGCGCGCGCCGCCGTGGGGCCTCGCGCGCCGGGGCCGCATGGGCGCCGGCGCCGTTGGCGCGCGGGGAAAGCCCGGCCTCGAACACCCGCACGAACGCCTCGGCGATCTCTACCCCGCTGAGGGACTGATCCTCGCGATACCAGTGCGCGATCCAGTTGAGTGCCCCGGCGAGCGCGAAGGCGGTCATCTTCGGGTCGCACGGATGGATGGAGCCGTCCTGGATGCCCTCGCGGATCAGCCGGCGGATGCCGTGGTCGATCTCGGATTTGAGGGCCTTGATGTGCCGGCTCATCGCCGGGGACAGGTCCTGCTCCTCGGCGCGCACCATGCACCAGCCGAACTCCGAGGCCACCGCCTCCCCGTAGCGGCGCAGCACCGCGTTCAGGCGCTCGCGCGCCGGCACTTCCAGGCGGCGCACGTCCCGGAACGCGGCGCGGATGCGCTCGACCCCGGCCACGAAGCACTGGAACAGCAGCTGTTCCTTGCTGGTCACGTAGTAGTACACGGTGGGCTTGGTCACCTCGAGGCGGGCGGCGATGTCATCGAGGGAGGTGTTGTGATAGCCCTTGCGGTTGAATTCGCGCGCCGCGGCCCGGATGACCGCGTCGCGCTTCACCTCGCGGTCACGCTGGCGCTCGTGGCTCGCCTTCCAGGGCGAGGCGGCGGCCACGGGGGTCTTGCCCGCGGCGGCGGGACTGGAGCGGCGGTTGTTCATGGCTGTGCGGGTATTATAGCGGCGCGGGGGCGGCAAAGTGACGGCTCGCGCGGCGTAAACTTCAGGCGCGGCCGGTGCGTTGACCGGTCGCCCGCCGCTCGATCATACTCACCAGTATAGATCCTACCCGCGGGTAAAGAGGTACGTCCATCGGTCATTCGGACTACGCTTCCGCAGGAACACACGCACTATGAACGCCGGTCTAAAGGGGGGCGCGGCCCTGCCGCGCAGCGAGGCGGCAGCCGCACGGCCGCCGTTGCGATTCGTCTCCGCCGCCTCGCTGTTCGACGGTCACGACGCCGCCATCAACATGATCCGCCGCCTGCTGCAGGCGCGCGGCGCCGAGGTGGTGCACCTCGGCCACAATCGCAGCGTCGCCGACATCGTGCGCGCCGCCATCGAGGAGGACGCGGATGCCATCGCGGTCAGCTCCTACCAGGGCGGCCACAACGAGTACTTCACCTACATGGTGGACATGCTGCGCGAGCGCGGCTACGAGCACGTGCGCGTCGTGGTCGGCGGCGGCGGCACCATCTCCCCGGACGAGATCGCAGCGCTCGAGCGCCACGGGGTGGAGAAGATCTACACCCCCGAGGACGGCCGGCGGCTCGGGCTCGCCGGCATGATCGATGACGTATTCCGGCGCGTGGCCGCGGTGCGCAAGCCCGCCTACGAGCTGCGGCCGTTGAACCCGCGCGACCACGGCCTGATCGCCCGCACCATCTCGGTGCTCGAGGGGGCCGCGGGCGAGGACGGGCAGGCGGAGCAGATCCGCCGCGCGCTCGCCCGAGCGCGCCACAAGGTGCCGGTGGTGGGCGTCACCGGCACCGGCGGGGCCGGCAAGTCGAGCCTCACGGACGAGCTGCTCGCGCGCCTGGTGCGGCATTTCCCCCAGGCGCAGATCGCCGTGGTGGCGATGGACCCGACCCGCCGCAGGAGCGGCGGGGCGCTGCTCGGGGACCGCATCCGCATGAACAGCCTCGCGGCGGAGAACATCTTCATGCGCTCCCTCGCCACGCGCCGCGCGCACCTGGCGACCTCGGCGGTGCTCAAGGACGTGATCGAGCTGTACAAGGCCGCCGGCTTTGACCTCGTCATCGTCGAGACCGCGGGCATCGGCCAGTCCGACACCGAGATCGTCGACCTGGTGGATCTGTCGCTGTACGTCATGACGAGCGAGTACGGCGCCGCCAGCCAGCTGGAAAAGATCGACATGCTCGACTACGCCGACCTCATCGTCCTCAACAAGAGCGAGAAGCGCGGCGCGGAGGACAGCCTGCGCGACGTGCGCAAGCAGTGGCGCCGCAACCACCCCGAGGGCGCGCACCGGCCCGACGCCGAGGTGCCGGTGTTTCCGACCATCGCCAGCCGCTTCAACGACCCGGGCGTCAATCAGCTGTTCGCCGCCATGTGCCAGGCGCTCAGCGCCGCGCGTCCCGGGGCCTGGCAGCTCGCGGATGCCGGCCCCACCGCACCCAATGCGCGCGCGCCGCTCGTGCCCGGGGAGCGCAGCCGCTATCTTGCCGAGATCGCCCAGGAGGGTCGGGAAGCACGCGCGCGCATCGAGGCGCAGGTCACCGCCGCGCGCCGCGCCGCAGGGCTGTACGAGGCCCTGAAGTCGCTGCGCGATGCGGCGCTGCCGGCGCCGCTGGCCGCCTATCCGCCCGCGCTGCTCGAGGAGGGTGCCGCGGACGCCTCGCGGCGCGAGCTGCGCACGCACTACAACCACGCGCTCGAGGCGATCGGGAGCGAGGCGCTGGCGGAACTGCGGGCGTGGCCGGGGCGCGCGCGCGCGGCCACCGAGGCGTCCTACTCTTACAAGGTGCGCGAGCGGCTCGTGACGGGCGAGAACTACACCGAGAGCCTCGCGCGCCTGCCCATCCCCAAGCTCGCCGTGCCGCGCTTCCAGGACTGGGGGGAGCTGCTGCACTTCATCCTCAACGAGAACCTCCCCGGCGCCTTTCCCTACACCGGCGGGGTCTATCCGTACCGCCGCGAGGAGGAAGACCCGACGCGCATGTTCGCCGGCGAGGGCGGCCCGGAGCGCACCAACCACCGCTTCCACTATGTCGCCGATGGCCACGGCGCCGCGCGCCTGTCGACCGCGTTTGATTCGACCACGCTCTATGGGGAGGACCCGGACACGCGGCCGGATGTCTATGGGCGTACCGGCAACTCGGGGGTCTCGATCGCCACGCTCGATGACATGAAGAAGCTCTACTCGGGCTTTGACCTGTGTAGCCCCAGCACCTCGGTGTCGATGACCATCAACGGGCCGGCGCCGATGATCCTCGCGATGTTCATGAACACCGCGATCGATCAGCAGGTGGAGCGCTATCTGAAAGCCCAGGGACGCTGGCCCGCGGCCGCACAGCAGATCGCCGCGCTGCAGGCGGGGAGCCTCGCGCGCGGCGTGCCCGCGGCGGCCTACCACGGGTCGCTGCCTGCGCATCACGATGGCACGGGGCTCGCGCTGCTCGGGGTCAGCGGCGATCAGCTGCTCGAGCGCGACACCTACGAGCGCATCCGCGCCGAGGCGCTGCAGGCGGTGCGCGGCACGGTGCAGGCGGACATCCTCAAGGAGGACCAGGCGCAGAACACCTGCATCTTCTCCACCGAGT
This sequence comes from uncultured Pseudomonadota bacterium, assembly GCA_963814675.1. Classification (GTDB taxonomy): domain Bacteria; phylum Pseudomonadota; class Gammaproteobacteria; order Steroidobacterales; family Steroidobacteraceae; genus 13-2-20CM-66-19. The sequence goes on from CAWFDT010000011.1 coordinate 1,242,808, forward strand.
TCGCGCTGCGCATGATGGGCGACGTGCAGCAGTACTTCATCGATCAGCGGGTGCGCAACTTCTACTCGGTGTCGATCTCCGGCTACCACATCGCCGAAGCCGGCGCGAACCCGATCTCGCAGCTCGCCTTCACGCTCGCCAACGGCTTCACGATCGCCGAGTACTACCTGGCGCGCGGCATGCGCATCGATGACTTCGCGCCCAACCTGTCGTTCTTCTTCTCCAACGGCATGGATGCGGAGTACGTGGTCATCGGCCGCGTGGCGCGGCGCATCTGGGCGCGCGCCATGCGCGATCGCTACCACGCAGGTCCGCGCAGCCAGATGCTCAAGTACCACGTGCAGACCTCGGGCCGGAGCCTGCACGCGCGCGAGATCTCCTTCAACGACATCCGCACCACGCTGCAGGCGCTGTATGCGCTGTTCGACAACTGCAACAGCCTGCACACCAACGCCTACGACGAGGCGCTCACCACCCCGACCGAGGAGAGCGTGCGCCGCGCGGTGGCGATCCAGCTGATCATCAACCGCGAGCTTGGCTTGAATAAGATCCAGAACCCCTGGCAGGGGTCGTTTGCGATCGACTACCTCACCGACCTGGTGGAGGAGGCGGTCTACAAGGAATTCGAGGCCCTGTCAGCGCGCGGCGGGGTGCTGGGTGCCATGGAGACCATGTACCAGCGCGGCAAGATCCAGGAAGAGTCGCTGTACTACGAGACCAAGAAACACGACGGCTCGCTACCGATCGTCGGCGTCAACACCTATCTGTCCGGGGCCGATGCCGCCGATGAGCACAAGGGCGCGCAGCTGATCCGCTCGACCGAAGCGGAGAAGCAGGCGCAGGTCGCCGGGGCGCGTGCCTTCCAGGCGCGCAATGCCGAGCGCTCGGATGCCGCGCTCGAGCGCCTGCAGCAGGTGGCCGCCGGCGGCGGCAACGTGTTCGCCGAGCTCATGGAGACGGTCAAGGTCTGCTCACTGGGGCAGATCTCGCATGCGCTGTATCAGGTGGGCGGTCAGTATCGGCGCAACATGTGAGGTCCGGTTCCCCGAGCGCGGCGAGTATCGCGTTGCGCGCCGCATCCCGCAGCTGCGGCACCGCGTGCCGATCGGTTCCGAGGCCACCGGGCGCGAGCGGCGGCAAAAGCTCGAACTCGATGGCCCCGGGCCACGGCAGCCCCTTGGGCGGCAGCGCGCGGCGCGTGCCGCGCACCGTGGCCGGCGCCACCGGACACCCCACCCGCACCGCGGTGACGAAAGCGCCGAGGTGAAACTTCAAGAGCCCCGGGACGTGCGGAAACGTGCCCTCGGGAAAGAACACCACCGAGTTGCCCGCGGTGGCGCTGCGCAGCACCCGCCGGGCATCCGCGGCGCTCTTGTGGCGGTCGAAGCGCTCGACGAACTGCGAGCCCAGGCGCTTCAGCAGCGCACCGATGAGGGGCACCTGGCTCGCTTCGCGCTTGATCACGAACCCAAAGTGCGGCGGCAGGGCGGCGGTGAGCACGACGCCGTCGATGTAGCTGGCGTGGTTGCACACGACCACGCACTGCCCGGGCGGCAGGCGCTCGCGGAAGCGCACCTTCAGTGGCATCCCCGCGGCGGTGAGAAAGGCGCGCGCCAGGTGGCGGGCGGCCGTGCGCCGCTGCTGCAGGCGCGGCAGCAGCACCAGCAGCAGGAGCGCGATCAGGCCCAGGCCGAGAAAGACCACGCTCATCCACAGCGTGTACAGCAGCTGCACGGGCGTCAGCAGGGCGGCGCGGGACATGGTGCGCAGATTCACAAAGGTTCGGGGCTCATGACGGAAAAAGTGCCTGCGGATGTGAACTGGTTCTCTTTATGTTAATGCGGCGCCGCCGATGTGAAGGTGGTCACGTCGATCCGGGGGGAGCACTCACCATACTGCGGGTGCACCACATTACCGGGAAGCCGAGGCACGCACAGCGCAGCTCCAGTGCGCCGCACTGACCTTACCCTCCCAGCGAGACCAGGCTTGTCCAATACCGCGATCGCCATGCCCTCAACCGCCGAATCGGCCGATCCCGCGGTATCGCGCTTCCTCGACGCGGTGTGGATGGAGCGCGGCCTGTCGCCGAACACGCTCGCCGCCTACCGCGCCGACCTCACCGCGCTCGCCCGCTGGCTGGCGGAGCGCAACGTGGGGATCATGCGCACCACGCGTGCGGATTTGCAGGATTTCATCGCCTGGCGTGTGCGCGCCGGCGCCCGGCCACGCTCGACCGCGCGGCAGCTGTCCTCGTTCCGGCGCTTCTTCCGCTACTTCATGCGCGACGGGACCATCAAGGATGACCCGACCGCGCAGATCGCCATGCCCAAGATCGGCCGCTCGCTGCCGCGCTCGCTCACCGAGGAGGAAGTCGAGTCGCTGCTGTCGGCGCCGCTGGTGACCGACCCGCTCGGCAACCGCGACCGCACCATGCTGGAAGTGCTGTACGCCACGGGGCTGCGGGTTTCCGAACTGGTGAATCTGCGCCAGAGCCAGGTCAACCTGAACCAGGGCGTCATCCGCATCCTCGGCAAGGGTGACCGCGAGCGGCTGATTCCGCTCGGCGAGGAAGCCATGCGCGCCCTGAAGGAGTTCGCGCGCGGCCCGCGCGGGGAGATCCTGCTCGAGCGCCAGACCGACTACCTGTTTCCCACCCGCCGCGGCGATCGCATGACGCGCCAGGCGTTCTGGCACATCATCAAGCGCTACGCCCGCAAGGCGGGCATCGGCAAAGAGCTCTCGCCCCACACCCTGCGGCACGCCTTCGCCACGCACCTGCTCAACCACGGCGCTGATCTGCGCGTGGTGCAGATGCTGCTCGGGCACAGCGATCTGTCGACCACCCAGATCTATACCCACGTGGCGCGCGAGCGGCTCAAGGACCTGCACTCGACGCACCATCCGCGCGGCTAGAGCGGCCCGGGAACGCGCGGCGTTCCTGCACGGTACGGCCCCTTGCGCTAAACTCGCTCCCGGATTGCCGCACCTTTGTGAGCCGCGGTGAACCTTGGGGCGCTCAGGCGCCTCCAACTCGGTATAAACCTGAACACCCACGGAAAAAGCGCCATGACACGCGTAGGTTTGATCGGTTGGTTGCTCCTCGCGGGGACCGCGGCCCAGGCGGCAGCGCCGCCGCAACCGGCCGCGGATCCGGCCGATCCGCGCACCGAGGTGGTCAGCCACCTGCCGGGCGCCAAGGTCGATGACCTGCGTGCCTCGCCCATCAAGGGCATGTTTGAATACACCCGCGGCACCGACATCGCTTACGTCACCGCCGACGGCAAGTACGCGATCAACGGCGATCTGTACGACATCGCCGCCGACACCAACCTGACGGAAAACCACCGCCGCGAGCTGCGCAACAAGCTGATGGCGGCGTATCCGGAGGACCAGATGCTGGTGTTCGGGCCCAAGGATCCGAAATACACCATCACGGTGTTCACCGACGTCGACTGCGCCTTCTGCCGCAAGCTCCACAGCCAGATCGCCGATTACAACAAGCTCGGGATCCGCGTGCGCTACCTGCTCTATCCACGCACCGGCCCCAACTCCAGCTCCTGGACCAAGGCCGAGCAGGTGTGGTGCTCGCCCGATCGCAACGACGCCCTCACCAAGGCCAAGCTCGGGGAGGAGCTGAAGACCAAGGCGTGCAAGGACAACCCGGTGGCGCGCTCCTATGCGCTCGGCCAGCAGTTTGCCCTGCAGGGCACGCCGGCGATCCTGCTCGCCGATGGCGAGCTGCTCTCCGGCTATGAACCCCCGGATGTGCTGCTGAAGGACCTGCAGGCGGCCGCGAAGGGGACGACCGCCCAGCGCTAGCCGCCGGCGCGGGTGCGCGCTAGCGCTCGAGCAGCTTCAGCTTGTCCGGCTTGCCTTCCCATTCCTTGGCATCCGGCGGCGCATCCTTCTTCTCGGTGATCACCGGCCACTGCTTGGCAAGTTCTGCATTGAGCTGCTTGAAGTGCTCCTGGCCGGCCGGCAGCTCCTCTTCCGAGAAGATCGCCTCGACCGGGCACTCCGGTTCGCACAGGGTGCAGTCGATGCACTCCTCGGGGTCGATGGTGAGGAAATTCGGACCCTCGTGGAAGCAGTCGACCGGGCACACCTCGACGCAGTCCATGTACTTGCACTTGATGCAGTTTTCGGTGACGACAAAAGTCATTCGCTGTCCTCAAAGGAAGTTTCCCGCAGCCGGACCGAAACGCTCAGGGCGTAAGCCGGGACGGGGGCGGCATTGTGCCACGCCGCCGTGCCGGGGGTGAATTTCACCCCGGGGAGTGCGGCGGGGCGCGCCGGTCCAGGGTCGTGAAGTAGTGCTGCTCGCGCCCCGCGGCCTTGTCTTCGAAATAGCGCCGCAGCGTGAAATCCGTGCTGCGAAAGGCCAGCTCCTCCCAGGGGATGTCCTGGGGAGCGACCAGCGCCACCTCCAGGCTCTCCGGCCCCGGGGCAAAGCGCGCCTGCGGCAGGCTGGCGCGAAAGAACACGTGCACCTGCTCGGCGTGCAGCACGTGCACCACCGAGAGGAGCGAGCCGATGAGCACCTCGGCGAGGGCCTCCTCCTGTGACTCGCGCGCCGCGGCCTGCTGCAGGGTCTCGCGGTTTTCCATGAAGCCGGCCGGCACGGTCCAGAAGCCGCGGCGCGGCTCGATGGCGCGGCGGCACAGGAGGATGCTGCCCTCGTAGTCGGGCACGCAGCCGACCACGAGGCGCGGATTCTGGTAATGGATCGTGCCGCAGGCCTCGCACACGTAGCGCGGCAGGTGATCGCCCACCGGCACGCGCAACTGCACCCGCGCCGCGCATTCACTGCAGTATTTCATGATGTGCCGGCGAGGATACGGGCGGCTGTGCGCCTTGTCGACGTCGCGAGTCGGCCGCGCGGCGTGCGCCTACAGCAGCCCGAAGACGGCGACGCCGTTGGTCTGCTGTATGAACACCTTGCCGTCGGCGATGGTCGGTGTCACGAACCTGACCGGTAAGCCGAGCTGATCGCGACTGCCGGCGGCCTGGTTGCTGTTGTAGAGCATCTTGCCGAGGTTGGTGGCGTCGTACGCGTACAGCACCGAGTTAGGCGTGGTGTACAGGTGTGCCCAGACGATGCCGTTACTCGTGCCGTTGGCGGATACCGACGGGGAGCACCCCGGATAGGGGAACGCCGCCGCGCTAAGTGAGCTCGGCAGGGTGCTCAGTCGGGCCTGCGTCACCGGAAAAGCGTGAAGTGCGCCGATCGGACAGTAGTACACCACGTTGTTGAAGTACGCCGGCGTGCCCCAGACACCGCCGTTGCCGGTCGGGCTCTGATACAAGTTGCCGAGCGCTCCGGTCAGCTGTTGCCAGATGTTGTTGCTCGTGGTGCTGAAGTGGCCCATCGAATCGCGGCTGACGACGTAGATATTGCCGTCCTTGCCGGCGCCGACGGCGAGGTGGCGCACGATGCCGCCGGCATCGGTGAAGTCCGGCAGCAGCACGATGCCGCCGGAACCCAGGTCCAAGTCATTGGTGTTCAGGTAGGCATTGTTCGAGGGGGAGAAGTAGTCCGCGACCGTGAGCAGGCCGCCCGCGGTCGAGATCTTCAGGAACGACTCCCCGAAGTCGTCCAGGTTGGGGAAGCCGTTGGCATCGAGGGTCTGCTCGAACGCGCCGTTGGCCGTGATCACGTAGAGGTTGTTGGCGCCATCCGCGGCGATGCCGCCGCCGGACATCCAGATGGACGGTCCGATGCCGCCGCTGTTGGGGGCGACGTTCAGCACGGCTGTCTGCTTGAGGGTGCTGGCGCTGTAGCCCATCAGCCAGCCGGTGTAGAACTTGTTGTCGCAGTGCGAGGTCCAGGCGATGTAGAGGGTGCCGTTCTGCAGCAGCAATCCCGCCTTGGCGGCGTACTGCTGCGGGTCAAACGTGATGGAGCCGGAGCTCGTGAGGTAGGAGGCGGTGATGTCCGTCGGACCGCCCAGCACTTCCGCGCCGGTGGTGACGCTGAGCGCGTGCAGGCGCTGGTGGTAGGTGGTGCCATCGCTTGAGACCGTCATGGCGATAACGTAGATGGTACCGGTGGCACGGTTGATGACCGGGGTCGCAGTGATGCCGATCGTGGGGGTGATCTCATCGCAGTTGACCGGGTCGCTGACTTTTTCGCCGGCCGGAATCAGCGAAACCTTCCACAGCTGCGCGCCGCTGTTGGCATCGAAGGCGTACACCGAATCGTTCTCGGTCGCGGTGAACACCACGTTGCGGGTGACGCCGCCGACGTTAAGGGCCGACAGGTAGAGCACCTGGCCGTCGACCTTGCCGTCGGTGGGGAGGAAGTGCAGCTTGCCGAAGGTGGTGGAGTTGACGTTGGCGGGCGTCAGGGTCTTCTCGTTGAGGTTCTGTCCGGTGCGCGCCGCATCGTTCTTATAGGTGACGACGTCGGTCCCCTGGACCGCGGCGGTTACCGTCAGCGTCGCGTTGCCGCTCGTAATGCTGCCGAGCGCGTTGCGGACCACCACCGAGAACACGGCCCCGTTGTCGGCGCTGCTCGTGACCGGGGTGTTGTAGATGGCGCTGGTGGCCCCGGCAATCGCGGTGCCGTTGCGGCGCCACTGGTAGCTGAGCGGCGTCGTACCCGTCGCCACGACGCTGAAGGTGGCGCTCTGG
>CAWFDT010000012.1:0-324244 GCA_963814675.1 uncultured Pseudomonadota bacterium
CAGTTTGGTGACCACTATGGTCGCAGGCGAATACGCCACCATTACCCAACTTCTCGGAGACGACAACCGTTCTCCCATATCCGACCTATCAGGATTAGCGCTGGACGCGCCGCCCGCCCACCTATGACCGTGGGACCCGCCTCCGCCATCCGCCCGTCCGAGGCCGCGTTCCCCACATCGCGTCGTCCGCGGCCGTGGTGGGAGCCGCCCGTATGGGAGTGGGATCGCTGCTCGCCCAGGGCGCGGTCATCCGCTCCCGCGAACGGAAGCGTGGAGGTGGGGACCGGATCCGCGGTGCTCGAGAACTCCGTGGTGGTCGGCAACCAGACCATCCCGACGACCATCGGGCGCCGCAGCACGTTCGGGCACCGCAGCCTGGTCATCGGGGCGGCTGTCGGAGACCTGTGCGAGATCGGCAACGCTTCGATCCTCATGCCGGGCGCCCGGCTCGGTGACGTCGTCTTCCTCGGCGAGGGCACCCTGGTACCCGCCGGGATGGCCCTGCCGAGCAACGTGGTGGCCGTGGGCCGGCCCGCCCGGATCGTGCGGACCGCCTCGCCCGAGGACCTCCGCCGCCTCGCCGGACTGCGCGGCGGCGACCTCTCGCTGCCACCCCGTCGGTCATCACCGTCGAGGCCACCCAGGAGACGCTCAGCATGGGCCAGCTCTACACCTACCGAGGGACGCGGCCGACGATCGCCGGGTCGGCGACCCTCTTTCCGACCGCCGAGATCACAGGTGACGTGGTCGTCGGCGAGCGGTCCGTCATCGGCGCCGGAGTCAAGATCATCGGCGACTCCCACGGCCCGGTGCGCATCGGCAATGACGTCCAGATCCTGGAGAACACCGTCTTGCACCTGCTTCCGGACAACGACCTCGTCATCGAAGACGGCGTGATCGTCGGGCCGGGCGCCATGATCCACGGGTGTCGGATCGGACGGGGCTGTGTCGTCGAGCCGGGGGCGATCGTCTGTGACGGCAGCGTGATCGGCGCCGGATCTGTGGTCCACGCCGGCGCCGTCGTCAAACAGCGTTCGCAGTTCGCGGCGGGCGTCGAGATCGACGGCTTCCCCGCGGTCGAGGTCGGTGACCGCCCGGCGTCGCCCCCGTTACCGACGTGGGCGTTGCGCCCTGACGAGCTCCCGGTCCCGCGGCCCGCTGCCCGGGAGTGATGGAGCTACCAGCGCAGCTGGACGGGATGGCGGGGCCTGGCCCGCCGGTCGGCGTGCACGATCTCACCCAGATCGAGGGCAGGGTCGAGATGCCAGTCTGCCGGGGGTAGCAGGTCCTCAGGGACGTCCTGGCAGCGGATGCAGCGGTCCGGGACGGCCCGGCCCCCTTCGATGGCGACGAGCTCAACTGTTCCGGTGGCGCTGTGACGGAACGCGTTTCGGAGGGTGGCTCGGCCGCATCTCACCGCGTCGAGGGCCGGCAGGCTGATGGGTGCACACAACCAGGCGGGGTCATGGCCATCGTGACCGGCTTCGAGAATGAGCCAGTGGCCGCCGGTGGCGTCGCTGGCCGACCACAGGGTGGGACCGTGTTGTCGGTCGAGGACGGCATCGACGACCAGTTCAAGCTCGTACCCGCAAAAGGTGAACATCGTCGGCCTCCTGGTCGTACCTGTCTCCCCATCGGCAGAATCGGAGCCAACGTTGAGTGCAGGCTACTCAGTACCCGATCCTCTTTCCCGCTCTGGGTGCAGACTCCGGCCGCCACCACGCTCTCACCCCGCCTACGATCGCCGTGTGCTGCTCAGCGCCCACCCCCTCGCCATCGAGGAGGTGGTGGCGGTCGCCCGCCACGGTGAGCGGGTCGAGATCGACCCCGGTATCGACGAGGCCATGGCCCCCGCCCGCGCCGTCGTCGAGCGGGCGGTGGCCGAGGGTCGCACGGTCTACGGCGTCACGACCGGGTTCGGCGCCCTGGCCGCCACCCGCATCCCGCCCGGGGACGCCATCCGCGTCCAGCAGGCGCTGATCGCCAGCCACGCGGCCGGCATGGGAACGCTCGTCGAGGTCGAGGTGGTGCGGGCCATGCAGCTGCTGCGCGCCCGCACCCTCGCCGCCGGCCGGTCGGGGGTCCGCCCGGAGATCGTCCGTGCCATTGTCGGCCTCCTCAACGCCGGCATCACCCCGGCCGTCCCCGAGATCGGCTCCCTCGGCGCCTCGGGGGACCTGGCACCGTTGGCCCACGCCGCCCTCCCGCTCGTCGGCGCCGGCGTGGTGACGACCGCCAGCCGCCCGAGCGAGCCGCGGCCGGCGGCGCCCGTCCTCGAGGAGGCGGGGCTGCGCCCGGTCACCCTCAGGCCAAGGAGGGCCTGTCCCTGCTCAACGGCACCGAGGGGATGCTCGCCCACCTGTGCCTGGCGGTGGCCGACCTCGACGTGCTGCTGCGCACCGTCGATGTCACCTGCGCCATGAGTGTCGAGGCCCTGCTCGGGACCGATGCCAGCTTCGCCGCTCGCATCCACCAGCTGCGGCCCCATGCCGGGCAGGTGGCGGCGGCCGCCAACCTGACCCGCCTCCTCGCCGGTTCCCCGATCGTGGCCTCGCACCGCCAGAGCGACCACGCCGTGCAGGACGCCTACTCGCTGCGCTGCGCCCCCCAGGTGCACGGGGCGGCACGCGATGCCCACGCCTACGCCCGGGGTGTCGCCGCCGTCGAGTTGACCAGCGTGACCGACAACCCGGTGGTGTTCGCGGCCGACGGGGCCGTCGCCTCGACCGGCAACTTCCACGGTCAGCCGCTGGCCTACGCGGCCGACTTCGTGGCGCTGGCCCTCGCCGGCCTGGGGGGGATGGTCGAGCGGCGCGTCGACCGGCTGATGGATCCGGCCCGGTCGGCCGGGCTGCCACCGTTCCTGGCGCCTGAGGCCGGTGTCAACTCCGGGTTCATGCTGGCCCATTACACCGGTGCCGCCCTGGTCAACCGGCTGCGGGGCCATGCCGCCCCGTCCTCGATCGACTCGGTGCCGACCAGCGGCGGCCAGGAGGACCATGTGTCGATGGGGTGGAACGCCTGTCGGTCGCTCCGGCTGGCGGTCACCGACACGGCCCGGCTGGCTCGCCATCGAGGCGGTGTGCGCGGCGGAGGCCACCGAGCTGCGGGGGTTGCCCCCCGGCCCGGCCACCCAGGCCGCCATCGCGTGCATCCGTCGGGAGATCCCCCGCATGGACGTGGACCGCTTCCTCGCCCCCGACCTCGAGGTGGCGACGAACATCGTCGCCCACGGCGCGCTGCTCGCCGCGGTGGAAGCGACGGTGGGATCGCTGGCGTGAGCGGTCCCCGTCCCGTCGAGGGTGTGCCGTGCCGGATCGGTTTCTGAGCGGAAGTGACAGGTATGGCTGCTCGTCGGGCTCACAATCGACTGGCCGGGGTGGGTGGGGAGCCGTGCCGGGAGGTGGTGTGCCGTGCCGGATCGGTTCTGAGCGGAACGGACAGGTATGTGGACACCCTTCCAGCTCAGAAAAAACGGAAAAGTGGTGCGAGACCGGCGGTGCCCGGCTGTCCGCCCGGTTCCGGCCCGGCCGGCGCTCCGATCCTCGATGGACCCGGCGGGCATCGAGGCCCGTCTGACGCCGGGGGCGGCGGCGGCACGTCCCGCCACCCGCACCGGACCCAGGGCGCCGGCTGCGGCGGCCCGGTAGAGTCGGCCGGCAGACGGGGCATCTCGAACGAGGAGGGGGAGCATGTTGAAGGACATCCGGGAGACATCCGCCGACGAGTACGGCAAGGAGCTCGAGTACCGCTGGACCAGCCTGCTCAGCTACCGGTACATCGGCCGCAACCACGGGTCGATGAATACCGGGCCGGTCGACAACACGGTGACCCTGCGCCACGACATGCGCAACGCCGCCGGAGGGATCATGGCCGCCGTGCTCGCCATCTCCTCGCCTGAGGGGGGAGGCCGCTCCGACCTCGTCTCGGTCCCCAACCCGGTGATCCATTCGTCCCAGATCCTCGACGACGCCCACGACGTGAAGCGGATCGAGGTGTTCCAGTCGGAGGTGCTGAAGGAAGGCACCAAGATGGACTACAGCCGCTCCAAGATCGTCGACGCCGACAATCACGACCGGGTGATCGCCTTCACCGAGGGCCAGGGGGCCAGCATCGGCACCCCGCCGCCCGGCCTGGAGCGGATGCCCGAGGCCAAGATCGAGATCGTCGACTCACCCGACCTGCCCCCGCTGTGGGAGGTCTTCGGTGCCCGCCGGCGCAGCGACGGCCACTGGGAGCTGCCCGAGCTCAGCGTGGAGCTGGCGTCGCCCGACGCCGCCCTGCACCTCGGGCCGCAGCACATCGTGCTCGAGACGGCCGCCATCGAGCTGGCCGCCGACCTGGTGGGCACCGACCTGCTGCAGGTCCAGACCTGGCATGTCATGCACCTGGCCCGTGGCAAGATCGGCCCCTTCCGGGTGGACGGCGAGGCGGTCGCCGGCGCCGACGGCCGGGTCGGTGTGCGGATGACCATCCACGACGAGGGCAACGACGACCGGGCCATCACCTCCGGCTCCGCGGTCTTCCGCCGGGCCGACTGACCGCGCCCACGGTGGAGGACGGGGGGGCGGTGGACCTGCCCCTCTCGGGTGTCCGGGTCCTCGAGATCGGCTACGGGGTGGCCGCACCGGTCACCTGCCGCAACCTGGCCGAGTTCGGCGCCGATGCCATCCGGGTGGAGTCGGCCCGGCGCCCGGACTCGCTGCGGACGGTGGGAGCCGGCTGGGTTCCGCTGACGACCGAGTGGGGCCTGTTGCGCGACACCGGCCCGGCGCTCAACTTCACCTCGCCCGGCAAGCGCAGCATCGGGTTGGAGCTCGATTCCCCCGACGGACGGGCGATCTTCGACCGGCTGCTGGCACAGGCCGACGTCCTCGTCATGAACATGAGCGTCGAGGCGGTGGCCGGCCTCGGCCTCACCTACGAGCAGGTCGAGCGCGGTCAACCCGCAGATCATCTGGATGAACATGCCGGCGTTCGGCTCGGGCGACGGCCCCTACCGCACCTTCCGGACCTGGGGCCGCAACCTGGCCGCGGCCGCCGGGCTGACCCGGCTGGTGGGTTGGCCCGACCGCGACCCGGTCGGGCTGCGCGTCAGCTTCCCCGACTACGTGGCCGCCCTGTGGGGGACGACGGCGGTCGTCGGCGCCCTCCTGCAGCGGGACCTCACCGGGGCCGGGTGCCAGATCGACGTGGCCCAGTACCAGGTCGCCGTCTCCTGCCTCGGGCCGACCGTCGTGGAGGCGGTGCTCGGCGGCACCGGCCTCGGGGACCTGGGCAACCGGTCGCCTGATCGGGCGCCCCATGGGGTGTACCCCTCGCGTGGGACCGATCGCTGGGTGGCGGTCACCGTGACCGACGAGGCCATGTGGCAGGGGCTGTGCCGGATACCCGAGCTCAGCGGGCTGGGGTGCGATGACCGGTTCGGGACACTGGTCGAGCCGGGTCGCCCACCAGGACGAGCTGGACGACGCTCTGGCCGAGTGGACGCAGCGGCTCACCCCATGGGAGGCGGCCACCGCCCTCCAGGAGGTCGGGGTGGCGGCGTCGCCCGTGCTCGACAACTGGGCGGTGCTGACCGATCCGCAGCTCGAGGCCCGGGAGTTCTTCCGGGTCCTGCCCCATGCGCGCTTCGGTGGCGAGCTCAGCTTCGGACAGGCGATGGTGCTGTCGGCCACGCCGGCCCGGTTCGAGCGGGCCGCCCCCGGGTTCGGGGAGCACACCCGCGAGGTGCTGGCCGACCTCGCCGGCCTGGACGACGACGCCATCCAGGCCGCGATCGACGCCGGCGTGGCCCACCAGATGGGCCAGCCCGAGGCCCATCTCGAGCGTCCGTACCTGCACTGGATCCCGCACCTGATGCCGCTGCCCTGGCCACCGTCGCAGATCGACCCGGCCCAGATCCTCTACGAGCGGTTGGCCCGGGAGCAGACGGCCGGGCCCGGGTCGGACCCGGGGGAGCGCGGGTGACCTTCGCCCCGCTGACGGGCATCCGCGTGCTCGACCTGGCCGGGGAGCCCCTCGCCCGGGCCGGTCGGGTCCTCGCCGACCTCGGCGCCGACGTCGTGCTGGTCGAACCCCCGGGCGGATCACCCTGCCGGCGGGTGCCGCCCCTGGTGACGACCGCATCCGGCCAGGAGATCAGCCCGTACTTCGTGTCGACCGCGGCGGGCAAGCGCTCGATCACCCTCGACGTCCGCACCCCCCGGGGCTACGACCTGTTCGGCCGGCTGGCCGCCGGCGCCGATGTCGTCCTCGTGAGCGACGACCCCGAGGTGCTCCGGTCCCGCCGGCTCGACCACGCCTCGCTGCGTGCGCTCAACGAACGGCTGGTGTACACGTCGCTCACGCCCTTCGGGCTGAGCGGCCCCCGGCGGCGCTGGGCCGGGTCGGATCTGGTGGCCTGGGCTTCGAGCGGCGCCCTGGCGGGCATCGGGGATCCTGACCGGAGGCCGGTGGCGCCCGGCGGCCGACTGGCCTACGCCGCCGGCAGCCTCAACGCCGTCGCCGGTACTGTGATCGCCCTGCTGGCCCGCCGGCGCGGTCGGGGCGGGCAGGTGGTGGACATCTCGCTGCAGGAGGCGGTGCTCAGCGTCACCATGGAGACCGGTCCGCTGTTCACCATCGAGGGCGGCAGCCAGGCGCGGGTCGGACCCCGCCGGGCCACGGCGTCGGGGCTGTTCGCCACCAAGGACGGCCTGGTCGAGCTCGATCCGTACATGCCCGGGCAGTGGGACTCCCTGGCTACCTGGATCAGTGATGACCTCGGTATCGAAGAAGCCACCCTGGATGTCTTCCGCGGGTCCAAGTCCGTCCGGGTCCCGTTCACCGAGCTGATCGACGGATGGGTGGAGGAGCTCGCCGGGAGGTACGGCAAGCAGGAGTTCTTCCTCGAGGCGCAACGCCGGGGTATCCCGTGCGGACCGGTCAACGAGCCGGCCGACCTGCTGTCCGATCCCCACCTGGCCGCGGTCGGCGCCTGGGTGGCGACGGAGTACCCCGGCGCCGGCCCGATCTCCCAGCCGCGGGCGCCGCTGCGGGTCGGGTCCGAGCCGCTCGGCGCCGGTGCCATCCCGGGCGTGGGCCAGCACAACGAGGAGATCTACCAGGGCGAGCTCGGCCTCACCGACGCCGACATCGCCACCATGCGGTCACACGGCTGTATCTAGATCAGAGAGACAGGAGCCATCATGAGCCTCGGGTATGCCATGTACGACGCCGACAACCATCTCTACGAGGCTCAGGACGCCTTCACCCGCCATCTGCCGGCGGCCCGCAGCCGGGACGTCCGGTGGATGACCGACGAGCGGGGTCACCGGGCCCTCATCATCGACCGCCAGCTGTACGACTACATCCCCAACCCGACGTTCGATCCGGTGGCGGTCGCCGGCGCCCTCGACCGCCGCATGGTCGAGCCGATCGCCACCCGGCCCGAGTACCGCGACCGCGCCGCCCGGCTGCGGCGCTTCGACGAGCAGGGGATCGAGGCGTCGCTGCTCTTTCCCACCCTCATCAACGGGCTCGAGGAGATCATCGAAAACAATATCGCCCTGTACGCCGACCTCATGTGGGCGTACGACCGCTGGCTGGAAGAGGAATGGGGCTTCGCCTACCAGGGCCGGATCTTCGCGGTGCCGATGATTCCCCTCGGCGACCCGGCCGCCGCGGTGCAGATCCTCGAATGGGCGCTGACCCAGGGAGCCCGGGCCGTCATGGTCCCGTCCGGCTCGGTGCTGACCGAGGTCGGCCGGCGCTCACCGGCGCACGCCATGTTCGACCCCTTCTGGGCCCGCTGCGCCGAGGCGGGCGTCATCGTCTGCGCCCACGCCGCGGCCAGCGGGTACAACCGGTATTCCGGGGACCTGACCGGCCACTACACCCAGCGGCCGTTCGAGAACCACACCCTCGACAACCTCATCAACCGGGGCCGCTCCACCTCGGACTTCTTCGCGGTGATGGTCTGGCAGGGGGCCCTCAGCCGGTTCCCGGACCTGCGGTTGCTCTCGGTCGAAAACGGCTCCGACTGGGTGGCCAGCCTGCTGGCCCGGTTCCGGCGCTTCTACCGCCCGGGCGAGCTGGCCGAGGATCCGGTCGACGTCTTCCACCGCTGCGTCACCATCACCCCGCATTGGGAGGACGCCCTCGACGACCTGGTGCAGCACGTCCCGGTGGACAATGTGGTCGCCGGTTCTGATTGGCCGCATTACGACGCCCTGCCCGAGCCGACCGACTTCGCCAAGTACCTGGTCGGCTTCGACGACACCCAGGTGCGCAAGGTCATGCGGGACAACCTGCGCTCGCTGCTCACCGCCGGCTGAAGCCGCCGCCGGTTTTACTCTCCGGTGGGCCAGGACGAGTAGGCGCCCAGTCCTTCCAGGGCCAATCCGTAGCCGAGGTCGTCGAGCAGGCGGCGCTTCAGGTGCTGGGTCATCGCCACCCGGGCGTAGCGCAACGCGGTCGTCGGCTGGCGGGCCAGCTGCCGGGCCAGCTCCCACGCCCGGGCCGCCAGCTGCTCGGGCGGGAGCACCTCGGCCACCACGCCGAGATCCCGGGCCTCGGACGCGGTGAGCCGTTGGCCGGTGAGGAGGAAATAGCGGCCCCGGTTGGGTCCGAGCAGCATGGGCCAGACCACGTGGACGCCGTCGGAGGGCACCGTCCCGTAGCGGAAATGCGGGGCGTCGCTGAAGTACGCCCCGCTGCTGGCCAGGACGATGTCGGACAGGACGGCGAGCTCGGCGTGAACGGTGGCCGGGCCGTTGACCGCGGCGATGACCGGCACCTCGATCTCCAGGAGACTGGTCAGCAGCCGTTTGCCGTGGAAATAGATCTTGTCCCATTTCTCGGGTGTCATCGCCCCGACCCAGCTGCTGTCGATATCGGCGATGAACCGGCCGCCCGTGCCGGTCAGGATGACCACCCGGTTGTCGGGATCGTTGGCGACATCCACAAAGCACGACGACAGCTCGGTGTGCGGACCGTCACCCCATTGGAGCGGGCCGTCGTCGGTGTGGAGCCGCAGGACGATGATGCCGTCCTCCCGCTCCATCGCCACGTGGCGGAACCGCTCGCGGTATTCCGGGAACGTGGTCACCGGCGCCGGTCAGATCCCCATCTCTATCGCCACCTGCTCCTGGTGGTAGCGGGCGTCGCCCAGGTTGTTCTCCCAGAACTTGGAGCGACGCGAGTACAGGCTCAGATCGTGGTCGAGCATGAAGCCCACGCCGGCGTGGACCTCATGGGCCTGGCGGTGGAGGTGGGCGGCCGCCTGCTTGCCGAAGGCGATGGCGATGGCCGCCTCCCGTCCGAACGCCTTGCCGGCGTCGATGCGGTAGGCGGCCTGCTTGGCCAGCAGGTCGACGCGGTGCATGTCGATCAGGACATCCGAGACCATGTACTGGACGGCCTGGTAGGAGCCGATGGGGGTTCCGAACTGGTGGCGGTCCTTGGCGTACTGATTGGTCATCTCGAGCACGGCGCGGGCCGCGCCGACGATGGTCGCCGTCTGCAGCACGGCCGCCTTGGTCATGGCCGAGGCCAACGGGGCCCAGCCGTCGCCCGCCTGGCCGACGATGCTGTCGGCCGGGACCTCCACGTCGTCGAAGGTGACCGCCGACAGGGCGCCGCCTGAGATGTTCGGCAGCGCCGACGTGGGAGATACCTGCGGCGTCCGAGTCGACCAGCAACAGCGACACCCCCTCCCGGGAGCCGTTGCCGCTGGTGCGCGCCGCGCACAGGAAATAGTCGGCGGAGGCGGCGAACCCGACCAGCAGCTTGGTCCCGCTGAGCACGTACGCGCTGCCCCGGTGGGTCGCCTCCAGGCTCGATCCCGCCGGGTCCGAACGTGCCGTGGGCCTCGAGGATGGCCGGGCTCACGATGCACCGGCCGGCGGCGATGGCCGGCAGCAACTGCTCCTTCTGGGCCTGGCTGCCCACCTGCACGACGGTCTCGCCCGCGACCGCGACCGTGTCCAGGTGGGGGCTCGGCACGAGGGAGCGGCCCATCTCCTCGTACAGCGGGTACAGATCGAGAAATCCGCCACCGGTCCCGCCGAACTCGGGGGGGAAGGTGATCCCGAGCCAGCCGAGGTCGGCCATCTCCTGCCACATCCCGGGTTGGTAGCCGAGCCCGTCCGCCTCGACCTGGCGGACGACGCTCGCCGGGCAGTGTTGCTCGAACCAGTCGTGGGCGGTGGCGGCCAACCGCTGTTGCGGCTCCGTGAACGAGAGGTCGATTGCCATGGTGATCGCCTTTCTTTCCGGTATCCGGCTAGCGGGGCAGGCCGAGGGCCCGGGTGGCGACGACCATCCGCTTGACCTGTGAGGTGCCGCCGGCGTGGTTGCCGAACGACCGGCGGTAGATCCGGTCGATCTCGCCGGCCAGGGGCGCCCATTCGCCCGACTGGATGAGACCGACCGGTCCGAGGATCTCCATGCAGGCCTGGCCGAACTCGGGCTGAAACTCCTTGGTGACGGCCTGGTGGAGGTGGAACCCGTACTGGCAGGCACCTTCGTAGCGGAGCATCTTCTCGATCTCCACGCCGATCGCCAGGTCGGTCAACCGGTCGCGGACGACGCGGATCCTCGCTCAGCGGGGCGCCGCCCCGCATCGTCTTCTGGCAGTAGCGCACCAGCTGATCGAGGACCCAGGCCTGACCGACGAGCGGCGGATCGTATTCCTCGTCCGGGCCCCCGTCGTCGCCCTCGAACACGGGGATGGGCTGGCCGCCGAGCCCGAACCACATCTGGTTCCACCCGCCGTTGAGGTCGCCCGAGCAGGCGGTCTGCGCGGGACACGGAGCTCGTCGAGGTACACCATGTTCTGCCGGCCGTCGGCCAGGTTGTACATCGGCCGCAGCTCGATGCCCGGCGACGTCCATGGGCGACAGGAAGTAGCTGATCCCCGCGATGGCGCTTGGCCGGAGTCGGGGTCGGTCCGGGCCGCGATGATGATCCAGTTGCAGTGATGGCCGGCGGTGCAGAACGTCTTCTGGCCGCTGATCACCCATTCGTCGCCGTCGAGCTCGGCCCGGGTGCGCAGCGACGCCAGGTCCGAGCCCGAGTCCGGCTCGGTGTAGCCCTCGCGCCCACATGATCTCGCCCGCCGGCCATGCCCGGCAGGAATGCCGCCTTCTGCTCGTCGGTGCCCAGCCGGAGGATGGCGGGGCCGACCGAGCCCGCCGATACCGCAGAGCTCACCTGCCCGGCGGCGGCCGAACTCCTCCTCGACCACCTGCCCGCCGCGGCAGGACATCTCGGCGCCGCCGTACTGCCGGGGCCAGGTGCGGCTCCAGCCACCGCTTGGCCCCCGCCTTCTTCCAGAACTGCCGGTAGAACGCCCACGGCTCGGGCCGCTCCTCGAAGTCCCACATGAACCCCTCGTACTCAGCCGGCAGCTCCTCGGCCAGCCAGGTCCGGACCTCGTCGCGCAGCGCCTCGAGCTTCGGCGTCGTCGTGTGTGTGATCTCCATGTGCAACCCCCGTGATCGGATGGCGGGGAGGACGCGGACGCCGTCCCGGCCTGGCGGCGCGGATATTACCATCGGCCCGCCGTCGCCCCCCGGGGCCGGCGCCCGGACCGGTGACCGGCGCGCCGACGGCGCCGGCGTGAGGGTCACGGTTGTCCGGGTAGGAGGGTGACGAACAGGCTTTCGGCGTCGGAGAGCAGGGTGCTCCCGTCGCGCAGCGAAGCGGTGATCCAGATCTTGCGGCCCTCGATCCGATCGACCGCGGCCTGCACCTGCAGCTCGCGGTCGAGGGGGGTCACGGATCGGTAGTTCACGTGCAGATAGGCGGTCCGTGACGCGGGCGGCCGCCGGCGCCCGCCAGCCGGCCGAGCACCTCGTCGAACACCAGCGGCAGTGCCCCGCCGTGGACGGCCCCGCCGCCGCCCAGGTAGTACCGGGAGAAGGTGACGTGGGCCTGCACCCGATCGGCGTACGCGTGTTCGTAGTGCACCGGTGGGATGCAGGGTCTGGGCCCGGCCGGGGAGGTGGGGCTGCTTGCCGGCGATCTGGTCGTGCTCGTCGACCTGGTACGCCGACAGCTGGTCGGCGGCCGCGGCCACCAGCCGGGCCGCCTGGTTGGCGGCGGCGACGGTGGGTCGGGACCCGGCGGCCAGTTCCTGCAGCCGTCGCAGCTGGGCGATCAGGGCGACGAAGGCCACCTCGAGCTCGGGATCCGGCCGCCAGGCGTCCGACCAGGGGCCGATGTCGCCGGTGGCGTCCGCCGCCGTGGTGTCCCACTCGGAAGGCTCGGGCTCCGGCATCGGCCGATGCTTATCCACCGGACCGCGCCCCGGCAACCCTGGGTGCCTCCCCGACGGCTCTGGAGGCTGAGGAGGCCGACCAGGTTGTTCAGAGCGACTGCGTTTTGTCGATCACCTCGTCGCCGAAACGCAGGAGCTGGTCGCGCATCTCGGGGATCGTCTTGGCCCGCACCGCCACGGTGAGCCGGTGCACACCCTGGTCGGCGAACCAGCGGGCCTCCTCGGCGGTGCGGACACCGCCCGAGGTGATCTCGACGGTGCTCGGGTCCCGGCCCGCCTCGGCGGCCCCTGCCCGGACGTGCTCGAGCAGCCCGGGGAGGTCGGTCCAGACCCTCTCGGTGGGGAAGATGGCGGGGAAGTACCCGTCGCCGATGCGGCCGGCGCGCCGGGCCGCCACCGGGGCGGTGCCGCCGAGCACGAGGGGAATGGTGCCCCCGGGCGGCTTGGGGTCGCACAGGACAGGCAGGAAGCGGACAAACTCCCCCTCGTAGGATGCCTCCGGGTCCCGCCAGAGGGCGCGCATGGCCTCGATGCACTCCTCGTACCGCTCTCCGCGCCGGGCGAAGGGGATCCCGAGGGCGTCGTACTCCTCCGGGCACCAGCCCACGCCGATGCCGAGCTGGAACCGCCCCTTGGCCAGGTTGGCCAAGGTGGCGCACGTCTTGGCGTAGGCGACCGGGTTGTGCTCGGGGAGGATGACGACGTTGGTCCCGAGGATGATCCGGGAGGTCCGGGCGGCCACGAACGCCAACCAGATGAGCGGGTCGGGGACGCCCCACACGACGACAGGCGGTCCATCCGACCGGTCGGCGACGCCGTGTACGCGCGGCTCGTAGTCGACCGGGATGATGACGTGCTCGGGCGCCCACAGCGACTCGAAACCGGCCTCCTCGGCCGTCTCGGCCAGGGCCGCGGCCCGGTCAGGATCCGGGCAGGTGGTGCTCGAGAACAGGATCCCCCACTTCATGGCGCCCCCTCGGTCGCAGTGCCCGACTCGTCACGCCGCCGGGTGACGGCCCCCGGATCCTGCCACACCGGCGCCCGCCGTGGGGTGGTCACCGGGTCGCGCCCTCAGAGCAGCGCCGGGAAAATATCCCGGGCAATGGTGCGCATGCTCTCCATCTGGCCGGGCAGGTCCGCGACAGCAGGCTCAGGCTGATGTTGCGGACGCCATAGCCGATGATCTCCCGCAGGCGCTCGACACAGACCTCAGGGGGGCCGATGATCGCGAATCGCCGGACGAGGTAATCGGTCAATCCGAACTTGTCCAGCAGACGCGGCATTCCAGTCGTGGTCACCGAGCTGCTGGTGCCGTTGGCTCTGATAGGCGGCCTGCAGGCCACGGAAACCCTCGTGCAGGTCCTCCGGTACGAGCTTGGCCGACAGCGAGTACCGGAAGGCCCGGTTGGCGGTACCGGCCAGGGAGAACTTGACGGCTTCCACGCCGGCGTCGATTCGAAGTCCGCGCGACAGCTGTGCAGCGCGCGCTGTTTTGTCGAATCGCGGGAAGCTGTCGATTCGTATACAACAAGGCTCTGACGCTCCAGCGAGCCCGGATGACCGACGCGCATCGACGCCTCTCCTACGAGGCGTCGTGCCAGGAGCTCGTGCGTTGGAAGTCGGAGCCAGAATGCCTCTGGTTGAACGATTGTCCGTCACAGGCCCTCCAGCAATCCCTGAAGGATCTTGATCGCGCCTTTTGCAATTTCGCAGCTGGCCGCACGGGCGCCCCTCGCTTCAAGAAGCGAGGACGCCACGACAACTTCCGGTTGCCCCAAGGTTGCAAGCTCGAAGCGCATCACGTGCGAGTCTTCTTGCCGCGGATCGGCTGGGCACGCATTCGTCTGAGCCGTACGGTCGAAGGTGCAATTGGTGCGGTATCCGTCATCCATAGGGCCGGGAGGTGGTTCATCTGCATTCAGACGCTGCGCACTATCGAGCCCCGCGGCGTCGGCATCGGGACCGTTGGAATAGACCTCGGTGTGACGCGCTTCGCGACGCTGTTCGACGGCACTAAGGAAGTTGTCATCAAATCACCCGCTCCCGACCCGGGGCTAGTCAGCGGGCTGAGGAGGGCTGAACGTCGATTAAGCCGTCGTAGCAGGTTCGGAAAGAACTGGCGCAAAGCGAGGGCCGACGTTCAAAGGATTCACGCGCGCATCACGAATCAACGGTTGGATCGTGTTCACAAACTCACGGCACGGATCAGCAAGAACCACGCTGTCGTGTGCCTTGAAAAACTGCAGATCGGAAACATGACGCGTAGGGCCCGTACTGGTACTGGGGACGTCAATTGCAAGGTCTATAAGGCGGCACTCAACAGAGCCATTCTCAATCAGAACTGGTTCGAGTTCCGACGCCAACTGGCATACAAGCTGCTCTGGCATGGCGGGCAGCTCGTCCTAGTTCCACCGCGTTACACGAGTAGGACATGTCCGCGGTGCCGGTTCCAGTCAAGGGAGAATCGCACTTCTCAGGAAAGGTTTTCCTGTAGGAGTTGCGGTTACGAAGCCAATGCCGATCTGGTAGGGGCCATGAATATTCTAAGGGCGGGGCACGCCCAGTTAGCTCGAGGAGATACTTCGCTCGTTGGAGCCTCGGCCCGAGAACCCACCGAGCAACTCGCTTCTTAAGAGTGACTTGTGTCGGAGTCGCCGCGGGCGGCGAGGATGCCAAAAAACCGCTGGTCTAGCATCCACCGCGCCGTGTTAACCCGGCGTTCTCGCGTGCACCGGGTGATAAACGGATTTGTAAACCGCTAATCGGGATAGCTGGCTCGGTAGAGTGCGGCACGTCGGCGAGTGTCCAGTATTCAAAACGTGTTTCCAGTTCCTGCGAAAGAAATCCATGACAGGCTCTTGTTCGCTTGCCGCCGCCTAAAGGCACGTTCATCGCAGTGGCACCGCCCGAGTTCGCTGGGTCACGTCTTCTCGAATGACTTCAACGTGGGTTCTTCGCTCCGCATGGCAGGACATGGGGCTAAACGAAGGATTAGCCGGGCGATATGCCTCCCTAGCTTCTCAAATCCGCTATCCTTGGACCGACCTGACTGAGTTCGAAGATCCGCAGCGCTGAGGCGCGAATTACATGAACCTGCTGCTGGTCGATGATCACGCCCTTTTTCGCGAGGGGCTCGGTCTTTTGCTCTCGAAACTAAGCCCCGGGATCGTCATTCATGAAGCGGATTCCGTGGACGCGGCTGTCGAAGAATGCAAGGGAAACAGCTTCAGGATGGCACTGCTCGACCTTGGGCTCACTGCCACGAGTGGCCTGGAGACGCTGGATAGCCTTCGCACGCGGGTAGCGGATGTGCCGGTCGTCGTACTGTCGGGTGATCAGGATCCTCAGCTAATCAAGGCATCCATCGCGCGGGGCGCGGTGGGGTTCGTGCCGAAGTCGTACACCTCGGACATGATGATCGCGGCCCTTAAGTTCATCCTGGCCGGGGGGGTTTACCTGCCAGCCTGCGTGTTGGAAACGGAAGCGAGTGTCTTGGATCGCCCGGGCTCATCGGGTGCGGACATTTCGAATCTGTTCTTGAGACTCTCTCCGCGTCAGCAGGAGGTTGCCCGCTGCCTGCTTCAGGGACTTAGCAACAAAACCATAGCCCGACGCATGAATATCTCCGAAGGCACCATCAAGGCTCACGTGTCGTCCATCTTCCAGGTCATCGGCGCGCGCAATCGCGTCGAGGCCGTGATCATCGCCGCCAAGGGCGGTTTCTCGGTGATGTAGACCATCGGAAGGCGCTCGTCGTGATAGCCACCGACACCGTCTCGTCACAGACCGACGTGAGAAGCGATAAGGAGCGCTCGCTCCAGGACATCACCGTTCGCGCCTCCATGCGCGTGCGCACCGCGCAGGCAGCAAAGACGGCTCCGCTAGTCGTGCTTTCGGCAATTGCTCTCGTGGTCGTCGTTCATGGGCGGGTGAATACAGCGCAGCTTTACGGGTGGGCGGCCTTCATCTCGACGTCCATGATTCTGCGGACGGTGCTGTGTCAGGCTCTTCGGCGCCGCATCGATACCTGCTCCGCTGAGGAGCTAGTTCGCTATGAACGGTACTTATTTGCGAGCGCGGTCCTGAACGCCGCTGCTGCAGGATCGGCTTTCTACCTGGTTGCCCGTACCGGCGACCTGAACGTCAGGCTGGTCGTTACGCTCCTATCTTGCTTCTACGGCATCGGAACACTGGTCAATGCGTCTTCGCACCTGACGAGTTTTGTGGTCGTGAGTGCGATCAATTTCGGCCTTGGAGTGGCGTTCTGGCTCGGAATATATTCGAACGACTCGCCGCATATTGAGGTCGCTGTCGGCTTCTTCGCCGTGGCACTGCTCGTCATCACGTTCGGGCGCGAGAATTCGCGACAGTTCCGTCAATCCCTGCGCATCCGTACCGAGAACGTCGCCCTGCTCGAGTCGCTGGCCGCTGAAAAGAAGCTGGTAGAGCGCGCGCTCCAGGAGGCAAGAATTGCCAGTGAGTCAAAGAGCCGTTTTCTTGCCGCGGCCAGCCATGACCTGCGCCAGCCGCTGCACGCGCTCAATATGTTTCTCGGCACACTGTCCTTTCACGTCACTTCAGATGACGCGCGGCGGCTGCTGCGTCGCATCAAGGATACGACCATCGTTCTCGAGGAGCAGTTCAATAGCCTTCTCGACCTATCGAAGTTCGATGCCGGTGCGGTAAGAGCTCAGGTGACCTCCTTCAGGGTCGATCGGCTCATTGAGCGCGTGGTAGACGAGTTCCGTCCGGAGGCGGAAGCAAAGCATCTGCAGCTGGCGGCCAAGATTGTCCCGATCGTCGGGAATTCGGATGCCATGCTCATCGAGCGAGTGCTGCGCAACCTCATCGGTAACGCTGTGAATTACACGTCGGCAGGCTCCGTCACCGTGGAGGCATCCTCATTGCCCGGCGAGCTTCTCATCGGGGTCCGCGACACTGGACCGGGCATTCCGCCACAAGAGCAGAAGAAGATATTTGAAGAGTATGTCCAGCTCGCGAACCCCGGGAGGCAGCGCCGTCACGGCGTCGGACTGGGACTCGCTATCGTCAAGCGGATCGACGCTCTGTTGGGGTTGCGGCTGTCCCTGACCTCCTCGGTTGGCGTCGGGTCTGTCTTCGCTTTCCACGTGCCACTGGCCGATCAGCAGACCATCACCGTCTCTGTCGAGCCGGTGCACGTGGAAACCACGACTTTCAGGACGGCGTCCGAAATCTGGATCCTGGACGACGATCTGGATGTCGTCGAGGCACTGCAGGAACAGCTGCATGTGTGGGGCGCGAAAGTCCTGGCTTTTTCGACCCCCGCGGCACTCCTGGCGCGACTACGCGCCGCATCGGAGTTCCCGGAATGGATTCTCACCGACGACATGCTGGGAGCGGAGCTGTCCGGACTCGAGACTGCACAGCAGCTGGCAGCGGAATTCGGCTTCGTAAAAGTATGCCTGATCACCGGTAATACCGAACCTCAGCGCCTGGCGCAGCTGCGCGCCAGCGGATTTCCGCTGATTGTCAAGCCGGCTCAGCCCGAGGCGCTGATAAGGGTGATTCGCGATCCGCTCGCAGCAGCGTGAGGTATGTGTCGAGCGGCCATCGCCGCGGGAGTCTTAGTTACAACATTGCATCGTGAGTGGGCCATGGACGGCGGATCGGAGAAGCGACATGGGGTTCCACTATTCCGAGCCATTCGAAGCGCTCCTGGACACACCTGACAGGTGCAGTCCGCTTACGACTGCCCGGGTTGTCGTGGTCGGGTCGGGCTACGGTGGCGCCGTGGCGGCTTACCGCCTGTCCGGTCTGGTCAAGAAGGCCGAAGGGCGTGAGCACGAATTGCTCGTGCTGGAGCGCGGTCGTGAATACGTGCTGGGGGAGTTCCCGGAAACCGTGGCCGACCTGCCCGGCTATGTGCGGGCTGACCGCAACACGCAGGCCGCCCCGGGCCCCAACGACGATGCGCTGTTCAATGTGAGGATCGGGGACGGCGTTGACGTCGTGGTCGGCTGCGGGCTGGGCGGGACGTCCTTGATCAATGCCAATGTAGCCCTGAGGCCTCCCTCGCGCGCGTTTGAGACTCCTTCCTGGCCGTCGAGCATTCGCAGGGAGGCTGCAGACCAGGTCAGCAGCCTCAATCAGGCTTTTCACAGTATCGAAAAATGGCTGAACGTTGCCGGCCCCGATGACCGCCAGCGGCTTCGCGCCCTGCCGAAATACAAGGCGCTCGAGCGCTTCGGCCACAACCTGGGCTTCGAGGTCGAGCCTGCGCCCATCACCGTAACGCTCGGGGAGCCAGGAAGCCTGCATCCGAGTGCGGCGGGTGTGCGCCAGAAGGCCTGCACTCTCTGCGGCAACTGCGTCACCGGCTGCAATGTCGGCGCGAAGAACACGCTCACTATGAATCTGATTCCGGCCGCGAGGGAGCGTGGCGCCAGATTCCTCACGGGCGTTCAGGTCCTGCGGATCGAGTCGTTGCACACCGGCGAGCGGACGACATCGGGGCCGCGCTGGCGTGTAGTGGTGCGGCCCATCACCCGGGAGACGCGCGTCAGGTTCGACGGGACCTACGCGATCGATGCCGATGTCGTGGTGCTCTCGGGCGGTACACTCGGTAGCACGGAAATCCTGCAGCGCTCGCATGTCGGCGAGCACCTCGAGTGCTCGCCGTGTCTCGGAACGCGCTTCTCGACCAATGGCGACGGCCTCGCGATGAGCTTCGGCGAGACCGACCCAGTGCATGCGATCGGGCACCCAGATCCGCACGATTCCAACAACAAATGCGGGCCCACGATCTCCGCCGTGGCGCGCGGGCGCACGGTAAAGGGCGAGGATTTCACGCTGGAGGAGGGCGCGATCCCCGCCGGGCTGACCGAGCTGTTCGGTGAGCTCGTGACCACGGGCGCTCAGATGGCGCGTCTGGGCAACAACCAGCTTCCGGGCTGGTTCCGCGACAGGAGCCGCGACGACGCGGATGTGCTCAGCGTCCAGCCAGGGGCGGTCGAGAGCACCCAGGTGTTCCTCGTAATGGGCGATGACGGTGCGCGCGGCGAACTGAAGTTCTCTGGCACCGCGTCGAACGGCCTCGATGAGGCGATGACGCTGCCCGTCTGGCATGCGCCAGCTGCAACGAAGTCCAGGCGCGGGACGCGGGGTGCGGAGCCTGATCCGAGTCCGCTGCTAACGAACATCGAGGCGACCCTGAGCCAGTTTGATTGCGAGCAGGGGCAGAACTTCGGCCAGTATATCCACAACCCTCTCTGGCACCTCATGCCGCCGAGCGCGGCGGCAGCGATGGCCGGGAAGTTCCCGGGCGGCCGGCTGCTGACGGTTCATCCGCTCGGCGGGTGCCCCATGGCCGACCACGGCCGGAATGGTGTGGTCAACGACACCGGCCAGGTGTTCGTGGGCGCGACCGATGCAACGCATCCGGGGCTCTATGTTCTGGACGGATCGATCGTCCCAACTGCCCTCGGCGTCAATCCTTTCCTGACCATCGCCTCGCTGGCCTGGCGGGCGTGCGATGCGATCGTTGCGCAGCTGGGGGGCGAAGTGGCACCGGTCGAGCATCCTGCGCCGCAAGATCCGCCGACCTTGCCTGCTGGCAAGGCTGCGCCGACTCCACCGGCCCGCATCATCGTGACGGAGCAGCTCGTCGGGCTCCTTGATGGGGACGGCCCACGCGACGGAGAGGTCGCAGCGCAGCTGAAACGTCTGTACGGCGATGAGAGCGCTGTGAAACGCTGCTTTGGGACGGACGGGCTCATTCTGCAAATCACCGGACATCCGTTCGAGCTTGCCGCTCTGGAACGGCCCGGGACGCCTGTGCCCATAGACGTCAGGCTGTACCGCAACATCCTCTCGGCCGAGCAATCCAAAAAGGCGCACGCCTACGGGGTGCCTAAGGATCACCTAAAGAAGCACACGCTGATCGCGAGCGGCAGCGGTTCGATGACCATCATGAGCCCTGACGCACCAAATAACTGGCTGCAACGGGCTTGGCGCACGCTGCTGGCTTTGATCGCGTTCCTGACACGCCGCGAGTCGCTCAGGGCTCTCCTGCGCTCGCAGACGCGCCGACGCAAGGAGACAGCGAAGCCAAAAGAGTCATTGATCTCCGTGGTGAAGTCGATGTGCAAGATCGCATCGATGCACGGAACCTACCGCGACTTCAGGTACGACATGACGCTGTCCGGCGTGAGAGGGGACTCTGCCGCGAGCGCACCGCGCATCTCGTTCGTCGGCACCAAGCGCATTGCCTGGCGGCCGGGGTACCCGCGGCTCTGGAAGGCGTTCACGCAGCTGCAAGCCGAGGTGTCTTTCCCCACGGGGACGCAGACGAAGGCGCCGCGGGCTGCAACCGCCGTGCTTACGGTTGACGTGGCGCATCTGGTAGGGGAGGGATTGCTGCAGGTCACGCCCGGGGACCCGGTTCCGCGCGGGATCTTAGGCTGCCTGTCGTTCGTGTTCCGCATGGCACGATGCGCCATCCAGGCTGGGTTCTGGGAATTCGGCGCCCCCGACTATCCGAAGCCGCACCGGGCGCCCAAGCCCAAACCGTGGCTGCCGGAGCGCCTCAAGAACGGTGCGCAGCTCACGACCCGTGAGCTGCATGTACCAAGCACGGACGCCACCGCGCCAAGAGAGTCGCTCAAGATCCCGATGAGACTGCATTCGTATCTCAAGCAGGGCGATGGCAAGAAGAAGGCTGACCGCAAGCCAGTGCTGCTGATTCACGGTCTGGCACAGGGGAGCCTCATCTACGCGCACCGGGGCATGAAGATCAGCATGGCGGAGTACTTCTCCAGGAAGGGATACGACGTCTGGCTGCTCGACTACCGGCTCAGCAATCAGTTCACCAACCAGGAGGTTCCCTACGAAGCGTGGTCGATCGACGAGATCGGCAAATACGACGTACCCACGGCCGTGAAGGCAGTCCTCGAGGAATATCCCGCGGGCACCCGCCTGCACGTGTTCGCCCATTGCGTAGGCGCGATCGGCGTCACCATGGCGATTCTTCAGGGGGCGCTGACCCGCGAACACCTCGCGAGCGTCGTTCTGAATGCAATCCATCCCTGGACCGTGCCCTCACCGGCCAATCGCGTGCGGGCGAAGCTGGGCGTGTTCTTCCGCGACTGGCTGAGCGATGTGTACTTCGATCCCATCATCCAGAGCGAGGACAAGATCGGCGCCACTCAGTCGCTGCTCGACCGGCTGGGGTTCAGCCTGGCGCGCCTCGGCGAGGACATCGACGGCGGACACCAGGTGGACGAATCGGCGACGTTCGAGGACGCCATCTGCGATCGGATGACGTTCCTGTACGGACGCATGTGGAAGCACCAGCACATCGAAGCGCTGCACAAGCACTGGAAGGATCTGGTAGGTCGAGCGCCCGGAACCGTGCAACGGCACCTGTATTACCTGCTGCTACACCATCGCGTAGTCAACCGGGAAGGCCTCAACACCTACCTCCTGGACAACAACGTACGGCATTGGCAGGGCATCCGGACACTCTTTATTCATGGCGAGGACAGCCGCGTCTTCAATCCGCAGTCCGCCACGGAATCCGCAGTCCGCATGCGGGCGGTGCTCGATTTCCTGGAGGGGGCCAGCACACCTCCGAAAACCCCGGTGGGCCTGAGGAGGATCCCCGACTACGGCCACATGGATGTCATTCTGGCCAACAGTGCCCCGCAGGAGAGCTATCGCTACGTGGAGGAATTCTTCGACGGGCAATTCGACCGCGGGAGATCGTCTGCCTCGGGCCTGCATCTGGACTCCATCGATTCCGGGGCGGATCCGCACGGCCTAGCGAAGACCAAATTGCTCACCGGCCCCATCATGCGCGCCGCGCGTCTGGACGGGAACGATCTGATCCTGAGGATGTGGATGGAGCGGCCCATCGACAATACCTCGCCCGACTGCGGAGTCAGCATCTCGAGCATCGCGCGGCAGAATGTCGAGCCCATCTACCCCAAGGTCCCGAAAAACCTCGGCAACTACAGTTGGGTGGACGTCAGATTGCCGGCCGACGCGTACAAGACCATCGCAGCACGGGCAAAGCCCGGCGGCTCCGTGATCTCGAGCTTCCTGGACACGCAGCAGGCTCATCTCGGGTTCCTGGAGGGACTGAATTCCGGGAAAGACACGTTATCCGCGCTCGCGGACGCCGAGGGATGCGCACATGCCGTCAAAGGGCAGGGCCACGATCCTTCATGGCTGCGCCGCCTGAAGGAACACCATCGCGATTGCCACTTTCTGGTGGGCTCGTGCCTCTATCCAGGTACGCCGTTTGATTGCAGCGGATCGGACCAGGCATTCGCGGGCATGCTGCAGCTGCTGTCGCAGCCA
This sequence comes from uncultured Pseudomonadota bacterium, assembly GCA_963814675.1. Taxonomy (GTDB): domain Bacteria; phylum Pseudomonadota; class Gammaproteobacteria; order Steroidobacterales; family Steroidobacteraceae; genus 13-2-20CM-66-19. Next base: position 22,607 of record CAWFDT010000012.1, read on the forward strand.
GTGGACTGCGACCTCCTGTTCCTCATCGGTGACCAGATCTACGCCGATGCGACCAACGGGCTCCTCGATCCCACTCCGTGGCGCGACCGGTACGTTGATCGCTATCGTGCGGCCTTCAGGTCCGCTGCGGTCGCCGGCGTGCTCAACGCGCTGCCCTGCCACTTTGCGATCGATGATCATGAATTCGCCGACAACTACGCCGGCTACACCCCATCCGGCCAGGTGCACTCCGTGGCCAAGCAGGAGGCATTCGAGATTGCGGCGCTGAAGACCGGCGGCATGGGCCAGGACCAGTTCCTGTTCGCCCGGGACGTCGCACGGGCCTACATGGGCTCAGCCAGAGGCGCCAAAGCCTTCGGCAACAGTACCGCCCCCGACGACGCCTTCTGGTACGCGCTCGACGATCAGGCCGAGATCAGCTGCCCGGCATTCATCCTGGATACACGCTCGGAGCGCAAACGGGCCGCGAAAGGCACGCCCGCGAGGCTCATGTCGGATGAGCAGATGAAGGCGTTCATACACTGGCTGTCAGAGCACAAAAGCGACGCCAGGCCGAAGTTTGTGTTCTTCGGCTCACCCATCATGCCTTTGACGCGCGAGGCCTTTCACCGTGGCGTGTGGATGCGTCAGGACGGCCCGACGGGCTATCCGGACGAGTTGTCTGAGATCGTCAGGCACATCGCAAGCGAAGCGATTCAGCGTGTCATTTTTGTGGCCGGCGACCCGCACCTGTCGTGCGCGGCCACCATGGAATTGTCTGCCGGAAACAAATGCGTGAGCGCTCTGCATATCGTCTCCTCCGGTCTCTACTCACCGCTCTCGTTTGCGAACATGGCCCCCTCGGCCGTCGACTGGTCCCGGCAGGGTGCGGCGCCCAGCCGGATTTCGCTGCCGGGAGCGCAGATCGAGTACCGGCCGTATCTCCTCACATCCGGAGCGCCGCATTTCCTGCGAGTCAGTGCGATTCCCGAGGACCGTGTATGGAGGATTCGCGTGCAGGCATACGACGGCTCCGGTGATCAGCTCGAGGAGCGCGAGTTCACGTTGTAGTGGCTCGCGCGGTTCGATACCGACGTATCCGGAGCTCGCCTCGAGCTGACTGCGCAACCTGCGACATTCGCACGCGCTCCGTGCAATGCTGCCACGGATCGCAACCCCACTGGCGCCGCGCAGCCGCCGATAGCCGGCTAATCGTTGGTTTAGTCGTCAGTACCAGCCATCCGGCTGCGTGAGTCCTACTCGTGAGTTTAGTCGTCGGACGAATATCGGCGACGTCGCCGTGAGCCTACAAATGTCACTGTGCAAACACGATCAATGACATCGATTCGAACTTGAATCGGCGTCACCACCACATCAGGAGAGGACCATGATCACGAACCACACTGGCAACGTCCGTCGTTTCGTTTCCGCCGCGATCCTCGGCACCCTAGCCCTGGGTTTCGCAGCTGCTGCTCCCGCTGACGACAATCTGAACAAGGTCACCGTCAAATTCGCCGACCTGAATGTGTCTACACCGGAAGGCGCGGCCGTGCTCTATAGCCGCATTCGTGCGGCGGCGAAGACGGTGTGTGAAGTGGATGACTTTTCGCCCTTCACGTCCCGCTCTGCGTCTGCTTGCGTTCGCGAGTCCATCACTCAGGCCGTGACCAAGGTGAATCAGGCTGCCCTGTACACAGTGTTCAACGAGCACTACAAGGCATCTTTGCCGGCGAACCTGCTGTCGACTCGCTAGCGGGAGGACTGCGCGGCGGCTTGCGTCGCCGCGCAGATTTTTTTGAGACTACCGAACGTACTCTGCGGGACTTGGATGGAACATCGCTGGTCGGGAATTCAAATCTCTGTGAGCGCTTCGCGCGCGGGATGCTTCCTGACGGTCTCTCATGTGTTGGCGGCCGATTCCGACCCGCCGGGGACTAGGGCCTGCCCGGCACACCAGCCAGTTGCAACGCACGGTGCTGCTGTACTTGGGCGGCTACTTCCGCGATATACGCACGCTGCGCATCGGCGTCGGGGATCTTCGGCAGGTTCGGCAGGTACGCAAGATCCGCGGTCGGAGCGACCGTTGTGGGCACAGCCTCCGGCGTTACACCGGCCTTGACCGCGGCCTGCTGTTCCAGCAGCGCGTGATGAATCTGCGCGGCGATGCGCGTGAAACCATTCAGCGCACCCTCATCATGTGGAGGCTGCGTCGGACCCTTGGCGTCCAGTACTGCGTCGATCGCGACGTGCTCGGGCACTTCCGGGAGGCTCGCTGGGGCGCTCGTGAGGGGCGCCTTCAGCAACGCCGATCGCAGCGACGGCGCTCGGCGGTCGCGTTCCGTGAGGTGATCGGGGAGCCCGAAGACATCGAACACGGTGCGCACCACGGCAGCATGATCGCAGGGCGTGTGCCAGACGTTCTTCGGCATTATCCACGGTGATACCACCACCGCGGGCGTACGGACGCCATAGCGGTCGAACCCAAACGGGGGCTTCGGCACCGTCTTCGCCTTGTTCGCGTTCAGGGGCTTATCACCCGGCGGCGTAACGGCCGGGGGCGGCACCTGGTCGTAGTACCCGCCGTGCTCGTCGTACAGGATAAAAAGGAGCGAGCTCTCCCACACAGCGGCCGAGTCGATCAGCGCTTGGGTGACGGAGGCCATGAGGGCTTCGCCGGCCGAAAGCGTCCCGGAGGGGTGCTGGCTGTCACCGTTCTTGAAGCGTGAGAGGATACTGTAGTCCGGTTCGATGAAAGTGTAGTTCGCGACATCCCCGCGGCCCACGTCGCCGACGAAGTCCTTCTGGGGGCGGAACTGGGCCGGACGCGCTACGAACACCGATGGCATGGTGTCGATGGCGCATACCTGCGGAAAGTGATCCCCGTAATAGACGCGCCAGGTGCGCCCGGCTCTTTCGAGGGCCTCGAAGATCGTGCCGTGCTCGAAGGAGAATCCGATCTTCGACCACAGGAGCGAGCCGATCGTGGTCATGTCGGAGGGACTGTTCGCGAGTCCCCCGGAGGAGCCGGCGTGCACGAAGAACCGGTTTGGCCAGGTCGGACCCGGCAGGGATGAGAACCACTGATCGCACACCATGAATTCCCGCGCCAGATGCGTGAATACTGGCACGAGCGTCGGTGGCGCACACTCCATGGCAGAAGGGCCGCTTTCGTCCACGAAGCCGGTGAGGGTCATCGGACGCGCATTGTTCGCGGCCGGCGAGGGTCCGCGTTTCGCGCGGTAGATCTGCCAGTCGACATCCTCGAACTCGTGTCCGGGGTCGGACGCTGCCTGGTCCGGCGCCGCATCACTCAGACCCACGGTCGTGCCCTTGGGTCCCGGATTCGTCTTCGTCCTATCTACCCCCTGCAGTCCCGGGATTCCGGAGTACGCGAGGAGGTGATCGAACGAGCGGTTCTCGAGCATCAGCACGAAGATGTGTTCAATCGACGGGGTCATATCGATTCCTTTACTCTGAGGACTCGTACTCCCACTTCAGACCACAGACGTACACGGTTGCGACATTCTGAGTTGACCTTGAACGGTGCCATGCGCGCGAGATGGTCGGTAGTTCGCGGGCGTGTCAGATGCGTGAGCGCCGGTCACCGCGTCACGACGAGTGCGCTCAGGATACCGCAGGCGAGCAGGGCAATCGCGGTCCGGGCCCGGGGCGGTTCACGCTCGCGACGCTCCTCAATCGCTATCACCTGCACGAAGAGCATCGCAAGCGATGCATGGATCGAGAGCATGGCGGCGAGCATCATCGCCCAGCAGCTGGCGACACAGTAGGCTCCGTGAGTGAAACCGTACCTCAGGCAGTCCTTGTCGGCCTGCCACCCGTGCGGCGCCAGCGGAAACGTCCTATGACAGCGTCGCAATGCAAAGCGCTTCATCGGCGTCAGCTGCCACAATGCCGCCAGGCTGAAGGCTCCCGCTGTGGCCATCGATTGACCAGGTGGTGACATCGGGATGCTGAGCACGAGGGGCAGTGCAGCCAGACCGGCCAACAACCAGCAAACCATTGCGGCTCCCAGGAACTCCGCGATGGCGCGATGCCGACGCGGCTGGAAGCTGCGAACAGAGACATGGCGCAGCAGGCCCATCGCCAGTGGCGGCACCATGGCGATCGCCATCACTGACCACCCGATCATCAGGTAGGTAATGGCCTCAGTCTGCCACGCCGTGCGCAAGCCCTCGGCAATTCGAGCTACCGGGCCGAGTGACGTCGGCACGCACAGCGGGAAAGACTGCGGCATCCCCGGGTGGAGGAACAACACGATCCAGGCCGCGGCACTCGGCAGCAGGGCCCACCAACCCGGGTGGCTTGCCGACGCGCGCACCAGCGGGGCCGTGATTGCGGCTGCCGTCATCTGCGCTTACCCGTAGTAGATGCTGATACGGCCTATGGTGAGCGGTGATTGCGATGCGGGGGGCGCGGCGCCTTTCGGACCGCTCGGCACGACGCTCACGTCGAGCTGTGATCCGTCCCAGCCACGCTGTCGCAGCTGGTCGACGATCGAGGTGATGTCGAGGACCGAGGTAATGCCGCCTCCACCGTGTGGGCTGTCGGGTTTCGATGCCTTGCGCACCCCGAAAGTGCTCAGATGCCCGGCGAGGAGGGGCTGATCGCTCCCGGTCTTCACCGAGGTCTGCGGCGCGGTGACGTAAACCTCGTAGCTGCCATAGATACCGCTACCGGTCACGTTCTCGAGGTTGAGAAATGCCCGCACCGGGCGGTTTACGGCAAAGCGGGCGAGCGCGGACTGCCGCGCCGACTGGTTGAACGGGACGCTCGCGGTCGTACGGGCACCTGAGACGGCAATATTCGGCTGGCTGGCTGCCACCAGCTGCGGTGAAGGTGCCATCACGCGCGCTCGCACCGCGCTCGCCGCCATTGCCGCAGTCTTGGCGAAAGGATCGCTGATGTCGTCATACCGGTAGCCATGGCGAACCTTGGTCGTGTCGCGCATTTGGGCAGGAGTGAAGGTTACGTTTTTTCCCGAGGCATCGTGGAGGTCAAAGCGCTCCTTGAGCCAGGACGACGCCTTAGGATCTGTAAACGTCGAATCGCGATGCGTCCACACTTCCCAGAGCCGGTCGATATTGGAGTGATGCAGCCAAAAGATGGGGTCGAGGGCCGCAGTCTCCGGATCGCCCATGAGACCACCGAGGTCGTCGTGGATCAGGTTGTGAGGCGCGTTCTCCAATAAGCCGTTGACGCCACCGAAGTGGCTGAAACCCGTCTCGGGCCCCCCGAAGCCGGGAGGACCGCCCGAAGCTGCGACGCTGAACGGCGAGTGCAGGAGTGCGTCTAGGTTCGTGTGTCCCGCCGGGATCATATCGGCCGAACTCGTCATATTGCGACCCGGAAGAAACAGGGCATTTGCAGCACCACCGCCCAGAAACGCGGCCGGAAGGCTGCGTGCGCCAGCAGTCTTGGGATCGCTGTAGTTCCAGTAGGGCAGTGCCCAGCCCGCAGGTCCCCCGAGCTTCACCACTGTCGCCGCGATGATTTCCTCGAAGCACGCGAGGTATCCCCGGTGCCAGGGGAAGAAGTACCAGCTCTGATGCTGGCACCGGTTCCAGAATCGCTGCTGGTCCGACTTCGACGGCGTCTTTTCGCCTGGCGCAGCGAAGGGATCCGAAGCACTACCAGGGTAACCGTGCACGGCTGCGAGGTAGCGCCAGCCCGTGGGGTCCTTGAGCGGACGCTTCCTCAGCTCCGCAACCGCTTGCGCGTACCAGTGGAGGTCGTCGCCGGGCTTGCCGAGCGTGAAGACGCTCTTTCGTATTCTGATTTTCGCCGCTTTTTTCTTGGCCATGCTCCCTCTCCTCGTCGCTAGTGCTGGCCGTGAGCCTTGATCCAGTTCACGAGGGCATCGAGCGACTGTGGGTGACCGTCCTGGTCGTGAAAGACGATGGTTCGCGTCTCATTTGCGTAGGCCACCGTCAGGCGATATTCGAACGAGTCGGGGATGCGCGGTGCGGCGAAGGATTGCGGTTGGCGCAAGAGGTCCGCGCTCTTGAGAAGCTTGTCGAGCTCGGCCCGTTCGCCCGCCGTCAGTTTCGCGGCTTCGATACGAGCCGCAGGGCGGTAGGTCGGCACCTGTCCGCCGGATCGCTCATAGGCCACGTATTGAAGGGGACTATCCGCCATCGGTGCGCATCCCAGGAACGCGAGTGCGAGGATTCCGGTGCCCGCGCCTGCGCACGAGCGTCGGCCGACCGCAGCACCCGGCACCCTCAGCACGCGCTACAGCCCTACCGTCTTCCATCCCTCATCGACCGCTTTCACCGCCTCGGCGCCGTACTTCTGGGCCACTTCGCGGGTCGCCGTGGCCGCATCGGCAAACTGCGCGCTCGGCTGCAGGCGCGCCGTCAGCACCTCGTACCAGATTCGTCCGGCCACATCCCACGAATGCCCTCCCAGCTTTTTGGCAGCGAGGCAGAAGGCGCGGTTCGGGATCCCCGAGTTGATGTGCACTCCACCGTTGTCATCACTGCCCTTGACATAGTCCTTCATGTGTCCCACCTGTGGATCCTTGCCGAGCTCCGGATCATCGTAGGCGGTGCCGGGTGTCTCCATGGACCGGAGGGCCTTGCGGTGGGTGCCCGCCTTGGAGATGAAGATTCCCTCCCCGATCAGCCAATCAGAGGCGGCCGCGGTCTGATTGTGTACCGCCTGCTTGATCATGATGCCGAACACGTCGGACATCGATTCGTTCAGGGCGCCGGACTGATCGTGGTACTCCAGTGCGGCGGTGAATTGCGTGACGCCGTGGGTCAGTTCGTGGCCAACCACGTCAACGCACTTCGTGAAGCTCCCGAAGAGTTTGCCGTCGCCGTCGCCGTAGACCATCTGCTGGCCGTTCCACATGGCATTGTCGAAGCCGTTCTCGTAGTGAACGGACGAGTCAAGCCGCATTCCCTTGTCGTCGACGGAGTTGCGTTTGAACTTGCTCATGTAGAAGTCATACGTATCACCGCAGAAATCGTACGCCTGGTCTACGGCGACGTCCTTGACTGGTCCCTGACCTTCGGGGCGGACCAGCTTGCCCGGCAAGGTACTACCCTCCTGCGCGTCGTAGATCGTGCGGCGCTTGGTGCCTGTGGCGAGACCTGCAAAGGAAAACTGTGCAAAGGCCGCCCGCATTCCCCGCAGTTGGCTCTGCAACCGCAGGTTGTGTATTGCCCGTTGCCTGAGGTTAGCGTCTTTGGCATGCCCGATCAGATGCACGAGGATGTGCGGTGGGATGATGAAACAGACGGCGGGTGTCCCCGGGGTACACATGGTCCTTCCTCCTTATATGGATGATAAAGCGGCGCTGTGCGCCTGGGGGGAGGTGCTGGGGTTAAGACTGGAGGTGGATCGATTGATTCTCCGGCTCTAGATACTGTTGCTTCTCATGTTGCGATCTCAGTCGCTCGAGCGTGAGGATGCCCGAGCTCTACCTTGACGGTTTTATATTTGCGGAGGTGCTGTCATGTTGGGCGCAGTTGGACGGGCGGGCTTGGCTTCTGTGGCACATCGCACTGCTCGGATTCCGGTCCCTCCGCCATGATGCCTCCGCACGCGAATCAGGCACTTGGCCAGGCGCGATCCGCATCTGCCCGACAAATGACTTCTATGCCGCGATAAGCGCCCAACACACGATTGCACTGCACACCGTGCTCCAGCGGCCGTAGCCTTTGTAGATCTGCGCGGCAGTCTGTGCCTGCTGCCTGAGCGTACCTTCGCTCTTAATCTGCGGATCCGAGACGTTGCGTACCGCAATCCAGGGCGGTGCGCTTTTTCCCATGCGCTGGCCGACCAGGCCGAGGATTGCGTCACCCATCTCGGAGACGGCACCGAGACCCTGAAGGCCGTAGTGGTCGTCCGAAGTGTCGAAGCCGAAGAAGTCTGTCGTAACCACCGCGGCCCGCGCGCTCGTTGCGCGAATGATCTTTGGCGGACGCCCGTTGTCCTTCGGCAGCTGCCCGCTGTTGGCCTTGAAGAGGGTCTTTCCTTTCGCGAAGTAATTGGTGACCGGCGCACCATCCTTGTAGGTCGCGGCGTGGTAGGGCTCTTTCTTCAGCCAGTTCTGACAGTCGAAACGAATGATAGGACTAACGACTACATCACCGACCTCACAGGTCTTGCCGATGCCACCTGCCGTCCCCGTAGTGATTACGAGCTTCGGCTGGGTTTCCTGAATGATCTGCAGCCAGACGTCCTCGTTCGGAAGCGTCTCGTTTCCGGTAGGCGCCTTCTTGGTGTCCTGTGACATGTGAGAGTCTGACTTGAAGACAACCACCTTCTTCGTGCCGATCGTCGTCGTCCAGTAAGCACCCAGCCGCCCGGCCTGCAGCGCCGGACACCCCTTGCGTAGCTTCTTCCTGATCGTTCCGAAGTTGTGCTTGTACGAGAGATAATCGTTGCGCGAGTCCTTTCCAGGCGTCAGCACCCGACTGAGCGCGTGCCCTTCATCTACTGTCCAGGTCACTACCAACACGTCGGCTTTTGGCAGCGCGCCGGCGGGGCCTTTGCGGGCCCTCGCGTCGGTTTTCGGAGCCAGACTCTTTGGCCAGGGAATATCCGTGAACCGGGAGAGACCGGTGGCCGTTGTAAAAGCCATGAAGGCCTGACCCTCGGGTCCCTCGGAATCAAAATCGATGATCTCGCGCTGGAGGTCTTCGGGTTTGGCGCTGGGTTTGGCTGCCGCCATGAGAGAGAAAGTCCTTGCCGGCGCAGGAGTCTTGATCGGGTCAAATCCGAGGTTGCGCCTGACCCACTCACGATTGACAGTCATTCTCTACCCCTCGTTCGCTCCGGTTAGCCGCAAGGCGGTCGCGTTGAGCCGGGCGTGATGACGAAGTGGACGGGCTGCTCGGCCCTTGAATGCCGGCCGCCGCATAGGTTATCTGTTCGTGGAGGTTGCTCAATCTCAGCATCCAGCGGTGATGCACCGCAGAATCGCGCTCAGGGATGAAACCCTGCCGGCGCGGCGGCATTGACTCCGGCACAGCATGACGCCAGCACTGCTGAGGAACGTCTGGCTGTGCGGAGCACGGCTTCGCGGGCGGTGTCGATCCTGCTACCCTGACAAGCGTCTCACAACCAGAAGAGACAATGATGGCCCGCGCACGCCGTTGTCGCTCTCGGCAGCGGCGTCCTCGAGCTGACATCGGCGCGGCGTAGCCGCGCTTGCACGCGGCAACGGCACCTAGTGGCGGGTTCGGTCGCCAGCAAGAATCGGGCTGCGCGCGCCAGCACCAAACACAACAATAACGGCCTGAACCCTTCAAAGGAGTGCGGATGATGGCCTCGGCCAAGCTTATGCGACAGTCACAGCCGGCGAGCAACGCCGACCCGCGGTGGACCGCGATCGCCACGCGCGACACCCGCTCGGACGGGGAGTTCTTTTATTCGGTGAGAACCACGGGCGTGTATTGCCGGCCCTCCTGCGCCGCGCGTCCCGCCAGGCGCGAGAACGTCGCGTTTCATGCCACGGCGGAAGAGGCCGAACGGGCGGGCTTTCGGCCCTGCAAACGCTGCAGGCCCGATCGCATCTCGAGCCCGGACGCGACCTTGCGGGTTGCGATCGTCAAGTCCTCGCTCGGCTACATTCTCGTCGCCCGCAGCGCGAAGGGAGTGTGCGCGATTCTCCTCGGCGACAGTCCAGCGCTTCTCGAGCGCGATCTCCGCCAGCGCTTCGCGCAGGTCCGTCTGCTCGGTAGTGATGCGGACACCGCGTCGCTGGCCGCTCAAGTCGCGCGTGTCATCGAGAACCCACGCCTCAGCCTCGATCTTCCGCTCGACGTGCGCGGCACAGCCTTTCAGCAACGGGTCTGGCGGGCACTGCGCGCGATTGCCGTGGGGTCTACCGTGAGCTATGCCGAAGTGGCGCAGCGCATCGGGGCACCGCGCTCGGTGCGGGCGGTGGCGCAGGCCTGCGCCGCCAATCCGCTCGCGGTGCTGATCCCCTGTCACCGCGTCGTGCGCCACGACGGAGCACTGTCCGGTTATCGCTGGGGCATCGAGCGCAAGCGTGCGCTCCTCACGCTCGAGTCGGGCCGGTGAACACCGGGATGGTGAACACGCCGGCGGGAGTCTCTCGCCAGCGCGGGGCGCCTGAAGATCCCCGACAGCCTGGCATTGCGGAACGGGTGCGGGCTCTTGACTGGCAGCGGCTGTCGCAGGATCTCGATGCACACGGTGTTGCCATGATCGAAAGTCTCCTCACCCGCTGCGAGTGTCAGCGCATCGCCCGCTGGTACGCGGACGACTCGCTTTTTCGTACCCGGGTAGTGATGAGCCGTCATGGATTCGGGCGGGGTGAGTATCGGTACTTCGCCTACCCGCTGCCGCAGAGCGTCGCCGCATTGCGCGCTGAGTTCTATCCGCCGCTCGCAGTGCTCGCCAACCGTTGGAACGAGCAGCTACGCGTAAGTGCCCGTTACCCGATGGCGCATGAAGAATTTGTGGCCCGCTGCGGCGCGGCCGGCCAGACCCGGCCCACCCCGCTGCTGCTTCAATACGGGGCCGGTGACTACAACTGCCTGCACCAGGATCTCTACGGAGAGTGTGTCTTTCCACTGCAGGTAGCGATCCTGCTGTCGCAGCCGGGTGTGGACTTCACCGGGGGCGAGTTCATCATCACGGAACAACGGCCCCGCCTGCAGTCGCGGGCCGAAGTCGTGCCGCTTCGCCAGGGAGACGCGGTGATCTTCGCCGTGCATCATCGCCCTGTGCCAGGCACTCGCGGAGTGTATCGCGTGAATCTTCGTCACGGCGTCAGCCGGGTTCGCACTGGACACCGGCACACCCTGGGCGTGATATTTCACGACGCCCGGTGAGCGCAGGGAACCATGGCTGACAGAGCCTGACACGCCGCTGGACCTGTTTGCGGACGGGTACGCAGAGCCACGCCGGGAGACGCTCGGCCCGGGTGCCGTGCTGCTGCACGCCTTCGCGAGCTCAAGAGCCGCAGCCCTGCTTGCGGCACTGGAGGAAGTGGTTCAACGCAGTCCCTTTCGTTTCATGACCACACCGGGCGGCTACCGCATGTCGGTCGCTATGACCAACTGCGGGGCCGCGGGCTGGGTCACGGACCGCAGCGGATATCGCTACGACGCACTCGACCCGGTGAGCGCCGCGTGCTGGCCCGAGATGCCGCCGGTGTTCCGGGAACTCGCGGTTGAAGCCGCGGGCGTTGCCGGCTTTGCTGAGTTTGGGCCCGACGCGTGCCTCATCAATCGATACGAGCCCGGTGCGCGGCTGTCGCTTCATCAGGACAAGGATGAACGGGACCTTGACTCCCCGATCGTCTCCGTATCACTCGGGCTGCCGGCCGTATTCCTGTTCGGCGGTCACCGCCGGGCCGAGCGCCCGCGGCGCGTCCCGGTGGCCCATGGAGACGTAGTGGTCTGGGGCGGCCCGGCGCGGCTCCGATTCCACGGCGTGCAGCCGCTGAAGGAGGGGCGGCATCCGGACCTCGGAGCCTGTCGGTTCAACCTGTCCTTCCGCAAGGCGCGCTAGCGAACCAAGATCGGCGCGCGCCGCATCAGTTGCCAGGCATGGCGAAGATTCGAACAAACGGGACGCGCCAGTATTTCAGCCGGGCACTGCTGCTAAGAGTTCATCATGCGACTGCCGTAGGGCGATATCGCGTGCCAATAACTGGCCGAATTGCTCGGCCGGCACAGGCCGGCAGAAATAGTATCCTTGACCCTGGGGACAGCCGTGTTCCTGCAAGACTTCAAGTTGTTCTCGCGTTTCCACCCCTTCGGCTACCACCAGCATATGGAGGCTCTTTCCCATTCCGATCACGGCACTGACAATGCCGGCATCATCGTCGCCCACACTAAGGTCGCGCACGAAAGACTGATCGATCTTTAGAACGTCGATCGGGAAGCGCTTTAAATGGCTCAAGCTTGAATAACCGGTGCCAAAGTCATCCAGTGCCAGTAGCACGCCGATATCTTTTAGTTCGTTAAGCACGTCAGCAACGGATCGCGAATCCTCTATCAGCACCGTTTCGGTAAGCTCGAGTTCCAGATAGCGTGGCTCGAGGCCCGTCTCATTGAGAATTGCCCGTACGCCCGATACGAAACCCGGGGCTCGCAACTCCACGGCCGAGATGTTTATCGCGACGCATAGTGGCAGCTTTGCAATCTGCCAAGCGCGCGCTTGGCGACAAGCTTCGTGCAGCACCCACCGGCCGATCGGCACGATGAGACCGCAGTCCTCGGCAATCGCGATGAACTGCCCCGGGGGAACGAGCCCGCGCCGCGGGTGACACCACCGTATGAGCGCTTCGGCGCCGATGATTCCGCCGGTCGCCAGATCAAGCTTTGGCTGGTAATACAATACCAACTCCTGCCGCTCGATCGCGTAGCGCAAACCGTCCTCGAGCGACTGCCGTTCGATCGCGCGCGCGTTCATCTCCGACTTGAAGAATTGATAACTGTCGCGCCCGGTCTCCTTGGCGTGGTACATCGCCAAGTCCGCCTTCTTCATCAATGTCCCCACGTCCGTTCCGTCATCGGGATAGGTGACGATGCCGATGCTTCGAGTGATATGCAGTTCGTGCTCGTCGATATGGTGGGGTTTACGCACTGCCTCGAGTATTTTGGCCGCCGTGGTGGCTGCATCCGCTGAGCGTCTCACCTCCCAGAGCAGCGCCACGAATTCATCGCCCCCCAGGCGGCCTACGGTGTCCGAGCTACGCACACACGTAAATAGTCGCCGCGCCACGGATTGCAGCAAACGATCACCCACGACGTGGCCCATTGAATCATTAATGTGCTTGAAGCGATCAAGATCCAGAAATAGTACCGACAGCTTTCGCTGATAGCGGCCGGACAGGATTATTGCTTCACGCAGTCGATCGTTCAGCAGCACGCGATTGGGTAAATCGGTGAGGCTGTCATGTTGAGCCAGATGAGCCATCTTACGCGTCATCGCCCGCGCCACACTGACGTCGTGAAATACCATGACAGCGCCGGTAACTGCGCCTCGACGATCGTGGATGGGTGCGGTGGAATCTTCGATGGCCGCTTCGACACCATCGCGTCGAATCAGCACGCAGTTTGGGGGCAGTGCCAGAGCTTTGTCGTCCCTAATCGCCAGCATAGTGGCGTTTTGCGTGGCCTGACGCGTCGTGGCATCGATGATCCGCAAGACGTCCTCTACCGGTTGTCCTACTGCTTCGTGGTGCGACCAACCTGTCAGGTCTTCAGCGACCACATTGAGATAGGTGATCCGACCCGAAACGTCCGTGCTCACGACCGCGTCCCCGATCGAGTTGAGCGTGACCTGTGCGCGCTCTTTTTCTTCAAACAGCGCCTCGGCACATGCGGCTCGCTCGATCATGGTTGCCACGATCTTCGGCAGTAGCTGAACGTCGAGACGGTCTTTAAGGAGATAGTCCTGTGCTCCTAACCGTACCGCCAGCTTGGCGACCTCCTCGTGTTGCGGCTCAATCAAGAGCAGGATCGGAATGCTGGGGGCCGCGCGAAAGAGACGCTCGAAAGTTTCTATTCCGCGACTGTCAGGCAGGTAGGGGTCGACCAAAATCGCCACGATGCCGTCCAGCCGCTCAAGAGCTTCGGAGCAGCGCTTGACCCATTTAACTTGGAAGGACTCGTCACCGAAATGAGTCAACGCGTCAAGGACGGCCGTGGCGGCGACCGCGTCGCGCTGGATCAGAAGTACGCGTTGAGACATCGCTACCTCCTGTCATAACCCCCTTTCTTTTAGTGATTCGAACATGCTCTCCGTCCGGCATTATGTACGGCAACGAACATATATGCCGGACCTCCCGCAATGGATTGTGTTTTTGAGCAGTGCGTCACATTCGAGGACGGCGACTGCTGAGGATCTCGATCTGCTGGAACTGAACTATCTCTACCTATACGTACATCCCCCTCGGGCTATGCACCCTGATAGAGCTGGGAACGCTGCCATCTCGGTGCCGAACTCGGCGCCGACGCGGCTGAGCGGACCATTGCATTGGCGGAGCCTTGGCCAAGCAGGTGATCCCGAAATTGAAGCGGCCGTGACGTGGTATGAGACTTCACACCGGACCCTAGCGACAAGCATCTGTTCTTTGCCACCAAGCTGAGTGGCGACTGCGTTCTTAAGCGCCGCGCGGGAAGACGAGCGCCGCCGCGACTGCCAGTACAATTACCAGCACACGCGAGAGATGCCTGGCAGTCTGGGCGCGGTGCCTGTACGCCCACATCGCGAGCGCAATCAGGCTGCCGCCGGGGACGACTAGCCCGATTGCCGCGTACGGCCCGAGCTCACGCAACGAGGCGGCGATCGTGGTCACGGGCCTGAAGGTCTTCATCCCGAGGCCTGCGGTTGCACATGAGCGCCAGAGGCGCCGCGCTGCAAATTCTGGCTGCCATTGATGGGCTTCGCCAGGAGATAACGGTCACCGAGCCACTTGATGGCTCGTGCACGCGCTGCGCTGTAGTCGACGATCCACTTCGGGGCGCCGTTCCGATCGGTCCTGTGCTTCATGACATCACCCTCCCATGCTGTTGTCAGCATTGTGGGGAAGCACGCCCTGACTTCCCATCCCGAAACGGTGAGTCCCGCGCTTCTGCGCGAAGGCTACGGAGTAGCTCCCTCGTCCGAGGTGTTTTCCCCTGCTTCAGAAGGGGCGCGTGGCAAGGGGTCTGTGTCTCAGCGCGCTTTATTTCTCGCGCACGACCTCGCGTGCACCTCGTTCTGAGGCGTCGTGCGCCTTCTAGCATCTCGAGATCACGCGAACGGCAGGTTGTGAATAGTCGCGAAATCCCATGCGCTCGTAAAGGCGATGGGCCCGCACATTGTCAGACATTACATGCAGAAACGGAGTCTCGCCGCGCCTAATCTGGCGTCCAATTAACTTGTTCATCAGCCGACGGGCGAATCCCTGGCCTTGAAAGTCGGGATGCGTGCACACGCCGCTGATCTCGCGAAGCCGACCCGCATGTAAGCGTTCGCCGGCCATGGCGATGAGCCGCGGCCCGACGAAGTAGCCGAAGTAGTCACCGAGCTCTAGGGTCCTGGGACCGAAGGGTCCTGGATGTGTGAGCGTCGCCAACTCGAGCGCCGCCGCGGCGTGTTGCTGATCAAGCTGAACAGCCTCCGCGGCATCGTCTAGCGGAGGCGCTGCGCCAGCCCAGATCATCCGAAACATCGCGGTTTCGAACTCGATGCGCCAGCCAGGGCGAGTGTCCCCGGTCCAGTCGCTGCAATAGAACTGCTCGCCCGAACTGCAATACGCAGCCAGCGCTTCGAGGTTGGGTTGTTGGGCCGCCGCGAATCCGACGATAGGCGAGATGCCGGGGGCATACCGGCGGGCGTCCGACGTGCCAACGGCATACCTGGCATGAGATCCCGCAAGGCTGTTCCAGAAGATATTGTCGAGAACGTGGCTCATCGTATCCCTAGATGTTGGCCGAGCAGCGTCCGTTCCCGATGCGAGCGAAGCGCTCAGTCCAGAAGGTCGACTCCGGCACCATCTCCTGGCCGACCGATGGGCCACAACCGGCACGAGATTCTATGGGAACTTGGCGTCACGGCACATGCTCGAGCCCCTGCTCCACTTGCCCGAGACACCGCCTTTTGGGGTGCCCGATTACCCATTTCCATCCTGTGAATGAGGTTATTTAGCAGTTTCTCGCTGCTAACATCGCTGCGGTGACCATGGAAAGGTGGGAAATGATGAAGCTGTACGACTATCTGCCGTCTATGAACGGATACAAAGTACGCATGCTACTGGGCCTTCTGGGTCTTCGTTATGAGCATGTGCCGGTCGCCATCTTCCGTGGCGAGTCGCACGTGCCGGAATTTCTCGACAAAAATCCGGCGGGGGCGGTTCCCGTGCTCGAAGTGGCGCCCGGAAAGTACGTCGCCGAGTCGAACGCGATCCTGTGCTTCCTTGCGGAGGGTTCGCAATTCCTGCCGGACGAGAGATTTGCCCGGGCGAAGTCCTTGCAGTGGCTGTTCTTTGAGCAGTACAACATAGAGCCGAATATCGGCACGCTCCGCTTTTGGACGTTGACCAAGCGGCTCGAAACCAGCGCGGCCATGGTGCCGGCGAAGCGCTCTGCCGGAGAACGGGCACTGGACGCGCTCGAGCGTCACTTACAGGCGCACCCGTTCCTCGCCAACGACTCCTTCTCCATCGCTGATATCGCGGTGTTTGCGTACACGCATCTCGCCGGGCAAGGGGGCTTCGATTTGTCACTGCGACCCGCTTTGCAGGCATGGCTCAAGCGCGTCGGGGACCTGCCCGGCGGAGTTCCGGAGGTGCATCCTTACGACCCGGACGCCCAGGCCTGAATCTTTTCGCGCCGGCTTGTTGCACGATGTGAGCGGAGTCCACGCCTGCGGCGTACTGTTCGCGGGGCACCGCAGCGTGTGCCTCACCTTTACATTGGTAAGAAAAAATTCACTGCTTCAGCGGAGCTTGCGCGCGCCGCCGCTGTCAAACCTTTCACTTGCCATGCCCCGGCGGTATATAAGCCGTGCGGCTGTGAAAAGGATGCCAATGACGTTGCGAGTTCTGATCGTGAGTGATGTGCGCATCGTGCAGGAAGGCCTGCACTCGATCCTCGCACAGCGGAATGAGATCAGTGTGGTCAGCGCCACGGACCTTCGGCACGCGGGGGATCACGGCGCGCGCTTGCGCCCGGATGTTGTCCTGCTCGATGCAGCGCGCAACGACAGCCTGGAACTCGTGAAGGATCTGGTCGCCTCGACACCCGACTCCAGAGTGGTGGCCTTCGGCGTGAAAGAGACCGAAGAGGAGATCCTGGCTGTCGCGGCTGCGGGCACCGCCGGCTACGTGCGCGCGAGCGCCGCGAGCTGCGATCTCGTCCGGGTGCTCGAGGGCGTGATGTGCGATGAGCTGCCCTGCTCGGCGCGTGCGGCCGCATCGTTGTACCGACAGGTCGCCGTGCTGTCGCAGGCCGGCAACGATCCGCCCGGCGAGTGCCAATCGCCTCCGGTCCCACTGTCGCGACGCGAGCTGCAGATTGCGCATCTGGTCGACTGCGGGCTCACGAACAAGGCCATCGGCCGCAGGCTTGGCATCGAAGCTGCGACGGTGAAGAACCACGTCCACAACCTGTGCGGGAAGCTCAACGTCCATCGCCGCGGCGAAGCGGTCGCACTGCTGCGGACGCAGGCGCTCTTGCCCGCTTCGGCGCCGGATGGGAATCCGACGCTCGAAGCGAACTAAGGAGCTCAGAGGACCCACGCTCCCGCCGCGGACATGGAGGCCCATGCGGGTGGCGGGGGCATGGCGAATCGCCCCGAAGCATCCGGAAGCGGGAATCCCATGGCCTGGCTCGGGCTTCCTGGGACACGGCGCAGGTCGGGTACGCCGGCACCGCAGCGTAGTGGATCGGGGTAGCGAACGACTGCGCTGCTTCGCAGCAGTTCGAACAGGGCCAGCACGCGCCGCTCCGAACGGGCCCTGAACAGGCTCTCCTTGAACAGCGGATGATGCGCGAGCACCAGTGCTGCGAGTCCGGTCACGTGAGCCGCGGCCACCGAGGTGCCGTCCGCAGCGGCATAGCCCCCGCCGGGAACCGTCGACACGACCGCCACCCCGGGTGCAGAAAGGGCCACCTGGGGGCCCGAACCGCTGAAGCTCGCGGCGAAGATGTCATCGCTGCCGATCAGCTGCGGGATCACATTCAGTGCGTGCGAGCTGTCCGCCGGGAATTCCCGGAGCTTGCCGACCGCCGCGACCGCGATCACGCCAGGGAGCGTCGCCGGAAATGCAACCGGGCCCGCGGTATTGCCCGCTGCACCGATGCAGGCGATGCCCTTGAGTCGTGCTTCCTGCAGTTTCTGGCTCAGGAGCTCGGAGAACCCGTCACTCACCACGCTGAGGTTGATGAGATCCAGCTCGCGCTCGATGCACTCATCCATCGCGGCGAGCAGATCGCTGACACGGCCTCCTGGAATCACCTTGAACACGTGCAGCTCCGCCTCGGGGGCGCACCCGAAGATTCCCTGTTCGGCGCTGCCCGAAGCGGCGATGAGGCCGGCGCAGTGTGTCCCGTGGGACACGACATCCTCGGTCCAGCTCGTCTCGGTGGCCCCCGGCGTGAAGTCCTTGCCCTGCGCGACCTGCCGCAGCAGCGGATGCGAGTTGTCGCAGCCCGAATCGATGATGCCGATCCGCACGCCCTTGCCGGAGATGCGGTTATGGGCGGGATCCAGCCCCATCAGGCGCTGACCCCAACCGAGCAGACGCTCGTTCGGAAAGTTGGCAAAGGACTGCGACAGCGGCCGCAGCCTGACCGTATTGGTGCTGCCGGCCGTGAGGCGCGGCGCAGCGATCACACGATCCCAGTGATTGGAAACTGCGCGGATGAACACGGCGCGGACGGCGTCGACCGGGCCGCCGAAGAACGTCAGGCGCGCGATGCCACTGTCGTCAGTCAGCGCCTGCGCCGGTATGCCTCCGCCGTCGATCACGACCGTAGCCCGCGCGAGCGGTTGATCGCGCTCGCCGAGCACACGGATGGTGATGTCGCTCGCAACGGAGCGCAGCGGCAGCAGCGTCCCGAGTGGCATGCTCCAGGGCATCGGCAGGTAGTCGGCGCACCAGAGCAGCGCGTCGCGCTCGATGATAAGGTGCGGCGGCGCGGCGCTTCGCAGCTGCAGCGCCTTGCCCTCCTCGATCTTTGCCACCACGACCTCGCTCACACCGCGGCCACTGGCGGTGAAAGGCTGCGCGCTCCCAAGCTTCAGGCGCTTGATGACTTCCACATTTTCCTGGCGACCGAGGTACTCGATGACCTCGTCCATTGAATGCGCCTGCTCGGGTGCGAACACCTGCCCATCCGGCGGCGTACGCGTACCGATGATGTAGTGCTCGCGTCGCTTGCCGGGAAGTGTCGCCGCCAGTTCGCCACCGTTAGCACCGCCGGCCGATTCGCGCGGACCTAGCCGCCCGGGCGTGCCCGGCGCCCTCCGCGTCGAATCGTCATTGGCCTCCGTCTTGCGGGATGCCATACCAGCGCGCTCGTCCTTCTCTTGAACCATGAAACTTCTCCTTACCTGAGGGCGCTTCGTCCGGCGCGCACCGCGGACGCGGACCGCAGCGACTCACGGTCGTGCGGTACCCGCCCGGGGCGCGCCCCATCATCAGGGGCCGTTGCTGCTACTGAATGGTCTGTGACCGGTTGCCACCCCACCATCCCTGGGCCTGCGGATTGAACCCGCCATAGCCGCCCTGCGTCGCGCCGGCGAACGGATTCTGTGCCGAGAACGGCCCGCCCGGTCCGGACGCCTGTGCGATGCCCGCGAACGGCGACACGGCCGCCCCGAACCCCTGGCCAGCGCCCTGAGACTGCGGAATCTGCGCGGTCACCTGATGAGCGAGCTGATGCAGCGTGATGCCCAGCTGCTGGATGAGGGCGCTCTGAACGGAAATCTGCTGGGCAAGCTGCGCGAGCACAGGCACCAGCTGCTGCACCGGAAGCTGTCCGCCGTGCGTAGCGGGCCCTTGCAGCTGTGGGCCATACGAGAACTGCGGGTTCTGCATGAGCTGCGGGTTCATGGCTGCCCCGAACGCGTACGGAGACTGGGCCTGGTAGTCGTGACCAAAGGGCACATTCGTGCCGTATGCGCCCTGCGGCCCAGAAAGCCCGGGGCTGAACTGCGGCGAAGCCACGAATTGTGGCGCGCCCACGAATTGCGGCGTCAGTCCTTGCGAAGCATAGGGTGAGAAGCTCGGTAGCATGGGGAACCTCCGTGTGAAAACCTGGGAAGACGCGACGGGTGCTTTTCGTCGCCTCGCGTATCCTCGCTCCGCAGGCTGCGCTCCGGAATAGTCCGAAGCTCCTACTGAGGGTACAAAGAGGGGCTACGCGTCAGGGTGTCGAGCGCAGGAACTCCCCGTTGCGGCTCAGCGCGCAGCACACGCATCCCTAGCGGGAGGTCCATTCTCGAGCGCGGCGGCCAGCAACGGCCCGCCTTAATTCAGTGCAGTATAGAAATCGAACCGGCGTGCGCGCCCGATGCGTCGCCTTTAGACATCATTCTCAAAATGCACAAAAGCGTGTGTTTACAGTGTTCTCGTGGCGTTGTGTCGCTCAGCACTCACCTCGGACCCTACTCAACACCCAGAAGTCAGGCCCGCGCTCTGCCTCGAGCTTGCGCAGTTGCTCACGGTGAATCTCGCGTACGCGCGCGGGCGTGATCGCTTCCGATTGCGGAACTTCCTCGATGCGCAAGCTGGTCTTGTCTTCGTATAGGTGCTCGCCTGCCAGTCGGGCCTGCGCGTCGTAGGGCCAGATGAACGCCTGGCGGCTGTACACGTGATACATCCGGTCCGCGTGCTCGACCTCGTAGCCGATTAGCCGCAGGTCCGAACCTACGGCGAGTTGATGAAACGTGATCTCATCGCAGATTCCCCAGTCGGCAACCGAGAGGCGATCATCGGAATGCCAGAGCACCGCTTCGCCGACACTGTTGTAAAACGCGCGCACCCCGTCCTTGCCTTGAATGACGGCGGGGTTCACGCCCCACGTAACTCGATACACGGGGTGATCAACGATCATGTCAGCTGCGAGTATCTTGTCGTACTCTCCCGCACCCTCTAGGTGTACGTGCCGCCAAAAGTTGAGAAGGATTGCACGATGCAACGTCGTCGTCGTGCGCCGCAGAAGTTCCGCGGTAGGCTTCATGCAGTCATACACCTGCTGCTCGAATCGGTTCACCTTGATCCCCATCAACAGCGCGGCTCGCGGCACATCGATCAAATCATAGCAAACAGGAATTAGCCCGATCCGGCTCCCTCCCTCGCAGCGCTCGCGCGACGTCGGTGATCGTCCGGTAACTCATGTGCCGCAAGCGGCGTTTTCGAAGCGTCGATGTCGCCTGAGAGTGCACGGGCGGATCGACCCTGGATGAAACCGGCGGCACCTCGGTTAGGCGGCGGCGATGAAGCGGGTGCTTCAGCGGAGTCAGAAGGTAGCCCGCTCCCGTCAGCCGTTAGGATGATCGAGGGCTGATATGCCGAGGCGGTGTTTACAGGGCAGATTCCGTGGTGAGTTCGAATCTCTCAGCCCACATCAAAAAGCTACTATATTTCAGAGAGTTAATTTCATTGAGCAGGGAAACGCTGAGCTTCGCTGCGGACTTCAGGGTGGCTGAGGAAGCTTGCTGAGGCAGCACGGCACGGGCCCGCAGCTGGCGCTCCGTGAACCGTGGCATTTCGATTACATTAAACCCTTCGAGGAAGCCTGACGGTCCGCGGATCCAAGCGGGACGCCTCGAACTAAAGAACGAAAGAAGTCCGTGAAGAACTCCACCGAACCCACGCTGAGCGATTGGAAGCAGATGTATCGCGCGCTGTGGCGCATTCGCGCGTTCGAGGGCCAGGTGCAGCGGCTCGCGGCCGCGGGAGAGGTGCCCGGATTTCCGCATTTGTCGACGGGCCAGGAAGCCGTGGCTGTCGGGGTCTGCGCCCATCTCACCCGGGAAGACACGCTCTTCACAAGCCACAGAGGCCACGGCCACACGCTCGCGAAAGGCGCCGAGGTGCAGGCGACCATGGCAGAGATCCTCGGCCGGGACAGTGGCTTGTGCCGCGGCCGTGGTGGCTCGATGCATCTGGTCGATGCTGCCAACGGCGTGCTCGGCGCAACCGGTGTCGTGGCAGGCAATCTGCCTCTGGCCGCCGGAGCTGCCTGGGCCGCCCACGTCAAGGGCGCAGCGACGATCAGCGTCGCGTTCTTCGGCGATGGCGCCACGGGCGCGGGCGTCTTTCACGAAACCTTAAACCTCGCGGTGTTGTGGAAGCTTCCCTTGCTGTTCGTATGCGAGAACAACGGCTACGCGGAGTTCACGAGCCGTGAGGAACACTCGAACGTGACGCACGTGAGCGCTTTCGCGGCTCCCTACGGGATGCCGGCAAAGACGGTGGATGGCAACGATCTGCCCGTCGTCCACGCAGCGGCGGGCGATGCCATCGCGAGCCTGCGACGCGGGGAGGGGCCGTATCTTCTGGAATGCATGACGTATCGCATGGCCGGCCACTTCGTGGGTGACGCGCAGCACTACCGCTCGAAGGAAGAACTCGCCGCCATGAAAGAGAAGTGCCCGATCGAACGCCTGAAGCGGCAGCTCCTCGGGCGCGGCGCGACGGAAAGCGAGCTCGACGTCATCGGTGAGGAGGCGAGACAGGAAGTCTTGCAGGCCGTCGAACGCGCCCGTGCCGAGCCACGTCCGGATCCGGCGACGGTGCTCGAATACGTCTACAGCGCGCCGTCCATTGCGGCACTGACACGCGAAACGGCATGACTCAGACATTCATCGAGATTCTGCGCCGCGCGCTGGATGAGGAACTGGCGCGGGATCCGGCGGTGCACTTGTTGGGTGAAGACGTGGCGGCCGGCGGGGCGTTCGGCGTGACCAAAGGCCTTGCCCAGAAACACGGCCTGCAGCGCGTACGTAATACGCCGATCAGCGAAGCGGCGATTACCGGCATGGCCACGGGCGCGGCGCTGTGTGGTCTGCGCCCCGTGCTGGAGATCATGTTCATCGATTTCGCCACGCTGGCGCTCGATTGCCTGGTCAATCAGAGCGCAAAGTACCGCTACATGTCCGGCGGACAACTGGCGGTGCCGATGGTCGTGCGCACGCAGGCGGGTGCGGCCGGGGGCGCAGCCGCCCAGCACTCTCAGAGTCTCGAAGCCTGGTTCACACATGTGCCCGGGCTCGTGGTCGTTGCGCCATCCTCGCCGGTGGAGGCCTACGGTCTTCTGAAGAGCGCCATCCGGCTCGGCGATCCGGTGCTGTTCATCGAGCACAAGCGCCTCTATGTCCAGAAGGAGACGCTGGACGAAAATGCCGCGCTGCCGCGAATCGGGCAGGCGCGCGTGGCGCGCGCCGGCAGCGATGTTACGGTGATCAGCTATTCGGCGATGGTCGGCAACGCGCTCGAGGCTGCGCAAGAGCTCGCGCGCTCGGGCATCTCCGTGGAAGTGATTGATCTGCGCACGCTGGTGCCGCTCGATATGGCCACGATTACCGCCTCGGTGGCGAAGACTCATCGTGTGGTGATTGCGCACGAGGCCGTTCAGAACTGTGGCCTGGGCGCGGAGATCGCGGCGCGCATTGGCAGTGAACTGTTCGATGAACTGGACGCGCCGGTGACCCGCGTCGGCTGCCCCTTCGCACCGATCCCTTTCGCGCCCGACCTCGAACAGGCGCTCCTGCCGGGCACGCCGAATATCGTGCGTGCGGTGCACGAATTGGCCCGCTGAGCGTAAGGCGCGGCAGAGCTCAGGAGAACAAGCGTGACTTTGGTGGCGGTGGAAATTCCGAAAGTCGGGCTGGTGATGGAGAACGCCCGGCTCGTTCGCTGGCTCAAAAACGTCGGCGACCTGGTGCAACAGGGGGAGCCGCTACTCGAGCTCGAGACGGAGAAGTCCGTCGTTGAAATCGAAGCTACGCAGAGCGGGCGGCTCGTGGAAATCCTGTTACAGGTCGATCAGGAGGCGCAGGTGGGCGATCGGATTGCGTGGCTGGACGATGACGCCGTAGCAATGGCGGCGGTGCCTTCGGGATCGGCAGTCACGGCGGCCGCATCCGCGCCGCAGGTGTCGCCGGCAGCCACAGCCTCGCGGCCCGCCGCCCCGGCCGCCTCAGCTGTGCCGGCCTCTGCCCGACGCGACGAAGAACAGATCGCTGCCGCCGCGATGCAGGGCAGGCTTGGGCGCATCAGGAGCTCGCCCGTCGCCCGGCGTCTCGCCGCTGAGCACGTCGTGGATCTGCGGCGAATTGCCGGAACGGGTCCGCGCGGA
The DNA here is from genome assembly GCA_963814675.1 of uncultured Pseudomonadota bacterium. Classification (GTDB taxonomy): domain Bacteria; phylum Pseudomonadota; class Gammaproteobacteria; order Steroidobacterales; family Steroidobacteraceae; genus 13-2-20CM-66-19. The sequence goes on from CAWFDT010000012.1 coordinate 46,396, forward strand.
CGTGTGCAGTTAATCGACGTGCAGCGGGCAATCGAAGCACAGTCCGCCCCGGGGGCAGCCGGACCTGCCGTATCCGGCACACAGCCGCTCTCGAGCATGCGACGTGCCCTGGCGCGCTCCATGACTTTGAGCAATGCCACGGTCCCGCAATTCTTCGTCGAGCGTGCCGTGGACTGGGCTGCGCTGCAGGCGGTGCGCGCGAAGATTGTTGCGGAGCTGCCGCCGGGCGCGCCGCGCCCCTCGGTCAACGACTTTCTGCTGCAGGGCATCGCGCGCACGCTGCTGTCTTTTCCGCAGTTAAATGCCACGTTTTCGGGCGATGCCAATTCGCCCGACGCGGGCCTCGTGCCGGCGAGCGGCACGCATATCGGGCTGGTGGTCGCTGTTGAGGATGGCCTGCTGGTCCCGGTATTTCATGGCGTTGAGCAGCTCGGACTTGCTGAGCTGGCCGACCGCCGCCGCGAAGCCGTCGCGCGAGCGTTAAAGGGACGCCTGAAACGCGGGGAGCTCGAGGGCGCGACGTTCAGCCTCTCAAACCTTGGCACGCGAGGGCCGGATCGCTTCACCGCCCTCATCAATCCGCCGCAATCAGCGATTCTCGCCGTGGGTCGCCAGCGGGACTGTGTTGTGGCCATCAACGGCAGCCTGCATGTCAGGCCGATGTCTCAGCTCACGCTCACGGTGGATCACCGCGTGGCCGACGGTCGGCTCGCGGCGGATTTTCTCGCAGCGTTGGTGGAAATTGTTGAAGGTGACGCGTGGCGGTAGGAACTGATCGAGGGACACGCTTATGACACAACCCGTGCAAATTCTCGGATCGTACTGGACCCTGGCCGTCGGGGCGGACCCGCTGGGCGAGCAACGGTGCTTTCATGACTTTCGCGTGCGCGTGCAGACCGCCGCCAAGGCCGGATTTACGGCCATGGGCTTCTGGCACGCCGATATCAGCGAAATCCTAAGAAAATACAGCTTTCGGGAAATGAAGCGGATCCTGGACGACCATGGCATCACGCAGATCGAAGTCGAGTGGTTGCTGGACTGGTACTGCAGCGACCAGCGCCGAGAGACTTCCGATGCAACCCGCCAGCTATTACTCGATGCGGCCGAAGGACTCGGTGCGCGTCACATAAAAATCGGCGATCTTGGCAACGACTGCGCGGACGTACCGCAGCTGACGGAGGAATTCGCCCTGCTGTGTCGCCAGGCCGCGGAGCGCGGCACGAACGTGCTGTTCGAAATGCTTCCGGCTGTGTTCTCGCGTGCACCCTCGCTTGATCAGGTGCTGATGATCTGCCGAGGGTCGGGTGCCAAGAACGGCGGCATCATGCTGGACAATCTTCATCTGCAGCGAACCGACACCCCGCCCGAGGACATCGTACGCAAAATCGGACGCGACATTCCGGTAGGCGTCGAGATCAACGACGGGGCGCTTGCCATGCCGGTAAACCTCCCGGACTCGGTCGTCAACAAACGCCTGCTGCCGGGGGACGGGGAGTTCGACCTCGCCGCCTTTCTGTCCGCGGTCTGGACCCAGGGCTATGACGGGCCCATCGGCGTCGAGGTGCTGAACGAGTACATCCGCAAGTGGCCCTTGGAGACCGCGGCCACCGAAGCCTTTGAAAAAACGAGGCGAGTCGTCACCGCAGCGCGCGAGAAATGGGAAGCCGCCCAGGGGACTCTGCGATGAGCACTCGGGCCACAACTGCGGTTCGAGGTAAGGACCGCCCGAGCGCGGACTGTCGGCGGGGGCAGTGGTCTCGTAAGATTCAATTGTTCCCAACGCCGCCGTCGCCGTCCGCTTCACACGAGGGAATCAAATGAGCCTGCAGCCACCCACCGCCGAGCGGCAGATCTGGATTCTTACCCAGATGCTGCGCATCCGCACTTTCGAGGAGCGCGTCAAGCGCACGTTCCTCGACCATCCTGGCGTGATCCGCGGCCATACGCATCTGGCTGACGGCGCCGAGGCCTCTATTGTCGGCTCGCTCAGTCACTTCCGTGAAGGTGATGCGGCCCTCGCCACCTATCGTTGCCACGGTTACCCGCTGGTCCTGGGGAGCGATCCCAAGGCCATGATGGCTGAGATCTATGGGCGCGCCGGGGGACTGTGCAAGGGGCTCGGCGGCTCCATGCATCTGACGGATGTGAAGCGTGGCTTTCTCGGCACGTCCGGCATCGTCGGCGCCGGCATTCCGCACGCGGCAGGCGCGGCCTGGGCGGCGCAGATCCGCGGCAAGGGTAACGTCGTCCTCTGCTTCTTCGGTGATGGCGCCTCGAAGCAGGGTGCATTCCATGAGACGCTCAACATCGCCTCGCTCTGGAAGCTCCCGGTGGTCTTCGTGATGGAGAACAACGGCTACAACGTCGTCACGACCTCCGCTCAGGAAGACGCCAATGCCGCAGCCGGCGAGCCACTCGCCGTGAAAGCCAAGGCGTACGCCATGCCGGGAGTCACAGTGGATGGCACGGATCCCTTGGCGGTGTACCAGACGGTCGGTGACGCCATCGAGCGGGCACGTGCGGCGCAGGGTCCGACGCTGGTGGAATCCAAGGTGTACCGGCTGTCCGCGCACGGGAACATCATCGCGCCCCCGGGCGTGCCGCTGCACTATCCGGAGCACGAGGCCATCGCCGTGTTCGGCAAGCGTGAAGAGTACGAAGCGGCATTGCGGGGTGACCCGGTGCCGCGCTTCCGCGGCATCCTCATTCAGAACGGCACGCTCACGGCTGCCAAGGCGGACGAGCTGACGTCGCGAATCGCGAGCGAGATGCAGGAGGCGGTGACCTTCGCGCTCAAGAGCCCCTTCCCGGAGCTCAAATCGGCTCTTGAGTACAACTACGCGTAAGTCGCAGGAGACTCTCATGGCACAAATGCCCTATATCGCTGCGATCGACGCCGGCATTCATCAGGAAATGCGCCGCGACCCCAACGTGCTGTATTTCGGCCAGAACCTCGCCACGACGGAGAATCACGAGTTCGTGAAGGCCTACGGCCACGACCGCGTGCGCGTCACACCCATTTCCGAAACAGCAGAGATCGGCATCGCCATCGGTGCCGCCATGGCCGGGTTACGCCCGGTCGTGGAGCTCTACATGGCAGAATTCATGCTGGTGGCGATGGACCAGGTGATAAACGAGGCGCCTCGGTTCCGCTACATGTCCGGCGGCCAGGTGAAAGTCCCGCTGGTGCTCAAAGCTGGCTACGGATTTACTGCCGGCTGGGCGGGCCAGCACACCGGCTCGCTCACCGCACTCTTCATGGGCGTTCCGGGCCTCAAAGTGGTGGTGCCCTCCACGGCCGCGGATTGCAAGGGATTGATGGCCACCGCGATCCGGGACGACAACCCGGTGGTATTCCTGCATCACTACATGCTGACGCTTGAGCACGGTGAAGTTCCGGAGGGGGAGTATCTGGTGCCCTTTGGTAAGGCCGAAGTTCGCCGCACCGGAGGCGACGTTACGATCATCGCAACCGGGTGGATGGTTCCGCGCGCGCTGGCAGCCGCTGAGCAGCTCGCGAAGGAGGGGATCAACGCGGAAGTGATCGATCCGCGCACGGTTGCGCCGCTGGATCTCGACACCATCCTGAAGTCTGTCGACAAAACGGGACGGGTCGTCCTCGTGGATCAGGCGCCCCGCCACGCGTCCGTGACCGCCATGATCGCTGCGGACATTGCCGAGTACCGCTTCAAAGCGCTGAAGGCGCCGGTCGTTCAGGTAACTGGTGCCGACACGACCATTCCATACAGTGAGCCACTCGAGGCCTACGTCATTCCCGACGACGCGCGCATCGCTGCCGCGGTTCGCACGGTGCTGAAGTAAGCAGGATAAGGCGATCCCGCCAATCCCGGCGGGGATCGTTGCGAAGAACCTGGATTCAGCTTTGCACTCTCATCGCGGGCGGCAGCAAGCGCAGAGGGTCATAAATAAAAAAGGCCCCGCGAACGGGGCCTTTGAAACGCACTAAGGTGCGTGGCGAAAGGCAATTTGTCAGGCCGCGGCGGCCAGCAACTGCCAGTTCTTGGGAAGAATGACCTCATCGATGGCGTGAACGATGCCGTTCGTCGCCACGCAGTCGGCTTTGGTGACACGGGCCCCGTTGACCCGCACGTCCGGTGACTTCACTGCGGCCGTCAGCGAGCTGCCCTGCAGCGTCATCAGCTCTCCCGACTTGACATCATTGGCCGTGAAATAACCCGAGACCACGTGGTAGTTCAGAATGGCCTTGAGTCGGCCCGCGTCCTTGACCAGTGCCTCATAGCCGCCCGCCGCCAGTTTCTTGAACGCCTCATCGGTGGGCGCGAACACTGTGAACGGTCCCTTGGTGGCGAGTTCGTTTGTCAGACCTGCAGCGTGGACTGCGCTAACAAAGATCCCGAAATGGCCAGCAGCAACCATCGTATCGATGATGTTCTTCTTGGGGCCTGTATTTAGGTTTCTGGTGGCATCGCCGGCAGAAACGTTGTTGGACTGATCCATAAGATGACCTCGGAGTACAGCCAGCAAGGATTTGCCGACTCGCTCAACTCGTAGTGCGGATGAGTGCGCGGAGTCTACGCGCCATATCGGGCGCGTGCGGCTCACCCCTAAAAGAAATGCAGCTCGTAAGCGAACGCGTAGCGCCTTGTAATCAGTGCTAAATGCCCCACGGGATTGGAACGATCACGTGTGTCGTGCGCGAAGTGTCGTGAGGATTATTGAGTCTCAGGCCAACGTCCGTCCTGATCCTCAGGCCTTGTTCGGACGCGTGTCTCTGGAGCGTGCAGTGACCGTGGGAGCACTTGACTGAGTGAACAACTCATCCAAGTCCGTCGAACCCACCGGCTTGCTCAGATAGCGCTCGATACCTGCCTCACGCGCGAGCTCGCGCCCCGGGTGCTCACTGCTGTAGGTCAGGGCAATCAGTCTCAGGCCCTGCAGCTTCGGATGTTGCGAAAGGTGCCGGGCGACGTCGTACCCGCTCATGTCCGGCAGATCTAGATCCACGAGCAGGACCGTGGGGAGAAACTCTGCCGCCAGGGTAAGCGCCGTCGCGCCCGTGTATGCGACGCGCGCATCACCATAGCCGGAGGACTGCAGCAGGGAGGCGAGAGAATCCGCGGCAGCCCCGTCGTCATCGACGACCAATATGCGCGGCATCGTGCTCTGCCGCTTCCTCGTGGGAGTGGACCGACGCGCGCCCACGGCAGCCTACTTCACGCAGGCTGTCGCGCCGCCTTCATCTTCCCAGGCCGAAAGCTCCGCCTGACGCGGTGGCTCCCCATTGCGGCTTTTACCAGGAGCCGCGGTCACGCTCTGTGAGTGCGCGGCCAAGGACGAATCACGCGCAACGTCCACCCGGTTCACAGTGCCGGCATGCGCCATGGCGGCCGGAAGTCTCAGAGTCCCGAAGGGGCGTGTCGTCTGGGAAGGGGCAGGCATCCAGGTCCCTGGATCCACACTGTCGCCCCACAGCCCCTTCACCCTGTCCGCGAAGGCGCGTCCCGTTCCTCGTAACCGTATCGTCATGCGCAGTATCTCCTTCTAGACCACCGTAACCGGTATCCGCGACGTGGTCGGTACGCCGGCGTACATTCGTGGAGCTTTCGTACGGGCTCTCCGGCGGGGGTATTGGGTGCCCTTTGGTAAGGCCGAAGTTCGCCGCGCCGGCAGCCCGAACTGTCGGTCTCTCGGAGCCAGCTCTTCAATCTCGCAGGTCCACCCAGGTCGGCGCATGGTCGCTCGGCCTTTCCCAGCCGCGGACGTCGCGGTAGACGCCCGCATCGGTCATGCGATCCACGACGGCCGGATTCAGGAGGAGATGATCGATCCGCAGGCCCGCGTTGCGCTCGTAGGCGTTGCGGAAGAAATCCCAGAACGTGTAGATGGTTTCTTCGGGATAGCGCTTCCGGATGGCATCGGTCCAGCCTTGATTCATGAGCCGGCCGAACTCTTCGCGCACTTCCACACGGAACAATGCATCGTCGACCCAGCGCTCGGGCTTGTAGACGTCACGCGCGGTCGGGATGACGTTGTAGTCGCCGGCGAGCACCACCGGTGAATCGCGGTTGACGAGCGCGGCGGCGTGATCGATGAAGCGATCGAGCCATTTTAGCTTGTAGTCGAACTTGGGACCCGGCGCCGGGTTGCCGTTCGGCAGGTACAGGCACCCAACGGTCAGATCGTGCACCGTGGCTTCGATGTAGCGGCTCTGCACGTCCTCAGGGTCGTCCGGCAGTGTGCGCCGGATCTCCTTGGGTTCCGTGCCGCGGGCGAGGATGGCCACGCCGTTCCAGCTCTTTTGCCCGTGCCAGATGACTCCGTAGCCGGCATCGCGGATCTCCCCTTCGGGGAATTTCTCATGCGGGGCCTTCAGCTCCTGCACGCACACGACGTCCGGGGAACACTCAGCGAGGAAGCGTTTGAGATTGGGCAGGCGCGCGCCGATGCCGTTGATGTTATAGGTCACGATTCTCATCGGCGCGCCCGGGCTCCATTTAAGAGGTGTGCCCGTACCTTATCAAAGTCCAGACCCGGCGGACCGTCGCGGCCGATCAGTCAGTCAGACTCTGCGGGCGGCCAGACACTGCTTGAGTGGCAGGCAATCAACGGCGCTGCGAGGTGGTGCGGCCCAAGCCTCGACAGCCGTTGAGGAACAGGTTGACGGCGCCATCAGCCCAGGCGTCGAGCTCGCCCGGTGTCAGCGGGACACCCAGACCAATGATGCGACGCTGCGGCAGAGCGACGACCATGTGCAGAAACTGTTCGGCTTCAAAGCGGCGCAGCTCGACGCTCAGCTGCGCATCCCGAAGCTCGCGCGCGAGCAGATCGCCGATCAGCGCCGTCGCCTGCTGGGCCCAACCCTCCTCGTAGACGGCACGGAGCCAGATTCGGAAAGCGGACCGACTCAGCCGTCACGAGGCGCTGCAATGCGATCGCCTGCGGGGCGAGCGCTGCGCGCAACAGCAGTCCGGCGAGGCGCCGTAGGATCTCCTCCAACGTCGTCCCCTGCAGGAGTGGCACCTCCGGAGGCGGGCGGACCTGCTCGACGATCCGGTGGACGACCGCGGCGAACAATGCCGCCTTGTCGGGGAAGCGATGATAGAAGGTACGCTTCGAGATGCCGGCGCGTGCCGCCACCGCCTCGATGGAGGTCGATCCGTACCCCTCCTTCAGGAACAGCTCCGTCGCAACCTTCAGGATTCGCTCACGCAGCTCGAGGGCAGCAGCCTGCGAGGGCCTGCCACCCGGGCGGGCCTTGCGGGTCGGCGAGCGGCGGCCTCTCTTACCAGCGCCGATAGGCAACACCGCCCGCCCGGCCGTAGCCCGGACCACCGTAGGAATAGGGCATGCGTGCTCCGTAGTAAGCATGCGGCGGACCGTATGACTGACGCATCGCGGGAGCATACCCGAGCGGTGGGCGGTAGTAAGTCTGCGGCGCCGGGTAATACCCTTGAGGCGCAGCGAAGTACGCAGGAGCGCGGGGATAATAATTGGGCGGCGGATAGTAGCCACCCGCTCCTGCGTAGTAGCCCGCGCTCGCTTGGTAGGGTGCCTGCAGTACCGCCGAGACCGCTTGTGATGCCATGACCAGTGGCAGCGTAGCCAGTCTCGCGCCGGCACAGAGGGCATGCCCCAAGGCCCAGGGCGCAAAGAAGATCGGGCCGGCAGCCGCGGGCCGGATCGGCAGACACAGCAGTGCGGCGGTGGCGGTCGCGGCTAAGACCTTGTGATTGAGTCCGGGCATGGGTTGAGCTCCTTGTGGCGGCGCCACTTGCGGGCACCGTACGCGCGTCCTCCATAAAACGCAACGGTACCGTTGCGTTAACTGAGGCTGCAGCGCGAGCTTCTCAGTGCCCAGGTGCAGCTCAAAAACCCGCCATGGCAGTGCACGATTGCAGCCGAGGGCTGTGGGCGCAGGCACCGGCATTGTTCGCCAACGTACCGACTGATCCGCGGGCGGCTGGCAAACTGCCAGAAGCGAAGGAGAATCATTATGAGCAGCAGCAATGCGATCAAAGACGGGTGGAAGCGCTTCCTGGACAGGCTGAAGCAGCTGTGGGGCCGCCCACGTGGCGGCGAGTTCGCGAAAGCGGTTCTGATCCCGGTCGCGCCGGTTTCCCGACGCTAGTCGGACTGCTCCGTTCTGATTTGAAGCGCGGCGGGTAAGCCGCGAACGTCCTGACACGCGGGATCCGCGCGCGTGTAGTGTAGTGAGCCGTGCGAGGCGCTCTGCGCGGGCTACAGCGGAAACACAGTGCCGGACTTAACTGCGGGCCCGAGCCCGGTCCTCCAGTGGACCGAGGGCGGTGAGACGCGCCAGGCGCGATGGCTCTCCGAAAGCGGAGCACCGCCCCCCAGACGCGTGGTCATCGCCGATGACGAAACCACGGCCGATGAAGCCTATGGACTTGCATGCCAGGGCACGGCACTCCTGTGGCGCGGTGACTTTCAGAATGCGCGCCAGATGCTGCGCGCGCTGACCGCTCGTGCGGACCGTGCTTTGCGCAAGCCTAAAGCCGCCGCCGCCCCCTCGAAGGACACATCGCTCGCGGAAGCCTTCCACCGCTACCGGCAGGCCCAGTCGCAGCGGGCACGCACGCTCAACGCGCTGCTCATGCCACTCGATGCGGATTACGGCGTTGCGCTGCGGCGTGCCCCGGATGTCCGCGAGGCCTGCGCGCAGGCCTGGGGCGCGGGCGAGGAACCCGCGATCGCCTCGCTGCGCGCATTGCTGGGCGTCATCGGCGCGCACGAGTGGCGCGCGCGGGGAATCGAGATCGCGGCCATCGGTGGCCGGATCCATCCGCACTACGGCGTGTTCGCGCCGGTTCGTTCCGAATACGTCGAGCTGGTCGCAGCCGAGCCCCTGCCAGCCGCGTGCGCCGCATCGAGTCTGGGGTTCGATGTTGGCACCGGGACGGGCGTGCTGGCCGCCGTGCTCGCGCGGCGCGGCCTGCAACGGGTCATCGCCACGGATCTCGATCCGCGCGCGCTGGTCTGCGCGCGCGAGAACCTCGAGCGGCTCGGTTTGACGCCGCAGGTGCAAGTCGTGCAGGCGCATCTCTTTCCGCCAGGGCGCGCGCCGCTCGTGATTTGCAATCCCCCGTGGGTGCCGGCGCGGCCGAGCGCACCCCTCGAGCACGGGATCTACGACTTCGAAAGCGGCATGCTGCGCGGTTTCCTGGCTGGGCTCGCCGCGCACCTGGAGACCGGCGGCGAAGGCTGGCTGATCCTCTCGGACCTCGCCGAACACCTGGGTCTGCGCACCCGAGCGCAGCTGCTGGCGATGTTTGACGCGGCAGGCCTCAAGGTCTCAGGAAGAAGCGAGCGGCGGCCGCAGCATCCGCGCGTCACCGACGCCACCGACCCGCTGCACGCGGCGCGCGCAGCGGAAGTGACCTCGCTTTGGCGCCTCGCGGTGCGCTGAAGTGCGAGCCTGCCTCGTTACGCGCCCCACCCGCATCAACCTCGGACCTTGGAAGCCACCTACGGGCTGCGTGGGGCAGCAGCCGCTCGCTTTCCTTGCGCACCACCGCATAGCACTCGCAACAGCGTTGCTCGAGCTTCGGGCGATCCAGCACAGTGATGTGACCGCGGCTGTATTCGATCACGCCGAGCCGCTGCAGCTTGCCGGCCGCTTCGGTGACGCCTTCGCGACGCACGCCGAGCATATTGGCGATCAGTTCCTGAGTCATGACCAGGCGGTTGTCCGTCAGGCAATCCAGCGAGAGCAGCAGCCAGCGACACAGCTGCTGATCCACCGAGTGATGGCGATTGCACACCGCGGTCTGCGCCATCTGCGTGATCAGCGCCTGCGTGTAGCGCAGCAGCAGCAGCTGCAGCTCGCCATTGCGGCGGAATTCGCTTTTGAGCTTTTGTCCCGGCAGCCGGTAGGCGGAACCGGAACTCTGCACGACTGCCCGGCTGGGCGTGGTTTCGCCGCCCATGAACAGCGCCACCCCGATGAGGCCCTCGTTGCCCACGACGGCAATTTCCGCCGAGGCGCCACTGGCCAGGACGTACAGCAGCGACACGATCGAGTCGGTCGGAAAATACACATGCCGCAAGAGATCGCCCGACTCGTACAGGACCTTCCCGAGCGGCATCGGGACGAGCCGAAGGTGGGGGTAAAGCCGCGCCCGCTCGGCAGGCGAAAGTGCTGCAAGCAGGTGATTTTGTTGCGGATCGGGGGCAGCGGCGGGCATGGAGGTGTCCCAGGTGACGAACCCCCTGGGTGGGGAAGGGGTACAGTATAGATCAGCGTCAATCCCATCGTGCGGTAGCAGACATAGGGCCGCTTTGAGTGCCCGGCGCCGTGGCAGCGCCCGAAGAGCCCAGTGTTCGGGAGCGCACAGACCGCGAGCCGTGCGACTGGCAACCTGAACGCTCCGCGTGCTTAATCTTCCATTCCCCGTGACCGTGAGCAATCCATGAATACCCCCCAGATCGTGGCCGTGGCCTCCGATTCCGGCGACTTCGACGCCGTTTGCGAGCTGCTGTCGGCGTTGCCGGCCGCATGCCCTGCTGCGTTCATCGTCGTTCAGCATCTTGATGCAGCGCGCGAGAAACTGCCCGCGGCAACGATCGCCAAGCGCACGAGCCTCCCGGTGGTGCGCGCACAGGATGGCATGCTGCCCGAGGCTGGCCACGTGTATGTGAGCGTCGCCCACGACCTCCTCACCGTGAGCGGTGGCCGCATCCGGGTGACGGCGGGAAAGACCGGCGGACCCCATAACCCGGGGGACTTGCTGTTTGCCTCGCTCGCCGTTGAACTCGGCGCGGACGCGATCGGTATCGTTCTCTCAGGCGCAGGTTCCGACGGCGCCCTCGGGGTACGGGCGCTTCGGGAGCGCGGCGCCCTCACACTGGCGCAATACCCGGGATCTGCCCGCCTTCCCAGCATGCCCATCAGCGCCATTGAAACCGGTTGCGTGGCATTGGTGCTGCGCCCCTTTGAGATCGCAGCCGAGCTGACCCGCCGTCTCAGCCATCATGCTCCATCCGTGCCACTCGCTGCACCGCGGGCGCTGGTCGGCGAACTCAAAGCGGCGCCTCCAGCGCACGTCGCGGCGGTGCGATCCGCGATCAACTCCTGACACAGGAACCTCCGATCAGTGATCCGGTGGAACTGCAGGCCTGAGCAGCGGCGTCACCACTTGTTCCAGTCGCTCCGCCGTCCAGGCGGGACGTTTGCTCTCCCAGCCATTGTCGCTGAGCCGCCCGGCCTGATCGATCGTGAAATTGACCGGCAGTCGCCAGATACGGCCGTAGCCGGGCGCGCTGGAATTCGCCAGCAGCCCGACCGGGAAACTCAGCGCCTGTGCGATCTGGCGCACCTCGCGCAGCCGATCTGCGCCGTCGAGACAGAAGCCGAGTACCTGCAGCCCCGCATCCGCATGCGTGAGGGCGTAGCTCGACAGTAAGGGCAGCTCGTCGCGGCACGGCGCACACCAGGTTGCCCAGAACGTCAGTACGAGGACGCGGCCTAGCAAGTCCGTCGTGGTAATCCGTTGACCATCCAGCGTCACCAGAGACGCGGGCGGAGCCGGCGCGCCCACCCGCAGCGCGTTTGCACTCGCAGAGGAACCGCGTAGATCCACCCACGCGGTCAGGGCGGCGGCGCAACCCTTCAGCATCCTGCGGCGCGATATCAGGGCCACTCGTGAGGCACGTTCAGAATGCATAACTTGCCCCGACACTCACCGTGTATCGCGGAAAGAGCTGATAGCCGTAAAGATTGCTGTAAACGGGTAGCTGCACGAACCCGAACACGTGTAACTGATCCAATACGCGGGCGGTCACTCCCGGACTCAGATAGGCGACATTTCCGGCCGTGTTCTGCACGTCGGCCAACGCCCCCTGGTCGGGGGACTTATGCAGCAAGTTCACCTGCAGCTGCGGGACCCATTGCGGGCTGCCTTCGTAGCGCAGGCCGAAACTGATCGTGGTGGAGTTCCCCGGACGGTAGTCATTTCCGGGTTGGTCCATGTGATGCCTGACCGCGGCCTGGAATTGCCCGTTAACGAAGAAATCGAAATCCTGGCTGACCGGCTGATAGTAGTAGGCGCCCACAATGACGTCCAAGCTGCCGGTACCTGGCTGCAGACTGGCATCCAGTGGTTGCCCCGCATTGGGACCGCCATAGAAGTCGATCGCCGTGCCGTACTTGCCGCTCGGTAGCTTCGCGCCCAGCTGGACTCCCAGATTGTTGGTGGGTAACAGTCCCTGGTAACTGCCAATGATCCGGATGTCACCGATGCTCGAGCTGCGCGAGCTGCTCAGCGGCGGCAGCGGCTGAGTCGACTCGAACTCTCCGTACGTCGAATGGGTGCGCACCACGTAAGGCACAAACAGGGTGATGTTCCAGGCGGGCGTGGGGCTGTAGCTCAGCCCCGTGGTGATGTAGCGACTGAGCGTCTCACGCTCGAGTTCGGTGCCATCGGGCACTGTGGAAACTGCGCGCGTGCCGCTGCGCAGCTGGTCCTGATGGATGTAGTCGTACTCTGCGCTCAGGCGCCACCCTGGCTCGGCAGAGTAGCCCATGGCCGCATCCGCACTCAGCGTGCAGCCACAGGTTGCGCACGCCTGAGCGGGGGGTATCCAACTCAACATCGGCAGCAAAAACGTCAGAGACGCGGTGCGCGCCAGGTGTCGGCACATCACATGCGAAGCCAGAGGTGCGATCGCGCACCGCCGGGCGGGATTCATGTTGGGTTCTCCTGAACACAGACGCGAGGGCACGAGGCCCTCACACGGCCGCCCGCATCGCAGAATCGGCGCCACGGGCGGCGACCGTCAGCAGGCGTCAGGCGAATTGCGGGGGAGCGCGGGGAGATTGCTGCCGAGAGGGGCCGAACTGAACGAACGTCTGTGAAACCTGCGCCGGTAACAACAGCACGGTTGCAATCGGCGCGGCGGCGATCGCTGGCAGCGCCGGCAGCGGAGTTGGCCCGGCGCTTTGTGCATAGGGGCAGGTGGGATCGCTGTGCGTGTGACCGGCATGCTGATGGCTATCGTGGCGATGCGCGGCGCCCGGGGCGTTTGAATCGCACAGCACGACGACGAGGCGGCCGTCCTCGGGCGCGAGCATGAAACCTGCAGGTACCAGCGCCCGCAGGCCGAGCATCGCCAGGAGAAACAGCGTGGCGCGTCGGCGTGCGCCGACCTGCGTCCGATTCACTCTCTGAAGCCTCACAGCAAAAACAATGCCCGAGCCTTGAAGCGCTGACCAGTGGTATTTTTCGGTATCAACCTTCACCGCTGCTTCACCGCTGCGCGGGCATTCTGACGCAGGTCTTATGTCCATTTCCGCATTCCGCCCTCGCCCGGACAGCCAAAACACCCCAAGAGCCGGGCCCGGGGCCCGTTCAGACGTAGCCCTGGGGTCCGCGGCCGCCGAGCGAAGTCCGAGCTTGCGCATCAGGATGCTGCGGTGCTTCTCGACCGTCTTGTGGCTCAGGGACATGAGGTGACAAGCCCGACGCCATCAGCACGCACCCTACCTTGCCGCAGCGCGCGAGGCGGGTGCGAAGGAGGTCCTGACCAAGCCCTTCGACATGAGCGCACGGCTTGCCGCCGTGCGCGGGCACCTGCCTAACCGGAGCGGCGTAGCGCGCAAGTCAGATCGTCTACAGGATCTCCCCGCAGAATGACGGGGTCGGTTCAGGGAGGTATGAGTCCGTTCCGGGCGGCTCGGGTACCGGTTGCTGGCGCACTTGCCCACGCCTGAGAGTCGTTTCCGGGGGTCGTCGCTTTTGGACCGCTATTGACCCGACCCGTCGATAACAATGACCGCAATTGGCGGGGCCCGAAATCTTCCAACGGATCGCTCAAGAAATTATTGCGAATCGCGCGGCGCAATAAGCGTCGCTATAAGACGACGTGCAATATCGCAGACAGGTTGCTAATGAGCACGAGCTAGGAATAATCGCCCGCGAGGCGCGAGCGAACTCCGCGACGCAACCCTTCTAAATCTGAATCGAGGATACCTGATATGCGCATTGCTAAGAACTCGGCCATTCTACGTCAATGCGTAGCCTTCTTGACTCTGACTGCGGCCGCCACCGTCGGCTCGACCAGCGTACCCGGCAGCACAGTTTTCTTTGAACAGCCGATAGAGAGTGGCATCGCAAATAGGGTTTATGTCGCTCACGTCGACAACGGCGGGCTGCCCACGGGATCCTGGGACTTGGTGGTTCTGCAGCAAGATCCTTTTACTTCAACCGGCCGACTAGTGCCCACTTCGTGGAACGCGGGTTCGAAGACCGGGTTCGTGCCCACATCTCCGTCAAGTGCTCAACTTGGCTTTCGTAACCAGGTGGGTACGAGCACGGCACAGATGGAAGGCGACACGGTCGGAGCGTATATGAACTCCAAGGACTTACCGACAACTCTTAGTAATCAGAAGATGATGATTACGCCTGAATATAGATTTCCATCGGGAGCGACGCCGGTGCCCTTTGCGCATGCCTCCTCGGTGCTGAATGGTGAAATGGATTTACAAATTCCCGTCGCGGTGGGAAGACACACTTACATCAACGCAGATCTGTTGTTCGTAGCCCCTAATGGTGCGCGCGTCAGCTATGGCATCAAACTATTTCAGAATGGGGCCAAATCAGCGGTATTAGGCGGCGGTTACGATGAAGTCGACAACGCCTACATGATCAATTGTCCGCTTGACACAGACACGCGGTTCCTCACCAAAGGTTCGACCAGTGGCTCGTCCACCGGCACTCCGTGGCTGGGATGGCGTCACTTCCAGTGGTCGATCGATCAAGCTCAATTCGTTGCCGCGCTCGATCGATTGGCGGCACAGTATCCTGCCGTGGTGCAAACAACCGACCCGACCCAATTCGTGTTTGCGGGAATGCACTTGAATGCAGAATTCCATTATTCGCCCGATCCGGCTGAACTGGGCTGGTCCATGCGTGGATTGAAGCTTTGGTTGAGCTGGTGAGGAACGCGCCCAACCGGAGTTGGGATCTGGCAGAGCGCAGAAAGAAACCAGCGGTGAGGCTTGTCTCGCCAGCTTAGCGAGTGCTTTAGTTGATGCCTGGCGCGTGCGAAGCTGCAAGCATCGGGCGCGCAGCGCCGCCAGGCATTGCGGGCGATTTCACTTTACCTTCGGTCGTCCTGGGTGTCCCGTCGATCGCTGCCAGCTTCCAGCGAACTGCAGCTACCTGTCCCTCCCGTCGTTCCTTCGTCCAGCCGTTCGCCACTTAGCTCCTGCAACCTGTTTGGCTGATTTTGCTGTTTCAGAAGACCCACTGACAGTGGCCACATAGAGTCCTTCAACAGGCGGCTGCGGGATGAATGTCGGGGCGGTGCTGGGGGGAAGCAGTTTGAGGACGTCCTCGCCCCACGCGTCGAGCTCGCTCGGTGTCATCGGTACGCCCAGACCCAGGATGCGACGCTGCGGCAGGGCAACGACCATGTACAAAGGCTGCTAGGCTCAATAGCCTTCGAGCTCGACGGTCAGCCGCGGAGCTCGAAGCCTCGATGTTCAGTAGGGCAGAGAGATAGGAGTTCGCCCCGGGCCGGTTCGGGTACCCGGATGGTGAGATTAGGAAGGGGTCGGGTACCCGACGGCCGTATTCAGCGTGGTCAAGTGAGTGCTGTGCGCCCTCCGGCGCGTCTGTATGTCATCTGTGAGTCCCCAGTAAGCGAGCCGTAGGGGGGCGGCTGCGACAGTGGTCCCGTGCCAGACACGAACCGACCCTGGCACGGGAGGACGAGATGAGCACATTTCCCCGTGATACCGACGGCCCGGAAGTTCGTGCCGGCTGAGCACTCTGGCCAGGCGCGCGTCCTGGCATCCCCAGGCCGACGATGGGCGAACGGGCGCGCTTTGCCGCGCTCGTGCCGTTCAACCTCTTCCTGCAAATCGCCTGCGTGCGGTTCGAGAGCTTTCTTGCGCTCTTTGAGCGCCTGGCACCCGGCTTCCTCGACTGGGCCGGGCGCTGGCGCGCGCGTCGCGCGTTCTACCGCGCGGCACGCAGCGTGCCGGCCTACCGGGAGTTCCTCGCGTCCGCGGAGTTCCACGGCGAGCCGGCCGCCGGAGACCGACAAGGAAAACTATGTGCGGCGCTACGCCACGGAGCAGCGCTGCGTGGGCGGCCGCCTGCCGGAGCGCGACGTGACGATCGATGAGTCCTCCGGCAGCACCGGCACGCCCTACAACTGGGTGCGCAGCGGGCTCGAGCGCCACCAGAGCCACATCTTCATCAGCTACTTCGCGCAGTACTGCTACGGCACCCAGCCGTACGTGACCATCAACGCGTTCTCCATGGGCGCCTGGGCGACCGGCATCAACATGGGGGTCGCCATGGCGCGCCACGGCATCGTCAAGTGCACCGGCCCGGACGTGGAGAAAATCCTGCACACGCTGCGTTTCTTCGGGCCCTCCTACCGCTATCTCATCGCCGGTTACCCGCCCTTTCTCAAGCACCTGATCGACGCCGCCGAAGCGCAGCGCTTCCCCTTCGAGGAATTCGACCTGCGCGCGCTGGTCGGTGGCGAAGGCATGGCGGAAGGGCTGCGCGATTACCTGCTGCGCCGGTTCCGCAGCGTCTTCAGCGGCTTTGGCGCCACCGACCTCGAGATCGGCATCGCCGGCGAGACGCCGGTCGCGGTCGCCATCCGGCGCCTGTGCCGCGAGCGGCCGGACGTGCGCACGGCGCTGTTCGGTGCGGATTCACGTCTGCCGATGCTCTTTCAGTACAACCCGCTGATGCACTACGTGGAGGTCAACGAGAACCGCGAGCTGCTCTTCACCATCTCGCGCCAGTCGCTGCTCTCCCCGCGCGTGCGCTACAACGTCCACGACGAGGGTGGCGTGGCGCGCTTCGATGACATGCAGCGCCGTCTGGCCGCCTGCGGCATCGACATCGATCGGCCTGACTGCGGCGGCGCCCGCCTGCGCCTGCCGTTCTTCTGGATCTACGGCCGCCGCGACTACACGGTCTCGGTGATGGGCGCCAACATCTACCCGGAGGACATCGAGCAGTGCCTGTACGCGGACGCCGCGCTTGCGAAGATCACCCATTCGTTCTGCCTGGCACTTGAGCGAAGGAGCACGCGCCTCCGTGAACCCCAAGTTCATCTTCGAGGTCGACGCCGAGCCCACCGCAGAACTCGCCGCGAGCTACCGCGACTCGATCCTGAAGAACCTCATCGCGCTGAATGCCGACTTCCGCGAGGCCTGGCAGGAGTACCCGCAGACCGTCACCCCGGTCATCGAACTGCACCCGCGGGGCAGCGGGCCCTTCGCCCTGGATGCCGGCCGGATCAAGCAGGCGCGCCTGCTGAAGCACGCTTAAGGAGCGCCCCATGCACAGTCACATCGTTGCTGCGCGCCCCCGCCGGAACCTGGCGGTGATGGTGGCCTGGGGGACCATCCTCTTGCTCGCGAGCGCGCTGGCGCTGCGCGTGGGCGACGTCGTTCGGGGCGGCTCGGACGGCGTGCCCGGAAGCGAATCGATCGAGGCGGTCGATCAGGCCGTCGCCGCCGGGGTGCGCGCCGGTACCTTCTATCCGTTCATCGCCGTGCTGCACTCGGACCGCTATGCCAGCGGCGATCCGCAGTTTGCGCAGGCCGGGCGCGCCCTGAGCGAAGCGCTGCGCGGGCAGGGCGGTGCGAGCGCGGTGCAGTCGGTGTGGAACTCGGGGGATGCCACGCTCGTGGGCCGCTCCGGCCATACGGCGCTGCTACTCATCCACCCCGATGCCGGCACCTTCAGTGAGGCGGAGCTGGCGACCGCGCGCTTGCGCGCGGCGGTGGCCTCCGTGCGGCTGCCCGCCGGGTTCGGTTGCGAGATCACCGGCCAGCCGGCCGTGCTCTATGACCTGAACCGCAGGAGCTCCGCCGACCTGCTGCAGGCCGAGCGCATCGGGTTGCCGCTGACGCTCGTCATCCTGCTGCTGGTGTTCGGCTCGCCGGTCGCAGCGCTGCTGCCGATCGCGCTCGCCCTGACCGCGACCACGATCAGCATGGCCGCGCTCTATCTCCTGAGCCGCTTCACGCTCGTCAGCGTCTTCGCCGAGAACACCGTCACCATGATCGGCCTGGGCGTCGGCGTCGACTACGCGCTGCTCCTGGTCGGCGCCTTCCGACGCTCGCTCGGCAGCGGACGCACCCCGCAGGCGGCCGCGCAGCGGGCCGTGCGGGAAGTGCGCGGGACGATCGTGTGCTCCGGGGCAGCGGTGGCGATCGGCTTCCTGGCGCTGTTGCTCGTGCGGCTGCCGTTCCTGAAGGCGCTCGTGTTCGGCGGCGTCGTGGTCGTCATCGCCGCGGTGCTTGCGACCCTTACGCTGCTGCCGGCGCTGCTCGCCGTGCTCGGCGCGCGCGTGAACTGGCCGAACCTGCGCGCCAGGACCCCGACGCGCGGGGCGTTCTGGAGCCGCTGGGCCCAGCGGGTGATGCGCCGCCCGCTCCTGTGGGCGGGCGCGTCGCTTCTCATCCTCGCCCTGTTCATCGCGCCGGTGTTTCGCATGTCCGCCTGGAACCTCGGGGCCTCGGGGCTCGCCGCGGATCTCGAGGCGCGGCGCGGGTATGAGCTCCTCGCCCGCGACTTCGCACCCGGATGGATCGGGCCGACGGCCCTGGTGCTCGAGGCACCCCCGGGTCATACCGTGCTCGAAGCGCGCTCGCGGCTTGCGATCCGCGACCTGGCGCAGCGCCTGCAGCGTGAGCCGCACGTGGTCATGGTGCGCGGCTTTCCGGAGCTGGATGCCGCGCTCAGCCGCAGCGGCACCCCGCGCAGTCGCTGACGCAGCTGCCCGAGCCGCTGCGGGAAGCGGCGACACAGGCGCTCGGCTCGCAGGGGCGCATCGCGATCCTGGCGCTCATCGGCACCGATCCGCCCGAATCCCGGGCCGCGGCGGCCGAGGTGCGCGCCGCTGCGCGCCGACCCGCTGCCGGAGCTCACCGGCACGCGGGCTCACCGCGCGGGTGACGGGCGTGCCGGCGATGCTCGCCGACTTCGACCAGGAGATCTTCGCCAAGATGTGGCTGGTGGTGCCGGCGGTGCTGGCGGTCACGTTCCTGGTGCTGCTCGTGCACCTGCGCTCGATCCTCCTGCCGCTGAAGGCGATCGTCCTGAACCTGCTGTCGGTGCTGGCCAGCTACGGCTTCCTGATCCTCGTCTTCCAGGATGGCCATGGCGCGGCGCTCCTCAACCTGGCGCCGCCGGGGGGCCTGAACGCCTTCATCGTGCTGGTGCTGTTCACCATCCTCTTCGGGCTGTCGATGGACTACGAGGTGTTCCTGCTCTCGAGCATCCGCGACGAATACCTGCGCACCGGCAACTCGCGGCAGGCGGTCGCGCACGGCATCGCCCGCACGGGCGGGGTGATCACGAGCGCCGCGGCGATCATGATCTCGCTGTTCCTCGCGTTCGGCTGCACGCGCCTCATCGTCACGCGCGAGTTCGGGCTCGGGCTCGCCTTCGCGGTGGCCTTCGATGCCACCCTGGTGCGGCTCGTGCTGCTGCCGGCGCTGATGGCGCTCCTCGGCCGCGCCAACTGGTGGCTGCCGCGCCTGCGCGGCGTGCCCGCGGAGGTGCGCCCGTGAGCGGCGAGCCCTGGGCCGCGGTGGCCGAACTGGCGCGCCTGGCACCGACGCCGCACAACACGCAGCCGTTCCGCATCCGGCCGCTGAACGCCTCCGTGGCGCAGCTCGTGATCCTCAAGGAGCGCATGCTGCCGGTGGAGGACACGGATGATCTGTACGTGCTGTCCTCCTTCGGCATCTTTGCCGAGACGCTCGAGCGCGCCGGCCGCCACCTCGGACTCGAGATCCGGGTGACACCCGATGCGGAGGTGGTGCCGGGCGCGATCGAGCCCGGCACGGGCCCCGTGGTGCTCGGTCGTGCCGAAGTGATCGGTCGCTGTGCTTTTCAGGAGCAGCGCGCGCTGCTCGAGGCGCGACGCACCTCGCGCCTGCCCTACGCGGATCGGCTCGTCGCGCCCCAGGCGCTGGAAGAGTTTGCACGGATCGCGGCCGAGGACGGGCATCACTTCGAGTCATTCACGGAACCTGCGCTCGTGCGGGAGGTCCTGCGGCGCAACGTCACGGCGGTCCTGGAGAACAATCTGAAACCCGAGGAGCTGGCGGAGCTGCGCCGCTGGATCCGCACCGCCGCCACGCCGGCGATCGGCGATGGCCTGTGGGCGGGCCCCATGAACCAGCCGCGCTGGGAGATGCGCCTGGCACTTACGGCGCCGCGGCTCTTTCTCCTGCCCGGCATCGCCGCCGTTCGCGCGCGCCAAATACCTGCGCACGCAGGCGGGCACGCGTCACGTCGCGATCCTGCGCGGTCCGTTCCAGTCGTGGCCGGAGCTGGTGAAGGCGGGGCGCATGCTGATGCGCCTGTGGCTCGCGATGACCCGCCACGGCGTCTACATGCTGCCCTTCGGGTCGATGATCACCAATGCCGCCTGCAATCGCTACCTGCGCGAGCGCTTCGCGGCCGAGGACATCTGGTTCATCCTGCGCTTCGGATATTCGCCGGTGCCGCCCAAGGCGCCGCGCCTGGCCTCCACGCTGTTGGATCCCGAGTCGTCCTAGGCGCGGTCCGGCTAAGCCGCCCGACACCGCTGACGCGACCGGTCCAAGGCTCTCATTCCGGTAGCACGAGTTTCCGCCCACAGCTTATTAAAGCTGAGTGCGATGCGCAGCGTGGTCGCACCGGATGCGAGCCCGAGCGTCTATCGGGGTGAACCGCAGGTAGGGCGCTCGAGTGACCTTTCTCTTGGATCTCGAGAAGTCGAGCGGTTTGTTAGAAAGTAGTCATAAGCCCGGTAAGCCATCCAAGTTAATCATCTTGGAGTTATTCATATAGCCTGACATTCCATTTTGTTCCGGCAGTGCCTCGGTGCTACCCCACACGACTGCGGCAACCACTTGCGGAAAATTGGAAATGACTGTTGCCAGCGCCACGCTTGTATCCCCGGTAAACGGCGGCGGGAGGGGGTTCCCCTTCACTGCTCCCATTTCTGCGTAGATGACGGGCTTGTTTAGCGCAGTTAATGCGGCGATGGTCGGGGCATTGGCGCTTGATGGCGGGTAACAATCCATACTCACAATGTCAACGTAGTCAGAGCCAGGGTAATAAGAGTCGATGTAACCCGGGACTTGCGCGGACCGCATGGCGTCCATTACCCCGCCGCCGAGATTAAAGACCCAAAGAACGTTGTTCACCCCTTTGCCTCTGATGTAGGTCACCATTTCCCGCCAGACCGCGGTGAACTCAGCTGGCGGCTGTGATGCCCACCATTGCACGTTCCGATCAAACTCGGGGAAGGGCCTCATCATAATGGGGCCGTTAATGGCCTTTAATTCAGCGACGAGCGCGTCAAGACCCGCATACCAACGTGTATATTCCACGGTTCCCGGGACAAGCAGGTTAGCGAAATCTACGGGATGGCCGTTGGGTTCGTTCGGACCCTCAGTGGGGCCGCCGATGATCTGTGCGCTATAAGTGGGATTACCGGGCGAGAACGTCCCGAGCACAATGCCCCCCTGGGCGAGCCACTGATTCGAGAGCGCGACCGGATCGGCATTAGAGGTCAAATTTCCCAGCGAAAAGGCTACGCCCAAAATCGAAGGTGTCTGCCCCGTGCTGGCGGTGATTTGTGACACCTGGTCCATCTCAGCACCATTAGCGTAGTAATCCGCATGCTGGCCGCTGAGCATTCGGTTGCCTTTCAGGCTAATCAAGTAGAGCAACAGGTTCTGAGCCAGAGCGTCTGACGCTGCAGAATTCACCGTGATGGTTACTCGGTCGCTCGTCACGCTACCGGCTGCATCGTTGACCACTACGGTGAACTGAGAGCCATTGTCGGAACTGGTGGTGGCGGGCGTCGTGTAGCTTGAGGCAGTTGCCCCGGCGATGTCGGTTCCATTCTTCTGCCACTGATAGTGCAAGGGCGCCGTGCCAGTGGCGGCGACCGCAAATGTCGCCGTCTGACCTGCGGTTACCGACTGACTTGTCGGCTGCATCGTGATCGTGGGGTCAGTGACGCTCGAGAGAGATGTGGGTTGTGACCCGCCCCCACATCCGCTCAGACTCAATCCCAGCAAGGAGAGGGTCAACAAGGCGCCAAAGACTCGAATGCGCGTGGCATTGAGCCTTGAGAGGTCGTGCTGTATCGGGGGGTATGCCATGAGACCAATTTCGTGGCTGGCCGACCGGCATCGTTATCCGCTCCGGGGTCGAGCATGCTGTCAGTCGCGAGCGCATGCAGTTAACTACGCGTCTGGAGCTTCGACAACGTGTCGTTCCTCACCGACGGAAATCCGAACAGCGTGGCACTGCTCGACGACGATTGCTTACAACTGCGAGGTCAGCTGCGATGTTGAGTCGTTGAACGGAACTTCTATTTTGTCTGTGTCGAAGTTCACTTCTCTCGCATTTAAAGATTGGGGCAACTTGCCCAACGGTGCGAAAACTACCGGCCGGTGAAGATGTGATCACCCAAGGGAGGGACTGCGCTGCCTGCTACGGCCAGAACCCGCCGCGGCCGACTGGGACTCCTTGGCGGTCTGAGCGCGGTCTGGCTGATCCATTGACGGGGCTTGCCAGGAACCGCGCTGACGCGGGTGGTCGAAAGGCCATATTCCAGGCTGTCTGGCAGTACCGGCGTGTGTTCCTCACACGGGCAATTTCCCGGGGAGCCCGGTGATGCCGCGAATCCCGCAGATCTTTGATTCCTGAGCGTTCCGAGGGGAGGCGCTCAGGCGCTTTAGCGGCTGCCATCCAACACTGGGTCTGGGGCGAGACTCGTTGGCAGGCGCAGAGCGCAACGGGGAGGCACCTCGCTCCCATTACGTTATCCCCTGCGCCCGGCAGGGGCCGGAGCCGGTATATTCGTGGCGTGGGCCTTCGCTCCCTCCTGAAAAGAGCCTCTTCCGCCAAGCGGGTTCCCACGCTCGAGCGCGCGGAAGCCGCCTATGCCAAGGGCCGCAAGGCCGAAGCCGCACAGCTGTTTCGGGCGCTGGCCGAAGGGCGCGTGGTGCAGGCCCGTCTGCGCCTCGCCCAGCTCTACGAGCGCGGCGAGGGCGTGTTGCAGAGCTTCGTCGAGGCCGTGCGTTGGTACAAAAAGGCGGCGGACGATTACTGCGTGCCCGCCATGGCGCGTCTCGGGGAGATCTACCTCACCGGAATGGCGGCCCCGGCAACGGCATCCCCGGCGGCGCTCGAGAAGATTAGCGAGGGGACGAGCGAGAAATCCCTGCTCAAGAGCCTGTATCCCCAAGGCCTTGCGGTCGCGCAGGACTTCGGGCAGGCCGCAACCTGGAATGCACGCGCGGCTGACGCGGGCGATGCGGCAGCACAGGCGCGCCTTGGGTACCAGTACGCAACCGGACTCGGGCGCACGCGGGACCTGAACGAGGCCGAGCGATGGTTCAGCGCCGCCGCCAAGCAACAGCACGCCGCCGGGCAGCTTGGCCTCGGCATGCTCTATGCGGGCAGTTATGGCGAGCGGCGTGACGCTGCAGCTGCCCAGCGTTGGCTGGAGCCGTGCGCGGCGGGAGGCAACTCCACGGCGCAGTTGTGCCTGGCGATGCTGCTTCTCTTCGGGGAAGGGGTCGAGCGCGATGAGAAGCGGGCGGCGACCCTGCTGAGGCAAGCGGCGAAGGCTGGCCAGCCGGCAGCGATGTTCCAGCTGGGAGAGCTCTACCGGCGGGGGATCGGGGTGAACCGCAGTGCCTCGGATGCCGAGACCTGGCTGCGTCGTGCGGCGACACGCGGTTACCTGAAGGCGTGGCTGTCGCTGGTGCATTTGTTTCGCACCGGGGCCGATGCGGACCCGCATACGGCGGCGGTGCTGTGTCGCCAGGCCGCAGATCTGGGTGACGGGGAGGCACAGTATCTACTGGGGCAGCTTTATCTCACCGGTGAAGGTGTGCCGCGCGACCCCGCAGAGGCGGCGCGCTGGCTCGGCAAGGCGGCCGATCAGAACATCACTGCGGCTTACGATCGCCTCGGCGCTTTGTACGCGGAAGGCTTGGGTCTACCGCAGGACTTCCAGGCGGCCGCGGACTGGTTCCATCGCGCCGCCGCGCAGGGCGATGCAAATGCCCTCTATCACCTGGGCACGCTGCAGATGGGCGGCCTCGGCGTGCCGCGCGATCCGCGCGCCGCACGCCGCTGGTACCGTGAGGCAGCCAAGCAGGGGAGCGGAGCGGCGAGCCTGCAACTTGGAATCATGTATGCGTCCGGACAACATGTGCGGCGCAACTACCCGATGGCCGTCCGCTGGTACGAGCTCGCCGCCGCCCAAGGTGTTAGCGCAGGTCTTTACAACCTCGCCTTTCTTCATCTGCGTGGCCTGGGTGTAGCGCAGGACACCGCGCGCGGACTGCAGCTGCTGGAGCAGGCCGCCGACAGCGGCAACGCGGAGGCCGCCTGGGTGCTTTATCGGCAGTACGCCGCGGGAGAGTACGTGCCCGCCGATCCCCTCGAGGCGACCGACTGGCTCATGCGCGCTGCGGAGCTCGGCAGTGGGGCTGCCGCATGTCTTTTGGCGCAACAACTCGAGCGCTCTGATCCGGCCCCACCGCCCGCGACACGCGTGGTCGAACTGCTGGAGAAATGTGCGGTGCAGGGACATGTCGATGCCCAATCTTCGCTCGGGCTGGTGTACTACGAAGGCAAGCACGTCGCGCAGAATCAGCCGCAGGCGCTGCGCTGGTTCACGCGTGCGGCCCAAAACGGCCACGCCTTCGCCCAGGCGTGGCTCGGGGATATTCTGCGACAGGGACACGGCGTCACGGTCGACCGCGACGCGGCGGAGATCTGGTACGAGCGCGCCGCACGGCAGGGACATGCCGGGGCGATCGCCGCGCTCACAGCGCTGCGCATCGAGCGCGGCGCCGCGAAAGACGAACTGGCGCAGACCTTTCAGATGTGGCTGCGTGCCGCCGAGCGGGGCCACGCCGAAGCGCAAACCCAGGTCGGGGAGTTCTATCTGCGCGGCGTAGGTACCAAGGCTTCGCTGCGGGAAGCGCGCCGCTGGCTGCTGACCGCGACGCTGCAGGGTCACGTGCCGGCGCTGGCCATGCTCGGCGGGTTGCTGCTGCAGTATTCCACCGCCGCGGCGGATCACGCGCAGGCGGCGCAGCTGCTGCTGCGGGCCGCAGACGCCGGCGATGTGGATGCGCAATACAACCTGGGCGTGTGCCTGCGTCGCGGGCTCGGGGCTCCGCGCGATGACGTCGAGGCAGAGCGGCTCTACAGCGCCGCCGCCGAGCGCGGGCATCGCTCCGCGCAGCTTGCCCTCGGGGCGCTCAAGGCCGAACGCGCACAAAATGACGCGGATTGGGCGGAAGTCGCACGCTGCTACCAGCTCGCCGCCGACGCGGGACACGCGTCCGCGATGGTGGCGCTCGCGAAGCTCCACGAGACTGGCCAGGGCAGCACGCCTGACCTGGCATCAGCGTTGCGACTGTACCAGCAGGCGCTCGAAGCGGGGGACGCGGATGCGGGTCCGGAAATTAAGCGCCTGACGGCGCAGCTTCACGGCTGAACGACTGCAGTTGCGGCCGCACCGGCAGCGCGCTCATCGTGGCGGGGGTGCGACCGGTCGCGAGTGCATCCAACAGCTCGAGCCACCGCGGCAGTAACAGTCCGTTGAGGTCGAAGCGCTCAACCGCGGTGGCGCGCGCCGCCTGGCGGATCGTGGCCAGCTCGCGCCGCTGTTCGAGCGCGCTCTCGATGCGGTTCGCGAGTTTTTTCACCGCAAAGAAATCCACCGTGAAGCCATTGACGCCGTCGCGCAGCACTTCCAGCACTGGCGGTGTTGCAGATCCCACGATGAGGCAGCCGCAGGCCAGGGCCTCGATGAAGGACCACGACAGCACGAAGGGATAGGTCAGATAGGTGTGCACGCTGGAGACCTGCAGCAGCGTGAGGTAGGCGTGATAGTCGATGAGACCCAGAAAGTGCACGCGATCGAGGTCCAGCTTATTGCCCAACTCCTGCAGCATCATGGCTTTGAAGGTGGAGTTGGGCGGCGGCGGCGCGCCGTAACTCACCCCGACGTCGCCGGCGATGACGACGTGCGCCCGCTTGCGCCGGCGCAAGAGCTGCGGAAGCGCACGCATGAAGACGTGAAAGCCGCGATAGGGCTCAAGGTTGCGCCGACGTACGTCACCACTTCGTCGCGACGCGTGAGCGTGCGGCCGGAACCCGGAAGCTTGAAGCTGGCCGTGGGGCGCGGGCGCACCAGGTTCGTGTCCACGCCCTCGTGCAGCACGCTGATCCGCGACTGCATCTCATCGGGATAGAGGCTGCGCTGCCACTGGGTGGCCGAGTGTCCCCAGTCGGCCCCCTGAAAGGCGAGCAGATTGATGCCGTTGCGCGCCCGCAGGCGCGAGGGCTCGTTGAAGATCGAAACGAACTCGGGATCGAAGTCCGCGTCCACGCCGTGGGCGTGGTAATAGAACTCAAAATTCGCCAGCACTGGCACGCCCGGAAAGACGTCCTTCACGAACAGCGTTTCGCCCCAGCCGCTGTGACCGATGATCACGTCGGGCGTGAAGCCGCCTTCGCGCAGCACGCGACAGGCTTCAACGACCTTTGCCCCGGTATGAATGGCGCGCTCGAGTTCGGATGCCCAGGCGTGGCAATTGATGTGGCCGCGCTGGTCCTTGGGATAGGTGATCTTGTGCACCCCCGGCATCGCATTGTCGTTGGGCTGAGTAATGAAGCAGACCTGATTGCCCGGCTGACTCGCGAGGTGCCGCACGACGTGCCGGTACTGGCCGGGAAAATTCTGGTGAATGAAGAGGTATTTCATAGTCCGAGCGCGGTCACGAGCGCGGCGCCCTCGGCCTGACTCTTTGCGGGTGTGGCCCGCGCGACTGCGGCCAGCTCGAAATCCCGCCGGCGCCGCACGAGCAGAAACTCGCCGAACGCCTGCTGCTGAAAACAGCGTTGCAGGTGGCCCGGCGTAAAGCCGCAGCGGTGCGCCATCGACGTGCGGCCCGCGGCAATCGCCTGGCCGAATCCAAAAAATATATCGTGCGCGGTGACCGGGCCGGCAGGGGACTGGTAGAGCGCGTCGTGGAGCCGGTCCGCAACAAGGTAATTTCCCACCGTCTGCAGGTCCGGCACGATCACGCATTCGAAGCCGTCCGCGCGCAGCACGCGGCGGAACTCCGACAGCGCCCGCGGCACCTGGTGCGCGTACAGGTGCTCGATGCAGTGCGCCGCCCACACCGCGTCCGCGCTGCCGTCGGCGATCGCCGAAAGATCGGTAAGATCGGCAAGAATGTCAGGCTCGACGGAAGGGTCCACGTCCACTCGCAGCTGCCGCCAGTCGCTGAAATAGGTCGGTAGGGCGCTCGCGTCCCGCGCTCCGCAGCCGACATTGATCAGGACGCGCTCGCGCGACGCTTCGGTCACGGACGCCGTGCGGGCTGCGGGCTGGGATCCGGTCGCTGCGGACGCGCCGACGTCGTGGCGGTCGCGCTGCGCCCGCGGCCTTTCGGGACCTGCGCCGGCTGCTCGGCCTTGAGTGCCCATGCGTCCGTCCTCATCGTCGAGCGCTTCAGCAGCCGCACCTGAATGCCCTCGAGAGGGTCGTTCGCCACCGTGGAACGGCAGGGCGCGCCGTTGCGCAGCGGCCCGACGGTGGCGCCCGACTGAAAGTAGCCGCTGTATTCGCAGTCGGATTCGGCGCTTGCCGGGACCTTCAGTCTTACGGCAAAGCCCACCAGCGGCACTGCCATGCCCTTGGTGCCGCACATCTTGTCGTCACTGAGCCATGGTGTCTCGAAGCCGCTGCCGGTGAGCGCCTTGTACTCCAGGTCCTGCGCGGCGAGCAGCTCGAGCGGTCGCACGCAAAAGGACTCGATCCACAAGCCCGGCGCTACGCGCCCGGCCCAGGGGCTGTCGGCGAACGTCATATCCCCGCGCGAGCGTACGTGGACGCCGATTTGCACCGGCACGGACGGCTTGTTGCGCCCCGCGCCGGGATTCGCCTTGGCGGGCGTCTTGGGGACGGGGGCGGAAGCGGGGGCCTCATCCACACTCGGCGCTTCGGCCGCCGCCGCGGCTTCGGCGCGCGACTCGAGGCGCTCAACCTTGATCGACAGCACATCGCCGCCCGGGGCGCGCACGGAGGTCATGACAAGTGTCGCGCCGGCGCGATTGACCTTGGTCACCAGCAGATCGCCCGGTGCGAAGAGCCACGCACCTTGCGTGTTCGGGCCGGCGATAAACTCCACGTGGTCGGGTTGCACGCCGGGGCCTAAGCCCACGTGCACGGCCGGCAGCGAGAGCTCCCCGTTGACGCGGGGCGCTACGGGCCCCGCGGCCTTCACCGAGAACAGGTACAGCCCCGCCGGCAGCGGCAGCACCTGCACTGAGGCGCTCATGCCCTGCTGCGCTTCGTGGTCGGGTTTGGTATCAGAATCGTTGTTCTTCATTTGAATCTCATCGGGCAAAGCCCTGGTGATCTTATCGTTAGATGGCTGCGTCGACGGCCGCGATTGAACAGAACGTGGCTCTGCGGTGCTCGGGATGCCGGGGGACCCCAGCAGCCGGACAAAACTCTCGTTGATCTCTCGCGGCGCAAGCTCCAGCGGCAACAAAACTCCCGTACCGGCCGCACGCAGCCGCCGGCGATGGCGCCCAGATCGAAAGCGACCACCGGCAGGCCGGTGCCGAGCGCATGATCCAGTGCGTAGCACCAGGTCTGGGGCCAGACGGACGGGAGCCACACGACATCGGGCTGCTCGCGGCGCAAGAGGTGCGGCGCCTCGGACTCGCTGTAAGGCCCCGTCACGAACACTTTGCCGGTGGCGAGCAGCGGGCGTCGTTGCACGTGTAACCGATGACTACGAATTCGAGGGGCAGGCGACGCAGACGCGCATTGCGCGCACACGCCAGCAGAACCTGGTAGCCCTTATGATCGCCAATGGCCCCGAGGAGCGCGATGCGCAGGATCTTGCGGTCTTGCGCGCGCGGCGGGGGAGCTGCGGGCAATTCAAGCGCGGCGTGGGGGCGCACCTGTACCTCAATACCGGGGAAATGCTTGCGCAGCCGTGCCGCGGTGCGAGCGAAGGTGCCAGTACGCGACGTGCCCCCCGCAACCAGCCGCTGCTGCGTGAGCGCAGCGCCGGCACCGAGATCCTCTCGCCAAGATTAGAGCCGTTCTTACTCACGCAGCGCTGGCAGACGCTGACGGCCGGTTCACCGCAATAGCGTCCGCTGCCATCGATGAGGGTCACGCGCGGACAGATCCAGGCGTAGTCATGCACGAACAGGTCATACGGGACTGGCAGTGCGCGCACCGCGTCGATGACGCGCGCGTCCAGGTGCAGGAAGTGCTGGATCTCGATTGCCTGGAGCCGCAGCGCGCGCAACAGGCCGCTCACGGCAGGCAGCTCGCTGGGGATGTCGAAGTGCAGGTTGGGTAGCTCCAGCGCCTCGGTCCACAGTTCGCAGCGGCGTGTGTCCCCTGAGGCCGCGGGCCGCAGGATGAGCGGGTGTAGGCCCTGGGAGCGCAGCTCACGGCAGCGCTCGGTGACGAAACGCTCCACGCCACCGCTCATCGCGAGGCTCACTAACAACACGAAGCGTCCCTGGAATGCCGACAATCGATGCTCATCGAGGCGCCGCCGCAGCACGCGCACCGGATCGCGCGCCTGGAAGCTGGCGATGTGGGCGTCGTAGCCCAGGGTAGCGCAGATTGATGATGCGCCGACTGCGCTCGAGAAGCGCCGCGCGTCGGCCGCCGAAGGACAGTCCGCCGGCGTGATACACATAGACGTCCGCCGCAAGGCGCTGCGACCAGCCGTGGCGTTGCGCCCGCAGGCAGAAGTCGACCTCTTCCCCGTAGCCCTTACCGAACACCGCATCGAACTCGCCGACGGCACGCAGACAGTCGCGGCGGATGTAAAGGCAGAATCCGACGCCCACCGGGATCTCGACGCTCCTACCCGGATGTGTGGCGCCGGCCATGGCGCGAGACGCGGCGGCGAACTCGGGCGAGACCTGCGCTCCCTGCGCGTACGGGTAGCTCGTGATTGACCCGGAATTGCTCAGCGGTGTGACCGTGCCGACGGCGCTGCCGCTATATGGCCGTCACGCGCAGCCGGGTCAGCCAGTCATCGAATACCAGGGTGTCGGAGTTCAGGAGCACCACGTCATGCGCTGTGTGCACCGACATGCCGCGGTTTACCGAGGCAACGAAGCCCTGGTTCACGCGGTTGCGCAGTAAGGTGATACGGCCAGCGACGTGTAGCCGATCGAGGGCTGCGGCCAGGGCGGCATCATCCGTTGCATCGTCAACCACGATGACCCGCGCATCCTCACCGATCGTGGCGAGCACCGAGCTGATGCAGGCGAGCGTCTCCTCGCGGCCCCGGTAGACCGGGATGATGACGTCCGTGAGCGGGGCGCCCTCGATGAGACCGGTTCGCGCCCGCACAGGGGCGCCCGACCCAGGCCTTGAGGCGCGAAGACGTGCGCGGCGACCGAATGATCGCCCGTTCGGGGAGCACCGGGGAGTCGGGGAGCAGGCTGCGGACGACCATCGGCAGCCGCGCCTGGAGATGCCTATGATGCTGCCGCGCAATCCCGCAGCGCGCAGCTTGCCGAGGAAGGGAAGACCCTGACCGGGAATGGCGGGTGGATCGGTCTGCAGGTGCGCGCGCCGACCCGTCTCATCCTCCAGCCGCAGCCGCACGCGCGCGGCCGGCAGCCAGCCGAGGCGGGCCCAGCCGCTCAGGCGTGCGCCCCGCGTCGTGACGCGACCGTCAAAGCCGAAGTCAGCCGGGACGCTGAGCGGGCTGCCGGCAAGGGGTACGCCGTGGATTCTGATCTCTAGCGGCCGGTCGTGACTTGCAGCGGGCGCGGGCACACTGAAGCGCTGCCGCCGGGCGCCGTCCGTGCCACGACGCAGCAGCTGAGAGAAGCTCGTCCGCCCGTCGATCCGGATGTCGAGTACGTTGGTGGACTCCTGCCGGGCGAGTTCGCCGAGGAGCTCGAGCCCCGGCCCGCGTCCCACCCAGCCCGGTGCACCCACCGCAGGATGCAGCGCGATCTCGCCGGCGGCCTGGAAGGGGGTTACGCCGGGGACCGCGCAGTATTCAGACAGGACGGTCTGCAAGCGCTCTTGGGCGTCCGCCGCACGCTCGAGGCGCAGCAGCGCAAGCGCGACTAGGGCCGCCGCGTCAGGATTCGGGCCAAACTCCAGCGCCCGTTGCAGCAGCCCGAGCGCGGCATAGTAATCCCCGCCTTGCAGCAGCAGCAGGTAGCCATAGGCTGGGGCAAGCGTAAGGGCATGCTCCGGCATACGGCGGCAGGCTCGGTCCAGATGGCGCAGCGCGGGCTCGAGTGAGCCCTGCCGCAGCGCGCAGCAGATGCGCGTCAGGGTTGAAGTTGCCGCCGGGCTCGCGCTGGCGCGAGACCCGGCATTCAGCAGCTTGAGCGCAGCCCGAAGAAGCTCGGGCGCGAGCGATGCATCGCCTTGCACTGCGCGCCCAGTGACAAATCCGGGAGCCCTGGTCAAGCGTCCTGCCAACCCAGGCGTGCCTCAGAGGCGAGCCACGCTCCAGGACGGTTAGTGATTCTGACCCGTGATGTCCGAAGCCTTGAGGCTCGTCACACCCTGCAGCTCGATCGTGGTCTTGCCGCCATCGATCGTAATGAAGGTGTTGCCGCCCAACGTGGTGACATCGTGGTGCGACTGCAGGTAATCGAGCGAGTGGCCCTCGATGAACAGATGATCCTGGCCCGAGACGAAGTTCTCGATGACGTGTTGGCCGCCGGCTTGCCCCTCGTGAAACTGGAAGATGTCGTGGCCGGAGCCGCCAATCATGGTCTCGGTGGCCGGAGCCGCCGACGAAGGTGTCGTTGCCCGTTCCAGCTTGCATCACGGTCGAGCCACTGCCGCCGACGAACTCGGTATTCGCCGCTCCCCCCTGCAGGGTGAGGTGGCCGCTGACCGCGATTTCCTTGTACACACTGCCGCTTTGGGCACTTGTGAAACCGTGGCGAGCATCGTCGTTATGACGATCCCGGTCGTCGTCATGATGGTGCTCGTGGTCGTCGTCGCTGCGGTGCTCGCTGTGCTGGACGTTGCTCCCGCTGCGCACCCCGAGATCCAGTACACCGCCGCTGATCGTGGCCTGACCAAACACGCTGGCCACCGTGGCCTGGCCCTGCTCATAGATCGTGCCGCACTTGCCACCGAGATTGATGGTGTCAACACCGCTGGCGCCGGACTGCCAGATCTGGCCGCCGTCGCCCAGAGTCAGGGTATCGTGGCCGCTGCCGACGATGATCCTGCCTTTGCCCGTGATGTCGATTGAATCGTTGCCATTGCCGGCAATGACGGTGCCGCGACCGTAGACGGTGACGTCTACATTACACTGCAGAAATACTGACGCTGGTGCCCACAGGATTTTCCCCTTACCCGATCCTTGTTATGAGACTCGGCGAGTACGTTATTCGGTTTGATGCCGATCGTAACCAAGTAACAAAACGATAACAGGCAGTGTTAACTTAATCACAAGATCTTTTCTCATCTTCACCAGCGATCTGGAATCCGCGCTGGGCAGGGGGTAAGGTGCGCGAAACAAAACCCGGAACCTGATGTCCGGGTCTACTACAAGATCCACGCGCATCCGATTGCTACCGTTGGACGACGTTGGGACTCGAGGCCCTTTTGGAAAGTGCGCGTGGCTGGAGGCAGGGGATTGCTGCAGTGCCGCGCAAAAGCGCGCAATCACTCGAGCCTGAGCCTGCGTTTCGGTGACGTAGCGGAACCGCATAAGGATGGCAGCAGACATGGCGACACTTAAGCTTAACGAGGCAGTAACGTTTGGGAAGAACGGCAGCATCCGCGAGATGGATCCTTACGGCTTTGATCTGAACGAGCCGTCCATGTCCTGGACTCAGGATGAAGTCGCCGGCTTCTCGGTAGCGCTCGGCGGCACCGTGCCCCTCGATGCGGTTCTGCGCCTCAACATCAGCGGCAGACCCTTCATCCAGGCGGGCCACATTGAGCGTCAGCAGTTCTTTGTCTTCATCAATGGTCTCTATGTCGGTTTCCGGACGCTGACTGTCGCCGCTGAAACTCAATTCGTCCTGCCGAGAAACGTACTCTCGCCGCGCGGTATACGCGTGGAATTTGTAATTCCCACTGCCTCGGCGCCGAAGACCCTTGGCATCAGCGAGGACATCAGGAAGCTCGGGATCGCCATCAGCGCCGTGTCACTGACACTGCAGAAATGAGCACGCTGGGTGCAGCACGAGCGCTGGACTGATTTTATGCGTGGCAGCAATAGTGCGGAGAGGTGGATTGGCTAAGAAAAAGAAAGCAGCGCATACGAGTGAAGAGTTGCCGCTCCCGGCACAGGATAACGATGGTGCGGGCAGGGTATTCGCGGCCGGGAATCCCGCGACCGATCTGGCCGGATGCGTCGAGGTCATCTCCCACCAGGAAATCGTCGGTTGGGCCTGGGACCCGCTCGAGCCGGACGCGGCCGTCCCGGTAGACATCTACGACGGGCGGGAACTGTTGATGCGCGTGCGCGCCGATATCTTCCGCGAGGATCTGCGCGCCGCCGGCATTGGTAACGGCAGACACGGCTTTGCGATCGGGAATCCCGGTGCGCTGCTGCCGCTGGCACGCCATCTGATTGCGGTCAGGCGCTCCGCAGACGGTGTCGACTTGCGAGGCTCGCCGCAGTGGCTGCTGCGCCCCGAAGCCGGTTTCGACGCATCGCTCACCCAGTTCCTGGAATCGGCTGCCGCAGCCGCAAGCAGTGTGGCGCGTTGGCCCGAGGATCTGGATCAGCAGCTCGCAGTCACGCTGCGCGCCATGAACCAGTTGCTCAACGTGCGCAGCTCGCTCAACGACGACCGCCCGCCACTGAGCGATGCGCGTCTGCAGGACCTTCTGCAGGAAGCCGAGGTGTCGGACTGGACGCGCGAGCTGTTGCTCAAGGTGGAATCTGAATACACACCAATCCACTTCGAGCGCACCGAGTCTCCACTTGTCTCTATCGTCATTCCGGTCTACAACAAGTTCCACACGACCTATAACTGTCTCAGGTCGATCGCGGACAATCTGCCGAAGGCGAGTTTCGAGATCATCGTCGTCGATGACTGCTCGCGCGATGAGACCCTGTTCGGCGCCTTCCTGATATCCGGTGGCGTCAAGTTCATCCGCAACGCGAAGAACCAGGGGTTCGTGCGCACCTGCAATGCCGGTGCGGCGGTGGCCTGCGGCAAGTACCTGCTGTTCCTCAACAACGATACGCTCGTGAAGCCGAACTGGCTGGATGAGCTGGTGGCGACGTTCGCCAATGTACCGAATGTTGGGATCGTCGGCTCGAAGCTGCTCTTCGAGAACGGCTCGCTGCAAGAGGTCGGCGGAATCATCTGGAGACTCGGGGACGGCTGGAACTGGGGACGCAACGCCGACGCAAACGAGCCGCGTTTCTGCTTCCTGCGGGACTGCGACTACGTCTCCGGGGCGGCGTTGATGATCGCCAGGGATCATTTCGAGGAGCTCACGGGCTTTGACGAACACTTTGCGCCGGCCTACTACGAGGACGCGGATCTTTGCTTCCGCGTCCGCGCTGCCGGTAAGCGGGTCGTAGTGCAGCCCGCCTCCGAAGTGTTTCATATCGAGGGTGTGTCGGCGGGCAAGGACGTGCACGGCAGCGGCATGAAACGCTTTCAGCCCATCAATCATCGAAAGTTCTACGAGCGCTGGAAACAGGTGCTCACAACTCATCGTTTCAATGGCGAGCAGCCCGAGCTCGAAGTCGAGCGAACGGTGAAGCGCCGGGCGCTGTTCATCGACAGCACCGTGCTCACGCCGGACCAAGACGCAGGCTCCGTGGCGGCTCTGAACCACATCCTGGCATTGATGGCTCTGGGCTACAAAGTCACGTTTCTGTCCGCGGACAACATGGCGCAGATCAATCCCTACACGCAAAACCTGCAGAAGTTAGGGATCGAGTGTCTTTACCACCCGTATTACAGCTCGGTGGAAGAGATTTTGCGGCGCCTAGCGGTCAAGCCGGACCTGGTGTATCTGCACCGCTTCGTCAATGCCTCCAAATACGCCGGCCTCGTAAAGCAGTATTTCCCGGACTGCTACACGTTATATAACGTTGCCGATCTGCACTCTCTGCGGCAGCAGCGCGAGCTTGCCGTGGTTGGTGCGCTGAGCGCCGGCCCGAAGGTGAGCGAAGAGGCAGAGCTGGCGGCCATGCGCCAGGTGGATGCGGTGGTTGTGCATTCCTCGGTGGAGGCCGCCATCCTCAAGCAGAAGGTTCCCGAGGTGCGCGTCCACGTCGTTCCCTGGACGGTACTGCCGCGTCCCTCGCCGACTGCGTTTGCGGATCGATCCGGATACGCGTTTATCGGCAGCTACGGTCATGCTCCGAATTTCGACGCCGCGAAGTATCTGGTGCAGGAGATTGCGCCACTGATTAACGGGAGCGAGCGGATCAACGGGCACAGCATTGTGGGTTTCCTGGTCGGCTCGCACCCACCAGCGCAGCTGACTTCACTCGAGGCGGAGCACATCCGGGTGCTCGGTCATGTCCCGGACCTGACGGGCCTGCTGCATGGGCTGCGCTGTACGGCCGCGCCGCTGCGCTACGGCGCGGGGCTTAAGGGCAAGGTCCTCGAAAGCCTTGCGCATGGCATTCCCTGCGTGATGACGGATGTGGCTGCCGAGGGCATGGAGCTGCCAGAGCCACTGCAGTGGCTCGTTGCAGCTACAGCGAAGGAATTTGCCAACAAGCTGGCGACCATCCACGAGGATCGGTTGCTGAATGAAACCTTGGGTGCGCAGGGTTTGGAGTTTATCCAACGAAGATATAGCGGTGCCGCCACTCAGCGCCTCCTTGCCGAGGCGCTCGCCCGCAAATGAGTGGCACGAATTCCGGCAGGCGATGCGACTGCCGCCGCAACCGCCCGCCAGAGAACGCCATGGGGTTGTGAGCGGAGCGTGAAAGCCGCCCAACTGCACCACAGCCAAGCTCAGTTCCAGAAGTCCGACCATGCCGAAGTTACTGCTGCACATTGGCCCACATAAGACCGGGTCGACGTACATTCAGAAATTCTTCTTCGAGAACAACGATGAGCTTCGCGGCCTGGGCGTCAACTATCCGATGCAGGGGCTCGGTGGACAGTTTGGACAACACGAGTTAGTGGAGAAGGTCAAAACGCTCGACTCCGAGGCACTGCCGCTGTATCTGCGTGAGTTCATCGCCCCTGATGCCAACTTTGTCTCCAGTGAGAATTTTGACCGGCTGCACGCGGGCGATATCGAAAAGCTCGGCAAGGCGCTGTCCGCATTACTCACAGAACCGGGCGACCTGAGAATCCTATTCTATCAGCGCAATTACGCCGACCTGCTGCCGAGTTGGTGGCAAGAGGAAGTGAAGCACGGGGCCGTGATTTCCTTCTACGAATTCGTCCTGCCCCACATTTTGCGTCCGTTCGCCAGCAATCTGGTTAATCCGAGCCTGATTCTGGACTTGTACGCCGCGGTGTTCGGCAAAGATAACATCACGATCGTCGACTACGATCGGGCGAAGGACAATCTGTTACTTCCGATCTTCGGACTTCTGGGGCTCGAGCTGCATGTGGCGGGGAATGAAATCGTGAACTCGTCGATGCAGGTTGAGCTCGTTGAGGTGCTGCGCGCCCTGAATGCGATTGCGAAGGCGCGTGACGAATGGCATTTTCACAAGACGAGAACGCTGTTCCTGCGCAAGCTGCGCGACGCGCAAATCGCGGACGACCTCGGAGAGCTGACCAGCTTGATTCGCGAGCAGATGAAACCGCTGCGGATTGCCGGCGGATTCTTTGAGAAGAGTGTGAGCGCGGCATTCAAGACCAAGTATGAGTCGCGCTACTTCAACACCCCATCGGAAGTCTCCGCGGATCGCGAACTGATGATTCCGAGTGACAGCTGGATGCTGCGGGGCGCTGCGCACTGTGAGCGCATCTATGAACACCTTGTGACGGGCGATTCGAGTTACTAGGGAAGGTGCAGGGCCGTGAGAACGCTCTACGTGCATGTGGGTCCCGCCAAGACTGGCACCAGCGCCATCCAGCACGCGTTGCGGGCTGTGCAGGGCGGCGGGGATTCTTTAGTGGTGTACCCCGAAGTCGGGTTGTCGCGCGGCGGCTCCCACAATGACCTGATCGCCAACCTCATTGGCGACCACAGCCGCCCGGATGTGATTCAGGTAGACCAGAGCAAGCTGCTGGCTGATCTGCAGCGCGCGGTCGGCGCTTCGGAGCGTGATGTGGTGATCAGCTCAGAAGCGCTCGCCGGGCGGCATGATATGGGGCGCCTGCTCGAAACTCTGACGGTGCTGTTCGACGGCAGCGTGCGGGTGGAGTTGATCATCGTGTGCCGAGAACACTTCGGTCGCGCCGCCTCAGCCTACAACCAGCGCGTCAAGGACGGCTGGCTACGGGAAAGGGAACCGCCGGATGTCTTTCTGCGCGGCCGCGGCGCGGCATTTCGCTACCAGGAAATCATCGGCAGGCTCAGGCGCACCGCGATTGCGGTAAAGGCGCTGAACTACCACCCGGCAAGCACGCTGGTCGAGCGGTTCATGCGCCATGTGGGATTTCCGCCAGAGCGGATACCGGCGGCCGAAATGCGCAACATCTCACTGAGCGCAAAGGGCCTAGTGGCAACCCTGGCGGCGAACAACGTGGCGGCCACCGCAGGCGACCGGGAGCGATATTTCGTTGCACTGCGCAAGATGCGCCGCTTCTTCGCACCGTCGAAGTTCATCTTCAGTGCTGCGGCCGCCGCGGAAGTCTCGCACCGCTTGAAGTCCGACCGGGAATTCCTCGAGTCAGAGATGGGCGTCGTACTGGAGGCTCCGGATCTCGCCTCGATGGAGTGCGGGCTCTATCTCGAGGACAGCGAGTTCGAGGAGATCCGCACGGTCACTGGCGCCCTCGGTGATGAGGGACGGGCGATAGCGGACTACGCAGCCCACTTCCAGCGCGCCAAGCAAATCAGCGCAGCGCTGTAGCCAGACACTGTCCGCTCGCCGCGGGGCTTTGTCCGACCACGACGCTCGTCTTGTAAGAGCTGCACTTACCGCCGGCGATGCAGGCGCGCGCCTCGATCTCCGCCACGTCCTTCCGGGTCTCGAAGGCCGGCAGAGACAATCGGTACGGCGGCTGCGTCACACGGCCCACCGGTTTCCCATCGATCAGAAAATCCACCGCGTCCACCGCATGGATGCCGCGACTGGCCACGGCAAACAATTCAGTGCCCGCAGCCACGGGCGCGCACTCCAGCGGCTGGGTGAGAACCACCTCGGGCGCCGCGTCCAGCAGAGCGACGACCGAAGATTGCGGGTGTCGGCTCGCGTTGGTCCGCCGGATCTGCTCGATCAGGATGTCCGTATAACCGGGCTCCAGACTGAAAGAAGACGGTTCGCTCTGGTAGGGAGCGTCTGTCCCCGCCTGGTAGAACTCCCATATCCATGCGGCGCTATACGGAACCCGCAGCCGCGCAATTTCCAGAGTCATCTTGCTGATAAAGGAGTCTTCCCCCGCCTGCAGGATGTCGCGCTGACCGAACTCACCGATGAAGAGCGGCTTTCCGATCTTTCCGGCCGCAGTGTTGACGATTTCGGCAATCCGGTATTGCTCGCCGGCTCTCAGGCCCAAGCGGGTGCTATTCGGCGGGTACAGGTGAACGCTGATGATATCGACCGACTTGTGGATATCACGCAGAGTCTCTTCCAACTCCTCTTCGGAGTCTGGGGTCCAATCCGTGCGGCCCGCCCATTGCGGGTGGCGTCTTAGGTGCTGCGCGGCGGGTCGGGGGAGGGTAAAGCCGGAGGAGATCTTGTGAGCGCCATCGAGAGAACGCACGAGAGATGCGAAGCGCTCGGTGAAGCTGTTCATCTGTGCGGTGGAGAAATTGCTCACTGCTATGCAGTTGTCCTCGGATTTTTTCCGGCGGCATGCGGCTTCAGCGTCGATATCCGCGTGATTGTTTAATTCGTTGGTCAGCTCATAGAACAACAGATTGCTGCTGTTGCGATAGTGACCGATGAAGTCGCGTACGTAGCGCTCCAACAGTTGAAAGGACCCCGAGTGCGGATTATCCAGCATGGCGCTCACGGACTCGTGGGCCAGGGTCGGGAATTGCACTGGGTTCCACGCCAGCACCGGCACGACGCAGATTCCGGCCGCGCGCAGATCGGCCATCATCTGATCGAGGGACGCCCAATAGTGCGTGGGGTCCTTCACCCACATATCCAGGTCACGGGGTTTGTACCCCGGGGCGGAAATGCGAAAGTAGCCAACGCCGGCCCGCGCCGCGTCATTGATGGCCTTGCGCGCCATGGCGCGCGTCACCTTGGTGTAGGCCGGACTTCCATCACCACCGCTGGCACGGCCAATGTACTGCAGGGCCAGGTCGAATTTGTTCATCCCGATTGTCGATTGATCGCAGGCATTCGCCGCGGTCGGAACCAGCAGTACAACCGCGATGAGTTGTTTGGCCCAAGTCATCGTGCGCGCGCCGACGTTCTTAAAGATCTGGTGCATTTGGGCTCCCCGTGGAGGGGGCGCGAGTCTAACGGATGAGGTCAAACTAATGCTTTATTGTTGCTTAGTAGGGGTCTAAACGATACCAATTCACAATGCGCACCGCGGGTGATTTCCTAAGATTTTTCTCTTTTAAAATCAGTCATTTGACATATTATTTTACTAACAAATTCGGCATTGACCGAGACGTTCTAATCGGGCAATATATTGCCCAATATCTAACTCGAAAAGGGGACACCTCCATGCACTTCCGCGAACGCGCTCAGACGGTCCAGCTCATCCGCACCTCGTACGATGCGGGATCCAAGAAGGGTAAGAGCGAGATCGTCGGCCGCTTGGCGAAAGCCAACCCGAAGGTTACCGATGCCCTCAACGCGACACTAACTCCACAGGAGCGCAAGGAACTGGCCACGTGGCTCGCTGGCCGCGCCACCGTCGAAAGACTCAAAAGAGAGCTTGCGGTTCGCAGCCTCCCCGAGCAGCTCGCGCTCGCCGAGGAATGGTTTGCGGCTCAGAAGGGCGACGACGCGAAGATCCTGGCTGCGAGCCTGATACCGGCATGGGGCAGGCTGCGCGTTGCGCTGAAGCGCAATGGCCTCGTTGAGTGACCGGCGGCTTCTGCGAGGCCCATGCCATCTGCATTGCAGAAGCGGCATCGGCTCGCTGAGGTAACCTCTCCGTCACGGTGATCCGTGGCCTCGTCGCTGGCGGATGGTACTGAACACAACCAGCCCGCCAGTTCGCAGACGGGGCCACGTGCCCTCAGGGACCGGCTTTAGGTCCGGGTAACCTCGTACTCTGATGAAAACAACATCGCCACCAGAACAAGAACAAGCGGCGGAAGAAGCTGAGATCTCCACATCGCTTCGAGCGCTGGCGGTGATTGCATCACGTCTGGGCCTGGAGGTGGACGCCGAGCAGCTGCGGCGGCGATTTGCCCTGCAACCCGGTAAACCGGATACCCCGACGCTCATCGGCTCTGGCTCCGGACTCGGCCTTGAAGCCAAGGCGCTGCATATCACATTCGAGGAACTGCCGCGGGTCGCCCGCGCACTGCCGGCCATATTGCGCGCCAAGGACGGGCGGCGCCCTGATACTGGAAGATGCACGCTCGGATCCCGCCAAGGGCACGGTGGCGGTAATTCGGGATCCGAGCGCCACGAAGATGTCGTGCTCGCCATCGACGAGCTGCACCTCGCCGAAGTTTGGGAAGGTGAAGCGATCCTCGTTAAGCGCCGCCATTCCGCCGGACGAGGACAGCCCTTCGGCATGGGCTGGCTCTCCGGCAGGTATTGAGGGAGCGCAAGCTCTTCAGGGATATCATCTTCGCCGCGCTCGTCAGCACGGTGTTTGCGCTTGCGCCCCCCTTCATATTCATGATCGTGCTGGATCGCGTGCTGGTCAACCAATTCTTATTCGACACTCAACGTTTTGTGGGTCGGGGTGCTGATTCTGATCATGTTTGAAACCGTGCTGGGTTATCTGCGCCGCGTCTTGACGCAAGTGGTGACCACGCGGATCGACGGGCGGATGAATCTGTACATCGTGGAGAAGTTGCTCAAGCTGCCGATGGAGTATTTTGAGCGCACGCCGACGGGACGCATCTTCACCAACTCCAGTCAGGTCTGGCTAATTCTTACTTTTTGACCGGCCAGCTTTTCGGCGCGTTTCTCGATGCCGTGCCGCTCATCGGATTGATCCCGGCGATGCTATTCATCGAATGGCACTTGGCGCTTCATGGCGTTTGCGCTGGGCGCATTCATTTTTGTGATTGTCATGGTGTTCCTGAAGCCGATGGGCCGGTTATATGGCAAGGTGATTCTTGCGGAGCAGGCAAGGGCTCGCATCTGATCGAGACCATTTATGGGATCGGACGGTCAAGTCGTTGGCGCTGGAAGGCGGCGGCGGCGCGAGTGGGATCGCGCGTCGCCGATGCCGCCGCTGCCCGCCACGCTTGGGCCTCATGGCGAACTATCCCGGAGACGCTGTCGCTGCCGTTTCAGCGCTTGATCTACGCCGGCTTGGTATGCGTGGGCGCCTATATGGTGCTCGCCAACGCCGGCGTTCCGTCCTTCGATCACACCCGGCGCGTTGGTTGCCTTTGCGATGCTGTCCGCTCGGCTTGCCCAGCCCCTGGTCAAGATCGCGGAGCTGCAGCAGGACCTCGCCGAGGTACGCGGCGCCATCATCAGTGGACAGGTCGTGAACGCTACGCCCGAAGAGACGCGACCCAATGGCTTGCGCCCGCCGATCAAGGGCGAGGTGTCGTTCAAGGACGTGCGGTTTCGCTACTCGCCGGGCGCGCCTTATGCCCTCGAGGGGTCTCCTTCACCGTGCCCGCCGGCACGATGCTCGGCATCATGGGACGTAGCGGCTCGGGCAAGACGACGGTGACGCGTCTGCTGCAGTGCCTGAACGCGAGCTATGAGGGCATGATCAAGATCGACGGCATGGATCTGCGCGAGATCGACCTCATGCATCTGCGCACGCACATCGGCGTCGTGCCGCAGGAGAATTTCCTGTTCTCCGGCACGATCCGCGAGAACATCGCCATGGCCGAGCCGGATGCCAGCTTTGCCGACGTCGTG
Source organism: uncultured Pseudomonadota bacterium (assembly GCA_963814675.1). GTDB lineage: Bacteria > Pseudomonadota > Gammaproteobacteria > Steroidobacterales > Steroidobacteraceae > 13-2-20CM-66-19. Next base: position 88,544 of record CAWFDT010000012.1, read on the forward strand.
CGGGCGGCGCAGCTCAGCGGCGCCGAGGAATTCATCGAGCGCCTGCCGCGCGGCTACGACACCGAGATCCAGGAAGGCGGCACGCAATCTTTCCGGCGGCCAGCGCCAGCGCCTGGCGCTTGCGCGCGCCCTGCTCATCGACCCGCCGGTGCTGATTCTCGACGAGGCCACCAGCGCGCTCGATGCGGAGAGCGAGGCGATCGTCAACGCCAATCTGAAGCGCATGGCAAGGGCCGCACCGTGATTCCATTTCACACCGGCTATCGATGCTGGTGGAATGCGACGCGATCCTGGTGCTCGAGCAGGCAAGGTCTACGACATCGGCACCCACGAGGAACTGCTGCGGCGCTGCGATATCTACAAGCACATGTGGTACCAGCAGAACCGTCATCTTGATCCGCGGCGCGCGGATAAGCCATTTTCCGTCCCGCGGGGCCGCTCGATGAGCTTGCAGCTCGCCATCCCAGAAGCCGCGCTCGCCGCACGACGGACGTTGTCGGCGAAGTGATCGGCGCGTTCGAGTCGGATACGGCCGCAGTGTTCCTGCGCACCGCGCCGCCACAAATATCACGCTGTTTGTGTTCGTGGCGATGCTGGTCTTCGCGGATCGCGCTCGCGTGCGTCGTAAAGCTCGATCGCGTGGTCACGAGCGTCGCGGAATCATCATGACGACCGCCGGGACCTTTACGTGTCTCCACTAATCCGTCGGTCGTACGCAGCGTCAATGTAAAGGTCGGCCAGGTCGTAAAGAAGGGCCAGGCGCTCGCGACGCTGGACCCGACCTTTACCCAGGCAGATCTACTGCAGATGCAGGAACACATGGCGAGCGATGAGGCGACGGTCGCTCGCGAAGAGGCTGAAATCGCGAGTCGTCCCTACCTTTTCCGCGACGGACAAGTATCAGTCTATTCAGGGAGGAATCTGGCTAAGCGTCAGGCGCAATATCATTCCGACCTGGCAAATTTTGACGGCCAAATCACAGCGCCGAAGCGCAGATGACGCAGGCCGGATCCGATGCAGAGAAATACCGCAGCGGCTGAAGCTCGCGAGCGAAGCCGAAAACGTGTATCAGCCGCTGCTCGACAAGGGCTATGTGTCCAAATTGCAGGTGATGCAGTCAACCGATACCAAACGGAAATGAGCCGCCTGCTAGCGGACGCACAGAACCAGATAGCTCAGTACCGCGAGACAGCCGCCTCCCTGAGGGCGCAACGGGAATCCTATATTCACAAATGGTTCGCCGACCTGGCGGCGCAACTGATGGCGGACCGCAACGATCTGGATCTGACGCGGGATAGTTTGAAAAGGCGCAGAAGCTACAGGATCTGACGAGTCTTGATTCGCCGGCGGACGCCATCGTGGTCAAGATCGGCAAGATGTCGCCGGGTTCGGTCGCGCCCGGCAACGGGACGATGCGCTCACGCCGGGCACGGATCCCCTGTTCACATTGGCGCCGCTCGACGCGCCGGTGGAGGCGGAAATCGATGTTTCCAGTGCGGATATCGGCTTTATCGCGGTCGGCGACCCCGTGCAGCTGAAGCTCGACGCCTATTCCTACGTGCTGTACGGCATCGCCAGGGGTGTAGTGACTCATCAGCGAAGGCTCATTCTCGGTCGATGCCAACAACACGCCGTGCCGCCCTATTTCAAGGTCAGAGTTAAGGTAACCAACCTGGAATTGCACGATGTGCCGCCGAGATTTCGATTGATTCCGGGCATGACGCTCGTCGGCGACATCATGGTCGGCAGGCGCACGATAATGTCCTACCTGACGGAAACGCTCCTGCGTCAGGGTGCGGAGGCGATGCGCGAACCCCAATAGCGTGCTTGCGCGTGGAGCTGCGCCCATTGAGCACTTCCACGACCCGGCTCAACGAGAAACACCGACGGCTTTGAAACAGTCCGGCCAACCAACAAGAAAATCAGGCCCTACGTATGCACATCAGCGGTAAGTCTGTGGCGGCCACTCGCACGCAGCGCCAGATTCATGCTTTTCTCGCAGCCGCCCTTATCGGCGCTGCCGGTAGCGCCGTGGGCGCAGATCCGATGTCCGATACCTTCCAGCCGGATGCCTTTCGCACGCGCGCCGCCCTTAAGGAGCGCACTCCGGGCCTCGAGGACCCGTACACGCGTGATTGCCCGTCGCCCGCCACACCGCTGCGCTCATCGCCGCCGTGGATATCGCGTTGTGCCGCAACCCCGCCACGCGCTCCGCCTGGGCCGCCGCGCATCAGCAGGCGGCGGCGCTCGGCAGCGCCGAGAGCGCATGGTCGCCCACCATTAGCGCGACGGATGCGCAGAGCGGTACGCACGGCTCGCACATCGATGCCACCGGTGCCAGCGTTGACAACAGCCAGAACTCTAACGATGCCGCGGTCAATCTCAGCTGGACCCTCTACGATTTCGGCGGCCGCAGCGGGCGCATTGCCAGTGCGCGTGACCTGCTGGATGCGACCGCTGCGACCGCCAATCGCAGCGTGCAAGAGACGGTCTTCAATGCCGTGCAGAGCTTTTACGGCGTTAGCGCCGCGGACGCCTCACTATCGCCGCCCGCAGCGCCGAGGACGCGGCGGCTCGCAGCGTGGAAATCACCAAGGCGCTTCATGAGGGGGGCGCCAGTGCGCTGAGCGACGTGCTGCAGGCGGAGACCGCCTACGATCAGACCGTGCTCACGCGGGTTCAGGCGGCGAGCTGGCGAAGAACGCGATCGCCGCACTGGACGTTACGATGGGCATGCCCGCGGATCAGCCGCTCAGGTCGCGGGCCGAGACGATCCCCGCTGACGTGCCCGGACTCGCCGCCCGCATGTCGGACCTGATGACCGAGGCAATGCGGCAGCGCCCGGATCTCGCCGCGGCGCAGGCGCAGCGTGACTCGGCGGTTGCCGACGTCACCGTGGCACGCGCAGCCGGACGTCCTTCGATCGCGGTGTTCGCGGGACGCACGCGCATCGACACCAGCGGTGTCCCGATTCAGAACTACAGCCAGATCGGTGTCACGGTCACGCTGCCGATCTTCAGCGGATTTAAGGCCGGCTATGACATTCGTCAGGCACAGGCGGTACTCGAGGCGCGCGAGGCGAATGCCGAACAGATCCGTCTCAACGTGTCGCAGGATGTCTGGAATGGCTATTACGGGTTGGATTCCGCCAACCAGCAGCTGAGCGTCACTGCGACGTTGATCAAGACTGCGGCGCAGAATCAGGAAGTCGCCGTGGGTCGCTACCAGGCGGGCGTGGGCACCATCATCGATCTACTGACGGCGCAGACCGCTGCGGCGTCAGCGCAGCAGACCCGCATCGCGGCGGAGCACGACTGGCAGGTGGCGCGGGCGCAGCTCGTGCTCGCGCTCGGGCGGCTCACCGGCATCGAGCCGTTACGTGCGGACGTCCTGCCCTGACGGTCTGCGCTAGAGGACAAAGCCATAACCGGAGGGACGGGTCCCGCGTTCCAGGCACCAGTTAGTCGAGTGGAAGAGCTCGCCGGCGGTGCCCGCGGCGATGAGTTCGCAGGCAATGATGCGCGCCTCGCTCGGCAGGTTGGCGCTGATCCAGAGGCGCTGCCATCGGCCCCGTGACTTGAGATCCACGGACCAGGTTGCTGCGGTTGCGAAGCCCGGCAGCAGCAGGCTGATCTTGCGGGCATGGAACGCCTCCGGAATTGTGACCCAGGCGGAGAAGACGAAATTGCCGCCGCCTCTGATCGGCAGTTGGGCATGGCAGACCACCTCGGCCTCATCACATCCGAGCCGGTGTTCATAGATGACGCCGCCTGGGAGTGAGGGCTCAGGCAGGCCGCGGGTAGTCGCGGACGGCGCTGCAAGCCAGCGGCAGCTCCCGGCCGCGGCCGTACATGCAAGCAGGTTGTCGACCGGCGCCTGGGGTAGGCCTTCGTTGCGCCACAGGCGATAGGCGTTTGCGCACACCCTGATCCAGTCCTCGACCGGCAAGCTCGGGTCACCGTCATACGTTCCGAAGCGGCTCACGCACCCGCGCAGCAGTCCCGCGGAAACGCGTTGCACCGACCCCGATGCATGCACCTCATCGGCGACATCAACCCACAGCAGACAGTTCGCGCCATAGGCCTGTAGCTGCGCGGCGAGTTCGCGCATCGTCTGTGGGTCGCTTTTGCCCTTGAACACGAACAGCTTCCTGCCGCTGGCGAGTTCGCGCAGCAGATGCGACTTGAGGTAACGCATCCGCTCGATCTCTCCTTGCCGCACAACTGCTGCCTCATCCTGCGGGGCGTAACGGTTGGTATGCGACTCGAAGGCGAAGTGATGGGATTTGACCCAGTACTCCCGCCGTGGCCCGACCTCCTCGAGCCACAGATCTTCGGGTTCGCACAGTGGATGAAGGCGGGCCCGCAGGAGCGCCAGGACACCGGGCGCATCGCAGGCGGCAAAGCGGAAGAGCCCGAAGGGCTCGAGGCCGACGGCACGCTGCACGACGCCGAGGTCGCAGTTCTCGCCGAGGCTCTCAAACTGCTGCAGGAGCCGCGGCACATCGCACCAGGACTCAGAGCGCGGCATCGAGGCTTGTGGCGGCTTAGCGCCGCGGCAGCTCACCGGGCGCGGTGCACGCAGGCCGGATAGCCCCGGGGCGGTGTGTAGGCACCGCCCCGACGTCAGTGCCGGTCACGGGCAGACGTAATCTGCCCAGGTTTGTGACGCCTAGGGCGTTGTCGAAGTTCGCCGGTATACCGGCCGACTGATCGATCAGCCAGTACAGGAACGGCTGTGTTTTGTTGGTGATGGTGTAGCCGGTGTTTTGGGTGCCGAGCGCTCCTGCGGGATCGCGCCACGGGCGCCCGGGAAAGTTTGGCGTCAGCGGGTCCTGGATCCAGACGGACGGAACACCGGAGCCGTCGATCTGCCACGTGAGGTTCGCGGCCATCTGATTGAGGTTATTGCAGCCGGTACTCGTGATCGCCGTGTACAGGCCGTTGCGCGTCACGAGCCGCAGCGGCGCGGAGCGCGTGACCCCGGTCGCGCTGGTGGCGGTGATGACCACCGTGTAGTTGTAGTCGAGCGGCAGCACGGCGGTACCCGGGTTGATCGTCAGGTTCGAGTTTACCGAGGACACATTCTTTGTCAGCGTCACCGACGGCTTGGTGAAGGAGTAACTGCTGCCGGGAGGCAGTCCGCTCACCGAGAGGTTCACCACGCCCTTCAGGCCACCGAAGGAGTTGATGGTGATCTTCTCGCTGACCGCCTTCAGGGCCAGGATCCGCAGGGTCGGGTTGGTAAGCGACAGCTGTAGCGACGGCATCATCGGCAGCGGGCCGTACACGACGACCTGGTTCGATCCGGTGCCGACGTAGACCTTGCCGGCGGCGACCGTCGGCACACTGTATTTTCCGACCGTGCCGAGCGTGTCGCGGGTTGGGACCTGGCTCGAGTCCCAGAGCTTCGTCAGGTGACCGGCGGCGGGCACTGCATCGAACGCCGTGAGGATGGCAGGCAGGCTCGGCTGCGGAACCAGGGCCCAAAGGATTGCGCCGGTGCCGCCGTTGGCAGACAACGCGAGCGCGTTGGGCAGCGTCCCGGCCAGTGTATCGACGGACGCCGGCGTGAACGTGGTGCCCGAGACCTGAAAGGAGTGCAGCTGGTCCTGATCGCCCAAGGTGTAGTAATAGGACGGACCACTCGGGTTGCTCCACACCGCCGTGTCGCTGCCGTGCAGCCAGCCAAACTGGAACTGGCGCGAGTCGTGGCAGGAGCCGCCGTCAGCCGGTAGCAACGCGTAATTGGTCGTTCCCCAGAATGAGGTCGGCTGCTGGGTATTGAGGGGCTGGTCAAGTGAGAGCGCGTACACCTTGCCCTGCTTGCCGCCACCGAGCAGTAAGTTAGTGCCGCCACTGTTCATGATCTGTGGCCCCGAGGAGGAGAGCTCCATATCGATGGAGTTCATGCACGCCTGGTTCGGATCCGGGAAGTAGTCGGCCACCGTAACGGAGCCGGGGTTGAGCTTGACGAAGCTCTCCGAGTAATCGGGGGCGCCTGGCGTGATGGCGTTTGCTGTGGTCGCATAGATGTAGCGACCATCTGATACGAGGCCGCGTCCGCCTTGCCAGATGCCGCCGCCGAGGCCTCCGGCGTCGACGTTGAACGATCCGGTCAGCGCGAGCGTCTGCGCGTCGTAGGCCAGCACCAGGCCATAGTACGTCTGGCCCCCGATCCCGGTGGCCAGATCGACGCGCGCATCGGCGTGCGAGGCCGCCGCCACGTATACGACGCCGTTGACGAGCAGCAGCCCGGCGCGCTGGATGTTGAACAGCGCAGTGAAGTCCGGCGCCGTAATCTGTACAGGTCCGCCGAACTTCTCCGTTCCGCTGAGAAGGTCGAGGGCGTGCAAGAAGAAGGTGATCGACTGCGACGGGGTATCCCATAGCTGGGAGACAACGTAGATGGTGTTCGAGTTCGGGTCGATGACCGGCGTCGCCAGGATCCCGTTGCGGGCGGCGCCGCTGCCGCCCCTGAACTGGAGGCGCGCGGAGGGAGTGGCAGTCCCCAGGTGGACCGACCACAGCGGCGCGGTCGCGGTCGCGGGGTTGTCCGCGTCGAAGGCGTAGACGGTGTTGTTCATCGTGGCGACGAACACCGCGTTGTACACGCCTCCGTTGATCAGCAGGTTCGGCACGTACAGCGGCTGCGCGAATGTCTCCTCGTCGACCGCGTAAGCGAATAGCTTCCCGAACGTGGCTGGCGACACCTTGGCGGAATTCAGAATCGTCTCTGCCAGGTTCGCGCCCGAGCGCGCGTTGTCGTAGTCCTGCGTGAGGACGCTCGGTTGGGCGACTGTCGTCGTCACGACCAGCACTGTCAGCAGACCAAAAAGGGTTATCCGCACGGCGCTCTTCCTTGTAGTTCTTATTGGCCCACCCATTGTAGAGGCCGGCGCGGCGGCCCGGTCGTCTTTAGACATATTGTGGTCATACGCGGGGTTCCCCCTTGACGCCGGTGCAACATCAAAGCGCCACTCGAGCCGAGCTTTGGCTGGCGCCTTTGGCCTAGGGTGACTGCGAATGCCGCCGCGCAGCGCGCTCGCGAACTGAATGTCTCCCTAAAGCTCCACACCCAAGGCAGCCTGCGATGAGAGTGAAATCTCGCAGCGTCACGTGCATGTAGTGACGCGCAAAGTTAACTGCGGCAACGGCTGCGTAGTCGCCTGCGAAATATGTCACTCGCATGCACAGCAATGGATCGCGCAATGAAATATGTCCGCAATGCATGGAGCTTCGCGACGAAGGAATGTTTGTTAGTATCCTGAGAAGAATTAGAACGCGCCGCTGAGCTGACAAGAATTCGAAGGCGCGAGTGCACGGTGTCATGCGAAACGTCCGCGACCGTGGCGACTCCTGACAGAGAAAAAAGAAGCGCATGAACCTGAAGGGAATCGTACTTGCCGGAGGAGCCGGCACTCGGCTGCACCCAGTGACGCTCACGGTCAGTAAGCAGCTCTTGCCGATCTACGACAAGCCGATGGTGTATTACCCGCTCTCGACGCTCATGTTGGCGGGTATCAGGGAGATTCTCCTGATCTCCACGCCCGAGGACCTGCCATTGTTTCGGCGCCTGCTCGGCGATGGACAGCAATGGGGCATCAATCTCAGCTACGCCGAACAGCCGCGACCGGAAGGCCTCGCGCAGGCGTTCATCATCGGACGAAGTTTCGTAGGCGAAGATCGCGTCGCGCTGGTCCTCGGCGACAATATTTTTTACGGCCACGGGCTGCCGGATCAATTGCGCGTCGCCGCCGAATACACTTCCGGGGCAACCGTATTCGCCTATCGGGTGCGGGATCCGGAGCGCTATGGCGTCGTGCAGTTCGACGCAGCAGGGGCGGGCGCTGGACATCGAAGAAAAGCCCGCGCACCCGAAATCAAACCATGCGGTCACGGGGCTGTACTTCTACGACAACGAAGTGCTGGACATTGCGGCGGCGCTGCGGCCATCGGCGCGCGGCGAGCTCGAAATCACCGACGTGAATCGCACCTATCTTGAACGCGGCACGCTGCGTGTCGAGCAGTTTGGTCGCGGCGTTGCTTGGCTCGACACCGGCACGCACGAATCGTTACTGCAGGCAGCCATGTTCATCGAGGCGATCGAAACACGCCAGGGCCTGAAGGTGTGCTGTCCCGAAGAGATTGCCTTCCGCTCCGGGTATATCGACGGCGCGCAGCTCGAACGGTTCGCACGGCCGCTCGCCAAGACCGATTACGGCTCTTACCTGCTCGAGATTGCGTCCGGACGCGCCTAGGTTCTTCATAGGATCCGCCGATGCAGTTTGAACCCACCGCAATTCCGGACGTCGTCCTGATTCGTCCGCGGGTATTCGGCGATGCGCGCGGCTTCTTTTTCGAATCCTGGGAGGAGCGCAAGTTCGCCGCCGCCGGACTCAACGTGAAGTTCGTGCAGGACAACCATAGCCGCTCGGCGCGCCACACCCTGCGAGGCCTGCACTATCAGATTCGCCAGACCCAGGGGAAGCTGGTGCGGGTCGTGGCGGGGGCCGTGTTCGATGTCGCCGTGGACTTGCGCCGCGGCTCTGCGACCTTCGGGCGCTCGGTGGGTGTGACCCTCTCGGCAGACAACCACGAAATGCTGTGGGTTCCGCCGGGCTTCGCCCACGGATTTCTGGTCTTGAGTGAGTCTGCGGACTTCCTCTATCAGGTGACCGACTTCTGGGCGCCGACGTACGAGCGCGCCATTCAGTGGAACGATCCGGACCTGGGAATCGATTGGCCCTTGCCCGCAGGCGTAGAACCCCTGCTCTCAGGCAAGGATGCCGCCGCGGTGCGGTTCCTCGAAGCAGAGTATTTCTCGTGAAGGTCCTGATCACTGGCGCCAACGGTCAGGTGGGCCGCGCACTGGCGGCGGCGACTCCTGTCGGGCTGGAGCTTGCGCAGCTTTCGCACGGGGAACTGGATATCGGCGATCCGCGCGAGGTCACGCAGGCCATTCGACACCACACGCCGCACATCATCATCAACGCGGCCGCCTACACGGCGGTGGATCGTGCCGAGGCGGAACCGGAGCTGGCGCGTCGCGTGAATGCCGATGGGCCGAGACACCTGGCGGGTGCAGCGAAGGACTGCGGTGCCCGACTGATACACTTATCGACGGACTATGTCTTCGACGGCAATGCCTGCGTGCCTTACGCGCCCGGCGCCGCGACCAACCCGCTGAACGTCTACGGCCACACGAAACTGGCTGGCGAGAAGGCCGTCCTCGAGATCCTGCCGCAGCGCTCCGTCATCCTGCGTACCGCCTGGATCTACGCCGCCGAAGGTCGCAACTTCGTGAACACGATGCTGCGCGTGATGCGCGCCAACGGTTCGGTGCGCGTCGTGGCCGATCAGTTCGGGACGCCCACCGCGGCGGCATCGGTGGCCGCGGCCATCTGGAGAATCATCACGACCTCGGAAATTGGCGGGGTCCATCACTGGACCGACGCCGGGGTCGCGAGCTGGTACGACCTCGCCGTCGCAATAGCGGAGGAGGCGGCTGCACTCGGTCTCGTCTCCCAGGACATCGCGGTGGTTCCGATCACGACCCGTGAGTATCCGACGCCGGCGCGCCGTCCGCCCTTCGGCGTGCTGGACCAAACCTCGCTGCAGGCGCTGGAGCTCGCACCAGTTCACTGGCGCAAGCGCCTGCGCCACGTTCTGGCGGAGATCAAGAATGGCTAGGGTGCTCGTGACTGGCGGCGCCGGCTTTATCGGCGCGAACTTCGTTCACTACTGGCTCAGCCAGCATCCTGGGGACCGCGTGGTCGTGCTCGATGCGCTCACCTATGCCGGCAACCGCGCCAGCCTCGCGGCGCTCGAAGGGCGGCCGGAGCTGCGCTTCGTGCGCGGTGATATCCGCGACTGCGAGTTGGTGATGGAGCTCCTGCGAGCCGAAAGCCTCGACACCATCGTGCACTTCGCGGCGGAGTCGCACGTCGATCGCTCCATCGACGGGCCGGACGTGTTCGTGGAAACGAACGTCGTCGGCACGCATTCGATGCTCAAGGCCGCGCGTAAGGTCTGGCTGGACGAGCGGCGGGTCGAACGGCATCGGTTTCACCACGTCTCCACGGACGAGGTTTACGGATCGCTTGGGCGTTCCGATCCGGCGTTCAGCGAACGGACCCGCTATGCGCCGAACTCACCGTACTCGGCCAGCAAGGCGGCTTCGGATCATCTCGTACGGGCTTATCACTCCACCTACGGGCTCAATGTTACGACCAGCAACTGCTCGAATAACTACGGGCCGTTCCATTTTCCCGAGAAGCTGATCCCCCTCATGATTGTGAATATCCTTCACAATCGCGCGCTGCCAATCTACGGTGACGGCCGCAACGTACGTGACTGGCTCCACGTGAGCAATCATTGTCACGGGATCGATCTGATCCTCTCCAAGGGCCGCCCCGGAGAGGTTTATAACATCGGTGGCGGGCAGGAGAGTGAGAACGTGCAGCTGGTGCGCATGCTCTGTGCCATAGCGGATGAGGCATTCAAACAACCGCAACTCCGGGAGAGGTATCCGCAATGCCCCGCCGCTCGCGGGCAGAGCACGTTGGAGCTGATTAGTTTCGTCAGGGACCGGCCAGGGCATGATCGGCGTTATGCGATCAACTGCTCCAAGATCGAGCGTGAACTCGGATACCAGGTCATGATCGGCCTGCAGAGCGGGTTGCAGCACACGTTCGCCTGGTACTTGAAGAACGAGTCCTGGTGGCGCGGCGTGATGGACGGCCGTCATCGGCAGTCGATGCAAACGCCGAACGAGCTTGCGGCCGAACCCGCCGGGTAAGGTTCGGCCCTCAGAGGCTGCCGGCAGGCGCTGCGCCGGCCGGGAATCAGGTTAGAGCTGATTCTCAAGTGCAGTGACTGCCTGCGCATCCAGCGGAAATCCACTGAGCCTCGCCGCATGCAGCGCTGCGCCGCCTTCCGGAGGCAGGCGTGGCTTAACGAGCCGGTACTTCAGGCCCCGCGCAGCAAGCGCGCTCTGCAACGGAGTCAGCAGGAGTTCACCCAGCCGGAACATGCCGCCGGAGTAGGATACCGGTACGGCGACGCTATCCGGCACGCGCAATTGGCCGCGCACCGCATGGATGATCTGCGCCAGCTCTTCGGCCGCCTGTGCGAAGAGCCCTTGCGCCTGCACATCCCCCGCGGCCGCGGCCTGCGCGACGAGCCTCGACAGGGCGCCAAACTGGCTGCGCTGAGCCACACTCTGACCGTAGATCGCGGCGCACAGGTCAAGATCGTCCTGCAGCGAAAAATGCTGACGCAGAATGTCGTACAACGCGCCCCGCGGCGTGCGTCCATCGCTCATCCGTGAAAACAGCGCCAGCCCTTCACGCGCAATCCAGTAGGCCGAGCCTTCATCGCCGAACAACTCTCCCCAGCCGCCGGCACGTGCGGCCCGTCCGCAGTATTCGCCATAGGCAATCGAGCCGGTGCCGCATACGACGTTGATGCCGTCTTCGCAGGCCAGCGCGCCGGCCCACCCGCATACCATGTCATTGCCGCAGCGATAGCGTTCAGCGGGAAGCACCGGCGATGCGATGGCGTCGAGCACCGGCAGCAACCGGCTGTCTTCGCCGTAGGCCGGCAAACCGAAGAAGGCAAAATCCGGGCTCGAGGTGGCGATACCGCCGAGTTCCAGTGTGGCGCGGATGCCGCGAGCGAGCATCAGCCGCAATTCCTCCCGGCCGATCTCCAGGTAGTACGCGGGTCCCTCCGTATGCGCGGCGAGCACCTTCCCGGACTCGTCGATGAGCAGGAACGCGGTCTTGCTGCCGCCGCCGTCGACGCCGAGGTAGGTTCTCACCGCTCGCCGGGCCACGGGTAGATGGAGACGCCCTGCACCACGCGGCTCACGGTGCCGGCCGCATTGGGACTGTCGGGCCGCACTCCCAGGGACAGCGAGCGCAGCAATGCCAGGGACTGGGCAAACACCGCGTACGGAAAGCACAGTTCGAGGTCGCTGTGCGCAGTCGCATCCGGTGTGCCATCGCTGAGGATGACGTCGTCGCGATGCGGCGCCCACCGTCCGGCCGGGTCGATAGTGCCACAACCCGTCCGGCGACCGCCTCGCGGCGCAGCTCATGCAGAAGATCCAGGTCGTATTGCCGGGTGTAGCGGTCGTTGCAGAGGAACACCACGACCAGGGTGCTGCGATTGAGGATGGTCTTGGGTCCGTGACGGAAACCCAGCGGTGTATCCGCGGTGGCCACCACACGGCCGTCGGTCAGCTCCAGCATCTTCAGCGCCGCCTCACTGGCGAGCCCCGTGAGCTCGTTGCTGCCGAGGAAAACCGCCCGGTCGAACCCATCTTGCACGAGCGCGCGCAGCAGGGGCACGCTGCCCGGCAGGATCTGCAACGCCAGACGCCCGAGTGCGGCGGAACGCGCGCCATCAGCGGGCAGAACACCGAATGCCATCGCCGCCGACAGCAGCATGCCGGTGAAGCTGGAAGTCATGGCGAAGCCGCGGTCGTTGCAGGCCTCCGGCAAGAGGATCGGAGAGGCGTTCGTCAGGGCCTGCGCGCGCCGGTACAACGCACCGTCGGCGTTGCAGGTGATGACCAGATGCGCGCAGCGCTCCACGCACTGCTCGGTGAGTTCCAGTGCCGCCAGGCTCTCCGGGCTGTTGCCGGAGCGTGCCAACGACACCAGGAGCGTCGGCGTGCTGCGCGAGAGCCAGCTGTGTGGGTTCGCCACCAGATCCGTCGTTGCCAGCGCCTCGACGCCACACCCGAGGGTCCTGCGCATGGCCGGTGCCAGACATCTGCCCACGAAGGCCGACGTACCCGCGCCGGTCAGCACGATACGAAGGTCCGGGTGTGCGCGCCACGGTGCGAGAAACCGTGCCAGGCGTTCGGCCTGCTGCGCCATCAGGCGTTCGACCTCCAGCCAGATCTGCGGCTGCTGGCGTACCTCGCGCGCAGTCCAATGGGCGCCTGCGCTGTCGATTTCCGTGTCGCTGAGGCCAAACACGCCCATCTGCCTATCTCCCAAGCGTTGCGTTAGCGCTCGCCGCCGGGTTGCAGGCGTCGGCGTACCCGCGCAGCACCCGGGCGACGCCATCGAGCAGCAGCGCACGCGGGTCACTCGTCAGCGAGCCTTCGCGGACGGCCGCGTACTGGGCCGGCAGGTACTGGCTCAGGAGCGTGAGGGGAATGCGGCGCTGACTCAGGTCCTCCAGCAAGGCGGCGACGGCACGCTGCACCTCGGGTGCGTTCCAGTAGTACCGGATGCGATCGCTGAGGCTGAACTCGAGGTCGAAGGCCTGCGAGCGCGGATCGGTGTAATAGGGTTTCCAGTGTGTGGGGTCGCGCCGCATCGCGCCGCGCATCGCTTCCCTGACAGACTCGCGCTCATCGCCGCCAAGCTCGACCTGAATATCAGCCAGCGCCCACAGCACTTCGCGCAGCCCGAAGGTCGCCGCGGGTCCCACCTTTAGGATCGCGAAATGGTCGCGCACCAGCGCCGCCAGGGAGGCGGTCCTCTGGTAGTCGGTGGAGTGCGCCTCGTACACCAGGTTCGGCTCAGCTTCGATGCGCCTGGAAAGCGGCTGCGCCCTGGCGGGATCATAGTCAATCACCTTGTGGTGGTCGAACTCCACGCCCGGTTGCACCACGAGCGCGACCGCCCGCTCCCAGGCTGCATCCAGTCCGAGCGCCTGAAAGGCGCGGCGATGGGTGTCGAGGGTCGCGGTCACTGCCGCGGGCGTGGTCACCGCGAGCGTCCCGAGGTCCTCGGCCGCGCCGCCTGGCGCGGGCACTTCGGTGCCGATCACGTACACCGGCGCATCGCCGCCTGCCCGCTGCCAGGTCTTTTCCGCCGCCTGGCACAGCCGCGCGGCGCGTGCGGCGATGATCGAATCGGCCAGCGCGGTCGGGTCATCCGCGCAACTCATCGAGCAGTCGAGGTGGATCTTGCGAAACCCCGCCGCCACGTACCCTTCGATGAGCGCTTCCGAGTGCTCCATGGCACGCGCCGCAGGCTCGGCGCGCCACGGGTTCGGGCCCAGATGGTCGCCTCCGAGCAGCAGGTGCTCCTGCGGCAGCGATACCCGTGCAGCAATGTCTGCGACGTAGGCGCGGAACTGGGCCGCGCTCAGGCCGCTGTAGCCGCCGAACTGGTTCACCTGGTTCGAGGTCGCCTCGATCAGCAGACACTGCCCGCGGCGCTGCGCCTCGCGCAGCGCCGCCTCGATCACCAGCGGGTGGGAGGAGCACACCGCGTAGATGCCCTCGCCGCTGCCGGCCTTGTGTCGTTGCAGGAGCTGCCGCAGCGCCTTCATGCCCGCGCATCCACCGGCGCATCGGGTTGCAGCGCCAGCAGCAGCGCGCCGGCCAGCGCCAGCACGACCGCCGCGAGTTTGTAGGAACCGGGGAGCGATCCGGCCACGGCGAGCGAGATGAGCGTCGTCAGCAGCGGCGCGCCCGCGTTGATCAGCGGCGACACCACGATCGCTTTGCCAAGGCGGAAGGCGTACACCAGCAGCAGGGCGCCGACCGCGTTCAGCATCTGGATCCCCGCGGCAAGCCAGGGACCGGACAGCCCGAAGTTAATGGGCCGGGAAAAGTCCGTGAGCGCGAAGGCCACTGGAATGAACATCAGTCCCGTCAACATCATGTACCCGAAGATGCTTTCTGCGCGCATGGTGACGTTCGCGAGCTTGATGAAATAGGCCTGCAGGCCCCACGCGAGCATGATGAGGAGGGACAAGGAGAACCACAGGCCGTAATGATGCGCTCCGGGTTCCGGGGAGTAGTCGAACAGTGGCAGTGACAGCACGGCCAGGGTGATGCCGGCGATGCCCAGTTTGCCCGTACGCTCGCCCAGCAGCAGCAGCGACAGGACGATCGTGACGATCGGCGAAAGCGAGACGATGGGAAATATGAGGTAGCTGGGCCCGAGTGTCACCGCGCGAAACAACAGCATCTGACCGCCGGCACCGAGCAGCCCGATGGCAAGCCCGAGCAGTACCGAGCGGCGGTCGCGCTGTAGTCCCGTTGCCATCCGGCGCAGCGCCCAGGTTGCGGGCGCGATCATGGTCAGGGCCCACACCACATAGGTCAGTGTGTCCGGAAATCCATGCTCACTCGGTAAGCCGGTGAAGGCGCCCCAGATCCCCCAGGCGAGGGTCGTCAGCAACGCGTAGTGCAGCCAGCGGTGTGCCGTCACGTTACTTTAGTCCGACACGACGTATTGGAACTGCACGATTTCACCTCGGCGCCTGCGTACGAAGACTCTTCAGAACCGGTAGCTGATGCCAGCGGTGTAGGTGCGTCCGTAGGCGCTATAGCCCTGGCCGATGGCGCTGCTCGTGCCGGTGCTGCCGGCCGAGCTGCCGCCGGTCGCACCGCTGGCCCAGATCGCGTCGCGACGGTTTGCAAGGTAGGTTCGTGCGATCGCGTTGCTGAGGTTCTCGCCGGAAACATACACCTTCAGGCCTTCCAGCACCTCGTAAGACGCCTGGGCGGTCACCCAGGAGAAGCTCTTCTGGTACGCCGACCATCCCTGCACTTCGGTCTGTGTCTGCGCAATCGAATTACCGTCGTAATCCCAGTTCACGTTGACGCTCAGCGGGCCCTTCTCATAAAGCACACCGAGCGAACCGCTGTTGGATGACACGCCCTCGAGCGGACCGGCGTATTGTCCCGCGACATACGACCTGCTCCACGTACGGGTGTACTGGC
Organism: uncultured Pseudomonadota bacterium; assembly: GCA_963814675.1. Lineage (GTDB taxonomy): Bacteria > Pseudomonadota > Gammaproteobacteria > Steroidobacterales > Steroidobacteraceae > 13-2-20CM-66-19. Next base: position 104,246 of record CAWFDT010000012.1, read on the forward strand.
CATGCACGCCAAACCCGCTCGGCATGATGTGCTGGACCCCGAACTCGAGGCCCTCGACATAGGCCTTGTCCCCGTTGATGGGCTGATACACGGTGTACAGGACCGGAACCGGCGTGGTGCTGCCGTTGAAATAGCCCTGCACGCCCAGGTCGACATTGTTCTGCACCGAGGTGGTGATGAAATCCTTGATGTCCTTGCCGAAGAGCGCGAGCGTCAGTGCGGATTTGGGCGCGTAATACCACTCGAGCGACAGGTCGAGCGAATAGGCCCGGATCGGCTTGAGGGCCGAATTGCCCGCATAGTCGACCTCGTAGACCCGATTCAGCGAGTTGTCGGTGCGCGTCGGCGCCAGCTGGAACATCTCCGGCCGCGCTATCGTTTCGGCGGCTCCGATTCGCAGTTGCAACTGCGGCGCGAAGCGATACAGCAGGTTCAGCGACGGCAGCACCTCCGTGTAGTCATTGCTGGAAGAGGTGGGCGTCGGCGGGCTGTAATCCACGATCGCCGGGTCGGTGGGATTGGCGGTGTTGGCGATCGTGACGGATATGATGTTGTTGACCGCAGTGGACGCATTGGTATGGGTGTGGACCAGGCGCAGGCCGGTGTTACCGCTCCAGTTGCCACCGGCAAACGCCAGCTCGGTGTATGCGGCTGTCGTGTCTTCCTGCACCGAATAGGAATTGACCGCGTTGAACTGCGGCAGCGACGCGTTGAAATCATAGTTCGGTGCACCGGGAACGTAGAGGTTTGGCTGGCCGTTCAGACTCTGCAGCGCCGCCAGGAGCGACGGTATGTTGAAGACGCCCACCGTGGTCGGGTAGATGCCGCCTGCACCCTGCATGTAGTGCGGGAAGGTGGTGGTCGAGACGACGTTGGCACCGAGTGAACCAAAGGTGATGGGGTTGGCGCCCACGGGCGTGGTGTAGAAGTCGTACTGGCTCGAGCCGCCGGTCCAGTCGTTGTCGTAGTCATCGCGCGACTTGTCGCGCCAGGTCTGCGCGATACCGAAGCGCAGCTGCGTGAACCAGCGAGAGTCCAGCTTCAAGGTGCCGTCGAGGGTCGCGCCGGTGACCTTGTCGTGGATCGAATTGCCGCTGAGGCCGGTGTAATGCGCGGTCCAGTGATTGTTGTTCAGGGCGCCGGAAGCGAGGGCCGCGGCGTAGTCCTGCCCGTTGGGCAGCGTTACCGCAATGTTGGGCAAACCGCTTTGCGTATTGATCCAGTTGATCGTGTTCTGGTTGTAGGGGGTGGGGGACTCAAGACCGGCGGTGACGAAGGCGTCGTTGCCGCCCTCCGGCCGATTGGCCTTAGAGCGGTAAACGTCGCCATCGAGCGTGAAATTGCTGCTTGCCTGCCAGCTGCCGTTCAGGCCGAAGATCGAGGTCGTCACCTTGCGGTCGATGGTCTGGTTCACGATCTCCGGCGTGAACGTGTTGGCGGTGAACGAGGTGATCAGCCCGTTCGTGACCTTAACGTTGGACCACTCGGGATTGCCGTTCGCGTCATAGTTGAAATCCGGGTAGTAGGCCTGGTCGTAGGCGACCTGCGGGTCGTTCAGGCGCGTGTACAGTCCGTCGAAAGCCAGGCGCACCTGATCGTTCGGCCGCCACTCGAGCGTCCCCGACAGGGCACCGCGCTTCTTCTCATCGAGGATCGAGCCGAATGAGATGCAGCACTCCGCCACTACCGGCTGGCTGTTGGGGCCGCTCAGTGGCCAGACGCCCGGGTTGCTGGGATCGTAGGTGTTGTAGTTGAGCGAGTCGCTGCGCGTCTTGGTGTCGGAGTACACCGCGCCGAGGAGCAGTCCGAGGGTTCCGGCCTCGTTGGTGTCGCTGATGAAGGCCGACGCTTTCTTGCCCCACAACTCGGACATGTCGTTGTAGTTGCCCTCGCCGCGCACGGCCGCGTGCAGTCCCGGATCGTCGAACGGACGGGCCGAGCGCATGTTGACGGTGCCGCCGATGCTGCCTTCGAGCGCTGAGGCCTGCGAGGACTTGTAGACATCGGCCCCGGAGATGACGTCCGCAGGGAGGATGTCGAATGCCAGCGCGCGACCGTCGTCGTCGGTCGCCACGATGCGGTTGTTGAGGGTCACGATGTTGTATTCGGCGCCGAGTCCGCGGATCCCGACGTACAGACCCTCGCCGCCGGTCGTGCGCGTGATGGAGACGCCGGTGATATGGCGCAGTGAATCGGCGACGTCGGCGTCGGGGAAACGTCCGAGCTCCAGCGCATTGATGGAATCCAGGACGATGTCGGCGTCCTGCTTGATTTCGAGGGACTTGCCAAGGCTCGCGCTGTACCCCGTGACGACCACGGTCTGGAGCTTCGAGTCATCGGCGGCGGGGCTCGTCGGCGTGGCCGCAGTGGCCGGCGCGGCCGGCTGGGGTGGTGTCTGCGCCTGGGCGAGTGCAGGCGCGCCCGGCGCGAGGATCAGGCCCGCGGCCTGCAGTGCCGCAAGAACACGCCACCGCGAATGTTTCATGGCTCTAGTCCCCCTGAGTTGCCAATACGAAATCAAACGAAAGCCGAGAGCGGCAATTGCGTTTTCGTTTTATTTCTTACACTATTTCGAATAGCTTCATATCTGTCAAGCGGATCCGGCGGCTACGGGTCGCTCCTCACGGACACCACGCGTGGCGCCGGTCCTTGATTGGATAGACTCAACGACAGGTGCGGCCCAAGGGCATCAGAAGGCTTTCGCGTGAATCAAGGCACCTCCCGACGTCGATTCCTGCAGCTGGCCGCGGGTGCGGGCCTCGCTTCAGGGGCTGCCCTGGTGCCAGCCCGACCACTCGCGCGCACGGCAGACGAACAGGTCGGGCCGGTGGCAGCCCTGGGCGACAGCAACATCCTTCTCGAGTTCGACCCGCAGATGCGCTCGCGCCTCTGGCATTTGCGCGCCGGCGGGCCGGCCGCGGGGCAGGTCGCGCTGACACGCTGGGCGGCCAGCGAGTACCTGCTGCTCGGTGATGGCCGGCGCCTCGAACTCTTCACGCTGCAGCAGCAGGGAACCGATCGCGTGACCGGGCTGCATGGGCCCGGCAGGTGCCTGCGCATGACCGGGGTCTCCGCGACCGGGATCGAAAAGAACCTCGAGATCCAGTTGTTCGAGCGCTACCCGGGGATTGCCTTCTACCGTGTCTCGTACCGCAACCGATCGGCCGGCGCCATTGCGCTGTGCGCCTGGAGCAGCGCCGATCTTCACCTGCTCGGCGACGCCGCTGCGCGCGCCGGGACCGCCGGGCCGCATTTCTGGTCCTACTGCGGCAGCACGCACGAGGACCGACGCGACTGGGTGCAACCGGTGGGACCGGGATTCGCGCAGGACAACTACATGGGCATGACGGCCTCCGACTACGGTGGCGGTACTCCGGTGGTAGACCTGTGGCGACGCGACTGCGGACTTGCCGTGGGGCACCTCGAGTCGAGTCCCCGGCTGCTTTCCCTGCCGGTCAGCTACCACGACCCTGGTGCAAATCTCGCTGTCCGTGCCCCGCTCGAGCGCACGTTGAAGCCGGGCGAAGCGCTGGTGACACCCGAGGTCTTCGTGGCCACGCACACCGGCGACTACTTCGCCACGCTCGACGCCTACCGTCGCATCATGAGCGATCGCGGACTGAAGTCACCGCCCGTACCGCAGGCGGCTTACGAGCCGATCTGGTGCGCCTGGGGCTACGAGCGCAACTGCACCGTGCAGCTGATCGAAGACACGCTGCCGAAGGTGCAGGACCTCGGGCTGCGCTGGGCGGTCATCGACGATGGCTGGCAGTCGAATGTGGGTGACTGGAAGCTGAGCCCAGCGAAGTTTCCGCGCGGCGAGGCCGACATGACGCATTTGCTGCAGAGCATCCGTGCGAGGGCGCTCATGCCGCGGCTGTGGTTCGCGCCGCTGGCGGCGGCGCCCGGTTCCGACCTGCTGCACGATCACAGCGACATGCTGCTGCTGGACAAAGAGGGGGCCGCACAGAACGTGTCCTGGTGGAACAGCTTCTATCTGTGCCCCGCGTACGAAAAGACGGTCACGTACACCGAGGGTCTGGTACGCACCTTCATGCGTGACTGGGGATTCGCCGGCCTCAAGGTCGACGGTCAGCACCTGAACGCCGTGGCGCCGTGTTTCAATCCCGCGCACCGCCATGCCCGACCCGAGGAGTCGGCGGAGAAACTGCAGGATTTCATGCACGCGATCTACCGCACCGCGACCCAGATAAATCCGGAAGCGGTCATCGAATGGTGCCCGTGTGGCACGTCGTACTCGTTCTACAACTTCAGCTCGATGAATCAGGCACCGGCCTCGGATCCGGAGTCGTCCTGGCAGGTGCGCCATAAGGGCAAGACCCTCAAGGCACTGATGGGCCCGAGCGCGGCTTTTGCCGGTGATCACGTCGAGCTCAGTGACGGCGGCGATGACTTCGCCTCCACGGTGGGCGTCGGCGCGATCGTTTCAACCAAATTCACGTGGCCGAGCGATCCGAAACCCAAGGACTCCTTCCTGCTCACGCCGCAGCGCGAGCAGTTGTGGCGTAAATGGATCTCGCTCTACAACGAGCGAATGTTGCCGGTTGGCACCTACCGCGGCGAGCTCTATGACATCGGCTTCGACAAACCGGAAACCCACGTGGTGGAGAAAGCCGGCCGTCTCTACTATGCGTTTTATAGCCGCAACTGGCGCGGGTCGGTGGCGCTGCGCGGGCTGACGGCGGCACGCTATAAGGTGCGCGACTACTTCAACGATCAGGAACTGGGCGAGGTCTCTGCCGCCCAAAACAGCCTGCAGCTCGCCTTCGAGCGCTTCCTGGTGCTCGAGGCGATACCCGTCTGATGGCACAGCTCATCGAGCGTGGTCTGCTGATCGAGGAGCGCAGGCGACGCATCTGCGACCTGCTGCGTGAGCAGGGACGGGTCACCGTGGAAGCACTCGCCCGGCGCTTCGGCACCTCTCAGGTCACGATCCGCATCGATCTCGCGACGCTTGATGCAGCCGGGGCCCTGATGCGCACTCACGGTGGTGCGTTGGGCGTCGTGGACACCGATCAACCGCTGGACGTGAAGCAGCTGCAGCACCACGGCGAGAAGGCGCGCATCGCCAGTGCTGCCGTCGAGCTAATTCACGAGGGTGAGACCATCATCCTCGACTCCGGCACCACCACGGCAGAGATCGCGCGCCGCATCCGCACCCTTGAGCTCAAGTCCATCAATGTCATCACCAATGCCCTGAACATCGCCGCGCTGCTGATCGATGTGCCGGCGGTGCGCCTGATCATGCCCGGCGGCATCCTGCGGCGGGAATCGAACTCCCTTTCCGGCCCTATGGCGGGGGCCGCGCTCGCCAACCTGCAGGCCGACCGCCTTTACCTGGGCGCCGACAGCCTGGATCCCGGGATCGGCGTGATGACGCCCCATCTTGCGGAGGCCGAGCTCAACGCCGAGATGATCCGCATCTCGCGCCAGGTCGTGGTGGTCGCGGACTCCTCCAAGCTCAGGCGCCGCAACATCTCCCTCATCGCCAAGGTTGAGCAGATCAACGTGCTCATCACCGACCGGGCCGCGCCGGCGGAAGCGGTCGAGGCATTCAGGCAAAGAGGGGTCGAGGTACGGCTGGTGTGACACCCGGGCTCAAGCTGGCGCGGGCGCTGTCTGCGGTCCTCACGCTGTGCGGGTGTGCCGCGGTCGCGCTCGCCGCGGACCCGGCCCCGCGCTATTACGCGCTGGGGGATTTCCAGCGGGTGGAAAAGATCGACGCGCACGTGCACCTGCACGGCACGGCAGAGCGCTTCATGGCGCAGGCGCTGCAGGACAACTTCCGCATCCTGACGATCAATGTCGATGATGCGGACTTCCCCCCCATCAGCGAGCAGCAGCAGGCGGCCCAGTCGCTGCAGAAGCGCTACCCCGGGCGGGTGGCATTTGCGGCCACCTTCGCGGTGGAGGGCTTTCAGAGGCCAGGCTGGGCGGGGGCCACCCTTGAGCACATCGAGGCTGCGCTGGCCGAGGGCGCCGTGGGCGTGAAGATCTGGAAGAACATCGGCATGGAGTTGCGCGATCCCGATGCCAGCTACGTGATGCCGGACGATGCACGGCTCGAGCCGATCATCGCCGCGCTTGAGCGCAATCACGCCGTGCTTCTCGGACACCAGGCCGAGCCGCTCAACTGCTGGCTGCCTTACGCCAAGATGACGGTGCGCTCGGATCGCGACTACTTCCGCGAGCATCCGCAGTACTACATGTATCAGCACCCGCAAATGCCGTCGCACGATGCCATCCTGGCGGCCCGTGATCGACTGCTGAGCGCGCACCCGGCGCTGCGCTTCGACGCCGTGCACCTTGCCTCGCTTGAGTGGGATGTGGATCGGGTGGCTGCGTTTCTCGACCGCTTCCCCAACGCCAGCGTCGATGTGGCAGCGCGCATGGTGCACCTGCAGTATCAGGCCGCGAGCGACCGGGAGAAGGTGCGGCGGTTCCTGCTGCGCTACCAGGACCGCATCCTTTACGGCAGTGACACCGCCTACGGTCCGGTGGACTCCGATGCCGGCGCGCTAAGCGAGGTGCATTCCGGCTGGCTCGAGGACTGGAGATTCCTGGTGACCGCGGACGTGATGCACTCGAGAGACTTCAGCGCGTCTTTCCGCGGCCTGCGTCTGCCCCGGGACGTCATCGACAAGCTCTACCGGCGCAATGCGCAGGCGCTGTTTGCGACGGCCTGGAACCCGGCTCCACCGACAGGTTCAGTGCTCGCAGTCGCAACGCCCGCTCCCTGACTCGCCCTGTCGGCACTGTCGCGGCATCAAACCCGTCACAACCCCGCCCGGCAAGTCGGGAGCTTCGCCACCGCCCTCCTTATGTCAAGCGCGGAGGGCACCCGCCCGTGTAAGTGATGTGTAACCGGCAGGTATGCCGGCTGTAGGGATGAGCCTTCCATAGTCGCTTCATCGATCCACACACATCGGGAGAGGCGACATGTGCGAACAGGCAGTACGACAGATGACACAGGTTCCCGCGCCAGGGCGCGGCACGCTAGCGCAGTGCGCCAGGCCGACGGCACTCCGCCCCCGGCTGCTCTTCGGCCCGCTCGGGGCCCTGCTGGTGCTCTTCATGGGAATGAGCGGTTGCGTGCCGGTGCCCTACCGGCCCTCGGCCACCGTGAGCCACGTCCCGGTCGGGGGGGATACGGCCGCGTTGATCGAGGTGAGCTCGGCGACCCATCGGGCGATGGCCGAATCCCTGGCCGAGTCGATTCATGAGGCGGAGCCGCGCATCTTCGTGGACACCCACCCGGTATCCGACACCGTGTTCTCGCACGGCACGACGCTCGCGCAGATCCTGGAGCCGGCGCACGCCGCGGACATGGCCGCACGACCGGCCGACTACCTGCTCACGCTCGGGCCGATGGTCCATCGCCAGCTGCACGAGACCGGCGATGCGGCGCCCTTTCCCTTCTTCCCGGTGATCTGGGTGGGCTACGACAAAAGACAGAGTGTGGACACGCTGTGTGCCTCGTTCGCCGACCTGCACGAACCGCAGACGGTCGATGGGATCCTCGTGTCGAGCCCCTACACCGAGGTGATCGCCGCAATGGTCTATGGCTTCGGGACCATCGCCATGCCCGAGGCCCCGATGCGTCTTGTGCTCGCACAGGACGTGGCGCACCGGCTGGCCGCCGCCCACCCGACGGGCGAGATCCGCCTGACGATCCTGGCTCAGGACGGCGGGGACGAGGCCGGCCGTCACCAGTGCACGCAGGAGCCGACGAAGGGGCTCTCCGCCGATACGGGAGTGCGCAAGCCCGACAGCGCCACCGGGGCGAGTGTTAAGTCGCCGTGAGCGGCGTGCGCCGGGGGCGCTCGTTGGATGCGGTGGTCGGCGGACTGTATCTCTATGATAAGAGTCAGGTGCCGGGCGCGCGTTCCTGCAACCGCTTAAGGTCAGGAGCGCGCGCTTCGGTCGCGCCGGGCATGATAAGTATCCGACCTGACACCGCGGTGCATGCGTGCGCCGCGTGTAACCCGCGCAGGGGCCCGGGCAACGCGCCGGTCTACTGCTTCGCCCGCACCTCGAACCGGTCCGGCTCCGTCCAGGCTTCTGCGCTCCCCACGAAGGGGTCGAAGCGCACCATGACGCCGGTGAGCCGGTCGCCCTCGAGCGTGAAGCGCAGGTAGTGAAAGTTCGTCGAGGTGTGCAGCCGGGACAGTTCACCGAACATCCTGAACGCGGGAACCGGCTTCGCGCCGCCCCCGCCGCTCACCAGGTACACGACATCGTGCTTGCGGAAGCGCTCGTAGTTGTGAACGTGGCTCCCCACCACCACGACCTGCGAGCGCAGCGATGGCTGCCGCCGCGCAAGATAGCGCGCAATTTCACGTTCGTCCCGGCCGCGCGGAAAGATCGGGTCGCGCACCGGCGGATAGTGCAGCACCAGCATGATGAAACCGAAGCGTCCGTCCGCGGCGTCGACCTCGTCTTCCAGCCACTGCCGCTGCGGACTGTGCGCCTTGAGTGCCGAATCCGAATCCAGCACCAGCACCAGGAGGCGCGCGCCAAGGCTCACCGAGTACCAGCGGTACGGAGCGAGGTGCAGCGCATCGAAGGCCTTCCACCAGTTCTCCAGGCATGGCTGCACGTCCGCGTTGCAGTCGCGGAATTCGTGATTGCCCAGGGCGGGAAACACCGGGATCGCCTCTGCGGCCCACGCCTGGGTCTCGAGCGCGAAGGTGTCGTAGTCGCGCGTGTCGCGACCCTCGTAGACGAGGTCCCCGCCGATGAACACGGCGAGGGGCTTCTCGAGGGCGATCTGCTGCACCAGGGCTCTGCGGGCGACGGGATTGGCGACCTCGCCGCGCTCGGTGAAGCGCGTGTCGCCGTACACGATGAACGTGCGCGGCGCCGCCTCATCCCCCGCGGCGACCTCAAGTCGCGGCGGCTCCGCATCGGCCGCCGCGCACGCGGAGGCCCACAGCAGGGCCACACCCAGCGCGATAGTGGGGGCGGTCTTCACTCGTCGTCGATTGAATCGCTGAGCACTGCCTTGCGGCGCGCGATGAAGTCGAGCATGGCCTCGTCCTGGGCCGGATCGATGCCCGGGTCCTCGTACTCCGCGAGCATCTTCTTCCATACGCGGTTGGCACGCTGCTCGGCCGTCAGCCTGCCCTCGAGCGACCACTGCTCGTAGGAGGAGTAGTCGGCGATGTTCGACTGGTAGAACGCGGTCTCGAAGTTCGCGATCGTATGCGCGCAGCCAAGAAAGTGGCTCCCGGGCCCGACCTCGCGGATGGCATCGAGCGCCTGGCCCCGCGCGGACAGATCCATGCCCTGCGCCAGCATCTGCATCATCGCCAGCTGATCAATATCCATCACGAACTTCTCGTACCCGGCCACCAGTCCCCCCTCGAGCCAGCCGGCCGCGTGCGTCACGAGGTTCACCCCCGCAAGCAGCGTCGGCAAGAGCGTGTGCGCGCTCTCGTAGGCCGCCTGGGCGTCGGCGGTTTTGGATGCGCACAGCGAGCCGCCGCTGCGGCAGGGGACCTTCAGGCGTCGCGCGAGCTGCGCGGTCGCGAAGATCATCTGCGTCGCCTCGGGCGTGCCGAAGGTCGGTGCACCGGTGCGCATCGAGATCGCCCCGACGAAGGAGCCGAGGATCACCGGCGCCCCCGGGCGTACCAGCTGCGTGAGCGCCATGCCGGCGAGCGTCTCGGCGAGGATCTCCGTCAGGCAGCCAGCCGGGGTCACCGGACCCATGGCGCCGGCCAGCACCGCGGGCACGATGATCGTGCCCTGGTTGTGAGCGGCGAACTGCCGCAGCGCCCCGAGCATGCGGCCGTCGAACGTCAGCGGGGAGTTGGAATTGATGTTGCCGAGCATGACCGGATGGGTCTCCAGGTACTCAGCCCCGAACAGTGTCTGCCCCATCGCCACGGCATCGGCGGCGTGACCGGCAGTTTCCGGCGTTCCCTCGCACCCCTGGTCCGAATAGCGGAAGAAGGCGTACTGGATGTCGAGGTGGCGCTTGTTTGGCGGGATCTCCATCGGCTCGCACATGCTGCCGCCGGAGAAATGAATCGCCGGCGCCATGTGGGCGAGCTTGATGAAGTTGTGCAGGTCCTCGAGCGTGCCGTAGCGCCGGCCACGCTCCAGGTCCGACACGAACGGTGGGCCGCCCACGGGTGAGAAGACGGTGGCATCGCCGCCGAAACGCACGTTGCGCGCAGGATTGCGGGCGAAGAGCTCGAACTCCTCGGGCGCGCTGGCGAGCAGGCGCCGCGCCATGCCGCGCGGGATGTGGACCCGCTCGCCCGTCACATCCGCGCCCGCCTCCTTCCACAGGCGCAGCGACTCCGGGTCACGCCGGAACTCGATGCCTACTTCCTCGAGGATGGTCTCCGCGTTGGCCTCGATGATCTCGATCGCTTCCGAGCTCAGAAGCTCCACCGGTTTGAGCTTGCGGCGGATGTAGGGGTACTTGGCGGCCGCCCCCTTGGCGCGCGCCCGCCGGGTGTCGCGGCCGCGGCTGCGCGGCGGCGTCGCGGTCTCGGTCATGGCATCGACCCTGTAGACTTTCTCATCGTTTCCCCACGCTTTATTTAATACGCGAACGCGGACGGAGCAGGCGCTCTGGCCTGGCGCTCCTCTTTAATAAGGAGCGCGGTGTGGCGTAGTGTCGCATTATGCTGAAGGCGTCGCCGCGCTTCGCTCCCGTGGGCGGCGGTGAAATGGCGCAGGGTAGGCAGCGCTGCTAGAGTGCTGGAAAAGCCTGCGCGTGCGCTGCACGTCAAACAGGGCGAGTCCGCCAGGTAAGGCACTCGAAGATGAAGGACCAACCATCATGAACCGGAATTTCCTGCGCGCACTCGCTGGCCTCGGCTGCCTGCTGGCGTTGTCGGCGCACGCCTCCGATCCCCCGCTGCCCCCGAGCTCGTTCACGTTCGACATCACCGCGAACGGCGTACAGCAGTGCGCCGGTGACTTCGGCGCGACGACGGACGGTTTCTGCAACGTCGGCGCGAGCGAGGCGCACGCGAGCGGCGGCGTCATGGGGAGCCCCGGCTTTGACCCGAGCCAGACGCCCGGTACGCATGTGCTGGCGTCCGCTGCCGCCAAGGGCATCAACGCGATCGGCTCGATGAGCTATTCCTTCAGCGTCGGCGGACCGCAGGTGCCCGGCGGCCAGATCGCGGTCAACATCTTCAGCGCCGGGACGGCGCAGGTGACCGGGTCAGGCTTCGCGTCGGCGTTCCTCGTGATCACGGATACTGGCTCCGACGCCGGCATCGGCGGGCCCTCCGATCCGAACGAGGGCGTGCAGGACAGCCGCTTCACCAGCCTGAACTGCATGGGCGGGGCCTGCCAGAGGATCGGGGGCTCGTGGAACGCGACCGATGACCTGTGTCTCACGCAGGGCGATCAGTACAAGATCACGATCGTGACGCAGGCGACGGCGCGCGCGATGAATACCCTCGCCAGCGCCTCGATCGATCCGCGCATCACGGTGGACCCGGTCGCGGGCGGGGATCCGCAACTGCCGTGCTTCCAGCCCTCCAACCCCAGCGCCTATCCGATCGCGGTCAGTGCGGGGGCCTCAACCGGCAGCAGCGTGCCCGAGCCGGGCATGCTCGCCCTGCTGGGCTTGGGCCTTCTCGCGCTCGGCGTGCAGCAACTGCGGTTCTCGCGCGTGCGCTGCCGGGTCTGAAGCGGCGCCCGGGTTCACTCGGGCAGCCCCAGCTTCTTTAAGAGCGCGGTGTAGCGCGGGTCCGCCGTGAGCGACTTCAGCAGCGGATCGACCTTGATGCTCGAGAGGTCGCCGTCGCGCTCCGTGTAGGCCCGCTCGAGCCACTTGAACGCCGCTTCCCGGTCGCCGCGATACGCGTACACCGTCGCGATGCGATACGGGGCATCCTTCTGGTAGGTGGCCAGAAGCTCGGCGAGCGCGGCATCCGACTCGGCGCGCTTGCCGAGGGCGTAATTCACGATGGCTAGGCCCTCGAGCCGCCAGCCCTCGTCCGACTCATGAGCCATCTCGGTGAGCGCCGCCTCGCGGTGCCCCTGTGACAGCAGTACCAGCCCGAGACCGTTGTGCGTGTAGGCGCCATTGGGTTTCAGTTCGAGTGACTTGCGAAAGGCGGCTTCCGCGTCCGGGAGCCGGCCTTCGGCGTAGTAGGTGATGCCGAGGTTGCTGTACGAGGAGGCGTGCAGCGGGTCGCGCGTCAGGGCCTGCTGGAACAAGGTGGCGGCGCGCGCGGTGTGGCCGAGCGCAAGCTCCAGCGCGCCGCCGGCGACCAGCACTGTCGCATCCCCCGGATCCAGCGCGAGCGCCTGCTGGAACTCCCGATCCGCCCCGGCCCAGTCCCAGTCAATATTCATGTGGATCAGGCCGAGGGCGACGTGTGCGCGCGCGCTGTTCGGGTTGAGCTTGAGCGCCTGGGAGGCCGCCTCGCGCGCCTGCGCCAGCGCCTCATCCATCGAGACCAGGCCGCGGCTCGCCACGTCGCTGTAGACGAATGACAGCTCGGTCCAGCTCGGCTCGTAGCCCGGATCCAGCTTGATCGCTTGGTGCAGCAGGTCGAGCGCGCTCGCGAGGCTCTTCTTCGTGTGCTGGTCCGCGGCGAAACGCCCCTGCAGGTACAGGTTGTAGGCCTCCGGGTTCTTCGGCGCCGCGCGTACCGGCAGCGTGCCGCCGAGGAGCGTCACCTTGAGCCCCTGCACGACGGCGCCCGCGATCTCATCCTGCAGCGAGAAGATGTCGTTCAGGTCGCGATCGTAGGTCTCCGACCACAGGTGGTAGCCGCTATCGGCGCGGATCAGCTGCGCGGTGATGCGCACCCGCGTGCCGGACTTGCGCACGCTGCCTTCCAGCACGTGCGCGACGTGCAGTTTCCTGGCGATGCTCTGGATGTCCTCGGGTTTGTTCTTGAAGGCGAACGCCGAGGTGCGCGCAGCGACCCGCAACTCCGGGATCTTCGCCAGCAGGTTGAGTAACTCCTCTGCCAGCCCGTCGGACAGATACTCCTGGTCCTTGCTCTGGCTCATGTCGACGAACGGCAGCACGGCGATGGAGCGCAGTGCGACCGGGGCGGCCGGCTCAGCCGTGCCGCTCTCCTGGTGTGCTTCCTCCTTGACCGGTTCGGCGATGTAGCGGCCGAGCCAGAAGTGGTAGACGAGAAAGTACGCGACCATCACCCCCAGCACGCCGAGGATCGCGCGGTTGAGGCGCCGTCCGGTGTGCTGCAGGAGTGAGTGGCGCGGATCGACTGCCGTGCTCGGCTTGAGGCCCTCCGGGGTGACCTCGTAGATCCAGGCGATCAGGATCGCGACCGGAAACCCGAGCGCCATGCCAACGACGACCAGCCGGTTGATCCATTCCGGAACCGCGAGCATGTGGAACACCACGTGCACCGGCTCGAGGATGATCCAGCAGATACCGACGTAGAGGAGGGCGACCCGGCCGACGTTGCGCCGGCGAAGCTTTTCCAGGAATTTGAGTTCGACGAGCGGGATGTGGGCAGCGGCCGTCGCCGGAGCCGCGCTGGCAGCTGCTGGGGGAACAAGCTCAGGTTTCTCGGGCGCCGAGGAGCCGGCGCTGTCTGAGCCCTGTCCTTCGAGCGCCATCTCAGGGATTTCCTCAAGCACCGAGTTCGCGGAGCGGCAGGATGCCATCTTAGTGGACGGCACGGCAACGAGCTTCAGTCGTCGGGCGCTGCAGGGCTCGCCGCCGGCGCTTTTCGGGGCTGCGCAACCAGGCGAACTGACTTCGGCCCCCCGAACATCGTAGATTCACAGACTGGCTACTCGAGCGGGAGACGTCGTGGACACGGAGAAACTCAAACGTCTGCGGGCGCGCTACGGCGAGCGCGACGCCTTCGACGGCGATGACCCGGTGCTGACGCAGGCCGCCCGCGACGTGCAGTCGCCGCAGGGGCGGCGCTCGCTCCCGTATTCGGGTGTGCCCACCCTCCTGGGACTGCCGTATGCGACCAGTCTCGAGGGCCTGGACATCGCCCTCGTGGGGGTGCCGATGGATCTCGGGGTTTCCAACCGCGCCGGCGCGCGCTTCGGTCCGCGCGCGCTGCGTACCATCGAGCGCATCGGCCCCTACCACCCGACCTTCCGCGGCGTCCCCAAGGCGCAGGCCCGCGCGGCCGATGTCGGTGATGTGCCGTTTCGCAGCCGCTACAACCTCGAGCAGTGCCTGGGCGACATCGAGGAGTACTACGCCGCGCTCAAGGCCCGCGGCATCCGCGCGCTCTCGGTGGGCGGGGACCACTCGGTCACCTATCCGATCCTGAAGGCGCTCGGCAAGGATGCGCCCGTCGGACTGGTCCACATCGATGCGCATTGCGACACCATGGGCGCTTACGACGATACGAAGTTTCACCACGGCGGACCTTTTCGCCTGGCGGTGCTCGACGGGGTGCTGGATCCTGAGCGCACGATCCAGATCGGGATCCGCGGTGCGGCCAACATGTTCTGGGAGTTCTCCCACGCCTCGGGGATGACGGTCATTTACATGGAGGACTTCATGCGCATGGGGCTCGAAGCGGTCATCGCCCGCGCGCGCGCGGTGGTCGGTGACGGCCCGACCTACGTCTCGGTCGATGTCGACGGTTTCGATCCCGCCTATGCGCCCGGTACCGGCACCCCCGAGGTCGGCGGACTCGAGGCGCGCGAGGGACTGGCGCTGCTGCGAGGCCTGGGCGGACTCAACATCGTGGGCGCGGATGTCGTCGAGGTCGCGCCCGAATACGACGCCACCACCAATACCGCGCAGCTGGCCGCGCAGATTCTCTTCGAGGAGTTCGCCCTGATGACGCTCGGCCGGCCCTGAGGAGGCCGCGAACGGTGGCCGCGCGCAACCGCGGCGCTCAGGTGACGGCGGTACGCGCGGCGGGCTGAAACTTGCCGAGCACGAAGCCGAGTACCGCCGCGGCCGCCGAGCCGATCAGCACCGCGAACTTGGCCGCCGACAGCAGCACCGGCTCCGTGAAGGCCAGATTGGTGATGAAGATCGACATCGTGAAGCCGATGCCGGCAAGCAGTCCGAGCAGCACGGTGTGCGACCAGCGCACGCCCGCGGGCAGGGTACACAGCTTCATGCGCACCGCGAGGAATGAGGCCAGCACGATTCCCACGGGCTTGCCGACCACCAGCCCGAGCACGATGCCGCCGCCGACCGCCAGCGGCTGCACTGCCGAGAGATCCAGACCGGAGAGACTGACGCCGGCATTCGCCAGCGCAAACAGCGGCATGATGCCGTATGCCACCCAGGGGTGCAGCCGCGCCTCCAGCACGAGCACGGGCGCGACGGCCTTCGGATCAGGTGCCCGGGTGCGCCACCCGCGGCCGAAGCTCGCGGTCGCCGGCGTGAGGAGTCCCAGGATCACGCCCGCAAGCGTCGGATGCATGCCGGCACTGAGCATCCCGTACCACATGATTGCCCCGGGCACGATATAAATGAGTGCCCAGCTCGTGCGGAGCCACTGCAGCGCCAGCACCAACAGCGCGCCTGCGGCGGCGATGAGGAGTCCGGTGAGCGCGATGCCGCCGGAGTAGACGAAGGCGATCACGAGAATGGCCGCGATGTCGTCGATGATCGCGAGCGTCAGGAGCAGCATGCGCAGCGCCGCGGGTACGCCACGGCCGATGATCGACAGCACGCCCACCGCAAAGGCGATGTCGGTGGCGGTGGGGATGGCCCAGCCCTTGCGCGTCGCCGCATCCATGTTGATAAGGAGATACAGCAGCGCCGGCACCAGCACCCCGCCGACGGCGGCGACGATGGGGAGCGTGGCCACGCGCGGATCCGACAGCGAGCCGTCGTGGATCTCGCGGCGCACCTCGAGACCCACCACGAGGAAGAACACCGTCATCAGCCCGTCGTTCACCCAGAAGTGCAGGTCCTGCGCCGGCAGGAGCGTGCCGAGGGACAGCGGGACCTTCAGATGCCAGAGCGCCTCGTAGGCGGACCCTAACGACGAGTTGGCCCAGACCAGGGCAACGGTGGCTGCGAGCAGCAGCACGATGCCGCTCCTGGCTTCAACACTGATGAAGCGCAGCAGCCACTCGGTTTCGCGGGAGGCGGGCATGGGGGCGACAGAGTGCCCTTGGCGCTGAGGCAATTACAAGAGCTTTCAGTTACTTAAGCGCGGCGGCGTGATTTTTTAAGGAACATGTCGATTTGCCGGTGGTCGGTTCGTCGTACTGACAGAGACCCAAAGCAGCCCCAAAAGCGGCTGAATCACAGGAGATGAGTCATGCGCGTCATGGTGATCGTCAAGGCGACCAAGGAATCCGAGGCCGGCGTAATGCCCTCGGCTGAACTGCTCACCGAGATGGGCAAGTTCAACGAGGAGCTGGTGAAGGCGGGCGTGATGCTCGCGGGCGAAGGTCTGCTCGCCAGCGCGCGCGGTGTGCGCGTGCAGTTCGGCGGCGGCAAGAGCACGGTGATCGACGGGCCATTCACCGAGACCAAGGAGCTGATCGCCGGCTTCTGGCTGTGGCAGGTCAAGTCCATCGAGGAGGCCATCGAGTGGATCCGCCGCTCCCCGTTCAGGAAGGGCAGCGAGACGATCGAGATTCGCCGCGTGTCCGAGGCCGAGGACTTCCCGGACATGAGCCCGGAGCTGAAGAAACAGGAAGCAAGCCTGCGCGAGCGCGCCCACCGCAACTAGACGCAGACCCCCGAGAAGGAATTCGCCATGCAAACCGTTCCGCATCTGCATTTTCGCGGCAACTGCCGCGAGGCCTTCAACTTCTACGCCGACACCTTCGGCGGGCGCATCGCCTCCGCCATGACCTTTGGCGAGGCGCCGGCGGCGGCGCAGGTCAAGCCCGAAGAGCGCGACCAGATCATCCATGCGCGGCTCGAGTATGCCGATCAGGCGATCTGCGGATGCGATGCGCCGGCGGATCGCTACCAGAAGCCGCAGGGCTTCAGTGTGCTCGCCAGCGTTCCGGAGCCCAAGGAAGCGGAGCGCGTCTTTCACGCCCTCAGCCGCGGTGGCGCGGTGCACATGCCCTTCGGACCGACTTTCTGGGCGCAGGGCTTCGGCATGTGCACCGATCGCTTCGGGATTCCATGGATGGTCAACTGCGAGAAGGCGAGCTGAGGGGCACGGAGGCGCTTGGCTTGCACGGCAAGAGCCCCGGTGGTGTCATCCGTGCGCATGACGCTCACGGAGGTCCACCGGACGATCGATGCGGTCTGGCGCATCGAGGCCGCGCGGCTGATCGCAGCCCTGACGCGGCGGCTGCGCGACGTGGGACTGGCGGAAGAGCTGGCACAGGACGCCCTGGTGAGCGCGCTCGAGGAGTGGCCCAGGAGCGGCATCCCCGACAACCCGGCCGCCTGGCTCATGGCGACCGCGCGCAACCGCGCCATCGATCAGCTGCGTCGCGCCAAGGTGCGCGAGGGCAAGTACGCACTGGTCGGGCACGAGCTTGAGATGGAGCAGGAGTTCAGCGGCGGGAGCGTCGAAGGCGCGGCCGATGAGAGGCTCGGCGATGACCTGCTGCGGCTCATCTTCATGGCCTGCCACCCGCTGCTGTCCACCGAGGCACGCTCCGCGCTGACCCTGCGCCTCATCGGCGGCCTCACCACCACCGAGATCGCGCGCGCGTTCCTCACCAGCGAGCCGACCATCGCGCAGCGCATCGTGCGGGCCAAGCGCACGTTGCGCGAGTCCGCAGTGCCGTTCGAGCTGCCGCACGGCGCCGAACTCGGCGCGCGCCTGTCTTCGGTCCTCGAAGTGATCTACCTCATCTTCAACGAGGGCTATTCCGCGACGGCGGGCGAGGACTGGATGCGGCCCGCGCTGTGCGAGGAGGCGCTGCGCATCGGCCGCATCCTGGCGGAACTGGCGCCCTTCGAGAGCGAAGTGCACGGGCTCGTGGCGCTCATGGAGATCCAGGCCTCGCGCCTGCGCGCGCGCACCGGGGCGGCGGGCGAGCCGGTGCTGCTCATGCAGCAGAACCGCGGCCAGTGGGACGCGCTCCTGATCCAGCGCGGGCTGCTGGCGCTCGCGCGTGGCGAGGCGCTGCCCGGGCCGCACGGCCCGTATCTGCTGCAGGCCGCGATCGCCGCCTGTCATGCGCGCGCCGGCGCGGCGAGTGACACCGACTGGGTGCGCATCACCGCCCTCTACGATGAGCTGGCCCGCCTCACGGGCTCCCCGGTGGTCGAGCTCAACCGCGCGGTCGCCGTGGCGATGGCGTATGGGCCTGCGGCGGGACTCGAACTCGCCGATCGGCTGGTGGCGCAGGGTCGTCTGGCCACCTATCACCTGCTGCCGAGCGTGCGCGCGGACCTCCTGGCCCGGCTCGGGCGCTTTGCCGAGGCGCGCGGCCAGTTCGAGCGGGCCGCGCAGCTCACGCACAACGCGCGCGAGCGCACGCTGCTTAGAGAGCGCGCCGACGCCTGCGCGCGCGAGGCGCCTTCCCGGTGATGGATTTCGAACTCAAGGAGAACGCATGTCGTACATGCTGCTGATCATGGAGCCGCGCGGCCAGCGCGCCGAGCGCTCTGCCGTGCAGGGGCGCGAGGTTTATGAGCGCATGCTCGGGTTTGCCGCGACCCTGAAGCAGCGCGGCGTGCTGGTCTCGGCGAATGCGCTGAAGAGTGAGGCGCTGCGGCTGAGCGTGGAGGATGGCCGCGCGCAGATCCTCGACGGGCCGTTCACCGAGTCGAAGGAGCTGATCGGCGGCTTCTTCGTCCTCGATTGCGGCACGCGCGATGAGGCGCTCGCCATTGCCCGCGACTGCCCGGCCGCTGCCTGGGCGAGCATCGAAGTGCGCGAGATCGGCACCTGCTACGAGTGAGGGCGGCCGCGCAGCTCAGCTGCGGCGCCGGCGGCTCACATCTGTACTGCCCAGGCGCTGCACCACCCCGCGGCCTTCACTTCCTTGCCCGGGAAGATCTGGCACGGTCCCTGCGTCGAGCCGGAGGCCCCCTGGTACAGCGCGCAGTTGGCGCAGGTGCTGCCCGCCTGGGCCGTGCGCGCGGTCTTGGCATCCTCGGTGTATTGCACCGCCTTGCCTTCCGGGGATCCGGCAGACACGAGCGTCGCCGGGGCGGCCTCGGCGCGGCGCGCCAGCACCGCGGCTAGCGGCGCGAGTGAGGCGCCGAGGACCATGCGCCTGAGCAAGTTGCGACGGGACAAAGAGTAAGTGCGCGACATACCGGGACTCCTTAGCATCAAGGACCCCTTGAGGGGCAGCTCCATCCTGACATGTTACCTGACGGCGGTCTTAAGTCAGGCGCTGATCGGCAGCGCGGAGGACGGGTAACCTTGACGCCGGTGCCTAGCGAGACGCAGGGTGCTCGGCAGACCGAAGGAGGGCAGCGGTGAAGGCCTTTGTGAGCGGCGGTTCGGGGTTCGTCGGCCGCACTCTGATTGCCGCGTTGGCCGCACGGGGCGACGAGGTGATGGCACTGGCGCGCTCGGCCGCCGCCGCCGCCACGGTCGAGGCCCTGGGTGCGCGCGCCGTGCGCGGCGATCTTGATGACGTAGCCGTGCTGCGCAGCGGTATGACCGGCTGCCAGTGCGCGTTCCATAGCGCCGCGCTCGTCGACCAATGGGGCGATCCCGGGCAGTTCCAGCGCGTTAACGTTCAAGGCACCGCGAACATGCTGCAGGCGGCGCGCACCGGCGGTGTTTCGCGCTTCGTTCATGTGGGCACCGAGGCAGTCCTCGCCGGGGGCGGCCCGATCCACAACGTTGATGAGACGCGCCCGCGCGCGTCTCATCCGATCGGACTTTACCCGGCGTCCAAGGCGCGGGCCGAGGCATTGGTCATTGCCGCCAACGGCGCGGGGCTGGCAACGGTCGTGTGCCGCCCGCGTCTCATCTGGGGCAAGGGGGACCTGTCGGTTCTGCCCTTGATGCTGCAGCTCATGCGCAAGGGCCAGTGGGCCTGGATCAGCGGCGGTCGCTATCTCACCTCCACCTGTCATGTGCGCAATGTGACCGAAGGGCTGCTGCTCGCCGCCGAGCGCGGGCGTCCCGGCGAGATCTACTTCTTTACGGATGGCGCGCCGGTGGAGTTCCGTGCCTTTATCAGCGCGCAGGCGCGCGCACAGGGTGTCGAACCTGGCGAGCGCAGCGTGCCGCGCGGGCTGTTGTATGCCCTCGCCGCGCTCAGCGAGGTCGCGTGGCGGGCGCTGCCGCTCAAGGGCGGTCCCTTCATCACGCGCACGGCGCTCCTGCTTGCCGGGGAGGAGGTCACGGTGAGCGACGCCAAGGCGCGGCGTGAGCTCGGTTACGTGGGCCACATAACACTCGCGCAGGGACTGGCGGAGATGGCCGCATAACGGCACGGGTGACGCGGAAGTCGATGAAAAGGCAGGATATTCGCACCCACAGAGGGGCAGGACTCGGCCGCGAGCTGAGCGCTGACCGGCGATAGTGGCGGGAGTGCGCGCTGCGCCCCGGGATCTGCGCCCGCATCGTGTTGTCAGTGGAGGTCAGTCCCCGGGCGCATTAGCATTAGGTTCACGCAGCCAAGACGGAGGAGCCCATGAGCACGGTGCGGCAGGTGTTGGCGGCCAAGAGTGCGGCCATTTACGCGGTCGAGCCCCAGGCAGCGGTGTTGGAAGCCATCCGGGCGATGGCCGAGCACCGGGTCGGGGCATTGCTCGTGATGCGGGGCGCGGAGCTGCTCGGCGTCGTCTCCGAGCGCGACTATGCACGCAAGGTGATCCTGCTCGGGCGCGCCTCGGGTGATACCCCGGTGAGCACCATCATGAGCTCGCCGGTGATCACGGTGTCGCCGGATGATTCGGTATCGCACTGCATGCAGCTGATGACGGATCGACACGTGCGCCACCTGCCAGTCCTCGAGGGTGGACGGGTGATCGGTATGGTGTCGATCGGCGATCTGGTGAAGACGGTGATCGCCGAGCAGCGCGCGCAGATCGAGCAGCTGGAGAATTACATCCGCAGCTGAGGGCCGCGCGGCCGGGCGCACGAGTACGACGTTTCGCTTCCTGATTAGCAGCGAGCCGAATCCTGCGACTGCGTACTACGTCAGTACCTTTCCGAGGAGCGGTGCGCCGGTAACGCCGGTTTACACGCCGTGAGCGTGCGACAGGGAGGCCATCGGGCGCGTCCCGTTTTAGAGGCTGAAGCCCGCGCGGAAATTCTCCGTGGCCGTCGAAGGTAAGAGAAAGGGACTTCGAGTGCGGGCGTTTGCGCGGCAGGCAGCGGTTCCCCTGGGGGTGTTGGCCTTCTGGGGCGGAATGTTGATGGCGGCGCGCAGCTATCCCTCCGAGTACGACTGGCGCTACATCACCATCTCGAGTCTGGTCTACCCGGATCGCAATCCCCCCGGTCACCTGTGGGCCTCAGGTGGCGTTGTCCTCTGTGGACTCGCCGGCGTTTGCTGGACGGCGGGACTGCTGCGCAAAGGGCGGCAGCCAGGCGTCGCGCGATGGCCGATCGGAATCTGGGCCTTGGGACTGGGCTACGGGTGCATGGTGGGCTGTGCCTTGCTGCCCGAGGGAGTGCTCGGGATTCCGAAAAGTCACGAGGTCCTGGCACTGGCGGCGTTCGTGGGCCTATGCATCGGCCTGGTGCATTCGACCTTCGAGGCGGTTGCGCGGCGTGCGCGGCTGCGCGCTTCGCACGGCAGTCTTACGCTCCGCGCAGGCCTCCTCGGCGGCTTTGTCTTGTCTCCCATCGTGCTGGCGGCAGTCGCCGAGGTCTATGTCGCGACCGCGTTGCCGCAATTGCCGTGGGTGAACCTTGCATGGCGTGCGCGCGGTGTCCCGGCGTATCTGAGTTTTTCCTTTTGGGAATGGGTCACCTGTGCCGTCTTCTCCGTGTACATGGTGGCCCTGTCGCGCAGCCCTCGGTCGCTGACCGTGAGCGGGCAAGCACCTTCCTGAGTTGCCTCGGTGCGCCGGATTCTTTCGAGTGATAGCAGGGGCCTGCTGGTGGCGTTGCTTGCTGAGGCTTCCGCGCCGCAGAACGCGATACCGGGGGCTCGATACGTCAATTAGCTTACCGACTCTAGCCAGCTGCTCGATTATGCAGGCCTTTGCTTATGGCAGGCAGGCGCCGGCCTAAGGCGTGATCTGAGCCGATGGGGGGCGTGGAGGGGGTCGAGGCGCTCGCGGAGTCCCCTTGTCCAGGCGCCACAAAGCGTTGTCATGATGGTTTTCGCAAAGCGCTGCCCGCCGCTCGGCGTCAGGTGGCATTCGCTCTGTAGCGGGCGTATGGTGTTCCTGCGCGCGCTCTCAGGATTTAGGCGTGCGCATCCCGCACACCGCGCGCGAACATGCCTCGTGACGGTTCGGTTTGCGGAGTGAACTGCACCGTATGGTGACGACAAAAAGCGTAAGAAACGTGGGAGGCCCACACAATGCGCGTTGCTACTACATTTCACTTTGTAGCCGAGAGGCATCTCCGTTGGCTGAGGCCGTCACTGCCGCGTGCCGCAGGATATTGCACCGCGGTGGCGCCGGTGCTGAGTACGTTCGACGCGAGACTAGTTGTCGGACTGACGCGGCGCGCGCTCGCGCGGGTGCCTGCGGTGCTGCCATGAACGCGGCAACCCCTACACTTGAGTTCTTGCGCGTCGCGCAGCTGGCCAAGCAAACGACCGGTCTTACTCCTGCGCCCGACACGTCAACGCACGACACGAGTGGGCTTTGGCAGTTGCGCGACGCGCACAACGAGACCATCTGCGAAGTATCGCCAGATGGCACGGTTGTGGAGGCACAGGTTGAAGCGCCACCGTTCGGGTTACTTGACCGTATCCGCGATCTGCGGGCTTGCGGATGTTCAACTCGTGCAATCCACGGGTGGTTCGGCACGCCGCAGTCTGTGGACGAGCTGATGGAAGCTAGAGTCGTTTTCAACATCGCGATGGATCACATGGCCGCCATGTCGCAACCCGTTGCTCGGGTGCATTGGGCTGGGCATCCAACACGAGGGATTTCAACGTGAAACGCCTATACCAGAACTTAGCAATTACCCTGACGCTGCTGATCGCGGCCGCGAGCGGGGCTTATGCCAATGACCTAACGAATGGCAGCTTTGAGCAGGGAACACACACCAACGACGGCAACAACACTGAGACATTCTTGGCGGGTGCAACCGACATCACCGGTTGGACCACCGTTGGAAGTCATGTCTCGTGGATAGCGGATCCCAATCCGTTTGCGCTTACCGCGCAAGACGGCTCGCGATTCCTGGATCTGACCGGGTATACGGCCGGTGCCCCGTTCGGCGGCGTCACCCAGGCCATTGCAACAACCCCTGGCGCCTCGTACGCACTGAGTTTTGAGCTCGGAAGTTACACGGCCCGGTGGGGTGGTCCACCCGTTTCCGTTACGGCTTCAGCTGGTTCGAGCAGCCAGATGTTCACCGATGCTGCGACTCACAGCGCCTCCACCTGGACGCTTGAAACGCTGGACTTCACGGCCACCGGCACGTCAACCGCGATCACGCTGCTCGGTTCAGCCGGCGTTAACTATATCGGCCTGGATAATGTGGACGTCGAGTGTGCCAGTTCGGCTGGCTGCTCCGGTGGCGGCGGTGGCGTCGGTGTCCCCGAACCTGCGATGCTGTCGCTCCTGGGCTTGAGTCTCGCAATTCTCGGAATAGCGCGGCGCCGACGCACCGTCTGAGGCGAGCCCGGAACCCCAGATCCACCGCGCCCGCCAGCCGGCGGGCGCTGCGTTTCGGATGGCGCGACACCTATCCGGCACCGCAGGATTCTCGAACATCCGCAGGAGGAGGGCACTGCGTCGGGCGGCCTGAAGCAGTAGCGCGGGCACGCTTGTGGCGTTGTCTGCTAAGATTTCCGCGCCGAAGATCGTGGTGGTAGGGGGCCGCTTCGAGCTTTGTAGCGCTTACGCAGTACTGGAGTCGGCGGTCCCGGCAAGCATCTTTGCGCCAGGTTGAGACGCCCTGCGACCTTCTGCATCAGAGGGGCCGCGTCGCTGGGAGCACGAGGGTAGAGGGTATCTCATTTCGTGGCGCCTTCCGGTGCGCGCGTCAAGTTCAGAGACAGTGTCGCGCCCCCCTGCGTCCAGGTCCCCTGGATCGCATTTGCTGTTGCATCCAGCTTGCCGCGGTAATGTCCATGGACACTGCCGATTTCGAAGTCCACGGTAGTCCCGCCAATTTTTGCGCTCTCGATCGGTGCACCCAACACGTCTTGATCGATGCTGTCCACGCTGCCCACCGTTCTACCTTGTGCGTCCGGCCACAGATGCACAGCAATGCGAAACGTCCCGTCCTTCGTGGCGAGATCGCCGTGCCAATTGCCGAATGCGCCCGCGCGATAGGCATCGGCTGGTGTATGCACGACCGGTGGCTCGGAGTACTTCACCATCGACGTTCCATCCCCTTGCCAGCCCGTGCCCTCGTATTCCATCTCGCGCGCCGTCGCCCCGGCAATCGCCCGTCCGAAGTAGTCGTCGACAATGTGCAGAGCCAAATCAATTCCCGCGCTGAGCCCCCCGGAGGTGTAGATCACGGAGTCGCTTGCCACGTAACGCCTGTCGCGCTGCAATCTCACATTCGGAAATTGATGGTGGAACTCCACGTACGACCCGTGGTGGGTCGTCGCCTGCTTGCCGTCCAACAGCCCCGCTTGGGCAAGCTTGTATGCGCCCGTACAAACGGACATCACCACGTCGCTTTCTCCAGCCATCTTTCGTAGCCACGTCATCATCTTGGGTGAACTGCCCTGTTGTGCGGGAATCACCACGATTTTCGGCGCCGGCGCGTCATCGAATGTGTAATCAGGTGTGATCGTCATTCCGCCCGATACGTGGAGTGGCTGCTTGGCATCAGAGACGACATACGGCGCGAACACATGCTGGTCCGACATCGTGCTGCCGCGGCTAGGCACCATGACGTCCTGAAACACCTCCCACGGTCCTGCAAAATCGATCATCACCGCTCCCTCGGTCAACACGAAGGCAACCGGGATCGAGCCGTGCTCAGGTGCCCGCGCATGCGCAGCTGCAGACCCGCTGGCATCGTTTCCGGCACGGACCACGGAACTGGCACACAGCAGTAAAAGCGCAATCCGGCGTCTCATTGGAAATCCTTCCAGTGTGTGAGCCAGCATCGGCTTTGTGACGCGCCAAGGCGATGCCGCTGCCTGCACGGATTCGACCTCTAGCTGCAAATTCGCCCCGCCGATTTTGTTCTTCGCTACGCTTGCATTAATGCCAGCCGAATCGAACAACGCCACGATGTACCGCTGGAACCTGTCCATCTGGCTATTCATCGGCCTGTTCAGCGCAACTCAGACGGTTTTTGTCATGCATGCCGAAGGGATGCATCATTCCTGGACCGCGCTGTATTTCACCCAGCTGCTGTCCTGGACGCCCTGGGTAGTAGCAACCCCGGCCGTACTATGGCTTGGCGATCGTTTTCCAATCCAGCCAGTGTCACCGCTTGCCTATGGCATCCATCTACTAGCCTGCGCCGCCATCAACGTCGCGAGTGCTGGCTGCATCGCGCTGCTGGAAGAACTCACGAACCCATTGGCACCGGATTCATCGGCCGGCCCACTTGTACCGCTCTGGCTGGAGCATGTGTACAACAATATCCTCCAGTCATTGTTCTTGTACGCGGCCATCCTCGCCGTCGGCTATATCGTGCGATCGCGACAGCGCATGGCGCAACAGCAGATCGATGCAGCCCGCCTGAGCGAAGCGCTGGCGCAGGCCCAACTCGAAGCGCTCAGGCGCCAGATCGAGCCTCACTTCCTGTTCAATGCGATCAACAGCGGGGTTGCGCTCATCCGCGAGCAACGCAACGATGCCGCGATCGCCACTTTGATCGCCTTGAGCGATGTGCTACGGCGATTGATCGAGACTGCCGATCGGCAGGAGACGGCGCTCGGTGAGGAGCTGCATTTCCTCGCCCAGTACGTCAAAATTCAGAAAATGCGTTTCTCTGACCGCTTGCGTGTCGAAATCGAAGTACCCGAGGAGTTGCTTTCCGCGCGAGTGCCGTATCTGCTGTTGCAGCCGCTCGTCGAAAACGCCATCAAGCACGGCATCGCCGCTCGGGCGGATGCTGGGTGTGTGCGCATCGCCGCCGCACAATCAAATGGCCGCTTGGATCTAACCGTCTACAACGACGGCCCTGCGCTCGCCGAGGCGGGCACTGGTTCAGGCGTCGGTCTGGGCAACGTGCGCGCGCGCCTGAAGTACCTTTATGGTGACGCCTTCAAATTCGATCTGCGCAATGTCCAATCGGGGGTGGAAGTCCGCCTGTCGCTTCCTTATCGATCGCAGTGAACGCCAACACGCAAGCGATACGCACACTTGTTGTTGACGACGAACCGCTCGCGCGCAACGATTTGCTCAACATGCTCTCTGCATATGCGCAGATCGACATCGTGGGCCAATGTGGTTCGGGGAGAGAAGCCTTGATGGCCATTCGTAAGCTCGCACCGGAGCTCGTGTTTCTCGATGTTCAAATGCCGGAGTGCGACGGCTTCGAAGTGCTGGAACGTCTAGGGGGCCGCTTGCCGCCTGTGGTGGTGTTCGTGACTGCGTATGATACCTACGCACTGCGGGCCTTCGACGCCGGTGCGCTCGACTATCTTTTGAAGCCCTTCGATGGTGAGCGTTTCCAGCGCATGTTGTCGCGTGTCATCGAGCGTTTTGGGGCGACCCGCGCCGCGTCGCCACCCAGTGACAGGATCATCATCAAGGGCGCCGGCGAAGTGATCTTCCAGCGCGTCGGCGATATCGATTGGATCGAGTCGGCCGACTACTACACTTGCCTGCACGTCGGCGCGGTGACGCACATTCTCCGACGCAGTCTGTCCGAACTGGAGGCCGACCTTCACTTGGCGGGATTCGCGCGCATCCATCGTTCCACCGTCGTGAACCTCGCTCGCGTCAAACGGCTCGCGCTCAATTCTGCGGGCGAGCATGTAGTGGAATTGAACGACGGGACGCTTCTGAAACTGAGCCGACGTTACCGACGTATGGTTCTCGAACGCCTGCGCGTGGGGTATGTCGCGCCCGCAATATTCGATTGAAACATTTTGGGCTTCGTCTGGCACGATATGCTTCTAGCCGGGCGGCGCAGATAGTTCACACGAACACTGAAAGCGCGCACTTTTCTGCGCGATCTATTCGGTGGGAAAATCAGACTGTTCCGCAGCTCGATGGTGGGCGGATGGCCCACTATCCCAAGAGCACTAAAGTGAACTCTGCGGGTTACGGCAGGCGCATCCAGGTTTGGGTGCGCCCTAACAGGGAGAACCCAATGAACGCATGCACGCGCAGCTTCGTGCCCCCGTCGGCCAGCTGTAGCGTGACCCTGTATATCCGTCCGCTGGTCGGATCGAGGATGCGACCGTCCTCCCACGCCGCGCTGTTTTTCCTGAGGCCCCACAAAATGACCATTCCCACCATCGGCTGGTTCTTTCGCTCGCCCTCGCATTTGTCGCATAACGCATTCGGGTGTTCGCCCGGACGCAAAAATGCCTGCACAAATCGGCCTTGCAGTTCGCCATCGACCTGCGTCATCTCGACGACGCCGCGCGGGGAATTCGTTTCATCGTCGATCAGTTGCCAACGACCGACCGGCGACGCCATGTCCGCGGCGAAGACCTTGGGTGAGCGGAAGCAGTCCATCACCGACAAAATCACAAGGGCAAGGACCATGCCACGGCCGGGATGACCGGTAGCCGTTTGCAGGAAATAGGGCGACCTCAAGCCAGCCACTGCTTCATTCCCTTTTCTAAGCGCTACCCGTTCGCATTTCTCGGACGCAGGCCATTTCCACCTCCAGCTGCGCCTATGTGCAAATCCAGTTGCACTAAGGGGAGCGACCACTCCCAATTGAGCGCCAGACGAATGCTCGTGCGGTCCGAGATAACTGCCAAGCACAGGCCCGTGTCCGCGAGCTCAAGACAAGTTGCCACATGTAGACCACAAGGTGCGCAGACTACGACCGCGGCTCCCTGCTGCGGCGCAGTAGCAGGTCGGGGCCGTACCCAGCGTATTCCAGCAACATGACCTGCATCGGCAGTGGTGCCTCGCGCATGCTTGCGAATGTGCTGGG
Source organism: uncultured Pseudomonadota bacterium (assembly GCA_963814675.1). Classification (GTDB taxonomy): domain Bacteria; phylum Pseudomonadota; class Gammaproteobacteria; order Steroidobacterales; family Steroidobacteraceae; genus 13-2-20CM-66-19. Next base: position 132,283 of record CAWFDT010000012.1, read on the forward strand.
GAGCGATTCGCAGGTCTTCATAGCGACGTGGTACACCGCCAGCAACGCGGTCGTGTTCGCGCAGCCGTACAGGAGCCTCTTTGACCTCGGCAATGACGAGGCACATAGCCGCATCTGGGGCGGCATCCACTACAGATTCGACATCGATGCGAGCCAGGTGAGCTGCCCGCAGGTGGCCGATTATTTTTTTTTCGACAACTACATGCGGCCCGCTCGTCACGAGTGGTAGTGATCCTGCGCCACTAGTCTCGGTGTCCGCGGAAGCATGGGCGGGTGCCGAGCGTCGAACGTGCCCGAACTTCTTCGCTAAAGCGTTACCCGTGCTTGCGGCATAGACCGGCACCGATGCCTTCGGAATAGACACTGAACACGTTGGTAGCGGGGGCAGCTCTAGAAGCACATGATTGTAGAGTCATGCTTCCACTTCTCGCCGCGCGACCAACATGGCCGCAAAATCCTCCGCGATGCGCGTGCCGCCCGCACCCGTGACGTCCGCGCTGCCCCAGATTCTCATCGTCGGTGGAGGGGCGGGTGGCCTGGAACTGGCTACCCGGCTCGGCGATAAGCTCGGCAGGCGCGGCAAGGCGACGATCCAGCTGATCGACAAGACCCGTGCACATCTGTGGAAACCGCTGCTGCACGAGATCGCCGCCGGCAGCATGGATCTGGGCGTGCACGAGCTCAATTACCTGGCCCAGTCGCACTGGCACCACTTCCGTTACCGTCTCGGGGAGATGACCGGTCTTGACCGCACGGCGCGCGAGGTGCAGGTCGCGCCGGTCCTCGATGAGGACGGACAGGAGATTACGCCGCAGCGCACGTTCCGTTACGACACGTTGGTGATCGCCGTCGGCAGTCTCACCAACGATTTCGGCACGCCGGGCGTCAAGGAATACGCGATTGCGCTCGAGACCGCCGCAGAGGCGACGCGTTTTCATCGTCGGCTGGTCAACGCCCTGATGCGCGCCCACGCGCAGCCGGGAAAATTGCGGCCCGAGCAGTTGCAGGTGGCCATCATCGGTGCCGGCGCCACCGGGGTCGAGCTGGCCGCGGAGCTGCACAACACGACCCGGGAACTGGTCACCTACGGCCTCGACCGGATCGATCCGGACCAGGACATCAAGCTCAACGTGATCGAGGCGTCCGAGCGGATACTGCCGGCGTTGCCACAGCGACTCTCGGATGCCGCCACCAAGCTGCTGGAGGAAAAGGGCGTGCGTGTGCGCACCTCGGCGCGGGTGGCCGAGGTTCTGCCGAACGGAGTCCGGCTCGCCAGTGGCGAGATCATTCCGGCGGAACTGGTCGTGTGGGCGGCGGGCGTGAAGGCCCCGGATTTCCTCAAGGACCTGGACGGACTCGAGACGAACCGCACCAACCAGCTGGTGGTGAAGCCGACGCTGCAGACCACGCGGGATGAGAATATCTTCGCGCTCGGCGATTGCGCCGCCTGCCCATGGCTCGGGAAGGATGCGAACGTGCCGCCGCGCGCGCAGGCCGCGCACCAGCAGGCCTCGCACATGGTCAAGCAGATCGAAAGGCGGCTCAAGGGTAAGGCATTGCGGCCCTACCAATACCGCGACTTCGGGTCGCTGGTCTCGCTGGGCGAGTACACGACCGTCGGCAATCTGATGGGTGCCCTGGTGGGCGGCAGCCTCCTGATCGAGGGTTACGTCGCCCGGCTGATGTACACCTCGCTGTACAAGATGCACGAGCTGGCGCTGCACGGCTTCACGAAGGTGGCACTCGACACGCTCGCGCGAATGATCAACAGGCGCACCGAGCCGCACGTCAAGCTGCATTGAGTCCCCGAGTCACCCTGGGTTAAACAAAAGCTCTGCTCGAGAGGCACTTGCGGGTTGCGGCGTTGTTGGCATCGACGCCACCGTACGCGCGGGTTCAGGGACTGCGTTCAGGGCAGATTGAGCCGGCCGACTTCCCCGGCGACGGCTCTCAGGAGACCGCGGCAAATGGCGCGCGCTATGATCTGGGGATCATGAGCGCCATCGAAGTCACCAGACTCGCGAAGTTAGGTGCGGCCGAGATCGCAGCTCTCGCCGCGGTGCTGCAGGACTGCGTGCAAGGCGGCGCCTCGGTGAGCTTCATGCTGCCCATGCCGCTGGAGAAGGCCGCCGGCTACTGGCGCGGACTCGCCGGCGCGCTCGAGCGCGGGGAGGTGATCGTACTGGCCGCCTACGAGGGCGGGGCGATCCTCGGCACCGTGAGCCTGTTGCTGCAGCAGCCGGAGAATCAGCCGCATCGCGCCGACGTGGTCAAGATGCTCGTGCACCGCGCTGCACGTCGGCGCGGCATCGGTGCGCGCCTGCTGGCGGCGGCGGAAGAGGCGGCGCGTCGCGCCGGCAAGACGCTGCTGGTGCTCGACACGGCGAGTGCCGATGCTGCGAGTGTCTACGCGAGTGGCGGCTGGCAGCGGGTCGGGGAGATCCCGGACTTCGCGCTGTGGCCCGGCGGCGGACTGTGCGCCACCACGGTGTTCTACAAGCGTTTGCCGCCGCTGTAAAAGAGCGCGCGCGATCAGCTCGAGGCCTGGGCGAAGCTTTCCATCATGAGACCGGTGCCGCCGCGCGAGACGTGCGCGACGACGGCGGTGCGGCGGTGCAGCTTGGTGATGGTGCCGAGATTGATCGCGAACGAGAGCACGACCTGCTGGCCCTTGCGCAAGCCCAAGTTCGAGGTCTCGATGAATACCCCGGTCGCCGAGAGATTGACCGCCTTGCACAGCTTGCGACGGCCGCCCGGCACCGTGATGTAGACGATGGTGCGGGCCCGGTGCCTCGTATGAAGACGGCGTTCCAAGTTTGCGCTCTCGACCACGTCTCGTTTTTCTCGTTATCCCCGGCCCATTATGGGGGCCCGCGCCGGCGAGCCGGCCTCGACTGAACTTAATCCGGAAGCGTCTTTTGGCGCTTTCTCACCCGCTTAAACGCGCCTCGCGCCTCAGGGGCTCTGCAGGAACGCGCCGATCTCGCCTCCGAAGGTCTTCAGATCCACGAGGAACGCATCGTGCCCCTCGATGCAGCTGAGCGGCGCGAAGCGTGTCGCAACGCCGGCGTGCTCGAGCGCGTGCGCGATCGCCTGCTGCTCGCTCACCGAGAAGAGTAGGTCCGTCTGCACGCCGATGACCAGCGCGGACTCGAGGTTGGCCCGGCGCAGCAGCGTCACCGGATCACCGTGCTTGTCGAGTTCGAAGCGGTCCATGGCGCGCGAGAGGTACAGATAGCAGTTGGCATCGAAGGCGCTGACGAACCTCTGCGCCAGCGACTCAAGATAGCCCTGCACGGCGAACTCGGAGGCAAACGGATCGGCGCGCGCCATGTCGGCGCGTATGGGCTCGCGCCCGAAGCGCTTCTGCCACTCGGCCGCGGAACGGTAGGTGACGGTGCCGAGCTTGCGCGCCAGGCGCTGTCCGGTGACCGGCGGCGCGTCGGGGCTGTAGTTGCCGCCCTTCCAGGCGGGGTCCGAGGTGATGGCCTCGCGCTGGATCGAGCGCAGCGCGATCGCAAACGGCGCGGCCGCCGCGGTGCCGGAGATGCACAGCAGCCGCCGCGCAGCCCCGGGAAACTGGGCCGCGAACGCGAGCACCACCATGCCCCCGAGCGAAGGCCCCATCACCGTGTCGAGCCGTTCGATCCCGAGTGAGCGCATGGTCTCGTAGCCGGCCCGCGCGATGTCCTCGACCGAGAGGTCCGGGAAGCTGAGGCGGTAGGGCTGATCGGTCGCCGGATCGATCGAGGCGGGGCCGGTGGAGCCGAAGCAGGAGCCGAGCGAATTGACGCAGATGACGAAGAAGCGCTCGGAGTCGATGGCGCACTGCGCGCCCACCATCCCCTCCCACCAGCCATCGCTCGGGTCCTGCGCGGAAGCCGCGGCGTGCGCCGGCGGGGAGAGCCCGGTGAAGAGCAGGATGGCGTTGTCGCGCCGCGCGTTGAGCTTTCCCCAGGTCTCGTAGGCGATGCGCCCGCCATGCAGCGCGCCGCCGCGCCACATGGGGAACGGCTCCGACAGCGGCGCGTAGCGGCGCGCATCCGTGGGGTGGGTCATGCGACGACGCTGCAGCAAGGCGGCGCGGGTGAAGGGCGGCGGTTCTTAGGGTTCCGGATCGCTGCCCTCGGCGATGCCTTCGAACAGCACCGTCGAGAGGTAGCGCTCGGCGGTGTCCGGCAGCATCGCCAGGATCACCGCGCCCTGGGGCGCCTCCGCGGCGACCTTCAGGGCCGCGGCGAACGTGCCACCCGAGGAGATGCCGCAGAAGATACCCTCGCGCGAGGCGAGCGCGCGCGAGGTATCGATCGCCTCCTGGTCCGTGACGGGCAGGATCTGGTGGGCGACGTCCTTTTTGAGGACCGCCGGCACGAAGTCCGGGGTCCAGCCCTGGATCTTGTGCGGTGCCCACGGCTTGCCCGTCAGGAGCGATGCCCCGGCCGGCTCGGTGGCGACGATCTTCACCTCGGGGCGGGCGAGGCGGATCATCTCCCCGGCGCCGGTGAGCGTGCCGCCGGTGCCCCAGCCGGTGACGAAGTAGTCGAGCCGCTTGCCCGCGAAGTCCAAGAGGATCTCCGGACCGGTGGTATTGCGGTGGTAGGCCGGGTTGGCCTCGTTTTCGAACTGCCGCGCGAGGAACCAGCCGTGCTTCTTGGCCAGCTCTGCGGCCTTCTTCACCATGCCCGTGCCGCGCTCGGCGGCCGGCGTCAGGATCACCTTGGCGCCGAGCATGCGCATCACCTTGCGGCGCTCGACGGAGAAGCTCTCGGCCATCGTGGCGACCAGCGGGTAGCCCTTGGCCGCGCATACCATGGCGAGCGCGATGCCGGTATTGCCGGAGGTCGCCTCGACCACCGTCTGGCCGGGTTTCAGGGCCCCGGAGCGCTCGGCATCCTCGATGATGGCGATCGCCAGGCGGTCCTTGACCGAGGAGAGCGGGTTGAAGAACTCGCACTTCACGTACATCGTGACGTTCTTGGGTGCGAGACGCTGGATGCGCACGATCGGGGTTCTGCCGATCGTGCCGAGAATGCTGTCGTAGATCATGATGTGCCCTTCTACGCTGGACGCGGGGGATCGGGCCAAGATCACCGCGACATTTCTAGAGACCGCACCGTTATGATCGCATGATCAGACTGCAGAAGCTCTTGGCGGCCGCCGGCCTGGGCTCCCGCCGCACGGTCGAGGAGTGGATCCGTGCCGGCCGCCTCAGCATCGGCGGCCGTACCGCCCAGCTTGGCGATCGCGCCGGCCCCGAAGACGACATCCGGCTGGACGGGCGCAGGCTCGCGCTCGACGCCGCGGGACTGTCGGGGCGGGAAGTACTCCTTTATTACAAGCCACTCGGCGAGGTCACGACCAGGAGCGACCCCCAGGGGCGGCCGACCGTATTCGAGCGCCTGCCTGCCCCGGCGGCCGGGCGGTGGATCAGCGTCGGGCGCCTGGACGTGAACACCTCGGGGGTGCTGCTGCTCACCACCGACGGGGCCCTGGCGCATCGCCTGATGCACCCCTCCGGTGAGGTCGAGCGGGTGTACCGGGTACGCCTGCGCGGGCGGCCGGGGCCGCACATCCTGCAGCAGCTCCTGAGCGGGGTGGCCCTGGAGGATGGCCCGGCGCGGTTCGACGCGCTCGCGCCGGCCCCGGGGGCCGCGGATGACGTCAACCACGGGACCTACCAGGTCGTGCTGCACGAGGGCCGCAACCGCGAGGTCCGGCGGCTGTGGAATGCGGTCGGTTTCGAGGTCAGCCGCTTGGTTCGGGTGCGCTACGGCCCCATAGAGCTCCCCCCGGAAATGCGTCCCGGGACCTCGCGGGCGATCACGGGAGAGCTGCTCGAGCGACTGGAGCGGGCGGCCGCCAAAACCGCGCCGGCGGCGCCGGTATTGGGGTCGGCCGGGGGTCGGCGGCTCGCTCCCGGGGGAGCGCCGCGGCGGCCGGGACGGGAACGCCGGGGGTCCCCAAGCAAATAACGGGCCAATTGTGCATTGACACACCCCCCCTGCGAAATCAAAATACGCGGCTCGTTTTGCGGAGGGGTACCCAAGCGGCCAACGGGAGCAGACTGTAAATCTGCCGGCTTACGCCTTCGAAGGTTCGAATCCTTCCCCCTCCACCAGAATTCCTGGAGTGGGTTGAGGAGTCGTCCTGCGAAGGTGCCGGCAGAGGGAAGGCATCAGCGCGGGTGTAGTTCAATGGTAGAACCTCAGCCTTCCAAGCTGATGACGTGGGTTCGATTCCCACTACCCGCTCCAGAGTTGGAATGCTGCCACAAGCTGAGCTCGACGTAAGGCCCATGTAGCTCAGTCGGTAGAGCACGTCCTTGGTAAGGACGAGGTCACCGGTTCGATTCCGGTCGTGGGCTCCAGTTGAACGCGGGACTTCGGTGTTAGGTGTTGAGTTGTTCGGTGTGACGGGAATTTGAGCGCCGCGCCCGTGAAAGCGTGGCAGAGCATTTCGAGGAAACTTCCATGTCCAAAGAGAAATTCGAGCGCAGCAAGCCGCACGTGAACGTAGGCACGATTGGTCACGTGGACCACGGCAAGACGACACTGACGGCGGCGCTGACGAAGGTGATGGCCGAGACCTACGGCGGCACGTTCATGGCGTACGACCAGATCGACAAGGCCCCCGAGGAGAAGGCGCGCGGGATCACGATCTCGACCGCGCACGTGGAGTACCAGTCCAAGAACCGCCACTACGCGCACGTGGACTGCCCGGGGCATGCCGACTACGTGAAGAACATGATCACCGGGGCTGCGCAGATGGACGGGGCGATCCTGGTGGTCTCGGCCGCCGATGGGCCGATGCCGCAGACGCGCGAGCACATCCTCCTGGCACGCCAGGTAGGCGTGCCCTACATCGTCGTGTACATGAACAAGGCCGACATGGTGGACGACAAGGAGCTCTTGGAGCTGGTCGAGATGGAAGTGCGCGAGCTGCTGACGACCTACAAGTTCCCCGGCGACAAGACTCCGATCGTGATCGGCTCGGCGCTGAAAGCGCTCGAAGGGGACAAGAGCGAGATCGGGGTGCCCTCGGTGGTAAGACTGGTGGAGGAGATGGACAAGTACATCCCGATCCCCAAGCGCGAGGTCGACAAGCCCTTCCTGATGCCGGTGGAGGACGTGTTCTCCATCTCCGGGCGCGGCACGGTGGTGACGGGGCGCATCGAGCGCGGGATCGTGAAGGTGAACGATGAGGTGGAGATCGTAGGGCTGAAGGCCACGGTCAAGACCACCTGCACCGGGGTGGAGATGTTCCGCAAGCTCCTCGATGAGGGGCAGGCGGGGGACAACGTGGGGGTGCTGTTGCGCGGCACCAAGCGCGAGGAAGTCGAGCGCGGCCAGGTGCTGGCCAAGCCCGGCTCGATCACCCCGCACACGAACTTTGAGTGCGAGGTGTACGTGCTGTCCAAGGAAGAGGGCGGGCGTCACACCCCCTTCTTCAAGGGCTATCGGCCGCAGTTCTACTTCCGCACCACGGACGTGACGGGGCTGATCGAGCTGCCCGCGGGGGTGGAGATGGTCATGCCCGGAGACAACATCAAGATGACGGTCGAGCTGATCAGCCCGATCGCCATGGAAGAGGGACTGCGCTTTGCGATCCGTGAGGGCGGCAAGACCGTCGGCGCGGGCGTCGTCTCCAAGATCGTGAAGTGAGAGTTGATTAAACGCAGGCCAGTAGCTCAATTGGCAGAGCGGCGGTCTCCAAAACCGCAGGTTGGGGGTTCGATTCCCTCCTGGCCTGCCATAAGTGGACATGACAGACGAAACTAAATCCGACGCAGCAACGACTGCGGACAACGCACAGCTGACCGTCGCGATCCTGTGCCTGGTCGCCGGCATCGCCGGCTACTACCTGCTCGACAACCTCTGGCTGCGCTGGGGGAGTGTGGTGGCGGGGCTGGCGCTCGGGGGCGTGGTGGTGGCGCTGTCCGGCTACGGCCGGCGCCTGTGGGCCTTCTCCGAAAGCGCACGCGTGGAGCTGCGCAAGGTGGTGTGGCCGACGCGGGATGAAACGTTGAAGACGACGATCGCGGTATTTGTCTTCGTGACGATCGCGGGCGTGTTTTTCTGGCTGCTGGACCTGGTGCTCGCCTGGGCGACGCGCTTCTGGACCAGCCCGGGGGGGACTTAGATCGTGGCGCTCAGATGGTATGTGGTGCACGCCTACTCGAACTTCGAGCATCGCGTGGCGGAGTCCTTGAAGGAGCGCATCCAGCGCGCCGGCATGGCGGAGCGCTTCGGCGAGATCCTGGTGCCGACCGAGGAAGTGGTGGAGATGCGTGACGGGCAGAAGCGCAAGAGCGAGCGCAAGTTCTACCCCGGCTACGTGCTGGTGCAGATGGAGATGGATGAGACGACCTGGCACCTGGTGCGGGACGTCCCCAAGGTGCTCGGCTTCATCGGCGGCACGCCGGAGAAGCCCGCCGCCATCACCGACAAGGAAGCCAACCAGATCCTGCGCCGCGTGGAAGAGGGCGTGGACAAGCCGCGGCCGAAGGTGCTGTTCGAGCCCGGCGAGGTGGTGCGCGTGGTGGACGGTCCCTTCAACGACTTCAACGGGGTCGTGGAGAGCGTCAACTACGAGAAGAACCGCCTGCAGGTGGCGGTGCAGATCCTCGGGCGCTCGACGCCGGTGGAGCTGGATTTCTCGCAGGTCGAGAAGGCCTGAGGCGAGAGAGAAGAGTTTTTGGGTGCGGGACGCTTCGAGCGCTCCGCGTGGTTGAACCTTAGATCCTTTTAAGGGAGCCGCAAGGCGCTTGAACCTTAAGGAGAGGTGCGTATGGCGAAGAAAGTAAACGGCTACATCAAGCTGCAGGTGCCCGCGGGGGCGGCGAACCCCTCCCCGCCGATCGGGCCGGCGCTCGGTCAGCAGGGCGTGAACATCATGGAGTTCTGCAAGCAGTTCAATGCCCAGACCCAGAAGATGGAGAAGGGCCTGCCGATCCCGACGATCATCACCGTCTACTCGGACCGCAGCTTCACCTTCGTGATGAAGACCCCGCCGGCCGCGGTGCTGATCCGCAAGGCCATCGGCATTGAAAAGGGCAGCGGCACCCCCAATACCGCGAAGGTTGGCAAGATCTCCCGCAAACAGCTCGAAGAAATTGCCAAGGTTAAGCAGCCCGACCTTACCGCCGCCGATCTGGAGGCCGCCGTGCGCACCATCGCCGGCAGCGCCCGCAGCATGGGCGTCGACGTGGAAGGGCTGTAAGTCATGGCAGTCGCAAAGCGCATGAAGACCTGGAAGGACAAGATCGTTCCAGGCAAGCAGTACCCGGTGGAGGAGGCGTTGAAGCTGGTGAAGGAATTCGCCACCGCCAAGTTCGCCGAGGCCGTCGACGCGGCCGTGAACCTGGGGATCGACGCCAGCAAGTCCGATCAGCAGGTGCGCGGCTCCACGGTGATGCCCAACGGCACCGGCAAGACGGTGCGCGTGGCGGTGTTCACCTCCGGCAAGAACCAGGAGCTCGCCAAGGCCGCCGGCGCCGACATCGTCGGCCTCGAGGACCTGGCCGCCAAGGTGAAGGCCGGCGAGATCAATTTCGACCGCGTGATCGCCTCCCCGGATGCGATGCGGGTGGTCGGCCAGCTCGGCCAGATCCTGGGTCCGCGCGGACTCATGCCGAACCCCAAGGTCGGCACCGTGACCCCGGATGTGGCGACGGCGGTGAAGAACGCCAAGTCCGGCCAGGTCACCTACCGCGTGGACAAGGCCGGCATCGTGCATTGCACGATCGGCAAGGCGAACTTCGAGGTGGATGCGCTGAAGGAGAACCTGCGCACGCTGATCGCCGACCTGCACCGGGCGAAGCCGGCGACCTCGAAGGGTGTGTATTTGAAGCGCGTCACGCTCTCCTCGACCATGGGTCCGGGCGTGATGGTGGATCAGTCGACGCTCAGCTGAGTTTTGAAGGTTTGATGCGGGCCGGCGTACGTGATGCGCCGGCCATCATCGAAGACCGCAGGCGAGGGAATCGGCCCTCTTAATGGAGCGCCTGCGCAGATGGTGAACCGCTTTTCGCATCGAGGAACTCCTCGAGGCGTGAAGGTCACCGTCGATAGGGGAAGCCGCGCGAAGGATCGGCGGCTTCAAGTGTGATCTTCAGGCGATGAGGAGAGATTGAATGGCACTCAACCTGGAAGACAAAAAGGCGCTCGTCGCGGAAGTGGCCGAGGTGGCAGCTACTGCCATGTCGGTCGTGGCCGCCGAGTACCGCGGGCTGACGGTCGGGCAGATGACCGATCTGCGTAGCAGGGCGAGAAAGTCCGGTGTGTACATGCGTGTGATCAAGAACACGCTGGCACGCAAGGCCCTCGCCGGCACGTCGTTCGAATCGGTCGGACCGAAGCTCAAAGGGCCTCTGGTGCTCGCCTTCTCGAAGGACGATCCAGGCGCGGCGGCGCGCGTGGTGAAGGACTTCTCGAAGACGAACGACAAGCTCGTGGCGACGCTCGTGTCTCTTGGCGGGCAGGTGCTGCCCGGCAACGAGCTCGAGAAAGTGGCGAGTCTGCCGACTCGCGAGCAGGCGCTGTCGATGCTGCTCGGTGTGCTCAAGGCACCGATCCAGAAGTTCGTCGGCACGCTCGCAGCCCCGGCGTCCAAGCTCGCCCGCACCGTTGCCGCCGTACGCGACCAGAAACAGGCCGCGAGCGCTTAACTGTCTTAAAACGATTTAGGAGTACTGAAATGGCTGTCAACAAAGACGAAATCCTCGATGCAATTTCCCAGATGACCCTCATGCAGGTGGTCGAGCTGATCTCCGACATGGAGAAGAAGTTCGGCGTCACCGCGGCTGCCCCGGTGGCCGTGGCTGCCGGCGGCGGCGCTGCCGCGGCTGCCGCTCCGGTCGAGGAGAAGACGGAATTCACCGTCACCCTCAAGGAGTACCCGCCGGACAAGAAGGTCACCGTGATCAAGGTGATCCGCGAGCTCACCGGCCTCGGCCTCAAGGAAGCCAAGGACCTGGTTGAGGGCGCGCCCTCGACGGTCAAGGAAGCCGTGAACAAGGCCGATTCCGAAACGATGAAGAAGAAACTTGAGGACGCTGGCGCAAAGGTGGAGGTCAAGTAGGACCCCGTGCGCCCCAACCCCTCTTCCACTTACGGCTTCGCGGCCGTAGGCGGGGGAGGGGCTGTTTTGTTTGATTTCGACGTAGACGACGCGCCCGATACTTTTTCTAAGGCTGGCCCAGCGTGCGCGCTGAGCCGACCGAACCTGAGGTGACCCGAAGATGGCTTATTCCTTTACCGAGAAGAAGCGCATCCGCAAGAACTTTGGCAAGCAGGCGAGCATTCTCGATACGCCCTACCTGCTGGCCATCCAGCTCGATTCCTACCGCAAGTTCCTCCAGGTCGACAAGCCTGAGGAGCGTCGCGATGTGATCGGCCTGCACGCGGCTTTCCGAAGCGTGTTCCCGATTTCGAGCTACAGCGGCAATGCTTCTCTTGAGTACGTGAGCTACCGTCTCGGCGAGCCGGTGTTCGACGTCAAGGAGTGCCAGCTGCGCGGACTCACCTACGCCGCGCCGCTGCGCGTGAAGGTGCGCCTGATCGTGCTCGACAAGGAAGCCGCCGGCGCCAAGAAGCCGGTCAAGGACGTGCGCGAGCAGGAGGTGTACCTCGGCGAGCTGCCGCTCATGACCGACAACGGCACCTTCGTCATCAACGGCACCGAGCGCGTCATCGTTTCCCAGCTGCACCGCTCCCCGGGCGTGTTCTTCGATCACGACCGCGGCAAGACCCATTCCTCCGGGAAGCTCTTGTTCTCGGCACGCATCATTCCCTACCGCGGCTCCTGGCTCGACTTCGAGTTCGACCCCAAGGACTGCGTGTTCGCGCGCATCGACCGGCGGCGCAAGCTGCCGGTGACCATCATCCTGCGCGCGCTCGGCATGAACGAGAGCGAGATCCTCGCGACGTTCTTCGACACCAACACCTTCTTCGTCAGCCGCGATGAAGTGGCGCTGCAGCTGGTGCCGCAGCGCCTGCGCGGCGAGACGGCCACCTTCGAGATCCGCATCGGCGATCAGGTGATCGTCGAGGAAGGCCGCCGCATCACCGCCCGCCACGTGCGCCAGCTCGAGGACGCCAAGGTCACGCGCCTGCGCGTGCCGCGCGAGTACGTGTACGGCAAGGTGCTGGCCCACGACGTGGTCAACACCGACACCGGCGAGATCCTCGCCAAGGCGAACGAGGTGCTGACCGCCGCTTCGGTGGAGAAGCTGATCGAGGCCGGCATCCCCCAGGTCAACACCCTGTACGTGAACGACCTCGACCGCGGCGCCTTCATCTCCGACACGCTGCGCGTGGATCCGACCAAGACACGCCTCGAGGCGCTGGTGGAGATCTACCGCATGATGCGCCCGGGCGAGCCGCCGACCAAGGATGCGGCCGAGAACCTGTTCGCGAACCTGTTCTTCAACCCCGAGCGCTACGACCTCTCCGGCGTCGGCCGCATGAAGTTCAACCGCCGCGTGGGTCGCAAGGAGATCTTGGGTCCCGGCATCCTCTATGACTTCAAGTACGCGAGCTCCAGGACCGATGAGCTCTCCAAGCGTCTGGTGAGCGAGTACGGCGAGATGTCCGACATCATCGACGTGCTGAAGGTGCTGATCGACATCCGCAACGGCAACGGCCAGGTGGACGACATCGATCACCTCGGCAACCGCCGCGTGCGTTCAGTGGGCGAGATGGCGGAAAACGCCTTCCGCGTCGGCCTGGTGCGCGTGGAGCGCGCCGTGAAGGAGCGCCTGACGATCGCCGAGACCGAGCCGCTCATGCCGCAGGAGATGATCAACGCCAAGCCCGTGGCCGCGGCGGTCAAGGAGTTCTTCGGCTCCTCGCAGCTGTCGCAGTTCATGGACCAGAACAACCCGCTCTCGGAAGTCACCCACAAGCGCCGCGTCTCCGCACTCGGCCCGGGCGGACTCACCCGCGAGCGCGCCGGCTTCGAAGTACGCGACGTGCACCCGACGCACTACGGGCGCGTGTGCCCGATCGAGACGCCGGAAGGTCCGAACATCGGCCTCATCAACTCGCTGTCGGTCTATGCGCGCACCAACAACTACGGGTTCCTCGAGACCCCGTACCGGCGCGTGGTGGACGGCCGCGTCACCGACAAGATCGATTTCCTCTCGGCGATCGAGGAAGGCCAGTACGCGATCGCGCAGGCCAACGCGGTGCTCGGACCCAAGGGCGAGCTCACCGACGACCTGGTCTCCTGCCGCTTCCAGAACGAGTTCACGCTCATGCAGCGTGAGCGCATCAACTACATGGACGTGTCGCCCAAGCAGATCGTCTCGGTGGCGGCCTCGCTCATCCCGTTCCTCGAGCACGACGACGCCAACCGCGCCCTCATGGGCTCGAACATGCAGCGCCAGGCGGTGCCGACGCTGCGCTCGGAGACCCCGCTGGTGGGCACCGGCATGGAGCGTCCCGTGGCCATCGACTCGGGCGTCACGGTCATCGGCAAGCGCGGTGGCGCGGTCGACTCCGTCGATGCCTCGCGCATCGTGGTGCGGGTGAACGACGATGAGACGACCGCCGGTGAGCCCGGCGTCGACATCTACAACCTGACCAAGTACACGCGCTCCAACCAGAACACCTGCATCAACCAGCGCCCGCTGGTGAATGCGGGCGATGTGATCGCGCGCGGGGACGTGCTGGCGGATGGTCCGTCCACGCACCTGGGCGAGCTCGCGCTCGGCCAGAACCTCCTGGTCGCGTTCATGCCCTGGAACGGCTACAACTTCGAGGACTCGATCCTCATCTCCGAGCGGGTGGTGCAGGAAGATCGCTTCACCACCATCCACATCGAGGAACTCACCTGCGTCGCGCGCGACACCAAGCTGGGACCTGAGGAGATCACCGCCGACATCCCCAACGTCGGGGACGCGGCGCTCGCCAAGCTCGATGAGGCGGGCATCGCCTTCATCGGCGCGGAAGTGAAGGCCGGCGACATCCTGGTGGGCAAGGTGACCCCGAAGGGCGAAACCCAGCTCACCCCGGAAGAGAAGCTGCTGCGCGCCATCTTCGGCGAGAAGGCCTCCGACGTTAAGGACACCGGCCTGCGCGTGCCCCCGGGCATGGACGGCACGGTGATCGACGTGCGCGTCTTCACCCGCGACGGCGTCGACAAGGACTCGCGCGCGCTGTCGATCGAGAAGGCCGAGATCGAGCGCGTCCGCAAGGACTTCGCCGACCAGCAGCGCATCCTGGAAGACGATCTGTTCCAGCGCGTGCGCGGCATGCTCGTCGGCCAGTCCGCCGCCGGCGGCCCGAGGAAGCTCAAGAGCGGCACCAAGATCAGCACCGAATACCTCGATGAGGTGCCGCGCGAGGAGTGGTTCGAGATCCGTCTCGAGGACGAGGACGCCAACTCACAGCTCGAGCAGGCCTCCGAGCGCCTGAAGCTGCAGCGCAAGGCGTTCGAGAAGCGCCTCGACGACAAGAAGGCGAAGATCACCGCGGGCGATGACTTGGCCCCGGGCGTGCTCAAGATGGTCAAGGTGTACCTGGCCGTGAAGCGCCGCGTGCAGCCGGGCGACAAGATGGCCGGCCGTCACGGCAACAAGGGCGTGATCTCGACCATCGTGCCGGTCGAGGACATGCCATACCTGGAAGACGGCACCCCGGTGGACGTGGTGCTGAACCCCTTGGGCGTACCCTCGCGCATGAACGTCGGCCAGGTGCTGGAGACGCACCTGGGCTGGGCGGCCAAGGGCGTCGGTCTGAAGATCGGGCGCATGCTCGAGCAGCAGTCACAGCTGCAGGAGATGCGCAGCTTCATCAAGCAGGTCTACAACGAGACCGGCGGCCAGAAGGAAGACATCGACTCGCTGAACGATGCGGACCTCAAGCAGCTCGCCAAGAACCTCTCCAACGGTGTGCCGATGGCCACCCCGGTGTTCGACGGCGCGAGCGAGCAGGAGATCAAGCGCATGCTGAAGCTCGCCGACCTGCCGCTGAACGGCCAGACGTACCTGTTCGACGGTCGCACCGGCGAGCGCTTCGAGCGCCAGGTGACGGTCGGCTACATGTACATGCTGAAGCTGAACCACCTGGTGGACGACAAGATGCACGCGCGTTCCACCGGTCCCTACAGTCTGGTCACGCAGCAGCCGCTGGGTGGCAAGGCGCAGTTCGGTGGCCAGCGCTTCGGTGAGATGGAAGTGTGGGCACTGGAAGCCTACGGCGCGGCGTACACCTTGCAGGAAATGCTGACCGTCAAGTCCGACGACGTGAACGGTCGCACCAAGATGTACAAGAACATCGTCGACGGCAATCACCAGATGGATGCGGGCATGCCGGAGTCCTTCAACGTTCTCGTGAAGGAGATCCGCTCGCTCGGCATAAACATGGAACTGGAGCAGGACTAACTCATGAAAGACCTACTGAAACTGTTCCGTCAGCACGCCCCGGTCGAGCATTTCGATTCGATCAAGATCGGGCTGGCGTCGCCGGAGATGATCCGGGCGTGGTCGTACGGCGAGGTCAAGAAGCCCGAGACCATCAACTACCGCACCTTCAAGCCCGAGCGCGATGGCCTGTTCTGCGCCAAGATCTTCGGGCCGGTGAAGGACTACGAGTGCCTGTGCGGTAAGTACAAGCGCCTCAAGCACCGCGGCGTGGTGTGCGAGAAGTGCGGCGTCGAGGTGACCCAGTCCAAGGTGCGCCGCGAGCGCATGGGGCACATCGAGCTCGCGAGCCCGACCGCGCACATCTGGTTCCTGAAGTCGCTCCCGTCGCGCATCGGGCTCATGCTCGACATGACGCTGCGCGAGATCGAGCGCGTGCTGTACTTCGAGGCCTTCGTGGTCATCGACCCGGGTATGACGCCGATGCAGCGCGGCCAGCTGCTCACCGACGAGATGTACCTCGAGTCGATCGAAGAGCACGGCGATGAGTTCGACGCGCGCATGGGCGCGGAAGCCGTCTATGAGCTGATGCGCACCATCGACCTGCCGCAGGAGATCGTGAAGGTCCGTGAGGAGATGGCCGGCACCTCCTCCGAGACCAAGCTCAAGCGCCTCTCCAAGCGCCTGAAGCTGATCGAGTCGTTCGTGGAATCGGGCAACAAGCCCGAGTGGATGGTCATGACGGTCCTGCCGGTGCTGCCGCCGGACCTGCGTCCGCTCGTGCCGCTCGATGGCGGGCGCTTCGCCACCTCGGACCTGAACGACCTGTACCGCCGCGTCATCAACCGCAACAACCGCCTGCGCCGGCTGCTGGAGCTCAACGCGCCCGACATCATCGTGCGCAACGAGAAGCGCATGCTGCAGGAAGCGGTCGATGCGCTGCTGGACAACGGCCGCCGGGGACGTGCCATCACCGGCACCAACAAGCGCCCGCTGAAGTCGCTTGCCGACATGATCAAGGGCAAGCAGGGGCGCTTCCGCCAGAACCTGCTCGGTAAGCGCGTCGACTACTCGGGCCGCTCGGTCATCGTGGTCGGCCCGCAGCTGCGTCTGCACCAGTGCGGCCTGCCGAAGAAGATGGCGCTCGAGCTGTTCAAGCCCTTCATCTTCCAGAAGCTGCAGCTGCGCGGCGAAGCCTCCACGATCAAGGCGGCCAAGCGCCTGGTCGAGCGCGAGGGGCCGGAGGTGTGGGACATCCTCGAGGAGGTCATCCGCGAGCATCCGGTGCTCTTGAACCGCGCCCCGACGCTGCATCGCTTAGGCATCCAGGCGTTCGAGCCGCTGCTGGTTGAAGGCAAGGCGATCCAGCTGCATCCGCTGGTGTGCACCGCCTTCAACGCGGACTTCGACGGCGACCAGATGGCCGTGCACGTGCCGCTGTCGCTGGAGGCGCAGCTGGAAGCGCGCGCGCTCATGATGTCCTCCAACAACATCCTCTCGCCCGCCAACGGCGACCCGATCATCGTGCCCTCACAGGACGTGGTGCTCGGTCTTTACTACATGACGCGCGAGCGCATCGGCGCCAAGGGCGAGCACATGTTCTTCGCCGACGGCGGCGAAGTGCACCGCGCCTACGAGAGCCGCGGCGTGGACCTGCAGGCCAAGTGCAAGGTGCGCCTGAA
Organism: uncultured Pseudomonadota bacterium; assembly: GCA_963814675.1. Classification (GTDB taxonomy): domain Bacteria; phylum Pseudomonadota; class Gammaproteobacteria; order Steroidobacterales; family Steroidobacteraceae; genus 13-2-20CM-66-19. The sequence continues at coordinate 149,329 of CAWFDT010000012.1, forward strand.
GGAGGCCATCCGCGGCGAGGGCGGCACGCTCACCGAGCGCATCCGCATCGTCGACACGACCGTCGGCCGGGCGCTGCTGTTCGAGATACTGCCGCGGGGCCTGTCCTTTGATCTGATCAACCAGGACATGACCAAGAAGGCGATCTCGGCCACGATCAATGCCTGTTACCGCGCGCTGGGACTGAAGGAGACCGTGGTCTTCGCCGACCAGCTGATGTACACCGGCTTTCACTACGCCACCCGCGCGGGCGTCTCCTTCGGCATCGATGACATCATCATCCCGGAGCAGAAGACCCGCATCGTGACGGCGGCCGACGACGAGGTGAAGGAGATCCAGGACCAGTACTCCTCGGGTCTCGTCACCAACGGCGAGCGCTACAACAAGGTGGTCGACATCTGGTCGCGCGCCAATGACCAGGTCGCCAAGGCCATGATGGAGAAGCTCGGCTCGGAAGACGCCACCGACTCACGTGGCAAGGTGCACAAGCAGAAGTCGTTCAACTCGATCTTCATGATGGCCGACTCCGGCGCCCGCGGCTCCGCGGCGCAGATCCGCCAGCTCGCCGGCATGCGCGGCCTCATGGCCAAGCCCGACGGCTCGATCATCGAGACCCCGATCACGGCGAACTTCCGTGAGGGGTTGAACGTGCTGCAGTACTTCATCTCCACCCACGGCGCCCGCAAGGGACTCGCCGACACGGCGCTGAAGACCGCCAACTCCGGTTACCTGACGCGCCGTCTGGTCGACGTCGCCCAGGACCTGGTGGTGACGGAAGAGGACTGCGGCACAACCAATGGCCTGGCGATGGCGCCGCTGGTCGAAGGCGGCGACGTGGTCGAGGCGCTCGGCGAGCGGGTCCTCGGACGCGTGCTGGCCGAGGACATCATCAAGCCGGGCGACCAGGACGTGCTGATCGGCATCGGTACGCTCCTGGACGAGAAGCTGGTGCGACTGCTGGAGACCGAGGGCGTGGACCAGATCAAGGTGCGTTCCCCGATCACCTGCGAGACCCGCTACGGGGTGTGCTCGCACTGCTACGGGCGCGACCTCGCGCGCGGCCGGCCGATCTCCATCGGCGAGGCCGTGGGCGTCATCGCCGCGCAGTCGATCGGCGAGCCGGGCACGCAGCTCACCATGCGTACCTTCCACATCGGCGGCGCGGCTTCGCGTGCCGCGGCGGCGAGCTCCGTCGAGGTGCGCAACCGCGGCGTGATCCGCTTCCACCACGTGAAGACCGTGCAGCACGAGAAGGGACACCTGGTCGCGGTGTCGCGCTCGGGTGAGCTCGGCGTGGTCGATGACTTCGGCCGCGAGCGCGAGCGCTACAAGATCCCCTACGGGGCCCTCATCACCGCTAAAGAAGGGGCTACGGTGGCCGCAGGCCAGGTGATCGCAACCTGGGATCCACATACCCATCCGGTCGTGACCGAGGTGGCGGGCGTTGTGAAGTTCCAGGACTTCGTCGATGGCCTGACCGTGACCTCGCAGCTCGATGAAGTGACCGGCCTGTCCTCCACCGTGGTGCTGGATACCAAGCAGCGCGGCGGCAAGGATGTGCGCGCCACCATCAAGCTGGTGAACAGCAAGGGCAAGGAACTGACCTTCGCCAACACCGAGATCCCGGCCGTCTATACGCTGCCCCCGGGCGCGCTGGTGTCGCTGGAAGACGGCGCACGCGTCTCCCTGGGCGACGTCATCGCCCGCATCCCGCAGGAGTCCTCCAAGACCCGCGACATCACCGGCGGCCTGCCGCGCGTTGCGGACCTGTTCGAGGCGCGCAAGCCCAAGGATCCGGCGATCCTCGCCGAGAAGTCAGGAACTGCGAGCTTCGGCAAGGAGACCAAGGGTAAGCGGCGCCTGATCATCACCTCCGATGACGGCGAGAAGTACGAGGAGCTGATCCCGAAGTGGCGCACGCTCAACGTCTTCGAGGGCGAGAGCGTGGAACGCGGCGAGGTCATCGCCGATGGCGAGCCGAACCCGCACGACATCCTGCGTCTGCAGGGGGTCGAGGCGCTGGCCAACTACCTCGTGCGCGAGATCCAGGACGTCTACCGTCTGCAGGGCGTGAAGATCAACGACAAGCACATCGAGGTGATCATCCGGCAGATGCTGCGCAAGACCGAGGTGCAGGAGGCGGGCGAGACCGCACTGCTGCGCGGTGAGCAGCTCGACCGGGCGCGCGCGCTCGACATCAATGACCGCGCCCAGACCGCCGGCAAGACGGCTGCGCGTCTGCAGCCGGTGCTGCTCGGCATCACCAAGGCCTCTCTCGCCACCGAATCGTTCATCTCCGCGGCCTCCTTCCAGGAGACCACGCGGGTGCTGACCGAGGCGGCGGTGCGGGGACTGAAGGATGACCTGCGCGGCCTCAAGGAGAACGTCATCGTCGGCCGGCTCATCCCGGCGGGCACGGGCTTCGCGGCCCATGCCTCGCGGCGACGCAAGCTCGAGGGGGCCGACCGTCGCAGCTTCATGGACGTCGGCGGCGTGCTGCCCGACACCGAGGAGACGAGCGTCGGTGAGGAGTCCTCCGAGAGCGCCGCGGGCTAAACACCCGCAGGGCGCGCGCAGCGAGCTGAGCGGGGGCTCACGCTGCGGTAACATCGAACGGGCCGGGGAGCGCTTCCCCGGCCCGTTTTTTTGGGGGGTTACCTGCCCATGTCCATCGCAGCCACGGTCCTCGAGGGCACGCACGTGCGGCTCGAGCCGCTCGCGGGGCGCCACGTCGCGCCGCTGTTGGCGGCCGCCGGCGGCGAGCGCGAACTCTACAAGTGGACGAGCATCCCGCAGACCCTGCAGGACATGGCGCAATACGTGGCCACCGCGATGCAGTGGCAGGCGGAGGGCACGGCGCTCGGTTTTGCCACCGTGCGCCGCCAGGACGGCGTGGTGGTGGGCTCGACGCGCTTCTTCCTCATCGAGCACTGGCCCTGGCCCGCGGGCCACACGCGTGCCGCGCCGGACGGCTGCGAGATCGGCTACACCTGGATCGCCCCGCAGGCGATCCGCAGCGCCGTCAACACCGAGGCCAAGCTCCTCATGCTCGCGCACGCCTTCGATGAGTGGGGCGTGCACCGGGTGTGCTTCCACACTGATGCCCGTAACGAGCGCTCGCGCGATGCGCTGTTGCGCATCGGTGCGCGCTTCGAGGGCGTGCTGCGCTCGCACCGGCTGTCATCGGACGCAAAGCCGCGCGATTCGGCGCGCTACTCCATCATCGCGAGCGAGTGGCCGCAGGTGCGCGCGCACCTGCAGGCCAAGCTGGCCGCGCGCTAGCAGGCTTGGGCACACCGGGCCACAGGCAAGCGGCGCGCGCAGTAGCGGCGGCGGGTGGCCGAGGTAGCGCGGAATCGACGCGGGGGAGGGGGCGTCGGGACGCCCTGGGGGCTTGGGGCCTAGTGGGCCTGCCAGATCTTCAGCATGTCGGGGGAGCCCTGCGAGCGCACGCCGTTGTCGGTGAGGATGTCCTCGGTCGCCGCCACCAGCTTGGCGCGCGTGAACACCAGGCCCTCGCTCGAGCGCCCGTCGAAGTTGACCACGACAAACTCGTCCTTCAGGTCGCGCAGGAAGGCCACCAGCTGCGCGAGGCTCCTGACCGTCACGCCATTGACCGAGTCGATGACCTGCCCGCTGGGGTTGGAATACCCTTTCGAGACGTCATTCGGGAAGAGCGGCGAGGCGATGAGCACCAGTTCCTCGCGCTCCGCGTTCGGCGGGTCGGCCAGATGCGCCAGCAGCGGACTGAAGCTGCCGCGGGCGCGCACCAGTCCCATCGACTCGATGGAGCAGCGCGAGAACACCAGCGGCCCATAGATGAAGTACGACGGATACTCGCCCAGCAGTGACTCGACCAGCATCGCCCGGTGCGCCGGTACCGGCATCTGCACGGTCTGCGTGCGCCCGCTGCGCACCAGCGTCAGCGGCACGCTGCCCTCGTGCGCGAGCTTCTGGATCATGTAGAAGAAGTTCACGCGCAACTGGTCGGAGACCTTCACCATCCCCTCGTCGTCGATCTCGGTGTCGCCGATACGCGTGATCACGTCCCAGGTCTTCAGGGGGTTGTTCTTCACCCCCTCATCGGGGTGCGTCACGATCATGCCCCGCACCGCCGGGTCGAGCTTCAGGTAGCCGTGCAGCGCCGGGTTCTCGAGCGTCTGCAGCGAGTCGTACATGGCCGGCTTGCCGTCGTAGTGCCCGTCGGCGATGTCCTTCAGGAACAGATCGATCTCCTCGTTCGGGATGATGTAGCTGATGTTCTCCGAGTTCTGCAGGTGGCTGAAGGCGAGCCCGATCATCTTGCCGCGGGCGAGCGCCGGTCCGCCGCTGTTGCCGGGGTTGAGCGCCGCATCGATCTGGATCCGCAGCCCCGAGGTGAGGTAGTTGTAGGAGGCGAACTCGATGCGCGAGACGATACCGCGGGTGATCGAGAGCGAGGTGCCGCCGGTCGGGAAGCCGTAGGCGAGCACCGGGTCCTTGACCTGCGGCAGCGCCTTCGCGCGCGGCAGCGCCGGACGGGTATTGAAGAAGGACTCGTCCTCGAGCTTCAGCACCGCCAGGTCGATCCCCGGGGCGAAGGCCTCCACGGTGGCGGACACCTTGTCGCCCGAGCCGTTGCCCTGCACCTGCACCTGGCTGGCGTAGGCCACGACGTGCGCGTTGGTGAGGATGCGCTTGCCCTCGATGATGACGCCGCTGCCGCTGGCCTCGCCGGGTGCCTGCTTGCTCCAGGGCTTGACGATGTCCGGCCGGCGGATGGTCGAGAACACCTTCACGACCGCGTTCTCCGCCTCGTGGCTGACGGGTTCGTCCGCCGGCGCGGCTGCGGGTGCCACGGAGGCGAGGTACGGGATCGACAGCGCGCTCAGGAGCACGAAACGCAGGGAACAAAGCGTACGGGTCATGAAGGCTCGTTTTTGAAGCGCCGCGGCGGGGAGGGCGGATTCTGACACAGAACTCTGGCGCAACCGGGACAGGGCGCACACTGACGGATCCGGGCGCAGCGCATCCGGGCATCGAAACAACTTCTTACAGCGTCTGCCCGACACCCGGCGCGACGCTGAGACGACGAGACGACCGGAAACGTGCGTGCGCCGGGCTGCGCGAGGCGCCGATGTGAGCGCCAGGGATCGCCTGTTACAGTAGCGGCCCCTTGCCGGAGGCCACCTGCATGCACCGCACACTGCTCCTTGCTACCGTGGGCTCACTCTTCGCCGTGGCCTCGCTCACCGCGGCAGCCGGGGTGCCGGCGTACATCGGCGCGGCGGTCAACGACAAGTCGCGCCCGGAAGCCGACGTGCAGCGCGACGGGGACCGCAAGCCCGCCTCGTCGCTCGCCTTCGCCGGGGTCAAGCCCGGCGAGCAGGTGGCGGAGCTGATCCCGGGGACCGGCTACTACACGCGCCTGCTGAGCCTGGTGGTGGGGCCGAAGGGCAAGGTGTATGCGCTCGCGAACCGCAAGCGCCCGGACGCGCCGGCCGATGCGCCCGACCCGGCCACGCGGCTGGCGCCGATCACCTCCGATCCGCACTACGCCAATGTCGTGGTGCAGAGCATCAGCGCCGCGCAGCTCACCCTGCCGCAGAACGTGGACCTGGTATGGACCTCGCTCAACTACCACGACTTCCACAACGTGCCCGACCTGAAGGTCACCGACCTCGACAAGGTGGTGTTCAACGCCCTCAAGCCCGGTGGCACCTTCATCGTGATCGACCATGCCGCCGAGGCCGGCTCCGGGGTGCGCGATACCTCGACCCTGCACCGCATCGATGAGGCCACGGTGAAACAGGAGGTCGAGTCGGTCGGCTTCAAGTTCGTCGGCGAGAGCGTCGTGCTGCACAACCCGGCGGACGGTCACACCGCCAAGGTGTTCGACGGCAGCGTCAAGGGCCACACCGATCAGTTCATGCTGAAGTTCCGCAAGCCGAAGTAAGCAGTGCGCGCGTGCGCGGGTCCTCCGCGCCCGCGCAGTACTTCTCGAGCGCCGCGCGGAAGGGATTGCCGCCCGCACCGTCCGCCTGCGCCAGGGCGAAGAGCGTCATGGCGGAGCGGAATTTCAGATCGTCGGGGTAGCCGAAGATCTCCTCCAGCGTGCGTCCGGTGAGCGCATTCACGAGCTGCGTGCACTCGCGCAGGCGCGCCCCGAGCAGTGGATGCGCCAGATAGGCACGTGCCTCATCGAGCGAGCGGATCGCGTACGCGCGCGCAGAGGCGCTGTTGCCCAGGCCCTCAAGCTGCGGAAAGATGAACCACATCCAGTGGCTGCGTTTCTGACCGGCTGCGAGTTCCTTGCGCACGCAGGCATAGACGGCCTCCTGGGCGCGCTCGAAGCGTTCAAGATCGTAGGGGTCTGACACGGATGACTCCCGCGCTCGCCGTTGGAGGCCGGCTTTTCGGAGTGGAGGCCTAGTGCGCCGCGGCGCGCACTCCCGGCAACGGCGGCGGCTCGGTGGTGCGAAAGCTCGGCCGCGCGGCGTGCTGCTCGTAGTAACGCGAGAGCGCCGGGGACTGCGCGCACGCCGCGCCACTCTCGGGGAAGATCCTGAGGTACGCGAGCATCGGCATGAGATACATGTCGGCCACCGAGAAGGCACGGCCGGCCAGGTAGCCATCGGCGACGGCCCGATCCAGGGTGGCGATGGCGGCGCGCACGCCGGGGAGCAGCGTGCTGATGACGCCCGGGTCCGGCTTACCCTCCGGACCCTTGGGGAAAGCGTTGGCCTGCATGTAGCCCCCGAGCGCCGGGAAGATGTTCGAGACCACCGCGCTCGCCCACTGGCGGATGACTGCCGCCGCGCGCGGATCCTGCGGATACAGCCGCGGGCCCGGGAACACCGCATCGACGTACTCGATGATGGCGGTCGATTCGAACAGCTCGAAGTCCTCATGGCGCATCACCGGGATCTTGCCGAACGGGCTGATCGCGAGCACCGGCGGGGCATGGGGCGCCGCGACGGTGAGCGCATAGGGCACACCTTTCTCCTCGCAGGCGAGCCGCGTGGCGCGCACGAACACGGAAGGGGCAGCGCCGATCAGTTCCAGCATCACGGGGTCTCCTGGTGAGTGGGTTCGGCGGCGCTTCAGGACCTGCGCAGCACCAGCACGAAGCGGTCGGTCTTGCCGACCATCGGTCCCTTGTAGGTGATCGCATCGCGCGGGTCATCCGGGCGGCGCAGCACGTCGCTCTTGGCCACGAGCTTGAACCCGTGCTTCTCGAAGTCCGCCTGCGTGAACGCCTCATCGATGCGATGCAGGCTGCCGGCGTCCGCGCTGCCGCTGCCGGCCTTGGCCGAGTGATCCACCAGCAGCAGCACGCCCCCCGGCTTGAGCACGCGCGCCACTTCCGTCAGTACGCGGTTGACGTCGTACTTGGGCCAGTGATCCTCCGGATCAGTCGATACCCAGTAGAGGTCGTGGTACACCTTGATGAGCAGCACGGCATCGAGCGAGTGCGGCGGCAACGTAAGGTGCTCGAGGTCCTCGATGCGGTGCTCGACGTTGGGCAGGCGCGCGGTGCGCTCCTTCCATTTGCCCTCGCTCCAGGTCTCAAAGGCCGAGTTGTTGACCAGGTACACGCGCCCCTTCGGTCCCACGATGTAGCTGAGGAGCTCGGCGTAGTAACCGGTGCCGCCCATGATGTCGGCGACCTTCATGCCAGGCTTGATGCCGGCGAGCCGCAGGACTTCGGCCGGGTGATCGAGCGCATCGCGCTGCACGTCCTTGTCCGGGCGCCCGACGTGCGCGACGGCCTCATCGTAGATGTCGGCGCGGCTGACAGCGCTCGCGAGCGCCGCGACGGCGAGCAGGGCGAGAACGCTCAGGTGGCGCAGCCCGTATACGGACATGTTGGCAACTCCCCTTCCAAGACTGGCCCGATTATGGACCGCGGCCGCAGCGCGCGGCATGTGCGCTGCGACGGAACGAGCGGATCTCACCCCCGAGCCGCCTGCAGCGGCTTGTCGAAGAGCCCGTAGCCGGCGCGGGCCTGGTAGCCGCGGCGTGCATAGAAAGCACGCGCCGCCTCGTTGTCCACCGCCAGCTGTAGCTGCAGCCGCACGCAGCCGGCGTGTTTGAGCGCCCCCTCCGCCGCCGCGAGCAGCGCGCTCCCGAGGCCCGCCCCGCGCGCCTCGGGCAGCACGAAGAACTCGTCGATCTCCGCCGTCAGGCCCTGGTGCTCGAGGCTCACGACGTACACCAGCACGAGGTAGCCGCAGAGCGTCCCGGCACGCTCGGCCACCCAGATCTGCCCGCGGGCCCCGCTGCCGATGAGTTCCTGCAGCAGCACTTCCAGGCGCAGCGCATCGAAGGCTCCCAAGCCCTGAAACTGCCAGTAGCGGCGCACGAGCGTGAGCAGCTGCGGGACGTCGCTCGTGAGGGCACAGCGCACGGCCACGGTGGTTCCTTCAGGCCGGCAGTGCCGCCGCGAGCTGCACCTGGTTGCGTCCCGAGCGTTTGGCGGCATACACCGCCGTGTCCGCGTGGGCGATCAGGTGCTGGCCCCACACCCGAAGCGTGTCGGAGGCGGCGACCCCGATGCTGCAGGTGAGCTCGATCGGTCCGCCGTAGCCCTCGATGCGGATATCGGCGACGCGGCGGCAGATGCGCTCGGCGATGGGACGCGCGGCCGCCGCATCCGCGCCGTAGAGGATCACCACGAACTCCTCGCCCCCGTAGCGGCCGATGACGTCCGACTGGCGCAGCTCCGACTGGATCGGCGGAATGATGCCCGCAAGACACGCATCCCCCGCGGCGTGGCCGTAGCTGTCGTTGATCTGCTTGAAGTGATCCAGGTCGAGGAACAGCACCGAGATCGGCAGCTTGCGCGCCTCGGCGCGCAGGCAGGCGGAATCGAGCCGCTCGATCAGCGAGCGGCGGTTCAGCACGCCCGTGAGCGGGTCGGTCTGCGCGCGCCGCTCGGCATCGGTGAGGGCGAGGGACTGCTGGCGCACGTGATCGGACACCCCGAGCGCGATCAGCACGGCGGCGGCGACCATGGAGGGCGCGAGCCCGTAGTAGACGATCCCCTCCGCGCTGTCGGCGCGGGTGTACAGCAGGCGCACCGCGGTCGCGATCTGGAAGATGCACAGCAGGCTCCAGGCGATCAGGAACCAGCCGGCCGCGCGGTTGCCGCCGCGCCGCCAGGCGAGGAACGCGACCACCAGCGTGAGGATCGCGGAGCCGACGAACATCAGGTCCCCGATGCGCGCGATCACGACCCCGAAGCCGAACACCCGCAGCACGTTCGACACCGTGAGCACGCCAAAGGCAACCGCGAGCCAGCCAAAGGCGCTGTAGATGCGCGGCGAGAAGATCTTGAGGTTGGCGAACTCGCGCACGAACAGCGCCGCGACCGCGGCACTGAGTGCCACCGGCACGTTGTAGGCGTAATTGGCGAAGGGCCGCGCCCAGGAGAGCAGCGGCCAGGTGAAACCCTGCCCGGAGAAGTAGGCCAGATACAGCGCCTGCAGCAGAAAGACGCACCCGTAGAGGGGGTAGATCTGGTCCTTGAGCACGAGGCGGATGAGGAGCGCGGACAGCCCCATCGCCACCAGTGCCCCAAACGCCATGTCGATGATCCAGGCATGGGCGGAGGCCTCCTTAAGCAGGTAGCGCAGGGTCGAGGCCGAGAACTGCAGGTCGGTGACCGCGCGCCCGAGCCGGATCACGCGCGCGTAGAGGGGCGCGGGGTCCAGGCCCGCGGGCAGGGCGAACTCCTTTTCCTCCGCGCCGCCGAACTTCGGGATGGTGCCGGTCAGGGGCAGGCGCACCAGGTTGCCGGCCTTGCGGCCCCACAGCTCGACCTGCTGGTCGAGCCCGGAGCGCGCCAGCACGACCTCGCTCTCTCCTTCCGGGACCGGGGGCGGCTGGGCCAGGTGGAACCAGTGGGCGCCGGTCATGAAGTGCGAGCCGCGCACCGCATAGGGCACGAAATACCGGTCCTGCTCCCCGTCGGCGACGGCCTCCGGGGGCGGGTCGCCCACCTCGGGCTCCAGGAGGGTGGCCTCCACGGGAAGCTCCCCGGCCTCCGGGAGGGTCGTGGGGGCTGAAACCGGGGGGCCCGCGGCCGGGTCCGCGGCGGCGACATATAAAGGAAGGGCGATTGCCAGGCTCAAGAACCCGCTCGCCAGGAGCGCTTTAAGCACGTAATCCCTGTTGGGCCTTCCGAGGCCTGCATTTGCCGGATCAGACTCGGGATCGGCGTCTTGGAGCGCCTTCACCCAAGTGCGGTCATTATCCACCAAACCGCCCTTGACTGCCGGTTGACACTCACCGGGGTCAAACCTAGAATCGCCGGCCTTTGTCGGGGCGGCCCTTCGAATCGCCACCCCGGAAACAGCGACTTCCGAAGAACCGGGCCGCCTCACGCAGGCGGCCCGGTGTTCTTCGCAGGTCGCTTTATCGCGCGAGTCCAACCCACTCCCGCACGCTTTGGAGAGCAACAGAACGATGGCGACCACCGGTCAGCTCATCCGGCAACCGCGCCGGACGAAGGCAGAGAAAACCAAGGTACCCGCGCTCGGGGCTTCTCCCCAGAAGCGCGGGGTGTGCACGCGCGTCTATACCACGACGCCCAAGAAGCCGAACTCGGCGCTGCGCAAGGTCGCGCGCGTGCGGCTCACCAACGGCTACGAAGTCAGCAGCTACATCGGCGGCGAGGGCCACAACCTGCAGGAGCACTCGGTGGTGCTCATCCGCGGCGGTCGCGTCAAGGACCTGCCGGGCGTGCGCTACCACACGGTGCGCGGCACGCTCGATTGCGCCGGGGTCAGTGAGCGCAAGCAGAGCCGCTCCAAGTACGGCGCCAAGCGTCCGAAGAAGTAAGGGGTAGATCAACCATGTCCCGTCGAGCCCAAGCTCCGGTCCGCACCATCCTGCCGGACCCCAAGTTCAACAACCTGATGCTGGCGAAGTTCATGAACGTCGTCATGCAGAGCGGCAAGAAGTCCCAGGCCGAACGCATCATTTACGGTGCCCTGGACCGCATCAGCGAGAAGACCGGCAAGCCCGGCGCCGAGGCCATCGACGTGCTGGCCACCGCGCTCGACAACGTGAAGCCGGTCGTCGAGGTGAAGTCGCGCCGCGTCGGCGGCGCCACTTATCAGGTGCCGGTTGAAGTTCGCTCCCAGCGTCGCCAAACACTGGCTATGCGCTGGGTCATCGAGTCTGCTCGTGCCCGCAGCGAGAAATCCATGTCATTTCGTCTGGCGCACGAGCTGATGGACGCTTCCGAGAACCGGGGTGCGGCCGTCCGCAAGCGCGAGGACACGCACCGCATGGCCGAGGCCAACAAGGCCTTCGCCCACTACCGCTGGTAAGCGAAAGGATATTGAATCGTGGCACGCGCGACGCCCATCGAGCGCTATCGGAACATCGGCATCTCTGCGCACATCGACGCGGGGAAGACGACGACGACCGAGCGCATCCTGTTCTATACCGGCGTCTCGCATAAGATCGGAGAGGTTCATGACGGCGCGGCCGTGATGGACTACATGGAGCAGGAACAGGAGCGCGGCATCACCATTACGGCCGCCGCCACCACCTGCTTCTGGAAGGGCATGGATCAGTCCTTCCCCGAGCACCGCATCAATATCCTGGACACCCCCGGGCACGTCGACTTCACCATCGAGGTGGAGCGCTCCTTGCGCGTGCTCGACTCCGCGGTGGCGCTGTTCTGCGCGGTCTCCGGCGTGCAGCCGCAGTCCGAGACGGTGTGGCGGCAGATGAACAAGTACGGCGTGCCGCGCATCGCGTTCGTCAACAAGATGGACCGTGCGGGGGCCAACTTCTTCCGCTGCGTCGACCAGATCAGGACGCGCCTGCGCGCCAACCCGCTGGTCATCCAGCTGCCGATCGGCGCCGAGGACAATTTCGAGGGCGTCATCGATCTCATCCGCATGAAGGCCATCTACTGGGACATGGAGACCCAGGGGATGAAGTTCGAGTATCGCGAGATCCCCGAGCCCCTCAGGGCTCAGGCACTCGAGTATCGCGCCAAGATGATCGAGGGCGCAGCCGAGGGTAACGACGATTTGATGCACAAGTACCTCGACGGCGCGGAGCTGTCAGAGGAAGACATCCGTCTCGGCCTGCGTCTGCGCGCGGTCCGCAACGAGGTCGTGCTGTGCATGTGCGGCACCGCCTTCAAGAACAAGGGCGTGCAGGCGCTGCTCGATGCGGTCATCGAGTTCATGCCCTCGCCGATCGACATGCCCGACGTGAAGGGCCTGAACGATGACGGTGACCCCGATACCCGCAAGGCGAGTGACGACGCGCCCTTCTCCGCGCTCGCCTTCAAGATCCTGAACGACCCGTTCGTCGGCAACCTGACCTTCTTCCGGGTCTACTCGGGCGTGCTCAACTCCGGTGACACCGTGTACGTGCCGACCAAGGACAAGAAGGAGCGCATCGGGCGCCTGCTGCAGATGCACGCCTCCGATCGCACCGAGATCAAGGAGGTGCGCGCCGGTGACATCGCCGCGGCGGTGGGACTCAAGGACGTCATCACCGGCGACACGCTGTGTGACCTGGATAAGATCATCACGCTGGAAAAGATGGAATTTCCGGCGCCCGTCATCTCGGTCGCCGTGGAACCCAAGACCAAGGCCGACCAGGAGAAGATGGGACTGGCGCTGCAGCGCCTCGCCAAGGAAGACCCGTCCTTCCGCGTGCACACCGACCAGGAGTCCGGCCAGACCATCATCTCCGGCATGGGCGAGCTGCACCTGGAAATCATCGTCGACCGCATGAAGCGCGAGTTCAAGGTCGAGGCGAACGTCGGCAAGCCCCAGGTCGCCTACCGCGAAACCATCCGCGGCAAGGTCGATTCCGAGGGCAAGTTCGTGCGCCAGTCCGGCGGCCGCGGCCAGTACGGTCACGTGTGGCTGACGCTCGAGCCGAACGAGCAGGGCAAGGGCTACGAGTTCATCAACGGCGTGGTCGGCGGCAGCGTGCCGCGCGAGTACGTGCCGGCGGTGGACAAGGGCATCAAGGAAGCGGTCGAGACCGGCGTCATCGCCGGCTACCCGATCGTGGATGTGAAGGTCACCCTGTTCGATGGCTCGTACCACGACGTCGACTCGAACGAAATGGCCTTCAAGATCGCCGGCTCCATCGGCTTCAAGGAGGGCTTCCGCCGCGCCAAGCCGGTGCTGCTCGAGCCCATCATGAGGGTCGAGGTGGTGACGCCTGAGGAGTACTCCGGCGATGTCATCGGTGACCTCAACCGCCGCCGCGGCCAGATCACCGGCATGGACGAGTCCCCGGCCGGCAAGGCGATCACCGCCGACGTGCCGCTGTCGGAGATGTTCGGCTACGCCACCACCGTGCGCTCCATGAGCCAGGGGCGGGCGACGTTCACGATGGAATTCGCCAAGTACGTGGAAGTGCCGCCGAACATTGCCGACGGCATCATCAAGAAGTAACCGCAAAAAGTTAAGAGCTGAAAGAGTCGAGGAAGTACCGCCATGTCCAAAGAGAAATTCGAGCGCAGCAAGCCGCACGTGAACGTAGGCACGATTGGTCACGTGGACCACGGCAAGACGACACTGACGGCGGCGCTGACGAAGGTGATGGCCGAGACCTACGGCGGCACGTTCATGGCGTACGACCAGATCGACAAGGCCCCCGAGGAGAAGGCGCGCGGGATCACGATCTCGACCGCGCACGTGGAGTACCAGTCCAAGAACCGCCACTACGCGCACGTGGACTGCCCGGGGCATGCCGACTACGTGAAGAACATGATCACCGGGGCTGCGCAGATGGACGGGGCGATCCTGGTGGTCTCGGCCGCCGATGGGCCGATGCCGCAGACGCGCGAGCACATTCTCCTGGCACGCCAGGTAGGCGTGCCCTACATCGTCGTGTACATGAACAAGGCCGACATGGTGGACGACAAGGAGCTCTTGGAGCTGGTCGAGATGGAAGTGCGCGAGCTGCTGACGACCTACAAGTTCCCCGGCGACAAGACTCCGATCGTGATCGGCTCGGCGCTGAAAGCGCTCGAAGGGGACAAGAGCGAGATCGGGGTGCCCTCGGTGGTAAGACTGGTGGAGGAGATGGACAAGTACATCCCGATCCCCAAGCGCGAGGTCGACAAGCCCTTCCTGATGCCGGTGGAGGACGTGTTCTCCATCTCCGGGCGCGGCACGGTGGTGACGGGGCGCATCGAGCGCGGGATCGTGAAGGTGAACGATGAGGTGGAGATCGTAGGGCTGAAGGCCACGGTCAAGACCACCTGCACCGGGGTGGAGATGTTCCGCAAGCTCCTCGATGAGGGGCAGGCGGGGGACAACGTGGGGGTGCTGTTGCGCGGCACCAAGCGCGAGGAAGTCGAGCGCGGCCAGGTGCTGGCCAAGCCCGGCTCGATCACCCCGCACACGAACTTTGAGTGCGAGGTGTACGTGCTGTCCAAGGAAGAGGGCGGGCGTCACACCCCCTTCTTCAAGGGCTATCGGCCGCAGTTCTACTTCCGCACCACGGACGTGACGGGGCTGATCGAGCTGCCCGCGGGGGTGGAGATGGTCATGCCCGGAGACAACATCAAGATGACGGTCGAGCTGATCAGCCCGATCGCCATGGAAGAGGGACTGCGCTTTGCGATCCGTGAGGGCGGCAAGACCGTCGGCGCGGGCGTCGTCTCCAAGATCCTCAAGTGATGACGGCGAGCTGGAGTTAAGGCCATGGCTAATCAGAACATCCGTATCCGACTGAAGGCGTTCGACCATCGCCTCATCGACAGCTCGGCCCGCGAAATCGTCGAGACCGCCAAGCGTACCGGCGCGACCGTGAAGGGCCCGGTGCCGCTGCCGACCAAGATGGAGCGCTTCACGGTGCTCGTCTCCCCGCACGCGGACAAGGACGCGCGCGACCAGTTCGAGCTGCGCACCCACAAGCGCCTCATGGACATCATGAACCCCACCGACAAGACGGTGGATGCGCTCATGAAGCTCGAGCTGCCGGCCGGCGTCGACGTACAGATCAAGCTGAATTGAGGGGTCGGTAGAGAGGGTCGCGTGGCGGACCCGCGAGCGCGAAAAGCGCCGGGAAAGACTGAGGTTGATTGAGATGTACGGCGCGCCTATACTTCGCGCCCTTTTTGGCCCCCGCCGTTTAGCGGGGGCGTCGCTTTAAAGCGGCATCGGGCGAGGTTGGAGCGCCTTCGCGGAGCTCCAAGACCACTCGAGACGAACGCGAGCCAGTCCGGCTTGGCGTAAATCTCCTGTTGTCTCAATAACTTACGCCTATGCCAGTGGCCCCGGACCGCCAATCGCAGCGGTGCGGGATGAGAGAGGAACGACATGGCAATCGGTTTGGTCGGCCGCAAAGTCGGCATGACCCGCATCTTCACGGATGCCGGTGAAACGGTGCCCGTCACCGTGATCGAGGTTCTTCCGAACCGCGTCACGCAGGTGAAGGGCAAGGACAAGGAAGGCTATCGCGCCGTGCAGGTGACGTACGGCACGCGGCGCCCTTCGCTGTACTCCAAGGCCGTCACCGGACATTACGCGCGGGCGAACGTGGCTCCGGGCAAGGCGCTGGTGGAATTTCGCCTGGGCGATGCCGAGCAGTCCGAGCTCGCCGTGGGGGCCGAGATCAAGGCCGACGTCTTCAAGGAAGGCCAGAGCGTGGATGTCACCGGCACCACCATCGGCAAGGGCTTCGCGGGCGTCATGAAGCGCCACAACTTCGGCGGACTGCCGGCCACGCACGGCGTGTCCGTCTCGCACCGCTCCCCCGGATCGATCGGCCAGCGCCAGACGCCGGGCCGCGTATTCAAGGGCCGGCGCATGTCCGGCCACATGGGAGTCATGCGCCGCACGACCGAGAACCTCAAGGTCGTCGGCGTCGACCTCGACCGCAACCTCCTCCTGATCCGCGGCGCGGTGCCCGGCTCGGAGGGCGGCCAGGTGCTGGTGCGCGCCTCGCTCAAGGCCGGCCGCCGCGCCCTGCGCCGCACCGTCGCGCCGCTCAAGGGCGGCAACGTGCAGTCGAAGGACCCGGCCAAGGCCGGAAAGAAGTAAGCCATGGAACTGAAGCGAGTCAATGGCTCAGCGGCGCTTGAGGTCTCCGAGGCGGCGTTCGGCCACAAGTTCAACGAGGCGCTGGTGCACCAGGTGATGACCGCGTACCGCAATGCCGGACGCGCCGGCACCAAGGCGCAGAAGTCGCGCGCCGAAGTGCGCGGCGGCGGCCGCAAGCCCCACGCCCAGAAGGGCACCGGCCAGGCGCGCGCGGGCTCCTCGCGCTCGCCCATCTGGGTCGGCGGCGGGCGCACCTTTGCCGCCAAGCCGCGCGATTTCGCGCAGAAGGTGAACCGCAAGATGTATCGCGGCGCGCTGCGCTCGATGCTCTCGGAACTGGCGCGCACCGAGCGCCTGCTGGTGACCGACGGCATCGACCTGGAAGCCCCCAAGACGCGCCTGCTCGCCAATCAGCTCAAGGCGTGGTCGCTGCCGTCCGTGCTGATCGTGGTCGAGGCGCAGGACGAGAAGCTCTATCTCGCCGCGCGCAACCTGGTGCACGTCGAGGTGCTCGAGGTGACCGCGCTCAACCCGCTGGCGCTCGCCGCCTACGACAAGGTGCTGATGACCGTCGGCGCGGTGAAGCTGCTCGAGGAGCGCCTGCAATGAACCGCGAACAGCTGATGAGCGTGCTGATCGCCCCGCACGTGACCGAGAAGACCTCGCTCGCGATGCAGAACCACAATCAGTACACCTTCCGGGTGCGCCGCGAGGCGACCAAGACGGACGTCAAGAAGGCGGTCGAGCTGATGTTCGACGTCAAGGTCAAGGGCGTGCAGGTCGTGAACGAGCCGGGCAAGACGCGCAAGTTCGGCCGCACGATCGGGCGCACGCAGGACTGGAAGAAGGCCTACGTGAGCCTGCAGTCCGGCCAGACCATCGACTACGAAGCCCGCGCCAAGACCTAAAGGACGCAGCATGGCTCTCATCAAGTACAAGCCGAGAACCCCGGGGCAGCGCGCGGTCATCAAGGTCGACCGCTCGCACCTGCACCGCGGCGGCCCGCTCGAGTCCCTCACCGCGCACCAGAACAAGACCGGCGCGCGCAACCACTTCGGCCGCATCACCACGCGCCACCAGGGCGGCGGCTCGCGCCAGAAGTACCGCCTCATCGACTTCAAGCGCGACAAGGACGGCATCGCCGGCGTGGTCGAGCGGCTCGAGTACGACCCGAACCGCACGAGCCACATTGCGCTGGTGAAGTATTCGGACGGTGAGTGGCGCTACATCCTCGCCACCAAGGGCATGCAGCCGGGTGATGAAGTGCGCTCGGGCGCGGACTCCCCCATCAAGTCGGGCAACGCCATGTCGCTGCGCCACATCCCGGTGGGCTCGATCATCCACAACGTGGAGATGAAGCCCGGCCGCGGCGGGCAGCTG
The DNA here is from genome assembly GCA_963814675.1 of uncultured Pseudomonadota bacterium. Lineage (GTDB taxonomy): Bacteria > Pseudomonadota > Gammaproteobacteria > Steroidobacterales > Steroidobacteraceae > 13-2-20CM-66-19. Next base: position 166,729 of record CAWFDT010000012.1, read on the forward strand.
GCGCGCAGCGCCGGCGCCTCGGTGAGCTTCACCTCGCGCGAGGGCATCTACGCGTTCCTGCGACTGAAGTCCGGCGAGACCCGCAAGGTACACATCGACTGCCGCGCCACCCTGGGCGAGGTCGGCAACGATGAGCACAACCTGCGCAGCTACGGCAAGGCCGGCGCGAAGCGCTGGCGCGGCATCCGACCGACGGTGCGCGGTCTGGCGATGAACCCGGTCGATCACCCGCACGGCGGCGGCGAGGGCAAGTCCGGTCAGGGTAACCCGCACCCGGTGTCGCCGTGGGGCCAGAACACCAAGGGACTGAAGACCCGCCACAACAAGCGCACGGACAACATGATCGTCCAGCGCCGTAAGAACCGCATCCGTTAAGGGGCGTAAAGCAACATGCCACGTTCACTGAAGAAAGGCCCGTTCGTCGACCTGCACCTCGCCAAGAAGGTGCAGGTGGCTTCCGCCAAGAACGACCGCAAGCCGATCAAGACCTGGTCGCGCCGCTCGATGGTGATCCCGGAGATGGTCGGGCTCACGATCGCGGTGCACAACGGCCGCCAGCACATCCCGGTGCTGATCACCGAGAACATGGTGGGCCACAAGCTCGGCGAGTTCGCCCCCACGCGCACCTTCAAGGCGCACTCGGGCGATCGCAAGGTGGAGGCGTCCGCGTAAGGCCATGCAAATCACCTCCACACTGCGCCACGCGCGCATCTCCCCGCAGAAGTGCCGCCTGGTGGCGGACGTCGTGCGCGGCAAGCCGGTCGGCAATGCGCTCGCGACGCTCAAGTACATGCCGAAGAAGGGCGCCGAGCTGGTGCGCAAGGTGCTCGAGTCCGCGGTCGCCAACGCCGAGCATAACCACGGCGCGGACATCGATGAGCTCAAGGTGACGCTCATCCACGTGGACGAGGCGCCGACCCTGAAGCGCTTCATGGCACGCGCCAAGGGGCGCGGCGCACGCATCATCAAGCGCAACAGTCACATCACCGTCGGGGTTTCCGACGGCAAGAAGGATTAACGCATGGGTCAGAAGGTCAATCCGATCGGGATACGCCTCGGGATCACCCGCGACTGGACCAGCCGCTGGTATGCCGGCAAGCGCCAGTTCCCCATCCACGTGAACACGGACTTCCGGGTGCGCGAGTTCCTCAAGGAGCGCCTGAAGGAGGCTTCCGTCAGCCGCGTGCTGATCGAGCGCGCCGCCAAGAAGGTGAACATCACCATCCAGACGGCCCGCCCCGGCATCGTCATCGGCAAGAAGGGCGAGGACATCGAGAAGCTGCGCCAGGAGACCGCGACGCTCTTGGGCATGGCGATGACTGACGTGCGCCTGAACATCGCCGAGATCAGAAAGCCCGAGCTCGACTCGCAGCTGGTGGCCGATTCCATCGCGCAGCAGATCGAGAAGCGCGTGATGTTCCGCCGCGCCATGAAGCGCGCCGTGATGAGCACCATGCGCTCCGGGGCGCTCGGCGTGAAGGTGCGCGTGTCCGGGCGCCTGAACGGCTCGGAAATTGCGCGCACCGAGTGGTACCGCGAGGGCCGCATCCCGCTGCACACCTTCCGGGCCGACATCGATTACGGGCTCTCCGAGGCCCAGACCACCTACGGCGTCATCGGCGTGAAGGTGTGGATCTTCAAGGGCGAGGTGTTCGACAAGGCCGAGCTCGCGCAGGCTGCGGCGGAAGCTGAGGCCGCTCCGGCCGCGGCTGCCCCGGCGGCTGCCGCCCCGACCGCTGCCGCCCCGACCGCTGCCGCGCCGGCCGCTGCCGCGCCGGGCGCTCCCGAAGCTGCGGCCCCGGCGCAGGCTTAAAGGCGACAGCTCATGCTTCAGCCCAAACGCACCAAGTACCGCAAGCAGTTCAAGGGCCGCAACGGCGGCCTGGCACAGCGCGGCAGCAACGTCTCCTTCGGCGAGTTCGGCCTCAAGGCCACGAGCCGGGCGCGCATGACTGCGCGCGAGATCGAGGCGGCACGGCGCGCGATGGCGCGCTACGTGAAGCGCGGCGGCCAGATCTGGATCCGCGTCTTCCCGGACGTGCCGATCTCCAAGAAGCCCCTCGAGGTCCGCATGGGCTCGGGCAAGGGCAACGTCGAGTACTACGTCGCGCGCGTGCAGCCCGGCAAGGTGCTCTTCGAGATGGAAGGCGTGGATGAGGTGACGGCGCGCGAGGCGTTCCGCCTGGCGGGCTCCAAGCTCTCCGTCTCCACCTCGTTCGTGAAACGGCAGGTGCGGTAATGAAGGTCGGACAGGTAAAGCAGTACCGCGAGAAGCTGCGCAAGCAGTCCGCGGCCGAGCTGGGCGAGGAACTCGTGAAGCTGCGCAAGGAGCAGTTCTCGCTGCGCATGCAGCGGGCCACCGGCCAGCAGCCCAAGCCGGCGCTGTTCGCGGACGCGCGCCGCAACATCGCGCGCGTGAAGACGGTGCTGCGGCAGCAGCAAGCGGCCAAGGCCGGAGGCAAGTAACCCATGAGCGCGGAAGACACCAAGGTGGAATCGAAGGTAGAAGCGAAGGGCGCACGCCGGCTCACCGGGCGGGTGGTCAGCACCAAGATGCAGAAGACCATCGCGGTCGAGATCGAGCGGCTGGTGAAGCACCCGACCTACGGCAAGTTCATCCGGCGCACGACCAAGCTGCTGGCGCACGATGACCAGAGCGCGGCGAAGGATGGTGACCTGGTCGTCATCACCCCCTGCCGTCCGATGTCGCGCCGCAAGTCCTGGGCGCTGCTCGAGATCGTCGAGAAGGCGCGCAATCGCTAAGCGATGCGCTGCGAAGTTTAGGAAAGAGCCATGATCCAGTTGCAGACAATGCTCCAGGCCGCTGACAACAGCGGCGCGCGCACCCTGATGTGCATCAAGGTGCTCGGCGGCACGCGCCGCCGCTACGCGACCGTGGGCGATGTCATCAAGGTGAGCGTCAAGGATGCGATCCCGCGCGGCAAGGTGAAGAAGGGCGAGGTCTACGACGCGGTGGTGGTGCGCACCAAGCGTGGCGTGCGCCGCGCCGACGGCTCCCTCATTCGCTTCGACGGCAATGCCGCGGTGCTCCTGACCAACAAGCTCGAGCCGATCGGCACCCGTATCTTCGGACCGGTGACGCGTGAGCTGCGCAACGTGCAGTTCATGAAGATCATCTCCCTCGCTCCCGAGGTGCTGTGATGAAGAAGATTCGCAAAGGCGATCAGGTGATCGTGCTGTCGGGGCGCGACAAGGGCCGCCGCGGGGCGGTGCTGCAGGTGCTCGCCGACGGCCGCGTGCTCATCGAGAGCGTGAACATGGCCAAGCGCCACACGAAGGGCAATCCGCAGGCCGGCAAGCCGGGCGGCATCATCGAGAAGGAAGTGCCGCTGCACGTCTGCAAGGTGGCGCTCTTCAACCCGACGTCCAAGAAGGGCGACCGCATTGGGGTGAAGACCCTCACCGACGGCAAGCGGGTGCGCTTCTTCAAGTCCAACGGAGAGATGCTCGACGCCTGAGGGCGTGGAGAGTGAGCAGTTATGGCAAGACTCCAGCAGGTTTACCGCGACACGATCGTCCCGAAGCTGCGCTCGGACCTGAAGATCGCGAACGTGATGCAGGTACCGCGCATCGCCAAGATCACGGTCAATATGGGCGTGGGCGAGGCGGTCGCGGACAAGAAGATGATGGATGCGGCGCTGGCCGATCTGGTCAAGATCACCGGCCAGAAGCCGCTCATCACCAAGTCGCGCAAGGCGATCGCCTCCTTCAAGCTGCGTGCCGGGCTGCCGATCGGCGCCAAGGTGACGCTGCGCGGCGCGCGCATGTACGAATTCCTGGACCGCCTCATCAACATCGCGATGCCGCGCATCCGCGACTTCCGTGGCGTGTCCCCGCGTTCCTTCGACGGCCAGGGCAACTACTCCCTCGGCGTGAAGGAACAGATCATCTTCCCCGAGATCCAGTACGACCAGATCGACCAGGTGCGGGGCATGGATATCACGATTACTACGACGGCACAGGATGACCGTCACGGCCGAGCGTTGCTCGAGGCATTCAACTTCCCGTTCCGGAAGTAAACAGGACTACCAAGGTCTATGGCTAAGACGAGCATGGTCATGCGCGAGAAGCGTCGCGCCGGGATCGTGAAAAAGTACGCAGCGAAGCGCGCGAAGCTCAAGGAGCTGATCCGCAGCCCCAAGAGCTCGCCCGAGGAGCGGCAGGCGGCGCAGGCGGACTTGCAGAAGCAGCCGCGCGATGCCAGCAAGTCGCGCCAGCGCAATCGCTGCGCCATCACCGGACGCTCGCGGGGCGTGTACCGCAAGTTCGGGCTGTCGCGGGTGAAGATCCGCGAAGTCGCGAACCGCGGCGAGATTCCGGGACTGACGAAGGCGAGCTGGTGAGGAACGCCGCATGAGCATGACCGATCCCATTGCCGATCTCCTGACGCGCATTCGCAACGGCCAGACGGCCGGTAAGAGCGAAGTGCAGCTGGCCTCCTCGCGCCTGAAGACGGCCATCGTCAAGGTGCTGAAGGAGGAGGGCTACATCGCCGACTTCCGTCTGGATGCCGATTCGGGCAAGCCGCGCCTGACGATTGGACTGAAGTATTACGAAGGGCGTCCCGTCATCGACCGCCTGGAGCGCGTCAGCCGTCCCGGCCTGCGCATCTACCGCGGCAAGGACGAGCTGCCGAAGGTCCTCGGCGGCATGGGCACCGTGATCGTCTCCACCCCCAAGGGCGTGATGACGGACAAGCAGGCACGCGCGAGCGGGCAGGGCGGCGAAGTGCTCTGCATCGTCGCCTAAGAGCCGTTCAAGAGAAGCACTATGTCGAGAATTGCCAAAGCACCGGTCGAGCTGCCCCAGGGTGTGACCGCCACCATCGCCGCGACCCAGGTGACCATCAAGGGCGCCAAGGGCTCGCTCAGCCTGCCGCTGCACCAGGGTGTCGCCGTCGTCGAAAATGAAAAGAAGCTCGAGATCAGCTACGACGCCCCGGGGGCCCCGCGCACCCTGGCGGGCGCCACGCGTGCACACCTCGCCAACATGGTGCGCGGCGTCACCAAGGGCTACGAGAAGAAGCTGGAGCTGGTGGGCGTCGGCTTTCGCGCCACGGTGCAGGGCAAGGCGCTCAACCTGACGCTCGGCTTCTCGCACCCGGTGAGTGTGCCGATCCCGGACGGCATCGCCATCGAGACCCCGAGCCAGACCGAGATCCTCATCAAGGGCATCGACCGGCAGAAGGTCGGCCAGGTGGCCGCCGAGATCCGCGACATCCGCCCGCCCGAGCCCTACAAGGGCAAGGGCGTGCGCTACGCGGGCGAGAAGATCACCCTGAAAGAGGGGAAGAAGAAGTGATTATCACGAAGAAGCAGCGGCGCCTGCGCCGCGCCGTGAAGTCCCGGACGCACATCCGCGAGCTCGCGGTCGCCCGCCTGACCGTGCACCGCACCCCGAAGCACATCTATGCCCAGGTGACCGCGGCGGATGGCGCCAAGGTGATCGCGGCCGCCTCGACCACGCAGGAAAAGGTGCGCGCGGGCCTCAAGGGCACCGGCAACGTGGAGGCGGCCAAGGCCGTCGGCCGCGCGATTGCCGAGCGCAGCAAGGCGGCCGGCGTGAGCAAGGTGGCGTTCGACCGTTCCGGTTTTCAGTTCCACGGGCGCGTGAAAGCGCTCGCGGACGCGGCCCGCGAAGCGGGACTTGAGTTTTAGGCAAAGGCACAGCACATATGGCGAGACCAGAGAAGGGCCAGTCGGCGGACGAGTTCGTCGAGAAGCTCGTGGCCGTGAACCGTACCGCCAAGGTCGTCAAGGGCGGCCGGCAGTTCGGCTTCACCGCGCTCACCGTGGTCGGGGACACCTCCGGCCGCGTCGGTTACGGCTTCGGCAAGGCACGGGAGGTGCCGGTGGCGATCTCCAAGGCCATGACCCAGGCGCGCAAGAACCTCGTCAACGTGGCGCTGCGGAACGATTCGCTGCACTACGCGGTCACGGGTAACCATGGAGCCACGCGCGTCTACATGCAGCCGGCCTCCGACGGTACCGGCGTCATCGCCGGCGGCGGCATGCGCGCGGTGCTCGAGTGCGCGGGCGTGCGCAACGTGCTCGCCAAGAGCTACGGCTCGCGCAACCCGATCAACGTCGTGCGCGCCACCATCAACGCGCTGGCGAAGATCCGCTCGCCGGAGGAAATCGCCGCCAAGCGCGGCAAGACGCTCGATGAGATCACGGGCTGAACGTCATGGCAGATAAACAGATCACGCTCACGCTGGTGAAGAGTCTGCACGGACAGCTGCACAATATTGCGGCGTCCGCGCGCGGACTGGGCTTGCGCCGCATCCACCAGACCGTCACGGTCAAGGACACGCGCGAGAACCGCGGCATGATCAACGCCGCGGTGCACCTGCTGCGCGTCGAAGAGAAGGGTGTCTAAGGCTATGCGACTGAACACATTGAAACCGGCCCCGGGTGCGAAGCGCCCGCGGCTGCGCGTGGGGCGCGGCGCCTCAGCGGGTCAGGGCAAGACCTGCGGCCGCGGCACCAAGGGCCAGCGCGCCCGCAAGGGCGGCTATCACAAGGTCGGCTTCGAAGGCGGCCAGATGCCGATCCAGCGCCGCATGCCGAAGGTGGGCTTCCGCTCGGCCATGAAGCGCACGCGCGCCGAGGTGCGCCTGGATGAGCTCGCCAAGGTCGAGGGCGCGGTGGTGGACATCGCCGCCCTCATCAAGGCGAAGGTGGTGGCGGCCGGGACCGAGCGCGCCAAGGTGGTGCTCTCGGGCGAGATCAAGAAGGCCGTGACGCTCAAGGGCGTCGCGGTGACCAAGGGCGCGCGCGCGGCGATCGAAGCCGCCGGCGGCAGCATCGAGGCTTAGTCGGGAAACAGATGGCGACGACGGTCAGCAACACGACTTCTTTCGGCGATGTGGCGCGCTCCAGCGAGCTGCGCGGCCGCCTGCTGTTCCTCATCGGGGCGCTCATCGTCTATCGCATCGGCACCTTCATCCCGGTGCCGGGCATCAATCCGGCGGAAGTGGCGCGCTTCTTCGGCGACCGCTCGAACACGATCCTCGGCATCGTCAACATGTTCTCCGGCGGTGCGCTCTCGCGGCTGTCGATCTTCGCCATGGGCGTCATGCCCTACATCTCCGCCTCCATCATCATCCAGATGATGTCGATGGTGGTGCCGACGCTCATGGAGCTGCGCAAGGAAGGCGAGTCCGGGCGGCGCAAGATCACCCAGTACACCCGTTACGGCACCGTGGCGCTCGCCCTGGTGCAGTCCTTCGCCGCCGCCGGCGCGCTGGACAAGGGCGGCATGACGCTGGTGCACGGCTGGCCGTTCATGCTCACCGCGACCGTCACCATGACGACGGGGACCATGTTCCTCATGTGGCTCGGCGAGCAGATCACCGAGCGCGGCATCGGCAACGGCATCTCGATGATCATCCTCTCGGGCATCGTGGCCGGGCTGCCCGGCGCGGTCGGCAACACCATCGAGTCGGTGAGCAACGGCGAAATGCAGGGACCGTTTGCGCTCCTGCTGCTGCTGGTCGTGCTCGCCACCACCTACTTCGTGGTGTACGTCGAGCGCGCGCAGCGGCGCATCCCGGTGGACTACGCCAAGCGCCAGGTGGGGCGGCGCATGTACGCCGGCCAGTCGAGCCACCTGCCGTTCAAGCTCAACATGTCGGGCGTGATCCCGCCGATCTTCGCCTCGAGCCTGCTCCTGTTCCCGGCGACGCTCGCGAGCTTCGCCGGCACCAGCGCCACCGGCACGGTCAGCACCATCATGCAGAACGTGGCGGCAGCGCTCGGCTACGGGCAGCCGCTGCACCTGGTGATCTACGCTGCGCTCATCATCTTCTTCTGCTTCTTCTACACCGCGCTGGTGTTCAACGCGCGCGACACCGCCGATAACCTCAAGAAGTCCGGCGCCTTCGTGCGCGGCATCCGCCCGGGACAGCAGACGGCCGAGTACATCGATGCGGTGCTGACGCGCCTGACCCTGTGGGGTGCGCTGTACGTCACCGCGGTGTGTCTGCTGCCGGAGATCCTGGTTTCCTGGAAGGGTGTGCCGTTTCACTTCGGTGGCACCTCGCTCCTCATCGTCGTGGTGGTGGTGATGGACTTCATCGCGCAGCTGAACGCGCACCTGATGTCGCATCAGTACCCGGGACTTCTCAAGAAGGCGAATCTGCTCGGCACCGGCCGCTCGGGTTCGGGTGGTCAATCATGAAAGTACGTCCGTCGGTCAAGAAGATCTGCAAGAACTGCAAGATCGTGCGCCGCCGCCGCGTGGTCTACGTTATCTGTACAGACCCGCGTCACAAGCAGCGCCAGGGTTGAGGTAAAGCAAGCATGGCACGCATCGCCGGCATCAACATCCCGATGAACAAGCACGTGTGGATCGGGCTCACGCACATCTATGGCGTGGGCCGCGCGCGCGCGCGCGCCACCTGCCTCGCGGCAGGGGTGGCGCCGACCACCAAGGTGAAGGATCTCACCGAGACGGAAGTGAACGCGATCCGCTCACAGATCGCGAAGTTCGCGGTCGAGGGCGACCTCAGGCGCGAGGTCTCCATGAACATCAAGCGCCTGATGGACTTAGGGTCCTGGCGCGGCATCCGTCACCGGCGCGGACTGCCGGTGCGCGGTCAGCGCACCCGTACCAACGCCCGCACCCGCAAGGGCCCGCGCAAGCAGGCCGTGAAACTCAACGCGCCTCCGGGCAAGGCATAAGGCTTAACACGACATGGCTGAAGAGAAAGCAAAGCAGGCCTCAGGCTCCGGCGCTCCCGCCGCGGCGGCCAAGAAGCCGAAGAAGGCGCGCAAGAACGTGCTCGATGCGATCGCGCACGTGCACGCCTCCTTCAACAACACGATCATCACGATCACCGACCGCCAGGGGAACACGCTCTCCTGGGCGACCTCGGGCGGCTGTGGTTTCCGCGGCTCGCGCAAGTCGACCCCGTTCGCCGCCCAGGTGGCGGCCGAGAAGGCCGGCGTCGCGGCGCAGGAGCACGGGGTGAAGAACGTGGAAGTGCGGGTCGGTGGCCCCGGCCCCGGACGCGAGTCCGCGGTGCGTGCGCTCAACAACTGTGGACTGAAGATCACCAGCATCTCGGACGTGACGCCGATCCCGCACAACGGGTGTCGGCCGCCGAAGAAGCGTCGGGTCTAAGGACAACGAGGACAACTATGGCGCGTTATTTAGGCCCCACGTGCAAGCTCGCTCGCCGCGAGGGCACGGACCTTTTCCTGAAGTCGGGCGTCAAGCCGCTCGAGAACAAGTGCAAGCTCAGCGTGCCCCCGGGGGGCATCAAGGGCGAGCGTCGCCAGCGCCTGTCCGACTACGGCCTGCAGCTGCGCGAGAAGCAGAAGCTGCGCCGCATGTACGGCGTGCTCGAGCGGCAGTTCGGCAACTACTACGTGGAGGCCGCGCGCAAGTCCGGCGCCACGGGCGAGAACCTGCTCAAGCTCCTCGAGTGCCGCCTGGACAACGTGGTGTACCGCATGGGCTTTGCGGCCACGCGCGCCGAGGCGCGCCAGCTGGTGAGCCACAAGGCGATCACCGTGAACGAGAAGCCGGTGACCATCGCCTCCTACCAGGTGAAGGCCGGGGATGTCGTGCAGGTGCGCGAGAAGTCGCGCAAGCAGCTGCGGATCGCCAGCTCCCTGAACGTCGCCCAGCAGGTGGGGCTGCCGGACTGGGTCGAGGTCAACGACAAGGAGTTCCGCGGGGTGTTCAAGTCGGCCCCGGGACGCGAAGACATCCTCCCCGACATCAACGAGAACCTGGTCGTCGAGCTGTATTCGAAGTAAGCGTATCTGCTTGAATTTGGGGGCCCGCGCCCCAAGTCAGGCGGGTCCAACCGTGATTTCCTTTGCGCCGGTCGTAGCGCCGGCAAGGTGAGACTGCAATGCAGGGATCTGTAGGCGAGTTTCTGAGGCCGCGTGTGGTGAAGGTGCAGCCGGTGGCTCCGCGCCAGGCGCGCGTGGTGATCGAGCCGTTCGAGCGGGGCTTCGGCCACACGCTCGGCAACGCGCTGCGCCGCGTGCTCCTGTCGTCCATGCCCGGCAGCGCGATCACCGAGGTGGAGATCGACGGCGTGCTGCACGAGTACACCAGCATCGAGGGTGTGCAGGAGGACGTGGTCGACATCCTGCTCAACCTGAAGACCGTGGCGCTGAAAATGCACACGCGTGACTCCGCCGAGCTGCGGCTGCACAAGAAGGGCCCCGGCCCGGTCACCGCCGGCGACATCCAGACCGATCACGACATCGAGGTCGTGAACCCGGAGCTGGTGATCGCGAACCTGACCAAGGCGGGCGAGCTGTCCATGACGCTGCGCGTCGAGCGCGGTCGCGGCTATCGGCCGGCGGCCTCGCGCGTCGCGTTCGAGGAGCAGACGCGCCCGATCGGGCGGCTGCAGCTCGATGCCTCCTTCTCGCCGGTGCGGCGCGTGACCTACTCGGTCGACGCGGCGCGCGTCGAGCAGCGCACCGATCTCGACAAGCTGGTCATCGACATCGAGACCAACGGCACGATCGACGCGGAAGAAGCCATCCGCCGCGCCGGCAGCATCCTCAAGGACCAGCTGTCGGTGTTCGTGGATCTGCAGGGCGAGGAAGAGGCTTCCGCCAAGCCCTCCGAGATGCAGTTCGACCCGATCCTGCTGCGTCCCGTGGACGAGCTCGAGCTCACCGTGCGCAGCGCCAACTGCCTCAAGGCCGAGAACATCCACTACATCGGTGACCTGGTGCAGCGCACGGAAGTGGAACTGCTGCGCACGCCGAACCTCGGCAAGAAGTCGCTCACCGAGATCAAGGAAGTGCTGCAGAGCCACGGCCTGATGCTCGGCATGCGTCTCGATGGCTGGCCGCCGGCGGGCCTGAAGCACGACGACGAGCGCGACGTCATCTAAGAAGTTGAAGAGCGCGGGGCCTTACCCCAGGGTAAGGTCCCGCGCACTTCCCGCCCGCGCGGGAAGTTGAGACAGAGCGAAGGGTTCTAACTTATGCGTCACCATCTTTCCGGCCGGCAGCTGTCGCGTAACAGCCCGCACCGTCATGCGCTCATGCGCAACATGTCGGTATCGCTGCTGCGCCACGAGACGATCCGCACCACCTTGCCGAAGGCGAAGGAGCTGCGCCGCGTGGTCGAGCCGCTCATCACGCTCGCCAAGGTCGACGGGGACGCCAACCGCCGCCTCGCCTTCTCGCGGCTGCGCGATACGCAGATTGTCGAGAAGCTGTTCGCCGACTTAGGGCCGCGCTTCAAGGCGCGTCCGGGCGGCTACACCCGCATCCTGCGCATGAACCCGCGTCCGGGTGATTCCGCCCCCATGGCGCTGATGCAGCTGGTGGACGGCCCCGCCCCGGTGGCCGAGGAACCCACCGAGGGCAAGAAGAAGACCACGCGCCGCGCCAAGGCAGCCGACAAGACGCCCGCCAAGGCCAAAGCCAAGACGAAGGCGAAGGCGAGCGAGGAAGCCGCGGAAGAGGCCCCGAAGAAGCGCACCCGCAAGAAGAAGACCGCCGCCTGAGGGCGCCGGTCGTCCTTGTTCAAGTTCACCGGGCCGCCTGCGAGGCGGCCCGTTCGTTTGCGCCGGCTGAGGCCTTTTCGCTAGGCTGCGCCCGGCAGTTCGCCGCCATCAATAAATAAAAGGGAGAAGCCCGATGAGTTTCGCATCCGAATTCAAAGAGTTTGCGATGAAGGGCAACGTCATCGACCTCGCCGTCGGTGTCGTCATCGGCGCCGCCTTCGGCAAGATCGTTGGTTCCCTGGTCGGGGACATCGTCATGCCGCTGTTGTCGCCCCTCCTCGGCAGCATCAACTTCAGCGACCTCGCGGTTAGGATCGCCACCGATGCGACCGGTAAGCCGGTGCTGCTGAAGTACGGCATGTTCCTGCAGACCTGCCTGGAGTTCCTGATCATCGCGTTCGCCATCTTCCTCGTCATCAAGGCCATCAACCGCCTGAAGCGCCCCCACCCGGCCGCCGCCCCGCCACCGCCGAGCAAAAGCGAGCAATTACTTCAGGATATCAAGGATATCCTCGCCAGAAAGGCTTAATCTGTATCACTAGTGATTCAATCAGGGGCCCCGACGGCCCCTGATCTGCTGGGGATTCTTCTAAGAGAGCGCGCGGAAGGCCTCACGCGTCAGGTTCTCGCAGCCGCTGGGTCCCACGGCCAGGTCGTCCTCGATGCGGATACCTCCGAAGCGGGAGAGCTCGCCCACCCGGCTCCAATTGATGCGGCCGGCGCGCGCATCGGCGCGGGCAGCCTCCAGCAGCTGGTCGATGAAGTAGAGGCCCGGTTCCATGGTGACCACGAAGCCGGGCTCCAGGACCCGCGTCAGTCGCAGGTGCGGGTGCCCCTGCGGGCGCTCGATGTCTCCGCCCTCGGGGGAGGCCATGAAGCCGCCGACGTCGTGCACCTCCAGTCCCAGCAGGTGTCCGATGCCGTGGGGCAGGAAGACGCTCGTCACGCGCGTCGCGAGCGCCTCTTCGACCGAGCACAGGATCAGGTCGGCGTCGCGCAGCACTTCGGCGGTGCCGGCGTGCGCGGCGAGGTGAATGTCGCGCCAGTCGGCCCCGGCGCGCACCCGGGCGCATAGTCCCTGCTGCATCTGGTCCATGCGCCGGATCAGCGCGGCGAAGTCCGGGTCCTCGGCCGAATAGGTGCGGGTGATGTCGCTCGCGTAACCGCCAAACTCAGCGCCGGCATCGATGAGCAGCGAATAGCGCTCCGGCGGCGGTTGCCGCTCGAGCACCTGATAGTGCAGCACCGCGCCGCCGTCATTGAGCGCGATGATCGGGTTATAGGGCAACTCCTGCTCGCGCTGGCCGCAGGCGCGCAGGAACGCCAGCTCGATCTCGAACTCCGAGGCGCCGGCGCGGAAGGCCTCGGCGGCGGCCTGGTGCCCGAGCGCCCCGAGGCGGTTCGCCTCGCGCAGGCACACGAGTTCGTAGGGCGTCTTGGCCGCACGGACATAATCCAGCCGTCGCACCAGAGCGGGCGGATTGACCGCACCCAGCCCCCAGGCGGTGAGCTCGGGCAGCGCATCGCCGATGTAGGCGGTGCGCGAGAGATCCTTCGGCAGCGCGGCGCGTGCTGCGCTGCGGTCCGGGACGCTGCGCACGTCGAAATGATCGACCCAGTAGTCGCTCGGGGTCTGCGCGGTTTTGTACCAGTAGTCCTGGGGCTGATACAGGAGCAGACGCGGCCGTGAGCCCGGTTGAAACCAGATGTAACTGTCAGGCGCATCCGCGAGCGGCACCCAGACCTTGAAGGGCGCATGCGCCTCGAAGGGATAGGTCCGGTCGTCGTGGAAGACCTCCAGAAGCGACCCGGAGTGCACCAGGAGGGAGGTGAAACCCTCGCGCTCGAGCGCCTGCGCGGTGCGCGCGCACAGCTGTGCGAGGTGGGGTCCGAAGGTATGGGCAAGCTGAGTGCTGAGCGCGGCGGACATGATTTGACCTCGTGTGGGCGCCAGGAGGACATGGGATGTCGGTTTGCGCCGACAACCAACGGACCCCGGAGTTTCCAATCGTACCGGGACTTCATATAGAATTTGCCCTCCTTCGCTACCGGAACGGGGCGGGGAACGATCTAAAAAGGTCGTCGTCTGACCCATACAACTCTTGCTTCCTTCGGGGTACCGATCGATGAACACCAAACTTGCTCTTAGCGCAATCGTTGCCGCGCTGATGCTGACGGCCTGCGCGAAGCAGGAATCCGCAGGCACTGATCAGGCTGCAACTCCTCCTGCTGCTCCGGCCCCTGCGGCCACGGACTCCTCGGGCTCGGCGGCGCCGCCGGCTGCGCCCGATGCGGGCACCGCGGCTGCTCCGGCTGCGCCTGACGCTGCTGCTCCGGCCACGCCGCCTCCGGCAGAGCCGCCGAAGCAGTAAGTCGCGCGCTTACGGCAATAGAACACGGCCCGGTCGGTTCGCGCGAAGCGAGCTGCCGGGCCGTTTCTTTTTTTGCGGATCGCATCCTGTTCTGAAGGACCCTGGCACCGGCACAATGAACTGAAGCAGCTATGAGCGTGGTAGCAGTCAGTGTGCGCGATGCCCGGGCGGCGCCCGCCGACCGGCTGTGGATCCAGAGCGTCTACCGCGACTATCTCGATGATCTGAATCCCGGCACCGGGATCTTTCCGCGCCTGGGCGAGATCGGCCACCGCGAGCCCGATCAGATCGCGCACTGGTTCGGCGATCCCAATACCTTTCCCCTCCTCATCATGCGCGGCGATGAGCCGGTCGGCTTTGCGCGTGTGCTGCGCGTACTCGCGACGCAGGAGCCGCGCATCGACTATCGGCTGGCGGAGTTTTTCATCGCCCGCGCCCGGCGGCGCTTAGGGATCGGGCAGACCGCGGTGCAGCTGATTCTGTCGCGCTTTGCCGGCCGCTGGGAGATCACCGAGTACCTGCGCAACGCCGTGGCGGTGAGCTTCTGGCGGCGCGTGGTCGGGGGCTACACGCAGGGCCGCTACAGCGAGCGCGTCATGAACGGTGAAGTGCACCAGGTGTTCGTTTCCGGGGCGGCGCGCTCGTAGGCGCGCAGCTGCCGCAGCCGGCGGCACGCTGCGTGAGCGCACGCGCGTACCAGGCGGCGAAGCCGGGCAGGTGCCTGACTGCGGGCAACGCTCCGAGCGCTTCGAGCATCCGCAGGCGCAGGCGCGCGGACGCGAGCCGCCAGGTGCTGTAGAGCAGGCTCGCCACCACGGCCACCGCCACGAGCACTCCTTGCACGACGCCGCTCATGTGAGGTGCCCGGCGCCGAGCGCGAGCGCCACGCGGTAGGTGAGGAATGCCCCGGCGTACGCCAGCGCAAACAGATACGCCGCCATGTAGAGCGGATAGCGCCAGGAGTTGGTCTCGCGCCGCACCACCGCGAGCGTCGACAGGCACTGCGGCGCGAACACGTACCACGCGAGCAGCGACAGTCCGGTCGCGAGCGTCCAGCTGTGTGCGATCACCGGCGCCAGGGCACCGGCGACCTCCTGCGTGCCACCGGACATCGCGTACACGGTGCCGAGTGCGCTCACCGCCACCTCGCGCGCCGCAAGTCCGGGCACCAGCGCGATCGAGATCTGCCAGTTAAAGCCGATGGGCGCGAACAGCACCCCGAGGCCGCGGCCGAGATAGCCGGCGATGCTGTACTGGATCGCAGGTCCGGCCGCCCCGGCCGGCGGCGCGGGGAAGCTGGCGAGGAACCACAACACCACCATCAGGCTCAGGATGATGGTGCCGACGCGCGTCAGGAAGATCTTGGCGCGCTCCCACAGCCCCACGAGGAGATTGGTGAGGTGCGGCAGGCGGTATTCCGGCAGCTCCAGCAGCAGCGGCCGGTATTCCCCGCGCGCCACCGTGCGCTTCATGACGAAGGCGACCGCGAGCGCACTGACGACGCCGGCAACGTACAGCGCGAACAGCACCAGGCCCCTGAGGTTCAGCCAGCCAACACTGCGCGCGGGAATGAACGCCCCGATGAGCAGCGCATACACCGGCAGCCGCGCGGAGCAGGTCATGAGCGGGGCGATCATGATGGTCGCGAGCCGGTCGCTGCGCGAGGGGATGGTGCGCGCCGCCATGATGCCCGGGATCGCGCAGGCGAAGCTCGACAGGAGCGGAATGAAGGCACGCCCGGAGAGCCCGACGCGCCCCATCAGCCGATCGAGCATGAACGCGGCGCGCGGCAGGTAGCCGGAGTCCTCGAGCGCGAGGATGAAAGCGAACAGGATGAGGATCTGCGGCAGGAACACCAGCACGCTGCCGGCGCCGGCGATGACGCCATCGAGGAGCAGTCCGCGCAGCGGGCCCGCCGGCAGCACGCCCGCGAGCCAGCCATTGAGGCTCTGCACGCCCGCATTGATCAGGTTCTGCGGCGCCTTCGCCCAGCTGAATACCGCCTGGAACATGAGGAACAGCACCACGGCGAGCAGCGCAGGTCCGAGCACCGGGTTCAGCACCACCTGGTCAAGACGCGCGAGCGCTGCGATGCGCCCCGGCACGCGATAAGCGGCCGCCTGCAGCACGCGGCGCACTTCGCGCTGCGTCGCCTCGATGTCGGCGGCGCTCGCCGACGGTGCCTCCAGGCGCGCGTGCGCGCGGGCGCGCGCGGCGGCGGAGAAATCACAGCTGTCGATCGCTTCCACGAGCGCGCGCTCGCCGCCGCTCTTCACCGCGACGGTGGGAATCACGGGGATCCCCAGGGCGCGCTCGAGCGCGACGCGATCGAGGTGGTAACCGCGCTGCGCGGCAAGATCGCTCATGTTGAGCGCCACGAGCATCGGGCGCCCTAGGCGCTTGAGTTCCAGTACCAGTCGCAGACCCAGACGCAGGTTGGTGGCATCGACCACGCACACCAGCAGATCCGGCGGCGACTCGCTCGCGTGGCGACCGAGCACCACGTCGCGCGCGATCGCCTCATCGAGGGTCGCGGGCTCCAGACTGTAGGCGCCGGGCAGGTCGACGACGCGGAAACTGCGCCCGGTGCGCGGACCGACGAGGCGGCCTTCCTTGCGCTCGACGGTGACGCCCGGGTAGTTGGCGACTTTCTGGCGGCTGCCGGTGAGACGATTGAAGAGTGCGGTCTTGCCGCAATTCGGCACGCCGATCAGGGAAAGACTGAACAGCGGCGCGGGCAGTGCCGCGGCCGCGGAGGCGTTCATGGCGTCGGCGTGCGCCGGGACAGTTCCACCCAGACGCCCTGCGCCTCGCGCCGTCGCAGCGCGAGGGTCGTCTGGCCCACACGCACGACGAACGGGTCACGGCCGGGACGGGCCTCGGCGAGAATCTCGATCTCTTCCCCGCTCACGAAGCCGAACTCGAGCAGGCGCCGCTCGAGCGCCGAGAGCGTGCCGTCGCGGCTGCCGACGCTCACCACGTGGCCGGTCGTGCCGGGTGGCAGGGCCGCGAGGCTTACGAAGCCCGGCTCGAGCGATACACCGACAGGGGAGGCGACGGCATCCATGGGGCAATTATGGATGAGAACGGTTCGCATTTGCAATCGCATTCCCATCGGGCCTTGGAGGGGAAACAATCGATTACAAATCAGGCGCTTATGTCCATACAGATCGACCGTCCGGCCCGTGACCCGAGCGGGTCATCGCGGAAATTTCAGCTGCGCGATCAGGGTCTTGTAGCGCGGCTCGTTGCGCAGTGAATCGAACAGCGGGTCGACCTGCGCGCTTTGGAGTCCCGGATCGCCGACCGTGTGCGCGCGCTCGAGCATGATGAGCGCCTGGGGCACGTCGCCCCGGGCCGCATACACCTCAGTCTGCTGGTAGCTCGCGCTGTCCCCGTATTGCTTGGTGAGCTGTAGGAGCGCGGTCTGGGCCTCGGTGTGCTTTCCCTGCTTGTCATAGACAATCGCAAGACAGGTGAGCTTCACCCACTGCACGGGCTCGGCGGCGCAGGCACTGCGGGCCGCCTCGTAGTCGCGTAGTCCCACGTAGGCGAACCCCTCCCAGCCCTGCGCGCGGGAGGTCTTCGGATCGAGTTCCTGGGTGCGCTTGCCGGCGGCGATCGACTCCGGGTAGCGCCGCGCCCAGTAGTAAACGTAGGCGAGTGTCTGCCGGGCTTCCGGATTCAGCGGGTCGAGCTCCACGCCATGCTTGGCGCGTGCAATCGCCTCGTCAAAACGGCCCACCGAGGCGAGGAACCCCGCCGAGTCGCGGTACACGCGCACGTCGCCCGGTGAGAGCGCGAGACCCTGGTCAAACTCGGCGGCGGCGCCGGCGTAGTCCGCCTGGCCCGCCAAGGCGTTACCGATCACGCTGTGCGCCGCCCCGAGTGCCGGGGCCAGTGCCACCGCCTTGCGCGCGTCGGCGATGCCCACGTCGGTCAGCCGGCGCACCTCGGTGGGCGGGACGGCGGCGTTGAAGGCGTAGTCGATGCGCGCAGCGGCGCGGCCCCGGTAAGCGTTCGCGTAGTTCGGATCGAGCGCAATCGCCGCGTCATAGGCGCGCAGGGTCTCATCGCTGGCCTGCGGCGAAACTTCCGGCCGTCGCGCCAGCTCCTCGGCGCGCAGATAGGCATCGAAAGCTTTCGGGTTGTCGGTGCCGCCAATCTCGGCGCCACTCAGGTCCGCCTGCAGCAGCTTCACTTTGAGCGCCGCGGCGACCGAAGTCGCGATGTCGGTCTGCAGCGCCAGCACGTCCTTCAGGTCGCGATCGTAGGTCTGCGACCAGCGCTGGAAGCCGGTGGCTGCATCGATGAGCTCGGTCGAGATGCGCACGTGCGACTTGTCGCGGCGCACGCTGCCCTCGAGCACCGCCGCGACGTTCAGCTTGCGCGCGATCTCGCCGACCGACTCTTGCTTGCCCTTGAAGGAGAACGAGGAGGTGCGCGCCGCCACCTTCAGTCCCTGCACGGCGGCGAGCGTATTGAGGAGCTCCTCCGAGAGGCCATCGGAGAAGTAATCGTCGCGGGGATCCCCGCTCATGTTCGTGAACGGCAGCACCGCGACCGAATGCGTCGGGGGCGCGGGGGCCGCGGTGAGAGCTGCGACCGGCGCCTGGGCCGGCAGCTGCGTCTGAAGTGCGGACACACCGGGCGGCACCTGCGCCTGGTGGACCGGGCGCACGAGGAAGATCGTCGCCGCGGCGAGCGCCGCTACGGCGAGCGCGATCGGCACTGCGCGCCGCGGCCAGAGGGAGCCGCCGGTCGCGGTTACGAGGGCTGCGGCGCCGTGCGGCGCCACCGTCGGCGAGGCCGGGGCGGGCACGCCTTCCGCGGGCGCACTCGCGAGCAGGTGCGCGACGCGGGCGATGAACGCCGGGGTGGCGAGGCCACCGGGCAGCTGGGTCCACTGCACGGCACGAAACGCCTCGGGCACTTCGGCCGCCCGCTCGTCGATGGAGTCGATCGCGACCGGCACGATGAAGGCCTTGCCGTCGGCCATCAGGTGCGAGCGCTCGACCGCCAGGCGCCACTCGAGCCGGAAGTACCCCTCGAGCCGCGTCTGGGTGTGCGCCGAGATGATGGGTACGAACAGCCGGCATTCGCGGATGCGCCGCCGGATCAGCTGGTCCCAGGCGTCCCCGCCGCGCAGCTCGCTCTGATCGAACCAGACTTCCAGGCCCGCCGCACGCAGCGCTTCGCCGATGCGGCCGGCGGCCAGCGCGTCCTGGGAGGCGTAGCTGAGGAAGATGCTGTTCAGGGATTCGGTCATCGTGGCGAGCGGGGCCGTCGCGCAGTGTTGGGATTTTGATCGCGAAGTCTAGTGCAACGGCGCGGCGGCGGAGAGCCGTTTGTCCCGCGCTTCTCAGGTGCCGGTGTGCAGGACCGGCCGCGGGGCCGCCGCGAGTTCCGGCGCCGACAGCGGCGGCAGCCGCTCCCGCCTCAGCAATGGCGCCAGAAATCTTCCCGTCCAGGAGCGCTCGCTCGCGGCGATGTCCTCGGGCGTACCGGTGGCGATGATCTCGCCCCCCGACTCCCCGCCCTCCGGACCTAAGTCGATCACCCAGTCGGCGGTCTTGATGACGTCGAGGTTGTGCTCGATCACCACGATGGTGTTGCCCTCATCGCGCAACCGGTGCAGTACGTGCAGCAGCTGCTCGACGTCGTGGAAGTGCAGCCCGGTGGTGGGCTCATCGAGGATGTAGAGCGTGCGCCCGGTGGCGCGCTTGGCGAGCTCGCGGGCGAGCTTCACCCGCTGCGCCTCCCCGCCCGAGAGCGTCGTGGCGTTCTGGCCCAGGCGCACGTAGGAGAGTCCCACCTCGATCAGCGTGGTGAGCTTGCCGGCGACCGCCGGTACGTTCTGGAAGAAGCGCGCCGCCTCCTCGACGGTCATCTCGAGCGCCTCGTGGATGTTCTTGCCGCGATAGCGGATCTCGAGCGTCTCGCGGTTGTAGCGCTGCCCCTTGCAGACATCACACGGTACGTACACATCCGGCAGGAAGTGCATCTCGACGCGGATCACCCCGTCCCCCTGGCAGGCCTCGCAGCGGCCGCCCTTCACGTTGAAGCTGAAGCGCCCGGCGTCGTAGCCGCGCGCGCGCGCTTCGGGTACGGCGGCGAACAGCTCGCGCAGCGGCGCGAACAGCCCGGTGTAGGTGGCGGGATTGGAGCGCGGCGTGCGGCCGATCGGGCTCTGGTCGATGTCGATGACGCGATCGATCTGCTCGAGCCCCTCGAGGCGCTCGGCCGGCGCCGCATCGACGCGCGCCTCGCTCAGGCGCTTGGCGGCGTGGGCGTAGAGCGTATCGATGACCAGCGTCGACTTGCCCGAGCCGGAGACACCGGTGACACAGGTGAACAGCCCGAGCGGCACCGGTACGCTCACGTTCTTCAGGTTGTTGCCGCGGGCGCCGACGATCGTGATCTGGCGCGCCGGATCCGGCCGCATGCGCAGCGCCGGCAGTGCGATGCGCCGGCGTCCGGAGAGGTATTGGCCGGTGATCGAGGCGGGCGCCGCCTCGATGTCCGCCGGGGTGCCCTGCGCGACCAGGTGCCCGCCGTGCGCGCCGGCGCCCGGGCCTAAGTCGATGACGTGATCGGCGGCGCGGATCGCCTCCTCGTCGTGCTCGACCACGATCACGGTGTTGCCGAGGTCGCGCAGCTGCTTGAGCGTTGCGAGCAGGCGCTGGTTGTCGCGCTGGTGCAGTCCGATCGAGGGCTCATCGAGGATGTACATGACGCCGGTGAGCCCGGAGCCGACCTGGCTGGCGAGGCGGATGCGCTGTGATTCCCCGCCCGAGAGCGTCTCGGCCGAGCGATCGAGCGTCAGGTAGTCGAGGCCCACGTCCTTCAGGAACCGCAGTCGCTCGCCCACGCTCTTCACGATCTTGCCGGCGACCTCGCTGCGCCAGCCGGGCAGCTGCATGGCGCCGAGCACCTCGAGCGCGCGCCCGACGGTCAGATGCGCGAGCTCCGGCAGACTCTTCTCGCCCACGAACACGAAGCGCGCCGCGCGGTTCAGCCGCGTGCCCTGGCACTCCGGGCAGGGGCGCACGCCTAAGTAACGGCTGAGCTCCTCGCGCACCATCGGCGACTCGGTCTCCCGATAACGGCGCGTGAGGTTGGGGATGATGCCCTCGAAGGCATGGCGCTTGCGGGTCTTGCGGCCGGCCTCGCCCTTGTAGCTGAACTCGATGGCCTCCGCGGCGCTGCCGTTGAGGAGCACGTGCTGCACGTGCGGCGGCAGCTCGGTCCAGGGCGTCTCGATGTCGAAGCCATAGTGGCGCGCCAGTGACTGGATCAGCTGGAAGTAGTGATCGTTGCGCCGGTCCCAGCCGCGCACCGCGCCGCCGGCGAGCGACAGGTGCGGATGCAGCACCACGCGCTGTGGATCGAAGAACTCCTGCACCCCTAAGCCATCGCAGCTCGGGCAGGCGCCGGAGGGGTTGTTGAAGGAGAAGAGCTTCGGCTCCAGCGGCGGCACGCTGTAGCCGCACACCGGGCACGCATGGCGGCTGGAGAAGATCAGCTCCTCGCGTTCGGGGGCCTCGAGGAAGGCGAGGCGCGCGAGTCCCCCCGCGAGGCGCAGCGCGGTCTCGAACGACTCGGCCAGGCGTTGCGCGCCATCGGCGCGCACGCGCATGCGATCGACGACCGCTTCGATGGTGTGGCGCTTCTTGGCATCGAGCAGCGGCAGCGCGTCCAGCTCGTGGATGCGCCCGTCGATGCGTACCCGCACGAAACCCTGCGCCGCCAGATCCTGCAGCAGTTCGTGGTGCGCGCCCTTGCGCTCGCTCAGCAATGGCGCGAGCAGCACCGCGGGCGTGCCCTCGGGGAGCTTCAGCACCTGATCGACCATCTGGCTTACCGTCTGCGCGGTCAGATCGATGCCGTGCTCCGGGCAGCGCGGAATGCCGGCGCGCGCATACAGCAGCCGCAGGTAATCGTAGATCTCCGTGACGGTGCCGACGGTCGAGCGTGGATTGTGCGAGCTCGCCTTCTGCTCGATCGCGATCGCAGGCGAGAGGCCCTCGATGCTGTCGACGTCGGGCTTGTCCATGGTGGCGAGGAACTGGCGCGCGTAGGCGGACAGGGACTCGACGTAGCGTCGCTGGCCTTCGGCGTAGAGGGTATCGAAGGTGAGCGAGGACTTGCCCGAGCCGGACAGGCCCGTGACCACGATCAGCCGCTCGCGCGGCAGCTCGAGATTCAGGTCCTTCAGGTTGTGGGTGCGCGCACCGCGCACGCGGATGTATTGCATTGAACCCTCAATGGTACGCGCGGGGGCCAGTCAGACCCATCGCCGCACTTCGGTCCCGCCAGGATGGAGGGTGCCCCGGATCTTGCATTAGCGTAAAAGCTATCTTAAGATATATCTGTCAATATAACTGGAGTCTCTCATGTTTCATCACTTCGGCCGTCATGGCCGTTTCCGCAGTCCCCGCTCGGGCTGCGGTGAATCCAATCCCGGCCTCGAGGCCGGCGGGCACCAGCGGCGCGGCGGTTTTGGCCGCTTCGGCTTCGGCGGGGAGTTCGGCATGGGCCCGGAATCGTTCCGCGGCCGCAAGATGGGCTCGGTCGATTTGCGCCTGGTGCTGCTGATGCTGCTCGCCGAGCGCCCGAGCCACGGCTACGAGCTGATCAAGTCGCTCGAGGAGCGCTCGGGCGGCTTCTACAGCCCGAGTCCCGGCATGGTGTATCCGGCGCTCACCTGGCTCGAGGACATCGGCTACGCGCAGGTCAGCACCGAGGGCGCCAAGAAGCGTTACGCGATCACCGATGCGGGCCGCGAGTACCTGAAGCAGCACGAGGAGGCGGCCGCGGCGATCCTCAGCCAGCTCGAGCACATCGCACGCCGTCTCGGGCGCATGCGCGCGGTGTTCTCCGGCTTCGAGGCGGAAGATGGGGCCGGCCATTCGACCGATGTATGGTCGGCGTGGCGGCAACTCAAGGAAGCGTTGCGCGCCGCACGCGGCGCCTCTGCCGAGGAACAGGCACGCATCGCCGCGGTGCTCACGGGCGCTGCGGCGAAGATTCGCGGCCGCGAATAACACCTCCCTGCATCCGCAGCGCGCACCCTAACGAATCCTTAAGCGGCGGCGCCGCACTATAGGTCGGCGCGCGTTCGCGGTGCAGCTGTTGGTCTTCGCTCTCCCTTCGCTAACAACATCGTTCGCGCAAGCGCGGCCGTCACCTGTCAACCGTGATCCCGGCGGCGCGTTGCGTGGCTGCGGAGTTTGCACGCGTTGTGCGTATTGCGTCTGCGCGCGGGCGCAGGATAAGTTGCCACTGCCTCTTGGCGAGGGAGTTTGATCGTGCAAACTGAGCCGCGCGCTGCGTTCGGTGGCAATCTCTGCGGCGCGTGTCGCGCCGCTGGGCTGCTCGCGAGCGTCCTGGGTGTTGGCGACAGCGGCGCGGCCGTAGGCGCCGATGCCGGCGCAACCGACGCCGGCGCGGATGCCAGCGCCCGCGCGCCCTACGACCTCGCCGAGGTTGTGGTCTCATCGCGGCGCGGATGAGCCGCCCGCGCCGCGCAGCGCTCCTGGCGGGATTATCGCTGCTGTGCACTGCGCACGCCGCGCAGCCGGACCTGGGTGAGTCGCCGAGCGTGGCGCCTCCGGCGCCCGCAGCCGCGTCGCTGTCCTTCGTGCCGGTGCCGGAGATCGATCTGGATCCCAACAGCGGCAATACCTTCGGGCTCATCGGCGTGTGGCTCCAGAACGACGCCGCGGGTGCCATCCAGCGCATCTACGCGCCCGATGTCATCCACAACCCGTACTTCGGCTGGGGGGCGCGCGCGCGGGTGTTCGATTATTCCTCGACCGACTCGCAGTGGTCGGTGGTGGCGGGCGCCAAGCAGCACGTGGAGAGCGAGTTCGATGCGCTCTACCAGTACGGGCTCAAGCGTCAGGACGCCTTCTCCTATACCGTGGAGGCGGTCTACGACCGCAGCGGCTCACCGCGTTTCTACGGCATCGGCAACGACACCCACCAGAACGACCAATCGGTCTACACCAATGCGCAGCATTATCTGGCCGCGCAGTTCGGCTGGAACTTCATGCCGCACTGGCAGCTCGCCTACAGCTTCACGCCGCGCGAGGTGACGGTGCTGCCGGGGCAGATTCCCGGCATCCCTTCCACGACGCAGGCCTATCCGGGCGTGCAGGGCCTGGGCACGACACACGAGATCCTGAACCGGTTGCTCCTGAGCTACGACACGCGTGATGACGTCACCGTGCCGCGGCGCGGCACGGCCGTCGTGCTCTACGGGGGCATCGCCAGCAACCAGAGCGGCCTCTTCGATGGCTCGCTCTTCAGCGAGACCGGATTCGATGCACGCTATTTCTGGTCACCGGCGGCCGCCAGCACGTTGGCGCTGCATGCCGCCGCGCGCTACATGCCGAGCTCCGTGAACGCGCCCTTCTGGGCCCTGAGCAGCGTCGGCGGCGACAGCAGCGCCATCGGCGGCGGCCTCTTGTTGCGCGGCTATGGAGCCGGGCGCTTCTACGACCGCAACGCCTTCTCATCGAGTCTGGAGCTGCGCCAGGACGTGGCCGCCTACGAGGCGCTCGGTACGCGCATCGAGGTGCAGCTCGCGCCGTTCGTCGATGGCGGGCAGGTCTTTCATTCCGGCGGCGACTCCCCCGTGGCGCACCTGCACAGCGTCATTGGCCTCGGCGTGCGGGCGCTCGCGCGTCCCTCGGTGGTGGGGTATGTCGACGTGGGCCACGCGAGCGAGGGGTTCGTCGCCTTCTCCGGGATCAACTACCCCTTCTAAAGCGTGCGCGCGGCCTGTGGGCCGGCTCGCTGCGGAGAACCTCGCGATTCGCGCCCGAAATGCGGTTCGCACCGCGCGCGCGCCTCCTCTAGAATGCCTTCCGGCCCTCGGCGGCTTGTCCCCATCCGGGTGATCACGCGCGACGGCTCTCCACAGACGAAGGACGTTCACCATGGCCCGCGGCATCAATAAGGTCATTCTCATCGGCAATCTGGGGGCGGACCCCGAAACCCGCGCCATGCCCTCGGGCATGACGGTCGCGAACCTGCGCGTGGCGACCAGCGAGAGCTGGCGCGACAAGCAAAGCGGGGAGCAGCAGGAGCGTACCGAGTGGCACCGCGTCGCCATGTTCGGGCGCCTGGCCGAGATCGCCGCCGAGTACCTGAAGAAGGGCTCGCAGGTCTACATCGAGGGGAGCCTGCGCACCCGCAAGTGGACGGACAAGCAGGGGAACGAACGCTACTCGACCGAGATCATCGGCAACGAGCTGCAGATGCTCGGCGGCCGCGCTGGCGGCGGGGGCGGGGGCGGCGCCAGTGCCGGCGCGCCGGCATCGAGCGCCCAATCCAGCTACGCGGAGGAGTCCGGTGGCGGTGGCGGGGGTGGCGGCTCGGCTTCGCGCAGCGAAGAGTTCGACGACGACATTCCGTTCTGAAGGGGCTGGCAGCGCGCGCGGACACCTTTAAGAGCGAATAACCGCCAGCTGCACGAGGTCCGAGTCGTGGCTGCATAGCCAGGATGACGAGGCGGAGCACGAGCGCCTGCTTGCCCGTCTCGTCGTCGTCGCGCGCGGGGTAAAAGCGCCCACCCGCGGGAGGGTGACCCCAAAACGCCCGCCGCCGTTAACTCATTCTCTCGCCGCGGGGTCACAGTGTTGCAGCGATGTTGCAGCGATGTTGCAGCGCAAGCCTCAATAGCAGGAGCGCTTGGGAAGCGCGAATATCTATCGGACCAAAGGCCAATAGCTTGAACCGAGCAGCTTCCGTCAAAGTTCAATGCGTTCCGCGCCTTCTTAGTCGATTCATTCAACTCGCTCGGTCATGCCCCTCGAAGCCGATAACCAATTTGGGGCGCACTTTTGCCAGTCCAGGGAGACAAGAATCATGAAGATGCGCCATCTGTTGCGTTTAGCGGGTTCGATCCTTGTCGTCGCCGCGTATGTGGGAGTTGCCGCCGCGCAGGTGGTCACGGGCGTGCCGGGTTCGCCGAGCGCCACGATCACGATTGACGGAAAGCAACTTCCACCACCGCCCGCGAAATTTGGCGGGGTAATCAAGCAGACCGCCAAGGATTCAAAGCCCTATTGGCCGCCTACGGTGGTTCCACCGAAGGGCGCACCTAACGTATTACTCATCATGACCGATGATCAGGGGTACGGCGTGTCGGGCACGTTTGGGGGCGTGATTCCGACGCCCTCGATGGACCGCATCGCCAAGGTCGGACTGCGCTACACGCAGTTCCACTCGACGGCACTGTGCTCGCCGACTCGGGCGGCGCTGATCACCGGCCGCAACCATCACTCCGTTGGCTTCGGCGTGATCGGGGAGATGTCCACCGGATTCCCCGGCTATGACTCGGTCATCGGACCCGAAAGCGCCACCGTTGGGGAGGTCCTTAAGGAGCACGGATTTTCCACCTCGTGGTTCGGTAAGAATCACAACACACCCACTTATCTGTACAGCTTGGCAGGCCCCTTCGATCAATGGCCGAGCGGCATGGGCTTCGACTATTTTTATGGGTTCATGGGCGGCGAGACGGACCAGTGGACACCTTACCTCTATCGCGACCACACCCCGATTTATCCGTGGATCGGCAAGCCCGGTTATAACCTCACGACCGATTTGGCAGACGAGGCCATTAAGTACCTCAGCGGCCTGAACGCGGCCGCGCCCGAGAAGCCTTTCTTTCTATATTACGTGCCCGGCGGCACTCACTCGCCGCACCAGCCGACGAAGGAATGGATCGAGAGGTTCAAAGGCAAGTTCGATATGGGCTGGGAGAAGCTGCGGGAGCAGATATTCGCGAACCAGAAGCGGCTCGGCGTCATCCCGGCCAGTACCAAGCTTACGCCGTGGCCAGATACCCTGCCGAAGTGGGACTCGCTTTCGGTGATCCAGAAGAAACTTTACGCGCACGAGGCTGAAGTGTTTGCCGCGTACGCAGCCTATACCGACCACGAGATCGGCCGCGTGATCCAGCAAGTCCAGGATATGGGCAAGCTCGACAACACGCTGATCATCTACATCAGCGGCGACAATGGCACGAGCGCCGAGGGCACCCTGGAGGGTACGTTTAACCAGATGACTGCGTACAACGGCATTCTGACGCTCCCCGAGGCCGTGCAGATGCTGCATTACGAATCCTGGGGTTCGGAAACTACCTACCCGCATATGTCGGTCGCATGGTCTTGGGCGTTCGATACACCCTTCAAGTGGACCAAGCAGGTGGCGTCGCATTTTGGTGGAACCCGGCAAGGCATGGTGATTTCGTGGCCGGGGCACATTAAGGACGTCGGCGGCATCCGCTCTCAGTTTCACCACATGATCGACATTATGCCGACGATCCTCGAAGCCACGGGCATACAGGCTCCGTCCACAGTCAACGGCATCGCGCAAAGGCCCATCGAGGGTGTGAGCATGGCCTACACCTTCGACAAAGCCAATGCCAATGCGCCATCGAAACGCGAGACGCAATATTTCGAGATGTTCGCTAACCGGGGGATCTACCACGATGGCTGGTATGCCTGCACGACGCCACCCGCCCCGCCCTGGGCCCTTGGAACGACCAAGCTGCCCGACATCAACGACTACAAATGGGAACTTTACAACATCGCCGAAGACTACTCGCAGTACAACGACCTTGCGGCCAAGAATCCCGACAAGCTCAAACAGATGCAGGCGTTGTTTCTCACTGAGGCAGGAAAGTACAACGTCCTGCCCCTGGATAACTCTATCCTCCCACGCCTCGTTACACCGCGGCCGAGCGCGACTGCCGGGCGAACAGTGTTTACCTATACGGGTCCGAACGTCGGCATCCCCGTGAGTAATGCTCCCAGCATTCTGAACAAGGACTACACGATCACCGCCGAGGTGAGTATTCCCAAGCGCGGCGCGGACGGAATGATTGCAACGATGGGTGGCCGCTTCGGCGGCTACGCCCTGTACCTGCTCAAAGGCAAACCAGTCTTCGTCTACAACCTTCTCGATCTGGAACGCTTCCGCTGGGAAGGAGGCGTGGGAGCCGCCGACTGGTTAGGCGATTCACTCACACCGGGCAAGCACACCATCGTGTTCGACTTCAAGTACGACGGACCCGGCCCGGCCAAGGGCGGCACCGGTGTGCTTTCGGTTGATGGCAAGGAGCTGGCGCGTAAGAAGGTCGAACACACGATTCCGTTTCTTATGTCCATCGATGAGAGTTTCGACATCGGGAGCGATACTCGCACGGGGGTGGACGACAGCTACAAGCTACCCTTCGTCTTCACCGGCACCATCGACAAGCTAACCTTCAAGCTCGGGCCGTCGCAGCTGTCGGCCGCTGATCAGAAGGTGGCCGCAGAGGCACTCGCCAAAGCACACGACTAGAGCGCGTAGCCGGTGGTCTTTTCCGGCCGGGCCATCGCGGCCCTGCCGGAGGGGCCGGACGGTCACTGCTCAGAATGCATAGCCCAGTCCCAGGAGCAGCACGTTCCGAGTCGCGCCCGTCAGTGGTGATGGTGCGATACAAGTACGGCCGCGTGCTCCAGAGTTCGCTGAAGCGATAGCTCAGCGCCATGATGAGGCCGAGCACGCGCGTCGCACCGCCTCCTCATCGCGGGCGAGATAGAAGCCTCCCCCTAAGCCCACCGCGGCGCGCTGATCGAGAAACTCACGCGTGAGCCCAGCCCTCGCCCGCGACGCCTTTGCGCTTGACCACGTGCGTGTCGCCCTCGTCGAGGAGCGTCACGGTCGCGTCGATGAAGGGCGTGATGCGGCGGCGGTATTCCAGGCCGTAGGCAACGCCGTGGGGGGACTGGAAGTTGTTGACGATGCTGTTGCCGGCCATCAGCGTCACCTCGTTACGCTCCGCGCAGGCAAAACCGTAGGAACCGGCGCGCACCGGCCCCGGGTGCGAGGCGGACTCGAACTGATAGCCGACCCCGATCAAGAGCGTATCGGTGCTGATGCTCGTCGTGGTGTGAACGTAGTTGTAGCGCAGCTGCAGTACCCAGGGGGCCCGGAAGGTAGCAGTGCGCCGCGGCGCTGTACATGACACCCCAGTTGTGCGCGTCGGTGACCGCTCCGGTGGACTCGAGGTAGGTCGTGTCGTAGTAACGATAGGGGCCCACGCCCGCGGACAGCGCCAGGCGACGTGACGGACTCAGCCAGCGCGCCCAGATCTGTCCGCTCAGGCCGTCACGGTGGTGATTGGTGACGTGCTCTTCGTTCAGCCAGTTGAAGGTGGCGAACAGGTGATCGTTGAGGTTGTGCAGGTACTCTTACATGAATGAGTAGCTGCTCTCCTCAAGCCCCGGCGTGTACTGCGCACCGGCCAGGGCATAGAGTCCTGCGCCATCGCCGGCGCCGCGCCGGAGAGGCCCAGCATCCACACCGCCGCCGGCGGCCCTCGGCGCAACCCCATCGAGCCCTCATAACCCCTCCCTGGGGAATTGGTGTTAGGTCATGGTGGCCGGCCTTGGTGAGCCGCCGCCGTCGGCGCGACAGAGGAATGCGCACAAGCGCCGGCCCGCACAGCGCGAGCACCAGCGTGGCTGGGTGGGTGTCAAATTGATTTCATAACATATTGAATTTTAACAAGTTATTAATACAGACCCCGCCGCGCCGTGCGGCCCCCCTTCCAAGCCCGTAAAATTCCCCGTTTCGCCCGCCTATGCCACGCCATTACTTCATCAAGACCTTTGGCTGCCAGATGAACGAGTACGACTCCGCGCGCATGGCGGACGTGCTCCGCGCGGGCGAGCTGACCGCCACCGACGACCCGCGCGAGGCCGACGTGCTGCTCATGAACACCTGCTCGGTGCGCGAGAAGGCGCAGGAGAAGGTGTTTTCGCTGCTCGGGGAGTGGCGGCTGCTCAAGGCGCAGCGTCCCGGTTTGATCATCGGCGTCGGCGGCTGCGTGGCGAGCCAGGAGGGCGAGGCGATCACCGCGCGCGCCCCCTTCGTCGATCTGGTGTTCGGCCCGCAGACGCTGCACCGCCTGCCGCAGATGATCGGCGAGCTGCGCCGCACGGGACGGGCGCAGGTGGACGTGAGCTTTCCGGAGATCGAGAAGTTCGATCACCTGCCGGCGCCGCGCGCGGAAGGCGCGCGCGCCTACGTCTCGATCATGGAGGGCTGCAGCAAGTACTGCAGCTTCTGCATCGTGCCCTACACGCGCGGCGAGGAAGTCAGCCGCGGTTTCGACTCGGTCATCGAGGAAGTGCAGGTGCTCGCCGCGCAGGGCGTCGCCGAGGTGACACTCCTCGGCCAGAACGTCAATGCCTACCGCGGGCCGATGGCCGACGGCGCGGCGGTCGATCTGGCGACACTCATCCACCACGTGGCGCGTGTGCCGGGCATCGAGCGCATCCGCTTCACCACCTCGCATCCGCTGGAGTTCGACGACAGCCTGATCGAGGCGTTCGCGCACGTCGACAAGCTCGCCAACCACCTGCACCTGCCGGTGCAGTCCGGTTCCGACCGCGTGCTCGCGCTCATGAAGCGCGGCTACACGAGCCTCGAATTCAAGGACAAGGTGCGGCGCCTGCGCGCGGTGCGCCCGGACATCTCGATCTCCTCGGACTTCATCGTCGGCTTCCCCGGCGAGAGCGAGCGTGATTTCGAGGCGACACTCGCGCTCGCGCGCGAGGTGGGGTTCGACCAGTCCTTCAGCTTTCTCTACAGCCGCCGCCCGGGCACCCCGGCCGCCGCGCTGCCGGATGAGGTGCCGGCCGCGGTGAAGCAGGAGCGCCTGGTGCGCCTGCAGGCGCAGCTTGAGACCCAGGCGCACGCCATCAGCGTGGGCATGGTCGGCAGCCTGCAGCGCGTGCTGATCGAGCGGCCCTCGAAGAAAAATGCGCGCGAGCTCGCCGGCCGCACCGCCAACAATCGCTGGGTGAATCTGCCCGCACCCGCGGAGCTCATCGGGCGCTTCGTCGAGGTCACCGTGACGGAGGCGCTGGCGCACAGCCTGCGCGGCCGGCTGGCCGCGCGCACCCCCGCGCCGGCGTCGCGCGTGGCGGCCAGCGCCTGATGCCCGCCGCGGCCCCAACGGTGGAAGCGCAGCGCGAGTTCGATCTCGCACCGCCCGACAATGCGCGCCTGGCGAACCTGTGCGGGCCGCTCGATGAGAACCTGCGCCTGCTGGAAGCGCGTCTCGACGTGCACGTCAATCGCCGCGGCGGCACCTTCCGCGTGACCGGCGCACGGGCGCTCGCCGCCGAGGAAGTGCTGCGCGAGCTGTACGAGCTGGCGCGCACCGCCGACGTCACGCCCGAGCGCGTGCACCTGCAGCTGCGCGAGCGCGAGGCGGGTGCGGCCGCGAGCCCCGCCGATCAGCAGGTGGTGCGCGTGCCCATCGGCGGCATCCGCGCGCGCGGCGCGCATCAGCGCGACTACCTGCAGAGCATTCGCAGCCGCGACCTGACGTTCGGCGTCGGCCCCGCCGGCACCGGCAAGACCTATCTGGCCGTCGCCTGCGCCGTCGAGGCGCTGCAGGCGGATCGGGTGCGGCGCCTGGTGCTGGTGCGTCCTGCGGTGGAGGCGGGCGAGCGGCTCGGGTTCCTGCCCGGGGACCTGACGCAGAAGGTGGACCCGTACCTGCGCCCGATGTACGACGCGCTCTACGAGATGATGGGCTTTGACCGCGTGGCGCGCTTCATCGAGCGCAATGTCATCGAGGTGGCGCCGCTCGCGTTCATGCGCGGCCGCAGCCTCAACGACTCCTTCATCATCCTCGATGAGGCGCAGAACACCACCATCGAGCAGATGAAGATGTTTCTCACCCGTATCGGCTTCGGCTCCAAGGCGGTGGTGACCGGCGACGTCACGCAGACCGACCTGCCGCCCGGGCGCCAGTCGGGCCTGAGGCACGTGGTCGACGTGCTGCGCGCGGTCGAAGGCGTCGCCTTCACCTTCTTCGATGCCCAGGACGTCGTGCGCCACCCGCTGGTGCAGCGCATCGTGCAGGCGTACGAAGCGCGCGAGGACTCCAAGTGATGCGTGCCGCCCGCGCGCGGCGCGCACGCGGCGCAGGACTCTCGCTGCAGCTGCGGCGAAGCGTGCGCAGCTGGGCCCCCAGCCGCCGCGAACTCACCCGCTGGGCGAGCACCGCGCTCGGCGCGCGCGCCAGCGGACGCGAGCTCGGCGTCGCGGTCGTCGGGGCGGCGGAGAGCCGGCGCCTGAACGCCCGCTACCGCGGGCGCGACCGCGCCACCAACGTGCTGTCCTTCCCGGCGCCGGCGCCGGCGCACCCCGCGTGCCCCGCGCCGCTCGGGGATCTGGTGATCTGCGCGCCGGTGCTGCGCACGGAGGCGCGCGCGCAGGCGAAGCCGCTGAGCGCGCACTGGGCGCACCTGGTGGTGCACGGCGCGCTGCACCTGATCGGCTACGACCACGAGCGCGACGCGGATGCGCGGCGCATGGAGCGCCGCGAGATCGCGGTGCTGCGCCGGCTCGGTTTCCCCAATCCCTACCGGAGCCCCTAGCAGCGATGGCCAAGGACCTGAACGCCACCGGCCGCTGGCTGAAGCGCCTCACCCAGGGGCTCGCCGAGCCGCAGGACCGCGAGGAGCTCCTCGGGGTGCTGCGCGAGGCGGGCGAGCGCGGCCTGGTCGATGCCGATGCGCTTACCATGCTCGAGGGCGTGCTCGAGGTCGGGGACCTCAAGGTGCGCGACATCATGGTGCCGCGCGCGCAGATGGTGTTCGTGCGCCGCAGTGATCCGGTCACGCGCCTGCTGCCGGTGGTGGTCGAGTCGGGGCACTCGCGCGTGCCGGTGATGGATGAGGATCGCGACGACATCGTCGGGATCCTGCTCGCCAAGGACCTGCTGCGCCTGACGACGGCGCACTCGCGCGAGCGCTTCGACATCCGCGAGTACATGCGCCCGGCGGTGTTCGTGCCGGAGTCCAAGCGACTGAACGTGCTGCTGAAGGAGTTCCGCCGCAGCCGCAACCACATGGCCATCGTGGTCGATGAGTACGGGGGCGTCGCGGGCCTGTGCACCATCGAGGACGTGATCGAGCAGATCGTGGGCGACATCGACGATGAGTTCGACGTCGAGGACGATCAGAACATCCGCCGCGACGCCGAGCGGCAGTTCACCGTGCGCGGCGCCACGCGCATCGAGGAATTCAACGAGTACTTCGGCGCGCACCTGTCCGAGGAGGAGGGCGTCGACACCATCGCCGGCCTCCTCATGAAGCAGCTCGGGCGGCTGCCGCGCCGCGGCGAGGGCACGAGCCTCGAGGGCTTCGAGTTCCGCGTGCTGCGCGCCGACCGGCGCCGCATCGATGCGCTGCGCGTGCTCGCGCCGCGCGACGTGCAGCCGCCCCCCGAAGAGCGCCCGCCCGGCCCCGAGAGCGCGACTTAAGCGTGGACAACCCGAGCCCGTCCGCCGGCGCGGCGTCGGTGGCGCCCGAGCGCGCCCTGAAGCCTCCGGTGAGCGCCCGCGCCCGCCTGCTGATCGCGGTCATCTCGGGCGGCGCGCTCGCCGCCGCGTTCGCGCCGGTGAACCTGTGGCCGCTCGCGCTGCTGTGCCCGGCGGTGCTGCTGTGGCTGTGCCAGGACGCAAGCCCGCGCGAGGCCGCGCGGCTCGGGTTCGGCTTCACCACGGCGACCTTCATCGCCGGTACCTACTGGCTGTACTTCAGCGTGCACATCCTCGGGCAGGCGCCGATCTGGCTGGCGCTGGTGCTGATGATCGGCCTGGCCGGCATCATGGGCCTCTACCAGGCCGGGCTCGGCTACGCGCTCGCGCGCTGGCTGCCCGAGGGCGGACTGGCGCGCTGGCTGCTCGCGGCTCCGGCGGCGTGGCTGCTCATGGAATGGTGGCGCGGCTGGTTCCTGTCGGGATTTTCCTGGCTGTCGCTCGGTTATTCGCAGACCGACAGCTGGCTGGCAGGATTCGCCCCGCTCCTGGGCGTGTACGGCCTGAGCGCGCTCTTGCTGGTGTGTGCCGGCGCCCTGGTGACGCTCGTGCTCGGCACGCGTTCGCAGCGGCGCATCGCGGTCATCGTGCTCGCGCTCCCCTGGCTCGCCGGCGCCGCCCTCTACGGGCACCTGTGGACGCAGCCCGCGGGTGCCCCGGTGTCGGTGGCGGTGGTGCAGGGGGCGATCCCGCAGGATGAGAAGTGGCTCGAGAGCAACCGCGATTACACGCTGAAGCGCTACCAGTCCCTCACCGAAAAGGTGCTCGGCACGCGCCTCATCGTCTGGCCCGAGTCCGCGCCCGCGGACGTCGCCAATGACCTCGTGCCCTACATCAGCAACCTCTACAAGGAGGCCAGTGCGCACGGCTCGGCGCTCGTGATGGGCGTGCTGCGCGAGGAAGGCGAGCAGCCCGAGCCGCGCTACTACAACTCGGTGCTGGCCCTCGACCAGCAGGCGAGCTGGTACGACAAGAGCCACCTGGTGCCGTTCGCGGAGTTCTTCCCGGTGCCGCACTTCGTGCGCTCGTGGCTGCGCCTGATGAGCCTGCCGTACGCGGACTTCACCCGCGGGGCGCCCGATCAGCCCCCGCTGCCGGCGGCGCACCTGCAGCTCGGCGTGACGATATGTTACGAGGACGGCTACGGCAGCTCGATGCTCAGCGTCCTGCCCAGGGCGGACGCCCTGGTGAACGTGACCAACGACGCCTGGTTCGGGCACTCGAGCGCCCGCCACCAGCACCTGCAGATCTCGCGCCTGCGCGCGCTGGAGGCCGGCCGCTACATGGTGCGGGCCGCCAACGACGGCATCTCTGCGGTGATCGATGCGCACGGCGCAGTCATCGCCCGCGCCCCGGAATTCACCCCCCAGCTTCTGGTCTCACAAATCGTCCCCATGAAGGGACTGACCCCTTATGCCCGCGTCGGCAACTACCCCGTGATCCTGTTGGCGGCCGTGGCGCTGGCGTACGGGCTGTGGGTGCGGAATGATAGGCGCCGGAGGCCCCAGGGACAGGGCAAGCCGCTATCTTCGCTCTAAGTGGAAGTGCTTCATGCAGTCGACGTTCGAGACCTCTTGTTTCAGCCCGCCCGTACAGCGCCTGATGGCCGTGCTGGCCATCGCGGTCGCGCTGGCGGCCTGTTCGCGCGATCTGCCGGCACAGGCGGCGCACGCCGCCCAGGCGCCGGCGCAGGTGCAGGCGCAGCCGGCGCCGGAAACCGCCGCGCCCGGGGACGCCGTGGTGCGGGCGCTCCCGGACTTCACGCAGCTGGTCGATCACTACGGCGCGGCGGTCGTCAACGTGGAGGTGGTGGAGAAGCCCCGCAGCGGCGGCGCGCAGGGCCTCTCGCCCAACGATCCCTTCTATGACTTCTTTCGCCGCTTCGGCATCCCGCCGCCGGAGCAGAACGGCCCGCGCGCGCCGGTGCGCGGCGCGGGCTCGGGCTTCATCGTCAGCGCCGACGGCTACATCCTCACCAACACCCACGTGGTCGCCAACGCCGACGAGGTGACGGTGCGCCTGACCGACCGGCGCGAGTTTCCCGCCAAGGTGATCGGCGCGGACGAGCGTACCGATGTCGCGGTGATCAAGATCAGCGCCACCAACCTGCCGACCGTCAAGCTCGGCGATCCCTCGCGCCTCAAGGCGGGGCAGTGGGTGCTCGCGATCGGCTCGCCGTTTGGCTTCGAGAACACCGCCACCGCCGGCATCATCAGCGCGACCTCACGCTCGGTGCCGGGCGAGAACTACGTGCCCTTCATCCAGACCGACGTGCCGGTGAACCCGGGCAACTCCGGCGGCCCGCTGTTCAACATGGCCGGCGAAGTCATCGGCATCAACTCGCAGATCTTCAGCCGCACCGGTGGCTTCATGGGCGTGTCCTTTGCGATCCCGATCGACGTGGCGCGCAACGTCGAGGAGCAGCTCATCAAGACCGGGCGCGTGGTGCGCGGGCGCATCGGCGTCACCATCCAGGACGTGAACGCGCAGCTCGCCGAGTCCTTCGGCCTCGACCGCCCGCGCGGCGCGCTGGTGTCCGCGGTGGACCACGACGGGCCTGCGGCCAAGGCCGGCGTCGCCGCGGGCGATGTGATCCTCGGCGTCGGCGGCCACCCGATCGAGCGTTACGGGGAGCTCTCCGGACAGATCGCCGTCATGCATCCCGGGGAGAGTGTGACGCTCGAACTGTGGCGCAACGGCAAGCCGCAGAACGTCAGCGTGCGCATCGAGGAGCTGAAGGAGCAGCCGCAGTCGGTCGCCGACCGCGGCGCGGGCCCGAAGGACAGGGGGAGCGACCGTGCCAGCGCCCTCGGACTCACCGTGCGCCCGCTCGATCCGCAGGAGAAGTCGCGCGCCGGCACGACCGGCAGCCTCATCGTCGAGCAGGTCACCGGGCCTGCCGAGGCGGCGCAGGTCGAGCCGGGCGATATCGTGCTCGGCGTCAACGGCAAGCGCGTGACGAGCGTGAAGGAGTTGCAGGAGGCGGCCAAGAGCTCCGGCAAGAATGTCGCGCTCTTGATCCAGCGCCAGGACGCCCAGATTTTCGTGCCGCTGCGTCTGCCCTAAGAAGAACGATGCAACCGAGCTACGAGCCAGCGGCCGTCGAGCGCGCCGCGCAGCAGTATTGGAACGAGCGCCGCGCATTCGCCGCGCGCGAGGACAGCACGCGCCGCAAGTTCTACTGTCTGTCGATGTTCCCGTACCCCTCCGGGCGGCTGCACATGGGGCACGTGCGCAACTACACCATCGGCGACGTGCTGTCGCGCTACATGCGCATGCACGGCTACAACGTGCTGCAGCCGATGGGCTGGGATGCCTTCGGGCTGCCGGCCGAGAACGCCGCCATCGCCAACGGCGTGCCGCCGGCGCAGTGGACGCGGCAGAACATCACCTACATGCGCGCGCAGATGCAGGCGCTCGGCTTTGCGATCGACTGGGAGCGCGAGCTCGCCACCTGCGACCCGAGCTACTACCACTGGAACCAGTGGCTGTTCCTGCGCCTGCTCGAGCGCGGTATCGCCTACCGCAAGACCGGGATCGTCAACTGGGATCCGGTCGACCAGACCGTGCTCGCCAACGAGCAGGTGATCGACGGCCGCGGCTGGCGCACGGGCGCGCCGATCGAGAAGCGCGAGATCCCGATGTACTACCTGAACATCACCCGCTACGCGGACGAGCTGCTCGAGTCGCTCGACACCCTGAGCGGCTGGCCCGAGCGCGTGCGCACCATGCAGGCGAACTGGATCGGCCGCAGCGAAGGCTGCGACGTCGCCTTTCCCTATGCCGACGATACCGAGCGCGCGCTCGGGCGCGCCGGGCAGCTCAAAGTGTTCACCACCCGCGTGGACACGCTCTTCGGCACGACCTTCGTCGCGGTCGCCGCCGAGCACCCCATCGCGCTCGCCGCCGCGCAGCGCACGCCCGCGATCGCGGCGTTCGTTGAGGAGTGCCGGCGCGGCAGCGTCATGGAAGCCGACCTCGCCACGCAGGAGAAAAAGGGCCTGCCCACCGGCCTGCACGTGTTGCATCCGCTCAGCGGCGCGCCGCTGGAAGTGTGGGTCGCCAACTACGTCCTCATGAGCTACGGCGAAGGCGCGGTCATGGGCGTGCCGGCGCACGATGAGCGCGACTTCGAGTTCGCCACCCGCAATCAGCTGCCGATCATCACCGTGGTGCGCCCCGCGCAGGACGGCTACACCGAAGTGCAGGCGCCCTGGCAGAGCGCCTACGCCGAGTACGGGGTCACGGTGAACTCGGGGGAGTTCTCCGGGCTCAGCTTCCCGCAGGCGGTAGCGGCGATCGCCGCGGCGCTCGAGAAGCAGGGCCTGGGAGCCCGGCGCGTGCAGTACCGGCTGCGCGACTGGGGTATCTCGCGCCAGCGTTACTGGGGCTGCCCCATTCCGATCATCCACTGCGCCGCTTGCGGCGCGGTGCCGGTGCCCGAGCAGGATCTGCCGGTGGTGCTGCCGGAGGACCTGGTGCCCGACGGCAGCGGCAATCCGCTCGCCAAATCGCGGGCTTTTACCGAGTGCCGCTGTCCGCGCTGCGGTGCGGCCGCGCGGCGCGAAACCGACACCATGGATACCTTCGTCGACTCTTCCTGGTACTACCTGCGCTTTGCCTGCGCCGATGACGCGCGCGCCATGGTGGATGCGCGCGTGGATTACTGGCTGCCCGTGGATCAGTACGTCGGCGGCATCGAGCACGCCATCCTGCACCTGCTGTACTCGCGCTTCTGGACCAAGGTGATGCGCGACTTCGGGCTGCTGAAGTTCGGCGAGCCGTTCACCAACCTCCTCACCCAGGGCATGGTGCTCAACCACATCTATTCCTACCAGGTCCCCGGCGAGCGCAAGCGTTACTTCAATCCGGCCGACATCGAGGTGCGGCGCACCGCCGACGGTGCCGAGCGCTTCGAGGTTGAAGCCCCGCAGCTCGGCACGCTCACGCTGGTGCACGAGGGGCTGGGCAAGATGTCCAAGTCGGAGGGGAACGGCGTGGATCCGGAGGGTCTGGTGGCGCGCTTCGGCGCCGACACCGCGCGGCTCTTCATGATGTCCGCCTCGCCCCCCGAGCAGACGCTCGAGTGGTCGGACGAGGGCGTCGCTGGCGCCGCGCGCTTCATCCGCCGCCTGTGGACGGCGGTGTACGAGCACCAGGCCGCCGGCGCGGTCGCGCCGCTGGCGGTGGCCACACTGACTGACGCGCAGCGCGAACTGCGGCGCATCACGCACCAGCGCCTGGCGAAGGCCACCGACGACATCGGCCGCCGCCGCAACTTCAACACCGCGATCGCCGCGATGATCGAGATCCTGAACGCCGTGCAGCGCTTCGCGGATGACAGCGAGCAGGGGCGCGCGGTGCGCCAGGAAGCCCTCGAGGTCGCAGTGCTGGTGCTCGCGCCCATCGTCCCGCACGTCTGCCACGCGCTGTGGCAGGGACTCGGCCGCCACAGCGCCCTCATCGATGAACACTGGCCCACCCCCGATGCGCACGCGCTCGCCCAGGATACGCACGAGCTCGTGGTGCAGGTGAACGGACGGCTGCGCGGGCACGTCACCGTGCCGGTCAACAGCGACGAGGCCGCGGTGCGCGCCGCGGCGCTCGCGGATGAGCGCGTGAAGAAGTTCATCGCCGACAAGGCGGTGCGCCGCGTGATCGTCGTGCCCGGTAAGCTCGTCAACGTGGTCATCTGATGCGACGCCTGCACCTCAGCGCCCTCATGCTCGTGGCCCTCCTGGGCGGCTGCGGCTTTCATCGGCAGGGACGCGCGCCGTTGCCGGCGCTGGTGAAGAATCCGTACGTAGAGGCACCGGATCGGCAGACGGACTTCGTGCAGAGCCTGCGGCACGATCTGCTGCAGAACGGTGCGCAGCCGGTGCCGCTGAAGGCGCAGGCCTCGGCGGTCATCAGCATCCTGCAGGACCAGATGATCCGCCGCACGGTGTCCGTTTCGGCTTCCAACCAGCCGAACCTCTACGAGGTCACTTACACCGTGCGTGTCTCGGTGAGCGCCGGGGACAAGGAGCTGCTGCCGGCGCAGGAACTGACGGCCACGCGCGAGTTCAGCTTCAGCGAGCCGGAGCTGCTCGCCAAGGGTCACGAGGAAGACGTGCTGCGTGGGGACATGGCGCGCGATCTGGCCGACCAGGTGATGCGACTGCTGTCGAGGCTCTAGAGGTGCTCGCGCTCGGCGCTACCGACGGCGACGCCCTGGCGCAGCTCCTCGCGCGCTATGGACTGATCCTACGGCGCGTGCCCGACGGCGATTGCATCCCGGGCTCCTACTGGGGCGCGAGTGAGGCGGGACTGCGCGGCCGTGAACTCCATGCGCGCGCCGATACCCCGGTGCACTCGGTGCTGCACGAGGCGAGCCACTTCATCTGCATGAGCCCGGCGCGGCGCGCGGGGCTCGATCGTGACGCCGGCGGCACGGACCTCGAGGAGGCCGCGGTGTGCTATCTGCAGATCCTGCTCGCGGACGAACTCGCCGCCGTCGGACGCGCGCGCCTGATGCACGACATGGACCACTGGGGCTACAGCTTCCGGCTCGGGAGCACGCGGGCCTGGTTCGAACAGGACGCGGGGGACGCGCGCCACTGGCTGCTGCTGCACGGCATTGCGGATGACAAGGATCGCCTCACGGGCGTGCTGCGCGTCGCGCCCGATGGACCCGTGCTCGCTGCAAGCGTTGCCGGGTGCTGAGCGGTTCCTGACAGCGCAGGTCGAGGACCTGCTGCGATGCAACATCGGATGGAAATCAGACTCCCGCCGCTGCAGAGGTTCGGCTATTATCACAAGCTGACGCGCACTCGGCTCGGACGCTCGGTTGCGCGCGACAACAATTTAAATCTACGGCTCGTTCGCAAATCCTCCGGAGGACGTGACATGTCATTTCGTTCTGTTTTGATTCTCGGTGCACTCGCGGTGCCGGCCAGCGTGACCCTGGCAGACTCCCCATTGTCCGATCCGGACTCGCTGCCGAAGGTGAGCTGCACCGCCATCCACTACAGCAACGCGTTCCTGAAGAAGTATCCGAAGGCTCCGGCCGCGTGCCTGGAGGGACGCGTTGCCAACGGCGAGACATACGCCAAGTTCAATGCCAAGGTCTACCTTAACGGTGACGGCATCACGACCGTGAATATGCTGAATGTCTCCGGCGACCCGGTCACCACCTTCAGCTTCAAGGCAAAGCCGGGTGCGCAGGTGATCGTGAACGGCAAGTCTGAAGCCGTCAGCGATCTGAAGCCCGGCGAGCAGATCAGCTTTTGGGTGTCCGAGAAGCGCATGTCAGCCTCGGCGATGCCTGGCGCCACGGCCGATTCCTGGCGCGTCGTGCCCCCGGTCAGCAAGTAAGACCGCGCGCGTCGTGCCGGAGTCTCTCCGGCACGACGCTTCCGGTTGGGTGAATGCGCCGTCCGGCGCATTCCGCTCAGAACGTTCTCGAAACGCCCGCGAAGAAGCAGCGCAACGGGCACTACATCGGCACATTCATTGCCGTAAGGGCGAGGCGCTCGTCAGCCTTCTCCTGGCGACGGCGAACAGATCGGCGCGGCAGAAGCCAGACGCCAGACGCCTAAAAGTCCCACGCCACTCCGCCAAAGAACCCGCGGCGCGGACCATACTGCGGCGCAAAGACGCCGATGCCCGAGCCATCGCGGATTTGGTAGGTCTTGTCGGTCACGTTGATCACATCGAACCGCGCGGTCAGGGTGCTCGAACCGGCTAGGCGGAACGCGTGGCTTAGTCCGAAGTTGATCTGGGTGTAGCTCGGCACGTGACCTCCGTTCGGAATGGATGAGCCGTCGGGAAGCGCGAGGTCGGTGCGTAAACCGGTGCCGAACAGGAAATCGGTACTGACACGTGTGCCCCTCCACAGGTAGGACGCGCCGCCGGAAGCGGCCACCCGTCCCTCGTGGTCCAGGTGGATGTAGTTATTAGCGATGTAGTTGAGGTCGTCCTGACTGAAATTGAACTGGGACGACTCGACCTGTTTTCCGTGGGCGGCTTGCCACGACACATTCCCGTACGTGGAGAAATTCTGCACCGAGTAGTTAGCGGTGAGTTCCACGCCGCCGATGAGGCCGTAGCGGTAGTTAAAGGGCGTGAGGATGATCGGCGCGCCGAACTGACCCTCGTCGATCAGGTGCTGGGCCTGCTCATAATAGGTATCGACCCCCAGCGTCAGCGCGTTGTTCAGCAGCTTCTGCTGCACGCCCAGATCATAGTAATTGGCCTTTTCGGCAATCGGAGGCGTGTCTTCGGTAACCGAGCCGGGCGGCAGGCCGGAAGTGCCGCTGAATTTCGTGATGCTGGTGCTGGCGATCAGCTCGAACGGCGGGGGAGTGTAATAGCGCGAGTAGCCTCCGTGAACGGTCGTGCCTTCTCCGAGTACCCACACGAAGTTCAGACGCGGACCGAGGAGGCTGCCGCTCGAATAAGCGCTGTAGTGATCGAAGCGCAACCCGTAGTTGATCGTCAGGGGTGCCAGCGCCTGCCATTCATCCTGCAGATAGACGCTCTCGATCTGCTGCGACTGGGTACCGTTGTCAGGGATGCTGAGCGGTACATCGCTCGTTTGCATGCCCTGGGCATCCAGGAGCAGTACATTCGAAGTCGTTTCGGTCTTGGCGCTGTCGTGCTGAAAATAAAAGCCGAAGCGCACGGTATGCGTGGTGGCGATCTTGTAGGCGGCATCGGTCTGCCACGCAAGCGCGGTGTCGTCCTTGAAGGCATCCTGCGCGATGCCGTTGTAGAGCAGATCGCCGGTCAGGTCCGGCGAGAAGTGCAGACTGGTATAGCGCGCCGAGAGAGAGGTTTGCCAGTCGAGAGCGCCCGCGGAGTGCTGCCAGCTGAGGATCCCGTACTCGGCGAGCTCGTGTTGGTTCTCATCAAGATAATCGCTCAAAAAATCGCTCTGGCCGTCAACGGTGTACCCCAAACTCGGTTGCAGACCCCGCTGATTGGGAATCTCGAAGTGGTCATTCGAGAGGCCGACGATCAGCGAGAGGCGATTCTCCGAATTGATGATGTTCTCAAAATAGCCAAAAGCTTGCCCCTGCGTCGTGTGGTCGTGCAGCGGGTTGGAGCTGCCATCGGGGGACTCGATGCCCAGATCGTTTTCCTTGTAGCTGCCTAGCATGTAATAGCTGAAGTTGCCGGAGCTGCCCCCGTACTCAGCCGCTGGCTGGAAGGAATTGTGGCTGCCGCCATATAGCGAAACCTCCCCGCCCGGCTGCAATAGGCCGCCGTTCGTCGTGATGTCGATGATGCCGGCGGTGCGCATCCCGTATTCCGCGGGCAGCGCGCCGGTGATCAGCTTGAGCGAGGAAACCAGGCGTGGACTTAAGGTCTGACTGAAGACGCTGATACCCTCAGGCAGAATGACTCCGTTCAGGCGGTATTGCAGGTCGTTATGGTCAGCGCGCACGTGCAGCTGCCCAAAGGAGTCCTGCACCACCGATGGTGCCTGCAGCAGGACCTGGTTCATTTGCACGTTCTCACCGCCCGGCTGTGCGGCGATCGCCTCGCTGCTGATGGTGTAGGTCGACGCGCCGGTTTGCGTCTCGATATCGGAACGCGCGGCATTGAGGCGTTGGGCTGTGACCACGATGGTCGCCAAGGGGCCGTTCGTGTCTGAGGCAGATACCGGGGCGTCCGTCGCCGTCGATGTGGCAGCGGAGCTGGCATCGGCGGCTTGAATCTGAGGTGCGGCCACGAGGGCAACCGCAAAGAAGGTTACTGCGGCGACCGCGCCCCGCGCGGTGGCCCAGCTTCGGGAATTGACCATGGAACTACTCCGCAAGAACTGAAGCAACGACGCAGCGCCGCATGGCGCGCTGCATCTTTCGGAATCAGAAGCTCAGTTCAGACTTGCGGGGGTCCGCGGCTGCGAGGCGTCGGAGTATCAACACCGACGATCGCGTAGGAAGGGTCGAGAGTCGGGATAAAGGCAGCTGGGCAGAACCCCAGTACGACGGCAGAGGCGGTCGCGGGATTTGCCACCTGTGAGAATGCCTGACAGGTCGGGCACGCCGCGTTCTCGAGCACGGGATCACTGCGATCCAGCACCGCGCCCTGGGCGGGCGTGCCATGGCTGAAATGGCTCAGCTCATGCAATACCGCGCCGTGCTGGGCAACCAGCAACAGCAGCGATAAAACCCACGAAAGTGACCGTCGATGCATATGCGCGACAAGGCCAGGGAGGCCAGCCAGAAGTCTAACCGCTCCTGCCACAGGTGTCATAGTCGCGGCGCCCCCGAACTGTGCGCTGGAGCACGCGGGCGCGCCAGCGCCCGCTGTTTTCCGCGCCGGCGCATCCGGACATGAGCTAAATTTCGAACCGATTTGGTTAATAATGACCCGGTAATTTTCTAAACCGCGCGCACGGCACCTTGAAGCTCACTTCCGACTCCCTCACCGCCCAGCTTGCCCA
This sequence comes from uncultured Pseudomonadota bacterium, assembly GCA_963814675.1. Taxonomy (GTDB): domain Bacteria; phylum Pseudomonadota; class Gammaproteobacteria; order Steroidobacterales; family Steroidobacteraceae; genus 13-2-20CM-66-19. Next base: position 210,450 of record CAWFDT010000012.1, read on the forward strand.
GCGCCTGCTGCCGGCCTATCTCGTCTCAGGCGATGAGCCGCTGCTGGCGCAGGAGGCCGCCGACGCGGTGCGCGCACAGGCGCGCGCGGCGGGCTTCAGCGAGCGCGACGGTGCACTTCATCGAACGCGCCTCCGACTGGGACGACGTGCGCGGCGGCACGGCCAACCTGTCGCTGTTCGCCGCGCGCCGAGTGATCGAGATCCGCCTCGCGAGCGCCAAGATCGGCGTCGCGGGGAACGCCGCGCTTACCGCGCTGCTGAGTGCGCGCGACCCTGACATGCTGTTTCTGATCCTCGCCCCGCGCCTGGACCGCGATGCGCAGAGTGCCGAGTGGGTACGCACGCTCGAGGCGAGCGGTGCCTGGGTGCAGGTGTGGCCGCTGGAGGGCGCGCGCATGGGCGGCTGGTTGAAGACGCGCGCACGCGCACTGGGGCTGGAGCTGCAGGCGGATGCTCTTGAACTGCTCGTCGCGCGCACCGAAGGCAATCTGCTCGCCGCGCAGCAGGAGCTCGGCAAGCTCGCGCTCCTTGGCGTGCAGGGCGCGGTCACGGCGGATGCGGTGCTCGCGGCCGTCGCCGACAGCGCGCGCTTCGATGTCTTCCAGCTCGGTGAGGCGCTGCTCAATGGCGACACCGCTCGCGCGCTGCGCATGCTCGCGGGACTGCGCGCGGAGGGCACCGAGGCGACACTCGTGCTGTGGGCGCTCACCAAGGCGGTGCGCGACATCTGGAATGCGCATACCGGCGCGGCCAACCGCGCGCCCGCCTGGCAGCGCCAGGCCGCCGCGCTTGCGCAGGCGCAGCGGCGCGCCCCGCGCCTGCCGTTCCGGGGGCTCATCCGGCGCGCGGCGCGCGCGGACCGCATGATCAAGGGTCGCCTGAGCGGGGATGCCTGGGACGAGATGGCGCTGTTGGCCGCGGAGCTGTGTGCCCCGGGGCGCGTGCCGCTCGCGCTGGCGGGCTGAAGCGCCATGCAGCCCATCGGCATCTTCGGCGGCACCTTCGACCCGATCCACTGCGGGCATCTGCGCACGGCCTTCGAACTGTGGCAGGAGCTGCGCCTTGCAGAAGTGCGACTGCTGCCGGCGGGTACGCCCCCGCACCGCGATCAGCTGTACGCGAGCGCCGAGATGCGCCTGCAGATGGTACGCGCTGCGGTCGCGGAGCAGCCGCATTTCGTGGTGGATGACCGCGAGGTGCGTCGCACCGGACCTTCGTACTCGGTCGATACGCTCACCGAGCTGCGCCAGGAAAACCCGCAGCGCTCACTGTGCCTGCTGCTCGGCATGGACGCCTTTCTCGGGCTGCCACAGTGGCACCGCTGGCGCGACCTGCTGACGCTGGGCCACATCGTGGTAGCGCACCGGCCGGGCTGGCGCGCCCCGACCGCAGGCCCGCTCGGGGAAGTCATGGTGGATCACGGCACCGGCAGCATCCTTGAGCTGCACCGCAGGCTTGCCGGCTGCATCTACGTGCATGCCGGCACGCAACTGGAGATCTCCTCGACCGAGCTGCGCGCGCTGCTGGTCGCGGGCCGCGACCCGCGCTACCTGGTCACCGAGGAGGTGAGGCAGATCATCTTCAGGACGAGATGCTATGCTCGGACGCAGGATCCCCAGGCCCGCTGATTGCCCGTCTCAGGAGTACCCGCTAAACCACATGACCACCCGCAAACGCCTGCGCCCCCCTGTGGAGCGCGCCTCGCCGCTGAAGCAAACCGTCACGAGTGCGCTCGAAGATATGAAAGCCGTCAATGTCAGGGTGCTGGACGTGCGGGGCCTCACCGATATCGCCGACACGATGATCATCGCGTGCGGCAACTCCGACCGTCATGTGCGCTCGATCGCCGAGCGCGTCGCGCAGCAGGCCAAGGCCGCGGGCTTTCGCCCGCTGGGCACCGAAGGGGCCCGCGACGGGGAGTGGGTGCTGGTGGATCTGCAGGACATCCTGGTGCACGTGATGCTGCCGCGGGTGCGCGAGTTCTACGGACTCGAGCACCTCTGGGACGGCGGCCCGGTACAGGTTGCGGCGCCGGTCCCGAGCGTGGCACGCGCGCCCGCGCGCCGGCGGCGCATCTCGCGGTAGTCGCTGCAGCCATGCGCATGCGCGTGATGGCCGTGGGCACGCGCCTGCCTGCCTGGGCGCGCAGCGCCTGCGCTGAATACCTGACGCGCCTCTCGGCGCTCAATCTGACGCTGGTGCAGCTCGAGCCCGCCAAGCGCGCCGGCGGCGGGGCCGCGCGCGGCGTGGCCGCCGAAGGCGCGCGCCTGCTCGGCCTACTGCGCCCCGGTGAGCACGTGGTCGCGCTCGATGAGCGCGGCCAGGAGCTTTCCACGCGCGAACTGGCCGCCTGGCTCAAGGGGCGCCAGCAGGCCGGCGAGGACCTGGCGTTCCTCATCGGCGGGGCCGACGGGCTCGCGCCGCAGGTGCTGGCGCGCAGCCAGCTGCGCTGGTCGCTGTCGCGGCTGACGCTGCCGCATGCCCTGGCACGGGTGCTGGTCGCCGAGCAGCTCTACCGCGCCCACAGCATTCTCACCAATCACCCGTATCATCGCGACTGATGCCACCCGAGCAACCGCCCCCGGCTGTGTGCCTTGCCTCGATGTCGCCGCGGCGGCGCGCGCTCTTGGCGCAGATCGGCGTGCCGCACCTGGTGAGCGCACCGCACATCGACGAGGCGGTGCAGCCCGGGGAGCCGGCGGCAGACTATGTGGTGCGTATGGCGCGCAGCAAGGCGCTCGCGGTGCAGGGCACCTCCCCGGGGTTGCCGGTACTGGCCGCCGACACCATCGTGGTCGTCGATGAGCGCATCCTCGGCAAGCCCGCCGGCGCTGCCGAGGGCCTGGCGATGCTCGAGCAGCTCTCGGGCCGCTCGCACGCGGTGCTCACCGCGGTTGCGCTCGCGAGTGCCACGGCACTCGCCTTCCGCCTGAGCGCGAGTGAGGTGCGCTTCCGGCGCCTGAGCCGCGCCGAGTGCCGCAGCTACTGGGAGTCGGGGGAAGCGCACGACAAGGCCGGTGGCTACGCGGTGCAGGGGCGCGGTGCGGTGTTCATCGAGTACCTCGCCGGCAGCTACTCCGGGGTCATGGGGCTGCCGCTGTATGAGACCGCGGAGCTGTTGCGCGCCGCCGGCGTGCCGTACTGGCTGGACGCAGGCAGCGGGGGAACTCTCCCATGACGCTCGAAATCCTGGTCAACGTCGCCCCGCGCGAGACGCGCGCGGCGCTGCTCGAGAGCGGCGTCGTGCAGGAGCTGCACATCGAGCGCACCAGCCGGCGCGGGCTCGTGAGCAATCTCTACAAGGGGCGCGTGTCGCGCGTGCTGCCGGGCATGCAGGCGGCGTTCGTGGAGATCGGGCTCGAGCGCACGGCGTTCCTGCACGCCGCCGACATCGCCGGCACGCGCAGCGACGATACGTTGCTCGGAGCGGCCGGGGCGGGCTTTGCGGCGCTCGAGGATATCCGCCGCCTGGTGAACGCCGGCGATGACATCCTGGTGCAGGTGATCAAGGATCCGATCGGCACCAAGGGCGCGCGCCTCAGCACCTTCATTGCGCTCCCCTCGCGCTACCTCGTCTACATGCCGCGCGGGCAGGCGATCGGGGTGTCGGCGCGCATCGAGGACGAGAGCGAGCGCGCGCGCCTGAAGGGCGTGCTCGGCGAGCTGGTCGACGGCGCGGGCGTGGGGGGTTACATCATCCGCACCGCCGCGCAGGGGGCGAGCGCGGATCACCTGCGCGCCGACATGCTGTACCTGGGAAAGCTGTGGGAGCACGTGCGCAGCAGCTCGCAGGCGGCCAGCCCCGGCTCGGTGGTGCACGAGGACCTGCCGCTGTCGCTGCGCGTGCTGCGCGATGAGCTCTCGCGCGGGGTGAGCCGCGTGCTGGTCGACTCGCCGAGCGAGTTCGAGCGCATGCGCGAGTTCGCCGCCACCTTCATGCCCGAGACCGCCGAGCTGGTCGAGCTGTATGCCGGTCCGCGGCCGCTGTTTGACCTCAATGGCGTCGAAGAGGAGATCGCGCGCGCGCTCGATCGCAAGGTGCCGCTGAAGTCCGGCGGGCACCTAGTCATCGACCAGACCGAGTCGATGACGACCATCGACGTCAACACCGGCGCCTACGTCGGGCACCGCACGCTCGAGGAAACCATCTTCCGCACCAACCTCGAGGCGGCGGTGAGCATCGCCCGGCAGCTGCGGCTGCGTAATCTCGGCGGCATCATCATCATCGACTTCATCGACATGCGCGATGAGCCGCACCGCCGCGCGGTGCTGGCCGCGCTCGAGCGGGCCCTGGCGGGCGACCGTGCCCAGACCCACATCGTGAGCCTCTCGCCGCTGGGGCTGGTGGAGATGACCCGCAAGCGCACCCGCGAGAGCCTGGAGCATCTGCTGTGTGGCCCGTGTCCCAGTTGCGAGGGGCGCGGTTTCATCCGCACGCCGGAAACGATCTGCAACGAGATTTTTCGGGAAATAGTGCGACAGAGCCGGCAGTTTGCCAGCCGCGAGCTGCTGATACTGGCTCACCAGGACGTCGTGGATCGGCTGCTGGACGAGGAGTCCGCCACCTTGGGGGAACTCGAGACCCAGGTGGGTCGCCCGATCCGGCTGCAGGTCGAGGCGCTCTACGGCCTCGACCACTACGACGTCGTACTCGTGTAAGGCGTAAGGTGTGCCTGAGATGCCTGCACAGGCCCAAGAGCGGCCGGCCCGGGCCGGCCCGCTGCGCGGCATCGCCGCGCTTCTCGGCGGCGCGCTGCTGCTCGCCGCACTCCTCATCCTCGGCCGCGAACTCATCGCTGCCCAGGTGCCGCAGCATCGTGCGGCCCTCGAGGAATTCATCCGCCATGAGACCGGGCTTGAGATCACCTTCAGCCGGCTGAGCGTGCGCTGGGGCTGGTACGGCCCGGAGGCGGTGTTCGATTCCGCTGCGCTCGGGGAGCCCGACGCCCCGGCCGTGCTGCGCGCGGCGCAGGTGGTGGTGGCCGTGGATGCCTGGCGCAGCATGCGCAGTGGCCAGCTGGAGGCCGGCCGCATCCGCCTCATCAACCCGGAGATCGATCTCACCGGTCCTGGCAGCGACGCGGCGGCCACGACCGACGGCCGACGGGCGGCAAGCGCCAGCGCGCTCGCGGATGCGCCGCGCTGGCTCGCGCGCTGGCGCGGCGGACGCGTCGACATCGAGAACGGCGCGGTGCGCTGGCCGGGCGCACCGGGCACATCTCCCCTCACGGTCAACGTGCGGCGCGCGCAGCTGCGGCGGCTCGGCGCGCAGTGGAGCGCCGAAGCGCACCTGCTGTTGCCCGACAGTCTCGGCACCGCCGCCGAGTTTGCGACGCGCTTCAGCGGCGACATCGCGCATCCGGACACTCTCAGCGGCACCCTCACGTTCCGCGGCGAGCGGCTCGCCTTCGAGGGCTGGCGCCACTTCGCGCTGACGCCCGCCGTGGCGGCTTATCTGCCGCGCCGCGGCGGCGGGAACCTGGAGTTGCAGGGGGCCTTCCGCGGCGGGCGCTTTTGCAGCCTGGCCGGCGACGTACAGGCGCAGTCGCTCGAGTGGGCGCCGCGCGCGGCTTCAGCCGTGCCGCTGGCGTTGCCCGCGCTGCGCGCCCGCTGGCGTCTCCTGCCCGCGGACGCCGGCTGGCGCCTCAGCGCGCAGGCCCTGGAACTCGGAACGTCCGCGCTCCACGGCGCGGCGCAGCTGAGCTTCGATGCCAACACTGTGCGCGCCACGCTTGCGGATCTGCCGGTCGGTGCGCTCGCGGCGCTCGTGCACTGGTGGGCGCCGCAGGCGCCGCTCGCGCAGCTGTTGCTGAGCGGCCGCGCGCGCACGCTCGGGATCGACTGGGATGCGCGCCGTCCGGCGGGTGAGCGCTTGCTCGCCGCGGCGGACCTCGAGGAGCTCACACTCGCCAGCGTCGGCGGGGATGTGGCCCTGAGCGGCCTGAGTGCCCACCTGCGCACCCAGGACACGCGGCTCACGGGCGCTTTCACGGCGCAGGCGGCACGCCTGCTCGCACGGCGCGAGCAGCCGCTGGCGCTCGAGGGCCTGCAACTGCAGGCGCACGTCGCCGCGGCGCTCGAGGGCACGGGCTGGCGCCTGAACAGCGAAGACTTCGAACTGCGCGCCGGCGCGGCGCGCATCGAGGGCCGCATCGGGCTCGATGCCACGGTGGCGGCCCCCGCGCGCCTCGATGCCCGGGTGCAGCTGCGCGAGACCGATGTGGCGAGCCTTGCAGTGCTTCTGGGTCCGGGCGCGCTGCGCGCGCTGGGTCTTGGCGCCACGCGCCTCAGCGCCGGACGCATCGCGAGCGGGGAGTTTGAGCTGCACGGCGCGCTGACCCCGGCCGGTGAATTCCTCGCCACCGGCGCCGATTCGCACGGCACGCTCGAGCTGCGCGACGCCGCGCTGGAGGCCAGCGAGGCGTGGCCGGGGCTGGAGGGGCTCGCCGCGCGCATCGACTGGCACGGTACGCAGGTGCGCGCGAACGTCATCGCGGCACGCAGCGGCACGCTCGCGCTCAGTGGCGCGCAGGCGCAGTGGGACACGAGCGGCGTGCACGCGCTGCGCGCCAGCGCGCGCCTCGCCGGGGAGGCCCAGCAGGTGCTCGAGTGGCTGCGTGAGCGTCCGCGGCTCGCCGGTTCCGCCCCGCTCGTGTACGACCTGGATCTCGAGGGTGACACGCAGCTCAACGTCGACCTGGTGCTGCCGGGGACCGCCGCGCCGCGCGCGCCGCCGCGCCTGCGCATCGTGGCCGCGCTGCAGGGCGCGCGCCTGCGTCCGCTGCCCGGAGTGCCGCCGATCGAGTCGCTGCACGGCACGCTAGTGTTCTCGGCCGCCCATCTGCAGCGCGCCACGCTCGTCGGCCGCTGGCTCGGGGGCCCGGTGACGCTCGGCGTGGCCGAGCAGCGCGAGGGCGCCGATACGGGGCTCACGCTCACGGCCCACGGTCTCATCGAGGCGCGCCAGGCGCTGCTCGCCGCCAACAGCGCGGATGCGGGGGCACCGGTCCTGGGCGCCACGGACTGGAACGCGCAGCTGCTGCTGCTGCCGCAAACCGACCCGGCGCAGCCGCAATGGCGGCTACACGTGGAGTCTAGCCTCGCCGGCGTGACGAGCGAGCTGCCGGAGCCCTTCGGCAAAGCCTCGGCGGCGGCACTGCCGCTGCATCTGGAAGTGCAGGGCCGCGGCGCGCAGGCGCAGCTGCGCCTCGCCCTGGGCGAGCGCCTCCAGAGCGTGGCGTTGCTGGCGCGCAGCGGCGATCGCTGGCGCATCGAGCGCGGCACGCTGCGCCTGGGCTCCGGCACCCCGGAGCTTCCGGGCGCCCCGGTGCTCTCCTTCGAAGGGCGCGTGGCGCGGCTGGACCTGCCGGCGTATCTCGCGCTCTGGCAGCAGATCGCCGCGGCGCAGACGCTGCCGCCGGTGCAGGCGCGGCTGAGTACCGCAGAGCTCATCGCCGGGCGCGCTTATGGGGAAGCCTCGGTGGCGGCCACCGGCATCACCGGCGGGGCGCAGGTGAGTGTCGAAGCCGCGCAGCTGCACGGGGTGCTGCACTGGCCCGCGAGGCCCGATGCCGCGCACGTCGCGTCCGTGCAGCTGGCGACCCTGGAGGGCAGCGGCGGGGATGCGGCGTTCGCCGTGCAACTGCCGGCGCTGCTCGGACCGGCCGTCGATCTGAGCGTCGATGACTTTCGCTGGCAGGGTCGCTCGCTCGGGCGCCTGCACGCGCGGCTCACCGCAGCCGGCGAGCGGCTGCAGGTGCGGGATCTGCGCCTGACGGGCGCACAGCAGGAACTGCGCGGCGTGCTCGAGTGCGTGCCGCAGGCGCGCTGCACCGCGCACCTGAGCCTGAAGAGCAGCGATCTTGCCCGCACGCTTGCGGACTACGGCCTGCGCGCCGACATGACCGCGCTGCGCGCGCAGCTGGAGGGCGACCTCGAGTGGCCCCAGGGCTCCGCGGCTCCTCTTGCAACCCTAAGCGGCGACCTCCATATGCAACTCGAAGAGGGCGCAGCGCAGGCGAGCGGTGAAGATGCGCGTGAACCGTTCGCGCTCTTCCTGGTGCCGGGGCTGCTGCGGGGCCTGCAGATGCAGGCCGACCGCGTCGCCGGGACGGCGCCGCTGCGCTTCGCGCACGTCACGGCTGACTTCGCGCTGCGCGATGGCGTGGCCAGTAGCGCCAATCTGCGCCTGGACGGTGCCGATGCCGAGATCCTGATGTGGGCACGCGTGAACCTGCTCGCCCGCGACTACGACGGCGAAGCCTTCATTCTGCGCGGCGAGGAGCGGCTGCCTTCGCCACTGCGAGGCCTGGGGCCCACCCCGCGCGTGGCGGCGCTGTGGCTGTCGCTGCGTCAGTGGTTCACCGGCGCGGCGCCGGAAGATACGGGCACGGGACTGCGTTTGCGGGGCGCCTGGAACGACCCCATAGTGACGCCTGCGCAGTGATGCGGATGTCGGCGGATAAGGAGCGCATGAGAGCGGCCGCGATACAGATGACTTCGGGCCCGGATGTGGGCCAGAACCTCGAGCAGGCCCGGGAGCTCATCGAGCAGGCGGCCGCGCGCGGGGCGCGTCTGGTGGCGCTGCCGGAGAACTTCTCCTTCATGGGGCTGAAGGACACCGACAAGCGCGCCGTGGCCGAGCCCGAGGGGGCCGGTGCAGCCCAGGACTTCCTCGCCGCCACCGCCGCCCGGCTCAAGCTCTGGATTGTCGGCGGCACCGTGCCGCTGAAGGCCGGGGCCGATGGGCGCGTCGCCGCCGCCTCCCTGGTGTATGACGCCGACGGCCGTCGCGTGGCGCGCTATGACAAGATTCACCTGTTCGACGTCGATATCCCCGGTCGCGCGGAAAGCTACCGCGAATCGGCCAACGTGGCGCCCGGGCGCCGCGCGGTCCTCATCGACACACCCGTCGGCCGCCTCGGGCTCTCGGTGTGTTACGACGTGCGCTTCCCGGAGCTCTACCGGCACCTGAGCGCCGCGGGCGCGCAACTGCTGCTCGTGCCCTCCGCGTTCACCAGCCCCACGGGGCGGGCGCACTGGGAGGCGCTGCTGCGCGCGCGCGCCATCGAGAACCTCTGTTACGTGATCGCGCCGGCGCAGTCCGGATTTCACCCCGGCGGCCGCGAGACTTACGGCGACAGCATGATCGTCGACTTCTGGGGCCGGATCCTGCAGCGTGTGCCTCGCGGCACCGGCTGCGCCCTCGCCGACATCGATCTGTCGCTGCAGTCGGGGGTGCGCGAGAGCTTCCCCGCCCTGGTTCACCGTACTTTTGCCCAAGGAACGACCGCTCATGAATGACACCGTCCACGATCCCCTGAGCCTGGCGCGCGATCTGATCCTGCGTCCGAGCGGTCTCGATGACGGGCGCCTCGATCGGGTGTTCGGGGAAGTGCTCTCGCACTCGGTGGATTTCGCCGACCTGTATTTCCAGCTGGCGCACCAGGAGTCCTGGTCGCTGGAGGACGGCATCGTCAAGGACGGCAGCGCCAGCATCGAGCAGGGCGTGGGCGTGCGCGCGCTCGCCGGGGAGAAGACCGGCTTTGCGTACTCCGATGAGATCGTACTGCCGGCACTCGAGGAAGCCTCGCGCGCCGCGCGCGCCATCGCGGTCGCGGGCGGGGAGCGCCGGGTCGCGGCCTGGCGTGCGCAGGCCGGGCACCAGCTGTACCTGCCGGACGATCCGGCGGCCGCGCTCGCCACGCAGGAGAAGGTCGCGTGGCTCGAGCGCGTCGATCGTGCCGCGCGGGCGGTGGACCCGCGCGTCGTGCACGTGAGCGCAAGTCTGGTGGCGGTGCAGGAGGTCGTGCTGATCGCCACCAGCGACGGGCAGCTGGCCGCCGACGTACGCCCGCTGGTGCGCTTCAACGTCTCGGTGCTGGTCGAGCAGAATGGCAGGCGCGAGCAGGGCTACGCCGGTGCCGGCGGGCGTTTCTCGCTCGCCGAGCTGGTGAGCGACGAGCGCCCGCTGGCGCTGGCGCGCGAGGCGGCGCGCCAGGCGCTGGTGAACCTGGACGCGCGGCCTGCGCCCGCCGGCACCATGACCGTGGTGCTCGGCCCGGGCTGGCCGGGGATTCTCCTGCACGAGGCGATCGGCCACGGGCTCGAGGGCGATTTCAACCGCAAGGGCACCTCGGCGTTCGCCAACCGCATCGGCGAGCAGGTCGCGGCCCCGGAGTGTACGGTGGTCGACGACGGCACGCTGTCGCGCCGCCGCGGCTCGCTCAACATCGACGATGAGGGCACGCCCACGCAGTGCACCACGCTCATCGAGAACGGCGTGCTACGCGGCTACATGCAGGACCGCCTGAACGCGCGCCTCATGGGCGCGCATCCCACCGGCAACGGGCGCCGTGAGTCGTTCGCGCACATGACCCTGCCGCGCATGACCAATACTTACATGCGTCCGGGTCCGCACGCCCCCGAGGACATCATCGCCTCGGTGCAGCGCGGCATTTATGCCGTGAACTTCGGCGGCGGCCAGGTCGACATCACTTCGGGCAAGTTCGTGTTTTCCGCGAGCGAGGCGTACGAGATCGTCAACGGGCGCCTGGGCGCCCCGCTCAAGGGCGCAACGCTGATCGGCAACGGGCCGGACGTGCTGACGCGCGTCTCGATGGTCGGCAATGACCTGAAGCTCGACGACGGCATCGGCACTTGCGGCAAGGACGGCCAGAGCGTTCCCGTCGGCGTCGGCCAGCCGACGCTCAAGATCGAGTCACTGACGGTCGGCGGTACGGCCTGATTTGACCTTAGTGTCACACCGCTGTCGTCAGTCGCTGACACAGTGCGTCAGCAAGCGCGGCGACATAATCTTAGCGCCTCAGCAAGTGTGATTCTCCACACGTACGGCGCTTGGCGGACGCCGTAACGTTGCCCCCAACAACCACTGAAATTGCGCCAGAAGGACCTTCGATGTTTACCGATGAAGCCACCATTGAATCCCCTCAGCTCAAAGTGCCGGCGGATCTGCTGGCCGAAGTGAGCCGCCGCAAGAAGCAGAAGCAGGCGTCCGATTTCCACGTCGATGGCTGGAAGCCGAGCCTGCTCGAGCGTCTGGGGCGGATGTTGGGTCTGGGTTGAAGCATCGGCGCAGCGTGCGCCAGCAGAACTGATACGGCGCAGTTCCAACACCGGGGCAGGAGGCGTTAGGATGCGGCATGCCGCAGTTCTCGCGCCCCGTTTACGAAGTCCTGCCCTGGTTATACATAATCTGTGGCGTGGCGGTGCTGGGCGGCAGCTACCTGCTGAGCGCCCACGGGGTGCTGAGCCTGCTCGCGGCAATTCCCGGCATCCTCTTGCTGCTCGGCGGCGTGGTGGTGCTCTTGCGGCGGCGCGACTACCGCGAGCTGCGCTCGCAGTACGGCGGCCCTGAGTCGCTCGGCGGCAGCGACAAGCCCTAGGGCTCGGCTACTTCTTCAGCGGCGCCTGCTGCGGCTCGCTGTCCTCGTTCTCATCCTCGTGGACCTGGGTATCGGCGTGCAGCGCCTGCAGCTCCGGCATGGTGTCGGAGAGCGTGTTGCGTGCGCGCGCGGCGCGCTCATCGACGTACATCATCTCGTGCTTGCCGATCAGTACCACGTCGCCATCGTTGAGGTAATGCCGCCGCACACGGTTGGATTTCACGAAGATGCCGTTGGTGCTGTTGAGGTCCTCGACCACGCACGAGTGCGGCGTGGTGATGACCTGGCAGTGGTGGCGGCTGATGAAGCGGCTGTCGATGTACACGTCGTTGTCGGGCGTGCGGCCGACGATCATCCGTCCCGGACGCAGCGCCACCTCCTGCACCGTGCGTCCGTCGGTGGCAATGAGGAGCCGCGCGAGCGCCGGACGGCCATCCGCCGTGGTCGCCGGCTTCGGCGGCGGCAGCCGCTCGGCCTCGGCCGCGTGATGGTGCGGGCGGTGGGCGAAGTCCTTCCACTGCAGCTCCTGTACCGCGGCGGCGATGTCGGCGTGCGTGACACTGTCGCGATCGGAGGTGAAGGCGGCCATCATGGCGGTGTCGCACAGCGTGTTGATCAGACGCGGCACGCCGCCGCTGTAGCGGAAGATCTCCGGGTAGGTATCGCTGGCAAACAGCGCCCGGTCCCCGGCGCCGGCCACTTCCAGGCGGTGCTGAATGTAGGCACGCGTCTCGTTCTCGCTCAGTGTCTGCAGGTGAAAGCGCAAGCGCACGCGCTGCGTCAGCTGCGCGAGCTCGGGGGCGTCCAGCTTGTCGTTGAGCTCGGGCTGCCCGGCGAGAATGATGCGCAGCACCTTCTCCTTGGTGGTCTCCACGCCCGAGAGCATGCGGATTTCCTCGAGCACCTTCATGCTCAGGTTCTGCGCTTCATCGACGATCAGGAGCACGCGGCGGCCGGCGGCGTACTGCTCGATGAGGAAATTGTTGAGCGTCGTGATGAGCTCGGCCTTGCGCATCTTGAAGGGCGAGAAACCGAACTGCGCCAGCACCGACTGCAGAAAGTCGATGGCGGTCACCTGCGTCTGGTTGATCTGCGCGACCACCACGTCCGCGGGCACTTCCTTCAGGAACGACTCGATCAGCGTGGTCTTGCCCGAGCCGATCTCCCCGGTGATGACCACGAAGCCGTCGGTGAACCAGATGGTCGATTCCATGTACGCCTTGGCGCGTGCATGCTGTTTCGACAGGTAAAGGAATTGCGGGTCCGGGCTTAGGCGGAACGGTAATTCCTTGAGCTTGAAGGGTTCCAGGTACATGCGTGTTGACTCGAGCCCGATGTTACGGGAAGCCAACGCCGGCGGCCAAATCCTCGAGTAATTTTAGGGCGTATGCGTCACGGCGGGCGGCCGAGGGCTCGACCAGCGTCACATGACCCACCTTGCGCCCGGGGCGCGGCTGCTTGCCGTAGTCGTGCAGGTGCAGTCCCGGGGTCTTTAGCAGCCCCTCCCGCGCCGGGATGCTGCCGATGAGGTTGATCATGGCGCTGTGGCCGAGCGCGCGCGTACTGCCGAGGGGCAGATCGAGGATCGCGCGCAGGTGGTTCTCGAACTGGCTGGTCGCTGCGCCCTCGATGGTCCAATGCCCGGAGTTGTGGACCCGCGGGGCGATCTCGTTGGCAATCAGTCGGCCGCGGCGCACGAAGAACTCGATGGTGAGGATGCCGGCGTAGCGGAAGTGATGCAGCAGGCGCGCCAGGTACGTGGCCGCGCGCGCCTGCCAGGCTCGCGCTCCGTAGGGTGCGCGCGTCAGGCGCAGGATCCCGTGCGCATGCACGTTGCCGCACAGCGGGTAGACGACCACTTCGCCGCGCACGCTGCGCGCCCCGATGACCGAGAGCTCGCAGTCAAAGGGCACGCGCTCTTCGTAGATGAGCGGCACGCCGCCGAGCTTGCGCCAGGCGTATTCGGCCTCCGCGGCAGTGCCGATCACCGCCTGGCCCTTGCCGTCGTAACCCAGGCGGCGCGTCTTGAGCACCCCCGGCAGGCCGACCGCCGCGAGGGCGCGCGTCAGCTGCGCACGCGAGTCCACCGCGCGCCAGCGGGTGGTCGGGATGTGCAGCTTCTCGAACAGGCGCTTCTCGGCGACCCGGTCCTGACCGGTGGCGAGCGCGGCGACGGGCGGGCAGATGCGCGCGCCGTGCGCGCGTTGCATGGCGCGCAGGCTCGCGACCGAGACGTTCTCCCAGTCGAAGGTCACGACCTCGCAGCGCCGCGCGAGCTGGCGCAACAGCGCCCGGTCGGTAAAGGCCCCGTGCAGCAGCGGCGCCACTTTGCCGGCGGGCGCATCGCGCGCCGGATCCAGGCACAGGAAGTCGAGCCCGAGCGGATAGCCCGCCAATGCGAGCATGCGGCCGAGCTGGCCGGCGCCCACGATGCCGACGGTCATGAGCGCGGCGTCGCGCGCGGATCAGGATTGCCGAGCACGCCGGCGGTCTGGCGCTCGCGAAAAGCCTCGAGCGCCGTGGCGATGGCGGCGTACTTGTTGGCGAGGATCGCGGCGGCGAACAGCGCCGCGTTGCTGGCCCCGGGCACGCCGATCGCAAACGTCGCCACCGGCACGCCGGCCGGCATCTGCGCGATCGACAGCAGCGAATCGATGCCGCCGAGCGCCTTGGACTGCACCGGCACGCCGAGCACCGGCAGACGCGTCTTGGCCGCGGTCATGCCCGGCAGGTGCGCGGCGCCACCGGCGCCGGCGATCAGCACCTCGAGTCCGCGCTCGCGCGCGCTGGCGGCGTATTCGAACAGCAGGTCGGGTGTACGGTGCGCGGACACCACGCGCACCTCGTAGGGGACGGCGAGTTTGTCGAGGAGGTCGGCGGCGCTCTGCATCGTCTCCCAGTCGGAAGAGGAGCCCATGATGATGCCGACCAGCGGTTTCATCACGGCATTGTATCGAACAATGTACGCAAAGCGCGAAACAACTCCCGCGAGGCCGCGCCGCCGGCGTTGAGGCGCGCACGCTCACTCTGCGCCGCGGCAACACGGCGCGCCCAGTCAGCCTGGTCGATGTCCGGACGCCAGCTCGCCAGCTCGCTGAGCGCCGCTGCGCCCTCGCTGATCAGTCGCTCGCGCCAGGCCTCGACCCGCTTGAAGCGCTCGGTGGCGCGCGCATCCTCGGCGCTGTGGGCGCTGAGTGCAGCCCGGATCGGCTCCGGATCGATGGTGCGCATGAGCTTGCCGATGAACTGGCGTTGACGCGCGCCGCCGCCGCGGCTGGGGATGCGGCGCGCCAGGCGCACGGCATCGGCGAGCTGCTCGGGCAGCCCGAGCGCCTCCAGCTGGGCATCGCTCAGCTTGATCAGTTCCTCGCCCAGGTCCTGCGCGGCGTGCGCGGCGCGCTTGCGCGCGCTCTTGCTCGGGCGCTCCTGCCCCGGTTCCTGCGGGTCCTCAGGGTCCTTTGGTTCACTGCTCACTACTGTCGCCGCCGTTGAATTTGCCCTGACTGGTACAATTTAAGCCCGACACGCCCGCAAATCATGCCCGATGCCGCAACCTGAAGCTTCTCCCCCCGACCGGCCACTCACCGACGTGGCCCGCCTCGCCCTCGATGAGGCACGCCGCCAGGGTGCCTCCGAGGCCGAGGCCGACGTCTCCGTCAGCCAGGGATTGTCGGTCAACGTGCGCCTCGGGGAGGTCGACACCGTCGAGTACCAGCGCGACCGGGGCATGTCCGTCACGGTGTACTTCGGCAAGCGCAAGGGCTCGGCGAGCAGCGCCGACCTGACTGCCGCTGCGGTGCGCGCGAGTGTCGAGAAAGCCTGCGCGATCGCGCGCTACACGGCCGAGGATCCGTACGCCGGGCTCATCGAGCCGCAGCTGCTGGCGCGCGAGATCCCGGATCTGGATCTGGACCACCCCTGGGAGCTCACGCCCGAGCACGCCATCGAAGTGGCGCGCGAGTGCGAGGCGGCCGGACTTGCGGTGGATGCGCGCGTCAACAATTCCGAGGGCGCATCCGTCAACACGCAGCGCCATACCGGCGTGTACGGCAACTCGCTCGGCTTTCTGGGCGGCTACTCCTCCACCAGCCACTCCCTCAGCTGCTCGCTCCTCGCCCAGGAAGGCGAGGACATGCAGCGTGACTACTGGTACACGGTGGCGCGCGATCCTGCGGACCTCGAGGCGGCCACGGGCGTCGGGCGCGCGGCCGGGGAGAGGGCCCTGGCGCGCTTGGGGGCGCGCCGCCTGAGCACGCGCAAGGCCCCCGTGGCCTTCACCCCGGACCTGGCGCGCGGGGTGCTGCGCGCCTTCATCGGCGCGATCTCCGGGCCCAGCCAGTACCGCAAGTCCTCCTTCCTGCTCGAGGCGGCCGGCGAACGGATCTTCCCGTCGTTTTTGAGCATGCAGGAGCGGCCGCACATCCCGAAGGCCCTCGCCAGCAGCCCCTTCGACAGCGAGGGTGCGGCCACCCACGATCGCGAGCTGGTGCAGGCCGGGGTGCTCGAGGGCTACGTGCTCGGCAGCTATTCGGCCCGGCGGCTCGGGCTAAAGAGCACCGGCAACGCCGGCGGCATCCACAATCTGCTCGTCACGAGCACGGAGGCGCTGCTCGATCCGCCGGCGTTCCTCAAGCGCCTCGGCACCGGGCTGCTCGTAACCGAGCTCATGGGCCAGGGTGTCAACGGGGTGACCGGTGATTACTCACGCGGGGCGAGCGGCTTTTGGGTGGAGAACGGCGTCATCGCCTACCCGGTGCAGGAGATCACCATCGCCGGGAACCTGCGCCCCATGTACGGCGACATCGTCGCACTCGGCAGCGATGTGGACCGCCGCGGCGGCATCCACGTCGGTTCGCTGCTGATCGGCGAGATGACGATCGCGGGCGAGTAGCGCGCGGCGCGCAGGCTGGCGTGGCGCTGCAATTGCGCAGCATGGCGCCATTCGGCACTGCGGAAAATTGCGTCGCGTACCGCTTTGAACCTGCGTACAGCGGTCCTAACCCTAAGGAGCCGGTCGCGCCGTGGCAGGTGGCAAACGCGCCGAACCTCACAACGCCGCAGCCGCCAAATGGGCCCTGTCTGATTTGAATTGACGGCTTCGCCAAATCCCATCACCCGTTTATCTGCGGTTAAGACTCGCCGGTTCTGACAGCGTCGGCCGCGCCGACCTGAGCAGTGATGCTTGAAAATGCCGGCAAGCTCCTGAATCCCCGGGCTGCCGCACGGCCGTGATATCGGCGTTCATCTGTCGTCTAAGTAAGCGTGGGCTTATTCCGACTCACAACACGATCAATTCTTTACCGGCTGGCAGGCGCTTCAGGCACAGCGTCTGCTCCGGCGACTTCCTAGAGTGACCCAGAGGTAGCTCTTAGCTGGAGGCGCCACGTGAGCAGTCCGTCACCGACCCTGGTCAATCGCCGCTGCACCTTGGTGCTCGCCTTGGTTACAGCGTTAGCAGCCGCGGGCTGTGCTTCCAGAAAGCATGACGTGGCACGCGACAGCATCAGTGCGACCGCACCGTTTAGTGAGACGTTCGCAGGCTCGGGGGATACGGTTTGCTGGAGCGTCAAGCGTGCGATGTTGAGCCAGGGCTACATGCTCGATCGCAGCACTGACAGCGGCGTTCTTACGGGAAGCAGGGACTTTCAGCCCGAGCCCAAGCTTAACGTGACAGTGCACTTACAGACGACCTGCGCTGATAACCGGGATGGCACCAGCATCGTCTTCGTCACTGCAATGCGCGAGGACAGTCGTCTGCAGAAGATGAAACAGTCCACCAGCATGGGTGTGGGACCCGCAACGCTGACCATGCCATCGGGCTCCGCCGAGGTGCTCGGGACGGTGCGGCGCGAGACGATCCATGACCCTGAGTTCTACAAGCGCTTCTTTGCCGTAGTGCGCGGGATGGCCACGCAGGAAGGAGTGACTCAGCGACGTGCAGCGGGCGCTGATCATGACCGTCCAAGAGATAGCGCTGACCTTCCCACTGCTGCCGAAACGCAAAATTACTAGCGATTGAATCTGCATCTCCAAGTTGCTAGCTCAATTGTGGATTTCTCGAAGACTGGAAGAGGAGTAAGCGCCATGAGGCATCGTAACCTCGTTGCAATTAGTGTCAGTTCAATTCTGGCCGGAACCCTGGCGGCGGCCTTGTCAGCGCAAGCTCAGCCCGTTGAGCCGGAGGCTCAGGTGCAAGGACAGCCCCAGGGGCCGCTCCTGGGCGTACCACCACCGCAGTCCGATGCCACTCGCTCCGAAACGCAGGATCAGTGGGCCGATCAGGACCGACGCACTGATCAGGACCGACGTACCGATCAGGACCGACGTACCGATCAGGACCGACGTACCGATCAGGACCGACGTACCGATCAGGACCGACGCACCGATCAGGACCGACGCACCGATCAGGACCGACGCACCGATCAGGACCGACGCACCGATCAGGACCGACGCACCGACCACGACCGCGACCAATATAAGGACACGGATGCTCGGCGTGACAGGGCCGGCATTCAGGCCGACCGCACGGATATTGCCAAGGATCGAGCGGACATCCGCACCGATCAACGTGATCTTCACAGCGACTATGCGAAGCAGCGAAACGGGCAGGCCGATATCCAGCGCGACAAGGCCGACATCCAGGCCGATCGCACGGATATCAGCAAGGATCGGGCGGACATCCGCACCGACCAGCGTGACCTGCGCAGCGACTATGCCAAACAGCGAAACGGGCAGGCCGATATCCAGCGCGACAAGGCCGGCATTCAGGCCGATCGCACGGATATCGCCAAGGATCGGGCGGACATCCGCACCGACCAGCGTGACTTGCGCAGCGACTATGCCAAACAGCGAAACGGGCAGGCCGATATCCAGCGCGACAAGGCCGGCATTCAGGCCGATCGCACGGATATTGCAAGAGATAAGGCAGATGTCCGCGCTGACCGGCAGGACCTCCGGAATGACTCTGCTGCGCGGGCAACGAGCGGTCGCCGAGACGGTGACATGGCTCGTGATCAGGCGCACCAGAGTCTACGTGCGGACAACCGCGACCTTCGCACCGCGCCGGTGGACGGTCGAAATCTGACGGCCATGAACAGTGCGCACAGCACAAGTGGCAGCTCGCTCCACTCCGATGCAACGCACCCACAGGGTATGCATACCTCTGGGATGACCGCGCAGACCTTGGCTAACAACACCGTGGAACAAAACCAGAAGCAGCAGCCTTCAAAGGACAACGCCAAGAAGCCCTGGTACCACGTCTGGTGGTGGTGAGCAGGGCCGGGTCGGCACGGACCGCCACTTGGCGTCGTGCCGACTCGCGGTTTCCGGAGCAGTTTCTTCACGTCGAGGTACTGAAAATGATGAAAATTCTTTGCAGTGCGCTGTTCGCCGCGTGTACCACCACGGCATTTGCCGGCGACGTAGGCCTGTCACTTAGCGTCGGGCAGCCCGGCTACTACGGGCAGATCGACATTGGCAACGTCCCCCAGCCGCAGCTGGTATACCCACAACCGGTTGTGATCCAGCGGGGCCCCGGAGTCGTAGCGGCAACGCCGATCTACTTGCATGTGCCACCGGGCCACGAGAAGCACTGGCGTGAACATTGCGGGGAATACCACGCCTGCGGTCGTCCGGTTTACTTTGTGCGCGACGACTGGTATCGAAACGAATACGTGCCGCGCTACCGGCATGGTGGGCATGACCATGACGAGGGTGACCGTCACGACGAGGAAGAGCACGGCCATCACGACCATTGAATCAGCCGCAGCGACAGACGTGTAATGACTCCGATCGGCCAAAGCCTCTGGCTTTGGCCGATCAGGGGGATTCACGGTGCTTTGCGTTCCAGAGCAATTTGCTGAATACGTGGCGGTTTCGTCGGCGCCAGCAGGACGCTGCCGGTCACACGGCCGTGGGCGCAGCGCCAGATGAACTCGCCGGATAGCGCGCTCGTGGCAGACACGGGCGCGCTCGTGTCGCAGTCGCCGACCTGCTTCTTAAGCTTTGTGAGATCCCGCGCCCATCCGGCCGCGTCGCGGTCCATCAAGAAATTCATCGCCAGCTGATCGGCGGCTATCGTGACTACGCCCTGCTGGTAGATAGCTGCGACGGCGCGATAGGCGCCGGCGAGTTCGGCGCTGACCGTGACCGCGCGCTCCTCGAGGAAGCCCGCCTTGCTCAGGACGATGGCCGCATCCCAGACCGGCGCGGAAGGGCCCGCATAGGTGCGATTGGCGAAGGCGAAGATGCCGGCGTCATGATCGGGCAAGAGCAGCACGTGCGAGCCGTAACCGGGATAGCCGCCGCCGTGGCTCAGTGTGAGCCCCAGCTCGCAGTCGATCGCCACCCACATCCCCATGCCGTACGTTGCTGCCTGGCGGCACGCCGCCTCGCCCGTGTGCCCGGGGCGCTGCCGCAGTCGGGGAAAGTTCGACCCTTGCGCCAGCTCGCGTACCGTTGCGCGCAGTGCAGGCCCTGAATCCGCGGCGTCGCGCGGCGGCCACGCCGACAGCAGATACGCCACCCACTTCGCGTAGTCGGTCGCACTGGTCTGAAGGCCGCCCATGGCGCCAAAGGCCCCGTGTGCCAGCGTCGGTTCAAGACGCCATGCGTCCTCTTCCCAGCGGTAACCGAGCGCGCGGCGCTCGCGGGGAGCGGCGTCGACGAAGAAACCGGATGATTGCATGCCGAGCGGCTGCAGCAGCGCATGGCTGATCGTGTCCGCGTACGGCTGCCCGGACACGTTGGTGATGACGCGGCCGAGCAGCGCAAATCCCAGGTTCGAGTACTCCATGGCGGTCTCGGGCGTGCGCGCGAACGGTACGCCCTCGCGCAGCAGCCGGGAGAACTCGGGCTCGGGCAACGGGGTCTGCCGGTCGCCCCAGGGATCATCGGTGACGAACCCGGCGGTGTGGTTCAGCAGATCGCGCACGCGAATCCTGGGTGAGTCCTGCGTCGGGTACTTCCAGCCGCGCAGTTCCGGGATATACGTCTCCGCGGGCGCATCGAGCCGCAGCTTGCCATCGTCGCGCAGCTTCAGAACCGTGAGGGCCGTAAAGGCCTTCGTCATCGAGGCGATGCGGAACAGCGTGTCGGCAGTCACCGGGCGATTCGACTCCAGGTCCTGGACGCCGATCCCGCGTACGTACACCAGCCGGCCCTGGGCGACGATTCCGTAGACGAGGCCTGGGATGTGGGCATCGAGGGCGTAGTCGGCGAAGATGCGGTCGACGGCCGCGAACATCTCGGCGTCGCGGGTCGCCGGCGCGGCGGCCGCGTGAGCGCCGGGGATCTGGGTCAGCGCCGCCAATGCTGAGGCAAGGGCGAGCTTGCCGAGAAAGTTGAAGCGGTGCGCGCTGCGCCGCGCGCGTGCCGAGAATCCGCCGCGGGCAGCCCGCTCAATCATGACTGCTTCATCAACGTGGCGCGCGATCCTGCAGAAGAGAGGTCGGTCGAAGATTCTTGGTGTGTCATTGCAAGCCGTAGGACATGGACGCAGTCACCAACGTCCCTGCGGTGCAGGCCACAATATAGCCCGTATCCGTGCGCCTCCGGTACCGCGGATGGCTTGCGCGATGTCGGTTACGAATACCCGGAAGCTCGCCGGCTCGCCTACCAGATGCCCCCGAGCGCCACGGTGATCGCCTCACCGTTCACGCCCCCGGCCGCCTCGCTGCACAGGAACGCGATCACCTGCGCCACCTCGCGCGGTTCCAGCACCCGGTTCTGCGGGTAGATGGCGGCGCGCTCGCGCCATACCGCATCGACGCTGATGCCGCGCCGTTCGGCCTCGGTTTGCGCCGAGCGCTCGGCCATTGCCGTGCGCACCCAGCCCGGCAGCACCGCGTTGGAGGTCACGCCGAACGGCCCGGCGTCCTGGGCGACCGCGCGGGCGAGCCCGATCACCCCGTGCTTGGATGCGGTGTAGGCGCTGCCACAGCGTTCGGCTTTCTCGCCGGCGGTTGAACTGGTGAATACGAGCCGGCCGAAGCCGCGCTGGCACATGCCGCCGACGGTCAGCCGCGCGAGTTCGAACGGGCCATCGAGGTTGACGCGCATGGTCTCGCGCCACACTTCCGGATCCTGCTCCCACACCAGCCGCTCGTGCGCCGAGCCGATGCCGTGGTTGACGACCAGAAGATCAATCGCTCCCAGGCGCCGCTCGGTCTCGGCAACCGCCCGGGCGCAGCCCTCGGCGGTGCCCAAGTCGGCCACGACGTATTCCAGGCCGACCGCCGCCAGCTCGGTTGCGCTGCGCGACACGACCATCACCCGCGCGCCCGCACCCGCGAGCAGGAGCGCGGCTTCGCGCCCGATGCCCCGACCGCCACCGCTGACCAGGGCGACACGTCCGTTCATCGCTTAGCTCCTTGGGCGCAGACTATGAGCCGGTGCCGCGCGCCACGCTCAACTGCGGGCGCGAGACATCGTCCACCAGATCACGCAGGGTGAGCTCGCCGCAGCGATTGCGGCGCTGATCCTCGAGTTGTGCGAGCAAGCGGTCAACGGAGGCGATCGGTACGTGACGCGGCTCGACGTGGCCGCTGCTCTGCGTGCGCGCGATCTCGAGCATCTCGTAGACGCGGATGTTGCCGATGTCGCGCGAGGGCAGCAGCTCCTCCTTCTCGGTGACCACCAAGAGTCCCGCCTTCTCCAGCGCGCGCGTCATCTGCGCCACCGCCACCGCCGGCAGCCCCAGCTCGGTGGCCAGCCGGTTCACCGTCCAGCGCTCCCCGCCCGACACGTGCGCGCGGCCGACGAGGTACATCAGCTTCAGCGCCAGTTCCTCGAGCTCGACGCTCGAGAGGCGCAGCACCTGCAGGCCCAGACGCAGGTAACTGGGGTTCTGTACGTAGAAGGACAGTTGCGCGCCGGCCAAAAGTATCAGCCAGCCGAAATAGGTCCACAGCAGCGCCGCGACCACGATGGCAAAGCCCGCGTACACCAGCGTCAGACGCGTCGAGTACACCACGAAGGCGGTGAAGAACCTCCCCGTGACCACCCACAGCGCGCCCCCTACGGCCGCGCCCGTGAGCGCGGCGCGCCAGGTCACGCGCGTGTTGGGGATCATCATGTAGAGCGCGGTAAAGAACGCGGTGACCATGGCAAAGGGCGCAAGCTGCAGTCCGACGCCGCGCAGGCGCTGCAGCAGCGCCAGATGCACCACCTCCTGGACGGGACCTGTGGCGATGGCGGTGTGCAGCAGTCCCACGAAACCCACGAGGATCACCGGGGCTGCGATCAGCAGTGCGGTGTACTCGGCCACGCGCCTGCCGAAGCTGCGGGGCTGCTCCACGTGCCAGAGGAAGTTGAGACTGTCCTCGATTTTCTTGATGGTGCCGACGAGGGTCCAGGCCAGCAGTGCAAGGCCCACGGAGCCGACGACGCCGCTGGAGACGCGGCTTGCGAACTGCAGCACGCGCACCGTGAGCTCCTGCGCGGCACCGCTCCCGAGCGGCCGGAAGAACTCGAACACGAGCGGCTCCAGATCGCGCCGGCCGCCGAAGATCTTGAGCACCGCGAAACTGAAGGCGAGCAGGGGAATCAGCGACAGCAGCGTGGTGTACACCAGGCTCATCGCCCGCAGGTTGATCTCCCCGCGGGAAAGATCCCGCAGCACCGCGTAGGGGTAGCGCAGCAGGCGCAGGCTGGCGCCGAGCAGCCCCGCGCGCTCCGACAGCGGCCCGAAGAAGCACCAGTCCAGCAAGGCCCAGATGCGCACCCACATGGCTTAAGGATACAGTGCCGGCTGCGCGGCTGCGGTGCTTCATGACGGCCAATTCACAGTTTCCCGAGCGGATCGTGTGCCTGACGGAGGAGACCACCGAGACGCTCTACCTGCTCGGTGAGGACTGGCGCATCGTCGGCATCTCGGGATTCACGGTGCGCCCGCCGCGCGCGCGGCGCGAGAAGCCGCGCGTCTCGGCGTTCACGAGCGCCCGCACCGGGCGCATCATCGAGCTGAAACCAGACCTCGTGCTCGGCTTCTCTGACCTGCAGGCCGACATCGCCGCCGAGCTGGTGCGCGCCGGACTCGAGGTGCACGTGTTCAACCACCGCAGCATCGCCGACATCCTGCGCATGATCCGCACCCTCGGCGGCATGATCGGCTGCGAAGCCAAGGCGCGCGCGCTCGCCGACTCCCTCGAGGCGGGACTCGGGGTGGTGCGTGCACGGGCGGCTACCTTTGCGCGCCGCCCGCGGGTGTACTTCGAGGAATGGGACGGGCCGCTCATCAGCGGCATCCGCTGGGTGTCGGAGCTGGTGACGCTCGCCGGCGGCGAGGACTGTTTCCCGGAGCTCGCGCTGCAGTCGCTCGGCAAGGACCGCATCATCGCCGATCCGCTCGAGGTGCCGCGGCGCGCACCTGACATCGTGCTCGGCTCCTGGTGCGGCAAGAAATTCCAGGCCGCCTCAGTCGCGGCACGTCCCGGCTGGGAGGCGATCCCTGCGGTGCGCGAGGGCTACCTGCGCGAGATCAAGTCCTCCCTCATCCTGCAGCCAGGTCCCGCCGCGCTCACCGACGGCGTGCGGGCGATCCAGGAGGTGATTGCCGAGTGGGCGGCGGCGCGGCGCTAGCGGATGCCGCGGCGCTCGCGGATCAGCTCCCACGCCTCGATGATCTGCTGCGTGCGCTGCTTGGCGTGCTCGACCATCGAATCCGGCAGGCCGTTGGCTTTGAGCTTGTCGGGATGGTGGCGGTTGAGCGCGCGGCGATACGCCTTGGCCACGTCCGCATCGCTCGCCTGCGCGGAGGTCTCCAGCACGCTATAGGCAGCCGTGAGCCCCTGGTCCCACGCGGCGCCGGCGCCGCCGGGTGTGCCCGGGGCGCGGAAGGCGCCGCTGCGGATGCGCAGCACCGCCTCGATGTGCGCCAGTTCAAACGCCGAGAGCTCGAGCCGCTGCGCCACGCGCTGCATCATCGCTCGCACGCGACCCTCGAGGTTGTTGCCGGCGAGCGCGGCCCGCACCTGGATCTCGAGGAAGATGCGCGTCAGGTCGGTGCGCCCGCGGCAGGCGCGCTGCAGCGCCTCGAGCTCGCCGTCGCAGTCAAACTGCGGCTGCTTGCCGGCGGTGAAGCAGGCGATGGCCTCCTGGGTCTGGGCGGCATTCAGGCGCAGCTCGCTCATGACGGCGCGGGCGGCGGCGATCTCGAGCTCCGAGACGCGCCCGTCGGCCTTGGCGAGATAACCCATGACGCGGAAGGTGGCACGGAAGAAGCGCTCGCCGAGCGCGGTGAGATCCTCGTGGCTCAGGGGTTCGGGTGCCGGCGCGCTGTCCTCATCGAACTGGTGCCCGAGCAACAGCCCGAGCGCCGCCCCCAGCGGTCCCAGGACGAGCGCGCCGATCACTCCGCCGGCAGCTTTGCCGATCCATTTCATGCAGGTGCCGCTTTGGCGCTGGGCGCGGGGTGTGAGGTCATCACGGGGGCCGCTATAGTAGCAAGCGATGCCAACGCCCATCGTTTACCGCACCCAGCTGCCCGGGCTCACGCGCCTGCACGAGGGCAAGGTGCGCGACATCTACGCCCTGGACGATGAGACCCTGCTGATCGTCACCACCGACCGCCTGTCGGCCTTCGACGTGGTGCTGCCCGATCCGATCCCGGGCAAGGGCGAGGTGCTCAACGGCATCTCCAACTTCTGGTTCGGGAACACCCGCGCGATCGTGCCCAACCACCTGACGGGACGTGATCCGCTGAGCGTGGTGAGCGATGCGGCCGCGCGCGCCCAGCTTACCGGGCGCGCGGTGATCGTGCGGCGCCTGAAGGCGCTGCCGATCGAGGCGGTGGTGCGCGGCTACCTCATCGGCTCGGGCTGGAAGGACTACCAGGCCACCGGCCAGGTGTGCGGCATCGCGCTGCCCGCAGGGATGCGCCAGGCGCAGCGCCTGCCGCAACCGCTCTTTACCCCGGCGAGTAAGGCGGCCGCCGGCGCGCATGATGAGAACATCCCCTTCGAGGCCGTCATCGCCCTTGCAGGCCCGGCAATCGCCGCGCAGCTGCGCGATACGGCGCTGGCGCTTTATGGCTTCGCTGCCGCCCACGCGCTGAAGCGCGGCATCATCATCGCCGACACCAAGTTCGAGTTCGGCATCGACTCGGGCGGGCGCCTGACGCTCATCGACGAAGTGGTGACGCCGGACTCCTCGCGCTTCTGGCCGCTGGATACCTACCGCGAGGGCGTAAGCCCCCCGAGCTTCGACAAGCAGTACGTGCGCGACTACCTGGAGACCCTCGACTGGAACAAGCACGCGCCGGGCCCGAAGCTCCCCGCGGAAATCATCGGGCGCACCAGCGAGAAGTACCGCGAGGCGCTCACGCGCCTCACCGGCCCGGAACTCCCCATCGGGTAGACTTCACCGCCATGGCGACTCCCTGGATTGCTCCTTCGATCCTGTCGGCCGATTTCGCCCGCCTGGGGGCGGAGGTCGACGCGGTGCTGGCCGCGGGCGCGGACCTCGTGCACTTCGACGTGATGGACAACCATTACGTGCCCAACCTGACCATCGGGCCCCTGGTGTGCGAGGCACTGCGCAAGCACGGCGTCAGGGCGCCGATCGACGTGCACCTGATGGTGCGCCCGGTGGACCGCCTGGTGCCGGACTTCGCCGCCGCCGGAGCCACCTACATCAGCTTCCACCCCGAGGCGAGCGAGCACATCGACCGCACGATCGCGCTCATCCGCGAGCACGGCTGCAAGCCGGGCCTGGTGTTCAATCCCGCCACCCCGCTCGATTACCTCGACTACACGCTCGAGCATCTGGACCTGGTGCTCATCATGTCGGTGAACCCGGGATTCGGCGGGCAGAAGTTCATCCCCACGAGCCTGCGCAAGCTGACCGAGGCGCGCGCCCGCATCGATGCCATCGGCAGCGCGGCGCGCCTGGAGGTCGACGGGGGAATCAAGAGCGACAACATCCGCGCCGCCGCGGATGCGGGGGCGGACACCTTCGTTTCCGGATCAGCGATCTTCGGCAGCGCTGATTACGCGCGTACCATCGCCGAGATGCGCCAGCGGATCGGGCGCTGAGCGCCTATTCCTCGTCGTCCTCGTCGTCATCCTCATCCTCGTCGCGCGCCACTTGGGCGGTGGCCTTCGCGGGCGTCGTGCCTGGCTTGGCCGGCACGATGACGGGACGGGTCTTCATCTTCGGCCGCGCGTTGAAGACGACGATGGTCTTGCCGGTGGCGCGCAGCAGGCCCTGCTCCTCGAGCACCTTCAGCACGCGTCCCGCCATCTCGCGCGAGCAGCCGACCAGGCGCGAGAGCTCCTGGCGGCTCACCTTGATCTGCATGCCTTCCGGGTGGGTCATGGCGTCGGGCTCGCCGCACAGGTCCATGATGGCGTGCGCCACGCGCCCGGTGACGTCGACGAAGGCCAGGTCGCCGAGCTTGCGGTTGGTGCGGTCGAGGCGGGTGGCGAGCTGCGTGGCGAGCTCGAACACCAGCCCCGGGCTCTCGGCGGCGATCTGGCGGAAGCGCGGGTAGGTCATCTCGGCGAGCTCGCACTGGTTGCGCGTGCGCACCCAGGCGCTGCGCGTGGGCTGCTCGTAGAAGAGGCCCATCTCGCCGAAGAACTGACCGCGGTTGAGGTAGGCGAGCACCATCTCGTTGCCTTCCTCGTCCTCGATCATGACCTCCACCGAGCCGCTGATGATGTAGTAGAGAACGTCCGGCAGGTCGCCGGCGTGGATCACCACGGTCTTCGAGGGCACTGCGCGGATGCGGCAGTAGCTCAGGAACCGGTTGATCGCGGGAATTTCGCTCAGCGGTTTCACGTTCTCTTCCATACCGACTCCCCTGAAAACCCCAAATTTACACGCACCCGCTTAAGTTGCGGGCTTTATCAGATCCAGTAGGCAGTCCCCGTCATGACGGCGGCGGTGCGGCGCATGAGCGCGCGTACCGGCCATGGCAGCGGCACACCCCCGGCGCGCGTGGCGCTGGCGCCGTGCGCGATCTCCTCGGATCGCATGGTTTGCAGTATCGCACGGCTGCGGCTGTCGCTCGGCGGAAGTCTGCCGAGGTGACTGTCGAGGTGCCCCTCGACCTGACGCTCGGTCTCGGCGACGAAGCCGAGGCTCGCGCGATCTCCCCAGAGCGCCGCCAGCGCGCCGATCGCGAAGGAGCCCGCGTACCAGAAGGGATTCAGCAGGCTCGGGCGCGCGGCGAGCTCGCCGAGGCGTGTCTCGCACCAGGCGAGGTGATCGGACTCCCCGCGTGCGGCCTCCATGAGCACGCGGCGCGTGGCTTCCGCATGCGCGAACAGGGCCTGCCCGTGATAGAGCGCCTGGGCCGCCAGTTCCCCGGTATGGTTGACGCGCATCAGGGCCGCCGCGGTGCGCCGCTCCGAATCGGAGAGTTCTTGCGGGGCTGCCGCGGGCTGGGGGATGGGTCGACTCGACCGGGCCGGCGCGAAGACGGCCCGCAGGGCGCGGTCGGCGGCGGCGAGGGCAGAGTCGAGAGTGCGACCGGACTCCATATCTAAGGGGGCCATTATAGGCGTATAAAGCTCCCCGGACCCCCATCCGCAGGGCTTTACGGGTGCCTGAGGCGTGCCTCCGGGCACGTGCTTTGCATTGGGGCAGGGGCTTGAGTACACTTCCCCGCCTTTTTTTGGCCCCGGATGCCGGGTGGGTCCCCACCCCGACGTACGACGGCCGCAGCCACGAGTGACCTATGAAGACCGTATTCGCCAAGCCCGAGAGCGTCCGCGGCGACTGGTTCGTCGTCGACGCCAGCGAGAAGACGCTGGGGCGTCTGGCCTCGCAGATCGCCCATCGCCTGAAGGGCAAACACAAGGCTGACTACAGCCCGCACGTCGACATGGGCGACCATATCGTCGTGCTCAACGCGCAGAAGATCCGGGTCACGGGCCGCAAGCTCACCGACAAGATCTACTACCACCACACCGGCTACATCGGCGGCATCAAGTCGATCGCGCTGGAGAAGCTGCTCGCCGAGCACCCGGAACGGGCCATCGAGTTCGCGGTCAAGGGCATGCTGCCGAAGAACCCGCTCGGCCGGCGCATGTTCAAGAAACTGCACGTGTTTGCCGGCGGCGAACACCCGCACCAGGCCCAGCAGCCCAAGCCGCTCAAGCTCCAATAGGATCGACATTTCATGCCAGCGACCCCGAATCATTACGGCACCGGCCGCCGCAAGACCGCCACCGCGCGGGTGTACCTGAAGCCCGGCAGCGGGCGCATCACGGTCAACGAGCGCGCGCTCGATGAGTTCTTCGGGCGCGAGACCGGCCGCATGATCGTGCGCCAGCCGCTGGAGGCGGTGAATCTCACCGCCAAGTTCGACATCGCGGTCAAGGTCGACGGCGGTGGCATCACCGGCCAGGCCGGCGCGATCCGTCATGGGATCACGCGCGCGCTGATCAAGTTCGACGAGAGCCTGCGCAAGCCGCTGCGCGCCGCCGGTTTCGTCACCCGCGACGCCCGCGAAGTCGAGCGCAAGAAGGTCGGCCGGCGCAAGGCGCGTCGCGGACCGCAGTACTCGAAGCGCTAGAGTCGTACGCCTCAGGCCTGCAACCCTCGCGGTTGGCAGTCTTACGCGTACGATTCGTTGTCCCGCCTCACTTGGGGGATCGTCTAGTGGTAGGACAACGGACTCTGACTCCGTTTACCTAGGTTCGAATCCTAGTCCCCCAGCCAATGAAAGAAGGCCCGCTCCTGATGAGCGGGCCTTCTGGCTTTCGGTGGCCCGGACCTACAGACTTTGCCTGCGGGCCCGCGTGAGCATCGGCTTTTGTCTAGGAGGACACGCCATGCCCCGCGGGGACAAATCCAAGTACACGCCCAAGCAGAAGCGCAAGGCCGAGCACATCGAAGCGAGTTACGAGGAGCGCGGACTGGATCCGGGCGAAGCCGAAGCCCGTGCCTGGGCGACCGTCAACAAGCAAAGCGGCGGCGGTGAAAAGCCCGGCGGCAGCGGCCGCAACAAGAGCCCGGCGCAGAAGGCGCACGCGCGCGAGGACTCGGCGCGTCGCGCCGTGGCCACCAAGCACGGCCACTCTCCCAACCGCGGCCGCATGACCGCGCGCCGCGCGCGTCACGCCAGCACCTGAACGCACCGCCGGCTCTCGAGTGCGTCGGGCCCCAAGCGTCCGGCGGCCGCCGGTCAGCATGCACGCGCGCGCGCTGAAAGCGCGCGGCCGCTCACCTGCGCAGCTGTGCGGTCTGCAGGCCCGGGCCCTGCGCGGAATCGAGCGCGCTCAGCTGCGGGCTGTGCACCGTCTGCACCGCTTCGCTCATGGCGGTATGCACGCAGCGGTTCCACGCGTGCTGCTCATCCAGGCTCCGGCCCTCCTCGCCGCACACGAACTGCGCCGCGCCGCGGATGCGCTGGTAGAGCAGCTGCGCGCCAGCTTCGGAATTCGGATCAAGATCGCGATAGCTGACTTTCACGGTGGGCACGGCGGATGCTGCCGCGGTAGCCGCCTGCGCGCTCGGCGCGAGGCAGGCGGCCGCCGTGAGCGCGAGGCCGGTGAGGGACAACTGTCGAAATGTCTGGCGGGTAAACATGTGCGGTCCTCCGTTGGGCGTCTCCGAAAAGGGGCCGCGGGCGCGTTCGTGGTTGCAGCGAGGCTGCGGCAAGAACCGGCTCGTGGTCCTGTGCCTGATTGGATGCCGCGTACGTGAAAAAGGACAAAGGCCGCGCGCGCAGCGGGCCTCATTTAGGTATGAGCGGGACAAATCGCGGTACGAGCGGCGCGCAAGTCACGCGCGCGCAACCGCGACGCGCCCGCGTTGCGGGCGTTGCAAGCGTCCAGCGCTTCCGTTCGGCGCAGCGCGCGTACGTTTCGTCGCGCGCTGCGGAACGGTCTTTTTTCCGCTACTGCGGCTTCTTGTCGACGATGATGATCGGATCGAGTGTCAGCTCGCCCACCCTGACCGTGTACTCGTAGTACGGACCGAAGCCTCCGTTAAAGGACTTCGGCTCAAGTTCACACTGGAACATGCCCCCGACCTGGGTAACCTTGGGGTCGGGCAAGGGCTGCGGCGGGCCGCCTTGCTGCTTGAAGCTGATGCTGAAGGGCTCTTTGCATATCCAGCGCACGACGGTACCGGGCCAGGTGTGCAGGGCTCCGCCATTGGGCTGCACCCACAGGGTGCCGTCGCCGCTCTGAATGAGCACCGTCTGAACATTATCGGCGAAGTGGATGGGTGCGAACGTATTGGTGAATTCGTGCGTGTTCTCGATTGGCATGGTCTTCTCCTTTGGTGTGATCGGATGACTGCTGCGAGTCAGCCTCACGCTTGGGGGGCCTTCTCACTGACATCGGCGAGTTTGCGGAAGCGCGCATCGCTGCGCAGACTCGTAAAATCGGGCGCGGCGCGGATCAGCTGCGTGGGATAACCGAGTTCAACGGCACGGCTGAGCGCCGCGACGGCGCCGTTGGCATCGCCTCGCTCGAGCGCCACCAGCGCGCCGTAGTAGTGGACGTACTGGTCAGTGCCGCCGAGGGCAAGCGCACGGCTGACGTAGTCGCTGACGTGCGCGCCGTCCCCGGCGCGCTCGCTGTAGTACGCGAGCAGCATCCACGAGACGGCGTCCTTGGGGTTCACCTGGAGGCTGCGCTGCGCGAGCGCCATGGCGCGGCGATAGTCGTCCTTGGCGGCGGCGCGCGAGCTGTCGAGCTGCCACAGCGCGTCCGCGAGGTTGCCCCAGACGCGGTGGTCCTGGGCCGCAAGCTCCGTGGAGTGGGTGAACATGCGCGCCGCGTCCGCGTAGCGTCCGAGGAAGTAATACACCGAGCCGAGATTCGAGTAGGCGCTGCGCGAGGGCTCGAGAGCGAGCGAACGCTCGAACGCCGCCGCTGCTGGCGGGAACTCGCCATTCATCAGGTAGGCGGCGCCGAGGTTGTTGTAGGCGAGGCGGCTCGCCGGCACGAGCTCGGTCACGCGCTTGTAGATCGGGATCGCGGCCGCGGAGCGGCCGTGGCGGAAGAGGAAGTTGCCGAGGGCCGTCTGCGCGCCCCAGTAAGTGGGCTCCACCTCGACTCCCTGGCGGAAGGCCCGCTCGGCCTCGGTGTCCTGCTGGCTCGCCTCGAGCGCCTCACCGAGTCCCATGTAGCCATCGGCGCTGTCCGGCTCGCCGCGGATCGCGGCGCGGTAACGCGCCGCCGCCTCGTCGCTGCGACCGCTGACCAGATAGAGGTGGGCGAGGGCGGCGGACACCTCGCGCAGCGAGTCATCGAGCTTCAGCGCCGCGCCGCAGGCGCTCTCGGCCTTGCTCACCAGCGCCGGATCCCGGGTCTCGTCGTAGCCGGTGGCATAGCGCTCGCAGAGCCCGGCGTAGGCGAGCGCGAACTTCGGATCCAGCGTGAGCGCCTGGCGGAACGCGTCCTCGGCCTGCTCGAGCTGCACCGGACCGGCCGCGCCGCGCAGCTTCGAGAGCCCCGCCAGGTACAGATCGAACGCCTCGACGTGCTGCGTCGGAGGCTGCGCGGCCCGCTGCGCCGTATCGCTCGCGAGCACCACTTTCAGCGTGCCGATGATCGAGCGCACCACGTCATCCTGGATCGCCACCAGGTCCTGCCAGGTGCGGTTATAGGTCTGCGACCAGACGTTGTAGCCGGAGTCGGCATCGATCAGCTGCGCCGTGACGCGCAGCTGGTCGCCCACGCGCATGACGCTGCCTTCGAGCACCTGGCGCACGCCGAGCGTCTGCGCGATGGCGCGCACGTCGGCCTCGCGGTTCCTGAAGGAGAACGCCGAGGTGCTCGAGGCAACGCGCAGGCCGTGGATGCGCCCCAGGCGCGCGGACAGTTCCTGTGCCAGTCCGTCGCCCAGATAGCCGTTGCCGTCGCCCGGGGTCACATCGATGAGCGGCAGCACTGCGATCGAGTGCGGTGGCTGCACGTGCACGCTCGCGTTCACGGGCGCACTCGGGGTGCGCAGGTACCGGGTCGCCGCCCACGGCAGTCCCAGCAGCAGCGCGACTGCGAGCAGGCCACCGAGCCAGCCGAGCGCCCCGGGTCCGGGGGCTGGTGGTGGCGGCACTGAAGGCGCGGTCGGCTCGCTCGCACCGCCCGCCCCGGGCTCGGCCTCATTGATCCAGTAAGGGGTGGGCGGCGGCTCGCTGCGGCGGCGCTCCGCCAGCGGACTCACCGGGGCGACCATGCGATAACCGCGTCCGCGCACGCCGCCGATGTAGCGCGGCGCGTGCGGGTCGTCTCCGAGTGCGGTACGCACCAGCTTGATGCGCTGGCTGATGGTTTCCGGGGAGATCACCAGCCCGGTCCAGACGCGCTCGGTGAGCTGATCGAAGGTCACCAGGTTGGGTGCCGCGCGCGCCAGCGTCACCAGCAGCTCGAACGACAACGGAGGCAGGGGGATGTCCACGCCGGCACGGCTGACGCGTTGCTGCCCGAGGTCGATGATCAGGTCATCGACCTGGAAGCCCGCCTGTTCGGGTCCGCTCGCTTGGCTGCCATGGTCCATGCCCGGCGCATCTTTGAGTGGGTCTCAGTGCGTGGCCGTACTCGTGCGATGTTACGCCGTAACCTGACATGACTCACCTCGCGGCGGCGGCGCACACCCTTCCGGGACCGTAAAGTGCCCCGGAAGGGTGCGCGCACCCCCTTACTCTCACTTACCAGCCATGGCCACCGTCGGACTCACGGGACGGCCGGTGTGCACCGCCGTGAGCATGGGGCTGTTGACCTTGGCGACGGCATCGGCGATCGCCCCGCGGTAGCAGCCCTTCCAGATGGCCTGATCGATGAAGTCCGTCCCCGCGTAACCACACACCGTGCGGGCGGCACCCGAGATGCGCGAGTACAGGGTCTGGGCGCCCGAGGGTGTCGACAGGTCGAGGTCCCCGTATTTCACCGTGATCGAGGCCGGCTCGCCGGAAAACGCCCGGCTGACACCGAGCACCCCCAGGATCAATGCCAGGGCGACCGGACGGACGGTTGAAGGATGAATCGAGTTCGTGATGTTCATTGCGGTTCTCCAGGTTGAGTATTGCCAAGGACCGCCGTGAAAGTTATGCGCCCGCCCCGGGAGGCGCATGAAGAGGGGGTGAAGCTGCGTGAAGGTTGGGTGATGAATTGCCAAAGAAAGCGCCGGGCGCGTGAAGCTTGCGCGGGTGGGGAGTAATCGGGGTGCGCGGGGGCCTGTTTTGGCCTCGTTGCAGTGCCCCGGGTGCGAGCCGTGCACTGCCGCCCCCCGGCTAATCGGGGTGCGTCAACGTGTGCAGCCCCGATGTAACGGCAATCTCAAGCGCGTGAACTGAAGGCGCAGGCGGGCCGGGGCGCGGTTTGCGTCGTCGATTCCCCACCGCCTGCCCGCCGCGCACGCCCATCCGGGACGAAAAAGGACCCGGATGGACGCGCGCCCCTCGAGGCTCACTTGCGCAGCATGGCCACGGTCGCGACGGGATGGCCGGTTTGCATCTCGGTGAGCAGCGGGCTGTCCACCTTGGCGACGGCCGCGGCGATCGCGCCGCGGTAGCAGCTGTTCCAGAGGGTCTGCTCGACCAGGGCGGTGCCTTCGAAGCCACACACGGTGCGCGCCGCGCCCGAGATGCGCGCGTAGAGGGTGTGCGCGCCGGCGCTGGTGGCCAGGTCGAGGTCGCCGTAGTGCACGGTGATTCCGGCGGGCTCAGCGGCCGACGCCTGGGCGGCGCCGATCAGACCCAGGACCAGTGCCAGGGCGAGGGGGCGGACGGTGAAGCGATGGGGCGAGTTCGTGCTGTTCATTGCGGTTCTCCCTGTGGGGGTTGTGCCGAGGACCGCCATGAAAGGTATGCCCCGAAGCCGGGAACAACTTGAAGTGGAACTGAAAGGTTTGTGAAAGTTGCCTGAGAAATTGCGAAAGACGCACCCACGCCTCGGGAACAGCGCGCCGGCGGGGTCAGGGGAGCCCTCTCAGCGCGTCTCCACGCCCCGCGGGGTGCCCACGATGAGCACGTCCGCGGGTCGCAGGGCGAACAGCCCCACGCTCACCACCCCGGCGATCTGGTTCAGCTCACGCTCCAGGGCGGCGGGGTCGGGAATCTGCAGATCGTGGACGTCGAGGATGTGGTTGCCGTTATCGGTCACGCAGGCACGCCGCCACACCGCGCGGCCGCCGAAGGCGTGCAGGCGGCGCGCCACCAGCTCGCGTGCCATGGGGATGACTTCGAGGGGCAGGGGAAATTTCCCTAGGCGCGTCACGAGCTTGCTTTCATCGATGATGCACACGAAGCGCTGCGCGGCCGCCGCGATGATCTTCTCGCGCGTGAGCGCGCCGCCCCCACCCTTGATCAGCGCACGCGCCGGGGTGGCCTCGTCGGCGCCATCGACGTACACCGCCAGGTCCGCGACGTCATTGAGGTCGAGCACCCGGATGCCGGCGGCCGCAAGGCGTGCACTGCTCGCCTCGGAACTTGAAACCGCGCTGCTGATGCGCCCGGGAGTCGCGGCCAGCGCCTCGATGAAGCAATTGACGGTAGAGCCGGTGCCGACCCCCAGGGTTACACCGGTGGGCACGAGTTCCAGCGCCGCGAGCGCGGCGCGGCGTTTCTGGGTGTCGGTGTCGAGCGTCATGCGGTGCGGATGAGAAGGAACTCGGACTGCAGAAATGACTGTGCCCGCGTCAGCGGCGGGCACAGTCTTCGAATTCGACTCGGCGATCGCTTGCGCGATCGCCGAGTTAAGGCCACTACTTCTTCTTAGCAGCTTTCTTCTTGGCCTTCTTCTTTGCCTTCGCCATGTTGGCTCTCCAATTAGAGACGGGTTAGTCCGGGGTCCGAGTATATACACGCGACAAGAATTTACAAGCGAGCGCACCCGCAAGTGTGCTAGGTGCGAGGCGTGCATGGGCATGCACGCGCACCATGGCGCGCATCATTCGAGCGCGAGAATGAACTTCCAGTGCGCCGCTTCCACCGGCGTGATCGACAGTCGGTTGCCGCGACGCAGGAGCACCATGCCCTTTAATTCCCGGTCCGCGTGCGCGCGCAGCTCATCGAGCGTGATGGTGCGCGCCAGGGGGCGCTTCAGCTGCACATCGACCATGAACCAGCGCGGGTTCTCGCGATCACTCTCCGGGTCGTAGTGATGATGCTTGCGATCAAAGGCGGTGGGATCGGGGTAGGCCTCCCTCACGATCTGCATGATGGCGACGATCCCTGGTACCTCGGTGCTCGAGTGGTAGAGGAAGGCCTGGTCGCCCTTCTTCATCTGATCGCGCAGCATGTTGCGCGCCTGGTAGTTGCGCACCCCGTCCCAGCCGGTCGTGCGGCGCGGCGCCGCCGCCAGGTGCTTAAGACCGAAGGTGGAGGGCTCGCTCTTCATCAGCCAGTAGTGCATCGGATGATTCCCTCGTCGGTGATGACCGCATCCATGCGCACGTCATGGGCGGCGGGCACGATGCGCTCGAGCTGCTGGAAGGCGTAGCCCAGACCGATCAGCTGCGGTGCGTGCCAGCTGGCGCGCCAGCGCCGGAAGGCGAAGGCGCGGTCATAGAAACCCCCGCCGCTGCCGAGGCGCAGCCCGTAGCGGTCAAAGCCCACCAGCGGCAGGAACACCACGTCCAGCCAGCGTGCCCCGATACGCGCGGCGTTGTCCGGCTCATCGATCCCCAGCCGGTTGCTCCTGAGCGTCCCGGACATCTCCAGGAAGCGCATGCCGCGCGCCGCACGCTGGCGGTCGATGCG
This sequence comes from uncultured Pseudomonadota bacterium, assembly GCA_963814675.1. Classification (GTDB taxonomy): domain Bacteria; phylum Pseudomonadota; class Gammaproteobacteria; order Steroidobacterales; family Steroidobacteraceae; genus 13-2-20CM-66-19. The sequence continues at coordinate 246,516 of CAWFDT010000012.1, forward strand.
CGGCAGGTAGATGCGGCAGCCGCGCCGGCGCGCCAGCTCGATGAGAGGGGTGGTGTCGAGTTCGGAGGGCAGGGCGGCGTAGAGCGCGATGCGCGAGCCGGCCTTCAGCGGCAGCGCGCGCTCGACGTTGCGCGCCACCTGCTGCGCGGCCTGCGCGCGCTCTTGCTCGGTGAGGCGCCGGCGGCGCGCCGCGAGGCTCGCACGCAGCGCGCGCCGCTCGGCACCGGGTGCTGAATCAGGTAGCGCCACCCGCCTGTGCCGGTGCGAACCGTTGCTCTCGAACCAGAGCAACAGGTGGGACGACCTGCGCCAGGTAAGGCTTCCCGCTCGAAGGCGGACATGCACAGTGCTGCGCGCAAGGCATAAGTCCCTTGGGTGTTTCCATTAGGGTCCGAGGTAACCCGGTCCGCTTGTCGAACACCGCAGGCGACGCCAAAAACACTCTACACCATGGATGTGACGCGTGCTTGTAGGGAAAGCACGACTTTTTCACAGTTCGAGCTGCTGGCTCTTTTCCAGCGCGCCTTCGACGCGCTCGCGCAGCGTCCGCACGCGGTGTCCCACGCCGCCGTCGAGCTTGGTCTCGCGGTCGCGTCCCTTGAGGAACTCGTGCGCGAGGTTCAGCGCCGCCATCACGGCGATGCGATCGTGCCCGAGCACCTTGCCGCTGTCGCGGATCTCGCGCATGCGGCCATTGAGGAATTCAGCGGCATCGAGCAGCGCCGAGCGTTCCTCGTACGGACAGGCGACCACGTATTCCTTTTCCATGATGCGCACGCTGACGCGCGCCGGTTCCGCTTGGCTCATGTCCCGTGCTCCAGGGTCTTCAGGCGCCCGATCATGGCTTCCACGCGGGTGCGCACCTGCTCGTTCTTGTGCATGAGTGCGGCGCGCTCGCCCGCCAGGGACTCATGGCGCGCGCGCAGCGCGCGGTTCTCGTCCTTCAGCTGCTCGAGGACCGTAATCAGCTCCTCGATCCGCTTGCTGAGACGCGTCAGTTCGAGCTCGAGTTCTGTTTTTTTAGTGTCGCTCATGGTCTTAAGACTATAGAGCGGCGCTCTTCCTGGGGTCAATTATAATGAACCCCACACATGCTGCAGCCCGACTACACCCGCACCCAGCAACTGCTGGCGCACGAGCACTCGCTCGCCGACGCCGCCGAGGCGCACGGCACGCTCGCCGGCTGCCTGTGCGGGGCCTCGGGCTACCGCTTCGAGGACTGGCTGAAGGAGATCCTGCCCGAGGGGCGCGCGGCCGCCGCGGCCGCCAACACGCTGCATGAGCTGTACGACGCCACCGCGGGTGCGCTCATCCAGCCGGACATGCAGTTCGAGCCGCTGCTGCCGGAGGACGCCGCCCCGCTGTCCGAGCGCACCCAGGCGCTGGCGCAGTGGTGCCAGGGATTTCTCTACGGTCTCGGTGCCGGCAGCATCCAGGATGCGAGTGAGCTGCCCGGGGAAGTCGGGGAGATCGTGCGCGACTTCATCGAGATCAGCCGCGCCGACGTGGAGGACGTCGCGCCGGACGAGTCCAACGAGAATGCCTACGCGGAGCTGGTGGAGTTCGTGCGCGTGGGTGTGCAGCTCCTTTTCGAGGAGCTCGCCGTGGCGCGCGCGCCGGCCGCGCCGACCGCGGCGCAGCTGCACTAGGCCGCCGCGCGGATGGCACGCGATGAGTTCGCCCGCCGCCGGCGCCTGCTGATGCGGCAGATGGGACGCGATTCGATCGCGATCCTGCCCGCCGCGCCGATCCGCCACCGCAACAGCGACGTCGAGTACCCGTACCGCCAGGACAGCGACTTTCACTACCTCACCGGCTTCGGTGAGCCGGAGGCGGTGGCGGTGCTGGTGCCGGGGCGGGCGCAGGCGGAGTACATCCTGTTCGTGCGCGAGCGCAACCCCGAGCGCGAGACCTGGGATGGCCGGCGCGCAGGCCCTGCCGGTGCCAAGCGCGACTTCGGCGCGGACGACGCCTTCCCGTTCACGGACCTGGACGAGATCCTGCCCGGGCTGCTCGAGAATCGCACGCGCGTGTTCTACACCATGGGGGTCTATGCCGACTTCGACCAGCGTATGGTCGGCTGGGTGAACGGGCTGCGCACCCAGGCGCGCAACGGGCGCCATCCGCCGCAGGAGTTCGTGGCGCTCGATCACGTGCTGCACGACATGCGCCTGTTCAAGTCGCGCCGCGAGCTCGAGCTGATGCGCACCGCGGCGCGCATCGCCGCGCGCGCACACCAGCGCGCCATGCGCTTCTGCCGTCCCGGGGCCACCGAGTACCAGGTGATGGCGGAGCTGGTGCACGAGTTTCGCCGCCACAACGCCGACACCGCCTACCACCCGATCGTCGGCTCCGGCGCCAACAGCTGCATCCTGCATTACCACGAGAACGATCAGCCGCTCGTCAGCGGCGAGCTGCTCTTAGTCGATGCCGGCTGCGAGTTCGAGTGCTACGCATCCGACATCACCCGCACCTACCCCGTCAGCGGCCGCTTCAGCCCCGAGCAGCGAGCGGTATACGAGGTGGTGCTGGCGGCCAATCGCGCCGCGATCGCCAAGGTGCGTCCCGGCAATCACTGGAACGAGCCGCACGAGGCGGCGGTGCGCGTCATCACCCAGGGGCTGGTGAAGCTCGGACTGCTGAAGGGGCGGGTGCCGGCCCTCATCAAGTCGCACGCCTACCGGCGCTTCTTCATGCATCGCACCGGCCACTGGCTCGGCCTCGACGTGCACGACGTGGGTGACTACAAGATCGGCGATGAATGGCGCGTGCTCGAGCCGGGCATGGCGATGACGGTCGAGCCGGGGATCTACCTGCCCGCCGGCGCCCGCGGGGTGCCCAAGCGCTTCCACAATATCGGCATCCGCATCGAGGACGACGTGGTGGTGACGAAGTCCGGCGTCGAGGTGCTCACGGCCCGCGCGCCCAAGGATGTCGAGCAGATCGAAGCGCTGATGGCGCGCGGCTGAGGGAGCGCGCCGCTGTCCGCCATCACCCCTAAGGCTACCGAGGTCGACGTCGCGATCGTCGGCGGCGGCATGGTCGGCGCCAGTCTTGCCGCGGCGCTCATCGGCAGCGGCGTGCGCGCGCTGCTGATCGAGAGCGTGCCCCTCGCCAGCGCCGAGCAGCCGAGTTTCGATGAGCGCACCACCGCCCTGGGCAATGCCAGCCGGCGCATCTTCGCCGCCCTCGGGGTGTGGGAGGCGATCGCGCCTGCGGCCGGCGTGATCCGTTCGATCCACGTCTCGGATGCCGGGCGCTTCGGCTTCGCGCGCCTGGCGGCGCGCGAGCAGGGGATCGAGGCCTTCGGCTACGTGGTGCCCAATCGCGTCCTGGGCGCGGCGCTGTGGGCGCGCCTCGGGCGCGCCTCCGAGCTCACGCTGCGCGTGCCGGCGGAGCTCAGCGAACTTACCATCGATGCCGCGGGCGTGCGCCTCGGCGTGCGCTCAGCGGGAGCGGCCCCGGAGCACTTCCAGGCGCGCCTCGTGGTCGCCGCCGACGGGGCGCACTCGCAGGTGCGCGCCGCGGCCGGCATCGGCGCCGAGGTGGAGGATTACGCGCAGGTGGCGCTCGTCGCCAACGTCGCCACCGACGAGCCGCACGCGGACCGTGCCTTCGAGCGCTTCACCCCGAGCGGCCCGCTCGCGGTGCTGCCGCTCGCCAGCGGCGGCCGCGCGGTGATCTGGGCCTGCACCCCCGAGCACGCACAGCGCCTGCTGGCCCTGGAGGAGTCCGCCTACCTGGCCGCGCTGCAGAGCGCCTTCGGCTGGCGCGCCGGACGCTTCACGCGCGTGGGGCGTCGCGGCGCCTATCCTTTGAAGCTCACGCGCGCCGCGGCCCCCGTCGGCCCGCGCACCGTGCTCATCGGCAACGCCGCGCAGGCGCTGCACCCGGTCGCCGGCCAGGGCTTCAATCTCGGGCTGCGCGATGCGGCGATGCTCGCCGAGGTGCTGGCCGAGGCGCCCGCCGCGGCCGGCTCCCCCGAGCAGCTGCAGCGCTTCGCCGCGTGGCGCGCGCAGGACCGGCGCGGCGTGGTGCGCTTCACCGATTCGCTGGTGAAGCTGTTCGGCGACGAGCGCCCCGGCGTCGGCCTGCTGCGCAACCTCGGGCTGCTCGCCTTCGATCTGACCCCGCCCGCCAAGCGCGCACTCGCCCGCGTCAGCGCCGGCTTCGCCGGTCCCACCCCGCGCCTGGCGCGCGGCCTGCCGGTGCGCCATGGCTGAGGTCGCGGTGGTCGGCGGCGGTCCGGTGGGGGCGTGTGCCGCGGCGCTGCTGCAGCGCGGGGGCCTCGAGGTGACGCTGCTCGAGCCGCACCCGCCGGCCCCCCTCGAGGCGCACGCACCGCTGGACTCGCGGGTCGTGGCGCTGTCGCGCGCCAGCGAGCGGCTGCTCAGCGCCGCGGGCGCGTGGCCGCTGATCGCCGCTTCGCGCGTGTGCGCCTACGAGCGCATGCGCATCTGGCACGAGAGCGTCGCGGCCTCCAGTGCCGCGGTGCTGGTGTTCGACGCCGCCGACGTCGGGGAGCCGAACCTCGGCTACATCCTCGAGAACCGCCTGCTGCAGGGGGCGCTGCTCGAGGCCTTTGCCGCCGCCGGCGGCCGTATCACGCACGCCGCGCTCGAGTCGCTCGCGATCACCCAGGACGGCGTGCGCCTGCGCACGGCGGAAGGGGAGCTGGCGGCGCAGCTCGTGGTGGGGGCGGACGGGGCGCACTCGAGGGTGCGCGAGGCCGCGGGCCTCACCGCGGCGAGCGGCGCGTACGAGCAGCTCGCGATCATCGCCAACGTCGCCACCGCCGAGCCGCATCAGCTCACCGCCTGGCAGCGCTTCATGAAGGACGGCACGCTGGCGTTCCTGCCACTCGCCGACGGCACCAGCTCGATCGTCTGGTCGGTCGATGCCGCGCGCGCGCCGGCACTGCTGAGCGCCACGGATGCCGAGTTCGCGCGCGCGCTCGATCAGGCCGCGGACCTGGCCCTGGGCCCGGCCCGTCTCGTGAGCACGCGCCGCTCCTTCGTGCTCGAGCGGCTCGCGGCCCCGCGCTACGTCGCCAATCGCGTGGCGCTGCTCGGGGATGCGGCGCACGTGGTGCACCCGCTCGCCGGCCAGGGGGTGAACCTCGGGCTGCTCGACGCCGCCGCGCTCGCGCAGCTGTTGCTCGAGGCGGTCGGGCGGGGCGAGGACGTGGGGGCGCTCGGGGTGCTGCGCACCTACGAGCGCTGGCGCAAAAGCGAAGTGGCGGTGATGGCGACCGCGATCGATGCCTTCGATCGGCTGCTGGCGCACGGCACCGGGCCGGTGGCACGCGTGGCGCAGGCGGGGCTCTCCCTGGTCAATCGCAGCCAGGAGCTGCGGCGCTTCTTTATTCGCCGCGCGCTCGGGGTGACGGGCGAGCTGCCGCAGGCGGCACGCTAGGGCGCGCGCTCAGGTGAGCGGCACGCGGTCGATCTTGGCCGCGCACACGAAGTCGTTCTCCGACAGCCCGCGCGCCGCGTGCGTGGTGTAGGTGACGCGGCAGTAGTTGTAGCCGAGCGCCAGGTCCGGGTGGTGGTCCTCGATGTTGGCGATGTGCGCGAGCGCGTTGACGAAGCTCATGGTGCGGTAGAAGTCGCGGAAGCGGAACTCGCGGTGGATGGCGAGCGCGTTCTCGGTGAGCGTCCAGCCCGGATCCAGCTGCGGCATCAGCGCCTCGGCCGCCGCGCGCGTCAGCGCCGCCATGCCGCCCTCGCAGGGTTTGCAGCTGCGCTCGGCGAGCGTGCTCACGCGCTCTCCGCGCGCGCGTAGTGGCGCGCGACGTAGTTCTCGACCAGCTCCTGGAACTCCTCCGCGATGCGCTCGCCCTTGAGCGTCACGGTCTTCGCGCCGTCCTCGTACACCGGCGCCACGGCGCGCTCGCCGGTGCCGGGCAGGCTGATACCGATGTTGGCGTGCTTGCTCTCGCCCGGGCCGTTGACCACGCAGCCCATGACCGCGACCGTCATCTCCTCGACGCCCGCGTACTCGCGCCGCCACTGCGGCATGCGCGCGCGGATGTGGCTCTGGATGCGCTGCGCGAGTTCCTGGAACACCGTGCTGGTGGTGCGCCCGCACCCGGGGCAGGCGATGACCAGCGGGGTGAAGGCGCGCAGCCCCATGGTCTGCAGGATCTCCTGCGCCACCAGCACCTCCTGGGTGCGATCCCCGCCGGGCTCGGGGGTGAGTGAGGCGCGGATGGTGTCGCCGATGCCCTCCTGCAGCAGCACCGCCATGCCGGCGGTGGAGGCGACGATGCCCTTGGAGCCCATGCCGGCCTCGGTGAGGCCCAGGTGCAGCGGGTAGTCGCAGCGGCGTGCCAGGTCGCGATAGATGGCGATCAGGTCCTGCACCCCGGAAACCTTCGCCGAGAGGATGATGCGTTCGTGCGCGAGTCCGAGCTCCTCGGCGCGCCGCGCGCTGGAGAGCGCCGACTCGACCACCGCCGCGCGCATCACCTGCTGCGCATCCTCGGGCTCCGCGCGCCGGGAGTTCTCGTCCATCAGGCGCGTGAGGAGTTCCGCATCGAGGCTCCCCCAGTTGACCCCGATGCGCACCGGTTTGTCATAGCGGCAGGCGGTCTCGATCATCTCGGCGAACTGCGGGTCGCGCTTGCTGCCGCGCCCGACGTTGCCCGGGTTGATGCGGTACTTGGCGAGCGCCGCGGCGCAGGCCGGATGCTCGCGCAGCAGCTTGTGGCCGTTGAAGTGGAAGTCGCCGATCAAGGGCACGCGCACCCCGAGGGCCTCGAGGCGCTCGTGGATGACCGGCAGCGCGGCGGCGGCCTCGGCGGTATTGACCGTGACGCGCACCAGCTCGGAGCCGGCGCGCGCGAGCGCCTGCACCTGGCGGGTCGTGCCATTGACGTCGGCGGTGTCGGTATTGGTCATCGACTGCACCACGATGGGCGCGCCACCGCCGACGCGCACCGCGCCGATGGTGACCGCCACGCTCGCGCGGCGCTGCGGATTCGTCAGGGGGGGTGGAGTGCTCACGTAGGGGCCAATTCTACCGTCGCCGCGCGTAAGCGGCACGCGGTGAAGGCTGCTATCATCGCCCCCGCCCGAAACAGTCTGTTCGGAGAGAGCCCGGCGCTGGCAAACCCGGGACGCCGAAGGCGCAATTCCCGCCCGGAAACGCTCAGGCCCACGAACGGCAGACGGCGGTGACGGCACCGCGGGGCTTCTGGAGAGCGGTGCGTCGTGCGGCAAATCCGTCCGATCCACCCACCGAAGGGGAGCGGCGCTGCGCGCCTGATCTCTCAGGTCACAGGACAGAAGGGCGGCAGGCGACTCGCTTCCAAGACGAGCGCAAGCGCCTGCCGCGTCTTTTTGGCCGTGACTGCTCGTCGGAGTGCGTTCGTGGGAAGACAGACCCCGCTGTTCAGGCTGCACCAGGAGCTCAATGCCCGCATCGTCGATTTCGGCGGCTGGGATATGCCGGTGCAGTACAGCTCGCAGATCGGCGAACACCACGCGGTGCGCCGCGCCGCGGGCGTCTTCGACGTCTCGCACATGTGCGTCATCGACTTGCAGGGCCCGCGGGTGCGCGAGTTCCTGCGCCGGCTCATCGCCAACGACGTGGCCAAGCTCAAAACCCCCGGCAAGGCGCTCTACAGCTGCCTGCTGAACGAGGCCGGCGGCATCCTCGATGACCTCATCGTCTATTACCTCGACGACACCTCCTACCGCGTGGTGGTGAACGCCGGCACGCGCGACAAGGATCTCGCCTGGATCCGTACGCACGCGGCGCCCTTTGCCGTGAGCGTTACCGAGCGCGCCGACCTGGCGATGCTCGCCGTGCAGGGACCGGAGGCGCGCGCCAAGGCCGCGCAGCTGCTCGCCGCGGCCGATGCCACCGCAGCGCTCGCCCTCGAGAGCTTCGTCGGGCGCCAGCTCGGAGCGTGGTTCGTGGCGCGCACCGGCTACACCGGCGAGGACGGCTTCGAGATCATGATGCCGGCCGCGGACGCGGTGCCGGCGTGGCGCAGCCTCAACTCCCTCGGCGTCGCCTCCTGCGGACTCGGCGCGCGCGACACGCTGCGCCTGGAAGCGGGCATGAACCTCTACGGCAACGACATGGATGAGAGCACGCACCCGTACGAGTCCGCGCTCGGCTGGACCGTGGCGCTGGCGCCGGCGGAACGCGATTTTCTCGGCCGCCGCGCGCTCGAGGCCATCCGCGCCGCCGGCAGCGCGCGCAAGCTCGTCGGCCTGCTGCTCGAGGACCGCGGCGTGCTGCGCGGACACCAGAAGGTCCTGGTGGGCGAGCGCGGCGCGGGCGAGATCACCAGCGGCACCTTTTCTCCGACGCTCGAGCGCTCCATCGCGTTCGCGCGCGTGCCTGCGGCCACCGGCGCTGCCGTGCAGGTGGACATCCGCGGCAAACTCCTCAACGCCCGCGTCGTGAAGCCGCCGTTCGTGCGCTTCGGGCGCTCCCTGATCACCTAGAGCGAAGGACCCCCAACTCATGAGCAACGTCCCCGCAGATCTGAAGTACACCAAGTCGCACGAGTGGCTGCGTGCGCTGCCCGACGGCGCCGTGGAGATCGGCATCACCGAGCACGCGCAGGACGCACTCGGGGACCTCGTGTTCGTCGAGGTGCCCGAGGCGGGCCGCACGCTCGCAGCCGGCGAAGCCTGTGCGGTGGTCGAATCGGTGAAGGCGGCCTCGGATGTCTACGCGCCGCTCGCCGGCACGGTGACGGACGGCAACCCGCAGCTCGCCGCCGAGCCGCAGGCGGTGAACGCCGACCCGTACGGCGCCGGCTGGCTGTTTCGCCTCAAGCCCGCCGCCGGGGCGCTCGCCGCCGCCGCCCTGCTGTCGCCGGCGGATTACCAGCAGTACCTGGACGCGGAGGGGGGCTGATGGCCTTCATTCCCCACACCGGCGCGGACGTGGCGGCGATGCTCAAGACCATCGGCGCCGCGAGCCTCGAGCAACTCTTCGATGAGATCCCGGCGCAGCTGCGCACCCGCGCGCTCACGGGGATCCCGGAGGCGCTCAATGAGATGCAGATCGGGCGGCTGATGAGTGAGCGCGCGCGCGCCGACGGCACGCTGCTGAATTTCATCGGCGCCGGCGCCTATGAGCACCACATTCCCGCGGCGGTGTGGGCGATCACCACGCGCGGGGAGTTCTACAGCGCCTACACGCCCTACCAGGCCGAGGCGAGCCAGGGCACGCTGCAGCTGATCTACGAGTTCCAGAGCATGGTGACGCGCCTGACGGGCATGGACGTGGCGAACGCGTCCATGTACGACGGCGCCTCGGCCACCGCCGAAGCGTCCCTCATGGCGGTGCGCGCCAACCGCAAGTCCAGGTCCGCGCGCATCCTCGTGCCAAAGAGCCTGCACCCGCACTACCGGCGCGTCGCGGTCAACACCGCCCACAACCAGGGACTGAAATTCGAAGAACTCCCCTACGACCCGGCCAGCGGCCTCACCGCGCCCGCGGTGCTCGCCAAGTACGCCGGCGAGGACGTGACCGCGCTCGTCATACAGCAGCCGAACTTCTTCGGGCGGCTCGAGGACGTGGACGCGCTCACCGACTGGGCGCACGCCAACGGCGCGCTGGTCATCGCGGTCGTGAACCCCACGGCGCTCGCGCTGCTGAAGCCCCCGGGACAGTGGGGCGCGCGCGGCGCCGATATCGCCGTCGGCGAGGGCCAGCCGCTCGGGGTGCCGTTGTCCTCCGGCGGCCCCTACCTCGGCTTCATGAGCGTGCGCATGGAGCACGTGCGGCAGATGCCCGGGCGCATCGTCGGGCGCACGCTGGATGTCGCCGGCAAGAGCGGCTTCACGCTCACCCTGCAGGCGCGCGAGCAGCACATCCGGCGCGCCAAGGCGACCTCCAACATCTGCACCAACCAGGGACTGCTCATGACCGCGGCGACCATCTACCTGTCGCTCATGGGTCCGCAGGGACTGACGCGCACCGCCGTTGCCTGCCACGCGCGCACGCGCGAGCTCATCGCTGCGCTCACGCGCGTACCCGGCGTGCGCCTGGCATTTACCGGCCCCTGCTTTCACGAGGCGGTGCTGCTGCTCGATCGGGCCGTGGCCCCGCTCCTCAAGGCACTCAGCGCGCGCGGCATCGCCGCCGGCCTCGACCTCTCGCCCTATTACCCCGAGCTCGGGCACGCGCTGCTCGTGTGCGCGACCGAGACCAAGACTCAGGCCGACATCGAGCGCTACCGCGCCTCGTTGAGCGAAGTGATGCAGGCGGCGCGCGCCGCCTGAAGAGGAACACCATCCGTGGCAGTCAGCGAACAGGTGATTTTCGAGTATTCCACTCCCGGACGCGGGGCGAGCGATCAGTGGCCGGCGGCCGAGGGCGCCGATGCGCTCGAGGATCTGCCCGCGGCGTTGCGCCGCCGCGAGCCGCCGGCGCTGCCGGAAGTCGGGGAGCTCGAGGCGGTGCGCCACTTCACGCGCCTCTCGCAGCTGAACTTCTCCATCGACACGCACTTCTACCCGCTCGGCTCGTGCACGATGAAGTACAACCCCAAGGCGTGTAACCAGTACGCGATGCTGCCGGAGTTCCTGGCGCGCCATCCGCTCGGGCCCGAGTCGCACGGCCAGGGGTTCCTCGCCTGCATGTACGAGCTGCAGCAGATGCTGCAGGAAGTCACCGGGATGCAGGGCGTCGCGCTCTCGCCCATGGCCGGCGCGCACGGGGAATTCGCCGGCGTCGCCATGATCCGCGCCTATCACCGCGCGCGCGGGGACCTCGAGCGCAACGAGATCATCGTGCCGGAGGCCGCGCACGGCACCAACCCTGCCACCGCGACCATGTGCGGCTGCGTGGTGCGCGAGATCCCGGTGGATGCGCACGGCGACGTCGAGCTCGAGGCACTGCGCGCCGCGGTCGGCCCGCAGACCGCCGGCATCATGCTCACCAACCCCTCCACCCTCGGGGTGTTCGAACGGCACATCGAGGAGGTGGCGCGCATCGTGCACGAGGCCGGCGGCCTCCTTTACTACGACGGCGCCAACCTGAATGCCATCCTCGGCAAGGTGCGCCCCGGGGACATGGGCTTCGACGTCATCCACATGAATCTGCACAAGACCTTCTCCACCCCCCACGGCGGCGGCGGACCTGGGGCGGGCGCGGTCGGGGTGGGCACGCGCCTGCTGCCGTTTCTGCCGGTGCCGCTGGTCGCCCGTGAGGGCGAGCGCTACCGCTGGCTCACCGAGACCGAGCTGCCGCAGTCGATCGGGCGGCTGTCGGGGTTCATGGGCAATGCCGGGGTGCTGCTGCGCGCCTACATCTACATGCGCCTGCTCGGGCGCGAGGGCATGACGCGCGTGGGCGAATACGCCACGCTGAACGCCAATTACCTCCTCAAGCGCCTGCAGGATGCCGGCTTCGACGCCGCCTACCCGCAGCGGCGCGCGAGCCACGAATTCATCGTGACCCTGAAGCGCCAGGCGCGCGAGCTGAACGTGACGGCCATGGATTTCGCCAAGCGGCTGCTCGATTACGGCTTCCACGCCCCGACCACCTACTTCCCGCTGCTGGTGCCGGAGTGTCTGCTGATCGAGCCCACCGAGACCGAGAGCCGCGAGGTGCTGGACGCCTTTGTGGCGGCCATGTCACAGATCCAGAAGGAAGCCGAACAGGAACCCGGGCGCGTCAGGAGCGCACCGCATACCATGCCGGTGCGCCGCCTGGATGACGTGCGGGCGGCCCGCCAACTGGATCTCACATGGAAGCCGACAGCGCCGCCGTAGATCGCTATAAACCCCGCGGGCTGACCCGCCTGCTGCGCGCCTTTGCCTCCAGCTGGAATGGCCTCAAGGGCGCCTTCCGCGAGGAGGCCGCGTTTCGGCAGGAACTTGCCTTCGCCCTCATCGTCATACCGCTGGGGCTGTGGCTCGGCCACGGCGCCCTCGAGCGGGTGGTGCTGGTCGGCCCCGTTTTCCTTATCCTGATCGTGGAACTACTGAACAGCGCCATCGAGGCCACCGTCGACCGCATCGGGTTCGAGCAGCACGTGCTCGCGGGCTTAGCCAAAGACATCGGCTCTGCCGCGGTGCTGATGTCGTTCGTGCTGCTCGCCGTCGTCTGGTTGATCATGCTCCTCGGCCGTTAGGAATGAATCCCGGATGAGACCCCTGCGCCCCCTGGGCCTGTGCCTGCTCCTTTATTCCTGCGCGGCCCTCGCGCAGATACCACACCCGCCGGGCGCCACGTCCGGGCCCAGTGCGGCTGCCGCCGAGACGGCCGCAGCTCCGGCGCTGCCGCCGCCCCCGCCGCCGCCGAACGCCAGCCCCGGTGCACCGCCGAGCCTCACGCCGTCCGGGCCGCCGCCACCCGCGCCGCCGCCGCCCGGGGGCGAGACCGGTCAGCAGCCCAACCCCGCGCAGGCCGCCGTGGCGGTCGAGGGCAATCCGGACTGGGCCGTGACGCTCGAGCACATCGCCCCGAGCGTGATCTCGATCAACGTCGACCTGACGCGTGCCTTTGACACCGAGTGGAACACCACCGCGCAGGCGACCGGCTTCGTGGTGGACGCCGAGCGCGGCCTGATCCTCACCAACCGTCACGTCGTGACCCCGGGACCGGTGACCGCGGAGGCGACCTTCCTCAACCGCGAGGAGGTGCAGCTGTACCCGGTGTACCGCGACCCGGTGCACGACTTCGGCATCTACCGTTACGACCCGAAGAAGCTGCGCTTCATCAAGCCCAAGGCGCTGCCGCTGTACCCGGAAGGGGCGCAGGTCGGGCGCGAGATCCGCGTGGTCGGCAACAACGCCGGCGAGCAGCTGTCGATCCTCGCCGGCACGCTCGCGCGCCTGGATCGCGACGCGCCCGAGTACGGGGTCACCAAGTACAACGACTTCAACACCTTCTACCTGCAGGCGGCCTCGGGCACCTCCGGCGGCTCCTCCGGCTCCCCGGTCATCGATATCCGCGGCCGCGTGGTGGCGCTCAATGCCGGCGGCGCCAGCGGCGCCGCCTCGAGCTTCTATCTGCCGCTCGGGCGCGTGAAGCGCGCACTCGAGCTCATCCAGCAGGGCAAGCCCGTGCCGCGCGGCACGCTCTACACCGTCTTCAACTACACCCCCTACGATGAGCTCGAGCGCCTGGGGCTCGCCGGCAGCACCGAGGGCGCCGTGCGCAAGGAGTTTCCGCGCAACACCGGCATGCTGGTCGTGACGGAGGTGCTGCCCGGCAGTCCCAGCGAGAAGGTGCTGCAGCCCGGGGACATCCTGGTGCGCCTGAACGGCCACTACGTGGGCCGCTTCGAGCCCCTTGAGGAGGCGCTCGATGACAGCGTCGGCGGCGAGGTGGAAGTGGAGTTGGAGCGCGGTGGCAAGACCATTTCCGCGAAACTCCCGGTCGGGGATCTGCACGCCATCACCCCGAGCGCCTACGCGGAGTTCGGGGACGCGGTGGTGCACACGCTCTCCTACCAGCAGGCGCGACACCTGAACGTGCCGACCCGCGGGGTGTACGTCGCCAACCCCGGCTACGTGTTCAGCTCCGCCGGTGTGCCGCGCGGGGCGGTGATGCTGGCGCTGAACGGCAAGAAGATCGACGCCCTGAAGGACTTCGAGGCGGGCATCGCGCAGCTCGGCGACGGCGAGCGCGCCAGCGTGCGCTACCTGACGATCGAGGCCTCCAACAGCACCGAGCTCCACACCATCCGCATGGACCGGCTGTGGTTCCCGGCGCATCACTGCGAGCGCAACGACGGTGCCGGGCTGTGGGACTGTCATGACCTGCCGCCGGGTCCGGCAGCCAAGCCCGCGGCGCCGAGCGCGACGCAGTTCCCGCGCTACCCGGATGCGCGCATGAACGCGCTCGCCCCCTCGCTCGCCATGGTGACCTTCGACATGCCGTACTCGGTCTCGGGCATCACCGAGCGCAACTACCACGGCACCGGGCTGGTGGTCGATGCGCAGCGCGGCCTGGTGGTCGTCGACCGCAACACCGTGCCGGTGGCGGTCGGGGACGTCACCGTCACCTTCGCCGGCACCGTGCAGGTGCCCGGGCGGGTGGTGTACGTGCATCCGCTGCACGATTTCGCGGTCGTCGCCTACGATCCGAAGCTCATCGGCAACACGCCGGTGCGCGCCGCGCGCCTGTCCACGCACGAGATCGCGAGCGGCGAGCGCGTCTGGGTGGTGGGACTCACGCCCGACAACGAGCTGCGCGTGCGCAGCACCGAGATCGCCAGCATCGATCCGCTCGAGCTGCCGCTGTCGCGCACCATGCGCTTCCGCGACAGCAACATCGAGACCGCGCAGCTGGTCAACCCGCCGAGCGAATACGACGGCGTGCTCGCCGACAGCGCCGGCAACGTCCTCGGCACCTGGTCGAGCTTCGCCTATGAGAATGGCCGCGAGATCGCCCAGGATACCCGCGGCGTGCCGATCAACCTGGTGGCCGACATGATCGAGCGCGTGCGCGGCGACCGGATGCTGCACTCGCTCGAGGCGGAGCTCGCCGAGATGCCGCTCGCGCAGGCGCGCGAGATCGGCTTGCCGCAGAGCTGGACGCAGCGGCTCGCGCAACACACCGCCAGCCGCCGCCAGGTGCTCGCCGTGACGCGCCTCGTCGGCGGCTCGGATGCCGCCAAGCAGCTGCAGCCCGGGGACCTCGTGCTCGCCATCGACGGCCACGTGGTCACGCGCTTCCACGAGGTGGAGCAGGCGGCGGCGGACCGCGAGCACGTGCGGGTGACGATATGGCGCAACCAGGAAGAGCAGACGCTCGAGATCGCCACCACCGCGCTCCCCGGCAGCGACGTCGACCGTCTGGTGCAGTGGGCGGGAGCCACGCTGCAGGCGCCGCACCGCGCCATGAGTGCGCAGCGCGGCATCGAGCCGACCGGCGTGTACGTCGCCTATTTCAACTACGGCTCACCGGCGACGCGCTACGGGCTGTACCCCGGGCGGCGCATCGTCGAGGTCGACGGCGTGCCGACGCCGGATCTGGACGCCTTTCTCAAGGTCGTGCTCGGTCGCCCCGACCGCTCCTCGGTGCGCCTGAAGACCCTCGCCTGGAACAACGCACCGGAAGTGATCACACTGAAGCTCGACAAGCACTACTGGCCGGCGTACGAGCTCGTGCACGGGGAGGGTGGCTGGTCGCGCCGCTCCCTCGAATGAGCCCCCGCCCGCGCCTTAAGTAAACCCGCCGCGCCGCGTGCGCGCGGCGCTGGCTGCCGGCCCGGCGGGCGATCCTAGCCACCCCGCTCGGCAACTGATGCTTCCTTACAACACGCGTCCAGCGGGCACCGGGGGCTTGCTAGAATCGGTTTTATCTATGGCACGACACGTCCGCGCAAGTCAGGTCGAAATCGAATCCGCGGTGCAGGCGCTGCGCGATGGCGAGCTGGTCGCGTTTCCGACCGAGACGGTCTACGGGCTCGGCGCCAACGCGCAGAACCCGGCGGCGGTGCGCAAGATCTTCGAGACCAAGGGCCGGCCGCCCAATCATCCGGTGATCGTGCACCTGGACAGCCCGCGCTATCTGCACCGCTGGGTGCGCGAAGTCCCCGAGCTCGCCAACCGCCTGGCCGAGAGCTTCTGGCCGGGGCCGCTCACCATGGTGCTGCCGCGCGCCGCGCAAGTGCACGAGGTGATCACCGGCGGCCAGGACACGATCGCCATCCGCGTGCCCGCGCACCCGATGGCGCAGCAGCTGCTCACCGCCTTCGGCGGCGGCATCGCCGCCCCGTCCGCCAACCGCTACGGGCGACTCTCGCCGACGCGCGCCGAGCACGTGCGCGAGGAGTTCGGCGAGACGGTGCGCGTGATCCTCGACGGCGGGGAGTGCCCGATCGGGCTCGAGTCGACCATCGTCTCTTTCGAGGGCGAGCGGGTGCGGCTGTTGCGCCCCGGCAGCGTCACCGCGGCGCAGCTGCGGGAAATCGTCGGTGATCTGGCCCTGGGGCCGGGCGGGGAGTCCCCGCGCGTGCCCGGCGGCAGTCCCACCCACTACGCGCCGACGACGCCGCTCACCATCGTGCCCTCGGGCGAGATCGACGCGCAGGCCGATGCGGCCTCTGCCGGCGGGCGGCGGGTTGCGGTGCTGGCGCAGCGCCTGCCGCTGCGCTCGCACAAGACCGTCACCTGGATCAACGCCGGCCGGCGCGCGGAAGTTTACGCGCGCGAGCTGTACAACAATCTGCGCACCCTCGACCGCGCCGGCTGCCAGCGGATCCTGGTGCAGAGCGTGCCCGACGGCGAAGAGTGGGTGGCGGTGCGCGATCGCCTGCTGCGCGCCGCGACCAACATCGCCGAGAGCGATGACGGTTCCGGCACGCTCGCCGTACTGCGCTAACCCACCCGCGCAGTGCCCCGCCCGCGACTGATTGATCCGTTCGCGCCCGCGCACATCCGCCGCCTGGTACGCGAGTTCGGCTCCCCGCTGCTGATCCTCGACTGCGAGCGCGTGCGCGCGCAGTACCGCAAGCTCGCCCGCGCGCTGCCCGCGGTCACGCTGCACTACGCCCTCAAGCCCCTGCCGCATCCGGCGGTGGTACAGACGATCGTGGAGGAGGGCGGCGGTCTGGATCTCGCCACGACCGGGGAGGTGCAGCTGGCGCAGCGCTTAGGGGTCGCACCCGAGCGCTGCATCCACACGCACCCGATCAAGCGCCCGGCGGACATCGACAACGCGCTCGCCTTCGGGGTGCGGCTGTTCGTCGCCGACAATCCCGACGAGGTGCGCAAGTTCGCCCGCCTCGGCTCGCGCGCGCAGCTGCTGCTGCGCGTCTCGTTCCGTTCCGCGGGCGCGGTGGTCGATCTGTCGCGCAAGTTCGGCTGCGATCCGGAGGATCTGCTGCCACTCGCGCGCCTGGCGGCCGACCTCGGCATCCGCGTGCGCGGCCTGTCCTTCCACGCCGGCTCCCAGACCGCGGACGCGGTGCGGCACGCGCAGGCGGTCAGGGCCTGCGCGCAGCTGATGGCGGCGGCGCGGCGCGAGAAGCTCGGGCCCTACGACCGGCTCGACATCGGCGGGGGCTTTCCGATCGAGTACGCCACCGCGGTGCCGGACATCGAGCGCTTCTGCGCGCCGCTGCGCGAGGCGCTCGCCGAGCTCCCCGAGCGCATACGCGTGCTCGCCGAGCCCGGCCGCTACATCGTCGGTCCGGCCGCCATCGGCGTGGCCTCCGTCATGGGGCGCGCGCGCCGCCAGGGCCACTGGTGGTACTACCTTGATGATGGCCTGTATGGTTCCTACAGCGGGCAGCTGTTCGATCACGCGCGCTACCCGCTCGAGCCGCTGCGCGCGGACGGACCCCGGCGCCCCTCGGTGCTCGCCGGTCCCACCTGCGACAGCATCGATGTCATCGCCGAGGACCTGATGCTGCCGCCGCTCAAGGCGGGCGATCTCGTGGTGGGCCGCGCCATGGGCGCCTATACCTGGGCGAGCGCCACGGAATTCAACTTCTTTCCCAAGGCGACCGTGGTCGCGGTCAACCGCCGCGCCGGGGACAGCGGCAGCGTGTGGACGCCCGTGGCGGGGGCCCCGTAGATGTCCCGGGTGCGCATCGAGGCGGTGGTGTTCGACATCGGCTGGGTGCTGCTGCAGATGAATTACCGCCCGATCCTCGAGTTCCTCGAGGCGCGCGGCGCGGCCACGCAGCAGCGCGACGCGGTGATGGAGCGCATCGCCCTCGAGGCGCATGAATCCGGGCGCATGCACGGCCAGGAGCTGCTCGAGCGCCTGGCCGCGCTCACCACCGAGCCGGTGAGCCTTGCGGACGTGCACGCCAAGTGGCTCGACATGTTCGTCCTCGACACCGCCATGGTCGGGCTCGCGCATCGCCTGAGCGAGCGCTACCGCGTGTACCTCTTGTCCAACATCGGCGACCTGCACTGGGCGCACGTCTCGCGCGAGTATCGCCTGCACGCCTTAGGGCACGGCGCGCTGCCGTCCTACCTCGCCGGCGTCATGAAGCCGCACGCCGCGATCTATGCGCAGGCGGAGAAGCGCTTTGCGCTGACACCGCAGCACACGGTATTCATCGATGATCGCGCCGAGAACATCAGCGCCGCCTGCGCCCGCGGCTGGCACGGGATCGTGCACGCGGACTACCCGCGCACGCTCGCGGCCCTGCGCGCGCTCGAAGTCAGCTGCTAGCAAGGCGGCACGCCCAAGGAGAGCCCCCGTGAGCCCCTTTTTCTCCGCCACCCTGTCCGCCACGCTGCTGCTGATCGGTTCGAACATCTTCATGACGTTCGCCTGGTATGCGCACCTGAAGAACCTCGGCGGGCGTCCCTGGTACCTGGCGGCGCTGGCGAGCTGGGGCATCGCCTTCTTCGAGTACCTGCTGCAGGTGCCCGGCAACCGGATCGGCTACACGCAGCTCGCGCTGCCGCAGCTGAAGATTCTGCAGGAGGTGATCACGCTCACGGTGTTCGTGCCCTTCGCGGTGTTCTACATGGGCAAGCCCCTGAAGCTCGACTACCTGTGGGCGGGCCTGTGTATCCTCGCTGCGGTATATTTCGTGTTCCGCACCCCGGCCCCCACATGATGAACAACAACGAAACCACCGCCGACACCCACACCGCCATCCACACGATGGTGAGCGCTGCGCGCGAGGGACGCGATCCGAAGGTCATCGCGCGCCTGTTCAGCGGCTGGGCGGTGTTCGGCGAGCGCCAGTTCGTGCGCGGCTACGCGCTGCTCTTGCCCGACCCGGTGGTGCCGAACCTGAACGCACTCGGCGCGCAGGAGCGCATCGCCTTCCTCTCGGACATGTCCCGTCTCGGGGACGCGCTGCTGAAGGTGACCGGCGCGCTGCGCATCAACTACGCGATCTTCGGCAACCAGGAGCCGGCGCTGCACGCGCACGTCATCCCGCGCTACCTGGATGAGCCCGAAGCGCTGCGCACCCAGCAGCCCTTTGCCTACGACTGGAGTGCCGCGCCGGCATTCGAGCGCGGCGTGTACGGTGAGCTCGGCGAGCAGCTGCACCGCGAGCTCACGCGCCTCGGGGTGACGAAGCCGATGCGCTACAGCCCCGGCGCGAACGCCGGGGCCTGAGCGAGAACCGGGCCCCTTGCGGGCTACTTAGGCGCCGGTGCCGCCGGCATCTTGGGTGCCGCCGCGGCGGGAGCGGGGGCGGGGGCGGGTGCCTTGGCGCTGATCAGCTCGACTTCGAACACCAGCAGCGATCCTGGCGGGATGCCCGGCGGGGAGTGCAGATCGTAGGCGAGCTGCGGCGGGATCCAGAACTGGTATTTCGCGCCCGGCTTCATGAGCCCGACGCCCTCGGACCAGCCCGGAATCACGTGGTTGAGCGGGAACTTCGCCGGCTCGCCGCGCTTGTAGCTGCTGTCGAACTCGTTGCCGTTCATCAGCGTCCCCTTGTAGTTCACGGTCACCTCGTCGGTGGCGTTCGGGGGTGTGCCGTTGCCCGGGGTGAGCACCTTGTACTGCAGGCCGCTCGCGGTGGTGACGACGCCGGGCTTCTTGGCATTCTCGGCCAGGAACTTCGCCGCGAGCTGGTGGTTCGCATCCCCGGCCGCACTCGCCAGCTTGGTGATGTTCGCCTTGTCGGCATCGCTGAGCTCGGCCTTACCGGCGAGGGCATCCTTGATGCCCGCGGCGAGCTGCGTCGCGTTGACCGATTCGTTCGTGAGGGAGCTCGCGCGCAGCTGCTGGCCGAACATGACGCCGAGGCTGTAGCTGGGCGTGTGTGCGCCCGGGGCGGCGGCCGCCTTCTTGGCCGGCGCCGCGGCGGGCGCGGCGGGCGCGGCGGCCGGCGCATCCGGCTGCTGCGCGAGCGCAAGAGCGCTGCCCAGGACGGCCACGCAGGCAGCGGGGAACAGGAATGTCCGGCCCTGACGGCGGGACGTTGGCGATCTCATGGGGGACCCTTTTCGCAGTGAGGCATGCGGAGCTGTGCAGCAGGCACGGCCTTGGGGAACCGCAGCGGGTGCGAAGTTTCGCTGATCGGCGCGGCGGGTGCTGTAGTTTTTTGTCCTCAGCCCGGGAGGTTAAATGCGCCCCCGGCGCTCAGGGCCCTCTGGTAGGCCGGACGCGCGTGGATGCGCTCGAGGAAGCCGCGCAGCCGCTCCCCCAGGGGTAGCCCGGAGCGCGCCGCGGCCGCCTCCGCCGGGAAGCTCATCTGGATGTCCGCAGCGCTGAAATCCGTGCCCGCGAACCAGGCGGAGCGCCCCAGTTCCGCCTCCCAGTAGTCCATGTGCAGGGCGAGCTGCGGATCGATGTAGCTCTTTTGTGCGCCGGCGGCGATGGCGCGCACCAGCGGCCGCAGCAGCGCCGGCACCGCACCGCGCGGCAGGTACTGGAAGATGAGCTTCAGGAGCAGCGGCGGCATCGCCGAGCCCTCGGCGTAATGCAGCCAGTAGGTGTAGCGCAGCCGCGCCGCGCTGCCCGCGGGCGGACGCAACCTTCCGGCGCCGTAGGTATCGAGCAGGTACTCGATGATGGCGCCGGACTCGGCGAGCGTATGCGCGCCGTCGGTGATGACCGGGGACTTGCCGAGCGGATGCACGCGCCGCAGCTGCGCGGGCGCGAGCAGGGTCTTGGGGTCGCGCTGGTACGGGATGAGCTCGTAGGGGCAGCCGAGCTCCTCGAGCAGCCACAGCACGCGCTGCGAGCGCGAGTTGTTCAGGTGGTGGACCTGGAGCATCGCCTCAGGCCCCATCCGCTGCGGCGCCGGCGGCGAGGAACGCCTGCGCCTGCTGCCACTGCGCGCTCGCCACGTAGATGCGCGACGGCGCCGCCTGGCCGAGGACCCCGGCATCGGAGCGCACCCGCACGTCCATCCCGGCCGCGCTCAACACTTCCGCGATCGACTGGGCGGTCGGCAGGTCGGGAAGCGTCGTGAGCAGGCGCCAGGCCGGATCTGACATCAACGCTACAGTGCCAAAGGGCGGATCTTTCTACAATGCGTGCTTCCGGAGACGCGCTTTTGCGCGCCGCGAAGGAACCGTGCTCAACATCCGCCAACTGTCCAAAAGCTTCCGCGAGGGCGAGCGCGTGCACCCGGTGCTCGCGGGCGCCGCGGCCAGCATCGGCGACGGCGAGATCGTCGCCATCACCGGGCGCAGCGGCTCGGGCAAATCGACGCTGCTGAACCTGGTGAGCGGCATCGACGCCCCCGACGGCGGCTCGGTCGAGCTCGACGGCACCGAGGTGAGCGCGCTCGCCGAGCCGGCCCGCACGCGCTTTCGCCGCGCGCACGTCGGCTTCATCTATCAGTTCTTCAACCTCATCCCGACGCTCGACGTGCTCGAGAACGTGCGCCTGGTGCTGGAGCTGAACGGAGTGCGCGGCGCGCCCGCGCACGAGCGCGCCCTCGCAGCGCTCGCATCGGTGGGCCTGCGCGAGCGCGCTCACAGCGCCGTCGATCAGCTCTCCGGCGGCGAACAGCAGCGCATCGCCATCGCGCGTGCCGTGGTGCACCGGCCGCGACTGCTCTTGGCGGATGAGCCGACCGGTAACCTCGATGAGGCCACCGCGCGCGAGGTGGTGCCCGCGCTCCTGGCGCACGCGCGTGCCGGTGGCGCCACGCTTCTGATCGTCACCCACGACGCGATGCTCGCGCGTCAGGCCGATCGCGTGCTCGAGCTGCGCGGCGGCGCGCTGCATCCGGCGGGCGCACCGGCGTGAGGACGCTGCAGGCCGCCCTCGTGCGCCACCTGCTGCGCCACCCGGCGCAACTGGCGCTGGCGCTCGCGGGGCTGACGCTCGGCGTCGGCACCATCGTGGCGGTCGACATCGCCGCGGCGAGCGCGCGGCGCGCCTTCGAACTGTCGGTCAGCGCGGTGAACGGCGCGGCGACGCACACCCTCAGCGGCGGCCCCAACGGGATCGACGAGGCCCTGTACGTGCGCCTGGCGACACGCCCGCTGCTGCCGGGGCACCCGCAGCCGCGCTTCGCGCCGCTGGTCAGCGGCTATGTGCGCATCCAGGAGCGCCTCCTTGAGCTGGTCGGCATCGATCCGCTGGCGAGCGGCGCGCTGGCGGGCGCGGCGCCGGCGCCGCCGGGTGCGGCTCCGCTCGCCGATCTCGCCCAGGCACAGCGCTGGTTCACGGCGGCCGGCACCGTCATGCTGAGCGCGACCACCGCCACGCAGCTCGCGCTGCGCGTCGGCGCGCCGCTGCAGCTGGAAGTGGCCGGGCAGCTGCGCGCGGCGCGGCTCACCGGTACGCTCCCGGCCGCGGCGGGCCTGGATGCGCTGGTGCTCACCGACATCGCGCAGGCGCAGGAGTGGCTCGGGGCTCCCGGAAGGCTGTCGCGCATCGACGTGCAGCTGCCACCGGGGGCCGAGGGCGCGGCCCTCGAGCAGGCGCTGCGCGCGCAGCTGCCGCCGGACGTGACGCTCGCGGCGACCCGGGCGCGCGCGCGGGAAACGTTCGCGATGACGGACGCCTTCACGACCAACCTGCGCGCGATGAGCCTGCTGGCGCTGCTGGTCGGCACCTTCCTCATCTACGGCGCGGTGAGCTTCGCGGTGTTGCAGCGGCGCGCGATCATCGGGGTGCTGCGGGCGCTCGGGGCGACGCGCGCCGAGGTGCTGTCCGTCATCCTCGGGGAGGCCGCGGTGCTCGGCGTCATCGGGGCGGCGCTCGGCACGCTCCTCGGAGTGCTGATCGGCCGCGGACTCGTGGCGCTGGTGTCGCGCACCATCAACGACCTGTACTTCGTGGTGGCGGTGAACGAGCTCGCGCTGCCGGCCGTCACCGTGGCGAAGGCGCTGCTCGCGGGCCTGGGCACGGCGCTCGTGGCCGCACTGCTGCCGGCGCTCGAGGTGGCCGCGAGCGCCCCGCAGCTCGGGCTCGCCCGTTCAGTCCTCGAGGCGCGCGCGCAGCGCCTGGCGCGCGCGCTGGTGGGCCTCGCGGCACTGCTGGCGCTGCTCTCGGGCGCCGCGGTGGTGTTGTTCGCGCACAGCCTGTTCGCGGGCTTCGTGGCGCTGTTCCTGCTGCTGCTGGCGGTGGCGGCGGTGACGCCGGCGGCGCTCGCGACGCTGGCGCGCCTCACGGCGCGCCTGCTCGGTGCGCACAGCACGCTCGCGCGCCTGGCGCTCGAGGACGTGGCCGCCTCCTTGAGCCGCACCGGGGTGGCGGTCGCGGCGCTGGGCATGGCGCTGACCGCGATGATCGGCGTCGCGGTCATGGTGGAGAGCTTCCGCGGCTCGCTGCGCGACTGGCTGCTCACCTCGCTGCGCGCCGATGTGTACGTGAGCGCGCCGGGTCCGAGCGATGCACTCAGCCACCGCCTCGAGCCGGACGTGGTGCGCGCGCTCCTGGCGCTGCCGGCGGTGCGCGCGCACAGCGAGGCGCGCCGCACCGTAGTCGGCTCGCCCTACGGCGAGCTCGACGTGAACGCGCTGCGCCTGGGACCTGCCGGCGGTGGCGCCTTCCCCCTGAGCGCCGGTGAGCGGGAGGCCGCCTGGCGAGCGTTCGCCGCCGGCGCGGTGCTCATCTCCGAGCCGCTCGCCTGGCGGCTCGGGCTCGGCCTGCACCAGTCCCTGGTGCTGACGACCGCCGCAGGCCCGCGCGCCTTTGCGATCGCGGGCATCTATCGCGAGTACGGCAACGATCGCGGCGAGGTACTGATGGAGCTCGCCACCTACCGGCGGCTGTGGCACGACGACACCATCGGGGGGCTGGGGCTGTATCTGGCGCCGCACGCCGAGGCGGCGCAGGTGATCGCGCAGCTGCGCGCGGCCGCGCACGGCCGCCAGGCGCTGTTCATCCGCTCCAACGCCGACATCCGCGCGCTCTCCATGAGCATCTTCGAGCGTACCTTCCTCATCACCCGCGTGCTCTACTGGCTCGCCGCCGGCGTCGCGGCGATCGGGCTCGTGAGCGCGCTGCTCGCCTGGGAGCTGGCGCGCACGCGCGAGCTGGCGCTGCTGCGCACGCTCGGGGTGACCCCCGCGGGCAGCGCCGCGCTGGTGATCCTGCAGACACTCTTCATGGGCATCGCCGCCTTCCTTGCCGCGGTGCCGGCCGGACTCCTGACCGCGCTCGTGCTCACCGGAGTCATCAACCGCCGCGCCTTCGGCTGGCATATTGACCTGCACCTCGCGGGCGCGCAGTTCCTGAACGCCCTCACGCTCGCGCTCGCCGCCGCGCTGGTCGCGGCGCTGTACCCGGCGTGGCGCACGGCGCGTGCGCCGCTCGCGGCGCACCTGCGGGCGGAATGATGCGCGCGCACCTCGCGGCGCTCCTCCTCGGCACGGCGCTCGTTCCCGCGGTGTGGGCTGCCACGCCGCCGGCGCAGGTCGGCGGGCTGCCCCCGGGCGACTCCGCGGCCGGATTTGCGCAGGTGCTCGCGCCGCGCACGTTCGTATTTGCGGCCGATCACGGGCCGCATCCGCAGTACCGCCAGGAATGGTGGTACACCACCGGCAACCTGACGGCAGCGCACGGGGAGCGTTTCGGTTTCGAGCTCACCTTCTTTCGTTTCGCGCTCGCCCCGCCGGGGACGCCGCCCGCGGGGGATTCCGCCTGGCGTGCGCGCGAGATCTACATGGCGCACTTCGCCGTGACCGACCCGCAGCGCGGGCGTTTTCGCTTCGCGCAGCGGCTGTCGCGCGCAGCCCTCGGGCTGGCCGGCGCGCAAGGGGAGCCGCTGAAGGTGTGGCTCGAGGACTGGTACCTCATGGCCGACCCGGGCGAGGAGCAGCACTGGCGCCTGCACGCCTCCGGGGAAGGCTACGGGCTCGACCTGCAGCTGGATGTCAGCGGCCCCCCGGTGCTCAACGGCGCCGCGGGCCTGAGCGTCAAGTCCCCGGCGGCGGGCGATGCGAGCTACTACTACTCGCTGCCGCGCGTCGCGGTGCGCGGGCAGCTGCGGCGCGGGGGCGAGGCGTTGCCCGTCTCCGGCCTCGCCTGGGTCGATCGCGAGTGGGGCAGCGGCGGCCTGGGGGCGCAGCAGGTCGGCTGGGACTGGTTCGCGCTGCAGCTGAACGATGGCAGCGCGCTCATGTTCTATGCGCTGCGCAGCGCCTCCGGCGCACGCGACCCGCACAGCGCCGGCACCTTCACCGACCCGGCCGGAACGGCGCAGCCGCTCCCCTCCGAGGGCGTCGCGATCGAGGTGACCCGTACCTGGAAGAGCCCGGCGGGCGTCATCTACCCGGGCGCCTGGCGGCTGCGCGCGCCCGCGCTCGCGCTCGACGTCGAGGTGACCCCGCTGCTGCCGGACCAGGAGCTGCGCGGGCCGCCGCGCTACTGGGAAGGCGCGGTCGAGGTGCGCGGCGTGCGCGCCGGAGCCGCACTCGCAGGCCGCGGCTACGTCGAGCTGGTCGGCTACCGCTAAGGAACGCTGACCGCGTACGGCGCGACTGGCGCGCTGTTGCGCCTTGGCCGATGATGCGCGATGAGGTCCTGCCGACCTCTTGACCAACAACGGGAGATGATTATGCGAGGCTCATTCGTTGCGGCGGCTGCCACCGCGCTCATGGCGCTGCCCGTGTGGGCGGCGTTGCCCGACGGCGCCCAGGCGCCCGATTTCTCCACCGACGCCTCGCTCGCCGGCAAGACGTTCAAGTTCTCCCTCGCCGAGGCGCTGAAGAAGGGTCCGGTGGTGCTGTACTTCTACCCGGCCGCGTTCACCCCGGGCTGCACGGTCGAGGCCCACGAGTTCGCCGAGGCGACCGACAAGTTCACCGCGCTCGGGGCGACCGTCATCGGCGTCTCGCACGATCCGATCGACAAGCTCAACAAGTTCTCGGTGAGTGAGTGCCGCAACAAGTTCGCGGTCGCCTCCGACGGCAGCGGCAGCATCATGAAGGAATACGACGCGGTGCTCCTGAGCCACCCGGCGTACGCCGACCGCACCTCCTACGTGATCGCCCCCGACGGCAAGATCATCTACTCCTACACCGCCATGAACCCGGACAAGCACGTCGCCAACACGATGGCGGCCGTGGAGAAATGGCAGGCGGCGCACGGCAAGGGCTGAAGCCCCGCGCGCGTTCGCGCGCTTCAGGCGAGGTCGGCGAGCGCCGCCGGCACTGCGCGGCGCAGCAGCAGGTTCTGCGCCTCCCATTGCGCCGCCGGGGTGAGTTGCGTGAGGAACGCGAGCTCGCCCCCCGAGAGCAGCGCGATCGGCACGCCGTCGCGATAGAGCAGGCGGTTGCCGCTGAGCGAGGGCAGCCGTGCGCCGGGTGTCAGGATGCCGACCAGGTTGAGCGGATCGGCGCCCGACAAGGACAGCATCTGCCCGTCGGCCTCGCGGCGGCGCGCCGCGCGCAACAGCGCGATCGCCTCGGGTGCCGCGTACTGCTCGCCACTGAAGCCGGCGATGAAGCGCCCGCCGCGGATCTCCCCGCGCGCCTCGAGCCGCCGGCAGCACATGAGCAGCTCCCGCCACGGCGGCAGCCAGTCGGCCTCGCGGGCGAGCAGGCGCCAGAAGATGACACCCCAGCGGCGCAGGAGCGTGCGCACCACGTGCTCGACCGTTTCCGCGTCGCTCGCCGGCGCGGCCGGTTCGTGCGCCGCCGCCCGCGCGATCCGCGACCAGCGCCCGGCCGCATCCATCCCGAAGAGCGCGAGCCGCCGCCGCCGGCGGCCGGCCGCGGCGCCGCGACGCCGGTCCGCGGGGACGAGCAGCGCCCGTAGCCCGGCGAAGCTGTCGGAGTTCACCAGGCCCAGCGCCACGAGCTCCCCGAGCGCCTCTTCGGCCTGCGTGGGCAGCAGTGCGCTGCCGGCGGCGAGCTCATCGAAGAACGAGGCACCGTGGGTGAGCAGGTACTGCGCCACGCGCTGCGCGGGCGCGGACAGGTGTCCCGGGTCGGTGGCGCTGGTGAGCGTCGCCCACAGCCGCACGTTGCGCCGCGCGAGCAGCACGATCGGCGTGGCGCGCACGGGGGCGGCGCCGCGTTCGGGGTCCGCGCGCCGCGGCGCGAGCCGCGTCCACACGAAGCGTCCCGCCAGACACTGCTCATCGAGCCACGCCGGTTCGTACTCGCTGATGCGCTGCGGCAGAACTTCCGTCTCCCAGGCGCTCGCCGGGGACTCGAAGCCCTCCAGCTGCGCGAGCACCGCACCGACGGAGTCCGGTCCCTCCATGCGGGTCTCGGGCGTCACGCGCTGCCAGGCGAACAGGAAGCGCAGGAAGTCGCGCGCCTCGATGGGCTCGATCTCCGCACGCAGCCGTTTTACCGTGTAGCGGTGGATGCGCGCGAGCAGGCGCCGCTCGCACCACTCACTCGCCGCCGCGGCGGCGGCCGTGAACGCGCCGCGCATGGCGAAGCCTTCCGCCTGCAGCGCCGCGAGCGCGGCATCGATCTGCGCCACCGGCAGGCTCACGCTTGCCGCCAGGGACAGCGCGGTCACCGGTCCCGAACCCTCCAGGCGCCCGCGCACCACCTCCACCAGCGCAGCCTCCGCGCCGGGCTCGCCCGCGTGCGCGGGCGGCGTCACCACCGCCGGCTCGCACACACCTTGCGGGAAGAGCGCGCTGAACAGCGGCAGTCGCTCGGCCGTGATCCACAGTGCGGTCGCGCCGCTGTGCAGGCGCGTGACGCGGCGCTGCGCGGCGAGTGACTCGAGCAGCGGCGCCCAGCCCGAGTTGGCCGCGGCTTCCTCCGGGGTGAGGTAGGTCAGCCACAGCAGCGCATCGTGCAGCTCATCGGCGCTCGTCGCGTCGGGCCACGCTTCCGCGCGCACGCGTGCGATCGCCTCGGCATCGAGCTGCCCGAGGTCGGCGGCGGACTGC
The DNA here is from genome assembly GCA_963814675.1 of uncultured Pseudomonadota bacterium. GTDB lineage: Bacteria > Pseudomonadota > Gammaproteobacteria > Steroidobacterales > Steroidobacteraceae > 13-2-20CM-66-19. Next base: position 274,198 of record CAWFDT010000012.1, read on the forward strand.
GGGTCGAGCCAGCGGCGGCTGATGACCGCCTGGGTGCGCCGCTCTTCGAGCGGCGCATCATCCAGGAACGCGTACGGACGTGCGGAGAGCACCTCGAGCGCGAGCGGCGAGGGCTCGGTGAGATCGCGCGCGATCACCTGGATGGCGCCGGACTCCAGTGCGCGCAGCAGCCGCTCGAAGCCCTCGATGTCCATGGCCTCCTCGAGGCAGTCGCGGATCGCCTGGCGCACCAGCGGGTGATCGGGGATCTCGAGCTCCCCCGGGAGGTTCTCGGCGCAGGCAACCTGGTCGGGGAACACCGCGCTCAAGAGGTCCTCGGCGGCCATGCGCGCCAGCGGCGCCGGCACCTTCTTGCCATTGCGGTAGCGCGGCAGCGCGAGCGCGATGGTGGCGCTCCAGCGCCAGCGCACCGGGAACATGGGCGCCGCGCACAGCGCCTGCACCAGAAGCGGCCGCACGCTGTTGGAGTGCAGGTAGCGGGCGACCTCGCCGAGCTCGAAGCTGTGCGCGGTGGTGAGCGAGAGCACGATGGTGTCCTCGGTCGCCGCGGCCTGCAGTTCGAAGTTGAACGAGCGGCAGAAGCGCTTGCGCAGCGCCAGTCCCCAGGCGCGGTTGATGCGGCTGCCGAACGGGGAGTGGATGACGAGCTGCATGCCGCCGGCCTCGTCGAAGAAGCGCTCGAAGATCAGCGTGCGCTGCGTCGGCAGCGCGCCGAGCGCGGCGCGCGCGGCCGCAAGATAACTCACCAGCTGCAGCGCCGCGGGCGCCGCGATGCCGCTGGCCGCCACCAGCCACGCGGTCGCCGCCTCGAGGCCCTGATCGAGGAGCGGCTCGAGCTCGGCGCGCAGCCGCGCGACACTCGCGGAGAGCTCATCGCTGCGCCCCGGCGCCTCCCCGAGCCAGAACGGGATCGAGGGCGGCTGCCCGCGCGCGTCCTCGACGCGGATGCGCCCCTGCTCGACGCGCAGGATGCGATAGGAGACGTTGCCGAGCTGGAACACGTCCCCCTGCAGGCTCTCGACCGCGAAATCCTCGTTGACCGTGCCGACGAACTGCGCCTGCGGCTCGAGGATCACCTGGTAGTCGGCCGTGTCGGGAATCGTGCCGCCGGAGGTGAGCGCCGTCAGGCGCGCGCTCTTGCGGCCCTTCACCAGGTGATTCACGCCGTCGTGGTAGATGAGCGCGCCGTGGCGGCCGCGGCGCGTGGTGTAGCCCTGCGCCAGCATGCGCAGCACTTCCGCGAACTCCGCGCGCGTGAGATCGCGGAAACTCCAGGCGCCGCGCAGCAGCTCCCACAGGCCCGTCTCGTCCCACTCGCGCGCGGCCGATTCCGCCACGATCTGCTGCGCCAGCACGTCGAGGGGCTTGACCGGCAGCGTGAGCCGGTCGAGCTCGCCGCGGCGCACCGCCGCGATGAGCGCCGCGCACTCCACCAGGTCATCGCGCGACACCGGGAACAGCCGCCCCTTGGGCGTGCCGCCGACGCTGTGGCCGGAGCGCCCGACGCGCTGCAGGAAGGCGGCGATCGAGCGCGGCGAGCTCAGCTGGCACACCAGGTCCACTTCGCCGATGTCGATGCCGAGCTCGAGCGAGGCGGTCGCCACCAGCGCGCGCAGCTCGCCGCGCTTCAAGCGTTGCTCGGCGTCCAGGCGCGACTCCTTGGCGAGGCTGCCGTGGTGCGCGGTGACGTGCTCCGCGCCGACGCGCTCGGAGAGATGGCGCGCCAGGCGCTCGGCCTGGCGGCGCGTGTTGACGAACACCAGCGTGGTGCGGTGCTCGCTCACCAGCTGCGCCAGGCGGTCATAGAGTTGCGTCCACACCTCCCCGGACATCACCGCCTCGAGGGGCGAGGCGGGAATCTCCAGCTGCAGGTCGCGCGCGCGCACGTGCCCGGCGTCGATGACGGCGCAGGCGGCGCGGCCGTCGGCGGCGAGGTTGCGCGTGCCGACGAGAAAGCGCGCGACGTCCTCGATCGGCTTCTGCGTCGCCGACAGCCCGATGCGCGTCAGGCGCCGCCCGGCGAGCGCTTCGAGCCGCTCGAGCGTGAGCGCCAGATGCGCGCCGCGCTTGCTGGCCGCCATGGCGTGGATCTCATCGACGATCACCGTGCGGGTGCTCGCGAGCATCGAGCGCCCGGAGGCCGAGCCCATGAGGATGTAGAGCGACTCGGGCGTCGTCACCACGATGTGCGGCGGGCGCCGGCGCATGGCCGCGCGCTCGTGCTGCGGAGTGTCCCCGGTGCGCACGAAGGTGCGGATGTCGAGCTCGGGCAGTCCGAGCGCGGCGAGCTCGGCGCGGATGCCGGCGAGCGGCGCCACGAGGTTCTTGTGGATGTCGTTCGAGAGCGCCTTCAGCGGGGAGACGTAGACGACGAAGGTCTCATCGGGGAGTGAGCCGGCCGCCAGTCCCTCGCGCACCAGCGCATCGATCACCGCGAGAAAGGCGGCGAGGGTCTTGCCCGAGCCGGTGGGCGCGGCGATCAGCACGTGCTGCTGCGCGCTGATCTGCGGCCATGCGGCCGCCTGGGCTGGGGTCGGTGTGCGGAAGGTGCGCTCGAACCAGTGCTGAACGGCGGGGTGAAAGGCGGCGGGCATGCACGGAATTGAAGCACACCCGCGCGCGCGCGAGGAGCTTGGCGGTGAGCATTTAGCTGCCGTACAGCACCCCTTCGCGGGGCGCACTGTATGCGCGCCGCGAGCCGGGCGAAGCGCGTGCAGCCGGCCGGCGCAGCGTGCGGCGTCCGCCCGCTGTCGGCGCGGCGCGCAAAGGGGAGTAAAGTGTCAGCTCCTCATTCAGACCCGAGGTGTCGGAGCGATGTGGCAAGCGCAGGATCTGGAGGCTTCGGCCCGTCGCAAGGTCGCCTACCTGGTGGGAATCATCGCCGCGGTGCTCGTCATCGGCGGCGGCTGGTACTGGTATGCCTCGCGCGAGGCGCCGCCGGCGCCGCCCGCCCCGTCAGCGGTGCTGCCGCAGGCGGCGAGCGAACCGCAGATCGCCCATCCGATGCCCGCCAATCCCGAGGCCGCAGCGCTCCCGGCGCTCAACGACAGCGATGCGCTGGTGCACGACTCCCTCGCCGGGGTCATGGGGCGCGAACCGGTCGAGCAGTTCCTGGTGCCGCAGAGCATCGTGCGGCACATCGTCGTAACCGTCGACAACCTGCCACGCAAGAAGCTGGCCGTGGACCGGCGCCCGCTGAAGCCGACCCCCGGACAGACGGTGACCGCGGTGCAGGGGGACATCATCACCCTGAGCCCCGAGAACGCGGCGCGCTACGCGCCCCTGATGCGCGTCATCGATAAGACCGACGTGAAGGCGCTCACGCTGGTCTACGAGCACCTCTACCCGCTGTTCCAGCAGTCGTACGAGGACCTCGGCTACCCGGGCAAGTACTTCAACGACCGCCTGGTGGAAGTCCTCGACCACCTGCTGCAGACCCCGGAGCTCACCGCGCCCGTGCAGCTGACGCAGCCGAGGGTGTTCTACGAGTACGCGGATCCCGACCTCGAGAACCGCTCCGCCGGGCAGAAGCTGCTGATGCGCATGGGCACGGCGAACGAGCGGGCCATCAAGGCCAAACTGCGCGAGCTGCGTGCCGAGATTCTCAAGAAGCGCTGAAGGGGTGAGCTCGCAGGTCCATGGCTGAGGCGCTCCCAGGTAACGAGGCGGATCTCGAACGTCCCCTGAGCCAGCTGCGCGCGGTGCTCATCCCGGGCGAGGCGCTCGAGGCCTGCGCGCTGCAGCTGCGGCTGTTCGCGCTCACGCACCGGCGGCTGCTCATCGCCGCGACCAGCGGGCGCCTGATCGTGCTGCGCCGCAAACTCCTCGGCGGCTACGACGTCACGACCATCCGCTGGCAGGACCTGGAGGAGGTGACGCTGCGCGTCGGGATGCTGAGCGCCGATCTGGCGCTGCGCGCCGGCAAGGCGACCGACCTCACCTCCCTGGGCGCTGCGGGGGCGCATCGGGTGGAGTTCACCGGGCTCGCCCGGGAGCCCGCCCAGGCGGTCTACCGCATCTGCCAGACCCAGGACCAGGCCTGGCGCGAGAAGCGCCGCGTGCGTGAACTCGAGGAGCTGCGGGCGCGCTCGGGCGGGATCCAGGTCAGCACCGGGCCGGCGCTCGCCCCGCAGGCGGGCGAGCTTGATGCGGTGCGGCGGCTGCAGGAGGCCAAGCAGCTGTTGGACGCGCGGCTCATCACCGATGCCGAGTACGAGGCCATCAAGGCCAAAATCTTCACCTGACGGCGCGCTGTACACAGGTAATCCACAAGCGATCCACAGGCCGGCTGCGCTAGGCTCCGCGCATGGCCATCCGCTTCCGGCGCCGCCCACAGCGGCAGAACGAGGTGCTCGGCACCTACAGCTTCACGAGCCGCACGGTGCAGGTGCTGCGCACCCACGAGGACCGCATCCTGTGGACCTGCGACTGCGACAAGTTTCGTCGCCAGGACGGGCAGCGCGAGCCGCTGTGGTGCAAGCACATCGCCAAGGCCGCCGCCCGGCGTGCGCTCGAGCGCATGACGCGCCGCGTGGCCAGCGCCCGCGGCCTCGAGCCCTAAACCAAGCGCGCCGGCGGTGCGCGCCTGCGGGGTGGCGCGCTTATGCCTGGATCAGCCCGTGGCGGATGGCGATGAGCGTCAGCTCCGACTGGTTCGCCACCGCGAGCTTCTGCTTGATGTTGTAGAGGTGCGTGCCGATGGTCGAGGCGGAGAGCTTCAGATCCTCGGCGATCCCCTGCACGGTCTGTCCGCGCGCGAGGCGCACGAACACCTCGAACTCGCGCTCCGAGAGCCGCTGCAGCGGCGACTTGCCGTGGCCGTCGGCTTCGGACTGCGCGAGTGCGCGCTCCAGATCGGCCTCGAGGTAGCGCCGCCCGGCGGCGACCGTGGTGATCGCCTCGAGCAGCGCCTCGGGGGCGCTGCGCTTGGAGAGAAAGCCGCACGCGCCTTCGCGCAGTGCGCGCTGCGCGTGCAGCGGATCATCGTGCGCAGAGAGCGTGAGCACGCGCGCCTCGGGGTGATGCGCGCGGATGCGCCGCAGTGCCTCGAGCCCGCCCATGCCGGGCATCGCCAGGTCCATCACCACGACATCCGGGGAGAGCTCGACGAAGCGCCGGTAGGCCATCTCGCCGCTGTCGGCTTCGCCCACGACCGTCGTGCCCGGGTATGCCTGCAGCAGCAGCCGAAAGCCGGTACGCACCACCGCATGGTCATCCACCAGGAGCACCCGGATCATGGGCTCACCAGCGGAATCTCGGCGCTCACCCCGACCCCGTGCGGGGCGAGGTTCTGCACGCTGAAGGCGCCGCCGAGGCGCTCGACGCGCTCGGCCAGTCCGCGCAGCCCGAAGTGCCCGGGACGCGCCCAGTCCGGCGGCAGCCCCGCGCCGTCATCGCTCACCGCGACGCGCAGCCGCGCGCCGCTCACGCGCACGTCGATGCTCACCTGCGTCGCCTGCGCGTGGCGCACGGCGTTGACGAGCGCCTCCTGCACCACGCGATAGGCGGCGAGCGTGGCGCTCGCGCCAAGCGGCGCGTCCAGCTCGTGCGTCAACGTCACGCGCGGGCTGGCATGGCGGCTCTGCCAGTCGCGCACCAGCGTCTCCAGCGCCTGCGCGAGACCGGTGGAGTCGAACGACAGCGGCGTCAGGCGCGGAATCAGCCCGTGCATCGCATCGTAGAGCCGCGCGGCTTCCTCGGAGATCAGGCGCGCGGCTGAGCGCAGCTGCTCCTCGCTCGCCTGGGCGGCGATCGCCAGCGCGAGGCTGCGGATGGCGGTGACCGACTGGCCGAACTCATCGTGCAGCTCGTGCGCGATCTGGCGGCGCTCCTCCTCGACGTGCTGCTCGATCAGGAGCCCCAGCTCGCGGCGTTCCTCCAGGCGCGTGCGCGCCTCGTGCGCCTCGCGCTCGGCGGCGAGCTTGTCCTGCACGCTTTGCGCCATGCGGTTGAAGGCGGCGCCGATCGCGCGCGCCTCGGAACCGGCGAGCGCCGGCAGGCGGTAGCCGAGTTCACCGTGCTCGAGCCGCTGCAGCCCCTGCACGATCACCGGGAAGGGCGCCAGCGCGCGCTCCACCAGCCAGAAGGCGAGCGCGCTCACCGCGATCAGCAGCACCGCGGCGCGGGCGATGAGCCGCGTGAGATCGTCCCAGGCATCGAGAATGGCGCGCGAGGGTTCGGCATCGATCGCCAGCTGCGAGCCGTCCGGCAGCGCAAACAGCTGCCGCGCGGGGTGCGGGTTCAGGAGCTGCGCAAACCACACCGGCGCCACGCGGCCGGCCTTGTAGGCGGCGGCCGGCGATTGGTAGCGCAGCGCGCCATCAGCGCCGCGCAGGGTGATGTCATTGGCGCGCACATGGCCGAGCTGCTCGAGCAGGCGCTGCACGGCCGGGGTCCCCCCGGAGTCGGCGTAGGAGAGGGCGAGTCGCCCGAGCAGGTGTGCCGCCACGCGATTGGCCGCCTCGATCTCCTCGCGCACCGAGGAGCGGGTGGCGCGGATCTCATCCAGAACCAGCGCCAGCACGAACACGGCCGTGAGCCCGGTCAGGACCAGATTGAGACGCGTCCGCAGGTTCATCAAGGACTTAAGTGCGTATCCGGGGTGCTCCGGCGGGTCGGGCGGCCGGTCCTCAAGAAAATCATGAAACTGCCTTCAGGACCCCCGGATTGGCGTGGGGGAGGATACACTGAGGTCGTTGAGATTGAGCAATCGGCTTTCAGGAGTGAATACCATGCGCTGGGAAATGCCACAGGCTGTTGATTTCCGTTTCGGTATGGAAATCACGATGTATATCGCTAACCGGTAAGACGTCGTATCGGGCTGGGAGCCTGGCAGTCAGGCTCCGTAAGCCCTCCAGGGCGCGCGACCCGGGTCGCGCCCGAGCTTCAGAGTGAAAATTCGGGTACTGGGGTCTGCTGCCGGTGGCGGTTTTCCCCAGTGGAACTGCAACTGCCGCAACTGTTCGGGCGTACGCAACGGCACGCTGCGCACGCAGGCCCGTACCCAATCCTCGATCGCCGTGTGCGCGCACTCCGAGCGCGCCTGGGTGCTCGTCAATGCTTCCCCGGATATCCTGCAGCAGCTGCAGGCCAATCCCGTGCTGCAGCCGGCACGCGCCGCGCGCGACACCGCGCTCTGCGGCATCGTGCTGGTGGACGGCCAGATCGATCACACCACGGGTCTTTTCATGCTGCGTGAGTCCACGCGAGCGCTGCCGATCTGGTGCACCGATGAGGCGTTCGCGGACCTGACGCAGGGCAACCCGATCTTTGGCGTCCTCGGGCACTACTGCGGCGTCGAGCGCCACGCGCTGCGCGCCGATGGCAGCCCCTTCAGCGTCGCGGGCGCCGAGGGCATCGAGTGGCGCGCACTCGCGGTCTCCTCCAAGCCCGCCCCCTACTCACCGCACCGCGAGGCACCGCAGCCGGGGGACAACGTGGCGCTGGTATTGAAGGACCGCGCCAGCGGCCGCACCTTGGTGTATGCGCCGGGCCTTGGCGCGATGGAAGAGCACGTGTGGCGCGCCATGCAGCAGGCCGACTGCGTGCTGGTGGACGGCACCTTCTGGAGCGACGAGGAGATGATCAGCCTGGGCCTGTCGAGGAAGCGCGCGCGCGAGATCGGGCACCTGCCGCAAAGCGGGCCGGGCGGCATGCTCGAGTGGCTGGAGCGCCTGCCCGCGCAGGTGCGCCGGATCCTGATTCACATCAACAACACCAATCCGATCCTCGATGAGGACTCCGTCGAGCGCGCCGTGCTCGCCGCGCACCGCATTGAGGTGGCCAGCGATGGCCTGGAGGTCGAGCTGTGAGCGAACCGCCCTGGACGCGCGCAGAATTCGAGCGGCAGCTGCGCGAGCGCGGCCGCGCCTACCACATCCACCATCCCTTCAACGTGATGCTCAACACCGGCAAGGCGACGCCGGTGCAGATCCGCGGCTGGGTGGCGAACCGTTACTACTACCAGATCAACATCCCGGTGAAGGACGCCGCCATCCTCGCCAATTGCGACGAGCGCGCCGTGCGCCGCAACTGGGTGCAGCGCATCCTCGATCACGACGGCTACGGCGATGACCCGGGCGGCATCGACTCGTGGCTGCGACTGGCCGAAGCCGTGGGGCTGCAGCGCGCGGAAGTGGAGAGCCTGGACGCGGTGCTGCCGGGCGTGCGCTTTGCCGTGGATGCCTACGTCAACTTCGCGCGCCGCGCCCCCTGGCCGGAGGCCGTGTGCGCCTCCCTCACCGAGCTGTTCGCGCCCGAGATCCACAAGCAGCGCCTGGCTACCTGGCCCGAGTACTACCCGTGGATCGAGACCGCGGGACTGAAGTACTTCCAGAGCCGCGTGAGTCTGGCGCGCCGCGACGTCGAGTTCGGGCTGGCGGTGACGCTCGAGCGCTTCCGCACCCGCGAGCAGCAGGAGCGCGCCCTCGAGGTGCTGCAGTTCAAGCTCGACGTGCTGTGGCAGATGAATGACGCCATGGGGCTCGCCTACGGGGTGAAGGCATGAACGCGCTCGCCGGCAGCGTGCGGCCCGCGATCGCGCACGGCATGCGCCTGCAGTGGGAGCCGGCGCAGGATGCGCACGTGCTGCTGTACCCTGAGGGCATGGTGAAGCTCAACGGCACCGCCGCGGCGATCCTCACGCGCTGCGACGGCGCGCGCACCCTGGATGACATCGTCGCCGACCTCGAGCGCACCTACGGGGCGAGCGAGCTGATGGCCGACGTGCAGTCCTTCGTGAGTTTCGCGCTCGAGAAGCGCTGGCTGGAGTTGCGCGAATGAACGCCGTGCCGCAAGCGGGCATTGCCCCGGCCGCACGACCCGTGGGGCCGCCGCTGTGGCTGCTGCTCGAGCTCACCTACCGCTGCCCGCTGCACTGCGTGTTCTGCTACAACCCGACCGAGTTTGCCAAGACCGGTCCTGAGCTCTCGACCGCCCAGTGGCTGCGCGTGCTCGAGGAGGCGCGCGCACTCGGCGCGGTGCAGCTCGGGCTCTCGGGCGGGGAGCCGCTCGCCCGCGATGACCTCGAGGAGATCGTCGCGGCCGCGCACGCGCTCGGCTTCTACAGCAACCTGATCACCTCCGGGGTGGGACTCACGGAGGCGCGCATCAGGGCGCTGAAGGCCGGCGGCCTCAATCACATCCAGCTGTCCTTCCAGGACAGCTCGCGCGAGCTGAACGATTTCCTCAGCAGCACGCGCACCTTCGACCTGAAGGCGCGGGTTGCCGAGCTGATCCGCGCCCACGACTACCCCATGGTGCTCAACGTGGTGCTGCACCGGCACAACATCGATCACGTGGGCGAGATCCTCGCGCTGGCCGAGCGCCTCGGGGCACAGTACGTCGAGCTCGCCAACACCCAGTACTACGGCTGGGCGTGGCTGAACCGCGCGGAGCTCTTGCCGAGCCGCGCGCAGCTCGAGCGCGCCGAAGCGGTGACGAACGAGTTTCGCGCCCGCGTCGGCAACCGCATGCAGATCTATTTCGTGGTGCCGGATTATTTCGAGACGCGCCCCAAGCCCTGCATGAGCGGCCTGGGGTCGGTGTTCCTCGCCATCACCCCCGACGGCACGGCGCTGCCGTGTCACGCGGCGCGCATGCTCCCCGGACTTGAGCTGCCGAACGTCACCGCGAGCAGCGTGCGCGAGATCTGGTACGAGTCGCAGGCCTTCAACCGCTTCCGCGGCGAGCGCTGGATGAAGGAGCCGTGCGTCTCCTGCCCGGAGCGCACCAAGGACTTCGGCGGCTGCCGCTGCCAGGCGTACCTGCTGACCGGCGATGCGGACAATGCCGACCCGGTGTGCGATCTCTCCCCGCACCATCACCTCGTGACCGAGGCCGTGGCGCGGGCGGAAGCCGCCGTGGCCGCCCCGCGCGCGGCGCGCGAGCACGTGCTGACGTTCCGCGACCACCGCACCTCGATCGCGGTGACGCCCGGCGAGCCGCCGGCGCAGAGCGGCTGACGGGCAACGCCCATGGCGGTGCGGCCGGTGCTGAAGATGGGCGAGCCGCTGCTGCGCGCGGTGGCGCAGCCGGTGGCGCGCTTCGATGCGCAACTCGCAGCCCTGGTCGCCGACATGGACGACACCATGCGCGCCTTGAGTGGCGCCGGCATCGCCGCGCCGCAGATCGGGGTGAGTGCGCGCGTGGTGATCTTCGAGCTGCAGGACAATCCGCGCTATCCGCACATCCAGCCGGTGCCCTACACGGTGCTCGTCAATCCGGTGCTCACGCCCCTCACCGACGAGGAGGCGGAGGGCTGGGAGGGGTGCCTGTCGGTGCCCGGGTTGCGCGGCCTGGTGCCGCGCGTCACGCGCCTGCGCTACAGCGGCTTTGACCTCGCGGGCGACCCGCTCGAGCGTACGGTGGAGGGCTTTCATGCCCGCGTGGTGCAGCACGAGGTCGATCACCTCGATGGCATCCTTTTTCCGCAACGGGTGCGGGATTTGCGAAACTTCGGCTTCGAGGACGTGCTCGCCGGACAGCTGACGGCGATGCCGGACTAAATCCCGCCGACCTCGGACAGGAGAGTGCCCATGAGCCAGCGCGCCACCGGATCCTTCGACGTGAAGGTCACCCCGCAGAAACCGGACACGCAGATCGCGCGGGCCGCGAACTTTAGTCGCCTGACGATCGACAAGCGCTTTCACGGGGACCTGGAGGGGATCAGCAAGGGCGAGATGCTGGCCCTGCAAACCGAGGTCAAGGGCTCGGCCGGCTACGTGGCACTCGAGCGCGTCACCGGCACGCTCAAGGGACGCTCGGGCAGCTTCGTGCTGCAGCACAGCGGCACCCTGGAGCACGGCGAGGAGCACACGCAGGTGAGCGTCGTGCCCGACTCAGCCAGCGGGGAGCTGCGCGGGCTCACCGGCACCATGAGCATCCGCGTCGCCGAGGACGGGGCACACTCCTACGCGTTCGATTTCAAGATCGACCCGAAGGGCACGACCTAGGCACTTCAGGAGCCGGGCGCCGCCTGGCGCTCGCCCGGGGCGGCGCGAGCCACGCGCACGTCGCGCTGCAGTCGCACGGCCGTCTCCACGCCCTGGTAGTAGCCGGGGACTTCGCCGTGCTCGGCGTACCCGAGGGCGCCGTAGAAGGCGCGCGCGCCGCCGTTGTGGGCGCGCAGCTCCAGGCTCACGGTGAAGGTGCCGGCGGTGAGCGCGCTCTCCTCGAGCCAGGTGAGGAGCGTGCGCGCGATCCCACGCCGGCGGTGCCCGGGATCGACCGCGAGCAGGTTCAGGTGTGCGCGCTCATCCCCGTAGCGCATGATCGCGAAGCCAGCCACCGCGGGCCCGTGGCGCGCGGTCAGCACCACGCTATCGGCGTTGCGGATGTGCCAGAGGACGCGCGCCGCCCCCCAGGCGGGCCTCAGGCCCGCCTCCACGAAGCGCTCCGCCATCAGCGCCAGGGTGGCCGCGTCGGCGCGGCGGGCGGGTTCGATGCGGTAAGCGTTCACACGCCCAAGGATAGCGCGGCGCGCCATTCAGGCGAGAGTGTGGAATACCTTCTGCACGTCATCGTCCTGCTCGAGCTTGTCGATGACCGTCAGCACCTCGGTGGCCTGCCCCTCGGGCAGCTCGGTCGGCACCGTGCAGATGTATTCGTGCTCGGCGGACAAAGGCGTGATGCCGCGCGCCTCGAGCGCCTCCTGCAGGTGGCCGAAGTCGGCGAACGCACCGCGGATCACCAGCTGCGGCTCGCCCTTCTCCCCGGTGCTCTCGCCCATCTCCTCGAGGCCGTGGTCGATGAGGTAGAGCTCGAGGTCATCCTGATCGATGCCGGCGGGATCGAGGCGAAACACGCCCATCTTGTGGAACAGGAAGCTGACGCTGCCGTTGGTGGCGAGGTTGCCGCCGCCCTTGGTGATGATGTTGCGCACCGCGGCGACGGTGCGCGTGGGGTTGTCGGTGGCGGTCTCCACCAGGAGCGCCACCCCGTGCGGGGCGTAACCCTCGTAGAGCACCTCCTGGTAGTTGGCCGCGTCGCGCCCGGCGGCGCGCTTGATGGCCGCCTCGATCTTGTCCTTCGGCATGTTGACCGCGCGCGCGTTCTGGATGGTCCGCCGCAGTGTCGGGTTGGAGGCCGGGTCGGCGCCGCCGGACTTGACCGCCATGGTGATGTCTTTGGCGATGCGCGCGAACTGCTTCGCCATGCGGTTCCAGCGCGCGAACATGGTGTGCTTGCGCACTTCGAAGATGCGGCCCATGGCGCGCATGGTGCACCAAGCGCCGCCCCGGGTGCCAGCCACCAAACCGGCGCGCGCGCGTAGGCGCGCGCGGCTTGCGGCCGAAAGCGAGAAGGAGAGTGGGAAGCTTAGGCGAGCTGCGCGTGTAGCAGGCGCAGGCGCCGCCGCTGCAGGCTCAGACCGCGCTCGATGTCGCGCAGCTTGCTCTGCAGGTCGACCTGCTCCCACTGCTCGAGCACCGCGCGCTTCTTGTCATTGAGCCACTCTTCCTTGACGCGCGCCCAGTCGGCGACCGCGGCGAGGAAGTTCTCATACTCGTGCGCGAGGCGCGCCCGCAGCGATTCGAGGTTCAGATTGGTGCCGGCGGGCAGGTGCGCGAGGCGCGCCGTGGCGCGCGTGAACTGCATGGCCAGGAGCGCCTTCTGGATCTGGAACGCCGGCGTGCGCTTCAGGCGCCGCGTCAGCCCCACCCAGCTGAGCGCCCCGATCAGCCACTTGGTCGGGTCCCACTGCCACCAGCGCACGCCGTTGCGGTAGTCGTGCGCGAACAGGTGATGGAAGTTGTGGTAACCCTCCCCGTAGGTGATCACCGCCAGCACCGGATTGTCGCGCGCGCTGTTGTCCTCGGTGTAGGGCCGCTTGCCCCACATGTGGGCGAGCGAGTTGATGAAGAAGGTGACGTGGTGGCTCCACACCAGGCGCATGAAGCCGGCGAGGATCAGCATGCCCCACACGTCCCCGAAGATCAGGCCGGCGAGCAGCGGCATCCCGAAGTTAAGCAGCACCGCGAGCAGCACGTAGTGGCGGTGCTGGAAGGCGAGCAGCGGGTCGCGCTTCAGATCCGGGATGTTGGTGAAGTTCTCCCGGCCGCTCGGGTATTCGCGCAGCATCCAGCCGATGTGCGAGAACCAGAAGCCGCGGCGCGCGGAGTAGGGGTCAAGATCGACATCGTCCACGTGCAGGTGATGGGTACGGTGGCCGCTCGCCCAGGCGAACACACTGTTCTGCAGCGCCATCGTGCCGAAGACGAGCAGCAGCAGCCGGATGCCCCAGTGCGCCTCGTAGGTGCGGTGTGCCCACAGGCGATGGTAGCCCATGGTGACCGCCATGCCGTTCGCCCCGGCGAACAGCACCGCCATCCACCAGGCGGCGGCCGTGAAGCCGTGCGTGAGCCCATACCAGGGCACCGCGATCAAGGCGATCGCCCCGGTGAGCACGAACATGAGGGTGGTGGCCCAGACCAGGGGAGGCTTCGGCTCGAGACTGGCGGTTTGATTCATGCGTGTACGGAGGACTCGCTCGGCGGGTCATTTAAGGGGGCAGGGTAACTTATCACGCCGGCCCGGGACACGTGGGACTTGCGTCGTCTTTGGTTCGCAGCGGGCGACGGACGGCGATCCACTGGGGATCCGCGGACCAATTCCAAGCCCCAAGGCAGGTGGAGAGTGGATTTTGTGACCCGCCGCAAGGCAGCCTGCGGGCGCTGCAGCGCGGCGCACCCGCGGGTCCCCCGCGGCCGGGCTGCGTGCTACCGTTGCGGCCCCTGAATCTGCAAGGACCTCTCGTGTCCCACCCTCGCATGCTGATCCGTCTGGGTGCCCTGATCCTGGGCGCTGCCGTCACCGCGCTTGCCCTCAGCCAGCCCCAGGCGCCTTCCAGCGGCCTCGTGCCGCCCGCCCTCGAGAAGGCCGGGCACACCTTCATCACCCAGGGCGCGATCGAGGCGCCGATCCGCTTTCTCGCCTCCGACCTCCTCGAGGGGCGCGGCCCGGGCACGCGCGGGGATGAGCTCGCGCGGCTGTACCTGCAGACGCAGCTGGAGGGCATGGGCTTTCAGCCTGCGTTCGCGAGCGGTGCCTGGCAGCAGCCGTTCGACATCGTGGGCCTGACGGGCGCCTTCCCCAAGACCTGGAGCTTTGCGGGCAAGGGCGGCAAGGTGGATCTGGGCTACCGGGTGGACTACATCGCCGTCACCGGGCGGCAGGCCCCGCAGGTGAACGTGAGCAATGCGGAGCTCGTGTTCGTGGGTTACGGCATCCAGGCGCCGGAGTTTCAGTGGGACGACTACAAGGGCGCGAAGCTCGCCGGCAAGATCCTGGTGATGATGAACAACGACCCGGACTGGGATCCGAAGCTGTTCGCCGGCAAGCGGCGCCTGTACTACGGCCGCTGGGACTACAAGTACGAAAGCGCCGCGCACCAGGGCGCCGCGGGCGCCATCATCATCCACACGACTGCCTCCGCCGGCTATCCCTGGCAGGTCGTGCAGAGTTCCTGGGGCGGGGAGCAGTTCGAGCTGCCCGCCGGGAGCGAGGCGCGCCTGAGCCTCAAGGCCTGGGCCACCGAGGATGCCGTGCGGCGGCTGGTGAAGAGCGGCGGCCAGGACCTGGACAAGCTGATCGAGGCGGCGCACTCGCGCGACTTCAAGCCCGTGCCGCTCGGCGTCACGACCTCCATCGCCTTCAGCAACCAGATCACGCACGTCAAGACCGCCAACGTCGGCGGCGTGCTGCCCGGCAATGACCCGAAGCTCGCCCCCGAGGTGGTGATCTACAGCGCGCACCACGATCACTTCGGCATCGGCGAGCCCGACAAGAGCGGCGACCGCATCTACCATGGCGCGGTCGACAATGCCTCCGGCTGCGCCCAGGTGCTCGTGATCGCACGCGCCTTCGCCATGCTGCCGGCGCGGCCACGGCGCACGATCATGGCGCTGTTCGTCGCCGGCGAGGAGCGTGGCCTGCTCGGCTCGGCCTACTACGCGCGGAACCCCTCGTTCCCGCCCGGGCGCATCGCCGCCGACATCAACATCGACGGTGGCAACATCTTGGGCCGCACGCGCGATGCGACGCTCGTGAGCCTGGGCAAGTCCTCGCTCGATCAGATCGCCGAGCGGCTCGCCCAGATGCAGGGACGCAAGCTGTCAGGCGACCAGTATCCGGATCGCGGCTACTACTACCGCTCCGACCAGTTCTCCTTCGCCAAGATCGGCGTGCCGGCGTTGTTCTTCAACGAGGGGACCGAGGTCATCGGCAAGCCCGCCGGCTGGGGCAAGCAGCAGCACGATGCGTGGGAGCTGAAGCAGTACCACCAGCCGAGTGACAAGCTCGAGGCCAGCTGGAACCTCGATGGCATGATCGAGGATGCGCAGCTGGATCTGTACGCCGGCTGGCTCGTGGCGCAGGCGGACGCCATGCCGACCTGGAACCCCGGCGATGAGTTCGCGGCGGCGCGCCAGCGCGCGATCGCCGAGCTTGCCGTGAAGAAGAACTGAACCTCAAGGATCCCGGCCATGTTCGAGCACCTGGAGCTGATCAGCGCGGATCCGATCCTCGGCCTGATGGCGGCGTTTCGCGCCGACCCGGAGGCGCGCAAGGTGGACCTGGGGGTCGGGGTCTATCGCGATGATCGCGGCGACACCCCAGTGCCCGCGGCGGTGCGCGCCGCGGAAGCTGCGCTCATCGCCCAGCAGACCACCAAGACCTACGTCGGGCCCGCCGGCAATCCGGGCTTCAACTCCGAGATGGAGAGGCTGGTGTTCGGCGCCGCGCACCCGGTACTCGCCTCCGGCCGGCTGCGCAGCATGCAGACCCCCGGGGGCTGCGGCGCGCTGCGCCTGGGGGCCGAGCTCATCCGCCAGGCCGCGCCCGCGACCGTGGTGCACGTGAGCACGCCCACCTGGGCGAACCACGTGCCGCTTTTGTCCGGTGCGCAGTTGCAGCTCGAGCGCTATCCGTATTTCGACGCCACCACCGGCGGGGTGCAGTTCGCCGCCATGCTGGGGGCGCTGGAGAAGCTGCCCCCCGGCGCGCTGGTGCTGCTGCACGCCTCCTGCCACAACCCGACCGGCGCGGACCTCGCGCCCGATGACTGGCGGGCGGTGCTCGAGCTGGTGAAGCGCCGCAGGCTGCTGCCCTTCATCGACATGGCGTATCAGGGCCTCGGTGATGGCCTCGAGGCCGATGCCTTCGGCCCGCGCCTGTTCGCCGCGGAGCTGCCGGAGCTGCTGTGCGCCGTCTCCTGCTCGAAGAACTTCGGCCTGTATCGCGAGCGCGTGGGGGCGTTGCACGTCATCAGCTCCACCGCTGCGTCCGCTGATGCCACCCTGAGCCAGCTGGTGAAGCTGGCGCGCGGCCTGTGGTCGATGCCGCCGGATCATGGTGCCGAGATCGTGCGGCGCATCCTCGCCGAGCGCGCGCTGCGCGCGCAGTGGGAGCAGGAGGTGGATGCCATGCGCACCCGCCTCCAGAGGCTGCGCCATGCGGTCGTGGCGCAGCTGCGCGCGCAGTGCCCGGCGCGTGACTTCGGCTTCATCGCCGGCCAGCGCGGCATGTTCTCCTTCCTCGGCATCAGCACCGCGCAGGTGCACGCGCTGCGTGAGCAGCATCACGTCTACATGACCGACGACAGCCGCATCAACATCGCGGGACTGCGCGCCGAGAACCTCGAGTACTTCGCGCGCGCCACCGCGCAGGTGCTCGGCGGCTAGGCGCTCTCGGGCACGATGAGGCGGTGGGTCGACTTCACCTCCTCCATGACGAAGTAGGTATGCGTCTGCTGCACCCCGCGCACCGCGGCGATGCGATCGCCGAGGAAGCGCCGGTAGCTCTCCATGTCGGTGACGCGCACCTTGAGCAGGTAGTCAAAGCCCCCCGCCACCATGTGGCACTCCATCACCTCATCGTGCGCGAGCATCACCTGCTTGAAGCGCTCGAAGGCATCCGGGGTGGTCCGATCGAGCGACACCTCGACATAGGCGAGCAGCCCCAACCCCAGGCGCGCCGGGTTCAGGCGCGCGAAGTAACCCTCGATGCAGCCGCCGGCCTCCAGGCGCCGCACCCGCTCCAGCGTCGGGGTGATCGTCAGGTGCACCTCGCGCGCCAGCTGCGCGATCGGTGCGCGCCCGTCCTGCTGCAGCCGCGCGAGGAGCTTGCGGTCGATGCGGTCGAGGCGGCGCTGTGGGGGCACGGGAACGGACTCGGGCGGGGCCTTGGCGGTCATGGCAGTTGATTCAACTATTTAGATACTTATAACGGACAATTATTCTCTGGCAGAGACATTATCATAAGCGTAATTAACTACCACCCTGCGGAACACCCCATGAGCATCCCATCCACCACGGCGGCAGCCGGCGGCGAACTGCTGGCGCTGCGCGAGCGGTTGCGGGCGGCCACGCTGAGGACCGAGACCGAGGCCGCGGACGAGATCCGCGCGCAGCTGATGCCGCGCGAGGGGCTGCTGCGGGGCGCGCAGGCGCGCGCGGCGCGCTGGGTGCAGAAGGCGCGTGCCGATGAGCGCGCCCGGCCGCTGGTGGAGCAGATGCTCGAGCAGTTCCCGCTCGACAGCGCCCAGGGCAAGGCCCTCATGGGACTCGCCGAGGCGCTGCTGCGCACCCCCGACCCCAAGCGCGCCGATCAGCTGATCAGTGAGCGCCTGGCCACCGTGCGCGCGGCCGGCGTCCCCGGCAACACGGCGCTGCTGCTGCGCACCGGGTTCGTGCTGCTCGGGGCCGCCGGGCGCTTGCTGCCGGATGTCACCGCGCAGCTGTCGGGGGAGTTCAGCGCGGCCAACTTCTCGGCGCCGCTCGTGGCGCCGATCGTGCGCGCCGCCATGCGCCAGTCGATGCAGCTGCTCGGGCATGCCTTCATCGTTGGCAACACTATCGAGGTGGCCCTCGCGCGCGGGGGCAGCGAACCGGAGCTGGCGCTGTGCTCCTTCGACATGCTGGGCGAGGGCGCCCGCACCGAGGCGGACGCCGAGCGTTACTTCCATTCCTACGCGCACGCGATCGAGGTGCTGGCGCGGCAGCCACCCGGATCGACGCATGCGCGCTCGGGGATCTCGGTGAAACTCTCGGCGCTCGAGCCACGCTACTCGCTGCTGCAGAGCGCGCGCGTCAGCACCGAGCTCGCGCCGCGCATGCTGCGGCTGGCGCGGCGCGCGGCGCGCGTCGGCATCGGCTTCACCATCGATGCCGAGGAGGCCGACCGGCTGGATCTCTCGCTCGACATCGTGGAGACGCTCGCCCGCGACCCGAAGACGCGTGACTGGGACGGCCTTGGGCTTGCCGTGCAGGCCTACGGGCGGCGCGCGCCGCGCCTGCTCGAGTGGGTGGCGGCGCTCGCGCGCGATGCCGGGCGGCGCATGAGCGTGCGCCTGGTGAAGGGCGCCTACTGGGACAGCGAGATCAAGCGCGCGCAGGAGCGCGGCCTGGCCACTTTCCCGGTCTACACCTCCAAGGACGCGACCGATGCGAGCTATCTGCAGTGCGTGCAGGTGCTGTTCGGCGTGCACGAGGTGCTCTACCCGCAGTTCGCCACCCACAACGCCTACACGGTGGCGGCGGTGCTGGCGCTGGCGCCCGCAGGCGCTGCGTACGAGTTCCAGCGCCTGCACGGCATGGGCGAGGCGCTGTATGCGGCGGCGCGCGAGGAGCTGCCGCAGCTGCCGGCGGTGCGCGTATATGCGCCGGTCGGCTCGCACGAGGAGCTGCTGCCGTACCTGGTACGACGCCTGCTCGAGAACGGCGCCAACAGCTCCTTCGTCCATCAGTTCCTGAATCCGGACATGCCGGTGGCAGAGGTGGTGCGCGATCCGCTGACCGGGCTCGCCAACGCCGGCGCCAGCCGCATCCGCGAGCCGCACGCGCTCTACGGGGATGAGCGCGTCAACTCAGCGGGTGAGGACTTCGGGGATCCGGCGGCGCTGGCGACGCTCAACACCGAGGTGCGCGAGCACGCCGTGGCGCCTTACCGCGGCGGTCCGCTGCTGGATGGCGTCAGTGTGCGCGGCGCGGATGTGGCGGTGAGCTCGCCCGCCGACACCCGGCGCCTCGTCGGCTACACGCGCGATGCCACGGCCGCCGAGATCGCCGCCGCCATGAGCGCGGCGGCCGCCGCACAGCCGGCCTGGGAGAACACGCCCGCGCACGAGCGCGCTGCGTGCCTCGAGCGCGCCGCCGCTGCGCTGCAGGCGCGGCGCGGGGAATTCATCAGCCTCCTGGTGCGCGAGGCCGGCAAGACGCTGCCCGATGCGGTGGCCGAGATCCGCGAGGCGATCGACTTCTGCCGTTACTACGCGGCCCGCGGTCGCGAACTGTTCGGCGCACCCCTGGTGCTGCCCGGGCCGACGGGGGAGCGCAACACGCTCTCGCTGCACGGCCGCGGCGTGTTCGTGTGCATCAGCCCGTGGAATTTCCCGCTGGCGATCTTCACCGGCCAGATCAGCGCCGCGCTCATGGCCGGCAACAGCGTCGTGGCCAAACCCGCCCCCGCGACGCCGCTGATCGCGCATGCCATGACGCGCCTGCTGCACGCATCCGGCGTGCCCGTCGCGGTGCTGCAGCTCACGCCCGCCGACGGGCCGCCCTTCGGCGAGGTCGCGCTGAAGCACCCGGCACTGGCGGGCGTGGCGTTCACCGGCTCCACGGCGACCGCGGCCGCCATCAACCGCACGCTCGCGCAGCGCGAGGGCGCCATCGTGCCGCTCATCGCCGAGACCGGCGGGGTGAACGCCATGGTGGTGGACTCAACGGCGCTGCCGGAGCAGGTGGTCGATGATGCGGTCACGTCCGCGTTCACGAGCGCTGGCCAGCGCTGCTCGGCGCTGCGGGTGCTGTACCTGCAGGAGGAGATCGCCGAGCGCACGATCGAGATGCTGATCGGCGCGATGCGCTGCCTGATCATCGGCGATCCGGCGAACCTGGCGACCGATGTGGGACCGGTGATTTCCGCGGCTGCGCGTGCGCGCCTGGAGGGGCACGCGGGGCGCATGGGCCGGGAGGCACGCCTGCTGTATGCGTGCGAGATGCCCGAGGGGCTCGAGCACGGCTATTTCTTCGCGCCGCGGCTGTTCGAGCTCAGGCGCCTCGATCAGCTGCAGAGCGAGGAATTCGGCCCCATCCTGCACGTGGCGCGCTACCCCAGTGGCGCGCTGCCCAAGGTGCTGGAGGCGATCCGCCGCACCGGCTACGGACTCACCCTCGGGGTGCACAGCCGCCTCGAGAGCGTGGCAGAGCACCTGTTCCGCACCCTGCCCGTGGGCAACACCTACGTGAACCGCAACATGATCGGCGCGGTGGTCGGCGTGCAGCCCTTTGGCGGACAGGGACTCTCGGGCACCGGACCCAAGGCCGGCGGCCCGCACTACCTGCTGCGCTTTGCCAACGAGCGCACCCTCACGATCAACACGGCCGCCATTGGCGGCAACGTCGAACTGCTCTCCTGAGGCTTGCGGCTGAGCGCCGCACGCTTGCCGTGCGGCTGCCGCATAATGGCCGCAGTTCCCATCAAGCGGCACGAAGGTCACGGCAGCGCATGCTGGAAGAGACGCGAGAGGTCTTCGAACCCTGCGACGTCGTCGTCATCGGTGGCGGGCCCGCCGGCAGCACGGCGGCGGCGCTGCTCGCGCGGCGTGGGCTGCGGGTGGTGCTGCTGGAGAAGGCGCATCACCCGCGCTTTCACATCGGCGAGTCGCTCCTGCCCATGAACCTGCCGATCCTCGAGCGCCTCGGCGTGCACGAGAAGGTGCGCGCGCTCGGGGTATACAAGGGCGGCGCGGATTTCGAGTCCGATAGCCCGTGCGGCTATAACACCTTTGCCTTCAGGCGCGCCCTCGGCGCGAGCCCGCCGCACGCCTACCAGGTATGGCGCGCGGACTTCGACCGTATGCTGTTCGAGCATGCGCGCGGTGAGGGTGCCGATGCGCGCGAAGGCCACGAGGCGCTCAGCCTCGAGCAGCACGGCGCGCGCGATGCGCGCCTGGAGGTGCGCACCGATGAGGGTGCGACCTACCGTCTGCACGCGCGCTACCTGATCGATGCGAGCGGCCGCGATACGTTTCTGGCGGGCAAGAAGAAGCTGCGCCGCAAGAATCCCGAGCATCAGAGCGCGGCGATCTTCGGCCATTTCACCGGCGCCGCCGCGCGCAGCGGCGCGGACGCCGGCAACATCAGCATGTACCACTTCACGCACGGCTGGATGTGGATGATCCCGCTGCCGGCGGGCGTCATGAGTGTCGGGGCGGTGTGCTGGCCGGACTACCTGAAGCAGCGCAAGGGACGCACGCGCGAATTTCTGCTGCAGACCCTGCAGCAGAATCCGGCCCTGTGGGCGCGCCTCAAGGATGCGCGGCTGATCGGCGACGAGGTGCGGGTCACCGGCAACTACTCCTACGACTCGCGCCGCATGGGCGGCCCCGGGTGGCTGCTCATCGGCGATGCGTTCGCGTTCCTCGACCCGGTGTTCTCCACCGGGGTGTACCTGGCGATGCACGGCGCGGAGCAGGCGGCCGCCCTGGTGGATGAGGCGCTGCGCGAGCCGGCGCGCGAGCCCGCGCTGCTGCGTCGCCTGGAGAAGCGCCAGCGCGCGGCCATCCGGCGCTTCTCGTTCTTCATCTACCGCTTCAACGGCCCGGTCATGCGTGACATGTTCCGCCATCCGCGCAACCTCCTGCGGCTCGAGCAGGGCATCATCTCCATGCTGGCCGGGGACCTGTTCGATGCGCCGCGGGTGCTGTGGCGTCTGCGGCTGTTCCGGGCGCTCTATGGGCTGCTGACCCTGCGTCACTGGCGCGCCTGGCGTGCCGGGAACAGCCATCGCCTGGCACAGGCACGCGCCCACTTCACCGGCGGCACGACGCCGCTGGATCGCGAGTGACGCGCGGCGGCGGCCACCGGGATCCAACACCGCGCTCGGGTGCGCCGTTTTCGCCACACTTTCTCGCTCCAGGTCCGGGAGTTATGCTCCCCGCCCGACCTGACGGGGAGGATCGAATGAAGACACCAGTACTGGCTCTGTTACTCGGCGTCGCCGCCTTGGCGCAAGGCGCGGCATGGGCCGCACCACCGGCAACGCTGCACGTCGTCGAATCGGTCGAGATCAAGGCGCCGCCCGCGAAGGTGTGGGATGCGATCAAGGATTTCGACAGTCTCAACAAGTGGCATCCGGGCTTCTCGGCCGACACGCTGGTGTCCGGCTCCAACGGGCATCCGGGCGCGGTGCGCAAGCTCACCGTCAAGGACGGCCCGTCCTTCACCGAACAGCTGCTGGCCTACGATGAGGCCGGTCACACGTATCGCTACAAGATCGTCGAGTCGCCGCTGCCGATCAGCGACTACGTCAGCAAGATCACGGTGCGCTCGGAAGGCGGCGGCATGACCAAGGTGATCTGGAGCGGTAGCTTCAAGCGCAAGAACCCGGCCGACAACCCGCCCGAGGCTGAAAGCGACGCCGGCGCCACCAAGCTCGTCACGGGCGTGTACCGCGGCGGGCTCGACAACCTCAAGAAGATGTTCGGCGGCGGCTAGACTTGCCGCGGCTCACCCGCCACACGGGTGGGCCGCTTAGCTGCGCGCGGCGCTGAGTTCCGCGAGCAGCGCCTCCAGGGTCGACAGCGGCGCCGAGCAACTGCTGCCGCGGCACACGTAGGCGATGGTGCCGTCGCGGGCGGCCTTCTCGGCCAGCGCCGGCGGCAGGCCCGTGACGCCTGTGGGTATGGCGAGCACCACGCGGCGCGGCGCGTACGCGCGCGCGAGTTGGCGCCCCCAGTCGGCGAGGGGCGCTGCCTCACCGCGCAGAATCACGATCTCGGTCGGATGCAGCACTTCCTCGAGCGCCACGAGCAGACTCGTGTGCGTCTGCGGATGCTGTGTCATCGGCAGCCAGAAGGCGCGCAGGGTGCGCTCGGCCGCGGCGAGGTAGCGCGGCTCACCCAGGAGGTAGCCGAAGCGCAGCAACGCGGTCGCAGCGATGCCGTTGCCCGCCGGCGTGGCATCATCGCCGAAGGTCTTGGAGCGATGGATGAGCGTCTCGGAGTCATCGGAGGTGAAGTAGAAACCTCCGCCCGCCGCATCCGCGAAGTGCTGCAGCAACACTTCCAGCAGCTCCTGCGCGAAGCTGAGCTCGTCCGCGCGGAAGCGCACCTGCTGCAACTCGAGTATGGCGTCGGCGAGGTAGGCGTAGTCGTCCAGGTAGGCGTTCAGGTGCGCCTCGCCGTCCTTGGAGGTGGCCAGCAGCCGCCCCTCGCGCCAGTGCGTGCGGCGCAGGAACTCGAGCGCGCGGGCGGCGGAGTCTGCCAGCTGCGGGCGCGCGAGCGCGCGCGCGCTGATCGCCATGCCGCGGATCATGAGCGCGTTCCAGGACGCCAGCACCTTCTCATCGCGCGCCGGGCGCACGCGCGTGTCGCGCAGCGCGAGCAGCTTCGCGCGCGCGGCGGCGAGCAGGCTCGCCACGGCCTCGGGCGACTGCTGCGTGGCCGTGGCGATCTCTGCCAGCGGGCTCGCCACGTACAGGTGCCACTTGCCCTCGAAGTTGGCCGGGCGGTCGAGCCCGTAGCGCGGCGCGAACACGGCAAACTCGGCCGCGCTGAGTGCCGCCGCCACTTCCGCGCGCTCGAAGGCGTAGAACTTGCCCTCGTGGCCCTCGGAATCCGCATCCAGGCTCGAGTAGTAGCCGCCCGCGGGCGCCTGCATCTCGCGCAGCGTCCACGCGGCGGTCGCCTCCGCAACGCGCGCGTAGTCTGCGTCCCCGGTGGCGAGCGCCGCCTGCGCGTAGGCGCCGAGCAGCTCACCGTTGTCGTACAGCATCTTCTCGAAGTGCGGAATCATCCAGAACTCATCGACCGCGTAGCGGCAGAAGCCGCCGCCGAGCTGGTCATTGAGGCCGCCGTCGGCCATGCGGCGCAGGGTGAGGGTGGCCATGTACAGCGCCTGCAGGTCCGGCTCGAGCGCCGTGCTGCTCGCATGCCAGCAGCGCAGCAGCCAGGTGACCATCTGCGGGCGCGGGAATTTCGGCGCGCCGCCGAAGCCGCCTTGCTGCGGATCGAACATGCGTGCCAACTGCGCGCGGCACTCGCGCAGCGGCGCCTCGGTGAGTGCCGTGGCGGCCGGGGCCGGCGGCGGTTCAAGGCTCGCGAGCGCTGACATCAGCGCCTCGTTCTGCGCCCGCAGCTCCGGCGCATGCTGCGCGTAGTAGTCCGCCACGCGCAGCAGCAGGTCCTTGAAGGCGGGCAGTCCGTAGCGCGCCTCCTTGGGGAAATAGGTGCCGCCGAAGAACGGCTTCTGGTCGTCGTGCGTCAGGAACATCGTCAGCGGCCAGCCCCCGCTGCGCTGCGTGAGCATCTGCTGGGCGATCTGGTAGATGCGGTCGATGTCGGGGCGCTCCTCGCGGTCCACCTTGATGTTGATGAAGCGCTCGTTGAGAAGCGTGGCGGTCTCCTCGTCCTCGAAGCTCTCGCTCTCGAGCACGTGACACCAGCGACAGGCGGAGTAACCGACGCTGAGGTGAATGGGCTTGCCGCTCGCGCGCGCCGCCTGGAGTGCCTCGCGTCCCCAAGGATACCAGTCGACCGGGTTATGTGCGTGCTGGCGCAGATACGGGCTGGTCTGCCCCGCCAGACGATTGGTGTACCGCGGCGTGCCGTCGGCGTTGCGATGAGCGGTGTTCATGCCGCGATTGTATACTTCGGGGCTGCCTCACCTGCCCCGGACTCCCGCCTTGACCTCCTCCCCCGCCGCTGCCTCCGTCTCGGGATTGCCCGTCCTGTGTCTGAAGCGTGGCGAGGACCGGCGCCTCGGCGCCGGCCACCTGTGGGTGTTCAGCAACGAGGTCGACACCGAGCGCACGCCGCTGTCGGGTTTTGCGCTCGGGGCGCTCGCGGAACTGCGCACGCACCGCGACGCGTTCGTCGGCTACGTCGGCGTCAATCCGCACGCGCTCATCTGCGCCCGCATTCTTTCGCAGGCGCTCGAGCGGCCCGTCGACGCGGCGCTCCTCGAGGCGCGTCTGCGCGCGGCGCTGGCGTTGCGCGAGGCTCTGAACCCGGCGCCGTATTACCGCTGGGTGTTTGGTGAGTCCGATCTGCTGCCGGGACTGGTGCTCGATCGTTACAACGAGGTGGTGGTCGGTCAGATCGCCACCGCGGCCATGGAGAGCCTGAAGGAACAGATCGCCGCCGCGGTGCGCGCGGTGCTGAACCCTGCGGCGCTCTACTGGAAAAATGACTCCGCAGCACGCGAGCTCGAGCAGCTCCCGCGGGTCACCGAGGCCGCCTTCGGCCTGGTTCCCGAGGCGCTGACGGTGAGCGAGTCCGGGCTCACGTTCGCCGTGCCGCTCGGTGGCGGCCAGAAGACCGGCTGGTTCTACGATCAGACGGCCAACCGGCAGCGGCTCGGGCGTTATGTTGGCGCCGGCGCGCGCGTGCTGGATGTCTGCAGCTACGCCGGCGCCTGGTCCATCGCGGCGCTGAAGTTTGGCGCCGGCAGCGCGCTGGCGGTCGATTCCTCGCAGAGCGCGCTCGAGGCCACGCAGGCCAACGCGGCGCGCAACGCCGTACAGGTGGATACGCTGCGCGAGGATGCCTTTGATGCCTTGAAACTACTGGCAGGGCAGGGGCGCAGGTTCGACCTGGTCATCCTCGACCCGCCCGCCTTCATCAAGCGCAAGAAGGACATCGCCCAGGGTCAGGCGGCGTACCGCAAGCTCAATCAGCTGGCGCTCGCGCTGCTGGCCGACGGGGGCACGCTCGTGTCGTGCTCCTGTTCGTACCATCTGGCGAGCGAGGATCTGCGGCACGCGATCCAGGCGGCGGCGCGGCACGAGGGGCGGTTTGTGCAGATTCTCGAGTCCGGCGGCCAGTCCCCGGACCATCCCGTGCACCCGGCCATCCCTGAAACGAGGTACCTGAAGGCCTTCTTCTGCCGCGTCACGCGCGCGGTCGGCTAAACTTCGCGCCTCATGCTGACCTACCCCGGCTTCAACCCCATCGCTTTCGAGCTCGGCCCCGTCAAGGTCCACTGGTACGGGATCATGTACCTGCTGGGCTTCGCGGGCGGCTGGTGGCTCGCGCGGCGTCGCGCCGCCAAGCCCGGCTCCACCTGGAAGCCGGACGACGTCGACGATCTGATCTTCTTTGCCATGCTGGGCGTGATCTTCGGCGGCCGTCTGGGCTACGTGCTGTTCTACGGGCTCAAGTTCTGGGCGACGGACCTGTGGTACCCGCTGAAGATCTGGGAGGGCGGCATGTCCTTCCACGGCGGGCTGCTCGGCGTGGTCGCGGCGCTGTCGCTGTTCGCCTGGCGCCGCGGCCGCAATGCCGCCGACGTCTATGACTTCACCGCACCGCTGCCACCGCTCGGGCTGTTCTTCGGGCGCATCGGCAACTTCATCAACAGCGAGCTGTGGGGCAAGGTCACCACCGTGCCGTGGGGCTTCAGGGTCAACGGCGTCGTGCGCCACCCCTCGCAGCTGTACGAGGCGGCCCTCGAGGGGCTGCTGCTGTTCATCGTGATGTGGTGGTACACCGCCACGCCGCGCCCGCGCCTGGGGCCCTCGGGCCTGTTCCTGCTGGTCTACGGCCTGTCGCGCTCGCTGGTGGAGTTCGTGCGCGTACCGGATGAGCACATCGGCTATCTCGCCGGCGGCTGGTTCACCGAGGGCCAGCTGCTGTCGCTGCCGATGATCGTCGCTGGCGCGGCACTCTTGGCGTGGGCCTACCGCGAGCGCACTCCCTCGGGCAACTACCGCGCCGCCTCATGAAGCAGTACCTCGACCTGCTGCGGCTGATCCGCACCGAGGGGGTGCGCAAGAGCGACCGTACCGGCACCGGCACGCTGTCGGTGTTCGCCCAGCAGCTGCGCTTTGACCTGGCGCAGGGCTTCCCCCTGGTCACCACCAAGAAGGTGCACCTGCGCTCGGTCGTGTACGAACTGCTGTGGTTCCTGCGCGGGGAGACCAACATCGCGTGGCTGCGTGAGCACGACGTCAGCATCTGGGACGAGTGGGCCGATGCGCAGGGTGAGCTCGGTCCGGTGTACGGCAAGCAGTGGCGTGCCTGGCGCACGGCCGACGGTGACCCGATCGATCAGATCGCCAACGCCGTGCAGCTGCTGAAGACCAATCCCGACTCGCGCCGCATCATCGTCAGCGCCTGGAACGTGGGCGAGCTCGAGCGCATGCACCTCATGCCGTGTCATGCGTTCTTCCAGCTGTACGTGGCCGGCGGGCGCCTTTCCTGCCAGATGTACCAGCGCAGCGCCGACGTGTTCCTCGGCGTACCCTTCAACATCGCCAGCTACGCGCTGCTGACGCACATGTTCGCGCAGCAGTGCGACCTGGTACCCGGGGAATTCGTCTGGACCGGCGGCGACTGCCATCTGTACCTGAATCACCTCGCCCAGGCCGACCTGCAGCTCAGCCGCACGCCGTACCCGCTGCCGCAGCTGCGCATCCTGCGGCGCCCGGGCAGCATGTTTGATTACCACTTCGAGGACTTTGAGTTTGTGAATTACCAGCATCACGACAGCATTCGCGCCGCGGTGGCCGTATGAGCAGCCGCGAGCGCAGCAAGACGCCCCCCATCGAGGTGCGCGACTCCCCGTTGCACGGCTTCGGCGTGTTCGCGACCGGGCGCATCAAGAAAGGCACGCGGGTGCTGGAATACCTGGGGGAGCGCGTCTCGCACGCCGAGGCGGACCGGCGCTACGACGACAAGGACGAGCACGACAACCATACCTTTCTCTTCATCGTCGACGCGCGCACCGTGATCGACGCCGGTGTGGACGGCAACGAAGCGCGCTTCGTCAACCACGGCTGCGACCCGAACTGCGAGTCGGTGATCGAGGAGCGGCGCGTATTCATCGAGGCGATTCGCGACATCGCCCCGGGAGAGGAACTCACCTACGACTATCAGATCCAGCGCGAACCGGGCGACCCGCCGAACGTCGACACGATCTTTGCCTGCCGCTGTGGCGCTGCCGCCTGTCGCGGCACCATGCTGTGGCCGCCGCCGGCGAAGCGCACGCGTGCCGCGCAGCGCGCGCGCCGTCGCTGAGCGCTGAGCCCCCGACTCCCGCTTACGCCCATGCAGCCGGCCCGTCGCCTGAGTATCTCTGCCGTCGTTGGCGCCACGGGCATCGTCTACGGCGACATCGGTACGAGTCCGCTCTATGCGCTCGACACGGCGCTGAGCGCGGCCGGGGGCTTCGACCGCGAGGTGGTGCTCGGGGTGCTGTCGCTGATCTTCTGGGCGCTCACCATCTCCGTGACCCTCAAGTACCTGGTCGTCATCATGCGCGCCGACAACCAGGGCGAGGGCGGGATCCTGGCACTGTTCGCGCTGGCGCAGCGGCGCCTCATCATCGGCAGCCGCTGGGCCAAGATCGCCGTGGGCTTGGCGCTCGCCGGCACCGCTTTCTTTTTCTGCGATGCGCTCATCACGCCAGCGATCTCGGTGCTGGGGGCGGTCGAGGGTCTGGAAGTGCTGAGCCCGGACTTCCAGCGTTACGTGATCCCGACCACCATCGGTGTCATCGTGGTGCTGTTCGCCTCACAGCACCGCGGTACGGCGCGCGTGGCGAGCCTCTTCGGGCCCATCATGGTGGTCTGGTTCATCGTCATCGGTGTGATCGGGGCGATCCCGCTCGTGCGCAACCCCCGGGTGCTCGCCGCGCTCAATCCGTATGAGGGCCTCGCGCTGCTGGTTCACCATCCACAGGTGGCGCTCGCGATCATCGGCGCGGTGTTCCTCGCCATCACCGGCGGGGAGGCGTTGTACGCGGACATGGGACACTTCGGCAAGCAGCCGGTGCGCGCCGCCTGGTTTGCGCTGGTGGGGCCGGCGCTGGTGATCAACTACTTTGGCCAGGGAGCGTTGCTGCTCGAGATCGGCCACCCCGTAGAGCACGTGCTTTATCACCTGGTCTCCGCAACGCTGCTGCCATGGCTGGTCATGCTCGCGACCGCCGCCGCCGTGATTGCGTCCCAGGCGACTATCTCGGGGGCCTTCTCGATGGCGCGCCAGGCGGTGCACCTGGATCTGCTGCCGCGGCTGCGGGTGCTACAGACCTCGGCGCAGGAGATGGGTCAGATCTATGTCCCGATCGTCAACTGGCTGGTGTTCCCCGCGGTCGTATTGTTCGTCGTGGGGTTTGGCTCCTCGGACGCGCTCGGCGGCGCCTACGGCGCGGCGGTCGTGGGCACGATGCTCGTGACCACGATCCTCGGGGCATTCGTGGCGGCGACGCAGTGGAACTGGCCGAAGTGGCAGGTCGGGGGCCTGTTCGGCCTGATGCTCATCACCGACTGTGCCTACGTCGCCGGCAACCTCACGAAAGTGCCCCACGGCGGCTGGATCCCGCTGACCCTCGGGGCGGTGCTGTGCCTGATCTTCACGACCTGGCGCAACGGGCGCCTGGAACTGCGTCAGGCGCTGGCGAAGCTGGCGGTACCGCGCAACGAGCTCGGCAAGCTCGTGGCCGGCCTGCACCGCGTGCCCGGCACCGGGGTGTTCCTGGCGAGCAACGCGAACCTGGTGCCCTCGGCCCTGATCCGCAACATCGAACACAACTGCGTCGTGCACCAGCGCGTCATCATCCTCAACGTGGAAATCGCCGATACGCCGCGCCAGGACCCGGTGCGCCGCCTGCGCATCGAGGAACCGGTGCCGGGCGTGCACTTCATCACCGCGCGCTTTGGCTTCATGGAGACCCCGGACGTGGCTGAGGCGCTCAAGGCCTGCCGCACGCGCGGCCTGCGGGTGTTCACCGAGGACAGCTCCTTCTTCGTTGGCCGCCACGTCGTGCGCGCACGCCCGCTGCCGGGCTTACGCGGGCTGCAACGACGGCTGTTCGCGCGCATGCAGCAGTACAGCACACAGGCGGCGGAGTTCTTCCGCATGCCCTTCCGCGACGTCGTCATCCTCAACACCGCCGTGGAGATCTGAAGTCGGATGGCCGAGACCCTGGTCTCGCTGATCGTCGCCATGGCGCGCAACGGTGTGATCGGGCGCGACAATGCCCTGCCGTGGCGCCTCGCGGAGGACCTGCGGCGCTTCAAGGCGGCCACGCTCGGCAAGCCCATCCTCATGGGCCGCAAGACCTTCGAGTCCATCGGCCACGCGCTGCCCGGGCGCACCAACCTGGTGCTGACGCGCAACCGCAGCTGGACGGCGCCGGGGGCCGTGGTGGTGCATTCGGTCGAGGCGGCGCTCGCTCTTGCCGGCGACGCGGCGGAGCTCGTGGTGATCGGCGGCGCCGAGATCTTCCGCCTGGTCATGCCGTTTGCGCGCCGCATCTATCTCACGCACGTGCACGCGGAGGTGCCGGGCGACACGTATTTCCCGGCCTTCGATCCGACGCAGTGGCTCGACGTCGAGTGCGTCGAGCGGGCCGCGGATGAGCGCAACACCTATCCGGTCACCTTCGTGACGCTCGAGCGCCGCAGCGCCCCGCAGGCACCGCGCCCGCACTAGACATCATGGCCCGCCAGAGTGAGGCGGGCGTTCGAAGTTAAGAGAAGGGGTCTGCCTCCCGCAGTACCGTGGGTTGCACACTTGCGTGTGCCGAGCCACATGTAGAACGCATTGGGGCGTGATCTACAAGAAGCACAGGAGGCAGACCATGCAAGAGCTTATCACTGGTTTTGTTGGGCTGGATGCGCACGCGGAGTCGACGGCGATCGCGGTGGCCGAAGTCGGTCGTGAGCTGCCGCGGTTCATCGGTACGGTGGGTGCAAGGGTCTCGGAGCTAACCTGGGCGCTGAGCCGATTGGGCGAGCCGCAGAGCTTGCAGGTGGTGTACGAGGCCGGGCCGTGCGGTTACACGCTGGCGCGTGAGCTGATACGGCTCGGCTACCGCTGCGAGGTCGTGGCGCCGTCTAAGATCCCGCGACGCCCGGGGGAGCGGATCAAGACCGATCGACGTGATGCGCTCAACCTCGCAGGCCTCGCTCGCGCCGGTGAGCTGGTGTCGATCACGATCCCGGACGAGCGCGATGAGGCGATGCGGGACTTGAGCCGGGCACGGGTGGATGCGGTGCGGGCGCGGCTCAGGGCCCGCCAGCAGCTTAAGGCGCTGATGCTGCGTCACGGCCACCGCTACAGTGGCAAGACCTCTTGGTCGGCGGCCCACGAGCGCTACCTCGCCGCTGTGTCCTTCGAGCATCCGGCCCAGGACATTGCCTTCAGCGAGTACCGCCAGGCGGTGAGTGAAGGGGAAGTGCGGGTACAGCGCCTGTGAGTCTCTCACGCGCGAGATCGAGCACTGGCGTATGTACTCGCTGGTGAGCAGCCCAGCCTTGCAGCTGCGGCAGGAGCGACAGCCCGCACAGATCCGTGCGATCGCCTGGCGCGCGCAGCTGCGCCTGAACCACCGCTACCGGCGCCTGAAGGCTCGAGGCCTTCAGCACAACAAGATCTGCGTCGCAATCGCGCGTGAGCTTGCCGGCTTCGTCTGGGATATCAGCCGGCACGTTGCACCCAGTCCCTGAACCTGACACTGCCCCCCGAAGGAGCATCCCCATGACGTAATCTCGCTCACACCGGATCGGCAACGCGATGCGCGGACACGGTGAGGGGAACCCTCGGCTCGACTATGTGGGCATCCACCTGATGATCCCCGACTCTGGATCGAGGCAGCCCCGCGACGGACCGATGCAATGCGGTAGC
Source organism: uncultured Pseudomonadota bacterium (assembly GCA_963814675.1). Taxonomy (GTDB): domain Bacteria; phylum Pseudomonadota; class Gammaproteobacteria; order Steroidobacterales; family Steroidobacteraceae; genus 13-2-20CM-66-19. The sequence continues at coordinate 305,825 of CAWFDT010000012.1, forward strand.
CAACCCGCGGATATCAGTGTGATCCATCGTCGCTCTACGCTCCGCGCGTCGCGTTCCCCATCCGGTGCGCTCTCCCACCCCCACACTCAGCGCACGCACCTGAAGGCGAGAAATACCCTCGCACTCCTTGACACCCAAGGGCCATATCAGCGCCGCAGCGCCCCGCAGGCACCGCGCCCGCACTAGTTGCGCGGCGCGCTCCACGAACCCGCGCGACTCTGTTTCGCGTCAATGAGATGTGCGCGCGGTGTGACGTGGAAGTGCCGGACTTCCGAGGTTGAGCCACTGCGGCCGACCCTGAACGTCTGGTTCCCGGCCATCGAGGCTTCCGTGTAGATCGAACCGCCGCGTAATAGCGCCTAAGGAACGTTAGCCACATAATAGGGGGCAGGCACCACGGTACGGGGGTTAAGTAACGGTGAAAGCGCTGGTCGCGGCCCTTCTACTGTTAGTGTGCCCGCCTGCTGGAGTTAGCGCGCAGAGCCAGCCGCACGAAAATCAAAAGGCCGTACTCGTAACGGGTGCGAGCACCGGCATTGGACGAAAGATCACCGAGCGGCTGGCCGCCCATGGCTACTTTGTGTATGCAGGCGCCCGCAAGAACGCCGACCTTCTTGCGTTGAATGCAATGGCGCGCGTCCAGGCGATACGGCTGGATGTTACAAAGCCCGAAGAGATCGACGCTGCCGTAAAGACCGTGACCCAGGGTGGGCGCGGGTTATATGGTTTGGTGAACAATGCGGGCATCGCCTCGGCAGCGCCTCTCATCGACATGGCGCCGGAGGAGTTCGACCTCACGATGAATGTGAATGTCTACGGACCGTATCGTGTGACCCGCGCTTTTGCCCCGCTGATCGTCGGCGCGAAGGGTCGCATCGTCAATATCGGTTCGATTCGAGGAATACTGAGCGATACCGACTTAGGCGCCTATCAGATGAGCAAGCATGCGCTAGAGAGCTTCACGGACGTCCTTGCACAGGAATTGGCGGCAACCGGCGTGAGCGTCAGTCTGGTCGATCCCGGATCCTACAACTCCGAAATCGAAAAGAATGCCGCTCTGCGTGCTGGGCGCAGCGTGGAGGGCACCGAGCGATCGATGTACAAGGAGCCGGATGACGTGGCGGCCGCCGTCGAACTGGCGCTGTTTGCGTCGCTGCCCAAGCGTCGATACATGGTGGTTCCAAATCAGGAACAGGCCGCGCTGACGATCAACGCGCTACTCGACCAACTCGTGCAACTCAATGAGGGGCAGCCATACGCCTACAGCCGCGACAGACTCGTTACTCTGCTGGATGAGGCGCTGGGCAGGGCACGCAGGCAGGATAGTCGGCATTGATGGCTGCCGTTGCCCTTAGGAGGTTGCCAGCCGTGAGGGTCTGCTTCGGGGCAGTGTAAATTAGCTCTTTCTGTTCGCCAACGCGTCGCGCGCTTCTTTGAGTTCAATTCTTCCGGGTTTGTCGGCGTCAGCACAAACCTTCAGCAGTTCGCGAAAATATCTTTGACTGGTGTTCCGGCTTCCGATGAGCTGCGCGGCGTGTGCCGCCCCATATAGCGAGCGAAAGCGCCGCGGCTCCTTCCTGAGAGTGGCTTCAAACTGTTCTAACGCGTGCGCAGGATCATGCAACTGCAACAACATCTCCGCGAGCAATTCACGCGCCGGCGCCAGCGGCCCAGGCGTCACAACGCTTTTTTCAGTCCCGTCCTCCAACGCCGCTGCGGTTTCCATCTGTTGCAGTGCTGCCTGTCTGTTGCCCGCCGCGAAGGTAGCCCAGGCCGCGACCCCGAGCTCCTGGATTTCCACCTGGCGCGCCCAGTAGGACTCGTTGGCCTTCAGGAGGCGCACCTGGATCTCATGTAGCGCCATCACTGCTTCGTTTGCCGTCGCCGCCTGCCCCAGCCGCGCCGCACCTATTCCGCGTGCGAACCACGTGATCGCCTCTGTATGAGGAAACGGCGTTTCCCGCAACACGAGTTGTGCGGCCTGCTTCCAGTCCTGGCGCTCAAGTGCGTAACGCGCCGGGATCGCAGCGATTGCAAAATATCCAACCGCAGGGCCGCCGGCTCCGCTCAACGCCGCCTGCGGATCAAAGCGTGCCGCGATTTCCGGTACAGAACTTGCTACGCGTCCCGCGGCCTTGTCCTTGCCAATCTGCAGGTACGCATAGATTTCATAGTCGCTGGCGTGCAGTTCTTCATCCGTCTGATCCCCGCGCCGCGCCGCTGCTGCTGCTGCAACATTGCTGTCGATTGATCGTTGCCAGTCGCCCAGGCGGGTGAAGGTATGCGATGGCATGTGCAGCGCATGCGGCGCATCGGGTGCGATCTCGGCGTAACGTTGTGCCGCAACAAGCGCGCGCCCCGCAAGCGCTGGTACGTCGTACGCATGGATAATGTAATGGGTGATCCCGGGATGCGTGGGTTCCTTCTCGAACAATTTTTCGAGAATTGCTCCCGCCTCGAGCAACGCTGCGTAGTTCTTGTCTGCGGGATCTGCCGAAGCTGCGAGTGCTAAGGCGTAGAAGACCTGCGCCTCATGATCTTCCGGATATTTCGCGGCGACGTCCCGCATGGCGTCCCGATAAGCAAGCAAGCGCGCTCGCTGTGGGGAACTCTCGAAGTCGGCGTACAACTGGCCGACGGCGGCAAGATAGGCACCTTCGCGCTCTGTCCTTGCACCCAAGCTCCTGCCGCGCTCGACGCTCCCGCGCCCGAGCAGCAATTGACTGTTAGCTTTGATTCCTGGCGCGAATGGGTTGGTCCAGTCGCTCAGCGCAATTCCCCAGTATGCGATTGCGCAGGTCGGGTCATCTTCCAGCACCACGTCAAATCCGTCGATGGCACGGCTAAACTGGAAAGAATGGAGCAGCGCTACCGCGCGATTAAATTCCATCTGCGCCGCCTCGTTGCACGAGGTGGCAAAATGCACCGCTCCCAGCTTCTCGCCATTACCATGCTGATGCTCCTGCGCTACGCCACGCGCCGCGGCGAGCGTTAGTAAGACAGCCGCAATCAGTTTTATTCCTGCCATTTGGCTCCTCCCGCCTAGAGTACCGCGGCCGGATTCAGCAATTGCTAAAGCCAAAGGACGGGAGCTTGGGATTTTTCTGGCGCATATATGCCTCAGTCTCAAAGGCGACCCCGCCGCCACCGATCCCGCAGCGGTCGTGGCCCTCACTCGATCGGACTGTTTTTTGGACGTCCAGCGTCATATCCATAAAGCCAGCCGACCGCCTTCAATGAAAAGTCGGTCGTGCCGCGGGCCATTTCGGCGTCGCGCGCCTGTTGGGCCGGCCCATCGGGCAGGTGGAATCGCGTCTTATTGACCTCCGAGAGGCGCTGTACGCGCGACGCTCTTGGCAGACGGAGCGCTTCGTAGCGGCGCAGCGCCTCGGGCACGTCCCGCGTCGCGGTCTGCGACAGGCAAGTCGCAAGCGTGGCTCCATCCTCAACTGCTTGGGCTGCGCCCTGCGCCATGAACGGAAGCATCGCGTGGCACGCATTACCGAGCAGCGTCACCCTGCCGATCGACCAATGAGCCATCGGTCTGCGGTCGAACAGTGCCCATATGAAAGTTTCGTCGACCGCCTCGAGAATACCCCGGACCTGCGGGTGCCAACCTACATGCGCGGCGAGCGCGTCGGCCACGTCACCACGGTCGATCCACGATTCACCCGTCCAAGTGTCCTGCTCGATGGCAACGACAAAATTGACCAGACGCCGATTCTGCACGTAGTAATGGACGAAGTGTTTGCCGGGTCCCATCCAAACCTGAAGTGTCACTTCAAGATCGAGGTGCGTGAGCCGATCGGCCGGCACCAGGCCGCGATGGGCAACGCAGCCAGTGAAGTGCGGCTTCTCGGGACCGAACACAGCGTGACGCACCGCCGAATGGATGCCGTCGGCCCCCACGAGCACGTCAACCTGAATGTGCGTGCCGTTCTCGAATGTGGCCTCGACGTGGTCCCCGTGATCGACCAGGGCCGTGAAGCGGTGCCCCACGTGCAGCCGCTCTGCGGGTAAGGCGCACGCCAGCGCGTTCAGAAGGTCCGCGCGGTGCATCTGGTAGTGCGGGAACCCGAACACGGCCTCCATCGCCTCGGCAAGGGGCGTTCGAAGTAGAGTCCGACCGTCGTCCCAGCGGCGCTGATGTATGGCTAGTGGCTTCACGCCCATGTTCGCAAGGGCGTCGGCGAGGCCTAACCGATGCAGGATACGCGAAGCATTGGGGCTGACTTGGATGCCCGCACCGACCTCGCTCAGCGCCTTCGCGCGCTCATAGACATGAACATCCGCACCCGCACGCAGCAACGACAACGCCGCGGTGATACCGCCGATACCGCCACCTATGATCGCTATGGAGAGTTCATTGCGCTTCATGCGATCGCGTCCGCTCGTTCCGTCCTCCATCATCCGGGCAATCGGGATGCCGCAGGCTAACATCCGACCGTGGAGAATCGGTAGACCTTCTCGCAGGAACACCGCGCTTTCCGCGATGCGACAACGACCTCAGGACTGGTGATCCTCTGTTAGCCTGTCTCGAATGAGGGCTTCCGGCAATCAATCTAATCGTTGGCATGGCCAGTCTTGGCCGCCCGCTAACAGACTAGCCTCTACTACCGCTTTTGACCCCTTGGAGACGTTCGCGACTGGCGGCTATTGGGCAGACTAGTTGTGGCCAGGTTACTTAGTTTGTCTGGCGCGCTGTTGGGTCGAACGGGCCAAAGCTCTGTTCCATCTTCGGGTTTCCAGTCCCGGAATAACGAGCCATCACAGGGTAAGGGTAAATCGGACGCGTGCGTTCCAAGGTTCCGTTCTCCACGCGTCCGGCGATCAGCTTGTCAGGTGCTTGGCCTTTCTCTACCCAGTCTTCCAGCGCGCTGAACGAGTCGAATTCAGTGAGTCCCGGGCCGCCGCTGCCATGATGAACTCCCGGAATCAGAAACAGTCGAAAGAAGTCCTCTGTCTTGTGCCGGCCACCCATGAACTTGCGCACGCCCGCATAGTAGCCAATCGATGAGGTTGCCACGATCGCGCCGTCCGCCCAGCCGTGCCACATGAGGATTTTGCCTCCGTGTGCCTTAAAAGCGCGCAGATCAAAACTAGTCGCGTCGTATATACGACGCGATCTGGAAAACGTCGCTGGGTCACGGTCGAAGTCGAATGACAGCGCACCGATATTGGGTCTTACCTTTTCGTCCGCTAAATACCCAGCGTGTTGCGCCGGCAGATCCAAGTTCGCGATCCGCGGCGGCAATCGGGGACTCGGTTTGCCATAGTAGTTCCAGCCGACCCATTGCGTTTCCGTTCCTGGAATATAGGGATATGCGTAGAGCACCACACCCTTCGAGTTGGTCGCTGGGCTCATTAGCCGTTTGATCGCCTGAACTTGCCGCGGTGTCAGGCAGTCTGAATCGTTGCTGTCCGAGTGACACTCGATCACGTCCGGTTGCCAGTTGCAGGAAGGAGGATCGGTAACCAGTCCTTCGTCTACGCCAGCCTGAGCGCCGCAGTGCTGCAGGACGGACTTATGGACGATCTGCGCTGCCGTATCGTCGAGCACTGAGCCGCCATGGCGGTCGCTGAAGGCCTTTGCAAACCAGGCCGCTGCAATCGTATTCCGGCCGGTGTAGTCGTACACTGGGGCGCTCGGCATCAAACCATCGAAGTCCTCGGGAAAGCGCTGTGCCTCCATCAGCACCGCCTGACCGCCCTTTGAGTTGCCGGCCATATAGGAAAACCGGATAGGCTGACCGTAATAACGTGCCGTGATCGCTTTGGTGATGAGCGTGACAACGTGGTTGCTGCGCCAGCCGAAATCTTCCTGCAGTTCAGGCGCGTTCGCTGCCCACACTCCATCGAAACCCAACGCACTGTCGTGACCGCCGTTACCTGTGGCAGAGGCATAGCCGCGCTCCAGTCCGAAATTTGCCGCGTCTCTTACGATCGAGCCACAGAAGCCACCGCAAGCGTAGAAATAAAACTTGTGATTCCAATCAGCCGCCAGCGGGAGCTTTAGTTCAAACTTGTTCTGTGGAGCCGCATAACCCGTGACGTCGCAGTAGCGACGAATTGGGCTTGGACGGCGTGCAATAGGGCCTGCATAGCCACTTTGGCTGAATCGCTCCAAGCCGCTTGGGGGAACATCGACGAGCTGGGCTGTCAGAATGATAGCTGGCCCTCCGGGGACGGATTGGAGATTGAATCCGACCAGCGCCGAACAGTTCTGCTCGTCTTGCGAATTCGTGGTCGAGGCCGAATCCGGGGCGGCGACAGCGAATTCACAGAGGCTCTTCAGGATCAACAGTGCGCCGCAGAGCAAACGAAGCATGTCACGGCAGCGCAGCATGGTTTGCAGCGGCGGCTCGCAAGCGGTGGCTTCAAGGAAGTCCGTTGTCATCGTGAGCCTTCCAACGAACCTGGTTGAGCCGCTCAGCAAACCTGCGGGCGGCTGCTCTAGGGCAGCCATTCTAACGCCGCAGAAGTCCGTTTCTGGCCGGACTCGGCCTGTCGGCGTGAGGCCGGTGTTGCCGATGCAGTCGGTGGCGATCCTCACCTATCGGGCTTAGCCGTACCCTCGACCGTCCTCGCCCAGACCAAATCCGACGAGGCAGCGATTCGCAGCTCCGGCTCAACACGAGCGATCGCGGACCTTGCTGCTCCGCCACCCGTGTCTCAGTGGCTCGTCTCCAGCTCTGCGTGCATCCCCAGGGTGCAGCCTATGCGCTCTAATTCCGCACGGGTCGGTACCCAGTGCAGAACCTTCCCTTTGCGACTGATGGTGAGCTGTAAGTTCACGTGCGTAGTGGTGCCTACCACTGGGATCACTTCCACGTCCACCACCTGCCCGCGCAGCGTCATCTGGACCTTCAGGGGCCGGGTCCCGATGAACAGGGCCCGCGGTCGGCCCTTCGCCGCTTTTTTCTTCCTGCGCCGCGGCTTCGAGCCTTCGACCTGGAGCCCGGTCTTCACGTCCGAGTCCTCCAGCTTTCTAGGAACCAGCGCCACGTGTCCGTCAGCGTCGAACTCCCTCGCGTTCGGTGGCACGCGGTCCGCTGAAACTCTACCTTCACCGCCCCGTCCCTTCGACATCCCTGCGCCGCCTCGCATTCCTTACACCTGTCCGAGGTGATCGAAAGGATGCGCCGACGCACATCGTTCCCGCAAGTCGCGGCGTACTGCGCGTGGGCCTCGCGATTCAGCGCCATCTAGGGCGAGTCAGAGTGCTGCGAATGGCGGCTTTCGGGGTGCGCCGTGCAAAGGCGGCGCTTTCCAGTGGGTGAAAGCCCCACCCGGCAACTGCTCCAGCCGGAAGCAACCGGAGCAACTGTGGAGGTAACGAAACGGTTGAAGCCTTCGGTGAAGGTGTCACGAAATACGGTGACGGCGCGAGTGTGCAGGCTGTAACGCGAGTGAACGCTGAGCAAGCCTCGAAAATGTCGATGCGCGGGCCGACCCGGATCCCGAATCGGGGAAGGCTGATACGGCTGGGGAAGCGAGCAGACGAGGCACCCAGTCGCCGCGCCGGGGTATTGGCGACGGCATGTACACAAGGGAAGCGCACGCAACACGGGAAGCCCCATGGCGTGGTCAGGAGGGCCAACCGGACGCCCGCGAGGGAGGGTCCGGGCGCCGTGGGGTGACGGAGAGGCTCGTATTACCGAGGAAGCCGGGTAATGCCGGTAGAGGGAAGGGGCCTCAGTTCAGGACCAACGCAAAGACGTAGTGAGAGACAGGAGATTGGGCAACCTAGCAACTCCGAAAAGCGTTCAGAAGCTGCAGAGTGCGTTACACGCGAAAGCGAAGACGGAAGCCGGGTACCGCTTCTACGCCCTGTACGACAAGATCTACCGCGAGGACATCCTGGCGCACACGTATGCCCAGTGCCGCTCGAACAAGGGCGCGCCGGGTGTGGACGGACAGGACTTCGCGGCAGTCGAGGAGTATGGGGTTGAGCGGTGGCTTGGCGAACTGGCGCTTGCGCTCAAGGGAGAGACGTACCGACCGGATCCGATCAAACGAGTGTACATCCCGAAAGCCAACGGCAAACTGAGGCCGCTGGGCATCTCGACCCTGCGTGATCGGGTCTGCATGACAGCAGCGATGCTGGTGCTCGACCCGATCTTCGAAGCCGACCTTCCACCCGAGCAGTACGCCTATAGGCTGGGCCGCAATGCCCAGCAGGCGGTGATCGAGGTGGAAGAGACGCTGTTCTACGACCACCCGGAAGTGGTAGACGCCGACCTCGCGGACTACTTCGGCAGCATCCCACACTCCGAACTGATGCGCTCGCTTGCGCGGCGCATCGTGGACGGGCGTGTACTGCATCTGATCAAGATGTGGCTGGAATGTGCCGTCGAAGAAACCGACGATCGAGGGCGGAAGACGCGCACGACCGTGGCCAAGGACAGCGGGCGTGGCATCCCGCAGGGTTCTCCGATCTCACCCCTACTGGCCAATCTTTATATGCGCCGGTTTGTCTTGGGATGGAAGAAGCTCGGGCTTGAGGAAAGCCTTGGCTCTCGTATCGTGACCTATGCGGATGATCTCGTGATCCTGTGCAGTCGGGGGCAACGCCGCCGAGGCGCTGACCCGAATGCGCGAGCTCATGGGGAGACTGAAGCTGACAGTCAACGAGGAGTAGACACGAATCTGCACGGTACCGGACGGGACGTTCGACTTCCTGGGTTACACGTTCGGGCGGATGTATCAACGAACGACCGGCAAAGCCTATCTGGGCGTGCGGCCGTCGAAGAAGAGCATCCGGCGTATGGTCGAAACGGTCCACGCGCTGACGGCCCACTCGACGACGTGGCAAGACACCACAGGGCTGGTGGAGCAGTTGAACCGCTCGCTGCGCGGCTGGGCGAACTACTTCAAGGTAGGCACCGTCCGCCCCGCGTATCGGGCCCTCGACAACTACACCGCCGTGCGGTTACGCCGGTGGCTGCGACGCAAGCATAAAACGGGGGGACGCCGGGGTGGAACTTATCCACTCTCGCACCTGTACGGGTACTTCGGTCTCGTACGCCTCACACAGCTTGGACGCGGCCCGTCGTGGGTGAAGGCGTGACGTTCTGTCCGAGAGCCGGATGCGGGAGATCCGCACGTCCGGTTCGATGAGCGGGGTGTGAAAACGGAGCGACGGCGAGGGTACTTGGGCACCGCCAGACGAAAGAGGCGGCAACAGACAACCCGAACCTAATGCCACCGCGTCACATCCCGACTCTACAAGGTAACTCGGTCTTCTGACCTTCCGCTGTTGGCCGCCTGCTGCCTAAATGGCATCCCGGTTCCGGACATTCAGCACGAAACCCGCGAGGCGCTGGTAAGGGTCGCTTGTTGACCCGAAGGAGTCCGTCGCCTATCTCCGAAGCGGTCATTGATATTCAATCAAGCAGACACTCAGAAGTTCAGGCCCGCGCTGCTCCTGCAACAGCGCTTTTTTGCCTGACGAGTACTGTGCTGCCAGTCATGCTCGCGCCTCCGTCTAGTGAAAGCGAAGGAACATCAACGGAACGCCAAGGAACATCAACAGAACGCCGTTACGGCTCTCATCTGGGACTCCGAAGATATGATGGGGGACCCGATCACGACCTCCTACGTCTACGCTCAACTTCCCACTCCGCTCAATCTCGACACCCTTACCACCGAGGGCACTCGGTTGGTGACCGCAGCCGGCAGCACTCCGACTCAGGGGGTTCCCGAGCCGGCGACGCTTGGCCTGCTCGGGCTCAGCCTCGCCGGAATGGTCCTCGCGCGGCGCAGAATGAAGACGAGCTGAGCCGCGCGCCCCGAGGGCGCAGTTGTGCCCCAGGGCGCTTGTACAAGGTGTTGGATGTAAGGCGGGTGCTTGCCGATTGGGGTACCTCGGTAACCCCCGATCGGCAACCTACAGGGCGGCCGCGCTTGAGCGCGCGCTGCCTGCGGGTTCCTGAGCGTTCCTTTGTGATCGTCACGCTGGTCTGAGCTGGCGCTGCGGGATTGGTGCAGCTCTGCGTGTAGATCTTGTGACCTGGGTAAGCGTCCGCTTTCCTTAAATTCACCTGCGCTGTTGCGATGGTCCGCCTTGGCGGATCTGAGCCGGTCACGGCTCGGCCGCGAGTCAGGACTCCTGTTGAGCTTCCCCTGGTTTTCTGGATACCTCCTTAAGGTGCGATGATGAACCGGGAGGTGTTTTATGGAGAAGAAGGACAAGCAGGAACGTCGAAGGTATACCCAGGAGTTCAAGCTTGAAGCAATCCGGCTAGTGAGGACCGGCATAGCGAAGGCACGTGTAGCACGGGACCTCGGTATTCATCTCAGTGTGCTGAAGGCCTGGCTGCGGCAATTCGACCACGACCCTGATAACCCGTTTCCCGGCAAAGGGAAGATGAGACCGGAAGAGGCGGAGTTGTTCCGCCTGAAGCGCGAGCTGATGAAAGTTACGGCGGAGCGCGACATCCTAAAAAAAGCGCTCGCGTACTTCGCGAAAGAGCCCCAGTGAAGTACGCATTCATGGCGCATCACCGGCGTGTCTGGCCGATCCGATGGATGAGCCAGGCGCTCGGCGTGTCCACGAGCGGGTTCTATGAGTGGCTCACTCGACCCGAGAGCAACCGCTCGATGACGAATCGCACGATTCTGGTGCGGATTAGAGAGAGCTTTGAGGCGAGTCACCAGACGTACGGCAGCCCGCGCGTATGGCGAGATCTGCGGGCCTGGAACGTTCCCTGCAGCGAGAACCGCACCGCCAGGCTCATGCGACAGGCTGGTTTGGTTGCCCGAGTACGACTCAGGGTTCCTCGTTACGTCGCGGGTCGACGCTCGATGATTGCACCCAATGTGCTGGACCGACAGTTTAAAGCCGACGCACCGAATCAGAAGTGGGTGGCTGACTTCACCTACATTCCAACTCGAGAGGGGTGGCTGTACCTGGCGGTTGTGCTCGATCTCTACTCTCGGATGGTCGTGGGCTGGTCCATGCAGAGGCAAATGAGCACGGAGCTGGTCTCCGATGCGATGACCATGGCGCTGCGGCGGCGACGACCGACGGCTGTGCTACAGCACTCAGACCAGGGCTCCCAGTACGCCAACGAGATCTATCAGCTGCTCCTCTCGGAAAACGGTATCCAATGCAGCATGAGTCGTTCTGGAAACGTCTGGGACAATTCCGCCATGGAAAGCTTCTTCTCGAGTCTGAAAATTGAGCGAGTGCACCGGAGAGGCTATCGCACCCGCGACGAGGCTCGCTCCGACATCTTCAATTACATCGAGTGCTTCTACAATCCACATCGTCGACACTCGACGTTAGACTACGTGAGTCCGGCTGCTTATGAGGAGCTGCAAGCGGCTCAAAAACATTAAATCGGTGTCTGGAAAATTGGGGGAACGCCAAATAGACCCGATGCGGGCATTCGGGAATGTCTGCTCTGCGGCGCTCGAACAAGCCGTTCCTACGAACGGAAAAGTGCAAAAGCCGCGAGACTCGGGAGGATTAATCGTTTCTAAGGGCTCCGGTCCCTGTAGAGTGCTTGTAACTTCGGGCTCGCAAGCGTTATTGGATCCGGCACTTCGTTAGAGCCTTCCGCCCCATGCAACGGATGGGGACGATAGAGGAAGTGGCCAACGCAGCCGAGTACTTGGCGAGCGATTTGTCTGCGTTTATGAGCGCCTAACACCTGCGGATCAGCGGCGGCGCGCCGGCGTGAAGTGATCCCGTCCATTTTCTTGGCTGATCGGATTCCGTCAATTGGGCTAAGCGGCAGTTGCGCGCGCTTACCGAGGCCACTGCACCGAGCCTGGCGAACATCTGCCTTTCGCTGCGGTCGGAAGGGGCAGACTTGTGGCTGGTTCGCTATAAGGTCAGCTAACGCACTTGCCAACGAGCGTGACACGAAGCCTGACGGCCCGGAGCGCGAGCGTGGCAATGACGATGAGTTCCATGGCCGGATTCCGCAATCGGCCGCACACGGAGGAGAGCAATGCGGCCGACCGGATCGATGCACGCGCAGATCGGAACGCTAGTCATCGCGACCAGCGTCGTCCAGCTTGCCAATGGCTTCTTTGGCACCTTCATTTCCTTGCGGGTGATGAACGAGGACTTTGGCGCGACCATGGCCGGTCTGGTGCTCAGCAGCTATTTCGCGGGCTCTACTCTCGGCGCATTGTGGTGCGGAGGCATCATTGAGCGGATCGGGCACATCCGCGCCTACGCCGCCTTCGGCGGCCTTGTGGTCGCGGCGACCGCGGCGATGCCACTCTGGGTTGGCGCGTCCCCATGGCTGCTGCTGCGCGGGGTTATCGGGTTCGGCTGCTCTGGAATCTTCGTCACGACCGAGAGCTGGCTCGCCGCCAAGGCCCAGTCGTCAGAACGCGGACGGGTCTTCTCGGTCTACATGGTCGGCACCTTCCTGGCCCTTGCGGCCGGACAGCTCATGATCGGCCGCGCCCAGATCGAGGCGGCGGCGCCATTCAATGTGATCGTCACCCTGTTCGCCGTGGCGCTGTTCATGGTGAGCATGACCAGGGCCGAGCCGCCCCGGACGCCCGTAGCGACGCCGCTCCCGTTTGGCCAACTCTCGCGTGCGGCGCCCGTTGCGGTTTTCGGCTGCGCGGTCGGCGGGGTCGTCAGCAGTGCATTCTACGCGCTCGTGCCGGCGTGGATGCAGGGCGAGGGCATCGAGCGAGCAACCATCGCGCTGTTCATGCTCGTGGCGGTGCTCGGCGGGCTTGCGTTTCAAGTCCCGGTCGGCCGGCTTTCCGACCGCTTTGACCGGCGCATCGTATTGGCCGCGCTCGGTCTCGGCTTTGCCGGCGCCGCCGTTGCGCTGATGGTGCTGCCACGCTCGCTGCCGATGGTCCTGACGACGGCGGCCCTCCTAGGCGGCTTCATGTCGACGCTTTACCCGGTCTGCGTCGCCTTCGCGCACGACCGTATGCCAGCCGATCTAGTGGTGGCGGTCAGCGGCCGGCTCATCCTGGTGAGCGGGCTCGGCTCGGTGATTGGCCCGCTTGTCGGCATAAGCCTCATGAGGCGTTTCGGTATTGACGGCGTATTTTACTTTATGGCCGCCGCCGCAATCCTCTTGGCTCTCGTGGCCGCGGGCCAGAGAATGATCACGGCGCCCGCGTTGCGCCTGCCACGGTCGTTCAAGGTCCTGGCGCCGCAAGCGGCGTCACTCGCGAGCGATCCGCTCGGCTTCTCCGACGAACCCACGTCGCCGGACCCGATCGGGATCGCCTCCGATGAACGTTGATCCTCATGGCGGGGCCGGCGCTGGAGCCCAGGTGAGGTCCCGCCCTGAAAATGAGGATGCGTCCCTACGCAGCGGCACGTCAGTGGAACCTCGGTTGACAGCCGCAACCCCTCCGAGTACCGAAGCCTGTGTTGATCTAGTTCAAATTCGATTCGCGACCACACTCTAGTTGAGTCAACAACCGCGAGGCGTTGGTAAAGGTCGCTTGTTGACCCGAAACGGCCAATCATGACCGTCCGCTCTAAGGACGCTAGATATGAGTTTTCGCGCGGCGTTACGGACAAGGAGCAGATCCCCGAACACGCTTACGCGCGTCGATCGACCCTTTGCTAGTCTTGGCAATAATGATCGGACGTAGATGATGAGGAGAGGAGTGTCGCCAATGATCACCTGCGTAGTGGACTATGTCATCGACCCGAAGAAGATCGACGTCTTTGAACAGTTTGCTAAGCGGTGGATCGATTTAGTGAATCGGTACGGTGGCCACCACCATGGATACTTTCTGCCATCAGAAGGGGCAAGCGATCGCGCATTGGCGCTTTTTAGCTTTCCAAGCCTGGCGGACTACGAAACCTATCGACGCCACTTTGGCATCAACAAGGAGTTTATCGAGGCAGATCGCATTCGAGATGAGAGCGGTTGTGTTCTGAGGCATGACCGCATGTTCATGCGGCCCTTGCTCGATGGCGAATAGCTCCAAGCGCCGACAGACTGCCTGAACCAGCTAGTTGGTCAGCGGGGGCGAGGCCGCGTTCGACGATTGGGTGGCAGAACCGACTTCATTTCGTCTCGCCTTGCGGTAAACCAACGAATGGCTGCTTAGCGGCGCCCAGAGAAGGCATCCAATGCCCGCATATGGTCGGGAAGCGCCTGATTGGCCTCCGGATTCCGGACATTCAGCACACGAATCCTATCGTTGATCGCGGCACTGGTCCGCGCAAGAATTGCAACCGAATACCGTCGCCGGGATACCAAACCCGATGCCTCCTCCGAATACGTTGAGTTCGCTTCATCGAGACCTGTCCGACCTTGGATTGCGAGCGAACATGACGGTGATGGTTCATTCCTCGCTTGGTCGAGTCGGCTGGACTGTTGGCGGGCCGGTCACGGTCATTCGCGCACTGCTTTCAGCGCTCGGTGCAGCCGGAACGCTGGTAATGCCAGCTGAGTCCCCTTACGTCTCCGATCCGAGCACTTGGAATGACCCGCGCGTGCTGCCGGAGTGGTACGAAACAATACGCGAGAATCTGCCGGTGTTTGACCCACTCACGACGCCAACAACCATGGGTGCAATTGCAGAAGCGTTTCGGACTTTTCCTGGGACACAAAGGAGCAATCATCCGCTCGTTTCTGTTTGCGCTAATGGTCGGCATGCCGAGGCAATTACGAAGCATCACGCGCTGCAATTCTGTGAAGGCGAGGGGACGCCTTTTGAAAAGCTTTACGATCTGGACGCTTGCACTCTGCTCTTGGGTGTCGGGTTCAATCGATGTTCATCCTTGCACTATGCTGAATCCTTGGTACCCAACAAGAGGACGATTCTAAGCCGATTCCCGATCGTTCAGAACGGCGAGCGCGTCTGGCTGGAGAAGCCGGATATGGCGCACGACAATGGCGTTCATTTTCCAGTTGTCGGCAATCAATTTACCGAAGCACGTGCAGTCAGGGCCGGGCGCGTTGGTAACGCAGACGCACTGCTCTTTTCGACACGTGAATTGGTTGATTTTGCTAAGTCGTATTTCTTGCGCACATTGGCCCCAGGTTGATCGTTTGTCCGCGGATGCGCCTGGCAGCTTTGGTGCCTGCAACCCGCGTAGGCGAGTGACCGGGTTTGGCCGGTTGCGGCAGTCGACGGCGCGCCAACGCTCGCCTAAGATCTGGCCGATGTCGAGCCGCCGGAGTCTCTGGTTGCCCCCCGCGGTCACGGCGTACGCGATACTGGTCCCGCATCCTCTAGCCTGGGCTGACGCCGCGACGCCAGAGACGCCAGAGACGCCACCTGACGTTGCACCAAAGCAGAAGGAGGAGAAAGAAGGCCCCGAGTCACCGTGGTTACTGGTGCCGACCCTATCCTCGAACCCGAAGCTCGGTACGTCGGTGGGTGGGATGGCGGGTTACATGTATTACTTCGACCCAGAATCGAAGGTCTCCATATTTGGCACCAACCTTCAATACACCTCAACCAATTCGATCGTCGCCGGCTTGTTCGCCAAAACGTCTTTTGGTGCTGACCACCACCGTTTACTCGTCGCGGTTGCCGGCGGCAATATCAAGAATGACTACGAGGACTTCCTTGGCACCGGTATGCCACTCAACAGCGAGGACCACCTGCGACTTTTCGCGGTGCGTTATCAGTATCGCTTTTGGGGTGACTGGTTCGTGGGCGCGCAGGCGGTCAGTACCAACTATGAAATCGTCGGGCAAACCGCGCTTGACAATGAGACTCTGCAGACTCTGGGCCTGACTTCGCTCACCGCCGGCGGCATCGGCGCGAACCTGGGTTTGGATACCCGCGACAGTGAATACAGCCCGCATCACGGGTGGCTAGTGAACGTGAACAACATTGCCTATCGCGAGTGGATCTCGGGACACGAGAACTACGACGCTTACCGCGCAGATTTCCGTTACTACTGGGGACACGGCAACGGCAACGTGCTCGCGTTGCGTCAGAGCAATCAATGGACATCGGACGCGCCCGCGAGCGCCTACGCACCGATTGTGCTACGCGGGTACAAGTTCGGTGAATACCTCGGTCAACACATGTCCTCCATGGAAGCCGAGGAGCGGCTGCAAATTGCGGCGCGTTTCACCGCCACGGTGTTTGCCGGTGTCGGCTGCCTTTACGGCGGCAGTCTCAACTGCACCAGCAGTGAAAACCTGTATCCCAATGCCGGCGCGGGGGTTCAGTACGTCATCAAGGAGAAGGAGGGCATGGTGCTGAACCTGGAATACGCCAAGGGCAAGGGCGACAACGAGGGCGTGTATCTGAAATTCGGCTACGGCTACTGAAATTTCCTCGCTGACGCGAAGGGCCTCCATTCGCATCCGACGGAAAGTCGGACCGTGAGGTTCGGCTTCCTCAAGACCTCTACTCGAGGTTAATGAGACGGTTATAGTTTGGGCTCTTGGGACTGTTTTCTAAAGACTCCTGCCGTCGACTTTTTTTACCTTGAGGGCGTCTACATCGACGCCGTCTACGCAGCGGACATTTATGGCCGCCAGTTTGGCCCCGGTCTTTGGATGCGTCCCGATTGCGAATGACTGGATGCCGCAGGTTGAACAGAATTGATGCTCGATCATATGTTTGTTGAATTCGAACTTCGTTAGGTCGGTGTCGCCAGACAGAAGCTTGAATTGAGTTGCCGGGGCGAACGCCAGCAGTGAGCCGAGCCGGCCACATCGCGAGCAGTTGCAAGCGAGGACCTCAGCGAGGTCCATTTGGACTTCGTAGCGCACTTTGCCGCACTGACATCCGCCGGAATATGTCTGCGCCATGGCCTGGGATCCTCGCATCGTTACATGGATTCCCGGAGTTTGCCGCACCTTTGGCAGCGGTGCTACCGGCGCGGGCCGCGAGCGGCCGCTTACGCGCGGTCCGTCGAGCGCATCAACTGACCGCAGTTGGGCCGGTCACATAAGCGATACCGGCACTTAAAGGACACGGTTGCCGGTTGTTGCAGACTGATTGTGCCGTAATTGTGCGTTGAGCGAACCGGACTCGGAGTTGGCAAGTGCTGCAAGGTGACTGATTTGTAGATACCGACAGATAACCTGTTCAGCTTCACAGCCGCGCGCGGATCAGCGCCTCTGCGCGTGCCAGGTCCGGCTCGCGCCCCTCGCCGGCATCGAGCTCCTCGAGGATGCGCTCCTGGATTGCGCCGCGGCGCAGCGCCTCGGCGTAGGGGATCTCCGGGTGAAACATCACCATCGAGTAGCGCGGGATGAAGCGCTGCGGAAAATGCCGCTCGAGCGCCATGGCAATCCCCTTGCGCCGCACGAAGGCGGCGTCGCGCACCGTATCGCGCATCTCGGTGTAGTTCTCGAGCGCCATCTGGGCGATGGCCTCGGTGTTGGCGCGCCGCAGCGCCTCGAAGCGCGCGAACACCTCCGGCCACTGCGGCGCGGCACTCGCCAGACTCGCCAGCACTGCGCAGTCCTCGAACGCGGCGTTCATGCCCTGCCCATGGAAAGGCACGATGGCGTGCGCCGCGTCCCCGAGCAGCAGCACGCGCCCGGCCACCTGCCAGGGCACGGTGTGCACGGTGCCGAGCTGCCCCTGCGGATTCTGAGCGAACTCGGCCAGCAGGTGCGGCATGCGCGCTGCCGCGTCGAGGAATTCGCGCGCGAACAGCGCCTGCACCGCCGCAGGCGTCGTCAGCGCCGCAAAGCTCACCGCACCCGTGCGCGGCAGGAACAGCGTCGCGGTGAAGCTGCCGTCGGTGTTCGGCAGCGCGATCAGCATGAAGCCACCGCGCGGCCAGATGTGCAGCGCCTCGCGCTCGAGCGCGTGGCCACCGTCGCGCACCGCGGGGATGTTCAGTTCCTTGTAGTCATGATCGAGCCAGTCCTCGGTGACGCGCACCGCCCCCGCCGCGCTCAGGCTGGTACGCAGTGCGGAGCCGGCGCCGTCGGTGCCGATCGTGGGCGTGAGCGCACTCGCGCTGTGCGCGCCGCTCGCCGCGTCGCGCCAGCGCAGCTCATCGCTCCCGAGGTCCGCGCCGAGGCACACGCGGTTGAAGTGCACCTGCACCCCGGCGTGGCGCACGGCCGCATCGATCAGCAGCCGATTCAAGGCCGCGCGGCTCACCGAGTAGATGACTTCGTGCTCGCGCTGCCCGTACGGTAGCAGCACGCTCGCGCCGTTCACCTCGTGCACCCGGCGCCCGCGCATCGGGATCAGCAGCGGCTGCACCTCGCCCAAGATGCCGGCCTCCTCGAGCGCCTTCAGTCCACGGGCGGCGAGCGCCAGGTTGATGGAACGTCCGCGTTCGGGCTGGGTCTGGCGCGGATCGGGACGGCGCTCGTGCAGTGTCACCGACACTCCGCGCCGCGCGAGCAGCAAGGCGAGCAGCGCGCCGGCCAGTCCCGCGCCGACGATGTTGAGGACCCGCGCCTCGGCGCTCACGCGCCCAGTACCGCCGTCAGCGCCTGCGCGAAGCGCCAGGCGTCCTCGAAGCCGTTGTAG
>CAWFDT010000013.1:0-209515 GCA_963814675.1 uncultured Pseudomonadota bacterium
AGCGGGAAACGAGACTCGAACTCGCGACCCCGACCTTGGCAAGGTCGTGCTCTACCAACTGAGCTATTCCCGCATCCGAGGAGCGCGAGATTCTATGTCCACCCCTTGGGAAGTCAAGGTAATTCGAGCCGTCCCACGGGCCGGCTCCATATGAAATTAGCTTTATTAATTAATGATTTACAACGCAAAACTAACGTCGCAGCTCGGGCCAAGCGGCGCGCAGGTACATGACCATCGAGACGAGCGTCGCGGCGGCGGCGACTTCCGTGAGGCCCACTCCCAGCCAGTAGATCGGCAGTCCGAGCAGTGGAATCCGGTAGAGCATCATCGACAGGCCGATGATCTGCAGGATGGTTTTGTACTTGCCGAGCTGTGACACAGCCACCTTGCGCCGCTGGCCGATCTCCGCCATCCATTCCCGCAAGGCCGAGATGGTGATCTCGCGGCCGATGATGACGGCGGCCGTCAGCACGATCAGCGCCCGGGAGTCTTTGCTGACCAAAAGCACGAGCGCCACGGCAACAATCAGCTTGTCCGCCACCGGGTCGAGGAACGCCCCGAGTCGTGAGATCTGGCCCAGACGCCGGGCGAAGTAGCCATCCAGCGAATCCGTGACCCCGGCCGCGGCGAACAGCAGTCCGGCGGCCGGGTCTGCCCAGGGATACGGCATATAGAAGAGGAGCACGATGAGCGGGATCGCGGCGATCCGCGCCCAGGTCAGTGTGTTGGGCAGACTCCAGGGCATTAGCGGCGCCTAAAGAAATGGCAAGCGCTGATCATAATGAGTGCGTCCCCGAGGCGCTGTGCCGTGTGTGTTGGGGTAAAGTCCGGTAACTTCGGGACTTTCGGCACGGTGCTGTACAGAACGACAGAATTGCCCCCGCAATCTTAAGATTCATTAACACTGGTACAGGATACAGTGGGTGGATTGGATTTAATCGCGAGCCTAGAGAGCGCTGCGGTGGCGAAGGTCGCTGTGCGCGGGCGCCAAGCGCCACAAGCCCTCCATGAACGACGTCCACAGTAAGCCGCCCGTGATGCCGGACGATCAAGCCCGGCTGAGCCCTACTGCCCCGGTCACCCGCTGGCGCCGGGTCCTGACGCGGCGCTGGCTCATCCTGATCGGTGCGATCGCCGCCCTGGTCCTGCTGGCCTGGGCTCTGAAGCCGCACGCAACCGTAGCCCCCGGAGGCCGGTTTGGTCCGGCCGGGGCGCCGATGCCGGTCGCCACGGCCAGCGCACAAAGCGGCGCCATGCCGATCGTGGTCAGCGGGCTCGGCACGGTCACGCCGATCACCACGGTCACCGTGCAGAGCCAGATCAGCGGCCAGATCACCCAGATCGCGTTCAAGGAAGGCCAGTCGGTCAAAAAGGGCGATCTTCTGATCCAGATCGACCCGCGTCCCTATCAGGTTGCTCTGGAGCAGGCCGAAGGGGCGCTGGCGCGCGACAAGGCGCTCTTGGCGAACGCCCGAGTCGACCGTGAACGCTACACCACACTCTTCGCTCAGGATTCGATCGCCGAGCAGCAACTGACGACGCAGAAGTCCCTCGTCGAGCAGGACGTCGGAATTGTGAAGACCGATCAGGCACAGATCGATGCCGCAAAGCTGAATCTGATCTATTGCCACATCACCTCGCCGGTCGACGGTCGCGCCGGGCTGCAACAGGTCACACTTGGCAACTACGTCACGCCGGCAGAGCCGAACGGTCTGGTGGTGGTCACGCAGGTGAAGCCGATTACGGTCGTCTTCGCGTTGCCGGAGGATGAAATTCCCGCGATCCTCACACAGATGCAGGCAGGTAAGACGCTCGCCGTCACGGCGTTCGATCGCAGTCATACGACGCAGCTGGCGGCCGGAAGCCTGCAGAGCGTCGACAGCCAGATCGACACCACCACCGGCACCGTGAAACTCAAGGCCGTCTTTCCCAATCAGGACCAGAAGCTCTTTCCGAACCAGTTCGTGAACGTGGACCTCCTGGTGAGCACACTGCAGGGCGCGACGCTCATCCCGCAGTCGGCGGTGCAGCGCGGGGCGCCTGGCACCTACGTCTATGTCGTGAACGCTGATCAAACGGTGAGCATGCGCAAGATCATCTTGGGTCCGGGTGATGCCAGCCGTATCGTCGTGACTTCGGGCCTGTCCGTCGGGGATGTCGTGGTGATCGATGGCGCCGATCGTCTCAAAGAGGGCGCCAAGGTCCGCCTCCCGCAGCACGCCGGCGCCGCTGCGCCCGGATCGGGACAGGCCGCCGGGAATTCCGCACCCGCACAGCAGCAGCACCGGCGCGGGAACCGCGGTCCATCGGCGGCTCAGGGCGGTGCGGCGCCAGCGCACTAGGATCCCGGCGTGAACCCGTCCCGGATCTTCATCCTGCGGCCGGTCGGCACCACGCTCCTGATGGTGGCGATCCTGCTCGTGGGCATGGTCGCCTTCGGCTTCCTGCCCCTCTCGGCCCTGCCGCAGGTCGACTACCCCACGATCCAGGTGCAGACCTTCTATCCGGGCGCGAGTCCGGAGGTCATGACGTCCTCGGTCACCGCCCCCCTGGAGGTGCAGTTCGGACAGATGCCGGGGCTGAACCAGATGTCCTCGACCAGCTCCGGCGGCGCCTCGGTCATCACGCTGCAGTTCAATCTGGATCTGAGCCTCGACATCGCCGAGCAGGAGGTGCAGGCGGCGATCAACGCGGCCGGAAACCTGCTGCCCTCGGACCTGCCGGCCCCGCCGATTTACGCCAAGGTCAATCCCGCGGATGCGCCGATCCTCACACTCGGGATCACCTCCAAGACGCTGCCACTGACCCAGCTCGAGGATCTTGCCGACACGCGCATGGCCCAGAAGATCTCCCAGGTCGAGGGCGTCGGACTGGTGAGCGTAAGCGGCGGGCAACGCCCGGCGGTGCGCGTGGTTGCGAACGTGCGGGCGCTGGCGGCGTACGGGCTCAACATCGATGACCTGCGCACCACGATTGCCAATGCCAACGTCAACTCGCCCAAGGGCACCCTGGATGGTCCGGCGCGCTCGTGGACGCTCAACGCCAACGACCAGATTCAGGATCCGGAGGCCTACAAGAGCATCATCGTCGCCTATAAGAACGGCAACCCGGTACGGCTGTCGGACGTCGCGGACGTCATCGCCGGCGCCGAGAACACCTATCTTGCCGGCTGGGTAAACAACAGCCCGGGCATCATTCTCAACATTCAGCGCCAGCCCGGCGCCAACGTGATCCAGGTGGTCGATCGCATCAAGCAGCTGCTGCCGAGTCTCACCGGCAGCCTGCCCGCGGCGGTCAACGTGAGCGTGCTCACCGACCGCACCAACACCATCCGCGCCTCGGTGCATGACGTGGAGTTCGAGCTCGGCCTCGCGGTCGCTCTCGTCGTGATGGTGATCTTCCTGTTTCTGCGCAGCGTGCCGGCCACGATCATTCCCAGCACCAGCGTGCCGCTGTCGCTCATCGGCACGCTGGCGGTGATGTACCTGTGTGGCTTCAGCCTCGACAACCTCTCGTTGATGGCGCTCACGATCTCGACCGGCTTCGTGGTAGACGACGCGATCGTCATGATCGAGAACATCTCGCGCTACATCGAGCAGGGCGAGGCGCCGCTGCAGGCCGCGCTCAAGGGTGCAGGCGAGATCGGCTTTACCATCGTGTCGCTGACGGTGTCGCTGATCGCCGTACTGATTCCGCTCCTTTTCATGGGCGACGTGGTCGGACGGCTGTTCCACGAGTTCGCCATCACGCTCGCGGTCACCATCGTGATCTCCGCGGTGGTCTCGCTGACGCTCGTGCCGATGATGTGTGCCAAACTCCTGCATCGCACCGAGCCGGAGAGCGAATCGCGCCTGGCGCGCTGGTCCAACGAGAAGTTCCAGGCGCTCATCGATCGCTACGGTGAGGCGCTCAACTGGGTGCTCGAACGGCAGCCGCTGACGCTGCTCGTGGCCGTGGCGACGCTCGTGCTGACGATCGCGCTCTATATCTTCATTCCCAAGGGCTTCTTCCCGGTACAGGACACCGGGGTCATCCAGGCGATCACGGAGGCGCCGCAATCGGTCTCCTTTGCCGACATGTCGCGGCGCCAGGCGCAGCTCGCGGCCGCGATCCTCAAGGACCCGGACGTGGTCAGCCTGTCCTCGTTCATCGGCGTGGACGGCACCAACATCACCCTTAACAGCGGCCGCATGCTGATCAACCTCAAGCCCGTCAGCGAGCGCTCACAGAATGCCAGCCAGATCATCCGGCGGCTGCAGCGCCAGACCGCGCAGGTGACCGGGATCAGCCTGTACATGCAGCCGGTACAGGATCTGTCGATCGCCGATACCGTCAGCCGCACGCAGTATCAGTTCGTACTCGAGGATGCCAACCCCGACGAGTTCAACACCTGGGTACCGAAGCTGGTGGCGAAGCTGCAGACGCTGCCACAGCTGGAGGACGTCGCCAGCGACCAGGAAAACCAGGGACTGTCAGCCTATCTCACGATCGACCGCGATACCGCCGGACGCTTCGGCATCACGCCGGCGACCGTCGACAACGCGCTCTACGACGCCTTCGGCCAGCGCATCGTCTCGACTATCTTCACGCAGTCGAACCAGTACCGGGTGATCCTGCAGGCGGACGACTCGCTCATGGCTTCCCTGGATGCGCTCGGCACCATCTACCTGCCCTCCTCGACCGCGATCGGCGGAGAGGTGCCGCTGTCGGCGTTAGTGAAGGTCTCCGAGCGCACCGCACCGCTGTCGATCGGCCACCTGGGGCAGTTCCCGGCCACGACCGTGTCGTTCAATCTCGCCCCGGGAGCAGCGCTCGGGCAAGCAGTGAATGCCATTACGCAGGCGGAGAAGGATATCCAGCTGCCGCCGAGCGTCATGACCACGTTTCAGGGCGCAGCGCTCGCCTTCCAGGCGACCCTCGGCAACGAGCTGTTCCTGATCCTCGCCGCACTGATCACCGTCTACATCGTGCTCGGGGTGCTCTACGAGAGCTTTATTCACCCCATCACTATCCTCTCCACACTGCCCTCGGCGGGCGTCGGGGCACTGCTCGCGCTGCTGATCGCCGGCGATGACCTGGGCGTCATCGGCATCATCGGCATCGTGCTCCTGATCGGCATCGTGAAGAAGAACGCGATCATGATGATCGACTTCGCGCTGGTGGCTGAGCGCGAGCAGGGAATGGAGCCGCGCGCTGCCATCTACCACGCCTCGCTCCTGCGCTTCCGCCCGATCCTCATGACCACCATGGCGGCGCTGCTCGGGGCCCTGCCGCTGATGCTCGGCACCGGCACGGGCTCGGAGCTGCGCCATCCGCTCGGTCTGACGATCGTCGGCGGCCTGATCGTCAGCCAGCTGCTGACGCTGTTCACGACGCCGGTGATCTATCTGTACTTTGATCGCCTCGAGCGTCGCGTCACCGGTCGCACCGGGCCTGCGGCACTGCCGAGCGGGGCGGGCACGCGATGAACCTCTCCGAACCCTTCATCCGCCGCCCGGTGGCGACCACGCTGCTCACGCTCGGCATCGCACTTGCCGGCGCGCTGGCCTACTTCCGCCTGCCGGTGTCGCCGCTTCCGCAGGTCGACTTTCCCACCATCGCGGTCTCGGCCACCATGGCCGGGGCGAGCCCGGATGTCATGGCGGCCACCGTCGCCACCCCGCTCGAACGCCACCTCGGTCAGATCGCCGACGTCACCGAGATGACATCCTCGAGTTCCACCGGTTCGAGCCGCGTCACCTTGCAGTTCGGCCTCAACCGCAGCATCGATGGCGCCGCGCGCGATGTGGAGGCGGCCATCAACGCCGCCCGTGCAGATCTGCCCACGGCGCTGCGCAGCAACCCCACGTACCACAAGATCAATCCGGCCGACGCGCCGATCATGATCCTCACGCTCACCTCCGCTACCCTGTCCCCGGGCCAGCTGTACGATGCGGCCGACACCATCCTCGCGCAGAAGCTCTCGCAGGTGAGCGGCATCGGCCAGGTGCAGATCGGCGGCAGTTCGCTGCCGGCGGTGCGCGTGGAGCTCAACCCGGCCACGCTCTTCAAATACGGGATCGGACTGGAAGACGTGCGCGCGGCGCTCGCCTCGGCGAACGCCAATACCCCCAAGGGTTCGATCGACGTCGGCGGTGAGCGCTACCAGCTCTACACCAACGACCAGGCCAGCAAGGCGCGCGAGTACCGCTCGCTCATCATCGCCTACCGCAACGGCGCGGCCGTGCGCCTCTCGGACGTGGCCGACATCCAGGACTCCGTGGAGAACGTGCGTAATTTGGGGCTCGCGAACGGCAAACCAGCGGTGCTCGTTATCCTCTACCGGCAGCCCGGCGCCAACATCATCTCCACCGTCGATCGGGTCACGGCCCTGATCCCCGCACTCAAGGCCTCGATCCCGAGCGACATCGAGCTCAAGGTCGCCATCGATCGCACTACGACGATCCGCGCCTCACTGCACGACGTCGAGCGCACGCTGCTGATCGCCGTCACGCTCGTAGTGCTGGTGGTGTTCCTGTTCCTGCGCAACGGCCGCGCCACTCTGGTCCCGGCGGTGGCCGTGCCCATTTCGATCCTCGGCACTTTCGGCGGCATGTACCTGCTCGGCTACAGCCTCGACAATCTCTCCCTGATGGCACTCATCATCGCGACCGGCTTCGTGGTCGATGACGCGATCGTGGTGCTTGAAAACATTACCCGGCACATGGAAGCGGGTATGCCCCGTTTCGAGGCCGCCCTGCTCGGGGCGCGCGAAGTGGGCTTCACCGTGCTCTCGATGAGCCTGTCACTGGTAGCGGTGTTCCTGCCGATCCTTCTGATGGGCGGCATCGTCGGACGGCTGTTCCGGGAGTTCTCGGTGACGCTCTCGATCGCGGTGCTGATCTCGCTCGTGGTCTCGGTGACCACGACGCCCATGCTCTGCTCGCGCTTCATCCGCACGGTGCCGCCTGCGGACCAGGGGCGGCTGTTTCAGCTGAGCGAGCACGCCTTCAACCGCGTGCTGCACGGTTACAAGCGCTCGCTGGGCTGGGCGCTGCGCAACGGCGCGCTGCTGATGGTGCTGCTGCTCGCAATCGTGGTGTTCAATGTCTATCTCTACTGGCAGATCCCCAAGGGTTTCTTTCCGCAGCAGGACACCGGTCGCCTGACGGGAGGTATCCAGGCGGATCAGTCGATCTCCTTCCAGTCGATGGAACAGAAGCTACGGCAGTTTATGAAGCTGCTGCAGTCAGACCCCGCCGTCGACACCGTGGTGGGTTTCACCGGCGGCGGTTCGCAGGGCGGCGCCCAGACCAACAGCGCCTTCGTCTTCATGTCGCTCAAGCCCAAGAGCGAACGCAAGGCCTCGGCGGACGAGGTCATCGCACGCCTGCGCCCCAAGCTCAGCCAGGTGGCCGGAGCGCGCCTGTTCCTGCAGGCGGTGCAGGACATCCGCGTCGGCGGCCGCCAGAGCAACGCCCAGTACCAGTACACGCTGCAGGGCAACGACGTACGAGAACTCTACGAGTGGGCCCCCAAGCTGACGGAGGCCCTCTCGCACGTACCGTTGCTGACCGAGGTCAATTCGGATCAGCAGCAGAACGGACTGGAGATCGACCTCAAGGTCGACCGCGACACAGCCTCGCGGCTGCAGCTGAACCCGGCCTCGATCGACAACACGCTCTACGATGCGTTCGGGCAGCGCGACGTCTCCACCATCTACAACCCGCTGAACCAATACCACGTGGTCATGGAGGTCGCGCCGCAGTACTGGCAGAGCCCCGAGACCCTGAATAACCTGTGGATCAGCACCGCTGGCGGCACGGTGAACGGCACGCAGGCGACCAACGCGGTGGCGCGCACGGTGACCTCGGCCAAGACAGCGAGCAGCAACACGACGGCAGCGCTCGCCGCCGATACCGCCATCAACCAGGCGACCAACGCGCTCGCCAACACGGGAC
This sequence comes from uncultured Pseudomonadota bacterium, assembly GCA_963814675.1. Lineage (GTDB taxonomy): Bacteria > Pseudomonadota > Gammaproteobacteria > Steroidobacterales > Steroidobacteraceae > 13-2-20CM-66-19. The sequence goes on from CAWFDT010000013.1 coordinate 7,941, forward strand.
GCGGCAGCGTCTCCACCGGGTCCGCCGTCACCACCGCCGCCGAGCCGATGGTGCCCCTTGCCTCCATCAGCGCCCATGCCCCGGGCAGCACGCCGCTCGCGGTCAATCACCACGGCACCTTCGTCGCCACCACCATCTCCTTTAACCTCGCGCCGAACGCCTCCCTCAGCCAGGCCACCGCGGCGATCGCGGAAGTCTCTGCGCAGATCGGCATGCCCGCGGATATCCACGGCACCTTCGCGGGCACCGCGGCGACCTACCAGTCCTCACTCAGCAATGAGCCGATCCTGATCCTCGCCGCCCTGGTCGCGGTCTACATTGTGCTGGGAGTACTGTACGAGAGCTACATCCATCCGATCACGATCCTCTCGACGCTGCCTTCGGCCGGCACCGGAGCGGTGCTCGCGCTGCGCCTCTTCAACGCGGAGTTCAGCATCATTGCGCTCATCGGCGTCATCCTGCTGATCGGCATCGTGAAGAAGAACGCGATCATGATGATCGACTTCGCCCTCGAGCGTCAGCGCGAGGCGCAAGTGTCGCCGCGCGAGGCGATCTTCCAGGCCGCGATCCTGCGCTTCCGCCCCATCATGATGACCACGATGGCCGCCATGTTCGGCGCGCTGCCGCTGGCCTTCGGCACCGGGGATGGTGCGGAGATCCGTCAGCCCCTGGGCATCTCGATCGTCGGCGGCCTGCTCGTGAGCCAGGCGCTGACCCTCTATACGACCCCCGTCATTTACGTCTATCTCGATCGCTTCGGCCGCTGGTGCAGCGGGTTGTGGGCACGCCGGTTTCGGCGTGCGCCACCTCAGCCCGGGACTCTGGCGCCGGCAGCGGAGGCTCGGTGACAGCCCCTATGCGCAAGATATTGCTGATGCTCGCCTTCGCCACCCTCACCGCCTGCGCGGTCGGCCCGAATTACCACCGGCCACCAGCACCGGTGCCATCCCAATTCAAGGAGTCCGACGGCTGGAAGCCGGCGGAACCGCGCGAGGCGGCGAGCGGCACCAGCTGGTGGTCGGTATACGACGATGCGCTGCTCGATACCCTGGAGCAGCAGGTCGAGGTCTCAAACCAGACGCTGAAAGCCTCCGAGGCCGCATGGCGCGAGGCGGTGGCCGTGGCGCAGGCGGCCGGTGCCCAGTTCTACCCGACCACTGCGGTGGCTGCGAACGCGCAGCGCTCGCGCGGCACCGCAAGTTCCTTCACCAACACCTCAACCGGCAGCATCAGCAACAGAGTGCGGCCGGCGCCCGTGAACGAGTTCTCCCTCACCGGCAGCGCTTCCTGGGACCTGGACATCTGGGGCAAGATCCGCCGCACGGTGGAGAGTGACGTGGCGAGCGCCAAGGCCACCCAGGCGGAGCTGGCGGCCGCGCGCCTCTCGGCCCAGGCGACGCTTGCCATCGACTACGTGGAGCTGCGCGTGGCCGATGAGCAGCGCCAGCTGCTCGCCGACACGATCCACGGCTATGAGCGCTCGCTGCAGATCACGCAGAACCAATACAAGGTCGGCGTGGCCGCCAAGGCCGACGTGATCACGGCGCAGACCCAGCTCGATGGCGCGAAGTCGCAGCAGATTGGCCTCGGCGTAACGCGAGCGCAGCTCGAGCATGCGATCGCAGTCCTCGTGGGCACGCCGCCGGCAGATTTCTCGATCGCGCCCGCCCCCCTGGGCGCCACCATTCCGGTCGTGCCGGTGGAGGTGCCCTCGGCACTGCTCGAGCGTCGCCCCGACATCGCCGACGCCGAGCGCAAGATGGCGGCCGCGAACGCCCAGATCGGCGTCGCGGTCGCGGCCTACTTCCCGGACCTGACGCTCAGCGGCACCTACGGATTTGCGAGCAGCGTGAGTTCGGGCCTGCTGCAGACGCCGAACAACGTCTGGTCGGTCGGCGCCGGGCTGAGCGCTCCGCTGTTTGACTTCGGTGCCCGCCGCTACCAGGTGCACGCGGCGCGCGCCGCCTACGATGCAACCGTAGCCAACTACCGCCAGACGGTGCTCACCGCCTTCCAGCAGGTCGAGGACGAGCTGGCGGCGCTGCGCATCCTCGAGCAGCAGTACGCGGTCGCGAACCAGACCGTCCAGGATGCCAACCTCGCCGTGAGCCTGACTCTGAACCAGTACAAGGCCGGTATCGTGGCCTACACCGCGGTTGTGACCGCACAGGCCACCGCGCTCACCGACGCGCAGTCGCTGCTGAGCATCCGCCAGAGCCGGCTGGTGGCGAGCGCGACGCTGATCCAGGCCCTCGGCGGCGGCTGGAGCACGCAGGACCTGTCCGCGGTACGCGTCGGTCTGCCGACGCCACTGTAAGGCAAGGCGCTTCATGCGCCCGGGTGCAGGTGCTCGTAGATGCTGCGCGCGAGCGTGGCGCCGATGCCGCCCACCTGGGTGAGATCGGCCACCCCGGCGCGCATCACGCCCTGCAGGCCGCCGAAGTGCTGCAGCAGCGCGCGCCGCTTGGCCGGCCCTAAGCCCGGGATCGCTTCCAGCACGGATTCGTTGTAGCGGCGCGCGCGCCGCCGGCGATGGCCGCTGATCGCAAAACGGTGGGCCTCGTCGCGGATGCGCTGGATGAGGCGTGAGGCCGGGCCGTGCGCCGGCGGCACGACCGCACGCTCGAGCCCATAGATGAACAGCCGCTCCTGGCCGGCGCGCCGCTCGGGCCCCTTGGCCACGCCCACGAGCGTGAGGTCGGCAAAGCCCAGCTCGGCGAGTACGGCGTGCACTTCGCTGATCTGGCCCACGCCGCCATCGATCAGGAGCACGTCCGGGGCCGGCACCTCCCCGTCGCGCACGTGGCGGTAGCGCCGCTCGAGCGCCTGGCGCAGCGCCGCGTAGTCATCCCCGGGGGTGATGTTGGCGATGTTGAAGCGCCGGTATTCCTTCTTCAGCGGCCCCTCGGGGCCGAAGACCACGCACGAGGCAACGGTGCCCTCACCGCCGGTGTGACTGATGTCGAAACACTCCAGCCGCTGCGGACTCTCCGGCAGGTCGAGCTCGCGGGCGAGGTCGGCGAGCATCTCATCCATTCCCTGTCGCTGCGCGAAGCGCATGCGCAGCGCCTGAGTCGCGTTCTCCTGCGTGAGCTCCACCCAGCGCAGCGCGAGACCGCGCACCGGGTGGCGCACCTGAACGGCGTGCCCGCTGCGCTCGCTCAGGGCTTCGGCCAGCGCCGCGGCCTCCTCGATGCGGCTGCCGAGCAGCACCTCCGGCGGCACGTCCTTGTCGTAGTACTGCATGACGAAGGAAGCGAGGGCCTCGTGCGGCTCGGCGAGCGCCGCGCGTGGAAAGTAGCTGGTGGTGCCGAGGTTGCGGCCGCCGCGCACCAGCATGACGCTGACGGAAAACTCGCCCGCGTCCCCGACGATGGCGAAGATGTCGACGTCGCGCTCGCCCTCGGCGGTGATGAACTGCTGCGACTGGATACGCTGCAGGGCGGCCAGCTGGTCGCGGATCTGCGCGGCGCGCTCGAAGTCGAGCCCGCCCGCGGCCTCCTCCATGCGCGCCTGCAGCTCCGCCGTCACTTCCTCACTGCGGCCCTCGAGCACCTTGATCGCCGCGGCCATGTCCTGCGCGTAGGCCTCGCGCGTGATCAGGCCGACGCAGGGGGCCGAACAGCGCCCGATCTGGTGCTGCAGGCACGGGCGGCTGCGGTTGGCGAAGAAGGTGTCGCGGCAGTTGCGGATGTGGAACAGCTTCTGCAGCTGACCAAGGGTGTCGCGCACGGCGCCCGCGTTGGGGAACGGGCCGAAGTAACGTTGCCCCTGCGCGCGCGCGCCGCGGTAGAAGGCGAGCCGCGGGAAGCGGTGGTCGTCGCACAGCTGGATATAGGGAAAGCTCTTGTCGTCGCGCAGCACGATGTTGAAGCGCGGCTTGTGCGCCTTGATCAGGTTGTACTCGAGCAGCAGCGCCTCGGTCTCGGAGTTGGTGACCGTGACCTCGATCGCGCTGATCTGCTGCACCAGCGCCTGCACCTTGGGATCCACGTTGCTGGCGGCGAAGTAGGTGCTGACGCGGTCGCGCAGGCTGCGCGCCTTGCCGACGTACAGCAGCTCCTGCTCCGCGCCGAACATGCGATACACGCCCGGGCGTTTCGGCAGCGCCGCCAGGTAGGACTTGTGATCGAACCCGCTCGACTTCACGGCAAGCGAGCTCCTCAGGCGGTGAGGGTGGCGGGCACGGCGAGGCCGGCGAGCGCGCAGGCGCGCGCCAGCACCGCCCGGAACATGGGCGTGGTCAGACGCCGCGTCTGGGTGTTGTAACGGCTGCAGTGATAGGAGTCGATCATGGTGTGAGCATCGCTCAGGCGGTGTTCGCGCCCGTGCGCGAAAGCATACCGTCCGCGCGGCAGTCCCTGCGCCAGGAGCACCGCCTCATGGGCCACGCGCCCCAGGGCGAGAAACACCCGCACCGAGCCCAGCTCCCGCATCTCCGCGGCCAGGTAGGCGTTGCAGGTGCGCACCTCCGCGGGCAGCGGTTTGTTCTGGGGTGGCACGCATTTGACCGCGTTCGCGATGCGCGCGCGCTTAAGCTCAAGGCCATCCTCGCTGCTCACCGCTTCGGCCTGGCTCGCAAGCCCCGCGTCGAAGAGGCTGCGGTAGAGCAGGATCCCGGCGTGATCGCCGGTGAAGGGTCGTCCGGTCCTGTTGGCCCCATGCATGCCCGGGGCGAGTCCCACGATCAGCAGGCGCGCGTGCGGGTCGCCGAAGGAAGGCACCGGATGGGCCCAGTAGTCCGCATGCCGCGCACGCGTCTCCTCGAGGAAGCTCGCCAGGCGCGCGCAGCGGGTGCAATCCGGGTCGTAGGATTCTCGGGTCATCCCGCCACCGGATGAGGGCGAGCCACGCCCGCGCCGCCGGCTCTTCAGGGTTTCGGGGCCGCGGCTGCGGCTGCCGCCGCGGCGCGCTTGTGCGCGCGGCGATTCTGGCTGCGCTCAGCGATCAGCATGGCCAGCTCCAGCGCCTGCTCATGGTTCAGGCGCGGGTCGACGCTCGAGCGATAGGCGCGCTGCAGATCCTGGTCGGTGAGTCCGCGGGCACCTCCGGTGCACTCGGTGACGTCATCGCCGGTGAGCTCGATGTGCACCCCGCCCAAGGTTGAACCCATCTCGGCGTGGATGCGAAACGCCAGATCGAGCTCCTTCAGGATGTTCTCGAAGCGGCGCGTCTTGAGTCCACCGGTCGTGGTCTCGGTGTTGCCATGCATCGGATCGCACACCCACAGCACCGTCTGTCCGGTCTGGCGCACCGCCTCGATCGCCTTCGGCAGCGCGCTCGCCACGTCCTTCGCGCCGAAGCGGTGTATGAAGGTCAGCCGTCCGGGCTGATTCTGCGGGTTCAAGGTGGCTACCAGGCCCTGCAGCCACGCGGCATCCATCGCCGATCCGACCTTGACCGCCACGGGGTTGGAGATCCCGCGGAAGTACTCCACGTGTGCCCCCTCGAGCGCGGCGGTGCGCATGCCGATCCAGGGCAGGTGCGTGGAGAGGTTGTACCAGCGGTTCTGGCGCGGGATGAAGCGCGTCTGCGCCTGCTCGTAATGCAGGTGCAGTCCCTCGTGGCTCGCATAGAAGTCCACCAGCGTCGCCTCGTGCACCTGGCGCCCGCTGATGCCCTCGAAGAAATCGAGCGCATCCCCGATCGAGCTCACGATGCGCTCGTAGGCATCCTTGAGCGGCGCGTGATGCACGAAGCCGAGGTCCCAGTACTCCGGGTGGTGCAGATCGGCGAACCCGCCCTCCACCAGCGCGCGCACGAAATTGAGTGTCAGGGCCGCGCGCTCATAGCCGCGCAGCAGCAGCTCCGGATCCGCGGCGCGCGCCGCGGGGGTGAATTCAGGGCGATTGACGAGATCGCCGCGGTAGCTCGGCAGCGTCACCGCGCCGCGCGTCTCGGTGTCGGTCGAGCGGGGCTTGGCGTACTGCCCGGCCATGCGCCCGATGCGCACGATCGGTTTCTTCAGGCCGTGCAGGAGCACGAGGCTCATCTGCAGGAGGATCTTGAGCTTCTTGGTGATGAAGTCCGACTCACAGTCGGCGAATACTTCGGCGCAGTCTCCGCCCTGCAGCACGAAGGCTTCCCCGCGCTGCGCGGCCGCCAGACGTGCGCGTAACGCTTCGATCTCCCAGGACACCACGATCGGCGGCAGGCGCGAGATCTGGGCGACGATGCGCTCGAGCGCCTTGGGGTCGGCATACACGGGCTGCTGCTGGGCCGGCCGGCTCTGCCAGCTGGCGCTGTGCCAGGATGTGGTCTCGGGTGAGCGCATGGGTGTGTGGAATCGTAGCACGCGCTGCGGGGCCCTTTTTTCCGGGGCCGCGGAGGCCCCGGAACGGCTGCTCCGGGGGTGGCTGGCGCCGAGGGCGCTTCGAGGGCAGAATGCGCCACTTTTCGAGGGGACCCTATGCACCGTGTCTTAATTCTCGGCGCCGGCAAGATCGGCGCTCTGGTCTCAGGATTGCTAGCCGAATCCGGCAGTTACAGAGTTAACCTCGCGGACGTCGATGGCGCCGCCGCGGAAGCCGTGGTGCGTGCACACGGCACCGGCAACCTCACCAGTTTCGCCTTCGACGCCGGCAATGCCAGCGCGCTCGCCCAGCACCTGGCCGAGCACCCGGTGGACGCGGTCATCTCGAGCCTGCCCTTCTACTGCAACGTCGCCCTGGCCGAGGCCGCCCGCAAGGCCCGCACCCACTACTTCGATCTGACCGAGGACGTGGAAGTGACGCGCGCGGTGCGCACCATCGCCGTCGGCGCGGAGCAGGCCTTCGTGCCGCAATGCGGGCTCGCGCCCGGGTTCATCAGCATCGCCGCCGCCGAGCTCATCACGCACTTCGATGAGCTGCGCGCGGTGAAGCTGCGGGTCGGGGCGCTCCCCCAGCATCCGAACAACGTGCTCAAGTACTCCCTCACCTGGTCGACCGACGGGCTCATCAATGAATACGGCAACCCCTGCCAGGCGATCAGCGACGGCCGGCTGGTCGAGCTCGCGCCGCTCGAAGGACTCGAGGAGCTCGAGCTCGACGGCACCCTGTACGAGGCCTTCAACACCTCCGGCGGCCTGGGTTCGCTCGCCGAGACGCACGGGGCGCACATCGAGTCGATGAACTACAAGACCATTCGCTACCCCGGTCACTGCGAGCAGATGCGCCTGCTCATGAACGACCTGAAGCTCAACCACGACCGCGCCACGCTCAAGCGCATTCTCGAGAACGCCGTACCGCAGACGCTGCAGGACGTCGTCATCGTCTATGCCGCGGTGACGGGCAAACAGGACGGCGAGCTGCGCGAAGAGAACTACGTCAACAAGATCTACCCTCAGGTCATCGCGGGGCGCCTGTGGTCGGCGATCCAGGTCTCGACCGCCGCCGGCATCACCGCCGTCGTCGATCTGGTCCTGGAACAAAAGGGCCGCTATCGCGGCTTCATCGCCCAGGAGCAGTTCCGTCTCACCGACATTCTCGCCAACCGCTTCGGCCGCTACTACGCCTCCGGCGGCACCAAACACCTCTCCGGCGAGGTCGTGGTCGCGGGCAAGACCGGACATCAGCGTCGCAAGAAGGCGGTCAGCGCATGAGCCAGGTTGACCTCAACGCCGTGCTCGCCCGCCTGGGGCTGAGCGCCATGAATGCCGGCGCCTGGTCGGGCGCCGCCGGTTGGTCCAAGAGCACTGCCGATGCGCTCGTCAACGTGCGCAACCCCGCCGACGGGGCGCTGATCGCGCAGGTGCGTCCGGCGAATGCGCACGACTACGAAGCGGTGATGGCTTCCGCGTGGGCGGCGGCGCAGGCCTGGCGCGAAGTACCGGCGCCCAAGCGCGGGGAGGCGATCCGCCAGCTCGGCGAGGAGCTGCGCCACCACAAGCACGACCTGGGCACGCTGGTCTCGCTCGAGAACGGCAAGATCCTCGCCGAAGGTCTGGGCGAAGTGCAGGAGATGATCGACATCGCCGATTTCGCCCTCGGCCAGTCGCGCATGCTCTACGGCCTGAGCATGCACTCGGAGCGTCCCCAGCACCGCATGTTCGAGCAGTGGCACCCGCTCGGCGTCGTCGGCATCATCTCGGCCTTCAACTTCCCCGTTGCGGTCTGGTCCTGGAACGCGTTTCTCGGGGCGATCTGCGGCAATGCCTGCGTGTGGAAGCCCTCACCGAAGACCCCGCTGAGCGCCCTCGCCGTGCAGATGCTGTGCAACAAGGTCATGGAGCGCGAGCAGCTGCCCCCGATCTTTCAGCTGTTCATCGACGTCGGGACCGAACTCGCCACGCGCTTCGTGGAGGACCGCCGCGTGGCGCTCGTCTCCTTCACCGGTTCCACCGAGGTCGGCCGCCGGGTCGGCGAGCGGGTCGCCGCGCGCCTGGGCAAGAGCCTGCTCGAACTCGGCGGCAATAACGCGGTGATCGTCGATGAGAGCGCCAATCTGGATCTGGCCGTGCCGGCCATCGTGTTCGGCGCCGTCGGCACGGCCGGGCAGCGCTGCACCAGCACCCGGCGCGTATTCGCCCATAAGGCGATCGCCGCCGAACTCGAGCGGCGCCTGCTGCACGCCTATCGGCAGGTTCGCATCGGCGATCCGCTCGAGAGCGGCACCCTCATGGGGCCGCTGATCGATGCGGGGGCCGTGGAGCGCTACCTGACCGCGATCAACCTCGCGCAGCAGGCCGGTGGTGAGCTGCTCACCGGCGGCAGCGCCCTCAAGCGAGCGGGCAATTTCGTCGAACCGGCCATCGTGCGCGCGCGCAACGAGTGGCCGATCGTGCAGACCGAGACCTTCGCGCCGATTCTGTATCTCATCCCGGTTGACTCGCTCGAAGAGGCGATCGCGGCGCAGAACGCCTCGCACCATGGCCTCTCCTCCTCATTGTTCACCGACCGCCTGCCGAGCGCGGAGCTGTTCCTGTCGGCCGCCGGCAGCGACTGCGGACTGGCCAACGTGAATCTCGGCACCTCGGGAGCTGAGATCGGCGGCGCGTTCGGCGGCGAGAAGGACACCGGCGGCGGACGGGAGTCCGGCTCGGACGCCTGGAAGGCCTACATGCGCCGCCAAACCAACACCGTGAACTGGAGCCGCTCGCTGCCGCTCGCCCAGGGGATCGAGTTCAAGGTCGCCCCTTAGCGGCCGGGCAGCCGCACGGTAAAGCGCGCGCCACCGAGCTCGGAGGCCTCGATGGCGAGCGCGCCGCCGTACAGCTCGATGGTGTCGCGCACCATGGCAAGTCCGATGCCGTGGCCGGGAACCGTCTCGTCCGTGCGCACGCCGCGCCCGAGCACGCGATCCCGATCGCCGGCGGGGATCCCCGCGCCGTCATCCTCGATGGTGAGCTGCAGGCGTTGCCGCGCCGTGGCCTGCGGATCGGCCGCGGCGGACAGGCGCACCCGGCCGCGGCACCACTTGCAGGCGTTGTCGAGCAGGTTCCCCAGCATCTCCAGAAGATCCCCGCGATCGCCGATGAAGGCGCTGCCCGGAGCGATGGCCAGCTCCAGGGCGAGATCCTTGGCGGCATAGACCTTGAGTAACGCACCGCGCAGTTCGGCGGCCACCTGCGCCACCTCCACGGGCGCGGCTCCCAGGAGCGCGCCGCCCGTGGCGGCCGCGCGCTTTAACTGGTGCTCGATGATGCCCTTCATGCGGTCGATCTCACCGGCGAGCGTCGCCGCGGACGCATCGGCCGGCAGACTCGCCCGCATCACCGCCAGCGGCGTCTTCAGGCTGTGGGCGAGGTTGCCGAGCGTATCGCGGTAGCGGCCGACGCGCTTGCGCTCCCCGAGCAGCAGCGCGTTGAGGTTGTCCGCGACACCGGCCAGCTCACGCGGGTAGCCGGCCCCGAGCGTGTCGCTGCGACCCTCTTCGACCGCGTGGATCTCGCGCTGCATGCGCCGCAGCGGCGCGAGCACCCAGCGCAGCAGGGCCGCGAGCGTCACCAGCAGCGCGAGCAGCAGCCCGCTGAACCAGCCGAGCAGCTGGCGCCGAAACTGCCACAGCTGCTGCTCGTAGGGAGCGAGCGACACCGCCACACTGAAGGTGTAAGTGCCCGACTCGGCGGCGCCTTCCTCGAACTGGATGGCGCGACTCTCGATCGCCACGCGATCGTGGTCGAAGTCGGCGTACGTGAGGCTGCGTTCCCCGTGCGGCAGCAGCGCCCCGAAGTCGCCCGTGATGCCCGCGGTCGAGGGCGAGCGCCAGGCGTGCGCGCGCGAGCGGATCTGCGCGTACACGCCGGATTGCGGCGTCTCGAGGCGCGGCTCGAGCGCCTGCGCCGCCGGCGCGTAGCCGCCGCCGGGCTGCGGGTCGGCGGCGGCAATCAGCGCCACCATCTCCGCGTCGAGCAGCTCCTGCAGCGAGCGCTCCGAGAGCGTGCGAAAGCCGCGATCGAGCACCAGCATCGTGACCGCGGAGAACAGGGCCAGCGGCAGCGCAACCGAGATCAGCAACCGCCGGCTGAGGGAGTGCACGAGCGTGCGGCGCCCGCGCCTAGGGGCCCGCGTCGCGCGCGAGCGAGAAGCGATAGCCGCGTCCGCGCAGCGTCTCGATCGGCTGTAGCTCCTCCTGCGGGTCGAGCTTGCGGCGCAGGCGACCGATGAGTACCTCGATCACGTTGCTGTCGCGCTCGAAGTCCTGGTCGTAGAGGCGCTCGGTGAGTTCGCCCTTGGAGATGACCTCCCCGGCGCGCAGCATCAGGTGCTCGAGGATGCGGTACTCGAAGGTGGTGAGCTCGACCGGCGCACCCCGCACCGCGACGCTCTGCGCACGCGTATCGAGGACCACCGGACCGCACTTGAGCTGCGGGCTCGCCCAGCCGCCGGCGCGGCGCAGCAGCGCCTGCACGCGCGCCAGCACCTCCTCGAACTGGAAGGGCTTAGCGACATAATCGTCCGCGCCCGCCTGCAGCCCCTCAACCTTCTCCTGCCAGTTATCGCGCGCGGTGAGGATCAGGATCGGATAGGTCTTGCCGGCCGCGCGCACGCGGCGGATCAGTTCCATCCCCGGCACTCCCGGAAGCCCGAGGTCCACGATGGCCACGTCCAGCGGGTACTCAAGCGCTGCGAACGCCCCCTCGTCGCCGTCGCGGGCCACGTCGACCGTGAAGCCCGCCTGTGCGAAGCGCATCTTCAGCGTCTCGCGCAGCGTGGCCTCGTCCTCCACTACCAGGATCCGCATGCTCCCTCGCGCTTCCCTATTGCACCGCGCCGCTGGCGGCATCCACGCGCACGGTCCACACCTTGCCGGCGTCGTTGAGCAGCTTCAGCACATAGGTCGTGCGGCCGTCGCTGTGTTGCGCCTCCGCCTTGACCACGCGCGCATGGTACTGCTGCTCGACGTTCTTCACCGCCTGGTCCATGGAGAGTTCGTGCGGGGGCGCGGCGGCAGGCGCGGCGGCCGCGGCGAGCACGGTGAGGCACACAACCAGCAGCGCACGGCTCGGGGCGTTCATCAGGCGCTAAGGGTAGCGTATCCGCGTGTTAGGTTGCGACTTCGCTCCTCACCGCAGGCTTTTCAGCTGCCGTTCAGTTTGGCCTCGCGCCACAGCGCATCCCACTCCGCGGGCTTGAGGGTCTGCAGCTGCAGTGCCCGCTCGCGCGCCAGCACTTCCATGCGCTCGAAGCGCCGCACGAACTTCGCGTTCGCACTGCGCAGCGCCTCTTCGGGATCCACCTGCAGGTGGCGGCTCCAGTTGACGAGCGAGAACAGCAAATCGCCGAGCTCTTCGCTCACGGCCGCGGCGGCAGCCTCGCTACCGGCTGCGCCCTCGAGCGCGCCATCCACCTCGTGCAACTCCTCGATCACCTTGGCGCGTACCTCGCGCGCATCAGGCCAGTCGAAGCCGACGCGCGCGGCGCGCCGCCCGAGCTTCAGGGCGCGCGTCAGCGCGGGCAACGCCTGGGGCACACCGGCGAGCACCTCGCCGGCCCCTGCGGGCTTGCCGCGCGCGGCCGCGGCGCGCTCCTGCGCTTTCTGTTCCTCCCACACCCGCACCAGGTCCTCGGGCGCCAGCGCGGCGCCGGCGAAGATGTGCGGATGGCGGCGCGTCAGTTTGTCGGTGATGCCCTCGGCCACCGCGGCGAAGTCGAACCAGCCCTGCTCCTGCGCCATGCGGGCGTGGAACACCACCTGGAACAAGAGGTCCCCGAGCTCATCGCGCAGGTGCTCGTGATCGTTGCGCGCGATGGCATCGGCGACCTCGTAGGCTTCCTCGATGGTGTACGGGGCGATGGAAGCGAAGGACTGCTTCAGATCCCAGGGGCAGCCGCGTTGTGGATCGCGCAGCCGCGCCATCAGCTCGAGGAGCCGCGTCAGGGCCGCCGCGGCCGCGCTCATCCGGGATCCTCGGCGATGCACACTCGGTACAGGGTCAGCAGCATGCCGGCGGTGGCTCCCCAGATATTGCGCTCACCGTACGGGATGTCGCAGAACTCCACTTCCTCGCCGGTAAAGCCCGAGCGCCGCATGCGCATGCGGTGGTTGGCCGGATCGAAGATGAAATCGAGCGGGACCTCGAAGGTGTCCTCGACCTCCTCGGAGTCGATCAGCAGCTCAAAACCGGGCCGCACGAAGGCCACCACCGGGGTGACCCGAAAGCCCGTCATCACCACATGATCGGGCAGGTATCCCACCACCGACACGAACTGCGGCTCAAGGCCGATCTCCTCGTGCGCCTCGCGCAGTGCCGCCTGGGTGACGCCCTCATCCCCCGGTTCGATGCGCCCGCCGGGGAAGCTGATCTGGCCGGCGTGATTACGCAGCTGCGTGGCACGTTGCGTCAGCAGCACGCTCAGCTGCGGCCGCTCGACCAGCGGTACCAACACCGCCGCCGGCCGCGGATTGGCCGGGAAGTACTCCCGGAAGCGCTGGCTCTCCTGGGCCGACAGGCCCGGCACGCGCCACTCCTCCACGCGGTGCTGCGGGCGGGTGCCGGCAAGGCGCGCGCGAATGACGTGCGCCCAGTCGCGCCGCGGCACAGTCTGGGGCGCGCGGCCACCCGTTGCATCTTCGCTCGCCAAATCCCGTCAGCCTCCGCCGCTGGTGCCGCCCTTTATCCCCCCGCTGGTGAGCTCGGCCGGGTCGAGCAGCCTCTTGAGCTCCTCGCGCGGCAGGTCGGTCATCTGCTGTGCCACCTCCAGGATGGGTCGCCCTTCCGCGTAGGCCTTCTTGGCGATCGCGGCGCCCTTCTCGTAACCGATCACCGGGTTCAACGCGGTCACCAGGATCGGGTTCCGGTCGAGCGCCTCGGCCAGGCGCGCCTTGTTGACGGTAAAGCCGGCTATCGCCCGGTCGGCGAGCGCGCGCGCGGCGTTGCTCAGAATCTCGATACTGTGCAGCAGGTTGTAGGCGATCAGCGGCAGCATCACGTTCAGCTGGAAGTTGCCCGACTGCCCGGCCACGGTGATGGCAGCGTCGTTGCCGATGACCTGCGCGGCGACCATCGCCGTGGCTTCCGGGATCACCGGGTTCACCTTGCCGGGCATGATGCTGCTGCCCGGCTGCAGCGCCGGCAGGGCAATCTCGCCCAGCCCCGCCAGCGGCCCGCTGTTCATCCAGCGCAGATCGTTGGCGATCTTCATGAGGCTGACCGCGAGCACCTTCAGCTGCCCGGAGAGCTCCACCGCCGTATCCTGCGCCGACATGGCCTCGAAGTAGTTGCGCGCCGGCTTGAACGCGAGGCCGGTGATCGCCGACAGCTCGGCGCAGAAGCGCTGACCGAACTGCGGATGCGCGTTGATGCCGGTACCGACCGCCGTCCCGCCCTGGGCAAGCTCGTGCAGGCGCGGCTGCACCGCCTGCACGCGCGCAATGCCGTTCTCGATCTGCGTGCGCCAGCCGGACAGCTCCTGCGACAGCGTCACCGGCATCGCATCCATCAGGTGCGTGCGCCCGGTCTTGACGATACCGGCCACGTCCTGCTCTTTGGCCTCGAGCGCCTCGCGCAGCCGCTCGAGCGCCGGCAGCAGCCGCTGCTGCACGGCGAGCGCCGCGCTCAGGTGCACCGCGGTGGGAATGGAGTCATTGCTGCTCTGGCCCATATTGACGTCATCGTTCGGATGCACCGGGCTGCCGCCGCGGGTGCTGGCGAGCGCGGCGATCACCTCGTTGGCGTTCATGTTGGTGCTGGTGCCCGAGCCGGTCTGAAACACGTCGATGGGAAAATGCCGGTCGTGCTGGCCGGCAGCCACCTCGGCGGCCGCGCTCTGGATCGCCTGCGAGCGCTGCGGATCGAGGAGCCCGAGCGCGGTATTGGCGCGGGCCGCCGCCTGCTTCACCAGGGCGAGCGCGCTGATGAAGGCGCGCGGCAGCTTCAGGCTGCTGATGGGAAAGTTCTCCACGGCGCGCTGCGTCTGCGCGCCCCAGAGCGCATCCGCGGGCACTTGCAGCTCGCCCATGCTGTCGCGCTCGATCCGGAAGGAACTCTTCATGCAGGCACTCCGCGCAAAATACTGAGTACGCCCGGCCGGACGAGCGTATGCGTTATGATGTAAATCCTAGCACTTCAAGGGCCTGCGCAACGCATGTCTGGGTCCCCCGACGAGCCACTGTCCGCGCTGGATGCGCTCTCCCCGGTCGATGGTCGCTACCGCGCGAGCACGGCCCCGCTGCGTGCCTCGCTCTCGGAGGCCGGGCTCATCCGCGAGCGCATACGCATCGAGGCGCAGTGGCTCCTGCACCTCTCGGCCGCCGCGCCGCGCCTGCCCGGCGCGCAGCTCAGCCCCCCCGTGCGTGAGCGGGCCCTGGCGCTGGCGCGCGCGCCGGATGCGCTCGCCGCCGCTGCCGTCAAGGCCATCGAAGCGCGCATCAATCATGACGTGAAGGCGGTCGAATACTACGTGCGCGAGCAGCTGCGCGCCGCGGGCGCCTCGGCCGCGACCCTCGAGCTGGTGCACTTTGGCTGCACCTCCGAGGACATCAACAACCTCAGTTACGCGCAGCTGCTGAGCGCGGGGCGCGTCACGCTGCAGGAAACGCTGCAGGCGCGCATCGCTGAACTCACGGCGCTCGCGCAGCGCTACGCCGAAGTCGCGATGCTGGCCCGCACCCACGGTCAGCCGGCCAGTCCCACGACGCTCGGCAAGGAGTGCGCGAATTTCAGCGCCCGCCTGGAGCGGGCCGCACGCCGCTGGAGCGCGGTGGCGGCCTTGGGCAAGTGGAATGGGGCGGTCGGTAACTTCAACGCCCACGTGGCCGCACTGCCTGAGCTTGACTGGCCGCAGCTGGCCGCGAGCTTCGTGCGCTCGCTGCAGCTGGAATACAACCCGCTGACGACGCAGATCGAGCCGCACGACTGGATCGCCGAGTACTGCGATGCGCTCGCGGCCGTGAACGTAATCGTCGTCGATCTGTGCCGCGACTTCTGGGGCTACATCTCCCTCGGCTATCTGCGGCAGCCGGCGGTGGCCGGCGAAGTCGGATCCTCGACCATGCCGCACAAGGTCAATCCCATCGACTTCGAGAACGCCGAAGGCAACTGCGGCATCGCCAATGCACTGCTGCGCCACTTCTCGGAGAAGCTGCCGCTGTCGCGCTGGCAGCGCGATCTCACCGACTCCACCGTGCTGCGCAACCTCGGCGTCGCCCTCGCCCACACGCTGATCGCCTGGAAGTCCCTCGCGCGCGGGCTGGCGAAGGTCGAGGCCGATCCCAAGCGCATGGCACAGGATCTCGAGGGTGCGTGGGAAGTGCTCGGCGAGGCGGTGCAGACGGTGCTGCGCGCGGCGGGTATCGCTGACGGGTATGAGAGGCTGAAGGAATTCACGCGTGGCCGCGCCATCGACGGCCCCACCTTCGCCGCCTTCATCGAGGCGCTGCCGCTGCCGGCGGCTGAGAAGACCCGGCTTAAGGGGCTCAGGCCCGAGGGCTACACCGGGCTCGCCGCACGGCTGGCGCGCGGCGCATGAGCCGGTGTGCAGCGCCGCCGGCGCCAACGGCAAAGCTTGCGTATCCGCCTGAAAAAACAGCCGAAATGCCCCGGTCGACCCCCGAAAGTGCGAACTGCGCCGCGCTTTTGACCGACCGCCCGGTGGCGGGGGGCGTAAACCGTGAACCGCTGCGCACTGATTTGTGTGGGTTCGTCACTAAGATCCCCCGCAGCCTGCCTTTCGTGCCGGCAATGCGGGGCGCCCACGCGTGGCAATAACCGGGGAAATCGACATCAATAGTGCCTTGGCCCAGCTCGCCAACGCTCGGTATGCGTCCGACTCCGTCGGCAGCAGCAATCCGGGCTTAAACCGCCAGGGCAACGAGACACTCGCGGTGCTGACTTCGCTCGCCGAGGTACGCGCGGCCGTGAATGAAATCGCCGCGACCGCGCAGCGCCTGATTTCCATCTATACCCCCGATCTCGAGCCGGACCTCTACGACCAGAGCGCCTTCCTCGAGATCATCAAGCACTTCGTGCTGACGCGCAGCTTCGCCAAGGTGCGGGTGCTGCTGGCCGAGCCCACCCGGGTCATGCGCGACAGCAACCGCTTCGTCGCCATGGGACGGCGCCTGTCCAGCTGCATCGACATCCGCTACGTGGCGGCGCAGGCCCCCCAGCGCGCCTCGACCTATCTGATCGCCGACGATCGCGCGATCGTCTATCGCATGCGCGCCGATACCTGGGACGGCGTCGCCGACATCAACAATCCGGTCGCCGCCCGCTTGTACTTACAGGAGTTCGATCAGGTGTGGAACGCCAGCGCAGCCGAGCACGGACTGCGCGCCGCCCGTCGCGGCTGATCAACTCCAGCAAGCCGGCGGCGCGCCGGCGGTTACAATCCCCGCGCATGACCCGCACGCCCGAAATCACGGTGGCCGCCGTCGCCGCCACGGCCGGCCGCTTCCTGTTCGTCGAGGAACGCATCAACCAGCGCCTGGTGATCAACCAGCCCGCCGGCCACGTCGAGCCGGGCGAATCGCTGCTGGCGGCGGTGATCCGCGAAGTTCACGAGGAAAGCGCGTGGCGCTTCCAGCCGCAGGCGCTGCTCGGGGTGTACCTGTGGCGCCGGCCGAGCGCGCGACGCGCGACGCTGCGCTTCGCCTTCACCGGCAGCGTGAGTGAGCACGACGCCACGCGCCGCCTCGATCGCGGCATCGTGCGCACGCTGTGGCTGTCCGCCGATGAGGTCGAGGCGCAGGCGCCCCGCCTGCGCAGCCCGCTGGTCCTGCGCTGTGTCGAGGACTACCTCGCCGGGCACACCCGCAGCCTCGAGGGGATCGCGCAGCTGGATCTGACCGCCGCCGCCGGGGTCGAACCCACCGCACGCCTGTAAGGCGGGCGCGGCGCGCCGCCGGCCGCTAGAATTTGCCCATGGCGACCCCGACCCTCCCCAGCCCCAGCCCCGGCTGCCGCGCGCTCGTCGGCCTCTCCGGCGGCGTCGATTCGGCCGTCGCGGCGCTCCTTTTAAAGGAGGCCGGCTGGGAGGTGCAGGGGCTCTTCATGAGCAACTGGGAGGACGAGGACGATCACTACTGCACCGCCGCGCAGGACTACCAGGATGCGCGTGCGGTGGCCGCCGAGCTCGCCATCCCGCTGCACCGGGCGAACTTCGCGCGCGACTATCGCGAGCGGGTCTTTGCCCACTTCCTGGCCGAACACGCCTGCGGGCGCACCCCCAATCCGGACGTGCTGTGCAACCGGGAGATCAAGTTCGGAGTCGGCCTGAGGTGGGCGCGCCGCCTCGGCGCCACGCATTTCGCCACCGGGCACTACGCGCGCCTGGAGCGCACTGCAGACGGCACCGGCCTGTTCAAGGCACGCGATGCCGCCAAGGATCAGAGCTACTTCCTGACGGCCGTGCCACCCGAGGAGCTCGGGGGGCTGCTCATGCCGCTCGGAGAGCTGCACAAGAGCGAGGTGCGCGAGCGTGCCCGCCGCGCCGGGCTGCCCGTCTATGACAAGCCCGACAGCACGGGCATCTGCTTCATCGGCGAGCGCCCGTTCCGGGAGTTTCTGGCGCGCTATCTGCCCAAGACCCCCGGCGCCATCGAGTCTGCGGATGGCGAAAACCTCGGCACCCATGCAGGACTGGCGTTCCATACTCTAGGCCAGCGCACCGGGCTCAACATCGGCGGCCGCCATGGCCGGCCCGAGGAACCGTGGTATGTCGCGGCCAAGGATGCCGCGCGCAACGTCCTCATCGTGGTGCAGGGCCACGATCACCCCCTGTTGTCGAGCCGCGAGCTCGACAGTGGCCGCTGGCACTGGCTGAGCACCCCGCGCCGCGCACCGTTCAGCGCCGGCGTGAAGGTCCGCTACCGCCAGGCGGACCAGGCTGCGCGTCTGCAGCCGCAGGCCGATGGCACCATGCACGTGATCTTCGAGGGCGCGCAGCGAGCGGTGACGCCGGGCCAGTACGCGGTCGCCTACGAGGGTGAACGCTGCCTCGGCGGCGCCGTGATCGAGTGCGTCGCGCACCCCCTGGAGCACGCCTCGGCCGCCTGAACCGCAAAGCAGCATCCCGCCAGAGCGCCCGATATAATTGTCGGTTCACAGCGGAGATACGCATGACGAACAGCTTTCGGGCGCGCTCGACACTGACGGCCGGGAATCGTAACTACGAGATCTGGAGCCTCGCGGCGCTGCCGCAGGACAAACTCGCACGCCTGCCCTACTCGCTGAAGGTTCTGCTCGAGAACCTGCTGCGCTTTGAAGACGGGGTCACGGTCACCCGCGGCGACATCGAGGCGCTGCTGGAATGGGATCCGCAGGCCACGCCCTCGCATGAGATCGCCTTCACACCGGCGCGCGTCATCTTGCAGGATTTTACGGGGGTCCCATGCGTGGTCGACCTCGCCGCCATGCGCGATGCCATCGTCAAGCTCGGCGGCGATGCCGAGCGCGTCAATCCCCTGAACCCGGCCGAGCTGGTGATCGATCACTCGGTGCAGGTCGATGAGTACGGCTTCCCGGGCGCACTCGCGGCCAACACCGCCATCGAGTTCGCACGTAACAAGGAGCGCTACGCGTTCCTGCGCTGGGGCCAAACCGCGTTTCGCAACTTCGCGGTCGTACCACCCAACACCGGCATCGTGCACCAGGTGAACCTTGAGTACCTGGGACGCGTGATCTTCGATGCCGAGTCCGGCGGCGTGCGCCGCGCCTACCCCGACACGCTCGTCGGCACGGATTCGCACACCACCATGATCAATGGACTCGGGGTCCTGGGCTGGGGGGTCGGTGGCATCGAGGCCGAGGCGGCCATGCTCGGGCAGCCGGTCACCATGCTCATCCCGCAGGTCATCGGCTTTCGTCTCGAGGGCAAGCTGCAGCCCGGTGCGACCGCGACCGATCTGGTGCTCACCGTCACCGAGATGCTGCGCAAGAAGGGCGTGGTGGACAAGTTCGTCGAGTTCTTCGGCGATGGCCTGGCCAACCTGCCGCTCGCCGACCGCGCGACGATCGCCAACATGGCGCCCGAGTACGGCAGCACCTGCGGCCTCTTCCCCATCGATACCGAGACGGTGCGCTACCTCGAGCTCTCGGGTCGCCCGCGCGAGCGCATCGAGCTCGTCAGCGCCTACGCCAAGGCGCAGGGCATGTGGCGCAACCAGGGGGCGACGCCGGCGCGTTACACCGATGAGCTCGAACTCGACCTCGGTAAGGTGGAACCGAGTCTGGCCGGCCCGCGCCGGCCGCAGGACCGCGTGCCGCTGAAGTCGGCCAAGGCGGTGTACGAGACGAACGCCAAGAAGACGGCCACGGAGCGCGCCGCACACGCCGGCGGCGGTCGGGGCAGCGCGCCCGTCACGCTCAATGGCCAGCAGCTCGAACTCAAGGACGGCGCGGTACTGATCGCGGCGATCACGAGCTGCACCAATACGTCAAATCCCTCCGTGATGCTCGGCGCCGGATTGCTGGCGCGCAAGGCGCGCGCGCGCGGACTTAAGCAACAACCATGGGTCAAGACGAGTCTCGCTCCGGGTTCGCGAGTGGTGACCGACTACTTCGCCAAGGCCGGCGTGCTGGAGGATCTGGCGGCCGTCGGCTTTGATCTGGTCGGCTATGGCTGTACGACTTGCATTTCCGAGGGCACGGCCGTGCTGCTCGCGAACGGCACCGCACGTCGCATCGAGCAGCTGCCGGGCACCGGCGGCGCGCGCCTCTTCGGCCCGAATGCCGAGCGTCGGCTCGCCCAGGCCGTGCAGAGCGAAATGATGGTGCAGGGCGAGCGCGCGTGCGTAACGCTCGTGCTGCAGGATGGCCGCCGCCTCACCTGCACGCCGGATCATAAGATTCTGCGCGCGGACGGGCGCTGGGTGCGTGCGGACCAGCTCGCACTTGGCACCGACCGCGTCGTCATGGGTCTGGAGGCTCCACTTGACGAGCGCGGGACGGACGAAGCCGGCTACCAGCTCGTGGCCGGCGAGCGCACGTTCTCCATGGATGACGAGCACGAGCGCCTGTGCACACTGGCGTTCGCCCGGCTGCTCGGGCACCTGCTCGGCGACGGCTCCATCAGCGTCGCCGGACAGGCGCGCATGAACGTCGGACAGGCTCTCGATCGGATGATGGTCCTGAACGACATCGAACTGCTGACCGGCAAGCGCCCGGCAGCCTCGCAGTACGACGAGCGCAAGTGGGCGATCGCGCTGCCCCTGGAACTGACCCAGAACGTGATCGCAGTGCCAGGTGTTCGCGTCGGGCGCCGCATTGAGCAGGCTGCGACGCTGCCGCTGTTTGTAACTCAGGAGAATTGCCCGGTCGCCGTCGTGCGCGAATTCCTGGGCGGACTATTCGGGGCAGACGGCCACGGGCCGACGCTGCACCGCACCGGCGACAAAAGGTATGACGCCTGCCTCGAACCGCCTATGTACTCGCAAAGCACTAAACCAGAATTCGTGGCGCAGACCAAGCAGCTGATGGGCGAGATCATCCGCCTGCTAGTGCGCTGCGGCGTCAAGGCTCGCGGGGCCAGCATCCGTGAGTACCTCACGCGCCGGTCCGCATCCTCGTACCCCGCGGCGCGCGACGGCATCGCGCGTCATGAGATCAGGCTCGAATTGCCCGAAGGACTGTCCTTCATCGAGCGCGTAGGGTTCCGTTACTGCGTCGACAAGTGGATGCGCGCCAGCGCAGCTGCTGTTTACTGGCGCACCGTGGACACCATCAACCGCCAGCGCCTGTGGATGGCGGACCGGCTCGAGGAGCTGCATCAGGCGCGCCCCGAGTTGCCGTTCTCCAAGACGCGCGCGCTCGCGGCGGCGGAACTGGGCGAGCTCGAGGCGCCGGTATTTGCGCACTACTCGTTGCTCGAGGGACACGACCGTTTCTCCCATCTGCCGGATGCCGCCGCACGCGCTTTCCGCCCGCTGCACCGAGACAGTTGCGAGTTTCCCTCGCCGGCCGAGCTATTCGAGCAGATGGGGGTCCGCGACTGGTTTGCCGCCGCCCCAACGGATGCCGTGGAGGATCCTAAGCGTTACTGCGCGGCGAAGGACGCCCTGGCACTGCCGACCTTCACGCTCGCGGTGACCGAGCGGCGCCCCGCGGGGAAGCGCCCGGTATTCGACCTCGCCGTCAGCGAGCTGCATGCGTTCGTCGCGGCGGGCGTGTGCGTCCACAACTGCATCGGCAATTCCGGCCCCCTAAAACCCGAGATCTCCGCGGCCGTAAAGGCCGGCGACCTCACCGCGTGCGCGGTACTGTCGGGCAACAGAAATTTCGAGGGGCGCGTGCATCCGGAAGTGCGCATGAACTTCCTCGCCTCCCCGCCCCTCGTCGTCGCGTACGCGCTGGCGGGCACGCTCGACATCGATCTCACGCGTGATCCGCTCGGCATCGATAAGGAGGGGAAACCGGTGTTTCTGGCCGACATCTGGCCGAGCGATCAGGAAGTCCAGGAGCTGCTCAAGCGCTCGATCGACTCACAGATGTTCCGCAACAGCTACGGAAGTGTCTTCAAGGGCGATGAGAACTGGGCCAACATCCAGGTGCCCGCCGGCAACCTCTACCGCTGGGATGAGAAATCCACCTATGTGAAGAACCCGCCCTATTTCGAGGGCATGACCATGACGCCGGTGCCGCTGGCGGACGTCATCGGCGCCCGCGCGCTGGCGGTGCTCGGGGACTCGGTAACGACCGATCACATCTCCCCCGCCGGCAACATCTCCAAGAGCAGCCCGGCGGCACGCTACCTGATCGAGCAGGGCGTGGAACCGAAGGACTTCAACTCCTACGGTGCACGCCGTGGCAACCACGAGGTCATGATGCGCGGCACCTTCGCCAACATTCGCCTGCGCAACCTGCTGGTGCCGGGCGTCGAGGGCGGCGTGAGCGTGCACCTGCCCGATGGCGAGCAGGGCTCCATTTATGACGTCGCCATGCGCTACAAGAAGGAGTACACGCCGCTCATCGTGCTCGCGGGCCGTGAGTACGGCACCGGCTCCTCGCGCGACTGGGCGGCCAAGGGCACCTTGCTCCTCGGGGTCAAGGCGGTGATCGCCGAGAGCTTCGAGCGCATCCACCGCTCGAACCTGATCGGCATGGGCGTAGCACCGCTGCAGTTCCAGAGCGGGCAGACGGCAACCTCATTGGGACTCACCGGCCGCGAGCTGTACACGATCGAGGGCTTAAGCCGCGGCGAGGCGCGCGAGGTCACGGTGACCGCCACCCCGGACACGGGCAAGCCGATCCAGTTCACCGCGCGGCTGCGCATCGACACCCCGAAGGAGCGCGAGTATTACCGCCACGGGGGCATCCTGCAGTACGTGCTGCGGCAACTCGCCGCGGCGGGCAGCGCCGCCTGAGCCAATCCGCCGCCGCGCCGCGGGGGGGCGCTGCCGCTGAGCGCGAGCCGCTGGTCGCGGTCTTCGACCTCGATGGCACGCTGACGCGCCGCGATACGCTGCTGCCGTACGTCATGGGCTATCTGCTGCGCCACTCCTGGCGCTTGCCGCGCCTGCTCGGGGCGCTGCCCGGCTGCGTGCGCTTT
This sequence comes from uncultured Pseudomonadota bacterium, assembly GCA_963814675.1. Classification (GTDB taxonomy): domain Bacteria; phylum Pseudomonadota; class Gammaproteobacteria; order Steroidobacterales; family Steroidobacteraceae; genus 13-2-20CM-66-19. Next base: position 30,848 of record CAWFDT010000013.1, read on the forward strand.
TTGCTGGGGCGCTCGGACCCCGGGGCAGTCAAGGCGTCGTTCATCCACGCAACGCTCGGCGGCATCCCGCGCGCGCAATTGCAGGACTGGACCAGGCGATATCTCGAACGGGTGCTGAAGCACGCCCTGCATGCCGATGCCCTCAGGCGCCTCGAGCAGCATCGGGCGCGCGGCGATTACCTCGTGCTCCTGAGCGCGAGCACGGACCTGTACGTGCCCCAGCTCGCCGGCGCGCTCGGGTTTGCGGAGGCGATCTGCACCGGACTTGAGTGGCGCGAGGACGTACTCGTCGGCTACCTGAGTACGCCGAACCGGCGCGGCGAGGAGAAAGTGCGCTGCCTCGAACGCCTGCGCGCCCAGCATCCACGGCGGCTGTTGGCCGCCTACGGGAATGCCGGCAGTGACATTCCGCACCTGCGCATGGCTGAGCGGCCGGTACTGGTGAACGGCAGTCGCGCGGCGCGCAAGGCCGCCAAGCGCTACGGTATTCCGCAGGAAACCTGGCACTGACCTCAGGTCGGCCGGATGGCGCTACATCGACGTGCGGATCTGCCACAACTCGGGGAAGAACTTCAGCTCCAGCGCCTTGGCCAGATACGAAACACCACCCGTACCGCCGGTGCCGGGTTTGTAGCCGATGATGCGCTCCACGGTCTTCATGTGGTGGCAGCGCCATAGCTGGAAGTTGTGATCGAGATCCACCAGGCGTTCGGCCAGCTCGTACAGATCCCAGCCGGTTCCGGCGTTGTGATAGACGCCGAGCCAGGCGCCCGCGACCTGCTTGCTGGCGCGGTAGGGCTGACTGAAATCACGCTGCAGGTAGTCTGCGGGAATCTCGTAGCCGCGGCGACTGAGCAGGCGCAGTACCTCATCGTACAGCGAGGGTGACTCGAGCGCGCGCTGCAGGATCTCGAACGAGCGCGTGTCGCGCTGGTGCACGCGTACCATGTCCGCATTCTTGTTGCCGAACAGGAACTCGATCAGGCGGTACTGCAGGGATTGAAACCCCGAGGAACGACCCAGCGCGTTGCGAAACGCCGAGTACTCGAAGGGCGTCAGCGTGGAGAGCACTTCCCACACCGAGATCAGCTGCGTCTGGGTGCGCGAGATGCGCGCCAGCATCTTCAGCGCGGGATCGAGGTCGTCCTGGCTGATGCAGCGCAGCGCGGCCGTAAGCTCGTGCAGCACCAGGCGCATCCACAGCTCCGACACCTGGTGCACGATGATGAACAGCATCTCGTTGTGCTCGCTCGACAGCGGCTGCTGCGCGTCGAGCAGTTTCTCCAGGTGCAGGTACTCGCCATAAGAGAGCGAGCTGCCGAGGTCCCAGTGCACGGCCTCGTCGGCCAGCTCGACCCGCTCGGACTTGTCGTACGGACCGGTGGTGCTCATGCCTGCGATGGTACACGTCGCACACCGCGCGGCAACCGCCGCCTCCTAAAGGGCGAGGCGGGCGATGAGCGAATCCGCTAGGATCGCGCGCCAGTGTTTGTAAGGCACCAAGACACGCCGTGAGCCCGACGATCCTCGAGGTCCGCGACCTCGTGAAAGAGTACCCCGCCACGACCGCGGTCGCCGGCGTGTCCTTCAGCGTGCCCGAAGGAACCTGCTTTGGCCTCCTGGGTCCCAACGGCGCCGGCAAGACCACCACCATCGAGATCATGGAGGGGATCCTGCCGCCCACCGCCGGGGAGATGCGCTACCGCGGTGAGCCGCTCGGCAGCCGCTTCCGCGAGGAGGCCGGGATCCTGTTCCAGAAGACTGCGCTGCAGGACTTCCTCACCGTGCGCCAGAGCATCACCCTCTTCCGTGGCCTGTACGCCCGCGGACTCGAGGTCGAGGAAGTGATCCGCCTCTGCGCCCTGGAGAAGCTCGCCGAGCGTGACAGCCGCAAGCTCTCCGGCGGCCAGCAGCAGCGCCTCTTACTCGCCATCGCACTCGTCAACGACCCGGCCGTGCTGTTCCTCGATGAGCCGACCACCGGACTTGACCCCCAGGCGCGCCGCAGCTTCTGGGAGCTCGTCGGATCCATCAAGGCACGCCGCAAGACCATCATCCTCACCACCCACTACATGGAGGAGGCGGAGCTGTTGTGCGATGAGATCGCCATCATGGACCGCGGCCGCATCGTGGCCAAGGGAGCGCCGCGGCAGCTGCTGCAGGAGCACTTCGCGGAAGTGATGCTCGAGCTGCCGCGCGCGGACTTTCCGGCGGCCGCGCGCGAACTCAAGCTCAATCTGATCGAGGGCCCGGAGCGCGTGGAGATCAGCACGCACGATCTGGAAGGAACGCTGCGGCTGCTACTCGAGGCGCGTGTGCCGCTCGCCCACCTGCGCATCCGGCCGGCGAACCTCGAGGACCTGTTTCTGAAGCTCACCGGCACGGAGCTGCGCCAGTGATCCGTCGTCTGCTCTCGATCCTGCACGCCCGCAACCTCGAGTTCCTGCGCGACCGCGGCACGCTGCTCTTTACGACCCTGCTGCCCCTCATGGTGGTGGTGGGCATGGGATTCGTCTTCGGCGGCCCGGAGCGGCCGCTGTTCAAAGTCGGCATCGTCACGGCGCGGCTCGACAAGCAGGCGGACAGCTTCCTGCGCGAGCGCTACGTGGAGTTCATCGCCGAGCCCGACACGGGCTCCGGCCTGCAAAAGCTCACGCACCAGCAGATCGACCTGCTGGCGGACCTGCGTACGCCGATGCACTACTGGGTCAACACCGACTCGCCCAAGGGCTACATCGTCGAGAAGCTGCTGCGCGCCGAGCATGCGGACGCCCAACGCGAAGTTGTGGCCGGCGCCGCGGTGCGCTACGTCGACTGGCTGTTCCCGGGCATCCTCGGGATGAACATGATGTTCAGCTGTCTCTTTGGCGTGGGCTACGTGGTGGTGCGCTACCGCAAGAGCGGCTTTCTGAAGCGCCTGCACGCGACTCCGCTGACCGCCTTCGAGTTCCTGAGTGCGCAGGTGCTCTCGCGGCTGCTGCTGATCCTGTTCGTGACGGTCATCCTCTACGTCGGCATCAGCGCCATCATCGGCTTCCACAACGCCGGCAGCTTCTTCACGCTCGCGCTGGTGGCGATCCTCAGTGCCCTGTCGATGGTGGCGCTCGGCCTGACCATCGCGGCGCGCTTCTCCAGCGAGGAACTGGTGGGGGGACTTCTCAACCTGCTCACCTGGCCGATGATGCTGCTGTCGGGCATCTGGTTCTCGCTCGAGGGTTCACCGCGGTGGATCCAGTGGATCGCGCACGTGTTCCCCCTCACCCACGCGCTCGATGCCGCCCGCGCCGTGATGCTCGATGGGGCGGGCCTGCGCGCCATTGCACCCAATCTGCTGTATCTTGCCGCGACTGCGCTCGCCTTCCTCGCCTTCGGCGCCTGGTCGTTTCGCTGGCGCATCGACTGACCGCTACCCGTTCGGAGAGCCACGCTTGCAGTTCCTCAGCGACAACACCTCGACCGCCTGCCCGGAGATTCTCGCCGCCCTCGAGGCGGTGAACCACGGCCGCGTGCACAGCTACGGCGATGACGAGTGGACGCAGCGCCTGGAGCGCTGTTTCGGCGATTATTTCGCAACCAGCGTGCGTGCCTTTGCGGTCGCCACCGGCACGGCAGCCAACTCCCTGAGCCTCGCCACCCTCAGCCCGCCCTATGGAGCCGTCTTTGCACACCGCGAGGCGCACATCGAGACCGACGAATGCGGCGCGCCGGCTTTCTTCTCCGGCGGCGCGCAGCTGGCGCTGCTCGATGGTGAGCACGCGCGCATTACGCCCCAGGGCTTTGCGCAGGCGCTCGCGGATCACCCTTCCGTCAACGTGGGCCTGCACAGCGTGCAGCCCGCGGCGCTCTCGCTCACCCAGATGACCGAGCACGGCACCGTGTACCGCACGGCCGATGTCGCACGCCTGTGCGAGCTGGCGCACGCGCGCGGACTTAAGGTGCAGATGGACGGCGCGCGCTTCGCCAACGCCGTCGCCTTCCTCGGCTGCCACCCGGCAGATATCACCTGGCGCGCCGGCGTCGACGTGTTGTCCTTCGGGGCCACCAAGAACGGCGCACTGGCTGCCGAAGCCGTGGTGTTCTTCGACACCACCCTGGTGCGCGACTTCGAGCTGCGGCGCAAGCGCGCCGGACACCTGTTTTCCAAATCGCGCTACATCGCCGCCCAGCTGCTCGCCTACCTCGAGAGCGACCTGTGGCGCCGCAACGCCGAGCGCACCAACGCACTCGCACAGCGCCTGGCGCAGGCCGCCGCGCAGTACCTGCTGCATCCGGTCGAGGGGAACGAGCTGTTCCTGAAGCTCGGCGTCGAGCGCCGCCAGCAGCTGCGCGCCGCGGGCTTCGAGTTCTACGACTGGGGCCCGCCGCACCGGGGCGAAGCGCGCCTGGTGGTCTCCTGGGACCAGCCGGCCGCGGACGTAGACGCGCTGTGCGCCGCGCTCGCGCGGCTCTAGAGCTCGCGCAGGCTGGTCGTCACCGGCAGCCGCGCCGCGCGGATGGCGGGCAGGAAGCCGCCGATCATGCCGATCAGCAGGGCGATCACCAGGCCGCGGATGACGAGCTCCGCGGTCACCTTGAAGTTGAAGACCACCTGGGTGAAGTTCTGGCCCAGGGTGGAGACGGACAGGTTGTTAAAGAGCACATAGGCGATCAGCGCCCCTAAAATGCCGCCCACGAGCGCGAGCAGCAGCGCCTCGAGCATCACCGAGACCACCACCGGCAGCCCGCCGAAGCCGATCGCGCGCAGGGTCGCGATTTCCTTGCCACGCGCCGCGACCGCCGCGTACATGCTGTTGAGGGCGGCGAAGACGGCGCCGAGCGCCATGATGACGGTCACGATGCCGGCCAAGAGCCCGATCGTCTTGCGGAACTGCTTGGTCTGGCCGTTGAAGTAGTCCTGCTCGTGCACCACATCGACCGTCAGGCGCGGGTCGGCGGCGGCGGCGGCCTTGAGCTTCTCGAAGCCTCCGGCGCCATCGAGGGCGGCGTGAATGGAACTCGCGCCCGTGCGGCCGAAGGTGCTACGCGCCACGTTGATGTCGGTCCACAGCTCACTGTCGTTCGCATCCCCGGAGGCGAACGTTCCGACCACGCTCCAGTCCGAACCGCGCATGCGCACCACGTTGCCGATGTTGGCGCCCTGAAACTGGCGCAGCACGCCCGCGCCGACGATCAGCTCGCGCAGCCCCGGCGTGAAGGCGCGGCCTGAGACAATCTTCAGCTGCGGCCGCAGGACAAACGCGGCCGGATCGACCCCGCGCAGGGTGATGTTGGCGCCATTGACCTTGTCGTCCCGGCGCACGAGCTCGGCGATCACCATCATCTCGGCGGAGGCCTGCGGGTGCCCGTCGGCACCGGCACGGATGCCGGGCAGCTGCTTGATCAGATCGGTCTGCGTGCGATCGAGCCCGGAATTGAGCTCCGCATCTGAACCACCGCGCATGATGATGGCGACGTCCTCGCGGCCGGTTGCCTTGAGGGTGCTCGTGAACCCGGTCGCCATGGCGAGCAGCGCGGTGAACACGGCCACCACGCCGGCGAGCCCGATGATGATGACGAGCGAAGAGGTCCAGCGCTCGGGGATGCTGCGGATATTGATGCCGGTGATGGCGAGAGCCTGGCCGAACACGATGCTTGATCTCCTTCGCGCTAGCGGCCGGCGAGCGCGTCCACGATCTTCAGCCGCCGCGCGCGCAATGCCGGCAGCAGCCCGACAACGATGCTCATGAGCAGGATGGCGGCGACGCCGATCAGCCAGACCTTGGCATCGACGTTCAGCTGGAACTGATCGCCGGTGCTCTTGGCGATCCCCGCCCCGGCCAGCGTCGCGAGCGCGAGTCCCAGCAGCCCACCGAACAGGCACAGCGCCAAAGCCTCGGCAAATACGAAGCCGAGCACGGTGCCGTCGGAGAACCCCAGGGTCTTGAGCACCGCCAGCTCCGGTATGCGCTCACGCACGCTCTGCGCCATGGTGTTACCCACCACCAGCAGCAGCGTGAAGAACACCGCGAACAGGATCCAGCGCACGATCAGGCCGATATCGCCGATCTGCTTGACGAACCCGAGGTTGAAGTCCTTCTCCGTCTGGGTCTTGGTCTCGTCGGGTGAGTTCTCGAACATCGCGTCCACGGTCTTACTGACCGCTTCGGCCTGGTTGCCGTCGGTCAATTTGAGGATGAAGAAGTTGGTGCGCCCCTTGCCGAACTGGTTGGCCTCATCGAAGTAGTCATGGTTGATGAAGGCCTGGTTGGTGAGTTTGCGGGTCGCTTCGTCCTTGCCGTCGTAGATACCGACCAGGTCAAAGGCCCAGGACTTGCTGCCGTTCTTCTGCGGATAGATGTTGGAGGCGATCGGGATCTTCTGTCCGACCTTCCAGCCGTACTTATCCGCCAGCTGCTTGCCGGCAATCATGGCGGTGCGGGTTTTCGCAAACGCCTGCCACTCATCCTCCGCCATCACGTACTCAGGATAGAGGTCGTGCTGGCGCTGCGGGTCGACGGCGAACACGAATATGGGCGTGTTTTCCTGCCACACCCCGCCGAACCACTGCGAGTAGGCGACGCGCGCCACCCCCGGCACCGCTTCGAGCTTCGGCAGCATGCTCAGCGGCAGGGGCTGGGTGAAGGAGACACGCGCCTGGGTCATGAGCCGCGTCGCACCCACGAAGTTCGCGCCGGCGCTGAAGATCGAATTGATCGACTGCAGCAGGCCAAACAGCAGGAACGCCATGACCACCGACAGCAGCGTGAGGATGGTGCGCGTGCGCTTGCGAAACAGGTTCGCGATGACAAAGCCGCTCTTGGTCATAAGTGCGTCCCGGTGTGCTCCCCTAGGCCGCCTGCTCGAGCAGCTGCCCCTTCTCCAGGTGCAGCGTGCGGCTGGCGAATTCGGCCGCCTTCGGGTCGTGCGTCACCATGACAATCGTCTTGCCGTGCTCGCGGTTGAGTACCTGCAGCAGTCCCAGGATCTCATCGGCGGTCTTGCGGTCGAGGTCCCCGGTCGGCTCATCGCATACCAACAGCTGCGGGTCTGACACCAGCGCCCGCGCGATCGCGACGCGCTGCTCCTGGCCGCCGGAGAGCTCCCGTGGCTTGTGCTTGGCGCGGTCGGCCAGCCCCACCACCTGCAGCGCTACGGCGGCGTTCTTGCGGCGCTGCGCGGCCGAGAGCTTGGTGAGTAGCAGCGGCAGCTCGACATTGCCCTCAGCGGTCAGCACCGGCATCAGGTTGTAGAACTGGAACACGAAGCCCACGTTGTGGGCGCGCCAGTGGGCCAGCTCGCCACTGGAGAGCTGATCAATGCGCTTGCCCCCCACCCGTACCTCGCCCGAGGAGGGCTGATCGAGGCCACCGATGAGGTTGAGGAGGGTCGTCTTGCCGGAGCCTGACGGACCCATCAGCGCCACGAAATCCCCCTTGGGGATGTCCAGTCGCAGGCCGTGGAGCACTTCGACTTTTTGCTTGCCGCGCTCGTAGACCTTGGTGACATCGCGGATCTCAACCATCGGTTCGGTCATGGAAACCTCGCTGGCAGAAACTGTCCCGGAGCGGCCGCGCTCCTGTTCTAGGGCGACTCACGATTTGGCGACGCTCACGGCCGCGCCGTCCTTCAGCTGCGGCGGCGGATCGGTGATCACGGTCTCGCCGACCGCGAGCCCGCTCAGCACCTGTCGCGCATCGCCCATCGTGCCGCCGAGCGTGACGATGCGCCGCTGCGCCTTGCGCTCGGCGAGCACGTAGACCACATCCTGCGTGCCCTCGGTGCGCACCGCCGCCACCGGGACCAGCACCCCCGGGGGCGGCGGCGCATGACCCTGGCTCGCCTGGGCGGCGGCCTCGAGGAAGGATACCCGCACACCCATGTCCGGCACGATGCGATCGTCTTTGAGGTCCAGAGCAATGCGTACCTTCACCGTGGCCTTGGAGCGATCGGCGGTCGGGATTATAGCGATCACGTGCGAGGGGATCTTCCAGTCCGGATAGGCATTGAGCACCGATTCCACCGGCTGCCCCGGCTGCACGCGGTTGATGTACGCCTCGTTGACATCCACTTCGATCTCCAGCGAGTCCATGTCGACGATCGTGCCGATGCCGGTGCGCGTGAAGCCCCCGCCGGCAGAGAACGGCGAGACGATTTCCCCCACCTGCGCGGCCTTGGCGATCACCACGCCGGTGAAGGGCGCGCGCACGGTGCAGTAGTCCAGCTGCACCTGTGCCGAGCGCACATTTGCGGTGGCGAGATCAATCTGTCGTTTCTGTCCTTCGATCTGCGCACTCTGTGCATCGACCTGGGTGCGGGCCTGCTCGACCGCCTGCTCGGAGACCAGGTTGCGCTTGACCAGGTCCTCGGCGCGCTTCAGGTCGCGCCCGCTCTGCGCCAGCTGTACCTGGTCCTGGATGAGCTGCGACTGGGCGGAATGCAGGGCGGCCTGCGCCTGCGCCAGCGCGGCGCGCTGCGCCGTGTCATCCAGGCGCCCGATGACCTGCCCCTCCTTGACGTGATCGCCCTCCTCGATCAGCACCGCGGTGATGGTGCCGGTGATCTGCGCCGACACGGTCGCCTCGCGGCGCGCGGTCACGTAACCGGTGGCATCGAGCACCGAGGCGCTCGCGGACGCCCCGCCTGGAACCGCCCGGGTGGCCGCCACGTGCACGGGCAGCGCCCGGGCGCGACCGAGGGTGAACCAGAGAGCCCCGAGCAGCACCAGGAGCGCGAGGGCTGCGCCGAGGAGCCAGTAACGGCGCGGCGCTGACGTGTCGGCCGCGGAGTGCGTGCGATCGATACGCAGCTGGTGCAGCAGCGCCTTGTTATCATTTTCCGAAGACATCCGCACACGATCCGCAGCCGGAAGGCGCGCCAAGATAACACAGGCTGCCGCTGCCTCCGGCGTCCCGGTCATCCAGTGCGCAAGGCGCTCGGACACTGTACCGCGCGGCGCGCGTCGCGCGCCGGAGCGTAGCGGGCGGTCAGCCGGTGGCGATCTTCGCCATGAGCCGCCGCGCCTGCCGGTAATCAGGCGCCAGCAGCAACGCATGCTCGAGCACGTCGCGCGCACTCACCGCGTCCCCGTGGTCCATCAGAGAGCGCGCCAGATACAGGTAGGCCTCCACGGCGCCCCAGCCGGGCACCGGCTCCGGCCCGCCGCGCTCGACCTCGAAGGCCGCCACTGCCTGGCGCAGCTTCACCAGCGCCCGCTCGGGGTTGCCGCCCTGGGTGCTCGGCAGCTGATAGTCCCCGAGTGCGTCGATCAGCAGCACCCGCGGGTTATGCGGCGCGAGCGCCAGCGCACGCTCGATGTCCTTGCGCGCACCGTGACCGGCAAATGGCAGGTGCAGGCCGCCGCCAGCCGCCGCCGGGGGTTCCTGGCAGGCGGCACGCAGCGCGAGGGCCTCCGCAAAATCGGCCTGCACCGCGAGCACGCCATCGAGTTCCTTCACGCAGCGCTCCGCCAGCGGCGCGGCGGCGGCGCGCCCTTCGGCGGGCGAATTCTGCGTCGCGAGCAGCGCCAGACGCCAGGCGACCAGTGCCGCGTAATAGCCGCGCAGCGGGTCGTGCGTGTCATCCTCGGCGAGCGCTTGCTGCAGGTTTTGCAGGGCGCGACTGTCCTCGGTGTAGTAGCCGTACTGGATACGGCTTTCGATATCGCGCCAATGCGTCGCATCGGCGTGCACCCCGGCGCCGAGGATCGCCAGCAGGGCGAGCCCCGCGCGCCACGCGCATCGCATGGCAGACCTGCGCAGCAAATGCCCTCCATTCAGTAGAATGCGCGGCAGGAATGGATGACCATAACATAGCCGCCGCGGCGCCCGCCGCCACCCGCCCGGCGCCGCTCATCGACATCGGGATCAATCTCGCGCACGACAGCTACGCGGCCGATCGCGATGCGGTGCTGAGCCGCGCCCATGCCGCAGGCGTCGTGCAGCTGATCGTCACGGGTTCCTCGCTTGAAAGCACGGCGCGCGCGCTCGAGCTCGCGCGCGCGCACCCGGGAGAGCTCTTCGCCACCGCCGGCATCCACCCGCACCACGCCGCGGAGGTGAGCGCGGATGCCTGGGAAGCGCTGGCGGCGCTGGCCGCCGCGCGCGAGGTGGTCGCGATCGGCGAATGCGGACTGGATTACTTCCGCAACTATTCGCCCCCGGCGGCGCAGCAGGCGGCGTTTCACCGCCAGCTCGAGCTCGCACGCGCGCTCGGTAAGCCGGTGTTCCTGCATCAGCGCGAGGCGCAAGCGGACTTCCTCGCGATCCTGCGCGAGCATGCCGCGCAGTGGCGCGGCGTCGCCCACTGCTTTACCGGCACCGCCGAGGCGCTGCACGCCTACCTCGATCTCGGGCTCGCGATTGGCATCACCGGCTGGATCAACGACGAGCGTCGCGGCAGCCATCTGGTGCCGCTCATGCCGCAGATCCCCGCGTCCCGGTTGCTGCTCGAGACCGACGGACCCTACCTGCTGCCGCGCGACCTGCAGCCGAAACCCGTCTCGCGGCGCAATGAACCGGCGTATCTTGCGCACATCGCCCGCGCCGTCGCCCGGGCCCGCGGGGAGCCGCCCGAAGCGCTCGCCCGCTCCAGTACGCAGGCCGCGCGCGCGCTGTTTGGTCTGCCGGACTCCGTCTAGATTTGACTTCGAGTGATGTTGCTAAGTTACTGTTCTTAAATAAGAGAAAAGCTCATGGATGCCAAGCGCCTCAGCCAGTTCATCACTCAGGTGTGGGATGACTCGATCATCGATCGACTCAGCGCATACGTTCGTATCCCGAACAAGTCCCCGATGTTCGACCCGCAGTGGGAAGCGCACGGCTACATGGAACAGGCCATGCAGCTGATGGCCGAGTGGTGCCGCGCGCAGCCGCTGCCGCAGGCGCGGGTTGAGATCCGCCGGCTGCCGGGACTTACGCCGCTGCTGCTCATCGACATCCCGGGCGAGCTGCCCGAGTGCGTGCTGCTCTACGGACACATGGACAAGCAGCCCGAGTTCACCGGCTGGCTGGCGGGCCTAGGCCCGTGGGAGCCGGTGATCCGCGACGGCAAGCTCTACGGCCGCGGCGCCGCCGACGATGGTTACGCGGTGTTCAGTTCACTCACGGCGATCGCGGCGCTGAAGGAGCAGCACGTCAAGCTGCCGCGCTGCGTGGTGCTCATCGAGGCCTGTGAGGAAAGCGGCAGCACCGATCTGCCGGCGCACCTGCGCTCGCTCGGCAGCGCCTTGGGCGAACCCGCGCTCGTCGTATGCCTCGATGCCGAGTGCGGCAATTACGAACAGGTGTGGTGCACGACCTCGCTGCGCGGCAATCTCACCGGCAACCTGCGCGTGCGCGTGCTCACCGAGGGCGTGCACTCCGGCATGGCGACCGGCATCGCCCCGACCCCCTTTCGCATCCTCGAGCAGCTGCTCGCCCGCATCGAAAGCCCGGTGAGCGGGGATGTGCTGCTCGATGAGCTGCACGTCGCGCTGCCCGCCGACCGTCGCGCCCAGGCGCAGGCGGCCGCGCAGGTGCTCGGAGACTCGGTGGCGGGCAAGATCCCCTGGGCCGCGGGCGTCCAGCCGCTCTCGAACGACCCCACCGAACTGCTCATCAACAACACCTGGCGCGCCACGCTCGCGGTAACCGGCGCGGAAGGGTTGCCGCCGCTGGGCTCCGCCGGCAACGTGCTGCTGCCGGAGCTCGCCTGCAAGCTCTCGCTGCGCCTGCCGCCGACCTGCGACGCCGAGCGCGCCACGCAGGCGGTGCGCCACGCGCTCGAGCGCGACCCGCCCTACGGCGCCCAGGTGAGCTTTGATTCCGTGTCCGCGACCGGCGGCTGGAACGCCCCGGCGTTCGCGCCGTGGCTCGAGCAGGCCATCAACAACGCCTCGCGCGCCATTTATGGGCGCGAGGCGGTGCACCTCGGCTGCGGCGGCACAATTCCATTCATGGGCATGCTCGGGGAGCAGTTCCCCGCGACGCAGTTCTTCATCACCGGGGTACTCGGTCCGCACGCCAATGCGCACGGCCCGAATGAGTTCCTGCACCTCGACTATGCGAAGAAGCTCACCGCCTGCGTGTCGCTGGTGCTCGCCGAGCACGCGCGCACGCTCGTCTAGCGCATGTCGACCATGTAGCTCGGCTTGGCCGCGGTCTTGATGCGCTCCCAGCCCTCGCGGTACTGCGCGGCGGCGTCGGTGGGGGCATCGAAGTCCGGCGAGGCGAACTCCCCGCGCAGCGCATCGAGCATCACGGTCCATTTGGGTAAGCCCTTGGGGAATTCTCCGCGCCGCGTGAACACGATCCGTCCCTCGACCGGCACCTCGCCGGCGATGGCCTTGACCGCGGCGATCCGGTCATAGAGCGCGCCCTGTGGATTGGTGAAGGTGAAACGATGCGCGCCGTCCATGACGGTCCACTCGGCCATCTGATCGCCGCCGAAGATATTGCCCTTGACGTCGCGCAGGTCAATCACCACTACGCCGCGCATGGTCAGCAACAGATAGTCGACGTGGAATCCGGCGCCCATGCCGTCGGGCACCAGCGTGTCGATCAGATGCTCACTCGTGCCGCCGGTGACGGCCGCCCGCAGCGCCTTGCGCGCCCGGTAGTGGCGGTACCAGCGAATCGCCCACGAGAGCGCAAAGCCGAGCGCGGCGGCAATGCCGATCAACGCCCAGGCGGTGGGGGTCAGCTTTGTCAGCTCATCCACGTCAGCTTTGCTCCTCGAGCAGCGCACGCAGCGCGTTAAGATTGGCATCCACCTCGACACTCTCGCTGCGGCGCGCATACAGGGCCGCAAGGCTCGGCGGCACCGCCACCGGGCGCCCGATCAGCGGTTCGACGATTTCCGGGAATTTAGCCGGATGGGCCGTCGCCACCAGCACCCAGCGACGCGTGGCGCGCAGTGCTTGCGGCAGCCGCTCCCAGGCCTCCGCTGCGGTGGCCGTATGCGGGCACCACACCTGGCGGTACTGCTCGTAGCCGCTGCGGATGCGGGCGCGGATCTGCGCGTCGCTCACCGAGCAGGCGCGCACCGCCGCCTGCAGCTCGCTGAACTGCGGGAACAGCGCCTGCAGGCGCTCCAGATTGCTCGGGTTGCCGACATCCATCGCCGAGGCGAGCGTGGCGAGGCTCGCGCGCGGCTGCCACTCACCACTCTCGAGGTAGTCCGGGACAGCGCGATTGGCGTTGTGGGCGAGGACGACATCGCCGATGGGTAGTCCCATGCGCCGCGCCCACAGGCAGGCCACTGCGTTGCCGAGGTTACCGCTCGGCACGATGAAGGAGGCCGGTTCCCGGTAGCGGCGGAACACGGCAACGCTCGTGGCGGCGTAGTACACGCCCTGCGGCAAGAGCCGTCCGAGGTTGATACTGTTGGCGGAGGACAGCCGTGTGCGCGCGCGCAGCGCGTCGTCCACGAAGGCCTCCTTCACGAGGCGCTGACAGTCATCGAACGTGCCGCGCACCGCGAGCGCGCGCACGTTGCCGCCCCAGCAGGTGAGCTGCCGTTCCTGCGTGGGCGAGACGCGCCCCTTGGGAAAGAGCACCACCACCTGCATGCCGGGCCGCCCATGGAAGGCCGCCGCCACCGCGCCGCCGGTGTCGCCGGAAGTCGCGACCAGGATGGTGAGCGGGTGGCCGGTGGCCGGGCGCAGCCGGCTGAGGGCGCCGGCGAGGAAGCGCGCGCCGAAGTCCTTGAACGCCGCGGTCGGCCCGTGAAAGAGCTCGAGGATCGAGAGCCGCCCGTCATCGGTGAGCGCTACCAGTGGGGCTGGGAAGTTGAACGCCTCGCGCGCCAATGCCGGCAGCTGCGCCTCGAGCGCATCGTGGGCGAGGAACGGCGCCAGCAAGCGCTCGGCCACCGCGGGCAGCTCGCTCGCGCCGGCGAAATCTTCGACGCTGAGCTGCGGCCAGTGCCCGGGGACATAGAGCCCGCCGTCACTCGCCAGTCCCTCGAGCAGCGCCGCGCTGAAGCCCTTGTCCGCGGCGCCGCCGCGCGAGCTGTGAAAGAGGATCTGGGGCACGGGGCTCACGGCACGACCTGCGCGCCGACCGCGTTCACCTCGACGCACCAGGCGTCCGAGCGCAGCTGACGCTGCGCAAACTCCTGCTGCATCGTGCTCAGGACGGCCGGCGCGGTCGCGAGCGTCGTCCAGGCAAACATCGCCGGACCGGCTCCGGAGATGGAGCAGCCCAGGGCGCCCGCCTGCATGGCAGCGCGACGCACCTCCTGGAAGCCGGGGATCAGCGCCTGGCGTTGCGGTTCGATGACCACGTCCTCGAGCGAGGCGCGGATCATGTCCAGATCGTTGGTATAGCAGCCGGAGATGAAGCCGGCGAGGTTCGCGGTCTGCCACACGAAGTCCGACAGCTCCACGCTGCCCTTGAGGATCGCGCGCGCCCGCGCGGTCGCCAGGAACATGTGCGGGTGCACGATCACCGCGCGGATCGCCGCCGGCACCGGGATCTGCTTCACGCGCGGGTGATCGATGCCGACCGTGAGCACCAGTCCGCCGAAGAGCGAGGCCGCGATGTTGTCCACGTGCTGCCCGCCGCTCGCCACCGCCTCGCCCGCCATCGCAAACTTCAGCAGCTCCAGTTGCGTGCAGGGGTTTGGCAGCAGCGCATTCGCGGCCACGACGGCGGCCACCGCCGAGGCGGCCGAACCCCCCAGACCCGAACCGAGCGGGATGCCCTTGTCGATCTCGACCGCGAAGCCGCAGTCGGGCCGCAGCGCTTCCTGCAGCGCGAGCAGCGCCCGGCCGGCGGTGTTGTCGCGCGCTTCGCGCGAGATGTCCTGCACGACCCCGCGCACCGCGCGGATCGCAACGCCCGGCCCGGCGGTGCGCGTGACGGTGACGCGATCCCCGAGCGCCCCCACGGCGAAGCCGAGGATGTCAAAACCGATGGCGACGTTGCCGACCGATGCGGGCGCGAAGGCGGTGGCACGCTCCAGCGGTGCCGTCACAGGCGCGCCCCCAGATACGCCGCAAGGCGCAGGATGTCGGCGAACACCCCGCCGGCGGTGACCTCCGGACCCGCCCCCGGTCCTTGCACGATCAAGGGGTTTTCGCAGTAGCGGCGCGTGGCGAAGCGCACGACGTTGTCGGTCAGGGCGATATTGGCGAACGGGTGGCTACGCTGCAGTTCCTGCAGCCCCACGGTCGCCTCCCCGGCGGCGGTGATCTTGCCGGTGTAGCGCAGCACCGTGTTGCGCTCGCGGGCCCGCTCAAAGCGCGCGAGCATGGCCGCGTCGTAGCGCGGCAGGTGCGCCATGAACTCCTCGATCGAGCCGGCGACGAGCTCCGGGGGCACGAGGCTCTCCACCTGCACATCCTGCAGCTCGAGCGCGAGTCCCATCTCGCGCGCGAGGATGATGAGCTTGCGCGCCACGTCCATGCCCGACAGATCATCGCGCGGATCCGGCTCGGTGAAGCCGCGCGCGCGCGCATCGTGCACGATCGAGGAGAAGCTGGCGCTGCCATCGTAGACGTTGAACAGATACGCGAGGGTGCCGGAGAAGATGCCCTCGATGCTGGTGATGTCATCGCCGGTCTCGCGCAGGTCGCGCAGCGTCTGCACCACGGGGAGCCCGGCACCGACGGTGGCCTCGTAGAGGTAGTGCGTACCGCCGTGGCGGCGCGCGTTGCGCAGCCGCTGGTAGGCGGGGTAGTCGCCGCTGTTGGCCTTCTTGTTGGGCGTGACGATGTGGATACCCGCGCCGAGCCAGTCGGCGTAGCGCGCCGCCACCGCCGCGCTCGCCGTGCAGTCCACCAGCACCGTGTGCGGCAGGTAGTCGACGCGCACGTGATCGAGAAACTGCGCGAGGTCCGCCGGCTTGGCGCGCTCCTGGAACTGCGTGCTCCAGTCGGCGAGGGCGATGCCCGGGTCACCGAGCAGCATGCGCTGGGAACTCAGCAAGCCGCGCACGCGCAGGTCGAGTTTGGCCTGCTGGCGCAGCCGCTCGCTCTGCGAGGCGAGCTGGTCGAGCAGCACGCGGCCCACGGCGCCAGGTCCAATGACCCCGATCGAGAGCGTGTGCGGTGAGAGGTAGAGCCCGGCGTGCACCGCGCGCAGCGCGCGGGTGGCGTTGCGGCCCTCGACCACCGCGGAGATGTTGCGCTCGGAGGCGCCCTGGGCGATCGCCCGCACGTTGACGCCGGCGGCACCGAGGGAGCTGAACACCTTCGCCGCGATCCCCGGAGTGCCGGCCATGCCATCGCCCACCACCGCAAGGATCGCCAGGTCCGGATCGATGTCGACGCTCTGGATCTGCCCGTCCTTGAGCTCGCGCTCGAAGGCGCGCAGCACGCAGGCCGCGGCGCGCTCGGCCTCCTCCTGGGGGATGGCGCAGCAGATCGAGTGCTCCGAGCTCCCCTGCGAGATCAGGATGACCGAGATGCCCTCCTCGCGCAGCGCGCCGAACAGCCGGTGCGCGGTGCCCGGGACACCGATCATGCCGGTGCCCTCGAGGTTGATCAGCGCCACGCGCTCGATGCTGGTGATGCCCTTCACCGGCAACACCGAGTCCGGCTGGGCGCAGATCAGGGTCCCAACCTTGTGGGGCGCGAAGGTATTGCGGATCCAGATCGGGATACTGTCCTTGACCGCCGGCGCCATGGTCTTCGGGTGGATCACCTTGGCGCCGAAATACGCCAGCTCCATCGCCTCGTTGTAGGAGAGCGAGTCGATGATGGTCGCATCCGGCACGCGGCGCGGATCGGCCGACAGCACCCCATCGACGTCGGTCCAGATGTGGATCTCAGAGGCATCCAGGAGCGCCGCGAAGATCGAGGCGGAGAAGTCGCTCCCGTTGCGCCCGAGCGTGGTGCGCACGCCGCGGCGGTCGGCGGCGATGAAGCCGGTGATGATGAGGGTGCCGGTGAAGTCCTTGGGCACCTGCGCGGCGAGGCTGGCCCGCGATTCCGTCCACTGGATCCCCGGACCCCACGCACCCCAGTCCACCAGCACGACGCGGCTCGCATCCACCCACTGCACCGGCCCCGGGCGGCCGCGGCGCTCCTCGAAGAAGCGCTGGAAGAGCCGCGAGGACCAGATCTCGCCATAGCCGGCGATCAGGTCGCTGACGGTGTTGGCGGCCGAGCGGGTCAGTTCGACCGCATGCAGGATCCCCAGCAGGTCCTGGCAGTCGCGGTCGAAGCCCGCGAGGTACGCCTGGGCGGCCTGCGGCGTGAGCACCTCCTGGGCGATCGCCGCATGGCGCGAGCGCAGCTGGGCGAGTTCACTGCGATAGGTGCCATCCTGGCGCTCGGCGAGGGCCACGAGGCGCAGCAACCCGTCCGTCACGCCCTTGCAGGCCGAGAGGACCACGGCGAGGCGGGCGGCGGGTGCGGATTCCAGTATGGCCGCGACCTTGCGGAAGCAGTCGGCGTCAGCGACGCTCGAGCCCCCGAACTTGTGCACGACCCAGGGATCGGGTTGGCTCATCGCCACGGGACTAAGACCTTAATTCTAGGGATGTTCAGCAAGAGGCCGTGCGACTCTACTGACGCGCCGCCGCCGGCGCAACGGAGCCGTGGGCGCAGGCGAAGGCATTCCCCGGTGTCCTCGGCTGCGCCGTGAAGCGCGTAGCAAGTCGGAGACTTTCACCCGCCGCGGCAGGCAATCGGTTGACGGCTGCCGGCTTGGGGTGCCGCACACGGTAAGCGCACAGGCCCTCGGGCGACTGGCATAATCATCCTCGCGTGCAAGCCACTCTGGGCCCCCTGCTACCCCTGTTCGAGCGCGAACGCAGCGCCGGGCGTCCGCTCGCCCTCGGCGTGCTCGTGCACACCAGTGGCTCCACCTACCAGAAGCCCGGGGCGCTCATCCTCATCGCCGCCGATGGCGACTACGCCGGATTGATCTCCGGGGGCTGCCTGGAGGGGGACCTGAGTGAGCATGCCCGGGCGGTCATGGCCGATGGCCAGGCGCGCAGCGTCCACTACGACCTGCGCGGACCGCAGGAGCTTCTGTGGGGCCTCGGGCTCGGTTGCGAGGGCGCCATGCGCATCGTGCTGCTGCGCTGTGGACCCGAGAACGACTGGCAGCCCCTGCAGCACCTGGCCGAGGCGCAGCGTGCGCATCGGCAGGCCGCCGTGGGCATCGTGTGCGACTCGGCGAGCGCCGAGGTACCCGTGGGCACGCTCGTGCTGCCCGACAGCACGCCTGCGGCCGCGCCGCTGGCGAGCGCGCGCCTGCACGCCGCTCTCGCCCGCGCCGCCGCCGAGGCCGACAGCGCCTGGTATGCAAACGAGACGCGGGACGTGCAGCTGTTCCTGCTGCCGCTGGCGCTCCCGCCGCGCATCCTGCTGCTCGGCGCCGGGCCCGATGCGGTCCCGGTGGTGGATCTGGCGGTGCGCCTGAACTGGAAGGTGACCCTGGTCGATCATCGCGCGGCCTACGCCAACCGCACGCGCTTTCCGGGCGCGCAACAGCTGCTGCAAGCGCATCCGCAGGAACTTGCCGCGGCGCTCGACCTGAGCGCCTTCGACGCCGCCGTCATCATGAGCCATCACCTGCCCTCGGATCTGGCGTACCTGCGCACCCTCGCCCCGACATCCATCCCCTACGTCGGCCTGCTCGGACCGGCCGCAAGGCGGGACAAGCTGCTCGGTGACCTCGGGCCGGCAGCCGCCGGGCTGCGCGGGCGGCTGCATGCACCGATCGGCCTGCCCCTCGGGGGCCGCACGCCCGAGGCGATCGCGCTGGCGATCGTCGCGCAGCTGCAGACCTTCCTGCACGCGAGCGCAACTCCCGTGGCAGCTCGATTCGGCACCGCGCGCGCCGCGGCGGCCGAGTAGGCGCGGCCGCGCGTGAACGAGATTGAGCTGATCCGTGGTCAACTCCAGGTGGAGCGCGAACGTGCGCAGGCGATCGCCGCCGCCTGCACCACGGCGCTCGCACAGGCGGCGCCTGCCGCCCTGAGCAGTGCTTCGCCGCTTGAGCAGTTCCGGCAGGCGTGCGTGGACTACCTGGTGTGCGTACTCGCCTCATTCGAGGAGCGCGACCGGCGCCTCGCGAACCTCCTGGATCAATACGATCGTCACAACCCCAGGCGCGACGCCCTGGATGCGGCGCTCACCGGACCCGGCCGCAGCCGCGATGCGCTCGAGAAGCTCGAGGCCGCCTTCGCGGCCACCACCACCGGGGCGGGCAAGTGGCAGGAATTCGCGCAGTACGTCATCGGGCCGTGGGGCGCGCGCCGCGAGTCCCTCGAGGCACTGCTCGCGGCCGGCGCGCGCACGGACGAGTGGCGCACCGTCGGCGGGATCGATGCGGACGCGATGCTCGAGGAGCGCAGCCGCTTTGAGCGCGTGAATGCCACGCTCCCGCCGGGGCTGACTCTGGCCGCGGCGCGCCGGCCGCGCGCGGCGAGCGGCGCATGAGCGCCTCCGGGGCCTCCAAGAACGCGGCATCGCTGTATGCGGTCGTGCTGGCGGCCGGCGAATCGCGCCGTTTCGGCTCGCAGAAGCAGCTGGTGCGCATCGCCGGGCGGCCGCTGCTGCACACGACCGTCACGCGTGCTTCCGAGGTGACCGGCAGCTCGGTGATCGTCGTGCTGGGCTCGGGCGCGGCCGAACTCGGGGCGCTGCTGAAGCACTCACCCGGCTCGATTGTCATCAACCAGGAGTGGCGCGAGGGACTTTCGAGTTCCATCCGTGCCGGCATTGCGCGCCTGCCCGTCACCTGCGCGGCTGCGATGCTGCTGCTGGCGGATCAGCCGCTCGTCAGCGCCGATGACCTGCGGCGCCTCGCCGGCACCTGGCGCAAGCAGCCGCAGTACATCGCCGCCGCGCTCTATTCCGGTACGACGGGTGTGCCGGCGATCTTTCCGCGCAGCATGTTCCAGGCGCTCATGCAGCTGCGCGGCGACAGCGGTGCGCGGGCGCTGCTGCGCCGTAACACGGACCGCATGGTGCGCGTGCCCATGCCGGCCGCCGCCATCGACATCGACACCCCGGAGGATCTGCTGACGGTCGCGGCGCCGCGCTGAACCGACGCTAGCAGATCTTGCCCGTCCCCGCCTGCGGGTGCGGAAAGTTGTCCGACTCGTCTTCCTCGGCACGCGGCGCCAGACAGGCAAAGTCCTTCTCCAGCGTGATCTGCAGGATCCCCTGCGGAACGCTCTGGCTGTGCGCCAGCGTCACCTCATCGCCCGCGCACCACTCGGTCGCCTGGGCTTGCGGGACGCGGATCTCCACGACGTTGCGCTCAAAGCTCGCCTGGATCTGCGCCACCTGCGCATCCCGCTTGAGCCGATAGATGAGCTCCGCCTGCGCGGCGAACGGCACGTGTTCCTCCACCTGCCCCTGCTCGGCGAGCGCGCGCACTTCCTTCTGCGTCAGGCGCAGCCGCAGCGATGCGCCCTTGATCCTGAGTTTCATATCGGTTTCCTAGCCCTTCGAGGCCGCCAGAATACGCTGCGCCTGCA
This sequence comes from uncultured Pseudomonadota bacterium, assembly GCA_963814675.1. Lineage (GTDB taxonomy): Bacteria > Pseudomonadota > Gammaproteobacteria > Steroidobacterales > Steroidobacteraceae > 13-2-20CM-66-19. The sequence goes on from CAWFDT010000013.1 coordinate 51,248, forward strand.
GCAGATGCGGCCGATCGATCATCTGCCCGTCAAGGCTCGCGACGCCTGAGTTCCCGGCCGCCGCGAAGGCGGCCAACACCCGCCGCGCGTGCTCGCGCTCGGCCTCGGTCGGGCTGAAGGCCGCATTGATCGGTGCCACCTGGTCGGGGTGGATCGCGAGCTTGCCGCCAAAGCCGTCGCGACGCGCGTCCTCCAGCTCGCGCTGCAGCGCCGCCGCATCCCGGAAGTCGGTGTGCACACCATCGATGGCTGGTACCTCGAGCGCGGCCGCCGCGAGCAGGCAGTGCGCGCGCGCGAGCTCAAAGGTGAACGTGAGGGCGCCGGTGCGGTCGCGCTTGCCGCTGGCCCCCAGGGCGGCGCTCAAGTCCTCCGCTCCCCAGGTGAATCCTGCCAGGCGCGCACGCGTCACCGGCGAGGCCCCAAGCACCTGCGGGTACTGCGGCAGTGCCAACAGACCCGCCGGCGTCTCGGTCACCAACACCAGGAGGCGCACACGTGCGGCGGCCCCGCCGTGTGCAGCCTCCAGGACCGCCAGGCGCTCGGCCGCCGCGATGATCTCCTGGGCGTTGCTCACCTTGGGCAGCACGATGCCCGCGGGCAATGCGCGCGCGCACGTCTGCGCGAGGTCCTGCGCGAGCGCTTCCCCGCCCGGGGCACTCACCCGCACCCAAAGCTGCGGTCCGGCGCGGCTGGCGGCGAGGAGCTGCGCAATCCGCGCCCGCGCGGCCGGCCGCTGCGCCGGGTCGACGGAGTCCTCCAGGTCAAGGATGAGGGCGTCGGCGGCGCTGGTGAGCGCCTTCGCCTGCTTGCGCTCGCTGTCCCCGGGCACAAACAGCCACGAGCGCAGCGCCGCGGCCGCGCCGGAGGTGCTCACGCGGGCGGCCTCTTCATCATGAGGGCACTGCGGCGGCAGGAGGCCACTTCCTCATCGCGCTGATTGAAGGCGCGGTGCTCGAACACCACGATGCCCGCCTCGGGGCGCGACTGGCTGGCGCGCGTGGAAATCACGGTCGTCGCCGCCCGCAGCGTGTCGCCGATCAGCACCGGACGCGGGAAGCGCACCTCTTCCCAGCCGAGGTTACCGAGCGTCGTGCCGTAGGTGGTGTCATACACCGACAGCCCCGTGAGGAGTCCGAGCGTGAACACACTGTTCACGATGCGCTCGCCAAACGGGGTGGTACGGGCGTACTCCGCATCCAGATGCAGGGCGGCCGGGTTCATGGTGAGCGCGCTGAAGAGCAGGTTGTCGGTCTCGGTAACCGTACGGCGCACGAGGTGCTCGAAGCGCTGACCGACGGTGAATTCCTCGAAGTACAGTCCCGGCACGGTTTTCGTCCATCAAAAACAAGCACCTAGTGTTGCATAGGCTCATAACCCCAGAAAGGGGTGCACCAAACCAGACGGTATTTAGCGCCCCAGGCGCGCCCGCCTATAGTCGATCGAGCCATGTACCAGTACGACGACCTTGACCAGGCCTTTGTGGATGCGCGCGTCGCGGAATTCCGCGACCAGACCCGCCGCCACCTCGCCGGGGAGCTCTCCGAGGACGATTTCAAGCCCCTGCGCCTGCGCAATGGTCTGTATATCCAGCGGCATGCGCCGATGCTGCGTATCGCCATCCCCTACGGCCTTCTGAAGGCGCCCCAGCTGCGCAAGCTCGCCGACATCACCCGCCGCTACGACCGTGGCTACGGCCACTTCACCACGCGCCAGAATCTGCAGCTGAACTGGCCCAAGCTCGAGGACGTGCCCGAGATCCTCGCCGAGCTCGCCACGGTGCAGATGCACGCCATCCAGACCAGCGGCAACTGCGTGCGCAACGTCACCGCCGATCACTTCGCCGGCATCGCCCCCGACGAGGTCGACGATCCGCGGCCCTACTGCGAGATCATCCGCCAGTGGGCGACGCTGCACCCGGAGTTCACCTACCTGCCGCGCAAGTTCAAGATCGCCGTCACGGGCGCGGCGACCGACCGCGCCGCCTCCGAGGTCCACGACGTGGGCCTGCACTTGGTGCGCGATGCCACCGGCTGCCTCGGCTTCCGGGTGCTGGTCGGCGGCGGACTTGGGCGCACACCGATCATCGGCCAGGTGATCCGCGAGTTCCTGCCGCGCGAGCAGCTGCTGGCTTATCTGGATGCCATCCTGCGGATCTACAACCGCCAGGGGCGCCGCGACAACATCCATAAGGCGCGCATCAAGATCCTCGTCAAGGCGCTCGGCATCGAGCGCTTCCGCGAGCTGGTCGACGCGGAGTGGCAGGCCAACCGCGAGCATGCGCCGCGCCTGCCGCTCGAGGAGATCGAGCGGGTGCGCAGCTTCTTTCGACCGCAGCCCTACGAGATCCTCAGCGACATCGATGTCACCGCGGGGCGCGAGGCGCAATTCAAGGCCTGGTACCGTTACAACACGCGCGAGCATCGCGTCAGCGGCTACCGCGCGGTGTTCGTTTCCCTGAAGTCACACAAGGCCGTGCCCGGGGACATGACCGCTGCCCAGATGGACGCGCTCGCTGCGCTCGCCGAGCGCGTGAGCTTCGGTCTCATCCGCGCCACCCACAACCAGAACCTGGTGCTGGCCGATGTGCCGCAGCGCGAACTGTACGCCGTGTGGCAGGAGCTCGCGGGGCTGGACCTCGCCATGCCCAACATCGGTACCCTGACCGACATGATCGCCTGCCCGGGACTGGATTTCTGCTCGCTCGCCAATGCCGGCACGCTGGATGTCGCCCGCCAGATCCAGGAACGCTTCGATGACCTGGACTACCTCTATGACCTCGGCGAGATCGAGCTGAAAATGTCCGGTTGCATGAACGCCTGCGGCCATCACCATGTCGGCCACATCGGGATCCTCGGCGTCGATAAGCATGGCGAGGAGTGGTATCAGATCACCCTCGGCGGCTCGGCCAGCGGTTTCACCGCGCTCGGGGAGGTCATCGGGCCCTCGGTGCCGAAACACGAGGTGGCCGCAACGCTCGAGCGCATCCTCGAGGTGTACCGCGGGCTGCGACACGAGGACGAGCGCTTCGTCGACGCCGTGCGGCGGGTGGGACTCAAACCCTTCAAGGAGCGCGCGTATGCGCCACATCCTGCGGCAGCGTGAACTGCAGGTTGATCACTGGCATCACCTCGGCGAGACGCTCGCCCCGGGTGACGCGGTGATCGTGCCGTTTGCGCAGCTGCGCCAGGAGCGCGAGCGCTGGTGGGCCTGGGACGGGCGCCTCGGCGTGCGCCTCGCCCCGATCGATCGCGTCGAGGATCTCGAGGACGAGCTGCCACGGCTGGACCTGGTGGCGGTCGAGTTCCCGAGCCCCGGCGAGGGTCGCGGCTATTCCCAGGGGAAGCTGCTGCGCGAGCGTTACGACTTTCGCGGCGAGCTGCGGGCACTCGGTGCCGGCGTGCGCCAGGACCTGGTGTTTCTCCTGGCGCGCTGCGGCTTCGACGCCATCGAGCTCGCCGCGGGCGAAGATCCTCAGGCCGCGCAGCGCGCGCTCAGCCGCTACCCGGTGGCCTATCAGCCCGGCGCCGCACAGGTGCCGGTGCGACGCCAGCGCTTCTACGCTCCCTAGCGCTGCGGCAGCTCGATTCCCGCGAACATCTGCTGCACCTCGGCGGCGGAGGCGGCACGGTGGGCGCGGTCGATCAGGCGCCGTTCCAGGTGCGGCGCGAGCAGCTGCGCGAATTCATACATGTACTTGCGCAACAGCGTGCCGCGGCGGAATCCGAGCCAGGTGGTGTGGGCGGCGAACAGGTGCGAGGCGTCGATCACTTTCAGATCCGGATCGTTCTCATCCACCGCCATGTGCGCCACGATCCCCACCCCGAGCCCGAGGCGCACGTAGGTCTCGATGACGTCCGCATCGCGGGCCGTGATGGCGACGTTCGGGACCATGCCGGCGCGCGCGAACGCCTCGTGCAGCGATGACGGCCCGGTGAAGCTGAAGGTATAGGTGATCAGCGGATAGGCCGCCAGCGCCTTGAACGTCAGCCGGCCGGCGTCCGCGAGCGGATGGTTGCGCGGCACGATGACCGAGCGGTGCCAGCGGTAGCACGGCAGGATCGTAAGATCCCCGAACAGCTGCTCCGAGCCGGTCGCGATCGCGCAGTCGATGCGATCGCTGGCGACCATCTCGGCGATCTGCTCCGAGGTGCCCTGGTGCAGATTCAGGCGCACCTGCGGGTAGCGGCCGCGGAACTCGCGGATCACCGAGGGCAACACGTAGCGCGCCTGAGTGTGGGTGGTGCCGATCGACAGGCTACCGCGACCCTCATCGCGCAGCTCCGTGGAGAGGTCGCGGATGCTCTGCGCCTCCTGCAGGATGCGCAGCGCCCGCTCGATGACCTGCTGGCCGGCCGCCGTGATGCGGGTGAGATTGCGCCCCTCGCGCACGAAGATCTGGAAGCCGAGCTCATCCTCGAGGAGTTTGATCTGCTTGCTCACGCCCGGCTGCGAGGTGTGCAGCTTCTGCGCGGCGGCGGTGATGTTAAGTCCGCTCTGGGCAACGGCTGCGAGGTAACGTAACTGGTGCAGTTTCATGGCCCGCGTAAGCCTAACCCAAGCGCCAGCGTCGGTGTGCGCCGGCGTGTAACCGGCCTATAACCACAGCGCAACCCTTCAGAAGCAATCGTTCGTTCAGTCGTGCGGGGCTGCGCCGCTATAGTCCTTGGCATCATGCGCGAGCCGACGACCACGGGACTGGAACTGCTTGCGAGCGCGACCCGGGAGCGCCTGAGCGCCGCGCTCGCGCGCCACGGCCGGCTGGTGTACTCCAACAGCCTCGGCGCGGAGGCGATCGTGCTCACCGACATCATCTGGTCGCACTTGCCGCAGATCGAGATGTTCAGCATCGACACCGGACGCCTGCCCGAGGAGACCTATGCGCTGCTCGAGCGGCTGCAGCATCGCTACGGGCGGCGTGTGCGCCTGGTACATCCCAATGCGCGCGAACTCGAACGCCTCGTCGCCCGCCAGGGCGTCAACGGCTTCTACGGCAGCCTCGAGGCGCGCCTGGAATGCTGCCGCGTGCGCAAGGTGGAGCCCTTCCGCCGCGCGATCCGAGGCTTCTCAGCCTGGGTGACCGGCGTGCGCCATGAGCAGTCGGCCGGCCGCTCCCAGGCGCAGGCCGAGGAATGGGACACGGACTACGGGCTCTACAAGATCAGCCCGCTCCTTGACTGGAGCGAGGCGCAGGTGTGGCAGTACATCCGCGCCCGCGGGCTGCCGTACAATGCGCTGCACGACCGGCAGTACCCGAGCATCGGCTGTTCCCCCTGCACCCGGGCCATCCAGCCCGGCGAAGCGCGGCGCGCCGGACGCTGGTGGTGGGAGCAATCGGAGTCGCGCGAATGCGGGCTGCATCCAAGACATCTGACCGCGGCACTCGCCGCCGCGATGCACTAGGTCCGCGCATGGACTACCTGCCGATATTCCTGCGCGTCGAAGCGCGTCCCGTGGTGGTCGTCGGCGGCGGTGAGGTGGCGCTGCGCAAGGCGCAGTGGCTGCTGAAGGCCGGCGCGCAGGTGACCGTGGTGGCCCCGGCGCTGCACGCGCAGCTCGCCCGCTACGCCGTCAATGCGGACCTCACGCACCGCGCCGCCGCCTTCGCCCCGCAATTCCTCGACGGTGCCGTCGCGGTCGTCGCGGCCACCGATGAGCGCGCGGTGAACGCGGCCGTTTCTGCGGCGGCGCGCGCGCGCGGCATTCCGGTCAACGTGGTCGACGATGCCGAGCTCTCGACCTTCATCTTTCCGGCGATCATCGATCGCTCGCCGCTCATCGTCGCGGTGAGCTCCGCCGGCGCAGCCCCGGTGCTGGCGCGCGGCGTGCGCGAGCAGATCGAGGCCCTGCTGCCGGCGCGCCTGGGTGCCCTGGCGCGCTTCATGGGCCGGCACCGACAGGCGGTGCAGCGCGCCCTGGCGAAGAGCGGCCGCCGTGCCTTCTGGGAGCGCATCGTGCGTGGCCCGGTGGCCAGCGACGTGCTGCGCGGCCAGGAGACCGCCGCCGCCGAGGGACTGCGGCGCGAGCTGCGCGCCTCGCAGCTCACCACCGCCGCACCCGCGCAAGGGGCTGCGCTCGGTGAGGTGTACCTGATCGGCGCCGGCCCCGGCGATCCGGATCTGTTGACGCTGCGGGCGCTGCAACTGCTGCAGCAGGCCGACGTCATCCTCTATGACCGCCTGGTGAGCGAGGCCGTACTCGATCGCGCGCGTCGCGACGCGCGCCGCATCTTTGTCGGCAAGGAGTCCGGTGAGCGCGGCCAGCAGGAACGTATCCACGCGCTGCTGCTCGAGCTCGCCGGCGCCGGACAGCGGGTGGCGCGCCTGAAGGGTGGTGACCCGTTCGTGTTCGGCCGCGGGGGCGAGGAGCTGGAAGTCCTGCAGGCCCACGGTATTCCCTACATCGTGGTGCCCGGGATCACGGCGGCCCTGGGCGCCGCGGCCAGCTCGGGACTGCCCCTCACGCACCGCAGGCTCGCGCAGAGCGTCACCTTCGTCACCGGTCACGACAGCGGCGGCGCCGCGCCCGACTGGCGCTTCTTCGCCAATCCCCAGCACACGGTCGTCTTCTACATGGGTGTCGCACAGCTGCCCGCCATCGTCGAACGGCTGCGCTCCGCGGGGGCACGGGCCGATCATCCGGTTGCGGTCATCGAGCGCGCCACGCTCCCCGAGCAGCGCCTGCTGCGCGGCACGCTCGCCGATATCGCCGCGCTCGCGCAGGCGCAGGCACTCGAGCCGCCCGCGCTGCTGATCGCGGGCGCGGTGGCAGCGCTCGCCAGCAGCGATGCACTCACCGCGCTCGCAAGCCCCGTGGTGGCCGGAACCGCGGCGTGAGCGTCGTTGCGGGCTTCGCCGGCGCGATCGGCAACACGCCCTTGATCCGCTTGAAGGGCGTGAGCGAGGAGACCGGCTGCGAGATCCTGGGCAAGGCGGAGTTCATGAACCCCGGCGGCTCGGTCAAGGACCGCGCCGCGTGCGCCATCGTGCAGCGCGCCGAGGCGCGCGGTGAGCTGCGCCCGGGCGGCACCGTGGTCGAGGGCACCGCCGGTAATACCGGCATCGGGCTGGCGCACGTGTGTAACGCACGCGGCTATCGCTGCGTCATCGTGATGCCGGATAACCAGTCAGCCGACAAGTACCGCCTGCTCGAGATGCTCGGGGCCGAGGTGCACCAGGTACCCGCGGTCCCCTACAGCAACCCCAATCAATACCAGAAGGTGGCGCAGCGCCTGGCAGCGTCGCTCCCGCATGCCATCTGGTCCAACCAGTTCGACAACACCGCGAACCGGGATGCGCACTTTGAGACCACGGGGCCCGAGATCTGGCAGCAGACGCACGGCACGGTGGACGCGTTCGTCGCCGCGAGCGGCACCGGCGGCACCCTCGCCGGCGTCGCCGCGTACCTTAAGTCGCGGCGCGCGGGCGTGCGCTGCGTGCTGGCGGACCCCCCCGGCAGCAGCCTGTACGCCTTCGTGCGCACCGGCGTGCTGCAGGCGACCGGCTCGGGTTCCATCACCGAGGGGATCGGCATCGCCCGCATCACCGCCAACCTCAAAGATGCGCCCATCGACGATGCGGTGCACGTCGCGGACGCCGACACCGTCACCTTCGTCTACCGGCTGCTGCTCGAGGAGGGACTGTTTCTCGGCAGCACCAGCGGTATCAACGTCGCCGCCGCGGTGCAGGTGGCGCGCACGCTCGGGCCGGGGCACACCGTAGTGACGGTGTTGTGCGATAGCGGGGCCAAGTACCAATCGCGTCTCTTCAACCGGGCCTGGCTCGAGCAGAAGGGACTCGCAGCCTACGCACCGGCCCTCCCGCCTGGCGCCTCCCCCGCCGCTCTGCAGAGAGCCCTGGTCGCCTGAAGCGCGCGGCGCTGGCCGGGCGCCCGTGACCCATGCGAGAGTTGCCGGCGTGACACCCACGCTGCCTCGTCCGCTGTTGAGATGAACGGCTTCTTCACGCCGCCGGAGCTCGAAGCGCTGCGCCTGAGCCTGGACGTCGCCGGCCGCAGCGTGCTGCTCAGTCTGCCGCTCGCCATCCTCATCGCCTGGCTCCTGGCGCGCGCGCGCCTGCCCGGCCGCACGCTGTTTGATGCCTTCGTGCACCTGCCGCTCGTGCTGCCGCCGGTCGCGGTCGGTTATGTGTTGCTGCTGCTGTTCGGCACCCGCGGCCCGCTCGGGGGCTGGCTGCAACACCATCTTGGGATCGAGCTCGCCTTCACCACCGCCGGCGCCGCGCTCGCCACTGCGGTCATGACCTTGCCCCTCATGGTGCGTTCGGTGCGCCTGTCGCTGGAAGGCATCGATCGGGGACTCGAAGAGGCCGCCCGCACGCTCGGGGCGGGGCCCCTGGATCGCTTTCTCACCGTGACGCTGCCCCTGATGCTCCCCGGGATTCTCGCCGGGGTGGTCACCGCCTTTGCGGCCGGGCTGGGGGAGTTCGGCGCGGTCATCACCTTCGCCTCCAATGTGCCGGGGGTCACCCGCACGCTGCCGCTGGCGCTGTATACCGCCATGCAGTCCCCGAGCGGGGATGCCGTGGCGCTGCGCCTCGCGCTGCTGTCCTTTGCGCTCGGGATGCTGGGACTTTTGGCCGCGGAACTCCTGGCGCGGCGCGTGCGCCGCCTCCTCGGCCGCGCGCCGGGCTGACCGCGACGCCGTGCTGCGCGTGGCGCTCACCTGGCGACGGCCGCAGTTCGCGCTGCAGGCGCGTTTCGAGGCCGCCACTCCCGGGGTCATCGCCCTCTTCGGTCGCTCCGGCGGCGGCAAGACCACGATCGTCAACCTCATCGCCGGCCTGCTCACGCCGGATGCCGGTGCGGTGTCACTGGACGAGGAGGTGCTCACCGACACGCAGGCGGGCATCAACGTGCCCGCGGAGCGCCGCCGCATCGGCTACGTGTTTCAGAACGCACGCCTCTTTCCGCACCTGAGTGTCGCGGGAAATCTGCGCTATGGCGCGAAGCGGGCCCGCTCCGCTGCGCCCTTCATCGGCTTTGACGAGGTGCTCGCGCTCCTCGGTCTTGAGCCGCTCCTCGCGCGACGCACGCACCAGCTCTCCGGGGGCGAGCGGCAGCGCGTGGCGCTCGGGCGCGCGCTGCTGGCGCAGCCGCGCCTGCTGCTGCTCGATGAGCCGCTCGCTTCCGTCGACGTCGCGCGCCGCGAAGAGGTGCTGCCGTACCTGGAGGCCCTGCGTGACCGGCTCGCGATCCCGATGGTCTATGTCAGCCACCAGTACGAGGAGGTGCTGCGGCTGGCGACGCACCTGGTGCTCATCGAGGCTGGCGAAGTGCTGACGCAGGGTACGGTGGGCGCGGTCAGTCTCGCCCCGCAGCTGCAGCACATCGTAGGACCCGACCGGGTCGGCGCAGTGCTCGATGGCGTGGTTACGCGGCTGGATGCCGAGGATGGCAGCGCGCGACTCGCCGTAGGTCGCGGCACGCTGCAGATCAGCCTGCGCGATGTGCCGCTCGGGGCGCGCGTGCGCCTGCAGGTGCTGGCGCGGGACGTGATCCTCGCCACGCAGCCGGTGCAGGGCCTGAGCGTGCGCAACGCCCTCCCGGGCACCGTCGCCGCGGTAACCCCCGATGAGTTCGGGGTGCTCGTCACCATGGATGTCGGCGGCGCCCTGGTGCTGGCGCGCATCTCGCGCGAAGCCGCCACGGCACTGAACCTGCGGCCGGGCGATGCGGCCTGGACGCTCTTTAAGGTCATCTCCACCCGCGGCCACGCGTTCCGTCTGCCCGACGGCCCGTAAAGCTGCCGCGGCCGCGGTTTGCGCGTGCTGCACGAGCCCCCTACAGTGGCGGCCGTTGAGCGTGTCAGGGCCCTGAAGGAATAGCCGGTGTCACACTTTCTCGCCTCACTGCCGCTGTGGCTTGCCGCCATCCTGGTCGTCGTGTTGCCAACCGCGGCTGCCATGGCAGGGCCGGTGCTGATCCGGCGCCGCTTCAGCCTCGAGCGGCTGACCACCAACAACGAGATCGCCGGCTTCAAGTTCGCCACCGTCGGGGTGATCTACGCGGTACTGCTCGCCTTCGCGGTCATCGTGGTCTGGGAGCGCTTCAGCAGCGCGGAGGCCGCCGTGATCCAGGAAGCCGGGGCCGCCGTGACGCTGTACCGCCTGGCCGCCGCCCCCGACCCTGCGGCGGCCACGATGCGCGGGGCACTGGATCACTATCTCGAGGCTGCGATCGCCAAAGACTGGCCGCAGATGTCAGAGGCGAAGTCCAGCCCCGAAGCCACGCAGGCGCTCGACGAGCTCTATGCCGCCACGCTGTCCGAGGCACAGGACGGGACCCGTCCGCCGGCCGTGCTGGTGGCGATGTTCCATCAGCTGGACCTCGTGACCGAGGCGCGCCGCACCCGGCTGCAACTCGCGCACGGCATCGTCCCCACGATGCTGTGGGCGGTACTGATTCTCGGCGGCGTGCTCACGGTCGGTTTCACGTTCTTCTTCGGCACGCGCAATCTTGAGGCACAGGTGCTCATGACCGGCGTGCTGGCGCTCATCGTGTTCATGGGGCTGCTGGTGATCGTCTCGCTCAACCATCCCTTCACGGGCGCGGTTCACATCGACAGCGAGGCGCTGCAGTTGGCGTTCCATGATTTCGCCCACCGCTGAGAACCAAGCCCGACCCCTCACGCGTCGGGCACGGCCTTCTCGCTCACCATGGTGAGCACGTCGTAGTTGGCGACCGGCTCGCCGTCCTGGTTGGTGATCGCGGTATCCCAGCGCACCTCGCCGTAACCGGCGCCCTCGCGCAGCGACTTTTCCTTGCAGGTGAGGCGCACCTGGATGCGGTCGCCGGGCTTCACCGGCTTGGTGAAGCGCAGTCCGTCGATGCCGTAGTTGGCCAGCACCGGGCCATAGGGCGGATCGACGAACAGCCCCGCCGCGGCCGACACCAGAAAGTAGCCGTGCGCCACGCGCCCGCCAAAGAGCGGGTTGCGCGCCGCCGCGCTCTCATCCATGTGCGCATAGAAGTGATCGCCCGAGAGCGCGGCGAAGCGCTCGATGTCCTCGACGGTCACCTCGCGCTCGCCCGAACGGAAGGTGTCGCCGATGGCGAGGGCGGCGAAGGGCTTGCGAAACGGGTGCGTGCCCGGGTCGAGCTCGCGCGCCCCGCGCACCCAGCGTCCCGTCACCGCGGTGAGCACATCGGGCGTGCCCTGCACCGCCGTGCGTTGCAGGTAATGCATGACCCCGCGGATGCCGCCCATCTCTTCGCCCCCCCCGGCCCGCCCCGGGCCCCCGTGCACCAGGTGCGGGAGCGGTGAGCCGTGCCCGGTGGATTCCTTGGCGCAGTGGCGGTTCACGACCACGATGCGTCCGTGATAGGGCGCGAGCCCCAGCACCAGCTGCGCGGCCACGGCATCATCGGCGCTGAAGATCGAGCTGACCAGGCTCCCGCCGCCGCGGCGCGCGAGGCTAACGGCTTCCTCGGGCGAGCCGTAGGGCAGGAGCGTGCAGATGGGGCCGAACGCCTCCACCGTGTGGACCGCGCGCGCCGCGGCACTGTCCTTGCAATACAGCAGCGTCGGCGCCACGAACGCGCCGCGCTCCGCATCCGCGCCCTCAGGGTGCGTGCCGCCGCCCTCACCGAACACCACCTCCGCCTCGCGCCGCAGCTTGCCGAGCTGCTCGAGCACTTCGCGCCGCTGTGCGAGCGAGGCCACCGGTCCCATGCGCACGTTCTGCAGGCGCGGATCGCCCACCACGACCTTGCCGAGCGCGGCGCGCAGCGCCTGCGTCACCTCGCCGGCACGCGCCGCCGGCACGAGGGCCTTGCGGATGGCGGTGCACTTCTGGCCGGCCTTGACCGTCATCTCGCGCACCACCTCGCGCACGAACAGCTCGAACTCCGGTGTCGTGGCCGCAGCGTCCGGGCCGAGAATGCAGGAATTGAGCGAGTCGGTCTCGGCGGTGAAGCGCACCGCGTGGGCGAGCACCACCGGGTGCTGGCGCAGCTTCAGTGCCGTGCTCGCCGAGCCGGTGAAGGCGACGGCGTCCTGGCAGGTGAGGTGCTCGAACAGGTCGCCGACACTCCCGAGGATCAGCTGCACGGACCCCTCGGGAAGGATGCCGGACTCCACGATCCGCCGGAACACGCGCTCGGTGAGGTAGCAGGTCTGCGTGGCGGGCTTGACGATCGCCGGCACGCCGGCGAGCAGCGTCGGGGCGAGCTTCTCCAGCATCCCCCACACGGGGAAGTTGAAGGCGTTGATGTGCACCGCCGCGCCCTCGAGCGGCACGCAGATGTGCTGGCCGATGAAGGTACCGCCCTTGGAGAGTGCCTCCACGGCGCCATCGACATAGACGTGGCTGTTGGGAAGCTCGCGGGTACCCTTGCTCGCATAGACGAACAGCGTGCTGATGCCGCCGTCGATGTCGATCCAGGAATCGTTCTTGGTCGCGCCGGTCGCGTAGGAGAGGCGGTAGAACTCCTCCTTGTGTTCACCGAGGAGCTTCGCGAGCGCCTTCAGGCGCGCCGCCCGTTCATGAAAGGTGAGCCGGCGCAACGCCTGCCCGCCGACTTCGCGGGCGTGGCGCAGCATCAGCGCTGCGTCGAGCCCCTCGGCACCCGCGTGCGCGATGACCTCCCCGGTGGTCGCGTCCCGCAGCGTGGCACCGGGCCCGCTGCCCGCCTGCCACCGCCCGGCGATGAAGCTCTGCAGCTGCATGTTGTTCACTCCGTCGGAATCACCTGGCCGTCGATGCGGTACGAGCGGCCGCGAAACAGCGCCAGGCGTGCACCGTGCTGATTGAAGATGATGATCTCGTAGAGGCCGTTGCGCTTGGTGCGCCACAGCTCGCGCGCCTCCGCCGTGAGCTCATCGCCGAGGCGCGCGACGTCGAGGAAATCGATCGAGGCAGCGGCGGCGACGGTGGTCTCGTTGTAGGAGTTGCAGGCAAACGCAAAGGCGCTATCGCCGAGGGCGAACATCAGGCCCCCGTGACAGATCCCGTGACCGTTCACCATGTCGGCACGCACCGGCATCATCAGCTGCGCGAAGCCGGGTCGCACCATGGTGAGGCGCATACCGAGCGCCTGCGAGGCACGGTCACGCTCGAACATGGCCGCGGCGGCGCGCTCGGCCAGCAGCTGCGCTTCCTCGGCGGCGCGGGTGTCCGTCATGGGGTTGGCGCCCGGTGAGTGCGGCGGCATCAGCGACCGCTGAAACGCGGCGGGCGCTTGGCGGCAAAGGCGGCGACGCCCTCGGCGTAGTCGTCCGAGCGGCCGAGCTCGCCCTGGTAGTCGCGCTCGATGTCGAGCTGGGCTGCGAGCGTGCGCCCCAGGCCTTCGTAGATGGCCTGCTTGGTACGCGCGAGCCCTCGGGTGGGGGCGGCGGCAAAGTGTCGCCCCAGGTCCTCGACGACGCCGGCAAACTCGGCGTCCTCGACGCAGCGCCAGATCAGCCCCCAGTCCGCCGCCTGCTGCGCCGCGAGCTTGTCGCCGAGGAAGGCGAGTCCCAGCGCGCGGGCCGTCCCCACGAGGCGCGGCAGGAACCAGGTGCCCCCGGAATCGGGCACCAGGCCGAGCCTGGCGAACGCCTGCACGAACACCGCCGAGCGCGCCGCGATCACCAGATCGCACGCCAGCGCCAGGTTGGCGCCCGCACCCGCCGCCACGCCATTGACGGCCGCAATCACCGGCAGCGGCAGCGAGCGCAGCGCCAGCACCAGGGGCTTGTAGTTCTCTTCGATCGACTGCGCCAGATCGGGGGCCGCGGCGCCCGGGGCGACGGCACGGTCGTTCAGGTCCTGGCCGGCGCAGAAGCCGCGTCCCGCGCCGGTGATAATCAGCACGCGCGCCGGCGAGCGCGCGAGCGAGGCGAGTGCGGCCCGCACCTCGGCGTGCATCTCGGTGTTGAAACTGTTCAGCCGCTCGGGCCGGTTCAGCGTGAGGCGCGCGATACCTTCGCGCACTTCAAACAGTATGTTCTGGTAGCTCACGTCCCATCCTCCGCCAGGCAGCCCGCCGCCCTCATCGCTCGTCGTAGTCCAGTTCCAGCGGCGCGTGCTTCACGTGCGACTGGCAGGCGAGCACGTAGCCCTGCTCCACCTCCCAGTCCTCGAGGGCGTAGTTCTGCGCCATGACGACCTCGCCGCGCACGACCTTGGTGCGGCAGGTGGAACACACGCCGGCGCGACAGGAGAACGGCAGCTCGATGCCGGCGCGCGCCGCCCCATCCAGCACCGTCTCTTCCTCGAGCTTCATCGTGAAGCTGCGCCGCCGGCCATCCATGAGGATGGTGACCTCCGCCACCCCGGTGGCCGGCGTGCTCGGCGCCGGGCGCGGCGCGGCAACCTCGCCCGTGGTGCCGGTGAGCGTAAAGTGCTCGGCATGGATGCGCCCGGACTCGACCCCCAACTCGCGCAGCGTCGCGCTGAGGGTGTCGATCATGTCCCCGGGGCCGCAGATGAAATATTCCTGTACCGCCTGAGGGGCAAACAGGCTCGCGGCGAAGTTGCGCAGGTGGGCCGCATCGAGTCGGCCGTTGTAGAGCTCGACTTCCTGCGGCTCGCGGCTCATGAGGAAGTGCAGCGACAGGGCGCCGAGGTGGCGATCCTTGAGGGCGAGCAGCTCCTCCAGGCACATGACGCGTCCCGTACCGGTATTGCCGTAGAAGACGAGCACGCGCCCGGCACCGCCGGTAAGCAGGCTGCGCACCACCGGCAATACCGGCGTAATCCCGCAGCCGGCGGCCAGGGCGACGTACGTGCCGCCGGCCTGAACCTGCGTGCGCGGGGTGAAGCTGCCGTTGGGCGGCAGCACGTCGAGCATGTCCCCGGCACGCACCTGCTCGGCCAGGTGCCGCGACAGGCGCCCGCGGGCATGCACGCGCGGCACGATGCGCAGCGGCCATTCCCCGGGGGTATTGAGGAGCGAATAGGTGCGCCGCACCTCCTCGCCCTCGAGGACGGCGCGCACCACGATGTGCTGACCGGGGCTGCCACGGTACTCAGGGCGCAGCGCTTCCGGGACCTCGAGCGCGATCTCGATCGCGTCCTCGGCATCCGGGGTGACCTGCAGCACCTTCAGAGGATGAAACTTCAGCATCTCAGATGCACTTGAAGTAATCGAACGGCTCAGCGCAGCTCGTGCAGCGGTAATGTGCCTTGCAGGGCGTGGAGCCGAACTCACTCACCCGCTCGGTGGCGAAGCTCGCACAGCGCGGGCAGGCGATGCGCGGCGCATGCAACAGGTGGCGCGGGCTCGACACCGTCGTGGCCGGCGGCGCGATGCCGAAGGCGGTCAGTTTGGCGCGTCCGGCAGCGCTCAGCCAGTCGCTGCTCCAGGGGGGCGAGAGCACTTCCTCGAGCTGCGCATCGCCCAGCTCGTGCGCCGCGAGTGCCGCACGCACGCTCGCCCGGATCGCCTCCGTCGCCGGGCAACCCGAATAGGTTGGCGTGAGCCCGACGTGCAGATCGCCCGTCGGCCTCGCAGCGCACGTAGCGCACGATCCCCAGGTCCGTGATGCTCAGCACCGGGATTTCCGGATCAGGTACGTCCTGCAAAATCGCCCACACGCGCGCCTCGCGGGCCGCGGCGGCCGCATCGCCCGCCACGCTGCGCGCGCTCATCACCAGCGCGCCCCGGGGTAAGTGCGCGGCAGGTGCTGCATCTCCGCCAAGAGGTGCCCGAGGTGCTCGCTGTGCACGCCGCGCTTGCCGTGCCAGGGATAGGGTTGCAGCGGCGGGCGCTCGAGGGTTGCCGCCTGCAGGTCTGCATCCACCTGCGCCGACCAGCCGGGCGCAAGCTGCGCGAGCGCCGGCGCGATGCCGGCCGCGCTCACGCGCTCGTCCACCTCATCGGCCGCGAACAGCTCGGGCGTGAAGCACCACAGTTCCTCGAGCGCGCGCTGCACCCGGCTGCGGCTCTCGGGCGTGCCGTCCCCGAGGCGCGCCAGCCAGCCGCAGCTGAAGCGGTGGTGGTAGCGGGTCTCCTTGAGCGCCTTGCCGGCGATCGCCGCCAGACGCGCGTCGCCGGAGGCGGTGAGCCCCTGGTAGATCTGCAGCTGCCAGGTGTCGATCAGCCACTGTCGCACGATCGTCTGGCCGAAATCCCCGTTGGGCTGCTCGGCGAGTGTGAGGTTCGCGAATTCCGGGGCATCGCGCAGGAACGCCAGCGCGTCCTCGTCACGCCCGCGCCCCTCGAGCTCCCCGGCGTAGGTGAGCAGCAGCCGCGCCTGACCGATCAGATCGAGCGCCAGGTTCGCAAGTCCCAGATCCTCTTCCAGCTCCGGCGCATGCCCGACCCACTCACCCAGGCGCTGACCGAGCACGAGGCTCGTGTCGCCGAGGCGCAGGACGTAGCGCAGGTGCGCGGCGCGCAGCGCCGCTTCGGTCGCCTCAGGCGAGTTCGTGCGCGCGCTCACAGGTTCTTCACCTCTTCGGGAATCTCGTAGAAGGTCGGGTGGCGGTAGACCTTGTCGCGCGCAGGCTCGAACAGCGCCTCCGCCTCGCCAGGGTCGGAGGCGGTGAGCTGCGCCGAGGGTACCACCCAGATGCTGACCCCTTCCTGGCGGCGCGTATAAACATCGCGCGCGTGCTCGATCGCCATGCGTGCATCGGCGGCATGCACGCTGCCGACGTGCTTGTGCTCAAGTCCGGCGCGCGAGCGGATGAAAACCTCAAACAATGGCCAGTCGTTGTTCATGGGCTAACCCTGTGATGAGCCGTGATGCCGGTGGTGGCGGATGCGCCCTTAGGCCGCCGCCGCGCGTGCGGCATGCTTGCGGGCGTACACGGCCGCCGCCTCGCGCACCCACGCGCCGCCCTCGTAGGCGGCGCGCCGGGCCTCGAGGCGCTCGCGGTTGCAGGGCCCATGACCCTTCAGCACCGCGTGAAATTCGCTCCAGTCGATCGGACCGCTCTCGTAGTGTTCGCTCGCGCCGTTCCAGCGCAGCGCGGGGTCGGGGATGGCAAGCCCCAGGAAATGCGCCTGCGGCACGGTGACATCGATGAACTTCTGCCGCAGCTCATCGTTGCTGAAGCGCTTGATCTTCCAGCGCATCGACTGCGCGCTGTGCTTGGATTCCGCATCGCTCGGTCCGAACATCATGAGCGAGGGCCACCACCAGCGGTTGAGCGCATCCTGCGCCATGGCGCGCTGTGCGTCGCTGCCGCGCGCGAGCGTCAGCATGATCTCGAACCCCTGGCGCTGGTGAAAACTCTCCTCCTTGCAGATGCGCACCATGGCGCGCGCATACGGGCCGTAGGAGCAGCGGCAGATCGGAATCTGGTTCATGATGGCCGCGCCATCGACCAGCCAGCCGATCGCGCCGATGTCGGCCCAGGTGAGGGTCGGATAGTTGAAGATGCTCGAGTACTTGGCCGCGCCGCTGAGCAGCTGCGCGAACAGCTCCTCGCGCGCTACCCCGAGGGTCTCGGCGGCGCTGTACAGGTACATGCCGTGGCCGCCCTCGTCCTGCACCTTGGCGATGAGCACCGCCTTGCGCCGCAGGGAGGGCGCGCGCGTGATCCAGTTGCCCTCGGGCAGCATGCCGATGATCTCCGAGTGCGCGTGCTGGGAGATCTGCCGCACCAGGGTCTGGCGGTAGGCCTCCGGCATCCAGTCCTTCGGCTCGATCTTCTCCTCCGCGTCGATGCGCGCCTGGAAGCGCGCGGCGCGGCCGGCGGCCTCGTGCTGCGGCAGTACCGGCTCATTGCCCTGGCTGTCGAGCCCCTGGGTGTACATGGAAAACCGCTCCAGCTGCTGCCCCAAACGTGACACAAGATTAGCACATCCACATCCGATTTCTGTGTCACACTTTTCGGATGCCCCGCCCGGATGCGCTGCCCCCTCCCCTGCGCTCGCTGCTGCGGCACTTTCGCGCCCAGCGCCCGCTGCGCGGGGGCTCGCTCTTGGTGACGATATTCGGGGATGCCATCGCGCCCCGCGGTGGCGCCGTCACGCTCGGCAGCCTGATCCGCCTTGCCACCCCCTTCGGACTCACCGAGCGCCTGGTGCGTACCTCGGTGGCGCGCCTGGCGCGTGAGGGGTGGCTGAATACCGCGCGGCACGGCCGGCGCAGCGAGTACCGGCTCAGCCCCCAGGGAAGCGCGCGCTTCGCCGAGGCCACCCAGCGCATCTACGGGCCGCCCCACCCACCCTGGGACGGACGCTGGACGCTGCTGCTATTGCCGGCCGGCAAGCGCCGGCCTAAGCAGGTCCGGGAAACGCTGCGCTGGCTCGGCTTCGGACAGCTGTCGCCGAACGTCTTCGCCCACCCCGGTGCCACCGCCGAGCAGTCGCGCGAGTGGCTGCGCTCGCTCCCGGGCGTCGCGGATGCCCTGTTGCTCAGCAGCCGTGCCGCCGAGGCCGCCGGCGAACGCGGGCTCGCCGCGCGCGGCTGGGATCTTGAGGAACTCGGGCGCCGCTATCAGCGTTTCGTGCAGCGCTTTGCAGCGCTCGAGACCGGGCTACGACGCACGGGACTTTGCGGCGAGGCCGCCTTCCTGGTGCGCACGCTCCTCATCCACGAGTACCGCAAGATCCACCTGCAGGATCCGCTGCTGCCGGCGAAGCTGCTGCCGGCGGACTGGATCGGAACGCGCGCCTACGAACTCACGCGCCGCATCTATGCGGCCGTGTTTGCGACGGCCGAAGGCTATCTCTCGGCGAGCGCCCGGCGGCTGCACGCGCCGCTGCCGGCCGCCGCGGCCGCCACCGTGGCGCGCTTTGGCGGCCTGGGCGCGCGGCGGAGCCCCGCGCGCCTCAGCGCGGGCGGCTATCGATCACGCGTTTTGCCTTCCCAACCGAGCGCTCGAGTGCCCCAGGGGGCTCAACCGCCACGGACGCGGAGATCCCCACCCGCCCCTTGATGATGGCCTCCAGGGACTCCTGCAGCTGCGCCAGTTGCCGCGCGTCGCCGGCATGCACCGCGTGGCACTCGACGCGTACCAGCAGCTGATCGAGGTGTCCGGCGCGGCTCACCTCGAGCTGGTAGTGCGGGGCGAGACCGGGCAGCTTCAGCACCAGCTCCTCGATCTGGCTCGGGAACACGTTGACGCCACGGATAATGAGCATGTCGTCGGAGCGACCGGTGATCTTGGCCATGCGACGCATGGCGCGCGCCGTCGGTGGCAACAGGGCCGTGAGATCGCGCGTGCGGTAGCGGATCATCGGCAGCGCCTCCTTGGTGAGCGTCGTGAAGACGAGCTCCCCGGGCTCCCCGTCCGCCAGCGGCACGCCGGTTTGCGGGTCGATGATCTCCGGCCAGAAATGGTCTTCCCAGATCACCGCACCATCCTTGGTCTCGATGCATTCGCTGGCAACACCGGGCCCCATCACTTCGGAGAGCCCGTAAATGTCCACCGCATCGATGGCAAAGCGCGTCTCGATCTCGGTGCGCAGCGCCTGCGTCCACGGCTCGGCGCCGAAGATGCCGACGCGCAGTGAGCTGTGGCGCGGATCCAGGCCCTGCTGCGCGAACTCCTCGGCGATCGCCAGCATGTAAGAGGGCGTCACCATGATGATGTCGGGCCGAAAATCGCTGATCAGCTGCACCTGACGCTGCGTCTGCCCTCCGGAGACCGGCACCACCGTGCACCCGAGGCGCTCCGCGCCGTAGTGACAGCCGAGCCCGCCGGTGAACAGTCCGTAACCATAGGCGATGTGCACGACGTCGCCGGCGCGGCCCCCGGCGGCGCGGATGGAACGCGCCACCAGCCCCGCCCAGGTGTCGAGATCCGCGCGCGTGTAGGCCACCACCGTGGGCCTACCGGTCGTGCCGCTCGAGGCGTGGATGCGCAGCACCTCGCTGCGCGGCACCGCCAGCATGCCGAACGGGTAGTGCTCGCGCAGGTCTTCCTTGGTGGTGAAGGGAAAGTGCCTGAGGTCCTCGAGCGAGCGCAGGTCCTTGGGATGCACACCGGCGCGCTGGAATTTCAGCCGGTAGGGGCCGACGTGCTCGTAGGCGTGTCGCAGGGTCTGCTGCAGGCGCGCCAGCTGCAGCGCACGCAGCTCATCCGCGCTGGCGCGCTCGATCGGTTCCAGGGCAGCGGACGGGGGCGGTGCAGGCACCGCCGCATCATCCCATTAGGCGGCCCAGGCTGTCAGCGTGTCGACAAAGCACTGCATGAAGCGATTGGCCTGGTGGCCGTCCATGACGCGGTGATCCAGGGTGAGCGACACGTAACAGCGCGGCTGCACGACGATGGCCTCCGCGCCGCCGTGCGTCACGACCACCGCGCGCCGCTCGAGCTTACCCACACCGAGAATCGCCGCCTGCGGCTGATTGATGATGATCGGCGCCGCAAAGAGACTGCCGCTGACGCCGTGGTTGGAGAGGGTGAAGGTGCCGCCGCGCACATCCGCCGGCCTCAGGTGCCCCTCGCGCGCGCGCCGCACCAGCTCCTCGAGTCCGCGCGCGGTCTCGAGCAGGTCGCGCGCGCCCGCATCGCGCAGCACCGGCACGACCAGTCCGGTGCCTTCCACCGCGGTCGCGATGCCCACGTGCACCTGCTCATAGAGCTCAAGGGCGCTGTCGGTCCAGCGACTGTTGGCCTCCGGCACGGCGCGGATCGCGGCGACCGCAGCCTGCACGAAGTAAGCGGTGAGGGTCAGCGGCACACCTTCGCGCGCGAAGGCCTCGCGGCGTTGCGCGCGGTCGGCGAGTACCGCACTCATGTCGGCCTCGAACACCGTGGTTACGTGCGGCGCGGTGTGCAGCAGACTCTGCACCATGTGCTCAGCGATGCGCCGCCGCACCGCCGTGTGCGGCACACGCCGCACGCCCGCGGCCGCCTCCGCTGCTACCGCCGGCGTGGGTGCGGCCGCGACGCTGGCAGCGCCCGCGGCCGCCTTGAGCACATCCTCCACCATGATGCGGCCGGCAGGTCCGCTGCCGCTCACCTGCGCCGCCTCAAGACCGTGCTCGGCCAGCAGCCGCCGCACCGCCGGGCTCAGCTGCCCGCCGGCGGGGGCGCGCACCGCAGCCGCTGCGGGCGCCGGCGCGCGCGCCGCCCTCGTGGCGGAGTCCTGCGGGGCGTGACTTGCCGGGGCGCTGCCCGCGGCGATGCGTCCGAGAAGTTCCCCGGGTGTGATCTCCTCCTGCTCCTGCTTGAGGATCTCGGTGAGCACGCCCGAACCGGGCGCGGCGACTTCCACGGTGACTTTGTCGGTCTCGATCTCGATCAGCGGCTCATGCTCACTCACCGCATCGCCCACCTGCTTCAGCCAGCGCAGCAGCTGCGAGCGCGTACCCTCGCTCTGCTCATCCGGGGCGCGCACCTCGAGACTGTCGGCCGCGCTCACAGGCTGGCCAGTCGCTGCAGGCTGGCGGTGATACGCGCGACGCTCGGCACCGCGGCCTCGAGCAGTACCGGGCTGTGCGGACTCGGGATATCGGGCATGGCGAGCCTTTCGAGCGGCGCATCCAGACTGAAGAAACACTCCTGTGCAAGCACGGCTGCGATCTCGGCGCCGAAGCCGGCGGTCAGATTGTCCTCGTGCACGATTAGGCAGCGGCGCGTCTTCTGCACGGAAGCCAGCACCGCCGCCTTGTCCCAGGGCGAGAGCGTGCGCAGGTCGAGCACCTCGGCATCCACCTGCGATTGTGACGCCGCCGCCTCGCAGCGCTCAACCATCGCACCCCAGGTCACGAGGGTGATCTCGGTCCCCGGCCGCACCACGCTGGCAACGCCAAAGGGCAGCACGTAGGCATCGCCCGGATACGGGCGGCGCGCCCAGGCCCCATCGAGCATGGCGCGGTGCTCGAAGAAGATCACCGGGTCGTTACCGCGCAGCGCTGCGCGCAGCAGCCCCACCGCATCCTGCGCGTTCGAGGGCACCGCCACCTGCCAGCCGATCCCGTGCACCCAGGCGACCTCGTTGGTCTGGCTGTGCCATGGGTCACCGCACTTGAAGAAACCACCCGGCATGCGCACCACGAGCGGTGCGGCAAAGCGGTTGTGGGTGCGCCAGCGCAGCGTGCCGCAGTCATTCAACTGCTCGGCGGCCGGATCGGCGTACTTGCGGAACTGGATCTCCGCCACCGGCATAAGTCCTGCGACCGCCATGCCGACCGCGCGCCCGATGATGCCCTCCTCCGAGAGACTGGTGTCGAACACCCGCGCGACTCCGAACTTGTCCTGCAGGCCGAGGGTGGCGCCGTGCACCCCGCCCTTGGGACCTACGTCCTCGCCAAAGACCAGCAGGCGCGGGTTCGAGGCGAGTTCTGCCTCGAGCGTGCGCCGGATGGCGGTGAGCATGTTGATGCGCGTGCCCTCGGGGCGCGGTTCGCTGCTGCCGGGCGCAGGCGCAATGTCTTCCGGGCGCAGCCCCCCCTGCTCCTGCAGGCTCCCGGGCTCGGAGAACACGTGGCGCGTGAGCTCCTCCGCGCGCGGCGGCGGACGCGCGAGCGCGCGTGCGACGGCGGCCTCGACCTGCGCGCGCGCCTCGCGCTGCAGTTGCTGCCAGGCGCTCTCGGGCATGCGCTCAGGGACCAGGTAAGTATGCAGGCGCGTCAGCGGATCGCGCGCGCGCTCCTCCTGCAGCATCTCGGGCGACTTATATGCCTGCGTGTCCTGGCCCGAATGTCCGGAGAGGCGCGGCACCGTCAGTCGCAGCAGCAGCGGTGCACGCGTGGCGCGCACCGCGGCCACGGCGCGCTGGGTGAGCTCGGCGGCCTGTCGCGGGTCGCTGCCGTCACCTTCGAGGATGGTGAGGCCGGAGAACGCGGCGAGGTTCGCGGCGATGTTGCCGCCGGGGGTCTGCAGGTGCGCGGGCACGGAGATGCCGAAGGCATTGTCCTCGATGTAGAAGAGCATCGGCAGCTTGAGCGTGGTGGCGATGTTCAGCGCCGACCAGAAGCCGTTGGTCGCCGTCGAGGCGTCCCCGCCGAGCACCACCGCGATGCTGCGTGCGTAGCTCTCATCCTTGAGGCTCTCGTGCCGATAGCGGATGGCCTGGGCCCAGCCGGCGGCGGGCGTGTATTGCGCCCCCACGCCGCCGCAGGCCGGCAGGACGCTCACCCCGCCGCGCCCGGGCAGGTTGAATACCACGCCGATGTCACGGCCGTCGCTGAAGGACCCGCTGCGCGCGAGCGGCCCTGCGGCCGCGTCCTCGAGGCTCACGCCGAGCGAGAGCATGAGCGGACGCGAGCGGTAATAGACCGTCGCCGCATCGTGGGCGTCGGTGAGGCAGCCGCCGAGCAGGATCTGCGCCAGGTCATGTCCGCGCGCGGAGAACTGGTAGAGCACCTTGCGCTGCGGCACCAGCTGCGTCTCCTCGATGTCATCGAGCGCGCGCGAGGCATGCAGGAGGGAAGCGACGCGGCCCCAGTCGGGCGAGGTTCCCGCGACAGAAGCCGCGGCGGGCGGGGCGATTGCTGCGGCTCGGACGGCCATGGTGGTCCTCACATCGAAGGAGTTCGCGGGCAGTTTATGCCCCGTTCTGTGAAATTACCTTGCCTCTATTGCTGCATTTTGCCAGTGTTTAGCAATATCCTTGCCGATTCGACCACCAGGAAAGAATCATGGCGCGGGCCCTCGATCGACTCGACCGGCGCATCCTCGAGGAACTGCAGCGGGATGCGCGCATTTCAAACCAGGAACTCGCCAAGCGCGTCGGGCTCTCGGCCGCGCCCTGCTGGCGGCGGCTGCGACGACTGGAAGACGGCGGCTACATCGAGGGCTACGCGACGCTGCTGCATGCGCCGGCCATCGGCCTGCCGATCCTCGCCTATGCGCTGGTGTCCCTCGAGAACCATCACCCCGAGTCGGTGCGGCAGTTTGACCAGCTGGTGAAGGAGCGCGCCGAAGTGCTCGAATGTCATTCGATGTCGGGCGCCAACGACTATCTGCTGCGCATCGTGGCCGCGAGCATGGAGGCCTACGAGCACTTCCTGTCGACGCAGCTGCTGCAGCTGGCGGCGGTGCGCTCAGTGAACACCAGCTTCGTACTGCGCACCAAGAAGTACACCACCCGGCTGCCGGTCGCGTGAGCTGAAGTGCTGACACTCGCAGCTCGCGCTGTCGACGCCTGCATACCAGAACGCGGAAGCCGGCAGGCGCACGTCGGCGTGCTGCCAGGCGCGTGCCTGTTGTTTGTCGACGCGCGCTGCATCCGCGGCACGCCCCTGGGCGCGCAGCGCGAGTGCCAGCCCGTACAGCGCCCAGCCGTTCTCGGGGTTGTGCGTCAGATCCTCGCGGTAGACCTTCTCCGCCTCCCCCGGCCGGCCGGCGAGCATGAGCTGGGCGCCCAACAGGTGCCGCGCCGGGAAAAACCAGTCGGCCGGCTCGTCGTAGGCGAGCTGGTCCTCGGCCGCCACGGCCTGCTCGAGGAGCGCAATCGCATCCAGGTCGCGCCGCTCGGTGGCCGCCAGGCGCGCGGCGAGGATCGGCACGGCTACCGCGGTGAGATCGGCCAATGAATTGAAGCCGCCCTTGAGGGACGGGTCCAGCGTCTTCGCCAGGCGCTGCAGCTGCGCGAGCGCCTCTTTGGCCGGCTCGAGCTGCCCGCGTGCCGCGAGCCCCACGCCGTGTCCGTAGAGATAGGCGGCGGTGGCCCCGGGCAGGCGCGCATCCGGGGGCTCGAGCGCGATCAGTTCGTCCCACAGGCCAAAGCGCACCAGCGCGGCGTACTGGGCCGCGACGGCCCACCCGGACTCCTGCATCGTCACGAGCATCGGCACCGGCAGCGTGGCGGAGAGATCCTGCACCGCGACCAGCGTCTCGGCCTTGCGGCCCTCCATGGCCGCCGAGTACGCCAGGAACGCGCTGTTGTGGGCGAGGTACATGCCGTAGTAATCCGGCGGCGTCGTACTCGCGAGATAGGCGCGATCGGCGCTCACGCCGCGGCGATTGGCCTCGGCCGCATCCTCGTAGCGGCCCACCCGCTGCATGATGTGCGCCGGCATGTGCTCGAGGTGTCCGGCCGCGGGCATCATGCCGCGCAGTCGCTCGGCGCTCACGAGCGCCGCCTGCGGCGTCGGCGACTCCTCCATCACGTGCACGTAATAGTGGTTGGCCCCCGGATGATCCGGATCACGCTTGAGGACCGCCTCGAGCCGCCTCTCGATGACGAGGGTGCCGGGAACCGGCTGCCCGGCGGGCGTCCACAAGCGCCAGGCGTGTACGGTCATCTCGGCTTCTGCAGTCATGACCTGCACGTCGTCATCGTCCGCAAAGCGCTCCGCGACGCCTTCCATCGCCTGCGCGTAGGCAGCGAGCAGCGCATCCCCGACGCCCGGGCCCGGCGCCTGCGGACTCGGGTGACGCGCCGCCAGCGCCTCGATCAGCGCCCGCTCAACCGCCGAGGCGCCGGCGGCGTGCGCGCGCGCCTGCCGCAGCGCCTCAAAGGCGAGCCGCACGCGCACCTCATCCACGCTGGTGAGGTTGTAGTTCGGCCCCACGGTCAGCGCGACGCCCCAGTAGCAGGCCGCGCAATCCGGGTCGAGTGCGGCGGCCTGTGCGAACGAGCGGGTCGCCTCATCGTGGTTGAACGCCCACAGGAGGCGCATGCCCTGATCGAAGTACGCCTGCGCCTCAGGTGACTGGGTGCTCACCTTGCGGTGAAAGTGGCCGAGCCCCGGATACAGCTGTGCGCCGCGCGCCCACTCGCTCAGCGTCGTCGGTACGTGCGGCTGCGCGTGCGCAGGCTCGGCTGCAACGCTCGCCGTGGAACTGTCCGCCGCCGCCAGGCGTGCGATGAGGAGTGCCGCGATGAGGCCCGCGCCGCCGAGGCCCCGGTGCGTGCGCATCAGCGCTCCCAGCCCCGACCACTCTCGGCCAGCTGCTTCAGCAGCGGCGCCGGGCCCCAGCGCTTGCCGTGCGTCTTCGCCAGCCCCTGCATGGTGCTCACGACGCGCTCCAGGCCCTGGGTCTGTGCCCAGTACATCGGCCCGCCACGCCAGGCCGGAAAGCCGTAGCCGTTGATGTACACGACATCGATATCACCGGCGCGCAGCGCGATGCCCTCCTCGAGGATCCGCGCGCCCTCGTTCACCAGCGGATGCAGCAGCCGCTGGAGGATCTCCTCGTCGGGAATGTTGCGGCGCGTAATGCCCAGATCGCGCGACACCGCCTCGATCAGTCCGAGCACCTGCGGATCGGGGATGCGCGTGCGCCCCTCGTAGCGGTAGAAGCCCCTGCCCGCCTTCTGCCCGAGTCTGCCGGCCGTTACCAGCCGCTCGAGGATGGGCGAGAAGCGCTCATCGGGGGGGAGCTTGCGGGCCTTGCGGATGAGCCAGCCGACGTCGTTACCCGCCAGGTCGCGCACCGCGAGCGGTCCCATCGCGAAACCGAACTCCTCGATGACCCGATCGATCTGCTCCGGAGTCGCGCCCTCCTCCAGCAGGAACTCCGCCTCGAGTCCGTAGAAGCCGAGCATGCGGTTGCCGATGAAACCATCGCAGTTGCCGGCCAGCACCGGCACCTTGCCCAGGGTCTTGCCGAGCGCCATCACCGTGGCGAGTACCGCGGGTGCGGTCTGCGCACCGCGCACGTTCTCGAGCAGCTTCATGACGTGCGCGGGACTGAAGAAGTGCGTGCCGACCACCGCCTGCGGTCGCGTGGTGCTGGCCGCGATGCGGTCGATGTCGAGCGTGGAGGTGTTGGTGGCCAGAATTGCGTGCGGTGCGGCCACCTGATCGAGGCGCGCGAACACCTGCTGCTTCACCGAGAGGTCCTCGAACACCGCCTCGATGATGATATCGGCGTCGGCAAGTTCGGCGTAGTCGCTCGCGCCGCGGATGAGCGCCAGCGCGCGCGCCGCGCGCTCGCTCGTGAGGCTCCCGCGGCTGACCGAGCCGGCGTAGAGCTCGCGGATGCGGGCGAGGCCGCGTTCGAGATTCTGCGGCGACACCTCGAGAATCATCACCGGCAGTCCTGCGTTGGCAAAGCTCATCGCAATGCCGCCGCCCATCGTGCCGGCGCCGATGACCGCCGCGCGCCGCAGCGGCAGCGTCGGCAGATCTGCGGGAATTCCGGGGATCTTGCGCGCCTCGCGCTCGGCGAAGAATACGTGCACCAGGGCCTGGCGCTGCGGGCTGTCGCGACACTCCACAAAGGCGGCCCGCTCGCGTTGCAGCGCCTCCTCCTTCGGCAGCGTCGCGGCCGCCTCGATGCTGTCGATGATCTTCCAGGGCGCCAGCTGCCCGCGCGCCTTGGGCGCGAGCTTGCGCCGGAAGGCGGCGAAGAGCTCGGGGCTCACGTTGCCCAGGCGCTCGGTGCGCTCGCTCGCCAGTGGCAGCCCTCGCTGCTGCACCGCCGCGCGCGCCGCGAATTCCAGCGCGGCCGGCAGGACCGCGTCGCTGAGTTCATCGAGGATGCCGAGCTCGAGCGCCCGAGCGGCGGGGAGCAGCGTGCCGGAGGTGAGGCACTCGAGCGCGGCTTCGGGGCCCGCGAGGCGCGTGAAGCGCACCGTGCCGCCTGCGCCGGGGATCAGTCCGAGCTTCACCTCCGGAAGGCCGACGCGGCTGTCGCGCGCGGCGAGGCGCCAGTGACACGTGAGCGCCAGCTCCAGACCCCCGCCGAGGGCGACCCCCTCGATCGCCGCCACGACGGGCTTGCGCGAGGCCTCGATCAGCGCCTGCACGTCGCGGGCGAGCGGGGGTTGCAGAGCCGCCCCGGAAGCCACTTCGTTGATATCCGCACCCGCCGAGAAGGTGCCGTGCGCCCCGGTGAGGACGATGGCGCGCACCTCGTTTGCCTCTTGCGCGCGCGTGAGGGCGGCGATGAGGCCTGCGCGAACCGGCAGGCTCAGGGCATTCACCGGGGGGTTCTCCAGGGTCAGGATCGCGATCCCGCCCTGCACCTGATAGCTCACGCCCGGCACCACTTCCCCTTTTCTGACCTGACCGACCCGGCCAGTGCGCATTGTACGTGCCTGAGGTTACGGCGCGCGTGAGCGGGCTACACTGCCGCGGCTATGGAAGACATCGAAGCGGTGGTCATCGGCGCGGGAGTCGTTGGGTTGGCGGTCGCGCGCGAGCTGGCCCTGAGCGGACGCGAGACCCTGATCTTGGAGGCCGCCGATCGCATCGGTTCGGGCATCAGCGCGCGCAGCAGTGAGGTGATCCACGCCGGCATTTACTACCCGCAGGGCTCGCTCAAGGCACGTCTGTGCGTGGCCGGGCGCGAGCGGCTGTACGCCTTCTGCCGCAAGCACGCGGTGGCACACCGCCGCTGCGGCAAGCTGATCGTGGCAACCGAGGCCGCGCAGCGGCCGGGGCTTGAGGCGATCGCGCAGGCGGCGCGCCACAACGACGTTGACCTGCTGCTGCTCGAGGGGAGCGAGGCGCGGCGCCTCGAGCCCGAACTCGCCTGCGAGGCGGCGCTGCATTCGCCGCTCACCGGAATCGTTGACTCGCAGGGACTGATGCTCGCGCTGCTCGCCGAGGCGGAGGCGCACGGCGCCACGCTCAGCACCCGCAGTGAGGTGACCCGCGTGGTGCTCGGGTCTGAGGGCATCGTGCTCGGCGTGAATGGCTGTGAACCGGGCCTGCGCACGCGCACGCTCATCAACTGCACGGGTCTTGAGGCCCCGGGCCTGGCGCGCCGGATGGAGGGATTGCCGCAGGAACGGCTGCCGCAGGCCTATTTCGCGCGCGGCAACTACTTCGCGCTGCAGGGAAGGGCCCCGTTCCGCCACCTCATCTATCCGCTGCCGGGTGCCCAAGGCCTCGGGATCCACCTGACGCTCGATCTGGCGGGTCAGGCGCGCTTCGGCCCGGACGTCGAGTGGCTGGAAAAGCCCGACTACCACGTGAACCCGCAGCGCGCGGCGCGCTTCATCAGCGCGATCCGCGCCTACTGGCCGGGACTTGCCCCGGATGCCCTGACGCCCGCCTATGCCGGGGTGCGTCCCAAGATTGTCGGGCCGGGCGAGCCGGCGGCCGACTTCCGCATCGACGATGCGGGCGAGCACGGGGTGCCCGGGCTGGTGAATCTCTTCGGCATCGAGTCCCCGGGACTTACGGCCTCGCTGGCGCTCGCCAGCGAGGTCGTCGCCCGCAGCCGCTAGCTCGCGCGCACGGCCTCGACCTGAATGGCGAGCTTCACGTCCATCTTGAAGCCGTATTTGTCGCCGAAGGGGATGCCGTAGTCGGCACGATTGAGCGTGCCGGTGGCATCGGCGCCGCAATGTTCCTTCTTGTCCATCGGGTAGGGCATGCACTTGAAGGAATCGAGGGTGAGTTTCAGGGGCTTCGTCACCCCGTGCAGCGTGAAGGTGCCGTCGATCTCGGTCGGCGCGCCGTTCTTGAAACCCGTAAGCGTGCCCTTGTAAGTGGCGGTCGGATATTTGGCGACGTCGAACATCTCCGCGGACTTGGCATGCTCGTCCAGCTTCGGGTTGCCGAAGTTGATCGAGCTCACGTCGATGGTGATATCGACCGTACCGGTGGCCTTGTCCTTATCCAAAACGACGGTGCCGGAGGACTTGTCGAACTTGCCGCGCCACACCGACATGCCCGCGAAGTGATCGGCCTCGAAGCTCGGATAAGTGTGGGCGGGATCGATCTGGTAGGTCACGGGATCGGCGCACGCCGCACCTGCGACGAGGGCGAGCATCGCAGTCGGCAATACAATCTTCATCACAAACTCCTCCGGTACGGCTGGCAAGGTCGCTGTAGGGTAACGGCCGGGCGCGCGCCCGGCCACCCTCCTTTGTGGGGACTTGGCCGCGGGCGCTACGGTCATCAGGGCGCGTAGGGGCGTGCGCTGCGACCGAGCGCCCGGGCGACCACTTCATGCGTGATCTCCCCCGCGTGCACGTTCAGGCCGGCGGCCAGTCCGGGGTCGCGCTTGAGGGCCGCCTGCCAGCCCAGATCCGCCAGCGCGTGCACGTAGGGGAGCGTGGCGTTGGTGAGGGCGAGCGTGGAGGTACGCGGCACGGCCCCCGGCATGTTGGCCACGCAGTAGTGAATGACGCCATCGACCACGAACGTCGGGTCCGCGTGGGTCGTCGGCCGGCTGGTCTCAAAGCAGCCGCCCTGGTCGATGGAGATGTCCACCAGCACCGCGCCGGGCTTCATGGTCTTCACCATGGCGCGCGTGATCAGCTTCGGCGCCGCCGCCCCGGCCACCAGCACGGCCCCAACCACGAGGTCCGCATCGCGCACCAGACGCTCGATGGTCGCGGTGGTTGAGTAGATCGTGCGCAGCGCCGAGCCGAAGATCGCCGACAGTTCACGCAGCCGGTTGACCGAGCGATCGACCACGGTGACGTCGGCGCGCAGGCCGACCGCCATCTCGGCGGCGTGCGTCCCGGAGACGCCGCCGCCCAGGATCACCACCTTCGCTGGCGCGACGCCCGGCACGCCGCCCAGGAGCACGCCGAAGCCGCCGTTCGCCTTCTGCAGGCTCGCGGCGCCAACCTGGATCGACATGCGCCCGGCCACCTCGCTCATCGGCGTCAGCAGCGGCAGCGAGCCGTTCGGCGCTGTCACGGTCTCATAGGCGATGGCGGTAGCGCCCGACTTCATCAGTCCCTCGGCCTGCTCCGCATCGGCCGCCAGGTGCAGGTAGGTGAACAGCACCTGTCCCTTGCGCAGCATCTGGCACTCACGCGGCTGCGGCTCTTTGACCTTCACCACCAGGTCGGCGCGCTGGAAGACCTCCGCCGCGGTGGCCGCGATGGCGGCCCCCGCCTCGCGAAACTCAGCATCCTCGACACCGATACCGCCGCCGGCGCCGCTCTCGACGAGCACCTCGTGCCCACCGGCCACCAGCTCGCGCACGCCCGCGGGCATCAGGCCAACGCGGTACTCGTGGACTTTGATCTCTTTGGGAACCCCGATGCGCATCGCGAATCCTCCCCCGCTCTTGGTGGCGCCAAGGTTAGGAGCGCAGCGGCGGCGGACCTTTGCTAATGAGCAGCCGGCATCGCGGGTTTGTGGCAGAATATTCGAACAATGTGGTCGTTAGCGACGGATTATTGCGCCAATGGATCTAGACCGCTTTGATCGTGCGATCCTGACGCTGCTGCAGCGGGATGCGCGCATCACCAACACCGCGCTCGCGGCGAAGGTGAACCTCTCGGAATCGGCCTGTCTGCGGCGCGTGCGGGCGCTGGAAGAATCCGGCCTCATCGAGGGCTACACCGCCCTCATCGATCAGCACAAGGCGGGCTTTCCGGTCAACGTCTTCGTCAGCATTACGCTTGATCGGCAAAGCCAGGCGGGACTGGAGGCGTTCGAGAGCGCGGTGCGCCGCGTGCCGGAAGTCATGGAGTGTTACCTGATGACCGGCGAGCACGATTACCTGCTGCGGCTGGTGGTGGCGGACATGGCCGACTTCGAGCGCGTGCACAACCAGCATCTCACGCGGCTGCCGAGCGTGGCGCGGGTGCACTCGAGCTTCGCGGTGCGCACCGTGACGCGCGCCAGCTCGCTGCCGACGCGCTAGTGCCCCCGGGGCATCAGCGGGGATAGGCCGCGAGGCCGTGCGCAAACTGCTGCAGCGCGCCGATGCCGCTGCCCTCGGCGCGCCGGCACCAGTCGCGCAGCTGCGCGACGGCGCGTGCGGGATTGGCGGCGGTGTCGTTCCACAACTGCTGCAGCGACTCGCGGTCCTCGACCACGCGTCGCAGCACCGCGTAGCGCTCCAGCAGCTCCTGCAGCCGGCGGCGTGCACCCTCGGCGAGCACGGCCGGGTGGCGCACGAGCAGCCGCGGCATGCCACGGGGCAGCGCCCCGCGCGGCTCGCAGCGCACCAGCTCATGGCACACCGGCCGCACCACCTCGCGCGCATAGGCGCGCAGCACGTGCACACGGTGTTTGAAGAGCGCGTTCAGCGTCTTCTCATCGAGCGCACCGCGACGCTCGAATTGCGGCGATGGTGCGAGCCAGCGCACGCGCGCCAGTCCCAGCCCCCGAAACAGCCGGATCCACAGCCAGCCGATGTCCAGTTCCCAGCGCTGCACGGCAAAGCGCGCCGAACGCGGAAAGGCGTGATGGTTGTTGTGCAGCTCCTCCCCGCCCAGCAGCAATCCCCACGGCAGCAGATTCGTCGCCGTGGAGGGCATCTCGAAGCTGCGGTAGCCGACGGCGTGCCCGAGCCCGTTGATCACGCCCGCGGCAAAGAACGGCTGGGCCGCCAGGTGCACGGCGATCATGATGATGCCCGGCACGCCAAAGAGCAGCAGGTGCAGGAGGACGAACACGCTGATCCCCGCGTAGGGGTGCGCCGCATACACGCGCCGCTCCAGCCAGTCATCGGGCGTGCCGCGCCCATAGGTGCTCAGGGTCTTCGGATCGTGCGCCGCGACGCCGTAGAGTTCGTACCCCTCCAGCAGCACGCGTCGCAGGCCGAACACCACCGGACTGTGCGGGTCGCCAGGCTGATCCGCGTGGGCATGGTGACGGCGGTGCACCGCCACCCATTCCTTGGTGACGGCCGCGGAGCTGAACCACAGCCAGAAGCGAAACACGTGACGCAGCGCCGGGTGCAGGATCAGACCCCCATGCGACTGGTCGCGATGCAGGTAGAGGGTGACGCCCAGGAACATGGACTCGATGGTGAGGAACGTGACCAGCACGTAGCCCCACCAGGGCAACTCGAACAGGCCGTAGGGCAGCAGACTCATCCGGACGCGCTCCCCCGCCTCGCACGCCAGCGAGCGACAAGCCTACGGCAAATCATTAGCGGGGGTAATCGTGGCTCACCGGCAGCGCCGCGACGCTCACCGCAGCGTGGCGGCGAGCTGCGCAGATTCAGGTCAGCAACACGATCTTGCCGATATGGGTCGAGGCTTCCATGAGCTTGTGCGCGCCGGCCGCGTCGGCGAGCGGGAAGCGTGCATGAATCACCGGCTTCAGTCCGCGCGAGTCAAACAGCGGCCACACCTTCTGCCGCAACGCCTGCGCCAGGCGACCCTTGGTCTCGACGCTCTGCGGACGCAGCGTGCAGGCACTGATGGTCAGGCGCTTGCTCATCAGCTGCCGCAGGTCCAGCTCGGACTTTGTTCCGCCCTGGGTGGCGATCAGCGCGATGCGCCCATCAAGCGCGGCGGCGGCGGCGTTGCGCGGCAGGTAGTCACCACCGATCATGTCGAGAATGACGTTGGCACCCTTGCCGTCGGTGGCGCGCAGCGTCGCCTCGACGAAGTCCGTTTCGTGGTAGTTGATGGCGACGTCGGCGCCAAGCTCGCGGCAGGCGCTGCACTTGGCGGCGCTGCCGGCGGTGATGATCACGCGCGCCTCGCAGGCCTTGGCGAGCATGATGGCGGTCGTGCCGATGCCACTCGAGCCGCCGTGCACGAGCAGCGTCTCCCCGTGATGCAGGCGCGCGCGCTCGAACACGTTCATCCACACGGTGAAGAAGGTCTCGGGCAGCGCTGCGGCCTCCTCGAGGCTGAGCTTGCCGGGAACGGGCAGGCACTGTACCGCCGGTACGTTGACGTACTGCGCATAGCCACCGCCGGCGACCAGCGCGCACACCTTGGCGCCCACGGCCGGCTCACGCACCTCGGGACTCGTGGCCACCACCTCGCCCGCCACCTCAAGACCGGGTACGTCGCTGGCGCCGGGGGGCGGGGGGTAGTGGCCCTTGCGCTGCATGACATCCGGGCGATTGACGCCGGCGGCGGCCACCCGCACCAACACCTCACCGGGCAGCAGCTGCGGCACGGGCCGTTGCACGGCGCGCAGCACCTGCGGCGGTCCGGGCTCGCGGATCTCGATCGCAGTCATGGTCGGGGGGATCATGCTGCTGCGGATGTTGGCGGTCGGCGGCTGCCGCCGTCAACCGCGGCAGGCGGGCCAAGGGAAGTTCGCTAGCGCGTGGCGACCGCGACCGCGGCGGCCGCCATCACCGCGCCGGTGCCGCGCTGCAGCCAGCGTGCGGTCTGCGGCCGTGACAGGCGGGCGCGGGCGCGCGCGGCGAACACCGTATAACTGCCGAGCACGGCCGGCAGCACGACGATGATGACCGCGGCAATCTTCAGGAAGCCGCCGCGCGTCAGGTGCGCAAGATCCACGACCGTCGGCAGCACGGCCAAGAAGAACACCATGGTCTTGGGATTGCCGAGCGTCAGCGCCAGTCCGCCAAGAAACAGCTGCAGAGCGCTTTCCCGGCGCGGCGCAAGCGCTGCGTCGAGCGCACCGGGCGGCGCGCGCCACAGCCGCCAGGCCAGGTACAGCAGGTACAGCGCGCCGGCGAAGCGCACGCCGACAAACAGCGCCTGCGCCCGTTGTGCGAGCACCGCCAATCCGAGTGCAGCCAGCGTGAACCACAGCAGATCCCCGGCGACGAAGCCGCCAATGAAGGCCGGCGCCCCGGCGACCCCACGGCCGAGCGCACGCGCGAGGATGGCGGCGACTCCGGGTCCCGGGGTGGCCACCGCCAGCGCGTAGATGAGTGAAAAAACCAGCAGGCCGTAAGCGGACATAGCGTTGCGATTGTAGCGGCGCCCTAAGTGCCCTGCACCGCCAGGGTCCCGGAGCGCCCGGCGACGGCGCCGGCGGTGATGGGGGCCGGCCGCAGGCTCTTCAGGTGCAGCCGCCCAGCGTAGGTGGCGAGGTCGGCGAGTTCGAAGCCGCGGCGCTGCCACTCGCGCAGCAGCCGCTCGAACCCCTGCAGGTACGCCCCGCCTTCGAGTTCGGCGTGCAGCGTGAACACCTGATCGCGCCCCGGTGCGGCGCCGGTCAGCTGCAGCAGATGCTCGACCGGGTCGATGCCGCCGAGGTCGGGGCGCCCGATCAGCTCATCGAGCGTCGGCAGGGTCGTGGGCAGCTGCGGGACACCGACGACCTGCTGTGCGAGCAGCGGCAAAAACGGCGCGCGGCCGCGCGTATCGGAGGCGTATTTGAATCCCAGCTCCTTCTCCAGCGCCGGCACGTACTCATTCATCTGCCAGCCGGCGGCGCCGTGCACCACGGGCATGCGGCCAAACACGTCGGCAAATTCATCGCGCGCCAGCCTCAGCTCGCGCCGCGTCCACTCAAGGCTCGCCGTGCCGACGCCGTCCTGCCAGCGCACGTGATCCCAGGTATGGACGCCCGCTTCAAAGCCGCGCAGCCCGATAGAGCGCATGGCCTCACCGGCACGTTGTCCGATGCGCGGCCCGGGCAGCAGCACGCCGTACAGCAGTGTCTTCACGCCGTAGTGCTGCAGCACCGAGGTGCGCTTGACCTTGCCGAGAAACCCGCGCCGGAACGCGCGGCGGATGGCACGGCCGGTGTGGTCGGGCCCGAGGCTGAACAGGAACGTGGCGTGCACCCCGACTCGCTCGAGCACATCCGCCAGCCGCAGCGCGCCTTCGCGCGTGCCGCGGTAGGTGTCGACGTCGATCTTGAGCGCGATCAGTGCCACGCGCTCACCCCAGCACCAGCGGCCGCGATTCCAGTTCGCGCGAGAGCCGCTCGAGATCGAGCGGCCCACGCGCATCGGCGCCGGCGAGCAGGCGCAGCACCTGACCGTCCCCGCAGACCACCAGACACCGCCCTTGTTCGCCATAGAGCCGGGGCGCCGCGCCGCCGGCGGCGAGCGTCCCGGTGAGGCGCGTGCGGTGTATCTGCCACTGCTCGGCACCCACGCGCGCAAACGCGCCGGGGAACGGCGGGGCAACCGCCCGCACGAGATCGTGAATCTGCCGTGCCGGCCAGTGCCAGTCGATGCGGCCGTCCTCGGGGCGGCGGCGGCCGAAGTACTGGCCCGGCTCGAGGGGCTGCGGGCGCCGCGGCGCGCGCCCGTGCACGAGTGGCTCGAGCGAGCGGGCGAGGATGGTCTCGGCGGCGACGGTCACCTTGGCAAAGACCTCACGGGCGTCGTCGTCCTCCAGAATGGGCACCGCCAGCTGATCGACGATATCGCCGGCATCGGCACGCGCGACCATGTAGTGCAGCGTCGCGCCGCTCTCGCGCTCGCCCCCGAGGATGGCCCAGTTGACCGGGGCCCGGCCGCGATACTTCGGCAGCAGCGAACCGTGCATGTTCAGCGCCCCGCGGCGCGCCGCGGCGAGCAGGGGCGCCTTGAGCATCGCGCGGTAGTAGAACGAGAAGATGAAATCCGGCGCGAGCCCCTGGACCATGCGCTCCAGCTGCGGGGAGTTGGCCTCCGCGGGCGCGATCACCTGAAGACCGTAATCCGCCGCCGTCGCAGCGACACTCGCGTACCACTGCGCCTCCTGGGGATCATCGGCTACGGTGACGACGAGCGGCACCTCGATGCCCCCCGACAGGAGGGTTTTCAGACAGCGCACGCCGACGTCGTGGTAGGCAAAGACGACGGCCCGCGCCTTACTCACTCGTGGTATCCCCAACCGGCACGGTGGACCTCGCCTCCTGCTCGAGGCGCGGTGGCGCGGCGCGCGGTAGCTGCCGCGGTGGCTCCTCCGCACCCGCCTCGAGCACCGCGGCGATGGTGTAGCGCGGTCGCTGACGCACCTGCTCGTAGATGCGGCCCACATACTCGCCCACGACTCCTAAGCCCAGGAGCGTCACGCCGATCAGGAAGAAGGCGATCGCGAACAAGGTGAACAGACCTTCGGCCTCCGGACCCACGATCACGCGGCGGATGAGCAGCACCACCACCAGGATGAGGGAGATCAGCGCGATAAAGCCGCCGGCCATCGAGAAGAACTGCAGCGGCGCCACCGAGAAGCCGGTCATCAGGTCGAAATTGAGACGGATCAGCCGGTAGAGCGAGTACTTCGACTGCCCGAGCATGCGCTCCGCGTGCGTCACCTCGATCTCCACCGGGTGACGGGCGAAGGTGTAGGCCAGGGCCGGCACGTAGGTGCTCACCTCGGTGCAGTGGTTCACCGCGTCGATCACGCTGCGGTGGTAGCCGCGCAGCATGCAGCCCTGATCGGTGATGCGGATCGAAGTCGTGCCCTCGCGAATGCGGTTCATGAGTCGCGAGGCGGCCTTGCGCCACAGGACGTCCTGGCGGCGCACGCGGATGGTGCCGACGTAGTCGGCACCCGCATCCATGGCGGCCACCAGGCGCGCGATTTCCTCGGGCGGATTCTGCAGGTCCGCATCGAGGGTGATGACGTAGGTGCCGCGCGCCTGGGCGAAGGCGGCGAGTATGGCCATGTGCTGACCGGCGTTGCGCGCCAGCACCACCACGCGCGTCACCTCCGGTCGTCGTTGAAACTGCTCGCGCAGCTGCGCGACGGAGCGGTCGCTGCTGCCGTCATCGACGAATACGACCTCGTAGGAGCGCCCGATGGCATCGAGCGCCGGGTACAGCCGCTCGAACAGGAGGGCCAGCCCCTCCTCCTCGTTGTAAACCGGGACGATGACGGAGATGTCCGGATTCATCGGCGTGCCCCGGCGAGGATTTCGTTGGTCGCCTCGACTACGCGATCCACGTCGGCAAGCTCCATTGCCGGGAACAGCGGCAAGGTCACGGTTTCGCGACCGATGCGCTCGGCGTTCGGAAACTGCCCGTCCCGGTAACCGAGCGCCCGGTAGCAGCTGAACAAGTGAATCGCCGGATAGTGCACGCCGACCCCTATACCGCGCTCCTTCATGGCCTCCATGAACTGCGCGCGCGTGATCGCAAGCCGCGGCAGTGGCAGGAGCGGCGTGAAGACGTGCCAGCTGTGTCCGGCATCGCCACGTTCCGGCAGGCGCAGTGGTGCGGCCGTTCCCCAGCGTTCGAAGTAACGCGCCACCAGCAGCCGGCGGCGCGCGTTGAATTCCTCGAGCCGCCGCAGCTGCCCGAGGCCGACCGCCGCGGCGACATCCGAGAGATTCGCTTTGCCCCCGGGCAACAGCGTGTCGAAGCCATCGAGTCCGCTTTTCACCTGGCCGTGCCAGCGATGCAGCTCGATCGCCTTGAGTTCTTCGGGGCTGCCGCCGGAGATCGCGCCGCCCTCGATGGTGGTCATGTTCTTGTTGGGATGAAAGCTGAAGCACACCAGGTCCCCGAAGCTGCCGATGCGCTTGCCGCGCCACGAGGAGCCGATGGCATGCGCGGCGTCCTCGATCACCCGCAGCCGATGCGTGCGCGCGATCGCGTACAGGCGCTCCATGTCGAGCGGGAGGCCGGCGAAATGCACGGGCATGATGGCGCGCGTGCGCGGTGTGATCGCCGCCTCCACCTGATCGAGGTCGAGGTTGCGCGAATCCAGGCCCACATCAACGAATACCGGGCGCGCGCCGACGCGCATGATCACGTTGGCCGTGGCAACGAAGCTCAGCGCGGGCGTGATCACCTCATCGCCCTGGCCGATGCCGCAGGCCAGCAGCGCCATCTCGAGCCCGGCGGTCGCCGAGGTCTGGGTGCGGATCGGGCGGCCGCCACAGTAGCGCGACAGCTCCGCCTCGAGCTGCGCTACCTTGGGCCCGGTGGCGAGCCAACCGGAGCGCAGCACCTCCGCGACCGCAGCGATGGTCTCCTCATCGATGCTCGGCCGGGTAAAGGGCAGCAGCGGCTTGACCGGCTTCCGTACGTCGTTCATGAGCGGGCTACCAGGATGACGCCAACCACGATGACACCAATGCCGGCGACGCGCTGCAAGTTCGGCACCTCGCCAAGCAGCCACCAGGCCAGCCCGATGTTGATGACATAGCCGAGCGACAGCAAGGGATAAGCCTGGCTGACGGGCACCCGGGACAGTCCCACCAGCCACACGATGACGCTCAGGCCATAGGCAAAGAGCGCATACCACAGCGGCGGCACGCTCAGCAGTAGCAGTCCGCGCTGCCACACGCCGGCATCCCCGCCGATCAGGGGCCCGCTCACGCGCGTCGCCGCCTTGAGGCCCAGCTGCGCCAGGGCATTGAGCAGCACACCGCAGAAGAGCACCGAGAAGTCCGCAAGTTTCACAGGCGGCTCACGGCGACGGTGTGGTAATCGAAGGCCAGCACGCGCCCGGGAAGTCCCGCACGGCGCAGGCGGTCCCAGACGTCAGGCTCGAAGAAGGCCACGGCTTCCCCGCCGCTGCGCCAGCGGTCAGTGAACTGCTCCAGTGTCATGCGCTTCTGTGGCTCCTCGCTCAGGCCAAACTGCAGTTCGCCCTCATAAGCGGCCAGCTGCAGCGTGCGCCCAAGATACGGCGCGATGGTCTCGCGATACTGGCCGACACTGTATAGGGGAGTGTGCGCACTGATAAGAGGCCGCACGCTGCTCACCAGCTCCCGGGCCGAGCGCGCCGGCGGCACGAGGGCGAATGCGCACATCAGACACTGCCAGGCGAGCACCGCGGCGAGCGCGGTCGCCAGCGCGCAGCTCAGGGGCGCGGCACGCGCCCGCCGCGCCGTCACGAACACCGCGACCAGCGCCAGCAGGATGCCCGCCGCCGTCCAGCCGGCGGCGGCGCGGGGCACGAAGCTGTTGTGGCGCGCGCTGTAGACGAGCAGCCCCACCCCGACGAACGCCACGAGCCCCGCCCCGATGCGCGCCGCCTGCCGGATGAGCAGCTGCGGGTCACGCGCCGTCACCGCGGTGAGCACCGCCAGCGGCGGCAGCATCGGCAGGATGTAGGGCGCCAGCTTCGAGCCGGAGGATGAAAAGAATACCAGGGTCACGCCCGAGAAAATCAGCAGGAACCGCGGCGGCTTGAAGGGCGCGGCCGCGCCCGGCTCGCCACGCTCGGCGGGCAGGCGCGCGCGCAGCGCGCCCAAGAAGCTGCTACCCCACGGCAACACCCCGAGCAGCAGCAGCGGCAGGAAGAACCACCAGGGTTCAACCCGGCTGTGCACCGTCGTCAGGAAGCGCGCGAAGTGCTCGTGCACGAAAAAGAATTGCGGGAAGCTCGGATTGCGCAGCGTCACCAGGACGAACCAGGGCGCGGCGATCAGCAGAAAGAGTGGCAGACCGAGGCCCACGTGCAGGCGCCTCCAGGTGAGGGTATCGCGTTCGATGAGCGTATACAGAATGAGCGCCGTACCGGCGAGCACCCCGACCACGATGCCCTTGGACAGCACCGCGAGCGCCGCCGCGCTCCAGGCGAGCAGCATCCAGGTACGTTCCTGCGCCGAGTGTAGCGGGCGGCACTGTGCATAGGCGAAGGCCAGCACCGCGGCGGTCAGGAAGAACGTGAAGGCCTGGTCGAGCAGGTTGAGGTGCGCAACGATCACAAAAAAGGGACTCACGGACAGCGCCACCAGCGCGGCCAGGGCGCTGCGTTCCCCGTAGAGGCGCCGCGTCCACAGGTAAATCAGCGGCAGGCAGGCGAAGGCGAGGCCGACGCCCCAGAGGCGCGAAGTCCATTCACGCACGCCGAACAGCTCGTACGTGGTCGCCGTCGCCCAGTACTGCAGCGGGGGCTTCTCGAAGTACTTCAGATCATTGAAGCGCGGCGTCACCCAATCGCCGCTCGCGAGCATTTCGCGCGGAATCTCGGCATAGCGGCCTTCGTCGGGGTCGAACAACGGGCGCAGCGGCACGGTGGCGAACCAGGCCACCGCGAGCAGCGCCCAGGCGAGCCAGCCGAGCCGCACCGTGCCCGGCAGCTGACCCGTGTCGGCGCTCATATACCGTTCGGCCGCGGTCCTAGATGCCGGCTGCCATCGCCGCTGCGCGCGTGCCGAAGCCTTCCTGGTTCACATAGAAGGCGATGGTCTTGCGGATCGCCGTATCCATGTCGGTGCTCGGCTGCCACCCGAGGTCGCGCCGCGCCGCCTCGACATTCGGTACGCGCACCTGGATGTCCTGGTAGTACTTGCCGTAGTAGTCGCCGGCGGAGATGTCGACAATTTCCGTAGCCTTGGCGCTCTCGCGCAGCACCGGGAACTCCTGGGCGATGCGAATGGTGCGCTGCGCCAGCTCGCGGATCGAGATGCAGTTGGCCGGATTGCCGATGTTGAAGATACGCCGTGTCGCGCACTGGTCCTTGTTCTCGAGGATGGTCAGCAGCGCCTCGATGGCATCATCGATGAAGGTGAACGAGCGCTTCTGGCTGCCGCCGTCGACGAGCTTGATGGGGCGACGGTACAGCACGTTGGAGAGAAACTGCGTGAACACCCGCGAACTGCCTTCCTTGGGCTCCTCCACGTTATCCAGGTTCGGCCCGATGAAGTTGAAGGGGCGAAACAGCGTGTAGTCGAGATTATCGCGCACCCCATAGGCATAGATCACCCGATCGAGCAGCTGTTTGGAGGCCGCGTAGATCCAGCGCTGCTTGTTAATCGGCCCGTACACCAGCGTGCTCGTCTCCTCGTCCAGCACGGCGTCCGGGGACATGCCGTAGATTTCCGAGGTCGAAGGAAAGATCAGTCGCTTGTTGTACTTGACGCAGTGCCGCACGATGTCGATGTTTGCCTCGAAGTCAAGCTCGAACACGCGCAGCGGATGCGTGACGTACTGCGCCGGATTGGCAATTGCCACCAGCGGCACCACCACGTCGCATTTCTTGACGTGATACTCGACCCATTCCTTGTTGATGGTGATGTCGCCTTCCACGAAGTGGAAGCGGTCGTTCTTCGGCGCATCGCCGAGCTTGTTGTCCGACAGATCGATGCCGTACACGTCCCAGTCACGGGACTTCAGGATCGCGCTGGTGAGCGCGCTGCCAATGAAGCCATTCGCGCCGAGAATCATGATTTTTAGTGACATGTGCGTCCTTCCGCAGAGCGGATCGCGCCGACCGCCCGTAAAAACTTAGCCCATAAGTCTAGCATTTTCCGGCACTTCCGTGGGCCCTTGGGCGCGAGCCCGGTGCTCCCGCCTCCCTAACAACAGCGGCTCACGCCGCTCCACTTGCGACGTTGCTCGTGCGCGTAGAACTCACCCCGACTCATCGGGGTCGCGCCGCAAGCACCGGCGAGATGGTGCGCGCGATAGCGCTCGAAGGCGTCATCCCCGCTCAGCTGGCGGATGCAAGACCACAGCGTGCGCAAGCGCGCGAGCAGCATGGCCTTCATGAGGCGGCCCCGAGGATGA
This sequence comes from uncultured Pseudomonadota bacterium, assembly GCA_963814675.1. Lineage (GTDB taxonomy): Bacteria > Pseudomonadota > Gammaproteobacteria > Steroidobacterales > Steroidobacteraceae > 13-2-20CM-66-19. The sequence continues at coordinate 93,040 of CAWFDT010000013.1, forward strand.
CCGTCTTCAGACGGGTGGCCTGGTAGGGTGCTTCCGAGCTCGCCGGGACTGCGTGGCCGCGCAGCCGGCGCACGCTGATGCGAACCATGTCGAGAATGATGAACCAGAGAATCGCGGTGAACAGCATCGCGAGCCAGCCGTCCAGGCGCTGATTGAAGATGAGCTGCGGGGCGACTGCGGCGCGCTCGGGCGCCAGCACTCCGGCGGCGAGTTGGGCGGCAAGATCGTTGGCGGCCGCGAACAGGCCGATGTGCACATCGGCACTGGTGATCTTTTGCCAGGCGGCGGTGGTGGTTACGACGGCGAGCCAGCCGAGCGGCACGAGGGTCACCAGTGCATAGCGTGCCCGGCCCGACTTCACCAGGATCCCGGTGGCAATCGACAGCGCGATGGCCGCGAGCATCTGGTTCGAGATTCCGAACAGCGGCCACAGGATATTGACGCCCCCATTCGGGTCAATAACGCCGACGTAGAGGAAATACCCCCAGGCGCCGACGATGACGGCGCTGGAGAAGAGCACCGACGGGTACCAGGAGGTGCGGCCGAGCGGCTCCCAGGCCCGGCCGAGCAGATCCTGCACCATGAAACGCCCGACCCTCGTGCCGGCATCGAGCGTCGCCAGCAGGAACACCGCCTCGAACATGATCGCGAAGTGGTACCAGAGGGCGAGCAAACCGCGGCCGAATGTTGACCCGAAGATGCTGGCCATGCCGACCGCGAGGGATGGCGCCCCGCCGGTGCGGGCGAACAGCGTCTGCTCGCCCATCGCGTGCGCCAGATCGCGCATCTGCTCGACCGTCACCGGGAAGCCCCAGCCGCTGATCGTGTGCACGGCCAGCTCGGGTGTGGCACCGACGACGCCGGCACCCGCGTTGATGGCGAAGAACACGCCCGGATCCAATAGGGTGGCCGCGATGAGCGCCATGATCGCTACGAACGATTCGAGCGCCATGCTGCCGTAGCCCACGAGGCGCACATCCGCCTCGTTGCAGATGAGTTTGGGGCTCGTGCCGCTGGCAATGAGGGCGTGAAACCCGGAGATCGCCCCGCAGGCGATGGTGATGAACACGAAGGGAAACACCTTACCGCCAAAGAGCGGGCCCGTGCCATCGACGAAGGGCGTGATGGCGGGCATCTTGATCTGCGGATGCGTGATGACGATCGCAATGGCCAGCAGAATCACGGTACCAAGCTTGAGGAACGTTGACAGGTAATCGCGCGGCGCCAGCAGCAGCCACACGGGCAAGATCGCGGCCAGGAAGCCGTAAACGACTACGAACCCGGCGAGCGTCAGGGCGGAATAGTCGAACAGCACGCGCAGCTGCGGCTGATGATCGAGCCAGCCGCCGCCGAGCAGCGCCGCCAGCACCAGCGCTACGCCGAGCACCGTGCCTTCGAGCACCCGACCCGGTCGCCACACACGCAGATACAGCCCCACGATGATGGCCGCCGGAATGGTGGCAAACACGGTCGAGCTCGCCCACGGGCTGTGCTTCATGACGTTCACGATCACGAGGCTCAGCACGGCACACAGGATCACCATGATGAGCAGGGTACCGATGAGGGCGGCGAAGCCGCCGAAGGGTCCGAATTCATCGCGCGCCATCTGGCCGAGACTGCGGCCGTTGCGGCGCGTCGACATAAGGAGAATCGTCATGTCCTGCACGCAGCCGCCGAAGACCGCGCCGACGAGAATCCACAGCGTGCCGGGCAGATAACCGAACTGTGCAGCGAGCGTCGGTCCGACCAGTGGCCCGGGCCCGGCGATGGCGGCGAAGTGATGGCCGAAGACGATCGCGCGGTGCGTGGGCACGAAGTCGCGCCCGTTGTTCAGTCGCTCCGCCGGCGTCGCCCGGGTCGCGTCCACCTGCAGCACGCGGGTGGCGATCCAGGCGGCGTAGAAGCGATAGCCGAGCAGGTAAGTACAGATCGCCGCGGTGATGATCCACAGCGCGTTGATCGGCTCGTGCCGGTGCAAGGCGATGCCGCCGATCGCAAACGCACCCACGATCGCGAGCAGCACGCCCGCCAGTTTCTTCAACATGTCCCCTCCCCCTCAGGTACTTGCCAGCAGCCGCCGCAGCGCTTTGGCATAGCGCTCGCGGATGGCAGCGCGCTGGCGATGCTGGCCGTTGGCCACGAGCTTCACGCCCGCACGCCACACGCAGTCAATCGCCCGGCGTCCGGCGGAAAAGATCCAGCTGTCCAGAATCTGGTCGCCCTGGCGGGCAATGAGCGTCGGATCATCGCGCCGGAGCGTCACGAGATCGAGCCAGCCGCCGACCCGCAGGCCCGCAGCCGCGTCGCCCTGCGGCCCCTGCAAGGCGCGCGTGCCGCCCCCGAGCGCCGCATCGAAAAGACTGCGGCCGGTAGAGACGCCGGCGCCGCCGGCGAGCACGTTGCGCGCCCGGTGTGCGAGGCGCTGCGAGTACTCCAGCAGCCGCAATTCCTCGGCCGCGTCGAGGCGCACATTCGAGTCGCTGCCGATGCCGAAGCGCCCCTGATAAGCGGCAAATGCGACCGCCGGAAAGATCCCATCCCCCAGGCTCGCCTCGGTCATCGGACACAGTCCAACGACCGCCCCGCGCTGTGCGATCGCCTGAAGTTCCGCAGCCGTTGCGTGCGTGGCATGCACTAGGCACCAGCGCGCGTCGATCTCGACGTTCTCGACGAGCCACTCGATCGGCCGCCGCCCGCTCCAGGCAAGACAGTCCTCGACCTCACGCAGCTGCTCGGCGATATGGATGTGCACCGGCGTCTGCGGCGCGAGCGTGAGCACTACCGCGAGCTCTTCGCGCGTAACCGCCCGCAGGCTGTGGGGCGCCACGCCCACCGATGCGCCCGGCAAGGCCCGCACGGCCGCCCGGCTCGCTTCCAGCACCCGCGCGAAGCGCGCCGGGTCGGTGGTAAATCGGCGCTGCCGCGGCGCGGGTGGCGCACCGCCGAGGCCGCCGTGCGCGTAAAACACCGGCAGCAGGGTGAGCCCGATACCCGTGTGAGCGGCGGCGGCGGCCACGCGCGCGGCGAGCTCGCCCGGGTCGGCGTACGGGGCGCCGCCGCGATCGTGATGCAGGTAGTGGAATTCGCCCACGTGGGTGAAGCCGGCTTCGAGCATCTCCGCGTAAGCAAGTGCGCACAGTGCCTCGAAGTCATCAGCATCCATGCGCTCGACGAACTGGTACATGAGCTCGCGCCAGCTCCAGAAACTGTCGGCCTCGGTGCCCCGCCGCTCGGTGAGGCCGGCCAATCCGCGCTGGAAGGCGTGGCTGTGAAGGTTCGGAATCCCGGGCAGCGCCAGCGCGTGCCGCTCGTCCTCGGCTCGCGGCGCCACCGCGGTGGTAATTTCCTCGATCCGGCCCGCGGCGGTGCTGATGCGTACCTGCGAGGCCCACCCCTGGGGCAACAGCGCCGCTTCAAACCAAAGACCGCTCATAGCGTGCATTATTGATGATTGGCACAATCAGCGCAGCCTGAGCAGATGGGGTCTTTGATGGCCGAGGTACCGAGTCCCCCGTGGCTGAGCGTGCGCCGTGGCAACGCGCCGCTGCTGCTGTGCCTGCCGCACACGGGCACGCAGATCCCGGCGGCCCTAGTCCCCTCGTTCCGCTCGGCGTGGCTGGCGCGCCGCGACACCGACTGGTACGTGGACCGGCTGTACGGTTTCGCCGAACGCCTGGATGCAACCCTGGTGCGCACCGGCATTTCCCGCTCGGTCATCGACCCGAACCGCGATCCCTCCGGCGCCTCGCTCTACCCGGGTCAGGCAACCACGGAGCTGTGCCCGACGAGCACCTTCGACGGCGAGCTGCTCTACCGGGCGAATCTCGCCCCCGTAGCCGAGGAGATCGCCAGCCGCCGCAGCGACTACTTCGTGCCCTACCACGGCGCCATCGCTGCAGAGATTGCCCGGCTGCGCGCGCGCCATGCGCACGTCGTCGTCCACGACTGTCACTCGATCCGCTCGCAGATCCCGCGCCTCTTCAGCGGGCTGCTGCCGCACCTGAACCTCGGCACATTCTCCGGCGCGAGCTGCGCCCCCGCGCTCACCGCTCGCATCGAAGCGCTGTGCGAGCAAAGCGACTTCTCGCGCGTCACCAACGGGCGCTTCAAGGGCGGCTACACCACGCGCCACTACGGGCGGCCACTGGAGGGGGTGCACGCGGTGCAGATGGAGCTCGCCTGCCGTGCCTATCTGCGCGAGCCGCTCGGGGAGGTGAGCGAGGATAACTGGCCGCCGCCCTGGGATGAGGCGTTCGCGACGCCGCTGGGCCTCACTCTGGAACGCGTGCTCAGCGGCTGCATCGAGTTTGCCAGCGGCGGCGGCTAACGACGCAGGCGCCGCGCGAGCGCGGCGATGATCTCGTGAACCTCGGCGATCCGTAAGGCATTCGCACAGGCGAAGAATGCCGCCCCCGCCACGGCGATCACGAGCAGCAGGCTCAGACTCTTCGGCGCGAAGGCCTGCGTCGCCCAGTCCGAGAGCAGGTAATGCGACCCCGCCCAGCAGCACGCCAACAGCACCAGCGAGGCGGCCGCGAGCTTCATGAGCAGGGTGAGCATGGCGCGCGATTCCAGGCGTCCCAGATGCGAGCGCATCAGGAAGTACAGGATCAGGAAGTTGCTCGTGGCGACGCAGGCGGTGGAAAAGGCCAGCCCGCGGTGCCCCCAGCCGAGCCTGCGCGTAAAGAAATAGTTGAGCGCGAGATTGAGCGCCACGGCGATGAAGCTGACCACCATCGGGGTCTTGCGGCGGTCAACCGCATAGAAGGCATTCACCAGTACCTTGAGGGCCGCGTACCCACACAGGCCGAGGGCATAAAAGCGCAGTGCCCCGGCAGACTCCGCGGTCTCGTACGCGCCGAAGCGGCCGTGCTGATAGAGCACCGAGATGATCGGCTCGGCCAGCACGATGAGACCGACACTGGCCGGGATCGTCATGAGGAAGGCGAGGCGCATGCCGCGGGCCAGCTCGCTCCTGAAGACCGGCATGTTGTTCGCCGCCGCCATGCGCGCCAGCAGCGGCAGCGACACCGTGCCGAGCGCCACGCCGAAGATGCCGAGCGGCAGCTGCATGAGACGAAACGCTACCGTCAGCCAGAAGGTCGGCCCGTCACCCAGCTCGGAAGCGAACACGGAATTGATCAGTACGTTCACCTGCGTCGTGCTAGCGGCGATCACCGAGGGGCCCATCAGGCGCAGCACGGACCTCACGCCGGCAGAGCGCCAGCTGAAATCGGCGTGGAAGTGGTAGCCCTCACGCCGCAGGGCCGGCAGCTGCACACACAGCTGCAGCGCGCCGCCGACCAGCGTGCCGATGGCCAGCCCGAGAATCGCCCGCGTCCCAAAGTGCGGATCGAGGGCGTAGCCGATCAGCACGCCGGTGATGATCGAGCCGAGGTTAAAGAAGCTCGAGGCCATCGCCGGTACGCCGAAGACGTTGCGGGAATTGAGCATTCCCATGACGAGGGCCGCGAGCGAGACCAGCAGAATGAAGGGATACATGACGCGCGTCAGCGTCACGGTGAGCTCCGCCTTGGAGGCATCAAAGCCTGGTGCCAGGGCGGCCACCAGCCAGGGTGCCGAGAGGATCCCGAGCACCGTGATGGCGCTCAAGGTGACGACCGCCAGCGTTGCGACCTTATTCGCCAGACGCCAGGCGGCGGCCTCGTCCTCGACCGCCGCGGTGCGGGTGAAGACCGTCACGAAGGCGGTCGAGAGCGCACCTTCCGCGAACAGATCCCGCAGCAGGTTGGGGATCCGGAACGCGATGGTGAACGCGTCCATGACGCGCCCGCCGCCGAAGAGCGCGGCGAAGATCTGCTCGCGCGCGAGCCCGAGGACGCGGCTGCACAGCACCGCAAGCCCCACGACCCCGGCGGCGCGGGTGTTCAGCCGCTCTGCGCGGCCGCTGGCTCCGGACGCCGCCGGTGTTTCGCCTGAGGGCATGGGGCCCTCAAGCTACCATTCGCGCCCCCGCCGCGCGAGTTAGTGGCCGTGCCAGGTCAGCGTGACGCCCATGGTCCGCGGCCGGAACGTGTACTGGTTCTGCTGCGGCGTGAAGTTGCCATCGGTCTGGCCGAGGGAGTAGTTGTTGACCGTGTGCGAATCGAACAGGTTGTCGCAGAACACCGCCAGCTGCGTGTCGCCGAAGTTCATGCCCGCGCGTACCGAGGTGAAGCTGGTCGAGGGCAGCGTGTACGAAAAGCCAAAGTTGTATACGGCATAGGCATTCGGGTCCTGCACCGCCGCCAGCCACGGATTGCGGCTCTGATACTCCCAGTCCGCGCGCACGAAGGCATCCCGCTCGGTGAGCCTGAAGTTGTAGGCGACACCGAGTGCCACCTGCCAGGGTGCCTGAGCGCCCGGCGCGTAGTTGATGCCTTCCTGACCGGTGATGGCGTCGCCATTGACCGCAAGGCAGGGCACGCCCACGCCTGCGCTCCCGGGCGTGCAGCCCGCCGGGGCGTCCTTGGTGAAGCGCGCACTGGTATAGCCCGTCGCCAGGTCGATATTCACGGGCCCAAACAGCATCTCCGCCTGCAGGTCAAAGCCCTTGGCGACCGCCGTGCCCAGATTATCGGTGAACTGCAGGCCGCAGGCGCCGGCCACGTACAGGTTCTGCTGGATGTCCTGCCACTTGATGTAGTACACGCTGGTCGCGACCTTCAGCCAGTTGCCGAAGGCGTTCTTCGCGCCGACCTCAAAATTCTGCGTATTGTCTGATCCATAGGTGAGCGGCGCGCCGTTGGGGAATCCGGCCGCGGCCAGGTCCGGTCCGCAATAGGGTGGCAGCGGCGCGTTACCGCCGCCGACGCGGAAGCCCTTCGCCCAGCTCGCATAGTAAAGATCGCGCGGATCGGCCTGGAAGGACAGCACCGCCTTGGGCGTATTGGGAGTCGAACTCTCACTCGCCTGCGCCACGGACGGGCCATAGTTCTCGTAGCCGTCGGAGTAGTGATTGAGCGAGAACTCCGTGTGCGCCACGCGCTCGCCGAGCGTGATTTTCAACCGGTCGGTAATGGCAAAGCCCACCTCGCCGTAGCCTGCGATCTGGCGATCGAAGGTGGTGTTGCTGTTGTAGTAGATATCGCACGCCGGAATAACCGGATAGGCCGCATTCGTCGGGCACGAGTAGAACGCGCCGCCGTAGTAATCGGTCGGCGAGAATCCATAGAGCGTGTTGAAGACCTGATCAATATTGGTGGAATTCAGCTCCTCGATGCTGCCCTCCTTCGCCAGCTGCCAGAAGACCCCGACCGTCCAGTTCCAGCGGGAGCCGCTGTCGGTGGACTGCCAGCGCAGCTCCCCCATTTCGCTCTCCTGGGTATTCGTCATTTTGTTCGGCGTCTGGGTCCCGGCGAGGCTCGCCGGCAGATGAATGCCGCTCGCATCGATCAGCGGATACCAGGGGCAATCCGGTCGTGTGTTAGAGGTGCAGCTAAGCGGGTTGCCGTCGGGGTCAAGTGGCGCGTTGCCAGGCGGGATGGTGTTCCAGTAACTGAGGTCATACACCGTTCCCTGGTAAGCGGTGAGTTGCTTGCGATGATAGTAGGACGCGTTCGCGATCAGCTGACTGGTACCCAGGTCCCACTGGACCTTCAGCGCGGGAAGATAGTAAGTATCAGGACCGCCCACGCGCTCGGGTGTCCCCGTATTGAAGTCCCCCTGCCCCGGGTTGGAGTAGGCCGGCCAGAAGGTGGAATCGTCGTGCTTGTCCTGGCGCTGATAGAGGATGCTCGGCGTAACGATGACCGTGCCGCTGGGCTGCCAAGTCGCCGCGAGCCGGCCCATGATCGAGTTCGAGTAATTGACGTTGTGATTGACAGCCACCGTAGTAGGCGGATACGTGCCCGGATCAACGCGGTCGATCCAGCCGCCGTCATAGCGGTACCAGACGCTGGCACGTATGCCAAAGACCCCGTCAGCGACGGGTTGCCCGCGCGCGATGCCGATCTCACCATTGGGCTGCCCGTACTGGGTGTAGGACATCTCACTGCGCACGTAGGTGTCCGCGGTCGTGGTGCTCGCCGGGGTGAGGATGTAGCGCACCGCGCCACCCTCGGCGCCGGCGCCGAACAGCGTGCCCTGCGGGCCGCGCAGCACTTCCACGCGCTGCAGGTCGAAGGTCTTCGGCAGCGTATCGTCCGGGCTGAACCCCAGGGAGCGCATCTGAATCGGCGTGTCATCGATGTAGATGCCGGTGGTGCCGGCGCCGCCGGAGGAGGAAATGCCGCGGATCGAGATGGCGTTGGTGCCGGAATTGTCGATGTTCACCCCGGGGGTGAAGCGCACGATGTCCTGGAAGTCCTTGATGCCCTTATTGTCCATTTCCTCCTGCGTCAGCGCCGTGACGCTGATGGGCACCTTGCTCAGGGATTCTTCACGGCGGGTCGCCGTCACCACGACCTCCTGCAGTCCGCCGCGCTCGGTGGCGGTGGTGTTATCGGCAGGCGCGGTTTGCGCTTGAGCCTGCGTGGTCGCAAGACCCGCAACGCACAGCATCCCCGTGAGCAGCCATGATTTTAAGTTCATGCCAGCTGCATTCGTCATGATGTTCTCCCCTTAGACTTCGACCCGCACTGTTTAGGACTGCAGCAACACCGCTGCGTCGGCGCCCCAGCTTACAAACACTTCATCACTCCAGTCGATGGCGGCCTGCGAGGTGCGCCGCTCGTTCTGAGCAAACACCGTCACCACCTTCCCAGAGGTGGTCTTGATCTGATAGGTTGAACGGTTCCCGAGATACCCCAATTCCCAGACGATGCCGCGCAGCTGGTTGACGCGCGGGGCGCTCACCGGCTCCTTGCCCAGGCGCGCCTTCTCCGGGCGCAGGGCCACCCATACCCGCTGACCGACCGAAAAGCTGCCGCTGTCATCGACCAGCAGCTCGCACCCAATTTCCGCGCACTGCACCCGCACCAGGCCCGGTTCGCAGGAGATCACCGTGCTTTCGAAGAAGTTGGTGGTACCGACGAAGTCGGCGACGAAGCGGCTGCGGGGAAACTCGTAGATCTCCGCCGGTGTGCCCACCTGCACCACCTGCCCCCGGTCCATCACCGCGATGCGGCTGGCGAGCGCCATGGCCTCGTCCTGATCGTGCGTGACGACGATGAAGGTGATGCCGAGCTTGTACTGCAGATCCATCAGCTCGAACTGGGTCTGTTCGCGCAGCTTCTTGTCGAGCGCCGACAGCGGCTCATCCAGCAGCAACACCTTCGGGCGCCGTATCAGAGCCCGCGCCAGCGCCACGCGCTGGCGTTGTCCGCCGGAGAGCTGGTGCGGACGTCGCTCGCCGAGTGCGCCCAGCTGGACCATGTCGAGTGCTTCCGCCACGCGTTGCCGTTTGACCTTCGCATCGAGCGGCATGCGTCTGAGGCCGTAGCCGACGTTGCTCTCGACCGTCATGTGCGGGAACAGCGCGTACGACTGGAACATCATATTCACCGGTCGTTCGTGCGGCGGCACCGCTGCCATGTCCACGCCGTCAATGAGGAGGCGTCCACTGCTCGGGTCCGCAAAGCCAGCCAGCATGCGCAACAGCGTCGTCTTGCCGCAGCCGGAAGCGCCCACCAGGGCGAACATCTCGCCCTTGTAGATTTTCAGGCTGACGTTATCGACCGCCGTATGCGTCCCGTAGGTCTTGGTAACCCCGTCGATCAGGATCTGCGCGTCGGCAGAGGCATCAAGCCAAGGCCGCTCGGCGAGGGGTTTTGATTGGGTTGCGATCATCGGCCGTTCACAGATTATGCGTCAGAAATCCGCAGGCGGCGTCGCCCGTCGCCGGGCGGGCGCAAAGAAGGGTCGCTCCACGACCCGGGCGCGCACCATGCGCCGCTCCCAGACGAGTTCGCGATTCAGATATATCTCCGCCCACAGGGTCGAGCCGAGGGCGATAAAAGGCGCATCGACCATCGCCAGCGCGAGGTTGCGCTTGCAGGTCGGCGACCAGGTGGCGGAAGTCACGCTGCCGGCCTGCTGCTTGCCCGCGCGCTCGGTGTACAGCCACGCATTGTGGGCCGGCTTCGTGCCCTCGATGTCCAACCCTACGAGCTGGCGCCGGGGTCCGCGTGCGACCTCCGCCAGCAGGGCGCGGCGCCCGGTGAAGTGTCCCTTCTTGAAGTCCACCAGCCACGCCAGTCCAAGCTCGATCGGTGAGCGCTCGGTGCCGAGATACAACGTGTGCGCAGCTGAGACGAAATCGAGGTTCGGCAGTACAAAGCCGGCTTCGATGCGCGCCATGTTCAGCGCCTTGGAGCCGATGGGACGTACAGCGCGCGGGCGGCCGACCTCCATCAACGCGTCCCACACGGCTTCCGCGTCCTGCGGCTGCATCCACAGCTCATAACCGAGGTCGCCGGTGAACCCAGTGCGCGAGACCATCAGCACGATCTCGCCACGGCCGGCGCACGTCATACGGAATTCGCCGTGCTCAAAGGGCTTCAGGCGCTCGACGCCGGCAAGGCCGGCCAGGCGCAGTAGCTTCGCCGAGCTCGGTCCCTGCACCGCCAGCGCGGCCACTTCTTCGGTGACTTCGCGAATCTCGACCTCAAAGCCGATCGCGGAGGCCCCGAACCAGTCCAGTTGTCGCTCGGCGGTGCAGATGCGGTATTCATTCGGGGCGATGCAGAACACGGTGCCATCATCGATGAGGTGCCCCGCATCATCGCACCACACCGCGTAAGCAACCTTGCCAGGGCCGACCTTGCGCAGGTCGCGTGTGACCAGGCGATTCAGAAAGCGCAGCGCGTCCGGACCCGACACCTGATACTTGACCATCGGCGTCAGGTCATACAGGGAACTCGCGTTGCGGACCGAGAAATACTCCTGCTCGACGCTCGTGAAAACATCGACGGTCGTGTAGCCGGCCCACGGCACGAAGCTGTCGAGCTGACTGAGCGCGCGCTGGCGCTCGTGAAACGGCGTCTTCAGCAGCGGCTGGCGGTAATGCGGTTCGCTTTCGGTCAGCATGGCTCTCAGGCCGCCTTTCGCAGCAGTTGCCGGGCCGCGTTGCGGCCGGCCAACCCCATGACGCCCCCGCCCGGGTGACTGCCGGCACCGCACAGAAACAGCCCGGCGAGCGGGGTCTGATACTGCGCGGCCCCGGGCACGGGTCGCACCATGAGGAACTGGTCCAGCGCCAGTTCGGCATGGTGCCAGTGACCGCCCGTGATGCGGAACTCCCGTTCGATGTCCGGCGGCGTCAGCAGCTCGCTCGCCAGGAGCGAGCTGCGCAGCTGCGGTGCGTAGGCGGACAGCGTCGCGATGATGCGTTCGGTGAATGCCTGTCGCTGCTGCGCCCAGCCGCCCTTGAGCGCATAGGGCGCGTACTGCACGATTATCGACATCACGTGCTTTCCCGCTGGCGCCAGCGTCGGATCGGAGAGCGTCGGGACGGTGATCTCGAGCATCGGATGCTCCGAAAATTCCTCGTACTTGGCGTGGTTGTAGGCGCGCTCGATGTAGTCCGCCGACGGGGCGACCAGCAGACGGGCGCCTGATGCGGGCTGCGTAAGGCCGGTGAACACCGGCGCACGATCGAGGGCCAGGTGCAGCTTCGCCGTAAGACCGCGCGTGCGCACCTGGGTCACGCGCCGCACAAAGCCGGCGTCCAGGTGCTCCGCGCCGAGCAGCTTGAGGAACGTGTTCTTGGGATCGACGCTCGAGATCACGCTCGGGGCCGTGACTTCCTCCCCGGAGGCGAGCGCCACACCGACAACCTGATCCTCGCGCACCAGGATGCGCTCCACCGGCGCGGCCGCGCGCAGCTGGGCCCCGGCGGCGCGCGCGGCCGCCGCGAGCGAGTCCGACAACGCGCCCAGACCCCCTTGGGGCAGCGCCAGGGCATCTAGTCCCCGTGACGCGGCGGCACGGTACAGGAGTGACACCACCGTCCCCGGAGAGCGCGGCCCATAGTTGGTGCCCAGCACCGCATCCAGCGCCAACGCCCCCTTGAGCAGCGGCAGACTGAAGCGATCCTCCAAAAGGTCGTGCACGCACATCCCGCCAATGCGAAGCAGCTCGCGCATGTCCTTGCGGCCGAGGCGGCGAATGCGCCAGCCGAGTCCCAGCAGCGCAAGGCGGTCACGCCACGCGTCGGTGCCCAGACGCGGCGGCGTCTCAGTCAGCAGCGGATGCAGGGTGCGCGCGAAGCGCTGCAGCAATGCACGCCAAGCGCGCAGTGCCGTGGCATCTGCGGGACTGGCCTGCGCGAGCCCCGACAGCTCGCCGAGGTGCAGGTGCTGCGCACTCTGCGCGAGTGCGATGGTAGGCAGCGACTCGGCGGCGAGCTTCAGTCCGTGTTCCGACAGCCGCAGATCGCGCATCAAAGCGGCGGGCATCAAATGCAGCAGATGCGCACACGCGGATACCCTGAACCCCGGTGCGAATTCGCGCGTCGTCGCCGCGCCGCCCAAGCGCTCCGCGGCTTCCAGCACCAGCACCCGCTTGCCGGCGCGCGCCAGATAGGCCGCGCACACCAAGCCGTTGTGGCCACCGCCGATGACAATGCTGTCGAACTGCGAGCTCACTGCGAGCGCCCCAGGTCGCGCAGGATCGCGTTGGCGGAATTCGCACCGGGAGCACCCATGACGCCACCGCCCGGATGGGTACTCGAGCCGCACATATACATCCCGCGCAGCGGTGCACGGTACTGCGCGTAGCCGGGAATCGGCCGGTTGAAGAGCAGCTGGTCAAAGGTAAGCTCGCCCTGGAAAATATTGCCCTCGGTCAGCCCTACTTCGTTCTCGATATCCCACGGTGTGCGGATCTCGGCGTGCAGGATGAGATCCTTGAAGTCCGGACTATGGCGGCCGATGGCATCGATGACGGTCTGACCGAACGCCTGACGCTTCTGCGGCGTCCACGCGCCGTCGGCGAGCTCGTAGGGACAGTACTGCACGAACACGGACATGTAGTGCTTGCCGTCCGGAACCATCGTCGGATCGATCTGCGTGGGGATCAGCATGTCCACATACGGCGCGCGCGACCAGCGGCCCTCCTTCCAGTCATCGTAGGCACGCTCCACCATCTCCAGCGTGTCGGTGATGTGCATGTCGCCGCGCGTGGAGGGCGAGCCCTGCGGAATCGCCGGGAAGTGCGGCAAGCCGTCGAGCGCAATGTTGAGCTTGCCGGAGGACCCGCGGATCTTGAACCGGCGCACCTGGTCGAGAAACTCCGGCGCCAGGTGCTCCGGCGCCACCGTCTTCAGGAACGTGCGCTTCACGTCCAGATTGGACACGATGACCGATGCCGAGATCTCCTCACCGCCGGCGAGTACCACGCCGGTGGCGCGACCGTTGCGCACCCGAATCTGATCCACCGGGGCGCTGGCGCGTATGGTGCCCCCGCTCGCGCTGAAGGACGCCGCCAGCGCCTGCGTGATGGCGCCCATGCCGCCGCGTGCAAACCCCCAGGCACCGACCGCCCCGTCGATGCTGCCCATGTAGTGGTGCAGCAATACGTAGGCCGAACCGGGCGAGCGCGGCCCGAGGGCGGTGCCGATAATCGAGCTGCCGCACAGATGCGCCTTGACGATCTCGCTCTCAAAGTACTCATCGAGCATGTCCGCGCAGCTCATGGTGAAGAAGCGCAGCGTGTCGTACATGCGCGCTTCGCCGAGCTTGTGGAAGTGCTTGCCGAGAAACAGCAGCTCCTGCAGATCGCGCGGCCTGAAGGACGTAGGGTCGGGCGGTTCGCGCAGCAGCAGCGGCTTGATGAAGCGGCAGTGCCGCAGCATGTCGCGCACGTAGCGATCGTAGGCTTCCGCATCGTGGCGCGAATGCCGGGCGATCTCGCGCCGCATGGCATCGTGGTTATCGTAGACCGCCAGATGGCCACCATCGCGCATCAGGGTGCAGCCGCCCTCGTAGGGGATGATCTGCAGGCCGTGGGACGGTAGCTCCAGGCCGCGGATGATCTCGGTACGCAGCAGGCTGCACACGTACGAACAGTTCGAGTACGTGAAGCCCTCGTAGAGACTGCGACTGACCGCGGCGCCGCCGATGTAGGGATTGCGTTCGAGCACCAGTACCTTAAGGCCGGCGCGCGCCAGGTAGCAGCCGTTGACGAGCCCGTTGTGGCCCGCGCCCACCACGATGACGTCATAGCGGTTCACCGTGCTGCTCATGCCGTCTCTGCCTGCCGCGCGGAATTCAGGCTGGTACCCGGCGGTTGGTTCCGAGCGACTCGAGGGTGCGATCGATAGCGACTTCAAAGCCGGCCAGCGTGTCCTTCAGGCACGACTCATCGTGCGCGGCGGACACGAACCAGGGCTCACGCGAGTCCGGCTCGCACAGGATCAGCTCCTCGTGCAACTCCTTGGCGACGGCGTCATAGAAGGTGTAATCACTGCCCTTCCAGTCGCGATAGGTGCGCGGCGGGTTCTGAGCAAAGTACAGGCCGGTCATGGAGGGGTGTCCGACGAAGCTGTGGGCGATACCGCGTGCCTTGAGGATAGCGCTCTTGCCGGCGCGCAGTCGCGTGCCGTAGGCGGCGATGCGCTCAAGGGCATCGGTCTCGGCCAGGATCTCCAGAGTTTTCTCGGCGGCGGCGAGTGACACCGGATGCGCGGTGTAGGTGCCGCCGTGGGCTACGCCCTTCCCGAGCTTGCGCATGATGTCCTCGCGGCCGGCCAGCACGGAGATCGGATAGCCGTTGGCGACCGCCTTGGCGAAGGTGCACAGGTCGGCCCGCACGTTGTAGAGCTCCTGCACGCCGCCGCGCGCGACGCGAAACCCCGTCTTCACCTCATCGATGATCAGTACGACGCCGTAGCGGTCACACAGCTCGCGCGCGGCGCGCACGTAGGCCGGGTCGGCGGCAATTCCCAGGCAGTTGCCCATGATCGCCTCGATCAGCAGGCAGGCGATTGAGTCACCGTGGCGCTTGAGCACGTCCTCCAGCTGATTGGCATCATTCGCCTGCACGAAGTGCGCAAAGCTGCGCGTCGCGAGCGGCACCCCTTCGCTGTAGGGGACCACCTGGGGATCTCCGACCTGGGACCACTTTTCCATGGGCGTGTACCACATGGCCGCGTCGAACAGCCCGTGATAGCTGCCCTCGAGGATCACGTAGTTGTCCTTCTTGGTGTAGGCGCGCGCGAGCCGCAGCGCCGCCATCACCGCCTCGGTGCCGGAGTTCGAGAAGCGCACCAGCTGCGCCGCGGGCACCATCTGCGCGATGCGCGCGGCGACGTTGTACTCACGCTCGGTGGAGAGCGCGAACACCCCGCCCAGTTCCATCCCCCGCTTGGCCGCCTCATCCACGCGTGGATCGGCGTACCCGAGAATCGCCGGGCCGTAGCCCATGCGGTAGTCGACGTACACGTTGTCATCGAGGTCCGTGATGCGCGCTCCACGCCCCTGTTTCACATAAATCGTGCGGTCCTCGCCCCAGAAGCGAAAATTGGAGGCCACGCCCAGGGGCAGGCGCGTCAGCGCCTTGCGGTAATGCTCATGGTTCCGGGTCAGAGTTCTGGCCATGGGGCGCGCTCTCCTGAGGAATGGTAAAAAAGTCAGCCTGCACCGCCACTTAGGAGCCGGCTGAGCATATTCTATATAACCATATAATTTTCTACTGTAGAATTATATGACCATATACCCGCCGGACGCACCTCATGAATGCAACCGCTGCCCGCCCGGTCGAGAGCGTGACGCCCGCCGTGATTCGCGCCCTGCCGGCCTGGGTTTACAACCATCCGGAGATGACCCGGCTCGAGTACGAGCGGATTCTGCGGCCCGCCTGGCAGATCCTGTGTCACGTCAGCGAGCTCAAGAAGCCCGGGGATTTCGTGAGCGTGGACCTTGGCGGGATCGACAGTGTCGTGGCGCTGCGGGATTCGCAGGGACAGATCCGCGCGTTTCACAATGTCTGTCGTCACCGCGGTGCGCGCCTTCTCGACGGCAGCGGCAACTGCCCCGGAGCGCTGACCTGCCCCTATCACGGCTGGTCCTACAAGCTCAGCGGTGAGCTGCTCGCCATCAGCGCACGCGAAACCTTTCCGCCCCTGGATCGCACGCAGCTCGGCCTGAAGCCGGTGCGTGTGCAGGTGTTTTTTGGGTTCGTGTTCATCTGCCTGAGCGGTGAGCCGCGCCCGCTGGAGGACATCTTCGCCGGCGTCGTGCCGGAGTTTGCCCCGCACCGCTTTGAGCAGATGGAGCTGATCGGCAAGCCCTATATCGAGCATTGGGACTGCGATTGGAAGATCGCGATGGACAACTATCTCGAGTCCTATCACGTGCCGATCGGGCATCCGGGACTCAACCGGATGTTCACTCCCGACTACGAGGATCAGAAGAACTTCCCCGGCCTCGCGCGCGGCATCAGCTGGCTGCGCGAGCGGCCCTCTTCGCGCTGGAGCGAACGCATGTATCAGGAGCTGATTGGCAAGGTGGCAGGCGATCTGCCCGAGTCCCACCGGCGTCGCTGGAGTTTCTACAGTTCTCTGCCCAACCTGGGGATCGACGTATTTCCGGATCAGATGGATTTCTTCCAGGTGCTGCAACGGGGTCCGGGCAAGTGCACGATCCGCGGCGCCTCCTACGGGCTGCCCGATGAGCGCCGCGAGATGCGCATCGCGCGTTACCTCTCGAGCCGGATCAATCGCCAGGTGCAGCGCGAAGATGAATCCCTCTGCAAGCGCGTGCAGCAGGGCCTGGCTTCGCCGAGTTATGAACCCGGGCCGCTGTCGCGCCTCGAGAACTGCATGCTCGAGTTCCACGACCTGCTTCGCGAGCGGATCCCCGAGGCGCGGCTGCCGCGTCCGCCGGCACATTTCGCCTAGCCCGGTGCTTTAGCCGGCGACGCGTGCAGGAGGGGGATGATCGCCTCGCGAAACTGCGCGAGCGCGGAACTGATCGGGCCGGCATCGCCAGGCTCGGTGGCCGCTCCGAGATAGCCGCTCTGTGTGGACTCCGCCAGCGCGACCTGCGAGCTCACCCAGCGATCGATCTCCCGCCGCCAGGCTTCGCGCGCGCCGCGCGCCCCAGCCGGCTTGTCGGCCCGGAATTCGAAACGACGCAGACGCGTGCGCCCGGGGGCGAGCGGGGTGGCCTGGAGGATCACGGCGCCCTGCGCCCGCACATCCAGCCACTGGTTCGGGCGCAGGAAGTGCTGCTGCGGCTGCGGGCTCTCCAGCCACTGCTCCACGATCACCTTCCAATCAGCGGCCACCTCGAGGTCTGTCACCCCACGCGGCACCATCGCAACAAGCACCTCCCATGGCAGTGCAGGCTCCGCTTGTTCGCCCGCGGGCACACAGGCGCGCGCCAGTACGATGCGCTCCCGACGCAGCAGTTCCAGCGGCGTCAGATCACCCGGCGTTTTCCCCTCTACCAACTGGCCGTCAAAGGTGTAGGTCAGGCCGTGGGTAACACAGCGAATCGCGCTGTGCAGCTGGCCGGCGCGTGCATTTACCAAAGCATGCGGACTGCGGCGGCAGGTGTTGCGAAACGCGTGCAGGCGGTCACGCTCGGCGCGCACCACCAGCACGCGCTCGCCGCCGAGGTCGCCGCTGAAGTAATCGCCGGCGGCGCGCAACTCGGCTTCGTGGCCCAGCACCTGCCAGGCGGGACGCAAGAGCTGCTCGCGCTCCGCGGCGAACAGCGCCGCATCAGCGTAGGCGCGCGCCGGCAGGCGTCCGCCGTTGCCGGGCGCCTTGCTCCGCGCTACCCCCGCCGTGGCCGCCGGGAACTCGCCGGGAAACACCGAGCGCAGGTACGCGAACGCCCGATTGACGATCTCACGCCGATCGATATTGGCCTCGCTCTGGAAGGCAATGGTCTGCCATAGCACTTCCAGCACGCCAATCAGGCCCAGCGCGACACCATCGGCGTCCAGGTGAATCGTTCCGCTCTGGGTAATCAGGCGTTCCATGAGCTCGCGAACCAGCACGGCAAAGTCATCATCCTTCTTGCCGCAGATGTCGAGATACTCCTGGCGCGAACTCGCCTCCCCCCAGAACGAGTACCACACCGAGACTTTGCGGGGACTGGCAAGGTCCGCGTCCAGATAAAGCTCTACCAGCAGGCGCAGCGCCTGCACCGGTTGATCTTTGATCTTTTCGACCGGGGCGAGCACTCGATCCTGGAATTCCTGGGCCAAGTGATCGAGCGAGGCCACCAGCATCGCGGCCTTGGAATCGAAGTAAAACCGCACGATCCCCGGGGACAGATCGGCGAGCGCCACGACCTTCTCGACCGTGGTGCGGGAAGGGCCGTAGATGTGCAGCGCGGAGATGCAGGCGTCGATCAGTCGCTGGCGCTGGCGTTGGCGGATGCGCGAGCCGCCAGCAGTCAGTGGCGCGGGGGCGGTCTCGGTCGAATGTTTCTCGCGTGCCACGGTGCCTGCCGGAGTCGTGCCGACGCACGCGCCGGCCGGGGTGATAGTTGTGCCGTTGCCCAGTTTATCGCGCACAATAGCCTGCAAGCATCGGCAAAGCACCTGACATGAAATCGACCTGGCTTGGGGGCCGCTGGCTGATCATCCTGCCGCCCCTGATATTCCTGCTGATATTTTTCCTTATCCCCTTCGCCTTCGCCTTCAAGATCAGCTTCGCGGAGGCGGTGCCGCACGTACCCCCCTTCACGGACGTGATCACGTTCACGCCCGAACATCACCTGCAGCTGGCCATCCACCTCGGTAACTACCGCTATCTGCTGACGGACGAGGTCTACGGTGTCGCCTACCTGTATTCCTTGCGTACGGCCTTCTTCTCGACGCTGATTTGCCTGCTGATCGGCTACCCGATGGCGTACGCCATCGCCCGCAGTCCCAAGTCAACACAGAACCTGCTGCTGCTGGTGATCATGCTGCCGTTCTGGACGTCGTTCCTCCTGCGCGTCTACGCGCTCGAGGGAATCATCCGCGACAACGGCTTTCTCAATACCCTGCTGTTGCATCTGGGCCTTATAAGCCAACCATTGCACATCATGCGTACCGGTGTAGCGGTGTACATCGGCATCGTTTACTCGTATTTGCCCTTCATGGTGCTGCCACTGTTCGCGACGCTCGAGAAACTCGACACCACTTTGCTTGAGGCCGCAGGCGATCTGGGCAGCACCCCGCGGCGCGCATTCCTCGATATCACCTTGCCCCTGTCAGTTCCCGGGGTGATCGCCGGCTCCATGCTGGTGTTCATCCCCGCGGTCGGTGAGTTCGTCATTCCGTCCCTGCTTGGCGGCCCGAACAATCTGATGATCGGTCGGGTACTGTGGGATGAGTTCTTTGGCAATCACGACTGGCCGGTAGCCGCCGCGGTCGCGATCGCGTTTTTGCTGCTGCTTGCCGGTCCGATCGCGATTTATCAGTACTACAACGTGCGCCAGATCGAGAGCTAGGACGCGATGGAACGACGCTCGCCCGCGGCTCTGCAGACGGTGCTGTTTTGTGGCATCGCCGTTCTGTACCTGCCAATCGTGGTCCTGATCGCCTACTCGTTCAATGCATCGCCGCTGGTGAATGTGTGGAGCGGCTTCTCGACCCGTTGGTACACGGCGCTCATTCACAACCGCCAGCTGCTGGAGTCCGCGCTGCTGTCCCTGGAGGTCGCGGTGGCGGCCTCCACCGGCGCGGTCGTGCTCGGAACCCTCGCCTCCGTCGCACTGGTGCGCTTTGCACGCTTTCCCGGGCGCCTGCTGCTCACCGGCATGGTGAATGCGCCGCTCGTGATGCCGGAGATCATCACCGGCATCACGCAGTTGCTGCTGTTCGTATCGATGATGCAGCTGTTTGCCTGGCCACATCGCGGCTTTACGACCATCGTGATTTCACATGTCACCTTCTGCACCGCGTACGTCACCGTCACCGTGCAATCGCGCCTGGCGGCAGCGGACCGCTCCCTCGAGGAAGCCGCGATGGACCTCGGCGCAAGCCCGGCGCGGGCATTCCTGGAGGTGACCTTGCCGATCATTGCGCCGGCGATCGTCTCCAGCTGGCTGCTGTCGTTCACGCTCTCGCTCGATGACCTGGTGATCTCAAGCTTTGTAGCCGGCCCCGGGGCGAGCACGCTCCCGATGGTCATCTACTCGAAAGTTAAACTTGGTGTGAGTCCCGACATCAACGCGCTCGCGAGCGTGATCGTCTGCGCGGTAGGCGTGTGTGTGCTCGCAGCCGGCTATCTCATGATGCGTTCCGATCGGCGTCGCACGCTCGAGGCGCAGCTCGCCGCGAAGGGAGCCTGATTCTTACAGTCCGGTCTTGATGCGGGTCCAGGTACGGGTGCGCAGCCGCTCGAGCGCCGGGGAAGCCTCCGCAGAGACATACAGGCGCGCCTCGGTGGCCGGTGGCGGGTAAACCGCTGGGTCATTGAGAATCGCGGGCGCGACGTACGGGTTGGAGGCGGCGTTGTCGTTGGCGTAATGAATCTCGTTGGTGATCGCCGCGATTACTTTCGGTTCGAGAATGTAGTTCAGGAATTCGTGCGCCGCGCGCGGATGCGGCGCATCCGCGGGAACCAGCAACGCATCGAAGGCAAAGTTTGACCCCTCCTTGGGCACCGTGAAGGCGAGCGGCACGTCAATGCCGGCGGCCTTGGCGCGTGCGCGCGAGGCGGCATAGTCCGCCGACCAGGACATCGCGATGCAGAAGTCCCCGGTCGCGAGCCCGTTCATGTACTCGGTGGAATCGAAGGCGCGGATATACGGCCGCACCGCCAGCAGCAACTTCTCCGCCTGCGCATAATCTTCGGGCCGGGTGCTGTTCGGATCTAGGTGCAGGTACTCGAGCGCGAGCTGCAGCACATCTTCCGCGGAGTCGAGGAAGGTCACCCCGCAATCGGCGAAGTGTTGGATCACCTCGGGCTTGAAGATCATGTCGAGGCTGTCTACGGGCGCGTCCGGCATACGCGCGTGAATCATGGCGGTGTTATAGGCAAAGCCATTGACGTGCCTGAGATAGGGCATGGCATAGCGGTTACCGGGATCCGCCTGCGCCTCGAGCGCGAGTATGTGCGGGTCGAGATTGTGCCAGTTAGTCAGCAGCCGCTTGTCGAGCGGCCGGTAAATGCCGGCCTTGATCTGGCGGCCGAAGTAATCGCTGGAGGTACTCACCACGTCGTAGCCGGAGTCCCCAGCCATCATCTTGGCTTCCAGCGTCTCATCCGCGTCATAGGTGTCGTAGATCACCTTGATACCGGTGCGGGCCTCGAACTCCGCAATGGTGTCTTTGCCGATGTAATCGGACCAATTATAGATGTGCAGCACCCTGGCCTCGGCGGCGCCGGCGGCCGGCGTCCGCTGATCGCAGCCGACCAGAGCTGTAAGTGCGACGACGATTGTGAGCGTCGCGGCACCTGCGAAGAGTCGCACGCCTACAGCTTCACCATCAGGTGTCGCACCACGGTGTAGTCCTCGAGCGCATACACCGACATGTCCTTACCGTAGCCGGAGCGCTTGAAGCCGCCGTGCGGCATTTCGTTCACGCTCGCAAAGTGGGTGTTGATCCAGGTGCAGCCGTACTGCAACTGCGCGGCGACGTCCATCGCGCGCGAGACGTCGCGCGTCCACACCGAGGACGCCAGGCCGTACTCGGAATCGTTGGCCCAGCGCACCGCTTCCGCCGGGTCGCTGAAGGGCGTGATCGACACCACCGGCCCGAACACCTCGCGCTGCACGATTTCATCGTCCTGGCGTGCACCGGCGATGATCGTGGGCTCGAAGAAGAAGCCGCTGCCGGCCCGAGCCTTGCCGCCGGTGGTCAGCTCCACGTGCTTGGTCGCCGCGGCACGCGCCACCATTGCCGTGACGCGCTCGCGATGGGTCGCCGAGATCAGTGGACCCATCTCCACCCCCGGCTCCTGCTGCGTCCCTACCTTGATGCTGCGCACGGCGCTGGTGAGATCGGCCACTACCCGCTCGTAGATGCGCTTGCCCACATACAGCCGACAGGCGGCGGTGCAGTCCTGACCGGCATTGTAGAAGCCGAAGGTGCGTATGCCGGTCACCAGGGCCTCCACATCCGCGTCATCGAACACCACTACCGGCGCCTTGCCGCCCAATTCCAGATGCGTGCGCTTCAAGTTGTCGGCGGCCGCCGCCAGGATCTTCTGTCCGGTGGCGATGGAACCGGTGAGCGACACCATGCGAACGCGCGGATGGCTGGTTAGCAGACGCCCGACGGGTTCCCCGCGGCCGCAGATGACGTTGACCACGCCCGGCGGCAGTACTTCGGCCAGCAGCGCGGCGAGCTTGAGGGCAGTAAGCGGTGTCTGTTCGGAAGGCTTCAGTACCAGCGTGTTGCCAGCGGCGATCGCCGGCGCGATCTTCCAGGCAACCATCATGAGCGGATAATTCCAGGGAGCGATTGAGGCGACGACGCCCACCGGATCGCGTCGGATGATGCTGGTGTGCCCCGCCAGGTACTCCCCGGCGGCGAGTCCCTGAGGCGCGCGGCACACGCCAGCAAAATAGCGGAAGGTGTCCGCGATCGAGGGAAGCTCATCGTTCAGCATCGCCGCCAGGGGCTTACCGGTGTTGCGCGACTCGAGCGCCGCGTATTCAGCGGCCTCCGCTTCAATACGGTCCGCGATCCGCAGCATCAAAGTCGCGCGCTCCCTGGGCGGAGTGCGTGCCCATCCCGGGAAGGCGTTTTCTGCCGCGAGCACTGCCGCCTCCACCTGCGCGGCAGATGCCGCCGGCACCGAGGCAATCTGGGCACCGGTGGCAGAGTCGAGAATCACCTCGACCTCACCCTCACCGCCGACAAGCTCACCACCGATCAACATCTGCGTATACATGAGGCACTCCATAGGGTCGGCTTGCTGCCCGACGTCCCGGCGTTATATTATTGTGGCCATAATATTATCATGCCCGGCGATCCACTCGCGAGGCTTCCATGAACTCGGACGTCATCATTACCTGCGCCATCACCGGCGACGACACCAAGGTTACCAAGAGCCCGCACTGCCCGGTAACGCCCGAGCAGATCGCCAATTCTGCCATTGAGGCAGCGCGAGCCGGCGCCGCGATCGTGCACATTCACGTGCGCGACCCCGAGACCGGCGCCTTCAGCATGGCAACCAAACACTACCGCGAGGTGGTCAAGCGCATTCGCGACAGCAAGGTGGACGTGCTCGTGAACCTCACCTGCGGCATGGGGGGTTATATATGTATCGGCAAGAACGGGTTGCAGGATACCCCGGCTG
This sequence comes from uncultured Pseudomonadota bacterium, assembly GCA_963814675.1. GTDB lineage: Bacteria > Pseudomonadota > Gammaproteobacteria > Steroidobacterales > Steroidobacteraceae > 13-2-20CM-66-19. Next base: position 116,177 of record CAWFDT010000013.1, read on the forward strand.
AAGGCTCCGACTTCGTGACCCAGCAGGAGCGCATGCGCCACGTGATCGAACTGTGCGCCGAGGGCTTGTACCGCCCCGACATCGCTACCCTCGATTGCGGCACGCTGAACTTCGGTGATGGCAATCGCGCCTACATCTCCACGCCCGACTACTGCCGCGAAGGCGCCGCGATCCTGCGCGACCTCAAGGTCAAGGTGGAATTGGAAGTGTTCGATACGGGCAATCTGTGGTTTGTGCGGCAGATGGTCAAGGAAGGCCTGATTCCCGACCCGCCGATGATTCAGCTGTGCACCGGTATCCCCTACGGAGTGCCGGCCGACGTCGGCCATCTGCTTGCCATGGTGAACACGCTGCCGGCGAATTGCGTGTGGAGCTCCTTCGCGATCAGCCGCATGCAAATGCCATGGGTGGCGCAATCGATCCTGCTGGGCGGTAACGTCCGGGTGGGACTTGAGGACAATCTCTATCTGAGCCGCGGCGTATACGCAAGCAACGCGCAGCTGGTGGAAAAGGCGCGCACCATCATCGAGGCGATGGGCGCACGCATCCTCACCGGTGCGCAGACACGCGAGCGGCTGCAGTTGCACTGACGTGCCCGGCATACGCATATTCGAGACGCCGATCCGGGCTGAGTGGATCGACTACAACGGCCACCTGCGCGACGCGTACTATGCGGTGATCTTCAGTGAGGCAATCGATGCGCTCATGGACCGCGTCGGCCTGGATGCCAACTACCGGCAGCGCACCGGCGGCACGCTCTATACGCTAGAGATGCACCTGCACTACCTGCATGAAGTCAAGCAGGCGGACACTGCGGTTGTAACCCTGAGGATTCTGGGCACCGACTCCAAGCGCGCCCATGTCTCACTCGAGTTGCTGCGCGCCGGCAACCCGGACGTGGCGGCCGGCGCGGAGGTCATGCTGCTGCACGTACGGCAGCACGACGGCAAGGTCACCACCGCGCCCTTCCCCGCTGCGGTGAGCGCGGCCCTGGATGCTTTGCAGACCTCAGGCGCCGGCATGGAGGCGGGCGTTCCGGGCTCACGACGCATGGAGCTGCGTCCCGCCCGGGCGCCATGAGCGCGGCGCGCCTGCAGCGCCTGCTAGCCGCCCGCAGCGTGGCGCTGATCGGCGGCGCATGGGCGGATGCTGTGCACGCCGCCAGCCGCGTGATCGGCTTCTCGGGTGAGATCTGGCGCATCCATCCGCGCCGACCCTCGACACCGGAGCAACACTACTTCCGCAGCGTCGATGAGCTGCCGGCGGCCCCGGATGCTGCCTTCATCGCCGCCCCCAACCGCGATGTTCCGGGCATCGCCACCGCCCTCGCGCGCCGCGACGCCGGTGGATTCGTGTGCTTCGCCGCCGGATTCTCCGAGACGGCAACCGCGGAGGGCACGCGCCTTACGCACGAACTTGAAAGTGGCGCGGGCGAGCTGCCCTTCCTGGGTCCCAACTGCTACGGCTTCATCAATTTCTTTGACGGGGTCGCGCTTTGGCCCGACCAGTTGGTGGGCAGGCGCGTTGACCGCGGCGTAGTCCTCATCTGCCAAAGCGGCACTATCGCGCTGAATCTCCTCTTCAATGATCGCTCCCTGCCGCTCGGCGCCGTGCTGACGGTCGGCAATCAGACACGCGTTGCTGCCGAGGATCTGCTGGACCTGCTGGTCGAGGACGAGCGCGTTTCCGCGTTCGGCCTTTACCTCGAGGGCATCAAGGACGTCGCCCGCTTCGCCGCAGCGGCGGCACGCGCGCGCGCGGCCGGCAAGCCGCTTGCCCTCATTAAGACCGGCCGCACTGCTGCGGCCGCCGAGACTGTGCGTACCCACACCGGCGCCCTGGCGGGCGCCGACGGAGCCTTCGATGCCTTCTGCGCGCAGGCGGGGATTGCCCGCTGTGAGTCGCTTGCGACCCTGTGTGAGACGCTGAAGATCTTCCACCTTGGAGGACCGCTGCGCGGACGGCGAGTGCTCGCGATGGGCGCTTCCGGGGGTGACATGGCCATGACTGCGGATGCGGCCCGCAACCTCGGGCTGAACTTCGCGCCAATCCCTGCCGATGCACAGCTCAAATTGCGCGAGATCCTCAGCGAGCGCGTGCACATTTCGAACCCCTTCGACTTTCATACGCATATCTGGTTCGACCGGCCGCGCCAGCGGGCGATGTTCGACGTCGTGCAGCGCGCCGGCTACGATGCGGTCGCCTTCATGCTCGACTGCCCCCCGGAAAGCGCCGCGGACGACACCGCCTATGTGAACGTCGTGCAGGAGTTCGCCGCAGCTCTGCCGGGTGCGCACACCCGTGGGGCAGTGGTCTCCTCGCTGCCCGAATCGCTAAGTCCCGCGACCCGCGCCCTGTGCCTGGGCGCCGGCATCGTCCCGCTGCAGGGCCAGCGTGAAGCCCTCGAGGCGCTCGATCTCGCAGGCCGGGTCGGTGAGACCTGGGCGCAGGGAACGCGCGTGATGCTGTCCATCCCGCGCCGCACGACCCGCAGCGCACACGCACTCGCCGAGCACGAGGCCAAGAGCGCACTCGCGGCCTTTGGCGTACCCGTGCCCCGCTCAGCGGTAGTGTCCGTACGTGACGCCGCCGAAGCCGCCCTGGCGCTTGGCTTCCCGGTGGTTATCAAGGCTGCCGACGCTGCGCTCGAGCACAAATCCGAGGTGGGTGGGGTCGTTCTCAACGTACGCAACGCGAACGATGCGGCCACTGCAGCACAGCGCCTGTCGCGTCTGTCCGCTACTCTACTGATCGAGGAAATGGTGAGCGACGGCGTCGCAGAGGTACTCGTCGGCGTGTCGGTTGATCGGCAATTCGGACAATTGCTGGTGTTGGGCGCGGGCGGCGTGCTCACCGAACTGCTGCGCGACAGCGTAAGCCTGCTGCCCCCATTCAGCGCCCCTACCATCGCGGCGGCACTGCAGCGCCTGCGCGTGATGCAGCTGCTCGAGGGCTTCCGTGGTCGCCCAGCCGGCGACGTTGCCGCGCTCGTCCAAACGATACTCGCCTGCACGCGCTACGCGGCCGCCAACCTCGAGCGACTCACCGAACTCGATCTGAACCCTGTCATTGTGCGTCCGCAAGGTCGCGGCGCCGTGGCAGTCGATGCACTCATTCGTCTGCGCGAGGAGCACTGAAGATGTCTGACGGAATCCGTACCAGCACAGACGGGCCGATCCTCGAGGTCACGATCGATCGGCCGAAGGCCAACGCCATTGATCTTGCCGCCAGCCGCTATCTGAACGAGGTGTTTACGGCGTTTCGTGACGACCCGGCGCTGCGCGTCGCGATCGTCACCGGCGCCGGTGAGCGATTCTTCAGCCCTGGGTGGGACCTCAAGGCTGCGGCCGCGGGCGAAGCATCGGATTCTGACTGGGGCGTCGGCGGCTTCGGCGGCCTTAACTATCCGCGCAACCTCAACAAGCCCCTCATTGCGGCGGTCAATGGCATCGCCTGTGGCGGCGGCTTTGAAATTGTGCTCGGCACCGACATCATCGTCATGGAGGAGCACGCGAAATTCGCGCTGCCCGAGATCAATGTCGGGGTCCTCGCCGACGCCGGCACGATCAAGCTGCGGCGCCGAATTCCGTATCACGTGGCGGTCGAATTCCTCATGACGGGGCGCTGGATGGACGCGGCGGAAGCCAAGCACTGGGGACTCGCCAATCACGTCGTTCCCAAGGGCCAGAGCCTGGCCAAGGCGCGGGAAATCGCGCGGCAGCTCGCCGCCGGACCGCCGCTGCTGTTTCCAGCCATCAAGCAGCTGTTGCGGCACACCGAAGTGGTCGCAGAGGGAGCGGCGTTTGAATTGCACGACAGCCTCGACGCGGTGCAGAAGGTGATCCGCTCCGAGGACCTCAAGGAGGGCGCCCGCGCCTTCGCTGAGAAGCGCACGCCGCAGTGGAAGGGCAAGTAAGCGCCGCGGCCTTCAGCCCCCCAGCGGGCGCAGCAGCGCGCGCGAGATGATATGCCGCTGCACTTCGCTCGTGCCGTCCCAGATGCGCTCGATGCGTGCATCGCGCCAGATGCGCTCGAGCGGCAGCTCGCTCATCAGCCCCATGCCGCCATGAATCTGCAGGGCCTCATCCGCCACCATCTGCAGCATTTCGGACGCCTTGAGTTTCGCAATCGCCATATCCATGTCGGTCGCGATTTTTTTCTCAAGCTTCCAGGCGGCCTCCAGTGTCAGCAGTTCCGCCGCGCGCAACTCCACCGCCATATCGGCCAGTTTGAAGCTCACGCCCTGAAACTTACCGATCTGTTGACCAAACTGTACCCGCTGCACCGCCCACTCCTTGGCAGCCTCCAGCGCCCGGTCGGCACGCCCGAGACAGCCGGCCGCGACCTGCAGGCGCGTCGCTCCGAGCCAGGTATTGGCGACCTCGAAGCCGTGATGGACTTCCCCTAGCACCGCGCCCTTCGGGATGCGGCAATCGTTGAACTCCAGGATGCAGTTGTTGTAGCCGCGGTGCGAAACATTACGGTAACCCGGACGGACCTCGAAGCCGGGAGTTCCTTTGTCCACGAGAAATGCCGTAATCAGTTTTCTTTTGCCGCGCGCAGAGTCTTCCTCACCGCTGGCCGCGAAGAGAATCACGTAGTCCGCGTGGTCCGCATGGCTTATGAAGTGCTTGGTGCCGTTGATAATGAAGTCGCCGCCTTTGCTGACTGCCGTGGTCTTCATTCCGCGCAGGTCCGAACCTGCTCCCGGTTCGGTCATTGCCAGGCAGTCGACGCGCTCGCCGCGGACCGTCGGTAGCAGGTAGCGCTCGCGCTGCTCCCCCGCGCAGGCGAGCAGAATGTTCGAGGGCCGCGCGACGCAGGAATACTGCAGGGCATAGCCGGTATAACCGAGTTCCTTCTCGTAGAGCACCCAGCTGACCGCGTCCAGACCAGCACCACCCACGTCCGTGGGCATGTTGGCCGCGTAGAGACCGGCGTCGATGGCTTTGGCTTTCAGCTCACGGTAGAGATCCTCGCGCAACAGCCCGGTGTCTTCGATCTCCTGTTCATGGGGGACGAGCTCGGTGCGCACAAACTCCCGCGTCGTCTTTACGATGAGTTCCTGCTCCTCGGTCAATGCAAAGTCCATCGCAGTTCCCCTAACGACTAAAGTCTTCGTGCCCTGAGAGACGGCGCCTTGGCGCCACTGACCGCCCAGCCGTGCAGCAATTCAAGCTGCAGCCGCAGCTGCTCTATCTGGCGTTCCGCCGGCCAATCGGCGCGGCTCGCCACGGTGCTGGCGGTGAGACCGTTGATGAAGGTCACGAGCGAGCGCAGCGTCTGCTCGCGGATCCCGCTCGGCCAGCGCGACCAGTCCCGCCACCCCCGCGCGAGGCAACGTTCGAAGAGCCGCAGATACTCCTGGTGCAGCCCGGCGTTGATATTCTTCAAACGCTTGTCGGCCGGTACCTGGCCCCAGAATGCGATCCAGAAGGCGCATTCGATGTACCGCGTCTCGTCCAGCGGCAGTGCCTCGGTCAGCAGGGTGAGTAGCTCCGGTTCACTGTCGCCCGAGTCTGGATTGAGTCGCTCTTCGATGCGACGCAGGATGAGCCGCAAAGCCGCCACGATGATGTCCTGCTTGGTGTCGAAGTAATGCGCCACCATCCCGGTCGTATACCCCGCCTGCCGGGCGATGCGCACGATGGTTGCCTGATCGAACCCGTACTCGGCCACCACGCGGCAGGCCACGAGGGCGATCTCGTTGCGACGCTGTTCGTGATCGACGATCTTGGGCATGCAGGGAGCGCAGTCTCAGCGCGCCGTGGCCGTACCGACCCGCCCGGCATGGGGCGGCAGCGGCAAGCGCGCGTGCGCACCGCGCACCCGCTCGAGGCTCGCGTGCACTTCGGCGTCGAGGATGGCCGCCTTACCGCCCTTCACGTGCAGATATAGTTGCTCGGCGGTCGCGACCAGGGCGTCATCGCGCCGGCGATGTAGGCTGTGAAACAGGTGCAGCCGCTTGTCATCGAGTTCCAGAACCTGTGTAGTCACGTACAGTGCTTCGAGTGCCCGGGCTTCGGCGACGTGCCTCACGTGTGATTCGACGGTGAAAAGCGCGCGCCCGGAGTTGCGGTAGGCGTCGTCGACACCCGCGTAACGCAACAACGCATCGGTCGCGTCACCGAACACCTGCAGATAACGCGAATCGGTCATGTGCCCGTTGTAGTCGATCCACTCGGGCCGCACCTCGAAATCCATTAAGCGCAGCAGTACGCCGTCCTGCAGCGTCTCCCGGATGCGCTGCCCCGCAGCGCCGGCGGCGTCCTCGTACAGCCGCGCCTCAAGGGTGCGCAGCGTGGCTCCGGCGCCGATATTGAACTGCTTGAGGACCTGCTGGATGGCGACGAGATAGCCGTCGCGCAACCGCTCGAGCTCACGGATCGAACGTCCCCCCGCCTGCGCCTGGGTGCCGGCGACCATCTTGTCGATCAGCGACTCAGTTAGCTCGGGAGCTTCCAGCTTGGTCCAGGGCCACTTAAGTGCGGGCCCAAACTGGCGCAGCATGTGGCGCATGCCGGTCTCGCCGCCCGCCAGGTGGTAAATGAGATTGGTGCCCATCGCCGCCCAGCGCAGCCCTGGCCCGTAGATGATGGAGTCATCGAGTTCGCCCGTGGTCGCGACGTCCTCATTGACCATGTGCAGAATCTCGCGCCACAGCGCCTCCTGCAGCCGGTCGGTGAGATGCCCCGGGACCTCGCGGCGCACCTGCAGCGCATGCATGCCGATGTAGGTGAAGAACTGACCCGCCGCTTCGAGCGTCTGCGCGGAAGTCTGCTTGCCGCCGACGAGCTCGACGAGCGGCAGCAGGTAGACCGGATTGAACGGATGGGCCACCAGGAAGCGCTCCGGATGCACCATGTCACGCTGCAGGTCGCTCGGCATGAGGCCCGAAGTGCTCGAGGCAATCGCGACGTCCGCGGCCGCGTGCCGGCTCACCTGGGCAAGCACCCGCTGCTTCAGTTCCAGCTGCTCGGGAATGTTCTCCTGAATGAAATCCGCCTGCGCCGCCATCGCGTTCAGATCGGTGGTGAAGGACAGCGTGCCCTTGGGCGGCAGCGGCGCCAGCGTCAGGCGCGCGAGGGCACCCTCGGCGTTATCCACGGCGCCGCGGATCCAGGCCTCCATTTCGGGCTTTACGTCCGCGGCGATCACGTCAATGCCGAAGTGGAGGGCCCGCGCCGCCCATCCCCCGCCGATGACTCCCGTGCCCAGAAGACCGAGCGTCTTCACTTTTCTCATGACTTGCGCGCCCTAGTTGTCAGCCCATGCGCCGCGAGCCCGCAACCCGGGCGATGCGGCGTTTTATAATGTTGTCATTATAATATATAAACTGCGCCGCAGTGAAATCTCCGGCGAGCGGAAGCCCCGGACGCTCGACGCGCTGTGAATGCCTTGAGCGGCACGCGCGGCTTGCCCCAGAATCGCTGTGCCTGAATTGGATCACACGGGGAAGGGAATAATCATGGGCCTACTTGACGGCTTATTGGGCGGCGCGGTCGGGGCCGGCGTAGCCACCGCACTGAGCTCATTCATCCAGCAACACGGCGGTGTCCAGGGTGTTGTCACGCAGCTGGAACAGCAAGGGCTTGGCAACACAGTGCGATCTTGGGTTTCCACCGGGCCGAATCAACCCATTTCAGCCGAGCAGGTGAGTTCGGCGTTCGGCGGGGTCATCAATCAGATCGCCGCGAAGACGGGCATGACGCCCCAGGAACTCACGCAGAAGCTGGCGCAGCATCTGCCGGCGGCGATCGACCACCTGACGCCGAACGGCGCGCTGCCGCACAAGACCGCGTAACGCATCCTTCGGTCCTGGGTGCTAAACCGAGACGCTGCGCGCAGGGCACGCGCGGCGACGGTCACGCTTTACTTACGATCTTTCACAATTGTCCGGAGCGGCAAGCGCTTCTCTTGCTTTCCGTGATTCGCGCGCGCATCTTCGGCGGCGCCGCCATAGAAACAACAAGGCGGTTTAAAACACGGGGATTGCATGAATACCAGCAAGTCATGGCTCGCTGCAGCCGTAGGTCTCGCGCTATTTGGTGCGGCCGCTGCAGCTCCTTATCCACACGGACCGGTAGCCGCCGTCGATCTTGGCCCGGCAAGCTCCTATGCGGACAGCGCAAAAGTCACGGTGACCGTGGCGCTCAAGCTGCGCAACACCGAGCAGCTCGAACAACGCATCCAGGCGATCTACACGCGCGGTTCGCCGCAGTACCGCCAATTCATGACACCGGAACAGTTTCGCAGCGAATTCGGCCCGTCGGCGGCGACGGTCGCCGCTGTGACGAAGCAGTTTGAGGCCGCGGGACTTACGGTCACGCAGAGCTCCACGGCACACCTGCAGGTCAGCGGCACGGCGGCGCAGATCGAGAAGGCCTTCGCCGTTGAGCTGCACAGCTACGAAGTCGCCGCGACCTCGAAGAACGCGGAGTACCGTTTCCGCGCGCCGCTCGGCGCCCCACACGCTCCGGCTGCCATCGCCGATTCCGTGCGTGCGGTCCTTGGCCTTGATACACGGCCACGGTTGACCCCGAGGCTGCGTAGTCCGTTGCGCGCCCCGCTGCATGCCCCGAGCAACAGTAATGGCACCGGCACCGCGGACCCGCCTGGATCGTGGACGGTCCTGGACTATGCGCAGTACTACGATCTCAATCCGCTGTACCGGCAGGGATTGACCGGCAAAGGGCGCACGATCGGGATCGTGACACTCGCGTCCTTCACGCAAAGCGATGCCTACAACTACTGGAGTGCGGTCGGCGTAAATGTTCTGCCGAACCGCATCAGCGAGGTTCAGGTCGATGGCGGCGCGGGCCCCCCCAGCGACGCAGCCGGCTCGGATGAGACCACGCTCGACGTCGAGCAGTCGGGCGGCCTCGCGCCTGGTGCCAAGATCATCGTCTACATTGCCCCCAATACCAATCAGGGATTCGCTGACGCCTTCGCCGCGGCGATCGACGCCAATCGCGCCGATACCGTGTCCACGAGCTGGGGCGAGTGGGAAGGCTTTGACGGCTCCGATCCGGTGGTGGGCAACGGCAACATCACCGATCCGGTTACGGGTCAGCCCACCGACATCCTTCAGGCCACTGACGACCTGCTGGCGCAGGCCGCCACCCAGGGCCAGACGTGGTTCGCCGCATCTGGTGACTCCGGCGCTTACGACACGACGGGCGCGCTGCCGATTGAGCCCTCACCCGGACAACCGGACAGCTTCAATCCGGTGCTGTCGGTCGACGACCCCGCGATGCAGCGCTACATCACCGCCGGCGGGGGCACGACTGTCGCCGGCACGCAGAACTATCTGGTCCCTTCGGGAGAAACCGTCAGCATTACGATCAAGCAGGAGCAGGCATGGGGCTGGGACTATTTGCAGCCGCTGTGTGATGCCCTCGGACTGAACGCCATCGATTGCGGCACGTATCCGATCGGCACCGGAGGGGGCGTCAGCATCTATTTCAAGCGTCCCTTCTACCAGTGGTTTACCCCCGGAATGGTCGACACAGTCTCCGGCCAGGTACTCTCGCAGCTCACGCCAGCTCCAGCGCAGAAGCTGTATAAGTTGCCGGCGCGATTCCCGGGACGAAATGTCCCGGACATCTCCACCAACGCCGACCCGCAGACCGGCTACATCTACTATTACAGCCCGAGTGACCCCAGCAATGGACCACCCGGATTTTTCCAGGCCGGAGGCACCAGTTTCGTGGCGCCGGAGCTCAATGGCGTGACGAATCTGTTCGTGCAGGCGTTGCACCATCGCATCGGACTGTTCAATCCGCCCATGTACCTGATTTCCAGTTTCCCAGGGTCCCGGCAGGGTCGGAACGCTGCCTTCAGGGACATCACCAAGGGGGACAACTGGTATTGGTTCGGACGACGCGGCTACGATCAGACGACCGGGCTCGGTGTACCTGATTGGGCCAATTTCTTCGACGCGCTGCGGGAACTCGAGCACTAAAAAGCGACACCCGATCCGGGCAACCCTGCGGGGCGGCATTGCCGCCCCGCTCTCTTTGACGCTCGCCACGTAAATCCACGGGAATTTTTACCGGGCACCAAGCAGCAACGCTCGGTTACTTAGGGAGCCCGCCCCGCGTCGATCAGACGTGGCAGATCCTCGCTACAGAACTGCCGCAGCCGCCCACAGGCTGCGTCGATGGCGGACTCATCGACGGCGAAGCACGCACGCACGCAATGCGCCGTGGTATCACCGAAGGCTGCGCCGTCCATGACGGAGACGCGCCGGCTGGTGTAAAGCTCACGCATGAACGCTGCGCCGGACAGCCCGGTAGCCGAAACGTCGATCAGCATGAACATTCCGGCTTGCGGAACCAATGGCCGCAGCAGCGGCACGCCGCGCAGGGCGGCCGAGAATCGCCGCTGCCGAGCAGCGCAGAAATCACGCCCGCGTTCCTCAGCCTCGGCGGCCCGCGCGAGCGCGGTGATCGCCGCCTCCTGGATGAAGCCCGGCAGACCAAACAGCATGCACATTGCCAGGTGCTCTGCGTGCTCCACTAGCGTCTCCGGCCCAACCAGCCAGCCGGCACGCCAGCCCGTCATCGCATGGGTCTTCGACAGGCTTCCGAGGGTCACGACCTGCTCCGGCAGCCGCCGGGCGAGACTCGGGACACGGCCTCCGGGCGCGAGTCCTGCATACACTTCGTCGCAGATCACCCACAGGTCGTGACGCTGCGCGAGGTCGCCAATGACCGCCAGCTCCATCTCGCTGAGAATCACGCCGCTCGGATTGTTCGGCGTGGCCCACACGATGGCTCGCGTTCGCGGGGTCACCTGCCTCGCCAGAGCGTTGAGATCCGGCCGGCAATCGCGCGAGGCTGGTGTGCGCACCAGACGCGCACCGGACAACTCAATGGTTGCGGGGTAAGTCGGGTAGAGAGGCTCGAAGGTGATCACTTCATCGCCTGGACCAGCCAGACACAGCGAGGCTACGAAGAGCGCGTTCTGGGCGCCGGAGAGACAGATGACGTTCTGCGCGCCGACGCCCTGACCGCAGCGTGCCGCATGCAGCCGGGCAATCGCCTCGCGCAGCGCGGGCCGACCCGCCGCCGGCACGTAATGCGTGTCGCCGGCCTGGAGACATTCAATGGCGCGCTGGACGACCGGGGCGGGCGTATCCAGATCTGGATCGCCGATGCTTAGAATGATCACGTCCTCGCCGCGCTCACGGGCGGCGACCGCTTCGTAGTGCGTAAACCAGGCATCCGCGCCAGCGCCCTTGATACGGCCAACGAGAGAGGAAAACTTCACATCCTTACTGTGCGTGCGTGGTGTTAACATTTCAACTGCATGAGCGCGGCTCCCTGGACCGTCGGACGTTACGTCGTCGAGACGCTTGTCGCCAATGGCATCGACACCGTCTTCGGCATTCCAGGCGTGCACAATCTGGAACTCTATCGCGGACTGGAATTCGCCCGCCTGCGCCACGTGCTGGCGCGCCACGAACAAAACGCCGGGTTTGCCGCCGATGGTTATGCGCGCGCGAGCTCACGGCCTGCCGCCGCATTCGTCATCTCCGGCCCTGGCGTCACCAACATTCTCACGGCTGTTGCCCAAGCGAACTCAGACTCGGTGCCGCTGCTGGTGATCGCGAGTAGCCCGATTCGTGCCTCACTGGGCCAGCGATGGGGCGTGTTACACGAGCTTGCCGACCAGCGTGGGCTTGCCGCGCACGCGACGGGTTACGCCGCAAGCGCCCGCAACCCCGAGGAGGTACGTGAACAGCTCCGCCTTGCCTTCGCCGCGCTGCGTGCGCCGCGCGCGCGCCCGGCATATGTGGACATCCCTCTGGACCTGCTTGCCGAGACTACCACCCTGCAAACGGAGCGCTTCGCCGCGGCTCCGGCCCCCAAAGCTCCCGAAGCCGAGGCGCTGGCACGAGCACAACGGCTGCTCGCCACCGCGCGTCGTCCGCTGGTCATCGCCGGCGGAGGTGCCCGGGGTTCCGGCGCCGCGCTCAGGCAACTGCTCGAGGCGCTCGATGGGTACCTGGTGACCACGGTAGCGGCCAAGGGAGTACTTGCAGAGACGCATCCTGCGAATCTCGGCGCCAGTCTGCCGTACCGGCCCACGCAAGCAATGATCGCCGCCGCCGACGTCGTGATCGCCGCTGGCACAGAGCTCTCGGAAACCGACGTGTACACGACGACACGGCTGGCGCTCGGCGGTCCCCTGGTGCGCATCGATGTCGACGAACAGAAGCTCGCGGATCACTTTGATGCCGCGGTGCCCATCCACGCCGATGCCACGTTGACCCTTGAAGCCCTTGCGGCAGGCGTGCAGCCACGCGCCGGCTGGCGCAGCGCATCCGGACCCGCCGCTGCGTTCCGCAGCCGCATCGAGCAGGAGTTCGATTCTCACAGCCGCGCGCGCCTCGCGGCGCTACGGGCGTTGCGTGCCGCTTTGCCCTCGGACGGCGTGGTATTCAGCGATATGACGCAGATTGCCTATTTGGGCAACTACGCATTCCCGGCCGAGCGTCCGGGGCTGTGGTTCCACCCTTCCGGATACGGGGCGCTCGGATTCGCACTACCTGCAGCCATCGGCGCCAAGATCGCCCAGCCCACCCGCGCGGTCGTGGCGCTTGCCGGGGATTTCGGCTGGCAGTTCACCCATCAGGAATTAATGAGTGCCGTGGAGCTCGATCTCACCTTGCCCATCATCGTATGGAATAACGAGGCCTTGGGACAGATCCGCGATGACATGCAGGCCGCCGGGATCACCCCCATTGGCGTCGTGGGTCGCAATCCCGACTTCATGGCATTCGCCGGTGCCTGCGGCGCCGCGGCGGTCCGGGTCCAGGATTCCAACGCACTGATCAGGGAGTTGCGCCAAGCACTTGTGCGGCCCGGCCCCACGCTCATCGAAGCGATCGCGGGAAATTTCCAGCCACTGTGAGCAGCCTCCCGGCTCCATCTGTCACCGGCTCGTTGCTGGTGACCCGCAGCCCCTCGAAGATCCAACTCGCATTCACGGTCATCTACGTCGTCTGGGGCGTTACCTATGCCGTCAACCGCATCATGGCGCTCGCGCTGCCGCACTTGCTGGCGGCCGGCGCGCGCTTCGTGCTCGCGGGCATCTTTCTGGCTGTCATCGCGCGTTGGCGCGTCCTTCGCATGCCCGGCTACTTGCGCGACTGGCGCTTCGTCGCGGCGGCCGCCATTCTCCGGATCGTTCTGAGCAACGGGCTGGCGATCCCACCCGCCGGCCAATTGAATGGTCCTGAGATTCTTCTAGGGCTGCATCTGCAGGCAGACGCAGGCGACACTAAGTGGGGGCAGAGTCACCTTAAAGCTACCGATACCGTTGCCGTCAACGTCGAGCCGCAAGCCGCTCGCCACGCACCGGGAGGCGGCGTGCAGAGCGGCAACTTGCCGCGGGTTTAGGTATTCCGGAGCACCCATATCCAGCCAGAGCCGCTTCGGATTGGCATGCTCGTTATCAATGCGCCGAATTTGTGCGCTCTGCGCCTTGCAGTTGACGAGCGACACACGCACCGTCTCCGTGGCGATTGCATGTCGTGGCTGTGCGTAGTTGGTAAGAAGAACGGCTATGGATTTACGGTCGCGTATCACCCAGCAATCCACCGTGGGGTGCGCGCCTAACACCGGCATCAGTTCACTGCCGACTTGATGCAGCAGCTCGAACGCACGGTACGCGGGCTTTGCCACCCCGTGCAGCGTGAGCAATCCGAACCCGCCGTGAAAGGGACGGGACGGGAAATAGTCCTCTTCAAAGATGTCGGTGAACGTCCAGTAACTGTATCCCTGCACCAGTCCGCGCGCTTCAAGCACCGTCTTCACGATGAAGCTCGCAGCGTAGGACTCATCGTGCAACGGGTCACGGGCGTTCGAAGAGGTGCTCCACTCGGTGTAATACAGCGGTCGCTGCCCCACCTGTGCCCGGGCCCTTCGTGCCTCCTCCCGCAGCGCGCTGCGCGGACTTGCCGCGAGCTGGGTCTCGGTGTCCTCTCCCGGACGCCCAAAGGCATCCGTCGGGTAGTGATGCGTGCTCACGAAATCCGCAGGCACTCCCTGCTGCTCGCAGAAGGTGACGAATTCTGTGAGCCACGCATTTGCCGCGGTTGCCGGTCCGCCCACGCGCAGTTGTGGGTCGACGGCTTTGATGGCCCTGGCGGCCGCTCGGTAGAGGGCAAAATAGTCCTCCTGTCGACCGGCAAAGAAGGCAGGCAGATTCGGCTCGTTCCAGACTTCGAAGTACCAGTGGCGCAGCTCGTCCCGGCCGTAGCGCCCAAACCAGTGTCCCACGAGTCGCGCGATCAGCGTCTCCCAGGCGTTCAGATCGCGCGGCAGCGTGATGTTGCCGCGATAGCGGAACACCGTGTTGCCCGCCGAAGAAAGGGTAGCGGGCATGAAGCTGAGCTCAACGAACGGCCGCATGCCCAGTGAAAGCAGAAAATCCATGATTTGATCGGCATTGAAGAACGAGTACACGAGTCGCCCACTCTGGCAAACGAGCGTGCCCATATCGTCATCGAGGATTCCGTGGAAACGGACGTGTTCGAAACCTAGTTGCCGATGGGCACGCGCAAGCTGCCCTTGCCAGTCGGCGCGCAGTGTCAGCGTGGCATGGCAACTGCCGACCGTGTGCTCCCAGAAATGCGGCAGCTGCTCTGACGCTGCCCCCAAGTCGCACCAGAATTCGCCGGCGACGTCAGGTTGAAGGGTTGGCAACACGCACACCCGTGCCGCTCGGCTGCGTCGCGGTGCTAAATCTAGCAACACCCAACTGTTCAGTCCGGCCGTCGCCGCGCGCCGACAACTGGGGGTAAGTGCCTTCCGACAGTGTGAACTTCTTCCAGCCGGCTGGCAGTTCGCGGTGCAGCAAGCACACTCCTTAACAGCTTACGAATAATGAAGGACCTAGCACCATGAGGAGACCCTTGGACTATCGTGCCGCTCTCGTCCTCGCGGCTATGGCGGGCGCGTCCATGCTATCCGGAGGCGTCACGCGTGTGTACGGGGAGGGTTCTCGCGAACACCATTGGGATGCGCGCGAAGATGCTGCCTATCGCCATTACCTTGAGGATCAGCGCCTCGAATACCGCGCCTTCAACAGTCTGAGTCCGCAGGAGCAGCGTGAATACTGGGACTGGCGCCACCATTATTTTGGATAGTTGCTGTAATCGGCCCCGTGATCGGCGCAACTTAGCAATTCTGCGACTGGATGTGAATTACGCCACTTGCATCGGTGGAAAAAACTTGCCGCAGCGCGAGTCGCCCCTGAAAGTCCTCACCTTCTACTACCGAATTTTCGCTCGCCGCTGCCAGCCCGCGCGCGTAGTCGATGGCATCCTGCCAAAGATCGAATTCCGCCAAAAACCAGTCTAGCCCCTTCTGGGTGACGCCCCAACGATCTCCGGTGCGTCGCACCGTGACACATGGCATTTCCATCGAAAACCCCTCCTTACCTCGCCACAAGCTCAAGCTAGAAGATTGCCGCGAGCCTCCGTGCGTGGATATCGGAGCGTCGATTTGATGACTGTAAGCCGCGCCCTACACTCCGCAGGCTTTAGCCCATGACGACACGTACCGTGTGTTCGGCCTGATCATCGAGCATCGTGATCCGAATCGGGGGACGCAGTATCGTGAGATGGTCCAGTTCAGCGTGACTGATTCCGTTTGTTGCGCCGAAGGGATTGGTCACTGTGATGTGATAGACGGTGCGACCGAATTGGTAGTCCACGTCGAAGCGGCGCCACGCGCGCGGAATGCACGGTTGTATCAGGAGCTGATCTCCAGCAGTACGGATGCCGAGAATCGACTCCAGACCGGCGCGGTAAAGCCAGCCCGCGGCGCCCGTATACCACGACCAGCCTCCTCGACCGGCCGGCGCGGGCGCCGCATAAATGTCGGCGGCTACTGCGTAAGGCTCTAGTTTGTAGCGCGCCACCTGTGCCGGATCACGCGTGTGATGAATGGGGCTGAAGTAATCGAAGAGTTGTTTGGCGCGATCACCATCGCCGAGCTGCGCCCAGGCCATAAGCGACCAGATGGCGCCGTGGGTATATTGGCCACCGTTTTCGCGGATTCCGGGGGGATAGGCACGGATGTAACCCGGATTGGGTTCGAAATTCACAAACGGCGGCGTAAATAGCAGCAGTTGCTCCGTATCTTTGCGCACTAAGTGCTCGGCCACAGCCGCCATCGCATGCGCCGCGCGGGCCGGGCTGGCTGCTCCTGAGAGCACCGCCCAAGCCTGGGCAATAGAATCGATCCGGCACTCCTCATTTATCGCCGATCCCAGGGGGGTGCCGTCATCAAAGTAACCACGCCGATACCAGTCGCCGTCCCAGCCAGAGCCTTCCAGCGAAGCTTGCAGTTCGCTGCTGTGTCTCAGCCAGCGCGTCGCGCGCTCTTGGTCTTGTCGCGCGGCAGCGATCTTCGTAAAAGCCGCAAGCGTTGCACACAGAAACCACCCGAGCCACACGCTCTCCCCGCGCCCCTGTGCGCCCACCGCATTCATGCCGTCGTTCCAGTCACCGCCGCCGAAAAGCGGGAGCCCATGGGCGCCAACCCCCAGGCTGGCATCGAGGGCCACGGCACAGTGCTCGTAAATCGATCCCACCCGCGATGACTGCTGTGGCTCGAAATAAAGATCACTGGCACCCTCCGGAACCGCCTGCCCCGACAGATAGTGGATCGGTTCATCCAAGACCGCCGCATCACCGGTAGCAGACACGTAGTGTGCCGTGCAGTAGGCAAGCCAGACGCGATCGTCACCGATGTGTGTACGCACACCGCGCCCGCTCTCGGGCATCCACCAATGCTGCACGTCCCCCTGTTCGAACTGTCTTCCGACTGCGCGTAGCAGATGCGCGCGGGCAACGGTCGGCGCCAGCGTAGTCAGCGCCATGCAATCCTGTAACTGGTCGCGAAACCCAAACGCGCCACTGGCTTGATAGAAAGCTGCCCGCGCCCAGACGCGGCAGGAAAGCACCTGGTAAGGCAGCCATCGATTCAGCAGCAGATCGAATGCACGGTCCGGCGTCGTCACCTGTATCTTGCCGAGCATCTGTTCCCAGCTGCCTTTAATTTCGGCGAATACCTGTTCAACGTGCAGATTGCGTGCTGCCTGAATGTCCGTAACCACGCTTGCCGGATCTTCTGCCTGACCCAAGAAGCACAGCAACTGTCGTTGGGCACCGGGCGCCAGCTCAAATTCCGTAAGCAATGCGGCACAGGGATCCAGGCCGGCACCGCTGCGGCCTGAGAGTGGTATCCCGGATCGCAGCGCAATCGGCGCGTCAAGTGCACCATCCAGACCGATAAACTCCCTACGATCGCAGGTCGTCTGCGTCTGCTCTCCCGCCAGATCGAAAAACGCCGTCCGCGCCGCAAACGATGTGTTCCAGGGATTACGCGCCAACAGCGCCCCGGTCTTGTCACAGGTTTCCGTGACGACATGCTGAGCACTTGTTGCCCGTGACACCCCCAGGGTCCATTCCGCGTACGCACAGACACTCAGGCGGCGCGGCTTGGTTCCCACATTGCGGATAGTCAACCGGGATACCTTCACCTTGCGAAGTCGCGGCACGAACTGCAGCAACTCCACATCAAGGTTCTGATTCGTATGGCTGAAGCGCGAATAGCCGCGCCCATGACTCGCGATGTAAGTACCATCAGGGTCGCGCACTGGTGAGGCAGTCGGGGAGATGAGTTCCCCGGTCGCGTCATCCCGGATATAAAACGCTTCCGAGACCGGATCGCTGACGGCGTCATTTGACCAGCCGGTCAGAGCGTTCTCCCGGCTGTTCATCGCCCAGGTGAAGCCCCCTCCATTTGCCGATACCTGAAATCCGAAATCAGGCTGCCCGATGACATTGATCCATGGCATCGGCGTCGTTGTACCTGGTCGCAAGACCACGACATACTCGGCCCCGTCTGCCGCGAAACCGCCAACGCCATTGAACATCTCTAGCGTGGGCGACGCCGCCGGAGCGTCGCGCTTCGACCTCGTCAGCCGCCGAACCTCGGGTAAGCGCGTTTCCGCCGCCGGATCTTCCAGCCGATCTAGCTGCTCAGCGAGTGTCCCACGTCGGCTTATGAGCGCCACCCGCGCGCACGCCTGCAGGGTCTGCCGCGAGTCCTCGGACATCACTTCGGCACGAAGTGTGAACACGTCTCCCTGATCCGGGCGTCTACCTTGTTGCGAGCGCTGCTGCCCCGCACGCGCCAGTGATTCGATTGCGGCCTGCAGGTCCTGTACGTATGAAGAGGACGATTCGTTGATCACTACCAGGTCGACGGGCAGATTCTTAAGGGTTAGATACTCGTGCGCCCGCAAGAGCTGCCGCACAAGCGCCAGGTGCGCGGCGTCGTCAATCTCGACCAGCATGATGGGGCGATCACCCGAGATCCCGTGCGCCCACAGCGCTGCCGGGCCAGCTTGATTGCGCCGCAACGCTTCGGGACCGGCACGCAGCGCCGGATTTGGGTAAAAGACATGTGCCGCTAGACGCTGGAAGAGGCTCGCTTCATCCGGATCGACCGATAGGTAGTGCAGCTGAACCCGCGCACGTGTCCAGGCGAGCGTCGAAGCCCGGTCAAACGAAGCCGGTTCGCGACATTTGTCGGCGACGCGCAAGACCTCTGCATGCGATTGACCTACAACGGTCCAGAATGTAATGCGGGCTGTATCCCCGGGAGCGATTCGCACCCGCCGGCGTAAGCTGAATACCGGGTCCAACACGATTCCCGTTGACCCGCTCAATGGGCCACGCTCAATCAATGCGCGAGGTGAGCGTGCATCTCTATCGCGGCCTATGAAGGACGCGCGGTCAGTGTCAAATTCCCAATCGCCGATCGCTTCGCCTTCGACCACCCCAAGGTGTGTGGCCCAGGCCCCGCGGTCGCCCTCCGAGCGCGCGCGGCGGCCGGCCACCAAGGCGCCGAGTTGTGGTTCAAATCCAGTCTGCACAAACAGATTCGAAAAGGCACGATGGGCACGGTCTGCAGCCGCGGTAGTGAGCACAATTTCACTGTAGGAAGTTACTTCGATCTCACGTGCCCGATCGCCCAGATTGGAAATGGATACGCGCCGCGCCTCAGCATCATGCTCTGCCGATACCAGGACTTGCAGACGCGTGACCCACGGACCGTCACGCCGCATGATTTCGACGCGATCCTCCGTGAACGTCACCCGGTATGAATCCGGCTCGACGGCAGTTGGCTGGTAGGCCGCGGACCAGACGGTCTCATTCTCACAGTCCCGCAGGTAGATCGCCTGACCATCCCGGTCGCTGGTAGGGTCGCCGAGCCAGCGACTGACGGCGAGGTCACCGCAGCGGCTAAAGCCCGCCCCGCCCGCGTTCACCATTACCGCGTAACGACCGTTGCTCAGTAACTGCGTATGCGGCGTTCGCGGCCGCCAAGTATGCAGCCGACGACGTCCCGCCAGCACCGGCAGCCTGCCCTCGCGCGCCTCCGCCTCACTCCCTTCCGGCGGCGCTTCCACCGAGCGCGGCGGCCGCTCCTGCATGAGCAGCTCTGTCGCACGTGCGGCGGCTTCCGCATGGAAGAACCCCTGCATGATGCCGCCTCGCAGCCCGTTCGCGATACCTACGATCGTCATGCCCTGATGGTGAGCCATGTAGGCACGCACGACCGCCACGCGGTCACCCTCCGCCAGACGATCAGGCGTGAAGTCCAGCGCCTCGTAGTAGCCGTAGTGCCCAAGTGCACCCCAACGATCCAACGCGCGAAAGTTCGCCGCTGCTGCGGGTGCGTCTAGCATCGCCGCCAATCCAGTTGCGTAGGGCGAAATCACCATGTCATTGGCCAGGCCACGCTTGAGGCCGAGCGCTGGTACGCCAAAGGGCGAGTATTGATAGGTCTGATCAAGGTCCCGCGTGTTGTATGCGGATTCAGAGATGCCCCAGGGAATGCCGCGCAGGGCCACATAATCGCGCTGTGCACGCAGCGCCACGCGTAACGCGCGGTCCAGCAGACTGCCGCTCGGTGCCCGCATAACCAGCGCTGGCATCAGATACTCAAACATCGAGCCAGACCAGGACAAGAGCGCCGTGTTGCTACCAACGGCCACCGAATGTCGATCGAGGCGAAACCAATGACGCGCCGGCACGTCTCGCTTTGCGATGGCAACAAAGCTTGCAAGCCGCGCCTCTGAGGCCAGCAGATCGTAGTCGCTACCGTCCAGACGGCTCTCCGTCACGTTGTAGCCGATGGACAACAGCATCCGGTGCGGTTTCAGAAGGAACGCGAATTCCATGCCGTAGGCCAGTTGGCGCGCACTGCTGGCCAGCGTCGAGAGCCGCTCCACGAGCTTGATGGCCGCAGCGGCAAGATCATCACCTGCGCATCCGGCCGCCAAATCCTTGAGCGTCACGGAGTCCGTCTTGTCGATGGCAAATTCCGCTGGCAGCTGCGTGGCCAGGGCGGCGACATCGCGCATATGACTTTGCACGCACGCGCTGGCCATCGCTGCCCAGTCCGGCGTCTGCCCGTTTGCATCAGAGGCCGGCCTTTCCGTGTTTGCCGCGCCCGCTGCTGCTCGAAGTCGAGAGAGAACGTCGCCGCGGGCGCCCAGAAGCTGATTTAAGTTGCGGGCCGCCCCGCCTGCTCGTGTCGTGCGAGGCGAGAGAGCGACCGCGTCAGCGATGCCGTTGAGACGCTCTGGGCTCCACAGCGGCCGTAATGCCGCAGCCTCGATCGCATTGGCCAACGTGAGCAGATGGCCGGCAAGGTTGCCACTGTCCACCGTGGACACGTACCGAGGCAGCAGCGGTTGAGCCGTGCGGGTGTCATACCAATTGAAGAAATGCCCGCGAAAGCGTTCCAGTTTAGAAAGCGTTCGCATGCACTCTTCGAGGCGCTCTATCCAGGCGAGCAAACCCACCCACCCAAACTCAAGAGCGACGACCGACGACAAGAGATACATCCCAATATTCGTTGGCGACGTCCGTTGCGCCAACACCGGGGACGGAGTCTCTTGGAAGTTGTCCGGCGGTAAATGATGATCTTCGGCGGTTACGAAGTGCTCGAAGAAGGCCCAGGTGCGGCGGGCGATGAGCCGTAGTTCGCCGGCGTCTGCATCACTCAGGGTCAGATCTGGATGATCCGCGTGCGGCGTACTGATAAACCGTGCCACGGCCGGTGCCGCAATCCACAGGAATAGCCACGGCGCCGCGAGCCAAAGGTTTTCCGGCGCCGCAACGAAGACAAGCGCAGCGATCCCGAGCGCGATCACAACACTACCCTGCATTCGGCGCAGGTAGCTAAATAGCTGCAGACGACTCAGACGGCGCGATTGCGCCGCGGTCGTCCAATCTAAAAGGCGATCATGACTCACACCCAGCCGGTAAAGAGTGCGCATCAGGGCATCCGCCATCCACCAGGCGCGGTCGACCAAGAAAGTGACGGTGAGCAGCCAGCGCAAGCACGCCATGCGCAGATCGTGCCGCAGAGCCTGGCGCTCACTCTCGCGTCGCAGATGCCGGGGCCGATCCCGTACCACAAGCAACACTGGCATTAGCGGCGCCACGCCCATGCCGCAGATCAGCAATGCCGTCCAACCAGCGCTGTATGGCGGCGGGATAAGCCACCCCAGAACCAATGCGGCAAGGGTGGCGATTGGGACGGTGGTACGGCGCAAGTTGTCGAATAATTTCCACCACCCAAGTGGAGAAACCGCGCGCCAGTCCCGTTCCGTGCGCGGTAGGCTAACCTTGGGTTGCAGCCAAGGAAGCAGCTGCCAGTCCCCGCGAGCCCACCGATGCTCGCGCGAAGCGATTACGTCGTAGCGGTCCGGGGACGGCTCGATGACTTCGATATCAGAGGCTACCGCTGCGCGAGCAAATATGCCTTCCAGAAGATCGTGACTTAGGACAGCGTTCTCGTTGATGCGTCCACTCAGTGAGCTCTCGAAGGCATCAACATCGTAGAGGCCCTTGCCAGTAAATGACCCTTCGCCAAATAGATCCTGATAAAGATCGGACACCGCGAATGCATACGGGTCCAGGCCGGGAGTCGCGGAAAATATCGTCTGCACCAGCGATCCGCCTTCACCGCTGGGCAACGATGGCGTAACCCGGGGCTGGAGAATGCCGTAGCCTGCGGTAACCCGGCGCGTACGCGCGTCGAGGCGGGGCTGATTCAGCGGATGCGAGATCTTACCAATCAGCTTCTCAGCCGCTCCATGGGGCAATTGTGTGTCAGCGTCCAGTACCAGCACGTTGCGCACGCGCTGTGGGAGCGCCTGGATTTCCGCGGCGGTCACCGTAAAGCTGGTATCCGCTGCGCCGCGAAGCAGGCGATTCAGCTCGTGTAACTTGCCGCGTTTGCGCTCCCAACCCATCCAGCAATGCTGCTGAGGATTCCACTTGCGCTTTCGACACAGCCACGAAAACCGCTCCCCCGTGAGTCCGCGTCCATAGCGCGCATTGAGCGCAGCAATGCCGCGGCGGCCGACCGCAATCAACTCATCATCGGTCTCACAAACCTCCTGCGCCGCATCTACTCCGTCCGCGAGCAGCGCGAAGTACAATTCACCGCGCGCGCCGGCCAGATATTCATTCTCCAGATTGTTGAGCGCCTCTTCGATCTCGGCTCGAGTGCTCAATAGAATCGGCACCGCAACCAGCGTGCGAAACTCCTCCGGAATCACCCCCGCAAGGTCCAACGCCGGGAGCCTCACTGGCTTGAGCGCGCGCGTAATACCATTGTTGAGCAGCGCGATCGTGACCTCGCTCGCCGGCAACAACAATGCCACAAGCAACAGCAGCATCAGCGGTGCCGACAGTTCCCGCAGGCAGTACGCCACGATTCCCATTGCCACGGCGGTAATCAGCGCGATTACCAGCAGGTAGCCGGCAACGCCTGCGCGGCGGACTCCCCGGCCTAGCGTCTCGGACAGTGGCGGCCGGTATCCGACGTCGGCTTCGAGCGTGCGCCGACCCGGCCCTATCAGGTAATAACCCACTTCCTGCGCGGCCGTGTCATTAATGTTACTTCTCGACACCGCC
The DNA here is from genome assembly GCA_963814675.1 of uncultured Pseudomonadota bacterium. Taxonomy (GTDB): domain Bacteria; phylum Pseudomonadota; class Gammaproteobacteria; order Steroidobacterales; family Steroidobacteraceae; genus 13-2-20CM-66-19. The sequence continues at coordinate 139,203 of CAWFDT010000013.1, forward strand.
GCAATTGCCCGCCGGGCCACCTCAGTCTCAACACAATGCGAATCACGCGCGATCTCTTCAATCGCGCTTCGATAACGATTACGCGTCGCGAAATCCAGCGCCGCAAAATCCGTTTCCGCACCGAGCAGTGCGTCCACATGGCTCAGTTGCTCGACGATGTCCGACCAATCCAGCGCCGACAGCTGCACGAGACTCGTAACTATATTTCGCACCGTTACGTTGGCGGCGCCCTGGCGTTGCAGTTCGTCACGCACGACTTGATCTGCGCTGACGCCCTCGCCCTGAAGCAGTTCTTCGAGGTGCTGGAAAGCCGGCGTAACCGTGGGGTCACAGTCCCGCAGGCGCTGTACCAGCTGGACCGCAAGGGTGCGGGGCAGCCTTCTTTTGCGGTAGCCTCCCAGAACTCGCTCCACCGGTTCTGCGGGCCGCGCCGGCGACCCGAGGAGCCGATCCGCCAGCATATCGGCGCGCTCACGCTCCGCTCTTGCGCTTACTATGCGGTCCGCGCAGCGCCTCAGATTCTCGATGAGCACCACTCGCAGCATGCTGGCGAGCGCCCAGAGCTCACCGATCGTAAGAGTCTGGACGTTTTGGTATGCCGTAACAAAGCGGACCAGCAGCTGTGCCTCGAAATGACTGTCCGTGTGGGCCACGTAGCTCCACGCGATCCCCGCGATACGAGGAAGCCCGGAAAGATGTCCGGCAGCCAGCTTTGGCAGCTGGCGATAGTATCCGACGGGCAAATCGTCACGAATGAGCTGGATCTGACGCTCGACGACGTAATAGTTATCGACGAACCATTCGGCTGCCGGTGTGACACTGCGCTGGCTGGCGGTGGTGCGCGCGACGGTCTCGAAGTGCGCACGCAATACCCGCGCGTTCTGTCGAGTGCGCGTGAGCATCGATGCCCCATGGCGCGAGGCTTCGACGACGCCATGGTTGCGTGCCAGCGTCTCGGCAAACTGCTCGAGACGCTCCACGCTCATGAGTTCAGCACGGATCGGCCCCGGTTCGGGAGTCTCGGCGGCGAAGCCGAGATCGAACCACCGGCGCGTTCGCGGCTCCTGCAGCGCGACCTGCTCCATCTTTTCGCCGCTCCGTTTTAGGTCGTGCTCCCGTTGCACCGGGGCCAGCTACACGCCTTCATGAATGCGCAGCTCGCGACTCGTGACGTCGTGTTGGGGTAAAGCGCGACCTGTGCTGCATCGCCAGCAAGTCTAGGATGACTGGCCTTTAGCAACTTGTAGGACTGCACCGCCAGAAACTGACAGCACACCACGACGCATTCCGCGTCAGGTGTCGCCTCTCAGCATACGCGCAATTGCGGGGTCTGCCGGTCTTTTCCTACGGCACACCCATCACGGCCACCGTATTCTGCGCCGATGCTGCAAACTCGAGACAAGCGCCCCAAATCCTACGGCGCTCGCCTGAGGGGCAACGGTCACCCGCAAGAGTCCGATGCCGCGCTGATCGCTCGACTTCACAAAGGAGCCTTCAGCTACTTCTTGCGCTACGTTAATCCCCTGAATGGTCTGGTGGCTGATACCTCGCGGCCGGGCGCGCCCTCGAGTATCGCGGTAGTCGGTTTTGCCTTGAGCAGCTATATCGTTGGCGTGGAACGCGGCTGGTTGTCGCGTCGCGCGGCAGCCGAGCGCACCCTGGTAACGCTGCGCTTCTTTCTGAACAGCGAGCAAAGTGCCTCTTCTGCCGTCGGCTACAAGGGTTTCTACTTTCACTTTCTTGACATGCACACTGGCGCACGTGTTTGGCAGAGCGAGCTATCGCTGATTGATTCGACGTTGCTGCTCGCCGGAGTCCTGTCGGTGGCTTTGTACTTCGATCGCCCCGTCGAGAGTGAAATACGTGAGGTTGCTGCTGCACTTTACGAACGAGTCGACTGGCGCTGGGCGCAGAACCACGCACCCTCGTTGTCCCAGGGCTGGCTGCCGGAATTTGGTTTTCTGCACTACGGGTGGGAGGGCTATAACGAGGCGTTGATCCTCTACATCCTTGGCCTCGGTGCCAACGGGCGCCCCCTGGCCCCGAGCGCGTTCTCCACCTGGACGGTGACTTATCAATGGGAACGGATATTCGGGCAGGACGTGCTTTACTCCGGTCCATTGTTTACGCACTTGTTTTCGCATGCCTGGGTTGACTTTCGCGGCATCCGCGACGCGTTTATGCAGGAGAAGCGCAGCGACTACTTTGAAAACACGCGGCGCACTATCTTGCTGCAACAGGAATACTGCGAGCGTAACCCTCACGAAGCGGTTGGGTACGGTCGCGACCTCTGGGGCATTAGCGCAGGAGACGGTCCGAGCGGCCAGGGCGCACCTGAGTTTGCCGCCGATCGCCGCCGTTTCGGCTACATGGCGCGGGGAGTCCCCTTCGGACCAGATGACGGGACGCTCTGCCCCTGGGCGATGCTGGCTACCCTTCCTCTTACGCCGCAGGCCGCGCTTGCCGGCACACGCCTGTTACTGACTCAATTTCCCCAAGTCTGCGCCGAGGATCGCTTCGCCAGTGGCTTTAACCCAAGCGTCAACCCGGAGACTGGCGGCTGGGTGTCCGACGGCTGGTATGGACTCGACCAAGGCCTGTTGGTACTGATGATTGAAAATGCCAGATCTGGCTTGATCTGGTCGCTAATGCGCGAATCCAAGGTCATGCGGCAAGGACTGCGCCGCGCCGGCTTCCGCGGCGGGTGGCTCGCCCGATGAGCCGCCAGCAACGTCAGCCGCCACGCTCAAGCCGCCAGCGCGTTGCGAGGAAAAAGCGAACCCACGACTGCGACGTTGCAGTCATCGGTGCAGGTCCGGCGGGCCTCGCCGCCGCCCGCTTGGCGGCACTCGCCGGCAAGCGCGTAGTGCTCTTTGAGAGTCAGCGCCTAGGGGGCACGTCGCTGAATAGCGGCTCGGTACCCTCAAAAGCCCTGATCCGCTCCGCGACCCTGTTCGCAGCCGTTCGGGAAGCCTCGCGCCTTATGGGGTCGCAGGGCGTAAGTCCCGTCGCAGACTTGGGCCGCCTCGCCACTCGCCTCCAGCGCATCGAGCAGCGCATCGCAGCCTACAACTCCCTGGCGCGACTCACCCGGCTCGGTATCGATACCCGCTTTGCGGGCGCCGAGTTCGCCGATCGCCGCACCATAACCGCGGGCGGTCAGCACGTGCGTTTTGGCAAAGCTATCGTCGCCACCGGTGCGGTCTCTGCGCCAGCGCAATTCCCAGGGCTCCGGCGGCGTTACGTGACGAGCGAGACAATCTTTGGGCTCACAGAATTACCTGCGCGACTTGCCGTAGTCGGCGGTGGACCGCTCGGTTGCGAGCTCGCTCAGGCCTTTTGCCGTCTAGGCTCGCGCGTCACCATAATTCAGGACGAGGCAAAGTTCCTGCCGCGCGAGGAGCGGGACGCCGCGCAAATACTGGCGCAGGCAATGGCACGCGACGGCGTGAATATACTTCTCAACACGCGCGTAATAGGTGCGCGGCTTGATGCTTCGAACGTTCTGTTGGAAACGCGGAGCTACAAGACCAAGAGTGTCGTATCTGCCGACTGCGTGCTGATGAGCGTCGGTCGTGTGCCCAATATCAAGTCGTTGCAGTTGGAAGCTGCACACATCGCCTCGGATCCGGTCAACGGCATCAGGACCGATGATTTTCTGCGTACGAGCAACCCGCACGTTTTCGCGGCCGGAGATGTCTGCATGCCGCATAAGTATACTCACGTCGCGGAATGCACGGCCCGCATCGCGGTGCATAATGCGCTCGCCGGCGCAACTGAACGGCACTGCGATCTAACCATTCCCTGGTGCACATTCTGCGCGCCGGAAATTGCTCACGTGGGACTGCAGGCCTGGGAGGCGCGCGAGCAATCCATCCCGATAAAAACCTATACCGTGATGATGCAGGATGTCGATCGTGCGATTACCGACCGTCAGGATAATGGTTTCGTAAAGCTACACGTCGCAGAAGGGAAAGACCGCATACTGGGAGCGACCATTGTCGCATCGCGGGCGAGCGAAATGATCAATGAGGTTTGCGTCGCAATGCACAGCGGCATCGGTCTGCGTCGCCTTGCGGCAGTCATACACACGTATCCGTCTCAGTCTGCCGCCATTCGCAGTGCGGCGCTTAGTATGGACGAACCACAGAGCCAGCCCGCCTGAACGGCTAACGAGACGCCAAGGATCGTATGGTTGGCACGTCGATAGGGCTCTCGCCACCTTTTTTCACATGCTCATCCTTATGTGCCTCCGGACCAAGAAAGCGCAGCACGACATCGTTTCCGCCCGGCTGCGCTGCGGCGACCCTGGCTGCGACGAGGACAGGCACGGCAAGCAAGATCCCGGCAATTCCCCACAGCCAACCGCCGAGCCACAGTGCGACAAAGACGACGACTGGATTCAATTGCAATCGGCGACCGAAGAAGATCGGCTCAACCAGCTGGCCTTCGACGGTGGCAAGTCCCAGATATGTGGCTCCAACTAAAAGGACATGAGGGGTCGAGTCGAACGTCACCAGCGCGACAATGGTGACCGTCACCAGCGTGACCGCGGAGCCGAGATACGGGATGAAGTTCAGCAGCGCTGCCATGGCGCCCCACAGCATCGGCGTCGGCATGTCCAGCAACCACATCGCGATCGTCGTGGCCACTCCGAGGCTGAGATTAATCAGCGCCATGGTGCCGTAGTAGCGGCCGACTCCGAGGCGGATCGCGTCAATGGTCCGCAGCACGTGCACAGCAGGTACATTGCCGCCAAGAGCCGCCGTCATTCGGGCGAGGGCTGGCGGTCCCCCGGAAAGTAGCAATAAGGTCAACGCAGCAACGGTTACCGAACCAGCGGCCACCCAGCCGGTCTCCATAATCAGGTCCGCTGCTGTGACCCCCGTCGCCGGCACGCTCGCCTGAGCGGTTCGAGTTTCGGAGCCGGGACCAGCCAAGGCGGAGGCCCGCACGGCGATATCGTCAAGCCTCTGCACGATCGCACGCGCGGGCCGAACTTTGTGTTCCATCATCTTGAGTATTCGGGGTGCGCTTTGGATCCACTGCTGCGCCGGCGTCCACAGGGCATTTGCGGCCCCGCCGAGAGCGAACCCGCCAAGCAACAGAATGACGAGTGCGCTCACCGCTCTTGGGACACGACGTCGGCGCAGGCCTTCCACTACTCCGGAGAAAATCAGTGAGATGAGAATGGCTAGGATGAGCGGAATTAACGCCTCGCGCGTCTGGCGCAGGACAGCAACCAGAGCGCAAACGGCGAGGATCCAAAGCGGCCGGGCAAGGTTCCGGAACGCCGAAGCCTCAGAGGCGCGATCTACCGCATGCTTTTCGGCGCGGCGTATGTCGATCCAGGTACTTTCCGTCCCTGTCCCTGAATGGTTTTCTGTTCGTTCTTCAGGACGCATGGTCAACCGACGCAACCCCCTCAGTTATCGGCCCCGGACCAACCGGGAGCACTCTTGGTTGTGAGAAACTAGTGGACGACTTCGCGCGCGGCCTGCACCGTGATGTGGCTCTTCACCAGCATTACGCCGTCCGCATTGCGCGCGATGTCCACTGCGCGCTCAGCGGCCTCTTCGGTTGGAGTCGTGCCACTCAACCACACGGTTCCGTCCTCAGCCGCCTCAACCTCAAGGCCCGCAAAGCCATCCATGCGCGTAGCCGCGAGCCTCGTCTTGACCGCAGCTGTAATAACCTGATCTTGTTCATTCTGCCGACTGCCCCCGACCTCTGACGCAAATCCGAGTACGGGCAGCGCGAGTGTCGCCGTAATGAGAAGAACGGAAGAAGCAAAACTGCTGCGTTTGAGCATCATGGAGCTCTCCGGGAATTCTGCGACTGATTCGGATGATGTCTGGCTTCGGGGCGCTTCGCCGTCCCCGCATACCATGAGCTTGCGTAGGCCACGGCGGCACCGAATGTCGGCTGCCGCTTACCCGCTCAGCCTAAGCCAGACCCGGGTACCCGCTTTCTTCCGACCGATCAGGCGTAGGACAAAGTAAGAATAGGCCTACAGCTATTAACGCCGAAGGCGTACGCTGACCCTGGCTGGCAGCAGCTACTGTCACGCCTTCGAGTGATGGGTCCGTTTCCACTAAGCACCGCGATCTGGAGGGTTAATGCCAAGCATCCTCATTGCCGATGATCACGCCATGATCAGAACCGGCCTGAGACACTACCTGGAGCAGGACCGCTCTATCGATCGTATTGGCGAGACCGGCACCGGCGCCGAGACGCTGCAGCAGCTGCGCGAGAACCGTTGGGATCTGGTCATATTGGATATCAACATGCCCGACCGCAGCGGCATCGACATCTTGCGTCACATACGTTCGGGTCACCCCGAAACTCGAGTGCTCGTGATGAGCGGATTCGCCGAAAAGCAGTACGCCATTAATGTACTGCGCGCCGGCGCGTCCGGTTATCTAGCCAAAGATCAGGCGCCTGAGGAGTTCATGCGGGCCGTACATACGGTGCTCGCCGGTCGACGGTTTGTCAGCGCTACGTTAAGCGAAATGCTCGTAACCGCGCTCGATGAGCCAACGGATCAACCGCTGCACGCGTCATTGTCCCAGCGGGAGTTCCAGATTCTGTGCAAGCTGGCCGTAGGGCGCTCGGTTTCCGAGATCGCGCAAGAGCTATTCATCAGCGTGAAGACGGTCAGCACCTACCGCGCCCGGGTCCTCGAGAAGATGAATCTCGACACCAACGCCGACCTGACGACGTACGCGCTGCGCAACGGCTTGGTCCAGTAAGACCGCAGCTTCGCCTTGTCGGCGGCGGCTGACAGTCCTCTGGGCCCCAAACCGGCATTCTCTTGCCGCACTGCCGCACTATTGTTCTAGGAACGGGCGGTGTCGGAGGCGCCCGATCATGTGGCTGCAGGTAACGTCGTTGGGGTCCAAGGGTGATGGCGGATAGTCCGGCCCTCCGAGTATTGCTTGTTGAGGACTCCTCGCTTCTTGCGGGTCGCCTGACGGAGCTGCTACAGCGGCTTCCTGATGTGGACCTCGTTGGGACAGTCGAGACTGAACGCGACGCCCTGAGTCGCATCAGCACGTCACCTCCCGACGTCCTCATCCTCGACCTTCATCTGCGCAGCGGATCCGGGTTTGGAGTCCTGCGTTGGCTCAAGCGTGGGCCGACCGACCAGAGACCGAAGGTGATCATCCTGACCAATTTCGGCCTTCCGGAGTATCGACGAGAGGCGGAGTCCCTGGGAGTCGAGGCTTTCCTGGACAAGTCGCGGGACTACTTTCGGCTGCCGGGTTTGTTGCGTGACTTTGCCAAGGAGCGAGCAAGCGCCTGAGCCGTTAGGACCACCTGGTTAGCCGTTTTCAACGGTGGCACCGATTATGCGGCCCAAAGGCAGGCGGGCCTCAACTTCCGTGCCCTGACTAGCGCTTCGGCCAATACGCCATTGCCCGCCTAGTCCTTTCACACGATGTCGCATGGCCGCTAGCCCGTGCGAACGCTCGGCGCGCGCTCTATCTGCCGGCAACGGCAACCCAATGCCATCGTCCTTCACGCTAATAACCAGCCATTGTTCCTGCGCCTCTACTGCGACCTCAACCCTGCTGGCGCGAGCGTGCTTCAGAACGTTGGTGATTGCCTCCTGAACGATGCGAAAGATTGCAATAGACGCCTCCGGAACCAGATTGAGTTCCAACGCGGGGTACCGCTCCTGATACTGCAGTCCTCCGCGTTCGCAGGAATCCGCGACCTGCCAGCGCAGTGCCGCAAAGAGTCCCAAGTTATCGAGCAGTGTCGGTCGGAGACTCTCCACGACGCGACGCTTGAGTTCCACGCCAGCCTGCAGCGCTTCATGCACCCGCTGAAAGTGCGCTTGCACTTCCGGATCGGCGGAAGGCACCTTTTCTTCAAGCCAAGAGACATCCATGCGCGCCGCCACCAATAAACCGCCGAGTTCGTCGTGTAACTCACGCGACAGCGCCGCCCGCTCTGTTTCCGCGATGGACTGCAGCTGCGTCGTTAGCGCCGACAAGTCTTGTGTCCGACGACTAACGATCCGCTCCAGCATCGCTTCACGCTCTGCGAACTCCTCGACTTCTCGCTCCTTCGAGCGAATATAGGTGAGCACCAAACGGCCCAGCAAGAACGCCAGGAAAACGCTAACAGTACCGATCGCAGTGCGAATGGCGAGATTCTCCCAGCGGTCACTGCGCCACGAGCGACTCGCCTGTAGAATGTCGTCGGTTTCCGCTGCTTCCAAGCGCCCCATGCGCTCGGACACTTCCCGCATCGTTCGCAATCCAAAGTCGGTACGAATAAGGGCGATCGCAGCGCTGCGTCCACGGTCCCGATAAAGCGCGAGCGTCTCGTTCATTTCCTGGAATTTGAGATGACTGAGACGCGCTAGATCTGTTACGTCCGTGCGCACCCCCGAATCTGCATCGGCGAACTCGCGTGTGAGAAGCTCCAATGAGGCCGGAAGTTTCCCCAGACCGTCCTGGTATTGCGCCAGGTACGCGTCGTCCCCCAACAAAATGTATCCCCGTTGCCCGGACTCCGCCCGACTCAATATATCCCGCACTGTGGCGAGCGCATGCTCTCGGGCGGCCGCCTTTTCCACACGGCGGCTGGCTGCGGCCAACTGGCGCTGCCCCGATTCAGCTGCAATGAAAAGCACGACTACCGTAGCAAACAGTAGGCCCAGGACGAAGAATTGACGTACAGCAGAGTTCACTGAGCTCGTGCGAACAATTAACGCCAATCGTTGCCGCCGGCGCGGCTGCTGCTATCCGGAACACCCGGCGTGATGATACCTGGCCCAGTTAGTGAAGAGTCGGACTCAACTTTAACCGGTCTCGCCCGCGGGTGCAGTCGCACCACCTTCGCTCTCCCAGCGCGCGGTCGCGGCACTCTGCGACAGTTTGCGTGCGCGCTGCAGGCGTCTGCGGTAGACCACCAAAGACGCTGCAACCACGGCCAAGGCAGCCGCGAGAATTAGTCCGCGACGTGCCAACTTAGCCTCCGCACCCGGTTTCGGCAACGCGGATTGAGGAACGTAAGAAAAGGCAGACGCGTCGCGGGCGTAACCGGGGGGTCGGTGTCAGCCGGGGGGTTGACGCGTCTGCTGGCGCTATACACGCCAAAATCATCGTCTGTCAGGCTCGCGCGATTGGCCCTGGACGCGCGTCGCGGGAGCGACAACGCTGAGCATGCTGGACAGATCCTCGGCGTGCTCTTCCTCTTTGGCTAGGATCTCCTCGAGTAACCGCCGTGTGGTCGGATCACGTGAACCGATGTAATCCACCATTTCTTTGTAGGAGTCGATCGCCACGCGCTCCGCGACCAGATTCTCCCGAATCATGTCGTTGAGTGTAGTTCCGGGAACGTATTCAGCATGGCTGCGTTCCGCGAGCCCGTGCGGGTCGAAATTCGGTTCGCCATCGAGTTGCACGATCCGCGCTGCGATGCTGTCGGCATGCGCAAGCTCTTCATCGGCGTGCGTGCGAAATTCCTGTTTGATGGCCTCGGCGTGCACACCGTTGGCCATGAAATAGTGCCTACGGTAGCGCAAGGTGCACACTAATTCAGTGGCCAGTGCCTCGTTCAGGAGTCGCAACACGGTCGAACGGTCAGCGGCATAGCTTTCGGTTACGGCACCGTTTTCTATGTGCTTCCGAGCCCGCGCCCGCAAATTGGCGATGCTACTCAATGAGTCCCCATTCGCTTCTTCCTTCACTGCCTTCTCCCGTAAATGCGATGCCTGCCCACATGCAGATGCTGCGAATGCGTCAGCGCCGCGTCACGAACGTGCGCAACAGCGACGCTAATATCGGTCGGCGCCAGAAAAGCGCCGTGAAGGCCGTCGAGGCGATAGCCTGCGGTTTAACGTGCGCACTCAACCACCGAAAAGTCATGCTCCTTGGGAAGGCGTTCTGTCGGCCTTCCAGTGACTGCCAAGCGGAACGCCATTCCTCGCGGTCCTGCGCCAAGGTCGCCTTGGCAATCTCGGCCCTGGTTGCCGGTGTCATTGCGAGAGATCCCTATCGCGCTCCAGAAATGCCATCAGGAGACTTCGGTCGTTCGAAAGCTCCCGTGCCGTTTGTGACAGGAGGCTCGGGGCCGACCGCAAAGCGCAAATTCGCCAGAAGGCGGCAATTGCGATTGCAACCAGGACGCCCATGAGCCCCGCGACCACCCAAGACCGCTGCGGTGTATTCCATGCGACCGCGACGATCCAGCCGCATAGCAGCGCGACGGCCATCAGTAGGGCCGCTGACATCACGCACACAGCGATCAGGCGTTTGCGGGCCAGTTGAATGCCGATATCAAGATCACTCTGAAGGAGATCCAGATATGCACTAACATGGCGTACCCCGACAGCCGCGGCGGCTGACACAGACTGTGTCATCCGACCTCCCGGAACAGCTGGCTTAGCGACGGGAGGCGGAGACCAGGAACCCCACCGCGATGCCGGCGAGCGCGGCAATGCCGATAGCCTCCCAGGGCTGAGTGCGCACGTAGCGATCGCTCGCTTCAAGCGCATCCCGCGCCTGCTGCTGCACTTGCTCTGCTCCCGAGGCGAGAGAGCGCTTCGCTGATGTCACCGCGCTTGCCACCTTTGAACGCAAGCGCCGCACTTCAGGGTCTGCCGCCTCCCCCACCTGCTGGATCAAATCCTCTACGTCTGCAATGAGATTCTGCACTTCCGAATTTGCCGCGGCGGCGGCCTGCTGCGCTTTGCCGCGCCCCGCGCGCATCTCGCTGTTGAAATCTCTCGTTGAACCTTCCACGGCTGTCTCCTGTGAGGATTCGCAAATGATGCGCTAGCGGCGCAGGTAAGCCACTACTATGGCTTGGCAAGCCATCCGCGTCGGTCGGGCACGACGCAGTGCCCCTGTAGGATTCGAGCTACACCTCATCATGGACAATTGCCGCCTCCATTTAGCCGAGGTTAAAGGCCGCAAATTCCCAGTTAAGAAGTCTATCGATCACGGCGTGAACATAGTCCGGCCGACGGTTCTGATAGTCGAGGTAGTACGCGTGTTCCCAGACGTCCAAAGTCAGGAGTGGCCGCAGATGCGCGGGCAGGGGACCATCCGCGTTGCCCGTCTTCATGATGCGCAGCTTCGCTCCATCGACGACCAACCACGCCCATCCGGAGCCGAATTGTTCAACGGCTGCGTTGGCAAATTCTTTCTTGAAGGTAGCGACGTCTCCAAATGAATCCTTGATGCGCTTCTGCAGTGTCGAGGGTATGTTTCCTTCGACCTGTGGGGACAGGCAGTGCCAAAAGAAGGTGTGATTCCAGGCCTGCGAGGCATTGTTGAATATATCCGTCTGATCCTGAACCCCAGCGGTCCGCAGGATAAGGGCTTCCAACGTCAATTCCGATAGCGGCGAGCCGGCCACGAGCGCGTTGACCTTATCGACGTATGCCTTGTGATGCTTCTCATAATGGAAGGTCAGCGTTTTGGCCGAGATCACCGGCTCCAATGCGTTGACGGAATAAGGTAGCGGCGGGAGAACATGCACTCCAGCGACGTTTTCCTCACCACCAAAATCGGGCCCGCGTCTCCCCCGTTGATTGCCGTCCCGCGGAACTGGTTGGGTTTCTGATGACATACCGCGCTCCTGCTAGGCGTTCTACGCAATTACCACTGTGATCGAGACCCCAGACTGCGCTCTGTCGGCAAGACACGCAATTCCCTGTGGGCGCGGCCCATCGCTGCGGTGCACTAAGAGCGCTCCGGCTGAGATGAATCATAGGAACTCATCGACTGGCTGTAGGATATTGCTGACGTCGGTCTTCAGAGCGACCTGACACTTTGTCGCGACCGCGACTGCCTTGGTCTCAGCCTCTGCTCCTGCAGTATCAGTGTCAGGCAAGAAGAGTTGGGAGGTTACATGTCTCAGGCCGCATCCGCCCCTCTGCGCGTCGCTAACGCTGAGCTCGCCAATCAATTGCGCGCCGCTGCCATAGACGGGGACGACGCACGAATGGCGCACCTAATTGCGGAGCTTTTGCGCTGCAAGGGGCTGTCGCGCAGTCAGCGCATTGCCTTGCAGCAACGAGCATTGCTCAATCTCGTGCAGTCGCTACGATCCGCCGCGCTCAACGACGAGCTCACCGGTCTCCACAATCGCCGCGGCTTTGTTCAGATTGGTACGCGGGTACTTGATCTTGCGGCTCGCGACGAGCGCTCGGTGCACTTGGTGTACTTCTGTGTCGAGAATCTGGAGCGAGTCTGCGCGACGCATGGCAGAGATGCCGGGCAGATTCTCATCAAAGACTGCGGCAACCTCTTTCGGGATTTGTTTCCCAATTACGGCGTATACGAAGTACTGGGCCGAATGGCTAATGATGAGTTCGCGGCGCTCACGATGCGCCCGGAATTCTGCTCGCGCGACCGCTTCGTCGCTGGGATCCGGAGCGCGCTAGCCAGTCGTACCTCACCCGTGGCCCTAAGTATCGGAGTAGCACACTTCGATCCCCGTAGGCCGCATCCAATCGATGAACTGCTCGCGGCGGCAAAGCGCGATATGGACCAGACGTCCGGTGAATCTGGCGCCGGGCTTCCCGTCAGCCGTTTCGGGCCAAGGGCACTGTCCGCGTACCGCGTGTAAGCCTGTCGGGGCCGCGCGGGTTACTCAAGGCCCTGATAGACCTGACGCGCCCTCTCGAGCGTCGCAAGGACGAGATCCTTCTCGCTTTCCGAGTTAAAGTCAGGATATCGCGCGGTTCGACGCGTCAGGTCCTCAATCCACGCCACGAAATAACGCGCATCGTCGCTTGAATGCAGTTGTGAGCCGCGAACTGCCACGTAAACCGGGCTCGTCGTTGCATATACGAAGTTATCAAGTACCGGATACTCCGCACGGGAAGTGAAGGCGCGCATTAGGCACCAACCACTCTTCTCAATCTGCAAGGCCCCTGCTTCGTCCAGGCCTTCACGCGCTTTATTCAACCCCAATTCTCGAACTACCCGGCCGTTGCATACGATCTGGGCGTGTTCTACCGGAACCAGAGAGCTGAGACGCGCCTTGAAGCCGACACGGCCCGGTCTGTCCAAGTTCAGCGTGCCTCCCAGACCTGTATCGCCCAAAGAGAAGTCCAGCAGCGGTCCGTTTGTTGCAAAAGTACGCCCTGCGCGCAGCGACTCGAGCCACTCGTCGCTGTTGAGCCTCCCATTTGCGACCGACGCGAATACCCGGTTCAGACCAACTGGCCCCCGTAAGGTTGCGTAATCCGGCATCGCATCCGTGCCGCCTGCCGCCGGGATGCGAAAGCCCAGGTTCAGCAAGCGGTACCAGACACCTGCGGTTGCCTTGTGGTCGGAAAACCCTACGACTTCCAAGTAATCCACTTTTCCCAGAGCCACGTCTACTGGCAACTCGTCAGCATCGGTATGGGCAGGCTTGGTGAGCGGCAGTGGTGCTTCCTCAAAAGGATGTACGTATCCGACCACGGCCCCTTGCGCGTGTGCCAGATCGGCGATTGCAGCGTTAGTCGGGTAGAGACTGGCCGCTGCCGTATTCGGGTAGCCGGCATAACCGGGCAGGAGGATATTGCCACGAATTGCGAGTAAGCCGAGATGGCCCCAATAGCTCGTGTGAAATTCCTGCCCATGGACGATCAGGGTTTCCGCGGAAGAAACCGCGTCAACCCCGCCGCCGCTGTAGGCGATATCGGGAATGCGCTGTTCCTTGTTCACGACGAGATTCTCAACGATATCCAAGTCCTCAGCTTGGGCCTGCAGCAGCAGGTGGCGCGGAGTATTTCGATACTGCCCTCCATAGTTCATATGCACGTGAACGTCAGCGCTTACCCACCGGCGTTCAGAGCCATCTAGCCACGCGTGAGCGGGCAACGTAACCGCCAATTGGCTTGTCGCGCCGGGCGTGACTGCGACGATGCGCTGTATCGGCGTACGACTCAGACCCTTCATGATCTCCACGCTAACGCTGCCCGCGGGGACTTCAATAGTGTCTTCGCCGCCGGTGTGGAAATAACGCGCGTCGAAGGGGTGTTCGTTGCGATCAAATTCTGCGTGATGGAGCCAGGCGCGCCGCGGCCCGTAGAACCGGCCGTTCCCGGTAACTGTCACTCGTGCCGGGGTGAGACGCGCCGACTCATCGAGTACGGTCAGATGAATTGTTCCGCTAGGCCGCAGGAAGTGGCGGTCTACACTTGGGAGTTCCCGGGAACGACCTCCGGGTATTTGCATCAGCCTCAGTTGGGTATTCCCCTCGAGATTGGAGATTGAGGCAATCAGGCTTCCGTCAGGAGACCAGCGTGCATTGCTCTCGTCCCAGTCTCCGTACGTCAGAGGGAACGGCTCGCCGCCGGCAGCAGGCATTAGCCAGAGCTGTAACCAATTGCGACCCAGATAGGAGCTGTAGACAATGCGCCCGCCGTCTGGGGAGAAATCCGGCCGGGCGCGCCAGTTGGTTTCTTCATATCTGAGCTCAGTGGCCGGCGCCCCCGGCACCGCAGGCATGCGCCAGAGACCCCCCGTCCCGTGGATGCGCCCTCGGTTCGACACGAAGACGATTGACTTTCCATCGCGCGTCCACGTGGGATTGATTTCGTGGTCAAACGCGCTGTAGTAATAGCGGGGCAACGCGCTTCTCACATCGTCCGTTAGTCGCACGGTAGTGACAATCTCACCGTTACGCACTTCCGCAACGAATAGGTGGAAGTGTCGATGGAAGGCGGTCGATACGTATACGAGCCGCTTGCCATCCGGCGACCACCGTGGTTCGAGGTTCACGGCCGCATCATGTGTCACCTGCCGCGAGCGCCCGGTTTCCAGGTCCAGAATCCACAGCTCCAATACCTCCCCGGTACCCGAGGTGTAAGCCACGTAACGCCCGTCGGGCGACCAGTCCGGCTGGTAGTCGTAGCCGGGGCCGTCCGTTAACTGCTGGGTACTCTCAGAGTCGACTTTTTGCCGCCACAAAGAACCTCCCATGGAGTAAACCAGTTCGCGCGAGTCCGGCGACCAGGTAACGGCGCTTGGGCCACTGGTTAGTTGCGGCAGATACATCTCCCGATAGTAGTAGCTATGCGGAAGATCGATCAGCGGTGCCGTCTGAGCGGCATAAACCGACGCAGGCGCGGTAACGACCGACAGCGTCACGAGAAGGGGCAGAGCACCGAGCGTTCGGACCGCATGCCATGCAAAAATGCGCATCATCGCGACGCTAGATGACACGCGCGCGGGAAGCAAGCAGGTTTAGTGGGAAGCACTCCGGTTGCACAAAGTCCTGCGGCAGACTATGGCGAGTCTCACAGCTCACTCGTCGCTGCTGCGTCGACCCCGCCCCGTGCGACGTTCCTGTCCGCTCGTGCCGGCACGGCGCAGACCAGCCTCCTCTTCCTCGCGGCGCGGACCGGCCCGTCTGTCCGTGTATTTCCGGTAGGCGCAGGTGCAGGTGGCCGGGGATGTACACTCTGCCAATGGAAGCCGGGGGGCGGCAGCGCTCAAAAAGCGCTTGTCCTTGAGCGCCCGTGCTGCCTCACAACTTCCCCGCGCACTGACTACTGACACCGCGTGCCAGCGCGTCTCAAGTGGCTTAGCCATCCTGTGAAGCTAACGCCGACGGCGTCCACATGCAACTCTGGTTTCGGCGGAGGTGGGGAATTCAACACGTTTCGAAACACTTCGATATCACTAGGGGTTGCGGTCAATACTGATATGCGACCCTTCGGATCTGACTTCCGGGGGTTGGGTCAGCACCGCATTGCGGACTCCGCACCAGCAGATGGAGTCGGACGCTGTTGACGCCGCCAGCACCCCACCACGGCATCG
The DNA here is from genome assembly GCA_963814675.1 of uncultured Pseudomonadota bacterium. GTDB lineage: Bacteria > Pseudomonadota > Gammaproteobacteria > Steroidobacterales > Steroidobacteraceae > 13-2-20CM-66-19. The sequence continues at coordinate 154,985 of CAWFDT010000013.1, forward strand.
CGCGAGAGCGCGGGTGAGTTAGCTTGCGACTTATCTTGCGCATCCGCCTGCTGCGGATTCTTCATCCCCGACAAACCAGCCGGCAGGAAACGGGAGCATCCTCATCGAAATAACAGACCGCACAGATTCGGTGATATCCGTCGGCTACCGTCAGCGGAATCCCCAGCGTCATGTCGCCGGCAACCAGAAGTACCGGGGACAAGGACTTACCCTTGCGAACCTTTTTTAGATCGGCCTCCACTTGTCGCTCATCGATCGGAAGAAGGGCTAGGCCGCTGGCCCGCAGCAGGTCTTTTGCAGCATGATCTACCGCCTCGTTTCGTCGCAGGGCGCCGACGAAAGATTTAATTTGTGCCGGTGTGTTGATCAAGGATAGAAACCTGGCTGCGGCGTTGAGATCCGCTGCAACCGGGTGCGGTCGCCAGATCAAGCGCTGTTTCTTTGACATGCTATCGCTTCCTCATTGTCCTTCGAAGTAACCGCACGGAGGCCACGCTCAAGGAGTGCCCGACACTCCCCTGGCGGAATCTGCAATAGGTAGGCAACCACCGACTGCGTTTTTAGCGCGTTGACACTCCCCAGCCGAGCTCAATAAAACTACCTTGCGAGGAGGAGATTGGTTACTGGGTAAATGGGAGGTCATATGGGTCGCGGCATTCTTTTGTGGCTCCTGGGAGTTCCGATTCCCGTAATTCTTCTTCTCGCGATGTGCTCACACCACTGAGCCTGAACTTCGCACGTCGCAAACACGGCAAACAGGCGGCGGTTCGGCCGCCTGGCCGCAATTTCACGCCATACGCATCAGGTATCCCGATCAACCCACTTCGGTCGCTTTCGCAAAGGCACTGCGCTGTGGAGAGCTTTCAATTGCTTGTCGGATTGCTTGTTTGCCCGACGGGTTGCGGCGGGCGTGGAAGAGGCAACTTCGACCAACTCCGGGCGTACCTTCCTGTTCGGTTCCATCATATGATTCGTGTCCAATCGGGAATGGGTGCAGTATTAGCAGGCGCGCCATTTCAAGCGATCAGGACGAAGATCAAGAACGCGTAGGCCACGGTCTACAGTTGCGTGGCCCCCGACGGCTTTGGACGCCAATGGTTTGCCGGCGTGCTGACTGCCAACAAGGCGTGCGCCCTTCGCCGGTCCAGCAACCTGGAATGCGGGGTTTCTCGCCGTAACAAAAGCGCCGGCCTCAAATTGGTGAAGCCACTCTCCTAGCGAGAGCGGTCTTGAACCAAAGAGGTCGTCAGTGGTAAGAGATCATTGCGAGAGTCGTGTTCCACACGCCGCTACAATTCGTGTGTGGCCGTGACACTCGCGGGGCCCTCTTTCTGTCGCGCTCGGCTTTGTCCCGTACATTCCCCTAAGAGCTGCCCGAGTCTGTCAAGATCAACGGGCTTAGTCAGATGGGCGTCAAATCCGGCTTCCTGTGCGCGCCTTCGATCCGACTCCTGCCCCCAGCCGGTCAGCGCTACCAGCATGATGTTTTGGCCCCCCTCTAACCTCCGGATGCGACGCGCCACTTCATATCCGTCCACCCGGGGCATCCCGATATCCAGCAGGGCAATTTCCGGCTTTAGTCGCTCGACGATCCGTAGGGCGGCCTCCCCATCCGGCGCACGAAATACTTGATGCCCATTTAGGCTGAGCAGCGTGGCGAGACTCTCCAGCGCGTCTGCGTTATCGTCCGCTATCAGTATGCGACGGACATCGGAAACCGTTTTCTGCGGCTTCGTTTCAGAAGCCTCGGCCCTTTCACTCTCTGTGCGTTCGAGGGAGAGCGGCAATCGGACTACGAATTCACTGCCACATCCCGGTCCCTCGCTGCAGGCCGCAACCGTCCCCCCGTGCATCTCGACTAAACGACGCACCAACGCCAAACCGATGCCCAGTCCGCTATGTGAGTGCTCCAAGCGGTGGTCCAACTGTGTAAACAGGTCGAATATCCGCGGGAGTACCTCCGGCGCGATCCCGATTCCCGTGTCACGGACGCATATCTCAATGTCGCGGTTGCGACGGCGACATCGAACATCAATCTGCCCGCCGCATTCCGTGTATTTAGCCGCATTCCCCAGAATATTCGCAATCGCCTGAGTTAGTCGCAGCGGGTCTCCGTACACTGCGTGCGCTCGGTCAACAATATCTACAGAAAGACGGTGCCGGCGGGCTTGAATCGCCGGCTCCACAGTCTCGACTGCCCTATCGATCAGATCGCCGATCTCGAGCCTTTGTCGCGTTAGATTGATCTTTCCTCGGGTGATGCGCGACACATCCAACAGATCGTCCACCAAGCGCGTGAGATGAGCGAGTTGCCGCTCGATGATATCTCGTGACAGTCCTACTTGTGGGTCATCGAGGGTCTTCATCTTCATCAGGTGCACCGCATTACGTATCGGCGCCAGTGGATTTCGCAGTTCATGAGCTAGCATCGCCAGGAACTCATCCTTATGCCGGTCCGCCTCCTTCAGAGCCTCCTCGACCCGCGCACGCTCACCCACTTCACTCTGTAACGCCCGATTGGCGCGCTCCAGATCAGCGTTTGCACGTTGCAGGCTGGCATTCAGGGTCTCCAACTCGCGGGTTTTCTCCGCCTCAAGCGCGGTGTTTGCCTGTGCAAGCCGTGTATTGGCCTCTGCCAGATGGCGATTGAGATCTCTTAGCTCACGGCGTTTGCAATAAAGTTCCACTAGCACCGCGACCTTGCTGCGGAGAATTTCGGGAACTACGGGAATCGAAACGTAATCGACCGCTCCCAGCTTGTAGCCCTTAAGCCGATCGAGCTCCGACATGTGTACGCCCGTGACAAATATGATGGGGGTACGTTCGAAGCGTGGATGATCGTGAATGAGCCGGGCGGCTTCGAAGCCATCCATGTCCGGCATACTTACGTCGAGCAGGACCACGGCGAATTCCTGGCGCATCAGCTTCTCGAGGGCCTCCACACCCGAGCGCGCCGACACGAGATTCTGATCTAGATCTCGCAGCACCGACTGGTACGTGAGCAATCGTGCTGGCTGATCGTCAACCAGCAATATATTGACCTTCTCACCGGTGACCATGGTCGCACCGCTGACCGCAGCGCTCATCGATGTAGCCACAAACGCACCAACGACAACAGCTGATCCGTATTTACCGGCTTGGCGACGTAGTCCGACGCACCTGCCTCCAAGCATTTCTCACGATCGCCCTTCATCGCCTTCGCCGTCAGCGCAATGATCGGCAACATGCGAAACTCCTGTCGCATGCGTATGCGCCGCATTGTCTCGTATCCGTCCATCTCCGGCATCATCACGTCCATCAGTACCAGCGACAGATTTTCGGTGCTTTCCACCAACTTGATTGCCTCCTGGCCATTTGTGGCAGTAATAACCTCCATGTTATGGCGCTCCAACAGACTATTGAGCGCAAAGATATTGCGGATATCGTCGTCCACTACGAGCACCTTGCGGCCCGTCAGCGGCTCGTCGCTTTCGTGCAGGGCCTCGATCATTTTGCGCTTGGAATCTGGCAGGTCGGCGATCACGCGATGCAAGAACAATGCGGTTTCATCTAGCAAGCGCTCAGGCGATCGCACTCCCTTCAGCACGATACTCTTGGCGTTCCTGCGCAATGCCGCCTCCTCGCTGTCGGAGAGGTCTCGGCCGGTAAATACAATGATGGGAATCCGTCGCAAGCTGTCGTCGTTCTGAATCTCCTCGAGAAGATCAAATCCCGACATGTCTGGTAGGCGCAGATCGAGCACAACACAGTCGAAGACGTTCGCGCGCAGCGCGGCGAGCGCCGCGCCGCCCGTAGCCACGGTGACTATCTCGATATCGGTATGACCAAGTAACTCCGCAACACTTAGCTGCTCGGCAGGGTCGTCCTCTACCACCAGCAGCCGTCGCATACGCGAAGCTGTGAAGTTTTTCAATCGGTCGAGCGCCGTCTCCAGTTCCTCAGTCGTCACGGTCTTGGTCAGGAAGGAAAATGCACCGCGCTCCAGCCCGTATTGGCGTTCATCTTCAATCGTCAGTATCTGGACCGGGATGTGCCGCGTCTCGCTGCTGCGCTTAAGCTGGTTCAGCACCGTCCAACCGAGCATGTCGGGCAGGAAGACATCCAGTGACACGGCGGAAAGCCTGTGCTTGCGAGCGAGCGCAAGAGCATCGGCACCGGTCCTCGCCAGCAGCACACTAAAGCCACGGTCGCGCGCCAGATTCAGCAGGATGCGTGCGTAATGCGGATCGTCCTCTACGACCAGGAGTACCGGTTGCCCGCTATCCAGACTCTCACGGTCGTCCGCAATCTCCTCTTGTCGGACCGCCGGAAGCACCGGGGGTTGAAATGTTGGCTGCGCGTTCGGCTGCGCCGCACCTTGCACGCCGGCCCGGTTGTACGCCGAACCGATGTACAGCAGCGGCAGATAGAGCGTGAACGTGCTGCCGCTGCCCGCAAGACTGCTCAGGCGAATCTCGCCGCCCAATAGATGGGCCAGCTCCCGACTAATCGCGAGGCCTAGGCCAGTGCCGCCGTACTTGCGAGCCGTACCGGCATCTGCCTGTTGAAATGCCTCGAAAATGATTCTCTGTTTTTCCGGTGGAATTCCGATGCCGGTGTCACTGACCGAGAATTCCACGACCGACGGCACTTGACTAAGTATCGGATGCTCGGACGACCAGCCACCGGTAGCAACGCCGATATGCAACCGCACACCACCCCGCTCGGTAAATTTAAGCGCGTTTGAAAGCAAGTTCTTCAACACCTGCAACAGGCGCTTGGAATCCGTGGTAATCGCTCGGGTTAGGCGTGAGTCGAAATCCGCCGTGAAGGACAGCTTGCGTGCTTCGGCTTCGTGTCGGAAGTTACGCTCGATGGTCTCGCGTAGATGGGTGAACAACAGTTCTTCGCATTCCACCGTAACAGTGCCCGACTCGATCTTCGAAAGATCGAGGATGTCACTGATCAGATTCAGCAGATCCGTCCCGGCGCCGTGAATTGTGTTGGCAAACTCCACCTGCCTATTGCTCAAGTTGCCGTCGGCATTCTCAGCTAACTGCTGCCCCAGAATCAGAATGCTGTTCAACGGGGTGCGCAGCTCGTGCGACATGTTCGCAAGGAACTCGGATTTGTAGCGCGAAGTTAACGCGAGTTCCGCCGCCTTCTCTTCCAGAGCGCGCCGCGCCAGCTCGATTTCTTGATTCTTGCGTTCGACCTCCGCGTTCTGCTCCGCAAGCAGCTTCGCCTTATTGGCCAGCTCTGCATTGGTCTGCTGAAGCTCCGTCTGCTGTGCCTGGAGTTCTCCGGCCAACTGCTGTGATTGCTTAAGCAGGCCTTCGGTACGCATTGTTGCTTCAATCGTGTTCAGCACCACGCCGATGATGCTTCCGGTGAGCTGCTCGAGAAAGGCGAGGTGCGAGGCTGTAAAGCCCCCGAGAGAGGCCAATTCGACAACTGCCTTGACGTGCCCCTCGTAGAGAACCGGGAGGACGATAACGTTGCGTGGGCTTGCTCGCAACAAACCGCCGCGCACCTGTACGGACCCCTGGGGAATATCCGTGATCAACAGCCGCTGCCGATCGGCGGCGGCTTGGCCCACGAGGCCCTCACCAATTGCGTAGCGACGCGGGTCGCGGTTGTCAAAGCCCTCGTCTGCATAACCGGCGAGCTCGCGCAGGCCGTTGGAATCGTCGTTACCCTCCATGACGTAGACAATCCCCTGCTGCGCATTTACCAAGGGCGCTAGCTCGGACAGCAGCAGCTTGCCAACTGTTACGAGATCTCGCTGCCCCTGCATCATGCGGCTAAATTTCGCGAGGTTCGTCTTGAGCCAGTCCTGCTCGTTGTTTCGTTCCGTTGTCGCCCGCAGGTTGCCGATCATTGCATTGATATTGTCCTTCAGCTCCGACACCTCTCCGCGCGCTTCGACTTGGATCGACCGAGTTAGGTCGCCCTTGGTGACGGCGGTCGCGACTTCGGCGATTGCGCGCACCTGATTTGTGAGATTGGCCGCGAGCAAATTCACGTTTGCAGTTAAGTCCTTCCACGTCCCCGCGGCACCCGGAACGTGCGCTTGGCCTCCAAGCCGTCCTTCCACGCCCACTTCGCGTGCCACGCTCGTAACTTGGTCCGCAAAGATCGCCAGGGTATCGGTCATACTGTTGATGGTGTCGGCCAGCGCGTTGACCTCGCCTTTTGATTCCACCGTCAGTCGCTGCCGCAGATCCCCGTTGGCCACCGCGGTTACGACTTTGACGATGCCGCGCACTTGATTGGTCAAGTTGTTGGCCATGACGTTGACATTGTCCGTCAGGTCCTTCCAGGTTCCGGCTACCCCGGGCACTACTGCCTGGCCCCCAAGTTTCCCCTCCGTTCCGACTTCACGCGCGAGGCGCGTAACCTCCGCGGCGAACCCGTTGAGCTGGTCGACCATCGTATTGATGGTTTCCTTTAGCTGCAGGATCTCCCCCTTAACGTCGACCGTAATCTTGCGCGACAGGTCTCCTCGCGCGATAGCCGTGGAAACCTCTGCGATATTGCGTACTTGACCGGTCAGGTTTCTCGCCATCGAATTGACATTATCAGTCAGATCCTTCCATGTTCCCGCCACTCCCGGCACGATCGCCTGGCCACCCAGTTTTCCCTCCGTCCCCACTTCGCGCGCGACACGGGTTACCTCGGCTGCAAAGCTGTTGAGCTGATCCACCATCGTGTTGACGGTCTCCTTCAGCTGTAAGATTTCCCCGCGCACGTCCACCGTGATCTTGCGCGACAGATCGCCGCGTGCGATGGCGGTCGCTACCTCCGCAATATTGCGGACCTGCCCGGTGAGGTTGCTCGCCATCGAGTTAACCTTATCCGTAAGGTCCTTCCACACGCCGCTGACGTCTTTGACATCAGCCTGACCTCCGAGCTTCCCTTCCGAGCCCACCTCGCGCGCGACGCGGGTCACTTCCGCGGCAAACGCATTCAATTGATCGACCATGGTATTGATCGTCTGCTTCAGCTGCAGAATCTCGCCGCGCACGTCGACGGTGATCTTGCGAGAGAGGTCGCCGCGCGCAATGGCCGTGGCCACTTCTGCAATATTGCGAACCTGGTCCGTCAGATTGCTCGCCATGGAATTTACGTTATCGGTCAAATCCTTCCAGACACCACTGACGCCCTTAACCTCGGCCTGTCCACCGAGGTTTCCCTCCGTACCCACCTCGCGCGCGACCCGCGTCACTTCCGCGGCAAAGGCGTTAAGCTGATCGACCATCGTGTTGATCGATTCCTTCAACTGCAGTATTTCTCCCTTAACGTCCGCGGTGATCTTGCGTGACAGGTCGCCATTGGCAATCGCGGTAGCTACTTCGGCAATGTTGCGCACCTGTCCGGTGAGGTTACCGGCCATGGAGTTCACACTGTCCGTCAGGTCTTTCCATGTTCCGGCGACTCCCGGAACGACCGCTTGGCCACCAAGCTTGCCTTCCGTGCCAACCTCACGCGCCACGCGCGTGACCTCGGAAGCAAACGACCGCAGCTGATCGACCATCGTATTGATGGTCTCTTTCAACTGCAGGATCTCGCCGCGCACGTCGACCGTGATCTTGCGTGACAAGTCTCCGCTGGCGATCGCCGTTGACACCTCCGCGATGTTGCGCACCTGGCCGGTGAGATTGCCGGCCATCGAGTTGACGTTATCGGTCAGATCCTTCCACGTCCCTGCCACGCCGGGCACAACTGCCTGACCGCCCAGTTTGCCCTCGGTGCCCACTTCCCGCGCAACGCGGGTCACTTCGGCTGCGAAACTGTTGAGCTGATCCACCATCGTGTTGATGGTGTTCTTAAGCTCCAGGATCTCCCCTTTTACGTCCACCGTGATCTTGCGAGACAAATCGCCCCGCGCTACGGCCGTGGTCACTTCGGCGATATTGCGTACCTGGCCAGTTAGATTCGTCGCCATTGCGTTTACGGAGTCGGTGAGATCCTTCCATGTGCCGGCCACACCTGACACGATTGCCTGGCCACCCAGCTTGCCTTCGGTGCCCACTTCGCGGGCGACGCGAGTTACCTCGGAGGCAAAGGAGCGCAGCTGATCGACCATGGTATTGATGGCCTCCTTCAACTGCAGGATCTCGCCGCGCACATCCACCGTGATCTTGCGGGACAGATCACCGTTGGCAACGGCGATGGTCACTTCGGAAATATTGCGAACTTGGCCGGTGAGATTGCTCGCCATCGAGTTGACGCTATCGGTCAGATCCTTCCACGTTCCGGCAACTCCGTGCACGGCCGCCTGGCCGCCCAGCTTCCCCTCGGTACCGACTTCGCGCGCGACACGCGTGACCTCTGAGGTAAAGGCACTCATCTGCGCAATCATCGTGTTAACAATCGTGGCAGACCGCAGAAATTCGCCTTTAAGTGGGCGCCCGTCGACCTCGAGGCTCATCGCTTGTTGGAGATCCCCTTTGGCGACCGCTGCGATCGTGCGTGTGACTTCGGTTGTCGGCCACAACAAATCGTCGATGAGCGTGTTGACTGAATGCTCCATCGCGCCCCACGCACCCGACCGTCGTTCGCTCGACATGCGATGACGGGTCTTGCCATCCTTGCCCACAATCTGACCCACACGCTCAAGTTCCAACGCCAGGCGCTGGTTGGCGGCGACGATCTCGTTAAATGTGTCCGCAACCTTTCCCGCAAGCCCGGTTTGGTCGCTGGGCAGACGCGCGGAAAAGTTCCCGTCGCGCACGCTCTGCAGCGCCTGCAGTAACTTACTGAGATTGAAAGTGGAGTCAGCGTTCTGGGGCTGGGCACTGGCTCTGCGCCGTGCCTGCATGCTCTCGGGTGACTGCATCTACGGGCTCCCGTCCTATGAACGTCGGATGAATCGCTCAGGGGGACCACGGCCCGCGAGTTGTGAGCGCCGTTTGCAGCCCCCTTGCATGCGGTATCAGCATAGAATTGGGACTGTGTCGCTTGCTGTAAGACGGCGCCTACTTTTTCCGGGCGCCGACGCCTACCCGGGAATCTGTTCGAGTCCACTTGCCGACAAGGGGCTGACGGCCGTCAGGCTAAGTGACCCGTCTGCCTCTGTTTTCACCGTCAGTGTGCCCCCGACCGTCTTGACACGGTGCAAAATGGCAAGGAGCCTGAGTTCTGCGTCAGCCGTGGCTTCCGGCGCCACGCGCAGGCGGGTGATCGCCAGACGTACTGAGCCCCCGAGCACTTCCGCCACCAGCTCGGTGTTACCGCATCCCAGAGTGAGCGCATCTACTACGGCGCGATAGAGGGAAACGCGTGTCGCCAGTGAAAGCGCCACTTCCTCCTCGGGAACTCGCACCGAACATGCACGAGCTGTGCGAACACTTAGATCATCGACGTACCAGCGCAGGGCAGCGAATAGTCCCAGATGTACTAACAGCCCGGGCCGCAGATGCTCGACCAGTCGTCGCTCAGTGGCAATTGCCGCGTCCAGATTCTCCCGCACCTGTCCAAGTCGAGCTCGGACTTCTGTGCGTTCCGCCCCCAACGCGTGTTCGATATGGCTAAGGTCCATTTTCGCTGCCACAAGCAAGCCACCTAAGCCGTCGTGCAGCTCCTCAGCAACGGTTGCACGCTCCTCATCCAGCCGGCGCTCCAGGTAACGCGCCAACTGGTCTGCGTGGGCGAGCAACCCGTCGTGAATCCTCACGGTATCGATCTACTTAAGCCTAAAGGCAGCCGGCAATGAGGGCTGTACTCTCCGCGCCTAATCAGGAATTGCAACCTGCGTGTAGAATGCAGCACGCGGCAATCACCGCTTGAACAGTGCGATCGTAGAGATCCGCTAGTGGCAACCGATCCCACACGCCGGCGAGTGCTGATCGTCGACAGCAATCCTGACCTCGCGCAAGTGCTTGGCGAGATCATCCGCATGGACGAAGCGTTGGAGTTCATTGGCTTTGTTGTGTCAGGTGCGGCCGCGGTCCGCAAAACACAGACCGAAGGCGTGGATGTTCTCGTCCTTGACCTTGGCCTGGAGGATTGTCACGGCTTTGAGGTGCTCGATCGCTTGCAGGCGGAGGGGTCCAAAACGAAGGTAATCGTCCACTCCGGCCATGCGTCCCCCGAACTCGCCGCACACGCGAAGCGCAAAGGAGCGGTCGCTTATGTTGTTAAAGATGGCGACGCAGAAGCGCTTCTGTCAGTAATTCGATCGGTTTGATGTGGGCTTCCCCACTCTGGCTCGTGCGACAGGCGCGACTCTTCATAGGCGCGTTGTCGCCGCCGCCATTCGAGAAGCGTCTCGCGCTCCCGATAGGCCCGGTAGGTAAGAATTTCCGGTTCGCCGTCTTCGTTCATTCCCGTACGTCGGGAAGCTTTTCCGACCTGCAGCCTCCCAAGAGGTCCCTCTTCTGTCTCGCAGTGTCCGACCACAAGCCGGGTAGGAGAGCGCTTACAGCGTTCCGCGACAACGGGCGCGACTTTGCTGAGATTTTGGGTTGATGCTTGCACGCACGAATACGCATTGAAGGCACCAGCTCATCAATCCCAGGTTCACGACCGGACGTGGCGCGAGAATGTCAGTGTGATCGAGGCCAGGATGAACTGCGGACCCCCGCGCATGACCAGAACTTCATTGGCCCTTGTGAACCCCTGAACACGTTCGCGCGGTTCTCCCGCATCTCCGTAACCACATCGCGATGCCGCGCTTGCTGCGATAATCAGCTCCGATAGTCAACCGCTTCGCGTCCTGCTGGAGGCCCTCCTTGTCCTACGACGCCACAGGACACGGGACTATTCAGAGATTTCCGTGGTGATCCGAGGATTGGTCCCGTGTTTGCAGCCCTGCGTTGGAGTAGAGCCCTATGCACGCCACTGAGTCGGACGGGACGCGTGAGTGGGATACCACCCCGCAACCTCCGGTCAGCGAAGTATTTACTGCGCGGCCGCGCAGTTGCAAAGTCCCCGCAGCGACGGGACCCTATATGCGTCTGTATTTCTGCGCGGCAATGTATGACTACTGTCTAACACCGCAGTACTGGGAGACTTTCTAACCAGGTCCTCACTCTCCGTGTCGGTCCTCGATGCACGGGCATCGCCAGCCGCTCCGAGTCCTCGGGACGATATGTCTCAGTGGATCCCCGCCGTTGGCTGCAATCCGCTGCACGACACTGTTAAGCTGAGGACGGAGGCGTCGCGACTGGCGACAAGCCACGGGAGGTCTCGGTGCGCGCGCGGTATTCCGACGTCTCGCAGTTACTGCGTCAGAAGGCTGACGATCTCCCGGTCTTCTGCTTTATTCCCCACCGCATTCAGGCGGCCGCCCAGCGCTTTCGTGCGGGCTTTCCGGGCAGAGTACTGTACGCGGTAAAGGCAAATCCTGACCGCGACGTACTCGGGTGGCTTGCGCAAGGCGGCATCGATGCATTTGATACTGCGTCCATACCGGAGATTTCTGTGGCGAGGAGCGTCGTCTCGAATGCTCACTGCGCATATAACCATCCCATCAAGCCGCGCGCATCCCTCGTTGCTGCGTACAGGGATTGGGGCGTTCGCGACTTTGTCGTTGACCACGCGGCCGAACTCCAGAAACTGTTCCAGGAACTCGATTCAGACATCGTGGTACAGGTGCGAGTTGCGACGCCTAACTCGAAGGCCCGAGTAAGCTTCAACGAAAAGTTCGGAGCTTCGCCCACGGAAGCGGTTGCTTTGCTGCGCGCTGTCCAGGTGCATGGGGCAATACCGGCCTTGACCATGCATGTGGGCTGGCAGACGATCGATCCGCAGGCGTTCGGTGCGGCAGTCCGTCTCTTAGCAAATGTCGCCGCAGAGGCGGGAGTGCGGCCGCACTACCTCAACGTAGGCGGCGGCTTTCCCAGCCTGCTGATGCCATCCCATTTGCGCATCGAGGATTTCTTCGAAGCGATCAGTGGCGCGCACGCCTCTGAGGCTGCCCTGACGGGCGTTCCCTTGAGGTGCGAACCTGGCAGTGCGCTCGTGACTACCGGCGGCGGTGTCCTAACACAAGTGCTGCTGATTAAAGAGCAGTCAATCTACTTGAACGACGGGATTTACGGCGCGCTGGCGGAGTTGCTGCATTCCAAGCTCCAGCCGCCCACGCACGTCTACGCGCGCGACGGCGAAAGGCGCTCGGGTGCGCTGCGAAGTTTCAGAACCTTCGGACCGACCTGCGACTCCTTTGATGCGAGCCCAGTCCCATTCGAAGTGCCTGCCAGCACCCGCGAGGGGGACTGGCTATATCTGGAGTCTATGGGTGCGTACTCCGCTCCGCTGATCACGGATTTTAACGGCTTGGGAGCCCACGAATTCGCAATTCTCGATTCGACGCCATAGATACGCACCCGCGCGTTAGCTCGCTCCCGGTACGGGCATGTCTGTCGGAAAGGTCAGTCGAAAACGAGTGCCTCGTCCAGGCTCGGTCTCGAGCTCGATGGCAGCCCCGAGTAGTTCGCATAGCCGCTTCACGATCGACAGGCCGATGCCTTCACCTGGCTCCCGCGCAGCCGCGGCAGTCGGTGCGCTTCGCACGTTATTGGCTCCAGGCGAGCTTAGCCCGCCGGTCTGAATCGGACGGTGACCCAGACCTTCATTCGTCTGCTGAGGGCCTTCACTGTCGTGCGCCTGATCGGTGGCCTCGCGCATGGCTCGAGTAAGTGGTGTTGCGTGAGCACCGCGCAGTCCAGGACCTGTGTCCTCAACAGTAAGGATCCATCGCGTATTGTCCGGCGCTCCCTGCCAGAAGAGCTGAATGCCCCCCACCTCGGTGGCTTTAATGGCATTGAGCACCAGGTTCTGAACAATACGCTGCAGCTTCACCCGATCGCCGCGGACCGCTAACGACTCGGGTCCTTCCGCCTTCAAGAACAGATTCCGAGCAGCTGCCTCGGCCCGCAGCGACTCGCTCAGATCCCGCAGTACGGCGCTTACGTCGAAGGCCGTAATCTGCACCCGGTCTTGGCCCGCCTCCAATCGATTCAAGTCAATCAGGTCGCCCAGCAGTGACTGCGTCGAGCCAATGGCTCGATCGAGTATGCGGAAGAAATTTACACGCATTTCTTCCGACGTTGTGCGCGCAAGCACCGCAGTAGCATTAGTAATGACGCCCACGGAACCACGCAGATCGTGTGCTGCCTGGCGCAGAATATCCGCCCGTTCCTTCTCTAATGCGCGCAACTCCGTTACGGCGGACTCGAGGTCGCGCACGCGACCGGCAGCCTCGGCCTGCTGCAGGCGGTTATAGCGCGCGGCACTCTCGCACGCACCCTCTCCACAAAGTCGCACTAGTACTTCGCGCGCGCGTCGCGTCACCTCGGGCGCAAGCCCCGGAGCCCATTCAGAATAGGACTCCAGTTCCGCAAGAATGCACTGGTGCAGATGCGCCCACTCACGCAGCGTTTCACGCAGGTCATATCCTTGTTGCCAGCGGTGCAGTCCGTGCTCGGAGGCGCCTTCACGTTGCTCCATGTCTGCCTGGGTTTCCCGAATAGCGTCATCCGCCCGCAACGCCTGCTCAAATGCATCGAGCACCTTCGGAATGCTGTCGGTAAATTGCGAGCGCGTGATGGAAGAGGCTGTCGTCAGTTCCGGGTCTTGCTCGACGCGCTGACGCCATTCGGTCAGTAACCTCTCGCGCGACTGCCGCATGTATGCGGCTAAAGCGATGCATTGCCGATGAATTCGTTCCACGCGCTTTCCTTTAGCGCTTCGCCGAAGTGGCTGCGTCTCCCTGCGACCATAGCGATTCGGTAACCGCGTGTCACCCACGAATCCCCCGAAGAAACCAGTTCCAGTGGCGATCCCGGGCGAAACCGCAGAGTCTGATTTGGAGCGACCGTGGCCTTAGCCGTGAGGCGCGCCGACAAATGCCAGCGCCGCCCGCCGAGAGGATGGTCCGACTCTTGCTTCCGTCGGTGTAGTCTTCTCGAACGGCGACACGCGTGTCGAGCCGCGCTGGGTCATCGGACTTTCCTTTTCTGATGAGGTTTGTGAGCCGCCCGCTTGGCCTGCCTCTCATCCAGCGCTGCACTGAAGCGCTCTAGGCGCGCGTCCCAGATCTGGCGATAACCTGAAAGCCATGTCTCTATCTGACGAAACGGCTCCGGGCGCAGCGAGTACAAGCGCCGTTGCCCTTCGGCGCGAACAGTGACGAATCCGGCGTTGAGCAGTATCCGCAGATGCCGGGATACTCCCGACTGACGAATAGCTAGTTCGCTGACGATACCGTTTACCGGTTGCTCACCGTGACGCAGCGTCTCCAGAACGCGTCTCCGGGTGGGATCTGAGAGAGCTTGGAAAGCACTTATATTCACTTTAGGATATATATTTGCAGATGTATGTATTCGTCAAGCGAAGCGCGTCGGGGCAAGGTGAGCAGCCGGTGCGGCCGGCCTTTGCTGTTGATGAGCGCAGCAACCGATCGGCCACTTCCACCGCTCGCCATATCGCGTGTCTGAACCACTTTCCGAGCTGCGCCTGACGGCTTCTGCCGGGCGGCAGACCCGAATTTTCACCGACGACACTATCTCTTCAGGGGTAGGATTCCGTCACCAAGCTCCGCTTAGACTTGACAGCTCTATCCAGGTCGCCAACGCGCGTAAGAGCATCACCTATGGCTGCGACTGATCTTGCGATCAATTACCCAGTCGCCTTAATCTCTTGCCGCGATCACTCCGGCGCGGCCGAGGAAATCGACCTCGGTGGCGGGTGTGCGTTTCCCAACAGTCTCCTGTGTTGTCACTGATCCCCGGACCGGCTGCCTGACGTCACTGCAGATAGATCCGCGCGGTGCGCCCGATTGGTGCCAATCTAGACGAACCTGAAGTTTCCGGGCTATGAAATGACATTGCCGCTTAAGAAAGGCCGTCCGCCCGTACTCGGTCGGTGTCGTGCTTTACGCACCTCCGCTGCGCTGTCGGTGGTTGCAGTACTGTGCGGCGGCTGCGCCGTCGGCCCCAACTTTCAGCGGCCGCCGGCGCCAAAGCCCGAGAACTATACCGGCGCGCCGCTTCCGCCAAAGACTGCCAGCAGCCAAGGTGCGGCAGGGGCGGCGCAGACGTTCGTCAACGGCGCCGACATTCCTGAGCAGTGGTGGCTGGTGTTCCATTGCGACAAGCTGGACGCGCTGGTGGCGCAGGCGCTGAAATCGAGTCCGGACGTGGTCGCCGCGCAGAGCGCGTTGCGGCAGGCGCACGAAAATCTCCTGGCGCAGCAGGGCAGCCTTTATCCGTCGATTGACGCCAACGGTTCGGCCGCGCGGCAGAAGATCTCCGGCGCCTCCTTCGGCCAGCCGGCCATCGGCAGTTCGATTTACAACCTCTTCAACGCCACCGTCAATGTCTCGTACACCCTGGATGTATGGGGCGGCGTGCGGCGTAGCGTGGAAGCGGCGCGGGCACAGGCTGAGTACCAGAGATTTCAGCTGGAAGGCACGTATCTGACGCTGTCCGCGAATGTGGTCACCACGGCAATCCAGGAAGCCTCCCTGCGCGCCCAGATTGCCGCGACGCAGGAAATCATCGAAGCCTACCGTAAGCAGTTGAAGACCGTTAAGAACCAGTTAGCCATCGGCGGCGCGTCACAGCTGGATGTCCTGCTTCAGCAGAGTCAGCTAGCCAACGAGCTAGCGACGCTGCCGCCGTTACAGAAGCAGCTGGAGCAGAATCGCGATCTGCTGGCAGTGCTAGTCGGCCAGCTTCCGAGTCAGCAGCCGGCGGCGCAGTTCGAACTCGATGATCTGCAGCTGCCGCAGGAACTGCCCCTGAGTGTGCCTTCGCAGCTGGTGGAGCAGCGCCCTGACGTACGCGCCCAGGAATCGTTACTGCACGAAGCTAGCGCTGAAATTGGCGTAGCAACTGCCAACATGTTGCCGCAGCTGACCATCACCGGGGATATCGGCGGCACCAGCACGACGCTGTCCGATGTACTAAAGAGCAGCAGCAATGTCTGGACGCTGAGCGGCGGAATCACCCAACCCATCTTTCACGGTGGCGCGCTGCTTCACAAAAAGCGTGCGGCGGTGGCCGCTTACGACGAGGCCGCCGGCCACTATGGCAGCACCGTGCTGGGTGCGTTTCGCAATGTCGCCGACGCGCTGCATGCGCTGAACGACGACGCCGAGGCCTTGAATCAGCAGGATCTGGCCACGCAAGCTGCCGCGGATACCCTCAGCGTTTCGCGCACCCGGTACGCGCTGGGCTCCATCAGCGCGCTCGAGCTCTTGGTGGTGCAACGCAATTACCAGCAGGCGCGCATCGCTCAGGTGCAGGCGCAGGCGGCACGCTATGCCGACACTGCCGCACTGTTCCAGGCGCTAGGCGGCGGCTGGTGGAATCGGCCGCCAAGCAAAGCCACGCCGACTGCGGCGGCCGGCACTAACTGAAAACGCATTCGCGATCGCTACAGGACATTAGGTTTGGAACGGACAACCATGCAACGTTGGCGGCCATTGATCGTGGCCGTTATTGCTCTCGTACTCGTCATCGGAGGCGTAAAAGGCTTCGGCGTCTATAAGATGATGCGGGGCTTCGCAGCGCAGGAACCGCAGAAGTTCACGGTGAGCACCGCGAAGGCGGAGTACCGGGATTGGCAGCCGAAACTTACCGCCGTTGGCAGCGTGCGGGCTGAGCGCGGCACTGATCTCAGCGCGGAAGTGGCCGGTATCGTCGAGGCCATCCAGTTCGAATCCGGTGACGACGTCAAGGCAGGCCAACTGCTGCTGCAGTTGCGATCTGCGGATGAGGTCGCCCACCTCGAATCCCTCAAGGCGAATGCGGCGTTGGCTGAGACCACGTACCACCGCGACGAGGCGCAGTTCGCAGCGCAGGCAATCAGTCAAGCCACGCTAGATACCGATGCAGCCAACCTGCGTGGTACCAAAGCTCAGGTGGCGGAACAGCAGGCGCTCGTGGACAAGAAATTTGTGCGTGCGCCGTTCGCCGGACACCTCGGGGTGCGCGCGGTGGATCTGGGTCAATACCTCTCGCCCGGCACGAAGATCGTGACCCTGCAGCAGCTCGATCTGATCTACGTCGACTTCTTCCTTCCGCAGCAGGACCTGAGCCAGGTGAATGTCGGCCAGAAAGTTCAGGCCTCCTCCGACACCTACCCTAATCTGGGCTTTGCGGGCGAAATTCTAGCGATCGATCCACTGGTCGACGTCAACACGCGCAACGTGCAGGTCCGGGCGGCGCTAAAGAACCCCGGGCACAAGCTCTTGCCGGGCATGTCCGCCAGCGTCGATATCGAGGTTGGCGGCCCGCAGCGCTACATCACGTTGCCCCAGACCGCGATTAGCTACAACCCCTATGGCGCGACGGTTTTCATCATAGTGCCCCAAAGCGCCATCGCAGCTAAGGACATCGGTGAAGCGAAGTCGGGCGCTGAAACTTCTTCGGCAACGCAACAGAGACCGCCTTCCGAGGCGGGCGGTCACAATCTGGCGGCAAAACAAGTATTCGTCACGACCGGGGCAACGCGCGGTGATCAGGTGGCGATCCTGAAGGGCGTCACTGAAGGTGACCAGGTCGTCACAAGTGGCCAGATCAAGCTCAAAAACGGCGCGCTTGTCACTATCAACAACGACGTGCGGCCCTCCAGCGATCCGAACCCGGCTCCGCTGGAACAGTAAAACGGCGGAGTATGAACCTTACCGATCTCTTCATCCGGCGGCCGGTGCTGGCTACGGTGGTCAGTCTTCTGATTCTGCTGCTTGGAATACGCGCGCTCGGCGCCCTGCCGATTCGTCAGTTCCCCAAGACCGAGAACGCCACCGTTACTGTAAGTACGCAGTACTACGGCGCTAGCGCCGATCTCATCGCCGGCTTCATCACCACGCCAATCGAGGCCGCCGTAGCCGAGGCGCAGGGCATCGACTACCTGACCTCGCAGAGCAGCAACGGCTTTTCCACCGTCACTGCAACGCTGCGCCTCAACTACGATTCCAACCGGGCACTGGCGGAGATCAACACCAAGGTCAACTCGGTGCTGAACCAATTGCCGACCGGCACCCAGCAACCGGTCATCACCGTGCAGGTTGGCGATACTGTTGCGGGCATGTACCTGGGATTCAATAGCGATACGCTGCCGCCCAACCAGATCACCGACTATGTGATCCGCATCGTTCAGCCGAAACTGCAGACCGTACCTGGTGTGCAGAAGGCCGAACTTCTCGGCGCCCGCCAGTACGCTCTGCGCGTCTGGCTCGATCCGCGCAAGCTCGCGGCGAGTGGCCTGACTGCCGCGGACGTCTATACCGCGCTACAGGAAAATAACTACCTGTCGGCGATCGGCACGACGAAGGGCCAGATGGTCAGCGTCGATCTGACCGCCGGTACCGACCTGCACTCGGCCGAAGAATTCAAGAATCTCGTCGTCAAGCAAAAGGATGGCGCATTGGTGCGCTTACAGGACGTCGGCAACGTCGTCCTCGGAGCAGAAGACTATGACTCCGATGTTGCCTTCAAGGGCAAGCGCTCGGTGTTTATCGCCATCAACGTGGCGCCGAACGCCAACATCCTCACCGTGATGGCCGACATCCGCAAGATCTTCCCCGAGATCCAGGCACAGATGCCTGCGGGCCTGCACGGCGAGATCGGCTATGACGCCACCACCTATGTCAACGCGGCGATCCGCGACGTAGTGAAGACGCTGCTGGAGACTCTGATCATCGTCACGCTGGTGATCTTCCTGTTCCTGGGCAGTGTGCGCTCGATGATCATCCCGACTCTCGCCATGCCGCTGTCCTTGCTCGGCGCCTTCTTCGTTATGCTGACACTGGGTTACAGCATCAACCTGCTGACGCTGCTGGCTCTTGTGCTCGCGATCGGTCTGGTGGTGGACGACGCCATTATTGTGGTCGAGAACGTGGATCGACACATGAAGCTTGGGCAACCGCCCCTGCAGGCGGCCCTCCTTGCGGCGCGGGAGCTGGCAGGGCCGATCATCGCCATGTCCGTGGTGCTCGTCGCTGTCTACGTTCCCATTGGCTTCCGAGGTGGCCTCACCGGCGCGCTGTTCTCCGAATTCGCCTTCACGCTTGCCGGAGCGGTGGCGGTATCAGCGGTAATTGCCCTGACGCTGTCACCCATGATGTGCGCTCGTTTTCTTAAGCCAGAGCACGCCAGCAACCGTCTGGTGCGGCTCATCGACCGCAACTTCGAGTGGTTCACGAACCTCTACCACAGAATCCTGCGACGCATTCTGGACTCGTGGAAAGTAGTGGTGGCCTTTGGGCTGGTGGTCATCACGCTGATCGCGCTGATGCTGATGATCCCAGTGGCGGGTGTGGTAGCCAAGAGCGAGCTGGCGCCGGCCGAGGACCAGGGAGTCCTCTTTTACCTGAGCACCGGCGCGCCAGATTCCTCGATACAGCAGATGGCCACCTATCAGCACCAGGCATTTCAGGAATTGAGCGCCCTGCCCGAGTACGCAAATTCGTTCCAGTTCGTTGGCCAGGGCGTGGGCACAAACAATCAAGGCTTTGGCGGCATCGTTCTCAAGGACTATGTGCAGCGCACGCGAAACGCGGCCGAGATCCAACAGGACCTACAGAATCGCAGTAATCGGATCGCCGGTGCCAACGTGTTCTGGGTCAATCCTGCGTCGCTGCCGGGCTCCGACGGTAGCTACCCGATTGCGTTCGTGATCCAGACTGCGGCCCCGTTTAATGAACTCTACGAGGTCTCCGAGGCGGTTCTTGCCAAGGCCCAGGCGAGCGGCAAGTTCTGGGTTATCGAAAACAGCCTGAAGATCGACAAGCCGCAGACCACGGTGGTGGTTAATCGCGACAAGGCCGCACTCCTTGGACTTACCATGAAGGATGTAGGAGGGATGCTGAGCAGTATGCTGGGCGGAGGCTACGTCAACTATTTCAGCATCGCCGGACGCTCGTACAAGGTCATCCCGCAGGTGCTGCAGGCGGATCGTCTGAACCCCGATCAACTCGGCAACTATTACATCCGCACCGCGAGTGGGGCAGTGGTGCCCGCTTCCACCGTCGTATCGTTTCAGACAGCGACGGTTCCCGAATCCATCAATCACTTCCAGCAGCTCAACGCCGCCACGATCCAGGGCGTATTCGGGGGAACCCAGGGTGAGGCGTTGGCGCTCCTGCATAGCATCGCCAAGGAAACGCTACCCCAGGGCTACGTCATCGACTACGCCGGGGAGTCACGACAGTACGTGCAGGAGTCCGGAGGCTTCCTCGCAACCCTGGGATTTGCAATCATCATCATCTTCCTGGTGCTGGCGGCCCAGTTCGAGAGCTTCCGCGATCCGCTGGTGGTCATGATGTCGGTGCCGATGGCGATCTTCGGTGCCGTCGTGTTCCTGTTTCTCGATTTCGCCACGCTCAACGTTTATACACAGGTCGGGCTGGTGACCTTGGTCGGGTTGATTGCCAAGCACGGCATTCTGATTGTTCAGTTCGCCAACGAGCAGCAGCGGGACGGTAAGTCCAAGCGCGACGCGATCGAGGCCGCTGCAACCATCCGCCTGCGCCCGATCCTGATGACTACCGCCTCCATGGTGTTCGGCGTCGTGCCCCTGCTGATCGCCACTGGGGCGGGCGCAGCGGGTCGGTACAACATGGGTCTGGTGATCTTCACCGGCATCGCTATCGGCACGGCATTCACACTGTTTGTGGTGCCGGCGATGTACCTGTTTCTGGGCCAAGAACACAAAGCTGTGCAGCCCCAGCTGACGGATACTCCCGAACCCACTTAAGACGAAGCCTCGGGGCCCGTCATGCGGCTAAGGCAATACCTCGACGGGCATTGAAGGCGCGTGTCCGCGCCAAGCCGTCGACCCCACGCCACTTACACTGGTCGCACCTGAGCTGGTGCGCCCAAAGCGCACTCCAGGGCACTGCGATCCCAATTGCCTGCGTCAGCCGCCGCGGCGTAGGCGGTAGACAGGAAGTCGAGCAGCGTGCCTTCCGGGTCTGAAGATCCACGCACGGTCTCGTATGGCACGACGAACTCCCGCAACGTCGTGTCGTAGCGAGCCCCTGATGTGAGGGGTCGGCTCTGGAAACCCACCGGTTCAGGATACGCATACGAGTAAAACGCGGCCTGCGGGAAGGTCTCGTTGCCCGGCCAGAACCCGGCGCTGCTGACCTCGTGAGAATAAGCCTCGCGTGCGACGGCATCGGGTAATCCAGGAACTCCGCCCGGATGTAATGGGGCTCTGCGACCCGAAAAACGAGTAACTGCGAGATCGAAGCTTCCCCAAAAGAAATGTATAGGACTCACCTTACCGAGAAAGCCGGTGCGGAAGAGCTTGAAAATGTGATCAATCCGGACAAGCGCGCGCCAAAAGCGATGCGTGGCAGCGGGGTCGTACGCCTTATGGATGCGGTCGTTAGAAAAGCGGACCGGGTTCGGCACCTCGTTCGGCAGCTCATTAATCGCGACCGATACATTCACGCTGTCCAGCTGATCAGTAACGCGCCGATAGAAGTCGGCGACGGTTTGCGGCTCGAGCGCCAGTGCTCGCTCTGCTCCAAGGCTCGTACGCATGCGCAGATGGTGACTGATGAAATCGAACTCAATCTCAAGAAGCTCAGCTCCGAATGGGATCGGCGAAGTGCCAAGACCTCGCGCCGTGACGTAAAGAGGAACCTGCCAGCTATGGTTTACCCAGGGCGTCAGAGACAATCTGACTTTGCCCACAATCTGTGTCCACAGCTGCAACGTGGCCAGCGTTTCGTGCCAGTTCGCATACGGCAGATCGGGCCAGGGGCTCGGTTCAGGGTTCATTGTTTTAGCCTCCTCCGGCGAAACCAAGAGCTCTCCGGAAAGCATAGCGCCGGGTGGTGCGAAATTTGAAGGGTCAGTCGCGCCGACGAGTGACGACAAAGGCCTCGTCGTTGAACCACAACCCGCCGTGCTTTTGCAGCACCTTCTGCGTCGCCTCCAGGTAGCGGCCGGTCGTCACCACGGCGTCGAGGCGCTCGTCTTCGATCTGATTGACATAGATCGCTGCGTTCCAAGCGGCAAACAGCGTGGACGTGCCAATACGATCCCCGATCTCTGAGGGCAGCGTGTGCATCTCGTAGCGGAAAATTGCCCGCTCGTCCGGTAAAGCCGCGAGGTCGAAGTCGCGCGCCTCGCGGCCGAGCTCGCGGCGCAGAACGCTCAGCAATTCGTGTCGATCGACCTGGAACGGGCGTTCCTCCGGCCACAGCTGTTGCACGATCTCCACTCCCGGATCGTGACCCCAGGACTGAATGACGAGCAGCCGCCCGCCCGGGCACAGGCTGCGCGCCAGCGGTGCAAGTACCTTGCGAACCTTGAATTCTGCGCCCATACGCGCCCGCCACGGCTGGGAAGCAAGCACCAGATCGTAGTGCTCGAAGATCTTGCCGGGCTTGGGAATCACGGCATCGAGCAGGAACTTGTGGTCCTCGCGATAGATTACCAGCACCGACGGACGCACGATGAGCGGGTTGCCGGAGCTCGGACTCGGTCGCGTCTGCCAACCGCTCGCAAGCTTGGTGGCGAGATCGTCGATCTGCTCGGCATACTCATGCGCCGTAGTGCCGGTAAGACGCACTTCTTCCCAGTTCAACGCCGCCGCCAGCTGCGCATCGCGGGGCATCAGCCGCGGTGCCTCGGCATAATTCAGGTTGGTCACGACGAACACCGTCGCGGGATGCTCAAACAGGCGGTCGGGAAGCTTCTCCAACCCCAGACGAACGTCCTCGAGGCTGATCTCCTTGGCCACGACCAGCGTGGGTACGGTGGGAAACTGCCGGTGCGTACTGCGCATGACGCGGGTGATGACCGTACCATCGCCCATCCCGGCATCGAAGATGCGCATGGCGGGAGGCATCGGACGCAACAACGCCACCTCATGCGCCGCGCGACGCGCGATGGCAGACTTCTCGTTGCAGGTCGTTACGAACGCCAGATATTTCTGGCGGTTGTCGTAGAAGCGAAATGGCGTCGCGACGCGCCCCGTCGGTGCCGCCTCAGGGCCCGGAACACCAGGAGTGGCAGTGCGGCTCATGTCGTGCGCCAGTCGGGCGGCGCGCCGCTATTCAGGCCCAAAGCCGCCGCGAGGCCAGCTGCGCGCCTTCAACGAGCGCGCGCAGCTTCAGGTACGCGATGTCCGGTTCGACCGGACCGAAACCCGCGAAGGTCCCAAAGCCGCAATCCGTGCCAGCCATGACCCGCTCGCGACCCACGATATCTGCGAAGCGTTCGAGCCGCTCGGCCACCAGCTGCGGATGCTCAATGTAATTGGTCGTCGTCGCGAGTACTCCGGGGATCAGGATCTTGTCTTCCGGAATACGCGCCTCACGAAACACAGCCCACTCGTGAGCGTGTCGCGGGTTGGCCGCCTCGAACAGCAGTCCCTGCGGCTTGGCCTTCAGCACAATCGGTAACAGCCGTTCCATGGGGACGTCATGGTGGTGCGGTCCCTCGTAGTTGCCCCAGCACACGTGCATCCGCAACTGCTCGGCGGGGATGTTGCGCAGCGCATGGTTCAGCACCTCAATGTGCCGGGCGGCGAGCGTCTCGAACTCCGCCAGGGAGCGATCCCGGTACATGGTATGGCGCCCCATCGCCAGATCGGGAGCGTCGATCTGCAGAATGATCCCGGCGCGCGTAATCGCTTCGTACTCGCTCTGCAGCGCCGTCGCGAGGGCTTCCAGATACTCATCCTGGGTACGGTAGTAATCGTTGGGCTGAAATAGTGCAATCACCCCCGGAGAGGCGGCGTTCATGAATCCCTGCAAAGCGCCAGCGGCCGCAACCGCCGCCTTGAGATTCGCCAGATCCGTCGTGACCGGCACTGTATCCTTGACCGCAATGGTGCCCACGCAACGCGGACGACGGTATTTGGCGGTCGACCCTCGCTCAGCCAGCTTGCGCAGCAGTCCGGGGAACTCCACCAGGTCCTGGCCCGGTTCGCGCGGGGTATCGCCGGCAAAACCGGAGAAACGATCGGCGACATAGGTGGCGTAGCTGATCTTGCTCGTCTCCCCGTCGCTGACCACGTCCAGCCCGATGTCCACCTGGCGCCGCACGACCTCGCGCACCGCCTCCGCGAGGGTGACAGCAGCTCCCGCATGATCGCGCTCCTCCCCGCGCTCGCGCGCAAACAGCACGTCGGTGACCGCCTGACTGCGCGGCAGGCTGCCGACGTGGGTCGTCAGAATTCGTTCCTGGCTGAGGCGCATGGTGCGACCGCTCGTTAGCGGAACATATTGTTGGAGGTATGGTCACCCGCGAGCCAGCGCTTCAACTCCTGGTGAGCATCCGCACGCCTGGTGCGCGCGATTTTCTCCACATCCGGGTGATCGAGGGTGAATTCCAGGATCAGGCCATTCGGATCGGTGACGTACACCGAGCGGCAGTACCCGTGCTCCAGCACGTAGGTGTCTGGTGGCTCGATTCCCGCCTGTGCAATGCGCGCCTCGATGTCGGCCTGGAACTTGGCGTCCACACAGAGTGCAATGTGGTGGAACGGCGTCGCCGGCATGCGCGGGCCGAATTCCTCCTGATCCTTCGGATCGGCGAACTGAAAGAACGCCAGCGCGCCACCATCGCCTATGCCATAGAAGGTGTGCACGTAGGTCCGCACTTTACCGAACAGCTCATCAGATTCACACCAGGTCGCCAGCAGCGGCAGCCCGATTACCTCCTCATAAAAACGCCGTGTTTTCTCCTGATCCCGGGTTACGTAAGCGGTGTGATGCAGGCGCCGGGGCAGTGTGGCGGTCTGAGCCATGTCATGAACTCCTCTTCAGAACTTGTAACCGAACTCCACTCCATAAGATCGCGGCTGCGCCTTCCACAGAAAGTTTCCAGGTGAATATTCGGCATTGTAGATCGTGTTGGTGAGATTCTTCGACCAGGCAGTCGCGGTCCACTTACCGCTTTCCACACCCACGCGTGCGTCGACTAGGTTCACCGGGTCGCGCGAGGTGACATTATAAGGCTCCCACCAAGTGCGGCCGATCTGCTGGTAATCCACACGCGCCACTAGGTTCAGGGCGTTGCTCAGCGGGGTGTGGAACTGCACGCCCGCATTGATGGTGTCGCGCGATACTAGCGGCGCCTGATTGCCGATGACGGTGGGATCCTCCATGCTCGTGATCTTGCTATGGGTGTAGCCGTAGCTTGCGTAAGTATCCCAGTGATCAGTCGCATGCCACGTCAGCTCGATCTCCCCGCCTTTGTAGTCCGCGTCGAGATTGCCGAGATTCTGCGTGGAGTTTGCCGCGAGGAATACGAAGAAATAGCTGTTCGTGGCCTGCGTGTCGAACAGGCTGACGTTGAGCGTCATGCGCTGATCCGGGAAGTTACCCTTGAAACCGACTTCCCAGGTGTCGGCCACCTCGGCTCCAAATGTATCGTGCACCCCAAGGATGGGCGGTTTTTGCGCTTCGGCTACTGCTCCGACCCCGGTCTGGTTGAAGCCTCCGCTGCGAAACCCGCGGCTCCAGCCGCCGAACAAGGTCATATCGGGGGTCAGCTTGTAGCGAATGGTCCCCTTGGGCTGCACCTTGTCCCAAGTTTCTTGGCGCACCAGACCCTGATAAGCCTGAGGCTCTGGGGGCGGCGGCTGGGGCAGGAACGCGTCCGGCGTGTCGGTGGTATTGCGGCGCGTATCCTGGTCATAGCGCACGGCTGCATCGAACTCCCACTGCGAAGTCAGCTCGTAGGTCAGGTCGGTGAACAACGCCCAGGCGTTCTGGTTCTGGCTGTCAGCGAGAAATGTTTCGCTCGGGTTGTTACCGCCATAGCGCGGTTCCTGGTAGACCGGGAATACGCCGTTGCCGGTGTCCACCATGTTGCCCGTGGAGATGAACCGCTGGGTGTGTACAAGATACATGCCGGCGATCCAGGAGAAGCCTGCGACTGGATTGGCAGTAAAGCGCGCCTCCTGGCTGTACGACTCCACCTCCAGGTACTGACTCTGATTCAGATCATGGCCCTCAAGGGCGTAGAACACCGAATCGAGAATCGGGCGAAAGTCATAGGCGTCCCCTGTGATGATCTCCTTGGTCTTGTCCCAGGCCGAAACGGTGGACAGCACGCCGTAGCGATTCTTGAACTCCAGCTTGAGCGAGGCGCCCCACAGGTCGCGGTTGTCCTCGCCGGTGTTGTTGTTGGTGATCGGCGTGATCGTGTTGTTAGCATCCGGCGGGGTCGTGAAGGAGCTGAAGGGATTGGACTCGTTGTCGCGCGGAATCACAAAATAGAAACCGCGGGTCTCGAGGCGGTCGGCTGACAGGCGCAGGTCGCCCGTAAAGGAGTCGGTCGGCTCCCAGATCATGCGCACTCGACCGGAGTAATCCTTCAGCGGATCAGCCTTCTGGTCGAGATAGGTGTTCTCCAGGAATCCATCGGTGTTGTAGTAGCTGAATGCGGCGCTGTATTTGAGGCTCTTGGAGTCGTTCATGGGCCCGCTGAGCCCCAGCTGCGCTTTGTAGGAGTTTTCATTTCCATAGCCCACCTTGGCGTTGGCCTGAAATTCATCGGACGGCGCCACCGTGCGGATGATGATCGCCCCGCCGATGGCATTGCGCCCGTAGAGGGCTCCCTGCGGACCCTTCAGCACCTCGATCTGCTGAATGTCGTACAGGGCTTGATTGAACTGCGCAGGATTGGTCTGCTCGACGCCGTCGACCAGCACCGCGACTGAGGGCTCGCTGTTGCGAGCTTGGGAAATACCCCGCAGGACCACGAAGGAATTGCCGACGTTTTGCGTCTGCACCATCGTCATGTTCGGCACCATCGCGATAAAGTCCGCCGGCTTTTCGATACCGGCCGACTCGATCGTCTGCTGCGTGAACACGTCGATCGTCACCGGGACGTTGAGATACGTCTCATCGCGCTTACGGGCGGTCACCACCACTTCCTCCACATCCGTACTGCTTTGCGCCCAAAGCGGTGGAGCGACGGGCAATATGGCCAGGGCAATACCTGATATCGAAACCAAGCGGCGTACGACGCTGAACATTTGAGATCCCCCTGCGGCTTTGTTAGTGATTGACACTGGCGTCGCCCGTCGCGGGTGCGCGCTCCAGCTCGGCGCGCACGATCTGTGCGCCGGCGACCATGGCCTGGAGCTTGTTGAAGGCCACCGGGCGCGGCAGGTATTTCATGCCGCAGTCCGGTGCAACCAGTAGATTGCGCGCCTCGGCATAGGGCAGCGCCCGGCGGATGCGCGCGGCGACCAGTTCCGGAGTCTCGACCGTGTTGTTGGACAGATCGATAACCCCGAGGATGATCTTTTTGGGAGCCAGTGCTGTGAGTACCGAGCAGTCGAGACTCGATTGCCCGGTCTCCAGCGACACCTGCTTACAGTGGCATTCGGCAAGTTCCGGCAGAAACGAATAACCCGATGGGCGCACATGGATGATGGCGGCGTAGCCAAAGCAGACATGTACCGCGGTGGCGCCTTGGATACCGGCGAGCGCCTGATTGAGCGCCTTGAGTCCGAAGGCGCGGGCCTCTTCCGGGCGCGCCTGCATGTAGGGCTCATCGATCTGCACCACGTCCGCGCCCGCGGCGAACAGATCCCGGATTTCCGCATTCACCGCCGTGGCATAGTCCATGGCGGCCTGCTCGCGACTCCCGCCGTAGTAGTCGATCTGCGCCTGCTGCGCCATGGTGAAAGGACCCGGAACGGTGGCCTTCACATGCCGGCGCGTATGCCTGCGCAGAAACTCGAGATCGCGCACGCCCACGGCATGCCGCCGGCGAATGGGGCCGACCACACGGGGCACCGGATTCGGGTGGCCACTGCGATCGAGAGCGGTACCCGGGTTATCCAGGTCGATCCCGTCGAGCGCGGTGGCGAAGCGATTCGAGTAGCTCTCGCGACGGATCTCCCCATCGGTAACGATGTCGAGCCCGGCATCCTCCTGCGCTTTGATGGCCATGAGCGTGGCGTCGTCCTGCGCCTCGGCCAAATAGGGCTCCGGCACGCGCCATAGCTCGCGCGCCCGCACCCGCGGAGGGAACCGTCCGGCGAGCCGCTCGCGGTCGATAAGCCACTCCGGCTGCGGATAGCTTCCGACAAGGGTCGTTGGCAGTAGCATCACTTCTTTTCCCCCTGCCCCCGCACACCTAGGTGCGAGCTTCGTCAGCCCCAGGCCAGTGCTCCCCGTGCGCCAATGCCCCGCGAATGGCAGCGCCGTGCTCATTGAGCAGCGGCGCGGCACTGACCGTCCGCGCACGCGTACCGTCGAATTGCACTGCCGGTCGTACCGCAAATGGTGCCGAGTGTGCTCCGCTGACCGGAACCACGATGCCCAGGTGCTCGACCTGCGGGTCGTGGATCACGTCGTCAATGCGGTTCACGGCTGCATGCGGCACGTCCTTCGCTTCGAGCCGTTTCATCCAGTAGTCCAACGGATGACGCACGAAGCGCGTATCCAGCTCCAGGCGCAGCGCTTCGTACTCGGCGATACGCTGCTGGCGGGTGTGAAAGCGCGGGTCGCTGGCCAGCTCGGGCGCCTCGAGCGCCGCGACCAGCGCCTGCCAGAACTTTTCCAGCGAGGACAGATGGATTGCGATCAGACGCTCGTCCTGGGTGCGCAGGATGTATGCCTGCGCCAGCCGCGGACGGTCCGCTGAGGTCGGCGTCTGCTTGAGCGCAAAGAAGGCCGCAAAGGGTTCCACGGCAAAGTGCGTCATGGCCTCGAGCATCGAGACCTCAACATGACCTCCACGTGCGGTTCGGCCCCGCTGGATCAAGGCCGCGAGGATCCCCTGGGCCGCATACAGCCCCGTGATCGCATCCGCCAAGGCGGGACCGAGGAATTGCGGGCGGCGGTAGTCGACCACGACGCTCAAAAAGCCACTCAGCGCCTGTGCCACGGAGTCGTAGCTCGGCCGGTCGGTGTAGGGGCCGCTTGAGCCGAAGCCACTGATCGAGCAATACACCAGACGGGGATTCAGAGACTGTAACTGCGCGAGGCCGGCCCCGAGTCGCTCGGCCGTGCCAGGGCGGAAATTCTGGATGTAGACGTCGGCCTCACGAGTGAGGCTGAAGAAAAGGTCCCGATCCCCGGTCTGCTTCATGTCCAAGGCCAGACTGCGCTTGTTGCGGTTATAGGCCTGGAAGTGGGGCGAGTACTGACCGCCCTGATAGGCGCGGTAGGGGTCGCCTTCCGGACTCTCGATCTTGATGACATCGGCACCAAGATCCGCGAGCATCATTCCGGCGCACGGGCCGGTGATGAAAGTGCCCTGCTCGATCACCCGGATACCTGCGAGCGCGCCGTTCAAGCATCCTCGCTGGGCTTGAACCCGGGCGGCGCGTCGCCGTCGTAGCCGATCGCCTGCGCCGCCGCGTGCGACATCACAAAGCCGATGGCACGCTGCTGCTCCTCCAAGAGGTGTGCGATGAGGCCGGCGGTGCGCGCCAGCAGCGGCACGCCTTTTAGCGCCGCCAACGGATAGCCCGCGTCGAGTAGGACCGCCGGGATCGCACCGGAGACGTTTAGCGTCAGCGCGCGATTCAACACCTCCGGTAGCAAGGCTTCGACTTGTCGAGCGATATCGATGTGCGGGCCCGCAACGCCCGCCTCGGCTGCTACCTCCAGCAATCGCAGCGCGCGTGGATCGGCTCCACGGTGCAGCGGGTGGCCATATCCGGGAATCGGGCGCCTTTGTGCCCGGTACTCGCGCACTACCTCCAGGGCTGCGGTACGCATGTCCCCGGAGCTGCCTCTGCGTTGGGCAATCTCGGCCAGGAAACGACCCGCCGACTCCGAGGCGCCGAGCACCACGGAGCCACAGCCAAGGAGTCCGGCCGCGACCGCCCCCTGGAGCGCCTCGGGAGCCGCCGCCAAGGTCATGCGGGCCGCCTGCACGCTCGGCACCAATCCGTGTTCGGCGATGGCAACCAGCGTGGCATTCAAAATGCGCCGCTGGGCGACGGAGGGCAGCGCGCCGGTGAGCAGCAGCCAGAAGTGCTCGGTAAAGTCGATCCGGCCGATCAGCTCGCGCGCCAGATCACGTCCCCGGACGAGGATCGTTTCCTCATTGGCGGTGCAGATGGCAGAACTGTGCTGGTCCTGGCGACCGATCCTCAAAGCGTTGGCCCCTCTATCGGTATTTTCGCTATACGAAATTACCGTCGGTATGCGAAACGATACTGGACCCCTCGCACGCATAGCGTCAAGCACGCCCCGATAGGTCTTCCGAATTTTCGGATATCGAAATACACTTTCCCCGTGGCTCGCCGCAAGACAACGCCGCCCCGCCGCGAGGCCATGGGGGGCCTCGCCAAGGGACTGGCCGTCATCCGCGCCTTCACGCGTGAGCATGCCGCGCTTAGCCTCAGCGACGTTGCACGCAGCGCCCACATCCCCGCGGCCACCGCCCGGCGCTGCCTGCTCACCCTCGAGGATCTCGGCTACCTCACGCGCAACGGGCGCAACTTTTTATTGCGTCCCAAGGTGCTCGAACTCGGTGCCGCCTATCTTGAGTCGATGAACATCGAGCAGATCACCAAGAACCATCTTGAGGAGCTCGCCCGCCTCACTACCGATTCAGCGGCACTGTGCGTACTGGATGGCTTCGAAATCGTGTACGTGGCGCGTACTTCGGTACGCACGCTGCTGCGCCTTGAGGCGCACGTCGGTAGCCGCTTTCCCGCGCATGCCACCTCCACCGGCCGGGTGCTGCTTGCAGGGGTGAGCGCGGAACGGCTGGACCACTACCTGCAAAACGCCACACTTGAGGCACTCACCGAGCGCACCGTGACTGACCGCGCGCGACTGCGTACCCTCATAGAGGAATGTCGCCGCAGTGGTTATTCCGTGGTTGAGGATGAATTGGCGTACGGCGTGATCGCTGCGGCAGTACCGGTGTTTGATCACCGCGGACGCGTCGTGGCGGCATTGAACTCCTCGAGTCACTCGCGCCGCATCTCGAAGAGCAAACTGCTGCGTGACCGCCTGAAGATGCTGCAGCAGGTGAGCCAACAGATCTCCGCCGACCTCGCCACGGTTCCCTGGCTTTCCCTAAGCACCCAGACCTAAAGGAGCCTCGCTCCGCCGTATGGCTTGACGAATCGCAAAGCCAAGCCGTAGCCTGAAAGCGAAATTCATTTCGCTATTCGAATATCGAGCAGCATTATCCCGCGCACGATTCAAACCGCTGCGGCGAGTACCGCCACGACTCCTGACCGTTACCTCAATTGCGGCTTGGTCCGGCTGCGTTATCGTGACGAAGGATCCGGACCTGCCCTGCTGCTGGTGCACGGCTGGACGCTTGATCTGCACATGTGGGATCCGCAGGTCGCCGCCCTCCGCGATAGCTTTAGACTGGTGCGCCTCGATCGCCGAGGACACGGACTCTCCGGCGGCATCCCTACAGCGCATCAGGATGCCGCCGACCTGGCCGCGCTCTGCCAACAGCTGCAGCTGAGCCATGTCGCGTTGCTGGGTATGTCGCAGGGTGCCCGCGCGGTCGTGGAATTCGCCGCCGGTTCGGGCCGCCGGGTCCGTGCGCTGATCCTGGACGGTGCGCCGGATGTAACGCATCCGCACGCTCCCGAGGAGGTGCCGATTCGGCATTTCCGGGCGCTTTTGCGCCGTGGGGAGCTGGATGCATTCCGACGTGAGTGGCTCGCGCACCCACTGATGCGGCTGCGCAGCTCCGATCCAGGCGCGCACGAGCTGCTCGCGGAAATGGTCGCGCGCTATCGCGGGGCCGATCTCTTGGGAAGCACGGACAACGAGGGGACCCTGGCAGCAGCGCCAGACCTGCGGCACATCCGGCAGCCGACCCTCATCATCAGCGGCGCCGATGATCTTCCCGGTCGTGCGCTT
Source organism: uncultured Pseudomonadota bacterium (assembly GCA_963814675.1). Taxonomy (GTDB): domain Bacteria; phylum Pseudomonadota; class Gammaproteobacteria; order Steroidobacterales; family Steroidobacteraceae; genus 13-2-20CM-66-19. Next base: position 186,756 of record CAWFDT010000013.1, read on the forward strand.
GCCGCGCAGCACCTCGCCACGCTGCTACCGGCGGCCGAGGTGGCCGTGATCGGCAACGCCGCGCACCTACCGAATCTTGACAATCCGGGCCGCTACAACGAATTGTGTCGCAGCTTTTTGCTACGGCACTCCTGAAGGAGTTGCGATGGCTAATGTCCTCGTCGTCTACTACAGCAGTTACGGCCACATTGAGGCCATGGCATACGCGCAGGCTGAAGGTGCTGCGCGCATGGCTGGCACCAAGGTGACGGTAAAGCGCGTGCCGGAGCTGGTTCCGCTTGAACTCGCGCGCTCCTCCGGATTTAAGTTAGATCAATCGGCGCCCGTGGCCGTGCCCGATGAGCTCGAGCAATACGATGCGATCATATTTGGTACGCCAACCCGCTTCGGCAACATGGCATCGCAGATGCGCAACTTCCTGGATCAGACGGGCGCCTTGTGGGGTCGCGGCGCTCTTGTCGGCAAGGTCGGAAGTTGTTTCTGCAGCACGGCGAGTCAGCATGGCGGGCAGGAGACCACGCTCACCTCTTTCCACAGTACGCTCCTACATCACGGCATGATTGTTGTAGGCCTGCCCTACACGTTCAAGGACCTGACCACCCTGCGCGAGGTCTCAGGTGGCACGCCGTACGGTGCGAGTTGCGTAACCGGGGCGGGGAGCGAACTGCGCATGCCTTCGGCACTTGAACTCGAGATGTGTCGATTCCAGGGCCAACACGTGACCGGGATTGCCCAGAAGCTTGCCACTTGAGTGGTTGGTAACAACAGTGGAAACGCCGGAGCGAAGGGCTGACCACGTCGCCGTACTCGGAAGCAGCGCCGAAGCATCGACAACGCGCGAAGCACGATCGTCTTGTTCCTGGTGACTACACTCGTATGGGTGATGTTACGCGGCTGCCCAATCATCGCCGTGCAACCGACGATTGAAGCGACGCCCAGCCATTGAATCAGCTCACTGGTCAGGCCGGCCGAGGCAGGACCACGTCCCTGGCGCGCTTGTCGTCGCGAAGACCCAGGAACACCGGTTGACGAAGTTTGCGGTCAGCTGTCCACTCCTGAAATGAGACCTGAGCGATCAGCCGGGGCGCCAGAAAGACCAGCCCCGTCTCACGCGGCGGATCCACGAGTGCCGGGCGCGACCTCACCAGGGGCTGGAACTTACGGTGCAACGCAGCGAGTGTCTCCCGATCGAAGCCCGTCCCCACCTTCCCCACGTAGCGCAGTTCCCGCCCTTCATAGGCCCCCAGGAGAAGTGCGCCAAAGTACTCGCGCGAGCCTGCGGGTTTCGTGTATCCGGAAATGACGAATTCATCCTCCTGGTGCACTTTCACTTTGAGCCAGTACTTACTGCGCGCCTGGACATAGGGACTCGACAGATCCTTCGCCACCACGCCTTCGTATCCCTTGCGCTTTGCGATGCGGTACGCCTCAACGCCGTTTTCGGCGAGCTGCTGTGAAAGCAAGAGCTCCGGGCTGTTGCCTAGCGATCGTTGCAGAACAGAGCGACGCCTAGAGAGTGGCTCCTTCCGCAGATCCTTACCGGCGCAGTAAAGGCAATCGAACACCGCGTATGTCGCCTCACCGTTGCCCTGCTGAAGGAGTTGAAACCGAGAAACTCGCTGTCGATCAAAGACGACGGCCTCCCCATCGAGCAGGAGCGAATCGGGCCGCAGGCGTCGGATTGCCTGCACGATCTGTGGAAAGCGCTCGGTTCGGTCTTTGCCGTTTCGGGACAGCAGACGCACACGAATGCCTTCCTTGTAGGCCAGAATCCGGTCCCCGTCATACTTTTCCTCATAAGCCCATCCGGGACGGTCAAAGGGACGAGTGACCAGTGTCGCGAGCATCGGTTGTGCATGAAATGGGATTCTCTTCAAGGCCGCTCTCTCCTTCGCTCCGCAGCCCTAATGTTAGTCAGATTGCGCAAGCGCCCGCGATGAGAAGTGAACGATACGCGCCTCCGAAGCGGATGCGATTGCCGTTCGGTCGATGCGGGCTGGCATTTTCTGTAGCGGCCCTCAAGGCGCATCGCGTGGCTCGGACTTCCCCCCAGTCAGCCTACCGCGCAACTCGAACTTCTGCTAATGGGCAATCGCTGCGGTTACCTATGAGTTTGAAATTGCCCGTTTGCGGCCGTTGGCAGATGCAAGGTCGGGTTATTTCTATTCGGCCTGTCGCACCGCTTTTGGAAGGTCGATGCGTGCGAGCCGGGTGCGCACCTTTAGGAGCAGCAGCAGCAACGCCAGCGTATACATCCATGCGTGCCACGCGGATCGCGAGACGGCCGCAGCAACTTCACTCAACCTGTCATTAAAGTGAAGATCCACCACATGGGTCTTCAACAAAGTAGCGGGGCAATTTAGGACCAGATTGCCTTTCTCAGCGGCCTCCGTAGTGCAGCTCTCCGCCTGCCAGTAGGGGTGGTACGCCTGCCACAGAACAAGGCGCACCGTCGTTCCTGGCAATAGGGTGCCAGGGGTTTTACTCAATGTAATGTGACTCCAAGTGACAAACTGACCCGAGAATGAACCCGCAGGCATGGTCGCTCCCGAATTTGTTTGCGCGGCTTTGATCAGCGTCGATCCCGGCGCCATTTCGGCGTGCACGAAGTCATCCATGTCATAGCAGTCGAGAACTCCCCGCGTGGGTGTGATGAGTTCGCCCTGCATGTGCGTCCCGCGGACGACGTACCGGATGTGTTGCGGTCTATCGAGAAAGTTGCGAAACGGTGCGCTGTTAACACGATACGTTCGGCTGGGTAGCCAGTGAGCCAGCACCGTCTCAAGCTGAAATCCGAGCTGCATTACAGTCATCAAGCCCAAGAGAGTGCGCATTCGCCAAGTCGGAGTGCATTGCGCACCGAACCTCCATAGAACGGCCGCGCCCCACAAACTGAGCGGCAACGCCAGAAATCCCCAATATCGCCCCGTCACGCCGAGGGAACGGAAACCCGGCAGGGGTCGCAGCAAGTCAAATGGGCTCAGAATGGTGGGCACATGCAACGGGCGGAGACTTCCCATACCCAATACGATGGATACACAGGCTACGAATACGATCGGCACGCGCAAGGAATCCGGTAGGTTGGCCCGCAGCCAGGCACGATCACGCCATAGAAGCCAAGCCAGCACCGGTCCGATATAGACACTCAGCTCGTGCCCGAGTCCGTTAGCCGGTAGCACCTTGCCGCGCATGGGAATGAGCGCGAACCAGATCAAAGATAGAAAACTAGTGAAACGATCGGGCGTGTGTCGGGGTAGGTATGACTGTGCTTGTAGCATCGGCCACACGTACCCGGCGTCGAGCAGCATTGCGAGGGCGACCGCACAAACAAAGAATCCCGGCGGCCGCCACGACCGGCAAACAACTCCGAGCGCTACGGCGTACAGACCGACCCACACCAGCAGATGAATGATCGCAACGGGCGATCCGTCGATGACCAGCGCAATTAAGGCGCCCATCAACACCCATGCCGTCCCCTGTTGTACGGGCCCTACGACAGCGGTTCCAGTGACGCTTCTATCGCTTATCCGATGAAGCACCCACAGCAGAAGGGGTAGCGCAAGAAACGGTATGAAATCGATATGCCCGTAACCGAAGCGGCATATGAAGAACCCATTGCCGATAAATAAGGACGCGGCGAGGAATCGTGGTTCGGGCTTGCCCAGCCACAGGCCCGCATAGAGATAAGCCCCGACCCAGCCGACGACGAAGTAGAGCGCCGTGGCAACTTTTAGCCCCCAGAACGGCCCGCACAGATAGGCGAGCATCATACTGAGCGACATGAAGGGCACTTGCGGCTCGCCGGCAAGTGACAGGCCACCGCACATCAAGGGAGTCCACTGTTTGGCTATCCCGAAGAAGGAGCTGTTCCAGGATTGCAGCTCGTGGAAGACCAGGAATTGATCCTGATCAACGGGCCCGACCTTCCACAACAGACTCAGAAACAGAGCGAGATAGGCTACGACGATGCCACCCGATAGCCCGAGCAGCCATCGGCGCGCCTCGACAGAAGGCTCGCAGTAGGCCAGATCTGAGGATTTCAACAATCTGTTACAACCCGAGCGTGCGTAACACGGCACCCAAGTTGGGTATCGGGAAAGCTCAACCGGGGATTACGTATCAATCTGCCGATGACTTAGCGGCTTCTAGGCCGCCGCTAAGTCTCTGTATGTTGTCGACGTACGCCTGATGCGCATCATATTTGCCGAAGACGCTCCAATGATCGGCGCCAGAACGGCGAGATCAGAATGATAGACGGCTCATGCTTAAGGATGAGTTAGCAACGAGGTCGCCGGGCAGCGACACGCTCCGCGCAAGATTGACGGAAGCGACCACCTGCCGCGCCCGGCTGAGACGCGGTTGTCGGACCTAACACCGCTTTCTTCACCCCCTCGGGATCAATGCGGAGTTGTCTTGCCGCACCTATCCATGGCTACCCAGGTCCACCGCAAAAGACTCACGCGCCACCGGCGACTTTTCCGGGCCTTCTTCTCGGTGGCGGTCGGCGCCACCGCGAGACCAACCAGAGCGCGTTCCAATTCCCCAAACCACTGGGATGTGAATATCTGGCCTCCTACGCCCATGCGGTTCTGATCATGTGGGGATCGACCAGTACGTCTAATCGCAGCGGCGGACTCGAAGCCGTAGACCGACGGTTCTCGCCTACGCTGCGGCGTTCACGCCCACTCCCTAGCCGACCAGGATCTCAAATTTACGAGCGTCCAAGTCATCGAGGTCTTCCCCGATGCGTCCTTGGTGGACCGGTCGCAGCGCCGCCGTGACAGTGGCGCTGCCAAGCGGCAGAATCGCCCGCCATGCCGAACATCCGGCGGCAGCTACGGCGCAGCGAGCGGGAAACCTGCCACTCGTCGGGGGCACGGATGTCGACTCGAGGCTTACGATGCGCAACGTCGTCGCGTTGACTTTCTTCGCCTGCATGGCTGCATGCAGGTCAAGCTCAACGCCTGATGACTACAACAAGGCGGTTTACCAGGCGCAGATTAGAACGACGCTGGACGCAGCATTTGCGTGCGAGCGTGGCTATGTGCGAGCGCACGTGCAGTCACCGGCGACGATCACTGAGATTTCCGACGCGACAATCGCCGCCTGCGATCAGGCGATCTCGGCGGCAGTGCAAGCTTATATGTCCGACGTGGTCGTGCGGCGGGAGGATAGCCTCACTGCCTCTCAAGTTGAACACGAACGATCAAGGGCGCGGGCGGATATCATCCAGAAACTGCGCGGCGACGCTATGCAGTTACTAGTTGAAGGCCGTACGCCCGGGAAAAAACCGCCGTGATTGACTACATCGACGCCGCCTGTAAGTCATGCGGCAGAGCTAAAGTTACGGCAGCTTGCATTCTGATGCCTGAGACGTGCGGTGCCGCAGAGCGGACGTGCGAACTCGTCCCGTGAGCCGCACAGGCAAGACCTCGGCAAGAATCCGTGCAAACTGAGCTCGCAGCTTTCGCGGCGGCCGTCAGGCATTTACTGTCAAAGTGTCGCACCTGATGCGCTACGCTCTTACGGACGCGCGAAAAAGGATTGTCCCTGACTAACTCAACCTCCATGGCCGCCATGCGATTGCACGCCGTAGGCCAGTCATTGTCATTGGATGCGCTACCGCGCCCCTCGCCACAGGAGCACCAGGTCCTCATTGAAGTCCTCGCATGCGGCGTATGTCGCACCGACCTTCACGTGCTGGACGGAGAGCTGCCAGACCTGCACTTTCCGGTCACGCCGGGTCATGAAATTGTCGGGCGTGTGGTCGCAAAGGGACGGTCTGTCGCGAACATTGGGCTCGGTGATCGCGTCGGGGTACCCTGGCTGGCAGAAACCTGCGGTGTCTGTCGCTATTGCCGGCAAGGCATGGAGAACCTCTGCGAGAGGGCTCAATTCACCGGCTATACGGTGGATGGCGGATATGCACAGTACGCGGTTGCGAACGCGAGCTACTGCGTCCCTCTCCCTACTCGATACTCTGACACCCAAGCCGCCCCATTATTGTGTGCGGGCCTCATCGGATACCGCGCTTATCGAGCCGCAGGCAGTGGGAATAGCCTCGGCCTTTACGGCTTCGGCGCCGCGGCTCACCTTCTGGCACAGATTGCAGTGGCGGAGGGCCGCAAGGTCTTTGCCTTCACGAAAGGTGCCGATGAGGAGACACAGCGGTTTGCCGTGAGCTTAGGAGCGAGCTGGGCTGGAAGCTCCGATGAAGCGTGTCCGGAGCCAATCGATGCCGCGATCATCTTTGCGCCCGTCGGAGCGCTGGTGCCGACAGCGCTGGCGGCAATTCGCCCGGGCGGTCGCGTCGTCTGTGCAGGGATTCATATGAGTGATATTCCCAGCTTTCCCTATCGTGTGCTTTGGGGTGAGCGTTCAATCTGCTCTGTCGCAAACCTGACGCGCGCCGACGGCGCAGCATTTATGCGGCTCGCCTCGCGGATCGACCTACGTCCTCACGTTGAAGTTTTCGATCTTTCACAGGCCAACGACGCGCTGCAGCGCCTGCGCAACGGAATGCTCACCGGTGCCGCTGTCCTTCAACCGAACCGCGGGTAAGCTGGAGGGCACGCTCTACTTAGCCCGGGTTGCTCGCTCGCGCCGCTGTTCGTCGCGGATGGCTCCGACAAGGTCTGCGAAATTGGGCTGCAAAGGCTCCGACCACGTCGTCCAGCGACAGGATCCCGGTTAGCTGGCCTCTGAGTCCTACACAGGGACGCGCGTCGCCTTCTTTGGCAATCATCGCCATAACGGTTTCTCGATCGGTCAAGATCCCCGTCAACATTAAATCCGGCGCCGGCGCGCGCAGCGACCAAAAGACCCCACGTGCGCCGGTCACGCATCATTCGCGCGCCCGCGCTCACCGTCTCGATGTCGCCGATGGTCACTACGTCGGTCTTACACAAATCGCCAACGTTCACACTGGGCTCCTCGGTACGTGTGCCAGCGCAGCTCCTGTCATGGAAGCGCTAAACGCGAACCTTAAGCTCCAGAATCCGCGCTCGTACCCATCCGCACGGAATACTTGATCCTGGGTACACTGAGGATCCACCCGAGCCGGAAGGATCCGTGTAAGTGCGTATGGCACGCATCCCGCGCGGCAGGTGTTCTTGTTTTGCACGGCGCATGTCGGCAATCTCCACGTTCCTGATCCTGCTAACGGCGTGTGCGGTAACGCTTTGTGTCACCAAGGCTTCGACTCGCTACAACTTTGAAAGGTCCGATATATGAACCATCATTTTCACGCGCTGGTCTGGATCGATCACCACGAGGCGAAAGTCTTCTACTTCGATAGCATCGACAGCCATCGAACTGTTGTCGCAAGTAGCGATCCGACAGCGCATCTGCATCACAAGGCAAATTCTGGCGACAGTGGTCACGTGCCGCTTGACAAGGAATTCCTGAAACGCGTATCGCAGGAACTTGCGCCGGCCGGCGCGATTCTCATCACCGGACCTGCGGGTGCGAAGAATGAACTCGCAACATTCATTGAGCGCACGCAACCCGCACTTGCGAAGCGGATCTCAGCTGTCGAAACGCTCGATCATCCCAGCGATGGCAACCTCCTGGCTTTTGCGCGTACGTTCTTCAAAGCCGACGATCGGATGCGCTCGCAGTTGCATAAGTGACGCTTTATTTGACCGGCGGAGAATCTCGATGACCGGAGGAACACTATCTTCCGAGCTACTGCGCAAGATGGACGCATATTGGCGCGCGGCCAACTACCTGTCGGTCGGCCAGATCTACCTGTATGACAACCCGCTGCTAAGGGAGCCCCTCGCGCTTGCCCACGTGAAGCCCATGCTGCTTGGCCATTGGGGAACCACACCGGGCCAGAACTTCATCTATGTACACTTGAACCGAGTCATCAAGAAATACGATCTGAACCTGATCTACGTCTCCGGTCCCGGGCACGGCGGGCCGGCCGTCGTCAGCAATACCTACCTGGAGGGAACCTACACGGAGATCTACCCCAACATCACTCAGGACGAAGCGGGCCTCAAGAAGCTCTTCAAGCAGTTCTCATTCCCCGGAGGGATCCCCAGCCACGCCTCCCCTGAATGTCCGGGGTCCATCCACGAGGGCGGCGAGCTTGGCTATTCGCTGAGTCATTCCTTTGGAGCGATCTTCGATAACCCGAACCTCATGGTCGCCTGCGTCATCGGCGACGGCGAAGCAGAGACCGGACCACTCGCGACCGCGTGGCATTCGAACAAATTTGTGAATCCGGCCACGGATGGAGCGGTGCTGCCGATCCTACATCTGAACGGCTACAAGATTGCCAATCCGACGCTCCTCGCGCGCATCCCTCAGGAAGAACTGGTTCAGTTCCTGCGCGGATGCGGATGGGAACCGCTTTTCGTTGTGGGACACGAGCCGGACCTTATGCATGAGGCCATGGCGTCGGCCCTCGACGAGGCTGTCGAGAATATCCGGCGCATCCAGCACGAGGCTCGTGTACACGGCAAGGTCGAGCGGCCACGCTGGCCGATGATTGTTCTTAAGTCCCCCAAGGGTTGGACGGGACCCGAGCTGGTGGACGGAATCCCGAATGAAGGAACGTTCCGCTCGCATCAGGTCCCGGTGTCCGTCTCCGCGGATCATCCGGAGCATCTGCCGCTACTAGACCGGTGGCTTAAGAGCTATGGTCCCGCGGAGCTCTTCGATGAGACCGGCCGCCTGCGTCCGGAACTCGCAGAGCTTGCCCCCGTCGGCGAACGCCGCATGGGCGCCAACCCACACGCGAACGGCGGGATGCTTCTGCACGACCTGAGGATGCCCGACTTTCGCGACTACGCGCTCGCGGTCCCCACCCCAGGGGTCGGCGGACCCGGCGATACCCACATCGTGGGACGATTCCTGCGCGATGTCATCCGACTCAATGCGTCGCAACGAAATTTTCGCATATTCGGTCCGGATGAAACCCTGTCCAACGGACTCGAAGCGGTCTTCGAGGCCACCAACCGCCAATGGTCGGCGGAGACCCAGGTCAATGATCAGTTCCTGGCGCCCACCGGCCGAGTTTTGGAGGTTCTGAGTGAGCACCAGTGCGAAGGCTGGCTGGAGGGTTACTTACTGACCGGACGCCACGGCGTTTTCAATTGTTACGAGGCCTTCGTACACATCGTGGACTCGATGTTCAATCAGCATGCCAAATGGCTCAAGGTGACTTCCGACCTGCCCTGGCGCCGGAAAATCGCTTCGCTGAATTATCTGCTGGCCTCGCACGTATGGCGGCAGGATCACAATGGCTTCACCCATCAGGATCCGGGTTTCATTGATCACGTCGTCAACAAGAAAGCCGAAATCGTACGGGTCTATTTACCCCCTGACGCCAATTGCCTGCTTTCGGTGATGGATCATTGCTTGCGAAGTCGCCACTACGTGAACGTCGTCGTGGCTGGCAAGCATCCGGCGCCGCAATGGCTCACGATGGATGCCGCCGTGGCACATTGCACCAAGGGCATCGATATCTGGACGTGGGCGAGCACTGATCAGGATGGCGAACCTGATGTCGTCATGGCTTGCGCGGGAGACGTTCCGACGCTCGAAACGCTCGCTGCCGTATCGATACTGCGTCAGCATCTGCCCGAGATCCGGATCCGGGTGATCAACGTCGTCGATTTGATGAGACTGCAACCGGCGACCGAGCACCCGCACGGATTGAACGAAGCGGAATTCGATTGCCTGTTCACCGAAGCCAAACCGATTATATTTGCTTTCCACGCCTATCCTTGGCTGATTCATCGCCTGACCTACCGGCGCACCAATCATGCCAATCTCCATGTGCGCGGCTACAAGGAGGAAGGCACGATCACGACGCCTTTCGACATGACGGTCCTCAACGAGTTGGACCGCTTCCATCTGGCAATTGACGTGATCGATCGACTGCCGCAAACGGGCAGCCGGGGCGTCTACCTAAAGCAGCAGCTGCAGAACAAACTCATAGAGCACAAACGCTACATCGATACATTCGGTCAAGATATGCCCGAGATCCGCAACTGGAAATGGCCAACGCCGGCGGAGGCTGTTGAATTGCGCCGATAGCTCTATTTCGCAGTCATAATGGCCTGGGCGGCCGATATCAGAACCTGCTCCTCATCCACGGGAATGACGTGAATCGCGATCCGGCTCGCGGGCGCACTGATACGGGCTGCCACCCCTCGGGCTGCCTCGTTCGCTCGTGGGTCGAGCTCAATTCCCGCCCATTGCATGCCGGAAAGAATCTGCGCCCGAACGTCGGGAATGTGCTCGCCGACTCCGCCGCCGAAGACGATTCCATCGCATCCTCCCAGGATTGCCAGGTAAGCACCCAGGTATTTGCGCGCGCGATAACAGTAGAGATCGACTGCGAAGCGCGACTGTTTTGCGCCATCCAACAGTAACGCATTGATATCACCATCGGTTCCTGACAGACCGGCCAGTCCTGCCTCTGTATTCAGTAGCTCGACAATCTCCTCACTCGACTTTGCGAGCCTGCGCTGCAAATAAGGTACGATCGCTGCATCGATATCACCCGAACGCGTCTCCATGACGAGACCCTCCAGCGGCGAGAATCCCATTGAGGTGTCAAGGGGACGGCCGGCGGCAATGGCCGCGATCGAGCAACCGCCTCCCAGCTGCAGGGTGATCAATCGACCTCCATCCGGTAGCTGGGAAGACTCTTGCCAACTGCGCCACATGGCCTCGTGCGCCAGCCCGTGAAACCCATACCGCCTGACGCCCTCGGCGACACCGAATCGGGCTGCGAGCGCGTATTCACCGGCCACTCGGGGCATTGCCGCAAAGAACGAAGTGTCGAATGCGGCGAGTTGCGTCACATCGGGACCGCACAGCGCCTGCGAAGCCTCGATCCATTGCAGTGCTTTCGGATTGTGCAGGGGAGCCAGCTCCGAGAGTTTCCTGATCTCAGCCAGGACAGATGCTTCAAGGCGAGCGGGTCCCGTAAAGCGTGTGCCGCCGTGTACGACGCGGTGTGCGACCACTTCGGGCTTGCGCGCCAGTGATTTGAGAAAGGCCTGCAAGGCATCCTGCACGTTGGGGACTACGCCCGCGAATTGCCCGTCCGCGATGCGGAAGGGTCGGCTAACCCCCGGCACCTCATAGGCCGCCAGCTTCACCGATGTGCTTCCGCTGTTGACGGTCATGACGATCATTGGGCTTGAGGTCAATCTACTGCGACTGCCTCTGTCTTAGCGTGAACAGCTTGCTCAGGTCAACCGCGTCGATTGAATAGCAGCTCTAACCCCCGGGCCGCAAAGAGACTCGCAAATCAGGGAACACACGCCGCCGTCATCCTCGTTTCCGGTGCGCCAGCATACGCATAAGGCGAATTCTCTGCTGCCGCCGCGTTTGGCCTGCTCGCTGCATTCCTTTGGTCCGATCGGAGTCGCTGGAGCGCGGCATATGGATCTCGGCGCATGCGCTCCTGCAGGGGCATACCTTCGAGAGAGCTAAGACCACGCAATTGAAGGCCCTGGCTCGGCCGCAAGGATTAGGGCGCGGTTCTTAACGCTGCGATGGAGGCAATCGCGAACCGACGGTGGCGCCTGCCAATGGATTACCCGCAGAGGGATGCTCCGCAGACGACTCCCTGGGTAGACGGTGCCGTTCGTATGGACAACCATCGTGGGGTGTCGCGTCAGCAAAAAAGATGAAGAGGCGATTGCAGATAGCCGTCTGCCGCGAGCCGCGCGCTCACAGGAATTTTCTCTGATCAAGCGGCGGCGGGGTGTATTGGTAGATCCAGGTCTCCGTTAGCGGTTGGCCGTCCAGCGCCAGAAACAGCCGTAGATTGATCGGCTCGAGACTCTCGTCGGACAGTTTCAGATCGAACATGGCGCGCCAGCCGCTAATCGCATGCAGCGGCCGTGCCGAACTGATCTCGATGCTGCCGCGCGAAGCGCTGATGACCGTTTCGATGCGGGCCTCCTCGCCCAGCAGCGAGAAATCCCCGCCGGCGAAATCGACCACGAACCGCCACGAGAAGTAGCTGTGCTTCTGACCGAGGATGCCGCCGATGCCGTCGCGTGTGGCCTCGATGTGCGCCAGCTTGAACAGCGCCGGATTGTAGCGGCACCAGTAGAGCCGATAGCCGAACAGCAGTTCCTGTCCGCGCTGCGGCTTGGCGGTTGGATTCCAGAACGCGACGATGTTGTCGGAGGTCTCATCGCTCGTCGGGATCTCCACCAGCATGACCGCGCCGCGACCCCAATTACCCTTGGGTTCGACCCAGACACTCGGCCGCCGATCGTAGAATGCGCCGTCGTCCTGATAGTGATCGAAATTGCGGTCGCGCTGCATAAGCCCGAAGCCGCGCGGTGACTCATCGACGTAGGAATTCACGCGCACCGTCGGTGAATTGACCAGCGGCCGCCAGAGCCACTCACCCGCACCGGTGCGCAGCTGCAGGCCATCGGAGTCGTGGATCGCGGGCCGCCAGTCCGAGTCAACGCGCCGGTCGTTCGGTCCGCACAAGTACATGCTGGTCCCGGGGGCGATGCCGAGCCGCTCGATGCTCTTGCGCGGATAGAGCGCGGCATCGACCTCCATGATGAGGGTATCGGCCGCCTCGATCACGAAGCGATAGGCGCCCGCGACGCTGGGTGAATCGAGCAGGCCATATACGGTGAGCTGGCTCGAGTCCTTGGCAGGGCGCTCGAGATAATAGGCGACGAAGTCGGGAAACTCCTCGGGGCGCGGCATGCCGCAGTCGATCGCAAGGCCACGCTGCGACATGCCGTATTGCAGCTCGCCGTCGACGGCGCGGAAATACGAGGCACCCTGGAAGGCTACGATGTCGCGCTTCCAGTCGGTATGGAACAGCAGGCGAAATCCAGCGAATCCCAGGGTCGGCGGCAGCTGGCGACTGTCCACGCCACTTCCGCTGTAATCGAACAGCGCCGGATCGAAGCTCAGTTCCTGCGACTGCCCACTCTCAATGGTGTAGATCTTGACCGGCTTCTTGATGGTGAACCCAAGATGAAACAGTTGTACCCGGAAACGCAGTGCCTCGCCCAACCACAGCGAGTGATCGTCGCGGAAGCGGATCGACTGCCATTGAACCCAACTCATTTTCGCGACCGCGGGCGGCAGCTCTGCCGGCGGCGCCTGATAGGCCGCGTTCGCCAGCGAGCGCGCCAGGCCTTTGAGCCCGGCGTAATCGAATGCGCTTGCGGCACCGACGCGCTTCAATGACGCAGAGCGAACCGTCTCCGCGGCCAGCACGTCGGGACAGGAGAAAGCAGACGCCGTCAGCGCCGCACCGGCCTGCAGGAATCGACGTCGCAGCATGCTGGCCATCGCAGGCTCATACCGTCACGTGACGGCACTCGCATTGTACAGACGCCTGCGGGCATCGTAGCGCCGCTCAATGTACGCAGCCGCTCGGGAGCCGTCTTTTCGGAAGCCCATGACCCACGACTGGGTTTGACCAAGGGACTCGGGCCGGTAAACCCCCGTAGCTCCGCCCCTAGATGCTATAAGACAAAGTGTGCCTTCGCACTGGGGCACTGGTTCGATGCCAGGCGCCGAATTCGAGCCCTATTCCTGCTTGCGATCGCGGTGGATTTGAGAAGGGCACTTGACCATGAAGTACACGCATCAGCTCACTGCGGCCTGCCTATTCCTTATCGGAAGCAGCGCGGCCGCGCCGCCCGACGGCTCCGCGTTCATCCGTATCACACCCGATGAAGTGCATTGGGTGGACGTGCCCGGCGGACACGGCGCGCAAATCGCTACGCTCCAGGGCGACCCCAACAAGACGGGGCTGTACATCATCAGGGCGAAGTTTCCGCCGCACGTGATGGATCGGCCACATTGGCATCCCAACGCCCGCTACGTGACGGTGCTTCAAGGAACATGGTATGCCGGTACCGGTAACGTCTTCGATGTGAAGCAGGCCGTGCCGATGCCGGCCGGCAGCTTCATGGTGCATCCGGCTCGGGCGTCCCATTGGGACGGCTCGGCCACGGATGAAACCGTGATCGTGCAGATCACAGGCTACGGTCCGGGCACCACCACACCGGTCAATCCTTGGCAACCGCTCTGGATGGAAGTCCCGCGCTGACCTTCCGCGGCGATCGAAATGCCCCCTTGACCAACGTCGTCACACTCCGAAGCATCGACATGCCTTGCCTACGCCGCACAATGGATGTCACCGCCTGAGAGCTGCGTAATCGCAGTGTACTCAGGGGTAGGCGACTTTCTCAGGTCTTCACACACTCGGATCGGTCATTTGCTGGGGCGGCGTTCTCAGCTAAAGCCGGGCTGCATGCGGGTGATAGCATTCGGATCGGGCCGACATTGGCCACCAGGGCAATCGCGCAGGTTGCTCGTCGATCGTGAAGCGCGACTGCGATCCTCTCCTCTAGCGAAAAGGGTCCCAACATGGCAGACACGTTTGGTGCGACCTCGACCACGGACGACGTGCTGTCGGGCGTCAGTCTCAAGGGTAAGCGAATTCTCGTAACGGGCGTTTCCGCTGGCCTCGGCGTCGAAACCGCGCGCGCCCTCGCTGCACACGGCGCACAAGTGGTCGGTGCGGCCCGAGACCTCGGCAAGGCTGAAGTCGCGACCGCGCAGGTGCGCAACGCCGCAGCAGCCGGTGGCGGCACCTTTGAGATGGTTGCTCTTGATCTTGCGAATCTCAAGAGCGTTCGCGCATGCGCTGACACTTTACTAGCGAGAGGCGAGCCCTTCGACGTGCTGATCGCCAACGCCGGCGTCATGGCGACACCGTTCGGCCATACAGCAGATGGCTTCGAGACGCAATTCGGTACCAACCACTTGGGGCACTTTGTATTGGTCAATCGGATCGCACCCTTGATCCGGGCGGGCGGGCGGTTGGTCAATCTGTCGTCCGCGGGACATCGCTTTGCCAACGTCGATCTTGAGGACCCCAACTTCGAGCGAACCCCCTATGAGCCCTTTGTCGCGTACGGTCGATCAAAGACGGCGAATATCCTCTTCGCTGTGGCCTTCGACCGGCGCCATCGCGCACGCGGCATCCGCGCGGCGGCGGTCCATCCTGGCGGTATCCACACCGAGCTGGGCCGCCACCTGGATTCCAGCCACGCACAAACCCTGGTCGAGCAGATCAACAAGCAGCTCGCCGCCGAAGGCAAGCCACCCTATCAATGGAAGACCATTCCTCAGGGAGCGGCCACTTCCGTATGGACCGCCGTCGTCGCTTCGGCTGACGAAGTCGGTGGACGCTACTGCGAGAACTGTCACGTCGGCCACGTCGTTGCCGACAACGTGACCATCAGCGTCGTCAGCGAGGGCGTGCGCGGATACGCGTTGGATCCCACTAATGCGGAGGCGCTCTGGAATAAAAGCGAGCAGATGGTAAGTACGGCGGGGTGAAAGGCAGGAAGAGCGCCGGGATCACGCCGCCGATGGCCATCACGGTATTGGGGGGACGCATGCAGACCCGGAGGACCTAGGCCCGGCGAGCCCGTTGCGACCTTATTTACTTCCACGAAGTCGGCAAGGGCCGGCCGACATTTAACGGCGCAGGAGCAGCCCGAACTCTTTGCGGCCGAGCTTCGTGGTGCGTTCAGATCAGCGAAAGGTTTGGGTGACGTTTGTCAACCCGAACAGTTAGTATCGCCAGCTGGTTCATTGACGGAGGTCTCCCGCAATGCAATCCGCTTCTTGGCGCCGCGGCGCGCAAATTGCATTCCTGACCCTTGCCTTGGCCGCAGCCAGTGTTCCCATGTGCGCGCCGGCCGCAAGCACCGAGGTCACCGCCCCGCAAATGATCGACGCTTTCGAGGGGACCTTCGGCGTACACCCGGGCCAGCGCAGGAACCACATTAAAGGTACGTGCGCAGCGGGCGAGTTCGTGGGGACGACCGACGCGGCCGCCCTCAGCCGCTCGGCGCTCTTCTCGGGCAAAACCATCCCTGTGGTCGCGCGCTTCTCACTCGGGGGCGGCAGTCCCGAGGTACCGGACGCGGCGCCGGCTCCGCGCGGCATGGCGCTCGAGTTTCATCTTCCCGGCGGAACCCTGCAGCACATCACTATGATCAACGCGCCAATCTTCGCGGCCGCGTCACCGGCCTCCTTCCGCGATGCCATCCTCGCCGCGAAGCCGGATCCCAAGACTGGCCAGCCCGATCCGGAGAAGCTGAAAGCCTATGCCGCCACCCATCCGGACGCGATGGCTCTGACCGAGCTGGCGAGCCACCACACTCCGACGGCGAACTACTATCAGACCACCTACTTCAGCGTTCACACGTTTAAGTTCATCGATGCGAAGGGCACTGAACACCTCGTGAGGTGGCGCTTCCTCCCCCGCGATGGCACGAAGGAGTTGACGGCCGCGGAAATGAAGACAGCGCCCCATGACTTCCTCGAGACGAATCTCATCGAGCGCACCCGCAAAGGGCCGGTGGTGTGGGACATGATCGTCTACGTCGGCGAGCCCGGCGACCCGCAGGACAACCCGACATTGGCCTGGCCAGAGACCCGCAAGCATTTCAGGGCGGGCACCCTGACCATCACCCAGGCGACACCGCAACAGAAGGGCATGGCCTGTGAGCCGATTAACTTTGATCCCTTGATCATGGCCGACGGCATCGGCCCGACCAACGACCCCATCTTGCTGTTCCGCTCCCCGGCATACGCGGTCTCATACGGGAAACGTCTCTCCGGTCAGTGAGACGGTTGGCAAACGCACCACAGCCGCCACGACGAACGCCAACGCGAATTTCCTGGACGCGAGACACGACACGCATCGAATCTGGAAACGCGCAACGTGGCGCGTTGGTCGCACTCAATTGTGACGCCTGCCATGGCAATCACGGCGTAAGCGCATCCGCCCTGATCCCCACTCTGGCCAGCGAGGATTCAGCGGTCCTCTACAAACAGCTCGATGATTACCGCTCGAACAAGGAACTACACGACTCACGGTACGCAAGATCCGTTGCGCGCCGGTGACTCGCCCGCTTCAGCGGGAAAATTTCATGAAGATGCAACAGAACGCGAAAGATCACGCGTGCGCATGAATCCCTCAACGGAACCTGCGCGCACGCAGAAGGTCCAACCGGCAGCGACGCCGCTTGAGCTCCGCGGTGAATCCAGTGCGTGGCCTGCCGAACCACTGGATAAGTGCCTTCGCCCACTGCGCAGACTAAGATCCGCTTCCTCTATCGTGAATGATCTCGAGGAAACCATGGCCTTTTCACTCTATGCCGCCACGATCCCGACCTACCAACAGATTCTTGGGGCAGTTTCCGGCCTTCTGGGCGCCGCCGAGGCCTTTTGTGCAGAGAAAGGGATTGCGCCTGAGGCCATCATCCAGGCGCGACTGGCTGACGACATGCAGCCTTTCGCCTACCAGGTGAAGTCGACCGCGGTGCACTCCCTCGGAGCCATCGAGGGGGTGCGGCGGGGATACTTCTCTCCGGACACGACGACGCCTCCGGAGACTTTTGGAGCCCTAAAAGAGCAAATCGCTGACACCCTTACCGGGCTCGAGGCCATCCACCCGGTCGAGGTCGACTCCTTTGTGGGACGGGAGATGCGCTTCGTGGCAGGTGATCGCCAGATCGCATTCACGGCGGAGAACTTCCTCCTGTCCTTCTCACAACCGAACTTCTATTTTCACGCGACGACGACGTACGACATTCTGCGCTGGAAGGGCGCGCCCATTGGAAAGCGCAATTTTACAGGTAGATTACGCACGAAGACATGACGAACCGGCATCGGACTCAAACCGCGACGGGCGGCCTCAGGCTTGTCCAGTCAGCGCTATGATCGGCGGGAGTTGGTCGAGTGCTGCGGCTGCGGCCGTTTTGCTCGCGCGCTAGATCATGCGGGAGGACTGCGCCGGTCCTGATCGGAGGGTCGCGGCCGAGATTTAGTTCACCTCTTGCAAGCCGGTTTACACTCTGATCATGCTTTCACAGGGCCGAGGAGATGAATCGACGATTGGACGATCGGAGGAACCGATGACTAAATTCGAGAAACCACGGCTGCTGGGTTTCAACCACGTCGCGCTCGAGGTTGCCGACATTGAAGAGGCGCTCGCGTTCTACGGTCGCCTCTTTACCTTCGAGCTGCGCAGCAAGAGCGACACCATGGCCTTCATCGATTTGGGCGACCAATTTATCGCGCTCCAGAAGGGTCGCAAACAACCTGCCGACGATGGCCGCCATTTCGGTCTTGTCGTCGACGACAAGGTCGCGGCCCGCAAGGCGCTCCAGGCAGCAGGTATTCGCTTGCTTGATGGCCCCTTCCTCGATTTCCGCGACCCCTGGGGTAACCGCGTAGAGATCGTTGACTACTCGAATATCCAGTTCACCAAGGCCCCCAATATCCTGCGCGGCATGGGCCTCACGCACCTGGAGAAGAACCAGAGCGCAAGAGACGAATTGGCCGAGAAGGGCATGGCCCCCCAATAACTCGTTCTCACGGCGGCTTCGGCCCGAAGACGGTTGCCGTGGCGACGCGCCCGACTGCGGTGGACCGAAAGGCGCGAACTACCGAAGAACGCCAGGTCCGAATGTTGAATCGTGCTTGCCACTATGGCGATCGCCAATGCAATGCCATACGCCGCTTGGCTGTCGTAGCCAGCAGCAAGCAGCCAAAGAGATTCGATCGCCTCGGGATACTGGAGCGACGAGATAAGACCACGGATTTCGTCCGCCATCTCGCGATAGCGGGCGGGTTCAGCCGGTGGAACAGGATGAAGGGCGGAAGGCATGAGAGTGCGCGACCTACTTTATACTGCCGCGCAAACATTGCCTGTCGGCCGTGGACCGCGGCACTGTCGCACAGACTTATATGACTGTAGGGAGGGCGCGGACGCTGACGAGACTGTCAGGGTAGATGAGAACGCAACAAAGATTCACTCACCCCCGTTTAACCGCTAACACATTTTGTAGGACATCCAGGCTCACTGGCTTGGTCAGATGGCGATCCATCCCCGCGTCCTTTGAGCGCTGCCGATCCCCTTGTTGACCGCTCCCGGTTAGCGCAACGATGTGAATGTGCTCGCCCTCCGGCAGGCTGCGAATACGCCGGGCCGCACCCACTCCGTCGAGGCGCGGCATGACGAGGTCCATGAAGACAATCTGCGGCTGGAAGGCACGCGCCTGCTCGACGGCCTCCTCGCCATCGGCTGCCGTGCGAACTTCGCAGTTTTCCATCTCAAGCAATAACGCGAGCGATGCCGCCTCGTCCAAGTTGTCGTCCACGACCAAAACGCGTTGACCTCGATTGCGGGCTGTGGGGCGCCGAGGGCTCCTGCGTGGGTCCGCACGCCCTGTCGCGATGGGTAAGCGCACTGTGAATCGGCTACCGGTGCCAAGCCCTTCGCTGGACGCTCCCACCGAACCACCGTGCAGCTGAACGAGCGTTCTCACAAGCGAAAGGCCGATGCCCAACCCATCGGTAGTGTTTCCTTCGCTCACCCGCACTTGGGAAAACATGTCGAAGACCTGCTCTAGGGAACTGGGTGGAATGCCGATGCCGTTATCTTGGACGGTGACAAGCGCCTCGGTCCTATCGCGCTCAAGAGTAACCGTGATGCGGCCACCTCCCTTGGTGTACCTGGCACTATTTGAGAGCAAGTTACCAAACACCTGTTCTAAACGATCGGGATCACCGTCGACGAGGAGATCTCTAACGCGTAAATCAATGATCATCTCATGATGCTGTGCGTCGATAAGTGAGCGCGAGGCATCAACAGCACGCTCCAGTACCTCGGCTAGGAAGATTTTCTGCCGCCGCAGTTCAAGTTTGCCACGCGTGATGCGACTCACGTCCAGTAGATCATCTACCAGGCGCACCAAGTGTGACATCTGCCGGTCCATCATGCTTAGCGTTGAAGTCATCGTCGGATCCGGAGGTGAACTTCGCTCCAAAATGTGCAGGCCGTAGCGTAGTGCCGCGAGGGGGTTGCGCAGTTCGTGTCCCAGGATTGCGAGGAATTCGCTCTTGCGGCGATCCACCTCGCGCACACGCTCTTCGGCACGCTTGCGGGCAGTGACGTCACGAAAGTAGACGGCCAGCCGCTGCCGCGCGGGATAGGCGCGAACCTCGACCCAACGCCCCGTGAGCGGCGAGACTGTTTCGAACGCCACCGAGCACTGCTGATGTAACGCGCGTTGGTACTGCTGCTGAAAGATCGTTCGGTTCTCCAACGAAACCACGTCCCAAAGAACCTTTCCTAGCAACGATTCTCGGGACTCACCGAAGTGATCCAGCGCCCGTTGGTTTACGTAAGTGAAGCGAAACTCGCCGTCCAGCGCATAGAAAGCATCGGTAATACTTTCGAGTAAGATGGCTCTTTCCGCCATGGCCTGCCGCTCGGCTAGTTCTCGTGCCTCGGAACGCGACGTCTCGTCGCGCAGGCGCGCACCCTGAAGCATCGAGCCGATGCAGGCTCGCAGCTCTCGCTCTGTATACGGTTTGGCGAGGTACCCATCGGCGCCCTCATTGAAACCCGCGATGCGTTGCTCGTCGAGGGCGCGCCCGGAGATCAACAGCACCGGAATAGTCTGTGTGCGCCGAGTGCTTCGCAAGGCCTTGAGCAGTTCGATGCCATCCAGATCCGGCATCACGATGTCGGTGACGATGAGGTCCGGTAAGGTTTTAAGAACGCTCTTCAGCGCCTCGCTTCCGTTGCCGGCCGTATCCACGATGTAGGCATCCGCGAGCGCAGCCGCCAGGTGTTCTCGCAACGTGGCTTCATCTTCGACGAGGAGGATGCGAGGCTTTGACGGGCTGGCTGTACGAATCTCGCGTTCGTCCATATCGCTTTGGCACCGTAACCGTGAGCGGCACTGCTGCTCCCTCAGACATTTTGAAGGCTTGGCTGTCCGGTTGCCAGAATAAACAAAGTTACGCGGGCCTCAATGTCTCTTCCTCAACCCTCTGCTTCGATTTTCTGCCCCAGATCTAAAACTCTGACTTAGCTATTACTGCGCCCTTCCCTGCACCTCAGCGCAGGGAAGGCAAAGACACTCCGCTCTGTTCCAACCGTGCCCGCATCGGTGTTCGGTCCCCGTATTCAACCCGCATAACCCTCTTCATAGCTTCATCGGGCATTTGCCAAGGTCGGCCCGATGAGCTTAAGAGAAGACGATTGTCTCGTCCGCGTTGCGTTTGCGGCCCGTCATAAGGCTCACTCACTTCAATGGTCACGACGTCCCTATAAGGCCAACGCTGCCCGATCTCGCGCCGAGATTTGGCGTCCGACTCGCTTTCGGCGTTATTCTGTTGCGGCCTTCGGGCAAGAGTGTGTTGCGCGAGGGCAAGGAGACGCAACCTCAACCGTGGCGGAACGCGCCAGTGTGACATCTGAGTTCAAATCAAAAGGGGATTGACCATGGCCGAAGCTGTTTACAAGGTAATTGAACTTGTCGGAACTAGCTCAGACTCGTGGGAAAAAGCCACCGCTGCCGCGATCAATCGTGCAGCCAAGACGCTCCGAGACCTTAGAGTTGCAGAAATCGTAAAGCTCGATGTGCAGCTCAAAAATGGAAAGATCGAAGCTTATAGATCACGGATCAGCGTCTCGTTCAAGTACGAAAGCGGACAGTAGTAGGCGCTTCGCTTCTTCAAATTGGGTTCTCTATTTATTGAGATTGCGTATCTGTGAAATGCGCGCTAAGCGTATGTCTTTCGAGCGATTCTTGAACTGGCAGATCAGCTCGGTGCATTTTCGGTGCAGGCTGCCCGAAATGGGGGAGACCTAAGCGCAGGCCGATTGCATCTTCGGCGATTTGCCGGAGCCAGAAGCGCTCATTCGCTGATTCGACGGCAGAATCATCAGATCGCGCAAATCGATGGCACTGTCCAGATACTTCAGCTTCTCGCGCGCCCGTTGCTCGATCCGGCGATTGAGCGTCCTCACGAACTCACCCTTGATAGAGGATTCGGGCATCGAGCAGTGTCCATAGTCATGCACGATGCCGCTGCTAGTGATCGCAGCCACCTTCCGTACGGCTTCAGCGACGTCGCAATGCCTCTCCTTCGTTCCTCCGCTGAATGGACCGCGCCGCGTCGATCAGGGACCTAGCCGCGCTCAGATCTCCCATCATGTTGGCTCTTATCCTCGGTTCTATTTGGTCTATCTGCGATCCCAACCTCGCAATTAGTTCGGCCATGTCCTCCCCTTCGCGAACCAGTTCATTGATCGCCGTGGGAGTTCCGGATCGCATGAATTCTTCAAAGGCAACTGAGTCACGATCGGCATCGGCCAGGGCCGCACGCGCGATCTTCGCGAAGGACGCGAGGGCGGCCTTAAGATCCACGTCATCCGGCGCATGCTTCAAACTTATTGCGACCGACTTACTTGCGCAGGCGGCGGCGAGCGCCAATGCCACGGCGCCCGCAGAGCCGGCACCTGGCGTTACGTCACTGCTGCTAATTCGCGCCAGCAACTCGTCAACGCGTAGCACGGCAATAGAACCGGTGACATTCATAAGAGGGCATGAACTCTCTGTTCACAAGCCTAGAGAGCTCTAGCCTCTCATAACTATTTCTTTGCGGCACGGGAACCTGCCCTTCGACGTGAACGGCCGCAGTCTTTGCTCGCGCGCGCAGCCGCGATGGCCCGCGACGGTGTCGAAGGACGGGAGCTCGGCAGTTTGCTTACGAGTAGTGGTGCCCCGCAACCGCGGCGGGGAACGGAATGCATTAGCGCCAGGCCGCTGGGCCGGCGACGGCCCCGAGTATCCCGATCATCGCGCGTCATAGATCACCGGCCCACGGAAGCGGTCGAAGCCCGCTGTACAGGGTCC
>CAWFDT010000014.1:0-7117 GCA_963814675.1 uncultured Pseudomonadota bacterium
TAGCGAAGCAAGATCGGCGCGCGCCCATCAGTTCCCGGTCCACCGACGGGCGCCGGTGCAAAGCGCGGCTGGCGAGCGGGTCAGACTGGGGCCGCTCCCGTGCTGCCTTGAGGTACTCCAACCGCCCGCCAATTCGCCCGCTCGCCGGATGCGCCGAATTAGGTGGGACTAGGATTGTGGGGTTTTTGTGGAGATAACCTTGTTAAGCCCGAGGCAACAACGGTTCTCTGAGACCACTGAGCCACAAGCGTGTCGTGCGGGAATTTGCGAAAATGAGCCCTGTTTTGCGCCACGCACTCGTACACATGCATCGGATGCCCCCGCGAGCAGTGGCGACTGCGTTCTTAAGCGCCGCGCGGGAAGACGAGCGCCGCCGCGAGTGCCAGTACAATGACCAGCACACGCGAGAGATGCCTGGCAGTCTGAGCGCGGTACCTGTACGCCCACATCGCGAGTGCAATCAGGCTGCCGCCGGGGACGACTAGCCCGATTGCCGCGTATGGCCCGAGCTCACGTAGCGAGGCCGCGATCGTGGTCAGGGGCCTGAATGTCTTCATCCCGAGGCCTGCGGCTGCACATGAGCGCCAGAGGCGCCGCGCTGCACATTCCGGCCGCCATTGATGGGCTTCGCCAGGAGGTAACGGTCGCCCAGCCACTTGATGGCTCGTGCACGCGCTGCGCTGTAGTCGACGATCCACGCCGGGGCGCCGTTCCGATCGGTCCTGTGCTTCATGACATCACCCTCTCATGCTGTTGCCAGCATTGTGGGGATGCACGCCCTGGCTTCGCATCCCGAAACGGTGAGTCCCGCGCTTCTGCACGAAGGCTACGGAGTAGCTCCCTCGTTCGAGGTGTTTGCCCCTGGTTCAGAAGGGGCGCCGTGAACAAGCGGTCTGTGTCTCAGCGCGCTTTGCGGCTTCAGCGACCGCGGCCGGCCACGGGGTTGTAGACCGGCTGCAGGAGCGCGACGGTTCCTTCCCCGCCGCTGGCGCAGACCGATGCCACGGCGCGCGAGCCGGGTGGCATCGCCGTCCGCTCCTGGGCGGCCTGGCTCAGGATGCGCGCATCGGTGGGGCCGAACGGGTGTCCGATCGCGACCGAGCCCCACGTAGCCGACGGTAGGTCCTCAGTTGCTATGCCCAAGGGCTAGTGATGCGTAGACAAGCCAGATGCTGCTCCACACTCCGAAGGTGAAATAGAGCGACATCCACGGGACCTCGTTCCGCCAGTCCTCCCAGCGGTAGGACACCGTCCAGCGTCTGGAGACGTCGTCCATACCGTCGGCGATGCTCAAGTATCTACGACCGTTTGCCTGGTCGACTAGCCATCGCGACCAGTACATCGGGACATCGTAGACAAATATGTACGCGACATAGGCGGCACCCCCGGCGATCATTGGGGGATACAGAGCCGCAAGTTGATGCGGCCCGATCACCAACATGCCGGCAACGGCCAGCGCTGCCGATAGTCCCCACAATGAATTCTCCACCGCGTGAACGAGCTGCTCGGTCGTCAGCACGGCGTACCACGAGCATCCTTCGGCGAGCATGATGAGCGGTACTAGCGCGAATGACACCGCTTGCACGAATGGGCTATGCCCCAACAACGCGGCACGGTGCAGCATGAGGGCCCATTGGGCGGCGAAGCACAATTCAGCCACGGTCGCGACCGACCGACCGACGAGTACGCTGGACAGCCGGGAATCGACAAGAACGAGGCGCGGGATGTCGATCACAGGCAGGAAGGAACGGAATGCGCACCCTGCCACGTACCCGGCAGACAGCAGCAGCTGTATGTAGCAGGCGGCGTCGGTCTCGACATGGATCAAAGCCTGTTGGCGGGTAACTGCGACGGCCGATAGCGACCAAAGAGCTACGTTTAGAAGAGCGATAGCACGCAGCGACGTATGCCACCAAGCGACGGCGTGCGACGTCACGCCCCCGGTTTCCCCAGGGTCATCTGTCATACGCCGATTGGAGGATGCGCGCCGCTGTTTGGGTCATCGCAGCTGCAGATGGGAGAGAGGGCGTAGTCAGCGGGTCATTCAGGCGGCCCGCTCGATGACCGGATGCTCCGCGGCACTCCGCGGCAGCGGCCCCGGACGGCAGGTGATCAGGTTGGCCTCAAACTCACGCGTACACGCCGTCCAACTCGACTGCAGAGCGCGGGCGCGGCATGCGCGCGGGTCGAGCCGTAGCGCCCGCTCCGCCGCCTTGGCAAGATCCGGATCGAGCGCTCCGGTCACGCCATCCTCGACGACATCGATCGGGCCCGTGATGGGGAAGGCCGCCACCGGCACGCCGCAGGCCATCGCCTCGAGATTCACGAGGCCAAAGGTATCGGTGAGACTTGGGAAAACCAGTACGTCGGCCGCGGCGAGGTGGGCTGCGAGATCCTCGCCGTAGCGAAAGCCCGCGTACACGGCCTCACGGTACCGCGCCTCGAGGCGCGCCCGCTGGGGCCCGTCCCCGACCACAATCTTCGAGCCACGCCACGGCATCTGGAGGAACGCGTCCACATTCTTCTCGACCGCCAGGCGTCCCACGTAGGCGGCGATGGGACGCGGCAATTGCAGGAACTCCTTGCTCCGCGGCCGGAACAATTCCGTGTCCACGCCGCGCTGCCAGCGCACGAGATTGCGGAATCCGCGCTGATGGAGCTCATTCTCAACCGACTGCGTGCTCACCATGCAGCGCTGCGCGGCCGCGTGAAAGCGGCGCAGAGCCGCATACGAGAACCACAGCGGTATCGGCCAGCGGGACTTTAAGTACTGCGGAAACTGCGTGTGATAGGAGGTCGTGAAGCGCCATCCGTGCCTGAGGCAATAGCGCCGCGCGGTGTATCCGAGCGGGCCCTCCGTAGCGATATGTACTGCCTGTGGCCGGAAGAGTTCTAACTTGCGCGCCAGAGCTGCCATCGGCCTCACGGCCACGCGGATCTCGGGGTAGCTCGGGCAGGGTAGGGTACGGAAGTCGCGCGGCGCGACGATCATCACCTCATGGCCGAATCGGACGAGCCACGCGGCGGTCTGCGCCAGGGTGTTGACGACACCGTTGGTTTGCGGAAACCAAGCGTCTGTCACGATCATGATTCTCATGCGCGGGGCATGTTCGCCGGGGATCGTGACAGTGGCGTGAAGGTAGCGGCCGGTAGCGTCAGAAAAAACAGCTGCCCACACAGCGACTTGTCATGCGTTCTTAACATTCTTCCTATAATTCGTCATGCCAGCGCAACCGCGCTCGCATCGAGTGGAGGAGCGAATGCACGCCTTTCTTGCCGAACTCAAGAAGCAACGCTGGGATGACCATCGTTACTACCACCACAGCCGCATCAATCAGACCCTGCACCTGGTGAGTGCGCTCAGCTTCCTGACTGCCTACGTCTTCATTTTCACCAACCCCGTCGCCGCCGCACTCATCGGCTGGCTGGTGGCAATGGTGACGCGCCAGCTGGGCCATTTCGTCTTTGAGTCCAAGGACTATGACCAGGTGAACCAGGCCACGCACGCGCACAAGGAAGACATCAAGGTCGGCTACAACCTCAGGCGCAAGGTCGTTCTGCTGTCGATCTGGGGTGCGACTCCCCTGGTTGTGTGGCTCGATCCCACGCTGTTCGGCATCTTTCGACCGACGCACGGCCATGCCGACTTCGTGCGCCACGTCTGTCAGGTCTGGCTTACCCTCGGCCTGGGCGCGCTGCTCTTCCGCACGCTGCAGCTGTGCCTGCAGCAGAGCGTGTTAACGGGCGTCGTGTGGTTTACCAAGATCCTCACTGACCCATTTCACGACGTCAAACTCTACTGTCGGGCACCGCTGCACTTGCTGCGCGGGGAACTGGTCGATCCGATGGACGACGTGGTCCACCAGGCCTGAAACAGCTCACGCAGGACGCGTCGACGGATCGCCTTGTTGGTGAGCGCCGGATTCTGCCACCACCAGCCTTCGCGCCGCATCGCCTCGGCTGCCGCCACCACCCGGTCTGCGACCGCGGCGAAATCGGCGTCGCTATAGTTAAGGCTGAAGATGAGCCGTGCAGTGCCAATCCAGCTGAGGGACAGCCCCTGCGCCCGCAGGTAATACTGGAACATCCAGTTGTAGCGCGAAGCCTTGAGGTAGTTGAAGGTCCAGATGGACGAGAGATTCGCCACTTGAACTGGCAGCTCGGCGCGCCTGCAGCCGCGCGTTGAGCTCGGCCGCACGGCGCTCCCAGGTCGCATCGAGGTCGCGGTAGAGCGCACGGATCGGCTCGCTTTCCAAGCGCGTCAGGAACTCGTGCATGGCGCCCATCACGTAGGGGTGCGAATTGAACGTGCCGCGCGCCAAGCACACGTCGGCCGGGTGCTCCTCGTCGTAGCGTTTCATGAGATCGCGCGCGCCCGCAGACGACTCCCACCGGCAGTCCGCCGCCGAGACTCTTGCCGTAGGTCACCAGGTCGGCGCGCACGCCGAAGTACTCCTGCGCGCCCCCGCGCGCGAGACGAAAGCCGACGAACACTTCATCGAAAATGAGAATGATCCTCCGCTCGGAGCACACCGCGCGCAGCTTCTTGAGCCACGCGGCGTAGGCCGCGCGGTCGAAACGGGCTCTCCGGCCGCTATCGATCAGGCCCGAATCGGCCGGCGCGCTCGCATTGGGATGCATCGCCTGCACGGGATTCACCAGTACGCAGGCGATGTCCCGCCGCGTGCGCAGCACCCGCAACGAGGCCGCATCCATGTCCTTGAGCGTGTAGGTGGCGTCGGGGGGCAGCGGGTTACCCACCCCAGGCTGCACGTCTCCCCACCAGCCGTGATACGCACCGCAGAAGCGCACCAGGTAGCGCCGCCGCGTGTGATAGCGCGCGAGGCGCACCGCCTGCATCACAGCCTCGGTACCCGACATGTGAAACGACACCTCGTCGAGTCCCGAGATCTCGCGCAGCCGGCGGACATTGTCGGCCAGCAGCGGATGGTAGGCGCCGAGCACCGGTCCGAGCGCGCGCACCTTTTCGGCGCCGCGCTCGATGCACTCCTTGTAGAAGTCGTAGCCGAAGAGGTTGACTCCGTAGGAGCCGCTCACGTCGAAGAGGCGATTGCCGTCGACATCGGCTACGGTGACCCCGGAGGAGGACTCAAGGAATGCGCCACTCGGCAGGTACTGTCGAACCAGGCGGCCGAACTGAAAGGGCACCCGGTAGCGCATCGTGAACTGCAGGTCCGACGCCGAGCGCGCCACCTCGCGGGTGAGAGCGGTACCCTTCAAAAAGCGCTGCGCGTAGAGCTGCGCGAGCCGCATGAATCCCGCGCGCCGCACCGCGGCCACTTCCGCGGGCGCATCGTCCGCGTTGAAGAACTGCGTCTCGTCGTATTCGTAGTATCGAATGAGCCGCACCAGGAGCCGCGCAAGATGCGCGTGTCCGGCGAGCGAGGGGTGCTTGGCGCGCGAGAGCAGCAGCCGCAGCCAGAGGCGCCACAGTGCAAGCAGCATGATCAGCGCGCCGGCTATGTACCACAACAGCATGATGTTCAGACTCAGCGGCCGCGAGCCTCAAGGCAGATCGCCCCGCCGGCAAACTATTTCGTTCTCGTGACAACCCGATGACAGTTCGTTCGGCTATCACCCGGATCACTCAGCAGGAGCGACTGAATTTCCTTTTGACCAACCGCCTGCCCCGTCGCTGGCTCACCTTGTTCATGGGGTGGCTGAGCCGCCTCGAGCAGCCCTGGCTTTGCCGTATCTGTATTGCGATCTGGGGACTCTTCACAGAGCTCGATGTCAGCGACGCCCGGAAAACCCGCTTTCGCAGTCTCCAGGAGTTCTTTACCCGGCAGCTGAAGGAGGGGGCACGCCGGGTCGATCCTGATCCGGACGTCGTCGTGAGTCCGTGCGACGGCATCGTGGGCGAAATGGGTCAGGTGAAGGAAGGCTCGGTGCTTCAGGCCAAGGGCTTCCCTTACACGCTCATGGATCTTCTGGGCGATGAGGAGCTGGTGACTAACTACCTCAACGGCTCCTTCGTGACGCTGCGCCTCACCTCCGGCATGTATCACCGCTTCCATGCACCCTATGACTGCCGCGTGGAGCGGGTGACCTACGTCTCCGGAGACACCTGGAACGTCAATCCGGTCGCGCTCCGACGTGTCGAAAATCTCTTCTGCAAGAACGAGCGCGCCATCATTCGCTGCCGGCTGAGCGCATCGGACTACCTCATCACGCTGGTGCCGGTCGCGGCCATCCTGGTGGCGAGCATCCGGCTGCACTGCGCAGACGTGCTGCTGCATCTGAAATACCGCGGACCTAACACCATTCCCTGCGATGCCACGCTGCGCAAAGGCGAAGAGATGGGCTGGTTCCAGCACGGCTCCACCATGATCGCCTTCGCACCACCCGGCATGGTGCTTGCTTCCGGACTGGGCCAGGGAAGCATGATCCGCATGGGTCAGCCGCTGCTGAGTATTGCGGGCAAGGTATCGTGAGCGAGCTCGCAGTCATTACCGGCACCACGCACGGCATCGGACGCGTGACGAGCCGCGAACTCGCGCGCGCCGGGAAAACGGTCGTCATGCTGTGTCGCGACGTGGCGGCCGCAAGTGCGGTGCGCGATGAGATCGTGCGGCACTCGCCTCGCGCCAGGGTCGAGGTAGTCCGCTGCGATCTCGCCTCGCTCGCCTCCGTTCGGGAGGCCGCTGCTGCGGTCCGCCGCGACTACCCGCCGCTCGGGCTCCTGGTCAACAACGCCGGCATGGTGAGTACTCGCCATCGCACCTCGGTCGACGGCTTCGAGCTCACATTCGCGACCAACCACCTGGGTCCATTCCTCCTGACCGCGTTGCTGTCGGAGCCACGGCCGCCTATGCCCGGTCGAAGCTCGCCAACGTTATGCATGCGTTCGCGCTCGCGCGCCGCATGGCCGGAACCGGCATCAGCGTTAACTGCCTGCACCCAGGCGTCGTGGCCACGAATCTGCTGCCGCGATGGCTGCGTGTCATCAAGCCGCTGTTCACTCGGGTCGTGTTCGATGCCGAGCGCGGCGCGCGCACCACCGTCCACCTCGCGCTCGATCAGAGTGTCGCCGGAGCCACTGGTCGTTATTTCGATGAGTACCAGCTTCCTCGTGCCGCCTCCCCACTCGCGAACG
>CAWFDT010000015.1:0-520230 GCA_963814675.1 uncultured Pseudomonadota bacterium
GGGCAAAATACACCTTGACCGTATGTGTGCCGGCGATGCGGTTCCCACCAAAAGGGGATACTGGTTTTGACCCAGATATCCCGAGCCGCCGTCGACCACGCGCGTATAGATCTGCGTCGTACCCGGCGGGAGGACTTGGATTACACGACCAAATTGATTGTGCTCGCCGTTGGGGCCGAGGACCTCCACCGTAAATGAGTGCCCCTGAGGCGTGGTGTTGTCGTAGTAGGCCGTTCCGGTCGGGGTCGGGTAGACGATATCGATGGCGCCATCGCCATCAAGATCGGCCAACCCCATGGAGCCGCCGCCGCCGGGAACACCGTCCAGATCGCCTGCAGATACCTGCGTGAAGCCGCACCCGGTATTGCGGAAGATCACGCTGCCGTCACTGTCGCCCGAAACCAATACATCTTCGAGACCGTCATTATCGAGGTCGTACGCGTTAATGCCCGCCGCGCCTCCTGTGCCGCTCGTGGGTCTCGATGAGTTGAAAAAAGCGGTATTTGCCGCAGCGGGCTGCTTGCAGGTGGCGGTCTGAGTCGTTAGTGCCTGTTGACGTTCGATAAAACTTGTTCCGGTAAATTCAAACAGTCGCGCCCCATGTCCCGCGCCCCAGTCCCAGCGAAATAGCAGCAAGTCCAGGCGACCATCGTTGTTCCAATCCAGTATTTTTGCGCCTTCGTCGGTGACGAGAAAATTCGCGGGAAGGGCGTTGCTGGGATCCGGCGCCCACGGTGGCGCGGCGCGCAGCACGGCCGGTGTCAGTCCCCAGGTCGCCGCCATGTCCTTGAAGTGCGGCACCCCCTGATCATCGATGCCTTGATTGATGAACAGATGACCGCCTGCATACAAATCGATCAAACCATCCATGTTGAAGTCGACGGCCTGCGCCCCTTCCGGTTGATTGCCTTCCGGGTCCGTTGACTCGGGCGTGATTCCCGAGAGTGTCGAATGCATACTCACGCCCGCCGTCACCGCCCGCTCAACGAACTTGCCTGTGCCGTCGTTGAGCAACAGGAAGCTCTGTAGCGCGTTGTGAACGTTCGGGGGAGGCCCAGGCCGTTCATAGCGTTGGATCGCCGCCGAGGTCGTGGACGCTGTCCAAGTACGTGTACGTCGGTAAGAAAATGTCGACCGTGCCGTCGTTATTGAAGTCTGCGACCACGATGGTTTCGGTGCGGCCGCGGAAGCCAGGGCCATCAGCGGCGACGTATTGCATGCCGAACGTCGTATCCTGGCCGAACGTCCCGGCGGCACTTCCGAAGAAAAGGTAGGCGTAAGAAGCAATGGTGGTGGGTGAATAGACGCGTCGATATGACGTCCGGGATCCCATCGCCATTGAAGTCTGCGGCGCGAATGTCATACGCCAAGTGCGGGTAGACTATGATCGGCTGAAGACCAATTTTCGTGAAGTCCAGCTGTGTAAGGTTCCCCTTGCCGTCGTTCGTCGCGCCCACGGGATATGGAGGTGTTGGGTAGGCGAACGACGCCGGTCCAAACGCGCCCGGAATCGGGTGCTGAACAAATGTGAAGCCCGGGACTGAAGCTTGGCTAGGTTGTATAGGCGAAGTGCTGCTAGTTGACGAGCCGCTACTTCCGCAGCCGCCGAGCATTAACGCAGTAATAACGAGCCCAAGCGATTTCACGCCTTCAGAGAGCCAATCTCTCCGGTCAAATGATCTGTCTGTGAAAACGTGATCGCTCATGTAACTATCACCCGTAGATGCACTGCTGGCCTATCGATATTTAACAAATGGAACACAAAACTTGAGGCGCCGCCGAGCTGCGCGCTAAGTTGAGGCTGGTCGCCCCCTGCAACCTGAAATACAACAATCCGAGTTACTCAGACACCCCAATGGCGCCGAACGCGTGATCATAACGTGGACATCGAACTCGAGAAAGCCAGCGCAGTGCCATCAGGACCGCGAGGTCACGGCCCAGCTGCACGGACGGCGCCGAGATCAGGCCGCGCCCTGAGACCTTGGAGTCTCGACATGACCGGATCGCGCGATAGGCGCATCGAACAATCTGTGGCAGTCAGATCCAAAAAAGCTTTAGTTCCGTCATGCCTCGCGTTCTGATCACAGGGGCGACCGGCTTCATCGGCCGCCCCTTGTGCGCACAACTGGCGCAACACGGGTATACCGTACGCGCGGCGCTGCGGAGCGCCCAGCCGCCGCTACCGGGAGTGGCCGAGACGGTCACGGTCGGCGACATCGGCGCTGCGACCGAATGGGATACGGCACTGGAAAACGTGGAGTACGTTGTGCACGCGGCAGCGCGCGCCCATGTCTTACGCACCACGCGCGCGATGGCACAACAATTCCTCGAGGTTAATGTTCGCGGCACCGAGGGCCTGGCGCAGGCCGCGGCGCGCGCCGGCGTGCGGCGCTTCCTCTACCTGAGCAGCATTAAGGTAAACGGAGAGGCAACCACCGTTAGGCCGTTCCGCTTCGATGACTCACCGCATCCGCAAGGTGATTACGCGCGCAGCAAGCAGCAGGCTGAGGCTGCGCTCGCAGCCGCCGCCGAGGGCACACAGATGCAGGTGGCAATGGTACGACCCCCGCTAGTGTATGGCCCGGGGGTACGGGCGAATTTTTTGCGCCTGATGCGCTGGGTTGACCGCGGCCGGGTGCTCCCGTTCGGGGCGATCAGCAATGCACGCAGCCTGGTGAGTGTGTGGTCGCTGAATGATCTGCTCCTGACGCTCCTCGGGCATCCGCGCCGGGTAGCTGGGGTGTGGTTGGTGAGCGACGGGGAGGACCTGGCAACTCCGGAGCTTCTGCGACGCATAGCACATGCGCTCGGGCGGGACGTTCGTCTGGCGCACGTGCCGACGCGAATGCTTACGCTTGCCGCAGCTCTCCTGGGGCGTGGATCCGAGATGAGTCGCCTGTGCGGCTCGCTGCAGGTGGACGCTGCGCCGACGCGCGACGCACTGCAATGGCGACCGCCCGTTTCTCTTGCGGAGGCACTTGAACGCACGGCCGCCTGGTACGCTCGTGAGCAACGCTGAGATGTTGGCCGCTGTGGTGCTTGCCGCGGCGAGCTTGGTGCTGTCGGGGTGCCTAACCGCAGTTGTCCGGCGCTTTGCCTTAGCGCGCGGAATGCTCGACGTACCCAATGAACGCAGCTCGCACACTCGGGCCACACCGCGCGGTGGTGGGATCGCGATCGTAGTGACTCTGAGCGCAGCGACGCTCTGCCTCGCGCTGACGGGAGTGCTGGCGCGCGACTTTAGCGTGGCACTGCTCGGCGGGGGTCTCTTGGTGGCGGGCGTGGGGTTTGTTGACGATCGCCGTGCGTTGCCGCCCTCGGTCCGCTTTGCGGCGCAAACGCTCGCGGCGGTCTGGGCGCTGTGGTGGATCGGCGGGCTGGGGCAGCTGCAAATCGGCGGCCACGTCGCGCATCCGGGATGGCCGGGGACCGTGGTTGCAGCGCTCGGCATTTTGTGGACCATGAACCTGTTCAACTTCATGGACGGCATCGACGGGATCGCCGCGGCGGAGGCGGTGTTTGTCGCCGGCGCGGGCGCCGTCCTCGCTGCACTCGGGGGGCATACAGCAATTGCCGCGGCGGCGTGGGCCCTGGCTTGGGCGAGCGCGGGTTTTCTGTGGTGGAATTGGCCGCCGGCGCGAATCTTCATGGGTGACGTGGGCAGTTCCTACGTCGGCTATGTGATCGCACTGTTGGCTCTTGGCGACGTCCAGTCCTACGCTGCGAGCGTGTGGGTCTGGCTCATTCTGGGGGGTGTATTCTTTGTCGATGCGACCGTGACCTTGGCACGCCGCTGGTTGCGCCGAGACCGGGTCTACGAGGCCCACCGCCAACACGCCTATCAGTGGCTGGCACGCCGCTGGGGCCATCGGCCGGTCACCAGCGCCGTGCTGCTGGTCAACCTGTTGTGGCTGCTGCCGTGCGCCAGCGTCGCTTCCCGTTATCCGCACCTCGCCACCGCGACCGTGGTCGGTGCGCTGCTGCCGCTCGTCATTGTTGCGCTGCATGCCGGGGCAGGGCGGCGCGAAGTTGCGACACTGCCGGAGCGGTGAGTGCCCCCGCGAGCGCGGCGGTGTCAACCCTCCGCACCGCACCTCGTTTGAAGACGGTGAAGTTGTCGTTCCGGGGTACTTTGGTGGCCAAAAGGTACCAACCGCCGACTACCGGCCGCTCTCTTTATTGCTCTACAATCACTCCGTGTATGATCTGAACAACAGTTGACTTACCTGTAAGTAACTGTGCAACGTGGCGGGAAGGCGGGATGAAGGACAGACACGCAATCGGCCGACCGGCAGAGCGGGGCGTGGCGGGTGCCGTACTCGCGCTACCCCGTTCAGTCAAACGGCTCATTACCGTGTCGGTGGATGCCGTGGCAATTCCCACCGCGCTGTGGGCGGCTCTCGCGCTCAAGTCCAATACCCTGACCCCCTCCCTCGAGCACACCCATTCTTACTTCCTCGTAGCAATCGTCTCGACGTTGCTGTTTTTCTCGATCCTGGGGTTGTATCGGGCCGTGACGCGCTTCTTCGGACCGAAGGCGATGCTCACGGTCTCCGGCGGTGTCAGCCTGTCAGTGCTGGTGCTCGCCGCGTTCGATCACCTCTTCGCGCAACACCAGATTCCGCTCTCCGCCTTTGGCATCTACTGGGCGCTGGCGCTGCTATACGTTGGCGGCAGCCGCTTCCTCGCCCGGCATTTTTTCCTGCATACCAGCAATAACGGCAAGGCCGCGGCACGCGTGGCGATCTACGGGGCGGGAGGTGCGGGCGCACGGGTATGTTCGGCGCTGCTCGGCGGACCGGACTTCGAGCCGGTCGCGTTCATCGACGACAAGAAGTCGCTGCAGGGCAGCAGCATCAGCGGGCTGCGCGTCTACGATTCGGACTGCCTGCCGCGGCTGGTGCGGCAGCACCGCATCGACCGGGTGCTGCTTGCCATGCCGGCAGCCACGCGCCGGCGGCGGCGCGAGATCCTCGCGCAGCTCGAGACGCTGGGCGTACGCGTGCAGTCGCTGCCCAACCTTTCCGACCTGATTTCCGGCAAGGCGCAGATCAGCGAGCTGCGAGACGTCGACGTTGGTGATCTGCTGGGTCGCGATCCAGTGCCGCCCAAGCCGCGATTGTTCGGCTCGTGCATCCGCGGCAAGTGTGTGCTGGTGACCGGCGCGGGCGGCTCGATTGGCGCGGAACTGTGCCGGCAGATCATCCGCCTCAGCCCGAGCCGGCTGGTGCTGTTCGAGATGTCCGAACTGGCGCTCTACAACATACAGCGCGAACTCGAAGAAGTAGCCGCGCACGAGGAGCTGACGGTGGAGGTAGTGCCGCTGCTCGGCAACGCCCACCACCGGCACCGCGTGCGCGAAGTGCTCGCGGCCTTCAACGTGCAGACCGTCTACCACGCCGCCGCCTATAAACACGTGCCGATCGTCGAACACAACGTGGTCGAGGGCATCCACAACAACGTGATCAGCACCTGGTACACGGCCGAGGCAGCGCTTGAGACCGGCGTCGAGACCTTTGTGCTGATCTCCACCGACAAGGCGGTGAACCCCGCCAACGTCATGGGGGCGACCAAGCGTCTGGCGGAGCTCGTGCTGCAGGCGCTGCAGGAGCGCACCACCCACACGCGTTTCTGCATGGTCCGCTTCGGCAACGTGCTGGCCTCATCCGGTTCGGTCGTGCCGCTGTTCCAGGAGCAGATCCGCCGCGGCGGCCCGGTGACCGTCACCCACCGCGACGTGATCCGCTATTTCATGACGATCCCCGAGGCGGCGCAGCTGGTCATCCAGGCCGGCTCCATGGCCAAGGGGGGCGACGTGTTTGTGCTCGACATGGGACGACCGGTGCGCATCGATGACCTGGCGCGCCGCCTCGTCAATCTCATGGGCCTGACCGTGCGCGACGCCAACAACCCCGAGGGCGACATCGAAATCGAGTACACCGGGCTGCGCACGGCGGAGAAGCTGTTCGAAGAACTGTTGATCGGCACCAATGTCACCGGAACCGACCATCCGATGATCATGCGGGCCATGGAGCATCGCCTGGCGTGGCCGAGGATGGAGCAGATCCTCAATGATCTCCTGGTGGCGCTCGCCAGCTTCGACTGCCACCGTGCGCTCGCGCTCCTGTCCGAGTCGGTGGCCGAGTACGAGGCGGACGTCGATATCCGCGACTACGTCTGGACGCGCAAGGCGGTTCTGCCGCACGCCCCGGCGGCCAAGGTCGCCGATTTCGCCGCCAAGCGACGTCTGCAGGAAGCCGTCAAGCCCACGCAGGGACAGACCCCCAGCGCCTAAGCCCTTGAGGCTCCTGATATCGCGCCGGCGCGCTTGAGCGCGGCGTCCCCTTCCTTTAGGCTTCCTTTTCTTCCTTTACACTCAAGAACTTAAGTAATGCGAGTGACGATTTTCGGGTCAGGCTACGTGGGCCTGGTGACGGGGGCCTGTCTGGCGGACGCGGGCAACCACGTGGTGTGCGTGGACGTCGATGCGGGCAAGATCGAGCGCTTGAAGCGCGGCGAAGTCCCGATCCACGAACCGGGCCTGGATGCGCTCATCAAGCGCAACGCCGAGGCCGGGCGCATCGAATTCACCACCGATGCCGCGCGGGGGGTGGAGCACGGGCTCTTCCAGCTGATCGCCGTCGGTACGCCCCCCGGGGAGGACGGTTCGGCCGACCTGCGCTACGTGCTGGCGGTCGCCCGCACCATCGGCGCGCACCTGAGCCGCTACAGCATCGTCATCACCAAGTCGACCGTTCCGGTGGGCACCGCCGACAAGGTGCGCGCGGAGCTCGCCCGCACGCTGGATGAGCGCGGCGTGAGGCTCGAGTTCGACGTGGTCTCCAATCCCGAGTTCCTCAAGGAGGGCGCGGCGATTGCGGACTTCATGAAGCCCGACCGCGTGGTCGTGGGCACCGACAACCCGCGCACCACCGAGCTGCTGCGGGCGCTCTATGAGCCTTTCACGCGCAACCACGATCGCCTGATCGTCATGGACATCCGCTCCTCGGAGCTGACCAAGTACGCCGCCAACGCGATGCTGGCCACTAAGATCAGCTTCATGAACGAGCTCGCCAACATCGCCGAGCGCGTGGGCGCGGACATCGAGAAGGTGCGCATCGGCATCGGCTCCGACCCGCGCATCGGCTACAGCTTCATCTACCCCGGCACCGGCTACGGCGGCTCGTGCTTCCCGAAGGACGTGCAGGCGCTCATCCGCTCCGCGCACGAGGCCGGCCACGAGCCACAGATCCTGGATGCGGTCGAGGCGGTCAACGCGCGCCAGAAGGAGGTGCTGTTCCACAAGATGCACGCCCACTTTGCCGGCGCTCTCAGGGGGCGCAGCATCGCGCTGTGGGGACTGGCGTTCAAACCCAACACCGACGATATGCGCGAGGCCCCCGCGGTGACGCTGATCGAGCTGCTGCTGCAGGCCGGCGCCACGGTGCGCGCCTACGATCCGGTGGCCGGGAGCGAGGCGCAGCGGCTGTTCAAGGAGCGTGCCGGCTTCACGCTTGCCAAGAGCGCCTACGAGGCGGCGGACGGGGCGGATGCCCTGGCCATCGTCACCGAGTGGCAGGAGTTCCGCAGCCCCGACTTCGAGCGGCTGAAGCAGATCCTCAAGGCGCCGGTGATCTTCGATGGCCGCAACCTCTACGATCCGGGCATGGTGGCGCGCTTCGGTCTGAGCTACTACGCCATCGGTCGCGGCAAGCCGCTGAGCGCAGGCTGACGGGCGCGCGCGATGTTCACGCCGGTCATTCTTTCCGGAGGGGCCGGCACGCGGCTCTGGCCGCTCTCGCGGGAGCTGTATCCCAAGCAACTGCTGCCGCTGATCGGTGAGCACACGTTGCTGCAGGAGACCGGGCTGCGGCTGCGCGGCCTGGCGACGGCCGCGCCGGTCATCGTGTGCAACGAAGCGCACCGCTTCCTGGTCGCCGAACAGCTGCGCGAGCTGCAGATCACGCCGCAGGCGATGCTGCTCGAGCCCTTCGGGCGCAACACCGCGCCGGCGATTGCGCTCGCCGCCCACGCCGCGCTTAAGCGCGCGCGCGCCGCCGAGGCGGCGGCCGATCCGCTGCTGCTGGTGCTGCCCGCCGATCACGTGATCCGCGATCCGGCCGCGTTCCAACAGGCGGTGCGCGCGGCGTTGCCGGCGGCGCAGGCCGGCAAGCTTGCGACCTTCGGCATCGTGGCCGGGAGCCCCGAGACCGGCTACGGCTACATTCAGCGCGGCCCGGCGGACGGGGCGGTGTTTGCCATCGCGCGCTTCGTGGAAAAGCCCGATCTCGAGCGCGCGCGCGAGTTCGTGAAGTCCGGCGAGTACTACTGGAACAGCGGCATGTTCCTGTTCCGCGCGCGCCGCTACCTCGAGGAGCTCGCCCGCTGGGCACCGCAGATGGCCCGCATCTGCGAGGCGGCGTTTAACGCGGCGCACACGGACCTGGACTTCACGCGCATCGATCCGCAGATCTTCGAGGCGTGCCCGAACGATTCCATCGACTACGCCGTCATGGAGAAAACCGCGGACGCGGTAGTCGTGCCGCTGGCGGCCGGCTGGAGCGACGTCGGCTCCTGGTCCTCGCTCCACGCCGCGAGCGATGCCGACGCCCAGGGCAACGTGACGCATGGGGATGTCCTCCATGAGGACACCGCGGGGTCTTACCTGTACGCGCAGAGCCGCCTGCTGGCCGTCGTGGGGCTCAAGGACCACGTCGTGGTCGAGACCAAGGACGCGGTGCTGGTCGCCCCCAAGTCGCGCGTCCAGGACGTGAAGAAGCTGGTGCAGCGCCTGAAGGAGGGCGGCCGCTACGAGCACTCACTGCATCGCGAGGTGTTTCGTCCTTGGGGGAGCTACGACAGCCTGGAGAGCGGGCCGCGCTTCCAGGTGAAGCGCCTGAAGATCAAGCCGGGCGCCACGCTCTCGCTGCAACTGCATCATCACCGCGCCGAGCACTGGATCGTCGTCGCGGGCACCGCCCGCGTCACGCGCGGCGAGGAGCAGTTCCTGCTCGAGGAGAACCAGTCGACCTACATCCCGGTCGGCGTCAAACATCGTATCGAGAATCCGGGCATGATCCCCTTGGAGATCATCGAGGTGCAGTCCGGGTCGTATCTGGGCGAGGACGACATCGTGCGCCTGGAGGATCGCTACGGACGCCAGGGAACCACCAAGTAAGGCACGCGCATGCGCAATCTGGATTCGTTCAAGGCTTACGACATCCGCGGCCGCATCCCGGATGAGATCAACGAATCGCTCGCCTACGACATCGGGCGTGCCTATGCCGCCTTCGTCAAGCCGCGCCGCGTGGCGGTCGGCTACGACATCCGTCTCTCGAGCCCGCAGCTGGCCACCGCCCTCAAGCGCGGCCTGATGGACTGTGGCACGAATGTGCTCGATATCGGCCTGTGGGGCACGGAAGGGTCGTACTTCGCGACCTTCGCCGAGCAGCTGGACGGCGGGATCATGGTGACCGCCAGCCACAACCCGCCGGACTACAACGGCATGAAGTTCGTGCGCGAAGAGGCGCGGCCGATCAGCGCCGACACCGGGCTGCAGGAGATGCGCCGCCTGATCGAGACCGGGCAGCTGCCCGCCAAGGCCGCGCTCCCCGGGACCCAAGAGTCGCTGGACATCCGCGCGAAATACCTCGAGCACCTGCTCGGCTACGTCGACCGCAAGAAGCTGAAGAAGCTCAAGGTGGTGACCAATGCCGGCAACGGCGGCGCGGGGCTGATCGTGGATGCCCTCGAGCCGCACCTGCCGTTCGAATTCGTCAAGCTCAACAACGACCCGGACGGTCATTTTCCGCACGGCGTGCCCAATCCCATGCTGGAGGAGAATCGCGCGGCGACGGCGGACGTGCTGCGCAAGGGCGGCGCGGATGTCGGGCTTGCCTGGGATGGCGATTACGATCGCTGCTTCTTCTTCGACGAGAGCGGGCAGTTCATCGAGGGCTACTACCTGGTGGGGCTCTTGGCCGAGCACTTTCTCGCACTGGAGCCCGGCGCGCGCATCGTCCACGATCCGCGCCTCACCTGGAACACGCTCGACATCGTGCGCTGTCACGGTGGCACGGCCGTGCAGTGCAAGTCCGGCCACGCCTTCATCAAGGCCAAGATGCGCGAGGTCGACGCCGCCTATGGCGGGGAGATGAGCGCGCATCATTACTTCCGCCGCTTCTCCTATTGCGACAGCGGCATGATCCCCTGGCTGCTGGTGCTGGGCGTCATGAGCGCGAGCGGCAAGCCCCTGTCAGCGCTCGTGGGCGAGCGCATGCGGCTGTTTCCAGCCAGCGGGGAGATCAACCGCAAGCTGCGCACGGAGGCGAAGTCGATACTGGCCAGGGTGCGGGCGCGGTACGAGGGCCAGACCACGGCGATCGATCTCACCGACGGGCTGTCGATGGAATTCAAGCAGTGGCGCTTCAATCTGCGCGGCTCCAACACCGAGCCGCTGGTGCGCCTGAATGTGGAGTCGCGTGCGGATGAGGGGCTGATGCGCGAGAAGACCGCCGAGCTGCTGGAGCTGATTGACGGCTAACAGCCGTCCGCGTTGCGCGCTCCGCACGGCGTGGGGCGTACGTCCCAACACCCTCGGGTGCTAGTCAGCGCCGCCAAAAATCCGCGTGCGCAGGCTCACCACCGCTCGCTGCGCCGCGTGCCCGTCCCACAGCGCCGGCCTTTTTCCCCTCGGCCAGCGGCCCGCGAGCGCCTCATGCACCGCGCCCACGAGGCCCTGCGGCTGCAGCAGGCGGTTCGTGCCCTCCGCGATCGTAATGGGGCGCTCGGTGTTCTCACGCAGCGTGGCACAGGGGATGCCGAGATAGGTGGTCTCCTCCTGCACCCCGCCGGAGTCGGTGATGGCAATCGCCGCGCGCATCACCAAGCTCATGAACTCGATGTAACTCAGGGGCTCGGTGAGGCGGATCGCGGGGGTTGCGGTAATCGTGTCCAGGAGCTTGAAGTCCTCGAGGCGCTTGCGCGTGCGCGGGTGCACCGCGAACACCACGGTGAGTTCGCGCGCGATCGCCACCAGCGCGGCGACGAGCTCGGCGAGCTTTTCGGGGACATCCACGTTCGAGGGCCGGTGCAGCGTCACGACCGCGTACGGCCCGCTCAGCTTGAGCCGTTCGCCCGCGCCCGAGGTCTCGATTTTCTGCCGCAACATCTCGAACGAGTCGATCATGATGTTGCCGATGCAGTCGATCTTCTCGGCGGGCACGCCCTCGGCGTGCAGATTCGCATCCGCATCCGGGGAGGGCGTCCCCAAGAGGTCCGCGATCGCATCTGTCACCAGCCGGTTGATCTCCTCGGGCATGCGGCGGTCGCGGCTGCGCAGGCCGGCCTCCAGGTGCACGACCGGAATCCACAGCTTGGCGCCGACCATGGCACAGGCGGCCGTCGCATTGACGTCCCCGACCACCACGATCGCAGCGGGGCGGGAGCGCTGGCAGACCGCCTCGTAGGCCATCATGGTGCGGCCGGTCTGCTCGGCATGTGAGCCGCTGCCGACCTCCAGGTGGTGCACCGGCTCCGGCAGACGCAGGTCCCGGAAGAAGGCATCCGACATGTTCGCGTCGTAGTGCTGCCCGGTGTGCACGATAGCCCCCTGGCACCAGCTCTCGCGGGCGAGGGCGTGATAGAGGGGGGCCACCTTCATGAAATTGGGGCGGGCCGCGGCGATCAGGTGTATGGACTTCGGATTCACGGGGTCTAGGCTCTATCGTGCACTCCGGTGGCGAAGCTTCTTTATTAATTGAGAGCCGTGACACATGCTTGAGCACTGGTTCGCGGTTTACACTCAACCCTGGTCGCAGCTTACGGCAGACGTGAACTCTATCTGGGCGGATGGGTCCTGACGACCGTCGGCCCCGGGAGACACTTCCCCCCAAGCTATGCCGCAGGTACCTTCCACCGTTCATTTACCACAGGGACACTCCATGGCGCTTTGGAAAGACTCGACTACCGGAACCAGCCCAGCCTCCCCGAGCCCGGCTCCCGCGCCGGCCCATCCGCGCGAGCCTGAGCGGGCCAATGTGGCTTCTCTGAACCCGGAGCCGGCCCGCCGTCCGGCCCCCGCCCCGGCCCCGGCGCCGCAGCGCAACGAGATGAAGGAGTCTCAGATTGCCTCTGACCTCACCATCGAGGGCAAGATCTCCGGCACCGGCCATGTGCGCATCGCCGGCAAGTTCAAGGGTGATGTGCATGTCGAGGGGAACGTGACGCTGGACGTGGGCGCACGCCTGGAAGGGCATGTGAAGGCCAGCGTGGTAAGCGTCTCGGGCGAGCTCATCGGCAATATCGAAAATGCCAAGCGGGTCGAGCTGCTGGAATCGGGCGTCATCAATGGTGACGTCAAGGCGGGCTCGCTGACCGTGGCGGCCGGATCGCGCATGCGCGGCCAGGTCGAATTCGGCTATGAGGGCGAAGTGCGCGCGGGCAAGGGCGATTCCAAGGGCTTCGGCAACGCATGAGCGTCGCTTCTCGCCCGGTGACCCCGGGCAAGACGCGCACGTGTCCGCACTGCAAGGCGGCCATCCTTGAGAGCCTGAGCATCTGCCCGGGCTGCATGCACCACCTGCGCTTCGACCAGGACGCGGCGAAGCGCCAGGTGGCCGCCACCCCGGCGCTGCGCGTCGAAGGTGTCATCCGCCATCCTCCGCTGCAGGAAGCGTGGGAGTATTTCGTCGTGATCGCCGTGCGCAACGACCGCGGCGAAGAAGTCACGCGTCAGGTGGTGAACGTCGGGTCCCTCGCGGGCACCGAGAAGCGCACGTTCACTCTTTCCGTGGAAGTGCTGCCGCCGCAGGCCGGCTCGGGTCAGTCTTCCAGGCCATCCCTCGGCGGCGGTCCGGTCACGAAGCGCTGATAAGGTACGCCGCTAGGTCGGGCGTGTCAGCGCTTCGGCACGAGGATTTTGCCCTCACAGGGTTAGCGTTAGCCTCGATCGTTGACACAGTCCGACTCGGAAAGCAGTGTACGTCGGGCAATGCGTAGCCGACGTCTGCTGGCGACTCTCGCCTCTTCGATGTTGCTTACTCTGGCTTCCATTGGAGCCGGCACCCGAGCGCAAGCACCGGCCGCGGAAGCGGCCCAACGCGACCGCTGTCCACGGCCGCCTGCGGGGGTCCTGGTAACGCCGCCGACCGATCTGCGCAGCGCGAACGGCACGCTACGGGTCACCCTTACGATCACAAGCGCCGAGGATCGGCAGGGGCACACGCGATATTGCTACCTAGACGCGTCCGGGCATCAGGCGCCAACGCTGCGCGTGCGCCCGGGTGACATGCTGTATGTGAAACTCAAAAACGAGATCTCGCTCCCGGGCACTCCTGCCTCTGAAACCACTGCTGGCGGGCGCGACCCCTGTGCCGGGGGACCGATGAGTGCAGCGTCTACCAATCTGCATTTTCATGGCCTGGCGCTGCCGCCCGTTTGTCATCAGGACGAGACACTGAAGACCCTCATCGAGCCCGGCGACCCACCCTTTGAATACAAGGTGCGGATCCCGACCAGCCAGCCGCCGGGGCTGTATTGGTATCACCCGCATGTGCACGGCTTTAGCGAACAGCATCTCCTGGGTGGCGCTTCCGGAGCGCTGGTGGTCGAGGGCATCGCCAGCGCGACGCTGCGACCCGAGAATCTGGCGGAACGAATCCTGGTCATACGCGACGAGTGGATGCCGCCGATTTCCCCCGAGCAAGTGGCAGATC
Source organism: uncultured Pseudomonadota bacterium (assembly GCA_963814675.1). Classification (GTDB taxonomy): domain Bacteria; phylum Pseudomonadota; class Gammaproteobacteria; order Steroidobacterales; family Steroidobacteraceae; genus 13-2-20CM-66-19. The sequence continues at coordinate 13,716 of CAWFDT010000015.1, forward strand.
GCTACCGACCCACGAAGCAACTATCCGTCAACTACGTGCCCGTGCCGTATCCGAGTTATCCGCCGGCCCGCATAGAAATGCGTCCACATCAGCGCGAATTGTGGCGCGTCCTCAATGCGTCCGCGGATACGTATCTTGATCTGTACGTGGAGTTTGCGGGACAGCGTCAAACTCTGGAACTGGTGGCGCTCGACGGCGTACCACTCGGATTCGCGGATCCGCGCGGGCATCAAAAGACTTCAAAAGTGAACTCGTTGCTGCTGCCGCCCGCGGCGCGGGCGGAATTCGTCGTTACTGCCCCAGCGGCAGGCGGTTCCGGGCGTCTGATGACGGGATTCGTGCGTCGCAGCACGAACGACAGAGACGCCGTGCCACCACGAGCTGCTGAGGCCCACGCGCTCACCAGGGCCGACCAGGACGATCGTGATCCGCCACGACCCCTCGCATCCATTGCGGTGACCGCAACTGCGCAAGGCGCCAGACCTTTGGCCGCGGTATTGGCTGTGAACGTAGCGCGCCGACCCCTCATCACGATGCGCCCGGCTCGCACGCGCACGCTCTACTTTTCAGAGAGGCCATCGAAGGCGGCCGATCCCGGTGGCCCCACCCTGTTTTTCATTACGGAAGCAGGGCACCAACCCAAAGTGTTCGATCCTGATGATGAACCCAGTATCTTGGTTCATCAGGGTGCGGTCGAAGACTGGACGCTCGAGAATCGATCGCCCGAAGCGCACACCTTTCATGTGCATCAGCTTCACTTTCTGGTATTGGACCGGCAAGGTGCGGCACAGGAAGAACCGTCGCTACGCGACACCGTCACCGTTCCGGCGTGGACTTTTTTTCAGCCCTTTCCGTCAGTGACCGTACGCATGGACTTTCGAGATCCGAGCATCGTCGGGGTTTTCCCGTTCCACTGTCACATCGCACAGCATCTCGATGGCGGCATGATGGGGACCATACGGGTTGTGCCCCGCAGCCCGAACGCCCACTAGATACACGATGCTTGTCCGGTTACGGGCGCCTGGAAAGTCATAGGACCGTCAGATCGCCTAGCCCCATTACGGCCGCAGCAGGTCTCGGAGGCTTCAGAACGTCGCCTGGGTCTGCACCAGAAACTGCACCTTGGAGATGCCCGTGCCGCCATCGAGCGGAAACGCCAGGTCGACGTGAATCACGTTACCCAGCCCTGAGCGCGCATTACCGAAGCGCAGTCCGAAGCCGACGTCCTTGAGCAGTCCGAGGCTCGGCTGGGCGAGCGGCGCGTTGCCCCAGGTGCGGCCCATGTCATAGAAGATCGCGCCGCCCACCCGGAACAGCCGGAAGGGGTACCAGTCGGTGAAGTAGCGCTGCTCGACGCTGAACAGTGCTCGCGCCGTGCCGTCCTGGTAACGCAGCGGATAGCCGCGCAGCCCGTTGTCGCCGCCGAGGAGAATCTGGTTGTCGAGGTCGAGGTTCCAGCCCTTGGTCCCGTTAACAGCACTGAAGAACAGCCAGTTCTTGCTCTGCTCCACGTAGTACCGTGCGGAGGCATTGAGGAGTCCGTTCTGCAGCGAGCCCTGCTGCAGGCGTCCGGAGAAATCGCTGTACAGCAGCAGCGTGGATTTGCCCTCGCGAAAGCCCTTGTTGGCCGAGGCATTCATGATCAGCGCGCTGCTGGAGGAGCCAAGGCCTGCCTGCGCCCAGCCGAGCCGCGCCCCGGCGGCCATGCCGAGCTGGTAATCCTCGGTGCGCCCGATCTGGTCGTGGTTCCAGAGCTTCAGATAGTCATCCTCCAGCAAATCCCACTCGATGAAGGGGTAGGTGAAGCGCCGGTCCGCGGGCAACAGATTGGTCGTGCCCTCGCTGTTGCTGACGGGAGCGAACACGTGCTCGTCGTAGGTGAGGCCGGCGGTCCAGCGCTGCACCCAGCCGTTCTTCAGCCCCGCCGACCATCCGTAGTAGGCCTGCAGCAGCTCGTGCTTGTCTTGGAACTGATCAACGATCTGCCCGAGGTCATACAGAGGGTCGATCTGCGTATCGTGGATAGCGGCGAAGGAGCCCGCGCTGCGCGTATCGAGCGAGTAGAACGGGCGCGTGACGGTGATGCCGCGCTGCTCCCCGTCGCTGAAATTACCGTAGCTGAGCCCCACGGCGGTCCAGCTGTTGAGGAAGTGACTGTCGGTCAGAGAGACGGAACTGCCCGAGCGGTCGACGGTGCTCGAATAGGCGTATTTCAGCGCGGCACCGGTACCGAGCAGGTTCGCTTCCTCGAGCTGCAGGCCGGTGGAGTTGGTGCCACCGCTGCGGCTGTAGTTGAACCCGGGATTCAAGGTCCAGACGTCCCGGGTGGTGACCTTGAGATCCACCTTGCCGTCCTGATAACGCACCGGCCGGATCCAGGCGTCATAGAAATAGGAGTTCGCACGCAAGATGCGCTCGGACTCCTGCACCAGCCGAGACGAGTATGGCTGGCCGGGCTTGAACAGCAGCTGCGAGCGCACGACGCTTGCGCGCGTCTTGACGTGCAGCCGGTCGGCGAGCCGGAAGATCTTCGTGTCGTCCTTGGGGTCTTCGAGGTTGAAGATGTTCTGGTTGTCGATGAGCACCTGCCCGATCACCGCGTGATCGCGCTCCAGTGCCACGTCCGAGGGGATGCCCGGCGTTTCATCGGGCGGTCCGTAGCGCGGCGGCCGCGGGTTCGCGATGGGCTCGACGTCCGGAATCTCCCCAGCGGGCGCGGCCAGCGTCGTTTCGGCCAGCAGCGTCGGGCTCGCCACCTCATCGGCGCCGACGCTCGCCGCGACACCCCAGAGGCCACAGAGCGCCAGCAGTGCAGCCGGCACTCGCAGTTCCGATACGAACGTGCACGCAGGCGGCCCACGGCCGGCGGTGACCGTCAGCACCCGCGATCCTTAGTGCACCTGCCGAGACATCGGGTCATTGTGCGCGCCGCCCTTGTTGGCACCGCTGCCACAGGTAGCAGTTCGAACAGGCCGCTCTACGCCCCGATCCGAACTGCCCCGCTTGCGGCAGGCATACTGGTTAAGCTGACATAAGCTCTTAACGAAGGGTGCGATTTATGGCAATCAGACGAATGCCCCGAGGGAGCTTCCGAATTCTTCTCGGGGTCGTTTGTCTGACGAGCCCTCTCCTGATGGCCCACGAGGCGGCCCCGCCCCCAGCTCAGGGGTCTGACACAACACTGCTGGTGTTTGCCGCCGCCTCGCTCACGGAGGCTCTGGAGGCGGTGGACGGCGCCTTCAGCGCCGCGACCCATATCCAGGTCAAGACCTCCTATGCCGCAAGCTCCCTCCTGGCCAAGCAGATCGAGGCGGGTGCCCACGCGGATGTGTTCTTTTCCGCCGATCGCGAGTGGATGGACTATCTCGATACGCGCGGGTTGCTGCGCAGTTCCACCCGCGCCGATGTGCTCGGCAACACGCTGGTGCTGATCGCTCCGCTGCAGAGCCCGGTGCAGTTGCAGATCACCCCTGGTTTTCCGCTGCTCGCGGCGCTGGGCGGCGGCCGGCTGGCCACGGCAGACCCGGACTCGGTCCCGGCGGGACTGTATGCGCGCGCAGCGCTCACGCAGCTGGGCGTGTGGGCAGCGGTGGAGGCGCATCTGGCGCGTGGGGAAAATGTGCGCGCGGCGCTCGCCTACGTGGCGCGCGGCGACGCACCGCTCGGGATCGTGTATGGCACCGATGCGCGGGCCGAAAAGCGCGTACGGGTGGTGGCGGTGTTTCCGGCCGATACCCACCCGCCCATCGTGTATCCGGCCGCCGTGACCGCGCAGGGCCGGGCCGAGGCGGCGCGTTACGTCGAATTCCTGCGCGGGCAGCCCGCGCAGGAGATCTTCGCACGCTACGGGTTCAGCGCGCCGCCGCGCTGAAGGTAACCGTCAGAACCGGCCGCTCTGGAAGTCCTCGAAGGCCTGCTGCAGCTCCGCACGCGTATTCATGACGAAGGGACCGTATTTCGCCACCGGCTCACGCAGTGGCCGGCCGGCGACCAGGATCGCGCGTGCCGTTTTGCCGTCGGCTCCGGCGCGCAGGCCGGTCAGGCGGATCAGCGCCCCGTCACTGAGCACGGCCAGTTCGTGCGCAGCCACCGGTTTTTGCTCCGTGCCGACCGCAATCGCGCCCTCGAAGACGTACACGAACGCGGCGTGCTCCTCTGGCAGCGTCTGCTCGAACACCGCGTGGGGCTCGAGTGCCAGGTCGAGGTAAGTCGGATCCGTGGCCGGCTGCTGGATCGGGCCGCTGATGCCGGCGACCTGACCGGCGATCACCTTCGCGGTGATCCCCGCGGCGGGCGCCGCACTCGGGATGCGCTCGGGCCCGAACTCCTGATACTTCGGCGCGGTCATCTTCTCGCGCGCCGGCAGATTCAGCCACAGCTGAAAGCCGCGCATCCGGCCTTGCTGCTGTTCGGGCATCTCCGAATGCACCAGCCCGCGGCCGGCGGTCATCCACTGCACGCTGCCGGGCACGAGCACACCCTCGTTGCCGTGGTTGTCGCGGTGGCGCATGCGACCGTCGAGCATGTAAGTGACCGTCTCGAACCCGCGGTGGGGGTGATCGGGAAAGCCGGCGAGGTAGTCCTCGGGCTGATCGGTGCCGAACTCATCGAGCATGAGGAACGGATCCAGGTCCGGCAGCTGGGGCTGCCCGATGACCCGGCGCAGCTTCACGCCGGCGCCATCGGAGGTGGGCATGCCGCGCACGATCTGGCGCACGGTGCGCTCCGGCGCTGAGGTCTGGGTCATGAGAGATCTCCGTGAAGGATGGCGGAAGAGGCCCAAGATGGGGTCGCGTACCTCAGGCGGCAAGGGCCGCGCCCACCGCGGGGCTGAGCTCCTGAATGCTGGCGCGCGCGCCTTGCAGGCTCTGCTCCCGGCTCGCGGGTGAGACGTTCAGGCCCTCCGCGCGCACGAACGTCAGGTCGGTAATGCCGAGGAAGCTGAACACGTGCTTCAGATACGACTCGGCGAATTCCGTGCCGGCGCCCGGCGCGTACACCCCACCACGGGCGATCGCCACGATCACGCGCTTGCCGCCGGCGAGCCCCTGGGGGCCCTGCGCCGTGTAGCGGAATGTCTTGCCCTGGATCACGATGCGATCGACCCACGCCTTCAGCTGCGAGGGCAGACCGAAGTTGTAAAGGGGTGCCCCGATGACGATGACATCGGCGTGCAGGAACCCCGCCAGCAGCGCTGCATCCCGCGCCCCTTCCGCGCCCCCGCCCGCTGCCAGCGAGGCGGCCGAGTAATGCGGCAGCGGCTCGGCGGCGAGGTCGAGGTACGTGACCTCAAGATCCGCCTGCGAGGCCCTGAGGCGGCGAACGATCTCCCCGCTGAGGGCGCGGCTCGCCGAGGCCTCGCCCAAGATGCTCGAATCCACGTGCAGTACGTTCATCACCGTCTCCTGGAAGCCCGTTTGGAATGGGAGTAGGGTAATACGTGGAACAGTTATCGATAATCCAGCCAATCTGGAACAGATTGTTCCATTCTGAGTACTAATGAGGCGTGCACTTGCAACCGCTCGAAGGCTTCTACTATTTCACTCAGGTGGTCGAGCACGGCGGCTTCGCTCGCGCCGCGAGGGCGCTGTCGATCCCCAAGTCACGGGTATCGCGCCACGTCACCGCGCTCGAGGCGCGCCTGAATGTGCGGCTGCTGCAGCGTTCGACGCGCCGTTTCGCCGTGACCGAGCTAGGACAGGAGGTCTACCGGCACGCGCGCGCGATGCTGGCGCAGGCCGACGCGGCCCTGGAGGTGGTCGAGTTTGCGCGCGCCGAGCCGCGCGGACTGGTGAAGGTGAGCTGTCCGGTCGCGCTCGCGCAGTCCGCGCTCGCGCCGCTGCTGCCGCCGTTCCTCGTGCAGTATCCGCTGGTGCGTCTGCAGCTCGACGTGAGCAACCGCCGGGTCGATGTGCTGACTGAGGGCTTCGACGTGGCGCTGCGCGTGCGCACCCGCCCGAGCGGTGAGGACGGACTCATCATGCGGGTGTTTCGTCAGGTGGATGAGTTTCTCGTGGCCACTCCCGCCTACCTCGAACACGCGCCGCCCCTCACCACGCCGGCGCAGCTCGCCGAGCATCAGACCCTCGAGCACGCGGCGGATGCCGAGCGGCGCGACTGGGAACTCGTCGGTCCGCAGGGCGAAGTGGTGCACGCCGCGCATGCGCCGCGCATGGTGTGCCTGGACTTCGTGCTGCTGCGCGCCGCGGTGCTCGCGGGGCTGGGCATCGCACTGCTGCCCGAGAGCGTGGTGCGCGAGGATCTGCGCAGCGGCACACTGCGGCGTGTGCTGCCGGAATGGAACACCCCTCAGGGCATCCTGCACGTGGTGTTTCCGAGCCGCCGCGGGATGCTGCCCGCGGTGCGCGCCTTCATCGACTTTCTCGCCGCGCGCATGCCCGCGATGCTGTAGGCCCGCAACCGCTGAAGTTCACTGCACGCCCGCGCCCGCGGGGGTATAAAAGCTGAACGGCGGGTCAGCGCCGCCTGCCATAACGCGGAAGCGCTGATCCCACGCCCGCGGAACCGTCGCCGCAAAGGAGGCGCTCGGCGCATGCGTCGCACAACTGGCGCGAACAGCGGGCAGCGCATCGTGGCGCTGCTCATCCTGAGCTTGTGCGCTGCGGGTGCAGCCGGGGCACAGGAAGGCGATCCGCCGGGTCGCATTGCACGGCTGAGTGCAGTGCAGGGCGAGGTGTTGCTGCAGCCGGCGGGTCTGCAGGAGTGGGGCGCGGCAGCGCTCAATCGCCCGCTCACGCGCGGTGATCGGCTCTGGAGCGCGGAGAACGCACGGGTGGAGCTCGACTTGGGCGACGCCGCGATCCGCCTCGGCAGCAACACGGCATTCGCCTTCTTCACGCTGGATGACCACAGCGTACAGATGCAGCTGACCGTCGGCACACTCGTCGTACGCGTGCGCCGGTTCGAGCAACCGGCGCTCTACGAAGTGGACACGCCCAATCTCGTCGTCACGCTGCGCGAGCGCGGCAGCTACCGTATCGAGGTCAGCGGAATGGGCGATATCACCACGGTGCAGGTGAGCGAAGGCAGTGCGCAAGCCGACGGCGCCGAGCAGCGCCGCATCATCGGTGCCCAGCAGATGGTGCGCTTCAGCGGCATGCAGAATCTCAACGTGCTCGACGAGCCGCCCTATTCGGCTGACGAGCTGGATGAGTGGTCGGCGATGCGCGAGCGCGCACGCGCGCAGTCGGTGGCCGGCGAGTACGTCGCCCCCGACACCCCAGGGCTGCAGGATCTTGACGCGCACGGCGCCTGGGAATACGCGCCCGATTACGGCTACGTCTGGTCCCCGACGGTGTTCGTGGTGAACTGGGCCCCGTATCGCTTCGGGCAATGGGTCTGGATCGCCCCTTGGGGCTGGACGTGGCTCGATGCGACGCCCTGGGGTTTTGCTCCGTTTCACTACGGGCGCTGGGTGCTCTTAAACAGCACCTGGTGCTGGGTGCCGGGCCCGAAGCACTCACGGCCGGTGTACACGCCGGCAGTAGTCGGCTGGGTGGGCGCCCCCCGCCGCGCCGCGCCCGCGGCGAGCGGCGCCACGGTCGGGTGGTTTCCCCTCGGTCCGCGCGAGCTGTACCGGCCGGCGCGCGCCACCAGCGCGGCGTACGTTCGCAGTATTAACCTCAGCAACACCGCCGTGAGCGCAGAGGCAGTCCCGCGCGCGCTGCCGGACAGTAGTTACATCAACAACACGAGCACCGCCGTCACGGTCGTCCCGCAAGCAGTGCTGGCCGCCGGTGAGCGCATCAGCCAAGCGCTTCTGGTGAAGGCGCCTGCGGATGCCGCAGCGTCGGCCACGGCGCCCGCGATCGTGCCTCTGCGCGCCAGCGTGCTCGGCACGGCAGCGGCGCGCACAGCCCCGCCGGTGCAATATCTCAACCGTGCGGTGCTCGCGCGTACACCACCACCGCACGCGCCGGCGGCATTCGACAAGCAGACCGCCGCGATTGCGGCGAACGGCGGGACGGCACTGTCCGGCGCGGAGCTTGCCCATCTTGCGCCACCCACGGCCGCCGCGCCGGTGCGCATGCTGCTCCCCGAGCATCGCGCGGCAATCTCCGCCGCGGGCACGGCGAGCGCCGCCGTAGCGGGGCCGACGCTCCCACCCGGCAGCGCGGCAGCCGCACGCGGGACAGCGAGCGCCGTCCCCATCCCGCCGACCGCCCCCGCAGCGCGAGCACCGCCACTCGCCCAGTCGCCCCCCGCGGTGAGCGCACGGCCGGTGAGCGCGGCGCCGGCAGGCACACACTATCCGCCGGCGCATACGGGCGCGGCGGCGCCGCGCGCCGCGCCCGCCGATGCGCGTGAGGATTCAGCGCCGCCAGCCGCGCACGTAAGTGCACCGCACTGAACGCTCGCGCCGCCTCAGTCCTCACCGTACTCCAGGGATTCGCGCTCGAGTTCTTTGACGAAGGCGCGCACCTCGGCGCGGCTGCACACGCCGCTTTCGAGCAGCGCCTGCAACAGCGCTTCAAGATGCACCCGCAGCGCCACCGCGAGTAGTGTCGGCGGCACGTGCTCGAACGCGCGCAGCGCCTCGCCCAGTTCGTCCAGACATTCTTCCACGGACACGTTGTCACGCATCGCCTCGGCAAAACTCATGGGGCACCTCTCGCAGCCGGCGTGCGACTGAAGATACACAACCTTCGCTGAGTACTACCCGCAGTGCGCGCGTTTCTGCACAAACGCGCGCGCTGGCGCGATTCCCTTCGCGGCGCGCATGCCTAGACTTTGCCTCCCCCGCAAAACGCCTCAACAGCCGCGCACAGCGCGCAGGAGAGTCACATGCATTCGCCGTGCCGCCACCGCTTCCGCATCGATCATGAATGCTCTGTCGCCGTGGCGCTGCTGGGCGTGCCGGTCCTTGCCGCCGCGCAGGCGCAGGGCTCGCCCTTCATGACCGGTGCGACCGCGCTGCAGACCAACATCATCGCCTGGCTCACCCCGATCGCGGTAATCCTCGTCATGGTGCTTGGCGCGATGGCGATGGCGAACCGAATGTCCTGGGGATGGTGTCTGGCTGCGATTTTTGGGATCGCGATTGCCTTCGGCGCCCCGCAAATCGTCACCTGGGTCCGTGGCATGTTCGGCGTTTAGATCGTGAGTGCACGCAACGGCGGTCTCACGGCCGACATCCTGTTCGTGGGGGCGACGCGTCCCCCGATGCGCTGGGGAGTCACCTACGCGGCGTTGCTTGCGAATCTGGTGATCACAATGGAGGTCTTCCTGCTGACGCGTAATCTGCTGACATTGCTTCTGTGCCTGCCGGTGCACGGCGTCAGCGCGCTCTTGTGCGCACGCGACCCGCGGCTGTTTGATCTGCTGTTGCTGTGGGGGCGGGTGCGCCTGCCGGCGCTGCTGACAACGCTGCGGTTCTGGAAGGCGAGCAGCTACACACCGCTGCGTCTGGATCTGCCCGACGGGCGCGGGCGGCGCAGGGCCCGACCGGAATGGCCCGTCAGCGTGCTGCCCGGGGTGCAGGGTCCGTGCTGAGCGGGGCGCGGAACGCGGCGCTGCGACGCGAGCGCGATGCCGCCGAGCACATTCCCTACAGCGCGCATGTTGCCCCGGGAGTCCTCACGAGCGTGCACGGGGACTACCTGCAGACTTTCCGCTTGGCGGGGGCGAGCTTCGAGAGCGCGGATGATGCGCAGCTCAATGCCTGGCATGAGCGGCTGAACGTGCTGTGGCGCAATCTTGCCAGCGCCGAGTTGTCGCTATGGACGCACCTGGTGCGCCGCCCAGTGCGTGCCAGCACGGCGACCGTCGGTGGCGATGACTTCGCTGCCCGCGTGGCCGCGCGGTACCGCGAACGGCTGGCGGGGGAGACGCTGATGGTGAATGAGCTGTACCTGACGCTCATCCACCGTCCCGCCGCCGGCGCTGCGGCGGGCTTGTTCGCGCGGCTGCTCGCGCGCTCCGGCCCCGCACAGCTCAGGCGCGAGCGCGCCACGGCGCTGGAAACTTGCGAAAAGCTGGCACAGACGCTGCGCGCAGCGCTGGCACGCTACGAGCCCGAACCGCTCGAGGTCTACCGCGAAGGCCCGCGCTGGTATTCGGCGCCGCTGGAATTTCTGACGCTGCTCGTGAACGGCGAGTCGCGCCGCGTGCCGCTGCCCAGGGGTCCGCTGCGCGAGGCGCTGCCGAGCACCCGAGTCCTGTTCGGCAACGAAGCGATCGAGTATCGCTCGCCGGTGGCCACCCGGGTCGGGGCGCTGCTCGGCATCAAGGAGTACCCGACTCCCACAGTCGTCGGCATGTATAACCGGCTGCTGTCGGCGCCGTTCTCCCTGGTGCTGACCCAGTCATTTACCTTTCTCTCGCGCGCCGCGGGGCAGGCGCTGCTGCAGCGGCAGTTCTACCGCATGGCCAACGCCGGGGACTTCGCCGTCTCGCAGGCGACGCAGCTCAAGGATGCGCTCGATGGCCTTGCCAGCAACGAGTTCGCCATGGGTGATCACCACCTGTCGCTGCAGGTGCTGGCCGAGCTCGATCCCGGCGGCGATATTCCGGATGCGCGCCGGCTGAAGCCGCTGAACGACAACGTCGCGCTCGCGCGCAGCCTGTTGGCCGATACCGGCATGACCGTGGCACGCGAGGACCTGGGGCTGGAGCCGGCCTTCTGGGCGCAGCTGCCGGGAAACTTCGCCGTGCGGCCGCGCAAGGCACCCATCACGTCGCGCAATTTTGCCGCCATGGCCCCCTGGCACAACTATCCGACCGGTCGCGCGAGTGGTAATCACTGGGGAGACGCGCTGGCGCTGCTGTGCACCACGGCACGCTCGCCTTATTACTTTTCGCTGCACGCCAGCGATCCGGCCGATCCGCACGGCGGCAGCCGCAAGGATACCGGCCACACGCTCATCTGCGGCCCGACCGGTTCGGGCAAGACCGTGTTGATCGGTTTTCTGGTGACGCTGCTGCTGCGTCAGGGCGCAACGCAGGTGCTGTTCGACAAGGACCGGGGACTCGAGATCCTGGTACGGGCGCTCGGCGGGGAGTATCTCGAGCTGCGCCAGGGACTGCCGACCGGCCTCAATCCGCTGCAGCTGCCGGACACCCCGCAGCACGTGGAATTCCTCAAATCCTGGCTGCGAGTGCTGGTGCGCCGGCCCGGTACGGCGCTGACGGCGCGCGAGAATGCTGACCTCGACCAGGCGTTGCGCGGTACGCTGGCACTCGAAGCGCCGGCGCGCCGCCTGTCGCGCCTGGTGGATTTTCTCGATCCGACCGATCCCGAGGGCGTGCACGCGCGGCTGACGCGCTGGTGTGAGTCGACCCAGGGCGACTACGCCTGGGCCTTCGACAATCCTGCCGACTCCGTCATCGGGCGCATGGGTGCGCGCAGCCTGATCGGCTTTGACGTCACCGAGTTCCTGGACCACGAGCTAACGCGCGCGCCGCTGACGCTCTACATCTTCCACCTGGTGCGCCAGCTCCTGGATGGCCGGCGCCTGGTGTGCTGGATGGACGAGTTCTGGCGGCTGCTCTCGGACCCGGCCTTCGAGAGTTTTGCCAAGGACGGCCCGAAGACCTGGCGCAAACTGAACGCCGTCATGTGCCTGGCGACCCAGAGCGCCAGCGACGTGCTCGCGAGCCCCATCAGCCGAACCCTGATCGAGCAGACACCGACCAAGATCTTCTTCCCCAACACCGACGCTAGTGCCGCGGAGTATACGGACGGCTTCGGTATCAGCGAACGAGAGTTCAAGCTAATCCGCGACCAGCTCGAGCCCGGTTCGCGCAGCTTTCTGGTGAAGCAGGGTCATCACAGCGTCGTCTGTCGGCTCGACCTTCAGGGCTGCGATGCGGAACTCGCCGTCATTTCCGGACGCGCGCGAGACGTCGCGCTGGCGCGCCGGCTGATGGTGCAGCACGGCGCCGAGCCCCACCAGTGGCTGCCCTTGTTCATGGATGAAATTGCGACCGCGCAGGCGCGGTAACCCGATCGCCAATGCCAACAGGAGAACGCTGATGAAAACCATTCGGAGTGCGAGCTGGCTCACCGCTGTGTTGCTGTGCGCGGCCACCCCCGCGGTACACGCGCAGTTTGCGGTGATCGACGTCGCTTCCCTTACGCAGTTGGTCTCCGAAGTGCAGACGCTCGAGCAGCAGCTGGCCACGGCGCGCGCGCAACTCTCGCAGGCGCAGGCGCAGTTTCAGGCCATGACCGGGGATCGCGGCATGGAGCAGCTGCTTGCGGGCGTCTCCCGTAACTACCTGCCAGTGGACTGGGGCGCGCTGCAGAGCGCAGCGCAGGGCGCAGGTCCGTTCGCGCCCCTTGCCGCCGCCGTGCGCGGCGCGCTAGGAACCGAGTCGGTGCTCTCCGCCGCGCAGCTCGCCGGCTTGCCGGCCGAGGCTGCAGCCCAGCTGCTGACGCAGCGGCAGGCGGCGGCGCTGCTTCAAGGGCTGACCCAGGCAGCCTTGAGTAACTCCAGTGGGCGCTTTGCCTCGCTGCAACAGTTGATTGCCACGATTGGTCAGGCCGGTGACCAGAAGGCCGCGCTCGATCTGCAGGCGCGCATCGCCGCGGAGAACGGCATGCTGCAGAACGAAAGCACGAAGCTGCAGGTGCTGTTCCAGGCCGTCCACGCACAACAGCAGGAGAACCTGCAGCACGAGCGCGAGCTGATCGTAGCGGGACACGGGCAGTTTGCGGCCCGGTTCGCGCCGCACCCCTAGGCGCACGGCTGGACGCGCGGCGATGGGATTCTTTGCGACCTTCTGGACGTGGCTCAACAGCGAGCTCGGCAGCTACATTGGCACCAACACGGCGCGCGTGGCGGCGGCGCTTGAACCGGCGATCGTGACGCTGGCGACGGTCTACGTGATGGTGTGGGGGTACCTGCAGCTCACCGGCCGTATCGAGGAGCCCCTGACTGCCGGGTTGCAGCGCCTCGTGACCCTGGCAGTCGTCATCGGTGTGGGCGTTGATCTGTGGCTCTACAACAGCCTGATCGTTGACACCTTCTACCGTGCGCCGGCGCAGTTGGCGGCGACCATCATCGGTGCGGCGGACCCCGTCACCACGCTCGATCTCATTTGGAGCCGCGGGGGCGCGGTGGCCAGCGAGCTGTGGAACAACGGCGGGGTCCTGAGCGGCGACTTCGGCTTCTACGTGGCGGGGGCCGCGGTTTGGGCGCTGATGGGACTTCTGTGCGTCTACACGATGTTCCTCGTCGCGCTCTCGAGCGTGGCGCTCGCGGTGCTGTTGGCGCTCGGACCGTTGTTCATCGGGCTGCTGTTTTTCGAATCGACCCGCCGCTTCTTTGAGGCGTGGCTCGCGCAGCTGGCCAACTACGCCCTGATCAGCATCCTCACGGTGCTGGTGGCGACCCTGCTGCTGCAGATCGTCGAGTCGTACGCGCAGCAGACCGCCGCGCGCGGCGCGGCGATCCTCACCGTCGATGCCCTGGACATGGTGCTGGTGGCTGTGCTCGTCTTTCTGCTGATGCGCCAGGTGATGCCGATCGCGGCCGCGCTGGCCGGCGGCATTGCCCTGAGCACTTTCGGGCTCGCCAGCCGCTTCGTGAGCTGGGGTCTGCGCCAGGGTGGGGCGGGAAGCCGCGGCGCGCTGGCACTCGCGGTGCGCCCGGGCGCGGCGCCGCCGGCTCCCGGACCTGCCGTGGTCGAACGCAGCAACTGGGGGTCGTCATGAGTGGCCGCGTAGCGCGCAGCCGCAAGACGGCGGCGCTGACCTGCGGACTCGTCTGTGCGTTGCTCTTAGGCGCGGCCCTGTGCGGCTGTGCCACGCCGCAGCGCCAGTGCACAGGTGCACTGCAGCCCATCAACGGGCCGGCCGCCGTCGCTGCGGCGCCGGATCGGCGCGATGACCAGTGAGTCTTTGACAGCCTACTTCGCCGAAGCGGCCAGTTGGGATGCCGAGCGGTATGCCGTGGCGGCGCGCAGCGCGCGGCGTGCGTGGATCGTGGCGGCGGCCGGCTGGCTGTGCGCGCTGATGAGCACACTGGCGCTTGCGCTGCTCATGCCGCTGAAACGCGTTGAGCCCTTCGTGGTGCGCGTCGACGGCACCACCGGAGTGGTCGATGTCGTGCCCATATACCGCACCGGTGCGCACCTCGAGCCCGCAGTCACGCGCTATTTCCTCACGCATTACATCACCGTTTGCGAGCGCTTCAACTACGTCACCGCCGAGAGCGACTACGAGGAATGCGGCGCCTTTCATGCCGCGCAGCGTAACCAGGCCTGGTATGCGCTGTGGAATCCGCACAACCCCGCGTCGCCCCTCAACGTGCATAAGGACGGCAGCACGGTGCGCGTACAGGTGCAGTCGGTCAGCTTCTTTCAGCGCGCGAGCGGGGTCACCGACCTTGCCCAGGTGCGCTATCTGAAGGTGCAGCGCAGCGGCGGCGGTACCGATGAGAGGTTCACGCACTGGATCGCGACCATCCAGTACGCCTTCACACCGCCATCGCAGGATCTGCGGGTGCGACGCTGGAATCCGCTCGGCTTCAAGGTGATCGAACTCACCGCCGAGCCGGAGGTGCAACCCCAGAGCCCGGGCGAAGGAGGTGGATGAGCGTGAACACGGGCATGCAGCGGCCGCGCGCCCCGCTGGGCGCAAAAACCGTCTGGGCGGCGCTGCTGGCTCCGTGGCTCACCGCCCCCGGCGCCGCAGCGCCGGAGGCCGGTGATGCGCGCATTCGCACCACCGTGTACGCGACCGATGAGGTCTATCGGCTGCAGGGCTACGTCGGTTTTCAGATCGATCTGGAGTTCGAGCCCGGTGAGAGTTTCGTCGGGCTCGGGGCCGGGGATGTGGAAAGTCTGGCGTTCGCCTCGCAGGACAATCACCTGTTTCTGAAGCCGCGTGCCGCCGGCGTCGACACCAATCTCACGGTGCTGACCAACCGCCGCAGCTACCACTTCGAGTATCTCGCCAGCGGGCGCCGTCCGGACGGCGCGCCCGGGGAAGTGGTCTACGTGCTGCGCTTTGTCTATCCGGGCACTGCGGAGGCGGCCGCCGTGCCGCAGAGCGTCGAGCGTCCCTTGTCGCAGGCGGCGGCGACGCGGCCGCACAACCGCGACTACGCCTACTGCGGCAGCCCGGGACTGAAGCCCGCGGCGGCTTGGGACGATGGCATCCAGACGCACGTGCGCTTCGGCGCACGCCAGGAGCTGCCGGCGCTGTTCGTGCATAACGACGATGGCAGCGAGTCGCTGGTGAATTTCACTATCGAGAGCGGCGAGGTCATCGTGCACCGCATCGCGCGGCGTTTCGTGGTGCGCCGCGGCCAGCTGGTCGGCTGCATCGTCAATCAGCGCTTTGCCGGCGGGGGCGAGGAGCTCGCCTCAGGTACCCTCGCGCCCGGGGTCCGTCGCGTCACCCGTGGGGCGCCGCCTTGAGCGCGGCGGATCTCGCTGGGCTGTCGGGGCGGGCGCCGGCGGGCGCGGCGACCGGTGCGTCGCAGGCCGAGGTGCGCGGCGAACGCACGACGGCCCTGGTCGGCATCGCCCGTAGTCTGCAGTCGCGCGCGAGCAGCTTGCTGGCGGCGACCCTCATGATCGCCCTCGGGGTCGCCGCGCTCACCTGGTACTACGCCCACGCCTTCGCCCATCCGGCGCGCGCGCTTCAGGGCGCGCAGGCGACGGCGGTGACGCGCGCCCAGGCCGAGATGGCGCTGCCGGCGCTTGGGCCGGTCGTGCCCCCGCTCGCCCACGTGCCCGCTCCCGCCGCCGCGGGACCTCAGCCGGCCCCCATCCCCGATCCCGCGCAGGAGTTACCGCTGACGCCGGTGCCGCCGGGCCCGGGGGTGACGCCGCCACCGAGCGGCGCTGCGCTCCCCAAGAGCGCCGGGGAACTCTCCTTCGAGCGGCGCCTGTCGGGCTCGGTGTTCACGCGCGAGCAGGTGGCGGCGTTGCCTGGGCTTTCCGGGAGTGCGGCCGTGACGCCTCTGCCTGCGGCCCCCGCGGCCGCGGTCTCCGAGCGCGGGGCATCCGCACTCGGGGGCTTGCTGGTGCCGACGCTTGCGCCTGCGACGCAGGCGCAGCGTGCACCCGACAACCGCTTTCTTCTGCCCAAGGGCGCGTTTCTCGACTGCACCCTGGAAACGGCCATCGATTCGACGCTGCCCGGCATGACCACCTGCATCACGGCGATGGACACCTTCAGCGCCGATGGCAAGGTGGTGCTGCTCGAGCGCGGCACCAAGCTGGTCGGCGAGACGCGCGGCCAGGTGCAGCAGGGTCAGGCGCGACTGTTCGTCCTGTGGACGCAGGCGCGCACGCCCACCGGCGTCGTGGTGCCGCTGGATTCTCCGGGCACCGATGAGCTCGGCCGTGCGGGCGTGAGCGGAGAGGTGCAGCGGCACTTCTGGCAGCGCTTCGGCGCCGCGATTCTCATCTCGGTCGTCAATGGCGCGGTGCAGGCGGGCGTGCAGGCCGCCAGCTCCTCGAGCGGCACGGTGATCTACGCGCCCGCCGGTTCGCAGGACATTCTTACCGAGGTCCTGAAGGACACGGTGCAGATACCGCCGACGATCCTCAAGGCCAACGGCGATCGCATCCAGGTGCTGGTGGCCCGCGATGTTGACTTTAGGCCGGTGTATGAGCTGCGTGCCGTCGCCGGTGGGTGAAACACCGGTGCGCAGCGCACCGGCGGAGTTGTCGGCCCTGGATCTGACGCTGCGGGCGCTGCGGCCGTTGCTCGAGAACCCCGAGGTGACTGAGCTGTGTATCAATCGGCCGCAGGAAGCTTTCATCGAGACCCGCTCGGGCTGGTCGCGCCAGGAACTTCCGTTCGCCGACCTCGACTGGTGCCGGCGGTTCGCCAAGCTGATCGCCAACGTCACCCGCCAGAGGGTGGACGAATCGGCGCCGCTGTTGTCGGCCTGGCTCCCCTCGGGCGAGCGGGTTCAGATCGTGCTGCCCCCGGCGACGACGCTCGGCTGCGTCGCGATCACCATCCGCCGCCCGGCTGCCACCGTCTGGTCGATCGAGGAACTCACCCTTGCCGGCGCACTGGGCGCGACCGTCCCCGCCGGCCAGCACGCGCAGGACGCCGATACTGAGCTGCTGCGGCTGCACGCGGCACGCGACTATGCGGGGTTCATGCGTCTGGCGGTGCGTGCCCGCAAGAACATCATCGTCTCCGGCGCCACCGGTTCGGGCAAGACGACCTGGACCAAGGCGCTGATCCGCGAGATTCCCGGCGATGAGCGCCTGGTGAGCATCGAGGACACGCGCGAACTGGTGCTCGATGGCCACCCGAACCATGTGCGTCTCTACTACAGCAAGGATGACCAGGGCCTGTCGCGCGTGACGCCGAAGCAGCTGCTCGAGTGTTGTCTGCGGATGCGGCCGGATCGGATTTTGCTCGCGGAGCTGCGGGCCGATGAGGCCTTCGACTATCTGCGCAACGTGAATTCCGGCCACCCCGGCTCCATCACCAGCGTCCACGCCACCAGCGCCGAACTCGCCTTCGAGCAACTGATGCTGCTGGTCAAGCAAAGCGCTGGCGGCCGTGGACTCGCACGCGCGGACATCAAGAGCCTGCTGTATCTGCTGATCGACGTGGTCATTCAGTGCGGCCTCGAGCATCACCGCCGCGTCGTGCACGAAGTATGGTTCGACCCGGCGCGCAAGCGCCGGGCCGCGCGGCGCGAGCCGGCGGCGAGCCTCAGCGGAGCTCGCCGCGCATGAGCGCGCTGCACGGCTGGCCGGGGCTGCTCGGGGCCTATGCGACCGTGCAGGGTCCGCTCTTGGCGGCGCTCGCACGTGCGCGCGCGCCGCTGCGGCAGTGGGTCCTGTCGCCGCTCCTGGCCGCTCCGGTGACGGCGCTCGCCGGTCTGTCGATCGCGGCGGCGGCGCCGCTGCTGCGTGGCCTCGTCGCGGGGAGCGCTGCGCTCGAGGTCTCCGCCGCGGCGGCGTTCAGCGCCGCGCTCGGTTATGGCGTCGGCCGGGTGCTGGCGCGCCGCGCGGCACCCGCGCTGCTGCACCAGCGCGGCGCCCTGGTGCTCGATGAGCCGCAGCGTGCACCGCCCGTGCCGGCGCGCTCGCGCCAAGGCCGTGCCGCCGCGCAGGAGCGCATCACGCTGGCCGGTATCCCGCTTACGCCTGAGGACGAGGTCAAGCACTTCAAACTTATCGGCACCACCGGAACGGGCAAGAGCACAGCGATCCGCGAATTGCTCGCGGCTGCGCTCGAGCGCGGCGACCGCGCCGTCATCGCCGATCCCGACGGCGGCTACCTGCGACGCTTCTACGATGCGCGACGCGGCGATGTGATCCTGAATCCCTTCGAGGCGGCCTCGGCCAGATGGGACCTGTTCGCAGAGATCAGCGATGACTACGACGTCGAGCAGCTGGCGCGCTCGCTCATTCCGGATCACGAAGGATCGGATCGCAGCTGGCGCGGATACGCACGCACCTTCTTCAGTGCGGTCACCGCCCAGGCGCATGCGGCAGGCAGCCGCGACGTGCGCGAGCTATACCGGCTGCTGGTGGTCGCCGGAACCGCGGAGCTGCGGACCCTGGTGGCCGGCACGCCGGCCCAGCCCTTTCTCGAAGAGCACAACGGCCGCATGTTTGACTCAATTCGCTCGGTGACGAGCTCCGCGGTCGCAGCGCTGGAGTACGTCGCCCGCCAGCGCAGCGCCCCGCTGGCGGTGCGCGACTGGGTGCAGCAGGGAGCGGCGCCTGCGGCCGGCGGCAGCCATGCCCGCGGCGTGCTGTTCCTGCCGTATCGCGCCGGCCAAATCGCGGCGCTGCGCTCGACGATATCCGCGTGGATGCGGCTGGCGATCTTCGAGGCGATGAATCGCGAGGAGGGGGACCAGCGGCTGTGGTTCGTGGTCGATGAACTGGATGCGCTCGGGCAGATCGATGGCTTGAAGGATGCGCTGGCGCGGGTGCGAAAATTCGGGGGACGGTGCGTACTTGGCTTTCAGTCGATTGCCCAGGTTTCTTCGACCTACGGGACCGGAGAAGCCCAGACGCTCGTGGAGAACTGCGCCAACACGCTCATCCTGCGCTGCTCGGGGAGCGAGCACGGCGGCACCTCGCAGTTCGCCTCCCGTCTGATTGGCGAGCGCGAGGTATTGCGCGTGCAGACCTCGCGCTCGCGCCGTGCCATGGAGCTGCTGCCCGCAATCACCCGCAGCGAGCACTTCGGCCTGGAGGCTGCCGTGATGGGGGCGCAGATCGAGCAGCTGCCGGACCTGGCCGGCTACCTGAAGATCGCCTCGCGTCCGGAGTGGCGTCGCGTGCGACTCGCGCCCCCGGGGGCTGCCCGCGAACGCACCGCGGCCCGCAGCCCGCCCGTGGAACACAGCCCCACCCCCGCGCGCGGGCTGCGGGCCCAGGAGGCACCCGGGCATGAGTACCCCTGAGGGCCCCGTGGCCGATACCACGGTGCGGATTGGGCTGCTCATGGAAGCGGTCGAGTCGCAGCGCGCGCTGGTCAGCAGCGCGCTCGAGCAGTTGCAGCAGCACACCGCCGGCCTTGATGCAATCGTGCGCGATGAAATGCGCGCGGTGCTGGCGCAGGAGCTGCACGCGCTCTTCGAGGAGACGCAGCGCACCGTCGCTCTGCTGCACGGCGCCGGCCGCGCGATGCGCTTGCGCCAGCTCACCTTCGGTAGCGCCGCCGCTGCGCTCGCCGCGGCGATCCCGCTTGGACTGAGCGCGTGGATGCTCCCGAGTCGCACCGAGGTGGAAGGACTGCGCGCCGCGCGTGCGGAGCTCAGCGCCAATCTGACGCGACTCGCGCAGCAGGGCGGACGCCTGCAGCTGCGCCGCTGCGGCGCCGCGGCACGGCTGTGCGTGCGCATCGATCGCGCGGCGCCGGTGTACGGTGAGAGCGCCGACTACGCCATCGTCAAGGGTTACTGAGGCGCAAGGCTGCGATGGCACCTTCGCCACTGTCTGCCTGGGAGCCGTATCTCATCGCCTGCGTGGCGGCAGTGCTGCTCGCGCTCGCGGTGTGCCTGCGGCACCGGCCGAAGGATCGCTACAAGCGCGGTGCGCAGGTGCTCACCGGGCGGCGCGCCCGCCGTGCCATAGGGCGCCGTTGCCGCGGGCCTGGTACGGGCGTGACGCTCGCCGGGGTGCCCGTTGCCGCGCCAGAGGAGAGCCGGCACTTCAAACTCATCGGCACCACCGGCACGGGCAAGTCGACCGCCATCGCGGCCCTGTTGCAGGGCGCGCTGCAGCGCGGCGACCGGGCGGTGGTGGCCGACGCCGATGGCGGTTATGCGGCGCGCTTCTACGAACCGCGGCGCGGAGATGCGCTCCTCAATCCCTTCGATGCGCGCTCGGCGAAGTGGGATCCCTTTGCCGAGGTTGCCGCAGTCTGGGACGTCGAGCAGCTGGCGAGCGGTCTCATTCCCACCTGCGAGGACAGCTCCGGGCGGGAGTGGCGCGGCTATGCGCGCACCTTCCTCAGCGCCGTCATGCGCCGCTGTTGCGAGCACCAGCGTCCCGAGGCGCGTGAACTGTGGCGGCTGCTGACGGTGGCGCCGGCTGCGGAGCTGCGCCCGCTGGTGGCCGGCTCGCCGGCGCAGCCGTTCCTCGAGCCGGAAAACGCCCGCATGTTCGGCTCGATCCGGGCCGTGGCGGCTTCCGCGGCGGCGGCCTTCGAGTACGTGCAGGCACAGCGCGCGCGCCCGTTCTCAGTACGGCGCTGGGTACACGCGGGCAGCGGGGCGCTGTTCCTGCCTTACGGCGCCACGCAGATCGCCGCGTTGCGCACGATCATTGCCACGTGGATGCGGCTCGCGATCTTCGAGGCCATGACGCGTCCCGGGCACGATCAGCGTCTGTGGTTCATCGTCGATGAGCTCGACTCGCTCGGTGCGATCGACGGGCTGAAGGACGCGCTGGCGCGGCTGCGCAAGTTTGGCGGCCGCTGCGTCCTCGGCTTCCAGTCGGTTGCCCAGGTCTCGGCAACCTACGGCGCCGCCGAGGCGCAGACGATCGTAGAAAATTGCGCCAATACATTAATCCTGCGCTGCTCCGGGAGCGAGCACGGCGGTACCTCGCAGTTCGCCGCGCGCCTGATTGGCGAGCGGGAAGTCATCCGCCGCCACACGGCGCGCGGCCGGGAGGGCCTGTTCAGCCACGGCGCGCGCCGCTCCGTGAACGTGAGCGAACAGCATCTCATCGAGAGCGCCGTGCTGGCGGCCGAGCTCGAGCAGCTGCCCGATCTCACCGGTTACCTCAAGACCGCCGCTGCGCCGCAGTGGCTGCGCGTCAGCTTTGCGCGGGAGCGCTGAGCGTGGCGATCTTCTACCTGCAGATCAGCTCCCTGAGTCGCGCCGCCGGGCGCCGCGCCACCGCGGCCGCCGCTTACCGCGCCGGCGAGCGCATCCGGGATGAGCGCAGCGGCGAGCTGCACAACTACACCCGCCGCCGCGACGTGCTGCATGCCGAGATCTTTCTGCCGCCGCCCTATGCAGGTGCGGCACTGCCCTGGGCCGGCAACCGCGAGCGGCTGTGGAACACCGCCGAGCACGCCGAGAAGCGTCACAACGGACGCGTGGCGCGCGAGTTTCAGGTCAATCTGCCATCCGAGCTGCCGCCGCTGGCGCGCCTTGGGCTGGCACGTGCCTTCGCGCAGGAAGTGGCCGAGCGTTACAAGGTTGCGGTGGATCTCGCGGTGCACGCACCGCGCCCGGAAGGGGACCCGCGCAACTTCCACGCGCACCTCTTGGCGACCACGCGGGAAGTCACGCCGACCGGGCTTGGCGCCAAGGCGGGCCTGGACATGGAGGCGCGCGAGCGGCGAAAGCGCGAACTCCCCGACCATCGCCAGGAATTTATGAACGTCCGCGAACGCTGGGCCATCCTCACCAACGAAGCCCTGCGCGCCGCCAACATTGCCGCCCGGGTCGATCATCGCAGTCTTGCCGCCCAGGGGGCCGAGCGCGAACCCACCCCCGCAATTCCGATTATGCATCTGAAGATGGAACGCCGCGGCGTGCGCAGCGAGTATGCCGAGCGGCTGCGCGCGCAGTACCAGGAGCGCGTCGCGGCACGGGAGGCGCAGGCGCCGAGCGCTGCCCCCGCAGCGCCGCAGCGTGACCTGGATGAGATCCGCCGCCAAGCGCGGGCCGCGTGGCTGCAGCTGCGTTCGCAGGCCGGACAGGGGCTCGGCAAGTCCGCGGCGCACGAGCCCGAGCCCGCGGCGCATCAGCCCGACAATGACCTTGCGCGCTGAACGCGCGCGGGGCTAGTCGAGGTTGCGTTGATAGGTGAGCATCGCGCCGCCCGGGATGGGCACCAGCGCGAAAGAGCTCTCGGCTGCGCCGGGTCCGTGACGATTCAGGACGAAGTGCGCGCTGGAGATGCCGACCGCGGCGCCCGCGACGGTGTCCGACAGCCAGTGCTGGTTGTGCTTCAGGCGCTCGTAGGCGGTGGCGGCGCCGAGCCCGTAGCCGAGCAGCCGCCGCACCCAGCGATACTCATCGTTGCCGGATTCCGCGAGCACGGTGCCGATGGCGAATGCTGCGCTGGAATGTAGTGAAGGAAACGACGCGCCGCCGCTTTTCCCCCACTCGTTGGGATCACTCGTCTGGTATGGATCCTCGCGGCGGAACGTGAACTTCAGCAATTCAGTTGTGACGCTGCTCAGGCCCGCGGCCTCGAGCATCGACCAGACCTCGCGGTGTCCGGCGCTGCTGTCGGTGAAGCCCGCCCACACCCAGGTGCCCGCCACTACCGCGACCGCCGGCAGCGCATCCTGCAGATCGTACGCGTCCGAACCCACCGTCGGACCTTCGGTCTTGATGAAGTGCGTGCGCACCTGGGTGTCGTAATGGTGTGCGGCGCCGATGGCGGCGAGACTGCCCGCGAACCAGCCCCAGTCGCTGCGATCCCAGCGCAGCGGCGCGCTGAAGTAGGCCCTGGCATCCGCCAGCAGCGCTTGCCCGACGGTGTCAGTCTCGGGTGTCGCGGGCACGGGCGGTTGCGGTTCGGTCGCATCATCGGGCGTCCCCTGCGCGGCCTGCGCTGCAGCGGATAACGCCAGCAGCGCTGCGCACAGCACAGACCTCAGGGGAGTAACGGAATGTACGGTGGGGTGTCGCCGGCGGGTGACGGCGCCACTGGATATCCCGGCGCCGGCCGTGTCAGATGTTAATTGCAGCATTCTTGCGCGGATCTTACGCAATTCCCGCCGGCGCAAGCAGCTTTCTCGGCGCCCTCAGCGCCGGCGATACCACTGCACGCCCAGGTGATCCGCTTCACGCACGACCTCACCGCGACCGATCAGGCAGTTCAGGTGGGCAAGACTCTCGCCGGTCGCCATGCCGAGCATGTCCATGCCCACCACGCGGCGGAACAAGACCCCGAACAGGTCGATGGCACGCTTGGGGGTGGCGAGTTCTTCGTAGATGCGCACGAGCCGCCGTTCATGGCCGGCGATGAGCGCCTCGAGGCGTGCATGCAGTCCGCGAAACGGCTCATTGTGC
This sequence comes from uncultured Pseudomonadota bacterium, assembly GCA_963814675.1. GTDB lineage: Bacteria > Pseudomonadota > Gammaproteobacteria > Steroidobacterales > Steroidobacteraceae > 13-2-20CM-66-19. The sequence continues at coordinate 37,166 of CAWFDT010000015.1, forward strand.
GAGGGCAGCACCAGCACGTCATCGCTGACGCGCCCACGGATGGCCGCGAGGGACTCGAGCCATTCGCGCATCGGATCGGCATCCGGCTCGGTGGGAAACACCGAGACGTTGGAACTGATCCGCGGCAGCACCTGGTCGCCGGAGATCAGCAGCCGCAGCTGCGGGGCATACAGGCACAGGTGCTCGGGTGAGTGTCCGCGTCCGACAACCGCCCGCCAGCTCTGCGCCCCGATCGTGAGCTCCTCCTCGTCCACTACCCGCCGGAAGCTGTCCGGCAGTGCGTGCACCGCCTTGCCGAAGCCGCCGAAGCGCGCCCGGTAGTGCTCGAGCGCCGGCTCGTCCCAGCCCGCCGCGCGATAGAAGCGCACGCCATCGGCCGGGGCTTCGCGGCCGGTGTCCCCGACCAGCATGCGGCAGGTCACGTATTCCAGGCGCGTGGTCCACAGTCGGCAATCGTGCGCTCGCGTGAGCCAGCCGGACATGCCGATGTGGTCCGGATGCATGTGGGTGCAGATCACGCGTTTGACCGGGCGCTGCTGCAAGGGGCCGGCCAGTGCGCGTTGCCAGGCCTCTGCCGTCTCGGGCATCTGCATCCCGGTGTCGATGAGCGTCCAGCCGTCCTCATCGGCGAGCGCCCACACATTAATGTGGTTCAGGCCGGCCATGGGCAGCGCCATGCGCAGCCACAGCACTCCGGGGCCCACCTCGCGTGCTTCTCCCGGGCCTGGCGGGTCCGGAAACGGGTAGGTCAGGGGCTCGGGGACCTGAGCTTGGCGGGTTGCGACATACACGGGGACACAATGTAACAGGGGTGCGCCACAACGTCGCCGCCCGCGCTATGCGAGACTGCTTCTCGCTCGCAGCTGAGCGCGAACCGAAGCCTTCAACCGCGGGTCGAAGCCTCCTTGGCAGCGCGGCTTTTTTTGGGTGCCACGGCACGGATGTCCGACGCCAACTCCAACGTGGACGCTCTCCAGCGGCGCCTCCCGACGCTGGACGGGTGGCGCGCGGTCGCGATCCTGTTGGTCCTGTTCGATCACGGCGCCGATACGTGGCTGCGTGCCGGGCTCGCGCTCACCGGTCACGCCGGGGCGTTCCACTCCGACAGCTATGCCTGGCTGAAGGACCCCATCGGCCGCGCCGGCGTGCACCTGTTCTTCGCCCTGAGCGGCTATCTCATCACGCGTCGCCTGCTGGAGGAGGAGTCGCGCTTCGGCGTGATCAGCGTCGGGGGCTTCTACCTGCGCAGGCTGTTGCGTATCCAGCCGGCGGCGATGGTGTTTCTGCTCGTCGTGGGCGCCCTCGGGTTAGCCGGGGTGCTGGCGGTGTCGGGACCGGGCTGGGTGGCAGCGCTCATGGCGTACGCAAACTTCGCGATGGGCTCTCAGAGCTGGTACACCGGGCACTTCTGGTCGCTCGCGGTGGAAGAGCATTTCTATTTGCTGTGGCCGCTCGTCTTTGTGCTGCTCGGACCACGCCGGCGGCTCGCGGGCTCGCTGGCGATTGCGCTGCTGTTTGGCGTGTGGCTCGGCATCGTGGTGCGCTATCACGTCGCCTACTCGCCCTACATGTGGGTGCGTTCAGACATCGAGGGCTCCTGGGTCATCTGGGGCTGCGTAGCCGCGCTGGCACAGGCAAGTCCCGCCGGCGCGCGCCTCATCGGGCTGCTGTCGCGCCCCGGGATCAGTCTTGTGGCGCTGCCACTTGCCGCGTTGAGCTTCAGCAACCTCGACTGGAAGATCGTGTGCGGGGCAACCGTGCTGACCGCCGCCGCGACGCCGCTGCTGCTGATCGGCACCATGCACCGTCCGCGCGGCTGGCTCGGTGCGGTGCTCGAGTTGCAGCCGCTGGCATGGCTCGGCCGCATTTCCTACAGCGTCTATTTGTGGCAGGAGATTTTCTTCGTCTGGGACGACGAGCGTTCCGCGGTGCTCGGCGCGCTGCAATCCCCGCCCTGGCGCTTCATGCTGACGCTCGCCTGCGCCGCGGGGAGCTACTACGGCATCGAGAAACCGGTGATCCGTCTGGGGGCGCGCGTGCTCGGGCGTCGCGCACCGGCGCGGCCGCCGGAACGATTCCCCGAGGCGCCGCGGCGCCCCAAGCGCCTGGTGCGGCGCCGGACACCCGCGACCCGCGCCCCGGCCGGCCGCCACTCGCGGCGCTGATCGCGCGCGCCGCGCGTGCGAGCGCCGGCAAGAGCACAGGTCACAAGAGTCCGCGGCCCACTGCCATTTCAGCGGGCCTTCATGCCTATCGTGCCGCGGTACGCGGGTGCCAAGAGTATCGAGGGCCACGGGCCGTTACGTGCAGTGCCGGAACCATCCCGTGTCTCATAACGTGCGCCGCGGGTCGCGGATTGACCCTGCCGGCGGGTTAGAATCCGCTCATCCTGCAGCCCAAGCGAGTCTCGCCCAGATGATGGGGTTCTTTGAACGTCGGGTCGATCCCTACCCGGATGCGCCGCCCTCGGTTCCGCCGCGCGGCTTTATCGCCTTTCTGTGGGCCTGTACGCAGGGTCTGCGGCGCTATCTTCTCGGCATGACGCTGCTGAGCGCGCTGATCGGCGTGTTCGAGGCCGCATTGTTCGCGCTGCTCGGGCATATCGTCGACACGCTCGTGGCGCTGCCGCGCGAGCAGCTGTGGCGCGCGGGCGGGACGCGGCTGACGGCCATCGCCGTGGTGCTCCTGGGCAGCATCGCGCTCGTGGCGCTGCAGACCGTGATCAAGCACCAAAGCCTCGCCGGCAATTTCCCCATGCGGCTGCGCTGGAACTTCCACCGTCTGATGCTGGCGCAGAGTCTGACCTTCTACCAGGATGAGTTCGCCGGACGCCTGGCGGCGAAGGTGATGCAGACGGCGCTCGCGGTGCGCGATTTCTGGTTCAGCGTCACCGACATCCTCGTCTACGTGGCGATCTATTTTGTGACCATCGGGCTCGTCATCGGTCATTTCGATGCGTGGTTGCTGTTGCCGTTGCTCGGCTGGATGCTGTGCTACGCGCTTGCCGTGGCCTGGTTCGTCCCCAGGCTCACGCGGGTCGGCAAGGCGCAGGCCGACGCGCGTTCACTGATGACCGGACGCATCAGCGACGCCTACACCAATATCACCACGGTGAAGCTGTTTTCCCACTCCTCGCGCGAGGCGGGCTTCGCCCGCCACGCGATGCAGGACTTCCTCGGTACCGTGTTTCGCCAGATGCGCCTGGTCAGCGGATTCGAGATCGTCAACCAGACGCTGAGCATGCTGCTCATCATCGGCGTCGTAGGTACGGCCCTGTGGCTTTGGACGCGGGACCTCGTGGGCATCGGCTCGATAGCCGCCGCCGGTGCGATGGCGTTGCGCCTGAATGGCTTGTCGCACTGGGTACTTTGGGAGATGACCGGCCTGTTCGAGAACGTCGGCATCGTCCAGGACGGCATCAATACCCTTGGGCGCGTGCCGCTGGTGCTCGATCGGCCGGGGGCCGTGCCACTCAAGCGCGGACCGGGGCGGGTGCGCTTCGAGGCGGTGAATTTCTCCTATCAGAAATGGCAGCACGGCAGCGCCGTCATCAATGATTTCACGCTGGAAATCGCGCCCGGGGAGCGCATCGGCCTGGTGGGACGCTCGGGTGCGGGCAAGTCCACGCTGGTCAATCTCTTGCTGCGGTTCTACGACGTGCAGGGCGGGCGCATCCTCATTGATGCCCAGGACATCGTCGCGGTCACGCAGGAGAGTCTGCGGGCGCAGATCGGCATGGTGACGCAGGACTCGTCGCTGTTACACCGCTCGGTGCGCGACAACATCCTCTACGGACGACCGGATGCGACGCAGGCGGACCTCGAGCGCGCGGCGGCCGATGCCCAGGCCACGGATTTCATCTCCCACCTGGCGGATGCACACGGCCGGCGCGGCTATGACGCGCATGTGGGCGAGCGCGGGATCAAGCTGTCGGGTGGCCAGCGGCAGCGCATCGCGCTCGCGCGGGTGATGCTCAAGGACGCGCCGATACTGCTCTTGGACGAGGCCACCAGTGCGCTCGATTCCGAGGTCGAGGCGGTGATCCAGAGCGCCCTGCAGCGGATCATGCGCGGCAAGACCGTGATCGCCATTGCCCATCGGCTATCGACCATTGCGGCGATGGATCGGCTCGTGGTGCTCGATCAGGGACGCATCGTCGAGATGGGTGATCATGCGACGCTGCTGCGGCAAGGCGGGCTGTATGCGCGCCTCTGGGCACACCAGAGCGGTGGCTTCCTCGGGGATGCCGATGATGAGCAGGCGCCCCGAGACGGGGCCGCCGCGGTACTCGCCGCCGGTAAATTGGTGCCCCCGCCCGATGATGAATCCGTGGCGACTCTGCGCGAGCAGGCGCTGGGTGACAAAGAAGGCCTCAGGACAAGCCGGTGAGGAAAACTCTCACGACCAGCCGCCGCAACGTGCTGTTGGCCGGCGGGGCGATTGCGTTGGCGGGTGCCGTCGCGGTGGGCCGCAAGTGGCGCGAGCTGCAGCAGCATGCATACACCGCGGCCGCAGGGATTCCGGTGAAGGCGCCGGAGATCCTCGCCACGGTCGGTGCGATGCCCTACCGGCGCTTCGGTGCCACCGACCTTAAGGTCTCGGAGGTGGGTTTCGGTGCCTGGGCGATCGGCGGCAAAGCCTATGGCAGCGTCGACAACGCCGAGTCGCTGCGCGCGCTGGCACGGGCGCAGGAGCTGGGGTGCAACCTCGTAGATACCGCCATGGTCTATGGGAATCGGAGACGGTCCTGGGGCAATTCCTGCGCGGCCGGCGCGATCGCTGGATCGTCGCCACGAAATATTCCTACCAGCCGGCCGGCATGACCGCGACACTCGAGGAGCAACTGCGGCGGCTGGGTACCGAAACAGTGGACTTCTACCAGCTGCACTCACTGCCCGAGGAGCACGGCACGTACGAAGAACTGTGGCGGCTGAAGAAGGCTGGCAAGGTGCGTTTCATAGGCGCCTCGGTCTATTCGTCACACAATATCGACGAGGCCATCGATATCGGAATCCTGGACGGGGTGCAGCTGCCCTTCAGCCTGCTGGATCCGGATCCCTTTGAACTGCGGATCGAGCGGCTGCGCACGAGCGGCCTTGCGCTGCTGATCCGCTCCGCTCTCAAAGAGGGATTCCTGACGGGTAAGATCACGGCACCTCGACGTTCCCGGATCCCAATGACCAGCGTCACTCCTGGTCGCGGACCCTGATCGCGCAAACCGTCGATGACGTACAGCGCTTCGGCTTTCTGGAGGCCGAGTCAGGCTCGATGGTGCGCGCCGCGATCGCCTACCCATTGTCATTCCCTGAAGTCTCGACCGTGTTGCTCGGCACCAAGAACGAGGCCCAGGCCCAGGCCAATTTCGGCCAGATACCCGGTGCCCGCCTGAGCCGCGCCAGCCTGCGACGGGTCCTCGAAGTGCAAGACACGCTGGACGCCGGTAACCGGCGCAGTCTCAAACGCCTGGCAAAGGGCCTGCTGGGGCGTACCTAGGCAGGGCGGCGCGAGCTCACTCCTGCGCAACGCGCGGAAAGCGCGCCGCGGCCTCGAGTTCGTCGAGGCTCTTCGCTCAGCTGAGCCCAGCGGTTACTCGCCCGCGTATCCCGCCTCAAGCTGATGTCGAACGGCAAGGATCAGGACGATGTCCTCGGCGGGGAGCCAACGGTATTTCGCGATATATCCGTAACGGCCGCGCGAGAGGATAAGTTCCCGCCGGCCATCTTCCGCCGGCCGTCCGAGCAGGGGATGATCGGCTAGGAGCTCAAAGGCCTTTCGCACGCTCAGGATCTGATCACGCGCTTTTTGGGGGTTCTCGGCAGCGAGGAAGTCAAAGAGCCGTTCGAGGTCGGCGAGCGCTCTCTGAGTTATCTCGACCGTCGCCATGGGCGGACCTTTGGGCGGCGTGCCCTGGCGCCAGACGCCCGCGCAGTCAGATAATCAAAGGTGGCTGCGAGCTCGAAGGCTTTTCCGCTCGATAATGCTTCTGCCTCTGAACGCGCTGCTTCGTCGGCGAAACGCGCCCTCAGCTCCGATCGCTCAGCTTCGCGAGCGAGCGCTTCGACCATGAACGCGTGGGGCGTCTTATTCGCTGCACTAGCAAGTCGTTCGATGCGGCGCTTGAGGTCCTCGGGAAGTTTTAGGCTTGTAGCGGCCATCGGCGGATTCGCACTCACTGTCTAGGTAGTCATAAGGTAATACCGTAATCTTGAGGCGTCAAGGCTCTACCGGACTGAACGGCCAAGCGGCGCCCAAGCTACGCAAAGCGGCCGGGGAGCGGCCGGAATTGAGAAATAGACGCGCGTCGTGACCGGAACCGTATAGCCGATGCCAGCGCGCGGACCCGAAATGTCCGCCACCACTCTTCGCCTTCCCGAACAGGTGCCTCGCGTTTGCGCGAAGTAGTCAAAGGGATGACGCGCCTCGGCGAGAATCTAGGTGGCCTACTGTCTCAAATAGGAGGCAACCGGTCGCAGGGAATCATCCGAAGTTCTTGTGCTAATTGGCGGGCGGTACTGGGATCGAACCAGTGGCCACTGCCGTGTGAAACGGAGTAAGAGAGCTACGATTTTGCTCCAGTGTCGGCAACCGCTGCACTATCGCGTCTCGACAGCACGCTCATGCGATGCTGAAGTCTTTTCCTAAAGCGTCTGCTCAACCGCAATCGAGCTTGGGTCCTCAACACGACCTCGTACTCGCCACCATTCTGGAGCTCCAGCCCATGAATACGATCGAGGTTCACGATGATCGACCGGTGAATACGAATAAACTTTTCGTCCCCCAGATCCCGCTCGAGTTCTGATAGCGTCCGACGCATGACGTGCGTGTTACTGCCGACATGCAGGCAGGCGTAATAGCCGGCAGCCTCGACCCAGTCGATATCTGCGACATTCAGGAACAGCACCTGGCCCCGATTTTTGACTACGATTCGCTTCGCTGATGGGCGTTGCAGCGGTGAGTAATGCGCGATCTTATCCTTGGCGCGATTTAAAGCACGAACGAAGCGCGCGTCGTCAAATGGTTTCAACAGATAATCGAGCGCCCCCGCCTCGAAGGCACGCAACGCATACTCGTCGTAGGCTGTCACAAAGATGACGGCCGGCGGCAGGTCGCTGCCCAACAACTCAAGTACGTCAAAGCCCCCGCATTCGGGCATTTGCACATCGAGAAACACCAAATCAGGCTTCGATTTTCCAATTGCCTCAAGCGCTTCCAAGCCGGACCCGCATTCGGCGACGGCTCCAATGTCAGGATCACGGCGCAGGAGTACCGTCAGGTTGCTCCGCGCCAATGCTTCGTCGTCAACCACCAGGGCCTGAATGGGAGCGCATTGCTTATCGAGGGGCGTCATTCACGCCTCCGTGAAAGGCAGGGTTACTACTACTTCCACACCGCCGGCATCGGCGCGCCTCAGTTGTAACCCGGAGTCGTCGCCGTGCAGGATTTGCAAGCGTGTGCGCAGATTGCCGATGCCGACACCGGTGTGCGTTGCCTGCAAATCTGCAAACAAGCTCGGGCCGTCATTGTAGACGCTTAGGCAAAGTTTACCGTTCTGGCACGTACCCGCAACGCGCACGGTTCCTCCGGCGACACGCTTGGCAATGCCATGCTTAATGGCATTCTCCACGAGCGGCTGCAGTAACAGGTTGGGGACCTGCGCGTGCAGTAGTTCTGTCGGGATATCCACGCTTACCTGAAGTCGTTCTCCAAAGCGAACCTTCTGAATGTCGAGATAGCGCTGGAGATACTCAACTTCCTCCGCCAGCGTCACCTGCGATCGGTGGGAATCCTCCGAGGCTCGACGTAGGAACTCACTGAGCCCGACGATCATGCTCACCGCCGCGTCCCCTCTCTGGTCGCGCACCAGGCCCGCGATGGAATTGAGCGTGTTGTACATGAAGTGCGGCTCCATTTGCCTGCGCAGCGTCGCGAGCTGCGCCCTGGAGAGCTCCTCGTTGAGTCGCGCAGTCTCGGTTGTCTGGCGGGCGATGCTCTCGCGTGCGTCTACCACGTAGGTAACTGTCAATATCAGCGCGTACGCGATGAAAAACGTGAGAGCTTGGAAGATGAGCGTCGTGCTCCACGTGTCGATAAACGTCGGCCACCGTCGATTGTCCCACGGATTGAAGAGCACCTGCAGCCATGCAGACCAGGTCTCGGCGACCGCGCTGATGGCGGCGAAGGCGGCGAGGTGCACGCAGAGCGTTCGTACGCTTATGCCGCGGACTATCGGGTATCGCCGCGCCAGGGCAACGACGAGTGGAGTAGCGAGCGCCCATGGTAGCCAGGACGCCAGCTCGGTTGCGAAGAGCGGTGGCCACGGGTGATGTCTACCTTCCGCATGCATGATGAGTACCGTTTGACTTGCGTCGAATAGCCCGCCCGCGCACCAGATCGCGGCAATCCAGCGCCAACGGGTAGAGCGCACGGCAGTCTGAGTTTCGGTCATGACCGTCACTCTACGCCACCGGTACTAGTGCAGGCCCATTCATGCAGCGAATCGCTACCCCGGTGCAGTAAGCGGTCTGGGTTCGTGCGATGGTTCGCACGTACACTACGTCGCGAGATTTCCCGGTCGCTCGCCTGCTGAGAGCGCAATGCCGGAGGGTACATCTCCGGTGCTGGTGGCAAAAGGAGCAAGATCATGCAAAAGCACTATGCAATGTGGTTGCTGGCCTCGGGCCTTTTGCTATGGACGAACCTTGACATCAGCGACGCGGCGGCACCGTGCAGAGACACGGCCGCGCCAACCGACCCGCGCCTCGACATGATCGTAGTACCTCGGGCAATGGATCCGCATTCCTCGCCAGACAATCAGGCGAACGCGGTCGGTGCCGACACTCGAGTTCTGCCTGGGCACGAGACCCAGTCAGGCGGCAAGCTCGAGAGCCGGCGGCCACTTTTGAAGCTTCGACTCAAGCCCTAGGCGGTACTAAACCGGGCGCCTCCTACTTCACCCTGGTGCCAGCGCTGCGCACGACCACCCATTTGCCTGCACGCTTCTCCAGGAGGTCCATCCAAACAAACTCACCGCTAGTGTCTTTTCCGTCCCGAATCCTCTTTTCGCTGACACCGCCATGGACCACAGCAACATTGCCAAACACCTGCACGTCCATAGGTCCACTTTCAAACGACTCGAGTTTGTCATGGAAGGATTCAAAATCGCGTAGCAGGTCCTTCTTAGTGATGATCTTGCCAGAGAATCCGATGGCCGCGAAATCGTCGGCGTAGATCTGATTGAGCTTGTCGATATCGACGCGCACCATTGCATCCCCCATGTCCTGCTCGAGTTGCTTGACAGCGTTGATAACGGTCGGATCTGTGGATGGCTGGGGCGAGCCGGCCAAAACCACTCCAATGCATCCACACGTGGACAGAAGCAGCGCGGTGAGGGTTTTCATCTGTTGTATCTCCGGTTCGGTTTGCGGGATCCCAGCATAGGCGCCCCGAGCGAAGCGACCCAGACCGCTTACTGCACGGAGATGGCGATTCGCTGCACGAATGTAGTACGGCGAACTAGAGTGACGATCATTGCCGAGCGGGTGCGTCAATGGTGTCGCGTAACTCGGTGCAACTGGTCAGGATCGTTCGCATGAGCGAACTCCCCCATGGAGCAACTTCCTAGACTCTTGTTCCGCCGACTCTTCTGGATTGCTGGGCTCGACTGGGTCGAGCCAGTGGCCCCTGCCGTGTGGAAGGGCATTAAGGGGCTTACAGATCAGCCATATGCGCGCCGGGTGAGCAATTTTGCAACAGGCACTTGGCGCCCCGTCATATCACGCGATAAAAGTGAAACCAACATGCCGATGGTCGGCGCAGCGGCTTCCCCGGCCGAATCTTCGAGGAATTCGAGCAGAGCTGCGGCGCCTATGCTGGGCTCGATACAAATCTCCGATCGAGCAGTGACTCCCAATGGATCACGGCGCAGCCGCTAAGCAGCAGCCAAGCAACGCGCTTCGAGACGCTTACATGTCCGATAGTAGGCACTCGTAGACGAGGCGATCACGTCCCAGTTGAATTGACTCAAGAGTCGCTCTCGCGCCTGCGAGCCGCTCAGATGCAGTTCAGCAGTCGTCCGAGCCAGAGCTTCCCTCAAAGCGCCGGCTAACGCGGAAGCATTCATTGCCGGAACGCTCCAGCCACCCTCGGTGGCCGCGATCAGCTCCGGCATGTCTCCCAGTGCGGATGCGATCACAATTCGACCCTGCGACAAAGCGGTGAGCAGCACACCGCTCTGGCTGGTAGCCTTGTACGGAAGCAGCACAAAATCGGCTAGGCGAAAGTACCCGGGGACGTTAGCAGAAGGCACGTAGCCGATGTTCATCTCAACGTCGACTCCGAGTGATGCGATACGGTCGAGATCTGCTCGACATCTGGGCTCTTCGAGCTTTCCTACGATCACGAGGCCGAGCTGCTGCTTTTCGGGCTCGGTAAGATGCGAAATAGCCTCGGCCAGTACGTCGAGCCCTTTGTAGCTCTTGATCTCGCCGAATACCAAGCCCACGCGTTTGCAATCCCTCGCTGGATCATGTTGAGTGTGCTGGCCGCTCGCGTCTTCGAGTGCGGCCTGGATGTGCAAGGGTCCATGAGGGATGATCGCCACCTTGGACAGATTCAAGGATGGGAACTTGCGTAGAAGTCGTTCTTTTGAGTCCCGCCCGTGCACCACGACACCATTCGCCAAGTCGAAGATGCGCTCCAAGTACCCATTTCCCGCAACAGTGGCGAGCGGCTCAACCTCGTGCACCGTGACGACGATGGACGTGGTTGGACTGCAACGCCGAATCTGGCGCATGAAATATAGGTCGATTGGCGGCACCGGCATCCATTGGTAGTGGAGAACGTCAGGTCTCGCCTCCGCTATTAGATGTACGAGACGTCGGTAATACCAGGGGTATGCGACACTCTTGAGAAACTTGCGCCACCGCCCTAGGCGTTGAAACTGACGCCAGCTGAAGAACAATTCCATGACGGCGAATCCCGGGGGAAAGCGATGCGACGGGTCGTTCTGGTGCGGTGCAGTTACCAGCGTCACGCGCTCACCAAGATGGGCCAACGCTCTACAGAGTTCGGCATCGTAGGCTGGAGTGAAGCAACCCGGGTCGATCACCATCACAGCGAGTGAATCGCAGCAGTCAGTCATTGTTCGAGATCGCGAAGTGTGACGCACGCGCCGACCCTCGGCGGAGCAACGCGCAGAGGACTCCGCAGGACAATCCAAGATAGATTGTCGCCAGACACAGCGGCGCGAGCCAAACGTACTTAGATTTGCGGTAACAGATATGAGGAGCGGTCAGACTGATGATCAAGACCGCCAGTAGCATTGCTGCCACGCCCAAGGTCGGTCGCAACCGAGTTGACGCCAAGAATGCGGCCATCCCCGATAGCGCGGTTACAGAAGCGATAACCGGAGCAAATACCTCCGCGCGCAACCGTTCTGGATGCATGCGTCCAAAGTTGATCCGTCCCAAGCCGTAGCGATACATCTGCCGAAACACCTGCTTCAAGGTGGCGCGCGGGTAATAGAACACCGTGAACTTGGGCGACATGTATGCTTTCAGGCCCGCGCGTTCGAGTCGATAGTTGAACTCCAGATCCTCCACAGCATCCAGGTGCTCCTCGAAGAGCCCGAACTGCGCGAACAAACTCCTGCGGTACATCACACCCACGCTGATCGGACTTACCCAACCGTCCTTATCGCTGTATACGTACGATTCCGTTGAGTGTCCGATGGGGGATGCACGCACGGCAGCCACCATGGCCTGGAAGTCGTCGATATCAGGTGGCGTTTGCGGTTGTGGACGACCTAGTATCGCCGCGCCTGTGCCCCGTGCTGCCAAAGCCATCTCTTGAATCAAATGCCGGCTCGGAATGAACACGTGCCCGTCGATGATCAGGACGTACTCGCTGCGCGATTGACACACAGCGAGATTACGGGCCGCGCCAGAAAGACGCTTCGGGTTGTCAAGCAGGCTTAGTCGGAAGGGTACTGATTCCCGCATTTCCCTGACACGCTGCCGCGTGCGATCCGTAGAGCCACCGTCGGCAACGATTACGTCAAGTAACTCGGCGGGATAGTCCTGCTCGGCTAACTGTTGCAGTGTCTGGGATATGTGCGTCTCTTCGTTGAATACAGGCACGATTACCGTGATTGTGGGCAAGTCACCCTTCCCTTGCCATCCAGGTGTGTTCACATGCTCACTTTCTTAGGTAGCGCAATTAATCGTGCAGTGTGCGGGGGTACGCGGAGGAGGTACCTGAAGTAGTCGATAGTGAGTTTTAAGCCGGAGATTAGATCGGTCGTCGGCTCCCAGCCTAGAACCTGGCACGCTTTGGAGATGTCCGGCCGCCGGTGCCGCGGATCGTCCTTAGGCAGCGGTCGATGCACAATCCGGCTCGTGGAGTTCGTTAACCGGATTATCATGTCGGCTAGGGAAAGCATCGTGCATTCATTGGGATTTCCAAGATTCACTGGGCCAATGAAATCCAAGGGTGTGTGCATTAGGCGCACCAGAGCCTCGATCAGGTCGTCGACGTAACAGAAACTGCGTGTCTGCTGTCCATCCCCGTAAATCGAAATGTCGGTTCCGGTAAGGGCCTGCACGATGAAATTACTCACCACGCGGCCATCGCTGGGGTGCATGTGTGGTCCATAAGTATTGAAGATCCGCGCGACCTTGATGGCCACGGAGTGCTGCCGCCAGTAGTCGAAGAAGAGAGTTTCGGCACAGCGCTTGCCTTCGTCGTAGCAGCTTCGGGTGCCGATCGGATTGACGCGGCCCCAGTAGCTCTCCGTCTGCGGGTGGACCTCCGGGTCACCGTACACCTCCGACGTCGAGGCCTGCAGCACGGGTATCTTGAGCCGCTTGGCGAGCTCCAGCAGATTGATCGCGCCGTGAACGTTTGTCTTCGTTGTTCGTACCGGATCTTGCTGATAGTGGACCGGTGAAGCCGGGCAAGCCAGGTTGTAGATCTCGTCCACATCCGCGTGGAGGGGAACCATCACATCATGGCGCAGCAACTCGAAATTAGGATTGGCGCGCAGGTGTGCGACGTTACGCTTCGTGCCGGTAAAGAAGTTGTCTACGCAAAGAACGTCATGTCCGTCCCGGAGTAGACGCTCGCATAGGTGTGACCCTATGAAACCAGCTCCGCCTGTGACCAAAATTTCGGACATGGGATCTCCACAGGTGATCGTTGGCGGTGTTTCTAGTCACTAACGAGACATCATATGGGTGATAAACGGCGCGACCATCGCCAGGCGCTCTTGCTTGCTGCCTCACTGCCTAAGTCTGCAAGGCCGGCACCCATATTTGTTATTGCGTTGGCCGTTGTTCTGCCCCGACAGTGCTCGCAAGGTGACCGTGCGGTCAACCGTGATTTGAGAGTACCGCGGGCGGGCTAGATCAGCGAGGTGCTGCGCTGCACTAAATCTGCTCGACACCGGCTATGTGCGGGCCCGGGGCGCAACCTCAGGGTCGACTGGCACGGGCAGAAGGGTACGAAGGGACTCATGTGCCCCCGACGGACCCGGAAGCGAGGTTGTTCCGCAAAGGCGAGAAGCAGGCGGCCAAGCTCTACTGATGCTGCGGCTGGCCAATCTCGGGCCGCCCCTGCGTGGCACACGACTAACCGCCACCGAGCTGAAGATGATCAGCATCCCATGCACCGTCCCGACACCCGCGGCAGTGAACCGCAACCTATCGAGGACACAAAAATGATGATCGAGCAGATCATGAGCGTCCTGCCGGCCGGTTCTTCAACAGCCTGCTAGTGGGAATTAGGTCGCGAGCAAAAGTTGCTCAGAACAAGCTCACGCTCGCTCTGTCATAGATGTGGGCACTGCCTACGCCGGCGCTACGCGCCCGTTGCTTGGCGAACTGGCGCGACCCTTCCGGCAGTACAGGCACTGACTCAGTGTGCGGAGCGGACAGCTTCCTTCATACCGCGGATAATTCACCATCACCGAGGCCGGAAGTGACTGTTGAGCAAAGTGCTCCCACCCGTCTGTATCGGCACGTCGCAGCTTGGCACTCCTTTTGGTGTGAGTACCGAGCTGGCGCGACTTTGCGTGGACGCTCGCCGCGACCGCGTGAATCCGACCGTCGCTGCCCAACTCGAGCGAATCGGATGAGGAGCGCGTGATGACGCGGGACCCCGATCAGACCTTCGGACGGGCGAATTCTGGTCGCGATAACAGCCGGCGATTCATCGAAAGACATCCGCGCAAGATACTTGTTGCATGGACACTGCTACTGCTTTGCTTGATGTTCGCGGCAGGGGAGATTGCTCTGCGCCTAGTGATCCCGTATCGGATCGACTACTACACCGGTGTGAAACTCTCCAATCGGTTGGTCAAGTATCCATTCGGAGACATGCCCTTTAATTCGTGCGGCTATCCGGACCGGGAGTGGGATAACAAGGATCCGCGGCCGCGGGTGGGATTTTTGGGTGACTCCGTAACGATGGGCTTCGGCGCCGGCTTTGGCTATCGCTACTCCGATCTCATCAGCGACGCACGCAAAGACAAATACTACATGAATTTCGGGGGAGCGGGCGAAGACGGTGTTGCCAATGACCAGGTGATCGAAAACATCATTGCTATCGCTCAACGTTTCCGACTCAAAAAACTGGTCTACGGAATGAACCTAAATGACATCCTACCGAGCCCGGCGACAGGAGAAGTTCCTGATACACCGATGCATAACGCCAAGTCCTTCGTGTTGAAATATTTCGACGCGCTGAGGGGCAGATCTTACGTCTACAACTACTTCCGCACGAAGGTGAAATTAGCGGCCGCCCGGCTGGGATATGGGTACCACGGCGATGAAGCATTCGAACTTCATCCCATGCGCAATGGCGTCGTCGTCGACCAGACCGCGGATCGGATCAACAAGCTGTGGCTACGGTTGAAACAGCAGGAAATTGAGTTCTGTGTTGTCCTATTTCCCTACGAAATGCAGATTTCTATGGATGCAGCCGAAAAGTACCGACAGTACGGATTCCAATGGTCGAGCGAACTGCTTAGGGGAGAACCTCAATCCATGATCCTGAGACGTCTTGCTCCGGATATCGTCGCTGTTGATCTTGCACAGGCCTTCAACAGCAACGGCTTGAAACCCGCTGACATCAAAATCGGCAGGTACTTCGTATACAACGAGGGGGACGCGCTTGACTGGAATCACCCCAACCGTAATGGACACAAGCTAGTAGCGGAGTATCTGCTGACAAAAGCGGCAGAATGCCTCTGACTCAATCCCTTCGGCGCCGAATCAAGTATTGATGAAACAGACGGAAGGTTCCCAGTGCCAGCGAAAAGCCAAGTTGATTTGCCAGAATTGCTTGTTGACCAATAGGTAGCGCCTGGGATGCCGACCAAAGAAACGACAATTCTCGGAATTTCGGCGTACTACCACGACAGCGCGGCTGCGATTGTCAGGAATGGGTCCATAATCGCGGCGGCCGAAGAAGAGCGGTTTTCGCGCAAGAAGCACGACGCCCGCTTTCCACAAAATGCAATTAGATATTGTCTGTCGGACGCTAACATCACCATTCAGGAATTGGATCACATTGTCTTTTATGATAAGCCACTTCTGAAGTTTGACCGTCTGCTGGAGACTTACCTCAGCTACGCCCCCCACGGATTTCGGTCGTTCCTTCGAGCAATGCCCGTTTGGCTCCGAGAGAAGCTCTATCTTAGGGAGATCTTGAGGCGAGAAATCGCATCCATAGCTCGGTGCGAGCCCAAGGCGCTACAGCCCATTCTCTTTAGCGAGCATCATCGATCTCACGCCGCATCCGCTTTTTTTGCAAGCCCCTACAAGCAGGCCGCAGTGCTGTGCATGGACGGCGTTGGCGAATGGGCGACGACTTCCGTTTGGATGGGCTCCGACAATACCCTAACCCCTCACTGGCAGATCGATTTTCCTCACTCGCTGGGGATGCTCTATTCGGCATTTACTTACTTCACCGGCTTTAGAGTGAACTCCGGCGAGTACAAGTTAATGGGACTCGCGCCGTACGGTCAGCCCAAATACGCTGACCTGATCTTCGACAATCTTGTCGATGTGAAGAACGACGGTACTTTCCGGCTGAACATGGCGTATTTCGACTATCCAGTCGGGCTGACGATGACCAGCAGCCGTTTTGAATCCCTATTTGGTGGGCCTACCCGGCTGCCTGAGTCGCTGATAAGCCAACGGGAAATGGATATCGCCAAATCGATCCAGGTCGTTACCGAGGAGATCATCCTGCGGCTCGGCAGCACCGTTCACCGGGAACTCGGAGCGGAATATCTATGTTTGGCGGGGGGTGTGGCGCTCAACTGTGTAGCTAACGGACGTTTGCTTCGAGAAGGCCGATTCAAGGATATCTGGATTCAACCCGCGGCCGGCGACGCCGGCGGTGCAGTCGGATCGGCGCTATCGATCTGGCACGAATACCTGGGGAATCCTCGGGTGGCCGTCGGCGCGGATTCGATGAAGGGAACATTCCTAGGTCCAAGTTTTCCAGAAGCCACAATTCAAGACTACTTGGACTCTACCGGTGCCGTATATGTACGTTTGGACGAGCCGGAGCTGTTGGTGCGTGTAGCTGATGTTCTGGTCCGGCAGAACGTAGTAGGTTGGTTCCAGGGACGTATGGAGTTCGGGCCTAGGGCACTTGGCGCGCGTTCGATTCTTGCGGATGCGCGAAGCCCAAAGATGCAATCAGTTATGAATCTCAAGATCAAGCGTAGGGAATCCTTTCGCCCGTTTGCTCCTGCGGTTCTGACAGAGCGCGCGTCTGACTATTTTGAACTAGACCGACCGAGTCCATATATGTTGCTCGTTGCTTCTGTGAAAGAAGAACTTCGTGCAGAAATAACAGAACAAGAGCGAGGATTGTCCGGAATCGAGACGCTGAAGATAGTCAGATCTAAATTGCCCGCTGTGACCCATGTTGACTATTCTGCCCGAGTCCAAACGGTCCATTTGGACACTAATCCTCGCTTCTATCGGTTACTTGATGTCTTCAACAAGAGGACTGGGGTTCCCATCGTTCTTAATACGTCGTTTAATGTCCGAGGGGAGCCAATTGTTTGTACTCCGGCAGATGCCTATCGCTGCTTCATGGAAACGGAAATGGACTACCTCGTACTAGAAGGATTCTTCCTCGCTAAGTCCGATCAGCCAAAAAATGCCATCAATAAGGCGGCGGAAGCGAGGATGCGAAACCAATTGGCGGAGGCAACGCCGCAACGGCCGATCGGGGATAACGAACTGCGAAAGTTTGGTATCACACTCGGCGCGTTCATCATTGCGTTATTCGGGATAATATTGCCGTGGCTCCGGGGAGCCCCGAATCCGACTTACGCTGTTTCACTTGGCGTGGGACTTTTGGCTTGCGCACTGCTCGCGCCGAAAGCTCTGCGCTTTGTCTACAGCGCTTGGATCCAATCGGTGCTACTGCTTAACCGGGTCACCACGCCGATTGTATTGGGCTCTGTATTCTTGTTCCTCCTAGTGCCAGCGGCTGTCATCCTTCGGATAACGGGCCGTTCCCCTATGGCGGGGGACTTCGATAAGGAAAAAGAGAGCTATAGAGTAGCAAGCAGGAAGATGCCAATAAGTAACTTCAGCAAACCATTCTGATGCTTGAGTTAATAAAAGATTTGTGGCAATTCGTCCGCGAGCGCAAGAAAGTCTGGCTAGCGCCGATCCTTATTGTCATGGTGCTATTGGGCTTACTTATTGTGCTTGGACAAGGTTCAGTTCTCGCTCCCTTCATATACACGCTGTTCTAAATGATGCAACCAGAGAGATGCTCACGTCGGGGTCATCCGAACCGGGACGGACAGAGGCTGACCGCTGAATCTTGTTGAAAAAACGCGCGGCATCATGTCTGTAATGTGAACAGGCACTGGACATCACGTGACGTCACTCGACATGACGCAACGTTACGCTCGAAGTGTCCCAGAGCCGACGATCGCGACGGGCGGCTTACGACGCTTCAGCATCGGTGAGTCCGCTCAGCAGGAGTTATCCGGGCAGGCGCTCAGGAGGTGCCAATGCTTGTGCCGGAGCGTCTCGAGGCTCGCCGCCCGGTGGACTGGTGGGTGGTGAAGCTCATGCTTCCGTGCGCGTTCGCGGAGGCCATCGCACTCCGGCGATCGAGCGCCGATAGATTTGCAATGACCCGGTGCAGCGCCTTAGCCAGAATCGCCGTCTCCTCAGTGGACAGGCCTCTCAGCGCCTCGCGCAGCGATTCGCCGACGATGTTCCAGAGTAACGGCAGGAGTTCCCTGGCGTCCTCCGTGATCGCCAGAGATCGCGCCCGGCGATCGGCAAGGTGAGGACGCCGCTGCGCAAGTCCCATAACCTCCAGCCGGTCGAGGATGCGCACCAGCCAAGGGGAAGTGCGGATTCAATTGGTCGATGCAACACCTAATCTCTATCTATAGAGGGGAGGATGTTGCAGATGAAGTATCGAACGAGGACCTTTTACAGCGAAACGCAGAAGGCGATGATGTGTGGGATCGGTGGCGGCAAGGCGAGACGCTACACCGTATTGCCCAGCTCTTTGACCGCTGCTTGTTGAAATCACCTAATTGCATGTTCAGCACTGACGCAAATAGAGGTCGGGGGATAACTCGTCGGACGGAGCGTCGTAGCTTTGGCGGCACCGGCACCGTGCGCGTTTTTCAGCAATCGCACTCGAAACTCAGTGGGCTGAAGCGCGTGGTGGCTGCCAGGGAGTCTAATTTTAAACTCATGTGTCCTTGACGAGGAAGCCTACGAATGGACTACAGTGTAGCCGCTAAGTCCATCGTTCCGCGTGCGCTCAGCGCGGAGGCTCAATCCCCAAGGGACGGCCATACAGAATGAATAAGTCAGGGAGTGTCCAAGCTGCTCTCCGGCAGCCGGATCGCGACGAACGGAGCCACTTCTCACCGAACGGTCTCGGCACCGCTGCCGCGGGCTCTCGTCACCCATGGTTCCTCATCGGCGTGTTCCTGACCTGTATGTGCGGTCTGATGCTGCAGATCATGGAGACGCGCGCTCTGTCGGTAGTCGTCTACTACCACTTGGCCTTCTTCGCCATTGGTGTGGCCATGCTCGGCATGACGGCCGGGGCTCTCATCGTCTTTTATCGATTCGATACGAGCTATGCCCCCGGCCGGCTGTTCGACACGATGGCACACGTGATGACGCTGTTCGCGTGGGCGGTCCTCGTGAGTCTCGTTGCCCTGCTGAGTCTGGCGCTCGGGGCGCAATTCGAGCCGACGCTGACCTTCGTGCTTTCCTGGGCCCTGGCGGTCGTTGTCCTGCTGCCGCCATACGTTCTACTTGGAATCACGGTGAGTCTCGCCCTGACCCGCAGCTCGCAGCAGATCAGCCTCGTGTACGGAGTGGATCTCGTCGGTGCGGCGGGGGGGTGCCTGGTGACGCTGGCTCTCTTGAGCCTCATCGACACCTACTCTGCGGTACTGGTCGTGGGAGCCATTGGAGCCGCCGCCGCGCTGGCATTTACCCGGGCTGGCCGCGCGGCCGGGGTGCCCGCAGAAGCGCGCGCGGACGTCGCGTCGAAAACAAAGGTCAGCCCCACTCTTGCGCTTGGCGTCCTCTTGCTCGCTGCGGCGGTCAACGTGCTGCTCGGCACCCACGGGCTGCGACCGCTCTTGGTGAAGGACCGGTTCGAATCGGCGAACGATCTCATCGAGGAGCGGTGGAACTCGTTCTCGCGTATCGACCTGGTCATGAGCCCGGATTCCCCCGTGCAGCTTTGGAGCCCTTCCAAGTTTGCACCACGCGTTGTCTTGGACCAGGGCTGGATGCGGATCGACGGTGCCGCGGGCACTCCAATCTACCGCTTCAACGGAGATCCGCATGAGCTCGACATCCTGCGCAGCGACGCGACGGCGCTGGCCTACTACATCCGGCACCAGGGACGGGCGGCGATCATCGGTATTGGGGGCGGCCGCGATCTGCTGACGGCGTGCGTCTTCGGATTCCGGGATATCACGGGAATCGAGTACAACCCGATCTTCGTGCGGCTGTTCGCGCGCGACTATCGCGACTTCAGCGGTGCCGGCCGGATTCCGGGATTGCGGCTTGCCGTGGATGATGCCCGCAGCTGGTTTGCGCGGAGTCGGGAACAGTTCGATCTGATTCAGATGAGCCTCATCGACACCTGGGCGGCCACAGGAGCCGGAGCCTTCACGCTGTCGGAGAACGGCCTGTACACAGTGAACGGCTGGAAGCGCTTCCTCTCCCGACTCACCCCGACCGGCGTGTTTACGGTGTCCCGGTGGCACTCAGAGAAGCAGCTGGACGAAACCGCCCGCATTCTGTCACTCGCCATGGCGAGCCTGTTCGAAATGGGTGAATCGGAGCCGGCGAGCCATCTCTACCTCGCCTCGAACCGCACGCTATCGACACTCGTCGTCGGGCGCGCGCCGTTGTCGGTGGATGATTTGAGCACGCTCGACGCTGAGGTGAACTCGCTCGGGTACCGCACGCTCGCTGCGCCCGGCAGAACGGCGGCCGACCCGGTTTTCGACCGCATCCTGCAGGCCCGCACGGTCGATGAGCTCGTGCGGTTTGGCCGCTCCACACCGCTTAATCTGGCGCCGACGTGGGATGCGAACCCGTTCTTCTTCAATCAGCTGCGTATCACTTATCCTGTTTCCATGGTTCGCGCCCTGCGCTCCGCGCCAGGCGTCATCCGCGGTAACCTGACCGCCTCACTCACCCTGCTGACGCTTGTGGTCGTGTCGACGATCGCCGTTTTCCTCGTCCTGCTCGCGCCGACGAGGGGCTCGGTACAGCACGCCACCGCAAAGACGCTCCTCTGGAGCAGTGCGTATTTCCTGTTGATCGGGCTCGCCTTCATGTTCGTTGAGATTACGCTAATCCAGCGGATGTCACTGTTTCTCGGCCACCCGATATACGGTCTCGCGATCGCGCTGTTTGGCATCATTCTCGCTACGGGCATCGGGAGCCTCCTTTCCGGGAAGGTAGTCCCGCTCTCCGCCCCGTCCCTCCTCGGGTGGCCGATCGTGCTTGGCGGCTACTTGGCACTGATGCCCTTCTGGCTCGGGAGGATCCTGGATCAGGCCGAGACGGGATCATTGATCGAACGTGCGACCGTATGCCTCATGACCATGCTCCCGGCCGGCGTACTCATGGGCTTCATGTTTCCGACCGGCATGCGGCTGTGCACGCGCATCGATCCACGCATCACGCCATGGCTGTGGGCCGTGAACGGCGCAGCCGGAGTCCTAGCGACCGGCAGCGCGGTCCTGGTCGGCATTGAGACATCGCTTAACCATGCGCTGTGGGTCGGCGCGCTTGGCTACGCGTTATTGGCGGTCGTGGGGATCTACCTTTTGAAGCAGGGGGCTGCAGCAGAGGAACAACAGGCTCGAGCCGACGCATCCCCCGCTCTCGGCACGAGTTCCTGATCCGCCGGGCGGCGAGCGCAGTTGGTGTTTCGACTTTGTGTTTGGCGACCAGGGCACAGAACCGTGGGCAAACCTCGACGGCGCACTGCCGGGTACCTTCTGAGACGCAGATGCGGCTGTTACTTCCGCTTTCGGTTACCAACTGAGATCCAGTCGATTCTCGATC
The DNA here is from genome assembly GCA_963814675.1 of uncultured Pseudomonadota bacterium. Lineage (GTDB taxonomy): Bacteria > Pseudomonadota > Gammaproteobacteria > Steroidobacterales > Steroidobacteraceae > 13-2-20CM-66-19. Next base: position 58,774 of record CAWFDT010000015.1, read on the forward strand.
GGGAGGAGTCGATTTAGCTTGCTCACTGTGCGCTTGAGCGTACATCGCCCCGATCGAGACGGCGGCTCGGACGCCGATCCTGACAACTGGGATGCGTGCCACCTGCCGAAGACACGAGCAGAGCCTCAGCGATGAGCCAACTAAGGCAAGGCCAGGGGGCGGAGTTGATCACTGAAGCGCACGCCTCTTGACACCGCAGCGTACCGTTCGGGCCGCCCTGATGTCAGGGCTTGAGCCCGTAAACGTCCAACTCACCGGTGGTGGCGCTGTTAAGGTTCGGGTTGACGGTATCCTTCCCGCGGGTGCCTAGGTAGACCTTGCCGTTGGCCACGGTTGGTACGGTGAACTTCACCGCGTTGCCGGCGGCATCGGTGCTCACCGTGGAGCTGTTCCACCGCTCGTTCTTAAGGTTCGTCGCATCGTACGCGTGCAGGACGGCGGGGCCGCAGGGGTGCCCGACGAAGCAGTTGCTGCTACTGTCGACAGCCCACACCAGCCCAGACCCGCTGTTACCGGCGACGGAGACTGCAAGGCCCGCACCCGGCCAGTTGAAGGCGCTCGGAGACGCCGAGGTCGCGGTGGGACCCAACTGGTCCTTGCTGGTGTCGAACGCGTAGGCCTGCAGACTCGCACCCGCCGGCCCGATGTACAGCGTGTTGTTCCAGAATACACTGCTGGAAGAGATCTCAGCGTTCAGAAAAAGGCGCTGGACTGCGTTGTTGTCGCCGAGGCCCCCCATGTTGTCTCCGTTGATGAGGTAGAGTGCTCCGTCCTTACCGCCGCCGACGACCACGTGCTGTAGCGGACCTGAGTTGAGGTTGAGAACGAGCGTCGCACCGCCCGAGCCGAAATCCACATCGTTGATGTTATCGCTGTCCTCGTCAGACGGAGTAAAGTAGCTCTTCACGCCGAGAGCGCTGTTGAGTTGCAGGAATGAGTCACCATAGTCCAGTTGCGCCAAGCTTGAGGTGTTCGCATCGAATGTGCCGTTGCCCGTGAGCACGTAGAGGTTGCCATTCGCGTCGGCCGCCGGCGCGCCGCCCGACATCCAGATGCCACCGCCATTACCGTTGGGCGCGACGTTGAAGACGGCGGTTTGCGTCAGCACCGACCCGTTATACGCGTAACCCATCATCCATCCGAAATAGGTGCTTGGTTCGAGGATCGCACCGAAGGTGATGTAAACGGTTCCCTTGACCAAGGCAAGGCCCCCGCGGGCATTCACCGTCGCCGGATCGAAGATCAGCTGCCCGCCGGCGTATGGAAAGCTTGCCTGGATAGTGACCGGCGAGCTGGTCTTCTCACTGCCGGTGAACACGTCAACGACATGGAGTCGCATATACGCGGCAGTGCCCGCGGAGTTCAGTGACCTGCAGACCACGTACAAAACATTGGCCGCGGGATCGATCACCGGTGTACCCACGATACCGTAATCCTGGTTGGTGATCTCGCCCGCGGTGCCGCCGTGTGCGGCATCAATCAGGCTCACGTGCCACAGCTGCAGGCACGGGCTGCGGTCGGCATCGAAGGCGTACAGGCTGTCTTGGCCAGTGGCGACGAAGACGACATTGTGGCGCGCGCCGCCGACGGTGAGATTCGCCACCCACAGCGGCTGCGCGAACACCGCCCCATCGACGTTACACGAGAACAGCTTGCCGAACGTCGTGGTATTTACGTTCGTCGTGGTCAGTGCGAATTCCCGCGTATTGACGCCGTCGCGCGCGAGATCAACGTGATACGTGTAGACGCCCTTCAGATCGGTGACCCCGACAGTGATGCTGCTTGTTTTACTCGGGTCGGTGACGCTAGTGGCGGAGATGGTATACACACCCGCGGTCGCGGGCGTCGTAAAGAACACGGCGGCGCCGTTCTGGCTGGTGGTGCCGCTGAACGTGCCGCCGGCCGGACTACTGCTCCAGCTCGCTCCGGCGTAATCGTTGGTGGCGGCGATGACGGTGAGGGACTGCGCGACGGTAAGGGCCGCACGAGCGGGCGACACGGCGACTGTTATGTTGGCGGGACTCACGGTCAGATTCAGTGTTACGCTCTTGCTGTGCCGGGTGACGTAGGAATCGGTCACGGTGAACGTCAGCGGCGTACCAACCGTAGTGGCGGTCGGAGAGCCGGAGATCGTACCGCTCGCCGACATGGCGAGACCTGCAGGCAGCATGCCGCCGGTGAGTGCCCAGGAAAGCGGCGCGGTCCCGCCTGTGGCACTCAAGGTGGCCGTGTACGCATGCCCTACCCAGCCGTTTGGCAGTGAGCTGGTCGTGATGTTGAGCGCCGGGTTGTTGCTGCTGCTGCCGCCTCCGCCGCCTCCGCCGCAACTCCACAACAGTGCACACAGCAACGTGGGAAGCAGTACGGCCGGTCCGACTCGCCGGCAGTGCGTGTTATTCAGCATTCGCGTCGCCCCTGACGTGATCATCCCTGAACGTGCCTTGAGCTTCGCAGTTCAGCGACTGACTCCCTCTTCCCCACGCGCGCGCTCTGCATGCCCGACCCCGCGCAGCGCATAGGATAACCTGTTAGGCCCGGGCCGAGTTTGTCACACGACATATGCAGGGGCATTCGCCGTTGTGATCCCCGAGCCTCGAGCGAGGCAGCCCCGCGACGGACCGTACCAGCTCCACGCGTCGCGTTCCCCATCCGGTGAGACTCCAACCCCACATTCACGACGCGCAAGTCAAGCGAGAGCTACCCTCGTCCTTCTTGACCTGAGCAGGCCGTATCACCGGAGCGGCCGTCGCAAGCGTGCGCTTGCGGTGAGTGCCGACCGCCGAGCCTCGCACCGCGCTGCGAAGCATGCGGTCGGCGGTGTCCGCTGCTAACATCAATGCATGCGCATCGAAGTTCTGCACTCGGCAAGGGCTGCCATCGGCAGTGCCCGGCAGCGTCGGCTGTACAAGCGTCGCAACGCCATCAACGGCCCGCGTGGCCGGCCCGAGGCGCCGTGGGCCAACGCGGTGCTGCGCCGCGAGTCGGAGGTAGCGGCCAGCATCGCCCAAGTCCGTGACCTGGGATTGCCGCTGGTACCGGATCCGCCGAAGAACTGGGACACTCTGGCGGCCCTCGATCTGATCCTGCGGAACACTCGGCGCACGGCGCGGATCTTCGACGCCGGTGGCGAGCGCTACTCGATGATCCTGCCCTGGCTGTGGCTGTACGGCTATCGCCACCTCATCGCCGGGAACATCGCGTTCAGGACGCGCACTACGCTCGGCCCGATCGTCTATGAGAACGTGGACATCACCGCTACACCGTACGCGGACGGACAATTCGACGTGGTGACCTGCCTGTCGGTCATCGAGCACGGGGTGGATCTGACGCGCTACTTTAAGGAGATGTCGCGGATCCTCGCCCCCAAGGGACTCCTTATCACCTCCACGGACTATTGGGACACACCCGTGGACACCCGCGGGCAGCAATGCTTCGGCGTGCCGATACGCATATTCACCCGAGCCGAGGTGCTCGCGGCACTTGACCTGGGCCGCCGCTTCGGCTTCGACGCACTGGACGATCGAGATCTGGACGTTGCCGAGCGCGTGGTTCACTGGAAGGAGTTCGACCTGCGCTACACGTTCCTCATGTTCTCCATGCGCAAGAGCTGCTGAGCAGCCCCGTTCCCTTCGACAACTCCCGCGTTGATCTTGTCAGGCTAACCGGTCCGAAGCTCGTCAGGAGGCGATCGTGTCGCTCCGAATCTTGTGTTTGCCGTGACCCTGAGCGTGAACGCGGCGAACCCTCGACCTGCGCATCAAAATTGGCGCAATATGAGCGTTTGCTGTGGGCACGTATGACGACCGCACTCGTAATTTCCAGCATATTCCCGTCTAACGAGCAGGCGGTGCACGGTGTCTTCCAGCGCCTGGAGACACAGTTGGAGGCGCTCGCACATGTCGTTGACAGGATGGATTGCCTGTTCCTGGTACATGCGATTCACAAATTCTCGCCGGAGGAACTCGCGGCGCACGAGGAGCGCATGCGACGGCGCTTGTCGTCGAAAGTACGGTTGAGTATCGCGCCGGTCGTGCGACCGAAGCCCATATCGCCCACGCGCTGGCAGCGCTATGGCCCGGGCATATTTGACTTCCATTCCCAGGAAGGCGGGGCCGACGTCAACAGCGAGGCGGCTGTGCTCGCGGTGCGAACCGCACTGCGCGCAGCACCCGATCTGATACTGGCGCATCGCCTGCCCATCAGGTCGTTGTTGATGAAACTCTCTGGGGACACCCGCCGCACGCCCGTATTCTTCGATCTGGACGACGTCGAGCACTTTTCCTTGTCGCGCCGTCTGCTTCGCCACCCCTCATGGCCAATGGAACGCCTGCTGCTGATGCAGCTCCCAAGGCTGCTGCTCACCGAGATCCAGGCGATCCGGCGTTCGCGGCTGACATTTGTGTGCTCAGAACAGGATTGCCGCCACCTGCGAAGGCTCGCCTGCTCACGCCGCATCGAGGTGGTAGCGAATAGCGTCCGTTTCCCGACAAGCACCGGCAGTCACACTTCCGCGCCTTTGGTGTTATTCGTCGGCTACATGGGCTACGAACCGAATGCGCTCGCGGCGGACGCCCTGGTGCGAGACATCTGGCCAACGGTGCGTGCGCGAGTGCCGAACGCACGCCTCTGCATCGCCGGGGATCGCCCTAAAGCCTGCAAGTCCTATCCCTCAGCGGACCCCAGCGTCACCTTCACCGGATTCGTCGACAAACTCGATGATCTCTACGACCAGGCGCGCGTGGTCTGCTGCCCGATCTCCTGTGGCAGCGGCACGCGCGTCAAGATCATCGAAGCGGCCGCTCACGCGCGCGCAATCGTATCGACTCCGCTTGGCGCCGAAGGTCTTGCCTTCGAGAACGGCAGCGAGATCGTCCTGCGCAGTGAGGTAGCCGGGCTCGCCGATGAGTGCGTTCGATTGCTGCGGGACCCGGCAGCAGCCGAACGACTCGGCTTGGCGGCGCGAGCGCGGGCGCGCACCACGCACGAGCATACCGCCGTGGTTGCTCAACTGGAGCGGCTGTTCGCAGAAGGCTTGCAGGGGGGCTCACGAGCGCAGCGACCACGGTTGTGAGACGCGCCGCCGCCATAGCGAAACCACGGTAGGACTGCGTGGACACGCTCGCGCGCCGTGCGCACGATGCGCGCGTGCGCGTGCTGCCCCACACTGCCAGCGTAGGCCGCGTTGAGACGCCCGTTCGCTCTACAATGTTGCTGCGGATGTAGGTGCTCTTCAGGATGGCTTTGAGAGCGCTCAGGTGATCATCAGGCATTGCGAGTTTTGCGATGTGAGCTGCCCACCAGAGGGCATTGCCATCGCGATACTTCGTCTGTGTTTCTGCAAAGAAGTGAGTGTTGATCGCCTTAACGCGATCTTTTGACGGCGTTGTGCGTGGTCCCGACAAAAGGCAGGCGTTCAGTTTTAGCCGTTTCCGATAGTCTAAGATGGGGGTGCCATCTGGGTCCGCGCCTCAGCGACCGGCGCAGGCATTGCTACAGACTCAGGCGGTCGCGATTGAGAGCAAGAGGGTGTGCCATGGGAATCTCCTCAAGATTCAAGACCAGAGTGTCAGTGCTGGGCACGCGCACGCCGGCTGATCTACTCCGGTACATGGCGCGTCGGGTGGTGGAGAATCACTACGAGCGCTATTTCGGCATTGCTACCCGAGGCGATGTGATGATGGACGCTCTCGGCGTGCATGATCGGGACGCAGTGCATTACGCGCCGAGCCCTTACCTGGGCTTCTTCAAGGCGATGAAGCTCGTCGGCTCCCATCTCCCTTCGAGCACTTTCGTGGACTACGGGTCAGGTCTCGGCCGCATCGTCATTTGCGCAGCCACGCTGCCCTTCAAGCGTGTGATCGGTGTGGAACTCGTCGAGGAACTGAACCGGCGGGCGAGGATGAATATTGCCATCGCACGCGGTCGATTCACCTGCAAAGATGTCTCTGTCGTCACGACGAATGCCATGCATTGGCGCGTGCCGGCGGATGCCGACGTCTTCCACTTCTACAACCCCTTTGTGAACGAGACGCTGCGCGCGACTATCGCGGAGCTAGCCCGCTCGCTGCGGGAGTCGCCACGAGAGGCCTGGATGGTGTTTGGCTTTCCCTGGCAGATGAGCCACCTGCTGACAGCCGGCGAGATTATCCCGCTGACCTGGCAGAAATGGTCCGGGGACTTGCTCTGGCCATTCAATAAGGACGGCAGCAAGGAAGACCCGCTCGTCCACAGGTATTTCATCTATCGCATCGACTCGCGATAGTGAGAGGCGCGGTCCAGTCCGGCTCTGGCCGTGCGTCCTCGAGGCGACTGGTTGATAACCTGGTCGGCCTGCGGGATGTCGTGAATATCTACTGGCAGCTCAGGATAGTCTCAATCGCCTGCTGGTCCAGGCATCCTGCTTCGCGAACTGACGCGAGCCCTGGCTCGGCAGAGCTATTTGATCGTCTTTGAGGCAACGCCGGAAAGAGCGCTTTCGGCACCGCTGGTGGTGTACGCACTGACTGCGAAATACCACTTTCCAGGGTAGAGATCCTTGACGACATAGGTGGTCTGCCTCGGATCTTTCACTATCACGACGGTGTACATGGCTCTTGCCGAAGTTCCGTAATGGACCCGGTATCCAGCGACGCCTTGCAATGCCTTGCCGCTAACGTCCGTTCTCACGGGAGTCCAAGTGAGGGTGGCGGTCCCGCTGAAAGGCTCATCCGGGCTTCCCTTCACGCAGGCAGTGATGCTCAGAACGACGGCTAGGCTCGCTACGCGGAAATGCATAGGACCGAGTATGTCACGGGACCAAAGACATTCGCGGGTAGGCGTTGAGTACGGAGGAATGTCGAGGGAATATCGTGAGGCCATCTAACGGAGGGCCTCGCGATGCAAGCAGCAATTGGATACTTGAGAGTCAGCACACGCGAAGAGAGCCGCAGCGGTTTGGGACTTGCTGCGCAGCGACAGGACATCGAAGCGTTTGCGCTGCGCGAAGGGCTCTCGGTCAACGGATGGCATCAGGACGTACAAATGGTCCTGCGACCAGGGCCGACCGCACAGCTCTCGCCGGCGGCCTAAGCGGCTCTTTGATCCCTAATGCGCGGACGGCGGGGTCTCGATGTGCCGCCGGGGACGTGCTACACGACTATCCGGCGCAAGCTCATCATAGACGCACGTGACCACGGCCTGGTTTCCTTCAGAGCGCATGAAACTCCCTCTTAATGCTTCGGGCTACTTTCACGTTCCGACGGCCCGTTCATCTACCGCGCATATTCGTCCTGATTGTGCAGGTGATCGACAAGCTCCCAAGCCGAATCGCGTAGCCAATAGATACTGGGCAGGGCAGTCTCCACGGACCCGCACGAAAAACCTGGCGCTGCAAGTAATCCGCCCAGGGGAGTCAGACCAAGAGTTGGCTAATAACGCTGCTTTGTCGACTTGACCGAGCACTCCTATAGGATATGATTGGCTACTATTATTGGACCAAGCCTATGAAAGCCTTAGCCAAGTACAAAGCCATCTCCGTGACCGTGCCTTCTGAAATGGAGAAGGCCCTTGAAGAAGTCTGCCGAAGGGAAATTCGGAAGAAATCCGAGGTGGTGACGGAAGCGCTACGTATGTACTTTCGGGCGCGCGGCGGGAAGGCGCAGCTCTGGTCTCTCGTCATGCCGACCGTAGAGGAGGAGCGGGCGCAGGCCGACTACGGCGCCTTTGCAGAGGAGTGGGGCGGTGAACACGACGCCGTCTATGACAAGCTCGGCAAGTAGGTTCAAGCCATGGGACGTCGTGGTGGTTCCCTTTCCCTACAGCGACCAGCCTTCCGATAGAGTCCGACCCGCCGTCGTGCTGTCCTCGCCGCAGCATATGCAGGGGACGGGTGTCTGCTACCTCGCGATGGTAACGAGTGCCGCCAACGCGGGCCGGTCCGGGGATGTGCCAGTGAGCAATCTGCGTGGTGCAGGGCTTCCGGCGCCCTCAGTTGTACGGCCCGCGAAGATCATGACACTGAACGCTTCGCGCATCGTGAGGCGACTTGGGGCACTGCCCAAAGCTGACCAGGCGCAGGTGGTCGCGGCCGTCCGGGTGTTCCTGGCACAGTAGCAATCAGGCGCTGATCCCGGCTGTCGATGTGGTGCGGAGGTACACAGACTGTGAATATTCATCTCGACCGACTGACTGAATCCGAGCTCATCGACCTGAACCACCGCATCGTCGCTCGTCTGCGGATGTTCGCCCAGCTCCGCGCGCATACCTCGATGCTTGAGTTCAAGGTTGGCGAGCGCGTGAGCTTCGAGGCCGAGGACGGACGTCTGATCACCGCGATGCTCGTGCGCTACAACAAGAAGACGGTGAGCCTCGTGACCGACGACGGACACCGTTGGAACGTGTCGCCGGCTCTGCTGAAGCGCGTGGCGACGACAGTTAAACCGGGCACCCCGAACGTTCAACCCCAGAACGTGCTCGCGTTCCGCAAGGAATGAGCCACCGGACCCGACGAAATCGAATCGTTGATGCATCCCAGACTCGCGGCAACAGAACGGTGCCCGATGCGCGAACTGAAGTGGAGCCAGGCGGAGAAGAAACTATCGCGGCAAGCGTTCGAGCTGGCTCTGCAGGTCGAACTGGCTGAGGTCCTGTACGACTTCAAGGCGCGCGCGGCGGCAGCGCAGACCTCCGGAGACATGTGGCCAGTTGAACATTTCCTGAATCAGCGACGGCGCGAGCTCGACGCGAAGTATGACTACCGCTACTCGCGCCTCATCTTGGTTTTCGGTCGGCTGATTCGCGAGGGGCGACTGACCGAGGCCCAACTCGAAGGCCTGTCCCGGGACAAGCTCGAGTCCATTCGACGCGTGTCAACGCTTGAGAAGTCCTGAAGCCGGCAGCTGCCGACAACCGTCGCGCGGACGACGCGGAGGCTTGAGGGCTCGAAGCGCTTCCACATGCCTGCATCCGCGAACGAATCAAAGACGGCTCAGCGTCTTCCGTATTTTTCCGCCGGGTACCGGTGTGATTTTTCGTAAGTAATTGATCATTGCTCGATATCACGCAGTGTCACGATCTAACTGTCCCAAAATTGTCCCAGCTCTGCGACTGCAAGTCTGGCGCTGCCTTGTAGGATTTTTGGCCACCAAGAACGGAAGACTTTGAGGGCGAGGCCTCGCTATTTCTTGCCGACTGAACGGCCCCGGACTTTGCCCGGTTTCCTCCTTTTCAGCTTGCGCTTCGCGGCAAGGCGCTTCATAGCCGAGTCGCGCGCGATTTGCGGCTCGTGATCGGTTTCCCATGTCCAGTCCGGATCAATCCAGTTCGGGACCAGGTCCCGTCTCCCGAGCTCTTCGATCAACTTGTCACCTCCCGGCGTGGAAAAAACGATTGCGAGAAATTGGTCGCAATGATTTACCACGTCGATCATCAGGGCCTTCATTTCGCTGTTGTCGAAGCGCGATAGGTCGCTCCACGGAATCTCTCTGTCTGGCGTGATTACCTTTACGTCGGTGTAGTCGCCAGACTCGGAGACAGGTACCTCGCCGGAGTGTAAGTCCTCGAGCACGTCCGTATTTCGAAAACAGTGGAGCGCGATGTACTTGGCCAGGCGTTTCCGCAAGACCTCGTTTGTCTGGATTTCTCTAGTGTGCTTGGGATTCATATAGATTCACTGCTGCGACTCCTCGGAGCCATTTGCCCCGAGGTGGCGGATTGTACGTCAGCACGGCGAACTTGGCCGTTAGCGCGGACACCGATCTCGGCGGACGAATGGCATTCCTAAGCCAGCTTAGATATTTGTGCATTTAGTACCTTATAAGGTACACTGTACCTTGCAAGGTACAGAGACGAATGGCTGCCACGAAAAGCAAGGTTCTGTCGGCCAGGTTTTACAGAACAGCCACGGGTGCCGAGCCCGTGCGCAAATGGCTGAAGGCGCTCTCGCGCGAGGACAAGCGGATCGTGGGGACGGACATCGCTACGGTCGAATTCGGGTGGCCGGTGGGTATGCCAACTTGTCGGCCGTTGTCGTCAAGGCGCGGACTCTTGGAGGTGAGGAGCTCTCTGACGCAAAACCGGATCGCCCGCGTCCTATTCTGTATACATCAAGGACACGTAGTGCTCCTGCATGGGTTCATCAAGAAGACACAGCAGACGCCCGAGAACGATTTGGACCTCGCTGTGAGGCGGCAGAAGGAGGTTGAAGGTGGCGAAGCGGCGAAATAAGCATGTGGGCTCTTCGTTCGATGAGTTTCTGCGGACGGAGGGGCTTTACGAGGAAGTGACAACTCTTGCTTGGAAGCGGGTGCTGTCCTGGGAGGTCAGTGAAGCGATGAGGAAGGAGCGTATTACCAAGAGTGAGATGGCGAAGCGGATGGGGACCAGCCGCAGCCAGCTTGAGCGACTGCTCGACCCAGAGAACCCGCACGTCCTGCTCGAGACCGTCCAGAGGGCTGCCGCGGCCGTCGGTAAACGTCTCACGATTGGACTGACGGACGCACCACGCGCGGCCTAACGGGAATGGTGGGCGGTACTGGGATCGAACCAGTGGCCCCTGCCGTGTGAAACGGAAGTAGGGTGCCTACAAATCAACGATATGCGAGCGGTACCCTCAATTGCAACAAGGACTTGTTGTCATTTGATATCACTTGATATCACGCAGTGTCACGAGCGCACTGTCCCAAAATTGTCCCAGCGGCGGCGTGGCCGGCAGGCGCCTCAGTGCGGGCGCTGAACATTCGATGCGAGGGCCTTCTGCCGCAACGGTATCCAGAACGCGTGGATATCCCGCACCGCGTGCGCAATGCGCGGCGACCATATGGCGTGCATTTTGACCTCACCGCCGGCTTCGCACTCGTGCCAGCCGCCCCGTGTTCCGAAAAGCTTGATAGGTCTCAAGAGGTCCGGCCTTTCGCGCTTCAAGGGCGTCCATCCAGTTGCATCCATACGCATGCCTTTGATGAATCCCACGCACCATTCGTCGACTATGAAGACCCTCTTGCCCTTTTCTTTGCTCTCATAGAACGTGGGCGCGAACTTGCTGGGCGTTGCCTCGAAGTCCGCGACGATGCTGTTGTAGAAGCCCATGACGAGGGCGACGAACCGGTTGAGTTCGTCGAGATCCTTGAACCCAGAGGGTTGCTTGCCGCCCCAGACCTTGGGCAGCCAGGCGAGCGGCGAGAGCGTATTGGGCCCGATGACGACCGCGGTCAGAAATCCCTCAAGCTCAACGATGTCGGAGATTCCTTTGGCGCGGCCCACGAGCCAGTTGCCGAGAGTCTCGAAATCTTCATCCGAGAACGGAGTGAAGGCAGGCACGGACGGCGTCAGGTTGTTTCGAGCTTCGCTGCCACGGCCTGACAAGCCCTTATCAAATCGGCAACGATGCGCTCATCGATATTGAGGTCACCTTCGTATTCACCCAGATTTCGAATCTGGTGGCACTTGTCCAGCACACGCCAGACCTCAGGACCGAGGCCGAGTGTATGCGGAAGCACTTGAAACACGATGTAGCGTTGATGTGGCCGAAATCCTTTGCGCCGAAGAGCTGGCAGGGAGAGTGCATGCGCGGCGTTGTAGGCGAGGTCGAAGCGGCTCTCGAGCGAATTCGCTGCATTGGTCGAATCCTTGAGCCGCGCGAGCCCTGAACGTTTCAGGCCCTCGAACTCCTTGGCATCCGGAGGTTCTGCCGCAAGTGGCTTGCCGGTGCCGGTCAAACGCTCAAGTGGGGAGGTCATGCTCGCCGCCTATGATCCACAGTTTCGGTTGCGCGATGACGCGGGTCGCGAAAGCGTTGCCACCCTTCACGCGCTTCAGCCATTCGGCACGGCTGTAGACGGAAGGATTGACACTACGCCCCAGGCGCGTATTCAAAGGATCTAAGACTTTGAAGACGTCCCCATACGTGAGAGTGTCAGACAACACCAGGAGATCGATGTCGCTAGCCGCGGTATCGCGGCGTTTGGCGACGGAACCGTAGACAAACGATGCGGCGATCTGCGCCTTCAGCGGCTCCAAAGCAGCCCGCAACGGCTCTGCCAGCCCCACGGTCTTGCGCGCGATGCTCCGCAACTCCCCAAACAACGGTGATTTCGGATTGGCCCGGTAGTGCTTCTGCGTGCCCGAACGATGCATGGTCACCAACCCGCTTTGCTCCAACCGCGCGATTTCCCGCTGCACCGCGCCGGAGCCCGCCCCTACGAGCTGGATCAGCTCGGAGGCATAGAAGCTCCGCTCCGGGTGGCCGAATAGAAGCCCAAGCACGCGTTGTTGCACGGTCGAGAAAAGCGCATCTGCCAGACTGGCCGCGCGGGGAGGTTTGGCAATCCTACCCATATTGGGTAGGAGTCTACCCGATTTGGGTAGGAAGAGAAAGAGATTCAAAAGGAGAGGCGTAGCAGTCCGAGCAGCTGGCGGTCAGCTCGACTTGGGCGCTGTATTCTGTCGAAGCCGAGGGCGACCGCCTTTGCGCCCGTTCCTGCGTGCAGCGAGCGCCTTGGCAGCCGAGGTCCGCCGGCCGCCATGGCGGCCGAGTTCGGCCAGCCACGCGGTACCCGAAAACACTGAAGAGACGAGACCGGGCACGCTCAGATCGAGATCGAGGCTTTCCCAGTGCAGCCCACCGCCGCGACCAAGGACTGCGACCGCTCGGAGATCCTTGGGTCTGACTCCCTTGAGACTCGGTATCAGCTTCACCGGTAAGGTGATGGTCGCTCCGTTCGTGAGCTCGATGCGCAATGCGTGCTTCTGAGCGCGGTATGTCACGCGGGCCGCCCGCGGCTCGGTAATAGCTGCAAGGCGCCCGGCGCGAGAGGCCCGAGCGAAGTTCGAACGCAGCTCCTTCTTTATCCAGTCGGGCATCAGACGGATCCAGACCTCTCGAAAAGCGCAAGCAGCCACTTAACCAAACGCTTGGGTTATCCGGTACGGCAAAAGTGTCCCAAATTCACGCGAAGCAAGCTCAAGGAGTTGCCCTAAGCTCTTGTTCTGGTTGGTGGGCGGTACTGGGATCGAACCAGTGGCCCCTGCCGTGTGAAAGCAGTGCTCTACCGCTGAGCTAACCGCCCTTTTTGAGGGAGCGGAAGTCTATAGGTGGCTGCCGTACAAGGCAAATTTACGCTTCTTCCCATGCCGTCCGGCAGGGGTCGTTGACCCTTGGTAACATGCGCGCCCCCGACAGCGGCAGTGCGGATTCCCTTGCGTTTATGAGCGTCGTTACGCGTTTTGCACCGAGTCCCACCGGGCTGCTGCACGTCGGTGGCGTACGCACCGCGCTTTTTAGCTGGCTATATGCGCGGCGCACGGGCGGCAAATTTATTCTGCGCGTCGAGGATACCGATCGCGAGCGTTCCACGGAGGAGGCCGTCCGCGTCATTCTCGAGGGCATGGAATGGCTCGGCCTTAAGGCCGACGAGGGACCGTACTACCAGACACAGCGCTTCGCGCGCTACCGGGCAGTCATCGCCGGCATGCTGGCCGCGGGAACGGCCTATCACTGTTACTGCACTAAGCAGGAACTCGAGGCCCTGCGCGAGGGCCAGATCGCGCGCAAGGAGAAGCCACGCTACACCGGAATCTGCCGCGCGCGGACCGAACCGCGACCCGGCGTCGCGCCCGTGGTGCGCTTCAAGAATCCGTTGACAGGAGAGGTGGTGGTCAATGATCTGGTGCACGGTCCGGTCACGTTCCAGAACTCAGAGCTCGATGATCTGATCATCGCGCGCTCCGATGGCACGCCGACCTATAACTATTGTGTGGTCGTTGATGACATGGATATGGGCATCACGCATGTGATCCGTGGCGATGACCATCTCAACAACACACCGCGGCAGATGAACATGCTGACGGCGCTCGGCGCAACGCCGCCGGTGTATGCGCACGTGCCGATGATCCTCGGGCCGGACGGCGCCAAGCTGTCCAAGAGGCACGGTGCTGTGAGCGTGCTGCAGTACGCTGAAGACGGCTATCTGCCCGACGCACTCCTGAATTACCTGGTGCGTCTCGGCTGGTCACATGGCGATCAGGAGGTCTTCACGCGCGAGGAGATGATCGGCGCCTTTGACATCCACGATGTGAACAAGGCGGCATCTGCTTTCAATCCGGAAAAGCTCCTGTGGCTGAATCAGCAGCACATGGTCCGCGCAGCTCCGGCGACGCTCGTGCCGTACTTGCGCTCGCAGCTGCAGCGCCTCGGCCTCGATAGCACCGACCAGACTCTTCTGGAAGGGGTGATCATCGTGCAGCGCGAGCGCGCGAAGACGTTAAAGGAGATGGCGCAAAACAGCCGTTTCTTTTTCGGCGAACAGATCGACGTCGATCCCAAGGCGGTAGCGAAACACCTCGCGGGAGAGGAGAGCCGCCAATTGCTGCGAACGGCGCGTGAACGTCTCGCGGCGCTCACGACTTGGGACAGTGCCAGCTTGCATACCACGCTCAACGATCTCGCCACGCAACTCGGAACTGGACTGGGAAAGATCGCTCAGCCCCTGCGCGTGGCCGTGACGGGAACTGCGGTGTCCCCGCCGATCGATGCAACGCTTGCCCTAGTGGGGCGCTCGCGTAGTCTTGCACGGATCGATGCGGCGCTTGCTGGTACCTCATCCCATGCTTGACAAGGGGCAGGGCCGTGCGTAGCGTGCGCCGGCTTCGAGTGGGGCCATAGCTCAGCTGGGAGAGCGCTTGCATGGCATGCAAGAGGTCGGCGGTTCGATCCCGCCTGGCTCCACCAATAACGTTACGCGGCCGGATTTTCGCCTGTGTCCCCATCGTCTAGAGGCCCAGGACATCGCCCTTTCACGGCGGTAACAGGGGTTCGAATCCCCTTGGGGACGCCATAATAATCAGAGACTTAGAAAGAGAAGGCGCCTAAGAGAATATAAGTGCGTGCAGGACAAAGCCAATCGCGCATTTGAGGTGCTGAAGATTGCGAGACCGGCGCAGTGGTGGGGCAAAGGCGTTCCACAACAGTTCGACCGACTACAGGAACTGCGCAACGAGCTTCTGCATCACGCGCCCTACGCCTATGAAGGCGGGACGGTGGACGAGCTTGAAAAGCGTCTGTCGTCGAGTTTCGAACGCGCACATATTTGGCGTGAGCGGAATCCGTCCTACCGGTGGGCTGCGTGCCTTGGAGGTCCATGCGCCAGTTGGGCGGCGCGGACTTCGGTGGGGTTCCAGACTGAGATCTTCGGGCTTATCGGTTGCGCCTACCCAAGCGCCAATTTCTGAGTGTCATCCGAACTGGCCCCCGGCGCCTCACCGCGACGATCGCGAGTGCCTCGTACCGCGCCGGCGGACGGCGCACGCGGGGCGAACCTATACCGCCGCGCCGGGCGCGCCGGACCGGAAGCCCAATCGGCAACCCCCTGGAGACACTCGTGAACGGCAGTACATGGACGCCCCCACATTGCCAAGCTTTCAGTTCATGAGGGCTTGCAGGATCGGATTGCACCAGTACATTCGGACTTTTGCTGCGGCTTGCGCCGCTGTCCCTGATGGGTTTTGCTGATTGGTTCCCTATAGCTATGTCGCACTCGAGGTGCTGCTGCCGTTCTGGGTTTTGCCAACCACGGTCCTACCTGTTTTGCCATCACTGCGTGATCGCCTGAGCAATCGGTGGTGTGTTCTCCTGTGCTGCCGTCTGTTACGTTTCCGGTTATGCGGCCATACGGGTCGGCATATAGTCGGCTTTGAAGTCGCGCCCGTGGGCTAGCAGCGCCCACACGGTACGCACGTTCTTGTTGGCCAGCGCAACTGCCGCGATATTCGGATGTCGACGATTGAGCAGATTGGTCAACCAGCCATTGGTGTTGTCGGTCTTGTTCTTTGCCGCCAGGATGGCAGAGCGTGCCCCATGGATCAGCAAAGTGCGCAGGTACGGATTGCCGCGTTTACTCATCCCCAGGAGCATCGGCTTGCCGCCGCTGGAGTGTTGCCGCGGGACTAACCCGAGCCAGGCCGAGACCTGTCGGCCGTTGTCAAAGCTGTTGGCGTCCGCGATCGATGCCACCAGCGCGCTGGCCGCCAACGGGCCGATGCCGGGGATGTTCTCCAGCTTGCGGCTCAACTCGCAACTGCGGTGCCATGCGATGATCTGCTTCTCGAAGTCCTTCACTTGCCGATCCAGCTCCTTCAGATGCTCGGTCAGCCGATCGATCAGGTGCCGGAACGGCACGGGCAGTTCATTGCTGGCATCCTCGAGCAGTTCCGGTACGCGCTTGGCTACGTTGCAGATGCCTTGAGGAATGACCAATCCAAATTCACCGAGCAGTCCACGGATCTGATTCGCCTGCGCTGTTCGCGCCTTCACAAACCCCTGGCGCAACCGATGCACGGACAAGATCGCCTGCTGCTCGATGCTCTTGATCGGAACAAAGCGCATGTTCGGTCGGCCCACCGCTTCGCAAATCGCTTCGGCATCCGCCGAATCGTTTTTGTTCGTTTTAACGTACGGTTTGACGAACTGTGAGGCCATCAGTCGCACCGTATGCCCGAAGCGCTGCAGCGTACGGCCCCAGTAGTGAGCACTGGCACAGGCTTCCATGCCAATCAGGCAAGGCGGTAGATTTCCAAAGAATATGGCTACTTGCGCGCGCCGCAGCTGTTTACGCAGCACCGTCTTACCCCGCTCATCGAGCCCGTGCACCTGAAACACGTTCTTCGCCAAATCAATCCCGACCGTTGTAATCTTCATGGCGGACGCTCCCATTCGTTTAAGTGGTTACTCAGCACTTCCACTTTGGCACATCGATGCCGTTTAGAGTGGGGGCGTCCATCCCATAGCTATTGGACGAGCTGCCAGGAGTGATCACTTGACCGGCACGACGAGCGGCTTCCCTTTTTCGACGACATACGTGGCGAGCTCCGCGGCGTTGCCGCTGCCGACGTTCTTCGCCGAATGGATCGTATGGGCCGGGATGAAGAAGACGTCGCCTACCTTGAGCGTCACCGGCGGCTTGCCCTCGACCTGATACTCCAGCGAGCCTTCGAGGACATAGATGATCTCTTCGCCCGGATGCCAGTGCTTCGCGGCCGTCACTCCCGGGGCAATCTCCACGATCGCTTGCACGACCTCGTGTCCGGGGATGCTGAGATCATGCTGTTGCAGATCCGTGCGCTTGACTCCCGCCTGCTGCGCCTGTGCCACATACAGCGCCAAACCGCTTCCGACGATCACCGCCGTGAGCGCCATGATACGAGCCGTTTTCATGTGGACCTCTTTTCGTCCTTCAAACATCCGTAAGTGAATTCACACGTAGTGATGGTCAGCCAGCCACAGCCCATACAGCGTGACGCTTGCGTTGGGCGCACGAAGCGCAATGAGCATCGGTCATTCCGATACGCCCTTAGGCATCCGCGACGACCCCGAACAAAATAGTACGCCACCAAATTACGGGCTTGAAGTACAACGGATGTGCGGCGCACCAAAGAGAAATGCCGGCACAGCGATATTCGAATGGCAACTTTGGGGAAGGCATTTCGATGTACCGAACTTCCGCTTGTGGCCGGGAAGCGCCTGATTGGCTTCCCGGTTCCGGACATTCAGCATGAAAACCCGCGACGCGTTGGTAAAGGTCGCTTGTTGACCCCGAGCAGTCTGATCTTTGTCCCGATGTCGGACGCTGAGACGAGAAAAAGCCGACATTGCACACGACACGAGCTCGTCCCGTCCGTGCTACTCGGTTCCGCAACGGCCTGATTCAACCTACCGCAACCATTTAAGCTAAACTTCCGCCCACAGAGGCGATGAGGGACCATGGCAGCTGTCCTTCCCGCACTAATTCATAGACAGAGTTGATGATGGTGCGCACAGATCTCGGCCGCCGATCATTCTTACTCGGTGCATCAGTCACGACTGCATATGGTGTGGCTCCCGCGGCGATGCGGGCCCTGGAAAGGCGTGCAGCGGGGGACAACCTCCTGGTGGATCTCAGCGCGGTTGAAGCAGTCAACCAAATGTCGCGGGGTGACCTCAGTGCCGAGCGTTACGCTAAAGCCCTGCTCGCGCGATGTGCGGCTGCCTCGGCCCTCAACGCGTTTATCACGCTTGAGCCTGACCGGGTGCTAGAGGCCGCCCACGAGTGCGACCGAGCCCGCCGAGGTGGCAGCCATGCGGGACCCTTATTCGGCCTGCCGATACCAATCAAGGACAGCATCAATACGCGCGACTATCCGACTACGGCTGGAACGCCTGCACTACGCCATTTCCGCCCGGCGGAGGATGCGCCGATCGTAAAGACGTTGCGGGAGGCGGGGGCGATCGTGCTCGGCAAGACCAACCTGCATGAGCTTTCCTGGGGCTGGACTAGCAACAATCTCGCGTTCGGTCCGGTCCACAATCCGTACGACGCGGCCCGCATTCCTGGAGGGAGTAGCGGTGGTACTGCGGCGGCGATCGCTGCACACATGGCGCCGCTTGGAGTCGCTGAGGACACTGAGGGTTCAATCCGTGTTCCAGCAGCCCTCTGCGGGATCATGGGGTTGCGTCCAACCACCGGACGCTACCCAACAGAAGGCTCCGTACCGACCTCGTCGTTGTTCGACCAGATCGGACCGCACGCACGGACGATCGCGGACTTAGCGCTGTTCGACTCCGTGGTCGCTGGAGACTGGCGACCATTGCGTCCGATGCACCTGCGCGGCGTGCGCCTCGGGATCGTTCGGGACTACTGGTACAGCGGTCTTGACCCCGAGGTCGAGCGCGTCACGAACGGCGCACTCAAGCGACTTGAGGAAGCTGGCGTCAAACTGGTGGAGTCTGAGCTTCCGGGGCTCGTGCATCTGATTGGCCTTATTACGTATCCGGTCCAAAACCATGACATACGGCTGACACTCGCGCGCTACCTGACTGAGTACCGCGCGGGAGTCACATTCGAGCAGTTGGTGAGTGAGGCTAGCCCTGACATACAGAAAATCTTTCGCAGCGACGTACTCCCGGGCGGCGCCAATTTCGTGACTGAGACTGCGTACGGGGAGGTGCTCAGCACTCATTTGCCAGCGCTGCAACGTCTGTACCGCGAATACTTCCTGCGCACGGGCGTCGCTGCCATCGTCTTTCCCACTACCCTCGTGGCGGCACAGCCGATAGCGAATGGTGAGGCTGACGTGATGATTCGCGGTCAGAAGGTTCCGTTCGACGTCGCCATCGCCCGCAACATCGCGCCGGGCAGCACCGCAGGACTTCCCGGACTCGTACTGCCTGCAGGGCTGACCTCGGCTGGACTCCCCGTTGCCATTGAGCTCGATGCCGCGGCCGGCACCGACAGAGCGCTGCTTGGGCTCGGCACGAGTCTGGCGCAGGTTCTCGGACCCATTCCGCCGCCGACGGTCGCTTCGTGACCCGCTGCTGCCGGTCGCGAACGGCGGCTTTCGGGGGACGCATTACGGGCGACGCTCGACTATTCCGGCAGATTCATCTTGCCCAGAAACGCCTTATAGCGGGGGTCACCGTTAAGTTTCTTAAAGAACGCATCGCTTTTGATCGTGCGCAGCCTTGGATCGTTTTGGTTATATGCACGATCGAGCCACGCGAATGCGAGGTCCGCTTCCCCGCGGTAGGCGTAGACGTCGGCAATTCCCCCTGCGTCGTCCTGTGCGTGTTCGCGGACTACCTGAGCGAGGGCCGCATCCGACTCGGCGCGGCGTCCCAGGGCTTGATACACCATAGCCAAACCGACGAAGCGGCTCGCATCTGATGGCTCCCGCTGTATCTCGGCTAGGGCGCCCTGAAAATTTCCTTGCAGTAGCAATACTACTCCGAGGGAGAGGCGACCTTTGCTAAACGTGGGGCTGATCTGGAGTACCTTACGCGCCCCGGCCTCCGCTTCGCTTAGCCGGCCGGTTGCAGATTGCACATCGATCAACGCCGAATACCAATCAGGGAAGAGGGGGTCTAGATTCAGCGCGGTTTTGAAAAGCCGCGCAGCTTCATCCCATCGACCGAGCACCTTGTATACCTCGCCCAGCGTGCCCATGGCCAGAGAGTCCCGTGGTTTCAGGCGTATTGCCTCCTTGGCCTCGCGTTCTGCCGCGGCCCAATCCCAGTCATAGACGAGATGCACCCATGAGAGAGTTGCGTGAGCCATGCTCGATTTCGAATTGAGACCTAGAACACGCTGGGCCGACAGCCGTGCCTGTTCAAAGCCCTTGCGCGGCTCGACGTAACCAAACTCGGCGCTGACCTCTTGCGCCAACGCGAGCCACTCGAGTGCTGGGACGGAGGTTGGGTCGAGCTCGCTAACCTGTTGAAAATAGGTTGCAGCAGACTCAAGTCCTTCCCTATCGAATCTGTTGTACGCATGTCGTCCGCGAAGATAAAGGTCGTATGCTTCGGCGCTCTTGAAAGAAGTACGCTGCGGCTGGTAATCGTCTCCTACCGTCACTTGCAAGGCGCGTGCCAAATTGGAGGCAATTTGATCTTGGACCTTGAGAGTGTCGCCAACCGGCTCGTCGTACGTTTGCGACCACAAATGCGAGCCATCCTGTGCGTTGATCAGCTGTGCAGTGACACGGAATCGCTGGTCGGATCTTCGAACGCTGCCCTCGACTACGTAACTCACTCCAAGTGAGCTGCCAATCGACCGCAGATCTTGGTTCTTGCCCTTAAACTGGAAAGAAGAAGTGCGACTGATCACTCTGAGACCCGGAATGTTGGCTAGTAGATCAAGCACCTCCTCGGCCATGCCATCCGCGAAGTATTCCTGGTCGTGCTTCTCGCTCAAGTCAACAAACGGCAGCACCGCAATGGACTTATCGGTGGTGACGTTCGTAGCAGCGGACGTCGGTTTTTCCGCCACGTTGTGCCGCGTCAACAGCGCGGCAAGCGCCACAACGCCCGCTACTCCCAGTGCGAGCAGAATCCGGTTACGACGTGACTTGGGATGTGCCTTCTGAGCCGCACCGGCTGAGTTTCCGGGAGCCACAGCTACAAGGGACTCTGGCACGGCTCGTGCCGGCTCGCGAATCGCGTCGATTAGCTTGACGTATGCGGCGTCGATGTTTCCACGTTTAGCCTCGACCCATTGCGATTCACTGAGGAAGTACTCGAGCGCCGGGGTCAGCGGCGCGGCGTCGATTCGCAACGCAATAATCGGGCGCTTCTTGGAGGAAGCGCGCTCAACCTCCTTGCTGACGTGTGAGGAAGCGATGGCACTTTCGGACAGCACCAGTACGAAGGCCTTGGCACCGCTGATCGCCCGCACAATCGCATCGGCGTACAGCGCTCCGGCTTTGACATCCCGTGGCGCGATCCAGCACACGATGCCGTGTCGCTCAAGCGCCTCGACTAAGGCAACTGCAACGGAAGCGTCCTGCGACGCGTAGCTAATGAAGACGCGGGACGTGCTACCGCTCGCCTTCTGCTCGCCGTCGCCCTCGGTCATTTCGAGGTTCCCCCGCTACTTTCCCGGCATGGTCGCGGATGCCCTCCCGGTTAGCAACCGGCCTGGATTAAGGGGTCGCGCAATGACCGCTTTGCGGCAGCGAATTGGCGTGGCTGGAGTTCCGCTCTTAGCCGATCAGCGACTGTCATCCCGCTAGGTCGCCGACAGTCGCTTCGTGACCCTTTACAGTCTGTCGCGACTGGCCCTTCCGGGAAGCCGATCCAGGTGCAGTTCCCCGTTGCCACTCACTCCGGCAGTTTCATTTTTTGCACAAATTCTTCGAACCTTGGATCGCCGCGCAGATTGCGCAGCAAAGGGTCCTGTCGGACGACATATAGCAATGTCTGACGATTGTCGTAGGCACGATTCAACCACTTGAAAGCCTCGTCCTTGTCACCGCGCAAGGCATAGGACTGGGCGATTTGGAGTGCTTGCGTATCTGCATGTTTGGCCTTTGCCTCAGCTAAAAATGCCTCCGCATCCGTCCGGCGCTCCAGACCCCACAATGCATCCGCAACGCACCACTGGCTGTCCCGGTCGGCCTCCTCACGCATGATCGCCAAGGCCGCGTCCGGCTTGTGCGCCTCCAGCAGCACCCAGCCCAAAATACAGTGTCCCCATGCATAACTGGAATTCAGCTCCAACAAATGGCGCAAAGTGCTCTCGGCCTCCGGAAGTCGGTTGGCGAACCAAAGCGCAGTTGCGAGATCTTCCAGCGGATTGGCATTTAGCGGGTCCCGTTGAACCAACTGCCGACTGAAAGCGATGGCGTCATCGAGCCGACCGGCCGAAAGCGCACCCCACACGTCAGAATCACCAATGTCAACTGCGGGATCCAGTTCTCGGGCCCGCTTGTAAGCGGCGCTACTCTTTTCGAAGTCGAATCTGAAGTTAGCTTCAATCGCTCCGAGAAGAACGTAAGCTGCTGCTGATTTAGGGTCGATACTTAAAGCGTGATCAATCGCTTTGCTAGATTCGGCATAGGCTTCCTTGGGGGTTGTCCACAGCCACAACCCTCGGTCGTTGTGCACGTGACCAATTCCCACCCAAGCATCTGCATAGCGAGCCTCAAGTCTGACGGCCTCCTCAAAACTGGCGAGTGCTCGCTCCGCATCTTGCTTGGTATATCTTCGAAGAAAATATCTGCCGCGCAAGTAGGCGTTGTAAGCGTCCGCACTCTTGGGTTTGTACGAGGCCGTGGGCACTGCAATCGCCGCCGTGAGCGCAGTAACTACGGCCCCGGCAATCGAATCCTGCACTTTGAAGACGTCGCCGATGTCCCGATCGTACGTTTCCGACCAGCGGTGTGAACCATCGGACGCGTTGATTAGCTGAGCGGTCACGCGTAGCGTTTTGCCTGACGTCCGTACGCTTCCTTCCAGCACGTTCGCCACGCCGAGCTTCTGACCTATCGTCCTCACGTCCTCGTTGCTGCCCTTGAACTGAAACGATGACGTTCTGGCGATGACCTTGAGATCCGGCGAGTGGGCCAGGCGATCGATGAGTTCATCGGAAAGTCCGTCCGAAAAGTACTCCTGGTCTTTCTTCTGGCTCATGTCAACGAACGGCAGGACCGCGACGGACTTCTCCGGGATGGCGAGTGCTGCAGTCGTGGGCGCGGGTGCTGACGCGGCCGGCGCCGGCGCGATGGCTCGATGGCGAGATAACCACAGGCGGTCTCCCGCGAATACCGCGAGGCCCAACGCAACTACCGACGCCGCGACCAGCGCTATCCTCCTTGGCAGCCGTGCGGACACGGCAGGGAGGGGAACATTCGCAGTGGGGACGCCAAGTGGCGTCACAGCCCCGGCTTTTATGACGACCTGTACCGCAGAAACAAGCTTGGGCAGCGCACGGGCCGTATCGCCAGAGCTCGCATCCAGCCACTGCGAGGTATTGAGGAAGTACTCAAGGCCGGCGGGTAAAGGCGCCTTATCGATGCGCAGCGATATGACCGCATGCCGCTTTGAAGCTGCGCGTTCCACCTCCCTGAGCACGTGAGGAGACGCGGCAGCGTTCTGCGACAGTATCAGTACGATCGCCTTAGCGGCGTCGATGGCGTGAACGATCTCGTCGCCATAGAACGCGCCGGGGGTCACGTCCCTCGGCGCGATCCAGCACGTCACGCCCGCCTTTTCCAGAGCCTCACAGGCGGCTTCGGCAATGGCACCATCCAGCGACGCGTAGCTGATGAAGACGCTGGGCGTGCTGCCGCTCGCGTTCTCGTCGTCACCGTCTTTGGCCATTCCCAGCCCCCCAGTTGTGCGGCATCGTCGCGGAAGCCTTATGGGTTGGCAACCGGCCCCGGATCGGAGGCGCGGCCTCCAGTATTCGCACGAACTCGGCGGAAATTCTGGCTTCCGGGACGATCCCGGACGGACTTGTGGGCGGAAGCCTCCCCCGGTACGGGCAGGCCAACCTTGCGGCAGAACGCGGCGAAGCGAGGATCGTCCCTAAAGCGCAGGATGAAGGGGTCGAAGAGAAGGAGCCCAATACCTGGATCGCGGTTGCTGAAGGCGCGGTCTAGCCAGTCGAAGGTCGCCTTCGCATCGTTGCGCAGCGCGTAGGCCTCGGCGACATGATAGCCGAAGCTCGTACCATGTTTCTCAATCAACGTCCCGAGCGCCGCATCAGCCCTGCTCCGGTCGCCGCCAATTTGCAATGCGAGGGCTACGGCGATGTCGTGCCACGCTCCCGGCGGCTCCTGCTGCGCGGCGGCGAGTGCGGCCTGAGCGTTGCCGCGCTGGATCTCGATGATCGCGAGCCGCCAGTGCTGGATCGCCGCACCCGGCTGTAGTTCGATGGCCCGCCGGATCGCCTTCTCGGCCTCATCTAGGCGATCGAGTGCTGTGAGGTAGTAGGTGAGCCACACATAAGACCTGGCCCGCAGAGGATCGGTCGTGAGCGCCTGCTGCGTAAGCTCGATTGCCGGCTGCAACTTGCCGAAAGCGGCAAGCTGGCTCCCGAGCAGGAGTTTTGGCTCACCGTCGTATGGCGCCAGCTGCATCGCACGTTGGAACTCGGCCTCCGCTCCGCGCCAATCGAGGTCGGCCCACTTGAACACATCACCTCGGGCAAGACGTGCAGCTGCGAGCTCTGGGGCGATCGCTAGCGCGCGGTCGGCCGCTTTCCGCGCGTTCGAGAATGCCACTTGTACCGATGTGCCCTCGAGGAAGTCGATTCCAAGGAGGGTCCAGCCCCGTGATACCCCACTCCAAGCGAGCGCATAGCCCGGATCGAGTTGCGTCGCCTGCGTGTAGTACTCGATCGCCTTGCGAACATCCGGCTCGGTACGGCGGGAATAATAGAACTGGCCCTGCAGCAGCGCATTGTAGGCTTCAAGGCTGCCACCGGGAGGACGCTCGCTCTGCGCCGCCGCGTGCTCACCCGGCAGAAGCTTCGCCCGCAGCGCCAAAACCACCGCCCGGCTTATCTCGTCCTGAAGCGCGAAGAGATCCTTGTAAGGCCGGTCGTAGCGCCCCACCCACTGGGTGCTCCCGTCAGCGGTGTCGATCAATTCGGCGCTCACCCGCACTACGTCCCCTGAGCGCCTAACGCTTCCCTCAAGGAGATGGCCTACGCCGAGCTTGGCACCGATGCTCTTGCTATCCTCCTTCGAATCGCGGAACTGGAACGCTGAGGTCCTGCCGATCACCTTGAGCCCCTGGAACTGTGAGAGTGCCGTGATGAGGTCCTCGGAGATCCCATCGGAGAAGTACTGCTGGCTCGCCTCCCCGCTTTCGTTCGCAAGCGGCAGCACCGCGATGGAGGCAGCGCCCGGGACGCTTGGCTTCGAGCGGTTAAGCCGCTCGAGTGCGAAATATCCGACTGCCAGCAGCACCGCGGCCGCGATCGCCATGTACACGACTCGGAGCCGCCGGCGGATGACCCCGCGTGCAGCCGGCGCCGCACTCGCGATAGCGCTGCTAGCGGAGCGGGCGAGGTCCGGTGCTGAATGCGTCTCGCCCGATAGGAGACGCTGGATGTGCTCGACGAAGGCGGCCGGCGTTTCCCCGTTGGGCAGTCGCGTCCAATGAACCTCACGGATTTTCTCGGGAATTTCCTCATCATCCTCGCGCGTGGCGTCAATAACCACCGGAACTATGAAAGCGCGCGTGGCGCTCATTAGGTTTGATCGATCCGCCGCTAACTTCCACTCAAGCCGAAAATACCCTTCTCGGCGCTCATGCGTGCGGCGCGAGATCACCGGGATGAAGAGGGCGCAAGCCTTAATTTGCTTGCGGATCATCTGATCCCAGACATCCCCGCCCCGCAGCTCACTCTGGTCAAACCAAACCTCGATGCCGGCCGCGCGCAGCTCATCGCAAATCCTCTGGGCCGCCTCCGAATCCTGCGAGGCGTAGCTGAGGAATACAGCGCGCGAGGTATCCGCCACGGACATGCCCCAGAGCTTATTGGTTGTCGTGCAGGCTGGGGTGCATTCTGAGAGCGTCCCCTACCCGAGTTGGACCAATGGTACCCCGGGAAGCAACGCGGCATTCAAATCGCTCCTAACCGTCTGACTCACGGTCTGTGGAGACTCCTCTCCGCGGCTGTGAAAGTGCGGGCGCGAGTGTCCGGTATCAGGACAATTGAGAACCTAGGGTGAGCGGCGGCTGTTGGGCCGAAACCGGAAATCTACGGCCGGACCCTGCGCCATCCCTTTTGGATGGGCTCAGCCGAGGCGAATTCGCACCAGTTGGGGTCGAAAACAAGTCCCAGATCTGGCCCCCGCTACCAACTAAGTCCTGGGTTACACCGGCAACCAGCGGGACTGCGTCGACCTTGCGCCATGTTTAGTTCCCTCGCATCAGGTAGACGCCGGCCGGCTGTCCGCGGACGTCATTTTCCTCACGCCAGTGCCGTGCCAACTTCACTACCAATGCTTCTGCCTGCTCGCGCGTCACGTTCGAGACTTTGACCCGACCACGGGCGTGAGCGCCGGCGGCCAGCACTGCTGTGCGGCTCGCTACGTCGTAGCTGACTAAGCGCAAAGCCATGTCAACTCAAGAAAAACCCGCGGCGGCAGTGGGAGTGCAACCGCCGCGGCGCCTTGCTCCGCCTGGGCGCGCGCCCCAAAGGGAGGAAAAACAACGCGAGCGCCATCGGAACTTCTTGAAAAGGATCGGCGCCGTGTGCTCGAGCCCACTCACGCCGAGGCCGATCTCTCGCGTCGGCCGCCATCTTCCCAAAGAATCAGCTGGTACGAAAATCGCCTGGCAGGTCACTAGAACTTCAGTGCGCCAGATGGCGTAGTGCCTGAACTCCATATGCATATCCGCGCGCGATCACAACGACCGATAGTTGAAGTCCAAAATAGATCGGGAACGCTGAGATCAGGTTCGCGAGAAGCAATCTATTCCACGGGGGATCATCCGGTCGACGCCGCTGCCAGAAATGACCGGCTCGATTGGAATAACGGTTAGCCTTGAATAAGAGCTTCGGGATCTTGCTGCCAGTGATGTACAACTGCCAGAGACTCAAGCACGTGAAAAGAGCAACAAGCCAGGGCGCGTCACCCACCTTCCTCAGGCTGAGGTTCGAGGATGAGATCGCGACGAATAAGGCAAGAAGCACCTGAGGCCAGAATCCATAGGCCGCATCGAGATAGAGATAGGCTGCTCGTGCTCTCTTGCGATTCTTCTCAGTCGAATCTTTTGCCTTCAGGGAACCCCAGCCCATTAGGAACACAAAGGCGGTTAGTAGAGCGGGAGGTATAAAGGGCTCTAGCCAACCAGTTGCCGCGAAAAAAAGCCTATCCAGTTCAGGATCGGAAAGTAGGGGCGCATGGATCAGCTCGGAGGCAGGTGATACAGGTCGAGTACCTGTGCGATCACCGCGGCTAGACCTCCGGCTGCCGCGCTCTGAAACAAGTTGAACTTCCACGGACCAAGATATCCAGCGCTTTGAAGTTCCTCAGTGTTGTGATCCCAGAGCGATTTGCTCCTTAGCACTGCTCTGCGCGTGCCCCAAAACTTGCGGGCGTCCCCGAGCCACGTGATAACGCCGGTGAGGGCCGACTGAACGGGCGATTCGTCTCGTTTTTCCATCAGGCCACCTTAGACGCAACCGCGGCCGGGTGTGGACCGAGGATACGCGAAGCTCAACGAGCGAGACGCCGTGCCTTTGCGAGGTTCGGCGCTCGTCACCGGGCCATCTTCTCTAGCGAGATAGCGAGGAGGTACCTGCCGTCGCCGATGCGATTTCCTAACCCAGGGACGGTTGCGACCTAGGTCTTGCAACTCGGGTTTAATGGTCGCCATCGCTTATTCAAGGCGGGGAGGTCCATGTGTCACGGAGTCCCAAAAGGCTGCGCATTTGTTCACTGCTGAGGGTTGAGTGGCTACTCGTAAAGAGGTGGGGAACACCGTCCAAATCTGTCGGCGATCGTCCGTTTATCTCGATCACTGAACGCCTCGAAAAGAATTCCCGTCGGACCTAACCGCGCAGTTTGAGCCGATTAGGAAGGGTGTAGGCGAGCGGCTGCGACCTCACTCGAATTGGGGCAGCCGCTCGTCCACCGTTTCTTTGAGCTTGTCCCACAGAAGATGCGCATAGTGTCTCCTAGTCATCCGGGTATCCTTATGACCCAGAAGCTCGGAAATTGTGTTCAGCGACGCGTCAGCATTGAGCAGTAACGAGCCGTAGGTGGTGCGCAGCTGGCGAAATTGAATCGGCGGTTCGATCTTTGCATCATGGCACGTCTGTCGAAGTGCGCGTGACACGCGCATGGGAGTCCAGGCGGCACCCGTCCTCTGAGTCAGGACGCGTGCCTCACGAGCCTTCCCGTCGATCGCCTTCTGAAACAACCGCACTCCCTCGGCGTTCAACGGGATGCGCCGCGAAGTGCCGGTCTTGCTATGGCGCACGGTTAGGTAGTCCGGCCCGACATCACCCACCGTTACCGCCACGAGCTCTCCCAGGCGCATTCCTGTCAGGAGGCAGGCGCGCGTTAGCTGCCCAAAATCGAGCTCGGCGGCCTCCACCAGCCGCCGGCACTCATCCGCCCCCAGGAACCGCGTTTGCGGTCGGTCGACATTCTTGAATGGGGTAATTCGGCGCCACGCCTGATCACTCGGCGTTTTCTCGTTCTGATAAGCCAGATTCAAGGCCGCCCGCAGGATCGACCACAGCTTGTTGGCCGTGGCCTGGCTGCGCCGCCGCACCTCCCGGTCATCAGTATGCGGCACCCGCGAGTCCCGCCAGCGACGCAGGTCGGCGGTGGTAAGTTCACCGACCAGCTTCCCGCGAAGGGAATGCTTGAGGCGGCGTCGCTCATCGTCGGTCAGTTCGCTTCTGCGGCGGCCAGCGCGGCTGGGAACTATGAGAGCCTCAATGCAGATGCGATCTTTCTGCAGATCTTCCGCCGAGCAGCGGACTTTTCGCGCCTCGAGGTAGTCCTCGAACGCGTCTTCCACGGCGATGTCCAGGTGAATCCGTCGGCTACCCGCCGCCCCTTCATTGCCATCGTCTCGGCCTTTGAGAATCAGCCGTATAACGTCATTGAAAGACAGGACCCGGATACCGTCAGCATCGTTGCGGTCGTCGGCTCGTCCCAATGCTCTCCTGCGATAGGCGCCGTCGACGAATTCCCGCAGCCTCCAGGAACCCCCGCGCCGTCCGCGGTGGTACCCGATCGATCGACCCCGTTCGACCTCATACCAGTAGGGTTCATGCCGGGGTTCGAGCTTGAGCCGTGCCTCCCGGGTCTGCAGTCGGATGCTGTGATGCTGGCGAGCCACTGGGCGAGGAGGGACGTGGACTTTCGGGAGTAAGTCGGAGAAAGTGTCCGGAGTGGACGCGACTATACTCGCATCCATGCGTATGTCTAAAGTCCCGTAATTCAAGGCACTTCGTGAACAATGATCCGAGACAACGATGGACGCCTATGGACGATTCGTCGGGCTTTCACGGCGGTAACAGGGGTTCGAATCCCCTTGGGGACGCCAATAAATCAATGACTTAAGAAGGGCACGAAGAGTTTCAACCATCCGTTCCGGAAGTCTCCGGAGGTTTGAGCCTAGCGATGCGGCCGCTTTGATACACAGGAGGCGCTTTTTTAAGGCCCATCTGACCTTGCTGGACGCAGCGCTCATGCGCGGGGAATTCGAACGCGGTGCCGCCGCAGGCCTCACGGCCTTCCCGAGAGAACCGCGCGCGTCTTGAACGATACTGAGGCCGGTCTCATTGCGATTTCCAGATGACACTCTCGAAGCCCTGTTTCCCCGCCTGTATCCCCAAACGCAGTTCGGGCGAACTCAAACTGCGGTAAGTCTCATGAAGACTACCTTACTTGTTTCCCTACTTTTCGCCGTTCCGACGATGGTGAGCGCGCAGCGAGTGTTCGATACGCACGTCCACATTTGGAATGGCGAGACATCGGTGCGCGCATACGAAGCACAGCTGAAGGAGACCCACCAGACCGCGAGCCGGTTCGCGGGTATTCTGATCGCGGAGCGCGGCAACATGGCCGAGACTCGGCGCAAGAACGACGAACTGATCGCACTGGCCGCAAAATATCCCGAGATGTTCCCGATCGCATCGGTCCACCCCTATGACGACCAGGCCGCGTTCGACGAGCTGCGACGCATCGCCAGGCTCGGAATCACTATGATCAAGCTCCACCCGCACACTCAGAAATTCGCGATTACCGATCCGCGGGTTGCCGCTCTGTGCCAACTGGCCGGCCAGCTCGGCATGATCGTCCTGTTCGACAATGCCAACATCGTGCCTGGCGACAGTCAGGACCTTTTCAATCTCGCCGTGAACACGCCAGGAACGAAATTCGTCTTCGCCCACATGGGCGCGACCAACTTTCGCTTCTGGAACACAATTCTGTTCGCGCGAACAGCAAAGGACTTCTACAAGGACAATATCTATTTCGATATATCGGCGACCGTCATTCTGCTGGCGGGTTCGCCAATCAAGTCAGAGTTTGTCTGGACGATCCGCAACATCGGGGTCGATCACATTATGCTGGGGTCGGACTATCCCCAATTCACACTGCGCCAGACCGTCGACGCACTCGAGAGTCTAGATCTCGACCGCGCCGAGAAGGACAGGATTCTCTACGAGACCGCGCGCAAACTGCTGACCCCGAGAGTGCCCGATTGACGCGGGCCACTCGTCGGCGCAGATCGGCTATTCCGATCGACTCCACGAGCGCCGTTGTGGCCACCTACGACGGCTACCAGGGCGCTGTGAGCTTCGACGCGGCACGGGTGGAGCTCGAATTTCTCCGCCGGCACGCGTCCGCGCTCCTCGTGATTACGCCTAACGCGTTTTCCCGCCCTCAGTGACATCGGCGGCAACCAGATGCGTGATCTTAGGTGTGCCTTCGACTAAATGACGAATGGCTTCCTCCAACATGCGGTCCGCATTCGTCACCCGGGTGTGCTGGCGCAGATGTTCGAGCCACGACTCCACAAAGAACGTTTCGAGGAATCGACTGCGGTCGGCGGTGTCTTCGAAGATTCCCCACGCGTAGGCGCCGTCCCTGCGCCGTTCATGGCCGAGCTGCTCGAGTGAGGTGAGGAAGGCGACGCGCTTCTCGGGACTAACGCGGTATTCGACCGTGACCATCACCGGTCCCTGATCGCTTTCGATGTGACCGGAGACGATCGGCGGCGGCCAGGACATCGATGGGGTGAGGTCGACCCCTGCGGAGGTTTGCAGCTTCCACCGCCATGTCACCGGGATCGCTAGCAGCGCCCCGGCCGCCGCGATGAAGTGAGCCACGGGCAACCCGGCCAGGTTGGCGATCGCGCCCCAAATGGCACTACCGAGTGTTGTAGCGCCGAAGAACGCGGTCATGTAGAGGGCGAGCCCACGCCCGCGGACCCATTCGGGCAGCGCGAATTGAGCCGATACGTTGAGGCTCGACAGCACTGCTATCCAGGAAATGCCTGCCAGCGTACTGGCAGCGATCGCGGTGGCCGGCCTGTGCGCCAGGCCGAACAACAGCAGCGCGCTAGCGGTACCGATCGTTCCCGCTGCCACTAAGCGATCCGGGCCTAGCGTTTTCTTCAGGCGGGGCAACGCAAACGCACCGGCGATAGCGCTTGCCCCAATGATACCCAACAAGATGCCATAGAGTTTGGGGCCACCGGCGATCCGATCGCGTGCGACGAGCGGCAGGAGCGCCCAGTAGGCGCTGGCAAATAAAAAGAAACCGACCGCGCGCACCAGTGTCGCGCGCAGGTAGCGGCTATGTCGCGCATAGCGGATGCCGGTCTGCAACGCGCTAAGAAGGCGCTCGGTCGGCAGCCGACGTTGGAGTGTCTGCGGCGTGCGCCACCACAACAGCCCACCAATCGATCCAAGATTGCTCGCGGCGTTCACCCAAAATGGCGCAGCGATGCCCGCCGCCGCGGTAATAAGGCCGCCCAATGCTGGGCCAACCGCGCGACTGACATTGACACCCACGCTGTTCGCGGCCACCGCTCCGGGCAGGTCCCGCCTGGGGACCAGTTGGGGCACGATCGATTGCCACCCCGGCGCCGTCAGCGCCGCCCCGGTTTCGATAAGGAAAGTTAAGAGCAGCAACCTGCCTGGTGTGATCAGATTGAGCCAGACGAGCACCGCGAGCGCCGTGGAAGTCACCGTGATGAAGGATTCGAAGATGATCAGTAGGCGCCTCTTGTCAACGAGGTCCGCAAGTGCGCCCGCCAGGAGCGCAAACAGGAACGTTGGCAGGCTCGCCGCCACCTGCACGAGCGAAACGGCGATCGGACTCGGGTCCAGGGTCGCCATGAGCCACGCCGAGGCGGCGCTATACATCCAACCGCCAATGTTCGAGATGACCGTCGCGGTCCATAGCACGGTAAAGGCGCGGTAATGAAACGCGCCGAACGGCGAGTGCGCAGAAGGCGTCGAGGCGGCTGTGCTCATGTGGAACCTCTGCCGAAGTCCACTTTAGCCGGTTTTACGCGTCGTCAAGTATCCTGCGCTGTCGAGGTCTTGATCATCGCGGAGGGGAACTGAGCGGGGATCCCATCACTTAACCCTGATCGGTTCCGCAGATCACTTTCGCGGATTCCATCCAATCGGCCTTCTCGTGCCAGGCGCTTGGCGATAGATAATATGTGCGCCTCGCCATTGCGAAGCGCTTCTTTCGAGGTGTGGACCGAGTAGCAGCCGAGGACGAGATCGTGCTCGTGCGGAGCGGCCGAGCCGAGGACGAAATCGGTAGCGGTCAGCCCTTGGAATTCGACCGCATCGCTCGAGGGCGCGAAAGCCGCGAGCTCCCCGTGCCGCAGTTCTTCGGACGTCGAAAGCACGCCCGATGCGACCGCTACCCACAGGACGGTGTGACCCGCCGGAGGCTCGTAGCGCCAACGCTCGCCGGCCTTCAGGCGTACCACGAGATAGTTAATCGGCGAGGGTGAGGCGATGACGTTCGATGCCGATCCGTGGCAGCCGAGGAGGACGCGCGCCGGACCCCGCGCCGGCACGTCCTCAGGCGCCTGAAGCAGGCTGATGGTTGGACCCAGTTCGAGTTTCGGTGGCAAGGCGATCCACAGCTGGAAGCCGCGCGTGCGGCCCGCTTTGTGGAGCCCGCCCCCGTGCCACATGCCACGCCCTGCCTGCATCCATTCGACACCCGCCGGCCGGTAGCGTGCCTCTCACGTTGTCCGGGTCGATATAGCTGACCTCGCCTTCAGCGACGTAGGTCAGCGTGGCGATACCCGAGTGCGGATGGAGGGGACCATCGAACGGTGGCCCCTCATGGTCGAAGAGGTCGAGAAACACGAACGGCTTCAAGAGCTCGCCGAAATCGGACGGGCTCATCAAGCGCGTCACCGGTCCGTGTGTTCGGCCACGCGTTCGCCGCGCGATTGCCCGCAAGCGCGGGGGCGCGGATTGGGCTGGACTCGCGATCATTGGACGTCCGGTGAGTAGTGTGGAAATCAGGGTTCTCGTCAGCGCTGTTCAAGCGGCGTGGGCACGCGCCCTTTTTAAGGCCGCGGTCCACCACAGCAGATCGTCGATGAACGTCTGGGCAGGCGCCTCGAGTTGCGCCAATCCAGCTTCCACATCGCCGCCCTGGTAGTGAGCCCACAGCGTCGCGACGGGGATATGGACCGATGAGCGAATCGGGGCGAGCTGCAGCTCGATCGCGGTCTCTCGCAGTTGCTGGACGGCACGTGCTCCCATGGCGGAGCCATAGCTCACGAAGCCCACTGCCTTGCGATGCCATTCGGGATAGACCCAGTCGAGCGCGTTCTTGAGCACTGCAGAGGTGCCATAGTTGTATTCGGGCGTGACGATGACGAAGCCGTCGGACTGCGCGATGGCCGCAGTCCATTTTTGAACGACCTCGTGCTGAAAATCTGGACGACCCGGCATCGCAGGCGTGAGCGGCTGATCGAAGAACGGCATCGGGTAGTCGCGCAGATCGAGTAGCCGGGCGTGAAGGCTCTCGCGCTTCTTGAGATGCTCGAAGATCCACTTCGCGGGCTTTTCGGAGAACCGGCCTTGGCGGGTGCTCCCGATGATTACAGAAATGGTGGCCATATGTCTGATGCTCTATGGGTTGAAGGGGTTTCTGAGAGATGGGGATAATCGCGGCGAGCGCGCCGCGCGTGCTCGCTGGCGAGGCAGCGCCGCAACAGCAGCGTAATCGGTAGGTCGGCAGGAGAGATTGGTTCGGCCAACAACGGTCCGCGCGAAGCGGGGGTAGTTTCGGCTAAGTCGCACGCGAACCGCCGGCCGGAACGGACCTGGAGCTCTCCTAGCGGAGACCCGTTGTGAGAGTGCGCCCGTTGCTCCCGCGGGGATCTGACTGATGGTTGTGCACGACCACAAGTGTTCATGGCGATAGGCTAGGGGGCCGATGCGTGATGCGGAAGCCTATCTCTCTCGATGGCGTCCATCTGCCGGAGCGATATAACCCTCGGCGCTTCTTGTGAAGGATTCGTATGGAGAGCAAGTGCAACCTGGTCGAGGGCACACCGAAGCAGCGGCGGGCGCTTGCCTCGCGGTGAGCTGCGTGTCCACGCGTACAATTTCAGTCCGGCGAATTGTGCGTCGATCTCGGGGCCGCAACAGGATGGTGAACGATGCCGGCGTGCGCGGGTCAACGCGATGCCGCCGCTACAGTCTCGTGCTGTGCGCCACGGCGGTTGAGGCGCCCAGATGCAGCGGAGCCAGTAACGCGGATCTCCTACATCACAACCAATGCGTCGTGGACTGCCCTCACACCCGGCGCCATCCATGCCGCCTCTTCGGCGCGCTCACGCGCGTACCAGGACCCGACCGCGCCTTCAAGTGTCACTAACCCGTCCACGACCTTGACGCGGATAAAGCGGGCGTCCACCCCGGCGCTACGCGTTAACGCCCGCTCGATATGTGACTTGAGGTTCGTTGTCTGCGGAAGAGGCCGGAGTGTGATTTTGTTCGTGACGCCGGCGACGCCGGCCAGGTGCCTCACCACGGATTCCGCGGCGGCTCTTTGGAAATGCCATTCGAGTTCACCCGATAGCGTAACCCATCGCCTTTCGACGCTGACTTCGACTTGACCATTGGGGACGAGTGCGGCCCAGCCAATCGAGGTACGCGCGCGCGTACTGATTTCCGCGTCCGCATCAGCGATCTCATCAGCGACTCTCACCTCGAGGCTCTCAAGGACTGCGATGCGGACTCCAGCCACGTGCTTGACTGCCTGCTCGGCCGCAACTTTTTCTGCGTATGTCGCAACGTAGCCGGATAGCCGGACAACGCCCTGGTCGGCCGTCACGTTGATTTGCTCTGAGGAGATATGCGGGTGCCAATTGAGCTCATCGAGTACGTCCTGTCGTAGCTTTGAATCATCCATGGGCATCACTCCAGCAGATTGCACAGAAAGAGGTGGTTGCTCCTTTCTGCCACGTTTGCCGATCGTCCACATCTCTCGATCGGGCTATCGCTTCATGAGATTCAGGCTGGATTGCGGAAAACCCCGGGTTGCGTGGCAGCATGGCTTGATCACGCAATTCTGGTCTGCATCGCTCGTTCGCTGACCCGGGACCTGCTGAAGGCCGGGGTACCCCGCGATGGCCGATTTGGGCGCAACAGCAGCGGCCCGCCGGCCCGGGAGGGCGGTCGGTGCGGTAAATGGCTAACATTGCTACAACGTGGCCCGCGGCTGGCGTCGCTTCGGCCGAGACCTGAATGAGGTCGCCGCGTTCCAGATCGGCCTCGATGACGAGCAGCGGCATGAAGCCGAACCCTGCGCGCAGGAGCGGGAGGCAGGACCGCTTTCGTCGTCGTGCTAGAGGCGGTCGCGCTGTTCCGAGTCCGTGTGGGCGAACACGGGCCATAGACGTCCGACTCCCGCGCAATTTTCGGCATAGTTGAAGAGCGGCCGCATCGTCACGGCTCGAAAATCAACCCCATCAATCTGAGGGTAAGCAGCAGGAACCGCCGCATGCTGAAGTGTCGCCCCGGAATTGAGCGGTCGCGGCGGTTAATTCGAGCGTCGTTCGCAGCAGGTGATTCAGCCTCGCATGGTCAGAGCGACGAATGCAGGCCAGAGATCTTTTATCCGGAACCGTCGGCGGGACAGGGACCACTGATAAATCACTTGCCATTTCGGCTGGTCATCATCAAAAGTCATACGCTGATCCGCAGAAACAGGGGCCCTAGATCATCTTGGGAAGGCCAAGCTTCGATGGCACCGTAAGTGGGGAATTCGCGGCTCAGTCGAAGACAACCGTACCGGTACCGGTGTCTGCGAGACGGATGGTCGCGTCCATACCGACTCGCAGGAATTAGCGCGCCGGATGATTTGGGTACAGGAGGCAGCGGCCGGGAGAGCGACGATGTGCGTCTCAGCGGTATTCAGGAAGTCAAGAAATAGGGGCTTCGGAAGAACCTCGATGCCTCGCGAGTTGGGCGGTTCAAACGGGCGCGGGACCAACTCGCAACAGCTCTTGCGGCCGCTTACACCTCCTACTTTCTGGGGATGCTGCGGCTCGTGGCGGCCCATGAGGGCATTGCTCTCACGCCGGATGCCGTGATTCGGCATTCAAGTGGAACTCCCGCGGCTGCCGCGCTCCGAGGCCGAGGCGCTAGTGAAGAAGGCCCACGGCCCGAACGCCACGCAATAAAGTCGCTGTTAGGACGGTCTTCGCCGGAGGACGGTGTCGATGCGCAAAGTCCTGCGCGGTGAGTCAGACGTGAGGCAAGCCCATCGACAATTATTCCTAACTGTCCCCATCAGAGCCGAGAGCTCTGAGCAAATAGACTTAGGAGCTGAGCATTTATGGTTAGTCGTAGAACATTTAACGCTTTGCTCGCTGCCGGGGCGGTGGCGACACTGGCGCCCGAACTGATCAGGGCCCAGAACGTGACACAGGCGAAGAACGTGGTCTTGGTTCACGGTCTCTACGCAGATGGATCGAGTTGGCTCGAGGTGATCCCGCGGTTGCAAAGCGCCGGTCTGAACGCGACCTCCGTGCAGAATCCCCTCATGTCGATAGCAGAGGACGCCGCTGCGACACGCCGCGTCCTGGCGTTGCAGGATGGGCCCACCGTTCTCGTGGGACACTCGTTTGCGGGCACCATCATCAGCGAGGCAGGAACAGATCCAACCGTCTCGGCTCTGGTCTACGTGGCTGCTCGCGCACCCGATGCCGGCGAGGACTTCGGCGCGCTTGCGGCTAAGTATCCCAAACCACCCGCTAGCGACGGGGTGGTGAGGGCCAACGGATTCTTTTGGCTGAGCGAAGAGGCCTTTCTCAGGGATTTTGCCGGCGACCTCGAACCCGCCCGGGCGCGGGCACTCTACGCGGTTCAGGGACGGGGGGCTGACGCGCTCCCCACTGGCAGGACCACCGCTGCCGCATGGCGAGAGAAGCCATGCTGGTACCAGGTTTCCACCGAGGACCGCACCATCAATCCAGAGCTTCAGCGATTTTTGGCAAAGCGAATGAAAGCGACAACCATCGAACTCAAATCGAGCCACGTTTCTCTGGTATCACACCCGCGTGAAATCGCCGACTTGATACTGAGCGCTGCGGGTCACAAGGGGTAGGCGTTGGATTCAGTTTCAATTAGGGAATCGGCCTCGTACGTGTCGGCACCGGCGTTCGTGGCATCGCCGGAGCACGCTAAGGGCTGCGCGAGTCGCTTGACCTTTGAGGGTGACGATTTCGACCGGGCTCTGATCGCCTCGATTGCACACGGGGATCAGACCGCCTTCAGGGAATTGCATGCGCGCTACTACCATCGCATTACACACTTCGTGCGGGCGGCGACTGATCGCTCCGGCCTCGTTGATGAGGTCGCCAATGACACGCTTTGGGTGGTCTGGCAGTGCGCGGCACGCTTCAGGGGTGAATCGAAGGTCTCCACCTGGATCATGGGCATTTCCCGAAATCTCAGCTTCAAGGCAGTGCGTGCGATGGGACGCAGCTATAACGACGTTTCAGACGCGCTTGAGGATGAGGGGTACGACCCCTCGTCACAGTCCGAACTTACGGAGTGGATTGATGAAGCGCTCGCACGGCTTCCGTCCGAGCAACGCACAGTGCTGCAGATGTTCTATGGGCTTGACCAGTCCTGCGAGGAGATCTCACAGGCGCTCAACTGCCCGCTCAACACGGTGAAGACCCGCATGTTCCACGGCAGGCGCAAATTGCGCGAGCTTCTCCCTCGCCTTGCCGGCGTCTCCTAATGCACGTAACTCGTCTGCCGCCCGTCGATTACACGTCAGAAGCTACATGAAACAACATCGCTCCAACTTGGTGCTATCAATCGGAAATCTCAACGTACAAGGAGAGAAGCGCGCGTTCGGCCTCGAGCACGATCTTGAGGGGAGTTAACGCAAACAACCCTCATTGAGTCGATAGATGAAACAAATCGAGCTGATCGAAACAATTGAATTCATCTAATGAGGGCACTGACCTAGGCTGGTGGTCACAGAGTTAATCGATTCTCCGGGAGCCAGAGATGGACATCGAGCCGCGATGCACTGCTGCTGCGACGCCATTGGCGGCGGGATCGGACATTCTGAAGCCGAGGACCGCTCGGTGAGTGTCAATCTTTTCGTCCCGACAACAAATGGGCGGAACAGAAGCTAAGCACAATAATCCCTGAGCAAAAGACGTGTCCGTAAACACATGCGACGCGTGGAAATGTTCAGGTAGACCTCGAGGTGGCAGGAGCCTAAATCTGCTTCCGGATCAATCGGGCATGCGAACCGGGTGAGGCGTACAACAGACCGATTACGGAGAGACAAATGGACACAAAGGTTAAGGAGAAGAGCGACGACAAAGGCACCGGCAAGTGTCCGGTCATGCACGGGCGGGGCGGACGGAGCAACCGCGACTGGTGGCCTGAACAGCTGAGTCTGCTGGGCCTGAATCAACATGCCCCGCAGTCCAATCCGATGGGCGCGGCGTTCGACTACGCCACTGAATTTAACAGTCTCGACCTAAACGCCGTGATCAAGGACCTGCGGGCCCTGATGACCGAATCGCAGGACTGGTGGCCGGCGGATTTTGGGCACTATGGCGGCCTCTTCATCCGCCTGGCGTGGCACAGCGCGGGCACGTACCGCGTCGCTGACGGCCGCGGTGGCGCTGGCGGCGGCCAGCAGCGCTTTGCGCCGCTGAACAGCTGGCCGGACAACGCCAACCTCGACAAGGCCCGACGGCTGCTGTGGCCCATCAAGCAGAAATACGGACGGAAGATTTCCTGGGCCGACCTCTTCGTCCTCTCGGGCAACGTCGCGCTCGAGTCGATGGGCTTCAAGACCTTCGGCTTCGGCGGAGGGCGCATCGATACGTGGGAGCCCGAAGAACTTTATTGGG
This sequence comes from uncultured Pseudomonadota bacterium, assembly GCA_963814675.1. Lineage (GTDB taxonomy): Bacteria > Pseudomonadota > Gammaproteobacteria > Steroidobacterales > Steroidobacteraceae > 13-2-20CM-66-19. The sequence goes on from CAWFDT010000015.1 coordinate 97,925, forward strand.
GTCCGGAAGGGACCTGGCTGGGCGATGAGCGCTACAGCGGTGAACGTGAGCTGCAGAAGCCCCTCGGCGCGGTGCAGATGGGGCTCATCTATGTCAATCCGGAAGGTCCCAACGGCAAGCCCGATCCGGTGGCGGCCGCCCTCGATATTCGCGAGACCTTTGCGCGCATGGCGATGAACGACGAGGAGACCGTCGCGCTCATCGCCGGCGGCCACAGTTTCGGTAAGACCCACGGTGCGGGCGATCCTTCGCTGATCGGCCCGGAGCCCGAAAGCGCTGAGATCGAGAATCAGGGTCTGGGCTGGAAGAGCAAGTACGGTACCGGCTTCGGGGCCGACGCCATCACCGGCGGTCCGGAGGTGACCTGGACACAGACGCCGACGAAGTGGAGCAACTACTTCCTCGAGAACCTGTTCAAGTACGAGTGGGAGCTGACGAAGAGTCCGGCCGGTGCTCAGCAGTGGAAGGCCAAGAACGCCCCGGCGGACATCCCGGACACGCACGACAAGTCGAAGAAGCATGTACCGACCATGCTGACCACCGACCTGTCCCTGCGCTTGGACCCGGCGTACGAGAAGATCGCGCGGCGTTTCCTGGAACATCCCGCTCAGTTCGCCGATGCCTTTGCGCGTGCGTGGTTCAAGCTCACCCACCGCGACATGGGCCCGATCGGACGCTACCTGGGGCCGTTGGTGCCGAAAGAGGCGCTGATCTGGCAGGACCCGATCCCGCCCCTCGATCACCCGCTCATCGGCGACTCAGACATCACGGCTTTGAAGGCCAAGATCCTGGCCGCTGGTCTGTCGGTGCCGGCGCTCGTGTCGAGCGCCTGGGGGTCCGCATCGACGTTCCGCGGTTCGGACAAGCGCGGCGGCGCGAACGGGGCGCGGATTCGCCTCGCACCCCAGAAAGATTGGGAGGTGAACCAGCCGGCACAGCTTAGGACGGTGCTGCAGAAGCTCGAAGCGATTCAGAAGGAGTTTAATGCCTCGGCGGGCGGCAAGAAGGTCTCCCTGGCCGACCTGATCGTCCTTGCGGGTTGCGCGGCCATCGAGAGGGCCGCCCAGGACGCTGGCGTCGATGTGCAGGTCCCCTTCAAGCCCGGACGCATGGATGCCTCACCGGAGCAGACCGACGCGGATTCCTTTGTGCCGCTCGAGCCGATCGCTGATGGCTTCCGCAACTACCTGCGCGGACCCCAGCTCATGGCGCCGGAGGAGGCTTTGGTCGATCGCGCGCAGTTACTGGGGCTTACCGGGCCGGAGTTGACCGTGCTGGTCGGGGGCCTGCGGGTCCTCGGTGCGAACGCCAAGGATTCCAAGCACGGCGTCTTCACCCAGCGGCCGGGGAAGCTGACCAACGACTTCTTTGTCAACCTGCTCGACATGCGTACAGAGTGGCAACCCGCCGGGTCTGACGGCACCTACGAGGGTCGCGACAGAAAGAGCAAGGAGTTGAAATGGACCGGGACGCGGGTCGACCTGATCTTTGGTTCACATTCGCAGCTGCGCGCGCTCGCCGAGGTCTATGCCTGTGCGGACTCGAAGGAGAAGTTCGTGAAAGACTTCGTCGCGGCGTGGACGAAGGTCATGAACGCCGATCGCTTTGGCTTGAACTGAGGAACCGGTGCTGATTATGAGCGCGTCCGCTGCCCGCGGACGCGCTGCTCACTCGCCACAGGTGGGTCAGCGGGGTTCTGAGGGACTGTGTGCGGCCAGCGCGCAGACTCTCCGAGGTCCAAGTTGCCTTTATCGAGCGCTGGCGGCGGAGGGTCTCGACCTAACGGCCGGTTTGGTTCCGACCTATCCGCCATTTCGGCCGGCCTGCACCGAGAATGCTGGCCAGTCCAAGAGAAAACATACGCGTTAGCGCGCACATCGACCGATACGCAATCCAGTGCTCGTGGGTCCGCAGAGTCGACCTCCCAGGAGCGGTGCTGCTGGCTCCTGGGTCAGCCCCCCAGGAGTTCCTTCAGGCGGGACAGGAACAGTTTGAGAATCGACGAAGTATTCGATTTGTTGTAACCCACCGCTAGCTCGATCGTCGGTGGCTCGCCTTCCAGTGGACGGCTGACCACAGACCAGGGCAGTAGGTTCTTGGCATAGGCGGGCATAAGAGCCAGCCCGCGCGTGGATGCAACCAGGGACATGGCCATCGCCAAGTTGTCGACGCCGTGGTCGAGCTTGATGTCCACTCCCGAGCGCCGCAGGTAATCCTCAGTGACCGCACGCAACACCGTGGCCTTGTTGGAGCCGCCGATGAAGGTCTCGCCGACGAGCTCACGTGGATGAATTGCTTGCCTGGTGGTGAGACGATGGTCGCTCGGCATCAGGACGATGAGTGGCTCGCGGTCCACCACGTGGTAGCCGAGCTCGTAGCCCGGCTCCACGCGCATGAAGGCCAGGTCCAGGTGGCCGCGGACCAGCGCTTCGGCGAGGTCGGGCGAATAGTCGCTGGAGATCTTGATCTCGATGTTCTTCAATTCGTCGCGCAGCACATGCATCGCGCGCGGCAGCCAATTCATCTCGTGCCCGGTCTGGAAGCCGATGGCGAACGCCTTCCGTGCCGGTTGCCCCGCCTTGCGTGCCGCTTCGACCGCGGCATCGACCTGCATCAGCGCCAGGCGGGCGTGATCGAGAAAGGCCTTGCCCGCAGCGGTGAGCTCGACGCCATGGACGCTGCGTGACAGCAGCTCAGTCCCGACCTGATGTTCCAAATCACGAATCTGCCGGCTCAACGAGGGCTGGGAGGTGTGCAGCCGACGCTCGGCAGCAGTCGTGAGGGTACCTTCCTCGACCACGGCCACGAAATAACGCAGGTGTCTCAACTCCATTGCCGTCCCATGCCTCAGAGGTATGCCAGCAGCTTACAAAGTCTTTTTCACGGCCGCCATACGCGCCTAGAGTCGCCGCCATGCAAGTCGGACGTTGGATGCACAAGCCATTGTTATCGAACGTGTTATGGGCCTCAGTCGGTCAGCAGGAGTAGCAAGATGAATATGCCAGTCGTTTTGATCACCGGAGCACTCACAGGCATCGGTCGAGCCGCTGCCCTCGCCTTCGCCAAGCAGGGCGCGAAGGTCGTCGTGGCCGGTCGGCGTGAGGAGGCTGGCCAGGCGCTGGCTAAGGAGCTGCGCTCGTTCGGTGCGGAGGCCGAGTTCATCAACGCCGACGTCCGTAAGGAGAATGACGTTCGCGCACTCGTCGACAAGACCGTCGCGCGGTTTGGCCGTCTCGATGTCGCGGTCAACAACGCTGGCACCGAAGGCCAAGTCGGCCCGATCACTGAGCAGAGCGCGGAAACGTATGCCGCGACGTTCGACACGAATGTTCTGGGCGTGATTCTGAGCATGAGGCACGAAGTGCGCGTGATGCAGGCACAGCGCAGCGGTAGCATCATCAACATCTCCTCGACCTACGGGCATCAGGGCGCGGCCGGAGCCTCTGTCTACGTCGGCAGTAAGCACGCAGTCGAAGGCATCACCAAGTCAGTAGCGCTCGAGATCGCCAAGTCGGGGATCCGTGTGAACGCCGTAGCGCCGGGACCTACGGACACCGGCATGTTGACTCGTTTTACGGGCACGCCGCAGAACAAGGCGGCTCTGGTGACGGGTGTTCCGATGGCGCGTCTCGGTCTAGCGGAGGAGCTCGCCAACGCGATTGTCTTCATCGCGTCGGAGGGGGCTTCATTTATTACCGGACACATTCTCAACGTCGACGGCGGTCACTCCGCCAACTGATGGTGTCCGGGCGGAGGATCACTCGTAAGCTCACTTCAACAGCGGGAAGAATTAGCACCATGAAAACTAAATCGATAAAGCTGCCGGGACCCGAGCATCCAGTTGCGATCGCGCCGAATCCGGCGCGAGTCACGGTGTCGCTAGCCGGCCGCATCATCGCAGACAGTCAAAATGCACTTACGTTGAGAGAAGCTTCTTACCCGGCGGTCCAGTACATCCCGCAAAAGGATGTCGACATGGCGCTGCTGGAACGAACGAACCACCAAACCTATTGCCCCTACAAGGGCGATTGCTCCTACTACAGCATTCCTCTTGGCGGAGAGCGGTCAGTGAATTCGGTGTGGACCTATGAGGCGCCCCATCCAGCCGTCGCCGCAATCAAGGATCACCTCGCCTTCTATTCAGATCGTGTCGATGTGCGTGTTTCCTGATCTACGCAGCGAGCACGAGATACGACCATGAGCGATCTTTCTGGAAAAACTGCTCTCGTGACCGGCGCCTCGCGCGGCATCGGCCGCGCGAGTGCCCTGGCTCTGGCCCGAGCCGGCGCTCAGGTGGTCGTCCACTACAGCAACAGCGAGAGGGAGGCCGACGACGTCGTCGCCGAAATACGCCGGCTCGCGGGCCGCGCCGAGAAAATAGGGACCGACTTGCGCCAGGCGGAGGGTCCGCACCTTCTGGCGAAGCGAGTCCGCGCCATCGTTGGCGACCGGCTCGATATCCTGGTTGCCAACGCCGGCATCTCGAAGGCGGTGAGCATTGAGGAGACCACGATCGAGGACTTCGACAACCTCTTCGCCGTGAACGTCCGTGCGCCGTTCTTCCTGGTGCAGCAGTTGCTGCCAGCCTTATGCAAGGGCAGCAACATCATCTTCACGTCTTCGCTCGCTGCGCATGCGACCCTCGGAGTGCTGTCTGCGTACGCCGCAAGCAAGGGCGCGGTGGATACGCTGGTGAAGCACTTTGCGTCCGCCCTCGGCCCCCGCGGCATCCGTGTCAACGCCGTCGCTCCCGGCGTAGTGGAAACGGACATGTCCGGCTTCACCAAGACCGAGGCTGGTCGAGAAGTCGCGCTTGGCATGCAGGCACTGAAGCGCTTGGCCCAGCCGGACGACATCGCCCGCGTGGTGGCCTTCCTCGCATCCGAGGATGCCCGCTGGATCACCGGCGACACCGTCAAGGCCGACGGTGGTTCCAAATTGTGAGCGTAAGTCTTTCGCCCCGTGACGGCGTCGCTTAGGGGCATCTACGCCGACGGCGAGATGGTCATCATTCTTTTCGATGCTGCTGAAACCGCGAAAGACAGTGTGCTCCATACAAACGCCTGGTATCCCCAGAGTTGGGAAGCAAATGTCGTCAAGGCGATCGCTTTTTTGACGCGAGCGACTTCGACGGAGTGAAGTCGCAGGAATAGGACTCCCGATGCTGTATCGACAAGCTCGGTGTCACTGCAAACCGAGACAGCGCTATGCTCGACGTTTGCGTGCGAGGTCATTATTCTAAGCGACGCCGAATGCCCGATCCCGCGCGCGGACCCCTGGCGAGCGCAGGAGTAAAGATACTCTTGAAGGAGACCTTCGAATGGAAAGCAAACATACGCCGAAAAAATCGAAGCCCAACGTAATTCTCGCGAAGACCCGAATAACCGCCAAGGCGCAGGGAGAGGGAGACTACGAGGCCGCGCGCCGATATGACAGCGACACGCGCAAGTTCGTCCGCCGCGCGGACATCGAACGCGCGGCCCGCGCCGCAGCGCCCAAGAACAAGCGTGAGGCGGAGGAGATGGCCGCCGCCGAGGCGATTGGCCGCCAGGGTGAACCGCAGCAGACCGGGTGGTTTCTTACTGATATGGAAGGCATTCGCCGCCGGGCACGCGCGCAGCTCAAGGCCGGGGCGGTCACCGACAATTATCAGGGGGACGTAAAGCAGGCGGTGGAGCTCTTGAACCATGCCGTGGCCACCGAGATCGTTTGTGTACTTCGTTACAAGTATCACGCCGTCGTAGCGACCGGCATCTCGAGCGATGCCGTAAAGGAGGAATTCTCCCAGCACGCCAAGGAAGAGGAGGAACACCTGGACATGCTGTGCGAACGCATCAATCAGCTGGGCGGTAAGCCCAACATGAACCCGGAAGGCCTACTGTCACGTGCTGCATCGCAGTACGTCGAAGGTAAAAACCTAATCGACATGATCAAAGAGAACCTCGTCGCCGAGCGGGTGGCCATCGAGACCTATCGCGAGATGGTTCGTTATTTTGGCGACAAGGACCCCACGACCCGAACGATGTTGGAGCGCATTTTGGCGCAGGAAGAAGAGCACGCGAATGACATGCATGATCTGCTCGTCCAGCACGAAGGTCGACCGATTCTAAAGAAATAGTGCACTAGGAATTACCTAGCTACTGCCAGCCGTTCGAACGTAGGCGATCGCGCCTATCGCTTCGCGGCGTAACCGGTGACTTTGCAGGATCGGTCGGACGGACCCGGTGCCGGCGGACCCAAATGCCGCAAACGACGGCCAGAGTTACGGCGTAACTGGCTCGGGCACCTCGGTTTGGCGGAGCAACGCGAGCCGGGCGTGAATCGCCCGAACGACGACAGATCCTTCGCCGACCGCGGAGGCGACTCTCTTGACCGAGCCCGAGCGGACGTCACCCACCGCGAAGACGCCCGGCAGATTGGTCTGGAAGACGTTGAAGGGTACCGACGCATCGGGGCCGCAATCCTCTCCTGTGCACACGAACCCGCTCTCGTCCAGCCGTACCGCGTCTTTGAGCCATCCCGTGCAGGGGTCCGCACCGATCATGATGAACAGGCCGCCGACGGAGCGCACCGCCACGCCTCCTTCGCCGTCGCGGATCTGAACGGTTCGAAGATGGTCGCCGCCTGAGAGTTTGACCACCTGGGAGCGCGTCTCGATGCTCACATTAGCGGCATGACGCAGGCGCTCGATGAGGTATTGCGACATGCTGTCCGACAGGTCGCGGCCACGGGAGACGAGGCGCACACAGGAGGCGCGAGAGGCGAGGAACATCGCAGCTTGGCCAGCGGAATTGCCTCCGCCGACGACTACGACCTCCTGCCCCTTGCAGGTCCGAGCCTCGAGCTCAGTGGCGGCGTAGTAGAGACCGGCGCCCTGGAAGCGCTCCTCCTCAGGCACTCCGAGCTTGCGATAGCGGGCTCCGGTCGCGATCACCACTGATCGCCCGAGGAGACGGGTACCGTCATCCAGAATCACCTCGTAGTATCCGGGACGAGTGCTCGGCTTGAGCTTCTCCGCGCGGCGGGGCACGGCCACGCGGGCACCGAACTTGATCGCCTGCAGCTCCGCGCGGAAGGCAAGGTCGGCGCCCGAGACACCGGTCGGAAATCCGAGGAAGTTTTCGATTCGGGACGAGGCGGCCGATTGACCCCCGATCGCCACGTCGTCAAAGAGGATGGTCCGCAGTCCCTCAGAAGCGCCGTAGACCGCGGCTGAAAAGCCGGCCGGTCCCGCCCCGGCAATGATCAAGTCCACAGCCTCGCTATCGCCAGCGGCGAGTTCCAGCCCGAGGGCGCGTGCCACCTCCGCCACGGAGGGCTCCTGCAGCACGTGTCGACCGCGGACTATGACCTTCACGACGGAGCCCTCAAGCCCGCGTCCCCGGATCTCCTCTTGCTGAATAGGATCGGCAGGGTTCAGCCAGCGATATGGAATGCGGTTGCGCTCGGCATACTCGAGCAGCCGCTGCAGGGCAGGTGCCCCCTCGTGGCCCACCAGCGTCAGGGTGCCCTGTTGGCGTCGCATCAGCAGCAGGCGCCGCGCGGCGAAGGCGGGCAGGAGGACGTCGCTCACTTCCGGATCGACTTGAACCAGCTCGGCGATCGTCTGCGGGGGGACCAGCAGGACCTCGCCGGGCGTCACGGCGATACAGTCGGCGAAGGCCGTCTGGCCGAAGAATAGCGCCAGCTCGCCCGTGAACTGCCCCGGCTCCATGACCCCCAGCACCAGGCCGTCGGGATCCCGTATCTGCAACGTGGCAGAAATCGCGTAGACGAGGGGGTACTGGCGGTCTTCGACCCGGTACAGTGTTTCGCCGCCCGCTACCGAGCGCCGCTCGCCACGAGCCTCGAGCGTGGTGACTACTCGGTCCGGCAGTCGCGAGTTGGCCCGCCTTCTCAGTTCCTCATAGTTGAGATCTTCGAACACGACCTCGATCTCCGTCTTAACAGTCGTCGTGGGATTGGCCTGCGAAGCCGCGTGACTGAGCCGGCCCGGTGCCGCAGCCAACCGGCAAGCAGACTCACGCCTCTTTGGCCCCTTGCACCTTCGATGCCGCTACCTGTGCTGCCGAGATGCCCTCCAGCGCGAGTCCGTAGGACAAGCTCTCCTGGAGGCGACGGCGGAAGCGCGTCGAAAGCGCCATGCGTGTATAGCGTAGCGTCAGCGGGCTCTGCTTCTTGAGATATCGCGCCAATTCCCAGGCTCGTGGAAGGAGGGCCTCACGATGGAGGACCTCATTCACGGCGCCGTACTCCCTGGCTTCTGCCGCAGTGAGCTTTTGGCCGCTCAACAGAAAGTACCGGCCGCGAATCTCCCCGATGACCTCAGGCCACAGGACGTGCAAGCCGTCGCCCGGCACGATACCAAATGCCGGATGTGGTGCATCCTGAAAGTACGCGCCCTCAGCGGCCAGCACGATGTCGCAAAGAAGCGCGTACTCGGAATGCACGCTCACCGGTCCATTGATGGCCGCAATCATGGGAACTTCGATATCGAGTAAGTTCGCGAGGATCTTCGTACCTTCGCGCAGGATCTTGTCATAGCCCGTCGGGGTGAAGAAGTCGAACCCGTCCGGCGAGATCCGTGTGCAGAACTCGTCGCCCGTACCGGTGAGGATGACGACATGGTTGTCCGGATCGTCGCCAATGTCGCGGAACGCGTGAACCAGCGCCTCGTGCACGTAGCCGTTGAACTCAAGAGGGTCGCCTCGAGTATGCAAAGCTACTTCGAGGATGCCATCCTCTCGCCTCATCCGCACGTTCTCATATTTCTCGCGATAGGCTTCGAACGCATGAGTCTTCATCGTTGCCTCCGATCAGTCAGCCGCGAATTCTTCATGCCAGAAAGCACCGGCAGCAGCCGCTTCGGATTGGGCCGGCGGGTGCAATCGGGTTTCAGGTCGGCGTACGCTAGCACTCCGTCTGTGTCGAGCACATAGCGAGCGGGCGCCGGCACGGTCCAGCTCGGGTTACCGTTGACGCGCGAGTAAGCATCCTGTTGGATGCGACCGGGTCTCGAATGTAAGAGCGGCCGCAGAACGAGTCGGTCGGCTAGTTGTACGATCCGGCCCCCTCGCGTAAATCAGTGCGGGTCTAAGACGCGAAGTTTCCCGAGCATCGTCGGAATGAGCTCGCTCACGGTGGGATGAATGTGAACGGCACGCTGCAGCACCGTGTAAGGCGCACGGGCGTACATGACGTCGAGAAGGGTATGTATGGCTTCATCCCCGTTTAAACCCAGAATCGAGGCACCCAGAATTGCGCCGCTGTCTGCGGCAACGATCACTTTCATGAACCCTTGACTCTCTCCGCGTTCGACCGCCCGCTTAACGCTGCTCATGGGCAAAGTGCCGATCAACGCCCGTTGGCCGGTTTTTCTGACCTCGGCCTCCGTCATTCCGACGCGCCCCAGTGGCGGGTCGGTAAACAGGGCGTAGCAGGGCAGGCGATCACTGATCTTGCGCGCATCGTTGTCCAGCAGGTTCGCAGCCACGATCTCGAAGTCGTTGTACGAGGTATGGGTGAAGGCACCCCGTCCATTGCAGTCGCCCACGGCCCAGATGCCAGGGACGTTAGTGCGGCACTGATCGTCGACCACGATGTAGCCGCGGTGATCGGTCTCGACGCCGGCGAGCTCAAGACCAAGATCGTCCGTATTGGGCCGGCGGCCAACTGCCAGAAGTAGGTGGGAACCTTCCACCTCTGGTTCACCTTCCCGGCAGTCGACGCCAATGCTGACGCCCCCCGGCGTCCGGTTCGTGCTGATGCAAGTGGCGTCGAGCCGGATATGGATTCCTTCCGCTTCGAAAATCGTACGAACCGCGGTCGATACGTCCTCATCTTCGCGAGAGATGAGTCGTGCCTCCCGCTCAACCACAGTGACCTCTGCACCGAATCTGCGATACATCTGCGCAAACTCCAGACCGACATAGCTGCCGCCAACGACGACCAGATGCCGCGGAACAAAATCGACCTCCATCATTCCGGAGTTTGTGAGAACGGGGGTTCGCTCGATTCCGGGAAACGGGGGAACATAGGCGCGTCCGCCGACGTTGATGAATATCTTGTCGGCACACAATCTGTCGGCGTTCACGCGAATCGTCTTCGCGTCCGCGAAGCGCGCGGCACCCCTGAAGACGGCAGTGTTCTTCAGGCCAGTGAGCCAGCGCTCCACGTGCTGCCGCGAGAGCCCAGAGATTTCATCTTTGCGAGCCTTTACGGCTTTCATGTCGACAGTGATCTCGCCGGCTATGCCTACGCCATACTCGCCCGCGCGGCGTGCCGTGTGCGCGACATAGGCGCTCGCGATCAGGGCTTTCGTGGGGATGCAACCGGTATTCACGCAGGTGCCGCCGAAGCGGTCCCGCTCGACAACGGCTACCTTCATGCCCGCGTCCGAGAGGCGGGCGGCCAGAGGAGGGCCAGCTTGTCCGGCACCAATCACGATCGCATCGAATTGGCTCGTCATGCTAAACCTCAGATTAAAAAGCTGCTTTGGCCCATCGTCCGCTCGTTCACCCGTCCGATTGCGCACTCTGCGGCGTGGGATTAGGTGTTAAAGGCTGACTGGCTCTCGCGCCTCTGTTTGCCTGAGGGCTGCCAGGCGGGCGTGGGCCCTGAGTATCAGAGCGAGCGTCGCATGCATAGTGCGCTTAAGTCTAGTGCAGGAGACAACGCTCGCTATCAGCGCGATCGCCGCGCACATGGGCGAGTCCACAAATCTAACTGCCGCGTTCAAGAAACACTTTGGCGTGCTGTCCCGCGAGGCCGGCGAGGCGGCACACGCACCCGGCGGGTCATGCGCCATGGACTATATTCGCAGCCGAGATTTAGCGTGAGCGATTTGCGCCTGCACTGGGCCGCAAAGGTTTCGCGGTGGGTGCGCTGGCTCCTGCGCGCAATAACGCTAAACGTACTGCGAGGGCGGCTCCTTGGAAGTCCCCTGCTCGCCGAGGCTAATGAACCCGACCGCAGGGCGCACGTTTCGCCCGGCTCATGATGCGATTCCGTCCAACGCCGCGAGTGTTTGCGGCGATAGCGTGAGCTCCGCGGCGGCCAGGTTCTCGCGCAGGTGCGCCACCGATGCGGTGCCCGGGATGAGCAGAATGTTCGGTGAGCGCTTCAGCAGCCACGCGAGCGCGACCTGCATCGGCGTGGCGCCGAGCCCAACGGCGACTTCCGAGAGTGTCGAGGACTGCAGCGGCGTGAATCCCCCGAGCGGAAAGAACGGCACATACGCGATGCCGTGACGAGCCAGATCGTCGATCAGGCCATCGTCGGCACGATGCGCTAGGTTGTAGTGATTCTGTACGCAGACGATCTCGCAGATCCCGCGTCCTTCAGCGATCTGCGTGGCTGTGACGTTGCTCAGTCCGATGTGCCGTATCAGGCCCTGACGCTGGAGGTCGGTCAGCACGCCCAGCGGCGCCTCGAGTGATCCCTCGGTCGGCTGATGCGGGCTGAGCATGAGACGCAGATTGACAACGTCCAGCACGTCCAAGCCCAGATTGCGCAGATTGTCGTGGACCGCTTCGGTCAGTTCCTCACGCGAGAACGCCGGGATCCACGATCCGTCCTTGCCGCGACGGGCGCCGAGCTTGGTAACGATGAGAAGATCACGGCGGTAAGGCGCCAGTGCTTCGCGAATGATCTGGTTGGTGATGTGGGGTCCGTAGTAGTCGGAGGTGTCGATGTGATCGACGCCGCTGGCCACAGCCTCACGCAGCACGGCCAGCGCCGCCTGATGATCTTTCGGCGGCCCAAATACCCCAGGACCTGCGAGTTGCATGGCGCCGTAGCCGAGCCGCTTCACGTTGCGGTTGCCGAGCTTGAGAGTGCCGGCCTTGTTGATGCGGGACATGATTGAGGCTCCTGTGGGGTCGACGTGTGGAACATGGTAGGCGCGGCTGCACCGTTCAACAATCAAGCACAATGCGCACAGGCTGTGCGAGATCAAGCACCATGAATATGGACTTCGGTGACTTGAACGGCTTCGTCGCGGTGCCGCGCGCGGACGAAGCAGGTTCGGAACGCAGGACGCTCGCGCCCAAAGTCTCAGGAGTCTGACCGTACTCTTTAGATTGACGCCGAAGCGGGGCAGCTGTCTTCTTCGGGTCCGCGGCGGCGAGTGGAGCCTTGTTTGTCGCCCGCGCACGACAGCTGATCGATCGTATTCGCGTACGCGCTGTCAGCCGGGACCGACCAGACTTTGAGGATGTAGGCGGATCGTCGATACCATCCCCGAAGTTGCAGGGTTGGTGCGGTTGATCCAATTGGAGCCACGCCATGACAGTGCAACGATTTTCAGTGTTACTTGGGATGCTCTCGCTTACTGTGTCGGGACTGCTTTTCGCGCAGACCTCACCGACTCCGAGCTCTCCTTCAAGCCAGAACCAGCCGAGTCAGCCGGATTCGCAAGCGCCGACCGATAATCCTTCGGCGCCACACTCGTCAACTGATCCGAGCACTAACGGTAATGACAGCACGCACGCGGCCCTGAAACGCTGCATTGCGCAGCTGCGCGCGCAGAATCCAAGTGCGTCCGATCAAGCCATCATCGAGGCATGTCAAAGCCAGATTGGCGGCGGCAGCACGCCGAAGCAATAAAACACGCATAAGTACGCACCCGGCCTTCATCGGTCGCCATAGCGGCCGATGAAGCGCCGGTGTTTATCCGGACTACCCTGTCATCCTGGGGGCGGAGTAGTGGGCCGGCCCCCCTGGGCAGCCTGGACGACCCTGGTGGACCCGAAACTTACCCGGAGCCGATTTAGCGGCGGTCAGTGTCTCGTAAGCAGTTGATTTATTGGCGGTCCCCACGGGATTCGAACCCATGTCGCAGCCTTGAGGGTGCAGTTCCGTAGAGGCGGAAGGTTTGTAGCCCCGATGGCACGGCGCGCGCTGTTGAAGCGCCAGATTCCAATCCCATATCTCTTCAATCGCCCGCCCCGTATCGGACCCATCCGAATGTCACTCCGCCGCTCCTTGCTCCTACCGATGCTCCTCTTAGGATTTCTTCACACGTATATCGGCTGGCGGATCCTGCCTGACCTGCCAGTGGGTTTCGAGCTCCGCAGCGTGGGCGTCGTGCTCCTGCTCGCCTCGTACGGCTTGATGCTGCTCGGTCTGCTGGCTAGGTCCTCTTCGCGCGGGCCAGAGTCGGATCGCATCGCCGCCGCGGCACTGTTTACGGCTGGTTTCTTTTCATCCCTGCTCGTGTTCACCCTGCTACGCGATGTCGTGCTGCTGGTGGCTTGGCTGCCTTTATCGGCCGACTACCTGCAGATGCTCGAAACCGCCTCTGCGGTGCTCGTTGTGGGGCTCGCCGTGTTCGCGACCGGGGTCGGCTTTGCAAATGCGCGCCGCCGTGCCCGCGTCAAACGCGTTGAGATTCCGCTGCCCAATCTGCCCCCGGCGCTGAACGGCTTTTCGATTGCGCAGATCAGCGACATCCACGTGGGTCCCACCATCAAGCGCGGCTACGTCGACGCGATCGTCGACGCGGTAAATGCACTCGATGCAGACCTCATCGCCGTGACGGGCGATTTGGTGGATGGTTCTGTGCAGGACCTCGCGCCGCACACGGCGCCCCTCGCGCGATTGAGTGCACGCCACGGCGCATTTTTCGTGACGGGCAATCATGAGTACTACTCCGGGGAGCGTGCCTGGACCGCCGAGTTCAAGCGTCTGGGACTGCAAGTTCTACTCAATGAGCATGTCGTGGTGCTGCATCGGGGTATTCCGGTAGTCATTGCCGGTGTGACGGACTACAGCTCGCATCAGTTCAATGCCGCGCAGCGCAGTGATCCGGCTGCGGCGGTCGCGGGCGCGCCATCGAATGCGGCCGCGAAGATTTTGTTAGCTCACCAACCGCGCTCTGCGGCCGCGGCGGCCGCGGCTGGTTTCGATTTACAGCTTTCCGGCCACACCCATGGCGGCCAGTTCTGGCCCTGGACCATGTTCGTGCGATTCCAGCAACCCTTCACGGCCGGATTGCACCGTCTGAACAATCTCTGGGTTTACATCAGTCGCGGGACGGGTTACTGGGGACCGCCAAAGCGCTTTGGTGCGCCCTCTGAAATAACTCTATTGCGGCTAGTACCAGCGACACGGACTGACAGGTTTGGCGCGCTCGAACCGGTCGGCCCCGTGCTGTGTGGGGCGTTCGAAAATTCTCCGTGACGGATTGAAGCTATCCTTACAGGAGTTTGACCTTACCGTTGATCTCGATGTCGAAGCTCCCGCTGCGCGAGCCAGGAGCCGGGGACGTCTCGTCCACGAGGCTTTCATCAACGGGCGCCGGCTTAGTTCCTGACCTGGAGCGATGCCGTCGCCCAGTTTGTCGTTCACCCGCCGTCATACAGCAAATGACGCTCCCACTCGCGACGTTCTTTTTCCCTTAATGAGATCCCGCTGCCGCCCGCGAGGACGATGATTTAGGTCTCGGATCTCATCCGGTGCGCGTGCGCCCGCGCGTCGTTCAGTTACGTGCATTAGCAGGAGCGTGCCGCGTTCCGCACCTCTCCATGCAATGCGAAATCTTCGTCTAAGTAGATGCGCGGTGATTGTTGCGTACGCCGGGTGCGCCGACGGCTCTAATTAATGACTCGATCACCTGTGCCGCGACCGGTTTAGTCAAATAATGATCAAAGCCTGCGGCGAACGCACGACGCCGGTCCTCCGGCTGCCCCCAACCGGTGACTGCGATCAACACTGCATTGCGTCCCCAGGGATGCTCGTTCCGCACGGTCTGAGCAACCTCAAGCCCGCTTATATCGGGTAAACCAAGATCCAAAAGCACGACATCGGGTCGCAAGTCTGTGGCCAGCTGAAGCGCCCCCCGGCCTGTATACGTCGTGTGTACCTCGTGCCCTGCAAGCTCGAGAAATGCTGCGCAACTGTCAGTGGCGTCTCGGTTATCATCGACGAGCAGCACCTTCACCGCAGCTCGACCGGACAAGCTATCCGCGGTGAGACTCGAGTCTGGAGCGTCGCGGACAACCTCGGCCGACGGCAGGTGAACCAGGAATTCGCTGCCAAGGTCGTTACCCTGGCTGTGCGCTTCTATTCGACCGCCATGCATCTCCACAATCGTGCGCGCGAGTGCCAGACCTACTCCCAACCCGTCCTCTCCGTTTCGGTTGCCGCGGCGCTCCTGTGAGAAAAGCTTGAATAATCTGGGAATCAGCTGCGGCGACATCCCGATACCGCTATCGAGTACCGACACGATGATCTCGTCGTGCTCTCTGCGCGCCCGCACTCCTATTCGGCCGCCCGGGGGCGTGTATTTGGCGGCATTAATTAGGAGGTTGGAAAGCACCTGTGCGAGGCGCACGCCGTCCGCAAATACCGGCAGCTCATTCTCGGGCGGCTCGACCGTGAGCTCGTGATTCTTTGCGTCTATGATCGGTTGGGCTGCTTCAATCGCGACCGCAAGCACCGCCATGAGTTCGGTGCGAGTTTTCCGTAGTGCGAGGGTACCGCGGGTGATTCGCGACACATCAAGAAGATCATCCAACAAGCGGCTCATGTGTCCGACCTGACGCTCGATAATCTGTTGGGCTTGTCGCTCTTGTTCGATGGATCGGCCAGGCAGCCGCGCGATGGCCAACGCATACCGGATGGGAGCGAGCGGATTGCGCAGCTCATGAGCTAGAACGGCCAGAAATTCATCTTTACGGCGGTCGGCGTCGCGCATGGCGTCTTCGCGCTCCCGCAGTAGCAGCTCAGCTTGCTTGCGATCAGAGATGTCACGGGCGATTTTCGAGGCACCGACGATGTTCCCGGCCGAATCTCGGATTGGCGAGACGGTGAGCGAGATTGGGACGCGACGACCATCCTTCGCCAACCGGACGGTGTCGAAGTGATCAATGCGATTTCCCGCTTTTAGATTGCGAAGTATCGCCTGCTCCTCCTCTCGAAGTTCAGGTGGGATGATCACAGTGATAGGTTGGCCGACCATCTCCTCCGGCGTGTAGCCGAAGATTCGCGTCGCGCCGTTGTTCCAGGACAGGATGCGTCCATCCAGTGTTTTGCTGACGATTGCGTCGTCCGAGGACTCGACGATGGCTGCCAGCTGCATTAACCGAAGCGCATCGTCCCACGGCCCGATTCGGGCAACCGAGGCCCGCGATCTAAGCGCGTCTGTGGGTTCGTCGCTTTTCATAATGACGGTGCCCGTGCGCAACCGGCCAAGTCGCAGATGCAGATGTGCCATGTTAGGGGAGGCCCTATCCTCTCGCTGTAGGACGCTCACCCTATCGGCCCGGTTAGATCACCGGTAGCGTGTGCTGAGTGCCTCCAGGGGTGCCCTTGGTCGCGACCGCTTCCAGACCGCTGTGCGTAATCCACGGTGGGTTGCGCCGGTCTGCGGCAATCTTCCGGCGCGGCCAGCAATTCGTGCGGGCCGACCTGCTCGGCGTGAAAACGCGATGGAAGATATCTCTGGAGGATTCCCGCTGCGGTAATGCATGCTTGAGCGGTGGAGTTCGCGAATAGAACTAGAGATTGGAGAGCGTGATATGAGCGAGGCGATAGATCGTGATGTGAAGCAAATCGAGCAGCTACTCTATTTATATGCATGGATGGTGGACAAGCGTGAGTGGGGACTGATCGATCAGGTCTTCTCAGCCGACGCCACCATCGACTACGCCAGCACCGGCGGCCCCGGGAGAATGCCGCACCGCGAAGCTTTGGAGTGGCTGGATGGCGCACTCAAGCCTTGGCCCATCAATCTGCATCACATCACGAACATCATGCCGCGGCTGGACGGGGATCGGGCTCGCTGCCGCTGTTACTTTTTTGCCCCCATGGGCCGTCCCCGGGCCGGTGGTGGTTACTTCGCACAGGACATCGTCACAAACGCAGGGTTCTACCACGACGAGCTGGTGCGCACGGAGCGCGGCTGGAGGATCTTCGAGCGCGTCTGCGAGATGACCGTCATGATCGGAGTACTGCCGGCCGATTACAGCATTCCGGCCGCCTAGGTGATCGGGCAGCTGGGGCCGACAGGCCCAGGCCCTTGCAACCTTTGACGTCAGCTTGACGATCAGGTGAACGTCCAGCATCCAGCCGCCGAGCAGGCGGCGGAACAGAATTCGTTCTGCTGGGAATCCACAGGTGAACCCTCCTGGCGATATTCTCGTCCAACGATGTGGCAAGAAGTCTTTTCGACAAGGAGAGTGCGATGCGAATCAGTCAGCTGCTTCCGACCAAGCGCCCGGACCTTGTCAGCGTTTCTCCCGGCACGACGGTCCGGGGTGCTATCGCGCTGATGAAGCGTGAGCACGTGGGCGCCGTCCTCGTGCTCGATCCGGATAGACGGCTCCTCGGAGTCATCTCGGAACGAGACATCGTCCACTCGCTTGACTTAGAGAGTGCCGATCCGTTCGCACGGCCGGTTGCGGAAGTGATGCGTCGGGAGAATCCGGTCGCGAGCGCCCAGGACACGGTGCAATCCGTGATGCAAATCATGACGGCTACTCGGGCGCGGCACGTGCCGATCGTCGAGTGGGGTCGCGTGATCGGGATCGTCAGCATCGGCGACGTCGTCAAATCACGCCTCGACGAGAAGACTCAGGAGAACACCGTGCTCCAGGACCTCGCTCTGTCGCGGCTGCTCGCCAAGTAAGCGTCTGGATGGCGTCTCAAAGGCCGCGTTGTCTGCCTGAGAAATTCATCGCTTTTGCGCAGACATTTCCGCGCGCGCACGCGAATCGTCGAGTTGATGACCAAGATCGCCTCCTGGTCTTGGCCATATCAGGTGTCCACAGGGACCTCCGCCGTGGGGCGTTATGTCGGAGAGGGGCGAATCCCCTGAATCGCACCTCGAGCCCCGGGCTGGTTGGCCAGGAAGGCTGTCAGTGTCTCGTTGACGGTCTCGGGGGCTTCTTCCTGGACCCAATGCGACACGCCGGGCAATCGCCTGAGGGTTAGGTTCAAGACATGGCGGTCCAGGCCGTCAAGGCAGGATGCGTCGAGCACTACGTCACCGTCGCCCCAAATTACGAGCGTTGGCGTGTCGATGATCGGAAACGTGGTTTTCATTTCAGCCGGGACACCACCCCGGACCAAACCGCGATACCAGTTCAACATCGCGGTCAGGGCACCCGGCCGCTGGGCTTGCGCGCGATAGAACTCTAGTCGCGCCGCAGAGAACACCGGACGCGATCCTGCCACGCCTGCCATCAATCGGCCCACCAGCCAGGCGCGATTGAATCGCAGGCATACGTCAGGGAGGAACGGGATCTGGAATGCCGCCAGATACCAGCCCTTGCGCAGCTGCCGCCAGCGGCGAAAGGCAACCGCCGCGCAGGCGGGGTGCGGGGCATTCAGGATGACGAGCGCCTCCAAGGGGCGTATCCGGCGGGCCGCGAAGAACCAGGCCAACAGTCCGCCCCAGTCGTGACCGATCAGGACGGTCGATCTGGCACCGGAGGCATCGATGATCGCGGCGATGTCCTCGAGAAGATGGTCGATCCCGTACGCGGTCACCTCGCGAGGACGACTGGAGTCGCCATAGCCGCGTTGGTTCGGCGCCCAGGCGCGATATCCGAGCTTGGCCAGCATCGGCAGTTGCTCGAGCCAGCAGGTCGCGTGCGAAGGAAAGCCATGCAGGCACAGCGCCAGCCGATCCCCAGCACCGCACTCGAACGCCTGGAACGACAGGCCGTTCGCTGAGATCCGGCGCTCGATCGGGGTCAAGAGCGTGCTCCCCAAGAAGAGCGCGCAGCGTAGCAGCTCTACGTCCGGAGGTCCCGACCGGGGATGAGGGTTAACGCTGCGGCTTACCGTCGGTTCCAGCCGCCACTCGCGCGCCCCGTGCTGCCCAAGCGTCCGCTTCCGACCTGGCGCCCCAGACGATCTTGCTCCAGTTGCTGGTAGTTGTTGTGGTCCAGGTAGCCGGCGCTGTCGCGCGGTGCCGCACCGTGCGCCGCACCGGGCGTGCTGCCGGCATTTGTCGGCGGCTGCGGATGGTTTACGGGCTGCACGGGGTTCCAGCTGCCGTTGTCGTACTTTGACCAACCACTGTCGGTATGCTGGTAGACGTTACCGTCGTGCCCGGCGTAGACATCCCCGCTCTGGGTCTTGACTACCCCGCCGCTGCCGCCGGTGATGCTGTTCTGATAGCCGGCGCCCTTGGCGCCCGTGGAAGAATTGAAACTGCCCTCGCGGCCGTTGGCATTGGCGCGGCTTTGCGTGTTGACGGTCTGATTCGCACCGGAGAACGTGCTCGATCCCCAGCGACCGTAGGGGTTGACGTTCTGGTTGGTCGCACCCGACACCCCGCTGCGGGCATTGTAGTAGCTGGCGTTCGCCGTGCCGCTGCCGTTACTCCACGACGAGCTGCCGCGTGCGTAACTGCCCGTGCTCGGGTTGTAAGCGGACCACGCGCCCGCGCCGCCGTAGGGGCCGTAGACTGCCGCGCCGTGCGCCCAGGCGCCGTTGTTCGGATTGTAGTAAGTGCCCGCGCTCACGGCGCCGTACGGTCCGTACACCGTACCGCCGCGCGCCCAGGCGCCGGTGCTGGGGTTGTACCAGACGGCCCCCGCATAGGTGTAGGGATACGGGTAGTAAATCGGGATCGGGCCCGCGATGATCACCGGCGGATAGTAGTAGCCCGTGCCATACACCAGGACGCCGGAACTGACGTATCCGAGCAAGTAACCGGACGTGAAGCCGAAGGTGACCACGGTCGGTGTCACCGCGTACACGCGTACGTAGGTCACCGGGTAGAGCGGACTCGTCGGCGGAATGGTGTAAACCACGGCGGGCACGCTGTCAGCCAGCATCCACGGTCCGCTCGGCGAGGGCGCGACAAACCACGCACCCGCCTCGCAGGCGTAGTAGATCGCATTCATCTGCAACACATAGTTATTGGTATTCACCGCATAGAGCATCGTCGTGCCGGGGATCGGGACGAAGCGCGGCGCACCGGAGTAGACCACCGTAAGCTTCGCGGTCTCGCGTTTGAGACTGGCGGTGGCGGGACTCTGCGCGCGCAGGACGGCCTCCTGCGCCGCGATCGTTCCCGGAACGGATGCGAGCACCGCGGCATCGGGCCCGGTGGGTGAGATGAGCGAGAAATCGGGCGGCAGCCTGTCGCTGGCGAATTGCCACGGGCCAGGGAATGCATGCGCAGAGAACCAGCGGCCGGACAACTGCACGTAATAAAGATTCTCTGCCGGGTGAAAGAGAAGCACATTCGGCGTGTTCACGACCCGCTGCAGTCCGGTGCCCGTGACGCTGCGCAGAGTCGGCGCCCCCGCGGTGACGATGATCTCGGCCGGTTTCTGACTGACAAAGATCTGCGGCGCGGGGTTTTTGGCAGGCCAAGGCTTCGCCGGTATGTCGCGCGCCGCGTTTTTGAACGCGGGCTCCATCTTCAGTGCCTGAAATGCTTGCGGCAGATATGCGACCGGGCTGTAGGGGCCCCCCACCTGCGCGGCGGAGAACCAGTACCCGTTATTCAGCAGATACCAAGTGCCGTGGTCGACGAACACGTTCCAGTTGGTGTTGACGGCGTAGGTCAGTCCGGATTTTCCGGCCGGCACCAGCACGGGCTCGCCATCGAACACCACGAGACTCGCGGGCCGCTCGGAGTAGAAAATGATCGGTGGCTCGTTACCGACGACAACTGAGGTGACCGGCAATTGCTTGAGGCTCAGTTGGACGGAGGCCAGCGGCACCTGCCGAGTCTCCATTGCCGTGAGCGCTGCGCGCACCTTGGCTTCCAGCGCCGCCGCCTGTTGCGTATCGAGCGACGGAAAATGCGTGGAGATCAACTGCGGGTCCGACAAATTGACCACGCCCGCGGCTGCATCGACATCAGTCGCGAGTGACAGGTCGATGGTCCCCATGAGCGGATGTTTTTCGCCGGGCCGCACGATCGAGAGGGCCGCCCGCGCGCTCAAGCGCTTGCGCTCGGGCCACGCCGTAGCCTGCGGCTGGTAGACCGTCACGGTGGCCCCGTCGTGCACTAGGGTATGCGGCCACGCCGAGAACCCCGCCTGGGCGGCAGCAGCCTGCGGCATGGCGCCCTGCTGTGAGTTCGCAGGCAGGGTCGGCAAGCCCGCGAGCAGCGCGAGCAACAGGGATCGGACCATGACGTACTCCCCTTGAATGTCCTTCACAACAGGCTGCTGCTGACCGAACACGATTCCCGTGAATCGCTCGCCGTCGGTTTCTTCGCTCGCGCCGCCAACAAGGATTTGCGAATTGCCGCCGACTTTGGCACTCCGTTATGGCCAATAGACCTTATTACCCCGCGAGGGCGTTTCGACGCCGCGCGGAATCTTAGTTTTTCGCCGGTACGGGGGTCAACGCGGCGCGACGTGAGGCCCACGGCCGTCGCTCCGGATTCGCAGGAAATGCGCTCTCAGCGTACTCTGCGCGCGGGAATGCAGGAGTGCCCGGCTCTGAAAAGCGGGTGCTTGCGCTTGTGCAAATCGGGCGACGACTTGTCTGAGGGTGTCGGAACAGTGGCGATGATCAGGAAATGAGCAGACTGAAAGTACTTCTTGTGGTCCGCTGGCCGATAGGGGGCATCCGGACGCATCTTAAGTACGTTTATCCGCTTCTGGTGCAAAAGCTGGGAGGCATGCACCTGAGCTTGCTGGCTCCGCGCATGGGCGAGATGGAGGTCCTCAAGCGTGATCTCGCGGCGCTACAGGTCAGATTTATTGAACTGGACAATTGCACGAACGTAGCGCTGGCACGAGCCGTGGACCACGAGATTGCCGCCGGGGATGTTGACTTGGTGCATTCGCATGGGTTTAGGGCCGCGTGTTCCGCGGCGCTCCCGGCGAGATTGCGGCGCGTTCCGCACTTGGCGACGATCCACGACATACTCCAGGATTCTCAGTTTGTCGGTTCCAAGGGCGTCGCGCGCCGGCTCGGGTTCCGGATTCTCCTGAACATGGTTGACGTCGTGCATGCGGTGGGCGAAGAAGCCGGAGAGAACCTCGTGGCCCACCTGGGCCCCGGGATTGGCTCGCGGCTGCGGGTCATACGCAACGGAATTCTGACCGAACCCGTGCTGCAGGCAGCGCCCCGTGACCTGCGGACCGAGCTGGGTCTGCAATCCAGCGCGTTTCTCGTCGGCTACTTCGGGCGCTTCATGGCGCAAAAAGGCTTCCGCTATCTCGTTGAGGCTGTGCGGTTGCTGCGGGATCGCGAAGGCAATCAGCTGCATCGTCCCGTACATGTCGTGGTCCTTGGGGCAGATGGCTTCGTGCGCGAGGAGCGGGCAGCGCTTGAGCGGGCCGGCCTGCGTGCGTATTTCAGCTTCCTGCCCCACGTGCCCGAGTTGGCCAGCACGCTCAAGGCCGTCGACGTGGTCGCGATTCCCTCGCTATGGGAGGCCATGCCGCTATTGCCCATGGAGGCCATGGTCGCCGGGGTCCCGGTCGTGGGCACCAGCTGTATCGGCCTGGGCGAGGTATTGGTCGACAGCCCCTCAGCGGTCGTTTCCCCTCGGGACGCTGTGGCGCTCGCCGGGGCGCTTGAACACGAGGCAAATTCCAGCTCACGGGCGGCGGCAGAAGGGTTCGTGCCCCGAGCCGTCGAGCGCTTTGACGTGGCGAATCAGGTATCGAAACTGGGCGATCTCATCAGCCAGATGACTGCACGCTAGGGTGCTGCCGGCGCTTGGGTCCCCTGCGCGCTGCGCGCGGCGGGGTATGATTTCAACCAAGTTTGATCAGGCCAGCCCTTCTGGAGCGAAACAGCTTATAGGCCGTGGACGCCATCCGGGAGCTCAGCCGACCTTGGTTCACGAGCGCGGAGTACATGTCAACTTGACGCGGCTGCCAGCGCATCTTGGAGCGCTCCCGGTGCAGTGACAGGTTGACCGTTTTGATGCCATTGGCGATCGCATATTTGAGGGCTTCGGCCGTGGTGGTGTTCATGACGCTGTAGCTTGCCCAGGCGGGATCGAAACCCGAGTAGTAAAGGTACAGGGAATCGCCCAAGACGAATCCCATCCGCGAGCTCACAATCTGTCCCGCGATACTCAGCTGAAATACCCGCACCGCATCACGCGCCGCCAGTCGGTGGCACACGTCGTACAGGAACGCGCGTGCCGGGGCGCTCGCAAAGCGATCGGGGTGCCGGGGTCCCCACGGCATGGCGGCGCGCAGCGCATGCAGTTGCAGGAATCGATCCAGCGCCGGCTGCAGTTCGCTGGCCTCACGCGCCACGCGAAATTCGAAAGCGTGCTGATCGCGTCGCAATGAGTTGTAGCCATGACGCAGCGCTTCGCGGGCATTGCGTTTTAGCGTGCCGCGAAACTCGGACCAGCTCGAGGGGAGATCCAAGAGGAAGTCCTCGTACGTTTCCACCCACTGGGGCCTGACTTCCTGTGCGAGGACGGTCGCCATCGGCAAGTGCAGCGCGCTCCAAATGATCCAGTCCCAGTCCGGGACCTGCGCCAAGCTGTCGTGTACCGCCCGCACGGTCGCGCGCTCATAGCCGGGCTTCACCAGCGGCGTGCGAATCTCGGTGAGGCCGTGATCAGCTCCGGTGAAACCCAAGCTGACGAGCTTCAAGGGGCCGATGCTCCGGCGTTTCACGAGCAGCGGCACGATGGCGACGCACTCACCGCTCCTCGAGCGCACCACACAGAAGAAGGGCTCTACGGCGATCCGCTTGCGCCTTAAATTATGGTCGCACCAGGCGAGTTGCCACTCATGTAGGGCAAACGGGAGCGTATTACCGCAGACACGGTGCAAATACTCGAATTCCGCTCCCAGCGCAGCGAGCCGTTCGAGGCTCGTGACCACTTCGGTGGTGACGTCCTGGAAGGTCCATTCACGCGGGTCGGGGCGTATTCCGGCGCCCGGAAGATCATGAAACGGCGCAGCATCCCAGGACGGTATGGTTCTCCGTTCGGCCACGCGAAACCTCGGATGGGAAAGATTGCAGCAGGCATCATGGCATGCCCGTACCGGAAGCTCAGCAAAAATATCGGGGCCCATCTGGGGTACCCCGATCAGCCCTGAAGGTGGGGAACGATTCGAGCCCCGCGCTCACCGGGCGCTGCCCCCGCCAGTGCGGGCCGCGCGGACGGGGTGCCTTTCAGCGCGCCGCGAGGAGGGCTTCGGCTTCCAGAAACAGCGCCGGGTCAACCTGCGCATCGGCGGCGGCGGCGTTTTCATCGACCTGCTCGGGACGCGAGGCACCGGTGATCGCAGAAGCCACGTTCGGTTGCCGCAGCACCCACGCGAGCGCGAACTGCGCCAGCGAAAGATGCGCGCGGGCGGCCAGTTGCTTCACGGCCTGTACCGCCGTGAGAACCTTCGGAGTGAACCAGTCGGGATTCAGAAACGCCCCCATGGAGCGATCGGCGGCGCGGCTGTCCACCGGAACCGGAGCGCCGGGCAGGTATTTGCCGCTCAAGACACCCTGGGCGAGGGGTGACCACACCACCTGTGAGATGCCGGCACGCGCGCACAGCTGCAGTAGTCCCTTCTCGGGCTCACGATGCAAGAGCGAATACTGCGGCTGGCTGGAAACGAAACGTGCCACGTTCTTCAGGGCCAGCGCCGCTTCGATCTTCTCCAGCGGCCACTCGGAGAAGCCGATATAGCGCACCTTGCCCGAGGCTACGGCCTGCGTCAGCGCCTCCATGGTCTCTTCGAGCGGCGTGTCGAAGTCGTAACGATGGCACTGGTAGAGGTCAATGTAGTCGACGCGCAGGCGCTTCAGGGACGCCTCCAGCTGCTTGCGCACCTGTAGGCGCGACAAGCCGCGGTCGGTATCGCTCATCGGGAAGAACAGTTTGGTCGCCAGCACGTAACGGTCGCGTCTTATGCCCGCGAGCGCTTCGCCCAGCACCGTCTCTGCAGCCCCGCGCCCGTATACGTTCGCGGTGTCAAGGAAGTTGATGCCACGCTCCAGGGCGCGGTGCACGCAGCTGATCGAGGTCTGTCTGCGCTGCGTGTCCGTGAACGTCAGCCAGGAACCGAAGCCGATCTCAGACACCTGCAGGTCGCTGTTTCCCAGCGGGCGATATTTCATAACAAAGCCTCCGACGGGTCGTGCGCCAGACTCTGCGGCATGGTGGGGATCGTTGTAGCTTAACCCGGCCTGAACGCCGGAGCGCCCACAATGCCAATGTGCCGCGCCATGCAACGAGTGTAGCTAGCGTCCTACATTGACTCGGCTCTACTCCCGATCGAGGCAAGGCTTCCCGACGTGAGAGCGTTTCCGCAGGCGTGCTATCCGCACGGGTGCACTTACTCGAGGCAAACACCATGGTCGCAGGCCAGAACCCGCGCACGTCCAGAAGTCGCGCCCTCGCGTTCACAATGTGGGTGCTTTTGCTGTCGTCGATCGCCGCCTCGAGCGCGTACGCCGATTTTGCGCTGTCCATCACCGTCGCACCGCCGCCGCTGCCGGTCTACGAACAGCCGGCGATTCCGGCGCCCGGCTATATCTGGACCCCGGGATACTGGGCCTACGGTCCGGAAGGGTATTTCTGGGTGCCCGGGACCTGGGTCGAGCCGCCCGAGGTGGGATTTCTGTGGACACCGGGCTACTGGGGCTGGGGCAATGGGTTCTATGTCTGGAACGCCGGCTTCTGGGGGCCGCAGATCGGCTTCTACGGCGGTGTGAACTACGGCTACGGCTACACGGGTCATGGCTATCAGGGCGGTTACTGGCGTGGCAACCAGTTCTATTACAACCGCAGCGTCAATAATGTCTCCGACGTCCATGTCACCAACGTCTACAACACGACGGTCAATAACGTCACCGTCAATCACGTCAGCTATGCCGGCGGCCCCGGCGGTATCTCGGCGCGCCCGACCGCCGCCGAGGAGCAGGCGGCGCACGTGCGCCACGTACCACCCACGCCGCAGCAGACGCAGCACCGCGACAGCGCAGGCTCACGGCGCGAGCTGCTCGCTTCGGTCAACCAGGGCAAGCCCCCGATCGCGGCGACCGCAAAACCGGGCGACTTCTCCACGCACGTGGTGACGGCGAGCCGCGCGGGCGGCCCCGTGCCCGCGGCAGTGACCCACCCCAATACGGAGACGGCGCGGCCTTCGCAGCCGACGACCGCTCCCCATGCGACCGCCGAACCGGCGTCAAAGGCCCCGGTGCATGCCAGCGACCTGCCGCGACCGGCCCCTGCCGCGGCGCTGCCGGAATCGGCCAAGCAGCGCGGAGCGCGAGTCCGCGCACCAGCAATCGCAGCTGCTGGCGCGGCAGGAGCAGGAGCGTGCCGCTCTGGCGCAACAGCAGGAGCGCGATCACGCCAACGTGCGGCAGCAGCAGGCGAACGCACAGGCCGCCGCAGCGATGGAGCGGCAGCACCAGCAGCAGACCCAGCAGCTGCAGGAACGCCATACGAACGAACAGCGCAGCGTGTCCCAGGCGCCGCCTCATGCGCTGCCCCACCTGTGGCGCACACATCGCCGCCCGCGCCGCATGGCGCGCCGCCGCCGCACGAAGGATCGCACCAGTAGTGCCGCGCTCGGATGGCGTCACTTAGTAATCAAACGGAGCTATTGTCATGAAACGCACATACCCGGGCCTGTTGGCTGCGGTGCTGATGCTCTGGGGCGCGGCAGCTTGGGCCGACTCGTATACCGACACGGCGGCGCTCTTTAAGAACGCAGGCCAAAGCGCCTCCTTCTTCCACGACAGCTACGGCTATGCCGTGTTCCCCACCGTCGGCAAGGGCGGCTTTGTGGTTGGCGCCGCGCATGGGAGCGGCCACGTCTACCGGCACGGCAGCGTACGTGGGCGATACGACGGTGAATCAGCTGAGTGTCGGTTTTCAGGCCGGCGGTCAGGCGTACAGCCAGATCGTGTTTTTCGAGGACAAGGCCGCCTTTGATGACTTCACCCGGGGCGACTTCGAGTTCGGAGCGGACGTCAACGCGGTCGCCATCACGGCCGCCGCCGGGGCGAGCGCAGGCACTGCCGGCGCCAGTGCCGACGCCAGCGGCGGCAAGAAAGACGCCCGCACCGCAGGCAAGTACTACAAGGGTTTTGCGATCTTCACCATCGTCAAGGGCGGCGCCATGTACCAGGCGGCCGTCGCCGGGCAGAAATTCAGCTATACGCCCAGGGCCTAGGCGCTGGCGCTCTGAAAGCGCTGTTCGTTCATAGCCGCCAGAGGTGCCCCGCTCCGAAGGGGGCACTTCTCAAACTGCTTCACATGCATTTGCCTGTGACGCTCCTACAATAGCGACCAATGGACTGCCGCTTCCTGCTTGCGCTCGCCAGTAGCGCTCTGGCTCTAGCCTTCGCGCCGGCGTACGCAGACCCTGCACCCTTCGACCTCGCCGGCCCCACGCTCGAGCTTACGGTCACGCGCTCCGGGGTCACGCTGCCGGCCGCACGCGTCCCGAGTCTGGCGGGCGGGGATCGGCTGTGGCTCAAGGCCGACCTGCCGCCGCAGCAGGACGCGCACTACCTGATGGTCGTGGCTTTCCTGCGCGGCGCGACCAATCCGCCGCCGGCGGATTGGTTCGTGCGCTGCGAGACCTGGAGCGGCAAGTGCGCCAAGGAGGGGATGACGCTCACTGTCCCGAAAGATGCGCAGCAGCTGCTCGTGTTTCTGGCGCCCGAGACCGGCGGCGACTTCAAGACGCTCATGAATGCCGTGCGCGGACGTCCGGGCGCCTTCGTGCGCACTTCGCAGGACCTCAACCAGGCCACACTCGATCACTCGCGCCTGGAGGGTTATCTCGGCGCCATCCGCGACCTCGCCGAGCGCGACCCCGGGCGCCTGAAGGAGGCCGCTCCACTCCTGGCCCGCAGCCTGGCCATCAAGGTGGACGAGAAGTGCCTGGAGAAGATGGCGTCACTGCAGGCTTCCTGTCTCACACAGGGGCGCGAGACGCTGATCCTGAATGATGGCCACAGTGCCTCCCTGGCGCAGGCGCTCACGTCCGGCCCGGCGAGCGATCTGGCCATGGCCGCGGCCAATACCACGCAGCTGAAATCCGGCTTGTACGGACCCTATATCGGCTCGATCTTCGACATTGCCCGGATCTTCGACTCCATTCATACGGCGCAGTACCAGTACATCCCGGCGCTGGCGTCCGCGCGCGAAGGACAGCTGGCGCTCGCGCTCAATGCCGCCCCCTCGTTCCACGATCCCATGTCGGTACTGGTCCTGGCGCTGCCCGCCATCGAGAGCCCGCAGCTGCCGCCCTTGCACGCCGTGGATCCGCAGGAGGTGCTGTGCGCACGCCGCAACCCGCTGGTGCTGCCGGTCGATGGCGCGCCACTCGTGTTCTCGACCGGATTCGCGCACGGCATGACCTTTAGCATTCCCGCCAAGGACGGCAGCACCCTGGCGCTGCCCGCGCGCGCCGATGCCGCGCGCG
This sequence comes from uncultured Pseudomonadota bacterium, assembly GCA_963814675.1. Classification (GTDB taxonomy): domain Bacteria; phylum Pseudomonadota; class Gammaproteobacteria; order Steroidobacterales; family Steroidobacteraceae; genus 13-2-20CM-66-19. The sequence goes on from CAWFDT010000015.1 coordinate 126,268, forward strand.
GCGGTTTCGTGGTCGATACGGCTGCCCTGAACGCGGAGCTTTCCGGGGACCTCTTGCACGGCACGCTGCGCGGGTTCTGGGGATTTGATGCCTATCAGGGCCCGACGTTCGCGCTCGCAGATGCGCGCGAGCAGTCCTGGCAGCTGGCGGCCGGCGATGAGTCCGGACTCGTCATCGGCCGCGAGGACACCATCCACCTGCGCGCACCTCAGCGCGCAGTGCGTGGCGGACCTCTTCCTGCGCGACAGCAGTGGCAAGCAGACGCGACTCGCGTGGAAGAGCAGTGCACCCGGGGAGCTCGAGGTCAAAGTGCCGTTGCAGGACACGCCCGCCGGGGACCTTGCAATCCTGGTCCAGGACCTGGGCGCAGCACATCCGCGCACGATTCCCGTGCACGCCTATGCCGAGGCGAGCCGCCTGGAGAGCTTCACGCTGTTTGCGGGCGACACGGAAGGGACGCTCACCGGCAACCGCCTCGATGAGGTGGACGCTCTCGTGGTCAAGGGGATCGAATTTGCCCCGGGCACGCTCAGCAGCGCCGCTGGCCATGATGAGCTGACCATGCCGGGGCGCAGTGCAGACGTGGCGCAGCTGCGCCAGGGCGAAGCCACGCGCGGCCGGGTTACGCTCAGGGATGGCCGCCAGCTTGACGTCCGCGTCGCCATCGAGGCCCCGCGCCCGAGCGCGCGCATCATCGACAAGAGCGCGCAACCACTCATGGCTCCCGGCGGGGTCGATATCCGCTTACAGAGCTCTGAGGACCTGCCGCAGAATTCCCAGGTCACGTTCTCGCTGCGCGCGCAGTCGCCTGCGACCTTCAGCCGCGACGCGCGCGTCGAGGTCGCGACTGCGGAGGGACTCTCCACGGTGCTGGACGTGCATAACGGCGGTCTGACCTTCGAGAACGCCCGGGTGGCGGTGGCGACGTTTGCGCCGGCGAAGACGCTGGGGCCCGCCGCGTTCGGACCGCTGCGATTTCGTCTGCTCAACGATACGGTGTCGGGTGACTGGCACCCCTTAGCGACGCTGGTACGGCTGCCGCTGCTGAAGGCGCTGGAATGTCCGGAGTCCGGCGATGACCCCTGCACGCTCAGCGGGCAGAATCTTTTCCTGCTCGATTCAGTGGCCGGGGATGCACAGTTCACCCGTGCGGTGCACGTGCCCGACGGTTACCCGGGACGCACGCTTCAGGTGCCGCATCCGGTTTCGAGCCAGATCTACGTGAGGCTGCGTGACGATCCCACGGTGGTCAGTGTCGCGGTGGCGGACCCGCATCCAGGGCGCTCAAGTGTGCGCGCGCAGGGTGATCCGAGCGGCGGCTAGCGCACGTGGCTTAGAAGCCCCAAGTGGCCCAGTAAGGCGGCTCACTGGCAGCTTCGGAATCCTCAGACTGATGGGTGTATGGCCTGAAATCCTGTCCGGCCATACCGCCCGAGCCCGTCACGGAGACCGGAGTCCCTTCCCACTCTTCATCCCTCTGCCCCGGAGGAGGCATCGAACCCCGCGTCCCGTGGCTGATACCGGCCCGAGGAAGCTGCAAAGCGAAGTCGCGCGCAGTTGGCATGAACCCAATCCTTTACTGCCATGACATGCAATTGCCATCTTCGGGTACCTCCGCGTTCCCGCTTGTAAGCTCCCCGCCTCACCCCGTGTAGGAGAAATCCCCGCTCGCCGGTGAGGCGGTCCGTCGGCTAAGGTTGTCGCTTTTCGGCGAAGGCTCGCAGGGACATGCGCACGCGGATGGCAGGACTTGGGGTCGCTCTCGTGCTGTGGATGCTGACGGGCGTTCCCGCCCACGGGGAGCCTGCCATCTATGACGTCCTGATCCAGGGCGGCATGATCTATGACGGTTCCGGTGGCACTCCTTTTATAGGAGATGTGGCTATACGGAAGGACCGGCTCGTCTACGTGGGTCCTCACGCGCCCGCTGCTGCGCACGAGCACTTCGATGCGCACGGCAAGGCGGTGGCGCCGGGATTCGTCAACATGCTGGCGCACCCGGAGGAGTCCTTGATCGTGGACGGTCGCGCCCTGAGTGACCTGCGTCAGGGCGTCACGCTCGAGGTCCTGGGGGAGAACTCCATGGGACCGCTGAATGCGACGCATGCGGCAGCGCGCCCTCGAGCGCCAGGGCGACATCAAGTACGCCATCGACTGGCACACCCTGGGAGAGTATCTGCGCATGCTCGAGCATCGCGGCATCGCACCCAACGTGGCCTCCTATGTCGGCGCGGGGACGGTGCGCACGGCGGTGCTCGGCGAAGTCGACGTGGCACCCACGCCGGCACAGCTCGAGCAGATGCGCGCGCTCGTGCGCCAGGCCATGGAGGAGGGCGCGGTGGGGGTCACGACCGCCCTGATCTACGCGCCGAACACGTACGCCAAGACGCCGGAGCTCGTGGCGCTGGCGAGCGAAAGCGCGCGCTGTGGCGGCATCTACAGCGCTCACATGCGCAGCGAGGGCGATCGGCTGCTGGAGGCCGTGCAGGAGACGATCGACATTTCCCGCGCCTCCGGTGCGCCAGCTGAGATCTATCACTTGAAGGTGGCCGGTCAGCGCAACTGGGTCAAGATCGATGCGCTCATCCGCGCCGTGGAAGAGGCGCGCAGCCACGGCACGCGCATCACGGCGGACATGTACGTCTACACCGCCGGTGCCACCGGCTTCGATGCCGCGATGCCGCCGTGGGTGCAGGATGGCGGACTCGAAGCCTGGATCGCGCGACTGAGGGATGCGCAGATCCGCGCGCGGGTGATCAAGGAGATGCGCGACCCGACGCCCTCGTGGGAGAACCTGTTCGGGGAAGCCGGTGCGCAGGGCACGCTGCTCCTCGCCTTTAAGAATCCGGATCTGAAACCCCTGACCGGCAAGACGCTCGCCGCCGTGGCGCAGCAGCGCGGCGTAAGTGCGGAAGATGCGGTGATTGACCTCGTGGTGGAGGACGGCACCAGGGTCGGGGTCGCCTATTTCCTCATGTCCGAGGACAACGTGCGCCGCGAAGTGGTGCTGCCCTGGGTGAGCTTCGATTCGGACGAGGATGCGCCGGCGCCGGAAGGGGTGTTTCTCAAATCCAGCCGTCATCCGCGCGCCTATGGCAGTTTCGCCCGCGTGCTCGCCCGGTACGTCCGCGATGAACACGCGCTCACGCTGCAGGAAGCGGTGCGCAAGCTGAGCGCCTTTCCGGCGGCCACGTTGGCCCTCAGCGCGCGCGGCAGTCTCAAGAGCGGCTACTTTGCCGACGTCGTGGTCTTCGATCCCGCCACGGTGCAGGATCATGCGACCTACGAGCGGCCGCATCAGCTGGCCACCGGCGTCGATGACGTTTGGGTGAATGGCGTGCGCGCGTTGCGTGGCGGCGAGGCCACGGGCGCCGCAAGCGGACGTGTGGTGCGCGGCCGCGCCTGGAATGCGCAAGGCGGCGGCTGCCGCAAGAGCGCGGCGGACTGGCACTGGAGTTCCTGAGCGCAGCGCGCGCGAACGCATAACGAGAGCTCCCGGGTATGCGCACGGCGGCGCTGCATGCAGCGGCGGGATGCGGCGTAGGGCGCGCGTGCGCCGTAACGAGTGCTCCTCACGATGGCCCGTCGGCTGCGGCGGCGGGATTCGCTCTAGACTTTGGTGATGGTATGCCGCCGCACGCAGAAGGAACTGCCGGCCCGCGTCCCCCGCCGCGACGCTGCACTCATCGTCAGCCGGCACTGGCGGGCCGCGAGGGCTGCCATCTTGCGCCAGCAGCCGGTGCGTCGCTCGTGCGCGACGTCTTCGCATCCGGGTGCCGTCTGGTGAGCGCCGCCATTGCAACCGTGGTGGTGGACGATGAGCCGCTGGCCCTTAAGCGGGTGGTAAAGCTCCTGCGCGCGGATCCGGAGATCGAGGTGACGGGGGCTTTCAGCTCGGCCACCCGGGCCGCCGGTTTCGCCTGTGAACATGCGCCGCAGCTGATGCTGCTGGACATCTGCATGCCCGGACTCGATGGCTTTGAACTCGTGCGCCTGCTGGCCGAACGTGGCGTCCATCCGCACGTCATCTTCGTGACGGCGTATGCCGATCGCTCCATGGAGGCCTTTGCCACCGGTGCGATCGACTATCTGCTCAAGCCCGTCGACGATGAGCGCTTTGGGCGTGCCATCAGTCGTGCGAAATCGCTGATTTACGCCACCCAGGGCGGTACTTCCGCTGCGACCCGGCCGGCGCGGCTGCTGCTCACGGAGCGCGGCAGGATCGTCGTGCTGGCGATGCGCGACATCGAGTTCGTCCAGGCCGCGGCACGGCGTGTGAAGATCTACGCCGCCGGCCGCTGCTTTGCCTTCCGGCGGCCGCTGGGAGAGCTCGAACAGCGCCTCGACCCGTCGAGCTTCGTGCGCGTGCATCGCTCGACGCTCGTCAATGTCGAGCACATCGCCGAGATGCACCCGCTGTTTCACGGCGACTGCGAGCTCGTCCTGCGACGCGGTACCCGTCTGACGCTCAGCCGGCGCTATCGCGACCGGCTGGCGCCATTCCTCATCAAATAACCGGCAAGCGCTTAAGCCGCTTAGTTGACCGATTTGCTGCCGATATCCGACATCTTGCTTTGGACCCCGCTCGTGTTGTAAGCGGTGGCGCCGAAATACCAGGTGCCTGAGGTCAGCCCCGAGACGACGTAGCTCGTCTGGGTGTTACTCGCCACCGTGATCTCATGGTTCAGGGCTGAGGCAGACGTGCCGTAGTAGATGTGCACGCCGGCGAGGTTCATGAGTGTGGTGCCATTGGTGTTCTGCGTGGGGTTGGCCCACGTGACTGTGGCCGCGCCGGTCGTGCCCGTCGCCGTCGACACCTTGATCGCGAAGGCCGGGAGCGCGCTCTTGGCAATCCCATCACTCGCACTGATGATGATGTTCGAGTAGGTTCCCGCCTGCGCGCTCGTCGGCGTCCCCGAGAGTAGTCCGCTTGCGATGCTGAAGGTCGCCCAGCTCGGCTTGTTGGTGACCGAGAACGACAGCGTCTTACCCGCCGAATCAGTCGCCGAAGGCTGAAACTTGTAAGCGCTGCCGACGGTTGCGCTGGTCGCCGGAGTACCCGAGATCTTCACCGATGGAGTGCCGCTTGCCGGACTGCACGGTGATGCCGAACCACACCACCGCACTGGTGTTGACTCCGTCATAGGCTGCGATGCCGATATTGATGTATTTGCCGACGTTGGCCGAACTTGGCGTGCCGGACAATTTTCCCGTCGTGGAACTGAAGGTCGCCCAGGACGGCTTACCGGTAATATTAAAACTCACCTTGCGGCCAGCCGAGTCGGTCGCGGTCGGCGTGAAGCTGTAGGCACTGCCGACGGTGACCGTGTTCGGTGGACTGCCGGAGATGGTGACGCTCGCAGTCGCTATGGTAGCGGCGCATGCGGCCAGGCCAAAAAAGAAAATACGGGTCAGTGTGCGCGCCCGGGCGGGCGCGCGAATATGCGCTTGCGTCACGTAACTCCCCTTGACGATGGGTCGCGCGTGAGGACGCAGTCCGGAGCATGACGAGACCGATCACGCTTCCGGATCAAGAGACGATGGATCCGCACCCCCGTACGTCCTTCACCGCCTCACCCGCCCCACTCCGCCTTCCCGCGGAGCGCGGCGTTCTGCGTCCCGCCGTGCGACGGGTTGCTCTTCCTTTGCAAGTGGCCCTTCACTGCGCAGTGCTCAGCGGCGGTGCCATCGTGCGTTCGCGCGGGAGTAAAACGCGCACGCGCGCGCATCGCAAATGTCTCGACATTGCGACGTGCGAATTTGGCTACAGGAAATTGCGCACGCGAAAGAAAATTCACGGCGCGCGCGCGAGAAACTCCACAAAAGTTACCGCGAGATTGCTTTTTTTCTCTACAGCGGATAAAGGCCGCGCACGCGACCAAAGAGACGCGTGAGCCCGAAGAGCGCATCGATCATCGGCGTCGCCACGCCGACGCGTTGGCCCATCTCGCGCACCACGCCCACGAGGGCATCCAGTTCCAGCGGACGTTCGGACTCGACGTCCTGCAGCATCGAGGTCTTGAAGGCTCCGAGCTTGCCCGTCACGGCGTGGCGCTCAGCGGGCGACTCGCTCACTTCGCAGCCGATGTGCTGGCCCACCAGCGCCGCTTCGCCCATCGCCGCCGCGCTGAAAGCGCGCAACAGATCATCCGCCAGCACCCGGTCCATGGTCGCGCCGGTGAGCGCCGAGAACGGGTTCATCGTCATGTTGCCCCACAGCTTGTACCAGATGTCGTAGCGGATGCGCGCGGAGCAATCGACTTCAAAGCGCGCCTGTCGCAGCAGCCCCGCCAGCATGCGCACGCGCTCGGACTCCCCGCCGCCGGGCTCGCCCACGATCAGTCGCTCCCCCATGCGATGTACGGCGATGCCGGGCGCGCGCGTGGCGGCGCTCGCGTGCACCACGCAGCCGATGACCTGCGCGGCCGGAAGGGCGGCGCTGATGACCCCTTCCGGATCCACGCTCTGCAGCGGCGCCGGCCCGAGCGCGGCGACGCCGTGACTGAACCACCACGGCACGCCGTTCATGGCCGGCAGCAACAGCGTGTGCGAGCCGATGAGGGGCTTGAGGGTCGGCGCGAGCGTCGGCAGCGCCGGCGCTTTCACCGCGATGATGAGCAGATCCTGGGGCCCGAGGTCACGCGGATCGTCGCAGGCTAGGGTCACGGGCGCCGCAGTCAGGGCGCCGTTCTCTTCAAGCCGCCAGCCGTGATCGCGCAGCGCCACCAGCGTCGTGCCGCGCGCCAGCGCCGCTACGTTCGCCGCACCGCTTGCTGCCATGCGTGTGCCGAGGAAGCCGCCGATCGCACCGGCGCCTACTACGCAGACCTTGAGCATGAAGGTTTTGTGGCGAGGCTTGAGCGGCTAGCCCATGTGCAGGCCGCCGTTGAGCGAGAAGTCCGCACCGGTTGCGAACGCGGCCTCATCGCTCACCAGCCACGCGACGATGGAGGCAATTTCGTCCGGTTCGCCCAGGCGTTTGACGGGAATGGCGCTCACGATCTTCTCCAGCCGCTCGGGCTTGACCGCACGCACCATGTCCGTGCCGATGTAACCGGGGGAGACGGTATTGACGGTGACGCCGCGCGCGGCCACTTCCTGGGCCAGCGCCATGGTGAAGCCATGAATGCCGGCCTTGGCGGTGGAGTAGTTGGTCTGGCCGAACTGCCCGCGCTGCCCGTTGACCGAGGAAATATTCACGATGCGGCCCCAGCCGCGCTCGAGCATGCCGTCGATCACCTGCTTGGTCACGTGGAAGAGCGAATTGAGGTTGGTCTCGATGACCGCATGCCAGGCCTCGTTGGTCATCTTCTGGAACGTGCCATCGCGGGTGATGCCGGCGTTGTTCACCAGGATGTCGATCGGCCCGACTTCGGCCCGCACCGTCTCGAAGGCACGCTTGGTGGAGTCCCAGTCGGAGACGTTGCCCTCCGAGGCGTGCACCTCGTGGCCGGCGGCGCGCATGTCCGCGAGCCAGCGCTCCTTGCGCGCTGAGCCCGGTCCGCACCCGGCGATCACCGTATAGCCCGTCTGACTCAGACGTCGGCAGATGGCGGTGCCGATGCCCCCCATGCCACCGGTCACGTAAGCAATGCGCTTTGCACTCATGGCCCGCCCCCTTGCGTTCAGGCTCTGACTTTGAGGGCAATTGTTACGCTGATTCCTCGCAGGCGTCTATGGCGCTGCCCGGCACGCGCCGCTCAAACGCGTTAGGGAGCTGGGGCTTCAGGGGATGCTCTTGCTCGCCGTCGCCGAGGGGCTGCTCTCCTGCCCGCCGGAGGTATAGGCGGTGGCCGCGAAATACCAGGTACCGGAGGCGAGATTGGCGAGCGTGTAAGTGGTCGCGGTGGCACCGGGCAGGTCCAGGACCTGGGTGAGACTGGACGCTGAGGTTCCGTAGTAGACGCGCATGCCCGCCAGATCGGTGAGCGCGCTGCCGTCGCTGTTCTGGGTCGGTGGCGTGAGGGCAAGCACGGCGCTGCCGGTGGTCACCGGCGGGCTCATCACCGTGATGCTGAAGGCGGGCAGGGCGCTCGCGGCCGTGCCGTCGCTCGCACTGATCACGATATTGGCGTACGTGCCGGTCTGCACGCTGCTCGGCGTGCCGTCCAGCTGCCCGCTCGCGATACTGAAACTGGCCCAGGCGGGCTTGTTCTGCACCGAAAACGACAGCAGTTTGCCGGCCGGATCACTCGCCGTGGGCTGGAAGGCGTAGCCGCTGCCGGCCATCACGCTGGTCGGGGGCGTGCCGGAGATGACCGGCGGCGTGGGCGGCGCGGAGACGTTGACCGCCACGGTCTTACTCGCACTTCCGCCGGCTCCGCTGCAGGTGAGTGTATAGCTGGTCGCGGCACTCAGCGTCCCCGTGGTCGCGCTCCCGCTCGTTGGCTCATTCCCCGACCAGCCGGCTGACGCCGTGCAGCTGCTTGCGTTGCTCGATGACCAGCTCAGCATCGCTGACCCACCACTGCTGACCGTGGTTGGACTCGCGCTCAGGATCACTGTCGGGTTGGGCGGCGCGGAGGCGGTGACCGCCACGGTCTTACTCACACTTCCGCCGGCTCCGCTGCAGGTGAGTGTATAGCTGGTCGTGGCACTCAGCGCCCCCGTGCTCGCGCTGCCGCTCGTTGGCTCATTCCCCGACCAGCCGGCTGACGCCGTGCAGCTGCTCGCGTTGCTCGATGACCAGCTCAGCATCGCTGACCCACCACTGCTGACCGTGGTTGGACTCGCGCTCAGGCTCACTGTCGGGTTGGGCGGCGGTGGTACGGACGCGGTGGCCGCTGCCAGCACCTGCACGGTGAAGGGCGGCAGGGTCGCGGTGCGCCAGCCGTCACTGACTGCGATGACGATGCCGGCATAGGTCCCGACGCTGCTCGCTCCCGGGGTGCCCGTGAGCTGCCCCGTCTGGCTCGAGAAGTTCGCCCAGCCCGGTGCGTTCGCAATCGCGAACACCAGCGTGCGGCTGCGCGAATCGACCGCGGTGGGCGTAAACGAGTAGCTCTGGCCGGCGCTCACGCTCGCGGGCGCGGCACCGGAGATCGTCAGGGTGTGCCACGTGTGCTCATAGGCCTGGGCACTCGATGCTGCCAGCGCCACCGCTGCGCCTAAGAGAATGCGTGCCCACAGCCGCCGCGGCAGTGGGCGCACAAGTTTGGATCTGTCCATTGAGGCCTCCCCGACAACACAGGTCACGCGGAGGAGGCGCAAGGAGCATCCACAGCCGGATGCCCCGTCACGATGTGCCGCGCAGGTGCGGCTCACCGGCAACCCCGCTGTCTCAGCGCAACTGAGATCGGAGGCTTTGCGTCCCCGCCTTGCGACGGGTTTGCTCTTCACTCATGAACGGTCGTGGTCCGCTGCGACACACGCCGCCATGAGGCTCGGGATCCATAAGACCTGCGCTGCGCGCAAGGTGCAAATGTCTCAGCTACCCGACGTGCGGGTTTGGCTACAGGGAATCTGTCAAACGCTGTGCGTGAGGCGCACGGCGCAGCGGTGCCCTCGCCGCGGCCTAGCCGCGCACGTACTGTCCGGGGGCGTCCTCGAGGAGAGCGCCGGCTGCAGCGCTGATTTCCCGCGCCGGTACCTGCGCGGCCGAGGAATGCGCGGCGAGCCAGCGCGTCCACGCCGGCCACCACGAACCCTCGTGCAGGGCTGCCTGCTTGAGCCACTCATCGGGCGTGAGCGTCTCGGTGGCATTGTTCCAGCTGAGCACGCGGTGGCGGCGCTTCGGGTGCACCGGTCCGCTGATGATGCCGGCGTTGTGACCGCCGCTGGTCAGCAGGAAGGTGTAGTCGGCGCTGCGGGTCAGGCCGCGCGTCTTGTACGCCGAGCGCCAGGGGGCTACGTGGTCGGTCTCCGTGCCCACAACAAACATCGGTGCCGTGAGGGTGGCAAGATCGATGCGCGTGGCGCCGAGCGTGAAGGTGCCCTGCGCGAGTTCGTTTTTCAGGTACAGCCGCTCCAGGTACTCACTGTGCATGCGCCAGGGCATGCGCGTGCCGTCGGCGTTCCAGGCCATGAGGTCGTTGAGTTTCGGGCGCTCGCCGCGCACGTACTGCTCGACCGCCGGCGCCCACAACAGGTCGCGCGAGCGCAGCAGCGCGAACGCGGCGCCCATGCGCTCGCTCTCGAGCACACCGGCCTTGTGCATCATGGCTTCCAGCATCGCGATCTGGCTGGGCGTGATGAAGACGGAGAGTTCCCCCGGCTCGCTGAAGTCGGTCTGGGCGGCAAGGAGACTGATGGAGGCGAGCGCGGCTTCGTGGCGCGCTGCGAGTTGCGCGGCGGCGATGGCGAGCAGTGTGCCGCCGATGCAATAGCCGACCGCGTGCACCGGCTGCCGTGGCACGCGCCGCCGCACTTCCGCCAGCGCCGCCAGAAACCCCAGCTGCACGTAATCGTCCATGCCGAGCTCGCGGTCCCCGGCGTCCGGGTTCTTCCACGAGATCATGAAGACCGTGTGCCCCTGCTCGACCAGGTAGCGCACCAGGGAGTTGCGCGGGGAGAGATCGAGGATGTAGTACTTCATGATCCACGCCGGGGTGATCAGGATCGGCTCGGCGTAGACGTTCGGGGTCTGCGGGGCGTACTGCAGCAGCTCGATGAGGCGGTTGCGGAACACCACCTTGCCGGGCGTGACCGCCACTTGCCTGCCGATCTCGAACGCCTCGGTGCCAGGGGTGCGTCCACCCTCGACCGCGCGGCGCGCGTCGTCGAGCCAGTTCTTGAAGCCGCGGATCAGATTGTGGCCCGGACTCGGCGGCCGTGCGCTGCAGGAGCTCGGGGTTGGTCTGCAGGAAGTTAGCCGGGGAGGCCGCCTCGAGCAGCATGCGCCCGGCGAAATTCGCCCGCGCGAGTGCGGGGGCGTTCGCGCCGGGCTTCGGTTGCAGCGCTTCCTGCCACCAGGAGGCCCAGTTGGCGTAGGCGCGCGCATAGGCGTTGAAGGGCCAGACGTTCCAGGCTTCGCCGGCGAAGCCCAGATTCTCGTGACCGGGCGCCAGCGGCTCCCCGCTGGCGGCGCGAGTGAAGAACTGCCAGCTGTCGAGCGTCTTCTCGTAGGCACTGCGGGCGAGGGCGGCCTGGCGGTCCGGGTGCGCTCCGAGGTCCAGATACCAGTCCCACCAGGCGAGTGCGTAGTCATCGGGGGCCAGTCCGCCGGAGACGGCGGCCAGCTGCGCGCGTAGCTTGCGCGCGATCGTCGTCGTGCTCAGCGCCGTCCGCACTTGCGGACGAGGGCTGCGGCGGGCTGTGATGGCTTTGGTCGTTCAAGGCGGCCCCCATAAGAAACACACCCGGAGTCACCAGGACCCCGGGTGTGTGTTACCGCCCAAAGGTTATCAGGCTGCCTTGCGGGGGCCCACTGCCTTCGCCGCGAACTCCGTGCCGATCTGGCTGATCTTCGTCTGGATCTCAGACGTGACCGTCGCGAACTCTTCGGCGCGCGTGCGCAGCTTGTCCACGAACTGGGTGGTGAGCTCGGTGTGCTTGCTCATCAGCTCGTTCGGGTTGGTGGCGGCGAGCGTCGCATTGACGCGGGCCAGGCTGGACTCCAGCACGTCGCCAGCGACGGCGTACTGCAGGCGCGCGATGCGCTCGAGGGCCTTGAAGCCTTCCTGCTGCGACTTGAGCATGGGGGCAAACGCCTCGCGCGTGGCGGCGAGGATCTTGGTTACATCGAAGTTCTGGTCGGTCATGTTCGCTATCTCCTGTCCCGTTTGGGTGTGGAGCTATCTTACCTAATTTTGTATGCAGTGCAAGAAGAATATCAGGGAGAAAATTCAGTGAGTTATATTTAAATAACTCGTTGATTTACTGGAGTAATATTAAATTAAATCCGTATTTCTACTTAATTTAGTTGTGCACTGCATCCTCAGTTACATGCGAAGTCCGGCGTCGATTTCCAGGCACCGCCCGGTGAACAGCTCGCTCTCGAAGATGAATTCGACCGCCTGGGCGATCTCTTCGGGCTCACCCAGGCGCCCGAGGGGGATCGGGGCGGTGAGCTTGGCGAGCGCCTCGGGCTTCATGGCGGCGACCATGGGGGTGCGGATGAACCCGGGGGCGACCGCGCCGACGCGGATCTGGTAGCGCGCCAGTTCCTTGGCCCACACGACCGTCATCGCCGCGACACCGGCCTTGGCGGCCGTGTAGTTCGTCTGCCCGATGTTGCCCGCGCGCGAGATGCTCGAGATGTTGACGATCACGCCACCGTTGCCGAAGCGGATCATGTGCTCGGCGGCTTCGCGCGCGCACAGGAACACCCCGGTGAGATTGACGTCGATCACCGCCTGCCAATCGGCCAGCGACAGCTTGCCGATCACCTGGCCGTCCTTCACCTTCACGAGCAGCGCATCGCGCAGCACGCCGGCGTTGTTGATCAGGCCATCGAAGCGCCCGAAATCGGCGGCAACCTGGGCGAAGCTGCTGACGACGCTCTCTTCGCTCGCGACGTTGGCGAGGTAGCTGCGCGCGCTGGCGCCTTCCTCGGTGCAGCGCCGCCGCGTCTCCTCGAGATCCGTGGCGTTGGTGTCCAGCAGCGCCAGCTGCGCGCCGCTGCGGGCGAAGTGCAGCGCCAGGGCGCGTCCAATGCCGCGACCGGCGCCGGTCACTACGAGGGTCTTGTCACACACATCCACTTTCTCGTCACTCCTGTTGGGTAAGAAAATACCGGTTGTCGCTGCGCACGGCGCTGGCCGTGCGGTCGCGTGCGCGTCAGCGGCGGCGCTTGGGGGGCTCGCTCTTGGCGGCCTGGTCGCTCTGCGGCGCGGCGGGGGGGCTGAACGCCGCGAGCATGGAGGCCTGTATCTTGGCCCACGTCTCCATGTTCTGACGCGCCATCTCCGCCATCGGCGCCATCGGGGTTTCCAGCGCCTTGGCCATCTCGGCCTGCATGAGGTTCTGCTGGCGCACGAGTCCGCCGATGCTCTGCTCCAGGTAGGAGGTGAGCAGCTGCTGGATGGGGTTGCCGTAGAAACGGATGATCGCCTCGAGCAGCTGGGTGCTGAGGACGGGGGTACCGAACTGCTCCTGGCTCGCGATGATCTGCAGCAGGATGCTGCGCGTCAGGTCCTCACCGCTCTTGTCGTCGATGACCTTCAGCCGCTGCCCCTGCGCGATGAGCTTGCGCAGGTCATCGAGGGTCACGTGCCGGCTCGCCTGCGCATCGTACAGGCGCCGGTTGGCGTATTTGCGTATCAGACGTTCTTCGGCCATGGTTAGGGGTCTTTCAGCCGCGCGCCAGTCAGCCACCGGGGCCACAAGCGCGGCACTAGGACGGCGTGAATAGTAGTCTCACTGTATGCAGCGCACAATGATGCGGTTCACGACCCGGCCGGTGCGGCGGCGAGGCAGAAACCGCTGTTTAGACCGGGTTTTATCTAATCCATTCGGATGATGCTGTAGTTTTCTCTCCAATTCTTTTGGCAGTGCATACCGCTTATGGACACCCCATTTTCCGGCAGTCCGTTCCGTCCCGAGGAGCTTTACGCGGCCTCGGCCGGGCGCTTCTTTGAGCTGTTGAAGAACCTCACGCCGGCGACGGCGGATGTGAGCCGCGACTGGTCGCAGCTCGCAGGTCCGCTCGCGGCGCAGTTTGAGCAGTGGCTGCGCATGTCGCAGTCGGCCGGCCCGTGGTTTGGCGCCGGCAGCGCGAGCGCCGCGGGCGCGGGGCAGGCCCCGGGCGCTGCCCCCGGCAGCTCGTTCGGCCCACTGCCGCTCGGGCCTGGGGCGGTGCCGCGTGCCGAGGCCGAGAGGGTGTTGGAACTCGCGGCGCGTCTTGCGCAACTGCAAACCCAGCTCGCCGTGCACTGGGGTGAGGTCGCGCGCGCGGCCGCGCAGCGCTTCGTCACCCGCGCCGGCGCGCTGAGCGGGGTGCCCTCGCTCGATCAGACCCTCAAGCTCTACGAGCTGTGGGTGGCGTGCGCGGAAGAAGCTTATGGTGCGACCGCGCGCAGCGATGAGTTCAGCCGCCTGCAGAGCGAACTCGCCAACGTGTCGGCGGCGCTGCTCGTCGAGCAGCGCCGCCATGCCGAGAGCCTGGTGCGCGCGTTTGGTCTGCCGACCCGCAACGAAGTGGACGCGCTCTACGCGCACGTGAAGGATTTGGGCCGCCGTCTGAGTGAGCTCGAGACGCGCGCGCCGCAGAGTCCGGTGGCGCCCAAGCGCTGCCGCGGCGCGCCCGAAGGCCGCGCCCAGGCCACGCCCCAAGCGCGGTAACCCACGAGGCCGCCGCGCTTGAGCGACGCCACCGCGGCGGCCGGGATCGTTCCGGAACTCGCGCTGCGTATCAACGAGACCCTCGCGCGCCTGGTGCAGGCTCGCGGCGTCGAGGTCGGCTGCTCGCACAAGCGTGCGGTCTTCAGCCGCGGCAAGACGACCCTCTACGAATACCTGCCCCTGGCCGGAGCACCGCAGCGCGCATCCGGGCCGCCGGTGCTCATCTGCTTCGCACTCGTCAACCGTCCCTACGTGCTCGACCTGCAGCCGGATCGCTCGCTCGTGCGGCGGCTGCTCGAGGCGGGGCTGAACGTCTACCTCATCGACTGGGGCACCCCCGATGACGCCGAGCGGCGCACGGAGCTGCACGAGTACGTCGAGGAGCACCTGGGAAGTTGCGTCGCGCAGGTGCTCGAGCGCAGCGGCCGCGCGGCGCTGGATCTGCTCGGCGTGTGCCAGGGCGGGGTGCTCAGCCTGTGCTACACGGCGCTGCATCCTGAGCGCATCGCGCGCCTCATCACGCTCACTACGCCGGTCGACTTTCACACCCCGGACAACCTGCTCGGGCGCTGGGTGCGCGGGCTCGACACGCAACTGCTCGCCGAGTGCGGCAACGTGCCCGGGGAGGTGCTGAACGGCCTGTTCCTGTCCTTAAGCCCGCTGCGGCTCACGCAGGAGAAGTACGTGCGCCTCTTGACCAGCCGCCCGGATCAGCGCGCGGTCGAGGACTTCGTGCGCATGGAGCGCTGGATCTTCGACAGCCCGCCGCAGGCCGCGGTGGCATTGGCGCAGTTCGTGCGCTGGTTCTACCAGGAGAACGCCTTCGTCCGTGGCACGCTGCGCCTGAATGGCCGGCCGGTGGAACTTGCGCGCGTGCGCCAGCCGCTGCTCAATCTGTATGCGCGCGATGACCACATCGTGCCCCCGGCCGCCTGCGCCGCGCTCGAGCGTCACGTCGGCAGCCGCGACTACACCGGCTGGGAGGTGGCGACCGGGCACATCGGCATGTACGTCAGTCGCGCGGCCCGTACCGAGATTCCGCAGCGCATCGTCGGCTGGCTGCGCGCGCGCACGCCGGCGGGCGCGTAAGCGCGCCCGAGGCGTGTCCTAGTAACCGCGCGCGGGGTCGACCACGGCGAGCAGCGCGTCGCCGGCCACGTAGCGGCGCAGATTCTCCGTGACGAGGGCGGTGCGCTGCGTGGCCGCCATGGCGGTATCGGCCGAGACGTGCGGGGTGATGATCACGTGCGGGGCACGCCACAGCGCGCTGTCGGCGGGCAGCGGCTCCGGATCCACCACATCGAGGCCGGCGCCGGCGATCTTGCCGGCCGTCAGCGCGGCGATGAGGTCCGCCGTGACCACGCTCTTGCCACGCCCGACGTTGATGAAGTAAGCCGTCGGCTTCATCGTGGCGAAGAACTCCTGGTTGAAGATGCCCGTCGTCTGCGGCGTGAGCGGCGCGCAGTTGACGACGTAGTCGGCCTCGCGGGTCAGCTTGAGCAGCTCATCGGGCGCACCGACGTAGCTGACGTAATCCGGGCCGCCGTGGCCGCTGGCGCGGGTGGCGATGATGCGCATGCCGAGTGCATGGGCGCGCTGCGCAACCTCGGTGCCGATGCCGCCTAGGCCCACGATGAGCACGGTGCGGCCCTGCACATCGATCAGCGGCGGGGTGCCCTCCTGCGCCCAGTGCGCCTGGCTCTGCTCGCGCAGGAAGTAGTCGAGGTGGCGGCTGAGGAGCCAGCATGAGCGCGATCACGTGCTCGGCCATGCTGGGGCCGGCGATGCGCTGCATATTGGTCAGGATCACCTGGTGCTCGCGCAGCAGCGGCTGCTGCACGCAGCGCTCCACGCCCGCGGCGAGCCACTGGATCCACTGCAGGTGCGTGGCCTTCTCGAGCACCTCGGGCGAGCACACCCCGAGCGTGGCATCCGCCGCGGCGACTTCGCGCGCGCTCGCGTGCGAGGCCTCGATGAACTTCACGCCCGGGAAAGTGCGCGTGAGCGCCGGCAGCTCATCCTGCAGCTGATCCGAGACCAGGATGAGCCGCGGTGCCCGCCAGCCCGGATGCTCGCGCACCGGGGGACCGGAGGGCTGCAGCCCCAGGGAGTCGAGCGTGACGGCGCCGGGTTGCGGCGGCGCATCCGCCGCCGCTAGCCCCGGGGTGAGTGCGAGCGCCGCGGCGGCGCACAGCGCGATTCGCCAGGCCTGCGGCAGACCCGAGGCGCGCGGCTTCAACATCATGTTTTTCCCCCGCAGTTTCTTTAGTCGTGAGCGGTTCAGGCCATGCCGCCGCTCACCGAGATGATCTGGCCGGTGACGTAGGCGGCATCCTCGGAGCTCAGGAAGGAGACGACCCCCGCCACCTCCTCGGGCAAGCCCATGCGGTTCATCGGCACCAGCCGCTCGATGGCCTTGGCATCGAACAGGCCCTCGGTCATCGGCGTGCCGATGATACCCGGTGCGACCGCATTCACGGTGATGCCGCGGGTCGCGACCTCGAGTGCGAGCGCCTTGGTGGCCGAGTGCAGCGCGCCCTTGGCGGCGGCGTAGTTGACCTGTCCCTTGTTGCCGATGAGGGCGGCGACGGAGGAGACGGTCACGATGCGTCCCCAGCGGGTGCGGATCATCGGCAAGAGCAGCGGCTGGGTGGCGTTGAAGAAGCCGTTGACCGAGACGTCGATGACGCGATGCCACTGCTGGGCGCTCATGCCCGGCAGCACCGCATCATCGTGCAGCCCCGCATTGTTGATCAGGATCTGGATGGGACCGCTCTCGAGCACCGACTCGAGCGCGGCGCGCGTGGCGGCGCCGTCGGTGATGTCGAAGCACACCAGGCTCGCCGCGCCCCCGCGGGCCTGGATCTCGGCGATGAGGGCGCCGGCGACTTCCCCGCCGCGGTGGGCATGCACGTACACGTGGTGCCCATCACGCGCCAGGCGCCGGCACAGCGCCCCGCCGATGCCCCCGCTCCCGCCGGTCACCAGCGCGCGGCGGCCGCTGCTCACGCGCGGATCCCGTGCACGATCCGTGCGGCGAAGGCCGCATCGATCACGATGCTCGCGCGCCCCTGGAGCAGCGGCTGCGTCTCGCTCCAGAGCGCGAACTCATACAGTACCGTGCGCGCATCCCCGGTCACGCGCTCGGCGGCGGCGATCAGATCGCCGCTTAGGTCATCCAGGCGCGCGACGTGGAAGATGACGTTGCGCACGCTCGCGAGGTAGCCGACGGCCACATGGTCGATGCTGCGGCGCAGGTTGATCGCCATGGTGCTCGCGAGCGGGGCGCTGGCCCCGACCAGTGCGCCGTGCACGGCCATCGCCTGGGCGGCGTACTCGATCCCGCAGGCCGCTCCCAGGCGCCCGTGCGCGCGCAGGGGGTTGTCCGGCCTCCGGTGCGAGGCGCTGCGGCAGCGGATGCGGCTGGCATCCCAGGAGAGCACGTCATCAAGCAGGCACATGCGTCCCTTGTGCGGGATGTGCTGCTCGATCCAGGCGTGGTCTAGCGGCACGGGATCACCGCCACCGCGAGCTGCAGCGGTTCGAGATACTCGAGCACCACGGTGCCGACGGCGTTACGGGCGAGGTGCTGCAGCAGCGGCAGGCTCCGCGCGGCCGGAATGCTGCGGCGCAGGGCTTCGAGCGGTTCCTCGATCGTGCTCGGTGGCGCATCGCTCCAGTGTGCCTCGATTCGCGCCAGCGTGGCAGCTCCGGCCCCCGGCGACAGCACCAGCGCGGTGGCGAATGCGTAGGGGATCGGGCGCAGGGCGCCCAGGGGCTCAGGATAGGGCGCATCGTAGGCGATGAGGAGCACCGCGGTGCGCTCGGTCATCACCTGGGTCAGCGCCTCGATGAGTCCTGCGGCGAAGCTCGCATCGTGCGCGCACAGCGCATTCGCAGCCGCGGTCGATCCGGTGGCGATGCCCCAGTAGCCGGCGGCGGCGTTGTGCACCGAGTTGTGAAAGCGGGTGGGGGAGAGCTGGCGCTCGGCGGTGAGTTCGGCGCAGATCTCGTGGCAGTTCGGGCCGTCGGCGCCGGAGGAGGTGAAGATGGCGGGCAGCTGCGCGCCCGGCACACGTGCCTGCCGCAGCGCGTCGTGGCCGGCCGCGAGGGCCAGCTTGACGATGCTGCCGGTGCGGCGCCGCTCCGCCGGGGGCAGGCCTTCCGGCGGCGGCAGTACGGTCGCCTGCCGCACGAGCGCGCGCGTACCGGTCAGAACCGGCGCGCCCTCATCCCAGCTGGCGAGGCCCGGACCCAGGAGCCCGACGCCATCGACGTAGGCGCTGAGCGCGCGCGCGTTCATCCGGCCCGTCCAAAGATCAGGCTGCAGTTCGAACCACCGAAGCCGAAGGAGTTGCTCATGACGCGCTGCAGCGGCTCGCTGCGCTCGGCCAGCAGGTAGTTCACCGGCAGCGCCGGATCGACTTCGCGGGTGTTGACGCCGGCGGGCATGAAGTTCTCGCGCAGCGCGAGGGCGCAGATCACCGCTTCCAGCGCGCCGGCCGCCCCGAGCGTGTGCCCGGTCGCGCCCTTGGTGGAGCTGCCGGGTACCTCGCGCCCGAGCACCGCGGCGACCGCCTGCGCTTCGGCCGCGTCGTTGCTCGGGGTGGCGGTGCCGTGGAAGTTGATGTAGTCGATCCCCGAGCCGTCCAGGCCCGCCGCGGTGAGCGCCTGCTGCATCGCCACGCGCGCGCCGCGCCCGTCCGCAGGCGGCGCGGACATGTGGTGCGCGTCGCTCGATTCACCGCTCCCCATAAGTAGCACCGCATCGGCGTCGAGGTTCTCCCCGGCGCGCTCGAGCAGCGCGAACGCCGCCGCCTCGCCGATGGACAGGCCGTTGCGCGCCACATCGAAGGGACGGCAGGGCGAGCTTGCGACGAGCTGCAGCGCATGAAATCCGTACAGCGTCGTCAGACACAGCGAGTCGACGCCGCCGACGAGCGCCGCATCGATCAGCCCCGCCTCGATGGCGCGCTGCGCGGAGGCAAACACCTTGCCGCTCGAGGAGCACGCCGAGGAGATGACCACCGCCGGACCTGCGAGCTTGAGCGCGCGGCGCGCGAAGGCGGCCACGGAGAAGGTGTTGTGCGCCCCCGCGTAGCGAAAGCTCCCCGGCAGCGCCCCGCTCACCGGGTCGCGCTGGCGGTAGGCGATCTCGGATTCGAGGATCCCCGAGGTGCTGGTGCCGAGGAAGATGCCCACGCGCCGCGCCCCATAGCGGCCCGCCGCGGCCGCGAGCGCCTGCGCAAAACCATCCTGGGTCAGGCCGAGCCAGGCGAGCCGGTTGTTGCGGCATTCGAACTCGGCAAATTCTGCCGCCAGCGGCGCCTCATCGAGCCCGGGCACCTCGCCCACGTAGGTCTGCAGCTCTACGGTCTCGAAGGCGCAGGGCGCAAGTCCGGAGCGCGCGGCGCGCAGCGTGGCGAGCGTCGCGCGCAAGCCGCGGCCGATGCAGCTGGTCGCGGTGTAGGCGCTCAGGAGGAGCGGCGTCACGTGGGCCGCGCCAGGAGCAGCACGTTGCTGAACGCCGTCGCATCCGGCATCGGCACCGCGCGGGTGGCGAAGCCGAGCGTGGCGAGCAGCTGCTGCCACTGCCTGAGCGTTCGGCAGTGCAGGCGCAGCCAGCGACCGCGCCGCGCGAGCGCCACCGTGCGATCCACCGCCTTGCTCAGGGCACAGCCGAAGCCGCCGGCGGCGTCCCCGATGCGCAGCACCAGCACGCCGTCCGCGGCGAGCGCCGCGCGCACGCGCCGCAGGACCGTCTCCTGGGTACGGAAATCGCTGTAATGCAGCACGTCGAGCAGCACGACCGCGTCCGGGGTGCCGTAGTCCGCCTCGCGGATGTCCGCGTGCACGATGCGCACGGCCGCGCCGCTGTCGTGCGCAAACGCCCGCCGCGCCCGCCGCACTTCCTGCGGATTGATCTCGATGCCGGTGTAGGAGCGCAGCTGCGGCGGCGCCGGCCACCCGTGGGGCCAGTCCCCGGCGCGCTCGCTCGTATACGCGGTGCGTGCGGCCAGGAGCCAGCCCGCGAGCAGCGCCTGCCCCGCGCCCAGATCGAGCAGGTCCTCGCGCTCGGCGAGCAGGCCCTGCGCGAGGATGGTGCGAAACGCCGGGTCGCCCTGGAGCTTGCCCTGCGCGAAATGCCAGGCAAAGCGTCCGGCCGGCCGGTAGTAGGCGCTGGCGTGACGCAGGAGCGCGTGCGGGGTCTGCGGCGCTCTCAAGCGCGCTCCGTGCCCGCGAACGCCTCGCGCAGGGTGACCGCACGCAGCGAGCGCTCGCGCAGCCGTGCCAGAAGCGGCGGCAGCACCTCGAGGATCACCGGCGCACCGCCCGCGGTGCGCGCCGCGTGTCCGTCGTGCAGGAGCAGGATGTCGCGCCCGGCCAGCCGGCGGGTCAGGCGCTCGAGGATGCGCTGCGGGTCGGTGGTCACGGTGTCGAAGCCGCGCCGCGTCCAGCTGACCAGGCGCAGGTTCGCGCGCACCAGCGCCGGTTCGAGCAGCGGGTTGCGCAGCCCCGCGGGCGCGCGGAAGAACTGGGCGACTTCGCCGGTGACCGTGCGGATGCTGTCCTGGGCGCCCCCGATCTCCTGCGCGATCGCCGCCGGGCCAAAGAGCGAGAAGCGCATGGAGTGGTGCTCGGTGTGGTTCTCCAGGCCGTGACCCTGCGCGAGGATCTCGCGCGCGAGCGCCGGATACTGCCGCACGCGCTCGCCGACGCAGAAGAACGTGGCACGCGCGCCGGCGGCGGCCAGGAGCGCGAGCACCGCGGGGGTGACCTCCGGATCCGGGCCATCATCGATGGTGAGGGCGATCACCGCCGGACCCGCCGCGCTGGGCAGGCGCGTCCAGTTCGGGCCCAGGAGCGCGCTGCGCGGCCACAGTCCCGCCGCGGTGATGAGCAGCTGATTGGCCACGACCGCGCCGAGGGCCCAGGGCCATGTCCCCGGGCGCGCGATCACGGTCGCCGCCGCCGCGACATGCAGCACCACCGAGGCGCGCAGCAGCGCGCTCGGCGCGAAGCGTCGCGATGCGACAGGCTCAGGCGGGGCGGACAAGGCGGACATCCAGAAAATTGTCCCAGAGTCTGCGCCACGTCGGCCAGTCGTGCCCGCCCGGCACGGTGTCGACCTCCCCGGGCTCGAGCGCCGCGGCGAGGACCCGGTGACGCTCGGCAAAGCGATCCTCGCGGCCGAGTCCCAGATGCAGCGGCGGCTGCAGCCTTGCGGTGCTTGAGGAAGCGCCAGATGCGGCGCTCTTCATCCGCCTCGTCCCCCGCGGCACAGGTCCAGGACTTGAGTCCCGCGCGCGCGATCTCGCCGGTGATCAGATAGCTGCCGAGGTAGGGCGCGAAGAGGGCAAGCCCGGCGATGGCACCCGGCGCGCGCTCGGCGCAGCACAGCGCGAGGTAGCCGCCGAGCGAGATGCCCCCGAGCCACACCGTCGTGCCGTGCTCGCGCGCCGGTGCGATGAGCTCCTCGAGCACCGCGGCGACGATCGTGCGGTCGGTGACGTCGCTGAGTTCCAGGGGGACGAAGCTCAGGTCGAGGTCCAGGCCACGCGCGCGCACGGCCTCCACGAACCCCGCTTCCACGAAGTCCTCCGGGGCGCTGTAGGCGGCGGGCAAGAGCACCACCTCGAGTGCCGCGCGGCGGCCGGGCGTGGCGGGGAAGCGCAGGGTTTGCATCAGGCGCCGGCCTCTGCTGCGGCGGGCTTCGACAGCATGGCGCTGAACAGGAGCGCGAGGAAGGCCCCCGGCGCCACGCTGGCGCCGAGGTTTGCGAGCATCGGCAGGCGCGAGCTCGCGAGCACGCCGAAGGCGAGCACAGTGGCGAGATTGGCGATCGCGAGCGAGGCGAGGGTGAGGGGGAGGGATCCGCCGGCGGGGTCGTGGCTCGCGCGATCGAAGAACAGGGCGTAGTTGGAGCCGACGGCGACGGTGAGGAGCAGCCCCACGAGATGCAGGATCGTGAGTGGCTGGCCAGTGGCGACGAGCAGGGCCGTGACGGCGGCCACGGCGAGCACCAGCGGCGTGAGCACGCGCGCGACGCGCGCGACGGAGCGCAGTGCAAGCGCGAGCAGGAGCACGATGGCCGCCAAGCCCGCAAGCGACAGGCGCACCGCCTGGTTGAGGTAGTCCGCGTACAGGCGGTCAGTCTCGCCCTTGAGATCGAGCAGCACCGCAGGAGCCGCGGCGTTCGCCACCGCCGCGCGCACCGCTCGTACCGCGTCGGCGGGGAGATCGCCGGAGGCGAGGGAAGCAACTGGCAGGAGCGCGCTGTACCCGGCCGCCGTGGGCTGCAGGAGCGTATTTACCGCGGTGGCGAAGGAAGTACCCGCGAGGCCGGCCTGGGTCAGCGGCGGCGCGCGGCGCGCGGCCTCCACGGCGCTCACGAACGGGGCGAGCGTTGCGGCGGCTACCGGCAGACCTGCGAGCGCGGCCGCCAGACGCGCGTTGAGCTCCGGCTCGTCCGGCAGCGCGGCGCGGCGTGCCTGCTGGGCGGCGCCCGAGGGCAGGTAGCGGGCGGCGTACTCGAATCCGCCGATCGTGCCGGCGTCGACCAGCGGCATGAGATGGCCGGCCACGCGTTCCGTGGCCTCCAGTGCCGCCTCGCGCGTCGCCGCGGTGACCGCCACCAGGTAACGCACGTCCGCGGCGCCCAGATCCGCCCGCAGCCGCTCATCCAGCTGCTGCTGCGCCTGCGGGACGGGACTCAGGGCGGCGAGCTCGCGGTTCAGGAGCGCGCCGCGGTGAGCGTAGAGCGCGACGCAGGCGAGGATCGGTACCGCCAGCAGCAGCAGGCGCGCACGTCGCAGCCCGGTCAGCGCGGCCACGAGCCTCGTGCCGGGTCGCTGCAGATCCGCCAGCGCCAGGCGCGCCGGGATCCAGGCGGGCAGCACGTAGCGGGTCACCAGGGCGGCCGCCGCGAGGCCTGCGACCGAATACAGGCCGAGCTGCGCCAGGCCCTGAAAGCTCGCGGGCACGAGCGCGGTGAAACCGACGATCGAGGTGAGGGCGCCGAGCCGGATGGTCGGCCACACCGTGCGTCGCCAGTCGCGCTGCGGCGCGCCCCGCCCCTGCACGAACAGGTAGATCGAGTAGTCGACCGCCTCGCCGATCAGGGTGACGCCAAAACCGAGCGTGATGCCGTGGACCGCCGGAAATCCGAGCGCCACGGCGGCCACGCCCGCGAGCGCGCCGGCCGCGACCGGCACCAGGCCCAGGACGAGCGCCGGGAGTGAGCGGTAGACGCACAGCAAGAGCAGCGCGATGAGCGCGCTGCTGAGTGCCGAAAGGCGCATCACCTCGCGGATGATCAGGGCGCGCGCGGCCACGGCGAACACCGGTGGGCCGCTTAAGGTGAGCGTGAGGGCTGCGCCGGAGGCTGGCGGGAGCGAGGTGCGCGCGCGGGCGAACGCCGCTCGCACGCTCTCCCCGGCGCGCTGCTGGGCGTCGATGTCGGCGCCTTCGGCCCGCAGCTCGAGCAGCAGCAGCGCCGCCGTGCCATCGCGCGAGCTCCATACCCCCTCGAGCGTGCGCGGCGCGCGCTCGGGCCCGAACGCTTCCAGGATCGTGACGAGCTCGCCGGTCGGATCCTGGGGAAAGAGCGGCTTTAGCAGCGGACCTTCGGGCGAGGCCAGCGCTTCGAGCGAGGCGGCAATGGCGGCGTGCAGTCCCTGTACCGAGAAGCGTGGCGCGGTGACCGCCGCACTCAGGAGATAACGGTGCGCGAACAGGAACTCCCGGTCGCGCGCGAGCATCGCGGCATCCCCGTTGCTGACGCTCACGAACTGCGGGTCCGCCCGCAGCGCCTGGGCCAGCTGCACGGACACCTGCGCGCGCGTGGCCGCATCCGCGCCGCCGATCGCGGCGATGATGAGCCGTGCCGCAGGTCCGCTGCGCAGCTGCTCGATGAGCGCGCGCTGGGTCGCGCTCGGGTGCGCGGGCAGGAACGCCGAGAGGTCCGCGCTGTAGCGGGCGCGCGCGGCGATGACGGCGGCCGCGAGCGCGAGCAGCACGAAGCCCACCGTGCCGCGGCGGCCGGCGCGTGTCATGGGGGGATTTCGGGGCCGAGGGTGAGGAGCGAGCGATCGCCGTCGCGCTCGCGGATCTCGACCGTGCGGATCGCATCGCGCTCGCCTGAGAGCGTGACCTCCGCGATGCTGCGGGCGATCGCCGCATCGCGCGGGGTGAGGTTGCAGGCTCCAGTGCGCGAGCTCGCCGCTGAAGTCGATCACGAAGTAGCGCTCGAGCGCGGCCTCATCGCCTGCGAGCGTGGCGCGGATGCTCTCCACGAACGGCACGACCTGCGGATAGGCGCCGAGCTCCAGGACGTGCTGGCGGTGGCCCCGCTGCGCGGTCAGCACTCCGTGATCGAGCACCAGGGTCTCGGGCTTCGGGACGAGCGTGCGCTTCTCGAGCCGCGAGGGTGCCTCGTAGAGGAGCTCCCCGGAGGAGGTGAGCGGCGCTTTGAGCATCGCCATCTGGTGCACTTCGGTGAAGCTCACGTGTCCGTGGCGCCGTGCGGCCAGGAGCCGCATGAGCTCATGGAAGGCCGGAGCGGCGGGCGCGGTCGGCGGCTCGGCCGCGAAGCTGTTGAGCCACGTGAGTCCTGCGAGCGCCAGCAGGCAGGCGCGGGCGCTCATGGGGCAGCGCGCTGTGCGGCATCGTCGCCGGCGGACGCGGCGCCCTGCCAGAAATCATAGAAGTTAAACCAGTTGTACGGGTCCGAGCGCGTGTAGTGCTCGAGCAGCTGCGCGTAGCGCACGATGGCCTCGCGCACCGCCGCCTCGCGCCCCTGCGGCGTCGGTTGCGAGAAGTCCGCGATGCGGTCAAAGACGGCGAGGTAGCGGTTGTCGCCGCGGTACACGCCGGTCATGAGGATGACGGGGCGGCGCAGCGCCGCGGCCACGCGCATGGGACCGACCGGAAAAGGCGCCGCACGGCCCAGGAACGGCACGGGCTGCGCCGGTGCATCGGCCAGCGTGCGATCGGCCAGAATGCCGACGAACTTGCCGGCATCGAGACAGTCGCGGATACGCAGCATCGCCTCCAGGTGCCCGAGGGGGATGATCTCCGGGGTGTCCTGTGCCTGCGTCACGCTGAAGAAGGTGTTGAGCGGGCCAGCCTGCGCCTCGTACATCGCCATGGCGACCTTGAGGTCCGGGCGGTGGCGCCCGATGGTGGCGAGGGGTGCGAAGCTGCCGAGGTGCGAGCCGAGCAGAAACGCCCCGTGGCCGCGCGTGAGCGTCTCGAGCATCAGCGACTCACCTTCCACGGCGACCTCGAACAGCTCGTGCCGTCCCTTGAGAAAGTACAGCCGATCCAGGAGGGTCACGGCGAAGTAATAGATCTGGCGGTAGCGGTCGCGCGCGGTCGGCTCGCGATCGAGGACGCGCCGCAGGTACGCGCGCGAGGCGCGCCGGATCGAGGGACCGAAGAGGAAGAAATACAGCGCGGCGGGGTGCAGGAGGATCAGCGACAGCGCGCGACCCAGGTGCAGCGCAACGAACACCCCGATCCGCAGCACCCGTGTGCTGCCGCGCTCGGGCGTGCTCGCCCACTGCGAGAGGTCGGGGCGCGCGAGCGCCCTCCTTCAGCGGGCTTGCTGGCCATCGGCGCGCGCTCGAGCCTCAGGGATGAGCATGCCCTTGGCGACCGGATGCCCGGCGCTGGAGATCGTGAAGCGGACCTGTCCGTTCGGCAGTCGCTGGTGCTCGACCACGAGCGTCTCCCCCGGGCGCACGGGCTTCAGGAACTTGGCACGCCCGATGCGCCACTGCGTCAGTGCGAGCGATTCCTGCTGCTCCAGGGCCCGCAGCGTCTCATCGAGCAGCAGCACCCCGGGCAGGATCGGTACGCCGGGGAAATGCCCGGCCAGCGCCGGATGGTCCGCGCCGATCGTGACGGTGGTGCGCTCGCCCATGGGGGCTCACTCTAGGCGACGTGCGTCTTCAGGTGCGCGCCGGCGAGTGCCCGCAGCGCCTCCTGGGGGAGCTTGCCGGTGCCGTTGCGCGGCAGGCGCGTGACGAACAGCAGCGGGCGCGGCAGAAAAACCGGATCGATGCGCTCGCGCAGCGCCTGCAGTAGGCGTGCGGCATCGAGCGTGGGGGCCACCACGCAGGCGGCGACGCGGCTCACCTGGGTGAGCGCGGCGCGCGCCTCCTCGCAGTGGAAGAAGGCGCCATCGAGCACGCCGGGAATCGAGTTCAGCTGGTGACTGAGGTAGGCAAGCGAGCTGCGCTTGCCGGCGATGTTGACCAGGTCCGCGATGCGCCCGTGCAGCAGGAAGCGCTGGTCGCCGCGCACCTCGAGCACATCGCACAGGCGCGTCGGCTGCTCGATATGGCCGCCGTCCGCCCAGGCATCCTCCCCGCGGATCGCGAGCTGCACGCCCGGCCACAGGTGCCACTCGGCCTCCTCGGTGGGGTGGCGCGAGGCCATCTGCCCGGTCTCGGTCGAACCGTAGATCTCCATGAGCCGCGTCTCGAAGCGTCGCTCGACCTCCAGGGCGAGCGGCTGCGCCAGGGGCGCCGTGGCCGAGAGCACGAGGTCCGTGGGCGGCATCGGCACGTCGGCCCCCAGCAGCGCCCGCAGATGCACGGGCGTGGACACGAGGACCCGCGGCCGCGGCACGGCGGCGAGGCGGGCGGCGATGTCGGCCGGGTAGAAGGGCCGCTCGGCACACAGCGCATGGGCGCCGCTGAGGGGCATGAGGACGCTGGATTCGAAGCCATACATGTGCTGTGCCGGCACCGTGGCGACGATGGACCAGCTCTCGGATCCGCTAAGACCCAGCCGCAGGGCCGCTTCACGCAGGCATTGAACGAGTCGCCCCCAGCTCTTGCGGTACGGGATGGGCGTGCCGGTGGACCCGGAGGTGAAGACATACGCGGCGAGTTGCGCCGAGTCGATCTGCGGGATCGGCGGGTTCGTGCCCGCTTCCCTCGGGGTTCCGGAGCGCGGGTAGGCTACCTGCGGCAGCCCGAGGTCGCAGTCCGCGCGGTCGGTGAGGCACACCGCGTCGGGGGCGAAGCCGCGCAGCTGGCGGATGAATTCGGGCGTATGGGAGGAGGGTAAGAGGGTCACCTGGCCGGCAGTCAGGGCCGCGGCAAATCCCACGGTGAAGTGGTAGCGATCGCTGCAGGCGTTCAGGACCTGGCGGGACGCGCCGAGCGCCTCGCGCACGCGGGCAACGTCGTGCAGGAACTGGCGGACGGTGAGGGGCGCCCCGCCGCGGTACGCGATGACCGCGTCGGCGGAAGAGTGCGCGAGCAGCGGCAATCTGGCCAGGGGCTTACTTGGTCCTGTGCACGGAGATGTAGTCGACCAGCTGGCGCAGCGAGCCGAAGATGCGCCCGTTTTCCTCGCTGTCGGCGCGTAACTGCACGCCGTACTGCTTGGAGACCACGAGCGCTATCTCCAGGATGTCGATGGAGTCGAGGCCGAGGCCCTCCCCGTAGAGCGGCCGGCCCGGATCGATGTCCCCGGGGGCCACGTCGAGGTTGAGGGCTGCCACGATGAGCGCGGCGACTTCCGCCGCGAGTGCGGGATCGGCGCCCGGCGCTACGGGCGACTTTCTGGGAGAGACCGTATCGGACATTGCTGTTTGCCAAGCCTGCGGTTGACCTAGGCGGCATTATACCGGCGTACAAAACGGAAACTGTGTCAGAGAGCACCGCACGGAGCGGCGCATTTGGCCGACCGGGTCGTTTGCGCCGGCGGGCGCGGGGAGGCGCTTGCGAAAGTCGCCCCCCGGAGCGCGCCTTGCCAGGAGCCTCTGCGGCGGCAAACTCGGTGCGGCCTCGTGCGCGAACCGCCCGAAACGAATGAAAAACGTTCGCCGCCAGCGGCCGGATGCGCTGCCTTGAGCGCGACTCGCGTTAAGATACGCCGCCACAGCCAACCGGAGCGCTATCGATGTCGGTGAGGACCACGATCACTTCCCAGTTCCAACAAGTCGCCATCGAGCAGGAGCGCGTACTGTCGCCCCTGTCCGACGAGCTGAAACTCGTGCAGTCGGGCCTGGATTCCCTGAGTTTCGCGATAATCGTGGCGCGCCTCGAGGACGCCCTCGGCATCGACCCCTTCAACTCGACGGAGGCGTTGGAGTTTCCCGTGACCTTCGGCGATTTCGTCAGGCTCTACGAAAACTTTGCCAAGTGACGGACGCTCGCTCTGGGAATCCATCCACGCGCGGGGCGCGCCGCGCGGAAGTCTCCTCGGGCTTCAGGGCGAAGTCGCGCTCGCTGCTCTCGGTGAAGGCTCGAGCCTCGGCGGCCGGCTCGAGGAGCTGCGCGGGCGCAGCGTGGTGCTCGCGGCGAAGGACCAGCTGACGGCAGGCTCTTGCCCTGATCGAGCTCGACGGGGTGGCGCGGCGCATGGTGCTGTGTCCCCCCGACCTCTCCCTGCAGCATCTGCCCGGCGTCATCCGCGGGGCCGAGGCGGACGCAGTGGTACTCGATGCAGGTTCGGCCAGCGAAGAAGAAGTCGGGCTGCCGCTGGCGATCGCTGCGCGCGGGGAGCTGTCCGCGCCCGTGGCGTCGCGACGTCCGCACGCACGTGACCGAGTGGATTCTGCTCACCTCGGGCACCACCGGCGCTCCCAAACTCGTGCTGCATACGCTCGAAAGCCTGACGAGCGCACTCGCCGGTGAGGCAGCAGCGGCCGAGCCGCCGATCTGGAGCACGTTCTATGACATCCGCCGCTACGGCGGGCTGCAGATCTTCCTGCGGGCCGTGCACGCAGGTTCGCTCGTGCTTTCCGATCCTGCCGAGGCCGTCGGGGACTTCCTGGCGCGCGCTGGCGCTGCGGGCGTGACGCACATCTCCGGCACCCCCTCGCACTGGCGCAAGGCGCTCATGAGTGGCCTCACCGCGCGCATTGCGCCGCGCTATGTGCGTCTGTCCGGCGAGATCGCCGATCAGGCGGTGCTCGATGGGCTGCGGGCCGCGTATCCTGCGGCGATCGTGGCGCACGCCTTCGCCTCCAGTGAAGCGGGCGTCGCCTTCGAGGTGCGCGATGGACAGGCCGGATTTCCCACGGCGCTGGTGGGCGAGGGCGGCACGCGCACCCAGCTGCGCGTGGTGGAGGAGACCCTGCAGATCCGCTCGCCCGGCACCGCGCAGCGCTACCTCGGCGAGGGCGCTGAGCCGCTGCGCGGGGCCGATGGCTTCGTGGATACCGGGGATCGCGTCGAGGAGCGCGCCGGGCGCTATTACTTCATGGGCCGGCGCGGCGGGGTCATCAACGTCGGGGGTCTGAAGGTGCATCCGGAAGAGGTGGAGACGGTCATCAACGCGCACCCCTGGGTGCGCATGTCGCTCGTCAAGGCGCGCCGCAATCCCATTACCGGCGCGGTGGTGACGGCGGATGTCGTGCTCAAGGACGAGGCGCCCGGACGCCCGGCACCGGAGACCGTGATGCGCGAGCTGACCGAGTGCTGCAAGCGCACGCTTCCCGCCCACAAGGTACCGGCCATGATCCGCTTCGTGCCGACGCTTGAAGTGTCCCCGTCCGGCAAGCTGGTGCGACCCGGTGCGTAACGTCATCGTCACCGGCGCAAGCCGAGGTCTGGGACTGGCGATCAGCACTAGTCTCGCCGCGGCCGGCTACCAGGTCATTGCCGTGGCGCGCAAGCCGAGCGAGGCGCTCACCGCGGCGGCTGCCGCGGCCGCGCGCGCCGGGACCGGCGCGATCCAGTTCCGCGCCCTGGATCTGCTCGCGACGTCCGCGATCGCAGGGTTCGTGAGCGCGGTGCGCAAGGAGTTCGGTCCCCCCTATGGCCTCATCAACAATGCGGGCCTGGGGACGGCGGCGGTGCTGGCGATGATGCGCGATGATCAGCTCGAGGCGCTGGTACGCCTGAACACCATCGCCCCGATGATCTTAGCCAAGTACGTGGTGCGCTCGATGATGAGCGAGAAGCGCGGTCGCATCGTGAACATGGCCTCGATCGTCGCCGGCACCGGTTACCACGGCCTGTCGGTGTACTCGGCCACCAAGGCGAGCCTCATCGGTTTCACGCGCTCGCTCGCCCGCGAGGTGGGGCCGCTCGGGATCACCGTGAACGCGGTGGCGCCGGGGTTCATCGCGACCGAGATGACCGAGATGCTGGATGCGGCGGACCGCGAGCGGATCCAGCGGCGCAGCGCCCTGCGGCGCCTGGCGGAGCCCGAGGACGTGGCGGCCCTGGTGGAGTTTCTCCTCAGCGAGAAGGCCAAGAACATCACCGGCACCACCCTCACGGTGGATGCCGGCAATACCGCGTAACGATTGAAGGTGTCACGCTCCGGTCGGCTCGTCGCAAGCGGCACACCAAGCGCTGCCGATTTACGACTACCTCCAGGCGCGGCTAAAGAGCTCGTCCAACGCGGCGATAATTTGCTGCCCCTGATCGCCGAGCGATCTACCTCGCGGTCCGAGTTGATCGACAGGGACATCCCAGTACCGCCCACCATAAAATCAATAAGTTACGTTCTATCTAGCAGTGACTAGGCAGACTGTACGGACGCTGGTACGGATTTTAAGTACTGGCTAGACCTTTTTTCGTTCAGGGACGTGCCGGCATGCGTGGAACCCCCTGAGGGCATGCTACCGCGATCGTTTTCGCGCCGCCTCGAACTTCTTTGCCAGCGCTGCAGCGCGCTTCGCCGTGTTCTCGCTCGGGCCGCGCATCCCGGGATTTTCGATCCGCTTGGCAGCCTGTTCCTCCTGGTACGCCAGTGCGCGACACGCACGGGCGGCGGTTTCTAGTTCAAGGCCGGTGAGATTCAGCGGCGTCATGCTACAGACGGTGCCGAAGGTTGCTGCGGTGCGTCCATGCAGTAGTCGAGCGTTCCGGGCACTGGATAGACCGAACCGCCTCTGCGCAACGAACTGCAGAACGCGTATGCTCGGGCCTAACCAATAAATCGGATGCGGCGCTCGCCGACATTCGGAGGCCTCGATCATGAAACCCACTGCCCCATTGTTCTGTGGCGTCTTATTGACGCTTGCCTGTTCGCTGGCCTTTGCCGAACCGCAGGCTCTAATAACGGTCGCCCCGAACAACTTTTCGCCCGGACAGAACATCTCGAACGCGACAGCTGGCGCACGACTTCTTGCGCTGGCGGCTGTCCCCAATCCAGATCACAGCTTCCCGGGCACGACCATAGCCCAATACCTTCCCGTGTATGCTCAACCGGTTGCTGTAGGCTGCACGTTCGGATTTCCTTGTGCCTTAGGCGGCAGTCTCACGCTCGGCTACTCGCCTACGACGGGCACAGAGCCAGAGATCTTATGGGGTGAAGAGAACGACGCTGTAAACAGTGGCTGCCTAATACCACCAAACGGACTCTTCTGTATCACGGATGCCCCGGTGCTTCGCGTCAACTTCGACGTACCGACGAACTTCGTGAATGCAGCAGTGGGGGTTTTTGATGACGACGGCAGCGAGATTGATGCGTTTGACGGCAATGGTCAATCGATAGGTCGGTGTATAGCGTTTCCTAACTCGACGCCCCTCGACGATCCCCCCGGGTGTGCCTCAGCAATCATCGCCGAGGGTGGTATCGGTTGGTTTCAATTGACGATCTCCCGTCCTACTGCCGACATAAGGTTCGTCCTCATCGGCGGTTTCGGGAACGCGCGGCCGACTGCTCAAGTGCAATTCAACTCACCTGTCTCTGTGCAGCTCGCCGGACTGCTCACGAAAGTCAAAGGTGTCGGTCCTGGCAAAAGTTTGGCCAATGCGATCATATTCGCGCAGACGTATTACGCAGTCCCCGATATTCAGGCGACCTGTGCGAGGCTCACGGGATTCATGAGTGAGGTTAGAGCGCAGAGTGGAAAGAAAATCAACAAACTGACAGCCTCCCAATTACTTGCCACCGCGCAGGCGATTGAGGTTGCCCTTAACTGCAAGTATTAGATGACGGCGCAACGTCCGCGCCGCTCCAGGATCGATCAGACACGGCAGCCTTAGTACGGCGGCGAACCTAGTCCTGCCCCTTGCGCAGCTCATCGCGGATCTGGCGCAGAAGCAGTGCAATCATGAAGACGCCAGCAGCGTCCCGTTGGGGATTGGTCAAGCTTCGATTGCACCAGAGCCGCGCCCGCATCCGGCGGCTCGCCCCCGTCTTTATGCAGATACTGCAGGTAATAGTCCTCCGCATGAGGAGGAAGGCGGCGAAGGTGACCCGTTGCGCCTAAGGGGCGCGCCATGAACGAATTCGCGAATGGCCTCACCGGACGCGGCAGTCCATGCAGTACGTGCGGACACCTGGGCGCGCAGCGTCACCTTTATTGTTGTCCTTCCGTGCGAGTCATCTGCCAGGCGACCGAAAGCCAGTGCCCTTTTTGCCGGATGTATACGCGAGTGAATCGATATGCGTCGGTGTAATCTTTCCCGCCTTCCTGAGCCGTCTGCACGCAGCGACCGGTTACCACGGCCGCGTCGCCATACACTCGAATGCTCAGATCGTATACTTGTTTGTATTCATCTCTGAATTTCTTTCGGGAGAGCCACTCAAGGGTCTCCCTCTTCGTGTTTAGTCGACCTCCCGTTGTAATGACGGTGTAGTCATCACTCGTCATTTTGTCGAGCGCGGAGACATCGCCACGAAACATCGCTTCATTGATTGCGTTCTCCAGAACCCTGATTTCCTCAGCCGGCTCGCTCGAAGCCGATTTCGGCCCGACGCTCTGAGCCCAAAGTCCCGCTGACAACACAGCGAGTACAACCATCAACATAAGAACAGGGGAGGGGCGCTTCAATGTTCTGCTCCAAGCCGTGCCGTGCGGTCGGAGCCTACGCTTTGTGGAGCCATCGCGCCGCCTCGAAATTCTCCGCCAGCGCTGCGGCGCGCTTCGCCGTGTTGTGGTAATCCTCGGAGTGCTTTCCCGCACGTCCATGAGATGGCGCGTGCGCGATCCAAAGCGTGCGCGCTACCGCGGCATGCACGGACGGGTAAGCAATGAACGACGGGTAAGCAATGAACTCCAGCAGGTAGCTGTAGATTTCCGCAAGGAGCGTCGGCTTCTACAGAATCGGTCATATCGGCAACAGCCGAATCTACCAGATCTTCGTTGAGCGTCAGATTCACCGGCGCTTGCGGGCGTTCGGATCAAATGCGGCTTTCATGATCCAGCCTCCTTAATGCGCATTATCTGCCGGATAGCAACGGGGTCGGTGACGTGCGCTCGCGAAGTGCACGGGCTCTTTGCGAGGCGGAGACTTGAGCGTGTTCAAACTACTCATCAGAGCCCCTGCGTCGGACGCGAGGCTGTGTGCCCTCGCAGACCTTCGCGCTGAAGTCTCTCGTAGGCCTCCATGTCGAAGGGCGTGTACCGCTCATCGGAAGGGTCGTCGACAAACAGTGGGTCGCGCACGCGCGCCGGGTCATAACCCTCGAGCATGAGATCCTGCTTGCGCAGCTTGAAGGTCCCGGTCAGCTCGAGCGCCCCGAGCAGGCGGATGAAGACCGGACGCGCGTAAGGGGGGAGCTTCGCGGTGAGCGCTTCTCGCAGCCCTGAGAGAGAGAACTCCGGGCTCACGACCAGCGCTGCCATGCCGGCACGACCGTCCGCGTGCGGCACGGCAACGCCGTAGACGGCGACATCGGTGACTCCGGGGCAGCCGCCAATCACGTCCGCCACTTCCGTGGTGGAGACGTTCTCGCCTTTCCAGCGAAACGTGTCTCCGATGCGATCGACGAAATAGAAGAATCCCTGGACGTCCTGGCGCATGAGGTCTCCGGTGCGATACCAGGCGTCGCCGGCGAAGAATACGTCGCGCAGGATCTTCTGCCCGGAGGCAGCGTCGTCCGTGTAACCCTCAAAGCGCGTGGCTCCCCGGTCGTCCATGATCTGGCCGATCGCCTCGCCCACCTCCTCGACAGCGCAGCGCCGGCAGCGCCCTGCCGCATCCCGCACAGGCAGCGCCGTCGCCACATCAAACTTCACCAGGGTCACGGGCACCCGATGCGAGAGAAACGGTGGAATGCGTCCGACGGAGCCGGCGCGTTCCTCGCAGTTGTAGAGCGAGAAGTTGCCCTCGGTGGCCGCGTAGTACTCCAGAATCTGGGGAATGCGGAAGCGCTCCTGGAACGGCACCCACACTTCCGCGCGCAGGCCGTTGCCGCACGCAAGGCGCAGTTGGTGCTGCGTCTCCTCTGGGCGCGAAGGCGCATTCAAAAGATAGCGGCACAGCTCGCCGATGTACTGGAACAGCGTGCAGCGCTCCTCCACCACGTCCTGCCAGAACGTGCTGGCCGAGAAGCGCTCGCGCAGCACGACCGCGCCGCCACCGACCAGCGTCGCGCCGGCTGCGACCACTCCGCCGACGCTGTGATACAGCGGCAGGCAGTTGTACATGCGATCCGCCGGCGTGACGTCCATCAAGCCTGCGAACCAGTGGCTCCACTGCATGAGGCGGTAGTGACTGACGTTGGCCGCCTTCGGCAGCCCCGTGGTGCCGGAGGTGTAGATGCACAGCGCCCGGTCGGCGAGCGTGGGTGCGCGATAACGCAGCCCGTCGGGCGGCCCGCCCCCGAGGGCGGCGACCGCAAGATCCAGGCGTGGCAGTGCGTGCGCGCCCGCCCCGAGTGCCCAGCACTGCACCTTAGGCGCGAGCCGGCCGCGCACCGTATCCAGGGCCGGCGCAAGTCTGGCGCTGGTGAGGACATAACGCGGGGAGACGGTATTGAGTGAATGCGCGAGCAGTTCCCCCGACAGATTGGTGTTGATCAGTGCGACTGTTATGCCGAGGCGGCTCAAGCCGAGCCAGATCGCCAGATACTCGGGGCGGTTCTCCATGAGGAGGCACACCACGTCGCCGAACTCGAGCCGCTCCTCCACGGCCCAGCGCGCATACGCATGGCAGGCGCGCGCGAGCCCGCGGTAGGAGAGACTGCTCTCCCGGGAAGTGAGCGCTGGGGCTTCCTGCAAGCGCTCCGACAGGATGTCGATCAGTATCGGCAGGGTGAGCGAGCGGTCCTGATCAAGGCGGGCGGTGCGCTCGAGTGCGCGAACCCAGGCCTTGAGAGGCGATCGCTTGTTTTCGTTGCTTTGCACTGCCATCGTGCGGGGCGTTATGTGCACTTCGGACGCCCCGTCAGCTGCTATGATACAAATCACAATAGATGATCTTGCCCGGTGCGCGCCAGCGTTCTTGGCGTGATGTGCGACGATGAAACCTGAAACGATCGCCCTGCACGCGGGCTTCGACTCGGACCCGGCCACCAAGTCCGTGGCGGTGCCGATCTACCAGACGGTCGCGTACTCCTTCGACAGCGCCGCGCATGGTGCGGCGCTGTTTGACCTGGAGGTCGAAGGCTACCGCTATACCCGTATCGGCAATCCCACGACGAGCATACTCGAGCGCCGCGTCGCCGAGCTCGAAGGCGGGATCGATGCGCTCGCGGTGAGCTCCGGGCAAACCGCGCTTTACTTCACCATGCTCAATCTGGCGGAGCGCGGCCAGAACCTGATTTCCGTGCCGCAGCTTTATGGCACGACGCATACCCTGTTCGCGCACCTGTTGCCGAAGTCCGGGATCAGCGTGCGCTTTGGCAAATCCGACCGCGCGCAAGATCTGGAAAGGCTGATTGACGAGAACACGCGCGGCCTCTTCTGCGAGATGGTCGGCAATCCCGCGGGCAACATCTGCGATCTGGAGGCGCTCGCGGCCGTGGCGCAGCGCGCCCGCATCCCGCTGATCGTCGACAACACCGTGCCGACGCCGATCCTCATCCGCCCGTTCGATTTCGGTGCCGACATCGTCGTGCATTCGCTCACCAAGTTCCTCGGCGGGCACGGCACTACGCTCGGCGGCGCGATCGTCGACAGCGGCAAGTTTCCCTGGACCAAGGAGCGCGCACGCTTCCCGATGTTCAGCGAGCCGGACGAGTCGTACCACGGTCTCATCTACACCGAGCACTACGGCGAGAAGGCGTTTCTCGGGCGTGTGCGCAGCGTATTCCAGAGAACGATCGGTGCGGTGATCTCGCCGTTCAATGCGTTCCTGCTGCTGCAGGGCATCGAGACCGTGGCGCTGCGCGTGGAGCGGCACGTGGAGAATGCCAAGCGGGTCGCCGAGTTCCTGCGCGCCGACCCGCGCGTGGAATCCGTCAGCTACGCCGGTTTTCCCGACAATCCCTACTATCCGCTCGCGCAGAAGTACCTGAAGGGCCGCGCCTGCTCGCTCATGACGTTCGCGATCCGCGGCGGCGCCGATGCCGGTACGCGCTTCTACGATGCGCTGCGGCTGTTCAAGCGTCTCGTCAACTTAGGGGACGCCAAGTCGCTGGCCTGTCATCCGGCCTCGACGACCCACCGGCAGATGTCGCCCGAGGAACAGCGAACGGCCGGGGTGGGGCCGGAAACGATGCGGCTCAGCATCGGCATCGAGCACATCGACGACATCATCGAAGATCTGGATCAGGCGCTCGCCGCCGCCACGCGCGGCTCATGAGCGCGCCGCGACCTGCCGGCGCCGCCCGCGGCGCTGTTTCCGGACCGGCAGACCCGTACCCGCCTGGACGATCAGCTTACGCGGGCGCTGAACGACGCCGGCGAGCGCGTCGGGCGCGGCAGCGTCATGCCGACGCTGGATCGGGCCGCGTTCCGGCGCGAGCTGGCGCAGTTCGATTTTGCCGCGCCCCGCGCACTGGATGAACTCCTGAACTGGACGATCGAGCGCCTGGAGCACGGCGTGGTGCACATGAACCACCCGCGCTACTTCGGCCTCTTCAACCCGGCCGCGAATTTCCCCTCGCAGTGTGCCGATCGCATCGCCGGCTCCTTCAATCCGCAGCTGGCGAGCTCCGGCTCATCCCCGGCGCCGGTGGAGATCGAGGCGCACGTCATCCGCGCCATCGCCCGACGCGCCGGCCTGCCGGAAGAGAGCGTCGGGCATTTCACCACCTCCGGTTCGGAAGCCAACTACACGGCGCTCCTGTGCGCGCTCACGCGCGCCGCGCCGCGTTTCGAGAGCGAAGGCGTGCGCGCCTTCGGCGCGCCCGTGGCGATGTACACCTCGCGCGAATGCCAGCCGGCCTGGTTCAAGATCGTGCATCAGGCCGGCATCGGCCGCGATGCGCTGCGGCTGATCGGCACCGACGGGCAGGGGCGGCTCGACGCACGGGACCTCAGCGCGCAGATCGGCGCAGACCGCGCGCGCGGTGTGGTGCCGGTGCTCATCTCGTCCACCGCCGGTACCACGGGGGCCGGGATGATCGATCCGCTCGCGGAGTGCGCGCGCATCGGCCGCGAGCAGCAGGTGTGGCATCACGTCGATGCCGCCTGGGGCGGGGCGGCGCTGGCTTCCGAGCGGCTGCGCAAGCTCCTGGCCGGCATCGAGCTCGCCGACTCGATCACGATCGATGCGCACAAGTGGTTCGCGACCACGATGGGCTGCGGCATGTTCATCACCCGCGATCCGAAGATCCTCAGCGACTACGTTCAAGGTCGACGCGGCCTTCATGCCCTCATCCGTCAGCCAGCTGGATCCGTATCTGACTACCGTGCAGTGGTCGCGGCGCTTTCTCGGGCTGCGGCTGTTCCTGTCACTCGCGGCGGCGGGCTGGGAGGGCTACGGCGTGCACGTGGAGCGCGCGGTCGAGGTGGCGGCGCTGGCGCGCGAGCGGCTCGCGGCGCGCGGTTGGGGCGTGGCGAACGATTCCCCGCTGGCGGTCCTCTGTGTGACGCCGCCGGCCGGTTATCCGGCCATCCGCGACATCGTGAAGCGCGTGCTCGCTTCCGGCCGCGCCTGGGTGGCGGTGAGCAAGACCGAAGGCCGCGAGGTCATCCGCATCTGCGTGACCCACGGGGAGACCTCACGCGAAGACGTCGAGGAGCTCGTCGAAGCCCTCGAAGCTAGGGCTTAAGCGCGAGCAGGCGCGCGAGCAGCGCCTCGATCGAGGTGACGGAGCGGAAGTTCTCCGGCGTGATGTCGTTCTGCGGGATGCTGAGGTCGAACTCGCCTTCGACGGCGAGCATCAGGTTCACCATCTTGATGGAGCTCATCCCGAGCTCGCTCAGGCGCGCATCCACCGGCAGGCTGTGCGCATCGGCCTTATTGAGGATCTGCCCGATCAGCGTCAGCAGGCGCGCGCGCAGCACGGGAACCGAGGGATTGGCGGAAATGTCGTTCATCGCTTTGAGGCCCATGATACCGGCTCGGTCGCGCGCGCTGCGCTGCGGCCGGCGGTAATTACGGCGAGCCAGTTGCGGTAGAGCGCCAGCGCCGAGGGCTGCCAGGTGTTCACAAGCGCCGCCGCCACGGCGGCGAACGGAAACTCATCGAGCCGGTTCGGATTGCGGTCTGCGAGCGCTTCATCCCGGAAGACTTCGAGCCGGCGGGTCAGTTCCGGCGACAGATAGCCGACCGGCAGCGTCGGATAGTTCGGTTGCGTGCCGCTTAAGTAGCGGCCGACGTCACGCCGGTATTCCTTGAGCAGCGTCGTGCCCTCGTACTCCGGGTGCCCCTGGAAGAAGAGCAGCAGGCTGCCGTGCTGGCGCACGAACGTATCAGCACCTCCGACGGCGGACCAGCTGAGCAGGGTGTAGCCCGCCTCACGCAGCGCATCGGGCGGCAGCTCATTCCAGCGCGAGTGCGGCATGAAGAAGGGGGTTGCCGTGCCGGCCATCAGGGCATGCCCGGCGAGCGTGGCATGTTCGTAAACTCCGCAGCGCTTCTCGGGCAGGCGCTGGCGCTGGATGCCGTCGAGCGTCTCGACCGCCGCATGGGCCGCCAGGCACGACCAGATGCTGGCGATGGTGTGATCGCGCGCGAAGTCGAGCAGCTCGCCGAAACGGTGCCAGTAGGGTTCCTCCGTAAGCTGCGCAGCGCGCGGCTCGGTCCCGGTAACGATGAGCGCATCGAGCGGTTCCGCGAGCACCTCGTCGATGGGCCAGTAGCCCTGGGCGATGCGCTCGAGGGCCTCCGGGCCCCTGGGAAGCTCAGGAAAGGAGGACAGCCGTACCTGGATCGCCGTGGTGCCCGCTGCCGCTGCGAGCAGCCCGCAAAACTGTGCCTCGGTCGACTGGAGGGCGGCGTCGGGCATGTTATTGATGAGCCCGATGCGGACGGCGGAAGCTGGGCCGGGACGCCCCACGATGGTGCGGGGCACCGGCGCGTGCGTCCTGCGGGGTTCAAGGGTTACGGGCATGATATTTCACTTATTTTTAGCGATTTTCTTTTGTGACGGCCTGCGAAGGTCGTCACAAGATCCTGATGTATCATGGATTAGCCAGATTACCGTCTGGCCAGAAGGAAAACCAATCCGGGGGTCTCGTTAATGGAAGCGCAACTAATCGGCGGGACGCCCACCGGTGTGGCGGATGCGGTCGTCGGCGATCTGTCGGCCCGTGCCAAGGCCGTCGCCGTTGTCGCGGCGGCCCACGCTTTGGATGTGGATGCCGATGCCCGCTTCCCGGCGGAGTCGTTCGCCGCCGCCAAGGCGCAGAGACTTCTCGGGATCATGGTCCCCAAGGCCCTCGGCGGCGAGGGCGGGAGCATCGCCGACGTGGCCGACGTCTGCTACCAGCTCGGCCAGTCGTGCGCTTCGACCGGCATGATCTATGCGATGCATCAGATCAAGATCGCCTGCATCGTGCGTCACATGGGCGCCAACGCGTCCCTCCAGCATCTCTTGCGACGGCTGTGCGCCGAGCAGCTGCTGCTCGCTTCCTCGACCACCGAGGGGCAGGGCGGCGGCAACGTGCGCTCCAGCGAGGCACCCATCGAGCCGCTCGAGGGCGGCCGCATCAGTCTTGAGCGCAAGGCCAGCGTCATCTCCTACGGCGCCTACGCCGACGGGGTCGTGACGACCGCGCGGCGCGCCGCGGATGCGAACTCCTCGGATCAGGTGCTGGTCGCACTCCTCAAGAGCGACTACACACTCACTAAGCTGCAGGGTTGGAATGCCCTCGGCATGCGCGGCACCTGCAGCGAAGGCTACATGCTGAAGGCGAACGCTGCGGCCGACCAGGTGCTGCCGGAGCCCTACGAGACGATCCACTCCCGCACCATGGTGCCCTCGGCGCACTTGCTGTGGGGCTCGGTCTGGACCGGCATCGCCGCAAGCGCGACTGCGCGCGCACAGGCCTTCGTGCGCAACGCCATGCGCCACAGCAACGGCCAGCTGCCCCCGGGCGCCCCGCAGTTCACCAAGGCGATGTCGACCCTGCGCACGCTGCGCGGCATGCTCACCAGCTCGCTGCGTCGCTATCAGCAGGTGATGGATGATCCGCAGGCCATGGCGGCGCTCGAATTCCAGACCCTGATCACGCTGACCAAGGTCGAGGCTTCCGAACTCGCGGCGGCCACCGTCATGAGCGCCATGCGCGCCTGTGGGCTTGCCGGGTACCGCAACGACGGCGATTACACCCTCGGGCGTCATCTGCGCGACATCCTGTCTTCGCCGATCATGATCAACAACGACCGTATCCTTGCGAACCTGGCGACGCCTGCGCTGATGAGCGCGATTCCCGCGTCGCTGCGCGAGTAACCGTAATCCTTTAAGACCTACCCTCACCGCCCGACTACCGGAGCCGAGCGACGATGACTGCTTCTTCTGCCGAAACCGCCACTCACGATCCGCTTGCCGCCATTGCGGGGGCTCTGTTCCGCGACATGGGCGTCGATGGCGTCTATGCGCGCAGCGCCCTCTACGAAGGCGTGATCGAGCGGCTCGCCGCCTTTATTTCGGCGCAGCGCGACCCACGTGCCGAAGTGCTGCGCTTCCCTCCGGTGATGAGCCGCAAGCAGCTGGAGAAGTCCGGCTACCTCGAGAGTTTTCCGAACCTGC
This sequence comes from uncultured Pseudomonadota bacterium, assembly GCA_963814675.1. Lineage (GTDB taxonomy): Bacteria > Pseudomonadota > Gammaproteobacteria > Steroidobacterales > Steroidobacteraceae > 13-2-20CM-66-19. Next base: position 167,281 of record CAWFDT010000015.1, read on the forward strand.
TCGGCTGCGTGTGCGCGCTGCACGGCACGGAAGCACAGATCCGCAGCGCCGCCGACCGCTACAAGGAGGGGGGCGACTGGACCAGCGCGCTCGCGGCGGCCGATCTGGTGCTCTCACCGGCCGCCTGCTACCCGGTATATCCGCTGGTGGCCAGCCGCGGCAGTGTCCCGGCCGGCGGTCTGATTTTTGACGTCGCGGCGGACTGCTTCCGTCGCGAGCCGTCGCGTTCGCTGGATCGTCTGCAGTCCTTCCGCATGCGTGAGTTTGTCCGCATCGGCTCGCCTGAGGAGATCCGGACGTTTCGCGACGGCTGGATGGCGCGCGCGCGGGGACTCGCGGACGAGCTGGCCCTGCCGCATGCGCTCGATGTCGCGAGCGATCCGTTCTTCGGACGCGTCGGGCAGATGATGGCGGTGAGCCAGGTACAGAACTCTCTGAAGTTCGAGCTGCTCATTCCCTACTACCCCGGCGCGAAGCCCACCGCCTGCATGAGCTTCAACTATCACCAGGCGCATTTCGGTGAAGTATGGGGGCTGCACAACGAGCGCCACGAACACGCGCACACCGGCTGCGTCGCCTTCGGCATGGATCGGCTCGCCGTGGCTCTGTTCGCCAACCATGGCGTGGATCTGGCGCGCTGGCCGGAGTCGGTGCGGCACGCGCTGGCGTTATGAGTAGCGCTGCACGCGCGAGTCGAGCGGCCGACGGCCGCGACTGATATGCCGCTCGATGCGCGCGCCAAGCGCTTTCTCGACACGCTGGCCGCACTGAATCCCCCCAGTGCCTTGTCGTTGAGTGCCGCCGAGCGGCGCCAAGCGCTCAAACACCTGTTGAGTTTCTCCGGCCAGTCCGAAGGCGTCGCGAGCATCGAGGACGGCGTTCTGCCCGGGCCTGCCGGACCGATAGCGTTTCGACGCTACGACCCGATCGGATCACACCAGCGAGCTGCGCTCCCGGGACTGATCTATTTTCATGGCGGGGGCCTAGTCGCCGGCAGCATCGAGACCCACGATGCGATCGCCCGCGCACTGACGAATGCGAGCGGTTGTCGGGTGTTTTCGATCGACTATCGCCTGGGGCCCGAGCATCGTTTCCCGGCGGCCGTCGAGGATGGTTACGCGGCGGCGGCCTGGATGGCAGCGAACTGCCACCACCTTGGGGTGGACCCGGAGCAGCTCGGTATAAGCGGGGATTCCGCCGGCGCGACACTGGCCGCAGTGGTGTGCCAGGCGGCCGCGCGTACGCGGGCGCCGCGCGTGGCCTTTCAGTTTCTGCTCTGTCCGATCATGGATTTTTCAAAAGAGAGTGACTCGCGCCGGGAACTCGCGCAGGGGTACCTCGTGGACCGGGACACGCTCGAACATGATCTCAAGCACTACCTGGCGCCCGGCGATGATCCCGCTGATCCGCGCATATCACCGCTGTGTGCGGGGGATTTGCGCGGCCTGCCCCCGACGCTGATTCATACCGCCGAATATGATCCGCTGCGGGATGAAGGACGTGCGTATGCCGAGCAACTGCAGGCCGCGGGCGTCAGAACCCTTTACCGCTGCCATCCCGGTATGATTCACCTGTTCTACGGCATGCGCGGGCTCATCCCATACGCGGGCGCCGCCTTTGTTGGGATGGGCGAGGATATCCGCAGTCTGCTTGAGACCGCGTGACCCGCAAAGGGGATTTAGGAATGACCGATCGCTCGCAGGTTGAACAGCTGGTCAAAGAGTTGCATGCCGCCCGTCTGGCCGGGGACCTCGAGCGGCTGTGCCGGGTTTACGCACTGGACGCGCGGCTGCGAATTGCCGGCTCCAGCGACGGCAAGCCCATCGCAATCGACGCGAGTCGCATCAGCAACATCCGTCCGTGGCTTTCGATACTGGTGAAGACCTTCCGCCTCAGCCGCTACGAACTGCTATCGCTGACGATCGAGGGGGCGAGCGCCTCGGCCCATTGGCGCGTGGACATCGAATCCAAGATCACGGGTATCAGCATCCCGACCGAGCTCGTCGATCTGATCGAGGTTCGCAACGGGTTGATTACTTCGCAGGTCGAGTTCTTTGTACCCTGCTGACAGCGCTCATCAGCACCCGCAAACAGTGGGCCGCGGCCGACGCCCCACCCGCCCTCAAGCTGAGCGTTCCGGCTGACTAGGGGATCGTCTTGGAGCCGACGTTCGATTCCATGCCGACGACTCCGGTGCTGGTGTAGGCCTCGACCCCGAAATACCACGTACCTGAGGACAGGTTGCTGAGCACGTAAGCGGTAACGCTCGGATTGCTGATCTGCACGGTCTGATTCAGGTTGCCGGCGGACGTCCCGTAGTGGATGTAATAGCCCGCAAGGTTCGTGAGCGCGGTGCCGTTGGTGTTTTGGGTGACCGACGTCCAGTCGAGGCTCGCGGTGCCATTGGAGGTCTGATTGACGGTGATGGTGAATGCGGGCAGGGACGCGGAGGTAGTTCCGTCGCTCACCGTGATCACGATACCGGTATACTGCCGGCATTGGCCGCAGCGGGCGTGCCCGAGAGTTGTCCGTTTGTGGCGCTGAAGTTCGCCCACGACGGCTTGTTCTGGATGCTGAACGTCAGGGTGCCCCCGCCCGGATTGGTGACCGTGGGCGTAAAGCTGTAAGTGGAGCCCACGTTCACCGCACCCGAGGGCGTGCCAGAGATCGTCAGGTTGGCCGCTGACGCCACTTTGATCGCGAACGCCGGCAGCGAGCTGGTCTGCACGCCATCGCTCACGCTGATGACGATGTTCGAATACGTGCCCACCTGGCTGCTCGAGGGCGTGCCCGAGAGCATTCCGGTCGAGGTGCTGAAACTCGCCCATGGCGGCATGTTCAGTCCGGAGAACGTCAGCGCTGTACCGCTGGCTGCGTTGGTGGTGGGCTTGAATGCGTAAGCGGTGCCCGCGGTCACCTGGGGCGCGGGACTTCCGGAGATGGTCAGGGCCGCGGTGACCTTGATGGCAAAAGCCGGCAGCGAGCTGGTCTGCACGCCATCGCTCACGCTGATGACGATGTTCGAATACGTGCCCACCTGGCTGCTCGAGGGGGTGCCGGATAACGTACCGGTTGAGGTGCTGAAGGCGGCCCAGCTCGGCGCGTTCTGCACGGAGAACGTCAGCTTGGTTCCGGCCGGCGCGTTGGTCTTGGGCTGGAAGGAATACCCCGTGCCTGCGGCGACGGAGGTGGGCGGTGAGCCTGAGATCGTCAGTGCGGCGCTCACCTGGATCGAGAATGCGGGCAGGGACGCGGAGGTGGTTCCGTCGCTCACCGTGATCACGATGCCGGAATACGTGCCGACATTAGCGGCACTGGGCGTGCCCGAGAGGGTTCCGCTCGTACTGCTCAAGGTCAGCCACGCCGGACGGTTGGCGACGCTGAAGGTGAGCTTGTCACCGTCCGGGTCGCTGGCCGTGGGGGTAAATGTGTAGGCATTACCCGCCCGGACGGAGGTGGGCGGGGATCCTGAAATCGTGGGCGGATGATTGGTCGGATTCGGCGCAGCGACCACGATTGAAAAGGCGTCCAGCGAAGCGGTCTGGGTACCATCGCTCACGCTGATCAGGATATTCGCGAAGGTACCGGCCTGGGTCGGCGTGCCCGAGAGCTCGCCGCTCGCGGCATTAAAAGTGGCCCAGGAAGGCTGGTTCGTAATCGAGAAGGTCAGCGTCGTGCCGCTGGACGCATTGGTGGAAGGTTGGAACGAATAGCCGGTTCCGGCCGTCACCGTAGTCGGTGGATTCCCCGAGATCGTGAGCGGCGCCAGCACTGCGATCGAGAACGGGGCTAGCGCGGTGGTCGCCTGACCATCATTCACGCTGATCGCAATTCCGGTGTAGGTGCCGATGCTTGCCGGGGGGGGCACTCCGGTAAGCGCCCCGGTGCTGGCGTCGAACGAGGCCCAGTCAGGCGGGTTGGCGATCGAATAGGTCAGCGTATCGCCGTCGGCGTCGTAGGCGGCTGGGGTAAACGCGTAGCTGCTTCCGGCAATGACGCTGGTGGAGGGCGAGCCGGAAATCGTCGGTGGGGTATTGGTCGGATTGCTGGCGGGTCCGTTAAATCCGGATGCTGAGCTACTCGGGCTGGATCCGACACCCACGGAGCCGCAGGCGGCTACCGCTAAAGCGAGAAGCATGCCCAGCACACCGATGCGCAAGCGACGGAGAGCGTCTGAGCGAAGATGAGCCATGCCTTGCAGTTCTCGCTTCAGCGACCGTTACGGAACGCAAGGGCGAGCAAAGTTCTGTCTAGAACTAACGGCAGGTACAGCTTCGCGCCGCGGTGCCGGTAACTCCGCTATCTCAAGCGAGCGACAAAATACTTGAGACCGGAAGCTTTGCGTCCCCGCCTTACGACGGGTTTGCCCTTATCGTCGGCAGGCAGTTAACCCCGCTAACCAACACGGGCGCAATATGTCTCCGTGTGCCGACAACTTATTGGAAACACTATGGAAAATGGCGCCGGAGAAGCGCGTTGCTGAGTTGAAGACCCGCGAGATTGCCTAAGCAATGCTGCGCAAGCATTTGAAGTCTTGTCGCGTTTTGTCAGCCGCCGAGAGGAGCGGCGCAGATGGAAGTTACATAACGAACGCGGGCGTGCGGAAAGCAGACGTCCAAAACGAATCGGGCGTGCTCGTTGCCGAGCACGCCCGATCGCTTTATGAAAGGGAAACTTATTTCCGGGCGCGACGTCGGCGGCGAACTGCCGCAGCCACCATACCCGCACCCGCCGCGAGCACCGCGAACGAGGCCGGCTCAGGCACCGAGTTGCCCCCGCCACCGCCGCCAGGAGCCGGGGGGCATAGGTACTTGCCAATAATGGGGATGTTGCAGTACGCGGGGGTGCCGCTGGCGTAAGCCGGGGTCGTACCCACGGTCGCCAGAACGGCCACGGCCACGAGACTCCAAATAGCGTTTTTCATGATCGGCACCCTCACGAGGCTGTTCCGCCCCTTAGATCAGTATGCAAGGACCGCGCCAGGCCCCTTAACCCTTTGATCCTGAGCTTAGCCGGCGAATATAGTAAAGTCGGCCGTCACTCAGAATCGTAAAACTTACCGACATTCCCGCAAGAACCCCTGGGCATCTTCTTGTGCACTGCGTCACACTATCCCGTAGGTGTCGGGGATCTGCGACACCAGCGTAGGATAACATCAGGGCCGAGCCTGGGGGAAGAATCATCCGCAAATACGCCCTCAACGATTCACGAATTCCATGCAGTCTCGTTTTCGGGGTCGTGGGCCTCATCGCGACTGCGATCGTGGCGTATTGGCCGGCGTGGACTGCACTGTGGCGCCCTCACGGATACTTCGTGTCTTTCCTCGCGCTATGTCTTCTCTACAGCGCGCGCAACCGGATCGCGAGCGCGTCAATAAAGCCGCTGCCGTGGGCGCTGCTACTTTTGATTCCCTGCAGCATCACTGCAGTTTTCTTCTGGCGCTCGGGAATTCAGACCCTACAGCTTCTTATGTTACCTCCGCTGATTCTGCTTGCGGTCTTGGCCGCCTTCGGGTCCGCCGTCACGCGAGCCATCGCGGGGCCGGTGGCCTTCCTCTACTTTGCCGTGCCGGCGTGGAACGTCATCCTCACCGCGCCGATGCAAGAGCTGACGGTCGCGGTGACCAGAATTCTGACCCACGCGATTGGTCTGCCTGCGAGCTTTCATGGCAATCTGATTAGCTTCCAAAATGGCATTACCTTCGAGGTGACCGCCGGCTGTAGTGGTGTGAGCTTTCTCGTGCAGGGACTTGCGGTAGCCATGCTGCTGTGCGAGCTGGAACAGGCGCCTCGCGGCCGAAGACTGCGGCTCCTGGGCAGCATGGTTCTGGTCGCTCTGATCGCGAACTGGCTTCGCGTGCTACTGATTATTGAATTGGGCTACTCGAGCGGCATGCGCAGTACCCTTGCCACCACCCATCACGTTGCATTCGGATATTTCCTGTTCGTTCTGGTCCTGGCCGCTTACGTGTGGGTCGCAACCCGCCAGCCCTCAGCGGAACCGGCCGGCGAGACATCAGCGCGGAAAAATGCACCGACGTGGCGTCCCAGCGGCGCCTATGCTCTGGTCCTGGTCGTTTTGGCGTCTATTCCCGCGTTGGTCGCCGTCGCGACATCTACTGGAATGCACCCGGCACTTGCACGTGACCGTGGAGCTGCGCGCTTGGCGCAGGCGGTCGCCGCCACGGAGCGAAGGTCGTGACCCCTCTTCTGAACCAGGTATGGGATGAAGTTACCAGTGCGTGGCGATACCGTTGGTACGCGTTTTCGCTGGCAGCGGCTGTAGCGTTGCTCGGCTGGTTAGCGGTGTTCGCACTCCAGGATCGGTACGAGGCGGAGGCGAGTGTGTTCGTCGACACGCGCAACACATCGCTGAAGCCGGTATTGCAGGGACTCGCAGTGGAGCAGAGCATCGATACGGAGCTGAATTTCGTTCGTCGGTCGCTGCTGGCGGGTCCGCAACTTCAGCGACTCGCGAGGGACGGTGGCGTGCTCCCGGCTGGCGGCGTCGACCCGCGCCGACAAGAGCAATTGGTCGATGCAATGAGTCAGCGAATTGGGATCAACGTGACGAGTGCGAGCGGTCACGAGGAGGACCGTAACACTGCCGGCAGCATCTATCACGTCGTATACCAGGACGAAAGTCGCGAACGCGCGCTGCGCGTGGTGGGCATCCTTCTGGACACGCTGGTAAATGAGACCTTGGGAGGCAAACGCGAAGGCTCCCGCAGTGCTCAGCAGTTCCTGGAAGTTCAGATCAAGGACTATGAGACACGCTTGCGGGCAGCCGAGGACCGCCTCGCCGCATTCAAGTCTAAGCACATCGGGCTCATGCCCACGGAGCAGGGCGGCTATTTCGCCCAACTGCAGGCGGAGTCTGCGGCGGCGGCGACCGTCAGAACGAAGCTTGCAGAGGCTCAGTCGCGTCGCGCCACGCTGCTGAAGCAACTCCACGGTGACGTCGCTATTGCGGCGGCGGGTTCGGCTTCAACGCCCTCTCGAGGAGCAAGCGGCGGCGCGTCTCGACACCCTTACGCGCATCGACGAAGCGCAAGCCAAGCTCGATGAGTTGCTGCTTCGTTTCACCGACAACCATCCGGATGTCATTGCCGCACGCCAAACGCTCGAGGATCTCAAGAAGCGCCGCGCAACGGAACTCGAAGGCCTTCGTCAAGGCGACGCTGCCGCGGCGGCCTCGAGCCGCGCCAGCAGCAACCCCGTCTACCAAAGCGTTCAACTTGCGCTGAACCAGGTTGACGTTGATATGGCCGACTTGAGCACCGAACTTGCGCAGCATGAAGCGAAGGTCGCGGAATTGCGCAAGATGGTGGATACGGCGCCCCAGGTGGAAGCGGAATTTGCTCAGCTCAATCGCGACTACGACGTCAATAAGGCGCAGTACACCGCGCTGCTTGGCGAGCCTTCAAAAGGCCCGACTGGGCGAACGTGCCGACGATGCGGGCTCGATCCGCTTCGAGGTGGTGCAGCCCCCGACGTCGGGTCTGCGCCCGGTCTGGCCGATGCGCAAGATGCTCATGGCCATGGTCTTGGCCGGCGCCCTCGCCGCGGGAGCCGCCTTGGCCTATGGGCTAAGCTATTTGCACCCGGTGGTTCCGATATCCAGCAGTGGTCTTACTCAGCTTGCAGGCGTGCCGGTGTTGGGTGAAGTGAGCGTCGCATTCCCCGAACGCGCGCGTCGCGCAGCGCGTGTTGAAACGCTGAAATTGGCAGTCGCCGCTTGCTGCTTGATTGCCGCTTTTGGTGTGGCGGTGATTCTCAGTCAGAGCGGCTACCGTCTGACGGCCCAAGCCATTAAGCGCATGGTGAGTCCGTGAGCCTAATCGAAAGCGCGCTCGACAAACTCCGTCGTGGAGACGGCGGCGCTGACGGCCACAAGCCGCCAGCACGCGTCGTCGCTGCGACGCCTGCGGTGCGGGTCACCGTACCTATCGTGCCGCTTCTCGAGGAGGAGCGCCGACGCATCGCAGTGGACTTCTCGAGTCTGCGCGCTGCGGGCTATCTGCCGGAAGAGGGGATGGAACGGCGCTTTGCCGATCACTATCGCAGGATAAAACGCCCACTGATTGAGAAAGCGCTCGCCGGGACCTCCGACATGCGCCTGATACTCATCTCGAGCGCGCTTCCCGGTGACGGAAAGACCTTTACCAGCTTCAATCTCGCCTTAAGCATGGCGCGCGAGCGCGACATTTCGGTGCTCTTGGTTGATGCGGATGGGGCGCGTGCTCGTGTCAGTGAGGCTCTCGGTCTGCGCAAGGAACCCGGCCTGCTCGATGCGCTGGCGGATGAGTCCTTAGACGTGGAATCCTTGATTCTGGGCACGGATGTTCGTGGGCTTGAGATACTTCCGGCCGGGCGATTTATCGAGAACTCGACTGAACTCATCGCGAGCGGTCGCATGAGTCAAATCGCGCTGCGCATGACTGCCCATAATCCGCGCCGTCTGGTGTTATTCGATTCCCCACCGTTGCTGGTCTCGAGCGAAGCACGCGTTCTGACCCGGATACCGGGCCAGATAGTCCTCGTCGTGCGCGCAGGCGTTACGCCGCGGCGCGCGATACAAGACGCGGTCGCTCAGGTCGATAGACAGAAGTTGCAGGGCTTGGTGGTCAACCAGGTGCGCGGCGTACCCGGCGAGGGCTATTACGGTTACGGAGACTTACGACGGAGCACCCGGAGAGAGAAGCACGGTTCTGAAGTGAGCGTTCCGATTGATCGGCTCAGCCGCGCACTAGCTTTCCGACGGGCCGACCGACGCGATCACGCTCACCGCGGGACGCACTGTCACACGTCGATAAGATCAAGCTGCTGGGGCTCATTCTCGACCACGTGCCGGCTGAAACAGGCCTAACTTGCGCAGTCAGCCCTCGATCGAGGGACATTTTCACCGATGCGTTGGAAGCGGTTCAGGCACTTGTGTGGCTGCGAGGGCGGATTTGGGTGTGTAACCCGCAGTGTCAGCGCGTTTCATGTTCCGGCGAGGGGAGATCGGTTCCGAACTGGATTCCACGTGATCATCCTCTCGCCCTGCAGGTAGCGTAGCGTCGCGACGAACGCAGCGATGTTGCCCAACAGGAAGTAGTAGGGTTGGTTGAAGTACCACAGGTCCCGATGCGCACCCCGCAACAGGAACCCCACGGATCCGGCTCCCAGCAAGGCGAACTGCCCGAGAAGCAATATCAGGTAGGGCGTTTCACGGGCTAGCGCGACGTTCGCAGCCAGAGCCGCAAGCCAGAACAGCGGTGCGGCATACCGCAGTACCTTGTGCGACCACAGCTGCCATGCGAAGCATCCGTACTTCAGGGGATTGAGAAATCGACGTTCTCCGATCAGCGCATTGAGGCTGCGAACCGCGACCCGAACGCGCATGGCGAGTTCTTGGCGGCTTTGATCAAGAGTCGCCTCGAAGCAAAGGGCGTCGGGGGCCAGGACGGTTCGCAGCCCCTGCTCGCGCATTCGCATCGCGATCACAAAGTCGCTGATAAAGTGCGGATGAATGGCGCGATATGCGCTCCTGCGCACCGCATACAGGCAGCCGCTGACGCCGATCAGTGAACCGAGCAGACTCTCGCTGGCGCGCAGTCGCAGCTCATAGCTCCAGTACGACCGTCCGCCGCAGCCGGTCAGGTTGTCGATGTCGGCAATGTAGTCCAGGCAGCCGCCGACACAACCGACCGCCGAATCGGCAAAATTCTCTACGAGGCGCCGCACCGCATTGGGGTGAAGTCGGGTGGTGGCATCCGTAAAGATGAGTATCTCGCCGGTTGCCGCGGCAGCGGCCGCGTTCTGGCATGCAGTCTTTCCCTGCCGGTTCTCGAGACGCAGAACCTGAATGCGCAGCCGGTCGCAGCTTGCAGCGATTGCCTCGGTCGCGTCCGAAGATGCGTCGGAGGCAACCACTACGTTTACCAGCTTCGGGCGGATAGTTAAGATCCGCCAGGTTATCGAGCTTTGCTCGTATGCATTCCTGTTCGTTGAATACCGTCACGATGATCGTGACCGTAGGCAGGGCATCGCCGCGGCTTACGGGCTTCCCAAACCGGGCCGCAAAAGCGCCCACGAGTGCCGGATACAGCACATAGACGTAGGTCAGCAGCGCACAGCACGTCCAGAAAAGGATGACTACGGGCGCCATCGTTCTTTACTTAATCCCGGTTTTTCTGCGCGGTAGAGGCTACCGCCGCTTTATTATGTATCCGCGATTATATACTTACTTTGATAGGACTGCGAAGTTGCTAATTCGGTCACAAAGCAAAGTCCGGCCCTGAGTAAGGGTTCTGCAAGTGCATGATTTCTCATGGCAATAGCGTACGGAGCGGCGTGAGAGCTGGTTGCAGTTATCTGCGGGGAATCCAGCCGGGGAATGGTGCGGCGCACCTATTGAGCTTGTGTGACAGTCCGCTGCGAAAAGGGAGTGGTAGTACGGAACGTCGGGAGCTGCGCGGACTGGAGATGGCCTACGCGGCCTTCCTGTTAGTTGCCGTTGGACGGGTCGGGGAGCTGGTGCCCGGCCTCGGCTCGTTGCCGCTGGGCAAAATGGCCATGGGTATCGGTGTAACGCTACTGATTGTTAAATGGAAGCGGCTGCCGAAATTGTCTGCAAGCACTGCCCCCTTTTCGCGCACCGCACTCGCCCTGGTGGCCCTTGCCGTCGTCACGGCGCCGTTTTCCATATGGCCGGGAGAGAGCGTTCAGTTCCTGACCCTGCAGCTGCCGATGATGGCGGCGGCGGTCATCGTGTGCTGCAAGATTTCATACACCTGGGACGTTCTGCGCGGAATCCTCAGAATACTGGTCGTTGCTGCCGTCGCCCTGGCGCTGGCAGCGCTCTCGGCATTCCACGGTGGACGCGCCAGTGCCACCAGTTCGTATGACCCCAACGATTTAGCCTATGTGCTGGTCTCCACTCTGCCGCTGGCGCTGGCGTTCGCGCTCACTGCCAGAACCAAGGTGAAGAGGCTGATCAATGCGGCCGTCTGCGCGGTGCTGCTTATCGCACTGCTCCTGACGTCGTCGCGAGGCGGCTTTTTTGGACTCGTCGCGATGCTTGCGGTCATTGTCCTGATACCTCTCAGGCGACCGCAGGACGGGAAGTCGCGCAACCGCATCGTTCTGCCCGTAGTGGGACTTCGTGTGTGCCTCCATGCTGGTGTGGTCCTATCTGCCCGCTGAGACCCGTGACCGGTTATCCAGCGTTCTGCAGCTGGGTAGCGACTACAACATGGACAGCAGCGAATAAGACAGCCGTTCGGGTATCTGGAAGCGTAACTTCTCCGCCGCTCTTCGGCGCCCCGTCGGTTATGGCGTTAATGCCTTTCCAAATGGTGGACATGCGGAACGGGAGGGAAATTCAAGACGGCCCACAACAGTTATCTTGAAGTGCTCGTTGAACTGGGGTTTCTGGGGCTGCTGCTCTTCATGAGGATGTATGTGCTCTCCTGGCGTGCGCTGAAGAGAGTGCGTCAGAGTCTGCTCGCTGCCGTACCCAGCGAGGAGCACGACCAGGTGCTCGTTTTTGCGCGCATGCTCCAGGTAGCGCTTGTTGGAAATGCTGTGTCCGGATTTTTCCTGTCGATGGCCTACAACATGCTGTTGTGGGTTTTGTTTGCGGTGGTGATTGCGTGTGCATCGCTGGTCGCTGCCACTTCGATAACAGCCGCGCCAACTTCGCCAAGCGAGGCAGGCTGACCGGATAGCGTGCCGCGCCACCTTGGGACGAGGTGCTCGACGCTTGCGTGTTCCACGCTACCGCGCAGGGCGAGCACCCCAGGTGAGCACACGTGCCTGGCGCCCCGAGGGACCCCGCGTTTTCAGCTGACCGATAGCGCCGGTGCGTCTGGTATCGGTTGCGCTGAGACGGTGCTGCCTGAGGTGAAATTGCAGCCCACCTGCGTTGTGCCATTCGCCCAGGCTCCCATATCGCAAACCGATCCCGAGTTGGTTCCGTTCGAGCGCCCGGCACCCTTGCACGGCGAGGCGCTGCTCAGCTGGAACTGCGCCGCTCCCTTGCCGGGGGTAATCGAGGAGGCGAAGGCCGGATTGCTCGCCATCGAATGGGCCTCGGCGCCAGTAGCGCTCTGCCAGGACGAAAGTGACGAATAACTGTTGCTGCCCCGGCCCCACTGCTCCGTATAGTTACCGTTGGCAGCGTAATAGCAGTTGTAATCGAGAACGGTATAGCCGCCGCTCGCTACATTGATCTTGCCCTTATAGATTACGTTGCCTCCGCCCGTACTCGCCGTAGACACATAAATGTTGTTATAGAACTGCACCAGACCCGACTGGTTGCTGTTGTACTGCCATCCAGGGATGGACCCGGAGCGGGTGTCATAGACAGTATTGTTGTAGCAGTTAACAGGCAAGGAAATGTAATTAGTATTGATGTCCTCCTCGTGGATAGAACCGCAGCTATCTATTACGTTGTGATGTATGACGTAGTTAACCGGGGCGGGTCCTGTATTTGGATTGCCTGCGCCTCCGTCAAAGCCCTCGAACACACTGCACGCCCCGGCACCTCCAACAGCGACGTTGAAGAAGTAGTTGTAAGCTACAATCGTTCCGGTGTTGCCTTGCTTGGCCTCGATCCCCGATATGCAGTTGTAGATTGTGTTGTGAATGTGCTGATTGTCGTGGCAGCCATACTCCTCAATCGCGTGCACATGATCCTGATCCAGCGAGGAGGTGGAATTAACGTCGTGCAGCAGGTTGTTCTGCACGATGCTGTGATGGACGCCCTCTAAGAATATGAGAGCACCGTTGCCGCCGGGGTGGCTGGTGGTGGCGATCCCGTACAGTTCGCAGTTCTGCACGGTGATTCCGGTCACGTCGGCATTATAGGAACTGGTGTTAGAAAATGACCCGTAGAACTGGATGATGTGACAGGCTTGGGCGGGGGCTCCCCAATCAAGGTTGTTGCCGTTAATCACGATGCCGTCAATCGTGATGTAGCTCGATCCCGTTCCTGAATTCGGTACGCCTCCCATCAAGGCATTCGTAGGCGACGCCGGGCCAGTAATCTTCGCCGTTCGCGCCGAATAGTTGCCATTCGCATCGCAGGAGGCGATGTAGGTCGGCGATCCCTGTGAGCCTCCGGGAATGCTCAACAGCGCCCAGTTGTAATCGCCCGAACCTGTGTAGCTCGACTTGATGCTCGCCATCGAGTAGTTCCCGGCAACGAGCCCCACCCGCTTGCCCGCCATCTTCGGGTTGTTCGGGCTGAAATTCTGCAAGCTCGTAAGTGCCCACGGCGCCGCGAGCGTACCGGGATTGCTGTCGTTTCCCGATGTCGAGATGTAGTAGTCAAAGGTCGCCGTCTGGCCCCATGCCTTTGGTATCCAAAGTTGAGGCAGCGCCAGGACCGAGGCCATTCCCGCACCTCTGGCAATTACCTCGCGGCGCGACCACGAACGGGCACCGCTCTTCGGCGTGAACCTAACGCGCGAATTCCTCATCAAGATCTCCTACCACACCTATTGCTCACACGAACCCACACCAAGCGTGGGATTGGGGCCGCAGTTGCCGACCAGAACATTTTCCGCCTGATCCACGGGCGAACCAGCCATGAATCACCGATGCAAGCCTGCTCGCGGAAGCGGCGGGCGGTATTCTCACTGCAAGATTGCAAGAAGTGAAACTGTCTTAGATCGCAGACGCTGGCCGGGCGGCGGCGGTCGTCGCGCTGTCACACGCGGATCACGGCGTGAATCAGCGTCCTAGCCTTCCGCGGATGCGGTTTATGCACGTGGACCAGGTACGAATGCGCGGGAATTGCGTGCGACACCAGTACTGTGATCCGTTTCGCACAACTCGCAATTGGGGGTCCATGCGCGCAAAGTGAGGCGCCTCGCGTCGGTCACGCCTACTTTCTGGCGCCGCGCATACGCCTGTTGTGGCACAGGGTGTCAACGGCGGCCAATGTGGGCTCCAGGCCGGCCAAACCGAGGGGTAGGCGCCAAAGCGACCGCGGATGCCTCTGCAGCAAAACAGGAGAGTGCGGGGAATATGTGCAACTAGGGCTCCGTGACGCTTTTGTGGAGCTTCCTTTTCCAGGTTTCCGTAAAATGCAGGCGTCGGAAGTCCTAGCACGATCTTCGCGCCTCCGCGCTCTTGCGTCGGACCCGAACCGAGAAGGATGCAAGCTGGGTGGAGAAGCGCGCAGGGCGCGTTAGACTTGAATGTGTGTCGACAAAGAAGAGGCGGATAGCTCAAACCGCACCTACGAAATATGAATTTGACAGGCACGGTTACCCAAGCACGGCTGCGGGCTGACGAGTTCGCATCTACTGCTCCCTTCTTCATCGTCGGTTCTGGTCGTTCCGGATCTACGCTGCTGCGCATGATGCTCGCGTCCCACTCGCGGCTGACGATTCCTCCTGAGACCTGGTACCTCATTCCCTTGCTACAGCGATTCAGTGTCGATCGACCACTGAACGCAGACGAGGTCGAAAGAGCCGTCTCGATAGTCACCGGCCACTACCGGTGGCCGGACATGAAGCTTGACGCGCAAGACTTCCGACGCGAAGCGGTTCGACTCTCAGAGCCGTATCTGCGCGATCTAGTTGAGATCGTTTATCGATCGCATGTGCAAACCGAAGGAAAGGCTCGTTGGGGAGACAAGACGCCGGTTTATATTGAGATTCTGCCCCAGCTCGCGACGATGTATCCCAACGCGCGATTCATTCACCTGATCCGAGATGGGCGTGATGTCGCAAAGTCATTTCAGGCTACCGACTGGGTTGGACGGTGGTTGCATGACAATGCGCGGGAATGGACCCGGGCACTGGAGTGCCACTGGCGCTGGGTCCGGTCCGACTTCCGAGACCGCATCCTGCAGGTTCGCTATGAAGACCTCGTGCTCGAGACTGAGGGCACATTGCGACAGATCTGCGGATTCATCGGCGAGGAATTCGAACCGCAGATGCTCTCCTGGGAGCTGAAAGTGGATGAACAGGTTCCGGCAAGAGAGCGCGATGTCCATGCGAAGTTGAAACTCAAATCTGGTGCTGAGAGCGTGGCGCGGTGGAAGCGAGAAATGAGCGCTCGCGAAATGTTAGTTTCCGAGGCGTTTATGGGGTCGGATTTGACGCGGCTTGGGTATGAGCGGCGCTACCGTAGCTCGCTTTGGGCACCTGCCTTCGCGTTGACACGTCTGTACTGCCGAACGGTCCTGCCCGCCGTTGAACTGCAGATCCGAGGTGCGCGTTTTGTGCGAAATCGCCTTGGCCCCCGTCCTGGACTCAAGTGATGAGTCACGAACTGTGCACCGGTGGGCTCGCAGCGCAGGATCATGAAGCGCAAAGAGCTCCTAAGGCACGACTGCTGCTCGTATTGCCGATCGTGCCTTGGCCGATACGCCGGAATGGCATTTCCCTGCGGTTTGCTCCGATCGTTAACTACCTCGCGCAACGATACGAACTGGATCTCCTGATACTTGCGGACGAGAAGGCATTCCTGCAACCGAACGGCCAAATTGAGCAGTGCCATTCGCTGGTCGTCATAAAGGTACCGATCTCCTCCCTTCCCGCGTGGCTTAGAAGAATCAGGACCGTTCTTCTCAGCCTAGCGCCGTGGGGTGCACCGCATGGCCGCTTGAGGTATGCGCAACGCAGGCTTGAGCGCGCCGTGCTGGGCTACCTGAACGACAGGAGCTATGCGGTCATCATTTGGGCAACAAATCATCTGGAGATCGCCTGTCGAATCCGGCGTAGGTACCCGCAGACTCGCTGCGTAATAGACCTGATCGATTCGCCGACCCTGTTCTCTTCGCGCGATGCATCGACGAACCCGGTCCTCAGAATATTGACAAAGTACAGCGGCTGGAAATGGCGCCGCCTGGAGAGGAAAGCCCGGGAAGCATTCGATGCCACGATCTATGTCTCCAGCGTCGATGCCCGCACGGTTGGCAGTGACGACATGGCGCGCGTACATGTCGTGCCGAACGGCATCTTTCATGCGGACGCGCCGCCCTTGGCAAAGGCCTCAGCCTCGAACCGGGTGATCGGATTCCTGGGCGATATGTCCTACGTACCCAACATCTCCGCGGCTCTGCGTCTCGCTGAACGAATATTCCCGCGGATCCGGTCGACGCTCGGGGAAGCCACATTGCTGATTATCGGACGTGATCCCGCACCCTCGATAAGGCGGCTCGACGGCGGCGCGATCAGCGTCACCGGCACGGTCGAAAATATCTGGCCCTACATCGCCAGCGCGAATATTTTCGTGTTTCCCATGTTCGAGGGATCCGGCCTGCAGAACAAGATCCTCGAGGCGATGTATGCCGGGGTTCCGGTTGTGACTACTTCGATCGCTGCCACCAGCATAGGCGCAACAAGCGGGGAGCAATTGCTGGTTGCCGAGAGCGACGATGAGATCGCCACGCAAGCTATAAAGTTGCTCCGCGACCCGGCGTACGCGAACCGACTGGCTGAAGAGGCTCGGACTTTTGTAATGCGCGAGTTTTCCTGGCCCGCTATTCTGCCTTGCTATGCAGCCATAGTTGGGAAGGGTATTTCCAGCGACTGAGCTGCGGTTCGCGAAACACGACGCAAACACCGTGGAACCAACGCCACAAAGTGCCCGCGACCCGGCATCGGCAGCCGCCTATTCGGTGCCAATTGACACGGAAGTCATGGACAAGCACCTCGTGGGCGGCATTGCCTGGACGGCTGCTGCCAAGTGGTCGAGCCAGATCCTCACCTGGCTCTGCCTGCTCATCGTTGCGCGGCTGCTGGTACCTAGCGACTTTGGAATAGTCGGCGTGGCGGGCGTCTATCTCGGACTTGTGGCGGTGTTCAGCGAATTCGGCTTTGGATCCGCGGTAATTACCCTGCGCGATCTGACTGTCGATGAGATTGCGCAGATCAATACGTTCTCGGCAATTTCCGGGACGATCGGTTTCCTCGTCTCCTGCGCGCTAGCGACGCCCGTCGGCTGGTTCTTCCGGTCCCCGGAGCTGCCGGCAGTCATCGTGGTGATGAGCACGAACTTCCTGATCGCGGGATTTAAGACCGTCCCGAGCTCGCTACTGCAGAGGGAGTTTGCATTCAAACGACTGTCCGTTATCGACACGACAGCCGCAGTAACGCAATCGTTGTCCGTCCTGCTGCTTGCATGGAGGGGTGCTGCCTATTGGTCGCTGGCTGTGGGGAGTGTCATAGCTGCAGTCGTCTCGACAACTCTAAACGTTGCGTCGCGCCGCCCGGGATTCGCGCGGCCGCAGCTGAAGTCGATTGCGCCTGCACTCAACTTCAGCTGGCAGGTTCTCGTATCCCGGCTCTCGTGGAACCTGTACTCGGATGCTGACTTCCTCGTGGCCGGCCGCGTGCTCGGTGCGACTGCCTTGGGCACGTACACATTCGCCTGGAACCTCGCGACCCTGCCGGTCGAGAAAGTCACTGCGCTGGTCGGGCAGGTGACGCCCGCCTTCTTTTCCGCAAATCAATCGGACCTTGGCGGACTACGGCGTTATCTGCTGACGCTCACCGAGGGCATAGCGCTGATCACTTTCCCTGCGACGATTGGACTGGGGCTGCTCGCGCCAGAGTTCGTGGCTCTCGTCCTTGGAGATCGCTGGTCGGGCGTGGTCGCACCGCTCGAAGTGCTGGCGTTCTACGGCTCCATCCGCTCCGTGAGCGCTCTGCTTGGACCACTGCTAACGGCGCTACGCGAGACACGGTTCCTCATGTGGATCAACTTCACGGCCGTGGTGCTCATGCCAACTGCGTTTTATTTTGGCAGCCGGTGGGGACCGGCTGGAATCGCGTGCGGATGGATTGTTGCTTATCCGTTGGTCGCGCTGCCGCTCTATGTCAGAACGTTCCGGAAAATCGGCATGTCCGTTCGGAAATACCTCGGTGCCCTACGTCCAGCGCTCGATGGGAGTCTCGCAATGATCCTGGCTGTCAGCGTGTTGAAATGGGCGATTCCGCCGGCCTGGCCTCTCTATGTGCGTTTCGCTGTGGAAGTAACTGGCGGTGCTGCTGGATATCTGATCGTGCTGTCAGTGTTACACGCTGACCGGTTGCGTAGCTTTCTCAGCTTGTACCGGCGCAATCGAGCTTCCAACCGTCGGAGTGCGATCAGTTGAGCAATCGTCCGCGTGGTATTTCGGCGCCACGTAATCACCCCCTGCGCGCCAGCGGGCTATCCGCGCGACGCGTCGAGGAGCGGCACTACCGGGTCGCTATGGGTTAGTAGCATTCCGCCGGTAATCACGGGGGTCCTCACGCCCTACGCTTGGATATTGCATAATTTTGTTACTGCAGCTGGTGCAGGTTGCCGTACCTAGAATGGTAGAATGGGATTATTCCGCGGCGCTTCGCTGCGGCGGTATCATCGATTAAGTAGGATCCACGGATTCCACAGAAAATTCATGCGCAGACTGCATTCCCGCGACAGTTGCGCCCGTTGATCATCCTGGACTCCCCCGAGTTGAGCGGACCGGCGAAGGGCGTGCTGCAAATATTGTCTGTGATGGTCGCGAATTCGATCGATCCCCTCGTCGTGAATTTTCGCTATTCGGGGCGGGACGGGGCATTCTGCAGAGAGGCGCGTGCGCGGGGATTGACGGTGATGGAAGTCGAGTCGCGGTCACGCGCCGACTGGAGCTTTATTACCGACATCGTAGCTGGCGCAAGCCGGCACGGAGTGAATCTGGTTCAGTCCCACAGCTTCAAGGCGCACCTGACCGCCTTCATGATCTACCGGCGCACCCGCTGGCCCTGGGTCGCGTTTGCCCACGGCTATACCCAGGATCGCTGGCGCGCGCGTCTCTACAACCGCGCCGATCAGCTGCTGATGGGAAAGGCATCTCATGTTTGTGCCGTCGCCGAGTCGGTCGCACAGATCGTGCGCAGGGCCGGGCGGCGTGGCCCGATCAGCATCGTTCCCAATGCGATCGAGGCCGGCGCAGTACCGCCGAGCGCGGATGAACGGCAGGAGCTTCGCAGCTCTTTCGGACTTGACCCACAGCATTTCGTGCTTGCCTGCGTGGGCCGTTTGAGTCGCGAGAAGGGCGTGGATGTCCTGCTTGCCGCCGTCCGCGACTTCGTCGCCGAGAACGCCGAGATGCGCGTACTGATTGCCGGGACTGGCCCGGAGGCGCGCGTCCTTGCGCGCGAGGCTTCTGTGCCCGGCCTCGCAGGCCGCGTGCGGTTGCTGGGCTGGATCCCGCGGCCCCAGCAACTCATGGCTGCAGCCGATCTGGTCGTGCTGCCGTCGCGCAGCGAGGGGCTGCCCAACGTCGCTCTGGAGAGCTATGAGGTGGGCACGCCCGTACTGGCAACCAACGTGGGCGCGGTTTCACGGGTCATCCTCGAAGGACAGACGGGCTGGGTTGTGCAACCGGACAGTGTCCCGGCGCTCCTCGACGGATTGCGTCGCGCTGTTCAGGCCCGGGCTGATCTGCGCCGTTACGGCGTGGCCGGCCGACAGTGGGTCGTGGATCGCTTCAGTATCGCCCGGCGCATGGCCGCGCTCAATGCAGTCTATGCCTCGCTGCTTCCCGAATAGCGCCCGCGCACGCCGCTTCAGTCGGGAGATACCCTACGAACATCTCTGAGGCGTTGAGCATCCTGCGTGGCCGCCAGGCGGGCGGCGAACCCTTCAGGGTGTTGCTCGCGTGTGGATTCACGCCGCTGCACCTTAAGACCCTCATGCACGCCCATCTGCAGCAGACACTTCCCGAGCGCAGTGTGCAGATCGACAGCGGCTTGTTCGGCAGTCTGGCGGAAACAATCGAAGGCGCTGCCGATCATAAGCCTCATAGCATGGTGGTCGTCATCGAGTGGGCGGATCTCGATCCGCGGCTCGGCTATCGTGAAGCGCAGGCCTGGGGGCACAAGGTCAGCGTCAGCATCGTGGACACATGTAGGAACGCGCTCGACCGCCTGGCACGCTCACTCGAGGCAGTCCCATCCACCATCAAGGTTGCCCTATCCACACCGACATTGAGCCTGGCGCCCGCGTTCAGCGTGCCAGGCTGGAGTTCCGGGATTCACGAATTGGCGCTGGAGGAGCTGATCGCATCGTTCGCTGCACGCGTGGCGCGAACTCCCCACTGCTCGGTACTGAATGTGCGGTGGCTCGGCGAGCATAGCCCGCAAGACACGCGCTACGATGCCGAAACCGACCTGCGGTTCGGCTTCCCCTACACCGTGCGCCACGCTAGTGCGTTGGCCGCAGGCTTGAGCCGACTCGCGGTGCCCCGCAGTCCCAAGAAGGGTCTGATTACCGACCTCGATGATACGCTTTGGCACGGGCTGGTCGGCGAGGTCGGTCCGGATGGAATCAGCTGGGATCTGGCGACGAATCAGCAGCTTCACGGGCTTTATCAAACTCTGCTGCAGGCGCTGGCAGACTCGGGTGTGCTGATTGCCATCGCGAGCAAGAATGACCGCGCGCTCATCGACCAGGCCTTGCGACGCAGCGAGCTGCGCGTCTCACCGGCGGCCATCTTTCCCTTGGAAGTGCACTGGGAGGCGAAATCAACCTCCGTCGCTCGCATTCTCAAACTGTGGAACATATCCGCAGACGCAGTGGTGTACGTTGACGACAGTCCGTTCGAGATCGCTGAAGTCTGTGCCGCCCACCCGGGCATCGAATGTATCCAGTTCCCACAGCGCGATAACGCCGCCGGAGTGAGGCTCCTCAGGCGTCTCCGTGACCTGTTCGCGAAGAGCGAGGTCTCCTACGAGGATTCCATAAGGCTGCAGAGCATCCGCAGCACTGCAGCGCTCCGTGGCGAGCGCGCAGACGAGGCGGCCCAGGTGGACCATGAGAGCCTGCTGGCGCACCTTGATGCTACGGTCGAGATTGATTTTGGCGCGGGCGCCGGTGATCGGCGCGCCTTCGAACTCGTCAACAAGACGAACCAGTTCAACTTAAACGGACGACGATTCCAGCCGGCCGACTGGGCGGCGGCTCTCGATCGGCCAGGTGCGTGGCTGGCGGTTGTTTCCTACAAGGACAAGTTCGGTGCGCTCGGCAAGATCGCCGTCGTACAAGGTCGCGCGCTCGAATCCCACCTGTATATCGATACCTGGGTCATGAGCTGCCGGGCCTTTAGCCGGCGCATCGAGTTTGCCGTTCTGGCTGAGCTGTTCCGGCGCTATTCGCCCTCCGAGCTCATGCTGGATGTTGCCGTGACCAGCAAGAACGGTCCGCTCAGGAGCTTTGTCAAATCGCTCACCGGGGCGGAGACGGCGGGCGCGTGCGCGGCCTCGCGCGAGCGCTTCGACGCCACGTGCCCCAGGCTGTATCATCGCCTTGTTCTCACCGGAGTAGCGCAGGATGCCTGACGTGGAAACCCGCCTGGTCGACTGCTTTCGGGCGGTATTCCCGGATCTATCCGAGGCGGATATCCGGCTTGCATCGCAGGAGAAAGTCCAGCAATGGGACTCGGTTGCCGCGATCACCCTCGTCAACGTGATCGAGGAGCAGTTCAGCACACAGATCGACTATGACCGGCTGCCGGAGCTCGATTCCTTCAGCAAGGTTCTCGAGTACCTGACTGTCGATCGAGGCATCAACTGAGGGATGGTCGCGATACGCAACGCGAGCGGCGACCCGCGTCTGCATCACGTCGGATTCGTCGTGGCCGACATTGAGGCATGCGCACCGGGAATGGCGCGTGCGCTGCTCACCGACTGGAGCACCGAGATATTCACGGATCCGCTGCAGCGGGTAAGAGTGACCTTCATTCCGGGAGGGTACCAAAGCCCGTTACTCGAGCTCGTTGAGCCGCTCGGACGTGACTCGCCCGTGTTTCGCTTTCTTGGCGAAGAGGGAGGGGGACTGCATCACCTGTGCTACGAGGTTCCGTCGATCCCCGAGCACCTCAGCCGGATCCGGGCCGGCGGTGGTGTCATTGTCAGCCGTCCGAAGCCTGCCGTTGCCTTCGGGGGGCGTCCGATCGCATGGGCGCTCACGCGCGAGAAATTGCTGCTGGAATTCCTGCAAACGGCCCCGAGCGCATGACTGGATCCCTTCTGACGCGCATGCGGCAGCGACGATCGCCGCTGTTCCTCGTTCTGAAGCGCGTCGTGCATGGCGTGCGCACGTTCCGCCTTCCGCTGCCGAACTTCCTGCGCCCCGTCCTGCGGCTCGGGTTTTATGGTCAGCAAGGGACGTTGAACGCCATCCGCTGGTTGTTGGCGGTATTCATATATGAGCCGCTGTTCCGCGGTCGCTGTTCAGCGGCCGGCAAAAGACTGCGCGTCACGCGTATGCCGTCCGTCATCGGGCCGACATCCATCCATATCGGGGATGACGTCACTTTCTTCGGTAAGGTCGACATCGCGAGTGGCTACGTGTGCGAGAACCCCAAACTCATTATCCACGACCGCGTGGACATAGGCCACAACATCCTTTTCGTGGTGAACAAGCTCATCGAGATCGAAAGCGACGTGAATGTCGCGGGGGGCGTCCGCTTAATGGATACGGACGCGCATCCGCGGGAGATGGCGGCACGGATCGCCGATTTGCCCCCCGGGGAAGAGGAAGTGAAGCCCGTGCGGATATGCCGGGGTGCGTGGATAGGACAGCACGCCTGCATCCTGAAGGGCGTTACGGTGGGCGAGGGCGCCATAGTCGGTGTCAACAGCGTTGTGGTCACCGACGTGCCGCCTCATACCGTAGTGATGGGAAACCCGGCGCGTGTAGTGGTCAAGAATACGCCACGAGCAACGTCGTGAAGCTGGCTGGGTGAGGCAGTGCTGCGCTTCGGAATATACAATGAAGAGCAGTATCAGCGCGCCGGACCGGGACGCCGCGACCTTGGTGCCCAGGTCGCCTATACCCTGCTCGATGTCGGTAGCGATCCGAGCGCCGAACGGATCTCGATGTTCGAGGATGTCTGCTTCAGGCTGCGCACGTCGAACGGTACCTTCAGGACCTCATTCCCGCGGCGATTTGTCGACCTCGACGCAGCGGCTTTGCGCTGGATGAGCGAGTTGTTTGCGGCCGAGGCTCCGATCCAGATACAGGATCGGGCAGCTTCGCACTGCCTGACGTCACACGACTGGGCGCAGCGTATCTTCGGTGTGTATTCCAGGTCCGAGTTCGAGGCCTCCGACCTGTTTCTTTCCCTCTACGAGCTTTCGCTCTCAAGCGGCGAGAAATACATCGTTGAGCCCGGTGGTGAACCGCTGCAATATATTCGTCCGCCGTTCGTGCTGTCCGTTCGCCACCGCGAGCCGCGGCGCTATCCGCTGAATCTGTGGTTGGGTGTCCGCGCGAGAAGGCGCTTTACACGGCTGGCGCTACCCCAGCGTTGGATGCAGTCCGATGCTGGACCGGGTTACCGCGTGCGTCGCATTTCATGCGTTCACCCGCGTGCTGTCGCCTTGGCCGCCAGCGACTCGCGATTCCGGGTGCGGACGCGCTCGGTATTCGAGGTCACGCCGCAGGCCTGCGACGTGCTGCGAACGATGAACATTCTTAACCGCGCGTACTTTACGGAAGACGAACTCGAATCGGCCGTGAATGCGGTATTCGACAGCGTCCGCGCGGGCGGTCTCTGGATCGTGGGACGGACGTGGGAGGAAGACTTCAGCAATCATGCAACCTTCTTTCTGCGTCGCGACGATGCGTGGCAGATTCTCGGTCGCATCGGCAAGGGCTCCGAGCTCGAGCAACTGGCACTTGCCGCGCCCGCCCGGAGGAGCGCTCGTGGCACTTGACGGCGAGCGTGCGCTTTTTTCGCTGATCCTCGTGTGTTCGAGCTACCCGCCAGTGGTCGGCGGGTCTGAAGTCGAAGCCCAGCGCGTGTGCTCCGCACTGATTGGGCGAGGCCACCGTGTCATGGTCGCCACTACCGGTGGCCCCCCCATGCCGCCGTTGCGCACGTGGACGGACCCGGCCGGAGTTCCAGTGCGGCTCTACGCTGCTCACCGGAACGGCGTGATGAAGAACGTGATGTTCGCATTCAGCGTTGCGTGGCTGCTGATCCGTGAACGGCGCAACTATCAGGCGGTGTACTTTCTTATGCAGGGGCTGCATCTGGCGGCGGGCCTGCCGGTCGCAAGACTGCTCGGCAAAACAATTCTCATGAAGGTGGGAGGCAGCGGCGTGCTGCCGGGGATGGCTCGCACAACAACGGGGCGGCTGGAGCTTCACTGGCTGCGCAAGTGGGCGGACCGCGTCATGATTCTCAACGAGGGTATGCGCGCGGAAGCACTCGCGGTGCGCCTTCCGGCTCATAAATTGGTTTGGATGCCAAACCCGGTCGACACCGAGTGTTTCAGTCCGGCCTCCGACGCAAAGCGACGCCACCTCCGCGCGCAGCACGATCTTCCGGCCGATGCCGTCATTTTCATTTACACAGGCCGTTTGGCGCCGGAGAAGTCCCTGCATCTGCTCGTGCAGGCGTTCGCGGCGGTTTGTCGGCAGCGCCCGCAGGCCTACCTCATACTCGTGGGCGATGGGCCTGCGAGAGCGGGGCTCATCGAGCAGACCCAGCGTCTGGGCTGTCGGGACCAGACGCGCTTCGTCGGCAGCGTGGACCCATCGGAGGTCCCCCAGTGGTTGCAGGTGTCCGACGTGTTTGCGCTGGTCTCGTTGAGCGAGGGTTTCCCTTGCGCACTCGTCGAAGCTATGTCGACCGGACTTGCATCGGTGGTCAGCGACATTCCCGCAAACCAGCAGTTGGTGCAGTCGGAAAGGCACGGCCTTCTACCGCCCGCGGGCGACGTCTCGGCAACTGCAGCGGCACTCATGCGGTTGCTTGACGATCCCGAGTTGCGAGCGCGCATGGGCGCGGAAGCACGTCGCAATGTCAAGGAGCGCTATGCGACCGAGCGGGTGCTCGAACGCTACGAAACGCTGCTCGGCGAGACCATCCTACCGGCGCGCCGCGCGATCGCCTGGAGCGAGCGCTAGTGACCGGTGCCACTATCGGCGTCTTTATTGTCACCGCCGGCAAAGCTCGCTCTGGCGCGCGTGTCGTGGGTGTCGACGTCGGCGGCGTCCGCCCGCGCCACGACCCGCGCCGGCGCTCCCACCGCAAGCGAGCCCGCAGGAATCGCGCGCACCACCACCGAGCCAGCGCCGATTGTCGATCGGTCTCCAATCGACGCCATGACAAGCACTCCGGCGCCGAGCCAACAGTCGGTTCCGATCGTGACTCTCGCCAACGTCCCATGTTCGAGGTCAATCATTCCGGTACTATCGCGAGCGTGTTGTCGCGACCCGCTCAGCACCTGTACCGCCGTTGCAATGTGCGTGCGGTCGCCAATGTCGACTAGGCCAAGCACGCAGTACGAGCCGATGTAAACGTGCTGGCCCACTGTCACCTGCGAATGAGCAAAAAAGGAACCAAACTGGATACGCCAGTCGAGCGAACAGTCCGTGAGCGTGAGCTTGTAGTACGCCACCCGAAGGTAGTCGCCGCCCACTCCCGGTACGAGCGCGAGCGCCTGCGCGAAAAACTCAAACCCGAGCCGCAGTCGGCCGAAGCCCGCGAGCAACGCTGGCGGCAACGCGACGCAGAGGAAGATAGCCTGCACACAGCGTTTGGCAATCACCTTCATACTACGGACCCTGCATGCTCAACGGGCGGGCAATCATGCAGCGCCAAATGATCGCGCCAGAGCCGACCCGACGGCGCTTCAGGCGTCCTGTCATTCGTGTCGTGCTGCATGCGATGCGAGTGCTCGGCGCGTTCAAGCTGGCGCAGTTTCTGACTCGCAAGCGTCTGAGGATTCTCGGATATCACGGGATCGCAGTCGGCGATCAGCACGAGTTCGCACCGTTTCTGTTCATGCAGGAGTCTACCTTTCGAAGGCGGCTTGAGATAGTGCGAAAGCGACGGATGCACGTCATTTCGCTCGATGATGCTGTTAAGCACCTGCAAGTCCACTCCAACCGTGCGAGCGAGGTCGTCATCACCATAGACGATGGCTGGTCGAGTACGCTCGAGTTTGCCGCGCCGCTTCTCAAACGCTTCGGCTATCCAGCGACGCTATATCTGGCGACGCGGCACGTTGCCGAGGGAACCCCAGTGGCCCCCGTCGTGCTGGGCTACATGTTCTGGAAGCGCAAGGGGGCGCGCTTGGTTCTGGCGGACGTCGATCCATCGGTAGACGGTACGTATGAACTGAGTGTCCCGGTCGATGCCGCGCAAGCGCTCCTGGTGCGAAAGATCTCACAGCTCAATCGCGATGCCCAGGCGCGCATGCTGACGCAGGTCGCCGAGAATCTCGGTCTCGCGGCGTCGGCCCTGACAGCGGAAAACCGGTTTCGCATGATCGCCCTGAACGACATCCGGACGCTTGAGCAGATGGGTGTGGATACGCAACTGCATACGCACGATCACACGATGCCCGATGACTTCAGCGAGTTCCGCGAGCAGGTGGAGCAGAATCGACACTACATCTGCATGTACAAGGTCGGCGAGCCGCCGCGCCACTTCTGCTACCCGAGCGGCCGGTACACGGACAAACACGCGCAGTGGCTTGCCCAGCTGGACATACTGTCGGCTACCACCTGCGATCCCGGACTGAACGGAAGAAGCGAGAACCCATATATCCTACGAAGATTCCTGGACAGCGACGACATCAGCGACATAGAGTTCGAGGGACACATCAGCGGCGTCTTCGAGATAGCGAGACTCCTGCGCACCTCGGTGGGCGGCTACCTCGGAAGGTGACGATTGCCGTCGCAGCGGGAACGGCTATACGTCGGTCAGCGACTGCGCTCCAGGGTGGGTTGCAGCCATCGTCCACACGAGACGGCAATTAGTCGAACAAGCGCGGCGATATCTCAAGGTGAGGAGCTGGCGATGTCAGCAACGCGGCCGACACGCTCGGCCGTCGTGTCAGCGGATGGTCGCGCGCCCGACAGCAGCCACCTGCCGGCCCAGCGCTGAAGCTGCAGCAGGAACCACATCCCAGCCGCAGATGTGCTCACGCCACCTGCGAGAAATTGAGCCACAGCGCGCTGAACGGCATCTGCGTCGAGCAGTCCGAACTCGCGTACGCGCTGCGGCGCCAGCTCCTCCTCGAGAACGCCGCGCAAAGGGCCTCTGAGCCATTTGCCAACGGGCGCCGAGAACCCGTGTTTCGGCCGGTCGAAAAGTCCGGCCGGGTAATGCCGATCCAGCAGTCTGCGTAAAATGTATTTGTTCTGGCCCTGCCTCAATTTCCATTCCAGTGGCAGCGCAATCGCCAGCGCCGCCAATTTGTGGTCGAGGAATGGCTCGCGCGCCTCGAGTGAAACGGCCATCGAAGCCCGATCGACCTTCGTCAGGAGGTCGCCCGGGAGGTAACGTGTGAGATCGAAATGCATGAACCGCGACGCGTCATCGACACAGTCCGCAGCCTGAAACGCCTGACCTAGGTCAGATTCGAATTCGGATGAATACACGCCGAGCTCCGAGCTCTGCCCTGGCGTCCACTCGGAAACGGTTGCGCGGTAGCCTGAGAACGTGTCCCGCGCGCGGGACAGGTTGATGAATTTTCGCAGCTTATCCTCTATTCCTGCGAAACGCTGATGCTCACCGCGCGTCAGGCGGTAAACGGCGGCGATCCATTGCGGCGGCAGGTTGCTCAGTACCTCAGCGCTCAACCAGCGAAACGCTCGAGTGAGGGTACCGTTATGCGACGCGTAGCGTAGCACACCGCGTAGCGCGCATAGCCGCCGAAGAGCTCATCGGCACCATCGCCGGACAGCGCAACTTTTACGTGCCTGCGGGCGAGCTCTGAGACCATGAGAGTGGGAATCAGGGAGCTGTCACCGATTGGCTCGTCGGCAATATCATTGAGGCGGGAAAACAACGCGAGCGCTTCCTCCTCCGACACCGTGAACTCGGTATGCTGTGCACCGAGGTGAGCGGCCACGAGGCGCGCATACTCCGACTCGTCGAACTCAGATCCCGCGTAGCCGATGGTGAACGTACGCAGCGTCGTACCGGGGACTCGTGCCAGCAACGCCGCGACGATCGACGAGTCTATCCCGCCACTGAGAAAGAGGCCGACAGGGACGTCGGAAACCAAACGATACTGAAATGCCTCCGAAAGCTCCGATTCCACGCGCTCGAGTAACTCTGCCTCGGGCATGGCGCGGAGGGCCTCACTCGCCGGGCGGACCTCAGCGGCCGAATACAGCTCGCTAGCAGACCAGTACGTGCTTTCCGTGACATCCAAAGTCGAATCGAAAGTGAGGACCGTGCCTGGCCGCACGGTACGCAGCGCCGCATACAGGCTTTTGGGCGCTGACACATAGCCGAGCTGCACGTATTCGCACAGCGCTGCCGGATCGACCTGACTGCCTGTTAGCCCGACGCGATGCAGTGCCTTCGGTTCCGATGCAAACGCGAGCACCTGGTGCGAGCGGGCGTAGTAAAGCGGCTTTACCCCGAATCGGTCGCGGCAAAGATGCAGGCGCTTTTCAGCCCCGTCCCACAGGGCGAAGGCGAACATTCCGCGAAAACGCGCAACAGCGGCAAGGCCCCACTCGGCGTAAGCGGCGAGAATGACTTCGGTGTCCGAATCGCTACTGAAGCGGTGCTGCCGTTGCTCGAGCTCCTGCCGGATTTCGCGGAAATTATAGATTTCCCCGTTATAGACAATCCAGAATCGGCCGCATGCGGATTGCATCGGCTGATGTCCCAGGGCAGAGAGGTCGAGAATCGACAGCCGCCGGTGTCCAAGCACCGGGCCGCCTTCTGGGATCGAGTGAACGCCGCTGTCGTCAGGGCCTCGGTGCTCAAGCGCCGCCGTCATAGTGCGAACTCGCTCCACGCATGATTCGTGAGCGCGCGTCGACCATATTCCCGTGATTCCGCACACGTGTTTATTGAGGAGAGTTTTCCACTTCGAAGCCGATACTCTACCCGTTATTCAGGCGGTTGGCGCCACCGCACGCGGACCCTATCGTCGCTGTCCCGCAAGCCGGGCGTCGGATGCTCCGGGCTTGCGTGCGCCACGGCCTGTCAGGGTTGCTGGATCGCCGACGTTCGAGTAGCCGCTTGGGTGCGCCTAAAACGCTTTCTCGCCCAGGCGGCAATGCGCAGCATCCAGGCGGCTAGCAGCACGGCAAAGGCCACGCGATGGAAGAAATCCCCGCCATTGCGGACGCTGTGAAAGTAGATCGTGATTGCCACCAGCCAGATGACATATACCCCTGTTTTGTGCAGCCGCCGCCAATTGGCCCGACTCAGGCGACGCGCGCCCGAGCGGAAGGAAGTCAGGGTCAGCAGCAGCAGGAAAACAAAGCCAATTACATCGAGAGCGGTCGCTTTGGCGTTCAATGGGTTCCCGAACGACCCGATCGTGTAAGCAACAAAGCTGAAATGCCAGGCCATGGCGAAGGCGAATGCGAGGCCGATGTAGCGACGATTTGCCAACAACCATCGGGTAAATGCGCTCGGCCAGAGGGTCGCGAGCGAGGATGCCGTGAAGGCCACAAGGAACAAGGGCAGCGCATAGCGCACTGAGTGCAGGATGATAGGTGACATCCCGCGAGCCGAATGAAAATCTAGATTGGGCAAACCGAGCAAGTTGGCTGCGCTCGTTGCGAGCGCCAGCACCCAAAACAATGACCAGGAGTTGAGGGTGGGTTTCATGGTCCCTGCAATGACAGTCTAGCGGAAGCCAGGGTTCAGACTGCGTCCCGCAGCCTGCCGTGCCCCCTAGCCTGAGCGAGCAGCGCGCCGCTCGTTCGCGCGCTTCAGGTAGGTTGACTGTGTCTTTTCGTAGGTTCGATTCTTATGCCGTTTGTGAATGCTGTGCCAGAACCACAGCGCCTCCAGGCGAAACAGCCGGTAGCCCTCGAGTAGGACGGTTCCACCTCGTGCCTCCACGAGATAGTCGAGCAGCGTCGACACCGGCTGGAACCACCCAGGACGCTGCGAGAGGCGTGTGAGGACCTCGACGACGCCGGGGTGGACGCGGCCGTCGCGCAGGAAGCCCTTGCCGAAATGAGTCCCGACAATAGCGAGGCCACGTTCGCGCTCGAGTTGCGCCTGACGGGCCGGACTGAGCAACTCGATGAACTCCTCGACGTTGTCAGCGAACGAGCTGGGAAAAAAGGCGCGCACGCCCGGCGTGCCGGCGGTCCTGTAAGGTACCGCCGCGGTGATGTTCCACACGTTCAGGTCGTCGTAGGTGAAGCTGCGCACGTAGCGCAGGTGCCGCTCGGCCAGGTCTCCCCAGTAGAACGGTGACTCGGGGCGATGACCCTCGCCAGGGCGCTCGTGCCGGTCGCCGAGCGCCGCGTACAACCAGCGCCAGAGCCGGAAGCGAAAGCGATCGGCGCCCCAGTACAGGTTGTCGCGGTTGTAGCCGTGTGCGGCGTAGGCTGTCGGATACCGGCCAAGAGCCTGCTTGTAAATCTCGAATGCTGCGATGATCTCTGCCCGCTCGCTCGACTCCATCCGTGCGCCGTGAAAAGCGATCTCGAAGCCGCGTTCCTGAAGGTGACACACGTAACTCGCGTACTCGGGGTCGGCGAGTGTGTCCGATCCCTGATAGTCACTATGTCCGTGATAGGGCAGCGGCCAGACGGACTTGGTGGTACGAAACCCGAGTTCATCGAGCAGCTCATAGATCGGGCGGATGTATTCGAGCGTCGCGACGTCCGTGTCGTCGAAGATCGAGAAGGCGAACTGTTTACCGCCTGGGAATGACGCAGGAGGCCGGCTGTTCATGGGTTCAGTCTCAGACGTGATCGCCCCAGGCATCGCCACGCGTGACCATCCAGGCATCCAGATCAGTGCTGAGTCCGTACCTTCCGCCAGGATCGCGCAGCAACAGGTGAATGTTACCGGGCATTTGCAGGTACCCAGCCCTAAGTAGCGGTCCACGCAGGGCACCATGGGACGCAGTCAACAGCAGCGCGTCGTAGTTCGCAGATCTCGCCCAGCGTCGCGCGACCCGAAGCACGCCCGGAAGAGCACCGGGACAATCCGGGTCGAGCACCAGATCGACCACCGAGCCAATACCAAGTCCCGCGATCCGGGAGTCATCAGGTCGCTGCGGGTGCGCGAGCACGGCAAGGCCCACCATGTCCTCGCCGCGCCAGGCCGATGCGAAGCAGTAGTGCGCCTGCGTGCTGTGCTCATAGCGCCAGCGCAAATAGGTGCCCGAACGCGTAGCACAGTTGCTCTGCGCCCGTTGCGCGCGGGCCCAAAGACTGTCGAGCGCTGCCTCGCCCGGGAGCCGCTCTCCGAGCTGCGTCGTCAGCCGTCGTGCGGACACCATGCTCGGCAACCGCAGTGCGGTGAGGCTCAGAGTAATCAGTGCGCCGACCGCATGAGCCAAAGGCGCAATCTTCGCGACCTTGAGGGCGACCGATAACGCGGGCCGCAGGGTGTTGAAGTGCTCGAAGCGGTTGATATCGATTTTGCGGAGGATGCGCCCAGGGCGCAGGGGCGCGATGTAGTCGCGCACCGCGCCAAGGTCGCGCATGCCCAGAGCGGTTGAGAGCTGTCGCGCCGAAAGCGGTGCGGGCATCGACGCAGCGAGCCCGACATGCTTCATCATCTCTTTCAGTAGCAGGTAGGCAATGGGGCCGTTGCGGTATTCCTCGAGCACCGTGTATCCCTTGAGCCAGTGGCCTGCCGCGTATTCTTTGCCGTTCCAGAACCGCGTGGGAATGGTGGTCACGAAGCCGGCCAGGCGAGTGCCGATGAAGACGCCCACTGTTGGCGGTCCGTTGCCGGGCTCGAAGGGATTCTCCGCGGCTAGGGAGCGGAGCATTTCACGGGCGCTCTCGGGCGTGGCATTGGGATCCCATGCGGCTGCCCGGAAAAATTCGGCGATCGGGCCGGCGTCCTCTTCATCCAAACGACGAACTCTCAGGGACTCAGGCATTTGGGCGGACGGAACCTAAGCTCATGCGCACCATAATACAGTCGGGCGACGCGGCCTGGCGAGTGATCGGACGCTCCACACAGGAAACTTGCGCAGCCCGAAGCGCAAACTCCGTGCAATGCCCCGCAGGTTCACATCGGCACGCCGCGCTCTAGGGGGCACCGCCGCCTCGGCAGCGGTGCATACGGTGGCTGCGCTGCAAGACGGCGATGAGCGGCGCAGTCGGCTAGACGCGAGAGCCGAACAGTGTGTCGTATATGGCGGCGCGCAGCGTTGGTAGGTTGGCCGATCAGTTGGCAATATCGCCCGCCGCAGGCGGATGCGCGGTGCGCTTGCATCGAACACTGGATCGAGAGCGTCGTCCTCTGGGGCGCTGCGGCCGAAGTGCGCGTGAACGCAGCGATGTGATCGGCCGGGTGCTGCCCGTCGGCTTCCCATGGTGAGCACGTAGGTGATCCAACGCGCTCCGAGGAGTCCTCGAGGAACGCAGCGCGGATGCACGTCACGCGTGTTAATCGTGACGGTCCCATAAATCTATCGCATGGTGCTGCGCTACGTCCTCTACGGTCGAATTAAACTGCTCGCCGATTCGCTGAAACGAGTACTCACTCTCCGCCAGCTGCCGAGCGCCCGCCCCGATCGCAACACGCATACCGTCGTCTGCGAAGAGCCGACTGATCTCGGTGACGAAGTCTTCCGCAGTGCTGGCGAGGATCACGTTCTTGCCGGAGGTGACATTGATACCCTCGCATGAGATGGGGTGGGCTACCACACACTTGGTCATCGCGAACGCGTCTAGGATCTTGAGTTTGGTACCGCCGCCGTCGCGGATCGGACAGACATAAATCGCTGCCGAGTCCATTAAAGGCCGAACGTCGGGCAGGTACCCATGTATTGTGACATCGGGTAACGAACGTGCCAGCCGCAGCAGGGAGGCGGGCGGATTGCTGCCTGCGATATCCATGGTTGCCCGTGGCACGCGGTCTTTCAACTGCGCCCAAACGGCACGAAGAAAGAACAGCATCGCCTCAACGTTTGGGTACCAGTTCATCGTTCCGACGAACACGACTGAGTTGGGTCGCGTTGGATGGCCTGCGGTAGAGAAGAAATCGCAGTCGACACCATTCGGGATCACTACGATGTTTGCTTCGGGAGCAATCTCGCGAAATCTCAGGCTGTCGAGATCGGAGCAAGTGATATGCGCCGCGAACTGCGGAGCGATGCGCGTCTCGAGTGCCTGCAGCTTGCGGCCCTCGTGCTGGAAATACGTGCGAGCGAAGATGTTGCGCGTGTTGTCCGCTCGGCGTTTCATCATGTGCGACTCGATATTGTGATGCGTCAATGTCGCGGGTATACGGTTGGACACAGCCCGATAGGGCGCCAGGCCAATGGTATCGAAGTGCACCAAGTCGTATGAGTTCATCTGGAGTCGCCGCGCAATCGCTGATCGAGCTGGCTCGCTTACGAGCCACGAGGTGGTGTATGTCGATCCCGTCAACAGGGCGCGTAGGGCAGTGGTCTGCTTGCCGTATCGGGGTCTCAAATTATCTATCGGAAGAAAAGTGACACTACGACAGAAATCCCCGAGAGCGTGCCGCGACTCCTCGATTCCTTCCTTCAGGCTTGGGAACAGCGTCTTAACCCATGATTCCTGAATGAAGGCAATCAGATCGACGTTCTGACGGCGTGCCAGTGCGCGCAGGAGATGGTAACTGCGTGTCAGGAATCCTGCTTTCGGTGGATAGGGAATCGCATGTGCGAGCCACAGGACATTCATCGGGGAAGCAGGTCCTCGAACCAAGAGGCGGCGTTCAACTTCTTCCGGCGTTCACCGACGCCTACGGTCACCAACCGGCACAACTGGCGCTGGTACGTGTAGCCTAATTGCCGGAATCACGGTCCACGCCACGCGCGCGGTATCGTATCAGTAGTTGAAATGTGACACGCTGGATTCTTTGTGGGTTCAATATCCGGGCTCACCGCTGGCACACGGCCGGCCAGACCCGGACGCCGGAGCGATGTGGACTTTCTGCCTGCGCGCCTTCCCATTCTAGGTTCACCGAGGCGACCGGATTGGTTCGCTAAGGTTGTGCTCGGACGCCGCTCCTGATACCGGTTTAACAGGCGGCAGTGAAGGGCCGTGCCAGAGTCTCGAGTCTGTCATCCCCGAACCGACTCTCGGATTGATACCCGTGCGCAGTGGTCCGGAATACACCGAGCGCAGACTCGGCTCGGTTGACCGTCGCGATTCAGCTCACGCGCCGCGCGATCAGCAGCGGCAGCCGGAGCACGAAACCGACAACGAGCCGCAGGTACATCGACGTCAGCAGCACATTGTCGCGCCAGTAGTTGAAGTGCGAGATGCCGCCTTCCGCGGGTGCAAAGTAGCGCACGGGCACGGGTATGTTGATCGCGGGCACTCCACGCCAATTCAGCCGCACCACCGCCTCGGCGTCGAAATCAAAGCGTCGCATCCAGCGTGTGCGCCGCATAACGGTCAGGAGCGGCACAATCGGATACACCCGGAAACCGAACAGGGAGTCTTCAATCCCCCCGTACAGCGTCTCCACATTCGTCGCCCAGTTCGAGATCCTGCGGCCGTGCACCCTGATCTTCGGCGCGCTGGCATCGAAGACTGGAGCCCCGAGAATCATTGCCTGTGGGGCTGCGGCGGAAGCGGCCATGAACTCCGGGATGCACTGCGCCGGGTGTTGGCCGTCCGCGTCCATGGTCAAGGCGTGCGTGAACCCTAAGCGCTGCGCCTCGAGCAGCCCGTCAAAGATGGCCGCGCCCTTGCCGCCGTTCCTGGCTCTCATGAGGACCCGTAGCTGCGGGTCCGATTGCGCGAGCGCACTCAAGGCCTCCGCGCTCCCATCCGTACTGCCGTCGACCACCACCCACACCGGTGCCCATTGCGCTCGTGCCGCGCGCACAGTCGCAACTCCCCGCTCGCCCGGGTTGTAGCTTGGGATCAGGACGAGATGAGTTTTGGAGGCTATCAATCGTCGCTCTCAACGCTCTGGGAAGACCGGCGGATCACCCAGGTGACGCCAAATCCGCCCGACCAGTAACTATTCGTCTTCACCAGCGGGCTTGAGGCGAAGCTCGCGCCGCCGAGTGTATCGTGACGCACGAAAAAACCGCACCAATAGTCCGGGAAGCGACGCGTGAGCGAGACGAGTGTTTGGGTGCCCGCGTAACCCCCACGGGCCTCGTAGGCGGGGCGCTCGGCGGTCGCGTATTGCGGGGCGACCGTATAGAAATAGCCGTTGTAGCGACTATCCGCGAACAGCGGACCCGCAAGCATCCCAAGTTTCCAGCCATTCGAACCGGGAAACTGGGCGATGTCGAGGTTGATGTGCGGCGCAACGAACACACCGATCATGCGCGGGGCGGCCTCGATGGTAAGTGCTGCGCGGGCGGGCAGTCGTAGATCGAGCTTGAAGCGCTCATCGCTGCTGCGCCACAGGTGTACGTTGAGGGACCCGCCCATTTCCAGCGTGGGTCTTAAGTCCGGCATGCCTTGGCGCGCAGAATCGTTGCGCACCGGCGTGGTGCCGTTGATGCTCAGATTGAGCTCGACCCGGTGCAGATGGAAGAGGCGCCCGCGCATACCCTCGTGATCGGACTTGAAGATCTCTCCGCGGTAGACGAAATAGGGCACCGGAATGGGGTACGCGTGCGTCGTATTCGAGCCGCGGTAGTCGTTGAAGACGAACATGCCCGCGCCCAGTCCAAATTCCCACAGCGGCTTCTGATCCGCCCGGGCCGCAGCTGTCACTGCAGTCGCCAGCATTGCGGTGCTCAGCAGCGCACGCAACGCTTCAGGCCACGGCGGCAAGCGGACATATGCCCGTGGCTTCGATCTCGACCAGAAGATCCTGGCGGCAGATGTCGGCGCGCAGATAGATGATCTGCGTCTTCGGGCCAAGGCTCGACGTCAGCTGCGCCTGTATCACCGGCAGATCCGACGGCCTGCGCACGTAGACCTTGTACGCGAGCGCATCAAGATCGAAGCGCGCACCGTTCGCGAGCCGGTTGGCTTCGCCGAGCAGCGCCTCGATATTGGTCAGGGTTTCTCGGGTCTGCGCCGCGGTGTCGCCGATGTGAAGTGAGCGATGACCCACGATGCTCGCAGTGCCTGAGATGAAGAGTGTCAGGCTGCCGGCCTCCCGCAGCAGAGCCGCGCGGGAAAATGCCGGACTGTGCGTACCGTACTGCTGTGGATAGTGGTAGGCGCTGACCTGCCTAGGGTTCTCGATAAACACCGGGGCGATCTTTCCGGCGAGGAAATAGATCGCCAGAGGGCTTTCGCTGTCCGCTCCGAGCGCAGAAGCCGCCGGGACACTGCCCGCGACGGCGCGACCGCTGGCCCGAAGTGCATGTCGTCGTGCGGTGTTGAACTGCCGGTAGCGCTCGGTGCCGTGTGAGTCACCATTGATGTCGGGCAGGTAATTCCAGATGCGCAGGAGATGGGGGTAGCCCTGGGCTTCAAGCGTCGCGCAGATTTCACGGTACGCCTGGGCGGTTGCCCGGTGCAGGTCAGAGGTCGCCGGCGCGCGGTGGCCCTCCCGAGCAGCGAAGTCCCGTTCCGAAATGGCGATGCAGCCGAAGAGCATGTCTTGGGTGCGCCGAAATCGCACGCCACCTTGCTGCCCTGACTCGGCCGGCTCTCCGCAGCTCCAGATCTCATACAGCGGCGTGTCAGCCGCTAGGACCGGCATATTGACCTGCGCGATCGGGATCCCGGTGGCGCCGAGCGCCACCGCCGGAGTGTCGTGGAAAGTGGCTATCCCGAGCACATCGTCACACCGTGCAACCTCGGCACGGCAGATATATGCCAGGTTCAGGCCCGCCTGAGCGCGCATCCCTTGCACGCTGCTGCTTCAGTCCTTAGGTTTGGACTCGTCGCCAGCGACGGCCTTATGGGTGCCGGCGCTGATGTCCTTGCCCACTTTCTTGGACGTGTCGGCAATCGCGTGGCCGGCCTTCTTGGAGTCATCGGCGATCGTGTGGCCGACTTTCTTGGAGGCGTCCGCGATGCTGTGACCGACCTCACGGGAGGCCTCCGCGATGCTGTGGCCGGCACTCTTCGCATCTTCTTTGATGGTGGTTCCGAGACCCTCATCGGCGGCGCGAGCGCCGGCCGTGTGGGCCAGTCCCAGTACAATAAGAGCGGCGCCAAATAAGCTGGAAAAAAGCTTTTTCATGGAATCTATCCTACGGCAGCCGCCCCCTGTTTGCACGGCACGGTGTCTCAGTGCGGCCGGCGAAAAGACCTCCCACGCGGTGCCAAACATCACCTCATTCGGGCAAACTCCGGCGAATGCTCCTCAGTCGGCTGCCCATCTCCGTATTGCGCCAACGGTACGTCCCCGGTGCCTGGGACGTACTCGCCTTCATTCTGGTATTCGCCTTCTTCGTCTACCTCGCCCAGGCCGCGCGTGGGCTCACCGGCTCCCTCGCGCACCTGGAGGCGACGCCGATCTCGCTCGCCCCGTCCGCCCTTATTGGTTATGCGGCGCGCACCGGGCTGCGCATGCTGATTGCGCTCGTGTTTTCGCTTGTTTTCACCTTTACCTACGCGACGCTCGCCGCCAAGAGCCGTCGGGCGGAAGTTTTGCTGGTGCCGTTGCTGGATTTTCTGCAGTCGGTGCCGATCCTGAGCTTCTCCATCTTCATCCTGTTCTTCCTGCAGCTGACGCCCGGACGTGTAGCGGGCGCGGAAATGGCAGCAATCTTCCTGATCTTCACCAGTCAGGCCTGGAACATGGCGTTCAGCTTTTACCATTCGCTGCGCAGCATCCCCGATGAGATGGAGGAGGCGGCCCGCAACTTCCAGTTCAGTCCCTGGATGCGCTTCTGGCGCCTGGAAGTTCCGTTTGCCATGCCGCCGCTCATCTGGAACATGATGCTGTCGATGTCGGGGGGCTGGTTCTTCGTGGTGGCCTCGGAGGCCATCAGCGTTGGCAGCACGACCGTGACCCTTCCGGGGGTGGGTTCCTACATCGCGCTGGCCAACGAGCAGCGCAACTACGCAGCCATCGGCTGGGCGATCGGCGCCATGTTCGTCGTGATCGTGATCTTCGACCAACTGCTGTTTCGTCCCCTGATCGCGAGCGGCGACTGGTTCCGGCTCGAACAGGAGGTGGGCCAGACGCAAAACAGCTCGTGGGCGCTGACCATGATGCGGCGCTCGCGGATCCTGGGCGGTATCGGGCGTGCGTTTGCTGGCCTACTGCGCGCGGGCATGAAGCCGCGGCGGCCACCGCCGCCGGCGTTGCCCAAGCCGGCGGCTACGCGCTGGCCGCTGCGCTTCGGTGATGTCGCGTGGTACGGGGCGCTGATCGTCGTAGGGCTCGTGGCACTGTGGAAGACCGTGACGTTTGTCCACGGCGATGTGCCGGTCGGTGAGATCGGCCGCGTGGTGCTATTCGGGTTCATCACGCTGCTGCGCGTCGCGGTGCTCATTGGGATCGCGAGCCTCATCTGGGTGCCGATCGGGGTTTGGGTGGGCATGCGCCCTCGGGTGGCGAGCATCGTGCAGCCCATCGCGCAGTTCCTCGCGGCGTTTCCGGCCAACCTGTTCTTCGGCTTCGTCGTCTCGGCCATCGTGGTCCTGAAACTAAGCCCCGACGTCTGGCTGAGCCCCCTCATGATCCTTGGCACCCAGTGGTACATCCTCTTTAACGTGATCGTGGGAGCCTCGGCGATCTCCCCGGAGCTGCGCTACGTGGGCCAGAACCTCGGGGTGCGCGGGTGGCTGTGGTGGAAGCGGCTGGCACTGCCGGCGGTATTTCCCTTCTACGTCACCGGGGCCATTACGGCGGCTGGGGGCTCGTGGAACGCCAGCATCGTCTCGGAGGTCGTCTCCTGGGGCAAGGAGACGGTGACGGCGCATGGGCTGGGCGCGTACATTCATGCGGCGACGGAGGCGGCCGATTTCCAGCGCGTGGTGCTGGGTACGGTGGTTTTGAGCCTCTTCGTCGTCGTACTCAACCGTCTCTTCTGGCGCCCGCTTTACGCGCGCGCCGAGCGCAAGTTCCGGATGAGCTAGTCAGATGGGGCAAAGAACGTGAATGCCGTGGCACCGTTGAACCTCGCGCCGCTCCTGGACGTGCAGGGGGTCAACAAGTCCTTTCGCAAGCCCGACGGGGACGAGTTGGTCGTGCTCGAGAACGTGAACCTCACCCTGCGCCCCGGGGAGATCGTGGGTCTCCTTGGCCGTTCGGGTTCCGGCAAGTCGACGCTGCTGCGCTCGATCGCCGGGCTCGATCCGCCTTCGGGCGGGGTCGTGAGCTACCTCGGCCACCCGGTGGTATCGCCGGCGGCCGGAATCGCCATGGTGTTTCAGAGTTTTGCGCTCTTTCCCTGGCTCACCGTGCTCGAGAACGTGCAGGTCGGACTCGAGGCGCTCGGCACGCCGGACGCGGAGATGCGCGCCCGGGCCCTGAAAGCCATCGATCTGATCGGCCTGGACGGCTTCGAGTCAGCGTACCCGCGTGAGCTCTCCGGCGGCATGCGCCAGCGCGTGGGGTTTGCGCGGGCGCTGGTGGTGCACCCGAACATCCTGCTGATGGACGAGCCGTTCTCCGCCCTGGACGTCCTCACGGCCGAAACGCTGCGCACGGACTTTCTGGAACTCTGGTGCGAGGGTCAGTTGCCGATCAAGTCAGTGCTGCTAGTCACGCACAACATCGAAGAAGCCGTGCAGATGTGCGACCGGCTCCTCATCTTCTCGACCCATCCCGGGCGGGTGGTGAGCGAGATCCCGATCGATCTTCCCCAGCCGCGGCACACCCAGGATCCACGCTTCCGGGCGCTCATCGACCGTGTATATGTTGAGATGACCGCGCGACCGCGCGGCGAGCTGCGCCCCGGCCTCAAGGCCGAGCGTTTCCCGGGCACCGGGATCGGTACCCAGCTGACGCACGTTTCTTCGACGATTCTCACCGGTCTGGTCGAGGCGGTGAATGAGCCACCCCACAGCGGCAAAGCCGATCTGCCCGCGATCGCCGAGGAGCAGCACCTGGAGGTCGATGACCTCTTTCCCGCCGCCGAAGCGCTGCAGCTGCTGCGCTTTGCGGAAGTGGAGGGCGGCGATATGAAGCTCACGGAGGCGGGGCTACAGTTCGCGCGCGGGGACTTTGATGAGCGAAAAAAGCTGTTCGCGCAACATTTGATCACTTATGTCCCGCTCGCTGCGCATATCCGCCGGGTGCTGGATGAACGCGCCAGCCATACGGCGCCCAAGAGCCGCTTTTTTGACGAGCTCGAGGACTACATGGCCGAAGAAGCGGCCGAGCAGACCCTGCGTACCATCATCAGCTGGGGACGCTACGGTGAAGTGTTCGCCTACGATGACAACCGTCAGGCCTTCAGCCTGGAGAATCCCACCTAAGGGCACGGCCGCCGCGGGATGGGGTCCGGGAGGTCCCGCCCGCATGCGCTTACGAAGGCGCGCGTGTATCGTTCTGCCATGCAGTCCGCCGTGATCAGCGAATCCAGGCCGACGCTCCTGATCGTGGATGATGATCAGGAGCTGTGCTCGATGCTGGTCGAGTACCTCACGCTCGAGGGCTTTGCCCCCTTGACCATGGGCACCGGTCCTGCCGCCCTGGAGGAGCTCGCGCGCATACCCGTGGATCTGGTCGTGCTCGATGTGATGCTCCCCGAGCTGTCCGGCTTTGAAGTGCTGCGGCGCATCCGGGCGTTCAGCCGGGTACCGGTGATCATGCTCACGGCGCGCGGCGAGGAGGTCGATCGCATCGTAGGCCTGGAGATGGGTGCGGATGACTATCTGGCAAAGCCGTTCAGTCCGCGCGAACTGATCGCGCGCATCCGCGCGGTGCTGCGTCGGGGGCCGGCCGAGGCCCGTACGCCCGAGGGCCCGATCCAATGGGGTCCGTTGTCGCTTGACCTGCGCGCACGCCGTGCGGCGCTCGGGGAATATGACCTGGAGCTGACCTCCGCGGAACTGCGGATCCTGGAGCTCTTGGTGCGGGCCGACACGCGTACCGTTTCGCGCGAGGAGCTGATGTTGCAGGCCCTGGGACGACGGCTCTTGCCCACGGATCGCAGCCTCGACACGCACGTGAGCAACCTGCGCCGCAAACTTCAGCGCCACACCGACCGCGTCAACGTGCAGAGTGTGCGCGGCGCAGGCTATGCCCTGACCCTGAGTTCCACGCCGCCCCCGCTCGCCGGGGGCGCAGGTTAAGGGGGCGCCGTGCATTCGCTGTACTGGCGGATCTTCCTCGCGTTCTGGGCGGCGCTCGCGCTGATTCTCGTAGGTACCCTGACCGCAGCCGTCAATGCCACCAAGCACCGCACGGAGCGTCCCTGGATCCAGCGCGGGCAGCTTTATGGGCAGGCGGCGCATGCCTTCCAGGGAGGCGGCCGGGACGCCCTGCGCGATTGGCTGCAGCGCCTGCCCGCAGAGACCTTGAGTCGCACCTTCGTCGTGAGTCCCGATGGCACGGAGATGCTGCACCGAGCGCTGCCGGCATCCTTGTACGGTGCGGCCGGCACGCCGCCGGACATACGCCACGCACCGGGCGTCGGGGTCATCGCTCCGATCGGGGGTGCGCTGGTGGTCATGACCCCCGAGGGCGGCAGCTACTACGTGATCGTGGGACCCGTGCGCGACAGCCCGAGGCTCTTCGGCGAGCTGGAACTGCCCGGGGTACCGGTGACCGTGCTCGCTCATCGCGCTCGCGGTGAGTGCCGCGGTGTGCTTTGTCCTCGCACGGTATCTCGCGGCTCCGGTCGACCGGTTGCGGCTGGCGACGCGCCGGCTGGCCAATGGCGACCTCAACGTGCGCGTACTTCCGGCGCTCAGGCGCCGCGACGACCTGGGTCTCTTGGCCGCGGATCTGGACGCCATGGCCGAGCGGCTGCGGCAGCTTTTGGACGGCAAGCAGCAGCTGCTGCGCGACGTCTCGCATGAGCTGCGCTCACCGCTCGCGCGGCTGCAGCTGGCACTGTCGCTTGCGGGGCGTGACCGGGACGCGACGGAGCGCCATCTCGCACGCGCCATCCTCGAGGCCAACCGACTGGAACTGTTGCTCGCCCGCACGCTCAAGCTGGCACGTCTTGAGGAGCCATCCAGTCCGCTGGCGCAGGAGAGCGTGGATGTCGCGGCACTGCTGCGTACGATTGCGGCCGACGTTGCGATCGAAGCGGACGCGCAGGGCTGCCACGTCGCGTTGAGGCTCGCCGGGCCCTTGCCAGTGCAGGGGGATGAGGAACTGCTGCGCAGTGCTTTCGAAAATCTATTGCGCAACGCAGTGCACTACAGCCCGCACGGTGGTGAGGTCGTAATCGAAGCCCAGGCCACGGCCGAACGCCGCATCGAGGTCACCGTACGCGACCAGGGGCCCGGAGTTCCTACGAAGGACCTCGTCCTGATATTCGAGCCGTTCTACCGCGTCGGGGCCGCGCGCGAACATCGCAGCGCGGGCGGGGAGGGGCTGGGACTTGCGATAGCCGCGCGCGCGATCGCGCTGCACGGGGGCAAGATATCCGCCGCCAATGCGACGGGTGGGGGCCTCTTGGTGAGCGTCAGCCTGCCGGCTGACGTCCGTGCACCAGCGGAGCCGTCGCCAGCGGCAGTCGCTGCCGCGTAGCGGCGCTGCGCTCGGCCGACAGCAGGCCGCGCTGCTGCAATGCCTCGTGCATCGAGGTGAAGGCGAAGTCTGCGAGCACGCGGCGCAGGCGCGCTTCGCAGAGTTCCAGGTTCGTGTAGTGCCGGAAGCGCGAGAACGCGCCCACCTTGATCCGCGGCTGCCCCGGATCGAGCTCCCAGGGATGCAGATAGAACGCGAACGGGCGTCCGCGGCGCTGGTTAATCTGGCGAAGCCCCGCCCGCGTCAGCCAGTAGGGCAGGATACGGAAATAGCCGCCGCCCGAGACCGGAACCTGCACGCCGAAAAACTTTGCCGCGGACATCGGGAACTCGGCGATCGTGCGTCCCGAGGGCGCGCTCACCCGGTGCGGCTCCGGATTAGCACCCGGCAGGCCATACAGATCGTGGTGGATCGGAAAGATCGAGGAATCGTAGTGAAAACCGGCATCGATCAGGACATCGAGCGCCCAGAGTGATGCCTTGGTGACGGAGAAGCTCGCGGCGCGGTAGCCCAGCACCGGATGCCCCAGTGTGTCCTCGAGGAAGCTCTTGGCGCGCACCGTCTCTTCGCGGAACTCACGCGGTGACTGCGTATAGACGAGCTGATGGGAGTAGCCGTGGCAGGCCACCTCGTGGCCGGCATCGGCGATGCGACGCACCAGCGCCGGGCGGCGCTCGGCGAGCCAGCCCAGCACAAAAAACGTAGCCCGCACACTGCGCTCGTCCAGGATCCCGAGCAGGCGTTCGACATTTTCTTCGACCCGCAGCTCGCGTTTATCCCAGCTGTCGCGCGGGATTGCCGAGCTCAGCGCGGCGACATGGAAATAATCCTCCACGTCGACCGTGAAGGCATTCATGGGGCGATCCGAGGAAAGCCCGGGCGAGTCAGACTCTGAGTCCATTCTCTTTACTGTCTATAGCGAACGCGTACGCTCAGCGTCGGTAGGTGAATGGCTTAGACGTGCGCTGGCCCGGGTGTCGCGTCTGAGGTGCTGTGGCCGCTGCGCTGTTGACGCAGCTTCCGCCGCATAAGCAAACGGCTCCCGAAGGAGCCGTTACTCCGAGCCCTCAGGACTCGACCGGACTTTCAGGCCTGTGCGCGCTTGCGTCTTAAGGCGATGAGACCCACGCCACCCAGCGCGAATGCAAGGAGTGGCAGCACGCCGGGTTCTGGCACGCCGCTGGGGCTCGTCTGGCTGGGACGACTGGTCTCCGCATTGAAGACCGGACGTCCGGGCCAACGGTTGTGCACAACCGCGCAGGCGCTGCTTCCGCACATGGTGGCCGATGCCGGCACACTCCACGCCACGGAGGTCAGAGCCGCAACACTGGCCAGACCCGCAATCAAAGTAATTCTCTTCATCGCCGTATCCTCTCCGATGACCTTATCCTTGAGCGCTCGAGGCAGAAAACCCTGCCGGTCATCCGTGTTGGTTAGATCCCTCAATCTCATTGTGCCACTCCCTCTGTACGCTGCAAGCGGGGCAGGGGAGGTTCGAAAGCAGAGTATCAAAGGGTTGCGGGGGTGGGGACCGGATTGGACATATCGCCCGAGATTTGTGTTCCACATCACAGAGTGACGTTCCGGGCCGTGTTCGCAGCCTGGCTGTCGGCCCTGCGCGACTTAGGTTTATCAAAGTAAAACAATAGCTTACGGGAGCTTCCGCCTCCTGCACAGCTTACGCCGTCACCTTGATGCGACGCCGCAACAGCCATTGTAAAACGGACCTGCGGCCCGAATACCCCAAGTAATTGAAAAATTTAGCAATTACTTCGGCGGCACATGCCTTGCATTTCCTCCATTTGACTGCCGCCGGCCGGGTTCTTCGCTTGCCCCGCCAGCTCGCAGCTTCCGGATCGAGGTGTAGGTGCCCGGTGCGTGCATTGGGCCTGAGTGGGGGTTTGCGCCGTGAATTTCATCAAGCTGATGGTCCTGGCCCTGGTATCGGTGCTTGCACTGGTTGGCTGCGATTCACCCGATGACAGCTCGATTAACGCGACTC
Organism: uncultured Pseudomonadota bacterium; assembly: GCA_963814675.1. Lineage (GTDB taxonomy): Bacteria > Pseudomonadota > Gammaproteobacteria > Steroidobacterales > Steroidobacteraceae > 13-2-20CM-66-19. The sequence continues at coordinate 211,736 of CAWFDT010000015.1, forward strand.
GGCAGGCCTCCAGCGCACAAGCCCCAAATACTGCGACCTTGTCCTGGGACGCCCCCACAACCACGACCAGCGGCCAGGCGCTGAACGATCTGGCCGGGTACCGGATTTACTACGGCCCGAAGGCCGAGGATCTGACCCAGACCGTGCAGCTGGCCGGGGTTGGCCTGCAGACCTACATGATCGAGAACCTCGGGCAGGGCACCTGGTATTTCGCCATCAAGGCGGTGACCAGCCGCGGCGTCGAGAGCGCGCTGTCGAACATTGTCAGCAAGACGATTAGCTAGGCCAGGATCAAAGGAAATTCCCACGGTCCGCCCCGGGGGTGCCTCGGCGAGCGCCTTGAAGCGACGGGTCTGGGTAAGATCCGCGCATGCCAATTCCAGTTTCGCGGCGGCTGTGGATGATTCTCGTCCTGGCGGTGGTGGTTGCCGCAGTGTTCTGGCCAAGCACCGCCGTCCTGATTCAGCAGTGGTCGGACTTCGTCAACATCACCTTCACGCACGGTTGGCTCATTCTCGCCGTCTGCGTGTGGCTCACCATGCACTGCGGTCGCGCCATTGCAGCGGCCCCGCTGCGACCCTGGCCGCTGGCGCAGGTTGCACTCGTGCTCGCGGTGTTCGCCTGGCTCGTGTGCTACCGCGCGAGCATTCAGGATCTGCACATCACGTTGTTTCCGGCCCTCTTCTGGCTCGCTGCCGCTGCAGCGTTCGGGTGGCCGGTGGCCCGGCTGCTGATCTTTCCCGTCGCGTTCTTCTGCTTTGCGCTGCCTTCCTGGGCACAGCTCGGCAATCCCCTGCAGGAGCTCACGGTGCTCGCGATGCGTGTGTTGCTGAGCCTCACGGGACCTTCCGCCGTGATCAGCGGCGACGTCATCCATATCCCCAACGGCAGCTTCAGGATCGAGGAAGGTTGCAGTGGCCTGCATTTCATGATCGTGGGGCTGGCGGTGGCGGCGCTGCACGGCGAGTTGCGGCGCGATCCCTGGAGGACGCGTCTCATGGAGATCGGTCTGATGGCGGTGCTCGCCGTGCTGGCGAACTGGGTGCGGGTGTACACCGTCATCGAGGCCGGTTATCTGAGCAACATGCGCAACTACCTGGTGAGCGTCAGTCACTACTGGTTCGGCTGGGGCGTGTTCGCGGTTGCGCTGATCGCGTTCTTCTGGCTGACGACCTGGCTCACCCCGACCACCGGAGCCGTGGCGCCGGCCAACGAGGCGGCGGTCACGCCGACGCCGGGCGGCGATGCCAGGGCCGAGCTCAAGGGCCTGGGACTTGCCATCGTGTTGCTCGCGATCCTCCCGGCGGCCAGCCTTCTCGCGCGAGCGGCGCATCCACCAGCGCCGCTGGGCGGTGCGCCGTTTGTCGTGCTTGCTGCGCCCTGGTCGGCTTCGCCGCCCACTTTCGATTCCGCGTGGTGGCCGGATTTCGAGGGCGCCGATGACACCGAGTACCTGGAAGTGCACAAAGACCAGGGTCCCCCCATCGAGGTGTTTCGCGTCCGCTATCGGACGCAGCATCAGGGGGCGGAGCTGGTCGGCGGCTCCAGTTCACTGCTGGGCGCAAAGCTGCGCTGGCGCGGCGAGGGGCGCCTCACAAGCGCCGCCGGCGTGTTCGAGGAGACCGAGGTCGCGGAAAAAGACGACGCGCGCTCGCTCATCTGGTGGCGTTACAACATTGCCGGCCGCGCATTCGTGCAGCCGCTCGCCTGCCAGCTCTGGTATGGACTGAACGCGACGCTCTGGAGTCCCCCCGCTTCGCTCATCGCGCTGCGCGCGCCGTGCCGGGGGGATTGCCGCCAGGCCCGCGCCTTGCTGAACGAATTGATCTCGACCGGCGCGCTGCGCTGATCGGGAACGCTGTAGCCAGAGGTTGCCGAGCCACCCCGTGACATAAGTCGACTGGGCGCCCTCGCGGCACCTGAGCGGGGCCGCACTTGTCTGTGACGGCATTCACAACGGTGCTTTGAGGGGGTCGCTAAGCTGCGTCGCCATCGGGAGACGGTGCGGCGAGCTTTGCGGACCGCCAAACAACATACAAGCCTCTGATCGGACTGTCATAACTGGGGAGCGCCAGTTCAGCCATTTCCCTAGTTTTCGCTCCCGTGCTTTCTGATAGTCTCAACTTTTCACCCAGGAACGGGTATGCAACGTCCAAGCGTGCTGAGGCTGGCCGGATGGCTGGCTATAACACTACTAATCATCAGTTGCGCATCGAGTCCTCCGCCGGCCGCACCTGCGCCAACACCTGCGAGCGGGACGCCCGCGGCGCCGGCAAAATCGGTGGTTGGACCGGACTACATCATCGGACCCGGAGACACCCTGCAGATCTTCGTGTGGCGCAATCCGGAACTCTCGGTGCAGGTGCCGGTGCGCCCGGACGGCAAGATCTCCACGCCGCTCGTCGAGGACATGGTGGCCGTCGGCAAGACCCCGCCGCAGCTGGCGCGTGACATGGAAGGCGTGCTGGGTGAGTACGTGCGCTCCCCGAAGGTCAACATCATCGTAACCACGGCCGCGAGCGCCTTCAGCCTCGTCAAGGTCGTGGGCCAGGTCGCGCATCCCCAGGCATTGCCCTACCGCGAGGGCATGACGGTGCTGGATGCAGTGCTCGAGGTCGGCGGACTCGGTCAGTTCGCCTCCGGAAACCGCGCGCGCATCGTGCGTATGGTCGATGGTAAGGAAACCGTGATTCACGTGAAGCTCGCTGACTTGGTGAACGACGGCGCCGTAAAAGAGAACGTGGCGCTCAAGCCCGGTGACGTACTCGTCGTGCCGCAATCGATGTTCTGATCATGAACGCCGCACTCGATTTTATTCTTGAGCAGATCCGGGGCGTCTGGCGCTTTCGCTGGATGGCCATGCTGGTCGCCTGGGTCGTGTGTCTCGTTGGCTGGTTCGTGATCCTGCTGATTCCGGACACGTACAGCGCCTGGGCCCGTGTTTACGTCGATACCCGCACCAGGCTGAGCCAGGTCACGCAGGGCATCGGGGTCGGCTCGAATATCGCCTCGTCGTTGGAGGTGGTGCGCTCGGCGCTCCTGGGCGGTCCGCAGCTCGAGAAGGTGGCCAAGCTCGCCATCCCAAGCTATGCGAGCGCATCCCCTGCGCGCGCAGCAGGCAATCGTCAACGGGCTGCGTCAGCGCCTGACCGTCGAGGTCAACACCGATAAAGGCGCTCCCGCGGACCTCTATCTGATTTCCTATACGGATCACAACGCGCGCAACGCGCATCATGTCGTCGACCAGCTGCTCAGTCTGTTCATGTCCAACACCCTGGGCGGCAGCCAGCTCGGTTCCGAGCAGGCACAGAAGTTTCTGACGCAGCAGATCGCCCAGTACGAGCGCCAGCTGCAGGCCGCCGAGAGCAAGCTGGCGGACTTCAAGCGCCAGAATCAAGGCCAGGTGCCGGGTTCCACGGGGGGCGACTTCTTTTCGCGCCTTAATGCCGACAACGAGAACCTGCAGAGGGACCAGCTCGCCCTCTCCGTCGCGGAGCAGAAGCGCGATGAGTTACGCCGGCAGCTTTCGAGCGAGCAACCGTTGTTGGGCTCTGCGGGTTCATTCGGCCCCGGCGGCGGCGCCACGGACACGGGCAGCGCCATCCGCGAAGCCCAGGGCAAGCTCGATGAACTGCTGTTGCGCTATACCGACAAGCACCCCGATGTAATCGCCGCGCGCCGCGCAATCGATGACCTGCGGCAGCGACAGGCGGCGGAGATCGCTGCCGTGCGTCGTGGTGACCAGGGCGCCATCGCGGCCACGGGCCTTGGGGCAAACCCCGTTTATCAGGGAATGCGGCTGCAGCTGAGCCAGGCGGACGTGGAGGTCGCCGCGGCACGACAGCAGGTGCAGGATGCACAGTCACGCATCGACGGACTGCGCAAGATGATCAACACCGCGCCGGCCGTCGAGGCCGAGTTTGCGCGCCTCAACCGCGATTACGACGTGACACGGGCCGAGTATCAGGCTCTGGTCGACCGCCTGAACCGCGCCAAGCTCTCTGACCAGGCCGATGCGACCGGCGTCGTGCGCTTCGAGGTCGTTGATCCACCCACGGGCAGTGATCACCCCGTGGGGCCTGATCGTGTACGGCTGATCCTGACGGTGCTGCTCGGGGGCTTTGCCGCCGGCATCGCCGTGGCCTATTTCATGCACCAGCTGCGGCCGGTGTTCACCTCCACCCGCCAGCTGAATGAACTCACACAGCTGCCGGTACTGGGCTCCGTGAGCATGACATGGCTGGAGCGACATAAGGCCGAAGGCCGCCGCGCGGTATGGGCGTATTCCGCCGTGGCCGGCGTATTGGTGCTGGTCGCGCTGATTACCCTGAGCACCCAAGGATGGGCGGCCCGTATTCTGCATGGATCGATGACATGAGCGTAATCGAGAACGCAATCAAGCGACTGCAGGCTTCCCGCGGCGGCGCGGAACCCGCACGCGAGCGCTCGCCCGGTCTTGGCGCGCTGCGGCCCGCCGATACCGTTGCGCCAAACCGCATCATTGCCCTCGATCTCGATGCACTCAGGGCCGCGGGTTTGCTGCCGCCGGCCCACCAGGAGCGCGAACTCGCGCAGCAGTTCCGTCAGATCAAACGCCCGTTGATTAACAGTGCCCTCGGCCGCGGCGTACCTGCGCTGCCGGACGGTAACCTGATTATGGTCGCCAGCGCCGTACCCGGAGAGGGCAAGACCTTCACGTCCCTTAATCTCGCGCTCAGCATGCGGCTCGAGGAAGACGTCACGGTGCTGCTGATTGACGGCGACGTCGTCAACCCGCGCTTGAGCCAGATCCTTGGCACCGACGATTCGCGCGGCCTCTTAGACGTCATCAAGGACCCTACCATCTCCCTAACGTCGGCAATCCTGCCGACGGACGTGCCCGGACTTTCGTTTCTGCCGGCCGGTCACCAGGATCCCAACGCCACGGAGCTGCTGGCCAGTGCGCGTATGAGTGAAGTCATTGCGCAACTTGCCCGCCAGGATGCCTCGCGTGTGGTGCTGTTCGATTCCGCGCCGTTGTTGCTGACAACCGAGTCGCAGGCGCTCACACAGATCGCCGGCCAGATTCTCCTGGTCGTGCGGGCCGAAGACACTCCGCAACATGTCGTGTTGGATGCAATCGAGACGCTCGCGGAGAGTAAATCCGTGTCGCTGATGCTCAATCAGAGCACGCGGCAACCGCATGCCGGCTATTACTACCGCTACTCGACTAGCAAGTCCGGTGAGACCGAGAGTGGCGCTTGAGCGACGCTGAAGGGGCGCGTCACATGAGGTTTTTATCCGGGACCGGCGCTCTCAGGAGGCGTCTGGGTCTCGCACTTCTGCTGGGACTGATGGCGCTGCCCGTGGCTGCGCAGACCACCGGGCCGATCACGATCCAGAGCCTGTTTCTCAACCAGTCCGGGAATGCGCATCACGGCAACTACCTCGAGGCAACCGCCGGCCTGGTGTACACCGATAACGTCGATTTGACGCCGGGCGGTTCCGGCGATGGCATCGCCCTCATCGGACTGGTCGGGAATACCGAGCGTATCAATGCCCCGCGCTTCGATTACCACCTCGATTCCGACCTTGTTGTCGCTAAATACTTTAAGTCCGAATTTCAGACCCAGCCCTACGGCTATCTCGATGCGTTCGGTGAGTTCAAGATCGATCCGGGCACGCTGTCCTGGACTGGTCGCGAGACCTACAGTCAAGTACTCATCAATCCGATGAGTCCTGGTACGCCGGATAATCTGGAGAGCATCAACTATCTGACCACCGGGCCGAAGCTCACCCTGACGCCGACCTTGCGCACCACGGTTGTGCTCGATGGCCTCCTATTCGATCGTGGACAGCAATTCCAATTCCCCGAATTACGTCAATATCAACAACCATCGGCTGGGTGCGGACCTGCGCGTCGACCGCGCTTTCACCAATACCTTCAGTGCTTATCTGACCGGCTCCTACAGCAAGGTGCAGTTTAGCGACACCACGGAGAATACGGATTTCAACCTTGCGCAGGGGCTCGCCGGATTTCGTTGGGTCAACGCGCGCACGGTCCTCGACGTCGCGGGCGGTTACAATCAAGCGCACCTCGAAGGCACGCCGCCGGCGAATCCATACCCGGTACCGCATGGCGCGCTGCTCGGCGCCACGCCGATTATGGATGCGGTGACCGCGCCTGCAGCTGCCGCCACGTCGTCGAATACGCAGAATCTCAGCGGCAGCGCTTGGCAGGCGAGCCTGTCGCGTGTGATCTCGCCCACCGACCGGGTTTCAATCCATGCCACACAAGCGGTGACGGACGCGGCGAACCTTTTTCGCCTGAACCTCAGTCAGCCGGTGCCCGGCAACGGGCAGACTCAACTCGCCACGAGCAGCCCGCTGACGCACCGTGAGTATGGGGGGACCTGGACGTTTGACACCGGGCGTACGGTATTTACCCTGAATGCATTGTATTACTCGGATCATTATTCGCAGACTCCGCTATCCGATCACGATGCGCGTCAGGTCAATGCGCTCGTGGCCAGGCAACTGAATCTATGCGCTCAACTGGGAAATTGGGGTGCTCTATGAGCATGACAATTTCGTCACGAACACCCAGCACACCTGGAACGGGATCACGAGTCTGCGCTGGCGGCTAGGGCCAAAGATCGGACTGCGCTTCTTCTATGCGTATGCCTCACTGGGGCCGAACGGCTACACGAACAACCAGATCGGTGTGATCGCTACCTACGCGCTCACCACGGCCGCGAAGACGGCCGATGCAATCATGCAGCCTACGGCTCCAACTTCGCAGCCGTATTACTAGAGAGTTCACTCAATTTAGCCCATGGTCAACGCCACGGAATATTGGTTCTGGATCTTTCTCGCGGTAGGCCTTTATCCCTATGTGGGATATCCGCTGTGCGTGATACTGCTGCGCATCCTGCACTCGCAGCCGGTGAGCGCCAGGGCCATTACGCCGCCCGTCACGATCGTCGTGGCTGCCTACAACGAGGCAGGACAGATCGAGAATACCGTTCTCAACAAGCTCGACCAGGACTATCCCGAGGAATTGCTTGAGCTCATGGTCGTCTCTGACGCGTCTACCGATGAAACAGATTCAGTACTCGATCGGTTGGCGCAGCAGCATCCGCGGGTGCGTTTTCTGCGCCAGCAGACCCGTAACGGCAAGACGGCCGCACTGAATCTGATGGTTGCGCGCGCTAAGGGTGAGATCATCGTATTCGCCGATGCGAATTCAATGTATCAGCGCGATACCGTTCGCCAGCTGGTCGCCCCCTTTGCCGATCCGCGTGTTGGATACGTGACGGGGCAGATGCGTTACGTGGATCTCAACGGCTCAGTCATCGGCGATGGCTGCACGGCCTATATGCGTTACGAGAACTGGTTGCGCCGCCAGGAGACCCAGATCGGCTCCATCGTGGGCGTTGACGGCGGAGTCGATGCCGTGCGGCGCTCGCTCTATCAGCCGATGCGCCCCGATCAACTGCCCGACTTGGTGTTGCCGTTGGCGGTCATGGAGCAGCACTACCGGGTGGTATTTGCGCCCCAGGCGATTCAGCAAGAGGAGACTCTGACCAATCAGTCTGCTGAGTACCGGATGCGGGTACGCGTGGCGTTACGGGCCTTCTGGGCGCTGCGGGACAAGCGAGCGCTCCTCAATCCACTGCGCTATCCGCTCTTTAGCTGGCAGCTGATTTCTCACAAGCTATTGCGGTACCTGAGCTTCATCCCGCTCGCAGCGGCTGCGATCCTGAATTGGGTGCTCCTACCATCCGGCGGAATCTTCGAGGCGTTGGCGCTTCTGCAATGCTGCGCGGCATTGCTTGCATACCTGGCGCTGCGCGGTCCGCAGCCCCTGCGCGGCTTTGGTCCGGCGCGGTACTGCTATTACTTTCTGCTGCTCAACTGGGCATCTGCCGTGGCTTTCGGCCGCTTCCTGCGGGGTGAAAAACAGGTGCTCTGGCAGCCGCGCGTGGGATGAAACCCGCCATGGGCTTCATGAGCGCGGTGTCGCGTCATGTGTTTCACCCACTGTGGGACCTCAAGGACGGCAGTCAACGCCTGCGCGCCCTGCGTGGGCTGCAGCGTTCGCAGTGGTTGCCGCTCGAGGAGCTTCTCCGGAGGCAACGTGCGCGTCTGGAGCACATTGTCCGCTATGCTGCTGCGCACTCACCGTACTATCACCAGTTGTTCCGTGAGCAGCATTTTGATCCCGGGGAATTCGAGCTCGCCGCCTTCAGCGCACTGCCTTTCCTGACGAAATCCATCATCCGCGCGTCCACCGAGGCCATGTTGTCGCAGGAGTTCAGGCGCGAGCAGCTGGGGCATCACAAGACCGGCGGTTCGACCGGTGTCTCTCTGACGACGTTTTTTGACCACGACTGGTTGGAAATCCGCACGGCAGATGCTATGCGTTCGGACCAATGGGCGGGGGCATTTCATGGCATGAAAGTGGCGGCGCTCTGGGGTAATCCGCCCGTGGCACGCACACTCAGAGCACGGCTGCGCCGCCTGTGTATCGATCGCTTCGTCTACCTCGATACGATCGATTTGAACGAGCGCACGCTCGATGCATTCATCAGTGCCTGGCGGCGTGAGCAGCCTGAAGTCCTCTTCGGGCACTCGCACTCGCTTTACATGCTGGCGCGGTATCTGCTCGAAAAGAAGGTAACGGATCTGCGGCCGCAGGGGATCGTTTCGACCTCGATGATGCTCCTGGCGCATGAGCGACGTGCGATTGAGCAGGCCTTCGCCTGCAAGGTTACGGATCGCTACGGATCGGAAGAAGTGGGGCTGATTGCCTGCGAATGCGAGCGCCATTCGGGGTTTCATTTGAATATCGAGCATCTCTACATTGAATTCCTGCGCTCGGACGGGAGTGCGGCGGCACCGGGCGAGGAGGGCGCCATTGTCATCACCGATCTCCTCAATCACGGAATGCCACTCATTCGTTACCGCATCGAGGATGTTGGCGTGCCGAGCGCTCGTCGCTGTCCCTGCGGACGAGGCATGCCACTCATGGAGCGCGTGATCGGTCGGGTGGCTGACTACCTCAAGCGGCGCGATGGCTCGTTGGTCGCGGGAGTTTCGCTGGTCGAGCGCACGCTTACGGCGATTCCGGGAATCGAGCAGCTGCAAATTGTGCAGTCATCACGCGAGGAGATCGTGCTCAACGTGGTCCGCGCGAGTGACTTCACGGCAGCCACCGAGCAAGCGCTCTTGCATGAGTTTCGGAGTGTGTTTGGCGCGGGCATCGATTTTCGCCCTTCGTACGTACAGAGCATTCCGCAGGAAAGCTCGGGAAAATACCGCTTCTCCATCTGTCGAGTCTGATGATGGCGGCTGCAGTCCCCGAGGATCTCGTATCGGTGGTGATTGCAACCTACAACATGGGTCACTATTTGCGCGAGGCGGTCGAGTCGGTTTTGGCGCAGACCTACCCGAACGTCGAGGTGCAGATCGTCGATGACGGTTCCACAGACGAGACTCCGCAGATTATTCAGCAGTGGGCCGGCGACCCGCGGGTGCGGTGGCACCGCCAGGCGAATGCGGGGCAGGCGCGTGCCAAGAACCGAGCGATCGAGCTCAGTCGGGGTCGGTTCGTGGCCTTTCTGGACGCCGACGACGTGTGGAATCCGGACAAACTCGCCCAACAGATGCCGCTATTCAGGGGGCGTCCCGAACTCGGCGTGGTGTACTCGGACTATCAATGCATGGACGCGGAAGGTTTGCCGCTCGTTAAGGATGTAACCCGTATGCGTCGTGGCTGGGTAACCGGACCACTACTGATCGAGAGCTTTGTCCCTTACTCCGCAGGCGTTGTGCGACGCGAATGTCTGGAGCGCAACGGCGGCTTCGATGAGACCCTCGATATGGGCATCGACTACGATCTGTTCCTGCGGTTATCAGCCCACTGGCAATTTGATTTCGTTCCGCAATCGACCGTGCGTTATCGCATATGGGCCGGACAGATGTCGAAGGACTACCGTAAGCGCTACGAGTCTGCGATCAGGATTATGCGCAGCTTTTTGGCCAACAATCCCGGCATTGTGGATTCCACCGTCGTGCGCGAGGCCTGGGCACATACCTACGCCGGCCGCGCGGACACAACCCTCTGGCACGAGCGCGATCACTTGGCTGCCTTCAAGGATTACCGCCGCGCACTTTCGTTTGCGCCATGGTCATGGTCAGTGTGGCGCTCAATTCTACGATCCCTGCTCACCACGCGCGCGCCGAGTTAAACGCGTGCGAGCGCTTACCTTACTCTGCAGGGATCGGCGGGTAGTCGGTACGATTCACGTAACCTTCCGACCCGGCGCTCGAGATTGGCCGGGCTGGGATGCCGCCGACCGCGGTGTGCTCGGCCACGTCGCCGATGACCACCGCGTTGGCGCCAATCGCTGCGAAGTCGCCGACATGCACGCGGCCGACGACTACCGCTCCGGGTGCGATGTACACGTTGTTGCCGATAATGGGGCAGCCGGCCTTATCGCCACGGTTGCGTTGGCCCAGCGTTACCCCGTGCGACAGATTGCAGTTATCGCCGATCACGACGTCACGATTCACGACGATGCCACCGAAGTGTCCAATGTAAAAGCCGCTGCCGATGCGCGCATCGGGCGATATATCAATGCCAAAGCGAATTGCGCAGTGACGCAGCATGAGAGAGATCAGCTGGCGCAGGCCAAGGCCGCACGAAGCACTTGCGCGTGCCCAGTGGTAGCACCGCAGCAGCATGGTATAGCGAAAGCCGGGCGTAACAGCCAAGTGGTGCCAGAAAAGACTGCCGCTCGACGTTCCCGCGTATCGCCACAGGTCCGAGGCGATGAGCGCCCGACACCGTGCCCAGCTCATATCTCGGCCGCTTTCACACATTGATCCAATGCGGATACTTCATCTGATTGACAGCGACGGTGTATACGGAGCCGAGCGCATCCTATTGTATTTGGCGCGGGAGCAGAAGCGGCGCGGGCACGAGCCATGTATCGGGAGCATAGCGGACCCGCAAAGCCCGGAGACATCGCTTGAGCAGGTGAGCCGCTCGTGGCGACTGGATGTTTGCCCGATTCGTATCCCGCCAAATCTGACGCCCTCGGTGGTGCGCTCGCTCTTGGGGGTGGTTCGTGACTTCAAGGCGGACGTGCTGCATTCACACGGTTACAAGGCGGACATCCTGCTTGGACCACTGCCCAGGCGAATGCGCGGTCCGATGCTTGCGACACTGCATGGATGGTCCGCAAATCGGGCCTTGACGGCGCTGGGATTGCGCGAGCGACTCGACGGTTGGGCACTCCGCCACGTCGAAGCGGTGGTCGTAGTCACACGCCAGATGCTGCAATTGCGCCCCATCCGCCGATTGCGCCGCGAGCGGGTACAGGTAATTGAGAACGGAATTCCGCCGTTGCGATGAGCGCCTCGCGGATATGACTGCCGCAGGAGTTGCTGCACTTCCAGCGGTACTCGTGGAATTCATGAAGCAGGCCCCCACATTCGTGGCGATCGGGCGGCTTTCTCCCGAGAAAGGGTTTGATCTGTTGCTCGAGGCCTTTGCGACGGCCAATACGCGAAATGGCGACCTCCATCGGTTGCTGATTGTGGGCGAAGGGCCGGAAAGACCCAAGCTGGAGCGGCGCATCGCGGACCTTGGGCTCCGACAAAATGCGTGCCTGGCCGGATTTGTTGAAGGGGCGGACCGGTTCCTGGAGCATGCCGCAGGGTTTGTGATGAGCTCGTACACGGAAGGGATGCCGCTCGTGTTGCTAGAAGCCATGCAATGGGAGTCGCCCATTCTGGCGACGGGCGTCGGAGGAATTCCCGAAATTCTGCATGGCAGCTCGAGCGCAATGCTGGTGCCCCCACGCGATATGGCCGCGTATGCCGGGGCTTTCGGCGAATTGATGGCCTCGCGGGCAGCTGGCGCAGCGATTGGCCGCAGCTTCGGAACCGAGGCTTATTCGGCCGGTCACATGGCGGAAGAGTATATGCGCGCCTATCAGCGCATTATTTAGCCTACCCGTGAAGCTGCGGCCGTTGGCGCGCTTGGATGCTAATTCATGCTGATCAAACGAAATACGTGAATGAATCGGCTCTTCGGGCAAACTGCCCGGTTTGTGAGGGTCCCCTTGGTCCGGCGATCGACGTGACATAATCAGAAAATGATTAGGGCCCGGCACAAACAGGAAGTTCGCTCGCAGCCAGAGCAGGGAAAGCGGGACGTCGCTTTTTATCTCTTCTGCGCGTTCTTAGTTAGCTACTTCGGCCGTTTCACGGCTCGCTTGAGTGTCCTCGGAGCGATCCACTTCGACTTCTTGCTTGCTGCAATTACCGCGGCAGCAATTGTTCTTTCCGCGAAATCTCCGAAAAAATCTAGCCGCCTGGACCCCGATCCTGTCGCCAGGCTGCTGTGGATATTGCTCGGATACATCATCGTCACACTTCCGTTTGTCGAGTGGCCAGGCAGTGTCATACACAATCTGGAAACCTTCGCAAAATCCCTATGCTTCTTCTTTTTTGTGGTCGCGACGGTTGATACGACCCGGAAGTTGAGGATTTTGGTGGCCGTATACACGGTCACTCAGGTATGGCGAGTGCTGGAGCCCCTCGGCATGCATATACAGTCCGGGTACTGGGGTTCGATGACGTCTCTGGGAAACTGGGAGTACATGGACCGTTTAGAAGGGTCTCCGTACGACATCATTAACCCCAACGGGCTGGCGTTTGTGATCATCCTCTCCCTGCCGCTGCTCGCACTCGTGCTGAAACCGAATACAGCCGGCGAAAGGAATCGCCCTCGGTCTGCTGGTGATTGCCATGTGCTACGCACTGGTGCTGAGTGCGTCTCGCTCCGGCTTTCTCGGCTTGGTCGTGCTTGGTGGCCTGGTCGCCTGGCGCAGCAAGCACCGTGCTGGATACTTCACTGCTGGGGCGGTGATTGCGCTGATCAGCCTTTCGCTGATGACTGACCTGCAGCGCGAGCGCTACGTGTCCATTTTCTCCCATTCGGCCAAGGGCGGTGGCACAGCTGAAGGGCGCATTACCGGGGTGTTGGATGATTTTGAAGTTTCCTTGCGTCGCCCACTGTTCGGTCACGGCCTCGGAACGTCGCGCGAAGCCAACGCGAATTTCCGTGGCGTGGATATGCCTTCGCACAATCTCTACACCGAGGTTGCTGAGGAACTGGGCTATATCGGTCTCGTACTCATGCTGATGTTGCTCTGGAGCTTCGTGCGCGCATGCCTGACGGCCCAGCGACTTGTCGCGGCCACGCCCATGACGGACTCGCGCCTGAGATTTCTGCACGACATGGCGAGAACGCTCATCTTGGTAGTTATGGTCGATTTGTTCTTCAGCTTCGCCTCGTTCGGATTTTCCGAACCGTATTGGTATTTCTTCGGCGGTTTGTCCGTTGTTACCGCACGGCTCGCCACGAAATTGGCCCCAGACGGAGGGCGGGTAGCGGTGCGCCCAAGTAGCGGTGCAAAGCGCCGAAGGCTGGAGTCGCCGCTGCGCCCACGCCAGACGTTGGCTCGGCCTACATCACGTTTACGCACTCGCTAACCTGCGTACGTGTGGCATCTGCGACTTTATCTCCGCCGCGTGCGTCCAGACGGTCAACATGCTGCAGGGCCGCCTGTGTATTGGCGAGCTATTAAGATGTGAAGTCCCGAACGCACGGCGGGACCTATTCGGCTGCGCAGACCTTGCATGCCGCGCGTGACCGGTTCACGCCGCCGTTTGCGCGTACGAGGAGGTAGCGGGTGGTATCGGGGGCTGAAGAGTATTCAGCGAGTCGCCGGCGATGAAGTGCCGCCCGACTTGGTCACTCACGATGGAGAGATATGTTTCAATTCAACGAGACAGAGATGGGACGTAGAAACCCGCTTGAGTCAATCCAGGATAAGTCCGAGGGCGCCGTGACTTTGGGGAGCACTCCCATCATCTGGATCGATTGGGACCGTCATGTGCGTACCCACACACTTACCGACCGGCTCGGAGTCGAGCGTGTCGAGATCACGGTCCAGTGCGTGGGCGTTAAGCGGTACCTCAAGTGTGCCCGATACACGATAGCCGCCCTGCGAAAGTATCGCCCGCAGGTCGTCATCGCCACCAATCCATCCTTCGTTCTGGTGTCTCTTCTCCTAATGCTGCGTAGGTGGTTTGGCTATGCGCTGGTTGCTGACGCGCACTACGCCGGCGTCCGGCTCATGGGGCTCAATGGCATCCTGCAAAAGCTGCTTGACTTCTATAACGCGAAAGCGGATTTGGTTGTCGTGACCAACCAGGGGCATGCCGATTACATCGCTGGGCTCGGCGGTCGCCCATATATTTGTCCGGATCCCCTTCCCACACTTCCCGACGCGCAGGAGGCGATGTCATCGCTGCCGGCTAAAGGCGTACTTCTCGTCTGCTCGTTCGACAACGACGAACCCTACAAAGAGGTGTTTGCGGCCTTTGCTCGCCTGAAAGATAAGGGTTACGAGCTATTCGTTTCAGGAAATTACCGCAAGGCGTCGATTGAGCCGACTCAGTTTCCCTGGGTACGCTTTCTTGGATTCGTCCCTTACGAGGTTTACTGTAACTACTTGCGGTCGTGCGCGCTGATCGTGGATCTAACAGTCCTGGAGGACTGCCTCGTCTGCGGTGCATATGAGGCGCTGGCTGCGCGCAAACCGCTGGTGCTATCGCGTACCCGCGCCCTGCTAGAGTACTTTGGGACTGCGGCGGTGCTTACCGACAACACGACTGCCAGCATCGCCGAATGTGTTGAGCGTGCGTACGACGAGCGCGAGCAACTCGAGGTCCGGGCCAAGGCATGGACAAAGGCGAACGAACTGTATATGAGCGAGCGCATTCAAGGACTCAAGGCTGCGCTGGATGCAGCTGCAGACGCCCCATGAAGAGCCGACGGCGCAAACCGGTCGTCGCTTAGCTCGCAGCCAAAATTGCGCTAGGGGATTTCGAGCGAGTGTCGAGCGATTTCGTAAAACCAGCCATCCGAGATGCGACGTCGCGTCCCGCGCTGCGTGCCTGAAACGACACATGAGTAGCACCACACCGATCGAGATTCTATTCCTGATAGATTACTTCCATCGTACCGGGGGAACTGAACAACACCTGAGCCAACTCATAGCGGGGTTGCCGGCAGGCGAATTTCACTCGACACTGGTGGCGTTCGACATGGGGGAAAACCCGTTGCTTCAGTGCTTACGCGAGCGCGGCGTTCCCGTTGTGCACCTTCCGGTTGCGCGCGAGTACGTACCAAACGCGCTGGTACAAGCCTGGCGACTCGCGCGTCTTGTGCGGCGTAACCATTACGACGTCGTTCAGACCTATCACCAAAAGGCTGATACCTTCGGAGCTTTAATCGTCTGGTTGGCGGGCGCGCGGTACCTCGTCTCGAGTAAACGCGACACTGGTGATCTGCGGAAGCCCTTGCATCAGTTCCTCAACCGGCATCTGCAGGGGCTGTTCGAAGCATTCATTATGGTATCGACGCGGGTGCGTGAAGCAGTAGTTACTCGCGACCAATTGCCGGTGGCCCGCGTTATCACCATCTATAACGGCGTGGACACGAGCCGATTCGTGCCGTCGACTCCGGAGCAGAAGCGCGTCGCGAGGGAACGTCTGGGCCTGAACGCGGAAGACCGCGTCGTAGGCATGGTCGCGGCTTTTCGCAGGGAGAAGAACCACGACGTGTTCTTTGATGGAGTGGCACGGGCCCGCTCCGCAGTGCCGCGGTTGAAAGTGCTCGCGGTCGGCGGTGGAGAGCTCCTCGATCAGTTCAAGCGACAGATCGCGGATTCAAGCTTAGGGGATTGCACACAATTTGCCGGCGACGTTGCCGATGTAAGGCCCTTTCTGGCTGCGATGGACATTGGCTGTCTGACACCCGGCGCGAACGAGGGGTTTTCGAATGCGGTCATCGAGCAGATGGCCGCCGGCCTTCCGATGATTGTAACGGACATCGGAGGGAACGCTGAGGCGGTAGTGAATGGCGAGAATGGCATCGTCATTGGACCAAACGATCCGGTCGCCCTGGGTGATGCGCTCGTACGGATGTTTTCGGATCCTGCTCGACGGGCCGAATGGGGTCAGGCTTCACGGCGGCGTGCGGAACAGCATTTCTCGCTTGCGAGCATGTGCTCCGAGCACGCGCGGCTTTATCGTACGCTCGTCCGCCCGGGCAAGCCGCGAGTCGAGGCGCTGGGGTGAGCGCGTCTCCGAACGGCTCGTGCACCGCGACGGCATTCCCGGGTTTCGAAGCGGAGATCCTGCGATTACGCAACTCCAATAGGGAGCACGGGGAAACGCTCGACTACCTGAAATGGCGCTACCAGAGCACTGCCGGAGCACCCGATCCGAGGGTGTACTGGTTACTCGACGCAGCGGAAAGACCTATTGGCATGGCCTCCGCCATTTTCCGTCCTTACTCAATAAATGCCACCGCTGGCTACGTTGCCGTCATCGGAGATATTTCAATCGACAAGGAATGGCGTGGTCGCGGGCTGGGCCGCACACTTCTTCAGTTCATGACCGCCGAGCTGGATAGGGAACACGCAGGTCGCCCGGGACTTGTGATCCCGACCGAAATTGCGCGCCGCACGCTCGCACGGGTAGGTTGGGCGACCGCGGGCTCCTTGGCGCCGCTGATCTACGTGCTGGAGCCATCACTCTATCTGCGGCCGTTAGTGCGAAGCGAACGAGTTGCGCGCGGGCTCGCTCGCGCGGTTCAATTTGGCACGCGTTTCCTGGCACGCGCGTTCGCATCGCGGGAAGGTTCATTGGCCGTCGCCGATAGCCCGCGGGCTGCACGCGAGTTTCTGCTGGGGCAACAGACACCTCGGGGCGTCGTGCAGCGCATCCTGTCACCCGAAACATTGGAATGGCGCTACACGCAGCACCCGCGCGCGAAGTTCCAGTTTGCCACCTACGTGCGATCGGGAAGTACCAACGGACTTCTGGTTTTCGAGGAGCGAACGCTGGAACGCTCCTGCACGATTTACGACCTCGTTGCCTGCAGCGCAAGAGATCTGCGCGACATGCTCGCACACTTCATCCTGGATGTCCTAAGTCCGTCCACGGTGATCTCCGTGCGGCTGTTACTCGATGATCGGCACCCGGCGCGCGACTGCCTACGGGTGCTTGGCTTCGTTCCGCGCCCCGCGGAAGCGGCATTTCAGGTCCACTGGCGCGCCGAGGACGCGCAGAGCCTTGAGTGGCGTATTTCCCAGGGCGATAAGGACACCTGATGGGTGCGGAAGTCGTCGTCCGCGAGAGCAGCAACGCTCTGACCGTGCGGCGGTGGACGTTGCAGGAGTGGTTCAGCAATGAACCTGCCTGGCGCGGCCTCATGATGCGCGCCGCGAGCGACCAGCTGTTTCTGTCGTGGGAATGGGTGGTTAGCTGGTGGAAATGCTACGGGGAGTCGCTCGGGCGAAACCCTGAGATACTGGCCCTTTACCGCGGGTCGGAGCTCGCGGGCATCGCGCCATTGTACCGCAGAGGTCTGAATCGCAATGGCTTCATTCCGCTTCGCTCCGTGCAGATGATTGGGCTTTCGTGGCGCGATTCGCGGCCACTCATTTCAGAATACCTCGATGTTATTGCAGCCACCAATGAACAGGAGGCTGTGCGGCGCGCAGTTTTGTGCTTTCTCCTGGCTGAAGGGAACTGGGACGAGTTTGTAGTGGGATTCACGCTCGCCGGCTCGCAATGGCTCGAAACCTACGCGACTTGCGCCGCGTCGCAGAAGCACTACGCGCGCGAGCTTGACGGCTGTCTCACGTATCAGGCTGATCTGAGCGCAGGCTTTGCCGCCTATCTTCGCGATTTACGGCAATCCACGCGTCGCAGCGTCTGGAACCTGCGGCGACGCCTGGCTCAGCATGGAGAGATTGCCGTCGAGTATTTGCAAGCCGAGGACATCGAAGCGGGATTCTCCGATCTGAACCGACTGCATCGGCTGCGTTGGCATAGGCCGGCGTTTGAGGGCCGCCGACTGGAGTTCCACACCGCTTTCGCCCGGCGTATGGCGAGCAGTGGCGAACTGGCTTTGTCGCGGCTGCTGGTCGGCTCGCGCGTCGTTTCAGTACTTTACGATCTGCGCAAGGGTACATCGCAGTACAACATCAAAATGGGATTTGATCCGGGGCTTAGTAGCCAGCTGTCGCTCGGCCTCGTACATCTCGGGCTTGCCATGGAAGCAGCGGCCGACCATGGGATTGCCAGCTATGACTTTTTGGCAGGTCCCGGTCGGACGAACGACTACAAACGTCTCTTAAGCCAGAGACAACGCCAGCTAAGCAGCGTGCAGATGCTCCAGGGAGCGGCCATATCTGCGCTCTATCGTTTGCGCGACCGCATGCGTTCCTGAGATGGCGCAGCCGCGCTGAGCCGCGACCGCCGACGAGCGGTCGCGGCTCAGACGTGCGCCTTAGCGTCATGGTCAGTGAACGTCGACGCAGGACGGTGGGTTCGGTGCTACGGCCGTACCCCGCGCGATAACCGGGAAGCCAGTTGCGCTTGGTGTCCCGGTCGCGGCAATAGAGTTGTCGCTCCAGGCGCTGGGTATCTGAAGCTCAGTAATCGACGCATTACTCAAGGCAGGTTTGTCGGCAACGCCACCCGGTTTGAGTAGGCGGTTTGATTCAGCGAGTGCTCTGGGCAGGTCAAGATGATGGATGACTGCAGACCCTACCGCGACGTCAAAACAATTGTCGGCATAGGTGCAGGTAGGTTAGATCGTAGTCGGGTTACTCCTGCGTGGACGCCGCTACAGCGCCTCGAGCCCGCGCATCACGGTGCGCACCTGCCGACGTCCCACCTTACGGCCTTCCCGCCGGAACTGTGCGGTGAGCTTTCGCACGGACTAGAACGGCGCTATCGAGTGCAGCTCGCTACGTACCGACCCGGTCACCCGCGCGAGACTTCATCAAGCCGATGACGGCGAGGAACTTGCCACCGGGTCCTCGCTGGATCGCATCAACCAACTCGACTTGTATTGAGACGTCATCGCCTACTCTCTTGCGAACCTCCCACACGATTCGCTGTCCGACCTCAGCGCAGTACCCCAGCGATGGGACCAAACGCACGATCAACGACGTCGGTGAAGTCTGCTCAATCTGCGCTTCGAGAACTTCCGTGAAGCCTTTGAACACCGGATCGAATCTGCCCACCGCCCGTCCCGAGGCGAAGTGAAGCACGTCGTCCGAACGGCCCAATATGCGGTCTAACAGAGGGAAAGTTGAGCCACAACTACACACATCATCAGATAGAGCTGCCGTATCCCCTATGTGATACCTCAGCAAAGGCATCGCACGATTGACGAGGCCCGTGACAACAACTTGCCCGACTTCGCCCTTCGAGCAGGGGGAGCCATCCTCCCGGAGGATCTCAACCAGCCCGTGCTCTAAGTGGATGTGGTAGGAGCCGAGCGGGCATTGCGCTACGAAATGTGTCATTTCGGTACACCCATACTGGTCTGTTACGGGAACTCCGAACGCGCGCTGAATTGCGCTGCGTTGCCTATCGCTCAGACTTTCTGCCGTTGTCATCACCATCTTCGGCCGTGGCATCTCGCAGCCTGCTTGAAGTGCGAGTTCTGACAGTCTCGCAAGACTTGACGGGTATCCGACAACAAGGGAAGGGCGTATTCGTTGGAGCTCCCCCACGTAGGCGCTGACGGAGTCTCTCGAGATGTGATAGGAGCTAAACAGGACGTTTCGCTGCGCGATATCGAACCGCCAATACGGTGCGCGCATCTGACTCGGCGACAGGATGGTGCGGCCATAGAAAGTCGCCCGCCAGTCCTTGCCCGCACGTATACCGGCAGAGCCCCACAGCCTATCGAAGAAGGCGTAATGCAGCGCGCGCGATTCACGATCGCAGTAAATCTTCATGGGCGACCCGGTGGTGCCACTCGTCGACAAAGTGAACTGGTCACGAATATCTGCGCGGCGGAACTCCGTGCTCCTGCTCCGGATGTCGAGCCGATCGACGACGGGAAGGCTCTTTAGCAACTCGGCAACATCGACGTTCTCAGCCTGCCACACATTTGTGTCGAGGTTGAGTTGTCGATAATAGGGTACGTTCTCGAGGGCCTCGTGCACAAAGCGACGTACTCGCTGGCTGACCCATCGAGCGAGATTTGATGTGTCGAGTCCGGCGGTGTGATCAAGCATGTGCCGGTACTCGGCGGTGTGTCTTGTTCTGCGCTGTCGCCGCAGCCTCCACCCATACAGCGAGACGGCCAGGTTTTGCAACGCGACCGGGAGAGGGTGATAGAGCTCTTCTTGCATGATATCTGACAATCGGTGTGTCGGATCGGCAGTCCGTTGGTCAACGCGTACAGGTCGGGAGATCAGAGGGCCATGTCGTCGGTCACGTCACGCAACGAAATCCTTCGTCGCCTCGCGTAGCCTTGCAATGCCACCTCGATGGCCGTTGCGATGGACTTCCTAGTCCGGCTGGACATACACCGCCTTCGGCATCGAAACTAGTCATGATTAGCTCGCGTAGTCGACAGTACCATCGGCGTTTCTACTGATAGCGCCTAAGATGCGCACTCGCCATCGTCGCCCTGTTGAACAAGCGCAAGACACCGTCCAAGGCTGAGCCGGCGTAAATTCCGAGTTAGTGCACACGTCAGAAACTTCCTTCCTGCAGGCAAGGAATCATCGAGCCATCTTGCTTCTGAAGCGCAAGGAAGGATTCCGTATTTCCTAGTATGAGCACGCCCCCTTCACTCAGCGAAGCTGTCAAGTTGTTAACGCCCGCTTTGATGATTTCCGGAGGAAAATAGTTCCGCTGCAGGAGATTGAAAGAGAGTATTAACTCGTAGCAGCCCGGGATTGGCTGAAAGATGTCCATTTCCTGCAGATGAAATATGTCCTGGTCGAGGAGTTTCTCGACTTCTGGATGAACGACCAACAACTGTCGGTATTCTCTGCCGAGCTTAAAGCCGTAGCGTTTGCGCAGATACCAAGCCATCACGCTGTGAGGAAACAGCAGACACTTGGATAGAAGTGTGTGCTCGTCGCCGGATGCATGTCCGCGATACACGCTGAAATAATATTTGCGAAAAGCGACCTGCAGTAGGTGCCCATGCTCGTCAAAAATGCAACGACGGCGCGGGTCATACAGGATCTTGTGATACTTATCGCCAAGCACATAAGAGGTTACCCGATACTTCTCTCGCAGGACCGTGAGGCTCTGTAAGCTCGCGACCCCTGTCGAGGCTGGCAAGTCCAGCACGCGAATGTCCGAGTTTGGCAACTGGACAGCAGACAGTACCGCGGAGAGGCTGCGTGTAACACGGTTCGCATAGGTGGTCTTTTTGACGTCGTTTGGCATCACCAGCGCGTCCACCATGGAATCAAATTGCCGCGACAGTTCCGCTCTAGCTTCAGCGCGAGTGTCGGAGTAGGCGAGCTTCAACTCCTCCAAATTTCCGGCGAAATTGGCAATACGGTGCCGTTCGCCGTAGCGCGATAAGAAGCTCGCTGCGTAGGGCAAGCCAGTCCGAACCACCGGCTGTCGAAAACGTTTGGGCAATCGACTCCACTGACGTTGGAGCGTAGCGAGCACGGCCTTCTTTTCTCTTTAGTGAAGTTTTGGACGGTTGGCCACGCGCAATCCTTCGGGCGTCCTGTTTAGCTCGATCGGCTGTTCCAGCGCTCGAATCATCCGCGCTCCAAGGAGATCTTTCCGGAGTGGTTCGCCAAATTTGATCAGACAGGATCCCATGTTCAATCCATCCACATATCGTCGGTCAATATTTTTGGCGGCAGACCTTGCAGTCAGCGGTTTGCCGCCGCGGTTACCAAGCGAACGTGGCGGCAATTGAACTTATGAGGCACGACAGCTCAGCCGCGGCGCTTGCTGTTCACCCTGGACCACGCCGCGCATGGCCAATCGCGCAGTAAAGTATCACATCCGTCGGTGCACTTCAGTGAGCCAAGCGGCCAATCGCTATCGCCCCGAAGATTCTGCAAGGCATTTACAGTGAGCCGGTGCATTGCATTCATCTCGACTTGAGAGGCGGACGCGTGAGCGAGTGGCCGATCAGGACTTGGAGTCCGGCATTGGCACAAGCGAACCGAGTGCGGAGCGCAGAAAGCGCGCCTGGGGTGCCTTGCGGAAGGCGCGCAGGAAGCTCGTAGCGGATGCAAGTCGCTGGCCGCTCTTGCGTTGCGCATAGGCCAAGGCTGAAAGGTTGTCGGCGAGCAGCCGGTCGATCTGATCCAGCTCAGTAGATGTGCTCCAGCGCAGACGCTCGCGCTCGAGCACGGTGATGCGGTGAAGTGCTTGCCGGCTGTCCGGACGGAACGTCAGACTGCCGGGAAACACCCGATACGAGTGCCCAACGGCGTCGCTGTAGAGCGCATCGCCAAGATGCGCCAGCCGAAACCACAGATCGCGATCTTCGGAATAGGTGAGTTCCTCATCGAAGAGTCCTACACACTCCAGAGCGCTCGTGCGCAATGTGACGCCCGAGGTCCCGATAAAGTTTTCATATAGCAGTCCACGAGCGAACTCCGCTTGTGGAATTCGCTGCCAGCCGTCGGTCATGCATTGGCGCTCGAGTTGTGCAAACACCGGATAAGCGGAGAGAGTCGAATGCTCGAGCACGCGGCCCTCGGCATCGATACGCTCATAGTTGCCAAAGGCAAGCACAGCACCGGGATTTTCGTCCATGGCTGAAACCGCGCGGGAGAGTTTGTCGGGCTTCATCAGGTCATCGGCGTCCAGCAGCGCGATATAGGCCCCGCGGGCCTGCCTGATGCCGACATTGCGCGGCCGCGAAGGACCGCCGCTGGGGTTTTGCCTTATCAGCACCAGGCGCGGGTCGAGGATGGCCCGCATCACCTCCAAAGAGCGGTCGGTGGAACCGTCATCCACGGCAACGAGCTCAAGCTCGCTCAGGTCGGACGCCAGCACCGAACGGATGGCGGCCTCAACGTAGCGTTCGGCATTGTGCACCGGCATCACGATGCTGATGCGCACCGGGTCTGGAAGCGGTCCTCGGATCAATGCGCCCTGGTCTGCGCCCGCGTTCATGGTTGTTTCGCGCAGGCCGCAACATCGAACTGCGGCAGGGCGACGCGGAAAATGTCCGCAAGCTGTTGTACGACGACGTTCCGGTCATATAGCTGCAGGGCGCGTCGACGGGCCTGCGCACCGAGCCGTGACGCGGCACTCGGATCCCGCAGCAGCTCGACGCACGCAGCGGCGAGGTCCATGGGTGCCTTACGCAGTACGATCTCCTCGCCGTCAACGAAGCTCAGCCCCTCCGCGCCCATGGGCGTCGTCACAACGGCTTTTCGATGAGCTGCGGCTTCGATGATTTTTACGCGTGTCCCCGAGCCGTGATAGATCGGGCAGCATACGACCCGTGCCCGCCGATACCAGGCCGCGAGATCTTCGACGAAGCCCAAAAAGCTCACGCTCGGATCACGAAGCGAGTACGAGGAGGTGAGTTCGGCACCCTGGCCGATGATGGCGAGCCGTGCGTCAGGCATTGCGGCGCGTACCCTTGGCCATATGGAGTGAACCAGGGAGTCCACGGCCTGTGCGTTGGGGCGGCTGCGCCATGCTGCCGACGAAGAGCACGAGGGGCTCGGTTTCGTCAGCGGCCGAAAGTGCGGGGAAGGAGACGCTGTTGGGAACGGTCTGTACGCGTCCGCTGCCGACAAGGCGTGCGAGGTAGCGTCGATCGCGCTCAGAGCACACAAAGGTCTGCTGCGCGAGCCGCATGGCCTTGACCTCGGCAAGCATCAGTCGCGGCGTTTGCAGCAACAGCAGCTTCTCCCACGGCCATGCGGGGTCACGCAGCAGGCGGCGCGTCCACGCGATGTGCTCGATGTCATCCATGTCAAAGAACACGGGCAGATCGCCGAGCTCGGCGCCAACTTCGAGTACCACGGCCATCGAGGAAAGGCGATGCACCAATACAAGTCCCGGGTTGCTCGGCCAGCGCGACGCGCAGGGCAGAAACTGCCGCCTCCATGTCCACTCCACGGGCGATCGGATGGGCGCGAAAATCGAACACACCGCGCCCAAGCCTCTGCCATGCCGAACCACCGGATGGCTCGTGTACTACGGCGGCCAGCCTAAGCTTAAGCGCGGGCGTCCAGAGGGCGTGCAGTTGCTCTTCGTGCTCTCGCAGTTCCTCTGCGTCGCACTGTTGCTCGGGCGGGATCAGGAACAGGCAATCGACGCGGTCAACGATGCGTGCGAGCGCCTGTATCTGGGTGCCCAGGCGTTGATAGACGGCGTGTATCCGCGTCGCGTTAAAAGGGAAGTACCGCGATAGAACCAGGGCTGAGGTCATTATTTTTCTAAGAACTCAGGACTTGGACTTTGGGTATCGGAACCACGAAACGCGCCGTGGGCTTAAGGTCCTTGCCGATGCTGGCGACAATCTCGTCCTTGAGATTCCACGGTAGGATCAGGACGTAGTCGGGCTGCGCGGCCGCCAAGTGGTCCGGATGCAGGATCGGAATATGCATCCCGGGAGTGTACTTACCCTGCTTGTAGGGGTTGCGATCGACGGTGAAATCGA
This sequence comes from uncultured Pseudomonadota bacterium, assembly GCA_963814675.1. Classification (GTDB taxonomy): domain Bacteria; phylum Pseudomonadota; class Gammaproteobacteria; order Steroidobacterales; family Steroidobacteraceae; genus 13-2-20CM-66-19. The sequence continues at coordinate 236,289 of CAWFDT010000015.1, forward strand.
GAAAGTCCGTGCCGATGCCGCAGTAGTTGAGCAGAGTATTGCCCTTGCCGGGCGCGCCGTAGCCGACGATGCGCTTGCCGGCGCGCTTGGCCCCGATCAGGAACTCGAGCAGTGCGCGTTTGGTTTCGCGCACCTGTTCACCGAATCGCGCGTAGGTAGCGATATCGCGCAGGCCTGCGTGCTTTTCAAGCTCGAGCAGTGCACGGGCGCGCTCGCTGAGCGGGCGCGTGCGCTCCTCGCTGTGGCAGGCATAAATGCGTAGCGAACCGCCGTGTGTCGGTAAGCGCTCGACATCAAACAGCGTGAGCCCGTGCAGCTCAAACACCGCGCTCACCGTGAGGAATGAGAAGTAGCTGAAGTGCTCGTGGTAGATTGTATCGAACTGGTTGTGCAGCATCAGTTCGAGCAGGTGCGGAAACTCCATGGTAATCAGTCCGCCGGCACGCAGCAGCAGCTTCAGTCCGGCGACAAAGTCATTGAGCTTGGGAACATGCGCCAGCACGTTATTGCCGATGAGCAGGTCCGGCTGGCCGAACTCGGCCGCCACCTCTTGGGCGACGCCCGCGCCAAAAAAGCGGCTGACGGTGGGGACCCCCTTGGCGATGGCTGCGGCAGCGACGTTTGCTGCCGGCTCGATCCCGAGCACCGGAATGCCCCGCGCGACGAAGTGTTGCAGCAAATAGCCGTCGTTGCTGGCGATTTCCATGACCAGACTGCTTCGGGTGATACCCAGGGAAGTAGACGCCAGCTCGCAGTAGTGCCGGGCATGCTCGACCCAGCTGTCGGCAAAGGAGGAGAAGTAGGCGTACTCGCTGAAGATCTCCTGAGGAGCTACGAACTGCGCCAGCTGCACCAAGAAGCAGTGCTCGCACACATAAGCGTGGAGCGGGTAAAAAGGCTCCATCTGATTCAGCTGCGCGGCCGTAATGTGCGTCTGGCACAGCGGCGACATCCCCAGGTCGGCGAATGTATGGCGTAGCGCTTGGCCGCAGAAGCGGCAATTCAGGTTGTGATCATCCATTGAGTCAGCTGGGATCCCGGAAGGGGGTGTCAACCGTGGCTCCGCCGTGCCGGACCCGCGAAGCTTATGCGCATGAGCGTCCGCCCGGCGAATCATGCCTGCCCGCGAGCCGGCCATTTCCGGCGAAACGTGCGTTAAGTCAAGCTTACCTACAGCGCTTCCCGGCTATCATAGTGAAGTAACGATAATATAAGACCCCAGGCCCCGGGGACACGGCCCGGATCTGAAGCTCCGCGGCAAGGATTTGCGGGCGGCGTTCATTTGACCTAGCAGGGAAATCAGGCGGAAACAGCGTGGGTGAGTGGCTTTCTGAAGTCTGGCGGACGCGGGAGATTCTCTATTTCCTCGCTTGGCGTGACGTCAAGGTTCGCTACAAACAGGCGGTTCTCGGGATCGCGTGGGCGGTAATTCAACCCCTCGGGACCATGATCGTTTTTACATTTTTCTTCGGAAAAATTGCCGGCATTCCGAGCGACGGTGTCCCATACCGGCTGTTTTCCTACTCCGGGCTGCTGCTGTGGACTTACTTCTCCATCACGCTCGGACAGGTCGGGAACAGCCTGATCTCGAACTCCGGTCTCATCACCAAGATCTACTTCCCGCGTCTGCTTTTGCCAGCGGCGGCGGCTTTCGGAGGACTCCTGGATCTGGTCATCGGATCGATCTTCCTCGTGGGCCTCATGATCTACTATCACGTGACACCGGGCTGGACGGTACTTCTTACGCCTATATTCGTCCTTCAGACCGTACTGCTCGTGATGGGTTCCGGGATGCTGCTGGCGGCGCTCAACGTCCGATATCGGGATGTCAAATACGCGATCCCTTTTGTTGTGCAGATCGGGCTCTTCGTCACCCCGATAATCTATCCACTGTCCTTTTTCCCCGCCCGCGCCCAGGGTTGGTTCGCTCTGAATCCCATGGCCGGCATCGTCGAAGGTTTCCGCTCGTCGCTGTTGGGGACGCCCATCAACTGGAACTTGGTGGGGTGTTCTTGGCTCATCACTCTGGTGTTTGTCGTGCTCGGTACGCTGCATTTCCGCACCACCGAACGCGTTTTTGCCGATATCGTTTGACCAACACAATGTTCGCCACATCATGACTGAGACGATTACCGTCGAGAATCTGTGCAAACGCTACGAATTGGGTGCTCTGCAGCAGGAAACCCAGCTGCGCGAGCATCTCGTAAATTTTTTGCGCGCGCCTTTCCGTCGCCGGCAGCCCAAGGAAATCCTGTGGGCGCTGCGCGATGTGTCGTTCAGGGTGAATGAGGGCGAGGTGGTGGGAATCATCGGCCGCAATGGCGCCGGCAAGAGCACTCTGCTCAAGATCTTGTCAAAGATCACCTTTCCGACGTCCGGGCGCGTTCGTGCGCGTGGACGCGTGGCGTCGCTCCTTGAGGTAGGAACCGGGTTTCACGAGGAGCTCACCGGACGCGAGAACATCTTTCTTAACGGCTCGATCCTCGGCATGAAGAAGCGCGAGGTAGTCGCAAAGCTGGATGCCATCGTGGAGTTTTCGGGAGTCGCGCGCTTCATCGATACACCGATCAAGCGCTATTCGAGTGGCATGCGATTGCGTCTGGGTTTTGCGGTGGCAGCCCATCTGGAGCCCGACATCCTGATCGTGGACGAGGTGCTGGCGGTCGGCGATGCCGCCTTCCAGAAGAAATGCCTGAGCGCCATGCACGATCTGCGGGGCGGGGGACGCACGGTATTATTCGTCTCTCACAACATGGCCGCGGTCGAGAACCTGTGCTCACGCGGCATCTGGATCGCCAATGGTCAGCTGTGCATGGACGGTTCGACCCACGACGTGATCGAAGCCTACATGGGATCCTTCGCCTCTGCGGAAAACGCGGGCGCGGCACTTACCGGCGTTGACGGTCGTCGCGGGCATGGCGAACTGCGCTACACGCGAGTTGAGTTCCTCGCCAAGAGCGGCGAGTTGCAGAGTGTGACGCGCGCCGGCAAGGGCATCGTGATTCGATTTCACTACCACGCCCGCGAGGCGGTGGAACGCCCGAGTTTTGGTTTTCAGCTGCTCACTGATCTGGGCACGGTGGTTACCGATAGCAGTACCTGGCTTCACGGCCTGGATATTCCCCTGGTGCCCCCCGGTGACGGCTACATCGACTTGGAAATCGATTCACTCAACCTCCTGCCCGGGCGTTACTACCTGAATCTCTGGCTCGAGTCGCTGCTCGAGCAGCATCTCTACGACGGCCTAGAGAACGCCGTGCATCTGGACATCGAAGAGGCGCCGGTCTACAACTCCAGTCGCCACATCGACAACCGTTACGGCATCGTCTATTTCCCACAACGCTGGAATCTTCAGGGCATCGGCAGCGGCGCCTCGCTCGAGGTCAGTCCCGCAGCGAACGGCTGAGCGCGCGGCGCAGCGGGCACGAGCAGCCACCACATGCGCGTCTTTGTCACCGGCGTGAATGGTTACATCGGGGCGGTATTGGCGCCGTACCTGATGGAGCGCGGTCTCAAGATCGTCGGACTCGATACGGGGTACTACCGCGACGGCTGGCTCTACAGCGATGACCGCCGCTTCGCGACCAGTCCCTACACCTTGAACAAGGATCTGCGTGCGGTTACCGGCGCGGATCTCGAGAGTTGCGAGGCGGTCGTGCATCTGGCCGAACTCTCCAATGACCCGCTCGGCCAGAACAAGCCCACGGTCACGCACCAGATCAATCATCGCGGCTCAATAGCCCTGGCGCGCACGGCGCTGGGGCTCGGTATCCGGCGCTTTGTCTACACCTCTTCGTGCAGCGTCTACGGGAGCGGCACCGGAGAATTTCTGGACGAAACCGCGCCGCTTAACCCGCAGACGGCCTATGCGGAGTGCAAGGTGCTCGTGGAGCGCGACCTTGCAGGGATGGCCGGCGCGCGGTTTGCGCCGGTCTGTCTGCGCAACGCGACCGCATTCGGCCCGTCGCCGCGGATGCGCTTCGACATCGTCCTCAACGACTTGTGTGCGCTCGCCTGGACCACGCGCCGCATCGCCATGACCAGTGACGGTAGCCCGTGGCGCCCGCTGGTGCACGTGGAAGACATCTGCGAGGCGATCTACCGCTGCCTGGTGGCCCCCGAGGACGCCGTGCGCGGGCGCATCTTCAACGTCGGCCAGGATTCCGAGAACTACCGTGTCCGGGAGCTAGCCGAGATCGTTGCCGCGGAGTTTCCCGGCTGCGAGGTCAGTGTGGGACCCCCTGGCGCGGACAACCGCAGCTACCGGGTGAGCTGTGCCCGCATCCACCGTGAATTGCCGGGCTTCAAATGCCGCTTCGGCGCGCGCGATGGCGCACGGCAGTTGCGCGAACTCTTCGAGCGCATTCAGATGTCGCCCGAGACCTATCAGTTTCGCGCGTTCACGCGCCTGAGGCAGCTCAAGTACCTGCAGGCGAGCGGGCAGATCGACGGTGAGTTCTATTGGCGCTCGCATGCAGTTTGACTCCCTGAAGCTCGGCGGTGCCGTGCGCGTGAGGATGGAGCGTCACGCGGACGAGCGGGGCTTCTTCGCGCGCTCCTTCTGCGCACGGGAGTTTCACGCGCATGGCCTGCCCACGGATTTCGTCCAGTCGAGCGTGTCGTGGAACCCTCGTCGGGGAACGGTCCGCGGCCTGCACTTCCAGTGGCCGCCTTCACGGGAAGGTAAGTTAGTACGCTGTCTGCGGGGTGCGATCTTCGATGTCGTGCTGGAGTTGCGTCCGGGTCAGCCTGGTTTTCTCGAGCACTGCGCGCTGGAGCTCAACCAGGACAACCGCGACGCGGTCTATATCCCGGCGGGCATGGCGCATGGCTTCCAGACACTCACCGACGATGCCGAGGTCCTTTACCAGATGAGCGATTTCCATGCGCCTGAGCTGGCTGCCGGGGTGCGCTGGAACGATCGGGCATTCTCGATCCCCTGGCCGCTAACAGCCGGCCTCATCATCGCACCGCGCGATGCGGCCTATCCGGACTTTGACGCCAGCACGTTTGCTGCCGAGCTTGCGCGGCGCAGCGCGCCAGTGCAGAGGCCCGTCTGATGGATGCGAAGGTATCCAAGCCGCAGACGGAGGCGCAGGGGCGGCGCCTGTACGAGTTTGCCGCACGTCTGTATCCGATATGCCGCAGCATAACGGGTGCCGGGGTGCGTGAAACACTGCAGCTGATCCGCGCGCGCATCCCGCTGGCGATCCACGAAGTCCGCACCGGGACGCGGCTCTTCGATTGGCAGGTCCCGCCGGAGTGGAACATCGAGGATGCTTCGGTGAGCGATGCCGACGGACGAAGGGTCATCGATTTCCGCAAGCACAATCTGCACCTGGTGAGCTACTCCGAGCCCATACGCACCACGCTCTCGCGCGCCGAGCTCCTCAAGCGCGTGCACGTGCTCACCGGGCACCCGGACTGGATTCCCTATCGCACCAGCTATTACGAGCGCAGCTGGGGCTTCTGCATGAGTGCCCGCGCACGCGATGCTCTGCCGGAGGGGCGCTATCGTATCGAGGTGGACAGCTCGCTCGCTCCGGGTGCGCTGAGCTACGGTGAACTTGCCATCCCGGGCGCGACGCGTGCCGAGGTGCTGTTCTTCACGCATATCTGCCATCCCTCCCTCGCCAACGACAACACGAGCGGCATGGCCGTGGCCACGGCGCTGGCGGAGTGGATCGCGCGCGCGCCGCGCCGTTTCACTTATCGCTTCGTGTTTGCGCCCGGTACCATCGGCTCACTGGCCTGGCTTAAGGCAAACGAGACCCGACTCAAGCGCATCCGCCATGGCCTGGTGCTCGCGCTGCTGGGTGATCCGGGCAACCTGACCTACAAACGCACCCGCCAGGAGGATCGTGAGATCGACGCCATTGCGGGCTATGTGTTGGCGCATCGCGGGACACTCGTGCCGTTCTCGCCCTACGGCTACGACGAGCGTCAGCTGTGTTCGCCCGGCTTCAATCTGCCCGTCGGACGGCTCACGCGCTCGGTAAACGGCGGTTACCCGCAGTACCATACTTCAGCCGACAACCTTGAGTTGATTACGCCGCAGGCGCTCGCAGACAGCCTGCAGGCCTGCCAGGAATTGGTCGAGATCATCGAGGCAAACGAGCGCTACGTGAACCGCTCGCCCAAGGGTGAGCCGCGCCTGGGCAAGCGCGGACTGTACGGCGCTACGGGTGGGCGCGAACCCTTGGAGCGCGAGCATGCGCTCCTGTGGGTCTTGAATCAGTCTGACGGGCGCCATTCGTTGCTGGACATTGCGCAGCGTTCGGGGCTTAAGTTTGCGGCGCTGCAGGCGGCGGCCGCGGAACTACTGAAAGTGCGGCTGCTCGGCGTGTCGGCGGACGCAAACAGGCGCCCGCGCGCGGGGCGTCGTCCGTCGAGCACTCACAGGGGGCGTCGGAAAGCATGAAAGTCGTTCTGTTCTGCGGCGGGCTCGGCACGCGACTGCGCGAGCATTCCGACACCATTCCGAAACCCCTCGTCACGATCGGCTATCGACCCCTGCTGTGGCATCTGATGCGTTACTACGCGCACTTTGGCCATCGCGACTTCATACTGTGCCTCGGGTATCGGGGTGACATGGTGCGGGAGTACTTCCTGAAGTATCAGGAGACCATGTCCAACGATTTCACCTGGCACGACGGCGGTCGCCGCATCGAGCTGCACGGTCAGGACACTGCGGACTGGAAGGTCACCTTCGTCGATACCGGCCTGCACAGCAATATCGGGCAGCGCCTGGTGCGCGTGCGTCCTTATCTGGAAGGGCAGGAGGAGTTCCTCGCCAACTATGCGGACGGTCTTTCGGACCTGCCGCTCCCTGGCATGCTCGAGGACTTTCGTGCCAAGGGTGCCATCGCCAGCTTCCTCTCGGTGCGCAGCCCCCAGAGCTTCCACGTGGTGCAGTCCGCAGCCGACGGCACCGTGCTGGCGCTGGGGGCGGCGAAAGAGGCGGAGGTGCGCATCAATGGCGGCTTCTTTGCGCTACGCGGCGAGATTTTTGATCACATTCAGGCGGGCGAGGAGTTGGTGGAACAGCCGTTTGCGCGACTCATCGCGCAGCGCAAGCTCCTGTCATTCCCTTGGGACGGTTTCTGGCAGTGCATGGACACGTTCAAGGACAAAATCGCCTACGAGCGCATGGAGGCCAAGGGCGAATGCCCGTGGAAGGTGTGGGCGCACCCCTAGCCGAGCGCCGCGACGAAATCGGCCAGCCGCCGCGCTGGCTGCGCTTCGGCCCGCGCCGAGAACTCGAAGGCGCACGCCACCAGGGTGTCGTAGTGCGTGGGCTCGTCCCACAGACGGCGCAGCGCCTGCACCCAGGCGTCGATCGGCGCGTCCGCGGGTACGAGAACGCCCGCCGGTCCCACCGACTCCGGCAGCGCAGCGATCGCGCGCGCCAGCGCTGGGATCCCGGACGCTTGCGCTTCGGTGACGACGCGCCCCCAGGTTTCCTCCGCGAGGCTCGGGACCAGCAGAACCCGGGTCTGCGCATAAATACTGCGCATATCAGTGGTCGGCCGCCGCCAGCTTACATTGGGTAGCCGCGCGGCAGCCGCACGCAGCCGTGGCACACTGTCGTCCGGATACCAGGCCTCCACCAGGAGAAAAGGAATATCCGGGCAGAGGCGGGCCAGCTCGATGGCCGTCTCGCCACCCTTCATCCGGCGCGGGTTGATCATGGTGACGCACTGGCGCGTCGTGGGTGTGCGATAAGCGGCCGGATCGACCAGCGGCGGAATCACGCTGGCCTCGCGGCCGAGCAGGTCGCGCACGGTACGGGCGGTATAGTGAGAATTTGCCAAGATACGCGCGGCCGCAGGGACGCGATACTGCGGATTCTGGCGCAATGCGACCAGTTCTTGAAAATAGAACACCGTACGCAACCCGGAGCGGACACACGCGGTGGCAAGTTCAAACGAGTTGTGGGGGCCACCTGCGATCACCAGCACATCGGGACTAAAATCCGCCCGCACCTCCGGCAGCGCGCTCGCGTGCTCGTGGCCGCGGTAGACCCGAGTACCGCGGTAGGAATCGGCGGGAAAGCGGCGGCGCAGCAGGCGCGACGTCAGGCGGTTGAGCAGCCACAGGCGGTCGTATTTGCCGATCTGGCACATCACGGCGGCCTCGTGGCCGAACTTCAGCAGCTGCTGCACCAGGTCGAAAGTCGTCGTCTCTACGCCGCCGAGCAGCTGCGGCAGACACGGCCGAGGATTAACGAACAGAACGCGCAAGGGTAAAGGCTCCTAGGAGTCAGCCGAGCGGCCATCGCCGGCCGCGCATCTTTCGTACAATAGCGACACCGTCACTCATGTCCTGCAGCGAACGCTGCATAATGTGACCTGCCGCAACGTGTCTACCCCCGCCACACCGCTCGTCAGCGTGATTACACCCGTTTACAACGGCGGCAAGTTCCTGCGCGAATGCATCGAGAGTGTCCTTGCCCAACGGTACCCCCGCTGGCAGTACACCATTCTCAACAATTGCAGCAGCGACGACACGCTTGCGATCGCCCAAAGTTTTGCGTCCCGAGACAGTCGGATCCGGGTCGTCAATAGCGGCGCCTTCCTGCCGCTGATCGCCAATCACAACCGCGCCATGACGCTGATCGACCCGGACAGTCGTTACTGCAAACCGGTGATGGCGGATGACTGGTTGTACCCGGAGTGCCTCGAGCAGCTGGTGCGCTGCGCCCTGGCGCAGCCCGCGGTCGGTCTGGTGTGCTCGAGCACGCATACCGGCAAGGACCGTCTGTTGTTCGACTGTTGCCCCTCGCCACACTCCCCATTTACCTATCTGAGCGGGCGTGACGCCGGGCGCATGGCGCTGCTGGAAGACAAGTACTTCTTCGGTTCCCCGACAACCATGCTGCTGCGCTCGGATCTGATCCGCAAGCGCCTGCCCTTTTACAACCCGGACAACCCGCAGGCGGACGAGGAGGCCTGCTACGATCTGCTGCGCGAGTGCGACTTCGGCTTCGTCAATCGGCCGCTCAGCTACGTGCGCATGCACGCCGGCAGCCACACGGTGGCCAACTACCACCTGTTTAGTCTCCCCAGCTGTCATGTCTTGGCGCTCGCCAAGTACGGCCCGGCCTACCTAAGCCCCGCCGAGCTGCAGCCGCGTCTGCATGCACGCATGCGTGAATACTATGCGCGGCTCGCACTCGCGGCGGTCGAAATGCGCGGTGCGGAGTTCTGGGAGTTTCACCGACGCACGCTTAGTCTGATCGGGCAGCCACTCAGCCGCGTGCGTCTGATGAGGGCAATCGGTATCCACGTGGCGCGCAAGTTCGCCGCGCCCAGGGCGCTGGCCCGCAGTGTGGCCGCCCGGCTGACGGGTCTTTCCAGGCGGCTCATCGGGCGCGCGCCGCTGGGACCTCAATAAGGGGTCACCGAGCGCAGGTGCACGTCGGTGACCTCCAGGCGCGGTGGTAGCTGGGTGAGCTGCAGTACCAGCGCGGCGACGTCTGCCGGGCTCAGCAGCATCTGCGGGCGATAGCGCTTGCCTTCACGCGCATAAATTCGCCGCATGCGCGGGGTGGCCGTGCGTCCCGGATATAGGCTCGACACGCGTATGCCGTGACGGTTCAGGTCCTGGCGCAGGCTGTCACTCAATCCCTGCAGCGCATGCTGGGTCGATTTGTACAAGGCCAGTCCCTGTCCGGGGTGCTTCACGACGCTGGAATTGAAAAAGATGACCTGCCCCCTGGCACGCACCAGCGGGGCGAACAGGCCCTGCGTCAACAGGTACGGCGCCCGGACGTTGACGTTGAAGAGCCGTTCGAAGGTCTGCGGATCGCTCTCGCCGACCTCGGTCCACTCGTATGCGCCGGCGCAATGCACCAGCACATCCACACGCTTGACCGCAGTCGTGATCTCCTTGAGCAGTCGTGGCAAATCCGCGAGCGATGCCAGATCGCCGCGCGTCACGCCGGCCACGCGGCGTGTGTCGATGGCGCGGCCGGCGGCGGCGAGCTTGCGCGCATCGCGACCGACCAGATACACGCGCATGCCGCTCGCGGCGAGCGCGCTGGCGACAGCGGTCCCGATGCCGGAGGTGGCGCCGGTCACGACGGCGGTCCTGATGCGTTTCACGAAGGCAACGATCCTTGGGCGCGCGCGCACGGTCAAGTGCCGATGGCCAAAAGGCGCCTGACTTGACAAACTGTAGCACCGAAATGGACTTTCCCCCCTAGCCGCATGCTCGAACTAACATTACCGGGTGCACGCCGACGCGCCACGCGCATCCTGTGCCTCGGCGCCCATTGCGATGACATCGAGATCGGCTGCGGCGGCACGCTGTTGAAGCTGCTCGCGCGCGGCGGGGCTTGGGAGATCACCTGGGTGGTGTTCAGCGCCGACGCGGAGCGCACCGCCGAGCTGCGCCACAGTGCGCGGCGCTTCCTGCGACGCGCGACGCGAACGCACCTGATTACCCACGCCTTCCGCGACAGCTATTTTCCTGCGCAGTACGCGCCGATCAAGGACGCGTTCGCGGCACTCAAGCGCCTGCCGGACCCGGATCTGATCTTCACGCACCAGTGCGAGGACCGGCATCAGGACCACCGGCTGATCGGCGAGCTCACCTGGACTGCCTTCCGCAGGCACCTGGTGTTGGAGTACGAAATCCCCAAGTACGAAGGCGGCCTGACCACCCCGAATGCGTTCGTCACCCTCAGTCGCGCCCAGGTCGCGGCGAAGACGCGCGCGCTGCTGCGCAGCTATGCCAGCCAGCGCCGCAAGCGCTGGTTCACCGAAGATACGTTCGGGGCGCTGATGCGGTTGCGCGGGGTGGAGGCGGGGGCGGCCAGCGGTTGGGCGGAAGGCTTTCACGCCCGCAAGCTCACCCTCGGCTGAAATCGCATGATACCCATGACTCGACGGGTGCGCTCGTTACTGGGGGTTGTAGCGCTAATTATGACAGCGGCGCTCCTGGTGTTCTGGCGCGCGCGCCTGCCGCGTGTGGCTGTGCACGAGGCAGTGCCGGCAGCCTCGGCGGTGTCCTCACGGGTTGCCCCGTTCTCTCCCGTGGCCTCCACACCGTCGCCCGCTAGGCCTGCGGCATTGCCATCTCCGCAGTCCCCGGAAGTCGCTGCCGCGCCGGCGGAGGCCGCCGACGCGTCCGCCCCCGGCGCGCCCGAAGCGGACGTGGAGCGACGGCAGGATGCCAAGATCGCGCGCGGGCTGACCGATGGGGACTCTGGTGGGGTACTCGTGCTGGCAACCCCGCCGGGCAGCGTGGCAGGCGCGCTGCACCTGCAGTCCGGGGATCTCATCACCGCCGTCCATGGGCAGCCGCTCGCATCGACCGAGCAATTCGTACAGCTGTACCGCACGGAGGGACTGCCATCGGAGCTGACCGTGCAACGCGGGGGCCGCGAAATCCACGTACACTAACGCTCGCGTCCCGACGGTCTCTCCCGATCCGCGCGAACGACGTGTTACTTAACGTCGGTAGTGTAATCGTCGGAACAATTTACAGAGAATCGGCGCAACGCCGGTACTCGGGCGCGGATGACCCTGATTCCGGAGGAGCTTTCCGCAGCGGCATGGATGTTGCTTTGCGATGAGAGCCGCGCCAGGGGCGGAGGGACCCGTATTATGTTGAAAGGGAGTATGCACAAGAGGATTGCGTGGGCGCTGGCACTGCTCATCGGCGCACCGATCGCGCAGGCGCAGACCGATGTGCTGATGTCGCGCACGGACCTCGCGCGTACCGGGCAGAGCCTCAATGAGCCGACGCTCACGGCGCAAAGTGTCGCCAGCGCGACCTTCGGCAAGATCTACTCGTTCCCTGTTGACGGGCAGGCGTACGCCCAGCCCCTCGTCAAGGCGAATCTCACTATTCCGGGTAAAGGCACCTTCAACACTGTATTCGTCGCCACCGAGCAGTCGAGCATCTATGCGGTTGATGCCGATAGCGGCACGCCGATTTGGCATCGCAACTTCACCAATCCGGCGACCGGGCTCACCGCTCGCACCGCCAATTCCAATCTAGAGGACATCACGCCGGTGGTCTCGATCACCTCCACGCCGGTGATCGATTCCATCAATGGCACGCTCTATGTCGTGGCCGAGACGGTGCAAAGCGGCTCACCGGCGTACTACTGGCTGCATGCGCTGGATGTCACCACGGGCGCCGACAAGGTAACGCCGGTGCGCATCCAGGCAAGCGTCGGCAGTGGCGCGACTCCGCTCAACATCACCGCCGCGACCAGTCAACAGCGGCCGGGCCTGATTTACCTGAACGGCGTGGTGTACGTGGCCTTCGGCTCAAACGGCGACAACTTCCCCTGGGTGGGCTGGCTGGTCGGCTACGACGGCACGACGCTCGCCCAGGTGACGGTGTTCTGCACTTCCCCAGGCGGCGCGCAGGGCGCCGGTATCTGGATGAGTGGTGAGGCACCGGCCGTCGACAGTAGCGGCAATATCTTCCTCGCCACGGGCAACGGCGGCAACTTCACCCCCGGCAGCGACTGGGCGGATGCGTTCCTGAGGCTCTCCACGAGCGGCGGCCTCGCAGTCGCCGACTACTTCGCTCCCTTTAACCAGGCAGCGCTCGGAAATGCAGATCAGGACGTAGGCTCGGGTGGCGTGACCGTTCTGCCCGATGGCGCCGGCAGCGCCGCGCATCCGAATCTGCTGGTCGGCTCCGCCAAGGACGGCGAGATCTATCTCATCGACCGTAACAACATGGGCCACTACAACGGCTCCTACACTGCGCCGCAGAACAGCAACATCGTCCAGTGGTTCTGGGGCCAGGTCGGTGGCACCGCGACCTATCCTACTGCCGTGCCGTTGGCTTATTCCCCCAACATGTACGCAACCCCCGCGTACTGGCAGAACCGGGTCTACCTGTGCGGTGCGCAGGATCACTGCAAGCTCTTCACGCTCACGAACGGCCTTTTGAGCACCACGCCGGTCTCACAGACGTCGACCACTTTCGCGTATCCCGGCACTCAGCCGGTGATCTCCGCGGCGAGCAGCAGCGCGACCGCCGCCATCCTCTGGGGGGTCGAGCGCAATACCACCAACAATGTTTCGGTACTCCACGCCTACGACGCTACCAATCTCGGTACCGAGCTCTACAACAGCACCCAGGCGGCCAACAACCGCGACACCGGTGCCGCCCCGATCAGGTTCGCCGCGCCCACAGTGGCGAACGGCAAGGTGTTCGTCGGCACGCAATTGACCCTGGACGTCTATGGCGTACTGGCTGCGAGCCCACAGCGGCTCGCGGCGCCGACCTTCGCGCCCACACCCTCCAGTTACGCCGGGACGCAGAGCGTCACGATCAGCGCACCCTCCGGCGCGAGGGTGTACTACACGCTGGACGGGTCGTTGCCCACACTGTCCTCGCCGGTATACACGGGTCCGCTGAGCATCAGCACGACGAACACGATCACGGCCATGGCCGTGCAATCGGGGGCCCTCACCAGCGCCGTCGTCAGCGGCACTTACACGATCACACCAGGGCAGCTCGCGCAGATCCGCTACGTGCAGGGCAACTACGCCACGCCGCAGTCGCCCCAAGGCAGCGTTGCGGTGAAGTACACCGCCGCGCAGCAACAGGGCGATTTGAACGTCGTGGTCGTCGGGTGGAACGATTCCACCGCCACGGTGAAGAGCGTGACCGACACGAGCGGCAATGCCTACGCGCTCGCGGTGGGACCGACGGTGATGAGCGGCATCGCAAGCCAAGCCATTTACTATGCGAGCAACATCCCGGCAGCCGCGGCGAGCGGCAACACGGTGACGGTGACCTTCAACAGCCCCGCCACCTATGCCGATATCCGCATCGCGGAGTACGGTGGCGTTGCGACCGCGGGGGCGCTGGATGTGACGGCCGCTGGCAGCGGCACGGGCGCGAGTGCCAGCAGCGGCTTGGCCAGCACCACGTTCGCAAACGATGTGCTGGTCGGCGCCGATCTCACCGTGACCGGCACGACGAACGGCAGCGGCTTTACCCAGCGCATGCTGACGGTCCCGGACGCCGATATCTTCGAGGACCGCATCGTCACCGCGGTGGGCAGTTATGCGGCGACGGCGGGGATTGCCCCTGGCGGCCAGTGGATCATGCAGCTGGCCGCGTTCAAGGCGGCCGTGAACGGTACGCCTCCCCCAACCCCGACGGCCCCTTCGGGGTTGACCGCGACGGCTTCTGGCGCGACGGGCATCAACCTTGCCTGGACCGCGGCGAGCGAGTCCGGCGGCAGCATCGCGCAGTACCTGATCGAGCGCTGCCAGGGCGCAGGCTGCAGTAACTTCGCCCAAATCGCGACCTTGACGACCACGTCCTACGCGGACGCCGCGCTCAATGGCGCGACCAGTTACAGCTACCGGGCGCGTGCCAAGGATGCCGCGGGCAACACGGGGCCGTACTCGAATATCGCCAGCGCCACGACCGGTGCTGCCGTGCCCGGCGCCCCGACGAATCTGGCGGCGGTCGCCTCCGGCAGCACGCAGGTCAATCTCTCCTGGGGTGCCGCCTCCGAGACCGGCGGCACCGTCAGCAGCTACCTCATCGAGCGCTGCCAGGGGTCGGGTTGCAGCAGCTTCTCGCAGATCGGCACCGCGACCACGCTGATCTACAGCGACGCGGGACTCAGCGGCTCCACGAGTTACAGCTATCGCGTGCGCGCGAAGGACACCGCCGGCAGCACCGGCGCCTACTCCAATGTCGCCACCGTGAATACGGGGGCGCCAACCCTAACCGCGCCCGGATCGCTCACCGCCACGAGTGCCTCGGCGAACCAGATCAACCTCAGCTGGAGCGCGGCGACCGAAACCGGCGGCACGATCAGCGCCTACCTCATCGAGCGCTGCCAGGGCGCAGGGTGCAGTACCTTCTCCCAGATCGCGAGCACCGGCATCACGAGCTTTAGCGATGCCGCGCTCACCGCCGCGACGAGCTACTCATACCGGGTTCGCGCCACCGATGCGGCGGGTCATCTGGGTCCGTACTCGGGCGTGGCGAGCGCGACCACGGCTTCGGGCACCCAGCCGGTGATCACCTTTGTACAGGCAAGCTACGCGACGCCGCAAACGCCACAGACGCGCGTCACGGTCGCCTACGCCGCCGCACAGGCCGCCGGTGACCTCAACGTCGTAATCGTGGGCTGGAATGACACTACCGCTCTGGTGAGTACGGTGAGCGACTCCGTGGGCAACACCTACCAGCTGGCTGCAGGCCCCACGGTGATCAGCGGGACCGCCTCGCAGGCGATCTACTATGCCGCCAACATCGTTCAGGCAGCGGCGAACAACAAAGTAACGGTGACCTTCAGTACGGCGGCCGTCTATCCGGACATCCGCATCCTGGAGTACGGCGGTATCGCGACGTCCGGCGCACTGGATGTTGTGGCGAGCGGCAGCGGTAACAGTACCTCGAGTGCTAGCGCGGCGGTCACGACCACGAACGCGAACGACCTGCTGGTCGGTGCCAACCTGGTCCTGACCGGTACGACCGGACCGGGCGCCGGCTTCACGCGCCGCCTCATCACCGACCCGGACGGGGATATCGCCGAGGACCGCATCGTCACCGCTACCGGCAGTTACAGCGCCACGGCACCGATCTCACCGGCGGCCCCCTGGATCATGCAGCTGGCTGCGTTCCGCCGGCATCCCTAGCCGTCTCCGCGATCCGCTGCGTTGCCGCCAACTGCGGCGGCGAGGTCTTTGCATCCTCGGTCCTGAGCAAAGTTTCGGACGTGAGTCGCCGGCCACCAGCCCGGAGTAGTGGCAACGTTAAGTCGCGCCGTTCCGACCGCAAGGACGCGGCTTCGCAGGGGTCTCACAAAAAACAAACCTGGGCAGAAAACCCAGGGAGCAAACAGTTGTTCGATCTCGCGCCGCATGGTGTGATGCAGAAATGGTAAGGGCCAAGTCCGCGTTTTTTGGGCGCATTCCAAATTTCATCGGGATCGGCGCGATCGTGCTCGCGGGTATTTCGCTGTGTTTAACCACGTGGAAGATGTTCGAGTTCCACGCGCGCTTGGTGGCTCTTGAGAACCCGCAGTGGGAGCGCACCCTGGCCGAGCAACATCTCTACGCCCGGCCGATTGTGCTGTTCGGGGATAGCCAGATAGCTAACTGGCCAGTGTCCACCTCCTTTGGCGCGCTGCCCGTGCTGAATCGTGGTGTCGGGGGCGACTGGGCGGTGAAGGCGTCGGCGCGCTTTAAGCAAGCCGTCCTTCCGCTCAATCCGTCGATGGTAGTGATTCTCATCGGGACCAATGACCTGGCCCATCAGCAACCGGCGGAGCTCGTACTAAACAGCATCCGGGAGATGGTCTCGAGCGCGCGCGAACACGGGGCCATCGTCATAGTCTGCAGTCTGCTGCCCACGCGTGGGGAGGCTGCTCGCGCCCGACCCAAGGCTCAGCTCCAACAGCTCAATTCGAATCTGCAGAAGCTTGCCGCTGAGCAAGAGGCGTCATATTCCGATCTGTACTCGGCTCTGGCCGATGATCGGGGGGAGTTGCCGCCGGCATTCAGTGAAGATGGGCTGCACCTCAACTCGGCGGGTTACCTTCGCGTGACCAGCGTGTTACTGCCGCAGTTGCTACAGCACTACGTTGAGGATCGTGGCCCACCCTCGCCGGAGGCCGATGGACGCGTAGCCAACACGCCAAGCGCACTGCCGAAATAGAAGCCCTCGCGAAGGTGACACGTCGAGGACCGCCGCGCTAACGCGTACGGGCACGCAGCAAGTGGTGCTGGGCTTCGTTTCAATCTGTTACTACGGGGGCGGCGGCGACGAACAGCCGTCAGCAGTGGAGATTCGATATGCCGTCCAACGTGCCAGCAAAAGTTCTGGCCAAGCTTCCGAATAGGGCGCAATTCCTCATCCGCCGGCCGAAGAAGTACCAGCCTCTCGACCGAGCTGTGGAACAACTCCCTGGTGAGCGCGGATAGCGCGGGCAACGCGGTGAAGTTCACCGTGCCCACGTCTATGTCGGCACGCGTGGCAAGAACATTGGCGGGGCGTTGGGTTCGACCTCGATCTCCGGCGAGCTGGATGTCTACGGTCTGAAGCCGAACTAGATCTGCGCCGCCGTGCACGCGCCATTCGGGCGTCGAGCCGCTCAGGAGCGTGGAAAGAGCGGTTCGGGCACGCGGTGTCGGGCGAACGCAGCGAGCCAGTAGGCGGCGCCTAGCATCTCGCGCGAGAGGCGCCGGATGCCGCGGTAGCGCCTGAACCACATGTTCCAGTACCAATGTCTGAGTGCCAGCATTCCGGCGCCACCGAGGAGCGCGCAACGCAGGTAGTAGGCGCCACGCCCGATGTCGTAGCTGCGGTTCAGCGAACGCACGGAATCGGGCGTGCGCCGCCCATGGTCGTGCCGCACCGTCGGCCGCGGATCGTAGACGCCGCTCCAGCCCCCGAACGACGCGCGGGTCGCGAGTTCAAGGTCCTCCCCCGAAAGGGTGCGGGTGCCCGGACCCATATTCGTATCGAACCCGCCGATGCGCTCGAGTACCGCTCTCCGGAAGCCGAAGTTCGCGCCGTGCAGAGAGCTCGGGTGGATCATCGTACCGGACGGGAACTCTTCGCGCTGCAGGGACGTTTTGATAGTGATCGGGTAGTCATCCGGGTTGTGCAGCAGTACCCGCCCGCCGTAATAGCCGATAGACGGATCCGCGAACACCTCAAGTACCGCGTCGAGAAAGTCGGACTCGGGCAGACAGTCGTCGTCCATCATTGCGATGAACTCACCACGTGCCGCGCGGATGCCGGCATTGCGACCGCGGCTGACGCCCGCGCGCGGCTCGCTCACGACGTCAAGGCCCGGCGCCAGCGCCGTGGCCAGTTCGCGCAGCCGCTCGAGCGTCCCGTCGCTCGAGCCGTTATCGACGATCACGCACTGCCACGGTAGCCGGCAGCGGAGTGCGAGCAGTGCGCGTGCGCAGGTCTCGATCTTGTGACGCCGATTGCGCGTGCTGACCACGACCGTGATGGCCACCGGGCCGGCCGCGGTTCCCGGCGCGCAGCGTCCCGCAAAATGCTCACTGTCCATGCTGCGTCGCTGCGGGCCGCGCCGCTGCGACGCCTGCAGGCACGCGTACCGGAGACACCAGAGTTTTCATCGCCGCGCCCAAGGTCGCCTGCGCCGCAGGATGACGGATCGCTCGCGCGTCGCAGCCCCGCGTCCGCGACGCCGTCATCGCCTTCCTCAGGTCCGTGAGAATCCGCGGTTCGGAGCCGACGCCGCGTGGCCGGCCGAGCAGGTGGTGGAGCGAGCCGCGCGGCGGTCGCGTGTTCGGGCTGTCGGGGCGCGGTAAGAGGAGCGCCGCGCCGGAATTCAGCAAGGCTCGGCCTTGCGGTTCTCCTCGCAATCCATCCGCTGGACGATAGGTCTCCAAGTAGGCCTCAGTTCCTTGCGACTGTCGGTCTTGTGGCCGATGGCTCTTCTGAGCGTATTCCATATCGACTTGCGGCGCAGCATGACCCCGGAGTCCGCCGGCGGGGCCGAACGGCTTTATGTTGGATGGTGCGTAGGCTTGCGCATCGGGGGTCGGGATTGGCATTGCCGGTGAATTTGACAAATTCGTCGATGTGGCGGAAGCGTCCTAGGCGTTGCCGCTCAGGACCGCGATCCGAACTCGCGGAACATCAGGTCAGAGAGACGTTGACGTACTATTTTTTGATCTGCCCCACCAGGTAAGCCAGTCCTCGGCCGCCCTTTTGCGCAGGCTCGCGCGTCCAAAGCTGCGGCGTGGGTGCAACAGTCCGACGCTGACTGTCCGCGTGCGGAGACGATTTCCCCTCTGCACCGGCAACTGTGATGCTCTTCACAGTGCTGAGGGCCATGGGCTTTACACTGTCGTGTAAAGTTCGCCGTGCCCCTCGGGGTGCCGGTTTGTAAACAGGTCTCCATGCGCATCCGGGTTCTTGGACAACATGTGCCGATCTCGATCGCGGTTCTCGCCTTCGTGGAGGGCGCAATCGCATATGTCGCAGTGTACGCCGCGGCCTTTATCCGCTATCGCACCCCGGTCAGCCACCTGGGGCTGCTGCAGAGGGACCTTGGGCCTTTGTGGCCCCGGGCGGGCATGTTCGCCGTGATCGTGGTGCTGTGCCTGCTGGCTTTCGGGCTCTACAGCGCCCGCCAACGCGCGCAGCTCTCGGGTGTCCTGGTGCGCCTGGGCGCGGCGCTGGTGGTGGCCACCTGTGCGCTCGCGGCGGTGTTCTACCTGCTGCCGAGTCTGCAACTGTGGCGTGGCGTCGAGGCACTCGCGGTCGTGATCACCGGTCTCGGGATCCTGATCTCGCGGCTGGTGTTCGAGCGCGTCGTCAGTCAGGAGATCTTCAAGCGTCGGATATTGGTTTATGGGGCCGGTGCTGCCGCCGCGGCCGTGGCGGCGCTGCGCCGCTCCTCGGACCGACGCGGCTTCGCGCTGGTCGGATTCGTGCAGCCCTCGGATGAGCCGCTCGCCGTACCGACCGAGCGGGTGCTGGACGCGCAGGGGGACGTGCGCGCGCTGTGCGAGCAGCTGAACGTCACGGAGGTGGTCGTGGCCATGGATGACCGCCGGCGGGGCTTTCCCATCCGTGAGCTTCTCGACTGCCGCTTGGCCGGGGTCGACGTCACCGAGCTGCTCACTTTTCTCGAGCGCGAGACGGGGCGGGTGCGCGTGGACGTGCTGAATCCGAGCTGGATGATCTTCGGCCAGGGCTTCCGGCGCGACCCGGTGCGGCTGTTCTCCTCCCGCATGCTCGATTTGGCGGCGAGTCTGCTGGTGCTGACGATCTCCGCACCCTTCATGTTGCTCACCATGCTCGCGATCAAGATCGAGGACGGGCTCACCGCGCCGGCCCTCTACAGCCAGCGGCGCGTTGGGCTCGGCGGACGCGAGTTCAACGTGATCAAGTTTCGCAGCATGCGCCAGGATGCCGAACTGAACGGGGCGGTGTGGGCACAGCAGGCGGACCCCCGCGTGACGCACGTCGGCGGCGTGATCCGCAAACTGCGCATCGATGAGCTGCCACAGATCTTTAACGTACTGCGCGGGCACATGAGCTTCATCGGTCCGCGCCCGGAGCGCCCGGAGTTCGTGGCCGAGCTCGCCGAGAAGATCCCCTACTACGTCCAGCGCCACTATGTGAAGCCCGGGATCACCGGCTGGGCGCAGCTGTGCTATCCGTATGGCTCTTCCGAGCAGGACGCGCTCGAGAAGCTGCAATACGACCTCTACTACATCAAGAACAACAGTCTGCTGTTTGATCTGGCGATTCTGGTGCAGACGGCCGAGGTAGTGCTACTCGGTAAGGGAGCCCGCTGATGGCCGCGACAATGCAGCGACGCAAGCTTCTCATTCTCGAGAACGACCGCGCGCTGCGCCGCGAGCTCGAGGCGGTGTTCTCGGATCTCGAGGTCACCGCGGCGGAGGCTTCCGAGCAGACGCTCGCGCTGGTGCGCCGCACCGAGCCGGACGTAGTGCTGTTTGATCTGGGCGACGCGCGCGAGCCGGCGGTCGCTGCGCAGAGCCTGGAATTGCTGCGGCAGATCCTGAATATCTCCCCCGACACCAAGATCATCGCGATGACCGCGCACGATGCGCGCGAGCTGGCGGTCTCGGCGGTGGGACTCGGGGCTGCGGACTTCTACCACAAGCCCCTCGATGCCGGGGTGCTCTCCATCGTCGTGCGCCGCGCGCTGCGCATGCGCGAGCTCGAGGAGGAGAACTGGCGGCTGCGCGAGCGCACCGGCGCCATGGCGCTCGAGGGCATCATTGGGGTGAGCGATGCGATGCGCAGCCTGTGCCGCGCGGTGGAGAAGGTGGCCCCCACCAATGCCACCGTGCTGCTGCTGGGCGACAGCGGCACGGGCAAGGAACTGCTGGCGCGCGCCCTGCACCGTCTCTCGGGGCGCTCGCACAAGCCCTTCGTGGCCATCAACTGTGCGGCGATCCCGGACACGCTGCTGGAGAGTGAGCTGTTCGGTTACGAGAAGGGGGCCTTCACCGGAGCCAACAAGCGCACTGCGGGCAAGCTCGAGTCCGCGGATGGCGGCACGGTATTTCTCGATGAAATCGGCGAGATGCCGCCATCGCTGCAGGCGAAACTGCTGCGCGTCGTACAGGAGCGCACCGTGGAACGCGTCGGCGGACGTGTGCCGCTGGTGCTCGACCTGCGCATCGTCTGCGCGACCAACAGGAAGCTCGACACGCTCGTCGGCAGTGGCGGCTTCCGCGATGATCTCTTTTACCGCATCAGCGAAGTCACCATCCGCATACCCCCGCTCAAGGACCGCCAGGGCGACAGTCTCCTGCTGGCGCAGTTCCTGCTGCAGCAGATCTCCGAGCGCTTCGGCAAGCCCACCCGCGGGCTGGCACCCGATGCAATCCGCGCCATTCAGGCGTACCGCTGGCCCGGCAACGTGCGCGAGCTCGAGAACCGCATCAAGGGCGCGGTGATCATGGCCGAGGGGGTGGTCGTGACCGCGGCGGACCTGGGTCTGGAGGACCCTGGCGATGACCCGGAATATCTCAACCTGCGGGTGGCGCGTCAGCGCGCCGAGGCGCAGGCAGTGCGGCAGTCGCTCGCCGTCGCGCGCGGCAATCTCTCGCGCGCCGCAGAACTTCTCGGGGTGACACGACCCACCCTCTACGACTTGCTCGGCAAGCACAGCATCGATGCGGCGCAGTTCGGTAAGCACGGGCCGCACGCCGTACTCGCAGTCGAGACCGGGGTCGCAACGGAAGCGTTGGTGTCACGCAGTGACATTCCAGGGGTCGAGTAGATGGCCTTCGGGGCGTTAGGCACGCTGCGGTTGCTGCATCGCGTGAGTATCCCCGCCTATTCGCTATCCTGATGCGTCACCCTATGTCGGGAGATTGCGACGGCGAATTGCCAAGGAAATTCGTGTGGTTACGGGCATTCTGCCTATTGCTGCAGCACATGGCGTCGCGTAACAACGACGAGTGGCGACGATGGTGCTGCAGCACGAGAACGAATCCGCGTTAAAAATGCCTATTGGAATAATGATTTGGATAGTCACTCCCCCTTGGGGGGAATGGCACAGATCTTGTAGGGATCCAGTGAAGGTTCGATTGGAAAGTGAGTTGCTATGTCAAATGGCCAACTGCCGCATCCGCTAAGTTCAGGAGCCGCTGTAGACCAGCCTGCGCGGTTGAAGGTGTGGTTGCCGCGCTTCGCAGTGTCAGCGCTCGCGACGATGTTGGTTTCCGGCGTCGGCGCGGCGCACGCGGCTGGCCTGGCCTTCTCGGATGATTTCGAAAGCGGCACTGCGAGCAAATGGCAACCCGACGGAACGCGTTCCATGTGCACGGTGGTTCAGCAGGCTGTGGACGGGGGGGCGCCACACGGCGGCAAAAACATGTTGAAGTGCAACTGGAACGGAACAGTTGCGTGGAATGCCCCAGACGCTTTTTCCACCGTGAACCTCCCGCAAAGTGCGTGGAAGTACACAAGCGAATTCTTCATCCGCCTGTGGTTGAGGTATGACAACGATGTCGCTCACACGTATGGCGGCAAGGCGCTGAGGCTCTACCCCGATGACAGAGTGAATGGTGGCAACGTCCGGGATGACTTCGTCATCAGTGTCCAGATGAATGTGCCGGGCGGTCCAATGTTGACGAGCTGGGTTCTCGATGGAAAACAGGCTCCGACATTCTGGGGGCAGGGCGCGCCGCTAGGCGATCACAATTGGCACAAAATTGAGATCTACATCAAGGCAAGTCCAATAGCCGACGGCATCGCGAGAATATGGACGGACGGCGTCCTCAGACAAGAACTGACCAATATTGCCACTATAACGGCCGGGCAGACCTGGGGTCCGCTGTATCTCATGTCGAACTGGAGCAACAATCCTGGCTGGGAACACGGCGCAAACAACCATGCGTATTGGGATGACGTTGAAATCTACACCGACGCCGGCAGCGGCGCGAGCGGGCAGATGAGTGACGCGAGCATTTCTGCCGGGCCGACGCCGACTCCCCCCAGTGCGGTGGTCGTGCATTAAGGCCGGTCTGCGGGGATGAGGCGCGGGTCGCCAAGAGCGACCATCGACGCTCCCGAAGTGCGCGAGCGAGCGGAGCGGAGGAAGAGCGCTTGCCGCTGGAAGCTCGCCAGCGGTTTATTCAGCGGCCGCTCGGCCGTCGTGCGACTGCCAACAAGGTTGGTCTGCGATCGCAGTCGCAGTGACGCTCGCTGAGAGCGCCGCCGGCGTTTGCGGTCGCAAGTGCCGCTCCCAGGCTCCCCCTGACCGTCGCGACCAGGCAATTTCCCAAAGAAGTCGCTTCCGGTCCGCTGGGCCGCCGCAAGACTGCTAGCGCTGCTTGAACTCTTCCGGCGTCAGCTGATGGCGCGCCAGCAGCTTGTAGAAGTCGGTGCGGTTGCGCCGCGCCAGGCGCGCCGCCTGACTCACGTTGCCGCCGGTGATCTGCAGGATCTGCGACAGGTAGCTGCGGGTGAACTCATCGCGCGCCTCATCGAAGGAGGGCAGGCGTCCCGGGGCGCCCCCTAAGGACTGCTGTACCAACTCCACCGGGATGATCGGGGTCTGTGACAGCGCGACGTTCTGGCGCACGACGTTCTGCAGCTGGCGGATGTTGCCCGGCCAGTCGGCGGTGGCGAGCAGTTCCACCGCCTCCGGGGCGTAGATCTTGCGCACCCCGGACTCCTTGGCGATCTGCGCCAGGAAGTGCGCCACCAGCAGCGGAATGTCCTCGCGGCGGCGGTTGAGCGAGGGCATCTCGATGTGCACGACGTTGAGGCGGTAGTAGAGGTCCTCGCGGAACTGCCCTGCGGCCATGAGCTGCTGCAGGTCGCGGTGCGTGGCGGAGATCACCCGCACGTTGACCGCCACGGCATCGGTGGCACCCACCGGGCGGATCACGTTCTCCTGCAGCACCCGCAACAGCTTCACCTGCAGCCGCATCGGCATGTCGCCGATCTCATCGAGCATCAGCGTGCCGCCATCGGCGGCCATGAACAGTCCCCGGTGCGCGCGGGTCGCCCCGGTGAAGGAACCCTTCTCGTGGCCAAAGAGCTCGGACTCGAGCAGATCCTCCGCCATGGCGCTGCAGTTGATGGCGACGAAGGGCTTGTTGCGCCGCGGGCTGCCCTTGTGGATGGCGCGCGCGAGCAGCTCCTTGCCCGTGCCGCTCTCCCCGGTGATGAGCACGCGCGCATCGGTGCCGGCCACCATGTGCGCCTGCGCGAGCTTCTCCTCCATGGCGGCGCTGCGGGTGATGATCTCCGCGCGCCAGTCCTCATCGGAGGCGCCAAAGCCGGAGATGCGCAGCGCCTTCTGCACCTGATCGAGCAGTTCCTGCTTGTCCACCGGCTTGGTGAGGAAGCCGAACGCGCCCATCTGCGTCGCCTGCACGGCATCCGGAATGGTGCCGTGCGCGGTGAGGATGATCACCTTCAGTCCCGGCCAGCGGTTCTGCAGCTCCTTCAGAAGTCCGATGCCGTCCATCTGGTCCATGCGCAGATCCGTGATCACGAGGTCGGGCCGGAAGCGGCTCGAGGCGGCGAGCGCCTGGGCGGCGCTCTCCACGGCCTCGACGTCGTAGCTCTCCGCGCGCAGGCGGATCGTCAGCAGGCGCAGCAGCCCCGGATCATCATCGACCACCAGGATGCGGGCCTTGCGTTTACCGGTCTGATTCAAGCTTGTGTCCCTCAGCAGTCCACTCATCATTGATGCCCGGTGCCGGATTTGCGCTCATTGAGCGAGCGCTCGATGTTGGCGATTGCGGCGAGCTTGGCACGCGCCTCATCGAGCTCCTTGCGCAGGCGGGCGTTCTCGTCCAACTCCGCCTGCAGGCGATGGTTGGCGTTCGCGATGCGCTCGTGATCGGCCCGCACCGCCTCAGCCTGCAGCCTGCGGTTTTCCGCCTCGAGCGTCAAATGGTCGTCAATTTGCGAAAGTTCGAGAAACGCGAGCGAACGTTCCGCCGGCAAGAGCATCTCCGGGTTCGCCATGAGCTCGCGCAGCAGTCCCTGCGCCTTCGGCAGGTCCGTGGCCGGATGCCCCGGGGTGCCGAGGATCAGGGCGAGCTTCAACTGGTGGCTCGGGGTGGGCGCGAGGTCGAAGTCGTGCTGGGCGCTCGCCACGATCTCGGCCTGCTCGGCGGGCTGCCCGGTGGCGAGCTTCTGCAACAGCTGCAGATACCCGGCGATCACCGTGGCGCTGGTCGCCTGCGGGCTGACCACGGGGGCCGGGGCCGGAGGGTGCTGGCCGCCGAGGCCCGCACAGCCGCTGCCGAGGCACGCCGCCAGCACTGCCGCGGCGCACAACCGGGTGCGTGCCTCAGGCTGCATGGGCCTGCGCCTTCTTCGGCCGGTTGTCGGCGACGGCGTTGGCGCGCACCGGCATCGTGATGCGAAAGTGCGCCCCGGGGAACTGGCCGTCGATGATCTGCACGCTGCCGCCATGCGCGGAGACGAACTCGAGCACCACTGAGAGGCCGATGCCGGTGCCCTTCACGGCGGTCGTGCGCGCGGCACGGCCGGTGTAGAACGCATCGAAGATGTGCTCGCGGTCCTCGGGCGGAATCCCGGGACCTGCGTCGGCCACGTCCAGCACCAGCTGCGGGCCGCTGGTGCGCGCCATCAGGTGAATCGTGCCCCCCTTGGGCGAGTATTTGACGGCGTTTGACACCAGGTTCTCGAGAATCAGGCGGATCTTGCCGCGGTCGGCGACCAGCGTGACGTCCTCCACGTGCACGTCGAGGCGCACGCGTTGAGACAGGAGTGTCAGCTGCTGGTTCTCGAGCACCTGCTTCACGAGCGGCCGCAACCGGAACTCGGTCGCCTCGAGCCCCACGCTCGAGGTCTGCCAGGCGCTGAAAGACAACAGGTTTTCGATCATGCGCTGCAGCTTGATGCCGTTCTCGCGCAGGATCGCCGCGACCTCGCGCTGGTTGGAGTCAAGCTCGCCCACCGCGCCGTCCATCAGCAGCTCGGTCCCTTCGCGGATATTGGCGAGCGGGGTCTTGAGCTCGTGCGACATGTGGCGCAGGAACCGGTTGCGCTCGTGCGCGAGCTCCAGCAGCCGCTGCCGCAGCCACTCGAGCTGCCCGCCGAGGCGCTCCAGATCGTGGGGGCCGGAGACCGCGATCGGGTTGGTGAAGGTGCCCTGGCCGAGCTCGCTGATGGCCCGATCGAGCTGGCGCAGCGGCCGGCCGATCCCGAGCGTCAGCACGAAGATGGCGATCACCGCCAGCGGCACGAGCAGCGCCGCGGTCCACAAAAGGCGCTGGCGCGCCTGCAGCGTGCGCGCCTGCAGCGCCGCGATCTGGGCGTCCACCTGCTTGTTGCTCTGCTGCGCGACCTGCTCTACGAGCGTGGTGAGCTGGCTGAAGCGCTCATCGAGGAGCCGCTGCGCGGCGGCATCCTTAGGGGTCGGGGACTGGGTCACGGTGGTGCGGATGTCCTGCTGCAGCTGGCCGATCTCCTCGAGCGTGAGGCGGATGTCGGGGCCGGCCTGGCGGTGCAGCTGCTCGCGCGTCTGGCTCAGGAGCCCGTCCTGGGTGCGAAACGGCTCGAGGAGCTTCGCGTCGCTGAGCACGTCGTACAGGCGCGCGGTGCGCTCGAGGGAGGCCACCTGCCCGAAGAGCGCCTGGCTGGCACGGGCATTAGTGACCCCCTGGAGCACGATCTTCTGCCCGGTGTCGGAGAGGTCGCGGATCTGCAGCACGGCGATCAAAATCGCGACCAGCAGCGGCACGGCCATGAGGGCCAGGCCGACCAGCATCAATCCACTCAATGACTTGGGGCGCCCCCACTGCATGTCGGCGCATTCTACCTACCGACCACGCTCGCGGGCGCGGTTTCGGGGAGGTTAAGCGACTGTTAAGGGCGCCCAGGGCTCACGCTGCAGGCGCTCTTCCCAGGCGTATGCGGTGCGCACGATGGTGTCGAGGTCGTTCAAACGCGGGCGCCAGCCGAGCTCGCTTTGGATGCGCTCGGCGCGCGCCACGAGCGCCGCCGGGTCCCCCGGGCGACGCGGCTCCTCGCGCACCGTGAGCCGGCGCCCGGTGACGCGCTCGACGCTGGCGAGCACCTCGCGCACGCTGTAACCATGGCCATAGCCGACGTTCAGGGTGGTGGAGGGGCCGCCGCCGCGCAGGTAGGTGAGGGCGTCCAGGTGCGCGCTCGCCAGGTCCTCCACGTGAATGTAGTCGCGCACGCCGGTGCCATCGGGCGTCGCATAGTCGGTGCCGAAGATCGACAGGTGCCCTCGCTTGCCGATCGCGACTTCGCAGGCGACCTTGATGAGCAGCGTCGCATTGGGCGTCGCCTGCCCGATGCGCCCGGCGCTGTCGGAGCCGGCCACGTTGAAATAGCGCAGCGCCGCATAGCGCAGCGGTGAGGCCTGCGCCACCGAGGCCAGCATCCACTCGGACATGAGCTTGGAGGTGCCGTAGGGATTGATGGGCGCCGTGGGGGTCGTCTCCGCGGCCACCCCGTCGGCGGGAATGCCGTAGACGGCGGCGGTGGAGGAGAACACGAAATGGCGCACCTTCGCCGCCACACAGCACTCGAGGAGCGTGCGCGTCGAGCAGGTGTTGTTGGCGTAGTACTTGAGCGGCTCGTGCACCGATTCGGGCACGATGGTGAAGGCGGCGAAGTGCATGACGGTGTCGACGCGGTGGCGCTCGAGCAGCTGCGCGACGGTGTCGCGGTCGCCCACCTTGCCGACGATCAGGGGGGCGCCGAGGGTGGCCTGACGAAAGCCCCGCGACAGGTCATCCAGGATCACCACCCGCTCGCCGCGCGCGGCGAGCTGCAGCGCCACGTGTGAGCCGATATAGCCCGCGCCGCCGGTGACTAATATGCTGCCGTGCTCCATGGAGGGTCGATGATAAACAAAACCCGCGACGGCGCTGTGCAGCCCTTCTCAGGTCTGCGACCGGAAGTGGTGCTGGATGCGGCCGCCGCTGCCGGGCTTGAGCCGGACGGACGCCTGTTTGCCCTGAACAGCTACGAAAACCGGGTCTACCAGCTGTGGTCCGGGGAGCGTGGGCTGGTGCTGAAGTTCTATCGCCCGCAGCGCTGGAGCGATGCCCAGATCGCCGAGGAGCACACCTTCACGCTCGAGCTTGCGGCGGCGGAACTGCCGGTGGCGGCCCCGCTCGCCATCGGCGGGCAGACGCTGCTGCGCTACCACGATTACCGCTTCGCCGCCTTTCCCTTCCTGCGCGGTCGCTCCCCGGAACTCGATGCCCCCGAGGCGCGCCAGATCCTCGGGCGCACGCTCGCGCGGCTGCATCAGGTCGGCGCGCGAAAACCCTTTGCGGTGCGCCCGCGCATCGGCGTCGAACGCTTCGGCTGGGAGGCGCGGACGCAGGTGCTGCGCGGGACGCTGCTGCCGGAGCGCCAGCAGGAGCGCTATGCGCAGGTGAGCAGTGCGCTCCTTGAGAAGGTGGCGGGCGCGTTCACCGCCGCCGCAGGCTTTGCCGAGATCCGCCTGCACGGGGACTGCCACCTCGGTAACCTCCTCTGGAATGAGCAGGGCCCGGTGTTCGTGGATCTGGATGACTGCGCGATGGGGCCGCGCGTGCAGGACATGTGGATGGTGATCTCCGGCTCCGCCGATGAGCAGCAGCACCAGTGGGGCGAGCTCCTCGAGGGCTATCGGCAGTTCGCCGACCTCGATTACGCGCAGGTGCGCCTGATCGAGCCGCTGCGGGCGCTGCGCATGCTGCACCACGCCGCCTGGGTCACGCATCGGTGGGGCGATCCGGCCTTCCCCAGGGCCTTCCCCTGGTTCGGCGAGGAACGCTACTGGGAGGGGTACCTGCGCGACCTGCTCGAACAGATTGAGCAGATCGAGGACCCCCCGCTGCTGCGTGGCTAGCGCGAGGTGAAAAATGCGGAACGGTGCACGTGCGCTCCGGTTCCGAGACGGGTTATTGTGCCTCTTTGCGGCCCATGTAACTTAAGACACGAGGCGTGCCCGAAAGCCATGTGGAACATCACGCGCAACGCGGCGGCGGGGTTGGTGATCTCGGCACTGCTGTGCGCCTGCGGCTCCGGTGACAAGAGCGCGCAGTCCCAGGCCGCCGCCGCCAGGAACGCCCACAAGGTGCTCAGTCCCGCGCAGACGCTCGCGCGCAACATGGTGAGCGCGGCGACGCAGACCAAGCCCGGCTCCGCGCCGATCCCGCTGCAGGTGAAATTCGCGCTGCGCGCCCGGCCCGACGTGGCGCAGCCGCTCGACATCGACCTGCAGCTCGTGCCCACCGCCAGCAACCTCGACCGGATCTTCGGCAAGGTCGAGGGCGATGAGGGGCTCGAGTTGGTCGGCTCGGACGAACTCGCCGAGGCCGCGAAGCCGGTGGAGAACACCCCCATCGACCGCAGTATCAAGGTGCTGCCCAAGCACAACGGCATCTACCTCGTCACCGCCATCGTCTCGGTCGACATGGGCGGGCAGATCTCCACCCAGACCTTCCAGATCCCGGTGATCGCCGGCCCCGGCATCCCGGATCTGCCGGTGAAACCGGCCGCCCCGACCCGCACCACCGCGAACACGGCCGCCGCCACCGGGGCGACCTCCCGCCAGTAGGGCGCCTGCGCCCGCGTTCCCCAGGCGCGTTCCTGCGCGCCTCAGTGGCGGATTCGCGAGGGGGTTCACAAGAGCGTGCGCGTGCCCCCCGTATGATCTGAATCGGGTTCAGCGGCCTCGGTTATGTCAAAAACGCATCCCTCCCGGACGCGCCCCGATGCCCCGGAAGGCACTCCCGGGGCCACCACCACGCTCGTTCGGGCGGACGCCCGGCCGCACGCGGAAAAGTATCCCGAGCTGCACCCGGCCCTGAAGGCGCAGCTGCGCGAGCTGCACCTGCGCACCGGCAATGCCGACCCCGACGTGCCGATGCTGCTGCGCCTGATCAACGAGCACTACGGGACGATCGAGCGCGAACGGCGCGGCATCGTCGAGTCCATGCGCCTGATGGCCGATGAGGCGCAGGCGCTCGCGCTCGAGGCGCGCGAGCAGTCGAGCGAGCACCTGCAGGTGATCCTCGACCACATCAAGGACGTCGTGCTCTTGGTCGATGAGGGCGGCCTCATCCAGACCTTCAATCCCACCGGGGTGCGCGTGTTCGGCTACAGCGAGGATGAGGTCAAGGGCAAGCGCATCGACCTCTTGTTACCGAAGCTCGCCACCGAGGAGACCGTGGCCGAGGCGCTCGAGCGCCTGGCGGCGAGCCTCGGTGACACCGCGCTCGATCTGTCGGCGCGCGAGCTGTGGGCGCAGCACCAGGACGGGCGGCTGTTTCCCGCGGAGATCGCCGTCAGCAAGGCCCCCACCTCGCGCCAGCAGATGTTCGTGCTGTGCCTGCGCGACGTGAGCGAGCGGCACGCCTCCGAGCAGACGGTACGCGACAGCGCGCAGCGCTATCAGCTGCTGGTCGATCACGCCCCGGAGGCCATCGTGGTGCTGGACGTCGACAGCGGGCGCTTCGTGGATGCGAACGAGAAGGCGCAGCGGCTCTTTGGCCTGAACCGCGCGCAGCTGCTGCAGTTCGGGCCAATCACCCTGAGTCCGCCGCAGCAGCCCGACGGCGCGGATTCCGCGCTGCGCGCGCGCGCCTACATCGAGCGCGCCCTCGAGGGCGAAGTGCAGCAGTTTGAATGGACCCATCGCGACGCCGCCGGGCGCGAGATCATCTGCGAGGTGCGCCTGGCACTGCTGCCGAGCGGCAACCGCCGCCTGGTGCGCGGCAGCATCGCCGACATCTCGCAGCGCAAGCGCGCCGAGCGCATCGCGGCCACCGAACGCCAGGTATTCGAGCAGATCACCCGCAACGCGCCGCTCGAGGAAGTGCTGGGCGCCATCACGATCTTCATCGAGTCGGCGATCCCCGGCGCCATCGCCTCGGTGAGTACCCTCGCGGCGGATGCCAAGGCATTCGCCGCCCTGGTCGCGCCGCGCCTGCCGGCCCCGCTGCACGCCCTGCTCGCGCAGGCGAGCGTCGGCATCCGCAACGGCTCGTGCGCGGCGAGCGTGTACCTGAGCCGCCAGGTGCTGGTGGCGGATTTGGGCAAAGATCCATTCTGGCAGGACATGCGCACGCCGGCGCTGCAGGCCAACCTGCGCGCCGCCTGGGCGACGCCGATCCAGGCCGCCGGCGGGCACGTGCTCGGGGCGCTGGGGGTGTATCGCGTCGCCGAGGGCCTGCCGGGCAGCGCCGAGGCGGAGCTCATGGGACGCGCCGCGCAGCTCGCCGGCATCGCCATCGAGCGCGCCCTGGGCGAGGAGGCGCTGCGTTCGAGCGAGGCGAAGTTCCGCGGCCTCTTTGAGAGCATCGCCGAAGGGGTGTACCAGAGCAGCCGCGACGGGCGCCTCTTGTCGGTGAACCCGGCGTTCGTCGCCATGCTCGGTTACCGCAGCGCCGAGGAGATGTATGCGCTGCCCTCGGCCGCCTCGCTCTACTGGGATCCGGCCGATCGCGCCGAATTCGCCCGCCTGGTCGACTCGCAGGGCGAGATCCGCGATGCGGAGTTTCGCATGCGCCGCCGCGACGGCCAGCAGCTGGTGGTGCTCGAGAATGCCCGCCGCCTGAGCGATGCCGCCGGCCGCCACCTCGGCTACGAGGGCTCGGTCGCCAACATCACCGAGCGCAAGCGTGCCGAGCAGGCGATCTTCGCCGAGAAGGAGCGCGCGCAGGTGACGCTGCAGTCGATCGGCGATGCCGTCATCAGCACCGACGCCGAGGGGCGCATCGAGTACATCAATCCGGTCGCCGAGCGGCTCACCGCCTGGACGCTCGCCGAAGCGCGCGGCCAGCCGATGGCCGCGGTCCTGAACCTCGTCAACGAGATCACGCGCGAGCCGCTCGAGAGTTCCCTCGATGCCGCCCTCGGGCGCGGCGGCGGCGGTGGCGCGCACGCCGACCACGCCGTGCTCGTCACCCGCGCCGGCCACGAAGTGGCGATCCAGGAGTCGGCGGCACCGATCTGCGACCGCCAGGGCGAGGTCATCGGCGCGGTGGTGGTGTTTCACGACGTCACCAAGGAGCGGCGCCTGCGGCGCGCCCTGTCCTGGCAGGCGAGCCACGATGCGCTCACCGGCCTCATCAACCGGCGCGAGTTCGACAACCGCCTGCACGGGGCGCTGCTGTCGGCGCAGCGCGGCGAGGGCAGCTATGCGCTTTTGTACATCGATCTGGATCAGTTCAAGGTCGTCAACGACACCTGCGGGCATCAGGCCGGGGACCGGCTGCTGCGCGATGTCACCGGCCTGTTGCAGACGCGCGTGCGCACCTCCGACACCATCGCGCGCCTGGGCGGGGATGAGTTCGGCGTGCTGCTCGATGGGGTGACGCTCGAGCAGACGACGCGCATCGCCGAAGGGGTGCGCCAGGGGATCCGCGACTTCCGCTTCGTGTGGGGCGCGAGCACGCTCTCGGTCGGCGCCAGCATCGGCATCGTGCAGATCCGCGCCGAGACCGAGAACGTGGCGAGCGTCATGTCGGCCGCCGACATCGCCTGCTACGCGGCCAAGGATGCCGGGCGCAACCGCATCCACGTCTACGGCGCCGAAGGGCTCTCGCACCGGCATCGCGAGATGCACTGGGTGTCGCGCGTGACGCGCGCCACCGAGGACAACCGCCTCGAGCTGCACTTCCAGCCGATCGTGCCGCTCAGCGGTGCCGGCGAGCGCGCCTTCCACGAGCTCACCGTGCGCCTGCGCGATGACAACGGCGAGCTCGTGGCGCCGACCGAGTTCATCCCCGCCGCCGAGCGCTACAACGTCATGTCGGCGATCGACCGCTGGGTGGTGGAGCAGGCGCTCGCGCTGCTGCGCGAACGCCAGCGCGCGGGGCGCCCGCTGCCGCTCTTGGCGGTCAACCTCTCCGGCACCTCCCTCAACGAGCAGTCCTTCGTCGACTTCGTGCTGCAGAGCGTCGGCGACCCCGCGCTCGCCGCGGCGCTGTGCTTCGAGATCACCGAGACGGCCGCGGTGACGAGTCTCGCCAACGCGCGCTTTCTCATGAGCGAGCTCAAGCAGCGCGGCTGCAAGTTCTCCCTCGATGACTTCGGCACCGGCGTTTCCTCGTTCGTGTACCTGAAGTCCCTGCCCGTGGACTTCCTGAAGATCGACGGCCAGTTCATCAGCCACATCACCCAGGATGCGGTCAGCCGCAGCATGGTGGAGGCGATCGGCAAGGTGGGCCGCGCGCTCGGCATCGCCACCGTGGCCGAGTGCGTGGAGAGCGAGGCGGTGCTGCAGGCGCTCAAGATCATCGGCGTCGATTATGCGCAGGGGTTCCACCTCGCCAGGCCCCTGCCGCTGGCGCAGCTGCCGTAAAGTCAAGCGAGCGCTTTCACCCACGCTCGTTGGTGCGCGCGATAGCGCTTCCCGTAGAATGCGCCGCTTCCAATTGAGGGGATGGATATCACGCCCGTGTGCCTGCAATCCCGGATCAAGTCCGCGCCGGCCCTGGCGGCTGCGCTGTTGGTGGCCCTCGGCGCCGCGCCCGCACCGGCAGCCTCCGTCGCCGCCTCCCCGGAAGTCGTCGCCACGCAGCTGCGCGATGCCGCCACCGCCGGGCATGACATTGCCTTCGCCTGGGTGAGCGAGCTCACCACGCGCTTCGGTCCCCGCCCCTCCGGCTCGGCCAACGAGCAGGCCGCCGCCGAATGGGCGGTCGCGCGCCTGAAAGCGCTCGGCTTTGACAACGTGCACCTCGAGCCCTTCCCGGTCACCGCCTGGGTGCGTGGCCGCGAGAGCGCCGAGCTCATCGCGCCTTCGCATCAGCCGCTGGTCATCGCAGCGCTCGGGGAATCCCCGCCGACACCCCCCGCAGGGATCGAGGGCGACGTCGCAGGCTTCGCCACCCTCGCCGAGCTCGAGGCCGCACCCGCAGGTTCCCTCAGCGGCAAGATCGCCTTCGTGAGTGCGCGCATGGTGCGCATGCAGGACGGCTCCGGTTACGCACCCGCGGTCGCGGCCCGCATCGACGGCCCGGCGGCCGCGGCCCGGGCCGGCGCGAGTGCGTTCCTCATGCGCTCGGCCGGCACCGACAACCATCGCCTCGCGCACACCGGCACCACGACCTACGTCGACGGCCGCGTGGCGCTGCCCGCCTTTGCCCTGAGCGCACCGGACGCCGAGCAGCTCGAGCGCATCGCAGCGCTCGGCCAGGTCGCGCGCGTGCACCTGTTCTCGGCGGCCAGCTACGTGCAGGACGCCCACTCGCAGAACGTCATCGCCGACGTGCGCGGCAGCGGCAAGCCCGAGGAATTCGTGCTGCTCGGGGCGCACCTGGACAGCTGGGACCAGGGGACCGGCGCGGTCGATGATGGCGCCGGCACCGCGATCATCGTGGCGGCCGCGAAGCTCATCCGCGATCTGCCCCACAAGCCGCGCCGCACGGTGCGCGTGGTGCTGTTTGGTTCGGAGGAGCCCGCGCAGCCGACACCCCCCGGCGGCGCCTTCGGCGGCCACAACTACGCCGAGCGCCACCAGGCGGAGCTCGCGCACCACGTGCTCGCCGGGGAAAGCGACCTCGGGTCCGACCGCGTCTACGGCTTCTCGCTCCCGCCGGCCGTGCAGCGGGGAGCGTTCGGGCAGGCGACGCTGCGGGTGCTGGGACCCCTGGGCATCCTCGCCGAGCCGCACCCGATCCACGATGCCGGCACCGACGTCGGCCCCTCGGTGGAGGCGGGCGTCCCGGCCCTGGCGCTCAATCAGGACGCCACGCATTACTTCGACCTGCACCACACCGCCGATGACACGCTCGACAAGATCGATCGCGTGCCGCTCGACCAGAACGTCGCCGCGTGGGCCGCGCTCGCCTGGCTCGCCGCCGACAGCGATGTGAACTTCCGCGACTCCGCTGCCGTGCCGAGCCCGGCCGGCGGGCACTAGCGCCCCATGGGACCGCTGGCCGGCATCCGGGTGCTGGACCTCACGCGGGTGCTCGCAGGTCCCTGGGCGACGCAGCTGCTGGCGGATTTCGGCGCCGACGTCATCAAGATCGAAGAGCCGCGCGGCGGGGATGACACCCGCCAGTGGGGGCCGCCGTGGCTGCGCGATCGGCACGGGGTGCCCACGCGCGAGTCCGCGTACTACCTGAGCACCAACCGCGGCAAACGCTCCGTGACGCTCGATCTGGCGCACCCGCAGGGCGCGCAGGCGGCGCGCGCACTGGCGCTCGGCTCGGACGTGCTCATCGAGAACTTCAGGGTCGGCGGTCTTGCCAAGTTCGGCCTCGGGTACCCCGAGCTCGCGGCGCTGCAGCCGCAGCTCATCTACTGCGCGATCAGCGGCTTTGGTCAGGACGGCCCGCAGGCCGCCCGTCCCGGCTACGACGCCATGATCCAGGGCATGGGGGGCCTGATGAGCGTCACCGGCATCGCCGACGGCGAGCCGGGGGCGGGGCCGGTGAAGGTCGGGGTGGCGGCCGCGGACCTCATGGCCGGCATGTATGCCGTGACCGCGATCCTGGGGGCGCTGTACGAGCGCACGCGCTCCGGTCGCGGGCAGTACATTGACCTGGCGCTGCTGGACACCCAGCTCGCCTGGCTCGCCAACCAGAGCCTGAACTTCCTGATCGGCGGCACCGCCCCGGGAAGGCACGGCTCGGCGCACCCGAACATCGCCCCGTACCAGGCGTTCGCCACCGCCGACGGGCACCTGATGCTCGCGGTCGGCAACGATCGCCAGTTCGTGAGCTTCTGCCGCGCCGCAGGCCTTGAGGCGCTCACCACGGATGCGCGCTTTACCGATAACGCCGCGCGCGTGGCGCATCGCGGCGAGCTGACCGCGCGCATCCAGGCGGCACTCGCCCCACACACCACCGCCGCGTGGCTCGCGCGCCTGCAGCAGGCGCAGGTGCCGTGCGGACCGATCAACGACATCGCCCAGGCGTTCGCCGAAGTGCAGGTGCGCCACCGCGGCGTGCGCATGGATCTGCCGCATCCCACCGCGGGGCGGGTGCCCCAGGTACGCAATCCCGCGCGCTTCTCGCGCAGCGCGCTCGAGTATCCGCGTGCGCCCCCGCTGCTCGGCGAGCACACCGAGCAGGTGCTGAGTGAGCGCCTCGGCTTGAGCGCTGCGGAACTGCGCGAGTTGCGTGCCAGCGGCGCACTCGGCAAAGTGCCGCCATGAGTGAACCGGTTCTCATCGCGAGCGCGGCGGGCGTGTGCGAAGTGCGCTTCAACCGTCCCGAGAAGCGCAACGCCATCACGTTTGCCATGTACGCGGCGTTCAAAAATGCCCTGAGCGCCGCGCAGGCCGACCCTGCCGTGCGCGTGGTGCTCGTGAGCGGGGAGGGGCCGGGGTTCTGCGCCGGCAACGACCTGCACGACTTCCTCGCCGGCCCCGACTTCACCATGGACCACCCGGTGATGGGGTTCCTGAAGACCCTCGCCACGCTCGAGAAGCCCATCATCGCCGCCGTGCACGGCCAGACCGTGGGCATCGGCGTCACGCTGCTGCTGCACTGCGACCTGATCATCGCGGCGCGCAGCACGCAGTTCTCCATGCCCTTCGTCAGTCTCGGCCTCGTGCCCGAGGCGGCAAGCTCGCTCCTGCTGCCGCGCCAGCTCGGCCTGCAGCGCGCCGCGGAGCTGCTGCTGCTCGGGGAGCCCTTCGACGCTGCGCGCGCCGAGCGGCTCGGGCTCATCAACCGCGTGGTCGAGGATGAGGTGCTCCTCGAGAGTGCGCGCGCGCTCGCCCAGCAGCTGGTGCGCCAGCCCCCGGCGGCGCTCGCGGCCACGCGCCGCCTGCTGCGCGGGGACCCGGCAGCGCTGCTCGAGCGTATCGAGGCCGAGGCGCGCATCTTCAGCGCGCAGCTGAAGTCGGAGGAGTTCCGCACGGCGGTGAGTGCGTTCCTCGCACGCGCCAAGGGGAAGTAGATGCCGGCGTATTCCCTCGAGGGTCTGGTACCGGTGGTCGACCCGAGCGCCTTCGTGCACCCGCAGGCGGTGCTCATCGGCGACGTGATCATCGGTGCCCACTGTTATGTGGGCCCGATGGCATCGCTGCGCGGGGACTTCGGCCGCATCGTGCTGCAGGCGGGCGCGAACGTGCAGGACTGCTGCGTGCTGCACAGCTTTCCGGACAAGGACACACTCCTCGAGGAGGAGGCGCACATCGGGCATGCCGCGGTGCTGCACGGCTGCACCATCCGCCGCGGCGCGCTCGTCGGCATCGCCGCGGTCATCATGGACGGCGCGGTAGTCGAGGAGCAGGCGTTCGTCGGCGCCTCGAGCTTCGTGCGCGCCGGCTTCGTGGTGCCCGCGCGCACGCTGGTCATGGGGGTGCCGGCGCGCGTGGTGCGCGAGCTCACGAGCGAAGAGCTCGCCTGGAAGGTCACCGGCACGCGCGAGTATCAGGACCTCGCGCTGCGCTGCCTGAAGTCCCTGCACGAGTGCCGGCCGCTCGCCCAGCCCGAGGCCGACCGGCCGCGCTTCAGCGCCTCGGGCGCCGTGCCGCTGCACACGCTCGAGCGCAAGTAAGCGCGCTCTCAGTCCTCGTTGAGCGCCGCCTCATCGGCGCTGTCGGGGTTGATCACCCCGAACAGCGCCGGCACGCAGGCGTAGAAGAGCCGGATGCCCTCCTGGTGCAGGAGCGCGAGCAGCTTCTGCGCCTCCGCGTCGCTGACGATGAACTCCACCTCGACGGTGAGGGTGCCGGCGAGTTCAAAGAAGGTGCTCTCGTGCAGCACGTGGTGGCGCCCGAAGCCGGCCATGGCGCGGAACGCCGAGCCGCCGCGGACCCCGAGCGCGTTGGCCTGCTCGAGCAGCCATTCCCACACCAGGCGGTGCTGGTGGCGCTGATTCTCATGCACGTAGAAGCGCAGAAATGAGCCTTGCATGGGCGTGAGCTCCTGAAAAAGCTAAGGCATGAATCGCCCTCGTCAGCTGCGCAGCCAGGCGATGGTGCCGATGCCGGCGAAGGTCATGAGCACCGAGCCGCCGAGGTGCGCCGCCGCGTGCGCGGCCGCCCACAGCGTGCGCCCCTGCTGCAGCAGTGTCACGATCTCGGCCGAGTAGGTCGAGAAGGTGGTCAGTCCGCCGCAGAAGCCGGTGATGACGAACAGGCGCCACTCCGGGGCGATCGCGGCATAGGTGGTGAAGAGCGCGAGGGCCATCCCGATGATGTAGCCGCCGATCAGGTTGGCGGCCAGCGTGCCCGGGGGGATGGCGGGGAAGTGCGCGTTCAGAATCAGGCCGAGCCACCAGCGCAGGAGGGCGCCCAGGCTCGAGCCAATGCAGATCGCGACTATGGATTTCCACATCACCGGGGCTCTTGTACCGTAGGGCGCAAGGCGCGGTGCAATGGTTCGAGTATTCTCTTACATCCTTCTGAAGCGTCCTTGCCAACACATGACTACGAAAGAGTGCGCATGACTTATGAGTTGCGATGGGGCGTGGCGCTGGCGCTGCTCGCTCTTTGCTGCGCGGGCTGCACGCGCCAGTCCGCCCAGCAGGCCGCCGACGCGCGCCTGCAGGCGATCTACACCACCGAGTGGCGCTGGCGCTCCGACCAGCAGCCCAATGACGAGGACGGCACGCGCCCGATCTTCGATCACCTGCCGCACGTGGATCCGGCCACCCAGGAGATGCGCCTGAAGTACTGGCAGGAGGTCGCGGGGCGCCTGGCCGGCATCGACCGCGCCGCGCTCTCCGCTCCCGAGCAGGTCAACTACGACATCTACCGCGCCCAGATCGCCGTGCTGATCGCCAACCAGCGCTTCCGCGACTTCGAGATGCCGGCCAACTCGGACACCAGCTTCTGGACCGACATCGGGCTCACCGCCCGCCGGCCGTTCCGGCACCTGGAGGACTACGAGCACTGGATCAAGCAGCTCAAGGACATCCCGCGCTACTTTCAGGAACAGATGGGCGAGATGCGCGCGGGCCTGAAGCGCGGCTTCACGCCTCCGCGCGTGACCATGGAGGGGCGCGACGCCTCCATCACGGCGGTGACGGATACCGCCGGGGAGGCGAACCTGCTCTACACCCCCTTCAAGGAGATGAACGGCATCGCCGCGCCGCGGCGCGAGGCGCTGCGGGCCGAGGCACTCAAGGTCATCCGCGACTCGGCCCAGCCGGCGTACGCGCAGCTGCTGCAGTTCATGCGCGAGGAGTACGTGCCGGGCCTGCGCACCACGATCGCCGCGGAGGCGTTGCCCGATGGCAAGGCCTACTACCGCGCCAAGATCCGCGAGTTCACCACCCTCGACATGGAGCCGGCGGCGATCCACGCGCTCGGCGTCGCCGAGGTGGAGCGGCTGCACGCGGCCATGATCGCCGCCATGCAGGAGAGCGGCTTCAAGGGCGACTTCGCTGCGTTCCAGAAGTTTCTGCGCAGCGATCCGCGCTTCTACGCCAAGACCCCCGAGGAGCTGTTGATGCGCGCGGCCTTTATCGCCAAGCGCTTCGACGGCAAGGCGTCGCAGTACTTCGGTTACCTGCCGCGCGCACGCTTCGCGATCCGTGCGGTGCCCGATGATCTGGCGCCCTTCTACACCGCCGGTCGCGGCGGGGCGGGCGTCTACCTCCTGAACACCTACGATCTGCCCAACCGCCCGCTGTTCAACCTGACCGCGCTCACGCTGCACGAGTCCGCGCCCGGCCACGCCTTCCAGATCCCGATCGCCATGGAGCACAAGGACCAGCCGGCGTTCCGCCAGCTCACCTACATCTCCGCCTACGGGGAGGGCTGGGCGCTGTACTGCGAGGAGCTCGGGACCGAGATGGGGATGTACGACAGCGCTTACGATCGCTTCGGCATGCTCGGCTACCAGATCTGGCGCGCGGCGCGCCTGGTGGTCGATACCGGCATGCATTCCCAGGGCTGGACGCGCGAGCAGGCGCTCGCGTATTTCCGCCAGTACACCGCGCTGCCCGAGCACGAGATCGGCACCGAGATCGACCGCTACATTGCCTGGCCCGGACAGGCGCTGTCCTACTACCTCGGCGAGCGCGCCATCCTCGAAGCGCGCGCGAGTGCCGAGCAAGCCCTCGGTGAGCGCTTCAACATCCGTGCCTTCCACGACGCGGTGCTCGAGCTCGGCTCGGTGCCCCTGCCGACGCTCAAGGCGCGCATCGAGCGCTTCATCGCCGAGGGCGGCCGCGGCCCATACCCGGACATGGAGTAGCCGCAGGCGTTGGGGGTACCATAAGCGTGAGGCCCATCCCTCGCGATCATTCTCATAAGGAGCGGCTATGAAAGGCTCGACATGGTGGGTGGCGCTGGCTGCGGCACTCGCGGTCCTGGTGCTGCAGTCGCCGCCGGCGCTCGCGACGAACACTCAACAGGACAAGATGACCACCTGCAACGCGCACGCCAGCAGCAAGGGGCTCACGGGTGATGACCGCAAGGCCTTCATGAAGACCTGCCTGTCGGATGCGCCCGCCAGCACGGCCACGGGCAACAGCCAGCAGGAGAAGATGAAGAGCTGCAACGCGACCGCGAGCAGCAAGGGGCTCACGGGCGATGCTCGCAAGTCCTTCATGAGCACCTGCCTCTCGGGCAGCAGCACGGCGCACTGAAACCGCACCGACCGCGCCCTGCACGCCGCCGCCGGGGCAGCGCGAGGCGGCCGCGGGTGACACTTGCGGCGTCAGGGCCCGCCGAGCGGGCGGATGAAGCGGCGCGCGAAATCCTCCATCACGCGTTTTTTCTCATCGAGACTTGAGCGCTCCCCGAGGGTGTACTTGAAGGGGTAGCTGACGCCCCCGCTCATGCCCGCCTCGTGCAGGCGCTGGAAGGTCGCCAGATCCGGCGGCGTCGACAGTCCTATGATCGTCTCGAAGGGCTCCTCTTCGCGCTGCGCCGCCTGGCGCAGGCGCCGGAACTCGGCGAGGATCCCGGGCACTTCCGCGGGCGTGTTGCCGGCGCCGATCCAGCCGTCGGCCTTCTCGGCCGCACGCCTGAGCGCCACGGCCGCGGTGCCGCCGGTGAAGATCGGCACCGCCTGCGCGGGCGCCGGGGAGATCTCGAGCGGTGGAAAGTCGATGAGCGCGCCATGGTGCTCCACCATGCCGCCGCCCCAGAGCTTGCGCAGCACCTCGAGCTGCTCATCAAAGCGCTTGCCGCGGGTGTGGAAGTCGACCCCGTAGATGTCGAACTCGTCCTTCATCCAGCCGATGCCGGCGCCGAGGATGAAGCGGTTGTTGCTCAGGATCGCCAGCGTTCCGGTGGCGCGCGCCACCTCGAAGATGTTGCGCAGCGGCAGTACGTAGACCGCCACCGAAAAGCGGATGCGGCGCGTGACCGCGCTGATGGCGCCGAGCGTCGCCCAGCAGTCCGGGTACCAGGAGTCCGGCGCCATCGGCGGCTTGCCGTCCGCAGAGTAGGGGTAGGGCGTCTTGACCTCGCGCGGGAACACCCCGTGGTCCCCGAGCATGACGCCCTCGAATCCGAGTTCCTCGGCGAAGCGCGCGACCTCCAGGATCTGCTCGGGCTCCATCCAGGTCAGCATCTGCCAGAATTTCATGGGTTCGCGTCCTAGTGCGCTTTAGCGCGCGTACTTGCCGCGGTTGAAAAAGCGATCGAAGGCGTCCGCATCGGCCGCGCCGAAGGCGGCGCGGTCGCGATCGAGGAAGCGCTCGCCCTGGGCGACGCCGCGCTCGACCGCCGCGCGCGCCCCGAGTGTGCGAAACCACCCCGCGAGCGCCGGCCACTGCGCGAGCGCCTCGCCCTTCTCGGCCGCCTGCGTGAGCCAGGGGAAGATGCTCACCGCGGTGCGGATCCAGGGCCAGGTGGCGATGTCGGCGATCGAGTACTCGGCGCCGCCGAGGTAGGCGCTCCCCCCGAGGCGACGCTCGAGCACGCCAAACAGGCGCCGCACCTCGCTCGTGTAGCGATTGACGCTGTAGTCATTGCCCGCCGGGGCGTAACGGGTGAAGTGCACCAGCTGCCCGAACATGGGTCCGACGCCTGAGAGCTGCACCATGAGCCACTCGAGCACCGTGGCGCGCGCCGCGCCTCGGGCCGGCAGCAGGCGGCCGCTCTTCTCGGCCAGGTAGATCAGGATGGCGCCGCTTTCGAACACCGGCAGCGCCGTCCCCTCCGGGCCGTCCGCATCGACGATGACGGGTACCTTGTTGTTGGGGCTGATCTGCAGGAACTCGCGCGCGTGCTGCTCGCCGGCAAAGACGTTCACGTGATGCTGGCGGTAGGGGAGCCCGAGCTCCTCGAGCATGATGGTGATCTTCACCGCGTTCGGCGTGCTCATGCCGTAGACATCGATCATCGGTTGGTCTCCGCCGCCCTGCCGCGCCGCACCGTGCGCGAACGCGCCGCCCAGCGCATCGCCCAAATGCGTGAGCTTGGGCGCTCCTTACCCCATATGCGCGATGACCTTAACCGGATCAAACCGGGTAGGCTAGGCGGCAGCGCTGCGCGCTCGCTGGCGGCGCATTCGGCACGCGGGGATGAATCATGGGGGATGCGCTGCAGGCGCTCATCGACAAGCAGGCCCTTCACGAGCTGGTGCTCAAGTACTGCCGCGCCTGCGACCGCCGCGACTTCAAGCTCCTGCGCTCGCTCTATCATGACGAGGCGATCGATGATCACGGCGCGATGTTCTGCGGCAGCGCCGATGAGTACCTCGCGTGGCTCCCGGGCGTGCTGGCGAATTTCGAGGCCACCGTGCACTCGATCACGAACGCACTGTTCGAGGTGCGCGGCGATGAGGCGCAGGGGGAGCTGTACACCCTCGCCTACCACCGCACCGCTGCGCCGCACGCGCGCGAGGTGACGATCGGCGGCCGCTACCTGGATCACTACGCCCGGCGCGCCGGGGCGTGGAAGTTCGCGCGCCGCTCGCTCGCGCTCGACTGGTGCCGCAGCGCGCCGGTGGATGAGGCCGCCTACCGCGAGTTCGCCGCCGGTGCGCCCCGGGGGCGCACCGATCACGAGGATCCCTCGTACCTGGCCCTGTCCTTCTTTCGTGCGGAGCGCCGTTAAACCATGAAGTTCTGGTTGTCGCTGGTTGCGGTACGGGAAACGGAGCAGCTGCCCGAGCTCGCGCGCTTCGCCGAGGAGCTGGGCTTTCACGGGCTGATGGTGGGCGATCACCTCATCTGGCCGGCGCACATCGAAACTCCCTACCCGTACTCCGCCGACGGCAAGATCTTCGTGCCGCCGGATACGCCCTGGCCCGACCCCTGGGTGCTGTTCGCGCACCTGGGCGCCATCACGCGCCGCCTGCACTTTGCCTCCAACATCTACCTGGCGGCGCTGCGTGATCCGCTCACCGTGGCCAAGTCGGTGGCGACCGCCGCCGTGCTCACCGGCGATCGCGTGGTGTGCGGGGTGTCGGCCGGGTGGCTCAAGGAGGAATACGAGGCCGCAGGGGTGGATTTCGAGGCGCGCGGCCGGCGCCTGGATGAGACCCTGGTGATCCTGCGCAAGCTCCTCACCGGCGCGGTGGTCAAGCACGAAGGTCCGCTCTTTCGGTTCGAGGGGATCATGCAGCCGGCGCCCGTAAAGCCGGTGCGCATCTGGTGCGGGGGCGCGGCGGCACCGGCCATGCGCCGCGCGGCGCGCAACGACGGCTGGCTGCCGCTGCCGATGACCGTGGCCCAGGCCGACACGGCACTCGGCGCGCTGCGCATCATGCGGCACGAGGCGGGCCTGCCGCTGGCGGGCTTTGAGGTCGGATTGCCGCTTGCCGAAACCGTGACCCAGGCGGCCGTGGATGCGCTGCAGGAGCTCGGGGTGCACGACCTCGTGGTCATCGCCCCCTGGCTTCCCTCGCCCTGGGACATCACCTCCTGGCTCGCCCCGGGCGATGACCCGGCGCAGCTTTCGGTCAAGAAGTGGGCGCTCGAGCGTTATGCCGGCGCCGTGCTGCGCAAGGTGCGCTGAAGGGGGCGACCGTGATCAAGACCATCGCGTTCCTGAAGCGCAAGGCGGGACTCTCGCAGGCGCAGTTCATCGAATACTACGAGACGCGGCACGCGCCGCTCATCCTCTCGATCGCCCCGCAGGTCTGCGACTACCGCCGCAATTTCCTCATCCCTGAAGGGGCCATCCTCGCCCCCGGCGCGCCGCTGCCGGACTTCGATGTGGTGACGGAGCTGTGGTATGCGGATGCGGCGGCCTTCGCCGCCGCCATGGCCGCCTTCACCGACCCGGTGAACGCGGCGCGCATCGCGGCGGATGAGGAGAACGTCTTCGACCGCGCCTTCACCCGCTTCTTCACCGTGGAAGAGCGCCGCTCGCCGCAGCGCCCCTGAAAACACCCTGTGCTACGGCCGCTGCCGGCCTTCCGGCGGCTCGGTGGGGCTGCGCTTCTGGTATAGATAAACGGCATAGCCAGACACACAAATTCGATTATTCCTTGAGTACGACCGCAGCCTAGACTGCCCCCGGCGCCCCTGCCACGCCCAAGGCCTTACGAGGTCAGCTGCCCCGATGCCCACCCCGTCCCCCACCCCCTATCCCCTGGCGGGCCAGAAGCTGCCGTGTTTCATCGGCGGGGAGTTCATCAGCGAGGGGGCCGCGTTCGAGAACGTGAGCCCCGTGGACGGTGCGGTGCTGGCGACGGTGACCGAGGCCGACGCGGCGCTCGTGGCTCGTGCGGTGGCGGCGGCGCGCGCCGCGCTGCGCGGTCCCTGGGGCCGCATGGCGCTCGCCGAGCGCGCGGCGCTGCTGCGCAAGGTCGCCGAGCGTATCGAGCAGCGCTTCGCGCAGTTCCTGAGCGCCGAGATCGCCGACACCGGCAAGACGCACCAGCAGGCCTCCACGCTCGACATCCCGCGCGGCGCCGCCAACTTCCGCGCCTATGCGGACCTGGTGCTCGCGCGCGGCTCGGAGTGCTACGAGGCGTCCACCCCGGACGGGCGTGGCGCGCTCAACTATTCGCTCCACAAGCCCGTCGGGGTGGTGGCGATCGTGGTGC
Source organism: uncultured Pseudomonadota bacterium (assembly GCA_963814675.1). Classification (GTDB taxonomy): domain Bacteria; phylum Pseudomonadota; class Gammaproteobacteria; order Steroidobacterales; family Steroidobacteraceae; genus 13-2-20CM-66-19. The sequence continues at coordinate 281,156 of CAWFDT010000015.1, forward strand.
CGTGGAACCTGCCGTTTCTGCTCATGACCTGGAAGGTGGCCCCGGCGCTCGCCTGCGGCAACGCCGTCATCGTGAAGCCCTCCGAGGAGACGCCCTCGACCGCGGTGCTGCTCGCACAGGTGATGCACGAGGTCGGGATCCCCCCGGGGGTCTTCAACGTCGTGCACGGCTTTGGACCAAAATCTGCCGGCGAGGCGCTGGTCAGTCACCCCGACGTACACGCCGTGGCCTTCACCGGCGAGACCGCCACCGGGGCTGCGATCATGAAGAGCGCCGCGCCGAGCGTGAAGGCGCTGTCCTTCGAGCTCGGCGGCAAGAACGCCGCGCTGGTGTTCGCCGATGCGGACTTCGAGGCGGCGCTCGCCGGCACCATGCGCTCGGTGTTCTCCAACTGCGGCCAGGTGTGCCTGTGCTCGGAGCGGGTGTATGTCGAGCGGCCGCTGTTCGAGCGCTTCGTCGCGGCCCTGGTCGAGCGCGCGCGCGCGCTGAAGATCGGCGGCCCCTACGAGAACGCGGACTTAGGTCCGCTCATCTCGCGCGGCCATCGCGACAAGGTGCTCGGCTACTACCGCCTCGCGCGCGAGGAGCGCGCGCAGGTGCACTGTGGCGGCGGCATCCCGCAGTTCGGCGATGCGCGCGACGGCGGCGCCTTCATCGAACCCACCGTGCTCACCGGGCTCCCCGAGACGGCGCGCTGCGTGAAGGAGGAAATCTTCGGCCCCATCTGCCACGTGGCGCCCTTTGACTCCGAGGACGAGGCGGTCAGGCTCGCGAACGATACCCGCTATGGCCTCGCCGCCGCCGTGTGGACGCAGAACCTCGCGCGCGCGCACCGCGTGGCGCGCCAGATGGAAGTGGGCACCGCCTGGGTGAACGACTGGTACCTGCGCGACCTGCGCGTGCCCTTCGGCGGCGTGAAGCTCTCCGGAATCGGCAGCGAGGGCGGCATGCACTCGCTCGCCTTCTTCTCCGAGACCCAGAACATCTGCGTGAAGCTCTGAAGCCATGGAACGACTCGAGCGCATCGCTGAAGTTCTGGATGAGGCCGCCCGTGCCCGCACGGCGGTGCCGCAGCTGGGCGTGAGCGGCGAGGAGCTGACGCTCGCGGAGGCCTACGCGGTGCAGGCGGGGGTCCTGCGGCTGCGCGAGGCACGCGGCGAGCGACTGGTGGGCGTGAAGATGGGCTTCACCAGCGAGGCCAAGCGCGCGCAGATGAACATCGATGACCTGATCTTCGGGCGCCTCACCGATGCCATGCGCATCGAGTCCGGCGCCACGCTCTCGCTGCGCCACTTCATCCACCCGCGCGCCGAGCCTGAGCTCGCCTTTCTGCTGCGCGCGCCGCTGCGCGGGCGGGTCAGCCGCGAGTCCGCGCGCGCGGCCATCGCCGGCGTCGCCCCGGCGCTCGAAGTGGTCGACAGCCGCTACCGCGATTTTCGCTTCTCGCTCGCGGATGTGATCGCCGACAACTCCTCCTCCGCCGCCTTCGTGGTGGGCCCCTGGCAGAGCCTGCCGGAGGATCTGACGCAGCTCGGGATCCGGCTGTGTTTTGACGGGCTGCCGCTCGAGACCGGCAGCGCGGCGGCCATCATGGGCGATCCGTTGCTGTCGCTGACCGCGGCGGCGCGACTGGCCGCGGATGCGGGCGTGACACTCGAGCCCGGCTGGCTGGTGATGGCCGGAGGGGCGACCGCGGCGCGGCCGCTGAAGGCGGGCGTGCGCGTCAGCGCCGAGGTCGAGTCCCTCGGCAGTGCCTCGTTCGCGGTGGTGCCGTGAGCGGGGCGCCGCGCGGTGCGAGCGAAGTGGTCGCGGGCAAGGCCCGGCCGCTCGGCCCCTATCCGCACTTCCGGCGTGCCGGGGACTTCATCTTCGTTTCCGGCACCAGCGCGCGGCGTGCGGATGACTCCATCGCCGGGGCCGAGCGCGCCGCCGATGGCAGCTGGCGGCTCGACATCCGCGCCCAGACGCGCGCGGTGCTGACCAACATCCGCGACATCCTCGGCAGCGCCGGCGCGCAGCTCACCGACGTGGTGGAGCTGAGCACCTACCTGCTGCACATGGCCGACTTCGCCGGCTACAACGAGGTCTACGGCGAGTTCTTTGACGCCACAGGGCCTGCGCGCACCACGGTCGCCGTGGCGGCGCTGCCGCACCCGCAGCTGCTGATCGAGATCAAGGTGGTGGCCTACCGGCCCTAAAGGCCGCGCCGGCGCACCGACCGCTAAGGAGTTTCATCGTGAACGTCGTCGACATCCATACGCATTTCCTGCCGCGCAACTGGCCGGACCTCACCGCGCGCTTCGGTACGCCCGACTGGCCCTGGATGAAGCACACCAGCGCCGGCCGCGCGATGCTCATGGTGGGGGACAAGGAGTTCCGCCCCGTGACGGCGGCCTGCTGGGATGCGGACGTGCGCCTGGAGGCCATGGACCGCGACGGCGTCGACGTGCAGATCATGTGCGCCACGCCGGTGCTGTTCTCCTATCAGCGCCCGCCGGCGCAGGCGCTGGAAGTGTCGCGCATCTTCAACGACGCGGCGCGCGAGCTGTGCGCGCGCGCCCCGCAGCGCCTGAAGTCCCTGTGCCAGGTGCCGCTGCAGGACCCCGAGCTCGCCTGTCGTGAACTCAGCCGCGCGATGGCCGACGGCCACGTGGGCGTGCATATCGGTAACCACGTCGGCGAGCGCGACCTGCACGACGAGGGCATCATTACTTTCCTGCAGCACTGCGCCGCCGAGGGCGCGGCGGTGTTCGTGCACCCCTGGGACATGATGGCCGGCGAGCGCATGCGCAAGTACCAGCTGCCGTGGCTCGTGGCGATGCCCGCGGAGACGCAGCTGTCGATCCTGTGGCTGATCCTCTCCGGCGCGTTCGAGCGGCTGCCGCGCTCGCTCAAGCTGTGCTTCGCCCACGGCGGCGGCAGCTTCCCGTACCTGCTGGGACGCGTCGACAACGCCTGGCGCAATCGCGACCTGGTGCGCGAGGACTGCCCGCGCCTGCCGTCCTCCTACGTCGACCGCTTCTACGTCGACGCGGCGGTCTTCAGCGGCGATGCGCTCTCCTTCCTGGTCAAGACCATGGGCGAGGAGCGCGTGATGCTCGGCTCGGACTTCCCCTTTCCGCTCGGCGAGCAGCAGGTCGGCAATCTCATCCGCTCCCACGAATCGCTGCCCGCGCGCACCCGTGAGTGCCTGCTGCACGCCAACGCGACGCGCTTCTTCGGCCTCGAGCGCACGCCCGCCGCGAGCGCGCACGTGACGCGCCTGAGCGCCTGAAGCCAGCCGCTAACGCCCGGCGTTAGCCGTGTTGGGCGCGGCGGCGCGTGCCAGAATGCCGCGCATGAGCTCCGCCCGCCTCGAGCGCTGGATCGCCCGCAAGTTTCGCCTGCGCCACGTGCAGCTGATCGCCGAGGCGTACGACTGCCGCAGCATCCTCAAGGCGGCGCAGCGCCTGCACCTGAGCCAGCCGACCGTCACCAAGGCGCTCAAGGACGTCGAGACCACGCTCGGTCTGCCGCTCTTTGAGCGCACCAACCGCGGGCTCAAGCCCACCGCCTACGGGGAGATCTTCGCCCGCCACGCGAAGATCGTGCTCGCGCAGCTGCGCCACGCGGCCGAGGAACTCGAGGGTCTGCGTGCCGGCTACAGCGGCAAGGTGACCGTCGGCACGCTGCTGGCGGCCTCGGCGAGTATCCTGCCCGATGCCATTGCGCTCCTGAAGAAGGCGCGCCCCGGGGTCGCGATCAGCGTGATCGTGGGCACCTATGACCTGCTCATGCCCGCGCTCTTGAGCGGGGATCTGGACATGGTGCTCGGCCGGCTGCCCGAAGAGGGTCGCAGCGGCGCGCTGGTGTACGAGGAGTTCTATGCGGAGCCGGTGTGCCTGGTGACACGCCGCGATCATCCGCTCACCCGCAAGCGGCGGCTCGCGCTGCGCGAGCTCTCGGGCGAGCCGTGGCTCCTGCCGCTGCCGGAAACGACCCTGCGCCGCCAGATCGACCGCGCCTTCGTCGCCGCGGGCGCGGCGGCGCCGAAGAACGTCATCGAATCGGTCTCGATCCTCACCAACCGCGTACTGCTGCGCAAATCCGACCTGATCGGCGTCATGCCCTACCACGTCGCGCTCGATGACGTGGAGCACGGGCTGCTCGCCATCCTGCCGGTGAAACTGAAGTCGATCGAGACTCCGGTGGGTGCGATCCTGCGCGCGCCCGCGCAGCTGCCACCGGCCGCCGGCGCCTTGCTCGACTGCCTGCGCGTGGCGGCCAAGGACGTGCCGCGCGCCAAGCTGTGAGCGCGCACGCGCACGGTCCTTCGCGAAGCGCTCAGCCGGGTGCGCGCCGGAACAGTCGCCGCAGCACGCGGATCGCGAAGAAACAGAACAGCGCGACGACCGCCACCGCCATGAGCGGGGCCGCAACGGCCAGCAGTGACACCCCGAGCGCCCCGGCCAGCTCGCCGGTGGCGAGCACGTGATTGCCGACCCCGGCGGTGACCGCGGTGGACTTCAGGCGCAGGAGCGAGGTGATGCCCTGCGTGAGCCCCGCGGCACCCCCGCCGGCGATGACGGCCGTGGTCCATTTCACCAGCGGCGGCAGCTCGGTCATGACCGCCGCGGCGACCACCGTGCCGGCAATGAGCGCGGCGGGTGTCGCCAGCGCATCGAGCAGATTGTCGACCCCGGGAATGTAGTAGGCGATGACCTCGAGCGCCGCGGCGATCGCGAGCGTCAGGAGCGCCGGCGGCGTGCCGAGCCAGGCGAAACCTGCGCTCAGGTGCACATGCCCGCTGAAGGCGGCCACGCTCAGCACCAGCATCGGCAGGAACACGCGAAACCCCACCGCGGCGGCGAGCCCCACGCCGAGCGCGATGGACAGGGCCACCTCGGTGCCGGCCATGTGAGGCGCGGGAATCATGCGCGCTACGATAGGGGCGAGCGCGCGCACTGTCGAGCCAGCGCCCGGTCCGTATACTCGTCCCATGCCGCAGGCTTTTGTCCGCGAACCGAGCGCGCTGCTGGCGCAGTGCGAGCTGTCGTATCTCGAGCGCGAGCCCATCGATCTGGCGCGCGCGCAGCGCCAGCACGCGCGCTACGTGGCCGAGCTCGCCACCCTGGGGTGTCAGATCGAGTGGCTGCCGCCGCTGCCCGCGCACGCCGACGGGGTGTTCGTTGAGGACACGGCGGTGCTCGTGCCCGAGGTCGGCGTCATCACGCGTCCCGGGGCGGATTCGCGCCGCGATGAGGTGCACTCGGTCGCCGCCGCGCTCGCGGGGCATCTGGAGCTGGTGCGCGTGCAGGCGCCCGGCACGCTCGAGGGCGGGGACGTGCTGCGCGTCGGTCGCGCCTTGTACGTGGGCGCCTCGGCACGCACCAACCAGGCGGGCGTGGCGCAGCTCAGCGCGGCGCTCGCGCCCTTCGGCTATACGGTCGAGTCGCTGGCGCTGCGCGGCTGCCTGCACCTGAAGAGCGCCGTGACCTTCATCCCGCCCGCCACGCTGCTCGTGAACCCCGCGTGGCTCGATGCGGCGCGCCTGCCGCAGGCGCAGCTGATCGAGGTGGCGCCCGAGGAGCCCTTCGGCGCCAACACGCTCACCGTTTGCGGCGTGACGCTGGTCAGCGCCGACTACCCGCGCACCCGTGAGCGCCTCGAGGCGGCCGGGATCCTGACGCGGGCGCTCGAGGTGAGCGAGCTGCACAAGGCGGAAGCCGCGCTCACCTGCCTGAGCCTGATCCTCTAGGCCCGCAAGTGCACCTCAGCCGTGCACGCTCGCGCGCAGCGCCTGCAGGAAGGCGTCGACCTCCGGCTCCGTGCCGATGGTGATGCGGCACCAGGAGTCGTAGGGCGCAAAGCGCCGCCCGACGAGCACGTTGCGCTCCTTCATGCGCTGCGCGTAGGTCGCAAGCGGCATGCCGGTGTCGAAGAACACGAAATTGCCCTGAGGCGGCGCGTAGCGCAGCTTCAGGCGCGTAAGTTCCGCGGTGATGCGCGTGCGGCTGGCGAGGATCTTGGCCCGCGTGGCGGTGAGGAATTCGCGGTCATCGAGGCTGGCGCGCGCGGCGCGCACCGCCAGGATGTTGGGCGTCGTCATGCGCGCCTGTTTGAGGCGCTTGGCCAGCTCGGGGCGCGGTGACGGCGTAGCCCATGCGCATGCCGGCCATGCCGTGCAGCTTCGAGAACGTTCGCAGCACCACCACCTGCCGCTCGCCCCCGACCAGGTCGGCGACCGAGCGCACGTCCGCGCCGGTGGCGAAGTCCATGTAGGCCTCATCCACGATCGCCACCACCGCGGGCGGCAGGTTCGCGATGAAGGCGCGGATCTCCGCGGCCGGCAGCGCCGTGCCGGTCGGGTTGTTCGGGTTGCAGAGGTAGACCGCGCGCGTGCTGGCGCTGATGGCCGCGTGCATCGCCGGCAGATCGTGCGCGAGGCCAGCGTCGACGGGCACGAAGCGAATCGGGACGCCGATGCCGTGCGCGTAATCGGTGAGCTCAAGGTACGTCGGCTCGGCGGCGAGGATCTCGCCGCCGTCGAGCCCGCACAGGAGCGCGAGTGCGCACAGCAGCTCGCCCGAACCGCTGCCGGTCACGATGTGCTCGGTAGCGGTGCCCTCGTGCCGGGCGATGGCCTGCTCGAGATCCAGTATCTCGGCGTCGGAGGGGTAGCGGCACCCTTGCGCAATCGAGCGCGCCACCGCGGCGCGCGCGGCCGGGGAGGGGCCGTAGGGGTTCTCGTTCCAGCACAGCACGATCGGCGCTGCGCCTGGGGTGCGTGCGCTGGCGAGCCGCAGCGACAGCGCGGGGCCGCCGAGCAGCAGGGCGGACGCACTCAAGAGGTCGCGGCGGTTCACGCTCATAATCGTGCTTCCAGCATTTCGATCCGCGTCGCTGCTGCGGCAAATGTGCCGCTAGCCGACCCGTGGGTTCTCTGCCGGCGCGAGTATATCGTGCGCTGGCGCGTAACCTCGCCTGGAATCAGGGCGTCGGCGAGTTATCTGGCTTGGCGTCGGCCCCGTCCGATGTGCGGCCCGTGCCTCCCAAGACCTCCAACAGCGCCGGGGCGATCCGGTCACTGAAATCGGTCGCGCCCTCAGGATTCAGGTGGAAACCATCGACGAACTTCGCCGACGACATCTCCCCGGGCTTATACGGAATCAACACCGGTATCCCGGCGGTGCGTGCGGGCACGGCGATCGCGGGGGAGATATCTGTGGTGTTGAGTGACGGTGGCACCAAGTAGACGAACTCGGCGCCGTTATTTTGTGCAAGCCGGCTAACATGCGTAATCGCTCGAGTGCGCGTCCCAGGGTTTTCTCGTTGACGACGAGCGGTAGCGGATCAACAACCGTCAGATGTGCCGCGAGCAGATCCGCGCCCGGCAGCCATTTCTGCAGCAGGACGTCGCGGAAGCCGCTGCGCGCCCCGAGCCAGGCGCTCTTGCTGGCAAAGAAATAGGCGCTCGCCGTCATCATGTCGAGGCGACCATCCTGAACGACCCGGGGCAGATCGCGCGCCTGCAGGAGCCAATATGCAAATATCTCGCCGGCCGTGGCGTTCGACAGCAGTTGCCGCGCGGAAATGCACAACACGACCGCCGAGGGACGCGCGCCCCGTGCGAACAGTCGCCGCAACCCGTAGAGCCAGTCGAGGTAGGTAGTGCCCTCGATCGGGTAATAAGAAACGGCGTAGTGCGGCCGCATCCGCTCCCGCAATTCTTGCCGGTCGACCCCCTGCGCCAGTAGCGAGTTGCCGATGAGGAGCACTGTGCGCGCACCGCCAGTACTCTGCGGTGTCAACGCCTCTGCAACGCGCGCGTCCTGCGTAATGCGGCGCTGCCCGTGGCTGATTCGGGGAAGCACCGTCCGCATGGCGACTTCCAGCGCCAGCATGTAGAGCACGAGAGCGGCGAGTAGGAGCACGATCGCCCGCACTGCAGCCCTGGGATCAGAAGCGGAAGTAGATGAACGCATTGGCCTGGTTCGCTCCCAGAAGCGTTATCAGCACGCAGAAAAGAACACCGATTGCGACCCTCGATTCGCAGGCTGCGATCGGCGAACAGATATTCAGTCGCCGCCGATTCCAGCTGCAGGTCCAGCGCGAGTAGCAACCCGGCAAATACCGTCAGGAACAGCAGGGCAACCCCGTACACGGGCTGCCACTTCCAATACGCCAGTCCCGCCAGCTGGGCAAGGGCGCCATGCAGTGAAGGCTCGCGAAAGAAGATCCACGCCAGGCACACCACATTGAATATGACGATGCGCCTGAGCCACACACCAAGCACGCCGCGTGCGCTGGCGGCCTCGTGACGACCCGCAATTAGCCGCTCCAGCGCGAGCCCGCTGCCATGGATCCCGCCCCAGATGACGAAGGTCCAGTTAGCCCCGTGCCACAAGCCACCGAGCAGCATGGTGATCATCAGGTTGAGATAGGTGCGGATGCGGCCCTTGCGGTTACCACCGAGTGGGATATAGAGGTAGTCGCGCAGCCAAGTGCTGAGACTGATGTGCCAGCGGCGCCAGAAGTCTTGAAGACTTTGCGCGAAATACGGCTGGCGGAAATTCACCATGAAGTGAAATCCGAGCAGCTGCGCGCTGCCTCGGGCGATGCTGCTGTAGCCGCTGAAATCACCGTAAATCTGCCAGGCAAACGCGTAAGTGCCGAGCGCCACTGTTGCGAGATTCGGCGCGCCGAAGTTGCCGCTGAAGGCGGCGTTGGCGATCAGCGCGCAGTTATCGGCAACCACGACTTTGCGGAACAGTCCCTCGAGGATCAGCAGCAGTCCGTCGAATGCCTTGGTCGCATCCCAGTTGCGTGCGTGTTGTGTCTGCGGCAGCAGGTGCGAGGGGCGCTGAATCGGTCCGGCTATGAGGTGCGGGAACAGGCTGACGAATAGCGCATAGTCGACGAGCGAGCGGGCCGCGCGCACTTTGCCGTGATACACATCGACGATATAGGCGACTTCCTGAAACGTATAAAAGGAGATCGCCGGAGGCAGCACGATTTTCCAGAACGCGTGCGGCACGCTTTTGAGGCCGACGATCGCGGCGAGCTGCGCAAAGGAGTCGACGAAGAAATTGAAGTACTTGAAGAATCCGAGAAAACCAAAATTCACAACCAGCGACAGTGTGAGCAGCAGGCGGCGGCGAGCCGCATCCGATGAATCCTCAAGGCTCCTTGCGACGAAGAAATCCACTACCGTGGACGCCCCCATCAACAGCAGGAAGCGCCAGTCCCACCAGCCGTAGAAAAAATAACTCGCCCCCAGGAGGAAGAGATTCTGAGCGCGCAGCCGCAGGCGCCAGTACACCAGCACGACCAGCGCCAAGAACACGATGTAGACGGTCGAATCGAAATACATGAATCCGCGGGCTTTCCTACCAACATCTACGCGGCAGGCCGCGCGGCCGCGTACAATTTTCGAGAGCCGCGGGTGTTTGGTAGCGTACCAGAGTCCCCAGTCGCGGGCGCAAGCGCGTCAGAGGGTTGCGAGCGGTGTCACCGCTGCGCGCGCGAAACGAATCCGTCAAGCTTGCCCGCCGGCGTGCTCGACGGGATGCCTTGGAAGAGGCGGCGCCGGCAGAATTCGCAGGATGTGGGGCCCGCGTGCGGGCGCGAAATTGCTCAATGTCCTGCCAGTGGACACCCACTTAAAGTCGACGCTAGACTTTCCGCATGAAAGCACCGCCTGGCACGTTCGGCCTGAAGATCGCCTCCGCGACGCAGCTGCTGTTGGAACGCCCGGGCGGTGTCTCCTACCCGATTCATCCGCTGTGGCTGCGCGAGCGCTGCCGCGACGCAGCCTCCATGGATCCGCAGACCCAGCAGCGCTGGGCCGATCCTTCCGACTTTGATCTGGCGCTGCAGATCGTGTCCGTCGCGCAGCCCGCCGCCGGCAGCTTTCGCGTGAAGTTCAGCGACGGCCACGAGGCGACCTTCACGGCTGACGAGATCCTCGAGGAGGCCACACTCGCCCCCAACAGCCACGACTGCCCGTCCGCCGCAGCTGTGGGACGGCTCGCTCCAGGAGTTGCCGCGCGTAACCTGGCGCGCCGATGCGAGCGAGAGCGAGCGGCTCACCTGGCTGGAGGTCTTCCTCAGCTTCGGCTTCGTGATCTTCGAGGAGGTACCGACCGCCCCCGCTACGGTGCTCAAGGTGGGCGCGGCGTTCGGCTTCACGCGCGAGACCAACTTCGGGGCGCTCTTTGACGTGCGCTCCACCCCCAACGCCACCGATCTCGCCTACACCTCGCTATCGCTCGATCCCCACACCGACAACCCCTACCGCGCCCCGGTGCCGGGCATTCAGCTGCTGCACTGCCTGGTGAACGAGACCCGCGGCGGACTTTCCACGCTGGTGGATGGTTTTGCGGTCGCCGAGGCGTTGCGCGCGCAGGATCCGGCGGCCTTCGCGGTGCTGAGCACCACGCCGGTGCGCTTCAAGTACACCGACGCCGACACCGAGCTCACCGCCAGTGCGCCGCCGATCGAGCTCGATGTCACCGGTGCGCTGAAGGCGATCCACTTCAGCCCGCGCCTGGACTATGTGCCGCTGTTCGCTCCGGAGAGACTTGACGCGTACTTTCGTGCGCGCCGCGAGTTCGATCATCGCCTGCGCGCGCCGGACTTCGAGATCCGCTTCCTCTTGAAGACCGGGGATCTGGTGATGTTCGACAACTGCCGCCTGCTGCATGGGCGCACCGGCTTTGACCCGGCCGAGGGCCTGCGGCACCTGCAGGGCGCTTACATCGACATCGACGGGCCGCGCAGCCTCTATCGGGTGCTGCGCCGGCGGCGGGCGAGCGGTGCCAGCGTGAGGCGCAGCGCGTGACCCGCATCGTCAGTTTCCGGCAGATGAAGGACGGCACCAGGGAGGACTACGAACTCCTGGACGAGGCGGAGCAGAAGTACGCCCTGGGTCTTGCCGATCGGGTGCTCGAGAGCCTCAAGCGCCTCGACCATTCGCTCGAGGGCTACCCCGTCAGCCGGCTCGAGCATTCACTGCAGGCGGCGACGCGCGCCCTGCGTGATCAGGCGGACGAGGAGCTGGTGGTGGCCGCGCTGCTGCACGACATCGGCGATGAGCTCGCCCCCTACAACCACGCCGAGGTCGCTGCGGCCATCCTGCGCCCGTACGTGCGCCCCGAAGTCACCTGGATCGTCGCGCAGCACGGCCTGTTTCAGAACTATTACTACGTGCACCACTTCGGCGGCGATCGCAATGCGCGCGAACGTCTGCGGGATCATCCCTGGTACGCTGCCTGCGTGCACTTCTGCGCCGCGTGGGACCAGAGCTCCTTCGACCCGGATTATCGCAGCGAGGCGCTCGCGACCTTTGAACCGATGGTGCGGCGCATCTTCGCGCGCCCGCCCCACGATCCGCGCTACCTGGCCGCGGGCGGCTGATCCGCGGCGATCGCCTGTAGCAGCCACTGGCGCGCCTGCTCGACGCTCGCAAATATCGCCAGCGGCAGGCCGCGATTGACCGCCACGGTTTCGGCAAAGTGCATCAGCTGCCCCTCGGCGTGCACGTCCACGTAAGCGATCGAGCGCAGCAGCCCGCGCGCCCGCTCGCTGCCCTCGGTCACCACCTTGTAGACCGGGAAGGTGCCCAGGCGCGGTCCCTCGAGACGCTCCTCGATCAGGAGGCGAAAGCACTCACTCGCGATGCATGCGCGGCGCAGCTCCTCCAGATAACGCACCACCGTATCTGCATCATTGGTGCCGGTGACGATGGCATGCAGATAACCCGCTTCTTGCTTAACGGTGAGTTGGTAGGCCATGAGCTGAATTTTACGCCGTCGCGGCTGCCGCCCGGCGCGGCAGGTGAGCGGATAATAGCGTACCCGCACGCGCCCTTAGCGCGCGTGCGAACGCACGGGCCGTAAGATCTAAGTTCAAGCCGGCGGCTGCGGGTTTTGTGAACGATGAGATCGCTACCAACACCCTGACGGCTCGGGCCCACTTAGGATCAGGACCCGAGCCGCGGTTCTTGCCGGGCGTGCGCTACCAGTCGCGCGGCGCCTTGTAGTACTCGTAGGCACGCTCGCGGAACTGACCATCTTCGCGGGTCAGCTCCTCGATCGAACCGGCCGGCGCGGCCTCGAGCTGCGCGCGGGAATAGTTCACGCAATAGGCGCCCAGATCCTCGTCATACTCGAGTGTCTCCCAGGGAAGCGGATGGTATTTCTCGTTCATGCCGAGGAAACCCCCGAACCCGACCACGGCGAACATGATGTTGTTGGACTGCTTGTCCAGCACGACGTCCTCAATCACGCCGATCTTGTTCCCCGCGGTGTCCTTGACGGAGGTGCCGATCACCTTCTTCGCACGAATGGCCGAGGTATGTCCGCTAGCGGTAGTCATTGCGTTGCTCCTGATGATGCTGGGCCTGAAGAGTGCGCGCATCGTGAGCGAAACGGCTCAGCTGCGAAGTCAGTGCAGGTCGCACGCCCGCGTAGGAAGATTTGGTCCGCAGGTCGCGTCCTGGGCGGGCTATGCAGCGCGCGGGCTTATGCGATAGTAGTGCGTGAGCTTCGCGGCGCGCGCCACCGGCGGTGCCTACAGGAGTTTGAGCGTGCGCATTAGCGGAATCGAGATTGCAATGCATGACGGGCGCGGTTCGCAACCCGCCCGTGATCTGCGCCGAGCTTCAGATGGCGATGGACGCAGCGTGAGCCGCGCGGGGCGGAGGTTCGCGTGGCCAGCGGGACCGTACTGATCGTCGGCGCCGGGCCCACCGGGCTCGTGCTCGCCCTGTGGCTCACGCGCCAGGGCGTGCCCGTGCGGCTGATCGACACGAGCGCCGAGTCGGGCACGACCTCGCGGGCGCTCGCCGTGCAGGCGCGCACCCTCGAGCTGTACGAGCAGCTCGATCTCGCCACCCCCGTGCTCGAGCGCGGACATCGGGTTCCGGCGATCAACCTGTGGGTGCGGGGCGCGCCGCAGGCGCGGATGCCCTTTGCCAGCGTCGGCGGCAACCTCACCCGCTATCCCTTTCTGGAAATCTTTCCGCAGGATGAGCACGAGCGGCTGCTGATCGAACGCCTGAGCGGCTTGGGCGTCACGGTGGAGCGGCGCACCGAGCTGCAGGGGTTCACCGAGACCCCGGAGGGCGTGCGTGCGCGCTTGCGCATGCCCGACGGCAGCGAGGGGGCCGTGCAGGCGACCTACCTGGTCGGCTGCGACGGGGCACGCTCGCGGGTGCGCGAGACCCTGGGTACCGGCTTTCCGGGCGGCACTTACCGGCAGGTGTTCTATGTCGCCGATATCGAGGGGGCAGGTGCGGCGTTCAACGGCGAGCTGCACATCGACCTGGACGAGGCCGACTTCCTCGCGGTGTTCCCGCTCGCCGGCGCCGGCCATGCGCGCCTGATCGGTACCGTGCGCGATGAGCGCGCCGCGCACGCGGAGAGCCTGAGATTCGAGGACGTGCAGGGTCGCGCCCTCGAAAACCTCAAGCTGCACATCGAGCGCGTGAATTGGTTCTCGACCTACCGCGTGCACCACCGGGTCAGTGAGCACTTTCGCCGCGGGCGTGTCTTTCTGGCCGGCGACGCCGCGCACATCCACAGTCCCGCGGGCGGGCAGGGCATGAACACCGGCATCGGTGATGCGGTGAACCTCGCCTGGAAGCTGGCCGCGGTGCTCAAGGGGACCGCGGACGTGAACCTGCTCGACACCTATGAGCCCGAGCGCATCGAGTTTGCACGTCGCCTGGTGGCCACCACCGATCGCGTCTTCACGCTCGCGACCGCGCAAGGCGCGCTCGCCGACCTGGTGCGCACCCGGCTCGTGCCGCAGGTGGTGCCGCGGGCGCTCGCCTTTGAAGCGGTGCGCGAGTTCCTGTTCCGCACCGTCTCCCAGATCATGGTGAACTACCGCGGCCGAGCGCTGAGCGTCGGGGCCGTAGGCTCCGTGCATGGCGGGGATCGCCTGCCGTGGGTGTCGGTCGCCGGGGCCGATAACTACGCGCCGCTGCGCGCGCTCCTGTGGCAGGTGCAGGTGTATGGCGAGGCGCGCGAGGAACTGGTTCGCTGGTGCGAGGGGCACGACGTGCCGCTGGAGCGTTTCGCCTTCTCCCCCGAGCACCAGGCGGCGGGTCTCACGCGCGATGCGCTCTACCTGCTGCGGCCGGACGGTTACCTGGCTTTGACAGCTTCCGCCCAGGATCCCCAGCTGCTCGCGCGCTATTTCGCCGAGCGCGGCCTGCGCCAGGGCGATGACGCCTTCAAGGAACACCCCTGCCAGCCGGCCGTGCGCGGGTGATGCAAAACCGGTTGCGGGCGCCGCGGCACTAACGGGTAGGACCAGAGCGGGTGAAGGAGCGGCGGCGCGTGCGCAGACCGATCGTGCTGGCGGGACTTCTGGCGCTGTGGCAGGCGCCCGGCGCTCCGGCCTATCACCTGGACAGCAGTAATACCCGCATCAGCTTCGAGATCGAGCGCCTGGGCCTGCGCTGGTTCAGCGTCGACTTTCACGATCTGACCGGCGACTTCGCGCTCGGCCCCGATGGCCAGGGGGCGAGTCTGACCGTGGTGGTGCGCACCGACTCGATCGATGCGCGCAGCCAGTACTGGAACGACCGGCTGCGCTCGGCGCAGTGGCTGGACACCGCGCGCTTCCCGGAGATGATCTTCCGTTCGACCGGCTTCAGCTTCGATGGCGCCGCGCACGCCACCCTCCAGGGCGAGCTGACGCTGCACGGAGTGACGCGACAGCTCGCCCTCAGCATCTCCGACATCGACTGCCCGCCGGCATCCCCCCAGGGTTGTCACTTCGTGGGCCGGGCGTTCCTGCGACGCTCCGAATTCGGCATTCCCCATGGATTCTGGCAGGGCGGGGACCGCGTGCAGATCACCGTCCGCGGTGAGTGATCCCTTTGGGGCGCGGCACCACCCGAGTCGCTAAGCCTCTGTAATACATCGCATTTCCTGCCAAGACCCTCCAGGCGTCGCAGCCTGCGGCGCGCGCGGCGGGACGAACATGAAAGCACCCTAATCTTCGCTTAACGGACGCCTAATGATCGGGGCGCCTAATGGGGACTTAAGGAGTCATCCATGTTGCCGCCTGCTCACTGCGCCTTGAGGGGCTCTGGGGCCACGGGCTGCGCTGAGCCGGCGAGGGCGGCGCGCGGCGCGCGGCGCGCCACGCGGCGCCCGGCCTCCTAAAGCGAAGTTCGCATGCCCATCGTTCGCTACGTGCTCGCGCGCCCCTACACCGTGGTCGCAACCCTCATCCTGGTTGCGCTGCTCGGGGTGGGCGAAGCCCTGCGCATGCCGATCGACATCTTCCCGCGCATGGACATCCCGGTCGTGAGCGTCGTGTGGACCTACGCCGGCATGAGCGCCGAGGACATGCAGAACCGCATCCTGACGCTGCACGAGCGCCAGCTCGCCTCCCTGGTCGATGACATCGCGCGCATCGAGGCGACCAGCTACGAGGGCGTCGGGGTGGAGAAGATCTACCTGCACGAGGGGGCCGACGTCACGCGCGCCGTGGCGCAGCTCGGCAGCAGCGCGCTGGTGGTGCTGAAGTACATGCCGCCGAACGTGACGCCGCCGCTGGTGATCCGTTACGGCGCCACCGACGTGCCGATCATCCAGCTGAGCCTTGCCAGCCACTCCCTGCCCGATACGCGCCTCAACGATCTTGGCCAGAACATCATCCGTCCCGCGCTCGCCATCGTGCACGGCGCCGAGGTGCCCTATCCCTACGGCGGCAAGCCGCGCGTCATCATGGCCGACCTCGACGCGGGGGCGCTGCAGGCGCGGGGCCTTGCGCCGGCGGACGTGAGCGATGCGCTGCAGCACCAGAACGTCATCCTGCCCGCGGGGGACGTGAAGATCGGCACGCGCGATTACCTCATCGCGATGAACAACAGCCCCGATGCGATCGAGGCCATCAACGCCTTCCCGATCCGCGCGCTCAACGGCCGCACGGTGTTCATGCGCGACGTGGCCCACGTGCACGATGGCTTCCAGGTGCAGACCAATTCGGTGGCGGTCGATGGCGTGCCCGGAACGCTCATGAGCATCCGCAGCACCGGCGGCGTCTCCACGCTCGCCGTGATCGATGGTATCCGCGCCGCCTTGCCGGAGATCCGCCACATGCTGCCCGCCGGGGTGAGCATCCACGCGCTGTTCGATCAGTCGGTGTTCGTCAAGGCCGCGCTCGACAGCGTGCTGCTCGGGGGGCTGATGGCCGCCGGCCTCACCGCGCTCATGATCCTCATGTTCCTCGGTAACTGGCGCCTGACCCTCATCATTCTGGCCTCGATTCCGCTGTCGGTGATTACCGCGGTGCTGCTGATGGGGGCGGCCGGTGAGACGCTGAACACCATGACGCTCGGGGGCTTCGCGCTCGCCGTGGGCATCCTGGTCGACAACGGCACGGTGGTGATCGAGAACATCGAGCGGCACGTGGGACTCGGGCAGCCGCTGGAAACGGCGATCATTGCCGGCGCCGGTGAAGTCGGAACGCCGACCTTCCTGGCGACCCTGTGTATCTGCATGGTGTTCGTGCCGGTGTTCCTGCTGCAGGGCACGGCCAAGTACCTGTTCTCGCCCCTGTCGGTGTCGGTGATCGTGTCGCTGCTGGCGAGCCTCGCGCTCTCCTTTACGCTCGTGCCGGTGCTCTTTCGCTACCTCATGCGCCGGGGCGTGGCCCACGGCGCGCCCGCCCCTGAAGGGCGGCGCCTGCAGGCCTTCGTGCGGGCGCATCGCGCCTTCGAGCGCGCCTTCGAGAACTTCCGCGAGCAGTACCGCAACGTGCTTTCCTGGGCGGTTGCGCACGCGCGCCCGACGGTGACGGCGTTCGTGGTGCTGATGGTGCTCTCGCTCGCCCTGTTCCCGCAGATCGGGCGCGACTTCTTCCCGCAGGTGGATGCGGGGCAGATGCGGCTGCACGTACGCGCCCCGCCCGGCACGCGTCTGGAGACGACCCAGGAGGACTTCGCCCAGGTGGAGGCGGCCATCCGCCAGCTGGTGGGGGCCGGTGAGATCAGCGTCATCATCGACAACATCGGGCTGCCCTACAGCGGTATCAACATCGCGCTCAGTGACTCGGCGACGGTCGGTCCCATGGACGGGGAAATCCTCATCGCCCTGCAGCGCCAACACACCCCGACCGAAGCGCTCGTGGCGCGTCTGCGCGCGGCGCTGCCGCGGCAGTTTCCGCGCCTGACGTTTTTTTTCCAGCCGGCCGACATCGTCGATCAGGTGCTGAACTTCGGTGCGCCCGCCCCGATCGACGTGCGCGTGTCCGGCCCCGACAGCACCCAGACCTACGCCCTGGCGCAGCGCCTCACGCGGCGGCTGTCGCAGGTGCCCGGCGTGGTGGACGCGCACGTGTTCCAGGTGCCCGATGCGCCGGCGCTGACGGTGGACGTGGATCGCGAGCTTGCGACCCAGGTCGGCATGACGCAGCGCGAAACGGCGAACAACGTGCTGGTCGCCACCAACTCCAGCGCCCAGGTGGCGCCTAATTTCTGGGTCGACCCGCGCAGCGGCGTGAGCTACCCGCTGGTGGTGCAGCAGCCAACCTACAACATCCAGAGTGAGCAGGATCTCAAGACGCTGCCCGTCGCGGTCGCAGGCGACGCCGGGCAGCCGCAGCTGCTGATGAATTTCTCCCGCTTCGGGCGCCGCACCGTCCCCATGGTGACCTCCCAGCTCAACATCCGCCCGGTGTTCGACGTGCACGCCAACGTGCAGGGGCGTGACCTCTACGGCGCCGCGCGCGACATCCAGAAGGTGCTCGATGCCAGCCAGCCCCCGGCGGCCCAGGCGATCACCGTCACCCTGAGCGGGCAGGTGCAGACCATGCGCGAGAGCTACGTCGGGCTCTTCGGCGGCATCGGGCTCGCCATCGTGCTCGTGTACCTCTTCCTGGTGATCAACTTCCAGGGCTGGATCGACCCGCTGATCGTGCTGCTGGCGGTGCCGTTTGCGCTGGCCGGGGTGCTGTGGATGCTGTTCCTCACGCAGACGCACCTGTCGGTACCGGCCCTCATGGGGACGCTCATGTGCATCGGTCTCACCACCGCGAACAGCATCCTGGTCGTGAGCTTCGCCAATCAGCGCCTCAGGGCCGGGGACTCGCCCCTGGTGGCCGCGGCCACTGCCGGCTACACCCGCCTGCGCCCGGTGCTGATGACCGCGGGCGCCATGATCCTCGGCATGGTGCCGATGGCGCTCGGGATCGGGGAGGGCGGGGAGCAGAACGCGCCGCTCGCGCGCGCGGTGATCGGCGGATTGCTGTTCGCCACCTTCGCCACCCTGATCTTCGTGCCGACCATGTACCGCCTGCTGCGCCACGCGGCGGTGACTCCCGCCACGGACGCCGAGCGCCTGGGCGCCACGCATGACTGAACCGCGCGGCCCCATGGACGAGCAGACACGGCAGACGGACTACGGTGATGACGTGACGCGCACCGAGTCGCATGCCGTGGCCACCGGCTACGATCCGGCGACGGGTGCACGCCTGAAGAAGGCGGTGCGGATGTTGCTGATCGTGCTGCTCATCGGATTCCTTGCGGTGCGCGTCGCGCGCTTCTTTCACGAACGCACGCTGCATCAGGCGGCGGCCGCGGTGACTTCCGCCGCTCCCCTGGTGGAGGTCGTCGCGGCGCAGCCGGTGGCCGCGCTGCAGAGCTTCGCGCTCCCGGGGCAGACGGCCGCCTGGTACACGAGCACGATCTATGCGCGCGTCAACGGTTACGTGGCTCACTGGTACGTCGACATCGGCGATCACGTGGCGAAGGGTCAGGTGCTGGCCCTCATCGATACCCCGGAGCTCGATGCCCAGCTCGCGGCGGCGCGTGCGCAGCTCGCGCGCGCCGGGGCGGACGTCATGATGCGCAAGGCGGAAGCGCAGTTCGCCCGCGCCCAGTACGAACGCTGGCGTGACTCGCCCCAGGGCGTGGTGTCGCAACAGGAGCGCGAGCAGAAGCACGCCGAGTACGACAGCGCCGCGGCACAGTACCAGGCCTCACTCGCCCAGGTGACCCTGAACAAGGCCCAGGCCGAGCAGTACACCGCGCTCACGCAGTTCAAGCGTGTCACCGCCCCCTTCGATGGCGTCATCACCGCGCGCGACATCGACATCGGCAACCTGGTCACGGCCGGCAGCACCAGCGCCACGACCTCGCTCTACGTGATGACCCAGAACGATCCGATGCGGGTGTTCGTCGATGTGCCGCAAAGCGCGGCCGCCGCGCTCATGCGCGGTGCGGTGCCGGTGACGGTCGCGGCCAGTGACGGCAGCGCCGCGAGCTACCGCGGCAAGGTGGCCCGCACCTCTCAGGCCCTCAATGCGCGCTCGCGCACGCTGCGCGTCGAGGTCGATCTGGACAATCGCGCCGGCACGCTCGTCCCCGGACTCTACGTCCGGGTGGCCTTCCAGCTGCCCCCGCAGGGTGAGGTGCAGGTGCCCGCGGCGGCATTGCTGTTTCGCAGTGGCGGCCCGCAGGTCGCGCTCGTCGGGCGCGACAACCGCATCGCGTTTCGCGACGTGACGATCGCCCGCGACGACGGCAGCATGGTCGAACTCGGCTCGGGCGTGGCTCCTGGGGATCGGCTGGCGCTGAATCTGAGCGCCCAGGTCAGTGCCGGGGATCTGGTCAAGGTCAACGCATCGCCAGGCGGTGCGCCGCTGGCACAAACGCGCGCCGCGGTGCACTGATGCGCCGCCGCCCAAGAGTGCTGCTGCTGCTGGCCGCGGCCGCTGCGACCGGCTGCGCGGTCGGACCGAATTACCGCACGCCGCAGCTGCCGTTGCCGGAGCACTTCGTGGCGACGCCCGCCGCGGATGCGAGCGCTGCGCCAGAGGCGCCGCCGATCGAACTTGCCACCTGGTGGCACGCCCTGAACGACCCGGAACTCGATTCGCTCATCGAGCGCGCGGTGCAAGCCAACCCGGACGTGCAGATCGCGCTACGAGCGGGTGCAGGCTGCGCGCACGGTCGCCTACGGCAGCTTCAGCCTGGTGCTGCCGGTGGCCGGGGCCTCGGTGGGCGGCGGCCGCGGCACGGGGAGCGATCTCGGCCGCGGGCGCGCCTCACAGCAGCTCGTGTCCGCGGAGAACGGCGCCGGCCTGTCGCAGGTGAATCTGCTCGCCGGCTTTGATGCGGCCTGGCAGCTGGATCTGTTTGGCAAGTACCGGCGCGAGATCGAAGCGGCGCACGCGGATGCCCAGGCCGCAGCCGCGGCGCGCAACGTGGTGCTGGTGGCCGTGATCGCCGACGTGGCGCGTGCCTACGTGGACCTGCGCGGACTGCAGATGCGATCCGCGGTGCTGCACTCGGCGCTGGAGGTGCTGCAGCAGTCGCGCGGGCTCGCGAACGAGCGCTACCAGCGCGGCATCACCAACGAGCTCGACGTCACGCTGGCGACGCGCGAGTACGACTCGCTCCGGGCGCAGGTCGTGCGGCTCGATGCGCAGGTGAGCGCCGCCGAGTACGCGATTGCCACGCTCCTCGGGCGCTACCCGCAGGAGCTGGTGTCCGAGCTGGCCCCGCCGAAAGCGCTGCCGCTCGCGCCGCCCGCGGTGGGCCCCGGCATGCCGGTGGACTTGCTGCGCCGGCGCCCGGACGTGCAGGTTGCCGAGCGCGAGCTGGCCGCCGGCACGGCGCGCATCGGGGTGGCCACCGGTAACCTCTTTCCCTCGGTGGCGCTCACTGCAGCGATCGGCCTCGAGCATCAGGGCTGGGGCAGCACCCCGGCGAGTCTCTCGCAGCACATCTGGGCGGTGGGCCCCGCCGCGGCGTGGCCGCTCCTGGACTTCGGGGCGCTCGATGCCCAGCTGCAGGTCGCCAATCTGCAGACCCGCGCGCTGCTGGTGAACTACAAGAAGGTGATCCAGACGGCCGTACAGCAGGTCGATACCGTGCTCAGCGCCTACGCCGCCGAGCAGCAGAGCCTGGCGAGCCTCGCGGAAGCCCTGGTGGCGAGCCAGCGTGCGGTCACCCTGGCCACCGAGCGCTATAACCGCGGACTGACGGATTTCCTGAACGTGGTCGACGCCGAGCGCCAGGAATACACGATCGAGGATCAGTACGCCCAGACGCAGGTGGCGGCCGGCGAGGAGTTCGTGGCGCTCTACCAGAGCCTGGGGGGCGGCTGGCAGAACTACCAGGAGCTGCCGCCCATCACCACACCGCTCCCGGCGGTGGCGGCGGCGTTCCGCGAACTGTTCACGCGCAATACGGCGCTCGAGGAACCCTGACACCCAAAGTGCAGTGCCCGCGCGCTGCGCACTACTGCGGTTTTTGCGGGCGCGAATACAGCCGCACGAGCGTGGCTTTGGCGAGCGTCTTGGTGGAGATCTCGTAACCGATGTTGGCGGGCGTTGAGGTCGCGGGCACATTCAGGTGCTCGACGCTGAGCGCGTAAACGCTGATCGTGTAGTGATGCGGCGGATCCCCTGCCGCGGGGCACGGCCCGTAATAGCGCGGCTCGGGGGCCGCGCCATCCGGTGGCGCCTGCTTGGCGCCCCTGGGCATCTCCGGGCTCCCCGGATCGCCGGCCTTGCGGGGCAGCTGCGTACTCGTCGCCGGCAGATCGTAGACCAGCCAGTGCCACCAGCCCGAGAGCGGAGGCTGGGAGGGATCGAACATCGTGACCGCGAAGCTCTTGGTGCCGGCCGGGACGTGGCTCCATTTGAGCTGCGGGGACTCGTTGGGTCCGTGGCAGCCGAAGGCGTTGGCGGTATGGCGCTCGGGGATTGCCTTACCCGGGGGCAGATCGGAGCTCGTGAGCGTGAACGGCGCATCCGCCGCCAGCGCTCGGGCGCTTGCCAGCGCCAGCAGGAGCAGGAGCTGTCGAAACTGGTTCACGCGGCTCTCTCCTCTATAATTCTTTGAGTTTGCGGTGCCCGTGCGCCTGCGCCGGGCGCCGCCACGAGTCATCCTGAGGCAGGCACCGGAGGCTTTATGTCAGTCCCCCCGTTGGACCCGGCGGTGCGCGCGCGTGTGGAAGATACTGTGATTCGCATGTTCGTGGCGACCGATGAGCGCAACTGGCAGGCGGTGCAGGCATGCTTCACCGATCCTTTTACGCTCGACATGAGCTCGCTCGCCGGCGGCGCGCCCGCGCCCCTGTCACCGCAGCAGGTGACCCAGATGTGGGCCGAGGGGTTTCGCACGCTCGACCAGGTTCACCATCAGGTGGGGAATTTCCAGACCCGCGTCGAGGGGGCGCGCGCATCCGTACGCTGCTACGGCATCGCGTTCCACTATCGCGCTGCGATCGCGGCCGCTGCCAAGTCACGCACCTTCGTCGGCACGTATGAGTTCGCGCTCGTGCTGCAGGGGAGCGCGTGGCGTATCGAGAAGCTCAGGTTCAATCTCAAGTTCATCGACGGCAATCGCGAGCTGGAGAAGGCGCTCTGAGACCGCTCGCGCGAGGGCGCGCCGCGGCGTACCCAGTACTGCGACCACGCCACTACTGGATGAGGAAAAAAAGTCGCGCGTGGATGCGCCACGCGGAATTATCCCGCGGCATACTCTGCGCGTGAACCAGCGAGAATTATTTGCCGCACCGCGCGCCTTGCCCGAGGGCTTCCGCTACGCGCCCGAGTTTCTCAGCGCCGCGCAGGAAGCGAGCCTCCTCGTGCAGATCCGCGCGCTACCGTTTGAGCAGGCGCAGTACCGCGAGTGGCGCGCGCGGCGGCGCATCGTGAGCTTCGGCGGCCGCTACGATTTTTCACGTCAGCAACTGCAGGCGGCCCCGCCGCTGCCGCAGTTCCTCGAGCCGCTGCGCGCACAGGTCGCCGCCTGGGCGGGCCTTGCTGCACCCGAGTTCGCGCAGGCCATCGTGGCGGAATACCAGCCCGGCGCCCCGCTCGGCTGGCACCGCGACGTCGCGGACTTCGAGCACGTCGTCGGGGTCTCACTGCACGGTCATGCACGGCTGCGACTGCGACCCTGGCCACCCAAGCCGCACGAGCGCACCGCCCATGCGATCGATCTTGCGCCACGGTCGGCCTATGTGATGCGCGGAGCGGTGCGCTGGGGGTGGCAACATGCCGTTTCCCCGCCCAAGGAGCTGCGTTACTCGATCACCTTCCGCACGCGCCGCCAATGAACGCGGCGCCGCCCGAGGGATCTGGCGATACGGAGGCCGCGGCGGCCGAGCCGCTGGCGGTGCCGCACGCCCAGCTCTCGCCCGCGGCGCTGCGCGGCCTCATCGAGGCGTTCGTGCTGCGCGAGGGCACCGACTACGGCGCGCGCGAAGTCTGCCTTCGAGACCAAGGTCGCGCAGGTGGCGGCGCAGCTTCAGAGCGGCGAGGCACAGATCTGGTTTGATCCTACTTCCAACAGTGTCGACATCATTCGCACCGCGGGAGGCCGCTGAGCGAGCCGCAGCGGCGGCGCTGAGCGCCGCCGAGCTCTCGCGGCACGTGCGCCAGCGAGTGGACGCGCTCGTCTGCGATGACTCCGGGGTCGCACCCGAGGGCGTTGCGATCTACACCCTGTCCGATCCGCGCGAGCTGCGCACGGTGCGCTACATCGGGCAGACGCTCGTCCCGCGCCGGCGCTTCCTGCAGCATGTACGCACCGCGCGCCTGTGGCTGCCCGATGAGCTTCCCTGGTGGGTGCGCTCGCCGCGGCTGCGGCCACTGTACGGCTGGATCCGGGAACTCTTCGGGCAGGAGGGGCGCCTGCCGGTGATGGTGGTCTCTTCCTGGGTCGGCGCCGCGCAGGCGCGGGTGTGCGAGCGCTCGCTGATCTGCGCCTGCCTCGAGCGGCAGCAGCCGCTGCTGAACTTTGAGGGCGAGCTGCGGCGGCGGCAGCCGCTGTTGCTCTAGTGGCGCGCGCGGCGCGCGGCTGCTCACGGGATGCCGTCCAGCACTTGCCGTGCGGCGCGCACGCCGCTCCTGAGCGCGCCGCTCACCGTCCCCGCCTCCTCGGGATCCGTGGCCTCACCGGCGAAGAACAGCGTGGCCCCGAGCGGCTGCGCCAGCTGCGCGCGCGCCTGCTCGCCGCCCACGAGCACGTAGCTGTAGGCGCCGCAGGCATAGGGATCGGACTGCCATTCGTGCAGGTAGCACGCTTCCAGAAGCTCATCCACCGCAAGCCCCTCGCCGAAGAGGGACTGTAAGCCCGTCATGGCCGCGCGGGCGATCTGTGCCGGGGAGGCGCCCGCGGCGAGCTGCTGCGCGCGCGGACCACCGCTCCAGGCCACCAGCAGCGGGGCACGCGCCGGGTACGGCGTCCAGAAGGTCGGGATGAGCGCCTCGGGCGCGTGAAAGAACGACGCCTCGCGGTAGCGGCCCGCGTGCAGCTGCTCCCAGAACGGCGTCCTGAAGCGCAGCAGCACCTTGATGATCGCCCCGGATGCCAGCCCCTGGAACGCTGCGCGCTTGGCGCTGAGTGAGGGAACAAAGTGCACGCCGCCACTGCCGGCATCCCCCGCCAGCAGCACACCGAGCGGCAGGGTGATGATCGCGCGCGCGGCGTGCGCCTCGAAGCGCGTCCCCAGACGCTCGCCCGCCACGGCGACCGAGCCCTGCGACCAGAGCACCGAGCGCACCGGTGACTGCAGCTGCACGCGTGCGTCCGCGGCGTGCAGGGGTTGACTGAGCGCCTCGAGGAGCGAGGCGTAGCCTCCCTCCGGACGTGACTGCGGTGTGTTGCCGAGGGTGTCGCCGGCCCACTCCGCGGCGATGGCGCGTGCGCTGGCGCGCGCGGTATCGGCGGCGTCAAATCCTTCGGCCATGCGGCGCGCGGCGACTTTGGTCTCGGGGCGCACGCCGGGCAGCAGCTCGAGGAGGGCATCGAAGGACAGATCCTGGCGCTTGAGGATCTCGGCTTCGCCCAAGGCCCTCGTGAGGTCCTCGAGCCAGTCTTCGGCCGGCTGCAGCTCCCCTGCGCGCAGCGTCCAGCGCGAGCCGGCGATGTCGATCGCGCCCGCTCCGGCGCGCTCGAGCAGCGCGCGCGTCAGCGGCGCGGGCCCGTGGATGAATTCCGCGCCGAGCTCGACCGGCACCGACAGGCCGGCTTCGCGACGCGTGCAGATGCGGCCGCCGATGCGATCGCGCGCTTCCAGCAGCAGCACCGAGCGACCGGCGCGCACCAGTTCCCCGGCCGCGGCCAGGCCGGCAGCGCCGGCGCCGATCACGATGACATCCGCATCCGTGCCTGACATGTTCGAATGCTTCGATCCTGATTCAGTCAAAGAAGTGCAAGAGGCGGCCCTCGGGCCTGGCCTGCGCCAGTGCGCGTTGCGCCCATGATAACCGGCGTGCGGCCGTGCCTGCGCACGAGCGGGCGGCCGCTGGTCGTCCTCGCGGCTGCCGCGCTCGGGCGCTAGTGTGCTGCGACAGCCCGGGTGGCGCGCGCGAGCAGCTTCGGGTCGCCCAGGCGCTCGGCGGTTGCCGCGAAAGTCGCCGCGGGACCGTGCCATCTGAGCTCATCAACCCTGCCGAACAGCGCGGCATCGGACCTAAGCGTTGCCAGGTCCTTGAACAGCAGCGCGAGCGCACGCTGCTCCCCGAGCGCCTGCGGCGGGAAATCCTCGAGCGCACCGTACTTGGCAATGAGGCGCGCCGCGCCGACGCGGCCGATGCCGCGGATGCCGGGGTAGCCGTCCGCGCTGTCGCCGACCAGGGCGAGCAGATCCGGGATGCGCGCCGGCTCGACGCCGAACTTTTCACGCACCCCTTGCGCGGTGCGGATCTGCTGACTGCGACGGTCGACCTGCACGACGCGCTCACCCTGGACGCATTGCGCGAGGTCCTTGTCCGGCGTCCAGATGCACACCTGGCGCACCTGCGGCTCGCCGGCCGCGATGCGCGCCGCCGCGGCGAGGGCGTCGTCGGCCTCGAGTTCGACCATCGGCCACACGGTGACGCCGAGCGCCTGCAGTGCGTCCTCGAGCGGATGGAACTGTGCGTGCAGCGCCGGCTCGAGGCCGTCGCCGGTCTTGTAGCCGGCCCAGAGGCGGTTGCGGAACGATTCGATCACATGATCGGTCGCCACCCCCAGGTGGGTCGCGCCGGTCTCGATCATCTGCAGGACGGTGTTGAGCACCCCGATGACCGCGCCGCCGGGGCGGTCGATCCCCTTGTTGAAGCGGCGCAGGCCATAGAAATGGCGAAACAGCTCATAGGTGCCATCGATCAGGTGCACCACCACGCGCGCATCATCCCTGCTTGGACGCGGGCGCCGAGACGGCGCGACAGATCGCCCGCCGCAGGAGCGGGGAGCTCGCGGCGACCAGCGAGCGGCGCTCCACCAGCGTGCGGTGCGCGCCGTTGAGGTCGCTGACCGAGCCGCCGGCCTCGAGCACGCAGATGGCCAGCGCGCCGATGTCCCAGGGTTTCATGAGCGGGTCGATCGCGGCGTCCAGGATCCCGCGGCACACGAGCGCGTACTGCACGCAGTCACCCACGAGGCGGATGCGCCCGGTCGCGCGCGCCAGGCGGCTCAGGCGCCACGGTCCGCCACCGGCAGCGAGGTCGCTCTCCTTGAAACTGGTCAGGCCCAGGCGGGCGACGCGCAGCGCGCGCGCGGGTGCGACCCGTACCCGCAGCGCTCGGCCGCCATCGCGCAGCAGGTGGCAGCCGAAACCGCGCGCCGCATAAGTCGTCTCCCGCAAGGCCGGCAGGCGGATGCAGCCGAACACCGGTTCCCCGTCGATGAGCAGCGACACCAGCGTGCCAAACATCGGCATCCCCAGCACGTAGGAAGCGGTGCCATCGATCGGGTCCAGCAGCCAGCAGCGTCCGTGCTTGGACAGCTGTCCGCCGTATTCCTCCCCGAGCAGGGCATCGTGCGGCCACGCGGCGCGCACGTGGCGGCGCAGCAGCCGCTCCGCGCCGCGGTCCGCGGCGGTGACTTCGCTGCCATCGGGTTTGTGGCGGATCTTGACCCTGTTCAGGTGCGACAGGATCAGCGCGTCGGTTTCCTTGAATGCCGCGAACACGCACGCGAGCGTGCGGGAGAGCTCGCGGGCGGAAAGTCGGGGTCGGTTCAAGCGCATCCTCCGGCGGTTGGCGCGCCCTGTGAGCCTAGCACGGGTGTTAGCCACATCGGCAGCCGGTAACGAGGAGTCAACCTGGTGCGCGAAGCGCCAGCGGGACTCTAGGGCGCGGAGCGCTGTGTCAGGATCTGATCGAGCGTCGCCAGATCCACCGGCTTCAATAGGTAGTCATCGAAACCTGCTTCAGAGGCCCGCTGGCGCATCTCGGTGCTGCTGTAGCCGGTCACCGCGACCATCCGGGCATGCTGCGTCTCGGCGCTCCCGCGCAGCATCCGGCACAACTCGTAACCGTTGGTGCGCGGCATGCCGATGTCCATCAGCACCGTGGTGGGGGAGAAGACCCGGGCGACCCGCACGGCCTCATCGGCACTCGAGGCGGTGCGCACCTCGTAGTGATTGAGCTTCAGCAAGGCCGAGGTGCTCTCGGCGATGTCCGCATTGTCATCGACCACGAGGACTCGCTGCGCGGGAGCGGCGCCGCTCTCCGCCTCGGCCCGGCCGCTTTGCGCGCTGTGCGCCGCTCGCGCCCGTTCACCACTGAGCACCGGCAGGTTCACCACGAACTCGCTCCCGTGGCCGAGGCCGGCGCTGTAACCCTCGAGGCGCCCGCCATGCAGCTGAACCAGGCTGCGCGCCAGGCTCAGGCCGATGCCGAGGCCCCCCTGCGTCCGCGCCAGTGACTGGT
This sequence comes from uncultured Pseudomonadota bacterium, assembly GCA_963814675.1. GTDB lineage: Bacteria > Pseudomonadota > Gammaproteobacteria > Steroidobacterales > Steroidobacteraceae > 13-2-20CM-66-19. The sequence goes on from CAWFDT010000015.1 coordinate 308,816, forward strand.
CCGCCTGCACGAACAGTTCAAACACCCGCGTGAGCATCTCCGGGGCAATGCCCACACCATTGTCCCGTATCTTGACGGCTGCCTGCTGCACCTGCGGTGCGCCCGGCTGCGCCAGGCGCGTCACGATGACGGAGATCTCCCCGCCGTCGGGGGTGTATTTGGCAGAGTTGGTGAGCAAGTTGACGAACACCTGTTCCAGACGTACGGCGTCGGCATCCACCAGCATAGTTTCGGCCGGCGCCTCGAGCGTCACCAGGTGTCGCCGTGCTTCCGTCAGCGGCCGCGCCGTGGCCAGCGCGTTGCGCAGGATCTTCTGCAGCTCGACCGGCTCGACGCGCAGCTCCACCTGGCCGCGGGTCACCATCGCGGCGTCGAGCAGATCGTCCACCAGGCGCGACAGGTTGAATACCTGCCGTTCGATCATGTCGCGTGCGCTGATGGCTTGCTGCGAAGCTGGGCCGGCCAGCTTCATGATCTGCGTCGCGTTGCGCAGTGGCGCGAGCGGATTGCGCAGCTCATGCGCGAGCAGCGCCAGGAACTCATTCTTGTGACGATCGGCCGCCGCCAGCTCCTGTACGCGACCGCGCAGACTCGCCTCCAGCCGGCGGCGCTCGGAGACGTCGCGGCTGGTCTCCAGTACCAGCGGCCGTTCGCCCTCGATGAACAGCACCTGTGTGCTTTCAACCACCAGCTCGCGACCGTCTTGAGTGCGCTGCACGAGCTCGCCAGTCCACTGACCGCTGGCGGTCAGCGCCAGGTCGACGGTCTTCAGCTGCTGTTCTGAGCCCCCGAGCAAATTCTGCCGCAGGTGCAGCTGCGCCTCTTCGCGCGGATAGCCATAGAGCAGCTCGGCGCCCCGATTCCAGTAGACGATGGTACCGTTCAGCTCGCGCACCATCACCGCGTCGTGCGTCTGCTCGAGCAGGCGGGCATGGCGCTGCAGTATGTCCTGGCTCTGCTTGAGCATGTCGATATCGACGAGCGCGATGATGGCGCCGTCGATTTGGTTGTCGAGCGTGCGATAGGGGCGCATGCGCAACAGGTACCAGCGGCCCTGCCGGTCCTGCACTTCGAGCTCCTTGACCGTGATCGTCTGGATCACTTCTGTGAGGAGCGCTTTGAAGTTGGTGATGTTGAGGTTCAGCTGGATATCGCCGATCGACCGGCCGATATCGGCGGGAATGAGGTTGAAGAGCTGCTCGGCTACCGGCGTAAAGCGCCGGATCCGCAGGTCCGGCCACACCATGACGATCGCCATTTGCACGCTGCCGAAGAGGTTATTGAGGTCGCTGTTGGCGCGATCCAGCTCCTCATTGCGCGTCTGCAGTTCATCGTTGACAGTAGTGAGCTCCTCGTTGCTCGACTGGATCTCTTCCTTGGAGGTCTCCAGCTCCTCGTTGATGCTTTGTAACTCCTCGTTGGCCGACTGCACCTCTTCATTGGCCGACTGCAGCTCCTCGTTGGCAGCCTCCTGCTGCTCGATGACCGACTGGAGGTAGTCGCGCGTGGCGCCCAGTTCCTGCGTGAGCCGCGCGATCTGCTGCTCCTGCTCCCGCGCCTCGCGCCGCTCCGCCGCCCGGTCGGAGACCTGCTTGGCGCCGCGCGCGACCTTGCGTGGCGCCCTCGCTGCTACCGGCGCAAGGGGCGGCTCGAAGAGAATCCAGTAGCAGCGCTCGGTGGCGGCACTGCGCCCAACCGGTACCACACTCACGGAGGTGTCGTGATAGCCGCCGTTGGTCTTGACGCGCACCTTCGGTTCTCCGACGGTAGTGTCTTCCTTGCGCGCGCGCTGCAGCAGGGTCCGCAACGAGACCAGCAGGCCTTCACGCGCCATCTTCAGCACGTTGAGACTCGGCTTACCCGGCGCCGGGGTCAGATACAGGCCCGTTTCGCCCCGAAACTGCAGGACTTCGAATTCTGCGTTGACCAGCACGCCTGCCGGCACATAACGGCTGAGCAGCACGCGTTCGGCCTCGCGCTGCAGATCCTGCTGCGGATCGCGGTGCATATCGCGCCACACCGGCAGCGAGCGCTCGGGAAGCTGCGCACTGGCGGGCTGCTTCGGGAAGCTCTGATCGATGCGCAGCGCCATGGGCTTCTTCGAGTAGATCTTGCTCTTGGCGTCTTCGGGTTCGAAAAGTTCGCGATAGGAGCCGATCGTCTCGGAGGGGCCGATGAACAGAAAGCCGGTCGACTTGAGCGCGTAGTGCAGGATCGGCATGAGCTTGCGCTGCAAGGCCGGCTCCATGTAGATCATGACGTTGCGACAGCTGATGAGATCCATGCGCGAGAACGGCGGATCTGTGAGTGCATTGTGGCGGGCAAAGATGCACAGATCGCGGATGGCCTTGTTGACGCGGTAGGCGCCGTCCACCTCCACGAAGAATCGCTGCAAACGCTCGGCCGACACATCATGGGCGATGCTTTTCGGATAAAGACCGAGGCGCGACTTCTCGACGCTTACGTTATTGAGATCTGTGGCGTAGATCGTGATCGGCACGCTCAGGCGGTGCTCGGTCGCGTACTCGGTGAGCGCGATTGCCAGCGAGTAGGGTTCCTCGCCGGTTGAGCAGCCGAGGACCCACACGCGCACCGGATCCTGGCGCGAGTGGTTCTTGAACAGCCTCGGGATCACCTTGGTCCTCAGGGACTCGAAGGCTTCCGGATTGCGGAAGAAATTGGTGACGCTGATCAGGATGTCCTGATAGAGCGCGTCAATCTCGGCTGGGTTGTTGCGCAGGCAGGCGGCGTAATCCTCCAGGCGCGGCATCTTCAGCAGCACCATGCGGCGCCGGATGCGGCGCTGCAGCGTGTTGGATTTGTACTGACTGAAGTCGATGCCACTTTCCTGGCGTACCAGGGCGAGTATCTCATCCTCAAGGTCGAGCGGTCCCGCTGGTGCATCCGCGGGCTCGGCAACGTAGGGATCGCGGGCGATTCGCGCAATCTCGCGCGCGATGCGTTCCGGACTCAGTACGAAATCCACGACCCCGGCGGCGATGGCGCTGTGCGGCATGCCGTCCTGCTGGGCGCTCTCGTCCTGCGCGAAGGTGATGCCCCCGACCTCCTTGATCGATCCAAGTCCTACGGTGCCGTCGGTGGCGGTGCCCGACAGCACCACGCCGATGGCGCGGTGGCCCTGGTCAGCCGCGAGCGATGCCATGAACAGGTCGATAGGATGGTGTGGCCGGGTGTCGCGGGCGCTGAGATTGAGGCGGCCGTCGCGAATGACCATCGTGCGGCCGGGCGGGATGACGTAGACGCGGTTTGGCTCGACCAGCGGCTCCTCACTGACCTCGGACACCGGCATGGAGGTCGCCCGGGTGAGGATCTCGGCCAGCATGCTCGTGTGGCCCGGGCTCAGGTGTTGGATAAACACGATTCCCAGCCCGGTATCGGGCGGCACTTCCTTCAGCAGGCTGGTGAAGGCCTCCAGTCCGCCGGCGGAGGCGCCAACACACACGACGCCAACCCGTGCACCCGCGGTATCACTTCGCGCTTGGATGTCCTTGGCGACCTTATCCTTGCCCGACGTATGTACGGGCGCGTCCGCGTGCCGCGCTTTTTTTGATCGTTCATCCAAGGGGATACCGGCTCCTTCTGCTCCCCAGTCTACGCCACGCTCTTTCGATCGCTGAAGCGCGGCGCTGCAGTCGAAGCCAGCTACGCGATTGCTGTGGCGCTACCTCGGCGGGGCGGTGCGATGCGTGTCGGCGAGCACCGCGTCCAGGGCACTACGCAGCAGAAACTGCATGGTGATTCCGGTTCTGTGGCTGACCGACTTCAGAAGCCAGTACTTGTGCGGCGGCAGGTAAAGCGTCATGGCGACCTGCCGACCCTTCATATGCCGACTCGACGGGCGTCCCCGAACGTGCATGCTCCTGATGCTAACTCAACCGTGCGCCGTTTTCGTTCTTGCATGGCAGAGCTTGCGTCGGCGTTGGCCAAGGCCATTGGGCAAGCGACGAGAGTCCGGCCTCTTGCGGCTTTGCATTTCTTGGGTTCCTAAAGCCTCGCTTGCACGGTCACACCCTGGTGGGTCTGGCAGTTACCCGTTATGACTCCCCGTATTGCTTGGCCCATGGCCACGGTCCTATAGTCGTTTTTGTCATTTCCCACCCACGGGGGAACAGGACTCGTGAAGCGTGCAACCTTGGCCTTGTTGTTCGGCGCGGCGTTGGCGTGCGCCAGGTTAGCCGCAGCGCAGGCCGATGCGACGGCCCCCCTCAGCAAGGCACAGGCGACGAGCGCCTGGTCCGAAGAGGGACTGCAGCCGCTCAAGGTCAAAGGGCTGGACGTCGTGTACGCCCGTCCCGATGCGGACCTCGGAGCCTATACCAAGATCCTTTTGGGCCCGGTGACGGTGGCCTTTCACCGCGACTGGGGACGCAATGGAGCTGCGGGCTCACGCATGCCGGTCAGCGCTGCAGACTCACAGCGCATCCGCGACAAGCTGGCGAAGCTCGTGCGCGAAGAAGTCCTGAAGGAGCTGACAAACGGGGGCTATCAGCTCGTCGACGCTGCGGGCGATCACGTGCTCGAGGTCGACATGGCGATCGTGAATCTGCAGGTCAATGCGCCTGACCTGGGGGTCGGGACGCACGAGCAGCTATGCCGTCTCGGCCGGCGAGCTGACGCTGGTGGCGGAACTGCGCGACTCAGCCACGGGTGAGGCCCTCATGCGGGTGTTCGATCGCACGCTGGCACGCGAGTCGTTCCGGCCGCAGCTAATTACCAGCGTCGACAATGCTGCCGAAGCGCGCGCGGCCGCGAGTGCATGGGCAAAGGCGCTGCGCACCGAGCTGGATCGGGCCAAGCAAGCATCCGGCAAGTAGGCACGCCGGGCCGGTACAGCCAAAGCCCTCGTTTGGCGCCTTGCACGCCGCCGGCCGTGCGTCGGTGGGGATGGGTGCGCTGTCTGACAGGGGATCGCGCGCGTTGCTGTCAGTGCCGCGGGGCCAGAAGGCCCTAGAGTCCAGCTCCGAATTACCCCGGGTAAAAGGAGCGAGCGGAAATGACCGAGAAGTCTATTAACAAGGGCGCGACACGTCGCGTTTCCAAGGCCCTGGCGGCGAAGGGCGCATCGTCTGAGCACACCGATATCCTCGACACCCTGAAACGCGAGCACGAGGAAGTGAAATCGCTGCTCGCCGACCTGCAGGATGCGGAATCTGTCAACGAACGAGCCGAGTTGGTGCGCAAGATCAAGGCCGCATTGGTTCCGCACACCAAGGCGGAGGAGAAGGTGGTTTACGATGCCATCATCGCCACCAGCGAGGATGAAGCCCAGACCGATGGGCTCGAGGGGTACCTGGAGCATGAATGGGCGTCGAAGACGCTCGAGCGACTCGAAGCAGCAGACCCGACCTCCGCCGAACACAAGGCGGCGGCGAAGGTCCTCAAGGACCTCGTGGAGCATCACATCGAAGAGGAAGAGGCCAACGTGTGGCGCGACGTCCGCGAAAATTTTGATGAAGAGGATCGGGTGCGCATGAACGTCGAGTTCGAAGCCGCGAAACAACAGGTGGGGCGTTCATAGGAACGAGAGTGAGCACCGTGCACAGAGCGACCGCCAACGGGAAGGCGCATGACCTTCCCCGTTTTCGATGAGGATTTCCGCTGGCCGTGCAGCGCAAGACAGCGAAGCGGCGCGCCTCCGGCTCCGGAAGGCGCGCCGCGGTAGCGCGCCGCAAGCTTGCCGCCTATCAGGCCAAGCGTGATTTCACCAAGACGGCAGAGCCGAGCGGGCGGCGGCCCGTCACCCCGGGCACGCGACTGCGGTTCGTAATTCAGAAACACGCCGCGCGCGCCCTGCACTACGACTTGCGGCTGGAACTCGACGGTGTCTTCAAGTCCTGGGCGGTCACCAAGGCTCCTTCGCTGAGTCCGGCGGTCAAGCGTCTCGCGGTGGAGGTTGAGGATCATCCGCTCGACTACGGTGACTTTGAAGGCACGATCCCGTCGGGCCAGTACGGGGGCGGCACCGTACAGCTGTGGGACCGTGGCTACTGGACCGCAGAAGGTGAACGCTCGGCGCAGCAGATGCTGCAGGGCGGGAGCCTGAAGTTTCGTCTGGACGGCGAGCGCCTGAAGGGTAGCTGGGTACTGGTGCGCATGCGCGCCGATCGCGGCGGCCGCAGCAAGCGCAATAACTGGCTGCTCATCAAGCACCGCGATCAGTTCGCCGTGGCGGCAAATCAAGAGGCACAGGAGAACGACCGCTCGGTCGCCTCCGGGCGCTCGATGGCTGAGATCAGCGCGGGCAAGGGAAAGAAGCCGCGGCCGTTCATGATGCAGAAGAGCGGATTCAGTTCCGCTGCCAAATGGGATTCCACCCGCAGCGCGGCCGTAGAGCCCGTGTCGGCCAAGGCCGCGCCGGCGCGCACTGTCGCACCCGCGGCAGTCTCGCGGGGCAAGCGCGTCTCGGGCGATGCCGTGGTGATGGGGGTCACCATCTCGAACCCCGACAAACCGCTCTGGCCGGCTGCAGAGAAAGGCTCCGCGCCACTCACCAAGCTCGATCTTGCGCGCTATTTCGAAGCGGTCGGCAGCTGGATGATCGAGCACCTTCGTGGCCGCCCGTGCTCGATCATTCGCGCGCCCGACGGCATCGCGGCGCAGCGCTTCTTCCAGCGCCACGCGATGGCGGGTACGTCCAGTCTCCTGGATCTGGTCACGGTCTCCGGCGATAGCAAGCCGTATCTGCAGATCGATCGCGTCGAGGGGCTCGCAGCGGTCGCCCAGGTCGCCGGGGTTGAGCTGCATCCATGGAACTGCGCGCCGGGATCTCCCGATCGACCGGGACGCTTCGTGTTTGATCTGGATCCGGCGCCCGAGCTGGCCTTTTCCCGGGTGATCGAGGCGGCGCTGGATCTCAGGGACCGCCTCGAGAGCCTGGGGCTCGTTCCATTCTGCAAGACCACCGGCGGCAAGGGACTGCATGTTGTGGTGCCGTTCTCGCTGTCGCCCAAGGCGAGGGTCGGTTGGCCGCAGGCTAAGGCGATGGCCAAGGAGATTTGCGCGCGCATGGCCGCGGACAGCCCAAAAAAATACCTTCTGACCATGACCAAGAAGGACCGCACGGGCCGGATCTTTCTCGACTATCTGCGCAATGACCGCATGGCGACCGCGGTCGCACCGCTGTCTCCGCGCGCCCGACCGGGCGCGCCGGTCTCAATGCCACTCACATGGGAGCAGGTTACGGGGGGGCTGGACCCGGGTACCTGCACGATCCGCACCGCGCCAGCGCTGCTCACCAGTTCGGGGGCCTGGAAGGACTATGGCGCCGGTGAAAGGCCTTTGCCGGATGCGCTCAAGCGATTGATGGGGCGCCGCAAGGCGGCGTGATCGTCCCGAGGATGAGAGAGCGGAAAGTCCTCGGCAGGTGGGGGCATCGGCACCGGCGTCTCAGAATAGAATGCCTGCGCGTCGCTCGCATGGGTGAACGCAACCAATCCCCGGCAGCTGCCGCCGGATCAATGGAGAACCGAGCTTGAAAGTCGCCGTGGTGACGGGTGCTGCACAGGGGTTGGGTTTCGCGACCGCATCTCTGCTGGCGCGGCTTGGCTTTCGCGTGCTGCTGACGGACATCCAGTCCCTCGATGCACCCCTTGGGCGTCTGCAGGCGGATCACCTGCCGGTAGAAGGCCTGCGCGGAGACATCACTTCTGAAGCGTTCGTGCGTGAACTATCCGCGGCGATCGCGCGCGACCATGGCGCGGCGGACGTGCTCGTCAACAACGCCGGTATCAGCTGCATCGCTCCGGCGGAGGACACCACGGCCGAGCAATGGCAGCGGGTTCTGAGCGTGAACCTGTTCGCACCCTTCCTGCTCTGCAAGCACCTCGGCGCCCAGATGCTGCAGCGGAACTGCGGCAGTATCGTGAACGTCGCCTCCGTGGCCGGGCTAGCGGGCGTCAGCCACCGCAGTGCCTACAATGCCTCCAAACACGGCCTGGTGGGTCTGACGCGGACCCTGGCTGCCGAGTGGGGCGGGCGTGGCGTCAGGGTCAATGCAGTCTGCCCCGGGTGGATCAAGACTGAAATGGACGTCGCCGACCAGGGAAGCGGCGCCTATTCTGATCATGACATCACCGACCGCGTGCCCCAGGCCCGTTTCGCCCGGGCCGAAGACGTCGCCCAGGCCATCGCGTATCTGGCCGATGACACCAAGAGCGCATTCGTCAACGGCGCAACACTGACGGTCGACGGCGGCTGGCTCGCGGATGCGAGCTGGGAAAGCCTGCGGCTGCGCACGCGGCGCTGAGAGACTACTTTGCGACCTTGCGCAAACGGGTCTGCCGCGAGGGCGACGGGGGGCGCGAGGGCTTGACGCTGTCGGGCCCCGCGAAGGCGGCGGCTGCCTCGCGCAGCCAGACGAGCAGTTGCTGCAGCTTCGGTAACGCCAGGTAGCTTTCGGGGCACACGAAGTAGTACGACCGCGGGCACGGTAGTACCCGATCACTCACGCGCACGAGACGGCCGTTGGCGAGGTCCTGAGCGGCGAGCGTCCAGCGAGTGAGCGCCAGCCCCTGACCCTGCTCGGCCGCCGCGAGGACGGTGAGCGAATCGTCGAAGGCGGCTCCGCGCTCGCGCCAGTTGGTATCCGCTCCCGGATGCCGCCACATGCTCCAGGATTCGTCGGCGGAACGCAGCAGCGGATAGCGCCGCAGGTCCGCGGCAGTTTCCACCGAGCCGTGACGTGCCCGCAGTTGCGCGGTGCATACCGGCAGGAACCACTCGTCCAGCAGCTTCTCGTTGTACAACCCCGGTGTGGGGACCGTGCTCATGCGCAGTGCCGCATGAAAATCTCCGTGCGCGAAGTCCACCGGAATCGGCGAAGTATGGATGCTCAGTTCGATCTGCGGACAGCGGTCATAGAATTGCGGCAGGCGCGGGAGCAGCCACTTCTGCAGGAACGAGGCCACCGTGCTGATGTTGAGCACGCCGCTGCGCCGATCCTGGCGCAGCTGCTGCATCGCCTGCTGCAACTCGGCGAGTCCCCGGCGCACCCCTGGCAGCAGCAGGGCGCCTTCCGCAGTTAATTCGATTGCCCGGCCGGTGCGGCGAAACAGCGGTACGGCCAGATATTCCTCGAGGGTACGGATCTGCATGCTGACGGCCGCAGGCGTTACGTTTAGAGCGTCGGCGGCGGTTGCAAAGCTGAGGCGCGTTGCCACGGCCTCAAACACGCGCAGCGCATTTAAGGGCAGCCGGTCGAAGCTGCGTTTGAGTTCAGTTTTTCTTAAGCGTCGCTCAGACATCGCGTTTGCTGCTTGGGCCGTGCGGATCAACACTACGTGCCATGGATAACACGAGGAGCCCTTCCATGAACACTTCGAAAATCATTGCACTGCTGGCCGCCCTGTTGCTGACCACCGTCGAATTTGTGGTACTCGATCATGACGCCCAGGACCACGTCGCACGTTACCAGTCCGAGACCGCGAGCGCCCTTGCGGCACGCGGTTAGCATGCCACCGCGCGGGGTGCTTTATCGAGGGCTGCAGTTGCCGATCGGCGGAAACGGTGCGCCTACCGCCTCCGCCGATCGGCGGAGGGCCGTCAATACGCCTGTGGATGCGCCGCTACCGTGGAGCGCCGAAGTGTGGCCACCGGCCGTGCGCGCCGCGTCGCCGGATTGCGTCAGCAGCCGCACCCCCGCGAACGCGCGAGGCCCTGGAGTCAGCCTGCACCGACGCTGAGTACAGCCCGCTACGGCTTCATGGGCGATGCTCGGGTTTGTAGTGTGAACGTACCCACCATCCCGCTCGGAGCGCGTATGAAACGTCAGCTACTTGTCCTTGCCCTTGCCAGCATAACGTTCGGTGGCCTGGCCTTAGCGCAGACCGCCCCATCGACTTCGTCATCGAGTGCTTCCCCCAGCGCCACCGCTCCGGCGGCTCCCAGCGCAGCATCCGACGCATCGGCGATCGAGTCTTCGGACAGCAGTTCTCCGACCATGCAGGGCCCGCAGTCCTCGACCCCCGGCAGTGACAGCTCGAGCGGTGCTCAGGAACAGCAGTCACAGAAGAGACCCTGCCCGCCAAACTCAGACAATACCGACAATACCAATGTGAACTGCCAGCACAGCACCGACAGTCCGCCCAAGTCCTGATCGGCATTGGAAACGGCGCGCGACCTATCGTCGCGCGCCGTTTCGCGAGTTCGAGTTCTCCTGCCCCGAGCCGCGACTTCACTACGCGGTATCTATAACCGCCGCTTATCTGTCCTGTAGCATCTGACGCTTGCGATCGAGGCTGTGCGCCTGCTATATCGCCAGTGCTGGCGGGCTGCAGTTAAAAAGCCTGCGGGCGTTCCTGGGGCGCCACACTTAAAAATTAGGGGATCCCATGATTGACCGGGGGAACGAACTTGGGCTTCGTCGCTCGGCGTAACCACGCTCGATATGCCGGGTCGCCCTCGTGGCCGAGCTGCATCGGGGTGTTCCTGACGCTCACGTGCTCGGTGGCTGCTGGCGCGACACAATCCGTCGGCGCCATCGAGAGCACGTTCGCGGATTTTAACGATGCTCAGGGAGCGGTTTCGCTCATTGATTCCGACCCGCAACGTTACACGCAATTTGAGGGCAAATCGCGCGCCGAGTGGCAGCAGGTGTACGTGGCACTGCGTGCAGACCTGAGCGCTGCACTGCAGAAGCACCCGGCCGCGCTCTCGCGCGAAGACCAAAGGGCCATTACGGTCATGCGCGCGGCAGTGCGCGAGAGTTCAGCGACGCCCGACTCTTTGGCGCCCACCGGGCACTGTACGGATGCCCGGCGCACCAGGCAGCCGCTGCGTACCCTGCAGCAGTCGCTCTACGCCTGCTTCAGCGAATTGGCCAACAACCTGCAGTTCGAAGGCGCGACGGTCACGCGCGTTGCCGCATTTGAGCTGCTGACGCGCATGCCGGAGCCCGAGCGGCGCAAGGCGCTGTTCCTGGCCTTCGTACCGCTGTGGCAGGCCGTCAATGGCACCGACCAGCCGGACAGTCCCTATCGCCGGATGATCGGCCGGGCGTCGGCCGAGGCGCGCACCGGAGGGTCGCCGGTCGATGAGGCAGCGCGAACGATCGAGGTGCCGGTCGCGGAGGTGGAACGCTGGCTGCAGGTGGTGCTCGAGGCCTGGAGCCTGGCGAATCCTGGCACTCCGCAGGAACCGTGGGACTACCGCTTCGCCGCGGGCGCCGCGGAACGGGAGTTGGCGGCTGCGGTACCCCGGAAGGATCTGCAGTCCCTGAATCAACGTTTCTACGTGGATCTGGGACTTGATCTTGCGCAGGCGCGGGTGCTCTACGATTTGGATCCTCGGCCCGGCAAAGCGCCGCTCGCTTACACCGACTACATCCGCAGGGGACGGCAACTGGCGAGCGGCTGGCAGCCGACACTCGTGCGGGTTTCGGCGAACTACGAACACGGCGGCCTGGGTCCGCTCAACGAGTTTGTGCACGAAAACGGTCACGCCGCGCACATGCTCGCCCTGCATACCCGCCCGGCCTTTATGGACCTGGGCGATGCGCTTTTCTACGAGGCATTCGCCGACGTCCCCGCCTGGAGCGTTTACGAACCGCGATGGCAGGACAAATATCTCGGTAAGCACGCCGGTGAGTCTGCATCGCTGCGCGCACGCTACGCCGCAGTCATGCTGGATGTCGCCTGGGCGTTGTTTGAATGCCGCATGCTGCGTGAACCGGAGGCAGACCCCAATGCCGTATGGACCGCCATAACGAGCCGCTACCTGCACATCACACCGCACCCAGAGCTTGCGTGGTGGGCGGTGCGTGTGCAACTGGTGGACAAACCGGGTTACATGGTCAATTACGGCTTAGGGGCGATCATTACCGCCGATCTCAGACAACGCATTACCCGTCAGCTCGGGCCGTTCGACTCAGGTGAACCGCGCTGGTTTGGCTGGCTGGCCGACAACCTGCTCAGGAGTGGCGAGGCGCAACCCACCGCGGTGCAGTTGCGGCAGTTCCTCGGACGCGGGGTTACACCGCAGGCGCTGCTTGATGACTTACGCAGAATAGCGCCCGCCGCCGAGTAGCTTCTGCAGCGAAGGTAATCATTGGTTGGCGCGGCCTGTCGCCAGTTCCGGCACCTCGCGCAGCGGATTCTCGGTAATAATCGACACGGTTCCGGACCACTGATCAACTCCACGCATGTTCGATACCTTTCACCATTCCTTGGTCTCGATGGCCCTCGGTGGACTGCTCGAACTGGCGGTACTCGCGCGCATCCTGCTGCGGCCCCACCGTGATCCAGCCTCCCGCATCGCGTGGATGGTGGTCGTTGGCGTGCTGCCGGTCCTGGGCATGCTCGCCTACCTGTTTCTGGGTGAGGTGAACATCGGCCGGCGTCGGCTGAAGCGGCTGCATGCGGTTCTCGAACGTATGCCTGCGTTCCCGCGCTCGATCGGGGGCGCCGTCGAGCCCATGGGCGAGGTGCCCGAGCGCTATCGACACCTATTCGAGCTCGGTCGCTCGATCAGTGCGTTCAGTCCGATCGCTGGCAACAGCGGGCAGCTGCTGCCCAACTCCGACGCCACGATCCAAGCGATGGTGGCCGATATCGACGCGGCCCAAGAGCACGTCCACGTGCTGTTCTATATCTGGCTGCCCGATGGTAACGGCTGCAAGGTCGTTGAGGCCCTGAAGCGCGCCGCGGCCCGCGGCGTGACCTGTCGGGCCATGGCCGATGCTCTTGGCTCGCGCACGATAATTCGCGGACCGCATTGGGCCGCGATGCGCGCCGCCGGGGTACAGGTCGCCGCCGGCCTGCCGATTGGCAATCCACTCTTGCGTCCATTCCGCGGCCGCATTGACCTGAGAAACCATCGCAAGATCGCGGTCATCGATGATCGCATCACTTACTGTGGCAGCCAGAACTGCGCTGATCCTGCATTTCTGATAAAGGCGAAGTTCGGACCTTGGGTGGACGCGATGATTCGCTTTGAGGGACCGATCGTGCGCCAGAACCAGTTCCTGTTTGCGGGCGACTGGATGACATGCGCGGATGAGAATCTCGATGAGCTGTTGCGCAGGCCGCTCTCCATGCCTGCGCAGGGGAAAACGGTGGCGCAGGTCATTGGCACAGGTCCTACGGTGCGCTACTCGGCTATGCCCGAGGTGTTCGAATCGCTGCTGTTCGCAGCCCGTCACGAAGTCATCGTCACGACCCCGTACTACGTCCCCAACGAGTCACTGCACAGTGCGCTGTGCACGACTGCCTACCGCGGGGTCGAAACGACGATCGTCCTCCCGGCCCGCAACGACTCGTGGATCGTCGGGGCAGCCAGTCGCAGCTACTATGCGGACCTGCTCGGGGCCGGGGTCAGGATCCATGAGTACCAGGGCGGCCTGCTGCACGCTAAATCGCTGACCTTGGATGGCGAGGTGACTTTGATCGGCTCAGCGAACATGGACCGGCGCAGCTTCGACCTCAATTACGAGAACAACATCCTGTTCTACGACCCTGCACTGACCGACACCGTACGCACGCGCCAGTACGATTACATTGCGCGCTCGCATCCGGTCACGAAGCAGGCGGTGGCGGCGTGGCCGAGATCACGACGGCTCTGGAACAACCTCATCGCAACGCTTGGACCCCTGCTCTGACGGCGCCCGGTGTCGGTGGCGCGGAGGATCCCCGCGCGGCCATCCAGCGATCGATGTCCGGAAGTACGCTCTGCGCGATACGCTCATTGGTGCGAATGTCCGCGACCGCGCCGAGGAAGGGTTTGCGAGCCTCGGGCGGAACGCTGTGCGCTTCATAGGCCTCCAGATCCGCGATGCGCTGGGGCGTGGAAGAATAGGCGGCAATGCTGGCGGCCAGTTCCCAACGCTGCGATTTTGAGTACGGCAGTTTCGGGTCATCGAGCTGCGGAGCGAGCACTTCCCAGACCATGTCGGGGTGCTCGCGCGCCAGCGCGTCGATGAGGCCCGGACTGGTGCCGGCCGGCACTTGATCCCCGAGCGCGATGTCGAGCATGCGCCGCGCCAGGGCGGGATCGGCCACGCCGGCGAGCGCTCGAAACAGATGGAGTTTCTCCAGCGGGTCACCGATTTTTTGGGCACGCGCGAGCACTGCGTCGAACGTCGGGGCGTCGGCTTGCGCGGCGACAATGTTCATGGCGGCGCGCAGCTCGGCGGTGGTGCCGTCGCCGGAGTCGAGGCGCCTGCGGGCCGCCGCGATCACCGCCGCATCCCCGAAGCGCGCCTGGGCCTGCTGCAGCTGACTGCGCAGGATCTCAGTGTTGGCGGGCTCTTGTTCGGCAGTGTGAGAGCCGAGCCGCACCGCCAAAGGCCTGAGAACCCCGAGCGCGAACTGACGAAACGCGGCACGTTGCGGCGTGCTGGCGTAGTGCCGGTCCAGATCAGTGAATACGTCCAGTACGCGGCCCCAGACGACGGGATTGGCCTGGGCCGGGAGCTGCGCCGCGAGCCGCACCACGTTGCTCGCGGGGAAATAACCTGCCACCCCGAGCGCCCATGCATCATTGAAGATACCCAGCTGGTCTGCGGCGGGGAGTGCGCTCAGGTGCTGCGTCAGGGCGTCGAAGCTCTCGGCGTCGTAAAGCACGCGTGCGTAGCCCAACTGTCCCGCGTTGACGAGCAGCGGCGGGGGCTTCGGGATCTCTGCCGTCCCCCGCAACAGCAGGTACGGTTTGGAACCCTCGATCGGTCCCGCCGCAAGGGGCAGCCGCCAGTGCTGCGGCGCCAACTGGCTGATCGTGGAGCGGTCATCGGCGAAGCGCGCCTGCGCCAGGTTCACGCCGCTCGCCGTGGGGGTCACGCGCACCAGTGGTAACCCCGCCTGGCGCGTGAAGTCTCGCTCGATCTCGATGATGGGGCGGCCGGCGGCTTGCTGTATCGGAAGCCACAGATCCGTGTCGACTGTGTTACCAAAGGCATGCGTGCGCATGTAGCGACGCACGCCGTCACGAAACTTCTCCCGGCCGGCATAGGCGTTGATCATGGTGATGATTGCCGCGCCCTTGTCGTAAGTAATAGCGTCAAATGACTCCTGCGCCTGATCGGCGGTGTCCACTTCCTGGACTACCGGATGCGTGGAAGGAACAGAGTCCGCCTGCTTACCGGCCTCGAAGATCGCAGCCGCCTGCAGGCCCGTATCCCACTCAGGATGCAGATCGTCGGCCGCGTACGTTTGCATCCATCTCGCGAAGCCCTCGTTCAACCACAGGTTGTCCCACCATGCCATCGTCACCAGGTCACCGAACCACTGATGCGCCATCTCGTGGGCGACCACCTCGAAAACGACCTGGCGATCGTATTCGGTGGAGATCTGTGGGTCGAACAGCAGGTGATTCTGCGAGTAAAATATCGCGCCCCAGTTCTCCATCGAGCCGCCTTCGATCTGACCCGGGGCGGCGATCAGATCCAGTTTCGGCAGCGGGTACGGCACGCCGAAATATTCGTTGTAGTAGTGCATAAGTTTGCCGGCCTGTTCGAGCGCATACGCGGCCTTGGCGGTGTCCCCCCGCTTGACCACGACGCCCACGTCCACACCGTCCACGCGCTGTTGGATACGTTCAAAGTCTCCAACGCCGACAAACAGCAGGTACGTCGACATCTTGGGACTTTGCTGGAAGCGCACGCGCTGTAGCGAGGAGGACAGCGGCGTCACCTCTGCGATGGGCATGTTCGAGAGCGCCATGCGGTCTTTGGGGGCGTCGACGGAAACGGTAAAGGTGGCCTTGCGACCCGGCTCGTCCCAGCAGGGCAGCAAATCGCGAGCGTCTGCCGGTTCGAAGTTGGTGGCGAGTGTTCGACGCGGCCCGTCGGGTGCACGGTAGTCCATCGCGAAGAAACCCAGCGTCGATCGTCCGATGCTACCGTGATAATCGATCGATAGAGTGTGTTGCCCGCTGGGGATCACCTTGCCGAAGTCTAAAGTGGCACGACCGAGTTTCTCATCGAGAGCCACCTTGGCATCCGAAGTCCCGTCCAGCGTGCTGCGCTCGAAGGTCAGCCCCGCGGCGTTCAGCGTGATGCTGCGGGTGGGTGAAACGACCCGGATGGTGATCGATACCTTGCCGCTGAAGGTAAGAGCGTCGGCATCGGGGGCCAGCGCGAGGTCGTAATGCACCGGCACGACGTCGCTCGGCAGGATTTGGCGCCGCGGGTCGTGGGGCGGGCCGGCCGCAGCCGGCCAGGCGGCGCCAGTGATGCAGAGGCCGCAGACGACGCCGATAACCCGAATCAACGGCAAACCCACCATGATGGAACCCTTGTGAATGCGACGGCCAGACCGGAACACGCCTGTCTTAGGCGCTGCATAGGAGCAGAGTCGTTAGGCGCGTGCAACCACGCGCCACTGTGGCGTCTGCGGTCTGCGGCGGCGGGCAGGGTACTTGCCTGGATCTGCGTAGGCCCCCGAGCCAGTCGCAGTTAACGCGGGCCAGGAGCGGTCACACCCGGCGCGCCTCGGGCCGCCGTCAAGCTCAAAACGCAGGTAGAAGCCGCAGTGGCGAACGCCGCTGGATTTGTAATAAACGTAGCCCAGAGCTGATATTTGGCATACGAGTTGAGATTGTTGATGATTGGCACAACCTTGGAACGCGCGTTCGTGGGCTCGTCACGAAACGCTGATCTCTATCCTGGCTAGGGAGTTTGCAGCATGGGAACCATGATCCCATTTAAGCGTCCGGACGGCGGGGCCGTGCAGGGCTACTTGGCCGAACCACTACAGGCGGCGGGTGCTCCCGGAATTGTCGTCATTCAGGAATGGTGGGGAGTCAACGGACAAATCCGCGGCGTCGCGGACCGATTGGCCAGCGCGGGTTACGTCGCCCTCGTGCCCGACCTTTTCCGCGGCAAGTCCACCGTGGAGGCGGAAGAGGCGCACCACCTCATGACGGCTCTGAACTTCGGCGATGCGGCCGCGCAGGACGTGCGCGGCGCAGTGCAATTCCTGAAACCACGCTGCGGTAAGGTGGGCGTAACCGGCTTTTGCATGGGAGGCGCATTGACGCTTCTGGCCGCTTGCAACATTCCTGAGATCGACGCTGCCGTGGTCTGGTACGGCTGCCCGCCGCTGGAATACATTGACGCAACCAAGATCAAGGTGCCGCTGCAGGGACATTGGGCTACCCAGGACAAGTTCTTCCCCACCGCCACCGTGGATTCGCTGGAGAAGAAGCTGCACGAAGCCGCGGTGACTTTTGACTTCCACTGCTACCTGGCCGCCCATGCGTTCGCCAACGAGACGGCCGTCGGCCCGGGACGTATCCCGGCCACCCAGTACGACCCCGTCTGGTCGCAGCACGCATGGGACCGCACCTTCCGGTTCTTTGGCCGCTGGCTCGGCTAACGACGCAACCCACGGGAATCTCGAAAGCGTCAGGTCTTCGCGGCCGCGGCTCCTTTGAAGCCCTTCGCTACCACATACACCTCCCGAGATCTGGGCCGCGACGCGGCCGGCTTGCGAATGGCCAGTTTCTGGAAGGAAGCGCGCAGCTCCTTCAGATAAGCGTCCGAGCCTGCGCCCTGAAATACCTTGGCCACGAAATCGCCTTTGGGTTTGAGCACCTGCCGGGCCATGTCGAGTGCGAGTTCGACCAGATAAATGGAAGACGCCTGGTCGGCAACGTCGACGCCTGAGATATTCGGGGCGATGTCGCAGAGGATGAGATCGGGCTTCCTGCTCTCGAGGCGCGCGAGAATCTGGTTAAGCACGGCCTCTTCCCTGAAGTCACCCAGAATGAAATCGACGTTTTTCACCGGTTCCATCGGCAGGATATCGGTGGCGACAACCTTGCCGTTGGCGCCGACGAGCTTTCCGGCGACTTGCGACCAGCCGCCAGGGGCAGAGCCCAGGTCCACGATCAGCATGCCCGGGCGAATCAGCTTGTCCTTCTCATTCAACTGAATCAGTTTGTAGCTGGCGCGCGAGCGGTAACCATCCTGCCGCGCCTGTTTGACGTAGGGGTCGTTGACGTGCTCTTGCAGCCAGCTGCCGCTGCTCTTGGATCGTGCCATTGAAATCCCGGAAGGGTGGATCGGACCGGAGGGCGAACCCGTAGCGGCACTATAATCTGCACCGTACTATAACTTCTCCTCCTTTGCCGGGAGTCACCGGCCAGGATGACCCTCGTGATCCGCATCACCGATTTGTCGCTGCCGCTCGATTCCGACACGCACGCCCTGCGTCGCGCAATCCTCAGACGCCTAAAATTAAGCGACGCGGATCTGCTGGATTTCACCGTCTTTAAGCGCAGCTACGATGCGCGTAAAAAGAACAGCAGCATCGTTTTTGTATACATCATCGATCTGGTGGCGCGCGACGAAGCAACGATTCTGCACCGCCTGGCCGGCGACCCCAATGTGCGCCGGGCGCCCGACACCAACTATCATCCCGTGGCACGTGCGCCGACGAATCTGAGCGAGCGGCCCGTGATCGTGGGATTCGGGCCGTGCGGATTATTTGCGGCGTTATTGTTGGCGCAAATGGGATTCAACCCCATCGTGCTGGAGCGTGGTCGGGAGGTGCGCCGCCGCACCGCGGATACCTGGGCTCTGTGGCGCGGAAAAACGCTGACGCCGGAATCGAACGTGCAGTTTGGCGAAGGCGGCGCTGGGCTGTTTTCGGATGGGAAACTCTACAGCCAGATCAAGGACCCTCATTTCTACGGCCGCAAAGTAATACACGAGTTTGTTCGCGCCGGGGCTCCGGAAGAAATTACGTACGTCAGCAAACCGCACATCGGCACCTTCCGGCTCACCGGGGTCGTCGCTAAAATACGCAACGAAATCATCGCCCTCGGCGGCGAAGTGCGATTCGAAAGCCGAGTAGACGACCTGCTGCTCGACGAGGGCCGCCTTGAGGGCGTGGTGCTCGCGGGTGGCGAGGCGATTCGCAGCCGGCACGTGGTGCTGGCGCCCGGTCACAGCGCCCGCGATACCTTTCGCATGCTTCATCGCCGCGGCGTGTTCATCGAGTCGAAGCCCTTTTCCGTCGGGTTCCGTATCGAGCACCCGCAGTCGCTGATCGACCGGGCACGCCTGGGAAAATATGCCGGGCATCCGCAGCTGGGTGCCGCCGACTACAAGCTGGTGCATCACGCCAAAAACGGCCGCGCTGTCTACAGCTTCTGCATGTGCCCCGGCGGCACCGTTGTCGCCGCCACCTCCGAGCCGATGCGCGTGGTCACTAACGGCATGAGTCAGTACTCGCGCAAGGAGCGCAATGCGAATGCCGGCATCGTCGTAGGGATCAGCCCGCAAGAGGACTTTCCAGGCGGCCCGCTGGCAGGCATGGAATTGCAGGAGGGGCTCGAGTCGCGCGCCTACGGATTGGGCGGGGGTGATTATTGCGCGCCGAGCCAGTTGGTGGGCGATTTCGTGCGTGGCGTGCCGTCCAGCGAGTTCGGCGAGGTCGAGCCATCGTACAAACCTGGGGTCCGTCTGGGCGATCTGACGACTTCGTTGCCGGACTACGCGATCGAGGCGATTCGCGAAGCGCTGCCCGCGTTCGGCAGACAGATTCGTGGATTCGATCGCCACGACGCGGTACTGACGGGCATCGAAACCCGCACTTCCTCGCCGGTGCGTGTGACGCGCAACCATGAGACATTGCAAAGCCTCAACGCGCGCGGTTTGTATCCCGCCGGCGAAGGTGCCGGATATGCGGGCGGCATTCTGTCGGCGGCAGTCGATGGGATCAGAGTTGCCGAAGCGGTAGCAAAATCCATGCTGACCGGTCCAACGTACAGCGGCGTGACGGATCAATGAAGCTCGAGGACCTCAAGAAGCTGCATCAGAAGAGATACCGGGAGGAGTTCGGATATTTTTTGGTTGAAGGCGAACATCTCGTACTGGAGCTGCAAAAGGCGGCCCTTCGGAATCCTCAGTTACAGGGCTGTGAGCTGTATGTGACCCGTGGCCGGGAACAGTGGCGCAGTCAATTTGCAACTCACGTGATCAGCGAAGCCCAGATGGCGCGGATTGCAGACACCAAGACGCCGCAGGGAATAGTCGCGCTGGTGCCGCTGTTGCGGTCAGCGCCTCCAGACGCCGACGAGCGCACAGTTTACCTGCACGAAATTCAGGACCCGGGAAATCTTGGGACGATTCTGCGCACGCTGGCGTGGTTCGGAAGACTCCGCTGCCTGCTCAGCCCGGGCAGCGTCGATCCGTACAACGCAAAAGTCGTGCGCGCCAGCATGGGTGCGATTTTTCATGTACCCATCGAACAGGATGTGGCATTGCTTTCCCTGCACGAGCGTTTCGAACGCATCGCCTGTCTTGATATGAAGGGCGAGATGGTATCGTCCCCAGGGTTCAAGACGTTCAACTGCTACCTGTTCGGCAACGAAGCACGCGGGCTGCCCCACGAGCAACTGGTTGCGCTCAGCGCAGAGTCCTTTACCCTCGCCGGTTGCGGCACCATCGAATCGCTGAATCTGGCATCGGCCGTCAACATGTGTGTGTATGAACTGAACCGGTAACGACTTAGCCGGCTGCTGAAAAAATGCGGGCAATGGATCACGGCTTTTTCGGCAATCCAGACCTACCTGAGTCGCGCGAGCGAATTGCGTCATCGCGAGCTTCTGCGAAAAGCGTCTCGGTACGACGCGAACGCACTGATTAACGCTCAACCAGAGCCAGTCTCAGCTGCCCGACCTCGTGTAGTCAGGCGAGCTTGCGCGATACGGCATCGGGTCGTGGCAAACGTGAGGTTCGTCTATGGGCCCTTCATAAGACCCAAAGAGTCCATAGGCGCCTGATAGCAGGCCGCATCGGTAATACGCAGCCGCAACGCTGAGGCCAACAGCGCCGCGACCCCATGTCCCTTTCAGGAGAATCGCTTCTCTTGCGATAGACACGAGTGTGCGCGACTATAGTCGAGCACTATATGCCCGCCTGCCGCTCAAGTGACGCAGCGCGCGCATACCAGCAAGAGGGAGTTGACCCGGGATGACGCGCAAGAGCACGACGCTGGGAGGCCTGATCCGGGCCTTGCGAGGCCAGAAGAACTGGACCCTCCGGCAGATGAGCGAGAAGGTGGGCATTCCACTGTCGACGCTCGCGAAGGTCGAGCAGGACAAACTCTCGCTGAGCTACGACAAGCTGCAGCAATTCACCTCGCGGCTGGGACTGACGATGGCCGAGTTCCTGGCGCAGGCCGATCCGCCAGCGGCGGATGCACCGCGGGTCGTGACCGCTCGCCGCAGCCTCACGCGGGATAACAACTCGATCCAAATCTCGACGCCCAACTACGACTACGAGTACCTGTGCGCAGACCTGCGCGAGAAGCGCATGGTCCCCATCCTTACGCGCATCAGGGCGCACGACATCGCGGAGTTTGGTGAGCCGGTGCGCCACCAGGGCGAGGAATTTGTGTTCGTGCTCGAGGGGACTGTCGAGGTGCACCTGCAGTTCTACACCTCGGTCGTGCTGAAGGCAGGCCAGGGTATCTACCTCGACAGCACCATGGGACACGCTTACGTCGCCAAGGACTGCGAGAGCGCCTTGGTGTTGGGCGTGTGTTCGGGCGAGGACCGAAACCTTGCCGGCGAATTGATCAGCCTCGCCGAGAAGGCGGAGAAAGTCGCCTAGGCAGCAGCGGCCCGCTGTTGCCGGGCTGATCCCTCGCTCGCCGCGCGGGCTCGCCCCGCGCGGACACCCCGGCGCCCTACTGTGCCCTACCCCTGGTCAGAAAACCGGCGATGAGCCGGATCAGAAACAAATTGACACAAAATTCTCTGTACAGGATCATTGTCTTGTATTAGACAAATTGTGTCTCATAACCCTGGCGCCCCGTAGATCGAGGCGCCGGGTGTCCGGCGTAGAAACAGTGGTTTGGGGGCAAAATCCATGAATTTGACGGTCAGAGCGACAGTGTCTGCAGTGCCGGGGATTGCCGGAATCGGATGGCGAGGTATTTCAGTCCTGGGTCTGATGGCGTTTGGCGTGGCGCTCACGGCGGGTTCCGGCGCGTGGGCACAGCAGGCCATCGACAGCGGGACCAGTGCGGTCGTGCTGCAGGAGGTCGTCGTCACCGCACAGAAGCGGGAAGAGAAACTGCACGATGTACCGATGGGGGTGACCGCAATCACCTCGGATGAGCTGCAGAAGCAGCAGCTCGTCAGCCTCGAGGACCTGCAATCCAAAGTGCCGGGCTTATCGCTGACGGCGGTTCAACCCGGCGAGACACGGCTTACCCTTCGCGGCCAGAACGTGGGCGGCATCGGCTCGACGGTGACCACCTACATCGACGATACGCCCTTCGGCTCGAGCAACGCGCTCGCCAACGGCTTCTTTTTCACCGGTGATTTCGACACCTGGGACCTGCAGCGTGTGGAGGTGCTGCGCGGGCCCCAGGGAACGTTGTACGGCGCCGGCAGTGAGGGCGGTCTTCTTAAATATGTGACTAATCCGCCCGACCCGACGAAGTTTGCCGCGGCTGTCCAGGGTGGCGGCGAGGATGTCGCGCACGGTGAGGCTGCCGGGTCGGGCAAGGGCATGATCAACCTGCCGATCGGTGATCGCGCCGCATTTCGCCTCAGCGGCTACTACGAGGGGTTACCCGGTTACGTCAATGATCCGTCGCTCGGCGAGAAGGACATCAATCGCGGCTATCGCGATGGCGTGCGTGCAGCTTTACTGGTCAACTTTACCGACGACCTTTCAATACGACTGAACGCCTTCGGGCAGGACCTGCACACCGACGGGACGCCCAACACCGATGTGGTCGGAGCAGGAAATCTCCAGTTCACGCCGCCCGCCAATCAGCTCGAGCCGCAGAACGGCAACTTCAACCAGCAACGCTTCATCAACGAGCCGGACACCTTCAAGTACCGTATCTACAGTGGCAAGCTCAACTGGAACAGCGGCTGGGGAACCTTCACCTCGATTACGAGCTACGGGACCACAGAGCAGAACGGGATTTCTGACGTAACTTCGACCGCGGTCGCGCCGGGGACCGGGCCAACGGGTACGTACGGCGATGTCGCTACGAGCCTTCTCGGACTCGTGGCCCCGCCGCCTCCCGGCGCGACCGCCGTCGCTGGGCTCGCCGAGCCCGCGTCGACCGAGATCAAGAAGTGGACCCAGGAGTTTCGTCTTGCCTCCTCGGCCGCGCAGACTCTCGAGTGGCAGCTCGGTGCGTTCTACACGCACGAGTCCTCGACGCTCGACGAGACGCTACCGCTCTTCTACATCCCGACGCAGGCGTACGCCCCTCTTCCGGATGCCCTGGGCGGTCCGTCGCTCGAGAACTCTTCCCTCGACGCCCTGTATCGCGAGTGGGCCGGCTTTGCCGAAGTGACCTATCACTTCAGCCCGCAATTTGATCTCGGCCTCGGCGGCCGCTGGTCCGAGAACAAGCAGTCCGCCAGCCAGGTGACCAGCGGTGCGCTGCTCACGCTCAACCAGCAGCCTTCCCCGCAGGTGACTTCCGGCGACTCGACCGGCACCGACTGGACCTACTCGATTGCGCCACGCTGGCACGTGAGCAGCGACACCATGGTGTACGGGCGGATCGCGACCGGCTATCGGCCGGGCGGCCCGAACGACCTGCCTCCGAGCGCGCCAGCAAGCATCCAGCGACAGTACCAGCCTGACAAGACGACGAACTACGAGGTCGGCGTACGCACGGACCTGCTCGACAAGCGTCTGTCCGTCGATGTCGCCGCGTTCCTCGTCGACTGGACGAAGATTCAGCTGTTCGAAGAGGTCCAGCTGCCGGGACAACCTCCATTCGGCATCAACGCCAACGGCGGCACCGCGCGCAGCAAGGGTGTCGAATGGACGTTCGGTTACACGCCGGTGACTGGCCTGACTTTCACGCTTGTGGGTGCGTACGTCGACGCCTACCTGACTTCGCCGGCGCCCGAAACCGGCGGCAACGAGGGCGATCCTTTGCCGTACGTGCCGAAATGGAGCACGTCGCTGGACGGGGCCTACACGTGGCATGCGTTTGGCGACTACAGCGCGTTCGCCGGGGCAACTTGGAGTTACATCGGTTCGCGCTTCAACGATTTCTCCGCCATTCCCGGTGCCACGGGCGCGCTCGAGCCGGAACCGCGCCCGGACCTGTCGAGCTACAACACGGTCAACCTGCGCGCCGGGCTGGAGAACGGTCGCTGGACGTTCGAGCTATACGGCAAGAACGTCGGCGACACCCGCGGCATAGCCTACTACACCAACTCGGGTAGCCCGAACTACGGAGGCACGGTTGGCTACGTTCAGCCGCGCACGGTCGGCGCGTTGGTGACTGCCCGATTCTGACGGCATGAGAGGCGGCCGCGGTCAGGAAGGGGCTTATGAGTTCGAGGCGACTGGCTTGCCTCTCGCAACACGTCGTGGCTGGGGTTCTTCCACCCCGCCGACGGCTACTTCGAGCAGCACCTTAAGAGGCGTGCCATGGTGAAGCCGCAATGAATGCAGCCCATGACGGTGGCGGTTCCGCGCAGTCGAACGTCCTGGAACTGCCATATCCGTATCTGCTGTTCCTCGGTGACACGACCGAGCCGGCGTACGCCAAGACCGCCTTCGGGCTGCGCGACTGGGCTCCGGAGCGCTGTCTCGCCGAATGGGGCTGCGATACCGCCACCGTCTCCACCGGTCTGCCGCGTCTTTCCCCGAAAGAGGCGCGCGTTCGCGGTGCGCGCGGGCTGGTGATCGGTGTCGCGAACACGGGCGGGATCATCGGCGAGAGCTGGGTGCCGCTGCTGGTCGAGGCACTGGAGGCAGGACTCGATATCGTCAGCGGCCTGCACGTGAAGCTCGGCTCCGTGCCGGCCCTGAAGGCCGCCGCGCACCGTTGCGGTCGGCGGTTGATCGACATACGCACGCCGCCGCCGAACATCCCCTGTGCAAGCGGATCCAAGCGTCCCGGGAAGCGCCTGCTGACCGTCGGCACCGACTGCGCGCTCGGCAAGAAATACAGCGCGCTGGCGATCGCTCGGGCTTTCAAGGCACGCGGCCACGCTGTCGACTTTCGCGCGACCGGACAGACCGGGATCCTCATCTCCGGCGGTGGCATGCCGATGGATGCGGTGGTCGCAGACTTTGAGGCCGGAGCCGCGGAATTGCTCAGCCCCGCTGCCGACCCTGCGCACTGGGACGTCATCGAAGGGCAGGGGTCCTTGTTCCACCCGGCCTATGCGGCGGTTTCCTTAGGTCTGCTGCACGGCAGCCAGCCGGATGTGATCGTGGTATGTCACCAGCCGGGACGCGAATGCGTGCTCGGCCATCCGGACTTCGCGCTGCCGAGCATCAGCGAGACGATAGACCTGAACCTGCGGCTCGGGAGGCTCACCAATCCTGCGATTCGCTGTGGCGGCGTCAGCCTCAATACCTCGCACCTGGATTTGGGCGCCGCGCGCGCGCTGATGGCGCAGCAGAGTGCCCAGCTCGGACTGCCGGTGGCGGATCCGATGCGTCCGGGAGCGGAATTCGAACGACTCATCGACTGGTGCCTGGGCTGACCCGGGCGAGTGGGAATTAAGAACATGAGCATACAAAGACTGATCGCTTCCACCCTGATCGCCGGCGTTCTCGCGCTGGCGGGCACGCTCGTCCTGGCGCAGGAGAGTCCGCCGGCACCGGTGGTTGCCGCAGCTACCGCCGCCCCGCTGACCGGCGCGGATGTAAACGCGTGGCTCGATGGCTACATGCCGTACGCGCTCAAGAGCGGCGACATCGCCGGCGCCGTCGTGGTCGTCGTCAAGGACGGGCAGGTGCTGACCGAGCGTGGCTACGGTTACTCGGACGTGGAGAAGCGCACGCCGGTGGATCCGGCCCTCACACTCTTCCGGCCCGGGTCGGTGTCGAAGCTGCTTCACCTGGACCGCGGTCATGCAACTGGTGGAGCAAGGCAAGATCAATCTCGACGCCGATATCAACCAGTACCTGGACTTCAAGATTCCCGAACGTGATGGCAAGCCCATCACCATGCGCAACCTGATGCAGCACACGGCCGGATTCGAGGAACAGGCCAAGGGCATCATCTCCGAGGATCCGAAGGCTCCCGGATTCGACACGTTGCTGAAGGCTTGGGTACCGATGCGCGTGTTCGCACCCGGGACGACGCCCGCGTATTCGAACTACGGCGCCTCACTGGCCGGCTACATCGTCCAGCGCCTGTCTGGGGAGTCCTTCGACGGCTACATCGAGAAGCACATATTCGCCCCGCTCGACATGAAGCACTCCAGCTTCCGGCAGCCGCTGCCGGCCGAGCTCGTGCCGCTGATGTCCAAGGGCTATCCGGCCGCGTCCGAGGAGCCACGGCCGTTTGAGATCATAGGTCCCGCGCCGGCCGGCTCACTCGCCTCCAGCGGTGAGGACATGGCGCATTTCATGATCGCGCACCTGCAGGGCGGCGAATACCACGGCAACCGCATACTCACGGCCGAGACTGCCGAGACGATGCACAACAGTCCCCTGACGATGCTGCCGCCGCTGAACCGGATGGAACTCGGCTTCTTCGAGACCAACATCAACGGGCGCGAGGTGATCGGTCACCTGGGCGATACCGACTATTTCCACACCTCGCTGCATCTGTTCCTGAAGGAGAACGTGGGCTTCTACGTCTCGTTCAACAGTCTCGGGAAAGACGGTGCCGCCGGCGAACTGCGCGGCGCGCTATTCCAGGATTTCGCCGACCGTTACTTCCCCGCCACCCCGCCAAAGGCAGGCGTCGATGCGAAGACGGCCGCAGCGCACGCTGCGCTCATGCGTGGCGCCTGGGCGGTGTCGCGCGGCTCCCAGTCGAACTTTCTGGCCGGCGTCGGCTTCATCAGCCAGACCAAGGTCGGGGTCGGCAAGAAGGGCGAACTCGTGTTGCCGTTCCCGGGCCTCAACGGCAAGCCGCGCCACTGGATCGAGATTGCACCCTTCGTGTGGGCTGACGAGGACGGCCACGACCGGGCTGCCGCGCAGGTCATCGATGGTAAGCCGGTGCGCTTCAGCTTCGACCTGCTCTCGCCGTTCATGGTGTTCGAGCGCGTCCCCTGGTACGCCGCGAGCACCTGGCTGGTGCCGCTGTTCGGAATCGGGGTGGCGGCGTTGCTGCTGACCGCGCTGGTGTGGCCGGTGGCGGTGCTGGTGCGACGGCGCTACCGGGCACCGCTGACGCTGGCGCCTGCCTCACTGCGGGCCTACCGCTGGAGCCGAATCGCCGCGGTTGCGGTGCTGGCCGAGCTTGCTCTCTGGCTGCTGATCCTTACCCTCATAATCAAGGACACGAACAGCCTGAACGGACGGCTGGATCCGCTGTTGTGGTTCGCGCAGCTCTTCGGTGCTCTCGCCTTCTGGGGCGGCCTCGCGCTGATGCTGTGGAACCTGAAGGCGGTGTGGGGCGGCCAGCGTCGCTGGCCCGCGAAAGTCTGGAGTGTTGTGCTCGTGATCTCAGCCGGTGCGGTACTGTGGGTGGCGCTGGTATGCAAGCTGCTCAGCTTCGGAACCCACTATTGATGGCTGCCCTCAAGCTCACCGTCGAGAAGGTGAACCTGGCGTTCTCCGCGCCCTTTCGCATCTCCGGGTTCGTGTTCGACAGTCAGGACGCCGTCGTGGTGAGCGTGGACGACGGCACGCATCGGGGTCGCGGCGAGGCCGCCGGTGTCTACTACCTCAATGACAATGCGGCGCACATCGTTACCACGCTCGAGTCCAGGCGCGCGGCGATCGAGGCCGGCATCGACCGCGAGAAGCTGCAGTCGCTGCTCCCGGCGGGTGGCGCGCGCAACGCGCTTGACTGCGCACTGTGGGAGCTGGATTCCCGGCGCACCGGCAAGGCGGTGTGGGAACTTGCAGGACTGGACCCACCCAAGCCGCTGCTCACCACCTTCACGCTCGGCGCCGAGAGCCCGGCCCACATGGCCGAGGGTGCGCGGCGCTACGCGAGCGCCCGGGCCCTGAAACTCAAGCTCACCGGGGAAGCGGCGCTGGACCTGGAGCGCGTGAGAGCGGTCCGGGCCGCGCGACCGGACGCGTGGATCGGCGTCGATGCTAACCAGGGCTACACCATCGAGGGGCTGAAGCCCCTGATCGCCGGGCTCGTGGAGGCGCGGGTCATGCAGCTCGAGCAGCCCCTCAAGCGTGGCGCTGAGGCGCAACTGCAGGGCTTTGCGTCGCCGATCCCACTGATCGCGGATGAGAGCGCGCTCACCCTCGCCGATGTACCTTCACTGGTGGGCCGCTTCAGCATGGTGAACATCAAGCTCGATAAGTGCGGCGGCCTCACCGAGGGCCTTGCCATGGCGCGCGAGGCCCGTCGTCTGGGATTGGGCGTGATGGTCGGCAACATGGTGGGCACCAGTCTTGCCATGGCACCCTCGTTCGTCCTCGGGCAGCTGTGCGATGTCGTCGACCTGGATGGGCCCACCTTCCTCAAGCACGACCCCGCGCCGACCATCACCTATTCCGACGGCATGATCTGGTGCGACGAACAGGTGTGGGGGAGGCGGAGCAGGCAGCCCGCGTGAGTCCGCGCCGCGCCGTCCTCACGCCCGCGCACCGCATCTTCTGAGCGTGCGGCGATGTCATCCCGGTTCCAGCGCTTCCTGCTACCCGCCTTTGCCTTCAAGGCGGTCGTGATCGGGGGTGGCTATGCCACCGGACGCGAGCTGGCCGAATTCTTCCTGCCCAGCGGGCCCTGGGGCGGTGTCGCCGCGATGTTGCTCGCGACCCTCATCTGGAGCGGCGTGTGTATTGCCACTTTTCGCTTCGCCCGCGCCGCCGGTGCGCGTGACTACCAGACCTTTGTGCGCGCGCTGCTCGGCCCGGGATGGATAGCCTTCGAGGCCGCCTACGTGCTGTTCGTGATCCTGATCCTGGCGGTATTCGGCGCGGCCGCGGGCGCCATTGCCGCAAGCCTGGGATTGCCCGCGATGGTCGGCACGCTGGCCCTAATGACGTCGATTGCCCTCGTGGTCGCCTACGGGAACGCGTCCGTCGAGCGCCTGTTCACGTACGTCTCGTTCCTGCTGTACGGGGTCTACGCGCTGTTCTTGCTGCTCGCACTCACCCACTTCGGCGGACTGATCGTTGCGGGATTCTCCCGGCACGTACCCATGGAGGGCTGGGTGACCGGTGGGGTGACCTATGCCAGCTACAACATCATCGGGGCGGTGGTGATCCTGCCGGTATTGCGTCACCTCACCAGTGACCGTGATGCGGTCGTCGCAGGTCTCATCGCAGGTCCTCTGGCGATGCTGCCGGCGTTGCTGTTCTTCTGCTGCATGATGGCCTACTACCCCCAGATCGGCGCGGTCACGCTGCCGTCTGACTTCCTGCTGCAGCGCCTCGATCTGCCGCTGTTCCGCCTGCTGTTCCAGCTGATGATCTTCGCCGCGCTCTTGGAAAGTGGCACGGGCTCCGTGCATGCCATCAACGAGCGCATCGGCAACGCGTGGCGTCGTCGCCAGGGGCACTCGCTCGGGCACCGCGCACGTCTTGCGATCGCGCTCGTGATCCTCACCGGGTGCATGTTCCTGGCGGCACGCTTTGGCCTGGTGGCGCTGATCGCCAATGGCTACCGGCTGCTCGCGGCGATATTCCTGCTCGTCTACGTACTACCCGTTCTCACGATCGGCATCTTCAAACTGCGGCGCGGCCCCGCGCGCCAGGAAACGACATGAAGAAAATCATTCTCGCGGCGGTGTTTGCCGTCGGCTGTCCGGTGGTGTTCGGCGCCCCGCCCAAGGACTTCGCGCAGCGCGTGGAACGCGCCCGCACGGCCGTCGGGGTCCCCGGCATGGCGGTCACCATCGTCGAGGGCGATACGGTGACCTTCGCCAGGGGATTCGGCGTGAAGGCCATCGGCAGGAGCGAGGCGGTGGATACCGATACGATCTTCCCGACCGGCTCGACCGGCAAGGCGGTCACCGTGGCGGCCCTTGGCATCCTCGTGGACCAGGGCCGGATCGGCTGGGACGACAAGGTGATCGACCGACTGCCCGGGTTCCAGATGTACGACCCCTGGGTCACGCGCGAGATCACGATCCGAGACCTCCTGGTCCACAGAAGCGGGCTCGGCCTGGGTGCCGGGGACCTGCTGTTCGTGCCGCGCACCAATCTCAGCCGCGCGGAGTCGGTGCGCCGGCTGCGCTATATCAAACCTGCGACCAGTTTCCGCAGCGGCTTCGCCTACGACAACGTGCTCTACATGGTGGCGGGCCAGCTCATCGAGTCGGTGACCGGGGAGACCTGGGAGCACTTCACGGCGGAGCACGTCCTCAAGCCTGCCGGCATGCTGCACTCGACCAGCGACTCGGAGTCACGGTTCGCGGCGGTCAACCGCGCGCAGCCGCACGCGCGTATGGACGGCGGCTTCCGCGGGACCGGCACTCAGGAACTGTTGGATGAGCGCGACGAACTCGGCCGCACCGCAGCCCCAGCCGGTGGACTTGCAGTCAGTGCCAACGACATGGGGCGGTGGCTCTCCATCCAGCTGCACGCCGGAGAGTTGCCAGGGCACGCCGGGCGCCTGTTCTCCGAAAAGGCGCACGAGCAGATGTGGACTCCGGTCGTACCGCAGCCGATCAGCCCGCTCCCCGAGGCCCTGAAAGCTACGCAGCCGAGCTTCAACACTTATGCACTCGGCTGGGACGTCATGGACTACCGCGGCACGAAGGTCGTTTGGCACGGCGGTGCGGTGTTCGGTTTCCTGACCGCGGTGGTGCTCATCCCGGACCGCCACGTCGGCTTTTCCATCCAGATCAACAGCGAGGACGGTGAGATCATCCGTGGGCTCATGTACGAGCTGCTGGATCACTACCTCGCTCTGCCGCACACCGATTGGGTCGCCCGCTACCAGGCCGAGAAAAAGCGCCGGGTCGCTGAGGCGCTCGCGACCCTCAAGGCACAGACCGCCAAACCTGCCGCCGTTGGCCCCTCGCTCCCTCTCGAGCGCTACACCGGCAGCTTCGCCGATGCCTGGTACGGCAACATCGAAGTCACCCAGGCGGACGGCAAGCTCAGGATCGACTTCAAGTCGACGCCGCGCATGGCCGGCACCCTCGAGCACTGGCAGTACGACACCTTCGTCACGCACCTCGATGACAAGAGCATCGAGCCGGCCTACGTGACGTTCGGCCTGGGGCCCGATGGCGGCGTCGAGCGCGTGACTCTTAAGCCGGTCTCACCGCTGGCGGATTTCTCCTACGACTACCAGGACCTGATGTTCGTGCCCGTAACCAAGGCGCCATGAACCGGCGCCTGCGGCGGATGGCTGCAGGCGTACCCTTCTTAGCGCAATCACCGACTACTGTTTTGGGGAATCGCATGCTAAAGAGACTCACCTGGATTTTTGTGGCGTTGCTGGCGGCGCCGCTGGTGTGCGTGGCTGCCCCGGCCGGGCAGGACTACGCAGCGCGCGTGGCGCAGATCCTCAAGAAGACCCCGCTAATCGACGGCCACAATGACCTGCCATGGGAGATCCGCGAGCGCTTCCACAGCAAGGTCTCGACGATCAACCTCAGCGCTGACACCTCCGTATTGCCGGTCCCGGCAGGCGGCATTGCCCTGATGACCGACATCACCCGCCTGCGCCGCGGTGGCGTGGGCGGCCAGTTCTGGTCGGTGTTTGTACCGGTGCAGATGCAGGGGGCCGCGGCCGTCCAGGCAACGCTTGAGCAGATCGACATCGTGCGCCAGATGGCGGAGCGGTATCCGCAGGACTTCGAGCTCGCGTATACCGCCGCCGACGTACGCCGCATCCATAAGTCCGGGCGGATCGCCTCCCTGATCGGCATTGAGGGCGGGCACCAGATCAACGATTCCTTGGCGGTGCTTCGTGAGATGTACGCAGCGGGCGCGCGCTACATGACCCTCACGCACTCCTCCAACACCGACTGGGCGGACTCGGCGACCGACGCCCCCAAACACCACGGCCTTACGGCCTTCGGCCGCGAGATCGTGCACGAGATGAACCGCCTGGGCATGTTGGTGGACATCAGCCACGTGTCGGCCGAGACCATGCACGCGGTGCTCGATACCGCGGAAGCCCCGGTGATATTCTCCCATTCCTCCGCGCGGGCAATCGTCGATCACCCGCGCGACGTACCGGACGATGTGCTGCGCCTGCTTGAGCGAAACGGCGGCGTCGTGATGGTCAACTTCTATCCCGGCTACGTCTCCGCCGCCCGCAACCGCTGGGATGCGGACTACGCCGCCGAGCAGGCACGCTATGACAGCCCGCCGTTTGCGGGCCTCTACATCGGCCAGCCCGATCGTGCCAAGGCCGCCCTCGAGGAATGGGTGAAGGCGCACCCGGCACCGAAGGTCACCCTCGCCGAAGTTGCCGACCACATTGAGCATGTGCGCCGCGTCGCTGGCATCGACCACGTGGGACTGGGTTCGGACTTCGACGGCATCCCCGTGACCCCGGTGGGGCTGGAAGGGGTTGATAGGTACCCGGACCTTCTGGCGGAACTCATGCGTCGCGGCTGGACGGACGATGAAGTCGCCAAGCTCGCCGGCGAGAACATCCTGCGCGTCCTTGCCAGCGCGGAGAGTGTCGGTGCGCGCCTGCGCGCGAACCGCAAGGCCTCGGAGGCCACCATCGAGGAACTGGATGGGCTGTCGAGGGCGAAGAACTGATAATAGTTGAGGGGGGCGCCCCTGGCCGAACCCATCGCCTGGCCCCTCGACCGGCCGAGGCATCACGCTGTACGGCAGGCCGAAAAGCGCCAGCGGCGCCAGATCGATCGGCAGTGGCGGAGCGGGCAGCCGTCACCTTACCCCTCGATGTAGAGTCAGCGGGGGCTAAGTGGCCCTCAATTGAGCCGGCTGGTAATTAGGCGCATTGTTTCGGGTCTGCTGACATGCACTCGGTGTCAGTCCTAACAAAAAATACCAGAATCTGAGGAGAAACCTATGCGAAGAATTCTCGCAATCATTCTTTTCGCCGCGACCTTCTTCGGGGGAATTGCGATGGCCAAGGATCCGGTCGTCGGCACCTGGACATTGGATGTCGCGAAGTCAAAGTTCAGTCCGGGACCTGCACTTAAGAGCGCGACGCGCACGTACACGGAGTCAGCGGATGGACTCGCGCTTGAAGGCAAGACGGTCGCAGCTGACGGCAAGGAAGCATCAATGCACGTAGCCTACAAGGCCGACGGTAAGAGTTACCCTGTTACCGGCAACCCGGACGCAAATAGCGTGACGCCAAAGTCTGTCGATGCCAGGACATGGGACTTTACCCTCACGAAGGATGGGAAGGTCGTTGGCACGGTACATCGGGTGGTCTCGGCGGATGGCAAGACGCTGACCGTGCACAACAAGGGTACGCACAACGGGCTGCCATATGACGACACTCTTGTTTTCACGCGCCAGTAAATGACGGCGCAGCACGTGGTGCGAGGCGCCACGTGCTGCAGGCCGTCATCGCTCCT
This sequence comes from uncultured Pseudomonadota bacterium, assembly GCA_963814675.1. Classification (GTDB taxonomy): domain Bacteria; phylum Pseudomonadota; class Gammaproteobacteria; order Steroidobacterales; family Steroidobacteraceae; genus 13-2-20CM-66-19. The sequence continues at coordinate 342,173 of CAWFDT010000015.1, forward strand.
CGGTAGCATCAGGCTATCGTGCCGGGAATCCGAAGACGCCCTGCGCATGTCATAGTGAAATTCCCCTTACGGCCCAGGAGAGGCCGTAAGCGGATGATTTCTCAACACCCGACCAATGAACAAGTTCGATCGTCGAATTTCCGTAACCGCAAACTCGGCGCTGTCCCAGGAAGTGGATACACCGGCCGAAGACGCTACTGCAATCCCCCGCGAACGGCTGTGATTCGCTGCGTGTTGAAGCCGAGCCAATGCATCCGTCCGGCGTAGCGGGCGTGCTCGACCTTGAGGCAGCGATCCATGACGACGGCCATGCCGCCATTCTCTGCGATGCGTGCGCCGTCCTCGTTGATCACCGTGAATTGACACCACAGGCACTTGGCGCCGATGGCGACGGCGTCCCTCGCGATCTCGGGCAGCGCAGATGGGGCGCGAAACACATCGACGATATCGATGGGCACCGGCACATCGCGAAGGCTAGCAAAACTCCGTTCGCCGAGGATTTCCGGCTCGCGCGGATTTACGGGAATCACGCGGTAGCCGCGGCGCTGCAGGTATAAGCCGACGAAATGACTGGCGCGCAGCGGGTTGCCTGACAGGCCAACGATCGCAACGGTTTTGGAATCCAAGAGCACGCGCTGGATCGTGAGCGCATCCTGGTAGCAGGAAAGGTTGGACGTCATGGCGCACTCTCCCCGGATCCCGCTGCGCGGGCGCGTGCAAAGCCTTGATCGAGGTCCCAGATGAGATCGTCGGCATTCTCGATACCGACGGAGAGCCGAATCGTCCCCGGGCCGACGCCGGCCGCCCTGAGCTCCTCCTCGTTGAGCTGGCGATGCGTCGTGCTCCCCGGATGAATCACGAGGCTCTTCGCATCGCCGACGTTCGCGAGGTGCGACCAGAGGGTGAGAGCGCGTATGAACTCCTGTCCCGCCTCGCGGCCGCCGCGGATATCGAACGAGAACACCGAGCCCGCGCCACGCGGCAGGTACTTCTCGGCAAGTGAATGGTAGGGACTCGTGCGCAGGCCGGGGTACCTCACGTTCGATGCGAGCTCGTGCGACTCGAGATAGTTCGCGATGGTGATGGCGTTCTCGACGTGACGCGTCATCCGCAAGGAGAGCGTCTCGAGGCCCTGCAGGAACAGGAACGCATTGAAGGGGCTCAGACAAGCGCCGAGATCGCGTAGCGTCTCGGCGCGCAGCTTCATCAAGTAACCGTAGGTGCCGAAGGTCTCGTGGAACTGGAGCCCGTGGTATGCCGGCGATGGCTCGGCAATTACCGGGAAGCGCCCGTTTGACCAGTTGAACTCGCCCGAATCCACGACCACGCCGCCGATGCTGGTGCCGTGACCGCCGATGAATTTGGTCGCCGAGTGCAGCACGATGTCGGCGCCCCACTCGGTCGGACGGCACAGATAAGGTGTCGCGAACGTATTGTCGACGAGGAGCGGCAGCCCGTGCTCGTGCGCGACGGCTGCGACAGCCTCGATATCGAGCACGTTCCCACCGGGGTTCCCGATCGTCTCTCCGAAGAAAGCCTTGGTGTTGCCGCGAACCGCGGCCTTCCAGGCGCCGAGATCGTCCGGATCGACCCAAGTCAGCTCCACATTCATCTTGCGCAGCACGTGCTTGAACTGATTTACCGTGCCGCCGTACAGCGCCGCCGACGAGACGATATGGTCACCCGGTGTGAGGAGCGTGAAGAGCGCCGCCGCCTGTGCCGCCAGTCCGCTGGCGAACGCTACCGCGCCGCAGCCACCCTCGAGACTCGCGACACGCTCTTCGAACACCGCGAGCGTCGGGTTCATGATCCTCGTGTAGGTGTTGCCATACTCCTGGAGATTGAAGTAGGCGGCAGCGGCTTCCGGGTCCTCGAAGACGTAGCTCGTGGTCTGAAAAATCGGCACCGCGCGCGCACCGGTATTCGGATCCGGACGTTGACCGGCATGAAGCTGGCGGGTCTCGAACCCGAAGCGGCGTGACTGTTCCACGAACGCGGCCCCCGGTGACTTGATGCAATGCGGAATCATAGGCTTCTGTTGCGCCGCCGCCAATCGCACCAAGCGCGAGCTTATATTCGTATAACCGATAGGTTGCCGTGGACGACCGTTTCCGGCTTGTACGCCCGTCGAGCCAGGCGTAATGTCCTTTGTTTCCCAGCGTGCGAGGGCTCTAACAAGACCTTCCACATCCTCGAGGAGACACGAAAATGGGTCAGGAAGGTATCAACAACGGCGTCAACATCGACGCACTGCTGGCCGCCCGCGAAGCGTTGAAGGGCGCGCCCGAGGCCGCAAAGTTCACGTGGCGTGCATCCTGTAAGTGGCAGAGCGGTACCCACGCCACTTCCACCGTCCAGGGATTCCATGGACTCGGTGACGAGCAGAGGCATAAGACCGAGTTCTCCTTCGAGACCGACCACCCGGAGGTTTTCGCCTCCGAGGACCAGGGTGCGACCCCCGTTGAGCTGGTGCTCGTGGGTCTTGCGAGCTGCCTGACGGCGGGCGTGGCGACCGTAGCGCAGAACCGTGGCATACAGCTGCGCTCGGTCGAGGCGAAGCTTGAGGGCAAGATGAATCTATACGGCATCCTCGGGATCGACAGCGACGTACGTAATGGCTACGACGACATCAAGGTCACCTTCCATATCGACGCCGACGCTTCGAAGCAGGACATCGAGGCGCTCGTCGCGCAGTCGCAAAAACGCTCGGCCGTGTACGACATCGTGACCAATCCGACCAACGTGACGGTCGAGGTTATCTAGCGGGAGTCCGGTACCCGCCGCGGGACTCGCCATCGAACACGTCACGACGGTCGTAATTGGTGCCGGTCACGCCGGCCTGGCGATCAGCCACTTCCTCAGCGAACACTCGATCGACCATGTCGTCCTCGAGCGGGGCGAGGTGGCGAACTCCTGGCGGCGCGAGCGGTGGCAGTCACTGCGTCTGCTGACGCCAAACTGGCAGAGTAGGCTGCCGGGCTACCCCTATCACGGCAGCGACCCTGACGGCTTCATGACGATGCCCGAGGTGGTGGAGCGCATCTCGGGGTATGCCGCGGCGATTTCGGCCCCTGTGCGCACACACACGACCGTGAGGTCGGTGAGGCGCGTCGATGGCGGTTATCAGGTGGCGACGGATCGCGGCGAAATCCGCAGCCGTAGCGTGGTGCTTGCCAGCGGCGCCGCGAACACCCCGCATGTGCCCCAGCTGCGCCGGGCAGTGCCAGAGGGCATCGAGTGCCTCACGACCTTCGACTATTACAATCCCGAGCGGCTGCCTCAGGGCGGGGTGCTCATTGTCGGTGCCTCAGCCACCGGCGTACAGCTCGCTGACGAGATTCGCCGCTCCGGGCGACCTGTGACGCTCTCGGTCGGGGAGCACGTGCGGCTGCCGCGCACCTACCGTGGGCGCGACGTGCTGTGGTGGATGGAGACTTCGGGAGTCTGGAACCAGCGTTACGACGAAATCGACGATCTCGAGCGCGCTCGCGGTCTGCCGTCGCCGCAGCTTATCGGCACGCCCGAGCGCGCGACGCTCGACCTCAACGTTCTGAGAGCCGCGGGAGTGGAGATCGTCGGCCGGCTCGCCGCTATCCGTGAGGGGCGCGCGCTCTTCTCGGGAGGACTTCGCAATCAGTTCGCGCTGGCCGACCTCAAGATGCAGCGGCTACTCGATACGTTCGACGACTGGGCGCGCAAAACCGCGCTCGAAGTCGAGTTTGGTCTCCCGGAGCGATTCGAGCCAACCTGTGCACCCGCATCGGCACGGCTTTCGATCGATTTGCTGCGTGGGGAGATCCGCGCGATCGTCTGGGCCACCGGATTTCGTCCCGACTATCGCTGGCTGGAGGTGCCGATCCTTAATCGCAAGGGGGAACTACGCCACGACGGTGGAGTCGTGGTTGATGCCCCGGGGATGTACGCGATCGGGTTGCCGGTGTTACGCCGGCGAAAGTCGACGTTCATACTCGGTGCCGAGGATGACGCACGCGATCTCGTCGGGCATCTCGCGCAATATCTCGCTACTGTCGTCCGGACCGCTCACACGTAACCCGATACGTCACGTCGCGGAGAGCGGAATGACAGTGATCGTCGGCGGGGCTTCATCCAGGCTCCTTCTCTCGCAGGCGGGACTGGCAAGCGACGCGGCACACGATGGCGCAACGAAGGGGACGACCGCGCTGCGCTTTTTTCAGTAATGATCGGACCTAGATCCTAAAACGGGGAGCACCTCACTGCCGGTCCACAACCCAGAGGGTCTGCGGTCGCAGCGAGTGAGGCGCGCATTACGGCTGAGCTTGGTCTGACGCGTGTTAGGTGGCAGGAACGTAAGCGTGGCTGGAAAAGTCGTGTTAGGTGACTCCCTGGTCGCGGGCTGCCTGCGCGCGGGGCGCCGACTTGTAGCGTTGTGCAGCACGCTCCGCGCGTACACTTAGAGCGGTTGCTCCGGAAGGATGTCCATCCGGATGTCTGGATCGAGTGTCGTACAACGTTGTTGCATCGTGGAGAGTCAGTCAATGGATAGGAAACCGTTCGCGTTACGCGTATCAGCGATAGCTGTCACCGCAGTTGCTGCCTTGATCGCCACCGCCGCTCTGGCAGTGGACACCGCCGCCATCGATACACAGGTATCCGCTACGCTGGATCGCTTCTATGCGCTGAACGACAGAAACAAGTACCTCGCAGACAATGCAGCCGCGGTGTTGGTATTTCCGACCGTCACAAAGGTTGGCGCCGGCGTAGGTGGTGAGCACGGGGACGGAGCACTGCTGCAGGGCGGCAAGACCGTCGGTTACTACTCGGTTTCCGGTGTCTCGATCGGCGTGACGCTCGGTGTGTCGCGTCACAGCGAAGTGATTTTGTTGCAAACGCCGCAGGCCCGGGACAAGTTCCTCAACAGCAAGGACTGGTCGATCGGTGCGGACACCTCGGTCGCAGTTGCGAAGATGGGTGCCGGCGGTCATTACGACACCCAGACGCTCAGCAAGCCGGTCCTGGCTTTCGTTTTTGCTGAGAAGGGGCTGATGGGCGACGCTTCCCTGCAAGGCGCCAAGATCAGCAAGATCGCCAAATAACCGACCGCCGGTCCGCCGCCCAGCGGCGGGCCGGCGCGAGCGGTAGGAGGCTGCACAGGGACAGAGCAGCTTGCTTGATGGCTCGCTCACCACCCCGCGGGCGAGGTTCGATCGATCACGGCGTACCTGCGAACCCGATCCGAGGCCGAGCACGCGCGATCGGGCTTGACGGCGCGGTTCTAGCGCGCTTCGACGGCGGCGCGCTGACTCTTGCTGACAGGTGTAAGCCGACGCCTATTGAAGGCGGTTCCGCGAAGGACTTTCTAGATCAATGGCTTAGGGTGCTCCGTTGGTACCATTTCGCCCGTCCGAACCGCGAGCAGGGGTTGCAGGGCCGTCCTGTCCGAGGCACAGGTGTACTGCCGCTTCAAAAGAGCTCACACCATTTTCTGCGACGGACGCTTGCAACGAGAGATCGGTGGGGATTAAGACGCCCGGAAGAAATACGGCTACGACACGGCCGTTCGAAAAGTGCTGTTGGATTCGATCGATCGCGTTGTGGGCCTTGTCGCGCTCCAGGCTCGGAAAGGCGCTGACAAGATATACGACACCTACAGATGCCGGGTTTGCGTCTGGCGGTCGTTCGCGGGCATCGAGATCGTCCATCAAGACGTGGCGAGCATCAAGCTCCTGCTCGCGCAGCGCACGCACCAAGAGTTCGGCAGCGATAGTGTCGGCCCGCGAAGCCAACCCGATACAAAGCAAAATCGAGCCGGCGGGTACAACCACCGGTCCCTGCCATCTCCCAAGCAGTTGTTCGCGGTGCTGACGCAGGATGAGCCCTGGGTTCTGGTCGTCCAAAACGGAGAAACGACGTCGGCGTAAGCGTCGGGGCTCATGACCCAGATCGGATACGACCTGCACGAGCACGTCGCGCAACTTGGCTTGCTGCTCCGGGCTGATCGCCCCGTTTTCGCGATCCAGAGAGGCGAGGTGCAAAGCCGGCATTAAGACGAGATCGCAGTACGCTGCGAACGAATTTCGCTTCAGAAAGCCTCTTGCGAGAGTAAGGATCTCATCGGCATCGCCGGAGAGGGCCCGCTGATAGAACTTTTGCGCCAGTGTCAGCGCCTGAGACTCTCCTAGCAGGAGGTCAAGGAAGTTCAGCGCACGGATATGACGACCTACGACCAGTAGGCACAGGGTGAGTGGCGTCGACAGCACCAAGCCAATCGGACCCCAGATTGCGCTCCAGAAAATTGCCGCGACCACGACGGAGAGCGGCGACAATCCGGTGGTGTGACCGTAGAGATTGGGTTCAACGGCCTGACCCGCAATGAGTTCGACAACCACAAATAGGACGAGTGTGCTTATAGCAAGGGACCACCCTGGGTCGACGGCGATTGCCAATGCCGTCGCCAATAGGGCAGCGAGCCAGACCCCGATATAGGGAACGAAGCGCAGAAGAGTAGCGAGTGCACCCCAAAGAAACGCCTGGGGAACGCCCAGAAGCGCCAAGCCCAGAGCGATTGTTACACCGACGCCAAGGTTGACCGCGAACTGCGATACGAAAAATTTCGAAAGCCGTTCGCCGGCGTCATTGAGGGCTGCCGTCGTCAGTCGGATATTAGTTCCCCCGACCACACGGATGAATCGATCGCGCAGCGTCTCGTGCTCGAGGAGCACGAACACCAATACGACCAGTACGATCCCGGTCGACGCGATGGGCTGCCAAATGGAGGCCAACACTCGTGCAATGACTTGCAATGGCGGCGATCGGGGTTGGTGTAACTCAACGGGAATCGGAGCCGTACCCGACGAGGCCGCGCTTGTTCCGACGCTTGTACTTGCCGCGCTTGAGGAGTGGTTCTCGACAAGTCGACTGGCTTCGCTCGTTAAAGCGTCGACCCGGCCCAGGGTGATCTGGTCCAGATAGCTCAGCTTTTGCTGAATCGTTCTTTCGTATTGGGGGAGCCCGCCCGCCATACGTAAGACCTGCGTCCCCAACACCGCGGCGGCTGCTGAGAGCACGACAGCCACGGCCAGTACCGCGAGAAGTACTGCGGGTGTTTGGCTTAATCCCAAGCGCCTCAGTCTGCGGACCAAGGGGGCAATCAGCAGGCTGAGCATCAGCGCAACGGTAATCGGGATTAAGACGTCACGGCCGGCATAAAGAAGACCCAGCACGGTTGCGAAGGCAATTACGCCTAAAGCGCGGTCACGTAGCGGTCCTGCGCCCGGCGGATCAATCGTAGGACCGCGGAGGAGGTTTTGGTTGTCTTGATCCATGCATCCCCCAAAGATTCCACCTGGGCAATTGTTGGCTTAAGAAGCACCAGTATCAAACGTTGGAAGTTCTTGTCCCGGGTGCTCGTGGGGCTGGCTGCATTCTAAACCGCACTTACGCCGACGACACTCCTGCGCTACATCTTTGGGATTCCGATCCGAGGGCTCGTGCGCCGGCCCCGTTTAACCGAGGTTCGAGTCCCTATCCTTCGCTGGTCGATTCCGCACTGGCTTCGGTCCTGCGGACGGCACACGGTGCGCAGCTAGTTGGAGACCCGGATACCAGTAAAAGACATTTTTGCGAGCTGTTGAAAGGTTTGTGCTGACACCGACAAGCCTGGAAAAATTGAGCTCAAAGAAGCGCGCGAAGCATTGGCGGGCCGGAAGCGCTAATTTAGACTGCCCCGAAGCAGACGCTCACGGGCGGCAGCGTAGGGTGCAGGATCTGCCCTCAGCGGGGCGTGCCAGCCTAAGCTCAGGCCGGGTACCTGCGAACGGACATTGATTCGTGGAGAACTGGTAAATGCATATTGGCCTTATCGGAGGGATTGGCCCTGCGGCGACTGATTTTTACTATCGGCGGCTGATTTCAACGTTTGCCAGCAAGAAGGCGGCGCTTGAGCTGACGATCGTGCATGCCGACGCACCAACGCTTCTTGGGAATCTCGCGAGTAATGACGCCGCTACCCAAGTCACCATCTATATGAAGCTGACCGACCGCTTGGCTGCGGCGGGAGCCGAGTGCGTCGCTATCACGTCCGTGGCTGGCCACTTCTGTATCGATGCGTTCAAGGCGTCGTCCGTGCTACCGGTTGTTGACATGATTTCCGAAGTCAACCGAGCCATTGAGCGTCGAGCCTTCGAACGGATCGGAATCCTCGGAACCCGCACGGTGATGAAGACGCGCCTTTATGGAGGCGTTTCCTGTGTGGAAATCGTCCCGCCCAGCGGCCAGGATCTGGAAGATGTGCACCAGGCCTATGTTGCGATGGCAGCGTCCGGCATCGTTACAGCAGCTCAGCGCGCGGTCTTATCCGCGGTCAGCAAAAAGTTGCTCAAGGAATCTGGCGTCGAGGCAATCATGCTTGGAGGCACCGATCTCGTACTGGCCTTCAACGAACGAGACACAGAATTTCCGCTCATCGACTGCGCCGGCATCCATGCGGACGCCATCGCGAAATTGGCCACCACCTGAGATTGTCGTGAGGTCGGCACCCCGCTGCGGAGAGGTCCTGCCGTCGAGAGACCTGCAGTAACCACTTCCGCACCCGACACGGTATGAACGCCGCGCCGGCAATCTGGCTCGACTCGCTCGGCGCAAAGAAGAGCTTCTATATAGGTCTGGTAACCAAAAGCTTCGCCGGATGTCCCCGAATGGACAACTCTTCAGCCAGGAATAACGTCCTGAGACTTCACAGCTAGCGCAGCACTGAGCTGCGATTAAACAAGCATATTGGAAGGAGAACGCCACATGAGAGGGATCAGCTACCTGTTGAGTGCAGTCCTTGCGATGACCTGTGTGATTGTCTACATGGCACGGGCATCTGAACAGGCCGATGGAAAAGCGCCCCCGATCTTCGGAGTCCAGATTCCCCCGGGATACCGCGACTGGAAGTTGATCTCCGTGGCCCACGAAGAAGGCAACAACAACGATATTCGCGCCATTCTGGGCAACGATATTGCGATCAAGGCTTATCGGGAGGAGAAACTGCCGTTCCCGGACGGCACAATTATTGCCCGACTGGCCTGGAGTTACGTCGCGTCCGAGGAAAACAACAAAGTCTTTGGGCGTGCCCAATCTTTCGTTGCCGGTGCTCCCACAAATGTTCAGTTCATGGTCAAGGACTCAAAAAAATACGCGGCAACGGGCGGCTGGGGATTCGCTCAATTCAAAGACGGCAAACCTGTCGAGGAGGCGCTGCTCAAACCTTGCTTTCCTTGTCACGTGCCGATTGAATCTCGCGACTTTGTCTTCACTCGTTACTCGCCCTCACCCTGATCCGAAGATCAGGGGACGTTCGGTTTTCAATGGCGAGAACAGGCCGAACCATATCGGCCTGCCGTTTCGGAGTTAGGACTTTGGCCGAGATTCGCAACTTCAAAACGCCCTGGATGGATGCTCCAGGGTGGGGACGATTGAATAAAGCGCTATGGGTCGGCTTTTCCCTCACCCGAATGTAAAGTCAAAGGCGGCGACGCCGGGCTCAAGAAACTGAATCTCGAACTCCCGATCTGTGATGGGTCCGCGTGATTGCCGAATGAGCTGATACATCCGCGGCTCGGTAACCGCGCCGCTGCCTTGGTCATCGGTATCGGAACCGTGCGCGGCACCGGGCGGCCGACCATCGATAAGGACACGAAAGTTCACCGACCCTCCACCGGCCGGGGGACTCAGAATCAAATTTACGTCACGGGCGTTAAAGCGGTACACAAGCCGCCCGCCGTCTGCGTTCAGGACCGCGGAATCAATGGTCACGGTCCAATCGCCCGTAAGCGCCCACTCGTTGAGTTCAAGCTTCGCGGGTAACTCGTAGACGTGACGCTTTCCCAACAACGCCCCGCCGCTGGAGGCGAAGGTATCGCTGCGTTTGTAACCCAGGTAGGTTTCGGGGGACTTCAGAGTCGTCCAGTCCGCGGCAGCTTCTACCCCAGCGGGTATCACCGATACCAGAGCCTGACCGGCGCCCCTGTGTCCAGCCTCCGCCAATAACCGTTGAATGACCTCCTCCGACTGCGCGTAGTCGCCCTCCCCAAATTGGTGGTGCCGAATCCGACCCCGGGCATCAACGAAATACAGTGCTGGCCAGTACTGGTTCTTGAAGGCGCCCCATATTGCGTACTCACTGTCGACTGCGACTGGGAAGGTAATGCCGATCTCCTTGACCGCGCGCTGCACGTTATGGATGTTTTTCTCGAATTCAAACTCGGGTGTATGCACGCCGATGACCACGAGTCCTTGATCCCGGTACTTCTCCGCCCACGCACGAACGTAGGGGAGGGTGCGTCGCCAGTTGATACACGTGTAGGTCCAGAACTCCACGACCACGACTTTGCTGCGCAGCTGAGCCAAAGTCAGTGGTGGCGTGTTGATCCACTCCATTGCGCCTTCGAGGGAAGGTGCTGAGCCTTCGATCGGCAACGGGCCTGCTGAGAATGTCAAGGTATGCTCCTCGCTCTTGCGCTCAGCCGGGACAGCCCCGCACCAGAGTCCAATCACGCAGACCACTAGTGCGAGAGGCAGGCGGCGAACTGGTTGCACGACGGGCCTTCTCATGGCTTCGGTGTGGCGGCAGGCGCATCGGCGGCTCCGGCCTCGGCGTACCCGATGTTCAAGGGTCCGGCGTCGATCTGTTTCACCGACGAAAAGGGCGTCTGAGGAGTCGGCGGCTTCGCTGGGCTGCTCAGACGAAGGCTCGGTGGCCATTGTGTTTGCTAGGGCGATCAGACCGAGCCGGGCGGAGGGCGCGGTCGCGGCGGCAGGCCCCAGAAGCTGCCGGCGGCTGAGGTTGACTTCACATGACACTGTGCATCTCCTGGCGGCAAGCACTCGCGCTGCGAGCAGTTTGAGTGTAAGGCGGCCTGTGCGCTATAGGGTTGGGAACCGCCGTGAGTCTCGCTCGTTCTACTCGGCGGATGGGGGCTCCGAAAGTCACTTCGCGCGGTTCGCCGACCGCGCAATACATTGGCGCACAGCCACATTGACGAGACGCCCCGCTTTCGCCCCAAGATCCCGTCAATTCAACTGAGTGCCCTTGTCAGTCGTCGTGGAGCAATGTCAGTGCTTCTTCGACGCGGTCCTCGGGGACGAGCAGTCGGACGCCCGCATCACCGCCCTCCATTCCGACGCTGATTCCGATAACGACGGCGGGGATGCCGGCCGCGTCTAGAGTGAGCCTCGCCAAATCGGCCTCAACAGTCGTAGGGTACGTCTTGATACTCTTCATGGATGGCTGCCTCGTGCGGATACGCCTGTAGTGTGCACCGCTGTCATTGAACTGCCGGAATGTCCTGAGCGTGATACGAACAGCCATGCAGCACAATTTTCTAGATACCGGACCTTCCTGAGTCCGCGGCAGAGTGGCCACACTGCCTTAATGGGACCAAAGCTAGACGCAACCCAGTATGAATGGCCCTCAACAGTAAGCGGCGGTCGTCGCGGTCGTCGGTGCGTTACGCACCGCCCGCTGCCTGCAGGACTGTCTCCAGTTCGGTATCCAATTCCCGCCCGACCTCCGTGATCCGTTCATCGCCAAACTGTATGAAAAGCGAAGATGGAAGGTCGTACTCAAAGATCGCCTTCCCCGACTCGTCTTCGTAAAGCATGACGCGCAAGGGTGCATAGAGCCCCGCCGCTAAAGCGTGTCGCGTCATCCGTTCGGCGGTGAGGGGATTGCCGATCTCATATTGCATCCCCTTGGAAGTCTGACCATCCGCGCCAGTAAGCTCGCCATGGTTCCGTACGAGGAAGAGCCAGAGTTTCGGCCAGTCGCGTCGTGCGATGGCAACCTTCTCCTTGTCCCCTCGCACCAGGATCTCGGACACTTCAGGCTTCAGTGCCGGTACAGAGTCGATCAATGCCCTATGAACCTCGTCAAAAGGACGAGCACATGGCAAGGCGCGATGCTCTACCGACAATGTTCGCAATAACCGGGGAGCCGCCATATGGACCTCCGTTGTACTGACGTGCAGGGATACTAATCATGCAACCTCGACGGTTGCCTTTCTATGGCGCGCGTCTGATTGGTTCCAAACGGGCGCACTCGAGCCAGAAACGACAAAACAGGCTAGATCGCTCAAGACGGCTTGCGCTGGCCGCCGCCTCAACCTCTCCTTGCGCTGACCCCCAAACCTGCGTTCGAAGAGGAACTTCAATATGAACTCCAAGCAAGCCAAACCGAGCATCGTGTTTGCTCACGGACTCTGGGCCGATGGCTCGTGCTTCAGCAAACTGATCCCCACGCTTCAGGCCGAGGGGCACGAGGTGGTCGCGGCTCAGAACAGCCTCGACACGTTCAAAGGAGACGTGGCTGCGGTTACTCGCGCGCTCGGGCGGGTCAGGAGTCCCGCTATCCTCGTCGGCCACTCGTACGGCGGAACCGTGATAACCGCCGCGGGAACCGATGATCGAGTTTCCGCTCTGGTCTACATCGCCGCACTCGCCCCGGACGCCACCGAGACCTCGCAAAGCCAGCAAAATCAGTTTCCTACCACGGACGTCTTCGCCCACATCGAAGTTGCAGACGGGCGCGTCTGGCTGAAACCGGATGGCATCGAGTGCTTCGCGGGAGACCTTTCCGAGCAGGAGCAGAAGCTCGTCTGGGCGACCCAGGGCGTGCCAGATGCCCGAAGCTTTTGCCAAGCCTGCAGGCCGCGCCCGGCGGATTTGCCGACCTGTGGAGCCCCACAATATCGCTGCAAAACGTGCGCACCCAAGAGCATTGCAATCTGGTCAAGGGTCAGCTTATCCAGGGGTTCGCCCTGCGTCACGGGAGAAAGGATCGATCGTGTGAGTTGCGCGACAACCAGATCCTCGATGAAGAACGCTTCCCGAAGCTCGTACGATGGCGCAACACCATTATCGAGTGCGATTCTCTTCAACAGCGGGGCGGAAAGGTAATAATGAAGATAGTCGAATGGTCCGCGAACCCACATCTCCATGGAGCAAAGCAAATCGAGCACTGTTGTTGCAAAGGGAATCGCTCGTGTCACTCCTACTTCCCGCCCCTTGTAACGCGCGCGCCACTGGCCAATTGCCGTCGGCGTGAGTGAGACGCAGACGAGGAGGGCGTCATCCGCCGGATAAGCTGGAGCCTTCTCTGCCGGCCTTGGACCTGAGCGAAGGCGTGTCACGGCAAAGTCGGGCTTCTCGTGCGAGCCCTCCAACCTGCAGTCGTAGTCCGGTGCGCTAAAAATCTCCGCCAACGACGATCCGAACAGGCGCGGGGCGGAGTCTGGGTGTCCGGTTGGTTGTGCGCCAGACTCAGTCTGGGGCCGCTTGAGGGGCTGCGCGACGATCCGCTTCAGTGCTTTGGATTCAGGACCGCCTTTGTCCAGAGCGTTGGCTTCCTTGCGCCGCGAAACGGCAGATGGGCTCATTTCAGTACGCTCATCCGATCCAACGATGGGCATCATAGTACCGCTGGCAGCGCGGTCGGCGCGATGTGCTGCATTCCCGAGGGCGTAAGACGCGTTCGCGTCTCCTTCCAGCCCAGCCAAGGCCAGAGAGGACCGCTTAGCCGAGCCGGTCTCCTTCCCCGCGACCGCGCTCCGCAGCTTCTAATTTCTTGGCAGCGCGTCGATTGCGCCAGCGCTGTCGCCGGTCCATCGTCATGGGCCACAAGAGGATAAGGACGATCGCCATAAGGCAGCCGACCACAACTCCATCGACAAGGTGGCGCGAGAGCAAGTCCACGGCCGGATGCTAGCGCGGGGGAACCATGATTCAAAGGACCGCCCCGCGAGCAGATCACGATTGCCCTCGAGACTGGATATCAAATCATGGAGCTGATCTTGAGCGAGCTAGACCGCTCCAAACGTCCACAACCAAGGAACTAAGTAGCAACGCAAACGTTGCGCCAATATCAAACAGAATGAATTCCATAAGTCACCAGAGTCTTCGCGTCATTTGCGGTAGAGCAGTGTAGGGACCGGCAGGGCAATGCACAGTCACCGGGCGAGAGGGCGGGAACGGCTATTCCTGGGAGTTGTAGAACCGGAAGTTCTTCGCCCCGTCCAACGAAGTCGGCGCTCGCCGGGCTCCAGACATCGCCACGATCGACCGGCGGTGCGGTCAATGTCCGCTCAATTGCTCTTGAACGGCTGGTAACGCAGGAGTCGTCAGATCGCTCAGGGTCGGTAGCCCAGGCCGATCTGGTGGCCGGCGGCCCAAAACCTTCCCGTTCGGCCCTCGTCACCGGACGGGCTGGAAGTCGCCGGAACCAGTCACTCCTTGTTGGCCAATCAATGAGCCCTTCTTGATCAGGTCAAGGACACAGGGGCTCAAGCTCAACTGGAAAACACTTCTGGTCGCATAGAAGCTAGCGGTCCATTCGACAGATCAACGGGCCGCCCGCGTTTTACCACCAGTACGCCTTTCTTGAACTTGGCCGCGCGCCGCCCGCCGCGCCGGGGCCAATGACGATAAGGTCAAAATGCTGCGACATGCGCCGCCTTGCGTGAACCGCACCGCTTCCCAAGACGTTAATGTCGGAACATGTCGAATCCGAAGCGGTCCGTTCGTCCTAGGTTCATACAAGGCAAGGAGAGTGCTGACCCATGCGGAAGATCATCGTCGGCGCCATGGTTTCCATGGATGGCATCATGCAATCACCCGGAGCCTTTCAATGACCCCCACCATTACCGCCTTTGAACGGTCGCCCGATCGCGGCAAGGGACTGGCGCGTGACATGCGCGTTCGCTGGGCGCTTGAAGAAGTGGGCCAACCTTACGACGTTCGTCTTGTGTCGTTCGGTGCGATGAAGGAACCCGCGCATCGAGCGCTTCATCCTTTCGGGCAGATTCCGACCTACGAAGAAGGCGATCTTGCCCTGTTCGAGTCGGGCGCGATCGTGCTCCATATCGCAGAGCGTTATGCAGGCCTGCTGCCTGACGACGCGAAGGCACGGGCGCGCGCAATCACATGGATGTTTGCCGCGCTCAACACGGTTGAGCCGCCGATCCTTGATCGCGAAATCACTAGGCTCCTGGAGGGTGACAAGACCTGGTACGAGCAGCGCCTGCCCCTCGTCGAGGATCGCATCCGTGGCCGGTTGGGCGAACTCTCCGGTCGCATTGGCGATGCCGAGTGGCTCGATGGTGCGTTCAGCGCGGGCGACCTGATGATGGTGGCGGTGCTTCTCAGGTTGAAAACATCGGATATGCTGGATCAGTATCCGAACTTATGCGCCTATGTCGCCCGCGGCGCAGCGCGGCCCGCCTACAAGCGTGCTTTCGACGCTCAATTGGCGGTCTTCACTGGCAAGCCACCGACCGGTTGATGAAGGGCAGCTCTGGGCTCGCTTGAGCCTTTCATGGCCTGACCTATAGACGGCAACAACGGGTCAACAGCCAGTCCTAGACTCCGCGCCCATGCGGCCTGGTGGCTCAGACACCGTGAGAATAGTGAGGCCTCTGCGAGCGCATGTCATCAGGGCCCGCGTCGACGGACGCCTCGAGAGGCCGGATATATTGTTTGCAGTCCGATCCTGGATCCTGAAATGAAGACGCGCTAGCAACGCAGGGGGAGTCCATATATCCGCACTAGCGAGTATCAGCCCGCCTGGCGCCTGTGCTCGAGAGGCGTGTCCGGCACTGTGCCGGGTGCCACTTCGAGATGGTGCGCCAGCCTGTCGTAGCGATCTGCGAGCAAGCGGAGGTCTGCGACAGCCTCCGCGTGCAATAGCAAGGGGATCAGGTCCCGAATCTCGCTGGCCATCGCACGGTAGTCGGCTTCGGTCATGGGGCTGCCTCCCTGTGAGTCTGCAAGCAAAGTGTAGCTGCCGCGCAATCCCTAGCCCGTCAGTGACTTCCTTGCGCGTTGTCGGAGGGAACTTACATGCGCGTGCAAAGCTGGGCAGTTCCCAAAGAAACATCAAGCGGGCACGAGGCGCCCCCATTTGCCTCGCGTGGACCGGCGCTCAGGCGTTGTGCGTCAGTGCGAATGAACGACCGTAGAGTGGCTGCAGTAGCGCTCTGCCCAGGTGTCGGCGCGCTGCAGCCCAGAATCGTGGGCTCGACGTACTTTAGAAATTCTGAAGAGTCGTTAACCAAGACTGGCGGCCCGAGGTGCGGGCCTCTCTTAGAGTTACGTGCAGGTCGCCGAGGGTGCGCAGCATGTCTCTAGGAGAAAGATCCATGAACAATCTGGTTGACGCCGACGTACGGGACGACGTCGTCCGTGCTCAAATTGAGTTCTTGAGGCCTACAGAAGGTCGAGCATTTAGCTATGGCTACGAGCCGGCGGTTCATGAGCCACGACCAACAGCGCGATTCGTTCCACACCCGGTAGATATCCACGATGCGCGCAAGGAACAGCCACTGCTCTCCCTGAATCAGCATGGCGCGACCTTGGTCAATCACCGAAGCAGCGTTAGGGATTTCTATGACGACAGTCGGCTGATCAAGGTCTACTACCCGGAGGCCGCAGCCGTCATACAGGCGGCCACCGGGGCGAGACGAGTAATGGTGTTCGATCACAACGTTCGCCGCGGGCTTTCCATTCCACTGCGGACCGACCGGTACGCCCAGGGCCGGCCCGTGTTGCACGCCCATACGGACTTCACCGAAGGTTCGGCTGTGCGCCGTCTCCGCGACCAGCTCGGCACGGAGGCAACCTTACTTCTGCGTCGTCGGTTCATTCAGGTCAACATGTGGTGTCCGATCACCGGTCCACTACGCGACGCACCGCTCGCAATCTGTGACTCCAGCAGCATCGCACCGCACCAACTCGTCCCGGTGGACCTTCTGTACCCGGAGCGCCGAGGGGAGATTTACTACCTGACCTACGATCCGAATCAGCGCTGGTATTACGCGCCAGACATGCAGCCCGATGAGGCGTGGCTTCTCAAGAACTATGATTCCGCGCTGGTAGGGACGGGTCGCTTCGGTGCGCACTGCGCATTCGACGATCCGACGCCATGGAGCTACGTGCCGGCACGAGAGAGTATCGAGGTTCGTGCATTTGCGTTCTTCGACGGCTGACGAGCTGGCAGCTCGGGGTCGGTTGTTGCCACTGCGCGCAGCGGGGTTCAGTTCGGCCAAGACAGAATCCCGGACGGATCAGGGATAGATATGCACCATGTTCGACGACGTGGCGCCGAAACGGACACGTTTCCAACGGCCCGACGAGTGCTCTTGCACCTCGACTCGCAGGTGGCGCACGCCGCTTTCGCTCAGTAAGTCGGGGTCAGTCGACATTTCCCGCTCGGCAAGTGGCTCGGCGCCTCGGGAGACGCGGCGCGGTGCGTCACTCAAGGGCTTTGATTGTGTCGACGATCCTGGCGTGCCGTTGGAATCGATCCCCCGATCGACTCCTTGCTCCACGAGATACGGGATTGCAGAGGTGCCGATACCGGCTTCGCGTGCACGCGTGACCTCCTGCTCGACAACGGGCACCACAGCCGCGGAGGCGAAGGTCGAGCGCACTTGGACAGCGACTTGCTTCGCAGAGCTCGGATCTGCGAAGAACCCCAGCCGCAGAAAATTGCGGGAACGCCCCTTGCGGCGACTTTCTGTCGCGTAGAGCGTATATGCCTTGAATATAGCGAGCGACGGCACGCGGTTGAGCTCGATCGGCTGCGCCGACCAGTGGAGCTGCACGGCAAAGGAAACCGGTGCACCCTGAACGACAGCCTCCTTCAAAGCCTGCCGAGTAGTTGTGTCGTCGGGGCGGAGCAACGCGATCTGATCGCAATTCCTCTCCTCCACGTCGTCCTGAACTGCGGAAACACGGCGCGCTTCCAGAATCTTTAGGACCTGTGTGTCGGTCAACGATTCATCTTTGACCGGTGCAGGGTCGCTGCTTTGGGGAACTACCGCCTGAGAAGCAGCGGGCGGCAGCGAAAGCGCCTCGGAATTTTCCGGCCGCAAAAACGCGACCGGTGCGATGGTTGCGAACGCGTTGGGATAATGGCGACGTACGGCCTCTACCCATCTCTCGGCATCCGCCAGCGTCTCGAAGTACCCCATGTGGAGGTACAACCGCTCACTGCCATCCGGCTGACGCGCACGACTCATGAAGAATGTGAAAGGCTTTAGCCGCGGTGATTGGGGCGGTCGAATGGACACCGGTGCAGCCAGCGGGCACAGCGTGAGCATGAAATGGCCAGTACCAACCTGCGCCCGATGCACTGGATTGGGGTTCGATGACCCAGTGGGCCTTGCCGATGTTGGTGTCATAAGCTCTCCCTGAAACGAACGTTCGAGTCACGGTCGGGAGAGCGTCAGATCTAAGGCAGGCGAGCTTGCACGCTCACACCCGGGAGTGGAGTGGCAACCCCGCTGTCTTAGGCTGTCACGCCCGTAGACCGGTAGCTTTGCGTCCCCGCCTTTCGAACGGGTTTGCCCTTTTCGGTGCCTAGCTCGGTCTCAGGACGTGTCCGACTCGAGTCTAGTCAAGACTCGCAGAATGGATCGCATCTCAAGATCGGCTGTCATAAGGATGGCCGCTTGAGGACGATATGTCTAGTGGTATGGCACCTCAGGTAGTGCCCCGGAGCTCCTGAACCGAGTCCGCGCTCCGCTCCCGAGTCTGAGCGAACGCCGTTTGCACCTACCGGGGGCGACCAGCCACGGGGCGGCTCGATCCGGACGCTGCCGCTGGTGCCGTGTGGGATGACCGGTTGCGACCAGGCTGACCGCACGACGACCATTCGCGAGCCGTGGAACAAAGGAAAGCTCGTGGGTTAGAAGGCAGGCTCGAAGCTGGTGCCGTTTGAAATCACCGAGCGGACCCGTGAAGCGGTCGGTGCCTGGATTGGGCACGCCGGGATGATCCCAGAGGACCCAGTGTCAGACCGCGACCCTCATTCGCATTACATAACACTGGCTCACGACCCCGGCGCGCACCGCTGAGCACGACTGCGGCAAGCCAAGGGCTACGTTGTGGGTCACCCTACGTCCCCAAGAGAATATTGCTTGACAACCATGTATTATCGTATAACGATAACTATACATGAAAAGAAGATCAGATCGCTCCGCATCACCCGGCCGCATTCCGCCGGTCAATTCACGTCTGTGTCGTCGCGTAGGCACCGCCGCGGCGCTCAGCGGTATCGCGCTTGTCAGCATCAACGCGACGATGTGGCTGGTGCCCGAGATGGCCCCCTACGCCGCGCGCGGTGGCGCGAATTTGCAGGACGACCCAATCACTCTCACGCCGGTGATCCGCGCGATCGGTCTGGCAGGCTCGACACTGCATCTCGTGATTCTTGCCTGGGGGCTGTTCGTCGCGCGCGCGCTGCTGAGACGCCTGGCCGACGGGCTGGTGTTTGAGCCCGAGACTGGCCAGCTGCTGCGTCGCTTCGGCATGTCCCTCGTCGTGTACGCGGCACTCCAGCCGCCAGTTGCCACGGGCATGGCGTGGCTGGTTACGAAGCTCAATCCGCCGGGCGAGCGGCTTCTTCGATTCGGACTCACGGACCACGAGATCGTTCTCGCGATCGTCGGCGTGCTCATCCTCACAACCGGTTCCGTACTGGCTGAGGCGACACGAATAGCGGAAGAGAATCGGCAGATCGTCTAAGCATGCCGATCATCGTCACTCTCGACATCATGCTTGCCAAACGAAAGATGCGCTCGAAAGAGCTCGCCGAGAAGATCGGGATCACCGAAGTGAACGTGTCGCTGCTGAAAAGCGGACGCGTCAAAGGCGTGCGATTCGAGACGCTGGCTAAGATCTGCGAGGTCCTGGATTGCCAGCCCGCCGATCTCCTTGAATACAGGAAGGACGCTGACTCATGAGCTGCGTCCGCTTCGTTCGCTTGACTCCCCCGTGAGCAGTTCTCGCGGGGACGGCTTACACGGTGGCAGCGAGATCAGAGTTCCACGGGCCCCCACATAACAAGAAACGAGATAGCAATCATGCCAGCAAGTCCGCCGCCGAGCCCGATGCCGGAATCGAAGCAGGTACTAGTGGAGCCGATATTCGAGGAGCAACTGATCGCTCTGCGCGCCGTCTTCTTCCGCCGCGTCCGCAGCCAGCCACAAGCCGCTGACCTCGCCCAGGAGGTCTACGTCCGCATGCTGCAGGTTAAGGACATAGGCGCAATTCGCGACCCACACGCATACCTGTTTACAGTCGCACGCAATCTTGCCGACGAGCACGCATTCCAGCGCCGTGCACAGTTTGCGGTTGATGTCGAAGAGTCGAGTGTCCAAGCGGAACTGGCTGAGGTGCCAAACTTTGGTACGCAGATCGCCACCGCACGGCGCTCCAAGAAACTGCGGAACGTGTTGTGCAAGCTTCCGGCGAAGCAACGGGCCGCGGTCGAGATGGCGTATTGGCACGGCCTGAGCTACGAGCAAATCGCGCAACGACTGAGCGTCTCGACCCATATGGTCAAGAAATACCTGAGTCAGGCGCTCGTGATCTGCCGGCTTCGCATGGCGCGATTGAGATGAACGGATGAACAGGGGCGAAGAAGCTGCGCGGTCCTGTTAGGTCAGCCGACTGGCATGAATCTGACTGGCAAATGAAGGCGGCTGCTTGAGAGTGGTTGACTGTCTGAAGAGTCCAACCTTTCGCGCGGGCGAATGGCAGGGCTCAGAACGTCTTGTCGATGAACATCAAGATCAGAGGTGAGACTTCGGTTGACTTACCGGCGATCGAGGCCCTGACGACCGCCGCGTTCTTGAATGTGCCGCACACAAGCCACACCGAGCAGCGCATCGTCGACGCGTTGCGCACAGCCGGGAAACTCGCCATCTCGCTCGTCGCAGAATCGGATGGCAGCGCAATCGGCCACGTCGCGATATCCCCGGTATCCATATCAGACGGCGCGTCAGGTTGGTTCGGACTTGGCCCTATTTCGGTGATGCCGGAACAGCAACGTCGTGGCGTCGGCTCCCAGCTCATGCGCGAAGCTCTGCGCCTGCTTCGCGAGCGTGGCGCTTCTGGCTGTGTTGTGCTTGGCGAGCCAGCGTACTACGGCAGATTTGGCTTCAAAGCCGATCCCAACCTCGTGCTGCGCGGCGTTCCGACAGAATACTTCCAAGCTATTGCATTCGGCTCTTCGCGGCCGAAGGGCATCGTTACCTACGATGAGGCGTTCAACGCATAGAGCTGACGTCGTAAATCAGAGTATCCCTAACGGAATGGGCAGAAGACCGCTTTGGGTCAACTCCGGAGGCGCCGGCCAAGCCGTCGGCAGCCAACCAAAAGCACTCATTCTAGAATGGCCCAGTTCGGTCAGGACCGGGAGTCTGGGCCACTTCGGAAGCAGGCGGCCAGAAGCGGGCGCCCGGCCGGTGCACTGCAGCTGCGCGCCATGAGGGCGCTGCGCTATCTTGCGCTCATGGCGCGCATCAAACGCATGTGTCCGGCCGCTAAAGCGCGACGTTAGAAGTCATGCCTGGCGTCAGCGTTGAGAGTCCAGAAGCGGTATTGTCTTCTCCTGGAAACGCCAGCTCGAGCTTGCTGCCGTTCATTTGTTACGCAGGTTCCAGAACATAAAGGAGTCGCTCTTGAACGGCTCAATCCGCAGAGCCTTTAGGACGTTATTTGTTCCGGCTATGCTGACTACATTGGCGGTCGCGCGCGATGAACCGCCGGGTACGTGCAAGGATTGTGCTGTATGGAATGAGACTCAAAAGCCGTTTCGGGTGTACGGCAACACCTACTACGTCGGCGTCCGCGGACTGAGCTCGATTCTCATCACGTCCGATCGAGGCCACGTCCTTATCGACGGCGACCTGGCGGAATCCGCGCCCAAGATCGCTGCGGGCGTCCTGGAGCTGGGATTCCGGATGGAGGACGTGAAGTTCATTCTTAATTCCCACGTGCACTTTGATCATGCCGGCGGCATCGCCGAGCTGCAGCGTCTGAGTGGGGCGAAAGTAGTGGCGAGCCAGTCCAGCGCAAAGGTACTGCAAGAGGGGCACTCTGGGGTGGATGACCCTCAGTTCGGCAGTATTCGCGGCATACCGCCCGTCGCGCACGTGAAAGTCGTGAAAGACGGCGAGACGCTGAGGGTGGGGCCGCTTCAGCTCACAGCTCACTTGACGCCCGGGCATACGCCCGGCGGCACAACCTGGACATGGAAATCGTGCGAGAGCGAACGATGCCTCAACGTGGTGTACGCGGATAGCCTCACGCCGGTATCGGCGGATGACTTTCTATTCACGAGAAATTCCACCTACCCCAATGTACTTAAGGACTTCGAGAACAGTTTCAATAAGCTCGACATGCTGCCATGCGATATTCTCCTGACGCCGCATCCGGAGGTGTCAGATTTGTGGACAAGGCTCGAGAAGCACGATCGCGGCGCTGGGGCCGACGCCTTCGTCGACCCGACGGCGTGCCGCCGTCTCGTGGCTGCGGCCCGGGAGCGGCTCCAGGCGCGCGTGGTGGCTGAGCGAAGGGGTTAGCGTGCAGTCAACCGAACTTCGCCGTTAAACTTCACATACCATGCAGTTCGCAACGATTCGTGTCACGGACTTCCCAGGGCATATCGCGCCATGACGCACAGTGATCCGAGATCAATGAGACGCGAATTTGTCGTTGGATTGTTCGTCGGACTTAGGGTGGTATGGCCGGTCCTCTCGGGGCTTCTGGTAGCGATAGTTGGGCTTGGCCTCCTGATCGGGTTTATCGAAGGCTGGTCGGTATCAGACTCAATCTATTTTGCGTTTGTATCGGGCCTCACAATTGGCTACGGCGACCTTGCTCCGAAGACGCTGGTCACACGTGTGCTCGCCATCATGATCGGCATCTGTGGCGTTCTGTTGACCGGCCTGGTGGCTGCGGTCGCTGTCAAAGCGTTGAGCGCGGTGAGGGCCGGAGGAAGTCGGGAGTGACCGGCCGTGACAGCCACGCTGCTATTGCGCTGAGCTTGGCCGCTGGGCTGAGACACATGTGGATGATAAGTCCCACGCGGCTGGGTCATGCGCAGGGCAGTCCCAAAAAGCACTCGCGCCTCTTTGCCAGAAAGAGCCAAAGTCGCCGCCCACCTTGGGTCAGCGCGATAGACTCGTTCGCGGGTTATCTTGTCGGGGAGAGCCTCGATAGATAATCCATTTCCAGCTCGCCTTCATAGGTTTCGGCGCCGACCTTCAATGCTTCCTTCACGCGCGCTTGCGTCACCTCGCTAGCGACACTCAAGTCGGACTCATGGGCTTCAACGAGAAGCCCCTCTGCCATGGAACTAAATGCTCCAGCATCCACGGCTGTCTTGGCGTGAGCGATGGCATGCGCAGGAAATGAGGCGATGCGGTGAGCCAGATTCTCGACAAATGGCGTCAGCTCGTCCGCTGGCAACGCTCGATTGATATAGCCATAACGTTCTGCCAGCTGTGCCGAGAGATCATTGCAGCCCAGGAGCACCTCCAAGGCGCGTCCCCGCCCGATGAGCCGTGGCAATCTCTGCGTGCCGCCGCCGCCCGGAACCAGTCCAACCGCCACCTCTGGATGGCCGAAGATCGCTTTGCCAACGGCAGCGAAACACATATCCATGGCCAGCGCGATCTCGCTCCCCCCGCCCCGGGCCCGGCCCTCGATTTTGGCAATGGTCACCTTGGGCATGTTCCTGAACCGCTCGCCGATCGTCTGCGTAAGACGAAAGCTGCGCGTAACGGATACCATTTTGGACGCGGCTCCAACCCTGCCCAAACCAGAGTGGGCGATAAAGAAATCGGGAAGCGCGCTCTGTAAGACCACGACCCGCACACTCTCATCGGTCTCGAGTTCCCTGCCGAGTTTGTCGAATTCCTGCGAGAGAACTTCATCAAGAAGATTTATCGGCGGGTGATTGATGCTGATGAATGCGATTCCAGAATCAAACCCGAACCGGAAACATTTGTAATCAGAATACTCATAGAGTGACTTCATGTCGGTGACCGTTAGCCCGCCTCCGGACGACTCAGTCCCTCGAACAGGAAAATAGACGACTCATCGCCTGTTGGTGGCCCGTCGAACCGTGCTAGGCGCGCAGGAGTCGCGGAAAATAGCTTTGCAATCAAGGTAGGCCCTCGTATACAGACCGCAGCAAAGTCTGATGGCGGCACGGCAGCTCGATATATCCCCCGAATAGGGGGCAAACGAGGAGACCTTGAATGTTGTTCATGACGAGCTGGGCGAGATAACGCTCACACACGAGCGTCAACGTCGGAGTGAACTTTGGTATCAGAAACGCGGCTAACTGACCGGGCCGCGAATGGACACGCTTTCTGGCGCGTCAGTTTGTACACTCAAAAATTAACGACCACCATCGAGCACCAATGCTCGTTAATGGAAAAATGGCCTCATTTTTGGGTCCCGATGCTATGAGTGGGCCGCGAACCGTCTATTGCGTGTTATCACGAGGCTCGGCTATCGTACTCGCAGAGTTCGCGTATGCCGCGGCGGCTAGCAAAGCAACTCGGGAATTGGGCCTTCCAGGCGAGCTCGATCTAGGCTCATACCGCATCGCCACCACCTCCGAGCCGAACTCCAACCGGCTCACGAGCTTCAAGTGGGCACGCTTCGATTGCCCCGCGAGCGAACGTCGGCCCGTGGCCCGCCAGCCTGGGCTGTACCAAGAACTCGTCCTCATCGAACACTCCCAGCTCCGCCAACGCCAGCGGAAGCTCACGCCTCCCATGAGCAGCCCTTTGCCCGACTCCAGCTTGAGTGGCTGAACGGCCTTCCCTAGATCTCCGCGCATGAGCTCCGCGTTCCAATCGACCCGGTCCATGGTGCCCGACACGACGTACTTCTTTGCCGCGTCGATCGTTCGAGCGAAGGGCTCCATCCAATCAGGCCTCGCTCCTGGCTGCGCCAGCGGCCGAAACGCCGCCTCCATCATTTCGTAAGTCACCCGGCCAAAGAGGAGGGCATCGGCCTGGTCTACCGTCGACTGGTGCCTTGGGTAGTCCGCGGTGAAGGTAGCGACTTATCAATCACAGGGGTGACGCCTCGACGATGCTGAAGGCGCCGGCCGTGGGTAACACTCGGCTGAACTGGAATCGCGTCGAATCGAACAACTTCGTGTATTCCTCCACTGTGCGCTGCCGCGCTTCGCCGAAGTACATCAACATGATCATGTCGATGAGGCCGACTCGCGCGTTCGGCTCACAGGGAATGGTCAGCATCTCGATCACGAGCAACCGGTCTGTCAGGCGCATGGCCTCGCGGCACCGTCGCAGGATCTCAAGGCACTTCGCGTCGGGCCAATCGTGTAGGACTTGGCTCAACGTCCACACCTCGCCGGTGGCAGGGATAGTGTTGAAGAAATTCCGAGCCAGAAGTTGGCACCGATCTCGGACGCCCCGATCCTTCAATACGCGATCGGCATCGGGGAGGAGTTCGGGCTGTTCGACGAGCATCCCATGGATTTTGGGGCGGCTTGCCATGATGGCCGCGAGCAAAGACCCTATTCCGCCACCGACGTCTAAAACGGTATTCGTCCCGGTCCAATCGTAGGCGTCGGCGATCTGTTGGTGCTCGTCTCCGCGGAGCTCAGCGAGTGCGCGATTAAAAGTATCGTTCTCTTCGGGATGCCGCCGTGCATAGTCCCAAAAGGATTCGCCGAATACATGCTGCGTCGCGGATTGGCCACTCGCAACGCTATGACCCAGGGCTGCCGCCGACCTAATGTAGTGCTCCGAGGTCTGGTAGAGCGCGAAGTTGCAGAGTCCACCGGGCTGATGGCGAAACAGCTTAGAGACCGAGTAATTGGCGAACACGCCGGGAGATACCTCATTAAACGCGCCAAGTGCCCCAAGTGCCCGAAGCGCGCGTGTGAGGGCGAGGACATTCATCCCGGACCGATGCGCAAGATCCGCAACGGAGAGCGGGCCAGGCTCAAGATGGTCTGCGACGTCATGGCGAACGAGAGCTCCAATGATGGGGTTGAAGTGCAGGTGATTCAGTAACGATATCGCAGCCTGGAAGTCCGCGAACGAAGTGGTTGCACTCTTTGCCAAATGTCCTATCGAGGAGGCCGAAGCGATTATCGTGCTGCTCCGTCGTTCTGATCAATCGGATCGGTCACTGGCGACGGCCACGGAGAAACTGCAGATGCACCCTGCTAAAAGCGAGCCGCTCGGAAGAGGCCGGGCAACGCCCAGCTACGGTCTCTCGCTGGCTACGCATAAAAAAATGGCAACGGGGTCGTCCACTCCTGGGTCGCGGGTATAGCAGCCATTCGCCGCAGGCTCCCTCGGGTCAGCACCGGCAGTTCAATCCGACAGGCCGGACACGGCCAGGACCCGCCGGTCGCTCTAATTAAATGCCTACCCAGAAGCGGTCGCTCACACTGCAACCAAGGGGGTAGCGGGGCAGGATTTGGGGCCTATTGGGCAGTGCGCTTGGGCTGATTTCAGGCGACCGTCACCCACAACCGCGCAGTTTTCCGAGATGTCGATGCGACCCAACACGAGCGGCGCTTGAAGTGATCGTGCAACACACCGCCGCATCATGCGCGCTAGGATTGGGAAGGCCGGTTTTTTTCAACTGGCACGGCACTTCACTGCGGCGGGGCGCAACAAGAAGCCCGCAGATGGCGTCTGCGGGCTTCTAGTGAGTCTGTTGGCGGATTGTTGAACGTCACGCGCCAACGCGAATCAGTGGTTTTTGTTCAAGTCAAACGTATAAGGCATCAGAACATCCTCTGCTCCACTATGCGCGCAGTGATCTGAAGCCCGCGCGAACCTCTTCTGAAAAGAGTTTCGGCTGTTCCCAGGCCGCAAAGTGTCCGCCTTTGTCGAGCTTGTTGTAGTGGATCAGTTTGGGATACGCCCGCTCCGCCCAACTGCGCGGGCACAGATCGATCTCGTCCGGAAAGGCGCTTACGGCAACCGGGATGGAAACGCCTTTGACATTGAAATACCCGAGTTTGCCGATTCTCCCAGTAGAGGCGGGCTCCGGAAATCGCCGTGTTCGTCAACCAGGTGATCGTGATGTTGTCGAGGATGTCGTCGCGCGTGAGACCGTCGGTTTCTCCGGCAAAGACGCGTGAGATCAGCGCGTAGCTCCACGCATCGTGGTCCAGAAAATAGGCGGCCAGGCCGACGGGGGAGTCCGCAATTCCGTACAACGTCTGCGGGCGCAACCCCATCTGGTAGCCGTAGGCGATGCCTTTGCTGTAGACGAATGTCAGCCGCTCGAACGCGAGTTTCTCTTCGGGTGAGAGACCGTCGGGCATTGGCGCACCGGTGAATGCCGCCTTGTCAATGTCGGCCGGAACCGCGCCAGGCATATTGGTGTGAATGCCGAGCAATTCCGGAGCCGCCTGCACACCCATTTGTTCGGTGATGACCGCACCCCAATCGCCGCCTTGCGCCACAAATTTTGTGTAGCCAAGGCGCTTCATGAGCGCGACCCATGCTCGCGCGATGTGCGCGGGGTCCCAGCCTGTGGTGGTCGGCTTGCCTGAATACCCGTAGCCTGGTATCGACGGAATCACCAGGTGGAAAGCGTCCGATGCGCTCGCGCCATGTGCCGTGGGATTGGTCAACGGATCGATAATCTTCATCTGCTCGATGATCGAGCCGGGCCATCCGTGCGTGACGATGAGCGGCAACGCATTTTCGTGCTTCGAACGAACGTGAATGAAATGAATGTCCAGCCCATCGATCTCGGTGATGAACTGCGGCAGGGCGTTCAGTTTCGCCTCGACGCTTGCGCCAGTCGTATTCTGTCGCCCAATAGCGCGCGAGGTGCCTGAATCGTCGCGAGCTGCACGCCTTGCGACGCATCCGGAACCGTTTCTCGGTCAGGCCACCTTGTTGCCTCTATGCGCCTGCGCAAATCGGTAAGTTCCGCTTCTGGAACATTATTCACATGAAACGGACGAATAGCGGTCTTATCACTGCCTGTCTGTGGTGAAACTGCATTCATCGTTTTACTCCTTAAAAAAAGCGGAACGAGCGTGCTCGCAGCAACCGTTGTCGCCGCGAACGGGATCACACCAGGGCGCAGAGGTCCGCGGTATTGCACCGCGGTGTTGGTAGGGCCCGGACTCGCCGGGTTTGCTCACTTGCAGACAGGTGGATAGTACTGCGAGCGCTTCAATCGCCAAAGCGAAACTCGCTTCGTGCACCGCGACATGACGCGACCGCAAGCCGTGCGGTTGTCACAGCGCGCCCTTTCCTTCGAGTGTCAGCGTAAGGCCCAGCTCTCGGCAGCGGATCTGATAAGCCGCGTGCGACTCGTAGCGCTCGCTGAGCATGAACAGAATCTGCCGGTCATCGCCGCGCACCAAAGCCGCCATTCGCGACAGGCGGCTTCGGGTCAAGAGCCGTCCCAAACCCGTTGCGTTGAGGTTTGCGCGATGAACGACGGGTAACGGGCGCCAGATCGGGCAGCAGGCGGCCAAGAGCAATGATCGGCGAGGGCCCACCAAAACAAAAGGCCCGTCGAAGCGGGCCACGTCGGGGACGACTGCTCAGCCCCACTTGCCGGTGCGGGCATCACAGCGCGTGCGTCCTATAGAGCCTCGGCGCGAACGGCGAGTGCCTGCATTCCCTTGTTGAGTTCTGACGCCAGCAGCCCCTTCATCAGATCCAAGAGCGGATGGACCATCCCCGCGGGATCGAGATAGACAGTGTACGTAACTCGTGCTCCGCCCTGCACGGCCTCGATACGGCAGTCGTCCAAGAGCGCGTGCACGATCGCCGGGTGAACAGCGGTGGCGGTGAATGCATAACGCCGGCCAATATTCCAAGCCAAGATAAGTTCTTCGATGCTACCGCCCGGAATGTTGGTCAAGCGCCGGGTGCCTACCCCCTCTCGCTGCTCACCCAACACCACGGTTTTCGTGATAACTGGGAACCACTCGGGCTAGCGTTCGTGGTCTGCCAGGACGGCAAACACCGCGTCGGGTGAAGCCTTCGTCATCGCCGATCCCAAGAACGAAAACGGTGCCTGATCAATCCAGTCGAGAGTCTTTTGCTCTGCCGTTCCCATGACACCTCCCATTCGTCCCGAACGGAGGTAAATTGCACGCGAACCACGCGTTGTACAATTAGACTTTGGTCCAGCTGGCGAGTTTGGCATTGTGGCAATGCTCCTGAATCTTTGCGCGATAGGAGAGAGAGAGAAAGCGGAAGCGGAAGCCGCGGTGATCGAGTTGACCCCCGTCGGACCCGTTCCCCTCGCAAAAGATACGCATAAGGGGCCCGAAGTGTCCTGACGAGCCTTTCGACAAGCCCTGACCGCGAAACCTCTGCTTCGGGTCAGGAAGCGACTGTCGGCGCGTTGGTACCAATCGACAGGCGCTCGCCGGCCAACTTCGGTCAGTGACCAAGCGAAAATGACAGCCCCGCAGCGGCCGTCCGCGCTATGCCGTAGTATCGGGCGGGGGGTTCGGGAGGGCGGCGAATGCCAGGGGGGCAAGTGATCGGAATCCACCGGCACAAATACGCCGTGCTGCTGGCGCTGTTGGTCGTCGGGCTGGCAGTTGCAACGTTCACCGCCCAGTCGGGCTTAGAGCGGTTGCGTTCCGACGCTGTGCGTACGGTACTGGGTGTTGCGATATGGATCGTTGTTTTCGAGCGCCCGCGCGAGCGGCGCATCATGGCGGCCGTGCTTTTCGCGTTCCTGGCGCTGAACTTGGGGCCGGTACTTCGCCGCGGCAAGCCTCGCTCACGCAATAACGCTCGCGCACCAGGTGATGCTGGCGTTGCTTCTCTGGAGTGCGGTTTACGTTATCTTGCGGGACCTGTTCCGCTCTCCGGCAGCCGGTGCTGAGAGCGTGCTCGGCGCAATCTGCGGCTATCTTATCGCGGGCAACGCGTGGGCGCAGATGAATGAGATCGCGTACTTACTGGTGCCTTCGGCCTACAGTATCAACCCCGAGTTAGCCGGCCTTCTCCACGATTGGTACGGTCGGGTGGCGCTCTTCACATACTACGGTTTTGCACAAGTTATGACGATCGGTTATTCGGACGAAACACAGGTAACCCGCCCCGTCGACGTTGAGCCTATTCGCGGCCTTGTTCGGAGTGTTCTATACAGCTGTAGTCATATCGCAGTTCGTCGGGTTGGCGCAGAAACCCAAGCGCGAAACGTCGACGGACCAATGAGAGGCTGCGGACTGTGCGGTTGCAGCGATCCACGCGTCATTTTCTCCCAGTCTGCGCGTGAGCGAACCTTGGAGAGCCTGCCGGCGAGCGTCGCCCGTGGTTCGCTTCCTCAAAGCCGCCGTTCGCGAGTGGCAACTCCGGGTCAACACCGGCTGATCAGCGGACCAGATCGCGGCTCAGAGCACGGCTAACTCGCCGTTGTCCCAGCGATCCCAGGTCAACGAATTGGCTAGCGTACGGTGAAAGCTTCCGTCGTTGTTGGCGCCCTGACACCTTTGACTAGGAACCACAAGCCAAGCGGCACTTCGTAGAAGAACATAGGAACCATATAGGTCATCGAGGCAGCCCCGAACCATGGGAAGAGAATCATCACGAGCGAGCCAATCGCTAACGCCAACGACGCAAAGATCCCCCAGCCAGCCAATGCTCTTGGCACATAGCCGGACTTGAACAACAAATACGCAAAAACTGTGGACCCTAGGCCCAGGAACACGAACCCGACCTCGAAGCCTAGTCCTCGGGCGCTCACGAACAGCCTCGCGAGGCTCTGCAATTGACGCGCGTCAAATACTCGCAGGTAGTCAACGCCGCTCAATAACCGCAGAGTAATGAGCCCGCTGAACGTCGTGACGGCAAGAATGGCCCCATCCGCAATCCTTAAGAACGCGCCAAGCAACGCAAGACTCTTGTCCACGGACTTGAGTAATTCGTAAAACGCCCACGCTATGACTACGTCGCTCACAAACGTGATGACGTCGACCGCGATCCCGAGCCGAAAAAGGCCTTCAAAAGCCAAAATATTGTTCGCGGTCGCCGCAGCATCGCCGGGCACGACCATCCTGCCGAGAACAAACACCTGCGAGAAGATCCCAAGGGCCATCGCAAATAGGTAGATGAACCCTGCAACCCGCGCATAGAAAAGCGGTGGTCTTGCAAAATCCTCTGTAGCCACTCTCCCTCCCTCCTCCTGGTTGGTGCCCGCGTAGCTGTTGCTGCTTAATGGACGAGGCGAACTGAATGGTTCCACGTTCAGACCACCCGATAACTGACTGTCGGGATGATCGCCTTGGGGTTAATTGCGGGCGCTCGTCGAAGCCTGAGAGACACGATCAAAGGCATAACTCACTCGGCCGAGAACTTTCTGAGTCTATCGCTAGACAACCAAGTGGCTCGAACGGAATGCCAGGCCGCTCAGGTCTCTTCTCAGCAGCTGTGGGCATCAAGTCCGGCCCCAGGGGATCCGATCAGACGATGAGGCTACCGGATTTCTCGTGGCCTTTACGTAGTCCCCTCGACTTGAAAACGCTCTGGATGGATGCGCTCGCAGGTCAAGGACGATGAGGAAAGCCCGCTAAAACTAGATGATCCACTGAAACCACTGTGATCGGTCTGTCCATTGGTTGACCGGACCGACATTCCTCGAAAATATGGCGACTAACGAACAAGTTGGATCGTCGAATTTCCGTGGCCCCGATGATGGATTGGACCGAGAATTAGATATTGCATGATAGATCAATTGGTTGCGAGGTTCTGAAAAGCTCGTCGCCTTTACGTCGCCTCAACTTTTAAATTTCTGGGGCTCATGATTTGGCGTAAGCGCGACGGGGCCGTTCGGCTGGGTTGAAGAGACGGTTGGTATCCCTCGCACCTTGCGCTGCGTCGATATGCGTCACGACGCGTAGAGACGTCATTGGCCTTTCGATGGCGGTTGTTCCTTGTTTCCTAGGGGTGCCAGTTGCCAAGCCCGAAAGCATCCGCGACGATGCCGTACAAGTCGCGGGGGACACCCGAAATGGTCGACGGTGTCGGTGAGCGGAAGCGGGGCGTCGGTGCGCCTGATGTCGTTATCAGCCATGCATCGCAGCGTGCCGCCGTTGCGAACACGGTATGGTTGTCGCCCCGGACGGGGGCCAGGCTCGCTTGGATCGGCGCAACACGATTCAGGCGTGAGTTGCAACTCACGTTCCGAAAGGGCATCACATACCTCGTGCCACTTGTGATTGCCGCCGGCGCTACTGTGGCACTAGCGGCATCGAACGAACCTCTTGAGTATCTGGACGAAGAAACGGGCGCGACTGTCACGGTCGTGGGTCGGCCGCTTGTCTTTGTCCATGACCGTTCAGGTTTCCTAGGTCACGCAGGGGACTACGTCACTCTCGCTGCCGCCGCCGTGAATCAAAGCGGGAAGATCACCTACGTACTTATCGGGTATTTCTGGTGGTCGGGTGTTCCTCCGAAAGCTGAGCTCGCACCGGCTGCTATCCAACCACTAGCCCTGCAGGCCGACGACCGGAACATACAGCTTGTTTTGCGCGCCGCGTCGGCCCGCGAGGCCGGCATCGGCGTGCCGGTGCATCGACCGCCGTTTGGCACTGCGACGCCCCATGCGTATGCCATCGACCTATCTACGATGGGGTTCATCGCCGAATCGCACCACCTCGCACTTCACATTCAGAGCGAGGACACGTCAGTGAACTACGCGCTCTTTGAGGATCGGCGTGCTGCGCTGCGGGAGTTCGTGCACCGCTTTAACGGCATTGACTGAGAGCGGCCAAATCCGCTCGTACGATGAGGCAAAATGATAGCTCCAAAGCTGACGTTCGCGGGATCCTGCCCATAAGCGCAATGCCCTAAGCGCGCATAACCGTGAAAACCAAGAGTCAATCCCCTTCGTGCTGTTTGGCGGTATGGCGCTCGCGCTGATGACAATCGCCGGCTGCGGCAATCGAGCGGCACCACCGGCTGGCACGGTGAAGCCGCCCATTCCCGTGGCGCAAGGGTTCCCGGAAAGGGTTGGAACGTTCTCTTACCCCTCTACGGCCCGCTTCAGGCGATAAGACATGGAAACCCGGTGAGTTCGAGCTGGTGAACTGAAACAGAAAACGGTCGCCTGCCTTAAAACCGCCATTTTGCAACCGGCAGCTATGGGTCAAGACAATGTAAAAACGCTGGTTCCGAGTGAGTCTCCGATGACGTCAGCGCCATTGGCGAGAGGGCGGCGGTTAGATAGGGGCGGGGGCGTTAAGCCCGGATTGCAGCCATCAGAGGGCGGATTTCGATGAGCTGCATCGCACGTTTCAGGTTGTAGCCAGAACCTGCAGGCTCATCTTGGTACTGACGCTGCCATCCGTTAGATGGCCTTACGACACTCCCTCGACATTCCCCTGTTCAACGCCTTACCCCGCGAGTGTCTTTGGTCCCGTGACATACTCGGTCCTATGCATTTCCGCATAGCGAGCATAGCCGTCGTTCTGAGTGTCACTGCGTGCGTGAAGCAAAGCCCAGATGAGCCTTTCAGCGGGACCGCCACCCTCACTTGGACTCCCGTGAGAACGGACGTTAACGGCAAGGCATTGCAAGACCTTGCTGGATACCGGATCCGTTACGGAACATCGGCAAAAGCCATGTACACGATCGTGTCAGTGAAAGATCCGAGGCAGACGACCTATGTCGTCAAGGATCTCTACCCTGGAAAGTGGTATTTCGCAGTCAGTGCGTACACCACCAGCGGTGCCGAAAGTGCTCTTTCCGGCGTTGCCTCAAAGACTGTCAAATAGCTCTGCTAACCTAGGGCTCGCGGACCGATCGACAATACCGCCAAGCGGGCTGTCTGAGAAGCTACAGGCGGCGCGAAAGCGACGAAGTAAGCGTTATGTCCCCTTGCGGCCCAAAAGAGGACATGCGTGCGCGATCATCGTCATCTGTTCGACAACGAACAGACCGCGTGCATGGAAGCGAGCAAGCTGCATCGGTCAAGTTTCAACCACGAGTTGCTAAGGAGTTGGTCATCCAAAAGACGTACGGCCTCAATCGCCGTCGCTTTTGCGCTTGATGTCCAGCATGAGAATCACATCCATCGTTGCGCTTGTTCTCCTGTTGGCATCCTGTGCCAGTTCGGGTCTGTACAACATGTCGGACAACTGGTGCGCCGCGCACTTGAATGCAAGCGCGGCGCGGTGTCTCCCGGATCAGCAGCGCGTTGCTGACAAGGAGCGGGAGCGCGTCGCCAACAACGTGGCTCAACGGAACGAATAGAGATTCCCGATAATCTACTGTTTTTGTGCAGAAACAGGCGTTCGTAGGCGCCAATGACTCTGCTTCGCTTCGCGAGCGCCTTTGTGCCGCTACAGTTGGCTACGCAAAGCACTACGTGGCCAATCCGGCAGCAGTCGGCTAAAAGCGGAAGTCGGCTGGTTCAATCTCTCTGCCGTAAAGCGGTCACGGAGGAACTCACCCCCGATAACCTTCTCATTTGCGCGACATCTTCCTGTCGTACGGCCACTACGATCTTTCGACGACAAGCTGGTTTGCGGAAGACTTTGAGCGCGGGATTACGGTCTGCTAGGGCGCCTCGCTGCGCTTGCTAAGTTACACATGAGGCGAAAAGTGAGGCCGGCGCACCGGACTGCGGATCGCTACTTCGGGCGTCCCGCTCTTTCCCGCATGTAGTGCACGAGCTGCTCGAGTCTAGTGCTCACCTGTCGGGCGGTGAGCGACTTGGTCTCAATGCCGGCATAGTCAACGCGCTTCGGTATCGACGCAGCCCCGTCTAGCTGGCCTCTCGGCTCGCGAAGGGCGGCGGCATCCGCGCCAGCCCGAAGTCCGTGACCCGGGGCGGCTGATGCGGGGGCGCCAGACTGCACCGCTCTAGGGATCGTCCCCCCGTCTAGCTGCCGTCCCGGCGCGCGAACGGCGGCGGTATCCGCGCCAGCCCGAAGCCCATGCCCCAGGGCGGCCGATGCGGGGGCGCGAGACTGCACCGCTTTAGTGATCGTCCCCCCGTCCAGCTGGCCTCCCGGCGCGCGAACGGCGGCGGCATCCGCGCCAGCGCGAAGCTCGTGCCCCAGGGCGGCCGATGCGGGGGCGCGAGACTGCACCGCTTTAGGGATCGTCCGTTCGAGCTGGTCAAGTCGCGGCCGAAGGTTGGCGATGTCCCTGCTGAGCTCATTCAGGCGGTCGGGCTGCCGGGGCGTGACGGATCGCCTAAATGCCGCGATAGATACGACCAGGCTGCCAGCCGATACAAGCAGGCTGCCACAAGAAATCCAGATCGTCAGGGCGGCGTCGCTCATTGAGCTTCCTCGCCGAAGATGCTCGCGTCCACGCGAGGCATATGGCACCAAACCAGGTCAGCTTAGCGTCCCGACCGCCGGGCTTCCTCCGTGTTAGCCGTTTGTGTGATAGCTGTCACGCGGGCAGCGAACTTGGCAGGTAGGCGTCTGGAGGTACTCCTCAGCCAGGACGCAGGTGTTCCGGTTGGTTACGGCCCAACCCCGAGTGCCTACCACAATTCGGCCACACTAATGCGGTCGCCATCCTTCCGCATCACGAGTTCCGCCAAGGCCCGCGATGCTTTCTCGACGCGGCGCCCTCCATGGCGACCTTTCTTATCGCCGCATTGCCTGTGAGCACATCCATCCAGGGCGTTTTGAAGTTACCGAGGCTACGTAACGGCCGCGAGATATCCGGTGGCCCTCATCGTCTAATGGGATCCAATAGGGCCGGAATTGATGCCCACAGCCACTGGAAAGAGACGCGAACCCCCTGGCACGTTCATCCGTTCGAGCCACTTGGCCAACGAACGATAGACTCAGAAACTTCCCGGCCGGATGCACACATGGCCATCGCTCGCTGAGCAGGAACGGAAGATGATTTCGGAGCGGCAGGGATGATAAAGAAAGCGCGCGAAAACTAGATGATCCACTGAGAGTCACCGTGATCAGGTCGGTCCAGTGGACCGACAATCCTCGAAAATATGGCTGCTAATGAACAAGTTAGATCGTCGCGTTTCCCTTGCCTCGATGATGGATTGGACCGATAACCAAATTTAGTTTACTAGATCAATTGGTTACGACGTTCTAAAGGGCTCGTCGCCTTTAGTCGCCTCAGCTTTGGGATTCTGGGCGCTCATGGGTAGCGGAACGGCACGAGCGACTTGCAGGCAATATCAATTTTCAGGGCAACCTGCTGAACGTGCTCCTCGCCCGGGAGCACACATAGGACGCGCCGCGAACCAATACGTTAACGATTCCTCCGAATCTACCGGGACCGGCAGTCACCGCATCGACCTCAATCGACAATCTGCGGGCGTGGCGAGCGCGCTCGGTACATAGTCCGAACTTCGAACCGGCTGGTTCAGCACGGGATGGGACGTGATATTCGGCTGGCTGCCCCGGTCTATAGGCCATAGCTATTGCTGCGCAGGGTTTCCGATGACACGCCCATTGCGACGATGCCTGGCCGCAGCGACGATGCTGTGCTGCGTTGGGGCTGCGGATGCCCAACCGCGTCCGGTGGTGATCGAGCTGTTTACCTCACAGGGCTGCAGCTCGTGTCCGCCTGCTGAGGCCTATGTCGGAAGACTGAGCGCGCGGTCAGATGTCCTGGCGTTATCGTTTCACGTGAACTACTGGAATGAGCTCGGCTGGCCTGATCGGTTTGCCTTGGCTCAGTCGGTTGAACGACAGAACGTTTACGCTATAAACCTCGGCCGATCTTCCGTCTACACACCGCAGCTTGTCGTGGACGGACGCGCCGATCAGGTCGGCTCGGACGGACAGGCGATTGCGAGAGCCCTGAGCGAGAATCGCGATGGCGTATCGGTCAAAGTCTCGGTGCGCGAGGCCGAGGTGCTGGTGGAAATCAGTGCGCGTGCGGATGCTAAACCGGGCGATGTGGTCCTCATTCCATACCTGCGCCATGCGGTTTCGGCGATCGGCCGCGGAGAAAACGCTGGCCGCACCCTTGAGGAGTTCAACATCGTGCGCGCTATCCGCACTCTGGGACCATGGAAGGGTGAGGCGCAGAGCTTTCACGTACCTGTGTCCTCGCTGCCGCCGGATGCCACCGATGTGGCGGTTCTTGTTCAGGCGTCCGGACAAGCCTCGATCATGGGAGCGGCCGCTCACGCCCTGCGCTGAATGGTCGGGGAGCGGAATCTCGCCGGGCCGTCTTTTTGGGGCCACAGCCGCCGTTTGGATCATTGTTGTCCAACGGCCTTCCGCGGCTAGCCGTGATGATTGGCGCATTCGTAGCGTGCGCAGCGGCGGCACTGGGCGGACACGAGAGAGATCGGCACCCCTAGGGTGTGATCCGAGCATTTCCGGCGGCCCAGCCACCCTCTCGGTCGCGTTCGGGGGCTGAGCGACCGCGTTTGACTGCCAGAAGGCGCCTACGTCGACTTCAACTTGTCCTCGTCCCCTGAGAGTCCACATCCCTACATCAGTTAGGCGCGTTCGGGCCCACGCTACAGTCTGAACCGAGCCAATTGTGGAGAGACTTATGATGACTCGAACCACGGCCCTTGTGGCCCTCGTGGTGCTGGGCGTAACGACGCTTGCCGCAGCGCAATCAACGCCCCCCGCGAATTCGATGACACCGTCTAATTCATCCTCACCGCAGGCCCCAAGCGGCGGTATGAATAACGATTCCTTCACCACTGCGACACCGTCCGGCACAGGCGATAAGGTAGGGCAGGACCCGAAGATGAAGGCATGCATGACGTCGGAGAAGGCCAAGAACTCCGGCCTCTCTGATGATCAGGTAAAGCAGAAGTGCATGATGCAAATTGCTAGCCACCAAGGCCAAAACAAGTAAATCCCAGGTGAAATGCGGTCGCCGTGCACAAGGGTGGCGGCCGTTGGGAGACACCGACCGCGCCGTCCCGGCGCAGTTTCTGAGGCTAAGCCGTTCGCCCCGTCCAAGACCTGATTCTTATGAGGTGACGGGCATGCTAGAGGATCCGAATGAGTGCAGTAATGCTTGCGATATTTAACCGGGTTTGCGACGCGGAGAGCGTGCGCACAGAACTCGTTAAGGACGGGTTTCCGACCGATCGTGTCGAACTCACTGCTACGGGTGAGAAAGGGCGTGCGGGTCTGCAGCCGGCCGACTCATCTCACGGTCAGTTCACGCAATACTTTGGGACGCTGTTTGACCGAGAGGGTGACCGTACGTTCGTCGAGGAGCTCGCGAAGCGCGTGGCAAACGGTAGCGTCGCGACCGTAGCGGTGCATCCACGCGGTGACATTGAGACGTCGCGCGCCACCGAGATTTTTGAGAAGCAAGGTGCCCTGCAGGTCGTGCCCCACGATCTGGAGGATCAGGCTTTCGAGAGCGCTGCTTCCTCTGAGAGCAGCTCTTGGCTCGAACATCTGCTGCCGCAGTATGCAGGGGACTCGGGGCGCTTCTGTTTGCGTTCGCTCCCCGATGGGGACGGGAATAGTTAGCATTTATGCCCGGTCCGTTCTTGCTAACGGCACCGCTCGCTGTCGGCACCGGAGCGAGACAGGAGCTGCGTCACAGGCGAAGACATTGGTCGCAGTGTGAAATCTCGGCGCGCTAACTGGACTGATTGCTTCGGTCCACGGACGCGTTCTCTGAAGGCTTAGCGTTTTTTCCGGTGCTTGAGGGAGCGGCCTTGGAGGGCCCGGCTGCCGCGGGCTGGTCGTCGATCAGTCCGACCTGCTCAATGGCGGCAAGCACCTCCTCAGCATCGGTCGCTTCCCGCAGGACCTCGACATGTGGATCTTTGCGATCCTGCACCATCGGCAGGTCGTGGCGCAGCTCCTCAAGGAGGTGAATCAGCTTGGTAACCTTGTGCTCGCTCAACAGGCTCACCTGCAAAGCCAGGTGCGAGCGCTGTTGCTCAAGGAACGCTTGTCGATTCTGTGCGATCAGTATCACGGTAGTACTGACCAGAGCGGCAAGCGCCAGAACGCCGGCGAGTAGCGGAAACGGGAAGGGATCAAAGGGTTTCACAGCGAATTTGTTGTAAGTCACCCAAAAGGCCGCAAATCCGCAAAGACCGGCAAGGTAGCGGGCACTGCCAATGATCCCGGAGAGATATTCAACCCAACGCTGCGCCGAAGTCCGCTTAAGCTCTTCCTGGCGCTGAATGGCAACTAGGCTTTCGAGATTCTGTTCGAGGGGCGCCGGGGGCGCGCGCTCGGGCTCGATGGATGGCATGAGGCTGGACGTTATCTATCCGCGGCCGGGCCGGAAAAGCGACCATCCTTGTCTGAGAAAACGATCTCGACGCGACGATTCTGCTGACGCCCCGCGGCGGTGGAATTGCTCGCCACCGGAAAGGCTTCGCCGCGCCCGACCGTCTGCAGCTGCGAAGCTGGCACGTCCTGATCGCGCAACGCGTGCGCGACCGCATCCGCCCGGCGCTGGGACAGAAGCTCGTTGAACTCTTGGGAGCCCGAACTGTCGGTGAAGCCTTCGATGCGTACTCTTGTCTCGGGATTGCTCACGAGAAACTTCGCGAGTCGCTCGACGGTGAGCTCAGCGCCCGGCTTCAAAGTCGCCTGGCCTGTGTCAAAAAGGACATCTCCCATGGTGACGACCATGCCCCGATCCGTTTGCTTTGCCTTGAGGTCCGCGAGCTGCTGTTGCGTCTCACTCAACTGGGCCTTGGCACTTTGCACTTGCTGCTCGCGCGCGGCGAGGAGGGTCTTCTCGCGGTCGCTTTGCGCCTGGGTGATCTGTTGGCGGGCCTGCGCTTCAGCCACCCGCGCCTTGCCCGCTTGGGCATCGCGCAGCGCGAGATAAGCGAGGCTGTTGACATCCTCGATGGGCTGTTTCTGTTGCTGCGCTGCCTCGGCCTGCTGCAGGGTGTTGCGTGCCGACTGCAAGTCAGGCCCCGCGGCCTGCTGGGCCAGCGGATCCGCCGCGAGCGCACTCACTTCGGTGCGCGCTTCATCGAGCACCGGGCTCTGCGGCGGCGTCGTGGCACACGCCGCCAGAAGCAAAAATCCCGAACCCAGCGGGACCAAGCGAAGCAACGAGCGTAGGTGTTTCAATTTTGTCCCTCGGGGCGATTCGCCTCCTGGCGTAGCGATTCATTACTCTTGGCCAACTCTTGAGCGGACGCTTGAGCCTCAGCGGCGGCACTCTGCGCCAAGGCCAAATTGGCGTCCGCGGCCGCTGCTTTCGCCGAGCGTCGGGCAGCGTCGTACTTATGTTCTCCATTCAGGCGTTCAGCGGTCTGCAACTCTTCGTGGGCCCGCTGCATGTCCGCGCCCGCGTAGCGCTGAGCGTTGGCTTTATCCGCCTGCTGGACCATGGCCTGCGCTTTGGCCAGATCCTCGGTAGCGGGGGGTCCTTCGGTGGCGCAAGCCCCTAGAGCGGTTGCGGTTAAAACTCCGACGGCCGCGATCGCGGCGCGGAGACCTCTCGCTGTGAAATACATGGCTTCAAGCACTCCCAAGTCATAACGTGGTTTGTGCAGCACATTAGGCGACCGCTGGGAACACGACCATCAGTTCGGGATGCGCGCGACCGTCAGGGAAAGCTGACCGTGTGCGCTTTCGTGCGCCGCGGCGCGCCCGCGAAGTCGCCAGAGTGCGGGGAGGGCGTTTCGCATGCTTCGAATGCTTCGAATGCGCCTGCTCGCATTACCTGTTACGCCTCATCGCGCAGGGCGAAGCGACGCGATCGAGCCCCCAGGAAGAGGCCGACGATCAATCCACTTGTTGCGGCGACGCCTACCAACTGCCACGGTTGCGCGTGCACGTAACGATCGCTTTGCTCGAGCGCGTGTTGAGCGCGAATGCTCCATGCGACCTTGGTCGCCGCCACTGCGTTCGCCACGCGAGAACGAAGCAAACTGACTTTCGCATCGGCCACTTCCCGCAGTGCGGCGATCAACGCCTGAACGTCGGTGAGTAGCTGCTCGACCTGTGTGTCGACTTCTGCGC
This sequence comes from uncultured Pseudomonadota bacterium, assembly GCA_963814675.1. GTDB lineage: Bacteria > Pseudomonadota > Gammaproteobacteria > Steroidobacterales > Steroidobacteraceae > 13-2-20CM-66-19. The sequence goes on from CAWFDT010000015.1 coordinate 382,896, forward strand.
GAGCTGCGCGGGCTGCCTCGCGCGCTGCGCGCGCCGCGGCCCGGTCGAGTTCACTTCCGTTCGTTGCCATCGGGTCTCTCCTTCGTTGCGTCTCTATGCGGCGGGCTACGGAGGAGCTCATAGTGCCCCCCTGCTTACTGTAGACACTCACTGGGCGTCCCGAATCCTCCTAGGCTGAGTCCGACAACGGGGCTTCGACGCCGTTTGCGCCCGCAGATTCGACGGGACCTCCGGGATCTCATAAGTCCACACAAGACTGGGCAGTATCGGGTAACTCCTACGCGCATTCGGGGCGCGCAGAGGCTAGTGGCGCGCGACGGTTCAGTTAGCCTGATCGTTGAAGCTATCTTCAGGAGTCACCGCTATGAACGAAGACAAAATCAAAGGACAGTGGAAGCAAATAGCCGGCAAGGCGAAATCGAAGTGGGGAAAGCTCACCGACGATGACTTGAAGGTCGCGGAAGGTGATAGCGAATACCTGGCAGGAAAGGTGCAGGAGCGGTACGGAATTGCCCGTACTGAGGCAGAGAAACAGGTGAAGGAGTTTGGCTCTAGGCTCTGAGTGCCTCGAGCGCTCACGCTGACGAACACACCTTTGGCCAGTGTCCTGCGAGATTTGCGATGCGGCCCGACGACAACGGCCCGATAGCGAGAAACCCGTGGCACGCGGTGGAGATTGTTCCACCCCGGGCGAGCTGTATCGCAGCGCAGGCGGTCAAAGGAATACGCTTTCTGTCGGCGCAGGCGCCGCCTTTGCCGCTCGAGCAGTGTACCCAGCCGACGGCGTGTCGGTGCACCTATCGAAAGCATACTGACCGAAGGGAAGAAGCGCGTCGCGCGGAAGATGCGCTCGGCGTAAGTCGATGGTGTCCGGTACCGATGGAGCGCCGTCAGAACCGTGGCCGACGCAACTCGGATTGATAGGCCTCGGCTCTCGATGGCCGAAGAAGACGAAAGCGAGTCGCTCGAGACGGAAGTCGAGCAGGCTTTGGAAGAGGCGAAGCAGTCGCGTCGAGCGTGCGGTACCGGCGACTGACTTCCAGCTTCATCGGTGTCGGCCGCATCAACCTAATTGGGCGCAGGGAGTCGCTGCTCCACCTAGGCCGCCGACGCTCGTCGGCGGCGCAAGGTTGCAGCGCGCTCCACCCGCATTTCCGATAGCGCGACTCGGCGGGTGCCAGATTTAGCAGCGCGGGTAGCGCAGCCGTCATCACTTCGCCGCCAGCTGCGCGGGCGCCTCGATTCCGTACGCCGCGGCTTGCCGAAGCGTATGCGTTCCAAGATAGACTTGCGTGAGCAGTGGCAAATTGACGGAACGGATCGCCGTTCCCAGCGCCTTCTCATGGCAAGCCACTGGATCGCCGGAGGGTTTCAGGTCGACCCGGTTGCCATGCGTGCAGGCTACGTCTGCAGCATGCTTGAGGCGCCCATAGAACTCCTGAGCGCCGGCAGGAGTGTGCAGATCGAACCCCTGTGTGCTCACCTGAATGGCGACGGTGACGTCGTGGCCCTGGGCCGCAACATTGCCCGCGACAAGCGCGCCAGCAATCGCGACGGCACCCAGCGTGAAGTGGCTACGCAAAAAAGCTGTTTTGATGGACATGTGAATCTCCTCATGAATCCGCGTTGATCGCCCGGTTCATGGATAACGAGTCCCCGGGTGACGAATTGGACACCTTTAACTCGGCACGACCGCGGGCGGGGGGTGATGGCGCGGATGCACCGAAAAGTTTTGGTTGCGAAATTCGAGCTGGGGGACTCATATACGAAGAAGGGGGGATTTTCATGCGTTGTGGTGGCCGTGGCTGACCCGAAGCCATCGCTGGTCGAGCGGCTGTTTACCGACCAACGGGCGGCCTTACAGGCGTTCTTGCGGCGGCGCATCCGTACGCAGGCCGATGCAGCGGACTTGGCGCAGGAGGTATATGTACGGATGCTGCGCATCAGCGACCAGGGGGCGATACGCAATCCCGTCCATTACCTCTACACGGTCGCCAACAATCTCGTGAAGGAGCATGCGGTGCTCGAGCGTCGGCAAGCCAGCGGCGGCGACATCGACGAGGCTGAGATGCCGGAGCAGCTCCAGACGCTGCCCGCGTTCGACGGAGAACTCGATGCGGGACAGCGGGTTGCGCGGCTCAACGTTGTGCTAAAACAGCTGCGTCCGAAATGCCGCACCGCTGTGGTCCTGCGCTTCACGCATGAACTGTCGTACCGGGAGATCGCGATCCATCTCGGGGTGTCGCCGCAGATGGCCAAGAAGTACGTGGCGCAGGGACTGAGTCACTGTCAACGCCGCATGGCGCGGCTGGGTTGAATCCATGACCTCCAAGGAAGAGCAGGTGCGTGACGCGATCGCCGAACAGGCTGCCGACTGGCTCGTCGCGAATGACGAGGGGTTGGATGCGCGGGAATCCGCAGCTCTCGCCGCGTGGCTGAAGGCCTCGCCGGTTCACGTCGAGGAGTTCCTCCGCGCTTCGGTGATCGCGCGTGATCTGCGGGAAGCCCGCACCGATCCTGAGTATTCCCTCGAGGCGGTTCTCGCACGCGCGCGGGCCGAGGACGACCCTCCGGTCCGCCTCCCTCTCTGGCCGCGCGTTATCGTCCCTGTCAGAAGCCTGCCCTCACGCGGCTGGCTGACGGCCGCGGTGGCCCTGACTGCGGTGGTCGGACTGAGTCTTGGCTTGCCCTCGTTGTGGAAAGTCCGCCCCGTCTCACCCGTCCCGGTGGGCGTCGGCACGACGGCCCTGCACGTTGAGACAGGTCACGGCGAGCAGCTAACCCGGCGCCTCGAGGATAATTCTGTGCTGCACCTGGATACGGACAGTGCTGTCACCATCCGCTTCAGCAAAACGGAACGGCTCGTCACGCTCACCGCCGGCCAGGCAGAATTCGAAGTCACCCATGATCCGGCGCGCGCATTCCGGGTTCTCACCGGATCGGCTGAGGTTGTTGCGATCGGGACTCAATTCGATGTTCGTCTGGAGGAAGACTCGACCGTCGTAACCGTGGTCGAAGGACGAGTCGCTGTCGGGCCGTCCCCGACGTTGGGAAAACGTGGTACGAACGCGAACGACGCACCACGGTATGTCCAGGTGGATGCCGACCAGCAGATCCGGGTGACCGCGGCAGAATGGCCGGCCACGCCCGTATCGGTCGACGCGCAGCACACCACGGCCTGGCTGCACCGCGAGATTGTGTTTGACCACGAACCGCTGGAACGCGTCGCGGCCGAATTCAATCGCTATGCCCCCAAGCCGATCGAGATCGCCACGCCCGCGCTACGGAATTTGCAAGTCAGTGGGGCTTTTGCCACCGACGACACCGACGCGTTCATTGCTTTTCTCCGCACCCTCAAAGGAGTACGGGTGGAAGTGACCGCGAAAGGGGTTCAGGTGTCACAGCGGTAGGCATTTTGCGCTGCACCCTACGATGAGCGGGCGCATTTCGCTAAGCTGCAGGTGAAGGCACGCCGAGATGCCTGAACGGGGAGCGCATGGCGGGATCGCTTGTCAAAACGGCAGTACAGGCGATCCGTCAGCAGGCGGTCAGAACCTCTAGGTTTTGCTTTAAAAGCGCGCCTTCCAGTGAAGTGCCAACCCCTTGTGAAGCGGAGTAATCGCCACTGTCGTTTGCGAGTTTCCTGACAGTCCCAAGAAGGCAGCATCGAACCAATGGCCGAAGAAGTTACCTATCGCCATGCCCACAAGAGTATCCGCCGGAAAGTGCTCCCCCGCTTCAACCCGTGCCCAGGCCGTACCAACCGTGAGAGCACCGAGACCGAAATCGAGCGCTTGTCGCGCCGAGGGATCTAAATCAATCACATCTAGGTTGCGCGACGCGAGCTGCGTATAGGCCGCGGAGGTGGTCGTGTGTCCGGACGGGAGACTCATGTCGTTGGTACCGTTCGGACGCGTCCGATCCGTGAGGCGTTGCAAGCCGCTCGTCGTCTCAGTCGCCACCGTAGCTGCTGCGAGATCCACGGCGGACCCTTTGATTTTGTCGAGTATCCAGTCCGATGCCACATCCCCGCTAGGCGTGAATAACACCGTAGCGCCATCCGCGATCACGGACGCACTTCGAAGAGTGTTGCTCCAGCGCTCGGCATTTGCCTGCGAACCGAACACCGGAGTCTCCCGTCGCGCCCAATCAGAAACGCTCTGATCCCATCCGTCTATCTGAAACACGGCCGCGCCAGCCAACGGAACCCAGACCCTCGGATCGCTAGCAGCCTGTAGCGCTGCCTGGCCCACGCGCGCCCAGCCGGGTGTGAGCGTTGCGTCTTCACCCCAGCCGCGACCGTTTGGGAGGGTCGAGCAGCCCGCGACCCATGCGATCAGCAGCGGCCACGTGGCGGCGCAACCTAGGTGTTTCCAGACACGCAAGACGTCACTTTCTCTCGCCGTGCGTTCCAACGGCTGGACCGCACTACGGGACGCGCACGCAGCGCCGCAGCAAGGCGACGCTGATCTACCGCCGCACGAAGAATCTTCGAGCCGTCCAGTTTCCGCTCGGGCGCACAAAGTTGGAAAGCACAGTCCGCTACCTTGGTATCGAGTTCAACGACGCTCTCGAAATGGCGGAGCAGACGGAGGTGTAGTGCCGCCGGCCGGTCAGTGGTCGAGTGGCTGACCAGCCAAGAGCATTGCTACCTCTGAACCGCGCCCCAAAAGGCGCCGTTCAAACTGGAGATAAGCGCTCTACGTTGATAGCCCCTGCGACATTCGTTGCAGAAATATTAGACACTGGGCGAGATCATTCCATCGTCTCATCAACGGGATGGTCGCCTTCGGGACCCGGATTGAAAATCCGGGTGGCGGACCAAGTAAACCGGAACCGCTTCACTCCCAATTCGATCACGTCGCCGTCAGCAAGGCACGCGTGCCGGATGCGCTGACGGTTCACTGTCACACCGTTGACGCTACGGAGGTCCTCGATAAATGCTCCCTTTGGCCCGATCGTCACGACGGCGTGGCGCTTGCTGACCGACGAGTCCTTTAGGCATAAATCACTCTCCGGCGCCCGGCCAATCGTTGTGTGCCGGCCTAGCGGTACCGCCGGCGTGTCGCTGTCGTCGAGCGGGACGAGCGTCGCGCCATCGTCCGGAAACCCGACTGGCTCAGAGAGCGGGTTGCTGTTTCCGCGCTCAATAGCTACCTTGATCCGACTCAGCACCCGGGCGCTGGTTGCCGCATAGCGCTCCAGATGTCGCAGCTGCAATTCCCGTTCGTCCAGGGCACCGTGCGTCCGCTCGAGTTCCAGCGCCAGTTCCCGCTGCCTGGCGTCCAGGGCTTTTGCTCGCTCGGTCTCGTGATGCAGTTCAGTCCGCACGCGCCCGAGTTCGTGCTCGACCAGGCGTCGCGACGCCTCGGCCTGTTCTGCCAGCGCCTCGGCATGGGCGAGGTCCGCCTGCAGGCTCGCAAGCCGCTCGGACTGGTACGTCGCTTGGCGCTCAAAATTGGCCAGCCGGTCCTGACTAGCCGGAAGCTGTTCGAGTTCCATCAGGCGCGCCGCATGGGCCGAATCGCTCCTCTGCACTGTCCGCAGTGTCTCCTCCAGAGCGGTGCGTGCGGCACGCGACTCGGCAAGTTCCTTTTCGCGGAGAGCGACGGACTCGGCGCTGCGCCGGCAGCGCTCCTCGAGCGCCTGGATCTCAGTGGCCAGTGTCTCGGCGGCAGCGCGTACCTCCTCCTGCCTGACTGCGTAGCGTTGCTGCTCGCGCGAGCGGGTCGCGGCCAGTTCCTCGAACGCGGTGGACTGAGCCGTGTGCTCTGCCTTGAGGTGCGCGATGGCCGCGTCGCGTTCGGCAAGCTCGGCGTGCATTTTGTCGATGATCGCCGCGAAGTCCGCCCGATCGGATTGGATCCGCCGTAGCGGCGTACGTTGCCCCCCTGGGTGCTTAGCTTGCTGCACCATGGCGACTTCCTGTTGCTCTTATGCAGGCCACTCCCCGCCGGTCCATACTGCCGCTTCGGGGGCGCGGGTGCGGTCGGGTCTTTGATCCCCAATAAGCTAAGCGTGCTCCACGGCAGGACGGGCCGTCAACTGGATGCACCAGGCGCTATGTGGTGCCATCGGACGAACGGCAAATGATACTAGGCATGCTTACGGGTCGGTCTGCGAACGTCATCCAGCATTGCTGCGCATCGGCGGACCGAGTCCGAGTACGAGATCGCGCGCCTAGTGGGCCCGCCTGCGCCAGGGGTGCGGGAAAACAGGGTGCGCCCGTGGCGCCTGTCAGACGCGGTGCGGCTGCGGCTCGAGCTCGGCCGTATGCAGCAGATCCGGGGCTGGTGCCATGATCAAGATTCGCGAGATCGATCATCTAGTACTTCGCGTCGCGAACTTGGAGGAGATGGTCAACTTTTATTGTCGAGTGATCGGGTGCGCGGTTGAGCGGCGCCAAGATAAGCTCGGACTCGTGCAACTACGTGCTGGTCGCTCCCTTATAGATCTGGTCTCGATTTCGGGCCCGCTCGGTGCCCCCGGTGGCGCTGCTCCTGGCGGCGAGGGCCGGAACCTGGATCACTTTTGCCTTCGCGTGGAGCCTTTCGACTTGACGGAGATTCGTGCATTTCTCGGAGAGCATGGGGTCCGGGCCGGGGACGTTGAGTCTCGATATGGCGCTGAGGGGGCAGGGCCGTCCATCTATTTATCGGACCCTGAGGGCAATGTCATCGAGCTAAAGGGACCGCCGTCTCTGCAAGAGCAAATGACTACCGTTGGGAGCGGCCGCGGGACGTGATCATCGGTGCGCCGCGGGGGCGCTTCGCGATTCTGCGCTCATGGTGTTTAGGTCACCCGTAACTACCGCGTAGACCACGTCCCGCAAGCGGTGGCGAAGCGAGCGACCAAATTGAAGTTCCCGGAAGCGGACGGTCGCGAGCGGCGGCAACGTGTCAGCAGCGGCCATCGGCGCCCGACGGGCAGCGAACGGTGAGCACAGGCTGGTGTTGGTTGTCAAAACCGGCAGTACATGCGATCCGTCAGCAGGCGGCCAACTCCGGTCAGTGACCGTCCTCAAGTTGTCGCCACTTAGCTGTCGTTCGTGGCGCGCTGTAGACTGTATTGCAACGGAGGGGTCAGGAAATTCGATGCAAAGACGATACGTCACGATAGACGTGTTCACGGAGCGAGCATTCGGCGGAAATCCGCTTGCCGTTGTGTTGGATGCGCAAGGATTGAGTTCGTCGCAGATGCAATCCATTGCGAGCGAATTCAATTACTCGGAAACGACATTTGTCCTGCCGGCTGCTCAACCCGGCAATACAGCGCACGTGCGAATTTTCACAGCGCGAACGGAGGTACCGTTCGCCGGTCATCCCAACATCGGCACAGCGGTTGTTGTGGCGCGGGAACTCGAGGCAACCGGCCGTGCGCCGATTGATTCGTTTACATTTGAAGAGAAAGCTGGTCTCGTCCGGATCCACCTGTTGCGCGAGGTCAATGCGGTGGTTGGGGCGGAACTAACCGCGCCGCAACCCTTGGCGATAGGCTCCAGCGTATCGGTGGAGGACGCAGCGGCGTGTCTTTCTCTGGCAGAGTCAGACATTGTTACCAAGCATCACCCGCCGCAAGTGGTATCTGTCGGCCTACCGTTCTTGGCGGTGGAGCTCGTGTCGCGCGAGGCGCTACGGTTTGCAAAACCCAACTTTGCGGCCCATGAGCGGATACTGCCTTCGATCGGTACTGACGCAGTCTATTCGTATTGTCGTGGTGCTTCCGACCAGGAGCTGCATGCCCGTACGTTCGCACCACTGGATGCGTCGATTGAGGACCCAGCTACTGGAAGCGCCACCGCCGCTACCATCGCGCTTCTCGCTTACCTGCGCCCTGAAAGGGATGCTGAAATCGCCTGGCGTGTCGAACAGGGAGTAGACATGGGACGAGCGAGCCTGTTGTTGGGACGCACACAGAAGCGCGACGGAGTGGTTCATGCCGTGCACATTGCTGGTCGAGCAGTGCCAGTCATGCAAGGATGCCTGGATGTCCCGTCCGTTTGATTTGCTGGACGGCGAGCTTCCCTATGAATGGGTGAGCTCGCAGTCTGACTGTCCCGGAAGCAATCGTTTGCCACGGTCCGCAGCGGGTCAACAAGCGTCTTTTACTGACGCCTCTCGGGTTTTCGTGCGGAGCGTCCGGAATCGGGAGGCCAATCAGGCGCTTCCGGGCCAGGAGCGGAAGTGCGGCGCAGCAAGAGACCTGCTCCAAAGCAGACGTTCCACGATACTTAAAGGTCGGGCGACGATCTACCGGATCGGGGCCCATTAGATGCGGGCACGGCGGGTTAGCAATCCTGGGTGGGTCACAGCGTGATCCCAGTCGCTTAGAAGGCTTCCAGAGGATGCCAGTCTCGAACACGCGCAGGTCAGTGCCGGCGGCGATCGAGGTCCGATCGATCGACTATGTGCCCGATGATGAACGGCATGGTGGGCTCACGAGTCAATTCACGTTGTGGCTTGGAGCCAATCTGCAGATTACTGCGATCATAACCGGGGCGCTTGCCGTGGTATTCGGCGGGGACGTGTTTTGGTCGCTGATCGCACTCCTGTTAGGTCAGCTGATCGGCGGGGCGGTCATGGCACTGCATGCGGCGCAGGGCCCACAGCTCGGTTTACCCCAGATGATTTCTTGCCGCGTCCAGTTCGGCGTCTATGGTGCCATCATACCGATCGTCGCGGTGTGCCTGATGTACATCGGCTTTTCCGCAAGTGGTTGCGTGCTTGCCGGGCAAGCAATAGGTCAGCTGCTCGAGGTCGACGATGGCGTCGGCATCGTAATCTTCAGTAGCTTTATCGTCCTCGTGACACTGTTCGGCTATCGATTCATTCACTTGCTCGGGCGGGTGTCGAGCATCGTTGGTATCGCCGCATTCTTCTACATGTTTAGCAGGCTGTTTGCGACCCACAATATTTCGGCCCTGTTGGCCGAGCGCCATTTTTCGTTGAGCAGGTTTCTTCTGGCGATGTCCTTGTCGGCGTCCTGGCAAATCGCCTACGGCCCATATGTTGCCGATTATTCCCGCTACCTCCCACGCTACACGTCGGTACCCGCGGTATTTACTGTCGTAGGGCTGGGATCGGTCATCGGTTCACAGATATCTATGACATTCGGGGTTCTCGCCGCCGCGCTGGCGGGAAAGCAATTTGAGCATAACGAGGTCCATTATATTGTGAGTCTCGCCTCCACCGGCGTGGTCGCGAGCCTGCTGTACTTCAGCATCGCTTTCGGCAAGGTCACGGTGACGTCGTTGAACGCCTACGGCAGCTTCATGTCGATGGCGACGATAGTGAGCGGTTTTCGACGTGGCCGGCGCATTTCAGTGCGGCACCGGTTCTTCTACGTTGTCTCGATGGTCGGCGTTTCGGCGCTACTCGCGCTGAGCGGGCGCCATTCGTTCCTAAAGGAGTTCGAGGCCTTTATCCTGTGTCTGCTCGCGGTGTTCACGCCATGGAGCGCGATCAATCTGATTGACTACTATTGCTTTACCCGGTCGCGTTACGATGTGCCGGCGCTATCGGACCCCGACGGCCGCTACGGCCGATGGAATGTGACCGGCATCGTAATCTATCTGATCGGTATACTGGTTCAGATCCCTTTCCTCTCCACGTCGTTCTACACGGGCCCACTGGTCGAGCCACTCGGACGGTGTAGATGTCTCTTGGATCGTGGGTTTGCTCGTGCCGGGCATTCTCTACTACCTATTCGCGCGGTCCTCGCGGCGACGTGCCCCGCCGCATCTAATCCTGCCCGCCTATTGAATTAAATGATTGCATTTCCCGGAAGCGGTCGATCGCGAGTGGCGCCACCGGTTCAATTGCGGGCGCTCGTCGAAGCCTGAGAGACACAATCAAATACAACTCAATCGGCCGAGAACCTTCTGGGTTTATCGTTCGACAGCCAAGTGGCTCGAACGGATGATACGTGCTAGGGCGTTCACGTCTTATCCCAGCAGCAGTGGACATTGAGTTCAGCTTCATTTTATTCGATCAGACGATGAGGCTACCGGATTTATCGTGGCCTTTACGTTGCCGCGGCAACTTCAAAAATGCCCTGGATGGATGCGTTCGCAGGGCAGGGACGATGATGAAAGCCCGCGAAAACTAAATGATCCACTGAAGTGACGGTGCTCGGTCGGTCCATGGTTGACTGGGCCGACAATCCTCGAAAATATGGAGACTAATGAACACGTTAGCTCGGCGAATTTCCGTGGCCCCGATGATGGGTTGGACCGACAATAAAATTTCGTGCCATAGATCAAACGGTTGCGAGGTTCCAAAAAGCTCGTCGCCTTTACGTCGCCTCAGCTTATCGGGATTTCTGGGCGCTCATGACACAGCGAAAGCGCGACGGAACTGGTCGGTGAGAGGGCAGTACACATGACCGCCGACGACATCAAGCGCTACCAAGTCAACCTGCGGGACGAACTGGACGGGGCGACTCTTTACACGCAGATAGCTGCGGCCGAAAGCGATCCGCTGCGCAGAGATCTGTTCCTGCAGCTTGCCCGGGCGGAGGCTCGGCACGCCGGGGTGTGGCGCGAGAAACTCGCCGCAGCGGGCATCAAAGAGCAGCGGTACGTCCCGAGCTTTCGCACCCGATTGTTGGGGAAGCTGGCGCAGCGCTTCGGCCCCGGGTTCGTCATGCCGACCATTGCGGCGGCCGAATTCTCGGATCGAAACAAGTACGCAAGTCAGGGCGACGCGCGCTCGATCTCTGCCGAGGAGCGCGGTCACGCGGCCGTGGTCCAGCAAATGGCGCGAACATCGGTCGGCAGTTCGGTGAGCGCGGCCGATATCGCGCGGGCCGAACCCTGGCACCGCGGCGCCTCCGGCAACAACCTGCGCGCTGCGGTCCTCGGGGCCAATGATGGTCTGGTGTCGAACTTCTGTCTGATCATGGGTGTGGCCGGCGCCGGTACCGGTAACCGCGCCATTCTTGTCACCGGTCTCGCGGGTCTCGTTGCCGGCGCGTGCTCGATGGCGCTCGGAGAATGGCTGTCAGTCACCAACGCGCGCGAGCTGGCGAGCACGCAGATCTCGAAGGAAGCCGAGGAGATCGAGCAGACGCCGCAGGCCGAGCAGCACGAACTGGCGCTGATCTATCAGGCGAAAGGCCTTCAAAAGGCTGAGGCGGAGCGGGTCGCCGCCGAGCTCATGAGCGACAAAGGAGCGGCCCTCGATACCTTGGCGCGCGAAGAGCTCGGAATTGATCCCTCCGAACTCGGCGGCAACGCGCTGAGCGCGGCTGGCACTTCGTTCGCGCTCTTTTCAGCGGGCGCGCTCTTCCCGGTCATTCCCTTTGTGTGGCTACAGGGCGTGCACGCGATCGCGACCAGCATTGCCGCAAGTGCCGCGGCACTCTGCGCGGTGGGGCTCCTGACCTCCCTGTTCAACGGGCGCAGCCCCTGGTTTTCAGCGGCGCGGCAGGCGGTATTCGGCTGCGCGGCGGCCGGGGTGACCTATGGGATCGGCTCACTCCTCGGAGTGTCGCTCACGTAGCAGCGGCGGGCTGGCCGTGCGCCTGGATTGGCTTGCCGGCGGCCAGTCACGAAGGACGGCAGTGGGTCCAGTAGCTGCCAACGGGCACCGGCAGGCAGCCCCCGGCCAAAAGCGGAAGTCCACCGGGGCGAGTAGACCGCCCGGAAGCCGCCATTCAGATGGGACCTTGAGGCGCAGTGCGCTGACCCACGCTGAGAAAGGGCAGTCCGGCTTCACGCCGAGCCGACCGCGTGGGTAGGCCGCGATGACGGCGCTGCTTTCTAGCCGCGTTTCATTTCAACCGGACCGGGCCCAAGGTCCAATAGACGAGCCAAGCTTGCCGTATCAGCCTCCCTCAGGTTTATGGCCGGTCCCAATCGTAACGGTCACACTTGTCAACGAGATTCAGGGAGGAGCTATGGCCAAGCGACCGAACATCCTCGTCATTCTGACCGATCAGCAGCGGTTTCCTCCGGTCTACGAGAACGAGGACCTGAAACACTTCCGCCGCGAAGTGCTCAAGGGCGAGCAGAGCCTGCACGACACGGGCGTATCATTCAATCGTCATTACACGATGTCGGCGGCCTGCACGCCCAGCCGCGCGTCCTTCATCACGGGTCAGTATCCGTCGCTGCACGGCGTCACGCAGACCGACGGGATTTGCAAGGGGCCTGACAGCCCGGATATGCGCTGGCTCGCGCCCAACACGGTTCCGACGATGGGCGACTGGTTCCGCGCCGGCGGTTACCGAACCTTCTACAAGGGCAAGTGGCACGTGTCCCACCTGCACCTGCCGGCGCCGGATGGTGAGGGACAGCTGCAATCCTTGACCGAGGACGGCGTGCCGATCCCCGAGAACATCTCGGCTTTCCTCAAGGCGGATCTGCTCGAGCCGTACGGCTTCTCGGAGTGGGTCGGGCCCGAGCCCCATGGCCTTGGCAAGCAGAACACGGGAACGATCAAGGATCCCTTCACGGCGGAAGAAGTCATTTCCCTACTGAAGCGCCTGGACGAGGACGGAAGCGACAAACCGTGGCTCACGGTATGCTCGTTCCTCAACCCGCACGACATCGCGATCTTCGGCGTTATCGCGCTGGCGCAGGGCGAGCGCTACGACACGAAGGAAATCCCCTCGATTCCGAATGCACCGACGCACGAGGAGGACCTGTCCACCAAGCCGCTGGCCCAGCAGAGCTACGTCGATGTCTGGGGCAAGATGCTGGCGCCTCAGCCATGGATCGAGCTCCAGCGCAAGTTCTACTTCCAAATGCAGCGCAATGTGGACGAACAGATCGCGCGCGTGCTCGCAGCGCTGCGCGCCACGAGGCAGATTCGAGAACACGATCGTGGTGTTCAGCGCCGACCACGGCGACATGCTCGGCGCCCACGGCGGCATGCACCAGAAATGGCATATCGCCTACGAGGAGGCGACTCACGTTCCGTTCGTGGTCGCCAGCCCGCTGATCAAGGGACCGCGCAGTGTCGAGACGCTGACAAGCCACGCGGACCTCCTACCGACCCTGCTGGGACTCGCAGGTATCGACCAGACCGCCGCGCTGAAGCAGGTTTCCGCCACGCACAAGGAAGCGTATCCGCTCGTGGGCCGTGACTTGTCGGGCGTCATTCTCGGCACCGGCCAGGCGCCGGCAGCCGAGCCGGTGCTGTTCATGACCGACGATGAGATCACCGAGGGTAGCGAGATTCCGAAGAGTCCGTTCCAGATCTGGGCCCGCAAGATCGGGACTTACTTCCACATCATCCAGCCCAACCACGTTGAAATGGTGGTGGCCGAGGTGGACGTGGACGGCAAAAAGCACTTGGTCAAGCTGGCGCGCTACCACGACAACCCCCAGTTCTGGACAGTGCCTGGCGAGCGCGACGAGCGCCTCATGCGCCACAACAAGATCAACAAGGTCAGCGAGCGGAGCCCGGACGAGTACGAGCTCTACGATCTCACGGTGGACCCTACTGAGACGCGCAACCTCGTGCACCCGAAGCACGCCGACGAGCGCTCACGCGCGCTGCTGGCGCGCATGCAGCAGGTCCTCGCCGAGCAGCTCGAGAAGAAACGCCTCGTGCCACACTCGGGAGGAACGCCTGGTTACGTGCCGCCGGAATCCAAATTCTCGGGGCGCGCGTTATCACCAGAAGGCCTCGGGTAAAGATACCCTCCCCATGCTCTGTGGGGCACGGGGCAGGCCAGCCCGGCTCCCCGAGAGCCGACGTTCGCGACCGTCCGGATGGGGTCAACCCGGTAGTACAGGCCGTCGGCAGGCGGCCAACTCCGGTCATTTGTCCGAGGGAGTCGGTTTCCTCCGAAGCGGACGCTCCCGGTCGATGCCGACTTCTTCCGCCGCTAGTTCATCATCGCCTCCAGCTCGATGCCTTTCGTCTCGCGTGCCGCGGTGATCACGAAGATCAGCGACAACGCTGCAAACAGCGCGTACAGGCCGTAGGCGAACGTCAGGCTGATCTCGGCGAGGTAAGGGAAAGTCGCAGTGATCAGGAAGTTGGCGAGCCATTGCGCCGCAGCCGCCACCGCGAGCCCGATCGCCCGGATGCGGTTCGGGAACATCTCCCCGAGCAGTACCCACACCACCGGTCCCCAACTCACGCCGAAGAACACCACGTAGAGATTCGCGGCGACCAGCGCGATCGCCCCGTACGGCGACGGCAGGCTGACCGCCGTACCGTTGCCGCTGGCGTGCGCGAAGCACCAGGCCATTGCGGCGAGCGTGAGCGTCATGCCTGCCGAGCCGATGGCGAGCAGCGGTTTGCGTCCGATGCGATCGACCAGCGCTATGGCGATGAGTGTCACCAACACGTTGATGATCGACGTGACGACGGTGATTTTGAACGAGTCCGCTTCGCTGAACCCGACCGAATGCCAAAGCGTCGACGAGTAATAGAAGATCACGTTGATGCCGACGAACTGCTGGAATACCGACAGGGCGATGCCGATCCAAACCACCGGCAGCAGGCCGCGCGGGCCGCGCAGATCGCGCAGCTGCGGACGATGTTCACCGCGAAGGCTCGCCTCGATGTCCCGCACCTTGATGCGCAGCGCGTCGCTGTCCGAAACTCCCAGCACCTGGCGCAGTACGTCCCCCGCCAGGCCCGACTCGCCGCGCGCCACCAGGAAGCGGGGAGACTCCGGTACCGCGAGCACCAGCGTGCCGTAAGCCACCGCAGGAATTGCCGCCACGATGAACATCCAGCGCCACGCCGCAAGGCCCAGCCAGAACTGCGCCGCCGCGCTGCCCGCCGCTCCCGCCAACACGGCATCTGCGGCTAGGGCGACGAAGATCCCGAGCACGATTGCCAGCTGCTGCAACGAGCCGAGCCTGCCGCGCACGTGCGCGGGTGAGACCTCTGCGATGTAGGCGGGGGCGATTACGGAGGCGACGCCGACACCGATGCCGGCGATCAGCCGCCACAGAATCAGCGCCCAGACGCCGTGCGCCAGGCCCGCGCCGACGGCGCTGACCGTCAGCAGCACGGCGGCGACTTGCATGGTGCGCACCCGACCGAAGCGATCGGCGATCCAGCCCGCGTACCAGGCACCGATCGCCGAGCCGAGCAGTGCGCACGATACCGCAATGCCGATCTGGGCCGCGTCGAGCGCGAAGCTGGCGCGCACCGCATCGACCGCGCCATTGATCACCGCGGTGTCGTAACCGAACAAGAAGCCGCCGAGCGCCGCGACAGCCGAGATCAGGATCACACGCGCGGGTATGGCGTGCGTGGCGGCTACTGCATTCACGGTTTTGATTCCCCTGCACGCCGCCGTCTGGCGACCGCGCGACTATGCCACGTGCCGGGCGCACCCGGCCACGCGGAGCGCACCGCCCTTGAACGGTCGAACGACCGCTCTGCCGGCTCTGAGTGGCGGGTAACCGGTGAGTGCAAGGTCTACTGAGGGGCCCGCAGCGGCCGTCCGTCGGGTCGAAATGTCTGCCCAGAAGGGGTCGTTGCCCAGGTGCAACGGTCTGTCTGATTGCGCGCGGTGCGAACTCCGGGGTACCCGAGTAGGCGCCCGAAGGCTCTTACGTCGCGTGTGTTGGCATTGGCTGACCGATTCTCGCCGCATGCGGTACGTCTGTAAGCCCCTCGGCAGAGCGGTGGTTGGTACGGAGGCGGCGCGACGCGCGCAGACAGACAAATGAACAAACACCTTTTCTGGACTCTTGCAGGCTGCGTCATAGGCCTCGTCGGCTGCACCACTACGCCACGATCGCGATCAGTTGATCTCAAATTCCTCGAGCACGTGCCCGTCACGCAAGAGCAAGTCGCCGGGCAGTTGGGACCTGCGAGCGATAGCTTCGAGGCCGATCGCGTCCTCACTTACCGGTTACGGCAAAGTAACGCTGATTACTACATCGTGCCGTTGACTAAGAATCAGGGCTGGGGGGGTGAACTATGATCTGGTCTTCGCGTTTGATGAGTCAGGAGTTCTTTCTCAACACCGCATGGTACCCATTCGCGTTCCGTAAGCTTCGTACTAGAGGCATCGTCAGTGTGCTTCTATGCTGCTGCGGCATGCCTTCAAGGCTGCGTCGTCCTTCCCGTGCCGCGGTCAGCGGAGCAAGCGGCGGGTTCCCGGGCGGATATCCCTACGGCGCTGAAGGAGCAGATTATTCCCGGCAAAAGTAGACGAGTCGATGTGTTGCTTGTTTTGGGAGAGCCAGACGTCCGCGTCGATGGCGATAGTTCATTTATCTATGACTCGCGCACCGGGCGTGGTGGCATCGGTTGGGTAATGTTGTGGGGTGTCCCCGCGTATGCGGCTTCGCAGGGAGGGGCAGTAAAGTTGGGAGATTGGGAGGACGTCTTGCATCGAGCGATCATTCGTTTTGACGACGCTGGCGTCGTGACGGGGGTTAACTGGGAGGATTAGAAATTTGGTCCTGTTAGCTGAAGTCAGGGGGTACCCGTTATCCGCCCGGATTGACGACCGGGAATTGGGTCATTCGCTACGATTCACTTCATAGCTGATAAGCTCGATGTCGGAGGTCCTCAAGCCTTTCGAAGCTCTCAATAGAGCCACGACTCGTTCCCGATGATGTAACCAAAGAGTCATGAATAAATTTCGGGGACGGCGCAATCCGCGTGTTCGCCAGGTTGCAATGGCAGTTCTGGATGCGATGCTGATGAGGGGGCTGATTGCAAAGTGGACATACCGCTGGGGCTGGCATGGCAGCCTCAAGATCACAACCCATACAATTTGTCTTCCCACTCAGACGCGTCTCCCCGCTCCGCTGACGGTGGCCTTTGCCTCCGATTTCCATGCCGGCCCAACGACGCACCCCGAGGTCTACACGCGCCTGGCGCAAGAATTGGCCGAGTGCCAACCAGATGTAGTCTTATTGGGTGGAGATTTCGTGTCGCTACGGGCCAAATATGTCGCGCTGCTGGTGAGAGCTCTGTCAAAGTACAGGCCACGTTTGGGTACATTCGCCGTGCTCGGAAATCATGATCTATGGACCGATGACAAAGAGATTTCGCGCCAGCTGATGGCTTGCGGCGTGGAGGTGCTTGTCAACCGGAACATTTCGCTGGAGTCTCCATTTGACTGCGTTTCGATTTGCGGGATAGATGATCCTTGGACCGGAGAGGCGGATTCTGGCAAGACATTCGATGGTGCTAAGGGTATTAGGATATGGCTGACGCATTCGCCGGATGGCCTGTTGCTACTTGGCGATCAGAAATATGACGTTGCGTTCGCGGGTCATACGCATGGGGCCAAATCTGTTTGCGCGATGGCACACCCATAGTTGGAGCCGGGGGTCCTCTGTCTCGGGCGCACTCACGTGGTCGCTTTGATATCCCTGGGAATGGACCGCTGATAGTTAGCCGCGGAGTCGGTTGTAGCAATCTGCCGCTGAGAATCAATTCGGACCCGGAATTGATCATTTGTGAACTTCGTTGATGCTTCCGATAGCTGCCGTTCGCGGTTGGCAGTGTCGGGTCAACACCGGCAGTTCACTCCGACAGGCCGGATGCGGCCAGGTGAGGACACACAGTAGGTCAGATTAGTCGCCCGATACCTGCCATTCGCAGGCGTTCGTAACGACATCGCATCCGTTAACGCCGATTTTACAGTTATGCTCAGGGCGCAACCCTTCGGTCAAGCAGGGATTCGACTATGAATATTCGCGACGCTAACAAAGCCGATGCCCAGACGTGTGGCCGTATTCTGTATGACGCTTTCAAGAAACTCGCGGAACAACACAATTTTCCGCCAGACTTTACTTCTCCTGAAGTTGCGGCGGGTCTCGCGTCGATGCTAATCGGCGATTCAGGATTCTACGGCGTAGTCGCGGAAGAGGCCGGGACGATAGTCGGCAGCAACTTCATGGACGAACGCTCGCCCATTTTTGGGATCGGTCCGATCTCTGTCGCTCCTGAAGTGCAAAATCACGCTGTCGGCAGACGCCTGATGTGTGCCGTACTCGATAGAGCAACGGCAAAGAAGGCCGCAGGGATTCGCCTGGTACAGGCGGGTTACCACAATCGCTCGCTTTGTCTCTACACGAAGCTCGGGTTTGTCACCCGCGAACCCCTGTCGCTGTTGCAAGGACCTAAGCTCAATGCCAAGTTTGCCGGTTACGATGTCCGGCTGGCTGAAGATCGCGATGTTGAAGGGTGCAACAAGCTGTGCCGCGAAGTTCACGGCTTTGACCGGGATCGCGAGCTACGCGACGCGATTCGCGCGCGCTCGGCAAGTGTGGTCGAACATTTGGAAGAGATCACGGGATACGCGACGGCGATTGGCATCTTTGCCCACGCCGTCGCGCGGACCAATCAAGATTTAAAGGCTCTGATTGGCGCAGCAACAGAATTTCCTGGCCCGGGATTCCTGTTACCAACGCGGAATCATGACGTTTTCGAATGGTGCCTAAGCTGCGAGCTGAAGCTGGTCTTTCAGATGACGTTGATGACCACCGGGCTCTACAACGAACCTGCCGGTGCTTATTTACCGTCGATTCTGTACTGAAGACCATCGATCAAGACGTCGATGGGAGCGGCTGGCTTTGGCACCTATTGGCTGTCGCCCATCCTGAGAGGTTTGCTACGCTTTTCGTTACGAGCGATTCCGAATCTTGAGCGGACCCGAATTTGCCCAAAGCCATCACTGTGCTGTTCTACGCGGTTTCACGGGCAACAATAGACGAAACGTGGCACCACGATCCGAATTGTGCTCAGCCCATAATCTTCCACCGTGGGCGTTTACAATCGTGCGGCAGACGGACAGCCCCAAGCCCACCCCATGTGCCTTGCTGGTGAAAAAGGGCTCAAAGACCTGTTCCAGTTTCCCTTCGGCGATGCCGGGGCCGGCATCGCAAACGGAGATCAACACAAAATCATTGCTGTCCAGTCCGGTGCGGATTGTCAACGCGCGAGCGTGTATTGGCGTGTCGTCCATCGCGTCGCAAGCGTTCGTGACCAGGTTGATCAGCACTTGCTGCAGTTCCACTCGATCAGCCCGAAGGCCCGGCAGACTCGGGGAAAGTTCTAAATGTGCGGTGACGCCTCGATCGATAAGTTCACTCCGCAGCAGCTTGAGCACGTCCTCGACGAGTTCGTTCGCACTGAGCGGCTGGAACTGCACTACGCCTCGCTTGAGTAGCTGACGTAGACGACGAATGACCTCTACCGCTCGTTGATCGTCGGCCACGATATCCCTGAGGGTGTCGCGCACTTCTTTTAGATCTGGTTCGGAGTTGCTGAGAAGCCGTAGCGCCGCCTGCGCGTTGATAAGGCTGGCGGTGAGCGGCTGGCTTATTTCGTGGACAATAGACCCTGAGAGTTCGCCGAGCACACTTACGCGAGAAAGATGGGTCAGTTGGTTACGCTGATGCGCAATCTCCAGCTGTGCCCGTGCGTTCTTTTCTTGTTCTTTGACGGTCAACCATGCTCTTGCCCCGAGCGTTGACAATACGACACCAACGATGAAGAAAATGCTCATGGCCACGGCCAGCTTATTGCGGAACGTGGTCAGATCCGTAAGAACGTCCTCTTCGCTTGAGGCCACGCAAATTGACCAAAGGGTGTTCCCTAAGTGCACAGGGACAAACACTGCATATTTCCTAGTCGGGCTCACGCGCCGGTCGCCGATTCTTTGAGAGGTGTATTCCGCGGTACCCTCGCGACCCTGGAGCATGGCGTTCACCATTGCACCTGAGGAAGGGCTGTCCTTGTTGGCTTCCCATATGGATTTGCCAGCGAAACCTGGTACTGGCGTGTAAAGAACGATTCCGGTCTGACTGATCACCCAGGCGTACCCGGTTTGGCCGACCTTAACCACATCAAGATAGCGCTTCGCTAGGCTCTGGAAGTCGACCAGGATTTCCACCGAGCCTTTGAATTCAGCCCCCTGCAAGACAGGCACATGAAGGGCAACCGCGTCAATTCCCTCGATGGTTCTGAACACCTCGCTGATCACGGGCTTATGTTCCTGTATCAGCGCAACAATGTGTTTTCGATACGAGATATCTAATCCCACCGCGTTACTATCAGGGAAGTCATCGCGGATGACGCCTTTTTCGTCCACGCGGGTGATCTCCATAATCCGCGCTTGGTTTGTCTCGTAGAATAGCTTCAGAACGGCTTTGCCTTCAGGGCCATCCACGACGACCGTATTCATCTCTGACAAGGCTTTTAAGTTTCCCGTCCAAGTTGCAAAGTACTCTTCGATGCCACGGGCTGCCTGCCGCGCATAGATCATCTCTTGCTGATCCAGCTTGTTGATCGCGGCGCTCTTGGCCTCCTCGTAAATGCCTTCGAAAATAAAAACGCACGCGCCACCAATGATTAGTGCAAGCGCAACGAAGATCGCTTTACGGTTGGTGTTCAATTCATCCCATCGGTTGTCTTACTTCATCTGGACCTGTATTAGGATCCAGAAACAGAAACCGTATCGGGGCGTTCAAATTTGGTGACCGAGATCACCGCAGCGGATTGGGCGCAGCCGCCCGTCTTGAGAGTCGGTTGGTTCGTCCGACGTTCCCGGTTCTGTCTCCCGCCTATTGTGCACGGCCCAACGCGCCTGTCACGCCCGCACCCATGGCGTCACGGATGGGATGGGTGATCCTTTTCGAAGTGCGTATCGCTCGGACCCGTTCCGGTTATGAAAACTGTCGCGGGCTGGTCACCCGTGAAGGCGAAGTGGGGCGCGTTAGCGGGTTCTGTATAGAACGCGCCCTGCGTAAGCACGCTCGTCTGAGCGTCGTCGGCCTTGCTGCCATATCCAAAGTGCCACTCGCCCGAGACAACCATTGCAAGCCGATTATCGCGGTGGGTGTGCGCTGCGATGTGAGTATGCGCCGGTATCTTGAGCTCGATGGCATAAGGGCCAGCCTTGGCAGGATCGCCGGACAGCACAATTGTCTGAATTCCACCGACTCCTGATGTCCCGACACCCGCCCCGCTTCGCGCCAGGGCGCCAATCTCGGCAACACCGAGAGTGCGTGAGTTTATGGAGCTGTCGGCGGACAGGAAATCCACAATGGCTGAAACTGTCGCTTTGGGCTGCTCTTCCATCAGCCAGTGACCTGACTGCGTGATGACGACCTCACGAACATTGTCGGCCGCAAATCTCATGATGTAGGCCATGGTCGAACCTAGGGAATGATCGCCGCCGACTGCCAACACGGGCATTTGCAGCCGGCCACGTCCAACGGCTGCTTTGTTATCGATCACGTCCTGATCGAAGGCTGCAAATTGGGCAAACCCCGCGTGCATGTGACCCGGCTTTGCATAGAGTTGCGCATAATGCACGCGCGAGGCTTCGTCGAACTTTGAAGGGTCTGCGGCAAAGTCATTCCAGAAGCGATCGAGATAGATGCGCTCACGGCCCGCGACCAGCCTCTCCATGTCGGCTCCGCCAAACCTGAAATGCCAGAGCAGAGGGCTTTTTAAAATATCATCCCATGGCCCAACCCCAGGGACGGGCGCGTCCATCATCACAAGCTTGGTGGTGCGCTCCGGATACCGCTCAGCAAATGCAAAAGCGACCATATTGCCGATGTCATGTCCGACAATCGCTGCGCTTGCGACATGAAGTGTGTCCAGAACCTCTGCGATGTCTTTGGCTTGATTCATCTTCTCAAAACCATGTTCTGTAACAGCCGACAGACCCATACTGCGAAGATCCGGCACAATCACCGTATGATCGGCGGCGAGCGAGGCGGCAAGTGGCGCCCACATATCGCCGGTGTCTCCAAAGCCATGCAGCAGTACTACGGCAGGTCCCGTTCCGCCAACCCGGACATGAACCGTAGTTCCGTTGGCTCGGATCTCTTGAACGCTGAAACTGCTGGGGTAAGGCTGGATGTTTGCAACTGCGGGCAGCGCTGCAAGGGACAGGAAGAAGGCAAAGAAACTGAGCGTTTTCCAAGGCATGGACCGCTCCGGGAATCGATTGGTCTTTACGAGAGCAATGCTCGCTAACGCCGTCGTCATAGAATGCCTTGCACAATTAATTCTATATCGATCGGTATTGTAAGTATTGACACCGTCATTGTTAGATGTCAACTGAATTATGTACCGACTGGTCTAGAATCTTTGAAGAGGAGGAGGCCTGAGTGATTGGTCGTCCCAGAGAGTTCGACATCGATAGAGCCCTTGAGCGTGCCATGGAGCTATTCTGGCGACAGGGCTATGAGGGCACGTCCCTGGCCGATCTCACACGAGAACTTGGTTTGACTCGCCCAAGCCTTTATGCGGCTTTCGGAAGCAAGGAAGGGCTCTTCTTGAAAGCGCTCGATCTATACGAGGTACGCGCAGGATATCGGCAAGCCGCACTCAAGGCGCCGACGGCAGCCGCCTATGCGCGCGCGTTGCTGGAGGGCGCTGCCGATCTGCACGGCGACAAAAGAAACCCGCCGGGATGCCTGGGAGTCCAGGGTGCTCTGGTTTGTGCGCCGCAGTCGGATTCGATCCGTAAGGAACTCATTCGGCGCCGCAAAATCGGCGAGAGCAACATTCTGGATCGACTGAAACGCGCCAAAGCAGAAGGAGATCTTCCTCCGGAAGCCGATCCAGCTGATCTCGCCCGTTATCTGTCGATTGTAATATATGGCATTACGATACAGGCAGCAGGTGGTGCTACGCGAAAGGAACTACGAAGCGCCGCGGAGCTCGCCCTGCGGAGCTGGCCGCAAGCGCCCAAGGCGAAAGGGAGACAGGATGGTTAGGTTTGATCAGGAAGCACCGCGAGTGCACAATGATCTCGCGCTCGCGGCGTAACCCAATCGCTTTTCACGGCCGGTCCAGGCGTTGGTTAGGCGATGCTGAGGCACGCCGCAGATGCCGCCACTGAATCAAGGGCTCCGCGAGGAGAAGGGGCACTGCCCAGCAGAGCCACGCCGCAAGTTTGAGCTCTTCGGGGGTCTCGTGATTCGACGCATCATGAATCGCCGCCGCATGAAGCAGATCGACGAAGACACGAAAGAATACAAAGGCAGACGCGACAACGTAGCTGCGAATCATCCAGTCTCGGTGCTGATCGATGTGCCCACGTCGAATTGCGAGATACCCGCAGCCCGTCGTTACCGTCCACGCGGAAGCCAGGCCTAGCAGGCCAGAAGCAAAGACCCAATCCGTGCGGATCTCGTGGGCAATCAGATAGGAAGCTCCAGCGAGGCTAACCACAACCGCACACAGATAGGCTTTCCCGAGCCGGCGGTGTACGTTTAGTCGGCGTCGAGTTAGCCCGAGCCAGATCTGAATGGGGCCAATTAGGAGGGCGGTGACGCCTCCGGCAAGGTGCGCCCACAACGCATACCGCCAGGGCCAGAAGTAGGCGTAGTAACCAGGATCAAAGGAAAGGTAAGGGGCCACAAAGCGGACCAGATAAAGCACCGCGGCCACGGCGACTAATCCCAGGATAAGCGCAAGTCGCCGCTGGGGCGCGGCGGGTTCGGCCGAGAGTTGGACGGAGGGAAGGTTCATGAATCACCCTCGTGCTGGAGACTACAATCGCAGCGATCGCCTAGCGTCGCGCTTGAGCGGGCGGGCACATGGGTCTGCTACGCGCCATGAGCGCAAGATAACGCAGCGCGCTCATGTCGCATAACTCCATTGCACCACGGGCCGCTCAAGCGCTGGTTAGATCGCTGCTAGCCATTTGGGCGCCACTGAGACTCACACGGGACTCGGTCATTGTCACCGTCCCTCAAGTCAGCCCCATTGGATCCACTCAGACGATGAGGCTACCGAATTTCTCCTGGCCTTTACGTAGCCTCGGCAACTTCAAAACGCCCTGGATGAATGCGTTCGCAGGGCAGGGACGATGAAGAAAGCCCACGAAGACTAGACCATCCAGTGAAATCACCGCGTAAGGTTCTCACCGCGACGGGCATTCGCTTCTACCAAGATGGATGTAACGCTTTGTAACACTGAGAGTCGAAAATATGGCGACTAATGAACAAGTTAGATCGTCAAATTTCCGTGGCCCCGATGATGGATTGGACCGACAATAAAATTTCGTACGATAGATCAACCGGTACGACGTCCTAAAAAGCTCGTCGCCTTTACGTCGCCTCGGCTTTGGAATTTGTGGGCGTTCATGACGAAGCCTAAGCGCGACGGAACTGTAGGGCTCGAGCTCAACAAGGGTCGTACGATCATGCAACAAGACGTGAAGTCTCCTGTTCAAAAGGATTCGCCGTCTACCAACGCTGGGGTTGCAGAACAGAAGCGATTGGTCCAGGCACGTGAGGAAGGTGTGCCCTGGAAGAAGTGGGGGCCTTACCTCAGTGAGCGACAGTGGGGCACGGTCCGCGAGGACTATAGCGAAGGGGGCGACGCCTGGAATTTCTTCACCCACGATCACGCCCGCTCGCGTGCGTATCGCTGGGGCGAGGATGGACTCGCCGGCATCTCCGATGACAAGCAGCACCTGTGCTTCGCGCTGGCCTTGTGGAACGGCAAGGATCCGATCCTCAAGGAGCGGCTCTTCGGATTGACCAACTGCGAGGGCAACCATGGCGAGGACGTGAAGGAGTACTACTTCTACCTCGACAGCACGCCCACGCACTCGTACATGAAATACCTCTACAAGTACCCGCAGGCGGCCTATCCGTATGCCGATCTGGTGGAGACGAACCGGCGTCGTTCGAAGAACGACATGGAGTATGAGTTGCTCGACACCGGGGTCTTCAAAGAGGACCGGTACTTCGATGTCTTTGTGGAATATGCCAAAGACGGTCCGGAAGACATCCTGGTCCGAATCACCGCAGCCAACCGTGGGCCCGAAGCGGCTGAACTGCACCTGTTGCCGACACTATGGTTCCGAAACGACTGGTCATCGTGGATTGCCGAATCCAACTAGGGCCGCCAAGAAACCCATCCTCAAGCAGATCGAGGCACCCGCGGGCACGAGAGCGGTTGCAGCGACGCACCCGCTGCTGGGTGAATTCATTCTTTCCTGCGAAGGCGAGGTGCCGCTGCTCTTTACCGAGAACGAAACGAATCACGAGCGACTTTTCCCTGGGACGCAGAACGAGAGCCCCTACGTCAAGGACGGCATCAACGACTGTGTGGTGCAGGGTAAGCAGGGTGCGGTGAACCCCGGAAAGCAAGGCACCAAGGTTGCAGCACACTTTCGACTGAAGGTGGGGCCGCGCCAGTCAGCCACCGTGCGGCTTCGTCTGACCGGTCAAGCCGATGCCGGTAAGAGTGGAAGAAGCAAGACCGCCGCATCCGCTTTCGGCACGGAGTTTGACAAGATCCTGGCCGCTCGGCTTCAGGAGGCGGACGAGTTCTACCGCTCGGTGACCCCGCCTTCGGTCTCCCCGGACGCGGCCAAAGTGATGCGCCAGGCCATCGCCGGCATGCTCTGGAGCAAGCAGTTCTACTTCTTCGACGGTAACAGCTGGTTGGACGAGCACCACTCGCAACCCGCTCCATACGCGGATACCGACATTCCCGGAACTCGGAGTGGTTCCACATGCTGAACCAGGACATCATCTCCATGCCGGACAAGTGGGAATACCCCTGGTACGCGGCCTGGGACCTGGCTTTCCACACGCTCCCGCTCGCCATCGTTGATCCGGACTTCGCCAAAGAGCAATTGGAGCTGATGCTGCGCGGCCTCTACCTGCATCCGAACGGACAGATGCCCGCGTATGAGTGGAATTTCAGCGACGTGAATCCCCCGGTCCACGCCTTTGCGACGCTGTTTCTGCACAGGACCGAGCAGGCCCTGCGCGGCGAGGTGGACGTCGACTTTCTCAAGAGGGCGTTCAACAAGCTGCTGCTGAACTTCACCTGGTGGGTCAACCGCAAGGACCGCTTCGGCAAGAACGTGTTCGAGGGAGGCTTCCTCGGCCTCGACAACATCGGCGTGTTCGACCGCAGCGCGCCGCTTCCCACCGGCGGCCATCTGGAGCAGGCGGACGGCACGGCGTGGATGGCTCTCTTCACCCAGAACATGTTGGAACTCGCGTTCGAACTCGCGGTCCACGACCCCACGTACGAGGACATGGTGACGAAGTTCGTGGAGCACTTCGCCTACATCGCCGCGGCCATGAACCGGCCCGGTCAGGACGGCATGTGGGACGAGGAGGATGGGTTCTACTACGACGTGCTGCGGCTCCCCGACGGCAGCGCCATGCGCCTCAAGGTGCGCTCGATGGTGGGGCTCCTTCCCCTGTGCGCCACAACGATCGTCGAGGCCAGTATGCGGGAGCGTGTTCCGAAGGCGGTGGCTAGATCTATGCAGCGCCTGCGCCGAATGCCCGAACTGCTGGAGTCCATCCACCCCACGGGACCGGGACACTTTGGCGTAGCGGAGCGGGGGATTCTGGCGTTGGTCAACCCGGAGCGGCTCCGCCGGATCCTGACGAAGATGCTCGACGAGAACGAGTTCCTGAGCCCCTATGGCATCCGCTCGCTTTCCAAGTTCCACGAGCAGCACCCGTACGTCCTTCAGGTGCAAGGCCAGGAATACCGGGTGGACTATCTGCCGGCCGAGTCGAACACGGGCATGTTCGGCGGTAACTCCAACTGGCGCGGACCGATCTGGATGCCGGTGAACGCGCTCATTCTCCGGGCGCTGCTGAACTTTTATCTGTACTACGGCGACAACTTCAAGATCGAATGCCCCACGGGATCCGGCAAGCTCATGAACCTCTTCGAGGTGAGCAAAGAGATTGCGGACCGGCTCACGCGGATCTTCTTGCGCGACGAGCATGGTCGGCGACCCGTCTATGGCGGCACGGAGAAATTCCAGAGCGATCCCCACTGGCGCGACCACATCCTCTTCTATGAATACTTCCACGGCGACAATGGTGCAGGGTTGGGCGCGAGCCACCAGACCGGCTGGACCGGACTCGTGGCCAAGGTCATCCAGCTTTACGGCCATCATGGATCCCAAGCGGATCCTGGAGGTAGGCATGCAGGCCACCGTTCACTGAGAAAGCCCGCGTCGAAGTCGGCGGATATGCCGCCGGGTTGACAGCGCGAATTGCCCGCCCGGCACATAGACTGGCGAGCCGATTTCACCGCCCGGCGCCCTTCTTTGGCGTGGCAGAGCCGGTCCGCACTCCGCTGATGGCCCCCGCCTGCGCCTTAGCGCAGCGATCAGCGAGATTGAGATTCCCTAAAGCCGCCGGTCGCGATGGACGGTTCCGGGTCAATACCGGAAGTACAGGCTGATCCGTCAGCTGCCGGTCTCGAAGCAATCATTCGACGCTGCCACCCGGCTGTCCCCGGAGCGGACGTTTGCAATTCCGTCTGGATGTATCACTTCGTGGGTCGGGGCGTCACGTCGGCAGGTTCATCATTTGTCGGAAAACATCTTGCTGAAGATGTCGTACTTGCCCGTGTACGCATTGCTGTGCATCGAGAATGCGCCCATCACGGTGTTAAATATGTCCCGCTGGCTATGAACGTCTTGTGATTCGAGCCAGCCTCTCTGCACGGCTTTCTGGCGGATAAATTCATCGGACATCCAAACGATGAAAGGAATGTCCCTCTGCACATCCGGCGCGATGGTGTAGGGTATTCCGTGAAGGTACATGCCGTACTCCCCCAGGGATTCGCCGTGGTCGGACACAAAGATCAATAACGTCGCTGTATCCTGGAGGTGCTTGAGTACGCCGATGACGCGAAAAAGGAAATAGTCCTCGTACAGAATCGTGTTGTCATAGGCATTAACCAGTTCGTCGTGGCTGCACCTGCCCAATTCAACCGACTTGCAGACCGGCTTGAAGTATTCAAATTCCGGCGGATATTTTGCGTAATAGGCCGGCCCGTGACTGCCAGACTGGTGAAGAACGACGAGAACTCTTTGACTCGATGAAGCCTTGACACGCTGCTCGAGTCCGGAGAGGAGAACCTCATCGTAAGCGCACCGCGCGCCTGCGCAGTCTGCCGAGAGGTCGCTCGCTTTCTGGTACGTCTGAACCTTGATCGGCGGTTCGCCCCAGTTCCGAGTTCGCCAAATGACGTCAACGCCGTTTCGTTGCAGGTAGGAAGGCAGAGGTTCGTACCGTTTGGAGAATGGCAAACTGGAATCTAGGATGCATCGAACCGCTGCCGTGGTGTAGGTGGCACAGGCCGTCGCATTCTTGAGGGCGACAACGCTTGCTTTTGACAGCAGCGGATTCGTGGGGCGGTTGTAGCCATAGAGTTGGAAATTGTTCGCGCGAACGGCTTCGCCGATGACCAGAATGACGACGGTCTTTTCGTCGGAAGAGAAGGTGGCCGGCGGCAGCGGAGCCGGTACGTCAGATGCCATCAGTCTTGGCACCAGGTATCTCCCGGAGTTGATGACGTAGGACGACGGCATGATCATGCCGCCAACCCTTTTTGAGTTTTCGTCGAACCAGAGCCAGCTGCGGGACGTCAAAAGGCACCAGATTACGGTGATCAACAAGCACGCCAGGGCCGCGGCAGCGACGCGCAAGCGTGGAGTCCGTCGGATGCGAAGTCGCGCGAGAAGCCAGCAGGGCAGAACGCCCAGGGCCAGCACATAGACAACGAGGGTTGGATGCAGGTATTCGGACGACTCAGTTAAATTTGTGTTCAGCACATTCCCCATCATCGTTTCGTCGAGCACGACGTGATAGGTGACCACGAAATACACAGCGACCGCGTTACCCATCGCAATCAACATGCAAAATGGTTTCAGCAGCCGAATAGAGATGAGGGCGGGCAGGGTGAGTAGGAGAACGGTCTCGGACAGCAGGACAACCAGCAACGTGGCCAGCGTTAGATCCCCGGTGACAGAAGACAGGTCGAGATTGGCCGCTGCGAATGAGAAGAGCGGCAGGTGATACAGCAATGCATTGAGCACCGCTGTTACCGCGATAAATGTAGTCACAGTGGGCGTGAAGCGGAGGCGATCAGGGCCCTTAGCGTTCAAGCACGGTGCGGCATACATAGGGGCACCTCGGAAAGTGTTGCTCCGATGATGGATTGGACGGACGGAGTACGATTCTGGTTGTAGGCTAGGCACTTAGTCAGGGTCAAAAGTGCATGTCTCCTTTACGTCTCCTCAAAATTTGAGTCTGATGTTGCGCTAGCCCTCAAGGTGATTGCCAGGTAAGTCAAGGTCCCGCAAAGATGCGGCGGCGTCCAGGTCGAAATGCAAAGCTTTCCATCGCAAAGAGGGCGCCGGCTTGCCACTCACGGGGATCCACCGGCCCGTGGGTGCGCGCAAGGGGTGCTGGTGATGGTGGCCAGAATGCCAGCCAGGATGCGTTGTGGGCTCGGCGGGCAGCCTGGCACGGCCACATTGACCGGAATGACGTTCGAGACCCGACCGCAGCTCGCGTAGTTCTCACCATAAATACCGCCGGTGCAGCCGCAGTCACCGAGGGCCACGACGAGCTTCGGGTCCGGCGTGGCCTCGTAGGTGCGCTTCAGAGCCACCTCCATGTGCTTCGACACTGGGCCCGTGACGAGCAACAGGTCCGCGTGCCGCGGACTTGCGACGAATCGAATGCCGAGCCCTTCGAGGTTGTAGAGGGGATTGTTGAGCGCATGGATCTCAAGTTCGCAACCGTTGCAGGAGCCGGCATCGATATGACGGATACAGAGCGCGCGGCCGAGCACGCCGCGGATGTTGGCCTGCAGGGTGTCGCGAATGCGCAGCTCTTCGTCGGGCTGCGGCGGCGGCTCGGAGATGATGCCGACGGAGATAATTTGGCGTAGTGTCTTTAGCATGTCAGTGAGCTATAGGTCATGGCCACTGTAGGAAAGATTGAAAGACTTATTGATGAGCGGGAAGTCGGGAACGATATTGCCGATGATGGCGTGCTCCAGTACCGGCCAGTTCTGCCACGAGGGATCGTGCGGGTGGCAGCGGCGAATGCTCCCGTCGGGGCCGGCTTCGAGGGCGACCCACACCGGGCCACGCCATCCCTCGATCAGGCCCGCACCGATCGCGCCGTCCACGGGTGCGCGCGCGCGCGTGCGATGCGACCCATCCGGCAGCGCTCCGAGAATGTGCTGAATCAGACGACACGATTCCTGCAACTCGTCGAATCGGAGGGCCACGCGTGCGGCTACGTCACCGTCGGTGCGGCCGACCTTTTTTACGGACAACTGGGCGTACGGCTCGCAAGGCAAGTCACAGCGCAGATCAAAGGCTTGTCCGCTCGCCCGACCGGCGAGTCCCGTGAGTCCTAGGTGTGCCGCCAGTTCGGGCGCGACCGTGCCCGCGCCGTTGAATCTATCGCGCACACCCTCGTGTTCGTCGTAGATCACGCGCAGCGTTAGCACTTCGCCGGCGATCTCCTGCAGGCACCCGTGCAGAGCCGGAACACCGGTTCGCGCAAGATCTCGTCGTGTCCCGCCCGGTGCGATCGCGTCCATCAGGTAGCGCTCGCCGAGTGCCTCGTGGGTGACGCGCAAGAGCCGCTCCTTCAGGCGCAAGAACTGAGCGAGACCAAAGGCGAATCCCGCATCGTTACCGAGTGCGCCGAGGTCGCCCAAGTGATTGGCGACCCGCTCGAGCTCGAGGCACAGCGCGCGCAACCAGGCAGCCCGGGGGGGGATCACTTCACCGGTCATCCCCTCAAGCGCCTGACAATATGCCCAGGAGAAGGCGACGGCGGAATCGCCCGATACCCGTGCGGCTAGGCGGTGCGCTTCTAGGATCGGTAGTTGTGTGAAGCGCTGTTCGATGCCCTTGTGCGCGTACCCCAGGCGCTCCTCAAGTCGCAGCACCTTTTCCCCGACGACTGAAAAGCGGAAGTGTCCCGGCTCGATGATGCCGGCATGCACCGGACCCACCGCTATTTCATGCACCCCGTCGCCCTCGACCCGCACGAACGGGTAGTCTTCGACGATCGCATCAGGTTCCGGCGCAGACCGCGGCGGGTCAATCAAGGGCCGGTAGCCTTCTTGCCAGCTGGCGTGGCGCAGCCACGGGCGCGTGTCCGAGTCGTCGGACCGCAGTCCCGTGAGATCGGCAATGGCGCGCTGCATCCTCGGAGCGGTCGGAAAGATATCGCCGATGCCCGGATAGGGGGTTCGGGGATGAAGAATCGGCGCGGACAGAACGAGCCCGTTCGACTCGGCGAGGAATGCCGCTCGAATCGTGGGTGTTCCACTTTCATCCGCGCTGGCCCAGAGTGCCAGGAGTCTGCCACCCGCGGCGGCGACGTCCTGCGCGACGGGTCGCCATTGATCCAGTGACACCGCATGGGTGCGCAACCCGGGCGCACCGGGCTGCTCATTGCTACGATCCAGCCACTTCTGCAACGCCATCTCACCCGCCTCCAATCAGCCGTGCCGCCGCGCGATACCAGTGGGCGAGGTAGGGCGGCACGTACAGACCGAGCAGGAGCACGATTGCGAGGTGCGCGAACACGGGCAGCAGCGCCGGAGGGTGGGGGAGGCGTTTTGCCGTCGTTTCGCCGAACACCATTGGCTGCACACGCCCGAAGATGGCAGCGAAGGCGACACCGAGGGCGGCGAGCAGTATCGGCGTGGCCCAGGGCTGCTCCCGCATCGCCGTCGTGAGGATGAGGAACTCGCTGGCAAACACCCCAAACGGCGGCATGCCTAAGATCGCCAGTGACCCCATCATCAGACCCCAGCCGATCGTCGGGCTTACCGTGATGAGCCCGCGAATGTTCTCCATCAGTTGCGATCCCGCCTTTTGGGCCGCATGACCGACGGTGAAGAAAATCGCCGACTTGGTGAGCGAATGAACCGTCATGTGCAGGAGCGCGGCAAAGTTTGCGACCGGGCCGCCCATCCCGAACGCAAAGGTGATGATGCCCATGTGTTCGATCGAGGAGTAGGCAAAGAGACGCTTGATGTCGCGCTGTCGCCAGAGCAGGAATGCCGCGAGCACCACCGACAGCAGCCCAAATGCCATCAGCATCTCAGAGGGAAGTTGTGAATGCAGGGAGCCTTCGACGAGCACCTTGCAGCGCACGACGGCGTAAATCGCCACATTGAGCAGCAGTCCCGAGAGCACCGCCGAGATCGGCGTCGGGCCTTCCGCGTGCGCATCGGGAAGCCAGTTGTGCAGTGGCGCTAGCCCCACCTTGGTGCCATAACCGACAAAGAGAAACACGAAGGCCAGTCCGAGGACCGTCGGCTCGAGGTGACCTTTCACCGCGTTCAGGTGCGTCCACAGTAGCGCCGTCGCTCCATCGGCACCGAGCACCTTCTCGGCGGCGAAATACAGGAGGATCGTTCCAAAGAGTGCCTGCGCGATGCCGACCCCGCACAGAATGAAATACTTCCAGCCTGCCTCGAGACTGGCGGGTGTGCGGTAGAGGGTCACCAGGAGCACAGTGGACAGGGTCGCGGCCTCCATTGAAACCCACAAGAGCCCGAGGTTATTCGTCGTGAGCGCGATCAGCATCGTCGTCATGAAGAGCTGATACATGCTGTGATACAGACGAAGCCGTGGGGTAGCGACTCGGCCGTGAGTCATCTCGACGCGCATGTAAGGACGCGAGAAGATCGAAGTGGTGAGGCCGACGAAGGCCGTCAGCGTCACCAGGAAGACGTTGAACGGGTCGATGAAGAACTGCTCACGTCCGACCAGCAGGGGACCCTCACTTACCACTTGCGCCGTGAGCATGCAGGCGGCCAGGAATGTGACGAGGCTGACGCCCACATTCAGATCGGCAGCCCAGCGTCGCGCGCCATATAGACCCAGGAGCAGGGCTCCGCAGAGGGGTGTGCCAAGGAGCAGGAGCAACGGCACCGCTCAGTGCTCCTGAACAGACCGAGCCGGCGTTTGCGAACCGTTCTTCGCGACCGCAGGGGATTCCTTGAGGGACTCGAGATGGTGCAGGTCGAGACTATCGAACTGCTCGCGGATCTGAAAGAAGAACACCCCGAGCACGAGCACCGCGACCAGCACGTCCAGCGCCACACCGAACTCCACGATCATCGGCATGCCATAGGTGGCGCTCATCGCACCAAAGAACAGTCCGTTCTCCATCGAGAGAAAGCCGACGACCTGCGACATCGCCTTCCTTCGCGTGATCATGGTCAGGAAGGAGAGTAGGACCACGGCCACGGCGATGCCGATAGCACTGCGCGTGGCGGTGCTCGCCAGTGCTGCGATCGGCTGTGCAAGGCCAAAGGCGAAAACCACGACCAGGAGCCCGACAATCATCGTGCCCGAGATATTCAACAGCGGCTCGGTGTCCCAGTAAACCTGGAGTCGGCGGATCAGCCGATGGAGCAGCCAGGGCAGCAGCACGACTTTGAGTGCGAGTGTCAGAGCGGCCGACAGATACAGATGACGCTCACCGGTGCGCCAGGCCAGAAGCAGTGTGGCTACGAAGAGCAGGAGTCCCTGTATGGCGAGCAGGTTGACGAGGGTAACGACACGACGCTGAGCCAGCATGGCGAAGGACAGGAGCAGCAAGAGCGCCGCACACAGGTTCAGGAGTTGCAGATCGAACGGGGTTCCGGCCACGGTTTAAGCTCCTAGTAGCAGGTGCACAAGGAGCCCTAAGACCGCGAGCAAAAAGGCGATCGCGAGAAACTCCGGCGCACGAAACACGCGCAACTTCGCCGAAATCGTTTCGATGAAGGCGAGCGCCGCTCCCGTCACGATGAGCTTCGCCGCCAGTACGGGGATGGACGCCACCAGCGACAGCGGACCTCCCGCGCCGGTCGAGACTCCCCAGGGGAGAAAGAGCGCGAACCCGATACAAGCGTAGTTGAAGAGCTTGAGCGACGCCGCCCACTCCATCAGTGCCAGATGACGCGCCGAGTACTCAAGCACCATGGCCTCGTGAATCATGGTGAGTTCGAGATGGGTTGCGGGATTGTCGATGGGGATGCGCGCGTTCTCGGCGAGCAAGATCAGCGTGAACGCGACGGCCGTAAACGCCAGACTCGGATAAAGACCGAGTGTCTGCGTGGCGAGATTCTCCGCAATGGCCGGAAGCGCTGTGGTCGCGGAGATAATTGACGCGACAAAGATGACCATGAGCAACGCGGGCTCGGCGAGGAACCCGACCATCATTTCGCGGCGTGCACCGAGGGTGCCGAAGGCCGTGCCGATGTCCATTGCGGCCAGCGACAGGAAGACACGGGCTGTCGCCAGAAGCCCGACGAGCGCGATGGCATCGGCGGCGATCGTGAACGGCAGCCGTGTGCCCATCGAGGGAATGATGCCGGCCGCCACGACCATCGCGCCGAAGACGACGTAGGGAGCTACCCGAAACAGCGGCGAAGCGTTCTCTGCGATCACCGCGTCTTTGTAAAATAGCTTGCGGATGCCGCGGTAGGGTAGCCAGATGCTCGGTGCACGTCGGTTCTGCAGCCACGCCCGACACTGATTCACCCAGCCTAGGAAGAGCGGCGCGGCCGCCAAGGCCGCGATCAGCTCCAATGCCTGGGTGAGAATCTCGATCGCCTTCATAGCATGAGCGCCAGAAGGACAATGAGCGTGGTAAAGCTATACGTCAGGTAAGTCGAGATACGGCCTTGCTGCACCCGAGCAAAGGTATCCGCGGTGCGCTGAACGACAGCGCCCAGAGGGACATAGAGCCACTGCCAGATCCGATCGCCCACGATGACCTGGTAGCGCGGGGCCGGGTCAAAGGCCGTGGGCAGCTCACGCCTCACGGCGAAGAGAGCGCCAAAGATATGCCGGATCGGCTGGCCAAAGCCTTCGGCGGTGTCTTGCATGCGCGCATTCAAGCGCCCAAAGCCGCAATCCCATGCCGCCGCGCGGCGCACCCGATGGTGATAAAAGCGTCGCACCAGAAGGGCAGTGACCATGACGCTACCCGCCAGCGCGACGAGCAAGACCGGCGCGGAATAGGAGGCTTGCCGGCCGGTGAGCGGCATTAGCAGCCACCAGGGGGAATCCGTGCTCGGGAGCGACGTGTCGCTGAATTGCGCGACGACGGTGCGCAGGACATCAATGACATACGTGGGCAACAGGCCCAAGAGCAGACAGCCGAGCGCGAGCCCGATGAGACCGATGCGCTCAAGCACACCGGCATCGCGCGCGCGGGCCAGGGTGGGTTCGCGGGGCTGACCGAGGAAGATGACCCCGAAGAACTTGACCATGACGTACGCGGCCAGTGCGGCCGAAAGAGCCACCAGGGCCGCTCCGAGCGGCAGGATCATGTTGACGAATGACCGGGGTACCTCATGGGCGAAGAGAAACGCCTGTAAGAGCAGCCACTCGGACACGAACCCGTTGAGCGGTGGAAGGCCGGCCATCGCCAGTGCCCCGACGAGCGTGAGCCACGCAACCCATGGCATGCGATGGATCAGGCCACCCAGGCGCCCCAGGTTCCGCTCGCCGGTGGAGTGCAGAACCGCCCCCGTACCCAGAAAGAGCAGGCTCTTCATGAAGGCGTGGTTGAGGCTGTGATAGAGGGCCGCGATCAGTGCGAGGGCTGCGAGGGAGTTCATGCCCACACCCCGAAACACGATGCCGAGCCCAATGGCTCCAAAGACAATGCCGAGGTTCTCAATCGATGACCAGGCCAGGAGCCGCTTCATGTCCGTCTGCACGGCCGCGAACGCCACACCATAGAGGGCACTGAAAAGCCCGACCGCGAGCAGCACAACACCCCACCACCATTGGGGGTTTCCCAGAAGATCAAAGGTGACGCGCAGTACCCCGTAAACGGCCATCTTCAGCATGGCGCCGCTCATGAGCGCCGAGACGGGTGAGGGGGCGGCGGGGTGGGCTTCGGGGAGCCACACGTGCAGAGGCACGAGTCCCGCCTTCGCCCCGAAACCAATGAGCGCGAGCAGGAAAGCGACTGCGGCCCAGGTGGGCGTGAGATGGGCGCCACGCATAGCATCGAAGGTGAACTGCCAGCTCCCGCCCTGCATGACTCCGAAGCTCAGCAGAATGGCAATCGCTCCGATGTGTGCGATCAGCAGGTAGAGAAACCCGGCACGACGGATCTCGGGCAGCTTGTGCTGGGTGGTCACGAGGAAGTAGGACGATACCGCCATGGTCTCCCAGGCCACCATGAACGCGTAGGCGTCATCGGCCAGCAGAACGAACCCCATGCTGGCGAGAAACAAGTGGTACTGCAGGCACATCAGGCCCGGTGCCGTTCCCTCGCCGCGGCGGAAGTAGCCCGCGGCGAAGATGGAAATGCCGGCGGAGGTGGCGCCCAGCAGAACGAGAAAGAAGCACGCGAGCGCATCGAGCCGTACGTGCATCGGCAGATCCGGCAGACCGACGGGCAGGACGGCCTTCTCGGGAGCCGTGCCTAGGCTGAGGGCAGCCACGACCGCGAGCGCGATGCCGCAAAGAGCGCCGAGCGGAAAAAGTATCCGACCGACAAGACGTACGCTCATCGGGCGCAGCAAACCGGCCGCTCCGATCAGCGCCCAAAGCGCGAGGAGCGCGAGGCAAGCGCGCAATGATGAGTCGATGATCGGCATCACACCGGGTTCTACTCCGATACGTGTTCAATTATAATAGGAGTCGACGAATACTGTCGCACCTGCTAAAGGATGGCCGTGCCCCTCGAGGACCGCACCGCTCGATTGACGATACTCATCGACCCTCGGAAGAAGGCCTTCTTCGAACGTCTGTGTGCCGAGGAAGACTCGACGCCTTCGCAGGTCGTACGACGCCTCATCCGGCGCTACATCGAGGAGCACACTGGGCGGGCTTGGGCTCCCCCGGGGGAAACGCCCAAGTCGGCGCCGCCGCGCCCGACCGCGCGGCGCATCGCAAGATCGTCACGCTTCAGCAAGGTCCGTTGAGCGCGTAAGAATCGGATTTGTTCGCCGGATAAGGTTCGGCCAAGGACGACGCCTCAGCTTTGACCTGGATCTTCGGCAGGAGTGGTCAGCGTGATCGGCTCGACGTCGCAGCGAAATGCTTGCTCCAGAGCGCTAGACGATTGGCTCGGGTCTTTACGCATTCCTCCTAAGACAGGCGGGACTCTCGGTAGATTGCGCGACGCCCGACTGCGTAGCGCAGTCGCACGGGCAATTCACCCTTAGGGACAGGAGGAAGAAATGAATACGACTCAAGTCCACCGAACGAGATCGCGCTGTGAGAGCTGCCGTGGTAGCGGTTACGGCAGACGCTTCCGTAACGAAAGGGGCGGCTCGTGTAGAGGCGTGGTGATCCCCCTGGCTATCAAGACCCGCTCCTGCGCACTGATCGGCCAAACCACATCACACTGCAGACAGTAAGCGTCGATCGCCTGACCAGCACCGAGCGACTCAACTAGTTCAATCCGTTCGTATCCGTTTTGCAATTTCGGGTGCTTGCACCTTGGGCACGTCGAGAAGAACGCAGTAGTTTCAAGCATGATACGAGCCCCTCCCGCAACGTGGCTAACTTCTCCAGTGAAATGCCCGGGTCCACCCTAACGCCACAGCAAGCCCCGCGCGCTCGTGGTCGCTGATTGTCCAGTACTCATCGCAGGGCACGCAGTATCCCTCCACCGGGTGGTCGCCGTTGAGCAGCCTTCGCAAAGCGCCGCGGGTGTACCACTGCACCTGACTGTGCTTGCACTTAGGACATGTCGACAGGAAGGGGACGCGTGTGGGTATCGTCCCGTGAGCTTGGTGGACTTGATTCGTACTCATTTTCTCCCAGCCCTCCCTAAGGGCGAATTGAACATACGGTTGCGCTACGCAGTCCGCCATCGCGCAATCTGTTCAGGTTCGGCGTATTGATCGGCAACCGTAGCAACCGAGCTGGCCGAAGCCTGCATCATCGATGACGTGAAAAGAGACATTGGGAGCACCCGCCTTCGCGCGAATCGGCGCAGGCCAGGCCGACTCAGAATCCTCACAGTGCGGCCCATGCGACCCGGAAACGTCGTCCCTCCCAGGCGCCCGTGTTCGAGCGCGGTCTCTGAATTAATCCAGATGCTGCGGCCGTGTTCCTCGGATTTGCTGGCTGCCTCATCCCGTGCGCAGACGACACTGAAATCAGACACGACGGCCGCAGCGAATAGATTTGTACGCGCCTGGCCGTGGAACATAAATAAGGCAAAGTGACTAGGCGCTTCGCCGTGAATCCTATTGCGGTGGATTCACCACCATGTAGGTGGTGGTCAAGTCGCTCAGCTGGGGCTGATCCATACCCCCGATCTCGGATCCTTGAGTTGCAAACTTCTTCGCCTCCGTCGCGCGCGATAGGCAGTTCACCCTACTGCTGCCGATTGCGGTATCGAATGCGTTGAATAACTCGGGAAGACGCGGCTCCAAGTAACACACGGCGCAGCGAGCCGCCAGCGGCAGACTTCGAAGGGCGGTTCGGCGCGGCTGAAGAGGAGTACACTGGCGCGGGCCCCGCAGCTCAGTCCGCAAGAGGGCGCGCCGCGCAAAGCACCGATCGTGTTACGCGCTGAGTGCGAACGGCGGATGAGGAGATCAATGACGGCGGTGAAGTCCGTCGTCAGCGCCGAGCAGAGATCAAAGGACGAAGATGACACTTTGAAAGGGCTTTCGCGCGCATGACCCACCCGTTGCCCATGATCGCTGTGGTCGATGATGAAGAGTCGATGCGGCTCGCGCTTGCACGCCTGCTGCGCGGTTGCTCGTTCGCGGTTTCGGTTTACGACTCGGGGGAGGAATTCCTCCGCTCCTTGACCGCGTCCCGACCCGCATGCGTAATACTCGACATTGAGATGCCGGGAATGAGCGGTCGGGACGTACAACGTGCGCTATCCACATACGGCGCCTCGTTGCCCATTATTATTGTCACCGCGTACGACCGACCGGATTTACGTGTTGCGTGCCTCGCCGACGGAGCGACCGCGTATTTCATCAAGCCGCTTCGAGGGCAGGACCTAATTGAGGCGCTCGAGTTGGTGATTAGACGTCCCTCGTAACATGGCCCCTGACCCTTGCGGTCCCCGCGCAGGTCGATTCCTTTCGTCGCCACAACGGTTGCGTAATGAAATTGACATTTCCATCGGGATAGCGGGACCGGTTCGCCATGTCGCATAATCGCGGCAGCGCTCCAAAGTTAGTCTTATAAATCCGGCACTTGCGAAACTGCGCGATTTCGACAATGAACGAAGAACCAGCCGTATTTATCCTCGACGACGACGAGTCGCTTGTGGCCGCTCTTTGTAGACTCCTGAGCGGAGAGGGGTTTCGAACCCGAGGCTGGACTTCGGCCAAGACGTTCCTCGCCGAGCATGATCCTGATGCGCCCGGCTGTCTCTTAACCGACCTGAGCATGCCCGAAATGAGCGGCCTTGAGCTGCAACGGGCTTTGACCGCCGCAGGGTGCGGCCGTCCCATCGTATTCATCACCGGCAAAGGGGACATGATAACGACCGTCGAGGGAATGCGGGCGGGCGCGCTAACCTTTCTGCCGAAGCCGATACGTGGTGTCGAGCTAGTTGTGGCAGTGCGTGAAGCACTCGCAGAGGATGCTGCGATGCGGACATCCCAGGCGACGCGACGGCGCACGCTCGCACTTCTGGATTCGTTGACACCGCGGGAGCGGCAGGTCTTGGACCTGATTGTTCAGGGTCTGCCCAGCAAGCAGATCGCTGCGCACCTCGGCATCGCCGAAAATACGGTGAAGGTGCATCGCGACCGACTAATGCACAAGATGCAAGTCAGATCCGTCGCGGCGCTCATCAATCTGCTGACGCGTGGCGAAATGGCGGCGTCGCGCTCAAACCACCCGCGGCCGAAGCCGCGAGGCACGCGCGCATAAGAGTATGGAGTAGAGTTGCACATCCAGACAACCAACAGTTGAGGTATACGCGGGGGATTAAGCGGTCATGCAGGCCTAGCAACGAGGCAGTGCCTACATCAGGGCTCCTCCGCTACGGCTCCGTGTAGCCAGATGCTGCACTCGGGACAGTCCGCACCGTGAAGCGAACGACCGCACCGCCGCTGGGACGGTTTTCCGCCCAAATGCGCCCTTCGTGTCCTTGGATGATCGAGCGCGCAATCGAAAGCCCCAGACCAACGCCGTCGGGCTTCGTCGTGAAAAACGAATCGAACAGCTTCGGCATCTCATCGTCGGCGATGCCGCGTCCGTTATCAATTACCGCGATTTCGACGCTGGCATCTTCGTTTCGCCTCGTCTGCAGGATAATCTCTCGTTCTCCGGGCGTGTCGCTCATGGCATCCATCCCGTTGACAATTAGGTTCAGCAAGACCTGTTCGAGGTATGCAGGGTCCGCTAACGCCTGCGGAAGGTCGGTGGCGAGTTCCTGCCGGATCTGCACATATCGGCGTCGGGCATCGCCCACCACAAGCTGCAGTACGTCCTCGATGAGTTCGTTAAGATCCGTCGGCCGCAGCTGCATCGCACTGCCCCGCGTCAGCGCTCGAACTCTGCGAATTGTTTGGTCGGCACGGAGGCCATCCTTGTAGATTGCAGCAAGAATCGTCCGAATCTCGCCCGAGGGGTGGAGCGCGGTTTGCAGCAACCGCTCGGCAGACTCGGTGTTTAGCAGCATGGCAGTCAACGGCTGGCTGATTTCATGGGCAACCATCGACGTGAGCTCTCCCAACGCGGCGAGACGTGCACGGTGCGTCAGTCTGCGAGTTGCTTCCTCGACTTCCCTGCGGTCTGTAATATCGATTGCGCTGCCAATAAAGCCGAGAAACACGCCGCTCTGGTCGTATCGCGGCAGTCCCCGGTCCAGGACCCAGCGGTACTCGCCGTCATGTCGACGCAATCGGTAGTCGATCTCGAATGGACGTCGAGCATCGAAACCGGAGTGATAGACCGCGACACAGCGCTGCACGTCCGCTTCGTGCACGCCCGCCAGCCAGCCGTTGCCCCGCTCCTCGTCCAGTGTGCGTCCGGTAAATTCTAGCCAACCCTTATTGAAGAACTGATAGAGCTTGTCGGCGCCCGACATCCAGATGAACACAGGCGCTGTATCTGCAATATTGCGAAAGCGCTGTTCGCTTTCTCGCAAGGACCGTTCGACACGACCTGCGTGCTCCGTGACTACCGCGATCAGATAGAGCGGCACCACTCGTAACAGCAGGAAGCCTTGGAGCTCGACTGCGGTATCGGTTGGTGAGAGTCCGGCAAAGGGCTCGCGGTCCGACAGCGCAGCACTCACGGCAACAATTGTGAGCATCGCCCCTGCTCCGGATGCACCCAACATGCCAAAGCGGATCGCGGCCCAAAACAGAAACAGCACCGGTACATAGGTACGCGAATCGGCAAAGCCGGACGCCGGGGACCCTGCCTTGAACGCCAGCGAAATGCTCAGCAGCAAGCCGCAGGCGATCAGGCCCGCTTCGAGCGACCGTCTTCCGGAAAACTGTCTGAGCTTGGGGGGTCGCAACACCCAGTAGAAGAGCACCGGGGTGATGATCAGGCTGGGCAGGGCGGCGCCCAAGAACCAACTTTCCCAGCTCGCCCAGTACGGGTGCCCAACCGCACTTCGTATCGCTGCTCCGGCAAAGGCGCTCGTCGCTGGGATGAGCAAGACGACCGTCAGGCAATAGAGTACGAACTCCCGTATCGTCCCGAATCTGAGGGGGTCCCTCATGAAACGGAGTACCAGATACGCACCGACTACCGCCTTCGCACAATCGATCGAGAACGCACTCACCAAAAGCCATAGCGGCGCATCCGGAGGTACGGCAACGAACAGACGAATAGGTAGGGTTGCCAGCAGGAACAACCACCACCACCTCGGCGGGACTAGCAGCAAAGTACAGAGCAGGACCGGATCAGGAAACCAGAATGGAGCAGCGGTCGCATGGCTGAAGGACATGCCGTACCGGTAAGCAAAGTAGAAGGCGCATTCGAATAGGCAGAACGCAATTACATTGCGCAATGTGGGCAAGCGGTCGAGCACACTGAAGATCGGTGCAAGTTCGCACCATCTAGGCGATAGGTTTTGTGAAGCGAGGCTCATGTGTAACGTATGCCAGATTTGACACCGATAGGCTTACAAGCGCTTGCGATGTTGCTCTTCGCGTGAGGGCGCGACAAGGAAACGTGGGCTTCGGTGGTGATTCCGCCCCGCAGCATTCGCCCGGACGGCCCACTGAAGACGCGAACGGCCGAAATCCGCTCTAATCCAATGCCTGACAGCTGCCGGTCACGATGGACGTCTCAGGGTCAACAAGCGACCTGTACCAACGCCTCTGGGGTTTTCCTGCTGAATGTCCGGAATCGGGAAGCCAATCAGGCGCTTCACGGCCACCACGGAAGGTCAGAAGACCGAGCTGCGTTCCCACAAGCCGCCATTCGAAGCACTCTGATTCGCCTAGATGGCGCCGAATCGCGAGGCCCACGCGCAGTACGCCGCGACTTGCGGGAACGATGGGCGGCGGCGCATCCTTTCGATCACCTCGGACAAGGTGTAAAGAATGCGAGGCGGTGCAGGGCGGCGTCTGTCGCGCGTCACAGCCAACGGGGATATCGAGGGGACGGGGCGGTGAAGGTAGAGTTTCAACGGGCCGCGTGCCACCGAACGCCAGGGAGCACGGCGCTGACGGACACGTGGCGCTGGTTCCCTGAAAGGTGGAGGACTGGGACGTGAAGACCGGGCTTCAGGCGGAAGGCTCGAAGCCGCGGCGCAGGAAGAAAAAAGCGGCGAAGGGCCGAGCGCGTGCTCTGTTAATCGGGACCCGGCCCCTGAAGGTCCAGATGACGCTGCGCGGGCAGGTGGTGGACGTGGAAGTGATCCCAGTGGTAGGCACCACTACGCACGTGAACTTACAGCTCACCATCAGTCGCAAAGGGAAGGTCCTGCACTGGGTACCGACCCGTGCGGAGTTACACCGCATAGGCTGCACCCTGGGGATGCACGCAGAGCTGGAGACGAGCCACTGAGACACGGGTGGCGGAGCAGCAAGGTCCGCGAATCGCTCGGTTGAGCCGGAACCGCGAATCGCTGCCTCGTCGGATTTGGTCTGCGCGAGGACGGTCGAGGGTACGGCTAAGCCCGATAGGTGAGGATCGCCACCGACTGAATCGGCAACACCGGCCTCACGCCGACAGGCCGAGTCCGGCCACAACCGGGCAGTAGCGGTACCGCAATGACCGCCGCGAAGCAGACGCTCAGCGCCTAGAAACGCTCCGATCCGCGTAGCACATCCCGGAATCGTCATCGGCCTGCGCGGAAGCGGCCAGTCCGTTTCGTCCGGGTCAACAAGTTACCTTTACCGACGCCTCTCGGGTTCTAGTGCTCCTGCGGGCGCAGCGCGAGACGGATTCTGGGACAATGGGCGCTAGCCGCGCGGCTCGCCGTGTGAGCTGCCGAAAAAAAGATGACAAGGGGAGGGAGCCATGATCCGTTGGTTGGTCCTCATCGCGCTGCTCATGGGCGCCGCTCTCACGCGCGCGGATGAAGCGGTGGCGCCTGGGGGGCCACTGCCGGACACGGTGGTGCCCGTGCATTACCGACTGCGCCTAAGCATCGATCCGCGCCGCCCCCACTTCTCCGGGCAGACCGTAATCGAAGTCGCGATCCGCGCGCCCCTGCGCACGATCTGGCTGCACGGTCTCGGGCTCAAGGTGAAGA
Organism: uncultured Pseudomonadota bacterium; assembly: GCA_963814675.1. GTDB lineage: Bacteria > Pseudomonadota > Gammaproteobacteria > Steroidobacterales > Steroidobacteraceae > 13-2-20CM-66-19. The sequence goes on from CAWFDT010000015.1 coordinate 426,289, forward strand.
GCGCGACCGTCACCGCGTCCGGTCACACCTTCAGCGCGCATTATGAGGAGATCGATCACGACACTGGCGTCGCTCGTCTCGTGACCGAGGTCCCCCTCGCGCCGGGCACGGCGGTGCTGCGGTTCGACTATGAGGCGCCGTTTCAGAGCTCCCCGCAGGGTCTGTACCGCACACGCGTCGGCAAGGATTGGTATGCGTTCTCACAGATGGAGGCGATCGATGCGCGGCGAGTGTTCCCCGGCTTCGATGAGCCGCGCTTCAAAACGCCCTTCTCCGTCGCGATCGCGACCCGTGGCGCGGACCTCGCCGTGACGAACGCTCCGGAGCTGCACGCGGCAAAGGCGCCGACGGGCACGACACTCCGCACCTATGAGACCACCAAGCCGCTGCCAACTTACCTCATCGCCTTTGCGGTCGGACCGCTGCAAATCGTTGAGGGGGCGCCCGTGGCGCCGAACGCCGTGCGCCACACGCCGCTGCCGCTGCGGATCATCGGCACCCAAGGCGATGCTGCGCGCTTTCAGTTTGCACTCGCGCAGGCGCCGGAGCTCATCACTCGCCTCGAGGGCTACTTCGGCATTGCCTTCCCCTATCCGAAGATCGACCTCATCGCTTCCCCCATCCACCTTGGCGCCATGGAGAACGCCGGCGCCATCATCTTCGGCGAAGACTACCTCGCTTTCGCGCAGTCGCCGACGCCGCGCCAGCAGAGCCATTTCGGGGTGGTCGCCGCGCATGAGCTGGCGCATCAATGGTTCGGGGACCTGGTGACGCCGGCGTGGTGGGATGACATCTGGCTGAATGAGTCCTTTGCCGAGTGGATGGGCAGCAAGATCTCGGACCAGTGGCGCCCGCAGCTCGGCATCGCGCAGGAGCAGCTCGAGCAGACGCTCGCGGCGATGCAAACCGACGCCCTGCGCGCCGGACGTCCGATTCATCAGCCGGTCACTCGCAATTCGCAGATCGCCTCGACGTTCGACGAAATCACCTATGAGAAAGGCGCGGGCGTCATCGGGATGGTCGAGTCGTACCTCGGCGAGGAGCGCTTTCAGCGCGGCGTGCGACTGCATCTGACGCGCCGTGCGCACGGCACGGCGACGGCTGCGGAGTTCTTCGCTGCGATGGAGGAAGCGAGCGGCGAGCGTGGCGTGATCGATGCCTTCGAGTCCTTCGTCAATCAGCCCGGCGTGCCGCTCATCGGCGTGTCGGCCGCGGCGGATGGCTCTCTCAGGCTCGCGCAGTCGCGTTACCGGCCGCTGGGCCCTGCGGCGGACGCACCGGAGGTGCGCTGGAAGATCCCGTTCTGCGCCGACCTGTACGCGGCAGCACAGCCGCACAAGTCGTGCACGATGCTCGCCGCGGCGGCCGGAACGCTCGCGGTGCCTGCGGCCCTGCGCGGAGCGATGGTGCACCCCAATGCCAACGGCGCGGGCTACTACCGCTTCACGGTGGACGAAACGCTGTGGCAGTCGCTGCTGTCGATGGCGCCGCGCCTGCCACCGCGCGAGGCCATGACGCTCGCCGACAGCGCCGGCGCGGCCTTTGATGCCGGGCGCCTGCCCTTTTCCGGACTGTTCCAGGCGGCGCGAGTCCTGTCGAACCATCCCGACCGGACCACGGCGCTCAGTCTCGGCTATCGCCTCGCGACCCTGCACGACCGGATGGCCACCCCGGCGGAGCGAGTCCTGCTCGAGCGAGCGCTCGTGAGTCTGTACGGCGAGCGCCTGCGCAAGCTCGGTTACGACGCAACCCCCGGTCGCTATGCCTCCGACGCCCCGGAGCAGCAGCTGCTGCGCCGCCAGCTTATCGATCTCGTAGGCCTTACTGGGCGCGACCCCGGGGTTCGCGCGGCGCTCACGCCCTTCGCGGAGCGCTCCGTGGTTGACCCCGCGGCTGTGGAGTCGCTCTTGCGCGGGAGGATCTGGGCCATCGGGCTGCAGGAGCGCGGCGCGCCGATCTTCGAGCACCTCAAGACGCTTGCGACCTCGAGCCCGGACGCGCAGGTGCAAGCCGATGCCGGCTTCGCGCTCGGCTACGCCGAGGCAACCGTCGCCAACAATGCGCTCGCCTTGACGCTGGAGCCGGCGCTTGAAGTGCAATCTGCGGTGCGGGTCATCTTTGAGCAGATGATGAATCCGCGTACCCGCGAGGGGGCGTGGCAGTGGCTCGGCGCCCATGAGGAAGCCGCGATCGGGCGCGTTCCCGCGATGTTCCAGAGCTTTTATGCCAGCGTCGGGGATAATTTCTGCAGCGCCCCGGAGCGGCAGTCGTTCAATACCGTGCTCGGCGCGCGGCTGCGCGCGTTAAACGGCGGGGAGCTTGCCGTTGATCGCACGCTCGAGAGCATCGACAGCTGTAGCGCGCTGCGCGCCGCGCTCGGGGACTCGATGACGGTCACGCTGCAGAATGCCCTGCACTGAAGGCGCTGCGGGGCCGTCGCGGCACGCTTGAGGGCAGGAGCACAGTCGCGCCGGTCGTGCGCCGGCCCTCGAGGTTGCGCCGCGGCGGCCTCGGCGAGCAGGTACTTCTGCCGGATCACCACGCACACCCTCTTCGACTTCACGGCAGCGAACACTTCGTGCGCTGCGCTCGTGAGCTCCTCGCGCGTCACAACGTAGTTAAAGAGCAAAGGCCCGTGAAATGGAAGCGAGCCGCGCCTGGCGAGCTCGCGCGCGCTGATTGCCGGTGGCGGCCCGGAAGCGTTGCCCGCGAAGACTAGATGATCCACTGAAGTCACCGCGATCAGTCGGTCCAATGGTTGACTGGACCGATAATCCTCGAAAATATGGCGACTAATGAACACGTTAGATCGTCGAATTTCCGTGGCTCCGATGATGGATTGGATCGATCATAAAATTTTGCGCGATAGATCAACTGGTTACGAGGTTCTGAAAAGCTCGTAGCCTTTACGTAGCCTCAACTTTGGGATTTCTGGGCGCTCATGACGAAGCCCAAGCACGACGTAACCGTTCGGCTGGGTTGAAGAGAGGCGGTTGGTATCCCTCGCGCCTTGCGCGGTGCAGGGGGGGTCAACCGATTACGATGGGATCCCGGCAGATGTCGTGGCGCTCGGAGAATTCGGATGGATACCTCCTTCAGCAATGACTACGCCGAGGCGCGCGCCAAGTTCTTAGACGCTGCACGGAGCGCCGGGGCAGTCATGAGCAGCTTCGGACTCGACAAGCGGGGCCCCGAGGGCATCGAACTCTCGACCGATGTCGCGTGGTTGGGGTCACGTTCAGCGAAGTCGGTGATCGCTACTATATCGGCCACGCACGGCGCAGAGGGATTCTTTGGATCGGCCACGCAGACTGAGTGGCTGCGAAGAGCAAAATCTGCGGCGCTTCCGGAAGACGTAGCCGCGCTGCATATCCACGCTATCAACCCTTACGGGTTTGCCTGGTTGAGACGGACCAACGAGACTAACGTCGACATCAATCGCAACTGGGTCGACTTCACCCGTGCGTTGCCTACAAACCCGCTATACGAGGAATTGTCTCAAGACTTATGTCCCTCCGATTGGTCGGAAGCCTCCCAAGCGCAGACGGGCGCACGAATTGCGGCTTGGATACAGCGACAGGGTCCTAACGGTCAGGCTATCTACCAACAAGCGGTCTCAGGCGGACAATGGGATCATCCCCGAGGCCTGTTCTACGGGGGTAGAGATGTAAGCTGGTCTCGTAAAACACTGACCGACATACTCACCTCGAAGCTCGATCTTGCTAAACGTGTTTGCGTTCTGGATTTTCACACAGGACTTGGGCCATATGGCTATGCAGAACCCATCATCGGGTTCCGGCGCGAGACGCTGGAGTTCGCACGCACCAGATCTTGGATCGGCGGAGGGGCAAAATCGTTGTATGGTGACGGATCCGTTTCATCGAAGATAATAGGGGATAGCCTAAGTGCTGTACCCACCATACTGGCGAACGCCAGTGTCGACGTCGTGGCGCTCGAATGCGGTATTAAGCCGCTCAAAGAAGTCGCTTTGGCATTGCGCGCTGACGCTTGGCTGCATGCCTATGGTGATCCCCTCTCGCCCGAGGGTCGGCGCATCCAAAGACAGATGCGGGAAGCATTTCATTCAGACGATCTCATGTGGCAGGGGATGGCGCTAGGGCAAGGCCTGGCCGCCTGTCAGGCGGCGCTAGCTGAACTGAGATCCGTGCGCGGTTTCACGCGACCAGAATGTGGGTCCTCTCTCCCGCAACAGGTTGGAAGCGGGATACCGAACTGAAAAAGGGATTTTCGACTGAGGGGCGTTCAGCAAGGATACGGTGGGCCGCAAAATTGGAGGTACCCCGATGAAAACGACGAAGACCACGCGCCAGCAACGGCTTCTGCTCGGACTGGCGGCGACCATTGGGATGCAGGCAGGGGCATACGCCGCTTCCGCTCCGGACGTGCCGGATCAGGTCAAGGTGCCCGCGGGCGAGAGGCTCGTGTTTGGGGCGCACGCCTCCGGTTCGCAAATCTACGTTTGTCAGCAGGGAGCTGATGGTAAATCGCAGTGGACGTTGAAGGCTCCCGAAGCGCAGCTGCACGACCGGAAGGGAGCCGTCGTCGGCCATCACTACGCGGGTCCGACGTGGAAGCATAACGACGGTAGCGAAGTGACGGGAAAGGGCTCAGCCAAAGTGGATTCGCCCGATCCCGACTCGATTCCATGGCTGCTGGTGACGGCCACTGGACACTCCGGCGCAGGCGTGTTCGCACAGGTGACGAGCATTCAAAGGATACACACCAAGGGCGGCCAGCCTCCCGCAGCGGCCACCTGTGACAGCTCGAAACTCGGCACCGAGGCAAAGATCCCGTATACGGCCGACTATTACTTCTACGCTCCGGCGACGTAGCACCCGCGACACTACATCACCCGGCCCCGGGGCAAGCAGACTGACCGTGGGCCCCAGAGGTCGCGACGTTCGCGCCTTATCCGGCCCGCAGAGAGTTGCGTGTCGAGTTGAGTGTCCGCCGTCTTCCTTTCGAGTGGCAGCTATCGGGAAAGCCATCCGTCCGAGTCGGGTCAAATGTTGAAGGTTCTGACAGCGACTTCGACGATTCAGGTGCTTTTTTCAGAGCGGGGATCATTGCCTGAATCGGGCGGCGGATTGTAATCGACGAGGCGGTGGATCGCTGTGCAGTGGCGAACCAGATTACTCTGCGAAGTGACGAACTTCTTCAGCGGCGTTTCGATCGAGTAGAAATAGATATTCGCGATGAACCCGTAGATGCTGGCGTCAATGCTGGTCGGCTTGGGACCAAACATGTAGTCGTGCGGGGGAACGAGATCCGCAAGCACCTGAAGATCTGCGAGCCCGCGCGCATAGGCGGCAGCAGGCGCAAGGCGACCGATTCCCTGATAGTAGTAGCGCTGCGAATTGTATTCTCGTGCCTTGTCGAGACCTTCATCGGTGACGCTCGGATGCTCCCTGCGAAGCGCGTCGCGAAAGGCCGGCCAGAACTCCTCATCCTTCCAGCGCGAGTAGGACATGACCCAATAGATGTCGTCGAGCATGCGGCCGATCAGATGCGCGGTATCGTGCTGCGCAGCGCTGAGTCCGGCATCGATGGTCAGCCCGTAGCGGCGGATGAGGTGCGCGAGTATCGCGTCGCTGTCCCCGAGCGCTTTGCCATCATCGACGATGTAAGGAAGCTGCTGTCGCGGTGCTTGCGACGCGTCAAAGGTGTGGCGATGAATGAACGCCACGCCGGTCAACTTGAGGAACGCGAATACCTTGAGGCCGTAACCGTTGTTGTCGGCGACCCCGAAAAGCGTCGGATAGGAATAAAGAGTCAGCAACGCCCCGGATCCTGAACTTCAGCTCCGCGATCAGTACACCGCAACGCAAATCATTAAGAATATCGAAGCGACCCATCATACGTTGGGATGCGCCGGACGCCCACACCCGCTTGTCTTTAGTCTCCCCGCCCGTGGGCAAATCACATGGGCATCAACGTCGGGTTGCCCGTTTGCGCCGCTATCCAAGGCGACAGCTCCTCTGGCGGGTATAGGCCAGTCACCTTAGTGAACTGCCTGCCCGGCAGCGGACATTGCGCGGTCCGCTGACCGGTCCAGGTTGTCAATCCCGAGGGCATTCGCGACCATGCCGGGTGCCTCGAGGGGTCATTTCGATGGCGGTCGGCGACGGCGCAGAAAGGGCGTGCCGACGCACGGCCGCCGTTTTGATGCGCTATACGTCACTGGACGCCACCGGCCGGACCGGCGCGCCCTTAGACTCGCAAGGACTCACATTGGTATTTGCCGCTGAGGTGAAGACGATGATCGAGAGACGACAAAGGCACGCGGTACGCGCCGCGTTTACTGCGGGAATTTTGGTGCTCGCGTCGATCTTCCCGGTATCGGCGTGGGCTGGGCCGAAGACGAAGGTCCTTGCTGCGGCAAGGAGCTGCGAGCCCACCGCGCGAAGATTGCTTGAGCAACTGGTGCAGATCGACTCCGGAACCGGCGACGTCGCGGGCTTGTCGGCAATCGGCTCCGTGCTGCAGGCGGAGCTGGAGCGCATCGGCGCGACTGTCGAGCGCGTACCGGCGCGGGCGCCCGCGATCGGGGACAATCTCGTCGCGACGCTGCGAGGAACCGGTCGGGGCCGGATCCTGCTCATGGCCCACATGGACACTGTGTTCCCGCACGGAACCGTCGCCGAGCGGCCCTACAGAGTTGTCGGTGACCACGTCATAGGACCTGGCGCAGGCGATGACAAGGCCGGAATCGTCAGCGGAATCTGCGCGCTGCGCGTCCTCCAAGAACTTCGGTACCACGACTACGCACAAGTCGTTTTCATCTTGAACTCAAACGAGGAGACGGGTTCCGTGGGGACGCGTGATCTCATCGGTGCGGCAGCTAGAGAGAGTGACGTGGCCATCAACCTCGAACGAGGGGTGCCGCCAGACGGCGTCGAAGTCGCGCGCAAGGGTTCGGCCGTCATCACCATCGAGGTAGCCGGTCGTGCAGCTCACTCGGGACTCGAGCCCGAAAAGGGTCGCAACGCTGCCATCGAAGCCGCTCACCAGGCGCTGCAGCTGGGTTCGCTAGCGGATTCCGCCAAGCAGACCGCGGTCAGCGTCACCATCATCCAAGCAGGCAACGCGATAAACGTCATTCCAGATCGTGCGATTGTTAAGGCGGACGTGCGCGCGTTCTTCCCGGAGGAGTTCGATCGCGTCGAAAAGGGGCTTCAGGGCCTCGCGGCGAATTTGAGCGTACCGGAAGTCCAGGTGAAGGCGGCGATGACCCGGAATTTTCCGCCGTGGCCCCGCGCCGCTTCGACAGACGACTTGCTCATTCGCGCACAGAAGGTGTACGCAGAGATCGGCGGCACGCTGACCGGTGTGCCGGTCGGCTCATCCGCCGACATAGCCTACGCCGCGCAGGCAGGCATTCCGTCTATCGACGGCATCGCTATCCGCGGAGGTGGGACGCACGGCATCGACGACTACGCCGATCTGTCAAGTATCACGCCTCGTGTCTACTTGCTGACTCGCGTGCTTATGGAGCTAGGTCGCGATCCGCCCGTCAGGTCGCAGTTCGATAGGTTCGACGCGGCGTCCTACACTTCGGACCGCGTCATACCGGCCACTCGCGAAAGACCGCAACGGGTCAATAGTACTCATTCATAGTATCGCCACGGCCTTCCGAGCCGTACGATTGATCTGTCGACGCTATAGCTATTTGATGGCGCACTTTGAATTGGAGCGACGTATGCGTGAGGATTCTTTGGTTTCGGTTGTGGCTGACAGCCGGGCTCGGGAAGAGATCCTCGAACGCGGGTTTACTCGCCGTCCTTTATGCATTGATGTGGATGTCGCGCGTGCACTGGGCGCGTTGGCTCATGCAGCCTGGTTCCTGCCCAAGGATCAGTACTACGAGGGTGGGGACCGATATCGATCACTAAACCGTTTTAAGGCCGAGATCGTTGAAGGTGGGGTTCGCGTGTGGCCCGACGATGACTCGAAACCGTACGTGCAGCTCGAAAAATACAACACCACATTAGGAGGCCAACCGCGCAAGTACGCTCCGCTCCCTCAGGAGATTGCCGACACAGCCGGCGTTCGCAAGATGATTTCTCACCACCTCATGTACTTGCCGCTTTCGGCGCCTGGCGTAACCTACTCAGTCAACATGCATGTCCTCCGCTTCGCCGCGACCCCTTCGCGGCCGTGCGATACGAGCCCGCCAGGCTTGCACAAGGACGGTGAAAAATACCTGGCCACTCATCTCCTGGCGCGGTGCGGAGCGCGGGGAGGCGAAGTAGTTATAACCGACAATGACCAGCGTGAATTGAGTCGCTTTAACATGCGTGAGTCGGGTGAGTGTTACGTCTTCGACGATGACCGCATCTGGCACATGCTTACACCGGTTGAGACACTGGAAGTCAATGAGTTCGCATATCGCGACACGCTCGCGTTAGACCTACTGCCAGACGGTTGGAAGCCTGTGAGCTAGCGCCAATCGGATCAGGGAAGCGCGCATTAGGTCGCTGCAACGCGGACGTCGGCGACTGGCGCCCCCAGGGTCAATCTGAGTCATAGCCGATTGATCGCGGGCAACTCAGACTGGGAACCGCCGCTCCCGGCGGCGGATTCAACTGATCGATGCAACACCTAGACTCTCATCGTAGAGGGGAGGATGTTGCAGATGAAGTACCGGACGAGGATTCAGTACACCGATGCCGACAAGGCCTTGATGTGGGAGCGTTGGCGACGGGGCGAGTCGCTGCAGGCGATCGCTCAGCTATTCGATCGTAACCATTCCGCGATCGGCGGCATTCTGGTGAGAACCGGCGGGATACGGCCCTCGCCACGCTGTCGCTCGGCCTTGGCACTGAGGCTGTCGGAACGCGAGGAGATCTCCCGCGGGGTGATGCCTGGTCGGTCGATGCGTACGATAGCTCGCGCACTCGGGCGGGCACCGAGCACAGTGAGCCGCGAGATCGGCCGCAATGGCGATCGGTGGGCATACCGAGCGAGCGAGGCGGATGCAGCGGCCTGGCAACGGGCAAGGCGGCCGAAGCGCTGTAAACTGGCGCAGAACCGGGCCTTGGCACGCCTCGTGGCCGAGAAGCTGCGGCTCGAGTGGTCGCCCTACCAGGTGGCCGGGTGGCTCAAGCGCACGTACCCGCAGGACGAGACGCGCCAGGTGTCCCACGAGACCATCTACCGCACGCTGTTCATCCAGGCCCGCGGGGCCTTGAAGAAGGAGCTGCTACAGCACCTGCGACGCACCCGCGCGATGCGCCGTTCGCGCCACCACACGCAGAAGACGCCCGAGCATGGCCGGATCACCGGGACGGTGTCGATCCGCGAGCGGCCCGCGGAGGCTGAGGACCGGGCGGTGCCCGGTCACTGGGAAGGGGATCTGCTGTTCGGCAGCCACAACAGTCAGATCGCCACCTTGGTGGAGCGCAAGACCCGCTACCTCATGCTAGCGAGGGTGGCAAGCAAGGACACTGAGACCGTGGTCGATGCGCTCATCGAGCAGGCCCGTAAGCTGCCTCGCGAGCTCTACAGGTCCCTGACTTGGGACCGCGGCACAGAGATGGCAGACCATCAGCGCTTCTCGCTGGCGACCGACGTGAAGGTCTACTTCTGCGATCCGCAGCAGCCGTGGCAGCGCGGATCGAACGAGAACACCAACGGTCTGCTGCGCCAGTACTTTCCAAAGGGGATGGACCTGTCGGATATTCACCAGAGCAGGCTCAATGCCATCGCTCGTCGACTGAACGAACGGCCCCGAAAGACGCTCGCCTTCGAAACACCGGCAGAACGCTTTGGGCAATGCGTTGCGTCGATCGGTTGAATCCGCAGCCAAAAGCAGCCGGCCCGGACGGCGCGTTCACTTTCCAGAAAGCGGACGGTGGACGGGGGGGGGTATGCCCCAGCCCTATCTCTTGTCGATGTCCACTATGACCTTCCCATCCACGATTTGCACCGGGTATGACGCGACGCCGAGACCCCGTCGTATTATTGTTTAGGTACACGTTTTGCTGTCGCGGATGACTACGGACAAAAAATCTACGGTTGATCGCGCGCAAAAGCACCTTCAACGAACACAGGCAAGAAGGGGTTACTCATGAACCGTAACTATCGGTCTGTTGGTCTCGCAACACTCTTGGGGGTTGCTCTCGGCACGGGACTGTTTGCGCAAACCCCCTCGTCACGGCCAATTATCTACCCGAGCAAGGGGCAGAGCGCCGAGCAGCAGGCAAAAGATGAAAGCGCTTGCTACAGCTGGGCCTCGAAGTATACGGGCTTTGATCCGGCCAAGGCCCTTGCGGACCTGCATGCTCAGCAGGCGCAGGCTCAGCAACAGAACCAACAGGTGCAGCAGGCAGCGCAACAGCATGCGAACGCTTCGGCTAACGCCCCGGCGCGTGGCGCGGTAGGAGGCGCCGCGGTGGGGGCTGTCGGCGGCGCGATTGGAGGCAATGCCGGCAAGGGTGCCGCGATCGGTGCTGCCGTCGGGCTTCTCTCGGGCGCCGCGGTACGGCGGCAACGAGCCGTTGACGCCGCGCACTTCCAAGAGCAGCAACAAGCGCAGATCAATGCCCAACAAGCGCAGCTGCAGGCCGCATCGCAACAGAAGCTCGGCGAGTACAACCGAGCGTTTCAAACCTGCATGCAAGGCCGAGGCTACGCGATGAGCTATTAATCCGCCTTAAGTGGCCGCCGGCATTCAGTGTCGGGTGTGCTGCTGCCCGACCCCTAGGAGCGACGGTGAATGTCAGCTGACTCGATTCTGACCGACCGCTAAGGAGCGCACGTTCCGTCGCTGAAGGGTCCCCATACCCGTTGCGCCAGGTTTGCGCGATGAACGCCCGTATATGGAGCCCTCCCCACTTGCTAGCACTCCGCTCTCCGGCGACGAGGTCCGACTGCTCGCGTATATCCGGCCTCAGTGTGACCTCGGTCAGCCGAGGTCGGGCCACGATGGGCTATTCGCGCGTCGGCTCCTCATTGGTAACGCGGGCTTCGCGCCCGTGGTCATTCCCAGGGTATTCCGACGCCGGTTCGACCTGTTCGCCATCACTCGGGATGCTCGCAACCGTGGTGGATGACCTCCCTCTTGTTCAGTCCGGACGCATGGTGTTCGGGCCGCCATGCGCTCCGGTTCATAGTTCGTGCCGTGTCGCAGCATCGCCCAGGCCACGCGTGCCATCTTGTTCGCCAGTGCGGTCGCTGCGACATTCGGGTGTGATCGCTCCGCGAGCGCCAGCACCCAGCGACTGAGCCGGTCGGTCTTGCCGGGTGCTGTGCGCAGCGCCGAGCGTGCCCCGTGGATCAGCAGCGTCCGGATGTATTTGTCGCCCCGCTTGCTGATCCCGAGCAGCTTCTCCTTGCCACCGGAGCTGTGTTGGCGCGGCGTCAGGCCGAGCGCGACCGCGAGGTGTCTGCCATTCTTGAACTGCCGTCCGTCACCGACCATCGCCACCAGAGCTGATGCGGTCAGCGGGCCGATACCGCGCAACTGCTCGATGCGTCTGACGGCCTCGTTCTCCCGCACGATCACTGCGATCTCCCGGTCGAGTTCGCGTACGCGCTCGTCGAGCCCCTGCAGGTCACGGTACAGCGCCGCTAGCAGCGCTCTGAATCGCACACTCAGCCCGTTCGTCGCATCCTCCAGCCAAGCAGGCACGGCACGCCGCAGTGAGCTGAGCTCCGAGGGTGCTACCAGTCCAAACTCATAGACCAGGCCGCGCAACTGGTTCGCCTTCGCGGTCCGCTCGCTGATCAAGCTCGCCCGGATCCGATGCACCGCCTGGGTGTCCTGCTGCTCGATCGTCTTCACCGCCACGTAGCGCATGCTCGGCCGACTCATCGCCTCGCAGATCGCCTGCGCATCGTTGGCGTCGTTCTTGTTGCTCTTCACGTACGGCTTCACGAACTGCGGCGCGATTAGCTTCACCACGTAGCCCTTTGACTGCAGCAGCCGCGCCCAGTGATGCGCGCCGCCGCACGCCTCCATGCCGATCTCACAGCCAGGTTCGACGTTGCGTTCGAACTCCGTGATCCAGCGGCCCCGCTTCAGTCGCTGGCACCAGATCGGCCGTGTCCGCGCCAGGCGTTGGCTGTGGCACACAGTCGGTCGTAAGGAATCCCCCCTGAACGCAAATCGCCAGATCGAAAGAGGTGCCACAGCGGCCGCGAGTCTTGGGAGCTCGTGATTCTCACTACCAAGGCGGAATGGCTTCTGCGACCATGAAATCCGCTATGAAGAGAGGGAACGAAAATGGATAAGAACAGCAGACCAATCCTGTGGTTCCTTGCCGTGCTCGTGTCCGTGCTCACTCTGATGATTGCGTATGTGCCCCGAGCAGCGGCGCAGCAGCCGAAGGTAATCAGCAATGCGTTTTCCAATACACCGACGCGCTTCGACGTATCCCCACCGCTGGGGTCTCTTGTATTGTTGCCGCCAACGGCGAACAGCTCCCACGACCCGCGCACTCCCAAGAAGCCCAAACTCCACGGCAGCGGACAAGTAAGTCATTCGGAGGATGCTGCCGTGCATTCCTTGGTCGGCGCGCAAGCAAAAGCGACGCAAGGCTTGGGATTCGCGGGGGTTAACCAAATCGGTGATGCACTCGATTGCCCGACTGTTACCGGACACCACCCGGTTCCGCCGGACACGAATGCCGCAGTAGGAGACAGTCAAGTCGTCCAGTGGGTAAACATCTGCTACGCCGTGTTCAGCAAATCAACCGGAGCTCTTATTGCGGGACCTTTCGCCGGCACCAATTTCTGGAGCGGCTTCGGCGGACCGTGCGAAGCGAACGACGACGGCGACATCATCATCCAGTGGGACAAGGTGAATCATCGCTGGCTAGCCGCTCAAAACGTATTCAACTCACCTGGAGATAACCCACCCTACTATACGTGCGTCGCGGTGTCGCAGACGGCCGACGCAACGGGGAGTTACTTTCGTTACCAGTTCCCGCAGCCTGGCTTTCCCGATTACCCGAAATGGGGAAAAAAGGGCAATGTCTATTATCAAACTCAGAACAACTTCGGCAACAACGACGGGTTTGAAGGCGTTACCGTCTGCGCCTACCAAGCTAATCTCATGCTGAAAGGTAACAGGAAGGCGCAGCACTCACAGCGTGAATGACAGTTTCGGAGCTGTGGGAGCGCGATGGTATGAGTTCAGGGCAAAAGGACTCGGCTCGACCAACCTGTCTCTCTATCAAGCCGGGCAGACTCCGGCGGATGGCGAATACCGCTGGATGGGGTCAGCTGCCATGGACAAGGCGGGCGACATTGCCCTGGGATACAGCCGGTCAAGCGCAAATCCCGGCGACTATCCATCGATCTACTACGCCGGACAGACGGCGGGCGACCCCTTGGGGACCACCGAGTCCGAAGTGCTGATCAAGCAGGGAGGGGGCTCACAGATCAATTCAGTCGATCGATGGGGCGACTATTCGAGCATGGCACTCGATGCAACGGACTCATGCACCTTCTGGTATACGACCGAGTACTACCCCGTAGATGGCACACGCGTCTGGGCGACCTGGATCGCCTCGCTGAGGTTCCCCAATTGCCGATAAGGCCGATAAATCAATTATGGCCTTGGGGTGACATAGAGTCGCACCATTCAGGGCGCTCTTTCTGCTTGCTATTGCTGGCAGAAGGGGCGCCCCTTGTCCCTTGGGCCCCATGGCTCTACTGAGAAGCGCGCGGCTCAAGTCCCCTCCGATTCGTGCACGGGAAGTGTAAATAGAAAAATAAGTGTCGCGCCGATGATGGATTGGTTCGATAATGAAATTGCCTCTGATAGATCAATCAGTTACGAGGTTTCAAAAAGCTCGTAGCCTTTACGTAGCCTCAACTTTTGGATTTCTGGGCGCTCAGGCGATCCGTCAGCAGGCGGGCCAGAAGCGGAGAGTTCGCAGAAATTTGTCCTCCAATAGGGCCTGATTGGTCTAGCGGTTCCAGCGCGGGCGTCTCAATTCAATTCAGCGTTTAGGACCTCTGCGAGCGCTTCAAGGGGGTACGGCTTCAGGAGCAAGCCAAATTCCCCGCCTTCCATGCTGGCCGCGGCTTCGGCATAGCCGGTGACTAGCACTACGGGGAGGTTTGGCTGCCGCCGCCTGATCTCACGAGCCAGGTCCAGACCACTTACACCACCGGGCATCATGATGTCGGACAGCACGATATCGACGGACCGTGCATTGGCCAGTGCACCCAACGCGGCGTCCGGGCTCGCGACGAGAACTACCGAAAACCCGAGGTAGCTCAACATTTCTCGTGTGAGCGCTGCGACTTCATTGTCGTCTTCGACAAGCAGCACCCGACCACGGCGCGCGACATCGCCTTGAGCGGCGGTCGCGCTCGATACATCGACGACTTTGGGCGCAGCTGGCTGCTGTGATGAACGCGGCAGCAGCAGCGTTACGATCGTGCCTGTCCCGACCTCGCTGTGTACTGTGAGTCGACCACCGGATTGCTGCGCGAAACCGTAGACCTGCGGCAAGCCCAGTCCCGACCCCTTGCCTACATCCTTGGTCGTGAAGAACGGTTCGTACGCGCGGGCCAACACTTGAGGCGGCATGCCGCAACCCGTATCCGCGACGGAAAGCTTCACGAAGTCAGTGAGGCCACCGTCCCCGCTCGCCTCTCGCACATTCTCGGCGGTGATGGTGATGGCTCCGCCACCCGCCATTGCGTCCCGTGAGTTCACGCACACGTTCAGAATCGCCAATTCAAACTCACCGACATCGATCTCAACCGGCCACAGGTCAGCGTCCAATCTCATCTCGATATGGATGTTTCCGCCCAGCGATCGATCAAGAATCTCGCGCATGGCCGTGAGCTGGCCGGCCAGATTGATGGACTCTGGATTGACGGGCTGACGTCTAGAGAAGGCCAACAGATGGCGTGTCAGACCTGTTCCGCGCGCGACGGCACGGCTCATTCCTTGGAGGATGGTCTTCCGCTGCTCCGTACTTATCTTGCGCTTCAGCAGCTCCAGGCCGTTGGAAAACACCGCGAGCAGATTGTTGAAGTCATGCGCGACACCGCCAGTCAGCTGGCCGATCGATTCCATCTTCTGTGCGTGACGAAGCGCCTCTTCGGCATCCCGTAACCGCTGCTGATCGCGCAGACGCTCGGTCACGTCATATACAAATTGGTAAGCGCCGATCCGGTTGCCGTCGCGATCTCGCAATGTGTTGCAGCGCATCTCGTAGGCGCGGCGATCCCGCTCTGGATCGCCGAACTCACCGATCTCCGTAAACTCCTCGCCAGCCAATGCGCGGCTCCACACGGCTTTGACTGCTGCCTGTTGCTCCGGCTGCGAAGCAAGCAGGTCGAGCATGCTCGCGCCCACGGCGGGACGCTTACCGAAGATACGTTCGAACTCGTTGGCCGCCGCTTGATTGATGGCGAGCCATCGGTACTCGAGGTCGGCGACCTGAACAAAGGCGTTCGTCCCTTCCACGATATCGGCCAGAAGGTTGCGCTCCGCGAGCGCCTCCGTGACTCGACGCTCGAGCGTCTCGTTGAGCTCCCGCAGGGCGCGCTCAGCAAGAACCTTACTGGTCGTCTCCGAGACCGCACAGAACATTCCGGCTACCTTGCCGCTCTCGTCGCGTACGGGCGAATAGGAGAAAGTGAACCAGGTCTGCTCGTCGTAACCTTTGCGGTTCATGAGGAGCGGCAAATCCTCGCGGTACGTCGAGTGACCCGCCATGGCGGCGGCGATCAGCGGGCTAATGTCCGACCAGATCTCCGACCAGATGTCGTAGAAGCGCCCGCCGAGGGCGCTCGGATGCTTGGCGCCAAGGATTTCGGCGTAGGGGTCGTTATAGAGAAAGCCGAGAGCGTCTCCCCATGCGACGAACATCGGAAACTGAGACTGCAGAAGCAGCCCGACAACCGTTCGCAACGGCTGCGGCCAGGTTTCCGGGGATCCGAGCGGCGACTTTGACCAATCATGCCCGCGCATCAAGGCGCCTGTGCTCCCGCCGCCCACGAGGAAGTCGAGTGTTCGATTCACTGTTCGCGCCCCCAGATTGGATACGCGGACGTTGTCGGAGAACGCCTTACGCAACTATCTCGTCGTCGGCAATGTTCCGGTTCGGCCCACGGTGACGCCCGGGTCGCGAGATCCACGAGCAGGACGTTGATCCGCCGTCTGCTGCTTGAGCGTCGCCAATCGAATGCCAGTCGCACTCTGATAGAGTACACGAGACCCAGGTCGACGCCCGGTGCGCCAAGCGGATTGAGGCTGGCCAGGCACGGGCTGATCGACTTGGGCAAGCCAGGCGATTCGCGCCGAACCACACAGCAGATACCCCGAACGCCGCTTCGGTACGCGAATGTGGCACCCCATATTGCGTGGTCAGCCGTGTCCTACCGTGACACAGTCTCAGCCGTACGTTACTAGGATTTTTCGGCGCTCTATCGTCCCGACCTAGGGAAAAACCGGAGGCCACGGATGGGGACGGCATACAACAACCAGTGGGTGCTAAAGCGAATAGTAAAGGGTGACGACCTCGGTCGAGCCACCGTGAAGGAGCTAGCCGGTAGCTCCGAATGGCCGCGCGGCTTTGAGGCCTCCAAAGGCCGCACCGGTAACTGGTCCGTACTTAACCCACCAGTAGGATGCCGGGTGAGATCTTGGGATCAGCCAGGATTGCGATTCAATCGCGAAGGGGACGACGGATGACCATTGCAGCAACAGGCGTCGAAGACAGTATTGGCGTGTTCCCACTCACATCAGGGACTATAGATGAGCTTCAAGACCTCATTGGACGCACAGAGGAAATACTCGATACCTTGAAAGAACTGGGCGACACGAGTTACGACCGACTGCGCCTCAAGCTCAATGAAAATGTAAACATCGTCCGAGAGAAACTAATGGATGGAGTAGGGCGTCCAGAGAATGGCCGCATAGGAGGGTACCGTGTGCCGACGTTCACCGTAGCCACGCTCAGTGTCGCGACCCTGAGTGGGTTTGTGATTGGTTTACTGGTCGCGCGCCTACGCAGCTTCGATTAAAAAGCCTTCTGGCGTTCTCTTTGGATTCGGTCCAGGTGCGGGGAGCTACTGCTTTGCGACCTCTTGCAGGAACCTAAACCTTAGAGAATTCGTTGCAAGACATCGAATCCACCGGCTTGACCATGTGCGCGTCAAAACCGGCGGCGTGGGTACGAACGATGTCCCCCGCTTGCGCATACCCTGTTAGGGCTATCAGGCGAATTCCGCTGGAATTCTTGCGGCACAGGAGAAGGGGACCGATGAAGCGATCGAAGTTCACCGACGAGCAGATCTCCTACGTACTGAGGCAGGTCGAGGGCGGCACGGCCGTGGCGGATGTGTGCCGCCAGGTCGGGGTCAGCGAGGCGACGTTTTACATCTGGAAGAAGAAGTACGCGAGCCTGGGTGGAACGGAGATCCGCGAGCTGCGGCAGCTGCGGGAAGAGAACGCGAAGCTCAAGCGTTTGGTCGCCGATCTGTCGCTCGATAAGCACATCCTGTCGGAGATCATCCGAAAAAAAGTCTAAGGCCGGCAGGCAAGCGCGAGCTCGTCGAGTGGACGCAAAGCGCCTACGCAGCAAGTCTCTCGCGCGCATGCCGGCTGGTGCAGATCTCACGCTCTTTGTGTGCTTATCGCAGCCGTCGTCCGAGCCAGGAGGCGTTACGGCATCGGATGCGCGAAGTCGCGCAGGCCCGTCCACGCTACGGTTATCGGCGCGTGCACGTGCTGCTCCGGCGTGAAGGTTGGCACGTGAACATGAAGCGCGTACGGCGGCTTTATCGGCTGGAAGGCCTGCAACTGCGTCATCGGGTGCGTCGTCGTAAGCATGCGAGTCTACATCGCGGTATCCCACCGGCAGCGAGTCGGGCGCACGAGCGCTGGAGCATGGATTTTGTCCACGACGCGCTGGCCGATGGCAGAGCGTTTCGCGTGCTGACGGTGGTCGATCAATGGAGTCGCTGGAGTCCGATCCTGGAGGTGGGTCAAAGCATGTCGGGACGGGCAGTGGCAGAGGCGCTCGATCGGGCGATCGCCGAGCACGGCAAGCCGCGCTCGATCACCGTCGATCATGGCACGGAGTTCACTTCGCGAGTGCTCGATGAGTGGGCATACCAGCGGGGTGTACTGCTCGACTTCATCCGACCCGGAAAGCCTGTCGAAAACGGCTTTATCGAATCATTCAACGGCAAGCTGCGCGACGAATGTCTGAACGCGAACCAGTTCTTGTCGATCGCGGATGCCAGGAGCAAGATCGAAGCGTGGCGGACGGATTACAACCATCTCCGACCGCATAGCGCGCTGGGCAACAGGAGTCCGGCGGAGTACTTGGATGGGGCAACGAAGGGGACGACTGCGCTGCGTTTTTT
The DNA here is from genome assembly GCA_963814675.1 of uncultured Pseudomonadota bacterium. Lineage (GTDB taxonomy): Bacteria > Pseudomonadota > Gammaproteobacteria > Steroidobacterales > Steroidobacteraceae > 13-2-20CM-66-19. Next base: position 444,652 of record CAWFDT010000015.1, read on the forward strand.
TCCAGCAATGATCGGACCTAAATCGGGACCAATCTCAAGTTAACCGCGGACTCCAGCTCCGGCCGGTACTAAAACGGGGAGCACCTCAGACCCACCCGAAACATTGTCTGTTTTCCAGAAATTTGTCCCTTCCTTTAAAATGACGGCCATGCAACCTGAAATGGGTAGGCAGGTCACCATCGCGCTTTACCTGGTGGCAATGGCCGCCGTCATCGTCGGTGTGGATTTCGCGTTCTTCAGAAACCGATTCTGGGAACGGCTGACAGTGAACATTGGTATTGTTTTGGTGTTCGCAGCTTTCTACTTGAGATTTCTCAGACGGTGACGAAGAAGGCGCGACGGTGCCTCCTTTTTTGCTCCGATTTGGTGCCGCGGCTATCATGAACGTGCGAATCATGGATCTTCTCTTCGTTGGCTGGCGACGACACGACTTCGGCGCGTGCGCCGCGGCCGTTCATCCGAATAAGGCTGCGTCTGACTGCAAACTCCGCGCCGCGGTGCTACACATCCTCTACAGGCTAAGTGGAGCGGGCACATGGTCTATGAGACGCGTACTTCCGCAGCGGGCAGGGCGAATGAACCCTCGGGTGTCAGCGCCGTTTACCGCAACAAGGCGCCACGCGTGCAAGCGCCGGTAATGGGACGCGGGCGTTCAGTCACCGACGTCCTGGTCGATATTGCCAGCAGCGTCCAGGACATTCTTCGTTCCGAAATCAGGCTCGCCCAGTCGGAGGTGGGCGACCAGCTCATTCGCGTCCGGGCTGCGGGTCTGCTGGTGGCCGTGGGTCTGAGCGGAGGCATGCTGAGCGGTTTCTTCGTGTTGCTTGCGGTCTTTTTGACATTGCGCCTGCTCATGCCACCTTGGGCAGCAGCACTTTGTATCGCAGCTGCTGCAGCCTTGATCGCGACCATTGCTATGCGAGTCGGCCTGCGCCGTCTGCAGAGGGTACGGCCGGCACCCAAGACAGTCGAGAATCCGAAGGAGACCATGGAATGGCCCGGACCACCACAGACGAAATAGAGGCGCACCTCGAGAGGAAACGTGCCGAACTGCGATCCAAGCTTGAAGAGCTGGAGCAGAGGGTGAAATCCGTGACAGATTGGCGACGGCAATTTCGCAGGAATACCGCGATCTTCCTGCTACTCGCTTTCGGCGGTGGTTTTCTAGTCGCGAGTACGACGGGCCGATCCCGACCGCGTTACGAACCGAGACATGACTTCGCGCCAGAGCGCAGAGTGAGCGTAGAGGGTAGGCGGTCGGGTCAAGTCTGGGACAGCATCCAAAGCGCACTTATTGGAGTCGCGGCGGCCGCAAGGGTCGCCGACACGTTGGCCGTACTTGGATCACGGCTCAAGAGCCATGTTACTGACGCTGAACGCGCAGACGGCGTGCAAGGCGAAGGCGACTATCGCGCCGCGCGGCGCTACCGGAGCGTAGCGGAACGGTTTGCGCACACGGCGGACGTCAGTCGCGCCGCGCGCGACGCCACACCTAGAGATGAGGCAAAGGACCGGGAGATGGCGGACGCGGAAGCGCGGGGTCAGGCACGTTCACAGTATTCCTGAGCGATCATTCTGCGCCCGCGAGAGCTCACTTAACCTTGCTGTAGTCGTACCACACCGCCTCGATGTTGTTGTCGTCAGGATCGCAGAGTAACCGGGCCAGTAGTCGCGATTATCGCGCAGCGAAAAGCACACCACAGTCCCGTAATGGGCCGACAAACATCGTCCGGCGACATCTAGACCTTGGGTGGCAGATCGATCGCAAGCGTCGGCGTCGCGGCTATCAGAGAGTGTCAGCCTTTGACGACCCAGGTCGCGAGCTCGCTGGCTGAGGCGGCGCCGTGGGCGTCCGTGCTGAGGCTGACTCTAGCGAATATAGCGAGGCCATGTCGCTTGGCGGCAGCCGATCCCACCGCCGTGTCCTCGAGCGGAACTGCTGTTTCCCGCTGCAGGAGGGATTATAGATCTCTACCGCCAGCGGGTACGCCGGCGGCCGGTGAGCAATACTGAGCTGCCATACGCGACAACGCGATGAGCGACTGAGGAAGGCGGTGTGTGCATACCAAACACCGAATCGATGCGAAATTGCAGAATCGTTCAACCCTGTTGCTGCTGGTGGGCGCTGTTCTCCATGCAACGGTCGTACGGGCCGCTGATCCGCAACCGTACCGTGTTGAGCTGGCGTCGACCGGAAACAGCGAATTGAATACGATGCTCAAGTCAACATCGCAGCTCGAAGCATTACGCGCCTCGGCTCCCGTGAACCCCTTGGGTCTGATCGCCCGCGCCCGAGGCGATCAGGATCGCCTTAAGACCGTCCTGGAGAGCTTTGGCTACTACCAGAGCCAGGTCTTGATCACGATCAACGGGCTGGCACTCAATGAGTCGAGCCTCGGCGATACATTGAGCACGTTGCCCAAGGAGAACGAGGCGCTATGCAAGGTCACGTTCAGTCTCGGACCCCTCTATCACCTCGGTCAAGTCAAGATCGACGGCTCCGTGCCGGACGCGGCGCGCGGCAGCCTTGCGCTCGCATCCGGCGCTCCGGCGGTCGCCTCCGACGTGCTTGCCGGAGGCGCCCGCTTGCTGACGGCGCTCGAGAACCAGGGCTATGCGTTCGCCAAGGTCGATCCACCGGTGGCCCATGAAGATCCCGACAAGCATGTGCTGAACCTGATCTTTCGTGTCGCGACCGGACCTCGCGTTCAGATCGGCGAGGTGCGGTTCGAGGGCCTGAAACGCGTGCACGAGAGACTGGTGCGCAGGCGGCTCCTGTTGCATACGGGAGAACTCTACAGTGCCATCGCGGTCGAGCAGGCGCGCAAGGACTTGCTGACACTCGGCGTCTTTTCCGCCGTCAGCGTGCGGCTGGGGGATGCGCCGGACACGTTGGGACGCGTGCCGGTCACGTTTCAGATGAGCGAGCGGCCACGGCATGCCGTCAGCCTCAGTGCCGCGTACTCGAGCGACCTCGGCGGCAGCGGCGGCGTGATCTGGAGCGATCGCAACGTGCGCGGCAACGGCGAACAGCTCAATCTATCCGCAACAGTTATCAATCTGGGCGGCACGGCCACCACGGGTATCGGCTATGAAACGAGCGCCAAGTACATCATTCCGGAGTTCGTGCATCGCGACCAATCGCTGCAGTTGGCCCTAGGTGCCATCAAACAATCGCTGCAGGCGTACGATCAAAGAGCCGCAACGACAGGCGTGACCTTGAACCGCAAGATATCCTCCGTGTGGAGCGCGAGCGTCGGGATCTCCGCGATACACGAGACGATTGTTCAGGAGGGCACGACTCAGGTTTACACCCTGTTCGCGCTGCCGCTCGGCGTGCTCTATGATTCCAGGGACCTTCCCTCACCGCTGATCGATCCGACTCACGGTCTGCGTGCTTCCTTGAGCATCGCTCCGACCCTATCGCGCGGACAACCGAACACGACCTTCGTCATCACGCAGGCCAGTGTCGCCCACTATATCGATCTGCACGGCTGGTTCGGCGGCGAGCCCGGGCGCAGCGTCCTTGCGCTGCGAGCGCTCGGCGGCAGCGCGCTCGGTGCCACGCAGCTCGATGAAACCGTCGACGTCAACGGCGTGCCGGTCCCCGAACGTGTGCCGGATCTGCCACCGGATCAGCGCTTCTATGCCGGCGGCAGCGGCACTGTGCGCGGCTATCGTTATCAATCCGTCGGACCTCAATTCCCCGACGGCAGTCCGGTCGGCGGTACGGCGATGGCAGCAGCCAACGTCGAGTTCCGACAGCGCATCGGCACCAGCTTCGGCGCGGTGGTTTTTGCCGACGCCGGCGAGGTGAGCGAGAGTTTGTCGGGCGTGTCCCACACCAAACGCTGCAGTTCCAGTACGCCCCAGCAGGGCACGACGGCCTGCTGGGCGGTCGGCGTCGGCGTGGGCGTGCGTTACTACACCCCGATCGGTCCGCTGCGACTGGATTTCGCGGTGCCGACTTCGCGTCGCCCCAACGACGATAAGTTCGAGATCTACATCGGCCTGGGGCAGGCCTTCTGATGCGGCGCGCCTTGCAAATCACTGCCTGGACCGTCGGCTCGGTGCTGCTGCTCGTCGTGGTGCTCGCCGCAGCGGTCCTCATCGGAGGCAACACCGCGCGCGGGCGCGCGCTGATTGAGCAAGCGACCTTCCGTCTGACGGACGGACATGTGCGCCTCGCGGGCCTCTACGGCTCCTTCCCGGGGGCCATTGACCTCGAGCAGTTGCGGCTCAGCGACGCGCGCGGCGTGTGGCTCACTGCCGATGGTATTTCGCTGCGCTGGTCGCCAGTTGCGGTTCTGGCACGGCACGTGAACGTCAGCAGTTTGCGTCTGGCGCGACTCGACATCGAGCGCCGGCCCGTGAGCGAGCCTGACAAGAGCCGCACGAGCAGCAGGCTGCCGCGCATCGACGTCCAGCAGTTGTGGATCGGCACACTGGCACTGGGCGCGGAGCTCGCCGGAAAGCCTGCTTCGCTCGCTGTTCAAGGCAGCGCACATCTGATCTCTTTGGAGGACGCGAGCGCCGCCATCGTGGCGCGGCGCACCGATGCCACAGGTGACTACGAGCTTAGGTTGCGCTTCGATCCCTCGCGCATGGATGCCACCCTCAAGCTCGCCGAGCCTCCGGGGGGGCCGCTCGCGAGCCTGCTGCAGTACCCGGGTCTGGGCGAGTTGTCGGTCATGGTGAACCTGACGGGCCCGCGCGCCGCGGAGCGCGTGCAGCTCACGGCGCGAGCGGGGGACCTGCGTGCTGAAGCCCAGGGCAGCATCGATCTCACGCGAGAGTCTGCGGATCTGACCTACAGCCTCGAGGCTCCCGCCATGGCTCCGGGTCCCGGACTGTCCTGGCAGCGTGTCGCCCTGCAAGGGAACTGGCGCGGCCCCGTCAGTGCGCCGCGTGCAGCAGGGCGACTTGAGATCAATGCGCTGCAAATCCCCGGGGGCGCCGCGCTCGCGGCGCTCAACGCACACCTGAACGCCGACCGCGGAACTCTCGCAGTGCAGGCAACGGCCGAAGGCGTGGTCGTTCCCGGACCGCAGCCGCGACTGCTCGCGGATTCTCCATTGCGCGTCGACGCCACGGTGCAGCTGAACGATGCCGCGCGCCCGTTGCAGCTGACGGCGGATCATCGCCTGTTCGCCCTGCAAGTCCGCGCCGTCACGGCAGGAGCGCCAAGCGCGACCTTCAATCTGCGTCTGTCCGACCTCACACCGCTTGCCGCAATCGTCGGTCAGAGCTTGCGGGGCAAGACGGAGCTCAAAGGAATACTGCAGCAGAGCTCCGCGACGACTCGCCTCGATCTGGACGCCAACACCGAGCTGGCAGGCGGGACAACCGTCCTCGCCGGAATGCTGGCCGGCGGCTCGCGGCTTCAGCTGGCGGCCACGCTGACGGATCAGACCGTAGAAGTGCAGCGACTGGTGCTGAAGGGACGCGCGTTGTCGGTATCCGCGAGTGGCACGGGCGAGCGCGGGGCTGCGGGCACAGGGCGCGCGGTCCAATCGCTGCGCGCACGCTACGAAGTCAGTCTCACGGACCTCGCCGTGCTCTCACCGACGCTCGCGGGCCCCCTGAAGCTCGCCGGCGAAGTCGATGGCCCCCTCAGTTCTCTGGCCGCCCAGTTGCAATTGACATCCGACTTGTCCATCCGGGGCTCGCCACGCGAGTCAATCCAGGCGAGCCTCAAGGCCCGCAACCTGCCCGCGCGAGTGAGCGCAACGCTGCAGGCGCAGGGGCACTTCGCCGGTGCGCCGCTGCAGCTCGATGCCTCGCTGGACCGTGCTCCCGAGGATACGTTCCACGTCGTGGTGAGTCGTGCGCAGTGGCAGAGCGCGAGCCTGGAAGGTGACTTTACGACGGGCGCGAACGAGGCACCGGGGCACGGCAGTCTGCGCCTGCGCGTGAGCCGCGTGGCCGATCTGCAGCCGCTCCTCGGCACGCGGCTCGAGGGCAGCATCGCCGGCGATTTGATGCTGAAGCCGGTCGGCGGTCGCACCTACGCACAACTGCGGCTCGATGCCCAGAATATCGTTGCGGGCAAGCTCCCCGCCAGCGCGCGACTGACGGCCTCCGGGCTTTTCGATGCCCTATCGCTGCAGCTCGCCGTGCAATCTCCTGATCTGGGCGGCGAGCCTGCGAGCCTTGAGACCGGAGCCCGGCTTAACCTCGCGGCGCGCGAGATCGCAGTACAGCATGCGGACCTGCACTATCACGGTCAGTCATTGCGGCTTCTGTCGCCGGCACGACTGAGCTTTGCCGATGGTCTCGCCATCCGTGAGTTGAGGCTCGGAGCGCAGCGAGCAATCATCGCGCTCGACGGGCAAGTTTCACCGCAACTCGACCTGCGCGCGTCCGTGCATCAGGTCGATCCGGCTCTGGTGAACGCGTTCGTCCCTGACCTGCTCGCCCAAGGCACTCTCGACGCGGACGCGCAGCTCAAAGGGACTCCCGCCGCGCCCTCGGGCCTCGTGATGTTCACAGCGACGGGACTGCGCCTGGCCAACAGCACGGCGCGCGATCTGGCCGCAGTCGACGTAAACGCCAGCGCACGACTGACGGCGGGCGCCGCGCAGCTCGATGCCGAGGTAAGCGCCGGCAGCTCCTCGCGGGTCACGCTCACCGGGACGGCACCGCTGGATGCGAATGGCGCGCTGAATCTTAAGCTGAGTGGCAAGCTTGATGTGGCACTGGTGAATCCGATGCTCGAAGCCCGCGGGGAGCAGGCGGCGGGCGCATTCACGGTCAGTGCTACGGTGACTGGTGCTCCGCGTTCGCCCGATATCGAAGGCACCCTTGAGCTGACGCACGGGGATCTGCGCGACTACGCCGAGGGACTGCATCTAGCCGACATTACGGCGCACCTGGCCGCAAGTCAGGGCATCCTCAGAATCGCAAGTCTGACCGCGCGTGCGCCGCCCGGCCAACTGTCCATGACTGGCACGATCGAAGTGCTGCAGCCGAAGATCCTCGTCGACCTGCAGCTGAGCGTGAGGAACGCGCAGCCCATTACGAGTGACATTCTCACCGCGAATCTGGGCGGCGATCTCAAGGTGCACGGGACGTTGCGCGAGCGAATCGACCTGTCTGGCAAGATCAATTTGAACCGCGCCGTCGTCGGCATTCCGAATGCTCTCCCGCCCGAGGTTGCGGTCCTCGACGTGCGACGCCCGGGCCGGGCGCCGCCAGCGCCGCTCGCACCGCCAGAGCACAAGCTCATAATCGGCCTCGATCTCTCGCTGCACGCCCCACGGGAGATCCTCGTGCAAGGTCGCGGGCTGAACGCCGAGCTGGGCGGCGATCTGCACATCGGCGGAACCACCGCGAGCCCTCGCGTCGCCGGCGGCTTCGAGCTGATCCGCGGCACGTTCGCGCTCGCGAGCACCCAGTTGACCTTCACGAAAGGGACCATGGGTTTTAACGGTGCCGGTCTCAAGAACAAGATCGACCCGACGCTGGACTTCACCGCGCAGACAACCGTCGCTGACGCGACCACTACATTGCACGTCACCGGCCTTGCCGACTCGCCGCAATTCGATCTCAGCAGCAGTCCGCCGCTACCGCAGGATGAGATTCTCGCCCGACTCCTCTTCGGTGAGAGTGCGTCGCAGCTGACGGCACTACAGATCGCTGAGATCGGCGCCGCCCTGGCCACCCTCAGCGGCGCCAGCGGCGGTGGACCCAACCCGCTCGCCAAGGTGCAGAAGACCCTGGGTCTCGACCGACTTTCGGTCGGCGGCGCCAGCAGCCCGGGTGCAACGGGCACGCAGACCTCCGGTGCGAGCGTGGAGGCCGGCCGCTATCTCTCGAATCGCGTGTTCGTCGGCGCGAAGCAAAGCACCACTGGCTCCAGTCAGGTAGAGGTCGACGTTGATCTCTCGAAGCACCTCAAGCTCCGGACGCGATTGGCAAACGGCACGACGACAACCCAGGGAACGACCCCGGAAAATGACCCAGGAAGCAGCATCGGAGCGATCTATCAGTTCGAGTACTAAGGAACACGTGGGCGAGGACAAAATGCGGAAATCCGTTGATCATTTCGCCGACCCTCCAGCCTCGTTATCCGACGTGCTGCAGTCCATGGAGCGCTTTTTAACCAGCGCCAAATTGCAACTGGGGTGTAGTCGAAGCCGAATCGCTTACGCGGCAACTTCAAAACGCCGTGGGGGTGCGCCCGCAGGGCAGGGACGATGAAGAAAGCCCGCGAAAACTAGATGATCCGCTGAAATCACCGTGATCGGTCGGCCTAATGGTTGACTGGACCGACAATCCTCGAAAATATGGCGACTCAGTAGTGTCCCAACGTTACTCGAACAAATTCATTTGGTTATGGGCATCGGTCGGATCGAGGTCGGTCATGGCGCGCGAAAGTAGCTGATCGAGCGGTGTTTGCTCGAACAGCGTGAGGCTGAGGATCTGTAGGGTTTCATAGAGAGTGAGCGGAAGCTTGAGGCGCTTCTTGACGATAGCGACGAGCACGTACACCGACACGGCGATCCAGATTTGGGTCTTGACGGCGTTCTCGGAGGTGCCGAAGAAAGCCTTGATGCGCAGGTGCTGTTTGATCCATTTGAAAAACAGCTCGACTTGCCAGCGGCAGCGATACAGATCGGCGATGCTGAGGGCAGGCAAGGTGAATTGGTTGGTCAGAAAGATGAGCCGCTTGTCGGTCTTCGGATCGCGGTACTTGATGCGGCGCAGCGGTACGGGAAAGCCCTTGTGAGAATAAAAGCCACTCAAGACCACGGTCTGATCGCAGATCAGACCACTCGTGCGATCCACGGGATGCGAGTAGCGGCGCTCGGCCTTGAGGGTCGACTTGGCGCGCGTGACAAAGAAGCTGCCGGCTTCGTGCAGGCGATAGAGGCGCTCGAAATCCAGGTAGCCGCGGTCCATCACGTAGTAGGCGCCGGGTTCCGGCAGCAGCAGATCGAGTACGTTGACCTCGTGCAGCTTGCCGTCGGAGATGTGAATAAAGCTCGGAATCGAGCCGCGCAGGTCCAGCAGCGTATGCAGCTTGATGGCAGCTTTGGTAGAGCGAAATGGCGCCCACGGAAATACCGACAGGCACAGATCGATGGTCGTCGCATCGAGCGCGTAGACGGTCTCGGCCAAATCCACCCCAAAGGGCTCCTCGGCATAAAGGCTGCGCGCCATGCGAATCAGACGCTGAGCGAAGCTGGCGTAGATGCGCCAATCGCGCGTGGCGTTGGCGTTCGCCAACGTGTTGCGTGCGATCGAACTGCGGATCCCCAGGTGATAGAGCTTGGAGGCCTGCGCTCGCAGGCACGCCTGAATATCGCGCAGGCTCTCCCGGTACGTCAGCTGTGCAAAGGCCATGCACAGATACTGATCGAGACACGAGAAGCTCTTGACCTTGTACTCGCCGGCGTAGCGCGCCACACAGCGACGAAAAGTGCTGAGCGGAAGATGGCGCATCAACTGCGCAAACACGAGCTGGCCTTGATGCATCGAGCAACTCCGCGACGAGATTCGCGGGCACGGTGCGCGAGGGCCTTTCGATGTTCAAATCGAGACCAGACAGAAATCGTATTTTATGCACCCTGTTCAAGAGCTTAGACGCGCTGTCGAGATCAACGTTGGGACACTACTGATGGCGACTAATGAACAAGTTAGATCGCCGAATTTCCGTGGCCCCGATGATGGATGGGATCGATAGTCAAATTTACTTCGATAGATCAATTGGTTACGAGGCTCAAAAAAGCTCGTAGCCTTTACGTAGCCTCGACTTTGGGATTTCTGGGATTTCATGATTGAAACGACAACCGCAAGCATCCTTTCGCCTTTTTGGCCCACGGTCTTTCGTAGAGCAGACACTCGCGATTCGCGTCATCGGACACTGCCACTTTGGCTGAGCGCGCTACTCCGGCAAGTTCATCTTCTTGAGTAGTGCCTTGAAGCGCGGATCGCCGTGCAGGCCATCGAGCAGCAGATCGACTTTGACCTCTGACAGGCCGCCGTCGCGCTGTTGGTAGGCGCGCTCGAGCCACTCGAACGCCTTGTCCTTTTCGCCGCGCCACGCAAGTGCCTCGGCGACCTGATAGGCGCCATCCGAAGCATGCTTGGCGATCAACTCATCGAGGGCTTGCTGGGATTCCTTCGCGTGACCGAGGCTATGCTCGGCCATGGCGACGTCGGTCAACCTAAAAAACTCGATGCCGATCTTGCGCGCCGTCGCGAGTGCCTCGGCCGCGTTGCCTTCGAGGAGCCGCAGGATGGCCACGTGATGCCCGCCGAAGCTCGATTCGGGATTGATCTCGAGGCAGCGACGCAATGCCTCGTCTGCGGCGGGGTAGTCTCTGTGGAACGTCAGGTATAGACCAAGATTCGACCAAGCGATGGCGGACAATGGATCGAGCTCGGTCGCCCTTCTTCCTACCGCAATGGCCTCTGGCAACCGGCCGAGCCTTTCCAACAAAGTAGCGTAGTTTCCCTGAACTTTGTCGGACGCGGGATTGAGCGCCAGCGCCTTCCCCAAGTCCGCTTCAGCACCGTTCCAGTCCCGGCTGATGTTCATCCGGAGAACTCCGCGCGACGCATAGCCGTCGGCCTCCTGCGGTGCGAGGGTAACGGCCCGCTCGGCGTCGGCCATCGCTTGCCTTTGCCCTGCTGCATCGCCGGTCGAATCTGCGAGGACGTACTCCGAGAGAGCTAGACTGGCATAGGCCGCGGCGTAGTCGGGATCGAGCGCGATCGCTTTGTGGAAGGCGTCGATCGCCCGCCGCCAGCCGTCGGCGTTTCCTCGACTGTGAAACCGTTTGCCCAGCAAATACTGGTTGTAGGCCTCGGTGTTTGAGCTGCGATAGCTGGCGACGGCCTGCTCCGGCGCGAGCTTGGCCTTCAGCACCTCGACCACGGTGGCGGCAATCTCGTCCTGGACCTTGAAGATGTCCTTGATGTCCCGGTCGTAGGTCCTCGACCAGAGGTGGTAGCCGTTGTCGGCGCGGATCAGCTGCACGGTCACCCGGAGCGTGTTGCCAGCTTTCCGCACGCTCCCTTCGAGTACGTGGGCGACGCGCAGTTTCTGAGCAATGCTCGGGACATCGTCCGCCTTGCCCTTGAAGGCGAACGACGAGGTGCGAGCCGGCACCCGCAGGTCCTGGACCTGCGCCAGGAGGTCAATGAGTTCCTCGCTCAGTCCGTCCGAGAAGTACTCCTGGTCCTTCTTCTCGCTCATGTCGACAAACGGCAGGACCGCGACGGACTTCTCCGGGATGGCACCCTGGGGGGGCGTGCCGGCCTGAATGGTCGATGACGAGGTCTGCGCACCTCCTGCGAACCGCTTCGACAGCCACAACTTGTCCACGGCAAAGTAGCCGACGCCGATGACCGCGACTGCCGCGATCAGCAGCAGGGCACGCTGCGTTGGTCGCGGCGCGGCAGGACTCGGCGCAGACAGTCGGGGCGCAGCCCCAGTGGTTGGCACTGCGGGGGCGGCTGGCGACCTGACCTCTCCCGGTGCATGAGCCGCTTCGGGCGAAAGCAGCCGTAAGACGCGCTCGACGAAGGCCGGTCCCGCGTCCCCTTTGTGCAAGCGAGTCCATTGCACGGCGGAAAACGCGTCGGGCACATCCGCGTCCGTCTCGGGCGTCTCGTCGACGCAGACCGGCACGATGAACGGTCGGGTGCGCCCCATTAGGTGCGTGCGCTGATCCGCGAGCCTCCACTCAAGTCTGAAGTATCCCTCCGTCCTCTCCTGTGTATGGAACGAGATGATCGGGAGGAAGAGCGCGCAGTCCCGTATCTGGTGGCGAATCTTTTCGTCCCAAACATCGCCACCCCGAAGCTCGCTCTGATCGAACCAGACTTCGACGCCGGCGGCTCGCAGTGTGTCGGCGATACGTCGCGCCGCCTCGGCATCCTGCGAGGCATAGCTCAGGAATACGGCTCTAGCCGGCTCCGTCATCGAGGCGTCGCTCCCTCGGCCGTGGCTCGGGGACCTTCTTAGGGGGTGCCGCCGACCTCGCCCGCAAACGTCAGCTTATCCCAATTCGAATGTCCGCTCTCGTGGCGCGAACGGCTGCACAGACGCCCGCACTTGTCCAGGCTTGCGATCGCTCTAGCGGTCGCGACCATTATTACCGGCCTCGTTACCTACGTTGCGTTGCTGCTGGTGCTCAGTGTATTGCTCGGCATAGGTGAAAGCGTCACCTCCGCATGCAATGCGGAGCACAGATACAATTTCCCTACAGAGAACTCAGGAATTCGACAATCGCCTGCTGATCTGCAGGGCTAAGGTTTTCAAAGCGTTTAGTCACGTCGTCGGCTTCGCCGTGGTGGCGCAGGATAGCGTCGCGAAATGTCAGCGAGGCGCCGTCGTGCATCAGCATTGGCTGGAAGCGTACGCCCCATAACGGAGCTGTCCGCATTCTGTTGGCACTCGAGCGACAAGACTCAATCGAGAATTTCTCCCATTGTGTTTTGTACATACGCTTGCTGTAGTGCTCGTCGAGGGCGATGACGATGCCGTCGCCGGTGCCGACGTCGTGCAGCAGGTAGTCGCTGTAGGGATGAAATACCTTCTTCCCGAGCGCTTCCGGAACGACGTACTTCCCGCCATTCATTGGCGTGCCCGACGCCGCGGTGGTCAGAGTCGGGACGTGGCAAATGTCGCAGCCGATCTTGGCGAACAGCACTTCGCCAGTCTTCGCTGCGGCGGTCGCCGCTTGCTGAGCGTCGCGTGCGGGGGCTTTGGTCGCGCGTATGAAGCGTGCGAAGCGATCAATGTCCGAAAGACCGTCTGCGCCTTGTTTGTCATTCGGTTCGACAACTGTGTTGCAGAGATCCGTCACTTCCTCCGGAAACAGATAGTTCGTAATGCCCACTTCATTAAGGTAAGCGTCGCCAGAGAATGAAAGCAGGCTGGCATGCTCGTTCTTCCAACCGAAGCGGCCGACCCGAGTGACACCGGGGGACTCGAGAATGGGAACGTAGAGAACCAGTCCGCAGATCTTGCCGTGCTCCTGCTTGCACTGCTTGTCCGAAATGTCGGTCAGCGTTGAATCGGCAATCGCCTCCACGAATCCGTCGCCGAGAATACTCAACGATGTGCGAAACGTCCGAATCGTTTCCGAATTCGGCACGCGCTCCTGGATCTCGGTGGTGGGAAAGGCGTCGCTGGGACAGATTGCGCGCAGGTTCACGAGCGTTCGTCCCTTGATGATCTCGGATCCGTGGTTGATCGGAATCTCTGCGTTCTGAAACGTGCCGTCTGCCCCCTTGTGGCCGACGCGCAACTCCATAATCTGGCTGGAGCCGCCCGTAATGGGGCTCTGGTGGCACTCCCGGCAGGACTGCGCGTTGTACAGCGGACCCAGGCCATCTGGGATGGCTTCGAACACTTCAAAACTGGCCTGATCTGCCTGGTGTGTTGGCTCGTCCGTGAGCCCGTTACTTCTATTGTCGAAGCCGGCGGGCGCTTGGGCAACTTGCGCGGCAGTTTTGGCATGCGGCGGCACCGATGCCGTCAAGGGTGCGGGCGGACTCGTCGAGCATGCGACGGTACAGAGGGTGAGGCCCGACAAAACTAACCCCATAAAGAATCTCATGGCACTCTCCCGGGGGCTGATTTCGCTCAAATCTATGCCTGTTCCGCGGGGACGGCAAATGCCATTTGCGGGCCCGCTGTGCCGAGCGTTATAGCGCCTGCCCAGTGTGGGGATCGCGCCGCTCGCTGGCGTGGCCATTCGTCCCAACGTCCGCGAAGGCTCGAGATGCGCTACCTTTATTCCCGTCTAGATGCCGCCCGCACCTCTACCGAATTACTCATGAGCTGAGTCCCGATTTTGGGCTCGGTTCGGATCTGGGACGAAAACGAGTGTCAGGTCGGTTCCTCAAGGTCGTATCCAGGTAACGTGGTGAGCCGTGAGTCCTCGAGTGGCCCACCGACGGTGAAATGATAGAAGCTCTGCCACTCTCGTGAGGCGATCCCAAAGGCCTCATGGACGGGATCGTCGAAGTAGCAGCCTATCCCCGTCGAGCGAATACCCACCTCTTCGGCCTCGAGGTAAAGAACCTGGCCCACCATGCCGGCCTCCCAGAACAGGTTTCGGTAGAACGCTGCGCCGTACGTGGTTAGGCTGTCGATGTAGTCCGCAATCATCGCCAGGCTGAAAGCTCCGTCGCCGGCGATGTTCTGGCCGCAGGAGACGGCGGCCGCGAGTGACCGACAGTCCCCTTCCTGGAGCAGGTACAGCGGAAGCCGCGGCGGACAAGAGAGCAAGCGCTGCCAGCGAAACCCCCGCCGCATCACTTCCTTGAGAGCCGCGAGCTTGTCGGGATCTCGCGCGAGCGCATAGAGGCCACAAGGAACGCCTTCTACCCGGTGGACGAACAGGCCGAGATGGATGCGCGGCCGCCACGGGATCGCATCCCAGGGCATCGATCGGCCGTCGCGCGTCGGCATCAACCGAGCGAGCATGCGGAAGAACGCTTCCTGCGAGATCGCCGTGCAGCCATCCATTGCAACCGCGCTGCGGCGGCCAAGAATTGCCTTCTCCGCTGTGAGTAAACCCTGGCGGACTGGTATGCCGCAGAGTTCCGTGCATGTGGGGAACCCCGAGAAGTCTTCCGTGATCGGCGCGCTTGCCGATCGTCGCGTGGCCTGCGCCACCTCGTCGATCACGGGCCAGTCGATGCTGCCCGCGGGGCTCAGTGTGTTGGCCCGGCCGCGCCATTGTGCGCCGATGGCGCCTGCTGTCAGCCCGTTCAGAAGCCGCGGAGACGCCGAAGGAAGAGCGGGTGTGACCAGTGCGAGAAGCCCAGGCTCCTCACGCTCTGCGGTCCCATAGTCGTCATCGCGGCTGAGCCCGTAGAGAGCAGCCATGGCTTTATCGCTGATCCCGTCGAGGAACACCAAGCCCCAGCCGAGAGCCGCCGCTGCAATGCGCAGGGTTGCAAGGGCATGTCCGGCGTCGTGCTGGCAGTAGCGGAACGCGCGCTCGCCGTACTTCCAGGCTTCCCGCCAATGCACCGACGAGAGGCCCACGAGGAAGCAACCCTCGGGAAACGGCGCGCAGAGCTCGCTCCACGCCTTTGCGTCGAGGATCGCCCGCCGTTCGAGAGCGTGTTCCTTAGGTGCGTAGTGGTACACGGCGGGCGCGTCGCCGAGTCGATGAATCGCCGGTAGAACCGCATACCCCTCGGTCGGATGGAGATTCCCGCTCGAGGGGTTCGCGCGGAGGGACCACGTCGTGTCATGGAAGCGCTTCCACGCCGTTAGAGACAGCGCGTACCGGAAGAAGAGGGAGATCGACTCCAGAGATAGCGGCTCTGATGACACGTCCCCGAGCGCGTAGAGCTGCCAGTAAGGAAGCGGACGGCCCAGTTTGGCTAGCGGGAGCCGAACGAGGTCCGTTCCTTGATAGCGTCGGAACGGATCGGGCTGCGTAGCCCAATCCATGTAGCCGGGCGAGGCGGCGTACCGCTGAAAATGGTGCTTCGTCCGCTCATGGTAGGCAAGGACCACCCCTGCGGGAAACGCATCTGCATCAAGCAGACCCGCCGGCGGCGCTGGCCCACTAGTCGACACGAGTGCAAGACGATGAGAGGGCGAAAGGGTCTCCCCCGTTGCGTTGAAGCAAGCGCTCGTCCGATATCGTCATCGCACCTGCCCTGCGTGCTGGTAGAATGGCTCCGCTGCGCGCGTGAGCACAGCGTGTTTCACGAAAACGGGGAAGTGCGCTTGGCTGCGTGCCAGAGCGCCTGGGCGCTGCCGCCGCTCCCCACAGCGGCTTGCTCAGATTCTCTGTGAACGAAGAAAACATGATGTTGAAGCTGATGCTAATTCTCTCGTCTTCGCTCGCGCTCGCGTCGACGGAATGTTGCAGGTAGGCCGGAAATACGAGCATCGTTCCGTCCTTCACTCTCACGATCACCTGGTCGGTATTCTCGGCCGTGAGTTCGACGACCGGTGGCCGGATGATCCCGGTCTGATTGCGCGGGTCGTGGAAGTTGATGGTATCCGCGCCCGGATGGGTCCGCACGTAGTACACGCAGCTCAGGAAGTTGTTGGGATGCTGGTGCATCTTGTGCGCCGCGCCTCTCGCGAGGACTGTCGCCCAGCAGGCGGTGATTTGGTACGCGTCGCGGCCGATCCTAAGGAATCGCAGAATTCCCGGCACGACGCGGTGCACACAAGAAACGAGATCCTTGAAGTCGTCGAGCTCGTGAAGTGACTGAACCGACTGCCACCCTTGGCCGGGCGCAAGCGGCGGCAGGTCCCGCCTCATGCGCGCAAGCGTAGCGAGCGCCTGAGCGCAGATTGCTTGGCGTAACTGTGCCTCGAGCTCGACCTTCCACACGAGCGTGGGGAACATCGAAATCACGTCCGATGCCTCACGCCACCGGGGGTTCTCATTGCCCATGTGCAGCTCGCGCTACAGCGTCCCCGGATCGTTGTACGCTCTTTGCGCGATGCCGGCCAATCTCTCACTGGAGTAGGGTAGCGGCAGGGAACGGACGAGGTCGGAGCCGCGGTACCGCCACTCGCCAAGGTCGCGGGGGCGAAAATAAACGTGATCGCGGCTGATGTCGTTGCGGCGGGAGAAGGTCGGTTCGGCATGCTCTTCTGGGTCGGTTCTCGCGACTACAACCGCGCTAAGAAACTGCTCGAAGCGCGTTGAGCGCGCGCCCACGATCCGTACCATCGCTCCGCCGGCCGTGAGGTCGTGAAACCGTGAGGGACAGACTTCGGCATTGGTCGTGGCGGAATTCAAAGGCGATCAGAAGCCGCTAAATAGAATCGACGATGCAGAGGCATTGTTGAGCAATTTGAAAAAGCTGTTGTCCACCGCGCTGAGCCTCAGTTGACCCTAGGGAGAGTGGACTGCGGGGATCTCGTCTGATTGATGGCAGCCGAGCGGGATAATGCGGCAACCTCGGGATACGGGGAATGGTCGAACGCGGAAACACCTCGATGCATAGCAAGCCGCTCGAACCTCACGAGCTGGACAAGATCGCCACTGTTACGCTCGCGCACTACGAGCAGCACGCCGAGCAGTTTCGGGCGGGCACGCGCGGTCACGACGTCAGCCAGAACATTGCCTCTCTATTGCGACGTATCGAAGGCGAGTTGCCCTTCACGATTCTCGATTTTGGTTGCGGGCCGGGGCGCGACCTCAAGACTTTTTCCGGACTGGGCCACACTGCCATTGGGCTGGAGGGCGCAGCCCGCTTTGTTGCCATGGCGCGTGCCGACACCGAGTGCGAAGTGTGGCAGCAGGATTTCCTCAAGCTTGATCTACCGGAAGAGCGCTTTCATGGCATCTTCGCCAACGCTGCACTGTTTCATGTGCCGTCTCAAGAATTACCACGCGTCTTGCGGCAATTGCACACCGCACTGAAGCCCGAGGGCGTCCTGTTCAGCTCTAATCCGCACGGCGAGAACGAAGAAGGCTGGAACCGCGGACGCTACGGCGCTTACTATAGTCTTGAAGCGTGGCGTGGCTACATGTCAGATGCGCGGTTCACAGAGCTCGAGTACTACTACCGGCCAGTCGGGCTGCCGCGCGAACGGCAGCCGTGGCTGGCGAGTGTATGGCGCAGGCCGAAAAAAGAGCAAATAGCGTTGGCCATTGCATAACACTCAGCGTACGGTCGCCGTTGGCTCGTGACTCTTTCTTCTTGCGAGTATCTATTGGCTCGGGCGCAATTCTCGCGCCCTTCTCGCCAGCCCGCGATCCGACCAGTCCTCCGAACTAGACAGGTACACCGCGGTATGGCTGCGCCTGCGGGTTGATCATGTGGACGCGACGCGCGTAGTGCGTCCCCCGGCATCTGCGCGATCACCCCGCTCTGAGCGGCACTTCGGCATAACGGGCCATCGGACGCACGCGTTGCCGGGCTCGTTCAGTCGGCGAGGAGGTGCGGTAGAAAAAAATTAGTAGCGGGGGCGTGAGTCAACTTTAGAGCACGCCTGAATTTGCGGATATCTCCCTCCGTTGATCAGGCTTTCCGAGCCTGGTTACGCATGCCTTCCTTGCTGTGAAGTAGTCTCTGACGGCGCCCGAGGCTGTGTCAGCAGCCCCGTGCGCCTAACCGCAACCGCACATATAAGGTGCAATCATGGCTAAGGCCAACTCTAGCAATAAGCTCCCGCCACGTGATGTGATCGCAATGCGCATTAAGGCGGAGCGGCGTCACATCTTTCAGGCACAGGAAATCTGCAGCATCACTTCCCTCGCCGCACGTGAGATAAGGGATTCTGTGCGGATAACTTTTCGCGGGACGCCTGGGTCGAAATGGAGGATGTGGCTGCTGCGCAAACGGCCCCGAACGCCTAACCAAAACGACCTACGGAGGGTCATCATGACTACCGATAGAGATCCCAATAGCTGACAGTCGCCACCGGCTGCTTCGGGTCACGAAGCGACCTTTACCGACGGTTCTCGGGTTTTCGCACTGAGTGTCCGGAATAGGGAGGCCCCTTAGGCGGGTCCGGCCAGCTTGCGTAAAAACGCGCAGGGCCTGTAAATCGGCGATCGAGCGCTACGGGACGTGCGCACGAATGATCCGGCCAAGGTATGGACTCGGTCAACCGAGGTCGGTTTGCTGCCACGAGTGTGGCATGATTACGTGGCGGCGGACAACCTCGTATGGATGATCGCGGGCTTCGTCGAGCCGCTGGACACTCCCGGGCATATTCCGACGCCGGTTCGACCTGTTAGCCATCGATCGGGATGCTCGCAACCGCGGTGGATGACCTCCTCGAGTAGTCCTGAGGATCGCACGGCGTTCAGGCCACTATGCGAACCGGGTCGTAGTCGAGCCGGCGGCTCGAGCATCGAGACACAGCGCAACATCGAGCCATGATGTGGGCGACCGGCCGGCTGATGCCGCGACGTTCAGGAGGGAGCGCTCAACTCAGAAGGCCACCGGCAAGCGAGAGTGCGGTCGGTGTGTGCCGGGCGAGGTCATCGTGCAGCGCCGGGAGCTGACCCGTGATCAGCAAGCGCGCTGGATATAGTGATCGACGGCAGCAAGTTAAGGCGGTCAACAACCGCGAGAAGAACTTCACTTGGCGGCGGAGATGAGTGGCGCGGCGTCAGTCCGAGAGCACCGAGCGGTATCTGAGGGCGATCTGGAACGGCGGCTCGTGGCGGAGCCGGAGGTAGCGAGCGCTGAAGAAAGGGCGGTTGCAGACAAGATCCGAAGCCTTGAAGCAGCTGATGCGAGCAGCTCAAGGCGATCGAGGCGCAGATGAACGCTTCGCCCGGCAAGCAGGTGTCACTGACCGATCCGGATGCTCGCTCGATGAAGAACTCGAGGGCGGGATCGTCGGGCCAACGTGCAGGTGGCAGTGGATGCCGAGCATCACCTGATCGTCGAGCAGGGCTATCAACCGAGCGGTCAGCCCGATCAGCTCGCACCGATGGCCGAGAAGGCGAAGGCAGCGTCAGCGCACGAACTCGCCGTGGTTGCTGAGCGCGAGCTACTTCAAGAGCGCCAGCAAATCCTGGAGTGCACACGTACGGGACTACCCCGCTTGTGCCGAAGACGATGACGTCCAACAGCCTTCGCAGATGGCCGGTTCGCCAAGCAGGACTCGATCGACATCGCCGAGTGCACCGCCTGGATATCGCTGCTCGCTCGACCGTCTATGACTGCTACGTGAAGACGCATGCTCCGCCGTACTGATCGCCGCGCAGCTCGCCTGCGCCATCGTTGGCGTCATTACGATGTTAAGCTCTGCACGTACGCGGCGGTTCACGAAGCCATGCAGAGGGCTAATCGGCTGCACCGACAGTAGCGCGTGTGGCGGCGGACGGTGGAGCAGTCCGTTCGGCACAGTCAAGATGTGCGCTGGCCGCCACGCACTTCCATGCCGATCTCGAACAGCTCGGCTCGACGTTGCGCATCGAGATCGAGCGATGCACGTGCTTGACCCACAGCTTCAGCCGCGTGACTCCACATCCTCGCATCGGCGCAGATCGACGCCGTGTACTTGAAAGACCTGCTGAGGGCGCAAGATCCTTACGCCCACACGAGTAGGCTTCATGACGACTCCTCCTCATTATCCGTGAGACAGCCGACGGCATACGCACCTACAGGTCAATGCGCGAAACTTGCATTGCCGTTAGGCTGTCCGAGCGAGGGGTCCACATCCGATTGCCTGAACCTCCCGCCGGATCGGCTGCCTTTAGGCGGGTCCCGGCCAACTCCGGCCACACGAGCAGAACCCTCAATTTTCTACATAGCGGAAACTGGAACGATATTCGAGGGACCCAAGGAATCGTGTCGGAACCGCACCGCCACTAAGCTCGGGAACTTCAACTCCCGCTCGATCGCCTGGAAACGAACACCCGGTGCAGTCCCTTCGAGGCGCACGGCGGTAGCATGGTGACATCGCTGCGACGCGCGAGGCGGTGGCTACGTTGCTAGTGCGGTTGACACAGTGAATCTAGGCGGCGGAATGGGTCCGAGAACCTGCGCCAGACTCGTGCCCAGCCCAAGCAGCGCTCTGTCGGTGCCGGCAGCGGCATCGAGCTCGACGGCAACGGGGAGGCCAGCCGAGGTCAACCCTGCAGGCAGTACGAGTCCGGGAAGTCCGGCGGTGCTGCCCGGCGCGATGTTTCGGGCGATGGCGACGTCGAACGGAACCACTCGAGGGAGTGGTATCCATTTATGTTCGGCATGCATTGAGACTCACTGTTTCCTGCGGTGAACTATTGGTCGGCCTCCGGCAATCCGACGCGCTTCGCCAGATCGGCGAAACGTGGGTCTGAGCGGATTCCCTCCCAGCGCGGATCACGGTTGAGCCACACCAGCCAATGACTGCGGCCCTGTAGCGCCTTGTTCAACCAGATGAATGCCTGATTCTTGTCGCCGAGTCCGGCATACACCAGAGCAATTCCGTACGGCGTAACGTATTTCGATCGAGTCATCTCATCCAGGCTGACGAGTATCTGTTCCGCGTCGGCTCGGTGTCCCCATTCACCGAAGGCGTTTCCCATTCCGGCGATTGTCACCACCCAACCGGGCAGCGCGGCATCAGTCTTGTTGAATTCATCGATAGCCTCCGCGTACATCTTCTTCTGCTGATATGCGCGGCCAAGCCACAGATGCGCCAATGGAAAGTGTGGGCTGACCGACAACGTGCCCCGCAGCTGGCTGATGGCTTGGTCGTAGTCGTGTCGGTAGAAATAATTGAACCCCAGATCGGTGGAGATGGTGACGGACAGAGGATCTAATTCGTGCGCACGGGTCGCTTCCTTCCAAGCGTCATCAAATCGCCCCATCGCCACGAGATAGTAGCTGTACCAGTCGTGGGCGATGGCATAGTTCGGATTCAGTTCAATCGCTTTCTTGAACTCATTTTCCGCTTGCGCCCAGTTCCAGGCGTGATAAAGGTTGTAATAGGCGAGGGACGCATGCGCCTCGGCCAGGCTGGGATCGAGTTCAAGCGCTTTTGTGGCGGCGTCACGGGCGCGGGGGAAGGCGTCGAGAGGGTCGAGGTAACTCAGATAGCCGAGAGTGGTGTAGCAGTCGGCCAGTCCCGAGTAGGCAGGCGCGTACCCGGCATCTGCTTCAATGGCCTGGTTGAATTGGTCGATTGCCTTGAGCAAACTGGCCTCACTGCGCTGGTTCCAAAACGAACGTCCGCGAAGGTACTTGTCATAGGCCGATGGGTCCACCGCAGCGGCGGTCGCCAGGCGGGTTCGTTCCTTTGGAGTGAGAGTGACTCGAACCTGTTCAGCAATGTCCCGCGCGACTTCGCGTTGCAGATAGATCACATCGCGAACACTGCGCTGATACTCTTCCGCCCAAAGGTGCTGATCGTGAGGCGCGTAGATCAATTGTGCGGTGATGCGAATCTGGTCGCCGGAACGCAATACCGAGCCTTCGACAATTCCATCCACTTGCAGTTCTCGTGCAATCTGAGGCAAAGGCTTGGAAGTTGTCTTGTATTGCGATATCGACGTATAGGAACTGACCCGCAAGGCGGAAATCTTGGCGAGATTGGTAATCAACTCATCTGTCATGCCATCCGCGAAGTACTTGTCCGCCGGATTGCCGGAAAGATTTTTAAGTGGCAACACTGCAATCGCATGCACCGGTGCACGCGGCAGCCAGCGAGCCAGGTCCAGGTACCTGAATGCGATGATTGACACGCCGAACAAAGTCAAGACAGTAAGAGCCGCTCTCACTTTCCACCGCGGCGCCGATTCAGTACGGTTCAGTTGGCTCTTGTCGTCTTCGGCCGCGGAAGGCGGCGACGTAGCCGGAGCACTGGACCGGGAGAGAGTCGGCTCAGCGGCAATGACCGCAATCGGGCCCACGAAGCGGTAACCTTTGCCTACAACGGTTTGCAGAAATCGCGGCTCATTCGGATCGTCGCCCAAGATCAGGCGGATCTTTCGAATGGCAGTGTTGACGCCTTGCTCGGTGTCGAGGAAGACATCCTTGCCCCATAACCGACGGATGATTTCTTCGCGGCCGACCAACTGATCCCGCCGCTCAACCAGCAGGATCAGAAGCTCCATAGGGTTTTTTTCGAGCTTGAGCACCCTGCTCCCGCGGCGCAGCTCGTAGCGGCGCAGGTCGAGCTCTAGATTATCGGGCTGGTCAGGAGCTTCAGGCAACTCGGATAACCTCAGTGCTAATTTTTTGTGTTTCAGACGGCCATTGGTTCTCACAAACAGTGTTCTTGGTTTACAGCCACTTGCGATTCTAAACCTAAACTTTATTGAAACTTGAGGAAAACTCCATCGCCGCTCCATGGCCGCGATTCTTCCGACGGGCTACACCTCGGCGTCGAGGGTTCTAAGCAGGAAACAGCCCCACCAAGGATATTTACCATGCGAGCGATAAAGCGAGTCAGTTTTTGGTCAATGGCAGCCGTGGTGTGTACAGCGGCAGCAACTTCTTCCGCGCAAGTTGCCCTACCGATCGCCGATGAGCAGGTTCTCTATGAGATGACCGGAGAGTTTAACAACAGTGGTTCAGCCAGCCAGCAGTATGGCTATCTCTCCAGCGTTACGGGGTTGGCCAACGCATTCAGCAGTACAACCAGCAAGAACGAAACCACGGCCCTGTTTACCTTTGTTACGAACGCAACGACTTACCAGGTGGTCAATAACGGACCATTCAGAATCGTTGACCGTACGGGCACAACCACGATTTATCTCAACAGCGGACCGTCGGATTTTACCAATCCCGCGACCTTCAGCCAGGGAATGCCCATTCAGGTGTCAAATTACCATCAGCAGGTGATCCTAAATACGGGCACCAACGCCTTCCTGACTGTGCATACGAACACCGTCACTCATGTGGAAACATTCACTCTGGATGGAGTGGCGTACCGCTTGGGGCACGTGGGAAAGTCGTTCCGCACCAACTACTCGGGGCAGTCAAACGCGCCAGGAGCAGCGCCCTCTGGCTGGTTTGCGGGGACTTCAATCGGCAGCGGGTCATCTCTGCTTGAAAGAGTTGGAGTCGAGTCCGACTAATTCAAACGGGTTGCCGCTGACTAACCGGCAGAGCCGTAGCACCTCGAAGAGTCGAGGCCTGAGCGGGCCTACTGCATCGGTCTCGACTCTGAGATTACAGCCCTGAATGAGCATCCCACTCGGTCTCGTCGCGTCTGTGGAACTGCTCAGAGTATCTCCGCGGTCACATTCGGCGGCTTGGGCGGTGGGGCGCTACCGCCACCACGTCCGCCGCAGGACGTAAGGAATGTGCAAACCAAACCCGCTGCGATAAGGCGCGGGGACAGTCGGCGATTTATGTCAATTGATGTCTGCAATCGAAAGATCGCAGTTTTCCGATCACTCGCAGCCATTATGCGCGCGTTTGCGCAGTTGTGCTGAGCAACTGAACGATGGTTCGATCGTGGCTGTCTCGACTCGCTCACCGCCTCGAATGGGTGGCTGTCAGATTCCGCGCCGCCTCGAAGTGCCGACTAATGCGGCATATCGACATTACGGTAGGAGTGAAGTCGACGCCGCTGCTGGCCCCGTCTTGTGTCGAGTGGAGTGTCGCCTTTTCTGTTTTTGAATGACCGGTATCGGGAGACGCATTCGGCGGCTTGGGGTCAACAAGCGACCTTTACACCAGCGGCGCGTTCGCTGGGGCGCCATCGAGAACGTCTTGTGCCCCGACTGGCGCGAGGTTCGATCGGGTTTCTCGAATGGGCAGATGCCACGCTGGGGGCGGCGGCATTGAAATAACGGCGGCACGCGCAATCTATCAACGAGAGCGCCGCCGAGAGGCGGCGTTTTCCTGCCTATCGACTTGGATTCGCGGCCTTTTGTAAATGCGCAGCGCGGGCGCACTCCAGTTGCCATATCGACTGACAGACCGAGTGAAACAGCATCAGCTTCCGTGTGCCTTCAATGGTTTCTTCTACCTCGAACTCGACTTCCGTAGGGTATATTGGTTTGTCGCATACGACACAGACCTTCCCGCTCCCATAGCCACCCCACATTCGAATCGGCGGCTCCAGGCAGGGCAGTTCCGCACTCGCGATGCGAGCTCGTGCTATGACTCTCAGTTGTGATTCCAGTTGCGTTAGCGGCACGATGGCTCCCAGCTAGATGCACCGACATCGACACTAAATTGAATCGGCACGCTCCTGCAGAATCGGAACCCGCGATACCGCGTAGTCATTTGCCTAGGGTCGCTGACACATTCAGGAACCGTTAAGGTGTTTGTTGCCGATTGATATTTCGCAGCAAATGCTGCAGTGCACAGTGAATCATTGGGACGCTGGGGGGGGCGGCATTGAAATAGGGCCGGCACGCGCGAGTCATCAACGAGAGCGCTGCCTCTCGGCGGCGTTTTCTATTCGACGCAGTCCTCGACGTATTGCTGAATGTCAATGCGAGGCGAGCCGTCGACCTTACTCAAGTTCAGAACCTCGGTGAACCTGCAGGTCCCATCGGCGTTCTAGGTCTCCGAAACGACCACACAATCCTCCAGTGATTCCCAAAGGAAGGTTTGGCTATCGCTACCGAGTAGCGCGAAATTGAGCGCCCGAATGAGCGTATCGGGGTCGAGCGTGGCCGATCTCGCCGTAGGACCCTTCGCAGCAGCAGTCGCGACAGCCGTCACCGCACTGGCTGGCAGCCGTTCAAGTGGACCGGAAAATCTGTGCCCTGTACTCACACAGCAGCGATAGCGCCGCAGCCCTGGCAGTGTCACGCCAAGTTGCGGCAAGGTGGGGTTTCTATTTAGCGACACTTAGTGTCGGCATTGGGTAGTCCTAGCAATAGAGCGCGCCGAAGATTACGGCGGCGACCAGGGACGAGCCACCCGGCGACTTTGACGATGCGCCACAGTCGCGGAGGGCGCTTCGGCGGCCATCGCGCGGAAAGCAGCGGACCTCTCGATCAAGCATCGCGATGTCAAGGCTTGCGCAGACTCCCGCGCGCATGATCCTGGACCATCGCACGGAGTCGCCCGATGGCTAACGGCGGGTCCTCGGAGTGGAGCATGGCATGACAGTTTGGACAGACAGGACGAAGATCTTTGATCGGGTTCACTCTTACGACACCGGCGGTCGAGATAGGTGTTAGATGATGCACATGGATAAAGCCTGATCCAATAGATCCAAACACGTGAGCGAAAGAGAAGTCGCAGACGACGCACGCGGTTCCGTGGTGGTTCACGCATGCCTGGCGCAACTTCGGATTGCGTTCATACCGAGACCTGACCACAGGCCTTAGAGCGCCTTCCATGAGGCTGGGGAGAGCGCCAGGCTGATGCGTCCCTTCTGAGGGTGCATAACTAGGTTCAGGGGCGGCTCTCCCGAGAGCATCGATAAAATTATAGACGCAATTACCTGAGCGAGGGCAGTGCTCCGGTAATGGAAGCCAGAGTTGCTTTCAACATCGCGATGGATCACATGGCCGCCACGTCGCAACCTTATGCGGCACAAAGGTTTACGCGGCAAACCCCGCCGAGTAGGGCGCCCCGAGCTTAGTTGCGGCCGTTGCGGCGCATTTTGGCGCGAGTGGCCTGATTGTGTTTCCGGTAAGCCGGAAAGACATACCACAGCCAAACCAAGAACAAAATGACGGCCGTTCCAATGAGCGTGCTCGCGAGGGGTTGCCTTGTTGCCAGGAAGGCGACTAACGCGACCTCCATCGCGAGCGCGATGGACAGCGGCGCCATGGCCAGCGTTATCAAAAACGATGCGTAGTTGGCGAAGTAACGCGAGACGCGATCGCGCTCTGCCTGTCGATGGTAGGCCGCCGGCGCCATGATCAGACCGATCGCGACCGCAGTAAGCACCACAGCGGTCACATGCAGGCGTTTGCCCGGATCGCCCAACGCCTGGTCAAAACGTTCATTGAATACCGCGATCAGTTGAAAACCAAACAGCGCCTGGATGCCCGGTAAAACCATTCGGGCCTCTTCCAAAATCTGCTCGACTTCCGTCTCGAGCGATTCACTTTTCTCGTCTTCTGCCACAGAGAGCCGAAGCCCGCCTATCGATCCGTGCTGCGTCGGCCGCGGTTCCGGCGGCGCTCGACTGGCACCGGACTCCATCGGCGTATACCGATCGCATCGTCGACACGACGCGCTTCTTCCCTTCGGTCCCCACGCTTTCGATAGGTGCATCGACACGCCGTAGGCTGCCTGCACTGCTCAAGCGGCAAAGGGGGCGCGTTCGCGGAAAGAAAACGCATCCCGCTAACCGCTCGTGCTGCGACACAGCTCGCCCGGGATGGCACAATCTCCACCGAGTGCCACGGGCTTTTCGCAATCGGGACGTTATCGGCGGTCCGCATTTTCGTGATCGCACTCAGGCTTTCACGATGCTGTTCGAGTAGAGCGCGCTCGCGCTCGGTCGATGGCATGAAGCAGGACCTCGAATGCGTTCCGTCCGTGTCCTACCCTATCCGCTCGCCGGGCCAGTAAAGCGACCATCCTTATCTGAGAATACGATCTCGACGCGACGGTTCTGCTGACGCCCCGCGGCGGTGGAATTGCTCGCCACCGGGAAGGCTTCGCCTCGCCCGACCGTCTGCAGCTGAGAAGGCGGCACGTCCTGATCGCGCAACGCATGCGCGACCGCATCCGCTCGGCGCTGGGAGAGAAGCTCGTTAAACTCTTGGGAGCCCGTGCTGTCGGTGAAGCCTTCGATGCGCACTCTGGTTTCTGGATTTGTCACGAGAAACTTGGCGAGTCGCTCGACGGTGAGCTGAGCACCCGGCTTCAAAGTCGCCTGGCCTGTGTCAAAAAGGACATCTCCCATGGTGACGACCATGCCCCGATCCGTTTGCTTCGCCTTAAGGTCCGCGAGCTGCCGCTGCGTTTCACTCAGCTCGGTTTTCGCACTTTGCACTTGCTGCTCGCGCGCTGCGAGCAGGGTCTTCTCGCGCTCGCTTTGCGCCTGGGTGATCTGTTGGCGGGCTTGCGCTTCAGCCACCCGCGCCTTGCCCGCTTGGGCATTGCGCAGCGCGAGATAAGCGAGGCTGTTGACATCCTCGATGGGCTGTTTCTGTTGCTGCGCCGCCTCGGCCTGCTGCAGGGCATTGCGTGCCGACTGCAAGTCAGACCCTGCGGCCTGCTGGGCCAGCGGATCCGCCGCGAGCGTACTTACTTCGGTGCGCGCTTCCTCGAGCACCGAGCTCTGCGGCGGCGTCGTGGCACAGGCCGCCAGCAGCAAAATGCCCGAACCCAGCGGGACGAAACGGAGCAACGAGCGTAGGTGTTTCACTTTTGTCCCTCGGGGCGATTCGCCTCTTGGCGTAGCGTTTCATTACTCTTGGCCAACTCTTGAGCGGACGCTTGAGCCTCAGCGGCGGCACTCTGCGCCAAGGCCAAATTGGCGTCCGCGGCCGCTGCTTGCGCCGAGCGCCGGGCGGCGTCGTACTTACGCTCTCCATTCAGGCGTTCAGCGGTCTGCAACTCTTCGTGTGCCCGCTGCATGTCCGCGCCCGCGTAGCGCTGAGCGTTGGCCTTATCCGCCTGTTGGACCATGGCCTGCGCTTTGGCCAGATCCTCCGTAGCGGGGGGTCCTTCGGTGGCGCAAGCTGCTAGAGCGGTTGCGGTTAAAATTCCGACGGCCGCGATCGCCGCGCGGAAACTCCTCGCTGTTAAATACATGGCTTCAAGCACTCCCAAGTCGTAACGTGGTTTGTGCGCCACATTAGGCGACTGCTGGAAACGCCACCATCGGTTCGGGGTGCGCGCGACCGTCAGGGAAAGCTGACCGTGATCGCGCATGGCGCCCCGCAGCCCGTAAGGGGGCGCGCGCGAGAGTCGCTGCGTCTGCGCGTGGCGGGATTGGCCTTCCGCGACCATTCGCTTGCACAAAGGACATTTGCAAGCGCCCTTTAACGTACAGAATTTGCGCCGAGGAGGCGGTACTCGGCGACTTTCCAGTGCTATTATGAGCGTGAGTTAGTGGTGCCTCTCACTCTCTCTATCGCGCGCGCGAGACGACGCAATCGACCACCCATGAAGAGGCCGATAAGTAATCCGGTTGTTGCGGCGATGCCTCCCACCTGCCATGGTTGAGCATGAACGTAGCGATCACCTCGGTCGAGTGTTTGTTGGGCACGATCTGTCAGCATCACCTTTGCAGCCGCCACCGCGTTCTCAATCCGGTCGCGCAGAAAGGCGACTCCCGCATCGGCCACATCACGTAGCCGGTCGACCAAACGCTTGAACGTCCGTGAGCAGTTGATTGACCTGCTTGTTGACTTCTGCTCGAGCTTCACGGGCAACGTGGCGCGCCGCGCGCGCGGCGGCCCGGTCGAGATCATTTCCCGTCGTTTCCACTGGTTGGCTCCTTAGTGCATCTCCACAGGTGGGGGCCTCGGAGGAGCCAATGGTAGCGACACCGTTTCCCCAAGCACTCGCTCACCGTCCACAGTTCACCTAAGTTGATTCCGACAGCAGATCTCTCACGCCTTGCCCAGCAATTCCATGGGCGCTCAGCACGTTGCGATTTTCCCATCTCGCGTGTATTTGACCGAAGCGCCGCTCGGAAACTGAATATATTTCACGCCGTCGACGCAGCTCTCGGATAACTCGATCGGATGGGGGACAAGTAAACTAAATCTCGCGCAGCCGCTGAGCGATACGAGCAACACAAGTACCAGGTTCCGCATCGTTCACCCCGTTAGTGCCGGGCACAAGTATATCCCCTTGGATTTAGGCGGCTAACGGCCTGCGACGGCATTCCAGATGGGGACGCGGTCGGCTCCAATTCGCTCGGACTGAAGGACCTGTCCCATCCTTGATGGTTGCGCTGTCCCACAACCCCGTTGACAGCAAGCCTGTACGATATAATCCATGATTTGCGAAAATGAAATTATAGAAATCAACGACAGCATACATCGGCGCCGTCCGGCATCCGCTTGGGGCGAACCCCGCCCGACCAGATCCACCTCAAGCGACTGCATGCGTCGACTGGAAGACTCGGACACAGCGCAGTTCGCATCGCGCTCAATAGCGGCAACAATTCTTTGCGTAGACGATGAGCCTGATGCCCTGCAGGTGTTGGATTGGTTTCTATCCTCTGATGGCTTTGTCGTCAGGAGAGCCGTGAGCGGTAACGACGCGTTATTGCGAGTTAAGGAACAGTTGCCAGACTTGGTGATTACTGACTACGCCATGCCCGGCATGACAGGTTTGCAGCTCTGTAAGTCTTTGCGCGCGAAACTCGCAACGCGCCATATTCCTATTATTCTGTATTCCGCTTTCCACCTTCCTCCTGATTCGTGCTTCTATGATCGAACGTTTTTAAAGCCGACAGACGTTGCTGTGTTTGGTTCTGCCATTCGCGCGCTACTCTCTCTACGGCATTGACGAGCGCTATAAGCGGTGGAAGTCCGGCAGAACTCGAAGAAAACTTCGAGAAGGACGGACGCCCGCGGGTTTCCGAGGATCGCGGACGCAGACTCATAAAGCCGTCCGGCGTCTGCGGAGGTGAAGACGCTCGCTTACGCCATAGTTCCACCCCGAACCGGCGATTTCATCCATGCAGGTGCAGTAAGCGCTTCTTTACTCGGCGGCCTGCGATGACCTCGATGAACTTCTTTACGTGAGAATTGGCTTCTAAGTAAGCGAGCTCTGCGTCATATAGATGCGCTACGACCTCGATTGAGCTGTGTGTCTTTTGTGCCAGCGCTCGAACGATGCCGTCGCGTAGTTCTTCGCGCCTTCTCATCATTCGCCCTGTGTGTCCAACTGGTTCACGCGGAATGTCCCTTGAAGTGCGAGGAATGAGCACGAAATAGCCACGTAGGAGATCGCTGGCCGCAGAAGGCGCTCGGCCCACCCGGCTCGCTAGTACTCTGTTCTGGTATTTGGCCTCCTCGCTTTGGTTAAGTTCAAGCGGGCCCTCAGATTCCCCCCGCGTACGCAGAGTCTAAATCCCTACATCAGTTCGGATCGCTGGCGCCCAATCTACCGTGTGAACCGAACCATTCTGGAGATTACTCATGATGACTCGAACCACGGCCCTAGGGGCCTTAATGGCGCTGGCCGCGACGACGCTTGGCGTCGCTCAGTCCACGCCGCCCTCTAATTCCACCATGACACCGTCAAATTCGTCGCAGACCCCAAGCGGCAACATGAACAATGATTCGTCGAACGCTTCCACGCCCTCCAACACAGGCGATAAGGTGGGGCAAGACCCGAAGATGAAGGCTTGCATGACTTCGGAGAAGGCCAAGAACACCGGTCTATCCGATAATGAGATGAAGCAGAAGTGCATGATGCAAATTGCCAGCCACCAGGGGCAGAGCAAGTAAATTGCGAGGAAAATTCGGTCGCCGCCCAATGCGGCGGCGACCCGCTTGAGCCTCCACGCCACAGAGCGAGGTATTTTGGCGTAATCGTAAGGCCGGGTGCGGTTCCGCGTCAGGCTAGTGCATACGCGCGGCAATGCTCGAGGTACGCAGCTTCATGAATGGAGGCGAGCTCCACCACGCTCGACCAAAGCCAAGAGGGCGCGTCCAGTTGCGACGACCGACGCACGTTCAACGACTTGGCAAATTCGCGACGCGTTGCCGAATCCATCTGCCGGGCATGGGCTTTACCGATGACCTCGGCGAGGTAACGGGCCGCCTCGACTGCTTCGTCCCGCGAGAGCTGATCAATTTCCAATTTCAAATCCTGGGGCATGAGCTCGCGGATGACGACTGAACGTTCTAGGAAGATTGACGCCATCATGCGATCACCCAAGGCGGGTGAGAGATTTCGTGCGCCCTCGATGACGCGTTTACCATTGTCACGCGGGATCTTCGCGTCCGGCGCTCTGGGGGCAGCCGGGGGCGTAGCCTCTTTAATGTCCATCAAGCAATACTCGTCTCTGTTGGTTTCTCTGTTCTTTCCGACATCCAATAAGACTGCGTAACGTAGCCGGCCCAGGGAGCTACAGCCCTTCATCCAATATGCGGCGTCAAGGACCTCGATGGCGGCATCATCGGCACGAGATTTCAAAGAAGCGACCAGCTTGCGGACGTCCTCGCGCTTGAATAACTGCCGAATGGCCGCGTCTTCCTGGTTTGATAGATGCCAAAACCGAGTGCCTCTTGGGATATTGGGCTTCAGATCTTTCAGACGCTCTTTGGCAAGGTGCTTCCACGTCCGTGACGTTGCTCGATGCATAACGACCCGTACACAATTGGCTTGTCGCTCTCGATGACCCGACTGGAGGCCGGGCCCTTCAGTGCGCGCCCGTATCCAGTCATCATTTGTTCCAGCATGTGGGCAGTTGTAACGCCGGGCAGATCGGACCCTCGTGCGGCCGAGGCCAAAGAGAGCGCGAGCCGAATCAGGTCGTGGTTGGGGTTCCCGATGACGGTCTGGTCGAGTTCACGGATTTGGACGTGGATACGACCCTTTGCGTCGGCAAGTGGTCCGAGATTCCCTGCGTGGCAATCGCCGCAGATCCATACTGGAGGACCCCTTGGGACCGCCCGCTCAGCGCACTCTTGCAGCCACTTATAAAACTGTGCCGTGCTGCCACGCACATACGCATGAGCCGAGCCCGCCATTTTCAGTTGGCGGCGTTCATCGCCTGATTTTCCGCTTGCCGGGAAGACTTCGGCCGCCGCTCGTGAGGCGCGGCCGAAAGTCTTTTGTTGTACAGCTCTGAAACGCTTTAAGGATGCAGGTCGCGTAGACGGCCGCCGAGCGCGGCGGATACGCAGGCGATGAATGCACCGACTACCATTGCAAGGGCGGCAAAGATCGCCGTCATCTCAGACGTGCGACGTGCGCCATCCGCCGCCGCCTTCATATGGCTCAATCCCTCGTCGACACGAAGCTTGGCATCGGCGTCGGACAGTCCCGTCTGCGCCGCGACCATCTGCGCGAGGTAAGTCCGGTCAGCGGACGACACCTCCCCCGTCGTGAGGGCTTTCCCTAGGATGTGACCTGTTTCTTCACGAGCGCCTGCCGCGCTCGCCTTAGGCTCTGTCCCGCCGGAGGTTCGAAACAGCATATCCACATCGTACCGGCTGACCCCATTGGTCAAGGCGCCACTTGGAATATTGGAGGCCGCTGCGGCAGCCGCCATCCCCGCGTGAGCACCGGCGCCGAGAAGCGACGATGCGCCCGAGACCAGAGTGGAGGTCACGAGCAGGGTCGCAACGGCCCAGGCGATGAAGCCGTGTGCCGTATCGCGAAAGAACACCTCGTGGGTATGGGTTCCGACCCACTTGGTGCGCAATCGACCCGTTACGTAACCGCCCACACCAGACGCGAACCATTGAATGATCAGCACGGCTATCGCCGTTATAACCGTTAGCGACGTCGCGGACACACCGGCACCCGCCCAGGGGGATATGGAGGCCAGGTCTAAGCCCGTGGCCAGCAGCACCAGGATAAGAGAAGTTGCCGCCGCCACAACGGCACCAGCAAAAATGGCTCCCCAAGACACCGCCGAGGTCTTGGATTCCGCTGTGGACGGTACGAGAGGGGCCGTCCCCTTAGTGATCGTGAGATCTTCCATCTTGAGTTGCCTTTAATGGTGCGAGCACAGTGCTAAGAGCAGAATGATTGGAATCGGCACCCCTAGAAACCACAACAAAATTCCGCGTCCCATAACAGATCCTCTCTAGTTAAGACAGTAAGGTAATGCGATCGAACCGGAAAGTCTTGGCATTCGTGGCATTCGTGCGTAATCGATCAGGCGCGCGTCGTATGGCGCAAAGTTGGACGAAGTCGGGAGTGAATGTGCATAGGAACGCTCGACCACTTAGGCCTTATCAACGGCAACGAGCGCGCTGGTGGACGTCGCCGCACGTTTGCGTGGCGCAAAACGCTTTACACCGCCAGGGCTCAAAAATTCGACCACCGATTTGCCGTTTTTATGGTGTTGTGCCGCCACTTTAAGCGCGACGAGGCTCGGCATCGCGAGAATGATCCCTGGAATGCCCCAAAACCATCCACCGAACCACAGCGCCAAAAAGACAATTATCGAATTAAATTCCAATCGACGTCCCACAAGGAGGGGCTGCAAGACCTGGCCCTCAAGTGTGGCTAGCAGTAAAAAGCTTCCAGGGACGGCCAGAATGCGACCGATGTCACTGAACGATACGAAGGCGACGACGCCGAGAATTAGAAGCGTTGCGGTGGACCCGACGTATGGAATGAAATTAAAAAACCCGGCCATCACCCCCCACAGAACGGGGTTCGGCATGCCCAATGTCCACATGGCAGTAGACGTGGCGACTCCCAGACCGAGGTTTATCAGGGCGATCGTCGCGTAAAACCTGCCTACCTCAGCGCGGATCTCGCGGTAAACGAGCAACATCTGAGCAGCCTGTGTATTGTCCGCAAACGTTGCGGACATGCGGGCGATAACCGGGGGACCCGCCGATAAGAGAAAGAGCGTGAGTATTACTACGGTCATTGCTTCGACCAACCCAGCGCGTGTGGCGACTAAGACGCCTTGGGTGTCTGAACCGGCGCTCGCTGCGGACATACTTGGCGTCGCGGCGCCAGTAGACGTGCTTTCAGTCAACTTTCCGGCGCCGGCAGACACCACTTCAATGCGCTGAAACACTCTCGCGGCTGGCGCAATCTTGTGTTGAATGACACTGGCAGTATGAGGCGCTGCTGCCAGCCATTTTTGCGCGGGATTCCGCAATCCGTGGACGCCGCTTGCCGCGACAGCCAGGATGATTACCAAAATAACAATGGCACTCACGGCACGGGGCAGGCCGCGACGGTATAGCCCCTCGACTGGACTTGAGAGCAATAGGCTAAATAGAACCGCGAGAGCGATGGGCACGAACACCGCGTGTGCAAAATATAGCAGCACGCCTGCTGCAGCGGCCGCCAAAAACACAAGTGCGGAAGAACTTCGTGGTCGCGACAAACTGCTGGAGGAACTCATGCACGCTTCGCTCGGAAGGCCGGGATCTCAAGCGTAGCTCCACCGGTCAGCGTGGCATCATTGGGGCGAAGCTTGAGCGGATGTCGGTGAACCCCTACGTATTGCAGTGAAAGGCTGCCGACTCTGAGCGAGCGAAGCATGAAGCCGCGCCGAGCTAGCGGGCCGAGCGCGGGCAAAATTGCCAAAAACTAAGGGTGCCCCGCCTGGCATCGGAATCGCGGCGCCTATTTCTCTGCTTCGTCCGTGACTAAAGGGACAGCGCACGCGTAGCAGGCATCACTCTCGCAAGCGCCTGCCCGGAGAACGGAACTGACAACGGCCTAAACACGCGGTGGATCGGTTTCGCGGTCAAAGTGGCGATGCTGTACCAACGCCGAGGTGAAGTCAGCCAAGGCCGGTCTGGCCGAGTCTTCATCGAAACCGAGCAGACCAGCATCGCCATCCACGGGCCCATTACGGTCGGTTGCTTTTCGACCAAGTTTGCCAAGGAGCGCTCTTGCTCGACCGAATAGAAGTATCGTTTTGCTGTGGCGATATTGGTCCTTAAGAAACTCTATTGCTTGCCCGTTCTCCCCTAAGGAAGGCTCTTCGGAGTCAAGGACAACAACGCCATCCCAGAGCACTGACGGCGTGATTTCGAAAGAGCTGTCAACCTCGAGCTTTTTCGTTGGTCCACCGATCGAGCCTATGTGGGCACCGACGAATTTCGGAACTGCTCCCTGCGCGGTAAGTCCCGCGTGTAGTTGGCTGGCGAGCTCCGTATTCGCCCCCTCCGACACGACAATCGCGACATGCCGGGTCTTAATGCCCTCGGTACCGGGACGCGAGAGCAGCGATAGGGGCGGAGAGTGAATAACCTCTGCCTTCGGCGCTTTCTTTAAGGCTCGCGGTTGCGCGTCCGGCAACCGCATGAGGCCTAACCCCTTGGCGACGCCCTGGGCGAGCGCCTCGGCGACGTTGCGCAGCTGCCCAACGACCCGAGTACGGATTGCCGGAACCTGTAGCTTGGAGAGCTCAAAGCGAAAGGCACGAATGATGTGCTGCTGTTCAGTCGGGCTCTGGCTCTCCCAAAACAGGGTTGCCTGAAGGTAGTGTTCAGCAAACTTCTCCGGCTTGCCGCGTACGTGGTCGCCTTCCAAGGGCTGCGGAAACGACACGAAGCCATCGGCTCCTCCTTGAAATGGACATCCTCCGCCCAGTGAGTTCGGCTCGTACGCCACGCGGCCACGCGGGATGGCCTGCCGATGCATCCCGTCGCGTTGGTTGTTGTGCACCTGAGTGAGCGGCGCATTGATTGGGATCTCGTGGAAATTCGCGCCGCCGAGGCGAGAGATCTGGGTATCGACGTACGAATGGATTCGGCCGGCCAGTAGGGGATCGTTGCTAAAGTCCAAACCGGGCACGATGTGCGCGGTGCAAAACGCGACTTGTTCTGTCTCAGCGAAGAAGTTGTCGGGGTTGCGATTTAGTACCATACGACCAATCCTCTGGACAGGTACCAGTTCTTCGGGAATGAGCTTGGTCGCGTCTAGGACATCAAAGCTGAATTTATTGGCTTGCTCCTCCGTGAACACCTGTATCCCCAGCTCCCACTCCGGGTAAGTGCCGGATTCGATCGCATCCCAGAGGTCCCGCCGGTGAAAATCCGAGTCGGCACCGGATATCTTCACAGCTTCGTCCCAAACAAGAGAATGTGTGCCCGCCTTCGGCTCCCAGTGAAACTTCACGAACCGTGATTTCCCCTGAGCATTCACCAAGCGGAAGGTGTGTACGCCGAATCCCTGCATCATGCGGTAGCTTCTGGGAATCGCCCGATCAGACATTACCCAAAGCAGCATATGAGTGCTTTCAGGCATGAGGGAGACGAAGTCCCAGAAGGTGTCATGCGCAGAGGCCGCCTGCGGCATGGCGTTATTGGGCTCGGGCTTCACCGCGTGAATCAAGTCCGGAAATTTCATCGCGTCCTGGATAAAGAACACGGGAATATTATTTCCAACGAGGTCCCAATTTCCTTCATCGGTATAGAATTTAACGGCAAACCCTCGCACGTCACGCGCGGTATCGGTTGAACCACGCTCACCGGCAACCGTGGAGAAGCGAACAAAAACTGGCGTGCGTTTGCCCGCCTGCGAGAACAAGGATGCGCTCGTCAGTGCCGCGAGCGGCTTGTAGCATTCGAAGTAGCCATGCGCGGCCGAGCCGCGCGCATGCACAATCCGCTCGGGAATACGTTCATGATCGAAGTGGGTGATTTTCTCGCGCAGGATAAAGTCCTGAAGAAGTGCGGGGCCTCGTAATCCTGCTTTAAGAGAATTCTGGTTGTCAGCGACCGGGACACCCTGATTCGTGGTAAGGACGCGTCCACCGGAATCCACGCGTACGCGATCAAGTGGCCCAGCGGCGAGGTTCACGCCCAAAGCGGATTCTTCTCCTGTCTTTGGTGAGGCGTTCGTTTCACTCAGAGTGCTGCCGCTTACGCGAGGGTCCTGGGCCTCATGGTGTCTGCCTTTGGCCGCCTCGGCGGTAAACTCAGAGGGCTTGGCGGTGTTGTAGGGAAACCGTTCCGCAAGCGACTCGATGCCCACGGCCTTGGCGGCGGCATCGGCTAAGGCGTGCTTAACCTTTTTAGATATGCCATCGGCCCGCGGCTTCGCCGGCGCAGGTGCTTTGGAGAGCGGTTGGGCAGCAGGAGATTTACGGAAACGCTTACGACTTGCCACTTGATCACGTCCCTTCTACGACGTGTTGCGCGTCGCGCCCATCGCCGCCAGCCGTGGGGCTGTTTAAGATGACCGAGGAATTGATGGAGAAGCACTTAAGATACTAATCATCGGGTAAAGATCTTCCAGCGGCGCTCAGCATAGGGGGATGTCAGAGGTAGCTTACTTGAGCGTTGCCCTTCGACGAAGACGTCGAATGAGCGACGCTCGACTAGTTGATAGCCGGGTACTATCACTGGGCTTAAGCCATGCATCGATCTACGAACCACCCAACGGAAAATGTGTCCGGCAAGTGTGGGGTCGGGAAAGTTATCGGACTGCGGACGTATCACGGCTGTTTACTGAAGCAACGGATTCATTCCTGGAACTCGGTGCGTCGCGAAGCGTACCGTTACGCCTACGGAGAGTGCGGTCAGAAGCTGACGTCGTTGGTGCGAGGAAGGTGGTACACCATCGACTCAAATTATTGGAGTTCCACTATGGCGACCGAATCCACTTCTGGTTTTGCTTCGGGCAATCCTTCGAACCTACACGACAAAGTCAGCGCGGCGGCGCATGAGGCCAAGTCCCGTGCTACCGACCTGGGTCGCAAGGTTTCCGATACGGCCGATCAGGCCCGCGCGAACGCAGCTGCCGGTCTCAGCAATGCTGCTGACGCGATCGATGAGCAAGCGGACGAGGCTGCGACTCTTACCCGTCGCGCCGCGCATCGTACGGCCAACGCGCTTTCCAGCGGTGCCGACTACATTCGTGACAACAGCGCACGCGACATGATGGATGACGCCATAGACGTGGCGAAAAACAACCCTGGCATCGCGCTTTTGGGGGCCG
Source organism: uncultured Pseudomonadota bacterium (assembly GCA_963814675.1). GTDB lineage: Bacteria > Pseudomonadota > Gammaproteobacteria > Steroidobacterales > Steroidobacteraceae > 13-2-20CM-66-19. Next base: position 482,539 of record CAWFDT010000015.1, read on the forward strand.
TAGCGGTCGGCTTCCTTGTTGGCCGCGCGTTCTCTTCGCGTAGTTAAGCGCGACGGAAGACAATTGTGCGAGACGAAAGATCTCTGGTTGACCTCTTAAACGATATCTTAGGCAACCTTCAGGATATCGTCCGCTCTGAACTTCGTCTGGCCACGGCCGAAGTCACGGATGAGCTACGGACTACCAAGTCGACCGCCATCGGCCTTGGCATCGCGCTTTTGGCGAGCGCGTTTACCGTTCTCTTTCTGCTGCTCTCAGCCATGTACGCCCTCACATTGGTGCTGACGACCTGGGGCGCAGCCTTGGTGGTGGCGGGGGCAATGGCGATGGTCAGCGTCATTGCGTTCGTCATCGGTAGGCGCCGCATGCGGGTTCGTCGAAACATTGCACCCCGAACTACGGCGAGCATTAAGGAAAATCTGGCATGGACCAAACAGTCGATCAAATAGAGAGTCAGATCGAGGACAGTCGCGAGGATTTGCGCTCCAACCTTGACCAGTTGGGGCAGACGGTCAAATCAGCGGTCGACTGGCGTCAGAAATTCCGTTCCAGTCCAGGGACGATTTTGGCAGTCGCGTTCGGCGGCGGGCTCATCCTCGCCAACGTTGTCGGCGGATCCCGTAGTCGCGACGAAAGCTCCCAGGGCGCGCACCGGGCCCCCGTGAGGGACAGCGCCAGATACAAGAGAGGCGCGCTCTTGCGGGCATGGGATGATATCCAGCGCGCGCTCGTGGCCGTGGCGGCGACCAAGGTGTCCAATACCTTGGCTGAGTTCGTACCGAGCCTTAAGGAGCAACTTCGCTCGCGCGAATATCATCCGCGGGCCGGTAATGGCGCCCCCGGAGAGCACTGATTGGCTGAAGTTGGGATTGTCCGCGCGGTAGGCCTGGACCATAACACCGTTTCTCGCAAATGGGACGGTGGCTCGATTAACGCGTTGTAGTTCGCAACGGCTTGCCTCCGCGATTGTCAACGCGCTTGCGTTCGAGGGCGCGCACGTGAGTAAACTCGGCCCCGAAATAAAAGATCATGGCTGAGTAGTAAACCCACAAGACGACGACGATCAGGGATCCAGCGGCGCCGTACGCCGAGCCGACGGCGGCCTTTCCCAGATAGAGTCCAAAAAGAAACTTACCCACAGTGAAGAGGAGGCCGGTTGCGATTCCGCCCTCGAACACGTCGCGCCAGTGAATTGGCTCGTCAGGTACGTACTTGAGGATCAGGGTAATAAGAATGGAGACCCCGATGAAAGAGAAAAGTACGTAAAGGGCGGAAAGGAGCCATTCTGGGGCGGGTAACATACCCCCGAAATATTTGCCGAGCGCTGCCAGCGCTGCGCTGAAGAGGAGCGATACCAGCAGCAGAAACCCGATCGCCAATACCATTGCAAAGGAAAAAAGGCGCGATTTTATGAGCGCACTGAAGCCGACATGTGCCTTGGGATCCACCTCCCAAATCTTGTTGAGCGCCGATTGCAGTTCTGCAAACACGCTGGACGCGCCGAAAAGCAATGTCACGATCCCTATGACAGAGGCCACGCGGTCCGCGGTCGGCGTCTTCCCGTGGTCGATTATGCTTTGTACGGCGCTCGCGCCGTCGGCACCCATCAAGGCGTGTATCTCACTTATCAGTGCTGCTTGCGCGCTGGAGTGGCCAAAGACCAGGGAAGCGATCGCAATCGCTAGGATCACTAGAGGGGCAAGTGAAAGGATGCTGTAGAGCGATAGCGAGGCGGCTAGGCGCGGTCCCTCATGGACTTGCCATTCGTCGAAAGCGCGGCGTGTCGTAAACCAGAGACGCCTTAACTTCCACCGGGACTCGCTTTGCATAAAGGTGCCGAAGACGTTAATTCAAGGTCGAGAGTTAGATCGTATGGCACTCGCAACTCGCGCGCACGAGTCCGATCTATGCCTTTCGTCTCTGCCGGCCGGTACAGCTTCCGAGGCCGGAACCTGGCAACCACGTTGTCAGGTCGGCTGGCCACAGTGGGCTTGAGCCACTCTCGATAGGTTACCTTCTTTCCGGACAGGGGGGCGGCCGCGCCGTCAGCGGCCGCTGACTGTGCCGTGTATGACGAACTCACCGATCACTCAAGCGATTGGTAGCCCGTAGGGCACCAAATTACCGCTGTCGGGAATCAATCGGCCCGTAATTGGCGCAATCCGGCGTCCGTTCGATCGCGACCCGAAGGCCGACGCCTCCCAGGTGCCGGCGTATGAAGCGGTGGTGGGCAATGCAGCGCGTCGGGCCAAAGACCAAGTCGGCGGTGCCTTACGTTGCGAGGGGGCCTCGTGAACATTACGGGGATCCGGAGCGGGCCTATCTTGTCACCCCATTGGTAGAGACCGGAGCAATGCATGGGCACGGCGTACAACGACCAGTGGGTGCTTAAGCGAGTCGCGGCGAAAACAGGTATGGAGCCCGGCAGCGTGGAGACTGCGCGGAAAAATACGCCACGTGGGCTAGAAGGCGCTACCGTGAGTTCATCATCGACGTGGTCGCCGGTGCGGGGTGGAATGCATCGCAAGTCGCGCGGTCTTACCCCGAGAGAACGGAAGTCGATTTAGCCCCTTGTGGAAAGCAGCCGCGCAGGTCGCTTAGCGCCGTTCTCCTATACCACCTGGCCTGGATTTGCTTGGCCGCGCTTGCGAACGTTCTACCCTCATTTACCGATAGTTACCCTCACGCTTACGACCCGAAAGGAAGCACATGCCTAGACCGCACGGCTCCGCTGCATCACAGCCACAGCAGGATGCAATCGCAGCTCTGACCGCTGATCACCGCAAAGTGAAAGGGCTTTTCAAGCAATTTGAGCAGGCAAAGGAGCAAGGAGGCCGCCAAGGTGCCACCCGAAAGAGCGATCTCGTTGCTCAGATCTGCAATGAACTCAAAATACATGCAGAGATTGAGGAGGAGATTTTTTATCCGGCTGTCCGCAAGCGCATTGACGACAACGATCTGATGGATGAGGCCCTCGTTGAGCACATGGGCGCGAAGGATCTCATTGCGCAACTCGAAAGTATAGATCCGAATGACGATCTGTACGACGCCAAAGTGACTGTGTTGAGCGAACAAATAGCTCATCACGTCAAAGAAGAAGAAGAGAAGATGTTTCCGCAGGCGACAAAGGCGAAAGTGGATACGGCACGCCTCGGCGTCCAAATGGAAAAACGTCGCTCAGAGCTAAAAAAAGAGTTGGGCGTGTCGGATCCCGATGAGACCGAGGACGACGAAGGCGAAGCCAAGGTGGTGTCGCCTAAGAAACGGCGCGCGTAAATCGCGACGGTTTGTCATTTCAGTTGAAATCGTGCGGCGGTCCGCTTCCGCTCTAGGGCCGCCGCACGATCTTGGTGGGGATCGCCCCTCAATTGACCTCCTTAAGCGAACGGAAATAGGTCCGCCCGCGCCCTGCGGAAAGAAAGTGAAACCCTACAGCGCTGTCGTGAAGCCGGAGGTCGCGTAAGGAATTACTCACGGTAAGCCTCTGTTTCGACCGGCTGCGGGTACTGCCCAACTGTTACAGGATGTTGATAGGGAAGGAAAGCCAAAGACCGGTATTGTGAAGACAATAACCCAACGTCGCGCGGCATGGCTTCTTGTCGTGTTGTTATGTGCGTGTCGTTCATCCTTTGTTGCTGACGCTTGATCCGTCGCGCGTGGATTCTGTTTTAATGCGTCGCCAATATGTTGGTTTTACGGGCGGCCCGACTGGATATACCGCCCGCGAACTCGATGTTCGATCTTCAGTGTCGCCCAGCACCGAAGCGTCAATCGCCTTTCCCATCGCGTGGGAAAAGCGAAGCGACATCGAGCGTGCCGTGCGAAACTTTAAGCAGAATGGGCTTCCAATCGTGCCTCTCTGGGGTAGTGGGCGAAGCTCATTGGCGCTCGGAGTCAACCCGAAACGCGTCCCCGGGATTTACTTCACGCAGACGATCCCGAACTAGACTGTACGAACGCTGGCTACTCCGACAAAAAGATCTAGGGCTCGCCTTTGGGCGACTCTTGGGGCGGGACTGATCACCGGCGCATCGGACGATGATCCCAGCGGAATCGCGACCTATTCTCAGGCGGGAGCGAAATTCGAATATCAACTGGCGTGGACCATGCTATTTACGTACCCGTTGATGGTTGTCGTACAGGACATCAGCGCGCGAATAGGCAGGGTGACGGGCCAGGGTATCGCCGGAAATCTGCGCCAGCACTACCCCAATTGGATCTTGCAACCAGTTGTTGTACTGCTGTTCGTCGCCAATACACTGAATATCGGCGCGGATCTAGGGGCGATGGGCGAGGCCGTGCGGCTTTTGGTGCCGCACCTTCCAGGATGGTTCTGGGTTATTTCCTTCGGATTGGCATGCATAGTCTCGCAGCTATTTCTGTCGCACCAGCAGTATGTCGGGGTGCTGAAGTGGCTGACGTTGGTCTTGCTCTCCTATTTTGGCGTCCTCGCCGTGATTCATGTGCCTTGGAAAGGGGTCTTAAAGTCCTTGATTTTGCCCCACTGGTCGTTGAACAGCGATTCCTGGCTTATGGTTGTTGCTATCCTCGGCACAACGATCAGCCCCTATCTCTTCTTCTGGCAGGCGGGACAGGAAGTGGAGGATACCAAGGCGCATCCCCAACGGGTCCCACTCAAGGGGAATTCCAAACAAGGACCTTCAGCCTTGGCACGTATCCGCCTCGATACGCTAATAGGGATGGGTGCTTCCAATCTGGTCGGATTAGCGATTTTAGTCACCGCTGCCGCGACGCTCCCTGCGTCGGGAATTAAGGAGGTGGACACGGCAGCCCAGGCTGCTCAAGCTCTGCGGCCCCTTGCGGGGGACTTCGCTTTCGCTCTGTTCGCCCTAGGAATAGTGGGGAGCGGGTTGCTCTCGGTCCCCGTCATGGCGGGCTCGGCGGCATACGCGCTCGGCGAGGCTCGTCGCTGGCCCGTCGGTCTCACCCGGAAGCCTTTCCAAGCGAAGGCATTCTACGGGACCATCGCAATTGCGACCCTGCTCGGCGCGCTGGCAAACTTCGCAGCGGTACGCCCCATGAGGGCTTTGGTGTGGGCGGCTGTCATTAACGGAATCGTGGCGGTTCCCGTCATGGTGCTGCTCATGCGTATGGCTGCAGATCAACGCATTATGGGACAGTTTACGGTGTCGCGCTCCTGGCTCGCCCTCGGATGGTTTGCCACGGCGATCATGGCAATCGCAAGTACAGGATGGGCCGTTTCGGCAATACGATAGACGGATAGTGACTCGGCTCGGGCCTGTATCGAAAGGGCGCTGCGAGGCCACGCTTGCGCGACTAGGGTGCCGGGCGAACCTCAGTGCCGGTCCGGGCCTAAAGCAGCTCCCGCGGCACCGTAGGCACCTTACGACAGCGAAGAGAGCGCATCACTGCCTGTGAAGGATCTCCCGTTTTGGGAATGTTCTCGCGTGCGATTACCCAGTTGCGGAGAGACTCTTTTGGGCAATCCAGAATACGCTCAACGGAGTTTGCCGCTAAAGGGAAAGGAACTCCGCTGATGAAACCCCAGCGTGTCGTGCCCCGACATAAGAAGACTCCGCGTTCGGGCAGGGAAGTGGCCCAAGTCGCCGCCGAACAACGCGCTATACAACGGCAGGTCGCGCGCAGCGACCGCGCGCATCCGGCCAAAGAATTTAAGGGGGCCATGCAAGGCGGTGCTCGTGAATATCCGGTGCCACCCCTGCCTGCTCAACACAGACCTAAGCCAGGGCACGAGCGCACTATCCGTCCAGCTCCGATGTATGACGCGCCGTACTATCGTGGCTCGGAAAAATTGAACGGCAAGGTAGCAATCATTACAGGAGGTGACTCTGGTATCGGACGCGCCGTCGCAGTCTTGTTCGCGCGCGAGGGCGCGGACATTGTGGTGCAGTACCTCGATGAGCATCAGGACGCGGCGGACACGGTTGCAGCCGTGGAACGCGAAGGCCGCCGCGCGATGGCGCTCAGCGGTGATGTGCGCCGGGCGCAGGTATGCCAGAGAATCGTGGCGCAGACCGTCAAGGAGTTTGGGCATCTCGATATTCTGGTCAACAACGCCGCCTTTCAGGTCCACACCTCTCGCCTTGAGGATCTCACTGACGAACATTTCGATTTGACGTTGAAGACGAATCTCTATGGCTACTTCTACATGGCTCGAGCCGCGGTACCGCATCTGCCCAGCGGCGGATCCATCGTAAACACGGGATCCGTGACGGGGCTTATGGGCAATAAGGATCTGCTGGATTACTCGTTGACTAAAGGTGGCATACACGCCTTCACGCGCTCACTCGCTACGAATCTCATTCCGAGAGGTATTCGTGTCAACGCAGTGGCGCCCGGCCCGGTCTGGACACCGCTAAACCCTTCAGACAAGCAACCGCATAAGGTTAAGAAGTTTGGCGCCGGCACCGCGATGCAGCGTCCCGCGCAACCGGAGGAAATTGCACCGGCATACGTTTTCCTTGCTTCGCCGCAGTGCTCGAGCTACATCACGGGAGAGATCCTCCCAATTATCGGCGGTTACAGTGGTGGCTAGGATTGGCTCACCCGAACGCCGACACCGAGATTGCGACAGTCGATGCCGAAGAAAGCCTGCGAAGCCTCACGACTTGACACCCTGACCAAATGAGTGATCGTCGTTGCGGGAAGCCCGCCCGTGCAAAAGCTTGATCAGAATTGGCACTGCCGGTTGGGTTAATCCGCGCGCCCATCGAAAACCACCCGACCGTACTAGCCTTGAACATTACGGGACGTACTTTAACTGCGTCGAGATCAATTCGTCGTTCTATCGGACGCATCAGCGCTTGACGTACGAGCGCTGGGCCGCTTCGACCGGACGCAATTTTCGTTTCTGCGTCAAGATCCCGCGGGTCATCTCGCACGACGCCGCGTTGCGCGGTTGCCAGGATGAGCTGCAGGTGTTTTGGGACGGCGTGAAGGGGCTGGGTAAGAAACTGGCGGTATTGTTGCTACAGCTGCCTCCCCAAGCCGAATGGGAAGGGCGTGTCGCGAGGCGTTTTTTCCGTTTGCTGAGGTCTTGCACTGCTGTGCCGGTAGTTTGCGAACCACGGCATCCGAGTTGGTCCAGCGCGGGCGCGGAGCGGCTCTTCAAGGAGTTCGGTATTTCCTTGGTCTGTGCCGATCCTGTGCGCCTGCCACGCAGCTGGAGTCTGTCGGAAGGGATTCGCTACCACCGTCTTCACGGCTCGCCTCGCGTGTACTGGTCTAATTATTCGCCCAATCAGCTCGAGGCGCTGTCGGGGCGGATCGCAGATGAATGCGCAAGCTTCCCGGAGATCTGGTGTATTTTCGACAATACCGCGGCGGGAGCGGCGTGGGATAACGCAAAGAGTCTAGCGGAGACATTCTCACTGTCCTAGATAACTTTCGCTTTGTATCGCAGCGGGTGTAGCCGAAGTCCTACCTATGCTTTGCTCACGCATCCCCTTTCCTTAATCGCGCGCGGCGCATAGTAATCGCTCACTTGCCGGAGGAGAGCCTATGAAAGAGATCAGCGGATCGCGCGACGTTCGCCAGGGACCGGATAAGCAGGCGATCGATGAGATCATTCCTCTAAGGGCTGCCGGAAACAGGGCCGAACAGGGTGGTCAAATGCAGACGCTCAAAGTCCTCGGTAAGCCTCGATTTCCACCCCGAAGCGACTGTGTGGAGTCGATCGATCCGATCAGCCAATTTCATTTTGAAGGATTGGCACCGACGGAACCCATGACTTGCAGGGAACTTGGCGGGAAATGGGTTCAGAAGCTGTCGGCGGACTCTTGGGAGGGAACGGTGAAGGCTATGACCAAGCACGTAACGGCGCAGCACCCCGAGGTTGCAAACACATGGAGAGAACGCACAACGACGATCCAAAGACCTGGTCGAAAGAGATGAAGCCTAAGTGGGATGCGGCTCCTAGGATTTGACCGCGTCGTTGCGAAGTGAGTTCGCAGTTAAGTCCAAATCTCGGCGCTTAGACTTGCACGGGAGAGTTCTGTCCATGGCGACCAAGCTGCGCTCCATTGCCTCTCTGACGATTTCATTTGGATTAGTGACTATTCCAGTGAAGCTCTATTCGGCCACCGTCACCTCCGAGCGCGTGTCATTCAATCTCCTTAGAAAAAAAGATGGCTCGCGCGTTAAACAGCAGTACATAGCCGCAAACGACGGAAAAGCCGTCGACCGCGCGAACTTAGTGAAGGGTTATGAATTTGCGAAGGATCAGTACGTACAATTCTCCCCCGCGGAACTTAAAGCATTGGAGGAGATGACGACCCACTCAATCGATATTGGGCAGTTTGTACCCTTGGAATCGGTGGACCCGATCTATTTCGCAGGAACCTACTATCTCGGCCCCGACAAAGGCGGCGCTAAGCCTTACGCACTCCTCAGGACCGCGCTGCGCGAATCGAAGCAATGCGCGGTAGGTCGCTGGATCTCGCGCGGAAGAGAAAGCATTGTGGTTATACGTCCGTTTGAGGACGGTCTTGCAATGCACCAGCTACATTTTAATGCGGAGGTTCGCAGCATGAAGGAACTGGCTATCGAGCCGGTAAAGGTCTCCGATTCAGAACTTAGGCTCGCCAATCAGTTAATCGATCACTTGGCGGCTAAGAAATTCGATCCTGGGGAATTCCAGGATGAGTTCAAGAGACGTGTGGATGCCGCGATCGAGCGAAAGGTAAAGGGGAAGGAGATTTCTCTCGCGGAAGCGCCGGTCAGCAAGCCAGAGGGAAATGTCATCGATCTCATGTCGGCGCTAAGAGCGAGTCTTGATACGAAGTCGGGAAGGCCTTCAGGGGAACGTAAGCCGCCAAAGCGGGCGGCCGAGGTGCGGTCTCGGCGATCAGCCAGGCGATAAATCGGAGCTACTGAGGGCCGAGTGGGGATTCGAATGAGGAAAAAAAAGACTTCCGCTGCTCACAGGCACTTTAAACGCGGGACTAGGCTTGAGAGTAAGGATGCCGCCGCGGCCAGAGCGGCTTACGAGGCGTGCCTGAAAGGCGATTGCTCGCATCTGGAGGCGCGGATCAACCTAGGGCGACTGCTGCACGTCGCAGGGCGACTTGAAGAGGCCGAGGAAATCTATCGCAGGGCGTATGAGCCGAGCGCAATTCTCTATTTCAACTTGGGCGTGTTGCTTGAGGATCTCGAACGTGTAAGCGAAGCTGTCCAAGCTTACCGAGAGGCGATCTTGCATGACCCTGGAATGGCGGATGCCCACTTTAATCTATCGCGCCTGCACGAACGTGTCGGGGAAGCTCGAGCCGCGTTCCGACACCTGCTGGCGTATCGACGTTTAATGCAGAATTCCGCCTGAGCTCCTTCGGTTTACTCACACGGTTAGTCGTCGGTCACAAGACACATGTGGCAAGGCGGTTCCGATTTAGGCGGACCTTGCGAGTATTTAGGAATACTTGATCGCGAGCGAATCCGCTATTTTTTCCACGGCTTTCAGATGCGCCTGTACAGTTGGCAATACCTTTTGGGCGAAGGCCTTGGCCTCCGCGTCCTGCCCTGAGGAGATTTCCTTTTGTAGAAGCGAGACGGTGTCCTTGTGAGCCTTGATCTGATTCGACACGTATGGTTTATCAAAGCTTCCGCCCGAAAGCGCCTCTAACTCGACCTTCTTTGCCTGCGTAGCGGCGTCCGGGCCACTCGGCAACGTGATGCCTTTGGAGGCGGCTAGAGTTTTCAATTCCTCATTCGCCGCCGAATGGTCTTTGACCATCATTGTCCCAAAGTCCTTGACGCTGGGGTTCGTGGCTTTTTCGGAAGCAAGCTGACCGAGATCGACCTCGGCCAAACCACCCTGAGCGAGCGATTTGTAGAATGAAGAATCAGGGGATCCACCTGCGCCGAGCGCTAGACAGGGAACCGCCAGTGACCTGCTAGGCGATTTTCGGACCAGGTGATTCTTTGGGAAGATGGCTCCACGGGCAGCGAGGGAGCCATGAAGAAGACGCGGTTTAGCGAAGAACAGATGGTCAAGATCCTGCGCGAGGCGGACCAGTCGCCGGTAGCGGAGGTGGCCAAGAAGCACGGTATCAGCGATGTCACGATCTACGCCTGGCGCAAGCGCTTCGGGCAGCTGGAAGCGGTCGATGTGAAGCGCCTGCGTCAGCTCGAGCAAGAGAACGCGAAGCTCAAGAAGTTGGTTGCGGAGCGGGATCTTGAGATCGAGGTGATGAAGGAGATCGCGGCAAAAAAATGGTAGGCGCGCCCGTGCGTCGTCGCCAGGTCGCGTACGGATGTGGACGCGGCCTATCGATCCGACAAGCGTGCGCGCTGATGTCAGTGGCAAGGTCGACATTGCGGTATGAGTCACGGCTGGTGAAGCGCGATGCGCCCGTGGTCGCGGTAATGCGCGAGCTCTCAGATCAGTATCCGCGCTATGGCTATCGGCGCATCCAGGTGTTCCTGGCGCGTCGGGGGCACGTGATGAGCGCGGACAGAACGCACCGACTGTGGCGACTGCATGGACTGCAAGTGCCGAGAAAGAGGCCACGGCGACGCGTGGCGGCCCACCGTCCCCGGCCCCTGGCGCCCAACGGAGCCAACCAGGTCTGGGCATACGACTTCCTGTTCGATGCCTGTGCCAATGGCCAGCAACTGAAGTGCCTGACGGTGATCGATGAGTACACCAGGGAGTGTTTGGCGATAGATGTGGCCGGCAGCATCCGATCGCCTCGCGTGATCGAAGTGCTCGCGAAGCTGGTAAGCGTTCACGGAGCACCGAAGTACCTGCGTTCAGACAACGGCCCGGAGTTCATCTCTCGAGCGATCCTGCGCTGGGTGACGGAGGCGAAGATCGACACGGCGTACATCGATCCCGGCAAGCCCTGGCAGAACGGTTCGAACGAGAGCTTCAACGGGAAGTTCCGGGACGAGTGTCTCGGGATGCAGTGGTTCAAGAACCGAATCGATGCGAAGATCCTGATCGAAGAGTTCCGGCGTCAGTTCAACGAGGTGCGACCCCATTCGAGCCTCGGTCAACTTACGCCAGTCGAGTTTAAACAGAAGTTATCAACCATGAGCCCGGAGCCGGCCATCTCCTAAGTGCAATCAGGTCCGGAGAATGCCGGCAGGTCACCAGAACGCTAAGGAGTAGTTTCACCAAGTATCCTCCCGGCTCAGCCGAGAGGTGTTATACCCGGGCGCCGGGGCGTCGCGCAGCATCGTGAGCGCCGATCCGGCGTCAGCGCGAACCTACTTCTGCGATGCCCACTAAGCCAGGCGAGTTCACGCTGGCCTTACTTTGTGGGAGTTGCCTATAAGGACTAGGCGGGTCGCTCGAACTCATTCTTCATGAAGCTGTTCACCTGCCATGGTTAAGAAGCTCCAGAGCCGACTCAAATTCGGAAGTTGCAATGGATACTCATCCGCTGCTGTGTGCAAACGGCTAGAAAGCGCACTTCCAATCGGTTGTAGACAGGGGGATTTGTAATCTGCCGCCTACGCTGACTCAGGCTGCGCGGGCTCCGGACAATCGACGTCCTCAGCGTGCAAGATGGAAGCCTCGGGCTCGCTTTAGATGAGGACAAAACATGTCAACTCGAACCCTTCTGATCGTGATACTCGTGATTGTTCTGTTAGGCGCGTTGCCGACGTGGCCGTACAGCGCGGGATGGGGATACTATCCGAGCGGCTTTCTGGGCCTAGCACTTGTGGTTTTAATCGTCTTGGCACTCCTGGGCCGCCTCTAGGGCGGCCCCGCTGCGAAACGCTTCCAGCGCGAGCAGCTCTTCGGGACAGGCCATGAAGCTACCGCGTCTGGGCGTCGGCGCCAGAGTTGCTATTGGCTTCTCAGTATTTGTCCTAATGATCCTGCTCGCCGTGGCGGTGGGCCCCAATGCGCTCAAACATCCCCTCGAACGCATTGCAAGTGCGCGACTGAATCGGTTGGTAACTATCCAGGGAAAGTTGCAGGTGCGGGCATGGTCTTGGAGTCCGACGGTAGTCATGGAAGGCTTGACCGTCGGAAATCCTCCCTGGGCCAAAAGCGAACCCCCCTTGCTGAAAATCGAGCGCGCCGAGGTACAAGTGCAGTTGCTGCACCTCCTGCGGGGAAAGCTTATTCTACCGCGCGTCTTCCTCTTTCAACCGCAACTCTACCTGCACCAGGACAAGCAGGGACAAACGAACTGGAGCTTTGAAAACCAACAGCCGAGCAATGCTCCGGCCCGCAAGCCACCAAAGTTTCCAGTGATACGTGATCTTCTCATCGAGGAGGGCACGCTAACCGTACTCGATGACTCGCGTCATCTGCAGGCCAAAGGGGAAGTGCAGGCGCACCAAAGCGCCGATGATTCCGATATCCATCCCTTTAAGCTAAACGTGCACGGCAGCATTAACAAAAGTTCATTCCTTCTCAAAGCTGTCGGCGGACCCCTCATGGGCCTTACGCCCGAGCGGCCGTATAGCTTTGAGCTATCGATGGTCGCCGGTGAAAATCATATCCGCTCAAAGGGACGGGTCCTAAGACCATTCGATCTCGGCGGTCTGGATTTGGACGTCGACGCAAAGGGTGAAGATCTTGCTGAACTCTTTTACCTCACCCATCTGACGCTGCCAAACACTCCTCCGTATTCGATGCGCGCTCAAATCGCCCGACGTGGGCAGCATTTCGTCGTAAGTCACATTACCGGTACACTCGGCGGAAGCGACATCAACGGTACGGTGAACGTAGACGCTTCGCGCAAGCGTCCCTCTGTTACCGGGACACTCTCTTCCGGGCGCTTGAGGATGACCGATCTGACCGCAGCGTTCGGCGGACGTGCGGATGGATCGCTTGAATCAAACGCTCAGGGAGCCAAGTCCTCAGCGCCTGTAACCTCAGGCGTGCCGCCTAGAGCGCGGACGCTCTTTCCTGATGCTGCGTTACAGGTCGACCGAGTCCGGAGCATGGACGCGGACGTAACCTTCGACGCGCGGCGGATCGATGCCGGGGTTGTGCCGCTGACGCACGTGTCCGCTCACGTGCTCCTTGGGAACGGCGTATTGTCGCTGGACCCCTTCGCCTTGGAGCTGCCGCAGGGCGAGTTCGCCGGAGTGGCCACGGTAGATGCCCGCCAAGCGCCGCCAAAGGTTCGCGTTGACGTGCGCGCGAAGAATTTGGAGCTTCAGCAACTGAAGGTAAAAGACCCGAAAACCGCGCCGCCCTTGGCCGGTGAAGTGCAGGCCCGTGCTGTCATTGAGGGGCGGGGAAACTCGGTGCACAAGGTGCTTGCCAACGCAAACGGCGGCCTGACGGTTATCCTGCCACACGGCGAGGTGCGCGCAGCGTTTGCTGAACTCGCCGGTATCGACGTGGCTGAAGGATTTGGTCTCCTCCTGAAGGGAGATGAGACGACCGAGGTGCGCTGCGGCGTCGCCCAATTCGCAATTCAAGAGGGCATCGTGCACGCACAGAACGTCATTTTTGACACAAAGAGTGTATTGATTAGGGGCAGCGGTAGCGCGAGTCTCGGACCTGAGGAACTCAATTTCTCCATCAAGGGCGAGCCGAAGAAGATACGCCTAGTTCGACTGCGCACACCTATTGAAATCAGGGGACCATTTCTTAAGCCCTCCGTCCGGCTTGAGGCGGGACATGCACTCAAGCAGGGTGCCGTTGCTGCCGCTCTGGCCGTGGTCGCGACCCCATTGGCAGCGATCTTTGCCTTTGTGGATCCCGGTCTGGCAAAGGACCAGAATTGCGCTGCGCTCTTGGCCGAAACCCAAGCGGCTGCGCCAGCGCCATAACCTCCCAGTGTGGCCCGCTCGAAACAACGGGGCGCACACGCACATGTGTTCTGAAAGGGGCAATGCGGCCATTGTAGAATTACGCGCCACTCATCCGCAGGATCCGCGCCGGTTCGGACACTTCGAAACACAATGCAGGCTGGGTGCTCCCGACGGTCTCTAACTCTTTCGTTCGTGCTGTCGGGGCAATACCTGAGCTCAACCAGCAGGGAGAGCGAGTGGGGTGCATCGATGTTGCTATCCACGATCAAAACGCGCCCCCGGGATGATACGACTGGCTTCAGTGAAAACAAATCCGCCGTATTCATTCTCTGATCCGTAGCACTGCTTGCTGAGCCTTAGCCACGCAGTGTGCTACTTACTCACGCCTGTTGCTTTAATGTCAGTCGTTTAGCTGACACCGGCGCACCGACTAGCCTACAGCGCGCCGGTCGCCAAAAGCGTCTCATGTGACCAGTAGTTGCGTGGCCATAGCGGTCATCGCAGCAAAATTCAAATTCGGTTCAAATTCGGATGGCACGGAGTATTTATGGCAGGCAAAAACACTGCAGTTTTTGGAATTTATTCATCGGGTGAGCACGCTGAGCGGGCGGTCGATGCGCTGATTAAAGCGGGATTTCCCAGCTCTGATATCTCGGTTCTACTTCCGGATACCCGAAGTACCAAGGAATTTGCGCATGTAAAGGAGACTAAAGCCCCAGAAGGCACGACGACCGGCGCAACCGCTGGTGGTGTCATCGGCGGGACACTAGGTGTGCTCGCTGGAATTGGGGCCTTAGCGATTCCAGGATTAGGGCCATTCATTGCAGCTGGACCGATCATGGCGGGATTGGCGGGTCTCGGAGTGGGCGGAGCAGTTGGTGGGCTGGTTGGCGCGTTGATTGGAATGGGAATTCCAGAATATGAGGCGAAGCGCTACGAGGGAAGAGTTAAAAAAGGCGGGACGTTGCTGTCCGTTCACTGCGACTCATCCGCCGAAGTGACGCGCGCTAAAGACTTGCTGAAGACAACGGGAGCGGAGGACATCGCCTCCACGGGCGAGAGTGCCGCTGCAACGGCCCCGGAAGCAAAGCAGGCGTATCGCTGAGGTTTCGAGGACCCGCGATAAAAAAAGGGATGAGGGGGCCGGAGCCGGCCCCCTGTCTCACTTCCGTTCGAGTAGGTCGATCCAATTCGCCCAATGGTGGAACATGACTAGATCAAGCATTGCCTTATTTTTTGCGATTCCCGGCCTGGTGCTCGGTGGCCAGCTTGCGGTCGCGCAGACCAATCCGACAGATGCCGGTTCAGCAATGAATTCAACGAGCAAAACTGTAGAGCCAGACAATACGAAGAGCAATCGGGAAGACCCGTCGAACAGGAATCAGGCTGCCGACAGACAACCAAACAACACAACGGATATGGACGTCACGCAGCGCATCCGAAACAGCGTTATGGCGGACAAGAATCTCTCCACATACGCTCACAACGTGAAAATCGTTACAGCGAATGGGAACGTTACATTGAATGGTGTCGTGCGGTCGGACGACGAGAAAGCAGAGATCGGCCTGAAAGCCGCCTCGGTTGTCGGAAAGGACCACGTCGTAAACGAACTTAAAGTGGCGCCGACAAAATAGTCCAGCTCTACATGCAGCCGGTTGTAAAGCCCGCGCGCACAGGGCGCGGGATTTATCGGCCGCGCTGAGTTCCCTTGTTCTCGGTTTCAATGCGCGAATCTGACAAACATGATCGACGGTAATCGAGCGCTGCATGCCAGGCGCGCCCCGATTGCGCGTCTTAGTCAGCTCTAGACGGACCTCAAAATCGGAACTCAGGTCAGTTCGACTGACCCGACCAGTCTTTGAATACGCTTTGAGGCTTGACCCATCGAATTCGGCGCTCGTCGATTAATATCCGGCCCAGGCACTGCATTCGGCGGACTGCCGTTTGTACGCTGGTCAATCGTCGTCATGGTCGTAGCAATTCCAGTGCCGACGAAGCCTCTAGAGAACGCGCCGCAGGAGCAGGAACCTTTTTGGGATCGATCGCCTGTGGCGCATTTTGCCGTCTGAAGAACTGGCGTTGAGCTCTGCGGATTCGTAAGTGGTCACCGACCTCCGATGCTCTCGGCCGCGGCTGCTTTTTCAAGGGGTTATTCACTAGGCTCGCTGCGCATGCCTGCAGAACTCCCGCAAGAAGCAGCCAAGAGGCACCTCCAATCAGTAGGTGCCGGAAGGCACGCTAGCGTCCGGATATCGCCGATATCGCCCCGCTCGGACCTGGGTGCAAAACGGGTCAGGAATTAGCCCTGGCTTCGCGGAGCGAAGAGGCCCTGCATGGATGCGAACGGCAAGAGAGCGGCGACAGCAGCAAACCGCTAGACCGGTAATTGTGACCATTGAATGCATGCTTTGGGGTAAGCGTGGATCAGGGAGCATCTTCAAAGAGCGGGTCGCAGGAGCGGCAGTTCCAGCTCTTGCAGCAAATGCCTGGGTTCGTTGCGGTGTTGCGCGGACCGCGCCACGTGTACGAATACGTAAACGATGCGTACATTGCGATTGCCGGACCGCGTAACTTTGTTGGAAACCCTATCCGAGTGGTGTTTCCCGAGCTGGCCGATCAGGGCTGTTACGAGCGACTCGATCAGGTTTACTCCACCGGCGTTCCATTTATCGCGCGCGCCGTTCCGATCCGTTTGACAGGCGAGCACGAGGAGCGGTTTATCGACCTGTTGTACGAGCCGATCAGAGATGCGCAGGGAGTGATTACCGGCGTATTTGTGGGCGGCTACGACGTGAGCGAAGCGCAACGGACGCTAGCCGCGTTGCGCGCCTCCCAGGCAAGCCTCCGAGAGTTGAACGCGGACCTAGAACGTCAGGTCGCGGCACGTTCTCAGGCGCGGAGCCGCACGTGGGAGGTAACTCCGGATCTGATGGGCGCGCTCAACTCCAGAGGATACTTCGAGACTTCCAATCCAGCTTGGATAACGGTACTCGGTTGGACCCCGGAGGAAGTTGCCTCAATGTCTATCTGGGAGCTGCTGCATCCGGACGATATTGAACGTACGCGTGGCGGATTCAACCTGACCCAGCTTGGACAGCCAGCTATTAGCTTTCCGAATCGCTACAGAGCCAAAGATGGGTCGTATCATTGGATCTCCTGGGTAGGTGTACCGGAAGACGGACTGGTCTACTGCGTCGGCCGGGACATCACCGAAGAGAGGGTAGCGGCGGCGGAACTCTTGAGTGCCCAGGAAGCCCTTCGGCATGCGCAAAAGATGGAGGCAGTGGGGCAACTGACCGGCGGCCTCGCGCACGATTTCAATAACCTTCTGGCGGGGATCAGCGGCAGTATTGAAGTTATAAGCGCGCTCGTGAAGCGTGGAAAGCTGAGCGATATCGACCGCTTCATTGACGCTGCGCAAAGCTCCACGCGCCGGGCTGCCGCACTCACCCAAAGACTATTGGCTTTTTCTCGCCGACAAACGCTGGACCCTAAGGCGACCAACGTCAATCGCCTCGTCGCCAGCATGGAAGATTTGATCCGCCGCGCGGTCGGTCCAACCGTGCATTTAGAAGTCGTGGGTGCTGGCGGCCTGTGGGCGACGAAGGTCGATCCCTCACAGTTAGAAAACGCGCTGTTAAACCTGTGCATCAATGCCCGGGACGCGATGTCCCCGCACGGCGGTCGTCTTACACTGGAGACAGCCAACAAATGGCTGGACGAGCAGGGCGCGAAGGAACGCGATCTTGCGCCAGGCCAATATGTATCGCTCTGCGTAACCGACACCGGTACGGGCATGGAACCTGGCGTAATCGCGCGCGCCTTCGACCCCTTCTTCACGACCAAACCACTCGGTGAGGGAACAGGCCTCGGCCTGTCCATGGTGTACGGCTTTGCGCGCCAGTCAGGGGGGCAGGTGAGGATCTATTCTGAAATGGGTAAAGGCACAACGATGTGTCTTTACCTACCCAGGCATCTCGGAGACACGGAAGAGGCCGGCAGCATCGAGACTGCCTATGTCGGACAACCCGGATCCGGGGAAACCGTGCTGGTAGTCGACGACGAGCCGACTGTTCGCATGCTAGTCCGGGAACTTCTCGTTGAAAATGGGCTTACTCCCCTTGAGGCAGGGGACGGTCCAACAGCTCTTAAAATCCTGAGGTCCAATATCCGAATCGATTTGGTGATTACCGATGTCGGCTTGCCGGGCGGCTTGAATGGACGCCAGGTGGTCGACGCCGCGCGCGTCACACGCCCCAATTTGAAGGTTCTATTTATTACCGGGTATGCCGAAAACGCGGCGATCGGGAATCGACTCTTGGAACCCGGTATGGAACTTCTGACGAAGCCGTTCGTCATGACAACTCTGGGAAATAGAATCCGCGATCTTCTTGCACGGGGTAGCTGAGCGTTCGGTTCGCTTGTCGAAGGCTACTGCCCGGTAACCCCTTGACCGCCGTGGAGTTGATCCGCGGAAGCGTACACACCGGGTGCTTGGGTGCTTAGCGCACATACCCCGCAGCTACCGCTTATGATGGGTAAATCGTAGATACCGAATCGCTCAAGGAGGAGCATAATTCTGCCATGTGCGTCATCGCACGGATAAGGGTGCCACCCGGCGGTTGTCGACCGTCTTGAAACATCCGCCGAGGGGGACCGATAGTCGCTTCGTGGGCACGTGAAACCGGTTGCCTGCCGTGGGTACGGCGGGAGATCCGCAGATGCCGGTGCCGGAACAGGAGCGCCCAAAGGCGTGGAGCTCAACCGAACCATTAGGCCGACGGCGAAAATAACATCTCGATGAAGCTCGAGCGCGAACAGACTGAGGCGCTGCGCGCGAGCGAGGAACGCTATCGATCTTCAACTTAGTGCCCGTCGCTGTTTATTCCTGCGACGCCGCGGGCGTCATTCAGCAATTCAACCGCCGCGCAGCGGAGCTTTGGGGCCGCGAGCCCGCCCCCGGGGATACCGACGAACGTTTCTGCGGCTCGTTCAAACTGTTCCGTCCCGATGGCAGCTTCATGCCGCACGAGCAGTGTCCCATGGCCGAAGTGGTGAGCGGGAAAATTACCCACGTGCGCGATGCCGAAGTGCTCATCGAGCGTCCCGACGGCTCGCGGATTACGGTGATCGTCAACATCCGGCCGCTGACGAGCGCACAAGGGGAAGTCGCCGGCGCCATCAATTGCTTTTTCGACATCACCGAGCGCAAACGGCACGAGGAGCGGTCGCGAGAGTACGTTGCGAGACTGGCCGAGGCCGACCGCCGTAAGAGCGAATTCCTGGCGATGCTGGGGCACGAGCTTCGCAATCCACTTGCCACCATCCACGCCGCACTGCAAGCGCAGCGGCTCACTGGTACCGATGCGCAGGCCGCCAATTCCGTGACCGAGATCATGGAACGGCAGGTCGGTCACCTGGTCGGGCTCGTCGACGATTTGCTGGACGTGAACCGCATCAGCCACGGCAAGATCCAGTTGCGCCGGGAACGGGTTGAACTGGCGACCGTCGTGCATGCGGCCGTCGAAACCGCGCGATCATTCATCGAGCGCATGGGGCACGAGTTGATCCTCGCAGTGCCGCCAGAGCCGATCTGGCTGAACGCGGACCCGCTTCGGTTGGCTCAGGTCGTGGGGAATCTACTCAACAACGCTTGCAAATTCACCGCGAACGGCGGCTGCATTCGACTTACCGTCACAGTCCGGAACGAAGAAGCCGAAGTCCGGATGCGCGACAACGCGGCGGGTATCGCCGCCGATCAGCTTCCATTCGTCTTCGACATGTTCATGCAGGCCGAGGCCTCGATCGAGCGCTCCCGCACCGGATTGGGCATCGGCCTGGCGCTGGTGAAGAACCTGGTGGAGATGCACGGCGGGACGGTAGAAGTGCATAGTGCCGGTGCGGGCCATGGGAGCGAGTTCGTGGTGCGCCTACCGGTCAGCCACGAAGCACCGCAACCGCAGCCTAAAACACCGTCTCAGGAAACGTGCGCGACCACGATCGCCCGTCGTGTCCTGGTGGTCGATGACAATCGCGATGCCGCCGAGTCGCTCGCCATGTTACTGAAACTGAGCGGGCACGACACGTACATCGCGCACGACGGCCTCGAAGCGGTGGACAAGGCTGCGCAGCTGAGCCCGGATATCGTCCTGCTCGATATCGGCCTGCCGAAGATCAATGGTTTCGAAGCGGCGCGCCGAATACGAGAACAATCGCAGGGAAAGAGGCTGCTGCTCGTAGCCCTGACAGGTTGGGGTCAGGACGCGGACCGTCAAAAGGCTCGCGAAGCCGGATTCAATGCTCACATCGTGAAGCCAGTCGACGCCGCAGTCCTGGCGAATTTGTTGGTCGAGTTTCCCGTGGTCGGCCCTATCCGATGATCGCGGCTCGCACTACCTGAGGGCGGGAGCACCGAGCTTTCCGCGAGGCCGGTCCGATCGCAAAGCTACGCCGCCCATCTCGCCGGCCCGCCTGAGAGCGATGCCGTGATCGCGCGTTCGGGAGCCTCAGCCATGGCTCCCCGGCGGGGTGTCGAATTCCCGCGGGCTGCAGCTTTGGATGCGACCGCGCGTAAGTTCCCTCTGACAACAGGCAAGGAAATCACTGACGGGCGAGGGATTGCGCGGCAGCTACACTTTGGTTACAGACTAAGAGTGGCGCACGCGGCTTCACCAGGCGCGCGAACTCGGGCTCGGTCCGCCGATGCGGAGCAATGCTGGATGACGTTCGCAGACCGAAATGTAAGCATGCCTACCATCATTTGCTGCCCGTCCGATGGCACGACATAGCGTCTGGCGCATCCAGTTGACGGCCCGTCCTGCCGCGGATGGGGATCAAAGATCCGACCGCTTCCGGCACCCCCGAAGCGGCAGTATGGACCGGCGGGGACTGGCCTACATCAGAACAACAGGAATTCACCGTGGTGCAGCAAGCTAAGCACCCAGAGGGGCAACGTACGCCGCTACGGCGGATCGAATCCGATCGCGCGGACTTCGCCGCGATCATCGACAAAATGCGCGCCGAGCTTGCCGAACGCGACGCGGCCATCGCGCACCTCAAGGCAGAGCGCACGGCTCAGTCCACCGCGTTGGAGGAACTCGCCGCGACCCGCTCGCGCGAGCAGCAACGCTACGCAGTCAGGCAGGAGGAGGTACGCGCTGCCGCCGAGACGCTTGCCACTGAGATCCAGGCGCTCGAGGAGCGCTGCCGGCGCAGCACCGAGTCCGTCGCTCTCCGCGAAGCGGAACTTGCCGAGTCGCGTGCCGCACGCACCGCTCTGGAGGAGACACTGCGGACAGTGCAGACGAGTGATTCGGCCCATGCGGCGCGCGTTGTGGAACTCGAGCAGCTTGCGGCAATTCAGGACCGGGGCGCCAATTTTGAGCGCGACGCGACGTACCCGTCCGAGCGGCTTGCGAACCTGCAGGTGGACCTCGCCCATGCCGAGGCGCTGGCAGAACAGGCCGAGGCGTCGCGACGCCTGGTTGAGAACGAACTCGGGCGCGTCCGGACTGAACTGCATCGCGAGACCGAGCGAGCGACAGCCCTGGACGTCAGGCAGCGGGAACTAGCGCTGGAACTCGAGCGGACGCGCGGTGCCCTGGACGAACGGCAATTGCAGCTGCGACATCTGGAGCGCGATGCGAAAACCAGCGCTCGGGTGTTGAGTCGGATCAAGGTCGCTATTGAGCGCGAAAACCGCAACCCGCTCTCTAAGACAGTCGGGTTTCCCGACGATGGCGCGACGCTCGTCCCGCTCGACGACAGCGAAGCGCTGGCGGTGCCGCTAGGCCCACACACAACGATTGGCCGGGCGCCGGAGAGTGATTTATGCCTCAAGGACTCGTCGGTCAGTAAGCGCCACGCCGTCGTGACGATCGAGCCAAACGGGGCATTTATTGAGGACCTCCGTAGCGTAAACGGTGTGTCCCTGAACGGTCAGCGCATCCGGCACGCGCGCCTTGCTGACGGCGACGTGATCGAACTGGGAGTGAAGCGGTTCCGGTTTGCTTCGTCCCACACCCGGATTTTCAGTTCGGGTCCCGAAGGCGACCATCCAGTTGATGAGACGACTGAGACGACGGAATGATCTCGCCGAGCGTCTAATATTTCTGCAACGAGATTACTCCGACGTCTTGAACCGCTAAGTGGGGTCAAGGGCGAACCAGCACGCGAATCTTAGAGGGCTTCTCCGCGGCAACCACTACCGTGCGTTGCTGTCGGTGACATCGCAGGTCAATTACCTCATCGCCAACCTGAAGATGCCGGATCATTACCGATTCAATGCCGAGCGGAAGCTCCGGAGTACAGACGTGAACCTCTTGGCGGACTCCATCGATACTCAAACCGAGACAGGCCTGCAATAGCATGAAGACGGCTCCCGCGGCCCATGCTTGGGGCAGGCATGCGACGGGATAGGGCGTCGGTGTCTGGCCTTCGATCCGCTCGAAGCCACAATAAAGCTCAGGCAAGCGCATCGCAAAGTGATTCGCGGCCTCAAAAACCTCACTGGTCAATCTCACCGCGTCGCCTCGACTACCGTATCGGGCTATTCCTGCGGCGCAAAGCGCGGTGTCATGAGGCCATACAGATCCATTGTGATAAGACATTGGGTTGAAGCGCGGGGCGTCTGAGGCCAGCGTACGCAGGCCCCAGCCATTGGAGAATTCCCTGGAGCGTAGCTGCGCAATGATGCGTGCCGCGCGCTCAGCGCTCGGTACTCCGCAGTACAGGAGATGACCGGCATTGGACGCTCGCACGCGGCAGAGGCGGTCTTCGCCGTCGACGGCGAGACCATAAAACTCGAGCTCCGGAGCCCAGAAGCGCTCCTCGATCGCCGCGCGCAGGATGCAGGCCCGCCTATGCAGGGTTGCTGCCTCGTTATCTTGTCCGCGACGGGACAACAACTGTGCCATGCAATTGAATGCCGCATACGCGTAACCCTGCACTTCGACCACCGCGATTGGGCCGACCGGAAAAGAGCCATCCGCATGGAAGATTGAATCCTTGCTGTCCTTCCACCCTTGGTTCACGAGGCCACTGGGCTGCGCACTCTGGTAGTCAAGAAAGCCGCTGCGCGAATGGGCCAGCCGCTGCTCGATCCAGGCGACTGCACCCTTCAACTGCACCCAAAGCTCATCGACTAGAGATTGATCGCCGGTACGATTTTCGTAGCCAGCGGCGAGCATGACGAAAAGAGGCGTGGAGTCCACGGAGCCGTAATAGCGGCCGAACGGCACCTCGTTCAGGGCGGCCATCTCTCCGCGTCGCATTTCATGCAGAATTTTTCCCGGTTCTGCATCTCGGAAAGGCACCGACTCCTGTGCCTGCGTTGCGCCCAGAAACCGCAGCACGCCCGCCGCTAAGTGCGGATTAATCCAGAGCGTCTGCAGCGC
The DNA here is from genome assembly GCA_963814675.1 of uncultured Pseudomonadota bacterium. Classification (GTDB taxonomy): domain Bacteria; phylum Pseudomonadota; class Gammaproteobacteria; order Steroidobacterales; family Steroidobacteraceae; genus 13-2-20CM-66-19. The sequence goes on from CAWFDT010000015.1 coordinate 505,662, forward strand.
TGCGATAATTCCGTCCCGACCGAACTGTGTGGCGAACCAGGGTATTCCAGCGCAAGGATAGGGCCCCGTGGGTAGAACGGTCGTCAGGAGCGCCAAGTCGGAACTGGACTTGTCCAGCCAAAGATTGAACAATCGTCCGGGCGTTTCGATTGTGGCGCCCAGGCCAACTCGTGTGCGGACCTCCGCATTGAGTCGTTCAGCCGCTGCTAAGTATCGCCGCTCACTGGGCAGGTCATTTAAGTCTCTGGCGCCCGTTTCGATTTCTATGAAAAGCTCGCGTGTTGCGCCGCGCGCAAGGTGGATGTGGAACAAAGCGGCTTCCGCGGAGAGCGAGCCGGGAGCATCTGAAAAGGCGATGCTCGTGCGCCGGACCCGATCATCTCGGCCGCGGTAGTGCAAGCGTGCGAACTGCTTGTCCACTTCCGGTTCGAGAAAGCTCCCCCGCGCCCTGCGCACACAACCCTGTACCTCAAAAATGTCCCGAAAGTCTGCGGCAAAGAGGAACTGCAGAGTCACGTGCACGGTGTCCGGGCCGTAGTTAGTAAGCTGAACGCGCTCGTGCAGGCGTTCGCTATACAGCAACCGATCACGCTCAATGTGGATTACTCCCGCCTGAAGCGCATTCTCGCCCAGAGCCGGTAGCGGCTGGTTGGTCAAATGGGCAGTGAACAGCGTATTGCGCTGATTAATGGCAGCGCCGAGCAGCGAGGGACGATGCCCGGCGACTCTCAGTTCGTAGCGCGATAACATCCGTGTATCGTTGGTGAAGAGTCCATCGTCGATTCCCTGGATGTCGCCGAGCGCATCGGACTGCAGAAAGGTATCACCAGACTTCAGCGTAAAGCGCGGCAACAAGCCGCGCCGCTCGCTTTGTTCAGTGCTCTCCACCATGAGGAGTTCTTGGGCCCGCTAAATCGCCTGCATTAGCGGCCGAGCTTCCGCGCCAATTAGGCGCGCATAGACATCAAGATAGCGCTGTGCCATGTGGCGGGAGGTGAAGCGTCGCTCGAATGCCCGGCGCACTGCACCTCGCGAGAGCGCCTCGATACGATGCACCGCTGCGACAGCCTGCTCTTCGTTGCGAACGATTAGGCCGCTCACTGCGTGGTCGATCACCTCACGCACCGCCCCGGCCTCAAAGGCAATTACCGGAGTCCCGCACGCCATAGCTTCAATCATCACGAGTCCGAACGGCTCCGGCCATGCAATGGGAAACAGCAGAGCACACGCCTCCCCGAGAAATTGAGGTTTTTCCCTTTCGCTGATCTCGCCCACAAATTCAACGCCTCGGTGAGCGAGCAGCGGCTTCACCACGCCATTGAAGTACTCTCGATCCGCATCGTCAATCTTGGCGGCGATCTTCAGTGGCACCCCGGAGCGTAGTGCAATGCGGATTGCCGCATCGGGTGCTTTTTCCGCACATATCCGGCCCAGGAAAGCCAGATATTTGCCAGGAGCCTCTTGATACGGAAAGTTCTCCGGGGGCAGGCCGTGGGGTACGGTCGCGAGCCAGTTGGCTCGCCATAGTGGTTTGCGTTGCTGCCGGGAGATGGATACCAAACCGAACTGAGACCAGCACCGGTATGCGCGCTCAAGATCCTTTAAGTCCAGACGGCCATGTAAGGTGGTCACGCATTTTGCCGTCAACTGCTCGAAAACCGGAAGGTGCAGTAGCTCGGTGTGAAAATGCAGCACGTCGAAGCGCGTGGCGCACGCCCGCACTTCGTATAGCATCGCCAAGTGCGCGGCTAACTCGGACTTAAGCGACGCGGGATCAAGACGCAGGGCTTGGTCCCGTACACAATGCACTTGAGCGCGAGTCTTAGCCTCCGGGGTAGAGAAAACCGTTACCTCATGCCCCATATCGACCAAAGCGTCGCTGAGAGCGCCGACGACCCGTTCGGTGCCGCCATACAGCCGCGGTGGAACGGTTTCAAAAAGCGGCGGAATTTGCGCAATACGCATAGAGGCCCACGGTGCTAAGTGTGGTGCAAGATGCCTTCTCCCCGCGCGCTGAGATGTCAGACGGAATCGCGCGCACTCGGTGCGATTGGCTTACCTCAAGATCCTCGAGACACGCCCGCGAGGGGAGTCGCAGCGGTATCGCGTAAACGCGGGCGTCGTCGGTAATCGGGGAACCGCAACGTTGACCATCCTAAAAAGTGCCTTGGTGACAGGCAGTCGCCCCGAGCGCTCAAATCCCTGCACCGCGGCGCCAAAGGGTCGCGCTGCATTTGAATAAGCGCTCTCCTACGCTCAAAGCAGGCCGGCAGAACAGTCGCTGCGCGTCGCTAAAACGCTAAGATCCTGAGTAACCAGTCCTGCGGCGTGATCGACGGGATGTCGCGACCACAAGGAGAGCTCACTAATGGCTACTGCAAAAAGCGGCGCGAAGCCGGGCAATACCGACGCAATCGAGTCCCTCATGACTGACCACAAGCGCGTTAAGGCGCTTTTCAAGGAATTTTCTACTCTAAAAGGCAAGCGGGGCGATACGGATGATGACAAGGCCGACTTGACTCAGCGCATCTGCCGAGAGCTAAAGATTCACACGGCGATTGAGGAAGAGATTTTCTACCCGGCGGTTCGAGAGCAAATTGATGATGCGGATTTGATGAATGAGGCACTGGTCGAACATGCCGGCGCGAAGGAATTGATCGAAGAGCTAGAGAGCATGGATCCCGACGATGAGTTGTACGACGCGAAAGTCACCGTCTTGGGGGAGCAGATCGACCATCACGTCAAAGAGGAAGAAGGTGAAATGTTTCCAAAGGCTAAAAAGGCCAAGGTGGACACGGAAGCATTAGGTGCGGAAATGGCGCAGCGCAAAGCGGAATTGCAAGATTCTCTCGACGGAGAGGAGATGACGAGTGGCGGTCCCAAATCGGCATCGAGGATGTCCCAGGTGAATAGGCAGCGCCGGTGAGTGCGGCGCAGGACAGGCGCCGGGATGGCTGGCGGGCGCGACAGTGTGGAAGTGAAGCGACGACTGGCAACTGAGCAAACACTCATCAAAAGAGATTCTATGCGAACAGTGAGTCGCCTGTGGGACGCGGAGGACAACTCGTTTTTCCGGCGAGAGCTTGATCGAAGTTCGCAGCCCACTCGAGGATCCGGTCTTTCGGTGATGAAAGCGTAGCTGCGTGGCACCTAGTACGCGAGCGCGTTACGCAATCCGTCAGGGCGGCGAAGCGCAAACGCACCTCAAAAGTGGATCCACTTTGTGCGCTGCCGTAGCACGGCGCGCGGTTTAGTGGTCATTGCTGCCCCAGGAATCTGGTCTGTCCCGGTGCCCCGCGCGGCATAGCCAGGCTACGCGCGTGAACCAAGATGCCGGGCTCAGCGTTTCGCCTCATCAGCCGGCGTTTTGGTCTCAACTCGGCGCCGGTCTGATTACCGGAGCTTCGGATGATGATCCCAGCGGCATAGCCACCTACGCCCAGGCGGGGGCCAAGTTCGACTATCAATTGGGATGGACCTTGGTGCTGACATACCCGCTGATGTTCGCGATTCAGGAGATCAGTGCCCGGATCGGAAGAGTGACCGGCCGTGGCATCGCGGGCAATCTGAGGCAGCACTACGGTAATTGGGTGCAGTTCATTGTGCTTCTCCTGTTGATGGCGAACACGCTCAATATCGGCGCAGATTTGGGCGCCATGGCAGAGGCCAGTCGTTTGCTGCTTCCCCACGTGCCAGCGTGGCTTTGCATCTTCGGATTTGGCGTACTGTGTACGATCGCACAGCTGTTTCTGTCCCATCCGGCCTACGTCGGTGTGCTGAAGTGGCTGACATTGGTGTTGCTGTCGTATTTTGCTGTATTGCTTGTCATCCATGTGCCTTGGGCGCGGGTGGGCGGGGCCCTGATTTGGCCCCACTGGTCAAGCGGTAGTGAATTTTGGATGATGGTCGTGGCAATCCTTGGCACCACGATCAGCCCTTACCTCTTCTTCTGGCAAGCGGGCCAGGAGGTGGAAGATACCAAGGCGCATCCTCACCGCGAACCGCTGAAGAACAGTCCCTCGCAGGCACCCGCGGCACTGGCGCGGATTCGTCTGGATACTTTGGTGGGCATGGGCGTCTCGAACTCGGTCGGACTCGCCATTCTAGTGAGTACCGGTGCGACGCTTCCGCCGTCGGGTATTCACGAGGTCGAAACGGCTGCGCAAGCGGCCCAGGCCCTTCGGCCGCTGGCCGGGGACTTCGCCTTCACGCTCTTTGCACTCGGGATTGTGGGAACCGGGCTGCTGTCGGTGCCTGTGCTAGCGTGCTCCGCCGCATACGCGCTCGGTGAAGCGCGACGTTGGCCTGTTGGACTGTCACGCAGGCCACTGCAGGCGCGCGCGTTCTACGTCACCATTGTGGCGGCAACGCTATTGGGGGCTGCACTCAACGTCACCGCTGTAAGTCCAATCAAGGCGCTGGTGTGGGCGGCGGTGATAAATGGGATCGTGGCCGCTCCTGTCATGACGCTGTTGATGTTGATGGCGCGCAGTCGCCAAGTCATGGGCAACTTCATGATATCCGGCAAGCTGGCGATCATCGGCTGGGTTGCGACATTGGTTATGGCCGCTGCGACCGTCGTGTGGGCAGTCAGTGAGTTTGCCTAGAATCGCACATGGCAAATGAATGCTGGAACCGGTGAGCATCTCGAGGCCGCGAACAGCGATAACAGCGAGGTCGATGCTTCAGACCCCAAAGCGTTGTCATGATGGTTTTCGTAAAGCGCTGCCCGCCGTTGGGCGTCAGGTGGCATTCGCTATGTGGCGGGCTCTTGGCTGTCCAGGGAGGGTTTCAGCCTTCCCGTGAGCGTCACGTGCGTAAACTCAGCGCCGAAGTAGAAAATCAATGCGGAATAGTAGACCCAGAGGATAACGACTACCAAAGAGCCCGCGGCGCCGTACGCGGAGACCACGGCCGCCTTCCCCAGATACAGGCCCAGCAGCGACTTGCCGATTGTGAACAGCAGGGCTGTCGCGAGGCTTCCTTCCATTAGAGCGCGCCAGCCCACCCTGGTATCCGGCACATATCTGAGAATCAAGCTGATCACAGTGCAGACGCCTACGAAAGACAGCAAAAAGTTTAAGATGGAGACTGCCCATTCGGGGGCTGGCAGCAGCGTGGCGAAGTAATGTCCCAGTGCCGCAAGTGCTGCGCTGAAAAGCAGAGATACCAGAAGCAAAAAGCCCATGCCCAGTACCAGGGCAAAGGAAAAGAGACGGGACTTAAGCAGCGTGTAGAAGCCAGTGCGCCCACCCGCCGCCGGCACTTCCCAGATTTTGTTTAACGCAGATTGCAGTTCAGCAAATACGCTCGAGGCCCCAAATAGTAGCGTGAGGATCCCGAGTACAGAGGCCACGCGGTCTACCCGCGGCGTGCGCCCGTACTGGATCACGGCTTGCACGGCGCTCGCGCCCTCCGGCCCCATAAGAGCGCGCAACTGGCTGAGGAGTGCGTCCTGTGCCGCCGGACGTCCAAATGCCAACGAGGCGATCGCGATTGCTAAAATTACGAGTGGAGCAAGCGAAAGGACACTGTACAAAGACAGGGATGCGGCCAATCGCGCTCCCTCGTGGTCGATCCACTGCAAGGTGCTGCGGCACAATACCTGCCAGAGATTCCGGGTCAGTAGCCGCGAATCATTCAATGCCCGCGAACCGAACGCGGGTGCGCCGCCGGGAACACGCCCGTCGAGGGAAGGTGCAGGGTGCGGAGAATATGCTCGCGGTCATCGACGCTGAGGGTGTGCAGCTGTTCGGGAATCGCCAGTAGGCACTCCGCATCCTCGGAGTCGCGCTGCTCGGCCTTGAGTGCCCGGACTATTTGCCGCTGATGACTCAGGCGACTTGCGCTTTGCGCAAGCCGATGCGCCGCCAGATCCAGGTGCAACAGCAATTCCTCTTGAGTCGCCATGGCATGTGCTGAGTGAGGGGTGTGCTTCGGAGCGAAGGATAGGGCTAGGCAGTTCGGTTTGCCGTCGGACAAACTCCGAACTCCAGAGGTCCGCGGCGGAATGCCTGAGCGAAACTTGTCGCAGGCTTGTAGGGCACCACGGCACCGGGTCACGGCAAAGATCTCGACCAAGGTTGCCGACCAAAGGCGAAACGCGAGTTTGCCGAACGGTCGAGAGCCGTCCGTTCGGCAAATCGCCTGAATTACTTGACGGTAATCCGCTTGGGCTGTGCCTTGGCGTGCTTGCGAATTGAGACCTCTAGAACGCCATTGCGGCCGGTGGCACTTACGTTCTCCGCATCCGCCGTATCGGGCAAGATGAATCGACGGTAGAACCGGCCCTGCAGTCGCTCTCTGCGTTCCTGCTGAAGCGCATTCTCCGTGCCGCTGGCAACAGCGGCATGCTCCTGGCGACGCTCTCCGGAGAGAGTCAGCACGCCATTGTCCAGCGTAATCTCGACCGCCTGAGAATCGACGCCGGGGAGATCGACCAACAATTCAAAGCGATCGGCATATTCGAGTACATCTACCGCCGGAATCCACTCCGCGGTGGCGCTACTACTCTCCGAATCGTTCAGGTTGCCGAATACGCGATTTATATCGTTCTGCAGCTGGGAAACAACTGCCCAAGGCTGATAGCGCAACGTAGCCATCGAAACGTCCTCCAAGGTTTTGACGTCAGTCCGCAGCACGCAATGGCGTGCCGACCTACGGACGCGAAAATAGGGGCGGGCTCTCGGGTTACAAGAGTGCACGCCACTCAGCGGACCCATGGACTACTTTCAAGCTTAAGCCTCAGAGAAGGCCACGGCATCCACCGAAAGAGGCCAATTGCCTTCCCGGCAGGGAGACGTCCCGGCCAACCATAGGGCGGATCTGCTATGGGCTGACGGCACGCGCGCGCGAGGTTCAGTCCCAGCAACTCGCGCGCGGCCTGACTTCGAACGTCCGCGCTGCACCCCAACTGCTCCGCGGTCCTGGCGACCGCTTCGCCAAAGCGCCGCTCAATGACGAAGGCAATTCGTGCCGCAGTGGCAAGGTGCCACGGTGATTCATCGCATGCACTTCGCGCCTGCATCCACGGCCGTTGCGCGAAGCAAGCTGCTGGAAGCGGTACTCCACGATTGTCTGCTCGAAATGGCAGGGTGACGAGCCAGGGCATCGCAGGGAATCTTCGCCGGCATTACCCCAATTGGATCTTGCAACCAGATGTTGTGCTGCTGCTTATGCGCATGGCTGCAAATCAACGCATTTATGGGACGGTTTGCGGTGTCGCGTTCCTGGCTCGCCCTCGGATGGTTTGCCACAGCGATCATGGCAATCGCAAGTGGAGGATGGGGCCGTCTCGGCAATGAGGTGACGGGTAGTAACTGGGCCCGGGCCTTCATCGCAAGGGCGCTGCGAGGTTTACGCTTGGGCGAGTAGGGGGGTAAGCCCCAGTCCGCATCCAAAGTGGCTGCCCGCGGCATCGAAAGCAGTGACGGCGGGCGTTTAGGGATTCATGAAACGCGGAACGCGCCTTTTATCCGTGCCGGTGCAACCATCGGTGCTTACTCGCCGACCCTATCCGCGGCAGTGCAGAACCCGCACTGCACGTCGCAGATCGCGCAACAGCCGGCCGCGCACCTCTGCAGCCGCCGCGTCCGCGCGCAGGACCGCCGAAGGATGGTAGGTCACGAACAGGCGTGCCCCGAGCGGATGGCGCAGCGTTTTAGTGCGCAAGGCGGTGATGGCGCCCGGGTGTTTGAGAAGGGCCCGCGCGGCCGTGGCGCCCAGGGCAATGATCACCTGGGGCTTGAGTGCTGCGATTTCCTGATCGAGCCACGGATTGCAGGCCTGGATCTCTGCCGTATTCGGCCGGCGGTGCAAGCGCCGTTTGCCGCGCGGCTCCCACTTGAAGTGCTTGACTGCGTTCGTCACGTAACACGCCGAGCGGTCCAGCCCCGCTTCACGCAGCAAGCGGTCGAGCTCGCGCCCGGCAGGCCCCACGAAGGGCTGAGCCTGGTGATCCTCCTGGTCACCGGGCTGCTCGCCCACGAGCATCACCAACGCCCGCGCGGGTCCTTCCCCCGGCACGCCGTGGATCGCGTTGCGCCACAGATCACAACGCCGGCAGCGCCCGATCTGGGCCGCGGTGGGGACCGTGACTTCCCGGGCACCGCGACTGCTCGATGGGGGGTTGGCTTTCACCACTTCAGGGTCTTTGCCTTTGCTGACATCCGCGCGCAGCGGCCCGACTCACAGCCGCTAGTAAACATCCCTCCAACTGCACGTCCCGAACAGGGGCGCGCCCGTGGACTTGGTGCAAGCCCTCTCCCACAGCGGCGCGGCGCCGCCGGGCGCCTCCGGAGTGAAGCTGCGGCGTCGCGCGCCGACGCGGTCAGAGAAAGACTACCGCGGGATCTGTTGCGAGCCCGCTGCGGCCTTCGGCGGTCCGGTTTACAAGATGTGCGCCTGCATGCCCACTGAATTCACGTCCCCGGTCACGCGCCGGAAGTTCCTCATCGGCAGCGCGCTTGCCGCGCCCACGCTGGGTCTGGTGGGGCCCCGTGAGGCGGGAGCGGCCCCCGCAGCCGCGGCGGCAATGCCACCACCGGCGGCGCGGCTGGCAACGACGCTGCAGATCAACGGCGAAGAACGTCGTCTGTACCTGGATGCTCGGGTCACCCTGCTGGATGCCCTGCGGGAGCAGCTGGCCCTGACCGGCACCAAAAAAGGCTGCGATCGAGGCCAGTGCGGCGCCTGCACCGTTCTAGTGGACGGACGCCGCGTGAATGCCTGTCTCACCCTCGTGGCCACGCTGGAGGGCCGGACAGTCACCACGATCGAGGGCGTGGCGCAGCGTGGTGAATTACAGCCGCTGCAGGCGGCCTTCCTGGAGCACGACGGCTTTCAATGTGGTTACTGCACGCCCGGGCAAATCTGTTCCGCGCTCGCGATGATGAGCGAACTGCGCGCTGACACGGTCAGCGCCGTCACCGCGGATCTGCGCCAGCGCGCGCCGTGGCCGCCGAGCGATGAGGAGATTCGTGAACGCATGAGCGGCAACCTGTGTCGCTGCGGGGCCTATCCTTTCATGCTCGCGGCGATACGCCAGGTGCTTGAGGCCCGCGCCTCCACCTAGATCAGCGCGATGCATCCTTTCCAGTTCCACCGCGCAACGACCCCGGAAGAGGCGCTGTCGCTTGCGGCCATGCCGGGGGCGCAGTTCCTCGGCGGCGGCACGAATCTCGTCGATCTGATGAAGGGCGGCGTCGCGCAGCCCGAGCGGCTCATCGATGTAACCGCCCTTCCCTGGAGCAAGGTGGAATTGCTCGCCGACGGGGGTGTGCGCATCGGGGCGCTGGTGCGCAACAGTGACGCGGCCAATCATCCGCTGATCCGCGAGCGCTACCCGCTGCTGTCCCGCGCACTGCTCGCGGGCGCTTCTCCACAACTGCGCAACATGGCGACGGTCGGCGGCAACCTGCTCCAGCGCACCCGCTGCAGCTACTTCAACGACACCAGCTTCCGTGCCTGCAACAAGCGCACGCCCGGATCGGGCTGTGCGGCGCGCGAGGGGTATAACCGCATGCACGCGATCCTCGGCGCCAGTCCGGCGTGCGTGGCCACCAATCCCTCCGACATGAGCGTCGCCCTCGTAGCTCTGGATGCGATAGTGCGTATCCGACGGCTGAACGGCGTGCGCTCCCTTCCGATCGGCGCCTTCCACCGGCTCCCCGGCCGCACGCCACAGCGGGACACCGAGCTCGAGCCGGGTGAGCTGATCGTGAGTGTCGACTTGCCGCCGAGTCCTTTTGCCGCGAACGCGACCTATCTGAAGGTACGTGATCGGGCAAGTTACGCCTTCGCCCTGGTCTCCGTGGCCGCGGCGCTGGATCTGCGCCAATCTGCGGTCCGCGATTGCCGCATCGTGCTCGGCGGCGTGGCGCACAAGCCGTGGCGCGCAACGGCAGCCGAAGCGCTGCTGCGCGGACGCCCCGTCGACCCCGCAGCCATGGCTGCGGCGGCGCGTGCCGCAACCGAGGGCGCCGTCCCGCTGCGGTATAACGGCTTCAAGGTTGAACTGGCACAGCGTGCGGTGGGACGCGCCCTGCGTGTGGCCGCCGGATGAACACGATCGGCGAGCCCCTGGACCGCGTCGACGGTCGCTTGAAGGTAACCGGGACGGCGCCCTTCACCGCGGAGCGTGCGCTCGCGCGGCTGTGCTACGCACGGCTGCTGTTGAGCACCATCCCGGCTGGAACGATAGGCGCCTTCGACCTGACCGAGGCCACGCGAGCCCCGGGAGTGGTCGCCATACTCACGCCCGACAATGCTCCCCGGTTGCCCGAGGCCGGGCGTGCGGGCATTGATCCGCCCGCCGGGCGCGTGCTCTCGCTGCTGCAGGACCGCAGTGTGGCCTATAACGGCCAGCCAATCGGGCTCGTGGTGGCCGACTCTCTCGAGGAGGCGACGGATGCGGCCTCCCGGGTCCGGGTGGATTACCGGGCAGGTCCGGCCGTGCTGGATTTTGCGGTGCAGCGCGGCGCCGCATTCGCGCCGAAACCTACGCCTCAGGTGAAGCCCGACTATGCGCGGGGTGACGTGGACGCCGCCCTCGCCAGCGCGGAGCTGCGGATCGAGCAGACCTACAGCACGCCCATGGAACACCACAACCCGCTGGAGCCGCACGCCACAGTCGCCGTGTGGGAGGGCGAGGACCTGACTATCTATGACACCACCCAATATGTGAGCGGAGTCCAGAAGACGCTCGGCAAGGTGCTGGGCATCCCCCCCGAGCGCATTCGCGTCCTCTCGCCCTACATCGGCGGTGGCTTCGGCTGCAAGGGTTCGATGTGGTCCCACGTGGCGCTGGCGGCCATCGCTGCGCGTCACGTGGGCCGCCCCGTGAAGCTCGTGCTCGAGCGCACCGAGATGTTCGGTCCGGTGGGCGGTCGTCCACAGACCGAGCAGCGCATCGTCCTCGGCGCGCGCCGCGATGGCACGCTGCTTGCGCTCTCGCACCAGGTGCTCTCACACACCTCGGTCATTGAAGAATACGCGGAGCCCTCCAGCACCCTCACGCGCATGCTGTATGCCTGCCGCAGTCTGCGGACGCAGCAGCGCTTGATCGCGTTGAACGTCGGCACACCGACGTTTCAGCGCGCCCCGGGGGAGGCCACCGGCAGCTTTGCGCTGGAGGTGGCGCTCGATGAGCTCGCCGTGGCAAGCGGGGTCGACCCGATCGAGCTGCGGCTGCGCAACTACGCCACTTCCGATCCGGAAACCGGCAAACCCTGGTCGAGCAAGTCGTTGCGCGAGTGCTACCAGGCTGGCGCCGAGCACTTCGGCTGGGCACAGCGTTCTGCGCCGCGCAGCCGGCGCAGCGGCGATGAGTGGATCGGCTATGGCATGGCCACCGCTACCTACCCCACACACCGCAGCAAGGCTTCCGCCTCTGCGGAGTACCGGCAGGACGGCAGCGCTATCGTACGCAGCGGCTCCCAGGAGCTGGGCACGGGCACGTATACCGTGATGTCGCAGGTGGCCGCGGAGGCCCTCGGATTGCCGGTCGCGCAAATCCACTTTGAGCTCGGCGACACGACGTTGCCGCCGGCGCCGGTCTCCGGCGGCTCGATGACCTGCGCGAGCGTCTCGCCGGCGGTGCAACTGGCCTGTCAGCGGGCACGCGCGGCGCTGCTGCGTAGCTGTACTGCCGAGGGCGCGTTGCCGATGTTTCGCGGCGTGCCGGAGTCCGACCTGGTTCTGGAGGACGGCTGGATCGCCGTGCGCAGTGATCGCAACCGACGCGCACGGGTCGGTGCGGTGGTGGCCCAGGCCTCTGGTCCCGTACAGGCAAGCGCCGAGAGCGCCCCGGGACCCGAACGCGAGAATTACGCGATGCATTCATTCGGCGCGGTGTTCGCCGAAGTGCGCGTGGACCGTGATATCGGGCAGCTGCGGGTGACGCGCGTCCTCGGCCGGTATGGTGTCGGGCGTCTGCTCAACGAGAAGACCGGCCTCAGTCAGCTTGCCGGTGGTATCGTCTGGGGCGTCAGCATGGCGCTGCACGAAGAAAGCATCGTGGACCCGTACACTGGGCGCATCGTCAACGCGAACCTCGCCGACTACCATCTACCGGTGCACGCTGATATTGGCACGATCGACGTCGCCGTGATTCCGGAGCAAGACCCGATCGTCAACCCACTCGGCGCCAAGGGCATCGGCGAGATCGGCATCACCGGAGTGGCCGCAGCGATTGCCAATGCGGTCTACAATGCAACCGGCCGACGCATCCGCGATCTGCCCATTACACCCGACAAGCTTCTCTAGGCGCTGGCGCGAGACAGCGCCCCGCCCCTCGCGGGCCGAGTGTGTGATTCAGCGCGCCGAAATGCGCTCCTGCTCGAAGCGCTGTTGGGCAGCAGTTTCGATAAGTCGTATCTTTCGAATCAGATCAAGGCGAACAAAAGCACCGTGCGCTCCTGCAGAAGGAGATCAGCTCGGGTCAGGATGCCGACGCCAAGGCGTTTGCACAAAAAAGTGCTGCCCACGGTGCAGTCCCACCTGAGCGCCGCTGAGAAGATCGCCGATTCGCAGGGCATCCAGTACTAGCGCCGGTCTGCCGCGAAACCGAGGAGCTAGAGGCCACGAGCTATTTAGGTCGGGGGTCTGCGGTCTCTGCTTCAGTCAGTCCGCGACCGGCGCGCCGCTCCTGAACATGGGTGACAAGTAGCTGAGCGGCGTTTTTGACTTCCTGGTGCAAAGCGAGGTCCGTATCGAGCGCTTCATGGCTCAGTGCGTACGGACCGTAATAGCCCACCATTCGGTCGAAGCAAGCCGTGGACCCGGCGCGCACAAGACGCATATCGCCGAGCCAGTCACACAGCGCCCGACGCAATTCCTCGGTGCCCGCCGTATCTCCGTGTACCACGACGGCGTAAGAGCGTCCCTGCAGATGTCGTGCATAATCCCAGCCGCGCAATTCGAGCGCTTTCGCCTCTTGGGCCTTCTTTCCGTGCGTGGAGGTCGGGTCGGGGTTGCCGCCATCGGCGCAGACCAGGCGATCAATCATCAGTTTGAGCACACTTGGCGCCTGGTACCAGTACACGGGGGTGATGATCATCACGCCGTGCGCTGCCACCCATCGGGGATACAGCTCCCCCATCCAATCATTCTCTTGACCGAGCGCGTGGTTCGGATAGCAGGAACATGGCCAGTGACACAGGGGCATGGCAGTCGAGACACATCCCTTGCACGGATAGATAACCTTCCTGAACTCTGACGTGAGCCGACTTAAGTCGAGCAGGTCAACTTCGGCACCCGCGCTCTCGAGGGTGCCCCTGGCCATCTGTGCCAGGCTTCTCCGGGGCAGGACTTGTCGTTGCGCGCGGCGCCACAGATTAGAAGAATCCGTGGTCGCCCGGCGGGATCCTCGTAATTGGATTGTGCCACTGCAATTGCCGCCCGGGTCGCCAGCCATTCCACCGACAACTCATAATCCGGGTCACTGAACCCGGGGCCGGCCTTCCGGGTGAGCGGGCTCTTGCGCTTCTCCTGGTAGCCGTTCCACGCCACTTCCAGTAGCTGAGTGATTGCCGACTCGTGTACCGCAAACGCGAGGTCGTAAAAGAGTGAACGAAAGCGCTGCGCAAATTCTTCCCTGGAAAGCGCAGGCACGGTTTGCCCGGTGCGCACGCTCGCCGCTGTGGAGTTGTTGGCAGTTCGGCTCATGTGTGAGATCTCGAAGTATCAGCACATCACAGCTAGGTGATGACGCCTGTCGGAAAGGGCACCGGACGCATGTCCCTCGGGGTCCTACAAAACGCAGCCAAGCGGCTTTGCTTGATTCATCCCGAAATTCCCTGCCGCAATCAGGACGACGGGATCCCCGCTTCCTGCTCGCAACGTACGGCGCCGGCGCCAGTTACCGGTTCAGCTCATAGATAAGATGTTGACGGCCGTTGCCAGGTTCAATGACTCTGCTGGCGTAGTGCTCGCGCCAGTTCGCGAGCACGCGGATCGGTACGAGGTCGGCGCATACAAGCGGATCGCCGCTCCCTTGTCATCAGGGCGCATCGCGTGGGTATACGTTAATGACAAGTACGCTTTTGAGCCCGGTGTTTTCAGTCGACCGAGAGTATCCTGAACTAGCGCGAGCGCCCTCCAACTCACGCTTTCAACTGCGTGCGTCAGTTGCGAGCGAACGCATCATTGATCGCGTGCATCCGATCGACGCAATGCGTTTGATCCGATAAATTCCCAACAATCAGCTAAAATACTTTTTATCAAATAGTCGTATCACATTGAATATAATTAGAAAAATAAGTGTCGCGCCGATGATGGATTGGTTCGACAATAAAATTTCGTCCGATGGATCAATCGGTTACGAGGTTCTAAAAAGCTCGTAGCCTTTACGTAGCCTCAAACGTTGGAATTCCTAGGCGCTCATGACATAGCGCGAAGCGCGACGGAACCGTTCCGGTGGGTTGAAGTCGAGACGGTTGGCGATATGCCCTTGCACGCCGATATGCCTTGCGACGCGCAGAGACTTCAGCGAACGGTGAGTGATCGGCTGGTGTGGGTCGTCAAAACCGGCAGTACAGGCGATCCGACGGCAGGCACTCGGTCTCATGGT
>CAWFDT010000016.1:0-94855 GCA_963814675.1 uncultured Pseudomonadota bacterium
GATCGGTGCAGCTATAGCGATGGTGGTTCCGATCGGGATGGTCGTCGGAATTGTAATAACTACTGAAGGCATGACTGCCGAGAATCCCCATTTCACTCCGAGCCAGCGTCGTGAACGACGGCCGCGACGGCTCCCTCTCTGCCGAGATACGCTTTTACAGCAGCTCTCAAAGTCGGGAACGTCTGTGTCCTGCGGTGTCCGTCAGGCAGCTTTCGAGACTCCGCCCACACGTGCAATTCGGTTTGCCGACCGGCTGCGACCAATGTCGTGCCACGGCTTTCCAGTTCGGCAGCTACCTCCTGTGTTGTGTACAGGCCAGTCGCGTCAACCAGGGTTACAGGGAGCATGTCGATCACAAACCATTTCAAACCGGGCCCCGCAGCCTTCGCGGCCGCAAGAAGTTCGCGCTTGAAGTAGGACGCATTGAAAAACACAATCGGTGCGTTGAAGCGGAATAGCAGGAGCCCTGGAATTGTCGAGGCCGCAGGGTGACGCTCGATGGAATGAAAACCGGGCAAACCCTGCACTCTACCCAGGATCTCGGTCTTCGGACGCGCCGTTAGCCGAACAAAACGCAAAGTGGCCAGGGCTACGGCGAACAAAATGGCGTGAATCGCGCCGACAGCTACCACACCAAGAGTCACGAGAACTGAGAGCGCGAATTCTCCCCGGTCGATCCTGTAGATGGTCTTTAACGCATTCAAATCCACCAGAGATAAGCCAGCCTTCACGAGTACAGCGCCAAGCGCAGCAATCGGAACGTAGCGCAGCGGCCCGGTAAAAAAAAGTAGTACAACAGCTATGGTTCCGGCAGCCACAAGGCCGGTGACCTGCGTGCGTCCGCCAGTCGCATCACTCATTGCAGTTCGCGAGTCGGCACCACTGACCGCGAAACCTTGTGAAATCGCGGAAGCGATGTTGGCAGCGCCCAACGCCGCAAATTCTTTGTCCGCATCCACATCGTATCCGTTCTTGGACGCAAAACTTCGAGACGTCAGCATCATGCTTGAAAACGTGACCAGGGCCAGGCCCGCGGCCTCCCCGAACAGGGTTGGAATGAGGCCAGCAGAAAAATGCGGAAGCCGGATATGGGGCAAGCCGGGTGGAACTTCACCCACTATCATGACTCCGTGCTGTTCCAAACCCAGCAGGCGCACCGCAATCGCCGCCAGAATCATCGCCACAAGCGCCGCAGGAACCTGTTTGACCAGGCGCGGAGTGATCAGAAGCACAATGAAAGTCCCTAGTCCAACTACGAGGGTCGGGCCGTGTGTGAGGCCAAGTTTTGAGGCGATCTCGATGAGCCGGGGCACGATTCCTCCTGCGTCTATCGAGAAACCAAGGATCTTGCCGACTTGTCCCAGAATGATGCTCAGTGAAATGCCATTCAAAAATCCTACGAGAATTGGTTTAGAGAAGAAATCCGCGATGGCACCCAGCTTCAGAAAGCTCGCGCCAATACATAGGAGGCCCGCGAACAGAGCCAACGTTACGGACAGG
This sequence comes from uncultured Pseudomonadota bacterium, assembly GCA_963814675.1. Lineage (GTDB taxonomy): Bacteria > Pseudomonadota > Gammaproteobacteria > Steroidobacterales > Steroidobacteraceae > 13-2-20CM-66-19. The sequence goes on from CAWFDT010000016.1 coordinate 1,501, forward strand.
GATTCATAGAGTTCTTGATTGCCAAGCGCCAGCGGCGTGACCGCAGCGGTTATCAGTGCACAAGTCGCGGCGTCAGGACCGATGACCAGTTGCCTTGAAGTTCCGAAGATCGCGTATGCAACAAGCGGCAGGATGCTGGAATACAAGCCGACCGCAGGATTGAATCCTGCCAACTGTGCGTACGCCACTCCCACAGGCAAAGCGACTGCGGCTACGGAAAGGCCAGCTACGAGATCATGGGATAGATTGCTGCGGTCGTATGGCAGGAGGGCCGCCACGCCTGGTAGGGCGCTGGCAACTTTGGCCTTCCAGCGCGTCAGCACGGCCGCGCCGTATCCCATTGGGCGGGCGAGTCGGTTCCCGCATTAAGCCGCGTCGTTGGTAGTAGCGGAATGGTCTCGACGTGCACGCCTGCCGTTCTGGCAACCTGACCAATTGTGGGGGATTCGGCCACCGCTTGACTCCGTACCCGGGTACGGGGCGTATGCTAGGCCCATGCAGACTCCAGGCTCAATGGCGTCACCGCGCTGGGCCCTCCTAGCCAGCGTTGCCGGCGCAGTTGGCGCCTCATTGTGCTGTGCGGTGCCGCTGCTCCTCGTGTCACTCGGTGTCGGCGGGACCTGGCTTGCGAGTCTCACCGCCCTGGAGCCCTATCGACCGGTGTTCGTCGGACTCGCAATTGCCGCGCTTGGCACCGCTGGTTGGCGGCTTTACGGGCCTGCCAGCTGCTGCGAGGACGGTCGAGTGTGTGCCGATCCGAAACTCTTGCGCCGCCGCCGGTTACTGCTGTGGGTGGTCGTCGCCGCCGTGCTGCCGTTGCTGCTGTTTCCTTACTACGTTTCCTGGTTTGCCTAGAGGAGTCCACCATGCTCAAACCGACATTTGCTGCACTTCTACTCCTGGCTGGATCTGCCCGGGCGGCCGAACCTCGAACCGTCACCCTGGCGGTCGATCACATGACCTGCGCGGCGTGCCCGATCACAGTTCATAAGGCCTTATCACACGTCACCGGTGTCGCGCAGGCAACGGTTGATCTGGAAACGCACACGGCCACGGTGACGTTTGATCCGGCCCAAACAAGCGCCGAAGCGCTGGCCACCGCTGTGACGAACGCGGGCTACCCCGCGAAAGTCCTCACGAATGGCGGCTGAAATCGATTTGACGAGCGCATTGACCTGCTGATGTCGCAGAGCGCGGCACGTTTTCAATGAGGCCGGCTCCTAGCAAGGCTCGACGCGGTGACCCCGCCGGGTAGGGCGCCAGCATTTGCTCTGCGCCGCATCGGCACGGCGCATTGGTTTCGTGGAGTTCTCCTGAGTGGGTCAACGCACAGACGCGTGTGCGCAGATGTGGCCTACTCGCAGCGAATAGAGTCATCTCAAACGACCAAGATAATCAGGAGACCGGTAATGACTATGACTGCTGAGAGCCGCGAGCAGGTTGCAACGGAACTTAAGCGTTTCGCTGCAGATCTTCAACTAACTGAGGAGCAGAAGGGAAAACTTCATACCGCTCTTGCCGAGGGGCGAGAAAAGGTCGGGGAATACATGACAGCGCACCCCAGCACCACCAAAGCCGAGATTGTTGCCAAAGTGAAAGAGCATCGTGGCGAGATTCATGAGCGCATTGCTAAGTTTCTGAATCCCGAACAGCTCGGTAAGTGGGACGTTGAAGTGGCAAAAGCCAAGGAATTTCTAGGCCAGAGGCTCGACTCCTAAGAACCCGGTCCCCGCAAACGCGTGTGTGGCCGCCAGCGGAGGCTGGCGGCCACTTTGTTCTCTGCGTAGAGAGTCTCAAAGTTACATAGACGATACTCATCCAAAGGGCCGGGGAGCAGCTTGGCTTCCCCTTTTACGTTTATGAGGATCCGTACATGACCTCCATACACCCAGAGCTACGCACGTCGCGGCAGTTTCAGGGATTGATTCTCCCCGCGCGCCCGATGAGTGGCACCGAAGATGACGACGATGACCGAGACGATGAGCATGCGGGTGAGAATGAGGCACCGGTCCGCGCGGTTGACGAGGGCACTGAAACCCCCGAGGAATTCGAGGTCGATGATAAGGATCAGGTAGGTCATCCTGAAGATGACTACGCCAATGGAAGAAATGTCAGCTTCTGAGGTGCGCCGTGAAAAGGCGGCGCTTTTCCAGTGGGTGAAAGCCCCACCCGGCAACTGCTCCAGCCGGAAGCAACCGGAGCAACTGTGGAGGTAACGAAACAGTTGAAGCCTTCGGTGAAACTGTCACGAAATACGGTGACGGTGCAAGTGTGCAGGCCGTAACGCGAGTGAACGCCGAGCAAGCCTCGAAAAGGACGATGCGCAGGCCGACCCGAAGCTCTGATCGGGGAAGGCTGATACGACTGGGGAAGCGAGCAGACGATGCAGCCAGTCGCTGTGCCGGGGTAGTGGCGACAGCATGCACACAAGGGAAGCGTACGCAACACGGGAAACCCCAAGGCGTGGTGAGGAAGATCAACCGGACGCCCGTGAGGGATGGGCCGGGCGCCCTGGGGTGACGGAGAGGCCTGTAGTACCGATGAAACCGGGTAACGCCGGCGGAGGGAAGGGGCCTTGGTTCAGGACAGACGCAACAAGTAGTGAGGGACAGGAGATTGGGCAACCTATCAACTCCGAAAAGTGTTCAGAAGCTGCAGATGGCGTTACACGCGAAAGCGAAGGCAGAAGTCGAGTATCGCTTCTACGCTCTGTACGACAAGATATACCGCGAGGACATCTTGGCCCATGCCTATGCCCAGTGCCGCGCCAACAAGGGCGCACCGGGCGTGGATGGGCAAGACTTCGGGGACGTCGATGCGTACGGGGTCGAGCGATGGCTCGGCGAACTGGCGCTTGCGCTCCGGGAGGAGACTTACCGACCGGACCCTATCAGACGAGTGTTTATCCCGAAAGCCAACGGCAACTTGAGGCCGCTGGGCATCTCGACTCTGCGGGATCGGGTATGCATGACAGCGGCGATGCTGGTGCTCGATCCGATCTTCGATGCCGATCTTACACCCGAGCAGTACGCTTACCGTGCGGGCCGCAATGCCCAGCAGGCGGTGATCGAGGTGGAAGAGACGCTGTTCCGAGGCCACCCGGACGTCGTGGACGCCGACCTCGCGGACTACTTCGGCAGCATCCCACACTCGGAACTCATGCGCTCGCTTGCGCGACGCATTGTAGATCCGCGTGTGCTGCATCTGATCAAGATGTGGCTGGAATGTGCCGTGGAAGAAACCGACGATCGAGGAAGGAAGACGCGTAGCACGGCAGCCAAGGACAGCGGACGCGGCATCCCGCAGGGATCTCCGATCTCACCACTGCTGGCAAACATCTACATGCGCCGGTTCGTGTTGGGATGGAAAAGGCTCGGGCTCGAGGAAAGCCTCGGCACGCATATCGTGACCTATGCGGATGATCTCGTGATCCTGTGCAGGCGGGGCAATGCCGAGGAGGCGCTGAACTGCATGCGCGAACTCATGAGGAAACTGAAGCTGACGGTCAACGAGGAGAAGACGCGAATCTGTAAGGTCCCGGAAGGTGAGTTCAACTTCTTGGGGTATACGTTCGGGCGGATGTATCAACGGACGACCGGCAAAGCCTATCTGGGTATGCGGCCTTCCAAGAAGAGCATCCGGCGCATGGTCGAGAAGGTCCATGCGTTGACCGATGTCTCCGGAACGTGGCAAGAGACCACACAGTTGGTGGATCAGTTGAATCGCACACTGCGCGGCTGGGCGAACTACTTCCAAGTAGGGACCGTCAACCGTGCATACCGGGCGCTCGACAACTACACCGCTGTGCGGCTACGCCGGTGGTTGCGCCACAAGTACAAGGTCCGGCGACACCGGGGCGGGACGTATCCACTCTCGCACCTGTACGGGTACTTCGGTCTCGTACGCCTGTCCCGACTTGGGCACGACGTGTCGTGGGTGAAGGCGTGAGGTCTTGTCCGAGAGCCGGATGCGGGCAATCTGCATGTCCGGTTCGATGAGCGGGGTGTGAAAACGGAGCGACGGTGAGGGTCCGTGGGCACCGCCAGACGAAAGAGGCGGCAACAGACAACCCAAACCTAATGCCACCGCGTCACATCCCGACTCTACCGTGAGCGCCGCCACCCAGCACGCCCGGCATCGATTTCGGAGTTGGCCGTCGGAGGGAAGACCACAGCAGTCGCGATCACCTGGCTGGTCGCAAGCGCTGGCAGCTCCCTTTCCGGGGCTGGCGCATAGGCCCATGAAAGTCGAAGGCAGGTGCCACTGCCGGGGAAAATTGTAGCGGCTGCACGATTGTAAAGTCGCCTACTGTCCTTGGGCTGTCTCTAGCGTGATTCGGAGAGGGTTTCGCGCGGCTCCATGTCGCTCCCCCGAGCCGAGGTGTGCGTGAGCCTGGCGCCGCGTTGCGCGCGAGCGCCAAGCTCAGTGGCCTTCAGGCGCTACTAGATATTTCCGAAGATTCTCTTCGCCTCATCTACAGAGAAGCCGCGCAGGGTCTCGCTCCGAACGTTGCCAAGCGAGCCCACCTTAAGGAGCGCGGCAGTAACCGCTTCATCGGTGCCCTCCATGATTACCACCATATCGTGATGTCCGACCGTGTAGTAGAAGCCCGTCACCGTTACGCCGAGCTTTTCCGCGCTTGCTCTGAATGCTCCAGATCGATCCGGCGAGTCCTTGATGTTCCGAATGCCCTGATCGGTGAAGTTCAACAAGCTTATGAATGTAGCCATGATCTGCCTCCTCGTTGGGCGACACTCAGCGAATTCAGACTTAGTAGCTCGCGTCGCGGCGCCCGGGGTGAACGAGGAGCATGCGCTCGTCTGCCCCGGCACTGCAAAGGGTACTGTCGAGCCCAGACCATCGGGACCTAGCAGCCGGACGACGTTCTTGCTGAAGGCCTTCGGGAATCTGCGCATTTTGCGAAGTCGTAGCGGGGGCAGGATTTCGTCATTACTTGCCACCATCCCGCGACAACGTCGCGTCGTATCCAAGCAAGCCAGTAACTCGTAGCCGGGGCCGCTTTCCTACCACAGTACGTGATAACGGCGACCGCCCGGAATGGCTGAGATTGACCTAGGTTGTGTGAAAACGCATTGCTCGATCGCCGTATTCTATAAGATAGCAGCAACGTAGCCTCGCGAGCGTGCCATGAAGCGATACGTGGTGGGCCAGGACCGATCTCAGAGCACGTTGTTTCCCGAAGTACTGGACGATTACATCGCCGAGGACAACCCGGTCCGGGTTGTCGATGTATTCGTCGATGAGCTAGATCTGAAGGATCTGGGTTTTGAGGGCGCAGAGCCCGAAGTGACCGGTCGGCCGGCGTATCACCCCGCGACGCTGCTGAAGCTCTACATCTACGGGTATCTGAACCGCATTCAGTCCAGCCGCCGCCTGGAGCGCGAGACCCAGCGTAACGTGGAACTGATCTGGCTGACCGGGAGACTGTGCCCGGACTTCAAGACGATTGCCGACTTTCGCCGCGACAACGGTAAGGCGATCCGGCGGGTGTGCCGGGAGTTTGTGGTCTTGTGCCGGAGTTTGAACCTGTTCTGCGATGCGTTGGTCGCCATCGATGGCAGCAAGTTCAAGGCGGTCAACGGGCGGGATCGGAACTTCACGAAGCATAAGCTCAAGGCGCGGATGCAGCAGCTCGAGCAGAGCATCGCGCGGTATTTAGCGGACCTGGATCGGGCGGATCGGGATCCGAGCACCGTCACCGAAGCCCGGGTGGAGCATCTGAAGGATAAAGTGCAGATCGTCAAAGCGCAGATGCAGCAGCTTAAGCACCTCGGCGAGCAGCTGAGCCAGACTCCCGACGAACAGATCTCCCTCACCGATCCGGATGCCCGCTCCATGGCCACCAGTGCCCGCGGCTCAGGCGTCGTCGGTTACAACGTGCAGACCGCGGTGGATGCCAAGCATCACCTGGTAGTGACGCACGAGGTGACCAACCAGGGCACCGATCGCTCCCAACTGGCCTCGATGGGCAAACAGGCTCAAGAAGCCACTGGTGTTGAGAAGCTCACGGCACTGGCCGATCGCGGGTATTACAAAGGCGAAGAGATCCTCAAGTGCGAGCAAGCTGGGATCAACGTGCTGGTGCCCAAGTCCTATACGTCAAACAACCTCGCCAAGGGGCAGTTCGACAAGCGCGACTTTCGCTACGACGCTGCCCGCGATGAGTACCGCTGTCCGGCAGGTCAACGTGCCATCTGGCGCTTCAAGACCATCGAGAACGGCCAGCTGATCCACAAGTACTGGTCATCGGCCTGTCCGCGCTGCCCGATCAAGGCGCAGTGCACGACGGGCGACTACCGGCGCATCGCACGCTGGGACCATGAGGCGGTGCTGGAAGCGATGCAATCTCGCTTGGAGAAGATGCCAGACGCGGCGCGTATCCGCCGGCAGACCGCCGAGCACGTGTTCGGCACGCTCAAATCCTGGATGGGTGCCACGCACTTCCTGATGAAGCGACTACCCAACGTACGAACCGAGATGAGCCTGCACGTTCTGGCCTACAACATGAAACGTGCGATGCAGATCTTCGGGGTGGTACCGCTGATCCAGGTGATCAGGGCGTAACAGCCCTTTACTTGCCCGACACCAGAACGTTACGACCTTACCAGGTCGGGTCGAGCTGTCTGTCGCGGACCAAATCCGGCGTTTACACACGGCCTAGACCCCGAGCCGCCCTCGGTGGCGGTCGGTTATTGGGGCCTCAAGATCTTGGCATGCAGTCGCTCAAGGAAGCCACCGTAAGTTATCCCCTCAACCCGACTATCTCGGTATCATTCGCCTCTTTGGCGAGGCGGCGACCTGAAACCCGAGCCTAGTCCGAGACGCTTCAAACCTTAGATCGAACCCGCCCCGAGCGCGCTGCTGGGCATCGTGTCGGCCCTCATCGTCCTCGCCGTCATGGTGGTCCTGACAGTGCTGCTGGCCCGATAATCATGAGACGCCCGCTGACCCTCGACGGTGTGCCCGACTCCCTGCTCGCGGAGTACGGATTCGTTCGCGGCACTGCGGTCCGGCCGAGTTACCCCTGCACCGATCCAAGCGCGCCGCTCCTGCCACTCACCGAGCTGATCGTGCCCGTCGGTCGCCGGCTTAACGCGGAGGCGGTGCGTGACGTGCTGGCCGTGCTGCGGGACGGCGCGGCGCTTGACCCGGTGCAGGTGTTCCGTGAGCCGGGAGCAACGCAGGCGACGCTGCTCGAGGGTCTGCATCGGTGGCACGTATCACGGGCGCTCGGCTTCCCCGCAATCCCCTGTGCTCTCCTGAACCGCGAGGAGGCAGAGGAAGGGTTTCGCTACGCCCCGCCGGCTAAATTGCCGAAGGCGCCAGAGTGAGCCGGGCAGTACTGGTCGGTATGCCGGTCCTTTGGGCGGCACTCATGGTGTGGTCTCTGCGCAAATACTGGCGCACGTCCGATGATCCACGGGAGGCCCGCATCTACCGGGACGGAAAATTCTGGTGCGTGTTTGTCACCGTCGGCATGGCGGTGGTGGACCCCGAAGGTCGTGGCACTCCCCGGTATGCCCTACGGCGGCGCCTGGCTGGTTGCGGAGCGCTTGCTCGACGTTGACTGGGTGGACGAGCGCGCCCCATCGTGAAGCGACTGATAGTTGCGGGCGCGGCAAGTGTCGTCGGTGCCGTCTGCTTGACGGCAACCTCTATACTCTTCGAGGGATGTACGTCAGGCACGTCGCAGGCGACGGATCATTTCGACGGCCACCGCTTTTACAACCGCGAACGCTTTCCCGATCCTACGTTCTGGGAAGAGGTGAAGATCGCTTGGACGTTAAGAACCAAAACCAAGAATTGGCCCGATCACTTCCCGACGGCACCCGCTGAGCTGCCCAAGGATCCCGTACTCCGCGGGATCCGGGTTCTTTGGGTCGGCCATGCTACGGCTCTCATCCAAACGCCGACGTTGACTATCATTACGGACTCGGTCTTGTTCGATTCTATCGGTCCCACGTTATTCCCTATCAGGACCGTCACCAACCCCGGAGTGCCCCTCGGCGGGCTTCCTAGGATTGACGTCATCCTAATCAGTCACAACCACTACGATCATTTGGATCTGAAGTCCATACACGCGATCGTCAATCACCAAAGAGGCAGCGCGCCAACGGTGTTAGTAGGACTTGGAGTTGGTGATCTGCTGAGGAAGGAGGGCATCGTATCGGTCTCGGAATTGGATTGGGATCAACCTGTCACAGTGAAAGACACGAGGTTTGTCTTTCTTGAGGCAGTCCATACCTCCCGCAGAGGTATGTGGGACACCAACAAGACACTGTGGGGATCGTTTCTTATCGATTCTCCTGAGGGAAGAATCTACTTTGCCGGCGACACCGCATACGGCAAGCACTTCAAACAGCTATATGAGAAGTACGGGGCACCTAAACTAAGTCTGTTGCCCATAGGGGCTTACGAGCCTCGGTGGTTCATGTACCGCATGCACATGAATCCGGATGAGGCTGTGCTCGCACACATTGATCTGCACAGTGAACACTCCATCGCGATCCATTTCGGGCTGATAGACAACGCTGCAGAAAGCTATACAGCCCCGGTCAATGACCTCGCTCTTGCTCGTAACGTCCGCGGGATTGCGGATGGGGACTTTGTAGCCCCGCAGATCGGGCAGATGTTTCAATATTGGTAGCACCGAACGCCGTTTCCAGCGTCTCGGGAATTCGGATGAACGCTCCGACGCCACGGGAGACCGTGGGGGGCGGAATCGCTGGCAAATAAAAGTGCGGCAAATCAACTGCTAAGGCCGCGCTGGCAAAACGGAGCGGCAAGTGTTTGATTTTCCTGCGTACCAGTTTTTCCAGCTAAGACGCCGTTGGGTGCGTTTTGAGGAGAAATACAGGTGAGCTATCTTTCGGAGGAAGTGGACAAGGACACCGGTCGCACGACGGCCTGATCCGATTCGATCTCAAACACCACATTCGTTGTTCTCGACGGACAACACAGGGCATCCGCCGCAGTGTACCGCGCGTATTCTGCAACCAACCGCCGACCGTCCTGGAGCGTCACCCGATTTAGCGCACCGTCCCCCCGGGCATCCATCGCACTCGGCGAGAGCGTGCCCGCAAACACGCCGTGTAGGAAGACGAAATCCTGATACGCCCGCGGCCGGCACATCCCATCGTACCCCGCCGCTCCCTGGATCACGAGAATCCCCCACCCGCCCTGATACCCGCCGATCAGGTCCCACCCCAAGTCTGTCAGCCGTTTGTCAGCTTCCGATTCGGGAACCCTCGTGTGAGTTCGGCACCGCGGATCGACCGTTTTCTCCATTTTAGGTGCGCTTGGAATCGCCGCGCCCAACGTGTTCCACGAAACAGGTTTTGATTCGTCGAGCCACGATGTCGAAATCGACCGTCCGGCCTCGGAATTCGCCGGCTCAAACTCGTACGTTCCCCCGTCCGATGACAAGAAAAGATGCGTATCACGAAATACATATGAACGAATGAACGTCCATTGCGTCCTGATCTGATCACTCAGAGGTGTTTGTGGGCATGTCGCTCGCGTCAAGGCGAGCGGCCCCAACTCGAGTTTGGCGGTCGATCTAGATACCCATGTCCCGCGACCGCGATGGCAGTCCAGCAGCACTGCCACCGTGCTGTCTGCTCTGAACTCTACGGTGAAGCTCGATCCATCATCTCGCCCAAGGATCTGACCGCTGCCGCCCTGAAATTGGACCAGCCGCCACGCAGTGCCGGAGAGCCCGTCCGTAGCGGCCAGTACCGGTGCCAGGAGCCCGACATTCGCCAGACAGAGCGCGGCGACCCACGTACCCAATAACTGCGAGGATCTGGATAAGTTCATGACCTTCTCCGGTAGACCCTCAAAAAACCGGGTGTATACCGCTCGACGGGCAGGGACCCCGGTGAGTACCGTACTCCAACTCTCAACGTATACGAAAATCAGGGTGACGTCATTCAGCGCTTTGGACTCGTTTGTGGAGTTTGGATCTGGAAGGCGACTTGGAGGAGATCCGCGCCGTTCTTGCAGTGGCATTTCCACGATTGGATCACGTTGATCACGCACACTTCGACTGCGGCGATAGCCGACGCACAAAATAGTTCGCGCGACTGGTTGTGACACCAATCGAGGGCGCCTATGTTCGCCGTCGCGCTGAGCGAACCAGTGGACCGTTCAAGGAGGCAGGCGCTTGGCTGTCGGAGCTTGCGAAGGATCAGGGGTGAGATCCGGGCCGGCCGCGGGGGAGGGCTAGTGGTAGCGGGGGCGTGATCGCGGCTCCGCCTACCGGTCTCCGGCTTTCCCTAGTTGGCGAAATCCATCACGGCCCGCCAATATCCCTAGAAGATGGCCGCCTGATGCTCTGCGAGCTTGAAAAAGTCGCGAACGGTCGTTATGGCGCGGTCCTCGTCGAATTCTCCGCAGGTGTAGATGATCGTCGACAGAAATCGCGGCTTGACCCAAGCCGCGATGTAAATGCCCGAATCGATCAGCGGCACGAAGGCATCGTAGCCCTCGTTGAGGTCCTTGCCTTGGCTGCTCGTCTTATGAATGATCGGATCGCCATAGGTCCGCAGCCCAAGCTCACCGGTTATATGCTGGAAATAATCCCGGAGCACCTTATCCGCCATGTCGCTTTGGAAGTAACCCTCAATTAGCAGGCGCTTGCGAAAAATGTCCGGTGCAATATTCGTTAAAGCGGTTCTGTTCATCTCATTTGCTCCTGCTCGAGCGCCGAAGGTTACGGTGCCGTCGCAACGACCTGCCGCCGGGCGAATGGAGGCGGTCAACTGAGGATTCGGCTCGGTGCTCGCCCCTGCACGCTAGCCTATGGGCTTTGAGCCCAGAAAGCCTCCATCTTCCGGCGGGCTTCCGCATCCGGCAGGTGACCGTGTCCGGCTGCTTGGTTATCCTCTAGGTGCTCGAGCTTGCTTGAACCGGGGATGGCGCAGCTGATCGCTGGGTGTGATACCACGTACTTCAGGAAGAACTGGCTCCAGCTAGTAATACCGAACTGGGCTGCCCACGAGGGCAGCGGCCGATCGCCGGTCTGCTTGATCAGGAGATTGCGGCCCCCGCCCAGTGGCACCGCGGCCATAACGGCGATCTTGCGCTCTTGCGCGAGCGGCAGGACTTCGGCCTCCGCCAAACGATCACCAAGCGAGTAGTTCACCTGCACGAAGTCCATCGGATACTTGCGCATGTACTTTAGGAGCTGCGGATACTGCGACGAGCGTGTCGACGTAATGCCGATATAGCGCACCTTGCCCCGCTTCTTGAGGTCGGTGACCATGGGCATCATCGCTTCCACGCTGTCGACGAAATGGATAAATAGCAGGTCCACCTTCTGCAGCCGCTGTACTGAGCGCTCGAAGCTGGGTGGGCCCCCGACGCCATCGCCAGGACCACCAGCAGCGTTGAGCTTCGTCGCGATGAACATCTTGCTGGTGAGATTGAGTTCGGTGAGCGCCTTGCCGATCTGCACCTCGCTCTCACCGTATAGCGCCGCGGTGTCGATGACTGTACCCCCGAGCTGATGCATGCGTTGCAGGATCGCGCGCACGTCGTCGTAGGGTATGCGCCCGAATTGATTGGTGCCGATCCCCATCACCGGGAGCTTCTCGCCTGTGGCGGGCATGGGCTTGGTAAGGAGAGGCCCGAGGCGCTCGACCGCGCGGACAGGATAAGGCAGTACGGCGGCCGTGCCGGAGAGCATGCTCAGCTCAAGGAAGCGTCGACGGGAGCAGTGCCATGCGGTTCGGCGTGACACGATAGCCTCGGATTTGTGCGGGAAGGGCCGAGGAGTATAGGCAATCGCCGCTCGGGGCGGTTCCGGTTGCTCGCGATCGCGGCGGGGAGCCGAGCTTTGCGGCGTAGGGCGTGAACAAGTTGGTAGCGGGGGCATGCTTGTGGCTTTGTTTGCTAAGACTTCCGCGCCGAAGATCGTGGGAGCAGGGGCCCAATTTGGGACTTATTTTCGACCCCAATTGGTACGAATTCGGCTGCCTTCGAAGCCCGCCTAAGTCCCTTGCCCAAGTCCCCGGGCTCCGAATGGCTCTTCGTCGCCACGCATTACAAATGTGCTTGCGAGCGGCGTAGTTACGGTGCTCGTGGTCGCATGGGGCACCTCCAAACAGCCAGGCTGCCGAAACCCCGCGTACGTTCCTCTCACAGCCGGCAAAGTCAGCGGGCAGGGCGATTGAGCGAGCCCGGCCACCAGCAGAGGACCACGTCCGATTCTTCGCAGGGGCCGCCTATTCTCGACGTAACATGGTTTCCGTAGGCCTAGGATGGCCGACGAAACAGGTTTACGATTCCGCCTGACATTGCGAAGAAAAACCCGGTGGCCAGTCCGCACATCAGGATGCCGGACGCCGGAGAAATAGAACGATGACCGACCCATGAAACCACTGATCAAAGACATTCAGCACAACAAGCTGCTTTGGCTGCTGGCCTTCGTGCCGGTGGTGTTCGTTGCCCAAGAACTCGACCACAACGCGCACACGCTGCTCTTCGTACTGTCCGTCCTGGCCATCGTGCCGTTGACCGTGCTGCTGAGCCACGCCACCGAGTCCGTGGCCGCCAAAACCGGAGATGCAGTCGGCGGCCTGCTGAACGCCACGCTCGGGAATCTGGCAGAACTCGTGATCGCGCTGACCGCCTTGCGCGCCGGGCAATACACACTGGTGAAGGCCTCCATTGCCGGCCCGATTGTCACCAACACGTTGTTCATCCTCGGTGCGTCGTTTCTACTGGGCGGACTGAAGCACCACGAGCAGGAATACAATCGCATCAGCGCCCGCATGCAGGCGGGACTCCTCTTCCTGGCCACGGTTGCGTTGCTGATTCCTTCAGCCATCTCGCATGCTGACACTGCGGCGGTGGCATTCAGCCACAAGTTGAGCGTGTGCCTCGCGGTGCTGCTGATTGTCACCTACGGACTGAGCATGCTGTTCTCGCTCAACACGCACCGCGAGTCGTTTGGCAGCGTCGGACATACCGAAGCCGCCGAAGAGCCGTGGCCGATGGGCCTGGCCCTGGCCACGCTGGCCGGTGTCACGGTCCTAGTCGCACTCGTGAGCGAAATCTTCGTCGAATCGGTGCAGCAGGCGGCGGAGGCGCTCGGGATGACCCCAGCGTTCGTGGGATTTATCATCGTGGCGTTGGTCGGGGGCGCCTCGGCGATGCCGACGGCATTTGCGGGCGCGCGCAAGAATCGGCTGGACCTAAGCGTGGGCATCGCGCTCGGCAGCGCGTCCCAGATCGCGCTGTTTGTCGCGCCAGTGCTGGTGCTCGTGAGCTACGTCCTCGGGCCGGCGCCGATGGACCTTCAGTTCTGGCCGGGTGCCGTGGTGATGATGCTCATTGCCACCATAACCGCCTCGATGGTAACCAACAGCGGGCGCTCGGCGTGGTTTGTGGGTGTCATGCTGCTGATGGTCTATGCGATCTTTGCCATGACGCTGTACCTGTTGCCGCCCCGAGTGCCATGAAAGCGCCTTTAACCGAAACATAACCAAAGGTCCTTAAACCCCATATGGCCGATAAACCCATAAGAACCACCAAGCGAGTCCTGGACCCGATTGATCGCGTCTCTGAAGTCCTCTTCGGACTGATTATGGTCCTCACGTTCACCGGGTCGCTGAGCGTCGCCGACTCCGGACGCGATGATGTTCGCACGATGCTCATTGGCGCGCTCGGGTGCAACGTGGCCTGGGGCATCATCGATGCACTGTTGTATCTGATGAGCTGCCTCGCCGAGAAGGGGCAGAGCCTCATGACCTACCTCGCCGTGCGCAAAGCCACCGATTTGCGACAAGCCCAGCGCCTCATCGCGGACGCTTTGCCGCCGGTGGTCGCGTCGATCCTGGAGCCGGCGGAGCTGGAAACGATGCGCCAACGGTTGATACAACTGCCGGAGCCCCCTGAACGCGCGCGTTTGAGCAAGGAAGAGTGGCTGGGATCCCTCGGTGTGTTTCTTGTGGTGTTCGTATCCACGTTTCCGGTGGTGCTCCCGTTCATTTTTCTGCGGAGTGTCAGGCCGGCCCTGCATGTGTCCAATGCCATCGCCATCGTGATGTTGTTTCTGACGGGCTACGCCTTCGGAAGCATTACCGGGCGTAACCCGTGGCTTGTGGGTATGGCCATGGTGGTGCTCGGGTCCATCCTCGTCGGCATGACCATCGTCCTGGGAGGATAAGAATCAGTCAGGTGCGACTACTTGCGTGGATGGCGATCGCGAGCGCGTTCATGGACGGCGCTGTTTTCGCCCAAGCCCCGACGAACGTGCCCATCGACTCACGCCTGACAACGTCCGTATAGACAGGCGAGAGGGGCGCTGGCGGTGTCGCAAGCGTGGCTGAGTGCGCTCGCATAGCCACGAGCAGGCCCCAACCGTTCCGCTACGCCGGCTTTTCGCGGCGGGTGAAATCGCTTGGACCCGATTGTCGCACGCGAAATCCGCTCGGGGAACTAGCAAGGGACGCAACGACTTGCAACGGTCTGCACCGAAACGCATCGTCCACGGCCGCTGCGTCCGCAGCCAGTCGGGCGGTCGCACCTGCGACGCCCGTGTGGAAGGCCGGGATACACTGAAATTGCACGGAATCCGACTCATGGGGTTTTCTGGTCCAAGAGAACCATTAAGTCGCTCGTCTCAGCGGCGGATACGATTGGTCAAGCTCAACGAGTACGTGCGGCGCGAAGGCTAGGTACCGGGACTGTCTTGCATTTCGAAATGTGATTCTCAACCGCCGCCATACAACGTCCGACGCTCGTCTTCACGACGCTCCTTGTCCCGCTCTGCGAGCGGGTGTCTAATCACATATAGGCCGCTTTCCGTGAGCAGGAAGGTGGTCCCGGTGTCGCGATTCGTCACTTGCTCTCGAATCTGCTTCGCACCTATTACGCCGTCGAACTCTTCCAAACTCTCGGTTTCGACCAATTGATGGCCCTGAGAAGCCTGCGTAGTGCGATCTGTTTGGCTTCTGGCAGTAATGCGGTCCTCGATCAGGGGCGCGGTGGTGCCCTGTAGGGTAAGACGCTGAGCCGTCTTGAGGGCCGGCGCGTTGCCCTTAGTAAGATCCAACACTGCCTCTCCTTTGCCTTCCCGGAACCGGACGACTTCCGCTCTGTTATCGACTTCAGAGACAAAGTCAAACGGTCCCGGAGTGTCAAGTTGCACCGCGCCGGCGCTTTTGATATGAGCGGGATACGTGACGTCGAAGATGGCGAGTCGGGTGCCTTGACTCTGTTCGACATAGAGAAGCGTGCGGCCGTCGTCGGAGTCGTGGAGAAGCATCGCCTGGCCGGCTTGCCGCGCTGGTTCAGGAAGAGCAGCTGGCTGCACGACAATGGGCTTGTCGGAAGGCCATGCGTAGGCGAGGGAAGTCGCAGCGGTCCCGCTCGCTACAATGGCCGCCGCTACCCTGTGCAGACACTTTGAGAATCTTCGGTTTCCACTTTCCTCCACGGCACTTTCTCCTAAGAACAGTTTCGTAAATGCTGCAGGCTCCGTCGGTGTTCGAATCGCCAGCCTTTGCAGCGTTGCTTGATCTCGGACTAACTCGTCCTCTCCACTGGTAAGACTGCCGAACCGTCGTCGTTATTCCCTTTCCCACGAATCGGGCCGGATCGTCGGAGTCGCAGAGTTCTGACTAGTTCGGTAGGCCGATGTCACAATTAGACCAATGACGCACGGTGACCTCGCCTATCAGTCGGTTACCGGGCTGCGAATGGGCAGCCCGAGTTGAGGAGCAGCGTCCCACCCGCGGGCACTCAGAGCGTCCACGTCCGTTCTCTCTGCGAATTCGACATTCAATGGAGACGCGGACTTGCGGCAGGACAGCTTTATTCCAGTATTCAGTTCAAATTGAAGCGAGTCGCCGTTTCCACCTCGGCTTTCAATCCAGCGTCATCCGGGGCGTTTACCGGACCGGGTAATCGCCTAGAACTTGCTTCTCGTAATCAAATCACCCGGAGTTGGCATGAGTCATCTTGGGAACACACACTCGAGCGTCAGAGGGAATAGAGCTTTCAGCGTAGAGGTCACCATCCAGCGACACGATGGCGACGAGATAGGGACACCAAAGGATTACTGATCAGATGAGTTGCAGCCCCCGGCTCGCTGCCGCGGTGGCGCACGCGCCACTGCGGCGCCGGGGACACTTCCTCAATGAGGCGAAGCCATGCAGTTTCAGGGAGGCTAAACAGTCATGATGCGCAGATCCACAATCGCTCTTGTTTATTTCTTCGCGCTGCAGATGCCGCTGCTGGCGCAAAATGGCGGGCAAGCACCTAGTGAGGCACCGGCGGGTTTCGATACGCCGACGCTCGTCAGGGGTCCGGGCACAAAGAGCTTGAGTAACGGGTTCGCCGAACCGCCCGGCGACAGGTTCGCGCTCGATCAGCAAATCTACGAAACCGCCCATGACGTGAACACAGGACTCGGGCCAGTGTTCAACGCCCGCGCGTGCGTGGACTGCCATCAGAACCCGGTGAGCGGGGGAGCGAGCCAGTTTACGGAGCTGCGTGTCGGCCATCGGGACGCGAATGGGAACTTCGTGAATCCCACCGTGCCCATCAATAACGGGGCTGACCAGATTACCGGCCGTTCGATAATAAATGATCGCGCCGTCGTTCCTGAGGCGCAGGAGCACATTCCTGTAACCGAGGATATCCGTGCATTGCGCGCTGCCCTCAATACTCTCGGCGATGGATTCGTCGAAGCGATTGACGACAGCACGCTACTGGCAATCGCCGCAGGTCAGCCTGAAATCAGCGCCGGCAGGATCCACGGGGAAGCCATCGAGGTACCCGTGCTTGAGGCGCCTGGCGAGTTGCGCGTCGGGCGTTTCGGCTGGAGAGACCAGCACAGCAGTCTGCTCTCATTCATCGGCGACGCCTATCTGAACGAAATGGGCGTGACCAACCGTCTACGACCGAAGGACACCACAACCGTTGGCAAGGTGACACGAGATCCCGAGGACGTGCCTGACAGTCTCGGCCTCGCCGATATCGACCATTTTGCTCAATTCATCCGCGGCACAAAGGTACCTCCGCGCGATGACGAGCTGGCGCGAAGCGCGTCGGCCGTGATCGGAGAACGTTTGTTTGCCAGCGTGGGCTGCGGCACATGCCATGTGTCCTCAATCACTACAGCCCGCCCCGGAACGGTCATCGACGGTGGAACCTTCGCCGTACCCGAACAGCTGGGCAACAAGATTATCCATCCGTACGGTGATTTCCTGCTGCACGACATCGAGACGGGAGATGGAATCGTACAGGCGGGGCCACAGGACACAGCCAACAAGCTGCGCACGGCACCGCTTTGGGGCCTGCGTATGCGCCCCCGCTTCATGCATGACCTAAGGTCGCTGACACTGCAAAATGCCATCGAACGACACAAAGGGGAGGCCGAGCACGTGATCCGGCGGTTCCACGAACTGTCGCAAGATGAGAAACAGCAACTCATCAGCTTCCTCGAGTCGCTCTAGTCACAGGTGCTCTGTGCCCGGGGGTGAGCGCGGTATAGGTGAGGAAAAAGCATCACTTGCCACGCTTGCCGCCAGGCTTTTCTACACATCGGCGCCGATTCGGACCGCCAATTCAATCGAGCATTGAACACGAGCGGTTTGAGCGCAAGGGTACCGACCACGTCTCGGCTCGCGCATGTTCGCAAGCCGTCACGAAAATTCGACCGAGTTACGGAATAAACCTCGCGCGGCGCGAGTGTAGCTGCGTGTGAATTCACTCTCGGCACCGGAGTCCCTCCGCACGATTCCATACTTGTGTGTGGGAACGCCCCCGCGTTGGATCGTGGGTGGGTCACGAAATAAAACTTGCGCGGCGCGCGTCTAGCTGTGTGTGAATTCACCCTCGGCATCGGAGTTCCTCCGCACGATTCCATACTTGTGGGTATGCCCGCGCGTTGGATCGTGTGCGGGCGCCTACGCCCTAACACACCAGAAGGACGAGGAAGCATGTCTCCAATTCTGACTAGCTTGCGAATGCAGCAACCCTGGACGGCCACCGCAGCAGCTCTCATCGCTCTGGCGCTGCAGGCTTGCGGCGGAAGCGGGTCTAGCGCCCCGCCGGCGCCGATGCCGACCGTCACCCTGTCGGTTAGTCCGACCTCGATCACCGCTGGCCAATCGGCTACGCTGACGTGGTCAAGCACCCAGACAGCCTCCTGCACGGCGAGCGGCGCCTGGAGCGGAAGCCACGCGGCGATGGGCTCCCAGGCGGTGACGCCCAGCACGTCTGGTTCCTTGACGTACACGCTAAGCTGCACCGGCGCCACCGGAGGGGCTTATGGGGGCGGCGGGGCACTGATCGGGACTCAGACCACGACTCTCACGGTTAACCCGGCGAGCGCCTTCGTGGTAAAGGCTCTCGTCGCCGACGGGGCCGGAGTTGCAGCGAGCCAGGACGCAAATCTGGTAAACGCGTGGGGCCTTGTCTTCGGCGCCAACGCTCCGGTCTGGACTTCGAACAACGCTACCAACACCTCGTCGCTGTACGATGGAAACGGCATGAACGAGAAACTGCTCGTGGCGCTGCCGGCGAGCGCCGGCAGCACACCGTTCCAGCCCACTGGAATCGTATCGTTCGACCCGACAAAATTCCCCAACGACTTCGTGGTCACAGCGGCAGGCAAGTCGGGCCCATCGTCAATTATTTATTCAGGTCTAGATGGGCAGATCGCCGGTTGGAGTGCTACGGTGGATTTGGCACACGCAGTGTCTGCGTATTCCGCTACCGACAAGGCCTGCTACCGGGGCCTGGCGATCGCCAACAACGGCACGGCCAACTTCCTCTACGCGAACGACTTCGTCGGCGGCAAGATCGACGTATTCGATGCTAAGTTCACGAAGCAGAGTTCAACCGCGTTCCCGTTCACCGACGCTAAGCTGCCGCCGAACTACGCGCCGTTCGGCATTCAGGCGATCGCCAATGGCCCCAATGGAACCACGCAGATCTACGTGAGCTACGCGATGTCGGGTACGGGCGCAAACAAGGGTACTTGCGAAGACACTCGCGGGGCAGGCTTCGGCATGATCGATGTGTTCGACGCGAACGGCAGGCTAGTTATGGGACAGCTCGTTCCGGTGGGCGGTTTGTTGAATGCGCCGTGGGGAATGGCGCTGGCGCCGAAGGACTTCGGCACGCTGAGCAACGCGCTCCTCGTCAGCAATCACGCCGATGGCACGATCAACGGCTACGATCCGGTCAAGGGAACCTTCATGGGCACGCTGCAGACAGCCACCGGCCCATTCGCCCAAGACGGCCTCTGGGGCATCGCTTTCGGGAACGACGGCACGGCGGTGCTCCAGCCTGGGCAGCCGGCAGTGGACCTGCACCAGCCGCACAACACGCTGTTCTTCACGGCAGGTCCGAACAAAGCGGCCAACGGCTTCTACGGGCGTATCGATCCGCCCGCGATGTAGATGTGGTAGTCACGCTGACCGGAACGCAAGTTCACAGACCGAGGCAGTCGGTAGGTAGGGATGGCTGCTAGTGGCCTGTACCACCTGTCGCTCCGGGGAGATCCGGTGCGCGGCCTCAAGGTGTTCTGAATTTACGACGGCTCCGCTGCTAGGCGTACACTTCCCGCCTACATCCGCTTGCCGAGGAGGCCGCCGTGATCGACTCGGTTGATGATGCCTGCAAAGCGTCGCACCGCTGCACGCGCTGGATCCTCGCCGACACCGCAGAGGGCTTCCCCTCACGTGACACGATCGAATCGCGCCCGCGCGGCTC
This sequence comes from uncultured Pseudomonadota bacterium, assembly GCA_963814675.1. Lineage (GTDB taxonomy): Bacteria > Pseudomonadota > Gammaproteobacteria > Steroidobacterales > Steroidobacteraceae > 13-2-20CM-66-19. The sequence goes on from CAWFDT010000016.1 coordinate 21,256, forward strand.
TGCTGAGCGTGGGGGACGGCGGCGGTTCGCGCGGGCAAGATTTTCCGGAGGTGCGACTGCGCGATGCGCGGCTCATCGCCAACGCGATGAAAGCGACGCCGCTGATGCCCGAGCCGCTGCAGGCCGTGCTGTGGTGCCACTGCGTCACGCGCGCCGATGCCCCGGTGAGGGTGAAGATGCTCAGCAGGTTTCTCGGGCGCCGCGACCGTGAAGCGATGAGCCGCACTGAATACTGGCGGTTGCTCGATCGCAGTCACTACTTCCTGGCCGGCAAGATCGAGACACCGCGAGCTGCTGGCACTACGCCGCTCGAGGTGCTCGGACGAGGTCGGTGAGGTTTTCCCTCTGCATCAGCTTGCTCATGGCGGCCCTCCTCGGCGGTTGCGCCTCGCTACCCCCCCTCGATATCCGCAGTACGAGTCAGGCGATCGAGGCGCCCGCAGCGAGCAGGCTGCGCGCTGCCATCGAGCCGCTCGCCGCACGCCACCCGCAGGAGAGCGGCATCTATCCGCTGAAGGACGGACCTGCCGCGCTCGCTGCGCGAGTGACGCTCGTCAACGCCGCCGTCAGCTCCATCGATGTGCAGTATTACATCTGGCACGACGATACCACCGGGGGCCTTATGTTCGCTGCGCTGCTGCAGGCGGCCGATCGGGGTGTCCGCGTTCGTCTACTGCTCGATGACCTCACAACCCGCGGAGGCCTCGACAGCACTTTGGCGGCGCTCGGTGCTCATCCGAACGTGGAGGTGCGACTCTTCAATCCCTTCCGACAGCGAAGATTCCGGGCACTCGGCTACCTCACGGACTTTTCCAGGCTGAATCGGCGCATGCATAACAAGTCTCTGACGGTCGATGGGGTGGCGACGATCATCGGTGGCCGCAACATTGCCGATGAGTACTTTCAGGCGAGCGACGGATTCGGCTACATCGACCTGGATGTGCTCGCCATCGGGACGGTCGTCAGTGAGGTATCCCGGTCCTTCGATGCGTTCTGGCACAGTGACTCGAGCTATCCGGCGTCACTCCTCCTGAAGCCCGCCCAACTCGAGGACCGCACGCGGCTCGCCTCGCTCGGGGAGCGTGCCCGCAACGCGCCGGGAGCGGACCGTTACATCCACGCTGTGCACGACAGCCAGCTCGCGCGGGACCTCGCCACGGGGCACTTGCCGTTCACGTGGGCGCACACTCAGCTGGTCGTGGATGATCCTGCCAAGGGTGTCGGCAACTCCGCGAAAGGGACAGATCTCGAGCAGCGCCTTGAGCAGCGCCTACATCACCGGCCGAACCAGGAGTTTCTGGTGGTGTCGCCGTTCTTTGTTCCGGGTACGCTCGGGCGCGACATGCTCATCGGTATGGCACAGCGCGGTGTCAGGCTCCGCGTTCTGACCAATGGCGCAGAATCGACCGACGTTGACCCTGCCTGCGCGGCGTATCGGACTTATCGCAAGGATCTGCTCAAGTCCGGCATCGAGCTGTTCGAGCTGAGGAGCGCAAGCGGCCGTGAGCACCGCGGTGAGATGCACGGCGGCCCCACCAGTCTCCATGCCAAGACATTCGGCGTCGATCGGGCGCAGATCTACGTCGGCTCGTTCAACTTTGACCCGCGATCGGCGAATCTGAACACCGAGCTCGGCCTGGTGATCGATTCGCCGGAGCTGGCCAGCGCGCTGTCACAGGGGTTCGAGGACGTGGTGCCGCTTATCGCCTACCAGCTCGAGCTCGATCGCGGAGGAAACATCGTCTGGCTGCAGCGAACTGAAGGAAGCGCCGAGCCGCTACAGCTCACGCACGAACCCGGGGCCGGCTTTTGGCGACGCGTGTGGTTCGGGTTCCTTGCAATCCTCCCAATCGAAGGGCAGCTGTGAATGCGCCACCGACGTGCCACGCTCACACCAGAGCGGCGGCGCATCCGTTGGCGTCGCGTCGCGAGACCACGCACGCCGGTAGCGACTCGAGGGGCTGCTATCATGCGAATCCCATGAGCCAAGCTGCCTCGTTTTCGGTGACTGAGCCGCTGCCCGACGGACGGCAGGTCGAGATCCGTGCGATCAGGCCGAGCGATCGCGATGAGCTGCTGGCAGCGTCCGACCGTACCAGCGATCAGTCACTCTACCGCCGCTTCTTCGGTGTGCGACGCGCCTTCAGCGAGCACGAGGTCTCTGCATTCGTGAAGGTCGACTTTGTCCATGAGGTTGCGCTCGTAGCGGTGATGCGCGAGATCGGACGCGACCTTGTCGCGGGCGGCGGACGTTACATCGTGGTTCGGCCTGGGACCGCCGAGGTTGCTTTCATCGTGGTCGATGAGTTTCAGCGTCGGGGCATAGCCAGCGCGCTGCTGCGCCATCTCGTGGTGCTGGCGCGCGCCTCCGGGATCGGCGAATTCATCGCCGAGGTGATGCCGGACAATACCGCCATGCTGAGTGTGTTGGAGCAGAGTGGCTTGCGACTGCGGCGAAAGCGCGAGGGCGGAGTGGTGCACATCACACTGCAGCTTGTCTAAGATCGCAAGACGGCATCTACGTGGCTGCAGCGGGGGCAGGATTTCGCTTCCTGTTCCCGTCGTCGGCTTTCTCTAGCCGCTGTAAATTCAATAGGTTAGGAGAGCATCGATATGATAGGTGCACCCGCTGTGGGGACATCATCAGCAATCGCGACATGCACAGCACTAAGCCGTGGTTCCACTTCCCTGTTGGGACGCCCCCTGTCGCCTTCGGAGGCATCGGCATACCACTCGTGACGCTCCGGCGTCACCAACCTTCCGCTCGCAGGGTTGAGCGCGGAAGTCAGTGCTTATTTGCTCAAGGCTTGGAGTGTTTGGAGGAAACTCGCCACTCTGGCACGTGGTGTCCCCGGGACGCAGTCACTAGCGAACAAACAGCTGTCAGCATCACAGGCGTCGGTCCGTGGCAATTCCATGTACTCGTCTTTGTGGGCGAAATCGAGATCGCTTCGCGCACGTCCGCCAAAACGGGCTTTCGGGGTCTACGACTACACTGACTTGTGGGCGATTCCAATCGAGGAGTCGGGCGGCGGCCGAGAATTAGGAAATATTGGTAGCGGGGCCCGCTTCTGAGTTGGAAGTCAGTGAAAACGAAGGATATTGCATCCGCTGAAGAACCAGCTAGGGGCCGAAACCGGCTTGACCTGTACGATCGACAATCGTATAGCGGGGCGGGAAGAGTAAAGCCCGCAACGCCGCATATGGCCGCTGGATGGGTCAAAGCCTAAGCGGTTGACTACCTCGTACATTGCTTTCACCCATCGCGTCCTTGGCTTCCAGAGAGCCGTTAGAGTGAATCGAAGTAGCAAGACACATATTCATCGCACTCATCGATCTGGGTGGCTGCGTGCGGGCGTGCTCGGTGCGAATGATGGGGTGCTTTCGATCGCCAGCTTGATGCTTGGTGTTGCGGCAGCGCATGCCGGTCCAAGAGGAGTGTATGTCGCAGCGTTTGCTGGACTTGCCGCCGGCGCGCTGTCGATGGCTGCAGGCGAGTATGTATCGGTGAGTTCCCAGGCGGACGCCGAGCGCGCCGACATCGAGATCGAAAGGCGGGCATTGCGGTATGACTACGAGGCCGAGCGCGCGGAGTTGCGCGAGATCTACGTCCGGCGTGGACTTGCGCGCGAGCTGGCCGCCCAGGTTGCGCATCAACTCATGGCTCATGATGCTCTCGCGGCCCATACAAGGGACGACATCGGCATCACAGAAGCGCTTACGGCACGACCACTGCAGGCAGCGGCGGCGTCATTCGTGAGCTTCGCGCTTGGCGGGTTCGTCCCGCTGCTTACCGGTGTAATCGCTCCCGATGGAATCCTCATCGCCGCTGTCTCGCTCGCGTTCCTTGGCGTGCTGGGCGCCATCGCGGCGCGCGCGGGCGGTGCGCCCATGCTGCGTGGGGCAACACGCGTGCTGATTTGGGGTGCGTTGGTGATTGGTGTAACGGTAGCGATCGGCTCGCTCGTCGGTGCGGTCGTCTGATTTAGTCCAATTCCAAACTGCCTAACGCGACGAGGTCACGTTCGCCAAGCCAGGCAGTCAGGGCTAAGGGGCTGAATTCCATGAGAGTTTCTGGACCATCAGGTTATGGGGCGGACTGCTTTGCCGTCTCGCCGTGAATTGCGGCGTACGGACTATTACGGATGGCAGCGTGGCCGAGTCGGACGCAGCATAAGCAACGATAGAGTTCGAAGGAGAGGTCAATGGAGCATCGCTGGGGACATCGGCTTTCGACCAACATACCGGTGCGGCTGAGATGTATGCAGTCGCGTGACACTGGTTGCAGGTGCCTCGGTTGGCTGGAGAGCGTCAGCGCCAGTGGAGCATTGATCAGAACGGAGTTCGGTATCCGCCCTGCGCCCAATCTCGTCGTCCAGACGCTAGCTCCAGCTCTCGGCCTGCAGGGTCGCGAGCTCCCGGCTTCGATCGTTCGGACGAGCTCCGGCGAGATATCCGTCGAATGGGTGGAATTTGCTTCAACTGGCGTGTCCGCGGTGATGACGGAAACCATGCTGAACAGCGGAGGACGCGACGGCGAGCGCCCGATGGCCACCCTCGGCCGCGTCCGCTTCTGTGCCTTGGCCGCCGCTACGCTCGCATAGATGCGCACCCAAGTCCCAGTCGCGGATCAGAGCGAGGCACACTTCTGTGATTTCGAGCCACATAACACCCTGATGCCGATAGATCTCCAGGGTTCGAACGTTTTGAGCACGCGGCGCGCTCCGTCTTCTGGCGCGTGGGTCAGCGAGCCGTCGGAGGCATGAAAGGTATTGTGGTAGCGGGGGCAGGATATGCCCATTCCCTATAGGCTCCGTTCGGCATCGCGTGAAGTAGATGCGCAGCGGAGCGTGTCTTTGTTGCTGCGGCTTCCCAGCCGCCGTGCTTTAGCAGGGGCGCGATATGCACCCGTCCCTGTGACGGTCGTGTTGCTGCGCAATACCGCACCTGGCCGCGGACGCGCTAGGGCGTTGGCGGCCAGCCCAGGGCGAGCTCGATTGCCTGCCCGCGGGGCGGCGTCACATCCGGATGCGCACTCCTACGTTGGAATGTGTTTCACATTCGGACCGTCGAAAACTCGCTCGAGGAACGCGGCAATCCCATCGGCTTGCGGCTCAGTCAAAGTCCGTTCGGCGTCATGCCGTCCTCATTCAGCAGCTTCTTGTACATCGACCATAGGCGGCGGAGTCCGGGGGTGCTGCTCACGGGCGCATCGGCCTCTGTTAGAGCCGTCCCCATAACTTCTGGAGTTGCTCGCGTGTGGGCACAACCGCAGAACCGGCGGGACCTTTCAGCCATCGTCCCAGTGCCTCATACGCTTTCCGCAACTCTTCAACGATCCGCGCCTTGTCTCTCGTTTGACTGATCGCGGAGTGGCACTGCCCTAACGTGATGTCGGCCGCTTCAAAACAAAGATGGTCGCGGCGCTGGTCGGTCCCATCGCCCACAGCGGCAAGCTTATTCTTCAGTTCCTGGACCTCCCGGAGGATTGTCGCGTGAGCTTGCGGCGGGACGTCTGGCATGAGAACCCCGGGTTGAATGGGGCTAGATGCTACGCCTTCTTCCTCGTCTTCTCGAACCTCTCCGCCGGTGCTGCAGCACGCTTCGCCGTGTTCTCGACCGGGCAGCGCATGCCGGGATTCTCCATCCGCTTCGCCGCTGCTCTTCCTGGTGAGCGGGTGTATGGCAGGCGCGGGGCACGTTCATGGCCATGTTGGACGCCGGGTTTGGCAGCCGCCTAGAATAAATAGCTATGGCTGCCCTTATCATTCGTGCGGTCTTGCCTTGCTGCTGGTTGCCGGCCTTGGCTGCGTGCGCGACGTCGCAGTCCGTCCCCCACGAGCGCCCAGCGGACATCACAGCGCAAGCGCCGAAAAAGCTCCCCCCATCGCACACCAGCAGCCATTCTGACTTGTATCCGGCGGAAGCCAAACGTCAGGGACTGACCGGTCGAGTGCTCGTTCAATTTCAAATTGATAGTAACGGTAGCGTTACTTCAGAGAGGGTCTTAGCCGCAGACGCTAGTTCGGTGCTTCAAGCCGGCGCACTCAGGCTCTTACAGGCAACGAAATTTGACGTTTCTCAGTCGGGAATAGACTTGGCGACACCCTTCCGCGTGTCGGTCCTGTACTGTCTGCCGCACTGCGGCAACATTGTGCCGTTTCCCGGAACGGAGGCCGTTACGGTTTCAGGCTCGCCGATCCCGAAGTCCGCGTCCGGGTATTAGTTCTCGTGGAAACCGCGCCAGAGTGAGCGGGGCAGCAATACTGATCGGTAGCGCAATCGTTTGGACGGCGCTCATGGTGTGGTCGCTGCGCAAATACTGGCGCACGTCAGATGATTCGCGGGAGGCCGGCATCTACCGGGACGGTGGCACTCTCGGGTATTTCCTAGGGCGTGCAGGCCGCGCTGTTCGGACTGTATGTTCCCCGTTTCGCTGTGCGTCGGGTACTACACCTTCCGAGTGTTCCATGCGCTCGTTGATCCTCGGTAGCGGGTTGTCGCTCCGCCACCGGCGTGGAAATCGCCTCCTAGGACGCCAGCGCATCGCACGCCCGGGCGGCGGTTTCGAGTTCTAAGTCGGTGAAGTCTAGGGGCATGCGCCAACCGCCGCGCCACCGGGAGCGCACGTCCATGCAGTAGTGGGAGCCTCTCGGGACTGGCTGGCCGCCCCGGGAGCAGGCGGCCCCGCACGATCAGCCCCGCGTCATTCTTAAGAGCTGTCGGGACGTGTGATAGCGGGGGCGTGCCTTGTGACGTACCGGCCGGGAATTTTCATCGTTCGCAATTGTCTACCGGACCCCCACATTCTGAATGCCCTGGGTAGTTGGCTATGCGACTTGTATCCCACTCGAGCGTAGCTAGGGCTACGCTTCTCGCGTCAGTCACGTTCATCGCCGGCTGTTCTACGTCTCCGCCGAAGTCTCCCGAACAGGCGCAGGCGGATAAGATCGCTGCTGAACGGATCTACGAAGCGTTGAACGCGGACCCGATCTATTATTTCCGCCACGTGGACGTACGCGTTGATGGCGGCGTGGCTGAGCTCAAGGGTTACATCTGGGGTACCCAGGCACTCTACAGAGCCAAAGAGATCGCTGCCGGGGTGCCGGGAGTGAGGCGCGTGGTGAATGACATGGAGCTCGAACGCGAGGGCTCACAGGGCGGTGGCAGCCACGAAGGAGGCGGCTAGCAGCGGATGCTGCTGCGCGAGTCCTTGAGGTTCTAGCGCGTTATGTAATGGGCGTGGGGTTAATTGGCTCACCCGCGGCGTATCCTGTCCTTGAGCCGGGTCGCTTCAATAAGACCTACCGCTCGGCTCCCTGACTATGCCGTTCACCAAACTCGAACAAGAACTGCGGCTCATCGCACGCGAACGCATCGCAACGGGAAAACTGCCTTGTGAAGGACCATCTCGAATGTGGGGCGGTTATGGGACCGGCCAGATCTGCTCGTTGTGCGACAAGCCGATTCAGGCCCACGACGTTCAATACGAAGCCGAGCTTACCGGCGCAGCCGTGCAAACGTTTCGATTTCACGTAGTCTGCCAGTCGGTATGGCAGTTTGAGTGTGCGCGCGACAATCATTTGAAGAAGCGCCCACAGGCATCGGACTGGCCTGTGCTTTAGCCCGCTTTTGAGCGACAGCGGCCGGATGCGATCGGCAGCTATCGGGGAGACCCATGACGTACTGTCGCTTCGCTGTGTGTCTCTTTCCTCTCGCCGTATGTTGCGTCGCTGCACGGCCTCCGGGACGCCAATACCCTGGTGGCAACGCTCCCTGCAGCCAGGCTCCGAGCCAGCCAGGCTGCCCGTGATTGATGCGCGGTGCCATATTTTGAGTTCTCTGCGCCATCAAAACATCGTGATAAATTCCGGGCGTTTACCTGCCGGAAAGGGTGAGCCGGCCATAGGGGTCAGTGCGCCGGTCAAGAGGTCCAGTGTGAAGCCGCTAATATTCGCCGCGCCATCGTTGGCGACGTAGAGAAACTGATTCCCCACGATGTTTACCGAATAGGCATTTGCGCCGGCGGCAACCGGGAATCCCGGCAGCGCAGTAAGCGCGCCGGTGCTCCAATCGAAGGCATAGCCGACGATGCTTGCATCCGTCGTGACATACAGGTAACCGCTGATCGGGCCTCTTCCGGTTTGTATTCCGGTTTGTTCGATGGCCATGTAATGGCTCACCGGCAGCGGGAATGGCGAGCCGCTGAGCGGCGACAATACCCCGGTAGTCGGGTCGACACTGAAGCCCGATATGCTTGGATTCGTGGCGTCGGGGTTTGCCGCATAGAGAAACTTGCCCCCGGCCCCGAGCGCTAGACTGAGCGGGTTGCCTCCAGCGGGAAACGGCGATCCGGGCACTGGGGTCAGGTCGTAGGCGTTAAATGCCGAGATGTCATTCGAGCCGCCGTGATTCGCTACGTAGATGACTGAGCCGTCGGGACCAACAACAATCGACGCCGGGCCCTTGCCCGTGGCAATAGTGGCGGGCGACAGTGGCGTCAGTGCGCCGGTGTTTGTATCGATGGAGTAGGCGGAAACCGTGTCAGAGCCTGCATTCGCGACGTAGAGATTGTACCCACCCTCGAAGGCCGTGGCCAAGGCCATAGCCTTGGGGTCCGTACCGGCGGCAAAGGGCGAGCCGGGAACGGCGGTCAATGCGCCCGTCGCGGAATTGACGACAAAGGCGGAAACGTCATTGCTGCGCTCGTTGCCGACGAACACAAATCTCTGACCCTCGATACCGAAATCTACACCGACAATTGCGTAAGGGGATGCGCCCGTGCCGATGGGCGTGCCGACGACCGTGAGCGCCCCGGTGGTTGCGTCAACGCGATAGGTCGAGAGCGTATTGTCCGCGGCATTGGTGACGTAGGAATACTCATTATAATCCGCACAGGACACCGTGACCCCGGTGTTACTGGCGTTTCGAATGCTGACTGCCGCGTTACTGATTACGCAGCGCTGCGTAGGTGAAGAAGGCTGCTGGGTAATGACGACGTACTCGCTGCCCGAGTATCCCGCAGGATAAGGATAAACAGAGTCCAGGGTGAACGCGCCGTTGGCGCTGACCTGCAGCAGACTGTGGCAAGGAAGATGAGGGGGATGAGGGTAATAACCACCGCCAGGGCCTCCGCCTCCTGAGCAAATTTCAAGTGTCAAACCTGAGCCCACCAGCCCCGATACCGTGCCTCCGACCGTATACCCGCTAACGGCCGGGGGTGGCGGCGGGCTCGAGGCACCGGCGGGTGGCGGTGGGCTCGAGGCACCGCCGCCACTGCCACCACCACCACAGGCGCCGAGCAATAGCGCGGCGAACAAGGCCCAACATCTCAGGAGATGCACGCGATGCAGGCAATGCAGCTGTTGAAGTCCCAAGGTATTAGGCACGAGCCCGCCTTTCGTTGTTCGTAACGACCGACCGGCCTTGTCCGTCCAGCCGCCGGCCGTGCTAAAGCGCCATCTAATAGGTTAAGAGTCCGCGGCGGGCGATTTGGCAACCACAATTTTGTGAGCCGGGTGAACGGCACCTTTCAGGCAGGCATTTCGACCGAGCGTTTGACCGTAGTTGGCCGATCAGCAACGGTCGCCACGGTTGTGCCTGCTCTTGACTGCAAGGAGACGATCACGACAGTCGGCTATCGGGTAATCTGAACGTAGAACCCGTTCAACTGGTCGATAGCAACACCACCGATGCCGACAAGGCCATGAGGTGGGAAGAGAGTGGCGACAGGGGATTTTGCAAGACCACCGCTTTTCTATGCGCGGGTTGCAGGGTTCATATATCTGTTTGCGATGGCTCTTGGGATCTTTTCGCAGGTGTTTGTTCTCGGCAGGATAGTCGTGCCCGGCGATGCTGCGGCGTTAGCCGTACTCTGAGAGCCCTGATCTGGCCCGCTGATTATCCGGTGTTGACCCGCATGCCTGGGCTGTCGCTACGCCGATCGTGTGTGTCTACTTGTCGAGCTATGGTGGCGCAGCGTGGAATTGCTCCACACCTAATGAGATTATAGACGCCGGGGCGAGTGCGCTCGGGGCCTGTCGGGACAGAACAAAAATGCACAGAAGCCTCCCGCTTCTGAGTCTTGTCGTTTCATCGACCCTGGCCGGCGGAAGCCCGCCACTCGGAGATGGGCCGCCGGCATGGGCCTATCCAGTCAACCCTCCAGGTTTGACGGAGTCTTCCGATGACGGTAGTCGCTGCAGGTACCGATAGCGATGCGGCCTTCACGCTCAACCAATCCGCGATCTGAACTTTTGCCCCGATTGGCACCCGGGCGATCACCCTCCCATGCCTGAAATCGTAGCTCGGGGAAGAAGGCCGGTTGTGCTCGCGTGCGGCTCGTGCCATCGGGCCGACGGCTGTGGCGGCCCGGAAAACGCGAGAGTTGCGGGTCTTCCCGGTGCGTATATTGCGCAGCAGATGGCGGATTTCAAAAGCGGCGCGCGAAAGACATCGGTGCCCGGGAGAAACCCAGAGCGGATGGTGGAGATCGCGAACGCGATCACGACTGAGGAAATCAAGGCGGCCGCCGATTACTTTTCTGCTCTCAAGCCGCGATCGGCGATCAGAGTGGCTGAGGCGGTGAACGCACCGAAAACCCGGGTCGTTGATTGGCATTTGGCGGTGGCCTCAACTCCTGGGAAAGAGCCACTTGGCCAGCGCATTATCGAGGTTCCCGAGAATCTCGAGCAGTTCGAGAGGCGCGACGGACGCTCGCGCTGGGTCGCCTATGTTCCGCCCGGAAGTGTTCAACGAGGGCAAAAGCTGGTCACTTCGGGGGGCGGCAAAACGGTCCCCTGCGGCATCTGCCACGGCCCAGACTTGAAGGGTCTCGGTCCAATTCCCGCCATCGCTGGGCGCTCACCGAGTTACCTCATCCGACAGCTCTACGACTTTCGGGCCGGCGTACGAGGGGGCGCCGGGAGCGCGCTCATGAAGCCTGTGGTTGAGAAGCTCTCTATGGACGACATGATTTCACTTGCGGCGTATGCGGCGTCATTAAACCCTTGAGCCGCGCGCAACGAGCGGGCGATAGAACTGTCCGTGTTAGTGGGCCGACTGTACCGTCGTGCAACAAACCAGCATCCTGCCCCTCGTCTCATTCGGGCGCTACGCTAAGTTGTTGCATCCTTCCCACGCGATAGAAGAATCTCACGCGGGGACATCCCTCTGATCCACTGACCGCTTTGTGGCAAGCGCCTGTCTTGCGGCAAGCGGCTGGTCTTGGCCGCCTGCTGCCTGATGGGCTCCCGGGACCGGTCATTCATCGCAGAAACCTCAGCGCCGCGGGTGTTTATGCGCACGCCGCGCCCTCATGCGGGCACGTCGGCCCACCGCAGCGGGGCGACCTTCTGCACCATGAGCAGCCACCCAATCAGGCCCAAGATGTTGACCGCGGCGGCGATCTCGACCGCGAGCGCAATGGCCGGTCGGTCGATGAGGATCCCGGTGACGAGCGGGGCCACGAAGCCGGGCAATGCGCCGGCGGCATTTTGGATGCCCACCCACCGGCCGGCGGCGCTGGGCCCCGCGATGATCTGCGGGATCGCGAAGAGGCCCGGCGATGCCACACCGACGATGAACTCGAAGACGAACAACGTTGCAATGGCGCCACCGGTCGGCAGCAGCACCATACCCGTCATGCAGACGATGCCAGCGACGTGGAACAGCGCCATCTGACTCTTGTAGATCACGGTGGGACTTGCGCCGGCCCGGATCCGGCGATCGGTTAGCCAACCCATCCACAGCGCGGCGACCGCATTCAGGAGGTACGCCCACGATGCGGTCCACGCCATGGACTCGATAGAAAGGCCGCGTGCCTTCACGAGGTAGAACGGCAACCAGGCGAGGATAAAGTAGAAGCTGTAGCTCGCCGAGAACATGCCGAGGCAGGCACCCCACAGTGAGCTGACGCGGGATCGGCCGCAATCGACGGTGGGCGCAGCGAGGGTTCCACTGCGGCAAGCGAGGCGGAATCACGACGCGACTCCAGGGCAAGAGCCACGGCAGCGAGACGCGGCCGAAGAGGATGAACACCGGCCGCCAGCCGTACGCCGACATCATAAGCCCGCCGACAAATGTGCCGACGACGGGTCCGAGCAGGTAGCCGAAGCTGAGCCAGCCGTTGGCGAGGCCGAGTTTGCTGACGTCCAGCGCGTTCGCGAAGACCTTGCAGGCCGCCGGAAACGTGGGGCTTTCGCCGAGCCCGAGCAACAGACGCAGCGCTAGGAGGGTGGCGAAGCTGTTGGCGAACCCGGTGGTCAGCGTAGCAACCGACCACAGGACGACGCCGAGTGCCAGCATCCGGGGCGCGCCATAGCGCTCGACCAGCCAGCTTACCGGAGCCATAACGAGGGTATAGCCGTAGTAGAACGCCGATAACAAGAGGCCGAGCTGGCTCGCGCTCAGGCGCAGCTCGTCCTGCATTAGGGGCGCGGCCGTCGCGAGCGTGCCCCGGTCGACGTAGGTGATGAAGACGACCATCGACACGAGAAACACGAGCGTCATAGGCGATGTCGCCGCGCGAGCCATCGGGAGTCTCGAGTTCTTATTCATTGCTGGCCTTGCGGCGGTGGTGGCCTCGAAGGGTCACGCGAGAAGATCCCACAGAGCAAGACTTTAGCCATTCAGCCCCCCGCAGCTCTATGGCCGAGTTCGTCGATACGATCTGTCAGCAATCAACCCATGGATTGAGTATCTCCCGGAACGTCCGCTTTGGAGCAGGTATTTCGCTGACCGGGATTTCCGCTTTTGGCCGCACCCGGACGGATTTGGAAGGCCTCCCGGCCGCAACGACAGCACCGCCGTGGGGCGGCGTTTTCGCTACCGGCAGCGGAAGAGGACGCTGCTGGTGGCCAGGTCGTCGGGTACCCTGTTGTCGTCGAATCGCTCAACGACCGCTTTCTGACTCCGCTGCGCGCAGTAGGCATTCGCAGCTTCGAGCGCACCGCCTCTGGCGTAGGGTGCACCGCGTAGCGAACTGTCAACGACGGAGTGTCTGCCGTCGCCAAGATCGAGGACAGGGTTATCGGCGCAGCCGCAAACTGCGACGATCGCGATGGAAAGCGCGAGTCTCATAGCCCCATCGTACGTATCCGCCCCACCCGATGCCTGTGACGGGTTCCACAAACCGAGTTCCCTCCAGGAGCACGCTTATCGGGTGATTCGGGCATTGCGCTACGATTGTGCGGGGAGGGGTGCGCATACCGGGGCCAGCAGTCCCCAGTCACTGGATAGTTGAATGTCCGCAATCGAGCAAATCGTGTAGCGGCCCGAGTGACAGCTAGTGGCCCGGCTGCTGCCTGATTCGCCTGCCGACTCCGGACATTCAGCACGAAAACCCGAGAGGCGTCGGTAAAGGTCGCTTGTTGACCCGGAACAGTCCTCCGAACTTCTCGTTAGCGGCCCCTCGGGATCGATGAACCGGACATTCGCCTGCGTGCGTGTCTCTAAGCCTGCGTCAACGGCACTCGAAATCTGATTCTCCTGTTGGCCTGCACTGCGGCGGAAATCCGTGCTTCCGCCAGTACTCAGGCAGGTGCCAGGACTGCATCAAGCGCTTGCGGCTTTGTGATCGAAGCCACGCGTCGTCGCGCGCCCACCAGATCGCTGGAGCCATGTCGGCTGAAGTTATTTCTTCGTAAGCTTTCAATATCAATAGTGCCGATGGTGCCCAAGTACGGCTGTTCCTTGCCCGGTTGACGAGCGCAGCTGCGTCCTGCCGATCGCGATCATTGAACGCGGGAACGGTCAGCGCGCGGAACAGCGGGCGAATCAACTGCGGATCGTCTTGGTACACTTGCACCAGAATGTTGAGCGCACCGAGTCGATCGCCCCGCGTTGCGACTGCCGTCACCAAGGCCACATCGCCGGGGAATAGATAGCCGTTTTCCAAGCCGGTCTCTAGGATGCGAAGCGCGTCGTCCGTCCGACCCAGGTACAAGTAGGTTATCGCCAAGAACCGCCGGCAGATCTCATAGGCAGGGTCGATCTGCTCACATCGCTGATAATCCGCTATGGCGCGATCAAAGTACCCAAGAGCGGCAAAGTTTTGGGCGCGAAAGACGTAGGCCGTCGCGTCAGTGGCGTCCTGTTCCATGGCACGCGCATAGCTATCGTTTGAATCTTCCCAGCCAACTGCGCCCCGACCGGAGATCTTGTCCAATTGGGCTTCACCGCGCACGGCATAAGCTAATGAAAGACTTGGGTCGAGACGCAAGGCCGTTTCGATGGCGTCCGCTCCCGCCTGCCAATCGGTCGCCTCACCAACGTCCCAGGATTTCCCAGTGACTAACACTGCGCCCAGCGTCTCCCAGGCGCGTGCGAATTTGGGATCTTTCGCGACCGCCGCTTTCAGAGGCGCGATCGCCGCGCGCAGATTCTGCTTGGTGCGGGCCATGAAAAGGGCACGACCCTTCAGGTAGAGGTCGTATGCGTCCTCATCGGCCGTGTCGGCCTTGCGGACTACTGGCTTGGCGAGATCCGCACCACTGCCTATCGTTATGGCGAGATGATCGACGATGCTTCTGGCAATCTCGTCCTGTATCACGAAAAGGTTGGCCGTGCTCAACGGTCGATCGAAGGTTTCTGACCACTCATGCTGGTCGGTGCTCGCATCAATCAACTGCGCACTGACGCGCACCGCATCGCCGGCTTTGCGTACGCTGCCTTCGAGACACCGCGCAGAACGCTTTGGGCAATGCGTTGCGTCAGATCGGATTCCGAAACCGAAACGACGACGTGCGCGAAGCCACTTTGAGTCCCTTGACGTGGGCAAGGACGTTAAGTATTTCCTCCGCGATCCCGTCCGAGAAGTAGCCTTGGTTGCCCTCCGCAGAGAGGTCCGTGAAGGCGAGTACCGCGATGGATGCGGCGGGAGGCGCAGGCGCCACCATAGAGTTCTGTGTGCCGCTTTCGGCGCCATGCTCGCCGGCACCTCTAGCCGCGCTCTCAGCTGCATGCTCCGTCCGGCTGTCCCGCCAGAGGACGGTTCCACCGATTGCCAACAAGATCGTGATGATCATCAGTTCCGCGCCACTGACACGACGTAAAGCGCGCGCGCCGTGGTACCACGACACGATGATGACAACGGGCACACCCAGGATCAGCAGTAGCGTGAACAGACGCAGCAGGCCATGTGACCAGCTCAGCGAGTTGCCGAGCATCTCAGCGGTGTGCAGCAACGTATATGCGAGCGCCAAATAGGCGAGCGTCCACTGCACGACCTTGTGACGTTTGATCCGCTCCCAAACGGCGCGAATCGGCACAGCCGCCGGAGCCGCTGCAACAGACGCTGCTAGTGCTGGACCCGCTGTGGCGTGCGCAGCGCGGTCCTTCATCCCATTGGGCGAGGGCCGACCGCCCGCCCCCGGGCTGGTCGGTGCCTGCCCTTCTCGAGACTCAGGTGCCTCGCCCGACATTTCCTGCCCCTCACCCCCGATTGTCTGTCAGAGGATGCGCCGGGGGCATCTGGCTCGCAAATCGCGGCCTGTCACCCGCTCTTTTCAGCGTGCGGCTCAGCGCCAGGCAACCAAATCGGTGTTCGTGAGTGACCGCTATCGGGCAGGTATTCTGACCCTCTTTAGGTCCGCAGTTGGCCGCAACGCGCCGGTCAAAATATTCAGATTGCCGGCGTGCTATGGACTTGTTATTTCGGTGTGACGGTGCCCGGTTTTTGGCCGGCAGCGGCGGTTCCCGGCTGATGCTCAATGTCCGTAACCCGCCGCTTGCATGCGCAGATTGCCGGCCCGATTTGGGACTTATTTTCATCCGTGCCCAATAAGGGTTGTGCTGCGCTGACGTCGTCCCGCTGGGGCTAGCCGCAGGCCCGCAGCCGCTCGCAATCGGGCTGTGCCTGACCTAATGGCCACCGAGGATCGCAAGTAGCATAAGGAGACGTTGCCGATTCCTACGAGTCAGATCTAAGGGGCGGACTTGATGAGCCGTGCTGCGCTCTCACTCTCGCTGTGGACGAAGCGCGCGAACTCGGGCTGCGTCATGTTCATCGGATCCGCCCCGTGTTTGGCGAGCCACTCACGCATCTCCGGTTCGGCGAGGGCGCGTGCGATGTCCTTCGCAAGTTTGTCCACCACCGGTACGGGGGTGCCCGCCGGCACCCATATCCCGTACCAAAACGGGAAGTCGAATCCTGCTACACCCGCTTCCGCGATCGTTGGCACCTCAGCAAGCAAGGTTGAGCGCCGCGCGGTGCTCACACCCAGTGGGAGGAGTTTGCCGTCGTGGATTGGGGATAAAGTGATGGAGACGGGAGCAAACATGTACGCGGTTCGTCCTTCGATTGTGCCGGCGAGAACGTCGGCAATCGAATCGCTCGGTCGGGGTAGCACCTCCACGACCTTAATGCCGGCTTCGAAGTTGAATTGCACTGCGCCGAGATGTGTGGCGGTGCCCAGGCCAGTGGAGGCAAATCTGAGCTCACCCGGCTTCGCCTTCGCCGCCGCAACCAGCTCGCCGACGGTCGTCACGCCAGCCGACTTGCCTGCGACGAGGAGGTAGGGCTGGCTGGTGAGCGAAGCAGTCGGGATGAAATCGTTCAACGGGTCATACGGGAGGGTATTCGAGAGCACCGCACTGTATGCCTGAGAGCTGGTGTTTAGGAGTAGCGTGTAGCCGTCGGCCGGGGATTTCGCGACCAATGCCGGGGCCGCCGTTGCACCCGCACCTGGGTGGTTCTCCACCGTCACCGGTTGACCCCATAGCTTGGAAAGCTCCGGGGCCAGAGCACGGGCCAACAGGTCGGGTCCCCCGCCCGCTCCGAACGGTTCGACTATCCGAACTGGCTTGGTCGGAAAGTATCCTGTCGACGCTGATGAGTTCGGTGTGTCTGCCAGGGTCGCTCCATGTGTTCCGGCATACGCTGCCAGCAGCCAGAGGAGCGTGATCGTTTGAGCTACGAGTTTCACTAGTCCCCTCCCGTGCTCAGTTCCTCGCTCGGCTGCTTTTTTTCCATGCCCAATTATAAGCGCGCCCCCGGCTTCAATGTTCTTTCACCGTCATCTTCACCGGGCCTGAGGATAGGTTGATCGTGCTCTCGCGCGTCACGGGCCAGTTGCGTGCGTCGGTGTGCGGATCCAGCACCGCTACTCGACCATGCACGCACGATGTAAGTACCCGAAACTGCTGAAACAGACTCTGTGTGCTTTACGGGGAACAACTCGTGCACATCGTGCGGTTGGTCTTTGGCAAATTGAACTTGGCGGCCGCAGCTCGCGCTTTCTGTCATAGTGACCGAGGGGCACTGTGCGGATCGGCCGTTAGAGCGCATCCATCGAGCGAAAGAGGCGGTCGAAGCTCAGGGGGTCGTAGATGAATCCTCGGATCGTCCTGATATGCGCATTTGCTGTCCTGGCAAGTTGTGGAGGCGGAAGCAGTAGCGGTCCCCCCGCGGTGCCATCCGGGTTCCTCTACGTGAACGTGTCCGGCGGCGCATCATGGTCGCGAACACCGCGCGGAAAACGGCGCCAGAGCGCTCGTAACGAGGTAGGCGAGGGCGCCGGGTTGGCATAGCAGCGGGCTCGGCGGCCCTCACCCCTTGCCGGTCAGCTCTCGGCGCATGGCGTGGATCTCATCCTAAGGTCACCAATACAATTCGCTGTATGAATCGCTCACTACTAGCACAACCCCGTTGGGCAGTAGCGTTGCAGTGTGAAATTGTCTTGTTATAGACATACTGCCCGTCGCAGACCAGCTGTTGGCGGTCGGATCGTAAAGTTCAGCGGCTGCCGTCACTCCTAACGGGGAATACCCACCCGCCACTAGGACCTTACCATCGAGCAGAAGCGTCGCTGTATGGGCGTAACGCGCAGTTGACAGACCTCCGGCCAGCGACCAAGTGTCAGCAAGGGGATCGTAAAGTTCCGCGCTAGCGGTTTCTCCAGCGCCAACCTCTCCGGCCGCGACTAGGACCCTGCCATTCGGAAGCAGCGTCGCCGTGTGCCAGTCGCGCCCCGTTGACAAACTCCCGGTAAGGGACCAGTTGTTGGCCACCGGATCGTAAAGTTCCGCAGTCGTCGTATCTGTTTGACCTTGACCGTTTCCGGCCGCCACCAGCACCTTTCCGTTGGACAGCAGTGTTGTCGTATGTTGCACACGCGCAATCGACAAGCTGCCAGCCGAGCTCCACACGTTCGAGTCGGGATCGTATAGTTCTGCTGCCGCGGTTGAGACGCTCCCGCCGGCCACGAGAACTTTGCCATTGGGGAGCAGTGTTGCGGTATGCAACTCACGACTTACTGAGGGACTCGCCGCCGCAGACCAGGAATCTGTGAGTGCGTCATACAACTCCGCGTTAGGTGTCGGCGGGAAGTTCGAGTTTGGATCTGATCCTCCCACCACCAACACCTTGCCATTGGTCAGTAATGTTGCCGTGTGGTTACGGCGCGCCGCCGCCATGCCGTGAGCAGGCGACCAGCTGTTGGCAACAGGATCATAGAGTTCCGCTGTCGCTGTCGTTCCAATCGGGCTGTACCCGCCGACCACGAGGACTTTGCTGTTAGGTAGCAGCGTTGCAGTATGCTCAACACGGGGTGTCCGCAACGCCGCGGGTGAGCTCCAAGTATGAGCGACAATCGTGAGCAATGCCGTGTCAGTCGTTGAGCCGATCATGGCGGAAATCGCCGTCGATCCCAGCGATACGCCGGTCACAAAGCCCGTTGTTGGCCCTACCGTAGCGACGGCGGAGGAATTTGACGTCCAATTGGCAACGTTAGTGACATTTGCCGTCGTACCATCCGAATACGTCCCCGTCGCCGTCAGTTGTCTAACAATCCCGACGCCGGAAAGCGCTGGATTGGGAGTGATCGAGACTGATTCGAGAACTGCCGGAGTGACACTTAATGTCGTGCTGCCGGCTACTGATCCGGACGTTGCTGTGATGACAGCCGAACCCTGTCGTAAGCTCTGGGCGAGCCCGGAATCCGTAGTCACGGTGGCGATGCTTGGATTATCCGAAGTCCAGCTAACGCTGGCGGTCAGATCCGCGGTACTGGTGTCGCTGAAGAGTCCCGTCGCAGTCAATTGTTGCGTTAGTCCTTTTGGGATGCCAGGCGAATCGGGCGTGACCGTGATGGACGTCAATCCGCTCACGAATGAGACCCGCGCGGCTTTAGCCGCGTCGCTCATCAAGTAAATATCTAGTACGCCATTCGGAAACACACCTGCGCCTGGCGAGACAGATACAACATCTCCCGCATGGACGACAGTCACACCGGTCGCAACGGTTCCGTTGACCTGAAGTTCTCCGGCCGTTGTCGATACGCTAGTGCCAGCCATTCGGTTGACAACAAAGTCTGGGAGTGAAAAAGACGATGAGGGGGTCGCATCGGGGACGTGAAACTTGAATCTCCCGATCACACCATCGCCGTCCTGGTCGATCCAATCAGCGATATTCGTCGTCGTAAATGTGACTCCGAGCGAAGAATATTCTCGAGTTAAGTTGGCTGCTACTACCGCGGGGTTTAAGCCCTTGGCGGCCGCCAGCAGCGCGGACCTGTTTGCGGGAACAGTAATCGCCCCGTTCGCCCCCACGTCACTTTCGACACTTGCGATGAGGGAACTCAACGATCCCGGTGAATTGCTATAGACGAACATGCTGGAGATCGCCGCTAGTATATGATCGCCGTCAGTCCCTCCAGCGAGATCTAGAGCGTTGAAGTTTCCGGCGCTAGCCGCCGGAATGTTGAATGCGGCTAGCACTTCATTTTCGGCTTGGGTCATGGCCGCGGCGGATGTCAGATGTGAGTTGATGACCAAATGCGCGATGCGCTGATACGCGAGAGTGGTCAGTAAGTTGACGTTTAAGACACTACCAGTCGTCAGGTCGCTGTACCCATTCAGTGTGACGGGTCCGCTTGAAATGCTGCCTGCAATCTCGTCGAAATAATAGCCAGTTGCGTTTAGCCCAATGTATTGGCTGCCGAATGTCGACGTCGGTGAAAATGTCCCAAGATCAGAGGTGATCTGATACGAATACTGTTTCCCTGTCGGCGAGAGATTCGTATCCAGCTCTTGAGCGACTACAGTGGAGCCTTTGATGAGAGGGCCTTTCTGAGCCACACCGCTCGTTGCGGCATATGTGACTGTCTGGGGAGGCGGTGGGGCTCCACCGCCCCCACCACCACAGGCGGTGACGAGGATGGTGATCAAAGCCCCAATTAGAGATCGAAGTGCCCGCATATGCCGCATGGGAACGCCCCCCTTGCACGGTGTATATTGCGCCCCATCATGATGTTGGCGTGGGACCTCTGTTTGATACGCCCTTCTTGATCGCGGAGACGGTTCGATTCGAACCGACGTGGCTCTTGCGAACCCTCCGATCTTCAACAGTCCCCCGTCAGATCTGGCGGATGCCTAGAGCGCCACGCATTGATAGGCCCAACGGCACGCGGCGCTTACGAGGCAGACCAGGGTTCGAATCTTCTCCTCGATTCTCACCCCGACGCTGGCGGTGCTCATGTCTGGCGGGACAGACGTGTGTTCGGTTGCCGGGCAGATGGCGGGGTCACCCTCTATACCGTCGCAGGACAACAGAAGATCACGCACTGACTGACAGCGAGCGACCTCGTACCGGGCCATGTGGCCGTTCGTTGCTAAATCCCCAACCGTCTCATCGAGGACTAGCAGTTGCGTGGGCATTTCTTTTGACATAAAAAATCCCCGGATTCTGCGATCTCTGCTCGCCGCCATTTATATAAGAGCCCAGTTCCGCCTCAATGGGTACCCATATCTTGGCTGCAGGGCAGCACAAACGTGTCGACTGCGTTTCTAGACACGCTCCAGGGAGTGCAATGCAACATGCAACTAAGGGATGTGCTGCTGCTGATCAGTCGATCCGTTGCGCCAACGCCGGGTCCGTATGGTTTGCGATACGCAAGCTGTAGTACCCGAACGGCCGGCGCGTGCTCGCGGCGCTTATTGAACTGCGGCAAACGGCGGTCGGAGTTATGTTTCCCTAGGCGGCGTCTGTGATCTTGCGCGTTGCTATGCGCGTTGCCGTAGTGATCGAACATATCGCGTCGCCCGCGAACTACCCTTCCAACCCGACGGCCAGAGCGTAAACTTAGCCTTTAGGGCTTCGGGAGGGTCAGTTCGCCCTTTCCGCGCCATTTGCTGCCGTTCGACTCGTTTCGGACTAGGTGTCCGAACCGAAGCGTGCCTTCGGACCTAAGCAACGGAGGAGCGCAAGCGACGCGATCCAAACGGGGGGTATGGTTGTGACCAATCGAGCACTCTTCAGTCTTACGCTGCTGTGCGCGTGGGCAACTACGCAGGCGCAAAACGCCAAGCCCTTCGACGCTGCTAGCGCCTTCGGGGCGCGTCCGAGCGTGATGAACCTTACGTTGTCTCCAAACGGCACAAGCGTTGCCTACATGGTTCCGATAGAAGGCGAAGGCGCAGTCGTCTACACGCTGTCTCTCGCGAAAGGCTCAACTCCTAAGCGTGCGTTCGCCGCCGACGGCAAGTCGTATCGTCTGCTTGGGTGTGACTGGGTTGCAAATGATCGGCTCGCGTGTCGCGTGTATTCCATCGCGAAAGACCCAACGGTTGGATTGCTGCCTGTTACCCGAGTATGGGCAATCAATGCCGACGGTTCGAATCTGCGCGAGCTCAGCACGCGCTCGAACGCCAATACCCGTGGATTTAACCTCTGGGGCGGAGGCGTGCTCGATTGGCTGCCCGACGAGGATGGTGCGGTCTTAATGGTTCGCAACTACGTGCCCGAGGATCACGCCGGTACGCGCCTGGCATCGAGTGGAGAAGGCCTCGCCGTCGACCGGATCGACACGCGAACCCTGGCGGTCAGTCACATCGAGCCGCCCCGGCGAGAGGCAGTCGGCTACGTCACTGATGGACATGGCACTGTGCGCGTCATGGCCGTGCAGACCATGCACGCGGATCAGCAAAGCACGGGGGTGATCATTTACCTCTACCGCGTGCCGGGATCGCGCGAGTGGAAAACCCTGACGACTTATAATGAAGCCGACTACAGCGGCTTCGAACTGGAAGCGGTCGATCGCGATCTCAACGTCGCCTATGGCTTCAAGAAGAAGGACGGCCGCAACGCACTCTATGCCATCGCCCTCGACGAGTCGAAACGCGAAGAACTCATCTACGCCCGTCCGGACGTGGATGTGAGTCATTTAATTCGGATCGGACGCCGCGAGCGTGTTGTCGGCGCATCGTATGTTCTTGACACCCGAAAGGCACACTACTTTGCTACCGATATTGCGGCGATGACAACGTCGCTCGCGAAAGCGCTGCCCCCGCCGACAGTCCTCAAGGTTACGGATAGCAGTGTTGATGAAACCAAAATGCTGATCCTTGCCGGCAGCGACAAGGACCCGGGCGTCTATTACATTTTTGACCGTCCGGGCCATCATCTCGACACATTTCTGGTGGTAAGAAGTCAACTCGAAGGCGTGACGCTAGCTTCGGTCAAGCCCATTAACTATCCGGCAACTGACGGCACTTTGATTCCCGGGTATCTGACACTTCCTCCTGGTCATGAGGACGCAAAGGGCTTGCCAGCGATCGTCATGCCGCACGGTGGTCCGAGCGCCCGCGACGAGTGGGGATTCGATTGGCTGGCTCAGTTTTATGCCTCACGCGGGTATGCCGTTTTACAGCCGAACTTCCGCGGGTCGAGCGGGTACGGGGATACCTGGTTCCAGGACAACGGATTTCGATCGTGGCCTGTTGCGATCGGCGACGTGCTGGATGCTGGACGCTGGCTCGTGCACGAGGGCATTGCCGATCCAGGCAAGCTCGCGATAGTGGGTTGGTCCTACGGTGGATACGCAGCCCTGCAGGCCGCCGTGGTTGATCCTTCGGTGTTCAAGGCCGTGGTAGCGATTGCCCCGGTCACCGACTTACCCGCACTCAAGGAGGAGCACCGCAATTGGTCTGATTTCGAGCTGGTGAGCCAATTTGTAGGCAGCGGCCCGCACACGCACGAGGGCTCTCCAGCGGAGCAAGCGAACAAGATCAAGGTCCCCGTAATGCTGTTCCACGGAGCGCTCGACCGCAATGTCAGTATCGAACAGTCGAGGCTGATGGCAGGGCGCCTCACCGCGGCAGGCGGGAAGTGCGAACTTATCACTTGGGACGATTTGGACCATTACCTTGATGATGCGAATGCGCGCACGCAGTTGCTGCGGCGCAGCGATGAATTTCTGCGGCAGGCACTGGGGTTGTGAATCAGCACGCGCAGCGCGATTCGCTGGGACCGAGTCCTCACACGGTGTGGCTCGTACTCGCGAACGATCTCAAGGAGGCGGAAGGGCTGTCATTCGAATAGCGTTGTAATGTATTTGACGCAGTGGTACTTGCAACAGCCGGCAACGCAGGGAGTCCTGCCGGGCCATTACAATGAAGAACTTGCCGACTTCGCGCAGGACGGCGAACCATCATTAGCATTGATGCTGTGGGGGGGCTTTCCTTCCAGAGCGAAGGTTCAGGCTGCACGGGCGACGGCGGCTTAACGCCCCATCTGGATGGTTCAGTCAATGTCTACGACGTCGTTCCTACCATTTCAGGCTGCCAGCCACCGTATGACTACTTGAACGCCAAATTTAGCGGTCTGGCGCCAACCAGCCCCAGCAGCGCCTGGGACGACGACGTCTTGCTGCGGATGTGGCTGTCGCAGATAACTCCAGACATTTGGGACACAGTGCCGCCTGCGCTGACAATGTCTGGACGGCTCCTGGCAGGTTCTTGAACAGTATCGCGGCTCGTGGGCGCGCTCGCTACACGCCTCACCCCGAAATGATGAATATCTGCACCACGGTGCTAACAGTCGGCATGCGGGTGGATGCTTGCGGCTTGGAAGCAAACGCTCGCGACCGAACACGCTGAATGCTGATCAATTGGCCCGATAGCTGTCGGTCACTAACTTCACGGAGTGAAGTGCTGAGGGCCGTGCGAGTTAAGTGGTAGCGGGGCGCTAGGCGCTGTTCCGCAGATCCCGAAGCAGGCGTGGCTCACATAGCCTCGATGCTTCCGCCGCGACCGTCCGTCATTTCAGGGCCGCGTTTGGCAAGCTCTTCGTTGCTTGCAATGATTTAACTGCGCCCCGGAAAGCTTTGCTGTCAGGCGACGCGCTTCGAATGTCGCTTCAAACGTGGCTGCTCGGCTTTCAGCTTCACGGTGTTGTGGGGCAGTTGAGCCGTTCATCGACTCCTTCTGCTGTGGGGTCGCAACCGACAGAGGATCCCCTTTTCAGCTTGGAGCTTACTGCGCGACCTTGGCCGCTGCGGACTGCGCCTTCAGGTCTGCCTTCATGCGCTTGTAGTCGATCCTGCGGATCTCGTCGATGGGACACCGCCCGAAGCCGCTGCTGCTGCCAGTTTGGAGCGTGACAGAATCGCCGTGCGCGTAGACCGTGCTGCTCAGCGAGCTGATTCCAATGCCGGTGGTGACCATGCGGAGATCGCAGGGCGGCCACACCTTGAGAAGATAGTAGTCATTGCCCGGGGTGACCTGCACCACCAGCTGATCCTTGCTGAGCGGCTCCCAGCTGAAGAGCCGTCCAACCCACGCGAAGGAGGGGATCGGGGGCCCGGCGTAGGCCAGGTAGCGAGCCAGCGCCTTCTGCTGGGCCGGCGTGCCGGTGACAGAGTTGTCGGTGGCGGAGTTCGCGGTCGGGTTGCCCGTGGTGGGCCCTGGCGTGCCCGAACTGCCAGTGGCGCAGCCGCCGAGCACGGCCAGCGCGGCTGCCGTGGCTGCGAAGGCCCGAGGGTTCTGGCGCATGCGATGCTCCTAATCGGCTGGGACATGGATCGCGATCTTGCCGCGGCCGGCCGCGCCGCGCCCCTGCGCCAAAGCGCACCAGCGCAGCCGGTTCCTGCAGTGCTCAACGCGCCGTCGCTCGCAGCGTTTACAGCCGCTCCCGCCTCGACGGCTTCGGGAACGCCGCTCCCGTCACTCCGGCGTCAGCACCACAATCGCCGGCTGCCGATGCAGCCGCAGCCACAATGTCGCTTCCCGATACGTCGAATCTGTCTATCCACTGTGGTGCCAATCCTCCAGCTACTTCCTGCGGAGTAGCTCGATTTAGGACTAGTACATTTGGTCTGCGTCCAAGTCACTTGACCCTAGGTCGCCCGAATCCTCGCCGGAAGGCTCGCTAGCCACGGTGGCGTACGCCCATGGCCGCGACTACAACGACGGACCGTGGGCGGCGCTCGATCACTTGGGTAGCAGGTTCGATCAAGTCCTCGCCAAAGTCGAAGGCTCGGTGGACGCCGCCAACAAGGCCGAGGCGGATCGCTCCAAGATCCGCACCGTGTCTGGGTTCGGACAACGTGCAGGTCGCGGAACTGAAATAGTCCCACCCGTCGGCGGGCGCAAGGAAAGCGCCCGCCGCCCCTTATTCGTAGGCGTCACTGAGCGAGCTGCTACTTAGTCATATCGAGCTTCAATTGCTGCGGCGCGTCCACGCAGTACTGGCCGGCGCTGAGGACTGGATGGCCTCAAATTTCTACGAAAGCGCCGCGAAGGTGGTGCGAAGGCGCACACTGCCCCGGCAATCAGCGTGCTGCGGGAAAGCTCTGCTCGCACGTAGGAAATACTGACACACGTACTTTGAAGCACGAAAGAACAACGGGGGTCTGATCCAATGACTAGTTTCAAAAAGCTGATGGTCCTTGCAATGAGCGTTGCCGCGCTCGCGGCGTGCACCAAGTCGATGGCGCCAGCGGCAGATACGGCGGCGGACAAAACCGCAATCGATGCCGTCGAGGCTGCGTGGTACAAGGCCTACAACGCCGGCGATGGTGCGGCTGTCACCGTCCTCTACGCCGAGGACGGCGTGCTCAACGCTCCGGGTACGCCAGCACTACGGGGCAAGGCTTCGATTGGCGAGTTCTATGCGAAAGATGCCGCAGCGTTCGCAACTGCGGGACTCTCAGAGGGCGATGGCCCGACAAGCGAAGTTGGGGTGTCGGGGGATCTCGCATGGAGGTGGGGGACCTACAAGGTCGTAGGCAAGTCGGGTGCAACGGTAGACACGGGGAAATACATCACCGTGTTCCAGCGAAAGGACGGGAAGTGGATGATCTTCCGCGATACGTGGAACTCTGATGCACCCGCTGCTGCGACAGCAGCGTCGGCTCAGTCTAACTAGTCCGCGGTTCGAAGGCTGTCGACGAGCCGCTGCACGCAGGCGCGACTCTCCGCGGTCGGCGCCGCGCACGGCGCACGGCGCACGGCGTTCGCGGGCGTCGTGCTAGCGGTGGGTCAGACCGCACATCGGTCATCGTATGGCTGACTGGAAGCGCCCCATTCCAGAGGCAGACTCGGTGTGCGGCAATTACGTGCTTACCGGAACCGCTCTTAGACCGGGCTAATGATCTCTATGCGGCGCCGCATAGGACCAAAGGCCAATAGCAGCGTCGATCCAGGGTACGTTACATTTGCTTACATTATAGCGCCTAGCGCAATCGCGTCAATTCGCCCTTAGGGAGAGCCGGGAGAGGATGAAGACGAATCAAGTCCACCAGGTCCGCGGGAGCATACCCGCACGCGTTCCATTCCTATCGATATGTCCCAAGTGCAAGCTCAATCAGGTGCAGTGGTATACCCGCAGCGCTCTGCGCAGGCTGCTCAACGGCGACCACCCGGTGGAGGCGTACTGCGTGCCATGCGATGAGCACTGGAGAACCAGCGCCCACGAGCGCGCAGGGCTTTCTATAGCGTTAGGGTGGACCCGGGCATTTCACTGGAGAAGTTAGCCACGTTATGGGGAGGCTCGTGCCATGCGTGAAACCACTGCGTTCTTCTCGACCTGCCCAAGGTGCAAGCACCCGCGATTGCAAAACGGATACGAACGGATTGAACTAGTTGTGTCGCTCGGTGTTGCTCAAGAGATCGACGCTTACTGTCTGCAGTGTGATGTGGTTTGGCCGATCAGTGCGCAGGAGCGGATCCTGATAGCCAGGGGGATCACCACGCCTCAGCACGAGCCGCCCCTTTCGCTACGGGAGCGTCTGCGGTAACCGCTACCACGGCCGCTTCTCAGAACGCGCTCTCGTCCATTCTTGATGTGAGCCAGAACTCGCACGGGTGAATGGTGCAAGTGACTCGGCGTGGCGTCCATTCAGTGCTGCCGTCTGCCTGACTTTGTATGGCTGACCCATTGCCGTGATGTACATCGCTGCGGGGACCCTGATTCTGCGTCTCAGGATTCAGCATCCCGTTTGGACGTCGCAGCGTTCTGTCAGCGCCGGCTGATATCGTGGGGAACGCCTCTGCGTTGCTCGACGCAGGGCGCGCCCTTCCTGATTGATGGGTGACAATCTATTCCGCCGGTATAAACCGCCACCCATGTGATCGGTATGGAGACACGGAAATTATGGTAGCGGGGGCCTGATTACGCTCTCGCCTACTATTTGCGGCTGTCGCTAGCTGCTTGATTTCAGACCGTATCTGGCGAGTCGACTCCGCCTTGGAGTGACGTCACGGTTGTTCCATCGGTGCGGGAGCGTATGGCGGCGGGCAAGGCGCGAGAAGGAGCCGCAGAACCGGCACGCGGAGTTCCGCCTAGACCTCAATCCCCCGGACCCGGTAGGCTCTGCGGCTGTGCCCTCGCCCACGCCAAGTGGGGCGACTCTGTCGCCATCGTCTGCTACCTCGGCAAAAGCGACGGCATGGGCGACGCTGTCGCCCGTTTTCGCTGCCACCTATCCTGAGCAAACCGAGCGCGATTACGACGTCCTCGTCAAGGCAGCCAAGGAGAGGCGGGTTCGCGTTGCGAAAGTGGCGGCATGAGCGTCGCTCCAACGTTGAAGGTCCCCCATGAATACCCCTAAATCAGCAGCCGGTGACGGTTTGGGGTCGCTCCCGAGGGACTTCTCGCTCGTTCTGGGCGGGCCACTTTTCCAGCTTCTGCGTAAGGCGCACCTCTCCGACGATGCGCTGACGATGGTGCGCCAACGCGTCATCGTCATCGCGCTCATTGCCTGGTTGCCGCTCCTGGTGCTCTCCGCTGCGAAAGGTCAGCTGTTGCGGAGCAGTGCCGTGCCGTTCCTACTGGACGTGGAAGTCCACGTCCGCTTCTTGGTGGCACTGCCTCTGTTAATTACTGCCGAGCTGATCGTACACCGGCGCATGCGCCCCCTGCTGCAGCAATTCCTGGAACGCAATTTGATTCCCGAGAACGCGATGCCGCGGTTCGAGGCCTCCATCGCATCGGCATTCAGGTTGCGCAACTCGGTGCTCGCGGAGGTGCTGCTGATCGCCGTCGTGTACGGGGTGGGCATCCTGATCATCTGGCGCCAGTACCTCGCACTCGACGCGGCAACGTGGTACGCGACGTCGTCCGCCGACGGTTCGAAACTCACGCTCGCGGGAATTTGGTACGGCTACGTGAGCCTGCCGATCTTCCAGTTTTTGTTGGTCCGCTGGTATTTTCGACTGTTCATCTGGACGCGTTTTCTCTGGCAAGTGTCGCGCATCCAGTTGAGCCTGATTCCCACACATCCGGATCGTGTTGGCGGCCTGAATTTTCTTTCCAACACGGTCTATGCGTTCACGATGCTCGCCGTAGCGCATGGTGCGCTGCTCGCTGGACAGCTCGCCAACCGCATCTTCTTTGCCGGAGCCGCGCTCACTGAGTTCAAGGCCGAGATTGCACTTATGGTCGGTTTCCTTCTGTGCCTAGTCCTCGGTCCACTCCTGGTTTTCGCCCTGCAGCTCGCGGCGGCGAAGCGAAAGGGCCTGCGTGAATATGGAACGCTGGCCGAGCGTTACGTGCGCGAGTTCGATGCCAAATGGCTGCGGGGCGGCGCGCCCGCCGATGAGCCGTTCGTGGGCAGCGCCGACATCCAGTCGCTTGCCGATCTGAGCAATAGTTACGAGGTGGTGCGGACCATGCGCATCGCGCCCATAACCAGAGATGCCATCGTCCGACTCGCGGCCGCGACAGTCACTCCGATTCTGCCGTTGTTGCTCACCATGATGCCGGTGGAAACACTGGTGAAACAGTTGGTCAGCATACTGTTCTAGCGATCCTCCGACAGCGAATGCACTACGACTTTGTCGTGCCGCCGGTGGGCTTCGCCGCGGCGGGATTCGCACTCTAGGCGCGCGTGTTTCTGCGCGAGTGGTTCGGCGGAAATATCAGGCTTGAGCCGCTACCAGACGGCGGGCCTAAGGCCCACTGGAATCAGAATTCGTCCGCCTTCCTTAAAGGTGTAGGGGCAAGTGGTAGCGGGGGCAGGATTTGAACCTGCGACCTTCGGGTTATGAGCCCGACGAGCTGCCAGACTGCTCCACCCCGCACCAGGAGGGCCGCGCATTCTACAAGCGCGCACCGCGGCCAGCAACTAGATTAGAGAAGCTCATTAATCAGCGGGTTAGGCGCGAGTCGGACGCGACCGAATCGAACGTGACAGCTGGGCCGCACGATCCGAGGTGTCGTGCGGCGGTGGGCAATCCGGCTCAGGCGATTGCAGCGCTGATCTCTTTCGCGAGTGCGGCTCCCACTTGCGGGTTCAGAGTGCTCATGGGCCACGCGATCCCGAGCCCCTCGCGGGCGTTTGGTTTGGGAATGATATGAAAGTGCACGTGCGCAATGGCTTGGTGTGCGCCGCTGCCATTGTTCTCGAGCACGTTGTATTCCCGCGTCCCGGTGACCGCGACCACCGCGCGGCACAGACGCGGCAGCACGCGACCGATGGCCGCCGCGGCTTCATCGGAGAGCTGGTCGAGCGTCTCCGCCGGCTCCTTGGGCACGACGAGCGTGTGCCCGCGGCTCAAGGGGTTGATGTCTAGGAACGCGATGATCTGAGCATCCTCGTAAACCTTATGGCAGGGAATCTGGCCGCGAATGATCTTGCCGAAGACGGTATCCGCCATGTGTGCATTTCCTTATCCCAGAGTGTGCGCAGTGCGCCAATTGTGTCTCACTGCCGGCGCGTCTTGGCACGATTATGGAACGCATCGATCGGGGGTAAACTTCCGTCGCACATAGCTTAAGACGCGAGGAAATCGTCATGAAGACCCGTGCCGCCATTGCCTACGCAGCCGGAAAGCCCCTGGAGATTGTGACGCTGGATCTGGAGGGCCCGAAGGCGGGGGAGGTGCTGGTGGAACTGAAGGCGACGGGGATCTGCCACACGGATGAGTTCACCCGCTCGGGGGCCGATCCTGAGGGGCTGTTTCCGGCGATTCTGGGGCACGAGGGTGCCGGGATCGTGGTGGATGTAGGCCCCGGGGTGAGTTCCGTGAAGAAGGGCGATCACGTGATTCCGCTGTATACGCCCGAGTGCCGCCAGTGCAAGAGCTGTCTGTCGCGCAAGACGAACCTGTGCACGATGATCCGGGCGACCCAGGGGAAGGGGGTGATGCCGGATGGGACGAGCCGCTTTCATATCGGCAAGGACGTGGTGCACCACTACATGGGGTGCTCGACGTTCTCGAACTTCACGGTGCTGCCGGAGATTGCGGTGGCGAAGATCCGCGAGGACGCCCCGTTCGAGAAGGTGTGCTACATCGGGTGCGGGGTGACGACGGGGATCGGGGCGGTGATCAACACGGCGAAAGTGGAGCCCGGGGCGAACGTGGTGGTGTTTGGCTTAGGGGGGATCGGGCTGAACGTGCTGCAGGGGGCACGGCTTGCGGGGGCGAACAAGATCGTGGGGGTGGACCTGAACCCGGGGCGCAAGGCGCTGGCGGAGCAGTTTGGGATGACGCACTTTGTGAACCCCAAGGAAGTGGAGGGGGACCTGGTGGCGCACCTGGTGGCCCTCACCGATGGGGGGGCGGACTACAGCTTCGAGTGCGTGGGGAACGTGAACCTGATGCGCCAGGCGCTGGAGTGCTGTCATCGGGGCTGGGGGGTGTCGGTGATCATCGGGGTGGCCGGGGCGGGGCAGGAGATCAAGACCCGGCCGTTTCAGCTGGTGACCGGACGGGTCTGGAAGGGCACCGCGTTCGGGGGTGCGCGCGGGCGCACGGACGTGCCGAAGATCGTGGACTGGTACATGGACAAGAAGATCGCGATCGATCCTCTGATCACGCACGTGATGCCGCTGGATCAGATCAACGAGGGGTTCGAGCTGATGCACAAGGGTGAGTCGATCCGCAGCGTCGTCACGTACTGAATTTCTGCCCGATACGTGCGCGGCCGGGCGGCGGCGCATCGGGCATTACAGCGATTAAGGAGAGCACCATGGCAGTTGCAATTCATCCGGCGGTCGACAACGGCGTGAAGGCCGGTTCGCCCAACTTTGCCGGCGGCACCCTGACGTGCCAGTGCGCGTCAGCTCCGGTGACCGTGAGCCTGGCCGGCAATACGGCATTCAATCACGTGTGCGGCTGCACCAAGTGCTGGAAGCCCAAGGGTGCGACCTTTTCGCAGGTCGCCGTGATCGGGCGCGACAAGCTCTCGGTGACGGCCAACGGCAACAAGCTCAAGATCGTGGATGAGAAGGCCCCGATCCAGCGTTACGCCTGCACGGGCTGCGGCGTGCACATGTACGGGCGCATCGAGAACAAGGGTCATCCGTTTCACGGGCTCGACTTTGTGCACACGGAGCTGTCGAAGGACAGCGGCTGGTCGGCCCCGGAATTCGCGGCCTTCGTTTCCTCCATCATCGAGTCGGGTTTTGCGCCTGCCCGCATGGGCGAGGTGCGCGCACGGCTGAAGGAACTCAAGCTCGAGCCCTACGACTGCCTCGCGCCGGGGCTCATGGACTTGATCGCCACACATACCGCCAAGTCGAAGGGCACGCTCGCCGCCTGATTTTGTGGGGGCCTCGGTGGCGCAGAACCGGCCGCGCCTGTCCGTCTCGGGCAGGCGCCCTGGTTGCACTCGATTCAAAGGAGGTCGGCCTGTGAGCGATCACCTCGAGCCCGTCGCCGCACGCCGGCCGAGCGGCGCGATGCGCAGTGGGAGCCGGGGGGCGTGAGGCGCCGCGCGCTGTGCGCAACGCTGCTCGGATGCGCTCTCACCATGATGCTTGAGGGCACGACCGTACAGGCGGCCGACGGCGCTTATCCGCCCCCGCACGAGGGCGACTTCATCACGCCGCACTTCGCGTTCGCCTCCGGGGAGTCGCTGCCGGAGCTGCGCATGCATTACCGCACCTTCGGCACACCGCGCAAGGATGCCAACGACGTGGTGCGCAACGCGGTGCTCATCCTGCACGGTACCGGCGGCAGCGGTGGCAGTCTCGTGCGCGCGGAGTTCGCCGGCGAACTGTTCGGTCCGGGGCAGCCGCTCGATGCCAGCCGCTACTTCATCGTGCTGCCCGACGGGATCGGCCACGGGCGCTCCAGCAAGCCCAGCGACGGCTTGCATGCGCGCTTCCCGCACTACGGTTATCGCGACATGGTGCAGGCCGAGTATCTGCTGCTGACCGAGGGACTCAAGGTGAATCACGCGCGGCTCGTGATGGGCACCTCCATGGGCGGCATGCACACCTGGCTCTGGGGCGAGCTGCATCCGCAATTCATGGACGCGCTCATGCCGCTGGCGAGCCTGCCGACCCAGGTCGCCGGCCGCAACCGCGTCTGGCGACGACTGGTGATGGACGCCATCCGCAACGATCCGGACTGGCACGCAGGTGAGTACCAGGTGCAGCCGCCCGCGCTGCGGACCGCGCTGGAGATGCTGTGGCTGATGGGCAGCAACCCGGTGCTGCGGCAGCAGGAGGCGCCGACGCTTGCGGATGCGGACCGCGTGATCGACGCCGCGGTGAGCGAAGGCATGAAAACGCAGGATGCCAATGACATCCTCTATGCGCTCGCGGCCTCGCACGACTACGACCCGGGTCCGGCGCTGGAGAAGATCGAGGCGCCGCTCCTGGCCGTGAATTCGGCCGACGATCTCATCAATCCCCCCGAGCTTGGCATCCTGGAGCGCGAGATCCGGCGCGTGCCGCACGGGCGCGCGGTGGTGATTCCCTTCAGCGAGCATACCCATGGCCACGGCTCGCACACCTACGCGGTGCTGTGGAAGGATTATCTCGAGCAGCTGCTGCAGTCGCCCGAACGCTGAGTTCGGCCTTAGGCGTCCGGCTCGGCCACGGCGCGCAGGTGTCCCGCGCCAAGATCGTCAATCTGCGTGCACCCGAGCTCCCCGAGCACGCGCTCGAGTTCGCTGACGAGGATGCCGAGTGCGTGTGCGACGCCCGCCTCGCCGCCGGCGGCGAGGCCATAGAGCGTCGCGCGGCCGAGCATCACCGCGTGCGCGCCGAGCGCCAGCGCCTTGACGACGTCGGTGCCGCGCCGGAAGCCGCTGTCGATGACTAGCGTGGTGCGCGCGCCGACGGCGCGCACCATCTGCGGCAACACCTCGAGCGGACTGACGCAGTAATCCAGCTGGCGTCCGCCGTGGTTGCTGATGACGATGCCGTCGCAGCCAAGACTCACGGCGCGCTCCGCGTCGCGCACGTCGAGGATGCCCTTCACCAACAGCTTGCCGCGCCAGGCCTCGCGGATCCACCCGAGGTCCTGCCACGAGAGGCTCGCATCGAAGAGCTGCGGCACGATGGTGCTGCCGCCGAGCGCGCTCACCGACCGCGGCGGCAGGTACGACTCGAGGTTGCGGAAGCGCGGCAGCCCGTGCACCAGCAGCTCGCGCAGCCAGCGCGGATGGCGCAGCACGTCGAGCGCGCTGCGCAGCGTGGGTTTGCCAGGCGCACGATAGTTGCGCCGGTCCCATTCGCGGCTGCCAAACACATTGGCGTCCGTGGTCAATACCAGCGCCTCGCAGCCGGCCGCCGCGGCGCGCCGTATGAGCTCGCGCGCAGGTCCGCGATCCTTCATGACGTACAGCTGTAGCCACACGCGGCCGCCGGCACGGGTGGCGACATCTTCCAGCCGCGCAGTGGAGAAGGTGCTGAGGGTAAAGGGAATACCCAGCTTGGCAGCGCCGCGGGCAAGCGCGATGTCCCCTTCCGGGGACAGCATGCCGTTGAAGCCCGTGGGCGCGATGATGAGGGGTGCAGCCGCGGTGCGGCCGAAGAGCTCCACCCGCGTATGCCGGGCGCAGGTATCGATCAGCGTGCGCGGCAGCAGCCGCCAGTGCGCGAACGCGCGGCGGTTCGCGTGCAGCGTCGCCTCATCCTCGGACCCGCCCTCGACGTACTCGAACACGAAGTGCGGTACGCGCCGGCGCGCGAGCTCGCGCAGGTCCGCGATGTTCAGCGCCTGCGCGAGGCGTCGCGGTCTGACCGGATGGCGTTTCCAGGGCACGGTTGAGACTTCCGCGCGGGTTGGCGCCCTCAGTTCTGCAGCCCGACTTCAATGCGGGTCGCGATGAAAGTATTGCTGGCGCTGTTGTAGTTGCCAAAGGCCACCAGGTGGATCGCCGTGTGAGTTCCGCTAAACGTAGCGTTCAGCGCCGTGCTGTAGGCGGAGGCGGCGGTCGACGGATCGGAGAACACGGAGACACCGGTTGGGAGGACGGTGCCACCGACCGAAAGCGAGAGCTGATTCTGATTGGCGCCCACGCTCGTGATGACCAGGCCCGTTGGCAACGACTTCAGATCAATCGGTACCGGCCCGGTGTAGATGGCGTGCACGGGGCTGAGAGCCGCATTGTTCAGATCCAACACGAGCCCGGTGGGACTGATGCTGCTGAAGGGTTTGGCGGTGCCGGGAGCGACCCACTCGACGACCAGTTCCTGCTGCGTGGATGCGCCCGGGGTGACCGCGGTGGCGTTGAAGGCCGGCGGCGCGGTGCCGAAGGGGGCCACGAGGCCATCCACCGCCAGCAGCGTGCCCGCTGCCGTGCCGCTCTGATCGCTCGAGCCACTGTTGACCGGGTAATCGGCGGGCAGCACCGCGCCGCCGCCGCTGGCCGCGCCGTCAAAGTTGAACAGCGGCGCCTGCCAGCCGCCGAGCGTGTCCAGATCGAGGGAGAAGCCGTTGGGTGTCGGGGCGGGGTTGAGGACCCCCCAGGCGCGCGTCGACTGCAGACGGATCTGGCCCCCGCTCGCATCGAGCGTGAGGTAGCCGGCCGAACCGAAGCTGCTGACGCCGCCGGCATCGATCTTCTGGCCGACGGAGATGGAGTCGAGGCCGAAGGTGCCGGCGACCCCGTCCTCGCTCACGATCGTGGTGCTGCCCATCTTTACGGTGGATAACGCGTTGTATTGCTGGGTTACGGGCAGGTACAGCGAATTGCCGCCGGTGGCAACCCGATAGTTCCCCCCGATCACGATCAAGGAGTCGCCGCTGCGCTTCACGACCACTCCGGTGATGTAATCCAGCAGCGGATTCTGGAAACTTGAGCCGACGTACACCGAGGTCGCGGTGAACGTCGGCGTGATGCCGGAGAGGCTCGAGAGCGTGCCGTAGACTGCGACCGGTGTGTTGATCGGCTGCGGGGTCATGGCGGCAAGTCCGGCCGCGCCCACGTAGGTGACGCCGAAGATGTTGTAGTAGGTCTGAGGCCCGACATCCACCGTGAGGCCGCCCACGGGGTTTATGAAACTGTAGAAGGGCATGACGTTCATGATGAAACTGTTGGTCCCCGTATAGACGAACACGCCGCGCGCTCGCATGCTCGACTGGTCGAGCTGCGGCTGCGGTGGGTTCATGACGGCGTACGGTTGCACGGTCACCCCCAGGTTCGGCAGGTCGATGCTGTTGAAGGCATCGAGATCTAGGTTGATCTGCGCGTGGACCGATTGCTGGTTTGTTATCACCAGCGGGCGGTTGGGATCGAAGGTCACCACCACCCCGGTACTGAGGACCGAATTGCCGCCCACCACCACGGTCGGCGTTACATGGACAGATACGCCGTTGTCGTTGACCCAGATATTGGCGTTGGTGTAATCGAGCGTGAGGGTCGCCGAGGTGAAGGTCGCCTGTGGCACGGCCGCCGCCGAGAGCAGCTCGCTGATGTCCGTCGGGCGCGTGAGGTCGATGGTCACGGGCGAGGGGAGTGCGACGCCATAGACCCCGTTCGGACCGCTGAAGGTGACGAAGTCGATGGCGACGAAGTACGCGGCGAAGCGCGTATTGGTCGATGACAGCGTGAGTACCCCGGTTCCCGGGTTGAAATTGGTGCTGGTGCTGCAGGCACTCAGCAACGCAACCACCGCGGCGGCAAAGGCGACCCGAAGGCTCGCGACGCGCGGGCGGCCAGAACGAACGGCTGTCATCGAAGGATTCCCCTTAATTTCTTGAAACCGGGCGAGGTCTGCGAGCCGGCCCGGTGGCTTTTAGAGGCAGCCGCGGCGGATACGTTCCCCGTCAGTCACGCTGAGCTGCGCCCGCTCAAGGGGCGCAAAACCGCTAGTGTACTGATTTTGAGCCGTCTTTCAGTCGATCGTGACGGGCAGCGTCGCGCTGCTGCTGGAACGCAGGTCGAGCATCGTCGGAAACGACTGGCGCGACAGGGTGTTTGCCGGGTTGCTGCTGTTCCAGACCCGCACCGAGAGGTAGTAGAAGGAGGAGGGCGTACCGGCGGGCACCGTGGCGGCCACCGTGCCGCCGCCCTTGGTCAGAACCGTATCGAGCGACACCGAGGCGACCAGCGTGCCCTCGTGCGACACCAGCAGCTGCCCCTGATCGAAATTCGCGGCACTTGCTAGCGTTACGGCGACGGTGACCGCGCCGGGGTTCGCGCCGGAGGCCAGTGACAGCCCCGGAAGCGGCACGCTCGCGTTGCCGGTTTTTGGCGGTCCCACGCTCGTGGTCAGCGGACCGTCGCTGTAGTTGGGCGCACTCGCGGCCACCGTGTAGTGGCCGGCAGTTTCCACCGGCGCGGCGCTGACGATGTTGACCGTATCGCCGCTTGCCACGTACGTGCCCGAGTCGATCGTGCCCTCGGACAGACCCTGGGGGTTGGAGAGGGTCTGGTTGAAAGGATCGATCGTGCTGGTCTCGATGACGTAGGGAGCGCTTGCCTTGGCCAGCGTCTGGTAGAAGTTCACCGCGGCACCCGCCGGCAGCGGGCTAGCGGCTGCGGTGATGATGTTGGCGCTGTAAGTGGACGCAGCGCGCGGCACCAGTGTCCCGATCGACACGGTGTTGGTGCCCGTCGCAGGGGTCGCCGTGATGGTCGAGGTCGTGGTCGTACCCGTCGGAGTCGTGGGCGTGGTCGGGGGGGTGTAAGTCAAGGCAACTCGCGGCACCGGCGTCCCGATCGACACGGTGTTGGTGCCCATCCCAGCGGTCGCCGTGGTGGTCGAGGTCGTGTTGGTACCCGTCGGAATCGTGGTCGCATCCGTCGGGGTAATGGTCGTACCCGTCGGAGTCGTGGGCGTAGCCGTCGGGGTCGTGGTGTTAGTCGAATTTGCAGTCGTGCCCGGCGTGGTAGTGCTCGTGCTGCTGGTCGCCGTCAGCTCGACGTTCTTGATGACAATGGTGGCGATGGTGGGGCCGTGGATCACAACGTCGTAGAAGGTCGTCGTGGAAGTGCTCAGCGGCAGGGGATACAGCGTGAAGTCGCCACTGGCGTTGACGGTCGCGGTCAGCACCACGACGTGTCGGGTGCCATCGCTGCTCAGGCTCTCGGCATTGACTTGAATGGCGGGTAAGCCGTTCGTTGCGCTCGTGACGTCGGTGAGCGTGAGGGTGCCCTGGATGGTACCGACCGTGGACAGGTCGTAGGCGGTCGCGTGCGAGCTCAGCAGCACGCCGTTTGTCTGCATGGCCCCGTAGGTAAAGGGCACCAGGTCGAGCGTGCCGTCGATGTTGATGTCAAAGGAGGAGATGCTGGTGGTGTTGGTGGTGCTGGTGGTGCTGGTGGTGCCGGTGCTGGTCGTGGTCGTGCCGGCAGTGGTGCTCGAGGTGGTGCCGTTCGCCGTGCCAAACAGGGGGGCATCGGCGGTGCCAGCACTGCTCTGGGCATCGTTGGCGCCGGTCACAAACGCACCGCCCGCGGTGCTGTTCGAGGCGCCGAGCACGTTGCCCACCCCGCCGATCGGTACGCGCAGCGAGGCCTGAATGCCGATGCCCTTGTCGGGATTGAGCAGCTCCAGCGGCACCTGCTGGGTCGTGCCGCTGCTGTCGACGTAGTCCACTTCGGCGTTGTACACCGCGCCCAGGGATTGGGCCGAAGCGGCCAGGGGTGCACTGGCATCGAGCGGAATCACCCGGATCTGCGAATAGCTCCCCGCGACTACCCGCAGGTCGCTCGCGAGGCTGCTGAGCGTGCCCCCCTGGGAGGCCACCAGATCGACCGTGGTCGGGGTCGAGAGCGGAAATTTCACCCAGCCGGAATCATCGGGGCCGGCCGTCGCACTGCTATTGAACCAGACCGCCTGAGTCGTCACGTAGACGTGTGAATACTGCGCCGGGGTGTTGCCGGTTAGCGACACGTTGGTGCGTGTATTGCACCCGGCGAGCAGGGCGCACAGCGCTGCGAGCAGTGCGGCGATGGGGCGGTAATTCATGCAAATCCCTGTGCGAATTAAGGATGGAATCATGCCCCGACCCCGGCTGAGGGTGCAATGTGCCACTCGCAGAGAAGTGTGTGGAATTGTCGATTTGCGACCTGAAATTGGACTCGGGGCGGTGAAGCCGGTACAGTTCGCGCCGCAAACGTACTTAGTGCTCGGTCAGCACCGTTTAGCTCGCAGTCTGTCTTAAATCCGACGCACTTCGATTTACCATTAACTGAATGCCTCGCATCTGACCGCCGCAGCCGATGGGCTGACGGGCGAGCTCAGAAGAGGTTTCCCACAAATGTCATTTTCCGATCTCGGGCTTACGCCCGAGCTGATGCGTGCCGTGGCCGAAAAGGGCTACGCCACTGCCACTCCCATTCAGCGCGAAGCAATTCCGGCGGTGCTCGCCGGGCGCGACGTGCTCGCCGGTGCACAGACCGGGACCGGCAAGACGGCCGCGTTCGTGCTGCCGATCCTGCAGAAGCTCGCAGCCCCGGCCGGCGGTGCGCCGCGCGCGCTGGTGCTGACGCCCACCCGAGAGCTCGCCGCGCAGGTCGCCGCCAGCGCCGAGGACTACGGTCGCTTCGTGCGCCTGCGCACGCTCGTGATCTTCGGTGGCGTGAGCGAGAAGCCGCAGATCCAGGGGCTGCGCAGCGGCTGCGACCTGCTGGTCGCGACCCCGGGCCGGCTGCTGGACCTCGCGCAGCAGCGGCTGCTCGATCTGTCCCAGGTGCGCTGTCTGGTGCTCGATGAGGCGGACCGCATGCTCGACATGGGCTTCATCCCCGCCATCCGCCAGATCCTGAAGCTGCTGCCACGCGAGCGGCAGAACCTCATGTTCTCGGCGACTTATTCGGAGGACATCCGTGCACTCGCCGCGCGCATGCTGCGCGACCCGGTGGCGATCGAGGTGGCCGCGCGCAACGCGACCGCCGAGCGCATCGAGCAGCACGTCTATCGCGCGCCCAAGGACCACAAGCGCCACCTGCTCGCGCACCTGATCAAGAGCGACAACTGGCAACAGGTGCTGGTGTTTACCCGCACCAAGCACGGCGCCAACCGCCTCTGCCAGCAGCTGCAGGGCGCAGGCATCAACGCCGCCGCGATCCACGGCAACAAGAGCCAGGGGGCGCGCGTGCGCGCCCTGAGTGATTTCAAGGAAGGCGCCATTACCGCGCTGGTGGCGACCGAAGTGGCCGCCCGCGGCCTGGACATCAAAGAGCTGCCGTACGTGGTGAACTACGAGCTGCCCAACGTGCCGGAGGACTACGTGCATCGCATCGGTCGCACCGCCCGTGCCGGCGGCAGTGGCCGGGCGGTCTCGCTGGTGGCCCCCGACGAGGCCCCGCTGCTGCGCGACATCGAGCAGTTGCTGCGGCGCACTCTGCCCGTGCTGGCACTGCCGGCGTTCGAAGTGCCGCCGGTATCAGCGCACACGCAGTCCGCGAGTACACCCCCGAGCGTGCATCGCCAGCCGCACCGTGGCCACAGTTCCGGACCCGGCTGGCGCCGCGGCGGCGGCGGTGGCCGTGGGCGTGCGCCCCAAAGTTACGCCCCCCGCTCGCGCCGCTCGGTGTAGCCTCGATGTCATGAGGCGCAGGCATCGCGCGGGTGTGTCGCTGCTGCTGCTGTGCAGCGGCGCCGCCCTCGCCCATGTGCACCTGCGCGACAGTTCCCCGGCCGACGGTGCCCGCCTCGCGGCGGCTCCCACCGCGCTGAGCCTGAGCTTCTCTGAGCCGGCGCAGCTGACGGCGCTCTCGCTGCAGCAGGATCAGGGCTCCAGTTGGAAGCTGAGCGCACCGGCTGAACCGCAGCTGCGCGTCAGCGTGGCGCTGCCGCCGCTGGCACCCGGCAGCTATCACCTGCGCTGGCGGGCGCTCTCGCGCGACGGCCACGTGGTGCCGGGCGAGATCCGTTTCAGCATCACGCCGTGATCGACGCGCTGTGGCTCGCGCTGCGCGCGGCCGGCTTCGTCGTGTGGCTCGGCACCTGTGGCGGCGCACTCTGCCTCGAGGTGTTCCGGCGCCAGCTACCCGAGCCGGCCGCCGTGCTGCTGCGCACGCGCACCCGGGGCGCAGCGTTCATGGGATTCACCCTCGTGTGCGTGCAGGGACTGGTCGAGCCGGCACGTCTGGCGGGTGCCTGGGATGGCTTGCAGGAGCCCTCATTGTGGCGACTGGCGCTGGCTTCACCGGTCGCACTCGGGCTGTGGATGCGCGCGGTGGGGCTGTTGGCGCTGCTGGCAGGCGTGGCGCGCCGCGAGCGCGCGTGGCGTGCGCTCGCACTGCTGGGTGCCTTGCTGGTCCTCGGCGCATTCCTCGTGAGCGGCCACACCGTGACGGCGGCACATCGCGCGCTGCTCGCCCCGCTGCTCGGGCTGCACGTGGCGGTGGCGGCATTCTGGTTCGGCGCACTGCAGGCCTTTCGCGCCTTGAGCGTGCGCCTCGCGCCGCAGGCGCTCGTGGCTCTGCTTGCAACGCTTCTCGGTGTACGCGGTCTGGCTCGTGCCGCTGCTCGGCCTTGCCGGGATCGGACTTGCCGTGGCGCTGCTGCCGGGTGCGGCGGCGCTACGGCGGCCCTACGGGCTGCTCCTGTGCCTGAAGGCGTTGCTGTTCGCGGCGCTCCTCGGGCTTGCGGCCCTCAACCGCGCACGGCTGGTGCCGGCGCTGGCGCGCGGGCAGGCGTCCGCGCACGCGGAGCTTAAGCGTACGCTCGCGGCCGAGTCGTACCTCATCACCGCGGTGCTCATCGCGACCGCCGTGCTGAGCGGGCAGTTCTCGCCCCAGGAGTGAGCCTTGGGTTCCCTGCGCCTTCAGTGTGCGCGCATGATCGCGCGGCGGATCGCGGCGAGCGGGGCGGAATCATCGAGCCGTACGGAATCGCCGTCGCGTTCGACGCCGAGCTGGCTCCACAGCTGACCGAGGTCCGGGCTCACGGGGGCATCGCCGTACTTCGCGTACAGCTCCTCGAGCACCTTCACCCCGACGGCCGCATCGGCGGTGCGCAGCACCCGTTCGATCGGCCAGTGCGCCGAGAGTCCGCCGCTTGCTGCGAGCACCGCCCGCAGCGCCTCCTGCAGGCCCAGGCGGTTCTGGGTGCGCTCACGGATGGTGACGTCCGCGATCAGACAGAACATCGCCCCGCCCCAGTAGGTGCGTCCCCAGGTGTGCGTGTGATCGAGTCCCTGGTCCCCCGGTTGCGGCATGCCGCGCGGCATCGCGCTCAGCTCCTCCGCCCACACGTCGGTTTCGGCCCGATTACCGGCCTGTACCCGTGCCACGCCCTCGACGTAGGTGGCGATGCCTTCGGACAGCCAGGCGTGCTGCTCGCCGGTGTCCGGCAGCGCGAGGTGCGTCATCTCGTGCACCAGGACCCAGTCGGCCGTCAGTTGCGCGCGGGTGACCTCCTGCCCCACCCCGACGCGGATGTAGGCATCCGGGTCGGCGAAGGTCTGGCCGCCATGCACTCCCTCGCCGGGGAGTGCCCTGAGGGCCAGCCGCAGATGCCCGACGGGGAAGCGGGCGTAGTAGGCGGCGACGATGGTGGCCGAGCGCTGCACCCATTCGCGGAGCGTGTCCGCGCCGTGCGTAAAGGAGGCTTGCGGGTAGTCGATCTGGATCGTGGCGCCGGCCACGACCAGTTCCGCCGGCGCCGCGCGCGTCGCGCCACTGGACACGAGCGCGCCGGCCAGGAGCGCGAGGAGGGCGACGCGGCGAGGTGCTGACATCTTCAGCGCAGAGTCCGGGCCGTCTGCCCGAAGAGGATCTTCTTGGCTTCTTCGCTCATCGTGGTCTGGGTGCTGATGCTCGGCGCGAGCGCGTACGCCCGCACGGTCGCGGGCCGGACACGAATCGCCTCAAACCAGCGCCGGAGGTACGGAAAGTCCTCGAGCTTCTGCCCCTGCGCCTCGTGGGGCGCGATCCAGGGATAACAGGCGATGTCGGCGATGGAGTAATGCGCTCCGCCGATGTACGGGCGGTCGGCGAGCCGCTGGTCGAGCACTCCGTAGAGCCGGTTCGTCTCGTTCGTATAGCGCGTGATGGCGTAGGGAATCTTCTCCGGCGCGTAGCGGTTGAAGTGGTGATTCTGGCCCGCCATCGGCCCCAGGCCCGCCATCTGCCAGAACAACCACTGCAGCACCCCGAAGCGCGCGTGCAGTTCGTGCGGCAGCAACTGCGCGGATTTCTCCGCCAGGTACAGCAGTATTGCGCCGGACTCGAACACCGCGAGTGGCGCGCCGCCCCCCGGCGCGGCGGTATCGACGATCGCCGGCATGCGATTGTTGGGGGCAATCGCCAGAAACGCCGGCTCGAATTGCGCGCCGGTGCCGATGTTCACGGGGACGATCCGGTATTCGAGTCCGGTCTCCTCGAGAAACATCGTGATCTTGTGGCCGTTGGGAGTCGGCCAGTAGTAAAGGTCGATCATGGCGCGGCGCCTCCTGGGCTACGGGCAAGGACGCCACGCTGTCATGGGCGGGCGTGCCAGGGCAGGCCTCTTCCGGGCCGCCGGTGGCTCAGCCTTTCGCAGGATTGCTATGGTACAAGCCGCAAGATGAGCGCGTTCTCAGAAGTAGTGCGGGAACTGCAGCTGGCCGGCTTTGCGCGCCTGTCGGCTGCCGAGGCCAGCCTCGCGCTCGATCTGGATCTCGAGGCGCTCGCGTCCCTCCGGGACACCTGGGAACACCTGCCGCGCGATGCCTACCTGCGTGACGGCGGCGCCTATCGCGCGCGCCGCCACAGCTGCTTTGTCCAGGCCGTGGGCGCAACGCCCATGGCCGTGCCGCACCGGCCGCACTGGCAGCCCACCGCTTACAACGCGCTGCACGGAGGGCTGACACGCTGGTTCGAGCCGATCGAGCCGGCGGTGCGTACCGACCCGGCATGGCTGAGGCTGCTTGCGTCCCTGGGGGCGCTGTTTGCCACGGTACATCCGGTGCCGCGCTGGTTCATCGAGGCTCATCAGTTTCGCATCGACACGGGCAGCGGCATCGGCAGACCAACACCGGAGGGCGCGCACCGCGACGGCGTCGACTTCGTCGCCGTGATCCTCGTGGGCCGCCGCCAGGTGATCGGCGGGGAGACGCGGGT
Organism: uncultured Pseudomonadota bacterium; assembly: GCA_963814675.1. Lineage (GTDB taxonomy): Bacteria > Pseudomonadota > Gammaproteobacteria > Steroidobacterales > Steroidobacteraceae > 13-2-20CM-66-19. The sequence goes on from CAWFDT010000016.1 coordinate 64,712, forward strand.
GTTTGAAGCCGCCGGTGCCACGGGGGTGCGCTTCACTCTGTCGCAGCCCTGGTCCATGCTGCTCATGGACGATGCCCGTGTCATCCACGAGACCACCCCGCTGCAGCCGCAAGGGGAGGGTGGTGCGCGCGATACGCTCGTGCTCACGTACCGGGCGGCGGGATTTCAGGCGCCCGATGCGCCCGTTCCAACACCGGACTGACCGCGCGCCACCTTAGGTGCGCGGACCGGCCAGGGAAGGTGAGCTGATGGGATCGTGACCCCGACCGGCCGGAAGGCCCGACGGCACAGGTGCCGTGCCCCACCGGGCGCAGGATCTTAGACACCTTCTCGCGAAAACCTGCCGCAACTGGTCTAGTCTTGTGCGGCAACACATGGCGGGAACGTGCAAGCCCCTGCCGCCGCGCAGGGCTAAGATTTTTATTTGCGAGCGTTTGCGCGTACGCTCGCACGGGCCGGATAACGCAAGGAGCGAACCATAAGTTCGCCGGGCAGACTTAGAACTATAAAAGAGGAACTGGCAGATGCTCATTCTCACGCGACGGGTCGGCGAGACCGTCATGATTGGCGACGACGTCACCATCACGGTTCTGGGGGTCAAAGGGAACCAGGTACGCGTCGGCATCAATGCGCCCAAGCACGTAGCAGTACACCGCGAGGAGATCTACGAGCGAATCAAGCGCGAACAGCAGCCCGAGGACGTCGCAGAGGAAAAGCTCAAGGCCTCGCAGTACGTTCCGGCGTGACCGCGTAACTGCGCACCCGAAAGGGTGCTGCGGGTTGCGTGGGATATGTTAAAGCCGACTGCGGCCTGGCCGCGGCAGCGTGGTGTCGACTCCTATATAGTGGTGTCGACTCCTATATAAAGGAGCCCTCTGGGGCGGCCGATCTCCCCGGACATCCTTCGGGCCCTGTTTTCCTGGGAAGCCTTCGGGTCGCGGCTGTGCCGCTTCAGCTCATCGGGAGCTTGGCAACAGACCCACGGTCAGGGACTGCACGTCGGTGCGCCGCAATACCTGGGCGGCCGCCTCGATATCGAGCGCCAGCAGCCGGTCGCTGAGCGCAAACGGCACCTGCAGCCGCAGCACGTCGTAGGGGCCCTGCAGGGACTTGGAAGTCTTCAGCGGCGCGCGCAGATCGATACCCTGACAGGCGGCGAGGAATTCGATCGCGACGATGTTCAGGGCGTTGGCCGCCATGGTGAGCAGGCGTCGCGCGCCGTGGGTGGCCATGCTCACGTGGTCTTCCTGGTTGGCCGACGTCGGGATGCTGTCCACGCTCGCCGGATGACACAGCATGCGATTCTCGGCGACCAGTGCGGCCGCGGTGACCTGGGCCATCATGAAGCCGGAATTCACCCCGCTCTCGGGGGCGAGAAAGGGCACAAGCCCGCTCATCTTCGGATCGACCAGCAGGGCCACGCGCCGCTCGCTGATGGAACCGACTTCCGCACAGGCGAGCGCGAGGATATCGGCGGCGAAGGCCACCGGCTCGGCGTGAAAGTTGCCCCCGGAGAGCACCTCGCCGGTGTCGGGAAACACCAGCGGATTGTCGGTGACGGCGTTGGCCTCGATGACCAGCGTTGCGGCCTGCTGGGTCATCAGATCCAGACACGCGCCCATGACCTGCGGCTGACAGCGCAGCGAGTACGGGTCCTGCACGCGGCTGCAGGTACGGTGCGATTCGCGGATCTCGCTCCCCTCAAGCAGCGCCCGATACACCTGCGCCACGCGCGCCTGGCCGTCGTGCCCGCGCACGTGGTGAATGCGCGGATCAAAGGGCGCATCGCTCCCCTGCAGCGCATCGGTCGAGAGCATGCCGGCGACCACGGCACCCGCGTACACCGTCTCGAGCTCGAACAGGCCCGCGAGCGCGAGCGCGGTCGACACCTGGGTGCCGTTCAAGAGCGCGAGTCCCTCCTTCGGACCGAGCGCCGGCGGCGTCAGGCCCTCCTGCGCGAGCGCCTCGGCGGCGGGCAGGATCTCGCCACGCCGGCGGATCTGGCCCTGCGCGAGCAGCGCGAGCGACATGTGCGCGAGCGGGGCGAGATCCCCGGAGGCGCCCACCGAGCCCTGCGAGGGCACGCACGGATACAGTCCCTTGTTGATCAAGGCCTCGAGAAAGCGCGCCAGGGGCGTGCTGATGCCGGAGAAGCCCTGCAGCAGGCTCGCGAGCTTCAGCACCAGCGTCAGGCGCACGATCGCATCATCGAGCAACGGCCCGACGCCGGCGGCGTGGGAGAGGATGATGTTTCGCTGCAGGAGCGTGCGCTGCGCGGGCGCGATGCGCGTCTGCGCGAGCAGTCCAAAGCCGGTGTTGATGCCGTAGGCCGGGGCGTCTGCGGCCGCCAGGCGTGCCGTGACCGCGTGCGCCTGCTCGAGGGCGGAGAGCGCCGCGGGGTCGATGCTCACCTGCACCGGACCTGCGTAGATACGGCGCAGGTCGGTGAGGTGCAGCGGCCGGGTGCCGAGCTTCAGGGGTTGGAGTTCGGCCATCGCAAAACCTCGCCCGCGCGCACGACGGTGCGGCGCGGATTAAAGCCAATCCAGTACGACAGTTCGGCCGGGGAGCCGATGTTCCACACCACGAAATCCGCCGCCTGCCCGGCGGCGAGCGTGCCGCGTTCCCCCTGCAGCCCCAGTGCGCGCGCCGCCTCCCGCGTCACGCCCAGGAGCGCTTCCTCGGCGGTCAGCCCAAAGAGGCGCGTCGCCATGCTGAGTGCGAGCAACAGCGATGCGCCCGGAGCGGAGCCGGGATTGCAGTCGCTGGCGACGGCGAGCGCGGCGCCCGCGGCGCGCAGCGCCGCCAGCGGCGGCTGGCGCTCGGCGGCCAGGCAGTAGAACGCCACCGGCAGCAGCACCGCCACGGTGCCGGCGCGCGCGAGCGCCTGCGCCTCGGCCTCGCCGGCAAACTCCAGGTGATCGCAGGAGAGCGCGCCGAAGCGCGTGGCGAGCAGCGTGCCGCCGAGATCGGAGAGCTGTTCCGCATGCATCTTCACCGGCACCTTGAGCGCCTGGGCTGCCTGGAACAGCCGCTGCGCCTGGGGCACGGAAAAAGCGATGCGCTCGCAGAAGATGTCCACGGCATCGACCAGGCCTTGCGCCTGCAGCGCCGGCAGCCACTCCTGGGCGATCGTGTCGATGTACTCATCGGCGCGCCCGCGATACTCCGGCGGCAGCGTGTGGGCGGCCAGGAGCGTCGTGCGCACGGTCACGGGGAAGGCACGCCCGAGGGCGCGCGCGACGCGCAGCATCTTCGCCTCATCCTCAAGCGTGAGCCCGTAGCCGGACTTGATCTCGAGCGTCGTCACGCCCTCACTGGCGAGCGCCGCCAGGCGCGGCGCGCTCTCACTGAAGAGCTGCTCCTCGCTCGCCGCGCGCACCGCGCGCACGCTCGCGAGAATGCCGCCGCCGGCGCGGGCGATCTCCTCGTAGGAGCGTCCGCGCAGCCGCTCGGCGTACTCGTCGGCGCGCGTGCCGGCGAATACCAGGTGCGTATGGCAGTCGATCAGCCCCGGCGTCACCCAGGCGCCGCCAAGATCGTGTACCTCGGCCGACTCGCTTCCCGGGGGGAGCGTGCGTTCCTCGCCCACCCACGTCAGCTGCGCGCCGCGGCTCAGCATGGCGCCGCGCTCGATCTGGCGGTTCGCGCCATCGCAGGTTGCCAGGCGCGCGTTGCGCCACAGCTTGAGCGTGTCGCCCACCTTCGTGCCGCGCGCGCCTTAGCCGGCGCCGCCGAGGAACGGCAGGTTCAGCCCCTGCTCGCGCGCGCACTGCACCGCGAGCTGGTAGCCGGCATCCGCGTGGCGCATGACGCCCGTGGCCGGGTCGTTCCACAGCACCCGCTCGATGCGCCGCGCCGCCGCCGGCGTGCCGTCACAGACGATGACCACGCCGGCGTGCTGCGAATAGCCCATGCCCACCCCGCCGCCGTGGTGGATCGACACCCAGGTGGCACCTGAGGCGGTGTTCAGCAGGGCATTGAGCAGCGGCCAGTCGGCCACCGCGTCCGAGCCATCTTGCATCGCCTCGGTCTCGCGGTTGGGGCTCGCGACCGAGCCGGAGTCGAGGTGATCGCGTCCGATGACGATCGGGGCCTTGAGCTCCCCGCGCGCCACCATCTCGTTGAAGGCGAGCCCCAGGCGATGCCGGTCACCGAGCCCCACCCAGCAGATGCGCGCCGGCAGCCCCTGGAACTGGATGCGCTCGCGCGCCATGTCGAGCCAGTGGTGCAGATGCGCATCGTCGGGGAGCAGCTCGCGCACCTTGGCGTCGGTCTTGTAGATGTCCTGCGGGTCGCCCGAGAGCGCGACCCAGCGAAACGGACCGATCCCGCGGCAGAACAGCGGCCGCACGTACGCGGGCACGAAGCCGGGGAAGGCGAAGGCGTCCTTGACGCCGGCGTCGAAGGCCACCTGGCGGATGTTGTTGCCATAGTCGAATACCGGGATCGACTGCTTCTGAAAGCTGAGCATCGCTTGCACGTGCCGCGCCATGGAGGCGCTCGCCGCCCGCGCCACCTCGGCCGGGTTCTCCTCTCGCATCCGCTCCCACTGCTCGAGGCTCCAGCCCTGCGGCAGGTAGCCGTTCACCGGATCGTGCGCGGAGGTCTGGTCGGTGACCGCATCCGGGCGCACGCCGCGGCGCAAGAGCTCGGGCAGCACTTCGCAGGCGTTGCCCAGCAGGCCCACGGACACCGGCTTACCGGACCGGGCCGCGCGCGCGAGGATCTCGAGCGCCTCATCGAGGCTTCCCGCCGCGACGTCCAGGTACTTCGTCTGCAGGCGCTTGGCGATGCGCTCCGGACGGCACTCGATCGCGAGCATCGAGGCGCCGGCCATCGTGGCCGCCAGCGGCTGCGCGCCGCCCATGCCGCCTAAGCCGGCGGTCAGGATCCACTTGCCGGCGAGATCGCCGCCGAAGTGCTGGCGGCCCATCTCGACGAAGGTCTCGTAGGTGCCCTGCACGATCCCCTGGCTGCCGATGTAGATCCAGGAGCCGGCGGTCATCTGACCGAACATCATGAGCCCCTTCTTGTCGAGCTCGTTGAAGTGTTCCCAGTCCGCCCAGCGCGCCACCAGATTGGAGTTCGCCAGCAGCACCCGCGGGGCATCCGTGTGGGTGCGAAACACCCCGACGGGCTTGCCCGACTGGATGAGCAGCGTCTCATCATCCTTAAGCTGCCGCAGTGCGGTGACGATCTGCTCGTAGCACTGCCAGTTGCGGGCCGCCTTGCCGATGCCGCCGTAAACGACCAGTTCGGCGGGGCGCTCGGCCACCTCGGGGTCGAGATTGTTCATGAGCAGGCGCAGCGGGGCCTCGGTGAGCCAGCTGCGACAGGTGAGTTCGGTGCCGCGCGGGGCGCGCAGCGGCATGCGCGTGTGGGTGTCAGACATGGGGCTACCTCGGCTGGATGTTCGCGGCGAGTTCGTAGCGCGAACCGGGATGATAAAGGTCGGCGAGACTGGCGACACGCCCCTGCGAGAAGGTGCGGCGGCGGATGAGGAGACAGGCCTCGTCCGCGTCCAGTTTCAGCAGGCGGCGGATGCGCCGCTCGGGCACCAGCGCGCGCACGATGTGTTCGGCGCGCTGCAACGGCGCCACGCGGATCAGAAACTCGTGCGGCGTGGTGCGCGTGAAATCATTCGAAAGGTACCCTGGAGCGGCGAGCGGGTTCACGTAGCGCTCCTCGACCTGCAGCGGCAGCGGGCCCTCAAAGTGCGTCAGGAGCGAGTAGTCGAGCAGCTCGCCCACCTTCAGCGCGAAGCGCTCGGCCAGCTCGCGCGTGGCGGCGACCTGCGTGAGCGCGAGCACCTTCACGCGGTACTCATGCCCGCGGGCGCGGATCTCATCGGCGATGTTGCGCACCTCGAGCGGATGGGCGTGCACGCGCTGCTCGGCGACGAACGTGCCGACGCCGGCGATGCGCACCAGTACCCCTTCGGCGGTGAGCTCCTTCAGCGCCCGGTTCGCGGTCATGCGCGACACGGCCAGCGCGCGCACCAGCTCATTCTCGGAAGGCACGCGCTCCCCGGCGCGCAGCGCGCCGGCGGCGATGCGCTCGAGCACGTGGTGCTTCACCTGGCGGTAGCGGGCGGCGGCCGGGGGCAGGGACATGGGGTTTTTGCGGACTTCCCTTGAAGCATCCTGGGCGAGCCCCCATGCTGGCATGGCGGAATCAGCTTGTCTATACAGGTCTAGGGTGGGTGCCCCGGGTGGCCCCCAAAATTGCCGCGCCGCACCGGTTCCCTCGACGGGGGCGTTTCCGGTAGAATGCGCGGCCCCCGACCCGGCTGCCAGCCGCGCGGGGACGGGTGGCTGGTGTCGCGGCATCTCGCGCGGCGCCCCCGAGCAAGCAGAGTGAGAAGCCCCCCGTGGGGCTTTTTGTTTTTTTGGGTGGGCCATCGGGCCCATTTTTATTTTTCGGGACGGCAGCTTTCTGAACGGGCCGAAGGGGACGGGATTCGTGACGGGGAGCCTGCGCGAGCGGCTGATCGCGCTCATCGAGCCGCGGCTCGAGCGACTGGGCTACGAGCTGGTGGATCTTGAGTACGCCGCGGGGCGCGGGCACGCCGTGGTGCGGCTCTACATCGATGCGCCGGCCCAGGTGACGGTGGAGGACTGCGCCAACGTGAGCCGCGAGGTTTCGGCACTCCTTGATGTCGAGGATCCGATCCCGAGCGCCTACACGCTGGAGGTGTCCTCGCCGGGCTTCGAGCGGGTGCTGCGCACCCAGGCGCACTTCGGGCGCTTCGTCGGCGCGCGCGTGTTCGTGGAGCTGAAGGAGCCGCGTGCCGGCCGGCGCCGCTACACGGGGAAGCTGCTGACCGTGGATGAGGGGGGCATCGAGCTCGAGGTCGATCGCGAGCAGGTGGCCATGACGTTCGCAGAGATTGGTAAGGCGCGGCTCGCCAGCTGAAGAACTCAGCGGCGCGACGCATATAGCCGGCGGTGCCGGCCGGGGCAGAGGTACTTTAGGACCGTGAACAAAGAAATCCTGATGGTGGTGGATGCCGTCTCCAACGAGAAGGGCGTCGATAAAGAAGTGATCTTCGAGGCGCTCGAGGCGGCGCTGGCCTCGGCTACCCGCAAGAAACACGGCGAGGAATGGGACGTGCGCGTCTCCATCGATCGCAAGAGCGGCGACTACGACACCTTCCGCCGCTGGAAGGTGTTCGCGGATGACTCCAAGGAACTGGAGGTGCCCGAGCGCGAGTGGCGTCTCGAGGATGCCCTCGACGTGGATCCGAAGTCCGAGATCGGCGGCTTCGTCGAGCAGCCGATCGAATCGGTCGCCTTCGGCCGCATCGCCGCCCAGCAGGCCAAGCAGGTCATCGTGCAGAAGGTGCGCGAAGCCGAGCGCGCCCAGGTGGTCGACGCCTACCGCGAGCGCGTGGGGACCCTCGTGAGCGGGGTGGTCAAGCGCGTTGATCGCAATGGCATCTACATCGATCTTGGCAGCAACGCGGAAGGCTTCGTGCCGCGCACCGACATGATCCCGCGCGAGCAGGCCAAGCCCCAGGACCGCATCAAGGCGTTCCTGAAAGAGGTGCGCTCGGAGCCGCGCGGACCGCAGCTGTTTCTCACCCGCACGGCGCCTGAGTTCCTGATCGAGCTCTTCAAGCTCGAGGTGCCCGAGGTCGGCCAGGGCCTGATCCAGATCCTGGGCGCCGCGCGCGATGCGGGGATCCGCGCCAAGATCGCGGTGCGCAGCAACGATCCGCGCATCGATCCGGTCGGCGCCTGCGTCGGTATGCGCGGCTCGCGCGTGCAGGCGGTCTCCAACGAGATCGCCGGCGAGCGCGTGGACATCATCCCCTTCGTCGACAATGCGGCGCAGTTCGTGATCAATGCGATGTCACCGGCGGAGGTGATGTCGATCGTGGTCGACGAGGACTCCCACAGCATGGATATCGCCGTCGCCGAGGACAAGCTCTCGCAGGCGATCGGCCGCGGCGGCCAGAACATCCGCCTCGCCAGCCAGCTGACCGGCTGGGACCTGAACGTCATGACCGAGTCCGACGCGGAGGCCAAGAGCGAGACCGAGGCGAAGGAGCTGGTGCAGAACTTCATGAAGCAGCTGGATGTCGATGAGGATGTCGCCACCATCCTGGCGCAGGAGGGCTTCTCGACCATCGAGGAGATCGCTTACGTGCCCCAGGCTGAGCTTGCGGCGATCGAGGAGTTCGACGAGAACATCGTCAAGGAGCTGCGTAACCGCGCCCGCGACGTGCTCTTGACGCAGGCGATCGCGAGCGAAGAGACCCTCGATCAGTCGATGCCGGCCGATGACCTGCTGTTGCTCGAGGGCATGAGCCCGGATCTTGCGCTCACGCTCGCGCGGCGCGGCGTGCGCACGCGCGAGGACCTGGCCGAACAGTCGGTGGATGAGCTCGCGGATATCGAGGGGCTGGCGGCGGACAGGGCGGCCAAGCTCATCATGACGGCGCGCGCGCCGTGGTTCGAAGCGGGCAACGGAACCTGAGGATCGAACAGCTATGGCGGAAGTGACCGTTTCCCAGTTTGCGGAAGTACTCAAAGTCCCGGTGGACCGGCTGCTCACGCAGCTGGACCAGGCCGGCATCAAAGTGGCCGGGCCCGACGCGCGCATCAGCGACGATGCCAAGCTCGAGCTCCTGACACACCTGCGCCGCGCTCACGGCAGCGAGGAAGCCAGCGGTGACGGCGCGCCGCGCAAGATCACCTTGAAGCGCAAGACGCAAAGCGAGCTGAAGCTCGCGAGCAACCAGGGACGCGCGCGCACGGTCAACGTGGAGGTGCGCCGCACCCGCAACTACATCAAGCGCGACGTGCTCGAGGAGCAGGCGCGGGCCCAGCAGGACGAGATCGACTCGCGCAAGCGCGAGGCCGAGGAAGCCGCGCGCGCGGCGACCGAGCGTGTCGAAGCCGAGCGCCGCGAGCGCGAGCGGCTGGAGGCGGAGAATCGCCGCCGCGTCGAGGAGGAAGAGGTGCGGCGGCGCGCGCAGGAGGAATCGCGCCGGGCGGCCGAGCAGCGCACGCGCGATGACGAGGCACGCCGCACGCGCGAACGCGAGGAGCCCGAGCAGCGCCGGCCGGTGGCCGAGCGACCCGCGGTTGCGCCGGTCGCCCCGGTGGTGCGCCCGAGCGAGCCGCCCGCGGATGACAAGTCCACGCGCTACGGTCGCCAGGAGCTGCACGTCGCCGGCGACGTGAGTTCGCGTTACAAGAAGAAGCGGCGCGTCAAGGCGCGGCCGCAGCCCTCCGCGGGCGCTGAGGGACGGCACGCCTTTGAGATGCCGACCGCGCCGGTGAAGCGTGACGTCGGCATCGGCGAAACCGTCACCGTGGCGGAGCTGGCGCAGAAGATGGCGGTCAAGGCGAACGAGGTCATCAAGGTGCTCATGAACATGGGCGTCATGGCGACCATCAACCAGCCGATCGACCAGGACACCGCGGTGCTCGTGGTGGAGGAGATGGGGCACACGCCCAAGCTCCTGAAGGAAAACCAGATCGAGGTCGACCTGCAGGGGGCGCAGGTTGCGCCGACCGAAACGGATCTGCAGCCGCGTCCGCCGGTGGTCACGGTCATGGGACACGTGGATCACGGCAAGACCTCGCTGCTCGATTACATTCGCAGCACCAAGGTGGCGGCGGGCGAGGCCGGTGGCATCACCCAGCACATCGGCGCCTACCAGGTCGCGACCAGCAAGGGCGTCATCACCTTCCTCGACACCCCCGGACACGCGGCCTTCACCGCCATGCGCGCGCGCGGCGCGAAGGCGACCGACGTCGTGGTGCTGGTGGTGGCGGCGGACGATGGCGTCATGCCGCAGACCATCGAGGCCATCCAGCACGCGCGCGCGGCCAACGTGCCGATCGTGGTTGCGGTCAACAAGATCGACAAGAGCGATGCGGATCCGGAGCGCGTGCGCACCGAGCTCTCCAAGCACGAGGTCATCTCGGAGGAGTGGGGTGGCCAGAACATGTTCGTGCCGGTCTCGGCCCGCACCGGCCAGGGGATCGATCAGCTGCTGGATGCCATCTTGCTGCAGGCCGAAGTGCTCGAGCTGCGCGCGCCGCGCTCAGGTCTTGCCTCCGGCATCGTGATCGAGTCGAGCATCGAGAAGGGCCGCGGCGCGGTCGCCACCGTGCTGGTCAAGCGCGGCACGCTCAAGATGGGGGACCCGATCATCGCCGGCTCCGAGTTCGGCCGCGTGCGCGCGATGTTCGATGAGAACGGCAAGCCGGTGCAGGAAGCCCCGCCCTCGATGCCGGTGGTGGTGCTCGGCCTGTCCACCGCGCCCAACGCCGGGGATGAGCTGCTCGCGGTCGAAAGCGAGCGCAAGGCGCGCGAGGTGGCCCTGTATCGGCAGGGCAAGTTCCGCGACGTGAAGCTCGCCCGCCAGAGCACCCGTGCCGAGGATGTCTTCTCGCAGATGGGCGAGGCGAAGGCCGGCGTGGTCTCGGTGCTCATCAAGGCGGACGTGCAGGGGAGCACCGAGGCGCTGCGCGAGGCGCTCACCAAGCTCTCCACCGAGGAGGTGCAGGTCAAGGTCATCTCCAGCGGCTTGGGCGGCATCACCGAGTCGGACGTGCAGCTCGCCGCCGCCTCGCGGGCGCTGATCATCGGCTTCAACGTGCGCGCCGATGCGGGGGCCCGCGATGCGGTCAAGGAGACCGGCGTCGAAGTGCGCTACTACAGCATCATTTACGAGGCCATCGACGATGTGAAGCAGATGATGTCCGGCATGCTGCAGCCGGAGATCAAGGAGACGATCGTCGGCATCGCCCAGGTGCGCGAAGTGTTCCGCTCCAGCAAGTTCGGCGTGGTCGCCGGGTGTCTCGTGACCGAGGGCGCGGTCAAGCGCAACAACCCGATCCGCGTGCTGCGCGACAACGTGGTGATCTTTGAAGGGGCGCTCGAATCGCTGCGCCGCTTCAAGGACGACGCCGGCGAGGTGCGCGCCGGCACCGAGTGCGGCATCGGCGTAAAGAACTACCAGGACGTGCGCGTCGGTGACCAGATCGAGTGTTACTCGCGCGTCGAGGTGGCGAGAACCCTGCAGTAATGACCCAGGCGCGCACGCAACGCATCGAGTCGGAGATCCAGCGCGTGCTCGCGGGCCTGATCGCGCGCGAGGTGAAGGATCCGCGCGTCGGCAACGTGACCATCACGGGGGTGAGCGTGGCCGCCGACATGGGCTCGGCCAAGATCTTCTTCACCCCCTTCGCCACGAGCAGCGCGCATGAGCAGGTGCAGCTGGGGCTGACCCGTGCCGCCGGATTCCTGCGCGGAGAGCTCGGCCGGCGCCTCGGGCTACGCCATGCCCCGCGCCTGCAGTTCGTGTTCGACGACAGTGCCGCGGGCGCTGCGCGCCTGACGCGCCTCATCGATGATGCCGTCGCCGAAGATCGCGCCCACGAGGCCGGCCCCGACAGCGCGCCCGACGCCGACACGCCCCGGCGCTGAAGGTCTTTCGTGATGCCCAGCGGCGTGCTGCTGCTCGACAAGCCCCTCGGCCTGTCCTCGAACGCGGCCCTGCAGCGCGTGCGCACGCTCTTCGGGCGCGTCAAGGGCGGGCACGTGGGGAGCCTGGATCCGCTCGCCTCCGGCATGCTGCCGATCTGCCTGGGGGAGGCCACCAAGGTGGCCGGCGACATCCTCGCGGGGCGCAAGTGCTATTCCTTCAGCGTCGCGCTCGGCAGCGCCACCGCGACCGGGGACGCCGAAGGCGCCGTCACGGATGCGCGCCCCGTGCCGCCCTTGAGCGCCGCGCACGTCACGGCGGTGCTGCAGCGCTTCCTGGGGGTGCTCGAGCAGGTGCCACCGATGTATTCCGCCATCAAGCAGGGCGGACAGCCGCTGTATCGGCTGGCGCGTGCGGGCGTGAGCGTGCCGCGTGCGCCGCGGGGCATCGAGATCTTCGCACTGACGCTGCGGGGGTTCACGCCGACGCACCTGGATCTCGAGGTGCTGTGTTCCAAGGGCACCTACGTGCGGGTGCTGGCCGCCGACATCGCCGAGGGGCTGGGGACCGTAGGACACGTGGCGAGCCTGCGCCGTCTGTACGTGGAGCCCTTCGCCGGGCAGACCATGCATACGCTCGAGTCGCTGCAGGGCCTCGCGCAGCGCGCGGATGCGCCGCCGCTGCTGCCGATCGATGCGGCGCTTGCGCACCTGCCGGCGTTCCGGCTGAGCAACGCGGACACCCAACGGGTGCTCAGGGGCCAGCGAGTCGCGAGCGAGCCCTGCGAAGCAGCCCCGCGCGTGCGCCTCTACGGAGCGGACGGCGGCTTCCTCGGTCTCGGCGAGGCGGATGGCAGCGGCGGACTGCAACCGCGCCGGCTGATCGTCGTCGCAGCAGCCGATTTTGCGCCGGATGAAGGCTTGTCCTAGGGCCCACCCGCCGTATACAATTGCGGGCTTACTTAAAGGCTCTTAATACAAGTAGTTAGGATAATCGCGCAATGGCTTTAACCAGCGAGAAAAAGGGCGGCATCCTCGCCCAGTTCCGCCGCGACCCCGCCGACACCGGTTCCCCGGAAGTGCAGGTCGCGCTCCTTTCCGAACGCATCAACGGACTCGGCGAGCACTTCACGGCCCACAAGCGTGATCATTCATCGCGCCGCGGGTTGGTGAAGCTCGTGAACCAGCGGCGCAAGCTCCTCGATTACCTCAGAGCCACGCAACCGGACAAGTACCAGGAGCTCGTCGAGCGCCTGGGGCTTCGTCGCTAAGGAACGCACAGGGCCGCCGCAGCAATGCGCGGCCCTTTCCGTTTCCGCCTACCCAATTCACTTTGAGGATCGAGCATTGAGCGTCGTCAGCAAGTCGTTTCCGTTCGGCCAGCACACCGTCACCATCGAGACCGGCGAGATCGCCCGCCAGGCCGATGGGGCCGTGCGCGTCTCCATGGGCGAGACCGTGGTGCTGGTCACCGCGGTGGCCAAGACCACCGCCAACCCGGGCCGTGATTTCTTCCCGCTCACGGTCAACTACATCGAGAAGACCTACGCCGCCGGGCGCATCCCCGGGGGCTTCTTCAAGCGCGAGGGCCGGCCGACCGAGAAGGAGACGCTCACCTCGCGCCTGATCGATCGCCCGATCCGCCCGCTGTTCCCGGACGGCTTCTACAACGACGTGCAGGTGGTCGCGACCGTGCTGTCGATGGACCCGGAGATCGACGCCGACATTCCGGCGCTGCTCGGGGCGTCCGCGGCGCTCGCGCTGTCGGGCATCCCCTTCAGCGGGCCGATCGGCGCGGCGCGCGTCGGCTACAAGGACGGCCGTTACCTGCTGAACCCGACGGCACCGGAGCTGGCCGCCTCGCAGCTGCACCTGGTGGTCGCCGGCACCGAGCACGCGGTGCTCATGGTCGAGTCCGAGGCCAAGGGGCTGTCCGAGGATGTGATGCTCGGCGCGGTGGTCTTCGGCCACGAGCAGATGCAGATCGCGATCCGCACCATCCGTGAGCTCGCCGCGCAGGCGGGCAAGCCGCGCTGGAAATGGGAGCTGCCGGCGGAGAACGCCGAAGTCAGCAACGCCGTGTCGCTGCACGCCGAGGCCGCCCTCGCCCAGGCCTACAGCATCACCGAGAAGCAGCAGCGCCACACGCGCATCAGTGAAATCAAGACCCAGACCCTCACTACGCTCACCGGCGGTGACGCACCCAAGTTCAGCAAAGAGCACGTCGATGCGGCGTTCTTCAAGCTCGAGAGCAACATCGTGCGCCAGCGCATCCTCAACGGCGAACCGCGCATCGACGGCCGCGATACGGTGACCGTGCGTCCGATCACCGTGAAGGTCGGTGTACTGCCACGCACGCACGGCTCGGCGCTCTTCACCCGCGGGGAAACCCAGGCGCTGGTCGTGACCACGCTCGGCACCTCGCGCGATTCGCAGATCATCGACGCCCTCGAAGGCGAGCGTCGCGAACCATTCATGCTGCACTACAACTTCCCGCCGTTCTCGGTCGGGGAGACCGGCATGATGGGCTCGCCGAAGCGCCGCGAGATCGGCCACGGCAACCTCGCCCGCCGCGGCGTGCTGGCCGTGATGCCCGACATGACCACCTTCCCGTACGTCATCCGGGTGGTATCCGAGATTCTCGAGTCCAACGGCTCAAGCTCCATGGCGAGCGTCTGCGGCACTTCGCTGGCCTTAATGGATGCCGGCGTGCCCCTCAAGGAGCCGGTCGCCGGTGTCGCGATGGGACTGGTGCTCGAGGGCAGCCGTTACCAGGTGCTCACCGACATCCTCGGGGATGAGGATCACCTCGGCGACATGGACTTCAAGGTCGCCGGCACCAAGGACGGCATCACCGCGCTGCAGATGGACATCAAGGTCGAGGGCGTGACGCCCGAGATCATGCGCGTGGCGCTCGGCCAGGCGCGCACCGGGCGGCTGCACATCCTCGGGGAGATGAATCGGGTCATTCACGCGCCGCGCGAGACCATGTCCGAGTGGGCGCCCTCGATCATCACCATCAAGATCGATCCGGAGAAGATCCGCGACGTCATCGGCAAGGGCGGCGCAGTCATTCGCCAGATCACCGAGGAGACCGGCACGACCATCGACATCGAGAGCGACGGCACCGTGAAGATCGCCTCCGTCAGCGGTGCGGCCGGGCGCGAGGCGCTCAGCCGCATCGAGCTCATCACCGCCGACGTCGAGGTCGGACGTATTTACGAGGGCAAGGTGGCGCGCCTGATGGACTTCGGCGCCTTCGTCACGATCCTCCCGGGACGCGACGGCTTGGTGCACATCTCGCAGATCTCCAACGAGCGAGTCGAGCGGGTCTCCGACAAGCTCAAGGAAGGCGACCTGATCCGCGTGAAAGTGCTCGAGGTCGATCGTCAGGGGCGCATTCGCCTCTCGATGCGTGACGTCGACGCGGCCTAAAGGCGGCCGCGGCCCGGAACAAACCCCAGCGAGGACGCGGTCAGCCCTGCGGGCCGCGTCCGTTCTGACTCGAGAACTGCCGCAGACTCTGCTCGAGGTAACTGCCGACGACCGCGCGCGTGGTGCCGCCGTAGGAACGGATCACCTGCGAGAGGAAGTCGCGGCTCATCAGCGGCTCCCCGTCATGTTCCTGCTCGGAGATCACCTGCAGCAGAATGCAGCGCGTGATGTCGGTCTGGGATTTCTTGTCGATGACGACAAAGTCGGTGCGCTCGATCACCAGGCGGCGGATGTCCGCCAGCGTGATGTAGCGGCTCTCCACGGTGTCGTACAAGCGCCGGTTCGGGTACTTCTTGATGGTGCGCGGTTCGCTCATCGCACGTCCCTCACTGATGGGTTTGTATGTTGCACCTTCCATAGTGCAGGGCGTTCACACATACCTTATTACAATTGCGCGTTCCGCAGCCACCGGCAGCTGCCGAAACTGCTGGTCACTCAGACACGCACCTCCCGCAGGTCCTGAAGTTCGGCGATCCTCCAGTGTTGGATTGCCCACTCGAGGATGATCCTGACTGGTTCAAGCTCAAGCTTGGCCGGTGGCGCCTGGCGCAGCAGCTTCAGGGTCCGGCACAACAGCGCGGGCGCCTGGGCCGGATCGAGCGCAATGGTGCGGCGTGACTTGGCGAGTTTGGCGCCGTCGGGCTCGGTGAGGAGTGGCAGGTGCGCGTAGCCAACCGGCGGTAGGTGCAGCGCCTCCTGCAGGGCGATCTGCCAGGGCGTGCTGTCCAGCAGGTCCGCCCCGCGCACGACATCGGTCACCTTCTGCGCGGCATCATCGATGACCACGGCCAGCTGGTAGGCGTACACGCCATCCCGGCGGCGCACGATCACGTCCCCGCGCTTGGCCAGTTCGAACTCGCAGGCGCCCTGCACCCGATCGAGGAAAGCCACGCGACGCGCGGCGACGCGAAAGCGGGTCGCCGTCGGCCCGGCGCCTCGGGGTCCGGCGCGGCAGGTTCCCGGATAGCCGCCCTCGTCCGCGAGCTCGCGCCGCGAGCAGCTGCACTCGAAGGTGAGCCCGGCGGCCTGCAGCCGCGACAGTGCCCGGGCGTAATGCTCGGTGCGCTCGCTCTGATACTCGACGGCGTCGTCCCAGCACAGGCCGAATGCCTCCAGCATCTTAAGCATCTGCGCCGCGCAGCCGGGCACGACGCGCTCGCGGTCCAGATCCTCCATGCGCACCAGCCAGCGTCCGCCCCGGGCGCGGGCGTCGAGAAAGCTGCCGAGGGCCGCGAGCAGCGAACCCAGGTGTAACGGTCCGGTGGGCGAGGGCGCGAAGCGCCCGATGTAGGGAGGATGCGCCGCAGCCGGGCGCACGGGCGCGGCGTTGCCGTCAGCGGTAACGATCGTCGCGGTCGCCGTACTGGCGCTCGCGCCGCTCGCGCCGCTCCTGGGCCTCGATGCTGAGGGTGGCCACGGGACGCGCCTCGAGGCGCTTGATGCCGATCTCTTCCCCGGTTTCCAGGCAGTAACCGTAGGAGCCGTCCTCGATGCGGTGAAGCGCCTCGTCGATCTTGCGGATCAGCTTGCGTTCGCGGTCGCGCGTGCGCAGCTCCAGGCTGAATTCCTCTTCCTGGGTGGCCCGATCGTTCGGGTCGGGGAAGTTGGCCGCCTCATCCTTCATGTGCGAGACGGTGCGATCGACTTCGACCATCAGGTCACGCTTCCAGCTGTTGAGGATGGTGCGGAAGTGCTCGAGCTGCTCCTTGCTCATGTACTGCTCGCCGCGCTTGACGATGTACGGCTGTACGTTGCGCGGACCGGCCAGGAGACTTCCCGGCTCGAGGGAGTCGCCGTCGTCCGCCTCGGTGCCGGCGGGGGCGGCCGTCTGGCGCGTCGCCGTCGCGACGTTCGGGGGGCTCGGCGGCCGGGGGAGCGGCTTCTTCAATTCGATGTCCTGTGCGGCGAGCGCGGGGGCGATGGGCTTCCTGGCTGCCGGGACGCTCTTGCGCGCCGCCAGCGGACGCGCCCGTGGAGCTTCCGGCTTGCGTGCGATCGACTTGCGCGGCGCAGGCCGAGCGAGCACCTTCTTGCCCTTGGCGGACTTAGGCGCAGGTCTTTTGGCCGGCATTAATTACTCCTCAAATACAGCTCAGGGCCCGTTAAAGAACGCGCGATTATACCGGCGCCCCCCACGCTGTACAGGTGTTCCCGAAAGTCGCAAAACTGCCTGCCTGGAGAGGGTTTTTTACCCTGCAGCCGGGGAGACCTGCGCCGTGGAGGCACGGGCCGGGTGCTCAAGGCAGCGTGACGGCCGCGGCGGGTTGCCAGCCGGGCTGTCGGCGCTCCGCGACAACGGTCGTGTAGATCCCGCCGCGCACGTTGAAGCGCGCAGTGAGGCGCAGAAAGCGCGCCTGCACGGCCGCGTGCAGGTGATCGGCGATCTCGTTGGTCACCGCTTCGTGGAAGGCGCCGCGATCCCGGAAGGACCAGATGTAGAGTTTCAGCGACTTCAGCTCCACGCACAGCCGGTCGGGGACGTACTCGAGTTCGAGGGTTGCGAAGTCCGGTTGCCCGGTGCGCGGACACAGGCAGGTGAACTCCGGGATCTGCATGCGGATCGTGTAGTCGCGGGCGAGTTGCGGATTGGCAAAAGTCTCGAGCTCAGCGGTGGGCGCTGTGGGCATATTGCACTACACTACACCATCCTTCGGGGTCGGAAATTAAGGACGGAAGTAACCAGAGATGCGGCTGACCAAGATCAAGCTCGCCGGCTTCAAGTCCTTCGTCGATCCGACCCAAATCAACTTCCCCAGTAATCTCACCGGTGTGGTGGGCCCCAACGGCTGCGGCAAGTCCAACGTCATCGACGCGGTGCGCTGGGTGATGGGCGAGCTGTCGGCGAAGCACCTGCGCGGCGACAGCATGGCGGACGTGGTGTTCAACGGCTCGAGCGCCCGCAAGCCCGTCGGCACCGCCTCGGTGGAACTGGTGTTCGATAACGCCGACGGCAAGATCGGCGGCGCCTACGCCGGCTTCAGCGAGATCTCCCTCAAGCGCGTGGTGTCGCGCGACGGCACCTCGGCCTACTTCATCAACGGCGGGCGCTGCCGGCGCAAGGACATCACCAACCTGTTTCTCGGCACCGGCCTGGGCTCGCGCAGCTACGCGATCATCGAGCAGGGCATGATCTCGCGCGTCATCGATGCCAAGGCCGAGGACATGCGCGCCTTCGTCGAAGAGGCGGCCGGGATCTCGCGCTACAAGGAGCGCCGCAAGGAGACCGAGGCGCGCATCGCCGATACCCGCGAGAACCTCGAGCGGCTGCAGGACGTGCGCGATGAGGTGGAAAAGCAGATCCGCCATCTGCAGCGCCAGGCCGCGACCGCGCGGCGCTACCAGGCGCTCAAGGAACAGGAACGGCGGCTGCACGCGGAACTGCTGGCGCTGCGGCTGCGCGAGCTCGACAGCGGCGCACAGGTGCACGATGCCACGGTGCGCGCGCGCGAGCTGGCCATGCAGGCCGAGCTCACCACGCAGCGCGCCGCCGAAGCGGCCATCGAGCGCGAGCGGGGCGTGCACACGGCGCGCGGCGAGGTGCTGGCCGGCGTGCAGGCGCGCTACTACGAGGTTGGTGCGGACATCTCACGCCTCGAGCAGGCGATCGAACACACGCGCGAGCTGCGCGAACGCCAGCGCGCCGACCTCACGCAGACGCAGGCTTCCTTGAGCGAACTGGCCAGCCACATGGCGCGCGACGAGGCGCAGCTCGCCACCGTGCGCGCCGAGCTCGCACAGCTCGCCCCGCAGTTAAGCGGCGCCCAGCAGGCCGAGGCCCAGGCCGCCACGGCGCTGGAGGAGGCCGAGCGCGCCCTGCAGGACTGGCAGCAGCGCTGGGAGGCCCATACCCAGGCGGTCGGCGCGGCCGAGCAGACAAGCGAGGTCGAGCGCGCCCGCATCGAGCAGCTGGAGAATCAGCTGCGCCGGCTGACGAGCCAGGCCCAGCGTCTCGCCGAGGAACACGAGTCCGTCGCCGCCTCGCACGGGCCGGCGGAACTGGCGCAGCTCGCGGGCGAGGAGGAGACGGCGCGCACGCGCAGTGAGGCCCTCGCCGGCACGCTCGAGGCCGCGCAGGAGCGCGTGCAGCGGCTGCGCGCCGCGGCGCTGAGCGCGGAGCGGGAGCTGGAAGCGGCGCGCGCTGCCCGTGAGACGGTGCGCGCGGAGCTGACCTCGCTCGAGGCGCTGCAGGCAGCGGCGCTGAGCGACCATGCCGGCGGGACGGCCGCCTGGCTCACGCAGTCGGGGCTCTCCGGGCGCCCGCGCCTCGCGGCGACCCTCGAGGTCGAGCCCGGCTGGGAGCGCGCGGTGGAAACCGTGCTGGGGGATTATCTGGAGGCGGTCTGCGTCGAGGAGCTCGAGAGCGCCGCCGGGGCGCTCGAGCACCTGAGCACCGGCCGCGTCACGCTGATTGAAAAGGCCGACGCGGTGAGCCCCGGGGAGGCGGGCACGCTCGCCGCCCGCGTACGCGGCTCCGCCGCGCCGCGCGCGCAGCTCGCCGCCGTCCTCACCGCGGAGTCGCTGCGTCAGGCGCTCAGTGCCCGTGCCGCGCTGCAGCCGGGGAGCTCATTGATCACCCCGCAGGGGGAGTGGGTCGGGCGCGAGTGGCTGCGGGTGAGCCGCGGCACCGATCAGCGCGCGGGCGTGCTCGAGCGCGAGCATCGTCTGAAGGGGCTGCGCGCCAGCGCTGCGGCGGCCGACGTGCGCGCGCAGCAGGCGGAAGCCGGGCTCGGTGCGGCACGCAGCGGGCTTGAGCGCGCCGAGGGCGAGCGCGATGTCGCGCAGCAGCAGCAGCAGCAGGCGCATCGCACCCACGCGGATCTGCTCGCCGCGTTGCAGGCCGGGCGCGGCCGGGCCGCGGAGTCGCGCGAGCGTGGCGCGCGTCTCGCGCAGGATGCGGGCGAGCTCGAACGCGAGCGCACCGCCACCGCCGCGGCGCTGGAGCGGGCGCACGCGGAACTGGCGCGCGGCACGCAGATCCTGGCGCAGCTGGAGACCGGACACGCCGCGCTCGCCGCCGAGCGCGAGGAGCGGCGCAACGCCCTCACCGGCGCGCGCTCGCAGGCGCAGACCCTGCAGATGAGCGCGCGCGACCTGCACGTACGGGTGGAGTCGCGCCGCTCGACCGAGAGTTCCGTTGCGGTCGGCATGGAGCGCATGGGCGAGCAGCGCGCGCAGCTCGCGCGCCGCAGCGCGGAGCTGGAAACCGAACTCGCCTCCGGGGATGAACCGGTCATCCAGGCGCAGGGGCGCCTGGGCGCCGCGCTGGAGCTCAGACTCGCGGTGGAGGGCGAACTTGGCGCGGCGCGCACGGCGCTCGAAGAGACCGAAACGGCCTTGCGCGCCCTGGATGAGGAGCGTCTGGCCGCCGAGCAGCGCGTCGGCACGGCGCGCGAGGCGATGGAGCAGGCGCGGCTGGCGGCCCAGGAGACGCACGTGCGCCGCGCAGCACTCGCCGAGCAGTTTGCCGAGACCCGCTGCACGCTCGCGGAGATCCTCGCAGGACTCGCGCCCGAGGCCGACGTGGCCACCTGGGAGCAGTCCCTGAACGAGGCGCGGGCCGACATCGAGCGGCTGGGGTCGGTGAACCTGGCGGCGATCGATGAACTGAAGGACCACACGCAGCGCAAGGAATACCTCGACAGCCAGTTTGCCGACCTCACGAGCGCGCTCAGCACGCTCGAGGAAGCCATGAAGCGCATCGACAAGGAGACGCGCACCCGTTTCGAGGACACCTTCGAGCGCATCAATGCGGGGCTGCGCGACAAGTTTCCGCGGCTGTTCGGCGGCGGCCATGCCTATCTTGAGCTGGTCGGCGAGGACAAGCTGAGCGCCGGGGTGGCGGTCATGGCGCGTCCGCCGGGGAAGAAGAACAGCACCATCCACCTGCTCTCCGGCGGGGAGAAGGCCCTGACGGCGGTGGCGCTGGTGTTCTCGATCTTCGACCTGAACCCGGCCCCCTTCTGCCTGCTCGATGAGGTGGACGCGCCGCTCGATGAATACAACGTGGGACGCTTCTGCGATATCGTGCGCGATATGTCCTCGCGGGTGCAGTTCGTGTTCATCACGCACAACAAGAGCACAATGGAGCTGGCTTCGCAGCTGATCGGTGTCACCATGAACGAGCCGGGCGTCTCGCGGCTGGTGACGGTGGATGTCGACGAAGCGGTGCGGCTGGCGGCCGTCTGAAGTACCCGAAGTGACCTCTCTCATGAGTTCGGAGTTGCGCTGGATCCTGCTCGTCATCGGCGTGCTGTTCATCGTAGGACTCGCGTTGTGGGAGCGCCGCCGTCCCCGCCAGGCGAACAGCGCTCCCGAGCGCGCCGCCGCGCGCGAAGTGCTCGGGCACGCGGGCCCGCGTCCGCTGCGCGATGCGTCGCTCGTGCTACCGGAAATGCGCGCCCGTGATCCGCTGACCGCCCCGGGGCAGGAACTGCCCGTGGTGGACCTGCCGGGCGATCCTGAGCGCGTTCCGGTGCTCGAGGCCCGCGCGCTGCCGCTGTCGTCCGACGCTGAGGCTGCCGCGGAGGCCGCGGAGGCCGCGCAGGGATCCGCCGAGAGCGAGCTACCAGATCCGCTCGCAGCCGACGACGCGGTAGCCGAGTCCCTCGCATCCCCCGCACCGCAGGGCGCGGCGGAGGACTTCGCCTACGAACCCAAGGCTGCCGCGGGTGCCCCGGCTCCGCCCGCTGCGACGCTGCGTCCTCCGGGGGCCGCCCCGGGCGCTCCCGCGCTGGCGCGCGAGGCACTGCCGGAGCTGCCGGCCGTCGCGCCGCCGGTGGTGGAGTGGCCCCCGGATGAGGAGCGGCGCATCGTGGCGCTGCGTCTGGTGGCGCCGCAGCCGCAGCGTTTCCCGGGGCGCTCGCTGCGTCAGGCGCTGGCCGCGGAAGGATTCGTGCTGGGACGCTTCGCGATCTTCCACAAGCCCGATGAGGCTTGCCGCGCGGTGTTGAGTGCCGCGAGCCTTAACCGTCCCGGCACCTTCGATGCGGACACCATGGATTCGCAGCACTACGGGGGCCTGTCGCTCTTTGCCGTGTTGCCGGGCCCGAAGCCGCCGCCGCAGGCGTTCGATGAGCTGGTGTTCACCGCGCGCAGCCTGAACGAGCGTCTGCAGGGTGTGCTGCAGGATGAGCAGGGGGGACCCCTGACGCCCTCACGAATAGCGACGCTGCGCGAGCGCCTGAATTCCGGGGCCGCCTTGTGACAGCGGCGGCGGCGGCGCAGGCCGCCGAGTTGCGCCGGCAGCTGGCGCATCACGACTACCGCTACTACGTGCTCGATGATCCGCAGGTGCCGGACGCCGAGTACGACCGCCTCATGGGCGAGCTGCGTACCCTCGAAGCGGCACATCCGGAGCTGATCACGCCCGACTCCCCGACGCAGCGCGTCGCGGGCGCCCCGAGCGCCGCCTTCGGCGAGGTCGTGCACCGGGTGCCGATGCTGTCACTCGACAACGCCTTCACCGAGGAGGATGTGGCCGCCTTCGACCGGCGCATCCACGAGCGGCTCGGGGTGAGCGGCGATCTGGAGTACGTCGCGGAGCCGAAACTGGACGGGCTGGCGGTCACGGTCATCTACCGCGACGGGCTGCTCGAGCAGGCCGCCACCCGTGGCGATGGCCTCACCGGCGAGGACGTGACCGCCAACGTGCGCACCATCCGCGCGGTGCCGCAGCGCCTGCAGGGCGCCGCGCCGCGCCTCATCGAGGCACGCGGCGAGGTGTTCATGCTGCTCGCAGGCTTTGCGCGCATGAACGCGAAGGCGCGCGAGCAGGGCGAGAAGGTCTTCGTCAATCCGCGCAACGCGGCCGCCGGGAGTCTGCGCCAGCTCGACCCGCGCATCACCGCCACGCGGCCGCTGACGGCGGTCTTCTACGGCCTGGGCGCGCTCGAGGGCGCGGCGCAACCGGCCGGGCAGCGCGAACTCCTCGAGCGGCTGCGCGCGCTCGGGCTGCCGGTCTCGAAGGAGGTGCGCGCGGTGCGCGGCGTGGCCGGGTGCCTGGAGTACTACCGCGCACTCGGCGCGCGGCGCGCGAGCCTGCCGTACCAGATCGACGGGGTGGTCTATAAGCTCGAGCCGCGTGCCGAGCAGGAGCGACTGGGTTTCCTGTCGCGCTCGCCACGCTGGGCGATCGCCCACAAGTTTCCTGCCGACGAGGCGCTCACCGTGGTCAAGGGCATCGAGTTCCAGGTCGGCCGCACCGGGGCGCTGACTCCGGTGGCGCGCCTGGAGCCGGTGTTCGTCAGCGGCGTCACTGTGAGCAACGTGACGCTTCACAACATCGACGAGGTGCACCGCAAGGATGTGCGGGTCGGTGACACCGTGATCGTGCGCCGCGCCGGGGACGTCATCCCGGAAGTGGTGAGTGTGTTAGCCGAGCGCCGGCCGCCGGGGACTACCCCGGTCGAGCTGCCGCCCACCTGCCCGGTGTGCCACTCGCGCGTGCTGCGCGCCGAAGGGGAGGCGGTGGCGCGCTGCACCGGCGCCTTCACCTGCCGCGCCCAGCGCCAGGAGTCGCTGCGCCACTTTGCCAGCCGCCGTGCGCTCGATATCGAGGGGCTGGGGGACAAGCTCATCGAGCAGCTGGTGGAGCGCGAACGCCTCAGGTCCCCGGCCGATATCTACACCCTCGGCGTCGAGGAACTCGCGCAGCTTGAGCGCATGGGCGAGAAGTCCGCCGCCAACCTCGTCGCCGCCATCGAGAAGAGCAAGCGCACGACGCTGCCGCGACTGCTCTTTGGGCTCGGCATCCGCGAGGTGGGCGAGGCGACCGCGCTCGCGCTCGCGCGCCATTTCGGCACGCTCGAGCCGCTGATGGACGCCACGGCCGAGACAATCCAGCAGGTTCCCGATGTCGGCCCCATCGTGGCCGCCCACGTCGCGGCGTTCTTCGCCTCCGAGGATCACCGCAAGGTTATCAAGGCCTTGCGCGATAAAGGTCTGAGCTGGAGTGAAGTGCGGGCCCCGGCTCCCGCGGCCGGTGAGGAGGCGCTGTCCGGGAAGACGTTCGTGCTGACGGGCACGCTTGAGTCGCTGACGCGCGAGGCGGCAACCGAAGCACTCATCGCGCGCGGGGCGAAGGTGGCCGCGAGCGTCTCGAAGAAGACCAGCTACCTGGTCGCCGGGGCGGAGGCCGGCTCCAAGCTCACCAAGGCGCAGCAGCTCGGCGTGCCGGTGATCGATGAGGCACGGCTAAAGAAGCTGCTCGAGGCTGACGGCTAATCGTGCGCGCCGGGGCGCAGTGCCCCGGCGCGCACGGTCTCGTTCCCTTACTTCGTCGGCGCGGGGCTCGGCGTCGGCCCCGGCGGTGCAGCCGCGGGTGCCGCAGCGGCGGGCGCTGCGGGTGCCGCGGGCGCAGCCGCACCCGCAGGAGCAGCCGGCGGCGCGGCCGCCGTCTGGTCGAATTTTTCGATCTTGGCGGTGCGCATCAGCTCGTCCATGTAGACGCGGAACTTCTTGCCCTGCACCACCTGCTCCAGGCGCTGACGCACCTGATCAAAGGGCGGCGGGGCCACGTCGCGCGTCTCCACCAGCTGCACCACGTGCCAGCCGTACTGGGTGTGGATCGGCTTGTGGGTGTACTCGCCTGGCTTGAGCGCGAGGACCGCGGCGGCGTACTCGGGCGGCATGCGATCGGCGGTCATCCACGGCAGGTCCCCGCCGTTGGTCTTGGAGGGATCCATCGAGACGGCCTTGGCTACGTCCTCGAACTTCTCGCCCTTCTCCAGGCGCTTCACGGCCTGATCGGAAAAGGGTTCGGTCGCCACGAGGATGTTGCGGGTGTGGTATTCGACCTTCGACATCTGGCCGATCTGGGTCTCGTATTCGGCGCGCAGTTCCGCTTCGGTGGCCGGGCGGTCCTTCAGGTACTTGTCCTGCATCGCCTGCTCGAGCACCTGCAGGCGCGAGAGCTGCAGCAGGTAGGCGGTGTCGGTGCTCGTGTCCAGGCCGGTCTTATGGGCCTCGTCGCTGACGACCTTGGCGCGAATGAGGTTGTCGAGCGCATTGGCGCGCATCTGCGCGGGCAGGTCCGCGGCCGGCTTGCCGGTGATGCCCTTGATGTAGAACTCGTAGAAGCCGCGGCTGATGGGGCTGCCATTCACGGTTGCGATCGCGGGCGTCGTGTCGGGGGCGGCCTCGCCGGCGGGCTTGGGCTGACAGGCCGCGAGGCTCAGCAGGGCGGTCGCGACGAGGAAGGTACGCAGATGGTTCATAGAGAGTTTCCGGTGTGTTGCCAAATCTGAAGTGTGATCACTGTGAAACCGATGGCTCGCGGCGCGCCTGGCTCGCCCCTAGCCGGCGCGCGTCTCATCCGGCGTCCGGGCGCTGATGTTGAGCGCATGCACGCCCCGCTTGAGCAGCGGCTCGAGCGCTGCGTACACCAGGCGGTGGCGCTCGAGCGCGGAGCGGCCGCGGAAGGCCTCCGCGATGAGCGTGACGCGGTAGTGGCCGCCCTCGCGCGCCCCGGCGTGTCCGGCGTGGCGGGCGCTGTCGTCGATGATCTCGAGCCACTGCGGGGCGAGGGCCGCCTGCAGCGCTGCGCGCATTCTGCCCACGACCTCCTCATTCATGACGCTTAGCGCGCCGAGGGCTCGACGCCCACCGGCGTGCCGCGGCTCGTCAGCCACAGCACCTGCAGCAGCGTGAACACGAAGGTGAGGATGGTGAGCCCGAAGATCTTGAAGTTCACCCAGGCGCTCTCGCTGGCGTAGTGCGCGACGGCGAGATTGAGCGCGCCCGCGAGCGCGTAGAAGCCGACCGACCACGCATTGAGCAGCGCGCCAGGAGCCAGCGCTCACCCGCACGCGCTCCTCGATGGCCGTGCCGAGGAAGCGCTCGGTGAGGGTGCGCGTTCCCACCCAGAAGCTGCCGAGAAAGGCGAGGCCCACGACCCACAGGAGCACCGTCGGCTTCCACTGGATGAAGGCGCGGTTGTGCAGCAGGAGCGTCGCGCCGCCGAAAACCAGCACCAGCACCGCCGAGAGCGCATGCACCGGGGGAATGCGGCGTTCACGCAGCCAGTCGACGCCGAGCACCAGCACCATCGTCACCATCAGCACCGCCGTGGCGGCGTACAGGCCGCCCCAGCGATAGGTCAGGAAAAACGCCACGAGCGGCGCGAGCCCGGTGAGAGTCTGCATCGGCGGAAGTTGGGGTGCGACGGTCCTGAAAGAGCGACGTGTGCCAGGCAAAGGGCCGCGTATATTGTCACGCGCCGCGCGCAAGTTCCACGCGGGATGTTTTTTCTGCAAAAGCACTGACTTGGCTGAATACCTGCAACTGCACCCCATCGACCCGCAGGTGCGCCTGATCCGCCAGGCGGCCGAGATCCTGCGCGCCGGGGGGCTCATCGCCTATCCGACCGACTCCTGCTACGCGCTCGGGTGGCATCTGGGCGACACCGCGGCGCTCGAGCGCGTGCGGCGCATCCGCCAGGCCGACCGCCACCACCATTTCACGCTGGTGTGCGCGGATCTGGCGCAGATCGGGCGCTTTGCGCACCTGGAGACCTGGCAGTTCCGCATGCTGCGGGCCTGCCTGCCCGGGCCCTACACCTTTTTGCTGCGCGCCACCCGCGAGACCCCGCGTCGCCTGCAGCACCCGCGCCGCCGCACCATCGGCGTGCGCATTCCCGCGCATGCGGTGACGCGCCTGCTGCTCGCGGAGCTCAAGGAACCGATCATGAGCTCGACGCTGCTGATCGGCGGGGATCCGCAGCCGCTCACCTCCGGAGCGGAGATTGCCGCACGCCTGGCGCACGAGGTGGATGCGATCCTCGACGGCGGCGATTGTGGTCTCGAGCCCACGACGGTGGTGGACCTGTCGGTGACGCCGCCGCTGATCGTGCGCGCCGGCAAGGGTGAGCTCGGACTGATCACCGGCCGTGCGCTATAATTCGTTCCCGTGAAGAGCACTGCCGTCCCCGGACGCCGTGCACGCGAGCTGCGTGCCGCCGCCGACCCCGTTAACACCCCCCTTGCCGCACGCTCTGCGAGCCTGCGGGGAGGCCCGTGAGTTCGCCGGCGCCGGCGCGGCGCGTGCTCTCCGGCATGCGGCCCACCGGGCGGCTGCACCTCGGCAACTACCATGGCGCGCTGCGCAACTGGGTCGAGCTGCAATACCAGTACGAGTGCTTCTTCTTCGTCGCCGACTGGCACATGCTCACCACCGGCTACGAGGACACCGAGCACCTGCAGGAGCACGTGCGCGAAGTGCTCATCGACTGGCTGGCCGCGGGACTTAATCCGGGGGTCGCGACCCTTTTTATACAATCGCACGTGCCCGAGCACGCCGAGCTGCACCTGCTGCTGTCGATGATCACCCCGCTCGGCTGGCTCGAGCGCGTGCCGAGCTACAAGGACCAGCAGGAGCAGCTGAAGGAGAAGGACCTCGCCACCTATGGGTTCCTCGGTTACCCGCTCTTGCAGAGCGCTGACATCCTGGTCTACCGCGCCGCGTTCGTGCCGGTCGGCGAGGATCAGGTGGCGCACGTGGAGCTCACGCGCGAGGCGGCGCGGCGCTTCAATCACCTCTACGGGCGCGAGCCGGACTTCGAGGCGAAGGCGGAGCGCGCCGTGAAGAGCCTGGGCGGGCGCAACACCACCAATTACCGCCAGCTGCGCCGCAAGTTCCAGGAAGCCGGCGACACCGAGGCGCTGCAGCGCGCCCAGGTGCTCGTGCAGA
This sequence comes from uncultured Pseudomonadota bacterium, assembly GCA_963814675.1. Lineage (GTDB taxonomy): Bacteria > Pseudomonadota > Gammaproteobacteria > Steroidobacterales > Steroidobacteraceae > 13-2-20CM-66-19. Next base: position 92,339 of record CAWFDT010000016.1, read on the forward strand.
GCAACAACCGCATCACGGTCGCCGACCGCGAGCGGCTGCTCGGCTTCCTCGAGGGCACCGGGGTGACGATCCTGCCGGAGCCGCAGGTGCTTTTGACCACCACCCCGAAGGTCCCGGGGCTCGACGGGCGCAAGATGTCCAAGTCCTACGGCAACACCATCGGTCTGCGCGAGGAGCCCGACGAGGTGGTGAAGAAGCTGCGCGCCATGCAGACCGATCCGGCGCGCGTGCGCCGCACCGACCCGGGGGATCCGGAGAAGTGCCCGGTGTGGGACCTGCACAAGATCTACTCCGATGAGGCGACGCGCCAGTGGGTGGTGAGCGGCTGTCGCAGCGCCGGCATCGGCTGCCTCGAGTGCAAGCAGCCCCTGATCGATAAGGTCGTCGAGGAGATCAGCGGCATGCGCAAGCGCGCCCAGGAGTTCGAGGACAACCCGGAGCTGGTGCGCGGCATCGTGGCCGAGGGGGCCGACAAGGCGCGCGAGGCCGCCCGGCAGACACTGACGGAGGTCAGGCGCGCCATGCACCTGCGTCTCGATTGAATCCCGTGAAGCCGCGACCGCAGCTGAAGATCGTCGTTTCCAACGAGCCGCTGCCGGCGGTCGTCGTGCCGCAACCGCAGCAGGCGGAGATGCCCTTCGCGGTCGTCAACGGCGAGCCGATCTCGCAGATGCCGCGCGACCTGTATATCCCGCCCCAGGCGCTGGAAGTGTTTCTGGAGGCCTTCGAAGGCCCGCTCGATCTGCTGCTGTATCTGATCCGCCGCCAGAATCTCGACATCCTCGACATTCCGCTGGCGGAGATCACGCGCCAGTACATGCAGTACATCGAGCTGATGCAGGATTTGCAGCTCGAGCTTGCCGGGGAATACCTGGTGATGGCGGCGACGCTGGCGGAAATCAAATCGCGCATGTTGCTGCCGCGCCCGCAGCTCACCGAGGACGGCGAGCTCGATCCGCGCGCCGAACTGGTACGGCGTCTGCAGGAGTACGAGCGCTTCAAGCGCGCCGCCGAGGGCATTGACCAGCTCGAGCGCCTGGAACGCGATGTCTGGCCGGCCTCCGCGCCCCTCAAGGAGCGCCAGGCGGTGCGCGCGCTGCCGCAGCTGACGCTGCAGGAGATGCTGCTCGCCTTCAAGGACGTAGTGGCGCGCTCGCAGATGTTCGCCCACCACCACGTCCAGCGCGAGCGGCTCTCGGTCGGTGAGCGCATGAGCGATATCCTCGCGCGCCTGGGCCACAGCGGCTTCCTGCCCTTCACGGCGCTGTTTCAACCGCAGGAGGGCCGCATGGGCATCACGGTCACCTTCGTCGCCATCCTCGAGCTGATGCGCGAAGGGCTGATCGATATCGTGCAGACCGAGCCCTACGCGCCGCTGCACGTACGCGCGGCCGGACCGCAGCTGCACCTGGTGGGCGCTGAGGCGGATGCGACTAACGGGGATACGACGCCGGGCCCGTCAGGGCCCGGGACGCGGCCCGCGGATGAGGATCCCGTATGAATGAGTCATACCTGCGCAACATCATCGAGGCGGCGCTGCTGGCCGCCGGCAGCCCGCTGTCGCTTGCGGACCTGCAGCGGCTGTTCGAGGAGCACGCGCGGCCGAGCAGCGCGCAGCTGCGCGAGACACTCGGGCAGCTCGCGGCCGAGTACGCCGGCCGCGGCATCGAGCTGAAGGAGACCGCCAGCGGCTACCGCATCCAGGTGCGCCAGGAGCTCGCGCCCGAGATCTCGCGGCTGTGGCCCGAACGGGCGGCGCGCTATTCGCGCGCGCTGCTCGAGACGCTCGCACTCATCGCCTATCGCCAGCCGATCACCCGCGCGGAGATCGAAGCGGTGCGCGGGGTGACGGTCAACTCCAACATCATCGGCACCGTCCTCGAGCGTGGCTGGGTGCGGGTCGTCGGGCACCGCGACGTGCCCGGGCACCCGGAGCTGCTCGGCACCACGCGCGAGTTCCTCGACTACTTCGGCTTGAAGAGCCTCGATGAACTGCCGCCGCTGGCGCAGCTGCAGGCGATCGGGGACATGAACCTGCAGCTGGCGCTGCCGGCGGAGGAGGGCGCCGCCGAGAGCCTGCCCGCGGCGCTGTCTTGCGATGAGGCGCTCGATGCCGATGAGAGCGGCGATGAGGATGAGCTGTCGGCCGAGGGCGGTGGCTCGAGCGAACTCGTGGCCGCCCCGCCGAACCTGGTGGACTGATGCGCCGCGCGGCCGAGCGCCCCGCCGCACGGCGCCGCGTTGCCGCCTCGCGCGCCGCCGCAGCCGCCGCTCCCGCGGAGCGCCTGCAGAAGGTACTGGCGCGCGCCGGCCTCGCCTCGCGGCGCGAGGCGGAAGTGTGGATCCGCGCCGGTCGTCTCACCATCAATGGCACCCCCGCCACCCTCGGCGCACGCGTCACGCCGAGCGATCAGGTGCGCCTCGATGGCCGCCTGGTGCGCGCGGAAAGCCGCGTCGCCGGCGCGCGCGTATTTTTGTGTCACCGCTCCCCGGGGGAGGCACTGCGCACACCCGAGG
>CAWFDT010000017.1:0-465862 GCA_963814675.1 uncultured Pseudomonadota bacterium
GCGATCTGGTTTCGGCGGAACGAGGTCTTCGACCTTTACGATGTGCTCCCAGTGATCGCCGAAGTCGTAGAGGTAAGTGAAGCGGCGAAGGCCATCCTCGATCAGCGGCTTTAAGCGCACACGGCGCTCGTCGGTTATCGGCTCGGTGCTCGGCCATTCATCATCTGGGATGCCGTAACGGCGCCGCGCGATCTCGTACTCGTGCAGATGGCTGTTGGTCCAGCCCATGGTCCACTGCAGGACGACGTGTAGCTTGGCGAGGGTGATGTTCTCGGGAACCAGAACGCGGCGCCAGACGAGCGGCTCGACGCCGCGCAGCTCGACCCGCAGTTGCGCCTGCAGCGCGGTGAGCTTCGCTACGCGGCGCGCGACAGCACGAGGGGTCGTAGAGGGCCGACTCGCCATGGGAGTAGCTCCTCGATCCGGTTGATCGGATGCGTAGCGATGCACTCGAGCACGTGCCGCAGGTACAGATGCGGATCGATGTCGTTCAGGCGGCAGGTGCCGATCAGACTATATAACCGGGCGGCCGTTTCCCCACCCGCATCGGAGCCGGCGAACAGGTAGTTGCGCCGGCCCAGCACGAGCGCGCGGATCGCGCGCTCGGCGGCATTGTTATCGATCTCGATGCGCCCGTCCTCGAGGTAACGGGTGAGTGCCGTCCAGCGCCCGAGCGTGTACTGGATCGCCCCCGCCAGCGGCGACTTCACCGATAAGGAGGTGTGCGTGGCTCTCAGCCAGACCTGCAGCGCCTCCAGGAGCGGTGCCGAACGGGTACCGCGAGCCGCCAGGCGATCCTTCGGTGCCTGACCGCGGATCTCCCGCTCGATCGCATAGAGTTCACCGATCCGCGCGAGCGCTTCGTGCGCCGTCGGCGAGCGATCCATGACGTAGACGTCGTAGTACTTGCGACGCGCGTGCGCCCAGCAGGCCGCTTCCACCATGCGACCATCGGCGTACAGCGGAGCGAACCCGCTGTACGCATCCGCCTGCAGGATGCCGGCGAAGGTTCTTAAGTGCGCGTGCGGGCGCTCGGCTTTGCGATCCGGCGAGTAACGGTACACGACCGCCGGCGGATCGGGACCGCAAGCGGGGCGGTCATCGCGTACGTAGGCCCAGAGTCTTCCGGTCTGCGTGCGACCTTTTCCGGGCGACAGCACCGGCACCGGTGTGTCATCCGCGTGGAGCTTCGAGGCCGCGAGCACATAGCGCTCAAGCGAGCCGACCAGCGGATCGAGCAGTTTCGCTGCCTCTGCGACCCAGGAGGCGAGCATCGCCCGCGGCAGCTCGACGCCGCTTCGGCGATAGATCCCTTCCTGGCGGTACAGCGGGCAGTGATCGGCATACTTCGCGGCGATCACCTGCGCGAGCAGCCCCGCGGTCGGCAGTCCCCGCTCGATCGGGCGCGTAGGGGCCGCGGCCTGCACGATCCGCGCACAGGCGCTGCAGGCGAGCTTCGGACGCACGTGCCGGATCACCTGGAAGTAGCCAGGAACGTAGTCGAGCTGCTCGGACGCATCTTCGCCGAGGCGCATCATGCGTTGCCCACAGTCCGGGCAGTTGCAGCTCGAGGGGGTGTGCTCGCGGATCACGCGCGGCAGCTCCGGCGGCAACACTCGAGGCGCACGGGGACTTGTACGCTTGCCGCGTGGGCTATCGACAGACACCAGCTTCAAGGGGTGCGGTGGATCAGGTGGCATTTGCGGCGGCGGCATCGTCGGCGTCGCACCACCGCAGAGCGGCAGCTGCGGTGCGATGCCCGCATCGATCACTTCAGAGGAGCGGCCGAAGCGCCAGCGCCGCAGGCGTATCACTTCTTCCTTGAGCGCTTCCACCCACGCCGCGTGCTTCAGCAGCAGCTGTTTGAGCTCCTCAGCATCGTTCGGTAACGTTGCGTACTCCAGCGCCACAACATGATTGTACGTGAGCGCGCGTGCACACGCTGCACTTCTTCACCGATCCAACACGTATCTAACACTACACGACGTGCAGTGGTTGCTGCCACGTGCGCTCGGGTCGCCGCCAGTCGATCCCTTCAAGCAGCATCGACAGCTGCGCTGGCGTCAGATGCACCGAGCCCGAGCTCGCCTGCGGCCACACGAAGCGCCCGCGCTCGAGACGCTTCGCGAACAGACACAGTCCGTCGCGATCGGCCCAGAGCACTTTGATCAGATCCCCGCGCCGGCCGCGGAACACGAACACGTGTCCGCAGTACGCATTACTGGCCAAGATCGTCTCAACAAGCGCGGCCAGTCCGTACATCCCCCGGCGCATATCCGTGACGCCCGCCGCCAGCCACACCTGCGTCGCCGCGGGCAGCGCGATCATGTGCGTCGTGCCAGGCAGTCCACCGCCATCGAGAGCACCTCGGCCGGGACACGGCCATGGACTCGGATCGTGCCGCCATTCACAAGCAGCTCCAGGTAGCCGTCCGAAGCGGCTGTGGTGCTGAGAGTCCCCGATCCCTGCGTCATCACCGGCAGCAGCGCAACCGGCGACACACTCGCCAGCATGCCCCGGCGCCTCGCCGGCCGCGTCCCGGTCTGTTTGACGACCCACTTGCGCAGCAGGTTGGCGTTCAGCCCGTGCTCGAGCGCCGTGCGGGCCAGCGATACCTCGGGCAACAGGCATCGGCGCACCAGCTCGCGTTTCGCCGCTTTGTCATAGACGCAGCGACCGTTACTCTTACGCCTGCGGACCAGATTGGGGACCAGATCGAGCGAGGGCTCCGACATAGGTGTCCACCTCCTTTTAGGTGGACACCATCCTCATCACTCACTCCATGGAGTGCTAGACGGCCTCGGGATGACGCTTACGGTGCATCGATGGGTTGCGCGTCATCTGGATCACGTCAGGGCCGGCTGTTCTCCACGAGCGCGGCAATCTGCACGAACTCGATACGAGGTCGCACACCGTAGAGACCGGCTACCCGCTCGAGTAGCTCATCGGTGAAGAACGCTTTCGCGGCGTCTTCTGAATCCCAAACATAGAAGTTCGCGGCCTCCCGCTTTGCGGAATTGAGCGTGAAGGCCTTTGAGCGTAGCCCCGGCATTCCTTCGAACCTTACACGTGCGGTCTCAGCGATCTTCCGTACGGCACGCTCATCGAAGTTGTCTCCATAGTGAAATATAACGGATACACCGATCATGTCGCACTCCTTTAGACGTAGTTGTTGAGTCACATTCTGGTCGACATCGCCAATGACCCCGCCTCAGCTAAACGCGCTGATTGAGAACGGCTAGAATAGCTTTCGCTGCGAGGAACGGCGCACGTATTTCTTCGCCGGCGATGAGCAAGCCCTCGAACGGCCTCGACAGTGCGAACTCAAACTCGCTGGGGACAATCGCTACAGGCTTTCCTGCTGCCAGCACGTCCCGAGCAAGGAGCGCGCCGCCTCCACATCAGTCAAGATGAGCGGGATCCTCCAGAGCACCGATGCAAATCACACACGCGTTGCCCGGTATAGTCGGTCTGCGATTTTTCGCAGGTCCGGAGCCAGCTCACGCGAGTCGAGGATCTCGAAGTCCGTGCCGATCAGCACGACCTGCGCCGCAAGGAGCTCGACGGAGTCTGCGCCGGTGCTCAGAGCGCAACTCGCATCGTCCAGCGCTTCCAACACTCCGCACCAGCTCGGAATCCTTTTGACGAGCTCTGCCGCGGATCCCTCGAGTCTGAGCCGTATGCGATAGCGGTAGGGCACTCGTGTCCTCGAGCGCGCCACGAACTGGGCGACATCCCCGGGAAACTCACGCGGCGCGAAATGTGGGCCGCTGGACACCAGACGCTGGATGCGATCCATGCGGAAGGTTCGCCAGTCCGCGCGCTGCGCGTCCCAAGCGACGAGATACCAAAGATGCCCGGTATGAGCCAGGCGCAGCGGCTCGACGGTGCGCGCCGTGGCGTTGCCCGCGCGGTCCCGATAATTAAGCCTCAACTTGAGGTGATCACGGCACGCCGTTGCGATCCGAGTGAGCACCTCAATGGACGGCACCGCCTGCGAGCTGGCCAGGGAGACCGTGACCAAGTGCAAGGCGCTGGCCCGCTTGCGTAAGCGAGCGGGAAGCAGCTGATCGAGCTTCGCGAGGAGCCCGACGGCGGTTTCCTCCATCTTTCCGATGCTGCCGGCGGCGGCGCGAACCGCGACTGCGACCGCCACCGCCTCATCATCATCGAGCAGCACCGGCGGGAGCGAGGAGCCGGGCTTCAGCTGGTAACCGCCCCCCAGGCCTGGCGACGCTTCGACGGCATAACCCAGCTCGCGCAAGCGGTCGATATCGCGTCGAATCGTGCGCGCGTCGACCCCAACGCGCTCGCTCAACTCACTGCCCGACCAATGCCGACGCGACTGAAGGACCGACAATAGGCGCAACAGGCGCGCGGAAGTCTTGAGCATGTCGCTAAGTATAAGCGGGTTGCGGACAAATCCTGTCCTCAATGGACCTTAACATCACCGGAGTTGATCGGTTTAGGAGAGCGCATCATGAGCTTGCAGAGCTATCGCGAACTGATGCCAAGCGCCGCGACGCGGGCCGTTACAGTGCGGGTCAGTCGTCAGTTCAGCGGGCCGATCCAGTGCGTCTTTGACGCGTGGCTCGATCCGGTGACAGCGGGCTCGTTTCTTTTCGCGACCGACGCCGGCGAAGTCGTGCAAGCGGAGATCGATGCACGCATCGGGGGACGGTTCAGATTCGTGCGCCGCGAGAACGGCACGGAAGTCCGGCGGACCGGGGAGTTTATCTCGATCGATCGACCTCACCTACTCGCGTTCAGCCTCAGCGACAACACACGTACGCCAACAGATGATCGGGTGATCATCGAGCTCGCATCGGTCGGCCTGGGGTCGCTCCTGGTCCTGACTCACGAAATGGACCTTGAGAGGTATACGGAGCGACGCCGGGTCGAGTCCGAGTGGAGACGCAGGCTTAGCATGCTAGCCTTCATCTGCCCAATCCCGCGCGGCGCACACTCTTCTCCTGTTCAACAGCTCTCAGTGACTCGTGTCTAAGGGCCTGGACCTGGCGAGAGCTCGATCCGTCCCGTGGGGACAGGTTTGAGGCCGCCCGCAATATGCTTCTCTCCCGTGGGGTGGGAGGATCCTCCTCTGGACGCGTACGAAGGGCTCGCGCGCCAGAGGAACCCAACACTTCATGTCCAAGCGTGCGGGCACTCCGTCCCAGACCCCCATGCATGGTAAGAAAGACAGCCCGATGACGCTTCAGCTCACCGACCGATTGGATCGGCCGGTCGCCTCAGCGAAAAGTTCGGCACCAATTTACTGATAATTTAGTGCTGCATCGCTTCGCGGAGCGCGGAGAGCGAAGTGCGCCACCAATCGGCCACCCGTTGCAGCGTGACATGCTCAGGGAACCCGTGTCGCGCCACATGCCGTTGGGGAATCGCGTCCCACGCTCCGTGTTCGATCGAGACCCGCGTCTCGTTACCCACCGGTTCGAAGCGCACTTCGACCTCCGTCGACTGCTCGGGCGAGAAGGTCGCGTGCCGCCAGCCAAAGACGAGGCGTTTGCCCGGTTCCCAGACCGAGATGCGCCCGATCTCGAAGGTCTCGCCGTTGTTGAGATGCGTAACGAGGCGGCCGCCGACACCGGCCTCGAAGGCGAGCTCACCGTCCCCACGCTCTGTGATTTGAAAGAGGTGGTGCGGTCGCCACCAGGATGAAATCTCGCGCGTAAATGCCTCGAATGCTCGCGTCGGATCGGCGGGCACCCGCAGGGATATGGAGACTTTCGACGTCACCTTCGGGATTTCTGCAGGTGCGCCTTGAGCGCGGACAGCTGTCGCGCCCACAATGCATCCGTCTCCTCAAGCCAGGTTCTGAGCGCCGCAATTGCCTCGGGCCTTAAGCGGTAGATGCGGACACGGGAGTCGAACTCGTCGCGCTCTTCCTCGACGAGACCACTCCTGCGCAGCGTCCTCAGATGGCGGCTCATCGCGGGAAAGGAAAGACGCGTTGCCTGCGCTAGCTCTCCCGCCCTATGGGGTCGCTCGCGTAGAAGATCGATAACCCCCCTGCGATGCGGATCGGCAAGCGCTGCAAGCGTCCGATCGACGTTGGACGCCCTCACGTTAACTTGTTGAAATTGAATCCGGTGTCTCTCTCCATCTCCTCATTTGAGACATTCCGCACCGGCTGCGAGAAGGTCCAGTAGTGGCCTTCCAGATCGGCAGCGGTGTAGGTGCGATCGCCGTAGAACTGGTCGGCGGGTTCCATTACGATTTTCGCACCGGCTTGTCGCGCTCGGGCGCAGTGCTCGTCGATACCGCGCTCGATACGTACATGGACGCGTTGCGTGTTCTTTCCTCCGAGCGAGGCTGGACTTCGAGTCCAGTCTGCCCACTCGCTACCGATCATGACGACACCGCCGTCGTGGGCCATTTCCGCATGCACGATATTGCCCTGGGCGTCGGTTAGGACTTCGCTCGGCTCGAAGCCGAAGGCAGATTCCAACCACTTCAGCGCGGCGCGGTTATTCTTGTAAGCGAGGGAGGGGATGAAGGCGGGTCGGCGAGGTGTCAAGGTGGTCATGCCCTGCTCCTTACAATTGCAGAATATGCTAATAGTTAACTAGTCTGATAAGTATGTCAAGCCGCTGTTTCGGGGCCTGTCGAACTGCTCAGCTGCCGCCGCCGACCTCTTGCACGCCTAACCGCGCACTTGCTGCAGCACTCATCGCTTGAGCCGAGCGCCGACAGCATCAAACAAATTGTGCAGTCCAAAGGACACGTCCTCAATCCTGCCGTCGACGTAGAACGTTGGGGTTCCACGCACTCCGCTCGCACTCCCATTCGCAAGATGTTCCCGGACTCGTTGTAGATGGACGTGATCGTTCATCTCAGCTGCGTTCCGCGGCATGTCGATCGAAAGGCGCTCGGCATAGCTGAGGAGATTTTCCGGCTTCAGGTGAAGCTGATTATCGAATAGCAGATCGTGCATGGCCCAGAATTTCCCCTGAGCGCCCGCACATTCGGCCGCTTCCGCGGCCATGAGCGCATGTGGATGGACATCCTCGAGCGGAAAGTGTCGATAAACGAACCGAACGCACTCTGGAAAACGGCTAAACAATAGCTTCACGGCCGGTGCCGCCTGCTTGCAGTTCGGACACTCAAAATCTCCGTACTCGACGACAGTCACCGGCGCATGGACCGGGCCCAGAATATGGTCGGCCGTATTAACCGGAACGGTAAGATCGATTGGCCGTTGGTTGCTCAAGGGTGCGCGCATCGCTAATGCTTATGAGCGCTAAGTGTAACGATAAGGACGTATAATTCCAGTGAAACGATGCAGCTGCTGTGCCACCGTCGTGTGTTCAACCATGCCAATGCCTAAGACGCTCCACAGGCTGTCGCTCTGGACGAGGAGTCTCACCGCAATCGTTGTCGTATTTGTCCTCGTTCTTGGCACGTCGCCCGTTCTCACGAACCGGCGAACACCCACCGCGGCGCGGCACTCGCCGACGGAAAGATCATTCGGGGTACGGGTGATGGCTTTCTGCTGGCGCTCGATCTCGGCATGCTGATGAAGTAGCCTTCCTTTGGATCAGCGATCTGCTTTGCCCAAAGCGTATGCCCGTCCTTGGTAACTCCTTGAGTTCACGCTGACGACGGGGTCGCGCCGTCGGCGGTCAGTGGGCGGCTCTTAACCGGCCAAAAGCGGAAATGCTTGCGCCCGCAATACTTCCCCTACAGCTGTCAGCCGCAACTGAGCGAATGGGTTGTCGGCTCGCAGGCCATTCGCCACGAGCCGCTAACTGACCTTCCCCTCGAACATGCCGCAGCGGATCTAGCGCACGCGATTGTGATCGGCAGATCCCGCGGAAGCGCCCTGCACGCCTAGCATTCGCGGTTGAACCGCTCCAAACCACCCCGCCGCCTGTGGTTAGTCGCGTTTGGGCTCGGGAAACCTAATAGAAGGCAGGTCAAACTCCGCCGTCCACGGGCGCTGAGCCGGAGGCGCCGCAGCCGGGTTTCGTTCGATTCTCTGCTTACTAGTCGTAGCCGCAACTTCAGTATTGCCGCTAGTTTTGGCTTTATCGTCACTCATGGTGCGTCTCCTTCAGATTAAGAATAGGTTGCGCCGTTTGTTCGAGCCTGTCGGTACGCCAGCGCACGCCGGCATGCGCGACTAACCGGGTGCACGTGGAGTAACGAGGACGAACAACTTCAAGGCGGACTAGACGAAGGTGTTGAAGGGCTGACGACATCGTTGCGGATGACGAACGTGACGCGGAGCGCCTGGAAGATCATGGGCTTCTCGCAGGACCAACCTGATAATTAGTTTGGGAGTGCCACGTCCTCAGATCTGTACGAAATCGTACCTGGATTCTTCGGCTTCTGTACGGCACCGCACCGAATGTCATCTCCTCGTAAAGTTATGGTCCACGTCGCCGGCTCGCCGTCTTCCTGCGGTGCCGGCTGACGCGACTCAAGTCGCTCGGGGCCGTTAAGGATGACGTAAACGCCAAGGATGGCCGTCCCGCGAGCGCGCGGGAGACAGCACGCCAATCCCAGAGGGGTAATGGAATGGGTTTAGTCAACCGTGAGTTTGTCAGGCATCGGGCTCGGTTTCCGTTGCGGATGCCGCGGCCCTGAAGGTTTAGCTGGAGGCCAGTAAATGCGCTACGCGACAATTGTGCTGTGGATGCTGTTCGGGTAAATGTCCCCGACGGTCGCTCAAGTGAGCATCGGTATTGGACTGCCGAATATAAGCATTGGGATCAACGTGCCCCTCTATCCGGAATTCGAGCAGGTGCCAGGTTACCCGGTGTACTACGCCCCTCACGTGAATTCCAATTACTTCTTCCGCGACGGACGTGTATTGGGTGTTCCAACCAGCACTACCAGGGTGGCGCCGGCTGAATTTAGGTTACATCAATGGTCTCCCGTAGGTTTGGCCACAATCAGGTAGTTCGATGCGTTGTCGCGCTATACCGCATCGGACGGACTCCTGAAACGAGCTTGAGTACCGAGCGGCCCGAAAGCAGTCGCAGCTCGCTTAGGCAAACACTCGTGCGCAATGAGACGTGACGGCGTCGTAGCATTCGCATGAGGTGGATTCGAGTCCCCCGCGGTCGAGGATGCGGATTTCCCCGCGGGCATAGTGGATTAGGCGTCGTCGGCGGAGACCCCCGGCGGCGATAGTGACGGCGCTCCGGCGCACGCCCAGCATGTCGGCTAGAAATTCGTGCGTGAGGTAGAAGTGGTCTGCGTGGGCCCGGTCGTGGGTCATTAATAGCCAGCGCGCTAATCGTGCTTCGACCTCGTGGAAGCGATTGCAGGCCGTGTTTTGCGAAAGCTGACCCAACCATCCATAGAGATATCGATTGAGCAAGCGCACCAAATGAGGGCTTGCGCGCAATTCCCGATCGAACTGCGGCTTGCTCATCCGCAACGCAGTGCCCGCACCCTGCACTACTGCGCGTTGAGGCGCCCTATCAACCCCCAACACCACAGTGACGCCCAGCATTCCCTCGTTACCGATTAGGCCAAGTTCCAGGGGTTTGTGGCCATTTACCTTCGTTACCAATGAAATGAATCCGGAGAGCGGAAAATAGACGTGACGTAAGGGCTGATCTGTTTCACACAGCGTAGCCCCTACTTCCAGGGCGATGGATTCGCACCGCTCCACTGTCCGATAGCGGTCTTTGCGCGGCAGGTCGTTGAGCAGACGATTGATGCCGTTCCCCTCGACCGCGACTGACACTTGACTCTCCCGCGACTATAAAAACGGCACCTGCAATTACCCGCCAAGGCCGCCGTGCGCCTCCTAAGTGACCAGTCTGCAGATGGGTCTCAAACACGTCTGTTCGCTACACCACACGTTTAGTAGTAGTGGGCGGGAAGAGTAGCCAATTACCAATGGCCGGGTGCTCGGGACCGCCAAACTAGGGACTAATGGCAGCCGCCGCCAGATAAGGAAGTAGGCGGTCGGTCTCTTTCTTCACTACGGCGTAGCACTCGCAGCTGAGACGCTCGAGTTTTGTGCGATCCAATACGGTTATTCGTCCCCGGGCGTATTCGATCACCCCTTGGGCCTGCAGGGTTCCTGCCGCCTCTGTGACTCCCTCGCGACGTACCCCGAGCATGTTGGCAATTAGTTCTTGGGTCATGGTCAATTTATTGCTCGACAGTCGGTCCAGCGACAACAGCAGCCAGCGACACAGTTGCTGCTCGATAGAGTGATGCCGATTGCAGACCGCGGTTTGAGCCATCTGTGTAATGAGAGACTGCGTGTAGCGAAGCATCAGCAGAAGCATCTCGCCGTGTCGATGGAACTCGTCCTTCAGTCGCTGCCCCTGCAGCCGGAAGGCCCGACCTGCGCTCTGTACGACAGCACGACTTGGCGTGCTTTCACCCCCCATGAACAGCGCGATTCCAATCAGGCCCTCGTTGCCGACCACTGATATTTCCGCGGACGCCCCACTCTCCATCACGTACAGCAAGGAAACAATCGAATCGGTAGGGAAATAAACGTGGCGCAGCGCATCGCCGGATTCATACAAAACCTGACCGAGTACGAGAGGCACCGGCTCAAGGTGCGGGTAGAGACGAAGCTTCACCTCCGCAGGTAGGGCAGCGAGCAGACGGTTGCGCTGTGGGTCAGGCATCTCGGGCATGTCGATAACTTCCACTAGTCGAGAAGGAGAACCCTTCCACTCTCGCTGCAGGATAGCCGAATACGGTGCCAACTGGGTACGGCACCGAACAGACGCGCGTCACCCCTAGGCGCAATCTCCATTGCAGTATTCAGGAGAGTCTATGAAATGCATTCAAGCCGCCGGCGCGGCGCTCATTGGGTCGGTCGTTCTACTGAGCGGCTGCGCTTCCACTCCTCTAGAACCCAGCACCGAAATGACGAAGGCTAAGTCGGCCATTGATCAGGCTGAGCGGGCTGGGGCTCGCGAGTACGCGACGGATGAACTCAATTCAAGCGCACAGAAAATGGCTCAGGGACAGGCGGCCGCTGCCAAGGGAGAGAAGGCCCAATCCGAGCAGCTGTTCGAAGAATCCTACGCTGATGCGCATCTCGCGCAGATCAGCGCCCAGAGTGCGAAATCGGCCAAAGATGCCACGGATGTCGATCGCGGCATTGCGACCTTGCAGAATGAAGCCAGCCGCTCAAGTACCCCGTGAACTCGCACCTAATTTCCTTGGAGACTTTTCGTATGAATAAGCCATTTCCCCGCGCGATTGTCACAGTGGCCGCGGCCGTCTCTTTGGCGCTCGCCGCCTGTGCGACGACGCCCCAGTCGAACGTGATGTTGGAGCAAGCACGCGCTCAGGTAACCAGTGCGCAAACGAATCCTCACGTGACAGGTGAGTCCAAGGTCGACCTCACCGCCGCGCAGGAGGCCCTGGCGCGGGGCGATGCGCTGCTCAAAGCTGGTAAACCGGTGGCCGACGTCAATCACGAAGCCTATGTGGCCGAGCGCTTCGCTTTGGCTGCGCAAAAGGGCGCGGAACTTGACGTGTCGCAAAAGGCCATCGCGGACGCCAATAATCGGCGCAACGCTGTGCTGCTCGTGGCGCGAGAGGATGATGCTGCGCGCGCTAACCAGCTGGCGCAGGCCAAGTCCCGCGAACTCGAGGTCGCGCTCGCCGATCTGAAGGCCAGCAAGACCGACCGCGGAGTAGTGATCACGCTGGGAGATGTTCTATTCGCAACGGGCAGCGCGGACCTCAAGTCAGGATCGCGCCAGACGCTCGATAAGCTAACCGCGTTCCTGCAGGCGTACCCGAAGCGAGAGGTCCAGATTGACGGCTATACCGACAACGTCGGCAGCGCCGACTATAACCAAGGGCTATCGGAGCGCCGCGCAGCTTCAGTGCGGGACGCATTGACTCGCATGGGTATCGCGCGGGATCGCATCCTGACGAAAGGGCTCGGTGAAAGCTCTCCCGTTGCCGACAACGACACTGCCGGTGGCCGACAGCAGAACCGCCGCGTTGAGGTGATCGTCCTTGACGAAGGCGTGGATCGCACCGCTTCGGCTCAAGTTCGATGAACTGGGTTCACCATCGCAGCGTAGTGGCGTCAGCTCGCATCTGCCTTAGGTAATGCTCCTAATTTTAAAGTCAAATCCCCTCGCGACGATGCTGCTGCTCAGCATCGTTACGGTCGCTACCGCCGCGTGCAGGCCTCATTCCGGCGTCGGGGCAAGCGACGAGACACCGACACGGATCGCCACAGCTGCTACGAGGCCCCAGCCCGACCTATCGGGCCGCACGCGCTTCGGCGACGCATCCTTCTATGCGAAGAAGTTTGCAGGCAGAGATATGGCTGACGGCGACAAAATGGACCCGCTCGGCGACAACGCCGCGAGTAAGACGCTTCCCTTGGGTACCCGGGCGAAGGTAACTAACATCGCCACCGGCCAAAGCGCGGTAGTGACTATCCAAGATCGCGGACCGTACGTGAAAGGCCGGATCGTGGATCTCTCGCCGTCCACTGCACAGTCGATTGGGATCACGCAAGACAACGGCGTTGCCAAAGTCAAAGTCACCCCGATTTCGGTTCCGCTGCCGGACGGTAGCACCAAACACGGCATTGAAGCGCAGGATTCAAAACCCTGAGGTGAGGTGAACAAAGGCGCGCCGCAAGTGAGCAATCGATAAGACCTGGAAGCAGGTGGAACTTCCTGCTGCTTGCACTTCTGCTCCTCACGAATGATCGACGCGTGATGCGACATCAGCCCATCTCCCGGCTGGCTCGTTCGACTGTCGGCCTCACGATGGTCATCAAGTTTGCCGCCGCCATCGGAATGCTCCTCTTTTAGGACGCTTCGGCAGCCGCGATCCTGTTGCGCTCGATCCCGGGGCTGTCAGCTCCCGCCGACCAAGTTACCTCGGTTGTTCTGCGTGGGTCGTCCTTCAGCTCTAGTGGCGTATTTCCGGCAGATCCTCGCCGTGTTTGTCGATGTATTCCTTGTGCTCGACTAGTTTGTCCTGGAGCTGCTGCTTCAGGTAAATGCCTTTGTCCGCGGCGTGCGGCAGATGGTCAACGGTATCTATCACCAAGTGAACCTGGTCGAGATCATTAAGTACCGCCATGTCGAAAGGGCGCCTCGGAGCCTTGCGCCGCACGCGAGCTGCCAGTGTGCGCGTATCGGCGCCATTTACCGTTCGGCTGCAGTCTGAGCAACTGCCTGACTCCCGCATTAAGTGGGCTGCCAATCGTAGTCGCGCCGCGCCCGAAGCCTTGCAACTCAAGCCAGTGCCCACATATTACGGGTGGTGCAGCAATCCCTCATGAGAGGAATTACAAAAGAGCTGCCTTCCCCACCCTTAAACTCTCTGAGGAGATACCGCAATGGCACTCGTACGCTATGAACCCTGGACCGTCATGTCGCAGTTGCAAGAGGAAATCCAGCGCGCCTTCAGCAACGCCACCGACACCGGTCCTAGCAGCAACAGCAGCAGCGCGACCGCAGACTGGACTCCAGCGGTAGATATCGCGGAATATCAAGATCAGTTCGAATTATTTATCGACCTGCCGGGCGTGGATGCGAACTCGGTCGAAATTAGCCTCGATAATGACGTGCTGACTCTATCCGGCGAGCGACCCCTCGAAAAGCGGGTGGGCGATAATCAGCTGATGAGCCAGCGCACAGAGCGCAGTCATGGGAGATTTCACCGCCGTTTCGTTCTTCCCGATACGGTTGACACGGAACGAGTCACCGCCAAGGGTCATAACGGCGTCCTCGAAGTGACGATCGGCAAGCAAGCTAAAGCGCAGCCGCGTCGGATCAAGATCGCGGCCTAACGCCTCTCGCAGCTTGGTAGGCGGAGGCGGCGAAACACAGAGTACCGCCGCCTCCGGTTTTTTACGGATCCGGCACCGAACGTAAGCTCATATCTGAGTTCGCCAGTTAGTCAGGGGCTAAGACTCGGCTATCCCCGGTGCTTGTCTACACGAGCGACAAGCGTGGCAGGGCCCGCTGCCGTAAGGGGACGGGGTCAGGTTCATAAAAGCGCCCCAATCGGATATAGGGTTTACACATGACCAAACTCGCGCACTCGATACGCAACCACAGGGAGGCGGACGAGGCCACCGTCGCCGCGCTTGCTCTGAAAACGCGCACGTCGATCGAAGTTGTTAAGCACCTTTACGACGAGGAGATTGCCGAGCTGCAATCCAAATCCACGGTAAAGAATTTCATAGGCGTGATCGCCAGTCGGCGAGTAAGGCAACGCCTCATGGCGCCAGGCTTCCGTCTCACCGGCCCATATGCAGCTGCGGCGGTTCCTCGATAGGCCAGCCGGGTATAGGCCTACCCACGCACCCTTGCACATATCGCGGGGCCTGCCCTCTCTCGCTCTCCCTGAGCACGCGTCAACGAATAACGTGCGTATCGCCGCGGCGCCGTAAGGGATGGGTAACCTTTTGGGTAACTCCAAAATCCACCGTGCTAAGACTTAAGTGCGGTAGGCCTCGGTGCCGAGGTTCTACGCCTCTCCCGGTACCATAGGTCTCGAGCGCGTCCGGAAGACCGATATGGCTTGGACTGCGTATCCGTCAGCATCGTCTCCAATTCCTTAGATTGGAGAGGATCTCGGGCTGCCCAGCTCGATAGCGTGCACTGTCCGTGCGGGCCCTCTGGCCCGAAGCACCGCACAAATGCCTCGGGCGACTTCGGCAGCTTGTAATGCGTGGCGGAGCAACACCGTTTTTTATTTGCTGGGTCGTATAAGGAAGCAGCCGGTGGCGCCCCCGCGAGGTGGATCTGTCGTGAATCGCTCAACTAATAGGGCTGACGGTCGTCTGCGTCGATCGTGGCTCATCCAGACTGACGCCGCAATACGGGCAGAAATTCGGCTGCGGCCTCAGACCCGGCACCGCCATAGTCATTGCGATTTGCCCGAGCCGCACGGCGCACTTGGGGCATTTGATCCACTGAAGCGCAAGAATCGCTCCGCCGAACGTGAGGAACCCCAGGATGCTGACGAGCGGGTTATCAAGGCGCGTACCGACGGACGTCGCTACGACCACCCAGCCACCAATGACGATCGCCAGGCGCCAGCGCACGCGCGCCTTGACGTAGGTACGGATGGTTTCGTTCATGGCGTACGATCCTATCGGCGCCACGTGGCACGGCGCGAGGATCCGAGTGCGCACATGAGACGCACGTCACCCCGTCGCAAAACACCGTCAGGAAATCGGGGTATACGGCATCGGGGCGGCGAAGTCCTGTCCGCGTTTCGAGCATCTGCGCAACGGTTCCTTCGCCCGCCACATTGGGATAGGACATCCGATTAACTACCGCAAGCCGCCACGAGCTGACAGTCGCCTGTCTAACTTGGCCGCCCGGAAGCGGACATAGGTTAGTAGCTGGTTTGGATCGAGTTGGACTACTTCCACCGGTTTGGGCCACGGCGGATGCAATCACCCCGAGCTGGGTAGCCGCGATAGTAATTGCGGCGCTCCGAAAGAAGCGACGGCGAGGCTGATTGATCGTCTCGGTTTGCAATTCCCCGGTCGGGGCATCTTCGCTCATGGCTCCCTCCATTGAATAGCTGCGTACACGATTAGGGGTGATCCAGGTATCTGATCTGCGCTACCTTCACCCTATGTTGGTCGACTCGTCGATGTTGTCACGGGTGTTCTTAGAATACGGACAGTCTGATCGGTGGCTTTTGCTAGCGCCCGGGCAATGTCAAGACCTGCCTTAGCGCTCTGCTGGGTCCATACTCGCGACGGGTTAGTAAATACCTAACACCAACAAACTCAAAGCAGCGTCGCGACCTTGACGATGGTCAAAGTCCAAAAAATGTTGTTCCGAAGAGTAAGAGGCTACTGTTTATGTTGGCTGTTCTTGAACGTAACGGTTAGAGAGTGACTGGCGCTGCTGCAACGCAGCCATCTATCCGCTACCTAGGCGCGGTTGATGCTGGATGGCGTGTGCCGCGAATCCTTACGTCAAACGCGATGCAATTGAATCGGGCGTACTTCGCAGTGGTGCCAGAGGAGCGACCGACTAATTGGCTCCAAGGGTTTGATGCGCACGCCCTCGGCGCAGCTGCGATGCTTCGTGCCGCGGTACTCGGTGCGAACGACGACCGAAGAGCTGCACTCAATGAAGTGAGAATAGGCGCCGGATATTGCTGGCAACCCGCTCCGCCAGTCCCTCTACCGGTCCCTCTTTGTCGTCAACGTGATCAAGTACGGTTCGATTCGCTAGCTGCCGGCTCGCAAGACTTTCGCTCAGCTCCTCGGCCAAGCCGGGGCGGCCTTCAATAAGCGGGGACAGCGCCGCCTTGGATATCTCGTAAATCACCATCCGAGTGAGCGCAGTGAGTTCGCCTTCGAGCGGTTTGCCGGTGAGCAGCCCAACCTCCCCGAAATAGTCTCCCGGCGCCAGTCGGATTACCTCAATCTTGCGTCCATGGGTCTCCACCGAGCCGACTAGAACGCCATAGCTGACTATGCATAACGCTTCCAAAATCGTGCCCGCCCTCGCCACGACCTCGCCGGGCTTGTAATCCCTGCGCCGCATCTGCGAGGCCAGCGCGGCCTTTTCTTCCACGGTCAAGGTTGAGAACAGCGAGATTCCGGCAAGCAGGTGCCCGGGAATTCCCGACCCCTCTTCGGCCGCTGGAGCGGCCTGGCTCGGCGAACTGCCGAAGCGTGGCGAAAACTTGACTCCGGCCGCGGCTGCCGCGCGAAAGACCCGGTTAAACAGTTCATTTTGCGCCCGGTCGACGGAGCTGATATCTGCAACCGAGTAGGAGAGCTCGAAATCGATCATTTCTGCGCTGAGATCCTTGATGGTGACGGACGGCTCAGGCGTGCGCAGGATATGCGTGCTGCCGAGGAGCACTTCGTTGAGTAGGTTGCGGCCCGCCGCGGGCGTCAAGGAAGGCTCCAGTCTGACCCTGATGCTGGCGCCGTGGATCGTAGTTGGCGTGCTGCAATTCACAAGTCTGGATTTTGCAATGACGCTGTTCGGGATGATCGCTACATCCTGGTTTCCTGTCAGGATGTGCGTCGCGCGCCAATTGGTCTCCATCACCTTCCCCTGGAGCGTGTCGTCCAAAATGATCCAGTCGCCCACGCGGTAAGGGCGCTCGATATTAAGAACGATTCCGGAAAAAACGTCTCCGAGGGAGCTTTGTAGTGCCAGACCGATAATAATGGCCAACGCGCCGGAGGTCGCCAGCAACCCTTTCACCGGCAGATCGAAAACATGAGCGACGATTGCGAAGGTCGCCGCGAGGTAAATCAGGGCGGCCAATAGGTCCTGAACTAACTTCGTGTCGCGCGGCTGTCGCTCCAGCACAACGAACGCGCGCAAGAAACCGATCGCGAGCCACGCCGCGTTCAGCCACCAGAACACTTCTAGCACGCCTACGAAGAGACGCGTGGGTTCGGGCCAACTCGACCCGCCCGGGCGATAGGGTACAACGCCGCCAGCCAGCATCAGTCCGGTGAGGATCGCAAAGAATAAAAGCTGGACAAAGAAGTAGGCCAACGCACTGCGGCGCTGCCAATAGCGGGTGCCGAAGAAGCCGACGACGGTGACAGTTCCCGCTAGGAAAAGCGGATGAGTCGCCGTCTCAACAATGGAAGAGTATGAAATGGTCATAGGCGAGCTCGGGCAGTTATGGAACGTTACCGAACACTGTCGCGCCCGGGTTGGGGATTGCCTTGTTATCGCATCGCGACCACCGTAGCACCCGGCTTCAGACGCGGGAAGCTTTAGCCTGACGCCCCTGAAGGACCCTATACGTTCTACGTCGTGCGGGCCGACCCGGGGGAAGACGTCGAGAAGTTCCCATGTTACGCGAGCAGTTTCAGAAGAACGGGTTCAACCCTTAACGCCTAGTCAGGAATAAGGCCATCATCAGATGCTAATCTGCACCGCCGTTGACTGCCCGATAGCAATGTGATTGGGGCGTGACGGAATCGAACCGTCGACCAGCGGATTAAAAGTCCGATGCTCTACCGACTGAGCTAACGCCCCACAATTGTGGTACCGCGGGCAGATATCGACCCAAATAAGTCAAGGCGCGCGGGGGCGGAATAATACTACAGTCGCGAGTGCCAGTTCCGCGGACGGCTCGTCCGAGCCGGTGGCCATGGACTTGTTCTAGACACCTGAGACTATCGCACGGCGATGCGTTGACGGCGGCCGCTGCCCCGGCCTAAATTCAATTTTAATCACATGCGCCCGCGGCCCCAGGCCTCGTGCGCAACCTCAAAAGCTGCACATACATGCTCCCCGAAGCACGGACCGTCCTGCATACCTGGTGCCGGCAGACTGACTGGCGCGCGCCCACTATCGTGGGGGGCGACGGTGCCCGCCTGCTGACGGCCGAGGGACGGGCGATCCTCGACATGAGCAGTCTCGCCGAGTGCAGCAACCTCGGGCATCAGCACCCGAGGGTCGTCGAGGCGATCCGCACCCAAGCCGCGCGACTGTGCTTTGTGACCAGTGCCTGGGGCGCAGAGCCGCGGGCGCGCCTTGCGGAGCTGTTGCTGGAAAAGGCCGGCTTTGATGGCGGTCGCGTGTTCTTCACGCTCGGCGGTGCCGACGGCAACGAGCACGCCGTCAAGTTTGCCCGCCAGGCGTCGGGCCAACCGCGCGGGTGGGTGATCACGCGGGACCGCTCCTACCACGGGGCGAGCTACGCGGCGATGGCGCTCTCGGGCGATACCAGAACGGCGACGCAGGCAGATCCGACTACCTATCGCGTCATCCATGTGCCCCCGCCCTACGCGTATCGCTGTCCATTCAATACGGCTACGGCCGATGACTGCGGCCACGCGGCTGCCGCGCGGGTTGCGGCAACCATCGATGAGCGCGGTGCGGGCGAAGTGGCGGCGGTGCTGATGGAACCCAATGCGGGTACCAACGGGATCGTGGCCCCGAGAACCTTCTGGCCGGCGCTACGCGAGGCGACTCGCGCACGCCGCGTGTACCTGATCGCCGACGAGGTCATGAGCGGGTTTGGCCGCTGCGGCGAATGGTTTGCATGGCAACGCTACGGTAGCGAGAACCGCCCCGACCTAATGACGCTTGCCAAAGGCCTGACCGGTGCGCACGCGCCCCTCGGCGCCGTGCTGGTCACGGCTGATGTCGCGCGCGTACTCGAGTCGCAGACCCTGATGACGGGGCTGACCTATTCGGGGCATCCGCTCTCCTGTGCAGCCGGAGTCGCTGCAATCGAAAGCTACCTGCAGGAGAACTTGATCAGCCGCTCGCGCACGCTCGGGGCAGCCATGTACGCGCGTCTGCGCGAACTGCAGGCGCGTCATCCGCTCATCGGCGACGTCCGCGGCGGTGATGGCCTGTTTGCCGTACTGGAGCTCGTGCGCGATCGAGTCAGCCGCGAGCCGCTGGCGCCCTGGCCCGAGATGCACCCGGGCATCAGGGGGCTGCTGCAGCAGGGAATGGCGGCTGGGGTCTCCTTTGCCGCGCGCGGCAATCTTATCCTGCTGGCGCCGCCGCTGGTGATCAATGAGCGTGATCTGGGAGAAGGCCTAGACGTTCTTGATGGGCTGCTGACGGAACTGGAGCGCACGCTGCGCACTGAGGGGGTCGGATGAGCTTCAAATTAACCTACGCGACCATGTTCGAGCCGCCGGCCGCGCTGCACACCAGCTTCGAGGCGGCGGTAGAGCGCGTGCGCGAGAATCTCGGGGGGCGCTACTTCCTCTACGTCAATGGCGAGGATCGCCCCGCCGAGCGCTATTTCACCAAGACCAACCCCGCGAACACAGACGAGGTTCTCGGGGAGTTCGCGGCTGCGGGGGCGGAGGACGTGGACGTCGCGATGCGAGCCGCGAACGCTGCGTGGCCCGCCTGGCGACGCACTCCCGTTGCCGAGCGTGCCCGGCTCATGCGACGCGTCGCGCAGCTCATCGAGGAGCGCGTCTACGACATCGCGGCCGCGCTGTCACTGGAGGTCGGGAAGAATCGCATGGAAGCTCTCGGCGAAGCGCAGGAGAGCGCCGATTTCTTCACCCTGTACACGCAGGAGTTCGAGCGCCAGAGCGCCTTCGACCATGCGCTGCCGGATGACCCGCTGGCGAGCCACATTTCGCACAACCGCAGCGTACTGAAGCCCTATGGCCCCTGGGTCGTGATTGCACCGTTCAATTTCCCCCTCGCACTCGCAGCCGGTCCCACCGCCGCCGCGCTCATCACCGGCAACACCGTGGTCGCCAAGGGCGCCAGCGCCACCCCCTGGGCGGACCGCCTGCTGGCAGACTGCATGCGCGATGCGGGTCTGCCACCGGGGGTATTCAACTATCTGAGCGGTCCGGGCGCTGTTGCCGGCGCATCACTGATCTCCCACCCGCTCACGACCGGCGTGACCTTCACCGGCTCCTATGAGGTGGGCATGGGAATCGTGCGTGCCCTGCAGTCCCCGCCGTTTCCCCGCCCATGCATCGCCGAGATGGGCGGCAAGAATGCCTGCATCGTCACCGCAGGAGCCGATCTTGACCGGGCCGCCATCGGCATCGTTCGCTCCGCCTTCGGGATGGGTGGCCAGAAGTGCTCGGCACTCTCGCGCCTCTACGTCGACCGCCAGGTGGCAGACGGACTCATCGAGCGGTTGCTGGCGCAGATCGCGGCCATCCGTATCGGGGATCCGGTACGCCGCGAGCACTGGCTCGGTCCGGTGACCACCGCGAGCGGCTACGACAGCTACGCCCGCTACAGTACGCAACTGCGCGCTCACGGGGCGCGCATCCTCAGCGGCGGGGAACAAGTGCGGCAGGACGGGTTGGAGCGTGGCTACTACGTGCGCCCGACCCTCGCGGAAGCTCCCCTTGCGCATCCGCTGTGGAAAGAGGAACTGTTCCTGCCCATTCTGATGCTGCACCGGGTCGCCTCGCGCGACGCGGCCATGGCGCTGGCCAACGAGTCCTCGCTCGGACTCACCGCCGGCTTCTACGGCGCCCCGGAGGAAGTCGCGTGGTTCAATGACCACATCCAGGCGGGGGTGACCTATGCCAACCGTCCGCAGGGCGCCACGACCGGTGCATGGCCGGGCTACCAGGCCTTCGGCGGCTGGAAGGGCTCGGGCAGCACGGGCAAGGCCATCGGCTCCTTCTATTACCTGCCGCAATACCTGCACGAACAGTCCCAGACCGTGGTCGAGTAATCGTGCCGCTGCTAAGCCTCACCGATTCGATCGCCCGTCACGTGCAGGACGGCCAGAGCGTTGCACTCGAGGGTTTCACGCATCTCATCCCCTTCGCGGCCGGTCACGAGATCATCCGCCAGCAACGGCGCCAGCTGCACCTGATCCGCATGACCCCGGACCTGATTCACGACCAGATGATCGGCGCCGGGTGCGCGGCTCGTCTGACCTTTTCCTGGGGCGGTAACCCCGGCGTCGGCTCACTGTACCGTTTGCGCGATGCCATCGAAAAAGGCTGGCCGCAGCCGCTGCAAATCACGGAACGCACGCACGCGCAGATGGCCGTGGCCTATCAGGCCGGGGCCAGTGGCCTGCCCTGCGGGATCATGCGCCACTACGCACCGACGGACCTCGATCGCGCATGGGCCAAGGAAGCCGCGCCCCTCACCTGTCCCTTCAGCGGCGCGGCGCTGCTGGCGATCCCGGCCATCAATCCGGACGTCACGATCCTGCATGCGCAGCGCGTCGACGCGCAGGGCAACGTGCTCATTCGCGGCATCCTCGGTGCGGCACGCGAGGCAGCGCTGGCGGCCCGCACGCTCCTGGTGACGGTCGAGGAACAAGTCGAACAACTCGACGCACCCCCCAATGCGATCGTGCTGCCGCACTGGATGGTCAGCGCGGTGAGCGTCGTGCCAGGGGGCGCACATCCCTCCTATGCCGCCGGCCACTACGAGCGCGACAACCGCTTCTACGTCGAGTGGGACGACATCGCGCGCGAGCGCGAGCGGTTTCAGGCCTGGATGGGCGAGTACATCTATGCCAGCCGCGATCACGCCGAGCTGTTGCGGCGCCTGAAGATCGCCGCATGACGGCGTGCGACTACAGCGCCGATGAGATGATGACCGTGACGGCCGCGCGGCAATTGCGCGACCAGGCCGTCTGCTTCGTCGGCATTGGCCTGCCGAGCGCGGCCTGCAACCTGGCGCGGCGCACGCACGCGCCGCGGCTGGTGCTGATCTACGAGTCCGGCACGGTGGGCACGCGACCCCGGGTCCTGCCGCTTTCCATCGGCGACGGAGAACTCGCCGAGACGGCCACGGTAGTCGTGCCGCTTCCGGAGGTGTTCGCGCATTACCTGCAGCGCGGGCGCGTGGACTTCGGCTTCCTCGGCGCCGCGCAGATCGATCGCTACGGGAACCTCAACAGCACAGTGATCGGTGACTACGCGCAACCGAAGGTGCGCTTGCCCGGATCGGGCGGCGCTCCGGAGATCGCCACGCATGCGCGCGAGGTGTTACTGATCATGAAGCAGTCCCCCCGAAGCTTCGTGCCGCGGCTGGATTTTCTGACCAGCGCCGGGTATCTGGACGGCGCCGGCGCGCGCCGCCGCGCCGGCTACCCGGGCCTCGGTCCGCGGGCGGTCATCACCGACTACGGGATCCTGCGTCCGCACCCCGAGACCGAAGAGCTGCAGCTGACCGCGCTCTATCCGGGTGTGTCGGTGGAAGCCGTGCGACGGGCGACCGGCTGGCCGCTGCAAGTGAGCGCCTCCCTCGAACAGCTGCCGCCTCCGCCGGCGGAAGACCTCAAGGTTCTGCGCGAAATGCAGGCCGCCACCGAGCGGGCCCACAGCACGCCGGTGCGGATCCGCCTGCCCGGCGCAACGACTTCCTAGCTCTCACCCTAAGGTGACCACCATGGCCTCCCCGCACATTCGCACGTCGCTCCCCGGTCCCAAAGCCCAGGCCCTGCTGGCGCGCGATCGCGCCGTAAGCTCTCCCTCCTATCCGCGCGACTACCCGTTTGTGATCGCCAAGGGGCGCGGCGCGGAGGTCTGGGACGTCGACGGCAACCGCTTTCTGGACTTCGCGGCCGGCATCGCCGTGTGCGCCACCGGGCACGCCCACCCGGAAGTGGTGCAGGCCATCAAGAGCGCCGCCGACGAATTCCTGCACATCTCGAGTGACTACTGGCATGAGCGCATGACCCGCCTCGGCGAGCGTATCAATGAGCTCGATCCCCTGGGAGAGCCGGTGCAGGTACTCATCTGCCAGAGCGGTACTGAATCGGTCGAAGGGGCCCTGAAACTTGCCCGCTACGTCACGGGACGTCCGCGCTTCATCGGCTTTCTGGGCGGCTTCCACGGCCGCTCGATGGGCTCGCTCAGCTTCACGGCCAGCAAATACACCCAGCAGGCGGGCTTCTTCCCGACCATGCCCGGGGTCACGCACGTGCCTTACCCTAACCTCTATCGGCCGCTCCTGGCGGGTGCCGACCAGGGGCGCGCGGTCCTGGAGTACATCGAGAACGTGCTGTTTGCGTGCAACGTCCCGGCGAGCGAGGTGGCGGCGATCCTGGTCGAGCCGATTCAGGGTGAAGGCGGTTATCTCGTGCCGCCGGATGGGTTTCTCACCGGCCTGCGGTCCCTGTGCGATCGGCACGGGATCCTGCTCATATTCGATGAAGTGCAAAGCGGCATCGGCCGCACCGGCAAGATGTTCGCCGCCGAGCACTGGGGCGTGCGTCCGGACATCATGACCCTCGCCAAGGGGCTCGGCTCGGGCCTGCCGATCGGGCTTGTGGTCGCCAAGAAGACCATCATGGAGAAGTGGAAGCGTGGCGCCCACGGCAATACCTACGGCGGCAACCCGCTCTGCTGCGCGGCGGCGCTTGCGACGCTCGATCTGGTGCAGCGTGAGTACGCCGCCAACGCAGCGCAGGTCGGCGCCTACTTCCAGGCGCGGCTGCGCGACCTGCAGAAGGAGTTCGAGTGCATCGGCGATGTCCGCGGCAAGGGCCTGATGATCGGTGCCGAACTGATCACCGATCGTGCCAGCCGCAAACCCGCCGCTGCCCTGTGCCAGCGGGTGCTGACGCGCGCCTACCACAACGGGCTCATACTGCTGGCCTGCGGTACCAGCACGGTGCGCTTCATTCCACCGCTGATGGTCGGCCGCGAGCACGTGGATGAAGCGCTCGGCCTGCTCAAGACGGCCCTCACCGAAGCGCTGGCGGAGAGTTGAGCCAGCCCGCCCCGGACGCACCCGCCGCCAAGCGCGCGCTCGGGTTCTGGATGACGACGGCGCTGGTGGTCGGCAACATCATTGGCGCCGGGATTTTTGTCATGCCCGCGGCGCTGGCGCCGTTCGGGCTCAATGCACTGACCGGCTGGCTGGTCACCGTAGCCGGCTGCGCCTGCCTTGCGATCGCGTTTGCCGACCTGGCGCGGCGCTTCCCGCAGGATGACGGTCCCTATGCCTACACGCAGCGCGCCTTCGGGCCCGCCGCCGCCTTCCTCGTCATGTGGTGTTACTGGGTATCGGTGTGGGTGGGGAATGCCGCGATCGCGATCGGGGTCGTCGGCTACGTCATGTACTTCGTTCCGGCACTCGCGGTCGGCACGGTGCTGCCACCGCTGCTCGCGCTGGCACTCGTGTGGGTCTTCGTGCTCATTAACCTGCGGGGCGTGCGCGCCGCCGGCTGGGTACAGGTGCTCACGACCTTGCTCAAGCTCGTGCCGCAGGCCGCCGTCGTGCTGCTCGGCGTCACACTACTGCTGACGCATCCGCACGTGTTCAAGGAGCACGTGCCGCCCAATCCGGCCTCCTGGCGTGAGGTGGCGAGCGTCAGCTCGATCGTGCTGTTCTCGATGCTGGGCATCGAATGCGCCACCATTCCCGCGGCGCGGGTGCGCGACCCGCAGCGCACGATCCCCCGCGCCACACTCGCCGGCACGCTGATCGCGGCGGCCATCTACATCTGCATCTCCGTCGTACCCATGTTCCTGATACCGCAGCCGCAGCTGGCCGCTTCGAACGCGCCGTTTGCGGATCTTTTCGCCCAGCGCCTCGGCGGCCACTGGGGCGCCGTGCTGGCGGCGTTCGTCGCCGTCAGCGGCCTGGGGGCGCTCAACGGCTGGACGCTGGTCATCGGTGAGGTCACCCAGACCATGGCCAAGCACCGGGGCTTCCCGCCGGCGCTCGCCAAGGAAAATGCGCATGCCGCCCCGGCACGCGCCTTCATCTTCACCGGGATCGTCACGAGCATCATGCTCCTGTGTAACTACGTGGGCTCGGTGGCCCAGATGTTCGTCTTCCTGAGCCTGATCGCCACGAATCTCACGCTGCCGCTTTATCTGGTCGATGCGCTCGCGGTTCTGCGGCTGAAGCAGGCCCCCGGCGCCGCGCGCACCCCGGCGCTGCTGCGCGCTACCGCGGCGGTCCTTGCCGCGCTCTACTGCGGCTGGATCGTCTATGGCGTCGAGCGGCGTCCGCTCCTGGCCGGGATCGGCTTTGGGCTCGCCGGCGTGCCGGTTTACCTTTGGTCGCTGCGCCGGACAAACCGTGCTGCGGCTGCCATGGGCACCCTCAGCTAGCCGGCAGGGTCGCGGTAGCGGGTCGGGTCCGCAATACCGGCTTGCGCGAAACCGGCGCGCCGCAGGCGGCAGGAATCGCAGCGCCCACACGCCCGGCCTTCGGCGTCGGCCTGATAGCAGGACACGGTCTGCGCATAATCCACCCCCAGGCGCAGGCCCTCGCGGATGATCTGCGCCTTGGTCCACCGAATGAGCGGCGCGTGCACCCGAGCGGGTGTGCCCTCGACGCCCGCCTTGGTGGCCAGGGCCGCGAGAGCCTCGAACGCGGCGATGAACTCGGGACGACAGTCTGGATAGCCGCTCGAGTCCATCACGTTGACGCCGATGAAGATATCGCGCGCCTGCAGCACTTCGGCCCAGCCGAGCGCGAGCGCGAGCATCATGGTGTTGCGCGCCGGAACATAAGTGATCGGGATTCCAGCGGTGGGCGTTTCCGGCACCTCGATCCCAGGGTCGGTGAGCGCGGAGCCGCCGATGCCCGCCAGATCCACGCGCATGATGCGATGCTCACGCACCCGCAGCGCAGCGGCGACGCGGCCCGCGGCCCGCAGCTCGGTCACGTGGCGCTGGCCGTAATCGACTGACAGTGCGTGGCAGGCAAAGCCCTGCGCGCCGGCGATCGCGAGCGCGGTGGCGGAATCCAGGCCACCGGAGAGCAGCACCACGGCGCGCGCGCCGCTCATTTGCCGGGCACGTTGCCCCACAGGTACTTGTGGAGCTGGATCTGGAAGCGTACCGGTAACTGGTCCGCGAGGATCCAGTCAGCGAGGTCGCGCGCCGCGAGTTCCTCGTGGCTGGGCGAGAAGAGCACCGTGCAGCGCTGCGACAGCCGCAGCGCCTGCAGCTGCGCGCGGCTCCACTCGTAGTCGTGGCGCCCGCAGATGACGAATTTCACCAGGTCGTGAGAATTGAGTCGCTCGAGCTCCGCGTAGCGGTTACGCCGCTCCTCCCCGGAGCCCGGAGTTTTCACATCCACGACCTTGATGACGCGCGGATCCACCTCATCCAGCGCCATGGCGCCGCTGGTTTCCAGCGATACCCGCAGACCCTCCTCGCACAGCCGTTTGAGGAGCAACGTACAGGCGCGCTGCGCCAGGGGCTCCCCGCCAGTGACGCACACGTAGCGCGTACCAAACTCCCGCACCCGTGCGAGAATCGCTTCCAGGTCCCACCATTCCCCGCCGTGGAATGCATAGGCGGTATCACAGTACTGGCAGCGCAGCGGACAGCCCGTCAGGCGGATGAATACCGTGGGCACGCCCATGGTGTCCGCTTCGCCTTGCAGCGAATGGAAGATCTCGGTGATCTTGAGTCGCGTCGCGCTCACTAACGCGCCCTGTCGCGTGCGTCGCTTACTGTTCGGGAATGCGCTTGAGACGATCCGCAGCCAGTTTCGCGGCATCCGTCCCAGGGTACTTCTTGGTCACGTCGGTCAGGGTCGCCTTGGCCGCCGGATACTGCTTCTGCGCATATTGGGCATAGCCGAGCTTCAACAGCGCATCGGGCGCCCTGCGCGAATCGGGCCATTTTTTGAGCACGGTGCGGAAGGCTCCGCCGGCCGACTCGTAGTCGTGATTGACGTAATACGCCTCCCCCAGCCAGTACTGAGCGTTCTCGGCCAGCGAGCTGTTGGGGTAAGTGGTGAGGAAGTCCTTGAAACCCGTGATCGCGAGCGAATAGCTGCCGGCCTTCAGCGCATCGAAGGCCTGTGCGTAGACCGCCTGCTCGGTCGATGAGGGCCCGTTGTCGGCCGGCTGCGCCGCGCTTCCCGCCACTGCCCCGGCTGCCGTCCCCGCAGCGGCACCGGCGGCGGCGCCGGCAGCAGCGCCCGCCGCACCCGGCGCCGGCATCGTGCCGTTGCCGCCCAGGCGCTTGTCCAGATCCGTGTACAAATCGCGCTGTTGCTTCGCCAGCGCCTCGTTAGTGTGCTCGAGTTCCTCGATCCGACCCTGTAGTTCCCGCAGCGACGCCTGGTTTTCGTCCACGCGTTGCGACAGCGTCACCTGGTTGGCCAGGCTGCGCTCGAGCCGCGCGACGCGCGCTTCGAGGTCATTCAGCTTCACTTGCAGCGGATCCTCCTCCGGCGGCGTGCTGGCGCAGCCGATCAGCAGGAGCACCATCAACGCAGGAAAGACTGGTCGCATTGGCTGTCCCTGTCCTTAGGGCTTCACGGCGCTGGTGGGCTGCGCCAGATAAACGATCTCGACGCGGCGGTTCTTCGCCCAGGCCGCCTCATCGTGTCCGGAAACCGCCGGGCGCTCCGCGCCGTAGCTCACGGTGGAAATCTGCGCGTCTGTCGCACCCTGCAGCAGCAGGGCGCGCCGCACCGCCTGTGCCCGGCGTTCGCCCAGACCGATGTTGTACTCGCGCGAACCGCGCTCATCGGTATGGCCCTCGAGACGCACGCGCGTGCCCGGGTGGCCGGCGAGGTATTTCGCGTGGGCGGCGACCACATCGGTGCCCGCACCCAAGATCTCGCTGCTGTCAAAATCGAAGTACACGACGCGCGTGGCCAGCAGGCCACCCTGCGGTCCGGCCGCCTCGGTGTCGGCGTTCGCACCGGCTGCGGCATTGGCGCCCGCGGCGCCGTTTTCGGCCCCGGTGCTCGACTCCTGCGAGGTACTCCCCGCCGCGGCAGGCTTGGGTTTCTTGCTGGCGCAGCCGCCAAGTGCCAACGCCGCCGCCACCAGCAGTACGACCAACGTGCGCTGCATCGATGATTTCTCCGCCATTTCCACGACCCTCCGCCTTAGTGTTCTGCGCCTGTCAGGGAATGAATGGTCCCCAGGCCGGTTCGCGAATCTCCCCTTCCGACGCCTTGAGCCGCAAGCCGGTCAGCCCGTCGGTCGAGACCGTCGCGAGCTCACCGTGTCCGCCGTCGCGCTCCGAGTAGATCAGTGTAGCTCCATTGGGCGCGAAACTCGGCGATTCGTCGAGTCGCCCGTGCGAGAGGGTGCGCATCGTGCCGCTGGCGAGCTCCTGTACCGCAATGCGGTAGTTGCCCTTGTCCAGCGTGACCATGCCCAGCAGCGTCCCGTCGGGGGAAATCCGCGGGCGCGCGCAGTAGGAGCCGCCGAAGGTTATGCGTTTGGGCCGCGCCCCCGGCTGCACGCCGATCTGGTAGATCTGCGGTGAGCCAGCGCGGTCGGAAGTGAAGTAGAGCGAGTGCCCGTCCGGGGCCCACTCCGGCTCGGTGTCGATTGCCGGGTCATCGGTGATCTTCGTGAGGGCCTGGGTAGTCAGATCGAGGACATAGATATCCAGGTTGCCACTGCTCGCGCCAAGCGTCAGTGCCAGGCGCTTGCCATCGGGTGACCACACGGGCGCGCCGTTCACTCCGGCGCGCGCCGACACCAGCCGCCGCTCGCCGGTGCGCACCAGCTGCACGTACACCGCGGAGTGCTTGCTCTCAAAGGACACGTACGCGAGCCACTGCCCATCGGGTGACCAGGCCGGCGACATGATCGGGTAGCGGTATTCGAGGATGCGCTGCTGATTGGCGCCGTCGGCATCGGCGACCAACAGGCGGTAGGTCTGTGCCGGCGGCTCGCCATCGACGGCCACATAGGCGATGCGCGTGGCGAATGCGCCGCGCACGCCGAGGATCTTCTGGTAGATCACATCGCTGGTGCGGTGCGCCGCGTTGCGCAGCGCGCTGGCGCTGCCGGTGAAGCGCTGTCCCGCCAGACGCGAGCCGGTGAGGGTGTTGATGAGATCGAAGTCGACCGCGAAGCCACCGCCCTCCATGGCGCTCACGCGCCCCACCACGACGTAGTCACTGCCGACACCCTTCCAGGCCGCAGTCGCCACTTCCTCGGCGCGCGTCGGGGTGGCCGGCATGCGCTCGCGCGGCAGTCCCTTGAAGCGCCCGCTGCCCTCAAGGTCATGCTGGATGACGTCGGCGACATCGACCGGCAGCTCGGCGGCGCCGTGCCCGAAGGGCACGATGGCGATCGGGACGGGATCGCGCACACCGGAGGTGACTTCAATCTCGAGCGCCGCGTGTGCCAGAGGACACAACAGCAGCAACACCAGCGCCGCAGCAGCGCCGCGGCGACCCTGTGCTCTGAGAAGCTGAGAATTTGCGTATAAACCCATGCTTAGTCCGGCTTAAAGTTGATCTTGAGGTTGCGCTCGAAGAGCGCCGGGTCCGGCGGCGGCGGCAAGGGCGAGGCGCGGTAGACGGCCGCCTCGATCGACTCGCGCACCGCCTGATCGCCGTTGCATTCGCCAATAGTCACTTGCGTCACCTCGCCTCCGGGTACCTGGGTCACATTCAACACGCATTCTATTCCGGCACGCGCCGTCGGCGGTCGCAGCCACGCGCGACTGATCTTGGCAGTGATCTGTGCCTGCCAGTTGGCCAGCGCCGGCGCGCTGCGCGTCGCATGCTCCTCGGCCGCCAGGCTGTGCTTGAGTTCCGCCTCGAGATCGTTCTGCTCCTGGGTGTCCGCGGCGTGCTGCGCCGCCAGCGCCGCTGCCGCTGCCTGCGCCTTGCGCTCGACTTCGGCCTTGCGGCGCTCTTCCGCCTTGCGCTGCTCCTCGAGCTTTGCCCGTGCCGCCTCCTCTGCCGCCGCGCGCTCTGCGGCCTGCTCTTCCTGCGCTGCCTGCACGCGTTGCTCCTCGCGCTGCGCCTCGCGCTGTGCCAGCTCCTCCGGCGTTGGCTGCGGGGGTGGCGGAGGTTGCGCCGGCTGCGGCGGCGGGGCCACCGGGGGAGGCGGCTGGGGCGCCGGACGCTGCGCCCCGCGCAGCGTCCGCGCATCGACCACGGTAGCCTCGATGGCCAGCGTAGGCTTCGGTCGCGCTGGATGACGAAATAACAGCCAGCCGTACACCAGCGCGCCAACGAGCGCCGCGTGCAGCAGCACCGACAGTGCTAAGGAAATCCAGTGGTCACTCCGGCGCTGCATCGGGCGTGTGCATCAGCTCCCCGGGACCACCGGCGGCGGCTCGGTGATAAAGCCGATCTTGCGCGCACCAGCCTGCTGCAACACGACCATCGCCTGCACCACGCGCCCGTACGCCACCGCGTTGTCGGCCTTGACCAGCACCTGCGTTTCGGGTTCGCGGCGCAGCACCGCCGCGGCGCGCGCCGCCACGGTACGCTCATCCAGCACTGCCTGCGGGTTGCCCCCGACGTTCAGATACAGATGCCCGGCGCGGTCGACGGATAACACGAGCGGTTGGAGTCGCTGCGCTTCCAGAGGTTCCGCGGCGGCCCGCGGCAGGTCGACCTTGACGCCCTGAGTCAGAAGCGGGGCAGTTATCATGAAGATGATCAACAGCACCAACATAACATCGATGTAAGGCACGACGTTGATTTCACCCATCAAACGCCGTCCGCGTGCAGTCTGTGGCATGGCTTCAGCGCTCCGCGGCCGCCGGCGGATTCCCGCTGCGGCCGGCATGCCGCTGCAGAATGGTGGAGAACTCCTCGATGAAGGCATCGAAGCGCAGCTCCAGGCGCGAGACCTGATCGGCGAAGCGGTTGTAGCCGACCACGGCCGGAATCGCCGCGAACAGCCCGATGGCGGTGGCCACCAGCGCTTCGGAGATGCCCGGAGCCACCATGGCGAGGGTGGCTTGCTGCACGTTTCCCAGCCCCGAAAAGGCGCTCATGATGCCCCAGACCGTACCAAACAATCCGACATACGGACTGGTGCTGCCGACGGTGGCGAGCGTCGCCAGACTGTGCTCGAGCCGGTCGATCTCCCTGAGCTGTGCCACGCGCATGGCGCGCCGCGAGCCCTCGAGCAGCTGATCGGGCGGCGCTGCGCCCTGGCGCAGCCGGGCAAACTCGCGAAACCCGAACTCGAAGATTCCGGCGAGACCGGTCGCCCCGCCGGCCGATTCGATCGAGCGGTACAGCTGCGCCAGATCCTCCCCTGACCAGAAACGGCTCTCGAAGCGATCAGCCTCGCGCCGCGCGCGGCCAATCACCCGGCTTTTCTTGAAAATGATGGCCCAGGAGCTCAACGAGGCGAGCAACAGGATGGCGATGACCCCCTGCACCGGTACGCTCGCCTGTGCGATCAGACGCAGAATCGACAGCTGGTCACCCATTAACTTGCGGCCTCCGCGCTCAGCAAATTGATCAGAAAGTCCGGCAGCCGCGTGGGCCGCAGGCTGTGCGCGTCCAGACACGCCACCCGCACGCTCGCCTCCAGCAGCAACTGCGGCGTCGTACCGGTGCGCCGAATGCTCTGCAGAAAGCGCAGCGAGGCGCGCCCTTCGGCCTGCGGATGGCAGGAGATCTGCAGCTCATCGTCCAGGCGCGCCGGCGCGCGGTAATCGACCTGCAGGCTCACCACCGTAAAAAGAATGCCCGGCTCGCGCGCCAGCAGCCCCTGCGAATGCCCGTGCGCGCGCAGCCATTCGGTGCGGGCGCGCTCGAGGTAGCGCAGGTAATTGGCATAGTAGACGATCGCGCCGCCGTCCGTGTCCTCCCAGTAAACGCGCGCCGGCCACAGAAATGGACTCACCGCGGGTCCTCAAAGAGCTGCAGCGTGGCGCTCGCGCGCTCGGGGGGCTTGATGCCAAAGTGCAGATAGGAGGCACGCGTCACCATGCGCCCACGCGCCGTGCGGATGAGGAAACCCTGTTGAATGAGGAACGGCTCGGTGACGTCCTCGAGCGTATCGCGCTCCTCGCCGAGCGCCGCGGCGAGACTATCGATCCCGACCGGGCCGCCATCGAAGCGCTCGATGATGGCGGTCAGGAGCTTGCGGTCGAGCGTGTCGAAGCCTTCGCGATCGACCTCCAGCAGCTCGAGTGCCGCGGTCGCCACCGCCTCATCGATACGCCCCTGGGCACGCACCTGGGCATAGTCGCGCACCCGGCGCAGCAGCCGGTTGGCGATACGCGGCGTGCCGCGCGAGCGCTGCGCGATGCGCCGTGCGCCCGCGGCATCGATCCCGACCCCGAGAATCGCAGCCGAGCGGTTGACGATACGCTCCAGGTCCTCGATCCCGTAGTACTCCAGGCGCTGCACGATGCCAAAGCGGTCCCGCAGCGGGGAAGTGAGCAGCCCCGCGCGCGTGGTGGCGCCGACCAGTGTAAAGGCGGGCAGATTGAGTTTGATGGACCGCGCGGCCGGTCCGTCGCCAATCATAATGTCGAGCTGGTAGTCCTCCATCGCCGGGTACAGGACCTCCTCGACCACCGGGGAGAGACGATGAATCTCATCGATGAACAGCACGTCACGGGGCTGCAGGTTGGTGAGCAGCGCGGCGAGGTCCCCGGGTCGCTCGAGCACCGGGCCGGAGGTCTGGCGCAGATTCGCGCCGAGTTCGGCCGCGATGATATGCGCCAGCGTGGTCTTACCGAGACCCGGGGGACCGAAGATGAGCACGTGATCGAGCGCTTCGGCACGCGCGCGTGCGGCGCTGATGAAGATCTCGAGCTGCTCTTTGACGGGCGCCTGGCCGACATATTCCTCGAGCCGCCGCGGACGGATGGCACGCTCGACGGCCTCCTCTTCCGCATTCGGCACGGCGCTGGTGATGCGTTCGGACGTCACGGTCGTTTCGATCTACTCCCGCACCGCGCCCCGCAGGGCGCGGCGGATCAGTTCCTCGGTGGAATGTGTACCGGTCCCGGCGCCTTTGAGCAAGCGCGCGGCCTCCGCCGGGCGGTACCCCAGCGCCACCAGGGCCGCATAGGCTTCCGCCTCCGCAGTGCTCACGCCGCCAACATTCGGGGCGCCGGTCGTCAGTTCCGGAGCCGCGAGCCGGTCGCGCATCTCCACGATCAGCCGCTCGGCGGTCTTGCGTCCGACGCCGGGGATGCGCGTGAGTGCGCCGACGTCCTGGGACTGCACGCACTGCTGGAATTCGCTCACGCTGATCCCCGAAAGCAAGCCGAGCGCAATCTTCGGGCCTACGCCCGAGACCTTGATGAGGCTGCGGAACAGGCGGCGCTCTGCCTCGCTGCCAAAGCCGTACAGCACGTGCGCGTCCTCGCGCACCACCAGATGCGTCAGCAGCTGCACCTCCGCGCCGACCGCCGGCAGATGGAAGAAAGTCGACATCGGGGCCTCGATCTCATAACCGATGCCACCGACCTCGACGGTCAGCTGCGGCGGAGACTTTGCACTGATGCGTCCACGCAGCGAGCCGATCATCGCCGACCCTGCGACACAGCCGCGGTGGCAGCCGCCGCCAGCACGGCCAGCGAGCGCGCATGGGCGTGGCAGATGGCCACCGCCAGCGCATCCGCCGCATCTGCGCCGGGACGTTCACTGAGCCCCAGCAGGGCACGGATCATGTGCGCCACCTGGAATTTCTCGGCCGATCCGGAGCCGACTACGGCGAGCTTGATCGCGCGTGGAGCGTACTCGAACACCGGCACGCCTGCGGGGATGGCACACAGGGCTGCGCCGCGGGCCTGACCGAGCTTGAGCGCGCTGTCGACGTTGCGGTTGACGAACACGCGCTCGACCGCTACTTCCGCCGGCGTGTGCTCGGACAGCAGCTGCTGCAGGCCCTCGAAGATCAGCCGCAGGCGCGCGGTCGGGGCGGCGCTGGCGACGTTCAGACAGCCGTGTGCGAGGGCCACGAGCTGATTGCCGCGGCTCTCGATGAGTCCGAATCCGGTGCGGCGCGAGCCCGGATCGATGCCGAGAATGCGCACCGTCGCGGCGGTGCTGAGGCGCGTGCCCGTCGCCTGTGGCTCAAAGCCGCGCCAGGAGCTCGTGCGGTATCTCGACATTCGGATATACGTCCCGTCTTGGCATAGGCTGGGCACGATCTGAGCGGCGTAAGGGTAACTGAAAACAAGGACTTACGCATTCGCAGATCTCACGTCCCCCGGGTAGTTTTTGGGCGGCGTATTGGCGCGGCATGATGGAACAAACTCAGCTGGCGAGCGGCTGCGACCCACACCCAAAAGCAGACAGTTCGTGCGGATGCTCTAAGCGCATTCGTGCCCGATCGTTTCCAATCCTTCGTCCAGGCGCTTTGTTCCCCGTCGTCTGGGACTCACTTGCGGGCAAGATCATGGCGCTTGTGCGAGGCCGCGCGAGGTATCGCATCCCCCGCCCGCCACGAGGCCCAATAACGTGAATCGCGTCCTTGTTCCGCTCTGCTCTCACCGTCTAGCGTTCGGTGCACCTATGGGGACAGAGAGACCGAAATGATTAGGCCGGGATTGCTGCCGATCGCGTTCCTGATCGCAATTACACTGTGGCTAGTTTTCTTGCGCGACCCGCCGCCGGACATCTGCGTGGCTGGAATTGGCACGTACCTTCCCCACCATCACGGGACTGCGCTATCCGCAGAATGTCGCTCGACATCAAACGTGCTCAGACGTCCGGGCTGACAACGCGATTCTTCAGATACTCAGCGCGGGCGCATTCAAGTTGGCATATCGATTGACACACGATGTGAAACCATAGCACCTTAACTTTTCCCTCGATGCTTTCCTCAACCTCCAAGGCAACCTCGGAGGGCTTGATCATCGTGTCGCACAAGACACAGCCCTCTCCCTGCCCATAGCCACCCCACATCCGCAGCGGCGGGGCAAGGCACGGTAGTTCGCCTCGTGCGATGCGACCACGTGCAACATCCCGTAGTCGTTGTTCGAGTTGCGTTAAAGGCATGCCGATCCTCACGGGTTGCCGGTGTTAGGTTAGGACACTAACCTCCACGAAGTCCGCTACGGCAGAGCCGCAGTGCTCCATCGCGCGCGTGATCGGGCGCAAATTCAGGTAGTCGACTTCCTATAGCCGAGCCGTGCGGAAATCGCACAACCTGAATGGCAGCTGTATGGCTCCCGGGTGGGAAACTAGGGAAGGCGCATTGCGCTGCAAAGTTGCGACCTCGGCATAAAGCCGCAACTGCGCATGCTCGAAGCCGGGTCGACTGCAACGGCGTGCTGTGCTAGCCCACAGACACCAGGTAGCTCAAAACGTCGCCACTGTTAGATCGCGTCAGCACGCTCTTACGGAAGGCCTGTGCCTCCGACGGCTTATTTCTCATGGCCCGGA
Source organism: uncultured Pseudomonadota bacterium (assembly GCA_963814675.1). Classification (GTDB taxonomy): domain Bacteria; phylum Pseudomonadota; class Gammaproteobacteria; order Steroidobacterales; family Steroidobacteraceae; genus 13-2-20CM-66-19. The sequence goes on from CAWFDT010000017.1 coordinate 35,469, forward strand.
TCGCGTAGCCTACTTTCGGGTTCTTGAATGGGCGTTCGGCAATGGTCCGAGCAGAGCTATTGGCGCTTGTATCTGTCGAGGTGTCTCTTGTCGTTGGGGCACCCTGGATAGCATTGATGAAACGTATAGGCGGCGCGTTTGGGGCCTGGCTCAGGGGAACCCGCTGATCCCCTGCGGCTGCGAGTGATTGAAGGTGGCGGGAATCCGCGGGACGTTAGAGAAGCGCTAGCTGAGCGGTCAGCAGAAGCTCCGGCGAAGGCCTTAACTCGCTGATTTACAAACGGCCGAGGACCTCGTCCGATATCTCGACATTCGAATAAACGTCCCGTACTTCGTCCAGGTCCTCAAGTGCCGCGAGCAGCCCCATCATTCGCTCGGCGCTCTCGCCGCTCAGTTCCAGGGAAGTGGCGGCGCGCTGCGTCACCTCGGCGGTCGCCGGCGCAAAGCCGCAATGCGTGAGGACCGCGCATACGGTGTCAAACTCGAACGGGTCGGCCAGAACTTCGACCGAGTGATCGGCGCTGGGCACGACATCCTCGGCGCCCGCCTCGAGCGCCACGCGCATCAGCGCCTCCTCGTCTGTGCCGGGCGGATAGGTCATGAGGCCGACGGTGTTGAACAAGTAGCTGACCGAACCGTCGGCCCCGAGATTGCCGCCGTGCTGGTCAAAGGCACGGCGCACTTGGGTGCGCACGCGCCCCCCGTCATCGGTCAGACAGTCCACCATCACGGCCGCGCCCCCCGGCCCGTAGCCTTCATAGCGCACGCGTTGCAGCCCCGGGCCTGCAGGACGCGCAAGCGCGCGGTCACGGCGGCGCAATTGCACGCCCTCACGGCGCTGGATGTTAGCCCACTTGCTGTGTCCGGCCATGCTGGAAGCCGCCGTAAAACGAGTCACGTATGATAACGGTAATCCTGCGCGAACAACACGTTGCGCGCCATATCTGCCTCCGAAAGAGGCCCCGAGCATGGAAACGAGCCTCCCCTGCCCGCCCGCCATCCGTGACGCCGTCGCCAGCGCGCGCGCGCGCCTGGAGGCTCTGGGGGCGGGGAGCGAACTGGCGCCGGCGGCGGAAGCGGCCGGCATCATCGGCGGGCTCACTGAGAACACCGAGCTGGCGCTGGCGCTGCTCGCGCACGCAGCCCTTACCGCCGACTCGCTCACGAGCGAGCAGTGCACTGGCGCGCTGGGGCAGTCCTCGGCGCAGATCACCGCCGCCCTGGTGCGGCTCGGTAACCTCGGACTGCCACGCGACTGGTCGCCCGAGCGCGGGCTCGACACCCGTCAGACGCAGACCCTGCGCAAGATGCTGCTGGCCGTGGTCAGCGACCCGCGCCTGGTACTGGCACGGCTCGCCGAGGAGCTCGTGGCGCTGCGCCACGCCCGCCACCTGAGCGCCGCGGAGCGCGCGCGCCGCGCCCTGGAGGCGCGCGCCATCTATGCGCCCCTCGCTGACCGCCTGGGCGTGTGGCAGCTGAAATGGGAGCTCGAGGACCTCGCCTTCCGTTACCTGGAGCCGGACGAATACCGCCGGGTCGCCGCCGCGCTGAATGAACGCCGGGCCGACCGCGAGCGCTACATCGAGCTGGTGTGCGAGGAGCTGCGCGCGCAGCTGCAGGCGGCCGGCGTCGACGCGAACGTGTACGGACGGCCGAAGCACATCTACAGCATCTACCGCAAGATGCAGCGCAAGCAGCTCGACTTCTCGCAGCTCTTCGACGTGCGCGCGGTGCGCGTGGTGGTGGACTCGATACCCCAGTGCTACGCCGCGCTCGGCGTCGTGCACGGTCGCTGGCCCTACATCCCCGGCGAATTCGACGACTACGTGGCCACGCCCAAAGGCAACGGCTATCGCTCGATCCACACCGCCGTCATCGGTCCGCAGGCGCGCAGCGTCGAGGTGCAGATCCGTACCCGCGAGATGCACGGACACGCCGAGCTCGGCGTCGCCGCGCACTGGACCTACAAGGAGGGCGGCGCGCCTGATGCCCAATACCAGCGCAAGATCGAGTGGGTGCGCCGGCTCCTCGAGCCCGGCGACGCCGGCGGCGCCGATGCCGACCGCGATCTCATCGAGGGCATGCGCGCCGAGCTCTTTGAGGATCGGGTGTATGTGCTCACGCCCAAGGGCGAGGTGATCGACCTGGTCCGCGGCGCGACGCCGCTCGACTTTGCTTACCAGGTCCATACCGCGCTCGGTCACCGCTGTCGGGGCGCTAAGGTCAACGGACGTATCGTGCCGCTCACCCACGCGCTCGCGAACGGCGAGATCGTTGAAATCATCACCGCCAAGCAGGAAGCCCCGAGCCGCGACTGGCTTGCCCCCGAGCAGGGCTACCTCGTCTCGGCGCGTAACCGCAGCAAGGTGCGCGCCTGGTTTCGCAAGCAGGACGCCGGAGACAACCGCAGCGCCGGGCGCGAGATCGCCGAGCGCGAACTGGCGCGCATCGGGGTCAGGCCCGAGCAGTTCGCCGCGCTCGCCCAGGAACTGAAGGCGCGCGACCCGGAACGCCTCTACGAGCTCGTGGGCGAGGGCGAACTCACCGTCACCCAGCTGCTGCAGGCGGCCAGCCGGGTGTTTGCACCGCCGCCGCGCACGCTCGTGCGCCGGGCCCGGACGCCGGCGAAGCGCCGGCGCGGCTCACCGGTGGAAATCGAGGGGGTCGGCGATCTGCCGATTACGCTCGCGCGCTGCTGCGCTCCGCTGCGCCCGCAGCCGATCACCGGCTACGTGACACTCGGGCGCGGGGTCACCGTGCACCGCAGTGACTGCGCGAGCCTCGCGCGCATGGGGGCGCTCAAGCCCGAGCGGCTGCTGAAAGTGGAGTGGGCGAGCGCCGATCAGCAAGGGTTGAACGTGGTGCTGGCCATCAGCGCCTACGACCGCCGCGGACTGCTGCACGACCTCACCGAAGTGCTGGCAGTCGAGCGACTGTCGATCGATGCGGCCAGCACCCGCACCGACCATGACACCGGCATTGCCGACTTTGCGCTCACCGTGGCGGTGCGGGACCTCGAGCAGCTGGCACGCGTCCTGCGCCGCCTGGGTGCCGTGGCCAACGTGATCGAGACGCGGCGCCAGCGCTAGCGGTTGAGCGAGTCGATCGAGCGCTTGTCGGCGTTGAGGGCGGCCTCGTGCACCGCTTCAGAAAGCGTCGGGTGCGCGTGGATGGTGCGCTGCAGGTCCTCACTGCTCGCGGAGTACTCCATCGCGAGCACCGCCTCGGCGATCAGTTCGCCGGCCAGGGGACCGATGATGTGCACCCCGAGAATCTCATCGTCATCGCGCGCCGCGAGGATCTTGGCGAAGCCGGCGGGCTGTTCCAGGGCACGCGCGCGGCCGCTGGCCAGAAACGGAAACACCCCTACCTTGTAGTCCCGGCCGCTTGCCTTCACCTGCTCCTCGGTGAGTCCCACCCAGGCGATCTCCGGGGCGGTATAGATGACCGAAGGGATGACCTTGTAGTTCATCTCCCCGTAACGGCCGGCGATCAGGTCGGCGACCATCACGCCCTCTTCCTTGCCCTTGTGCGCCAGCATCGGTCCGCGCACGCAGTCGCCCACCGCCCAGACGCCCTCGGCCCCCGTGCGGCAGTGCTCATCCACCTTGATGAAGCCGCGCTCATCGAGCTCGACCCCGGTACCTGCGGCCAGCAGGTCCTTGGTGTACGCGCGGCGGCCGATGGCGATCACCACGCGATCCACCGTGAGGTGCTGCTCGCCCTTGGCGTCGCTGTAAGTGACCTCCACCGCCGCGCCTGCGGGCGCCGCGCCGGTCACCTTGGCGCCCAGACGGATATCCAGTCCCTGTTTCTTGAAGTGTCGCAGGGCTTCCTTCGCGACCTGCTGATCGGCGATGGTGAGAAACTCCGGCAGCGCCTCGAGCATCACCACCTGTGAACCCAGGCGGCGCCAGACGCTGCCGAGTTCCAGGCCGATCACGCCGGCGCCGATGACCGCCAGGCGCTTGGGCACCGCATCGAAATCGAGCGCCCCCCAGGAGTCGACGATCTCGGGCGCCTTGAACGGCGCACTGCGCAATTCAATCGGCGTGGATCCGGGAGCGAGAATCACCTGGCGGGCACTCAACGTGCGGCGTGCGCCGTCGTGGGCCGTGAACTCGACCTGCCTTCCGCCGAGCAGCCGTCCGTGTCCCTGCAGCGGGGTCACGCCGGCACCCTTAAAGAGCGCGAGGATCCCCTGGGTCATGCCGCGCACGATGCCCGCCTTGCGCTTCTGCATCTGCGCAAGGTCGAGCGTCGCGGAGGCCACCTTGATGCCGTGGACGGCGAACTCCTCCTGTACGCGGTGATACAGCTCGCTGGACTCGAGCAACGCCTTGGAGGGAATGCATCCGGCATTCAGGCAGGTACCGCCAAAGGCGGCGGTGCCATCGCGATTCTTCCACTCATCGATGCAGGCAACGGTCAGGCCATTCTGCGCGGCGCGAATCGCGGCCGGGTAGCCCGCCGGGCCCCCACCGATCACGATGACGTCGAACTGCTCAGCCGAAGGCGGCGATTTACTCTCATTAGGCATCGCTTGAGTACCGGATTCTGGGGGCTCGGGACAGTAACACAAGAAATAAGGGGAAACGGAAGCCGCGCCGCAGGCGCGGATGGCAACCCAAGGGCGCGGCGGCACCCAACGTAAGCGGCTTTAGCCAAACATTGCCCTGTCACATAACCGGAATATTTCCGGCCTAGGGTGGTGGATCCGCCCTGAAAACTCGCGAGCGTGATCCTCATGAGCAGCGTCGTCGCCGATAGCGCCTACCACCCCTTCCGCAGTTCGCCCCAGCCTCGATCGCAGGTCCTCACCCGGCACGATCTTCCTTTTCCTCGGGCTGCTGGGTATCGGGCTCGCATACGCCAGCTACAGCCTGGTGAGCGATATCGACAGCAGCGCGCAGACCATGACGCTGCTACCGTACCTGCTGCTGGGTGTGGCACTGCTCATCGCGCTCGGCTTTGAATTCGTCAACGGCTTTCACGACACCGCCAACGCGGTTGCCACGGTGATCTACACCCACGCGTTGCCGCCGCACGTCGCGGTGTTCTACTCCGGCACGCTCAATTTCCTCGGCGTATTGCTTTCAAGCGGCGCCGTGGCCTTCGGCATCATCTCGCTGCTGCCGGTGGAGCTGATCCTGCAGGTCGGCACCAGCGCCGGCTTTGCCATGGTGTTCGCGCTGCTGATCGCGGCCATTGTCTGGAACCTGGGCACCTGGTGGCTGGGCCTGCCCGCCTCCTCCTCCCACACGTTGATCGGCTCGATCATCGGCGTCGGCGTGGCCAACGCCCTCATGCACGGGCGCGACGGCACGAGCGGGGTGGACTGGGCGCAGGCCACCAAGGTCGGCTGGTCACTGCTGATCTCCCCGGTGGTGGGTTTTGTGTGCGCCGCCCTGCTGCTCCTGGTCCTCAAGGCACTGGTCAAGACCCCCGCGCTCTACCAGGAGCCCAAGGGCAACGCCGCGCCGCCCGGCTGGATCCGCGGCCTGCTGATCCTCACCTGCGGCGGGGTGTCCTTTGCCCACGGCTCGAACGACGGCCAGAAGGGCATGGGTCTTATCATGCTGATCCTCATCGGCACCGTGCCCACGGCCTATGCGCTCAACCATGCGATGCCCCAGCAGGAGATGGTGCCGTTCATCGCCATCGCCAGCACGACCGAGCGCTCGCTGCAGAAGTACGCCACGGCGCCCGTGCCGGCGGACCCGCTCGCCACGCTCACAACCTACGTGCGCACGCACAAGTGGAACGACAGCCTCGTCCCGGCGCTGGCGGCCGTCACCGGCAATATCGCCGACCAGGTGCGCGCGCGCGGCGGCTTTGCGCACATGCCGGCCACCGCGGTCACCAACGTGCGCAACGACATGTACCTCACCTCGGAAGCCGTGCGCTTCATGGCCAAAGACCCGCACAGCAAGGCCTTCGATGCGGAGACCACGAGCAACCTCGCCGCCTTCAAGAAGCAGATCGACCACGCCACCAAGTTCATCCCCCTGTGGGTCAAGGTGATCGTCGCCATCGCTTTGGGATTGGGTACGATGGTGGGCTGGAAACGCATCGTGGTGACGATCGGGGAGAAGATCGGCAAGACCCATCTCACCTACGCACAGGGTGCCTCGGCGGAGCTTGTCGCCATGAGCACGATCGCGGCGGCGGACATGTTCGGGCTGCCGGTCTCCACGACCCACGTACTGTCCTCCGGGGTCGCCGGCACGATGGCGGCAAATCATTCGGGGCTGCAGATGTCGACGGTGCGTAACCTCGCCGTCGCCTGGGTGCTGACGCTGCCCGCTGCGATCATCCTCTCGGGCACGCTCTACTGGATCTTCCGGCACGTCTTTTAGGCGCCGGACCGTCGGCCGGCGGCCGCGAACGGGCCGCGGCGCGCGGGTGAGATTCGGGGGCTAGATACCGAGCAGCATGCGGCCCGGGTCCTCGAGCGCATCCTTGATGGCGACGAGAAACTGCACCGCCTCGCGCCCATCGATGATGCGGTGATCGTAGGTCACCGCCAGGTACATCATCGGGCGCACCGCGACCTGCCCGTCGATCACCATCGGGCGCTCCTGGATCTTGTGCATGCCGAGGATGGCGCTCTGCGGCGCATTCACGATCGGCGTTGACATGAGTGAGCCGAACACCCCGCCGTTGGTGACGGTGAACGTGCCACCGGTCAGATCCTCGATGGCGAGCGAGCCCTCGCGCGCCTTCTTGGCAAAGTCGCCCACTTCCTTCTCGATGGCCGCGAAGCTCTTGGCGTCCGCGTCCCGCACGATCGGCACGATCAGGCCGCGGTCGGTGGAGACGGCGACGCCGATGTCGTAATACTCGTGGTAGATGATGTCGTTCCCATCGACCGAAGCGTTCACGACCGGATAACGTTTCAGGGCCTCGATCGCCGCCTTGACGAAAAAGGACATGAAGCCGAGTTTGACGCCGTGCGCCTTCTCGAAGCGCTCCTTGTAGCGCGCCCGCAGCTCCTGGATCGCCGTCAGGTCGACTTCGTTGAAGGTGGTGAGTAGTGCCTGCGAGGACTGCGCCTCCAGCAGCCGTTGCGCGATGCGCGCGCGCAGGCGCGTCATCGGCACGCGCTGCTCGGCGCGCGCGCCGCCGGTGCCCGCTCGGGCGGCCACGGGTCGGGCCACCGCTGGCGGCGCAGCCGCAGGGACCGCAGCGGGCTTCTTCCCCAGGTAATCCACCACGTCCGACTTAGTCAGCCGCCCGTCGCGACCGGACGCCGGAATGCTCGCCGGGTTCAGCTGGTTCTCTTCCACCAGGCGCCGGACCGATGGACTTAAGCGCCCCTGGTCCTTGCCATCCTCAGGCGGCGGGGCCTGGAGCGTCACCTTCGGTGCACTAGCCGCCGGAGCGGCCGCGCTGGGTCGCGTCGCGGGCGCGGCAGCGCCCTCCTCGATGATCGCCAGCACCTGACCGCTGGTCACGACCGCGCCACTTTGCACCTTGATCTCGAGCACCACTCCGTTGGCGGGAGCTGGCACTTCCAGCACGACCTTGTCGGTCTCCAGGTCGGCGAGGTTCTCATCCCGCGCAATCGGGTCGCCGGGCTGTTTGTGCCAGGCCACGAGGGTCGCGTCCGCGACCGATTCGGGCAGCTGCGGGACACGGATCTCAGTGCTCATGAGCTCTTTCTCAACGCGGTCGCTGGAGCGGGGGCGACCCGCAGACGCTGCGTATCGCGTCCGGAGTCCTCGGTCGTGGTGGCATGGAGCGCGGCGGCCACCAGCGTCTGCTGCTCCAGAAGGTGAATCTTGCCGATGCCGGTGGCGGGGGCGGCGGCGGGCGCACGCCCCGCATAGAGCACGTCACGCTTGGCGCTCGCCAGCTCCTGCAGGCGGTGGCGGATCTGGTACCAGGCGCCCTGGTTCTGCGGCTCCTCCTGACACCAGACGATCTCGCGGGCATTCGGGTAGCGCCCGAGCGCGGCGCCGTACTCCTCGCTCGGGAACGGATACAGCTGTTCGATGCGCACCAGGGCCACGTCCTGACGGCGCTCCTCGCGGCGCGTCTTGAGCAGGTCAAAGTACACCTTGCCGCTGCAGAACACGACCCGCCGTACGTCCTTCTCCGGCAGCTCATCCACCTCATCGAGGATGCGCGCAAAGCCCCCGCGAGTCAGATCCTCGAGCGCGGACACCGACAGCTCGTGGCGCAGCAGGCTCTTGGGCGTCATGACGATGAGCGGCTTGCGAAAGGCCTGGCGCATCTGCCGCCGCAGCATGTGGAACATCTGCGCCGGCGTCGAGGGCACGCACACCTGCATGTTGTTCTCGGCGCACAGCTGCAGGAAACGCTCCAGGCGCGCCGAGGAATGTTCCGGTCCCGCCCCCTCGTAACCATGCGGCAGGAGCAGTGTCAGGCCGCAGAAGCGCTCCCATTTGGCTTCGCCGGAGCTGATGAACTGATCGATGATGACCTGGCCGCCGTTGGCGAAGTCCCCGTACTGCGCTTCCCAGATATCGAGCGTGCTCGGGTCGGTGGTCGCGTAACCGTACTCGAAGCCCATGACCGCTTCCTCGGAGAGCACCGAGTCGATCACCTGCACGCGCGGCTGCGGCTCGGCCAGGTGCTGCAGCGGGATCCAGGTCGCGTCCGTGTTCTGATCGTGCAGCACCGCGTGGCGGTGAAAGAAGGTGCCGCGGCCACTGTCCTGTCCGGTGAGACGTATGCCGAAGCCGTCCTCGACCAGCGCGGCATACGCCAGCGTCTCCGCGCAGCCCCAGTCAAGCGGCAGTTCCCCGGCGAGCATCTTCTTGCGGTTGGCCACCACCTGCGCCACGCGCGGGTGCAGCGTAAAGCCCGCCGGCAGGCTGGTGAGGCGCTGTCCGAGCGAGCGCAGGCGCGCGAGCTCCACCCCCGTATCGATGTGCTCGGTGAGATCCACCTGCGAGTAGGCGCTCCAGTCGACGGTGTGTTTGTTGCCGATCATCCCCAGGGCCGCGCGCGCCTGCGGCCGTCCCTCATCCAGGCCGCTGCGGTACTCCTCGTACATTGCCTGTACCTGCGGCTCGGTGAGTATGCCGGCGCCGATCAGCTGATCCGCATACAGACGGCGGGCGGTGGGGTGCTGGCGGATCTTGCGATACATCCCCGGCTGCGTGGCGGCGGGCTCGTCCGCCTCGTTGTGACCGTGGCGGCGGTAGCACACCAGATCGATCACCACGTCCTTGCGAAAGCGCAGGCGGTACTTCAGCGCCAGGCGCGTCACAAACACCACCGCCTCCGGATCGTCGGCGTTGACGTGAAAGATCGGCACCTCGAGCATCTTGGCGACGTCGCTGGCATAGATCGTCGAGCGTGCGTCCCGGGGCTCGGAGGTGGTGAAGCCCACCTGGTTATTGATGATGACGTGCACCGTGCCGCCGGTGAAGAAGCCGCGCGCCTGCGACAGCTGCAGCGTCTCCATCACCACCCCCTGACCGGCGAAGGCGGCATCCCCGTGGATCAGCAGGGCCAGGACCCGTTGCGCGTTTGTGTCGCCGCGGCGCTCCTGGCGCGCGCGCACCGAGCCTTCGACCACGGGATTGACGACCTCGAGGTGCGAGGGATTGAACGCGAGCACCGTGTGCACGCTGCCGTTGGCAGTGCGCAGGTCCGCGGAGAAGCCCTTGTGATACTTCACATCGCCCGAGCCACGCAGGCGACTCGGGTCGTAGGCGCCTTCGAACTCGGAGAACAGCTCCGCCGGGGATTTGCCGAGCAGGTTCACGAGTACGTTGAGCCGGCCGCGGTGCGCCATGCCGATGACGGCTTCCTCGATCCCGGCCGCGCCGCTCGCCTGGATCAGGTCATCGAGCAGCGGGATGAGCGCATCCGCGCCCTCGAGCGAGAAGCGCTTCTGCCCGACATACTTCGTATGCAGGTAGCGCTCGAGTCCCTCCGCGGCCGTGAGCTGCCAGAGGATGTTGCGGCGTTCCTCCACGGTGAAGCGGCCCCGCAGACGACCTTCCTGGAATTCGTCCTGCAGCCACAGCCGCTCGTCCGAATCGGACACGTGGGCGAACTCCGCACCCACCGTGCCCGCATAGATGTACTGCAGCTGCTCGAGGATGTCGCGCAGCTTCATGCGCTTGGGCACAGTCGCGTTGCGGCTGCCGGTGAAGAACTCCGCCTCCAGGTCCGCCGGCGTCAGGCCGAAGTAATCGAGGTCCAGCACCCGCGGTCGCGGCCGCACGCTCAGGGCGAGCGGATCGATGCTGGCCAGCAGGTGTCCTCGGTTGGTCCATACCTGGATCAGGCGCGAGACGGCGGCCTGACGGGCATCCGCGCCGCTGGCCGGTGACGGCGCCGCCGGTCCCGCCGCGGCGCGGGCGGCGATCGCCTCGCGCACCGGCCCATGCGCTCGCTCGTGGGTGCCAGGGGGCGCCAGGGCCGCAAAGTACGTGCGCCATTGGGCGGGCACGCTCGCCGGCTCGCGCAGGTACTGCTCATAGAGCGCGTCGAGAAAATCGGCGTTACCGCCGTAGAGGGGTGTAGGTTCGAGCATTGCGGGAAAAAAGCGCTGGCAGGCCAACAGTTTAGCGAAAAAGCGGGCGCGGCGGAAAAACCGCTGGCGGCCCGGGACTTAGATGAGGCCGAGGAGGCTGAATTCGTAGGTGATGAGGGCGCCGTAGATCCCCAGAACCAGATACAGGAACACCCCGACCGGGATGCTGCCGAAGGCGCGCAGGCGCGCAAGCTGCGTGAGGAGCAGTACGCCGCCGGCGGTGAGCGCCACCTTGACCAGGGCGAACGTGAGTGCGGAGTGACCCATCAGGGGGGCCATGAGCGGGTTCGCCTCTACCGCGATGCCGCGCTCGACCAGAACCAGCGTCAAGAGCGCATCGGTGCAGGAGCCGATGACGATGAGCATCGCGATCGCCAGCCACTGCGGATGGTGCCAGTCCACGGCGCTGATGCCACGCTCGTCGGCGCGACGCGGGCCGCGGCGACGCGGACGAAAGCTGCCGTAGAAGAGTGCACGCAGCACTGACGAGCGGCGCTCGGTGTAGCGGCGTTCCGGAAGTCCTGCCCGCGGGCGGGGGGGCTTCGGGCCTTGTGCATCCATGGACACCGGCGCTGTTCTTTTCGCTGCCGCCGGGTGGGCGGCTGCCGACATTGTAGCCGTGCGGCAGCGCGCAGCCGTTACGGCAAACGTGACGCAGTTCACAGTCGGCCCGGACCGCCCGGCCATTCAACTTATGACGTGCTGCGGCCCACTCATATATATGATGCCCGGCGCATGTCCCTCGTAAGCGAGTCGCACGCCCTGCCCGATGGGCTGCCCGCGCCGCGTCGCTACTGGGCGATCGCGGCGATCATCCTCGCCCTCGCGATGTCGGTGCTCGACAGCACGATCGTCAACATCGCCCTGCCCTCGATCACACGCGATTTTGCCGTCACGCCCGCAGCCTCGATCTGGGTGGTCAACGCCTATCAGCTGGCTATCCTCATGCTGCTGCTGCCGCTGGCATCCCTCGGGGAGATTGTCGGCTACCGGCGAGTCTCCCAGTCCGGCCTGGCACTGTTCACCCTCGCCTCGCTCGCCTGCGCGCTCGCCCCGACACTGCTCACCTTGAGCATCGCGCGCGTGATCCAGGGGATCGGCGCGGCCGGCATCATGAGCGTGAACGCTGCGCTGGTGCGCTTCACCTATCCGCAGCGCTCCCTCGGACGAGCCATCGGGATCAACGCCTTCGCGGTCGCGGTCTCCGCAGCACTCGGCCCCACGATTGCCTCGGCCGTCCTGGCCGTGGCGCACTGGCGCTGGCTGTTCGGCATCAACGTACCGATCGGGGTGGTGACGCTCCTGATCGCGCTGCGGGCGCTGCCGGAGTCGGAGCGCTCGCACCGGCCGTTGAACTACGTGGGAGCGCTCCTGTACGCGGGGGCTTTCGGGCTCGCGCTAAGCGGCCTGCAGGCGCTGGCGCATCACGCCGCAACGCCGCTCGCACTGGCACAGATCGGCCTCGGGGTGGTGCTCGGCTGGCTCCTCACGCGCCACGAGCGCGACCGCTCCGCCCCGCTGCTGCCGTTCGATCTGCTGGCGCGCCCGATCTTCACGCTCTCGATCGCAACCTCGGTCTGTAGCTTCATGGCGCAGATGAGTGCTCTGGTGTCGCTGCCGTTTGAAATCCAGCGTCTCGGTCACAGTGTGGTGGCGACCGGGCTCTTCATGACGCCCTGGCCCGTGGCGCTGGCGCTGGCGGCGCCGCTCGCCGGACGGCTCGCGGACCGTTATCCGGCCGGGATACTCGGGGGCTTCGGCCTCTTGCTGCTGACGACGGGGCTACTGCTGCTGGCGCGCTTTCCGGTCGGGGGCAGCGGCTTCGGCTTCGTGTGGCGCATGGCACTGTGCGGGCTGGGATTCGGATTTTTCCAGTCGCCCAACAATCGCACTATCATGGCCTCTGCGCCGCGGGCACGCAGCGGTGCGGCCGGCGGCATGCTGGGCACGGCACGCCTGGCCGGGCAGACCCTCGGCGCGGCGAGCGTGGCGATCCTGTTTCGCGCCTACGGCGCCGCCGGCTCGAACATGGCGCTGTATGTGGCGGCGCTGCTCGCCTGCGCGGGCGCCGCCATCAGTTTCGTGCGTCTGAAACACGTGCCGCCCTGACAGGAGCAGCGGATGAGCGACAGCAGCACAGCAAGCCCGCCGGCGCCGGTGAAACCGCCCTTCACGCTGGCTTCCGCCACCACCAAGGTGCGCATGGCCGAGGATGCCTGGAACAGCCGTGACCCCGAACGCGTGGCGCTCGCCTATAGCGAGGACAGCACGTGGCGCAATCGCGCCGAGTTCCTGCAGGGTCGTGCGGCCATTCGCGAGTTTCTGCGGCGCAAATGGGCACGGGAACTCGACTACCGGCTGATCAAGGAGATCTGGGCCTTTGGCGAGAATCGCATCGCGGTGCGCTTTGCGTACGAGTGGCACGATGACTCGGGCCATTGGTTTCGCTCATACGGCAACGAGAACTGGGAATTCGATGCGGCCGGACTTATGCGCCGCCGGCACGCCTCGATCAACGACCTGCCCATCAGCGAGAGCGAACGCAGGTACCGCTGGAGCGCACCGGGTGCGCGGCCCGCCGACCATCCGGGCTTAAGCGCGCTGGGCTTTTAGCGCTCGCGCAGGCGGCGGCGCAGCGCGCGCCACTACGCGAGCGCGCTCTTGAACAGCACCAGCAATCGCGCCCAGGCCCGCTCGGCCTGCTCGGGGTTGTAGACCTGGGAATCCGGCGGACACCAGCCGTGCATCGTGCCCGGATACACCTCGATTTCCGCCGGCAGGTGTGCCGCCACGAACGCCGCACGCAGTACGTTCTTGGTATCCGGCTCCTTCTGATCGTCGTTGGCGGCGATCGCGAACAGGTAATGCGCTTTGATCTTCGGGATGAGCAGGTGCGGGCTGTCAGGTTTGTCGGTGACCAGACCGCCGCCGTGAAACGAGGCGCCGGCTCCCACGCGCGCGGGCATCGCGGCGGCGGTGCGCAGCGTCAGGGGACCCCCCATGCAGTATCCGGTCGTGCCGACTTTCTTTTTCTTATCCACCGCCGCTTGCTCATCGAGCCAGGGGATGAAGGCCTTGGCGTCCGTAAATGCCGTCTCCTGGGTGAGTGAGCCCATGAGCGCCATCATCGCCGAACGCGTCGCAGGGTCGTTGAAGTCCGGATGCTCCGGCGCGGTCGGCGCCTTCTTCTGCCGGTAGAAGGGATTGACCACCAGCACTGCATAGCCGGATTCCGCCAGGCGCCGGCCCATCTGACGAAACGCCGGACGCAGTCCGAAGATGTCCGGCCAGATGAGCACACCCGGATGGGTACCCTTCGCCGGGTACACGAAGTAGGCATCCGCCGTGCCGTCGGGGGTCTTGATCTCGACCTCGGCCTCGGTCACTTCCAGCGCCGCCGCCACCGCGGGCAGCAGCGAGAGCACGCCAGCGCCGACGGCCAGAGCGCCAAACTGCCGTCGCGACAGCGCGCCGGACTTCAGCTGGTACTCGGTCATCGCATCGAACGCATCCTGATCACACACGATTGCCTCCAGTGGGACCGCTGAGAAGACGCACGGGCCTTGCGGCTCCGGCGCGGCATGTTGCCCTGCCCGCCGCAAGGCCTGCAAGAGAAGCCCCACCACGCCCGGCACCATCCCTCGAGTCCGCCCGGCCGCGCCCAAGCCTGGACGATGCCAGCACGGCACTGCGACCGACACCCGCGGAGCGCCCCAGGGGCGCGCTGAATTTGTGACTCGTTTGGAACCGATGCCGCACCACGCGGTGACCACGCACTGCCTAGACTCTTAGCGCACGAGGGAACATTTGGCAGAGCAGGAGGCCGCTTGGTGAACGGGAGCTGGAAGAGTACCGCCCGCGCGGGAGAGTCGCGTTGAACGCTCCCGGTCACACCGTCGCCATCGTGGGCGCGGGCTTCTGTGGCACCGTGCTCGCCCGGGAACTGCTGCGGCGCGCGCACGAGCCACTGAGAGTGCTGCTCATCGACCGCGCGCCAGCGGGTCGTGGCATTGCCTACGCCCGGCGTCGCCACCCGTACCTGCTCAATGTGCCCGCGGGCCGCATGTCGGCGAGCGTGGCGGACGCTGCGGAGTTTCTGCGCTTTGCCCGTCAGGCGTGGCCGCAGGCGACGAGCGACGATTATCTGCCGCGCGCACTGTACGGCGACTATCTCGAGGCCGCCCTCGCCAGCGCCGCACGGCTCTCTGCTCCGCAGGTGCGGCTCGAGCACATCTGCGGTGAGGTGATCGCGCTCGATGGCATGCGCCGCGGTTCGCGCCTGCGCGTGCACCTGGGGGATGGCTCGTGCCTGGAGAGCGATGCCGTGGCGCTGGCCCCGGGAAACCCGCCGCCCGCGCCGCTTCCCGGCACGCAGCAGTTAGGCGACGCGGCGCGCTACATCGCTGACCCCTGGGCCTCGGAGCCCGCGGTGCGCGCCGGGGAAACGGTGCTGCTCATCGGGACCGGCCTGACGATGGCCGACGTCGTGCTCGCCGGCAGCGTGCAGCCGAGCCGCCGCGCGCCCACGTTTCATGCGCTCTCGCGGCGCGGGCTGCTGCCGGCGCCGCAGACACGGTTGCCGCCAGCCTCCGGGTCCGAGGACCGACGGGTGCTGCTGCGCTCGGGCGCCACGTCGTTGCTGCAGCTGTGGCGCACGGTACGGGAGCTGTCGCAGGAACTTCAGGCCCGGGGCGGGGACTGGCGCGAGGCGGTGGCGCTGGTGCGTGCCGTGGCGCCGAGCCTGTGGCAGCAGCTCGGCCCGGCCGAGCGCCGGCGCTTCCTCCGGCACGCGCGTCCTTACTGGGACCTGCATCGGCATCGGCTGCCCGCCAGCAGCGCGGCGGCGCTGCAGGAGTTGCAGCGCAGCGGCCAGCTGCACCTGCACGCCGGCCGGCTGCTTGGCCTCGAGCGCGCCGGGCGCAGGATCCGCGCGCTCTGGCAACCGCGCTCCCAGACCACCCGGCAGGTGCTGCTGGTCGATCGGGTGATCAACTGCACCGGACCGGACTACGACCTGCGGCGCACGACCGATCGCTTGCTGCGCTCGCTGATCGCGCAGGGCCTGGCGGTTCCCGATCCGCTCGGGCTGGGACTGGCCACGGGCGCGCAGGGTGCGCTGCTCAGTGCCAGCGGCCACGCGACCGGGCGGGTCTTCTATCTGGGTCCGCTGCTGCGTGCCACGCACTGGGAAAGCACAGCGGTCGCGGAACTGCGCGAACACGCGGCACAGTTAGCGCAGCGCCTGCTGCAGACGCAGTGCGCGGCACGCGCGCCCGTGGTGGCGCCGCGCGCCGCGGCGCAACGACTGCGCGCGTAGGTCGCCGCTTCATGCCCTGCGGGCATGCATTCAGAAGCAACCGGTGTTGGCGCCGCGCGCAGCATTCGCGTTACCGTTTCCCTGGACGTCGTGGCGCGCGGGTAATCCTGGCGAGTTGGATGACCCCCTCGTTCGATTTTCCGAGCACTCGCGCGCCACGGATGTCCACCAAGTACCGGCCGGTGATCTAGCACCGCGCAGCGCCCGAGGGCGCTGTGTGCCAGAGCCCGCAGATAACCCCGCCCTGCCGATCCTTCCTTACCCTGCTCACGGGCGCGCCGAATTGCGTAATATCGGCACTCGCAGTCGCCTGCCGTAAGCGCGGCCAATGTTGGGAAATGTAACAATGCCTGCGGAGCTCAGCGAGTTTCTCCTGCTGGTGAGCGCGGTGCTGGTGCTGGCGGGGCTCGTCGGACACCGGATCGCGCGCAAGCGCGAACGTTCCGCGCTCGTGAACATCGCCGCGCTCGTCCTTGCGGCTGCGGGCCTCGCTCTGGCCGGCTGGGTCGGATGGTCCAATCTCGCGCCGCGCCTGGCAGGCACGCCGCCCGCGCCTGCGGCGGTCGTGAATTCTGCCGCGGAAGCGGCGCCGCTCGCGCGCGCCGAGCCGGTGCCGACCGCGATCGCCGCGCTTCAGGACTGCACGGCCGCCACACCACCCGCCGGGATACCCGATGGCAGCAAGGCATCGCGCGAAGAGATGGTCGCCGCGCGTACGGCCTTCCAGCAGTACGACGCTGCGACCATTACCTTCCTCAAGTGCGTGGACGTGGCGATCGATGGAGTGACCAAGCAGTTCCCGCAGGCCTCCGCCGAGGAGCAGCAAATGCTCAAGACGCTGCACAACGGCGCCCACAATACCGCCGTCGATCAGGAACAGGCGGTCGCCGATCAGCTGAACGAACAGGTGCGCGCCTTCAAGGCGAAACACCCGGGTCCCTAAAGAGTTATCGAGCGCGCGTGCGCGTCAGCTTTGGTGCGGGCCGTGAGGCGGCCTCGTGGTCACACCGCGCGCCCTACGGGCGCCGCGCGGCTCAGAAAGTCTCCCGATACGGCCGCAGGTCGAGTTCGTGCGTCCAGGCGTTGCGGGGCTGACGATGCAGCTGCCAGTAGGTCTCGGCGATCGCCTCCGGCGCCAAGAGACTGTCCTCTGCCGCAGCGGCCGCATGCTGTGGAGCGTTCGCGCGTAGTTGCTTTCCGTCGATGCCGCCGTCGATGACGATGTGCGCCACATGCACGCCCTGCGGCCCGTATTCACGCGCACAGCTCTGCGCCAGCGAGCGCAGACCCGCCTTGGCGGCTGCAAAGGCCGCGAACGGGCCGCGGCCGCGTACTGAGGCGCTCGCGCCGGTGAACAGCAGGCTGCCACCGCCTGCGGCCAGCAGCCGCGGCAGCGCCGCGCGCGCGAACAGGAATCCGGCATAGGTGCTGCCGCGCCAGGTCGCTTCGAACTGCTCCGGTGTCAGTTCCAGGGGGGTCCCCCGCACCATGTTGCCCGCGTTGAAGATGGCCGCCCGCAGCGTGCCCAGCCGCGCAATCTCGGTCGCGAGGCGCGCTGCATCGGCGGCCGAACTCACGTCCCCGGCCAGCGCGTGCGCCTGCGCGCCCGCAGCGGTGATCTCGGCGCTCAGGGCGCGCAGACGCTCGGGGCTGCGCGCCGTGAGCACCGTCAGCAGCCCCTCCCGGGCGAAGCGGCGCGCGAGGGCGGCGCCGAGTCCTGCGGAGGCGCCTGCGCCTGCGATCCAGGCGAGCTCGCGCGGCGCGCTGACGGGTGCTTGGTCTGCGAATGCCATGGGCCGTCCTTTGCTTGCGGTCAAGGCGGGCGCGCGCGGGTTGCTGCGCCCTTAGGCGTCAGCATATGCCTTTCGCACGCCCTCGCTGCAGCGCTGCCAAGAACGTGGGAGAGGTCTCTCTTCCGCCCGAGAGAGCACGCGTGCGGACATCGGCTGAGCGTAGCCGCGGCGGCGGCCCGCGCGCGAGGCCGCTAAAACACGCAGCGCTGGGGCGCTAACCCGACGCCGTCCGTGTTTGTGATCATCGTTGCCAAGAAGGTATAGCTGATCCCCAAGACCGGATCGCCTAAGCGCGCGGCGCAGTCACCAGCGCGAGCCGATTCCCACGTAGATCGCGTGCGGCATAACGCTGAGGATGATCGGTGACTGTGTTCGGTTGTGCATCAACCATCCCATGCCGGTTCCAAGCGCGAATCCGGCGATGACGTCGGTTTGCCAATGCGCCTGCTGTTTGAGGCGCCCGATGGCGTCGTAGACCGGCAGCAGTTCGAGTGCATAGACCGAGGGATGTTCCGGGCCATACTCCAGCACCACCGGCGTGACGATGGAGCTGACCGCCGTCACCTCCCCGCTCGGAAAGCTCTCGTTACCGTTTCCCTTAAACCACAGGTTAGGGTCGTTGTTGCTGTCGCGGGGGCGCACGCGTGAGAAAGTCACCTTCATGACCTGGGCCACGATGCCGGCCGCGGCCGAGGAATCGATCGAGGTCCACAGCGTATGGCCGAAGCGCGTGTCCCCACCCTCCCACAAGCCGCCAATCACCTCGCCGCCGATCAGCCCGTACTCAAGTATTTCCTGGTAACTGCGTTTCCACGGCCCGCTGTCGTCGTAGGTCCACTCGTGGTCAATGCCAGCCCGGCACTCGTGGGGGCTGCTCAGCAACACCACTGCGCCGGCTGCCATGGCGCACATCCGACGCTTCAGACTCAGGTACAGGTGTGTAGGGGCTGACATAAGGCCCTGCTGTGACCGGACGAAATCAGCATAAGAGCGTCGTGCTTAAGGCAGAATTAAGCGGCCCGATGCTGCAATCGCAGCCGGGGGTACCGGGGGGGCTGGTGCGAATCCTGTTGGTCGAAGACGATGAGCTGCTCGGCGAAGCGATCCGCGACGGACTGCGTCAGGATGGCTGCGTGGTCGACTGGGTGCAGGATGGCAGCGCCGCGCTCGCCGCCCTTTCGACCTCACGCTTCAGCGCCGTGGTGCTGGATCTGGGGTTGCCCGCCGGTGACGGGCTGGGGGTGCTGCGCTGGCTGCGCCAGAGCGGCCGCTCGACCCCGGTGGTGATCGCCACCGCGCGCGACCGCCTCGCCGACCGCATTGCCGGACTCGACGCCGGCGCCGACGATTACCTGATGAAGCCGTTCGACATCGAAGAGCTGGCCGCGCGGCTGCGGGCCATCACCCGCCGCGTTGACGGCTGCCTTGACTCGCAGCTGGCCGTCGGCGATGTGGTCCTCGACCTGCGACAGCGGGTAGTCACCTACCAGGGGGCTCCGGCGGGGCTCACCGCGCGCGAATATGCCGTGGTCGAGCTACTGATGCGCAAAGTCGGCTGTCTCGTTACCCGCGCCGAGATCGAAGGAGAAATCTATGGCTTCGAGGACGACATCGCCAGCAATGCGATCGAGGTCCATATCCATAACCTGCGACGCAAGCTCGGAACCGGCTTCATCACCAATCTCAAAGGTCGCGGCTACCGCATCGAGCTCGCCCGGCAAGCCTGAACGACCCTGGTCGCTGCGCCGGCGCATGGCAATCGCCGCGGCGGCCGCCGCGTGCGCGGTGTTCCTGCTTCTGGGCGCGCTGGTGTATCGCGCCGTCGCCACCAGCACCACCATGCAGTTCGATGAGTTGCTGCAGCAGCAGGCGGCGCTCGCCTTGCGTTATGCCGACCACGAATACGACGAGGACGATACCAGCTTGGTGCCCCCCTCGCCGTACGATGCGCCGGAACTCCTGCCCTTCGCGGTCGTCTATCAGCTCGTAACAGGCTCGAACCGGTTGATCTACCGTTCGCCCGGCGCGCCGCAAGTGCCGCTCGCCAGCGGGCTCGGGACCGGGTACTCCAACGTCACGCTGAACGGCGAGGCGTGGCGGGTCTATTCGCTCGCCTCCGCCACAACACCGCTCCGGATCCACATGGCCGAGCCGGTCACATATCGCAACGCACTGCTGGCGCGCACCTTGCGGGCGGTGGCGCTGCCGCTGTTTGCCGCGCTGGCGCTGCTCACGATCCTAATCGCCCTCGTGACCGAGCGCGCCTTTCGCCCGGTGCGGCGCATCGCGGCCGACCTGGCGGGACGCGGCGCTGATGATCTGTCGGCGGTCGACACGGCGGCAATGCCCGTCGAGACGCACGCGCTGGGAGTGGCGTTGAACGGGCTGTTGGCGCGCCACGCCGAGGTGCTGGCGCGCGAGCGGCGCTTCACGGCCGATGCCGCTCATGAGCTGCGCACGCCGCTCGCCGCGCTGCGCGCGCAAGCGCAGGTCGCCGCCCGCGCCACCAGCGCTGCCGAGACCCGCCACGCCCTGGACAAGCTTCAGACCAACATCGATCGCACGACGCATCTGATGAGCCAGCTGCTGTCGCTGGCACGCGTCGAGCCCGGAGCCTGCGAGGCAGCGTTGCAGGCCACCTCGGCCAAGCTGATTGTGGACCTGGTGCTCGAGGACCTGGCGTCCGTCGCGCGCGAGCGCAAGGTCACTCTGGCCGTGCCTGAGTGCCGGCAGCTGCTGCCCGGATCGCCCGAGTTGCTCTATCTGTTGATCCGCAACCTGCTGGAGAACTCCATCCGCAATGCGCCCCCGGGCGGCCACGTGGGTCTTGAGATCCGCGCCACGGCTAACGGCATCCTGCTGAGCGTGGCGGACGATGGCCCGGGAATTCCGCCCGCCGAACGCACCCGCGTATTCGAGCGCTTCTACCGGGTCGCGGGCCGCGCCACGGGCGGCAGCGGGCTCGGGCTCTCGATCGTGCAGCGCATCGTCGAGATCCTCTCCGGCACCATCGAACTGTCGTCGCCCGCCGGCGCCAGCGGCCTGATCGTGACCATCCGCCTGCCGCTTGCGGGCGGCGCCGTGGCGAGCCAGTCAGCGGCGTAAGGGGCCGGCCTGCAGTTCAGGACCTTTAAGGACCGTTCGGGCACACCTGCCCGGCCGTAGAATGGCTCACGCAGCGGACACAGCCCGGAAACAGACAGTCCCGCAGCCGAGCGAGGCCTTCCTTGACGAGTCGGATTACATGAGTCGCGTAACGGATCAGGCGTATCCGCCCCCGGCGGAGAGGATGGGCTATTCCTGGCCGCAACGGCTGCTGCGCACCGTGCGCTTCGGATTTGCGCGCCTGAGCTCACTGGACGGCTACGTCACCGCACCCGCGGCACCCTTTGCGGCCACGTTCGTGGGTCCGGCTCGGGACGTGATCACCCGGCATATCTACCGCTTCGGAGCGCACGAGCCGGTCATTACGCGCTATGTCATTGAGCACGTGCGGCTCACGGACGGCGACATAGCCATGGATATCGGGGCCAACATCGGCTGGTACAGCGTTCTCTTGAGCCGGCTGAGCGCACCCGGGGCGCGCATCTACGCGTTTGAACCGGACGTTGAGACCTTTGTTCTCCTGCAGCGCAACCTGCATGGCAACGGCGCGACGAACGTGACTGCGATCAACTGTGCCCTGGGGGCCGAGGCCGGGGTCGGGCAACTGCGCCGCTACAAGAACAGCAACAATGGCCGGCACTCGCTGCTGGGAGGAACGGACGGTCGCGACATGCTTTCCGTACGGATCGAAACGCTCGCAGCGTTCTGGCAGGAGCACCAGCTGGCGTCGCGGCCGCTGCGCTTCATGAAGGTCGACGTCGAGGGTTTTGAGTATTTCGTGCTGCGCGGCGCCGGTGAGCTGCTCGCTCGCTGCGCATGCCTGATCCTCGAATACTCCCCGGAAGGCCTGCAGTGCGCAGGGCTCGACCCCGCCCAACTGACCGGACTGCTGCGAGCGACGGGCCTGACGTTGCAGGTTTTCACGGCCAACGGCCTCATGCCCATCAGCGTTGATGCCCTGGCGCAGCTGCATTCACAGCACGACCTGCTCCTGACCCCCGGGCATTGACACGACGCCGCCACAGCCGGCACTCTCGCGCGGCATCGACCCGCTGTGGTTGGTCCAAGGTCTCATTGGCAGTGACAGCAGCTTGTGAAATAAGCGAGCCGGAGGCGTTGTAATGCGCATCTGTTTTGATCAGGAACCCGCCATGCGATATCTGACCCGAAAGTGACCGCCGTTGCCCCGTCATCGAGGCATGCACCACGGCTCTCTGCCTGCTTGAGGGCCTTGCTTCACAACGCGACACGAACACGCGCCGCGGCGGCATAGCCGTGGGGCCCGGGGACCGCAAGCCATTCCCGACGCGCCGCTTGCTCGGAGCGCAGCCGTGAAAGTGTTCGTCTCCCCTGCCGTGCGGCTGCTGGCCCTGGTCCTGATCATTCAGCTCGCGGGCTGCACGCTGATCGATCAGTACAGTCCTTCCAAGCGCGCCGCGCGCAAACAGGCGCAGCAGTTACAGGCCCTGCAGCTGACCGTGATGCGCTTTGCCGATGAGTTCGTGGGTCGCACGGGTCAGGTCATCGCGAGCGCTCAGACGAATACCGAAAGCCCCAATGATCGCCTGATCGCGCAAGACTGGCGCGTCCAGCAGGCCACTGCGGCCTACACGATTGCCAGCGGACCCAATCCCCTCAGCAACGCCGTTGACATGGTCAGTCTGGCGGCGCTGAGCCAGATGCTGATCGAGGATAGCTGGGTGACGCATCGGTTTGGTGCACCGATCAAACCGGTCCAGGAGACTTATCAACAGCTCGCTACGGAAGCCTGGGAGATACTGAACGGGGTCCTCAGCGAGGCACAGATCGCGCGCTTGAAGGAGATCATGGCGCGCTGGCGCGCCGAGCACCCCGACGTGCGTGCGGTCGCGTACGTGCATTTCCAAGACCTCGCCGAATCCGGAGGCGCCGGGTCGTCTAACGCCGACGCCCAGGCGGGAGGCATCTTTAACATGCTGGGAATCGATCCGTTCTCCTCCCTGGATCCGGCGGTGCGCGAGATCGCCCAGAGCCGCGCCCTGGCGGAGCGCACGATCTACTACCTGCAGCGCGCGCCCCAGCTGCTGGACCTGCAAATCGTGCGTGTCACCTACCAGTTCGCCGTCATGCCCGAGACCAAGGCCGTGCTCGCCGACGCTCAGCGCGTCTCGCTCCTCGGCAGTGCATCGGATCAACTCGTCCAGACGCTGCCGAGCCTTCTGGATCGGCAGCGCGAAGCGCTCATCGCGCAGCTGGTGGGGGTGCTGAAGCAGGAAAGCGCCTCGGTCAGCGCTCTGACCACCAATCTGCGTTCGACACTTGAGGCCGGGACCGACACGGCGAATGCCCTGCACGGAACGCTCGACGTCGTCGAGCGCATCACCGGGCAATTCACCGGCAAGCCGCCGACCCCGGGGGCGGAAAAAGGCCCGCCGTTCGATATCCGCAACTACACCGAGATGCTGCGCGAGGCCACCGTGGCAAGTCGCGAACTCGATGCGCTCGCGCAGCACACCGACTCGCTGCTGCCGGTGCTACGGGTCGCGACCCAGGACACCGCCAGCCGCATCGACGGGATTCTCAATCATCTTTTCTGGCTGGCGGTGCTCTTGGTCCTCGTAGCGACTGCCGCGGTGCTACTCGCCGCGCTGGCCTATCGGCGGCTCGTCGCCCGCGACAGGCGGAGCACTTCCTAGCATCGTGGGGCGCGACGCCAGAGCAACCATCCGTGCGGCGCATGCCGCGCTGCTTGTGGCGGGGCTGGCACTCGCCGCCATTGCCGTCGCGGCCGCGGCGGACGCGCCTGCCGATGCGCTGTACCTCAATGCTTACATCTACACGGTCGATGCGCACGAGCGCGTGGCCGAAGCGCTCGCGGTGCGTGACGGACGCATCCTGTACGTCGGCACGAGCCGCGCAGCACGCGCGCTCGCCGGGCCGTCCACGCGCAGCATCGATCTGCATGGCCGCCTGCTGATGCCGGGGCTCGTCGACGGGCACATGCATCCGCTCGAAGGCGGGACAGCGCTCATAAAGTGCAACCTCCACTACGAGCGCCTCACCGTCGCGCAGATGCAGGCGCGCATTCAGGCGTGCCTGGATGCTACACGCGCCGGTGAGCCGGATCGGTGGCTCGAAGTCACGAGCTGGTTCCGTGAGGCGATGGTGCCGAGTGGGGTGCCGGTGACACGTGCCACGCTCGATGCGCTCAAGACCCGCCGCCCGATCTACGTCATGTCCTCCTTCGGTCACACGGCACTGGTCAACACCCGCGCGCTGAAGATCGCCGCGATCGACCCCGTTACCCCCGACCCGCTGGGCGGGCGCATCGACCACGAGGTTTCCCATGAGCCTTCCGGGATCCTTGAAGACGCGGCCTCCGACCTCGTGAGCGCGCACATCCCCAAGCCCACCGCCGCCCAGAACGTGAAGGCCGTGCTCGCAGCACTGGCGGCGATGCGTGCCCAGGGCATCACGAGCTTTCTCGACGCCGACACGTTTCCGGAATCCCTCGCCGCCTTCGCAACCGCCGAGCGCTCCGGGGGCTTAAGCGCCCGCGGCCACTTCGCGTTGCATATCGGCCCCGAAGAGGCCGGCGATCCCAAGGCGGCGATCGCCCGTGCGCGCACGCTCGCGCAGCGCTATGACCAGGGCAAGGCAGAGCCGGTGCCCACCCTCGCGGTGCACAACATCAAGCTCTACATGGATGGAATCATTACCGCCCCGGCGCTCACCGGGGCAATGCTGGAACCGTACTTCGTGAACAGCGGGACCGAGGCCCGGCCGCGATGGACGCCGGGCACGGATCGCGGGCCGGCGGTGTATTTTCCCCCGGCCGCTCTGGCGGCCATGCTCGTCGAGGGGGCGCGCGCCCACCTCGAGCCGCACATGCATGCCGACGGCGATCGCGCCGTGCACGCGGCGCTGGACGCAATCGCGGCCCTGCGGCAGCAGTTCCCGGACAGCGCCATCCGCGCGGCGATCGCGCACGATGAGATCGTCAGTCCCGCCGACTTCCCGCGTTTCCGCGAACTCAAGGCGATCCCGGTGCTGTCCTTCCAGTGGGAGAAGCGCGCACCGGACACCGTGGACGGCGAACTCAGCTACCTCGGGCCGGAGCGCTACCGTTACATTGAACCCGCCGGCTATCTCGCCCAGGCCGGAGCGCTGATCGCCTACGGCAGCGACTGGCCGATCGATCCCCTGAATGAGTGGTTTGCGCTGAAGGTGGCTGTGACGCGCGAGAACGACCCGGCGGCCGGAGCGGCATACACCGGAAGGCTGGGAACGGATCCGGGGCTCACGGTGCCACAGGCGGTGCGCGCCATTACCGCCAACGCCGCCTACGAACTGCACGCCGAAGCGGACGTCGGATCGCTCGAGGCCGGCAAGCTGGCCGATTTCATCGTGCTCGATCGCAACATCTTCAAGATACCCCCCGCACAGATCGCGGACGTGAAGGTGCTCCGCACGGTGGTTGGCGGCCGCACGGTGTACGAGGCGCCCGCGCCCCCCTGACCCGGCGGGTGCGAGCTGCACTGTCAGGGTACTTGGAAGTACTGCCGGCCGTGCCCCTGCGGGGCGTACGGCCGGCAGTCGACCGGATGGCTAGTGCGTGGGGTCCACGCTGATCGCCACGGCCTCGCTGAGCGCCACATCGACCTGGTCCCCGGCGTGCAGGCCGGCGATGAACGTACGCCCCTCGCTGGACTTCACCGACGCGGTGTCCACGGTGCCGTCCTGACGCATGAACGTGACGGTATTGGCGTCCTTGTCGATGCTCTGGATCGTGACGGTTTCCACCACGGTCGTGTCCATGCTGGCGCCCGGACGCTGGCCCGGCAGGGATCGGGAGACGCCGAGGGCCATCGTCTGCGGGATGGGCGTTGCGCCCTTCGGGGTCAGCTGCGCCGCGACGGCTGAGTAATAGGTCACCGTCACGGTGTCACCCACCTTGATCTGGTTGAAGTTTCGCACGTCGGGACCGGCGCGCAGCCACGTGGAACCCTGGGCCGTGTGCAGCTTGAGCAGGCGGGTCACCGGCTCGGCGACTTCGACCGTCGCGGTCGCCTGGTGAGTAGTGTCCCGGAACATCGGCTGCGGCGGCGGCGGGGGCGAATGGGCACAGGCGGCGAGGGACAGCGCAGCGAACGCTGCCAGATAAGACCGCCCTGAGGGCTGATAACAGTGCATGCGCAAACTCTCCATATCGCGGCGGCTCGGAAGGAGCCGCCTGCACCCAGAGTCTAGCGGTTCTGGCGCGCACGGGGGTTGGACCAAGGTCCTACTAGGGTTGCGCGGACTCGCAGGAGGGTTAAGAGGAGCCCAGCCTCATTCTTGGCGAGCGGCGGGCGCCCCGCAGAGCGCGCGTGAACGCATGCGCTCGCCTTGGCCACTCCACAGCGCCCGAGGGGCTCTGCGGATGGGCCGGCTCCGATCAGGCGTTTACGAACCGCTCAACCGGTATGTCGTAACGTTGGACATAGGATCGGAATTTTTCGCTAACCGTCGCCGCGTCCAGTCCGAACTCACTCAAATCATAGGCGTGTCGGCCGAACCGCCCCTTCGGATGAGACTCAATATGATCCGTCATCGCACGCAGCGCGTGGCCGTCGAGCTCGTCGCCGAATGCCACGTAGACGCGGCGCATCGTCCCCATGGGGTCACGGACGAGTTCAGCGTAATGCACATCGACGATCCGCTGCGTCGGGTTGGCGTCGCGGAAGGCGTCAACCTTGGCGATCGATTGCGCAAGCAATTCAGTCCAGTGGTCAGCGATGTAGCGCCGATGATCGGCGTCTGAGAACGTTTTCGTGAGCGTGCTGATGAGGCTGCAAACCGACGCGCACAGGACAAGGGGATCACGATGCATCAGCACCAGGCGGGCGTCGGGATAGACAGCGGTCAGCGCGTCCAGATGCAGCGCATGGTGCGGACTCTTCAGCGACCAGCGGCCGCGCACGCCGCCGCTCTGCAGAACCTGAAGCACGCGCCGGTGGTACTCATAGGCGGATCCATGGTCGGTCGTTTGCAGCCAGCGCCCGTAGCCGGGGACATTCGCCATTGCTTCCCAGACCAGGCTCTTGAAATCCTGGTTCAGGACCGAGATGCACTCGGTGGGCCCATCGGGTTCTTCGTTCTGCACCAGGCGGACACGCGGGTTGATCTGGTCCAGCATGGCCGCCGCCGCCTGAGCCGCCGCGATACGCGCATCGGTGCGGCGTGTCGCGGGCGTCGGCGGCGGAACGCTATCACCGGCCTCCCACCGCAGCAGCGGACGGTGCCGTTCATCCTTCTCCAAAAGGTAGGAGAGGAAGGTCGTCCCCGCCCGGAACATGCCGATTACGACGGTCGGCGACTCGATGCGTTCCGCGGACACCTCCGGGTGACGCTTGAACCAGTCAACGACCTTCAGACGATTGGTGAGACAGGAGAGAATCGCCCCGGGAAGCACCGCCGCACCGATCTGGTTGAGCTGCGCTTCCGAGGAAGCCGATTCACAAAAGACCCCCAGACCCTCGCGGAAGCTGTCATCGCCGAAATCATCCAGACCGGTCTGTTGGCAGGCGGCGGCAATGAGCGCATCCGCCCGGATTAGCAGCGGGGCTGCGTTCATGTGGCGGCGATGTCGACGACGCTACGCCCGATGGGGCTGCGCGCCTCATGATCCTCCAATGCCGCAGCCATGGGGATCTCACTGACGCTTCTGAGGTCGCTCGCACGGCGGTACGGGAGCACCTGAACTGCTCTCAGAGTTCCGCCGAATGTCTCGATGAGGTCTGGCTTCGCGGGATGTGCGCCGCGCTGGTTCGGTTCGCCCTCGCTAAATTCCTTAGCCACGTGGAGCACCAGATGGGGGAGCAGGAGCTTCTGTGGAGTTTGGGGCCGTTCCAGGAGCCTCTGACACTGGTGGTGCCTCAGCGTCAGGACGGGAATCGTGCATCCGCTCGTGCATTCCGTGCATCCACATCGGACAACGATGGCCACCGTGAGCTGCGGCGAATATTGCCGCCAGCACCAGCAGCGCAGCTAACGTGAAAGCCCAATATCCAAGGTATTTCCCAAAGGCTCGCATCCTACCTTCAGAGCGCCCCGCCAGGAACAGCGCGACGTATCCGCCGACGGTAAGTGCGGTCGCCGGAAGCAGCACCAGCAGATAGATCATGGGAGCACCTTCTTCGTACCAGCAGACTCAATCTTACTCCCGGTGCGCGGGCCCCGTGCCCCCTCCGGGGCGCACCCCGGGAGCGACCGGCTCACCGATCCGGTCTACTGCGCCAGGCGGCGGCGCGGTCAGCGCCGCATTTCTGACGGATTGTGCAAAAGAGCCTCGTCGAGCTGCGTAAAAAACTCGAGGTAACAACTACGAACCTGCGGTGCCAGTCGTAGAATGTATCGTGAGCAGACTCGCGACGAGGCCACAACGATGAAGACAAGAACCGGGCTCTTCGTATTTGGCTGTAGCATGGTGCTCGCTCTCGTAACAATCGCCTGCAGCTCCGACACGACGGCACCGCCGAAGCCCGCTCCCACGGCACCGCCGAAGCCCGCTCCCACGGCAGCGTCGACGTCCGCGCCCCCCGTCCCCACCCAAGACCCCACGCTACTTAAACCGACCGACGGAACTCTTTCCATCGACCTCAGGGAACAGAACAAGCCCTGGACCGGTGATCTGGATGGGATGATCCAGCGCAGATTGATCCGTGTGCTTACCGTCCACAGCAAGACCATTTATTTCATGGACCGCGGTGTACTGCGCGGCACCGCCGTTGATTACGCCCGGCTGTTCGAAGACGAGCTGAATAAGAAGCTCGCCGCCCAGAAGAAGCTCAAGCACAAGAACCTCAAGGTGCGGCTGCTATTCATCCCGGTGCGCCGCGACCAACTGCTGCCAGGGCTTATCGCCGGCCAGGGCGACATCGCCGCCGCCGGTCTTACGATCACACCGGAGAGTCAGAAGCTGGTGGACTTCAGTACGGCCGGCATGAGCGACGTACGCGAGGTCGTGGTGACGGGACCTGCGTCACCGCAAATTACGAACCTGGATGATCTTTCTGGCAAAGTCGTTTTCGTACGCAAGTCATCGAGTTATTACGAGAGTCTCGCGGCACTCAACAAGAAATTCGCGGCTGAACGAAAGCCTCTCGTAAGCCTTGACGAGGCGCCCGAGACGCTTGAGGACGAGGATCTGCTCGAGATGCTTAACGCAGGCCTCGTTTCACTCGTCATCGTCAACGAGCAAACGGCGGTGTTCTGGAAGCAGATTTTCCCGCAGCTCGGCGTGCATGACGATGTCGCGGTTCGCAGCGGTGGCGAGATTGCCTGGGCAATTCGCAAGGACAGCCCGCAGCTCAAGGCGATGCTGGATGACTTCGCCAAGCGCCATCGGCTCGGCACCTCCACGGGGAATCAACTCCTGACGCGTTACCTGAAGAACACCAAGTACGTGAAGAATGCGACTTCCGAGAGTGAGCGCAAGAAGTTCTTGGCGCTTGTCGAGTATTTCCAGAAATACGCCGATAAGTACGACGTCGACTGGCTGTTGATGGCGGCGCAGGCCTATCAGGAATCGCAACTCGATCAGAATGCAAAGAGTTCGGTGGGTGCGATTGGAGTCATGCAGCTGATGCCGGCGACCGGCAAGCAAATGAATGTAGGCGACATCACCAAAGTCGAGGCAAACATCAACGCCGGCGTCAAGTACATGCGTTGGATGATGGACAACTACTACGGCGATGAACCGATGACTAAGCTGGATAAGGCCTTGTTCGCGTTCGCGTCTTACAATGCCGGTGCCGGCCGGATTTCTCAGTTGCGCAAAGAAGCCGCCAAGCGCGGATTGAATCCGAACATCTGGTTTCAGAACGTGGAGTATGTGGCGGCCGAAAAAATTGGCCCGGAGACGGTGACCTACGTCAGTAACATCTACAAGTACTACATTGCCTACACCCTGGTCATGAAGAGTCGGGCCTCCACGCAGGAAGCCATGGATAGAATCAAGGGCGCGCCTAAATAGAGGTGTATCGGAGCGCCCCCATTTCCTCCGTAGGTGGCAAAGGCCTGATTCGTTCATCGACCGCGGCGGCCTCTGCCGGCGGTCCGTGAGTCCCGACCGCCGCCCCTCGGCAGTCGTGTGCTGCACCGCGGCATCCTACAATTTCGGGTGGGTCGAGAGCCGACGTGGCCGCTATCGCTACGTTCATGATTCCGCCCGGGACTCATGAGGTAAGCTTGGTACGTCAGCCTTGGCTGCGTTCGGGGTTTCGCGGTCTGGTCGTTTCGTGCTTGGCGCGTCGACCAGATCGGCGATCGGCAGATTTCTAGTCACTGACTTTGATACGCAGCGGCCGCACTGGCGAGTTGCGCCAAGTCGCGACGGGACGCCGGGGCTCGCTGCAAAATAGGCGTGTCGGCACGCGGCCGTCTGAGATTGTTTCGTCAAGTACCTATAGCTCATTCACGAGGAGAATTCTCATGAGCGTCCGCCGATCCTGTTCGATCTTTCTGGCAATGTCATTGATGACCGGCCTCGCCTTTGCGGAGGAATTCGATGGCTCGCAGCCTTTAGAGTGCACCGCGAAAAGCGGCCGCGATTGCCTCTCCACGAAGTCCAGCTGTGGCCCGCTGAAGCAAGAATCAAAGACGGCGCCCGTGGTCCGGATCGACGTGGCCAATAAGCAGGTTCACTCGCCCTATCGCACTGAACTGCTTCCGATCATGTATACGACGACGACTGAATATTCACTGATACTGCAAGGGGCTGTTCTGAACTTCGGCTGGAGCGCAACCGTCAACAAGAAGACAGGTGACATGACGATCGCCATCGCCGATCGCCAAGGTGCCTATGTCATTTTCGGTCAGTGCAAGACGGCCGCAACGAAGTAGGAAGTGCCAGAGTGAGCCGGATCAAGCCCCTGACAGTCACTCTATTACCCTGGTCAGGGACTGCCTGCTCCGACAGGCAGCTCGGTGCAGCACCCTCGGGTGCGGATAATTAATGGTGCTGTTATGGACGAATGCATTGGCCGACGTCCTATCAAGACAGACGCAGCGAGCCGCCATAGGCACCCCACGATCAGATCGAGGCCGTATTGAAGGGGATCAACTTCAGGCCATGGCAACCACGGCTCGATGGTGGGCGCCAGCGTCCGCGCTGAAGGCTTCGATGGCAGTGCTCCGGTTACGCAAGAGCTCGTTCGGGGACTCGCCCAAGTTAAGTCATTCGGCAACTCGCGACCGCGCGCCGTTAGAAAACCTACTCAGAAGAAGGAGGCCGGTCCATGAATGCGCCCTACCAGCCTGACATAGAACTCGAAAAGCGCCTGTCGGGGAGACTGATTGATGTCCTCATCCGAGCCGGAGCTATTTTCGCCTTGGCGGTATTGTGCTACGACATTTTTGCGCCCTTTGTATCCTTGATGGCTTGGGCGCTGATCCTGGCCGTGGCCCTGTATCCGCTCCATCAGAAGCTGGCGCGCAAAATGGGCGGGAAGCAGGGGCGTGCGGCAACACTGCTGGTTTTGGGTGGCATCGTGCTGATCGTGGCGCCCGTGACCGTCTTGACGGTCAGGCTGGGCGATTCAGTTCATGACTTGGTCGGCGGCCTACACGACAACACACTGCAGATTCCCGCACCTCCTGCGAGCATTGCCGACTGGCCGCTCATCGGCAAGAAAGTTCATGGTCTTTGGTCGCAGGCCCATGAGGATCTGCCCGCACTCGTTCAAAGCATGCAACCGAAGATTGGCGACCTGTCGAAGAAGGCGGTCGGGATGGTTGCCAGCATCGGCGTCACGGTGCTGCTGTTCCTGGCGTCCATCATCGTTGCCGGGATCATCATGGCCTTCGGCCAGGCGGGAGCCAGAAGCGCCGGCTCCATCTTCGATCGCTTCGTCGGCAGCGGGCAGGGCGAGCCATTTGCAGCGCTTTGCGCGGCGACCATTCGTGCGGTGGCAATAGGCATCCTCGGCGTGGCCGGCATCCAGGCCATCGTCATTGGCCTGATATTGATGATTGCCGGCGTTCCGTTTGCGGCGGTGCTCGCAGTGCTCGTGCTGGTGCTGGGGATCGCACAGATCCCAGCGCTCCTGGTCACTTTGCCAGCTATCGCGTACCTCTGGCTCGGCGGGCACTACGGTACCACGGCAGCCGTAACCTACACCGTGCTGCTAGGCGTCGGCGGCATGCTCGACAACGTGCTCAAACCGCTGTTGCTGGGTCGCGGCGTAGCCGTACCCATGCCTGTGATCTTGCTGGGCGCATTGGGCGGGCTGGCGAGCACTGGCATCCTGGGAATGTTCATTGGCGCGACTTTGCTGGCTCTGGGCTATCAGATCTTCATGAGGTGGGTGGCTACCAATCCGGACACACCGGCAGTCCCGGCGAGGATCGAATCAAAGGCTGTTGGTGGAGTCGATGTGCCATAGCTCCAGGAATTACGCTCGTGGGGCCACCCTCGGCACGCCACGGCGCCAAAGCGTGTCGCAGACTGAGACAACTTCAACGTCATAAGTGCGACGAAGTGACTATCCTGGGAGAACTTCGTCCCACTCCGAGGGCGCGCATGGGCTCGGGTAAAAAAAGGGTCCGTTGGCGCCCCCGACTACTGCTCTGCGACCGACGAGTCCTCGTGGTCATGGGTTACGCGTCACTTCGGCCTCGGGCGCGTGATGCGCAATATTGAGCGACCGGAAAGATTCATCAGGGGGAAATAAGCCTCGTGCGTGGTGGCGTCAACGGCCACTACATGCGCATCCGGTCCGAGAAAGCCTTCAGCAATTTTCGATACCTGGCCGAGCGGGACGTCGAAGATCGACACGACACCGGCTTCGCCGGCCACGTACACGTAATGAAGCCCGGGATCGAAGGCCAACACGTCCGGGTCCTTTCCCACCTGGAACGATGCGGTGACCTTCTGCGTTTGCAGATCCAATACGAGTAGCCGGGCGTTTCCCTCGCAGGCGATGAACGCGCGTCGCCCCTCCGGGTCGATCAGCAAGCCGTGATTCCCATCGGCGCCAGGAAGTTCGATGCGCTCGACAACTCCGTCCGTCTTGGGATCGATCTCGACCAACTGTTGGCGGGTCTGCACGTTGGCAAAGATGTGCCTGGATACCGGATCGTACTGGGAGTTACCGACCTCGCCGCCCAGGGGAATCGTCGCGACCCGCCTATTGCTCTCGACGTCGATCACCGTCTCGGTATTGCCGTGCTCATCCGACACGTACAGCTTGTGGACCTCGGGCGCGTAGGCCATCCCGTCCGGATAGTGTCCTGCGGGCACGCGTGCCGTGATCTCGAGCGTCCCGTCATCGATCGCGACTACCTCGTCCGTCCCCGTGGCGGAGGCGTAGATGCGCCCGAGCTCCGGAATCGCAAGAACCCCGTGGACGTGAGACACCTTCGGAATGTCCTTCACCACCACCTGGCGCCGCGTATCGAACACGGTCACTACGCTGTCTCCCAGGTGAGCGAGGTACACACGGTGTTTGCCGCCATCCACGCTCGCGTAGTCCCAGCGGGTCGTCTGCCCGGTCAGTGGCGCATCAGCGATCACTTCGAGTGGCAGGCTCGAACGTGGCAGGTCGGCGCCTAGCGCGGACCCGCAGATCCCACAACACCACACCGCGATGAGAAACGATCCTCGCAAGACGAACTCCAATATCAGCGGGCCAGGATGCGCAGACTCACGCGACTCACCACAGCATGACCCACGCCGGATGCAATAAGGGAAATGCAACCACGCCCGCCACAGCCGTGACGGCCATTAGAAGAGAATTGTTGACCTTGCAGCGAAACAGGGCTACCAACGAAGCGAGTGCAAGAACGATCGTGAACCAGTCGCCGATGGCGATGCGACCCAGGAGAACTCTCGGTCGACATGGAAGCGTCCTGATGCCGATCCCTCAGGCTTGGGCGTGTGCGGGGCATGACGGCCCGCCGCATGGACTCGCCGGCGCAGTCTCTGTGTCTGGTTCCTCAACAAATCCGGGACTCACGTGGCACGCTGCGTTAGCCACGACATAGGCTGGCGCCCTACTAGGACCTAAGTCCCATTCTGCGGCGACGGGCGAAGCGAAACAATGCAAGGTTCTACTGTTCGCCTTGGAGCGCTGCGCGTTCGGCGGTGAACGTTAGTGCAGCACAACTACGGACGGCACGCGGAAGGGCGCCTCCAAGAGTCCCAGCAGGAGCTTTCGATTATGACCAGCACGACCGAGTCGTTGCCCGCACCTGAGCTCAAGAAGGTCTTCGCGGTCGCGAGCGCGCGCATTGACCAGTGGAGTCAGCTAAATGCGCTGGCTCGCTCCTGGGCCACAGTGGCCGCGACGGGCCAGCACGCGGGCAAGCGTCATGCCGACATCTTGAAACTGTTTGGCTCGATTACGCGGATCGAATACTGCTGGGCGTACCCTGGGCCCCGCTTGCTTGCCGCGATCGGCGAGGCATTGGAGCGGCGCGACCCGGCGGGGTTCGCACGTCTCGTCCAAAAAGTCTCGCGGGCCCTGCTGACAAGCGATTTCAGACGCGACTCACTCGCCTGGGACTTGTCGGGCGATGCCGCCAGTACCGGGCTCAACACGCTGCCGCCCGACCTTGATGCGACGGCAACACACAGACCCTACTTCGAGGTGCTGATTGTCACGCCGACGGATTCTGCAACCTGGGAGCGCTCCCGTGACGACCTGCGCCGGATGCGACGACCCGAAGACCCGTTCAACTACGAGGTCATCCAAGTCGGCAGTTTCGAGGACGCGGCGCTTGCGGTGATGGTGAACGACACGCTGCAGGCCGTCGTGATCATCGACGGCTTCCAGTTCGGCTCGCGTCACGAGCTGCCGGACCTGCAGGCATTCCTCGCGCGTCACATCGAGATCGACACGAGTTCGGTTGCGCCGGGCGAGCTCGCCACCGGGCTCGGGCAGGCAATTAAGGGCTACCGGCCAGAGCTCGACCTCTACCTGTTGTCCGATCGTTCGGTCGAGAGCATTGCGGGAAGCGAGGAGACGGCGCCTGTGCGTCGCATGTTCCACCACATCGAGGAGCCGATGGAGATGCACCTGTCCATCCTCGACGGTGTAAGGGACCGCTACGAGACGCCGTATTTTGACAATCTGAAGCGCTACGCGCAGCGCCCGATCGGCACGTTCCACGCACTACCCATCGCGCGCGGCAAATCTGTGTTCAATTCAAACTGGATCCGCGACTTCGGCTACTTCTACGGCACCAACATATTCTTCGCCGAGTCGTCCGCGACGACCGGCGGCCTCGACAGCCTGCTTGAGCCCACCGGCAACATCAAGAGGACACAGGAGGCCGTTGCCCGGGCCTTTGGCGCCAAGCGCGCGTACCTCGGCACCAACGGCACGTCGACCTCGAACAAGATCGTCGTGCAGGCGGTCTGCAAGCCGGGTGACATCGTCATCGTCGACCGCAATTGCCACAAATCACACCACTACGGCTTCGTGCTCACGGGGGCTCAGCCCTACTACGTGGAGGCTTATCCGCTGACGCAATACTCGATGTACGGCGCGGTGCCGCTGCGGACGATCAAGAAGGCGCTACTTAATTGCATGGCCGAGGGCAAGCTTGACCGGGTCAAGGTAATCGATATGACCAACTGCACCTTTGACGGCCACATGTACAACCCACGGCGCGTCATGGAGGAGTGCCTGGCAATCAAGCCGGATCTGGTTTTCCTCTGGGACGAGGCCTGGTTCGGGTTCGCACGCTTCAACCCGTTCCACCGCCGGCGCACGGCGATGGGTGCTGCTGCAGCCCTGACTGCACGCTACAGGAGCCCCGCTTACAAGGCCGAGTACAAGGCATGGGCCGCCAAGGCCGGCACGCTCGACCCGAGGAATTCCGCTTCGCTCGACATGCGCCTGATGCCCGACCCGGACCAGGCCCGGATCCGCGTCTATCAGACGAACTCAACGCACAAGTCAATGTCGGCGTTTCGGCAGGGGTCGATGATCCTGGTCTGGGACGAGGACTTCCACAACGTCGAAGGCCCGTTCGAGGAAGCCTATCTCGCGCATACCTCGACGTCGCCCAACCTGCAGCTGATCGCGTCGCTCGACGTCGCGCGGCGCCAGATGGAGCTCGAAGGATATGGGCTGACGATGCAGATGACGGCACTCGCGATCCGGCTGCGGCAGGCGATCAACTCACATGTGCTGATATCCAAGTACTTCCACGTCGCGACGCCCGCGGAGATGGTACCGACCGAGTTCCGAGCGTCAGGCATCGTGGATTACGGTCCACCGCACTCAAGCTGGGCGGACATGCTCAAATCGTGGGACGAAGATGAATTCGCGCTCGATCCGACGCGCCTGACCATAGTCTGCGGCTCCGCAGGCTTCGACGGTACGCAGTTCAAGGCGCTACTAGCCGAACGCTTCGACATCCAGCTCAACAAGACCTCGCGCAATAGCGTGTTGATCCAGACCAACATCAATAATACGCAGAGCGACGCCGCGCTCCTGCTAAAGACGCTCGCCGATCTAAGCCGCGAAATTGATAATCGCCTTGCGCAGGAGGGCACGGCGGGCCGGGAGACGTTCGCGGCCCGCGTCAAGTCGCTGATGACGGACGTGCCCGACCTGCCGAATTTCAGCCGCTTCCACGACGCATTCCGCGAGAATTCCAAGGCGGTCAGCAATGAGGGCCATATGCGCCCAGCGTTTTTCATGGCCTATGACGCGTCGAACTGCGAGTTCGTCAAGCTCGCCAGCAAGGAAGTGGACGATCGCCTTAAGAGCGGCCCGGAGATGATCTCCGCGAACTTCGTCATCCCGTATCCGCCGGGCTTCCCGATCATGGTGCCAGGGCAGGTCATCACGGAAGACACGATCACGTTCATGCGCAAGCTCGACGTGACTGAAATCCACGGCTATCACGCGGCACAAGGGATCAAGCTCCTCAAGCCCGCAGCGCTGGCTGCAGGCGCCGGGAGAGAACTGTTCTAGCACCGGACCAATTGGCAGCTTTCGAACCGCTTTGGAGCCGTCGCATTTGCGGCTACCGGGTCGGTGGCAGGGTCATTTGGGGACCTCTTCAGCAGCACCCTACTCCCCTCCGGCGGCCTCGGCCTGCGTTACTTCGCAGTACCTTCGCAAGGAGGTCAATATCAGCGTTGATTTTGCTGGGGGAAGAGCGGTTCAACGGGACTCTACGTCTATATTGGGGACTCTTTCTGATACGCGCCGAGGGCACTAGCCCCAGCTAATAGGACCAAAACCCAAGATCGGACGCGCCCGGAAAGAGGCTGGAGTATGCTCTGGCGTCGGGAAACTGTTCCGCACAGCACTTGATACGGTTAGGGGGTGGTCATGCGATCCGAAACGTGGAACCTGAATTCTCTTCTTGGCGTCACCATCACACTGGTGAGTTCCGCGGTGTTGGCGCAGCAAACCAATGCCCCGGCTCCCGCCGCTGCCCCTGCAGCCGCACCGCCGGCTGCTCCGGCCAGTCTGTCGTCGAGTCTCGGCGTCATTGTGTTCCCGGCAAAAAACCAGACTCCGGAACAGCAAACCTCAGATGAGGGGACTTGCTTCAGTTGGGCCAAGTCGACGACCGGCATCGACCCAATGGCGCCCGTGCAACCTGCCGCGGTGCAGCCAACCCAGGACCCCGCGACCGCAGGTCAAGGCTCGCGGGGGCGGGGTGCGGTACGCGGCGCGGCTGCGGGAGCCGCTATCGGCGCCATCGCGGGTGATGCCGGAAAGGGCGCCGCTATCGGTGCGACGACCGGAGTTGTCGCGGGTGGGGCTCGTAAGCGCGATGCGCAGGCGCAAGCGGAACAACAGAATCAGCAGGCTCAGGCTAACGCCGCGCAGCAGACGCAGGCGGCCGCAGCACAGCAGAAGGCCACTTTTAACAAGGGCTTCTCCGCGTGCATGGAGGGTAAGGGCTACACGGCCAAGTAAGCGGCCGCGCACCGCCGTTTTCCGCCCTGTGTATCGCGCGCCTTCCGC
Organism: uncultured Pseudomonadota bacterium; assembly: GCA_963814675.1. GTDB lineage: Bacteria > Pseudomonadota > Gammaproteobacteria > Steroidobacterales > Steroidobacteraceae > 13-2-20CM-66-19. The sequence goes on from CAWFDT010000017.1 coordinate 73,161, forward strand.
GCAGGTTCGTTCGGACTGACTGGCGTGGCTCCCCCGCGCGTGAGGTGCTAGGCGGCCGGGCGGACCTCTCGATTGCGCATTGGTCCGGATTGGAGCCACGTTGGGCACAATCAGGACCCCAAGCGAGCAGCTGACGATCATCGGGCGCCAGGCGAATCGACATTCGCTCGCCGCGCGACTCTCGCTCGTGCGTTTTTTTCGCCAGTATCGGACAACGAAGATCTGACCAGTGTCTCGATCAACTGTCGAACGAGCGCCGACTCCGTGAAATCCGATCAACAGAAACGACGCCGGTCGATACTTGCATCTACTTCTACGACTCTGCGAGGTGCGGAGCCGTGCTCCGTCCTAAGGCAGGTGACTGTTGCGTATTCTGCTCATACGGGTCCGTCCCTTGTCCCTCGATCCAGACCACCGCTTCGTGCTGCAACACACAGAAGGCCGCTGAATGATGAGATGATCGCCGCGTGTGCGCTGCACCAAAGAGAGCGACTCCGTCCTACGATCGTCGTTGCTCAGAAATAAGTCAGGCACCAGGGTGGGAACTTGAAAACACTGATCGAGATTATCGGTTGGGCGGCAGCGGCGATGATGTTGTCGGCGTACGTCCTACTGACGGCCGGCCGAATTAGCTCGCGTTCGCAGGTATACCAGTGGCTCAACGTGCTCTCCGGCGCCGGTTTTATCGTGAACAGCGGATGGAACGGCGCTTACCCGTCGGCCTTTATCAACGTCATGTGGATGGCGATTGGGCTTTACGGGGTGTTCCGCGGAGCGCGTGTGCACCCGCGGCCGGCGGATTAGCGTTCTGGGCATCCGACCGGTGGTCCCGTGCACCAATCTGCGTGAGACGATCCGCTCCAAACAAGAATCTCGAGATCAGGAGTGCAAGAAACGCACCCATAAGCTGGGCAACAATGAAGCCGGGGACGTCAACTGGGCGGATGCCTGCGAATGTATCCGACAGTGAACGCGCGATCGTGATCGCAGGGTTCGCGAAGGATGTCGAGGCGGTGAACCAATAGGCGGCACCGATCCACGCGGCGACCATCCAGGGAGCATCCTCGGTGCGCCGATGTCCCAGGACGACCAGGAGCAACCCGAACGTCGCGACCGCCTCGGCCAGCCACTGGGACATACCGGCGCGCACGTGCGCGGAGGACTGCAGCCACGGGAGGTCAAACATCCCATGAGCCAGAATCACTCCGATACAGCAGCCGAGCACTTGGACAATCACGTAGGCGCCGGCGTCGCCCCAGGAGAGCCTACGGCGTACCGCCTGGACCAGTGAGACCGCCGGATTGAAATGCGCGCCGCTAATCGGACCCAAGAGCGCGATCAGGGTCGCCAGCGCGGCCACCGTAGCCCCGGTATTCGCCAGAAGTGCGACGGCCGTGTTTCCGCCGGCCAATCGCTCGGCCATGACTCCGGACCCCACGACGGCGGCGGCCAGGAGCAACGAGCCGATCCCTTCAGCGCTAACGCGCTTGACGAGACTCATTCGCTTGCCTTGGGAGCTTCGATCTTCCCGATTGCATCAAGCCGTTCCTGCAGCTTGATCCGATCGAGCGAGGCCAGCGGGAGACTGGTAAAGATCTTGATGCGATTGTCGAGCGCTGCAAAAGTCTTCCGGAACGCGACCCACTTCTCCGTGTCTGAGCCCTCCACCGCAGCGGGATCAGGAACGCCCCAGTGGGCGGTCACGGGTTGCCCGGGCCAATAAGGACAAACCTCTCCGGCAGCGTTGTCACAGACCGTGAATACGAAATCCAGAGGCGCGGCGCCAGGAACCGCGAATTCATCCCAGCTCTTGCTGCGCAGTCCATCAGTCGGAAAATTCAGCCGCTGCAGCAGGTGCAGCGCGATCGGGTGTACCGTACCCTTTGGATGACTGCCCGCACTGAAGCCGCGGAACTTCCCGCGCCCCCACTGGCTGATCAGCGCCTCCGCGAGAATGCTGCGCGCCGAGTTACCAGTGCACAAAAAGAGTACGTTGTAGGGTCGATCGGCCATGGGTTGTTACTCAGAGTCGGACAGTAGTTTCGTCATGCAGATCGCAGAGGCCGGGCACAGCGAGCGAAACTCCTCACTCCCTTGTACGTCTTGGGGTGCTTCGCTTCTTTCGATGACGCGATAGCCCTGACGCGCAAAGAATTCGCGTGCGGTCTGAGTGAGAAGGATCAGCCGATTAATCCGGCCCGCACGCGCCACCGTCTCGAGCTCCTGAACTATGGTCCGCCCCAACCCGCTGCCCCGGCGATCACCGGCCACAACCACCGACCGCACCAAAGCCGCTGTCCCGAACCGCTCCAAAGCACCGGCGGCGATGATTCGTCCGTCCTCGAACAACACCGTAAATTGAGGTTTTGAGCCTGCCAGGTCACTGGTTGGCAGTCCCGCCTGCTCCAGTAACGGGCGAACGACCGCAAGATCTACTTCATCAGCCGCTCGTAATTCGGTCACGACGGCTCCGTGCGGTCAGGGAGGGTTAGGTGAGCAGCAACTTGGCGCGGCGGCCTGGCGCTTCTCCTGCACGGAGCGAATCTCGTCCGTGCCGTATTCGGTACTTTCACCCGCGGTCAGGAATGTCTCCCATTGAACGCCTTGCGGATCATCGATCCAACTCTTCTCGCTATGCGCATAGCAACAGGTTGTCTCCCCTTCCTCGATCACCGGCCGCTCGGCTCGCTGCAGCCGAGCGTAGACTTCCGCAAGCTCGCTTCGATCCTCAACTTGGATTCCGAGGTGTTGAACACCAGGCTTGCCGTCGCGCTGGCTGATCGCAAAGTTCACTCGCGGATCCTCGAGCATCCATTTCGCATAGTCCGACTTCCGCACGATAGGCTCGGCGGCAAAGAGCTGCGAGTAGAAGCGGATCGAGGCATTTAGATCCCTAACGGAAACGTGAACGTGAAGGCGCTTCATGCTCTCTTCCTCTGCGCTGCGGCAACCGGTTGACAGTTCCTGTCGCAGGCCTCACCGGCGAGACTGCAACAGTTCTCAGTGAGGAACCCAACCAGTGCATTCATACGCTCAAAGTGCGGGCTGTAATAAAGATTGCGGCCGTCGCGTCGACTGACCACGAGCCCCGCCTGGACCAGGCCCTTCAGATGAAACGACAGCGTAGGCGGCGGCAGATCCAAGCGTTTAGACAGCTCGGAGGGGGTGTAGCCCTCGGGACCGCGTTTAACGAGCAGGCGGTGCACGCTGAGGCGCGCTTCTGATGCCAGTGCGTTCAGGGCACCGATAGCTTCCTGAGATTTCATAGTTCCAATTATATGGAATTATGAAACACCTAGCAAAGTAGCACTAAATGCGTATTTTCAAGGATCTGGTGCTACGGGCTGGGCAGCGGGTGATACGCGGTGAAAAGGTCAGTTGGCGCCCCCGGTCAGAGTCCAATGACGTCCAATAAACTACTGATTTATAGAGATTTTCTATGAGGCAGCATTTAGGTCGTGCCCACCATGGTACCCGTGGGCTCTTAGAACCGTCGAACTGACAGTCCGCTGCTCTGCAACGGTTCTCAAGTTGCAACTGCCAGAGTCATTCGCTGCCGTTGGACGAAGTGTAATAGGACCAATGCGTCAGCACCCACTTCCAAAGATTCGCTCGATTTTTCCGAAAGACGCTTTGCGCGTCGCCTCTTTATTTCGAAGACTCCGGCAGCTTATGAAGCAGGTGGAGCGTAGCCTTGCGCCCTCGATCTTGCAGCCCACCCTCTGAAACTGAACTCCCGCAGCGGCGCAGCAGCCTGCGTATCGCCGCATCCCCCAATTAGGGGACTATCGTGGGGGGTGCGTTGTTCCCAAACTTTGCTTGTGGATCAACGCCGACTTCTCTTCAAGGCAGCGCCGACGGCCGTCCTAGCCGCCGCGGTTTGCGCATGGCCTCATCTCGCCTCCGGCACCAACGTGCCGCGCGTGGAAACCGGTGTCCTGGATTTCATCGCCCGGCAAATGGAGTTGCCGTATGGCCACGGCAGCTATTGGTACTTCAGACGCCCATTCGCCGACTGCGCGCCTGAAATGCTCGGCTATCAGCTTCCCTACTCCCCTCGCGAGTCATATCGCAACGTCATTCGCGAAGTGAATGCCGGCTGCTCAAAGACATTGCAACGGTTAGATCTGTCGAGAATAGGAGCACGAGCATGACCGTGATCAACCGCATTTTTGCGATCCTGGTCGTATTGATGGGACTGGGGTTGTTGCTCGGCGGCATTTACCTCGCCACACTCGGCGGCTCGCTCTACTACGTATTGGCCGGACTGGCTTATCTGATCGCAGGCATCCTGCTCTGGCGGCAACAGGCCCGCGGGGCATGGTTGCTGGTATTGATCGCCGTGTTGACCATTCCGTGGGCCCTGTGGGAGTCAGGTACGTTCTACTGGGCTCTGTTCCCACGCCTTGTTGTTCCTTTGGCGTTGGCGAGCCTCGGTTTGCTCCTATTGCCGTCGGTGTTGCCTGAGGTCTCGCGGAATAGGATGCGTAGCCTCGGTGTCCTAACGGTCCTGGGGACGATCGTATTCTTTGCGCTTGCCTTCGTGCCGCATGGCGTCGTTTCGCCAACTCCTAATTCGCCCTATACGCAGGCGGCTGCAAACATAACTCCTTCGGATTGGTCTGCGTATGGGCGTACTGGGGCGGGTACGCGTTATGCGCCGTTCACCCAGATCAACCGTGACAACGTGAAGGATCTGAAGCTTGCCTGGACCTACCACACCGGCGGGAAGACTGCGTTGGAGAAGGGTGCCGTCGATTCGAATACGCCTTTGCAGATCGGCGATACGCTGTTCACTTGTACACCCGATGATCGCATTGCCGCGGTCGACGCGGATTCGGGCGCGGAGCGCTGGAAGTTCGATACCCACAGTTCCTCGCCGATCTGGAATCGCTGCCGTGGCTTGGGTTACTACAAGCTCAAGGACGCCCCGGCTGATGGGGTCTGCGCCGAGCGCATTGTCAATTCCACCATCGACGCGCGTTTGTTTGAGCTGGATGCCAAGACCGGCAAGCCGTGCCCCGATTTCGGCAGCGGCGGCATCGTCGATCTGAAGCAGGGTATGGGGGAGGTCAAACCCGGATTCTATTTCCAATCTTCCGCACCGCTGGTCGCGCGAGACTACATCATCATTGGCGGTTGGGTGGTCGACAACTACAGCCGCGGCGAGCCATCGGGGGTAATCCGCGCCTTCGATGCGCGCACCGGTGCACTGGCATGGGCGTGGGATTTGGGCAACCCCGAAATTACCGGCCAGCCGCCGGAGGGGCAAACCTACACTCGCGGCACACCGAACATGTGGACGACCGCAGCTTACGACGACCAGCTTGGGCTCATCTATGCGCCGCTGGGCAATGCGACGCCTGACTTCTTCGGGATGGGCAGGCCACCGCACTCGGATGATTACAACTCGTCACTGGTGGCGCTGGACGTCGTGACTGGACGTGTGAGATGGAAATTCCAGACGGTGCATCACGACATCTGGGACTACGATCTGCCTTCTCAACCGGCGCTGGTCGACCTGCCTGATGGCAAGGGTGGAACGATCCGCGGCATATTGCAAACAACGAAGCGTGGCCAGTTGTTCCTCTTCGATCGCGCGACGGGCGAGCCGATTGCGGACGTGGCCGAAAAGCCCGTGCCCTCGACGGGTGCCGTGCCCGAAGAAAAGCTCTCGTCCACGCAGCCCTATTCGGTCGGCCTGCCGACTATCGGCGCCGAACGGCTCACCGAGAAAAAGATGTGGGGCACGACCATGTTCGATCAGCTCATGTGCCGCATCCTGTTCAAGCAGCTACGATACGATGGCGACTTCACTCCGATCGGCCTGACGAAGGCGCTCGACCAGCCGGGCAACATCGGCGGCTTCAATTGGGGCAGCATGTCCTACGATCCGGTCAATCATCTGGCTTACATGAACGACATTCGTGTCCCGAACATCTTCTGGCTGATGCAGCGTGACAAGTTTGATGTCTGGTCAAAGTCTCACAAACTCGAGGCGAGCGGACACGGTCCGTCGCCCCAGTTGGGAACTCCTTACGGTCAGGCCATCTACATCTGGATGTCGCCGATCGGCGTGCCTTGCAACCAGCCGCCCTATGGGACGATAACGGCCGTCGATCTGAAGACGCACAAGGTGGCTTGGCAGGTGCCGGCAGGGACTACGGAGCGGCTCGGTCCCTTCGGCATAGCATCACACTTGCCTATGCCCGCGGGTATGCCGACCTATGCGGGAACGATGACCACGGCGGGTGGCCTCGTGTTCTTTGCTGGCTTCCAGGATTACTACATCCGTGCCTACGATGCGCAGAGTGGCAAACTCGTCTGGCAATACGGCTTGCCGGTTGGCTCTAGCGCTACGCCGATCTCCTACGTGTCGCCTGTGACCGGCAAGCAGTACATCGCAATCTCCGTGGGTGGAGCAGCGCATTCTCCCGACAACGGTGATTTCGTGATGGCTTTCAGCCTCCCGGATAAGCAGAAGTAAATATCGGGGATCGACCGCGAATGAAAGGATTGCGTGCGCCGCTGACTACCAGTTCAGGCCTCATGAGAAACCGGCGATAGCGGGCAGTCCGTATATGTTTTCGGAGAACTCTAATATGCAAGTCAATCCTGACACCTCGGTGTCGTCTCGCGACGGGGAAGGCCCTTACATCGTTAGACGATGCGCTCGATGGTTCCGAGAAAAGTACTACGCGTGATTGAATTATTGGCGCCCCCGGCCGGAGTTGTATTGAGACGTTTAACGCATTGATCTACAACGCATAACCAATTTACTGGCAAACGGCCCTACCCGTACGCGTACCCGTTGCACGCAAGTCTTTCACGGTCCCCTTTTGTTGGGCCAGGGGCAAGTTCACGGTTTCAGGTGCCGCGGCGACGGTCAGCGCAGTGCTTGGAAGCTGGCGTGTGCGGCAGCTGATCTGCGAGGCGACAGTTCACTCCGCGACACTCGTTCTCACCGAAACCAGCGCACCCAGGCTTGCAAGTTTCATATTCGGAGTGAGCGGACCCGATCTGAGCCCCGGGCCATAGCTCGGCTAAATAGAAAACCGTTTACCACCCGAAGGAGACATAATGGGGCGAGTCCAAGCCCTCGTGTTACCAGCCCCCTACGGTGCTTGGACGACCCGCCAAAGCGTGTCAAGATCAGGTTGCGCTAATTATAAGAACGCCTAACGCGTACGCATGGCACGCTGATGGATCCACTTAAGCCAGTCTCGCGTCACTGCGAGGTATACCGGGGAACGGCAGGCCAACCGACGCGTTCGTCGCCGTTGATGCGCTTGGTCACAGACCGGCAATTCGCGCGACGCGCTGTCCGGTACGCCCTGGGACTCCCGGTGCCAATGGAGACCGAAGATCGTCGTATCCTGGAGGGACCCATCTTTACGTACTTCAGCGAACGTAGAGCCCGTTCAAGAATACTGTTTGTAGGATGTGACTGGTACACAAAGCATTATGAGAGACGCTACTTCCGTGGCTGCGAGTTCTCGACTGTAGACCCACTTCCGCACGCCAAGAAGTACGGTGCGCGGCGACACGTGGTGGCGCCTCTTCAGGATCTACACCGCTACTTTCCCGAGCAGTACTTCGACGTTATCATCTGCAACGGCGTCTATGGCTTCGGACTAGATGACCCCGAAGACTGCGAAGCCGCCTTTTCACAGTGCTATTCGCGACTCCTTCCACGGGGCCACTTCGTCTTCGGTTGGAATGACATTCCAGAACGTACCCCGGTGCCGCTGAGTCAACTGCGCAGCCTAAGCCGCTTCGAGAGGTTTCATTTCCCTCCATTGGGCACATGGCGCTACCTAACCGATACGCCCTATCGTCACACTTACGACTTCTACTGCAGGTGATGCGCAATCCGCCGCGCCTTTATTGGCTGACGGAAGAGTTCTTTCCACCACAGATAGGCGGTGTGGAATTAATGGCGTCCTATCTCTCGCAAGGAGTGTCCCAGCGAGGAATTGTCACCCAAGTCATCACTCGTCAAACCGAGCCCGCCTCAAAGGACGAAGAGTTCCTTCAGGCTGTACGGGTGCGCCGAATTCAACCGGCTGGGCAGATCAAAGGCTCGGGATGGCGGGCACTACCGCGAATGATGCGGTATCTATCCCACCTTGGCCGTATCCTGGTGGCGGAGTCAAATCAGTACGACGTAGTCCTGATTTCCGGCATGAAGATGATTCCCTTGGTCGCATTGCCGATTTGCAGACTGTTTGGGCGTCGGTGTGTCATACGCGTCGAATCGACGTTTGAGCTGGTCGAACCACTATCCACGGAAAGTCGCAGCCTGATGCGCCTGTGGGGACTGCCATTGCCTCGCGTCCTAGCTCACATTCAACAATCTATGCTGACTCGCGCCGATGCAGTCGTAGCGATATCGGCCGAAGTTGAAGAACTGCTGCTGCAGAAGGGCTTGTCAGCGTCACGTATCCTCCGGATCCCGAACGCCGTAGATACAGACAAGTTTCGACCGCCGTCACCGGGAGAACGTACGCGCTTGCGTGGCGTCTTGGGCCTACCTCTGGATCGCACAATCGTGTTGTATGTCGGTCGGTTGTCCCGCGCGAAGGGTGTTCCGCTTCTTGTCGATGCCATCCCGGATTTGCTGGCGCGCGATCCTACACTGTTTTTCGCCTTGGTCGGGACCGGAAAGGGCTCCTTCGATGACTGCGAACTGGATCTCAAGGCCGCAATAGCGAAGCGTAAAATCGAAGGTTCCGTCTGCATGCCCGGATCGACCGACCACGTCGAGGAGTACCTCAGGGCCGCGGACTTGGCGGTGTTTCCAAGTCGGTATGAAGGGTTTGGTGTGGGCTTGATCGAAGCCTTGGCAACCGGCCTACCCGTGATTGCGACTCCCGTCGGGGTCGCGCGGGAGTTGCTCGCCGATGGCGACAATGCCTTCGTCTTCCCCGCCGACGACGAACATGGACTCCGGTGTGCGGTACAACGCGCACTCAGCGCGAGGGCACTATGGTCCGATATTGGCAGGCGTGCGCGTGCCGCGATCGAACCCTACGCAATGACTGCAATAATTACGCAATACGAAGCGCTGTTGCGACGTCTAGTCGGCCGCGGCGATGCGCTCGAGGGCTCGTAAGGTCTGACCAGCGCATCGATCCCAGGTAAAGGCCGACGATCGCGCGCGTCCCCGCTCAATCAGTGTCGAGCGAAGCTCGGGCTGGAGCAGCACACGCTCGATGCCTGTTGCAATCGAGTCGACCGACAGCGGATCGACTAGCTCTGCAGCGTCGCCTGCAATTTCCTTCGAGCCATAACAGTTGGCCGTAACGACCGGGCACCCTGACGCCATCGCCTCAATGATCGGAATGCCAAATGACTCAAAGAGCGAGGGCAGCAGCAACGCTTGCGCCAGGCGATAAAGCAACGCAACATCAGCGTTTTGCACCCACCCCAGCCACCTCACCCACTTTTGGATGCCCAGCCGGGCGGGCTCCATGAGCTCCACTTCCGAAAGAAACCGATTCTCGCCTCCGGCGATCACCAGGGGTATACCGAGTTTGGGGCCGATGCGGGCGTACGCTTGAATCAGGCGCGTGAAGTTCTTCGGGGGGTAGATCGCACCGACGTAGAGGAGGAAATTGGCAGGCAACTGATAGCGACGACGCGCCTCCTCCAGAGCGTCGTCCGCCGGGACCGTTCTAAAGACATCGTCCACTCCGGTGTACACCGTGACAATGCGCTCCGGCGGCACATTCAGGAATTGCGTCAGGTGCTCGCGCGTGACCTCAGAGACCGCAATGATCGCTCGAGCTCGCCTGGCGTATTTCGGCACTAGAAACCGATGACTGAGCCGATCTCGGAAGCGTGAGGCCCAGGGCATTACGTACCAATCCAGCCCGTGACATACCCACGCGGCGGGCTCTTCGCCACAAAGGGGCAAAGAGTATTTTGGGTTGAACAAGACATCGACCCCATGACGCCCCAGTGCTCGCGGTAATCCGATTTGGTCCCATGCGAGCACTTGGCGTCCCGGTACATATACCTCCGTGATGTGGGTGCGGCCTTGGAACGTTCCCAGTAGTTCGGGATCGTTGTAAAAGAGCACATACTCGTGTCCACCGGGATGCGTGGCCCAATGCTGCAGCAATGCATGCGTATAGACCCGTACGCCCCCGCCGTGTTGGTTGTAATGCCGCAACATGACGCCGACACGCATGCCTCAGTGCCGCTTTCCGTAAGCCTCGAATGCTGCTGCATATTGCGGCAGAGGAAGAGAGAAGAACGCCTCCGCAAACCGGATACGTGGTTCAGTAAAGGCGGCAGACCGGTATGAGTTCAACCCCATCGCGGTATGAATGTAGTCCAAATTCGCCAACTGACTCTTGTAATGCGACAGCGCCTCGCGCTTGAGTTCCACCACAGCATCGATCGCAACTACAGTGTTCGGAAACAGAGGTGTCCAAACCTCATATCCCATGCACTGGAAGCCGAAGGTAAGGTTCGTTGCCGCATGAACTAAGATCCGGCTCGCTGCGTAGTGATCCGGATGTTCTTCAAGGAAACAAGGAACATAGACCAGCTCTGGACGATACTGCATCAGTATCTCGTGCAAGCAACCACTGGCCTCCTGCGCCTGCATGAGCGCTCCGTCCGGTGCGTCAAGAAACGACGCCTTCGAAATACCAAGAACTCCGAGAGCCGATACCGCCTCGCGTTTTCGCAATTCGACCAGCGTCCGCTTGGCCTCAAGCTCGGACAGCGCGCCCGGAGGCGCCCCCGCGCCTCCGTCTGTGAGAAAGACTACATGTACGTTCGCACCCGCCGCCACATGAAGGGCTAACGCACCCCCGCAGCCGATAGTTTCATCATCCATGTGCGGGGCCAGTACCAACACTCGTTCCGCGCCGGGAGTCCAAGCCAATGCCGAACCACTAAATACCTTGGTTGTGCGCAGTAAGCCTTGCGCCTCGAGGTACGGCCGCGCGACGCGGGCAAACTGTCTTAACAGCAGCCGGGTCAACTGCCTCATGCCGCCGCTGCCGAACGCGGACCCTCGAGGAGATCACTGATACCCTCGTCGGTGACTCCGTCGATCATCATTCGATACCATACCTCCGCATTGATGAGCAGCCACAGGCGATTGCCGTGATCGGCCTTGCCCGCTAGGTGGGTTGCGAGGATGTAATTGATAGGTTCCCGTCGCAGAATCCCCGTCCTGACCAAATGTGAATCCGGAAGCAGGCGCTCATAGAGCAGCTCGTATTCGCCGCGCAGCATATAAGGCAGTGCGGAGGAGAACCCCTGCTTTGGGCGACGAAGCACGTCCCGCGGCAGGTACCGCGATGCCAGCTGCCGTTGGGCGATCCGCAGCGACGTTCCTCTCACTTTCATAGCGGAAGGAAGGCGCGCCGCGAATTCGGCGAGCCGATGATCCATGAACGGGCTGCGCGTCTCGAGCCCGTGCGCCATCGACATCCGATCAGTGATCATGGTTGGATGATCTGGCAGCCGCACCGCAGTGTCTGCATAGAGCATCCGATCGAGCATGTCTCCGCGGGCTTCAGCGAAGGGGCCCTGGATGGCTTCCTCGGCGCGCGCCGCACCCAGCTCATGTAAAGCCTCCGGCGTAAACAGTCCCATCCGGCTTATGTGGTCGAAGTAGAAATAGCTCAGACTGGCAGCATAGCGCTCTCCCCCGGCCAAAAACGAAAGTCGCTGCAGCCAGCGCAGCTGGTGACCAACACTCTTGTACCAACCTGTTTCTGGAACGAGCGTCAGGGACGGTCCCAGCAGCCGCCGACGTACAATCTCGGGCACGCGCGCATACCAGCCGGCAAGCTCGTTCCCATAATACCGATCGTAGCCACCGAAGAGTTCGTCGCCTCCATCGCCCCCAATCGCGACTTTCACGTAGCGGGACGCAAGTGCCGCGAGCTGGTAGGTGCATAGTGACAGGGGATCTGAAGGTTCATCCAGATGACTAACGAGCCGAGGCAATAGGCTTATCAGGCTTGGCTTCAGGGTTTCTTCGTGATGTTCGGACCCACTCAACTGCGCGACGCGGCGGGCGTAAGGCGCCTCATCGTAAGCACCGTGAGGTAAGCCGATGGTAAAGGTCGGAAGTCCTGTGACGCCGACGCGGCGCGCCAGCATCGCCACCAAGAGCCCAGAGTCTAGCCCGCCACTCAGAAAGGCGCCCAGCTGTACGTCACTGACCAAGTGGACCCGTAAGGACTCTTCGACGCGGTGATCCAGTTCATCCAGCAGCGTCTGATGCGGCTGCGTCCATTTTGGCTGATACGAGAGGTTCCAATATCTCGAGATGACGGGGACGCCTCCCGCCTGCAGAGTCAGAAAGTGGGCGGGCGGCAGCTTGTGAATTCTCAGAAACATTGATTGCGGCGGTGCTATCAGTCTGAGAGCCAAGTACTGATCAAGCGCCGACAGGTTGAGTTCCCTCAGGGACGGCTCAAAGGCGAGCAGCGCCTTGATCTCTGATGCGAACGCAAACCCGTTCGCAGTGTTCGCGTAATACAGCGGCTTCTGGCCCAGATGATCCCGCGCAGCCAACAGACGCTTTCTGCGACCGTCCCAGAGTGCGAATGCAAACATCCCACGTAAGTGCAATAGCAAGCCGTCTCCATAGAACTCGTAGAGTCCCAGGATCACTTCGCTGTCGCTGTGGGTGGAGAATTTATAGCCCCTGCTCTGCAGATCGAGCCTGAGTTCCTGGTAGTTATAGATTTCGCCGTTACACACGAGCCACAACTGTCGATCGGCACTGACCAGAGGCTGCCTACCTCCCTCCAGGTCAATGATAGATAGGCGCCGGTGGCCGAACGCTGCACTGCCGTCAACCTCCATCCCTTCACCATCAGGGCCTCGATGCCGAAGCGCCGCCAACATACGCTCAAGCCGTGGCCTGAGCTGCGCGCCTTTGACTCCGACGATGCCTGCGATACCGCACATGACTAGTGATTACCCATGATGTGGGAGTCCGGTGCGATGCCGTTCCATAGCGCGCTCGAACAAGACTGCGTATTGCTGGCTGCAGTGATCGATGTAGTAGTTCTCGATCTTGGACAGATTGTTGCGCCTCATGGCCGCACGGGCCGCGGGAGAGTCACGAAGCGCTTGCACCGCAGCGTTGAAGGCTTTGAGGTCATTCAGCGGCACAACGTAACCACTTGTCGCTGTCGACAAGAAGTCTGTTTGGCCCCCGCGGTCGTAGCATACGATCGGCAATCCAAAGGCCATCGCCTCCAAGAAAACCAGTCCAAAGCCCTCGTGCTGGCTCGTCGATACAAACACATCAGCAATCTGGTAAGCCTGATTCTTGACGGCTTCAGAGACGTATCCCAGCATGCGTAGACGTCCTGCGACGCCCGCTGCCTCAGCTTTCCGCATGACATTGCTTGCTTCCGGACCCTCGCCCACGACGAGAAGCACGGATCCTGCAACCGCAACCAATGTTTGAACCAGCTGCTCGGTGGCCTTACGCGCGACGACTCGCCCGGTGGTCATGAGCACAAAGGCGTCTTCGGATATCTGGAACGTCGAACGGGCCGGCACCGCTCCCCGCTCCGGTCGCTCAATTCCCAGGGGAATCAAGTCGACCGCCCGCTCAACGCCATAGATCTCGCGGACATTGCGCGCGGTGTCTCGCGACTGCGCGACGACCGCGTCGGCACCCCGCAGAAGATGTGAGACCGACGCGCGCAACAGTCGGTGTCGGTGCGGAGAGCTTCGCTTACAGGGATCGTACATGTCCCCTCCATGCACTGAAAGCACGTTAGGCACCGCCAGCGTTTGGCTCAGTATGCTACCCACAGGTCCGGTCGGTAGGACGAAGTGCGTGTTTACCACGTCGAAACTCCCCCTTTTAAAGCGGAGACCTCGCCACAGGGCCGCGGGCAGGTACGCGGCCATTGAAGGAAAGTTGGCCACCGCTCGCCTGCCCCGGAACAGCACGGGGACACGGATCACCCGGACGTCGTGATCGATTTCCTCGCGAGCGAGTCCACGGCCCTGCGAGGTTAAAACCGTTACCTCGTGGCTTGCGGCCAGCGAGCGGGCCATCGCCGCCATTACGACCCCGCCCCCGCCGCCGAGCGGAGGGTATTCGTAGTTACAAAGTAAAATGCGCAATCGAAAGTAGAGTTCCGCTGTTAGCTTGGCGAGTGTATTCTGAGTGTAGCGAGCCCCATGTGCGTTAAGGGGGAATCCGGATGAACGCCGAGCTTCGACTTGAACCAGCTCGTCCAAACGACGAGTCCACTCCCATTAAGTCGCCGAGAAAACTTGAAGCTCGGCTGGAACCGTTCGATTCTTACTGGCAGGCGCCCAAAGACGCTGAGGCGGGCTTTGATTCCTTTACAGCCTACTACCGCGCCAACTACCTCCCTCAGCTGCCATCCGATCGTGGTACTCGGATACTTGTAATCAGCTGCGGCCCGGGATACCTGGTCAAGACCCTTACGAACCAAGGATATCGAGCCGTAACCGGCATTGACTCTGATCCGGTGAAGATCGCCATCGCGCTGCGCCACAAGTTGCCCTGCCAGTTTGAGCATGCCTTTGAATTCCTGGGCGAGCACCCTGGCGCGTTCGATGTAATTATTCCCGAACAGGAACTCAACCACCTTACCCACGCGGAGACCATCGAGTTTCTGCAGTTGTGCCGAGCGGCGCTTCGGCCCGGAGGTCAAGTCTTCGTATACGCAATGAATGGCGCAAATCCCCTAGTAGGTTCAGAAAACCTCTCGCACAATATTGATCACTTTTACAATGTCACCGAATACAGTCTTGAGCAGCTGTTGAAGCTGGGTGGCTTCGACAAGATCCGTGTACTGCCGTTAAAACTCTACGTATTCTGGACCAACCCCCTCAACTACATCGGTTTGGCCGTTACAACGATGCTCGAGTTCTCGATGCGCGCCGTCTTCGCTCTCTATGGCAAGAAAGTGCGGATACTCACTAAGAAGATCGCCGCGATCGGATTCCGAGCATGAGTGCCCTCCGGCGCCTAGATCAGTCATACGCGTAGTATCCACCCCGGTGGAGCTCTTCGCGCGAGCGGTTCAGGACGATCCCCGCCGAAGTAAACTCTGCTAGTAACTGCTTGGTACGCACGAGGCTGTCGCGCCGTGTCTTGCCTTCCGAAACCGTAAGTAACGTCGCATCCACTTTGGGCGCCAGTGATATAGCCTCATCGGTGACAAGAATTGGTGGCAGATCCAAGAGCACGATCGGCTTGCGGGCAAATCCTCTGATCTCGTCGATGAGGCGCTCAAGTCGCCCGTCTGACAGCAAGTCTGATCCCAAATTACTTGGTGTTACGCTACCGGCGATGGCCAAGTTCTCGACGCCAATCGAAAACAACGGCGCCTGCTGTGCAGGCCCCGCAGAGGAGAAGTAGGTCAATAGCTCCTGCGGAGGCTGCACACCCAAGTATGCGCAGACACTCGGATTTCGCATATCGAGATCGATCAAGAACACGCTATGGGTCGAATCTCTGGCAAGACTCAGTGCTAGGTTGATGGATGTCAGGGTTTTACCCTCCCCTGCCTCCGGGCTAGTCACGGCAATCGTGGTCCAATTGTTTGCCTGAATGCGATGCAAGAGCCGCGCGCGAATGATTCTGTAGGCCGCGGTCATGCGCTCGTTTGCGGCGAGAATCGTACCCGGCAGCAAAACGTGCTGTGTGACTGCCACATCCGGTGCGCACTCCGCCACCGGAAACTCTCGCGGCGGAGCGAGATCGGTTCTTGCGGGTCGTTGCTCCTTCCGATTGCTGCCCTGCGTCACTGATGCCGGTAGGTTCCGCGAGTCACCTTGGGCCGCGCTCTGACGCTTGATCTTCTCCAGTGCTTGCTCGATAGACATTTTTTTCTCCGCACGTACTGCTATCGCAATTTCTGGAATTTCAGCAGGAAGCGAGAATCGCCAGTCCGTTGCCTAACGCGTCGACCCCTCTTACAGATATCTAGCGCCTGATCCATACCGTCATCGCCACGCAGACCGCAGCCACGGCGTAAACCAATGCTGCCGAGCCCCACCGCAGCCGGCGCGATCTGCGTTCACTCGGATTGACGATCACCGGTACGGTTCCGATAGCCGTTGTCTCCATGATCCCTTGCAGGTCGCTGCTTGAGCGTACGGTGGGATCCATCGCATCACGCAGGGCGGCGTAGCCAAAGGCGAGTCCGCTGCCAAGCACTAACCCAAGTAGCATAATCCCTACACGATTGGGGAAATAGGGCTTTGTTGGGGCGACGGGTGCACGCATCAGGGAGAACTTCTCGCCCCGGTCCTGATTTTCCATGGTGCGAGCGAGCGCCGCATTCTTCATCTTCCCCTGCACATCCTCGTAACGCGTACGCTCATTTTCATACTCACGTTCCAATTGCCGGTATTCACGCTCTACATTCGGCGCAGTAGCAAGATGCCCTTCATATGTTGAGATTTCCCGGCGTGCCCGTGATTCGCTCGCCTGCAGCGTGCGCACCGAGCGCCGTGCCGCCTCGAGTTGGCTCCGAACAGCCAAGTACTCCGGATTGTCCGGCAGACCCGCAGCGACCTTACTGCTGGCTTCGTTCTGCGCTCCCATCTCTGCGATTGCGCGCCTCAGGCGCTTAACCTCGGGATGTTCGGGGGTGTATCTCTGCTCCGCATCGGCCAGCTGCGCGCGCAGCTTAGCCAGTTCGGTCCGCACATCGCTGACTGCTGCCGTGAGACTCGGGCTTAGGTTGTTAAGCTGCAGCTGCAGCTGTGATTCCCTCTCCTCAGCCAGCAATTCCTGCTGCTGAATTGCTTCCAAATCCCGCTGCGCGCGATCAACCTCCGTAATGTTGTGCGACTGCATCTCTGGCAACGCGCCACCGTACTCTGCCTTGAATTTTGCCAAGCGCTGCTCCGTGGCAGTCATCGAGGCTTCAAGTTCGCGGGCCTGGCCTTGCAAGAAATCGTACGCAGCACCGGCCTGCTCGGTTCGCGTCCGACGGTTGTATGTGAGATACATATCGACGAGGCGTGATGCTACCGCTGCGGCGATCTTCGGATTCGGATTGTCGTAGTAGATCGAGAACGCTGTAGACTGATCGAGTGGCTTCAGGGTGATCGGATCGACGCGCTCCACCGACGCATTGTCGGCGACCATCAGGGCCTTCACTTCCGGAGTCGCTGCCACACGGGGATAGGGATCAACGGCCTTTATCAGCTCGAGCAGGCGATCCGGTGTCATGACCCGCCGCCGCACGAGCTCTAACTCCTGCTGCGCATATGCCGGAATGTCCTCGATTCCCCGCACCGTCGACTGAACCATCTCGGTGGGTATTGAGGAAGGCTCCAGCATGATCGTACCGGACGCACGGTAGGTGACCGGCAGAATGTACGCAATGAAGACGGACAGGAGCAATGTCGACGGAATGATGGCGATCAGATAAACCCAGCGGCGCCGCAGCAGTGCTCCGTAGTCGCTCAAAGAATGTCCTGCGTCCATGGTACTCCGCCTCAATCCGTGGGAGGCTCACGCCCGTGGAAGCCTATGGAGATAAAAACGCCGTTGCTATGGGCAGATCCTGCCGAGGTATCGAACTTCTGATATGCGAAGCGATACCCCCCGGCGATGTACCAAGCTTCAGTGATCAGTCGCGTCAGGCCCAATTGGACATTAACGTGGTCCTCCTTCGATCCGTCAGAAAGATCCTCGCCGCGGCTGACACGCACCGCACCGTTGAAACGCGTATACACGCTGAAACGATGGGCGTACTGAATTCGAACCTGATTGAGCGCCACCAAGCTGCCTACGCTGCTGGGTTCGATAAACCGGCCGATGGCATATTGCAACGAGTCGGTTGGTCGCTTGTAGACGCCGGTCCATTCAAGGCCCACCGTGTCCTTGCTCGATTCCGGCAGCCCGAGTCCCGTAAATGTGTCGTGCTCCAGTCGCAACGACAAGCTTGAGCGCGCAGCTTGTGACCATAGTTCTTTTAATTCCAGATTAACCCCGTAGCCACTGACTCGCTGCGCGTCATCTTGCGTCGGGTCGTACACCGTGTAAAACGGGCCTCCTCCGATAGAGGTGCGCGGACCGAATGCCCAGTACCCATCCATCTCGGCGTAGGGAGCGTTGTAACTCACGAATTGGCCAGGAATCTCCGTGTCGTACCGGACCGCGTCGAGCGTAGCTAATCCTTCGACCGTAAATCGCTGCGATACCTGATACTCAAAATCAGGAGCAATAGAGTAAGTGGACTTGTTCAGTCCTGTCACCACCGTCCCGGTTCCCCCCGCGGTATCGGGAAGGTTCGGATTGATCGGATTGAAGGCTGCAACGCCGTACTGAGCGTTAAAGGCATCCTCGCGATGATATTGACCCAATATAGTGGTCGTGCTGCGTGATGTCTGGAAGATGCTCTTGAGATCCACCAGAGCCTCCCAGCGGTTGACCCCTGGCAGGGAAGAATACTGATAGGTCAGAAGTGGACGCAGTTCAAGTGTCGACCGCAACGTGCGGCGCCTGATATAAGCCTCGAGCTGCGCCTGATAAGTCTCCGCGCTCTGATTCGTTACCGGATCCAGCAATCGGTTCGAGTCATACTGCGCCGTGGTCTGCAGAATCGGCACAAATGATGTCTGCTGGGCGAAGCAGAAGGAACTCCCCAACAGCGCCAACAGAGCGAATGAAAAGCACCTTCGAGCACCCACAGCAAGCAAGCTATGGAACAATGACGACATCGCCTGCCTCTAACATGATGTTCTGCTCGAGATTGCGGCCCTTGGCGACCTCGCCATAACGGAACGGCAGAATCTTCTGGGCTTTGCCCGAGCCCCGCAAGACGACGATATCGTTGGCACCGGCGAACGGCGTCAGGCCCCCAGCCATGCTCAATGCCTGCAGCACGCTGAGTCTCGGATTCATGACAAACGAACCGGGCTTGCTCACTTGCCCGATGACATAGATGCGAAACCCATCGAGCGTCTTAATCGACGCGGCGACCGCCGGTTCAGGTATATAGACTTTCAGTTTCGTGGTAATTTCGGCCTGGATCTGCGCCACCGTGCGGCCCGCGCCAGTAATCTCTCCGGCCAAGGGGTAGGAAAACTTCCCGTCCGGTCGAACTAACACGTTCTTCGTCATCTGGTCCTCCTTCCAGACCGAAATGTCCAGCGTGTCGCCCGGCTGAAGCGTGTAGTCCGGCGTCGTCTGCTGCGCAACACCAGGCGCAGATACCGACAGCAACACGATGACCCCACCCAACAAGCGCTTGAAGCTTGTTCCCACCCACATGTTCAAACTCCCCTTAGAAGGCCTTGTTATCGATTAGTACCCGCATCACGGTCTTGGCCAGAATTTCCAGATCCAATTCTATCGACCAGTTGCGAAGATACTCCAAGTCGTAACGCAGTCGTGCTTCCATCTGCTCGATGCTGCGCAGTTCACCGCGCATACCATTCACCTGTGCAAGGCCCGTAATTCCTGGCCGCACTTTGTGCCGCAACATGTATCCCTTGATCTGCCTGCGATAGAGCTCGTTGTGCGCCACGGCGTGGGGCCGTGGGCCGACAAGGCTCATACGTCCTTGCAGCACGTTGATAAGCTGAGGCAGTTCGTCCAAGGAGTGGCGACGCAGAAATTTCCCGATCGCCGTGACGCGCGCGTCAAAACGCGCGGCCTGTACAATTACTTCGCCGTCCTCGACGACCGTCATTGTGCGGAACTTATAAATAATGATTTCCTCGCCATGTAATCCATAGCGGCGCTGCTTAAACATCGCCGGCCCGCGTGAACTGAGACGAATACACAGCGCGATTAGGATCATCAGCGGCGCCGCGAGCAACAGAACCGCTGTCGCCAAGAGAACGTCCATGAGGCGCTTGCTGGTAGCCCGCTGCAGGTAGAACGGCGTCTCGCACATCGCCACGACCGGAATGCCGTCAATCAATCCTGTGCGAGCCTGTATAAGGCCTGCGACAAAGATATCGGGCAGATAGTAAATCGAGATTGTCGTGTCACGTAGTTCATCGACCAGATCCAGTACGCGCCGCGCGTGCCCGATCGGCAATGCAATGAAGGCGACCTCAACTGCCTGTCGCCGGACAAACGCTGCCAGCTCCGTGAGCTTGCCAAGGCGCGGCAGGTCGAGCTGGATGTTCAGCCGGTCGAGCCCGCGGTCCTCGAAATAGCCGACAACGTTGGTGCAGAAATCGTTGTTGCCGGTAAGGCGCCTCGCAAGCGCGACGCTGGCTTCCGTGCAACCAACAATCACCGCGGTTCGTGCATTGGAGGGATTTCGCAGAAGTCGACGTAGAATTTCGTCAAGAGTCCGACTAGCAATGACTATGACCATCGGCGTAAGTAGCGCCCACGTTAGGACGACGCGCCGTGAGAACACTGTCGAGAACCTTGTTACGTAGGCGATGGCAAGGAGAGCTGCGATCAAAACAAGCCACCGAGCAAAGATTCCAACCGCGAGGGAGAAGAAGCCACCGAGCAGGTTGCGGTCGCGCGCTCGAGCGGGCCGCAGCAGCAGGAGCGACAACAGAGTAAGCACGAGGGCCATGACCTGGAAGTACGGCGCGAGCTTGATATCGTAGGCAAGAATCGACGCGTACAGACATGCAACCGCAATGACCGCAGGTGCCGCGATTTCAATGGAGAGCAGAATGCTAACTGCAAGGGACTTGCGCGGAACAACGGTCTCGTTCATGCGACCTTTATGATTATTATTCTCATGACTCGGCCCGCAGCGTTTTTGTTGTGAGTCTGTGTTCGGCGCCGTCACTCGCGCCCAGACTTCTTCGCTGTCCTTAACATTATTCGCAAACCCAGCATTGATTACCAGCTAAATGCTCTCGCCGGATTTGACTTAATCTCTGGATGATCCGGCCCGAGATGGGGTGCCCGCTTGCAGTTGTGCAGATCGATTGCACGTTTCCTTACAGTGCGTGCTCGGCAAGCCGGGAACGAAACCGCCGATGGCACGGTTAGCGCAGTGGAGCCGCCATCGTCACTCCGTGCAGGTGTGGCAGGTGTCGCTGCACCGGGACGTTACTTCAAGGTTCTCCCGGGCGTAGCTCGCTAGCCAGTTCCGGCGGTCAAAGTTGGTCACCCGCTGTGCTGCAAGCTGGATGGCTAATGCCCCGCGTCCGGTACGTCAGTTGATTGCAGGATCGTCAGCTGTAGACTTTCCCTCATGCGGCCGAGATTGCTTGCGGATCCGCGGGGGAATACTGTGGCCTAACATCCTCGGGAGAAAGCTGCCGTTCAGCGCGGAATGTGGAACCGTCTAAAAATCGCCGTTAAGGGGCTGATACGTCATCCCGCACCGGACTTCCAGGCGGGCGCGCACTACTACATTACGAATCCTTACCACGCAGTTTCGATCACCACCGGGCCTGATGCCTGCCCCGGTGCACGGGCGCTGCGAAACCGGCGGTTTCTGTCCCGAGAGGCGCCGACGCTCCCGTTGCGAGGATGTACTGCGGCCGTATGCCGTTGCGCCTATAAGCACCACGACGATCGCCGAGCACGCGTTCGGCGGCGCACCGATCGGATTGACACCCCGCCTCCCCCGTGGTCAGGAACCGAGCGTCGGCGGACGGGCCGCCGCCAGAACGACGGCTGACATCCGCCGCACCGCTGAGTGACGCTTGCGCGCTCATGTGTCTCTCGCAACCGACTGTAAATTTAACAAGTCAAATCATGACGTTACGCTATTGAGGCGCCCAAGCCGCGTCCGCGCTGTCTCCGAGCGCCGACAGATGGTTGCGGTCTCCTGGCGTTGACGGCCAGTTTGTGCTCCAAAATTCAATTAGATTCATTGAGTTATAGATAAGGCACGAAGTTTGCATAACCTTGAGAGGCATCTGTGTAAGTAGCGTCCGCGCTGCGTGGAGGACGCTTGTAAAGGGCAAACCCGTCGAAAGGCGGGGGCGCAAAGCTACCGGTCTACCGGCCTGCGGGCCCAGGACAGCGGGGTTGCCGGAATCGCGCCACGCGCGGTCTCGTGAACCGACGGTCAGAGCGACCGTGGTTGCTGCAATCCCTTGTTCCCCGACGCCGCAAGACCGGCGGTTGATGCCGCACGACGAGCGGCCTGACGGGAGCGTGGGGATTGCGGGAAAGAATGCATACAGGAATGGTGGTGGCAAGCATCGCGCTGGTTGCGGTTTCAATGGCTGGCTGCCCCAGCGAGCCCGACACGCCTGCAGGCGCACAAACTGGCTCGGGGTTGGAACCGCAGTCAGTCGAGGTCGCCTGGCAGCCACCAACCGCGAACAGTGACGGCACACCACTCAGTGATTTGGCCGGCTATAACCTCTACTACGGCTCAAGTTCCCACCACTATACGCACTCAATCCCAATCCCAAATGCTGGGATAACCACCTACCTAGTGCAGGATCTCGCGACCGGGACCTACTACTTCAGTATTGCTGCCTACAATGCGACCGGTGTCGAGAGTTCGCCTTCTCCTGAGGTTACCGCGGTTCTGGAATAGTCGAATTCCGATGTAACGCGCTCGCGGCCCAAATGCACCCGAATATCTTCGCGGTTGAGCTACCCGCGGGAGGCAGCCCGCAGCCGTAGCTTTATGGAAAAAAAACAGGCGGTTGCACGCGCCGACTGCTTGTGGTTCCATCAAGAAGATCCTCGCAGTCATATAAGAACCGCTGACCCCATGGATAAGAAAGCGGACGACTCAGGTACGCCCGTCACACGAGCTCACATTCCGATCTCGCAACGACGCTGGATTGCCCACTTCAGGACGTGGAAGCGATTTCACCAAGGTGTCCGCAGAACCGGTCTGCCTTTTCTTAAGTCACTGCATCGATATCAGAACTGCGTGCTGGTAGCTGGCTGCCAACGCTCCGGCACCACGATGCTTACACGCCTTCTTGCGTCATCGCCCGGGTTTGGCTCCCTCGCGCTGTCAGACGACGACGAGCTTGACGCGGCTCTGGCACTGGCGGGTTTCATCGATCTGCCGCTTGACCGCAGATACTGCTTCCAAACGACCTATTTGAACGAACGATTCGGCGAGTACCGCGAACTCGGCACCGAGCAGCGTCTGATATGGGTACTGCGCAATCCGTATTCGGTCATCTATTCCATGCTCTACAACTGGAAGCGCTTCGCTCTGAACGAGCTGTATGAGGGATGCGGGCTCGCAAACGCGGAATCTTGCGCCCAGCGGCACCGCAATGTGTTTCGTCGGACACTAGGTCCCACGCGATTGGAGAAGGCCTGCTTTGCATACCGAGGCAAGGTATCCCAGATTGCACAGATCAGATCGATTCTGGATCCTAAGCAGCTACTGATCCTTGACTACGACTCCTTGGTAGTGGATCCGCCCACCGAGCTGCGGCGAGTATTCGAATTCACCGGCACAACCTGGCATGCGTCTGCGAGTCGCTTTGTGAGTCGCGATTCGCTAAGCAAGGCGGACGGACTCGCGCCTCGAGCGCGACAGCTAATTGAAGAGCTCGCCCTCCCGACCTACCGAGAATGTCTGGCTCTTGCATCGCCACCCGCTAGATAGCAACGGGATCATCCTCGCATGACTCTCTACGGGCAGCGGCAGGCACGTCGCTCACTTCTCAATACATTGGGGTTTCGGGCCGCGTCTCAGGCCGTGACGCTTGCCAGCTTCTTGGTGCTCGCTCGCGCCCTTTCGGAACAGGACTTCGGTGTTTTCAATCTGCTGTACGCACTGATTCCAGTCCTCAATTCCCTCGCGTCCCTCGGCCTCGAGCAGGCTCTCAAGCGATTTCTGCCCGAATACCTGCAGCGTGATTGCCCGGGCGCGGGCTCGTGGCTCGTGCATGTAGTTGCCGTTATACGCATCGCGTCAAACACGGCGCTTCTTGTCCTGTTGTTGGTGCTCTGGAACCTGCTTGCGCCGATTTTTCACCTGCAAGACTACCGAATCGACTTCATCTGGTTCGGCGTTCTCTTATTGCTTTACTTTCAGGGACGAATCCTTGAGTCGGCCCTGGCCTCACACATGCTCCATCGTTGGGGCGTTGGTTCCACGCTGCTAATCGCCAGCTTCAAGCTGCTAAGTTATGGTGCCCTGGCGTTGGGACACGTGCTGCACCTTCGCAGCGCCTTGATTGCTGATGCTCTCGCCTACGGGGCGGCATACCTGTTCATGCGTATCGCCTATGTGAGGCATGCCCTTTCCGGTCGTACCCTGGCGGTGCGCCCCGCCCGCAGCGAGCGGCTGCGCATTCGGCGATATGCCCTCTACAATAACTTCAATGATGCCGGCGCCATCCTGCTGCACGTGCAGACAGACAATTTCTTCATCGCCGCACTTCTCGATACCGCGGCCGTAGGTGCTTATTCCTTTTACACGCGCATTAACGCGATGGTCTCCAACGTGGTGCCAGTTCGTCTGTTCGAGAATGTTGCGCTACCGATGCTCTTTGCGACCAAGCCGGGAGAGGCGCCCTACCAGATGCCGCGATATTTCACGTTCCTTGTGAACTGCAGTCTGGTTGTGCAGCTACCCTTGATCGCTTATACCATGGTGTATCACCACGAAGTTGTCACATTGTTACTTGGCGGCAAGTATGCGTCGCTGTCATGGCTACTGCCCGTAGTCATCGCCTTTGGGGCGACGTCCAACGTCCTGGCCATTCCAATTACGAGCGTGGCGCAGTACGAGGAACGAGCATCACTGATCTTGTTCAGCCAGCTCTTTGGAATCTATCAAATCATCTGTATGTTGCTCCTCGTACCGCGCGCCGGTCTCTTGGGCGCCGCAGTAGCGACCGGAACGCTCCATCTGTTTCGAAACCTCTTTGTATGGTGGCGCGTCAGGCGCCTGGCACGATGGATCAACTTCCCTGCAGCTTTGGTCTGGACCTTAGGGATCTGGACCCCCGCGACATTGCTCTGTGTTGCCCTACGCAACTTGCCAGGCCCACCGTACGTCGCTCTCACCTGCGGTCTCCTGGTGTGCGCTGTAGCGACGCTTGCAGTCGCTTGCAGCCCAGCGCTATGTGCCTCGGATCGGGAGCTCTTGGCCAAGCTATTCCACGGGCGGGAGGCCAAGTTACTACGGGCCATGCGAATTTTGGAGCAACCCCAGCGGCCTGCAAGCTCTCCTACATCGCCCACGGAGCGAACGTAAGCACCATGCGCCCTCGGTGGATGCTTAAGCGGATGCAAGCCATGCAAGCGGACGAGTTGCGATATCGAGCGGCACGGGCGTTAAAGCTTCCTTTGGAGCGGCTGTTCTGTCGCTGGAGCCCATCGCCCGCAGCTGACGCCTCACGTGGCACCCCTTGGGCGAAACCACTACCCCGGGGGTTTGTTGCCGCACCCTACCGCGCGGCGTCGGATGCCATCCTGGCCGGAGACTTCCGGCTTTTTGGCTACCACAAGCGACACATTGGTTTCCCGCCTCGCTTCAACCGCGATCCGGAGTCCGGCACTGAGGCGCCGCTAATATTTGGCAAGGCCATCGACTATCGCAATTCGTCAGTGGTTGGAAACATCAAGTTTCTATGGGAGCCGAACCGCCACCTGGAACTCGTGACTTTGGCCCAAGCGTGGCACCTTTCACGAGAGCTTCGTTATGCTGCTGGCTGCCGAACCCTGATACAGGCCTGGCTCGAGCAGTGCCCATATCCGCTCGGCATAAATTGGGCGAGCGCGCTGGAGATTGCGCTGCGGCTTGTCAATTGGTCTTGCGCCTGGCACCTGTTAGGCGGCGACCAAGCGGTCATATTTTGCGATGCCCCCGGGATGCAGCTCAAACATCACTGGCTGCGGTCCATCTATCAACACTGCACTTTTCTCGACCAGAACCTCTCTCGCTTTTCCTCCGCAAATAATCACCTGCTCGGTGAACTTCTGGGGCTCATTATCGGCGCAACGACGTGGCCATGCTGGACTCAAAGCGAGCACTGGCGTTCAAAGGCCACGCACCTTTTTCAGGAACAATTCTTGCTCCAGAACGCCGAGGACGGTGTAAACAAGGAGCAAGCGGTGTGGTACCAGCATGAAGTGCTCGACATGGCCGTACTCGCGGGTCTGACCGCTGAGCAAAACGGCTCACATCTCTCCGCGCCTTTCTGGGAACGAGTAGAGGCACTCCTGGAATTCATCGCCGCCCTCATAGATTCGCAGGGTCATGTACCCGCCTACGGAGACTCGGATGACGCCGTCATCGTGCGATTTGACCCCTCCCAGAACACCAATCCCTATCAATCCCTTCTTGCTACCGGCAGCGTGCTGTTCAAGCGTCCCGACTTTAAGCGGAAGGCTGGGCGCTTCGACGATAAGAGTCGCTGGCTTCTCGGCGACGCGGCGGCCGAGCAATTTGCCGCACTACCGAACATACCTACGCCGGAACGTGCGCGGCGCGCATTTCCTGTTGGCGGCTACTATGTCCTCGGAAGGGGGTTCGGCACGCCGCTCGAAATACGTGCCGTCGTCGACACTGGCCCCTTAGGCTACCTCGCCCTTGCCGCACACGGTCACGCCGACGCCTTGTCGGTAACTCTATCGGCAGGAGGCGAGCCGCTACTCATCGATCCGGGAACATACTGCTATCACACCGAGGAGCTATGGAGAAGCTACTTTCGCGGAACCCTAGCGCACAATACGGTTCGCGTCGACGGGATGGATCAATCAGTTTCCGAAGGCAATTTTCTGTGGACGCAACATGCGCGCGCTTCGTGCATTCAATCGCAGCTTGACGGGCCGGTCCAGCAGATCGCAGCAGAGCATGATGGCTATCGACGTCTTGCCGACCCCGTTGGACACGAACGCAGAGTTGTATTCCGTGACGAAGACTCGACGCTACTAGTTTTCGATAACCTGAAATGCGGCGGAAGTCACCGCATCGAGGTGCTTTGGCACTTTGCGCCTGAGTGTCTGGTAGCGCAACGCGGCGATTTGGTATTGGCTACTCGTGGCAAAGCTCACCTCGAACTGCATCCGCCGCCCGGAACGCGCCTACAGCTGATCAGAGGCCAGCAATCTCCACCTTTGGGATGGTCGTCTACTCGTTTCGCGCTAAAGCAGCCGTGCGCAACGCTTGTCTGTTCCGCAGACATCCGAGGAGACTGGGCGGGAACAACAAAGATGATCCTACGATTCAATTCACCGGAATAGGACAACGCATGGACGGCCGCCGCCCTCTCCGAATTCTGTTCCTGATACGCGAACCATTTCCGACCTTTCGCCCGGACGTCGAGACGCTTTTCGGCCAGGAACTGCTAAGCCGTGGCCACGCAATTGACCTCGTGGCGCAAGCCGCCAGCGCCGACATCACCCCCGGCCCGCACGACTGGCACGGTCGCACCGCATGGGTTGGACCCACCGACGTCCGCGATGCCGGCATGCATCGGCTGCGTCGGCACTGGCTTGCCCTAAAGCACGATCTGCACTGCCTGCGCGACGCCTCTCCGGCGCACTACGACGCCATACAAGTGCGGGACAAATTCGTAATTGCCGCGGCGGCCCTGTTTCTTGCGCGTAGACGCGGCATGAAGTACTTCTATTGGCTCTCGTTTCCCGAACCTGAATCGCTACTGCAGCGCGTGCGAGACCGCGAAGCACGCTTTCCGCTCGTGACCGCCCTACGGAGCGTGTTGTTCGGGTGGTTACTCTATCGATGGATCCTGCGATATTGCGACCACGCATTTGTCCAAAGTGAGCAGATGCGCCGCGACGTTGCGGCCCACGGCATTTCACCTTCCAAGCTCACCGCGGTTCCGATGGGAATTGCTCGCGTCGAGATCCGAGGAGCGCGCAGCGAGCCACGCGCGACCACGCCACCGGGACGCCCCCTGATGCTGGTCTACCTTGGGACACTCAATGCGCAGCGTCGCCTCGGTATCTTGGTTGAGATGCTTGTCATCCTCCTCGAAAAGAAAGTCCCTGCGCGCCTCGTCTTCATTGGCGACGGCGATCATCCGTCCGACCGGATTGACCTCGAACGTTTCGCCCGCAGGCGCGGCGTTGCGGATCACCTGCAGATCACTGGCCTGCTTCCCCGTGGCGAGGCTCTGCGCATCGCCGAAGTCGGAGACATCGGCTTGTCGCCGTTTTTTCCTAACCGTGTTCTACGCTCCACCTCACCCACAAAGCTTGTTGAATACCTAGCCCTCGGACTACCTGTGGTGGCAAACGACCACCCCGAACAGCGGGAGATACTCCATCAGAGTCGCGGCGGTGTTTGCGTGCGGTGGAGTGCCCGCAGCTTTGCGAAGGGTGTCCATTGGCTGGCGAGATGCTCTGCTCAGGAGCGCCTTGCCATCGGCGAACGCGGTCGACAGTGGGTAAACCTGAATAGGACCTACGGATTGATTGCCGACCGGGTTGAAGAACGATATCAAGCGATCATCAACGGTCCTGTCCGGCCGGCGTATTTACCTTGAGATCCGAAAGCTCACGCTGGACGTAGTTGCCCGGATTGACACTCCATGAGTACGCGCCCGCAGCCGCCCGCCATCCGAGTCGCCGTCGTTGTCGAGAATCATCCCCGTGTCTTCATGGGCGGCGCCCAATATCAGGGACACCTGCTGGCAGAAGAGGCCGCCCGACGCCCACAGGTCGAGGTCACCTACTTCGCGCGCAATGTCGCAAGAAGCGGACAAGATTTTCGTGATCTTCCCTACGCGGTGCACGATATCGGGAGCGGGACGGGAATCCGGCGGCGTGCCGTGCTTTTCGATGCGCCGAAGCTAAATCACGCGTTGCGAACCTTGCGGCCGCACGTCCTGTATCAACAAATGCGTCAGAGCTACACCGCAGTTTGCGCTCGCCATTCGCTTAGGTATCGCGTTCCCTTCTTTTTTCAGATCGCCAGCGACATCGATCTGACTCGCAATTGGCTCACCCACCATGTATCTGCGAATACGCCATTTGATGTCGCCGAGAGCACTTTGGGAATCTGGGGTCTTCGCCGTGCCAGTCACATCATCGCTCAGACCGGGCGTCAAAATGGGGTGCTGCGGGACCGCTTTGGACGATCTGCTGCGGCTGTCATTCGAAATTTTCACCCACTTCCGGATGCCCTACCTCACAAGCCCGAGGGTCCAGTCGAGGTGTTCTGGGTAGCAAACTTCAAGAGCGTTAAACGCCCTGAGCTCTTCGTCTCCCTCGCCGAAGTCTTCGCAGGCCGCAGGGACGTCAAATTCGTCATGGCGGGGCGGGTATCTGCCGAGTCCGGATTTGAGCCTCTCATGAAGCGCATTAGTTCCACGCCGAACCTTGAATATTTGGGCGAAATTTCCATCGATGAAGTGAACACGCGCATGTCCCGCGCTGAAGTTCATGTGAATACGAGTAGCTTCGAGGGGTTCCCCAATACATTCATTCAGGCATGGGCTAACGGCGCGGTAGTGCTTACGCTCACAGTCGATCCCGACGAGCAAAGCATGGAATCAAGGGGAATCGGCTTTTGCGCTGGCAACATGGATCGACTACGTGACCTGGTCGAGACATTGATTCGCGAACCCACGCGCCGCGAGGCCATCCAACGGCGAGCATTTGCCTTCGCGCACGCACATCACTCAATGCAAGGTGGTGCGCAGTTGGTCGACTTGATGCTCGCGGCTGTCCATCGCTCCACCGCTGGCTCATAGTATGCGAGGGATCAACTATTCTTTTTTATGAGGATGTCCAAATTCTGGTGGAAGAAGCCCCTATGCTGTTCGGGTGCGAACGCGTTCAGGGCACGCTCCATGCTCGCATCGCGCGCAAGTAGGCGTTTCAACAACTTAAGCGGGTTCCTCCTTGCCAAAAACGAGGTCTGATCGCTGAGCACGCGATAGCCTGAACCCCACGCCAGGTCCAGCTCGTGGTAACTCATACCCCGTCCTTCGCGCCGAAAGGACAGCAGCGACTCCTCGGTAAGAGGTCCAAACCTCCCGCGAAACGTCGGTCGCGGACTGCGTGTGGAATAGCGATACGCAATCTCGTCCGGAAGCCAATTGAAGAATGGAAGTTGCGCGGTGTGCGCGTCATACGGCCAAAGGCGATTGGGAGTCTCACCAATGCACAAGTGCCTGCCCGGCTGCAGCAGTTGCCAGGCTGCCCGCAAAGCTGCGTCCCTTTCCCGCAACGTCATATGCTCTAGCACAGCAAACAGAATGATGAGATCAAATTCTTCGTGACCAAACATGCCTGCTAGATTCTCTGCGTTTCCGTGCACAAAGCGCACTCCCTCTAGCGCATGCATCTTGCACCGCGCCTCCGCGAGCAGGAGGGCCTCGGCATGCAGGTCCATCGCAGTCACCACGGCGCCCTGCTCCGCCATTGCCACAGTCGCTGAGCCCGTTCCGCAGCCCACCTCGAGAATTCGGATTCCTCGGAGTCCGACGACTGCATCAAGCCACGGTATCAACTCGTAGCGGTCCATCTCGAGCCGCACGAAGAGATGGTTGCGTACCGCCTGCTGGCCCTCCCGGGAACTTAGGTATTCGTGCATGTCGACGCCCGCGTACCAACTCGGCAGATACTTGTCGGTGAGCAGGTCGCGAAATGCGCCGATGACGTCGGTTTTTTGGCGTGTGAAGTTCCTCCGCAAGTTTCGGTTGAGGGCAAGGTTCGCACGGCGAGCGGCGAAGCGAAGCCGTTCACGCAGCAGTGAGTTCTGCGGCGCAATCCGATTCAACATGGCCTAGCGCTCGGCGACCGCTGTGCGGCCGTCGACCCGACCCGAGTGCGCCAACCACTCCAGGCGTTTCTATAAGACATCTAGCTTTGACCTATTTAGCGCGATCAACAGCATGTTGCGACCGAACCTCAACCCTGGATATAGGATGCGTGCCAGTAGCTGACTCCTGAAGATCACCGCGTTGATCCGGTTGAACAGGCCTACATTGGAACTCATAAGCGCTAGCATATGCATGCTGTCTTGCGCGTGATACGCACGACCGCCATAGAACAACACCATCCCCTGATCAAGGTTCATTCCGGCTTCGCGGACGCGCGTCAGCCAGGGCCCACCCTGTCGGCCATCGACGAGGTGCAGTGACCCAACCGCTTCCCGCACCCTTACATAGCGCACGTAGGAGCTACAGACAGGACAATCTCCGTCGTAGACCAATACGGCCCCTGAGTCGTCCACCTTCCGTTGTTCGCCCTTTCCCATCAGGGGTCTGGCCTAGCCACGGCCGTGCGCGCGACGCGCAGCTGCGTGAGCCGCTCCACTGCGCGCGACCAGGGAATATATGCACTCAGCAATACGATCCACTGGGGAAATGGAGCGTAGAGGATGAAATAGTTCGCTAGGTGGAATATCACCCCAATGGGAATGTAGAACCATCGCAACCTCGCAAAAGGCACTGCGAGCCAGTAGGTCGCCTGGTAGGCGAGCACGAGATACTGCCCAAGCAAAATCAAGAGGTGGAACTGGGAGACAAAGAGCGCTAAGGGAAGATCCTTGCGAATATTGTCCTGAATCATGTAGTACTGGAGCGTGAAGCCGTTCGCCCAGTCCAAGGAATAGTGGTTGTAGGCCACCTTGGCAATGACTGCAGAGAGGTAGACCAACGGAAAGAGCCACTGCACCAACTTCACCGGCCAGCCGGCGAACTCTCCTCTGTACTCGAGCACCGATACCCGTTCGTTGAGCGCAGTCGTGCGGCCTCGCAATGTCGAGTCGACGCTCAAGACTCGTCCGCTTGGCCCGAGTGCAATCGCGAGCAACGCGATCAAGAGAATCGCCTCGGGATGGTGGTACTGGTGAAACGAAAATACAAACGTTTGTAGGAAAAGGCAGCCAATTGCAAAGACAATCAGGCTGACATTTGTCACTAAGCCCAGCAGCCCCGCAACTCCTGCCACGAGGCTGAGGCCGTAGACAGCGAAGACTGTCTGCGAGGGAGGGATCGTGCTCGCTCCCCAGGGGGAGAGCAGAATCCGCAGTAGTGGCAGCGGTGAATACGTCTCGCGTGGAAGGGAGTACACATATTCGAGATCGGAGAACTGCTCGTTCAGCATGTAGAACAGCTGCATTCCCACCGCGAGAATCCGCAGCACAGCCAAGTCGACGAACGAGGCCTCGCCAAACCAGTACTTATTCCAGCGGGCGATCATGACGCTCACGATGCCCGGAGCATCGGTACGATCAACGCCATCTCAGGAGGCAGCGGCTGGGGGCCATCACGCGTGACGCGGACGGGGTAACTCCTGATTACGAGCACGGTGAAACGCTTGCCCTGTGGTACACGCTCCCGTACCAGCCGCCGAAGTACTTGCGCCTGCTCCTTGTCGCCTTCGATGGTTGCCTGGACGAGCCGATCGAAATCAAAGATGTCAATTCGTAGTTCTTCCTTTGTTACGGGAACACCGTCACCTTCAGGCAGCTGACCCTCCAGAAGCCACGATGCCGTGACACGCTCGCCCTCGTAATGAGCCGGCGCGTACATGGGGTACTCAAGAAACGGGAATAACTTGCTGCGCAAAAACGTGGCATGCATTGCGGTCACGCACAACGTGGCCGCCTGAGTTAGCAATATCCCGATAATGAAGAAGGAACCGCAAGCTCGGGCGAGCCGGCTAGTGTTCCAATGCACGGTGCTATCCCTCGCGCCCAGAAGCAACGGACGCGTCTGCGGGCGTCGCCGCATAGATGTACACGACTGGATTGATGAACGGGTAGTGAGAGCTGGATCCGAGCGATGGCACGTAGTGAAGGACGGCTACCAGTTCATAGCCCGATCCGGCGGTTCGCAGACTCAGTATTCGCGGCTCGTCAAGGTAATCGAGCAGGACCCAGTAGCGTGGCCGGAAGTCCGCCTGAACTACCTCATGCTTGTCTTGCAGGTCGGCGACTCGCTCGAACCACCCCCGATATGCGGTCCTGCCCGCATCCGCCCCCTGCCACCGCGCAAGAGTTGCATGCACGCGCTGATAAAGCTTGCTTTCCTCTAAGTGGCCTCGCCAGTCCTGCGAGTCGGCGTAGTATTCCGGCGAAATCGGGAGTCGGTGAATCGCGAATTGCTTGCTCGACAGCCATGGTCCTCGGTGGCTGACGGCAATCTGCGAACCGCTGGCCGCGTGCGCACTGATCCACTGCCCTGCCAGATAGCGCGAATCGTGACGGAACTCTTCGATTTCCGCGGTAGTCTGTACTAGGGCCAATCCACTGGCTGCAACCAGTGCGGCGATCGCCGCAACCGTCGTATAGGGCGGCCTGACCTGCCAGAGACTGACAAGTGCATAACCTGCTATGACTGCCAGCGCAGGAAACAGGCACACGCTGTACCACGGCAGCGAATACCGTGACCCGAATATAAGGTACATCGGTAGCGCCGTCGACAGAAGCCACACAGCCTCCCGCCTCAAGTCGCCACTCGCGGCGCGACGCAGCAGAAATGCGAAACCCACAGCGGCAAGCCCGGCGGTGACGGACCCCATCCCCTGACGCATGTCGTGAAGCATGGTGGTAAATGAGGCCTCGCCGTTACCACGAAGCATATTGAAGATCAGCTCCTTCGCTGTGCCGTCTGCAAACTCGTAAAATGAAAGCAGTAGTGTCGGATTGGCTACGACATATCCGCAGGACGCGAGCAACGCACTTACAACAGCCCGCCGGAGGAAATCACGGACGCTTTTGGCCGCAAATGTGTGCGCTACCAAAAGCGGAATAATGGCGATCCCATGATCGAGCTTAGTCCCCGCCGCCAGTCCGACGGCAAAACCGGCGACGTACATCCATCGACGCGCGCCTCTCTTCCATACCATCAAGCTCAGAAGACACGAGAGCCAATACCAGAAGTTCGCCCCCGCATCCACGGTCGACAAATGAGCAATCAATACAAAGTAGGGACTTACTGCTAGCAGAACCGCCCCACCGAGCGCGGTCAGCTCGTCAAAAAGCACTAAACCTATGCAGTACGCAAAGAGAACCGTGAGCGTAGCCATCATCCCGGACACAAATCGAGCCATAACGTGCACGCGTGTGTCCTTCCGCTCACGCCAGGACGCCAGTTCACTCGCGGAGATTTCCGGCGGCTTGGGATCCAAAAAATGGTTATAGACGCCAACGGGAATCGCGGCGAAGGCCGCAATAACGTAGTACTGGAGTCCTCCGTAGGGGAAGAAATGAGGGTTGAGCGTCTTGTGCGCGACTAGCGCTGCAGCAACAGGATCGAGTTCGTCCGGGTGCCAGCGATCCGGGGTCCCCCAGCTGTTCCCAACGACGTTCAGAACGACGCTCAAAAATAGGATCAAGGTGAGCGCGAGAATCACTGCCCGAATCCGCGGCCGTTTCACGGGATCCAACCTCATCCAAGCAGCGGACTCACCGACTCTCACTTGGTTGCAGCTTTGGGTTGGCCCCACGTATAGACACTGGTGACCGCATAGTTCCAAACTGCGCCTACCACCACGCCCGCCAACGCGGCGATCACCCATTCCGTGCTATGCCGGAAAAAGTACGATGCGACCCCCACATTCGCGATCGCCCCTACACCGCAAACCGCCACGAACGACAGCAGGCCCGTCAGCCACGCCGTACCTCTACGGCGACGATCACGATAGGTAAGAGCGTTGTTCAGGGCATAGTTGAATACCATGCTGACCAACGCCGCGAATGCCTGCGCCGCCGCAAACTCCGTTCCACTCCAACGAAATAGGATCGACAGGACGGTTAAGTGGACGCCCAAGCCGACGGCTCCAATCGTTGCAAAAGGCAAGAAGCGCACCGGGACGTACCGCCCGAATGACTTGTCGGCGAGTAGCATGAGATATTCCCACGCTACGAAGCTATCGAGCTTACTTACGCCGGCGTGTCTCGGGCGAAACACGAATGGGACCTCGCAATAGGAAATGGGGCGTCGCGCCGAAGCCACGACATCCAGTAGGATCTTGAAGCCCCTACCTGAAAGACTCCGAACTACCTCGTCCAACAGCGGCCTGTGAATCATAAAGAATCCGCTCATAGGATCCCGCAGGTCGTCTGGAACAAGCACGTGGCCCAAGCACGTTGCCACGCGACTAATGATGCGTCGAGCTCGTCCCCAGTCTCTACTCCCGCCGCCCTCGACATAGCGACTCCCGACTACAAGCTCAACCTTGGGGTCCACAAACTGATCGAGCATCGTCGGAATGATCGCCGGGTCATGCTGCAGATCGCCGTCCATCACGACGATGTAGGGAGCGCTGGTGCCCAGCATCCCCTCGATGCAAGCAGATGAGAGTCCCCGGCGGCCGATCCGCTGAATGCAACGAATGCGGGACCGCCGTCGACCTAGTTCGCGCGCCAGCGTGGCGGTTCCATCCGGGGAGTCGTCGTCGACAAAGACGACCTCCCAATCGATGCCCGCGAGGGCAGCAGACAGTTCACTTACGACGGCCTCAACGTTGTCCCGTTCGTTAAACGTCGGGACGATGACCGCTAGCACGGCACCCTGGTGCTCGACACTAGCTTCCGCCTCGGGGTTGACGTAGGTTTTGTGTCCGTTACTCGCTGCGGAAGCGCAGTCGGTGACGTATTTCATATTATCCGCGCGATTGTACTAACCGCTCAGGTAAGCTGCAAATCCGCTCTCTCCCGTGGGGCGTTATGTCACGCTTCTTCTCAGCGGCGCCCGCCGGACCGCCGGCCGGCGCAATCGAGCATCTGTATACTCAGAATTTCCCGTTCGCGTCCAATTACTTGAACAATGCGAGTGGTCCACAACGCGTTCTGGCTGTCCGCCTCCCGAGTCGGGGCCGATGCAGTGAGTTTCTTGCTGTTCGTTGCCATCTCGAGAAAATTCGGCCCATCGGGGATTGGCCAGTACTCGTATGCCTTCGGGGTTGCTGGAGTATTCGCCCTTCTTGCGACCGCGGGCCTCGAGGAATACGGCATTCGTACGTACGCGCGCGCCGACATTCAGGAACGTGCCACAGTTTGGTCGACCCTGCTCGCAGCGCAGGGCGTGCAGCTTGGCATCGCCATGGTGCTCCTGGTCCCCTTTCTGTTAGCCGGCGGTGGCCGTGCCACCCCCAGCGGAGTATTGGCAGCGCTCCTCACGTACATGCTCGGATATTCCCTCGCTCGAACGCTCTTTGTGCCTGCAGTTGCCTTCCAGGCCATGAGGACGCCAGCACTTCTGGACTTCGGGTGCCGCGCCTGCGCATCCCTGGTCGCTCTTTCCCTGATATTCAATGGCGCGACCTCGCTTTCCATGACACTCGTTGGCTTTCCACTCGCGGGCCTCGCGTTCGCTTTCCTTGCTATGCGAAATGCCGCGACGCATGGTGCCGCGCTGAGAAGTGAAGCATCCTGGAGGGCAGCTGTCACTGTGTGGAGCAGAACGGGACCATTTGCCGGTTCGGAAATCCTGAATCAGTTCTACGCACGTGTTGACATCCTGCTAATCGGCAATATCGTCGGCGCTGCCTCACTGGGAGTATATGCCACAGGCCTGAAATTCGTTGAGATCGGCCTGCTGCCGCTTGGCTTTCTCGGTACGGCCGTCTACCCCTCACTGACCACTTTGGCGAGCACTGACACGGCGCTGTTTAGACGCGCCGCGCGCGACTTCATCGCGACTCAGTTCTTTCTCGCCGGGTGGCTCGGTGTAGGAATCACCCTGCTCGTGCCTCCTCTGATCGAGCAAATGTTGGGCCCGGCTTTTGCAGCCACACTGCCACTAATGCCGGTCTTCGCGGTTCTCGCCCTGGCGAAGGGTGCGGAGCTGGCATTCTTTCGCGTGTTGTACTGCGTTCACAAGGAACTCGTCTACATGTACAGCCTGGTGGCCGGAACCGTCCTTATCTTAGTTCTGAACCTGCTGTTGATTCCAAAGTTCGGCTTGATAGGGGCGCTTATTGCCACGATCGCAAGCACGGCGACAGTATGCAGCGGCTGCGCCATGACGCTGATCGATTTCATCGATGCACGTGCCCTTCTTGGCATCCTCGCCCGCACCCTGAGCGCTCTCGTCGGCACCACGGCCGTGGTCCTGGTCACGACGCGGCTCGGAGGTGGCGTG
Source organism: uncultured Pseudomonadota bacterium (assembly GCA_963814675.1). Taxonomy (GTDB): domain Bacteria; phylum Pseudomonadota; class Gammaproteobacteria; order Steroidobacterales; family Steroidobacteraceae; genus 13-2-20CM-66-19. Next base: position 110,097 of record CAWFDT010000017.1, read on the forward strand.
TGGCAGCAGGCCGCCGCTGGCTGTTTCGTATATCCGCTGCTCGCCTATCTAGTGCGCCTTCCACCAAATCCACGGCGTAGTGCAATGTTCAACCACGCACGCACGCGTGCGTAGGAATTGCATCCATCACTCTCGTGCGCGTTGCCCGCCTCATCAAAGAGTCAGCAGACCTTGCCGGACTGCAGGATGCATGGCGCGATCTCGCCGTGCACGCCGAGCACCCCTTTCAGGAATTTGGGTGGTCCTCGGCGTGGTTGCGTACATTCGGCGCAAATCGCGATCTGCACCCGCACATCGCCGTCCTTTCCGAGGGCCCGCGGCTACTCGCCCTTCTTCCGCTCGTGGTCCGCAGTAAAGCCGGACTGCGAATACTCGAGTGGCTTGCCGGACGCGAGAGCGATTTCTGCGACGCACTGGTACATCCCTCCATAGATCGATCTACGGCAATGCGTGACTTGTGGCAATGCCTGTCCTCTGAAGGCGCATTCGACGTCGCGCGCCTTTCCCACGTGCGGGCTGACGCTGGGATCGCCGAGTTGCTGCACGAGACTGCTCCATGGGTCGCCACCGCAGAGGAGGATCTATTCCTCCCGCTACCAACGGGAGGAAGCGCTAGCTGGCTCTCCGGGTTGAACAAGGGACTCCGTAGCGACATTCGACAGCGGACTCGGCGCATGGAAAAGCTGGGATTCAATTTTTCCATCTGTGACTCTCGGGTTTCTTTGGATCGCGCGCTAGATGCTGTAATTACGCAGAAGCAGGCATGGGCCCGATCGCGCGGAGTCTGGAGCTTTATCACCGCTCCCGCGGGACCCGCGTTTCTACGCGAGATGGCGTACAACCTATTTGCCTCCGGTACTCTGCACCTCAGCTTCCTACACTCCGGCGACCAGATCGCCGCCGCCCATCTGGGGTTTTTACGCGACGGTTGCCTCTACTACTACATGCCGACGTTTGACCGTTCGCTCGGCAATCATGGGTTCGGCTCGGTACTTCAGGAGCGGCTGATCATGTGGGCCTGCGACAATGGCGTGCGCCGATTTGATATGTTGCTTGGAGCGGAGGCCTATAAGGCGCGATTCCAGCCCTCTGCGGACCTAGTCCGCACGTATGTGGTCGCACGAACTGCCTTCGGCTCCCTCGCGCTTCGGGCCGCCCGCGCTTACGCGCGGTTTCGCGACGCCAAGGCGCCGCCCCCGCAGAGCTAGAGATATCCGCTTTCTCGGTACCATTCTGCCGTACGCTTTGCGCCCGCCGCAAAGCTGGTTGCAGCGCGAAAGTTCAAAACCGCTTCCGCCTTTGAGGTCGAGAGCCTGAAGGACTTAAGAAAAAAGTCTAGTCGACGTCGATGTAGCGGCGGCTGTAAGCCGATAGGCGCGCACACGGTTTCAAGGACTCGCGCGGCCATACCGAACGGCCATACGGGGGCGTGATGGATTGCCCGACTACCGCCTACCGCAATGCCGACCGCTGCCACTATCTGATTTGTGGTTATGCGGTCGTGCCCGGCGAGAAGGATGGTTTCCCCAGTTGCCTTAGGCGCATCGGCACCCGCAAGCACGCCGCGGCACAGATCATCCACAAAAATAAGCTGATGCTCGTTGTCTCCCCTGCCCAGGATCACGAAGCGCCCTTGTAGAACGCCACGGAACAGCTTTAGCAGCCGCCGATCGCCCGGCCCGTACGTCTCAGAAATCCGAACTATGCAGGTCTCAAGATCTCGCGGAGTCTCCCGCACCAAGGTTTCTGCAGCTACCTTGCTTCGCCCATACGGATTGTCGGGACGCAACGGGCTGGTTTCATCCACCTCGGCCCCCCCGGTATCCCCGTAGACGCCAATGGTGCTGCCATAGACAAAGCGCCGCACGTTGGCGCTGCAAGCCGCCGACAACAGTGCCTGAGTTCCGGCCACGTTCACATCGAAGAAATACCCCTCCGGTTGGCCGGCTTCATGCTGGGCAGCGGCCAGATGAATCACGACCTCGTGCCCTTCCAGTTGCCGAGCCAACGTATCGACGTGGCGAAGATCTGCGACGGTCACAGCAATGCCGAGCCGCCGTAGCTCGTCACAGCGTGTCTGCTCCGTTGCATTGTTGATTGCCGTTGATACAGTCACTGAATGCCCTTGCTGTATCGCAATGTGCGCCAGCCGGCACCCAATGAATCCCGAACCTCCCGTAATAAAGATCCGCACTATCCAACCTGCTCTTGTGGTCGATGGAGCGGCTGTTGACGAACAATGTCTTGCTGTGGCGGACGAGCTAACCGCCGCTCGAATTCGCAGTCGACTAACGCGCGCTCCGCTCGGGCGCGCTCTGCAGACCATTGCAGTTCGGACGTCAGTAGACTCTGCAGTTCGTTCAGCGCCCTATGGCCCGGATGTCCCGCCGTACCGAGGTCAGTTCGACGAAACACAACATCACACATCCGCATCGCCATTTCTTGCCGCACCGCATAGGTGGCTTCGCCGGCCAGAATTTGGGTCCCAGCGATCGGGCGCTTCAGGACGTCGGACGTTTTCGCGGTCTCAAGGAGCGCTGAAAGTCGCGTTCCATAGCTTCTCACGAGACTAGGTAGAGTGTCCTTCTCCAACCAGTCCGGCCGCTGTTGCTGCATGCTCGCCTCAAAGCGCCGGAAGTCCTCGATATCACCACCGATCAACGGACTCATCCTGGTATCCACGCTCGTACGCCGGCCGAGCTGCGATTCAACGACTCGCAGCGCCGCCTCCGCATCCAGACGCGCGACGGTATAGCGAACGCTCACCAATGAGACGAGCCCCCTAAGGCCGAGGCTACCGTGGTCAATCAACCGGGATTGCTTCCCAAAGCTTAAGCCTCCCTTCTGACTCCTGCTGTCTCCGAATGGCACGAGCCCGAAGTCGACGCACTGGATCTCAGACGGGTCAATCTTTGATGCTGGGGCGCTCGCGTTATATTCCGCGACGAACGTTTCGAGCTCCGCCGCGGACAGTGATACTGCGTCCGGATCAGGCGTCACAATCGTGTGCCATACCCCGATCAATGTGTGACCGCGCCACGGCACTTCGAAAAGGTGACGCGTTCCGCGAGCCAGCACCGCGTCCGAATCATGCGCCCCTCCTTGAACCGCGAGCGCGGCGGGACTGTGATTTCGGCGGTTCACAAGGAAGGAGGCATCGCGCGAATACGTGCCTGGATTTCCATAGCGTATTCGGCTGCGCATCAACAGTCCCTCCGCCCAGGGGCCTGTTGCATTGATGACCACCTTGGCTCGGACGTCAAAGCGATCGCCCGAGATGCGATCCCGGGCTTCGACGCCGATGACCTGGTGCCCCGCAACCTTCAGTTGCAGCGCCTCCACGTAGTTGCTGATGCATGCGCCGGCAGCCGCCGCGCTCTGCGCGAAAGCCAGGACCAACCGCGGGGGACTATGCATTTGCCCGTCTTGGAAAACGGCGGCGCCGCTAAGCCCACGCTCCTCAAGGGAGCTAGACAGAGATAGCGTTTCCTCCTTAGTAAGGAATCTGGTGGGCTCAATGGCCCGTGCTGGATCGCTCACATAACGATTTCGATCGGCGGTCAAAGCATCGTAAAGCAGCATCCCGGTTCCCAAGAACCAACGACTGCTCTTGCCGAATCCGTAGGTCGGAACGACAAAGGACAGAGGTGCCACCAGGTGCGGAGCTATACGAAGTAACACCGCTCGTTCATGACAGGACGCCCTCAGCCGCCGGACGTCGAGGTGCTGCATGTAGCGAATCCCGCCGTGAACTATCTTGAAGCAGTGTGCCGATGTACCGGCCGAGAAGTCCTCCCGCTCTATCAGAGCCGTCTTGAACCCCCGTAGTGCCGCCTCGCGTGCTGTGGCAGCGCCTGCCGCGCCGCCCCCGAGCACTAGGACGTCGAACTCCTCGTTGCTGAGGCCCAGTAGATCTCGTTGAAACAACGGATTCCCCTTTTTCCCTTGATCATAGCCAATCTATGGTCGCTTTCCCGTTCCTCGTAGTGGACCCTTTTTTCCGAGTCTGGCTGCGGCCAAGGACCTGCAAACCCCGGAAAACTCCTCTCCGCTGAAGCGGTTACACGACCACCACCATCGACCGCTCCACGACCATTATGTGCAATTTCCGATCAGACCTTCCGGTTGAAAGAGCGCCGGATCGCAAGGAAAGGTACGATAGACGCCATGCCGGGGGAAACAATAAGGCGCCCAAGCGCCAGCCCGAAGGTTTCGGTCATCGTGCCATTCTTTAACGAGGAAGAAAGCGTCGAGCCGCTCTACGCGAGCATTACCAGCGCCCTGCGACCTGGACTTTTCTCGTACGAACTCGTTTTTGTAGACGACGGGAGCACTGATGCCACGTTCGCGAACGCGTTGACGCTCGCCCGCAACGATTCCCGCATCCGCGTCGTCAAGTTTCGACGAAACTACGGCCAAACCGCAGCCATGGCCGCCGGGCTGGACTATGCCCGCGGACAAATTCTCATAACAATGGATGGAGATTTGCAAAACGATCCCGAAGACATCATGCGGCTGTTGCAAAAAATTGACGAAGGCTTTGACATCGTCGTGGGGTGGCGCCACCGTCGACAGGACAAATTCCTCACACGTAAACTGCCCTCACGCGCTGCGAACTGGCTGATTGCCAAGGTCACCGGCGTTGCGATTCGCGACAACGGCTGCTCTCTCAAGGCTTTCCGGGCACCGGTCATCAAGGCCATACCTCTGTACTCCGAGATGCACCGGTTCATCCCCGCGATGGCCTCTATCGCGGGCCCACGCATCGCAGAAATTAAGGTCAATCACCACGCGCGCCAGTTCGGGCGCTCCAAGTACGGTCTCTCCCGAATCTACAAGGTCGCCTTGGATCTTCTCGTCATTAAGACTGTCGCTACGTTTACGTCACGGCCTCTCGTCTGGTTCTCGATTCTGAGCGTTCCTGCGCTCCTGCTGGGGAGCTGTGCGCTCGGTTATGCACTCTATGTCATGCTGATCCGCGGGCAAGCGCTGCCGCTGTCAGTTGCCGGAACCGCATTCATCTTTCTCTCCGGCGCCCTCATGCTGCAGTCGAGCGGCGCCATCGGAGAGCTAATCTTCAAGCTCGGTGACATACGCGATCTCGATTTTGCCCGACTGACCGAACAACGCGTCGACACTGCTCCGATCGCTCGACAACCCGGACAAGCCACATGAGCAGTGCAGGCGAGAGCATTGAGGTCTCTATCGTCATTCCGGTCTGTCAGCGCCATGCAGACATTATCAACCTGTACGGCGACTACAAGACCGGCTTGGCTCAACTTGGCCTGCGTTACGAGCTCATATTTGTTGTGGACGGTCGACTTGAGGACGTCTCCGAGAGCCTGGATTCACTTCAACGGTTTGGCATCCCTCTGACCATTGTGCGACTCACTAAGTCCTTCGGTGAGGCGACTGCATTGATGGCAGGCTTCGAGCGTGCCTGCGGTTCGATCATCATCACGCTGCCGGCATATTTCCAAATTGAGGCAACGGAAATTGGCAAACTCGTTGACGCGCTGCGAACGTCAGATGTTGCGATCGGCCGCAGGTGGCCACGCGCAGGCGGTCGACTAGAGGCGTTTCGCCGGAACGCGTTTCACTGGGCCTTGAGGGCTGTCACGGGGCTGGAGTTTCACGATCTCGGGTGTAGCGCGCGGGCAATGCGGCGACGCGTCGTCGAAGAGCTCCATCTGTATGGTGACCAGCACCGCTTTTTGGCGGTGCTGGCGGCTCGTCAAGGATTCCACGTCACCGAGATTCCGATCCAGCAATCGCCCAGAGATCGGTTCGAGGGTCGCTATAGACTGCGTGAATACGCGCATCGCAGCCTCGACATCATTACCGTTTTGTTCTTGGTGCGCTTTACCAAGAAGCCGCTGCGCTTCTTCGGGATGATCGGCCTTGCACTGGCAGGCCTGGGCGGACTGCTGCTGCTGTATCTGATCGTGAGCCGCCTGGGGTTTGGTGTCCCCTTGGCTGATCGCCCCGCGCTACTCTTAACATCGCTGCTCGTCGTTTTAGGTTTGCAGCTCTTCGCGATCGGTCTGCTGGGTGAGCTGGTCATCTTTACCCACGCTGCAGACATTAAAGATTACCAGGTCGAGAGCGTCACGCAGTTTCCCGAGCAGGACACATCAGCTGTCCTTCCCAGCGCTGAAACTGACGATGTTCGAGTCGGATAGTTCTCGAGACTCACGCAGCGCCGTTAACTCGCGTTACCTCGGCATTTTCGCGCTCCTGGCATTCGCCTTGGGTGTCTACGCGCGCTTTCGGGCCCTCGATAGCGCACCGCTGGCAATAGACGAGTACTTCATTGCTCGTTCAGTCGAGAACATTCTTACCCATGGCGGCCTGCCCGCCTTCGACTGCGGCGGCTTCTACACTCGCGGGCTTCTGCTTCAGTACCTAGCGGCGCCGCTTGTGCTGCTGGGAGGGTCGCTAGCGGAGGCCCCGCGAATCATTGCGGCATCCAGCAGCTTAGTAGCGCTCCCGGCGGCCTACATTATCGGTCGTAGGTTGAGCGGGCCAGCGCTGGGGTGGATAGCGATCATCCTTCTGTCGCTCTCACTTTGGGGCGTTGAGATGGCGCGTTTCGGGCGCATGTACGCTCCGTTCCAGGCTGTCTTTCTGTGGTACGTCGTATGTTTCCTGAATCGCGTCGTCGACGGAAGGCGACGCGCCGGGTACGCGATGGCCGCACTCACGGTGGTAGCAGTCCTAATCTGGGAAGGCGGCGTGCTGCTCGCCCTCACCAATGCCTTGCCGTTCCTGCTCCCCCAAGGCCGCTGGCGCCTTCGAGATGATTGGATAGAGATCCTTCTATTCTTGCTGGTGCTTGTGCTCTCCTACGCTCTGATTGCCGTCGACTTTCGTGCTCTGACGGGTCCACCTGCCTTGCCAGCCGACTACGACGATTCGCTCCCCCACGGCCCGTACGACGCGTTGCGTGTGGTAGTTCCACTCTGGAGTTATGTTCGGACCCACGTTTCGTGGCAAGTAGCGCTGCTCGTCCCGCTCGTGCCGACATGCCTAGCTCTAAGAGCCCTGGCGAGTTACTCACAGTCCGTGGCCACCCGTGTGCTGCTGCTCGTGATGTTGTGTGCCGCCGCAATTCACCAGTTTGCCGCCGCGGCTGCTGTTCTTCTGCTTGCTTGGCTCATGGGCCTTGTAACGGCCACCGATACCCGGTCGCGACCCGCCCGGCTGGCGTACACCGCAATCGCGACCTGGTTCGGCTATTGGCTGTGCCTCTCTTTTAGGATCTCTCCTTCGGCGACTGAAACATTTGGGCAGCGGCTGCTGCATGTGATTTACCCGCTGGTGCAGCATCCGGATGTTCTCGGCCAGATATTGCGCCCCTGGATAGGTAGCGATCCTGTCCTCTTTGTAACCTGTGTGGCGCTAGTGTCTCTTGCCATTCAGCAACTCTCCTCCGGCGCAACGTTCATTCTGTCCGACTACAGGAGCGTTCTCACCCTCTTCTTCTGCCTCCTGTTTGCGGCTGCCGCAGGAGATGCACCCCGCCATGAAACCCGGTATGTTTTCTTTCTATTCCCCCTCGCCCTTCTCATGTCTACCGCGGCTCTTCAGGCTTGGCTCAGGGCCCCTTCCCGCTCTCGACTCTCGAGGACCACAGCGTTGGTGGTGTTTATTGGCGCTCTTATCGTCAGTCGCGACTTTCGAATTGTGCCGTTGCTGCACGTCGGTGATCCGGATTCCGCCTTTCGATTCGATCTGCCACCCGCCCAGCAGGCTCACATGGTGATCCGGGAGGACTCACCTCGCCTCGCGGCGTGGCTGCGTGTCAACGCTCGACCCCAAGACGTCGTCGTCAGCGCCTTTCAAAGCCTCGACTACTACTATCCGGGACTCGCATACTTCTACGTCGCCCGTGCCGATTTTAACTTCGCCTCCTACGCTTGTCGCGCGGGGACTCGCGATCGCTGGAGTAACCGTCCGCTATTACAGTCGACGGCAGAGATTGCTGCTCTGACAGAAGCGCACGGCCGAACATTGCTGGTCACGTATAGCGACCGGGTTACGGAGATGCGCGCGGCGTTAGCCTCGTATCAGCCCGAGGTAGTCTGGCAGCGCGGCCACCTTGCTGTCCTACGCCTCGGTGCGCCGTCGGCATCCAAGGGTGGCTAGATGCAGTTTTTTACTTTGACCATATTCTTGGCAGTTACCACTGCGACCTTTCTCGCGAATCTGCAGGTCTTGCCTGGAGCCCTCAAGTACTTGCCCGATGGCCTGTCGGCACTCGCAATGGCATATGTGCTATTGCAGGGCCCAAGACAGCGGTTTCGCTACGTGGCGGCGCGCTACTGGCTGACCTTCGCAGCGCTCCTCGTCGTCATGTCCTGCGGTGCCGTGCTTAATGGCATCGGTTCAGGTCCGCTCATCGAGGGGATTCGATTCTACCTACGTGCCGCGCCGTTGTTCTTTGTCCCGGCGGTGTACGACTTCACCGAGCGGCAGCTGATCATCCAAATGCGCGTCCTGGCTGGGCTCGCCCTGCTTCAGATCCCGGTCAGTATCTATCAGCGGTATGAACTCGTTCTCCACGGCCGTTGGAGCGGCGACCCTGTCTTTGGAACTCTGCAGATCTCCTCAATCATGTCGATCTTCCTCATCGGCGCGATTTGTATTGCCGCTGGCCTCATGATGCGCGGATATCTGCGACGATGGACATTTCTGTTCTTGTTCATCGCGCTGACCATCCCGACAACCATCAACGAGACCAAAGGCACGTTGTTCTTACTTCCCATTGGGCTGTTGGCGACCCTCGTGGCGGCCTCCCCCACGGGTAGGCGTCTACGGGCGGCAGGCAGTGGCGTTGCCCTGATCGTGCTCTTCGGTGCCCTGTTTGTGCCAATCTATGACTATTTCTCGACCACTGATAATCCGTATCCCTATACGGTGGAGTCCTTCTTCAGCGACGAACGACAGGTTGGTGACTACCTCGATCGCGGCACTGGCGTCGGCTCACGCGGCGACGTCGGGCGCGTCGATGCTATCCTCGTTCCGCTGCAGCAATTCTCGAGCGACCCGGTACGTCTGATGTTCGGCGTGGGGATCGGGAACAGCGGCCGCTCATCGCTAGGCTCTGCCTACACGGGCGAATACTGGCGGTTATTCGGTCGCTTCAGCGACGAATCCTCTGCGGGCGCTTTTCTCGTGGAGACAGGGGTTCTCGGCCTTCTGTGCATCCTGCTTCTTGACTATTTCGTGCTCCGGGACGCTTTGGCGGTCGGTCTTGCGGACCACACTCTGTTGGGTGCGATAGCGCTGGGTTGTTTTGGGATTGCGGCGCTCCTATCCGTCGGCACGTTCTATAAGAACCTCCACTCCTTCGAGTCGATTTCATACCTCTATTGGTACTTCGCAGGATTGGTCGCGGCTCGACGAATGCGCTTAGCGCTCGGTGCTGCCTCTCCGACGGCGCCGCTGTCGCAGCCGGGCACGCCGCATTCAAGACCGCCGCCGCCTAATGCTGTTACGCAACGCCGGGCGAGTCGCTAAAGACGATATTCTCGATGCCATATCTCTCCGGTTGAGCAGCACCTAGCGTACCTTCTCGTGATTCTGGCAGCGCCGATGTTGTAAGCATCTGGGTTCAGGAACTGTAGGGGCGATGTCCGCACCCACTCATTCGCCGACATTCGAAACCCGAATTTCAGGCCTTTACAGGAGTATGCCGCCGCCTCGTCAAGTGCAGAACGCGCCTGGTCATGCCCATCGCACAACACTCGCGGGAGTTAATTCTTTGGATTCCTTCGGCCATGCTAGGTTGGAGGCGCGGGCCTACTCAATCCGGGAGTACGGGCCCTTACGATGTGCCCGTAAGGCAGCCCCCGTCGTCCGACCTCTTGTGCGCCGCAACTATGAGCATGTTGCTCGCGAAGCGTGGCGCCGCGAAGCGGCCCAGTAGCCGATTGAGCCTGTCCGCGCGCCCGAAGTACGCGTGCTCCACATAGGCAAGACCTGCTGCGGCGACCGCGGCTTTAATTTCCTCCAACGTCATGAAGTGGCGTAGAAACCTCAGATAGCGGGGGCGGCCCGTCAGAGCGTGAATCGCGCGCACCAGCCTGCGGCTGAGCGAGTCACGGTTTGAGATCGAAAAGATGACAACGCCACCATCATCGAGCAGTTCACGCAGGAAACCGAGCGCTTCGGGAATTGAATCCAGATACTCGATGGCGCTCGAAGAAACAACAATATCCGCGCGCCGTAGCGTCGCTGTACCCGGTAGCGGCAGCCGGTGCCGTTGAAAGCTTAGGTTCGTCAACCGGCGCGCGTCCGCAACACTCCGTGCTATCGACAACATGCCCTCGGCACCGTCGATTCCTACAGTCTCAATCCCGCGCGTAGCGAGCTCGCACGCCAGTACCCCGCTCCCGCAGCCAATGTCGTAGGCGAATCGCGCGGTCGCCGCGTAGCGGTCGAGGAATTGCTTCCAAACGCACATACGCTCAACGCGGTTCGCGTCGGTTTCGTAGCTCGCATGGAACTCAGGTGCGACCCGCGAGTAAAAACTCACCCCATCGTCTGTCGGCACTGACATCCCGTCGCCCTTACTTTGACCTAAACCGACGGCTCGCGCAGCACCAACGGAGTCCTTTTCCGGGCGACGCGCCGATAGAGCTTGAGAAAATCTGCGGAAAGTCGGTCCATCGAATAATTGTCGAGGATACGCATGCGCGCCGCTCGGCCCAACTGGTACAGCAGGGTACGATCCGAAGCCAATTCGCCCAACGCATCCGCCAGGGCCGAAGGATCGCGCGGTGGAACCAGCAATCCGTGAATACGATGCTGAATTACCTCGGGAATTGCTCCAACCGGGGATACGACCGGGACGACTCCGGCCTCCATGCCTTCAAGAAGCGCGTAGGGCAGGCCTTCTCGGTAAGTTGGCATTGCTAACGCATCGCATTCGCGCCATAAGCGTGTTGTCTCGTTCCCTGCCAGGGGTCCCGCTAGGTAACACCGGTCTTCCAGGCGCTGTGCCACGATCTCAGCGTGAAGGGCATCCCCATCGGCACCTGAACCAGCGACCGTCAGCGTTGCCGCGATACCTCGATCTCGTAGCATGCCCATTGCGGTCACGATTTCGAACAAACCCTTGTCGCGCGTGAGGCGCCCCAGATACCCAATTCTCAGCGGCCGTGGCGGGATCGACCTCACGCGGTCAGTCACGACTTCGTTTATTGGCACCGCATTGGGAATTAAGACCAGCGATGCTCTGGGTGCAAAGCTCCTATATGCCTCGACTTCGTGTTGCCCCAGCAACACAACGGCCTCGGGCAATTGAAGCACGCGACGAAGAAGCGCGCGCAGGATCCGGTTCTTGTGGAATTCAAGCGGAAGAGCTCCGCCGTGGCCCTGATAAACAACCGGAAACCGAAGGAGCCTTGCGATGACAAGATAGGCCAAGTCGCGCCAGTAGGCCTTCCGGTCCATAGAAGTATTGATATGTACGATGGACGGGCGGCGCCGCAGTAACTCCGTGGCGAACAACAGTGGACTGCTAAGCAACCGCAGGGCCCTGCCGGCACGTCCCTCGTTTTGCCCCTCGCTCCCCACGACAAAGTGTCGTAGTCGGAAGTGCTGACTTAACTCCGACCTAAACAGGTAGTTCAGGTGGGTTGCGACACCACTCACCGCTGACAGCGTTGGTCCGAGCAATAGGACAACTGGGGCGTCACTAGTGGCTGCAGCTACACGAGCTTCCTGCCGCATATCAGTCCGGAGAATCTCCATGCCCCCGAGCGTCACTGACGCGTCGGCTGGATCCCAGCGTGCATCGGTACTCTACCCAACCAGAGATTCTGCCGCGCATATGCTCAGCGCCTTTCATGGAGGGACCGTGATGCATGCGGTGAAGCCGTGGCCAACGCGACCTCGTAGGCTCGCAATAGGTTCGGAATCTGATGAGCCCAACTCAAGCCGCTTTCGACCCTCAGCCGGCCCACTGCCCCCATATACGCACGCCGGTCCGGATCGTCCAGCAACTCGCATAATTTCACGGCGAAATCCGCCGTATCATTCGGCCGCGCATAGAGTGAGCACTCACCGGCGGAGAAGCGCCCCTCGGTAAGGTCGAACTGGACGATCGGCTTTCCAAGCGCCATGTATTCCAGGATCTTGTTCATCGTTGACTTATCGTTCATCTCATTCGCGCGATCTGGGTTTACGCAGACATCCGCGGTACTCAAGATTTCCCACAAATCCGCGTCCGGTAGCCGCCCCGTGAATTCGACGCAATCGGACAGGCCTAGTTCGCGCGCCCGACCGCGCAGGCCCGCCAATTCCGTGCCACTACCGACAATCGTAAAGTGGACGTCGTCACGCTTAAGCTCACACCGAAGGTAGTCGACCGCCTCCAAGAGGAGATCCAGCCCCTCCTGCTTGCCAATCACGCCTACATAGCCGACCAGGTAGCGCTTTCCACGCTTGAGTACCGGGCGCGGAGCCACGGGACGGAGTCGAGAGAGATCTGCTCCGCTACGAACTACGAACACCCTTGATTCCGGCATCTTCCCTCGAGTGATCGCGATACGGCGGTAGGATTCATTTGTGGCGATACTCACGTCTGCCGTCGCGAACGTGTACCGCTCCAGGCTCAAGAGCAGCCGATACCATACATCGCGGCGGCCAAACTTTGCCTCATAGAGCTCCGGGTTGATATCGTGGTGATCAAAGATAAAGCGCTTGCCGAATAGTTTATAAAAGCGAGCCAGAATAAAGATCGTATCGGGCGGGTTGCATGCGTGAATGACGTCAAAGCCACGACTGAAGGCTATGCGCAGGGACAGCAGAAACTGAAACAACAGTGCCAAGGAATATTCCACGACGTATCCAGCCGCCGACGACGCCTCAAGTGGCAGAAAATACCGGTAGAGGTGAATCCCGTCGATGACCTCATGGCTACGAACGTAGCCACGACCCTTCGGGCAGATGACACTAACCTGGTAGCCGTGCGCACGCAGGGCCATCGCCTCCTGCCAGACGCGTCTGTCGAACGGGCACGGCAGGTTCTCGACGATGATTAGGACACGCACATTACCAACCGATACCCTCATAGCACTCCGCGCGATCCATACCCGGCCCGGCTCCCTGACAAAGGCCGACCAGATCAACGATCCGCTTGCCCGATGGTACTGCCTGCAGCAGACGCTCGAACTCCGGATCTGCGCAGGCGACTACAATTACGTCGCATTCCTCGAACAACCGCTCCGGCCGCTCAACGAGTAGCCTGCCGATATGGGGAATGTGATTCAGGATGTACGCACGATTGGCACCTAGCAAGCGCGACATCTGTACGTTGCTGTCGTAGATGACCAGCTCATAGCCCTTTCCGATCAGGTGCTCGCACAATGTAACAACGGCGCTTTCTCGCAAATCGTCGGTGCCCGCCTTAAAGCTCAGCCCCATGATGCCGATCCGACGTGTACCGGTGGTGCGAACCATGGCTACGGCCTGCTCGATCTGCCGCGCGTTGCTGCCTAGAATGGCGGCCAATACTGGAGTCTCGACGTCCAGCAACTTACCCTGATAGGTCAGCGCGCGCACGTCCTTTGGAAGACATGATCCGCCGAACGCAAAGCCGGGGCGCAGATACGCTGCCGAGATATTCAGTTTTGTGTCCATGCAGAAGAATTTCATCGCAAGGCGGCTATCAATATGCATAGCCTTGCACAGTCGGCCAATCTCGTTTGCGAAGGTCACTTTGAGAGCATGCCAGGAGTTATCCACGTACTTGACCATCTCGGCGGTGCGCAAATCCGTCGTGATCACGGGGGCGTCTAGAGCCGAATAGAGTTCCCTGACGCGGGCGATTGCCTGGGGATCCGCCCCCCCGATCACGGTCTTTGCGGGGTGGTCGTAGTCCCAGATCGCGGTGCCTTCGCGCAGAAACTCCGGATTTATACAGACGCCGAAGTCCATCCCGGCGCGCTTCGCCGAATACTTCTCAAGTATTGGAATGACAACGGATTCCATGGACCCCGGCAGCAGCGTGCTGCGGATCACCACAACCTTATACTGCGCGGTCTGGGCAAGCTGCTCGCCGATCTGCTGAACAATTCTACGGACGTACGTCAGATCCAGACTGCCATTGGCCTGACCCGGTGTGCCAACGCACACCATCATCAGCTCGGATTCGCTCACGGCGCGAGCGTGATCCGTATCCGCCTGCAGCCGCCCGGCAACTACCGCCGCTGCAATGAGCGATTCGAGTCCGGGCTCCACGATAGGAGCGCGGCCCTGCCGAACGGCGGCGACCTTCGTCTCGTTGAGGTCAACGCCGAAGACGTGGTGGCCATCGCGCACAAGACACGCGGCAGAAACCACGCCCACGTACCCCATACCAAATACTGCGATCTTCACAATTCTTCTTCTTATATCGGAGGCTGCGGCGTCGGCCGCTCTACGCGCTTAAGCTGGACACATGTCGCGGTTCTTTGCGGACTCTAATAGCTCAGAATGCCTGGCGACTAGCGTCCTGGCTTTGTGACCGTGACTCCACTGGGCGCCAAGGGGCGTCTTGCATCTGTGCTCCCAACAGGCGCCCCAATGTCCGGCGCTGCGCCGGCATACGCTAACGCGACGCCCTGTCCATCACTAAAAGCCAGTGGTACTGACAGGGTCAGGATATTTGCCGCCCGATCAATGCCCACGACGGTGGCCTTCTGCTTCGTACCTTGTAGCTCAATGGTATCACCGGGAACCACGCCGTTCCCATCGCTGAAATACAGGCTATCGTGCACGGGAAGACGGTTCGAGTTCCCCGACGCTGCCGCTGCGGTGAGAAATACCCCTCCTCCCATCCCTGGGCTGGAGGGTTGCAACTGAAAATCCCCCATTAATGCGGGACGAGCCGCGACGAATACCGGCCGCGCGTTTACATTCTTGGAAAACCATTGCGGATATTGCGCCGTGGCAGCATCGATGGCCATGCGCCCGCCGCCGCCCGCCATTAGTACGTAACCTGGACCCTGGTTGGCGGGGGCAAATAGATTGCCCCGCGCAACACTGCCGCCCGTGGGCCCGGCCCCCATGTCGGTGAGTCCATTGCCACCAGAGACCGCGAAGAACAGATCGGCATCGGGGAGTGTGGCACCGTTTTGGATCGTCGTACCGGCGGCGTTGCGCGTATTGACGACGAGATTATTCACGAACGCAAAGGAACCCAGGCTGTCGCAGCCCGAATAGGCCCATACCGCCCAGGCACTTCCCCCGAGCTGATCAAACGTATTGCTGTAAATGCGGCCATTGCCGATGGAGGTACTGTCACCAGGTCCTGTGCCGCACCAGGTCTGGATGCCTCCGTTTATCGCATCGAAAAAAACGTTCCAGCGCACTACGTTCTGCTTACCGCGGATTGACGCAAGCGGCCCGTAGCGGCCATCGCCCCCCACCCGCGCATGCGCCATGAAGTTGTTCTGCACGACATTGTACGAGCCCCGCACCTCAATGCTCCGGTAGCCTGTGTCGCCCCCCGTAACATCTGCATACGAATTATTGAGGGTGTTGTTTTGCAACACGCTATTGTCGCAATCCAGCTCGACCAGGTCATGTCCGCCATGCCGAAGGGTGTTGCCCTGGATCAAGATCTGGTGGACCGTCCCATAGGAGACCTGAATGACGTCTCCGTACAAGCTCGCGAATTGACCCACGTTGTCGATAACGTTGTTCTCAATCGTGATGTTCGAGGTCGTGCCCTGTAACACCGCACTCGGGTCTACGGCACCCCAATAGCGACCATCCGCCGAATACTGCCCGGAAATATCAACGCCCGACCAGCCGTTCGCGTACTTGAAATTGCTGTTGCGGATCGTCACGTGATTGGAATTCTGAATGACAACGAACGTATTCACCGAGGCGTCCGGCGGTGCCGCGCCGCCGTTAATCGTGATTCCATCAAAGATGAGATACGCCTTTGAGCTCACCAAGATCCCGATCTTCACGTTGGAGAGCACCGCTGGGCTATCTGCGGTGCTTCGGTAGATAATTGGTTGACTCGCCGTACCAGAATTAGTGGGCACGATGGCTTCGTTGTACTGTCCCGCGAGTAGGTAAACCGTGTCTCCGGCGGCGGCGTGCGCCGACGCGGCGGCAATCGTGCGGAGTGGCGCGCTGGCGCTACTCCCAGAATTTTGGTCGTTGCCTAACGGTGCGACGTAGATCGTCTTCGCCTGCACGTCGATGGATGCCATGACAAGCATCCCCAACGCACAGCACGAAATCGCTTCCCTGATCCGCATGAGACCTCTCCTACCCCCGAGCGCTCGAGCCGGCTCCTCGCGCTGTCCGCACGATAGCCCTCACGGCACGGCCCCGGCAAATGTAGTGGTGCGGCGACACTTTCCGGCAAGTCATTGCCGTCAGGCTAGTGGCCTTCCGAGTTGTTCGGCGCGCCATGCGCGACGGATTCTCGGGTATCACCGGCAAGTCGGCAGGCCGCGACCGCTTTACATAAGGGGTCCGATTGGCGGGACCATTGTGTCGTGCGAGGTAAGCTGCGTTATAGTGATTGCGACCTACGCCCACCTCACAAAGAACAAGTTCAAGGTGTGGGCCAGTCATAGACGGACGCCGGTATATATAGGCTCCGTCGCCATAAGTCCTGACCGAGGCGCCACCGCGGGTGACGCAAGATTAGAACAAGAAGAAGGAGACATCGGTGAACCTCGTCAAACACTGGCTGCAGCTCATTTTGCTGATTATCGTTCCTGTCTTGCTTCCCGCCTGCGGCGGCAGCGGGGTCGACACCAGCCCGGCGACGGTTCCGAATGTAGTTGGCATGAGTCAGTCTGCGGCGCGGTCCGCAATCACCGCTGCAGGTCTGACCGTCGGCACAGTAACTAACGCCAGCAGTACGAGCGTCGCCACCGGCAATGTCATCAGCCAGACTCCCGCCGCCTCCACCGGTGTGTCATCTGGCTCGTCTGTCAGCCTTACCCTTAGTAGCGGGCCCCCGACTGCGGCGGTTCCAAACCTGGTTGGACTCGCTCAGTCCGCCGCCTCCACGGCGATCACGGGTGCAGGTTTCAAAGTCGGGACAGTCACTTTGGCATCGAGTGCGACAGTGCCGGCTGGTAGCGTCATTAGCCAAACCCCCGCCGCGGGCACCGCTGCTCCGACAGGCGCGGCTGTCGCGCTGACAATCAGCAACGGGCCGCCACTGGTGAAGGTACCTAACGTTGTCGGACTCACTCAATCGGCCGCGAGCGGCGCGATCACGAGTGCGGGCTTGACGCTCGGCACCGTAACGATGGCCAGCAGCCCGACTGTCGCGGCGGGTACGGTAATCTCGGAGAGCCCCCAGGCGGGAGCGGGTGCTGCAGTAGGCTCCGCCGTGGCGCTCACGGTGAGCAGCGGGCCCGCCAGTAACTTTGCCTATGTCTCGAACGATGGCGACGGCACGATATCGGCGTATTCGGTGGATAGCACGGGGGCGTTGACTGCGTTACTTACCTCGCCGATCTCCCCTCCGGGCGCTAATCAGCTGTGGGAGATTAAGATTGATCCCTCTCATAAGTACCTTTACGTATTGAACTATGGCGACTCTGGCGTCTACGCATTTGTGGTTAGTGCTTCGGACGGTTCACTCAACCCCGTCACCGGCTCTCCGTTCCAAACGGGTAACGGTCCGCAATCGCTCGAATTCGACGCCAGCGGTTCGTACCTTTACGTCGCTAACCAGTTGGATAACACGATCTCAGCGTTCGCGGTGAATGCGTCTACCGGTGAGCTGAGTGAGCTGCCCACTTCGCCCTATACGATCTCGGGCACAAATCCGACACCCGCGCAGATCTCCCGAGCTGGCAACTTCCTGTATGTGGCCAACAGCAACGCCAGCTCGGTCGATGTGTTCAAGATCAGTCCGGGCACTGGCGTGCTGACGGAAGGTGTCGCCGGTTCGCCGTTTGCTACTGACACCGGACCGTTCAGCGTCGCCACCAATCCTGCAGGCACAGTTCTTTATACGGTGAATCTGTCGACGGGAAGTCGCACGATCTCGGCGTTTACGATCGATGGCACCACTGGCGTCCTCGCCCCCGTCAGCGGCAATCCGCAGGCCTTGCCAGCTCTCAACTACCTTACGATCGATCCACAAGGGAAGTTCCTCCTGGTTACTCAGAGCAATGCGGTTTCCGTCTATCCCTTCGACGCTAGCACAGGCGTCATAGGTACCGCGGTCACCGGCAGTCCGTTCGCGTGCGGCAATAATCCCTTCTCGATTACGGTCGACCCGAGCAACCGGTTTGTGTACGTCGGCAACGACGCGTCTCAGAACGTCTCCGAATTCACGATGGACAAGTCAACAGGTGTGCTGACCCCGGTCGCGGGGTCACCGGTCGCGGCCGGCGTCGCACCCGACCTCATAGCGTTCTATTAGTCGCTCAGCACCCCGGCCATGGAAGCCGTGACCGAGGTGCGTGACGGCTCCGGGGAAAAGGGGACGGTCGGTTCATGTGTTGCTCCACGTTGGTGAACTAGGTACGGCGACGCCGAGGCAGTTAGGCCATGAGACAGCTCCGACTAGTAGTTGCGGCCAGCGGGCTAGCGTTGATCCTGATTTCCTGTGGCGGGGGCGGATCCGGGTCGGATTCCGGTACATCGACCCCGCCACCGAGTACCCCGGGCGACCCAACTCCGCCCCCGCCGCCCCCACCACCCCCGACCGTAACGCCGCCCACGATTGCCTCGCAGCCGACAAGTACGACCGTCAAGGCAGGTGAATCAGCGCAATTTTCGGTCGCTGCCATGGGTACGGCGCCACTGTCCTATCAGTGGCAGCGCAATGGCGCTGCGCTGAGCGGAGCGACCGATACGACATACACCACGCCGCCTGCGACCATTGCGGACGACGGCGCACTATTCGCGGTGATCGTCAGCAACAGTGCAGGAAGCATAACGAGTGCTACAGCCAAGCTCTCGGTCACGTCGGTTCCTTCTGCCGCTACCAAGTACGACGTGGTCACCTTCAAGGCGGACACCGCGCGTACGGGTCAGTACGTGTCCGAGTCAGTCCTGACCCTCGCCAACGTCAACGTGGCGACCTTCGGGCTCCTGGGCGTGCTGCCAGTGGATGGCAAGGTCGAGGCTCAACCACTATATCTGAGCGCATTGCCGGTGAATGGAGCGACTCGAAACGTACTGTTTGTCGCGACTGAGCACGGCTCCGTGTACGCCTTCGACAGCGACACGTTCGCGCTCCTCTGGAAGGTGTCGATGCTTGCGGCGGGGGAAGTGACCAGCGAAGCGTTTGGGTGCGACACGATCTTTCCTGAGATTGGAATCACCGCAACTCCCGTGATTGATCGCACCGCCGGTCCGAACGGAACGCTGTACGTCGTCGCCATGTCACTAGATGGCTCGTCAAAATATCACCAACGCCTACATGCGCTGGACGTCACGACCGGGATTGAACGGCTCGGCGGCCCGGTGGATATCGCAGCCAGCTATACCGACAGTAACGGGACAACGACCTTCGACCCCATCCAGTACGAGGATCGCGCAGCGCTGCTTTTGACTTCCGGAACCATCTACACAACATGGTCGTCACATTGCGACAAACCCCCGTATGGGGGCTGGATCATTTCTTACGATGAGTCGAACCTGCATCAGGTCGCTGCGCTCAATGTGGGTCCGGGAAGCTCCGGCAGCGCACCCAACACCGTGGGGCCTGGTATTTGGATGGCCGGATCCGGACCGGTGGTTGATTCTGGCGGAAATGTTTATCTGCTGACCGGGAACGGTCCCTTCGGTCCCGGGCTTGATGCGTCCGGATTCCCCTCGGGCGGTAACTATGCCAACTCGTTCCTCAAACTCACGCCAGCGGGCGGCACTCTGAAGGTGAGCGACTATTTCGCCATGTGGAATGTCGGTACGGAGACGGCGGCCGATCTCGACCTGGGCTCCGGTGGTGCACTGTTGCTCCCAGACATGATCGACGCGACGAACACCGTTCGGCACCTACTGGTCGGAGCTGGTAAGGATGGCAATCTATATGTCGTTAATCGCGACAAGATGGGAAAGCACATCGCGACTGGCAACGCAATTTGGCAGGAAATCGACACGGTCCTGGGACACGGGATCTGGGGATCGCCTGCCTACTTCAACCATACCTTGTACTATGGGGAAAAGCTCGGGAACCTGAAGGCTTTTGCGATTGCGAATGGCTATGTGCAGAGTCCGCCGAGTTCGCGTTCTACAGCCAGCTATGGATACCCCGGTTCTTTACCGGTGATCTCGGCTAACGGCACTGCCAATGGGATCCTGTGGGCACACGAGAACGCCGCCACTTGGGCAGTGCTGCATGCTTATGACGCCTCCAATCTGGCCACTGAGCTTTACAATAGCAATCAGGCCCCTGGCGCTCGAGATCAGCTTGGTCTGGCAAATAACTTCATCGCGCCCATCGTGGCCAATGGCAAGGTGATCCTCGGAACCCAGACCACCGTTGCGGTCTTTGGCTTACTGAGCGCCAAGAGCATTTCGAAGGTGACGGGAACCGCTGGGCACTGCTGTCGCCCGGCCGCGCGCGCGCGCGGAACGCCCTGATCCACCGTAGTGACACTTAGCTTCTCGATAGGCTCCGGCCGTCCCCCTTCCGTCAGGGCGCGACGCAGACGAAATAGTTGAATGCCGTGACGCGGTTGTCGCCCCAGGGATGCAGGACCTCGATATCGCGATAGCCACAAGACCTTAGCGTCTCCATCTGAGCCTGGGTCGATACGTAGGTAGTAATCAAACCGTAGTTTTCGCCGACATCGTTGACGTAAGCATAGTCAGCAAACTGCTGTTCGAATCTCTGATTACGCCGATACCGGGGCCATGCCTTAATCATCCAGACAGGCGCCTTCACGAGGCGACCTAACCACTCTTCCGGCGCAGACCGAAGGAGACTCATCCGTGGCCGCAAGTCCGGGCGCACCCTGAAGCCGCGTTCGAGTGCAGCAGCCGAGCGGTCGTGTGTGGAAAAGGCCAGAACTCCGCCTGGATTCAAAAGCTGCCGCAGCGATGCCAGAAGCCTGTTTCGCTCCGCGTAGGCGATGTAGTCAATTCCATTGAAGGAAATAAGGATCGCATCAAACGTACGGCCGACAAACTCTTTGGGTATGTCGCGCATGTCCAGTTGCCGGATATCCGCTGTCGGAAACTGGGCGCGAGTTTCGGTCACCATCCGCTGCGAGAAATCGATCCCCACATAGGTCCCGCTGGATGGCAGCAAGTACCGCGTCGTGCGGCCAATCCCGACCGCGATATCCAACACGCGACAACGAAAAAGCCGATCGAACTTCTCAAAGATGCAGCGTTCTGCCGGAAATAGGTCATCGAAGCCGCGATAGCTCTTGACTACCCTGCTCTCCGCGTAGGTATTGAGGTTCGTGCGGGCGCGGCTACGGCAGAGTTCAGCGGCCACTTGGTCACTCCGCTTGTGACGGCAATCTGAGGGGCTCAGCTTACTCCGTGCGCGCGGTTCGAGGACCCTTCCCGCTCACGTTACTCTTGCTCACAGCCTTGGCTACTCGCCCGAATATTCAAAGCACCGAATGTCGACCGTGCGGGCGCACGGGAGATCCGATTTCACTTATAACGGCCAGAAGCGGTCACTGCGTTGTGGCCGCTGCAGCCACCAGCCGCGAGCGGTCAGACCTGGCGAAGTGGACCCATCGCGTGTGTGCTATCGTGAGTAGCAACAAGACTCGAGCGCGAACAGGACTCGAGCTAAGGTCTTTGCAGTTGACCCGCCGGATTCCTTCTCTTGATGGACTTCGCGCCGTATCGATTGCGCTGGTAGTTGCCTGGCACTCCGGTTTCCTGGGATTTGGGTTGCGCCGCCTTGACTACGGCAACCTCGGGGTACGGATCTTCTTTGTCATATCGGGCTTCCTGATCACAGGGATACTTCTCGAACAGCTAACGAGCGCCGGGCGCATTGACCTGCGGGCATTCTATGTGCGCCGCGTCGCACGGATCATTCCCGCTTACTGGTGTTTCCTGGGCACTGTCGCTCTCCTGGTTCCGACCGGGCTTGTTGCGGCGCACTATCCAGAATTCCTAGCGGCCCTGCTCTATTACAGTAACTACGTACACGTCGGCGTTGCCCTCGTTGCCACGTGGTCACTGTCGGTCGAAGAGCAGTTTTACCTTCTGTGGCCTCTAACGCTGCTGCTGATGGGCCCAAGGCGTGCGCGCGTCGCGTGCCTGCTGGCGCTGCTTCTGGCACCGACTTTCCGCATCCTCGCGCACCTTGATCTTTGGCCCTCCGAGCCACGGTATGCCTTTGAATGCGTATGTGATGCGCTCGCAACGGGATGCCTCTTGGCGCTGCTGAGGGACGACCTGTGGGGGTTGCCGGTGTACAGACGCGTGGTGCAAAGCGGCACCCCGCTGCTATTGGTGCCCGCGATACTCCTCATTCAGGCGGCCTTTCCCGGAAGCTTGATTTACGAGGCGGTCGGGCTCAGCGCGCTAAACCTGGCCATCGCCGTCGCTATCGATGTCGTGATGAGGCGACCTACGTCCTGGCCAGGAAGGCTGTTGAATATGCGGCCCCTGGTTTGGATCGGGACGCTCAGTTACTCCCTGTATCTTTGGCAACAGCCTTTCATGGCTGCACGGCCGCCCCCGGTTTTGAAGCTAGGCGCGATACTGGCCTGCGCGTGTGCTTCCTACTACCTCGTTGAGCGACCGTTGCGGCGACGGCTAAACGCGTATTGGCGGCCCGCACGGTCGCACGCGGAGCCTTTGGGCGGTGCTTGAGCGCTTCGGCGGGTCACTCATCGAGTGCACTGATTGCCCGCACGAACTCCGCGAATGCCCGAAAGTGATCATCAAAGATCGTATACGTTCGGATCGGTGTTCCGGGCAAGTGCAAGTTCACCTTGTGGCTTGTGACAATTGCACGATAGGTGGGTATGTCGACTACGTAGAAGTAGGGAGTCGCCGTTCCCAGCTGAGGCGGGTGAATTGGCTGTTGTATCCCAACATCGCTGACCGAATGACCGATGCTCTCCAGTGTGAGGGTCTGAGTCCCTGCCTCGATCACGAGCCGGTCTGCGTTTGTCGCAGGCAGATCGGCACCCGTGCCTACCGACCACAGGTATGCCACGAGCACATACTGAATCCTGCCACTGCGGTCGATGCGCGCGGGGGCGAGCGTGATGTACTCCGCTCCATTTTCGATTGCTCTCGGGCTGTCGCGTATGAAGACGAGGGGACGGCCGACTGTGGTGACGGTCGCCCCCGTCGTCTCGTCGAGATACTCAATCGGTCGATTATCCGCCGCCACGCCGTCGGACGCGCAACCGAGAGCCGCCAGTGCCAAGAGCATACTTGGGCCAATCCTCACAAACCGGGATCTCGCATCCTGCATAGTTGGATACCCTGCATCTCAACGGATGCCCGCAAGATGACACCGGCGGGGCCTGGCACATCGCCCCGATGGGCGTCGAAGCTTGGTGCCGGGAACTGCCGAGGCTCCGCGTCACGCGGTCTTGTTATTCTGGCAGCGCAAGGAAAGCAACGGTCCGCCCCCGGCCCTTGCAGGATATGCATCCGCCGCGCCATCTGCCTAAACCGTTGATTCAAGAACGCGGGCACCGTAGGCGGGGGGTAGCCTACTGTAAAGTCGTCCGACACTTTCGGAACGGCAGTACAGGGCTAAAGCAACCGTCAGCCTCGCCCGCCCAGAACGACCAACCGCAGTTGACGATCCTGCCGCGCGGGCGCACTCTTCTGTTGGGATTTCAGGCTGTCTGACTGCGGTCCGCCTGACGCGCGCGCAATTGCGCCCCCTACGAATAAGAACATTAGCGCCATCTATGGCTCGACAAATTACGCCGCCAACCGGTGAAGACAATTCCGATCCCGAAAAGACGGATGAGTTGAAGACGCTCAACGTAGCCGAGTATGAGCAGCGGCTTGCGGCCAACAACGAATCCAGCGTCGCCAGTCGCGCCTCTGCGTCCACGCTGACGGACGAGTCTCGTCTGCGAGCCTTACCCGTGCTGCCGCCCGGCGAGACTCTGCAAGACATCGAAACCTGGATCAACGAGCAAGCGGCGCAAGAGCGCGCGCATCAGGAAGCGCTCGCGACCCTGCGTCATGCTCACGTCGAGGCCCAAACTCGCGCGGAGGCTCTCGCGCTCGAGCTGCAGTGCGCGCAGAAAGCACTGCACGTTGCTCTCTGCCGTGCCAATGAAGGTGAAGTGGAGGTACTGCAAAACTCAACGGCCCGTCAAGCTGCCGAGGCACTTGTTGCGAGCCTTCAGAGCGACCTTCAAGGCGCGCGCCAAGAGCTGGCCGAGGCAGCCACTCGTTTGGTCGCTGTTACCAGTGAGCTCGCCAGCACTCGCAGCGCCCTGCAGGACCAAGCACGTGCCCACGAGGAAGCTCAGCGCCGCACCACTGAATTCGAGGAGGCGCTGAATGCGCGCTCCACTCGCATAACGGAACTGGAAACCGAAATCACGGTCGTCCGAGCGCAAATT
Source organism: uncultured Pseudomonadota bacterium (assembly GCA_963814675.1). Lineage (GTDB taxonomy): Bacteria > Pseudomonadota > Gammaproteobacteria > Steroidobacterales > Steroidobacteraceae > 13-2-20CM-66-19. The sequence continues at coordinate 134,603 of CAWFDT010000017.1, forward strand.
GCTCTTGCGAACCAACAACTGGTTGAGCGTGCTGAACAGATCGCAGAAGTACAGGCGGCAAACGCATCGCATCAGGCTTCGTTGCAAACGAGCGCCCGCGAACGTGAAAGTCTGACGCTCCGCATTGCGACTTTTGTCGAAAATGTGCAGTCGAATGAATGGAAACGGACAGTTTGGGAAGGCATATATCGGGACCTGGACAATGAGCTCTCCGACGCCAATGCGCTACTCGCGCGTACCGAAACACAGCGCCTCGAGCTGGCACTCAATCTCGAGCAGGCGCGAACGCTAGTCTCTGAGCGAGACGGCACGATTGAGCAGCTAAAGGTGGCGCGGGCCAGTCAAGTCGTTGCGCTCGAGGAATTGCAAGCGACGCGAGTGCGCGAGCAGCGACAGTTTACCGAGCGAGCTCAAGCGCTTCACAGTCAGCGCGAAGCACTCGCACGCGAAGTCAAGACCTTGGAGGAGCGTCACCTGCGAAATGCCGAAGCCCTCTCCAGCCGAGAGACCGAACTTCTTGGTCTGCGGACAACCTACGCCTCACTAGAGAAGATGCTCCGCACCACTCAGGCCAGCGACACCGCCCGCGGCACACGCGTTGCCGAACTTGACGCGCTGGCGACGGGCCTTGCTGCAGCTCTCCAGACGCAAACAGAAGCGGTGCAGCGCGCCAACGAGCTCATCGATGCGCGGCAAGCAGAGCTTGCAAAGGAGCATGCTCGGGCTGCGGCCCTGGAGGCGGAGCTACAGACTGTCATCAGCGATGCGCGGGAAAAGGAGAGCGCTGCGCGGACAACCGAGTCCGCGCTCAACGCCAATCTCTCGCAGCTCACCGGCGCACAAACCCGTTTGGCTCAGCTCGAACACGATGCCAAGTTGCAATTTGAGCAACTTGCGGCACTGCACGCCGAACTGGCAAATGCGCGCTCTCTGACCGAACAGGCCCATGCCGCCCGACAGCCACTGGAGGTCGAACTCGTAATGGTGCAGAGCGAGCTTCAGCGCGAGACGGCTCGGGGCAACGATCTTGAGCGCGAGCAGCGCGCGCTGACCCTAGAACTTGAGCGAACTCGAGGCGCACTCGATGAGCGCGACTTGCAACTGCGACGCCTCGAACGCTATGCGACCACCAACGCACAGGTCCTCGGGCGAATCCGCGGTGGAATGCGTCGCGGTGACAACTCACCGAATGGTTCTTCTACGGCATTGTCTCCCTATCAGCCGGCGACCCTCATTCCGCTCGATGATAGCGACGCGCCTGCAATACTTCTGGGTCGCCACACAACGATCGGTCGCTCTGGAGAAAGCGATCTTTGCATTCGCGACACCTCAATCAGTCGTCGGCACGCCGTCGTCACCCTGCAACCAAATGGCGCGTTCATTGAAGATCTGTGTAGTGTAAATGGGGTTGCAGTAAACCGGGAGCGCGTGATCCACGCACAACTCGCCGACGGAGACATAATCGAATTGGGAGCCAGGCGATTTCGCTTTACAACCAACGTGTCGCCTCGTGCGGCTGCCGAGTAGGCCGCGCCCGCGGATATTCCAGACCTACCAGAAATGAAATTCGTCGTCAGGACGTGCCTATCGTGAGCTACTACGTGTTAGCGGTCCTCAAGCTTGTGGCGCCCTGCTAACACTGGACGGTGGCTTGGGAGTCCTCTGGATGGGCCTGGGTATGGTTGCAACTCAAGCGCTCACCGTCTCGGAGTATCTCGTTCCAGGTACGGCACTGTTTGGAGGTGTGCTGACCTTGTTCACACGATCCCGCCAGTAGCCTAAGCTTGCGCTGCGGTTCAGCCGCTTCGCATTGTAAGCGCCCACTCCGCTGATCTGGTTCACTCTGAATCGCTCTCGCTCTAACCACCCCACTCCCAGAGTTTGACTCTGTCCTCCTGCCATTCACAGCAGGCGGAAACTCGTCACAGCTCGCCTTCCACACTGCGACTAGCGCGTTGCGGTAAAACGTACGCTACGGAAGCGGTGAATCGTTGCTCCGGAAATGCACGACGTTCGGAGCGTTCTCAGTGTACAGCGGTGGGTAGCGCAATTGCGAACCGAAGTGCATGAACCGATAAATACGGTCGCTGTCGAGGCCCAATTTTCTGTCAAGAATCAGCTCGAAATTTTCCCCAAACAGTCCGCGGTTGATCTCATACACCACGCGCGCTTCGCCGGTAAAGCGACTCCCATAATTCAGATTATCGTATTCATCGAAGTACACAACGCAGCCATTGGGCAGATGCGGCATCAGTCGCTCCATCACCGTCTTTGCCGAACTGTAATAGTCGCAGTCGACCCAAACGAGTATTGGCGGACTGGATTTGAGACTGGTGAGAAAGGCGTTCGTTATAGTGTCGTCAAAGTACCCCTTGTGGATCTGGAAATTGTGGTACTTGGCGGCGCAGTAGCCACGCAGATCTTCATATCTTCCACGGAATTCACCGGGTGCCCATGAGTCTCCGCCGACCAGGTCGAGATCCTTTGCGTCAACTGCGGGGGGCATCCCTTCGAAGGAGTCGAATGTGTGAACCATCACTCGGTCTTCCATCCCGAGATACTTCGTGGCGTGCAACATCTTGGTAAATGCGTAGCCGTCGGAAGTACCAAACTCCAATATTGACGAGTTCCCTCGGTAGCTGTTTCGGAACTCGCGCAGCACGGCGTAGACATGGTCCATGCGATAAAAGGTGTTTAGGGACATCCGTAGGATTCGGCGCGGTCGCTCAATGAGAGCGAGATAGATCGCTGTTCGCAGATAGTCCCCAGGAATCAATCTTGAGAGTCCGCGTAACACCTTTAGCAAAGGCGATCGGTTGCGCATGTACACCGTCTCAGACATGTCGGCTCATCTCCTCTTACGAGTAAAGTGCTTGGTCCTTGGCATATGACGGACGTCGAAACCAGTCACGTGGCGCATACGGCAGCGCGCGCAAATGCTGAGAGCCTGGCGCGTTAGCTGCCTTAGTGTCGCTGATTACTTTCGTTTCTTTGCGACGGCAAGCGACGCAGCACACGACCGGCAGTGCCTTTAGCGGTATCGCTAAAGGCGCTTCCTCGCCAGTCACCAAGGCTGACCAGATGTGAATTGCCGTGATCGGCCTAACCTACGTCGCGCCGGTATTGTGTTTTCTATTTGGCGCGAACACGGATGAGTCTAGACGCCGGACGCGGTTTCTACGAGAACTCCTCCAACTCGGTCACGATTGCTTACGTTTGGTTACGTCTACAGACCTCCGCCGAAGGGGGATCCAAGCGCGAGGCCTGCTCCGCTTTCGAAATCGCTCCATTCAGGTTAGTTACCAAGCGCGGCTAGCACGACGGGAGATCAACGCAGAACAATTGTGTCTCTTACACCCACCGCCTTGTCCAAGCCAGCGAAACGGCTCTCTGTAGCCACAAGCGCACCAAAGGGCGGACGGCGGTTTGCAGGCGCGCATGCGTTGGGCAGGTGGATCCGCGGGCTCCCAACGCTAAAGGTAGCCCAGGCGAACGTCCTTCGCTTTATCGACTCCCGTTAGAAAGGGTCCGACCACCTCGTCCTGACGCGGTGCAGCACCGCTCAACAATGACCGTGGCGCAGTGCGCAACATCCGCGCACGTGCTTCGATGTATACGGCTGCGACCGCCTGCGGTTAGCATTGATACGCCTTGTTAGCTTGACCCATAAGACCGATGCCATGAATAGAGCGCAATCAGAAATAGTTCGCAAGACGTTGGAGCGTCCTGAGATCCACGCTCGATGGATCGGTGACTACTACACCGATGATAGCAATCCAGTCTACGAAGCAGTATTTGATCGCATTTGTGACCGGCTGGCCCCCAGAGAAAAGACGCGCTTTCTGGACGCTGGTTGTGGCGACGGCGCCCACTCCGTCAGGCTAGCAAAGCGTGGCTATCCAGTCCTCGCACTCGACTTCTCGGAACACATTCTCAGGAAGGCTCGAGAGAACGCGGCTGCCCACAGGGTGGAACAGTCTGTCACATTCGAACACGGAAGTTTATTGAGTTTGCCTATCGAGGATTGCAGCTTCGACTTCGTTCTGTGCTGGGGTGTGTTGATGCATATTCCAGATGTCGAGACAGCGATCGCAGAACTTGCCCGTGTCGTCAAACCGAACGGACTCCTGCTTATTAGTGAAAACAACATGTGGTCGCTCGAATCCATCCTTGTCAGAATCGTCCGCCGTCTACTAGGAAGGGCACTCCTGATGCGGCTACGCGGCAAAGAGCCCGCGACATTGCGGATTGCGCCCGCCGGAGCTGAATATTGGCGTCAGACAGATGTCGGTCCGCTCATCTGCCGAGAGGCGCGCATCTCGTGGCTCATCGCGACGCTTGCACGCCACGGATTCATCGCTAAGGAGCGCATGGCCACGGAGTTCACCGAACTGCACACCGTCGTTCGGGCGAAGAGAGCGAAGCGTTGGCTGTGCAAGCTCAACTTGCTATGGTTCCAGTACATCCAACTACCCCACCCTGCGATGGACAATTTGCTGCTATTTCAAAAGACCAACAAATGAGCACGGCACCGTCAACGGTGAAATATTCAGCCCTATTCCCTCGTGGCTCTCCTTCACACCGATCCTCTTCGCAGCCCTAGTGAGTCGGTTCGTAGCCCGACAGCCGATTAGCGCACGCACTCCCCTTGACTTCGCGTTTACCAACGTCTGCGCTATCAACGTTGTACTCTTGGTGTTTGTACGCAGCTCATGTCTACTGCGCCACCGATTTCCACTCCGCTAACTTCGCTCGCGGGATAACCGATAGTCGCGTGAAGTGCTCACGTACCGCATAGATCTTGATGAGCAGGTATGATCGTTCGAGCTCCGCGGGATCAACCGGATAGTGCGCGAGACCGAACCGGTCACGAATAGGTACATCCAAACCGTACGTCCCCACTAGATCCGTCAACGAGGGCAGGTAGGGTCGGTAATCGGGGTCACAGCTCAAGACCTCGGGGTTGTGTCGTTCCCCAGGCCCGTACACGGTCGCACTTAAGCAGAAGGGTGCCAACCCCATGTGTATGCAGTGCATTTGGATCGACCCACCATCTTGCGCGATGCGCGTAGCACAGCGGCCCATGTCGACAGCCTGCAGTTCGCCGTTTTGCGCTGCAATCAGATGTCGCGTGATGGTCTTCATGAGCGTCAAGGAGTAGTTCATCTGCAGCCGCACAGCGTGTGACCCGAGGGATTGAAAGACCCCAATTGGGATGTTGACCGCTTGACGAGTTGATCCGCCAGATTCGGCCATGCCAGGCTCGGTACCCCTAAAGACGAGTACGTCAGAGTTCATACCGCGGTACAGACGGGCCCCCGACTGGTCATTAAGATCGAGCTCAGAGTGATCGACGAGCAGTACCTCATCCGCCAGGACTCCACTCGCGCGTAAGGGTAGCTCGATCCTGATGGGCGGGTTGCTTGAGCGCCTGCGTCCTTGTAGGTATCTTACGGCGTCGCCCGTGCTCCCGTGCAGCAGGGCGCGCGCTGCCTCTCCTACTTCGATTGGATGACTACCGGCACTACTGGATGCCTTTTCGGCTATAGGTTGCGGCGGCTGGAATGAAAGGGCAATCTCAGCCGCTGCGCCCAGCGCGGGAGACAGCGAGCGTTGAACGGTGAAAGCGGTGTTCCAAGGTAACTGCCCGAAAACGACTACGAGAGCACCGCCCACCGCGAGCGCTCGTGAGAGTTGGGTCGCTCGCCGGTAGTACTGCAGACAGAGGATCAAGACGGCACCGAACAAGATGCCGATATGTCGCAGCAGATGCTGCAACCAGGCGACGCCAGTATCGCATGTCGGACAGCTGTTGGGACCGACGAATACTCCGTACGCGCTGAGGGCCGTCGCGAACACCGCAATTAGAGCAACCCCGAATACGATGAGTTCGATCATGCCACCCGTAGCTGCGGCGAGGGCCATTACCGGGATCACCAGACAGACAGCGACGTACAATTCCTTGTATGCGGCCAGGCCAAGTGCCGCAGGCAACGGAAATCCCGCAGCCGACGCATGGACAAGATCCAGCAGCAACATAGGCAGACTGACGGTCAAGACTACAAATAAAACCTTTGCCAGCAGCAGCTCTGTTCGCTTGACGGGGCGGATCAGCCAGTCCTGATCTACTCCCGGAACAGCATCCTGCTGGACCACAGCAATCGCGAGCGCCCCAATGCCCACAAACCAAGCAACGGTCAAGGGTCCGAGGAGCTCAACGGCAGTTGCATCGTCACTGAAAATTCCACGTTTGTACGTCACCCACTCGCGGCAGGCTTGTATCAGTGTGACGAAGGCGACCATCGGCCACAAAAGCCTCCAGTCTTTCCGCAATAAATGCGTAATCATGCTATTTCGATTCATTACCGGTTGCGCCGTCCCGCGCAGCGCGCGCCATCGTTGTAAAGACATCTCGCAGCGACACTTGCTCCGCAACGCAATGGCCCGCGGCTAGAAGTAACGGGCGCGCGTGCTCGCGCAGCGCAACGACAGTACCTTGGAATAGGAGTCGCCCCGCCTCAATGAAGGCAACGTGTGTCGCGAGGCGCTGAACCTCTTCAAGCTCGTGCGAGGAAATGAGAATCGACATTTCGCCCGCTCGCCGCTGGAAGCCAGCAATTATTTCATCTCGCACCAGAGCGTCCAGCCCACTGAATGGTTCGTCTAGGATCAGAAGCCTAGGTCGGAACGGTAGCGCGCAGGCTAGTGCCATTTTCAGTCGCATCCCGTGTGATAGCGCACCGATCCTACGCTCGGCTGGAAGCCTGAGCTGACTGAGCAGTTCTTCCTCGATGCTTCGGTCCCAGTGGGCATAGCATGCGCGCAGGTAGCTGAAGAACTCCCCGACCCGCAGCCGCGCCGGAAGGAGTTGACTCTCCGAAACGTAGCCAATTTGTGCCAAGACCGAAGGACCGACGGCGCGCGAGTCCACCCCGAGGACCCTGGCGCTGCCACGGGTCGGTTCGATGATGTTGAGGAGAGTCTTGATGACTGTCGTCTTGCCGGCTCCGTTTGCTCCCAGAAGCGCGAAGACGCTGCGTTCCGGCACGGCGAGACTCAATCCATGCAGTGCGTCGAAGCGACCATACGTCTTCCAGAGGTCGCGGGTCTCAATGATCATCGGTATCCGAGTCATGACGCGACAACTAGCCGCAGAGTGCTTGCAAAGCACGGCGGGGGGCTGCTGTCTGCTGCTCCCCACCGCGCCTGGGAAACGCGCTCTTTGCTTCGAGCTCTGCACGTTTGTACTGCTGTTTGCATATGATCCCCAAACTGCCTCTGCAAGTTTGGCACGCTCGCGAGAGTAGTTGTGGCGAACGCAACCTACGAGAGGGGTGAATCGACTGGTTCAGCAAACCGGCCAAAAAGTTGATTGCCTTAGGCAGCAGCGTGGCACCCAAGCAAAACTGACGCAACGACGAGTATCCGAGCGACTAAGCCATCGGCAGATCGGCTCCCTTTACCTATCAGAGCGCTACGCTCCCACCCTGCTCTGCGTGGCTGGCAAACCCCTAGGAACGCTACGACTTTGTCGCAATTAAAGGTCTTGTGTATCACGCAGCGTCAAGATACACGCGTCACGTCTCGCACGCTTGGTTCGACGACCTTCGGTGACTGCTACTGCTTCGAGCCCGAGACGTCTGAATCGGGCCCCCGCTGCCCGCCGTGCAACTCGGCGGCACCGGGGCTCCAAGAGGTATTAGCTCGCTGGGCGCTCAAACTCGGCGCAAAATCTCCGGACACGGCAATCGACAGGGATACACTATGACCAAAGAACGACATCCGGGCGATTCAGTATTAAGACATGCAATACGTGGTGTCGCGATGCCTCCATTGCGTAGTCGGACTCGGAGTCGCTGACCAGTTGAGTGACTCCGCCAATCTTGCGAGCAGTGAGAATAAGCGTAGGTTGATCTGCGTTGACGATCGCTCCCGGAGGCCGCTCGCCGCCCATATCCCAGCGGAAGCACATGGGACGCGTGCCGCGCGCGCCACGATGGCCGTTTGTTTCAGCCGTGTATATGTGCGAGCCAACGTTCAGCTCGTTTGGACTGAAGCCGCAACTGCATCGGCACCGATTCAATGTCTTCCGCGAGTCCTTCTTTTTTTCGACAGCGAAAGGCGGAACGGCTGCTCGGCTTCCGCTCGGTGGAAAGCACACGGAGGACTGCAGAGTGGTTTCGGTCGAACCGATATTTGTGAGCTAGGGGTCTCGTGATGACGGTGAAGCCAATGGCTTTACTGGTTGCGTGCACCGCGCTAGTGCCCAGATGGAATCTCGTAGCAGCGGCGCCTTATCCTCCGAGTCGGGTCATTACGGGAATCGCCTGGGATTTTTCCACGGTCTCCGCTTTGCGCACGGCGCTGGGCAGCGACCTTTGGCCAAATACTTGGGCCTCGGATGGCAACATCTATGCGGCCTGGGGCGATGGCGGTGGTTTCGACGGCAATGACGACCATATCGGACGGGCGAGTTTAGGCTTTGCCCGTATCAGCGGTACGCCCGTTGCCGGTGACCCAACGAGCTATAGCGGCAAGAATGTATGGGGACAGGCACCGGCGTACGCCGAAAATCAAGCCTTGTTTGGAGGTAAAGTCGGTGCGTTAGTTGCGATCGACGGAGTGCTCTACGCGGAGGGTAGCGTGTGGACTACCACAAATTGTCACTGTCCCGACCCGACAAAGAGGAATGACGACAACCCCCTACAGCCTGCGTTCATGTGGTCCACAGACCTGGCAAAGACTTGGCGCATCGCGCCTTGGGATGATTCCGTTGGTTCACCGCTGCAATTCGGTCAGGACTACGCTGGGTCGATCGATCCAAATTATGTGTATTTGTACTATCAACGCGATGTCAACACGAATCCGACGCATATCTTTCTGCGGCGAGTTCTGAAGAGTGATTTCCCCGCCAACCCGGCGACCCTGGGGCACTTCCAATACTTTACCTTTGCCGATGCCAACGGCGAACCGCGATGGTCAACCGACCCAGCGCAAGCGGCGCCTGTATTTGTCGATCCGAATATTCCAAGGGGTGTGTTTGCTGGGCCGAGTGTGGTTTACGACGCGCCGCTAGGCCGCTATTTACTTGCAGCATCACATGGCAACCTCACCGGGCAGATGGGTTTCTTCGAAGGTCCAAGACCTTGGGGACCCTGGGCGACCGTGGATTACTCTGATGATTGGGGCGGTCTCAATGAGCGCGCTGGTTTGGGCAACGGACTTGCATTACCGGCCAAGTGGATTCTCGATGGCGGAAAAACATTGTGGGCCGTGTTCTCCGGCGTAAGGACGCCGGTTGCTGAATTCGATTCCTTTAATCTCGCCAAGGCGGTGCTGACCGTTAGCGATACCATTCCACAACTCACAAGTCCGCCGCCGGGGATCGCGTTTACGCCAGGCCAGAATGTGACCGCCCACGGGACTGGCTCCGATCTGTTTTGGACCGTGCAACGGTTGAACGACGATCGATTGGAACTCGCGCGCAGCTCAGGGTCTTACGTCAGGTTTCACGTACCCGGCGACTCAAGTGCCGATCAGTTGATCCGGGTAACCTTGACAGCCGCCGGCGTCGGCAGTGTTTATCGTGACTATACTATTCAGACTTCCGCCGACAACGGCCTATTGGGGTACTGGACATTCGACGAAACCTCAGGGGCCGCGACGGCAGACCTCTCCGGCCGAAATAACACGGGGCAGTTGATGCACAACCCGAGGCGCATACTCGGGCGCTACGGCCATGCGCTCAGCTTTACCGGCAGTGAGTCAGTGTGGGTCACTGGCGGAGGAAGTCTTGCCAACCTCTACGGGAGGGGAATGACCGTCGCCGCGTGGATCAATCCCGCGTCGGCCGGCGCCGCTGGCGCTGGCCGGATTGCGGACAAGCGCGATTGGTTCCTTAGGCTGACGGGTGACTTGAGCCTGCGGTTCGGTGCAAGTCAGTACGGAGCCCGCGACTCTGCGGCCTTGATCGCCCTGCATACGTGGCAACACGTTGCCGCCACATGGGACGGTTCGCGCGACGCTACACACATTCATGTTTATATTGATGGTGTTCCGTCCGATAGCGTCGCGGTCAGCGGCGTGGGCGCACCGCGCCTCGACTCTTCCGTTCCCTTCGTGATTGGCAATCGCTGGGATGGCGCCCGCGGTTTTGATGGCGATATCGACGAGGTACGAATCTATGGCCGTGTCCTCAGTGCATCGGAGATTCACACACTGGCCAGTGGTGGCGTTAATGTAGCAATCAACTCAGTTTCGAGCGGCCAAACCTACACCTTCGCCACCCCGCAACCTGGTGCTCTGCTTTATACCGATGCGGACACCGCGATGACTGGCATCCCAACTGAAGTCGCGGGCGGCATTATGATTCAGACAGCGAATATGGACAGGAAAGTGACCGCCTCCCGACACTTGACATTCAGGCTCGATAGTAGCGCCACGGTCTACGTAGTCTACAGCACACTTTCTAATCGACTGCCCCTATGGCTCAGCGACGGCACCTGGACTACGACACAGAATCGATTGTTAGTGAGTGATCCAGGTGACGAAACTCCTCGCGCTTTATACAAGAAGGTCTTCCTTCCTGGGCGGGTCACCCTAGGTGGCAATTTCGCAGTGCCAGCCGGTCCACTTGAGTACCCGAATTACAGTGTCATTATCGTGCCCAGGCACTGATACGCGCCGCCGCCTGGCGTCGCAAACGGACGGCGGCGGCTTAGTTCTAAAATAGCCTGCGGCGGCGTACCGCCTACGGCGCAGGAGTGGCGGAACGGGAGGGACACCCGACATCTACCGACGCCATTGTACTGGCCTGAGCTTTTGCCAACTTTTTACCTAGGCCGTGTGAGAAGAGTGGGGTGCGCAGCCGCTGGTGAAGCGGATCTTGAACGGCAAACGGGGCTGCCCGGTTGGCCTGCATCAGCGGCACGACCCCAAGATCTGCATGTCACGTTCAGGTTGGAGACCAGGTGTGCTCGCTCATCTCGGTTTGCACGTTGGGTAATCGCTTCATCAGGAAATGCGTGGCGCCCATCCAGGCCCTGAGGAACACGTGTTCAGTCGCTTGTCTTCGGATACGCGCCGCCTCGGGCATCTTCTCCAACTGGGCCTGCATCGTCTCGAGCACCGCTTCGCGTTCCCAGCGTGCAATGCGACGGTAGTCGCCAGTCGTACACTCCGCCTTGATCGGGCATCGCGGAGAGGCTGAGGACCAGTATTTGTGGATCGTCTGGCCGGATGGCGCGCTGCTGCCCGGCAGGGCAGCGGTACTCGTCTTTGGCGGCGATGTAACGCCTCGAGCGATGTCGACCCGGCGCGCCAGCGCGTCGGGTTCAATGTGGCGTGAGGCGCCGCACGCGCACGCGAGAAGGATGCGAGTGGCACTGCATAGACGTCCATGCAGTGCTGTCGCGCGACGCGGCACTGTATGGCTGAGAGGCCGCCGGCGAATCAATGAGCTGCGTCGAACAGCTGTACTCGCCTCTAGGCAAGGCGCGCGAGCGGCGCAGGACTGTAGCCCGCAATCGATTCCGCGGCCTAAGCATGCTGTGATGGAGCACGCCTTGTGACCACCTCATCGAAGCAATAGTCCTTTAACTTATTCTCAGAATTCTGTTATCCCCTCATCTCTCTCGAGGTGAACCTCTGTCGCACTGCTATTCTCATTCGGTGCCGTACATACCAGAGCGCGATTCACAAGCGTTTTCCGATAACGCGTACAACGAAGATACCCTCGAGTTGGAGCCGATTTCGGAACCGATGCTGGCCACGTTGAGAGCCGCCGAAGAAGACCACGTTACGGCGATCGCGCCCGAGCCCCAACCCAGCCCGCCACCCCCTGTTCTTGCCCCTACGGCCAACGCGGCTCAAACGCGTCGATCATGGCCAGTCTATAGTCGCCTGTTAATGTCGGTCGCAGGAATCTTGGCCCTCTCCGCACCTATCGCGAAGTGGGCAACGAACCGTCACGATGGCGATGTGGGCTTGGCAGTGCAGGCCGCGTCATCCAGCGTTCCAGTCTCGAATTTGTCCGCGGATACGGCCTCAGAAGCAGCTCCGCCCGCTACCGCTGCAACGGAGGCGATTACCCCACTGGAGCCAGTAGTCAAGGTCCGAAACCCATTCGATGCTTCCGAGATGTTCGAATTCCCACCCGGAACGACCAGGATGGAGGCCTGGGATGCCGTGCGCGAAACACTTCTGCAGCGTGCGCGCGAGCGTGGAGTTCCGCCCCCGAAACCCAGTAGATAACCCGAATGCTATTAGGCAGACGGGCTTTGAAAAGTACATGTGCCCGGACGCTGCGGTACTCCATGCTTCCTCGCCTTCTCGAACTTCTCCGCCAGCAATGCGGCCAGCTTCGCCATGTTGTCGATCGGCCCCGCATACCGGGATTTTCCATCCGCTTCGCCGCCTTCTCCTCCTGGAACGCCGTCGCGTGGCACGCGCGGGCAGTGGTTTCAATTTCGAGGTCGGTGAGCTTGAGCGCGCACTGCGCAAATTCTGCGGCGGTCGTTGCAGTGCGTTTATGCAGTTCCAAGGTGCAACGGATACTGCATGCACGAATCTGCGCGGTCACCGATCCATGCAGAAGGAACTCGTCGCGCTTGTGCAACCATGGGAATAAATGTAACGCCATGCTCGGGTTAGGCGATCGTATTCCCCCGTGTTGAAGTTGAAAGTCACATCCGTGAATAGAAGAGGCTGAAAGTCAGGGGTTAGATTGATGGCATTCAGTAGAACCTCGTCGCTATGTGCTTCGGTCCCGGCCGGTACCGTTGAACCCGCGCCGTGAACCGGATTGAACAGAGCGCTCCAGAGGATCACCACCGCGCCCATTCCACCGGGCTTCATTTTGATTCCAGACGTTTCCACGGGACCTTAGGTATATCAGATGCAGCAATCGGACCGAGATGCCGCCAATTGCTGCACCGCGTCCAGGCAGTAGCAGGAAGTAGCAAGATTCGAGATCCCGCACTACACTGGAGGCCATAAGAACAACTAAGTTGACGGTCACCGGACCGAGCAACGAGATGACAATCAGTCAGCACCTCAAGCAGCGGCTTCTGATATTCGGAGCTTTGTCCGGGCTCGGTTACTTGGCGCTCTTCTGGGCGGCATTTGGCTTCTGGGTAAATCCTCTGTCGCACAGACAATGGGCGATTGGTGGGTCGGCGCTGGGTCTGGCTCTTTGGGTGATCTTCAAATCGAAACCTCGCTGCCCGAGCTGTAAAAGCAAGCTCGGAGCGATCGTCGGCTATTGGTCCCTCAAGAAGCGGAACTGCCCCTATTGCGGCCTCCATTTTGATGAGCCATACCGCCGGTACCGCTGGAGCGAAATCGCCGACCCAGTACGGGCGAGGTACCCGCTGCGCCCGTGACCGCGTCCCCATAGGGGACAGGAGAAGCGACCGCCAAACGAGGTAACACCTCACGAAGCGCAATAACATTCATTTATTGTTCGTAACCATGTTAGTCGCTACGACAGGAGCGGCTTACGGACAACAGCCGCCGAATGTTGTGCGAAGCGACGAAAACGGCAACACTGCAATGGGCACCGACGCAACACCGCCGCGGGTGACGGAGCGCTTCAGACCAACGCCATCGGCAGCTCAACACAGCGTTTGGAGAGAACAAGCTTGAGGCCAACACTACTGGCACTGACAACACCAGCGGGAGTTACAATACCGCTGTTGGTCCTTTCGCAATGGTCCCCAATCGGACCGGGTCAACCAGCTACAGGCTGCGCTGCTCAAAACATCGCGGAACAGCGAGCGACAACTTACGGGTGGCAAATACGCTGAGGCATGTGACGGCTCTGGGCCAGTCGCTGCTCGTGCATACCGCCGCCCGCGCTGGGGAGAGTGAGTTCGAGGGGAACCCCGCTATCCCCAGACTCAGCGAAATGTCCCCTCTGCGGGTACAGATCGACCAGAAAGTACCGTAACTGGGAGATGAATCTCATCCCTGGTTTCGACTGCGACCGCCATTACCGATGAACAGCGGGCGAAAGGGCGCGCAGCCAACGAACAATTCCCTGGCGTGCGATCGCTAACGTGTCCAGTTAGCGAGACGTTAGATCTAGTGTTTGAAACACCATCAATATCTACATATAAGCAACTGATTTTACTGGCACTATAGGCCGGAGATCAACACGGCCGCGGAATTACATCGAGGCGCCAGCGCAAACCGGACGAGGTCCAGGCACTGCACCCTCTCAGGACGCGATTTCCAATCGACTTGAGATGTTCAGCCCGGCGCGTGGTGTGACGCCCAGTGTTGGGCGATGGCGGCCCGGGTGCACAGCCAGACGCGCTCATGGCGCTGTATGTGCTCGAGCAGCCGCGCCAACGCGCCAATGCGGCCCGGGCGGCCGATGATGCGGCCGTGCAGGCCGATGCTCATCATGCGCGGCCGCCCCTGCGCCCCCAGGCGATAGAGCCAATCGAAGGCATCCCTGCAGTAGACGAAGAACTCCTCACCGGTAGCGAAATCGCTGCCGCGCTGCAGGCGGCTGTCGTTGTTGTCGAAGCTGTAGGGGATGACTAGGTGGCGCCGGCCGGCGACCTGCGTCCAGTAGGGCAGGTCGTCGTTGTAGGCGTCGCTGTCGTAGAGGAATCCGCCGGCCTCCACCAGCAGCCGGCGCGTGTTCGGGCCCGGCCGTCCGGTGTACCAGCCGACCGGGCGGCGGCCGGTCAGGCGTGTGATCACGTCGATGTTGCGCAGCATGTGCGCGCGCTCGATATCCTCTGGCACGAACTGATAGTCGATCCAGCGCTGTCCGTGACAAGCCACTTCGAAGCCGTTGCGAAGCATCTCCGCGGCGGCGGCCGGGTTGCGCTCCAGCGCCATGCCAACCGCGTACACTGTAGCCGGCGCACCGGCGCTCTTCAGGACCCGGGTGATCTCCGAAAACCCGACACGACTGCCGTACTCGAAATTGGATTCGACGTTGAGATTGCGTGCATCCGGGAGCGCCGCGGCACCGAGATCGGTGAGCACCGACTCGGACTCGTGATCCCCGTGCAGCACGCAGACCTCGCCGCCTTCCTCGTAGTTCAGGACCAGGGAGACGGCAATGCGGGCTTCGTCCGGCCATTGCGGGTGAGGCGCGTCCGAGCCGTAGCCGACCAGATCGCGCGGGTAGTCCCGACCGTTGCTCATCGTGACTCCTGCCGCGCGCCTGCCGCGCGCTGCCCCGCCATCCAGTCCACGTAGGCGTGCAGCGCCTCGCGCACCGGGCGCGGCTTCCAGCCGGTCTCCGCAGTGAGACGCGAGACGTCGTAGGCGCCCCACATGCCGCCTTTCAGCGCTGGATCCTGCAGGATGTCGGCTTGCTCGGGCGGCACAACCTCGGCGCCGAAGCCCGGCACCTTCTCCGCCACCCAGCCGACCAGCTCGCCGATGTTCGCGGTCGTACCACTCGCAATGTTGTAGGCGGAGTAACGCAGCCGCGGGGCCTCAAGCAGCGACACGATGGCACGCGCTACGTCCTCGGCGTGGATGTAGTCGCCGACTGCATCGAGGGTGTTGACCCGTACGCGCTTCGTCCCATCGAGCGCCAGGCGGGCGATACGGTGGGGCACGTGGTGCATGTTGCGGGTGGCGGTGACCCGGTCCATCGGACCGTACACGGAGGCGGGGCGTACGGAAGCGGTGGACAGTCCGAACAGATCGCCGTAGCGCTCGGTGATGAGCTCGGACGCTAGCTTCGAGATGCCGTACAGCCGCCGCGGCATGACGTAGCCGTCTTCGGGCAGCGGCTCGCCGGGACGGTCCGGTCCGTGGTGCTTGTAGACCGCGCCAGAGCTCACGTAGATGAAGCGGCCGAAGTTCGGCAGCGTGCGGGCCCAGTCGAGCATCGCCACGGTGCCCATAACATTCACCTCGATGATCCGCCCCGGGTTCTCCGCTTCCGGCTCGCGCCGCGCTTCCGACGCACTGCCGCGCGAGATTGGCGTAATGGTGGCACCGTGCACGATGTGCGTGATGACCTGGCGTGCGAGCGCCGCTTGCCAGGTCTGGGGCTGGGTGACATCGGCGACCACGACCGAGAGACGCTCGCCAAAGCGGGCGAAGTAGCGCTGGGCCGCCGCATCCAGCGGCGCGGCGTCCAGTACCACGAGGCGCGCGTGGGGATCGTGGTCGAGCCAGTAGTGGCCGAGCACGCTCATCACAAACCCCGTCGCACCCGTCACCAGTAGCGTCATGCCAGTGTCTTTGGAAGAGCGGGTCACAGCGGAAAATCCATCAGCAGGCCCATGAGGGCCCGTGCACCGACAGCGAAGTCATCCATCGACATGGCCTCATCTGGATTGTGACTGCCGCATGCGTTGCGCACAAAGATCATCGCGCTCCGGATGCCGACCTTGCTGAACACAGCGGCATCGTGACCGGCGCCGCTCGCCATCTCGAACGGCTGCTCGAGGAGGCCCATGAGCTTTGCGCGCAGGGGGCGATCCATGACGGCGGCGGGGGAGTCACTCGTTGCGCCAAGATCAAAATGCACGCGGTACTCCTTCCCGATACGTTCCGCGGCCCTGCGCGCCTCCGCCGCCACCGTCTCCATGGTCGCATCGGACAGGCTCCGCAGGTCTAGTACGAAGTGCGTTTCACCGGCGATCTTGCTCGGTCCATGCATGGCCGGATCAGTGTAGAGCTCACCCGCAGTCAGGACCAGATCGGCACCCTCCTCCTGCTGCTCGAGCCAGACGCGCTCCATGTGGTGCAGCAGCGCCACGGTCGCCGCCACCGCATCGCGCCGGTACGGGCGGTCGACAGCGCCCGAATGGGCGTACTGGCCGAGGCAGCGCGCGTTACGGAAGCGCTTGCAGCCGCGGATGCCGCTCACTACCGCGGCGGGCAGTCCGCGCGCGACGAGAGTCGGACCCTGCTCGATGTGCAGCTCCAGGTAAGCGCGGATGCGCGCCGGGTCCAGCAACCGCCGCCGCTCGCGGATGGGCTGCGGATCGAAGCCGCGCTCCGTCAGGGTCGCCTCAAGGCTGCGACCGTTATCGGAGCGGGCGATCGACAGGCACGCGGGATCCAGCAACCCGAAGGCACCGCCGCTGCCCAGATAGGCAATGTCGAACCAGGCGGACTCCTCGGCGCGGATGCCCATCACAGTGAGGTCAAATCCCGGCACGTAGCGCGCACGTCTGAGTGCCGTTAGCACGCACACGCCCGCCACTACCCCGGCGGCGCCATCGAAGTTGCCACCCTGCGGCACGCTGTCGAGGTGCGAGCCCATAATGACACTAGGTGCCTCGCGGTCTCGTCCCGGCAGCGTCATGGATAGGTTGCCGATTGCATCGATCGTGACCTCGAGGCCCGCAGCCTCGGCCGCGGATCGCAGGAGGTCGTGCGCCGCCTGCTCGCCGTCGCCGTAGCTGTCGCGCACGATGCCGCGACCGCGGCGCGTTGCACGGCTCAAGCCCTCGAACAGCGAGGCCGCCAGGTCGAGATCAGGTTGGATGGCGCCGGCCATGGGCATATCCTCGTGGGTGCACCCCGGGTCTTCCGTACTTTGAAACTGAACAAAAGGTCTGGAACCGAGCCAATGTCGAGTCTACTTGCCGGCAAGATAGCTGTCGTCACCGGCGCGAGCTCCGGGATCGGTCGCGCGATTGCGATCATGTTTGCCAGCGAAGAGGCGCGCCTCGTCATTGCGGATGTCACCGAAGAGCCTGTCGAGGGCGGCGAGCGGACCGTTGAGCTCATCATCCGGGCCGGCGGCACGGCGTCGTTTCACAAAACGGACGTCGGACGGTGGGAAGAAGTCGATGATCTGATTGGTGCCACGGTCGAGCGGCACGGGCGGCTCGACGTGATGGTCAACAATGCGGCGACCTACTCGGGGACCGCATTGCTGCAGACCGAACCTGCGCAGTGGGAACACGTCATGCGGGTCAATCTGACGGGAATATTTAACGGCTGCAAGCGTGCGGTTCAACAGATGATCACCCAGGAGCCGCGCGAAGAGGTGCGGGGCCGGCTGATCAATCTTGGCTCTCAGCAGGGAATCGTCACCTCGCCAGGGGATCTGCCGTACGGCGTGAGCAAGGCTGGCGCGATCTACATCACGCGGCAGATTGCCGTCGATTACGCCAAAGATCTCATCGTTTGCAACTGCATTTCGCCGGGTAAGATCGTGACCGGCGTCGGGGGCCTCGCGAAAGATCCGGCGCGGCTCGCCTATCAGCGTCAGCGGACCCCCTGGCCGCGCTTCGGGCGGCCGCAGGACGTCGCCAACGCGGCGACGTTCCTGGCGAGCGACCGTGCGACCTTCATCACCGGCTCGAATCTCGTCATCGACGGGGGCTGGCTGGCGGGTTGACCGTATACCCGGCCCGTCGCCTCAGCGGTTCGCGATCGCGTAGACCTTGCCCTTGTAAGGTGATTTGTCGAGCTGATCGAGCGCCATCACGTATACGGTCTTCTCATCGGGGCTTAAGGTCAGGTTGGGGACCCCCGGAGAGGGGAGTTTCAGCGTCCGCAGCAGTTTGCCCGTTGCATCGACCACGAAGATGGTGCCGGCGAAGGGGGCATGCACGTCCCGCGGGTTCTGACCAATATAGAGGCGCCCCTTGGAGTCGATCTTCACGCCATCGGGGTAGATGTGATCGGTGGTGTGCGTAAGCTCATCGAGATTCAGAAACACCTGACGGTCCGAGAGGGAGCCGTCGGCACCGACTTTGAACTGAATCAGCCGGTGGTCCTCGGTCTCAATCGCATAGAGCGTCTTGCCGTCGTTGGAGACGACGATGCCGTTGGCGCTGTGGACGTCGGTGGCTTCCTGAGTGATCGTGCCGTCGGGGGCGAGGTAGAAGATCTTGCCGTCGATCTTCGGACCCGGCGCGGTGCCCGAGCAGGTGAAGTAGATGCCACCGTGACGGTCCGGGGCGAAGTCGTTGGGGCCTACGAACTTATGGCCGTCCTTGTCCTGGCTATAGGGTGTCAGGTCCTTCCCGTCGGCCGCGATATGGCCGATCGTGCCGGAGTCGTAGCAGGTCGTCAGGAATTCGCCGCGCGCGGTGACGATGACCGCCGAGGGGCCACAGCCGGCCTTGGACCAGAAAATTGTGTTCCTGGTGCCGTCCCAGACGGTCACTGAATTGCGATCGTATTCGACGTAATACAGCTTGCCGTGGTACCAGATCGGTCCCTCGGCAAAATGCGCATCCGGGTTGAGGACCTTGACGTCATCCGCCAGCGCGCTGGCGGCCGCAGCGGCGATGACGAGGCCCAAGAGTGCTCTTTTCACGACATATCTCTCCACTCCCCTAGCAGCCCGGGCGATTTACGCGTTCGAGTAGCCTTCGGACCGCGCCATGTCGGGAACGACGGTCCGCGCGGCCAGGACAAAATGCCAGGTCGCCCAGAACCCGGTCGGCGCGAGCAGTAGCAGCGCCCAGCGCAGGGAGGCTGCGTCCGCTCCGTGCGCGCCACCAAACGAGTCGCTCAGGATCCCGACCAGCTGGGGGGCCACGATCAGGTTGAACACGTTCCCGACCAGCACCGACCAGGCCGTGAAAGTCGAGCGCATGATGCTCGGCGCGAGATTCAGGACCAGGGCCATACAGGGGCCGATAAAGAAGTAGATGGCGGGGATGTAGCACCAGAACATGAGGCGCGCGAGGAAGAGCGAGCCCGTCCAGTAGGCGATGATCGAGGGAACAGTCGCGACACCGGTGACCCAGGCGAGTACGCGCAGGACCCGCCTGGGGTCGATCATGGCGGGGCGCGACATCAGCCAGGCGGCGCCCGCGGTGGCTGCGATACCACCGATGAGATGAATGTGACCCGTGATGGCGCCGGCCTGAGCGACGTTCAGTCCGTAGGTGCGCAGAAGAAAAGTCGGAGTCCACCACGCCAGACCCCAACCCCACAGCGAGCACACCCCGCTCGCCATGATGACGTGAAAGGCCGCCCGCTGGCGCCACAGGAAGGTGAACGCCAGGGAGAACGAGGCCTTGCCGGTGCCGAGCGCGGCGTCGAGCCGCCCGCGCATGGGCTCGCGCAGGGTGATGAAGACGAGCAGGCCGAGCAGCACGCCCGGGACGCCGAGCGCCAGAAAAGCGCCGCGCCAGCCGTGCGCCTGGGCGACGGCGCCGGCGACGTCAGCGGCCAGCCACGCGCCGATGGGCGCGCCGAGGGCGAAGACGCTGAGCGCCATGGGGCGCCGTTCCGGGGGAAAGCAGTCGGAAATGATCGAGGTCGACGGCGGCGTCGCGCCCGCTTCACCCACGCCCGCACCGATGCGGCTGAACAGGAACTGCCAGTAATTCAGCGCCACGCCGCACAGCACCGTGAACCCCGACCACAGGATCAGTGCGGCCGCCACGATGTTGCGACGGTTCGAGCGGTCGGCGAGCCAGGCAATCGGAATTCCGCACACCACGTAGAAGAGCGCGAGCGGGACGCCCGTCAGGAACGCGGCGCCCGTGTCGGTTAAATGCAGCTCGAGTCGGATTGGTTCAAAGACGGTGGTGACGACGTAACGCGCGGCGATGTTGAGCGCGTACACCAGGCACAACACGATGAGCACGTACCAGCGCTCGAGTGGTGCAACGGCGGCGCGTGATGGCGCAACGGTACCGCTGCTCAGAGCCGCAACGGCGAGCGGCTCGACACCGGAGGAACGGATTTTGGGATCAGGCAATTAGGGAATCGCGATCAGTGCGCGCTGCGTGAGGATCAGGCAATTGACCAAAAATCCGTCGGTGTGTCTTAATCGGAATTAGTATGCAGTAGTGGTTTTGCTGAAGCAACGTGCAGAGATGCGCGAGTAATCTCGAACAGCGACACATGCCGGCACCCGTCGCTGCCCTAAACAAAGCCGGTATTCGAACTGCGCGGGGGGAATTTGGTAGTGAAGAGCAATCGTAAGATCGGGCGTACTGTCGCCGCCATACTGGGCACGCAGGCTGCGGGTGGATTCTACTTGGCGTCTGCGGCTGACCAGCAGGACACAAACGCAGCAGCGGGTGGCATTCAGGAGGTGGTGGTCACGGCGCAGCGGCGCAGCGAAAACGCCCAGGACGTGCCCATAGCCATCCAGGTCTTCAGCGGTGAAGAGCTGCAGAAACTGAACGTCGCGAACTTCGATGATCTGGTGAAGTACCTGCCCAACGTGACCGCCTCATCCCAGGGGCCCGGTCAGTCACTCATCTTCATGCGGGGCTTAAGCGCGGGAACGCCGTCGGTGCAGTCGAGTGGCTCGATCAACGGCTTCCCGAACGTGGCGACCTACCTGGATGAGCAGTCGGGTCAGCTGCCGGGGCGCAACCTGGACGTGTACGCGGCGGATCTCGACCGCGTCGAAGTGCTCGAAGGCCCGCAGGGGACGCTGTTCGGCGCTGGCGCCCAGGCAGGCGTGATCCGCTACATCACAAACAAGCCGAAACTGAATGTGACCGAGGGGAGTGCTATCGCCGGCTATGGCACAACGGCCGGGGGCGACCCGAATACCAACCTTGAGGCCGTGCTCAATTTGCCGCTGATCAGCGATACGCTGGCGGTGCGTGGCGTGATTTACAACGACCGGCGCGGCGGCTACATCAACAACGTGCCGGGCACCTTTACCCGCAAGGCGAGCGACGTCGGCATCCACTACGGCAACTATCCGACCGGCTGCGGCCCGAACAGTGACCCACCGGGGCCAGCCTGCCAGGTACCGCCCGGCGCGATGGCCATCAACAACGGCCCCTTTGTCGCCGACGCCATCAACCCGGTGACCTACCAGGGCGTACGCGTGTCCGCGCTGTGGAAGATCAACGACGACTGGAACACGCTGCTCACCCAGAGCTACCAGAACATGGATGCCCAGGGCGTCTTCTACGAGATGCCCTTCAGCTCAGACGGCACACCGCTGCCCAAGGAGTCGGTCACGCTCTTCAACCCCTCCTACAACAAGGACAAGTTCGAGAACACGGCCCTGGTGGTCAACGGCCACGTTGGCGATCTGAGCCTCGTCTACGCCGGGTCCTACCTGGTGCGCAACGTCGAAGCCCAGCAGGACTACACCAACTATGCGCGCGGCATTTACGCGGACTATTACCAGTGTCATGGCCCGACGCACGGCCTGACGTCCACCTGTTTTTCACCTGCCACGACCTGGAACGAGACTCTGCGCAACACGCATCAGAGCCACGAGCTGCGTCTGAGCACGCCGGACAGCTGGCGCCTGCGCGGCATCGGCGGCCTGTTCTGGGAGGACCTGCGGATCTACGATCAGCTCAACTGGCTGTACAAGACCCTGCCGCCCTGCACAGCCGCGGTGCAGTTCGGGTGCCTGACGAACGTCGGGCCGATCGGGGACTCGAGCCTCAACAACCCAGACCCGATCCGCGGCGACAACGTCGCCTTCTTCAACGACGTCAAGCGCGGCTACACGCAGCGGGCGGCGTTCGTGTCCTTGGATTTCGACATCATCCCGAAGGTGCTTACCATCACGGCTGGCACGCGCTATTACTATTTCGACAACACTGAGAAAGGCGCCGTCGTCGGCAGCTTCACCTGCTACGAGGCCGGCGCCGCGCCCTGTACGACCTACGCGACCAACATCGACAGTGAGAACCTGCATACCACATATAAGGGTACCAAGGGCCGCGCGAATATTACCTGGCACATCACGCCGGACGTGTTTACATACTACACGTGGTCGCAGGGATTCAGGCCCGGCGCGTTCAACCGCAGCGCGGCCTGCTACCTTCCGGATGCACAGGGCATCGGGCGGTACTGCTCGCCGCTGTCGTATGCCTCGGACAATCTGACCAATAACGAGCTCGGCTGGAAGACTGAGTTCTTCGATCATCGCCTGCAGTGGAACTCGGCCCTCTACCAGGAAGACTGGACGAACGTGCAGGTGTCGTTCTTCGATCCGGGCGAGCTGGGCAACGTCGGCTTCAACACCAACGGCCCTAACTACCGCATCCGCGGCTTTGAGACCTCGGCCGTCGCCGTACTCATGCACGGCCTCACGGCCCAGGCCTCGGCGGCCTGGAACAGCAGCAATCAGACCAATTCACCGTACCTCATCGCGAACAATACCGCGCTGCTGGCCAACCCGTTGAGCGCGCCCGCGTATGGCAAGCCGATCACGGACGTCGTGAATCCCTACGGACCGCCGAACAGCCCGGCGGCCAATGCGCCGCCGCTGCAGTTCAATGTGCGCCTGCGCTATCAGTGGGTGATGAGCAACTACAACCTGTTTGCACAGGCGGGCGCGATGCACACCGCTCACTCGTTCACGCAGTCCGGCAGCAATCCGCCGCTCTCCGGGGGCCCCATTACCACGACACTGCTCAGGTTCGAGAACCCGGCCTACACCACCTACGACGCCTCGATCGGCGCCGCCAGAGACGCGTGGTGGACCGAGGTGTACGCTCAGAACCTCACCAACGTGCTGGCGAGCACCTTTACGTCGACTTCGCAGTTTGCCCTTCAGCAGACGACCCTGAGGCCGCGCGTCATCGGGTTCACCATGGGGTTCAAGTTCTGAGCCGGGTGGCGAACGGCGCAGGATGACGGTGTGCGCGCCATCGGGCGCCGGAGAGTGAGGTATGGAGCAGAGTCCGCCGCGCAAGGTAGCGCTGGTCGCCAACTGCCTGTTGAACCAGAACGCCAAGGTCTGCCAGGGTGCCAATTACCCGGGCGTCGTGAGTCCGGTGGTGGCGGCGCTGCGCGCCCGCGGCTACGTGCTGCAGCAGCTGCCCTGCCCTGAGCTGGCCTTTGCCGGAGTGCGGCGCTGGTGGGCGGTCTACGAGCAATACGACACGCCCGCCTACCGGACGCACTGCCGCCGCCTGGCGCAGGCCATCGCACCCCTGATCGAGGGCCATCTGCGCCGCGGTGACGAGGTGATCCTGATCGGTCTCGACGGCAGCCCCTCAAGCGGTGTGCGCTTCACGTCCAGCCAGCCTGAGTGGGGCGGGCGACCCAATCGGCCCGAGGATGACTGGCAGATCCTGCCGCGCCCCGGTATCTGGATTGAGGAGTTGCAGGCCGAGCTTGCGCGCCGGGGTCTGCCGCCGCTGCCGGCGACCGGCTGGGCGCTCGATATGGGCCGCTTCGATGAAGCGGGCTCTCGGCGCGATCTCGAGGAATTCCTCGACGGTCGTGACGTCGCCGCCGGGCCGCCCGACAGCGATGCAGCGCCGCCGTGACGGTGGATGTGCGCGGCTGGCGCATGGCGCTGCTGGCGGACGCGCTGATCAACCCTTGCGCGGCGGCGCACGCAGCGCTCCCCGACGTACTCGCCGTGCTCGAGGCAGCCGGTTACGGCCTGCTGCAGCTGCCCCCGCCGGGCGAACACAGTCTGCTCCTGGCAGTGATCGCCGATCAGGTTGCCGAATACGCACATCACGGTTACGCGGTCGTGGCCGTGGGCCTGCGCGGCCTGCCGGGCGATGGGCTGCAATGGCGTCGCCTGGCGCCGCTGCTGCGTCACCGGGGTGTGATGCTGCCGCCGCGCCATGTCATTCGGCCGCAGATCGATGCGGCAGCCGAAGGACGGCGCCTGGCAGAGTTCCTCGCCGGCTATGATCTGCCGCCCGAGGAGCAGCGGCGCTGGCGCATGCCCGCACAGGGGAAGAAATGAAGACGATGACATGCGGTGAGGCCGTGATGCAGCTGCTCGCGGGCTACGGGGTGGACACGGTGTTCGGCATGGCCGGAACCATGACGCTCGAGATCTATCGCGGCATCGCGCGCAGCGGGATCCGCCACGTGCAGTGCCGCAACGAACAGGGCGCGAGCTTCATGGCCGACGGCTATGCGCGCGCGACCGGCAAGCCGGGCGTGTGCACCCTCATCGGCGGTCCGGGCGTGACCAACGCGGCGACCGGCATCGCGCAGGCGTACAGCGACTCACAGCCCATGCTGGTGCTGTCCGGTGCGTCTCCGGCGCCCTCGCAGGGCAAGGGCTGGGGCGCGATCCACGAGCTCAACGATCAGGCTGCGGTCACCGCCGGGTTCACGGCCTTCAGTGCCATGGTCCGCTATCCGGATGAGCTGCCCGAGCTCATTGCCCGGGCGTACGCGCTGTTCCGCGGCAGCCGGCCGCGTCCAGTGCATCTGTCACTGCCGCGGGACGTCCTGCCGGCAGCCGTCGAGGGGCCGTGGCCGGTGCGGCGCGTGCCCTCGCGGCCGATGCCCGATGTGGGGGCGATCGAGGAGGCCGCCGAGCGGCTGGCCAGAGCCAAACGCCCGCTGATCTTCGCCGGCGGCGGCGCCGTCGGCACGCGCCAGTCGCTGACCGAGATCGCCGAGCGCCTCGGCGCACCGGTGCTCGCGAGCAACGCGGGCAAGGGGATCCTGCCGGATTCCCACCCGCTGTCGCTCAGCTGCTCGGTGCTACAGGAGGCGAGCCGGCAGGAGCTCGCCGATGCCGACGTGGTACTGCTGGTCGGCTCCGAGGTTGCACCCGGCGATCACTTCCTCGCAAAACTCGACATCTCGGGCGACATCATCCGCATCGACATCGATCCGACCGAGCTGACTTCGATGTACGCGGCGGCGGTGCCGATCCAGGCGGATGCGGGTGCCGCGCTGGCTGCCCTGTCAGTGGCGCTCGCCGGCCGCAGGGTCAGCTCGCAACGTGCGGAAGGTGAGCGGCGCGTACGGGAGATCCGCACGCGCAATGCCGCGAAGATGACCAACCTCGAGAAGCTCCACACACGTGTCTGGCAGATTCTGCGCCCGGTGCTGCCGCCGGACACCATGGTCATGGGCGATGCGACGCAGCTCGTGTACACCGGTACGTTTGCGATGCCCATGGACGTGGAGCGCTGCTGGTACTACTCGGGCAACTACTGTGCGCTCGGGCCGGCACTGCCGATGGCGGTCGGCGCCAAGATTGGCGCGCCGCAGCGGCCCGTGATCGCGGTCGCGGGCGACGGCGGTATCATGTTCACGGTGAACGAGCTCGCCACGGCCGCTGAGGAGCGTCTGGCGCTGCCGGTCATCGTCTGGAACAACGATGCGCTGCAGGCGATCGTCGAGGGGATGGACCAGCAAAAGATTCCGCGCATTGGCGTGGAACCGAAGAGCCCGGACTTCGTGCGCCTCGCCGAAAGCTTAGGTTGCCATGCGACGCGGGCGACGAGCGCCGAGCATCTCGCACGGTCTGTGCGGGAGGCACTGAGCGCCGATCGACCGACCCTGATCGAGGTCCGCGAGGACAGCCCGTGGCTCAAGGCCTAGGCCTGAGCGTGTACCCGGGCAACTACATCAATCCGGAGACAGGGCCCGCGGACGCCGCACCAGGTTCTGGTCGTTGATCTCATCACGCGGGCGGTAGGGTGCCTCGAGAAACGCCCGCTCCGCCGCATCGAGGTTGAGGCCAAGCGCCTCTGCCGCAGCCTCGAGCTGTGAGGTCTTCGCCGCGCCCACGATCGGCACGTTCGCGTTCGCGCTGCCCGCGACCCAGGCCATCGCAACGTGGGCTGAGCTCACGCCCCGGCGCGCGGCGACCTCGCCTACTCGGCGCGCAATCTCCACATCGATCTCATCGCCGTAGAAGCTCTGGTAGACATCGTGGGCGGTGCGGGCGGTGCGGGTCCCGGTGCGCGCCAGGAACCCCCGCGCCAGCGGACTGAAGGTCGTGACGGCGATCCCCTGGTCCCGGCAGTAGGGAAACATCTCGCGCTCCTCCTCGCGGTAGAGGAGGTTGTACTGGCACTGCATGTTGACGAAGGGCGTCCAACCGTTGAGCGCCGCCGCGTGATTCATGTTGGCGAACTGCCAGGTGTACATGGTGGAGGCGCCGAGGTAGCGCACCTTGCCGGCGCGGACGGTATCGTGCAGGGCCTCCATGGTTTCCTCGACGGGAGTCTCGGTATCGAAGGCATGGATCACGTACAGGTCGACGTAGTCGGTGCCCATGCGCGCGAGCGAGCGGTCGATCGACGTCATTATGTGCACCCGAGAGAGGCCGCGGTCGGCGGGGTCCTCGCTCATCGGATAAAACACCTTGGTGGCGAGTACCAGGCGCTCACGTGAGGTCATCTTGAGGAGGTTGCGGCCGACCACTTCTTCGTTACGGCCGGTGGAATACCAGTCGGCCATGTCGAAGAAATTGATGCCGAGGTCCAGCGCCCGCCGCAGGATCGGAATCGATTCGGGCTCATCGAGCACCCAGCTCTTCCACGCGGAGCTGCCCATCGACATGGTGCCGAGACAGAGCTGCGATACCTCGAGGCTGGTCTCACCGAAGCGGATCAGATTCATGCGTGAGTCTTGCCTTGCGGCCTTAGTCGTACCAGCCGGGTGACTTGATGGCGTTCTTGAAGAACACCGTGCTGTGGCCGATCCACAGCTGTGCGTTCTTTTCCTTCAGGAACCGCTCGATCATATCCCGCGAGGCCGGAGTGCCCGTGGTCTCCTCTTCCTCAGGCATCCGGTGCAGCGTGCGCTCCTCGGCGTAGTGATACAGATCGCCCGCGATCACCACACCGCCGCTGTGGACGAGCTTGACGTACAGCGCCTGGTGGCCGGGTGTGTGGCCTGGGGTGAACTTGAGGATTACCGTGCCATCGCCGAACACGTCGTGATCACCCTGGAATACAACCTGATGCGCGCGGGCGAGAGTGTCGTAGAGCGGAAGGTAAGCCTTGTCTGCGCCGGGACCGAACATGAAGTCGAGCTCCGCCTTCTGCGTCAGCCACGTGGAGCCGGCATAGTCGCTGGCGTTTCCCACGTGATCGAAATGTGAGTGCGAAATTGCAAGATAGGTGATGTCCGCCGGCGTCACGCCGATATCCGCCAGCTGCCCCCGCAACGTATTGAACTTGATCTGCCCGTAGCCACCGTCCACGTTTTCGTAAAGCGGCCGGCCCACGAGGCGGTCCGACAATCCGGTATCAAAGAGCAGGATGCCCTTCGGGTGCAACACGAGGAAACAGGGCACCGACATGTTGGTATCGGCCACCTCCTCGCGAGTTAGTTGGTAGTCCTCGGGGCGATTGTAGACTAGCGTGCCGCAGTCGATCACATAGAGCCGGGGCGAGCTGACTTTTGGCAGTGGCGCAAACCCCGGCGGACGGCTCCCTGCAGGCCGCGCCTGCGCGTCGCAGGTCCGCGCGGTCACGGCGCAGGACAGGACAAATCCCGCGAGCAGTGCAGCCCCGAGAATGGAGCGAGTCATCCACCACCGGATGATCTGAAATGGCACGGTCAATTCAGCCTCGGTAGGTTTCAAATAGCGCCCTGACACAATCGGCGCCCCCGGCCGGAGTTGAACCGACGACCTACCGCTTAGGAGGCGGTCGCTCTATCCACTGAGCTACGGGGGCAGCCGAAGCTAAAGTGTAGCGGTGGCGGTCACGGCCGGCCATCGCCAGGCGCACAATTCGGCGTAGGATGCGTTAAGAGAATTTATTTCGTAGGCGCTGTATCGCTCCTTCGGAGGAGGATCCCATGACAACGTCCATCAGTCTCGGGCATTCCCCTCCCCTTCACGTTGAGATCCAGCATGTCGGCGCAGCTCAGCCCATACTTTGGCTCAAGCGGGGCTGGGACGACCTTAAGGCGATCGGGATGCCCGGCATTGCCCACGGAGTGCTGATCTCGATCCTAGGGGGCGTGCTGCTGATGCTCGGCAGTACACATCTTTATTTTACCGCGGCCGCTGTAACCGGCTACCTGCTCGTCGGACCGGTTATGACGACAGGATTGTGCGAGTTGGCTCGCCGCCGCAGTGCGCACGAACCGTTGGGCTTTGACGAATCCTTACAGGCGCTGCAGCGCAATTCCGACGGGCTCACGCACTTCGGCGGCATCCTGGCGCTGATTGGGGTGCTGTGGTTTGGACTCTCCGCCGTACTGCTGCAATCCGTGTTCAGCACTGGCACGCCCAGCCTTGCGGTCGCCCTCTGGGGGGGCTCGGGAGCGGTGAGTTTGCGCCAATTGCTAGGCTATGTTGGCAGCGGCGCGGTACTCGCAGCCGTCGTCTTTGCCGTATCGGTCGTCTCGGTTCCCCTGATGATTGATCGGCACGCCTCCGCTTCAGAGGCGATCCGGACGAGTATCCGTGCAGCAACCTCCAATTTACCGGCCATGTTGCTGTGGGCCACCCTCATCGTGGGAATTACCGCAGTCGGCTTCCTGACCCTGCTGATTGGCATGGTGGTAATCGCCCCTCTGCTCGGCTACGCGACCTGGCACGCCTATCGCGATCTGGTCGCGTAGAACAACTTCGCCGCGCAGCGAGCGAACGAACCGCAGTGACGGGGATAGTGCCGGCTGGCCGCCTCGAGCTCGTCCGGATCACGCATGCGCAAGGATTGCTTGCGCCTGCTCCATCTCAGCGAGCGCTTCACGTGTTTGGCTGTGGGGCGACCGCGCTAACTCGCCCGTCACGATGCCAGCTTTTGCAGCTTCACCTCCACGTTTGACACGTAGAACAGCCGTTCCCACCATTTGGGTGCCACGTTGGCAAGCCTGTGGAGCGGCCAGAAAGTGACACTGTCCTTTTGCCCGATGAAGATCCTGTTGGAGATGACCTTCAGGTTATGCACCGCATCGTGCGGCTCAGGAAACACAGCGAACAAGCTCCACGAATAATAGGTCCGATGCGTGAGGCGGTAGGCCGATGGATTCTTGTAGTGCGGCACCCACAGCTCCAGACAACCCCCGGGGGTCAGTATCCGCGCCGCTTCAGTGAGAAAATGGGCGGGCGATTCCATATGCTCGAAGCCATCTCTACAGACGATGTACTCGGCAGAATCTGCCGGCGCGAAGTTCCACGTTTTCCCAAGATCGGCAACGACGTTGAAGCCGAAGTCGATGGCATCGACGTTCAGCCAGCCGGGGTATTGCTGCGGGCCGCAACAAAGATGAATTCTCATCGTCGAAAGTTCCTCTCAGCGACTCCAATCCCCGAAGCGAACTATGGAGCAGTCCACGGGCCGCCGCTGTAGTCCGGCTACTTATTCCGACGGCTGCCCTCACAGTATCTCAGCCTCATCGCTTCTGGCACGAAGCCACAAGTTCGAGGTTGACGAAGGAGTGGGATCGCCGGCCACGTGCGGCGAGGAAGCGACACCGCTTTCTACGCGACGGGCCGTTCAACGCTTGTCGGCAGCTGTGTGGCAATCAGGCACAATGAACTCCCGCCGCGGAGAGTTCGGGGAGTAACGAGATGGCCCGCAGTCTGCATCTGGCACTCGCGTACGTGGTTGCTTTGGCGGTCGCCAGCGGCGCGCAGGCGGCCGGCTACACCAAGCCGAAGGTCAGGGCTATCACGGCCTTTGTGCGCCTGAATCCCACTACTTACGTGCGCCAAATCGGCGACGCGCTGGCTGTGTTGCGGGACGTGCAATCGCAGTTCTCGAAAGAGGGCTATGAGACGGAGACCCTACGCGTCGTGACGCAGCCGCTGGCTGAGCTGGTGCAGGGCCAGCCGGAGTCGCAGGCGCTCGCGTATCTGAAAAACCTCGATGATCTAGGGGACAAGGAGAACTTCATACCCAACATCGGTCCAGCCATGATGAGTGACATCGATGATCCTCGCATCATGAAGCTGCTCGAGAAGGCCCTGTTGACGCTGCCGCATATCCAGTCCAGCACCATCATCGCAGGCGATGACGGAATCCATTGGAAGGTCATCCATCAGACTGCCGCTCTGGTACACGGTCTGGCAGAGCAGAGTCCCAACAGCCAAGCCAACTTTAGTTTCACCGCTACGGCAATGCTCAAGCCGTACGGCCCTTTCTACCCGGGCGCTTATCACACCGGTACGGGAAAGCAGTTCTCGATTGGCTTCGAAGGCGCCAACATCGTCCAGGAGGTCTTTGCTCGTACGCGCGGCGACTTTTCCCGGTCCGTAGAGGAGTTAACCCAGCAACTCACCGTGCACGCCAGGGTCGCCGCGGCAATCGGTCAGCGCGTCGCCGCCACCAGGGGCTGGCAGTTCATGGGTGTGGATCCAACGCCCGCGCCAATGGGCGATCTCTCGATCGGTGCAGCGATCGAAAGCTACACGGGCGCAAAGTTCGGATCGAGCGGCACGATGACGGCCGCGCTGGCTATCACGACAGCCGTGAAGGCGGTCCCGGTCAGCCAGGTCGGCTACTCGGGACTCATGGTTCCAGTCATGGAGGACCAACGCCTCGCACAACGTTGGGCGGAGGGCACGTATAACACGGACAATCTGCTCGCTTACTCGGCGGTGTGCGGTACGGGCCTGGATACGGTGCCGTACCCTGGCGATATCAGTGCGGCACAGATTGAACGTATCTATGGCGACGTCGCCTCGCTTGCTTGGAAATGGAAGAAGCCCTTGTCGGCGCGTCTGCAACCCGTAGCGGGCAAAGGCGCAGGAGAGCGGACGCCCTTCGAGAGCCGCTTCCTTTTCAATACCACGCTACATGCCGTACCTTGACCGGCACTCCCGCCGCTGTGCCTTGTATCGCACGCTCAATCGGCCAATTGGGGCCGGCGCGAGCTTCCTCGGGTGATAGAGCGGCGTGTTCAAGGCGGCGCTAGTCCCGCCTTCACTCCGCACTCGGCCACGGTATCTGGCTGTGGTAGGCGCGGCTGATCACTGATGGAAATCTTTGAGTTCTTGCTTCTGCTCCTGGCGGCCGCCGTGATGCTCTCGGCCCTGGCCCGGCGCATCGGTGCCCCCTACCCCGCACTGCTCGCCTTGGGTGGCGCGGTCATCGCCCTCACTCCCTTTAACGCGCCACTTGATCTAGATCCAGCGTTGGTGCTGGCACTCTTCCTGGCACCAGTGTTGCTCGATGCGGCCTTCGACGCGCCGCTCCGCGATCTCAAGGCCAACTGGATCCCCCTGGCGGGTTTGGTCTTCGTCGCGGTCGGACTGACGACGGCTGCGGTCGCCATAGTGGCGCGCCTCCTGGTACCCGATCTCCCCGTCGCGGCGGCCATCGCCCTTGGCGCAATCGTTGCGCCCCCCGATGCCGCTGCAGCCTCGGTCGTGCTCCGAAGTGTGAGACCGCCGCACCGTCTGCTCGTCATCCTTGAAGGCGAGTCACTCTTAAATGACGCCTCCGCACTCTTGGTCTATCGGATGGCCGTGAGTGCCGCAATGGTTACGCAGCACGGTAACGCGTTGGGGCAGCTGCCGGCGCTCGCGCTGTCCGTGCTTGGCAGCTTTGTAATGGGCTTTATCCTGGCGCGCGTCGTTGAGCGATTAATGAGCCGCGTCAGTCACGTCTCGAGCTCCATCGTCCTGCAGTTTGTCAGCACGTGGGGCGTCTGGATCCTTGCCGAAAGACTGAGTCTGTCACCCGTCCTCACTATCGTGGTCTATGGCATGACCCTCGGTCAGCTCTCGCCCGCTCACAACCCAGCCGCCATCCGCGTTCCTTCCTACGCGGTGTGGGACACGGCGGTCCTGGTCCTCAACGCCCTAGCGTTTGTACTGATTGGATTGCAGTTACGGCCAATCCTCGCACAAGCTCCAGCGGGCGACATCATGACGTATACGCTCTTTGGCGCGGCGGTCCTGGCCACGTGCATTCTCGTCCGGCTCGCCTGGGTCCTGGCGTACACAGGGTCGTGGAGGTTAATCAGCCGTCATTCGAGCGCGGCGAGCCGCTCCGGAAATCGACCTACTTGGACGAACGCAATCGTCGCATCATGGTGCGGCATGCGTGGCATCGTCACGCTCGTTACCGCTTTGGCGTTGCCTGCCGCGTTTCCCCATCGCGACCTAATCCTATTTGCCGCATTCGCGGTAACGCTCGGTACCCTCACGATCCAGGGCCTTACGCTTCGTCCGCTGATGCTGCGGTTGAAACTCGCTCCCGATAACCTCGTCGAGCGCGAGGTGCAGCGCGCCCGCATCGAACTCGCCGATGTTGCGTACCGCGCGCTCGAGGCACACTCAGGGCCAGAGGCCGACCTCCTGCGCAGCCAACTGCAGGCCCAGCGCGCTGCCGCAGCCGGGGCGACAGATGGCGAAGACGCGGGTGCGCTTCGCATTCAGGCGCTGCGCAGGCTAACACTGGATGAACGCCGAGGCCGCCTTCTGGAGCTACGAAGGACTGGCGTGATCGGCGA
Source organism: uncultured Pseudomonadota bacterium (assembly GCA_963814675.1). Classification (GTDB taxonomy): domain Bacteria; phylum Pseudomonadota; class Gammaproteobacteria; order Steroidobacterales; family Steroidobacteraceae; genus 13-2-20CM-66-19. The sequence goes on from CAWFDT010000017.1 coordinate 167,633, forward strand.
CGACGCGTTTCACCGGCTCGAGGAGGAACTTGACCTCGCGGACCTTGACCGCAGCGGCTAGCGCGTCACCAACAAAATAATAAGAAATGTCGACGGCAATTGATCGACCATCTACTTCTCGAACCCGCGCTGTGGGACGAGTGACGCAAGCCAAACACGCCAAAGCAAGTTCGCGGATCTCGCTTAGCTTCCAGCACAAGCTCGGCGGCTTGCCGCAGCCGCGACGCCTGGGCGTCTAGTGATGGTGAACTCTGTCGGGGAACAGCCAACAGTAGAGGCAGTGTACTTGCTCGGGGTGCGCAGGCAGGAAGTGCCGGACCATAGCGGTGTCCTGAGCGGATGCGGCGAACTCGTAGGACTGCTTCTCCAGGTCATGGCCTACCACTTCCCGGGCGCCTTCACTGGTCAGGATCTGCGTGGCGCGGGAAGTCTCGATGCCCCCGCGGGGATGAACTGCGACAATCGCTACGGATCCCTCGGCCACGCGCTCGGCCAGGTGCCGGGCAAGCTCGCGCTCACTCTCGCGCGCCAGAAGCGTGCCGAAGTATTGCTCGAACTGCTCACGTGCCGACGTCCCCGGCTGCAGGCCGGCGCGGCCGCGCTCCTCGCTGGCCGTCACCTCCACTCGGTCGGTCGGGAAGCCGTCGCTCACTAGCCGGGTGCGCACGCGTTGCGCATCGCCGAAGCGGTTGAATACCGCCAGTAGTACTGCACTCATGTAGTGGCCCTCCGGGAGCGGCTGCTCCGCGAGTCCGTGGCGCCATTAATGAACATTCTACGCCCATCGCCCGCGGGATAGCTCCGGCCTTCCTGTCGGCCCAAGCCGACGCAGCCTGCAGGGATACGGTATTTCGCAGTGGGAACGCGCGGATCCAAGTGGTCCAGCCAAGCCTAGATCAGAACATATATGGCGCGAGCCGAAGCGCAGCAAGTGTCCTTGTCCGTCCTGCGATAGGCTTATCCCGAAGACACCGCGCGTTTCCCTACGTGCTTCAGCTGCGGGGGCGCCCGATAACGCCGCCTCGCTTGCCAATCGAACCTCTACCTGAGCCGTGAGCGCACACGAGGCGCTTTTCGAATTCGCCGCCAACCCTCGCGTGGGGGTGTGAAGATGACGCCCAAGGCCTGAACTCGGAAGGCGCTCCCCGATCCGTTGTTCGCTATAACGCGAGAGATTGGATCGACGGTGGGGTATGCGTGGGCTTATCGGCTCCCCAGAAGGATTCATAGCGCAAAGCCGAGGATTGTCGATTTCGGGGCACGTGCTTCGTCGTAGTGAATATCGGAGCGTGGAATTCGCCGTTTCGGCGCGCCGCGGCGCAAATTGCAGACTCAACTGAAGATGCATTCATGACGGCGAAGGCCAAGGGCGCCGACCCCATCGTAACCCCGAGCACTGGCGGGGCTACATCAAGTTGTTGATCCAAACCGCAAGGCACAAAAGGAAGGAAACGTCATGACCGCGAACAACACGTATCTCGCAGTATTCCTTGGCAGCAGCACCAGTCCGCGACGCGCGGCCTGGAACGCCCTTCCCGAAAGCGATCGGCGCGCGAAGGAACGAGAAGGCATAGCGGCCTGGAAGGCGTGGGTCGAGGAACATCACACCGCCATTGTCGTCATGGGCGGCCCATTGGGTAAAACCAAGCAGGTTACGGAACGGGGGATCGACGACACCAGCAATAATATGGGCGCTTTTATGGTTGTGCGTGCCGACTCGCAAGAAACCGCCGCCAAACTCTTTGCGAAGCATCCTCACTTCACGATTTTCCCGGGGGACTCCGTCGAGATCATGCCCGTCCTGCCGATCCCGGGCGCCTAGTGGATGTAGTGCGCACGGGCTGTTGTCGAACCTGACCTCGCCAGGTGCGCCGCCACAGGGGGCTCAATCTCAAATGCGCAGTACACGAAACACGAGGAAACCTAACCATGCCCAACACCGTGCGACTTCATCGAGTCCTGGCAACAAAACCTGACAAGGTATATCGCGCCTTCATCGAGCCAGACGCGATGGCCAAGTGGCTCCCGCCGAATGGCTTCACCTGCACCGTGCATCACATGGACCCGACCGCCGGCGGCTCCTACAGAATGTCATTTCGGAATTTCACTACCGGCCTTAGCCATTCCTTCAGTGGCCAGTATGTTGAGCTCGTGCCCAACGAGCGCTTGCAGTACACCGACAAGTTCGAAGACCCGAACCTGCCCGGTGAGATCCGCGTGACGGTGACCCTGAAGAAGGTATCGGTCGGCACGGACGTCAGCATCGTGCAGGAGGGCCTGCCCGATGTCATCCCAGTCGAGGCCTGTTACCTGGGCTGGCAGCAGTCGCTACGTAACTTGGCAAAACTCATCGAGCCTGAGATCACTCAATAACACTGAACATGAGATTCACGGCCCGCTGCACGTGAAACACGAAAAGCCACCGTTTGTTCTACTCCCGGGTGCCGGAGGGATGGCCTGGTACTGGCATCGGGTCTCATTACTCCTAACGCAGGCGCATCACGGGACCATAGCCATTGACCTACCCAGTGACGATGCGCGCGCAACTCTCAGCGATTACGCGGACGTGGCAGTTGGTGCCATCGGAACGCGAATGCCGGTTATCCTCGTGGCACAGTCACTTGGAGGATTCACCGCTCCACTCGTCTGCGCTCGGGTGCCAGTCCAGCGGCTTGTGTTCGTTAACGCCATGATCCCGCAACCCGGCGAAACCGCTGGAGCCTGGTGGGACAACACTGGAGCGGTACGAGCACGCGTTGCGGCTGCCAGACAAGGTGGGTACAGCGTTGAGTTCGACCCGGAAACTTACTTCCTGCACGATGTTCCAGAAGAGGTCTTACGCATCGGGCCGCTACGTCAGCGCGAACAGGCGGAAGCTATTTTCGAGGATTCCTGCCGATTTCAGCGATGGCCTCAGATACCAATCCATGTGGTCTCGTCAGCGGACGATCGCTTCTTTCCGCTCGGATTCCAACAGGAAGTAGCCCGCGCCCGCCTTGATAAGACCGTCGAAGTAATTCCTGGCGGGCATCTGGTTGCACTTTCGCACCCGGAGGAGCTTGTTAACGTACTATTTCGCTACGCGCGCGAGGCGTGAATCCGGATTTTCGCGGCAAAACCACAGCACGCTACCGCTCGGGCAACCGTGAGGGCGGCTGAGTAATTTTAAACCTTACTGGCAGGCAGGCAGGCAGAATAAGGCGACCCTCATCTGCTCTACGACCAGCCCGGCCGGCACTGGACAACCATTGACGACCACCATTCAAGTCACCGATGCGACGATCGCTCTGGATGAACTCGGGAAGGGTGCGCCGGTCCTCCTCCTTCATGGCTTCCCGGCGACTCGCTACCTTTGGTCGGGCGTCGCGCCATTGTTAGCAGCGGCTGGGTGCCGCGTTCTGATTCCCGACCTCGTCGGTTACGGCGCGTCTGAAGCCCCGGTGGGGGTGCGTGTCGACATGGCCAGCCAGGCGCGCTGGATGCTAGAGATGCTCGATGCACTCGGCGTGGCGCGTACAGTGGTGGTGGCCCATGATGTCGGCTCGGCGGCTGCGCAGCTGATGGTCACTGGAGCGCCGCAGCGCATACGCGGTCTGGCTGTACTTGACGGCGTGTTCGCGAGTGAATGGGCGATGAACGCTATCGCGGGCATCCAGGCCTGGGATCCCGCCGAGGCGCATCGTCTGTTTCCGGTACTAGCGCGGCGTATCGCGACAAGCGCTCCATTGCGAGAAATGCTCACGGCGTACGAGGGCGAGTTGGGCGGGTTACGCCTGATCCGAGCCTCACGGGACCTTGACCCACGGCAAACCGAGTACATCGGCGAAGCGCTACGCGTCAGTGGTGTCCCTGCGCTCGTCTTGTGGGGGGAGCGCGACCTGTTCCTCCCGATCGACGCCGTGGGACGCCCGCTCGCAGAGCTGCTGCGAGCCCCCTTGCTACCGCTGCCAGGCGGTCACTTCACGCCTCTCGACTGCCCCGACGATGTTGCCCGAGCCTTATCGGACTTTCTGGTGCAGCTCCCGCCATAGGGCTGACCCATTTGCGGCATAGCTGTGCATCGCATGGGCGGAGCTGCCGTTCTTCCGGCGCACCGTGCCTCCTAAGCGTGCGACCGCTACCCCTCGCCTCTTTCCGCCTGCCGCCGTAGGTCACCGGCAGATTGTTCGAATATGGGCCCCAAGTCCGGCCGCGAACCTTTAACAAACGACGCAACGCAGAGAATCGCTCGACCATAGCGAGGTCAGTAGTACCGTCGTTGCGGCAAAGCAGTGTGAAGGTGCGAACCTCTCTCCAATTTGACTCGGATCCACCGGTCCGGGTCATGCGCTCATTCGGCACTACACGCGCTACCTTCGGCTTGAAACCCCATTGCATCGAAAAGATGTGAGCCTTCTGAGTCACCGCCGGTTCGCTAATAGACCGAGGTCCCCGAATAAAATTTACTGCTTCCTTTCCCTGGTAATCCAGGCATCCACGCGAGCCTCCAGTATCGGTAACGGAAGCGTGCCGTCGCCAATGACCACGTCGTGAAATCCGGAATAACTAAATCTTCCGCCGAGCGCCTGTCGGGCCCGCTCGCGTAATTCCAGAATTTTCAACGCGCCGATTTTATAACTCAATGCCTGCGCGGGCATCACCATATAGCGTTCAATCTGGTTTTGTGCGCGGGCTTCGGAATATCCCAAAATCTCCTCTGCATAGGCAATGGCCTGTTCCCGGCTCCAACCCTGCGCATGGATGCCGGTATCTACTACGAGGCGCACCGCACGCAACAGTTCATCGTTCAAATGCCCAAAGTACGCATCCGGGTGTACATAGAATCCGAATTCCTTACCTAAGGTTTCGGAATACAGTGCCCACCCTTCTGTGTAGGCGGCGGTGTCCGAGTTTTCAGTGTTGAATTTACGAAAATCCGGCAGATTCATTTCCTTTAGAAGCGCCGCATGCAGATGATGGCCCGGTACACCTTCATGCAAAAATAGCGTCACCATTCCAACCGTGCTGTAGTCCTTAGGGTCATTCACAACCGGCCAGAACACCCCCGGATGTGAACCATCCGCGGCGAGTGGGGTGTAATGATCAGAAGCGGTGGCACGGGTTAACTCTGGCTCCAATTGCAGCGAGAGTCTGGCCTTGGGCAGGATATGAAAATAAGCCGGCAACTGCAGGCTGACTGCCGCGTATATTTGCTGATACGCCTGCAGTACTTGAGTATCGGCAGTGAACGGCTTGAATTGTCTCTGCTCGAATACCCATTGCGGCAATTTGTTCGCCGGGCCTTCGTATCCTAACTTGGGCCCGAGCTCGGTAAATTCCTGTTGGATCCGTGCGACTTCCTTCAACCCCAGCTGATGAATTGCAGCTGAAGTCAGAGGCAGGTTTGTGTTGTTCTTGATGCGCGCCAGATACCAGGCTGACCCGTTGGGTAAAGCGCCCAAGCCACTGGTGTCCCTGCTGGCCGGTAAATACTCTTTTTGTATAAAGTGATTCAGACGTTGCAGCGCGGGCGATATCTGATTCACGATCACCTCCCGATACGCGGCAGTCAGCTGTTGCTTATCTTCTCTTGAAAACTGCTCAGGCAGGTTGTTGATCGGCGTATAGAAAATATTGGCCTCAGGCGTAGCACTTTGTAGGTGTTCAAACTGGGGAGACATGGCTATCGTGATTGTCCTCGGTAAAACGACGCCGCTGCGTATGCCTTCACGCATATTGGCTATCGCCTGATCTATCCAGCCTGGCAGTTGACGGAGGCGATGCAGATAAGCGCGATACTGCTTCGGGGTCGTCAAAGGTTGCGATCCTGTACCGCTCGCGTAGTTGGCCAGTGTGCTTGGCACATTGTCCATTTGGTTGAGCGGCAGCAGATGCTCAGGAAAGCTTTCCAGATCAAGTGAACTGCTTAGTTCGAAACCAAGGATGTCTTCGTTGAGTTGGTCTGCGTCGCTCAGCGTTACGTGCGGGATTTGCGCCAGCCGCTTTTGCAGGCGATGAATACGTACAAAGTAATTGGCTCGGACATTGGGTGCGATACTCATGCCGATTTGGTCGTCAAACCGACTGTCACCGTTGGCCGTGGCAAAGTTCAACGGATCAAATTGAGCACGGGTGATATAAAACTCGTCAGCCAGGACCGAGATCTGTGTGGCCGCCGGTACAGTCGCTGCCTGAGCCGTGCATGCGATACCCAGCGATAGGGTGGCCAGAACGCGTGCGGCGTGGGAAGGATTCTTGGCGCGTGGGATATTCATTAACAGTCCTTGGTTATTCTTGGATCTGCGTCCAACCAGCCGCGCCTGGCTCGTCGATTTCCTAGTGCTTGAGCATGGCGTCTTGGAGCGCTGGGTCCTCACAACACAGAGAACGAGCGAGTTATTCCGCGTCTCTGTGCCCGCGGCGGAAAAGAAGCGCTACTAATTGCAATGCGTCGTCCGGATCATCACGCCCGACACTGTCAAATACCACAAGACTGGGAGGGAGCTTACCGTGTCATAGGCATAAAATTGGGGCACCGGTTTTTGAACCAGGTAGCCCGCTTCCGAGACCGTCCCTTGCGATGGACCGCGAAGGAATGCCCATAGATACCGATAGCCGACGAATTCGAGAAGGGGACGTAGCTATAGACGACCGTGGAAGCCCGGGGACCTCGATCGAGGATCGGGACGTGGAGCGGAGGTGGAGCTAAATGACGCGTAAGGTATTGTTTCACCAAAAGTACTTCTGCTCAATGGGCACCATACGCCGCCGTCCACCCGTGCTCTTTCTCAACGCTGACCAGGCTTGCGCCCCACGCCTAGTTCGCCCGACAGCCGACGGTTGAGAACGTGACTAGTGAATCACTCGTGCTGAACTGCCCATCCAATGTGATCCCGGAAGCGGTGTTCGAGTAGGTACCCGAAACCGGAAAATTCTCCCCCTTCGGGCCACCAGGATGCGCCCTGCGACTTACCGTTCCCGTAAACGTGTTGCCTGACACCGCACCCCCGAGGAGACCGTAGTAAACGTTGCCAGAAATCTGGTTCGAGTCATTCATCTGAAAATAGACAGGTCCCGAGAATGGGTTGCCCGTCGTTGAGTCATTGGGTGTGCTGGTGAAGGACCCGGTGAACTTATAGGTCGCGGCGACGCTCGCGTCGCCAACGGCCTGAAAACTGCCCGCGTTGTCAGCCCGATAGGTGCCACTGAGGTAGGTCGCATCAACGAAGGAACCCTGAAGGCTCCAGCCGAGGCTTTCATCGCTCTGCGCGAAGCTGCGGTCGAGCAACAGGCTTACTGCGTCGTTCGTCTGGAGTCCGAACCCCGCCAGGGTGGCGCTAGCATCGGCGGTGGACTGCATGCTGCCGTCGGGGAAGACTGACGCTGCAAAGTCCCCATGTGCCCCGGGCGCCACGTGCGTCGCAAAGGTGCCGTAGTAGTTGCCGGCGTAAGTGCAGTAGAACCCCACACGCAGATGCGCCTGCGCGGTGACCGCATCGGGCAATACGTGAGACACGCCATCTGCGGCACTGGCTTGCTGAATGAGCGGGCCAAGGGTTGTGGGCAGGTCCGCGGTGTCGAAGTCCACGGGCGCCCAGCTCGCCGCCGCAGCAGTCACGGCTGGCGAAATCTGAATACCGTTGTTCGGGTTACTGTCCTGGTCCAGCATCATCAGAAATCGCACGACGTTCACGACGCGATTCGAGGTGCCGGTCCCCTGGGTGACGAGATCCACCGGTGTCAAAAGCGCCTTGGGCATGAGAAGCGTACCGATGCTCACGCCGCCGACGGAGAAGGTGATGCCCTGCCCCTCTTCGTACGTAAACGCGCCACTTGTGTCAGTCAGGCCACTGTGGGAGCCAGACACATAGCCAAGCCCGATCACCGTGTCACTGCGAAATACTCCAGTCACCGGGGTGCCGGCCGGTGGCGGACCAACGGCCAATACCAAGTCGGCCGTCGTGTATGCGCCACCGCTATTGCTGGCGGTAATGGTATAGGTAACCGCAACCCTCTCGCGGCTTGGGGTGCCGGACACCATGCCGCTCGCAGGATCAAATGTCAGCCCGTCCGGAAGCGCCGGCTTGAGTGAAAGCGTGTCTGCATTGCCACTAAGCGTCGGGACCAGCGGCGTGAGCGCCGCACCCACGGTAGCGGTCACCGGACCTGCGTAGGTCAGTTTAGGCGGTACGAGGACCGGAAACGTCAGGGCTACCGCCGCCGAGCCGCCCGCGTTGCTTGCCGTGACGACGTAGGTCGTGCTGCGAGACCCTGTGAGCGGCGTCCCCGAGATCACCCCGGAGGTTGGGTCGAGCGTCAAGCCTGCCGGCAGAGGCGGACTCACGGAATATCCGGTAACCGTGCCGGTGACGCTCGGTGGGAAGGGACCGTAGGGCGTTGCGACTTCCCCTGTGGCAACTGAATACTGAAGGTCCTGGGGCGCGGACATCGCTTCGACGGCGTTACCTCCCCCACCGCCACCGCCACCACAAGCAACCACGAGCAACGCCACCGCAAGCACAAGCCCGCAGGTACGCAACATGAGTGTCCGCTCCTGCCGGTATGTTCCAGCGACTACAGCGCGTGCCGCCGCCGCCGCCGTCACTTCGCCGCCAGCTGCGCGGGCGCCTCGATCCCGTACGCCGCGGCTTGCCGAAGCGTATGCGTTCCAAGATAGACCTGCGTGAGCAGCGGCGAATTGGCAGCACGGATCGCCTCTCCCAGCGCCTTCTCATGGCAAGCCACTGGATCGCTGGAGGGTTTCAGATCGACCCGGTTGCCATGCGTGCAGGCCACGTCTGCAGCATGCTTGAGGCGCCCATAGAACTCCTGCGCTCCGGCAGGACTATGCAGGTCAAGCCCCTGTGTGCTCACCTGAATGGCGACAGTGACGTCGTGGCCCTGAGCCATAACATTGCCCGCAAAAATAGTGCCAGCAATTGCCACGGCACCCAGCGTGAAGTGGCGACGCAAAACAGCTGTTTTGATGGACATGTGAATCTCCTCATGAATCCGCGTTGATCGCTCGGTTCATGGGATAACGAGTGCGCGGGCGCCGAATTGGACACCTCTAACTTGGCTTAATCGCGGTTTGGGGGCGGCCGCCCAGAGGCACTGCAAGTTTTGGTTGTCAAATTCGAGCTGGGGGACTCGTATACGAAGGAGAGGGGAATTTTCATGCGTTGCGCTGGCCGTGGCTGACCCGAAGCCATCCCTGGTCGAGCAGCTGTTTGCCGAGCACAGAGCGGGCCTACAGTCGTTCTTCCGGCGGCGCATCCGCAGCAAGGCCGATGCAGCGGACTTGGCACAGGAGGTATACGTACGGATGCTGCGCATCAGCGACCAGGCGGCGATACGCAATCCCGTCCACTACCTCTACACGGTCGCCAACAATCTCGTGAAGGAGCATGCGGTGCTCGAGCGTCGGCAAGCCAGCGGCGGCGTCATCGACGAGGCTGAGATGCCGGAGCAGCTCCAGATGCTGCCCGCTTTCGACGGTGAGCTCGATGCGGGGCAGCGGGTCGCGCGGCTCAACGTCGTGCTGAAGCAGCTGCGTCCGAAATGCCGCACCGCCGTGGTCCTGCGCTTCACGCATGAACTGTCCTACCGGGAGATCGCGATCCATCTCGGGGTGTCGCCGCAGATGGCCAAGAAGTATGTGGCGCAGGGACTGAGTCACTGTCAACGCCGCATGATGCGGCTGGGTTGAGTCCATGATCTCCAACGAAGAGCAGGTGCGTGCCGCGATCGCCGAACAGGCAGCCGACTGGCTGGTCGCGAATGACGAGGGGCTGGATGCGCGGGAAGCCGCCGCCCTCGCCGCGTGGCTGAAAGCTTCAACGGTGCACGTCGAGGAGTTCCTCCGCGTCTCGGTGATCGCGCGCGATCTGCGCGAAGCCCGCACCGATCCTGAGTATTCCCTCGAGGCGGTTCTCGCACCCGCGCGGGCCGAGGACGACTCTCCGGTCCGCCTCCCTCTCTGGCCGCGCGTTATTGCCCCTGTCAAAAACACGTCCTCACGCGGCTGGCTGACGGCCGCGGTAGCCCTGACTGCGGTGGTCGGACTGAGTCTTGGCTCGCCCTCGTTGTGGAGAGTCCGCCCCGTCTCACCCGTGCCGGTGCCCATCTCGACGACGACACTGCACTTTGCGACAGCTCACGGCGAACAGCTAACTCGTCGCCTCGAGGATAATTCTGTGCTGCAACTGAATACGGACAGTGCCGTCACCATCCGCTTCAGCAAAACGGAACGGCTCGTCACGCTCACCTCCGGCGAGGCAAACTTTGAAGTGGCCCATGAGCCCGATCGCACATTTCGGGTGCTCACCGGATCGGCTGAGGTCGTTGCGATCGGGACTCAATTCGATGTGCGCCTGGAGGAAGACTCGACCCTCGTAACCGTGGTCGAAGGACGAGTCGCTGTCGGGCCGTCCCCGATGTCGGAAAGACGTGGTACGAACCCGAACGACACACCACGGTATGTCCAGGTGAGTGCCGACCAGCAGATCCGGGTGACCGAGGCAGAATGGCCGGCGACGCCCATAACGCTGGACGCGCAGCACACCACGGCCTGGCTGCATCGCGAGATTGTCTTTGACCACGAACCGCTGGAGCGCGTCGCGGCCGAATTCAATCGCTACGCCCCTAAGCCGATCGAGATCGCCACACCCGCGCTGCGGAATCTTGAAATCAGCGGGGCCTTTGCCACCGACGACACCGACGCGTTCATTGCCTTCCTGCGCACCCTCAAAGGAGTACGGGTCGAAGTGACCGCGACGCGGATTCGCGTGTCCCAACAGTAGGCGTTGCTGCGCAGCACCTTACGACCCAGGGGCGCATTGCGCTACGCTGCAGCTGAGGGCACGCCTAGATGCCTGAATGGGAAGTGCATGGGGGAGTCGCATCACCGCAGGGCGGAGATCGCAACGGTCGTGTCTCGGGTGCTCCGCGCGGCCTCGATCTGCGCGCCCGTTGCGCTCATTGGGGCTCCGGCGAGCCTGACCCAGGCCTCTGAATCCAAGGCGCTCGCCGCCGATATCCCCGCGCAGCCTCTCGCCCAAGCGTTGGCAGTATTTCGCCGCCAGACCGGCCTGCAGCTCATTTACGTCTCTAGTGTGATCAGCAACCAGAAATCCCAGGCGGTCGCTGCGGGATTGAACGTCGATGAGGCGCTCGCTCGCTTGCTCGAAGGCACCGGACTGCGCTTCGAGCACCTCACCCCGCGCAGCATCCGCATCTTTGCCGGCGCGGTTGCGCCGCGGCAGACAACACCGCGAGTGCTCACAGGACCGGTGCGAGATGAGGTGATCATCACCGCGAGCCGGGCCACGGAGAATCCCCAGGACGTGCCGATGACGATTCAGTCCATCAGCGGCCATCAGCTCAATCAGCTCAACGTGACCACCACAAATGACCTCCTGAAATACACGACTAACGTGACCTTCAATGGCAACGGTCCGGGCACCGGCAACCTCTTCATGCGCGGTCTGGGTGGCAACGGCACAGGCAACCAGTCGCAGTCGGCCGTCGGGCCGTTTCCGAGCGTCGCGCTGTACCTTAACGATGAGTCGATGCAGTTTCCCGCGCGCAATAACGATGTCTACCTGGTGGACATGGAGCGCGTGGAGGTCCTTGAAGGTCCGCAGGGCACCCTCTTCGGTGGCAACGCTGAGGCGGGCGCCATCCGTTACATCACCAACAAGCCGCGGCTGGAGGAGACTTCGGGCGAGGTCAACGCGGGCTACGGCGTCACCGCCGGCGGCGACCCGAATACCAGTCTGAATGCGGTGCTTAACGTGCCGCTGATCGACGACGTGTTCGGGCTGCGCGGCCTGATCTTCAGCGATACCCGCGGCGGCTACATCGACAACGTGCCCAGCACCATCGGTTACCACCCCGGAACCGCCCCGTACGACCTGGGCGGAAATCCGACTGCCAACAACGGTCCGCTGCAGGGCGATAACCTCAACAAGGTGACCTACACCGGCGCACGCCTGTCAGCGCTGTGGCAAATCAATGATAACTGGGATGCGTTGCTGCAGCAGAACTACCAGAACATGGAGGCCGACGGTTATTTCTCCGCCTATCCGACGAGCACGGACGGGAGGGCTCTGGAACGCTACCAGATCACCGCCTTCGCGCCCGCTTACAGCAAGGACAAGTACGAAAGCACGGCCTGGACGCTAAACGGTAACGTCGCGGACCTGCTGAGCCTGGTGTACACCGGCAGCTACATGGTCCGCCACATCGATGGGCAGCAGGACTATTCCAACTACCTGCGCAATTCCGTCGGCTTTTACTACTCTTGCATAGGCCCCGGAGCCGGCTACTTCAACGACATGCACTTTCCTAACCAGTTGACCGGGCACAAGCTGCAGTGCTCCCCGTCGGTCGGCAACTGGCGCGATCAGGTGCGCAATACCCACCAGAGTCATGAGTTGCGCTTCACCTCCAATGCTGACTATCGCATTCGCGGGCTCGCGGGCTTTTACTGGGAGAAGTTCGTCATCGATGACAATATGAACTTCAACTACCTGGGAATTCCGCAGTGCGACCAGGCCAATCTCAACACGGCGCTTAGTTCTCCTGACGGCAGCGCGGATTGCCTGTCGGCAGTCGGTCCGGCTCCCGGTGCCTTCGCCACCGCTCCGGGCCTGCGCACCGATGCGAACACGGCCTTCGGCGAGGACGTGCAGCGCGGCTACAAGCAGAAGGCGTTCTTCACCTCCATCGACGTGGACCTCATTCCGAAGGTCCTCACCGCGACGGGTGGCATTCGCTTCTACCACTACGATGAGTTCGAAGAGGGCTCGGAGTACTACAGCGAGAGCACCGGCGGCGGCCTGCTAGTCAATCACCTGAACGGCCAGTGCACAGCCGCCGGACTCTGCGGCTTCCCGATCAATCTCAGCAAGAGCGAGACCGGCCACCGCTGGCGCGGCAACCTGACGTGGCACGTCACCCCCGACATGATGGCGTACTACACGTATTCGGAAGGCTTACGTCCGGGCGGCTTCAACCGTGTGCAATCGCTTCCGGGTCAACCGCCGTTGCTGCGGGGGATAGCTCCGTACTCGGGTCCCAACACCGACCAATCCGCAATCCCCGCGGGCTATGACTCCGACAGCCTGATCAACAACGAGGTCGGCTTCAAGAGTGAATTCCTGGACCACCATGTGCTGCTGAATCTGTCGCTGTACTACATGAAATGGGAGAACATCCAGCAGTTGTTGTTCGACCCGGTGCATTTGGGTAATAACTCCTTCGACGTGAACGGATCGAGCTATAACATCAAAGGCTTCGAGGTGCAGTTCGTCGCACGGATCACCGATGGGCTTAGCGTGCAGGGATCGAGTTCTGTCAACAGTCCGAGCCAGTCGAACACGCCCTGCCTCATCTCAGTCGGCGCCAACTCAGAAAACCCTACAAGAACTGCGAACAACCCGACTCCCAAAGGTCAGTGCATCACGCAGGTTAACGGTGCGCCTTACACGAATCCGTTCGGCCAGCTCGGCACTCGGCCGCCGTTCGCACCGCCGTGGATGTTCAACCTGCTTGCGCGCTATGACTGGACGGCCGGCGCAGTTAGGCGGTTCGCCTGGGTCGGTGCGAGTCACATCGGCTCGATGAGCAACGAGCCGGCGAATTTCCCGGACGGCAACGCTCCGAGCTCGAATCCCCCGACCGGGTGGCCGACCACCTCGCTGCTGCGTTACCAGATCCCGGGGTACACCACGTACGACGCGGGGTTGGGCGTTGCGAAGGATAATTGGACGGCACAGGTCCAGTGCCACAATCTGACTAACGCTTACGGGCCGACAAGCGTCTCATCCGATCAGCTCATCAAGGCGGAAGTCCCGTTGCGTCCCCGCGTCATTACCTTCCTCTTCGGATATAGGTTCTGACCACGAGGGCAGGCGCCGCAGGCCGCTACTGGTTCTTTGAAGTTGAGGATACCCACCCGGTACCCCGCCTTAGAGCCTCGCTTGCGGTTCACCGAGAGAGTGTGAATAGGCCCCAGAAGCTGACCAACCTACCGGCAATGGCGAGACAGGTTTAGACGACCGTGGCAACCTGATAGACGGCGGTGGATGTGGAGCGGAAGGGGATCGAACCCTCGACCTTCGCATTGCGAACGCGACGCTCTCCCAGCTGAGCTACCGCCCCATTTCAAGGCGCGCGATTCTAGCATCAAGGTCGGGGGGGTCCAACGAAGTTTTAACCGCCGCGCCACGATACGGCTATCATCGTCCTAGGGGGGATGTTTTAGCTGCAGACACGGAGACCACGCCATGCTGCCCATCGGGAGCCGTGCGCCTGAATTTACGCTGCCCGACCAGGATGACCAGAGCGTATCGCTGAGCACACTGCTACGGCACGGACCCCTCATTCTTTACTTTTACCCCGCGGACTTCACGCCTGGCTGCACGCGCGAGGCCTGCAATATCCGGGATTTGCACTCAGAACTGCTGCAGTCCGGGCTGGACGTGGCGGGGGTGAGCCCGCAGTCGCCCGAAAGTCACCGTCGCTTCCGCGAGAAGTATCACCTGCCCTTCACGCTACTTGCGGACGTGGACAAGTTCGTCATCCGGATGTACGACGTGTTGGGCCCGCTCGGCTTTGGCGTGCGACGCGCTACCTACCTGATCGACCAGGCGCGCTACATCCGCGCGGCAGTCCTCGCCGATTTCCGCATCGGACAACACAGCGAATTTGTGCGCCGCGCCGCGGCGTTGAGCGCCGGTAGCGGCCGGCGCGAGGGTGCCGGCCAGCGCGCTGACTAAGGATGCAGGCGCACCAGGCGCGCGCGGCCAAAGCTTGGAATGCTGACGACGTAGATGACCTCCGAGCCATCCACGCCAGCGCCCGGACTCTCCGCACTGCCCAGCGCCCGCAGCATTTGCGTAAAAGCCGGCTCGCCCGCGATCACGAGCACGGCACCCCCGACGTGCTCGTGCAGCAGCTGCCCGGCCAAGACCCCTGCCTGATCGGCGGCAAACACCGTGGGGTGGCGCTGCAGGCGCGCCGCGAGCGGCGCTGCGGTTTGCTGGGCGCGCTGCTCGCCCGTCACGTAGATCGCATCCAGCCCCAGGCCCGGGCGCGTCTCCCCGAGCAGCCGTGCCAGACGCTGTGCGCGCTCTTCGCCTTCGGGGGAAAGGGGTGGATCGGCAATCGTGCCCGGATCCTTGTCACCCGGCCGCAGCAGCAGCACCAAGGTGGTGCCGGCGCTGTGGTAGAACGCCAGGCCGATCCCGGCCACGAACAGCGCCGCGAGCAGACCGAGCCATAACGGTGCCAGAAACGGCCGCCGCTGGCGCGTGATGGCGGGCGGTTCCATAAGATCCTCATGATACTAGTGTATTTGCTCATCCGCGGAAGCCCGCTGGTAACAACGCCTTACGACTTGGACCAGTGCAACCGCCGGCGCAGCGCGGCGCGCAATTTACGCGGCGGCTAGGTACTCTGTGTGCACGCCCGTGGCAGCTGCGGGCCCGGTTAGGAGAGGTATGGCAGCGGGGGGGCAGACTACCGTCATCCAGCGGATACTGGAGCGGCGCGCCGAGCGGCCGCCGCAGAATACGGAGGAGACCACCGCCAGCATCGCCGTGATGCTGCGCGTCGTGCCTCCACCGAAGGCGCTGCTCGTGATCTTAGACCCGGTCCTGCGCCAACAGCTGGAGCGCCGGATCACACCCGACATCCTTGATTTCGCGTCAGTGGCAGAAGAAGGCGAGGCGCTGCGGCACTTCGAGAAGGAATTTCGCCCGGTAGTGGTCACTGATTCGCTGGATGCCGTGCGGCGATTGCGGGCCCGTGCCGGGGATCGCACGCCCTTCATCGTCTACATTGCCGAACTCGATGAGAGTGCCGAGCGCGAGGCGGGGCTGGTGGCTGGCGCCGATGACTGTGTCGCTCGCCGCGCTGCGGTGCGCGAAATCGATGCGCGCCTCGCCAGTGCGCGCCGCATCGCTGAACTTGAGACCGTGCTGCGCATCACCCTGGCTGAGAACCGCAAACTCTCGGCGACCGATGATTTGACCCGCGTTGCCAGCCGGCGCTTCTTCAGCAAGCACTTTCCGCGTGAGATGGAGCGCGCCGCCCGCTACGGGCGCGGCTTGTCGCTGGTGCTGTGCGACATCGATTTCTTCAAGAAGCTCAACGACACGCTCGGCCACGCCGGCGGAGATCAGATCCTGCGCCAGTTCGGGTCGCGTCTGCAGCAGAACCTGCGGCGCGGGATCGACTGGGTCGCGCGCATCGGCGGGGAGGAATTCGCCATCGTGTTGCCGGAGACGACCTATGAACACGCACTCGAAGTGGCGCGCAAACTGCGGCTCGCAGTGGCGAAGACGCCGTTCGTTTACGATCGCAAGAACGTCGAAGTGACCGCGAGCTTCGGTCTGTGCGGTCTGGATCGCGTGCCCGCCGGTGAGCGCCAGCTCGCGCAGCGTGTCCTCAAGATCGCCGACGTCGCTCTCTATCGCAGCAAGCACGGCGGTCGCAACCGCGTGACGGCCACGATGTTCGGCGGCACCGCTTAAAAAACCACACCGGTGGCGAAAACGCACGCACCGTGACGCAAGTTCTTGCTGGGGCTCGGTCTTTGCGTGCTGCGCGCCGCTCTGTCCACATAGTTATGCACAAATTCTGTGGATAACTTGGACGCTGGCAAGCCTCGGCTTCTTGTGTGAGACTTCGCTCCCGATCGATTCGCCGAGCCGCACATGAAAAAGACTGGCAGCGAACCCGCTCCCGCGGAACCTTTTGAGCGCATTCGCCTGCAGGCGGACGTGGCTAAACAGCGTGTCCGCATTGCGAAAGAAGAGCTCAAGCGCGCCCGCAAGCGACTGAAGGAGGCGAAGCGCGAGGCCCGGCGAGCGCGCAAGCACGCGGCCGCCGCCCGCAAGGCTTTCAAGCGTGCCCGTCGCGCTCGCAAGGGCCGTGTTCCGCCCCGTCCCACGAAAGTGGCGGCCAAGAAGGCTCGCAAGCCACCCGCTCGCGCGAAGGCCTCAGTAGCCAAGAAAGCGACCAAGGTGGCGGCCAAGAAGGCTCGCAAGCCACCCGCTCGCGCGAAGGCCTCAGTGGTCAAGAAAGCGACCAAGGTGACGCCCGCACGGCTGCCTGCGAAAAGAGTGCGAGCCCGGGGAACTCGCGCCGCGGCGCGCAACCGAACCCAAAAGCGTGCCAAAACCGTGAGAACGCGTCGCCGCTCGCGGACCGTGGTGCGGGTTCCCGCGGTCAACCCGCAAGCCCAGGCGTCGGCGATGGCGGCAACGGGCAGCCCACTGGGTGCAGGCGCGGGCGATGCGACGCTCCACCCAGGCCAGCAGACATCGGAGGACGAGTCGTAAGCCCATGAGTCCACAACCTTTCCATGGTGGTATCTCGTCCACCACGCTCCCGTCGAGCTCGCGGATGCTCACGAGCTACCTCATCGATATTGAGCAGCTCCTCGAGGAGCAGCGTTGGGACGCGGCGCTGCGCGAAGCCTGCGAGCTGCCGCGCATCGCCGTGGCGTTGAGTGACCCGCAGCTGCGCTGCTCCGGCGAGGCCGTCGGCATGTGGTGCAAACAGTGGCTGGAAGCGGAGCCAGCCGCGCCCCAAGCCGAGGGGGACATCGGGAACCCCACCGATGCACCGACGGCGGCAACGCAGGTGCCGACCTCGGCGCTGCGTCGTCTGCAACTGCGCCGTCATGTGCGCACCCCGCCCCGCGGCTACCTGCCACTGGCGGATGAGAGCCTTGACCCCGCGGAGGCGGCCTCCGATGAAACAGGCCGCGCCCTAGTCGGTGCCGCACGCCGTTGGTACGCCCACGCCGGCTGTCACGATCCTACGGTGCAGACCAATCTGGCCCGACTCGCGGTCCTGCGATAAGAGCCGTCTCCCGCTCATTCCCTGCGTGGTCTGGTTCGTGCGACCCACCGGGTCGTAGGCTCTGATGTCCCATCCTGAATACGCATTCAACGGTGCGTTCCCGACACACTCGCGGTAGCTGCATGCACACCTCCTTGTTATTGCAGCAGTTATCTCGTCGCTCGATTGGTTCTTGCGTCCCACAGAACGTTAATGGAATATAGCGAAGGGGAGAAATGGTAAGACATTGACTGCGCGTTCAATGCCTCACTCAAGCACGACGGTAAGATCGGCTGCTACGGAGCGCAGTCTGCGGCCTCCGCTTCGCGTCGGTGTCATTCTCGCGCACCAATTCACCCTCTCGGCGTTCGCGGTATTTATCGACCATCTGCGCCTCGCGGCTGACGAAGGCGACCGCAGCCGGCCCCTGAACGTGCAGTGGTCGATCATGTCGAGTCGCGCCGATGCGGTAGCTGCAAGCTGCGGAGTGCTGATCCAGCCCACCAGTCCATTGCTCGCCACCGACCTTCTGGACTACGTCGTCGTCATCGGTGGCCTCCTGCACGCCGGACCCCAGATCGATGAAACCACGGCGCGCTACCTGCGCGAGGTAGCCACCGCCGCCGTGCCGCTCATCGGCATTTGCACGGGCAGCTTTGTGCTGTGTCGCACCGGGCTCATGAAGGGCCGGCGTTCCTGCGTGAGCTGGTATCACTATCAGGATTTTCTTGAGGCATTCCCCGGCCAGGAGGTGATCGCCGATCGGC
This sequence comes from uncultured Pseudomonadota bacterium, assembly GCA_963814675.1. Classification (GTDB taxonomy): domain Bacteria; phylum Pseudomonadota; class Gammaproteobacteria; order Steroidobacterales; family Steroidobacteraceae; genus 13-2-20CM-66-19. Next base: position 186,235 of record CAWFDT010000017.1, read on the forward strand.
TGTTCCTCGTGGACGGTCCGCGCATTACCTGTGCCGGTGGCGCGGGTGCCGCCGCTCTCGCGACCTTTCTGATCGAGCAGCACTTGGGGCGCGCCGTGGCCCAGAAGGCGAGCCAGGTGCTGCTGTTCGATCGCCCGCGCTCCGGGAGCGACGCGCAGCCGCATCCGCCGCTGTCGGAGACCGTCCGGGAGCCGCGCGTGCGCCGCGCACTGCTGCTCATGGAGCAGAATCTCGCCCGACCAATTGCGGTCGCCGCCGTAGCCGCAGAGCTCGCACTGTCCGCACGCCAGCTCGAGCGGCTGTGCCGTCAGCACGTGGGCATGGGACCGGCGTCGCTGTATCGCCAGCTGCGCATGCGCTACGCCAACTGGCTCATCGAGAACACCGACCGCTCGGTCACCGACATCGCCAACGAGGCCGGCTTTGCCGACTGCGCGCATTTTTCGCGTCAGTTCAAGGACGCCTACGGGCTCTCGCCCTCCACGCGCCGCCTGCAACCCCAGCGCACGGCGCATGGTGATGCGGCGCGGGCGCGGGTATTTGAGTGACGTCGCGGGCTTCGGCACCGCGACGCCGTACGGCGGCTGAGTCGGGCAATGCAATGGGTAGTGCGCCCGATGACTTCTGCACAATCGCCTGCGTGATGCGCTCCGGCGCCCGCGCGGGGCACATTAAGTCCTGAAGGAATCAAGCCATGAACTCGAAGATCTCCTATGCGGTAGCGGCAATTCTGAGCGGCACGACCTTCGCGGGGGTGGCGGCAGCAGCGCCGGCTGACGCCAGCGATGCCACCGCCAGCGCCCCCAGCGAGGCCCTCCAGGAAATCACCGTCACGGCGCAGCGCCGCACGGAGAACATGCAGGACGTGCCGATCGCCATGCAGGCCTTCACCGCCCAAACCCTGCAGCAGCTGAACGTGCAGACCTTCGACGACTACATCAAATACCTGCCGAACGTCACGACCGCCAGCAACGGACCCGGCCAGAACGAGGTCTTCATGCGCGGCCTGTCCGCGGGCTCCCAACCGAGCCAGGGCAGCGCCTCCACCGGCCTGTGGCCGAACGTGGCCATTTACCTGGACAACCAGTCCGGACAGCTGCCGAATCGTAACCTGGACATCTATGCCGCGGACCTGAACCGCATCGAGGTCCTCGAGGGTCCGCAGGGCACACTCTTCGGGGCGGGCGCCGAGGCGGGCGTGATCCGCTACATCACCAATGCACCCAAACTCGACGTCACCGAAGGCAACGTCAAGGCCGGTTACGGCACGACCGCGAGCGGCGATCCCAACACTGACCTGACCGCGGTACTGAACCTGCCGCTTATCGATGGCACCATGGCAGCGCGCGGGGTCATTTACAACGACCACCGCGGCGGCTATATCGACAACGTACCGGCGACCTTCACGCGCAAGGACACCGACGTCGGCATCCACTATGGCTCGTATCCGGTGGGTGGTTGCGGCACACCTCCCGCACCAGCGTGTCAGGTCCCTCCCGGCAGCCCGGTCATCAACAACGGTCCGGTGCAGGGCAACAACATCAACCCGGTCACCTACTCGGGCGCGCGCCTGGAAGTGCTCTACAAGTTCAGCCAAGACTGGGACGCGCTGATCAGCCAGAGCTATCAGAACATGGAAGCCGACGGGGTGTTCTACCAGCAGCCGAACGCCTCCGACGGGCAGCCGCTGCAGAAGCTGCAGGTCACGTTGTTCAACCCCGCATCAGACAAGGATCAGTTCGAGAGCACCGCCTGGACCCTGAACGGTAAGTTCGGCGACCTGAAGGCCGTCTATACCGGGGGCTACCTGGTGCGTAAGGTCGAGCAGGTCGGCGACTACACGAACTATTCGCGCGGCGTCTATGCCGATTACTACCAGTGCTACGGTCCGGGCGCATACACGCCCACCCTAAAGTCCACCTGCTTCTCGCCGAGTGCTTACTGGCGCTCCAACGAGCAAAACAAGCACCAGCAGCACGAGCTGCGTCTGAGTACCCCGGATGATTGGCGCATTCGCGGTATCCTCGGCGCGTTCTGGGAGAAGAACGTGCTGTACGATCAGACCGGCTGGAACTACAAGACGGTTCCTTCCTGCAGCGCCACGCTCACGAGCGGCTGCTTCGCCAACGTCGGCACATTTCCGGGCACGTCAGTTGAGAATCCCGGGATCCAGGGCGATAACACCTCCTTCTACCAGGACACGGTGCGTGAAACCAAGCAGACCGCGATCTTCGGCTCGTTCGACTTTGACCTGATTCCCAAGGTGTTGACCATCACCGCCGGCACGCGCTGGTTCGAGTTCAAGAACTACTCAGCGGGCAGCGTGCTTTCCAGTTTCCTCTGCTTCGAGGCGGTGCTGCAGTCCAGCGGCTGCCACGCCGGTGACTCTTACAACCTCAACGCAGCGAATCTCAGCGACTCAGAGGCCGGCTTCAAGAGCCGCGGCAACCTCACGTGGCACGTTACCCCGGATACCATGGTGTACTACACGTTCTCGCAGGGCTTTCGACCGGGCGGCTTCAACCAAAACGGCGGCGCGCCACACGCGTTCACTCCCGCCGGGGAGGCCCAGTACCTCATTCCCAAGTCGTACACGTCCGACAAGCTGACCAACAATGAAATCGGCTGGAAGACGGAATTCTTCGACCATCGCCTGCAGTGGAACGGCGCGATCTATCGCGAGAACTGGGACGACGTCCAGGTCGCCTTTTTCGATCCCGGCGTCGTGGGCAATATCTTCTTTAACACCAACGGGCAGGACTTCCTCATTAAGGGCATCGAGACCTCGTTCATCGCAAGGGTCACGACCGGGCTGACGGTGCAGGGGGCGGCGGCCTGGAACCAGAGCGAGCAGACGAACTCGCCCATCTTGCTCAACAACAACCCCAAGAGTGCCAATTACGGCCAGCCGATCACGACTGCCTGTAATGCGTTCGGCAGCAATTGCGTCACCGGAGATCCGTACCTGAGCCCCTTCGGAACGTCCGGCTCCCCGAGCGCCAATTCGCCGCCGATGCAGTTCAGCCTGCGGGCCCGCTACGAATGGAACGTCTCCAACTACCGGCCCTATGTTCAGTTCGGCGCCACCCACAGCGGTCACTCCTTCACGCAGGCCGGTTCCAACCCGGCGCTCGGACCGGGAACGATCACGACGGGTCGTTTGCGCTTTGAAAATCCCGCCTACTCGACCTACGAGGCATCGATGGGCGTGGCAAAGGACGCCTGGTGGTTCAACCTCTACTGCGAGAACTGCAGCAACTCGAACGCCAGTACCTTCGTCAGCACCGACCAGTTCATCGTCGCGCAGACGCCCCTGCGGCCGCGGGTCATTGGGGGCGCCTTTGGCTATAGTTTCTGAGGGCTGAAGCACGCTGGCGTTAGGCGTCACCGGCTCACATCCCACCCCGGAAGCCATGGAAGGCGCGGCCGATTCGGGCACACTGGGGTCCATGGAACGCCTGGCCCGCGGCTGACCGACCCATGAGCGCGCCGTCATCGGTGGAACTTGAGGTGCGCCGTATACGCGCCCTGCTGCAGGAGCGGCGCTTCGCCGAGGCCGCAGCGGCGGCGCAGGCGCTGTCGGGCACCGTGCCCGAAAATCGTGACGTGCTCTACCTGCGCGCACTCGCGCAACGTCAGCTCGGGGACATCCCTGCCGCACTGGCCACGCTCGCCGCACTCGAACAGTTGCACCCGCGCTTCAGCCGCCTGCACCAGGAGCGGGGCCACTGCTACGTCGTGCTGAAGCAGGCGCCCGAGGCGATCGACGCCTTCCTGCGGGCCGTGCACATCAACCCCGCCCTGCCGGCGAGCTGGAGCATGCTCGAGGGCCTCTACCGCATGACCGGCCAGGGCGCGGATGCGGCCACGGCGGCCGCGCACGTCGCGACACTGAAGCAACTGCCGCCCGAGGTCGTCACCGCGACGGCGCTGTTCTCGGACGGTGATCTGGCAGCGGCCGAGCAGCTGGTGCGCGCTTTCCTCCTCACACATGGTCACCATGTCGAGGCGATGCGTCTGCTCGCACGCATCGGCATCGAGCGCGACGTGCTCGATGATGCGCAGCTGCTGCTCGAGGGGGTGCTTAGCGTGGCCCCGGATTACCATGCGGCGCGCTTCGACTATGCCCAGGCTCTGGTCAAACGGCACATGTACGCCGCAGCGCATGAACAGGCGCAAAAACTGCTCGCCGCGGACCCGGCCGATCGCAACTACCGCACCCTGCACGCGATGACCTGCGTCGGACTCGGGCGGCACGAACAGACGGTCGAGCTCTACCGCGGCCTGCTGATCGGGGCCGCGCAGCCGGCCGAGCTGTACCTGTCCATCGCGCACTCCCTGAAGACGCTAGGCCGTCGCGATGAGGCCGTCACCGAGTATCGCGCCGCGGCGGCCGCGCGCCCCGCGTTTGGCGACGCTTACTGGAGTCTCGCGAACCTCAAGACCTACCGCTTCGCAGACGAGGAGTTGGCGCAGATGCGGGCCGCCGAAGCGGCGCCGTCGACGTCCGCGGTCGACCGCTACCATCTGTGCTTTGCTCTCGGCAAGGCGCTCGAGGACCGGGCGCAGTATGAGGAGTCCTTTGGGTATTACGCGCGCGGCAACGCGCTCAAACGCGCCGGCAGCGGCTACCGGCCCGAGGTCATGGAGCTCAACACGCGCCTGCAGATCGAGGTCTGCCAACCTGAGTTGTTCGAGCGGCACCGTGATACCGGCGCCCCCGCGGCCGACCCCATCCTCATCGTGGGCCTGCCCCGCTCCGGCTCAACGCTGATTGAGCAAATCCTCGCCTCGCACCCGGCCGTCGAAGGCACCCACGAGCTGGCCGATATCCCGCGCATGGTGGTGGAGCTGCAGGGTCGCGAGTGGAGCCTTGACGACCCGCGCTATCCGGCCGTACTGGCGCAGCTGCAGGCGCAGGACCTGCGCCGCCTGGGCGAGAAGTACCTGAGTGACACCCGCGTCTACCGCACTGATAAGGCGCACTTCATCGACAAGATGCCGAACAACTTCCGGCACATCGGCCTCATTCATCTGATGCTGCCGCATGCGAAGATCATCGATGCACGGCGCGAACCGATGGCTTGCTGTTTCAGCAACTTCAAGCAGCTGTTCGCGCACGGCCAGGAGTTTTCGTACAGCCTCGAGGACATTGCGCGTTACTACCGCACTTACCTTGAACTCATGCGGCATTGGGATGCCGTGTTGCCGGGGCGCGTGCTGCGCGTGCAGCACGAAGATCTGGTCAATGACCTCGAGGGCAATGTACGGCGCATACTCGATTACTGCGGGCTGCAGTTCGAGCCTGCCTGTGTCGAGTTCCACAAGACCGAGCGCAGCGTGCGCACCGCGAGCTCTGAGCAGGTACGCCAACCCATCTTCCGAGAGGGACTCGATCAGTGGCGCCACTATGAAAAGTGGCTGGGACCGTTGCGCCAGGCGCTCGCCGATGCGCTGACGCGCTACCGCGACTAGGCGGAGCGGCTAACGCTGCGCGCTCTGCCAATTTGGGGCGCTGTAGAAGGGCACGTTCGCGCGCGGCAGCGGCGCGATGCCCCGTATGTGATCGGCGGCCTTCTCGGCCAGCATGATAGTCGGGGCGTTGAGGTTGCCGGTCGTGATCGCCGGCATGATGGAGGAATCCACCACCCGCAAGGCCTCGAGCCCGATCACGCGCGCCTGGGGATCCACCACGGCGAGCGCATCCGCAGGATTGCCCATGCGGCAAGTGCAGCTCGGATGATAGGCGCTCTCCACTTTAGCGCGGATGAAGGCGTCGATCTGCGCATCACTGGTTACGCCCTCGCCCGGCTGGATTTCCCGCCCGCGATAGCGATCAAAGGCGTGCTGCGCGAATATCTCGCGCGTCAGACGCACGCAGGCGCGCATCTCCGCCCAGTCCTCCTGATGCGACATGTAGTTGAATAAAATCATCGGTTTGTCGAGCGGCTCGGCCGAGCGCAGCCGCACCCACCCGGTGCTGCGTGAGCGCATCGGCCCGACGTGCGCCTGGTAGCCGTGCTCGCGGGCCAGCGAGGAGCCGTCGTAGCTCACCGCGAGCGGCAGGAAGTGAAACTGGATGTCCGGATAAGCAACGCCGGCGCGGCTGCGGATGAAGCCGCCGGTCTCGAAATGATTGCTGCTGCCAAGGCCCCCGCGGGTCAGCAACCAGCGACCACCGATCAGGGCGCGCCGCCACAGGGACATCTGCGAAAAGAGGGTGATCGGCTCGCGCGCGGCCACCTGAAAGTAGAACTCCAGGTGGTCCTGCAGGTTCTCACCGACGCCCTCGAGATCGTGCACCACGGCGATGCCGAGGTCGGCGAGTTCCTCGCCCGGACCTACGCCGGAGAGCTTCAGCAGCTGCGGTGAGTTGATGGGGCCACCGCAGACGATCACTTCGCGTCGCGCCCGCACCTCGTGCCGCAGGTTGTCACGCCGGTAGCGCACGCCCACCGCGCGCCTGCCTTCGAACAGGATGCGCGTCGCCAGTGCGTGGGTGCGCACCTCCAGATTGGCGCGCTGCATCGCCGGGCGCAGATAGGCGTTGGCCGCACTGCAGCGCCGGCCCGCACCCACGGTCATATCCATGCGCCCGACGCCTTCCTGCTGGAAGCCGTTCATGTCCTCGGTGAGCGGGTAGCCGGCCTCCCGACCCGCTTCGAGCCAGGCCGCGTGCAACGGGTTGGTCAGTAAGCCGCGGCGCGTAGCGAGCGGCCCGCTGCTACCACGATAGTCATCGCCGCCTTCGGCACGGCCTTCGGCGCGTTTGAAGTAGGGCAACACGTCGCGATATCCCCAGCCGCTGGCGCCGAGGGACTCCCAGTGCTCGAAGTCGAGCGCGTTGCCGCGGACGTATACGAGCCCATTGATCGAGGAGGAGCCGCCCAGTACCTTGCCGCGCGGGGTGTGCATGCGGCGGTTGTTCAGCTGCGGCTCCGGCTCGGTGTAGTAGCGCCAGTCATAGCGCTCCATGTTCATCGGGATCGAGAGCGCGCTCGGCATCTGGATCCACAAGGAACGGTCGGAGCCGCCGTATTCGAGCAGCAGCACGCTGTGCTTGCCGTCCTCGGTCAGGCGTGCGGCGAGCACGCAGCCCGCCGACCCCGCCCCCACGATCACGTAGTCGAATGACTCCTCGCTCACTGCACGCTTTCGGGCACCGGCGCGCTCAGTAAGGCGCTTCGATGTCCGCGAGCGCCACGTACACGCTCTTCAGCTGCGTGTAGTGCTCGATGGCCGCGCGGCCGTTCTCGCGACCGAGGCCGGACATTTTCACCCCGCCGAACGGCAGCTCGATGGGCGTGATGTTGTAGTGGTTGATCCAGCAGGTCCCGGCCTGCAGCTGCGCGATCACCCGGTGTGCGCGCGTGAGATTATTGGTGAACACCGCGGCCGAGAGCCCGAATTCTGTGGCGTTGGCGCGCGCGACGACCTCCTCTTCGCTCTCAAACTCGAGCACCGACATCACCGGTCCGAAGATCTCCTGACGCACGATGTCCATATCGTCGTGACAACCGTCGAACACCGTGGGCGCCACGAAGTAGCCGTGCGCCAGTTGGCCACTCGTCACGCGCGCTCCTCCGGTCACCAGGCGCGCCCCCTGGGCGCGGCCGCGCGCGATGAACCCGAGCACCTTCTCCATGTGCTCCTGGGAGATGAGCGCACCGACCTGGGTCGCCGGATCGAGCGGGTCCCCGATCCTCATGGCTTCCGCGCGCGCGCGCAGCCGCTCGATGAAGGCGCTACGCAGGCTCTTGTGCACGAAGACGCGCGTGCCGTTGGAGCACACCTCGCCGGCGGAGTAGAAATTACCGAGCAGCGCGCCGGCGACGGCATTGTCGAGTTTCGCGTCCTCGAAGACGATGAGCGGGGACTTGCCGCCGAGCTCGAGCGTCACCTGCTTGAGCGAACTCGCCGCGTCCGCCATCACCGCCTTGCCGGTGCCGACCTCGCCGGTAAGGGAGATCTTGCGGATGAGCGGATGACGCGTGAGCAACCGGCCCGTATCTGCCAGTCCCTGCACGACCTGAAACACTCCGGGGGGCACCCCGGCAGCGAGGTAAATCTCCTCGAGCTTGACGGCCGTGAGGGGCGTGAGCTCTGCGGGCTTGAAGATCATGGCATTGCCGCACGCGAGCGCCGGCGCGGATTTCCAGCAGGCGATCTGCAGCGGATAGTTCCAGGCGCCGATGCCGGCCACGACGCCTAAGGGTTCGCGGCGCGTATAGCCGAACGCGTTGGGCCCCAGGTCCAGGTGCTCGCCAGCGATGCCCGCAGCGATTCCAGCGTAATACTCCAGGCATTCCGCCCCCGAGAGCACGTCCACGGCCCGCGTTTCCTGGATCGGCTTGCCGGTGTTGAGCGTCTCGAGGTGCGCGAGCTCATCGTTGCGCTCGCGCAGCAGCCGCGCGGCCTTGTGCAGAATGCGTCCGCGTTCCGCCCCGGTCAGCGCGCCCCATTTGCGCTGTGCGGCCCCGGCGCGCGCCACGGCGGCTTCGACCTGCGTCGCTCCGTCGACCGCGATCTGTGCCAGCGTCGCCCCGGTCGCTGGGTTGATGACGCGGAAGCTGCTCGCGGCCGCGGCACGCGCGGGCGGCGCGCCCTGCGCGGCGACGGTCAGATCCTTCAGTCGTCCCTCCACGAAGGCCGTGAGCAGCGCGCGGGCGCTCTCGCTGTCAGCCTCCTGCCACTCCGACAGCGCCGCGCGCAGCCAGACGCCATCGATCATCGCGGCGATCATCGCGGCGAGAGTGCGCGCCTCGGCGCCCGGAATCATCTGGCGCAGGTCGCCGCGCAGGTTCGACAACATGCGCTTCTGGTAAGCCGTCTGGACGCGCTTCAGGCCCGCCACGTGCAGCACCTGACCCCAGAACGCCAGCCACGCGGTGCCGGAGCGCTTATCGAACTCCTCGGGTGCCAGATTGGTGTCGATGACCGCCTGCACACGCCCGCGTGGAGTGTGTGCGAGTGCGAGCCGCGCCCGTACCCGCACGGCGAGCGAGCGGGCGAGCGTGCGAAAGGCCGCCTCGAGCAGGCCGTCCTTGTCGCCGAAGTAATGGGCTACAAGCCCCGGGGACACCCCCGCGCGACGCGCGATTTCCGCAAGAGTCGTGCCGACGTAGCCGACTTCAGCCAGACTATCAATGGTGACGTCGACGAGCTGGGTGCGCCGCGCTTCTTCGCCCTCATCGCGAAGCGGCCCATTCGGGGGACGGCCGCCCGGCCCCCGAGTAGAGGTTGATTGCCTGTTCAATGCATCGCTCCGATCCTTCTCCCGGGCGGGGCTTCCAAGGCCTCTGGGCTCTCAAGTTTTCGAGGTTATAGTTCTTTCTGCCTCAAGGACTTGCCGGAGTTTCTGCGACTTGACAGCGCGTCGATTAAACGGCTATTCAAGTCGTAATGAGAATGATGATATCGGGGGCCCTGCGGGTCAAGTCTGCGGGTGGCCTTTCATGGAGCGGGCATGGCTTCACTCGAGTCTGAACCCTTAGTGGCAGCCACGGCGGGGATGGCGTTGCTGCGCCGCGCCCGTGCAGGCGCGCTGGCGAGCCTTGCGCTGCTCGCCTGCGTGAGCGGCGCCCGTGCGGCCGAGGCGACCGATCCGCCTGAGTGCCAGACGGTGCGAATGCCGGATATCGGCTGGACGGATGTCACCGCGACGACCGCAGTGTTCAGCGCGCTGCTGAAGCGCATCGGCTACAAACCGACCATCACGGTGCTGTCGGTGCCGGTGGCGTACGCGTCCCTGAAGAATAAGGACCTCGACGTCTTCCTCGGCAACTGGATGCCCGCGCAAGACGGGGATCGCAAGGCCTACGTCAAGGATGGCTCGGTGGAAGTCGGGCGCGCCAACCTGACCGGCGCCAAGTACACCCTCGCGGTTCCGACCTATACGTTTCAGGCGGGACTGAAGAGCTTCGCCGACATCGAGCGCTTTGCCCCGCAGCTGCATTCGGCGATCTACGGCATCGAACCCGGCAACGACGGCAACCGCCTGGTGCTGTCCATGATCAAGCAGAACCTGTTCGGACTGGGCACCTTCCGGCTGATCGAGTCGAGCGAGCAGGGAATGCTGGCGGAGGTCGAGCGCGCGGTACGGGCGCATCAGCCCATCGTGTTCCTGGGGTGGGATCCGCACCCGATGAACATGCGTTTTGACATGACCTACCTCTCCGGCGGCGATACCGTGTTCGGTCCCAATTACGGCGAGGCCACCATCTACACCAACACGCGCGCGGGCTACGCCAGGGAATGTCCCAACATGGGGCGCCTGCTGAAGAACCTGGTCTTCACCACGCAGCAGGAGAGTCGCGTGATGGACGACATCCTCAACCGCCACCAGCCTGCCGAAGTCGCCGCCGCCAACTTCCTCAAGGCGAACCCGGACACCGTCGCCGCGTGGCTGCAGGGCGTGACCACCTTCGACGGCCGGCCGGCGCTGGCTGCGATGCTCGGCACCAACCAGCTCATCGCCGCCTTCAGCCTCGAGCGCTGGCTAGCCGATCACAAGGTGCCGGTCGGCGACACGGTGGCGGTGATCATCGAGTACGTGAAGACCCACTTCCGGGTGCTGTTCAACGGCATCTCGACCGTCATCCGCGGCAGCGTCGATGGTCTCACCGCACTGCTGCGCGCGATCCCCTCCCCGCTGCTGGTGCTGGGCGCCGCGGTGCTGAGCTGGTTTCTGCGCCGCTCCTGGCCGCTCGTCGTGTTCGTGGTCGCGGCGCTGCTCTTCATCATGAACCAGGGCTACTGGGAGCCGACGCTGGAGACGCTCTCGCTCGTCATCGTGGCGGCGGTCGTGTCTGCCCTCATCGGGGTGCCCCTCGGCATCGCCGCGGCTCACCGGCCGCGCCTGTACGCGTTCCTGCGCCCGGTCCTTGACCTGATGCAGACGCTCCCCACCTTCGTCTACCTCATCCCGACTCTGGTGCTCTTTGGACTGGGCGTCGTGCCCGGGCTGATCTCCACCGTGATCTTCGCGCTGCCAGCTCCGATCCGCCTGACCCAGCTCGGCATCAGCTCGGTGCCGAAATCACTGGTCGAGGCCGGCCAGGCCTTCGGGGCGACAAAGATGCAGATGCTGTGGAAGGTCGAGCTGCCAAGCGCGGCGCCGACGATCCTCGCCGGCATCACCCAATGCATCATGCTCAGCCTCTCCATGGTCGTGATCGCCGCCCTCGTCGGCGCCGGTGGCCTCGGGGTACCGGTGGTGCGCGCGCTCAACACGGTGCAGGTGGGCATGGGATTCGAGGCGGGCTTCGTCATCGTGCTGCTCGCGATCGTGCTCGATCGGATCAGCCGCCCCGCGGACAAGGCCGGTTCACCGTGAATAGTGCGCTGGAGTTTCGCGCCGTCGACATCCTCTTCTGCGCCAAGAGCGGCCGCCGCGCCCACGCGGCGGCGATCCAGCAGGCACTCGGCCTGCTCGATGCCGGCGGCACACGCGGCGCGATTGCCGAGAAGACCGGCGTCGTAATCGGAGTCGCCGGTGCCTCGCTCGCCGTGGCCCGGGCCGAGATCTCGGTGCTCATGGGTCTGTCCGGATCCGGAAAGTCCACGCTGCTGCGCGCCGCCAACGGGCTGAACCTGGTCACTCGCGGCCAGGTGCTGGTCGCCGACGGCGATTCCACGGTCGATATCGGCGTCAGCTGCGATCCGGTGACGTTGCGGCGCATACGCCGCCAGCGCATCGCCATGGTGTTCCAGCAGTTTGGGCTCCTCCCCTGGCGCACGGTGCGCGAGAACGTGGGCTTTGGCCTGGAGCTGCGCGGCGACTCGCCCGAGAAACGCCGCGAGATCGTCGACCGCCAGCTCGAGCTCGTGGGCTTGTCGCAGTGGGGCGATCGCTATACGAGCGAGCTGTCCGGCGGCATGCAGCAGCGCGTCGGACTCGCGCGTGCCTTCGCCACGGATGCCGATATTCTGCTGATGGACGAGCCGTTTTCCGCACTCGACCCGCTCATCCGCCGCAAGCTCCAGGACGAGTTGCTGGCGCTGCAGGAGCGGGTGCGCAAGACGATTCTGTTCGTCAGCCACGATCTCGATGAGGCGCTGAAACTCGGTGACAAGGTCACGATCATGGAGGGCGGGCGCATCGTGCAAAGCGGCACCGGGCGCGACATCGTCGAGCGACCCGCCGATGACTACGTCGCCGAGTTCGTCCAGCACGTCAATCCGCGCACCACGATCAAGGGCTCAGCGATGATCCAGGGCTCGTAAGCTAATCGTGGGACCTAGTGCCATATGCGACAACCATCTCAGAGAGGACAAAGGCGTGGCTAAGAACAAGACTATCGGACGGACCGACAGCGGCATGGAGCACTTCGGCTACAAAGAATCGCTTGATCGCAGCATCGGGGCGTTCGGCAGCTTCGCGGCCGGCGTCAGCTATATCTCCATACTCACCGGTACCTTCCAGCTGTTCTACTTCGGCTACGGGACTGCCGGGCCGGGCTATCTGTGGTCCTGGCCGCTGGTGCTCATCGGTCAGTTGGCGGTCGCGCTGTGCTTCATGGAGCTGGCCGCCAAATACCCCATTGCCGGCTCGGTCTACAACTGGTCCAAGCTACTGGGCAGCCGGATCGTAGGCTGGTCTTCGGGCTGGCTGATGCTCACCGCGTCGATTGTCACCCTGTCTGCCGTGGTGCTCGCGCTGCAACTCAACCTGCCGCGGCTGTGGAGCGGCTTCCAGATCATCGGCGACGGCAGTGGTACCTACGATTTCGCTACCAACGCGGTGATTCTCGGCAGCGTGTTGATCCTGTTCACCACCGTTGTCAATGCGCTCGGCGTGCGGTTGATGGCGAGGATCAACAGCGCGGGGGTCTTCATCGAGCTGATTGCTGCCTGCCTCATAGCGATCATCCTGGCGCTGAACGCCAAGCGGGGTCCGGAAGTATTCTTCTCCACCAACGGCTACGGTGCTGGCAAGAGCGGGGGCTTTCTGGGCGCTTTCCTGGTGGCGTCGCTGGCCTCCGGATACGTTATGTACGGCTTCGACACCGCCAGTTCACTGGGTGAGGAGACGTTGGAGCCTCGGCGCACCGCGCCGCGGGCCATTCTGCGGGCCATCCTGGCTTCGTTCGTCATCGGTGGTGCAATCCTGGTGTTCGCGGTCATGGCGGCACCCAATTTGGGTGATCCGAGGATCGGCAGCAGCAGCGGCGGCTTGCAATACATCGTCGAGCAAGTGATGTGGGGTCCGCTGGGCAAGATCTTCCTGGTCTGCATCGTGGTCGCGGTGACGGTGTGCTCGTTGGCCGTGCATACCGCGGCCATCCGCTTGACCTTCGCGATGGCGCGCGACAATGCACTGCCATTCGGGGAGAAGCTGGCGCGGGTGAATTCCAAGACGCAGACGCCTATTGTTCCTGCCATCGTGATCGGCGTGATTGCCGAGCTGATCCTGGTCGTCAACATCGGGCAGCCGAAAATTTTCACAGTACTGACCTCGATCGCGGTCATCATGATCTACCTGGCGTACCTGATGGTGACGGGCCCACTGCTGAAGAAGCGCCTGCTAGGGCAATGGCCGCCCGCAGATCTCGTGGCAAGTGGCTACTTCACCATGGGCAGGTGGGGAATGTTCGTCAACATCGTCGCAGTGCTGTGGGGCGCCGGAATGGCGCTCAACCTTGCCTGGCCGCGCGAAGCCGTCTACGGCACGCCCTGGTACAACACCTGGGGTGCGTTCGTCTACATCGCCGTGATTCTCGGAGCAGGTCTGTGGTGGTACGCCGTCAAAGGCTGCCATCACATCGGCACACTGGCCTCGCACGCGGCGACCACCGAGACTGACTTGGCGCAAGCGACAGTCTGACGCGAGGATTCGATGGTGGGCTCCCCGGCAGCGGCTACTGCTCCGGGCACACGCTGCCAATGGAGGACAATTTCGTCACCTGCACGTACAACGTCAGGTGTCCCTGTGTCGCAAATGTCGCTTCCGTTCAAGTGCTGCGCCGCCTGGGGCCTAACTGCGGATCATCGCGCGGGAGCATGATGCGCGCCCACTCGGGCACACCTGCAGGGTCTTCCGGATGCAACCCTTCTCCGGCCTGTCGCTCCTCCTGCGTGGCCTCACCGGCCAGCGCGGCTGGCAGCCGCAGTGGCGCAGCCCCGAGCCCAAGAGCGCTTACGACGCCATCATCGTGGGCGGCGGCGGCCACGGCCTGGGAGCTGCGTATTACCTGGCGAGTGAGCACGGTTTCACCAACATCGCGGTGCTCGAAAAGGGCTGGATCGGCGGCGGCAACACCGGCCGCAACACCACCATCATCCGCTCGAACTACCTGTTCGATGAGAGTGCGGCGCTCTACGATCATGCGGTGAAGCTGTGGGAGGGCCTCGCGCAGGCCCTCAACTACAACGTCATGTTCTCCCCGCGCGGCGTCATGATGCTGGCGCACACGGTGCACGATGCGCAGGTGTTCAAGCGCCACATCTACGCCAATCGCGCCGCCGGCGTCGACAACGAGTGGCTGACGCCCGAGCAGGCCAAGGCCTTCTGTCCGCCGCTGAACATTGGCGACATCCGCTACCCGGTCCTGGGGGCGGCGCTGCAGCGCCGCGGCGGCACGGCGCGCCACGACGCGGTCGCGTGGGGCTACGCGCGCGCGGCCGATGCGCTCGGGGTCGACATCATCGAGAACTGCGAAGTCAGCGGATTTCTGAAAGACGACGACGGCCGCATCGCCGGCGTCCTCACTTCACGCGGCCCGATCCGCGCCCCGCGCATCGGCGTAGCCGCCGCGGGCAACACCAGCGTCGTGCTGAGGCTTGCCGACGTACACCTGCCGCTCGAGAGCTATCCGCTGCAGGCACTCGTCTCGGAACCGATCAAGCCGGTGTTCCCGTGCGTCGTCATGTCCAACACCATCCACGCCTACATCAGTCAATCGGACAAGGGAGAGCTGGTCATCGGCGCCGGCACCGATGCCTACACCTCCTATACCCAGCGCGGCGGCCTGCATATCACCAGTCATGCGCTGGAGGCGATCTGCGAGCTGTTCCCGATGTTCCGGCGCCTGAAGATGCTGCGCGCCTGGGGCGGCATCGTGGACGTCACGCCCGACCGCTCGCCCATCATCGGCAAGACCCCGGTGCCGGGGCTGTACGTGAACTGCGGCTGGGGGACCGGGGGCTTCAAGGCCACGCCCGGTTCGGCGCACGTCTTTGCCTGGACGATCGCCAAGGACGAACCGCATCCGATCAACGCGGCCTTCACGCTCGAGCGCTTCCGCGACGGCGATCTGATCGATGAGGCCGCGGCGGCCGCGGTCGCGCACTAAGGGCGGCACGCGACATGCTCCTGATCCGCTGTCCCTACTGCGGCGAGCGCCCGGAGCCTGAATTCGTCTACGGCGGCCAGGCTCACATCGCCCGCCCCGCCAAGCCGGGCGAAGTCGACACGCAGAACTGGGCCGACTACCTCTACCGTCGCGACAACATCCGCGGCGTGCATGCCGAGCGCTGGCGCCATGCGCGCGGCTGCGGACGCTTCTTCAACGCGCTGCGCGACACGACCACCGATCACTTCCTGGCCACCTACAAGGTGGGCGAGGCGCGTCCCGACGTAGCCGCGGAGGCGCGGTGAACGAGGGGCTGCGCACGGCAGCGGGCGGTCGCATCGAGCGCGCGCGTGTGGTGCACTTCCGCTTCGACGGGCGCCCCTACAGCGGCTGCGCCGGCGACACGCTGGCGAGCGCGCTGCTCGCCAACGGCGTGCACCTGATGGGCCGCTCGTTCAAGTACCACCGCCCGCGCGGCGTGCTCGCCGCGGGCGCGGAGGAGCCTAACGCGCTCGTCACCGTGCGGCGTGACGCGGGACGCGAAACCCCGAACCTGCGTGCCACGCAGGTCGAGCTGTACGAGGGGCTCACCGCCTACAGCCAGAACCGCTGGCCGAGCCTCACCGTCGATGCCGGTGCGATCAATGACTTCTTTGCGCCCTTCATTCCCGCGGGCTTCTACTACAAGACCTTCATGTGGCCGCGCCGCGCGTGGCATGCGCTCTATGAGCCGCGCATCCGTGCCGCTGCCGGTCTCGGGCGCGCACCCAAAGAAGCGGATCCGGACACTTACGCCAATCGCTTCGCCCACTGCGACGTGCTGGTGGTCGGTGCCGGACCCGCGGGGCTCGCGGCCGCGCTCAGCGCCGCCGGCGCTGGCGCGCGCGTCATTCTCTGCGACGAGCAGGCCGAGGCCGGCGGTTCACTGCTGAGCGAATCCGCCGATTCGGGCGAAATCGCGGGCCGGCCGGCTGCCGCCTGGCTCGCCACGCAACTGGCCGCGCTTGCGGCCAATCCGCGCGTAAGGATCCTGAGGCGCACGACCGCCTTCGGATACTTCCCGCACAACATGCTCGGCCTCAATGAGCGCCTCACCGAGCATCTTGCCGACCCCGCGGGCGATGCGCCGCGCGAGCGGCAGTGGCAGGTGCGCGCGCGCGAGGTGGTGCTCGCGACCGGCAGCATCGAGCGCCCGCTGGTGTTTGCCGGGAACGACCGCCCCGGCATCATGCTCGCCAGCGCCGCACGCACCTTCCTCAACCGCTACGGCGTGCTCCCCGGCACCCGCGCAGTGGTGGTGACCGCCGCCGATGAGGCCTACGAGGCGGCGTTCGACCTCAAGCGCGCCGGGGTGTTCATCGCCTGCATCGCCGATACCCGCCCCGAGAGTGCGCGCAGCGAACAAGCGCGCGCCGCCGGCATCCCGGTGCTCACTGACGCGTGTGTGCTCGGTACGCACGGCCGCCGGCGCGTCAGCGCCATCGAACTGGCGCGCCTCGCAGGCGCGGAGCTGAGTCAGCTGCAGACCCAGCCCTGCGATCTGGTGCTCATGTCCGGGGGCTTCACCCCGAGCGTGCACCTGCATTCACAGTCGCGCGGACACCTGACCTGGAGCGACGCGCTCCAGGCCTTCATTCCGGGCGCCGCTGCCGAGCGCTCGCGCAGCACCGGGGCCTGCCGCGGGGTGTTCGCGCAGCAGGAGGTGTTGCAGGACGGCGCCACTGCCGGCGCAGCCGCCGCCCGCGAGGCGCTCGACCCGGCGCGGCCGGGCGTTGACCCGGGCGGTGGCGCGGGGCGCGCCGCTCCGCAGCCGCCGCCTGCTGCAGAAGCCGGCTTCGTCGGCGCGCTGCCGCGCACGGCGCACACGCGCGGCCGCGCGTTCGTGGACTGGCAGAACGACGTCACCGCCAAGGATCTCGCGCTCGCGCTGCGCGAGGGTTTTCGCTCCATCGAGCACGTGAAACGCTACACCACGACCGGCATGGCGACCGACCAGGGCAAGACTTCCAACCTGAATGCGCTCGGCATCGTCGCGCGCTCCCTGGGGAAGACCCCGCCGCAGGTCGGGCTCACGACCTTCCGCATGCCCTATACGCCGGTCACCTTCGGCAGCTTCGCGGGGCTCGCGCGCGGGGAGCTGTTCGATCCCGTACGCCGCACGCCGTTGTACGAGTGGGCGGCGGCCCGGGGGGCGGTCTTCGAGGACGTGGGGCTGTGGAAGCGGGCGCGCTACTTCCCGCAAGCGGGCGAGGATATGCACGCGGCGGTGGCACGCGAGTGCCGTGCCGCGCGCAGCGCCTGCGGCATCTTCGACGCCTCCACGCTCGGCAAGATCGAGGTCGTAGGTCCGGATGCGGTCACGTTCATGAACCGCCTGTATGTGAACGCGTGGAACAGCCTGGCCGTCGGGCGCTGCCGTTATGGCGTGCTGCTGCGCGAGGACGGCTTCATCTTCGATGATGGAGTGGTCGCACGCATCGATGAGCAGTGCTTCCACGTGACCACCACCACCGGCGGCGCGCCGCGCGTGCTGGGGCTGATGGAGGACTATCTGCAAACGGAATGGACCGAGCTCAGGGTGTGGCTCACCTCCACCACCGAGCAGTGGGCCGTGATCGCCGTGCAGGGCCCGCAGGCGCGTGCGGTGCTCGAGGGACTGACCGACGTCGACATTAGCGCCGCGGCGTTTCCGCACATGAGCGTCGTGCGCGGGCACATCTGCGGGGTGCCGATGCGGCTGTTCCGCGTCAGCTTCACCGGCGAGCTGGGCTTTGAGGTCAATGTACCGGCCGACTACGGGGCTGCGGTGTGGGAGGCGCTGTGGGACAAGGGGCGGCAGCTCGGCATGAGCGCCTACGGCACTGAGACCATGCACGTGCTGCGGGCCGAGAAAGGCTACATCATCATCGGCCAGGACACCGACGGCACCGTAACACCCGATGACGCGGGTCTTGGCTGGGCGATCGGCAAGAGCAAACCGGACTTCGTCGGCAAGCGCTCGCTGGCGCGCCCCGCGATGAGCGCGCCACAGCGCCGTCAGCTGGTGGGGCTGCTCACCAAGGATCCGCAGGTGGTGCTCGAGGAAGGCGCGCAGCTGATGGGCGCAGCCGGCGCACGCGTGCCCACGCGGCCGCTCGGTCACGTGACCTCCTCCTACCTGAGCGCCACGCTCGGCCGCTCGATCGCCATGGGGCTCCTCGCCGGGGGGCGCGCCCGTATGGGTGAGACGCTCTACGTGGGCACCGAGCGCGGCGAAGTGGCGGTCGAAGTCACCGCCAGCGTCTTCTATGACCCCAGCGGTGCGCGCATCCATGGCTGAGCTGACGCACGCCCGCAGTGCTGCGCTCGTGAGCGAGAGCCTGTGGCTGCGCTCGCTGCCGGCGGCCGCGCGCTGGGTGCTGCGGGGCGATGAGGCGGTGCGCGCCGCCGCGCAAGCGGCCCTCGGCGTGGCGGTGCCTGCGCAGGCCTGCCGCGCCGGCGTCTCGGGCGAGCGCGCCGCACTGTGGCTCGGGCCCGATGAGTGGCTGCTCCTGGCCCCGACCGAGCAGGCAGCACTGGCGCTGCAACTGGAACGGGCACTTGCGCAACTGCCGCACTCGCTGGTCGACGTGAGCCACCGCCAGATGGCGCTGCTGGTGCACGGGCCGCACGCGGCGGCGCTGCTCGAGAGCGGCTGCCCGCTGGACCTGGACCCGCAGTTCTTCCCGGTCGGCATGTGCACCCGCACCGTGCTTGGTAAGGCGGAAGTGGTGCTGTGGCGCACGGACACGCAGGCCTTGCGCCTCGAGGTGTGGCGCTCATTCGCCCCCTACGTCGCGCAGTTCCTCGGCGAAGCCGGTCGCGGGATCATTTAGACAAGGCATTGTCGCAATTGGAGTCCCGGTGGGGGTAGCGCGGGCTACACTCAAATTTCCGGCGGCACGCGCAGCCTGCCTGCCTTACGCGGAGAATCGACTCGTGAAGACGCATGTTCGGGTGCTGGTGATCGGTGGTGGCGTCGTCGGGGTGAGTACGCTCTATCATCTGACGAAGAAGGGCTGGAAGGACGTCGCGCTGATCGAACGCACCGAACTGACCGCCGGCTCCACCTGGCATGCCGCAGGTCTCCTGCCGCTGTTCAACATGAGCTACACCGTCGGGCAGCTGCACAAGTACTCGGTCGATCTCTACAAGCGCCTGCCGGCCGAGACCGGGCAGGACGTAAGCTTCCACGTCACCGGCAACCTGCGCCTTGCGACCTGCAAGGAGCGCATGGACGAGTACCAGAAATACTGCGGCACGGCCAACACCATCGGCGTGCCTTTCGAGGTGATCACGCCCCAGCGCGTGAAGGAGCTGTGGCCCCTGGTCGAGCTCGGCGGCAGCGCCGATACTCCGGCGCTCATCGGCGCGCTCTACCACCCCGACGACGGGCACATAGCGCCCGCCGATCTCACCATGGCGCTGCGCAAGGGCGCGCGCGGCGCGGGCGCCGAGATCTACGAGCATACCGAGGCGCAGGCCATGACGCGCACGCCCTCGGGTGAATGGCTGGTGCGCACCTCCCAGGGGGAGATCCGCGCCGAGCACCTGGTGCTCGCCACCGGTAACTACGCCCGCGAGACCGGGCGCCTCCTGGGGCTCAACTTGCCGGCGATCCCGGTCGAGCACCAGTACATCGTCTATGACGAATCCCCCGAGCTCAAACAGTATCGCCAGGGCGGCGGGCGCGAGCTTGCGGTGCTGCGCGAATCGGATCAGTCCTACTACCTGCGCGAGGAGCGCATGGGCTGGATCTTAGGTCCCTACGAGCAGGGGGCCCCGGCGCGCTTCGCCGACGGGGTGCCGGACTGGTTCGGCCGCAGCCTCTTTCCGGGGGACCTCGACCGGCTGGTGCCGTACGTGGAGGCCGCCACGCGCCGCGTGCCGGCGCTCGAGAACTGCGGCATCAAGGACATCATCAACGGTCCGATCTCCTATACGCCCGACGGCAGCCCGCTCATCGGCCCTGCCTGGGGAGTGCAGAACGTGTGGCTGAACGAGGGCCACAGCTTCGGGATCACCGCCGCCGGGGGCTCGGGCTGGCAGCTCGCCGAGTGGATCACCGAGGGTGAGCCCGGGATCGATATGCTGGCCGTGGACCCGCGCCGCTACGGCGCCTACACCTCCAAGCGCTACGTGGTGAAGAAGAACGAGGAGACCTACCGCAACGTCTTCACGGTGCACTTCCCCGACGAGGAACGCGCCGCTGGGCGTCCGGCCAAGACGAGCCCCGTGTACGACAGACTAAATGCCATGGGGGCGGTGTGGGGACAGCGCTACGGCTGGGAGCGTGCCAACTGGTTCGCCCCTGCCGGCGTTGAGCGGCGCGATCAGTGGAGCTTCCGGCGCACCAACTACTTCCCGCACGTGGGCCACGAAGTACGCCTGATGCGCGAGCAGGCCGGGATCATCGATCTCACCCCCTTCACCAAGCACGAAGTCACCGGCCCGGGCGCGGAAAGCTGGCTCGACACCCTGGTCGCCAACAAGGTGCCGACCAAGATCGGCCGCATGGCGCTGTCGCACGCCCTCACCCGCGGCGGTGGCATCCGCTCGGAGTTCACGATCACCAAGATCGCGGATGAGCACTTCTACGTGGTCAGCGCCGGCGCGGCCGAGCGCTACGACGGGGACTACCTCACGAAGGCGCTGCCGCGCGACGGCTCGGTCGCCCTGCGCAACATCACCAACACGCGCGGCTGCTTCGTGCTCGCGGGCCCGAAGTCGCGCGCGGTGCTCACACAGCTCACCGATACGCCGCTCGACAACGATGCGTTCCCCTGGCTCACCGCGCAGACCATCGAAGCGGCGCTGGCGGTAGATGTGTACGCGCTGCGCGTCAACTTCGTGGGCGCGCTCGGCTGGGAGCTGCACTTCCCGATCGAGTATGCGCACAACCTGTTCGATGCGTTGTTCGAGGCGGGCGCCGCGCACGGTATCGGCATGGTCGGCATGCGCGCGATGGAGTCACTGCGCATGGAGAAGTCCTACCGCATGTGGGGCAGTGACATGACGCCGGACTACACGCCCTTCGAGGCGAGCCTGGATCGCTTCGTGCGCATGAAGAAGGGCGAGTTTATCGGCCGCGCCGCGCTCGAGAGGCAGCTCGCCTCCGGCGTGCCGAACCGCTTCGTCACGCTCGAGGTGCATGGGGTCACCGATGCTGACCCGCTGGGGAACGAGCCGCTCTTCGACAAGAACGGCCACATGATCGGACGCGCCACTTCCGGCTACTACGGCCACCACGTCAAGAAAAGCCTCGCGATCGGCTATGTGAAGGCCGAGTACGCCGAAGCCGGCACGCCGCTGTCGATCCTGATCCTCGGCGAGCGAAAGCAGGCGACCGTGCTGCGCGAGTCCCCGTACGACCCGGAGAACCTGGAACTGAAGGCCTGAGTGGGCTCGGAGTGCGCCGCCGGCGTGCTTGCTCTTAGGCGAATACCAGCAGCGCGCCGCCAAAGATGATCAGCCCGATGACGAGGGCGATCACGCAGTAGCCCATGATGTCCTTGATGCCGAGGCGCGCGATCGCCAGGATCGGCAGCGCCCAGAACGGCTGGATCATATTGGCGGTCTGCTCGCCCATCGCGGTCGCCATGGCGATCATGGCCGGATCGGCGTGCAGCTTCACCGCCGCCGGCACCATGAACGGGCCCTGCACGGCCCAGTGGCCCCCGCCGGAGGGCACGAACAACGTGATGATGTTCGAAGAGATGAAGGTCCAGAACGGCAGCGTATGCGCGCTCGAGAACGCGACGAAATGCGCGGCAATGAGCGCCGCCAGGCCCGTGCCGGTGATGATGCCCATGATCCCGCCGTACAGCGGAAACTGCAGCAGGATCGGTCCCACGGTGCGGGCGCTCGCCTCGAAAGCGCGCACGTAACGGATCGGTCGCCAGTGAAACAGCAGCCCGAGCATCAGCACGAGAAAGATGAAGCCGTTGATGTCGAGGTGAAACCCGCTGCGCCGGATCGTGTGGACTTCGTAGTAAGCGCCCATGAGTACGAGCAGCAGGCTCAGGGGCCACGCGTCCTCAAGCAGCGTGGCAAAGCTGCGCGTGCGCTGCGGCGGCGCACTCACTTCGTCCTGGGCCGCCAGCACCTTCGGGTCGACCCGCTTCATCTCCGCGGCGTGTGGCCCCATGTAGAGCAACGCGAGCGGAATCACGAGCAGCAGCAGCAGCACCGGCACGAGGTTATAGGCGGTGAAGATCGTCTGCCCGAAGCCTGCGACCTCGCCGGTCACCTTCTCGACGATATTGAGCGCACTGCCCGTGCTGGCCGTCGCCAGCGCGATGGAGCTTGACAGTCCCGACGCCCACACCATGAAGCCCATGTAGGCGGCGGCCACCAGGAAGCTGAAGTCGACCTCCTTGAGCCGCTTGGCGATCTCGCGCGCCAGCAGCGCCCCGACCACCAGCCCGAACCCCCAGTTGAGCCAGGAGGCGATCGCCGCGGCGAGGAACACCGTGACGGCCGCGCCGCTCTGCCCGGCGGGCAAGCCGGCCAGGCGGCGCAGCAGCCCCTTGACTGCCGGCGCATCCGCCAGCGTGACGCCGGTGACCAGGATGAGCGCCATCTGCATGGCGAAGGCGAGGATCTCCCAGATGCCCTTGTACCAAGCCTCGATGACCTGCCCGGGGGTGCTCGCGGTCCACAGCAGCGCGGCGGCGACGCTGATGAAGGTGAGAATCACCGCGTAGAGATACGGATTGGGTATATAGCGCTCGGCATAGCGCACGCACAGGCGAGTCAGCTGACGCAGCATGAGGCGAGGCTCCTCGTTGTTGGAGTCGAGAACCCGACCGACAGGGATTCTAAGCCCCCTCGGGTGCCACCGTGCCGTTGCACCCGCGGCGCCCCTAAGCGCCCGCGGCGCGTTGCGCGAGCGGTGCACCGGCACTGCCGAGCGCCCAGCCGTGCAGCAGTTCGAGCTGCAGTCGCAACTGCTCGAGCTGGCGCTGCGGCGGCCAATCCCCCGCGTTGGCGACGGCGCCGGCGGTGAGGCCATTGATGAAGGTGACGAGCGAGCGCAGCACCTGCTCGCGCGTGCCCGCGGGCCACTCCCGCCAGGCCGGCCAGGCCTGCGCAAGGCAGCGCTCGAACAGCCGCAGGTACTCCCCGTGTACCCAGCCATTGATGCGCCGCAGACGCCGGTCGGTGCTTACCTGCCCCCAGAAAGCCGTCCAGAACGCGCACTCGGTGCGCCGTTGCTCATCCACCGGCAGCGCTTCGGTCAGCAGTGCCAGCAGGTCCGCGCGTGCGGCGCCGGGCGCGGGCTGTGTCAGCCGCTCATCGATACGCCGCAGGATCAGCCGCAATGCGGCGATGATGATGTCCTGCTTGCTGTCGAAGTAGTGCGCCAGCATGCCGGTGGTGTAGCCCGCACCGCGCGCGATGCGCACCATGCTGGCTTTCTCAAAGCCGTGCTCGGCGACCACACGGCAGGCGATGAGGGCGATCTCATCGCGACGCTTGTCGTGGTCGACGATCTTGGGCATGTGCGCACCCGCCGCCTTAGGAGAGCGCCGTCGCCGCCGCCGGCACGCCCGGTTCGAGGCCGGCATCCGCCGCCGCCGCACGGCGCACCTCGGCCGGCAGATCGAAGGCGCGGTAGGCCCACAGATACACCCCGGCCGAGACCGGTAGCCCGATCAGCATGGCGATGTCCGCCCCGCCCAGCGCGCGCGCGACCGGCCCGCGCCACACTTCCGTGCTGAAGAACGGAATCATCGCCGCGAAACCTGCACCGTAGGCGAGGAGCCCGCGCCAGTTCCAGCGCCCGTACATGCCGTTCGGGTTGAAGATCTCGCGGATCGAGTAGTGACCCTTGCGCACCACGTAGAAATCCACGAGGTTGATCGCCGTCCACGGCGTGAACAGGTACAGCAGCACCGCCAGCAGGTCCGCGAAGCGGCTGCCGAAGCTGCTCGAGGCCTCGAACGCAATCGCAGTGCTGGCAATGAAAGCCACGGCGAGGCTGGCCAGTCGCTTGGCGGCGCTGCTGCGTAGCGGCTTCAGTGTGTCAGCGACGCTCAGGAGCGTCAGCG
Source organism: uncultured Pseudomonadota bacterium (assembly GCA_963814675.1). GTDB lineage: Bacteria > Pseudomonadota > Gammaproteobacteria > Steroidobacterales > Steroidobacteraceae > 13-2-20CM-66-19. Next base: position 210,599 of record CAWFDT010000017.1, read on the forward strand.
ATGCGCCGTAGAAGTTGAGCGTCGATACGGCGATCAGACCGAGCACCGCGCCGATCAGGAGCACCCGCCCGAAGCCCGGGTAGATCTGATCCGCGGCGAACTCCATCGCCGCGGGGAGGTCTAGCTTCGGGGCCACGGCGGCGGCGACGGTGCCGACCAGCATCATCCACGCCCCGCCGATAAAGGCCCCCAGGTAGGTCCACCAGAACGAGCCGCGCACCCCAACGTTCGGGGGCAGGTAGCGCGAATAATCCGAAACGTAGATCGACCAGCTCAGCTGATAGGAGGCGGCGGCGAACAGCTGCGCCAGAAACGGCACGCCGCGAAAGCCGCCGAGCTGCCACTGCGCCGGCGGCAGATGCACCAGGAACAACGCCCCGCAGGAGAACACCGTGAGGATGGCGATCATGAGGAAGGCAAAGGCGCGCTGCGCCAGGTGGATCTTGTCGTAGCCCACCGCCGCCAGCGCCAACGCCACCAGCGCAAACCCGGTGAGACTGACGGGCGAGGTCGCCGGGATCGCCGGCTGCAGCTGGTGGATGGCCTGCCCGGCAAGCACCTGGTTGAACGCGTTGTAGCCGATGTAGGAGACCATGGCCACGCCCCAGACCAGGAGCGCCCCCGTATAGCCGAACTGCGGTCGCGACTGGATCATCTGCGGCAGCCCGAGCTGCGGACCCTGCGTCGAATGGAACGCCATGAAGAAGGTTCCGAGCAGCCCCCCCAGCACCACCGCGATAGCCGTCCACAGGAAGTTACCGCCGAGGGCGATGCCCAGGATTCCGACCGCAACCGTCGCCAGGTGCGCATCGCCCGCAAACCACACTGGCCACAGGTGCCAGACCTTGCCGTGGCGTTCGGACAGGGGCACATAGTCGATGGAGCGGGATTCGATGAAGCTCGCCATGGGGGCGGCAAGTTCCTGAGTTCATTTCATTATGAGTTCAACATTACAACAATCGCCCCAGAGGGGGTCGGCGGCGCCGCTCGTGCCAGCGCTCTGCCCGCCTGGATGACCTGCAAGGCCTGGTGTCGCAATCAGGCAAGTATGTGGTAAAATCCGGCATGTGACATTACTCCGCACCAAGTTCGCCTTCCTGACGCTGCCGCGCTATTCGATGATCGCGTTGTCCAACGCGGTTGAGCCGCTGCGCATGGCCAACAGCATCACCGGCCAGAGCGTCTACGAATGGTCGATCGTGAGCCTGGACGGGCAGCCGACGCCGGCGAGCAACGGCCTGCAGCTGTCACCGACGCATGCGCTCGACGCCGTGGGGGCGGTCGACATTCTGTTCGTGTGCGGCGGGGTGGACGTGCAGGCGGCGGTGTCCCCGAAGATCCTCGCCGCGCTCAAGCGCCTCGCCGAGCGGCGCGTGCCGCTCGGGGCGCTGTGCACCGGCGGCTATGCGCTGGCGAAGGCGGGCCTCCTGGATCGCTACCGCGCCACCATCCACTGGGAGAACCTCTCGGCGCTGCGCGAGGAGTTCCCGCGCATCCAGCTGAGCGATCAGCTCTTCAGCATCGACCGCGACCGCTTCACCTGCTCAGGCGGCGTGGCGCCGTTGGATCTGATGCTGCACCTAGTGGAGAGCAAGCACGGTGCGCACGTCTCGCAGCTCATTTCCGAGCAGTTCATCGTCGATCGGGTGCGCAGCGACCGCGACCGGCAGTACGTGCCGCTGCGCGCGCAGATCGGCGTCTCGCACGAGAGCCTGATCAAGGTGGCGCAGCTGATGGAGGAGAACATCGAGAAGCCCCTGTCGCTCGATGAAATCGCCTCCGCCACCGGGCTGTCGCGCCGGCAGATCGAGCGGCTGTTCAAGCGCCACCTGAACTGCGTGCCGAAGCGCTACTACCTGCAGATGCGCCTGCGCCGGGCGCGCGAGCTGCTGCTGCAGACCTCGATGCCGATCATCGACATCACGACCGCATGTGGCTTTCAGTCCCCGCCGCATTTCTCGCGCTGTTACCGCGCCCAGTTCGGTTGCCCGCCGAGCGCGGAGCGCCAGAGCCGCGCCGCCAAGGGCGCCGCCAGCCCCCGGGGTGAACTGGCTCCGGCCTGAAACCGGTGTCTGCGCGCGCGGTTTGCCTTATTACGTCGCCTGTCGCTTTGCGGCATGCCGCGGTCGCGAAGCAGCCATTGCCTCCGATACCCTCCCCTTACCATCCTGTTGTCAGCGCCTGCGCGAGGTGCTAACCCGTAGTCGCGCATGGAGATTTCGACAATGGCAGAGCAAGCCGAAGGCGAATTCAATCTACGCGACCTGAACGATCAGGAGCTCACCGAACAGGTCCATGACGATCTGTACAACGGGCTGAAGGCGGAAGTCGAGGAAGCCACGCGCCTGTTCCTCGAGCGCGGCTGGAGCGCCGAAAAAACCCTCAACGATGCCCTCGTCGAAGGCATGCGCATCGTCGGCATCGACTTCCGCGACGGGATCCTGTTCGTCCCCGAAGTGCTGCTGGCGGCGAACTCCATGAAGGGCGGCATGGAGATTCTGCGGCCGCTGCTCGCCGAGACCGGCGTGCCGCCGATCGGCAAGGTCGTCATCGGCACGGTCAAGGGTGACATCCACGACATCGGCAAGAACCTCGTGTCGATGATGCTCGAAGGGGCGGGCTTCGAGGTGATCGACCTCGGCATCAACAACCCGGTCGAGAAGTATCTGGCGGCGCTCGAGGAGCACAAGCCGGACATCCTCGGCATGTCGGCGCTGCTCACCACGACCATGCCGTACATGAAGGTTGTCATCGACAAGATGAAGGAAACCGGCATTCGCAAAGACTTCATCGTGCTGGTGGGCGGTGCACCGCTCAATGAGGAATTCGGCAAGGCCGTCGGTGCGGATGCGTACTGCCGCGACGCCGCGATCGCCGTAGAGACTGCCAAGAGCCTAGTCGCCCAACGGCGCGCGACCCGCGCTGCCTGAGCGCGGCGCAAGGCGCGTCAAGACATGAGCGACTCGCGCCGCGGCACCCTCATCATCGCCTGTGGCGCGCTCGCCCGCGAGATCGCGGCCCTGCGCCGCGCCAACGACTGGTCGGCCATCGACGTGCGCTGCCTGCCGGCCGAACTGCACAACCGCCCCGAGCGCATCGCGCCGGCCGTACAGGCCGAGATCCGCGCCCAGCGCGCCAACTATGCGCAGATCTTCGTCGCCTATGCCGACTGCGGCACAGGCGGTGCGCTCGATGCGGTGCTGCAGGCCGAAGGGGTGGAGCGCCTCCCTGGCGCACACTGCTACGAGTTCTTCGCCACGCCGGAGGTTTTTGCGGCGCTCGCTGAAGCTGAGCCCGGCACCTTTTACCTCACCGATTTTCTGCTCAAGAACTTTGAGCGCTTCGTGATCCGCGGCCTCGGCATCGACCGCCACCCCGAGCTCAAGGACGAGTACTTCCGCAACTACCGCCGCCTGGTCTATCTGGCGCAGGCCGCCAAGCCCGAAAGCATCGAGCGCGCGCGCGCGATCGCGACCCGCATGGGCTTCACCTTCGAGTATCGCTTCACCGGTTACGGGGATCTTGGCACGCGTCTGCGCGCCCTGGCCTCGCGCCAGGACTCCGCGCCGTGGCCAGTCTGATCGTCATTTCCTGGCGCGACATTCCCGCGCAGGTGCTGGTGAAGCGCGGGCGCGAAGTCGCCAAGGTGCAGCTGTCGCAGCGCTTCCAGGAGGCGGTCGATCGCGCCGCCATGCGTGCCGGCAAGGGCGGCTCGGATGCCTATCTGGCGGACTGGAAGCGCAGTGACCCAACCCCGTGCGGCGATGATCTCAAGGCCGAGGCGGCCGCGGCCGCGGCGCGGATCGAAGCCTCCTTCACCGACGAGGCGCTGGAAGCGCTGACCAAGGCGAAGGGACTGCTCAAGCCGGAGCCCTAAGGTGTACGCCGTCCGACAATGGTCCGTGCGCCACGCGCGCGGCCTGAATGGTTTCTACCGCGCGTTCGAGAACGTACTCGTCAGCCTGCATCCCCTGTTGCGGGCGATCGGCTATCGGCGTCTCGAGCGCCCGGTGGCAGCCGTGGAACGCACGGTCAAGGGCTTCCTCTTCGATTGCCGCATGTGCGGGCAGTGCATCCTCAGTTCGACCGGCATGTCCTGCCCCATGAACTGCCCGAAGAACCTGCGCAACGGTCCCTGCGGCGGGGTGCGCGCCAACGGCAACTGCGAGGTAAAGCCGGACATGAAGTGCGTGTGGTACGAGGCGGTCGCCGGCAGCGCGCGCATCTTCGGGGGGCCGGAGGCCATCCGCGATGTCCAGGCGGCGGTGGATCGGCGCCTGCAGGGCCACTCCTCCTGGCTGCGGGTAGTGCGCGAGCGCACCGAAGGGGCGCCGCGATGATCTTCGAGGACGAACCGGTCCCAGGCTATCCGCTGCCGATCCTGCCCGGCCATACCTCGCCCGGGCGCTTCGAGCGCCTGCTGCGCGCCGGGCAGTTTTTGGTGACGAGCGAGCTTGCGCCGCCGGACTCGGCGGATCCCGAAGAGGTCTTTCAACGCGCCCGCATCTTCGATGGCTACGTCGATGCCATCAACGCCACCGATGGATCGGGTGCCAACTGCCATATGTCGAGCCTCGCCGTGTGCGCGCTCCTGACGCGCGTGGGCTACGCGCCGGTCATGCAGATCTCCTGCCGCGACCGCAACCGCATCGCCATCCAGGGCGACATCCTCGGGGCGGCGGCCATGGGCGTGTGCAACCTCTTGTGCCTGACCGGGGATGGTGTGCAGGCCGGCGATCACCCGCAGGCACTGCCGGTGTTCGATCTGGACTCGATGTCGCTTTTGGAAACGGCACGGACGCTGCGCGACGAGCATCATTTTCTTTCCGGCCGCAAGATCACCCACGCGCCGCGGGTACTGCTCGGGGCGGCGGAGAATCCCTTCGCCCGCCCGCTGGAATGGCGCGCCGCGCGGCTCGGCAAGAAGGTGGCCGCCGGCGCGCAGTTCATCCAGACCCAGTACTGCTACGACGTGCCGCTCTTGAGGAGCTTCATGAACCAGGTGGAGGAGCTCGGACTGCTCGACCAGGTCTTCATCCTGGTCGGCACCGGGCCGCTGAAGTCCGCCAGGGCGGCCGACTGGATCCGCACCCATGTACCGGGCGTACACATCCCGGACGCGGTGATCGAGCGGTTGCGGGGCGCGAGCGACCAGGCGCGCGAGGGGCGCCGGTTGTGCACCGAACTGGTCCAGGAGATTCGCAGCATCAGGGGCGTGCATGGCGTGCACCTGATGGCCTATCGCCAGGAGGAAACCGTGGCGGAGATCATCGAGCGCTCCGGAGTGCTCGCCGGGCGCGTGCCCTGGCACCCGGGGAGAGATACAGCAACGAATTCAAACAGGATAGCCTCATGACCGATACCGTAATCAGTTCCGCCACGCGCGAGGTCGTCATCGGCTTTGAGCGCCCATTCGTGATGATCGGCGAGCGTATCAATCCCACCGGTCGCAAGATCCTGGCCGCGGAAATGTCGGCGGGTAACTTCAGCCGCGTCGAGTCCGATGCCCGGGCGCAAATCGCCGCCGGCGCACAGATGCTCGACGTCAATGCCGGCATTCCGCTCGCGGACGAGCCGGCGATCCTCGCGAAGACCATTCAGCTGGTGCAGTCGATCACCGACGTGCCGCTGTCGATCGACTCCTCGATCGTCGCCGCACTCGAGGCGGGACTGGCGGTGTACAAGGGCAAGCCGCTCGTGAACTCGGTCACCGGCGAGGAGGAACGCCTCGAGAGCGTGCTGCCGCTGGTGAAGAAGTACGGCGCGGCGGTGGTGGCGATCTCCAACGACGAGACCGGCATCTCCGAGGATCCGGACGTGCGCTTCGAGGTCGCAAAGAAGATCGTGCACCGGGCGCGCGATCACGGCATCCCGTACAGCGATATCGTCGTGGACCCGCTGGTCATGCCGATTGGCGCCATCAACCAGGCCGGCGTACAGGTGATGCGCCTGCTCGGCCGCCTGAAGAACGAACTGAAGGTGAACAGCACCTGCGGCGCCTCGAACGTGAGCTTCGGCCTGCCGGCGCGCGAAGGTATCAGCGCCGTGTTCCTCAGCATGGCCATCGGCGCAGGTCTCACCTCCGCCATCATGAACCCCATGCATCTGGAGATCGTGAAGGCATGCATGGGCGCGGATGTCATGATGGGCCACGATCCGGACTGCGCGCGCTGGATACGCCGCTTCCGCGAGGCCCCGCCGATGCAGGCGGGCGGCGGGGTCGCCGCACCCACCGAGGGGGCTGCCCGCGGCCGTCGTGAGGGCGGACACCGGAGGCGCGCCCCGAGCTCGACATGAGCGCCGAGGACGCACTCGTCGTCTTCACACCCTCGGGCAAGCGCGGGCGCTTCCCACTCGGCACACCGCTCCTGCAGGCGGCGCGCAGCCTCGGAGTCGACGTCGACTCGGTCTGCGGCGGCCGGGCCCTGTGCGGGCGCTGCCAGGTACTGGTCATGGAAGGTGACTTTGCCAAGCACGGGATAAGTTCCAGCGCCACGCACCTCTCGGCGCCCGGTGCGACCGAGCAGAATTTCTCGCGCCGCCGCCCGCTGCCCCCCGGTCATCGCCTCTCGTGCCAGGCAAAGATCGAGGGGAATCTGGTCATCGACGTGCCCCCGGGTAGTCAGGTGCATCGGCAGGTGGTGCGCAAGGCCGCCGAGGCGCGCGCCATCACGCTCGATCCGGTGGTGCGCCTGCATTACGTGGAAGTGCGTGAGCCGGACATGCATGACCCCTCCGGGGACTTAGAGCGGCTCGTGAAGGCGCTCGAGCGCGAGTGGGAACTCTCCGGGCTTACCTGCGAGGTCTCGGTGCTGCGCAGCCTGCAAGCCATCCTGCGCCAGGGTTCCTGGAAGGTCACCGCGGCGGTACACGGTGGCAAACACATCGTCGCCGTCTGGCCGGGACTGCAAGAGCACATCTACGGGCTCGCGGTCGATGTCGGCTCCACCACCATCGCCGGGCACCTGTGTGACCTGGAATCCGGTGAGATCGTCGCCTCCGGCGGCCTCATGAACCCGCAGATCCGCTTTGGCGAGGATCTGATGAGCCGCGTCTCCTACTCGATGATGCATCCGGGGGGCGCGCAGCAGATGACCGAGGCGGTGCGCGGCGCCCTCAATACCCTCGCCGCCGAGGTGGCCCGCGAGGCCAAGGTGGCCGTGAGCGACCTCCTGGAGGTGACGATCGTCGGCAACCCGATCATGCATCACCTGGTGCTCGGCATCGATCCGGTGGAGCTCGGCGGCGCACCCTTCGCGCTCGCCACCGATGAAGCCCTGCGCTTCCGGGCGAGCGAGATCGCCCTGAACCTCAACCCCGGCGCACGCGTCTACACCCTGCCCTGCATCGCCGGCCACGTCGGCGCGGACGCCGCCGGCGTCATTCTCGCCGAGCGCCCGGATCTGTCCGATAAACTGACGCTGCTGGTGGACGTCGGCACCAACGCCGAAATCGTGCTCGGCAACCGCAGCCGCCTGCTCGCCTGTTCCAGCCCGACGGGACCAGCGTTCGAAGGCGCACAGATCAGCTGCGGCCAGCGCGCTGCACCCGGGGCGATCGAGCGCGTGCGCATCGATCCGGGAACGCTCGCGGCGCGCTTCAAGGTGATCGGTTCAGACCTGTGGTCGGACGAGCCGGGTTTCGAGGCGGCGGTAGCGCGCACCGGAGTCACCGGCATCTGCGGCTCGGGGATCATCGAGGTGATCGCGGAAATGTTCCTCGCCGGCATCATCAGCCAGGACGGGGTGGTCGATGGGGAACTCGCCGCGCGCAGTGCGCGCATCGTCGCCACCGGGCGCACCTTTGCCTACACGCTGTATCAGGTCCCCGGCGCCACGCCCCTCATGATCACGCAGAACGACGTGCGCGCCATTCAGCTGGCGAAAGCGGCGCTGTACGCCGGCATCCGGCTGCTGATGGACCACCTGGGAGTCAATCAGTTGGATCGCATACGTCTGGCGGGCGCCTTCGGCAGCCACATCGACGTCAAGTACGCGATGGTGCTCGGCATGATCCCGGACTGCGACCTGAAGGAGGTGTCCTCGGCCGGCAACGCGGCGGGCACCGGCGCGCGCATTGCGCTCCTCGACCAGTCTTCGCGCCGCACGATCGAGGAACTGGTGCGGCGGGTCGAGAAAATCGAGACGGCGATCGAGCCGAAGTTCCAGGCGCACTTCGTCGAGGCGATGGGGCTGCCGCACTCCACGGCTCCGAGCCCCCATCTGAGCCAGGCGGTCAAGCTCCCCGCGCCCAAGGCCCCCCCGGCGCGTGCGAGCACGCGCAGCGGGCGGCGTCGCCCGCCGACGTGAGCGAGACATGCGCGGTTAAGAATTAGGTGAGGAACCCCGTGGCGGCGGGCAATCCCGCGCCGGAGGCCTCTTCAGTGCGGCGGCGAATTGCGCGCTGCTGAGCTTACGGCACGCTCCAAGGAACACGGGTCAGTCAGGTGCAGGGTGTAGGCAAACACACAGCGTTCTTCGGCGTTGCGCGCCCGCAGCAGCGCCACGGAGGGCCGTCGACGGCGCCGCGACGCGCAGGTGCGCTCCACCAGGCTCAGCCAGCGATCGACTCGATCCAGGAGCCGCTGGATGTCCGCGACCAAGGCGTCGAGCTCCTTTGCGGCTACTCCATGCCTCCGGCGCGCGGCAGTCCTTGCCGCTTTGGCAGCCATCCCTACCGCCGCGCCGGCCTTCAGGGTGTCCATACCCGTCGCGAGCATTCGATTAACTTTCCTCGGGATCATGAGCGTATGTGACTTAAATCCGGGAGCGATGCAGCAGCAGGGTCGCGACTGCGCCGAGCACAAACACCACGGACAAGGTTTTCGCGATCCCGGCCGCTCCCGCCATGACATCTCCAAAACCCATGACATCTCCAAAACCTAGAACTGCCGAAATCAGCGCGCTGAGCAGAAAACCCGCCGCGTAGTGCAGCATTTTCACGCCTCCCTGTTGGTGTTAGGTCGCACGCTGTTGCTCCTTGCAGTTAGGGTGCATCCAACACCTTGAGGGCGTCGGTCAGGACGCACGCTCACGCAATGTCAGATTCAGACTACGCGTCCATTGCCGCAGCGCATCAATTGTTGCTGGATCCCACCAACTCAACAGGTTGGGAGTCAGAATTAGAAAGTGTTGTAGCACCAGCGCTCGTGCTAGCTGCTGAGAAAGCACGCGACTGCCCTCTTTGACAAAGGCTCACGATCTCAAGGGGCGGCCGCCCGCCGAGCAGCGCACCGCTCCGTGGCGATACCTGCTGAGTGCCGGGCCTGGCGCACGTGAGGGGAGCTTGCGGGTGTGCACTTCAACGGCCACGCGCCGCCGGCATACAACGAGCAGGGCGAGGATGCGTGCCACTGGCACGCGTGGGTCACACGTTCGAATCGGGAAACGAGGCCTTGCGGCGATTCATGTAGTCGTTGAGCGCCTCGTCCACGGCCACATCCAGCGGCGGCGCCTCGTACTCGGCGAGCTGCTTCTTCCACAAGGCACTGGCACGCTGCGTCATGTCCTTGGCGCCCTCGGCCTCCCACTGCTCCACGCTGTTGTTGTCCGCGAGCGGCGAGCGGTAGAACGCGGTCTGGAAATTCGCCTGGGTGTGCGCGCAGCCGAGGAAATGCTTACCCGGACCCACTTCGCGGATCGCATCGAGCGCCTGTCCGTTCTCGCTCAAATCCACGCCGGCGAGCAGCGTGTGCATCATGCCGGCCTGATCCGCATCCATCACGAACTTCTCATACCCCATGGACAGGCCACCTTCGAGCCAGCCCGCCGTATGCAGGACGAAGTTCACCCCGCCGAGGCAAGTCGGCACCAGGGTGTTCGCCGACTCATAAGCGGCCTGCGCGTCCGGGATCTTGGAGGCACACAGTGATCCGCCGGAGCGAAACGGCACGCCCAGGCGCCGTGCGAGCGCGGCCATGACGTACAGCACCAGCGCCGGCTCGGGAGTGCCGAACGTGGGGGCGCCCGATTGCATCGACAGCGAAGAGGCGAAACTGCCCAGCACCACCGGCGCGCCGGGATTGACCAGCTGCGTAAGCGCCATGCCCGCGAGTGACTCGGCCAGTGTCTGCGCCACGGTGCCGGCCACGGTCACCGGCGACATGGCACCCGCCAGGATGAAGGGCGTCACGATGGTGGCCTGGTTGGCGCGCGCATAGGTCTTGAGCGCCCCGAGCATGGTCGCATCCCAGGTGAGGGGCGAATTGGCGTTGATGAGGCTGATGATGCAGGTGCGCGGCTTGCCGCTAGCCGCATCCAGGTACTCATCGCCGAACAGAATCTTGGTCATCTCCACGGTGTCGGTGGCGCGCTCCGGATGCGTCACCGAGCCCATGTACGGCTTGTCGCTGTACTTCATGTGGCTGTAGACCATGTCGAAGTGACGCTTGTTTACCGGCAGATCAACGGGCTCACAGATCGTGCCGCCGGAGTGGTGCAGCGCGGTGGAGACATAGGCGAGCTTGACGAAGTTGCGGAAGTCTTCGATCCGCGCGTAACGGCGTCCCTCGTCGAAGTTGCGCACGAACGGCGAGCCGTAGGCCGGCGCAAACACCGTGCGGTTACCGCCGATGATGACGTTGCGGGCCGGATTGCGCGCGTACTGCGTGAACTCGCGGGGCGCTGAGCGCTGCACCAGCGTGCGGCACATACCGCGCGGAAAATGCACGCGCTCACCGCGTACATCCGCCCCGGCGTCCTTCCAGATCTGCAGCGACTCCGGATCGTCGCGGAAGTCGATGCCGATCTCCTCGAGGATGGTGTCGGCATTGTGTTCAAGCAGTGCCAGGCCCTCTTCGCCGAGCACCTCGTAATACGGCACCTTGCGGGTGATGTAGGGCACAAAGGCGTGCGAGCGTGCCGTGCGTGCGGCGATCTTGGCGTCGCGGCCGCTCGGGCGGCGGGAGCGGGCGCCCGGGCCCGGCTGTTGCTGCGCGTCCATGGTGGGTGTCCTCGGGCGTGAGTCACGCAATGCCCCGTGGGGCCGTTGAGCCATTATGGTGCACCCCCCGCGAGGCGAACTGACCGGATTGCGGCATGCACTTCTCCGGCAGCGCCACCGGCAGACCCGGGACCCCACCAGCCGCAGACGCTGCGGTGCCGCCGCGCCGCGGCCGGCCGAATTCAGGGCCTTTGCACCACCGGCAGCTCGATGAAGGTCGCCACATCGGCGCTGCGGAACACGCGCTGCGTCGCCTTGCGATAGTCCTTGGGCTTTGCCAGGAAGATGTTGTCGACATAGGTCTGCGGGTTGCGGTCATAGAGCGGAAACCAGCTCGACTGGATCTGCACCATCAGGCGATGCCCGGGCAGGAATACGTGGTTGGCCATCGGCAGCGCGAAGCGGTAGCGCAGCACCTTGTTGGCGGCAAGGGCGCTCGGGTGCTCGATGCTCTGGTGATACCGACCCCGAAAGATGTCCATGGCGATCGGCAGCTGATAGCCCGACATCGGCGGCTCCGAGGGCACCTCGTCCGGGTAGACGTCGATGAGCTTCACGACCCAGTCACTGTCCGTGCCGCTGGTCGAGGCGAACAGATTCACGAGCGGCGCCCCGCCGATATGCAGTGGTGCCTGTAGCGGCGCGCTCACGTAGGTCAGCACATCGGGGCGGTCCGAGACAAAGCGCTGATCTTCCAGCAGCCAGCGCTGCCATGCGGGTGCGTCGGCAAAATGCACCGGCCGCGGCGTATTCGGCACCGGCTTGGCCGGATCGGCCACGTACTCGTCATAGGCCGTGGCGCTCTTGGGCGGCTCATCAAAGCCCAGCGCAAATCCGGCCTGCAGGTACAGGCGCTGCGGCTTGGAGGCGCAGCCGGATTCACATGACAGCGGCCACGCGGGCAGGCGCCGCCAGGCGTTCGTGCCGGTCTCGTAGACGAATACCGGCGGGGTCGCCGCCGGCGCGGCATCGTCCTTCAGGTGTTCATCGAGGAACGGCTGCATCACTTCGCGACGAAACTGCAGCGCGGTGTTGCCCTCGAGCTTCAGGGGCCCGAGCGTCGTGCCGTCGTAGTTAACGCCGCTGTGGCGCCAGGGGCCCAGGACGAGGAAATTGCGGTCGTTGGCGAGGTCCTTGGGCTCCGTCGCCGCGTAGGCGTGGACGCCACCGTACATATCCTCCTGGTCGTACAGCGCCGTGACGTACATCGTCGGCACTGCCAGCGGCAGCTTGGCGAGGATCTGATCGATGGCCTGAGCGCTCCAGAACTCATCGTACGCGGGGTGCTCGATGAGCTTGTGCCAGAACGGCAGCTGATCGATCCCGAAGCGCCGGGCGAAGGCATCCGCCGAGCCTGCCTCCAGGAACAGCTGGTAATCATCGTAGACGCCGGTCGCGATCTCGCTGCCTTCGGCGCGCTGGGTGGTCTGCAGCGTCAGATAGCGGAAATTCGACTGCCGGAAGGCACCATTATGAAACCAGTCATCGCCCTTCCAGCCATCGACCATGGGGGACATCGCCACCGCCGCCTTGAGCGCCGGGTGCGGATTGATGAGTGCCATGAGGACCGTGAAGCCCTCGTAGGAGGAACCGATCATCCCCACGCGCCCGTTGGACTCCGGTACGTTCTTCACCAGCCAGTCGATGGTGTCGTAGGCATCGGTCGAGTGATCCACCGGCGAGTCGTTGAGCGGCCCGCGCGGCGGGCGGGTCATGACGTAGTCGCCCTCGGAGTCATACTTGCCGCGCACGTCCTGGAAGGCGCGGATGTAGCCCTCGGGCACGAACACCTCATCCCCCATGGGCAGGGTGGCGAGCATGTGCGGGCTGCTGAAGCGCTTGGCGCGGTTGGCGGCGTGATACGGGGTGCGCGTGAGGATGATGGGCGCGTGCTTGGCACCCTTGGGAATGACCAGCACCGTGAAGAGCTTGACCCCGTCGCGCATCGGGATCATGACCTCGCGCTTCTCGTAATCGAAGGCCGGGGTTGCCTGCCTGAAAGCGCCGGGGATATCGGGCTTCAGCGGCGGTGTCTGCGCCGTTGCTGCTGCCGCAAGAGCCGTCGCCGCCAGCATCTGTGCCACCCACGTGAACCGCATCTCTTTCCCTCCAGCTGAGCTTCGCTGACGCCAAAATTCCGCGCCCACCGGCGCGCGGCGCCAAGCCTAGCAGAAGCGGGCCGCCCGGCCGGTGTGCCTGCCGCGACATGCGCCGGCGCGTTAGGATGCCGTCATGGCCATCACCGACATTCTCGCCGCCCTGCGCGCGGTGCTGCCCGCTGACAGCGTGCTCAGTAGCCCGGAGCAGCGCCGCCCGTACGAGTGCGATGCGCTCACCACGTTTCGGCGCATCCCGCAGGTCGTGGTCCTGCCCCGCACCGAGTCCGAAGTGCAGGCGGTGCTGCTGGCGTGCAACCGGCATCAGGTCCCGATCGTCGCCCGGGGCTCGGGAACCGGACTGTCCGGCGGTGCCACCCCGTTCGAGAATGGCGTGCTGCTGTCGCTGTCGCGCATGAACCGCATCCTGGAGATCGACCCCCACGGCCGCACGGCGCGCCTCGAGCCCGGCGTGCCGAATCTGAAGGTGTCCGAGGCGGCCGCGGCCTACGGGCTGTATTACGCTCCCGACCCCTCCTCGCAGGTGGCCTGCTCGATCGGCGGCAACGTGGCCGAGAACTCCGGCGGCGTGCACTGCCTGAAGTACGGGCTGACGGTACACAACGTGCTCGGCGTACGCGGCTACGGCATCGACGGGGAGCGCATTGAACTCGGCGGCCTCGCCCCCGACGGCCCCGGGCTCGACCTGCTCGCGCTCACGATCGGCTCGGAGGGCCTGCTCATGGTGGTCACGGAGGTGATCGTAAAGCTGATCCCGCGTGCCCCCTGCGTGCAGCTCATCATGGCCTCCTTCGCGGACGTGCACCGGGCCGCCGATGCGGTCGCCGCCGTGATCGGGGCGGGCATCATCCCGGCGGCGCTCGAAATGATGGACCGCAAGGCGACGGCCGCGGTGGAGCCGTTCGTGCAGGCCGGCTATGACCTCGCGGCCGCGGCGATTCTCCTGGTCGAATCCGACGGCTCTGCGGAGGAAGTCGCCGAACAGATTGCCGAGATCGAGCGCGTGCTGCGCGCCGCGGGTGCCAGCTCGCTGCGCATCGCGGCCACGGAGTCCGAGCGGCTGCGCTTGTGGTCCGGGCGCAAGAACGCCTTCCCGGCAGCCGGACGCCTCTCCCCGGATTACTACTGCATGGACGGCACCATCCCGCGCAAGCACGTGGGTCGGGTGCTGGAGGCCATCGAGCGCATGGAGGCGCAGTACCAGCTGCGCTGCATGAACGTCTTCCACGCCGGCGACGGGAACCTGCATCCGGTCATCCTGTTTGATGCCAACGAGCCGGGCTCCTGGGAGCGGGCCGAGCGCTTCGGCGCGCAGATTCTCGAGCTGTGTGTCGAGCTGGGCGGCACCATCACCGGCGAACACGGCGTGGGACTGGAGAAGATCAACTCGATGTGCGTGCAGTTCACGCCCGCGGAGCGCGCAGCGTTCTTCGCCGTCAAGGAAGCCTTCGATCCGCGCGGGCTGCTCAATCCCGGCAAGCTCATTCCGACGCTGGTGCGCTGCGCCGAGTACGGCCGCATGCACGTGCACGGCGGCGCGCTGCCGCATCCCGAGTTGCCGCGCTTCTAGCGTGCGATGCGCGACGCGGATTCGATCACCGTCCTACAGGAGCGCATCCGCGCCGCGGCCGCGCGTGGCACACCCGTGCGTCTTCGAGGTGCGGGTAGCAAGGACTTCTACGGCGAGGCGCTCGAAGGGGAAATTCTCGACCTGCGTCCCTGTCAGGGCATCGTGCACTACGAACCCTCGGAGCTCGTGGTCACGGCGCGCTGCGGCACGCCGCTCGCGCACCTCGAAGCGACGCTCGCTGCGGAGGGACAGTTCCTGGCCTGCGAACCGCCGCGCCTGGGGGCAGATTGCACACTCGGCGGCGTGGTCGCGGCCGGCCTCTCGGGCCCGCGGCGCCCGTACGCGGGGGCGATGCGCGACTTCGTGCTGGGCACCAAGCTGGTGGATGCGAGCGGGGAGGTGCTGCGCTTTGGCGGCGAGGTCATGAAGAATGTCGCCGGCTTCGATGTTTCGCGCCTGCTGTGCGGTTCACTCGGCATTCTGGGGGTGATCGCCGAAGTGTCACTCAAGGTCCTGCCGCTGCCGCGTGCCGAGGCGACCGTACGGCTCGCCATGCCGGCGGCAACCGCAGTGCAGGGCTTCAACCGCTGGGCCGGTGAACCGCTGCCGCTGTCCGCGACGGCCTGGTGTGAGGGGGCAGCCTGGGTGCGGCTGTCGGGCGCGGCGTCCGCGGTGAGCGCGGCCCGCACGCGCATCGGCGGGGAGCTGGTCGATGAGCGCGCCGCGCACACGTTCTGGAGCGGGCTGCGCGATCTCAAGCTGCCCTTCTTCGGGCAGCCCTCGCTGTGGCGGGTATCGCTGCCGTCGCACGCGCCGCCGCTCGCCATCGATTCAAAACCCCTCATCGAGTGGGGTGGCGCGGTGCGCTGGTACGCGGGAGTGCCGGCGGAGGTGGATGTACGCGCCCGGGCCATCCTCGGCGGGGGCACCGCGTTGTGCTGGCGGGGCAGCTGCGAGGGGCCGCGGTTTCATCCGCTCGCCGGCACCACGCTGCAGCTGCACCGACGCCTAAAGCAGCGCTTCGATCCGGGCGGTCTCTTCAACCGCAACCGCATGATCGCCGGGCTTTAGGCGCGTGTCAGCGCGCGGCGGCCTCCGCCTCGTGCGCCTGCACCATTTCGGCGAGGCTCTCGAAGCGAAAGTTGTAGACGGGCGTACCCTCGGGCTCACGCGTGGCTCCCCACCCCGAGCGCTCATGGCGTCGGTCGATCCAGGCGGACGCAAGCCCCGCAGCCTGGGCCGGAGCGTGGTCGTGAAAGAGGCTCTGCGCGGTGTGCAGGAGCTGCTGGGGGCGTACCCCGAGGCTAGCGAGGGTGGCGATGAGATAGCGGAAGTTACGGGCGGCGGGCTTGTACGAGCCGATGTCCTGCGCGGTGCAGATGGCATCGAAGCTGACGCCGAGCCGCACATTGCTGGCCGCGAAGCTGGTGCGATCCACGTTGGACAGGATCACGAGTTTGTAGTGGCGCTTGAGATACTGCAGCGCCGCCGGCGTGTCAGGAAAGGCCGGCCAGTCCGGCACCGACCTACCGAAAGCCAGGTGCGCGGCCTCCCCCGGCGCGACGCCCCAATCGCGCGCCAGCCGCCGGTGCACCTCGGCGAGCAGTTCCGGATACAGCATGGCGGGGGTTTCCGCCTGTTGCGCGACCTCGTGGCGGGCGAACTCAGCGAGCACCGCATCGCGCGGTGCCTGCCGGCCCGCCGCGCTGCGCAGCGGCGCGAGCGCGGTGAAGAGTCCCGTCTCCCAGTCGATGAGGGTCCCGTAGCAATCGAAGGACAACGCCGTGAAGTCGTGTAACCGCATCGCCCACTCGTTACAGATTGATGCTGCCGCGGCCGAGTTCGATCACTTCCCCGCTGACATGGATCTGCCGCTCGGCATCCACGCGCAGGCGCAATGATGAGGGACGGCCGACAAATTCGCCCTGCGAGATCTCAAACTCGCACGGCAGCGTGCGTCCCATCGCCAGGCACCAGCCGCCGAGATTCGCCGTCGCCGAGCCGGTCGCCGGATCCTCGATGACCCCCGTGCCCTGGGGAAAGAAGAAGCGCGCCAGCAGCCCCAAGCCCGCGGGTGCAAACACGTAGGCCATGCTCTGCCCCTGAGCGCTCGTGAGTTGTGCTAGAAGATCCGGGCGCACCCGCACGCGTCGTACGGCCGCCTCGCTCGCCAGCGGCACGATGAGCTGTTCCGTGCCGACATTCACCCACAGCGGCCGCTCGGCAATGTCCTCCTTGTCGAGGCCCAGCACCTGGGCCAGTGTGAAGCGGGACTCCTCGACCTCGCGCCAGCTCGGCGCCTTGGCCTGCAGCGTCCAGCGATTGGCACTCGCGCGCACGGGAATGATGCCCGCCGGTACCTCGAGCGTCAGGCGGTCGCCCCCCAGGCCCAGCGCGCGGCACACGTGCGCCGTACCGAGCGTGGGATGGCCGGCGAAGGGCATCTCGTAGCTCGGCGTAAAGATGCGCACGCGCGCACTGGCGCGCTCGGAGGGCAGAATGAAGGTGGTCTCGGACAGATTGAACTGCAGTGCCAGCGCCTGCATCCTAGCGGTGTCCAGCGACTGGGCACGTTCGAACACGCACAACGGATTACCGCTGAGCACGGCGTGCGCCTGAGTGAAGACGTTGACCAGACGGTATGCGTACGCAGGCATCAGGACATGAATTCTAGCGCCACCAGGAACCGATCATAAGCCATGACGACTGAACTGCTCTTCCGCCAGGACGCCTACCTCAGAACCGCCCGCGCACGGGTGCTGGCGGTCGGGGAACGCGGCCTCGAGTTCGACCGCACGGTGTTCTATCCACTGGGCGGCGGCCAGGCGGGGGACAGCGGCGTCGTGGTGCGCGCGAACGGCGAGCGGCTGGTGATCAGCGACACCCGCAAGGGTGACTCGGCAGAGCGGGTGCTGCATGTCGCCGCCGCCGGCGGCGTGCAGCTCAAGCCAGGCGAGACGGTCACGCTGGAGCTCGACTGGGAGCGCCGCTACCGGCTGATGCGCCTGCACACCGCCTTGCACCTGATGTCCTGCGTGGTCGTCGCCCCGGTGACCGGTGGCAACATCGTGCCGGACAAGGCGCGGCTGGATTTCGACATCGAACTCAGTCAGTTGAGCGCCGAGCGTATCGAGGACGAAACCAACGCCCTGATCGCATCCGCAGTCGCAACCGAGACCGTCTGGATCACCGATGCAGAGCTGGACGCGCAACCAGACCTGGTGAAGACCATGAGCGTGCAGCCGCCGCGCGGCGCCGGGCAGGTCCGGCTGCTGAAGATCCCGGGAATCGACCTGCAGCCCTGCGGCGGCACGCACGTCGCCAACATCAGGGAAATCGGCGCCATCAAAGTGCTCCGCATCCGCAGCGAAGGCAAGCACAACAAGCGCGTCGAGATCGCGCTTCAACGGTAACGGCTGACCTCCAGGCCGTTGCCGACCACGAGCAGCACCGAACTCATATCGGCCGCAGCGTGCACCCGGGCACGGTAGGCCTGCGCGTCCGCCCGCACCATCTCCGGGTACAGCATGTTATCGGCCACGACGATCGCGCCCGGAGCGAGCTTCGGATACAGCAGGTCAAACACCGGGACGTAAAGATCCTTCCACAGATCGATCAAGGCAAAGTCAAAGGGCCCCGGGAGCGCCTGCAGCGAGGCGAGCGCGTCGCCGATGCGGAACTCCACGAAGTCCGCGAGTCCGGCGCGCTCGAGGCGCTCGCGTGCATACTGCGTCTTGGGCGCGTGCAGTTCGAGGGACGTGACGCGCCCCTCCACGGCGCGCGCGCCATCGGCGAGCCAGTGGGTGGAATAGCCGTAAGAACTACCCACCTCCAGGATGCGGCGCAGCTTGCCTTCGCGAATCACGGTATTGAGCAGCACCCCGGCGGCACGTCCCACCGGCAGCAGCAGCTCGTCGCGCCGCCTGCCAGCCTCCTGCGGGGTCAGAGTGTCCCACAACACCTCTTCGCGCGCGGCGCGCGCCTCATATTCGTCAATCACCGCGCGAAATGACGGACTAGCGAGCGGTTCCTGCATAGCTGCCTCCATTGAGCGCTTTAGGCAGCGCCGGAAAAATACTCTTGAAGCGATGCGACCCCGAGTCTCTTGGCTTCGAACAGACTCTCCAGGTGCTCGCGCGAATTCACCAGGCCGCGCGCCCGCAACACGCCTTGCGCATCGAGCAGCGCCGCAAAAGGCAGGCGACTCACCTGGAAGGCGAGCCCGAGTGCCGGCGACACCACGTAGGGAATGGCCTCCAGGCTCTGCGCGCGCACAAAGTCCTGCTGCTCCTTCAAGTCCCCGTCGCTGGCGAGGATCACATCGAGCCACGCACGCTCGTCCTTGCGGCTGGACTTGAGCGCCGGCAGCAGGGTCTTGCAGACCGGGCAGGTCGGCGAGACGAACAGCAGCAGGGTACTGCGGCCGTCGCCACGCGCCGCTCCCACGGCGTGAGTTTGCCCCTGCAGGTCGGCCACCTGGACCAGCGGCGCGGCCTCGCCCACCTTCAGGCCCTTGTTCAGCATCAGCGCACCGGCGGGCGCGATGCGCTCGTGCAGCACCCCGAGCTGGCGCACGAGTGCGAGCAGCACAGCCGCCAGCGTCAGCACCAGCACCCACAGTACGATGTTGGAAATGGCGAGCGCGCTCACTGCAGCCGCTCCCATCCGAGCGTCCGCGGCGCGATACGCGCTAGCAGGCCGTCGGCGCTCATATATATGAGTGCCGCCACGGCAATGCCGGCGGCGACGGTCAGCAGATCAACCGGCTGCAGGGGCCGAAGCGTCCACGGCAGGATCACCAGCGCTAGCGTGCCGGCCAGGAGAAGGTTACGCCAGACCATCCAGGCGCCGATCGGCCGACGCTCATTCGGGCCGCCGCAACCGCAGGACAGCTCGCGCCGCCCGCGCAGCAGGTTCACCGCCATCGCGAGCGCGTACAGCACCAGCAATCCCGTCCCGAGCGCGGCCGCGGCCGCGCGGGTTCCGGGCAGCAGAAGCCCTGCGCCCACGAGCACCTCGGTGAACGGCACCAGCCAGGCCAGTCTTGCCGCACCGGGCAGCACGCGGTAAGCGGCCAGGACCTGCGCGAACAGCGCCAGGTCGCGCACCTTGTTCAGCGCGGCGCTCGCGAACAACAGGGCAAACGCGCCCGCAAGCAAGGTCCCGATAGCCGGATCAATCATGCCCGCCATGATAAACCAGCCGGCCCTCAGGCCGCTGCCGCGAGAATCGCACCGCTGGTGGGTACGCCGGTGCCTGCAGTCACCAGGACGTTGTGCACGTCGGGGACTTGATTCACCGACGTACCGCGCACCTGGCGCACGGCCTCGGCGACGCCGTTCAGGCCGTGGATGTACGCCTCGCCGAGCTGCCCGCCGTGGGTATTCACGGGCAGGCGGCCGCCAATCTCGATGTTGCCATCCTTGATGAAGTCCTTGGCCGCGCCGCGCGGGCAAAAGCCGAACACTTCCAGCTGCGGCAGCACGAACGGCGAGAAATGGTCGTACAGCACGGCCGTCTGGATCTCGCGCGGGCCCAGTCCCGACATGGCGTACAGCTGCTCGGCGACCAGCCGCATTTCGGAGAGCGCGCCGATATCGTGGCGATAGAAGCTCGTCATATTCATCTGCTCATCCATGGCCCCCTGCGCCGCCGCACGGATCAGGGCGGGCTTCTGGCGCAGGTGCCGCGCGCGCGTCGCACTGGTGATGACCAACGCCACCGCGCCGTCACTCTCCTGGCAACAGTCCAGCAGGCGCAGCGGCTCGACGATCCAGCGCGAGGCCTGGTGATCAGCGAGCGTGATGGGCTTGCCGTAAAACCACGCCCGGGGATTGCGCGCCGCATGCCGCCGACAAGCCACCGACACGCGGCCGAAGTCCTCGCTGCTCGCACCGTACTCGTGCATGTAGCGCCGCGCCGCCATCGCAACCCAGGCCGCCGGGGTCGCCAGGCCGAACGGTACCGTCCAGGCCCAGTTGGCGCTCTCCGCGTTGGCCACCGGAGGCGGCACGAAGGCCTGCCCGAACCGATACTGCGAGCGCTCGTTCATGGCGCGATAACAGACGACGACCTGCGCCACGCCGGCGTGCACCGCGAGCGCCGCCTGCAGCAACGGCGCACAGGCGGCGCCGCCGCCGTACTCGGTGCGCGCGAAGAACTTGAGCGCACGGCCGCCCAGGTGACGAAACACCTCGATTTCGGGGTTCTTGTCCATGGCGTAGGTGCACAGACCATCGACGTCGGTGAGTTCAAGCCCGGCGTCCTCAAGCGCCGCGCTGATCGCCTCGAGCGCGAGCCTGAGTTCGCTGCGCCCGGAGTCCTTGGAGAACTCGGTCGCGCCGATTCCGACCACGGCGGCCTGGTCGCGCAGCGCGCCCGTCATGGCAGCGCCATCCGCACCGTGGCGGCGACGTGCTCACCGATGCTGTTGGTCGCGGTGACCGCGAGCTCCACGATGTGCTCGGCACCCTCGGTACGCTTATCGCGGACCACGCCGCTGAGTTTCAGGGTGTCGCCGGCGAAATTCGGCACACCGAGGCGAATCGCCACGGAGCGAATCCGTGCGCCCGGGCCGGCCCAGTCATTGACGAAGCGCTGCACGTAACCATTGGTGGTCAGAATGTTCATGAAGATGTCCGGTGTACCGCGCGCCCGCGCGCCCCGCACATCGTGGTGAACCACCTCGAAGTCCCCGCTCGCCAACGCGCCGGCCACGATAACCGAGGGAGTCACCGCCACGGCGAGCGGTGGCAAGGACTCCCCGATCCGGACTTCGACAAAGCGAATTGCGGCCATGCGAAACCTCCCGCGCGCCCTTCAGGTAAACGGGCGCACAGCGCCGAGCGCCAGTTCGCGGCCCATGGCCGCCAGCACCGGCGTTGCCCCGCCGAGGGCAAGTTCGATCTGCTTCGCGGCGAGAAAGTACGCGTGTACCGGGTATTCGACATCGGCGCCCAGCCCGCCGTGCACGTGCTGGACCGCGTGCGTCACCCGGTGGCCCGCCTGTGCGGCCCACCACTTGGCGGCGAGCACCTCGGCGTGCGACTCGACCCCGGCATCCAGCGCCCATACGGCGCGCAGGTAGGTCGAGCGCAGCGCCTCAATGTCGATGTAACAGTCGGCAAGACGGTGCTGCACCGCCTGGAAGGTTCCCAACGGGCGACCAAACTGGCGCCGCTCGCTGACGTAAGCGGCCGCGCGGCGCAGCGCCTCCGTCACCACTCCCAGCTGCAGTGCCGCGAGCGCCACGTGAGCACGCTCGAGCGTCCAGGCCAACGCCCGCGCCGCGCTCTCCGGGCGCTCACCCAGCAGCTCCGCGCCCCCGACGGGCACGTCGTTGAGGTGCACCAGGCCCTGTGGCTCACCGGAGCTGGAGTGCTGCGGCTGCACTTGCACTCCCGAGGCGGTGACGGGAACCAGAAAGAGCCGCGCGCCGTGCGCCGCAGCGCGCGCCGACACGATCAGGTACTGCGCCTGAGCGGCGTAGGGCACGCAGGTCTTCACACCCGAGAGGCGCCAGCCGCCCGCCAGCGGGCGTGCCGACGTCGTGGGCTCCAATGGATTGCCGCCCTCCTCTTCCAGCGCCGCGCTGAGCAGCAGCCGCCCAGCACCGACTTCCTCCAGCAAGGCCTGCTGGGCCGGATTGCCGAACTTCTGTAACGGCAGCGCCCCTAGCACCAAGCTGGCCAGGAGCGGCAGCACGGCCAGCGTGCGGCCCTGTTCCTCAAGCACCAGGCACAGCTCGGTGAGCCCGAGATCCGAGCCGCCCTGAGCGGACGCAATGGCTGTGCCGAGCACACCGGACTCGGCGAGCGCCGCCCACAGCGTCGTGTCGTAGGCGTCGCCGCCGCGCCTGAAGAGCTTCCGATGCTCGTCGGTGAAGCGCTGCGCGAGTAGTCGTCCGGCGAGTTCCTTCAGGGCGCGCTGTTCTTGGGAGTAGTGGAAATCCATCGCTGGCTAACCCGCTCGCTGGCCGAAGCTGTAGAGCACGTAGCCGGGCTCGACCTCGTCAAACTGCACCTCGACCGGCATGCCGATGCGCACGGCATCCGGGGTGAGCCCGTGAAGATTGCCGACGAGCCGCACGCCTTCCTCCAGCTCAACCAGCGCCACTGGCAGCGGATAGGAAAATCCCGGCAGCTGCGGCTCATGCACGATCACGTAACTGTGAACCACACCGCGCCCGCTGACCGGCTGGGGAGCCCACTCCAGCGAGTGGCATTGCGGGCACATCGGACCGGGGGGATGGTGCAGATGCCCACAGCGGGTGCAGCGGCGAATGAGGAGCGTGCGCTGCTGCAGGCCCTCCCAGAAGAAGGCGCTGTCGCGCGTGACCGAGGGTCGCGGATGCGCAGGCTTGGACGGCGGCGCGCTGGGTGCCGCGGCCTGCTCGGTCGGACGGAACTTCAGGATCCGGAAGCGCATACGGCCGACGGGTTCCCCCCGCTGGTCGGAGAACTCGTAGCGATAGTCGAGGAAATGCCCGGCGCCGAGTGCGGTGCGTTTTTCGTCCGATACGTCCTCGAGAAACACCCGTTGGGTGATCAGATCACCGGGCCGCAGGTAGCGCAGGTATTCCTGCTCGAGGTTGGTGGCCACCACGGCGGTAAAGCCCGCCGTGTTCAGCTGCTCCATCCCCAGAAGCTCTCCCGTGTCCGTGCTGCCATCGGCACGGAACCGTCCCATGGTCCAAACCTCGAGCATGGCGGGGGGCGCGACCACGCCGCCGTACTCACTCGTCGCGGCGTAACTGTCATCCAGGTACAGGGGATTGCACTCACCCATGGCTTCGCACCAGCGACGGATCATGGGCAGATTCACCGCATCGGGTGCGGTGCGCGCGGCCGCCGCCGGCGCCCCGCGCGAGGCGCGCAGGTTTACCAGCCACTGCGGTGCCGTGCCGGTGTTCATCGCGGCCCCGGCGCGCGCGGCAACCCTAAGCCCAGCTGCGCGACCATGTCGCGCAGGACTTCCGTAGCGCCACCCCCGAAAGTGTTGATCTGGCAGCGCCGGTACTCGCTTTCGAGTCTGCCGCTCAAAAGCGTCCCGGGCGAGCCGGCCTTGAGCACGCCCGGGGCACCGGTGACGTCCAGCAGCAGTCGCAATACGCGGATGTAGGTTTCCGTGCTGAATATCTTGCAGGCACTGGCGAGCTGAGCGCTGGTCTGCCCCTGCGCCACCTCCCACGCCACGCGGTTGCCGAGCACCGCGTAGGCCTGCAGCAACGCGTAGCATTCAGCGAGCGCCGTCTGCACCCAGGGCTGATCGATGAGGGGGCGGCCCACAGTGCCCGGCGTCGCGCGCGCCCACGCGAGGGTTGCATCGAAACAGGCCTGCGCCCCATAGGCGAGCGCGGCGAGCCCCACCCGTTCGTGATTTAGCTGCTCAGTGATCAGCTGCCAGCCGTCGTGCAGTGCACCGACCAGCATGGCAGCCGGTACCCGCACATCTTTGTAGTACGTCACGTTGGTGCGGATCCCGCCGACGGTGTGGATCGGGGAGATGGCAAAGCCCGGCAGGCGTGTGTCCAGCATCACAATGGAGATGCCGCGATGCGCGCTCGCCTGCGGGTCGGTGCGCACTGCGAGCCAGATGTAGTCGGCGCCTTCCGCGCCACTGGTGAATACCTTCTGGCCATTGATGATGAAGTCATCCCCGTCGCGCTGCGCCCGCGTCGTGAGCGCCGCCAGATCAGTGCCCGCCTGCGCTTCGCTGTAGCCGATGGCGAAGTTGAGTTCCCCGCGGGCGATCCGCGGCAGGAACTCTGCTTTTTGCTCCGCAGTGCCGCGCCGCATGAGGGTCGGACCGATGGTGTTGACGGTCACGAACGGAAACGGCGCCTCGGCCAGCCACAGCTCTTCCAGGATGATCTTCTGCGCCAGCGGGTCCAGACCACGCCCGCCGTATTCGCGCGGCCAACCCGGCGTCAGCCAGCCGTCCGCACCCATACGGCGCAGCGTCGCACGGAACGCCGGTCCGCTTTCGCGATCCCGGGTCGCGGCGCGCAGCTGCGGGGTCATCAGCGCCTGCAGGTAGGCGCGAAATTCCTGCCGCAGGCGTTGCTGCTCGGGGGTGTAATCGACGCGCATCGCTTCAGTCCCCCGCGAAGGGTGCGATGCCAAGCGCCGTCAGGCTCTGCTCGGTCACTGGCACGTAGCAGCCGCGCGGCGCGTCGCGCACGAACAACGCGTCCCGGGTGCGCGCCGGGTCGTAGCCCGCGCGCTGCAGCTCGATCTTGCGCAGCTTGAAGGTCGTGGTCAGTTCTGCCTCCGCGGAGACTCGAACGAACAAGGGCACCGCGTAGCCCGCGAGCCGTGCCACGGCGAACTCGTGGAAGGCGCGCGGCTCAAAGCTCGCCGGATTCGCGTACGTGAGAGCGACCATACCCGCGCGCCCCTCGTTACCGGGCACGCGCACGCCGAAGACGTTCACCACCGCGGGACCCGGGAACTGCGACAGCACCGCTCCGACTTCATCCGTTGACACATTCTCACTCTTCCAGCGAAAGGTGTCGCCCACCCGATCGACGAAGTAGTAGTAGTCGTCTACGTCAAAGCGCACCAGGTCTCCGGAGCGCACCCACCGATCGCCGCTGCGAAACACGTTACGTAGCAGCTTCGCCTCGGTCGCCTGCGCGGAGGTGTAGCCCTCGAAGAAGCCCGCCGGCCCGGGGCCGTCGAGCACCTCCGCGATCAGTTCGCCCACTTCACCAGGCTTACAGAGGGCGAGCGCCCCATCCGCGCCGCGCGGGTACTCGCCGGTCTCAACATCGTAGCGTACGACGCGCACGTTGCTGCGCTCCGGGTAAGGGATGCGGCCGACGGATCCGACCTTGTTGTCGACGTTGGTGAGGCCGTAGTTGGCCTCGGTGGAGCCCAGCCCCTCGCAGATGAGCACGATGCCGAAGCGCTCCTGGAACTGGCGCCAGACGTCCGCCTTCAGGCCGGCCCCGCTCATGCGCTTAAGCGTGTGCTGCCGGTCATCCGCACGCGGTGGCTGGTTGAGCAGGTAGCGGCAGATCTCGCCGATGTAGTACCAGGCGGTGATGCGATGGCGGCGCACGTCGTCCCAAAACTCGCTGGCGCTGAACCTGCGCCGCAGCACGATCGGTATGCCGACGTGCAGGGCGGCGGAGACGATGACCATGCCACCGGCACCGTGATAGAGCGGCAGCACGTTGTAGAGCACATCGGTACGGGTCAGCTCCAGGAGCCCGGCGATGACCCCGCCGGCGTTCAGAAAGCGCAGATGACTCATCAGCGCAGCCTTGGGCAGCCCGGTAGTGCCGGAGGTGAAGATGTAATAAAGCGGATCCGCCAGACGCACCGCCGCGCGGTGGCCGCGGGACGGATTCGCGCTGCTCGCCTCGGCCATTGCAACATCCAGCGAGTGCGTACCGGGCATGAGCGGCGCCCCGGGAGCGTCCGGGTGCCGCACAGCGAACAGCAGCGGCGGCAGCTCGTCAGCCCCAAGGCCCCCTAGGCGATCGGCGCATTCGGCACCCAAGATCAGCGCCCGTGCCGCGGTCTGCTCGAGCGCGTGGCGCAGCACCGGCCCGCGCGCGGAAGTGTTGAGCAGCGCCGTCACGATGCCGACCTTGGCGAGCCCGAGCCATACCATCGGAAACTCGGGGCGGTTGTCCATCATCAGCGCCACCACGCTCCCGGGCGTGATGCCGGCAGCCAGCGCGGCGTGCGCGACACGATTGGCCAGCGCATTGAGTTCAGCAAAGCTCAGCCTGCGTCCCTCGAAGACGACGAAGGCCTGCTCGGCCGCATCGACGGCGCGCTCCTCCAGCAGATCCGCCACGCTATAGGGCTGATCGCGCCGATACCCCATGATGCGGGCGTAACCGCGATTCAGGCGCTGTTGGGTAATCTCGCGCGGTACGACTTCGCTGTCGCTCAACGTCTCAGGCCCCGGAGTACGTGCCAGGCAGCCCCGAGCGTATCACTGCTCCGGTATGGCGAGTCTCCTCAAACTGGGGGAGCCCCGCGCGGCAGCGACGAGTCCCGGACGCCCTAATATTTCCTCAGTTAAGAATGGCTTACGCAACTAGATGCCCGTAGGATCTGCCCGATGAACAGCTCGAGGCTGGAGGCCTTCACCGACGGGGTGATCGCCATCATCATCACCATCATGGTGCTCGAGATTCACGTGCCCCGGGGACGGGATCTCGCAGCGCTGCGGGAAGAGGTGCCGCTGTTCCTGGCCTACGTGCTCTCGTACATCAACGTCGGCATCTTCTGGAACAACCATCACCACATGCTGCATGCCACCGAGCGCATCGACGGGCGGGTGTTGTGGGCAAACCTGGGACTGCTGTTCCCGCTGACGCTGGTCCCGTTCGTCATCCGCTGGATCGACGAGGCCGGCCTCACGACGGCGCCGGTGGCCGCCTACGGCGTCGTGCTGGCAGGCGCCGCGATTGGTTACCTGATCCTGGAGCG
The DNA here is from genome assembly GCA_963814675.1 of uncultured Pseudomonadota bacterium. GTDB lineage: Bacteria > Pseudomonadota > Gammaproteobacteria > Steroidobacterales > Steroidobacteraceae > 13-2-20CM-66-19. Next base: position 237,679 of record CAWFDT010000017.1, read on the forward strand.
CACGATTATTGCCGTGAACGGACCCAACTCCCGTCTGGCGGCAGCAGTCGGCTCGGAACTTAAGGGCCAGGCGTCCCTTACGCTTTACGTCTTGGCCGTCCCGATCGCATTTTTCGCACCGTGGATATCAATCGCGCTATACATAGCGGTTGCGCTCCTGTGGCTGGTGCCCGATCGCCGGATCGAGTCGCAAATGAAGCGCTAAAGCGCGCCTACTTCGTCAGAAAGTTCAGTAGCCAGTCGGCGAGCCGGCCAAAGGGCGGCCACAGCATACGCATACCACTCATGGGCGCCTGGTAGAAGACCGGACGCAGTTTCGAGAAGGTCAGAAAGCCCTCCTTGCCGTGGTAGTGGCCCATGCCGCTGGCCCCCACGCCACCGAAGGGCAGATCGTGCTGCCCTACGTGCCAGAGGGCATCGTTCACCGATACGCCGCCGGACATGACGTGATCCAGGAGGTACTGGATGGTCGCGCGCCGGTTACTAAAGGGGTAGAAGGCCAGCGGCCGCGGCCGGGCGTTGATGAACTCCACCGCCTCGGCCATTTCATCGTAGCCCAGTACCGGCAGCACCGGTCCAAAGATTTCCCGTTGCATGAGCTCGGAATCCGCGGGCGGATCAATCACGAGGTGGGGAGTGATCTTGCGCGTCGTGTCATCCCAGGCTGCCCCGGGCAGCAGCTGCACCACCCGCGCCCCGCGCGCGCGTGCCTCTTCGATAGCCTGCTTGATGCGCCCGAAAGCGCGCGCATCAATGATCGAGGTGTAGTCGACGCTCGCCATGTCCGGATAGCGCGCCGCGGCGATCTGCTGGGCGAGCTTCACGAACTCCTCGATGCGGGCACGCGGCATGAACAGGTAGTCGACCGTGGTGCAGATCTGCCCCGCGTTCAGAAGCTTCACGAACAGGATGCGTTCGGCCGCCTTGCGCAGCGGAAAATCACGATCGATCAGCGCCGGAGATTTACCGCCGAGCTCCAGCGTCACCGGGCACAGGTTCGCGGCGGCCGCCGCCATCACGGCGCGCCCGGTCTGCGACGAGCCGGTGAAAAGCAGATGATCCACCGGCAGGCGCGAGAACTCGACGCCGACGCCGCCACTCTCATCGAACACCGCCAGCTTCTCCGCCGGGAAGTATTTCGGCAGCGCCACGAGCAGGAACGCGGCGAGGTGGCGCGAATTCTCCGACAGCTTTACGAGCGCCCGATTGCCGGCGGCGAAGATCGAGATGAGCGGGGAGAACATCAGGTTGATGGGGAAATTCCACGGCACGATGACCCCGACGATCCCGAGCGGCTGCGGCACGACGCGGTTGCGCGCGCCGGGGAACAGCAGCAGATCGACCCCGCGGCGCTGCGGCCGCATCCAGGCGCGCAGGTGCCGCAGTGCGTGCTTGATGCCATCGAGCACCGGCACGAGTTCGCCAAAGAGCGTCTCGTGGCGCGAGCGGTTGCCGTAGTCGCGGTTGACCGCCTCGAGCAGCGCTTCGCGGTTCTCTACGATAAAGCGGCGCAGCGTCTGCAGGTCGGCCACGCGCTGTGCGTACGTGGGCACCGGGTCCGCGGCGTACGCGCGCCGCTGTGCCTGGTACGCCGCCTGCAGCCCCGCACGCACGCCCTGCATGCCTGCGTCGACTTCCTGCGGTTGCGCGCTCATCCGGGCCTCCTGTGACGCCAGAAGTGTACTCCCAGCTCGGCACCCCAGAAACGCGGGGGCGTGATGTTGGTCCATGTCGACGGCAACTTGTGCCGCGATTGACAGCTGGCTGTTACTTGAAAACGACCGTTCGTCCGCCGTTGAGGAAAACCCGATGTTCGCAGGCATAGCGCACCGCGGCGGACAGGGCGCGGCGCTCGGAATCGCGCCCAGCGGCAACCAGCATGTCGGGGGTATAGCCGTGATCCACGCGCTCGACGATCTGCTCGATGATCGGTCCCTCATCCAGATCATGGGTCACATAGTGCGCGGTGGCACCGATGACCTTGACGCCCCGGTCGTACGCCTGGTGATAGGGCTTGGCGCCCTTGAACCCCGGCAGAAAGGAGTGGTGGATGTTTATGGCGCGGCCGCGCAGCTGGGTGCACAGGTCGTCCGAGAGAATCTGCATATAGCGCGCCAGCACCACGAGCTCGGTACGCGTTGAATCGATCAGCTCCAGTAGTCGCCGCTCCTGCTCGGCCTTGGTACCGGGTGTCACCGGCAGATGGAAGTACGGCAAGTTGTGGCGCATGGCGGTGGGCTGCAGCGTCACGTGGTTGGAGACGATCGCCGTCACGTCCATCTTTAGCTCGCCCATGCGATGCCGATAGAGCAGATCCTCGAGGCAGTGATCGAAATTCGACACCATGATCAGCACCCGCGTGCGCTCGCGGCTGTCATGGATGCGCCATTCCATCTCCTCGCGCTGCGCGACGGGTGCGAATTCCTCGCGCAGCAGGCGCAGATCCACCTTCTCGCCCTGCACGGCGCAAAAGGTGATGCGCACGAAGAAGCGCTGCGAGAGCGTATCGTCGAACTGATGCATCTCGATGAGGTAAAAGCGCCGCGACGCCAGGAAGCCGGTCACCGCAGCGGTCGTGCCCATGCGGCTTGGGCAACTGGCGGTCAGCACGTAGGGATGATCAGTGGCGAAGATCACGCGCGCGGACTCCTGCGGAGTGAAAGGTTCCAGGGCCGGGGAGCGTGACAGCGCGCGTGGCAGCGCTCTAATCCAAATGGGACCGCTGCGATCTTGTACGCGTCATCGGCACGACGACGCGACTTTCTTTGGCCTTCAGCCGCGCCCGAATACCCGGATCGCCGCGCCCGTGACCGCGCGCGCCGCATCCGAGGCGAGAAACGCCACGACGTCCGCCACCGCTTCCGGCGCCACCCAGCGGCTGAAGTCGGCCTGCGGCATATCGGCGCGATTACGCGGGGTATCGAGCGTGCCCGGCAGCACGCAGTTCACGGTGATCTGTCGGTCCTTGAGCTCTTCGGCCAGCGATTCCGTCAGCCGCTCGACACCGGCCTTGGAGGCGCTATAGGCGCCCATGCCGGCGGCCGCGCGCGCGGCCGCGCCGGCGCCAATGTTGATAATCCGCCCCGGTGCGCGAACTCCCAGATACGGCAGCGCCGCGCTGCAGGCAATCACGGCGGTCTTGAGATTCATCGCGAACATCGTTTCCCAAACCTCAAGGGCATCGCCTGACAGCTGCCGCCACTGAAAGCCGCCGGCGACATTGATGAGCACCTCGAGCCCGCCGGCGGCCTCGCTGAACTCGCGTACCGCCGCCGTCGCCGCGGCTGCATCGGTGAGATCGACGCCTGCGTACAGGCGGTGCGGGGTGGGGAATGTACGGCTCCACTCGGGCGCGGCGACCCTGTCGATGAGTCCCACATGCGCCCCGCCGCCCGCGAACTTGCGCGCCACCGCGGCGCCCAGCACCCCGAAAGCCCCCGTGACGATGATCGCGCGTGTCATATCAGCACCACTGGGCGGAAGCCACCGAGGTGTCCGCGAGACGCACTCCGCGAATGCCGCAGCGCTCGCGCGCCTCCTCGGGCGTGAGCTCGAACACGTCCTCCCAGCGCAGCAGGTACAGCGGGGCGGACTTGCGGCCTACCTCCGCGCCACGTTCGAGCGCATCGAGTACCGTCAGCCACGTCTGTGGATAATGCAGCACCGCGCGCGTGAGGATGCGCGTGGAGGACAGCATATAAAAAACGCACAGTTCGCCGGCGAGTTCCGGGCTCAGGTGCACGAATAGATTTGTGAGGCGCATGTAGTACGGCACGACTTCGCCGATGAAATCGAAGCCACCGCCACCCAGAATATGTTCCAGATCGTGTGTCTGTCCGGCGCGCAGGAAGAAGTACTGATAGTCGTTCTGCGGCTTATACGGCGGCACGATGTCGACCTGCAGATCATTGTCCATCAGCTGCTTGTAGAAGATGCCGGCCATGGTGTGCGGCGGATAGTCCTTGAGGGCTTCCCGCTTAAAGCTCGACACGTAGCCTGCGCGGAACCAGGCGTCGAGCGCGGCATTCTGCTTGCGCTCGAGAGCAAACAGCTCGTTGATGTGATTGATGTCCTGCACTTCGCGCAGTGCGAGCACCAGCGGCATGGGGTCCGATGGGGTTGGCGCATCCGGGCCGTTCTTGCGCAGCAGATGAGTGGCCACCCAGTCGCGGATGCGCGGATCGTTCAGATACTTCGAGGAACTGACGAGCGTGCTGCTCGTGGTGGGCACCCGGGTGAGTCCCTTCATGAGATAGGAATAGTCGTTCACGGCCTTCGGTCTCCGCAGGCGGTTGCAGGAATCTTCAGCGTGCCGTCAGCTGCGCCGCGAGCGCCGCGGGCACGAGCACCGGAAAGCGCAGCAGCATCTGGCCCATGCCCTTGGCGGCCGGATCCAGCTGCGTGCTCGCGTTGATGCCACCCTCGAGGGCATCCTGCACCACCAGGTTCAGCGCGTGAAAGCCCCCCGCCTCGTAGCGATCGACACGCGGTGGCCCCGCGGGCCGCAGGTGCCGGTACCATTGCCCCACGGCGGCCGGCGTCAGGGCGGCACGCAGCCAGGGAAGATACTCCGGGCGGCGCGCGATGACCGCTACATTGAACAGGTGGCCTTTGTCACCGCTGCGCACGTACGCCAGGCGCAGCAGATCGACGCTGATCGCCTCCGCGGGCACCGTGGGGGATGCCGGCGGCGTTGCCGCGGGGCGCTCACCGGCGGCCTCCCCGGGGGCGTCGGGCAGCGTCCGTGTCGCACCGTCGAACGTGAGCTGCGGGGTGACCGCGCTCTTGGGCATCAGGCACAGAAACAGTCCCGTCACCGGCATGACCTGCGTCGCCAGATTGATCGAAGTGCCCACGGACATTCCGGAGATCGCCGTCCATTGCTCACGGGCGAAGAGCTCCGCACCGAGTTTTTGTGGGTGATCGGCGACCAGCTTGCAGATCACCTCACGCCCCCCACCCGGCTGCGCATGCGCGCCAAAGCTGTGCTCGGCACCGATGACGATGCACGCGGTGGCGCTGAAGTCCGGCAGCTCACGTGCGCGCAGCAGCTCGCGCGTGCGGGCAAACAGTGCGGCCGCCTGCCGCTCGCTCTTGGCGGCCGCCTCCTCCCCGATCAGCGGCTGGTAGGCGATCGCGCGCCACCCCGCATCATAGGTGATACAGACCTTGTACGTGTCCGTAGGCGGGCGGCCGCGCGCTCCCGAGACGCGTACGCGGTCCAGCCCCACCTGTGCGAGCTGCACGTGAGTGAAGTCGCAACGCACGTCCGTCACGATGTAATCGCCCGGGTCACTGACCTCGTAGAGCAGCTGTTCGGCCACCGTTCCGATACTCACAAGTCCGCCGCTACCCGCAGGCTTGGTGATCACGAGCGTCCCATCGGCGTGGCATTCGCCGATCGGGAAGCCGATGTTTTCCCAGCCCGGAACACTGCGCCAGTCGGTGAACGTGCCGCCGCTCACCTGCGCACCACACTCCAAAAGGTGCCCGGCGAGTGTTCCGGCGGCGAGCCGCTCGTAGTCCTGCGGTTTCCAGCCAAATTCATGTATGAGCGGTCCGAGGGCGAGCGCACTGTCCACGACGCGTCCGGTGATCACGATGTCGGCACCGCCCGCCAGCGCGGCGGCGATAGGAAAGGCGCCAAGATAGGCGTTGGCGCTGATGATCGGCTGCTGCGGTAGCTTCGAGCCGGTGAACATCTCGCGCACGTCCGCCGCACGCTCGCCGGCAAGCTCGCCACGCACATCATCGCCGTCGATACTGGCGACGCGCAGTGACAGCCCGGCGGCCTTGATCATCGCCGTGGTGGCAGCCGCAAGTCCGCGCGGGTTCAGGCCGCCGGCGTTCGCGATCACTTTCACTCCCTGGCGGGCAATTTCCTTGAGGTGCGGGCCCACATGCACGGTGAGGAAATCCGTCCCGAAGCCGCCCTTGGGGTCAGCGGCCTGCATGCGCCCGAGCAGCCCCATCGAGCCCTCGGCAAGGTAGTCGAAGATGAGGTAGTCCAGGCCCTGCGCGCGCAGCAGCTGGGGCACCGCGAGCGCACTGTCGACCAGAAAAGCCGACGCGCCACCTATCCTGACGACCTTCTGCTGTCCGGCGCCGCTCATGGGTTGTACCCCTTTGGCCTCCGTTTGCTGCCTCTTAGCGACTTTAGTACGGGGTCTTGAAGCAAATTGTCACTAAGGTTACTTTCTTGCCAATGATGGCAATGCGTGAGGCGGCATTCAAGGTGCTGCGTGACTGCGAATGGTTGCGCGGAGAGCCACCCGCACTGATCGATGCGTTGCTGTCGCACGGGCGGTTGCTGCATCTGAGTGCGGGCGAGTGGGCGCAGACGGAGGGCGATGAACAGCGCGGGCTGGTCGTGGTCATTAAGGGTGTCGTGCACGTGTCTTGCCAGGCCGCGGGCAATCGCAATGTGCTCATCGGTCATTGCGAGGCCGGGGCGGTTCTCGGACATGCCACGCGCTTCAGCGGTGGCCCGCGCCTGGTGACGGCGGTGTGCGCGGAGCCGAGTGTGCTGCTGGCCATCTCAGAACGGGGCCTCGAGGAGGTGGCACTGCAGTGGCCGACGCTGTGGCGGGCACTCGCCGCCTCCGCATACACCTATACGCGCCGGACGGTGCGCGCGCTCGCCGAGCTGATCGCGTTGCCACCGCGACAGCGCCTGGCCGCGCGGCTGCTGATCATAGCCGCCGACGGCCAGCCGGTCGTGCGCCTGACCCAGCAAGCCATCGGTGAGATGATCGGGGTCACCCGCAAGACCGTCAACGCCTACCTGGCCGGATTCGAGCGCGATCGGCTGGTGCAGGCGAACTATAACTGCATCGTTCTGAAGGACCTCGAGGGTCTGAGGCGCGTGGCGGACAGCTAGCCGAGCTACCGCAGCGCCGTGGCGGGCGTAATCTCGATACGGTAGGCGGCGGCGTTTTCCGCGGACTCGAGGCGGCAGTCCCCGGGACCAAAAAAACGCAGCGCATCCCCCCGGGTCAGCACCCACGCTCGCCCCCGGGCAGCGACGGTCAGCACGCCGAGTGCAAAGAGCACCGTAGTGTCGGTGCAGATCTCCACCGCTGCCCCCGCCTGCACGCGCTGCACGCGCGCATTGAAACTCCCACGCCGCGCCATCACGTTCAGGTCCACCACCGGGCCGTCCACCGGCGCACCGTGCGCCGGATCATCCCCCGCGAACTCAAAAGGCGCGCTGTCGGCACTCAGCATGATCGCGGTGCGCCCTCCGATCGCCAGCGACAACGTCCCTTCGAGGATGCACAGCGTGCGCTCGACACCGGAAAAGGCGGAAAACGGGCCGGCGGTGCGGACCTCTGCAGTGCTAATGCGCCAGTCAAAGCGGTCAAGACCGGTGCCCGCGGGGCTTGCCACGACCTCGCGCGTGATCCCACCGCCATTTTTCCACGGCACGCCCCGGCGCAGTGCCGCCGGAAGCCACTCGACGCTCGCGCGCTCGTGCGTCACGCGTCCGGCAGGGGGACGGAGAATTTGCCGTCCTGGATCTGCGGCACTCCAGGCTCGATCTGATAGTACCCGCCCTTATCGGCCACAAAGATGTGGCACACGGTCGAGAGTGCCGAGGAATCATCGAGACTGCCGGCCGCGATGCTGAGGTAGTCACGGCCGTGAGGCTGCCAGAACAGGGTTGCGCCGCAGAGGCCGCAAAAGCCGCGGCGCGCTTCGTTCGAGGAGTCGTACCACTTAAGGCCGGAGTCCTCGAGTAACCTGAAGTGGCGACTGCGCGCGGCGGTCGCCGCAAGATAATGCCCGGTAATGCGCCGGCACTGCGTGCAGTGACAGGCCACGACCGCACGTAGCGCACCGTGGCGTACCGCATAGCGCACCGCTCCACACAGGCATCCGCCGGTGCTGTCGGGGGCGGTGTCAGTCATGGAAACCTGCCGGGGCGAGCTTCTGCTTCAGGTACACGAAGCTCAGCGCCCACATCTCGGCCGCCTGTTTGTGATTGGCGGCCGCGGCGTGGCCGCCGTCGGTATTCTCGTAGAACAACACCTCGTGACCCTGCGCCTCCATCAGCGCAGCCATCTTGCGCGCGTGCACCGGCGTCACGCGGTCGTCGCTCGTCGCGGTGACGAACAGCACCGGCGGATAACGTCGCTGTGCGCTGACATTCTGGTACGGGGAGTAGCGCAGGATCCAGGCGCGATCGGCCGCGCGCGCCGGGTCGCCGTATTCCGCGGCCCACGAGGCGCCGGCACCGATCTTGGTGTAGCGGATCATGTCGATGAGTGGCACCTGGCACACCACCGCGCCGAACAGCTCGGGTGCCTGAACCATGTTGGCACTCACGAGCAGTCCGCCGTTGGAGCCGCCCATGATGCCGAGCTGCTTGGCGCTGGTGACGCCGCGCTTCACCAGATCGCGCGCGACGGCCTGGAAGTCGTCGTAGGCCTTTTGCCGCTTCTCCAGCAGCGCCGCCTGATGCCACCCTGGCCCGTATTCGCCGCCGCCACGGATGTTGGCGACTACGAACACCCAGCCCTTGGCGAGCCACAGCATGCCGAAGTTCGCCGAATAGCTCGGCGTCATGGAGATCTCAAAGCCACCGTACCCATACAGCACCGTGGGTGCCGGGTGACTCGCTCCCTTGACGCGAGTGACGAAGTACGGCACGCGGGTGCCGTCCTTGGAGGTCGCGAAGAACTGCTCCGTGGCGAGATTGGAGGCGTCAAAGCGCGGCGGCAGCGACTTGATCGCCACCGGCGTGCCATCGCCGCCGTACTGGTAGAGCGTGGTCGGGGTCGTGAAGCCCTCGAAGCGCAGCAGTGCCTGCGGCCCAAAGGCGTTGGCCGAGACGACATGCGTCGAACCGCCCGCGGGCAAGGGCAACACCGAGTCGCTCCAGCGGCCCTCGGCGGTGGGTCGGAACGCATGTACGCTGCCGGTGACATCGAGGTAGATCGAGGCGAATACCGCATCGCGCCCGACCGCCACTTCATCGATGGAGCTCTTGGCATCGGGCGTGAACAGTACGCTGAGTCCCTTGCCCGGCGCCGGCAGAGCGTCAGGCCCGAGCTGGTAGGCGATGAGTGATCCCTTGGCGATTGAGGGTGCGCCAGCCGGCGACCAGTCCTCGCGCAACGTGAACAGCAGACGGCGGTCCAGCACCCCCTTGAGATCCGCTCCCAGGGGCACCGGCAGCGCGCGCAGCGAACCATCGGGCTGCAGCAGCTGGTACTCGGTGGTAAAGAACGTGACCGTGCGCTCGATGATCGCGACGCTGCCCTGGGCACCATGGAATACCGCCGCCTGCGCCCCGACGTCCGCGATCTTCGCCTCAAACAGCGTGCGTGCCTGGGTCATCGGCTGCCCGCGCTTCCAGAGCTTCACCACACGCGGATAGCCGGATTCCGTCATTGAATCGGCGCCGAAGTCCGTGCCGAACAGCACGGTGTCCTCATCGAGATAGGTGATGTTGGACTTGGCCTCCGCGAGCCCGAAGCCGTCCTGCACAAAGCTGCGACTCGCGAGATCGAACTCGCGCACCACCGTGGCGTCCCCGCCTCCGCGCGACAGACTGAGCAGGCAACGCTTGAGCGTGGGCGAGCAATCGGCGCCCTCCCACACCCAGTTTTCGTGCTCGGCGGCGGCAAGTTTGTCGAGATCAAGCAGGAGTTCCCAATGAGGTTCGCTTGTGGCGTAATCGAGCACACTTGTGCGGCGCCACAGTCCCTTGGGATGCTCGGCGTCCTGCCAGAAATTGAAGACGTAGTCATGCTCGAGCGTGCCGTAAGGAATGCGGTCCGTCGCGTCGAGAACCCGCAGAATTGCTGCGTAATCCTTAGGGTATTGGGGGTCCGCCTGCAGCACGGCGCGCGTACGTGTGTTCTGCTCTTCTACCCACGCGAGCGACTTTGCGTCATGGACCCCCTCCAGCCACAGATACGGATCGGCGCGGACGCCATCGCTCGGCTGCTCGTTCTGCACGGTACTCGCTCCCTGGGCAAAGGCGACGCCGAACGCGGCGACCGCAGCCATGATCATCCGGCTTGCTCGTGAGCTCATGGATCTGCCGAAATCTGCTGACCGGGCGTGCCGCGCGGCGACGGCGTAAACCTGCCCTAGCTGCCGCTCCTGGGGGTGTACTTGAACTTCTGCCCGGCGACCGCCGCTTGCACCATGGCACCGCCCTTCACGATCGTGAACACCGCGAAGCCCTTGTAGTACCTGCCCGAGGTCGTGGCGTCCTTCATACCGCCGCTGGCGCCGGAATTTGCGCCCGTGGTGCCCGCCTGGGCAGAGGCGGCGGCGGTGATGGCGACCGCTGTGGCGTCGGCTCCGAACTCATAATTGCCGCCTGTGAACTCATCGAAGGCGCGTTTATCTTCGAGAAAAACGATCATGCTGTAGGCCTTGCCACCGGCCTGAAAGCCGATGCTGATCTGCGTCATCGAGACATCCCCGACGTAGTTGTCGTGCTCGTACACGCGTCCGGTGCCGTACGCCCCGCCCACCACGAGCGCGCCCTGCCCGACCGAGGGAAATATGGCGTAACCGTAGCAGTTACCGAAAAACCCGGCGCTGGCACCGGCATTCTTGAATAAAGCAATCGTGTCGGCGTCCGGACCGGTGTCGGCCTGAGCCACCGAGAGCGTCAGAACCGCGGCGAACAAAAATCCCATCAGGCGTCGCATGCATTCATCTCCTTCGGTTGCGGCGGGGCGTAGGCAACTGCCGGCGCGCCAGTCCCTCTCCGGCGCGCAGAGGTCAGTTCTCTGGCAAGGACTCCATTTAGCATCCGCTGCGCAGCACGGCAATAGCCCCCGGATCCGTCGGGTATCAGGGCAGGTACCAAAGGGGCTCAAATCTTCACAGGAACCTGTCTCGCGAGCAGGGCCGGCCGGGACGCAAAATGCGGCCCCTCAACGTTGGCTCTGGGTGCGGAAACGTGGACGTCGTCTTTCTATTGCTGATCATCGCGCTTTACGTCGGCACGCACTTGCTGATTTGGGCACTAGGCCGCCTCGGGAGCCCGGAATGAGCTGGATCGAGGGGCTCGGCGCGCTGTTAACCGCAGGACTCTTTGTCTACCTGCTCTACGCGTTGCTGCGGGCGGAGCGCTTCTGATGACGGCTGCACTTTACCTGGTCCTGGTGTTGTTCGCGCTGCTCGTGGCTTGCGTGAAGCCGCTCGGACTCTACATTGCCAACGTCGTCGAGGGACGTCCTGGGTGGATTACGCGCCTCGGCGGGCCGTTGGAACGAGGCCTGTATGCACTCGCCGGCGTGCGCCCACAAGAAGAGATGTCCTGGAAAACCTACGCGCTCGCACTCATTGTCTTCAATACCGTCGGCCTGATCCTGGTCTACGCGCTGCAGCGACTACAGCAATGGTTGCCGCTCAACCCGCAGGGGCTCGGGGCAGTAACTGCCCAGTCCTCCTTCAATACCGCCGTTAGCTTCGTAACCAACACCAACTGGCAGGGTTACTCCGGCGAGGCCACGATGAGCTATCTGACGCAGATGAGCGCGCTCACCGTGCAGAACTTTCTTTCAGCGGCGACCGGGATCGCAGTGGCAGTTGCGCTCATTCGGGGGTTTGCGCGGCGCGGCGCGGCGACGATCGGCAATTTCTGGGTCGATCTGACGCGTGTCACGCTCTACGTGCTCCTGCCGCTGGCGCTGCTGCTAGCCATCGCGCTGGTCTCCCAGGGCGTCGTGCAGAACTTCAGGCCCTATCAGGCGGTCAGCACGCTCGAGCCGACGACCTATGAGCAGCCCCAGACCGACGCCAGCGGCAATACCCTCAAGGACGCAGCCGGGAACCCCGTTACCCGAGCGACCCGTGTCGCGACCCAGCTCCTGCCCATGGGCCCCATGGCTTCGCAGGAGAGCATCAAGGAGCTCGGCACCAACGGCGGGGGCTTCCTGAACGCGAACTCTGCGCACCCGTTCGAGAATCCCACCGCGTTCAGCAATCTGCTCGAAATGCTGGCCCTGCTCGTTCTGCCGCTCGCGCTCACCTATACCTTCGGGCATATGGTCGGCGATACCCGCCAGGGATGGGCCCTGCTCGCCGCAATCGCACTCCTGCTGTTGCCGTTAATCGCCTTAAATATGTACGAGGAGCAACGCGGCAATCCGCAGTTTGCGCAATTCCACGTCGACCAGAGCGCCTCGCTAGCGCAGCCCGGCGGCAACATGGAAGGCAAGGAGACACGCTTCGGCGTCGCGGCGTCCGCGCTGTTCGCCACGGTAACCACGGTCACTTCGACCGGGGCGACGAACGCGGCGCACGATTCCCTGACGCCGCTCGGCGGGTTCGTGACCCTGTTCGACATGCAGCTTGGGGAAGTCATTCCCGGCGGCGTCGGAACCGGTCTTTATTCGCTGTTGATTTTTGCCATCGTGGGGGTCTTTATCGCCGGTCTCATGATCGGACGCACGCCCGAATACCTGGGTAAGAAGATCGAATCGTTCGAGATGAAGATGAGTTCGATCGCGATTCTCGTCATGCCCTTTCTGGTGCTGATCGGCACCGCCATTGCCCTCTCGTGCGAAGCGGGCAGAGGCGCAGTTGGCAATCCAGCGACCCACGGCTTTACAGAAATACTCTACGCATTTACCTCCGCCGCGAACAACAACGGCAGTGCCTTTGGCGGTCTGTCCGCCGACACGCCGTTCTACGACAGTGTGCTCGGCCTGGTCATGTGGCTCGGGCGCTTCTGGCCCATCGTCGCGGTGCTCGCGGTCGCCGGCTCGCTCGCTGCGAAGAAGCGCCTCGCACCGACTGCCGGCACCATGCCGACCCACGGTCCGACCTTCGTCGTGCTGCTGATCGGGACAGTGCTCTTGGTGGGTGTTCTCACCTTCGTGCCAGCCCTGGCGCTGGGACCGGTGGCCGAGCACCTAATGTTGTGGGGACCGTAACTTCGTGGGCGCGAGTGCATCATGAGCCGACCGACTCGTTCCATGTTCGACCGCGCGCTGCTGCTCCCCGCAGCGCTCGACGCGCTGCGCAAGCTCGACCCGCATACCCAGTGGCGCAATCCCGTCATGTTCGTGGTCTATGTGGGCAGTGTGCTCACGACGCTGCTGTGGTTACAGGCGCTGTTGGGCTCTGGAGAAGCCCCCAGCTGGTTCATCGGCAACGTCGCGATCTGGCTTTGGTTCACCGTACTATTCGCCAATTTCGCCGAGGCGTTGGCGGAAGGCCGCAGTAAGGCGCAAGCCGCGTCACTGCGCGATCTCAAACAGACCGTGTGGGCGAAGAAGCTCGCCGCGCTCGAAAGCGTTGAGCGCCATACGCGTGTGCGGGCCGATGAGTTGCGCCGTGGAGATCTGGCCTACGTGGCCGCCGGCGAGCTCATTCCCGCCGACGGTGAGGTAGTGCGCGGCGCCGCCTCGGTTGATGAGAGCGCGATAACGGGCGAGTCCGCGCCCGTGATTCGTGAATCCGGCGGCGACCGTTCCGCGGTTACCGGGGGCACGCGGCTGCTCTCGGACTGGATCATCATGCGGGTGACCGCGGATCCGGGGGAGACCTTCATCGATCGCATGATCGCGATGGTGGAAAATGCCAAACGTCAGAAGACGCCGAATGAAATCGCCCTCACGATCCTCCTGGTCGCGCTAACGCTCGTATTTCTGTTCGCGACCGTGACCCTGCTGCCCTTCTCCAGCTACAGCGTTGCGGTCACGCACTTGGGTACCCCGATCACGATTACGGCACTGATTGCACTCCTTGTCTGCCTCATCCCGACGACCATAGGCGCCCTGCTCTCGGCGATCGGCGTCGCCGGGATGAGCAGGATGCTGCGCGCCAACGTCATCGCCACCTCGGGGCGCGCGGTGGAGGCAGCCGGTGACGTGGATGTGCTGCTGCTGGACAAGACCGGCACGATTACGCTTGGCAACCGACAGGCAGCCGCCTTCCTGCCGGCGCCCGGAGTTTCCGAAGAGGAGCTGGCGAATGCGGCGCAGCTGGCCTCGCTCGCGGACGAGACTCCTGAAGGACGCAGCATCGTGGTGCTGGCGAAGCAGCGTTTCAGTATGCGGCAGCGCGAACTCGGGGCACTGCAGGCGAACTTCGTGCCCTTCTCCGCCCACACTCGCATGAGTGGTGTGGACATCGGCGAGCGTCAGATTCGCAAGGGCGCGCCCTCGGCGATCGAGAAGCATGTCGAAGGGCTGCGCGGAGTTCTGCCAAAGGCGCTACAGGGGGCTACACAGGACGTCGCGCGCCGCGGCAGCACGCCGCTTTTGGTGAGCGACGGCGCACGCCTGCTCGGCATTATCGAGCTCAAGGACGTCGTTAAGGGAGGCATACGGGAGCGCTTCGGGGAGCTGCGCCGCATGGGCATCAAGACCGTGATGATCACCGGTGACAATCCGCTGACGGCGGCCGCAATCGCCGCCGAAGCGGGGGTCGATGATTTTCTCGCCGAAGCCACACCGGAAGCAAAACTACGCCTCATCCGCGAGCACCAGTCGCAGGGCCAGCTGGTCGCCATGACCGGGGATGGGACCAATGACGCTCCTGCGCTGGCGCAGGCCGACGTGGCAGTGGCGATGAACACCGGCACACAGGCGGCCAAGGAGGCCGGCAACATGGTGGACCTGGACTCCAACCCGACGAAACTGATCGAGGTGGTGGAGACGGGTAAGCAGATGCTAATGACCCGCGGCTCACTCACTACCTTCAGCATCGCCAACGACGTCGCGAAGTACTTCGCCATCATTCCCGCCGCGTTTGCCTCCACCTATCCGCAGCTTGGCGCGCTCAATGTCATGCGCCTGGCGACGCCATTCTCGGCCATCCTCGCGGCGGTCATCTTCAATGCGCTGATCATAGTGGCCCTGATTCCGCTCGCGCTGAAAGGGGTCAAATACCGGCCCTCGGGCGCGGCAACTCTGCTGCGCCGGAATCTGCTGGTCTATGGAGTCGGCGGCATTTTGTTGCCGTTTATCGGCATCAAAGCGATTGACCTCACTCTCGAGATCATGCGACTCACCTGACAGGAAAAAGTACGTGCCTGCCGCTGTCATACGCCCCGCGCTCGTCCTTCTTGCGATGCTCACCGCTCTCACCGGCGTGCTCTATCCGCTGCTGGTCACCGGCTTAGCACGCGTCGCACTTCCCCAGGCAGCCAGCGGCAGCCTGATCGTTCGCAACGGCAAGCCGGTGGCCTCCAGGCTCATCGGCCAGAACTTCACGGGCGTGCAGTACTTCTGGGGCCGACCTTCGGCGACTGCCCTCTATCCCTACAACGCCACCGCTTCAGGGGGCAGCAATCTCGGACCGCTCAACCCCGCTCTGGTGGACGCGGTAAAACAGCGGGTGGCGGCGCTGCGCGCGCTTGATCCCGGCAATGAGGCTCCCGTGCCCGTGGACCTCGTGACGGCCTCTGGCAGCGGGCTTGACCCGGATGTCAGCCTCGCGGCCCTTCAGTACCAGCTCCCACGCGTCGCGCGAGCGCGTAAGATGGATGTAGAGAAGCTGCAAAGTCTGGTAGCGCGCTACAGCAAGAACCGGCTCGCCGGATTTCTCGGCGAGCCGCGGGTAAATGTCGTCGAGGTCAACCTCGCACTCGATGAGCTGCAGGGGACCACCCCCTGAGGGCCCGGGTGAATTTGCGCCCTGCGACCGGCTGACGTCCGCCACAAGATTGGCACGCGAGCGCTGGAAGTCCCTAAGTGAACACCGTGGAACGGCCGGACCCTGATCAACTGCTCGCGCGCCTCAACGCCGAGGAAGCGCGCGCACAGCGCGGGCGGCTGCGCATATTTTTTGGTGCCTCCGCCGGCGTCGGCAAGACGTACGCGATGCTCGAAGCGGCCCGCAACATCCAGGCTGCGGGGCACGACGTCGTTGTGGGCTACGTCGAGCCGCACGGCCGCATCGAAACCGAGCGCCTGTTGGAGGGTCTCAAACGGTTGGGCCCACTTGCGGTTCACTATCGCGACATCGTCCGGCAGGAATTCGACCTGGACAGTGCCCTGGGGCGACGGCCGGCGATCCTGCTCGTCGACGAACTCGCACACTCGAACCTCGTGGGAGGCGAGCCCGCGCCGCGTCACCCGAAACGCTGGCAGGACGTCGAGGAATTATTGCGGGCCGGCATCAGCGTGTGGACCACCGTCAATGTGCAACACCTGGAGAGTCTCAACGATCTAGTGGCGCAGACTTCAGGCGTCCGTCAGCGTGAAACGATTCCTGATCGGGTGTTCGATGAAGCCGATGAAGTAGAACTCATCGACCTGCCGCCGGAAGACCTCATGGCGCGCCTTAAGGCCGGCAAGATCTATCTGGCTGATACTGCGACGACGGCCGTCGAGCGCTTTTTCCGTCCGGCTAACCTGCTTGCGTTGCGCGAGCTCGCGTTGCGCCGTGTGGCAGATCGCGTGGAAGCGGCAGCGCGCGCCGCGCAAACAACGGTCGACCGCGCCCGCGGTCGCCTGGCGAGTGATCGAGTACTGGTCGCAATAGGCCCGGATGAGCAGGCCGAGCAATTGGTACGAACGGGCAAGCGCATGGCGGATGCCTTGGATGCCGAATGGACTGTCATATACGTGGAAACCCCGGCGCTGCTGCGGCTGTCGGGTCGCGAGCGCAACCGACGCGTTGATCTGTTGCGGCTGGCGGAGTCCCTGGGGGCGGAGACGGTGACTCTTGACGGACCCTCGGCGGCGGCCGTGCTCAAGGAATACGCCCGCACGCGGCACGCCACGCGGCTCGTGGTGGGAGCGCCCAAGCGACGCGGCTGGCGTGCGCTGCTACGACCGTCGACCGCGCTGACACTCATCCGGCAAAACCCCGGCATCGACGTTACCGTCGTGGCCCCCACTGCCACCCCATTGGCGACAACACTGCGCCGGCCGGACAGCAGCGTTGACCCGCCGGCCCGCACACGCTGGGACCGCTATGGTTGGGCGGTTGCGACGACCGCCGCCTGCACGGCGATCTCCTTTGCCATGTATGGGCACTTCGAGCTGGTCAACATGGCGATGGTCTATCTGCTCGGTGTGGTCATCGCCGGGCTGCGATTCGGTCGCGGACCCTCGGTGCTGACCTCGGTGGCCAACGTCATCGTGTTCGATTTCTGCTTTGTGCCACCGCGCTTCAGCCTGGCGGTCTCGGACGCCCAGTACCTGATTACTTTCGGGGTGATGCTGACCGTGGCTCTGGTCATTGCGAACCTGATGGCAAGCGTGCGCCAGCAGACACGGGTAGCCGGCGCCCGCGAACGGCGCACGGCGCTGCTTTATGCCATGAGCCGCGAACTTGCCGCCACGCGTGGTATCTCGAGCATGGCGCAGGTCGCCGTGCGTCACGTCGCCGAGGTATTCCAGTGCCGCGCGGTCATCCTGCTGCCGGATGCCTCTGGGAAGCTGCAGCGACCGCGCGACCCACCGCTTGAGCAGTCCTTCCGCGGCGCGGATCTGGCGGTCGCACAGTGGGTAGCCGATCACGGTCAGCGCGCCGGCATGGGCTCGGACACCCTGCCGGCAGCCCCGGGACTGTATCTGCCACTCGGCGACGAGCGTCGGGCGCTCGGAGTACTGGGGGTGCTGGTCAGCAATCCGCGCCGCGTGCTTCTGCCCGAGCAACGCCACTTGCTCGAAACGTTCGCAGGTCAGACCGGGCTCGCGCTCGAGCGCGCCCGGCTGGCCGAGGGCGCCGAAGCGGCACGCGTGGCTGCTGAAGGCGAAAGCGTACGCAATACCCTGCTCGCTTCAATCTCCCATGATCTGCGCACTCCACTGGCGGTCATCGCCGGCGCCAGCAGCACACTGGCGGAGCGTGGCGGTTCGCTCGATGAATCCACGCGTGCGCGTCTCGCGCGCTCGATCGAAACCAAGGCACGTGAGATGTCGGAGCTCGTCTCCAATGTTCTCGACCTTACGCGCTTTGAGGCCGGCAAGATCGAACTACGACTCGACTGGCAAACGCTGGACGATCTGATTGGCGCTGCTTTGGAAACCTTGGGTGAGCGCCTGAAGGAGCATCCGGTGGACCTGGTCCTGAACCCGGATCTGCCTGCGGTACATGTCGACGCGACGCTCGTCGTCCAGGTGTTCGTCAATCTGTTGGATAACGCTCTCAAGTACACCGCC
Organism: uncultured Pseudomonadota bacterium; assembly: GCA_963814675.1. Taxonomy (GTDB): domain Bacteria; phylum Pseudomonadota; class Gammaproteobacteria; order Steroidobacterales; family Steroidobacteraceae; genus 13-2-20CM-66-19. The sequence continues at coordinate 255,774 of CAWFDT010000017.1, forward strand.
GCGGGCACACGAATTCGCATCTCCGCAGTACCTGACGGCGACTTCGTACGCATCTCGGTAGAGGACGAAGGGCCCGGCCTGCCGCAAGGAAATCCAGCGCGACTGTTCGAGAAGTTCCAGCGCGGCAACGACGAGGGCACGATTGTCGGGGTCGGGCTCGGGCTCGCAATCTGTCGTGCCGTAGTGCGCGCCCATGGCGGGGAAATCGAGGCGATCGCACGCAAAGGCGCCGGGGCTCGTTTTGAATTCACTCTGCCGACCAGCCCGCGTACGCCGGTGAACACATGACACGCGCGATGTATCGCGTGCTGGTGGTCGATGATGAACCGGAAATCCGGAACATCATCCGGGTGTTGCTGGAAGCCGAGGGCTACCGCATTGCGGAAGCGGCAACGGCATGGCGAGCAGAGGTCGCTGCGCGCACGGAAAAACCCGACTTGGTACTCCTTGATCTGGGATTGCCCGACGGTGACGGCCTGGCAGTGCTGCGCAGCATTCGCGCCTGGTCACCCGTGCCGCTGGTAGTCCTGTCAGCCCGCACGATGGAAGAGCAAAAGATCGTAGCGCTCGATGCCGGGGCCGATGACTACGTTACCAAACCGTTCAGCGCCCCTGAATTGCTGGCACGCGTCCGAGCTGCGTTGCGCCGCAATGCCCAGGCCGCGGCGCGGACCGCCGTGGTGCACATTGGGGAATGCGAGCTTGATCTGAAGCGCCGGGTAGCCAAGGCTCCCGCCGGGGCCATACACCTAACGCCGCTTGAGTTTCGGGTACTGGAAGCCCTGACCCGCGGAGGCGGACTTATCGTCACGCAGCAGCAGATCATCCGCGAAGTCTGGGGACCCGGACGCGAGCACGACACGCGTAATCTGCGCGTGATCATTCGCAGCCTGCGGCAAAAGCTCGAGCCCGATCCGCCGCGACCAAGATATCTAATCACTGAATCGGGCGTCGGCTATCGCTTGCGGTTGTCAGGCGATGCGGACGATACCGGCGAATAACACAGGATCTTCAGGCCTGCCCTGAGTCGGCGCCGATTTCTTAACGCATTCCTGTCTGGAACGCGCATCGGCCATACCTATCATTCGTTACAAGGTCGCGTGACTTTGAATGAGGGTGACGAAATGGGCCTCAGTAATCCTGCTCGGCGTTACACAAGCTCGGCGGCGGCGTCGCGCGCGCCCCTAGCGGCAGCTGTCGTGCTGCTGCTCATGCTGCCCGCTGCCTACGCTGCCGACCCGGGTACCATCGTCGGCGTCATCACAGATGCCGCCGGTCACCCGGTGGCGCATGCCACCGTGACCGCGGTCAAGGCAGACGACCACGCCATACGGGCCACGATATCCGGAGCGGACGGCGTCTATTCGTTTGCCGACCTGCCGCCCGGCAATTGGTCGCTCAGCTGGGAAGCCGAGGCCTACCAGGAAACGACTCTGGCTGCGGTCGAGGTGAGGGCTAGCAAGGCTACCCGACGTGACGTAGTCATGAATCGACTGCCCGGTGCTCCAGCTGCCGCAGCCCCGGCGGCGCTCGCGGCGGCAACACCTTCGAAGCCGTCGCCAACGCTTGCCGAAGAAGTTGCCAAGGTTTTGCCCGAGGCCCTGCAGGCGCCAGAACCGCCGCCCGTACCGGACACGCAGACGCCGTTTGCCGTGGGCTACCTGGGGTGGATGAACGGCACGAGTCGTGAGCAATCACCCATATTCGACACCAAGTTCTTCACTCCGGAAATCCGCTTCGACGCCAACTACCTGCAGGACTTCAACCACCCCGTCGACCACACCATCGTCGGCTCGACCGAAGAGTTTCGCTCGGGCGAATTTCAGATCGAGCAGGTCAGCTTCGGTGGCGATTTTCACTGGGACAACGTGCGCGCCCGTTTTCTGACAATGTATGGACTCTTTGCCGTGACCACGCCACGCAACGATGCGAGCAGCGCCGTGGGCCAGTGGGACCTGCAAGGGGCGTACAAATACTTCTCTGAGGCCAACGCCGGTTATCACTGGGACGTAAACCATGGTCTTAACGTCGACCTCGGGGTGTTCGTGTCCTACATTGGACTCTTCAGTTATTACAACTATGACAACTGGACGTATCAGCCCTCGTTTGTATCTTCCAACACACCGTGGTTCTTCAACGGTATGCGCGTGCAGTGGTTCCCAACTCAGACGCTGAAGATCGAGCCGTGGCTCATCAATGGCTGGCAGTCGTATGCGAAGTTCAACAGTCATCCGGGATTCGGTGGCCAGATCCTCTGGATTCCCAATGATGCGTTCAAGCTGGTTCTCAACACCTACACCATTGGCCAGGACAATCTGGCGACCGGCAGCGGCTATCCCAGCAATGGCGGAAACCCCAACGCGTCCATCGGCTTGCCGAACCCAAATGGCACGTATATCAACTACGCGAACGTCACGCGCGTTCACGAGGACGACAGCATCCTGGTGAAGTACTACGACGGGCCGGGCGACAACGCTCTCAACATCTCGCGCATGGCGTTCTCTCTGACATGGGATATCGGCTGTGAGTATGGTGGCGGCGTCCACTGCTCGCACGGACCCAACAAGGCGAATTTCTTTGGCGTCATGGCCTATGACCGCACCTGGTTCGCGCACAATGTGTACGCAGTGACCTTCGGGGGTGGCTTCATGAACAATCCCGGTCGCTACCTGGCGCTGGTTCCGCCTATCAATGGCGCAACCGCCGCAACCGGAACGCCGTACTTCACCGAGAATCCCGGCCAGAAGCTCTATCAGTGGGATATGCAGCTGAATTTCCAGTACATGCCCAAGGACTGGATCACCTGGTGGACGGAAGCGACTTTCCGGCACTCCGACGTTCCTTACTGGAGCGGACCGGGCGGGGTTACGCCGCCGCTGGGTAACACGGGGGCGCCGGCCAGCTTTGTCTGCAACAACGGCTCGACGATTGGTTCAGATGGATGTACCGGCGCTGGCGGCGGAGTCTGGTATCCGGATCTGCGTACCCGCGAGGTGATTTGGGGCGCCGGAGTCCTGGTGAAATTCTAGTCAATCAATCAATGCCTGGCTTAGGAAGCAATCACCGGTCGGATCAGTTACATTGCCCGCGAAGATTCAATGGACGAGGTCCGCGTGCAACGTCGCCTTCGGCGCGTCTCACTATTGCTCGGCATCTGGCTGGCGGGCTCGGCATTGCCGGCGCAAGCCGTGGACGTCGTGCCGTTCGCCGGCTTCCGCTTCGGTGGCGACGTCACCACGCAACCCCTGCAAACCTCCACGGAATCGAATTCGCTCTCGCTGAACGCGGCATTGAGTTATGGGGCCGTCGTTGACATTCCGCTCTACGACCAACGCAGCCTCGAGATCTATTACAGCCGCCAGCCCACCACGATTTCCCCAAGCGCAACTAACCTGACGGGCAATCGCGACGTGACGGTGACCGTGTTGCACGTGGGCCTTGTGGATGCGGTCCCAAGTGATGACGACCCGCGGCTCTCATGGCTGCTGTTCGGCACGTTCGGCGGCACCCAACTTTCGGCTGGGGGCGAAACCGAAACCAAGCCGAGTATCGGACTCGGCGGTGGGGTGCTGTGGATGGCGAGCAAGCACATCGGCATACGCGGTGACATTCGCGCCCTGATCACATTCAGCGGCAACAGCAGCACCACCGCCCTCTGCAACGGGGGCTGCAACGTCGCCTTCACCAGCAGCGTCGTAGCGCAGGGAGAGATGAGCGTCGGGCTGGTTGCAAGATTCTGATGCGCGGGCTCAAAGGTCAGCTTCTGGGCGGCTCGAACACCCGCACAGTGTAGCCGCTGAAGAGCCCGGGAAAGATCATGCGAAGGATCGGTGTGAGCCAGCCGAGTGAGCGATAGCCGAATGCAAGGCCCGCGATCTCGCTCGAAGAGACCTGGCGATAACCGGCCTGCTCAAACGGCAATGCCGGCTGATCCCCCGGGATCATGTGAGCGCCTAACTGCCCGATGATGCGTTTTATCGTGACGCCGTACGTATTGATGAACGTGTGCGTCATGAGGTCGACGATGACGACATGGTCCTGGAATGAGGACCGTAACAACTCAAGAGTCGAGCGCAGCGCGTCCGCCGTGACATACATCGTAACGCCCTCGATCACGACGACGGTCGGGGCTGCGTGTGCCAGCGGCTGGAGCTTCTCCTGCAGGGATTCCTGCGCGAAATCGATCGCGATCCGACGTAGCGGATTGGACGCCTGTGCGGCTGGGAGACATTCTTCTTTATAGGTAATGAGCTGGGGTTCATCGAGTTCGAACCACGTACCGCCCTCCAGTCGAAAGGCACGACTGTCAAAGCCGCAGCCGATTAGCACGACCTGAAGATTGGGATTCGCTGCAAGACGCGTGCGCAGCAGGTCATCGATGTAGCGAGCGCGCGCAACGTTGCTCACGTTCGGGCCCCGCTCGCCGCCAAAGCGGTTGAAGATCTCCATGCCGTGCGCGTTCATAAAGAGCTTGGCGAAGCGATCGTTGCATATCGGGTGGGGACTCTCCGCATCGCGCATGCGAATACCGCAGCAGTAGAAAGCGGTATTAGAGACAGGCTTCATTGCGATTGGGGCTTCATGGTCCGCTGTGGTGCGCCGCACCGGGTACAAGGTCCACCGGTGTAACCCGACACAGCGACCATATACACAAAATTGTGACTTTTCGTAAGTTGCAGTTAACGCCTTCATCACTAAAACTGCGGCTTGCGCGGGCAGACGAACCGACATTGGGAGAAAAGAATTGGAAACACCCGGATTGCAATCGCCCCCGGTAATGCGGCGGATTCTTGCGTTTTCCGCGATCGTTGAAGCAGGCACCGGACTTGCTCTGGTTGCTGCTCCCGCCTTCGTCTTGTCGTCACTGATCGGTGGCAAGGTCGGCGAGGGATCGTGGCCGCTCGGCCGATGTTTCGGGATCGTAATACTCGCGCTGGTTCTGGGGTGCTGGCCAGGGCGCGAGCCCAGCGGCGGCCCAGCGGCATTTCGGGGGCTGCTGAGCTACAACGCCCTGATTGCGCTCTATCTCAGCGTACTCGGCGCGTCCGCACAGTGGACGGGACTGCTCCTGTGGCCGGTAGTCGTGCTGCACGCTTTGATCGCGTTAGCGCTGATTTTGCTGTGGCGACGCGGGCAGACGAGGCGCTAATACGGTCCGTCGTGGTTCGCAGCGCGGGTTCCCGAGATAAGGGGAACTCGGCCGGTGCTCGTGGCGAGGACCCGACGCAAGCGCCAATCTCGCCAGAGAGTAACCCGCGCACCTCACGCGCCTGTTTGCCAGTCTCTGGCGGTCGCGGAGCCTTTAGCACACAATCCGTGCTTCACTTATGCAAGCGAACAGGCGGCGCATGCCCGAACGGAACTCAGCGTCGCGCGGCGATTCATACCCCCATATGGCTTGTAAGTTGCGCATCGCGCCCCTCCTTGCAGCAGTCGCCTTGGCGCTCGTTACCGGCTGCGCAGTGGGCCCCGACTTCAAGAAACCCGCTGCTCCGGACGTCAGTGACTACACGACCGGCGAGCTCGCAAGCACGGTGAGTACCAACGTTGCCGGCGGCCAAGCGCAGCGTTTTGCCAAAGGCAACGACTTGAGCGGGGACTGGTGGACCTTGTTCCACTCCCGGCCGCTCAACGAACTGATCGAACAATCGCTCATAAGCAATGCCGACCTCAAGGCTGCACAGGCGGCCTTGTCGGTTGCGAGGGAGAATGTCCTTGCGCAACGAGGAGTCTACTATCCGAGTCTCTCGGGAAGCTTCTCGGCCAGCCGCCAACGGCAAGCCGGAACTCTGGCACCCGTGCCCAACTCTAACACTTTTCTATACAACCTCTACACGCCGCAGGTCACCGTTGCATACACCCCGGATGTGTTCGGCCTGAACCGACGAACGGTGGAGTCCCTGCAGGCGCAAGAACAGGAAGTCCGCTTCCAGATGATCGCGACTTACACCACGTTGACCTCCAACGTGGTCGTCACCGCGATTCAACTGGGATCAGTGCAGACGCAGATTGATGTGACGCGCCAGCTCATCGATATCAACTCCAGTATGGCGCAAATCCTGCACTATCAATTTGCCAAAGGTTATGTCAGTCGGCTCGATGTGGCCGCGCAGGATTCACAGCTTGCGCAGGTAGCCGCGACGCTGCCGCCGCTTATTAAGCAGGCAGCCCAGCTGCGCGACCTGCTGGCGGTGCTAGCGGGGCAGTTTCCGAACAAGGCAACAAGTGAGAGATTCGAGCTCTCGAGTCTGCAATTGCCCGAGGAAGTGCCCGTAAGCCTGCCATCGGCCCTCGTGGCGCAACGCCCTGACGTGCTGCAGGCCGAGGCAAATCTCCACGATGCCAGCGCGAAGATCGGCATCGCGATCGCTAACCGGCTGCCCAACATCCAACTCAGCGCAGATGCCGGTAGCACGGCGCTGGCCATGAGTGAGCTGTTCACCTCGGGGACCGGGTTTTGGAGTTTAGGGGCAGCTGCAACTGTACCGATCTTCGAGGGCGGGACGCTGCTGCATCAGGAACGGGCCGCGAAGGCCGCTTACACCCAGGCAGCCGAGCAATACCGCAGCACGGTCCTCACCGCCTTTCAAAATGTGGCCGACACCTTGACGGCGCTGCAACAGGACGCCGAGGGCCTGAAGGCAGCGGCGAGTGCCGAGGCGGCCGCGAAGGAAACTCTGGATTTGTCGCAACGGCAACAGCAGAGCGGCTACGCCAGCTCCCTGGCGCTCTTAAGCGCTGAGCAAACCTATCAGCAGGCGCTCATCAACCTGATACAGGCCCAGGCCAATCGCTATGCCGACACGGCGGCGTTGTTTCAGGCGCTGGGCGGTGGCTGGTGGAACCGCGAGGACCTGAAAGCGGACCAACATGGGCCATAGGGCACCGGCGGGTAATGCTGTCGCCTACCCAGCCGCGGTCGCGCACCTGCCGAAGGTTGCTGTCCTGGTGCTGGCGTTGATGGCGTTCACGGCCTGCACATCCAAGACTGGCGGGAATCAGGCCTCCTCTATGACGGCGAGCAACGTCAGGTTGACGGCGGCTCAGCGCGAGCACGTGCAGCTCTATACCGTTCAGCCCTCCCGATTTCACAAGACGGTTGTGACCACGGGGTTGGTTGATTTCGACAACGACCAAGCAACGAGCGTGCTCGCGCCATTCTCCGGCCCGGTATCGCAGTTGCTCGTTTCGCTGGGGGCACAAGTTCAGGCGGGAACCCCACTCGCCGTAGTGGACTCACCGGACTTTGCGACAGCCATCGGCGCATATCGCAAGGCGCTCACGACGGCCCAGACGAGCCGGCATCTTGCCGACCTGGACAAGGACCTGCTCGAGCACAATGGAGTATCGCAACGCGAAGCGGCGCAGGCGGAGACAGACGCCGTCAGCGCGGAGGCAGATCGCGACGCCGCGCTGCAGGAACTGGTCTCACTCAAGGTCGCTCCGCCGACTATCAAGGCCATTCAGGAGGGGCGGAGCATCCCGCGCCCCGAGGCCATGATTCGTTCGCCCATCTCAGGAACCGTGGTCGAGAAACTCATCACTCCAGGACAACTTCTGGAGGCGGGCACCACGCCGTGCTTTACGGTTGCCAACCTTTCCCGTGTCTGGGTATTGGCGCAGCTCTTCGGCTCGGACCTCGCGGCGGTCAGCACCGGCGATACCGCTCAGGTGGTGACCGGAATCGGATCGAACAACTTTTCCGGGAAAGTCGACAACATCTCCGCTCTGGTCGACCCCGACACGCGTTCGGTGCAGGTGCGCGTGGTCGTCGAGAACCCCGGCAACTTCCTGAAGAAACAGATGTATGTGCGCGTATTGATCCAGGCGCGCCAAGAAAGCACCGGATTGCTGATCCCCGTGTCGGCGCTTTTGCGGGACGATGAAAACCTGCCGTTCGTCTACGTCGCGCAGTCCGACGGCAGCTTCGCGCGGCGTCGCATCACGGTCGGTTATCGCGATGGGGATCGGTACGAAATCGCTTCAGGTCTGCGCGCCGGCGACGAGATTGTGGTTGCCGGGGGCATCTTTGTTCAGTTCATGCAGAGCCAATGAGCTCGCCCCTGCCGGCAAACGGATCTGCGCCGCGGAGCGCGTCCATTATGGACCGCATCGTAGCCTCCTCGCTGCGCCAGCCATTGCTCGTCGCGCTCATGACGCTTGTGCTTATCGGCGTCGGGGCGCATTCGCTGCGACGCCTGCCGGTGGATGCCTATCCCGACCTGTCGCCTCCCATTGTCGAGATCATCACGCAGTGGCCCGGTCATGCAGCCGAGGAAGTGGAGCGACTGATCACCATACCCGTCGAGCTCGGCATGAACGGCATTCCGAGGCTGACCACGAGCCGCTCTATCTCGCTCTACGGGCTGTCCGATGTCATTCTCACCTTTGAACCCACGACCGATCATTACTTCGCGCGGCAGCAGGGCATAAACCGGCTGGGCGACGTTAGCCTGCCGGCCGGGGTGACATCGTCACTGGCCCCCCTGTCAGCGCCTTCAGGGCTCATCTACCGGTACGTGCTGCAAAGCCCCGACCGCTCGCCGATGGAACTCAAGACGTTCGAAGACTGGGTCGTTGAACCCCAATACAGAGCCGTTCCCGGCGTCGCGGATGATTCCGGTTTCGGCGGCGGAACGATGCAATACCAGGTACTGCTCGACCCAACCAAAATGGCCTCGGTTGGACTGTCAGCGCAACAGGTCGAAAGCGCCCTGACCGCTAACAACGGCAATGCCGGTGGAGGGTTCTACTCGCAAGGTGGTCAGTTCTATTACGTACGCGGCATCGGACGCGTGACCACGACCGAGGACATCGGCAACGTCGTGCTGGCGGTTAACAACGGCACGCCGGTGCTGGTTAAGGACGTAGGCCGGGTCGTAATCGGCATCGCCCCGCGGCTCGGGGAATTCGGCTATGAAAAGCAAGACGACGCGGTGGAAGGCGTCATCCTGCTGCGGACCGGTGAGAAGACGCAAGACGTATTGCAGAGAGTGGAGGCCAGGACCAAGGAACTCAACGAAGTCATTCTGCCCAAGGACGTCAAGGTTGTTCCCTTTTACGATCGCAGTGACCTCGTTGAGCTGACCACCCAGGTGGTAGAACGCAACCTGCTGCGGGGCATGTTGCTGGTCGTCGTGGTGCTTATATTTTTCCTCTACGACCTTCGTGCTGGATTGATTGTCGCCACAACCATCCCATTGGCATTGTTGTTCGCATTTGTCTGCCTCGATCTGCAGAACGCCTCAGCCAACCTGCTCTCGATCGGCGCGGTGGACTTTGGAATCCTGGTGGATGGCGCCGTAGTCATGGTGGAGAACATTTTCCGCCAGATCGCGATACGTCGCGGCACGCCTCTGAACGTCGTAGAAATCATCAAGAGTGCAGCAGCGGAAGTGGACCGCCCGCTGTTCTATGCGGTCGCCGTAATCGTGGCGAGCTTCCTGCCAATCTACGTCCTCGCGGGACCCTCGGGAACGCTGTTTAAGCCGATGGCAGACACGATGATCTTCGCCTTGGTCGGTTCCCTGATCGTCACCCTAACGCTGCTGCCGGTACTGTGCGCATGGTTCATGCGCCACGGCGTCCAGGAGCGACGCAGCGCCGCTTTCGAATACATTAAAGCCGCCTACACGCGCGGACTTGATTTCTGTCTCGAGCATCGATGGGGGACGACGTTCGCCTCGATGCTGCTGCTGGCAGGTTCGCTGTTGCTCATTCCCAGCATCGGCGCCGAGTTCATGCCGCACCTAGATGAAGGCGCACTATGGGTGCGCGCAACGATGCCCTACACCATTTCATTCGATGAAGCGTCGAAGATTGCGCCCAAGGTACGGGACATACTGCACTCCTTTCCCGAAGTCACGACGGTCGCCTCCGAATTGGGGCGGCCGGACGACGGCACTGATCCCACCGGCTTCTTCAATGTTGAGTTTTACGTAGGCCTCAAGCCCTATGCGCAATGGAACGGCGGCAGCTATCACAACAAGGCCGGCATTATCGAGGCGGTCAACCGCAAGCTCGAGGGATTCCCGGGCATCGTTTTCAACTATACGCAGCCTGCGGAAGATGCGGTGGATGAGGCGGAAACCGGCCTGAAGAGTGCCCTCGCGGTGAAGGTTTTTGGCTCCAGCCTAGTCACACTCCAGCAAAAAGGTAAGGCGATCAAGCAGGTTCTGGAGCGGGTGCGTGGGATCACGGATGTGACTCTGGTGCAGGAACTCGGTCAACCGAGTCTCACCATCAAAATCGACCGCGCCAAGATCGCCCGCTACGGTTTGAACGTCGCCGATATCAATGCCCTGATTCAAACGGCCATCGGCGGGGACGTGGCCACCCAGGTCGTGCAGCAGGAGAAGCAGTTTGATCTCGTCGTGCGCCTGGAGCACCAATACCGAGACACACCAGAAGAGATAGAAAATATCCTGGTCGCGACCCCCGGCGGACAGCAGATTCCGCTCAAGGAATTCGCTAGCATCCAGGTAACCGACGGCGCGGCGTTTATCTATCGCCAGAACAATTCGCGCTACATCGGCGTGCAGTTCTCAGTGGAGGGACGCGACCTCGCCGGAGCCGTGGAGGACGCCATACGTCAGGTCAACAGTAAGGTTGCCCTAGCGCAAGGCTACCGGTTGGATTGGGGCGGGGAATATACCGAATACCTCGCTTCCCGCGTGCAGCTGAATGTCATCCTGCCGCTGACCTTGTTCCTGATCTTCCTCCTGCTTTTCGCCCTCTACAGCAACTTCAAATTCCCCTTCATCACGGTGCTCGGTGTATTGCTGTCGGCGCCCGTGGGCGGGATCGTGGCGCTCTGGATCACCGGCACCCCGTTTTCGGTATCTTCAGGCATCGGCTTTCTGGCCTTATTCGGCGTCTCCGTGCAGACCGCGGTTGTGTATATCTCCTATGTAAACGAGCTTCGCCGCGACGGCACCGAGCTGCCCGAGGCGATTCGACACGGCGCCATCCTGCGTCTGCGTCCGATCATGATGACTGCATTGGTGGCAGCGTTGGGCTTGTTGCCGGCGGCGTTAGCGACCGGCGTTGGCACGGACTCCCAGCGGCCGTTCGCGTTGGTCATTGTCAGTGGTCTGTTTACGCGGCTGTTGATCAGTGTTTTCTTAATGCCGGTGCTCTATTCCCTTGTGGCGCGCTCCGGAGACCGACTCGAAGTGTAATGGCCATTTCCTGCAGCCTCGCCATTAGGCGGCCATTGGGCGTCTCCCAGCAGGGTCAATTCGGGGATCCTGAGCATTGTGCGCTACCGTACAGACTGGCTCACGGTGGCCGAGTAGGGTTCGCGGTTCTGAATCCAGACTCCCCCTCGTCGCTCGCCTCCCCGGGCGACGGTTCAGGATTCAGCAGGGCCCGCTGGCGCAGTCTTTTACGCCGGCGGCCCTCGTTTACGTATCGAATGACAGCTCACCGCACTCGATGGCGGCGAGGAATTCAGACGAGGCGAGCAGGGCACTGCCAATCGAAGTGCGCGCGGCGTTGCCGTCGAGGCGATCAACGGCTGGATCTGCCCAGCACCCTTTGGCTTTGTACTTGCCGACCGGAACGCGGCAATTCGTTGGCTAAATGCCTGAAATTGTCTGGCGGACAGGGAGGGACTCGAAGACTACGGGTAGCACCATCTGGAACCGACACTGCAAACGTAGCGATTGCAGCGCAACGGTCGGCGCCGGCACAAAGCCTGGCTATCGCTCTGAGTGTTACTGCCTGCGGGAAGCCAAGCCCGATGCGCCTTGCGGCGGCACCGCCACACTCACGTGGACTCCACGATCGTTGAAGCGGGAGTTAAGTCGCAGGTGCCGTGAACGTTTCCAACTGTGGGGTGGGTTCGCGTCTAGCTTCCAGTACCATCGTTTCGAATTGTGCCATCTCACGCGCGTCGAGCTCTGTGCCGTGAGACTCAATTCCGACTAGATGAGGGTCGTCAGACTGGCCAGGAGTGCGGCGCTCAACTGACGCAAATCCTGCCAGGCGCATTGCCAATTCCAGGGTCTCAGCGTCGTAGAGGAATCGGTGACCCCAGCCATAGAAAACACAATTGATGGCGAACACGGGACGATAAACAGGCACACCCTTCAAGAAATTGTCCGTGATCCATGCAATGTATCTCTTCGCCATATCATCCGGCTGCGAATACAGGCGCAGCATTACTGCAAGATCCGGAGTCGCAATTCGCAGGGTTCCCCCGGGTTTTAGGACGCGATGACACTCTTGCAGCATGCCTAAGCCATGTCGCCACGGTATGTGCTCAATCATGTGTTCGCTGAAGACGTAGTCGAACGTTTCACTCGCGAACGGAAAGCGCTTAGTCGCATCTAGGTACATAGTGTCTTTCGACACTGGAGAGATGTCTGTACTCAGCCATCCCTTCAGCGCATAAGGTCCCGCACCGATTTGGAGTTTCTTAATCTGAACGTCTGCCAAATAGCGCTTAGAAACGCTACCTGGTCCCCATCGTTCGGCCGCTCGCACCGAGGCGGCGAGAATTCTCTGACAGTCTCGCACTGCACCAACCACCGTCTCCGAACGCTTTAGAATGCTTCGAACGCTCTCGCTCATGAGTCTCTCCCCTGCATTTTTTCTGAGGATGTAGAGTCGCTCAGAAGTCCATTACGGATACGGGCCGGATTTCGGCCAAATTCATGAACACTCGGTCGCATTGTACGAGAGTCGCGTCGTCGGCATCGCCTGGCTTGCGGGCGGGATTCTCAGGCTTTGCGGCGCGCTCACGTACGCGCAGCTCGCGATGCGAATTCCAGGAACCGGGGGGTGAGTATCTGTTCCTACGGCCGACGCCCGGGAGACTACCGGCCCTTCTTTACGGTCGCATACGCCTGACCATCGGTCCCGCAGGAGTCGGCGGGATTCCGCCCAGCCGCCGACGAAGCGAATCGGAATCGCTTCACTCCCAGTTCGATCACGTCGCCGTCAGTAACGCGCGTGTGCCGAATGCGCTCACCGTTCACGGTCACACCGTTTACGCTACGGAGGTCCTCAATAAATGCCCCGTTTGGCTCGATCGTCAGAACGGCGTGGCGCCTACTCACAGAGGAGTCCTTGAGGCATAAATCATTCTCCCGCGCCCGGCCAATCGTTGTATGCCGGCCTAGCGGCACCGCCGGCGCGTCGCCGTCGAGCGGCACCAGCGTCGCGCCATCGTCCGGAAACTCGAGCGTCTCAGGGAGCGGGTTACTGATTCCGCGTTCAATACCGACCTTGATCCGACTCAACTCCTGGGCGCTGGTGTTTGCATCGCGCTCGAGACGTCGCAGCTGGAATTCCCGTTCGTCCAGAATGCCGCGCGTCCCCTCGAGTTCCAGCGCGAGTTGCCGCTGCGTGGCTTCCAGGGCATGCGCTCGCTCGGTCTCGCGCTGCAGATCAGTGCGGACGCGTCCGAGTTCCAGCACGAGTTGCCGCTGCGTGGCTTCCAGGGTATGGGCTCGCTCGGTCTCGCGCTGCAGTTCAGTGCGGACGCCCCCGAGTTCCAGCGCGAGTTCCTGTTGCGTGGCTTCCAGGGCTTTCGCTCGCTCGGTCTCGCGCTGCAGTGCCGTGCGGACGCGCCCGAGTTCGTTCTCGACCGGGCGCCGCGACGCCTCGGCCTGTTCTGCCAGCACTTCGGCATGGGCGAGCTCCACCTGCAGGTTCGCAAGCCACTCGGTCTGGTATGTCGCTTCGCGCTCAAAATTTGCCAGCCGGTCCCGACTTGCCGCGAGCTGCTCGAGATGCACCTTGAGCTCGGTCTCGGAGGAGCGGGCCGCCGCTGATAGGTCGGTCGCATGGCGCATCGCCGCCTGCAGCTGTGCTTCCAGACCACTGGCGCGGTTGTGTTCGTCCGCCAGCTCGCGTTCGCGAGTTTCCATCGACGTGTTCGCGCGTTTGACGGCCTCAGTCTGTGCTTGCAGCGCCTGGCCCAAGTCAGTCGCGAGCGCCTCAAGTTCCGCCACACGCGCCGCATGGGCCGAATTACTGGTGTGCACCGTACGCAGTGTCTCCTCCAGAGCGGTGCGTGCGGCACGCGACTCGGCAAGTTCCGCTTCGTGGGCGGCGACGGATTCGGTGCTGCGCCGGTAGCGCTCCTCCAGCGCCTGGATCTCGGTGGCCAGCGTCTCTGCGGCAGCGCGTACCTCCTCCTGCCTGGCTGCGGAGCTTTGCTGATCGCGCGAGCGGCTCGCAGCGAGTTCCTCGAACGCGGCGGACTGAGCCGTGTGCTCTGCCTTGAGGTGCACGAAGGCCGCGTCGCGTTCGGCAAGCTCGGCCTGCAATTTGTCGACACTCGCGGCTAAGTCCCTGCGCTCGGCGTCGTTGGCGCGGCAAAGGGCGGTGTGCAGCGCCCGTTGCGTGACCTCGAGCTCAAGCGCCAGATTGTCGGCTCGAGCCTCCGCGTCGGCGCGCGCTGCTTGGAGTTCCACCAGAACGCGGTGGTTGGTGCGCGTGCGCGCGTCTTGCGCCGCGATCCACGCTTCGATTTCCCGCAGCGTCTCGATCGGAGACAGTTCCGCCAGTGTGTGTGGTCGGCTTTCGTCCCAGCTGGTGTCCGAAACCGTTAGCTCGCTCGACTCACCATTTTCGTTGCCAGAGGCGAGTCCTGCCGCGTAAGAGACGACATCCAGCGAGAGCAGTTCGCCAGGCTTTCCGAGGTTCGCTTCGGCAGCGTCTGGGTGCTTAACTTGCTGCACCATGGTGGGTTCCTGTTCTTCTTATGCAGACCAGTCCCGCCTTGTCAACACTGCCACTTCGGCGGCCCCGGCTGCGGTCGGATCTTTGATCCCCAATAGCTTAAGGGTGCTCCCGGGTAGGACGGGTCGTCAACTAGATACGCCAGGCGCAATGTGGGGTCATCGGAAAGGCAGCTAATGATGGTAGGCATGCTTCGCTGCCGGTCGTGGAACAAGGCCGGGAGCTGACTTAATACCCCCTTCATCGAGCGCACTGGGCGTTGGCCAACGATCGCCTTCCCTCGCGTCGCATGGACGCACACGATGCATGACGTACTCGCACGTAAACGCCATTTGTTCCCCGGTGATTCCCGCCAGGCTGAAACACGGCGTTTTTTGGGATTCGTGGGGTCAGCAACCGAGTGCAACTTGGCACTTGCGGTCGCCTACTGGCCGAAGCGAGGTTGGCCTCGCGCGGCTCAGCGGGCGTCCACAAGCCGCGGCCGGGAGATGCCGGACCAGCCATTGTGGCGCACGCGCCGGCGCCATCAGCGCACCGGCAGAAGCGCTGAACGGCGACGGTTGCGGCATGAAATCAACACCCCTGCTTGGGTCATGCCGCGCAAGGTGGGGGATTATGCGTACCTCAGGCTATAGAGAGTAGCGAACGATCACGCGCACCACGCGGGCGTGATCGGAGGACCAATGCGCGAATCCCTGGCACACCTGGCGCGTGCCGGCCTCCGGCGCGCTCTCTGAGTATTTTTCCGCGAAACGCGCCTGCACCGATTCCTGGCCGGGTACGAGGCGGCTTGCGCTCCAAGGCGTCTCCGCGTCGACGGGGCGGCTGAAGAGTGCGACTTCCGTGACGGTGGCGTTGGCCGGGATGGTCGCGCACAGCGTCACCGGGCTCGCCTCGGCTTCGGTGCAGGCGCGGCCGGCGGGAGCGCCCGCCTCCGAGGGCACATCCGGCGGCGACGCCCGCGGTGGGCCGATGGCAAGTGCCGGCCGGCAAGCAGCCACAGTGGCCGTGACGGCCACGCCGTCGGCGCCGATTCCGCGCAGCACGCCGCTCTCGATCTCGGCCCGCGCCTTCGTGCGCGTGAGTTCGAGGTCGCTGGCGGTATGGCTGATCTCCGCGACGCGCGCCTGAAGTTCACGCTGCAACGCGCCCTCCGCGGCGCGCTCGCCCGCGGTCAGCCACTGCGACAGCGCGAAGCCCGAGACAGCCGCTCCGCCGACGATGACGAACAGCACGATGCGTTGCAGACGGTTCTTACGGCGGGCGGCGGCGGACTGGCGTGCGCCGCCGTCCAGGAGCGAGGCGGATTTGAACTGCAGAAACGACGCGGACAACGTCGCGGTTCCCGCGATTATGGCAGCCAGCACTGAATCGGGCATCGGTGTCTGCACGCGGCCTATGGCTCAACGGTCAAGCTAGCACGGCGTCCGGGGGCGGATGCGGAACTGGCACCGGAGAAACAGAAAAACGCGACGCTGGTCACAGGCTCCGTGTCGGCGCGCCGCGACGGGCGCGCGGCCCACGCCCTTTTCCCTCGCGCCAGCGTTCGAGCGAGCCCAGGTCGCCCGCACCAGATGCGGGTCAAGTTTGGAGCGCCGCCCTAGGATGTCCGGCGCCAGGCAGCGATATTTTGGCGTGAGGGTGCGATTCGAACTCCCGAGACCCGTGAAGACCCTGCGGTTTTCAACTCAGACGACTATCACGTAACAGCTTCATATACGCACATAAGTAGTTCCCGTCGCGCCAGAGCTGCCGACAACTTAGGTGCGCCACTCAACTATTCGGAGATAATCCGATCAGCCCACTCGACAAGAGATACAAAGATCGTCGGATTGCCGAACTTCGCTCCCCACTGAGTGAGATCCGCTTCCGTAATGCCCCGGGCTCGAGAACAGGCGCCGCAGGCATAGATCTGGATCTTATTAGCTGACGCCTTGGTCAGTGCCTCAATCAGCGGCGGCCAACCCACCGGGACGACAGCATGTGCGAGCGAGGATCGCATAAGTGAGACAGCTTCCCCGAGCAAAAAAATCTGCACGGTATGTCCAGCCTCTGCAAGCGCATTGCCGTGCAGGAAGGCAAAGGCAGCCTTGGTCGGGTCGTCAGAACCCCAAGCACTCTTGAACATGATTTTGAGCGGCTTTTTCGTTTCGTCGGCGCGGGTGCTCAAAGAAACCCCCGCGAGCAGAGGCAGCAAGCCCAAGCGCGACAGCAGACCGCGACGCTCCATCGGTGTTCTCCTATTGTCGATTCGGTCGGAACACAGAGCTCAAGGCGAAGATGTTCGACCCATTACTTTTGAGGGTCAAGACGCGTTGCAGTAAGTGCGGCGGCGGAGTGGAACCACTCTTCCCCGGTTTGCACGATCGCGCAACGCTTGGTCCGAAACCGCGCCAAAAGCGCGATGGATTCCGCGAGCCGCAATATCTGTGTTTAGGGCAGATTTCGCGCGGAGTGCAACTTGTGTGCAACCCAAAATCAGCTGCCACTCCACCGGTTTTCGTCAAACGTGGAACCGTGGGCAGCAAGCCCCGCCCGGCATCTCAACGACGAGGTGGACTTACTGCGTGGTGGGCGACCGGGAGTCTTCGGATTTAGGCGCCGACGGTTTCTCTGAGAGCCCGAAGCAATCAGACGCCGGCCACCACGCCGAGTGTGCAACGCCGATGAACAAAGCCCCTTGGAGTGCAACTTGACGCTGGTATCGAAGATGGGTCTGAGCGAAAAACCCTAGAATTTGGCGGAGAGGGTGAGATTCGAACTCACGAGGCTCTTGCGAACCCTCCGGTTTTCAAGACCGGTGCAATCAACCGCTCTGCCACCTCTCCGTATTAAGGGAATCAGAACGTTACGTACATTCTATCAGCCGCCGAGACCGTTTCTGAGCCCGATGTTTCCATTCTGTTTCCACCTTGCGCCATAAGACGGGCCAAAGCGTCTCCCGCACCGTGCCGCTCCTTCGGAATCGCGTCCATAGGTCACGAGCGTTATGCGCACGTTCGCGTGCCCGAGCGCCTTGGAGACCGTAACGACGTCCACCCGGCACCGAGCAGATTGCTCGCAAAGGAATGCCGCAGATCGTGGAAGCGTACCTGACGAATCCCACCGCGGCTAAGCGCCGAGTTAGGTTGACGCGGAGTCAGAAAGCGGGCTGAATTACGCGCCAACGGGTACGCCGCACGCGCACAGACCAGTTCTGGTTTGACACAAAGCAATGAATAAGGCCCGCATCATCGGCCGTGCGTTCTCCCTAATTCTCGCAATGCTGCTCATTGCGTGTCAGCACGCCCCGGCAGTCTTGCCTAGTCACCCGTCTTGGGAAATGTTCCCTCGCGCTAGCAGTCCACCGTCAGATTGTCCAGGGCAGTACCGCAGTACGATCGAGGACTCCAGTGGCAGCATTTTTTTGGGCTGCTGGGGTAGCAAATCAAACTGATTTGTCATCGCGAGCGTGGACGCACTCTTGGCCAATCGTATGACCAGAACAATGAAGCTGTTCGCATCGGCAAAAAACGTGCTGCGAAGGCTTAGGGCCCAAGAACTGCGGAAATCGCGTACGCAATTGCGGGTCATTCAAGGCCGGAGCGCACGAGGGTGACCAGGACCATGAAGCTGTTTGCGTTGGCTAAGACGATCAACCCGAGGCTGAAGGCCCGTGAACTCCGGAAGCCGCCGCCGCAATCGAAGCTCGTTGTGAGTAAGTACCTGCTCGCTCAGTGACGCCTGCGAATAAAGGGCGGCGGGCGCTTCCCCTGCGCCCGCCGACGGGTGCGACTATTTCAGTTCCGCGACCTGCACGTTGTCCGAACCCAGCACGGTCCGGATCTTGGAGCGGTCTGCCTCGGCCTTGTTGGCGGCGTCCACCGAGCCTTCGACCTTGGCGAGGACCTGCTCGAACTTGCCGCCCAGGTGATCGAGCGCCGCCCAGTTCTTGTACACGGTGATCAGGATGACGTCGGGATCCTGCGGGCCGTGCGGCTGGCCGATTAACACCTGATAGCCTGTAATGAGGCCAGCAGCCTTAGCCGCCTCTTGCTGTTTCTTGTAGGTGGTCGCGAGCCAATGCATGTAGTCATCGAAATGACCGTCGACGGTGCGGATAAAGGAAACGTTCTGTACCGGACCGTCGTTGTAGTCGCGGCCATCGGCGTACGCCACCGTGGCTAGCGAGCCGAATGACAGGACGGCGGCCATTGCGCATAGAATCCGGCTGATACGGATCATAAGTTTTCTCCCAAAGTTAGTTATGAGTTGGATTGTTATGCCACGGAAAGCCAGTGCTTCCGCGCGGAGGTCCCGGACCGTACGCTGCCAAGCCCAAGACTGCAAGCGCCGCTGCGCGATCCAGTACCAAGCGCACTCCGGCACTAAATAGACGCGCTGCAACATCCGGCGGCAAACTTCACGCCATGCCGCTCGACCTCTCCGACCTGGAGCTGGAAACTGCACCCCGTGCGTGCCGGGCGCTGGCCTGCCAGGAAGAGCAGGCCGCGAAGAGGATGGAAAACCCGAGCATGTGCGGCCCGGTCGAAAACACGGCTAAACGCGCCGCAGCGCCCGCGGAGAGGTTCGAGGGGGCGCGAAAAAAAGGCTAACCCAAGACGCGCGCAATCCCTGGCTACCGTGAATGTCCTGTCCGACCAACGCGACCCTAATGAGTGCTCACGCAATCGTAGACGGTTTCACCCTCGACGCGCTTCGCTTCGGCGTGCTTACCCTGACTGGCGCAGTCTGCTTCTGCCCGCTCGAGCTGGCGCGCTTCCATTGCTTCTTCGGATTGCGGCCGCATCGCGTTGGGCGAGGACGGATTGTCCATCGGCTCGGAATTCACGCACGCCGCCAGGAATCCGGTACACACCAGAAAGCCCCACTTCATATTCGTGCTCCGATGAATATTTCACGGGCAGTGTAGTGCGCACCGTGCCCCAGCGACAGGCATGCATTCCACAGCACGTAATTGCACTCTACCGCGAGCAACACATCGCTACGAATCGTAAGTCCGTTTGTTCGAGGGTCCGCCATGCACCTTCCAATTGCTATGCACCGGACCGGGACGCGCCCGGGTCTATACCGGGCTGATAATTCGTCTCCTGGCCACCAATTGTCCGACAGTGGATGCCAAGGACCGCTGGCTGCTCCAGGGGGACGGCCGCAGTGCGGTCCTGCCTCTGTCAGAGTGAACTCAGTTGTTCGACAGGGTAGCGAGAAATTCCAGCGACTCAGCAAGCGCCTGCTGCCCTTCGGAAGTTTGCAGGTTGAACTGATACTCGTGCGGCAGCGGCGGCACGTGGTTGGGATCGAAGAACAGGGTATTCACCCTCACGCCGAGGCGCCGCAGCGCTGCCGCCAGCAAGTACGATTGGCTTGACAGGGAGTCCGCGTTCCCGACGGAAATAAAGCTCGACGGGAACTGCGGGGTCAGATAATCAACGACCCTGAGCGTTGGCAAGAGCGGATCGTCCGCGAAGTGACGTCGTCCAAGATAAGACCAGAGCACTGTGCGCATGAACCAGCCGGGCGCGGCCCCGGGCTTCGCCGGCCGCACATCATAGGGTCCGCAGTAGAGCAGCACGCCGATGAGCTGCTCCGGGCGTAGCGCCGGAACGATTCCAAGGGTAGCGGCGTAGGCTGGGGAAGTAATGACATTGGCCAACTGCGCGGCGATCAACGCGCCCGCGGAGTCCCCTGCCAACACCATGCGGCCCGGATCGACGTGCAGGCGCGCCGCTTCGCGACTCAGAAATGCGAGTGCAGCATTCACCTGCCGCAGCGGAGTCGGGTAAGTCTTCTCCGGGGCGAGCGAGTAGTCCACCCCCGCCACCGTGTAGCCGCCCGCGGCGAGAATTTTCGCGTAGTTTGCGACGTCCTCCTTGCTGCCGGCGAGGAATCCGCCACCGTGGATCCACACCACGGTCATGTGCGCGTTGCCATCAGTGGCTGCCGCCGCCGGATAGAACACGTCCAGTCGTGCTCGTGGGTCCTTCGGATCGTAGCTTTGATCAGGCTGTGAGGCGATGCCCGCCGGCACACGGCTGGCGAGGGCGCCATTCATCTGCCGGCCGCCGATCTGGAACGCCAGACGGATCGTCAGGGCCGAAGGCCACGGACTGAGCTGCACGGCAATGAACACCGCGGCCGCCAGGGCGGCGGCACTCAGCACCCAAAGGCTCGGAAGCTTTCGCATTTCGGACCGTGTTCGGGCTTAAACCAACCGCGGGGGAGCCGCATCAAAGAGAGCGTAACACCCCTGAAATCTGGGCCGCCGGGGGAGCGTGGGGACGAACCCGTTGGCTGCGAGGATGGGCTCGTCCCCGGGCCACTGACCGGCCCGGGCCAGGTGGTGTCTTATATGCACATCGTAGATTGTGACCGGGAGGAGAGACTCATGAAGACCACGACGGCAGTAGGAATAATGGGATCCGTAGTCATCAACCTGATGCTGGGAATCGTCATTGCGGCGGTGTTCAGCGTCGCGCCAACAGCGCAGGCCCGCGAAGTCGCGCAGTGCCCGGCGCAGCACACTCAGCACGCCAGCAGCCAGCCGGCTGCAGAGCGTGGGCGCAGCGGCGGCCACCTGGTCGCGGTGCGGATGGGATGGGAGGCCGGCTGAGCGCAACCGCGTAGCGTGGCCCCGGAACGAGCCTAAGTCGCCGGGGCCGCGACTCGCGGCGCATAAGCCGAGCGCAGCATCGAGACGGCGGCATAGGTGACCACCACAATGATGAGCCAGCGCATGGCAGTCAGTGGAAGCCGCTTGACGATGAAGAACGCCACCAGGACGCCGAAGACCCCGCCGAACGCCAAACCGAGCGAAGAGGCCTGGGAGAAGCGCCCGGAGCGGAAGAAGCCCAGACTCGCGACGGGCTGCACCAGGCCATCACTGCCCATCATGATCGGGAACGCGGCAATCGGATTCATGCCCAGGAGCGGAAGCACGATTAACGTGGGTGCGTAGTTGCCAATGCCGATGCACATGAGCGCGCCCAGTACGAAATTCACCGCCACGGCAACGACGAAACGCCAGCCGCTCAGCGAAGATGCCAGACCACCCGGGGGGAACGCGCCGAGGTTCTTGATAACAAAGAACGTTGCGGCAACCAGAAGCGCGATTCCCATGCAGATCTGAATCGTGCGCCGTGGCAGACGGCTTACGACACCCGCGCCGAGCCACGCGCCTGCGGCGGCGCTGGCAATCGTGCAGGCGAGCAGCGTCGGATCCACCGTCACCGCGGTGACATACAGTATCGTCGAGAGAAATGCCGACGAGTTGTGTCCCACGTTGAGCGTGCCGGGAATCAGCTCATCGGCGGGACGGCCGCGAAACTTGAAGAGCGCTGTGGTAGGTGCAAAAGACCCGATGCCAAGGGTATCCAGGAAGTCGGTAAACAGGCCGATGGCCACATCCCCGACGCTCGGTCGCCCGCTGAGGCGATGGCGCCGCACAGCCCAGACCCAGCCAAACACGAACACCACGTTGATCAGCACCACCGCGATGAGCAGCACGGTCTTGGTCGCGTTCATGTAGGCCCCCGTGCTTGATGCTGCAGGCTTGCGAACGCGTCCGCGAGGCGCAAGTACTGGATCGTGGCGCGCACGCCGAGACGACTGAACACATGCAGGCGTATCGGACGCACCGGCGTCACGGGGAAGCCCAGCTCCGCTGGCGACTCGCCCAGCGCCCAGCGCGCCAGGAGTCTTCCCATTACCGTCGCCATGGCCACCCCGCGGCCATTGTAGCCAAGACCGGCGTACATGCCGGGCGCCAGCTCGTGCAGGTGCGGCAGGTGGTCCTGCGTCAGGGCGACGAAGCCACCCCAGTGATAGTCAAAGCCGATCCCCTCCAGCTGCGGGTAGATCTCGCGCACTGCGCGATAGTGATGACGCGCCGTGAAGCTCGTGGGTGTCGCGGTGTAGGAGCCGCGGGTTCCCATCACCAGCCGACCACTGCTATCGAGGCGAAAGTAGCGCAGCAACCTGCAGGTGTCCGACGCCGCCTGACCCTCGGGCAAGATACTCGCGCGCAGGGGGACGGCCAGCGGCGCGGTGGCGACCTGAAAGGAGGGTACGGCGACCACGGAGCGGCGCAGTGGATCTGTCAGCGCACCGCTGTAAGCGTTGGTGGCGACGATGACGAGCGGCGCGCTCAAGCTGCCGCCGGGGGTCTCGATCCGGTAACCCTGCCCTGCACGCGAAAACCTCAGCGCCGGACTGTGGGTATAGAGTTGCCCGCCTTGCCGCAGCAGCGCCTGCGCCAGCCCGCGCGCGTAAGCCAGGGGCTGCACCGAGCCGCCGCGCCGGTCGATGAGGCCCCCGCAATAACGACTGGAGCCCGTCAGCCGGTGCACCTCAGCGCGCGATAGCAGTTCCACCGCGGCGCCGCGGCGGCGCCACTGCTCGACGCGCGAGACCTGCACCGCTAATGCGGCCTCGGAGCTGGCCGGCTGGATCCAGCCGCTGCGCCGGACATCGCAGGCGATTCCGAGACGCTCGATGAGTTCGAAGACCACGCTCGGACCTGAGGCGACCGTCTCGATCAGCGCCTGCCCGGCTGCGCGCCCAAAGAGCTCTTCCAGCTTGTCCGGATCGTGCTTGACCCCGGGGATGACCTGGCCACCGTTCAAACCGGAGGCGCCCTCGCCGACGTCGGCGCTCTCCAGCACCGCCACGGCGCGGCCGGCCTGCGCCAGATGCAGCGCCGCGCTCAATCCGGTGTAGCCCGCGCCGATCACCGCGACCTGCACGTTGCGGGATCCATCGAGGCGAGCGCACTCGGGCCCCGGGGGCGCGGTGACGGACCACAGCGATTGCAGCGCTAGGGCGGGCATCGGGGTCTATCGATTATCGATTTTTATCAATCGTGTGGGCCACGAACTCTACGGCAGGGGGTGCTGTCGGTCAAACCGCGACCACGCGCTGCACGCCACCTTTCCCCCTCATCGGGGTTGTGCCAGACTCGTTGCAAAGCCGTCGTCCCGGGCCCGCCTTGGGATGTAAACCGCACTTCATCAGCGTGTCCGGCTTGGGGAAATCGATGCGATCAGCACCAGTTGTGGCTGCAGCAGTTCTGGGTCTTTGCGCGCAGGCGGCCGCGGCGGCCGCACCACCGCCGCCACTGGCCCCCGAGCACCTGACGGTCGAGAAGCTGCCTCCGAAGAGCCCGCATTGGCTCTATGTCTTCGATGCGGCGTTCGACAACGAGATCGACTTTCGCATCCATCTCTATGATGGGGACACCTATCGGCGCCTGGGCCAGATCGATGCGGGCTTTACGGCGCAGTTCAATCTCTCCCCGGATGGCTCCAAGAGTGCGGTCGCCACCACGTATTTCGCCCGGGGTAGCCGCGGAACACGCACCGACCTGGTCGAGTTCACCGACAACGCCACGCTCTCTGCGGCCGGCGAGATCGTATTGCCGAACAAGCGGGTGATGACGGCGCCGAATCTCTTCGGCGTGGCCTATAGCGAGGACGGGCACTTCGTCTACGCGTCCTACGTGACGCCCGCCGCCTCCTTCGGCGTGCTCGACCCGACGCATCTGAAGGTGTTGAGCGAGATCGATACCGCCGGCTGTGTGCTCGTGATTCCCTCGGGTCCCAACCGCGTTTCGTCGATGTGCGAGAGCGGCCGGCTGCTGACCGTCACGCTCGATGCGGATGGGCACGAAAGCTCGCGGACGATGTCCGAACCGTTCTTCAATCCTGACACCGATCCGGTGTTCGTACAGGGGATCCCCATCGACAAGGGCTTCGCGTTCCTGTCGTTCCTAGGCGAAGTGCATGAGGTCGACTTCTCAGGCGAGAAGCCCGCGTTCGCGCCCGTCTGGTCGCTCGTGACGGCGGCGGAGAAGGGGCGTTGGCGTCCCGGGGCCGAACAGGTCGGTGCGATCCATCGCAAGCTCGGTCGGCTGTATGTGCCGATGCACGAGGGCGGCGAAGGCAGCCACAAGGACGGCGGCACCGAGATCTGGGTGTTCGACATGGCGACACACAAGCGTCTGGCACGCTGGCCGGTGCACGCGAGCGGTCTGAAGAACGTGTTCGCCATCCAGGTCTCCCAGGATGCGGCGCCGCTCCTCTTTGCCGCGACCGCGAATGCCGACGTCGCCATCTTCGATGCGCTCACCGGGCAGATGAAGCACCTCGAGAAGCATCTCGGCCAGACGCCGTGGATGATGCTCAACCCTTGAGACTGCGGGGCACCTGATGCGTTCTCTCGATCAAATCTTTGAACATTCGTCGCGCTCCCTGGCGCGGCGCACTTCGCGGCGCAGCCTACTCGGCACGCTCGGGCAGGTGCTTACCGGGGCGGCGCTGCTGCCGCTGCTGCCCATCGACCGCGCCAGCCGCGCGCAAGCGGCAGAAGGTAAGACCAAGGCGAGCGGCCCAGAAAGCTGCGACTACTGGAAGTACTGCGCGATCGACGGCTTCCTGTGTTCCTGCTGCGGCGGCAGCTCGACTTCCTGCCCCCCGGGAGCGGCCCCCTCCCCCATCACCTGGATCGGCACCTGCCACAATCCAGGCGACGGTCGCGATTACATCATTTCGTACAATGATTGCTGCGGTAAGACCAGCTGCGGCAACTGCGAGTGCAACCGCAACGAGCGCGAGAAACCGCCCTATCGTCCCTCGCGCAACAACGACCTGAACTGGTGCATGGCCAACGCCGATGCGAACTATCACTGTTCCGTGTCGGTGATTCTCGGAGTCGCCGAAAAGTGAGTCGGCGATGTGCCGTTGCGGGCGGCAGACAGTTGCCGCGCGTCTGGGCCTTCAGCGGCGCTCTGTTCTTGTCACTTTCCCTTTCGGCAGCCGATGCCCCCGTAGCAAAGTTCCCTGAGGGCGCCGCGAGCTTCCAGGCGAACTGCGCGGTGTGCCACGGCCCCCAGGGGGCGGGACTCCCCTCACTGGCGCCGCCGCTGACTTCCTACCCGGCGCGCTACGCCGCGAGCGCCGAGGGCCGACGGCAGCTGGCCATGACCGTCCTTTACGGACTCTTCGGCGAGATCACCGTCGATGACAAGCGCTTTGACTTCAAGATGCCCGATTTCTCGCATCTTGAGGATGCGACGCTCGCTGCGACGCTCAACTACGTCGTGTTCGATCTCGGCCACGCCCCCGCCAGCGTACCGCCGCTGAGCGTCGCGGACCTCGCGGCCGAGCGCGCCCATCCGCTCGACGGCGCCGCCGTGCGGGAGCACCGCAAGGCGGTCGCGCCCCCGGCGCCCTAAGTCGCCATGGCGCGTGCACCGTTTTCCGCAGCCGCGGTCGGCTCCATGCTCCTGGTGGCTCAGACAGCCGCTGCCAGTCCGGCGCAGGACTACATGCTGTACTGCATGGGCTGCCACGGCGATAGCGCTCACGGTGTTCCGGGCAAGGTTCCACCGCTGGCCGGCGTCTTGCCGCTCTACATGCGCACCAGCGAGGGACGCAACTACGTGTTACGCGTTCCGGGAGCCGCCAACTCCGTGCTGTCGGATGAAGGGCTGGCCGGCGTGCTCAACTGGCTGGCGGCGACGTATCCGGCCGCCGGTGAGAATCCGCCCAAACCCTTCAGCGTCGCGGAAGTCACGAATGTACGGCACGTGCCGCTGGCCAACGTGCAAGCCACGCGGCGCGAGGTCGTGCAGGCACTTGCGAGCTCCGGCCCAGCGCCCGCCCCTGCTTACTAATCACTTGCAGGCTTACGTCGAGGATCGTGCTCATGCTTGACCTGTCCCGCCGGCGTTTTCTGGGCGCGCTGCTCGGCCTCGCTGCCGTGGGGTGCGCCCTCGCCGCACCGCCCACGCCCGCCGACCTGGTGGTGCGCAATGCCAAGATCTACACCGTAGACAAGGAGCGCTCGATCGCGCAGGCACTCGCGGTCAAGGACGGCCGGGTGGTGTTCGTAGGCTCAACCGCCGCCGTGCAGGCGTGGATCGGACCCAACACCCGCATCGAAGACCTCGGCGGCAAGCTGGTGCTTCCCGGTCTCATCGACTCGCACATCCATCCGCTCGACATTGCCGATCTCGACGTCTGCGATCTGGACGACCACGAAGTCAGCCTGAAGGACATGTCGCGGTTCGTTGCCGAGTGCCTGGCGCACTACAAGACCCCGCCCGGTGGCTCGCTGCGCGTGTTCCAGTGGAACTACACCGCCGGCAATCAGCCGGATGCACAGCACCCGACGCTGCGCGCGGCGCTCGATGCGGCTTCCACGACGCGCAGGATTGAGCTCCTGGGTGAGGATGGCCACCACGGCGCCTTCAACAGCCTCGCGCTGGCGCAGGCCAAGAACGCCGCCGGCCAGGTGGTCGGGCTTTCCAAGGCTACGCTGAGTAGTGATTTTGCCGCCTACCAGGCGTTCATCGGCGTTGATGAGCGTGGCGAGCCCAACGGCGCGGTGAACGAAGATGCCCGCGCAATGGTCAGCCAGCACAGCATGCTCTATCTCGCCCTTGATGAGGTGGAGAAGGTCCCCGAGCGCGTCCCCGAGAAGCTCAACAGCGTGGGCATTACCGGCGTGCTTGATGCCTTCGCTGCGCCGGAAGGACAGGTCGTGTACGACAAGCTGCTGGCGTCGGGAAAACTGACCGTGCGCGTGGAGCTGGCGCAGTTCTACGACCCGTCGGCGACGCGCAAGCCCGATGGTCAGGTGGACTACGAGCACATCCTTGCGCAGGCGAACGCGATCCGTGACAAGTACGCCGCCACGAGCCTCATCCGCGCCGATGCGATCAAGATCTTCGCCGACGGCGTGATCGAGGGTAATCCGTTCGCCGTGCCGCCGACGCTGCCCGATGGTGCAAGCCTCAAGCCCTGGCTGCAGCCGATCTACGCCATCGACCCGAAGGGACTGCCCACGGTCACCGGCTACGTGGACACCGCTTCAGCGCTGTGCCAAGAGGTGCGCGCCCATCCGGATGACTATGCGACGGCCGATCAGGTCGGAGCCTTCATCAGGGCGCACGGCCACCACCCGGCGCAGTGCGCGATCTCGGACGGCCAGTTGCAGCACGAGCGCGCCATCATCCTCGAGTACGCCCGACGCATGCACCTGGCCGGCTATAGCCTGCACATCCACGTCATCGGCGATCGCGCCGTGCGCACGGCGATCGACGCCATTGAGGCCGCACGCGCGGCAGACGGCGTAAGCAGCACCCGCGATGCGCTCGCGCACGTGCAGTTGGCCGATCCCGCCGACGTCGCACGCATGGGGCGCGATCATCTCTACCTCGCCTTCACCTATGCCTGGATGTACGCCGACCCGGAGTACGACCTGACGGTCATCCCGTTCGTGCAGGCGGTCTACGGCAACAGCTACCAGGCGCTGCATCCCAGCGGAAGTTATTACG
The DNA here is from genome assembly GCA_963814675.1 of uncultured Pseudomonadota bacterium. Taxonomy (GTDB): domain Bacteria; phylum Pseudomonadota; class Gammaproteobacteria; order Steroidobacterales; family Steroidobacteraceae; genus 13-2-20CM-66-19. Next base: position 283,801 of record CAWFDT010000017.1, read on the forward strand.
AGAACAACGCCTACCCGGTACGTGCGGCCAAGGACGCCGGCGCGATCATCACCGCAGGCTCCGACGCTCCCGTCGACACCCGCGATCCGCGTCCGTTCATCAACATGGCCACCGCCGTGACGCGGCACATTCCCGGGCAGCCGGCCCTGGGCCCGCAACATCGCATCACGCTCGCCGAGGTCGTCGAGGCCTACACCATTAGCGGCGCCCAGATGCTCAACATCGCAGCCGATGCCGGCTCGCTCGAGACGGGCAAGTCAGCAGATTTTGTGGTACTCGATCGCGACATCTTCGCGCTCGCCGCCGCCGGTCATCCGGACGACATCGCCAAGACGCGGGTGCTGTCGACGTACTTCCAGGGCAGGCAGGTCTATAGGAATAAGTCCTGAGCAACGGCACCCCAGGGGCTAGGCGGACAGAATCTCCGTGACCGCACGGTGTGCCTGATCGATGGCGGCATCCGTATAGGCAGACATGCCGGAGTCTGAATTGGCGATCGCGATGTGTCCGAAGCGGGCCCGCGCGATCACCTGTGGCTGCTGCTCCGGCGGCAGCAGTGGGTCAAACAGCGAGTTAAATTCCGGGGCATAGCCGTGCGGCCAGCGGTTCACGGTGATGCCCTGGATGTCGCGGGCCGGGTCAAATCCAGCCGGGCCCAGCATGCGCGCGAGCTGGGCGCGGATTTCCTGCTCAAACGCGGCAAACGACGTCGCCAGCAATTCCGCGCGGCCGGCGCGGTTCTGCTCATACTCGCTCAGCCCCGGATGACAGGGGGTGCGCTCCAGGCGCAGCAGCGTCGGTCGCGCGGGGTCCGCAGCGGTGCGGTAGGCGCCGATGTCGACGATGGGGTTGAGGTAGAGATTGCTGAAGTAGGCGCCCGGAGCATAGATCTCGCTCACCCCGAGCGTGCGGAAGGCGCGCCAGTCGCGCAGCGCCACGTTGGCGTAGACGAGTGGTGCCTTGACCAGCGAGTGCAGTGCCACCTGCTGCGCCGCCGGCAGCTCCGGGCAAAGATATGGAATCATCATACTCCAGCAGGCGAGCACGCACCGCCGGGCGCGCACCGCACACGGCACACCGCCGCGCAGGTATACGACTTGCACTCCGGACTCCGCGAGGTTCGTGGCGCGCACCACCGTGCTGTTCAGTCGCAGCCGCACCGCCGAGCCGGGCCGGTCCAGACGCTCATAGTCAAAGCGTGCGGTGACGACATCTTCAACCGTGTTGCCGGGCGCCACGCCCGGGATGAGCCGCCGCACCAGCAGTCGCGCAATGGTCGCGTTGCCGTCCGGAAGATGGCAGCGCGCCGAGCCCCCAGTCTCAAGGTACCCCGCGGCCGTGGGGCTCATCCGCGGGGTCGCACGCCGCGAGAGGTTCATCCCCTGAAACCCCGGGAAACCGTAGCCCCAAAGATCCAGCGCCGGCACCGCATCGATTCCCACGCCCCACTCGCCGTGCGTCAGGCGTTGGCAGACCGCGAGCGCACCCGGGTCTACCTTGACGAGATCGCGCAGAAAGTCCCGATAACTGATGCTCGCGAGACGCTCTTTTTTCTGGGCTTCGGTAAGACCCGGCAGATAGTCCACGTGCGCCTCCTCGAGGCGCGCCAGGTCCTCACGGGCGCGTGCCGACAGCGGTGCCTCCTGCAATACCTTGCGTATCGGTAGCGAGCGCCAGCCCGCGATCAGCTTATCGGCCCCGAAGGTCTCGGCATCGAAGAACACCCCACCGTGCAGACCACGGTGTGCATAGTAATGAGGGTGCTCGATACCGCGGCTGAGAGCCGGCACATCGATGCCGAGCTCGCGCAGCAGCCCCTTGGCCACCGCGCTGTACGGGCGCGGGCTGTCGATATCCAGAGTGCCGCCGTTGACCAGCTGCAGCTGACCATCGAGTACGAATTCGTTGCGCTTGGCGTGTCCGCCGAAATCATCATGATTGTCGAGGATCAGGATGCGAGGGTGTCCGGCCGTGGCCTCCTGATAGAAGTATGCAGCCGCAAGGCCGCTGATTCCCGCGCCGACCACCACCAGGTCGTAGCTTTCCCCGCTGTCCTGCGGCGCGGGCAGCGGCATCCCGTCACGCAGGGCATGGGCCGCTTCGAATGACCCGGGATGCGCGCCGCGCAGGCCCTGCAGCGCTGGCGGGTAGGAGTCAGGCTGCGCGAGACCGCGCGTCTCGGCGGCAGCCGCGAGGCCGCCGAGGAGCGAGCTGCCCAGAGTGCTGGCCGCCCCGATCAGCGCGCCCTGCAGGAAATCGCGGCGCGGGATGCGCCGCTCCAGCCCCAGGGCGGGGACCGAACCTGCCGTGCGCCGCGGGGATTTGTGGTCGCGGCGCGCCACGGTTAGCCGCGGAAGATGAAGGTCAGGCCGGCGGTGCGCGGCCGCCGGGTGTACTCGCGCGGCGGGCGGTACTCGCGTCTCACGATTCCAGCGCCGCGCGCGTCGCGGCGCGTGCCTTGCGGCGCGCATTGACGATGAGGAACGCGGCCAGCGCCACCGCCAGCGAAAGAATACTCGCCCTGAAATCACGCTGCATATCCGGGGTCAGCGCCATGCCCACCAGCACGGCCGCCATGCCCCCGAGCGCCAGATAGTTGGCCCAGGGGAACAGCCACATCGTCAGCCCCGGCACGGGCGCACCGCTGGCCTCACGTGCGCGCCGGACACGCAGGTGGGCGACCACGATCATCATGTAGATGAACACCATCAGGGCGCCGGAAGCGTTGACCAGGAAGGCGAACACCGTCTGCGAATGCGCGGTGGCGGTGAAGATGCCGAGCACGCCGGCGAAGCTCCCCATCCACACCGAGCGCGTCGGCACGCGCCGCGCATTCAGCTGCACCAGCCACTGCGGCGCGTCGCCATGCTCGGCGAGCACGAACAGCACGCGCGAGCAGACATAGAACGCGGAGTTCAGGCACGAGAGCACGGCGGTGAGGATGATAGCGCTCATGGCGAGGCTCGCCCACTTGAACTGCATCGTGGTGAGGGCGAGCGTAAAGGGCGACTCGCCGGATTTCACGTTAATCCACGGCACCACGGTGACGATGAGCAGCACCGAGCCTACGTAGAAGCTGAGAATGCGCACGATGACCGTGGTGCTCATGCGCGCGATCGCGCGCGCCGGTTCCTTCGACTCCGCGGCGGCGATGGTGGTGATTTCCGCACCCGTCAGTGAGAAGTACACCGTCACTGCCCCCGAGAGCACGGCGATCAGCCCCTTAGGCGCGAACCCGCCGTAGCGGGTCAGATTGCCGAAGGTGTTGCCGGTCGGGGAACTGAAGCCGAATGCGTAGGCGGCCGCCAGCGCAATGAAAACAATGATCGCCGCGACCTTGATGGAGGCGAACCAGAACTCGAATTCCCCGTACGAGCGGGCCGACATCAGGTTGACCGCGGTCATGACGCCCATGAGGGCCAGCCCGAACACCAGCGGCGGAATCTGCTGGAACCAGCCGTGCAGGATGTTGGCGCCCGCAATCGCCTCCACCGGCACCACGATCATCCAGAAATACCAGTACAGCCAGCCGGCCACGAAGCCGCCCCAGGCGCCCAGGCCCGCGCGCCCGAACTCGGTGAACGAGCGCACCTTCGGCAGCGTCATGGCCATCTCGCCCAGCATGCGCATCACCAGCAGCACCAGCGTGCCGGTGATCAGATAGCTGATGACGATCGCCGGCCCGGTAGCCGCGACCGCCGCGCTGCTGCTGACGAACAGACCCGCCCCGATCATGCCGCCGATCGAGATCATGGTGATGTGGCGCGGTTCGAGAGAGCGACTGAGCTCGGGCATGGCTTTATTCCTTGGGGTGTCTTTAGGCCGAGCGCAGGAGTGACTGCCCGAGCGAGGCGGCGCGCGCGGTCTGCAGCAGCAGCGGCGCGAGCTTGGCGTGCATTTCCGGGAGCGTCCAGCGGCTGGTGGGTGCGGAGATGTTGACCGCTGCCAGCGGCAGCCCATCCACCCCGAGCACGGCAGCCGCAATCGACAGGTCACCGCGGTAGCACTCCTGGTCGGACCAGGAATACCCGGCCTCGCGCGCCTCGTGGATACGGCGCAGGATGGCGGCCGGGTCGGTCAGCGTGTGCGGCGTGAGCGCCTTGAATTCGAAACGCCGCACGATGCGTTGCGCGGCCGCTGGTGGCAAGGCGGCGAGGTAGGCCCGCCCCGAGGCCGTGCAGTACATCGGCAGCCGCCGCCCCACCGGCGTATGAATGTAGAAGCGCTTCAGGCTCGGGAAGCGCGCGATAAACATCATGTCGGTGCCTTCCGGCTCGGTCATGCTCACCGACTCCCCGCTCGCCTGGTTGAGATCGATCAGATGCGTGGTCGCATGCTCGAGCAGCGCGTGCCCGGAGAGGTAGGCATGCGCGAGCGCCAGTGGTCGCGGCGTGAGTACCCAGCGCTTAATCCCCAGATCCCGACGCAGGAACCCGAGGCGCACCAGCGTGTGCACGCACCGCTGTGCGGAGCTGGTGGTCATGCCGACGCTGGCGGCAAGTTCCGCCAGGCTCAAGGCGCGCCGCTCACCGCCAAAAACCTCAAGGATGGCGAGGGCCTTCTCCACTGAGCGGTTAAACAGCGGATCGCGCGCGCGCGCCGGGGCAAGCTTGCGCGGCGTACGTTTCATCGTGAAAAGCAGTATAGGACTATCGATAATCGATAGTCTACGGAGCCAGACGCGTGAGCCCGCCGAGGTAGGACTGCAACACGGCGGGCACGCTCACCGAGCCGTCCTCCTGCTGGAAATTCTCCAGCAGCGCAACCAGCGTGCGTCCGACTGCGAGCGCGGAGCCATTGAGTGTGTGCACCGGTTCGGGCCTGGCGGTGTCGGGATTGCGCCAGCGCGCCTGCATGCGCCGCGCCTGGAACGCCTCGAAGTTGCTGCAGGAGGAAATCTCCCGATAGCGCTCCTGCGAGGGGAGCCACGCTTCCAGATCGTAGGTCTTGGCGCTCGCAAAACCGGTGTCCCCGGCACACAGGGCCACCTTGCGGTAGGGAATCTCCAGGCGCTGCAACACCGTCTCGGCATGCGCGGTGAGCTCTTCCAGCGTGGCGTACGAGGCTTCGGCCCGCACGATCTGCACCAGTTCAACCTTGTCGAACTGATGATTGCGGATCATGCCGCGCGTGTCCTTGCCGGCCGCGCCGGCCTCCGAGCGGAAGCAGGGTGTGTGGGCGACGAACTTCAGCGGCAGTGACTCGCCCGGGATGATCTGGCCGCGCACGAGGTTCGTGACCGGCACCTCCGCCGTCGGAATGAGATAGAAGCCCTGCTCGCCGCGCACCGCGAACAGGTCCTGCTCAAACTTCGGCAGCTGGCCGGTGCCCATGAGCGCCGGTCGCTGCACGAGATAGGGCACAGAGACCTCGGTGTAGCCATGCTCGTGCGTGTGCAGATCCAGCATGTACTGCGCGAGCGCCCGATGCACTCGCGCCAGCTGACCGCGCAGCACCACGAAGCGTGCACCGGACATGCGGGCGGCCGCCTCGAAATCCAGGCCGTGCAGGCGCTCGCCCACCTCGACGTGATCGCGCGGCTTGAACGCGAACCGGCGCGGCTCGCCCCAGCGTCGCACTTCGAGGTTAGAGCCCTCATCGAATCCGGCGGGGACCGAGGCGTCCACGAGGTTCGGCAGGCCGAGCTGCCACTGCTCGAGCTCCTCCTGCACGACGCCGAGCTCGCGCTCGGCCTGCGCCAGACCCGCCGTCAGGCTCTCGCCCTTGGCAATCAGTGCTGCCGCATCCTGACCCTTGCCCTTGGCCATGCCGACGGCCTTGGCATTGGCGTTGCGCTCGGCGCGCAGCCGGTCGAGCTCGACCGCCCAGGGCTTGCGCTTCTCCTCCAGCGCCTTGAACGCGGACACATCGAGCGTGAAGCCGCGGCGCGCCAGATTGCGCGCCACGGCCTCGGGATCGGTGCGCAACAGCTTCGGGTCAATCACGGATGTCAGCCTTTCGACTCATTTCTTGACCGCAGCCGCGCCAGCGCCTCGCCGATCTTGATCTCCAGGCCGCGCGGTACCGGACGGTAGTATTGCCGATCGGGCAAGCTCTCCGGCAGGTAGCGCTCGCCGGCGGCGAACGCGTCGGGCTCGTCATGGGCGTAGCGGTAGTCGCGCCCGAACCCGAGGTTCTTCATCAGGCGCGTCGGCGCGTTGCGCAGATGCAGCGGCACCTCGAGGGTGCCGTACTTCGTCACATCCTCCATGGCCTCGGCCATCGCCACGTAGAGGGCGTTGCTCTTGGGCGCGCAGGCGAGATAGACGACCGCGGTGGCAAGTGCCAGCTCCCCTTCCGGAGTGCCCAGTCGTTCGTACGCCTCCCAGGCATCGAGCGTCAGTGCGAAGGCGCGCGGGTCGGCGAGGCCGATATCCTCGATCGCCATGCGCGCCACCCGCCGCGCCAGATAAATGGGGTCGCAGCCGCCGTCGAGCATGCGGCAGAGCCAGTACAGCGCCGCGTCGGGGTCGGTGCCGCGCACCGCCTTGTGCAGCGCGGAGATCTGGTCATAGAACTGATCGCCCCCCTTGTCGAAGCGCCGGTGGGTGCCGCCGGCAACCTCCTGCGCGAGCGCCAGTGTCAGGGCACGCTCGGCGCCACCGGCCTCGGCGAGCCCCGCGGCGAGCTCGAGCATGTTGAGCGCGCGGCGCGCATCGCCATCGGCGGCGCGCGCCAGGAGATCGAGCGCGGCCTCCTCGGCCTGCAGGTGCTCGCGCCCCAGGCCGCGCTCGCTATCGGCAAGCGCGCGGCGCAGCAGCGCGGTCAGATCCTCAACGCCCAGCGCACGCAGCACGTACACGCGCGCGCGCGACAAGAGCGCGCTCACGACCTCGAAGGAAGGATTCTCGGTGGTCGCGCCGACGAAGGTCAGCGTGCCGTCCTCCAGGTACGGCAGGAACGTGTCCTGCTGCGCCTTGTTGAAGCGGTGCACCTCATCGAGGAACAGCAGCGTCGGCCGCGCGTCGCGCGCGCGCGCCGCGCGCGCCGCCTCGACCGCGGCGCGGATGTCCTTCACGCCCGCCATCACCGCCGAGAGCTGGATGAATTGCGCGTCGGAGGCCTGCGCGATGAGGCGTGCGAGCGTCGTCTTGCCCGTGCCGGGCGGACCCCAGAGGATGAGCGAGTGCAGCCGCCCGGCGGCGATGCTCGCCGCCAGTGGCTTGCCCGGTCCTAACAGATGCGGCTGGCCGACGAACTCTGCGATCGTGCGCGGGCGCATGCGATCGGCCAGCGGCCGCAGCGGATCAGTGTCGAACAGATCGCGCGCGCTCACGGGCCGGCGCGCCCGCGGCTCACCCTCTCACGGATGGGGCGTGCCGATGACATCGACGTCCTTCGGCGGGGTGAAGCTCAGATCGCCAGCGGCCAGCGGCACGTTGCGCACAATCTGCTGGAACATGATGGTCGCGGTCTGGCCGAGCTTGTCTTCGACGATCATGCGCTTGAGCTCGCCGTTCGCGAAGCCAAAGAGCGCGCTGCGAAAATCGGCCTCGGCGCTCAGCGGCTCGACCAGCACCCAGTCGAGGCCGGTGCGGTTGCCGGCCGCGGTGATCTTGAAGTTCTGGCGCAGGTCCGCGGTGCCCGACAGCAGCATGGCCGGGGTCGCCGTCAGCGCCGCGTCCACCGGCTTGACGGTGACCTGCTGCAGGTCACGGTCGTAGAACCACAGGTTGGTGCCGTCACAGACCATCAGCTGCCCGGCCCCCGTGCTGCCGCCGCTGACTGACTGCGGATGAATCTCCCAGCTGAACTTCCCCGGCCGCGACACGAGGAGTGCGCCGGTGGCGCGGTCGATCTCGCGGCCCTTCGGGTCGGCGAGTGTTTGCAGGAAGCTCGCCCGCAGCGTCTTGAGGTTGTCCAGGTACGCATCCAGCGGCGTGCCCGCGGCCCGGGCGAGCGTTGCGCCCAGCAGCAGCACGCCTGCCAGCAGGCGCGCTGCCGAACGGGAGCGGATTCCACAGCGCATGGTGCTGCCTCAGTCCTCGGGCGGCGCCGGAGCCAGCACGTCGCGCGCACCGTTCGCCTGCAAGGGACCCACGAGACCTGCGATTTCCATCCCTTCCAGCAGCCGCGCGGCGCGGTTGTAACCGATCTTCAGCCGCCGCTGCACGTAGGAGATCGAGGGCTTACGCTCGCTCGTGACGATGCGCACGGCTTCATCGTAAAGCGGGTCCTGCTCGGCGCTCTCGGCGCCGGCACCATTGTCGGATTCCTCGCCCGAGAGACCCGGAATCGGCGTCTTCGGCCCCGACAGCACTTCCTCGATATAGCTCGGCGGCGTGGAACTCTTCAGGGCGTTGACGACGCGATGCACTTCCTGATCGGACACGAAGGCGCCATGCACGCGCGTCGGCAGGGAAGTCCCCGGCGGCAGGTAGAGCATGTCGCCGTGGCCGAGCAGCGTCTCGGCACCCATCTGGTCGAGGATGGTACGCGAGTCCACGCGCGCGGAGACCTGGAAAGCGATGCGGCAGGGGATATTGGCCTTGATGAGGCCGGTGATGACGTCGACCGAGGGGCGCTGGGTGGCGAGGATCAGATGCAGCCCCGAGGCGCGTGCCTTCTGGGCGAGACGCGTGATCAGCTCTTCCACCTTCTTGCCGACGATCATCATGAGGTCGGCGAGTTCGTCGACCACGACGACCACGTAGGGGAGCGGCGTGAGGTCCTGGATCTCGCGCTGATCGATCGAGGGATCGTTCGCCGCGCGCAGCATCATCACCGGGTCCTTGATTGGCTTGCCCGCTTCCAGCGCATCCTTCACACGGCGATTGAAACCGGAGATGTTGCGCACCCCGAGCGCCGCCATCAGCTGGTAACGGCGCTCCATCTCCGCGACGCACCAGCGCAGCGCGTTCGCCGCCTGCTTCATGTCGGTCACCACCGGCGCCAGCAGGTGCGGGATGCCCTCGTACACCGAGAGCTCGAGCATCTTCGGATCGATCATGATGAGGCGCACGTGCTCGGCGGTGGACTTGTAGAGCAACGACAGCACCATGGCATTGATGCCGACCGACTTGCCCGAGCCGGTGGTGCCGGCGATCAGCAGGTGCGGCATGCGGGTCAGGTCCGCGACCATCGGCTGGCCGCCGATGTCCTTGCCGAGCGCCAGCGCGAGCGGGGAATTGAGCTCGTCGTAGGCCTTCGAGCGGATGATCTCACCGAGCGTGACCACCTCGCGCTTCTCGTTGGCGATCTCGAGCCCCATGACGCTCTTGCCCGGGATGACCTCCACCACGCGCACGCTCAGGACCGAGAGAGCGCGCGCCAGGTCCTTGGCGAGCGCGGTAATCTGGCTGGCCTTCACCCCCGGGGCCGGCCGCAGCTCAAAGCGCGTGACTACGGGACCGGGTTGCACCGCGACCACTTCGGCATCGATGGCGAAGTCTTTGAGCTTCATCTCCACCAGCCGCGACAGCGCTTCCAGCGCCTCCGCCGAATACAGCGGTTCGCGCGGCGGCGGATCGTCGAGCAGCTTCAGCGGCGGCAGCTCGTTGGCCTTGGGCGGATCAAACAGCGGCACCTGGCGCTCGCGCTCCACCCGCGCGCTCTTCTCCACGATGGGCGTCGGGGGCTCGATGCGCGGCGGTGAGCGCGCGGCGGACTTCTTCTGCGAGATCTCCACCGCCTCCTTGCGGGCCTGGCGCCGCTCGCGTCCTTCGGCCACATCGCGCGAGGTGGCGAGCCGCGCGCGCAGCCAGCCGATGCCCGCCCAAGTGGTGGCCCCGAGCCGGTCCATGATGGTGAACCAGGAGACCCCGAAGGCGAGCGACAGGCCGGCCATCCAGGCGGCGATCATGAGCAGCGTCGCGCCGAGGAAATTAACGCCCGCCGCCAGCCCGTTGCCGACCAAGGAGCCGACGACCCCGCCGGCGCTCTGGCGCAACGCGCCGGGCTGCCAGTGCAGGGTGGTGAGCGCGCAGCTGGCCACCAGCACCAGCAGAAAACCGGCGATGCGTACCACGGTGTTGGCGCGCGAGGTGCTTTCCGCCCGGATACGCCGCTGCATGCCCCAGCAGGCCAGCCCCAGCACCAGGGGAAACAGGAACGCGGGCCGCCCGAAGAGAAAGAAGAGTACGTCGGCGAGCCAGGCGCCGATCACCCCGATGCGGTTGTGGACCGGGGCGGCACTGCCGGTGAAGGAAAACCCCGGGTCATCGGGGCTGTAGGTGCTAAGCGCCATGAGCAGCACGATCGCCACGATGCCGATGGCGATGATCGCGCTCTCGCGCAGGCCGCGGCTCACGGCCGAAGTAAAGCGCGCGCCATTGCGCGCAGACGCCGAGGATTCAGCCAACCCGGTAGATCTCCATCGTAAGATAGACGGCCGCCATTATAGGGCTTGGGTACCATCCTTGAGGCTTTGAATCCATTGAGAACCCCATGACGACCACCCGGCACAGTCCTCTGCTCATCCTTGGCTCAGGCCCCGCCGGCTACAGCGCGGCCGTTTACGCGGCGCGCGCCAATCGTGCCCCGCTCTTGATCACCGGCCTGGAACAGGGCGGGCAGCTGATGACCACGACCGACGTTGACAACTGGCCCGGGGACGTCGAGGGCCTGCAGGGTCCGGCGCTGATGGAACGCATGAAGCAGCACGCCGCGCGCTTCAATACGCAGATCGTGAACGATCACGTGCACACCGCGGACCTCATGTCCCGGCCCTTCACCTTGAGCGGCGATGCGGCGACCTACACCTGCGACGCGCTCATCATCGCCACCGGCGCCACCGCCAAGTACCTCGGACTGCCGTCCGAGGAAAAGCACCGCGGCCACGGCGTCTCCGCCTGCGCGACCTGCGACGGATTTTTCTTCCGTGGCCAGCGCGTGGCCATCGTCGGCGGTGGCAATACCGCGGTCGAGGAAGCCATCTACCTCGCGCACATCGCCGCGCACGTCACGCTCATTCATCGCCGCGACAAACTGCGCGCGGAAAAGATCATGCAGGATCGTCTCTTCAAGGAGGTCGAGGCGGGCAAACTGTCGGTCATCTGGAACCACGCCGTCGAGGAAGTCCTGGGCGACTCCGAGGGCGTGAGCGGCGTGCGCATCAAGAGCGTGAACGGCCACGCCACGCGTGAGCTGGCGGTGACCGGCCTGTTCATCGCCATCGGCCACGTCCCCAACACGGCCCTGTTCAGCGGGCAGCTGGCCATGCACGAGGGCGGCTACCTCGACATCAAGAGCGGCCTTGAGGGCGGCGCCACCGCTACCAGCATTCCCGGGGTATTTGCCGCCGGGGACGTCGCCGACCATGTCTACCGGCAGGCCATCACCTCGGCCGGCGCGGGCTGCATGGCCGCGCTCGATGCCGACCGCTACCTGGAGACGCTGGACACGCCTACCGGCCCCTAGACGCGTTACCTTAAACACATGTCCAGGGATTCGGCAGCCGTCCACCGCAGCATTCAGGAACTTGCACCCGAGGCCTGGAATGCCTTGGGCACCATCGGCAATCCCTTCGCCCGTCACGAGTTCCTCGCCGCCCTCGAGGCCGAGCAGTGCGTCGGGGCGGGCAGCGGCTGGGAGCCGCGCTACGTGACCGTGAGCGATGCGCAGGGACTGGCCGGCGCCGCGGCGACCTTCATCAAGAATCACTCCTACGGGGAGTTCGTGTTCGACTTCGCCTGGGCGCGTGCCTACGAGCGCATCGGCCGGCGCTACTACCCCAAGCTCACCCTCGCCGCCCCCTTCACGCCGGCGACCGGTCCGCGGCTGCTGACGCGGCCGGACCTGAACGCCGCCGCGGTGAGCGCGCGGCTGCTGCAGGAACTCGAGCGCTATGCGCACGGCCACGCACTCTCGAGCGTGCACGCACTGTTTCTTGATGGGCCCGCGCGCGCGGCGTGCGAGCGGCGCGGCTGGCTGCTGCGGCGCGACTGCCAGTTTCACTGGCTGAACCGCGGCTACGGCAGCTTCGAGGAGTATCTCGGGAGTTTCACGGCGGAGAAGCGCAAGAAGGCCCGGCGCGAGCGCCGCCGGGTCGCCGATGCCGGCGTGCGCTTCGAGACCCGCTTCGGCGCGGAGCTTGATGAGCACCTGCTCGATCGCATCTACGCACTGCACCGCGATACGTTTCTGCGCCACGGACATGAGCCCTACCTCACGCGCGGCTTCTTCACGGCGATCGCGCGCGCGCTGCCGGAGGCCTTCATGGTGAAACTGGCGCTGCACGGACGCACCGTGGTCGCGGCGGCCATCTTCTTCGTGGCGGCCGATGCGCTCTTCGGGCGTTACTGGGGTGCGGCGGCGGACTATCACAGCCTGCACTTCGAGACCTGCTATCACCAGGGAATCGAGTTCTGCATCGAGCGCGGACTCGGGCGCTTTGAGCCCGGCACGCAGGGGGAGCACAAGGTGAGCCGCGGCTTCGAGCCCGCCCTCACCTGGTCCGCGCACTACATCGCCGATGGCCAGTTCCGCGCTGCGATCGCCGACTACCTCGCCCAGGAGGGCGCCGCGGTGGAGGCCTACGCCCATGAGGTGCAGGCTCACGTGCCCTACCGCGGGCGCCGCGAGGCGGGACCACTGGCGTGAGAACCATCACCTGGCTGTCCCCGCACGACGCGCCCGAGTGGTTTCCGCCCCCCGAGCAGGCGCTCGAGGAACCCTCGGGGCTGCTGGCGGCCGGCGGGGATCTGTCACCGGAGCGGCTGCTGGCCGCGTACCGCCGCGGGATCTTTCCCTGGTATTCCCCCGGTCAACCGGTGCTGTGGTGGTCGCCCGACCCGCGCGCCGTGCTCTTCCCGGAGGAGTTTCACCTCTCGAGGAGCCTGGCGAAGACCCTGCGCCGCGGCACCTTCACGGCCTCGCTCGATGAGGATTTCGAGGGCGTCGTGGACGGCTGCGCGGCGCCGCGGGCCTCAAGTCCGGGCACCTGGATCACGCACGAGATGCGCGCCGCGTATCTGCAGCTGCACCGGCTCGGGCACGCGCACAGCATCGAGATCCGCCACGATGGGGTGCTCGCCGGTGGTCTCTACGGGGTACGCCTCGGCGGGGTGTTTTTCGGGGAGTCGATGTTCAGCCGCAGGCGCGATGCCTCCAAGGCCGCGCTCGCGTACCTGGTGGCACTCTGCCGCCGCAATGCGCTCGCGGTCATCGACTGCCAGCTGCCCTCGCACCACCTGGCGAGTCTCGGCGCGCGCACCATTCCGCGCGGCCAGTTCCAGGGGCTGCTGGCCGAGCATGCCCACGCTGGCGCTCAGGCGCTCGCAAGTCCCTGAAGATCATTGAGATCGCCCCCACGGCCCGCGGCGGCCGCGGCAAATTGCCAGAGCGGCGCGCTTTATGCTCCAATTCGCGCCCCGTAAACTGCTTAAGGGCGGTATGTCGAAGGAAGATGCGATCCAGATGGAGGGCGAGGTCACCGAGACCCTGCCCAACACGACTTTCCGCGTGAAGCTGAAGAACGGCCACATTGTGACCGCTCACATCTCCGGGAAGATGCGCAAGAACTACATCCGCATCCTCACCGGTGATGCCGTCACCGTGGAGATGACGCCCTACGATCTCACCAAGGGCCGCATCATCTACCGCGGCCGCTGAGGGCCACGCGCCCTCCCCAAAGTCCCTCTAAAGCGACTCGAGTCGGGTGCGCGGCGGTAACTGCTACGCCGGCACCGTCGGTAATTGCTGCGCCGGCTCACACTCGAGCGTCAGCTGCGAGCCGTCCTTCGCCACCGACACCTTGACGTGGCCACCGTTGGCGAGGCGCCCGAACAGGAGCTCCTCGGCCAGCGGGCGCTTGATGTGCTCCTGGATCGTGCGCGCCATCGGCCGCGCGCCCATCTTCGGATCGTAGCCGCGCTCACCGATCCAGCGCCGTGCCGCGTCATCGAGGCTGATGGAGACACCCTTGGCCTCCAGCTGCGACTCCACCTCCATGATCAATTTGTCCACCACGCGCTCGATGGTGGCCGGCTCCAGCGCGGCAAACTGGATCACCGCATCCAGGCGGTTGCGGAACTCGGGGGTGAAGATGCGGCGGATCGCCTCCATGCCGTCGCTGGCGTTGTCGGCGTGCAAGAAGCCGATGGCGGCGCGCGACATTTCCTGCGCGCCCGCGTTGGTCGTCATGACGATGATGACGTGGCGGAAGTCGGCCTTGCGGCCGTTATTGTCGGTGAGCGTGCCGTGGTCCATCACCTGCAGCAGCAGGTTGAAGACATCCGGATGCGCCTTCTCGATCTCATCGAGCAGCAGCACGCAGTGCGGGTGCTTGGTGATCGCCTCGGTGAGCAGTCCCCCCTGGTCAAAGCCGATGTAGCCCGGCGGGGCGCCGATCAGCCTTGAGACCGTGTGCCGCTCCATGTACTCGGACATGTCGAAGCGCAGGAACTCGACCCCCATCGCGATCGCCAGCTGCCGGGTGACCTCGGTCTTGCCCACCCCGGTGGGACCGGCGAAGAGGAAGCTGCCGACAGGCTTGCGTGACTCCCCGAGCCCCGAACGCGCCATCTTGATCGAGGCCGAGAGCGCCTCGATCGCCTTGTCCTGGCCGAAGATCACCAGCTTCAGGTTGCGCTCGAGGTTCTTCAGCACTTCGCGGTCCGAGCTCGAGACGCTCTTGGCCGGAATGCGCGCCATGCGCGCCACCACGTCCTCGATGTGCCGCACTTCCACGATGGGCTCGCGCTCGGCGATCGGCTTGAGGCGCTGCCGTGCGCCGGCCTCGTCCACCACGTCGATCGCCTTGTCGGGCAGATGCCGCTCGTTGATGTGGCGCGCGGCCAGCTCCGCGGCCGCCCGCAGGGCATCGTCGGCGTAGGTGATGCCGTGGTGCTCCTCGAAGCGCGGCTTCAGGCCAAACAGGATCTCCACCGTCTCCGCGACCGAGGGCTCGACGACGTCGATCTTCTGGAAGCGCCGCGCGAGTGCGTGGTCCTTCTCGAAGATGCCGCGGTATTCCTGGTAGGTGGTCGAGCCGATGCAGCGGATCTCACCATTGGTGAGCACCGGCTTGATGAGGTTGGAGGCGTCCATGACGCCGCCGGAGGCGGCGCCGGCGCCGATCACGGTGTGGATCTCATCGATGAAGAGGATCGCCCCGGGGAGCTTCTTCAGCTCGCCGATCACGCCCTTGAGGCGCTTCTCGAAGTCGCCGCGGTATTTGGTGCCGGCGATGAGCGCGCCCATGTCGAGGGCGTAGATCGTGGAGTCCGACAGTACATCGGGCACCTTGCCCTCGACGATCAGCCGCGCCAGCCCTTCGGCGATCGCGGTCTTGCCGACGCCGGCCTCGCCGACGTACAGCGGGTTGTTCTTGCGGCGGCGGCACAGGATCTCGATGGTGCGCTCGACTTCGAGCTTGCGGCCGATGAGCGGATCGATGCGCCCGTCCTGCGCCATGCGGTTGAGATTGGTGGTGTACTTCTCCAGGGCACTGCCGCCCTCGGCGTCGCGCTCGCCTTCGCTCGCGGACGACTCCTCCTTGTCGCTCTTCTCCTCGGCGATCTTGGACAGCCCGTGCGAGATGTAGTTGACCACGTCGAGACGCGTGACGTGGCGGCGGTTGAGCAGGAAGACCGCGTGGCTCTGCTTCTCGCTGAAGATCGCGACCAGCACGTTGGAGACGCCCACTTCCTTCTTGCCGCTCGACTGCACGTGGAACACCGCCCGCTGCAGCACGCGCTGGAAGCCGAGCGTCGGCTGCACCTCGCGCTCCTCGCCCTCCTCGAGCTTCGGGGTCGACTGCTCGATGTGCTCCTTCAGCTCCTGTTTGAACTTCGCCAGATCCGCGCCGCAGGCGCGCAGCACCTCGCGCACCTTGGGGGTGTCGAGGATGGCGAGCAGCAGGTGTTCCACCGTCAGGTACTCATGACGGGCCTCGCGCGCCTGGAGGAACGTATCGTTCAGACACTCTTCGAGCTCTTTGGACAACACTTCGGCGGACCTTTCACTTTTGGCGTCAGTTAAAACCCTTCCAGCCCTTCATTCAGTCAGACGGCACCGCTTTCAAGCCTCCTCCAGTGTGCACATGAGCGGATGCTGGTGATCGCGCGCGTAGGTGGTGACCTGCGCCACCTTAGT
This sequence comes from uncultured Pseudomonadota bacterium, assembly GCA_963814675.1. Lineage (GTDB taxonomy): Bacteria > Pseudomonadota > Gammaproteobacteria > Steroidobacterales > Steroidobacteraceae > 13-2-20CM-66-19. The sequence goes on from CAWFDT010000017.1 coordinate 299,836, forward strand.
TTCGGCAATCTCGTAGGTGAAGACTCCACACACACCCTTGCCCTTGGTGTGCACCTCCAGCATTACACGTGTGGCGGTCGGGCGGTTCAGGGAGAAGAACTTTTCCAGTACGTCGACGACAAACTCCATGGGGGTGTAATCGTCATTCAGCAGAACCACCCGGTACAGCGGCGGCTGTTTGACCTCCGGCCGTGCCTCTTCGACGACGATGCCGGTATCAGGGCGGACCGGATGAGGATCGGGCATGAGAGTCTTTATAGGGGTCGCGAATCGGCAACACAAGCCTGCCAGAATGAGTAGTAGTTACTCCTGCAGAAACAATCGCTTGAGAGCACAACCGCCAGACCCGTATGATGGCGGGCGCTTGAGGCGTAGCGGGCGCGCCGGGGGCGCGTCGCGCGTGCTGTGCGGGCGCCCTTAAGGACGACATTTAAGCTCATGCTCTTTTGTCCATGAACGCGGCTTCCTGGCTGGAGACACTCCCGGCGCAAGAGCGCTGGCGCGCCCTGCTGCTCAAGGAAGGACCGCGGATCGCCACCGGGGTTCTGGGCGTGGCGCTCTTTGTGCAGGCCGCGCTCATCGTAACCGACCTTGCCGGCGGGGGTGCCAAGCCTGCGCCCGTGCACACGGCCGCGGTGCAGGCGCGCCCGCTTGACCTCGAGGTCATCAACCGGGCGCACCTGTTCGGTGGTGAACCCGGTCGCGGAGGGAAGCCGGTGGTCCGCCCATCGCGCCCAAGGTGCCCCTGGTGCTCACCGGCGTCATTGCCGGCAATGACGCGCAGAACGGCCTGGCGATCATCGGGCAATCGGCGCAGGCCACGAAGGTGTATGCGGTCGGCGACACGGTCCCGGGCGGCGTCAAGCTGCATGCGGTGTACGAGGACCGCGTGATCCTCGATGACAACGGCGAGCTGCAGACCCTCGCCCTGCCGCGCAACCTCAATCCGGCGCTGGCACCGCCCCCCTCCGCGGCACTGCTGCAGGGGGGCGCGAACCCCTCGTTCGAGCGCGTGCGGCGCATGATCAGCGAGCAGCCGGGGCTGATCGGGGACGTGGTGCGCCCGCAGCCGGTGGTCGACCTCAAAACCGGGCGCATGAACGGCTTTCGGGTGTTTCCGGGGCGCGACCGCACGGCGTTTGCGCGCCTGGGGTTGCATCCCGGGGACCTGGTGACGGCGATCAATGGAACGCCGCTCGATGATCGGGATCGAAGCGAGCAGATTCTGAAGACACTCTCGAGCGCCAGTGAGGCACGCGTCACGGTCGTGCGCGGCGGACAGCAGCAGGATCTGGTGTTGAATATCGCTCAGCTGGCACAGGAAGCGGACAATCTGGCCAACCAGCTGGGCAGCCCGGTGCCGCCTGCGGGGGCCCAGGGGCCGGCGATGGCCGCACCGCCGCCGGCGGTCGAGGCGCCGCCGCCGGTCCAGGAACCGCCGCCGTCGGGACCCGAGGGCTCCGGACCCTGACCGAGGCCGGCTTCGATGTCGCAGCGGGGGAATTTTGAATTTGCGAATGAGCAGTGACCGTTCCTTCCTCGTGGGCACCCTCGCGGTGCTCGCGGCGGCGACGCTCGCCTCGGCACAGCCGGCGCAGCAGCCGCCGCCGCAGGCGGTTGCGCCGCCGGCGCAGCGCATCACCCCCAACTTCCGCGACGCGGACATCACGCAGATCGCCGAGGCGGTCTCGGCCGCCACCGGCAAGACCTTCATCATCGACCCGCGCGTGCGCGCGCAGGTGACGATGCTGTCCTCGACGCCGATGTCCCCGGCGGCCTTCTACGAGACCTTCCTCTCGATCCTGCAGGTCTACGGCTTCATCGCCGTGCCCTCCGGCAACGTCGTGAAGATCCTGCCCGACGTGAACGCGCGGCAGTTCCCCTCCAATGACCTGCCGGACCGGGTGAGCTCGACCTCGGATGAGATGGTGACGCAGGTGCTCGAGGTGAAGAACGTGAGCGCCGCGCAGCTGATCCCGATCCTGCGGCCGATGATCGCGCAGTACGGCCACATGGCCGCCTACCCCGCCTCCAACATCCTCATCATCTCGGATCACGCGAGCAACGTCGCCCGCATGATCCGCATCATCCACCGCATCGACCAGGCGAGCGGCACCGATCCTGAGATCGTGACCGCTGCAAAACGCCGGCGTGGCCGAGATCGTGCGCGTGGTCAACTCCCTCTACAGCGGCAGCAACAGCGCCGAGGGCTCCACCATCAAGGTGGTGGCCGATGAGCGCACCAACAGCGTGCTGGTGGCCGGTGAGGCCTCGCAGCGCCTGCGCGTGCAAGGCGCTGATCGCGCATCTGGATACCCCGGTCGAGGCCGGCGGCGGGGATACCCGCGTGCGCTACCTGCATTACGCGGACGCGGAGAAGATCGCCCCCAAGCTCAAGGAGCAGATCACCGGCATCGTGCAGTCGGTCGCAGGCGCGGCCGGCGTGCAGGGCCCGATCACCGGCGGTGGCACCACCGCGCAGGCGGTGGCCGAGCGCAACGCCATGGTCTGGGCGGATCCGCAGAACAACGCACTCGTCATCACTGCCCCGCAACGCATCATGCGCATGGTGATGGACATCGTCGATAAGCTCGACATCCGCCGCCCGCAGGTGCTGGTGGAAGCCATCATCGCCGAGGTCGACGTCGACAAGGACGCCGAGCTCGGCATCAACTGGGCCGCCTACTCCCCGGGCGGCACGGTGCCGGTCGGCGCCTTCGTCAGTCCGGTCGGGGGCACCAGCATCGTGGATCTGGCGGCAGCGGCGCAGAACCCGGCCAACGTCACGACCACGCTCCTGCAGGGCACCACCATCGGCATCGGCCGCATCATGGGCACCGGCGTCAACTTCGCCGCCACGCTGCGCGCCATCCGCGGGGACACCAACACCAACGTGGTCGCGACCCCTTCCGCCGTCACCATGGATAACCAGGAGGCGGAACTGAAGGTCGCGCAGGAAGTGCCGTTCGTGACCGGGCAGTACACCAACACCAATGCCTCCACGGGCGGGACCGTGAATCCCTTCCAGACCATCCAGCGCGAGGAAGTGGGCACGATCCTCAAGGTCACCCCCACCATCTCCCCGGAGGGCTCGGCGGTGATGCTGAAGATCGCCATCGAGAGCTCCAGCATCGGCCAGAAGCCGGCCGGCGCCGTCGACCTCGTCACCAACAAGCGCACCATCACCACCAACGTGCTGATCGAGGACGGCGGCGTCGTGGTGCTCGGCGGCCTGATCGAGGACAACAGCGTCAAGGGCGAGCAGCGCGTGCCCTACCTCGGCAGCATCCCGATCATCGGGCTGCTGTTCAAGACCCGCAACGCCACCTCGACCAAGAACAATCTCATCATCTTCATCCGCCCGAAGATCCTGCGCGACCAGGCGCAGGCCGCCTACGAGACGGACCTGAAGTACAACTACATGCGCGACCAGCAGAAGAGCCTCAACGACACCAAGGAGCTCCTGCCGCTGTTGCCGGGCGTGTCCCGTGGCACGCTGAATCCGCTGCCCCCGGCCCCGCCGCCGCCGCCGCCGGAGCTCAAACCCGGTCAGCCGCCGCCGGCGCCATCTGCCCCCGGGCCGACCGTACCGCAGGTCAACCCGGCCCAGAGCGACGAGGCCACGCCTCATCCGAACGCGACCACCTCGCCCCCGGGTCATCCGTGAACGACGTCCTCCTCAGCCCGAGCCTGGAGAGCGCCGACCCGGCCAACCGGCGCCTGTCCTTCGCCTTCGCCAAGCGCCACGGCGTACTCGTGAACCGCATCGTGAACGGCGTCGCCGAGTGCATCTACCGCGAATCGGCCTCCCCGCAGGCGCTCGCCGAAGTGCGCCGCTACCTGCGCCGCCAGCTCAAGCTCGAGCGTGTCGCGGAGGGTGAGTTCGATGAGCTGCTGCGGCGCTCCTACGAGGCCGGCTCGGATGCCATGCAGGCGGTGGAGGGGCTGGACGACAAAACCGACCTCGCGCACCTGGCGCTGGAGCTGCCCGAGCAGGCGGACCTGCTCGACAGCGAGGACGATGCGCCGATCATCCGCCTGATCAACGCGGTGCTCACCCAGGCGGTCAAGGAGAACGCTTCCGACATCCACGTCGAGCCCTTTGAGAACCGCCTGGTGATCCGCTTCCGCGTCGATGGGGTGCTGCGCGAGGTGCTGCAGTCCAAGCGCGCGGTCGCCCCGCTGGTGGTGTCGCGCATCAAGGTGATGTCGCGCCTGGACATCGCCGAGAAGCGCCTGCCGCAGGATGGGCGCATCAGCCTGCGCATCGCCGGGCGCGCCGTCGACGTGCGCGTTTCCACCATCCCCTCCGGGCACGGCGAGCGCGTGGTGCTGCGTATTCTGGACAAGCAGGCCGGGCGGCTCGACCTGGGATCCCTCGGCATGGATTCGCGCACCCAGTCACTGATGGACGATTTGATCCACAAGCCCCACGGGATCCTGCTGGTCACAGGTCCCACCGGCTCGGGCAAGACGACGACGCTGTACGCCGCGCTCGAGCGCCTCAACGACAACACGCAGAACATCATGACGGTCGAGGATCCGATCGAGTACTACATCGACGGTATCGGCCAGACTCAGGTCAACACCAAGGTGGAGATGACCTTCGCGCGCGGTCTGCGCGCCATCCTGCGCCAGGACCCGGACGTGGTGCTCATCGGGGAAATCCGCGACCTCGAGACGGCGCAGATTGCCGTGCAGGCGAGTCTCACCGGGCACCTGGTGCTCTCGACCCTGCACACCAATACCGCCGCCGGCGCGATCACGCGCCTGCGCGACATGGGCATCGAGCCGTTCCTCTTGTCCTCGAGCCTGATCGGCGTGCTGGCGCAGCGCCTGGTACGCGTGCTCAGCAACGACACCAAGCAGCCCTTCACCGCCGGGGAATACGAGCGGCGGCTGCTGAACTTAGGTCCCAACGAGGCCTCCCCGACCCTCTACCGCCCGGGGCGCGACGCGACCGGGGGCTATCGTGGGCGCTCGGGCATCTACGAGCTCATCGTGGTCGATGACGCGATGCGCACCATGGTTCACGACGGCGCCTCGGAGCAGGAGATCGAGCGGCACGCACGCCTCGCTACCCCCTCGATCCGCGACGACGGCCGCGCGCGCGTGTTGCGCGGTGAAACGACGCTCGAGGAAATACTGCGCGTAACGCGCGAGGACTGAGGGCTTGGGCGCCTTCGAATACGTAGCCCTCGATGCCGCAGGCCACGAGCGCAAGGGCATCCTCGAGGGCGACACCCCGCGCCACATCCGCCAACTGCTGCGCGAGCAGCAGCTGCTGCCGGTCAGCGTCGGCGAGGTGGCGCAGCGTGAGGCCAAGCGCCAGCGTTCCTTCAGCTTCATGCGGCGCGTGTCCTCCACCGACCTCGCGCTCTTCACCCGCCAGCTCGCCACCCTGGTGCGCGCCGGGCTGCCGCTCGAGGAGTCGCTGCTGGCGGTCTCCCAGCAGACCGAGAGGCCGCGCGTGCAGAGCATCGTGCTCGGCGTGCGCGCCAAGGTGATGGAGGGTCACACGCTCGCATCCGGCTTCAGCGAGTTCCCGCGCGTGTTTCCGGAGATCTACCGCGCCACCGTGGCCGCGGGCGAGCAGGCCGGGCACCTCGACAACGTGCTCGAGCGGCTCGCCGAGTACACCGAGAGCCGCGAGCAGATCCGCCAGAAGGTGCTCGCCGCGCTCCTCTACCCCATCGTGCTCACGGTGCTGTGCTTTGCGATCGTCTCGTTCCTGCTGGTGTTCGTGGTACCGAAGGTGGTCTCGGTGTTCGAGTCCACCAAGGCCAAGCTCCCCCTGATCACGCGGGCGCTGATCGGCACCAGCGATTTCTTCCGCCTCTACGGCATCTACGTGCTGATCGCGGTGGCGCTGGGCGCCTGGCTGTTCCAGCGCTGGCAGAAAAATCCCGCCGGCAAGCGCGCCTTCCATACCTGGCAGCTGCGGATGCCGGTGCTGGGGAAACTGGTCCGGGGCTTCAACACCGCCCGCTTCACCCGCACCTTCAGCATCCTCTCGGGCAGCTCCGTGCCGGTACTGGAGGCGATGCGCATCGCCGGCGACGTGGTCACGAACCTGCCGATGCGCGATGCGGTGACCGATGCGACCGCGCGCGTGCGCGAAGGCGCCCCCATCGGCCGCTCGCTCGCCGTCAGCCGCCTGTTCCCCCCCATGACGATCCATCTGATCTCCAGCGGGGAGTCGAGCGGGGAACTCGACAGCATGCTCGAGCGTTCCGCGATCAGTCAGGAGCGCGAGCTCGATGGGCTGCTCGCGGCCATGGTGGGGCTGCTCGGGCCGCTGCTCATCGTCCTCATGGGCGGTTTCGTCATGATGATCGTGTTTGCGATGCTCCTGCCGATCTTTGAGATGAACAACCTCATCCACTAGGCGGCGCGGGCGGCCGGGGGGCCGGGACCGGGGTGCGGCTCACAAAGCGGCGCGACGAGATTGCAGTCTAGGCACCTTGTGATTTAATTTCGCGCCGTCCAATTCCTGCGCAGGACCTTCGGGGGGTCATGAGCGAGAAGCCGGAATCCGACGAATTCGAGGACGAGGAAGCCGACGAGCCCGTCGCCGAGGACGGGGACCTCGATCTGGATCAGGTCATCAAGGACCTCGATCTCGCCAAACGCCGCGGCCAGCGGGCCGGGGACCCGGCGTGGCGACGTCTTGAGCGGCTGATCGAGGACAAGCACACGGCCGAGCTCACCAGCGATTTCGAGGACTACGACATCGGGGACGAGGGCGGGCCGGGGGGCACCAAGCCGCGCCGCAACAAACGCCACGGCTGAGGGGCGAAGCCCGCTACCCGGGATTAGTGAAAATCCCGCGAGCGCGTCAGCAGCTCCCCGAGGAGCGCCGTGCGGTCGAAGAGCCGGTGGGCGATCAGGTGGCAGATGCCTTCCTGGTGCTGCACCTCGCCATGCACCTCCATCAGACGCGACTCGAGCAGCGCCGCGCGCTGCTCCTGCCCGATGCGCTCCCAGACGATGACATTCACCTGCCCGCTCTCATCCTCGAGCGTGAGGAAGGTGACGCCGCTCGCCGTCGCCGGACGCTGGCGCATGAGCACGATGCCGGCGGTGCGCACGCGGGTGCCGTGGGCCGCCGCCTGCAGCTCCCCGGCGGACTTAAGCGCCGCGGCGCGCAGCCGTGTGCGCAGTAGGGCAAGCGGATGGCGCCCGAGCGTTAAGCCCAGGGCGGCATAGTCGGCGACGATGCTCTCCCCTTCCGTCGGGGTGCTCAGCAGCGGCCGTCCCTCCGTGCCGTGCGCTGCGGTCAGCCCTAGGGCGAGCGCGCGCTCGGTGCCGGCCACCTCCCAGAAGGCCAGATGCCGGTTGCCGCTCAGGGCGGCAAAAGCGCCGGCGGCGGCCAGCGCCTCGAGGTCGCCCCGCTCGAGCGCGCCGCGCACGCTCAAATCCTGCACGCTCGTGAAGGGGCGCGCGTGACGCGCCTCGATGAGGCGCCGCGCGCCGGCTTCGGTGAGGGACTTCACCAGCCGCATCCCCAAGCGCAGCGCCGGCTCCCCGTCCGTGCGCCGCTCAAGGGTTGAGTCCCACACACTCACGCAGGCATCCACCGGGCGCACCTCGACCCCGTGCGCGCGTGCATCGCGCACCAGCTGCGCGGGGGCGTAGAAGCCCATCGGCTGGCTGTTGAGCAGCGCGCAGGTGAAGGCCGCCGGCTCATAACACTTCAGCCACGCCGAGTCGTACACCAGGAGCGCAAAACTCATGGCATGCGCTTGTGGGAAACCGTAATCGCCAAAGCCGAGCATCTGCTGGTAGATGCGCTGCGCGAACTCTCCCGGGTACCCCCGGGCACACATGCCCTGGAGCAGCCGCTCGCGAAACGCATCCAGTCCGCCGGTTCTTTTCCAGGCGCCCATGGCCCGCCGCAGCGCATCGGCCTCCCCCGGCGTGAATCCCGCGGCGACGATCGCGATCTGCATCACCTGTTCCTGGAAGATCGGCACGCCAAGGGTGCGATGCAGCACCTCGCGCACTTCCTCGCCGGGATACTCGATGGCTTCGGCGCCGTTACGGCGCCGCAGGTACGGATGCACCATGTCGCCCTGGATGGGACCGGGGCGCACGATGGCGACCTCGATCACCAGATCGTAGTAGCAGCGCGGCTTCAGGCGCGGCAGCATCGCCATCTGCGCGCGCGATTCGACCTGGAAGACGCCGATGGTGTCGGCCCGGCACAGCATGTCGTAGACCTTGGGATCCTCCGCCGGCAGCTCCCCGAGCATATAGCGCGTGCCGCGATAGTCATTCACGAGGTGGAAGGCGCGCCGCAGCGCCGAGAGCATGCCGAGCGCCAGCAGGTCCACCTTGAGAAGGCCGAGATCATTGAGGTCATCCTTGTCCCACTGCACCACGGTGCGCTCGGGCATGGCGGCATTCTCGATCGGCACGAGTTCCTCGAGCAGTCCTCGGGCGATGACGAAGCCGCCGACGTGCTGCGAGAGATGCCGGGGAAAGCCCGGGAAGGCGGTGAGCTCCTGGGCGAGGGGCAGCAGGCGCTGCAGCCAGGGGCTGTCGAGCTCAAAGCCCCCCGCCTGCAGCCGCTCGCCCATGGCGGTGGTGCCGTCCCACCACTGCATTACCTTCGCCAGCCGCGCGCTGTCGGCGGCACTTAGGCCAAAGACCTTGCCGAGATCGCGCAGGGCGCTGCGCGGCCGGTACATGATGACCGTGGCCGCCAGCGCGGCACGCTCGCGGCCGTACTTCGCATACACGTACTGCAGCACCTCCTCGCGCCGCTCATGCTCGAAGTCGATATCGATGTCGGGCGGCTCGTTGCGCTCGCGCGAGATGAAGCGCTCGAACAGCATGGTGGCGCCGCGCTGCGGATCGACCGAGCTGATCCCTAAGCAGTAGCACACGCGCGAGTTGGCCGCCGAGCCGCGCCCCTGACACAGGATCCCCTGGCGGCGCGCGAAGGCGACGACGTCGTGTACGGTGAGAAAGTAAGGCTCGTAGCTGAGCTCGGCGATGAGGGCGAGCTCGTGCTCGATGGCCTCACGGTCACGCGCCGGCACACCCTGCGGCCAGCGCCAGCGCGCGCCGGCCTCGGTCAGCTTGCGCAGGTAGCTCTGCGCGCTTTCCCCTGGCGGCACGAGTTCGCGCGGATACTCGTAGCGCAGCTCCTCCAGGCTGAAATGGCAACCCTCAGCCACCGCCGCCGCGCCCTCCAGGAGCGCGCGCGGATACAGCCGCGCGAGCCGCCGCGGCTCGCGCAGATAGCGCTCGCCGTTGCGATAGAGCCGCACACCCGCCTGCGCCAGCGGCACGCCCAGGCGGATCGCGGTGAGGGCATCCTGCAGCTGGCGCCGCGCGCGCACGTGCATGTGCACATCCCCCGCAGCGAGGAGCGCCACGCCACAGCGCGCCCCCAGGGCCTCAAGCTGCGCCAGGCGCGCGCCATCCTCACCCTCGCGCAGCAGCTCGACGGCGATGCGCAGCTGCTGCGGGAAACGCGCCGCGAGCCACTCGAGCTCCTCGGCGCGCGGCGCCGCGCCCGGGACCCATAGGATGAAGCAGTGCTCGGGAGCGCCGTCGGCCACATCGGCGCGCGTCAGGTGGTAGCTGCCCTTTTGCGCCGCGCGGCGGCCGCGGGTGATGAGGCGGCACAGCGCGCCGTAGCCACGCCGGTCGATCGCGAGCGCGACGAACTTCAGTCCGCAGCTCAGGCGAAACTCCGCACCGATGATGAGCTTGAGCGGCTGCTCCTTCGCCGCCATGTGCGCGCGCACCACGCCGGCGACCGAGCACTCGTCCGTGAGGGCAAGCGCGCGGTAGCCGAGCGCCACCGCCTGGGCCACGAGCTCGTGCGGATGAGACGCCCCGCGCAGGAAGCTGAAGTTCGAAAGACAGTGCAGCTCGGCGTACGCGGGCGGCGCCCGCAGCGGCTGCTCGGGTGGTGACGGTGACGGCGGGGACGCGGCGGAGGCGCTCACCCGAAGATGCCGTGCAGGAACCAGCCATGCGGCGCGCGCCGCTCGCGGAATACCCACAGCCGCACGCCATGCGTATCGAGCGCGGTGTAGTAATCGCGTGCCACGTCCTGGCCGTCCCACCAACCGCCCTCGATGCGCTCCGGTTCGCTCACGAGCTCAAGCGGCCCATGGCGCCGCGGTAAACCGCCGCGCACCGCCAGCACCTGCGGCTCCCCCAGGAGCCACAGCGGCCGCCGGGTGCACGGCGCCGAGGCGGCGGGCGCTGCGACCCGGGCGGCAGGCGCGGGGGGCGGGCTCACCCCCCAGCTGCTCTCAGGCCGGTGATCCTCGAGCAGCCTCAGGCCGTGGATCGCCCCCTCCCCGAGCCGCGCGCGCAGCCGCTCGATGAGCGCGTGTGCCTCGCTGCCCACACCACCACCGTGCTCCCCCGGCTGCCACAGCGAGCGCCCGGCAGGCGTCAGCGCCAGCAGCGTCGGGGCACGCAGCTCGAGCGCGCGCACCGGTTGCGGCAGTACCACGCGGCTGAGCTCGACGGCAAAGAGCGCACCGATGTGACGCGCATCGGCGGCGGGGGCGGCCAGCTGCAGCCGGCACGGCGTCACCGCCGCCTGCCGGTGCAGCAGGCGACACTCGAGCGCCATCACCCCGGCCTGGCGCGCTCTGAGAAAATCCTCCAGCTCGCGCAGCAGCGCATGCAACGCGCCCAGCAGCTGCGCGTGATTTTCCACTTCACAGCTCAGTTCCTGGCGGCGGCGAAAACGCTCCCGCGGCCGAAACACGTCCCGCACTTCGCGCACGCGCCCGGTGAGCCGGTCGAGCATGGCGAGTTGGGCGATGCCGAAGCGGCGCGCGAAGCCGGCACGCGGCAGTCGCAGCACCGCTCCGAGCGTGCGCACTCCGGCGCGCTTGAGGCGCTCCACCACCGGTGGCGGCCAGCGCAGCACGGTGAGCGGCAGCGGCGCGAGCGCCCCGATGAGCTGGGCACGCTGGAGGATCTCGAGCTGCCGGCCGGCGCGCGCCGCCGCGAGCGCGGCGAGCGGCGTGGGCGCAAATGCCAGCGTCCCCTGCAGCCTAAGTTCCCCGCAGGCGCGCGTCAGCGCTGCGCGCAAGCCCGTCACTCCCGCGAACAGCCCGAGGCTCCCGCGCACTTCGAGCAGCAGCCCATCGGGAGGCTCCAGACTCACGCGCGGCGAGAAACGCTGCGCGCGAAGCGCGAGCTGCGTGAGCTGTCGCGCGCCTCGGATCTGCGGCAGATGCACGCCCACCCACAGTTCCGCCTGCGGCTCCGCGAGCGCCAGCAGCAGCGTGCGCTCCGCCGCGACCGCCGCGCGCCTCAGCGCAGGCGCCGGACGCAGCGAGCGCCTCGGCCGCGCAGCGGCTGCGCCTGCGACCTGTCTGACCGGAGGGCTCATGGACTCAGGCTCCGCAGCCGCACCACACCGCGCGCGCCGCGCCCCTTCAGCAGCGTGACGCACACGCCGGTGTCTGCGGCCTGCACCGCCAGCCGCATGAGCGCCGCAGAGCTCTCCTGCGCCGCGCGCTGCGGCCGAAACAGTATCCCCAGGGTGCGGCCGCGCTCGGCAGCCAGCTGCAGGCGGCGAATGTCACGGGGCTTAGGTGCGCGGCTCCAGGCGAGCGCCGCATCGCAGGCCCCCGAGCGCAGCACCTGCTCGAAAGCCCACAACGGCCGCGTCCCGCCCACCACGGCGATCCGCTCGAGCAGCAACCCTCGCGCGACGAGCGCGGGGGCGAAGGGCATCAGCGGCGGGGCCACCCACACGCACCAGCGCGCACTCGCCGAGCGCGTGAGGGCGGCCAGCGCCGGCAGCAGCAGCGACAGCTCGCCGCTGCCGAAGCGGGCAATGAGGATCTCGATCAGCCCCGAGCGCGGCCAGCCGCCGCCGGGGAGTGCTTCATCGAGCGCGGCAAAGCCGCTGGGCAGGGTCTCGAGGCGCGCCGCGCTGCGGCCGCGCCAGATGGCCGGATGCTCGAGCAAGCGAGCGATGCGCACGTCGTCCATCGCGTTTGAGTCGCAATCTAAGTCAAGGCCTCTTGCAGGGAAGGTGCGTCAGCGCCGCGGTGAGTCACATCAGTCCCGCGGCGCGGCCGCGGCGTACGACGCCCACGACGATGCCCTCGATCAGCAGCGGCTCTTCCTTCAGATCCACCTTGATCGGCTCGAAGTCCGCATTCTCCGGCAGCAGCCACACGACTGATCCCTCCTGGCGGTAGCGCTTCACCGTGACCTCATTCTCCAGACGCGCCACGACGATCTGGCGGCTGCGCACCTCCGAGGTGCGGTGCACGGCGACTAAGTCCCCATCGAGGATGCCGGCATCCTTCATGCTCATGCCGATCACTTTCAGCAGGTAGTGCGGGCGGGGCTGGAAGATGTCGGGATCGATCTGCAGCCGCGCCTCGAAGTTCTCCTCGGCGAAGATCGGCTTGCCGGCGGCGACCCGGCCGATGAGCGGCAGTCCGATCTGCTCGCGGATCGTGTCCTTCAGCTTTATCCCGCGGGAGGTGCCGGGCACCAGCGCAATGACCCCCTTGCGGGCGAGCGCCCGCAGGTGCTCCTCGGCGGCATTGGCGGAACGAAACCCCAGCTCGTGGGCAATCTCGGCCCGGGTCGGAGGCATCCCCGTTTCGCCGATAAACCTTTGAATCAGCCGCAAGATCTGGGTCTGACGCGGCGTGAGATCGGACATGGGCGTGACGTCTGACATGGACCGGTCCTGTTTATATATACAGCCACTGTAATTATATCCAGATAGCAGAGCCTGGCAAGAGCCAGCCGTACCGTGGGCTTCACGGGCGACCTGGCAAGAGCCAGCCATGCCGTGAGCTTCACGGGCGAAAATTGAACCCGCTTGCACAGTTTCTGCACTCGCAGCGTGCAAAGCACTGCCAAGCACAAGCGCGGCGTTCATACATCGTTCATGCAAACAGCGCCTGATGCGTACGATCCACGATTGCGGTGCACACCAAACTTCAGCTGCGCACGTGACAAGCGTGTGCGCCTGCAGATTCTCTGAAGAAAAGTTTACGACGCGAATCAAGCTCAACTGTGGCAGGATGTTGTCGCGGGCCGAAGACAATTACGTGTTTGGAGTTGCATTCCCCCCGCAAATTTGATGCAGTTGCGCCTCGGCGAACGACGGCGGAACTTGCCCACCGGAGTCGCTTTCGGTTTTATTCAGGACTCCCGAATTAACAACCCAAAGGGGACGATTATGAAGTGCGCGAGTGTTGTAACGGCGGCCGCTGCCGTGGCCGTGATGGTTGGTCTTGCAGGCTGTACGGATCTGAAGCCCATTCAGGCTCAGATCGACGACCTGAAGTCTCAGGTGGCCAAGGTGCAGAACGATGCCTCTTCTGCCAAGAGCGCCGCTGATTCGGCCAACAGCGCCGCGGCTTCGGCGGGACAGGCGGCTAGCGGTGCGCAGAGCACTGCGAACCAGGCGTTGGCTGCGGCTCATGCGAGCCAGTCGTGCTGCGATGCGACCAACGAGAAGATCGACCGCATGTTCAAGCGTTCGGTCTCCAAGTAAGCGACGGACTCAACGTCGAACAGCAAAACGCCGCGCATTGCGCGGCGTTTTTCTTTTGGGGACTGAAAAAAGACTCAGTAGCGCACGAGCGCGGAGCCCCACGTGAAGCCGCCACCGAAGGCTTCCAGAAGCAACAGCTCGCCGCGCTTGATACGCCCGTCGCGCACGCCCACATCGAGCGCGAGCGGCACGGAGGCCGCGGACGTGTTGCCGTGGTCCTGCACCGTGACGATGACGCGCTCGAGGGGCATTTCCAGCTTCGTGGCCGTCGCCTGAATGATGCGGATGTTGGCCTGGTGCGGCACGAGCCAGTCAAGTGCCGAGCGGTCGAGGCCGTTGGCGGCGAGGGTTTCATCGACCACCGCGCCGAGCTTGTTGACCGCGACCTTAAAGACTTCCTTGCCGGACATGGCAATCGTGATCGGCGGCTTAAAACCGCGCGACACGCCGCTACCGCAGTAGAGCATCTCGTGGTAGCGCCCGTCGGCGTGCAGGTGCGTGGACAGCACGCCCGCGGACTCGGCCGGCTCGAGCACCACGGCGCCGGCGCCGTCGGCAAATAGCACCGCGGTGCCGCGATCGTTCCAGTCGGTGATGCGCGAGAGCGTCTCCGCGCCGATCACCAGCGCCCGCTTGGACTCCCCGCAGCGCACGTACTTGTCGGCGATCGAGAGCGCGTACATGAAGCCCGCGCAGGCGGTCTCCACGCTGAAAGCCGGGCCACCGAAGCAGCCGAGCCGCCGCTGCAGCAGCACGCCGCAGTTGGGGAAAATCAGGTCCGGAGTGGTCGTGCCGAAGGCGATGAAGTCGACCTCCTCGGGCGCCATGCCGGCGGCATCGAGGGCGCGGCGCGCGGCCTTCTCCGCCAGATCCACCGTGGTCTCGCCGTCGGCGGCGATGTGGCGGCGCTCGATCCCGGTCCGCGTGCGGATCCACTCATCGGTGGTGTCGACCTTCGACTCGAGCTCGCGATTCGTGACGATGCGCTCTGGCAGATACGACCCGGTGCCGCTGATGCGCGAGTAGATCAACTGCCGGTCCCCTGCGCCTGCATGGCCTGCGCGATGTGCTTGGTCAGGTCGTGTCGCACCGCGAGCGCCGCGGTGCCGATGGCACGCGCGAACGCCACACCGTCGGCGCGACCGTGGCTTTTTACCACGATTCCCCCAAGTCCTACCATGCAGGCGCCGTTGTAGCGGCGCGGATCAAGGCTCGCGGCGGCGCGGCGCAACACCGGTCGCGCCACGAGGCCGGCGAGGCGGGCCCACGGGGAGGCCTGAAATTCCTGCCGCATGCGATTGGCGATGAGTCCGGCGAGCCCCTCCATGCTCTTCAGGGCCACGTTGCCCGTGAAGCCATCGGTCACCACGACGTCGACGTCGCCGGAGAAAATATCGTCGCCCTCGACGAAGCCCACGTAGTTGAGGGCGCTCGCGCCGAGCAGGGCGTGCGCCGCCTGCACCACCTCGTGCCCCTTCATGTCTTCCTCGCCGATGTTGAGCAGGCCGATGCGCGGGCTGGCGATGCCGTAGACATCGCGCGCGATGATGGCGCCCATGGCGGCGAACTGGCGCAGCTGCTCGGGGCTCGCCTTGGTGTTGGCGCCCAGGTCGAGCATCTGCGTGAGTCCGTGCGCGGCGGGGATGGCGGAAATGATGGCGGCGCGCTCGACCCCGGGCAGCGTCTTGAGGACGAAATGCGCGATCGCGGTGAGCGCTCCGGTGTTGCCGGCGCTCACCGCGGCGCTGGCGCGCGCCTCGTGCACGAGGTTGATGGCCACGCGCATGGAGGAATCCTTCTTGCGGCGGATCGCCTCGCGCGGCTTCTCCTCCATGGTGACCACCTGGGAGGCCGGCACAATTTGCGCGCGCGCGCGCAGCCCGGCAGGCGCCGCGGCGAGCTCGGCGCCGAGGAGCTGCGGCTCACCGACGAGCAGCAGACGCAGCTGCGGGTCGTCCGCCAGCGCGCGCAGCGCGCCGGCAACGTACTCGCGCGGCTCGGAGTCGCCGCTCATCACATCGATCGCCAGTGGCAGCACGCAGGCCCTTCAGGTCCGGCGCCGAAGCTCGGGGGTCTTATTCCTTGTCGTCGCTCTCGGCGGGCTTCTCGATCACCCGGCGGCCGCGATAGAAGCCATCGGGGGTAATGCGATGGCGCAGGTGCGTCTCGCCGGATTGCGGATCGATCGACAGCGCCGGCTTCGTCAGGCGGTCGTGCGATCGGTGCATCCCGCGACGCGAGGGCGTCTTGCGGCTTTTTTGAACGGGCATGTGTTCAGCTCCTCACTCGAATTCGGTTCACTTACGTTTCAACAGGTCCGCCAGCTGTGCAAACGGACGGTGCGTCTCCGTGGCACCCTCCTCCGGCGGCGCCGGCGTGATCCCACACTCGGCCGCGACCTCGTGACGCGGCACGAGGGGCAGGCTCAGCAGCAGCTCCTCGGTGACCAGCTCTCCGATGCTGATGCGCCCGCCGCTCGCGAGCACCGGCTCCAGGTCCTCGGGCACGCGCGCCGCCTCGTCCGGCGAGTGCACCAGCGCGACCCGCACCTGCGCGCGCAGCGGCAGCTGCAGCGGCTGCATGCAGCGCTGGCACACCAGCTGTGCGTGTCCTTGCAGAGTCAGCTCGGCGAGCGCCAGTCCGCGCTCGCGCATAAAATGTACGCGCCCCGCGACGCGGCCTCCCACATCCGGTCGCTCCGGGCGCAAGCCCGACAACTCGGCGAGCGGGATAGCAAAGTCGGCTTCGGCTCCGCCATCGGCCAGGCGGTCGACCTCGAGCGGACTCGACCAGGGCGGCGACATGGGGCGCGTATAATAGGTATCGGGTCTGCCTAAGTCAAAGCCACACTTGCTCCTAAGCCCTTGTTTCTCGAAGATGATTCGGAAGCCGGCGTGACTTCCGCGTCGCCACTGATCCTCGCCTCCACTTCCCGCTACCGCCGGGCGCTGCTGGAGCGGCTGGGGATCGCCTTCGCCTGCGAGCCCCCCGGGGTCGATGAGGCGGCGCTGCCGCCGGAGCTGCCCATGGACCGGGCGCTGCGGCTGGCGCTCGCCAAGGCGCGCGCGGTGGCCGAGCGTCACCCGGGGGCGCTGGTCATCGGCAGCGACCAGGTCGCCTGTGCGGCGGATGCGCTGCTCGAGAAGCCCGGCAGTGCCGCGCGCTGCGAGGCGCAGCTCGCCGCTCTAAGCGGGGGCAGCGCCCGCTTCTATACGGCCTGCGCCGTGGTCAGCGCGGAACGCAAGCTGCGCCTGGCGCACCTGGATACCACGGTGGTCAATTTTCGGGCGCTGAGCGCGGATGAGATCCGTCGCTACGTGGCGCGCGATGAGCCCTATGACTGCGCCGGGGGCTTCAAGGCCGAGAGCCTGGGGATATCGCTCCTCGAGAGCATCGAGAGCTCAGACCCGAGCGCCCTCATCGGGTTGCCGCTTATCTGGCTCGCGGGCGCCCTGCGAAGCGCCGGCCACCCCTTGCCCTGAGCGAGCGGTTCTCCTTGCGGCCGCTCAACTGATCGAGCACCGCGCCCAGCTCCGGGGGGAGCGGGGTGTTGATGCTGAACTCCCCGCCCTGCGGCCACTGAAAGCTGACGCTGCTCGCATGCAGGAACATGCGCGTGAGTCCGAGTCCGCGCAGGGTTTCGTTGAAGCTCGCATCGCCGTACTTCTCATCACCGGCCACCGGGTGCCCGGCGTGCGCGGCATGCACGCGGATCTGGTGCGTGCGGCCGGTCTCCAGCCGGACCTCCAGTAACGTCGCGGTGCGCCCGAAGAACTGCACCGGCCGAAAGGCGCTCACCGAGGCCTTGCCGCCGAGGGCCACGCGCACCGTGCGCTCCCCGCCTACGCGGGTATCGGTGCGCAGCGGCGCATCGATGCGCTTCTCGCCCAAGTCCCACTTGCCCTTCACCAGCGCGAGGTAGCGCTTCTCGAAGCCGTCCTCGCGCAGCAGCGCGTGCAGGCCCCGCAGCACCGCGCCCTTGCGCGCCACGATCAGGCAGCCGCTGGTATCGCGGTCCAGCCGGTGCACCAGCTCGAGCGTTTCGTGCGGTTTCAGCGCGCGCAGCGTCTCGATCACCCCGCAGCTGACCCCGCTTCCCCCGTGCACGGCCACCCCGGCGGGCTTGTCCAGCACCAGGATCTTCTCGTCCTCGTAGACGATGGCCGCGCGAATGCGCTCCAGGAGCATCGCCGAGGGCTTGCCGGGCTCGATCACCGGGGCCGGCCGCACCGGCGGCAGGCGGATGCGGTCGTTGAGGTTCAGGCGCGTCTGCGGATCCGCACGCTTGCCGTTCACGCGCACCTCCCCCTTGCGGATCACGCGGTAAACGCGGCTGCGCGGGATGCCCCCCAGACGCTTCTGCACGAAGTTGTCCAGGCGCTGCCCGGCCTCATCGAGACTGACCTCGAAGTGCTGGACGGCGGTGCGTGCGGGGGAGGCTTCAGGGGCGGACAAATGGGGCTCTTCGGTGTAAGGCATTGTTTCTACAAGATTCTGTAGTATACTCGCTCGGTCGTCCGCCGTGCGGACGCGCCAGTGGTGGTGGCTTCGCAGCCGCCGCCCGTTTAGTTGGACCTCTTGTATCGAGGCCATCGCATTGGGCCGCCAAGATCGCGCCATCTGCGTCGAATCTCGCAACCTTCGAGACTTCCGCAGCCAGCGCCGTCGGTCGAGTTCACCGAAGGTTTCCTTGTCAAGCCGCGTGTAACGCGGCCGTCATCAAACATGACCAACGAGATTCGTTCTCTTTTGCCAGGTTCGAGGAATCTTCGCCGCCGCGGAAGTTACAACCCGCGGCCTCCCGCCGTCGGCTTGCCGGCCCCTCACGTAACAGTAGGGGCACATGAAGAGAATGCTAGTGAATGCAACTCAAGAAGAGGAGTTGCGCGTAGCTCTGGTTGATGGACAAAAACTATTTGACCTGAGTATCGATTTACCTTCCCGCGAACAAAAAAAAGCTAACGTCTACAAAGCCAAGATCTCACGCGTCGAGCCCTCGCTCGAGGCGTGCTTCGTCGATTACGGGTCCCAGCGCCACGGGTTCCTGCCGCTGAAGGAAGTCTCCAAGGAGTACTTCCGGCAGCAGCCCCAGGGCGGGCGCATGAACATCCGCGAGCTGCTCACCGAGGGCCAGGAACTGGTCGTACAGGTCGAGAAGGAGGAGCGTGGCACCAAGGGTGCGGCGCTGACCACCTTCATCAGCCTCGCCGGTCGCTTCCTGGTGCTCATGCCGAACAACCCGCGTGCCGGGGGCGTCTCGCGCCGCATCGAGGGCGAGGACCGCGACCAGATGCGCGAGGCCATGAGCCAGCTGCAGATCCCGGATGGCATGGGCGCGATCGTGCGCACCGCCGGCGTCGGCCGCACGGTCGAGGAACTGCAGTGGGACCTGGATAACCTCAAGACGCAGTGGGCGCAGATCGATGCGGCCGTCAAGGACCGGCCGGCGCCGTTCCTGGTGTTTCGCGAGAGCGACGCCGTCACGCGCTCCATGCGCGACTACCTCTCGGACGACGTCGGCGAGGTGCTGGTGGACGATGCGGCCGCCTTCCAGAAGGCACAGGAGTACATGCAGCGCTTCATGCCTGCGGACGCGCAACGCAAGCTGAAACTGTACACCGACGACATCGCGCTCTTCACCCGCTTCCAGATCGAGAGCCAGATCGAGTCGGCCTACGCGCACAAGGTACAGCTGCCCTCCGGCGGCAGCATCGTGATCGATTACACCGAGGCGCTAGTGTCGATCGACATCAACTCCGCGCGCGCTACGCGCGGCTCGGACATCGAGACCACCGCCACCAACACCAACCTGGAAGCGGCCGATGAGATCGCCCGCCAGCTGCGCATCCGTGACATCGGCGGCCTGATCGTCATCGACTTCATCGACATGGAGCTGCCGAAGAATCAGCGCGAGGTCGAGGACCGGCTGCGCGATGCGATGAAGATGGACCGCGCCCGGATCCAGATCGGGCGGCTGTCGCGCTTTGGCCTGTTGGAGATGTCGCGCCAGCGCCTGCGCCCCTCGCTCGGGGAGTCGAGCCATATCGTCTGCCCGCGCTGCGTCGGCATCGGCAGCATCCGCAGCGTCGAATCGATGACGCTCGCCGTGCTGCGTCTGATCGGCGAGGAGCTGCGCAAGGACCGCACCGCGCGCGTCATCGCGCAGGTGCCGGTGGCGGTTGCGACCTATCTCATCAACGAGAAGCGCGAATGGCTGCGCACCCTCGAGGACAAGAGCACCGCCGAACTGATCATCGTGCCGAACGAGAACATCCAGACGCCCGAGTACTCGATCAGGCGCGTGCGCGATGACGAGATGGATCTGCCCGAGCACAAGCAGCCCACCTACCTGATGCCCGCGGCCCCCGAGGTCGGCGAGCCCGGTATCGCCCAGGACAAGAAGCCACAGCTGGAGACCCCGGCCGTGGCTACGCTGCTGCCGGCGACTTCGGCGCCGATGTCGGCCCCGGCCGCGGCACCCGTTGCCGCGAGCGCGCCCGCAGCCCTCGCCGCCGGCGGCGGCGGCGGCTTCTGGTCACGCTTCAAGAAGATGCTGGCCGGGGAGCCGGCCCCTGCGGCCGCAGAGCCTGCCCCGCAGGCGAGCACGCCGGCAGCCGCACGCAGCCCGCGGCGCGAGGAAGGCCGCTACGACTCCCGGCGCGAGCGCCCGCGACACTCCCGCTCCGGCGGCGAAGGCACGCGCCGCGATCGCGGCGACGGTCGTCGCAGCGAGGGTGGGCGCGATCGCGACCGTAACCGCGACCACCGCAGCAGCAGCAGCAGCGGCGGTGATCGCAACCGCGATCGTGACGGCGGCCGCCGTCCCGAGCGCTCCGGCGAACGCGGTCCTGCTCCGCCGCGCGAAGCCCGCGAGCCGGCGCGCGATTCCGCGCCGCCGCGCGAAGAGGTCGCTCCGATGGAAGGCACATCCGCTCCCCTCACCGGTGGTGCGCCCGGGGAGGCGCCGCGGGCGGAGCGCAGCGGTCGCGGCCGACGCGGGCGCCGGCGCGGCCGCCGTGGTGGTGGTGGTGGCGGCGCGCGCGAGCCGGTCCCGGGCGGTGGGCCCGCAGAGGCCGGGCAGCCTGGGCGCGAGAGTTCACCGGACGCTTCCGGTCCCGGCCCGAACGAGGGCGGCGGCAACGGCCACGGCTCGCAGGAACCGCTGCCGCGCCAGTACCACGCTGAGCCGCGTGAAGCGGCGCACGAGCTGGCGCACTTTGAGCCGGCCCCGCGCCCCGAGGGGGCGGGTGCCGAGAAGCCCTACGTCGTATGGTCCTCAGCCCCGGCGGAGAAGCTTCCCAGCACGCACGGGCCGGAGGTTCCGGAGGAATAAGCCTCTGCGGCTACGCCGCGCGCGCGCGCTGCCTGAGGTGCGCGAGCAGCCCGCGCGCGGCGGCTTCCACGAGGTCCAGCACCTCCTCGAAACCGTTCGGACCGCCGTAGTACGGGTCGGGCACTTCGCGCACCTCCTGCTGCGGCGCAAATTCCAGAAACAGCCGCAACCGCTCGTGCGCCTGCGGTGGCGCGCGCCGCTGCAGCACGCGCAGGTTATCCGCGTCCATCGCCAAGATCAGATCAAAGCGCTCGAAATCGCCCGGCTCGACCACGCGGGCGCGCAGGGATTCCAGACTGTAGCCACGTCGCGACGCGGCCGCGCGCGTGCGTGCGTCGGGAGGCTCACCTACGTGGTAGGCGGCCGTTCCGGCTGAATCGACCTCGAGCAGCAGCTCGGGGGCTTCGCGCGCCGCGAGGGTGCGCAGCACCGCTTCCGCGGTTGGGGAGCGGCAGATATTTCCCAGACATACAAATAATATTTTCACAGGCCTTATTTTACAGGGGTTTCGTGATGGCGGTTGATGGTCATGTCATCACCATGTCATCAGCAGACGGCTGCTCCCTCTACGGGAATCCTACGCGACTGAGAATTTCTCACGTACTCCTGCACGATTTGCCGTAGGTGGGATGGTCTTTCCTGATTCGGCGAATCTCTGACTACGGCCAGGACTTACACCATCAATCAAAGGTAAGGGACCGTCCCGCGAGCAGGCGGCCCTACATAACCAAACCGATACCGGATCTCGACTGCACCGTGATTGCCGCGCTTTCAGACTCATCGCCATAGGTTCGAATTGGCGGAGGAGTCCACATGCCACACCTCGTCGATGGGATTGCGGTCGGCAGCTTTGCGGCGATTGCCCTTATCCTCTGGTGGCCCATGACGATGGACCGGCTAGGGCACTGGCAAAACCGGCGCGCCGCCAAGCAGCAGGCACCTCCACACCCAAACGCGCTCGCGCAACAGGCGAATTAGGCCCCACGGCCGCCCCACGAGAAGGCCGCCCCGACCCCTCTATCTTCCGCGCGGTTGATCGCGGTCAGATAGCCCGCTCGCTGCCTGGTACTTAGTCCGCGCTTCCTTTGAAACTTGCAGCGCGAGGTTCGCGGCGGTCTCAGCAATTTCCTTTAGGCGCTCCGGGGAGATAGGGCCGTGTGCCAGCATGATCGGCGCGAGGCCCGCGGCGGCTGTCGCAACCAGGTTCGTGAACTCTTCTTGCGTCATACCTGTGCCTCTTTGAATCGGTGACATTGCTCGGCGTCGCCCCGCGGGCAGGCGCCTTGAGGTTACGCGTTACCGTGACGGACGCCGCATGATGAGGGTAACGAGCAACGTGTGACGCTGATCGCGACCCCGGCGATAGATAACCGGACGCCTAGGTAGGCTCGAGGTTATCAATCTCGCGCCGGCACTCACCGTGTCATCGTCGTGTCATCGAAAAGACACGCTAACAGAGAAACGTGATTTCATGTACTCACGATGTCATCAGTGTCGCGTGAAAATGCGTGAAACCTTGTGACAACGGCTGCGGCGAGACTCGCTGATAATCAGCCGCTTATGTCGTTGCGTGACGTGCCGTGAGGTGGGCCGCGTTGCTTCCCAGGCACACAAAAAAGCACGCGCATAAGTCAGACACTTAAAATCATTGCAGCGGTAGCTACATTCGCAGAGCCCGCGTTTCCGGGCAACCGTGCGATGGCGCGCGCAACGCCGCTGCGTCGCGTCAGCGAAATCGGACGTGCGATGCGCCGCCTGTCACGCTTGCCCCTCGCGGCACGCTCCATGATTATGCGCGGGAGTCTCGCCGCGCGCCAAGGAAGGCACGCTCCGAGTGTGCGCGCCGCGCCGCGCTTCTCAGTCATGGAAAGGCCAAAAACTCGTGTCGCAGACGCGATATCACTCGAGTACGCCGGAAGTCTGGGACCAGTTGGCTCCCGAGTACGATCAGCTGCGTGCCGAGGACGTGGTGTACTGGTCCTGCATCGAGCAGGCGATTGAGGCGCTTCGCCCGGCCGGCACGGTGCTCGATGCCGGCTGCGGCACGGGGGCCACCACGCGCTTCCTGCTCAACTGCGAGCACGTCGATGCGCTGGATTTCTCTGCCAGCTCGCTCGAGGTGCTGCAGACCAATCTCGGCGAGCATGAGAACCTGGAGCTCGTGCAGGGCGATGTACGCAGGTTGCCCTTTCCGGATGAGAGCTTTGACTGCGTGCTGTGTGCCAACACGATCAACTGCCTCACCCCGGACATGCAGCCGCAGGCGGCCGTCGAATTGATGCGCGTGCTCAAGCCCGGTGGGCGTTTCGTGGTGAGTGCGCACCACTACAGCCGCTTCAAGCAGCGCCGGCACTGGGTGAAGGAAGGCCGCCCCGGGCAGCCGGGCATCGATTACGTCTACCGCTTCACGCGCGAGGAACTCGCAGAGCTGTTCCCGCACGCCGCCTTCCGGGCCGCCGGCTTTTACTCACTGCCGGCGCAGGTGCAGAACATGGTGGCCCGCTGGCTGGGCGGGCCGCTCGGGCGCATCAAGGTCGGGCACGTGCTGATCGCGTACGGGCAGAAACCCGCGCGCCGCTCACACTGACCGAGGGATGCCGCGCCTTCAGCGCACGCTGTAGCCGCGGCCCTCGAGACAGGCACGCATGGCGCGCTGATAGTTATCGCGCCCGTTACCGGACGGGTCGGCGGCGGGGCCACCGCCGGACTGGGTGGGATCAAAACCGGACTGGCCCACGGCCCACTGGTGGCACTCGTACTGGTCGCTCGACTGCTGCTCGCTCGACTGGCCGTTCTGCGGGTAGATGAAAAGATCATCACTGGGCGGCGGCGGCGTGACCGCGCCCGGGTCGTTCGGCGGCGCCACGACTTCATAGCCGTTCTGCGCCGGGTTCCAGGTGTAATAGGTGTCGTTCGCGTAGTAGTACGGCACGCCTGTGACCCACAGCGTCGTGTAGTACGCCGGCAGGATCGGCACGTACACGCCGATCGGCGCCCCCACCACCACGAAACTCGTGCCGTGGGGCCGGTACCACACGCCCGAAGAGTAGTAATACGGACCGCCAGGGTGGTTGATCAGCACCGGCTGATGCGGCATCACCGGGACGGTCGCACCGTGTGCCGGGTAGTACTGGTTGTGACTGTAGCGGCCGTCGTAGCGCGGATACGGTCCGCCGGCACCGTGCTGCGGTGGATACGACTGCGTGGCGTGCGACTGCGGGGCGTGCGCCTGCGGCGGCGACGCGTTCTGCGCTTGCACGCCGAGGCTTGCTGCGAGCGCAAGCACGGCCATCAGCACCCGAGGTAAACCAGTCATGGGGGAGCCTCGCTGCAACACTAACGCACGGTGTAGCCGCGCGCATCCAGGCAGGCGCTGATGGCGCGCCGGTAGTTGGCGGCCTGCTGCGCCTGTACGGCCTGCGCGTGCCGATCCTGCACGACCACGGTGCGCGGCTGAGAGTTGGCCGCTTCCGCGGCGGTGCCCAGCGCGCCACCGATCACGGCGCCGGCGAGCGCAGCGGGACCGGAATTCCACGGATTAGCGACCGAGGCACCGATGATGGCACCGGTGACGGCACCCACCGCGGTCCCCGCTCCCGTCGGGGGCGGCCCGGACACCACCTGCACGCGCTCGTGCGGTGGCACGCCCGGGGCGCTCGGATCAAAGCCGGTCTGCTGCGAGGCCCAGGTGCTGCATTCGTAGTGATCGCGGTCCTGCTGCTGCGGGGTCTGGCCGCGCTGCGGATAGGCAAATACCTCGCTCGGCGGCGGCGGCAGCGGTGCAGGTGGCGGGCGCGGCGCGGGCGGCGGCGCAGTGACGCAGGCACTGAGCAGCAGCGCCGTCCCGGTCAGGAGCGCGGCGAGCCCATTGCGCACGGTCGTTTGGCGTCGGTTCATGTTCGCGAAGACTTCCTGCAAGTAAGCGGGGCCCTACCCCTCAAAACGCCGCCCGCACGGGCACGTTGACAGCTCAAAGCGCGCACGGCACCCGTGGTGTTTGACCGCGTGCGCCCGGGGCAGTTCCGGGCCTACATCGGGGCGCAGTGCCGCGCGAACAACCCCTCCGCGGGGGCGAATTGTCAGCAACTATGACCGCGCCGGAGCGCGCGGGGCGAGCTCGGCATCGTGCGCCAGGAGCGCCGCGACGCGCTCCAGATCTGCGAGCGTGTTCACATCCGGTCCCGGGCGCTCGCAGGCCTCGGCCACCTGAATGTTGAAACCGTGCTCGAGGGCGCGCAGCTGCTCGAGCTTCTCGCGTGCCTCGAGCTGCCCGGGCGGCAGCTGCGCCAGGCGCAGCAGCGCCCCGACGCGATAGGCATACAGGCCGATGTGGCGGCGCGCACCGCTGAAGTCGCGCTGGCTGGCGAGCGCGCCCGGCGGCGCCGTCGCGATTCCACGGAATGGGGGCACGGCTGAAGTAAAGCGCCCGCCCCTGCGCATCGCTCACCACCTTGACGGCGTTCGGGTCCATGAGTTCCGCGAGCGAATCGATGGGTGTCGCCAGCGTGCCGATGTCGGCCTGCGGGTGCGCTGCGAGCAGCTCGGCCACCTGCTGGATGAGCCCGCGCGGCATGAGCGGCTCGTCGCCCTGCACGTTGACGATGATCTCCGTGGCGGCCCAGGCGTGCGCGCGCGCCACCTCGGCGATGCGATCGGTACCGGAGGCGTGTGCGCGCGCGGTGAGCACGGCGCGCGCGCCGAAGCCGTGCGCGGCGCTGCGGATGCGCTCATCGTCGGTGGCGATGAGCACCTCGGCGGCCCCGGCGGCGCAGGCGCGCTCATACACCCACTGCAGCAACGGCTTGCCGGCAATCTCGCGCAGCGCCTTGCCCGGCAGGCGCACGGAGGCATAGCGCGCTGGAATGACAACCCGGAACACGCGCCGCCCTCAGCCGCTGCCGCTAGCGATCGAGGAGCGGATCATCCGCGGCGAGCTGGCGTGCCTCTTCCTCGAGCATCACCGGTACCGCGTCGCGGATCGGATAGGCGAGGCGGTCCATGCGGCACACGAGCAGCTGGGCCGAGCGCTGATAGATGAGCGTGCCCTTGCAGACCGGGCAGGCGAGAATCTCCAGCAGGCGTGCGTCCATCGGCACTCAACTCCCGGCGACGCTAAGGTCGCCTGTCTTGGCACGCACGCCGGCCAGCAGTTGCTGCGCGTGCGCTTCACTGAAGCGGGCCGCGACCGGCACGTACCACAGGCGCGGATCCGCCTCAGTGGCGTATTTTACGGCATCCTTCTCGGTCATGAGCACGGGCAGATCGTCGTCGAAGTCGAGCTCGGCGGCCGCCAGAGGATGGTGGTCGGCAAAGGGGTGCTCGAGGAGGGTGAGCCCCTGGGCGCGCAGATCTTGGAAGAAGCGCTGCGGATTGCCGATGCCGGCGACGGCATGCACCGGGCTTCCCGCGAAGGAGGACAGCGGCCGCCGCGCTCCGCCGGGAGCGAGCGGGACCGCTTCGCTGGCCTCAAGATCCATGCGCAGCAGCGTGCCCTGCGCCGCCAGCTCGCGCAACGAGGGGTGCAGTGGCGCACCGTTCACCACCAGCAGATCGGCCTCAGCGAGGCGCGTGGCGGGCTCGCGCAGCGGTCCGGCCGGCAGCAGCCGGCCATTTCCCAGACCGCGCGCGCCATCGAGCACGACAATTGCCCCGTCGCCCGCGAGCGGCAGGTGCTGCAGCCCATCGTCACACAGAATGACGCGCGCGCCGCGGCTGACCAGCCACCGCGCACCGCGCACGCGATTCGCATCCACCACCGTGGGGCAGCCGCTGCGGCGGCACAAGAGCAGCGGTTCATCCCCCACCTCGCGCCAGTCCGAGTCGGCTCGCACCTCACGCGTGGCGCCCGTGCGGCGGCCGTAACCGCGCGAGAGGATGCCCACCAGAGCGCCGCTGGCGCGCAGCCGCTCGGCAAGCCACAGGGTGAGCGGCGTCTTGCCGGTGCCGCCGACGGTGAGATTGCCGATGATGATCACCGGGCGCGCGATGCGCGCGCGCTGCAGCCAGCCGCGCCGGTAGGCGCCGCGGCGCAGCGCGACCGCGGCGCCGTACAGCCAGCCTAAGGGTTGCAGGAGCGAGGGTCCCGCAGTGGCGGAATACCAGCGAGCGGTCAGCCGTTGCAGCATCGGTTCGCGGTCAGTCGGAGAACTGCAGGCGGTGCAGCTGGGCATACAGCCCGCCGAGGGTCAGCAGCTGCTGGTGCGTGCCGCTTTCGACGATCCGCCCGGCATCGAGCACGATGATGCGGTCGGCCTGCTCCACCGTCGACAGGCGGTGCGCGATGATGAAGGTGGTGCGGTTGCGCACCAGCTGCGCGAGCGCCGCCTGGATGTGGCGCTCGGCCTCGGTGTCCAGTGCCGAGGTTGCCTCATCGAGGATCAGGATCGGGGCATCCTTCAGCAGCGCGCGCGCGATGGCGATGCGCTGACGCTGTCCGCCCGAGAGCAGCATGCCGCGGTCGCCGACGAGGGTATCCAGCCCCTGTGGCTGGTCGCGCACGAACTCGAGGATGTGGGCCGCTTCCGCGGCGCGCTCGATGGCGGCGTCGGGCACTTCACGTCCGAAGGCGATGTTGTTGCGGATCGTGTCATTGAACAGCACCACGTCCTGGCTGACGACCGCGATCTGCTCGCGCAGGCTTGGCAGCTGGTACTCGCGCACGTCGGAGCCGTCGATGCGCACGCTGCCGGTGGTCGCGTCGTAGAAGCGCGGCAGGAGATTCACGAGCGTGGACTTGCCGCTCCCCGAGCGGCCGACGATCGCCAGACTCTCACCCGCGGCCACCTGCAGGGACACCTCCACGAGTGCCGCGGCGCGGCGGGTGTGCGGCTCGCCCGTCGCGCTGTCGGCGCCGTAGCGGAGGGACACCTGGTCGAATTGCACTTCCCCGCGCGCCCTGAGGATGGTGAGGGCGCCGCCCTGCGGCTCGACCGGCTCATCCAGCAGCTCGAACAGGCTCTGGCCGGCCGCGATCCCCTGTTGCAGGGGGCCGGCGACGCCGACCAGTTCGCGCAGTGGCTGCGCAATGCTCACGAGCGCGGCGAAGAAGCCGAGCAGATCGCCCATGCTCATGCGACCGTGAATGGCGTCCGCGATCGCGATCCACAGCACGAACGCGAGCCCGAAGGCGGTCACCAGCTGCACGGTCGGGTTGGAGACACCGCGCGTGAGGACCAGGCGCATGTTGGAGCGCAGGTTGTGGTCGTTCACCGCATCGAACTGCTGATAGACGTGGCGTTCGGCGTTGTACACCTTGACCAGGCGCGGCGCCTCGAAGCTCTCCTTGGCCACGCGCG
This sequence comes from uncultured Pseudomonadota bacterium, assembly GCA_963814675.1. Classification (GTDB taxonomy): domain Bacteria; phylum Pseudomonadota; class Gammaproteobacteria; order Steroidobacterales; family Steroidobacteraceae; genus 13-2-20CM-66-19. The sequence goes on from CAWFDT010000017.1 coordinate 327,980, forward strand.
TCACGTCACCCATCGAGTCCTGGATGCGACGGCTGTAGCGGCGGAAGCGGCGGTTGATGATGGAAACCAGCCAGCCCACCAGCGGTCCCATGGTGAGGGCGATGAGCGCGAGGCGCGCGTTCAACCACAGCAGAAATATGATCGAGCCGACGATCGTGAGCGAGGCGCGCACCACGATGATGATCGAGTCGGTGGTGGCGGTGCCGATCTGCTCAGTGTTATAGGTCAGACGCGACAGCAACGTGGCCGAGGAGTGGCGGTCGAAGTAGCCCACCGGCAGCATGAGGATGCGACGGAAGACGTCGCGGCGCACCCGGTTGACGACATGGCGCCCGACGTAGCCCATGAAGTAGGTCTGGGTGAAGTCCCCGGTGCCGCGCAGGATGAACAGGCCGATCACCACGAGCGGCACCCACACGATGGAGCGCGGATCGCGGTGCGTGAGCGTGCCGTCGCCGAATTTTTTGGCGAACAGCGAAAAGCTCGTCATGGTGAGCGCGAACAGGATCGCGCCCAGGATCCCGAAAATGAACTGCGTGCGGTAGGGCTGGATGTAGCCCAGCAGCCGGCGGTAAGCCGTCAGGGGGGCCGGGTGCACGCCGGCGCCGGCTCGGTGCATGTCGTTCAAGGCTTGCCCGCCGGTGCGTCCTTGACGGTGGCGATGTTGACCTCGGCGAAGCCGAGACGTCCGAGCACGTCCATCGCGGTGATGACCGACTGGTGCGTGGCGCGCGCATCGGCGCGCAGCGTGACGCGCATGCTGCGATTGGTGCCGGCTTCCTTCAGCAGCGCCGCGCGCAGCGTCTCGGGACTGGAGTTGATCAGCTCATGCTGATTGACCAGGTAGGTGCCGCCTTGCGTGACGCTCACCACCAGCGGTTCGGTGCTGGCGCGCTCGGCGGGCACGGCGCTCGCTTGCGGCAGGTGCACGCGCAGCCGCCCCTCGTCGGTGAACTTGGCCGAGAGGATGAAGAACACCACCAGCAGCAGCACCACGTCGATGAGCGAGACCACGTTGATCTCGGGCTCCTCGTGGCGGCGGCCGGGCCGTAAGTTCACCGCAGTGGTTCCTTCTTGGGGCTAGGCGACGGCGGCAGCAGCGGCCGCGCGCTCGCGCAACGGCGCGGCTTCGAGCGCATCGGCCATGCGGATCGCGTGCTTCTCCATCTCCATGACGATCCCCTCCACGCGTCCGCGCAGGTAGCGGTAGGCGATGAGCGCGGGGATGGCGACGCACAGGCCCGCGGCCGTGGCGATCAGCGCCTCGGAGATGCCCCCCGAGAGCGCCCGCGGATCGCCCATGCCGCCCTCCTGGATGGCGTGGAACGCACGGATGATACCGGTCACGGTGCCGAGCAGGCCGAGGAGCGGGGAGACTCCCGCAATGGTGCCGAGCGTGTTGAGGAAGCGCTCGAGCTCGTAGACGACGTGGCGGCCGGTGTCCTCGAGGCGCTCCATGAGGATTTCCCGCGGTCGGTGACGGTTGGCAAGACCGGTCGCGAGCAGCCGCCCGAGCGGAGAATTCTGCTCGAGTGCCGCGATGACCTTGTCGTTCACCTGGTTGGTCTCGATCAGCTGCCACACGCGCCGCGGCAACTCCTGCGGCAGAACGCGCTTGTCCTGCAGCGTCCACAGCCGCTCGAGAATGATCGCGGCGGCCGTGATCGAGCACAGAATGATCGGCCACATCAGCGGGCCGCCGGCCCGCACTATTTCCCACATCCGAAGCGACCCCAACGACCGGTTGACCGAAAGGGGAGCATCATACCGAACGGGCCCGCCCGCTCAAGGTAACTGCGTCCCATGTGCGTTACGCACCCGCGCCCGGGCACGGGCATCTGCTAGAGTTCGCGGCTCGATGCCGCGCCGGTTCCTGCAAAAGATCACCCCGGACCCCGCGTCGCTGCGGGACCTGTGGCTGCTGCGACCCTTCGCCGAGCGCCTCAAGGAGCCGCAGCTGTGGGCCCTGCATCGGCGCAACATCACCTACGCGTTCGCCGCGGGCCTGGCGATCTGCTTCATCCCGCTGCCGGTGCATCTGGCGACCGCCTGCGCGGTGGCGCTGCTGTGGCGGCTGAATCTGCCGGTCATCTGCGGCACGACGTTCCTGCTGAACCCCTTCACCGCCGTGCCGGTCTACTACCTCGCGTACCGCGTGGGCGCGGCCCTGCTGCCCGTGCCGCGCCACCATTTCCACTTCGTGGCCAATTGGCACTGGTTCGAGCACGAACTCGCCCCGGTATGGAAGCCGTTCCTGCTCGGGTGCCTGGTGTGCGCCATCGCCGCGGGGTTTCTCGGCTGGCTCACCCTCGAGACTCTGTGGCGCTGGCAGGTGCTCGCCCGCTACCGCGCCCGCCGCCGCGCCTCGGCGACCTGAAGGCCCGCGGGGCTAGCTGCGCGCGATCAGGGTGCCGCGCTCGAGTTCGTAGATGCGCTCCATGCGCTGCGCGAGCTTCAGATCATGCGTGACGACCACGAGGCTGGTGGCGCGCTCGCGATTGAGTTCCAGCATCAGGGCGAAGACGCTCGCCGCATTGGCGCCGTCGAGATTCCCGGTGGGCTCATCGGCCAGCACGATGCGCGGCTGCGTGACCAGCGCGCGCGCCACGGCCGCCCGTTGGCGCTCACCGCCGGAGAGCTGGTGCGGGCGGTGCTGCAGGCGCTCGCCCAGCCCGACCCGCGCAAGCAGCGCCTGCGCCGCGGCACGCGCCTCGGCCACCGGCGTACGGCGCACCAGCAGCGGCATCGCCACGTTCTCCAGCGCGGAGAACTCCGGCAGCAGGTGATGAAACTGGTAGACGAAACCGAGCGCCTGATTGCGCAGCACCCCGCGCTCGGTCTCGCTCAGGGAATGAATGTCGCGGCCCGCCACCGCTACTGCCCCCGCGCTCGGGCGGTCGAGACCGCCGAGGATCTGCAGCAGTGTCGTCTTGCCCGATCCGGAGGCGCCGACGATCGCCACGCGCTCGCCGATCGTGACCGAGAGATTGACGCCCTCGAGCACCTGCAGCTCCGTGGGCCCCTGGCGGAAGCTCTTGTGCACGTCGCGCGCGCTCAGCACCGTGTCATTCATGTCGCAGCGCCTCCGCGGGGGCGGTGCGCCCCGCCCGCCACGCCGGGTAGACGGTCGCCAGAGCACACAGGAGAAATGCCACGCTGCACACCTTGAACACGTCGAAACCCTCCACGTACGCCGGCAGGTCGCTCATGTAGTAGACCCGCGCGTCGAGAAACTGCGTACCGAGCAGGCGCTCCAGCCCGGCGACCAGTCGCTGCAGGTTGTCCGCCAGCAAGGTCCCCAGGGCGGCGCCGCAGAGCGTGCCGGCGAGGCCAATGAGCACGCCCTGGATCGCGAAGGTGACCAGGATGTTGCGCGGGCCCGCCCCGAGGGTCCGCAGGATCGCGATGTCGGTCTGCTTCTCTTTCACGATCATGACGAGCGTTGCCACGATGTTGAAGGCGGCGACCGCGACGATCATCAGCAGGATGAGGAACATCATCGATTTGGTGATCTCGATCGAGCGGAAGAAATTGGCATGGTCCTCGGTCCAGTCGCTGACGTAGTAACCGGGGCCGCCCAGGGAGAGCGCCGCGGTGCGCACCAGGGTCGGCGCGCGCAGCGGGTCGACAAAGGCCAGACGCAGTCCGGTCACGCCGGCGCCGCTGCGAAACAAGCGTGCGGCATCGGCCATGTTCACCAGCGCGAGCCCGCGGTCGAATTCGTACATCCCCGACTCGAACAGGCCTACGACGCGAAAGCGCCGCATGCGCGGCACCACGCCGGTCGGCGTCGCCGTGCCCTCGGGGGCGATCAGGATGACGCTGTCGCCGACACGCACGTCGAGCTCGCGCGCCAGCGCGCCACCCAGGATGGTCGTGTAGGAACCGCTCTGCAGCTCATCGAGATTGCCGGCAGTGATGCGCTGCGCGAGGCCGGTGGCGGTGCGCTCTTCGGCCGGCAGTACGCCGCGCACATTGGCGCCGGCCATCTTCTGGCCGTGCGCGAACATGGCCTGGCTCTCGATGTAGGGCACCACCGCCTGCACGCCCGGCTGCTGGCGCAGCCGCCCCTGCAGCGACTGCCAGTCGCCGATCGGCCCGCGCAGGCCGGAGATGGTGGCGTGCGAGGTCACGGTGAGGATGCGGTTGCGCAGCTCGCGCTCGAAGCCGTTCATGACCGACAGCACCACGATGAGGGTGGCGACCCCGAGCGCCAGGCCGCACACCGACATCAGCGCCACGAACGAGACGAAGCCGCGCCGGTGAGTCGAGCGCAGGTGCCGCGTGCCGATCAGCCACTCGTAGGAGCTCATCGGTCACTCATAACGCAGCGCCTCGGCCGGCGCGACGCGCGCGGCGCGCAGCGCCGGGTAGACCGTCGCGAGCCCGGTGAGCGTCAGCGCCGCCACGGCGATGGCGAGCACGTTGCCCCAGTGCACTTCGGAGGGGATCGAGGTGATGTAGTACACGTCCGCGTTCATGATCTGGAAGCGGAAGGTGCGCTCGAGGAAGGGCACGATGCTATCGACGTTGAAGGCGAGCGTCAGCCCGAGCACCACGCCCAGCAGTACGCCGAGCCAGCCGATCACCAGCCCCTGGGTGAGAAAGATGCCCATGACGCGGCGCGGGCTCGCCCCGAAGGTGCGCACGATGGCGATGTCGGTGCGCTTGTCGGTGACCACCATCACCAGCATGGCCACGATGTTGAAGGCTGCGACCGCCACGATGAGCAGCAGGATCAGCGACATCATGGTCTTCTCGATGCGGATGGCGCGGAAGTAGTTGGCGTTCTCCTGCGTCCAGTCGCGCACCTCGAAGCCCGGCGCCAGACGCTGGCGCAGGCGCGCGGCGACCGCCGGCGCGGCGAGCACGTTGTCCACCCGCACCCGCAGTCCCTCGTTCACCGAGCCGGCGCCCAGGGCACGTACGTCCTCCAGATGCGCGAACACCAGCGTGCCATCGTGATCCTGCAGGCCGACCTCAAAGACCCCCGCGACCGTGAACTCCCGCAGTTTCGGGGTCGGCGCGCCGCCGGCGCTCACCGTCGGCAAGAGCACGGTGATCGAGTCACCGGGCGACAGTCCCAGGCGCTCGGCAATGATCGCGCCGAGGATCACGCGCCCGGAGCCGGGCGTCAGATCCGCGAGGTGCCCCTGGGTGAGCGCGCTGCCCAGGTCCGCCCGGTTCGCCGGTGCGGCCGGGTCGATGCCGCGCAGCAGAATCGGCACCATCTCGGGCTGGCGCACGGCGAGCGCCTGCAGCTCAGCGTAGCGTGCCGCATCGCGCACGCCGCTCGTGCCCGCGATCGCGCGCGCCGCCGCATCCCAGTCCGCGCCGGTAATTCCCGCGGGCGCGCTGATGCGCACCGCGGCGTTCAGCGACAGCAGCCGCTCGCGCAGCTCGCTCTCGAAGCCGTTCATGACCGAAAGAATCACGATGAGCGCCGCCACCCCCACGCATACCCCGAGGAGCGACGCCCAGGTGATGAAAGAGACGAAGAATTTATGCGAGCGGGCCCGCACGTACCGCAGGCCCACGTACACCGACAGCGGGTGGAACATCGTCGCGATTTAACCACAGTTGGCCGTGAATGCAGACGTGCGTCACAAATCCGCGCGCGCGGCGCCCGGTTGACTTGGAGCGGTTGACCCCGGTGCTATAGTTAAATCATCTTGGAGGACAACCGCATGCAGACCCGCATCCTCGCCGCGCTGCTCTTGGGCTGCGCATTAGCCGGCACCGCCGCCGCAGAAACGGTCATCGTCGATGGTTCGGTCGCGGTCGCGCCTACATCGATGCCGACCCCCAAGCGCGGCATCACCATGGGTGACGTCGAGAAGCAGTTCGGGGCACCGGTAAACCGTCACCCGACGGTCGGCGCGCCGCCCATCACGCGCTGGGACTACAACGGCTTCTCGGTGGTCTTCGAGAAGGACCGGGTCATCGACTCGGTCGTCACCGCCGGCTGAAGCAACCGCACGCGGCGCCCGGCTCGTGGGTCTCGCAGTCACACTCGTCCTGCTGCTCGTGTGGCTGACGCTGGCTTACCGGCAGTTCCAGCGCGGTGATCTGCTGCTCGCCGGTGTGTTTCTCGCCGTCGGCATCGTGCTGACGGTCTACCGCCTGCGCAGACTCAGTCGCCCTGCCGCTCCGGGCAACCTGAACCCGCCTTCCTAAGCTGCCGGGGCAGCCAGTCCCGTGCGTCATCCGCCTGTCTGCCCCGTGGCGTGGACGTCAGCGTCGCCGCGCTGCAGACACTTCATGTGAATGTGTTACTCTCGGGCTTAAGAGAATAATTTTGTTGGGGAGTTTGTGGCTGAGGATGAACTGTTAAGGGCCCATATCGAGGCCCTGGTACGGGCTGGAGCGCTTCGCCGAAAGACCGCCGCGGTACAGCTCGAGGCGGAAATCAAACGCCGGGAAGAGGTGCTGCGACAGACCTTCCGTCGTTACGTCTCGCCCCGGGTCGCCGACAAGATCCTCGAGGATGCGCAGCTGCGCGATACGCTGCTCGCCACCGCCGACACGCGTACGCACGCGGTCGTGCTGTTCGCCGATCTGCGCGGCTTCACCAGCATCTCCGAGCAGCTCGAGCCCCAGCAGGTGGTGCCGCTGCTCAACGAATTCTTCTCGCTCCTGACCGAGATCACCTTCCGGCACGAGGGCACCGTCTTTCACATGGCGGGGGACTGCCTGATGCTCGGCTTCGGCGTGCCGCTCGCGCAGACCGACAGCGCGCAGCGCGCCGTGCAGGCCGCGCGCGAGATGCTCACCGGATTCGGCGAACTGGCGCGCTCCTGGAAGGAGCGCCACGAGGTGGAGGCGGGGCTCGGGATCGGCATCAACGAGGGCGAGGTGGTCGCCGGCAATGTCGGGTCCTCCTCGTACATGAACTACACGATCATCGGTGACACCGTGAACATCGCCGCGCGCCTGTGTCAGCGCGCGCGCGCCGGGGAAATGCTGTTCTCGAGCAGCCTCAAGCGCGCCCTCGACGCGCGCGGCATGGACATCGGCGCCACGCCGTTGCCGCCCCTGCAGCTGCGCGGCCGCGCGCATCCGATCGACATCTTCTGCGTGCCGCGCGAGCAACGCGTGCAGCTGCAGGCTGCATAAGCGCACCGCCCCCTGCGGCCCCTGCCGGCGCACCGCTTTAGGTAAGCTGTGCGGTTTTCGCCTCCCGTACTGCCGCATGTCCGCACTCCTGCATCCGTCCCTGCCGTCCGCGGCGCAGCCTCAGCTGCGCTGGCACCAGCTCTATGGCAGCGCGGCCGCGCTCGCGCTGGCGGAAGCCATGCACGCCGACCGCCGCCTGTACGTCGTGATCGTCGATGCGGCGCGCGAGCTCGACCGCCTGAGCGCGGAAGTGCACTTCTTCGCCGGCGCCTCCTTGCCGCTGCTGCGTCTGCCGGACTGGGAGGTACTGCCGTACGACCTCTTCTCCCCCCACCCGGACATCGTCTCCGAGCGACTGCGCACGCTCTTCGAGCTGCCGCAGGTCAGGCACGGCTGCCTGATCGTCGCGGCCGACACCCTCATGCAGCGCCTGCCGCCGCGCAACTACGTGCAGGGGCGTGCCTTCGAGCTCAAGAAGGGCCAGTCCCTCGCCCTCGATGCCTTTCGCCTGCGCCTCGCCGAGGCCGGTTACGCGAGCGTGAGCCAGGTGGTGAGTCCGGGCGAGTTCGCGGTGCGCGGCTCGCTCCTGGATGTCTTCCCGATGGGCAGTACCACGCCGCTGCGCATCGACCTGTTCGACGATGAAATCGAGGCCATCCGGCGCTTTGACCCGGAAACGCAGCGCTCGCTCGATGCGTTGCCGGCCGTGCGGCTGCTGCCCGCGCGCGAGGTGCCCCTCGATGCGCAGGCGGTCAAGGACTTCCGCCGCCGCTATCGCACGCGCTTCGAGGGTGATCCGACCAAATCGGCGATCTACCGCGGGGTGAGCGAGGGGCTCGCACCCGCGGGGGTGGAGTTCTACCAGCCGCTGTTCTTTGACTCGACCGCGACGCTGCTCGATTACCTGCCCCGCGACACCGTGATCGTCAGCGGCACGAGCCTCACGCCCACGCTCGAGCACGCCTGGAGCGAGATCGCCGGCCGCTACGAGGAGCGCCGCCACGATATCGAGCGGCCCGTGCTCGCGCCGGCGGAGCTGTTCGTCTCCCCGCCCGAGCTGCTCGGCGCGCTCGGGCGCTTCGCGGGTGTGACGCTCGATGCCTTCAAGGCGGAGACCGAGCTCACCGACGCAGCCCCCGGGGTCCGCAACTTCCCGACCAGCGCGCCGCGCGAGCTGCGGCTCGATGTGCGCGCCGAGCAGCCGTTCGCGCCGCTCGACACGTTTCTGAAGGCCTTCGACGGGCGCGTGCTGATCGCGGCCGATTCGGCCGGGCGGCGCGAGGTGCTGCAGGAGATGCTGCGTGCGCATGGGCACGAAGTCACCTTAGTCAACAACTGGGAGAGCTTCGCCGCCGGCACCGCGCCCCTCGCCCTCACGGTGGCTCCGGATCTGGAGGGGCTCACGCTCGGCAGCCCGCCGATCGCCATCATCTCCGAGGCGCAGCTGTTCGGCGCGCGCGCCCGTCAGGAGCGCCGTCGCAAGCGCGCCGTCGACCCGGAGGCGATCCTGCGTGACCTCACGGGTCTCAACCCCGGAGCGCCCGTGGTGCACGAGGAGTACGGCGTCGGGCGCTACCAGGGACTCATGGCGATGGAAATCGGCGGCCAGCCCGGGGAGTTCCTGGTGCTCGAATACCAGGACGGCGACCGCATCTATGTGCCGGTGCAACAGCTGCACCTGGTCAGCCGCTACACCGGCGCCGCTCCCGAGCACGCGCCGCTGCACAAGCTCGGCAGCGACCAGTGGGCGCGGGCGCGCAAGCGCGCCGCCGAACAGATCCGCGACGTGGCGGCGGAGTTGCTGGACCTGTATGCGCGCCGCAAGGCACAGGCGGGACTGGGGCTGCCGTTCAACGAGCTCGATTACCAGAGCTTCGCCAACGCCTTCCCGTTCGAGGAGACCGAGGATCAGGCGCAGGCGATCCGTGACGTGCTCGCGGATCTGCGCAGCGAGCGGCCGATGGATCGCATCGTGTGCGGCGATGTCGGCTTCGGCAAGACCGAGGTCGCCATGCGCGCCGCCTACATCGCCGCGCAGTCGGGCAAGCAGGTCGCGGTGCTGGCGCCCACCACGCTGCTCGTGCAGCAGCACCTGGCCAACTTCCGTGACCGCTTCGCCGACTGGCCGATGCGCATCGAGCCCCTGTCGCGCTTCGGCGCCTCCAAAGAGACCCGGGCGGTGCTCGAGGGGCTCGAGCAGGGCAAGGTCGATATCGTCATCGCCACCCACCGTCTGCTGCATGCGCATGCACGCTTCAAGGACCTCGGCCTCATCATCATCGACGAGGAACATCGCTTTGGCGTGCGCGACAAGCAGCGCCTGCAAGCGCTGCGGGCCAACGTGCACGTACTCACCCTCACCGCGACCCCCATCCCGCGCACGCTCAACATGGCACTCGGGGGGCTGCGCGACCTGTCGCTGATCACCACGGCCCCCGCGGGGCGCCTGGCGATCAAGACCTTTCTCATCGAATGGCATACGCCGACGCTGCGCGAGGCGGCGCTGCGCGAGCTGCGCCGCGGCGGCCAGATCTATTTCGTGCACAACGAGGTGCGCACCATCGACAAAATCGCCGCCGAGGTGCAGGCGCTGGTGCCGGAAGCCTCGGTGCGCGTCGGCCACGGACAGATGCGCGAACGCGACCTCGAGCAGCTGATGGTCGACTTCTACCACCGCCGCTTCAGCGTGCTGGTGTGCACCACCATCATCGAGAGCGGCATCGACGTGCCCACGGCCAACACGATCATGATCAACCGCGCCGACCACATGGGGCTGGCGCAGCTGCATCAGCTGCGCGGGCGCGTCGGCCGCTCGCACCATCGCGCCTACGCCTACCTGATCGCCCCACCCCGCCAGGGGCTCGCCCGCGATGCCGCCAAGCGCCTCGAGGCCATCGAATCGATGGAGGAGCTCGGCGCAGGTTTCGTGCTCGCCACGCACGATCTGGAGATCCGCGGCGCCGGGGAGCTGCTCGGCGAGGAGCAGAGCGGCCAGATGACCGAGATCGGCCTGTCGATGTACCTCGACATGCTCGAGCACGCGGTGAGCGCGCTCAAGGAGGGCCGCGAACCCGACCTCGAGCAGCCGCTCGCGGCGGCTACCGAAGTGGAGCTGCGCCTGCCGACGTTTCTGCCGGAGGTCTACGTCGCCGACGTGCACGTGCGGCTGTCGCTCTACAAGCGCATCGCCGCCGCCGACAGCCCCACGGCGCTCGATGAACTCGCCGCGGAGATTCACGACCGCTTCGGGCCCCTGCCGCCGGCGGCGCAGAACCTGCTGCGCATCACCAAGCTCAAACTCGGCGCGCGCGCGCTCGGCGTGCGGCGCCTGGACTTAGGTCCCCAGGGTGGCAGCGTGACGTTCGAGGAACGCGCCTCCATCGAGCCGGCCACCGTGGTACGGCTCATCCAGAAGCACCCGCGCGAGTTCCGCTTCGAGGGCTCGCTCAAGCTGCGGGTCAGCCGCGCACTGGCCGCCGAGGGCGAGCGCTTCGACTACGCCGCCCAGCTGCTCAAGCGCCTCGGCGAAGCCCCGCGGGTCCATTAGAATGCCGGGCATGTCCGCCATCAGCACCCGACGCATCCTCAGCAGCGCACTCACCGTGACCTGCCTGTTGGGGGCCGCCCTGGGCCTGCGCGCGCAGGAACCCCCCGCCGCCAACACCACGGTCTACAACATCGAGATGATCGTGTTCCGCGACAACACTGCACAGGGCGGCGCCGAGAACTGGGGCAACCAGGGGGCCAGCGCCCGCACCATTGCCGGGGATGAGTCGGCGGTGGGCAATGCCCAGGTCGGGCGCTTCGTGGGCGTGCTGCCCTCCTCCAGCTACCAGCTCGGGGACCTCGAGAGCCGCATGCGCGCGAGCGGCGCCTACGTACCGGTGGCCCACTTCGCCTGGTCGCAGACCGCCAGCTCCTGGGGCACGCGCGCGGGCTTTTCGCTGCAGAAACTCGGCGTGGATGTCGAGGGACTCTCCGGCACGGTGTTCCTCGAGCACGGGCAGTTCCTGCACCTGGGGATGATGCTCAACTACGCGATGACCGCACCTCCGCCGGGCCTGAACGCCCCGGCGGGTACGACCTTCACGATCAACGAGAGCCGTCGCGTGCGCTATTACGATCGCAACTATTTTGATCATCCGGCGTACGGGGTGATCGCGCTGGTGACGCCCGCACAGGGCGCCCGCGCGCCGGGGCGCTAGCGCCGCAGGGCCACGCACCGCAGCGCCACGGTGCCGCTGATCGTAAGCAAACGGCTCAGCGACCGCCGAGCAGTTGCGGCGCCGCAAATTCCCAGCCGGCGCTCTCGCCGCGCTGGCGCATGCAGCGCACGCGCTCGCGCGAGGCGGCGATGAACCAGGTCTCTTCGTCGCGCGGTCGGGCGCGTCCGAACACCCCGGGCGTGAGCACCGCGACGCAGGCGGCATGCTCAGGATCGCGCACCGACTCATAGCGGATGCACTGGATGCCACCGGCGCGCGCGGCGGTCGCCAGCAACTGCGTGGGCGCGTAGTCAGTGGGTGAGGTCCATACGGGGCGCTCCCGCACCAGCGGTTCGCGCGTCAGGTCAAGCACGGCACGGGTGCGCACCGCGGCCCGGAAAGCCGTGTGCGGTACCGCTTTCAGTTCCGGGGTTCCCGGGGAGTCCAGCAGGAATCGCAGCCGCCAGTAGCTCTTCTCCGCCAGTGCCGTGCGCAGCGTCTCCGCGCCGTACCAGACACCGCTCTCCAGGGGCGCGCGAAAGCGTGAGCCCGTATGCGGCCGGTAGCGAAACGGGGTCGCGAGCAGGTAGTGCAGCGCCTGCGTGCCTTCGGGCAACGCCGGCTTGCTGTCCTCCAGGATCGCCTCAAGCGCCGCCTGCTCCTCGAGGGAGTCGACGAGGCGCATGGTCGAGGCGCGATGCTGGGCCTCCACCAGCCGATGCAGCGCACGCGCGTAGGCGTGCGCCTCAGATGCGAGCGCGGGCGGCGTCCAGGTAGTCAACGGTGCGCACCAGGCCGGCCGGGTCGCGTATGAGCTCGAGCGGCACGCCGCCGAGCGCCGCGTTCTCGGCCCGCAGCCAGGCGCGCGCCGCAACATCGTCCGAGCCCACGATGGCGTCGAGGGAGCGGAACAGCCGCACGAACAGTGCCGCGAGCTGCCAGGCCTTGGAGCCCGATTCCAGCTGCTTCTGGCGATTGGCCAGCCGCGACAGCGTGGCGCCGCTCACGCCGATGACGGCGGCGAGATCGGCCTGGGGTACGCGCAGGAAGCGCCCCGCGCGCACGAAGGCGCTCGAGAGCACCCGCCCCTGCGCGGGCCGGGTCTGGCGGGAGGTGGCATGGCTCATTTCAGTAGCAAGAATACAGTAATTTCATTTCCATGGAAACCTACACACGCTGGGGATGCGCGAGGCCCGCGAGCGCGACGGGTCACGGCACGGGCTGCTCGGGTCACCGAAATGTGAACGCTGACACGCGGCTGGAGCGTGGTTCTGCCGCCGATCCGGCCCGTATTTTCCGGGGCCGGGCACTTGCAGCGGCGCGGCGATCCGCGTCCGTGCCCAAGCACCGGCTCAGCCGCTGAAATCGCCCGCCTCCGCGGTGATGATGGCGTCCTTGCCGTTCTTCTTGGCGCGCTTCATGGCCGCCTGGCAGGCGCGCAGCAGCCCCTCGAGCGCCAGCGTGCGCGGCGGCACCAGGCTCGCCACCGCGGCGCTCACGGTGACGTAACGGCCGGCGCCGGCGGTCGGGTGGTGCATGAGCAGGTCGCGCACCCGCTGGCCGACGATCTGCGCATAGTGGGCGGCGCGCTCGGCGGCATCGCCCTGCGTGAGTACGGCGAACGTGCCGCCCTCCCAGCGTCCGACCAGATCCCCGCCGCGGCGGTAGGAGCCGCCGATGACGCGCGCCACGCGGCGGATGCAGGCATCGCCGGCGGCGCGATCGAACTTGTCGTTGTAGGCCCCCAGGTCGTCGATGTCGAACAGCGTGAGTCCGATCTCGTGCGAATCGCGCTGCGCGAGCGCCCAGTCCCGCTGCAGCAGCTCCTCAAAGTAGGCGCGCGAGTGCAGCCCCGTGAGCCGGTCCTCGCGCAGCCACGATGGCAGCCCGCTCATGCTCGAGCGTTCGGCGCTCTTCAGCCGCTCGCTCGCGTCGCGGTGATAGCCGATGAAGTGCGTGAGCTCGCCCTTGCCGCTGCGCACCGGCTGCACCACGCATTCGTTCCAGAAGAGCGAGCCGTCGGGGCGATAGTTGCGCACCAGTACCCGTGCCGGCAGCCCCTTCTGCAGCGCCTCCGCCAGGCGCACGCGCCCATCCTGGTCGCGGTCAGTGCCCTGGAGGATGCGCAGGTTGGAACCCATCAGGGTGGTCACCGGGTAGCCACACAGCTGGGCGAAGGCATTGTTGACGAAGAGCACCGGATGGTCGGCGGCGGTGGCGTCGCAGATCACGATCCCCTCCGGGGAGTTCTCCACCAGGCGCTGCCAGGCCTCGGCCGACCAGTTGTTCACGTGGGGGTGCCCCCGGGATCCAGGGTGAGCGACGGGGGCGCCGAGACGCGGGCCAGGAGTTCCCGGGCCTGGATCCACTCGGGCAGCCGGGCGAGGCTGTCCCGGTCGGGGGCCCCGCTACGGCCGTGCAGGCGCACGAGACGCAAACTGGAGGCGGGCTGCGGATCGCTGCGCAGCCCGTCTAACAGTTCGATGACGCTCGGCCGATGGTTGCAGACCGGTAGCATGTCACAGCCCGCCGCTAGGGCCTGCCGGGCGCGGGTCACAATGTCCCCGTACGCGGCAGCACCCTTCATAGACAAATCGTCCGCAAACACTACCCCCTGAAACCGCAGCTCTCCGCGCAGCACGTCGCGAATCCAGACTCTGGAGAGGCTCGCGGGGTCCGAATCGACCGCCGGAAAGAGGATATGGGCCACCATGACGGCCGGCAGCCCGTTGCCGATCAGCCGCCGGTAGGGGGTCAGCTCGGGGGTCAGGTCCACCAGGGGGCGCCGGTCGATGGGCAGCGTCAGGTGCGAGTCCGCCACGACCGCCCCGTGGCCGGGGAAGTGCTTGGCGGTGGCGGCCATGCCCGCATCGCGCATCCCGTGCATCCAGGCGGTGGCGAGCTGGGCCACCGCCTCGGCGGCCGGATGGAAGGCGCGCTCCCCGATCGCCTCGCTCACCCCGTAATCAAGGTCCACACAGGGGGCAAAGGAGATGTCCACTCCGTGGGCACGCAGCTCCGCGGCCATGAGCCAGCCGAGGGCGCGGCCGAGGGCCAGAGCGCGGCGGGCATCGAGGTCGAATTCGTGGCCGATGCGGCGCGCCGGGGGCAGCCGCGAGAATCCCGCGCGGAAGCGCTGCACGCGCCCGCCCTCCTGGTCCACCGCCACGATCAGAGGGGGTGAGCGCGCCGCGTGGATCGCCGCGACCAGGGCGCCAAGTTGCGCCGGATCCACGTAGTTGCGGCTGAAGAGAATGACGCCGCCGACCAGCGGGTGACGCAGCAGTTCGCGCTCCTCCTGGGTGACGGTGGTCCCCAGAAGGTCGATCATCAGCGGGCCGAGACTCATGCGCTCGCGGCGCGCTGCTTCGAGCCGGGAGCAGCGAGCAGGGCCACCGATTCCACGTGCGCGGTGTGCGGAAACATGTCGACCACACCGGCCGCTTCCAATCTCATGCCGTGCTCGTGCACCAGCACCCCCAGATCTCTTGCCAGACTTCCCGGATGGCAGGAAATATACAACAGCCGCTCGGGCGCAAGGGCTGCCAGCGCCGGCAGCAGCTCGCGCGCGCCGGTGCGCGGCGGATCAAGGAGCACGTGCGTGTAGCCGGCGCGCATCCAGGGAAATTCGCCGACGGGCGCGCACAGATCCGCCACGTGAAAGGCCGCGTTGCCGAGGCCGTTGGCGGCGGCGTTGGCGCGCGCGCGGGCGATGAGCGCGGCCTCCCCCTCCACGCCCACCACGGCCTGCGCGTGCCGCGCGAGCGCGAGCGTGAAGTTGCCCAGCCCGCAGAACAGGTCGAGCACGCGCGCCGCGGGGCCCGGCGCGAGCAGTTCCACCGCGTGCGCCACGAGCGCGGCGTTCACCGCAGCGTTCACCTGGATGAAATCCGTGGGCGCAAACGCGAGCGTGAGATCAAAGGCCGCCAGGCGGTACTCGAGCGCCGTCGCGTAGGGCTCCAGCGGTACCACCGACTCAAGCCCGCCCGTCTGCAGGTAGATGCGCACCCCGTGCGCGTGGGCAAAGGCGCGCAGCCGCGCGAGATCCTCGGCAGCGGGGCTCGCGAGCACGCGCAGCACCAGGGCGGTGGCGTTGTCGGCCACCGCGACTTCGATCTGCGGCAACTGCTCGCGGATGGCGAGCGTATCGAGCAGCCGGGCGAGCGGGCTGATGAGCCCGCCGGCCGGCGCGGCCAGCACCTCGCAGCGCTCGAGCTCCGCCACGTAGGGAGCCGCACGCTCCCGAAAGCCGACCAGGGCACGGCCCTTCTTGCGCACGAACTTAGCGCCGAGGCGCGCGCGGCGCCGGTAGCCCCATACGGGACCGGTGAGCGGGGCGAGCCAGTGCTCGGGGCTGACGCGCGCGACGCGCTCGAGGTTCTCGCGCAGCTGCTGCTCCTTCAGCGCCAGCTGCGCCGCCGGCTCCAGGTGCTGCAGCGCGCAGCCCCCGCACACCCCGAAGTGCGCGCAGCCGGGCTGCACGCGCGCGGGGGCGGCGCTTATGACCTCCAGCAGCTGTGCCTCATCGTGCTGGCGGTGCCAAGCGGTGCGCCGGAAGCGCACGACCTCCCCCGGCAGAGCGCCGGCGACGAAGGCCGTCTTGCCGCCGTGCACCACCCCCTCGCCCGCGTGCGTGAGGCCGGCGACGGTACCGGTCTCCTCAGCCGCCGGCGTGCTCGCGCGGCGGGCAAAGCGGCTCAAGCGGGCGACTCCCAGGCGCGCAGGAACTCTCCCAAGTGCGGCTCGCGGGCGCTGCGCAGGTAGGCCTTGACGCGCTCGAGCTCCGCCTGGTGCGCTTCCGGGGAGAGCTCGCCCCGCAGCTGCGCGAAGCGCAGCCAGATGAGCCAGGTGTTCAGCACGTCGGTCTCGCAGTAGGCGCGGATGCGCGCCAGGTCCCCGGCGAGGTAGGTCTCCCACACCTGGCTGCCATCGAAGCCGAGCTTGCCCGGCAGCCCGAGCAGCATGGCCATGTTGGCGAGCGAGGTGCCGCGGCGCCCAAAACCGCAGAGCACGTCCATGAGATCGGTGTGACGCCAGTGATAGCGACTGAGGTAGTTGTTGTAGCGAAAGCTCGTGTCGGTATCGCCCGTCTCCCAGTAGCGCGCCGCCTGCACCCCGTGCAGGAGTGCGCGGTAGGTGAGCACCGGCAGATCAAAGCCCGAGCCGTTCCAGGACACGAGATCCGGCGAGTACTTGTCGATGCCATCGAAGAAGCGCTGCACCAGCTGCCCTTCCCCGGTGTTGAGGTCGCCCAGGCTCCATACCTTCAACCCCTCGCCACTGCGCAGCACGCAGGAGATCGCCACCACGCGCTGCTGCTCGTACGGCAGGAAGTCCCCGCCGCTGCCCTGGCGGCGCAGCGCAAACATGGCTTTGGCGACCTGGGCGTCGCTTAAGTCCCCGAGCCCGTAGAGGCGCCGGCCGAGGTCGACGTCGGGCACGGTCTCGATGTCGAACACCAGAGTATTCATGCGGCCTTCATCAGCACCGCGACCGCCACGACCAGGCCCTTCTCGTCGGTCAGCGTCACGTGTCCCTCGCCGATGCCGAGCTGGCGGCGCACCGCCTCGCCACGCGCCGAGAACACCACTTCGGGCTTGCCCCAGGCGTTCTGCACCACCCCGACGTCGCGGATCCACACCCCGTGGGCGAAGCCGGTGCCCATGGCCTTGACGATCGCCTCCTTGGCGGCGAAGCGCATGGCGAGGAAGCGCTCGGGGCGCTGGGTGAGGGCCAGCTGCGCCATCTCCGCCGGCAGCAGCAGATGCTCGGTGAAGCGCGAGCCGAAGCGCTCGAGGGTGCGTGCGATGCGCTCCATCTCGAGCACGTCCACGCCGATGCCGTAGATCATGCGCGCGCCGCGAGCATCAGCGCCTTCATCTCCCGCACCGCCTGCGCGAGTCCGACGAACAGCGCATGCGAGATGATCGCGTGTCCGATGTTGAGCTCGACGATGTCGGGCAGAGCTGCCACCGGCTGCACGTTGTGATAGTTCAGCCCGTGGCCGGCGTGCACGGTCAGGCCGAGAGAGCGCGCGCGGCGCACGGCCGCCGCGAGGCGCGCCAGCTGCCGCGCCTGGGCCGGTCCTTCCGCCTCCGCGTAGGCGCCGGTGTGCAGCTCGATGACCGGCGCCTTGACCACGGCCGCAGCCTCGATCTGGCGCTCCTCGGGATCGATGAACAGCGACACCCGAATCCCCGCGCGGGTCAGTTGCGCGACCGCGGCCGCGATCCGCGCGGTGTCCGCGGCCACCTCCAGGCCGCCTTCGGTGGTCACTTCGGCGCGCCGCTCGGGCACCAGGCAGGCATCCGCGGGTTGCACCCCGATCGCGATGCGCAGCATCTCCTCGGTCACCGCCATCTCCAGATTCATGTGCGTCTTGAGCAGTCCGCGCAGCGTGTGCAGGTCATGGTCCTGGATGTGGCGGCGGTCCTCGCGCAGGTGCAGCGTGATGCTGTCGGCGCCGCAAGTCTCGGCCACGAGCGCTGCGTGCACCGGGTCGGGCGCACGGCCGCGGCGCGCCTGGCGCAGCGTCGCCACGTGATCGATGTTGACCCCGAGGGCGAGCGGCGTGCTCACGAGGCCGCCCGGTGCAGCATGGCGCGGGCCACGGCGCGCGTGGTGAGCTGGCGCCCCTCCAGGCACGCGGCGAGCGCGGCCTGCAGCAGCCGCCGGGCATCCTCGAGGGCGCGCGCGCTCGCGAGCTCCTCGGCCGCCAGCGCGAGCAGGGATTCCCCCGCGAGTGCGCCGGCGCGCGCGTGGCCGGCGCCGATGAGTCCCTGGGAGGGGCGGTAGAGGTAGTACGCCTGCGCCTGGATCGGACGCCCGGACAGCGATTCGCTGCCGAGGTCGAGCCCGTAACCGAGGACCTCGAGCAGCCGCTTCTCGAAAATGCGCAAGCGCGGCTCGAGCGCCGCGCCGCCGCGCAGGGCGCCGAGGGTGGCGTGGTAGTGATCGAACAGCGCCGGCAACGGGTCGTGGCGCGTGGTGAGCTTCATCACGAGCTCGTTCAGGTAAAACGCCGCCAGCAGTACCGCCGGCGGCAGCGGCGCGCCGCCCTCCGCGCGCTCTGCCGCGGTGAGCTGCGGGGCCTCCCCGCGACCGCTCCAGGACAACAGCAGCGGCTGAAACGGCTGCAGCACCGGGGCGAGCTTGGCGCGCGGGCCGCGCACGCCGCGGGCGAAGAGCGTGAGGCGGCCGTGCTCGCGCGTCAGGACCTCGAGGATGCGGCTCGTGTCGCGCCAAGGGCGGTGATGCAGTACGTAGCCTAAGGTGAGCTCGGTACGGCGCGGGCTGCGGGTCATTCGAGTCCCAGTTCCTTCAATGCACGGGCGTTGTCGGCCCAATTCTCGCGCACTTTGACCCACAGGTTCAGGTGCAGGCGCTCCTGGAGCATCTCGTTCAGCGTGAGTCGCGCGGCGGTGCCGACGCGCTTCAGCCGCGCGCCCTTGGCACCGATGACAATCGGTTTCTGGCCCTCGCGGTCCACCCAGATGGCCGCATCCACCGTGAGCTGCCCGTCGGCGCGCGTGAGACGCTCGACCTCCACCGCGATGCCGTACGGCACTTCCTGGTTCAGCTCCAGGGTGAGCTTCTCGCGGATCATCTCGGCGATGCGGAACTCGATGCCGCGGTCGGTCAGCTCCCCTTCCGGAAACAGCGCCGGGCCCGGGGGCAGGTGGCTCGCGATGGCGTGACGCAGGGCCTCGACGTTGTCGGAGCGCAGCGCCGACACCGGCACCACGGCGAGAAAAGGATGGCGCTGCCCGAGCGCTCCCAGATAGGGCAGCAGCCGCTCGCGCGGCCGCACGCGGTCCACCTTGTTGACGGCGGCGATCGCGGCGCGCCCGGAGCGCTTGAGCCGCTCGAGCGCCAGATCGTCCTCCGCGGTCCATTTGAGTGCCTCGAGCACCAGCACCACGACGTCGGCCTCCTCGAGGGCCGCGGTGGCGGTACGGTTCATGGCCTTGTTCAGGGCACGACTGGCCTCGCGGTGCAGGCCCGGGGTGTCGAGGAAGGCGATCTGCACCTGCGGGGTGCTGTAGAGGCCGAGGATGCGATGGCGCGTGGTCTGCGGCCGGGGCGTGACGATGCTCAGCTTCTGGCCCACGAGGGCGTTCAGCAGCGTCGACTTGCCGACGTTCGGGCGGCCGACGAGCGCGGCAAAGCCGCTGCGGTGCACAGGCTCTGTGGGGAGGTTCACGGACGAATCCTAAACGTTGCGCGCGCGCAGCGTCTCAAGCATCTGCTCGGCGGCCGCCTGTTCGGCACGGCGGCGACTCGAGCCGCGTCCCTGGGTGCGCGCCGCCAGCGCGGGCACCTCGCAGCCCACCGTAAAGTGCTGTGCATGGTCGGCGCCCTCCACGGCGAGCACCGCATAGCGGGGCAGCTCGAGCGCGCGCGACTGCAGGTGTTCCTGCAGGCGCGTCTTCGCGTCCTTGAGTGACTCGGGCTCCGGGAGCGCGGCGATGCGCGCGCGGAACAGCCGCTCGACCACCGGCTCCACGGCGGCAAGGCCGCCGTCGAGGAAGATCGCCCCGCAGAGCGCTTCCAGGGCATCGGCGAGGATCGATTGGCGGCGGAACCCGCCGCTCTTGAGCTCCCCGGACCCCAGCTGCAGCGCCTCCCCGAGCGCGAGCTCGGCGGCGATCTCGGCGAGGGGTTCGCGGCTGACGAGCCGGGAGCGCAGGCGGCTTAAGTCCCCCTCGTCCGCGTACGGATAGCTCACGAAGAGCGCCTGCGCGATGAGCAGGTTCACCACGGCGTCGCCGAGAAATTCGAGCCGCTCGTTGTTGGCGCCGGAGGCGCTGCGGTGGGTGAGCGCGGCGCGAAACAGCGCCAGGTCGCGCGGGCTGTAGTGCAGCTGTTCCTGGACCCAGCGCCGCGGCCAGTCCGCGCCGCTCATGGATGCCGACGCGGGGGGGCGAGGGCGGCGGACCGTCCGCTACTCACCGCCGATGCGCACCTGCTTGTCGAACTGAAAGTGCAGCGAGATGTTGGCGAACAGCGGCGCGTCATCGTCGTACTGCGCTTCCACGAGCCAGGCGCCCTCGTCGCGGGTGATCTTGAAGTCCTTCGCGTCGGGGTAGTTGACCATGTCGATCTCGAAGTGCTTGTCGATCGCGGACTTGATGCTCGAGGCGTTGGCGCCGCCCTTCAGTTCTGACTTCGCGCCCTCGAGGGTCTTCACCACCTTCAGGTAGTTCAGGTACACCGGGGTGGCGCGGATGCCGGCATAGATCACGATGGCGAATGGTGTCAGCAGGATCAGCCAGCCCAGCGCCGTGACACCCAATTGCTTGTTACGCCTCATACCTACCGCCCTCTCGTGAAGCTGACCGCAACGACCCCGGGTGCCCCGGCTAGGGGATCACCGACCCGATGCGGTTCCACATCGGGCCGCCCGAACGGCCCCAGTCCCAATTGAACCAGATCCGGGTCGCCCTGCCGACGAGATTCTCCTCAGGAACGTAGCCCCAACTGCGACCGTCGTCACTGTTATCACGATTGTCCCCCATCATGAGGTAGTGCCCGGGCGGCACCACCCCGTCAAACGGCGGGATCCGCATGCTCCCCGGGGAATCCTCGTCCCCGCAGACATACTCGTGGTCGGCCGAGCGGTTGCACCCCGGCAGCACCGGATGGCGGTCGATCGCCACCGGGCAGTACATGGCGAAGTGGTCGTGCCGCCCCAGGTGCTCGTAGGCCAGGGTGAAATTCACATAGCAACCGTCGGTGAAGTGCCGCGCGGCGGGCGCCGAAGGTACCGGCTGACCGTTGATGTAGACGTGATTGTCGCGCACCTCGATGTGATCCCCGGGCAGGCCCACGAGGCGCTTGATGAAGTTGACGGACGGATTTCTCGGCCAGCGGAACACCACGACGTCGCCGCGCTGCGGCTCGCCGATGGCGACCACCTTCTTGTTGATGACCGGCAGGCGCAGCCCGTAGGCGTACTTGTTGACGATGATAAAATCCCCGTCTAGCAGCGTGGGCATCATCGAGTCCGAGGGGATGCGGAAGGGCTCGAAGATGAAGGCGCGCAGCAAGAGCACCACGAGGGCCACCGGGAAGAAGCTGCGCGCGTAGTCGACCGTCCCGGGCTCGGCGAGCTGCGCCGGGTCGCGCCCGGCGGCGTGCGCCGCCGCCACGCGTGCCGGCCTGAAGAACAAGCTGTCCGCCCCCCACACGATCCCGGTCACCACCGTGATGCCGAGCAGCACCGCGCTGAAGTCGAGCGTCTCGGAGATCAGCAGGCGCACCACGGCGGCGATGATCAGCACCGGCAGCGCCGTGTAGAGCAGGGTCAGCCAGGTGGCGTCGGGGGCGGCCTGGGCGCCCGGGGGGGCACTGAGTGCGCGTCGTGGCCGCAGGAACCAGTCGTCCACGATGCAGATCAGCGTCGCCGGCAGTGCCAGCCAGGAGAGCAGGTCAATGAGGGGTTTCAGGCTCTGTAGCATAGGTCTCTCTAGTGTTTACGGCCCACTTGCAGCACGGCAAGGAAGGCTTCCTGCGGAATCTCGACGTGGCCGAGCTGCTTCATGCGCTTCTTGCCTTCCTTCTGCTTCTCGAGGAGCTTGCGCTTGCGGCTCACGTCCCCGCCGTAGCACTTGGCGAGCACGTTCTTGCGCAGCGCCTTGACCGAGGCGCGCGCGATCACCGCGGTGCCGATGGCCGCCTGCACGGCCACCTCGAACATCTGGCGCGGAATCAACTCCTGCATCTTGTCGACCAGTTCGCGCCCGTGCTGGTAGGCGCTCTCGCGGTGCACGATGATCGACAGCGCATCCACTGGGTCGCCGTTGATGAGGATATCGAGTTTGACCAGCGGCGCGGCACAGAAGTGGCTGAATTCGTAGTCGAAGGAGGCGTAGCCGCGGCTCGAAGACTTGAGGCGGTCGAAGAAATCGAGCACCACCTCGGCGAGTGGCAGCTCGTACTGCAGCGACACCTGGTTACCCAGATACAGCATCTTCTTCTGCGTGCCGCGCTTGTCGTTACAGAGCTTGAGCACCGCGCCCACGTGCTCGGGCGGCACGAGGATGTTGGCGAGGATGATGGGCTCGCGGATCTCGTCGATCTCGTTGACCGCGGGGAGCTTGGCGGGGTTGTCGACGTAGGCAAGCACCCCGTCGGTGCGCAACACCTCGTACACGACCGTCGGGGCGCTCGTGACCAGGGTCAGTTCGTACTCGCGCTCCAGGCGCTCCTGCACGATGTCCATGTGCAGCAACCCGAGGAAGCCGCAGCGAAAGCCAAACCCCAAGGCAGCCGAAACCTCCGGCTCGTAGTGCAGCGCCGAGTCATTCAGGCGCAGCTTGGCGAGCGCGTCGCGGAATTTCTCGTAGTCGTCGGTGTTCACGGGAAACAGGCCCGCGAACACGCGCGGCTGGATCTGCTTGAAACCCGGGAGCGGCGCCGCCGCGGGCCGGTTCTCGAGCGTGATCGTGTCCCCGACCGGGGCGCCGTCGATCTCCTTGATGCCCGCGACCACGAAGCCGACATCGCCGGTGGCGAGTTCCTTCTCGACGATGGGCTTGGGCGTGAAGCGGCCGAGCCGATCCACGTTGTGCGCGCGCCCGGTGGACACCACGCGGATCTTGTCCCCGCTCTTGAGGCTGCCGTTCATCACCCGCACCAGCGAGACGACGCCCACGTAGTTGTCGAACCAGGAGTCGATGATCAGCGCCTGCAGCGGCGCCTGCGGGTCCCCGCGCGGGGGCGGTATGCGCCTGATCAGCTGCTCGAGCAGCTCCCCTACCCCTGCGCCGGTCTTGGCGCTGACGCGGGCGGCATCGGTCGCCTCGATGCCGATGATCTCCTCGATCTCGTGGGTGACGCGCTCGGGGTCGGCCGAGGGCAGGTCGATCTTGTTGATGACCGGGAGCACTTCCAGGCCCTGATCGAGCGCGGTGTAGCAGTTGGCGACGCTCTGCGCTTCCACCCCCTGGGAGGCATCCACCACCAACAGCGCCCCGTCGCAGGCCGCCAGGGAACGCGACACCTCGTAGGAGAAGTCGACATGCCCCGGGGTGTCGATCATGTTCAGCTGGTAGCGCTGCCCGTCGTGCGCGTTGTAGTACAGCGTCACGCTCTGGGCCTTGATGGTGATTCCGCGCTCGCGCTCGAGCGCCATGGAGTCCAGCACCTGCGCCTGCATCTCGCGGTCGGCGAGCCCGCCGCACAGCTGGATGAGGCGGTCCGCGAGCGTCGATTTGCCGTGATCGACGTGCGCGATGATGGAGAAGTTACGAATAAGCCGCATGAAACCTTAACAGGGCGCCCGAACGCGTAATGCCGCGCAGGGGGTCCAGCGGCGGGCGCCGATTATAGGGAAAAACGCGCACTTACGGAGAATGCCGCGCGCGGCGCCGACCGCCCGGCCCTCAGGGCGTGCGCGGCTCGCGCAGCAGCCGCTCGAGTTCGGCGCGATCCAGACGGTGGCGGCAGACCACCGTGCCCCCGAGCAGCAGCACCGGCACGTGCAGCCCGTGCCGCCGTGCGAGCTGCGGGTCACTGTCCACATCGATGGTTTCGATCGGCGGCAGCGCGCGCTCACGCCCCAGCCGTTCAAGCGCGGCGAGCATCTCCTCGCACAGTTCGCAGTCGTGCCGCCGCACGACGGTCAGGCGCACCCTCAGGGCCGCACGGCGGCGCTGGCGTTGCCCGCCTTTACCTGCGTGGCGATGAACTGCACGGTCTCGGGGGGCACCTCGCCCACCGCGGTGATCTTGTGCCCGTCCACCACGGTCGAGAAGGCGGAACTTGCACCGACGCTGGTGACCTCGGGCGCGGAAGCCGGTTCGGGGGTAGCGCCACCGGCCTGAATCGTGGTCTCGCGGTGCTCGACGAACACCGACACGGAAGCGACCCCGTCGGTGAACACCAGGTGATCGACCACCTGCGTGGAGCCTGGCAGCGTCTGCGCCGAGCGCAACGTCATGCGAAAGCCCGGCGGCAGGTGCAGCGCGTTCCAGGCGGCGGAATCGGCGGCCGGGGCCATGAGGGGCGCGCGCACGTCGCGCACCCACTGGAAGCCCTCGGTGGAGACGTCCGGCCTGAAGGCCGCATCGGGAATGTGCGCCGGGAGGGTGAGGCTGGCAAAAACGATCTGCTCGATCACCAGGCCGTGCGGGTCGCACAGTTGCGTCTTCAGCGGCATGGCCGTGGAGTCATCGATCCACAGCCGATAGCCGTAGCGAAACTCATCCTTCGGCGTCACGGTGATGACGTGCGTATTGCGGCGGTTGAGGCGCGTGCGCGCCACTTCGCGGATGTCGTAGAACTCGGCCGTCTGCGCCGTTATCGCCGGAAAACCGACCAGCGGCTCGCCCTGTGGCCGCTGCTCGACCACCACGGTGCGCTTGTCGGGTAGATAGCACGCCAGGCTCGGGCCGTTGCGGATGAACTCGCGACCGGAGCCGTCGAGGGACGCCAGGCGCTCGGACACGGCGCCGTTCTGAACCCGGTGCACGATACGCAGCATCTCCACCTGCCCGCCGTGCCAGTGCGAGAAGACCCCGTCGTAATTGCGCGTGGTGAGCGCGCGGTTCATGCGCGCGAGCCACTGTGCCGGCTCTTCGGCCAGCGCGCTCGCGGCCGCCAGGGCCCCGAGCACGAGCATTGCGAGTCTCTCGTTACGGCGCGGTACGCGCAGCATGGTCGTTGAGCTCCTGCACTTCGGCAGCCGGCGGCTCGCTGGTGATGAAGGAGGACAGCAGGTTGCGCCGCGCCACCGGCGAGGAAACCATGCTGTGAGCCACGACGTAGTTGGCCAGCTGCGTGCTCGGCACCAGCATGGGTCGCACCGCCGGGGTGCTCGGGGTCACGTAGCTGGCGTTGGCGAGCGAGGCGGCACTGGCGCCCGCATTCAGCACCGGCGCTCCGAGGACATTGGGCGGCGGGCGCTGCGCGACGAGCGGCAGCGTCGTGAGGGGGCCCTGGGCGCGCAGCCACAGTACCGAGGCCGCGGCGACCCCGGCCGCCAGGGCACCGCCCACCAGCGGCTGCCACCAGCGCAGCGCGGAGCGTGGCCGCGGCTGCGCCACCGCGTGGTTGCCGAGTGCGGGCTCGGCGCTGATGGCGGCGTTCACCCGCCCGGCGAGCGGGGCGTTCAGGCGCACGCCGCGCTCGGCGCGCACCACCGCGCTGATCACCGCGTAGCGGCCCCAGCGCGCCTTGAGGCTCTCATCGCGCGACAGGCGCCGTGCCAGCAACTCGCACTGCGCCGGGGGCAGCTCGTCGTCGAACATGGCGGACAACTGACTGTCGAGTTCCTCGTTCATCCCAGTTCCTCTGCGCGGCCAAGTCCGCCTTCAAACACTTCGCGCAGGCGCCGGTCGATCGCCTCGCGGGCGCGGAAGATGCGCGAGCGCACGGTGCCCACCGGGCAGTCCATGGCTGCGGCAATTTCCTCGTAGGAAAGACCCTCGAGCTCGCGCAGCACGATGGCGGTGCGCAGGTCCTCGGGCAGCGCGTCGATGGCGGCGTTGACGGTCGAGCGGATCTCGTCCGTCAGCACCAGCCCCTCGGGGGTTTCGGAATCCTTCATGCGCCCTTGCATGTCGTAAGACTCATCGCTGTTGCGGTCGAGGTCATATTCAATCGGGCTGCGGTCACGCGAAACGACGGCATTCTTGGCGGTGTTGATGGCAATGCGGTACAGCCAGGTATAGAAGGCGCTGTCGCCGCGGAACTGAGGCAATGCGCGGTAGGCCTTGATGAAGGCCTCCTGGGCAATGTCTTCCGCCTCGGCTGGGTTGCGCACATAGCGCATGACCAGCTTGACGAGTTTATGCTGGTACTTGAGCACCAGCGCATCAAACGCCCCCTTGTCGCCGCGCTGCACGCGGCGAACCAGACTCAGATCACTTACATCGGCGC
Source organism: uncultured Pseudomonadota bacterium (assembly GCA_963814675.1). Taxonomy (GTDB): domain Bacteria; phylum Pseudomonadota; class Gammaproteobacteria; order Steroidobacterales; family Steroidobacteraceae; genus 13-2-20CM-66-19. The sequence continues at coordinate 354,184 of CAWFDT010000017.1, forward strand.
TCATGCGCGCCCTCTACTTGGCAGAGGAAGGCCGCCGCGCCACGAGCAGGATAGACTGTAAGTGCGTGTGAAAGTTCAGCATGGGGGCTACCGGGGGGATGGCCCCCGAGAATAGCCCCTAATCGCCCCCTCAGGCGACATAAGCCCGGATCGCCCCCACCAGCTGCGCCATTTCCGGCTCCGCGGGCTCCAGCCCGCCGAGCAGGTAGTCCGCCAGCACCGGATCGGGGAGCTCCAGCAGCAGCGCAAAGCGGCCCCGCAGCGGCGGCGGCCAACCCCCCGCGGGCGAAACGCTCGAGCAGCAGGTCGAGCTCCTTCAGGCCCCGGCGGCAACGCCACAGCAGACGGCGCAGCTCCGGATCGGGCGGGTCGCTCACGCCTTGCGGGCCCATGCCTAGCCCTGGCGCTCCAGCATCATTTTCTTGATCTCGGCGATGGCGCGCGCCGGATTGAGGTCCTTCGGACACACGTCGGTGCAGTTCATGATCGTGTGGCAGCGATACAGCCGGAAGGGATCCTCCAGGTCATCGAGGCGCTCACCGCGCGCCTCGTCGCGGCTGTCGATGATCCAGCGGTAGGCGGCGAGCAGCGCCGCAGGTCCGAGGAAGCGCTCACTGTTCCACCAGTAACTCGGGCAGGCGGTCGAGCAGCAGGCGCACAGGATGCAGGCCGCAGGGCGGTCGATCTTCTCCTGCTCCTGCTTGCTTTGCAGGCGCTCGCGATCGGGCGGCGCGGGCGTGCGCGTCTGCAGCCACGGCTTCACCGCCGCGTACTGCGCGTAGAAGTTCGTGAGGTCGGGGACCAGGTCCTTGATTACCGGCATGTGCGGCAACGGATAGATGCGCACATCGCCCGAGAGGTCCTTGAGGGCGGTCGTGCAGGCGAGGCAGTTCACGCCGTTGATGTTCATCGCGCAGGAGCCGCAGATGCCCTCGCGACAGGAGCGGCGGAAGGTGAGCGTGGAGTCGACCGCGGCTTTGAGCTGGATCAACGCATCGAGCACCATCGGGCCGCAGCTGGCGGTATCGAGCGTGAAGGTGTCCAGGCGCGGGTTCTCGCCCGCATCCGGATTGAAGCGGTAGATGCGCACCGTGCGCGGTGCGCGCGCCCCCGCCGGGGCCGGATGGGTGACGCCCTTGACGATGCGCGAGTTGGCGGGCAGGCGAAGTTCGGCCATCCGAGGTCCTTTAATAAGTGCGCGCCTTGGGCGGGATCGAGGCGACCTCGGCGGTGAGCGTATTCAGGTGCACCGGGCGGTAGTCAAAGCGCACGCGCTGCGGAGCCTCGACCCAGGCGAGGGTGTGCTTCAACCAGTTCTGATCGTCGCGGGCGGGGAAGTCCTCGCGGGCGTGCGCGCCGCGGCTCTCGGTGCGGTTGGCCGCCGAATGGATGGTCGCGGTCGCCTGCAGCAGCAGGTTTTCCAGCTCGAGCGTCTCGATGAGGTCGGAGTTCCAGATGAGGGAGCGGTCACCGACGCGCACGTCCGCAAAGGAGGTGAAGGTGGCGGCGAGCTTCTGGATGCCCTGCGCGAGCGTCTCCCCGCTGCGGAACACCGCCGCATCGAGCTGCATGGTCTTCTGCATCTCGACGCGAATCGCGGCCGTGCCGCGGCTGCCGGCAGCGTGGCGCAGCCGATCCAGGCGTGCCACCGCGAAATCCCCGGCGTCCTTCGCCCACGGCGCCTGGCGCTCGCCCGGGCGGATGACTTCCGCGCAGCGACGCGCCGCCTCGCGCCCGAAGATGACCAGGTCGAGCAGCGAGTTACTGCCCAGGCGGTTCGCCCCATGCACCGAGACGCAGGCCGCCTCGCCGATGGCCATCAGGCCCGCCACGATGTGCTCCGGATCGCCGTTCTGCGGCGCCACCACCTCGCCGTGGTAATTGCAGGGGATGCCGCCCATGTTGTAGTGCACCGTCGGCTGCACGGGGATCGGCTCCTTGGTGACGTCCACGCCGGCAAAGATACGCGCGGTCTCGGCAATGCCGGGGAGCCGCTCGTGGATGACCGCGGGACCCAAGTGCTCGAGGTGCAGGTCGATGTGGTCGTGCTCGGCCCCGACGCCGCGCCCCTCGCGGATCTCGAGCGTCATGGCGCGGCTGACGATGTCGCGCGAGGCGAGGTCCTTGGCGTTGGGTGCGTAGCGCTCCATGAAGCGCTCGCCGCGCGAGTTGGTGAGATAGCCGCCCTCCCCGCGCGCTCCTTCGGTGATGAGGCAGCCGGCGCCGTAGATACCGGTCGGGTGAAACTGCACGAACTCCATGTCCTGCAGCGGCAGGCCGGCACGCAGCACCATGGCGTTACCGTCCCCGGTGCAGGAGTGCGCGGAGGTGCAGGAGAAATAGGTGCGGCCGTAACCGCCGGTGGCGAGGATCGTCATGTGGGCACGGAAGCGGTGCAGCGTGCCCTCGGCGAGGTCCAGCGCCACGACGCCGCGACACACGCCGTTCTCCATGATGAGGTCGATGGCGAAGTACTCGACAAAGAACGTCGCCGCGTGGCGCACCGATTGCTGGTAGAGCGTGTGCAGCATCGCGTGCCCGGTGCGATCGGCGGCGGCGCAGGTGCGCTGCGCGATGCCGCTGCCGTAGTGCGTCGTCATGCCGCCAAACGGGCGCTGGTAGATCAGGCCCTCATCGGTGCGCGAGAACGGTACGCCGTAGTGCTCGAGCTCGATGACCGCGGCCGGCGCCTCCTTGCACATGAGCTCGATGGCATCCTGGTCCCCGAGCCAGTCCGAGCCCTTGACGGTGTCGTACATGTGCCAGCGCCAGTCATCCTCGCCCATGTTGCCGAGCGCCGCGCTGATGCCACCCTGCGCGGCCACGGTGTGGCTGCGCGTGGGGAAGAGTTTGCTGATGCAGGCGGTCGAGAGCCCGCTCTCCGCCAGCCCGAGCGTGGCACGCAGGCCCGCGCCGCCGGCGCCGACGACGATGACGTCGTAGCTGTGATCGGTGAACGTGTAAGCGCTCATGCAGGCCCGCGGAACGCCACCTTGAGCACCGCGAACACGCCGGCGGCGGCGATCAGCAGGTGCGCAAAGCGCGTGAGCACCAGCAACAGCCACTTGGTGCCCGCCCCATGGACATAGTCCTCGATGATCACCTGCAGTCCGAGCTGCGAATGCCAGGCGCCGATCAGCACCAAGAGAATGAGCAGCAGCGCCGTCCAGCTCTGCGCCAGCCAGGCGCTCACGGTGGCGTGATCGAACCCGGGCAGCGCCACCAGCGAGACCACGAACCAGATCGTGAGCGGCACGAGCGCGAGCGAACTTAAGCGCTGCAGCCACCAGTGATGCACACCGGAGCGCGAAGGGCCGGCCCCCAGCACCTGCCGCAGCGGCGAGGACAGACTCATGGCGTGCGCCCCGCGTGCAGCAGCCCGTAGCCGAGAATGAGCGTGAGCAGGAGGCTCGCGCTCACGATGAGCCACGCGCTGCGCTGTGACTGGGCACGCTCGAGCCCGTGACCGGTGTCCCACACCAGATGGCGGATACCGGCGCACAGGTGGTAGCAGAAGGCGAACAGGAAGGCGGCGTACACGAGCTTCAGGAGCGGCAGCCCCAGCAGCCGCTGCGCGCGCTGTTGCGCGAGCGTTCCGCTCGCCACGCTCATCAGCCAATAAGCGAGCAGCAGCAGCGCGAAGGACAGCGCGATCCCGGTGAGGCGGTTGAGAATGGAAGTCACCAGGGTGTACTTGAACTTGTACACCGACAGGTGCGGCGATAAGGGTCGGATCGGCATAGACTCTTTAAAAATCGATGCAGCGCCCGTTCTTTTCCCAGTCGCCGAAACGCGTGGGCTCCGGTCCCGCCGGTCCGCCGATCTCGCGCGGTCGCGGGCTGCGCGGCGCAGCGTCGGCGGCGGCAGTTTCGGAAGCAGGCTCGGCGGGAAGGGATTCGGGACTCTTGCGATCGGGCGTCGACATACCCATTTAGTCTGCCAGAATTCGCGCCCAGCGGCCACGAACGCCAAGGGAAAACAAAGGTCAACTTCATGCACCTGTCATGGAACCTGGTCCCGCTTGACACACTCGGTGTGCTGCGCCTGCGCGGCGCGGACGCGGGCGCCTTCCTGCAGGGTCAGCTGTCAAACGATATGACGCGCCTGAGCGCGCAGCGCTCGCTGCTTGCGGGTTATCACAATGCACAGGGTCGCGCGATCGCGCTGCCGCGGCTCGTGCAGCTGGCGGCGGACGATGTGCTCGCCGTGTTGCCGCGCGAGCTGGTGGCCACGGTGGCCGCGCGCCTCGGCAAATTCGTGCTGCGTGCGAAAGTGCGGCTGCAGGATGAATCGGCGCAGTGGATCATCGAGGGAGCTCTCGCGAGCGCCGCGCCAGGAACAGAGGCGCAGCCGAGCCTTGTGCCCGCGGCCCGCGACGAGGTGCGGCGCTCGGGCGACACCCTCATCGTGCGCTGCTCGCAGCTGCCAGCGCGCTTGCTGCTCATCCGCTCCGCAAGCGCCCCGGCCACCCTCGAGGCACTGGCCCCGCTCCATCGCAGCGACTGGCAGCTGGCCGCAATCGCCGCCGGCGAGCCGCAGGTCTATGCGGCAACCTCGGAAGAGTTTGTCGCGCAGATGCTCAACCTCGACCTGCTGGACGCCATCGCCTTCGACAAGGGCTGCTACACCGGCCAGGAGGTCATCGCGCGCGCCCACTACCGCGGCCGCGTCAAACGACGCATGCAGCGCTTCCTCGGCGGCGCTTCCCGGGACCTTAAGCCCGGCGACGCTGCTATGTTGACGGACGGGCGCGCATTCAAAGTCGTCGAGGCCGCGCGCCGGCCGGACGGCAACGTTGAATTTCTCGCCGTGACCGCTCTCACGGCAGAGCCCACCGCGGCGCGCGATGCGCTCGGGGAGCCGTTTACGGCGACTGCGCTGCCGCTGCCCTACCAGCTGCCGCTGTAGCGGCGCGCGCGGCTTAGGGCAAGCCCGCGGGTGCCCTACTCCACTTCCGGACGCATATGCGGAAAGAGGATGACGTCGCGGATCGAGGGTGAGTCGGTGAAGAACATCACGAGCCGATCGATCCCCACCCCGAGCCCCGCGGTGGGCGGCATGCCGTACTCGAGCGCGCGCACGTAGTCGGCATCGTAGAACATCGCCTCCTCGTCGCCGCGCTCCTTGCGCGCCACCTGGGCGCGGAAGCGCGCCGCCTGCTCTTCCGGATCATTGAGCTCGGAGAAGCCGTTGGCGAGCTCGCGCCCGGCGAGGAAGAACTCAAAGCGGTCGGTGACGAAGGGATCGGCATCGTTGGCGCGCGACAGCGGGGAAACTTCCGCCGGGTAGGCGAACACGAACGTCGGCTCAAGCAGCGCGCTCTCGGCGCTCTTCTCAAACAGCTCGATCTGCAGCTTGCCCGCACCGTCGTGCGGGTCGAACTTGAGGCCGAGCTGCTCGCAGCGCTTGCGCAGGTAGGTGACATCGCGCAGCGACAGCGGGTCGATCCCCGGATTGTGCTCGATGATCGCCTGCTCGACCGTCAGGCGGCGGAAGCTCTGGCCGAGGTCGTACTCGCGCCCCTGGTAGGTGATTCTCTGCGTGCCCTGCAGCGTGTCGGCCAGGCCGCGGATCGCCTTCTCGACCCAGTCCATGAGATCGCGATAGTCCGCGTACGCCAGATACAGCTCGAGCATCGTGAACTCGGGGTTGTGCTGCGTCGAGAGTCCCTCGTTGCGGAAATTGCGGTTGATCTCGTAGACGCGCTCGATGCCGCCGACGATCAGGCGCTTCAAGTACAGCTCCGGCGCAATGCGCAGGTACATGTCCAGGTCGAGCGCGTTGTGGTGAGTGCGAAACGGGCGCGCGGCGGCGCCGCCGGGGATCCCCTGCATCATCGGCGTCTCGACCTCGAGAAAGTCCAAGGCGTCGAGGAAGTCGCGCAGGTAGCGGATGATGCGGGTGCGTGCGCGAAACACCTCGCGGCTCTTCTCGCTCATGATCAGATCGACGTAGCGGCGGCGGTAGCGCGTCTCGGTGTCAGCGAGGCCATGCCACTTGTCCGGCAGCGGACGCAGTGACTTCACCAGCAGCTCAAGCGTCTCGACCCGCACCGACAGCTCCCCCGTCTTGGTGCGAAACAGCAGCCCCCGCGCCCCGACGATGTCGCCGACGTCCCAGCCCTTGAAGGCGTCGTACACCGCACCCAGGCCTTCCGCCTGCAGGAACAGCTGGATCTGACCGGTGCGGTCGGCGATCTTGGCGAAGCTGGCCTTGCCCATGACGCGCTTGAACATGAGGCGCCCGCCGACCGTGACGCGCGTCGGGTTGGCGGTGAGCCACTCGTCGCTGCGCTCGCCGAAGGCATCGTGCAGCTGACCTGCGAGCACGTCGCGCCGGAATGTGTTGGGAAAAGCGTTGCCGCCCTGGCGCAGCGCGTCAAGCTTCGCGCGCCGCTCGGCGATCAGCTTGTTTTCACTGTCTGGTGGCTCACCGTTGCCGCCCATCTTTGAGTTGCGCATTTTTATACGCCCGCTTTCAGCGAAGCTTCCATGAACTGATCCAGCGCCCCATCGAGCACCGCACCGGTGTTGCCGACCTCAACTCCGGTGCGCAGATCCTTGATGCGCGACTGGTCGAGCACGTAGGAACGGATCTGATTACCCCAGCTGACATCGGACTTGGAGTCCTCCAGCACCTTGGCCGCCGCGTTGCGCTTGTTGACCTCGAGTTCGTAGAGCTTCGCCTTCAGCATCTTCATCGCCGTGGAGCGGTTCTTGTGCTGGCTGCGCTCATTCTGGCACGCGACCACGATGCCGCTCGGCATGTGCGTGATGCGCACCGCCGACTCGGTCTTGTTCACGTGCTGCCCGCCGGCGCCGGAGGAGCGGTACACGTCGGTCTTCAGGTCCGCGGGGTTGATCTCAATCTCGATGTCGTCATCCACCTCGGGTGAGACGAACACCGAGGCGAACGAGGTATGACGGCGGTTGCCCGAATCGAATGGCGACTTGCGCACCAGGCGGTGCACCCCGGTCTCGGTACGCAGCCACCCGTACGCATACTCGCCTTGCACCGCGACGGTCGCGCTCTTGATGCCCGCGACCTCCCCCGGGCTCGAGTCGATCACCTCGGCGCTAAAGCCGCGCGCGCCCGCCCAGCGCAGGTACATACGCAACAGCATTTGCGCCCAGTCCTGCGCCTCGGTGCCGCCGGCGCCGGCCTGGATGTCGAGAAAGGCGTTATGGGAGTCCATTTTCCCCGAGAACATGCGCTTGAGCTCGAGGTGACGCACCTCGCTCTCCAGACGCTGCGCGTCGCGCTCGATATCGCGCGCCGCCGGCTCATCGTTTTCCGCTTCCGCCAGCTCGAGCAGCTCCGCGGCGTCCGCCACACCCTTGGTGGTGCGATCGATATCGCCGACGTCGGCGGAGAGGCGGGCGCGCTCGCGCCCGAGTTCCTGGGCGCGCGCGGGATCGGACCACACGGCCGGTTCCTCCAGCTCCCGGGCTACTTCCTCGAGGCGCTCTTGCTTGCGGTCGTATTCAAAGAAACCCCCGAAGCGAGGCGAGGCGCTCGCCGAGATCTTTGAGCTGACGTTTGAGCTGATTGACTTCCATGGCATTTCCGCGGGGGCGAGTGCGCCGCAGTACGCAGCGCGGCGCAGGATGCTATCACCGCCGCTTGGGATTTAGGTAGCCGCCGGCAGCAGATGATCGACGAGCAGCTGCAGACGCCGCTCGCCCTGGTATTCGTTGACCTCCAGCCGATACACCAGGTGCGCCAGCCCCTCGGGCGGGGTGAACTCAGCCCCCGGCTGCACGTGGTTGAAGGCGATGGCATCGAAGGAGCGGCCGCTCTTGGGCACCTCGACCCACATCTTCAGGTGCCGTTCGGCGATCACGCGGGCGCTGCGGATGCTGAAGAGGCCGTCGAAGCTCGGCTCCGGAAAGGCCTGTCCCCAGGGACCCCCGGCGCGCAGCGCCTGCGCCGTCTCCAGGGCGATCTCGGCGACGGCGAGCTCGCCGTCGGTCTCGATCGCATCGCGGGCACCCAGGGCCGCCATCCAGCGCCTGACTTCCTGATCGAAGGCACGGGCAAAGGGCTCGAGCGATGCCCGCGCGAGCGTCAGGCCCGCCGCCATGGCGTGGCCGCCGAAGCGGCTGATGAGCTCGGGATGGGCGGCCGCGATGGCATCGAACACGTCGCGGATGTGCACCCCGGGGATGGAGCGCGCCGAGCCGCGCAACGTCGCCGCATCCGCGAGTGCGAAGGCGACTACCGGTCGGCGCAGGCGCTCCTTGAGGCGACTTGCCACGAGCCCGACGACGCCCTGGTGCCAGCTCTCATGAAAGAGCACGACGCCGCTGCGCTCGAGCGCACCGGGGGCCGGATCGGTGAGCACCCGCACCGCGGCGAGGGCCTCCTGCTGCATCTTCGCCTCGATGCCGCGCCGCTCCTCATTGAGCGCATCCAGCTGCGCGGCGAGTTCCTGGGCACGCGTCTCATCGTCCTCGAGCAGGCACTGGATGCCGATGCTCATATCGTCGATGCGGCCGGCGGCGTTGAGACGCGGGGCGACGCCGAAGGCGAGGTCAGCGGCGGTGAGCTCGGCGCTGGTACGCCCGGCGAGCTGCAGCAGCGCCCGGATGCCGGCCACGCAGCGACCGGCGCGAATGCGCTTCAGGCCCTGCGCGATCAGCACGCGATTATTGCCATCGAGCGGCACCACGTCCGCGATCGTCCCCAGGGCCACGAGGTCCAGCAGCGTCGCCACGGCAAATGACCCGGGGGCAGCGCCGGACTCATCCAGACGGCGCTTGAGCGCCGCCATCACGTAAAAGGCGACCCCGACGCCGGCGAGCGCGCGGCTACCGAAGCGACTGCCCGCGAGGTTCGGGTTGACGATCACGTTCGCCTCGGGCAGGTGTGCCCCGGCGAGGTGATGATCGGTGATCAGCACGTCGATGCCGTGGGCGCGCGCGGCCGCTACGCCGCTGTTGCTCGAGACGCCGTTGTCGACGGTCACGATGAGCGTCGGCTCGCGTTGTACCGCGAGAGCCACGATCTCGGGCGTGAGGCCATAGCCGAACTGGAAGCGATTCGGGACCAGGAAGTCCACGGCCGCGAACCCCAGGCTCCGCAGCGCCCGCACCATGAGCGCACTGCTGGTGGCGCCGTCGGCGTCGAAGTCACCGATCACGAGAATGCGGCCCTGCCGGTGCGTGAGCAGCAGATCGACCGCCGGCGCGATGCCTTCCAGCGTGCCGACCGGCAGCAGCCGCTCGAGGGAGTGATCCAGTTCGGCGGCCGAGCGCACCCCGCGTGCCGCGTAGACCCGGCTCAGTACCGGATGCAGCTCGGCGCCCAGCATCGCGGCGAGCGGCGCGGCGGCACGGCGCACGATCCTTAAGCCCACCTGAGGCTCGCAAGTCCCGGACGGCCGCGGCGCCAGATCCGCAGTGCGCTGCGGCGGCGCACGGTGAGCGCCGTGTCGTTACCGACGAGCGTCACGCTCGAGAGCGCCCCGTCACCCAGCGCTGCCAGCGCCGGGGCGATGAAGCGCTCATCGAGCGCCCCGAGCGCCTGCGCGAAGCTCGCGTGCATGGACTGCTGCAGCTCGGCGGCGACCGAGAGTGCGAGCACCGTGCACTCGGCAACCGCCGGCGCCAGCACCCCCGCCAGATCCTGGGGCAACGGCCGGCAACTGCCCCCGTGCAGATGCCACAGGCCATCCAGATACGCATCGGATCCGAAACCCAGCGGCGCGGGCAGCAGCGCCCGGGGGGCGGGCGCGGGCGACGCGGCGGCGCCCCCCCACAGCCACAGCGCATTCACGCTGAGGCGGCCCAGGCGCGTGCGCACCGCGTTCACTTCCTCCCCGTGCAGCCACATTTCAATCTCGGCCGCCACGCGCCGCAAGGCCGCAGCCTGCGCCCCGTGGGGAAGCGCGGCGGCGATCTCCCCGCCCGCGCAGCGCGCCGGCTCGGTGGTAGGGACCGGGGCAATGCCCGGCGCCTGCAGCACGAATTCCCCGCACGGCAGTGCGGCGAGCGTGAAGCCGGAGCCGACGAAGGCGGCGGCGAAGGCGCGCGTGAGGGAGGCCTGCTCCGCGGCGCTCAGGCGCAGCAGGCCGCGATGATCGAGGTGCACGCGCGAGAGCCCGGCGGTTAGGTGCACCGGGGTCGCGAGCCACTGCGCCTCGGAGGTCGCGGGCAGCACCGTCGCGGCAATGCGCGCCGGAGCGAGCGCGGCGAGATCGTCACGGCCCAGCCGCCGCGCGAGCCACGCGCGCCAGCCCTCGGTGAGCGCCACGCGCTCCCCGTAGCGGCCCGCGTGCTCGATCCCCGGCAGGACCGCCGGCGCCCCGGAGGGAAGCTCCACCTGCGCCGCGGGCAGGTACAGATCGGTGAGGACTATGACGAGTTCGCGCACGGGCGGTATCGTAACGCGATCGTGAAGTTCACCCTCGAAGCTAGCGCCGGCATCAATCTGATCCGCGGTTACTCGGACACCGAGATCCGCGTCGGGGAGATGCGTGTCCAGGGGAGCTGCCTCGTGACGGCCGAGCAGCTGCTCACGCATTGGGGCGCGGCGGTGTTTGCGGACCTGTCGGTCGCCCATGCCGATGCGCTGCTCGCGCTGGGACCTGAGCTGGTGATTCTCGGCACGGGTATGACACAGCACTTTGCGCCGCTGGAACTGCGCAAGGTGCTCGCGGCGCGTGGTATCGGGCTCGAGGCGATGCAACTCGGTGCGGCATGCCGCACCTTCAACGTACTGGTTCAGGAAGAGCGGCGGGTCGCCGCGGCGCTGTTTTTACGTTAGCTGCCGGAAGGGGACCGGCAGAAGACACAAGGAGAGGGTCAACCAACCAAACAATCATTCGAAGCTGACAGACTCGAACAATTGCACTGTTTTTTTTTCTTATTTCGAATTTTGTTGCTCTTATTGCGACATCCCTCCTCCCTGTGTCTTCTGCCGGTCACCCTCCTCATCTGTCGTCGTTAGGAGACAGGGGTCGCATGTTAAGCGTGTTCCAGAAGTCGGCGCAAGCTTGCTGAGAGACAAGAAGTTTTTTCCTGATGTTGTCCGCACAGGCGGCGGCGCGCTCGCGTAGAAAAGCCCTGTTTTTCCAGCGTTTTGCGCGTGAATGCGCAACTACTCCGGAATTATAGGTCATACTTTAGTCATATTTTTCAAAGTATTACAGATTATTTCTCATGTAGACATGACATGAGGATCGCCTCCGAAGGCAAGGATCCCTCGGGAAAATCAGGTCGTTCCGCCGAGCAGCGGCACGAAGGCGACCTGCCCCAGCACCTCACGTTCGATACGCTGCTCGCGGCGGGTGAAGCGCACCAGCTGCTGCTCGCCCTCGGGACCGACGGGCACGATCAGGCGGCCGCCGAGCTTCAGCTGCTTGGTCAGCGCGTCCGGCACCGTGAGCGGTGCGGCGGCCACGAGGATCCCATCGAAGGGGGCGTGTGCCTTCCAGCCCAGGCTCCCGTCACCGTGCCGGAAGCGCACGTTGCGGATGCCGAGTTCCTTCAGGCGCTCGCGGGCGCGCACCAGCAGCGGCTCGATCCGCTCGATGGTGTTGAGGTGTGCGACCAGGGGTGCGAGAACGGCGGTCTGGTAACCGCACCCCGTACCGACTTCGAGGACGTTGTCGACGGCGCCACCCTCGAGCAGGGCTTCAGTCATACGCGCCACGATGTAGGGCTGAGAGATGGTCTGGCCGAAACCGATCGGCAGCGCGGTGTCCTCGTAGGCGCGACTGCCGAGCGCCTCGTCGACGAAGATGTGGCGCGGCACGTTCTTGATGCGCTCGAGGACCGCGAGGTTACTGATGCCCTGCTCGCGCAGGCGCTGCACCAGGCGATCGCGGGTGCGCGCACTGGTCATGCCGATGCCCGAGAGCCGCGTGTCAGCCATCGAGCGCTCCTAGCCAGGTCGTCAGCTCCGGCAGCGCGGTGTGCCGCGTGAGGTCGACCTGCAGCGGCGTCACGGACACGAACCCCTGGGCGACGACGTCGAAGTCGGTGCCCGGGCCGGCGTCCTGCTCGGCGCCGGCCGCGCCGATCCAGTAGACCGGGCGCCCGCGCGGGTCTTTGGCCCGCATGACCCCCTCGGAGCGGTGGCGATAGCCCAGGCGGCTGGCGCGGAACCCGCGCAGCTGCGCGAACGGCACGTCCGGCACGTTGACGTTGAGGATGAGTGCCCGCTCGAGCGGGCTGTGCAGCAGCTGCGCCACGAGCCGGCGCGCCACTTCGGCGCCGGTCGCAAAGTGAGCGCCGCCGGCCGCGCCGGTGCACAGCGACACGGCGATGGTGGGGAGTCCGAGGAAGCGCCCCTCGACCGCGGCGGCGACGGTGCCTGAATACAGCACATCGTCACCGAGGTTCGGCCCGTCGTTCACGCCCGACACCACCATGTCGTGTTCGAAATCGAACAACCCCGAGATCGCCAGGTGCACACAGTCGGTCGGAGTGCCCGGCACGAAGTACACACCGGGCTCGGACTCGAACACGCGCAGGGGCACATCGAGGGTCAGGGAATTGCTGGCGCCACTGCGATTGCGGTCCGGAGCGACGACGGTCACGTCGGCCAGCGTCGCGAGCGCGGCGCGCAGGGCCTGGATGCCTTCGGCGCGGTAGCCGTCGTCGTTGCTGACCAGGATCTTCACGTACGCTTGAAGTTGTCTGCGGGGAAAAAGTGCGCGTGACTATACGTGGTCTGTGGTCCAACCAGTACCATCAAGCACTCGGGGTTGTAGGGTTTCGGTAGGACTTAGAGACCGAAACATGCTCTGCCGGTACGGGTCCCGTGGGCCGCTAGTTTATCGCAGGCCGGCGTTTCGCGGGCGCGCGCATTCGCACCCCGTCGCGGTGCGCTGCGATCACGATTCGGGGCAGGACACTGACTGATGCTGGGGCGATTGGCGGGCCGCGGATCGCTTCAGGCGACGCGTGCACTCATCAAGCGTGAAGCAGTTGCGGGGCGCGTCGGCAGCGATTCAAAGCCTCCGCCTGGTCAGGATATGGACCTCCGAGGGGCAGGCCCCGCTCGCCGCGCGCCCGGGCCTCTGGAGGAGGTAACTGTGGGAAGGGTTCCGCGGGCCGGACGGTCCGGGTGTTCGTGGCTCCCCACACTGATTGAGATTCGCGAAGTTGTTGCCGACCGTCAGGTTAGGGGACCCATGGCTGCCTCGGAAATGATCATCCGTAGTTTGCGTCGAGCGTGGAACATCCGTGACTTCACGGTATTGACGGGACAGGCGACGATCGCAGCGATCTCTTCGCACGAATAGTCCATACGGTAGGCGAGTATGACCACAAGACGTTGCTCGGGGGGCAAGCACGAGAGCGCGAGATCCAGCAACTGGTGATCCGCGGTGCGCCCGGCCGCGTCCTCGACGCGCGTCTCGACACCCGCGGCTACGCGTGTAGTCACGCGTGAGCGAGCCGTTGAACGGCGGATGCAGTTCAATGCGCGGCGGTAAGCGATGCCGAAGATCCAACTCGATACCCGCGATGCGCCACGAAAATCGCCGGCACTTTCCCACACGATCAACAATACATCGTTGATGATCTCCTCGACGTCGCCATGGTGGCGCGTGACGCGGGATAAGAACCGGACAAGGCGCCCGTGGTAGTCGAGGTAGAGTTCGCGGAATGCGTCCTGATCCGCGCAACTGATGCGGCGAAGCAGCTCGCGGTCGGCATAATCGTGGTCGACGCGATCCGCTACCTCGGCGCGACGCGCCACGCTTTCCAGGGACGCTTCTTCACACCCCTCAACCCCGTGGGCGTGCGTGCCCGCGCTTGCCTGCCTGAGTGGTTCGGGCACGCGACGAGCGGGTTGCAGTGGCCGCAGCGCGCCACTACCTGAGGGAGCATCAGCCATGAGATCCCCTCCGTCTGCGCACGAACGTGCCGCCGGGGCTTACCGCTTCGAGCCCCGATAGGCCGGATACTGCAAGCAGAAAGCGCTTCCAGCGCGCTCCGCTCGCTATCTCGGTACCGAGAGCGGTGCGAGAGGCCGACCGTGCGGCACCCGGGGAATGCCCGTGATCTGGCGATTGCGAAGTGTTGTTGGCCTGGCGGGACACAGCTTGGCTCCTTATGGTGTCCGTACCTTTCCGGACGGCCGCTACGCTAGGGCGGACTGACCATCCCCGGAATCGGCACCGCTGCCCATTTTTTCGGCGAACCCTACCTACATCTGCGGCCCGTGGCTACCACAGGGATTGCACTTTGGTCAGGCGCGCTGCCGCGGCGCCGGCGCCTCGCGCGCTGGCAGTGTCGGGCAGCGTGTTCCGCGACTACCGGTGCTGTCGGCCCCCTGAACCCAACGAATGTTGGGGACCGACCGCAACTACCTTGCTTGTGTGCGCATCGCTGATCAATGATTTCGTCACGCCTTTATTGGTGAGAGGCACCGTGACGATCACACCCGATGAGGAGGATCCGGAGACGCCTACGGCCGAGGCGCAGCTGTTCCGTGAGGCGGTACGTGGCGTCAAGCCACTCGGCGCGCCGGCCCCGGCGGCGGTGGCGCCGAAGGTGCGGGCGCGGGCGCGCTTCGCGCGCGCCGACCGCGCCGCGGTCTTGCGCGAGAGCCTCGAGCCACCGCAGGCGGACCCGGGAGTGGCCGCCGGCGATGAGCTGGTGTTTCATCGGCCGCAGGTGCAGGCGCGCGTGCTGCGCCGGCTGCGGCGCGGCGAGTACCGCGTGCAGCGGGAGATGGACCTGCACGGGCTGAGCGTGGCGCAGGCCAAGCACGCCTTGCGGCAGTTTCTCATCGAGGCGCTGGAGGAGCACGTGCACTGCGTGCGCATCATCCACGGCAAGGGCCTGCGCTCGGGTCACCGCGGTCCGGTGCTCAAGAGCGCGGTCAGTGCGGTGCTGCGCCACAGCGGCGCCGTACTGGCGTACGTCTCGGCCCGGCCGGTCGACGGGGGCACCGGCGCGGTCTACGTGCTGCTCGAGCGTCCCTGAAACGCCCTCACGCCTCCGGAAGCTCGGCGGCCGAGGCGACCAGCTCGCGCAACACGGCCGTGGCGAAGCTGCCGCGCGTCAGGCGAAAGTGCAGCAGCAGTGCCTGCGACTCCGCCTCGACCCGCAGCTCGCGCACCGCGAGCCGCAGGCTGCGGCGCTCCGGCCGCATGCCCGCCTCGGTGCAGGCGCGGCATTCGGCCGGATAGGCCCCCGCGATGCGCGCCTCGAGCGCACCGACTTCACCCTGGGCCTGCGGGGCGCCCGCACCCCACAGCGGGCCGCTCGGGTGGATCTCGAGTTCGCGGCAGCGGCGCTCCAGGGTCGCATCCGGCTGCTCCACGGCGAAGATGCTGCCGCGGCCGTCGAGGTTGGCGAGATCCCCGGGGAGCAAGCGTTGCCAGCTCGCGCCGGCGACGCGCGCCGCGAGCACGGCGTTGAAGATGACCGCCCGTGCCGCCGAGAGCACGAAGCCGCGCTCTGGGGGCTTCAGGCGCTTAAGATCGGCTCCGATCCTCGCGAGATTCGCGCCATCGCGACCGAAGCGCTGCGGACCGAAGTAATTCGGCACTCCCGCGCGCCCGATCAACTCCAGGCGCGCGGCGAGCGCCGCCCCGAGTTCCGCGCCGGTGCCGGCGGGCGCGCGCAGGCGGATGACGAAGCGATTGCCGGCGAGTGCCCCGCGCGGCAGCTTGCGGCTGTGCGGGTGGGCGGCGAGCACGCTGAACTCCGGCTCCTGCAGGGCGCGCCACTCGCGCGCCACGCGCGGCCGGGGCACGGAGAACCACTGCACCGCCACGGCCCGGCGGTCCTTGATGCCGGCGTAGCCGACCTCAGCAACGTGGCAGCCCGCCAGTCGTGCCAGCTCGCGCGCGACCCACTGGGTATTGGCGTTCACCTTGCGTACCTGCAGCAGCAGGTGCGCGCCGCTGCCGGCCGGCTCAAAGCCGAGGTCTTCCTCCACGCGGAAGTCCTCCGGCACGACCCGCAGCTCGGCCTGCGTGCAGGGCATTCCATGCGCATGCGGCGGTGCGAGTGCCGCCGCGCGTGCGCTCAGTTCAGCCGTCACCGGCGGAATCTTCGCGCAACAGCACGACAGCCTGCGCAGCGATCCCCTCCACGCGCCCAAGGAACCCCAGCCCCTCGGTGGTGGTCGCCTTGAGATTGACACGCGCCGCCTCGATCCCGAGCAGCTGCGCGATGCGCTTGCGCATCGCCTCGCGATGCGGCGCAAGCTTGGGGGCCTGGGCGATGAGCGTGAGATCCGCGTTGCCGACCGTGAGCCCGCGCGCGTGCAGCAGCGCGAGCACCGCGGTGACGAAGCCGGCGCTGTCTGCGCCGCGCCACTGCGGGTCGGTGTCCTTGAAGTGCTGGCCGATGTCGCCGAGTCCGGCAGCCCCCAGCAGCGCATCGCACAGCGCGTGCAGCAGCACGTCGCCGTCGGAGTGCGCGATAACGCCGTGGGTGTGCGGCACCCGCACGCCGCCGAGCATGAGCGCAGTGCCGGGGCCAAAGGCATGCACGTCGAATCCGCAGCCGACTCTCATGGGCGCTTCCTCATGCGTGGCGCGAGCGCAGGATGGCACTCGCCAGCCGCAGATCGGCCGCGGTGGTCACCTTAAGATTGCTCGCCGCCCCTTCGATCAGAAGCGGCCGCTGGCCCTGCCACTCGAGCGCCTGCGCCTCATCGCTCGGCGTGCGGCCGGCGGCGCGCGCCGCGTCGAGCGCCGCGCACAGGGCGCCGTAGCGGAACATCTGCGGGGTCTGGGCCCGCCACAGCCCGGCGCGCTCCTCGGTGGCGAGCACCGCAGCTTCCGCCCCCCCTGCCCCTTCGCCGCGCTTGAGCGTGTCGGCGACGCGCACACCGAGGAGCCCGCCGACCGGGTGCGTGCCCAGATGCCGCAGCAGGCGCTCCAGGTCAGCGCTCTCCAGGCACGGGCGCGCGCCATCGTGCACCAGCACCCAGTCGCTCGGCTGCGCCTCGGCCGCCAGTGCAGCGAGGCCATTGCGCACCGAGTCGCTGCGCTGGCTACCACCGCGCGTGGTCACGACAGGCTCGGGCAGCGCCAGGCGCCTCCAGTGCTCATCCCCGGGGGCGAGTGCCACGACGATGCGCGCGCAGCGCGCATCGGCGAGAAACGGCGCCAGGGCCCATTCGATGACGGTGCGCCCCTCCAGCGGAGCATATTGTTTGGGTGCCTCGGCACCGAAGCGGCGCCCGGCGCCCGCGGCGGGCATGACGAGCCAGTAACGCATCGCGGCGGGAGGCTCGCCTAGCGGGCTGAGGCGGTACGCGCCGCCGGCTGTGCGCCCGCGTGCGCACGCGGGGGCACGACCTGATAGAAGGTCTCGTTACGGGCGATCATGCCCAGGTCGCTGCGCGCGCGCTCCTCGAGCGCGTCCATTCCAGTCTTCAGATCGCGCACCTCGGCGGCGATCTGCTTGTTGCGCTCGGCGAGTCCGTCATTCTCGGCTTGCTGTGTGGCGACGGCGTGCTTCAAACGCCCGACCTCGCGCACTCCGTCCTCGGAGAACCAGACGCGGTATTGCAGCAGGAGGATGCAGACAGCCAGCGCGCCGGCGAGCCACTTCATGGGTGCGAGAGCGTAGCAGACGCCGCCGTGCGGCGCGACGCGTTTCAGCGCTCGAGGCTCCCCGCCAGCGCCGCGCCGGCGCGCTCAGCGGCCGCACGGCGCTCGGGCCACACGGCATCGAAGCGCTGACGCACCGCCTGCACCACCTGTGGCGGCGCCAGCTCCGGGCGCCCGCCGACAAAGGGCGGCTCGGGCGCGTACTCGATCGCCAGCTGCACGGCCTCGGCGAATGGGCGGCCGGCGATCTCCGCCACGACCGTGAGCGCCATGTCGATGCCGGCGGTCACGCCGCCGCCGCTGAAGATGTTGCCATCGCGCACGACGCGCGCCGTCTCCGGGATCGCGCCGAAGAGCGGCAGCAGCTCGCGAAAGGCCCAATGACAGGCGGCGCGGCGCCCGCGCAAGAGTCCGGCGGCCCCGAGCAGCAGCGAGCCGGTGCAGACCGAGGTCAGGTAGCGGGCGTCCGCGGCCAAGCGGCGCAGGTTGTGTAGATAGGCCGCATCGAGCATGGCCGCGCCGGTGCCAAATCCGCCCGGGACGCACAGCAGCGCGCACTCGCGCACCTCGTCGAGGCGCTTGAGGCCGGCGAACCTCACACCCCCGGAGGCCGGCAGTTCACCGCCGGCCACGGAGGCGAGCGTCACGACGGCGCCCGGCACGCGGCACAGCACCTCGAGCGGGCCGGTGAAATCCAGCTGCGTGATATCCGGGTACAGCGCAAACACTACGGGAAACTCGGCGCTCATCGCGTTCCTTTCGGCCAAACCCACTCGCCAGCGGATGATGCACCGGGTACCCTATGGCTTAAATGACGTTTTTACCTCCTTTTAAGCCAATGCCGCAAGGCCGCCCGCCCATGCGCCGCATCGGATTTCTGATCTTTCCGGACTTTCAGCTGCTGGATGCCGCCGGCCCGATCGCGGCCTTCGAAATCGCTGCCCGGCTGCGTCCGGGCAGTTACGAGCTCAGGATCCTCGCGGCGCGCGCCGGGCGCATCGTGAGCTCCTCGGGCGCGACGCTCGAGGCGCAGGCGCTGCCGCGGCCACAATCGCTCGACACCGTGCTCGTCGCCGGCGGCGAGGGCACGTACGCCGCGCTCGAGTGCCTGCCCACGCGGCGCTTCCTGCGCGCCTGCGCAGCGCGCGCGCGGCGCGTGGCGAGCGTGTGCTCGGGCTCATTTCTGCTCGCCGCCGCCGGCCTCCTCGAAGGGCTGGCGGCCACGACCCACTGGAGCCTCACGGAGCGATTCCGTCGCGCCTTCCCCAACGTCCGGTTGGAACCTGACCGCATCTTCGTGCGCGCCGGCAAGGTGTGGACCGCCGCCGGCATCAGCGCCGGGATCGACCTGGCGCTGGCGCTGATCGGCGAGGACCTCGGCGAGGAGGTCGCGCAACGCACGGCGCAGCAGCTCGTGGTCTATCACCGCCGCCCCGGGGGACAGTCGCAGTTCTCGGCGCTGTTGGAGATGGAGCGCGCCGCCGGTCGCTTCGCGGGACTGCTCGAGCATGTGCGTACGCACCTGGAAGGGCCGGCGGGAGTGGAGGCGCTCGCGGCGCGCTGCTGCATGAGTCCGCGCAATTTCGCGCGCGCCTTTCGTGCCGAGACCGGACTGACGCCGGCGAAGGCGGTGGAGCGCATCCGTGCCGATGCGGCGCGGGCGCTACTGCAAAGTGGCGCCGCCAGCGTACAGACGGTGGCCGCGCGCTGCGGCTTCGGTGACCCGGAGCGCATGCGGCGCGCCTTCGTGCGACTCTTCGGCGCCTCCCCGGCCGCGCTGCGGCGGGCCCGCGCGCGGCCGAGCGCGCGCCGGGTGGCTCACAGCTTGACCGGAAACGCCTCGCGCCCCGCGTAGCGCACGCTCCCGAGCTCCGCCTCGATCCGCAGCAGCTGGTTGTACTTGGCGACGCGGTCCGAGCGTGACATCGAGCCGGTCTTGATCTGGGTGGCGGCGCTCGCCACGGCGATGTCGGCGATGGTGCTGTCCTCGGTCTCCCCCGAGCGATGCGAGACCACCGCGGCGTAGTGGGCCTTGTCGGCCATGTCGATGGCCGCCAGCGTCTCGGTGAGGGTGCCGATCTGGTTCGGCTTGATGAGGATGGCGTTGGCGATGTGGCGCTCGATCGCCTCCCTGAAGATGCGCGTGTTGGTGACGAACACGTCATCACCCACCAGCTGCAGCCGGCCGCCCAGCGCACGCGTGAGCGTCGTCCAGCCATCCCAGTCCGCCTCGCTCATGCCATCCTCGATGGTGATGATCGGATAGCGGGCGGCAAGATCACCGAGATAGGCGGTGAATTCCGCCGCCGAGAAGCGCCGCTTCTCGGACTCCAGCGCATAGCGGCCGTCCTTGAAGAACTCGCTGCTGGCGACATCCAGCCCTAGGTAGATGTCGCGGCCGGGCCGGTAGCCGGCCGTCTCGATGGCCTCGAGGATGATCGCGAGCGCGGCCTCGTTGGAGTCCAGATCCGGCGCAAAACCGCCCTCGTCCCCCACCGCGGTCGACAGGCCCCGGGTCGCGAGCAGCTTCTTCAGCGCGTGAAACACCTCCGCGCCGTAGCGCACCGCCTCGCGGAAGCTCGGGGCACCGACCGGCAGGATCATGAACTCCTGGACGTCGAGGCTGTTGTTGGCGTGCGCGCCGCCATTGATGATGTTCATCATCGGCACCGGCATGACCGGCTCGCGCTGCTCACCGCTCAGGCGTGCCAGGTAGCGGTAGAGCGGCGTGCGCGCGTCCTGCGCCGCCGCGTGCGCGGTGGCGAGCGAGACGCCGAGGAGCGCATTCGCGCCCAGGCGCGCCTTGTTCTCGGTGCCATCGAGCTCGATCATCCGCGCATCGATCCCGCCCTGCTCGCGCGGGTCGGCACCGAGGAGCGCCTGGCGCAGCACCGTATTGATGTGCTCCACCGCCCGCAACACGCCCTTGCCGCCGTAGCGTTTCGGATCCTTGTCGCGCAGCTCCACCGCCTCGCGTGTGCCGGTGGAGGCGCCCGAGGGGACCGCGGCGCGGCCGCGCACGCCGGAGTCGAGCACCACGTCGGCCTCGACCGTGGGGTTGCCGCGTGAGTCGATGATCTCGCGTCCGCGAATGTCCGTGATCTTGCTCATCGCCTTATTTCAGCTCCTCGGCAGCAGGGATTCTTCATAAGGGCCGCGTTTGACCGCGCGGTCCAGCTCCACCAGCGTGCTCAGCAGCGCGTCCATCCGCATCAGCGGCCAGGCATTCGGACCGTCGGACAGGGCTTCCTCGGGCCGCGGGTGCGTCTCCATGAAAAGCCCGGCGATGCCGCTGGCCACCGCCGCGCGCGCCAGCACCGGAATGAATTCACGCTGGCCGCCGGAAGATGATCCCTGCCCACCCGGCAGCTGCACCGAGTGCGTGGCATCGAACACCACCGGGCAGCCGGTGGCGCGCATGATCGCCAGCGAGCGCATGTCGGAGACCAGATTGTTGTAGCCGAAGGAGAAGCCACGCTCGCACACCATGATGTGCGTGTTGCCGGTGGAGCGCGCTTTGTCGACCACGTTCTGCATCTCCCAGGGCGAGAGGAACTGGCCCTTCTTGATATTCACCGGCTTCCCCTGGGCAGCGGTATTAAGTATGAAATTGGTCTGGCGGCACAGAAACGCCGGCGTCTGCAGCACGTCGACCACCGCGGCCACTTCCGCGAGCGGACTGTCCTCGTGCACGTCGGTGAGCACCGGCACGCCGATGGCGCGCCGCACCTCGGCGAGCGTCTTCAGGCCCGCCTCAATCCCCGGGCCGCGGAAGGAGGCGCGCGAGGAGCGGTTGGCCTTATCGTAGGAGGCCTTGAAGATGTAGGGGATCTTCAGCCGCGAGGTGATCTCCTTGAGACGGCCGGCGATCTCCTCGCATAGCGCGCGGCTCTCGATCACGCACGGACCTGCGATCAGGAAAAACGGCTGCTGGCCGCCGACTTCGTGTCCGGTGAGCTGCATCGGTCGCGAGCGCGTGCGCGTGCGCGCGGCGCCCCTCAGGCCCCGGCCGCCTGCGGCAGCTGTGCGGCGCGCTGCGCGCGCGCCGCACGGATGAAGCCGGTGAACAGCGGATGCCCGTCGCGCGGGGCCGAAGTGAATTCGGGGTGAAACTGCGTGGCCACGAACCAGGGGTGCTGGGGCAGCTCGATCACCTCGACCAGGCCGTCGCGCGAGAAGCCCGAGAAGCGCATGCCCGAGGCGCGGTAGCGTTCCAGGTAATTGTTGTTGAACTCGAAGCGGTGGCGGTGGCGCTCCATGATCACGTCGCGCCCGTAGAGTTCGCGGGCGCGCGTGCCGGAGCCGAGCACCACTTCCTGCGCACCCAGGCGCATCGTGCCGCCCTTCTCGGAGCCGTCGTCCCGCGTCTGCACGCCGCGCGCAATATCGCGCCACTCGGAGATCAGGGCGATCACCGGGTGCGGGGTGGCGCGGTTGAACTCGGTGCTGTTGGCGTCCCCGAGGCCCTGCACGTGACGGCCGTGCTCGACGATCGCCACCTGCATGCCGAGGCAGATCCCCAGGTACGGCACGCCGTGCTCGCGCGCGAAGCGTACGGCCTGGATCTTGCCCTCGATGCCGCGCTCGCCGAAGCCGCCCGGCACGAGGATCGCATCCATGCCTTTGAGCATGTGCGGACCATGCTGCTCGATGTCGGTCGACTCGATATAGTGAATATTGACGCGCGTGCGGCTCTTGAGGCCCCCGTGCATCAGCGCCTCGTGCAGCGAGAGGTACGAGTCGCGAATCTGCACGTACTTGCCGACCATGGCGATGTCCACCTGGCCGTCGGGGTTGGCCTTGCCGCTCACCACCTGGCGCCACTCGGCGAGCTCGGTGGGCGGCACCTCCAGGCGCAGCTTGTCGACGACGATCTCATCGAGCCCCTGCTCGTGCAGCAGGAGCGGGATCTTGTAGATATCGTCCGCGTCGATGGCGGAGATGACCGCGCGCTCCTCGACGTTGGTGAACAGCGCGATCTTGCGGCGCTGCTCCTCCGGCAGGGGATGCTTGCAACGGCACAGGAGCACGTCGGGCTGGATACCGATGCCGCGCAGCTCCTTCACCGAGTGCTGCGTAGGCTTGGTCTTGATCTCCCCCGAACCCCCCACGATCGGCACCAGCGTCAGATGCATGTAGACGCAGTTGTTGCGCCCGAGCTCGACCCCGATCTGGCGGATGGCCTCGAGGAACGGCAGCGACTCGATGTCGCCGACGGTGCCGCCGATCTCCACCATGCACACGTCGGCCCCGTCCGCGCCGAGCTTGATGCTGCGCTTGATCTCATCGGTGATGTGCGGGATCACCTGCACCGTGGCGCCGAGGTAGTCGCCGCGGCGCTCCTTGGCGATGACGTGCTCGTAGATGCGCCCGGTGGTGAAGTTGCTGTTGCGCCCGGTGGTGGTGCGCACGAAGCGCTCGTAATGCCCGAGGTCCAGATCCGTCTCGGTGCCGTCCTGGGTGACGAACACCTCGCCGTGCTGGAAGGGGCTCATCGTGCCCGGATCCACGTTGATGTAGGGATCGAGCTTCACCATGGCGATCTTCAGGCCCCGCGCCTCGAGGATGGCCCCGAGCGAGGCGGCGGCAATGCCCTTGCCCAACGAGGAAACGACGCCACCAGTGACGAATACAAAGCGCGTCATATTTCAGCTTCTTGGGGTCCCGTCGGGTGAGGCCGCTGCGCCGAAAAATAGCGAGAGCGACGACGGGCGAGCAGATTAGCACAACAGGCACCTCGCGGCTTAAGAAAACACGGCCGCGCCATTTCAGGGCGCGCCGCGATGGCGCAGGCGGCCGCGGCGGCGCGTCTGCGCGCCCGCCTGCACCGATGCATCGAGCCAGCGATCACCCACGGCTACCAGCGTGTCCCCGCAGTAGAGCAGCGGCAGCTGCGCACGCTCCTGCAACGGCACGCGCGCTTCCTGCAGTAAGCCCTTGAGCAGACGGCGTGGACCGCCCGCCGCCGGGCGCAGCCGCTCGCCACCGCGGCGCGTACGCACGCTCAGGACTGGCGACAGTGCCTCCAGGTCCAAGGGTCCGCGCCGATCCGCCCGCAGGGTGAGCACGCCGCCGGCGGGCCACGCCAACTGTCGCTGCCGCTGCCAGCGCCAGCTCAGCTGCGCCGGGGTGGCCGGCGCCGCGGCGGTTGCGGTCGCGGCCTCAAGGCGCAGCAGTTGGGCGTGCCGGCGCACGCGCACGCCAGACCACGCGACGAAGGGATGCGTATCGGTGCGCGCCGCGAGCACGGCGGCGGCGATCTCCTCCAGGCGGCGCGCCGGCGGGGCCGGGAAACCGGAAGCCGTGATCCAGTGGCGCAACGCATTGCGCCGCCGCGCGGGATCAAGCCGCCGCAGCACCGGCGCTGACAGGGCGGCTCCGACCTGCGCGCTGGCGACATCGGCTGCGCCGAGGGCATCGAGCAGCTGCTGCGCGTCGGCCAGATGGCGGGCGCTGCGCGCCACGGTTGCCGGCGCCGCTGGCCAGCGCGCGCTGAGGGCCGGCAGCACGCGGCGGCGCAGGTAGTTGCGGTCGAGCTGTTCATCGGCGTTGCTGTCGTCCTCGACCCACTCAAGGCGCCGCGCGCGCAGCCACTCACGCAGCTGCGCCCGGGGGACCTCGAGCAGCGGCCGCACCAGCAAGCCGCGCGCGAACGCGGCACTGGCGGGCATGGCGGCGAGCCCGGCAACACCGGCACCGCGCAGCAGCTGCAGCAGCACGGTCTCAAGCTGGTCGTCCTGGTGGTGGGCGGTGAGCAGCACCTCGTGCGGCCGCAGGGCCTGCGCCAGCGCCGCGTAGCGTGCCAGGCGCGCCGCCGCCTCGGGCGAGGAACCGCGCGCACGCGGTACGAGGATGCGGCGCACTTCGAGGGGCACACCGAGCGCTCGGGCGCAGCGCCGGCAATGCGCACTCCAGCGCGCGGAGTCCGGCCGCAGCTGGTGGTCGATGTGCACCGCCCGCACCTTCAGGCCCCCGCGCCGCAGCCGCGCGAGCGCCGCCAGGAGCGCGGTCGAGTCCGCGCCGCCACTGAAGGCGACACAGGCGGCCACCCGCGGGAACCCGGGGACGAGCGCGCGCAGCCGGGCGGCCAGCCATGCAGGGGCGAACTTCACCGGACCGCGCGGTGGCGCGCGCGCCATCGAGCTACGCCGCGTCGTTTTCGGCAAAAACGCCGAAGCCGGCGATCTTCTCCGCGCGCGCCTGGCGCAGCTCATCGCGCGGCACGGCGTCGAGCTCATCCAGGTGGCGCACCAGGGCCGCCTTGAGAGTGGCCGCCATCGCCGCCGCGTCGCGGTGGGCACCCCCGAGGGGCTCCTCGAGGACCTCATCCACCAGCCCGAGCTTCAGCAGCCGGTCGGCGGTCAGGTTCAAAGCGTCCGCGGCAACTTCCTTCTTGTCCTGGCTCTTCCACAGGATCGAGGCACAGCCTTCGGGCGAGATGACCGAGTAGGTGCTGAACTGCAGCATGATGAGGCGGTCGCAGACGCCGATGCCGAGTGCACCGCCCGAGCCGCCCTCGCCCGTCACCACGGTCACGATCGGAATGCGCAGCACCGACATCTCAAAGAGGTTGCGGGCGATCGCCTCGCTCTGGCCGCGCTCCTCGGCGCCGACACCCGGATAGGCGCCCTGCGTGTCGATGAGGGTGACGAGCGGCAGCGAGAAGCGCTCCGCCAGACGCATCAGCCGCAGCGCCTTGCGATAGCCCTCGGGCTTGGGCATGCCGTAGTTGCGGCGCACGCGCTCCTTGGTGTCGCGCCCCTTCTGGTGCCCGATGATCATCACGGCGCGCTGGTCGATACGCGCCAGCCCGCCGACGATGGCGCCGTCGTCGGCGTACATGCGATCGCCATGCAGCTCGCTGAACTCCGCGCAGATGGCGTTGACGTAATCGAGCGTGTAGGGACGGTGCGGGTGGCGGGCGAGCTGCGTGATTTGCCAGGGCGTGAGGTTGGCGAAGATGCTCACGGTGAGCTGGCGGCTCTTCGCCTGCAGGCGGCCGATCTCATCGTGCAGGTTGACCTCGGACTCGGAGGTCACATGGCGGAGCTCTTCGATTTTGGCCTCGAGCTCGGCGATCGGCTGTTCGAAGTCGAGAAATGCGACGGCCATGGCGGCGCAGGTTACCTTAAGTCCACGACGCTCGGCGAATGCGCCGCGGCCGGGGCGCCGTAGATCACCTGCACGGAGTTGCGACCCATCAGGCCCTCGAGCTGCTCGAGCAGCTCGCGGCTCGCGCGCACGTTCCACTCGCTCCCCAGGGTCAGCGCGCCGCGCGCCTGGGAGCCGGTGTATTCGAGAGTAATCGGACAGGGGCCCGGGCGCCACGGCGCCAGGATCACCGCCAGGCGCTCACTGACGGCGGCGGCCTCGCGATGCGAGCACTTGATGATGAGGCGGCGGGCCTCCTGCTCGCGCACCTTGTCGAGTTCGGTGATGCGGCGCGCGGCCAGCCGCCAGGCGTCGCTGAATTCATCAAAGCGCAGCAGCCCCTCCACCAGCACCAGCGCGTCCTTGCTGATCAGGTCGCGGTGCTTGTGATAGGTCTCCTCGAACAGCATCGCTTCGATGCGGCCGGTGCGGTCATCGAGCGTCAAGATCACCCGCGGCCCGCGCTTCTTCACCTCATCGATGAGCCCGGCGACGGTCACCGGCCGGCCGCCGCCGAAGCGCGGCGCCTCGAGCCCGGCCACGGGGCGATCGCTCACCAGATCGCCGATGCGATGGGACACAAAGCGCGACAGTCCGGCTTCGAAGCGCGCCAGCGGATGGCCGGTCAGATACAGCCCGAGCGTCTCGCGCTCACCCGTCAGCCGTACCGCCTCACTCCATTCCGGCAGCGGGGGGCTCGGCACCGACTGCGGGGCACTGGCACGCGCATCAGCCCCGAGGCCGAACAGGTCGTTCTGCCCGGCCGCGTGCGCGCGCATGTTCTGATCGCCGAGCTGCATGGCCGCGCTCAGCCGGTCCATGAGCGTGGCGCGGTTGGGGCCCAGGGCATCGAGGCTGCCGCTGCGCAGCAGCGCCTCGAGCACGCGGCGGTTGGCCTTCTGCAGGTCGAGCCGCCGGCACAGATCCTCGAGCGAGGCAAAGGGCCCGTGCGCGCGCTCGCCGATGAGTGCCTCCACCGCCGCCTCCCCGACGCCGCGTACCGCGCCGAGTCCATAGCGGATACTGCGCGCATCGCAGGCGGTGAACGCGTACACCGAGGCGTTGACGTCCGGGGGCAGCACGGCGAGCCCCATGTCGCTGCATTCCTTGATGAGGGTCACCACCTTGTCGGTGTGCTCCATGTCCGCCGAGAGCACCGCCGCCATGAACTGCGCCGGGTAATGCGCCTTCAGGTAGGCGGTCTGATAGGAAAGCAGTGCGTAGGCGGCCGAGTGCGACTTGTTGAAGCCGTAGCCGGCGAACTTTTCCATGAGATCGAAGATGTGCGCGGCGAGCCCTTCGCGCACCCCGCGCGCCACCGCGCCGCTGACGAAGATGGAGCGCTGCTGCGCCATCTCCTCGGCCTTCTTCTTGCCCATCGCGCGGCGCAATAGGTCGGCCCCACCGAGGGTGTAGCCCGCCAGCACCTGCGCAATCTGCATGACCTGCTCCTGGTAGAGGATCACGCCGTAGGTGGGCTTGAGCACCGCCTCGAGACTCGGATGCAGGTAGTCGATCGGCCCCTCGCCCCTGCCGTGCTTGCGGTTGATGAAGTCATCGACCATGCCCGACTGCAACGGACCCGGACGAAACAGCGCCACCAGCGCCACGATCTCCTCGAAGCGGTCCGGCTGCAGGCGACGGATGAGGTCCTTCATGCCGCGCGACTCGAGCTGGAACACCGCCGTCGTGCGGCAGGACTTCAGCAGCGCGTACGTCTTTACGTCGTCCATCGGCAGCGTGCCGATGTCGAGGGGTGCGCTGCCGGTGAGGCGCTCGTGGTTGATGAGGGCCACCGCGCGGTCGATGATCGTCAGGGTGCGCAACCCGAGGAAGTCGAACTTCACCAGGCCGGCGGCTTCGACGTCATCCTTGTCGAACTGGGTGACCACGCTGCCGCCGGCGGCGTCGCGGTAGAGCGGCGCGAAGTCGGTGAGTACCGAGGGGGCGATCACCACGCCGCCCGCATGCATGCCGGCGTTGCGCGTGAGGCCCTCGAGCGAGCGCGCCAGGTCGATGAGATTGCGCACCTCATCCTCTCCCTGATAGAGGCGCTTGAGTTCGGGCTCCTTCTCCAGGGCCGCATCGAGCGTGATGCCGAGCTCGAACGGGATGAGCTTGGCGATGCGATCGACGTAGCCGTAAGTCATGCCGAGTACGCGGCCGACGTCGCGCACCACCGCCTTCGCCGCCATGGTTCCGTAGGTGATGATCTGCGAGACGCGCTCGCGGCCATACTTCTGCGCCACGTACTCGATCACCCGATCGCGCCCGTCCATGCAGAAGTCGATGTCGAAATCCGGCATCGACACGCGCTCGGGGTTGAGGAAGCGCTCGAACAGCAGCACGTGACGGATGGGGTCCAGATCGGTGATCCGCAGGCTGTAGGCCACCAGCGAGCCGGCACCCGAGCCGCGTCCCGGTCCCACCGGCACACCGTTCTCACGCGCCCAGCGGATGAAGTCCGCGACGATGAGGAAGTATCCCGCGAAGCCCATCTGGCAGATGACCGCGAGTTCGCTCTCCAGGCGCGCGCGATATTCGGGCGGCTCTGCGGCCACGGCGGCGAAGCGCGCGCTGAGCCCGCGCGCCGCTTCGGCGCGCAGGAACTGCTCCGTCGTGAAGCCGCTCGGCACCGGATACTGCGGCAGGCGGGCCTCGCCGAGCTTCAGCGGCAGGCTGCAGCGGCGCGCAATCTCCACCGAGTTCGCCAGCGCCTCGGGAATGTCGGCGAACAGCGCCGCCATCTCCTGCGCGCTGCGCAGGTACTGCTGGCGCGAGTAACGGCGCACGCGCCCGGGGTCGGCGAGCAGCGCACCATCGTGAATGCACACCCGCGCCTCGTGCGAATCGAACTCATCCGCCTTGAGGAAGCGCACGTCGTTGGTGGCCACGACCGGAACCTTGTGGCGGCTCGCGAGCGTCACCGCCGCGCCGATGTAGGCCTCCTCGAACGGCCGGCCGAGGCGCTGCAGCTCGAGGTAGTAGCGGCCCGGGAAGAGCTCGAGCCACGCGCCGAGCAGCCGCTCGGCGTCCGTCTCGCGCGCATTGACGAGGGCGCGGCCCACGTCGCCGTCGCTGGCCGCGGACAGCGCGATCAGACCACGGCAGTTCTCGGGCGTGAGCCAGGCGCGCTCGATGCGCGGCGTGCCGCGCTCCTGCCCCTCCAGATAGGCACGGCTCACCAGGCGCGCCAGATTGCGGTAGCCCTCGGGGGTCTGGCACAAGAGGCTCAGGCGCGAGGGCGCCGCCCGCTCGCCCTCCTCGCGCACCAGCAGGTCGACCCCGATCAGCGGCTTGACGCCGTTCTTGAGCGCCTCGCGATAGAACTTCACCATCGCGAACAGATTGTTCTGGTCGGTCACGGCCACCGCGGGCATGCCGGCGGCGCTGACGGCAGCGACCAGCTCGGGGATGCGCACCACGCTGTCGAGCAGTGAGTACTCGGTATGCAGGCGCAGGTGTACGAAGCCTAAGGACATCGGCGCGGGTTTAAGTCTCGAACGCCTGTTCTGTCAAGAACTCCTCATCCGCTTCGCTCTGACAGCGCACGGGAGCGAAGGAGCGCCGATGCTGCGCGGAGGGCGGCAGGCTGCGCAGCGCGCTCAGGTGCGCCGGCGTGCCGTAGCCCTTGTGCGCGGCGAGTGCGAAGCCCGGATAGCAGGCATCGAGGCCGATCATGAGCGCATCGCGATGGGTCTTGGCGAGTATGGAGGCGGCGCTGATCGCCGCCACACGCGCATCGCCGGCGACGATCGCCTCCAGCGTACACGGCAGCGGCAGATCGGCGATGCACGGGCAGCGGTTGCCGTCGACGCGCACATGCGTCGGGGGCACCGGCAACGCCAGGAGCGCGCGGCGCATCGCCAGCATCGTGGCCTGGAAGATATTCAGGCAGTCGATCTCGTCGCGATCCGCCCAGCCGATCGCCCAGGCGAGAGCGCGCGCGCGGATGAGCAGCGCCAAGCGTTCGCGCTCGCTCGCACACAGCGTCTTCGAGTCCGCCAGCCCGCGGATGCGCCGGCGCGGATCGAGGATGACGGCCGCGGCGACCACCGGGCCTGCCAGCGGCCCGCGCCCGGCCTCATCGACGCCGGCGACGCGCGCGAGGTTACAGCCGCGTGGCGTGCGCATCGGTGCCCGCGCTCGGCGCGCTTGTGCCGAGCAGGCTCAGGATGGCCTCCGCGGCACGCGCCGCGCCCCCCAGACGCAGCCGGCGGTGGATCGCCGTAAATTCCTCCTGCAGTTCGCGCATTCTTTCCGGTTCCCCGAGTTGCCTGAGCAGCGCCTCCCCGAGGGCGACGCCGGTCACCTGCTCCTGAAAGAACTCCGGCACCAGCGGCCGCCCGGCGAGCAGATTCGGCTGCGAAAAGTATCGCACCTTGACGAGCCCGAGGGTGCGCAGCACGAAGGCCGTCACGGCGCTCACCCGGTAGGCGACGACCATCGGACGCCCGCTGAGCAGCGTCTCCAGCGTCGCCGTGCCGGAAGCCACGATCGCCGCGTCGGCGGCGGCGAGCGCGGTGTGCGCGCGACCCTCGAGCAGCTGAATCTGTGGTGCATCGCGGGCTTGCGCGATTTCCTTCGCGAACGCCTCACGAGTGGCCGCGGAAGCCATCGGCGCGAGGAAGCGGTAGGCGGGGTCGCGCGCGGCGATATGCGTCGCGGCGGCGATGAAGGGCGCAGCCAGGCGGGTCACCTCGGCGAGCCGGCTCCCCGGCAGCAGCGCCACCAGCGGCGCTGCGGGTGCCACGCCGAGCGCGGCGCGCGCGGCGGCGCGATCGGGTTGCAGCGGGATCTGGTCCGCGAGCGGATGGCCCACGAACTCGGCGCGCACTCCGTGCGCTGCGTAGAACTCGGTCTCAAAGGGCAGCAGGCACAGGATCAGGTCGACCGCGCGGCCGATGGTGCGTACCCGGCCCTGCCGCCAGGCCCACACCTGCGGACTCACGTACTGCACGGTGGGCACGCCGGCGCTCTTCAGCCCCTGTGCCAGGCGCAGGTTGAACTCCGGCGCGTCGATGCCGATGAACACGTCGGGCCGCGCCGCCAGA
The DNA here is from genome assembly GCA_963814675.1 of uncultured Pseudomonadota bacterium. Lineage (GTDB taxonomy): Bacteria > Pseudomonadota > Gammaproteobacteria > Steroidobacterales > Steroidobacteraceae > 13-2-20CM-66-19. Next base: position 384,919 of record CAWFDT010000017.1, read on the forward strand.
AACCGCCTGCGCAGCCGTGCACGCAGCCCGAGCAGGCGCGGCAGGTGCGAGAGCACTTCCGCCAGCCCCATGACCGCGAGCTCATCGGCCTGCGCCCAGGCCTGACAGCCCGCGGCGATCATTTTCGGACCGGCGACGCCGAAACACTCGAGCTCGGGGACACGCTCGCGCAGTGCGCCGATCAGCGCCGCCCCGAGGGTGTCCCCGGAATGCTCGCCCGCCACGAATCCGACCCGCAGCGCCCGGGCTGGGGCCGGGGGCGCGAGCGCGGCATTCATCGCACCAGGCTGCGGTTGGAGGCGTGGATGAACGCGACGAACGGACGGATTTCGGCGTGCGTGCGCGCCAGCACTTCGAGGCGCGCGATCGCCTCGGCCAGCTTGAGGTCCGAGCGATAGAGGATGCGGTAGGCGTCGCGGATGGTGCGGATCTGCTCCTCCGTGAACCCGCGGCGCTTGAGACCTTCGGAATTTACGGTGTGCGGCACGGCCGGATTGCCCGTGACCATGACGTAGGGTGGCACGTCGCGCGAGAGGATCGTGCCGCCTCCGAGGAAGGCGTGCGCGCCGATCTTGGCGAACTGGTGCACGGCCGACAGCCCGCCGATGATCACCCAGTCGCCGACCTGCACGTGACCGCCGAGCGCGGCGCAGTTGGCGAACACAGTCTGGTTGCCGATCTGACAGTCGTGGGCGACGTGTGCGTAGGCCATGAAAAGATTGTCGCTGCCGATGCGGGTCACGCCCTCATCGTGCGTGGTGCCGCGATTGATGGTGCAGCTTTCGCGAAACACGTTGCGATCGCCGATCTCCAGGCGCGTCGGTTCGCCGCGATATTTCTTATCCTGGGGTGCACTGCCAATGGCGGCGAACGGAAAGATGTGGTTGTCGGCGCCGATCGCGGTCGGGCCGCTGATCACCACGTGGGGTTCGATGCGCGTGCGTGCGCCGATGGTGACGTCGGCACCGATGAGGCTGAAGGCGCCGACGCTCACATCGGGGGCGAGTTGCGCCTGCGGCGAAACGACCGCGCGCGGGTCGATCACTTGGACGGCTCCGGCGCGAAGCTAACCATCATGACCGCGTGGGCGACCTCCTGCTCACCGACGAGCGCCGTAGTGCCGTAGCGCCAGATGCCACGCATCGTGCGCTGCAGCTGCGCACACAGCACCAGTTGATCCCCGGGCACTACGGGCTTGCGAAAGCGCGCCTCGTCGATGCCAACGAAGTACAGGCGCGTGGTTTGACCCGGAATGACCCCGCCGGTCACGAAGCTCAGGATCCCGCAGGCCTGTGCCAGCGCCTCGATGATCATGACGCCCGGCATCACCGGGCGATGCGGGAAATGCCCGGTGAAGAACGGCTCATTGAAAGTGACGTTCTTCAGTGCACGAATGCTCTTGCCCGGATGCAGTTCGAGCACCCGATCGACCAGCAGGAACGGATAGCGGTGCGGCAGGCGCTCGAGGATGGCCTGGATGTCAAGTTGCAGGGCTTCAGTCATCGTCCTCTTCCTGCTGCGGCTCACTCTTCAGGCCGGCCGCCTGTTCGAGCTTGCGCAGGCGATCCTGCAGCAGGCCGATGCGCTTGAAGCGGGCCACCAGACGGCGCCAGGTACGCGCTTCTTCAAAGGGAATGCCGCTGGAGTATACGCCGGCACGCTCGATCGAGCGGCTGATCATCGAGTAGCCGGTAATGTGCACGTCATCGACGATGTTGATATGTCCGGCGAAGCCGCTGTGGCCGCCGATGATGCAGCGCCGCCCGATGGTGGTGCTGCCGGAGACGCCGGTGCAGGCGGCGATCGCGGTGTGCGCACCGATGCGCACGTTGTGCGCGATCATGATGAGATTGTCGAGTTTCACGCCTTCCTCGATCACCGTGTCCCCGAGAGCGCCGCGGTCGATGGTGGTGTTCGCGCCGATCTCGACGTCCGCCCCGACGCGCACCGTCCCGACCTGCGGCACCTTCAGCCACGTGCCGCGTACCGGGGCAAAGCCGAAGCCGTCACCTCCGATCACCGCCCCTGGCTGTACCACCGTGCGGGCGCCGATCTGCACCTGCGGACCGAGCACCACGCGCGCCACGAGACGCACCTCCTCCGCGAGCGTCACGCCCGCACCGAGCACGCAGTGCGGGCCGATGAAACCGCGCGCACCGACGCGGACGTCGGCGCCGATGACCGCGAGCGGGCCCACCTGCGCGCTGGCATCGATGCGCGCCCCGGGCGCAACGATGGCGCTCGGATGAACCCCCGGCTCGAGCCTCGGCAGCGGATGCAGCAGCGCCGCGATGCGTGCGTAGGTGGCGTAGGGGTCCGCGCTCACGAGCATGGCGGTCGGACACTCGTCCGCCGCCGCAGCGCTCAGTACCACCACCGTCGCCTTGGTGGCGGCGAGCTGGGAGCGGTAGCGCGGGTTGGCCAGAAAGGTCAGCGCGCCAGCCCCGGCCGTGGCGAGCGTCGCGACGTGCTCGACCCGCGCGTCCGGATCACCGCGCAGTTCGCAGCCGAAGCGTACCGCCAGCTCCCCAAGCGATACCCCCATGGCCCGCGCAACCCCGCCCTGGCGCGTGCGTCCGCTTACTTGGGCTTGCTACCCGGCGGCGGCGGTGGCGCGCTCGGCGTCGCCGCAGGCCGGGTGGCGCTGGCGCCGCCGCCGTGGGCCTGCATCGCGGCCAGTACTCCGGGCGTGACGTCGTAGGTTGGCGTGGCGTAGATCACGACCTCGGCGGAGAACACCAGGTCGAAGTTGTTGGCCTTGGCATAGGTGCGCACCTCTTCCCCGAGTGTGCGCTGCAGGCGCGACATCTCCTCATTGCGGCGCGCGCTGATGTCGTCCTGGAACTCCCCGCGGGCGCGCTCGAAATCGCGCTGGCCGTCGCGCAGCTCCTTCTCGGTGCGCTGGCGCTGCTCCTCGGTCATCGTCGCGCCGTCCTTCTGCAGCTTATCGACCTTGGCCTTCAGCGCCTGCTCCTGGGCCTGCAACGTCCGCTGACGCGGGGCGAACTCCGCGCGCATGGACTCCTGCACGGCCTTGCCCTGGGGGGACTCCTCAAGCAGACGCTGTGCATCGACGATCCCGATCTTCGGTTCCGCCCAGGCGGGCAATGCGGCGAGGGAGATCCCCGCTGCCATCGCCCAGACCACCACCTTGCTGCTGATCAAACGCATCACGGACTTACCTACCTCTGTGTAACTATTTGTGGTCGCGGCCGGCCCCCGGGAGGGGCCCGGCCGAAAACGCCTAGTATCGCGTAGAACGCCCCGGAAGGCTGCTTTCTTTGCATTTTGCCGCCTAGAAAGCGTTGCCCACGGAGAACTGGAAGCCCTCGGTCTGATCGGACCAGGCCAGGGGGTAGACGCCCTTAAAGGCGTTCAGCGGGATCCCGTAGCTGAACCGGAACAGGCCCAGGGGCGCCAGCCACTGCACCGCAACGCCAAATGAGCGCCGGATATCGGAGAAGTTGCTCAGGTTGTAGTTCTGCGGGGTGATGTTGTCCGGGCCGTAGAACTTGATCTTGTCACCGGTGTAGTAGACGCCGCCCATGTCGTAGAAGGCGCTCACGCGGGCCGTCTGTGCCCATTTCACCGGCATGGGGAAGATCAACTCGTTCTGACTGGTGACGCGCAGGTTGCCGCCATACGGATTGCCGAACTGATCGGTCGGGCCCAGACGGCTCTCGCGGTAGCCGCGCACGTTATCCGGACCACCGCCGTAGAACTGACGGTACGGCGGCAGCGCCGTGGTGCTACCGAGGGGCTCACCGTAATCGACCCCCTCAAGGAAGGAGAGCGTCCAGCGTCCACCCAGCGGCACGTACTTGACGAACTGGTAGTTGCCGATCCAGAAGCGCACGTCGCTGATCGGCACGGTGATTGAGCCGGACAGCGTCATGCGCATGCCGCGGTCGGCGAACAGGGTGCGGTTGCGCGTGTCCCAGTCCCAGCCGGCCTGGGCCTCGAGCGTCTTAAAGTCGGTGCCATAGAACAGGAAGATGTTGTTAGTGGAGTCATCGTGCGCGATGCGCGTGAAGGAGTGCCCGTTCTGCTGCACCCATTGCTGCGACTGCTCGGCGCTGCCTTGCGAGTTGGTGAGCAGCTGCGAGGTGCTGAAGGTGGTGCCCAGGCGCACATACATGTACTCGCTGATCGGATAGGCCCAGGTGGGTCCCAGACTGAGCGTGTGCGAGGAGAACTGCGAGGACGAGGACACGAACTGCGTCACGTCGCTGTAGGTGATCGACTCGGTGCGCTGCACGTTGTCGATGCTGGTGTACGGATTGGTGTGCTGGACGGTGTACACCTTGCTGAAGGCGCCGCCATTCAGGTTGACGGCGACGCGCTGGCCGGTGCCGAGGAAGTCGGAATCGGCGTAGCTGCCGTTCAGCTGAAACTTGTAGGTCTCGGAATAACCGATGCCGCCGGACAGCTGTGAGGCCGGGCCCTCCTCGATCTTGAAGTTGGTGTCCACCAGATCCGGCGCACCGGGCACCGGGGTGTTCTCGAATTCCACCGACTTGATGTACGGCAGGCGCTGCAGGCGCTGCTTGGAGCGCTCCAGCGAGGTGTTGGAGAGCCAGCCGCCCTCGAGCTGGCGCATCTCGCGGCGCAGCACTTCGTCGTTGATGCGGTTCGAGCCGGAGAAGCTGATGTTGCGCACGTACACCCGGTTGCCAGGGTCGACGAAGAACGTGAGTGACACGGTGTGCGTGGCGTTGTCCGCGGTCGGCACCGGCTCGACCTTGGCGAACGCGTAGCCATCGCGACCCATGCGATTCTGCATGAGTTCCTGGCTGCTGGTGATCAGTTTGCGGTTGAAGGTGTCACCCGGGTGGATCAGCAGCAGCCGCTCGAGCTCCGCCTGCGGGACGACGAAGGTGCCGGCCAGCTTGACGCTGGACACCTTGTAGATCGCGCCCGGCTCGATGTTCACCGTGATGAAGATGTCTTCCTTTTCGGGAGCGATCGCCACCTGCACCGACTCGAGATTGAAGTTCGCATAGCCGCGATCCATGAAGAAGTTGCGGGTCTTCTCCAGGTCGCCCTGCAGCGACTCGCGCGAGTAGCGATCGTCCTGCTTGTACCAGGACAGCCAGTTCGGCGTTTTCAGTTCCAGGGTTTCAAGGACGTCCTTGTTCTTGATCTTGGTGTTGTTGCCGACAATGTTGATCTCGCGGATCTTGGCGCGGTTACCTTCCTTGATGTCGATCTTGATCTTGACGCGGTTGCCGGACTCCTCCTCGACCTTGGTATCGATCCGCACGCCGTACTTACCGCGCGAGTAGTACTGGTCGGTGAGGTACTGGGTGACGTCCTCGAGCACCGAGCGATCGAAGGTCTTGCCGGCCGCGAGTCCTACGCCGCGCAGGGACTTCTGCAGATCCTCGGTCTTGATGTCCTTGTTACCGGTGATCTCGAAGCTCTCGATCGAGGGACGCTCGAGCACTACGACGATCAGCGTGTTGCCTTCGCGGCGCATCTGCACGTCGCGAAAGAAGCCGGTCGCGTACAGGGCCTTGATCGCCTCGCGCACGCGCGCAGGCGTCAGCCGATCACCGATATTCACCGGCAGGTAGTTGTAGACCGTGCCCTCGGAGACGCGTTGCAGTCCCTCGATCTTGATGTCGCCGACCGTGAAAATCGTCGCCACGGGCGCGATCTGCGCCGGCTCGGGCGCGGCTTGCTCCGGCACGGGAGCCTCGGGTGCCCCGGGCAGCCGGATGGTAGGCCCCTGCAAGGGTATGACTTCCTGCGACGACGGCGCGGCAGGCGCGGGCGCGGGGGCGGGGGCAGGGGCAGGCGCGGTGGGTGCCGGCGGCGGCGGCGCGGGCGCGGTCTGCTCGGGCGGGAGCCGCGTCTGCGCGAGTGTCAGCGCGCACCACAGCGTCAGCGCCGCGCCGCCCAGGGCAATCCGCGTTTTCATGCTCCCTTCACCAAAACTCTCTCACTTCATGCGCTCGGTGGCGCTTCTTCGAAAAACTCGGGCACCGCACTATCAATGAACCGGAGGACTCACATCCGCCGGCGGGTGTTTTGCAGATCGCAGCCGCGATCCTTATGGCCGATCAACTGAACTGGCGCGCAATGTCGTTGTATAGCGCGACACCCATCAGGACGATGAGAAGGGCGATGCCCACCTGCTGCCCAAAGATCTGTGTGCGCTCTGATAAAGGGCTCCCCTTCAGCCACTCCACCAGTTGGAACACGATCTGACCCCCATCGAGAATCGGGATCGGCAGGAGGTTAAGAAAGCCAAGCGACAATGACAGGATCACGAGGGTCGACAGGAAGGAACTGGCGCCGGCCTCCGCAGACTCGCCGGCGTACTGGGCAATCGACAAAGGGCCGCTGAGATTCTTCAGCGACACCTTGCCCATCACCATGCGCCAGAAGAGGCGCGCCTGAAACACCGTGAGGTTCCAGGATTCCGAGGCGCCGCGCGCGAGCGCCGCGAGCGGCGTGAACTGAGTGTGCACGATCAGCGCGCTGTCGGAGATGCGCTGCGGGCTCACGTGAATGCGGCCGATGTGCTTGCCGCCGACCTCATCGTTCGCGACCTGCAGGGCAACCGTGTGGCTGGTGCCGGCGCGCAGATACTCGACGTTGATGCGCTGGTTCGGACGCGCATTCACGTAGTCGGCGATCTCGCGAAAGTCGCTCATGCGCACGCCGTCGATCGCGACGATGCGATCCCCGCTCACCAGCCCCGCGCGACTTGCGGGCCCGTCGCGCTCGACGCGCCCCAGTACCGGCGCTATCGGCGGCTGCCAGAACTGGAACCCCAGGCCGCGGAACAACTCCGCCGGTTCGGTCAGATGGCGACGCTGGTCGGCATCGGGCAGGCTCAGGTGCAGCGTGCGCGCCACACCGGCCGCATCACGCACGCCGAGCACGATCTCGGTGCGCGAACTCACGGCATCGAGCAGCCCCAGCACGACGTCACGCTGACCGGCGACCGCCACGCCGCCGATGCTTTGGATCTCATCCCCGGAGCGCAATCCGGAGCGGGCCGCGAGCGAATCGGCGGTGACGTCGCCGATCTTGGGGCGCGCCTCATCGATACCGTTGACCCAGAACATGCCGCCGAGCACCAGCACGGCGAACAGAATGTTGAACGCCGGTCCCGCCAGCAGCACGGCGATGCGCTGCCAGGGCGGGCGGCGCGTGAACGAGCGCGCCAGCTCCGCCGGTGGCACCGGTCCTTCGCGCTCATCGAGAAGTTTCACGTAGCCGCCGAGGGGAATGGCGGCAACGACGTACTCGACCCGGTCGGCACCGCCGACCCACTTCAGCAGCGGCTTGCCGAAGCCCACCGAGAAGCGCAGTACCTTAAAGCCGAGGCGGCGCGCCACGAAATAGTGGCCGAACTCGTGCACGGTGACGAGCAGCCCCACGGCGACGATGAACCAGAACAGCGTCCAGACCAGATTCATGCGCGAGCGCCCTTCACCGATGCATTTTGTGTCATGCCGAGGATCCGCTCACGTGCGCGCACTCTGCCCTCCGCGTCGACCGCCAGCACCTCATCCAGTCCGCCGGCCGCGCGTCCCGTTCCACGCTGCACCACGGCTTCAATGACTGCCGCAATGCCCGGAAAGTTCAATCGGCCCTCCAGGAATGCCTGTACTGCCACCTCGTTGGCTGCGTTCAGCAGCACCGGGTGCAGGCCGCCGGCGCGCGCCGCGGCCTGCGCCAGGGCCAGACAGCGGAACTTCTCGGTGTCCGGTGGCCGGAAATCGAGCCTCCCGGCCTTGAGCAGGTCGAGGAATTCTACACCGGACTCGATGCGCTCGGGCCACGCCAGCGCATGCGCGATCGGCGTGCGCATGTCGGGTGCACCGAGCTGTGCCAGCACCGATCCGTCGACGTACTCGACCAGCGAGTGCACCAGGCTCTGCGGGTGCACCAGGATCTGCACCTGCTCCGGGGTCAACCCGAAGAGCAGGCAGGCCTCGATGAGCTCGAGCCCCTTGTTCATCAGCGTGGCCGAGTCCACCGAGATCTTGCGTCCCATGACCCAGTTCGGGTGGGCGCAGGCGGCCGCAGGGGTTACCGTCGCCAGCGCCTCGCTCGGGGTGTCGCGGAACGGGCCCCCCGAGGCGGTCAGCAGCACGCGCCGCAGGCCCGCCGGCGCCACGCCGGTGCGGGCTCCGGGCGGCAGGCACTGGAAGATGGCGTTGTGCTCGCTGTCGATCGGCAGCAAGGTCGCGCCCGAGTCATTCACGGCGGCGACCAGCAGCGCTCCGGCCATCACCAGGGATTCCTTGTTGGCGAGCAGCAGGCGCTTGCCGGCGCGCGCCGCGGCGAGCGTCGAGCGCAGTCCGGCCGCACCCACGATGGCCGCCATCACACATTGCACCTCGGGGAGGCTCGCCAGCTCCTCGAGGGCGCCGGCGCCGGCGAGGATGCGCGTGCCCGGCGCGCCGGCCCCGAGCAGCGTGCGCAGCTCGCCGGCCGCGGTTTCGTCGGCGAGCGCGGCATAGGGCGGATGAAAGGCGAGGATCTGCCGTGCGAGCTTCGCGGCGTTGGTGTGCGCGGCGATGGCGACGAGGCGGAAGCGCTGCGGATGACGCGCGAGCACATCGAGGGTGCTGTCGCCGACCGACCCGGTCGAGCCCAGTACCGCGACGCCAATCACGGGGTCACCCCGAGCAGCGTCAAGCCGACGAACAGCACCGGGACCGCGGCCGTGATGCTGTCAATGCGATCCATCACCCCGCCGTGCCCGGGAAAGATAGTGCCGCTGTCCTTCAGGCCGGCGTAGCGCTTGAGCAGGCTCTCGGTGAGATCACCCACGATGGAGAATCCTACGGCCGCCAGACACAGGGGCAGAAACACCAGCGTCGGCAGGTGAAACCACAGCGCCCCGGCGAGTGCCCACAGCCCCGCGAGCAGCATCGCCCCGAGCACGCCCTCCCAGGTCTTGGCCGGGGAGACCTGCGGCGCGAGCGACACCCGCCCGAACCGCCGCCCGCTGAAGAAGGCACCGATGTCGGCGACCCACACCAGAATCAGCGCATACAGCACCCACTGCGCCCCCGAGGCCACGTCCACGCGTAAGCGCACGAGCCCCAGCCACGCCGGCACCAGGGCCAGCGCCCCGGCGCTCGCGGCCGACCAGGTCGCCACGCGCCGCGGCGCGAGCATGATCCACAAGAGCGCGATGCACCACCACAGCAGCGCCGCGCCCATGAGCAGCGCCCGCCCACGCGCGGTGACCGAGAAGGACCAGGCGGCGAACATGAGCACCGCGATCAGGCCCACGTAGGCGGCGCGCAGCCCCGCGCTCGGCAGGCGCAGAAACCCCGACCATTCCCAGGCGCCCAGCAGCACTACGGCACTCACCACGGCGAGCGTCACCCAGGGCGGCAGATACAGCACGGTAATGAGCAGCGCCACGGCCAGTACGACCGCCGTGATGATGCGCTTGCGCAGCGACTCCGTCACGAGGCCCGCTGGGCCACGGTCTGGCCGAAGCGCCGCTCGCGCCCGGCGAAAAAGCGCAGCGCTTCCTCGAAATCCGCCACGGCAAACTCCGGCCACAGCCGCGGGGTGAAATACAGTTCCGCATAGGCTGCCTCCCAGAGCAGGAAATTGCTGATGCGCTGCTCACCGCCGGTGCGGATCAGCAGATCCGCCTCGGGAAGGCCGGCCAGCTCGAGCGCGCCGGCGAAGCGCGTCTCGCTGATGTCCTCGGGCCGCAGCGCCCCGCTGGCGCATTCGCGCGCCAGCCGTTGCGTGGCCTGCACGAGGTCCCAGCGGCCGCCGTAACTGACCGCTAGCTGCAGTTTCAGGCGCTCGTTGGCGCCGGTGCGCTCCTCGGCGGCCGCGATGCGCTTCTGCAGCCGCACGCTGAGGTTGCGCCGCGCGCCGATGAAGCGCACGCGCACGCCCTTGGCGTGCAGCTCGGTGAGCTCCTTGTCGAGGGCCTCCACGAACAGGTCCATGAGGCTGGCGACCTCGAGGAGCGGCCGTGACCAGTTCTCGCTCGAGAACGCGAACAGCGTGAGCGCCTCGATGCCGCGGCGTGCGCACTCCTCGATGCACAGGCGCACCGGGGCGAGCCCCGCCTTGTGGCCGGCGCTGCGCGCCAGGCCGCGGGCGGCGGCCCAGCGGCCGTTGCCGTCCATCGTGATCGCGATATGGCGCGGCAGAATGGGTTTGGAGGCAGCGCTGCTCACACCTGCATGACCTCTTTTTCCTTGGCGCCGAGCAGAGCGTCGACGTCGGCGACGTGCTTGTCGGTCAGTTTCTGCACCTCGGTTTCGGCACGCCGCTCGTCGTCCTGGGAGATCTCCTTCTCCTTCAGCAGCTCCTTGATGTCGTTCATGACGTCGCGGCGCACGTTGCGCACCGCGACGCGCGCGTTCTCGGCATCGTGGCGCAGCATCTTGGTGATCTCGCGCCGGCGCTCCTCGGTGAGCGGTGGCATGGGAACGCGGATCACGGTGCCAGCGGTCATGGGATTGAGCCCTAGGTCGGACTTGAAGATCGCCTTCTCGATCGCCTGCACCACGCTCTTCTCCCACGGGGAGATCACGAGCGTGCGGCCGTCCTCGACCGCGATGCTCGCCACCTGCTGCAGCGGGACCTCCGAGCCGTAGTAGTCGACCTTCAGATGCTCCACCAGGCTCGGATGCGCCCGCCCGGTGCGCAGCTTCTTCAGGTCGGCCTGGAAATTGCTGACGCATTTCGCCATGCGCTCGCGCGCGTCTTTCTTGAGATCTTCGAGCATGGGTTGTTATCTCCTCGCTGCCGGGAAGCATTCACTCCAGGGTGACGGTCGTACCGACATCTTCGCCACGCACGATGCGCGTCAGGTCCCCGGAATTGTTGAGGTTGAAGACCCGCAGCGGCAGATGGTTGTCGCGGCACATGACGATCGCGGTCGCATCCATCACGTTCAGCTTGTCGCTGAGTACTTTGTCGTAAGTGAGGGTGGCGTAGCGCACCGCTTTGGGGTTGCGCGCCGGGTCATCCGAATACACCCCGTTCACCTTGGTCGCCTTCAGCAGCACGTCCGCGCCGATCTCGATGGCACGCAGCGCCGCGGCGGTGTCGGTCGTAAAGAAGGGGTTGCCGGTGCCGGCGGCGAAGATGGCGATGCGCCCCTTCTCCAGGTGACGCATGGCGCGGCGCCGGATGTAGTCCTCGCACACTTCGTTGATGCGGATCGCGGACATGACGCGCGCGTGCATGCCTAAGCTCTCCAGCGCATCCTGCATGGCGAGCGCGTTCATCACCGTGGCGAGCATGCCCATGTGATCGGCGGCCACGCGGTCCATGCCGGCGCGCGCCAGGCCCGCGCCGCGGAAGATGTTGCCGCCGCCGATGACCACCGCGACCTGCACGCCCATGGCGTGGATGTCCTGCAATTCTCCGCCAATGCGCTTGATCACCGCCGGATCAATGCCGTAGTCGCCGTTGCCCAGCAGCGCCTCACCGGAGAGCTTCACCAGGATCCGGGAATACCGCGCCTTCGCTTGCGTCATTAAACCTCTCCTTAAGGCCGACGGAAAAAACCCCGCGCGCGGCGGGGTTCTCTCCTACAGGACCGCTGCTGCGCTCCCTACGGGTCAGTGCCGGGCCGCCGGCCCGGCGCTCTTCACCTGCGCCATGACCTCGGCCACAAAGTCGTCCTGCTTCTTCTCGATGCCGGCGCCGACCTCGAAGCGCTCAAAAGCCACCACTTCCGCCTTGGCGCCCTTCAGCAGCTTCTCGATCGTCAGGTCCGGATCCTTCACGAACGCCTGTCCGCCGAGGGTAATCTCGCTCAGGGACTTGCGCAGCCGGCCTTCCACCATCTTGGCGACGATCTCCGGTGGCTTGCCTTCGGCGGCCGCCTGCTCGGTAAGAATCTCCCGCTCCTTGGCCACCACCTCCGCGGGCACCTGCGCCTGCGACAGGTACCTCGGGTTGCTGGCCGCCACGTGCATCGCCACATCGTGGGCGAGTTCGCCCGTGCCGCCCTTGAGCGCCACCAGGGCCCCGATGCGCGTGCCATGCACGTAGGCGCCCAGGTAATCGCTCGAGCTCAGGACCGCGAAACGTCGCACGCTGATGTTCTCGCCGATCTTGGCCACCAGGGCCCGGCGGCGCTCCTCGACGCTCTCGCCGGAGGGCAGCGTGGCGGCATGCAACGCGGCCAGGTCGGCAGGCTTACCCTGCAGCGCACATTCGGCCAGCGCGTGGGCGAAGCCGCGGAAATCGTGCTCGCGTGCCACGAAGTCCGTCTCGCAGTTCACCTCGACCATCGCCGCGGTGCGATGATCGCCCGAACGCGCCACCACCACGACCCCTTCCGCGGCCACCCGCGTGGCCTTCTTGTCCGCCTTGGCCAGACCCTGCTTGCGCATGAGCTCGGCGGCGGCATCGAGGTCGCCCTTGGTCTCCACGAGGGCCTTCTTGCACTCCATCATGCCCGCGCCGGTGCGCTCGCGGAGCTGCTTGACTGCGTCTGCTGTGATGTTCATGGGAAAATTCTAGCGTCCTTTGCCCGTCACTCGGCCGGCTCAGCGCCGGTGCGTCCCTTGCGGCGCCCCGCGCCCGCGGCGGGACGGCGTGCGGCGGGCGGCGGCGCCACGCCGGCCACAACTGGCGCGACCTCCTCGGCCTCGAGGTCCTCCTCCTCCGGGGCCACTTCGACGCCGGGCACCTGCGGCACCTGGGCCACGGCGGGCATGCGGCGCCGCGCGGGCGCCTTCTTGCGTACCGCGGCTTGGGGGCGCGGCCGGCCGCCGCGCGGGCTCTTGCGGCGCGGGTTGCCGGCCTCGTCCAGCTCGACGAACTCGTCCTCGCCGACGGCGACCTGCGGCACGGACTCCTTGCCCTCGAGCACGGCATCGGCGATGCCGGTGGCGTAGAGCTGGATGGCGCGCATGGCGTCGTCATTACCCGGGATCACGTAGTCGATGCCATCCGGGGAGCAGTTGGTGTCGACGATCGCCACCACCGGGATGCCGAGCTTCTTAGCCTCGTGGATCGCGATATTCTCGTGTCCCACGTCGACCACGAACAGCGCGTCCGGGAGCGAGTCCATGTCCTTGATGCCGCCCAGGCTCCTCTCGAGCTTGTCCATCTCGCGACGCAGCTGCGTGGCCTCCTTCTTGCCCCGCTTCTCCAGGGCGCCGGAAGCGGCCAGCTCGGTGATCTCGGCCAGACGTTTGATCGACTGGCGGATGGTCTTGAAGTTCGTGAGCATGCCGCCGAGCCAGCGCTGGTTCACATAGGGCTGGGCGGAGCGCGCCGCTTCCTTCTGGATCGACTCGCGCGCCGAGCGCTTGGTGCCCACGAACAGCACCGTGCCGCCATCGGCGATGATGCCCTTGATGAAGCTCGCCGCCTCCGCGTACATCGGCTGCGTCTTCTCGAGGTTAATAATGTGGATCTTGTTTCGCTCACCGAAGATAAAAGGGGCCATCTTCGGGTTCCAGAAGCGGGTTTGATGTCCGAAATGGACTCCCGCCTCCAGCATCTGTCGCATAGACACGCCGGGCATGAAAAACTCCTGGTTGGGTTAAGCCTCCGCGCATCCCCGTGACCATCCCCGAAAGACCCTCCTGGAAGGCCTTCGGGAACACCCAGTCACTAAGGATCGTGATGCGCGTGTGGGTTGCGTTGCCAAAAAAGGCCGCGCTTTATACCATGAAGACCTCGTCGGAACAATGTCTTACGGGTGCGGCTGCCGCCCTTGCCGGGCGGTGGTGGCGGCCCCATTTCCTACCCCTATGCAAGTAACGATCAAGACCGAGGAAGAGCAGGAAAAGATGCGCACCGCCGGGCGCCTCGCGGCCGAGGTGCTGGACATGATCGGCGAGCACGTCGTGCCCGGGGTGACCACCGAGGAGCTCGACCGGCTCTGCCACGATTACATCGTGAAAGTGCAGCGCTCGGTGCCGGCCAACCTCAACTACCGCGGCTTTCCCAAGACCATCTGCACCTCGGTGAATCACGTCGTGTGCCACGGGATCCCGAACGACAAGCGCCTCAAGGCCGGCGACATCGTCAATATCGATGTGACCGTGATTCGGGACGGCTTCCACGGCGACACGAGTCGCATGTACTTCGCCGGCAAAGCCCCCGCCCACGCCCAGCGCCTTGCGGACACCTGCTTTGCGGCCATGTGGCGCGGGATCTCGGTGGTGCGTCCGGGTGCGCACCTGGGCGACGTCGGCCACGCGATCCAAAGTTTCGTCGAGCAAAACGACTACTCGGTGGTGCGCGAGTACTGCGGGCACGGCATCGGCCGGGTGTACCACGAGGATCCACAAGTACTGCACTACGGCGAGCCGGGCACGGGACTTGAACTCAAGGCCGGCATGACTTTCACCATCGAACCGATGGTCAACGCCGGCAAGCGACACGTGCGCCTGCTGCCGGACGGCTGGACGGTCATCACCAAGGATCACTCGCTCTCGGCGCAGTGGGAGCACACCGTACTCGTCACCGAGACCGGCGTAGACGTTCTGACGCTCGGCGCGGCCGCGCGGCCGCACTGAGGTCGCGCCAGACGATGGCTGCCGGGGAGACAGAGCGGCCGCCGGCAGCAGCACCTGCAACGCCGCTCGTATGGCCGCTGCTCGCGCGCCTGCCCGCGCAGCTGGCGGCCTTAAGCGAGCCGAGAGCCTGGCGCGAGCTCCTGCAGCAGGCGCACGAGGAACTCAAGCAGCGCTTCGTTAATGAGGAACCGGTCGAGGAGCTGGTGCACGCCCGTGCCGCGCTCATTGATGCGGCGCTGCGCGAGGCCTGGCGCCAGCACTGCTCCGGCTTCGGGGAGTGGGCGCTGGTGGCCGTCGGTGGGTACGGGCGCGGCGAGCTGCACCCCGCTTCCGACATCGACATCCTGCTGCTGGTGCCGCAGACGCCGGGACTGCCCGGCAGCGCCGCCGTCGAGCGCCTGGTGACGTTCCTGTGGGACATCGGCCTTGAGGTCGGGCACAGCGTGCGCACCGTGGCCGAGTGCGCCGAGGAGAGCGTCGGCAACGTGAGCGTCATGACGACGCTCATCGAGGCGCGCCTGCTCGCCGGCAGCGCGGCGCTGCTCGCCGCGATGCGCGCGGCCTTGAGCCCCGAGCGCATCTGGCCGGTGAAGCAGTTCTTTGAGGCCAAGGTGCACGAGCAGACCGATCGGCACCTGAAGGCCAATGACACCGCCTACAACCTCGAACCCAACGTCAAGACCGGCCCCGGGGGCCTGCGCGATATCCAGACGATCGCCTGGGTGGCCAAGCGCCACTTTGGCGCCGAGACGCTCGATAGCCTGGTGACGCACGGCTTCCTCACGGAGGCGGAACTGCGCCGCCTGAAGCAGGCCCAGGCGTTCCTGTGGAAGGTGCGCTTCGGGCTACACACGCTCAACGGCCGCCGCGAGGATCGGCTGCTGTTCGATCACCAGCTGCGCCTCGCGCAGAGCTTCGGTTACGAGGACGCCTCCTACACGCTCGCGGTCGAGCAGTTCATGCAGCGCTACTACCGCACCGTCATGGACGTGAGCCTGCTCAATGAGCTGCTGCTGCAGCTGTTTCGCGAAGCCATCCTCAGCGAGAGCGAGCCGCCGCGGCCGCTCAACGCGCGCTTCCAGGTGCGCAACGGTTCGCTGGAAGCGGTGAGCGAGGAAGTCTTCGCCCGCAGCCCTTCATCGCTGCTGGAGATGTTCGTCATCCTGCAGCAGAACCCCGACATTCGTGGTGTGCGCGCCTCCACCATGCGCGCGGTGGCCAGGAACCTGTGGCTGATCGATGAGGAGTTCCGGCAGAACCCGCGCAACCACCGCCTGTTCCTCGAGATCGTGCGGGCGCCGGTTGGCGTCACCCACGAGCTGCGGCGCATGAACAACTACGGGGTACTCGGGCGCTACATCCCCGCCTTCGGACGGGTGGTAGGGCGCATGCAGTACGACCTCTTCCACGCCTACACGGTGGATGCCCACACGCTGTTCGTGGTCAGCAACCTGCGCCGCTTCATGATCCCGCGCTACGACCACGAGCTGCCGGATGCCTCGCGCGTCATGCAGCAGCTGCCCAGGAGCGAGGTCGCCTACCTCGCGGCGCTGTTCCACGACATCGCCAAGGGTCGCGGCGGGGACCACTCCGAGCTCGGCGCAGTCGACGCCGAGGCCTTCTGCCTCGAGCAGGGACTGTCGCCGTACGATGCGCGCCTGGTGGCCTGGCTGGTGCGCAACCACCTCGAGCTCTCCATCACCTCGCAGAAGCAGGACATCGGCGACCCGCAGGTCATCAATGCCTTCGCCCGCAAGGTCGGTGATGAGACGCATCTGGATTATCTGTACGTGCTCACCTGCGCCGACGTGCGCGGCACCAATCCGAAACTATGGAACTCGTGGAAGGCGTCGCTGTTCCGTGACTTCTACCAGCGCGTGAAGCGGGCGCTGCGGCGCGGACTCGAGAGCCCGATCGACGCCGAACACCTGGTGCGCGAGACGCAAGACGGCGCGCGCCGCGTGCTGCTCGAGCACCGCATCGCGGAGGCCGCGATCGTGCGCTTCTGGACGCGCTTCACGCCGGCCTACTTCCTGCAGCACTCCCCCGAGGAGATCGCCTGGCACACGCGCCTCCTGGCCGAGCGCGACGCCGGCTCGGATGAGCCGCTCGTGGCGCTCGAGCCCCGCAGCGTGCGCGGCACCACCGCGGCGCTCGTCTTCGCCCGCCCGCGCCGCCACGGCTTTGCCCGCACCACCGCGGCGCTGGATCAGCTCGGGCTCAACATCGTCGATGCGCGCATCACCCCGACCGGCGATGGCTTCAGCATGGACCTGTATCACCTGCTGGAGGATGACGGCGCCCCGATCACCGACAGTGACCGGGAGGCCGAGATCGAGCGCGCGCTGTGGCGCTCGCTGCAGGGACCGGCCGATGCGCCGTTCGCGGTCTCGCGGCGCGCGCCGCGCCAGGCGCGCATGTTCAACACGCCCACGCACATCTCGCTCGCGGTCGATGAGCGCAATCGCCGCTCGGTCCTCGAACTCACCGCCGGCGACCGCCCGGGTCTGTTGTGCGAGGTCGGCAAGGTCCTCATGGCCGAGCAGGTGGAGCTGCACGCCGCCAAGATCATGACGGTGGGCGAGCGCGCCGAGGATGTCTTCTATCTGACGGATTTCGACAACCGGCCGCTCACCAGCGCCGCCGGCGAGCGGCTGAAGGAGCATCTGGTGCAGGCGCTCGATGAGCGCCAGGCACAACTGCGCGCCCCCGCCACGAGCCGCGTCCCGGCATGAACCCGCGCCTCCACGCGCTGCACCCCTACCCCTTCGAACGGCTCGCGCGCCTCAAGAGCGGCCTCACCCCACCCGCGCAGCTGAAGCACATCGCCATGTCGATCGGGGAGCCGCAGCACCCGCCGCCGCAGTTCGTGCTGGAGACGCTCAAGCGCAGCCTCGATCAGCTGGACAGCTATCCCACGACCGTGGGCACCGCGCCACTGCGCGCCGCCTGTGCCACCTGGCTGACGCGCCGCTTTGGCCTCAAGGAAGGCAGCGTTGACCCCGACTCCATGGTGTTGCCCGTCAATGGCACGCGCGAGGCGCTGTTCGCTTTCGTCCAAGCGGCCATCGATCCCACGCGCGCGCCGCTCGTGGCGCTGCCCAATCCCTTCTATCAGATCTACGAGGGCGCAGCCGTACTGGCCGGCGCCGAGCCGTACTTCATCGATACCCCGCCCGAGAGCGGCTACCAGCCGGATCTGGCCGCCGTTCCGGAAGCCATCTGGCGACGCTGCCAGGTCCTGTTCCTGTGCAGTCCCGGCAATCCGAGCGGCGCGGTGCTGCCGCTGGAGTTCTTCAGCCGCGCGCTCGATCTGGCCGAGCGCCACGACTTCATCGTGGCGAGCGATGAGTGCTACGCGGACATCTATCAGGATGAGGCCCGCCCGCCCCCGGGGCTGCTGGAGGCGGCCGAGGCCAGCGGCCGCGCGGCCTTCGAGCGCTGCGTGGTGTTCCACAGCCTCTCCAAGCGCTCGAGCCTGCCGGGGCTGCGCTCCGGCTTCGTGGCGGGCAACGCGGCGCTGCTTGAGCGCTTTCTGCGCTATCGCACCTATCACGGCAGCGCCATGCCGGTGCCGACGCAGCTCGGCAGCATCGCCGCCTGGGGCGATGATGCGCACGCCCGCGACAACCGCCGCCTCTACCAGGAAAAGTTCGCGCGCGTGCTGCCGCTGCTCACCCCGGTGCTCGGCATCCGTCCTCCGGCGGGCGCCTTTTATCTGTGGGCGCAGGTCGGGCGCGACGATGAGCAGTTCACCCGCGAGCTGTATGCACGACAGAACATCACCGTGCTGCCGGGAAGCTACCTGGCGCGCGCCGGCGCGCGCGGTAACCCCGGCGCGCAGCACGTGCGCATCTCGCTCGTGCCGCCGCTGAGTCAGTGCGTGGAGGCCGCCGAGCGAATCGTGGAATTCCTGCGATGAACGCCCGCCCCGTGCGAGACTGGTGGCCGCTATGAGCGAGCTTGATTACCTGCGGCGCATCATCGAGAGCTCCTACGAGCAGCGTGCGCAGCTCACACCCAACAACATGTCCGACGATCTGGATGATGCGATCGCGGAGTCCCTGGCGCTTCTGGACTCCGGCACGGTGCGCGTCGCCGAACCAGGTGCCGGCGGCTGGGTGCTGAACGCGTGGCTGAAGAAGGCCGTGCTGCTCGCGTTCCGCACGCGCGACAACGAGCTGATCCGCGGCACCTACACCAATTTCTACGACAAGGTGCCGCTGAAATACGCGCACACGAGCGAGGCGCAGCTGCGCGCCGGGGGCACCCGCATCGTGCCGCACGCCATCGTGCGTCACGGGGCCTACGTCGCGCCGGACGTGGTGCTGATGCCCAGTTACGTCAACATCGGCGCCTACGTGGGCGCCGGCACGATGGTCGACACCTGGGCGACGGTCGGCTCGTGCGCCCAGATCGGCCGCAACGTGCACCTCTCCGGCGGTGTCGGCATCGGTGGCGTGCTCGAGCCGCTGCAGGCCGCGCCCACCATCATCGAGGACGACTGCTTCATCGGCGCACGCTCCGAGATCGTCGAGGGCGTGATCGTCGAGGCCGGTTCCGTCATCTCGATGGGGGTGTTCATCGGCCAGAGCACGCGCATCTACGACCGCGCCAGCGGGGAGATCCTGCGCGGGCGGGTGCCGGCGGGCTCCGTGGTGGTGTCCGGGACGCTGCCGGCGGCCGACGGCAAGTACAGCCTGTACTGCGCGGTCATCGTCAAGCGCGTGGACGCGCAGACCCGCGCCAAGACCTCGATCAACGAGCTGTTGCGCAGCGCCGATTCCGCCTGAGCCCGCCCGGGTTCGACTTCAGCGCTCACTCAAGGTTAGCCCGGAAGCTGCGGCGACCGCACCGCGGGCGCGGCGCGTCCGGCGCACCTTGGCGCCGACCGCGCGGAAGGCGCGCGCGCCGCGTCGCTGCGTCTCGGCATCAAAGGCGCGATAGGCGCGAATGAGCTGCCGTCCGAAAGGCGTGAGGCTCGAACCCCCGCCGTGCTCGCCACCTTTCTGGGCGTGCGTGACCGGTTCCCGCAGACAGGCGTTGAGACTGGCCAGCAGCTGCCAGGCGCGCCGATAGCTCATGCCTAAAGCCCGCGCGGCCTGCGATAGTGAACCGCTCTCACCGATCTGTTCAAGCAGCGCGATCTTGCCCGGTCCGATGCCAAGCTCGGCACCGATGTCCACACGAAAACGAATGATTGCGACCGCCATAACGCCCCTTCGCGCCGAAAGTGCGGGCACCCTGCCCGCCGCCGATGGCTGGGCATTCTAGCGGCTCGCGTGACGCCAGTGGTGGGCGGAGCCGCGGCGCACCACTGCGCCAACCGCCGAAGCCGCGCGCCGCAGTCGCCTAGAATTTGAACCGTACGCCGATAGTCGGGTTCAGGTTCGTCGTGTTGAAATCGTAACCGTTCGCCAGGCCGTTTTTCACCCCGCTGTACATGACGCCGATATAGGCGTCGAAGCGCTTGGTAAAGGCGTAGTCGGCATCAAAGGAGAAGTCTTCAAGGTTACCGCTGCAAGAACCGGATACCTTGCTGTCACACCCGGCGTTGGCGCCGGTGGCGAACGAATTCTGGTGAACGCCGTAGTAAGCCGCGGTCAGGTCAAGATGCGGCACGGCTGTGTAGCGCACGCCACCCCAGTACACGTTCAGGATCTTGGCCTTGACGTACGCGTTATTGTTGACATAGGTCAACACGTAGCCGCCGATGTCGATGAAACCGGCGGGCAACGGCTGCGACGGATTTTCAAACTTGAGGTACTCGTAGGCGAGGAAGAACTTGAACTGATCGAGCTTATACAGGCCCATGAGCGCGTAAGCGGTATTGTCCGAGATGGTCCCGGCGAGGGAGTTGTTGCCGATCGAGCAGTTCGGCAGGCACGAGGTGAAGCCGGGCACGGTCTCGCCCTGCACCATCGCCGCGGTCAGCGGCGCCGATGAGATCGCACTCTTGACCTTGGAGTAGTACCCATCGATGGAGGCGCCGGCCAACTCCGCGCCGAGCTGCGCCTGAAAGGCCGTGTTGCCAGCACCGTTGGAGCCATTGAACTTGTAGAGGACGCCGAGGTGGAGCATATCCACGAAAGTTGCGGTGTACTTGACCGAAGAATCCATACGTTTGTCCTCGGTGTCGCCGGCTCCCGCGTAGGGCCCCGACATGCCGATCAGCGAGAACGCCTGGGAGCCGTAGTTAGGGTCGTATTTGTTGACTCCATCGGCCACCAGGGTCAGCTGACGGCCGAAGGTAATGGTTCCATAGGCCTTCGAGCTTAGTCCGAGATAGGAGCTCTGGAACAGCTGCCCCGCCACGCTGGAGTTGAGATTGGTGCCGGAGGTCGCGGCGGTCTTGCCATTATTCAGGGCCATGGATTTCGAAGCGTCGCTGATGTTGCCGGACTGGGGATTGAAGAAGGTCTCCACCCTGCCCACGAGGGCCCAACCCCCGGCCCAGGTCAGCGGTTCGAGGAGCTGCAGCCCGATGCGCGACTGACCCATGTTGTTCGGCGTGAGCCCGGTTACGGACTGGCGGCTGTTTTTCTGCACGATGTTCGCGCTGCCGGCCGGATGGTAATCGCTGAACGGCGCGCCGTGCGTTTCATGCTGCAGACCGATATCGATCACGCCATAGAGCGTAATGCCGTTCCAGGTCAGGCTGTTGTCGGCCGCGAGTTCCGGGCCGGTCTTGGATTGTTGCGCCGCTGCGGCCCCTGCGACCGCCAGCCCCACGCCCAGCAGAAGAGTGCCCCAAATGCGGGCACGGCTGCGCGTGCCTGCCGCGCAGGAGCGGTCGCCGTCTGCCTCGATGCTCCGGAGACTTCTCGCTTGCATAGCCTGAGTTCCTTTAATTAGTCCCAAGCACAGATGTAGGCGCCGAACGGCAGGGCGCGCTCGGTGGATCGTCCGCTCGATGCGTTCGCCCCGCTCTCCCAAGGCTATTGTTCGTTGTATTCAGCTGAATATATCACTATCGAATCGAAGTTGTCTCGGCGCAGCTGGCCCCTGCAACAAGCCGTGGGGATATTGGGTGTTGGATCGCCCGCGTGCGCGCCGGTATTTGCGCCCCATCGGTCGCCCGGAGCCCCGCCGGACCCTAAGTTAGGAGTGGCGGCCGCGGGGCGGCCTCACGCGCGCCGGCGCCTCCTGGCCACGCGAGTGCGCGTGTCGGGCCCTCAGTCGGCGGACAGCTGCGCGAGCGGCTGGCGCACGCAAAAAATGCTGCCCGCTCCGGGCTGGCTCGTGACCTGCACCTGCGCCCCGTGCGCGCTGCAGATCGACTGCACGATCGACAGCCCCAGACCCGCCCCGCCCTGCTCGCGTGAGCGCGAGTCATCGACGCGGTAGAACCGCTTGAACACGTGGGCGAGCGCCTCGGCTGGAATGCCGACACCGGTGTCACTGACTTCAAGAAGCGCCTCGTTACCCTCGGCGCGCACCAACAGCGACACCCGCCCGCCCCCGGGGGTGTACTTGATGGCGTTATCGAGTAGGTTGACCACCAGTTGCTTCAGGCGCGCACGGTCGCCCAGCACCGTGACTTCCCCCTCGCACTGGCAGCTCACGATGAGGCGCTTATCAAGCGCCAGCAGGCTCATCTGGTCTGCGGTCTCGGCCGCCAGGGCTGCCAGGTCAACGCGCGCCCAGGCGGCGCGCGATTCGCCGACATCCAGCCGCGAGAGCGACAGGAGTCCCTCGACGATATCGGCCAGCCGATCGACCTCCTCGAGCACGCTGCCGAGGCGCTCGCGGGTCTCGCCCCGGAGCGCTGCGTCCTGCGCCAGGTTCTCGAGCTCCCCGCGCATGACGCTGAGCGGCGTGCGCAGCTCGTGCGAGGCGTCGGCCACGAACTGCTTGGAGCTGCGGATCGCATCCTCGAGGCGGCTGATCATGTGGTTCAGCGCCACCGACAGGCGCTCGAGCTCATCGCCGCTGTGTACCACAGGCAGCCGTTCGCTGAGGTTGTGCTGGCTGATCTCGGCCGCCTTGTGCGCGATGCGCTCGACCGGCAGCAGCGCGCGGCGCACCAGCACGAAGCCGCCGGCGACGGCGGCCGCGATCGCCAGCGGCAGCGCGATGGCGAGCATCGCGAGCACGCGCCGCAGCGTCGCCTCACTCGCGGCCGCCGAGGTTCCGACCTCCACGCGATAGCGCGTGCCATCGGCGCCGGCGCTGTCGCGCGTTGCAATCAGGAGTGTGGCGTCCGGTAATGTGACCTTGCGCAGCGCCGCCGCGGGGAGCGCTGGCGGCACCTGGGCAGGATCGTACGGCGCATCCTTAGGGGCACCGGAGACGTAGACCGTTGTGCCGTCCGCGCGGCTGATGCGGATGAAGCGGTCGTTCGCCTCGGGCGAGTAGAGATTTTCGACTTCGGCGCCGAGCGCCGCCTCGGTGCTGGTGCGCGCGTGCGCGACCAGGGTCTCGGCAATCTGACGCGCACGACGAGCCTGATTGTCGAGCACGTTCCCCTCCAGCGCGTGGCGCAGCAGCACGATCGTGAGGAACCCGAGCAGTACGAACACGAGCGTCAGCACGCCCGCGTACCAGGCCACCAGGCGCACGCTCAGGGAACGTGAGTTCACGGCGCCGCGCTGTCGTTCAGGCCGTAGCCGACACCGCGCACCGTGCGGATGAGCTTGACCGGGTAGGGGTCATCGACCTTGGCGCGCAGATGGCGCACATACACGTCCACGATGTTGGTCAGCCCCTCGAAGCTCTGATCCCACACGTGCTCGATGATCATGGTGCGCGAGAACACCCGGCCGGGGTTGGCCGCCAGGTACTCGAGGAGTGCGTACTCCTTGGGCGTCAGCTCGATACGCCGCCCCGCCCGGCGCACCTGCTGCGTGAGGCGGTCGAGCTCCAGGTCCGCCACCCGTAGCACGCTCGAGCGCGCCACCGGTCCGCGCCGCAGCAGCGCCTTCACGCGCATGACGAGCTCGGCAAAGGCGAAGGGCTTGGTGAGATAGTCATCCGCCCCCGCCTCGAAGTTGCGCACCTTCTCTTCCGTGGCATCCCGCGCGGTCAGAATCAGGATGGGCACCGCCTGGTTCCTGCGACGGATGCGCTTCAGCAGTTCCGCCCCGCTCAGGCCCGGCAGCATGAGATCCAGAATGATCAGGTCGTACTCGTAGGCTTCCGCCAGGGACCAGCCCCCGGGGCCGTCCTCGGCAACATCCACGGCATAGCTTTCCGCCCGCAGCGCGCGCGCCACTAGGTCGGACAACTTCTTCTCATCTTCGACGAGCAGCAGGCGCATGGCGGTTTTCTGTGGTGTCTAGGGAACCACAGCGACATTAACCTCCTCCAAACGCGACATTAAATCGCATTCAGGAGGGTGCCCTTTTCTAACAGTTTGATACATATACTTAAACTTGGCGTTTGACGGCTGGCCTTTTTCGCCGCCGATGTGGTGAAATGTCATCTAATTGTCATGTCATTGAATTTCAACTGTCATATGGCTGCAGGACAGTGGGCGCGCCTGGCGTGCTCGGCACGGTCAGGTTGCGGCGTCGCACTTACGCATCAGTGGTCTCTTGCGACTGGCGCGTAGGCAGCGGCAAGGGCGTGAGCTCCAAACCAAATAAGGAACTTCGACGATGACATCAATCCGTGCCTGTCTACTACTGGCCTCGTTGGCGGCAGCGGGAATCGCGCAGGCGCAGACCTCAGCCCCGCCGGTTGTAATCACCCAGGGCACCGCCCCCACCGCTACCAAGGACGACAGCAGTCTCACCTGGAACGGCATCACCCTTTACGGCATCGTGGACATCGGTCTGCAGTACCAGACCCATGGCGCGCCCATCTCGGACTACTTCCCGGCGGGCTCCGAGTCGATTATCTCGAAGAACAGTAATACCTCGATCACGGGACTGACGCCGAACAATCTCAGTCAATCGCGCATCGGGCTCTCCGGGCTGGAACCGATCCCGGGCGGCGATTTTGCCTTCGTGTTCCGCCTCGAGACGTTCTTCAATACGAACTCGGGCAACATCAGCGACGCGCTGAAGTCCCTGACGCTCAATAACGGCAAAGCGCTCGACGTCCAGGGGACGAGCGTCGATTCCAGTATCGCCGGGCAGCTCTTTGGCGGCGCGGCGTACGCCGGTGTCAGCTCCAAGACGTTCGGCTCACTGACCTTCGGGCGGCACACGACGCCCCTCGCTGATGGCATCGCCAAGTACGACCCGATGTACGCCGCACAGGCGTTCTCGGTGATTGGCTTCTCGGGCACGGCCGGCGGCGGGGGCGACACCGAGGATCGGCGTCTCGATGATTCGGTAAAGTACACCGCCAAGTACGGCCCGGTGCACGTCGGGGGCCTGTACCAGTTCAACGGCGCCAATGGCGGCTACAACACCGCCGTGCAGGCCAACCTGGGTGCGGACTTCCTCGGCGGCGGCTCGATCGATGGGTACTACCAGAAGAAGAAGGACGCGGTGGCGGCGGCCTCACTGAGCGCAGCGATGGTGCAGGGTAAGCCCGCGGCCGGCTTCACCACCTGCGCACCGGAGTGCTCGATCGGGAACAATTCCCTGGCCGGGACGATCTCCGACAACACCACCTACTCGTTCATGGCGCTCTACAACTTCGGCAAGCCGAAGGTGTTCGCCGGCTACGAGCACATCCAGTTCTCGAATCCTGACACGCCGCTGGCGCCGGGCTTCCTCACGATCGGCGGCTACCAGCTGGTGTACGTGAACAATGACGCCTACGCGATCGACAAGACCCTCAAGGTGATCTGGGCGGGCGGTAAGTACTCCGTCACCGATGACCTGGAACTTTCGCTGGCCTGGTACGGCTACCGTCAGGACTCGTACGCTGCAGTCCACTGCTCGGACGCCTCGAGTTCCAAGTGCGAGGGCGAGCTGAACGCCATCTCGGCGGTGGCGGACTACAAGTTCACCAAGCGCTTCGATGCGTACATCGGCACCATGTGGTCGGAGGTCCGGAACGGCCTGGCGAACGGCTATTTGCTCAAGGCCCCGTTCGGCGACTCCGCGTCGACCATAAGCAGCACGATAGGCATACGCTTCAAGTTCTGAGACTGCCTCAGGCACAACCCCCCTTCAGGGACAGCTCGGGCCCGCCTTGCGCGGGCCCGAGCTTTTTTCAGGGGCCGGGCCGGGAACACTCAGCCGAAGCGTCCGGTGATGTAGTCCTCGGTGAGGCGGTGGCGGGGGTTGGTGAACACGCGGTCGGTCTCGCCGACCTCGATCAGTTCACCCAGGTGAAAATAGGCGGTGCGCTGCGAGACGCGCGCGGCCTGCTGCATCGAGTGCGTGACGATCACGATCGCGTACTGCTCGCGCAGCTCATCGATCAGATCCTCGATGCGCGCGGTGGCCACCGGATCGAGCGCCGAGCACGGCTCGTCCATGAGGATCACTTCCGGCTGCACCGCGATCGTGCGCGCGATGCACAGGCGCTGCTGCTGCCCGCCCGAAAGCCCGGTGCCGGGGCTGCTCAGGCGGTCCTTGACCTCTTCCCACAGCCCGGCACGCGTCAGGCTCGAGCACACGATGTCATCGAGTTGCGAGCGACTGCCGGCGAGCCCGTGAATGCGCGGCCCATAGGCGACGTTGTCGTAGATGGACTTCGGGAACGGGTTCGGCTTCTGGAACACCATGCCGATGCGGGCGCGCAGCTGCACTGCATCGAGCCCCGGCGCGTTGATGTCCTGCCCGTCGAGGACAATCGAGCCGCTGACGCGTGCCCCGGGGATGGTGTCATTCATGCGGTTCAGGCAGCGCAGGAACGTCGATTTGCCGCACCCCGAGGGCCCGATCATTGCCAGCACCTGTCGGGGGGCGACGTCGATCGAGACATTCTTCAAGGCCTGCTTGGCGCCGTAGAACACACTCACGTCGCGACAGATGAACACCGGGTCGGCGATGCTCTGGGGCTCGCGCGCCGCTGCCAGCGCGTCCTGCGCCGGGCTCGCCACGCGGCCGCTTGGTTTCAGTCCCATGCCGCCCTCGTTCGAGCGCCGCCGCACACCGCCCGCGGCGGCGCCGTTGCCGGCCTTACCGGGGTCCTCGGCCGGGGAGGCCTGGCGCGGCGGCGGCCCGGAGTTCGGTTCGAAGCGGTCGTTCATGGCCGCACGACTTTACCCGAAGCGCCCGGTGACGTAGTCATCGGTGCGCCGGCTCTTGGGGGCGGTGAACATCTGCGCGGTCGGACCGATTTCCACCAGGTCCCCGAGATACATGAACGCCGTGACGTTCGAGACGCGCGCCGCCTGCTGCAGGTTGTGCGTGACGATGGCGATGCAGTAGCGCTCGCGCAAGCTCTGCAGGGTCTCCTCGACGCGCAGCGTCGAGATCGGATCCAGGGCCGCGGTCGGCTCGTCGAACAAGAGCACTTCCGGGTGCAGCGCCAGCATGCGCGCGATGCACAGCCGCTGCTGCTGTCCGCCGGAGAGACTGCGGCCGTCCTCGTGCAGCTTGTCCTTGACCTCCTCCCACATGGCCGCATCGCGCAGCGCCTCCTCCACGCGGTCGGCGAGGTCGCTGTGGGCGATGCGCCGCGACAGGCGCAGGCCGAAGCCCACGTTGTCGAAGATCGACATGGGAAACGGGGTCGGCTTCTGGAACACCATGCCGACGCGGAAGCGCAGCTCCGCAACGTCAACGGAGGGTGCGAGGATGTCCTGCCCGTCGAGCAGCACTTCACCGGTGGCGCGATGCCCCGGGTAGAGCGCGTACATGCGGTTGAACACGCGCAGCAGCGTCGACTTGCCGCAGCCCGAAGGACCGATGAAGGCGGTGATCTGCCGGTCGGCCAGCGTGAGGCTGACGTCCTTCAGCGCCTGCAGCTGGCCGTAATAGAAATTCAGGTGCCGCACCTCGAACTTCACCGCGCCGGGCTGATTCGCCGACGCCGCCGGCGGCGGCGCGAACTTCACCTCCGGGGCCTGCATCAGCGTCTGCCGGCCGGATTCAGACGCGAGACCACGATGCGCGCGACGATGCTGAGCAAGAGGATGCTCGCGGTAATGAGGAGCGCTCCGGCCCAGGCGAGCTTCTGCCAGTTCGGATAGGGGCTGAGCGCGAACTGGAAGATCACCACCGGCAGATTAGCCATGGGCGCCAGCAGGTTCGTGCTCCAGAACTGATTGTTGAGCGCGGTGAAGAGCAGCGGCGCGGTCTCCCCGCTGATGCGCGCCACCGCCAGCAGCAAGCCGGTAACCACGCCCGAGCGGGCCGCGGGGTAGATGACGCTCGTGATCGTGCGCCACGGGTAAGCGCCCATGGCGGTGGAGGCGTCCTTCATGCCCTGCGGCACGAGATTGAGCATATCCTCGGTGGTGCGCACGATCACCGGCATGGCGATGATGGCGAGCGCGACGGCGCCGGCGAGGGCGGAAAAGTGCCCCATACGCACCACCAAGAGCTCGTACACGAACAGGCCGATGATGATGGAGGGCGCAGACAGCAGCACGTCGTTCACGAAGCGGATCACGGTACTGATGCGCGTGGCGCGACCGTACTCGGCGAGGTAGGTACCGGCCAGCATGCCGATCGGGCCGCCGATCAGGATGCCGATCACCGTCATCACCACGCTGCCGTAGATCGCATTCAACAGGCCCCCGCTGCTGCCCGGCGGCGGCGTCATCGCGGTGAAGACCTGCGTGGAAAGCCCGGCGACACCTTTGCTGATCAGCGTCCAGAGGATCGCGCCGAGGAAGAACAGCCCGACCGCGGTGGCGAGCGCCGACAGCGCCAGCGCCACGAGGTTCAGTGCCTTGCGGATGGCGCGCCGGTTCATACCGAGGACAGCGCGCGACGCTCGAGGCGCAGCAGCATGTAGCGCGCCGCGGCGATCACGGTGAAGGTGATGAGAAACAAGATCGCCCCGAGCGCCACCAGCGAGGAGGTGTACAGGTCGCCGACCGCCTCGGTGAACTCGTTGGCGATCGCCGCGGAGATGGTGGTGCCGGGTGCCAGGAGCGAGGAGCCGATGCGGTGGGCATTGCCGATAACGAAGGTGACGGCCATCGTCTCCCCGAGCGCGCGCCCCAGGCCGAGCATGATGCCGCCGATCATGCCGGTGCGCGCGTACGGGACGACCACCTGCCAGATCACTTCCCAGGTCGTGGCCCCGAGGCCATAGCCGGACTCCTTGAGCACATCGGGAACGGTCTCGAACACGTCGCGCATGACCGCCGCGATGAAGGGAATGATCATGATCGCCAGCACGAAGCTCGCAGTCAGCACGCCGATACCGTACGGCGGACCCTGGAAGAGCTTGCCGATCAGCGGCAGTGGCCCGAGCCAGCTGATGAGCCACGGCTGCACGTGCCTCTGCAGCACTGGCGCCAGCACGAACAGTCCCCAGATGCCGTAGATGATGGAGGGCACGGCCGCGAGCAGCTCGATCGCGACGCCCACGGGACGCTTGAGCCAGACCGGCGCCAGCTCGGTCAGAAAGATCGCGATGCCGAAGCTCACCGGTATGGCGAGCAGCAGCGCGAGGCAGGAGGTAACCAGGGTGCCGTAGACCGGGGCCAGGGCGCCGTACTGGTCGGTGACGGGGTTCCAGATCTCGCGGGTGAGAAAGGCGAGCTTGAAGTGCGAGAGCGCCGGCCACGCGCCGAGGAGAAGCGTGAGTGCCACCCCTCCCAAGAGCAGCAGCACGAGCAGAGCGGCCGACAGGGTGGCCGCGCGGAACAGACGCTCGCGCAGGCGTTGCCCGGCGGCGTGTCGTGGAGCGACTGCGGCCACCGTGTTCATCGCGGACGACAACCTGTCACGCTGTCATCAACTCCGTAGATCCAAAAAACCGGCGGCCGCCCCGGGGGCAGCCGCGGTATTCCGAACGTTCAGCTGCGAACGCGCGGGCGTTTCTTGGGCCTGCGCGCCGCGCTCACATCGTCACGCCCTTGATCTGCGTCTTCCAGGTCGCGCGCACCTGCTGCACCAGCGGCTCCGGCAGGGGCACATAGTCCAGTTCTGCCGCCATCTTGCCACCGTTCTTGTAGGCCCAGTCGAAGAACTTCAGCGCCGCCGCGGTCGCCGCCGCATCCGGGGGCACGCCATACACCAGGATGAAGCTCGCGCCGGTGATGGGCCAGCTCTTCTCGCCCGCCTGATCGGTGAGGATCAGATAGTAGCCGGGGGCGTGCGCCCAGTCGGCACTCCCCGCCGCCGCCTGGAAAGCCTCGGCGCTCGGCACCACCGTCTTGCCGGCCTTATTGACGAGGTCCACGTACGCCATGCTCGTCTGCTTCGCGTAGGCGTACTCGACGTAACCGATCGCGCCGTCGGTCTGGCTCGTCATGTTGGCAACGCCCTCGTTGCCCTTGGCGCCAATGCCCACCGGCCACTGCACCGAGGTCGCAGCTCCCACGGAGCTCTGGAACTTCGGGCTCGCCTTGGAGAGGTAATCGGAGAACAGGAAGTTGGTGCCGGAACCGTCGGAGCGGTAGACCGGCGCGATGTTCGTCGCGGGCAGCGTCAGCTTCGGATTGAGCTTCTTGATGCGCGCATCGTCCCACTTGGTGATCTCGCCCATGTAGATCGAGGCAATCGTCGCGCCATCGAGCACCAGCTGACCGGCCGTCACGCCCTTCACATTCACCACCGGCACTACACCACCGATGATCATGGGGAACTGCACCAGACCGGCGGCCTGCAGTTCATCGGCCTTCAGCGGCATGTCGGAAGCCCCGAAGGTGACCGTCTTGGCCTTGATCTGCTTGATGCCGCCGCCGGAGCCGATCGACTGATAGTTCAGCCCGACCCCGGTCTGCGTCTTGTAGGCATCGGCCCACTTTGAATAGATCGGATAGGGGAAGGTGGCACCGGCACCGGAAATGTCGGCGGCCTGCACGGCGCCGCTCAGCGCCCCCAGCGCGGCCGCGACTACCATGGCACCCTTCGCGTTGAATCGGATCATGTTTTGCCTCCTGGGGCTTTGAATTCTCATCCGGGCCGGGAGCCGCCGCGAGCCTAAGCACCGCTGGCGCGCATTAGATGACAATGATGTGACGCTCTCATGACAGCCGGCCGGCGGACTCCAGAACGGCCCCCCTGGCCCCGCCGCCAACCGGGCCACGTCCCTGTGACCGTTGTGAGGAAGTGTTACCGCGGCAGGTTGCAGGGCCATGACAGCGGTGGGCTTGCTCGCCGCCGAGGCAGATGCGTATAAACGCGCACCCTCGCGCGCAAGCCGCGCCGGGGGTTAGACGGCGAGGTTGAATGTCCCAAACTATTGAACTGACGCAGGAATTGATCGCGCGCCGTTCCCTCACACCGGCCGACGAGGGCTGTCAGGCGCTCATGGCCCGGCGCCTTGAGGCCGCCGGCTTCAGCATCGAGACCCTGCGGTACGGCAACGTCGAGAACCTGTGGGCGCGGCGGGGAGAGGCCGGGCCGGTGTTCTGCTTCGCCGGGCATACGGACGTGGTGCCGACAGGCCCGCTGGAGCAGTGGACGAGCGACCCGTTCACGCCGGCGATTCGCGACGGCCGGCTCTATGGGCGCGGGGCTGCGGATATGAAGAGTGGCCTGGCCGCCATGGTTACGGCCGCCGAGGCCTTTGTCCACGCCCACCCCAAGCACCGCGGCTCGCTCAGCTTTCTGATCACGAGCGACGAGGAAGGCCCCTCGATCGATGGCACCAAGCGCGTCGCGGAAACCCTGCGCCAGCGTGGACAGCGCATCGACTGGTGCGTGGTCGGTGAGCCCTCGAGCGAGACCCGCGTCGGCGACACGATCAAGGTTGGGCGGCGCGGCTCGCTCAGCGGCCGGCTCACGGTGCACGGTGTGCAGGGCCACATCGCCTATCCGCAGCACGCTGAAAACCCGGTACACAGCTTCGCACCCGCGCTCGCCGCGCTCACCGCGCGGCGCTGGGACGAGGGGACGGAGCATTTTCAGCCGACGAGTTTCCAGATCTCCAACATCACAGCCGGGACCGGGGCGCCGAACGTCATTCCCGGGGAGCTGCGGGCCCGCTTCAACCTGCGCTTCTCACCCACCCAGACGCTCGAGGGGCTCAAGGCGACGGTCGAGGCGATCCTGCGCCATCACGGGGTGCGCTTCAGCCTCGAGTGGTTCGTCTCCGGTGAGCCCTTCTATACCCCCGCGGGGACCTTGTCGGAGGCCGTAAGCGCGGCGGTGCAGGAGGTGACTGGTGCGCCGCCGCAGCGCTCCACCGGCGGCGGCACCTCGGATGGGCGCTTCATCGCACCGCTCGGCGCTCAGGTCGTGGAGCTGGGTGTGGTCAATGCCTCGATCCACAAGGTGGACGAGTGCGTGACGCTCGCCGACATCGACGCGCTGCACCGGATGTACGTCGCGGTCCTTAAGCGGCTGCTCGCCTGAGGTTGGCGCGCAGGCCGAGCGCGCCGAGCGCGAGGGCCCACAGGAGCACCCAGGTGGGCATCGCCAGTCCGAGAAAGCGCCAGTTGACCACGCCACACTCGCCGCTGCCCGTGAGCACCTTCTTGATGACCTGCCACAGCGGTGTGAACTTCAGCAGCATGCTCAGCGGCGCGCCGCAGGATGGGAGCGAGCCCGGCGGCAGGTGCTGCACATACACGTGGCGCGCCGCCACCGCCGCGGTGGCGAGCGCGGCGAGGGCGATCAGCAGCGCATAAACCGTGGTGCCGGCGCCGCGCGGGTGATGCAGCGCCGCGAGCAGGAACAGCAGGCCGGTGAGCACTATCCCTATGCGCTGGAAGATGCACAGCGGACACGGCTCAAGGCCCAGCTGAAACTGCGAGTACAGCGCGTAGGCAATGAGGGCGGCACAGAGGGCGAAGCCAACAAAGTTAGACAGCCGACGGGAGCTCATCGGTCAAGGATATCCGGCCGCCTGGCGCGGCGCTACGCGTCAGACTGGGCTCTTGGCGGCTGCTGCGGCGGCGCTCGAACGCAGCTCGCGCTCGACGTCGTCGAGGGAGGTGTGGCGGATGTCCTTGCCGTGCACCATGTAGATGACGTACTCGCTGATGTTCTTGGCGTGGTCGCCGATGCGCTCGAGGGCGCGCACGACCCACATGACATCGAGGGCGCGGCGTATCGTGCGCGGGTCCTCCATCATGAAGGTGATGCTCTGGCGCTGGATGGCCTCGTATTCCTCGTCCACGACGCGGTCCTGACGCGCGACGCGCAGGGCGGACTCCACGTCCATGCGTGCAAACGCGTCCAGCGCGTCGTGCACCATCTCCGAGACCACGCGACCGAGGTGCTTGATCTCGCGGTACTTGTCCGCGGGGCGCTCCATGGTGGCCAGGCGCGAGGCGATGTAGCCGATCTTCTCGCCCTCATCGCCGATGCGTTCCAGATCCGTGATCGTCTTGATGATCGCCACGATCACGCGCAGGTCCCCGGCCGCCGGCGCACGCGTAGCGAGGATCTTGCTGCAATCCTCGTCGATCATGACCTCCATGTTGTTCACCTGGTGATCATCGAGCGCGACCGACTCCCCGAGCGAGCTGTCGCCCTCGACCAGCGCCGTGATGGCTTTGCGCAGCTGCTGCTCGACGAAGCCCCCCATGCCGAGCACCTTGCTGCGCACTCTTTCGAGGTCTTCGTTGAAGCGTCGCGAGATATGGTGACTGAGATCGGCGGTTTCCATCAGTTGGCCTCTCCGGCCTGGCTCGGCTGCCTGCGTGCCGCAATACGCCCGATCATAGCCGAACTGCGCCCGACAGCCACTGCGGCGCGCCGCGTCAGCGGAATCGGTGCCAGCCCGTCGAGGAACTGCGCGCTGGCCGCGCGCCAGCTGAAGGCCCGGGCGCGCGCCGCGCATACCCGCCGGTCCAGGCGCAGGGCCGCGCTGATGGCGACGGCGAGGTCCGCATGCCGCACGCCGGTAACGCGCGTCTCGATCACATCCTGAGGCCCCGGCACCGGCAAGGCGGCCACCGGCACCCCGCTGGCGAGCGCAATCCTCATGCCATATCCGCGAGCAGTCGCTCACCGGAGGGCAGCGGCTTGCGCCGTGGTTCCGGCCAGCGCACCAGCGTCAGCTCGCCGCTCTCACTTTCGGTGAGCGCGGAGCAGGATTCCACCCAGTCCCCGGTGTTGGCGTAGACGGTACCGTCGATGTCGCGCAGATTGGCGTGGTGAATATGCCCGCAGATAACGCCATCGTAGCCCTGCGAACGCGCGTGGGCGGCGGCCAGCTGCTCGAACTGCTGGATGTAGCGCGCGGCAACGCCAATTCTGAGCTTCACGTGCTCGGTGAGCGCCCAGTAGGGCTTGCCGCAGGCACGGCGCAGGTTGTTCAGCAGGTGGCTGAAACCGACCGTGGCGCCGTGCATCGTATCGCCGAGGCGCTGCACCCAGGGCGCACACGGTACGACGCCGTCGAACTGATCCCCATGCAGCACGAGAAAACGCGCGCCGCCGGCACTGCGGTGCACCCACTGACGGTGCACCTCGAACTGCCCCTGCAGCATCTGCGCGAGCATGGCGAGACTCGCGTCGTGGTTGCCGGGAATGTAGATGAGCCGCGTGCCGGCGCGCTGGCGCGCGAGCAGCGTGCGCACCACCTGGGTGTGCTCGGCGCTCCAGAAGGCCCGCCGCGCCAGGCTCAAGGCATCGACGATATCGCCCACGAGCACGATGCTGTGCGCTTCGACGTTGGCGAGGAACTCATTCAGCTCGCGCGCCCGGGCGTGCCGGTACCCGAGGTGTATGTCCGACAGGAACAGCGTCCGGGCTGTGAGCCTGCCGGGGCGCAGGGCATTTCCGCCTGCCATGATCCCTCCTTAGCTTGCACCCGCGCGCGGGGCGGCCGGCCCCTAGGCTGGTGCAGGCGTGTGTCGGTTCCGTGACAGGGCCGCTAAGTGTTTCTGACGGCACCCACGGCGGCGCGGATTCAGGCGCTGGCGGCAGACACCGCACGCGCTGCGGGCAGCACGCGCTCGGGCGGGAAGTGACAGGTGAAGGTACTGCCGCTGCCCAAGGTGCTCTGCACCTCCAGCGTAGCCCCGTGGCGCTGCAGCACGTGCTTGACGATCGCCAGGCCCAGGCCCGAACCGCCCGTGGCCCGCGAGCGACCGGCGTCGACGCGGTAAAAACGCTCGGTCAGGCGCGGGATATGCTCCGAGGGCACTCCCATGCCGGTGTCGGCCACGGCGAAGTGCGCGCCCTGCTCATCCACCCACCAGCGGATCTCGATTGAGCCTTCGACGGGGGTGTACTTGGCGGCATTGTCGACCAGATTGGAGAAGGCGGAGTGGATCTCCGGCTCATCGCCGAGCAGCTGCGCGTGCGAATCGATCTTCAGGCGCACCTCATGCGGATGCGTCGGGCGCGCTTGGACGTCCTTGCGCAGGAGCGAGGCGAGTGCAACGACGTCCACCGGCTCCCCGCCCACGATCTCATCAGTCTCCTCCAGCCGCGATAGCTCGATCAGGTCGCGGATGATGGCGGTCATGCGCTCGGCCTGCCGCCGCATCTCCGCGAGCGGGGGCTGCAGCTCCGGGTCCAGCGCCGGGTCCTGCGCCAGCGTCTCCAGATAGCCGCAGATGACGGTGAGGGGCGAACGCAGCTCGTGTGAGGCATTGGCGACGAAGTCGCGCCGCACCGCCTCGAGCCGCATCTGGCGCGAGACGTCCCGCACCAGGAGCAAGAGCTGTCCGTCACCATAGGGCGCCACCTGTAGGGACAGGAAGCCATCCTCGCCGGTGGCGGCGCGCACTACCACCGGGTTGGTGTAGTCGGCGGCGGCCAGATAGCGCACGAATTCGGGGGTGCGCAGCAGGTTCTCGATGCGCATGCCGAGGTCGGCCGTGCGCCGCAGGTTCAGCAGCCGCGCGGCCATGCGGTTGAACCACACGATCTCGCGCTGGGCATTGAGGATCACGACGCCGTCGGGCAGCGCGGCGGTGGAGCGTTGCAACTGGCGCATCAGCTGCACGAAGCGCTGCTTGTGAAAGCGCTTGCGCCGATGCAGGCGCACGATCTGCGCGATGATCTCGCCCCACACACCGCCCACGTCGGGCGGATCGGCGTAGCTGCGATGGCGCAGCCACCACTCGAGTCGAAACAGGTGGGCGAGCACCCACGCTAGATGCAGCGCCAGCGCGCAGGCGAGTCCGCCCCACAGATTGCCGAACAGCCACCCCGCACCGAGCCCGATCAGCACGGTGGCAAGCAGTCGACCTGCCGCGAACAACCAGGCCTGGGTCGCGGGTTGCATAACCTCGGGCGCCTCGTCTTAGGTCGGCGTCACTATACCGTGCGAGCCGAGAAGCGGTAACCGGAACCGCGCACCGTCTGCACGAAGTGGTCGTAGCCGAAGTCCTCGAGCGCCTTGCGCAGCCGGCGGATGTGCACGTCGATGGTGCGCTCTTCAACGTAGACGTTGCCGCCCCAGATGCGATCGAGCAGCTGGTCGCGGGTGTAGACGCGTTCCGGATGGGTCATGAAGAACTCGAGCATGCGGTATTCGGTGGGGCCGAGCGCGACCGTGCGCTGCCCCACCATCACCCGGTGACTGCCCTGATCGAGCACCAGGCCCTCGAACTCGATCAGTTCGTCGACCCCGTTTGGGGCGCTACGCCGCAGCACCGCGTTGATGCGCGCCAGCAGCTCGCGCGGCGAGAAGGGCTTGGTGACGTAGTCATCGGCGCCGCCCTCGAGCCCGGCCACCTTGTCACCCTCTTCCGCCCGTGCCGTTAGCATGATGACCGGCAGCTCGCGCGTCTCACGGTCACGCTTGAGGGCGCGCGTGAGCTCTAGGCCGCTCATGTCCGGCAGCATCCAGTCGACCAGCACCAGATCGGGGCGCGCGTCCGCGAGCGCGGCGCGTGCGGCGCGACAATCCTCGGCTTCGCGCACTTCAAATCCGGCGCGCTTCAGGCCGAAGGCGATCATCTCGCGGATCGGGCGCTCGTCCTCGACTATGAGTACATGTTTGGCGGGCATTGCGGTGCGGTTACGGCCTTGAAATGAGCGCGGCTATTACAGAGGCAGTGTGTTGCAGATTCATGACAGGAAACGGCGGCTGTCAAATTATTGACTTGAGGCCCCCCGATGGGTAGGTCTTGCCACATCATCGCGCAAATACACCGGCAGGGCCTCCTCGGGCGCGAGCGTGCGTCCGGCTCGTACCGCCGCGACCGCGAGCCGCACAATCTCCGCCGCCCGTGGCCACAGGCCCACGCGTACTGGTAGCGCGGGCAGTGCTGCCTGCAGCTCAGGGTACGCAGCAAACGCGCTGCCAACGCCGACGCTTTGGGCGGCAACCCAGGGCGCGGGGAGCTTCACCGCCTCAGGCGCCACGACCCGCTCGGCATCCGCTGCAGTGGCAAGCCCGCCGACCGAGCGCTCGAACGCACCGCAGTACACCTCATGCATGCGCGCATCGGTACACACCAGCACGCGGGCGGCCGTTGGCTCTTGCAGCAGCACACGTTGCGCCAGCGCCTGCAGGTTGGACACCGGAACGACACGCACGGCGGCGCCAAAGGCCAGTCCCTGGGTGACGCTCGCGGCCAGACGCACCCCGGTGAAGGCACCCGGACCGCGGCCGAAAGCGATGGCATCCAGCCCCGGCAGCGCCACGTCAGCGTCCGCGAGCAGCTCACTCACCATGGCGAGGATGTGCTCGGCGTGGCCGCGGTTGAGCAGCATTTCGCGCGTCCGCAGGTTGCCGTTAATAAGGAGCGCGGCCGAGCAGTTCTCGGTCGCCGTGTCGAGCGCGAGTATCCTCACGAGGCAACCGCCGGAATTGCCCGCGGTGCATGGCGGCGCAGAAAGCGCGTCGCCTCATCCGCCTCACGGGTCACGGTCATGGGCGGCAGCGCGGCGAGGAACACGCGGCCGTAACTGCGCCCCATGAGGCGCGGATCGCAGATGACGACCACGCCAAAGTCCTCTTCGCTGCGGATGAGCCTGCCGGCACCCTGCTTCAGGGCCAGCGCCGCCTCGGGCAGCTGATAATCACGGAAGGCATTGCCACCCCCCGCGGTCAGGTGTTCGATGCGCGCCCGCACCAGCGGGTCATCGGGGGAGGCGAAGGGCAGTTTCTCAATCACGACCAGGCGCAGTGCCTCCCCCTTCACATCGACGCCCTCCCAGAAGCTCGTGGTACCCAGAAGCACCGCGTTACCGTCGGCACGAAACTCTTCCAGCATGCGCTCGCGCGGTGCTTCGCCCTGCACCAGCAGCCGGTACGGCTGCGCCGGCGACCAACGCGCGCGCAGCAGCGCTGCCCCCTGTGCCAGTGCGCGGTGGCTCGTGAACAGCACGAACGCGCCGCCGCCGGCGGCGCGGATCAGCGGCTCTGCCGTATCGATGACGGCCGCGACATAACCCGAGGATGCCGGTTCGGGCAGTCCCGGCGGCAGATACAGCAGGCTCTGGCGCTCATGGTCGAAGGGGCTCTCGATCTGCAGGGTGTCCGCATCCGCAAGGCCCAGGCGGCCGGTGAAATGTCCGAAATCCGCACCCAGTGAGAGCGTCGCGGAAGTGAAGATCCACGCAGCGCTGCGCGCTTCGAGCAGCGCGCGGAAGCGCTGCGAGATATCAAACGGCATCAGACTCAAGGTGAAACCGCGCGGACTCGATTCCACCGTGCGCACCCCCTCGAGTTCGTCCACGGCGCCGATACGCGCCAGGCGCGCAGCGATCTCCGCCGCACGCTCGCCCAAAGCGGCCAGGGCGGTTTGCGCATCGGCGCCGGCGAGTGTTGCTTGCACGGCCAGCAGCGACTCCTCGAGCGCGCGCACGCCGTCACTCACCGGCAAGCTGCCCGCGCTCCAGGCGGTGCGCCCGGGCACCCCGGCCGCGGCGGCGCGCAACCGCATCAGAGCCTCCTCGGCATCGGCCAGTACCAGCGCGGCGACCGGACTGCGCGCGGCAGGCGCCGTGGCTGCCACCTGCGCACCCAGCTCTGCCTGCAGCTCCTTCAGCAGTGTCTCGACCTGGCGACTGCTCACGTGAGCGCCGAAGAACTGGGTGGCGAGGTCGGGGATCTGGTGGGCCTCATCCAGGATGATGGCGTCGGCCGAGCCGAGGAGGTCATCGAAACCATCCTCCTTGAGAGCGAGGTCCGCCAGCAGCAGATGGTGGTTCACGATGACCACGTCTGACTCCAGCGCTTCACGGCGAGCCAGCACCACATGACAGCGCGCGAACTCTGCGCAGCGCGCACCGAGGCAGCTTTCGCGGGTCGAAGTGACCTGCGGCCACAAGGGATGGCTGTCCGAAAGTCCGCGTATCTCGGCGAGGTCCCCGCTGCGGGTGGTGTGCGACCAGCGGCGGATGCGCGTCAGCATGGCGGCGGCGGCGCGCGAGCGCGTCGGCGCGGCATCGACCAGCGTGAGCTGCTCGGCATCATTCTCAAGACGCTCGAGCCGGTAACGGCACAGGTAGTTCGCGCGCCCCTTGAGGAGCGCGACACGCGCCGGACGCCCGAGTGCCGCCGCCAGCAGCGGCAGGTCTTTGCTAAAGAGCTGGTCCTGCAACGTGCGGGTGCCGGTGGAGATCAGGACGCGGCGTCCGGAGAGCAGGGCCGGCACGAGGTAGGCGAAGGTCTTGCCCGTACCGGTGCCCGCCTCAACCACGAGCGCGGCGCGGGAGGCGAGCGCGGCTGCGACCCGCTGTGCCATGTGCAGCTGCTCGCGGCGCACATGGAAGTCCGGCAGCGCGCGGGCGAGCGGGCCGTGGGCGGAAAATATGTCCTGAAGGTCCAACATGTCAGCGAGCGCCTACGGTCGAATTTCCTCGCGCTGCCGGGGTGTTCCGGGCGCATATCTTGCTGAAATTCCCGGCAATCTGGTGCGCAAGACGCAGGTGACCGACAATCGGGGCGATCTGGCTACTTTATCAGGGCACGGAAGCGACCCGGGATATACTTAGTGGTTCCGGACGCCCATGAAATAAGAGGATTGCGGATGGCTACCGCCGCGCACACGCTGATCCCGCTCGACAATCTCAGCCAGCCCGTGAAGGAGTGGGTCAATGCGGTCCGAGAGCTGACCCAGCCGCGCGCGCTGCATTGGGTCGAAGGGACCGACGCGGAAGCACGCGAGATCACCGCGCA
The DNA here is from genome assembly GCA_963814675.1 of uncultured Pseudomonadota bacterium. Taxonomy (GTDB): domain Bacteria; phylum Pseudomonadota; class Gammaproteobacteria; order Steroidobacterales; family Steroidobacteraceae; genus 13-2-20CM-66-19. The sequence goes on from CAWFDT010000017.1 coordinate 424,428, forward strand.
GCTGCTCAAGAGTGGCGAACTCAAGCGCCTCAATGCCGAGTTCCCCGGCTGTCATCTGTACCGCTCAGCCCCGAATGATGTGGCGCGGGTCGAGCATCTGACCTACATCTGCACGCCTGCGGCGGAGGATGCCGGCCCGAACAATCACTGGATGGATCCTACGGCCGCGCACGCCAAGATGCGTGAGCTGTTTCGCGGCTGCATGCGTGAGCGCACCCTGTACGTCATCCCGTACTGCATGGGTCCGCTCGACTCGCCCCTGTCACGCTGCGGAGTCGAGATCACCGACAGCCCTTACGTGGTCCTCAACATGCTGATCATGACGCGTGCGGGTCGCGGGGCGCTCGAGCGCATCGCTCGCGAAGGTAGCTTCGTGCGCGGGCTGCACTCGATTGGCGAGCTCGACCCGCAGCGCCGCTTCATCATGCACTTCCCCGAGGAGCTTGCGATCGAGAGCTACGGCTCCGGCTACGGTGGCAACGCGCTGCTGGGCAAGAAGTGTCACGCGCTGCGCATCGCCAGCTGGCAAGCGCGCAGCGAAGGCTGGCTGGCCGAGCACATGCTGATTGTCGGGCTCGAGAGTCCGCGCGGCGAGACACACTACATTGCCTGCGCCTTTCCTTCAGCCTGCGGCAAGACCAACTTGGCGATGCTCATTCCGCCGCAGTCGCTGCCGGGGTGGCGCGTGTACACCGTCGGGGATGACATCGCCTGGCTGCATCCCGGGTCCGACGGGCGCCTGTGGGCCATAAATCCCGAGGCCGGCTATTTCGGGGTCGTGCCCGGCACCAACCCGGAAACCAATCGCAACGCCTACGACATGATTCGCCGCGACACGCTGTTCACCAACGTGGCGCTGACTGCGGACGATCAGCCCTGGTGGGAAGGGTTACCCAGCGGCAAGCCGGTACTCGACTGGCAGGGGCGCCCCTACGATCCGGCGCGTGGCCCGGCCGCGCACCCGAACTCACGTTTCACCGTCTCGGCGCGACGCAATCCCAGTTATTCACCACACGCGGATGATGCCCGCGGAGTGCCGATCTCGGCACTGGTGTTCGGCGGCCGACGCCGCGCGGTCGCACCGCTCGTGTACGAAGCGCGCGACTGGCAGCATGGGGTACTGGTAGGCGCTTCCGTGGCCTCCGAAACCACGGCGGCGGCGGAGGGTCAGGTCGGGGTGACGCGGCGCGATCCGATGGCGATGCAACCCTTCTGTGGCTACAACTTCGGCGACTACTGGCAACACTGGCTCACAGTAGGCGCGAAGCTCACCCAGCCGCCGCGCATCTATCACGTCAACTGGTTCCGTCGCGATGCCCAGGGCAAGTTCCTGTGGCCCGGATTTGGGGAAAACCTGCGGGTGCTGACCTGGATGCTGGAGCGTTGCGCCGGCCGCGGCGGCGCAACCGAGACCGCCATCGGCAATCTGCCCCGGCCGCAGGATCTGAACACCCAGGGCCTGTCGCTAGCGCCCCAGGCGGTGCAGCAGCTCCTTTCCGTGGACCCGGCGCTGTGGCGCAAGGAACTCACCGAGATCCGCGACTACCTGGGCAAATTCGGCGCCCGCGTACCGGCGGCGCTGTTGGAAGAGTTGAGGAGCATGCAGCAGCGGCTCGGCTGAGCCGTGTGCGACCGGGGGCGTCAGGTCTCTTCGCAATTGAAACGGATGGTCTGCGGGGAGCCCTGCTCCGGCAGACGTCCGAGACCGATCATCCCCTGCCCCTTGATCTGCAGGCTGTCGCGCCGCACGAACGATTCTTCGCCGTCGGCGCTCTGCACGAAGGTGCCGTTCGTGCTCTGATCGATCAGCACGAATTTGTTGCGATTGATCTCGATGCGCGCATGCAGACGCGAGATGAGGCTGCCCTTGACGACGACGTCGTTGTCCTCGGCGCGGCCAATGGTGATGCTGGAATGGCGCTCGTCAACGAGCAGCTCACGATCCTGGCAGCGCAGCCGCAGCCGCAGTCCCCGGGTCGGGCGCGCCTCGGTGGCAATCCCTGGCACCATGCTGGTCACGTCCTCGGTCTGCCACAGGACCTCGTACAGGGCGACCTCGCTCCCCTGCCCCTTAAGCGTCGCGATATCGATCTGGCGGCACGCCGCACGCCATTCCGGCGAGAGCTTTTCGACCGTCGCGGCGGTAATCACGATCTGCCCGGCCTTGGCCTGGCTCGTCATGCGATTGGCGGTGTGCACCGCGGCACCGAAGACATCGCGGTTCTCAAGCATCACCGGCCCGTAGTGACAGCCGATACGGATCGCGACCGGCTGCCCATCGACCTTCAGCTGTGCGTGACTTGAGATCTGTTGCTGCATCTGCGCGCCAGCGTTGAGGGCAGCGTCCGCGCTGGGGAAGGTCGCCATCACCTCATCGCCCATGGTTTTGATGACTGTCCCTTGGCGCTGCTCGGTGGCGCTGCGCATGACGTCGATGCAGATCGCCACCATGTCGCGGGCACGCAGGTCCCCCATCAAGTCGTACAGCCGCGTCGATCCGACGACGTCAGCAAACAGGATGGCGAGTTCGATGTCTTTTCCCATGGGCGCGATTGATTATACGCAAGCGCCCTTCCGAGGCTACAAAGGGGCCTCTTGGGTCGGTTTCCCCGGGACCGCCTGCCGCAGCACCTCCGGGCCGGCACCCGCCACCCGCGCCCCCTCGCTGAGCGTGCGCCGATACTCGCGGGCCCCGGGTGCGCCAGCATAAAGGCCGAGCATGTGACGTGTGATGGCCGAGAGGCGGTTGCCCGCTGGCAGCTCGCGCCGCGCGTACGCCTCCATGCGTGCAAGCAGTGCTTCGCGGGCCGGCGGGCTCGCGCCATCCGGGTACAGTCGTTGCTGCAGCTCGGCGAGCAGGAACGGACGATGATAGGCCTCCCGGCCGAGCATCACGCCGTCGCACCAGCTGAGCGCATCGGCTACAGCGTCGCACTGGCGCAGGCCGCCGTTCACGATCACCGGCAGTGAGGGGAAGCTCTCCTTCAGGCGCCGTACGACGTCGTAGCGCAAGGGCGGAATCTCCCGGTTGTCCTTCGGCGAGAGCCCACCGAGAACTGCCTTGCGTGCGTGTACGATCGCGGCCGCGCATCCGGCATCGCGCACCGTGGCAACGAAGTGACAAAGCCCATCAAAGTCACTGTCCTCAAAGCTGGCGACGGCGGCGTGGACCTGGCGCATCCCTGCGGTCACGACGCCGATACGCATCTTGACGGTCACCGGTACCCGCACCGCGGCGGACATTGCCGCAACGCAATCGCCGACCAGTGCGGGCTCGCGCATGAGACAGGCACCGAATGCGCCGCTCGCGACCCGATCACTCGGACAGCCGCAATTGAGATTAATCTCGTCGTAGCCGGCGTCCTCCCCAACACGTGCGGCGGCAGCAAGCTGGCCCGGGTCCGATCCTCCGAGCTGCAGCGCCACTGGATGCTCTTCGGCATCGAAGGCCAAGAGCCTTCGCCGATCGCCGTGCAGGATTGCCGCGGCCGTGATCATCTCCGTATAAAGGAGTACGTCGGAGGAGAAGCCACGTAGAAAATAGCGGCAGTGGCGATCGGTCCAATCCATCATGGGTGCGACTGAGATTCTCCGATCCACTATTCCTGCGCTTTTTGTGTGCGAAATGCCTATTTCTGTAGGCTTGTCGTTGCTGCGTGTTTCTGCGGTATTTTTGGCCATTCGGGGCAGTTTAGCGTTTGCCGGGGAGACGTAAAGGAGACAAGAATGTCATGTCTCCCCGAGCCCCATCATGCCGACGATCAAAACTCGCAAGCAAACCGACGGAACCACGCGCTACACAGCGATCGTCCGCATCCGTCGTAGCGGGGTAATCCTGCACCGCGAGAGCCGAACGTTCGCGCACCGCTCCGCAGCCCTCAGCTGGGCGAAGCATCGCGAAGTCGCTCTTGAGGATCCATCGGCGCTCACCCGCGTCCAGCAGGGAGCGCCCACGCTCGCCGAGCTCGTCCGCTGGTACATCGACAACTTCTCGACTGTCTCGAAGTGGCAACGAGGCAAGCAGGCCCACCTCGAATTCCTGGAGCGCCATGCGCTCGGCAAGACCAATGCACTCACTCTGACCTCGGCGCAGTTGATCGATCACGTGCGCTCAAGGCGCGCCAAGGGCACAGGGCCGGCGACCGTAGCGAATGACCTCATCTGGACGGGGGTCGTATTGCGGGCCGCCAAGAACGTTAAGGGGCTTCCCGTCAGGCCCGAGATCGTGCAGGAGGCACGCGAGGCGTGCGCGGAGCTGCGGCTGACCGGCAAGGCGCGCAAGCGCGCTCGCCGGCCGACGCCTGCTGAATTGGCTCAGTTGCGCGATTACTTCGCACGCAGGGACAAGCGGTCGCAGATCCCAATGCTGCCTGTCATGGAGTTCGCCCTCACCTCCGCCCGTCGCGAAGCCGAGATCTGCCGTCTGGAATGGAAGGACAACGACGAGATCAACCAAACGGGCATGGTCCGCGACGCCAAGCATCCAACCGCAAAGGAGGGCAATCATCGGCGCTTCAAGTACACCCCGGGTGCTTGGGCGGTCGTGAAGGCCCAGCCCCGAGGCGGTCGGTACATCTTCCCGTACGACCCAAGGAGTATCAGCGCGGCGTTCACGCGCGCATGCCACTTTCTGCAGATCGAGGACCTGCGCTTCCACGATCTGCGCCACGAAGCCACCAGCCGACTCTTCGAGATGGGCTACCAGATCCAGGAGGTTGCGCAGTTCACCCTCCACGACTCGTGGAACGAGCTCAAGCGCTATACCAACCTGAAACCCGAAAACGTCCGCGCTGTCACAGCGTCGGCGGCAGCGAGTGGGACTCCCCGGCACCGCTCCGACGCGCCGCTGGCGACTTCGCAACCTGATCTCTTCGGCGGTCAATCAGCTCAGCGAGGTCGGTCGCACTAACCAGCCAGGGCGATTTCTGTCCACCGAGACGGAACACTCGGCACGGCAGCAACTGCGTCGGAGCCCGGCGGCGCGCTTCCTCGAAGCTCAGACCGAAATACTTTGGTGCGACCTTCGCCAGAGGGATGTTGGCCTCTCCAAATTCGGCCAATAACCCGAAATAAGTGTTGTTCACAGCATGACCTTTTTGCAGGGTTATGAATGACACGCTAACCCTGAAACCAATGCTCGAACATTGCAAGAGCGCGGGGCGCGCGAGTTGACACCGATTTACGTGTTGCAAGCGCGATCCATGTCGCAAATAGATTCGTATCGCGTGGAGTCCGCCGAGGTGCATAGCGTTCCATAGTTGTTCACTGCGTATCAATCTGATGCGCGTTAACGAGTGCGCTCGTCGCGTTTGAGCTGTCTTTCCGCGTCTAGCCGTGTCTGAGAAATATTCTTCAAACCGCTTGCTCAGGTTGTGGCTTCGGCATTTTTCCGAGGAATTGCCAGACCTCATCAGCCATCGGATGACCGGCATTGAGCATCTGGGTCGAGACAATCCCCCAGGCCTCGACTACCTTGCGGCGCGTTTCTTGAAGCGTCGCAGTATTCCGCTCCTCAGCACCGGCGCCCCTCGCCTCTGGGGCGGGCCGCGCAGTAAGTGCGAATTCCGGCGTTGTGCCGATGACAGCGCTCTCGACCAGCTGCTTGAGGAGCGCCGAGTCCGAAATCCCGCGCGAGGCAGCGAGTGCCGCGAATCGATGCTTTGCATGCTGCAGTAGGACGGCAAGCACTACAACGCGCAACGCGGCGCGGGCCGGAGCCTCGTGGTGAGCGAGGACGGGAAGCCGGTGCGCACGATCAACGGTGCTGCGCGGTGACACCGGAGACGATGGCACCGGTCCCATCGCGCTCACAGCTCGGCCGAAAGATACGCGAGCGCCGTGCGCGGCGGCGGGTATGGCACGAGTCCGCCGCTGGTGTCGGCCACGCTCCAGACTTTCTCGTTGGTGAGGTTCTGGACCTGCACGCGCAGCGTCACCGTGCGACCCTGCACGCTGAATCGATAGCGGGCGCCAAGGTTGACGATCGTCTGTGTCGGGTTGTATGCGCCATCATCCAGCCGCACGGGCATGCGTCCCGCCTGCGTCGCCGTGAAGTCGACCGAGCATCGCGGCCACGCTGCAATGCGGTAGTCGGCAGCCAACTGCACGAAGCGCCGCGCCTGGCTGACCGGCTCGGTGCCAACCCCCACCGCGCCACTTGCGACGGCAACAACCGGCGACATCAGCACGGCACCGGCGACGACCGTCAGCCCGGAAACGAGCTCGGTGTTCAGTGACAGCTCGATACCGGAGTGGGTCTCCGACCCGAGCCAGGTGTAGTTGCCGTCGTTGCCCACGTTGAAATACGGCTTGCGCACCTCGAACAGGCCGACGATGAAGCTGGTGGCGCCGGCCGAGTAACGCACCCCCACCTCCTCCTGACTGGTGCGGCTCGCCGGCAGCAGCTGACCCCGGTTCGTGGCGCTCGGCGGCGCGAGCCCCGAGTCCTCGAGGCCGCGGGTCAGCGCTGCATAGGCACTGGCGCGCACCGAGATGGGCACCCCCGCGGAGGCGTAGTAGAGCGTCGGGTTCTCGTACCCCGAGATTGTCGGGGCCGCGGGCTCTATGACGGTGCGGTCATAGCGCACCTTCTCGAGACCTGCGGCAAAATCGACGACGTTCTTCCAGCGCAGTGCGTACGCCATGCCACTGGTCCACTGGCTGATATGGTCGAGGGTCACCGGTCCGAAGGTGAACGGCGGCTCGGCAACCGTCTGCTGGACCCCGATGACCGCCGTACCGAGATCGAGCTGGTCGTAACCCTCGTAGCGCGCCGTCACATCCCGCGCGCGCAGGGTGAACATGAGCTCGTACTCGCGCGGACCGCTGGTCGTCAGGTGGCTCGCGCGCAGCTCCCCGGAAGTCGATCCGGTGAACTGATCGGGGTACGCGACGTACTGAAACTGAGCCACACCAGCGGGGTTCGGATCGTAGAGCAGGTCCGAGCCCAGATACGGCTGGTCGTACTCGGAGCGGAAAACGCCGGCGCGCAGCGTCCAGTGTGCGGGGGCCTCGAGCCTGACGAGCCCGCCATAGTCGGTGAGCACGGTGGACTGGCGTGCCCAGCTGGGCCCGGTGTTGCGCGCATCGAACGGCGCCGGGGTTCCCACCGTGGTGAGATAGATGGTCGGGTACACCCCCTGCTGCGTCTCCGTGGTGCGGCCAAAGAACACACTGCCGCTCGACCCGGCCGAGGTTTTGCACGCTCCCATCACGCCGATGTCGGTCGTGAACTGGGTGAGCGCCGGCACGAACTCGTCCCAGCGGCGGGTGAGACCTGCACCGAGGCCGCAGCGCCCATCGCCCACGGGAGCGTGGGCGTCGAGATCGAAACCGCTGGTGCCGTACGGCCCGATGTAGACGGTGGGCGTCACCCCGGCCGCGCCGAGCGGACTTTTCAGGCTGAAATCGACGATACCCGTGGGCGATGGAAAGGGGAATCCGGCCGCAGCCGGACCTACGCGGATGCGTATGTCCTGCACGAGCCGCTGTGGCAGAGGTCCGTACGGTATGGTCGGGCCGCGCACGTCGGCATACATCCCCTCGATGCGCGCGTTTCCGGCGGCGAGCGGATCGAAGCCGCGCACCGCTCCAGGGTTGTACACCCCGAGCGCCTCGACGCCGATCGAGACACCGAAGGCATCGGCGGAGGCGGTGACGACGTTGGTATCGTTGCCTTCGGCGAGCGCCTGCCCCGCTACCAGCAGGGCGAGCGGCCAGGAGCGGAGCATGCAGCGGCGCGCCCGCGCCGATCCGCCGCAGGCAGATACGGATGAGGGTGAGTGATGGGCGTCAGATCCACCGCCCATCGTGACCTTTGCGATCGCTGTTATGGGTGTCAGTCACGAATCTCCCGCGTCGCTGCAGATTGTTTCGTGAACGTGGAAAGGTGGGTCGCAACCGAGAACCTGATCATGCGCTTAATTCTTTGGCCCCTAGGCGACCGCTCCGCGCGAGTGACCACCGATTACAGTGTGGCGGAACTGCACAACTTACACAACGCAGCCAACCGCCTGCAAAAGTCCCGCAAGAATCTTGCCACGACCGTGCGTCCGACGGTATGAGAGCAAGCGCGTGTGCGGCATCCGTCTTTATTGGTGGGTGCTGACGGGCTCGAACCGCCGACATTCGCCTTGTAAGGACTGACAGGCCGTACAAGCCGCAAATCTCGCATACAAGGCCGCATGGTAACTGTTTGATTCTGTAGCGACGAATTGATCGAAAGCCGGTGGGTCGGACGGCCGTTGCAAGCGTCGAGCACAGGAGAGCACGGCTGAGTCCCGCAAAAGTCCTGCCCGCGAGCCTGGCCGTGCCGCCCATTGTTCCCAGATCCTGGACCTTGCCGTTCCGCCAGAGGGCCGCACGGATCGCGGGATTTCCTGTGATCGGATAAAACTGGTCGTTCGTGTTCCATGGCTGGCTCACGTCGCTGCAGGGCCGAACAATTTGCTCACGAAGACGATGGTCGCTTCGTGACCAATTTTGTTGAAAAACTATTGAACGGTGTCTGTGTTTTCAAGGTCTTAGTTAGCAGGAGCGGCGGAGGGAGCGCACCGGCATGATGGGAGAACACAGCGGCAACCAAGACCGACTGTTTTATTCCTTCAACCTTGATGAGCACGTACCGGCGGATCATCTGCTCCGCGGCATCGATCGGTTTCTCGATCTTTCAGATCTGCGCCAACACCTCGCACCATTCTACAGCCACACGGGACGACCCTCAGTCGATCCGGAGCTCATGGTGCGGATGCTGCTGGTCGGCTACTGCTTTGGCATCCGCTCAGAGCGGCGGCTGTGCGAGGAAGTGCATCTGAACCTTGCGTATCGCTGGTTCTGCCGACTTGGACTCGAAGACACGGTTCCCGATCACTCGAGCTTCTCGAAGAACCGGCACGGCCGTTTTCGCGAGAGCGATGTGTTCCGGCACGTGTTTGAAGGCGTGGTGCACCGCTGCATGGCCGACGGCCTGGTGCGTGGCGAGGGCTTTGCGATCGACGCGAGCGTCGTGAAGGCCGATGCCAACCGGCAACGCGGTGTTCCGGGCACAGAGAACATCGACTGGAGCAGCCCGGAGCTTGGTACACGTGCGGTCCACGAGTATCTGCAGGCACTGGAGCAACACGGCCAGGTGGGTGTGACGCCGTCGAACATCTCACTGACCGATCCGGCGGCGCGCTGGACCGCAGCCCCTGGAGGCCCGGCATTTTACGCCTACTCGACCAACTATCTCGTCGATGTCCACGCCGGCGTGATCGTCGATGTCGAGGCCACTCCGGCATATCGGATCGAAGAGACGGAGGCGACTAAGACCATGGTTGATCGCGTTGAGGATCGCTTCGGCATTAAGCCCAAACACCTGATCGGCGACACAGCCTACGGAACCGCCGCGCTGCTGAGCTGGATGGTCGACGAGAAGCACATCGAACCGCACGTCCCAGTGTGGGAGAGGTACCAGCGCACCGACGGCTCGTTGTCCAGCGACGCCTTCCAATGGGACGAGGAGCGCGATGAATACTGCTGTCCGCAGGGCCATCCCCTGCGCCGTGAGTGGCGTGCGTTCGTGAGGGCCCGTACCCACGTCACCAAAGCGGACACGGTTATCTACCGATCCCGTCAGGCCGATTGCCGCCTGTGCCCGATGAAAACCAAATGCTGTCCGAGCACACCGATCCGTAAGGTCACACGCAGCATCCATGAGGCCGCGCGCAATGTGGCGCGCGGCATCGTCCACACAGATCGTTACCGGCAATCACGCAAAGATCGCAAGAAAGTGGAGATGCTGTTCGCTCACCTCAAACGCATCCTGAACCTGACTCGCTTGAGGCTGCGCGGAATGAACGGCGCTCACGATGAGTTCTTGCTCGCTGCCATCGCTCAGAATCTCAGGCGCATGGCGAAATCCTGGCATCCACCGCCACCTGATCCGGCATGTGCAGCAACTTAAGGGCTAATCGAGAGCCAAACGCAGTCCAGTGCCGCAAACCGCCCCGGCGGATGCTACCGGCGACCCCGATCAACCTAATAACCGCTGCACTATCGTCGAGTTTTTCAACGAAATTGAGCTTCCCCTGGTTTTCTGGATACCTCCTTAAGGTGCGATGATGAACCGGGAGGTGTTTTATGGAGAAGAAGGACAAGCAGGAACGTCGAAGGTATACCCAGGAGTTCAAGCTTGAAGCAATCCGGCTAGTGAGGACCGGCATAGCGAAGGCACGTGTAGCACGGGACCTCGGTATTCATCTCAGTGTGCTGAAGGCCTGGCTGCGGCAATTCGACCACGACCCTGATAACCCGTTTCCCGGCAAAGGGAAGATGAGACCGGAAGAGGCGGAGTTGTTCCGCCTGAAGCGCGAGCTGATGAAAGTTACGGCGGAGCGCGACATCCTAAAAAAAGCGCTCGCGTACTTCGCGAAAGAGCCCCAGTGAAGTACGCATTCATGGCGCATCACCGGCGTGTCTGGCCGATCCGATGGATGAGCCAGGCGCTCGGCGTGTCCACGAGCGGGTTCTATGAGTGGCTCACTCGACCCGAGAGCAACCGCTCGATGACGAATCGCACGATTCTGGTGCGGATTAGAGAGAGCTTTGAGGCGAGTCACCAGACGTACGGCAGCCCGCGCGTATGGCGAGATCTGCGGGCCTGGAACGTTCCCTGCAGCGAGAACCGCACCGCCAGGCTCATGCGACAGGCTGGTTTGGTTGCCCGAGTACGACTCAGGGTTCCTCGTTACGTCGCGGGTCGACGCTCGATGATTGCACCCAATGTGCTGGACCGACAGTTTAAAGCCGACGCACCGAATCAGAAGTGGGTGGCTGACTTCACCTACATTCCAACTCGAGAGGGGTGGCTGTACCTGGCGGTTGTGCTCGATCTCTACTCTCGGATGGTCGTGGGCTGGTCCATGCAGAGGCAAATGAGCACGGAGCTGGTCTCCGATGCGATGACCATGGCGCTGTGGCGGCGACAACCGACGGCTGTGCTACAGCACTCAGACCAGGGGTCCCAGTACGCCAACGAGATCTATCAGCTGCTCCTCTCGGAAAACGGTATCCAATGCAGCATGAGTCGTTCTGGAAACGTCTGGGACAATTCCGCCATGGAAAGCTTCTTCTCGAGTCTGAAAATTGAGCGAGTGCACCGAAGAGGCTATCGCACCCGCGACGAGGCTCGCTCCGACATCTTCAATTACATCGAGTGCTTCTACAATCCACATCGTCGACACTCGACGTTAGACTACGTGAGTCCGGCTGCTTATGAGGAGCTGCAAGCGGCTCAAAAACATTAAATCGGTGTCTGGAAAATTGGGGGAACGCCAAATAGACCCCAAGCCGCCGGTCGCGGATGTCCGGTTTCGGGCGAAGTCCCCCCCACTTCGCACCATCGATCTCTACCACCATTTCGAACTCGTCCGACGCGTCGGACGGCAACACCTCTGCCGGGGACGCCATCGTCCCCGGCAGAAAGTCCGCGAGCGCTTGTTTAAGTCAGTCCTCTCTCTCGTCGCGCGGCTTCTCAACTGGACGCAGAGTGTGCCGGAAGACCCAATTCGCGACATGGCGGCCTTGCGCTCCGGCGACACGGTCCGAGTTGCGGTAGTGGATACCGACGTACACACGGGCGTCGATGACCTCCTGCTCCGCCTGAGAGAAACGCGTGAAGGTGCGCGTCTTCTGCGGGGCCAGGGCGTTGGTAGTGGTCATCTTGAAGGTCACCTCATCTGTGCCGAAGAATAGGCGCAGCGTATGAGAGATCGCGCCGCTGATGTCGGCGTGACCCGAGGGGTACTCGGGAAAGTTGGGCGTGTTAATGAGTGGCTGCCACTCAGGATCGACTGTTGTTGCTGGATTGCCGTCCTGATCCCCCAGACGGATTGCCGTGATCGGGCGCCAGAAGTTGTAGAAGTACTTGCTGTCCCAGCAGGCGATCTGTGCATCGGCCATGGCAGCCTCGGCGAGCGCATACATGCGAGCGGAGTCGCCAGTGTCGTTCACGTAGTTCTGCGAGATGTAGCGCAGGGCGTTCTGCCACAACACAGGGCCGCTATCGGCCCAGAAATAGCCAATTTCGGTTTGCTCGGCGGTACGTGTGGCGCTCGTCAACGAACCCAGGGCCTTCGTCTCGTTGTAGTTGTCCGCCCATAATTGGCTCGTCAGGTCAGGTGGCGGGTCGACGCGGAACTGCGAGTTGCTCTGCATTGTGAAGGGCCTGACTGTGGCCACCCAGGGAGTCAGCCCCGGCGCCAGGCTTGGCGGCGGCCCCGGCAGCAGCGACGGGGTTGGCCTCCACCGACCGATTGTGGTGCTGCCAAGGAAGGGTGGCTGATTGAGAGGGAAGCGACCGTCGTTCGCGCGCAGCGCAAGGATATTGGCAGCGGTCTGGGCCCCCACCGCCGTTCCCGGATCAAGAGGATCCACGCCGTTCGCTGCCAGGAAATCCGCATAGGCCACATCCAAGGCCGCCGTTCGCGCAGGGAAGAGCCCGAGCAAGGTGTCATGGCCAGCCTTGGCCGCGGCCGCGCTCAGCGAGCCCGTCGCACCGGGTATGCGCGTGTAGTACGGCTCGTAGCGGCCGTCGATCGACTCCACCGCATCGTAGATCGCCAGTTGCACGATGGCGAAGTCCAGAGCGGCCACCGGCGGTGGGTGGCCGGAGGCCTTTACTTCGTTCTCACTGATCTGGTTCCAGGCCGCGATCGGGTCACCAGCCTGGGCGTTCGTTACTCCAATGCTCGCGAGGACAGTTAAGGCGAGTCCCCATCGCAATGTCTTTTTCATGATGATCCCTTTCCCGCGGCGCGAATGTGGCCCGGGTGCGGCCGAATCTCGTGCATCACCCTCGGCGATTCAATCGTCCGCAAGTGTTTTGTTCATGACTTTCTTGTATCCCGCCAAGTCTCTGAATCGTAACGGCATAGCGATACTGGATAAGCCGGCCCAGCGGCTCTTGGATGGCCACTGCTTTGTCGGTAACATGCGGATTCCTCCCAGCCGACCATGCCAACGACCAGTCCGCTCACCGGTATCTTTCAGTTCGGCGTCTTCAAACTCGACCTGAACGCGGGCGAGCTGCACAAGGCAGGCTTTAAGGTCAAATTGCAGGACCAGCCGTTACGTGTGCTTGCCGTGCTAGTCGAGCACGCCGGACAGGTGGTAACGCGGGACGAGCTACGGCAGAAGGTCTGGCCCAGCAATGTGTATGTCGATTTCGATCAGGGCCTGAACAACGCGATCAAGAAAGTCCGCGAAGCGCTGGGAGACTCAGCGGACAGCCCCAGATTGATCGAGACCGTTGCCAGGCACGGTTATCGCTTCATTTCCCCGGTGAGCGCGGTGCCGGCGCCACCCCCCCAACCCCGGGTCCCGCTCGGATCACGCGTTTCCCAGACTGCAATTGCGATCGGCTTGACCGCGATTCTCCTCGCCGCTTTCGCATACGGGGTGTGGCATCAATCGGCCAAGCGCACCGCACCATCATCCAATAGGGTCGCCCTGGCTGTCTTGCCATTTGACAACCTGAGTGGTGATCCGGATCAGGAATTCTTTAGCGATGGCTTGACTGAGGAGATGATCGCTCAACTGGGGAACCTGAGTCCGGACCGGCTCACAGTCATTGCGCGCGGCTCTGTTGCAAAATACAAACGTAGCACGCTGAGCGTAAACCAGATCGGCCGAGAGCTGCACACCGACTACGTTGTTGAAGGTAGCGTTCGCCGCGTGCCAGACCGCGTACGAATCACCGTTCACTTGATTCGGGTCTCGGATCAGACCGATCTCTGGGCCGAGAGCTATGATCGCGACGTCAAGGACATTCTGGCGCTGCAGGATTCGGTCGCGCGAACCATCGCCAATCAGATCAATATCACCCTGGCGCCAGCCGAGACATCCCGACTCGCGACTCCGCGCAGCGTCGACCCTACCGCATATGAGGCCTATCTCAAGGGTCGCTACTACTGGAACAAGCGCACGGTAGAGGGCATGCAGAAGGCCGAAGTCTACTTCCAGCAAGCCATCGACAAGGACCCGAGCTACGGCGTCGCCTATTCCGGCCTGGCTGATTGCAATAGCGGACTCACCTGGCACGGCTTCACGTCTCCGTCAGAAGCGCTTCCCCGGGCTCATGCGGCCGCACTCAAAGCCATTGAAATCGACCCACAGTCCGCTGAAGCCCATGCTTCTCTGGGTCTGGTGCTGGACCACGAATGGGATTGGAGTGGAGCAGAGACGGAATTCAAGCGTGCGCTGCAGTTGGACCGTCGCTATGCGAATGCCCACCATTGGTATGGAGACAACCTGTCGATACGAGGACGGCATGACGAGGCACTGCTCGAGGCGAGGAAGGCATCCGATCTTGATCCGCTCAACCTCATGATCGGCACGTGGCTAGGGCTGCGCTACTACCTCGCTCGCAATTACGAGAGCGCAATCGAACAGGGCCGCAATACGGTCGACTTGGACCCAAATTTTGCGGCTTCCCACCTCCTGCTCGGCGAGGCCTACGTGCAGAAGGGTTTCCGCGAGAAAGGTCTTGATGAGCTACAGAGCGCGGCGAGCCTCTCGGGAAACAATCCGCTTTATCTCGCTCAGGTTGCGGTCGCCTACGCTTCAATGGGAAGGAGGACGGAAGCCATTCAGATTGTTGATCAGCTGCAGACGACTTCAGCTAGCCGATACGTGTCACCGTACGGGCTCGCGCAAATCTACGCTGTTCTCAAAGACAAGGAGCAGACCTTCAAATGGCTTCAAGTGTCCTACGACGGCCGTGCGGTCTGGATGTCGTATCTCGCTGTCGATCCCGTATTCGACGCCTACCGCTCAGACCAGCGCTTCCAGGAGCTATTGCGCCGCGTCCACCTGCTGCATTAGTGCAGCAGTCCGTCGCGCCCGCCCCGCTCGCCGGAAAGATGTTCCGGTGTCGCGGATCTTATCTGGCTCTCCGGTCTTCGTGGCTCGATACGAGTGAATCGAGGAAGGTCTGACTGAGTATCTGACGAGGGGCGTGAAACTGCACGCGGAGGAATGGTCCGACGTTACCGACAGACATCAAAGCGCATCTCCCGA
The DNA here is from genome assembly GCA_963814675.1 of uncultured Pseudomonadota bacterium. GTDB lineage: Bacteria > Pseudomonadota > Gammaproteobacteria > Steroidobacterales > Steroidobacteraceae > 13-2-20CM-66-19. Next base: position 439,485 of record CAWFDT010000017.1, read on the forward strand.
GGGAAAGGAGCCACGGCAGTGACCCGGATAGTCCGCTTACGGGAAAGCTGGACTCTGCTGTCGATTGTCTCCTTGTGGCCTATTTCGTTGAAAAACTCGACGATAGTGCAGCGGTTATTAGGTTGATCGGGGTCGCCGGTAGCATCCGCCGGGGCGGTTTGCGGCACTGGACTGCGTTTGGCTCTCGATTAGCCCTTAAGTTGCTGCACATGCCGGATCAGGTGGCGGTGGATGCCAGGATTTCGCCATGCGCCTGAGATTCTGAGCGATGGCAGCGAGCAAGAACTCATCGTGAGCGCCGTTCATTCCGCGCAGCCTCAAGCGAGTCAGGTTCAGGATGCGTTTGAGGTGAGCGAACAGCATCTCCACTTTCTTGCGATCTTTGCGTGATTGCCGGTAACGATCTGTGTGGACGATGCCGCGCGCCACATTGCGCGCGGCCTCATGGATGCTGCGTGTGACCTTACGGATCGGTGTGCTCGGACAGCATTTGGTTTTCATCGGGCACAGGCGGCAATCGGCCTGACGGGATCGGTAGATAACCGTGTCCGCTTTGGTGACGTGGGTACGGGCCCTCACGAACGCACGCCACTCACGGCGCAGGGGATGGCCCTGCGGACAGCAGTATTCATCGCGCTCCTCGTCCCATTGGAAGGCGTCGCTGGACAACGAGCCGTCGGTGCGCTGGTACCTCTCCCACACTGGGACGTGCGGTTCGATGTGCTTCTCGTCGACCATCCAGCTCAGCAGCGCGGCGGTTCCGTAGGCTGTGTCGCCGATCAGGTGTTTGGGCTTAATGCCGAAGCGATCCTCAACGCGATCAACCATGGTCTTAGTCGCCTCCGTCTCTTCGATCCGATATGCCGGAGTGGCCTCGACATCGACGATCACGCCGGCGTGGACATCGACGAGATAGTTGGTCGAGTAGGCGTAAAATGCCGGGCCTCCAGGGGCTGCGGTCCAGCGCGCCGCCGGATCGGTCAGTGAGATGTTCGACGGCGTCACACCCACCTGGCCGTGTTGCTCCAGTGCCTGCAGATACTCGTGGACCGCACGTGTACCAAGCTCCGGGCTGCTCCAGTCGATGTTCTCTGTGCCCGGAACACCGCGTTGCCGGTTGGCATCGGCCTTCACGACGCTCGCGTCGATCGCAAAGCCCTCGCCACGCACCAGGCCGTCGGCCATGCAGCGGTGCACCACGCCTTCAAACACGTGCCGGAACACATCGCTCTCGCGAAAACGGCCGTGCCGGTTCTTCGAGAAGCTCGAGTGATCGGGAACCGTGTCTTCGAGTCCAAGTCGGCAGAACCAGCGATACGCAAGGTTCAGATGCACTTCCTCGCACAGCCGCCGCTCTGAGCGGATGCCAAAGCAGTAGCCGACCAGCAGCATCCGCACCATGAGCTCCGGATCGACTGAGGGTCGTCCCGTGTGGCTGTAGAATGGTGCGAGGTGTTGGCGCAGATCTGAAAGATCGAGAAACCGATCGATGCCGCGGAGCAGATGATCCGCCGGTACGTGCTCATCAAGGTTGAAGGAATAAAACAGTCGGTCTTGGTTGCCGCTGTGTTCTCCCATCATGCCGGTGCGCTCCCTCCGCCGCTCCTGCTAACTAAGACCTTGAAAACACAGACACCGTTCAATAGTTTTTCAACAAAATTGGCCGATCTGAGACGATCAACTCGACCTGTCTTCAGTGCGTCGCAAGCGCCTCCTGCGTCTTCCCGGGCCAGACGACCAGCCTCACGACTTCCCTAAGATGCCGATACCGAATCACCTGCCCCCTTGCAGGTCGCTTCTCAGGTAACTATGATATACAAATATTGAGTATATCTTATGGAGATTTATGCGGGTAGCTAAGTGGGGAAACAGCCTCGCCGTCCGCCTTCCCGACGCGGTCGTGAAGGCGTTGAAGCTGAAGACCGGCGACGAAATCGAAATCGTGGCAACCGGAGCACGACGGTTTGAGGTCGGGCGCGATCGCAGCCGGGAGCGGGCTCTGCAGCGGCTACGCACGCTGAAAAAGCCGCTACCCAAGGGTTTTCGTTTCGACCGGGATGAGGCCAATGCCCGGTGATCGGTTCTTCGACACCAACATCCTGATCTACGCCTTCGCGGCTGGCGACCACCGCAGCGCCAGGGCAGAAGCGCTGATGGCCGAAGGGGGCGTGATCGGTGTGCAGGTGCTCAACGAATTCACCAGCGTCGTTCGCCGCAAGCTGAGCTGGGATTGGCCTCAGGTCGACGCGGCACTCGAAGTTATCGCAGAACTGATGGGGCCTGCACGCCCCCTCACCGCCGACATTCATACTCACGCAGTGAAGCTGGCTCGCGGCAGCACGCTGTCGTTCTACGATGCGCTCGTGATTGCGGCCGCCGCCGATGCGGGTTGCCGCCTGCTGCTCACGGAAGATCTACAGCACGGTCGCAAGTTCGGCGGCGTGACGGTTCAGAACCCGTTCCTCGAGGAGACGTAAAGGAGACAAGCAATTCCACGGTTGCGTAAGAGCTTGATCGGCAAAGATGTTTGTAGATCGTCGATCCAATCCATCATCGGGGCCACGGAAATTCGACGATCTAACTTGTTCATTAGTCGGGTGATCTCAACCGATCGATGCAACATGATCTGGCATGACGCGGATTGGAGGTTGCATATGGGTGGTCCATGGTTTTTGTATTCGGCCTCGGAGCAGGCAGAGCTTTGGCGGCGCTGGAAGGCCGGTGAGACGATAGCCGCGATATCCAGGGCGATGGGACGGTCGGACCCTACCTTGCTGGAGGCGGTGCGGGTGCACGGAGGGATTGCTCCGCGGGTACGTTGCCGCTCTCGGCTGGCGTTGACACTGGCCGAGCGCGAGGAGATCTCGCGCGGGCTTGGTGCTCACCGATCGATCCGCCAGATTGCACGGCATCTTGGGCGATCGCCATCGACAGTCAGCCGCGAGATTGCGCGTAACAGCGCGCAATGGTGGTGGTATCGAGCTCACGTATCGGATCAGCGTGCCTGGGATCGAGCACTTCGGCCAAAGCCATGCCACTTGGCCCAACACCCGCATCTGGCCAGACTGGTCGCCCAGAAGCTGCGCCTGGACTGGTCCCCGCAGCAGATTGCCGGCTGGCTTGCAAGAGAGTTTGGCGACGATAAAAGTATGCGGGTGTCGCACGAGACGATTTACAAGAGCCTATTCATTCAGGCGCGTGGTGTACTGAAAAAAGAGCTTGCGGCGCACCTTCGCCGCCGCCGCACGCTGCGTCGCGGTCGGCATTACGCCAATAACGGGCCCGGCCGGGGACGGATCTCCAATGCAGTCTCCATCCGGGAGCGTCCCGCTCAGGCTAACGACCGTGCCGTTCCAGGTCATTGGGAGGGTGATCTGCTGGTGGGATCGAACAGCTCTCACATCGCCACCTTGGTCGAGCGTAAGTCGCGCTTTGTAATGCTGGTGAAAGTGCCGGGTAGGGATACTCAAGCAGTCGTGAGTGCCCTGACCCGTAGGGTGCGCAGACTTCCCAAGCAGCTGCGGCGCTCGTTGACCTGGGATCGAGGTAAGGAGATGGCCAGTCACAAGGACTTCTCTTTGGCTACCGACATCAAGGTCTACTTCTGTGATCCACACAGTCCATGGCAACGCGGCTCGAACGAGAACACGAACGGCCTGCTTCGACAGTACTTCCCAAAGAAGACAGATCTCTCGACTCACTCACAGGCTCATCTGGACCAAGTCGCCTTAAAGCTGAACCAACGACCTCGAGAAACTCTCGGCTTTCAAACCCCAGCGGATAAACTAAGCTCCTGCGTTGCATCGACCCATTGAGAGCACACGCCATATTTTCGAGGATTATCGGTCCAGTCAACCATTGGACCGATCGATCAGGGTGACTTCAGTGGATCACCTAGTTTTCGCGGCATTTTCGATCGTCCCTGACCTGGGAGCGCATCCATCCGGGGCGTTTTGACGGTCCCGAGGCTACGTAAAGGCTACGAGAAATCCCGTAGCCTCATCGTCTGATCGGATCCAAATGGGGCTGGACTTGATGCCCATAGGTACTGGAAAGAGACGCGAACGCCCTAGCCCCGTATCCATCCCTTCGAGCCACTTGGCTGTCGATCGATAGACGATAGAGTCAGAAGCTTCTCGGCCGAGTGAGTCGTGCCTTTAGTCTCTTTCAGCTTCGACTGATATGGCCCTTGGGTGTCAAGGAGTGCGAGGGTATTTCTCACCTTCAGGTGCGTGCGCTGAGTGTGCGGGTGGGGGAGCGCACCGGATGGGGAACGCGACGCGCGGAGCGTAGAGCGACGATGGATCACACTGATATCCGCGGGTTGGCTACCGCATTGCATCGGTCCGTCGCGGGGCTGCCTCGATCTAGAGTCGGGGATCATCAGGTGGATGCCCACATAGTCGAGCCGAGGGTTCCCCTCACCGTGTCCGCGCATCGCGTTGCCGATCCGGTGTGAGCGAGATTACGTCATGGGGATGCTCCTTCGGGGGGCAGTGTCAGGTTCAGGGACTGGGTGCAACGTGCCGGCTGATATCCCAGACGAAGCCGGCCAGCTCACGCGCGATTGCGACGCAGATCTTGTTGTGCTGAAGGCCTCGAGCCTTCAGGCGCCGGTAGCGGTGGTTCAGGCGCAGCTGCGCGCGCCAGGCGATCGCACGGATCTGTGCGGGCTGTCGCTCCTGACGCAACTGCAAGGCTGGGCTGATGCGGGCCGGGAAGCGGTAGTTCCAGGCCGCCTCGACCAGAACGCGGCGCACGTGAGTGTTACCGGTCTTGGTGATCGCCCCGAGCCTGCGCTTGGAGCCAGTGGTGTGCTCGGAGGGAACCAGTCCCAGATATCCCACCAGCTGCCGCGGATGCGCAAAGCGCCTGAGGTCTCCGAGCTCAGCGACGACGGTGGTGGCGGCGACGAGGTCCAGCCCGCGCAACGTCATCACGGCGCTCACCAGCGAGTACATACGCCAGTGCTCGATCTCGCGCGTGAGAGACTCACTCAGGCGCTGTACCCGCACTTCCCCTTCACTCACCGCCTGGCGGTACTCGCTGAAGGCAATGTCCTGGGCCGGATGCTCGAAGGACACAGCGGCGAGGTAGCGCTCGTGGGCCGCCGACCAAGAGGTCTTGCCACTGTAGCGGTGGCCGTGACGCAGCATCAGCGCCTTAAGCTGCTGGCGGGCCCTGAGCCGCGCCCGCACCGCATCCACCCGTGCCCGGCTCAAGTCCCGCATCGCCTCATCGCGCTCGTCCGGGATCGTGATCGACACCAGCTCACCGGCGCGAGCGAGGCCTGCGAGGTTGAGCGCATCACGTCGATCGGTCTTGATCCGCTCCCCCGGGCGTCGCGGGATCTTAGACGGCGCCACGACCTCGCAGCGGTAGCCGAGCCGTATCAGCTCACGCGCCAGCGTGTAACCGCACGGCCCGGCCTCGTACACCACCTGCAAGCTCTGCGGCTCGCCCAATCGGCTCAGCGCCCAGGTTAGCTCCGAGACCCTTGCACCCACCGTACCGATGAACCGCGGCAGCTCACGACCGACTTCGGCCACCGCGATCGCCGTCGACTCCGCGTGCGCATCCAGCCCAACAAAACCAGTGATAAGCTCTTGCATGGTCTGCCTCCTGTGCTTCTTGTAGATCACGCCCCAATGCGTTCTACATGTGGCTCGGCACACGCAAGTGTGCAACCCACGGTACTGCGGGAGGCAGACCCCTTCTCTTAACTTCGAACGCCCGCCTCACTCTGGCGGGCCATGATGTCTAGCGCCGGCAATTGACTGTAATCCGCCGCTGAGAGCCAGATGACCGAGGCTTGGGCCGAACCGACCGCCGTTGACCGGTTTCTGCCGGTCACCGTTGCATTGCAAGTTGCTCCGAAGCGGTCATCGCGATCGCGGTGCGACGGCTAGCGTAATGGATTTTGAGCTGTGTGCGGACGCTCTGTGCAGCAACGATCGGAACCGGTGGCTCCGCGACTGGCGCATTGCACCTAAAGGAACCCTGGGGTGTTCTGAATAGCAGTTATCCTTTCCGCAACTTACAGTTTGGACCTTTGCCGGGAAGCGGCCGGTACCCGAAGATGAGGGTGTCAGATTCCGCCTCATAAGGAGTGGAGTAATGAAGTTTGCGTGTGCCATGCGATGTTGCGCGCTTCTCCTTTGGAGTGTGAGTTCGGTCGCTCAACAGCATCCGACGTGCGTCGGTCCCCAACTCGGCACTTGGGCTCTCCTGTCCATGGAAACTGAAGATCTAGAGACCGGTGAAAAGCACAATCTCCTCGGCGCGCATCCTAGTGGCTATCTTTCTTACGGTTCCGACTGCCGGATGTCCTCCATCCTGGTTAAGGAGAGCCGCGAGGGGCCGGCCGCATTGGTGGCAACGGACCCAGAGAGTATCGAACTTTATCGTGGGTTGATTGCTTGTGCCGGCAGTTACGCGATCGACGGGTCTAAGATCACTCAGCACATAGAAGCCTCTTGGAACCAAGCGTGGACGGGCACTACCCAGGTCAGTCAATTCAACATCGATGGAAAGTCCATGTATATAAGGACGGGGCCCAGCAAAAATCCAATGACCGGAAGACAAAGCTCGACTGTGTTCATCTGGGCCAGGGTTGAATAGCCGCCCTCACCGGCAGTGCTTGCGCTCAAGGATGAGCGTAGCGCGCCGCCCTGTCGAGGCTCCTTCTTCGCGCCTCCCACCCATTCCCGAACTCCTTGCGGTGTGACGAGAGAACCTCCTCAGGCCTCGAGCATCGCCAGCCCATGTGCAAGTGCCCTCAATTGACCTAGTCTGTGTGAAAACCAAACGCGATTTTCGAAAGTGGGCGATCTCAGTAATCCAATCGCCCCCTGAAGATCTGGGGTGGGAAACAAGCTCGCTATCTATGACGGAAGTCGCCATTTAAGTGGTTTGAGAATTTCACGCGACTCGAAAAATCCACGTTTTCACACAGCCTAGACCCCCAAGCGGTCCCTCACGAACGACTGGTATCTGGCAGCGTAAATTCCCTGCGCTCACGCGCAAGTGAAAACACGGCACACGGTCCGTGTGTACAATTATCCGGCCAGGGGCAAGTGCCGGGGCGTTGCCACGACGCAGAGTGTCGACGTCACGTGCAGTCGACTCGGTGATTGCCCGCAGCCATACGACACCTTCGATCAAGTCGTTGCTTTGGGGCCAATATCATGGAGATTGATTCTTTCGCTGGGATGTTCAATCGGAATGCAGACCAATGGGCTCGGCAGGAGCCCATGATCCTTTCAGATTTCACGGCCAGGCCGCTCGTACTGCAGGAACTCGCGCCCGTGACAGGCAAACATGTGCTGGATCTCGGATGCGGAGAAGGATACACGGCCCGTCTGGTTGCGCAGGCAGGCGCTCAGTCGGTATTCGGCATAGATATCTCCAACGAGATGATCGAGCGTGCACGACATGCAGCTGCGAGCGGTGCACCGTGCCCCATGACTTTCGATAGCGGCAATGCGACGACTTTTCAGAATTTTCCCCGGGAGCAATTCGACCGGGTCATCGCCGTGTTTATGGTCAGCTATCTGAGCCGCGCTGAAATGACCGCAGTGTTCCGGACCGTGCGCTCGCGCCTCGCTCCGGGCGGCCGTTTCATTTTCACAGTACCGCACCCGTTTCTGCCCTATATCCGCCCTCTTGAGAAACCAGTTTACTTCGACTCAAAAGGACGGGATTACTTTGGCGGCGTCGATACGTCCTATGAAGGGTATATCTGGAGGCGGGATGGCAAGGCCGTTCCCGTGAGTTACATGCACAAGACTTTTGCCGACTATTTCAATGCATTGGCCGCTGCCGGATTCCAAAGGATCCCCAAGATAATTGAGCTAAAGGTAACCGAGGAGCATTTGGCTCTGGATCGTCCGTTTTTTGAAGGTGCCGTGGATTATCCATTGCAGCTACTGTTTCGCATTGATGTTCAGTAGCCATCCCGTCGCGGATCTGACTGCACATGGCGGGTCCGATCTCAATGGGCCATGATGACCCACAGCCGACAACCGAAAGGTCCGGTTTAGGGCAACCTAAATTAAAGCACCGTGGATTAACGTCGTCCGAGTTCCGCCAAAAGTCGGCTTCTAAGTGGAGACGACCGCCACCAGGTCGGTCAGGCTGGTCAGGCGGAAACCCGGCTCGTAGCCAAGCTGCTCGGCACCGCCGCGGACCAGTCGGTAGAATTCGGCCGGTCCGACCGAGGAACTCTTCGGGGGTGGGATGTCACTCTGACTGCACATGGCGGGTCCGATCTCAATGGGCCATGATGTCCCACAGCCGACAACCGAAAGGTCCGGTTTAGGGCAACCTAAATTAAAGCACCGTGGATTAACGTCGTCCGAGTTCCGCCAAAAGTCGGCTTCTAAGTGGAGACGACCGCCACCAGGTCGGTCAGGCTGGTCAGGCGGAAATCCGGCTCGTAGCCAAGCTGCTCGGCACCGCCGCGGACCAGTCGGTAGAATTCGGCCGGTCCGACCGAGGAACTCTTCGGGGGTGGGATGTCACCAGCGCGTTCAATCCAGGCGACCTGGAAGCCGTACCGCTTCGCGCCGGTTACATCGAAACCGTTCGACGAGATGAATAGCACCTCTTCCCTCGCGACCCGTAAGGCCGGTTCCACTAGCGCATAGCAGGCGGGTTCCGGCTTATACACCTTCACCTGATCGACGCTGATCACCTCTGTGAGCTGTCCGGCGATCCCGGATGAACTGACCAACGTCTCGAGCATTCTGGGGCTACCATTCGACAGAATGGCAAGCTTGCGGTCTCGCAGCGATGCCAGGGCCTGCTCCGCCTCCGCATATAGATCTAAATGCAAATACCGGCCCATAAGTTGCTCACATAACGACGGAGCTGGCTCGATTCCGACGCTCGTCAGAGCAAATTCCAGCGCCGCTCGCGTCACCGACCAGAAATCTTCGTAGGCGCGCATCAATGTGCGCAGCCACGTGTACTCAAGCTGCTTCAGACGCCAGAGGTGCGTAATGATCTCTCCCTTATCCCCGCATAGATCATTGGCGAGGCTTCGCACTGACTGCACGTCGTAGAGCGTTCCATAGGCATCGAAGACCAACGCACGAATGGCCATGGTCAGTTCCTCTTAGTCAGGGAGCAGTGACATTACTCCCTCGAACCCCGCTGGGCGTGCGAGGATCATCGGTCGCCTCGCGACCCTATAGGGTGTCTGGCGATCGAGCGACTGCTTTCGGGCGCACAGATTTATCCGTCGAATGTCGCAAAGTCGCCGCTTCCTGCCCCACTTACTGCCCGATGGGCACGACCATACCGCGACCTTCTAGCCTTTTTGCGACTCCACGCCGGCCGGGAAGCTCATGTTTCCTCCGAAAAAGCATTCGATCGAGGCTATCTGCCGGTTTTGCACTCGATGCAACTCCACGTTGCGAAAGGTTTTTCCCGTGGTAGTGCGCCCTAGATATTTGATGAACGCCTGATCGCCCTTTGCGATCATCACCTCGATATCGAGACGCTGGGTGAGGTTGATGTTGGGCTCCCAGCACCTGCTCTTGAAGACAGCCTTGCTGATATGGTCATCGCCGTTCGGGCTGCTGAACGTGAAGTCGTCTGCCATAAGGGCGCCGAAGGGTGGCCACGTCCGGCTTTCCCCCCAAAGCTTGAACCAGGATCGAATAACCGCCTCAGTCTCCGACGTCATGCCGTCGCTGCTGGGCGCGCCTGACGCCGCGGGTGCGAGCGCGACTCCCGCGAGGCCGACGGTTCCGATTGCGAACACGCTTCGGCGAGACAACGGATCTGCCATGGCCGGATCCTCCACCATTGCCTGTATGCTAGCGTAACCAGCTGGCGCCAGACACTCGGCAAGGCGCTGCCGGCTCGGCCAAACTTAAGTACTTAGGCTAAGCTGCGGCTCACGGAGGCAAGGAGAAGACCTCCCGAGGGGTGATCTTGCCGGTAACTGAGCCCTCGCACGCGGTGTTCCTGAGCTACGCCTCACAGGATGCGGAGGCGGCCCAGAAGATCTGCGAGGCACTGCGTGCGGCCGGGATCGAGGTCTTTCTCGATCAGAGCGAGCTGCGAGGCGGGGACGCCTGGGATCAGAGGATCCGGCGCGAGATCCACGACTGCGCGCTCTTCGTTCCCGTGATTTCGGCCAACACGGCCTCGCGGCATGAAGGCTATTTCCGCCTTGAGTGGGACCTTGCCGATCAGCGCACCCACATGATCGCTCGCAGCCGTGTATTCGTTGTGCCGGTGTGCCTGGACGCGACTACCGAGGTGGCAGCGGACGTTCCAGAGTCGTTTAAGCGAGCGCAGTGGACGCGCCTACCCGGTGGCGACACGCCGCCAGCTTTCGTCGAACGGATCAAGCGCGTGCTGTCCCCGGAGCTGGCGCCTTTGAGCGCAGTGTCCGGTGCCGCACCGGGACTTAGGGAACCGCTCCGCCCATCCCTCAGATCAAAGCCGGTGCTACTCGCAACCCTTGTCGTTATCGTCTTCGCGGCGCTCGCATACCTGGCGGCGGACGGGTTCCGGGTCCCCAGGCACGCACGTACATCCGCTGGGGATCCGGTATTGCGGGCAACTGCCGAACCAGCCGCAGCCGCCTTCAACCCGCCGCCGCACTCGATCGCGGTGCTGCCGTTCGTGAACCTGAGCGGGGACAAAGAGCAAGACTACTTCTCCGACGGGCTCACCGAGGAGCTGCTCAACTCGCTGGCCGAGATCAGCGAGTTGCAGGTTGCCGCTCGCACCTCATCCTTCTATTTCAAAGGCAAGGACGTTGATCTCGGTACTGTTGCCCGCAAGCTCAATGTCGGCGCAGTCCTCGAAGGTAGCGTCCGGCGCTCCGCGCACACCATCCGCGTTACCGCGCAGTTGATCAATGCCGTCACGGGCTTTCACCTGTGGTCAAAGACCTATGACCGGGACTTAGGCGATGTGCTGAAACTTCAGACCGAGATTGCCACCGCGGTGGCCGGCGCCCTGAAAGTCACGCTCCTCGGCGATGTCGCGGCCAAAGTCGAACTCGGCGGGACGCGCAATCCGGCCGCATTCGATGCGTATCTGCGCGGGGCAAAGGCGTACACCTCGAGACACGAAGCCAAAGACATCGCAGCCGCGATTGCCGCGTACACGGAAGCGATCCGTCTGGATCCGCACTATGCGCTCGCGTTCGCCGCCCGATCGATCGCCCTTAGCACTGTCGCCGGGCAGGCCGCGACCAAAGCGGCGATGCGTGAAGGCTTTGATAAGGCGCAAGCGGATGCCCGCCAGGCGCTCGCACTTGCGCCGGATCTGCCCCAGGCCCACCTCGCATCGGCGAACGTTTCGGAACTGGGAACTCTCGACTTCACGCAGGCGAGTGACGCGTACAAACGTGCCCTTGCGCTCGCGCCGGGCAATGCCGAGATTTTGCGCCTTAGCGGCCAATTTGCAGCCCGCATGGGGCAGTTCGATGCAGGCATTGCGGCCGCCCGACGCGCCGTCGTGCTCGACCCGCTCGCTCGCGCCAGCCACAGTGTGCTCGGCCGAACGCTGTATGTGGCCCATCGCTATCAGGAGGCGGTTGCGGCTCTTGCGGAAGTCCTCAGTCTTGACCCCGACTACAGGGAAACCTACGCTTTTCGCGGGTTCGCCTATTACGGGCTCGGGGATCTGCAAAGCGCACGCGCTTCATGCGAGACACAGGCGGACTATTGGGGGAATCAATATTGCCTGGCAGTCACCTATGACAGGCTCGGCCGGCACGCGGATGCGGAAGCCGAGCTTGCGAAAATGAAGGCAGTAGTCGGCGATACCGCGGCATACCAGTACGCCACGATCTACGCGCAGTGGGGCAATCAGGCCCAGGCGCTCGAATGGCTCGAGACGGCACTGAGAGTGCGGGATCCCGGCCTGGAGCTGCTGAAGACCGATCCGCTACTGGACCCTTTGCGCAAAGAGCCGCGCTTCCAGGCGATTGAGCGGGAGTTGAAGTTTCCGAACTGAGTACCGCGAACTCGCTCGCCACGGACTCCGAATTGCAGTCATTCGAGCGTCCGCTCTCGGGAGACTTAGGGGTTGTCGATGAGTGGCGGCTCTTGGCCGGGATGCGCCTGATTCGCCTCCCGATTGCAGACATTCAGCACGAAGGCCGGAGAGGGATCGGAAAGGGTCGCTTGTTGACCCGGTCCGGTCGGTCGTGAACGTGAGCTCATTGGAGCTTCAATCCAGCGCGTAGTGTTGTCGTCGCTGCACGCCGCGCACGCCAGGCAGCGCGGCTTTGTCCCCAGATCTCCACGGCCGTGTCGATCGGCGCCGGCAGTCGCCCGAGCCCAATAAACTCCGCCCCGAGCTTCCGTGCGACCGCCAGTGAGGCGCGATTTGTTGAATCCATCGCGTGGATGACCTCGCTCCAGCCGAGTGCATCGAAGGCCCAATCGATTGCGGCCGTTGCGCCCTCGATCGCGTAACCGCGTCCCCAACAATCACGGATGATGCCCCAACCAACCTCGGTGCCCGGCCATCCCTCCGGCATCCAGGGTCCGAGGCGACCGACCCATCGCTGGCTCGAACGTTCGATGACCGAAAACATGGAAAAGCCTTGCAGATGCCAGGCACCGGCCATGCTCATAAAGCTACGCCACGCGAGCGCACGCGGCTGAGCTCCGCCCAGAAACCTCGTGGCCTCGGGATCGGCCATGAACACTGCCCGGCTATCGAAGTCCTGCATCTGAAGCGGGCGTAGGAACAACCGCGGTGTGAGAATCTGCGGACTGGCAAGGTCTTTCATCATCACCCTCCTCGTACGAGTCGCTCGACCCTCAACACGCGGCCCTTGACTTCCGGCGCTCCCGCCGGCAGCAACACCGCGTACAGCGCGGCCACCGTTTCGAGATCGCCTTTCCAGTGGGCTCGCTCAAAAGTCTGAGGCCGCGCTTCGCGCCGCTGACCAGCCTGAAATCCCAAAGTTGAGGCTACGTAAAGGCTACGAGCTTTTTCGAACCCCGTAACCGATTGATCCATCGAACGAAATTTGATTATCGAACCAATCCATCATCGGGGCGACACTTATTCTGTTCATATTCAATGTAATACGACTACTTTATAAGAAGTATTTTAGGTGATTCCGGAGGCGTTGTTGGGAATTTATAGGATCAAACGCATTGCGTCGATCGGACGCATGCGATCAATGATGCGTTTGCCCGCAACTGAAGCACGCAGTTGAAAGCGTGAGTTGGGAGGCGCTCGCGCTAGTTTAGGAAACTCTCGGTCGACTGAAAACAACGCGCTCAAAGCGTACTTGGCATCAACGTATACCCTCGCGGTGCGCCCTGATGACAATGGAGCGGCGAGCGGCTTGTATGCGCCGACCTCGTACCGATCCGTGTGCTCGCGAACTGACGCGAACATTACATCAGCAGAGCCACTTCTTTTGGACCGCTATTGAGCTTCCCCTAGTTTCCCGGATACCTCCTTAAGGTGCGATGATGAACCGGGAGGTGTTTTATGGAGAAGAAGGACAAGCAGGAACGTCGAAGGTATACCCAGGTTCAAGATTGCACCCAATGTGCTGGATCGACAGTTTAAAGCCGACGCACCGAATCAGAAGTGGGTGGCTGACTTCACCTACATTCCAACTCGAGAGGGGTGGCTATACCTGGCGGTTGTGCTCGATCTCTACTCTCGGATGGTCGTGGGCTGGTCCATGCAGAGGCAAATGAGCACGGAGCTGGTCTCCGATGCGATGACCATGGCGCTGTGGCGGCGACGACCGACGGCTGTGCTACAGCACTCAGACCAGGGCTCCCAGTACGCCAACGAGATCTATCAGCTGCTCCTCTCGGAAAACGGTATCCAATGCAGCATGAGTCGTTCTGGAAACGTCTGGGACAATTCCGCCATGGAAAGCTTCTTCTCGAGTCTGAAAATTGAGCGAGTGCATCGGAGAGGCTATCGCACCCGCGACGAGGCTCGCTCCGATATCTTCAATTACATCGAGTGCTTCTATAATCCACATCGTCGACACTCGACGTTAGACTACGTGAGTCCGGCTGCTTATGAGGAGCTGCAAGCGGCTCAAAAACATTAAATCGGTGTCTGGAAAATTGGGGGAACGCCATATTGACCCCAAGCGGTCTGACATGAACGACTGCTTTCCGGTTGTTGAAAAATTCCCCATAGCTCGATCCGAATTCAGACTCCGAGCTTCCGCACCGACGGGGCATTGGCGAATTTGTGTTGAGCCGCCCGGCAGCGCGTGATTGATAGTCACGCCGTAAGGCAAGCCTTCGATCGCCTGCGGCGCCTCCCCTCGCGGTCAGAATCTATATCCGATGAGGAAGGTGATCACGCGGGGACGCAGTGGAATTTCCGCCTTGATGAACTGCCCGGATGAAATGTTTGTCGGCCCGTAAGCGTTAGTCAGGTTGTAGCCCTGGATCTGCGCCGTCCAGTTATCCTTCGCAACGCCCAACCCGCCGTCATAAGTGGTGTACCCTGGGATTTGGTAACGCAGCAGCGTGGTGGTGGGCCATCCGGTCGGAGGATTCGCGCTCGGAGCATTGCCGTCCGGGAAATTCGCCGGCTGGTTGCTCATCGAGGCGATGTGACTCGCACCGATCCAGGCGAACGGCTGATATGCGCCGGCCGTCCAGTCATATCGCGCACGCAGGTTGAACATCCACGGCGGCGAGAACGGCGGCCGAGTCCCGAGCTGGCCAAACGGATTCGTGTAGGGCGCACCGTTGACCTGCGTGATGCAACGACCCTTGGGGGTCGGGTTGTGTTCGGTTCCTTGAATGTTCGAGTCGACGCCGACTGAGGTCAGGCAGGGCGTGCTCGACTGGCTGAGGCTGTTGACAGAACTCGATCCCTGCACGCTAAGCCGATCGGTGATCCGCGCGACGAACTGCACCTCGAAGCCTTTGATAGTATAGCTAGAGCCGTTCACGTTGAGGGTTTGGGCACCCAGATTCACCGGGTCGAACAACGACTGCTGGATGTTCTCCCATTTCATGTAGTACGCCGACAGATTGAACAGCACGTGGTAGTCCAGGAATTCACTCTTGAAGCCGACCTCGTTGTTGATCAGGCTATCGGAGTTATAGCTCGCGGGCCTTCCGTATTGCTGGGATAGCCCGTCCGTAGCCGAGTACTGAGCGATCCCGAAAAGCACGGGAGGTTGACCCGGAAGCGATGGCGTACGGTTGAAGCCGCCCGGACTGGAGCCTTCCGAATACGTGTAGTACGCCATAATGTCGGAGGTAACGTGCCACGTCAGGTTGCCGCGCCAGCGGTGGCCACTCTCGCTTTTGCTGAGGTTGATCGGGAAGCCGCACAGACCGGCCGCCGTGCACTGGCCGTTCAGGTGGTTCACGACCAGGCCCCCGCCCGGCGTCGGGTTGCCGTTCGAATCGAATGCATCGCTGGTGGTATCGCTGTAGTACTCCGAGCCCTCCTCGAACTCATCGTAGCGGTAGAAGCGAATGCCGCCGGTCGCCGTGAGGACCTTGGGAATGAGGTCCACATCGATGGAGGTGAAGAATGCCTTCTGCTTGTAGCCGCGCTGCACGTCCTCACCGAAGGCCGTGTTCGCATCAAGTCGCAGGCCCGGGGTCGTGGCGAAGGCACCGGGAAGCGGACCGACCGCCGACACACAATCCGCGCTCCCGTCGGGGGAGTTGAGGCCCTTGTTGAGATTGGCCTGATCGCACTGCGGGATGCCCAGGTAGTTGAAGTTCATGTTGTCATCAATGACGAACTTCTCCCAGTAGAAGCCTGCCAGGCCCGCCGACGCGGTCGTCCGCATTGGTGGTGAAGCGCAACTCATGGCTCTGGTGCGTGTTGCGCACCTGATCGCGCCAGTTGGCCACCGAGGGGGAGCACTGCAGCTTGTGCCCGGCCAACTGGTTGGGGAAGTTCCCCGGGTTAAAGTAACCGGCTCCCGTACCGATACAGGCGTAGTAAAAGCCGACGGCATGGCGCAAGTAGTTGGAATAGTCCTGCTGGCCGTCGATGTGGCGGACCATGTAGCTGCCGGTGTACACCATGCTCAGCAGATCCCCGAGCTTGCCGTTCAGCGTCCAGGCCGTGCTTTCATAGTTGTCCTTGCTGTAAGCGGGCGCGAAGGCGGTGATCTGGTAGCGTCCCAGGGCCTGCCCGTCCGTGCTCGTCGGATAGGCGTAGAAGTAACCGTCAGCCTCCATGTTCTGGTAGTTCTGCTGCAGCAGCGCATCCCAGTTGTCATTGATCCGCCACAGCGCTGACAGGCGCGCGCCGGTGTAGATCACCTTGTTGAGGTTATTACCCTGCAGCGGACCGTTGTTGGCGACCGGATTTCCGCCCAAGTCGTAGGGTGGCGTGCCGGGGTGGTAACCAATGGTGCCGGGCACGTTGTCGATATAGCCGCCGCGCGTGTCGCTGAAGATCACGCCGCGCAGCCCGAACACGTTGTCGATCAGCGGCACGTTGAGCACCGCATTCAGACTGGTATTCGGGTCGCCGCCGGCGGTGATGCCGTAGCCCGCATTGACCTCGCCCGAAGCCGCCTCCAGCCGCGGCTTGTTGGTGATGTAACGGATGACACCGGCCAGGGCGCCGCCCCCGAAGAGCGTGCCCTGCGGGCCTTCGAGGACCTCAACGCGTTCCATGTCCACCAGATACACATCGTTGTTACGCGCGGGGAACTGCATCGACTGATCGTCCAGGTACAGCGCGACGTTCGGAAACGGCGCGGCGGTCGACTGCGTCTGGTTGCCCGTGCCGCTGCCACCCAGACCGCGTATGAAGACGTTGCCGGTGCCCGGGCCGTTGCCACTGAAGGTGACGTTCGTCGTGTATTTTAGGAGATCATTTGTGGTGCTCACGTTCAGCTGGTTGAGCTGATCGCCGGAAATGTACTGAACCGTCATCGGCACGTCCTGCGGATTCTCCGTTGCCCGACTGGCGGTGATAATCACCTCATCGCGCACCAGTCCCGTGAGGACTCGCGGTGTTGTCTGCCGCGGCGCAACCACGCCGGCAAAGATGCGGACGCTGCTTGCGTCGAGGTGCTGGAACTTGAGGCCCGTGCCTTGAAGCAACTGAGCGAGCGCCGCGTCCGCGTCGAGTCCCGCAGAGAGCGCGTGGGATTTCTTGTTACGCACAACTCCGGAGACATAAACGAGCTGCAGGCCGGTCTGGTTCGCAAACGCTGCCAACGCCGGCGCAAGCGGCTGCGCGGGAATGTCTGCTGTCAGCGCTGCAGGAGCAACCGTCTGGGCCAGCGCGGCAGGGGAATCACAGAGCGCGACGGACGCACAGATTGATAGTGCGCGAAATACTGCGGACACCGCGGTCGCGATCTCCGCCGAAGGGTGACGCGAGTGAACCCCCATCCGCGCACTTACCGTTCAGGCGTCTTGGTACTGCGCCCTCGGAGTTTAGTGCGAAAAGCATATCATCGCGAACTCTACGCTGCAGCAAGTCTATTTCTGAGACACGATAATTCGTGTGGCGGTCACGTCGACCCGCACGCCCTCGAGGCTGCGCAGAAAGGCAATAAACGCCGCGCTATTGTCGGTGGCGAAGACCCCACTGATTTTCATACTCCGCAGCTCGGGACTCGTGATTTCGATCTGCTTCGACGTATACCGATTGAACTCACTCGCCACACGCTCCAACGGTTCATTGTCAAACATGATTTGTCGGCGCAGCCACGCGGTTGCGTGCTGCGCGTCGGCGGGGACCGGCGTGGCCGGCCAATTATCCGGAGTCACACGTAACTGCTCCTCGGCCTTCAGCTGGACAAGTACCGGCGGATGTTCAGGGTTTGAGTTCGTGCCGCCGGTCCGCGCTGCGGGCGACTGCCCGACGGCGACCCGCCCCTCAATCACCGTAACGAGGGTCGAACTGTCCTCCAGGCGCACATCGAACCTGGTTCCCAGGTCCACGACCTCAGCCAGGCCGGCGGACACCCGGAAGGGGCGATCGGTTATGGGGGCGACTTCGAATTCAGCCTCGCCCGCAGTAAGCATGACCAGCCGCTCCGTCTTGCTGTAGCGGATCGTTACCGCGGAATCGGTATTCAGGCGCAGCACCGAACCGTCCTCCAGGTGATGAGTCTGCTGCTCGCCGTGGCGTGTCTCAAAGTGCAGCGCCGTAACGGCGCCAGGGGTCGAGACGTGCGCGATGGGTCTGAGGTTCCACAACACGAGGAAGCCAAGACTCACCACACCGAGCGTCGCCATTGCAACTGCGGCGGCTTGCCAGCGCGGCGAAGGTGCCCGCAGGCCCTCCACAGGGCGCGGCCAGAACGGTCGGACGGGCGTATCTTCCTCACGCTGGGCCCGGGCCAGAAGCTCGTCGATAGAGTTCCGAGAGGCTTCGCAGGCCTGGCGCAGATTGCGCCCAATAATCTCGAGCGCAAGGTACTCCTCCACATGCACCGGGGAAGCCTTGAGCCAGGTGGCAAAGCGGTTGCGCTCATAGTCCGTGAGGCCCGCGCGGCTCGCCACGAACCAGTCTGCCGCGTCCTGGGCAATGAGGCTGCGCACCTGGTCTTCTCGTGCACTCATAAGCTCACCCCTGCCGCGCCATGCGACGCCGACATTGCGCCATGGCCTGACTCAGGTATTTCTTGACCATGTGCGTCGAGACCCCGAGCCGCAGTGCGATTTCCTCGTAACTGAGTTCCTGCCAATACTGCATCACGAGAGCTGCGTGGCATTTTGGGGGGAGCTGATGCAGTACCTCGCTTAACCTCTTGATGAGCTGCTCCGCGTCCAGTTGTCCAGCGAAACCCGGCAGCTCGGCGAGCTCTTCCTGCACCAGCGGATCATCGACGTCGAGCACCGTTCCGTCCTGGCGCTCGCGACGAGCGTGATCCCTGGCGAGGTTACTGGCCACCGTGTAGAGGTAGGCCCCGGGATCACGGATTGCCCCTATGTCCGGTACGCGCAACATGCGCACGTAGACCTCTTGAGCGAGTTCCGCGGCAACCGGTCGCTGGCGGACGCGCCGATATAGGAACGCCTGCAGGGCGCCCCTGTGTTCGGCGAACAGCCGTGCCACCACTGTCTTCTTGGTCTCAGCCATCGCGACCGGGCAGCCCAGAATCCGGATTGTGAATGTCTCAATACCAGGGACGCATTTCCCTGGAATTCGGGTACCTGAAAATGGGATCCGGGGCTCAATACTTGGCGGCCTCGCCGAGACCGTCACGGCGCATTACCCGAATCTCCCGCTACTGCGTCCTATCTAACGATTGCATCTTAAACGCGCAAGCAACCCAAAAGTCGCTCGCTCGGGAACGATCGCACACGGCGTTCAAGCCGCCACGAAGCAATGGGGAGATTCATGTGCACCGCAACACAAACCTACAGGTCGGAGAAAATCATGAATACGTTCCGTCGCACCCCAGGGTGAGAACCCGGTCCACGCCCGATCTGACTTGATGAGAGCCGTTGGTCCGGAATTCGGGTACCGAGGCCTCGGAGTTCGACCAAAGGACCGTGGAATTCACGCTGTCGGTACCGACGCGCGTCCAGGTGCATCGACCTGTCGGCGGAGCTTCGCATACGTCTGGGCGCCTCCGTGCCGCCTATGTGCACGAGGGCGCGAAGTGGCAAGTAAGCATTCGACCAACTAACGGAGAATCAAGATGAAGACGAATACGAAATTGCGATTGGCTGGTAACAGATTCAAAGGGATACTTGCGATTGTCGGGGTGATGCTGAGTTTCACACCGGCGTCCCACTCGTTTGCACAGAACGCGGTCGCCGACTGGGGTGCGGTGATGGAAGCCGCGATTCCGGCCGCCGGACGCAAGAACGTCGTCGCGCTTCCGTATTGGGCTTACACGAGCGTCGCCATGTATGACGCCGTCAGCTCGATCGATGGCCGTAACAAACCGTTCGCGGTCAACGTCACGGCGCCGAGGGGAGCCTCCGAAGACGCCGCCGCCGCGCAGGCGGCGCACGATGTGCTGGTCCATTACTTTCCGGCGCAGACGGCGACGTTCGACACGGCGCTCGCAAGCTCGCTCGCCAAAATCCCCCCCGGCCAGAGTCAGACCGACGGCGTCAATGTCGGCAAGGCGGTCGCCATGCAGTGGATCGCGATGCGGACCGGGGATGGTCTCGAGGCGCCGGCCGTCTATGTCTGGGGGAGTGGCCCCGGAATCTGGGAGCCGGTGCCGACCGTTCCAGCCCCGCCGCCGAACACGCCGCCGGCCCCGGTCGGCGTCTGGATGCGGACATTTACGCCGTTTGCACTCAAGAGCGCGGATCAGTTTCTGGCGGAGATCCCGCCGCCGCCGGCCTTGACCAGCCATCAGTGGGCCCGGAATTTCAACCGCACCAAGGACTATGGTGCACAGAACAGCACGGTCCGGACCGCCGCGCAGACCGACATCGGGCTCTTCTGGACCGACGAGGCGGGTTCGCAGTACAGCCGCTCGTTGCGCGGCCTGATCACAAGTCAAAGTCTCACTACCTCCGACTCGGCCCGGATGTATGCGATGTTCTGGGTCGCCGCGTCGGATTCCGGTACTGCTTGCATGAACGCCAAGTATCATTTCGCGTTCTGGCGGCCGTATACGGCAATTCACAACGCCGATACCGACGGGAACCACGACACCGTCG
This sequence comes from uncultured Pseudomonadota bacterium, assembly GCA_963814675.1. Taxonomy (GTDB): domain Bacteria; phylum Pseudomonadota; class Gammaproteobacteria; order Steroidobacterales; family Steroidobacteraceae; genus 13-2-20CM-66-19. The sequence goes on from CAWFDT010000017.1 coordinate 460,085, forward strand.
CCGATCCCAATTGGGTACCGCTCGCCGTGACGCCGGGGCACCCCGAGTATCCGGCCAATCACGGCTGCGTTACCCAGGCCGTCATGAATGCGCTCACGAAGTTCTTCGGGACCGATGAGATTCCTTATACGGTCACCAGCAATGTCACGCACACGACCCACAACTTCGAAAGCTTCGACGAGGTCGTCCAAGAGGTCGACAACGCGCGCGTTTACGGCGGCATGCACTACTGGCATTCGACCAAGGAAGGCAACCGCCTCGGCAACAAAGTCACCGAGTATGTCTTTAAGCACCACTTCAAGGGTAACAAGAACGGCGACAACGACAACGATTAGCCGCTGAGGCGCGGCGGGCCGCTCAGCCTCGAGCGGCCCGCCGGGACTCCGAGCGCCCCTCGGGCGCCGGCCCCTTTTAGAAGATCAGCGCCGAGCGCGCGACCATGAGACCGAGCAGCGCCGCGATCCCATGAATCGAAGCTGATCGCCAAATAATTCTCGTTGGCCAACCGAATCCAGTTCGGGTCGCACGGTCTCCATTTCACCCGCCGGCGGGGGTGCTCACCCATGTGCAACTGGCCGCAATTGACCCACTGCGGTCCCTCACCACTGTCCGCTTCGGAGCAACCTAATTAGCTGTTCTGCTTCGCACCGCCGCGCGCATGACCACGTTGGCATCACCGCAGCGAATTGCTGAGCCATTCCGGGGGCAATAGCGGGCTTCCAGCGCAACTACCGAGTGAGTAGATTCCGCCACGGCGCGTCAGCGTAGACCACTGCACCTCCGACGACTGTTAGCAAACTCGTAGTTGCCGGCAGTGAATCGAGAGGGACCGTCAGAATGTCCTGAGACAGCACCGCCCAGTCCGCCACCAGACCCGGCTTGATCTTTCCCTTGATGTCTTCTTGGCGCTCCGCATACGCACTCCCCGCGGTGTAGGCGATGAGCGCCTCCTCCCGCGTGATCGCTTCGCTCGGGTGAAGCGGGTCAGAAGTGGCGATCATGATATTCAGGAACGGGTTCGCATCTGGACCGGCGTTCGATGAATCGGATCCGAACCCGAGCCGAACCCCGGCGGTGAGCAGGCTCTTCAATTGTTGGAACTGCGCGGCTCGGGCACCCCAGCGCGCCACCTGATAGGTCTGGCCGCCGTCGGCCACGAACTTGCCGAGATGCACGGGATTCTGAACGATGACGATGCCGAGATTTGCGGCGCGTGCGATACGATCACCATAGACGCCGTCACCATGCTCAATACGTACGCGCACCTTCCTCCATCGTGACGCTGGCGCGAGCTTCTCCATGACGCGCAGCACCATCTCTGCCGTGCCGTCACCGACTGTATGCAATGCCACCTGATGCGAGCTGGCAAGCGCTCCGCCCAGGATTTCGCTGAGCTGCATCTCCGTAAAATCGGGCCGCCCACGCCAGCCGGGCTGATCCGTATAGTCTTCGAGTAGGTAGGCACCCCTATCCAACGGACTGCCATCGAGTATCCACTTCGATCCGCCCAATCGTGTCAGGGGTGGCCATACGCCACCGGCGGTATCCACTTCGCGCCATGCGTCCTTAATCGCGGTTTGCGGGAGTCCCCAAGCATAGACGGCCCAGCGAATTGGAACGCGGGCCCGTTCCAGCGCGGCGCGCACGCCTTCGAGAGTCGCCTCTTGCGCCATCAGATCCACTGAGGTCACCCCCCAGCGAAGGTACGCATCGGCCGTGCGGCGCATGTTTGCCGCCTCGAGCGCGGCGTTGGGATCCATGGTGGCTGCACGACGACTCACGAGCGTAGCCGCGCTCTCATACGCCTGGCCAGTTAGCCGGCCCGCCACATCCCGTCCCCAACGGCCGCCAATTGGGTCTTCGATCTTGTCATTGATGCCTAGCGCCTCGAGAGCTCGGGAATTGAGTAATACCTCGTGGCCCACGGTGGCCGTCAGCATGACGGGATTGTGAGGCGCTATGGCATCGAGTGCGGTGCGTCCCGCTTGCGGATCGTTGAATACTGCGACGCTAATGTCACCCGAGAGCCAGCCAGGTCCCGACTTTGCCGCTGCCGCGACGCTCGCCAAGATCGCCTCCGTTTCCGATTTAGGAAATGGCGGATGCGGAAACACGATCGGGCGCCCCGGTGGTGGCGGATCGACATGCACGTGCGCGTCGATTAAGCCGGGAATCACGAGCCGCCCGCCCGCGTCGATGATCCGCGTCGAAGGCCCGGCGAGCCGACGTACCGCCGTTGTACTTCCGACTGCCGTGAAACGCCCTTCTGTGACAGCGAAGGCCTCGGCAGCCGGACGGCCGGCATCTGATGTGAAAACCTTGCCGTTGATCAGAATGAGATCGGGCGCGGCGCGGACCGGCGCTGCAACCGCGAGCCCGATCAACAGCGCGGCGGCCATTCGGTGCATATCGACCTCTCCAGAAAACGCGAGGATCCGGCCTCGTCGTCCTGCACACCGGTATCGCACGAACAGCCGCCACGCTCAATAAAGACCGCGTATTGGGCGAACGAAGCCCCAATGGCCAGCAGCTCGCGAACGGCCGTGGCTCATCTCCCGCCCACGAATGTCCGGTTCACGGCGGGCATTTCTGAGGTCTGGGCGACCGGAGTTGGCCGCCTGCTGCCCGATGCGCGTCCTGGGACCGGTCACTCGGCTGGGGCTCGTCTGAACGGGGAAACCTGGCCGGGAGCGACTGATTGTTCGATAGAATATTGGCCAACCATGATTCTGGACGAGCGATCGGCTGCGGTTTTCATCAATGGCTATCGACAGCTGTTGCTGGAGATAAGCGGGCCTACCGGTGGTGATTTCAAATTGCTCGAGCGGCTCGTCGAGGGGCGAAAGAAGCTCATGTCCGACGGCTCGCTGCTAGACGGCGCGCTCTCCCGGATTCGATCTCAAGCACGATCCGTGGATGAAGCCGTCGTTGCCGCTGCGGCCAGCCTCCAGGTCAATTCTTGGGTGTACCTGCGTGATACGCGTCGTTACTCCGTATTCCTGGACCCAGCAGGAAAGGTTGGCTACGGTACGCTCGGCATTACCGAACCGATCAAAGAGCTGGTCGGCGGCGCCGGAGCACTGATCGAGACCGGATTGCTGTTGTTTGACGGGCGAATCGTATGCGACGGACTGATATCCTCGTTGGTGTGGATCGGCCCCTCATATCGTCGAAGTTACAACGAAGCACTTGCCGATATTCGATCAGCAGCCAATTTTTATACGGATCGCTTGGTTTCGAGAAGCAGACAGGAAAGCGGTTCATGCTGTGGATGATGGCCGGTTCCGGCCCTCGGGCTGACATGCGCCGGAGGGAGCTCCAGGCGCTGCGACCACCGCTCTACCCCAGCGCGGACTGACTACCGAGCCGAATCCTCAAAAGCAGGAAATAACGAAATCAGTTCCCGATCTGAGCGCGAGGCGGGGGCCGCAGAAGAGCCGGCCCGGCAGTTTCCCGAACCGCTCGATCGATCAGACCAGGCACCATAGTGTGTTTTGTGTAACGGCAGCGGCCTGCTGCCTATCCTGTTTTCTTCGATCCCAGCCCCTCACGTCGCACGAATTTGGCCGCTGCTGTGACACAGGGTCCGGCGGCGCCCCTGACTTCCGTCAGACCAAGACAAAGGGGGAGGACCACCGGCAGCGGCGGCCCCTCCCGCGGAACACGCTACAGAAGCCCCCCTCCGAGAACGAGTGGCCCCCATCTCCGACGACGAAATGATCCAGCACCCGAATTCGACAAGGTCCAGCGAATCCTTGTCGAGCGCCACCATGACAAAGAGCTCCCGCTCCTGCGCGCTGAGAAGCGTTCTGAGGTACTCGCGCACGAGGTGAGGCGAATCCAGGGTCCGCTTAGATCGCCCGCCCGCGAGCCTCAGGAGAATCCTGCGCGCCTCCTCGAGCACGCGCGCTTCTTCGGCAGTAATCCGAGAGCCTGACTGAACAAAGTCACTTCCCCATTCGATCGGAACACGTCGCCGAGTATTTAGCGAAACTCAGCAAATACTCAGGATGAATTTCCCCTGACGCCGGGGACAATGAATTGCCATGGGTGAGAACTCGCCTCTGGGTCGGCGCAGCCGACTCCTGCACCAGTCCACACGAATCCATTGGCAGCCAACCGACGGCGGATTATTAGGAGCTCTTGAACATGCGTCTTGCCAAGCTCAGTGAATTTCGCCGTCTGATCTACACGACGGACAGCGCACCGACTCTGAGCACGTTACGGGCGCGAATTTATGAGATTCCAGGCGGGAGCATCCAGTGGGGCCGCTACTACGTCGATCTTGACGAATACGACCGATCGACCGGACTGCGTGCCCAAATCGCCGCCCGCCAGGCCGAACTGGCCAAGCACCCGTTACTAGAGCACCTGATCTAGTCGCGCTAGCATATGGAGGTGGGACGTCCAAAAACGCACGATCTCCCGCCATACATGACCGTCGATGGCCGCGGCGGTTACTTCGTGCGCAACCCCATCACGCGAAAGCTCCGGCGATTCCAAGACGAAGCCACGGCCCGCGAAGCCGCCAAACTGCTCACGGAGTGGGTTGAGAAAGAGCGCCAGGCGCAATTGTTCGATGCCGGCCGCCCCCGGGTCGCAGGCCTTGTGGATGCCTGGGAGCGCGATCGCATGCGCTTTGAGCCGTGGGACGACGGCACCCGCAAGCAAATGTTGATCAAGATGCGCCGCATCCGCCGGGAGCTGGGCGAGCGCGCAATCAACCAGACGGATCGGCTATTCCTCGAAGACTGGCTCAGCAGCTTTTGTGTCCGCGCCGACGTGTTCAACAAATGGCGCTACGCCCTGATCCTTCTCTGGAAGTTTGCCGAATCCAGAAAACTAGCAAACGTTTGCGAACCGGAGAAGATCGAGCCGCGCAGCACAAGCAAGAAGATTCCCACGAATCGCAAATTACGTCGGCAGCTGACACTAGACGACTTTAAGGCGATACATACCCAGGCTCCGCCATGGTTGCAGCTCGCGATGGAGCAATCGCTCATCACGCTCCAGGCTCGCCAGGAGATCTGCAGCATGAGGCACACCGATTACCGGGACGGATATCTCTTTGTCATTCGGGACAAAGTGAGTGGCGATACCGACATGGCTTTCATCAAGATCCGTTTGACGATGGAGCTCGAAGAGATCCGGCGCCGCTCGCTCAAGCTCGACGAGACTGCATCACCCTTCCTCATTCACCGAAAGCCTCATAGAGAACGACGGGAGTGGATAGCCGGCAAGCCGCACTGGACCTACGTCAATCCTCAGTATCTTAGTAAGGCGTTCGAGCAGGCCCGCGATGCTGCGACGGATCGCACCGGCCAGCACAGGTTTGCGAACCTGGCAGCCCCGCAAAGACCGACGTTTCATGAAATCCGCGGATTGGGGGCGCGTCTATGCCGGTCAATGGGAGTGTCTGAAAGTGCGATCCAGGCCTTGATGACCCACGCCACCAAGCGCACAACGCAGATCTATCTCGAGCGCGGCAAGGCTGCACTGACCGACGATGATTATCTGTCCGTCACGGCATCGCTGTCGGCACGCGAACTCCTGCAGGGAGTCTGAGATCGCGGCAAGGAGCGCTACGCGCTCGGCGTTTACGCAAATTGCTCTTTGTCCCGCCGCCTCGATATGGTCCAGCGAGTTTCACTAGCGGTTCCAAGTTCGCTGTCGGTAGCAAAGGTAGCAAAAAGAATTTGCTACCTATTTGCTACCAACCGAGGTTTAGCAGCCGCCGGGAGCGCCTGTAAACCTCTGGACGGCCTTGGAAATGGATGG
>CAWFDT010000018.1:0-15544 GCA_963814675.1 uncultured Pseudomonadota bacterium
GACCTGAAGAACCTTTATAAATCATAGACATGGCCTAACAAAGCCGGCCGGTTCGGGCCATTGGAATCAATAACTTGCCACGCCGCGCGTGCCAACTGCGTGCCAAGCCTCGAGGATGCACGGGTCGCTTACGCGCTTCCGTGCTCTCCACGAGTTTGAGGCTGCCCCTCGCCTCGGGAGACGCAATTTGACGCGGCACTAGCCTTCACGTATTTTACGTGACAGATGGCAATAAAGCACAATATTACTGTCGCGATCGAGCCCGCGCTGCTCAAGAAGGCACGCGCAGTCGCGGCACGCCGGGGGCGGAGCGTGAGCGCACTGCTCGCGGATGAGTTGCGGGAACTCGTCGCCGAAGATGCGCGGTACTCCGCGGCGCGCAAACGAGCGTTGGCGCTCTTTGCTACGCCGCTGCCTATTGGAGGCACGCCGCTGAGCCGCGAGGAACTTCATGAGCGACGTCGTATTCGTTGATTCCAACGTCCTGATTTATGCACACGACGCAGACGCCGGTTCGAAGCGCGACCGAGCGGTCGAGAAATTGCGGCTGTTATGGGAGTCGGGCGCCGGACGGCTGTCGGTGCAGGTACTCCAGGAATTCTATGTCAACGTAACCAAAAAGCTGGCGACGCCAGTTTCTCGATCAACGGCCCGTGAGGTGATCAGTAGTTACGGCGCGTGGGTACTCGAGCCGACGACACCCGAAACCGTCACGCGGGCGATCGATATTTCCGCAATGGCACAGATCATGTTTTGGGACGCCCTGATCGTGGCGTCAGCCGAGCAGGTGCAGGCCTCAAAAATCTACAGTGAGGATCTAAACGCCGGCCAGACAATCGCCGGAGTTACGATCGTCAATCCGTTTGCGTTCGCCTGACGCCGCGAGTTCCCAGCCGCGAACGCGCAGCCAGGCTCTAGACTGACACGCGGACGCCTCAGGCTGGGCTCGTCTATGGAATCAGCGCCGTGCCTGAAACGGAACTCCGTCTCGTCGCGCGCGAACGGATCGAGAGCCGGGCAGCGACCGTCGCCGCGGTCTTGCCTGCTCTTGACCCGTTTCTGCCGGTCGCGAACGGCGGCTTTCGGGAGGCCAGTACGAGACGCCGCCCGAACGCCGACGTATCAGCCCGCCCATGCCGAAGAAAATTTGTCCTGCCGCATGCCGGCTAGGATTTGCGGTAACGGGCGTGAGAACGTAGGCGCGCCGGCCAATAAAAATCCCGTGGTGAGAGTCCTCGCCAGTAGCGATTATCACGCCTGCGGCCGTTCCAGCTCAGGTTTACTGACTTCCTCTGAGGACGATTTGCAGCGATGTGTCTGCAAGCTGGGTCGGCGCCGAATCATCTGCGACGGATACCGAAAGTGCGTAGGTGCCGGTCATCGTCGGAGTGCCTGTCAGCGAGCCGTCCTGATGAAGTACGAGTCCGGGCGGCATCGTGCCACCCGCCCACAGATAGGGCGCACGACCACCGCTTGCACCGAGCTGCCCCGAGTAAGCGAGTCCCACCACCCCATCGGGGAGTGAGCCTGTGATCGCAAGCGCCGGCGGCGCGTTGATTGCGACCGCCGCAGCCGCCGGCCACAGGGCGTCAGAGCCCGCGTAATCTGCCCACAGCACGAAAGGTGCGGGCTGGGGTGGGAGGGCAAATGCGAACGCGCCGTTCGTGTCTGTTTGAGGCGATCCGAGTGCGATGGGGCGTGGGACGATCTGAATGACCGCACGGCCGAGTTCCTTAAAGCTGGCATCCTGGAACACCGCAATCGTGCAGCCGTCACCCCGCGATCCCGCGGGAATCGTCGCGTTTACGGTAAGCGTGTAGGCTGCGCCCGCGGCCATCAACGGCAACGACCCCGAGTTGAGACCCATCGTCTCCCCTGGCGTCACCTGTACGTGCAGGCTTGTCCCCTCGACCTGCCCGATCGAGGGATCTCCCCAGATGCCCCAACCGCTGAGCTGATTCGTGAAGTCGGCGTGGACCTGCCCCGCGGCGCCGGCGTCTAGCGTGAAATCGGTCAGGTAGAACTCGGCCGGCAGCGCCACGGCACTGCAGTTCTCGAGCGCGACTCGCGCACCAAAGACGATGTACTGCGCGCCGGCGGGCACGCTTCCTGACTGCGTGTAGGCGCTCGGCTGACCCGTGCCCGACAGCGGCCCGTCGGTAAGCGCGACGGCCGCAACGGCGAGTGGGCCCGAGGTGGCCGTCAGGGTGCCCTGCCCGGCCGCGGCGGTCGACGAAAGCATGAGCGTCGTCCGCTCGCGGAAGTAGCGGTTGATGAGGTAGGTAAACGATGTCGGATCGGTCTCGGGCAAGAGGTGCTTGGGGTACGGTTCCCAGGATTGAAAAATCGCCTCGTCCGGTATCAGGGCAGCGTGGGTCTCGAAGTCGGTCATGTGCTGTTCGCCCAGCGCGATCCATGCGGCGTCCGAAGCCCCGTCGTCGCCGTTATAGATGTGTCCGACAGGTATGTTCCGCGCGGCTAACGCGCGGGTCAGCGCAGCGGCCGCCGGCTTCCAGTCGTTGCTCCAGTCCACGTCAAAGTGAAAGAAGGCCAGTGGCTTGCCGGTTACCGCCTGCCAGGCGTCAACCCACTGCTCGTAGCCTTCGAGCCAAGTGTCGAGCGCGGCGCCATTCGGCAGCACTTCGATGTCGCCGGCAACGACGTCCGGGAACACCGACTGCAGCTGTGCGAGGTTCTTCGCGGCGTTCTGGGCGGTCTGCAAAGGCGTCCAGTGACAGGCGTTCGTACCGACGTAAAGCGCCGCACCGTCGTAGGGCTCATCGAACGCGATGTACTGCAGCGACCCGCCGAGGGTCTGGATCCTCTGGGCGTAGTGCAGTCCCAGGGTGCCGTCGAACCCTTCCCCGATGCCGCAACGGTTGGGCTCGTCTAGAGGTCCCCACTCGATGGCGAATGCGATGTGGCGGCGCTTGAGGTCTGCGAACATGTTGCGCAACGTCGCATCGTCAAGGTCCAGCATTGCCGCGTACATCTTGAACACGGTGACATGGGTCGCCGCCGTCGACCATGGCGCCGTCGGGCTGAACAGATCGAAGTAGTCGGTTGCACCCTGTGCTTGTGGAATCGCGGTCGTTGCGCCGATGGGTGCAAACCACGTGCTCGGCGGCGGGAATACCGCGAGTCTCGTCTGCGCCTGCGTTGAGCCGTACTGATTTGTCGCGGTCAGAACGTAGCTCGTATCTGCGGTGGCCGTCGCCTGGGTACTCGTGCCGCTCACCGCGCCGACTGGATCGATGGTAAGACTCGTCGCGCCCGTGACGGACCACTTGAGAGTGGCAGTCTGCCCGGTCGTCATCCAGGAGGGACTCACGGCGAAGCTCGCGATCACCGGGGCCTGCCCGACCGGCGTCGGGGGTGACGATCCGCCGCCGCCACAACTGGTAGCGCAGAGTCCGATGCAGACAACCGCGACGGCTCGTGTAGCAGCTTGCAACGGTCGGTCCATGGATCCTCCCCCGTCAGGTTCGGTCGAAAGAATACACGCTCGAAACGTATTGGCACGCAGTGAATTAAGAGCCTCCGGACACCGGTCCGGGTACCACGGCGTTCTGGGAGCGCCGTAAGATGTTGACTTAATACTTGCAGCTGCGGGGAGCCCGCCGGCTTATTTCATTCGGCGCGGACGAAGGAATGACCGCTTTGCGGCGGGGAGATCGAACTGAATAACTTCCGTTCTTGGCCGCCTGCTGCCCGATGCGGTCCTGGGACCGGTGAATCGGCTGGGGCTGGTCCGACTGGGGAAAACTGACCCTTTGCTGCCGCTCGCGGGGGTCCGCTCTGCGGCAGGCTGAGTTTCCCGGCAGATTGCGCACACGTGCTGCTCGCGCACGCTATGGCGACGTCCCGGGAGCGCTTCAGTGCCGGCCGGCGCGATTCCCGGTAAGCGGGCTCCAGCAGCCCCGAACCCCACCCGGCGAGGCGGACGAACCGCTCTGGAGGCAACCGGGGTCGCGCGTCTGAGTCGGGCCGCCTGCTGTACACGATCTGTATACCACGCGTTACCCGGGAGTCACAGCAGCCTCTGTAGCCTCGCTGCATGGGAGGTGATGGCTATGAACGTGCTCCAAGAGGCTGATGCGAAGCGACCGGTCCCGGCACTGGAGCCGTCGCGTTCGAACCCGGAACCGATCCGGAGAAGAACCACGACCTGCTGGCCTCGCATAACGGGGTGGCTTATGACCGCAGCCATACTCAGCTCGGTTAGCGGCTGCATTCCGATTACGCTGAAGACTGAAAAGGTTGAACCCATGGTGACGGTTACCGATGCCGCCAAGGATTGGAATGCGGATGTCGGACCCGATGTACGCCTGCAACTTGTCAGTGACGTGCGGCGCGCCATCCTGGCAGCGCGAAAGGATGTCGAATTTGTCGAGCCCGACGCCCTGTGGGCGGAATCGTTTCATGGGGCTCAGCCGGGCAGCATGCAAGGGTCCGTCGCGCTCATCAGCAGCTTGAATTCGGGCGCGGCTGCCAATCTAGGACTCCGCTATCTGATCGTACTGGGCCCGAGGGTCTCTCTGAAGCACGATTCCTCGAATGACATCCCTTTCTATTCCGCCGGGCTTGAACGGACGTCCCTGCAGGCGGTGATTCTGCACTGGGGGACTGTCGACGCCAAGCCGCGGCTCGTGCAGTCGGCGGCGCAAGGCATCGAAAGAGAGGGGTGGATTCCAGGTACACCGTTAATTTTCACGCGGCTTTATAAGAAGGTCGACACCGACGGGGGTGCGCTTCGCGGTCTGGTGAGCGGTCTGCTTGACGAGATCTCGGCCGACACCGGCGACGGTCCGATACGAGTCGTGATTCTGGCTGCAGTCGAAGAGCCTGCGGCGCGGAGCAAGCCGTGACTTTCGAACCAAACACGCGATCCTGGTCCCTTGGATTGTTGCTGGCACTCAGCGGATGTGCTTACAGCTCCACCCACGTCCGATACCCACAGGAATGGCCGCGCGCAGACGGTGCACGAATCGGCGACTGCCCTGACCTCGGAGGGCGCTACGCGGTTACGGGTGACAAATATATCGAATCCGGTGCGATCTGCTCGACCCCCGCTAAATCCGATCCCCCGGGCCTCTGGAACTGCAGTCTGTCGCTGCCAGAGAATCTCGCCGGCCGTGTCGCCCCCGGTGCCAGCTGGGAGATTCGCCAGGACGGTGAAAATACCTTGATTCTGACTTCCGTCGAGACATCCGGCTCGCGCGGAGAGTCGATCGAGCTTGCGAAGCAAAAGGATTTCGATTGTATGGCCGGTTCGCTCGTGACGCACCACGGAGCCTCCATGCTGGGCGGACCCGCTGCCACTGCCGTTGCGGCCCTCTTCTTGACGGGGGGCCACACCTCGCTCGAGCGCAGCTTCACCCGCGATAGCGCCGGAGAGCTCGTCATGCAGATTCGCGAGTCGGGCGAGATGTTTCATCTCGTGGCGGGCGTGGCGATGAACGGATCCTCGTACGTGCGCTGGCCGCCGACGGCTCCCGCGGCCGGTGCTTCCCCATAACGATCATGACCCGGCTACTCATTCTCTGCACCGCAGCAATGCTGGCGTCGTGCGTCGACGTGCAAAAGCACGATTATCCCGACTACCTGCCGGCACTGACCGTCAATGCGGAGGGATGCCCGGCGCTGTCCGGCACATTCCAGAACCGTGACGTCGAGAGCTCCCGTCTCCTCGCGGCCTGGTTCGTTTCGTCCAAAGATTCCATGGCGAGCGTCGATCGGTTGGATTTTTCCGCCGAGAATTCCGGAGCGGTCCGGTTCCGCTTTCTCGCGTCCGACAACCAGGTGCTCCTGGACCGGACCTGGCACGAAGGAACGGAGTATCGGTGTGCCAACGGTGCGATGGAGTGGCACGGAGAATCGTTCAAGTTCATCGGCGTGGTCTCGAATGACCTCGTGCGGCTGCAGCGAAACGCACGTGGCGACATTGTGATAGGTGAGGCTGGGACAGCCGGCGGCGTCGTACTCGTCGTTCCGATGTATGTCAGTGTCAGGTCTTGGTTCGTCTATCGCCGCGTCGCCGAGTGAGGGCCCCACGGACGTCTGCTCCGCGGCGACCATTTGATACGGATCAGCGGCCGGTCCTGGCCGGGAAGCGCCTGATTGCCCCCCCGGTTCTAGACATTCAGCGCAAAGACCCGAGAGGCGTCGGCAAAGGTCGCTTGTTGACCCTGAGCGGTCCGACGACTCTCCTAATAGCTGCCGTTCAAGAGTAACGGAGCGGACATTGACTGCACCGCCGGTCGATCCGGACCGATTGTCCGTCAGCCGCCAACCCGGCTCGGCGAAACTGAGCCACTTGGGCTAAGCTGCGGCCCATGGAGGCGATGAGAAGACCTCCCCAGGGGTGATCCTGCCGGTGACTGAGCCCTCGCACGCGGTATTTCTGAGCTATGCCTCACAGGATGCGGAGGCTGCCCAGAAGATTTGCGAGGCACTGCGAGCCGCCGGCATCGAAGTCTGGTTTGACAAGAGTGAGCTTCGGGGCGGCGACGCGTGGGACCGGCAGATCCGTAAGCAGATCCACGACTGCGCGCTGTTCGTACCGATCATCTCCTCTAATTCGCAGGCGCGGCTCGAAGGCTACTTCCGCCGTGAGTGGAAGCTTGCGGCCGATCGGACACACGACATGGCCGAGGAGAAGGCTTTCCTCGTGCCGGTCGTCATCGACGACACGACAGAGCGCTACGCGAGCGTTCCGGACAGGTTCCGCGAGGTGCAGTGGACGCCGTTACTCGGCGGGGAAACGCCATCCGCCTTCAGCGAGCGTGTCTTGCGCCTGCTGTCGGTTGATCACGCGCAAGCGTCGGAACAGCCGCGTCCGGTGCACGTTACGGCACGCAGCGATTCGCTTAGGTCCCAGGAGCCGGCGGGAACGGTCGGCCCATTCTGGCGGTGGGGACACATCCTGTGGGGGTTCGCAGCGATCGTCGTCGTGGCGGTGGGCTATCTGGCTGTCGACAGGCTCTGGCTGTCGAAACACGTAGTCGCCAGCACGCAGGCCACAGCTTCGATAGGTCCATCTGCCGCGCCAGCGCAGGGCACGATTCCGGAGAAGTCCATTGCCGTGCTGCCATTCGTAGACATGAGCGAGAAGCATGATCAGGAGTATTTTGCCGACGGCATGGCCGAAGAGATCTTGAATCTCCTCGTCAAAGTCCCGGAGCTCAAAGTGATCGGGCGAACATCGTCATTTCAGTTCAAGGGGAAAACAGATGATCTACGGAAGGTTGGGGCCGCGCTCGGTGCTGCCTATGTCGTAGAGGGCAGCGTACGGCGTTCCGGAGACCGTGTTCGCGTCACCGCGCAGCTGATCGACACGCGCAACGGCACGCACCTCTGGTCTGAGACATACGACCGCGAGGCGCGCGACACGCTTAAAGTTCAGAATGAAATTGCGGCGAGCCTAGTGCGCGCATTGCAATTGGAGGTCGCCAGCGCCGGCTTTTCAAAGGGACGCACGCTGCCTGGAAGCGGCGAGGCCTATGACACTTACCTGCGCGGTCTACACGCCCTCAATAGATTCGACCAGCAAGGGTTTGAAGAAGCCGTAACCGATTTCAAGCGCACCCTGCAACTTGACCCTTCGTTCCTTCCTGCCGCCGAGCAGCTGGCAAGGACTCTCTGCGACCAGCCCTCATGGGGCTTCGTGCCTCCTCGCGTCGGCTACGAGCAGGCGCGAGTCGCAGCGAACGAAGCGCTCAAGTTGAACCCGAATTCGGCGAGCGGACACGCCGCGCTCGGTTGCGTGCATATCTGGTACGACTGGGACTGGCAGGCCGCATTGCAGGAAGTAGATACTGCGATGGCTCTGAGTCCCAATGACCCGTTTGTTCTGGTCACCGCAGCCGAGCAGCGCCAAGCTATAGGCCAATGGACCGAGTCGCTGTCGCTTTGCGACGCCGGGCTTTCGACGGACCCGTTGCTTGCAACCCTTTACCAGAACGTTGGCTGGGTGTACGCGTATTTGGGTCGATTTGCGGAAGCAGAGCGCGCTATGCGCCGCGTCTTGGATATAAGCCCAACATATGGAACCGTCCATCATGATTTGGCTGTGATTCTGCTGATGGAGGGAAGGCCACAAGACGCGCTCTCGGAAATTCAGAAGGAAACACCGGTGGGCGGGCGAGCAGCGGGATTAGTACTGGTCTACCAAGCGCTTCACCGCACCAAGGACGCCGATGCCGAGCTAACTCAGCTTGAAGCTCAGCACGCGGCAGATATGGCGACGTGGATCGCCGAGGCACACGCGTTTCGCGGTCAGAAGGACCAGGCGTTCACTTGGCTTGATCGCGCCTATGCCCAGAAGGACATCAACCTTTGGACCATCAAGGGCGACCCGCTGCTCAAGAATATTGCAGCGGATCCTCGCTACAAGGCCTTCCTACGAAAGATGAACCTGCCGGAGTGACCGCTCTCGGGTGTAGTAATCGGAATTTTCGAAGAAGGGACAACCAATGAACAAAGTAGTGATCGCTCTCGCTGTGAGCGTGCTGACTGCCGGGCCGGCCCTAGCCTCAGACAAGGGCGACATCATGGCGGTCTTGAAACAGTGGATTTCCGGCGAAGCAGGGACTGTAGCTACTTGCGCCGACGATGCGGCCGTTATCGACAATACTCCGCCGTTCGAGTGGCACGGTCCAGGCGCCTGCACAAGATGGCAGAAGGACAACGACGCTTACATACAAAAGGAAGGGACAACCGACGCTGTCGGCACGATGGGGAACCCTCAACAGCTCATTATTTCTGGAGACCGCGCATATGTAGTGCTTCCGACCACGTTCGCTTTCACACAAAAGGGTAAGCGTGTAAGGGAGATTGCGACGAGCACGCTCGTATTGCATAAGACTGCAGCCGGGTGGCGGATAACCGCATGGACGTGGGCGACGCAAACAGTTCAATAGGGACGCGCGCGGGCTTCCGGTCCTAGCCGGCCTCACCCGCGTCCCGGTCCACGGGCGACCGCTTCCGGGAAATCTGGAGCTGTGTAGCAAATGTCTCCTCGTGGCCGAGGCCGTGTAAAAACAGCTGATCCGGCGGGGGGTTCAGGCAACCGGATGTGGAGATTCGAGCGGAAGGGTGGCGACAACGCGAGTTTCGCGCATTGACCTGTTGTGCGAGGTCGTCGGCTGTCTCACGGGTGCTGGGAGGGGTCGGGTGTGCCGATTCCAGGGCAAAAAAGGGTCTTGCACCCTCAGCAGGCCTTTAGGGCGCGCAACATCTGGCCGATGCCGAGGATCTGCATCACGCGTTTGAGGTTGTAGGCAAGCACGTGCAGGCTCATCTCGGTGCGCACCCGAGCGAGCGTTCGAGTGAGGAAGTGCGTGGCGCCCATCCACATCTTGAGTGTGCCGAACGGATGCTCCACCGTCCGCCGCCGCACGCGCATGCTGTCGGGCCGCCGATCGAGCCGCTCTTGCATGGCTTCGAGAACCGCCGCGTGCTTCCAGCGCTTGATTCGTCGGTAGTCGGCGGTCGTGCACAGGGCTCGCATGGCGCAGCGCGGGCACGCGGACGACCAGTACGTATCGGTCAGCAACCCGTCTTCCATCGACGTGTATCGATAGATGGCGCGTTCCCCGGCCGGGCAGCGATATTCGTCGTCCTCGGCGATGTAGATAAAGTCCTGCTTGTCGAACCGGCCATCTGCAAGGCTGTTGGACGTCATCGTCTTCGGCACAAGCGGGGTGATCCCGGCACGTGTGCACTCCAGGATTTGCTCGCTCTTGAAGTAGCCGCGGTCAGCAACCACGGTGAGTTCGTCAGCGCCGAGCGCTGCCTTCGCCTTCTCGGCCATCGGTGCGAGCTGATCGCGGTCGAGACCCTCGTTGATAACCTCATGCTCGACGATCAGGTGATGCTCGGCATCCACTGCCGCCTGCACGTTGTAGCCCACGATCCCGCCCTCGCGGTTCTTCATCGAGCGAGCATCCGGATCGGTCAGTGACACCTGCTTGTCGGGCGAGGCGTTCATCTGCGCCTCGATCGCCTTGAGCTGCTGCATCTGCTGCTTCAAGGCTTCGATCTTGTCCTGCAACCGCCCTTTCTTCAGCGCCGCTACCTCCGGCTCCGCCCGATCCGCCGTGTCCATCGCCCTCAGATACCGCTCGATGCTCTCGTTGATCGCCGCCAGCCGCCGCTTCATCTTCGCCGCCGTGAAGTTCTTATCGCGGTTGTTGACCGCCTTGAACTTGCTGCCGTCGATCGCCACCAGCGCCTGGCTGAACAGGTTCAGCTCCCGGCACAGCACGATGAACTGCCGGCACACCCGCCGCATCGCCTTGCCGTTGTCCTTCCTGAAGTTGGCGATCGTCTTGAAGTCCGGCATCAGCCGGCCGGTCAGCCACATCAGCTCGATGTTGCGCTGTGTCTCGTGCTCGAGCCGCCGGCTCGACTGCACCCGGTTCAGATACCCGTAGATGTAGATCTTCAGGAGTACCGAGGGGTGGTACGCGGGTCGCCCGGTCGGCTCCGGATCGATACCCTCGAAACCCATCGCCCGCAGGTCCAGCTGCTCGACGAAGGCCTCGATCACCCGTACCGGGTTGTCCTCCGCCACGTAATCATCGACACACTCGGGCAGCAAACTGACCTGGGTCCGGTCCACACCTTCGACGAATCGCTTCATCGCGCACGTCCCGTGGCGTTCGATGCCGTATTTTACAGGCCCTGCGCGTTTTTACACAGGCTCGGCCGGGAGCCGCCGGTCGGCGGGCGATAGCCGCGGACTTAGGGTCTACGACTGGTCATGACCCGTTGCGGAAGTAGAGTTTTCCCGTTACCTGCCGTTGAAAACAGAGCGAAGCGGACGTTCGTCGGCTACTTACTCAACTTTGCGACCGGTTTGCTCTTGCACATGCCCTTGCGTGTCATCGAAGCGGACGTGCATCGTTCTGCCATCTGAGCCGACCGACCAACGGCTGATCTTTACTACTTTACCGCCTCTCCTGTCGGATTCCTCGATGGTGTGATCGTCTAGCAACTTCAGCGACACGCTCGTGAACTCATCGCTCCCGTTGTAAGGGGCCTCCGTGCCATCCAGCTTTGCCGAAAACGACCGACCCATCCGATCGGACATCGCGAGTGTGTTACCGGTGACCTTGAAAATCGTATCCTCCGCATGGTTTGAGACGTCGCCGTCGGTCATCCGCCAGGTGCCCGAAATCTAGTGAGCACCGGCCGATCCGGCCGATATACGGGAGGAGTGAGTCGTGAACTCAATCGGTCGCAGGGCCATGAAGTATATGGTCTGCCGCTCGGTGAGCTTCTGGCCATCGTCGCTGACGACCAACTCCGATTCGACAACCGTGTTGCCACCCTTCTTGCCTATTTTCTTCAATGATCGATCACCGACCACTG
Source organism: uncultured Pseudomonadota bacterium (assembly GCA_963814675.1). GTDB lineage: Bacteria > Pseudomonadota > Gammaproteobacteria > Steroidobacterales > Steroidobacteraceae > 13-2-20CM-66-19. The sequence continues at coordinate 11,377 of CAWFDT010000018.1, forward strand.
TGATGCTGACGGTATCGTAGTAAGGATTACCCGAGATCGCCTGATCGTGCCCATCGGCCTTGATCTTGTACGGCGGCTTGCAGGTCTGACAATCGTACGTGCCATTGGCGAGATCAAAGACATCGGGCTTGCGTGTCGGACTGTAAATCTGGGGATCCGGTCTCCAAGTCCCGTCAAATACGCTTTCCGCTGCGCAAATGGATGAAAGACTCAGCATTCCGACGAAGGCGAATGAGCTACGCGTCCTCATGCAACATCCTCTATTCGTCAGGGTACGTTCTTGTTCTGTCACCACCAGCGCCTCGCTGAGAGCGTTCTGCCCCAATAGCACGCGGACCCCGACTATTAACAATCAGCCGAGCGGCCGCTTTTGCGAATTTTACGCCCTTACGATTAGTGGCCGCTCCTGGCCCGGGAAGCGCCAGACAGAGTTCCAGATGCCGGACACTCATCAAGGGGTCTCAGGGTCAAAAGCGGGCCAATCCACACGTCGGTCCGACCGTCGGTAGATACTAGGCACCCCGTCCCCAATCAGCCGCCCTGCGCGGCTGGCGGTACGCCGCCGCAGGTTACTTGAGCACTAAGCGGCGGCCGTTGGTTTGCGACGCCAGGCAGCGGCACGATCGGCCCCGCGGAATTACGGGCTACGTGCGACTGAGAACGCTCCTTCAAGCGGCACGCTGGTAAATCGGGCGGCATTGTCCCGATTGCCCTTGCTGCGATGGACCAGCAGGTTGCGTATCCGCCGCTGAGATGACCGACCTGCTGTCCGTCTTGGACCAGCCGTATGACAAGAGCGGCGAAAACACGGTAGTTGGCCGGATAGCGGGGTGTCCGCGTTTGCAGCAACTCCCGGTCAGCACCGCGGCATTGATGCGTCCAACTCCAGCCCTGAGCACCCATATGCCAAGCAGCCGGACCCCAGGCGGTGTCGAAGTATTTGGGCCTTTCGACGACAGTTGCGGCAAAACAGCTTCGAGTTTTTACCAAAACTGGTGCAATACCTCGGCTGATTTTCGAGAGACGACGGGGCCATGATTGTGCCACCCGCGATGGGTATCGAATGGATGTCGCCATGCGGTGCATGACCTGCAACGTGCGCAACGAGGTCGATTCGGCCCTTCGCGGGCTATCGGCCGAGGCGACGTGCGAGAACAATCGACCAGCATCGCTTTGTGCGCCTTCGGTCCGGGGAATCTTCTAGTGAGCTCTCGAGCAGACGCTGAATCCGTGCCCTCGATTACCGCCCGCCCATCCCCGGCGGAGAAGGCGCAGTTCGTCAGTGTCGCAGTGGCACGGGGTTTGACGGAGTCCGCCCTGGCGCTGAAAGCCATCCGCACGTACCTGAGTTTTGCTCCGGTAGCGTCGAATACCCGACCCGATGCCCGGATACGGGCGACGGACCGGATCACGATCCGACTGCGCCCCGGAGACGGCGGATGGGTCGCGCGTCGGGCGGCGGAGCGCGGAATGAAGAGCTCGGCCTACATCGCCGCCCTCGTTCGCGCCCACGTCTCACGCCACCCGCCGCTGCCAGAAGACGAAGTCCGGACCCTCAAGCGGGCCGTCTCGGTTCTGGCCGAGATGGGCCGGATCGTGAACAACAAGTCCTCAACCCAGTTCACGCGCGATGATCTGCAGCACACTCGCGCGGCGGTCGCCGCGGTTGAGAAGTACCTGCAGGACTTTGCTAAAGCCTCCCTGATCGCCTGGGAGAGCCGCGTTGAATAGACCTGCGTCCTCTCTCTCTCCCAGGCGAGAACCGCTCTTGGATCTTTACAGTGCCGGTCGTCCGGGTCTCGGGCGCCGCGATCGATTCACAGCCATACAGCTGGAGCACATCCGGCGCACTGCACGGCGCACACCTGAAGTCATGGTTAAGGTCACGGGCGGCGGCCGAACCATTAAGGGCGTCGCCGCGACTCTTGCGTATATCAGCCACGATGGCGAAGCGCCGTTTGAGGATGATCGGGGTCGCTCGATCGAGAAGTCCGAGCAGAAGGCGCTGCTGAAGGAGTGGCATCTGGAACTTTCTTCCGGCCAGTATCGGCCTATCAGAACCGCGGAGGGTCGGGCTCGGCGGATCAAGCTCGTCCACAACGTGGTGCTGTCGATGCCCTCTCCCACTCCCGCCAAGGCGGTCCTGGCTGCGGCGCGCCACTTCGCCCGGGAGAAGTTTGGGGCACAGCACCACTACGTCATGGCGCTGCATACGCACCAGCAGCACCCGCACGTGCATCTCGTCATCAAGGCCGAGCCTGAGGATGGCCGAAAACGGTTACGCATCGACAAAGCGATGCTCCGCGAATGGCGCGAGGACTTCGCCCAGGCAATGCGCGCTCAGGGAATTGCGGCGAACGCCACCCCACGCGCCTGGCGTGGCCAGAGTAAGCGCTCAACACTTGACCGGGCCTTCTGGGCTGAGCGCAACGGTCGTTCGTCTGTCGTGGCGGCGCACATGCGGGGGATTCTTCCCGAGATCAAAAGCACCGGCACCTTCCAGGATCCGGGCCGGGCAAAGCTGATCGAGTCTCGCAAGACTGTAGTCGCCGGCTGGGAAAGCATCGCTCGGGCGCTCGACTCCCACGGCGAGATCGAGCTTGCGGGCGATGTTCGCTATTTCTTGAGCCAGATGCCCCGGGTGCTCACGAATCGTGAGCGGCTCGCGGCGGATTTCATCACTTACGTAAACCGTGAGCGGTCCAGGAAACGCGCTACCGCCGAGCGCGTGCGCGATCGCGCACAAGAGCACACGCGATGAGCTGCAAGCCACGTTATGGCACGGCGCCGCCGCTCGACAGCCTGCCGCGGCTCTATCTGCCCGAAGAAGTGGCGGGTTATCTGCGTGTCAGCCCGAGGACCGTCAAGCGGTTCATCGCCTCAGGTAAGCTAAGGGTGACTCGCTTCGGACGTTCGCCCCGGGTATCGGAAGAAAATCTGCAGACGTTTCTGCGGGAGGGGACATGCAAGTTCAACGAGAACGCGCGGGAAAATTCTTCCTCAAGCAGCGCGGACCGGAAGGCACCTGGTACATCTGCTGGTACAGCGGTGACTCTCGACAGACAGAGCGTCTTTCAACTGGCTCAAGCGACCTCGAGACGGCGCGCAAGGCGCTCTATGAGTACGCCCTCCGGCACGATCGGGTCGACCCCCAGCCTGACGCCCAACTCGCCCGAGTGATGCAGAGCTGCTGGGTGAGCTACGCCCAGCACCTGCCGAGCGCCCACACGCACCTGGCGGCGCAGCGCGATGCGCTCGAGATCTGGGGCGACGTGACCGTCCGTGCGCTCGACCGGCGCAAGCAGCTCGAGTTCGTAAAAGCCATGAGAGCGCGGGGTCTCGCTGACTGGACTATCAGCACGCGCCTCAGGCGCATCTGGGCCACGATGAACTGGTTCAAGCGCGACAACCCGGACCTGCAGGTGCCGGAACCCATCACGGCTGCCGACTGGCAGCCGGTCCTGCAGGACAACGACAAGACGTACTCTCTTCGGGAACTTGGCGCGCTGTTCAACGCCGCCGCCTCACAGACTCCTGACTTGCGTTACACCCGTCAGCACTGGTGGCGTTTTCTGGTGCTCGCAGTCGGCACCGCCTCGCGCGAGGCCGCGCTGCGTGAACTGACCTGGGACCAGGTGGACCTGAAGGTCGGGCGCATTTATCTAAATCCCGCCGGGCGACGACAGACCAAGAAGCGACGCCCCACGGTGCCGATTTCACCGACGCTCGGCCGGGAGCTGGACTCCTGGACCCGGGACGGCACGCATGTGATCACCTACTACGGCAAGGCGCTCTCAACGCGCGAGTTCTTCGATCGTCTTGCGGAGATCGCGGGCGTCACCGGCGGACCCAATGTGATTCGCCATACTGTGCGCACCTTCCTCGCGGAAGCTGGTGTCCCTGACGCGGAGGCCGACGTCTTCATGGGTCACAAGGCCGAAGGCAGCGCGACGGGTAAACGCTACATCCATCGCCGGCCGGAGTATCTGCGGGGCGTTATTGACGGCATCGAAGCCCTGTTCAGGGCCTTGGGCGAGTTCGTCGAGCAACCCTTCAAGGGACTCGAATGGACCGATCAACCGCCGCCGGATGATGCGTTTTCAGGCTTACTGCGTGCCAAGTGCGTGCCAACCCAGCGCACTCACCTTTGCAACGTGTTGAATTTGGA
>CAWFDT010000019.1:0-491470 GCA_963814675.1 uncultured Pseudomonadota bacterium
TCCAAATTCAAGAAGTTGCAGATCCACGTGTCAGAGCTTGGCAAGTAGCAAGTTCTAAGCCTTCAGTCGGGAAATCTGGCTCCGGCTGATCGATGAGCTCGCGCCCAGCACCGCATAGAGCGATTCGATCCCTTCCCTCACGCTGCGAGGTATTCGAGACGTCGGTGAATGTAGCGCTTGCCGGTAGCGCTACCTTCAGTCTTGTGTCCCATGAAGACACCGGCTTCGGCATCCGCCACGCCACCTTCGGCCGACCAGGTGCGGACGGCGTACCGAATGACATTGGGTCCATCTGTGACTGAGGCTTGTTCCGCCAGTAGATCGTAAAACCCGCGAGTAGCAAGCGGCCGCCCATAGTAGGTGATCACGTGCGCTCCCTCGCGGCTCCAGGACGCCAGTTCGCGCGCAAGGGTTGGGGCACTCGGCACGGTCGGCCGGCGGTTCTTGGTCTGACGGCGGCCGTCCAGACGGATTCGACCCAGGCGTAAGTCAACCTGCTGCCAAGTGAGTTCGCGGAGAGCTGCTTCGCGCGAAGCCGTTCGGACCGCGAGTACCATAAATCGCCACCAGTGCTCACGCGTGTAGCGCAGGTCTTCAGTGTGGTCGCTCGCCGCGTTGACCAGCGAGGCGAGTTCCTCAAGCGAATAGATTCGATCCTTGTCGCGGAGGACCGGCTTCCAATCGGGCGCCGTGATCGCATCGGGTCGCAGAAGCTGCGGATTGTCGCGCTTGTACCAGTTCATGATCGCCCAGATGTGCCGCAGACGCGTGCTGATCGTCCAATCGGCAAGACCCCTTGCGCGCATCACCACGCGCAGCTCAGTAGTGAAAACGATGGACTGCAACGATAGCGGTGACGTACCGAAAGGTGATCGGTATGTGAATCGCGACGTGATCGGTGACCGTTCTGCACACACCGACACTTCGCTATCCTGCCCTCACTCCGAATGCAAGCCGCGAAGTGTCCTCTCCCAAAACGGGCGCCGGCTATGGATTTGTTCAATACTCCCGCTCGTCGCCCCGAAACGCCCGGGGATCTTGCCACCATGCCCGGGGCGGTGGTCGGAAGGTCTAAGGGCATCTCGGTGAGCGCGGAATCGTGCACCGCGAGTGAACGAACCCAGGGACCCGGAAAGGGCCAAACTGTGGGACCCCAAGCCTCGCGTTGAGGGCTGGAGATTTCGTTTATGACCGCTCAAGCCTGGATCATGTTGGGTATTCTGACCGTGATGTTTGCGTTGCTCGTGTGGGACAGGTTTCCGGCCTGGCTGGTTTTCATGGGCACGCTGACCGCCGCGATGACCTTGAAATTGGCTCCTGCGGATGCCTTGTTGAGGGGATTCAGCAATAGCGGCGTGCTCACCGTGGCGGCACTCTTCCCGGTGGCAGCCGGTATGTATGCGACCGGCGCGATTTCGCTCCTGTCTCAGCGCCTCATCGGTCTGCCCAAGACACTACGCAAGGCGCAACTGAAGATCATGGCGCCCGTTGCCCTGGGGAGCGCATTCCTGAACAACACGCCACTGGTGGCCATGATGATTCCGGTGGTGCGAGATCTCACCCGCATGACCGGCCTGCCCAAATCCAAGCTGTTCATGGGCGTGAGTTTTGCCTCAATCCTCGGTGGCACCATGACGGTGATCGGTACCTCCGTGAATCTGATCATCGCGGGACTGGTCACCGATGCTATTGCCTCGGGCCGCATACATGACATGCAGCCGTTGGGTATCTTCACTCCCATGTGGGTGGGCCTGCCGGCGACGGTGGCTGGGTTGGCGTTCATGCTCTTCATTGGTTCGCGCCTGTTGCCCGAGGGCAGAGGTGAGGGCAGCACCGCAACTGCCAAGCGAATGTATCGCAGCGAGCTGAAGGTTGATCCGAAGTCGAATCTGGAGACAAAAACCCTCCAGCAGGCCGGGTTTGCCAACCCGGTCGGCTATCGTCTGGAATCGGTCACCCGCAGCGGCGTGGCGCAGGCATTGGCAGGCGACCTGCGGTTGCAGAATGGTGACATCCTGACCTTCGTCGCCCCCGCCGACATCCTGTCCGGCTTGTGGATGACGATTGGACTGTCCCCGGTTTATTCGAGCGCGATTTCCACCCCGCGGCATCAGCACCGTCTGGTGGAACTTGTAGTAGCGGCCACCGCCCCGGCGGTTGGTCACCGGATTTTTGAACTGCCTTTGCCGGGAAGTCCCTATGAAATGATGCTGGTTGGCATATCGCGCAATGGTCAAGCGCCGATGCAGGCCTTGGGGGATTTCCGACTGGAAGCCGGCGATGCAGCCGTGGTGGAGGTGAGCGACTCATTCTTCTACGAGAACCGACGCGAATCAGACTTCGTTCTTACGAAGACTCTGGAGGGCTATCGGGTACAGCGCGTGGACCGCGCGGTGATTGCGACGATCATTACCGTGCTTATGATTGCGTCAGCGGCGTACGGCGTGACGAGTATGCTTAACGCCGCGCTCTTGGCCACGGGCGCCATGCTGCTCACGGGCTGCCTGACCAGCAACCGCGCATGGCGCAGCGTGGAATGGCAGATTCTGGTAGTACTGGGCGCGGCCGTGGGCCTGGAGGCTGCCGTATCGGGGAGCGGCCTTTCGCTGATGATCGCCAACGGACTAGCGGCCATCGGTGGGGGCAGCCCCACAGCGGCGCTGGCGGCTGTGTTCGTCGGCACCATCGTGATGACCAACATCATCACCAACGCGGCCGCAGCGGCCTTCATGTTCCCCGTAGCGTTGACCCTGGCCAACAACTTGGGCGTGAATTTCACCCCCTTCGCCGTGATCCTGATGGTGGGCGCGTCGTGTGCCTTTGTTAATCCGGCTGGCTTCCAGACCAACCTGATGGTTCAGGGACCGGGCGACTACACGTTCGGCGATTTCGCGAAGGTGGGGCTGCCCTTGACAATCATTGTCGGGGCCGTCGTTCTCGCGCTGGCCCCGTGGGTCTACGGGTTGCGGTAGTCACGCAGGAGGCCGTGCCAACTCAAACGTGATCACAAGGAGTACGACTATGGGCCCGCTCTACGCTGGTAGTCGCACAACACTCGCAGCTGCGATGTTGCTGGCGCTTTCCGCAGCGCCCGCCTTCGCCGAGGAGCTGGAGGCAACGGACGTCAAGCCGCCGGGCTTACCCGCCGGAGTCGAGTGGAAATTCAACTTCGATGCTACCTGGGGAACGTTCGGCTTCGCCGACTCGCTGTATACGAATCCGAAGCCTGACAACCCCTCCGGCAATCTCAGCGACAACTGGTCCGAGGGCTCGATCAAGCCCGCGATCAGTGGCGTGTACACCCTCGGGGACTCTTCGCAGGTCTATGCCAAGGTAAGTGGTGTGGGCGAGCGCACCTATAATGCTCCGCCCCCGGCAGTTGGTGGGGAAGCGGGCTCCTTCGATGTGGAGGACCTTTACATCGGTTGGCGCTCGGGAAACGTCCTGTCGCTCGGCGAGAACGCCCTGGATGTCGTCGTGGGCAGTACCCAATATAAAATTGGTCACGGCATGCTGCTGTGGGACGGCGCAGCAGACGGTGGTTCACGTGGCGGATATTGGACCAACGCGCGCAAGGCCTGGAAATTCGCCATCGTGGGGCGTCTGAAGGCCGGCGATAACACCGTCGAGGTGTTCCATCTTGAAAGGAACGAGTTGCCCGAGTCGGTCAACGAAAACAGACTCGACGGCATTAACTACGAATATGCGCTCGGTGAGGACACGACGCTCGGGGCCACTTACCTTTATTGGAAGGCGAATCAGAATGAGCCGCAACGCGAGGGACTCCACGTTTACGACCTGCGGGCTTACACCGCGCCATTTCCGAATTTCAAACAGCTCTCGTTCGAATTCGAGTACGCGAAGGAGAGCAATGGCAATGCGCTCGACTCCTACGCATGGAATGCTCTCGTGGCCTACAAATTTGACGCGCCGTGGCAGCCGAAGTTGTCATATCGCTACGCCTTCTTCGAGGGCGACAATCCCGCGACCGCAAAGAATGAAGGCTTCGATGGACTGTCCACCGGGGCTTATGACTGGGGCACCTGGTGGCAGGGCGAAATCGCCGGTGGATATTTCCTTTCGAACTCGAATCTGATTTCCCAACAGGTCCGCCTGCACACGACGCCCACCGAGTCACTCGGAACGGGACTCATCTTCTACGATTTCAAATTTGACAGACCGGATAGTTTAGGACCTACGGTCACCTCTAGCCAGGCGGCGCACGAGCTTGACTGGTACGCGGACTGGTCGGTCAATAAGCACGTCATTCTTAGCTTCGTGGCCGCGTGGGCGCAGCCAAACAAGGGAATTGAGCAGGCGTACGGCAGAACATCGGATTTTGTCTACGGCATGGTCTTCCTCGCCTACAGCTTCTGACTGCGCACCAGCACCACGAACTGGAGGAACGCCGCGCGATAACTCTCGGTGCAGGACCGGAGCGCGTTTCTGCATCCGGCAATCCCCACCGACCGGTTCAGGCGCCCAAGGCGATAGACACCGTCACCAGAGCCATTCCGCCGATCAAAAAACTGAGCCCGACGAGCCAGGGTTTGCCGAGCGTCTGGCGTGCCCAGCTGTAGCCGGTGATGAAGAGAGCGACGAGCAGGATCGCGTTCGATACGCGCAAGGCGAAGCGCGCATCGTCGATGAAACACAAAGGGAATCGCTGCACGGATGCTGCTGAGCACGACCAGCCAGAAGCTCGTGACGACTCCTAGAACGTCTGCCTTCCGGATCGTGTTGGGTCTGAGCGGGCTGGAGCGCAAGTTTGTCGCGATACGCACGTACAGCGCTTCGCGTTCCGGAACGTCAGTGACATGCTCCAGCAAGGCATCCAGTTCGCCTGCAATGAGGGTCACAGCGAGGCGCTGGTCAGCTGTTTCGCGTACGGCTTGCGCAAGGCGTCGCAGTCGGCCTCGATCGAATAGCTGGCCGCCAGATACAGCGCTCCGTCGATGATGCCCTAAGCGATATTGCAGCCGATCACCGCGATGAGAAGTTCATGTGCCCCTTCGCGACCCTGGTTTTCGACGATGATTCCGGCGCCCAGTGTGAAGGTGAGCGTCATGATCAGGCCATACAATACTTCGCCAAGGCTAGAGGCGGGGTCAAGATATCGGTGTATGAGCGAGGAACGGCTTTCTTCGATCATAAGGCCGACCCTAGTTTGTCTGCTTGTGCACCGGGCGGCGTCCGCGGCTCACCTAGGTAAGCCCGTGTCGCAATACCTGCCAGCACATCTCGCCACAGTCTTCGAGCACTCCTGGGTTAGTAGGCTTCCTTGATGAATTTGAGCGCATGATTCGGCTCCCGGTAGCCGCGGCTCTTCTGCCGTTTCGGGAGCTTAATCTTCTCGCGAGGCAATTCCTTATAAGGGATGTGCTTGAGGAGATGTGTGATGATGTTGAGCCGTGCGCGGCGCTTGTCGTCGCTCCGCGCCACGTACCAGGGCGCGAAGGTGGAATCGGTCGCGGCGAACATCTCATCACGTGCCCGGGAATAGTCGTACCAGCGACCGTAGGACTTGAGATCCATCGGCGAAAGCTTCCAAATCTTGCGCCCATCACCAATACGCGCTTCAAGCCGGTTCGTCTGCTCTTCGGGGCTAACTTCCAGCCAGTACTTGATCAGAATGACTCCGGAATCGACGATCGCCTTCTCAACCGCCGGGACCACCCGCAGGAAATGCTTCACGTCCGCTTCGGTGCAAAACCCCATCACGCGCTCGACTCCCGCGCGGTTGTACCAGCTGCGGTCGAAGATGACGACTTCCCCCGCAGCGGGGAGGTACGGAAGGTATCGTTGTACGTACATCTGGCTCTTTTCGCGCGCGCTCGGCGCCTGCAGCGCGACGACGCGGAAGATCCGCGGACTCACGCGCTCGGTGATCGCTTTGATGGTCCCGCCCTTGCCGGCACCATCACGCCCTTCGAACACGACACAGATCTTGAGTCCCTTGTGAATGATCCACTGTTGCGCTTTGACCAGCTCGACGTGCAGGCGCTCTAGTTGCTTTTCGTAGTCCTTGCGCTTCAGTTCGCCGGTCTCGCGACCGTTCCCTTCCTCGAGCTGTTGCTTCTTACCCTTCATTGCCATGGCTTCACGCCTCCTTTTTCATTCTCGAGCCCTTTGCTCGTAATCTCGCTGTAGAGGCTGATCAAGCGACCGACCAGTTCTTGAAATTCGCCATGCTTGGTGGCCAAGCGCTGGGCGCTGCTCGCGTCGTCGAACACCATCTGCAGGAATTGTATGTCATCGGCATCCAGTCGTTCGCCCCGATCGACTTTACTTTTGAGATCCAGTGCGCGCGGCAGGCGTTGGGTGTTGAGGCGCTCCAGCAGGACCTGAATCGTACCGGCATCTTTGGACGACGAATTATCCATGTAGTTCTCCCGCTGTATTAGGCGGCGTTTCATCTTGCAGCGCTCGATACCTCTCGACCGCGATCTCCACGGTGAACATCAGGCGCTCACGACCGAGAGTCTCGCCCAGCGGTGAGCGCTGGATCGCCGCATAGACTTCCGGAGTTAGTCCAGCCAGCCAGAGGGTCATGCCCGCGTCGCGTCCTCGCTTCTCAGCCGCGATGAGCATCTTCAACGCCGTGTACTCGAAATCGAAGACACCGCTGAGATCGAGCAGGACTATCTTTGGATGGGCCTCCGCGATCAGTAGACGGATCTGCTCCGCGACTCGCTCTGCATTAAGGAAGAATAGTCGCCCTTCCAAGCGCAGCAGTAGCAGCCCGGGGAACGACTCGTCTTGTGGATGTTCGGGCGAGTGGGGGCGGAACACGTTTGTCCCGGGTTTGCGACGCAGCACGTAAATGCGCGGATTTACAGCCTGATGAGCGAGTGCAAACAGCGAGATGATGATCGCCACCAGAATGCCCTTCAGGGTGCCGATCAACATGACACCGAAGAATGCAGAGGCCGCCCAGATGAACTCCATGCGGCGAACCTGCAGGATGTTGCGGAAGTCGGCCAGCTGGATGAGTCCAATGGAGTAGACAACGACTATGCTCGCCAGAACAGCGTGCGGCATGAGACCGAGCACGGGCGCCAGCAGGAGCATCGTCAGAAGACTAACCCCAGCCGTGACCAGACCCGAGATCTGGGTACGCGCGCCCGCCATGCGATTGACTGCCGTCTGGCTCATGCCGCCGCCGGTGGGCATCGATCCGACAAATGCGCCGGCCGCGCTCGCTACACCGGTAGCGAACAATTCTGCATTGGGGCGTGGTGTCGGCTCGTCACTGGTTGCGAACGCACGCCCGACCGCGATCGTTTCGGTAAAGCTCATGAGCGCGATGCCGAGCGCAGCCGGCCAGAGTTCATTGGCAAGCGTTAGCTCGGGCACATGAAAGGGCGGCAGGCCTGCCGGGATCGTACCGACCAGCTCAACACCCTGGCTCTGCAAGCCAAACAGTGCAATGCCCGCAACGGCAACCGCGATGGCAATCAGCGGTGCGGGCCAGCTGGGCCGGAACCTTTCGATGACCACCAGACCAACGATCGTCGCAATGCCCACGGCTAGCGTCGGGATGGACACGTGGGGAAGTCCCAGCCCGATGGCTTGCAGGTTGTGCAGGAAAGACCCCTTGGTGAAGTGGATGCCAAGGATTTTGGGTAGCTGATCGAGGATGATCACGACAGCGATGCCGGCTTTGAATCCCACCAGCACCGGTTCCGAGATGAAGTTGGCGACAAACCCAAGACGCAGGGCGGACGCCAGGATGAGAATGCCGCCCACCATCAGCGTGAGCAGCCCGGTGACCTGCAACAACGTCGACGCATCACCATTGGGGACCAGCTGGTCAAGCGCGGCACCGGTCAAAATTGCAATCGTAGTCGTCGTGGTGACGCTCATCGGGCGTGACGTGCCGAGCACCGCGTAGATGATGAGCGGCACGAAGGCGGTGTAGAGTCCCACCTGAACCGGCAGACCGGCGATGGTTGCATACGCCATGGCCTTCGGGATTACGACTGCAGCTGTCGTGAGACCCGCGACGAGGTCCAGCCGTAACCACTCCCTCCGGTAGCCCAGCAACCATTCGAGTAGCGGCAGCGGGAAGTTCGGTTTCGTCATTCGATCAGAGTTCTTGGCCTACGCAGCCGCGGCCGGCGACGCCCTTCGAGTCATGCTTCGTCTCGGCTGGGGAATCGCGCTGCCTATCCTGCCGCAACGAGCAATCAGCATCGTCGCGTAGGCGCCAAGCATGGCCCATGTTAGAAATATAGACGCTCTGGTATGCATGATTAACACGGCCCGATGTGTAGCGGCGCTAAGCCTGGCGAGAGACTCGCGAGATGGTTCTTAACGAACACTGCTGCGGCACGGCGCAATCGGCACCGATGCTAGTTAAGCAAAGTATGCAGCTAGCAGACTTACTAGACCACAACTTGTTACGAGGCATATTGGCCCTTGGCCCAATTGACCTCCCGCACCACGGGAGGGAAGAAAAAGCCACTGCCGCCATCGGCGTTGCCTCAGAAAGTACGCGAGTACGCCACATCGCGCCGCCCATTAAGGCCGACTGTCGCAGGTCGCTCGCTACGCCCATGAGGTCGCGCGAGGCGCCGCGAGGTCGGCCACCTTCGTCGTGACTGCGTCCGTTGAGTCGGTAGTCGCTTCAGCCAAGAGCCAACGGTCTTCTGATCGCAAGGTGGCAAGTTAGCAGTAGTGGCGACCGTCTGATCGCACTGGCGCGCCTTGGCGGGTGGTGTGGTCCTATCTGTTTGATTTACCGCGCGTCTTTCTGGTCTTGCCAAGCTCGGGGTCGCGAGTTAGAGGTTTGTTTCCCGCTCCAACCCTGATCTCTGCAGGCCTACGTGGCGGTCGCGCGGCACGGCCGGGTGGTAACGTAGGCGTGTGGCAGAGATCCGGCCCGCATCGTCTCTCCGACAAGTCGTAAGCTCTGCCTCCACGCAGCCGAGGGGGGAGCGCAGTGTCGAATCAGCAGCAACAGCGAATCCAAGCCGCCGCCGATCGGGTCGAACTCGGGGAGCTCCTACACCGTTACGCTTGGGCGATCGACAAGTGGGAGTGGTCATTGCTCGATCAGGTATTCACCGAGGATGCCGAAGTCGACTTTTCGTCCGTAGGGCAGTACGTGGCGGGTGAGAGCGTGCTGCGCGGCCGCAAGGCGATCGTCACGTGGCTGCGCGACTCGATCAAACCGTTTCCGGATGTGCTGCATTTTCTGTCCAACCAGATAGTGACCCTGGAAGGCGACGAAGCGCGGATCACAACGTACATGCAGGTTCTTCACCTGCCGATGGGCGGTATCTACCATTCTGTTGCCGTTCGCACCGCGGACGGCTGGCGGATTCGCCGCTTCCGGCTCGAGGAGCGCACCTTCGACGAGGCTGCGGCACGGCTGCAGCGTCACATGAAGTCGGTTGCGGGTCAGTGATCGAAGCGGCTCGGCGTTTGCGACGAGGGGCAAACGCGGGCAGTCATTTTCAACGCGCAGTGTCCCTGAGCTTGCGCAGTGCCGCGCGCAGCTGTGCGGTGCTGCCCGCATCGTCCGTGTCAAGCTCGGCGCTCAGGTGGGCCAGCACGTTCAGTTGCGCCCGCTCCGTGACGTAGCGCGCCGGCTGTGGCGGACCGTTCCAGATCGCCTCGTGGTCGCTGGCGATACGAGCGAACCACGTTCTGAAAGGGGCCATATCGACGTCCTGCCGCCGCGCGATCGCCGCCAGGGCGGCGGCGAGTCGGGCGTCCTCGCCCCAGACGAACACCTGTCCCGCTGAGCGGGTCCGCGTGGCGATAGCCTCGACGAGTTGGCGCTGCTGCGCCGGGCGCAGGCGGGCGCTTCGCGCCAGGAACTTCAGCAGGTCTGCGCAGTGCGCCGTTGCATGCCCCCAGCCTTTGTCAGGGACATAGCCACGCAAGTCGCGCTCAATCGTAAGGGCCTGGGCTCCAAGTTCAACAAGGGCATCGAACTGCGTCGTATCGAGGGTAGGCTGGTGCAGGTCACTCGCGGCGAACAGCGTGAGCGCCAGGATCGAGAAAGAGCGCAGGAACAGGGCGTCGTTCTCGCCGCCGCCCAGCCCTTGCCGGGCGTTCTTCAGCAGTATCTGGAAGAGCGCGTGCAGCTCGGCAGCTGAGAGCGCGTGATCACGATAAACCCATGCAGCGAGCGCCTCATATCCGATCGCATCGCGTAGCTGCGGGTCGGTCGAGCCGAGCAGCGTCGCGGCCTCAAGGGCGAGCGGAGCCACCGACTCGGGCGGTACGGTACGAAATTCGTGCCCGCGCAGCGCAGCCCAGAAGGCGCGATCATGGGCCGTCGGGATCGGGGCAGCTGCGCCGGGGAAGGAGTGGACGGCGAACCCAAGCCACACTGCGAACGCCAACCGTGCTGCTTCGCGGTGGATTCGTCCTGAGGCTTTTCGCATCGGTAGTCACCCGCTTGTTCAGAATCGCAGAGTGCCGCCCATGGGACCGCACAGATAACCCAGGCGGTTACGCGCAGCGAGCGAGGTTAGAATATCTGCGGAGACCGGGAGTGGGAATGGCTGGCACCGTTGTTTGTTTCGGCTCACCGCCAGAAGCGATCGCCTCATCGTGAGCCCGCCAGCTGCTACGTGGCAGCCGCCCGTCGCTGCGGAAAATGGGGTGGTTTTTCAGAGCAGGTTTTGCTAAAGCGTAATATTCGCGTGCGAGGTCGTTTGCGTATGTCCGCGCGGGATGGGGCCTAACTTTCCCTTGGGGAGGACTGTCATGGAAGAGATCTGGGACAACAGTTGGCTTTGGTCCCTGCCACTAATCGTACTAACGGTCATGCTGCACGTCGTGGTGCTGGGCGGGATCAACGCGCGGGTGGTCACGGCGCTGCAGCGACTGCACAGTCATCGCCGATTTCTCCTGCTGTTCGTGGTGGTGATGGGGATCACAACGATGCTGGCGACGCTGCTGCATGCAGCCGAGGCATTCATCTGGGCGCTTGCCTATCACGAGTTACGCGCGCTGCCGGACTTCGCGGCCGCCCTCGTGTACTCCCTCGGTGCACTCACGACCTACGGGCACGCCGACCTGTATCTGGCGACACACTGGCGGCTCATGGGCGCACTGGAAGCCTTGAACGGACTCCTGCTCTTCGGCCTGACGACCGCGTTCCTCTACTCGCACGTGCAGCGGGTCTGGCCGATCGATATCAAGAAACCGGCGGCCGATACGGTGCATTAACCCAACGGGGTGAGTAGCCTCCTATGGCCCGTGCCGCCCTGTGAAGGGCGGCACGGGCAGGAACAAAGGATTTTACAGTCCGAAAAGAATCACGGCCTTTTGCAGCGTGACCCAAACACCCCAGGCGATCGGAATACCTACGGCGAGCCACGCGGCCGCGACGAGCCACCCAGGGGAGGGTGTGCCATCGCCGGCAACCGCGGCCGTTGCGGGTCTCGTGACCAGGTGCTGTTCGGCGTCGAGCTGGGCGAGCTGTGCCGGGGTCATGTAGTTTTTAGCGGCCACCGGCCGCACCAAGAGGTTACAGAGGAACCCCAGCGCCAGGAGAGCGGCGAGGACGTACATCGTGAAGCTGTACACTTGGGCCTTGGGCACCCCGTGATCCAGCTGGTACTGGCGGAGGTAACCGATCAGCAGCGGACCCAGCACCCCGGCGGTCGACCAGGCGGTCAGCAGCCGCCCGTGAATGGCGCCCACCATTTTTGTGCCGAAGAGGTCCGAGAGATAAGCCGGGATCGTGGCGAAGCCGCCGCCATACATCGACAGGATGATGCAAACGAACAGCACGAACAGTGCGAGGGAACCTGCCGCCGCGGTCCAGGGGATGGACGAATAGAGCAGGATTCCGAGCAGGAAGAACACCATGTAGGTGGCCTTGCGTCCGATGCGATCGGACAGGGAGGCCCAGAAAATGCGCCCCAGGATGTTGAAAAGCGACAGCAGTCCGGTGAAACCGGCGGCGATGGCGGCAATGCTCGCGAGCTGCGCGGGTGTGAGCTGATCGTAAGCGGCAGTCACGCCGATCAGGCGGCCGGCGAACACCTCCTGCAGAAGCGGGGAGGCCATGCTCAGGATCCCGATGCCGGCGGAGACGTTCAGCATCAGGACGCTCCACAGCAGCCAGAACTGCGGCGTGCGCCAGGCGACGTTGAGGTGGACCTGGTGAGCCGTGATCAGCGGCTTGTTGGCGCTGTCGGGATTCCAGCCGGCGGGTTTCCAGTTCTCCGGCGGCACGCGGTAGCCGAGCGCACCACCCATCATGAAGACGAAATAGATGGCCGCCAGCACGAGCAGTGCTTCGGTCACGCCGACGGAGGTCGGGCTCGCGAAGTGCTTCATCAGCCGATCAGCCAGTGGCGCGCCGATCATCGCACCGCCGCCAAACCCCATGATGGCCATGCCGGTCGCCATGCCGCGCCGGTCGGGGAACCACTTGATGAGGGTCGAGACTGGAGAAATGTAGCCGAGCCCCAGGCCGACGCCGCCGAGCGCAGCGCCGAGCCACACGATCCACAGCTGGTGCCGCGCAACACCGAACGCCATGACCAGGATACCGCCGCACCAGCAGAAGGCGGCCACGATGCCGGCCTTGCGTGGACCGACCCGCTCGAGCCAGCCACCCCACAGAGCGGCCGAAGAGCCCAGGAACACGAAGAAGAGTCCGTAGATCCAGCTCTGCAGCAGCGCCACCTTCCAGTCGCAACTCGTCGTCGTGAGATAGTCGAGCAGGCCCGCAGTGGCGGGGCAGGCTACCGGCTTGGTGATGCCAATGGCCTTGGACAGCGGCAACCAGAAGACGGAAAATCCGTAGGCCATGCCGATACAGAGGTGAATCGCGAGTGCCGCCGGTGGTACTAGCCAGCGGCTAAAACCGGGGCGGGCAACGATGCGCTCACGTTCCAGAAATCCGGCAGGGGCGGGTACGTTGGCAGCAGACATGCAGCGCTCCTATTCTTATTAACTCTTGGGCTCAAGTCCGGGTGCGCCGGTGTTTCAAACCGTAACGCATCGACGCATTGTCGCCTTTTTGTTACTCTAGTCACCAGCGCTACCGAAGCGCACACCCCGCCGGACCTGCTAACTGTGCGGGGTTTCTGCTTTGCGGGGGACGAGACCGAGCCTTGGACTCACCTTCGGCTAGGTGGCAGAGTGGTCATGCAGCGGCCTGCAAAGCCGTCTACGCCGGTTCGATTCCGACCCTAGCCTTTTCCGGAATCTAATTCGCCCGTCTCAGGGCGTCCTTCCGTGCCCCAATAAGTCTCCAAATGCCTTAAATCAGAGGCTTTTCGCGTACAGCAGTGTCTGACCGTGTTCAGCGGCGCCGCGATTAGACCTGGGGTATGTATTGGGGTACGTTTCGCCCACTGGGGTATGTGGGTGTTATATGCCGTCACTGAGTGAGGCAAAAGTACGCAGTGCGAAGCCACGCGAGCGGGCCTACAAGCTCTACGATGAACGTGGTTTGTTCCTTCTGGTAACACCCACCGGCGGACGCTTGTGGCGCCTGCGCTATCGAATCGGAAACCTCGAGAAACTGATCTCCCTTGGCGCCTATCCTGATGTCCTGCTGAAGCGCGCCCGCGAGAAACGCGACGAGGCGCGCCGCTTGGTTGCAGATGAGATCGACCCTAGTGCCGATCGCAAGGCCAAGCGCGCGGCGTTGCTCGTGACGTTCGAGGGCGTAGCTCAGGAATGGCTCGAGCTGCAAACCAAGTCGCTGGCCCCGGAGACTATCTCCATCCTGGGGGCGCGCCTGAACAGCGGCCTTTACCCTTATCTGGGCAGTCGCCCGATGGGATCGATCACCGCACAGGAACTGCTCTTCGCGCTGCGTCGGATCGAGGCCAGGGGCCGCCATGAAACTGCGCATCGCGTTCGAGCCTTGGCGGGCCGCGTCTTTCGATACGCCGTCGCCACCGGCCGTGCACAGCACGATGTTGCCGCTGACCTCAGGGATGCTCTGGCGCCGGTCAAGTCCAAGAACTTTGCCTCAGTCACCGATCCGGTACGGGTGGGCGAGCTCATGCGGGCAATCGATGGATACAGCGGGCATCCGGTGACTGCGCTGGCACTGAAGCTCGCGCCGCTCGTGTTCGTGCGCCCGGGCGAACTCAGGCAAGCGGAATGGGCGGAATTCGATCTCGACGGCGCGGAATGGCGGATCCCCGCCGCACGCATGAAGATGGGGGAGCTGCACGTGGTGCCACTCGCGCGACAGGCAGTGGCGCTGTTGGAGGAACTTCGTCCGTTCGCCAGGGGAGGGCGCTACGTCTTTCATTCCTTACGCTCTCGCGACAGGCCGATGTCGAACAACACGATCAACGCTGCGCTGCGACGCCTGGGCTATACCGGCGAGGAACAGACAGGTCACGGATTTCGGACGATGGCGAGCACTTTACTGAATGAGCAGGGCTACCCACCGGATGTAATCGAGCTGCAGCTCGCGCATTCGGAGCGCAACAAGGTACGTGCGGCGTACAACAAGGCACAGCGCCTCCCAGAGCGCCGCAAGATGATGCAGGCGTGGGCCGATTACCTGGATGGGCTACGCGCGGGTGCGCAGGTGATCCCTCTGCGGCGGCAGTCGCGGTAGCGTATCTAGTCGGATACAGTCGATCTCCAAGGAGCAGGGAGGAACGGTGGCGAAGCGCAAAGCTAAACTGGTGGCCTCCAGGTTTGATGCCGCTGACTACTTGGACAGCCGCGAAGTGGTCGTGGAATACCTCGCAGCGGCTATTCAGGACAAGAACCCCGATGTTTTCCTCCAGGCCGTGTCAGACGTTGCGAAAGCACGTGGCATCGCAAGAGTCGCGCGGGAAACCGGACTGGGACGGGAGAGCCTCTACAAGGCACTCTCGGCCGGGGTCAAAGGTGCGTTACGACACGGTTCGCAGACTCTTGAACTCCCTCGGTGTGAGGCTGACCGTGACAGCACGCTAGCTCATGCGGCTCGAGAGGCACGGTCGATAGGACCCTATCAACTGCGGTTCACCCCGGACCAAATAGAAGATGAACTGGGACTTGTCGAAGCTGCTGGCCTTAGCCCGAACCCTCCAGTCGATTGGGTGGATTTCAGGGCGTAGCCACACGGTTGTCTAAATAAGATCGGCCGCCCCGGCCGGTTTCACGGCATTTCGTCGGATTCTTGTGTCTCAATAGCTAGGTATATATAATTAACTACCTAGGAATTGAGACTTGGCAGTGATGAGCACCATTCCGGAAAAAAGAACTATTGATGCCGTGAGGCGGCTGGGCGTTGCCCGGCCACGGGATCTCACAGCGCTCGGGCTGCGTCGTGAGTACGTCCAGCGACTGACATCGCGCGGAGTGCTGGTGCGCGTTGCCCGTGGGCTCTATGCGGTCCCCGATGCCGAGATCTCGAGTCACCGTTCCCTGGCGGAAGTCGCTCGCGCGGTTCCGGCGGCGACGATCTGCCTGCTGAGCGCGCTGCGATTTCACGAGCTCACGACGCAGGGCCCGCCCGAGGTCTGGATCGCACTCGACGTCCACGCCTGGAGACCGCGGCGCACGCCATTTCCCGTGCGAACGGTGTATTTCTCCGGTGAAGCCCTGACAGCGGGGGTGGAAATGCGCAAGATAGACGGCGTGCCCGTGCGCATCTATTCCGCCGCCAAGACTGTGGCCGATTGCTTCAAGTACCGCAACAAGATCGGCACGGAGGTCGCCGTCGAGGCTCTCAAGGACTATCTCAAAAAGCACCGACGAGGTGCCGACGCGCTGTGGAGCTTTGCGAAGATCTGCCGCGTGGCAAAGGTGATGCAGCCCTATCTGGAGGCAGCGGGTTGACGGCGAAGAAACCCAAGGACCGCTCCGCCTCCGTCCGTGCGCGCCTTCTCAATCTCGCGCGCGACCGGGGTGAAGATTTCCAAGTTACGCTCCGGCACTACCTGTTCGAGCGGCTTCTGTACCGGCTCGGCCGCTCGTAGCTGCGTGAGCGGTTCGTGCTCAAGGGGGCGATGCTGCTGAGGTTGTGGGCCGACCAGCCGTACCGGGCCACGATGGATCTGGATCTGCTTTCACGGGGCAACAGCGATCCGGACTCCGTTACCCGCGACATTGCAGCCATCTGTCGCGCTGAGGTTCCGGATGACGGCGTGGTTTTCGACGCGAGCACGATCAGCGTCGAGCAGCTCCGCTCACAGGAGGAGTATGCGGGGGCCCGGGCGACGTTCGAGGCACGGCTTGGAACGATCCGCGAGCAGCTGCAGGTGGACATCGGGTTCGGTGATGCGATCTGGCCGCACGCGGAGGAGGTGTCGTATCCAGTAGCCTTGGGTGATCCATCACCGCTGATTCGTGTCTACAGTCCCGAAACCGTGATCGCTGAGAAACTTCACGCCATCGTCTCGCTCGGCATTCTCAACAGCCGCATCAAAGACTTCTTCGACATCGACTATCTCGCCCAGAGTGAGCAGTTCGACTGGGCGGTGCTAGTCGAAGCGGTGCGTCGCACGTTTGCTCGACGGGGCACCCCGATCGCGCCGGAGCCACCGATCGGGTTGACGCCTGAGTTCTGGTCCCTGCCGGGCCGGGAAGCCCAGATCAAGGCGTTTTCCCGGCGGGCCCGCCTCGAAACCTCGCCAGAATCGGCCGCGGAACTGGGACGCCGCGTGGCCGCGTTTGCCGTTCCAATCCTGCAAGCAGCATCGCACGAGCCCTGAGCGCGCAGGTGAAGCGCCAGGAGCCTCACTTCGAATCGCTGCACCTTGTGGTGACGAGTTACCGGGTACGCTCGATGTCCCGGGTACGTTGCTGAACACGCGGATCGCTCCGTGTGCGTTGCAACTCCTAGTGCTTCAAGAATTGCACTGCGAGCTTTTCGCGATCGGTCACCACTTTAGGCAGGTAGCGCACGTCGCCGGCCAGGACAATCTTCGGATCAGGCGTGCGGCCGGACGATATCCTGCAACCACGGCACTAGGTGCTCCATGTCGAAAGTTCGATCCTCGAAGAGCTTGATGAGGTATTCGTAAATCGCCTGCGAGTCCGCGGTAATCCAATGGTCATTGATTCGCAAGAACACATCGACCACGGCAAACGCCACCCGTTTGTTGCCATCCACGAATGGATGGTTTTGAACCAGGCTTTCCAGGAGCGCCGCGGCCTCGTGAACGAGAGTGTCGTAGTAACCGGTTTGGGGTCTATGAAGAGCTGATTCGAGCGCGCCGGCATCGCGTACTCCAGGGGCGCCACCGTAACGCTCGATCAGCTGTTTGTGGAAAAAGAGCGCGTCAGCGGTTGTGACGTACTCGGTCACTTAGCCAGCGATCGGTACAGTTCATCGCGCTCCTTGAGGCTTTCCTCAAAGGCCTCAAGTACGTCTCGCCGTGGGGCACGCTGACGCTTGTGAGCCAGATACTCACGCATCGCATCCCCGAGCACCGCTTGGAACAGACGCCCCTCACGAGTTGCAACCTCCTGCAGTTCTTCAAGAACTCCAGGATCCGCTTGAGAGGAAAATTTGCGGAGAGCGCTCATAGCCGCACCTCGTCATGATATATCTTGATGTGTCATGATAATTCAAGACGGGAGAAAATCAAGTATCGCATCCGCGAACTCGGACCTCTGAATCAAAGTGGACAGGTGAATAAATACTTCATAATCAGTAGTTTATGTGATAATTCTATGTGACGTATCGTAGATAAGTCGGGGCCCGTTGCTCGTGGCCGTTTCCGCAGCGGCCTGGCGGCAAGACGGGCTGCGGGCATCGCTCCTGCCGGCTGAACATCCAGTACCGGGTGATTTATCGGGTGATCGCCACACAGCAATTCTTTCAGGTGATCGAGGTCAGTCCACACGATTATAGGAAGCGCTGATATGAGCCAGTTTCGTCCCGCTAAGCGTCGCGTTGAAGTATCGGTGGGTGAGTCCGTCCGCATACTTCGCGAGTTGCAGGAACTGAGCCAGAATCAACTGAGCGAGCTGACGGACATCCCCCAGACGACCATCTCTGCTATCGAAAACGATCGGGTTCGCTTGGGCGTAGAGAGGGCCAAAGTCCTAGCGCGAGCGCTTAAGTGTCATCCGGCGGTGCTCGTATTCCCAGGATGGGACGTGAAACAGCAATCAGCGGCCTAAGTCGCGATGAACGTCACCTGGTACGCTCGATCTCCCGGGTCCGTTGCTGAACACGCGGATCGCTCCGGGCGCGTTGCAACTCCTGATGCTTCAAGAATTGCACTGCGAGCCTTTCGCGATCGGTGAGCACCTTAGGCAGGTTCGATGCGAAGTAGCGCACGTCGCCGGCCAGGACGATCTCTCCCTGAGCATCGAGTCGCGCCGCGATCCCCATCCAGCCATCGACGATCGACTTCCGCGTCGCGACTAGCTTGGAGCGGGCCGGATCACGGATCGTCCCAGTCTCATTGAGCTCGCTCGCCACGCTTCTGATCCGGTTGCGCAGGACACGAGAGTTCGACGGCGGAGTCCGATAGACGCGGTCCTTGGTGAACGCCTTGGTGCGCCCCCGCATGACACGGGGAGTGGCGTTCGCTGCTACCCCCTGATCGCGCATGAGCTGGGCGAAGTGCTCCCGCCACTCTCGAAGCATGGCCTTGTCGATGTGCAGGCGCCGGCCATCCCAGCCCTCCGCCTTTACGACCAGATGGACGTGGGGATGGTCTTGGTCCGTATGCAGCGCCATGGCGTAACGATGTCGCAGCCCAAACTTCTCGCGCGCGAAGGTCTTTGCGGCCTTGAGAACCCTTTCAGGGGGAGTCGGCTTGGGCATTGAGAGCACGATATTGTGAACGAGCTTCAATTCGCGGAGGCGGGATCCTCCGTCTTTCCCCTGGCGGTACTGGCCGGGAGAGAGTTCCAGATGCCAACTTTTGAGTAATTCTCGCTGCTCGTCTTTCCCAATCCGGTCGCCGTCGTCTGTTTCGATCTCCAGCTGTCCCCTGCGACTGATGTACGAAAGGTGCGCGGACACGGCGCCGACCCGCGTCGCGCCACCGCTGACTTTGACCAGGACTTCAGGAACCCGCCGTACAGTCCGGGAGATCTGCTCCACCTGTGCGGGAGTGAATCGGGCCGACCCCGGCGGCCCAGCCCGCGCCGCGCTGAAGATGTCGAGGAGGGTGCGGCCCTCGCGCGGCACCCTACGGACCGTTCCGGCCACTGCGGCTCTCCCAGCTGACGAGTGACGCCCTGACAAGGTTGTGTGTGCAGGTCTCCACAGCCTCCACGAGGCGACGAATGGTCTGCAGATCCTTTCGCAGCGCTTCCTGTGCAGGACCGCTCAGCGCGGGGCTCTCGGCCGTCTGCGTGAGTTTCCGGCCGAAGGCGGCCAGGATCCGGAGTCCCTCCTTGAGCTGCGCAACTTCCTTCTCTGTCATCGGCGGATTGGCCACGATGTGCGACCGGACGAGGGCCGCGACATAGGTAGAGGGCTTCATGCCGCGCCGAGCGGCCCGGCCCGCAACCTGGACACCGTCCCCGGGCCGCAATCGTATCGTGATCCGGTCCGTGGCCGCGCCGCGTCCGGCCGCGGACAACTCGCGGATCTGAGCTTCCGGGTCCAGCACTGCACGAATGACCTGGAGTGCGAAAGCCGATTCGGACAGTCCGGCCGCATCTGCAAGGGCCGCAAATTGCGCCTTCTCCGCCGGCGACGCGCGCACCGTGATCGAAGGCAGGGTTGAGCGTGGCGAGCCGCAGGTCATGGCGCGAGACCGATCTGCTGCAAACGCGGACACTTCGCTATCCTGCCTTCACTCCAATTTCTCTTGCATGCACGCAGATCCCGCTGCGCGAGTGCCGTGTTGCGTCCATAGCGCCGGGTCTCCCCCGCCGGTGATGCCGGGCCTGAGTTGCACGCTATGGATGTCACGCGCCGAGCGTGTCGTGGCGCAGGTACACAGAAGCCACGGTGCATGAGATCAATTCCGAGCACGCACAGTCCGGCTGCGACGGGACGTAGGTAGTGGCAGAGGTAGATCCGCTTGGGCCGTCAGGCGCGATCGTGTTGAGGCTAGCGACGGGCTGATGGTCGTGGTCGACCTGGCGACGAGTTCGGCAATCGCAGCGGGGGAAATGAAGCGCCGGCAGCCAATAACGACGCTGGCGAGCTCTCCGGTCCGCAGGAGACGGTAGATAGTGTTTCGAGAAATGCCACCGAGTAGCTTTCGGGCTTCCTGGATCGAGTAGAGCGCGCGTTCTTGCATGGTGCCGCCAATGCGGTGATGGGGAGCCGGACCGTATGTTAATTGGCTAACAGGGCAGTAATGACTGTTGAAGCAGTCGCTATGACCACGTTGCGGGTGTTGCAGGAAAAGGGAAAGAGGAGGTATCGGGCCTTTTCCCGCAAAAACTCCACATTCTTTTCCGCTAATTGGGGTGGTTCATGGCCAATACTCCGACCAAATTTCTTTCGCTTTCAGACAAATCAAGGACTTCCCAAAAAGTACCCCCTCGGAGCGGAGGCAACGTTCACACTTCTGAAAGCTCTTTCTCGAGCTGTCCCTGCAAGTCCCTTCGTGTCCCCGATGCGCGCTCAATGACCTAGCGTCCCGGCCGCGCTGCGCCGCAACTGGTTAACGTTGCGCGCGTCACACCTACGAGACGCTTTGCAACGTCTCGCATTTGCGCGCATCGGAGAGTTGGCGCAAACAGGCCCTCCGGCCGGCCGCCGCAAACTGAGCGATGGCGGAACCGGCGATCGGGGAGGGTTTGTACGAGGCCTGCCTGCGCGGATAACCGATAATCAATTAATCAATACCGGGGCCTTGTGAACGTAAGTCCGATCCTCGATCTGTCGAACAAGGAATGCGGCCACGTCTGCCCTGGAGATGATCCCATTTCGCCATTGACGGGCCTCTGCAAGGACCTCGTAGCGCCCCGTCCGTGGCCCGCCGGTGAGAACGCCGGGCCGCACGATCGTCCAGTCAAGCCCGCTTTCCTTGATCAAACGCTCCTGCAAGCTCTTGTCGTCATAAGCGCGGCCAAAGACAATCTGGAATGGCAGCCGCTGCAGCCAGCTGATGTTCGCGCGGCTATCGCCAGCTCCAAAGCCAGTCACACATATCAAACGTTTGACACTCCGGGCCTTCATCGCCGCGATCAGCACCTGGGTCGCGTCTGAGAAGAGGTGTACGGGCCGGATCATGTCGCCCAGTCCCACTCCCAGGGTCTGTATCACGACGTCTACCCCAATCAGGGCGTCCTCCACGTCCTGATTTTTCAACGCATCACCGCGAACCTTCTCGAGCTTCGAATCTTCGAGCGCCATCGCGGTGGCGGATCGCGCCAGGGCGCGCACGTAGTGACCAGACTCAAGGGCCTGGCGCGTCGTCTCCAGCCCGATCCCCTTGCTGGCGCCTATGATCAGTACGTGCATCATTTAAGGCTTCCCGTGGCAGAGCGCGCAGCTTCAATGGTCTGCTCGTGACCGAGCGTGAGCAATAGACCCATCGCGACAGCGCTGAAGTGGATGAGAAAACCCTTCCATGTGTGTATGGGCTCATGGGACTCATGGGGCGCGTGAGGGTCAAGCCTGTGGTTGGCTTCTTGAGTCGGTGACGGCCCACGCATTGGGTCGGCTGGCGGAGTCGGGTCGGACATGGCCGAGGAAAGGTAGCATGACGTGTGGGCAGCAGCCTAAGGCGCAAATGGCCCTGAATTACCGTAATTCGTGGCGGTCGAGGCGGCGAAGGATACCCACCTGTGATGAGCGTCCAGTATCTGGAACCGTGTCAGGCGCTTCCCGGCCAAACCCGGTCACTCGCCTACGCGGAATGCAGGCACCAAAGCTGCCAGTCGCGTTCCGTGGACAAACGATCAACCTGGGACCAATGTGCGCAAGAAATACGATTTAGCAAAATCAACCAAATCACGCGTCGAAAAGAGCAGTGCGTCTGCGTTACCAACGCGCGTGGCCCTGACTGCACGTGCTTCGGTAAATTGCTTACCGACAATTGGAAAATGAACGCCATTGTCGTACGCCATATCCGGCGTTTCCATCCAGACGCGCTTGCCGTTCTGAACGATCGGGAATCGGCTTAGAGTCGTCCTCCTGTTGGGGACCAAGGATTCAGCATAGTGCAAGGATGAACATCGATTGAACCCAACACCCAAGAGCAGAGTGTAAGCGTCCAGATCGTAAAGCTTTTCAAAAGGGGTTCCCTCGCCTTCACAGAATTCCAGCGCGTGATGCCTCGTAACTTCTTCGGCGTGCCGACCATTCGCGCAGACAGAAACGAGCGGATGATTGCTCCTTTGGGTCCCAGGAAAAGTCCGAAACGCCTCTGCAATAGCACCCATGGTTGTTGGCGTCGTGAGTGGATCAAACACCGGCAGATTCTCGCGTATCGTTTCGTACCACTCCGGCAGCACGCGCGGGTCATCCCAAGTGATCGGATCGGAGACGTAAGGCGACTCAGCTGGCATTACTAGCGTTCCGGCTGTACCGAGCGCTTCGAGCAGTGCGCGAATGACCATGACCGGCCCGCCAACAGTCCAGCCGACTCGACCAAGCGAGGAATGAACCATCACCGTCATGTCCGCTCGCAACCCAAGGTCGGACAGGTCTCGATGAAGCGAACTCAACGTATTCGGAGGAGCCATCAGGTTTGGTCTCCCGGCAACGGTATTCGGTTGCAATTCTTACGCGGACCAATGCAGCGATCAACGATAAGGCTTTTGTGCTGAATGTCCGGAATCCGGAGGCCAATCAGGCGCTTCCCGGCCAACTGCGGTCAGTTGGCTGACAAGAAACACCGCCTGTAAGCGGTCGCTCCTGGCATAGGATAAGGTGAACGAGCCGGAGGGTCTGAACTGCGGCGCCCTAACTACCAGCTAGAACTCGGACTTCGCACTTGCGGCGGATTTGAACCTGCTCCAACTTTGCCTGACGACGTTGCTCGCTTAATTCACTTCAACCGTCACGCGGAGGAAGGTCGCCGGGATCGAAGTGGCCCCATGGCGTTGGCTGATGTTCTGCCTATCGAACAACGCGTCCAATTCCTTCCTGAGATCGTCGGCGCGGCCGTTTCTTTCCGCCGCCTCGAACGCATTCATGGTCGGGCCGTAATAATGTCGGAACGCGTCTACGAACTCGGACGGCGCGCCAGGGAAGTTGAACGTGTATGTATCCCGTATGAACGAGAGGTTATCTTTGGGAACGCCGGCGCTTGCAAATCGCTCGATCACGTTGGTTTCGATCCCCCATGCCATCGGGCTGATAAAGCCATCTGGTGGCGGGGGTGTATAGGCGGCACTGATCTTTAGGATCTGCGCGACCAGGGTCGGATCATTAGGAATCCAGTTCCCCATAATGATCCGCCCACCAGGGCGGGTCACGCGCACCATCTCATTGGCCACATCAAACGGTTTCGGGGCAAACATGGCGCCGAAGATGCTGATGACCAGGTGGAACGCCTTGTCCTGCAGCCGGGCCAGATCGGTTGCATCGCCTTCCTGGAACCGCAGGTTCGAGAGACCCAGCTCCTGTGCACGGCGATTGCCGGCCTCAACAAGGTTACCGGCGATATCCACGCCCAGAACGTCCGCGCCAAGTCTTGCTAAGGGCACGGCGGTCGTGCCGTCACCGCATCCGAGATCTAACACCTTGAGCCCGCCTTTGATACCAAGCCTACCGACAAGCGCCTCGCCACTTTCACGCATGCTTGCGGCAATGCGGGTGAAGTCGCCCTTCTCCCAGAGTGCCTTGTTCGGATTCATTCCAATTACTCCACCCTTTGTCGCATGGCGGTGCGATGCGTCAGTATCTGGCGGAAGGACTACGCCGAGCAAGTGATCCGATGGGCGCGGAAGAGCTGTTGGACAAGCCATGGGCGACTGTCCCTCGTATGGGCCGCTTCCGTTACCGAAGGGCCTTGCGCTGACCTGCCCTGAAGCGGTCACTGCTGAACGTCAACTAGGGGTCAATCGCCTAGATTCGTCCGCTGATCGAAGGCGACCGGCTGAGTTCGGCCAGGACCCGCCGGTCGCTCTAATTAAATGCCTACCCAGAAGCGGTCGCTCACACTGCAACCAAGAGGGTAGCGGGGGCAGGATTTGGGGCCTATTGGGCAGTGCGCTTGGGCTGATTTCAGGCGACCGTCACCTACAACCGCGCAGTTTTCCGAGATGTCGATGCTACCCAACACGAGCGGCGCTTGAAGTGATCGTGCAACCACACCGCCGCATCATGCGCGCTAGGATTGGGAAGGCCGGTTTTTTCAACTGGCACGGCACTTCACTGCGGCGGGGCGCAACAAGAAGCCCGCAGATGGCGTCTGCGGGCTTCTTGTGAGTCTGTTGGCGGATTGTTGAACGTCACGCGCCAACGCGAATCAGTGGTTTCTGTTCAAGTCAACGTATAAGGCATCAGAACATCCTCTGCTCCATTATGCGCGCAGCGATCTGAAGCCGGCGCGAACCTCTTCTGAAAAGAGTTTCGGCTGTTCCCAGGCCGCAAAGTGGCCGCCTTTGGCGACCTTGTTGTAGTGGATCAGCTTGGGATACGCCCGCTCCGCCCAACTGCGCGGGCACAGATCGATCTCGTCCGGAAAGGCGCTTACGGCAACCGGGATGGAAACGCCTTTGACACTGAAATACGGGAGTTTGCTTTCCCAGTAGAGGCGGGCTCCGGAAATCGCCGTGTTCGTCAGCCAGGTGATCGTGATGTTGTCGAGGATATCGTCCCGGGTGAGGCCGGCAGTTTCTCCGGAAAAGACGCGTGAGATCAGCGCGTAGCTCCACGCATCGTGGTCCAGAAAATAGGCGGCCAGGCCGACGGGTGAGTCCGCAATTCCGTACAACGTCTGCGGGCGCAACCCCATCTGGTAGCCGTAGGCGATGCCTTTGCTGTAGACGAATGTCAGCCGTTCGAACGCGAGTCTCTCTTCGGGTGAGAGACCGTCGGGCATTGGCGCACCGGTGGATGCCGCCTTGTCAATGTCGGCCGGAACCGCGCCAGGCATATTGGTGTGAATGCCGAGCAACTCCGGAGCCGCCTGCACACCCATTTGTTCGGTGATGACCGCACCCCAATCGCCGCCTTGCGCCACAAATTTTGTGTAGCCAAGGCGCTTCATGAGCGTGACCCATGCTCGCGCGATATGCGCGGGGTCCCAACCTGTGGTGGTCGGCTTGCCTGAATACCCGTAGCCTGGTATCGACGGAATCACGAGGTGGAAAGCGTCCGATGCGCTCGCGCCATGTGCCGTGGGATTGGTCAACGGATCGATAATCTTCATCTGCTCGATGATCGAGCCGGGCCATCCGTGCGTGACGATGAGCGGCAACGCATTTTCATGTTTCGAACGAACGTGGATGAAATGAATGTCCAGCCCGTCGATCTCGGTGATGAATTGCGGCAGCGCGCTCAGCCTCGCCTCGCACGCGCGCCAGTCGTATTCCGTCCAATAGCGCGCGAGGTTCTGAATCGTCGCCAACTGCACGCCTTGCGACGCATCGGGAACCGTTTCTCGTTCAGGCCAGACGGTGGCGTGTATGCGCTTGCGCAAATCGGTAAGTTTTTCTTCTGGAACATTATTCACATGAAACGAACGGATAGCGGTCTTATCACTGCCTGTCTGTGGTGAAACTGCATTCATCGTTTTACTCCTTAAAAAAAGCGGAACGAGCGTGCTCGCAGCAACCGTTGTCGCCGCGAACGGGATCACACCAGGGCGCAGAGGTCCGCGGTATTGCACCGCGGTGTTGGTAGGGCCCGGACTCACCGGGTTTGCTCACTTGCAGACAGGTGGATAGTACTGCGAGCGCTTCAATCGCCAAAGCGAAACTCGCTTCGTGCACCGCGACATGACGCGACCGCAAGCCGTGCAGTTGTCACAGCGCGCCCTTTCCTTCGAGTGTCAGCGTAAGGCCCAGCTCTCGGCAGCGGATCTGATAAGCCGCGTGCGACTCGTAGCGCTCGCTGAGCATGAACAGAATCTGCCGGTCATCGCCGCGCACCAAAGCCGCCATTCGCGACAGGCGGCTTCGGGTGTGCGCCGTGCAAAGGCGGCGTTTTTCCAGTGGGTGCGAGTCCCACCCGGCGTGCTCCAGCCGGAAGCTACCGGAGCAACTGTGGAGGTAACGAAACGGTTGAAGCCTTCGGGAGAATGCATGTCACGAATTGGTGGCAGCGCGAGTGTGCAGGCCGCAACGCGAGTGAACGCTGAGCAAGCCTCGAAAATGTCGATGCGCAGACCGACCCGATAACCCTTTCGGGGAAGGTTGATACGGCTGGGGGATTGAGCAGAGAGGAACCCAGTCGCTGCGCCGGGGTAGTGGCGGCAGCATGTACACAAAGGAAAACGCACGCAACACGGGAAGCCCCAAGGCGTGCTTGAGGGATCGAGCAACCGGACACCCGTGAGGGAGGGCCCGGGCGCAGTGGGGTGACGGAGAGGTTCGCAGTACCGGTGAAGCCGGGTAATGCCGGTGGAGGGAAGGGACCTTGGTTCAGGACTGACGCAAGACGTAGTGAAGGAGCGGAGATTGGGCAACCTAGCAACTCCGGCGAGTGTTCAGAAACTGCAGACGGCGTTACACGCGAAAGCGAAGACGGAAGCCGGGTATCGCTTCTATGCCTTGTACGACAAGATTTACCGGGAAGACATCCTGGCTCATGCCTATGCCCAGTGCCGCTCGAATAAGGGGGCGCCGGGTGTGGACGGACAGGACTTCCCGGATGTCGAGGCGTACGGGGTGGAGCGGTGGCTCGGCGAACTGGCGATGGCGCTCAAGGAGGAGACTTACCGACCAGACCCCATCAGACGAGTGTTTATCCCTAAGCCCAACGGCAAGTTAAGGCCGCTGGGTATTTCGACGCTGCGGGATCGGGTGTGCATGACAGCGGCGATGCTGGTGCTGGATCCGATCTTTGAGGCCGACCTTCCGCCCGAGCAGTACGCCTATCGAGCGGGCCGCAATGCCCGAGAGGCGGTGATCGAGGCGGAAGAGACGCTGTACCGAGGCCATCTGGACGTGGTGGATGCCGACCTCGCGGACTACTTCGGCAGCATCCCGCACGCGGATCTGATGCGTTCGCTCGCGCGACGCATCGTGGACTCGCGTGTGCTGCATCTGATCAAGATGTGGTTGGAATGCGCCGTGGAAGAAACCGATGACCGAGGCCGGAAGAAGCGCACGACGGAAGCCAAGGACAGCGGACGCGGCATCCCGCAGGGCTCTCCCATCTCACCACTGCTGGCGAATCTGTACATGCGCCGCTTCGTGTTGGAATGGATGCGGCGTGGGTTGGAGGAACCCCTCGGCTCGCGCATCGTGACCTACGCGGACGATCTGGTGATCCTGTGCCGTCGTGGCCGGGCCGAGGAGGCTCTGCAACGCATGCGCGAGATCATGGCCAGACTGAAGCTGACGGTCAACGAGGAGAAAACACGGATCTGCAAGGTCCCGGAAAGTGAGTTCGACTTCTTGGGTTACACGTTCGGGCGGATGTACAAACGGACGACCGGCCAAGCCTATCTGGGTGTCCGGCCGTCCAAGCGAAGCATCCGGCGCATGGTCGAGAAGATCCATGCGATGACCGAGGTCTCCGCAACGTGGCAAGCGACCACACAGCTGGTGGAGCAGTTGAATCGCACGCTGCGCGGCTGGGCGAACTACTTCAATGTAGGCACGACCCGCGGCGCGTATCGCGCGCTCGACCAATACACCGCGGTGCGGTTACGTCGCTGGCTGCGGCGCAAGCATAATCTCAGGCGCAAACGGGGCGGGACTTATCCACTCTCGCACTTGTACGGGCACTTCGGGCTCGTCCGCTTGACGCAACTTGGTCGCGGTCCGTCGTGGGTGAAGGCGTGATGTTCTGTCCGAGAGCCGGATGCGGGCGATCTGCAAGTCCGGTTCGATGAGCGGGATGTGGAAACGGAGTTACGGCGCGGGTACTTGGGCACCGCCAGACGAAAGGGGCGGCAACAGACAACCCGAACCTACCACTACCGCGCCACATCTCGACTCTACCTATTTCGTTGAAAACTATTGAACGGGATGCATGTTTTCAAGGTCTTAGTGAGCAGGAGCGGCGGAGGGAGCGCACGGACATGATGGGAGAACACAGCGGCAACCAAGACCGACTGTTTTATTCCTTCAGCCTTGATGAGCACGTACCGGCGGACCATCTGCTCCGCGGCATTGATCGGTTTCTCGACCTGGCGGATCTGCGCCAACATCTCGCACCCTTCTACAGCCACACTGGACGGCCCTCAGTCGATCCGGAGCTCATGGTGCGGATGCTGCTGGTCGGCTACTGCTTTGGCATCCGCTCTGAACGCCGGTTGTGCGAAGAAGTGCATCTGAACCTGGCGTATCGCTGGTTCTGCCGACTGGGGCTCGAAGACAAGGTTCCCGATCACTCGAGCTTCTCGAAGAACCGGCACGGCCGGTTCCGCGAGAGCGATGTGTTCCGACACGTGTTTGAAGGCGTGGTGCACCGCTGCATGGCCGAAGGCTTGATGCGTGGCGAAGGCTTTGCGATCGACGCGAGCGTCGTGAAGGCCGATGCCAACCGCCAACGCGGTGTCCCGAGCACGGAGAGCATCGACTGGAGTAATCCGGAACTTGGCACGCGTGCGGTCCACGAGTATCTGCAAGCACTGGAACAAGACGGCCCGGTAGGCGTGGCACCGATGAACATCTCGCTCACCGATCCGGCCGCGCGCTGGACCGCAGCTCCGGGAGGCCCGGCGTTCTACGCGTACTCGACCAATTACTTAGTCGATCTCCACGCCGGCGTGATCCTCGATGTCGAGGCGACCGCGGCGCATCGGACCGAAGAGACTAATGCCGCTAAGACCATGATCGACAGGGTTGAAGAGCGTTTTGATCTCAAACCCCGGCGCTTAATCGGCGATACCGCCTACGGATCCGCGGCGATGCTGGGCTGGTTGGTGGACGAGAAGCAGATCGAGCCGCACATCCCGGTATGGGACAAGACTCAACGCACGGATGACTCATTGTCCAGCAGCGCCTTCCAGTGGGACGAACAGCGCGAGGAATACCGCTGCCCGCAGGGCTATGCACTGCGCAGTGAGTGGCGCCCGTTCGCTACGGCGCGCACCCACATTACCAAGGCCGACACCATCGTCTATCGTTCTCGCCAATCCGATTGCGCGGCATGTCCGCTGAAGTCTCGCTGCTGCCCGAGTACACCGATCCGCAAGATCACGCGCAGCATCTATGAAGCTGCGCGCGATGTGGCTCGCGACATCGCCAAGACCCGCCTTTACCGGCAATCGCGCAAAGATCGAAAGAAAGTAGAGATGCTGTTCGCACACCTCAAACGCATCCTGAACCTGACTCGCTTGAGGCTGCGCGGAATCAACGGCGCTCGCGATGAGTTTTTGCTTGCAGCCATCGCCCAGAACCTCAGGCGCATGGCGAAATCCTGGCATCTACCGCCACCTGGTTCGGCGTTCGCGGCAACGTAAGGGGCAAAAGCACAAAGACGTGAGCCAAAGCGGTCGAGTGCTGCAAACCGCCCAAGCCGGATGCTACTGCGCCCCTCAATCGGCCCAAAACCGCCGGACTATCGTCGAGTTTTTCAACGAAATAGGCGGCGGGCTCAACGAGTCGGCGCAACACTAGCTTGAAGTTTATCCGCTGGAGTCTTAAATCCCAAAGTCTCTCGCGGACGCTGATTCAGTCTGAGCGCGACCCTATCTAGCGTTGATTGGGGGTGACGGGACAGATCGGTACCCTTCGGGAAGTAGTGTCGCAGCAGACGGTTCGTGTTCTCGTTGGTACCGCGTTGCCATGGGCTTTGGGGGTCGCAGAAGTAGACTTTCACATCAGTCGCGACCGTGAAGCTCTGGTGCTTTGCCATCTCTTTACCTCGGTCCCATGTCAACGAGCGCCGCAGTGATGCGGGGAGCTTACGCACGTGGCGCGTGAGCGCCGACACAACGGTATCCGTGTCTCTGCTGGGTACCTTGATGAGAGCCGTAAACCGCGACTGCCGCTCAACCAGGGTCACGATGTGGCTGTTCTTCGAACCCGAGATCAGGTCGCCTTCCCAATGGCCAGGAATGGCTCGGTCTTCGACCTCGGCGGGACGCTCTCTGATGGAGACGGCACCCACTATCTGGCCGCGTGACTGCGCTTCGGGATTCAAGTTGCGTGAGCGGCGCGTGACGCGCTTGGAGCGAAGGTGCCCCAGCAGCTGCTTTTTCAGTACGCCGCGCGCTTGGATGAACAAACTGCGGTAGATCGTCTCGTGAGACACGCGCATGCTCTCGTCATCGGGATACTCGGCCTTCAGCCATCCTGAGACTTGCTCAGGTGACCAATCCAGG
This sequence comes from uncultured Pseudomonadota bacterium, assembly GCA_963814675.1. Taxonomy (GTDB): domain Bacteria; phylum Pseudomonadota; class Gammaproteobacteria; order Steroidobacterales; family Steroidobacteraceae; genus 13-2-20CM-66-19. The sequence goes on from CAWFDT010000019.1 coordinate 30,261, forward strand.
CTCAGTTTACTCGTGACGATCCGTTGCAACCTCCGGTTGACGCCCAGCAGGCACGGCTTGGGGCGCAGCGTCGCTTCCCAGGCACCGGCATCTGCCTCAGTGGCTCGGTAGTCACGGCGGCCACCGTGACGGGTGACCTCGCGGCTCACCGTAGATGCTGACCGACCAAGCTCATCGGCGATCCTGCGGATCGACCAACCGACCGCAATGCCACGCGAAATGTCCTCGCGCTCAACTAGCGTAAGTGCCAACCGCGAGCGCCGACGGACCACCGGAGCAATCCCGCCGCGGCAGCGCACCACGTAGTGAATCGATGACCGATCTCGCCCGAGTGCACGTCCGATGCCGTTCATCGACTGCCCAGCTTTCCACCGCTGCCATAACTCCGCCATCTGCTCAGGTGCAAGCCCTGGGCGCCCTGTTTGTGCCATACACACCACCTCTTAAGTCCACGTTACCGCAGATGGTGTTGCACCGACCCGTTGAGCCCGCCGCCACGAGCTGACAGTCGTCTGTCTAAATTGGCCGCCCGGAAGCGGACATCGATCATGTGGGTGGCTCCTGAGAAGATGAGTCATCGACCCGACTTGTCGTCTGGCTTGCGTCCGGCATTAATGGAATGGAGACCGTGCGACCCGGACTCGGTCGGTTGGCCAACGGGGATGATCTAGCGATCAGCTTCGCTTCATGGGATCGCGGCGCTGCTCGGTCTCGTGGTCGCGCGCTCGGCGCTGATCTTCTAAAGGGCCCGGCGCCCGAGGGGCGCTCAGGGCCCCGGCGGGCCGCTCGAGGCTGAGCGGCCCGCCGCGCCTCAGCGGGCTAATCGTTGTCGTTGTCGCCGCTCTTGAAGTGGTGCTTGAAGAGATACTCGGTGACCATGTTGCCGAGGCGGTTGCCTTCCTTGGTCGAATGCCAGTAGTGCATGCCGCCGTAAACGCGCGCGTTGTCGACCTCTTGGACGACCTCGTCGAAGCTGTCGAAGTTGTGGGTCATGTGCGTGACGTTGCTGGTGACCGTATACGGAATCTCATCGGTCCCGAAGAACTTCGTCAACGCATTCATGACGGCCTGGGTAATGCAGCCGTGATTGGCCGGATACTCGGGGTGCCCCGGCGTCACGGCGAGCGGTACCCAATTGGGATCGGCGACGGTGTCGTGGTTCCCGTCGGTATCGGCGTTGTGAATTGCCGTATACGGTCGCCAGAACGCGAAATGATACTTGGCGTTCATGCAAGCGGTACCGGAATCCGACGCCGCGACCCAGAACATCGCATACATCCGAGCCGATTCCGAGGTAGTGAGACTTTGGCTCGTAATCAGGCCGCGCAACGAGCGGCTGTACTGCGAGCCCGCCTCGTCGGTCCAGAAGAGCCCGATGTCGGTCTGCGCGGCGGTCCGGACCGTGCTGTTCTGTGCGCCATAGTCCTTGGTGCGGTTGAAATTCCGGGCCCACTGCTTGCTGGTCAAGGCCGGCGGCGGCGGGCCTTCTACCGCCAACACCGTGATCAAGGCAGTACTCATCAGGCCGCCCTGCGCGCTCTAGCCTACAAATGGATACGCATCCTGTATCGCTGCTGGCAGACTCGCTCGGCCTACGACGAAGTGACCTATCTCAATGCGTTACGACGCCGCGGCTCCCCCTTGTTTAAACACATCGCTGCCGCTAGCGAAACTGGTTGACGGACCGGCTCAGGGCGTGAAGCCGCCGGTGGTGAACGGCAGGAATCGGGCGACGCAATCAGGTGGCGCGCCGCTTACCGCCACCGCGCACGGCAGTGGCGGACGTAAGCGTGATTTGGCACTCGCGCAGGTCGCGTTATGCAGCGGCGCCCGAGCGGTACTGAAGGTCCTCGACCACGTGATCGCGGAAGGCGAGTCCGCCGAAGTGCAAAGAACCATCGAGCGCCACGTCCGGCGGATCAGAGGTTTCAAGGGGGGCGACCTCCTGGAGCGTGGCGGCACTGACTTCCCTCGGCAAAAGCACAAGATTCCAATGTGGGTAATTCGAACCTGGGTCGGGAAGATGGCTGGAATCGCGATCACTTGAACAGCTCGGCCGACGATAGAACGATAGCGTGTGCGATACATTGACGGCCGAAGAGGATCACAGAGTGCTCTGTGCCGCCGACAATGAGTACAGTCCCATCCGCGAGCACGGTCGCCGTGTGCGTATCCCGGCTCACGTTGAGACTCCCGGTCGCCGTGAAGCCATCACTCTCGGGAGCGAACAACGCAGCCCCGCTCCTAGAGGTATGGGCGAAGCTACCACGGTAACAGTGTCCGACGCCGTAGCCGCCGGCCGCCAGCACGGTACCGTCGTTCCGCAAATTCGCCGTGCGCGCGTAGTTCGGGCGCATGGACGGCAACAGGCTGCCGATGGGCGCGAAAGTCCCCTTGCTCGGATCGTACAGGTCTGCCGAGCCCTCGGTACCGACGATCAGTACGTCTCCATTCTGGACACCGTCTTGCGTGCCAAGTGCCGTCGCGGTGTGCCCGGTACGGGCGACCGTCATGTCTCCGGTCGCTGTGAACACGCCCGTCGCGGGGTTATAGAGCTCCGCGCCGGCCGAACCATTGCCCCCGGCGATGAGAACCTGACCGGCCAGCGGAGCGATTGTCAGCAGCGTTGACGTATGTCCGGTTCGTAGGATGGTCGTGCTGCCGGTGTCGGCGAAGGTGCCAGTTCCGGGATCATAGAGCTCGGCGACCAGATCACCGGAGGTGGCGTTACCTCCCACGATGAGCACCTTGCCTGCATTCGGGCCGGTGCTGCTCAAGAGTGTCGCGGTGGGCGAAGTACGTGCGTGGTGCATGCTGCCCGTGGCCGTAAACGTCCCCGTCGCCGGATTGTAGCGTTCGGCGCTCATGTCGGCCGAGCCCACCATGAGAACCGAGCGGGCCGAATCGTTGAGCAATGTCGCCGTGTGCCCGATTCGTGCTTCGGTCATGGAGCCCGTCGCGGTGAAGGCACCCGTCGGGGGGTCGTACAACTCGGCGGATGCGTCCGCGACCCCGTTGGCGCCACCGGCGATCAGCACTTTTCCGCTGGTGAGCAAGGTCGCCGTGTGGCCGGAGCGAGGCGCGGTCATGGACGCACTCAGAACAGTGAATGAGCCGGAGTGAGGGAGCGAGACCCGCACGACGACCGGAACAGGGGAAGCAGACTGACTCAGCGCGTCCGTCACGTTGAGTGTGATCGGAAACTGTCCGGCGGCGGTCGGTGTACCGGAAAGGATGCCGTCGGAGCTCAGACTAAGACCACCACTCAGCAGTGGAGTCTCCAACCAAGCGAGCGGCGCGAGGCCGCCGCTGACTGTGAACTGAAATGGCGTATACATCAGACCCACTGTCCCGGTCAGTGGCTCCGCGGCGTTGATCGTCGGTGGCGGGGGTGCAGTGATGTTGATGCTGAAAGGCAGCGAACTCGTTGCGGGCGTCGGTGCACTGCTGTCGGTCACGGTCACCGTGAAGTTAAAAGTCTTAATGCTCGTTGGCGTGCCGGTCAGGGTGCCGTCGCTACCGAGGCTCAGACCGGGCGGCAAGCTACTGGGCGTGGTAGTCCACGTGAGCGGCAGGAATCCACCCGTTACGCTAAAGCTGAATGGCCCGTAAGGCACGCCATCAACGCCCGCGGGCGGGGCGGGCATGGCGTTGAGGGCAAGTGCGGCGGGATTGTTGATCACGATCTGCGTGGCAAGCGGCGGCCCGCTTACCGGCGTCTGAGCACTGTCAGTAGCCGTCACGGAGAACGGAAACGAGCCGACCTGGGTCGGTGCCCCCGACACCGTTCCGTCGCTCCCCAGCATGAGTCCCGGCGGCAGCGCCCCGCTTGCCTGCCACGTGTACGGTGGCGAACCACCGCTCGCTGTGAAACCACCTGAGTATGGGTACGTCACCGTCCCTGTGGGCGGCGGGCTCGGCGACGCCGCGACCACGATCGCCGAGTCGTTTACGGTCAGAGTGACTGCCGCGGTGGCGGTGACGGGCGGATAGGACGAATCGGTTACTGTTACCGAGACCGGATATTTCCCCGCAGTCTCGGGCATACCCGAGAGCTCCCCCGATGCACTCAGCGTCAGGCCAGGAGGCATGGGACCCGATTCATTCCAGACGAATGACGGTGTGCCTCCCGACGCCTGGAACGAGTAGCCCGGAAAAGCCGCACCCGTCGTTCCCGCCGGAGGAGATGCCGCGGTTATGGTGAGTGGCGCGGGCCCGCTACCGCTGCCTCCGCAACTGGTCAACAGCCCAAGAGCTACCGCACCGGCGAACGCCCGCATGACGATTAGGCGTGGCATGGGTCCCCCAGTTGGTTCTTCTTGTTGCACTGCGCCAATCCAAGGTCGGGCAATTCATACCAGCGGATTCTTCAAACATGAGGCGTAACCGTGCGCCGCTGGTTCTGAGATTTTGTACTCATGAGATAAGAGTCCTCAGCGGACGATTTGGCAACCACAATCGGTCAGTAGCACCGGTGTCGCAACCTCAACGCCCCCATGTGGCCGGAAAACAGGTGTGTTCACGAAAACGTCCCGTGGCGCGGACCGGAAGGTTCCGCACCGGAGATCTGGAGGAGGGAACGACCGCTTCGCGGCGGTCATTTCGGCAGGGCGATTGGCTGGAGTTGGCCGCCTGCTGCCTCACGCCTGCGCCAGACCGGCCGTTGGGGGCCGCATTACTAAGGCCGACCCTCGAACGTTGATGGCTTATCGTGACGCCATCTAACGGAGGGCCTCATGATGCAAGCAGCAATCGGATACGTGAGAGTCAGCACACGCGAACAGGGCCGCAGCGGCTTGGGGCTGGCCGGCGGGCAGTGCAATGAGTACTACACGCATGATTATTCGGGAGACGCGGCCGTACACTGCGTACCGTGTCAGGTTCACACCATCCAGACGCACGGCTCACTGAGCCCGCACCGTGCGAGTGCTGCAAATTCGCCCAGCTCTGCGCGAGCGAGCATCTGGCCTGTGCCGCCTATTCGATGTTTCTGCACGACCAGCCGGCCGCGCGTTGGCGGTTAGCGCCTCGGGCGCCGACAGCCGAGAGGTATGAGGCGCTGCTCGGGTAGCGCGGCCTTTCCCGCATCAACTGACCGTCGGCTCGTTCTTCAACAAGAGGTCGATTGCGCGTTGGTACGCATCGCGCGCGTCGCGCAAGTCCTCCTTATGTTTCTCGGTGAGATCGATTTTCCCGCCGCCGTGAGTCCTTCGAAACAGCCGAAAACTGGGGGTTGTCTCGGCGAGGCGTAACTCCTCTTCGCACCACTGTTTCCTGCGTTCGAAGTGCTCGACGATGTTCATTTCCGCACCCCTCAATGGCTTCCCGGCCCGTCCGTCGCAGACGGGCGAGCCTACTCCTGTGCTTTGCATCAAAGGAGCACGAGCTTGAAATTCGTGGCATTCCCTGCCGCGGCGCAGCACCGCCGCAAGACCCCTGAGAGCGTCCCAGCGATGGACGCTTACTGTCCCGGTGCTGAGGTCGGTGTAGCCTTAGTAATCGGGGAGCGGCGAACGGCTAACTAGCAAGGAGAACAGCCGATGCTTACATTGCACGTCGTCATTAGCCTTATCGCCTTACTGGCCGGCGCATTTGTCCTGGTCGCTTTGTGGGGTGGCCGACGCCAACCGACCTGGGAAGCGATTCTGATCTCGAGCACCGTGCTCCTCAACCTCACGGGCTTCCCGTTGGCCAGTCCACCTGGAACGCCTACGCCCGACCCGGCGCGAATAGTGGGCGTGATTGACCTAGTGGTTGTCGTGATCGCAGCGCTCGCGCTCTACGTCTACCATCTCGCGCGTGCCTGGCGCGGCATCTACATCGTAACCATTGTGCTCGCCGTGTACTTCAACGCCTTTGTCGCAGTCGCACAGGCATTTCAGAAGATCGGCTTCCTGCACGCATTGGCGCCTACAGGAAAGGAACCGCCGTTTCTGGTCGCCCAGCTGCTGACGCTAGCGCTCTTTGTCGCGATCAGCGTGGTGGCATTCAAACGACTTCCCGGCCGCACGGCCACCGAGGTGATCTGACTGGGGGCGGATCTACGCCTTGATGAGCAGCTAACAGATCGGTTTTGACGTTCTGACTCACTCGCCGCAGCGGCGCCGCCCCGTGCGGATCAGCCACCAAGGTTCCGGCTTCTTTAAGTTCGCCCGCTTCGGTCATAGAGGCTCACTTGGAGCACCGGAGCTCCACGCTCGCGGGATAAGGGGAGCGACATCTCGCACGCGAACAGCCAAGTATGGTGGTTGTCGGCCCAACATGCCCAGACGTGACCCTTCTGGGCCTCCCGCGTCAGAACCCGTTGTAACTGAGGGGACAGCGAGCGGGAGTCCCGAATCTGATAGCAGTCTTTCGGCAGTCGATTTCCGCGTGTGACAAAAGCTTCCAACAGCCTCTGTACCTGGGATGGCTGTTGGATCCTGCGTAACCGGAGCGTTTCCATGGAGGCTAACCCTACCCTTAAGTCCTGAGGACAGGGGTCCCAATACACTGTCGCAAGGAGCGCATTGATCTCACCCCGCTTAAGGGTGATTACGGTCACCGCCGAGCGGAAAGCGCGGCGGGCGATCACGGTTTTCAGACATCGGGGCGCCTCGAGGTTAGGAGCGGCCGTTTCACACTGAGTAGGGGCTTGGAAACAGGCAAGGGCGCCCCCAGCTAGAGCCTTGACGACCACTTGAGCCCTGCGCGCGCGCCCTGGGTTTCGTTCGTGCGGGGGTGAAACCTTCCGGTTCTACAACCCCCACAAATAGCCGCTTCCTCTATCCCGCCCGGTGGCTGCGAGGTGCCCCACCGGTCACTACACTGCTTTACCGCAAATGATCCGAAGATTTTAGGTGACTTATGGAATTCGTCCTGTTTGAGATCGGTACAACGTTCGCCCTGCTAGTCGGTGTCGTTTGGAGCGATCTGGCACGCTCAAAATCAGACGACGCAAATGGGCTGCCCAACTCCGATCGTTAATGAGGATTCTTCGGTACACCCCGAGGCCTCGGTCTGGCGACCGCGACGACCTCAGCCGCCTTCTCGCCGCACTGCGAGCAGCGCATTCGCTGCGCGAGCACCTCAAGGTTCATTGACCAGCCGACCAGGCGCGCTAAGGCCTCAGGTGTGATCTCGCGAACCGTGCCGCACTTGCAGGTGACGCGCACTAAGAACTGCCCGAAGCAGTCGTCTAGCTTCTTGATGTGAGCCAGAACTCGCACCGGCAAATGGTGCGGATCGCTGGGCCCGTGCGTCCATGCAGTGCTGCCGTCTACCTGACACTGTATGGCTGACAGCCGAGCGGCCACTGCACGGAAGCAATTTCAGACCACAACCCCAAGGTGCCCGTCGAGAATGACTGCTTTGCGGCATCAGGTTCTCAGGCTGACGCCGTCGGCGTCCAGTCGCCTGCGCATCATCGCGACTTTCGATTCGATACGAACGAGATGCAAGCGCTGTGACCGCAGACAATCCAGACTCGCGCAATGCAGCATCCTTCGGCTCCCCGCGTCCTTTCTGTTGCCGCCACGCCACCGATCGCTACGATCCGTTCCGGAATTGTGTCCTCGACGTTGAACAATTCGCCATCCGCTATGGGTATCGCAATTGAAAAATGCAGCGTACATTTGAGTGAATATGACCAAGGGGTCGGTCATGCAAACAAGTCGCCTCTTTGCCCTAACAGTTGCATTTGGTTCGATCTGGCTTCTATCAAGCCGCGCGACGACGCAGCCAACGCCCACAACGACCGCAGCCCAACCGGCCCGCATCACAGTGCTGTATGATGCCTTCGGTAAAGATGCGGCGATGACGAAGGATTGGGGTTACGCCGCGCTGGTGGAAATCAGCGGCAAGCGCATCCTGTTCGATACGGGTGACGACGCCGCGGTACTTGCCAAGAATGTGAAGGCCAAAGGCGTCGATCTCACCAAGCTCGACTTCGTCGTGTTATCGCACCGCCATAGCGATCATGTGAGCGGATTGTCCTATGTGCTGAGTGTGAACCCACAGGTCAAGATCTACGCGCCCAAGGAAGGCTTCGGCATTTTTGGCTCCGACCTGCCGAGTAAATTCTATCGCAAGGACGACTCACTACCCGCCGAGATGCGCTACTACAACGGTGCGCCGCCGGAGACCATGAAATTCGGCACCCTCTTTCCCGGTGCCAATATTCAGTTGGTCGACAAGACCACGGAAGTGACACCGGGCATCACACTGATCGCCCTGATTTCCGATGCGCCGGGAACGAAGGAACTGAAGGAGCTGTCTGTAGCCATCAACACCCCGGACGGCGTTGTGCTCGTGGTGGGCTGCTCGCATCCCGGCATCGAGGCTATTGTTGCTGAGGCAGTCAAGATTAATCCGCGCATTCACTTTCTCACTGGCGGCTTTCACCTGGTGGTGGCTCAGGATCCAGTCATCGAGAAAGTTGCCAATACACTGCATGACACCTACAAGGTGGATTACATCGCCCCGGGCCACTGCACCGGCGAACCGACCTTCACCGCCCTGCAGAAGGCGTTCGGCGACCGTTATCTCTACGCCGGTTTGGGGACCACGCTGAGTATAGGTGCAAACCCGCGCGCTGCATCGAATCAAGGCGGTGCGCCTGTTCTGGACGACGGCGATTCGCGCAGCTACCGCACGTTACTCGCCCAGAGCGATGATCTGCATGAGAGCGGCGTCAGCGTCATGCGCCTCGCACGGGTTCGGTAACGATCTGGTCAAAGCACCGATCCCCGATTACCCCGAACGGGCTTCACTGTTGCTGCTGTGACCTCCGCGGAGTCGGTTATGACTGTCAGCTATCAGGCAACCAATTCGATCCGCCGAACTTCCGGTCTTGGCCGGGAAGCGCCTGAATGGCATCCCGATTCCGGACATTCAACGGGAGAACCCGAGTGGCGTCAGTAAAGGTCGCTTGTTGACCCGGAGCGGTCGGTCGCGAACGACGGCTTCAGAGCAGCCTCACGCGATTCCTTGAGTTGCTTCCAGTTCGGCGTGTACTTCAGCGCCTCGTCGTACTTGGCGAGCGCATCTTTGGTGTTGCGTGGCTTCACCAACACATTTGGCACAGGCCTTCAGCGGATCGGCCCAGTGCGGGCCTTTCTGGTTTGCCCGCTGGAACTTTGCCGCTGCTCAGTCGAGGTAGCCATACTTGACCCTAGCCATGACTCACGATTAGTAATGTGTTCGCGTCAGCGCCGCTTGCCGCGCTTCTTATCGGGCGACAGCGTGTCACCAAGCCCGCCTGGAGTGCCATTGTAACTCGTGGTGTCCAGCCCGCAGAAGCTTAAAAATGAGCCGTTCTGCAATGCGGTAGCGCCCTGTTGATTCTCATCGGGATAGTTGTAGGGAAGCAATCCCACGGGTCCCGAACCGATGGAAAGCTCCCAATTCCTGAAGACCGTTGGCATGTCCGTCGAAGGCGTCAGCGTATCTTCCGAAATGCAGAAGATGAACGTCTTGGGTGTCGGAAGCCCGATGTCCATATTCTCACCACCCGCGATGAGGATGTTGTCATCGTCCAGAGGAAAACACATCGATTCTGTTACCGGGTACGGCATGGCCACGCCGCTGACGGCCCACCTGTTCGCGTGGATGTTGTAGACGATGATGCTCGAGCGGTATAAGAGCTGTGAAGGGTCGGAGTCGACCGCAGAGCCATACTGGCCACCAACCAGGACGATGTACTTCTTGGTGGCTACGGCCCCTGCACGGGATCGCCCACCCTTCAACCCCGCGCTTACCATGTCATCTTCCCCCGTGTGATCCCGTCTTGTCACTGGTGGGAGAACAGTGGACCCAGAGAAGGAGCCACCGCTGTAGATTTCAGAGGTGTTGCTGAAGCTGGTAAAGTTGCCCGCTGCAGGTCCAGGGGCAAACTTGAGGTACCCGCCGATCACGATTGCCTTGTTGCCAGGCAGCGGGAAGTAAAACCCCGCTTCGTGAGCAGTCGCCATGAGTCCAGTGGCAGACCAAGTGCCTGCGGACGTGTCGTAGAGGTACGACTTGCGTGTCGCACTCTGGTACCCATCATGGTTTGGTCCACCATTTATGCCCTCGTACGTGCTGTCGACGGCGCCAATGCAGAGAACATTGCCATCGTCGAGAAGCACCATGGGATTCCAGGGTGTGTTGCCCCAAATGGTCTCAGGAATTGCGCCCGTCGCTGCCCAGCTGTCCGTCTTCGGGTCGAACAGGTAGCACTTGCCGTTGTCTCCAGGGTTGTCGAAGCCAGCGACGACTTCGCCGCCGCCGACAAGCAGCTTCCCGTTCTTGAGCAAGGCCCAGCCGAGGGCGGCGCATATGAGCTTGTCACCCGGCAGCGATGGAGCCACAGACCATGTGTCCGTGTCCGGATGGTAGAACCTGTTTCTATCGCCGCCGTAGTTGTAATTTTCGTCGAAACCACCAATGACCATCACGCGACCGTCTTTGAGTTGCTGCACAACTTGGCCCAAAAAAAAGCCACGGTCGCAATCGGTGTTGTGGGTCCAATCGTCATGATCGATTGTGCGCGACTGCTCGGAAGCACGCACCATGGCCGGCAGCACCAGCAATCCAGCGCCGAGCGTCATTCCCGCGAGGACGCGGCGGCGGGTCCAGCCCGCGTCTGCTCCCTGCGCAAACTCCGCGTCACGTCCGGGGAACTCCGTATCGACGTCTGTTGCGGAACTATTGCTCGATCTATTGTCCATCTTCATCTCCTCAATTGCCTATCGCAGGAGGCACCCGCCTCACGATTGATCACCGCGTACGTACGCTGGGGCGGACCAAAGAGCACCTGAAGCGCCGGCTCCGATGCGTCACTAGCTCATAGGTTAAGAGTCAGCGGCAGGCAATTTGGTAACCACAATTTTTGTGAGCCGGGTGAACGGCACCTTTCGGGCAGGCATTTCAACCGGACGAATGCCCGGTCTTGGCCGACTGCTGCCCGATGCCCGTCCTGGGACCGGTCACTCGGCCGGAGTCTGAGACATAAAAACCTGGCCGGGAAGCGACGGATTGTTCGATAGAATATCGGCCAACCATGATTCTGGACGAGCGATCAGCGGCGATTTTCATCAACGGCTATCGACAGCTGTTGCTGGAGATTTGCGGGCCTATCGGTGCTAGTTTCAAATTGCTCGAGCGGCTCGTCGAGGGGCGAAGGAAGCTCAAGTCCGACGGCTCGCTGCTAGACGGCGCGCTCTCCCGGATTCGATCGCAAGCACAGTCCGTGGATGAAGCCGTCGTTGCCGCTGCGGCCAGCCTCCAGGTCAATTCTTGGGTGTACCTGCGTGATACGCGGCGTTACTCCGTATTCCTGGACCCAGCGGGAGAGGTTGCCTACGGTACGCTCGGCATTACCGAACCGATCAAAGAGCTGGTCGGCGGCGCCGGAGCACTGATCGAGACCGGATTACTGTTCTTCGACGGGCGAATCGTATGCGACGGACTCGTATCCTCGTTGGTGTGGATCGGTCCCTCCTATCGTCGAAGTTACAACGAGGCAGTTTCCAATATTCGATCAGCAGGCAATTTTTATACCGATCGCTTGGTTTCGAAAAGCAGACCGGAAAACGGCTCATCCTGTGGATGATGGCCGGGAAGCGTCTGACAGAGCTGTCGACATCGAATGTTCACCACCGGCGTCCTAGATTCCTAGATTGCCCGCGTTTCTTCCGCGGCGACCGCCACAAATGGTTGAACAGGGGTACGCGATAGGGTATGCGCCCCATCCTATGTCGTGAAATGCTTTGCCGTTCAAGGCCTTGTGGGGCAACTGCGATTCCGACCCTAGCCTCAATTTGAGCTCTCGCCCGCATTCGCCGACATGCGAAAACGGGCGAATTTGCCCGGTGATCTCAACCGATCGATGCAACATGATCTGGCATGACGCGGATTGGAGGTTGCATATGGGTGGTCCATGGTTTTTGTATTCGGCCTCGGAGCAGGCAGAGCTTTGGCGGCGCTGGAAGGCCGGTGAGACGATAGCCGCGATATCCAGGGCGATGGGACGGTCGGACCCTACCTTGCTGGAGGCGGTGCGGGTGCACGGAGGGATTGCTCCGCGGGTACGTTGCCGCTCTCGGCTGGCGTTGACACTGGCCGAGCGCGAGGAGATCTCGCGCGGGCTTGGTGCTCACCGATCGATCCGCCAGATTGCACGGCATCTTGGGCGAGCGCCATCGACAGTCAGCCGCGAGATTGCGCGTAACAGCGCGCAATGGTGGTGGTATCGAGCTCACGTATCGGATCAGCGTGCCTGGGATCGAGCACTTCGGCCAAAGCCATGCCACTTGGCCCAACACCCGCATCTGGCCAGACTGGTCGCCCAGAAGCTGCGCCTGGACTGGTCCCCGCAGCAGATTGCCGGCTGGCTTGCAAGAGAGTTTGGCGACGATAAAAGTATGCGGGTGTCGCACGAGACGATTTACAAGAGCCTATTCATTCAGGCGCGTGGTGTACTGAAAAAAGAGCTTGCGGCGCACCTTCGCCGCCGCCGCACGCTGCGTCGCGGTCGGCATTACGCCAATAACGGGCCCGGCCGGGGACGGATCTCCAATGCAGTCTCCATCCGGGAGCGTCCCGCTCAGGCTAACGACCGTGCCGTTCCAGGTCATTGGGAGGGTGATCTGCTGGTGGGATCGAACAGCTCTCACATCGCCACCTTGGTCGAGCGTAAGTCGCGCTTTGTAATGCTGGTGAAAGTGCCGGGTAGGGATACTCAAGCAGTCGTGAGTGCCCTGACCCGTAGGGTGCGCAGACTTCCCAAGCAGCTGCGGCGCTCGTTGACCTGGGATCGAGGTAAGGAGATGGCCAGTCACAAGGACTTCTCTTTGGCTACCGACATCAAGGTCTACTTCTGTGATCCACACAGTCCATGGCAACGCGGCTCGAACGAGAACACGAACGGCCTGCTTCGACAGTACTTCCCAAAGAAGACAGATCTCTCGACTCACTCACAGGCTCATCTGGACCAAGTCGCCTTAAAGCTGAACCAACGACCTCGAGAAACTCTCGGCTTTCAAACCCCAGCGGATAAACTAAGCTCCTGCGTTGCATCGACCCATTGAGAGCACACCGGAAACACCCTAAAAAAAGCCCCGTCAGCCTTCGTGGGCATTCACCACCGACTTGGGGTAACTTACCGGGCTAACGTTCAAATCGAAGCCGCTGGTGGCGTCAACGTTATCGCTGGCTGGGGGAAGGAGCAGCTGTTCTCGCTGCCTATCAGCGCGCTTACCCCAACTCCGGATTACGCAACGCCGCCCTGCCTGACTGGCTGCATCGCTACAACCACCAGCGCCCCCATGCTAGCCTCGGACGCAAGCCCCCGATCAGCCGCCTGGCCTCTCGAATGAGTGAACAACGTCCTTAGAGATCACACCTAGGCGATAGACCGCCGCGCGGCCGTAGCATAAATATCGCTGCTTGGGCAGAGTTGCGCGCCGACGTAGAACTCTTCGGACCCGATCGCTGATCCTTCGTTGACCAACACGGGTGGACGGTGGCCATTGTTCAACGGTATCAACGTGTGATCGATAACACGAATAGCGTTTGAAAAAATTGTCGCAATCACGGCGAGCCATTCGTCGTGGCGGCGGTTTGCCGGCCTGCTGCGGCATCGGGGAAAGATGAGGCATCGGAACAAGATGTTGGTGGGAACCCGGTGTCATGCGACGTGCTTATTCATCAGACCCAGGATCAGGGCATCGAGGCTGTAGGGCCCAGCGCCGGCCGAGACGACTATGATCAACATAAAAGCATAAAGCGTCTCCGGCAAATAGAGCCAATCGTCGATGCGGTCTGATTCATCGATCGGCTTGTAGAGTTTGATTCGCTGCCGCCCGGACGTCGCGATGGCGACGAGGATGAGGACAAGCAGGCCAAGCGCGGCGAGTGGTGCCAAGAGGCCGATGAGGACGGCGCCGCCGGCGGCGAACTCGACCAACGGCACCCACCATTGATTGAAGCCCACTGCGGGAACGCCGAGCGCCTTGAGTTCATCGACGATTGAACGGTGACGCTCTGCGTTGAACAGCTTGTGATATCCCGACAGCATGAAGGAATGCCCCAACCGCGATCCGGTTCAGGGCGATCGCGAGGTCGGTCCACCCGACACCAAGAAACAGTAAATCCATCATGGACCATCTCATTTGATGTCCCTTCCGATGTCTTCGGGCCAGACCGATCTGAATGCGGCCTGCCCTGGCTGGTGTGTTTGAACCATCTCGGTCCTCCTTATCTGGACGTTTTGGTGGATCTAACCGAAAGCTCCGCGCTCCACAGCGTGCCCGAGGATGGCCACGCTGCCCTACGAGAGTTTGGACCTGGGTACTACCGTAGGGATAGAAGAGTTCCTCGCGGCCTTGCCGCCACGCCTCTTTGAGCTCAGGCGCTGTGATGCCCCAGATAGACTGCGAACACCCAGTCATAAATGCTTCCGCCTACACCTGATCTGACGTTGCATCTTCGCCCCAAGTCATAGGGCGGCGATGCCGCACAACACATCGATCGAATATCTTCCCGCACCAGTAATGTACAACAGCAAGAAGCCTCCCATAATGGCGAGATTTTTGTAAAAGGCCTCCATGCTCGCGAGTTGATCCGCGCCTGTCGTCGTCCAATAGCGATGCTCAATAAGCGAAGTTCCCAGCGTGTATAAAACCATGAGCACAGCCGAAGGACGTGTAAACGCGCCAACAGCGACAGCGAACGCAACCGGAAGCTCCATGAAGATCGCTACGACAGTCGCCAGTACCGGCATCGGAAGGCCATCCTGCACCATCTGACTTACCGTGCCCGAATAGTCCCTCAGCTTTCTCCAGCCGAAGATCAAAAACAGTGTCGCGAGAAAAAGACGCGCGGCGAGAATGACCCCATCGTTGATGTCGTTTTTCATAACGCTACGGTCGCTTCCTGTTTTCTTTGCCGTTGCCCGCTGAGAAAAACGCGGTTGCAATCAGCACGCGAGCCACGATAATCGTCGAGTCATTTTTCAGGGCCATCGATCTGCTCGGTGCGACACGCGGTGATAAGGCGTCGACAAATTCGGAGGGTCGCGGCGGCCTGGCGTGCTGAAAACCCCAGAGACGGCTGCTGCCATTTCTAGCTCCTCGCAAAACTCCCGTGCCGAGCCGAGTGTTCGAAAGTCGCCCGCGTGTACGGCCGCGGACGACTATATGGCAGCGTCTGTAATCTTGGCGGCCGTGTTCGGGTCATCGGTGTCTCCAGCGACCAGTGCGAGCTTCGCGGACGCTGGGAACGGATTTCCCGCAGCAATGTCACGTGAGTTTGCAACTACGCAGTAACCCCGCTGCGAGAGTGCCGCTACCAGGCCGGCGCCGATTCCTCGTGAGGCGCCCGTGACGATGGCTGTTTACTGTGATTCTGTCATCTGCAAACTCCTCGCCGACCGAAGCGCTTGCCACGAGCCTCCAGTTCATAGCCGCGTCCGAGTTGCTGCTCTTCTCCTCGCAACGGGTGCGCGCACGTTGTACCTTGGCCCGTTGCTGCGAGCTGCGGAAGCCGCGACCCCGGCGCTTGGCAAACCTCAGTCGTAGAATGCAGGGAGCAGCTTAAGTTTGTCTGTTTGTTTTTTGTCATGATTGATGAAGAACCTTGCCTTGTACATTGCGATCAACTGCCTGACTTTTTCCATCGACGCGATTGATTCTGCTTTATTGGTATTGAGAGACGGAACTTTGTTCTTCTCGAAGTTCTCTTCTAGATGAACGACGTCGCCGGACAGGATGATGAAGCCGGATTTCTTGAGATGGACTAGCAGCGACTGGTGACCCGGGGTGTGCCCCGGCGTGGAAAGCAAAGTGACGCTCCCGTCGCCGAATACATCGGTATCACCGTTGATGAGCTGAAGGTTCTTCGGTGAACCCAGGAGCTTACGCGCCAGCGCCATCAATTGATTTACGTTGTCGTTCGGTCCGTTTGGGGAATGTATCCAGCTGTACTCAGCCCGCTGCATTAGAATTGTGGAGCTGGGGAACAAGCCCATGTTGCCTATGTGGTCTCCATGTGTGTGCGATATTGCAACACGAGTGATGTCGCCTGGCTTCAGCCCGATTTCGGCGAGTTGATCTGTCAGTGACTTGTCGAGGTGATAGACGATCAATCTAGGTAAAGTGGACCAACCTCGGGGGTCGTTGAGCGCGGATTCAGGAACACCGGTATCCCAGAGCAGCCATTCGTTTCCGTGCTTTATAAGCCAGCAAGTAGACGAGAACTCGATACTGCGTCCGACGTTTTCGCCAGGCGTCCATACCGACTCGTCGTTCGCGAGGGAGTGACCACAATCCAATCTAAAAAGCTTTTCGGCGACACCGGCGTTGATGGGATCTGGTAGTTTGGAGCCCGCGTTGGCATCTGGCGTTCCCTCCACGATGAGAAAGAAGGCAAGCAGGACAAATGATACCGCTACCCTTGTTTGTCTCAACATGATCATTCGCTCCTCGGGATAACGCAACGCTTATGGCAGCGACTCGACCTGAGAGGGGTAACTCTTGGTCTCGGCGTCTGCACTCGGCCATACCATCATGTCGTCGGAGCACCACGAGCGCTTGGGATTTCATCTTACGTACGGCGAACTACAACCCGTTCCGCCCGAGAAAATCGCGCATCCACACAGCGATTGCATCTGCGTCGGGTGCAAGATCGAGCGCGAAATGCCCGGCATCCATCACGCGTATTTCCGCGTGAGGCAAATCCCGCCCATAGGCGGCTGCTTCCGCGGCCAGTTGCGACGGATCGTAACGGCCCCAGATCACGAGTGTCTTGGGCTGCGTCTTTCTAAGCCATGCTTGCCATTGCGGGTAAGACGCGACATTTGTTCGATAGTCGTAGAACAGATCGCTCTGGATCGCCGTTTCGCCGGGGCGACTCAACATCGCATATTCATCGGTCCAAAGGTCTGGATCGTAAACACCGGGGTCCGGACTCGTGCCGACATGCCGTTGTTTGGCGGCCGCAAGCGACATCAAATTCTGTTCAACGGCAGCCTCGTATCTGTTTCGATCCTTCCAGAACGCCTTGCGCGTGTCCCATAGCGGGCCCAAGCCGTCTTCGTGCGAGGTCGCATTTTGAATGATGAGTGCCTTGACACGTTCGGGATGGGCCATCGCGAGCCGCATACCGACGGGACCGCCGTAGTCCTGCACGTACAGTACGTACGACGTCGCATGGACACTCTGCGTGAAGTGATCGACGATGGTCGCGAGGTGATCGAAGGTATATGCGAACTTGTCGAATGGCGGCGCGTCGCTATGACCAAACCCTGGATAATCGGGCGCAATCAGGTGGTACCGGCCGGCGAGTCTCTGAAACAGCGGCTCATACATTCTCGAGCTCGACGGAAATCCATGCAGGAGAAGGATCGTCGTCGCAGCAGGTGGCCCAACCTCGCGATAGAAGATCTGGAGACCCTCGACTTCAACGCTCTTGTAATGCGTCACTTCGCGCATCGTTTCTTCCTGAGCTAGTGACCTCGGCGGCAGCCGAGACGGCGTGGCAAAGGACCTTGCACACTGCCACCGCGTAGATCAAACTCTTGGACGACATTTTCGACACTTTGTCGCCAGGGTCCCCTTCCGGTCCGATCCCGGACTTCCGCTGGCTCCTGCTAATCGACCGCGGCTCCAAAGCGGGGGCGCATCACTGCCCGGCCAAGGATTCAGTGCTCGCGCTGGTGGACGAGGTCATGGCAGTGTTGGGAAGCCCTCATAAGCGTCTCACCGCGTCTGGTAGGGGTGGAAGACGTAATCCTTTGCCTTCACCGCCACGTGGCAAACCTGCCCGCAATTGGGGGTACCGGCTTTATCGGCCGTGAAAGTGGCCGACGCCGGGTCATAGTCAAACTGGGCGTATCCCCATCCGCCGGTGTCCGGAAATCTCTTGCTGTCCTTCTCCATGAAGAAAAGGTCTGCCAGAGTATCCGGCACGTCTACGGCAAACGGGGCCTCCGTGCTTTTTTTCGGTTTCCACTGGACCTTTGCGATCTTGGAGCCCTCGGGGAACGGCTTGCCGTTGCCCGGAACACCGGACTTGAAAGCGGCAATTATCGTGGGGTTGCCTAAGATCACTTTCAACCGGTCGTCGGTCTTCGAGCTGGAGATAAGCTGCCAGTCCTCGTAGCCCTTCCAGTCAGAGAAGGCGAGCCCATTCGGTAATTTCAAGGTGTACTTGTCCTGCGTCGGAGTTGCCGCGGCGCCCACAACCGCGAGCGCGAGCACCATGGTGGCAACGATCAGATTGCTTTTGCCGTTCATCGTCAGGCCCTCCTCACGGTTTTTTTGATTGCTGTTTCATTGCACGCCGGCCGGCCTGGCCGAGTACACAGATCTGATCGGCGGCGTTTACCAGCGCCTGGGCGATGTCGCGAGCCCCCTGGCCCCTTGTGGGGCGTACTCGCGACGAGTTAGTAGATACCTAACGCTAACAAACTCAAGCGGCGTCGCAACCTTGACGATGGTCAATGTCCAAAAAATGTTGTTACCGAGAGTAAAACGCTGGTTGTGCGTGGTGCCTGTTTTTGAGCGTGGCGGCTTGATAACCTAACATTTGTACATCGCGAGGCGGATCTTGCAAGTCCTGGACGCGGGGGAAGCATCGAACAGGACATCGAGGTGACGCGGGCTGCGGTCGCCGGAATGAAGCTGTCTTAGCGCGTAATGAGTATGGCATTGGAATTGGAGTCTTTCATGAACAACGTACAAGTCGAGCAGAAGAACTATGAGATGCCCCCGCGAGAGGGGATCAGCATCGCGCATTTTCTCACCGTCGCCGACATCGAGCGATCGGCTCGCTACTACGAAAAGGTCTTCGGCGCTCGCGTTCTGAGCCGGGGTGACGGCAACGCGCCTGGGTACCTTCAGCTTGCGAACATCTGGATGATTCTGAACGTTGGGGGCGGGCCGACCCCGGATAAGCCGACGGTAACGCTCAGCATTCCCGACCCGAATCACATCAACAGTTTTATGAATATCCGCGTTGCGGATATTCAAGCGTGCTATGAACTATGGAAGAGTCGAGGTGCTGAGTTCATCACAGAGCCGATCCCTAAGTACGGCGAGATTCGCTGCTACATCCGCGATCCTGACGGATATATTATCGAGGTCGGACAGAGCACCGATCTTACGTACGGTTGACGCTCGGCCCGGATGGCATGTCGGACCAGATACGCTCAGTTCTCCTAATCGTTTTCGAAACTGTTTTTCGCAAAGACGTTCCTGACGCGCCAGATAGGAATCGTTGGAGGGTCCGTGAGAGGCCTGCGTGATCGCGCCGCGGGGTGCACAGTGGGTACGAGCCGCAGCGAGGGGCTAGTTTATCCGGCGAAATCAAAGACCTGGAGGCGACCTGTGATTCCGACCCGAGCCTTTCCCGGAATACAATTCGCCCGTCGGCGGGCGTCCTTCCGAGGCCGGATAGGTCTCGAAATGGCTTGAAAAGTAGGCTTTCCGCGTACCGCGGTGTCTGGCCGTGTCCATAGGCGCCGCGATTGGACTGCAGGTACAACTGCGGGTACGGTCAGGCCAGTTGCGGTACGCGGGTGTTAGATGCCATCTGCCAGTGAAGCGAGAGTTCGGAACGTCAAGCCGCGCGAGCGGGCTAAGCTAGAGCGCCGAGAGCGCTTGACTGACGAACCCCGATCGCGCGCCGCGAGAGTCAGGCCCGCGGGACCTGGGGAATGGCTCAATTTAAACTCCTCCCGTTAACACGCGTAGCCGAGCGCCGCGACCACCGCGCTGCACTCGCCCCACAAAACCCTTGGGCTTTACGACGAGTAGATCGCAGGCGAGATGATCGAGGACGCTTTCGGCAGTATTGCCAATGGCGAGCCGTTTCAATCCGGAGCGTGATATGGCGCCCATGACCACCAGAGCGCTGCGTGTCGCTTTCGCAGTCTGCTCGATTGCGTCGATCGGATGACGTGCGACGAGGTGCCGGCGCTTGCGGGATATGGTTGCTTTAGCAAGTGCTTTATCGAAGCGGCTCCGAGCTTCTGTTGCCGCCTGAAGCTCAAGGTTTTCCAGAGTCCCCAGCGTGACCGTACCGTCGGGAAACGCGCCCATGGGAATATAAGCATGGATCGCGTGCAGGCTGCCGCGCAGTGCGGTCGCAAATACTGAACTGGCCTCGAGAATTTCGGCATCGAGGTTAGTCGGTTTTGCGAATGTGTGTGCGGGATCGATGGCTGCGAGCACTACCGGATGGGCGTACGAGCCACTGGTCTTCACCAGCAGGACTGGCACGGGAGCCAGTCGCAGCAATTCCCAGTCTGTCAACCTCAGAAGACCCGGAACGATGTGACGACCAACGTGGCGCTCGGCGATCACAAGGTCCGCCTTCATACGAAGCGCGCGACGAACAATGGCTTCGTATACCGGGTAATCCCACGCCGCTGCCACGGTCACTTTGAGGCCACGCGTGCGCAGCGGCCGCGCGATCTTCTCGAGCTCGGTGATACGCGCGCTACGCATCTTGCGCTCAATAGCTGTCGACCGGTTCATCACGTGGACATCAATGTAAAGGGGAGAGGAAATACTGTGGAAAAGCTCAAGCTCCGCCCCCAGAGCTTTCGCGAGCTGCACCGCCTTGGCAACCGCGGGGAGCGATTTGGATGTGGGATCTTTGATCGCGACAAGGATCCGCCGGATCAGGCGCATGTGACGTCTCTCCGATTTCCACTCTCACTGCTGGCCTTTATCCTCGATCAATTCACCTGCTCGTGGCCATCGGGATTGTTACCTAGGGAGGACTACGTAGGTTCGCTCGACTGGAGTTGACCCGGTTTCGTGGACACCTCAACGTAAGGTTTGGAGGGGTTCACGATGGCAGACAAGAGTGTCCGGTACACGCCGGAGTTTAAGCGCCAGATGGTCGATTTGGTGCGCAGCGGGAGAACGCCAGCGGCGCTGTCCCGGGAGTTCGGGCCAACGGCCTGGACGATCTCGCTGTGGGTCAGGCAGGAGGCCCGTGACGGCGGCAAAGGCGATGGCGGGTTGACGACAGCGGAGCGGGAGGAGCTCACCAGATTGCGGCGCGAGAACCGCAAGCTCAAGGAAGAGCGGGAGATTCTTGCAAAAGCTGCGGCCTGGTTCGCCACCGAGAGCGGTCCCTCGAAGCGCTCTTCGGGTTCGTGAAGGTGAACCAGGCCACCCATCCGGTGGGGATGATGTGCCGGCTGCTTACAGTATCGAGGAGCGGGTTCTACGCGTGGCTGGATCGGCCGATGTGCGCGCGCAAACGAGCGGATCTGGCGCTGACGGGGAAGATCGGAGCGATCCACCGTGGCTCCAACGGCGTGTATGGCTCGCCGATGATCCACGCGGAGCTTGCGGATGATCACCAGATCCGCGTGGGCCGCAAGCGCGTGGCACGGCTGATGCGCTGTGCGGGGCTTCGGGGCGCGACGCTGCGACGGTTCGTCGTGACGACACAGGCGGATCCGCAGTCCGAGCGTGCCGTGGATCTGGTGGATCGTAAGTTTTACACCGAGGGTCCGGATCGGCTTTGGGTCGCGGACATCACCTACATCCCAACTTGGTCGGGGTTCTTGTATCTGGCGATGGTGCTGGACGTGTACTCGCGACGCATCGTCGGTTGGGCGATGGAGACGCATCTCAAGACCGAGCTGATCCTGGCGGCGCTCAACATGGCGATCACGCAACGTCGCCCGACGGCGGTCATCCACCACTCCGATCGCGGTTGCCAGTACACCAGTTACGCCTTCGGCAAGCGCTGCCAGGTGAGAGCTTCTTCGCCACACTGGAGCGGGAGCTGCTGAACCGGCGTCGCTTCCGCAGTCAGGCGGAGGCGAAGATGGCGGTGTTCGAGTGGATCGAGGGCTGGTACAACCCGCGGCGACGGCACTCGTCGCTCGGTTACCGCTCGCCGGTCAACTACGAGCGTGCCCACGAAAGATCACTCGCATCATCGCAGAGCTTCTGCCGCCTTGCGGCGGCAGACCGCGCTGCGGGGTAAGATGAAGTGAACGCAGAAGATGGGATCATAGAGCTAACGGAAAACTGTCCACCGAAACGGGGCAGCTCCACGACAGCGGACGCGGAATAGTCACATTCCGTTTGTGACCTTCGGCCACGCTGGCGCAAGGGCTTAGGGAGGCTCTCCAGCCGCAGACCTCTGGATTCAGCGCGCGCCAGCTGCACTGCTTTGGCGATTGCGGGGCACTGTCTCGCCCGCAGATCCTTGAAGGTGACGAGAATGCGATGGACAGAATGCATAGCTCACAGGGACCTTGAACTGGGTGGGTGTACTTAACTCTCGAACGACGCCAGGGAATTCGCTGCGTGCGCGCCACCGTGCGTGGCAACTACGTATGCACTGACGCGCGTACGGAGCTTACGATCAAACACAGGAGCGAAGGGACTGGAGACGTGCCATGAATGTCGGAACGATTTGCCAACGACTCTTGATCACAGTCCGCCGATCCGATGAGGTCATACGAGCAGCGCAGCTCATGAGGGACAGGCACGTGGGCTATCTCGTGGTCGTCGAGTCTCACGCGATCGAGGGATGCTTACGCGCTGTCGGTGTGCTCACGGATCGCGACATTGTCGTGAGCGTCGTGGCGCGTCAGGTCGATCCCGCAGCTGTGCGAGTCGGCGAGATCATGACGCCAAACCCAGTTACCGTCGCCGAGTCCGACGCCATCGAGGAGGCGCTGCAGACGGTGCGGCGCGCCGGCGTTCGCCGCGTACCGGTCGTCGGCGCTCGTGGGGAGCTCGTCGGTGTTCTGTCCTTTGACGACCTGCTTAAGGTCGTCGCAGGGGAAGCCCGGGATATGGTGACCGCTATACGTTCGGAGCGACAAATCGAGGGTAGGGAGCGACCCTAGCCCGCCCAAATCGGCACCGTTGCAATTCTATATTGGCTAGGTTGCAGACTTTGCGGACCGAAGCCTTATGGCCCCTGATCTTCGTTGCAGGATGCCAGCTCCGGGAAAGGCGCGCGGGTCTCGGGTGGCCTTTTCCGGTACGGTGGTGGCGGGTATGGGTACCGTTATCCGACAGCTTGACGGAAGGTGCGCGCATTAGCAGATGCGCGGCAGGGGATCGTCTTCGAGCTCGTCGAGCGCGCGTTGGCCGCCGAACGCGGTATCCAGCGTGACCTGCGGCGCTCCCGTGTCGCACTGACCAATGAGGGCGGCCCCCGGCGCGACCGTGGACAACGCGGCCAGCGCAGCCTCGGCCGCATCGTGTGCCACCACGGCGACGACTCGGCCTTCGCAGGCAAGATAAAGCGGATCGAAGCCAAGCAGCTCGCACACGGACTGAACCGAGTCATTGATCGGAATGCGTGCTTCTGCCAGACGCACCGTCATACCGGCGGCGCGTGCGAGCTCGTGGGCGACGGTTGCCAGTCCACCGCGGGTCGGATCACGCATGAAGCGAAGGCCGGCGACTCGCATCAGGGCTTGTGTTTGAGGTAAAACGCTCGCCGCATCCGACTGCAGCTCACCGCGCAGGCCGAATTCCTGGCGCGCGAGCATTACCGCGGCACCATGATCACCGATCGTACCGCTGACTAAAATCCGATCGCCGGCACGGACGTGGTCGGCTGAGAAGCGCGTGCCTAGCGGCCGAAAGCCTAGGCCGGTGGTCGTAAGATAGATCCCGTCGCAGTCCCCGCGGCCGACGACCTTTGTATCACCGGCCACGACCGCCACCCCGCAATCCCGGGCCGCGCGGGCGAGTGCGTCAATCACGCGGCGCAGCTGCGCGATCTCCAAACCTTCTTCCAGAATCGCACTGAGTGTCATAAAGCGGGGCACGGCGCCGCTGACGGCCAAATCGTTGACGGTGCCGTGGACGGCCAGCGAGCCGATATTGCCGCCGGGAAACTCGAGAGGCTTTACGGTGAAGCCGTCCGTGGTCACGACGAGCTCCTGCTCGGCGGGCACCGGCAGTGAGACGGCATCGACGCTCGTATCCAGGTGCGGATTCGCCAGCGCCGGCACAAAGAGCTCCTCGATCAGCTGACGCATGAGGCGCCCGCCGTTGCCATGCGCGAGGCTCAGGTGCGTCGCGCGAAATCCAGTCGTGCGCGGCATCTGCGTCAGAGGGTTGCTTGCATTGCGATCGCCTCGATGAGCTGACCGTAGCTGATCGCGGCGTCATTGACCGGCAGCCGTTGGGGGATGAGCACCTCGAAGCCCGCGATGTTGAGCAGCCGTTGCACATGTTCGGTGAGGATGCGGTTCTGAAAGACCCCGCCGGCGAGACCCACGAGACCGACCCCGGTGCTCTTACGAACGGCAAGTGCCTGATCGCACAGTGCCTGGGCAATGCTCGAGTGGAAGACCGCGGCCCGGAAAGCTGCGGTGCCTCGTGTGTCGAGCAGTGCCGGCACCAGTGGCGCCCAATCGGTTCGCCAGATCCCCATCGCGTCACGTGTCAGCGGTAATGCGACGGGCGGAGCATCCTCCTCGCAGAGCGCTTCCAAGCGCATGGGTGCTTCGCCTTCGTAGCTGACCGTTTGGCACAGGCCGAGGAGGCCTGCGGCGGCATCGAACAAACGACCGACGGCCGTCGTGAGCGGGGCGTTCAGGCCGGCGTCGAACGCTTGGCGCAGCAGCGGGCCACCGAGATCCGCGCCCGCGGGCACAGCGTGGCCGCACTCCCAGCATAATGCCAGCGCCGTGCGCCAGGGCTCGCGCGCGGCGCGCTCGCCGCCGGGCAGCTTAAACGGACGAAAAGTTGCCGCGCGTCTCCACGCGCCCGGTTGTCCTAGCAGTGCCTCGCCCCCCCAGAGCGTGCCGTCCGGCCCGAGTCCGACGCCGTCCCAGGTGAAACACAAGAGGGGACATTCGCAGCCGTACTCACCGGCGACCGCCGCGGCATGTGCGTGGTGGTGCCAGATGGCCTGGGTCGGTAATCCAAGCTCGCGGGCCCAGCGTGTGTTGGGGAAGCCCGGATGCGCATCATGTGCGATGCGCTCGGCACGTACGCCGTAGAGGTGCTGCAAGTCATGCGCGACCTGAGCGAAGACCACTCGCCCACGCGGACTCCCAAGGTCACCGATATGCGGCGAGACGACGGCGCGATCGTCCCAGGCGAGCGCAACGGTATTTTTCATGTAGGCGCCGGTTGCGAGGGTGGGAACCTGAATCGGTATGCGCAGACTGAGTTCGAGCGGCGCGGTGCCGCGTCCAAGTCGCACGGGTCGCGTGAAACCGGCAATGACGCGGACGACCGGATCGTCCGCCGGACGCATGATGGGGCGGTCGTGGTGCAGGAAACCATCCGCCACGGCTGCCAGCCGATTTTCAACTTCCTCCGGCTCAGTCAGCACTGGTTCACCGCTCAGGTTTCCAGAGGTCGCCACGAGCGCTTCGCCAAAGTTCTCGAGCAGCAGATGGTGCAGTGGACTGTAGGGCAGCATCAGCCCGAGCTCGCGCAAGTCCGGCGCAATGCCTGCGGCAAGGGAAGCGGTTGCGCGCCGCGTCGCCAGTACAATCGGCCGCGCTGAATCGCATAGCGCTGCCGCCTGCAGCGGCGACAAATGAACTAGGGCGCGGGCGTAGTCCAAGCCGTCGGTGCCGCGCCACGGTACAATCACAGCTAACGGTTTTGCGGGTCGTCCTTTACGTTCCCGTAGACGGGCGATGGCATTCTCATCGGCTGCATCGCACACGAGGTGATAGCCGCCGATGCCGCGGACAGCGACGATCCGGCCGTTGCGCAGGGCCGCGTGAGTGGCGGCGAGTGCAGGGGCGCTGCCGGAGGCCACGCAACCGCCGGCTTCATACCACCGTAAAACTGGACCGCAGGCGGGACAGGCGAGCGGCTGAGCGTGGAAACGACGATCGAGGGGGTCGGCGTATTCGCCCGCACAGTCGCGGCACAGCACGAAGCGATCCATGGTCGTGTTCGCGCGGTCGTAGGGCAGCGCACGAATCAGCGTGTAACGCGGTCCGCATTGGGTACAGTTGATGAACGGATAATGGTATCGACGAGCGGTGGGGTCGCGCAGCTCCTCGAGACAGTCATCGCAGGTGAACAGGTCCGGGGATACGTGGATGTGCGGTTGCACCCCGGTAGCGCTCGCGAGAATGCGGAATGCGTCGCTTGGCTCAACATTCGCAGGTTGCTCATCAAGCAGCCGCGGACGGGCCGCGGCCGGCGCCCGCGCGAGTAGTGCCTCTCCGAAGGCCTGCAGTCGTTCTGCCGGACCTTGCGCGTGAATTTCAACGACACCCCCGTTGTTTCGCACCCAGCCCGTAAGCTCGAAGTGATGCGCGAGGCGGTACACAAATGGCCGGAAACCCACCCCCTGCACGCGTCCCGCAATGCGCCACCCCCGCGCCGCTGAGCCGGCCGCGTCGGGCGCGGGGGAGCGGACGGCAGTAGTGATCACGCGCGGGCCTGCCCGGTGCGCACCTCAAAACCGAGCCGGCGATGTCGGGCCAGATGCAATGGCGTCCACGCGTGCGGCGTGCGGTGCACGAACCGATGGCGCGCGATGTGGTAGCTCGGGTCGAAGCCGTAGAAGTTCAGGCGCATGCGCTCCAACTCCTCGGCGCGGTAGTCTGTGAGCGGGCGGGCGTGTTCGTCGCGCGCGCGCAGGGCACACTTCTCGGCCAAGGCGTCGGTGAACCGTTCGCTGTGCGCCATACCGGTGGCGTGGACATCGACCAACGCGCGAAAGTCGGCCACATTCGGACCCGCGTGACCATCGATCAGCCCCCGCGCGTGGGCTTCCGCCGCGCCCAGCGGCAAGCGCCGGTTCATGATCACGCGTGCCTGCTCGGCGCCGACCCGTCGCGGCAACAGGTAGGTCCAATACTCTGAGCCGTAGAGGTTACCCATGTTGCGGTAATGGGGGTTCAGCACAATGCCCGTGCGTGCCAACACACGGTCCGCCGCCAGAGCCAGGAACACTCCCCCCGCCGCCGCGTTGCCCTGTAGAGCGGCAATCGTCAAATGTGTACGGGTGGTCAGGATATCGCGCGCCAGATCGTCGATGGCGTTGATGTTGGTCCAGGACGCGTCGGCGGGACTGGCAGCGGCCTCGATGCAATGCAGATGCATGCCGTTGCTCCAGAAGTCCGTTCCGCCCATCAGCACGATTGCCCGGGTTGGTCGCCGCAGAGCGTGCGCGTACGCGGCGCGCAAGCGCTCGCACTGTTGCGTGCTGAGCGCGCCGTTGTAGAACTCAAAATGCAGATAGGCCACCGCGCCACGCTCTTCGTAACGGATCTCCCGGTCGCCGTACACGTCGGACTGCTCGGTGGGAGCATCCTGAATGCACGGCAGGGCATCTGCCTGAGCGCCGAGCGCGAGAACCGCGGGTCGCTTGAATGCGGGCCGCGTCGTGTCCGTCGGCTGCAGCTCGCCAATCCATACGGCACCATCCCGCGTGGCGCGGCAGATGGCGTTGTGGCGGCGGGCGATGAGTGTGCCCGGCACTCCGGTGAGGCAACCTTCCGGATGTGCATCGAACAGCCTGAAGCGCCTACCGAACAGATCGTCCTCGACGCCGGGAAAGCCGTCGGCGGAGTAGATCTTACGCAGCACGGTCGTGCTGTCATCGCGTATCCAGTCGATTGCGCGCTGCGCTTGGCGCACGGGCGGCTGCCAGCCATGCCGCGAGGTGGCTTGAGGCAGTGGACCACAGCCCGCCAAGACTCGGCCGAGCGCTGCGCGCACCGCGATGACGGCGGCTTCTGTCACTTCGTTGCGATACAGACTGCTCTTGCGCGCGGCACGCATGGGGAACGATGCGCTGGCCCAGACGGGCCCGGCATCCCATTCCGCGTTCGCCTGCAGGACCGTGACTCCCCAAGCGGTTGCGCCGCGCAGGATCGCCCAATCGAGCGCGGATGGACCGCGATCCCCCGGCGGGCCGGGGTGAACCACGAGACACAGGTGTTGCTGCCACACTGACTCGGGGATGGCTCGCTTGAGAAACGGAGCGAGAATCACCTCCGGCCGGAAGAGATCAATGGCCTCGCGGGTGACGCGATCGTGGATGTCGAGCTCGACCGACAGCTCGTGACCGTCGTGGGCGAGCTCGACGTAGAGCCGTTGTGACAGGCTGTTGAAGCTGTGCGTCAACAGCAGAATGCGCATCAGCCGGTGGCCTGCACCGCGCCGCGACGGTACTTATAGTAGGCGGCGCATGCGCCTTCGGCGGAAACCATGCACGAGCCAATCGGATTGTGCGGCGTGCAAACGGTTGCAAAGATCGTGCAGTCGGTGGGTTTCTTGACCCCACGGATGATTGCCGGGCATTGGCAAGCTTTGTTTTCCGGAACGGGTCGCGCCTCGATCGTGAAGCGTCGCTCGGCGTCGAAGTCGGCGTACGCGGCCTTTATGCGCAGTCCGCTATAGGGAAGTTCGCCTAAGCCTCGCCATTCGAAACTCGGTCGCAGCTCGAAGACTTCCGCGACCATACGCTGCGCCTTCGCGTTGCCCTCGCGGGTCACCCCGCGGGTGAATTCGTTTTCGACACACGCACGGCCCGCATTGAGCTGCTGCACCAGCATGCGGATCGCCAGCATGACATCGAGGGGCTCGAAGCCTGCGATAACGACCGGCCGTTGGTATTCCTCGGCAAAATACTCGTACGGACGACTGCCGATCACGGTGCTCACATGTGAAGGACCGATAAAGCCGTCCACCCGCACTTGTCCCCACTCGCGCACTTCGGGCGAGTCAAGGATGCTCTGGATGGCCGCAGGCGTCAGAACGTGGTTGCAATAGACCGTGAAGTTGCCTAGACCCTGGCGGTGGGCCTCGAGGATGATGTGTGCAGTTGCCGGCGTCGTTGTCTCAAAGCCGATCGCAAAGAAAACGATCTGTCGGTCACGGTGGGACGCGGCAATCTCCAGCGCCTCAAGGGCCGAGTACACCATCCGCACGTCAGCGCCCCGTGCGCGCGCCTGGAGCAGGCTCCGCCGGCGCGATGCCGGTACGCGCAACATGTCGCCGTAGCTGACCAGCGTGACGCGAGGTTGATGGGCGAGCTCGATCGCAGCATCGAGGCGCGGAATGGCCAGCACGCAAACCGGGCATCCCGGACCGTGCACGAGATGGACATTGGCGGGCAGTAAGTCCTCAACGCCATAGCGGAAGATCGCATGGGTGTGTCCGCCGCAGAATTCCATCAGGTGATATTCGCGTTCGGGGTCGACCTCCGCGGCGAGCAGTCGCGCCAGGGCTGCCGCCGGAGCGCCTTCACGGAAGCCGCGGATGTAACGCATCGGCGCTTTCCCCGAGGTGAAGGGCGATCTCATCGAACAGGGCGAGTGTCTTTTCCGCGTCCTCGACATCGAGCCGGGCGATGGCAAAACCCGCATGCACGATGACGTAGTCTCCGGGGGCGACGTCCTCGATCAGCGCGATCGATACCCGGGTGCGAACCCCGCCCACCTCGGTCTCGACCCATTGGTCAGCGAGGAGCGCTGCGACTCGGACCGGTACCGCGAGACACATATATCACGCCGCAACCGTTGGGACGCCGTGCGGCAACCCCGTCCGCATCCTTGTTCGGTGCTCGCGCAGCTCACGTTCAAGCCAGTCCAGCCACGGACCGAGTGCGGGGAGGCGGCGTGATGCCGTGCGGATCATCGGCGTATCGTCCCCGAGGGCCCTCAGGGCCGCGGCCGCGCGCGCCAGGTCGAAATCATCCAGTACCCCGAGCAGGTCGCATTTGCTCAGAACGACCAGATCGGCGGCACGAAACATCACGGGGTATTTGGCGGGCTTGTCATCCCCCTCGGTCACACACAGCAACGTGACGTTGCGGTGTTGTCCAAGATCGAAACTGGCCGGACAAACGAGATTACCGACGTTCTCGATGAACAGGAGGTCCAGTCCCGCGAGAGCCAGATCGTGCAGTGCACGATGTATGAGGTGTGCGTCGAGGTGACAGGCGGTCCCCGTCGTGATCTGTACGGCCGGCACTCCGTGTGCTCGGATGCGAGCCGCGTCGTTGTCGGTCTCCAGGTCCCCTTCGATGACCGCGATGCGGTAGCGGTCGCGCAGCGCCAGGATCGTGGCTTCCAGCAAAGCCGTCTTGCCCGCGCCCGGCGAGGACATGAGATTGATCGCCAGCAGACCATGCTCATCGAAGTGCTCGCGGTTGTGCGCTGCAACACGATCATTGGCCGCGAGCAGGTCCTGGAGCACTTCGATGGCTGACTCGCCCGGCCCGTGATCATCTTGCGTGAAACGAGCGCTTTCCGGCGTGATCGTGCAGCCGCAGGTTTCGCACATCGGGAGTACTCCGCTCAAGGGATCATACGGTTGCGGCGGGCTGCCGCCCGGATACACGTAGCTCGACCGCGCGAAGACGCAGCTCGTCGCCCGCGACCACCCGAGTACGGTACGCGCCGCACGCCGCGCAAATCAAGCGGTTCGGCCGAGCCTGCGATTGCGCTCCGCAAGTCTGACAACTCACCGTGATTTCAATTGCTTTGATGGCGAGGACCGCATCGGCTGCGCAACTGCCCACGCGCGCGAACTCGAATGCTCTCACGAGCAGGTCCGGCTCGACGCCTGAGAGGGGGCCGACCTCCACCGTGATTCGCTTGACTGCGCTTGCGCCGTGATCAGCCGCGATTTCAGCGACCTCCGCCAGCAACGCCTGGCATACCGACAGTTCATGCACGATCAATTCTCGTTTGTGAATTCACACATGGCGTACGAAAAGAATATCATGGGCGCCTCTCGGCGACTGCCCGACCACTATGCGCACATGTACTAATTGTGGCGAGTGCCGCGGCGGGTTTACAAACGGCGTGCGAGCGCGGCTTTGGATACAAAGGTGACACTCGGTATCGTCAGAGAGGGGAGTGGAAGCGGTCAGTCCGGCGATGGCGCGGTGGCGCTGGTGTCGGTTGCACGCATGACGCGGCCCGCACTGGTACTGGGGATCGGTAACGTTCTCCTGAGCGACGATGGCGCCGGCGTGAGGTTGGCCGAGCGGCTGCGGGAAGAGGATGCCGCCACCGTTGCAACCGTCATTGATGGCGGCACGTTGAGCTTCAGTCTGCTTACATACATTGAATCGACGGATTCAATGCTGGTGCTCGATGCCGCAGATCTCGACAGCCCCGCCGGCGCCGTCGCCCTGTTCGAGGGCACAGCCATGGACCAGTTCCTGGGTACCGCGCGCCGACGTACCGTTCACGAAGTCAGTCTGATCGATCTGCTCGACATGGCACGCCTTCAAGGTTGCCTGCCACGCCGGCGCGCACTCCTGTGCATTCAGCCTTCCCGAATCGACTGGAGTGAGACGCTCTCGCCCCCGGTCGCCGCCGCCTTACCCGAGGCGGCCCTTCAGGCGCTGGCGCTGCTGCAGAAGTGGAGGACCGCATGAGCCGCCTGAGCGAAATCCCGGTCCGGATCGAGCCAGCGGCCCCAGCCGAGGGTTTGGGTGGTGGCGGTGTGACCGCCCTTCTTCACGAGATCGTGACTCTGCTTGAGCGGCTGGCCACCGCGGGCGAGCCCGCAGCGATCGACCTGCGCAGCCTGCCGATGAGTTTGCACGACCGCAGCGAATTGCGGAGCGCACTCGGGGAAGGCGAGGTGCGGGCGACGCTGAACGCCGGTGGAACCTCGACCATTCGCGAAACAGGCGTGCCAGGCGTGTGGTGGGTCGAGCATCACGATCGGCAGGGCGAACTGATCGCGGAATTACTCGAAGTCACTCGAGTGCCGGACATTCTCGCCAGCGCCACGGATGAGATCGCCACGGGCGCCCGTACCTTGCGCGCGCAGATCACAGGGCCCGCTGCAGACGCCCGCTAGGGGGAGATCACGATGCCAAATGGACGCGAAGATCTGACCGTTGGCGAGATGTTGCGCAGGCACGGCATTAGCCGGCGTAGTTTCATCAAGTTCTGCACGGCCACGGCCTCGGCGATGGCATTGCCGCCGCTGATGGGGCTCGCGATGGCCGAGCAGTTGCGCGGGGCGCCGCGGCCGTCGGTCATCTACCTCTCATTTCAAGAATGCACGGGTTGTTTGGAGTCCTTGACCCGATCCATCGCGCCCACTATTGAGAACCTGATCTTCAACGTTATTTCGTTTGACTATAACGATACCCTGATGGCGGCGTCCGGCGAGGCCGCCGAATCGGCGCGCGACAAGGCGATGAAAGATAACTTCGGCAAATATGTGCTGGTAATCGATGGATCCGTGCCGACAGGTGCCGGCGGCGCCTACTGCACCGCCGGCGGGCACAGCGCCGAGAGCACCTTGCGCGAAGCGGCCAAGGGCGCAGCTGCCATTGTCTGCGTAGGAACCTGCGCAGCCTTTGGAGGCATTCCGTTCGCCGATCCCAATCCCACTAGCGCTTGGCCGGTATCTGCGATCGTCGGCGACAAGCCAATCATCAACGTCTCAGGCTGCCCGCCCATTCCGGAAGTGATAACCGGTACCTTGCTGCAGTTTGTCGCAACCGGAAAAGTCCCGGAGCTCGACGAACATCGGCGACCCAAGGCGTATTTCGGCAATACCATCCACGATCGCTGCTATCGGCGGCCCTTCTATGACCAAGGTAAGTTCGCCAAGTCCTTCGACGATGAAGGAGCGCGCAACGGTTGGTGTCTATACGAACTAGGCTGTAAGGGACCCACGACCTATAACGCCTGCGCGACCATCAAGTGGAACAGCGGCACGAGTTTCCCGATCCAATCCGGACACGGCTGCATCGGATGCTCCGAGCCCGGATTTTGGGACAAAGGTAGTTTCTACGCCCCGCTATCTGCCGCCTCTTGGGGCAAGGCGGGTGAGGTGGCACCGCGACAGGTCCTCGAACTCGCGGGCGGGGCCGTGGCTGTGGGCGCCGTTCTGGGGTTGGCGTCGGCCGGCGTGAACCGCCTGCGCCAACGTCACGGCGAACAGCGCACTGACGACGAACCTAAGGGAAGCTAACCATGGATCTATTAGGCTTCGCGCGCGGTCCGGCGCTCAAAACTGCTCTCTTTATTTTTTGCTTTGGAGTCGCATGGCGAATAGTCGGCTTTGCGCTGCTGCGCCTGCGACGTGATTGGAATAAGCCACGCGCTTCCATGCTCAGATCTTTTGCGGGTGGCATCGTGACGATGGGCTCGCGCTCGTGGCCGCACCAGGAATTCATCGGCCGCACGGGTGCGGGCGAGGCACTTGGCTACAGCTATCATATCGGTCTTTTCATCGTCATATTGCTGTTCACACCGCATATCATCTTCTTTGGCAGCTTGTTTGGCGTTACCTGGCCGGGCTTGCCGAGCAGCCTGATCACGGTGATCTCGGTATTGACGATGACGTTGTTTTTGGCGGTACTGTTTCGCCGTGTGACAAATTCCGTACTGCGGATGATTTCCAATTTCGACGATTACTTCAGCTGGTTTATCACGGCGCTGGTGATCGTCACGGGACTGGCCGCTACGGCTCACATCGGCGGCCCGTACCAGACTTTGCTCGCCGTGCATATCCTGAGCGTCGATGCGCTGCTCATCTGGTTCCCTTTCGGCAAGCTGATGCACGCCTTTTATATCTTTCCCTCGCGCGCAGTCAACGGCGCACTGCTTGCGCGCAAAGGAGCAGTCTCATGAGCGGTGCCACGGGCGTGCTTCCGGCCAATCTCGCCCCCGGCGAGGTCAAGACACCGCAAGCTCGCGTGGCCGGCGCCATGAAGGGCTTTGCGCAGGAAATCGGTGCGCTCAGCGCCTTCAGGCTCGAATCCTGCATCCACTGCGGCATGTGCGCGGACGCCTGTCATTTCTACATTGCCACGGAGGATCCGCGGTACACGCCGATTTGGAAGGTGGAGCCCTTCAAGCAGGCATACAAGCGCGAAGCGAGCCCTTTTGCGCCAATATTCAAACTGTTTGGCCTGAAGCGCGAGGTCAGCGCAGATCAATTGGAGCAGTGGCAGCACCTGCTGTTCGACAGCTGCAATATGTGCGGACGCTGCAGCTTGATCTGCCCGATGGGCATCGATGTGGCGGCGCTCATCGAGCAAGCACGGCACGCCATGTTCGAGGCCGGGCTCGCACCGAAAGAGCTCTATCAGAAGGCAGAGCACCAACAAGCGACCGGTCAGCCGGAGGCGAGCGCCGAGCCCTACCGCGAGCAGTTGATCAGCATCGGCAAACGATTTGGCGTAGAGATACCGATCGATAAGCCGAACGCAGAAGTGATGCTGTGCGTGCCGCGAACCGACATCGAGCATTACCCGAGCGCCGTCGCGGCGCTGGCGCGAGTGATGCACCATCTGGGGGCCTCCTGCACCTTTCGCAGCGATGGACTGGTGGCGGAGAACTACGGCTACTATGCGGGGGGCAAGAGCTGGCAGCGTGACATCAGCATGCGGCTGATCGATGCAGCCATTGCCTGCAGCGCGACTACCCTGCTGGTTCCGGAGTGCGGTCATGCATACACCGCCTTGCGCTGGGAGGCGGCCGATCTGTACGGCAAGCCGCTGCCCTTCAAGGTACGCCACGTTACCGAATTCTTGGCCGACGAGCTGCACGCAGGCCGTCTGAAACTTACACCGGCAGCTTCCGGCAAGACCACCTTCCATGATCCTTGTCAGTTGGTACGTAAGGGCGGCATCAATGATGCGCCGCGAGCACTCATGAAAGCGATGGGTATCGAGCTGAAGGAACTCAAAAATCACGGCGGCTTTAGTTTCTGTTGCGGCGGCGGCGGCGGGGTGCTCGATATCGAGCGTGCGGCGCCGTTGCGCTATCGGGCGATGGAAAACAAGCTGCGCGAAATCGATGACACCGGTGCGGAGACCTTCTTGACGAGCTGCTCGGACTGCCGCCGCACCTTTGACGATGCGCAAGCCCACTTCAGTTGGAAAAAGGCGCCGCATAGCCTGCTGGAACTGGTGGCCAATAACTTGCCGGATGCCGGTGGCAGACAATGAGCGCGCAAACCATCGTGGTCGACCCGGTCACGCGGATCGAGGGGCACCTGCGAATCGAGGCGGAATACAACGGCTCGGTGATCACCCGCGCCTCAAGTTCCGGCACGATGGTGCGCGGCATCGAAATCATTTTGCGGGGCCGCGATCCGCGCAATGCATGGGCCTTCGCGCAGCGCATTTGCGGAGTGTGCACGCTGGTACATGGCATTGCCTCGGTACGCGCAGTCGAAGACGCGCTGAAAATAACCATCCCCGCCAATGCCCAGCTGATCCGCAATCTGATGATCGGTGCCCAATACGTGCATGACCATGTCATGCATTTTTATCATTTGCACGCGCTGGATTGGGTAGATGTGGTGTCGGCACTCAAGGCTGACCCGAAGGCGACTTCTGCACTCGCGCAATCGATCTCGACCTACGCACGCTCCTCGCCGGGTTATTTCGCCGATGTGCAAAATCGCCTCAAGAATCTGGTGGAATCGGGACAGCTCGGCATTTTTGCGAACGCCTATTGGGGTAATTCGCTCTACAAGCTGCCGCCGGAGGCCAACCTCATGGCAGTAGCCCATTATCTTGATGCGCTGGCTTGGCAGCGCCAAGTGGCGGAACTGCACACTATTTTCGGCGGAAAGAATCCGCATCCTAATTTCCTGGTTGGAGGCGTTCCTTCCGCCATCAGCGTGCACACCGGCGCAGGGACCGGTACCACTGCAGTCAACGAAGTCGGCCTGCAGCAGGTGGCGCAGATCATCGAGCAAATGCGCAGCTTCGTCGATGAGGTCTATCTGCCCGACACGCTCGCGATTGCCTCTTTTTATAAAGACTGGTTCCGGACCGGCGAAGGCGTCGGCAATTTCATGACCTATGGAGATTTTCCGACAACCGGCAGACCGGATTCGGCGCTGCTGGTGCCGCGCGGCGCCATTTTGAAGCGCGACTTGTCGCATATCGAGGAGAACATCGATCTCAACGCCGACGCGGACATCCAGGAATTCGTGGCGCATTCCTGGTACGACTACAGCGGCGGCAAGGATGCCGGCCTGCACCCCTACCGTGGCGAGACGAAATTGAATTATTCGGGGCCGCAGCCGCCCTATCAGAACCTGGACACCGCGGCGAGCTATTCCTGGCTCAAGTCACCGCGCTGGAAGGGCAGCGCCATGGAAGTGGGGCCGCTGGCGCGCGTACTCATGCTGTACGCAAGCGGTCACGAACCAACCAAGGAACTCGCCACCAAGGCGCTCACGCAGCTGGATCTGCCGCTCGAGGCCATTTTTTCGACCATGGGCCGCACCGCCGCCCGCACGCTCGAGTGCAAAATCATCGCAGACGCGATGCCGCAGTGGTTTGGCAACCTCATGGCCAACATCAGAGCCGGCGATGTGCGCACCTTCAATGAGACTCTATGGGAGCCTTCGACCTGGCCAAGCCATGCACAAGGCGTTGGGTTCATGGAGGCGCCGCGCGGGGCCTTGGGCCACTGGATTGTCATCGACGAAGGCAGGATCTCCAACTATCAGGCAGTGGTGCCGAGCACCTGGAACGCAGGACCCCGCGATTCGGTCGGCATCGAGGGTCCCTATGAGGCGGCGCTCAAGGGTCAGAGCGTACAGGATCCGAAGCAGCCGCTTGAGATCCTGCGCACCATCCACAGCTTCGATCCGTGCCTCGCCTGTGCGGTCCACCTCGTTGATTCGGATGGCGAGGAACTGCTGCGTATTAAGGTGCAGTAGAGCGGTAAGGTTTAGGGCGGCAAGTGCGAGGACGCCTCCTTTGGGTCATTGCCGCGGTGGCGCTGCTCAACTTGTTGGCGGGCGGGGGAGCCTTGGCGCTCGGAGCTTTCGGCGTCACCGGCCTGGGCGTCGGCATGATCGCGTACTTCCTCGGCGTGCGGCATGCGTTCGACGCGGACCATATCGCGGCAATCGATAATGTGACGCGTCGGCTGCGGGCCGCCGGTCAACGGCCGGTCGGCGTCGGGTTGTTCTTTTCGCTGGGACACTCCACGGTCGTGCTTCTGCTCACCGCCGTGGCGGTAGTCGCTGCGCGCCACGTCGGCGCCGTGCTGCCGCAGCTGTCGGCCTGGGGATCGCTGTTCGGGAGCCTGGTGTCCGCCTCGTTTCTGACCCTGATCGGCTTGACCAACCTGCGTTTCTTTGCCGCGCGACTGCATGAGCGTCACGCAGACCCGCGGCACCGTCACGCATTCGGCTTGCTCCGCGGTGGGCACCGCGTCGACCATAGCTGGAAGATGTTCCCGCTCGGGATGCTGTTCGGGCTGAGCTTCGACACCGCGAGCGAAGTGGCGCTGCTGGCGATATCAGTCGCCGCGGCGCACGACGGCAGCATTCCGGTGTGGGGCGTGATGCTATTGCCGCTGCTGTTCACCGCCGGGATGGCATCGATGGATACGCTGGAAAGCCTGTTGATGCTACGTCTGTACGATTGGGCCATCGCAGATCACGATCGGACCCTGCGGCTCAATACGCTGATCACCGGCCTTTCTGTGTGCCTTGCACTGGCGGTTGCCCTGCATGAATGGGTCCATCTGTGCAGTCGCCAGCTTCGCGGCGCGCCCGCTTTGTCCTTTGTCGATAGCTCAACGGTAGGACTGCTGGTTACCGCAGTCCTGTTCGGACTCGGAGCTCTGGCCTGGCTGCTGCGCCGACGCCAGGGTATGCGGGTTGCCCAGTCAAATCGTCCGATCCGCTGATGGACTGCGTCCCGAGGGTCGCTCACGCGTTCGATCGTCACGACCCGTTTATCGGCCGTGTCTCGTTTGCGTGGCGCAGCAGGCCGGGATCGGCGAGGCATGCCGTGATGAACTCGCTGACCTGCGATGAGCGCCAGGCGTCTCGATACGCGTGCCACGCCTGCGCGCTGGCTGGGCCGGGCGCAAACTGGATCGCGGAACGGCGCCAATCATGAAGATCGATAGCGGCTCGCGGTTGCTGCCCTTCAGCTGTGAACAAGTTTTTGACCTGGCCGCCGACATCGAACGTTATCCGGAGTTCATGCCGGGTTGGATATCCGCGCGGATCCTTAAAAGCAAAGATAACGTATTGAGCGTCGAGCAGGTCCTCGGCGTGGGACCCGCACAGGTGCAATTTCGCTCGACCGCGATACTGCGTCGCCCGGAGCGGATCGACGTAACTTCCGCGGAGCCTCCGTTCCGGCACTACCGGCTGTCATGGCGCTTTGCGCCGCGTCTTGCGGCATGCTGCAGTCTCAATGTCATGGTGGATCTGCAATTGGAGTCCAATCTGCTACAGCACCTGGTGAATCGCATATTGCCCTCGTCGATTGACAGCGCCATTGCCGCCTTCGAAGCGCGCGCGAAGGGCCTTTATGTACGTCGCAACAGTTAGTGTTAATTTGAGGAGCGACTCGCTCGAGGGTGTCGGGTCGTGATTACCACCCTGGCCCATGTCCTCACCGCTGCGAACTTGCCGCCGTTCTGGTTGATTCGTGGCGCCGTGGCCGCAGTGTGGCTCTACGAGGGCCTGTGGTGCAAGCTCCTGCGCGGGCAACCGCACGAGTTCCAGGTGGTTGAGGCGGTACCTTACTTTGGGCCGCAAGTCGGTGCGGCTTTCCTTCGTGCGCTCGGGGTGGTGGAGATCGCGCTCGCCGTGTGGGTATTCTGGGGTGCCGCGCCATTCTCGTGCGCGCTCGTTCAGACACTCCTGCTCGTTGCGCTAAATGGCGGGGGCTTGCTCTGGGCTCGTCGCATCATCCACGATCCGGCCGGAATGATCGTCAAGAATTTCGCGTTCCTCGTGCTGGTTTGGGTGGCCGCAAGCTTGCCGTCAGCGCTATGAGTTCAGCTCTTGGGGAGACCGTCTGGAAGGGCGGTCGGTTCGACGCCCGCTGGGGGCCAGGTACGCTACTCTTTGGCCGGATGTATGAGGATGCGGCGATCGAACTCGACGCATTTGCGCCGGGGGGAAGGATTTTCTGCATCGCTTCAGCCGGTTGTACCGCGATGGCGCTCGCGCCGCGCCACCAGAAGGTCATCGCGGTAGATATCAATCCGGTTCAGCTGTCTTACGCCGCGCGGCGCATCGCGGGCGAGCCGAGCGCACGCGGGGCGGCGGAGCACCTCATGGCGTTTGGCCGACGCTTTGCGCCGCTCCTGGGTTGGTCGCCGTCCAGACTGCGGGAGTTCCTTGATCTGGACGATCTGGCGGAACAAGGCACGTACTGGCGGCGATATCTGGACACTGCCCGGTTCAGGACCGCGTTCGATGGCCTGCTATCGTTGACTGCTCTTCGGAGGATCTATGCCGCACCGTTTCTCGAGTGCCTCCCGCCACGCTTCGGATCAGTCATGCGCCGTCGCATGGAACGCTGCTTCAGCGTGCACCCGAACTGCACAAACCCCTACGCGCGGGCGTTGTTGATGGGTGAGTTGTCCCGGGAATCGCTTCCGCCGGAAGCAAAGGCCATCCGACTTACCCACTCGGACGCGGTCGCATTCCTAGAGGGGCAACCGGCCGGGAGTCTAGACGGCTTTGCCCTATCCAACATTTTGGACGGAGCAACCTTAGGATACCGGCATCGACTCGTCGCCGCGGTCAAGCGCGCCGCTGCACCGGGCGCCCGGGTCGTGCAGCGCAGCTTCCGTGAGCCACCCGCCACGCTCTCGAGCAACCGAGCCGCCGGCGATCGCTCGATGCTGTGGGGCATCGTCGACGTGGCAGCCGCGGCAGATCTGTCATGAGTTAAGGAGAGAGATTTGCTGAATGCCGTTACTCAGGAAGTCCGGTCGCCGTCTGTGCATTCTCTCACTCAACCGCACACCTCGATCATCACACGGAGCAAGATTAAGGCATCTACGGCACAGGTGTGGCAGAGCCTGATGTTTTATGAGCAGATACAAGAGCTGCCCCCATTGCATCTACGACTGCTTCTGCCTCTACCGATTGGAACGGAGGGTTCGAAACTCGCCGTGGGCGACGTAGCCACCTGTCTTTATCAGGGCGGACACCTGCTCAAACGCGTGATGCAGATTCACCCTGCACGGCGTTATGAGTTCGCCGTTGTGGAACAGAACCTGAGACTCCGGGGTGGAATTCTTCTTTCCGGCGGTTCTTATGCGCTGCGGGAGGTGCGGGGCGGCGGCACCGAGCTTGCGGTGACGACCCGCTACGTCAGCTGCCGCCGGCCGCGCTGGCTTTGGAAGCTAATCGAAGCAACCGTATGCCACATGTTCCATCGCCATCTTCTGTCGGCCATTCAGAAGAAAGTCGAAGCCTAGTCGAAGCTGCTCGCCCGTTGTCTCGCCGCCTCAAAGTAGGGGAGGTAATAATGGTACCCGACTTTGAATCTCAGACGCGGCTGTTAGGTGCAGAGCTGTCATTGTGATAAGAAGAGTTGGCAGGATGCTTCCCTTTGATTGCGAGCA
This sequence comes from uncultured Pseudomonadota bacterium, assembly GCA_963814675.1. Lineage (GTDB taxonomy): Bacteria > Pseudomonadota > Gammaproteobacteria > Steroidobacterales > Steroidobacteraceae > 13-2-20CM-66-19. The sequence goes on from CAWFDT010000019.1 coordinate 70,543, forward strand.
GGTATTTGACCTGGCAGCGGACATCGAATCTTATCCGCAGTACTTGACTGGCTGGGTTTCGGCGCGGATTCAGAAACGCGAGTCCAATCTCTGCTACGTCGAACAAGTCGTGGGATTCGGGCCCGCCCGCCTGCAGTTCGCTTCGATTGCTACATTGCACCGTCCGGAGCGCATCGATGTCACCTCGGCCGATACGTCGTTCCGGCATTTCAGTCTCTCCTGGCTGATCATTCCCGCGCGCCCATCCGGCTGCTGCATCAGCATTGCGATTGAGATCGAGTTGCGGTCCCGCCTGCTTCAGCACATTGTGAACCAACTCCTGTCAAGCGCAGTCGACGACATCATTGCCAGCTTCGAAGCGCGCGCTCACCGCATATATGCAGTGTGCCCGGCCAGTAGCCGGGAATCGATATCAGATTAAGCGTTTGAGAAGGATGGCAGCCAGCATGGCGATACAACTGACTGCATGGATGGCGAGGGTCAGCTCGATACTCTGTTTCAGCCGCGCACGCTGCCCCTGTTGAAATACCTAGAGCGGCTTTTACCCCTAAGCTTGCAAGCGCAAGTGCCACCAGTGCGTACCAGAGTGGCAGTGCGCGCTCCAGAATCGCCGCGCATGGCTGACATTGAGATCATTGCGATTCGGCGGTTTTGGCGGCCCGGCCAAACTTATAGCTCGCTGTGAGGGCGAACACATTCGCGTTGTACTGATACGGCTGCACGCCAAGTGCCAGCAGGTTCGGTATCGTCGCGGGCGTCACGCCGCTGAGCGCCCAGTCGCTGGAATCATACGTTTCGCGTACATAGCGAAAATGGATTTGCAGTGCAGGCGTCCATTGGTACGCGAGCTCGAAGCGGGCGGAATCCAATTTGGTCGAATTCTGAGGAAATGCCTGCGCGACGCCGCCGGCGGGCGTGGTATTGAAGTTGTCGTACGTGGGCGCCGTCAGATAGTCCAACGCCACAGTCCAGCGCTCTTGCGGGACCCATCGCCCGCCGAACCCTAAATTCCAAAAACGCTCGGTATCCGATGCAAGCCAGGGCGCAACGTTTGTTCCGCTGTAGCCGTTCTGTAGATTGGCCAAATGCTGGTAGCCACCCTCGATGTAGGCGCTCAACGTGTCGCTTGGTGTCCAGGCGAGCGTGCTCGAAATGCGCCACTCGTGCACGCTTTGCAGACCCAGAGGCGATGATCGATAGTCGTCCTTGAGGATGGAGCCTTCGGCCGACCAGGTGAGGGTCTTCGTTGCCGTCCATGCACCGGTAAGCGTGGAGAACACACGGTCCCGCGGCGCATAGTTATATTGGCGGATCAGCGGATTCTCATCCGGCGGCAGCGCGGTGGCATCGAATGACGAGGTTTTGCGCAGACCATTGCCGATCTTCAGCGTAAAACTTAAAGGATCGATAGGAGTGATCGTGGCTCGACCCCAGCTTTGCGCATCTTGGGTCCACGTGACTACTTGTCCCGGCCCATAGTGGATGTCGTCGAGGCTGCCGCCGACGCCGATTTTCAGCCAGTGGAACCACGCATAATCCGCCCCTCCGTCGAGGTGCACGCGATCCTCACTGTAGCGCGGCGTGACGGCCGTGCCGCCGGGGAAGGTGTCGGTGATGATGTAGTCAATGGTGAGAGGAGAGGTTTTATCGTCGCGTCCGTCATAGGTCGCGTTGCCGCGGACGCTGAGCTTCGGCAGAGGCCGCGAAGCCAGCCCCAGCGCGTAGTGTGACAGATGCACATCACCGTCGAGCGAGCCCGGCGTAGGTACCGTGGCACCGGGCAGAGTACTTACGGGTAGGAAAGCGGCATTTTGCTTCAGGGTCCCGAGAGACGTGGCGAATGTCAGGGTGCTGGACCATGGCAGGCTCAAATTGCCCGCCGCGGTAATTTGCTGCAGGTTATTGTCCGGCGGAGTTGCGATCTGCCCTTGTACGGAGCCCGGTACGATGGGCACATAGGGGTTGGCGAACACGAATGCGTCATTGCTGTCGTCGAACCAGGAGCCCAGGTAGCTCAAACGGAAACTCCCCTGGTGCCCGGCCCAGGCAATCCCCGTCTCGAAAGAATTCGTGACGTAGTCAAAGGGCTGGGGCAACTGCACGGCTTGCGTCAGAAAGCTTCCGCTCGTAACACCGCTGCCGTCCTGCTCCTGGCGCCGATACTCGCCGAAGATCGTCCAGCTGGGACTGACGAAGTAACGAGCGAGTACCGCGACGGTGCGCCGGTCGGATTCGATGTTGATGGGTAGAAGACTCGCGCCGAGTGCGCTCATGCCGCCGGTGCTGCCCGCCGTGACCCAGTTTGGGGGCAGTGCGAGGTTCGAGCCGCTGGCTCGGAAGGGGGTCGCGCCGGTGTCGTACAGATTATTTGGCTGGCCCACATAGCTCACGCGCACATCAAAGTTCCCCTCGCGGCCCCCCTCCACAACACCACTCCGCGAAGCGAGCCCCAAACGCTCCAGATCATAGTTCGCATAAGCGCCATCGTTATTGCGGTACTCTCCTGACGCAGCGACATCCGCATACGCTCCGTCATGATCGATTCCGGTATAACGGCCGAAGTTCGCGTTGGCGCCGCTGGCGACAAGCACGCCCGCTTCTGTTTCGGTCGCATAGCCTTCCTGAAAGGGACATTGCGTGCATTTCCAATTGCTAGTGTCCGCGCTCGGGGTGTCAGCGATGGCGGCGGTGGCCGCCAAAGCGGCCGGCAGCCCGCAAGTCAGCCACACGCCATGGATTCGAACGATGAATTTCATTTTTGCGGTTAGCGCATGAAGGCGCGACCCGATGGGTTGTTTGAGCCATGAACTTGCGAGTGACAATTGACGCAGCCGCTAACGAGGAGATACGCGCTGGGATTTCCTCCCGCCAGCCCCTTGGGCGTATTGACTATGGATGGATGGCCAGCACCCTCGTGACATGTCTGGCACAGAAACGGCGGCCGCAACTTCAGCAGCGCCGGCTGCGTCGTGCCGTGCGGGTTGTGACAGTTAGTGCAGTCCTCGGTGACCGGCTGATGTTCCCAGAGAAACGGTCCGCGATATTCGGCGTGGCAGGTCGTGCACGTTTCATTGACGGTATTTTTCACCAGCTGCGCCCGGGCCGTCGAGCCGTGCGGCGAGTGACACGCGGTGCAGGCCATCGTGCCTTCACGCAGGGGATGATGCGAAGGCTTCAAAAGATCGCTGTGCTGCGCTTGGTGACAGGTGCTGCACACTTCGATCTGGCTCGCCGTGATCTGCACTGGATCTTTGGCCGCGTGCAGCTTGTGGCAGCTTGCGCAGGCCACGTCGCTCGCGGCATGCGCGCTCGATGCCCAGTTATGCGCTGCGTTCGACTCATGGCAGCCCAGACACTGGGCATTCTGCGCGGCTGTGGAAGTATGCGATTTGAGACCGAAGGCGATGATTTTGGATGTATCGCCCCCCTCATCGACATGCGCCGCACCGGGTCCGTGGCAGGCTTCGCATTGCAGTCCGCCATGTCCAAAAGGGCCGCGAGGATCATTTGGACGAGCATGCTTGGTGTGAAAGACGTTCATCACGGCGGGATTATCGCTGTGGCATCCGAGACAGGTATCGGCTCCCTCAGGGCTGTACGCTGAAGCAGGCGCCGGTGATTTGCCGGTGGCCGCTTCATCCGCAGCGGCCGGTGGTTGCCCAGCGGCCGGTGGTTGGCCAGCGGCCGGTGGTTGGCCAGTGGCCGGTGGTTGACCAGTGGCCGCTGGTTGGCCAGTGGCTGGTGGTTGGCCAGTGGCTGGTGGTTGGCCAGTGGCTGGTGGTTGGCCAGTGGCTGGTGGTTGGCCAGTGGCTGGTGGTTGGCCAGTGGCTGGTGGTTGGCCAGTGGCTGGTGGTTGGCCGGTGGCCGGTGGTTGACCAGTGGCCGCTGGTTGGCCAGTGGCTGGTGGTTGGCCGGTGGCCGGTGGTTGGCCGGTGGCCGCTTCATCCGCAGCGAATGACGTCGCGAATCCGACCACCAGCAGGGCGAACGCAACCTGCGCCAAGTTGCGTCGGACCTCCATCAGCTAGTTGCCGGTGGGTACATGGTGAACTACTTGGACATCCGCCACTCCTCCCGGACCATGACAGATGCTGCAGGTCTCGTTGCTCGCGGGATTGGAACTTGGAATCGTACGGCCTTCCGCGTCCTTTGCGACCGTAGGCGAGCCGCCGTTTTGCAGCATGTGTGATTGGGTCGAGGCATCGACATGGCAAGCCGAGCACACCGTCATATTCGCCGAGGTCGCGATCGGATTGCCGGGCGTCGTGGGGTTGGGGAGCTGCGTGGAAAATCCGGTGAAGAACGTCGTCGCCTGCACCATCGTGGTGTCCACGGGGTAGTAGGTCGCAGGGGCATGACAGGCATCGCAACGATTGAGTTGACCCGGGAATACCACGCTCGTGAAGTCGTTGATCGATCCACCGTGGCCGTAGACGACAAATGGCGACCCCGCAGGACGATTGCTGGCATTGTGAATCGAGTGAATCAGGAACTTGAAATCGATCGACTGCTCCCACAACCCGTCGGCGCCCGGGGTCGTGGAAGAGAGTGCCTCGCGCTCACTTACATCGGTTGAGGCCGGATTGTGGCAGACGGTGCAAACCTGCACGTTGCCGTTTCGGCTCCCGCCGTGCTCGGAGAGCAGGCTGTGGCACACATTGCATTTGCCGCTGTCGACGACGGTACGCCGATCCACAGGCGTGCCGCCGCTCGCATTCCCGTAGCCGACCGCGCTCGTGACCGGAATCTTCGCCGCTCCCGGTCCGGTCGTGACCACGCCCGTTCGTCCTTCCATGACGACGCCAACGTTGCTGATCGCGGGACATGCCGCGGCACCCGCGGGCGGGCAATTGGCGGCCGGCGGAGCCGGCAGCGCGGTGGGGGATGTCAACGTAAAGGCGCCCGTGGCGTCCGGTCCTGAAGGCGTCACGCCAGATGTGCAACCGGGAGCGAGGAGTGCAACACTCAAGGAGATGGGCTGACCCCAAGCACCAGCCGTCGTGCCGGTGCCCCAGTTGGTGTAATCGCGGCTATCCCAGGCGATGTCGAAAGCTAGCTTCGTCGCGCCGCCGGAGGCGCACACCGGTTTCCCCGTCCCTGGATCGACGCCGACAAATGGAGCGTCGGTCAATATGTTGTAGGGTGCATTGCCGTTGGTGGGATCGATCACCGAGAAATTCACGACGGGATACATCGCCCCGCCGTTCGTGACGAAGCTCACCTTGTTGACGAGGAATTGGAATTTGGCTGCGGCGGCGATTTCGGGAATCACATGTTTGGACGCAGCCGAGAGTCCGCCGGTGGCCGTATGGCAGGTGGTGCACTGCGAGTCATCGGCAACAATGCCGCTGGCATGGTTCGCGCCGGTAGCGAAGTTGACAGTGTCATGACAGGCGCCGCAGGCCTTCATGGTCGGCACGGTGTTGTAGTTGGCTGCGTCAGGCAGCGTCGGAATACCTTGCACATGGCAGGTTTGGCAATTGCGCGTGTCCTGCGGATAGAGCACGGTGTTGAAATTATTCAGCGAGTTCTTGTTGCCGACGATCCAATAGCCGATGCCGAGAGTCGGCGTGGTGTTGGGCCCGCTCGCCGTCTGGATGCTCGGCAGCGTGATGCCGGTGTGGATCTTGTGGATCATTACCGTCATGTCAACTGTATTTTCGCTGGACGGGTCGGTGGTTCCCGGGTTGTGGCACATGACGCAGTACTGCACTTCCACGCGCGCCCCGCCGTGCGCGCTCAGCATCGTATGACAGTTGTTGCAGGTTGCGGTCTCAACGATTTCGCGGCTGAAGATTCCGGTGGTTGCGCCGGTTGAGGGTTGAAACGTGTAGGCGCCGTTGTTCCCCTGCCCCAGGCCGCGGATTTCGAAGCCAACGCGATGGGTCAAGGCCGCGTTGTAGACCACATTCTGATCGGTAGTGATGTCCTTGTTGAATGTGTACTGGTAGCTGCCGTCGCCATTGTCCACCAGGGTGCCGCTCGTGCCCTTCTCTGTGGCGGCCTGCGTCTGCGGGATCGTGCCGCACGTGTTTCCCGCCACGCCGGGCGGGCACGCGTCGGGGGTGGCGCTGGTATATATGTACGATTTCCACTGACTCGATGTGCCATTTTGACCCGGCACGAGCTGTGCTATGACCCAGCTGATGTCGGCGGCAGGCAGTCCCTTGAGCGGCGCACCATTTTGATCGACGAGTTGAAACTTCACGACCGGCGGTCCGCTGATGGTGACGCTGGTGATCGTGCCGGTAAGGGAGGTGGCGGTGGTGATATCGGGCGGCCCTCCCCCCGTTCCTGATCCCGGCGGCCCTGCAGGGCCCGGAGGCCCAGCCGGGCCGGCCGGGCCTGCAGGGCCGGTGCTGCCGCTGCACGCTGCGAGCACTAGGCAAACCAGGAAGGAGCTCATGGCGCTCGCCGCTGAGTGCGTGGGAGGCCACGCGCGGGTGTGAATCTTGTGCGCCATTGTTAAATCCCCTGAGATGGCACGGATAGTACTAAGCAGGGGCCGCCCCGCCAAACACTATCGCGCGGCGTTTGCTGGGGCCTGTACCGAAACCGTACTGATCGAACGGGTAAAAATGGCCTTGCACTCGTCAGTCAAGCTCAAGCTGCAGCACGGCGCCCAAGAATCGAGCGGCCAAGTGAAGGAGTGTTTATGCCCGCATCAGGTAGAACGCGAAGCTGCGAACTTTAACCTGCGGCGGCGCGCGAGCTATTGCAGGCGTACCTGAATCAATTCCTCGCCGTTCGGATCGACGACATGGACGGTGCACGCGAGGCAGGGATCGAAACTGTGAATAGTGCGCAGAATCTCTGGCGGCTGCTTCGGATCCAATACCTTTGGCCCTTAAGTGCCGCCTCATAGGTGCCCTCGATGCCGGCGGCATCGCAGGGGCCCGCGTTCCAGGTGCTGGGTAGGTTCACGGCCGCTTGCGTACAGCATGGGAACGCGCGCCAAGGGTCCGACCTGCATGGCGTTGCCTTTCCAGCGCGGCGACTTGAGCTAGGAATAACTCGCCGATGTATCGAGATTTTGATACGGCGGTTGCGGGCCCGAAGTGCGTTTGGCTGGGGGTGTCAGTGCCCGCCGCCGCCGGGGCGGATCATCTGACGAAACCACGCACGATGGTGCTTGTAAGCCCAGCCGGGCGTGACCGTGCCGCGAAACATCGAGCGGATCGAGCCTTTGACCCAGACCGCGAAACTCGCATGCCCGATGACGCTGGCCACCAGCACGAACGCCGCGAAGGCATGCGTCAGCAGACTCAAACGTACGATGTCGACCGGGAAGTAAGCCGCGAAGTAGCGACGCCAGATGGGGAAGCCGGTCGCCAGCAGCCCGATCATGCACAGTATCAGAATGTAGTAGAGCATCTTCTGACCGGCGTTGTACTTGTCCTGTTCCGGCAGTGCCGCCTCGTTATGGGTCATCACGTCGACGAACTGCTTCAGCCACTGAATATCGCGCTTGCCGATCAAATTCACGCGCCAATGCGGGATGGCAAACCAGAAAAAGAACAGCGTCATCGCGAGGCCCAGAAAGGGATGCAGCAGCGCGTTCCACGGCCCACCGCCCGAGAGGCTGGTGAGAAAAAACAGCGACGGATGAAACAACGCAAACCCCGATGCGACTGCACCGAAGAAGGCCAACACCAGCATCCAGTGCAAAATCCGGTCGAGTACGCTGTGACGTGGGATCTCTCCGCTGTGCTCAGACATGGGTTTTATCCTTCTCGCGCTGTGCCGCCTCTTCGTCCGCTGCCGTCGTCTCACTGGCTCCGCCGCGCACCATATTCAAGAAGCCGGCGAGCGCAACGAAGGCCATGGCGCCCAGCGCCAAGGGTTTCGCGGCCCCTTTCCACAATCGGACAAATGGGCTGATCTTCGGCTCCTTCGGCAGTCCGCTGTACAGGGTGGGGTCGTCGGCATGATTTAGAACATACATCACGTGCGTGCCGCCGACGCCTTGCGGATCGTAAAGTCCGGCCTGCTCGAATCCGCGGGACTTCAATTGCACGACGCGTTCCGCGGCGTCGTGCTGCAATTGATCCTTGGTGCCGAATGTGATGCAGCCGGTAGGGCAGGCCTTCACGCAGGCGGGTTCCAAGCCGACCGCAACGCGATCGGAACACAGCGTGCACTTGTAGACCTTTTTGTCCTTCTTCGAAATCCGCGGCACATCAAACGGGCAGCCCGATATGCAATAGCCGCAGCCGATGCAGTTCTCCTCTTGAAAATCGACGATGCCATTCGCGTACTGCACGATCGCGCCGGGCGAGGGACAGGCCTTGAGGCATCCCGGGTCGTCGCAGTGCATGCAGCCGTCCTTGCGGATGAGCCACTCGAGATCCCCCTTGGGGTTCTCGTACTCGGCATAGCGCATCACCGTCCAGGATTGGCCGGAAAGGTCGGGCGGATTGTCGTAGACGCCGACATTGATGCCGATCTCATCGCGCAAATCGTTCCATTCCATGCACGCGACCTGGCAGGCCTTGCAGCCGATGCACTTCGTCGTATCGATCAGCTTGGCAACCTCGGGAATGGCATCGCCGCGCGCCGCCGGGGGCTGTATGGTCGTCGCCGAGCGGCGCCTGATATCCAACGACTGTAATGGCACGATGCCTCCTAGGCGCGTTCGACCTTGACCAGGAAGGACTTGAATTCCGGCGTCTGCGTATTGCTGTCGCCGATCGCCGGCGTCAAGGCGTTGGCAAGGTAGCCCGGATTGTGGATGGCCTTGAATCCCCAGTGAATCGGTATGCCGACGTGGTGCACCGGCTTGCCCTCGATTTGCATGACCTTCATCCGTTTCGTGACCACCGCGACGGCCTTGATGAAACCGCGATTCGAGCTCACCTTGACCCACTCGCCTGCCTTGACTCCTACTTCTTTCGCCAGTCCTTCGCCGATCTCGACGAACTGCTGTGGCTGCACAACCTGGTTCAGGCGCGAGTGCTCGGTCCAGTAATGAAAGTGCTCGGTCAGCCGATAGGTCGTGGCGACATGCGGGAACTGCTCTTTTTTACCGAGCTGGTCGCGGTCGTACTTGAAGACGCGGGCGGCCGGATTTTGCACGGAATTCGGCTTGTCGGGAAACAGCGGGTTGTAGCCCACCGGCGATTCGAACGGTTCGTAATGTACCGGGAACGGGCCCTCGGCCATGCCGCGGCCGGCGAAGAAGCGTGCCACGCCTTCCGCTTGCATGATGAACGGACCCATGCCGTTGGCCGGATCCTCGTCGACCTTGTAGTCCGGTACGTCGACGCCACTCCAGGTCTTGCCGTTCCACTCGATGAGCTTGCGCGATCGATTGAACGGCTTGCCGGCGAGATCGCACGAGGCGCGGTTGTAAAGGACGCGCCGGTTGGCCGGCCACGCCCACGACCAGTTGCGGGTCTGGCCGATTCCGCTCGGATCCGAATTATCGCGCCGGGCCATCAGGTTGCCGGCTTCAGTCCAGCAGCCGGCGTAGATCCAGCAGCCGCAGGCGGTCGAGCCATCGTCCTTCAATTCCGCGAACCCGGCGACCTGCTCGCCGGCCTTGCGCACGATCTTGGTCGGGTCCTTGGCGTCTGCGATATCGGTGAGTGCGCGGCCGTTGTACTCCTTAGCGATCTCCTCGGCGGTCGGTTCATGCGCAAGGGCATAGGGCCACGAGAGGTTGAGGATGGGGTCCGGAAAAGCGCCGCCCTCGGTTTGATAGAGCTCCTTAAGATGCAAGAACAGCTCGGACATGATCTCGATATCGAGACGCGCTTGGCCCGGCGGTTCGGCGCCTTGCCAGTGCCACTGCAGCCAGCGCGAAGAGTTGACGATGGCGCCTTCTTCCTCCGCGAAACAGCCCGTCGGTAGGCGAAATACCTCGGTGGCGATTTTCTCGGCATCCACGTCATTGAGCGCACCGTGGCTCTTCCAGAACTCGGCTGTTTCGGTGGCGAGCGGATCCATGGTGACGAGGAATTTGAGCTTCGACAGCGCCTCGGTAGTGCGGGTCTTGTCCGGCACCGTAGCCAGCGGGTTGAAGCCCTGGCAAATGTAGCCGTTCATTTTTCCGTTGGCCATCATGTCCATCTGTTGCAGGACGTCGTACTGCATGTCGTGCTTGGACAAATAGTCGTAGCACCAATGATTTTCCGCAGTCGCTGCGCCGCCCCACCAGGCCTTCATCAGGCTGACATGGAACTTGCCATAGTTCTGCCAGTAGCTCATCTGGTTCTTGCGCAGTGGCTTCTTGGCGCGCGCCGCTATGAAGTCGCCATAATCCTGCTCGGAATCATTCGGTAAAGTGAGATATCCGGGGAGTTGGTTCGACAGCAGACCTAAATCCGTCAAGCCTTGCACGTTTGAATGACCGCGCAACGCCTGGGTACCGCCCCCGGCTTCGCCGATGTTGCCCATGAGCAGCTGCACCATGGCCCCGATACGCACATTCTGCGAGCCCACCGAGTGATGGCACCAACCGAGCGCATACAACATGGTTGCCACGCGATTCGGGTTCGCGCAGGAACTCAGCAGTTTGCAGACCTCGAGGAACTTGTCCTTCGGCGAACCGCAGGCGCGCTCGACCATCTCGGGTGTATACGCCGCGTAATGCTTCTTCATCAGGTTGCCGACGCAACGCGGGTGGGTCAGCGTCGGATCAGTCTTGACGAAACCGTCAGGTCCTTTCTCATAGTCCCAGCTCGTCTTATCGTACGCGTTCTTGCCGGCGTCCCAGCCGGAGTAGAAACCGTCGGCGAAGGCAAAGTCCTCGCGGACGATGAATGTGAAATCTGTGTAATTCTTGACGTACTCGTGATTAACAAGATCGTTGTCGAGCAGGTACTTGATGACGCCGCCCAGGAAGATGATGTCGGTGCCCGAACGGATCGGTACATACAGATCCGCCACTGCCGCAGTGCGTGTGAAGCGTGGATCGACTACGATCAGCTTGGCATTGTTATGGGCCTGCGCTTCGACGACCCACTTGAAACCGCAGGGATGCGCCTCGGCTGCATTGCCACCCATTACCAGTACGACATCGGCGTTCTTGATGTCGACCCAGTGATTCGTCATCGCTCCACGGCCGTACGTCGGGGCAAGACCTGCCACCGTCGGGGCGTGTCACACACGAGCCTGGTTGTCGAATGCCACCATGCCGAGACTACGCACCACTTTCGCCGTCACGTAGCCGGCTTCGTTGCTGCTGGCAGAGGCCGCCAGCATGCCGGTCGTCGTCCAGCGATTGACGGTTTTGCCGTCGGCCGTCTTGGTGATGAAGTTTTGGTCGCGGTCGGCCTTCAGCAGCTTCGCGATGCGATGCAGCGCATCGTCCCAGCTGATGCGCGTCCACTCCTTTGAGTTCGGCGCCCGATACTCCGGGAAGCGCAGACGGCTCTTACTGTTGACGAAATCCAGCAGACCCGCGCCTTTCGGGCACAGCGTGCCGCGGTTGACGGGATGATCGGCGTCGCCCTCGATGTGATAGATCGAAGGCCTGGCGTTCTTCGCACCGTCGCCCTGGCTGTACATGAGTATGCCGCAGGCAACCGAGCAGTAGGGGCAGGTATTGCGGGTCTCGGTGGCCCGCGCCAGCTTGAACTGACGCACCTCCGCGAGCGCAACCTGTGGAGTAAAGCCGAGTGCTACGAGGCTCGAACCGGCAATGGCCACGCCGGTGAACTTCATAAACTCGCGCCGTGTAACTTGCGCCATAGACCCCTCCATGCCTCAACGTACTTCGAGTGTAACGCCGTGGTTGTCGTTGCGGCAAACCGACGAGCTGGCGCCGACGCTGCGCCCGCATGCCCGCTAAGGCCCAATTGCGAGAGGTCGACAAAATCATGCCGACGGCCGCGGCCTCCAGAGTTCAGTTCGAACCTCTAGCTGCTCTTCGGCAACCATAGCAGCGGGTTGCTACGGGTGCGATGATAGCCCGCTTCGCCGAGCAGCAGATCAAGGGCTACGCTCGCAATGTCATCGGCCACGGGTTCAACGCCCGGGTCCTTTTCTTGATAGAGGATTTTGCAATATCCACGGCATTGTTCGCAGGTTTCCGCGCGCACCGCGGCAGCGCCCGCGTCGGCGATGGGACTGTCCGCAGCGCTGCTTGCCGCGGATTGATAAGCGATGTCCTTCCCGGATGCGCCGCATTGGGTACATTGCACGCGAACCATGTGCCACTCGGTCGCGCACAGGGCGCAATGCAAGTAGCGATACCCGCTGTACGGCGGCTGCGCGCATACGATACTCGCCACCGGCAGCGTGCCGCAAAGTGGACAGATGCCTGGAATATCGAGTGCATTGACCTTCTCGGCAACGAAGCCGGCGGCGAGTGCGGCACCGTGCACTTGCAGCGCGGCCAGGATGAATAGCGCAGCACTTGCGTCGATGGCATCGCTCCGCGCGTCGAGTATCGACATCGCCTGCGCCTCGAGCCAGGCGGGCGTCGCCTCGCGGATCACGGCAATGCTTTGCCCGACAGCGGCGGGGAAACTTGAGTGGGCTGCGATCTCGGTGCACAGAAACTCGAGCGTTTCTCGCCAAGTCTGCCTGGGTAACCAGAGTGAGGCTTGAATCGGCGGCATGCCCTGTTCGCCCGAGCGGGCAATCTCGGTCTCCGTGGGCAGCGCCAGGGTGAGTTTCAAAAGCGCTGCTTGCTGTGCATCCACCAACACGGCTAGGAACTGCATGTAATCACCCAGCGACGCACCGACACTGAGCTGGCGCAAGCGCGCCGCCCGTTTCGCGAACACGGAGCCGCGCTCCGGCAATCGCACGCGCGGTATGGATCGCTGCGCGAGGGTCTCAATTTGGCCGGGTTCGAGGACACGCTGCGCCATGGTCAATGACCTCTCATGGGCCAGGTCTCGTTGGCGTGGGTCAGTAATTGAGGGTTCGTCTGGCACGCCAGCACGAACTCGCGCACCTCGCGCGAGCGCCAGGCGTGCCGATACGCAGCCCAAGCCTGATCGAGCGAATCGCGGCGCAGGTCGGCAGGCGCAAAGGGCAGGGCGTTCAGCAGTTTAACCTTTCCATTGGGCACCATGAGCAGCATCGCCTGCGGACTCTCGAGCCGCTTGCGCATTTCGGTCAAAATATCCCAGGGATAGATCGAGAGCGCGACGGCTGTTTTCTGGGTATCGACGTGTTTCGTCAGAGCCTCCACCGCGGATCGCCACTGTTCATCGCTGCAGGCGATCTTATCCCAGCCGGCCGCGGCGCGTCCGATGCGCATCAGCGGGCCGGTGACGAATGCGCTGCAGCCCATCGATGCGGCCAAATCGTAGGCCGCGACAATTTCCTGGACGTTGATGCTCGTGGGTGTAAAGACCAATTGCGGTTGCAACCCGCGTTGGACAAGCTTCGCGATGGCCGCGGCAGCCGCGGCGAAGCTCGATCCGGGGCGTACGCGCTCGTGGGTGGTGGCGATGGCTCCGTCAACCGAGATTTGAATGCATTGAACCTTGAGCGCGGCCAGCCGGTCGGCGGCGGCATCGTCGATACGGCTGCCGTCGGTCTCTAGTTTGATCCCGACTCCGGCGGCGGCCAAAACATCAAAAATCTCCCAGCAGTGCGCGGACTGTAGCGGCTCGCCGCCGCCGAAGGCCGCATAGGGAATACCAGAATCGGCTACTTGCCGCGCGACGTTGAGCGCCTCGGCTTGGGTCAGCTCGTCTTGCCAGGCCTTGTCGGGGCCGGATTCCTCGCAACAGGCGAGACAGCGCGCGCCGCACCGATTGGTGAGCTGCCAGGCGAAGAAGAGCGGTGCACGGTACTCATCGACCGTGCGCCCTGCGCCAATACCTGACTACTCAGGTAAAGCGAATGTAGGGCTGCGCCATCACCTGTTCCGAGACTTCCTCCAGTTTGGGAGTCTCCCAGGCCTGCTTGCGGGCCGCATCGGCCGGCTCGGAGGATTTGGCAGTGGCAGTCTGCTTGTCTTCCAACTTCACATTAAGGTCGTTCACATAAGCTCCATGGATTTGGCCCTAACCTGAACAGCCGACATCGAATTCCACAAGTTCGCTTCAGCGTGAAGCGATTCATCGCCAATCGCGCGGCGAATTGCCACGCTCACTTCGTCGCTCGCCCAAGCCTTGCGGTATGCAGCCCAAGCCTCGGCGATCGTCTCGCGCCGCAAGTCCGCACAGATATGCGGCAGAGCGGCGGCTACTTTCACCCAGCCGGTGGGCAGTACCAAGAGTGTAGCCGGCGGCTCCGTCAGATTCTGCCGCAACGCTTCGTTCATCTCAAATGGACTATAGCAAAGTGCCATTTCAGAGCCTACACGTGCGCTCTGGCGATCCAGGGTGACGCGAAATTGCGTGTATTCCGCTGCTGATGGCTCGAGTTTGCCCCACAGCCGCGCCGCAGTGCCGATGCGCATCAGCTTGCCGGTATTAAAGCGGAATGCTCCCAAGATGCGGGCCCGCTCGATGACGGCATCCGCTTCATGCAGATTGAGCCGGGTGGGAGCGAAAGTGACCTCGAGCGGCAGGCCGGCCGCTCGCGCGGCACGGCACGCTGCGTGCGCCCTGGCGAGGGAACCGCCGGGGCGTTGCCGGCCGTAGGTTTCCTGGGTGTCGGCATCGAGGCTGATCTGCACCGAGCGAATGGGTAGGCGCGCCAGGCGCTCGGCGATGGCAGCGTCGAAACGCTGACCGTTGGTTTCGATCTTGAGTAATACGCCGGCTCGACCCAGTGCTTCGGCCAAATCCATGAAATGCGGGACCACCAAGGGTTCTCCCCCGCATAGCATGACGTACGGAACCTCACAGCGGATGATGTCATCGACCAGCTTCATCGCCTCCTCGGCAGTGAGCTCGCCGGGCAATCGCTTACCCGGTGCCGAGTCCGTGCAGCAGTGCAGGCAGGCAAGGTCGCAATCGCGGGTGATCTGCCAGGAGACGAGCAGCGGTCCTCGCAGACGGTTGATTTGGCCGTTCATCCGGGCAACGGCGAGGCCGACAGCAGAATTCCGCCGATGAACAGCAGCAGCGCGGCAAGATAGCAGCGAACGACGCTGCGGATTGCCGGCACAAACAGCCGGGGTGTTTCGAAGGTGTGGAGGGCGCTGCGCGCGCTCGACACCAAGAGCGGCAGAGCAAGGAGCGCTGCGAGGGTTGCCCGGGGAAACATGCCGCAGGCGACGCCGACGGGCACGACAGCGAGCCCCGCCGCGGCAAGCCCCACGTACAGCCGCACCGCGCGCGCGCGGCCGAGCCTGACAACGAGGTTGCGCTTTCCCACGAGCCGGTCCTGGTGAAAATCGGGGATGGCATTGACTACCGCGAGTGCCATGATGAGGAGGCCCGGCACCAGCGAAGCTAAGAGCGCCCCCCACGAAACTGTGCCGGTATATAGATACACGCTGCCCAGCACCATCCAGGGTCCGTACGACAGGGCGATGACGAGTTCACCCAGGCCGCGATAGGCCCAGCGGATCGGAGGGGCGACATAGAATATTGCGGCCATACCGCCCGCTAGCGCAAAGGCGAAAATCGGCCATCCGCCGCGCAGGGTCAGATACACGCCCACCGCAAGTGCAGCGGCGAATGCACCAATTCCGAGCCACAAAACCCAGCTCGACATCGGCGGCACGTCCTCGGGGTTGAACACGCGATCAGTCCCCATGCGCGAGTCGAAATACTCGTTGAAGGCCTCGACACCGATGACGGACAGCACGACACCGCCCAGGCCGCTCAAAAAGATTCGCACGTCGAGTGCGCCGCTGGTCGCGTAACCCCACGCCGAGCCCAAGAGATACGGTAAGAGACCTGCGTAGAGAAAAAATCGGTATCGCACCATCGAGAAGATCGACAGCAGCCGCTGCAGCGAGGATACGCCCCCGATTTCCGCGGCCGGCGCACTCATACGAAGACCCAGCGGTGCAACGTCGACGTCTTGCCGGGATCTTTCGCCAGGTCCTGGATGAAACCGGCCACACGAGGATCGCGCCAAGCCCGTTGAAAATTGCCCCAGATCTCCGCGAGTGGTTGGCGGCGCAGGTCTCCGCATACGAAGGGTAGGGCGTTGATCAGCTTGACGAGTCCATTCGGCAGCACGATCAAAAGTGCCGCCGGATGCTGCAGGCGATACCGCAGCTCCTCGAGCAGTCCCATCTCGTGAAAGTGCACGTGCATGCGGCCGCGGTATTCCGCGGCCTTTCTGTGCAGCGTCTGAAAGAATTCCACATACTGCGCTTCGGACAAGGCGATCTTGCGCCAGGCCTTCACCGCATTGCCGGTATACATAGTGCGGCCGGTATAGAAGCTGTAGGCACCCATCTCGTACGCCAGGTCGATGGCGGTGCCGATTTCGTGCACATTGAAAGAGGTGGGAGAGTAATTGACTTCGACGGGTACGCCTGCGTTTTGCAAATTGCGCATGCCCGCGGTAACCACATCGAATTCACCGCGCACGCGCATGCGATTGAACGTGTCGCGCGTCGCGCCGTCGAGGCTCACTTGCACGGCTTTTACGCCGAGCTCCTTCAAGCGCGCGCAGTTCTCGTCGGACAAGTAATGCCCGTTGGTCTCCACCTTGAGCTGGCAGTTGCGCGAACAGACGTATTCCACCATCTTGAAGAACAGGGGATGAACCATCGGTTCCCCGCCGGAGAAGGACACGTAGGGAATTTCCGCATCCATGAACTGCGCCAGGATGCCGAAAATCTGTTCCTCGTCGAGTTCATCGCGAAAAGCCTTGCCCGGCCCGCTTTCTTCAATGCAGTGCAGACAGGCCAGGTTGCACTCATTGGTGACTTGCCACGCAACATAAAGAGGAGCGCTCAGATCGGCCGATTCGTGCGCCGCCGGCGCAGCGCCGGCAAGATCCTGTGTCGAGGCATTCAAGCGGCTAGTCCTGGATCAAGCCCTTCTGCCGCAATTCCGCAATGAACGCGGATACGTCGAATTCGATCTTCGCGTCGCGATCATCGAAGCGCTCTTTGAGCCGGGCCGATATCTGGAGTTCGTCGCCGCCCGCATTGATCTCGCGCACCACGGCCGCGGCCGCCGCGTTGAGCGTAAACACTTTTTCGGAGCGGGTCTCGAACAGAACACCCCCGAATTTTTCTTCACGGAATTTCACGTACTTGGCGAGCGGCATACTACCCCCTACTCATGGCGTTTTGTTCGCGGCGGCGCCACCATCGCGCCCATCATTTGCTGCATTGCGGCGCAGCCTCAGCTTCGGTTCCGTTGCATCCAGCGAGGAGCGAACTGAGAAGTTAAGAGTGCACTGAGTGTGGCGGACCGGGTTGTACGAGGCAACGCGGTGACATTACCCATGCAATCCATATTACAATCTTCGCGGGACCCCCACCGAGTCTTGGCAGGGGGCGTCGCGCGCCGCAAGCATGGGCTTTGAACGCGCAAGACCCTGGCGCAGGCCACTGAAAATAAGGTACGCGAAGCGCATTGCCGCACCGATATAGGACCATGGTCTGACACCCAGTTGCGACGGTTCCCATTATTCTAACCTGCAAAGCTTTGGCAGCGGCTCGCGCCAGCGGCACTACGTGTCCGTACCGCCGTGGCACGAGGGAATAGCAATGATGGAAGGGAAAGGTCCGAAGTGAATTCGCCTCAACCGTGGTATCGGGAATTTGGCGCGTGGCTGTGGCGGCGTCCGCAACGCTGGTTCTTGCTCGGCATTCCGGTCGGCGGATTCATCGCTTTGGTTCTAGGCATCGTCTTGACCGGCGGTTTCTTGGGTGCGCTGCATGTCACCGAGACGGATGCGTTCTGTACCTCATGCCACGAGATGAAAGAACCTCTACAAGAATTCAAGGGTACCGCGCACGACTCCAATGTTTTCGGTATTCAGCCGGGTTGCGCCAGTTGCCATGTGCCGCCCACATTCGTGGCCGGCGTCTGGCGGCATATGAAGGCCGCCATCGAAGTTTGGGGCCACCTGACGGGCAAACTCGACACACCGGCCAAGTTCGAAGCGCATCGGCTGGAGATGGCAGAGAAAGTCTGGGCGGAATTCGCTGCCAATGACTCCGCCGAGTGCCGCAGCTGCCACAATCCCGCCGCCATGGCATTTACAAAGCAGCCCGAAGAGGCGGCCGCAGCGCATTCCTCGCTAGTACCTGGCAGCGGAATAACCTGCATCGATTGCCACAAGGGAATTGCGCACACGCTGCCCAAGGGCAGCTGAACGAGAAATACGCTAGGATTAAATTGGTTCGCTAACCTGTGTCTGACCGAATCTCGGAGATGGATATGAAATCAATTCAATGGATGGCGGCGACCGCGCTTGTTGGTTGCCTATACGGTATTCCCGCGTACGCCGCTGATGCGGCGGCAGGGCAAAAGACCTTCCAAGCAACCTGCAACGCCTGTCATGCAAAAAAGATGCAGGTCTTCGCCGGCAAATCGGCAGCTCAGCTGGAAACCGAGATCAAGGGCATCGTCGGCGGCACGGTCAAGCACCCCAAGAAGCTCACCTTGAGTGCCGATGACACTGCCAACGTCGCGGCCTATCTTGCGAGCTTGCCGCCCGCCTAGGGGAACATCACCGCGCCGGGTTTCGCGATGTGACCAAGGCCATCCAGCAGAGGTAGGTAGAGTTGCGCACATTAGGGCGCAACGCATCCTCGATGCCCGGCCAGATCGAAATCCTCGCGCAGCGGTCTATACCGCGGGTTCGGCTGCCGGCTCGCGCGACGGTATTCGCGCGGCGCCTGCGCCAACTTGGCGCGAGCGCCAGCATGAGCGATTTCCTGCGCTTCCTTGCGGTGCTGTCTCAAGCGAGCAGCAGCAAGCGTAGCGCCGGAGCTGCTCGCAACGGTAGCTTCGACTACTTAGGGTGGCGGCGTATCTCGGCGCTGCTCCCCGCCGCGGGGGCTCGCTTCGGTCGGCGGACGCTTCGTACCTTCCCGCTGCTTCCTCCTCCACAGAAAAACTGATCGCCTCCATCGGACTCGAGCCCCGAAACGCCCATTCCGGAGGGCATCTCAAGCGTCTCCAGTGCCTTGCCCGTTCGAGGATCGACGCGCCTCACATCGCTCTCGTCACCTTCCCATGTGCCATGCCAGAGCTCGCCATCGATCCAGGTGACCCCGGTGACGACGCGGTTGGAATCGATGGTGCGAAGAATCGCGCCTGTTTGTGGATCGATTTGATGGATCTTCCGGCCCCGATGCTGGCCCACCCAGAGGGTCCCTTCGGCCCACGCAAGCCCCGAGTCACCCCCGCCGCCGGGCGCCGGGATCGTTGCGAGCACGCGGCCGGTCTTCGGATCAATCTTCTGAATACGATCTTCGGCGATCTGAAACAGATGCTGGCCGTCGAAGGCCGTACCTGCGTGCGCGGCGACATCAATTGATCGCACCACCTTCCCACTCGCCGGATCGAGGGCGTTCAGCCTGTCTCCGGCAGCAAACCAGACGTGCTGGCCGTCGTAGGTAACCCCATTCACCCGGTCGACGCCCGCAAAGGGTCCATATTCATGGAGGATTTCGGCAGCGGATCGTTTCATGCTTGCATCCTAGTCACTTGGCAGCGGACCCGGGAGTAACAAGATTGTCGGGAAACCCGCCACGGGCGGGGTCATCCAACGAAGGGCGCGTCCGCGACCGAAGGACCGCACTTTGCCTGCTGGCACCAGCGCATTGAGAGACCGCTGCACGGTCCGCGGGCTGGCATCAAGTGCCAGCGCCAGGGCCGAGCTCGACCACGCCTCGCCATCGGCAAGTAGGGCGAGCAGCGCCGCATGCTGCTCATCCACGGGCGGCGCCAGCACGCCTACCTCGCGTGCGCGGCGTGGCGCCAACGCAAAGCCTCGCGTGGTCGCCCTTACATCGGCCAGCATCCGAAGCTCCTTGCGAAGCCGCGCCATTTCGACTCGCAACCGTGCGCGATGCGAATCATCGGCGTGCTTTGCCCGGAAGGCGCGTGCGATGAGTGTGCTCCTTGGAACGTCTGCGGGCCACGCTTCACCCAGTGCGCGTACCAGGGCGAACAGTACCGGCCGCCTCGCGAGCGAGACCGACTTGCCGGCGTCCCGCACCACATGCCGGCACGCGTCGACGACGAGCGTGCTTGATGCCAGGAGCGCTTCGACCTCCTCGAGCAGAAGCGGGCGTTCCTCGCCACGCGCAATCAGGCGGCCCGCAGGCGCGCCCATCACCAGGGAGGCGTTCTCGACCTCCGCCGTTAGCGCTGGGATGTCCGCTTCGCGCGCGGCGCACGCGGCCCGAGCGAGCGCCGCGCGCGCTGCCTTCGTCTGCAGGCGCCGAATTGCGACTCCGGCAACAACCAGTTCGTGGGCGGCCCGTGACGCGGGTGGAAAGGGCGCGGGATTGAGCTCGGCGAGTGCACGCTCGGCCTCATCGAGACGCCCGATCAGGAGCAGGCGCCGGATCTCGAGATTGCGCGCATGCGCGGCATTGACACGATCGCCGTGCGCTTCGAGTGTCGCCCGCGCGGCGAGGAGCGCCCTCGCAGGCCACGCCAGGTCGCGTGAGACGAGTGCGACTTCGGCCTCGGCAACCACACACCTAGCCCGAGCCACCGCCTCCTTCGGACCGAATGCACGCGCGGCACTGCGCAGCAGAGACTTGGCGCGAACCAGTTCGCCGAGCTGCGCCATCGCGATGCCCCGCAGCGCAAGCGCGGGCGCGTCGTCACGCAGCGCGATCCGCTTCAACGCGCCGAGCGGATCACCTGCCGCGAGTGCGTGGGCTGCAGCGGTGATCAGCGAGTCCATCAGAATCCCGTCACACTTGTGACTCCCATCGTTTGGATCTGCGGGGCTAAGTTTATCGCGTGATCATCAAAAAGCGGTCATCTGGAAATCACGGTGAAGGCACTACTCAACCCCTGGTTTGCCCGCCTACCCGCAGTGCTCCGCGGCCTGGGTCTGTATGCCGCGATCGAGCTGCTGCTGCCGGGCGGCAGCCTCATCGCGCTGCTAGTCTGGCTTTATCGGCACCGTGCGAGCGTCGCACAGCGCAGACACCAATTACCGCCCGCGTCTACGCGCGCTGCTGCAGTGATTGGCGGCTCCGCCGCAATCCCGCCACACTTGTCACTCCCACCGTTCGACGCCTGGCGCCAGACTATCTCATGACCAACACCGAGCGGTCGGCAGTGAACGGGATCGCGTTCCGGACCGAAAGCCCCCAGAGATCGCTCCAGTTCGGAAGTTGCTATGGCCACGATTACGTCACCTGAGAAGGACCGAAAAGAAGGAGCACCCCATGAAGATGCCACCAATTGTGTCGCCGCAAGAGTGGGAGGCTGCCCGAGAGCAGCTCCTCGTCAAGGAGAAAGCTCTAACCCGCGCCCGTGACGCGCTGGCAGCCGAGCGGCGGCGGATGCCATGGGTTGCTGTGGAAAAGGCTTATGTGTTCGACGCGCCCGGCGGCAAGGCGAGCCTGCTCGAGCTGTTTGAGGGCCGCCGTCAGCTGATCGTCTACCGCGCCTTCTTCGAACGCGGCGTACACGGCTGGCCGGAGCATGCCTGTATTGGCTGTTCCTTGGGGGCCGACCAGGTCTCCCACCTCGCCCACCTGAACGCACGCGACACAACCCTTGTGTATGCCTCCCGTGCACCGCAGGCTGACATCGCACGTCTCAAGGCGCGGATGGGCTGGGAAATCCCCTGGTACACCATCACCGACAGCTTTGACGCTGACTTCGGGGTGGATCAATGGCACGGCCACAACGCGTTCATCCGCGAGGGTGAGCGCGTGTTCCGCACCTACTTCATCAACAGCCGCGGCGACGAGGCGATGGGCACCATCTGGAGCTACCTCGACATGACGGCGCTCGGGCGCCAGGAGACATGGGAGGACTCGCCGGAGGGCTATCCGCAGAGCCGGCCGTACAAGTGGTGGAACTGGCACGAGAGTTACGTCCCGGACGCCGCGCCCGACCCGAAGTGGGTGCGGGTGTCGGACGCCGGCGAGGCCGCGTTTCGCAAACGCGACAGCTAGTTCGGTGAGCTGCGGCATCGCTCATGAGGAGGCGTGTCGATAGGCGCGGGGCTTGTTGGTGAGCGGCGCGCCCGCGCTCTGGAGTTCCTCGCTGCGAGTCGACCGAGGCCGCCCGGGGCGGAATGAGCTACGGGCCGATGGAGGCGGATTGATGAACACGATGAGTAATGAACTGGCAGTCCCTGAGGCAGTCGATCGGAACACTTTCCAGTCGGCGCTGGACGCACTACGGGTTCGGGAAAAGGCGCACACAAGAGACGGCGACGCCCTCGCCGCCGCCCGCCGACGGCTTCCCATGGTCGAGGTGGATGGCGCCACACGGCTCATTGGCAAACGTGGTGCGACGTCACTATTGGATGGGTTCGAGGGACGCCGGATGCTCATCGCCTACTACTTTATGTGGCACCCCGGCCACCCTGCGCCGGAGCAGTGCGAGGGGTGCACCTGGCTAACCTCGCAGGTCCGCGAGCTGTCCTATATCCATTCTCGCGACGTCACCTACGCCGTGTTCTGCCAGGGGCCGTATGAAGAGAGCGCCCGGTACCGCGACTTCATGGGCTGGGAGATGCCGTGGTACTCGGCCCAGGACTCGCTCGACACTCTGTTGGTTGGACGCCGGGTGGGCCTGTTTCACATCGTTTGCTACCTGCGACAGGGGTCCCATGTCTATGAGACTTACTGGACGACGGGGCGCGGCGGGGAGGCGATGGACAATAGCTACGATTTGCTCGACTTGACCGTCTACGGGCGGCAAGAGATGTGGGAGGACTCGCCGACCGGGTGGCCACAACGGTTTAAAGGCAAGCAAACCATCCGTACGGATGGACGTCCCACCGCCCAGTGGTCTCGCCTGAAGGCGGGGTGTTCGGACGACTTGGGAACTGGCAGGCGCGGAACCGCGCCTGCCAGTTCTAGCTGAGCCAAGCTATGGCTGTCGTCGACACAACCGGAATGGGC
Organism: uncultured Pseudomonadota bacterium; assembly: GCA_963814675.1. Classification (GTDB taxonomy): domain Bacteria; phylum Pseudomonadota; class Gammaproteobacteria; order Steroidobacterales; family Steroidobacteraceae; genus 13-2-20CM-66-19. Next base: position 93,431 of record CAWFDT010000019.1, read on the forward strand.
GAGAACTCACGACGCACGCTCTCCGATCGAGCTTCCCAGTACGCCTTCTTTGGCGTCTCGGCGTTAGCCCTCGCCGCGAGCGCGGCGGGGACGATCGTCTGGTGCGCGTCGATGTCGGCGATGGGTGAGATGTCGATGCCCGGCGGGTGGACGATGTCCATGGTATGGATGCGGATGCCCGGACAGACCTGGCTCGCCGCGGGGGCCTCTTTCGTTGGTATGTGGGTTGTGATGATGGTGGCGATGATGCTGCCGTGCTTGGTCCCAATGCAGTGGCGATACCGGAAGGCGGTCGCCAGCACAGGCAAGGGGCGGCTCGGGCTGCTGACCGCACTGGTGGGCGTGGGGTACTTCTTCGTCTGGGCGTTGTTCGGAATGATCGCCTTCCCGGTGGGCGTCGCGCTCGCGGCGGTAGAGACGCAGCAGGCACCCCTGGCGCGGGCCATACCCATCGCTGTCGGTGTGGTCGTCCTGATCGCGGGCGCGCTGCAGCTTACCGCGTGGAAGGCACGTCAGCTTGCATGCTGTCGGGCGGCAGCGGGGCGCGGCCCCGCGTTGCCGGGTGACGTCGGCACGGCCTGGCGATACGGTCTGCACCTTGGCCTGCGCTGCAGCGCTTGCTGTGCCGCCCTGACGACGGTCCTCCTCGTCGTCGGGGTCATGGACCTGCGCGTGATGGCTGTCGTGACAGCGGCTACCACCCTCGAACGTCTCGCACCCGCGGGTGAGCGCGTCGCACGAGCCATCGGAGTCCTCGTCGTCGGGGCAGGTATGTGGCTAATCGCACAAGCGGTGGGGCTTGTATGACGTGCATGGGGTTCGTGAATTTTGCCGACTATGAATTCATGGCGAGCCCAGACCCACCGGTCGCGCCTGGTCTAAGGACACCTCGAAAAGCGAAGATGTCCTTGTCGTAGACGGCCCCGTCCCACCGGTGACGGATACAGTGCGTGAGGAACTGTCGTCGTCACCTTGAACGTGTCCAAGACGAGCATCCGGAAGCCTTGCTAAGTTAGGGTCGCATTTGAGACTAGGTTAAAGGCGAAAGACAATGGTTCCCACGTTAGCCTTATCGATAGGGGACGAATCATTTGTTGCACGGCTACGGTGGGATTTGGCTCCACGGTCGTGCGAACGGCTGTTGGCATTGCTCCCCTACAAGGGTGAGGTTGTTCACGCGCGGTGGAGCGGGGAGGCCCTGTGGTCGCCCCTTGCCCTCGTTTGGCGACGAGAGCCATTTCTGGTGCAGGAAAATGCGACCCAATGCCCCAAGCCTGGCGAGATCCTTCTCTACGCGGGTGAGCTCAGCGAACCGGAATTGTTGATCCCGTACGGGGCTTGCCGTTTCGCCAGTCAGGCGGGGCCGCTCGAGGGCAATCCGGTGCTGTTCATCGAAGAGTGCGCCGCCCGGCTGGACGGGCTCGGTGCTGACATTCTGAGGCGCGGAACGCTGAAACTGACTTTGAGCATTTCGCCACGTCTGTGACGTGGGAATGGGTCGCCGCTCAGGGCCGTTAAGCGGTAGGCGGTGGGCGGCGCGTCACTGGCTACGCGATCAAGGGCGCCTATTCCGGTAACTAATTCTGAGGTCTGTTGACATTAGCGGACAGTCTGGCGGAGCACGATTTGCGACGAAAATCGACCACTCGCCTCGTGCGAGGCTCTGGGACTAGGGCACGATGAAGCGGCGAAGGTGATCCCCCGCACGACCGCGTGGCAGTGAAGTCGATCTGGAAGGGCTGACGCAAAATGCGGAAGTTACAGGTTTGGCTGTTGTTGGTGGTGTTCTTGGCGGAATCCGCCGGCGCCGAGCCGCAAGGCGGCATGGACGTGACGAAATGGCACGAGGATCTGGCCATTCTTCGCGAGCAGATGCCAAGGAATCACGGAAATCTGTTTCATACGATGACCCGCGAGGAATTCGACCGCGCGTTCGATGCACTTGAAGGGAAGTTGCCCGACCTGACGACAAGCCAAGTGAAGGTCGGGATCATGCGGTTGGTCGCGATGGTTAATGACGGTCACACCAGAGTTCGTCAGGAAACCTTGGGAAACCACATCCTGCCGGTGAGATTGCATTTCTTCGCCGATGGCCTCTACGTCGTTTCCGCCGCTAAGGCCTATGCGGGCATCGTCGGCGGCAGGATGAAGAAGATCGGCCTGCTGTCGGCGGAGGATGCATACGCCGCCGTGCGCCCGTTGGTGTCAGTCGACGGAGACAATGAGAGCCGTCGACGGCTGCTAGCGGTGAATCTTCTGGTCACGCCGGAGGTGCTGCAAGCGATCGGCGCAACAAACAGTGCTGACCTCATAGACCTCACCGTGGAGAAGGATGGTCGAGAGACGACCACCGCGTTGTCAGCGGAGTCGGGTCGCGTCGTGGAACGATCGCGGCTGGCCGTTGGAGCCGGAGACTTGGGTCGGTGCGCGCCAGCACGCCAGGAACCCTCTGCCGCTTTGGATGCAGCATCCTGACAAGCACTATTGGCATGCCTTCCTGGATGATCGTAGAACACTCTACGTCCAGTACAACCAAGTTCTGGATGAGCCCGGGGGCGAGCCGATCTCGGCATACTTTCCCCGCCTTTTCGGGGAAGCCGACAAGAGGAGAGTGGAGCGCGTCATCATCGACGTGCGCCTGAATGGGGGAGGCAACAACGAACTGAACCGACCGATCTGGCATGCCCTACTCAAGAGCGATCGCCTCAATCAGAAGGGCAGACTGTGGGTTGTCATCGGCCCCAAGACGTTTTCCGCGGCGATGAACTTCGTGGACGATATGGAGCTGAACACCAACGCCACTTTTGTGGGCGAACCGACGGGTGAAACACCGAACATGTGGGGCGATCCGGTCAGTCTGAAGCTGCCCAATAGCGGTATCGTCGTCCAGACGTCCACTCTGTGGTGGCAGATCGAGGACCCACGCGACCGGCGGCCGTTTCGCGCCCCCGACATTCCGGCGGAAATGTCATTTGCCGACTATGCGAACAATGTCGATCCGGTGCTGAGTGCCATCTTCGCGGCGCAGCGGTAGTGGGGGCGGCCGATGGCGCAGCCGCTTGGCTAACAACGATGTGTGGATTGCCCAGCCGACCGGGGGAGGGACCAATTACTTGCACAGCACCCGCATCCCCACGTCTCCCGCCAGCTGTCACTGAGGAAACAGAAATTGCACCAACACCTCCAGTGTCCAACGACTCGAGCCAGGAGGCGCGACTACGTTGTAGTAGGCGGTTCCCTGCACGTTGATCGACTGGTGCCCGAGTGTAAACAGCTGACCGAGTCCCAGAGAGACTGGCACGGTCCAGCGTTCATCCCCGCTGGCTTCCCAGTTCGCGGTAATCGTCGGCGAAAAGCTCAGATAACGGTTCGGATTATCCCGGAACGTGTAGTTGACCGTCGGCTCCAGCTGCATTTCGTTTACCGGGGGACGGTTAGAGTCACCGGCAAACGACCAGATATTGAGGAGCACGGCGCCGAGCGTCCATTGGGTGCCGGTCCACTGAACTCCGGCGCCGGGCCCCGCGCCCCACTTCCCCTGGCCCAGTGCGTCGTTACTGGCGGTCGGAAGTTGAAACACCGGGCCGACACCCCAGTCCAGACTGCCGACCCGGCTGGGGGAGAGAAACGCGGCAAACTGGGTATCTCCCGGACCGCGAATCCAGTCCTGACCGGGAGCAGCCCCCGGCTGTTCTATGATCGGCAGGATAGTGCGCGTGATGATGATCCAGTCGCTGTTCAGGTGGATCGGAATGAGCGGCTGAATGGTCAGCACTTGCTGCGTATTGTTTGCCGGTGCCACGCCCGGGTAGACATCGTAGAAAAACTGAAGATTGATCAGGTCCGCGAACGGGTTCTTAGCATCCTTCACCAAGCTCGGCGCCTCTTGCGCAAATGCGGGCAGGGCCCACACCGTAAGAATCACAGCGATCGCGTAGCGAATTCGCATACGGTTGAGCGGTATCGACACTTTGTCGCGCAGTGCCCTTCGTTCTTGATGGCGTACGTCACATACCGTAGTTTGGGCGGCCAACACGGAGTCACGATATCTTACCGTCAGCTCGACGGTTGGTCTTTATGTGTACCGGTCGGGGCCAAACAGTTTTGCGCTGGGGTGGGCGCTGGCGCGGTCGCAGGGGCGCGCGGACTCGCCGGCACAGACCAGTGGGCGCCTTGGCAGCAGCGACATGTTCGACAATGCTAGTGCGAAGTTTGCCCGTTGCTGATCAGAGCGAGGGCGACCATGCAATCCCCGAGGCACCCTCAGGCCCGGTGGCAGTTGTTGAGAAGCAGATAAACTGAGGACTCAGACTTGGAAGCAGTGGCGTCGCACAGACACAAGTTATCCACCAGTCGTAGGTGCTGCATCGAGTTTCCTATCCTTTACATCCGCGCAGCGCAAATCGCCATGGAAGCGGAAGTTCGGCAGAGGAAGTGCGTCAGGGACACGCGCTGTAGGGCGCGCACTCACCTGCGAAGCGATGTATGCAAGGTGGGGCGTGTCATGTTGAGAGTCCACGCGTGACAGCAGACCCATGAGCTCAACCGCTGTACGCACCTGCATCTTGTCCATGATCCGGCCGCGATGCACCTTGATGGTTTTTTCAGCGGCGCCGAGTTCTATCGCAATCTGTTTGTTGAGTCTTCCGGTCAGGACTAGCTCAAGTACCTGTCGTTCGCGCGCGGTAAGGGTAGCAATCCGCCGAGCAACCTCCTGCTGCCGGTGTTGCCGGGCCCGATTCACGACGTCTAAGCGGATCGCCTCCTCGACGGCGGCAATGAGTTCCGCGCGCTGCACGGGCTTCGCTAAGAAGGTCACTGCGCCGGCTTTCATGGCCTGGACGGTCGTGCGGATATCGCCCTGACCAGTGACAAAGATGACGGGTCGCGCGCACCCCCGCATCGCCAACACACCTTGTAGCTCCAATCCGGTCATTCCAGGCATTCTGACATCCGCGACAAGACACCCAGGCACTTCACCGTCATGGGAATCGAGAAACTCGGTGACGGAGGTAAATGCGCGAATCGTGAAGCCCGTTGCCTGCAGCAGTCTCCTAAGAGCAACGACCACAGAGCGCTCGTCATCAAGTAGAAATACGACTGGCTTCGACTCAAGCATGGCTGTTCCCTTCGCCGTGTACGGTGGCTGGTGCCACGGTGGTGTCCCTGAAGCCTGCGTTTTCTTGACTTAATCTGAGTATGCCGCGCCCAAGACCTCGTCGCCACCGTTGAAGAGACCCTTTAGATAGGACTTAGGTCCTATATATATGTGTGGGTACCCGGGGCATCGATCCTTTCGGTCGTAAGAGCGCGCCAATGAATAACGTGCAGGGCCGTCTTCGGTGCCCGCGTCGCACCTGCCGCACGGTGCCAATCGCTGCAATGGCGATTCACGCTTTGCGGGCGAGCCGCAACGCAGCGTTGATCACCCCGACAAGGCGCTCGCACTGAAGCGGCTTGGCCAGATAAGCTGCCGCGCCATCGGCAAGGCATTGCTCGCGCACGGCCACTTGATTGTGGGCGGTGACCACGATGATCGGAAGGCTGATTCGCGCACGTGACAGACGGCGCTGCACCTCACGCCCGGTAAGACCGGGCATCTGATAGTCGAGCACGACACAGTCCGGATGCCGTGTCGCTAGCGAATCCAGAAACTCCTGCCCCGAGGCGAAGAGTTCGACTCCAAAGGACGATGCCTTAAGCACGCGCGCCAGCGCACGTCGCACCGACTCTTCATCATCGACAATCGCTATCACGGGCAATGCACCCATCAGGGGAGTCTGGCCAGTGCGGGACCGCGCCGGTAGTGGACCTTCGTCCCACGTCCCTCATACGCCGATCTTGGTCGTAAAGCGCAGGATGGCACCTCCTCCAGGGGCGTTCTCGGCCCACAGTCGTCCATCGTGTGCTTCGACTATCGAGCGGCAAATCGCCAGCCCCAGGCCCAGCCCCTGCTTCTTGCTCGTTACGAAGGGCTGAAAGATACGCTCCCCTTGACCCTCCGCTATCCCGGGCCCCCGGTCGGCGACGGCGCATTCGAGTTCGGCGCCCCCGAGATCGCGCGTGCTGATGCAGACCTGACGCTCGTTGATCGGAACCTCGGACATCGCCTCACAGGCATTAACGATGAGATTGAGCACAACTTGCTGCATCTGCACACGGTTGGCGTGCACGAGCGCATCGCGTGGCTCGAGTTGCAACTTAACGGCGACATTACGCGTCACAAGGTCGCTGCGAGCCAACGTCAGCACTTCCTGCACCACCTGGTTCAGGTCAACGGGTTCGCGGTGTATTTCCCCTTGGGTGAGCATCGAGCGCAGACGCGTGATCACCTCGGCCGCGCGCATGTCATCGTTGATGATATCGCGCAGGATCTCGCGGATTTCGCCGAGGTCGTCGCGCTGCGGCAGGAGCTGCAACGCTGCCTCAGCATTACCCAGTATGGAGGTCAGCGGTTGCGCAAGTTCGTGAGCGAAGGCGCCCGAGAGCTCTCCCAGTATGGCGGCACGGCCCAGATGGGCCAACTGTCGACGCTGTTCGCGTGCTTCGCTCATCGCACGTTTCTGGGCGGTGATATCTGCGCACGAGACGATGGCCCCACCCTCAGGGCGCTGCAGGCGTTCGATCGAGATCTCATACCACCGCTGTGAGGCCTCTGCCGCGGCATGCGAGAATTCCATCCGTTGCCGCGCCGTGAGACCGGTGAGAACGGCTCGGGTGGCTTTCAGCAGCTCGGCGGCGATGGCATCTCCGGATAGCGCGGCGGCTGCACAGAGCTCCAGATACTGGCTGCCGACGTAGGCACGCTGGAACCACTGACTGTCGGACTCTTCGACAAACCGTCGCCATGACTGGTTGGTTTCGATGATGATGCCGTCCTGATCCAGTACTGCGATTTGATCGTGGATCGACGCTAAGACTGCGGAATGCAGAGTGACAGACTGACGTCGTTCGGATTCGGCACGTCGCAGCGAGGAAAGATCCAGTATGTGTGCGGTGCCTTGACCGGAGGTGCCCGGAAAGCGGTTATGGCAGGTTAGAACGGGGATACGCCGGCCACTGTGCGTAACCAGCTCGCACTCGATCGGTCCGTCGTTACTGTCCAGGTTGAAGAGGGCGGCTTTTCCGGCCTGGTCCATCGTGGAAACCAGGAGTTCGTGCGCAAGAAGGCGGCCGCCCCGCAGGTCGGCGCGACGGTAGCCGGTCAGCTCGAAAAAGGATGCATTTGCATCAACTATTGCACCGCCGGAGCGCCAGATCAGCGTGGCCATGATGCTGCCCTCAAAGATCGTACGGAAGCGGGCCTGGCTTAATGCGTCGGCGCGCTCCAGCGCAGCGCGCTCCTCAAGAGCCGCTGGCAAGAGCAACATCGTCATGCTGATCAAAACGAGAAATAGACTCACGGAGAGCGCGCTTTGATTCGGAGACTCCGAGACAAAGGGTCCGATCTGATATAGCTGCCCGCAGATGGCGAGAATTCCAAGGAGGAGTGCCGAAGCGGCCGAGCCTGCTACCCCGAAACGTACGGCAGCCCAAACCAGGAGGGCGAAAGGCAGGTATAGGAACGCCGCCGAGTGTTCAATGGCCGCGTTGGGTACGATTAAACCCAGTGTTCCCAGAGTGAACAGGCTTACTGCAAGCAGGCTTGCCTCGAGAACACGGGCGGAACGAACAGAATGTTCTGCACCTCGTATCCAGGCGGCCGCGTGCAGAGCGATCGGGACGATCGTGAGAATCGCGAAGGAGTTCGTCAAAGTGCGTGCGAGGGTTGTTAGCCAGAACGTGTCATCGTGATTCAGGAGGCCGAGCAACAATGACAGCAACACGCTCGAAGACAGGGGAGCGAGCACCCCACCAACCAAGATCAGCGCGAGCGCGGTGCGCAGGCAGTCAATGCGGCGCAGGTCCGGAACAATGGCAGGCAACACGAGTGCCCCGACCAGTGCCGTTGAGCAGTTCGCGGCGTACTGAATTACCGCTGCGATCGTGGAAACCTCGCGGACTGGGAGAGATACCAGCAGGCGCGCCGCGAAGCAAAACAACAGGTACACCCACCATTGGCGACGTGGCACCAAAAGAAGTGTCGCTAGCAAGATTGCGTTGCCGAGCCAAAGCGCTGAGACCTGGGTGCCGGGAAACGGCAGACGCATTCCTACCCCTGCCGTCAGGCAGTACGCCGCGGCAACCGCTAGCGCGGGCGTTACGGTATGCAACATCCCCGGGCCGCCGGCCCAAATGGGCGCGCGTGCATCGGCCTCTGGGTGGGGTTCGAAAGCTATGGGCGGCGAGGACATATCAAGGAGATTCTCAAGAAGATTTTCGGTGAATCCGCGTTGCTCGACAAACGCCATTGTGTTGCGCAGTTTGGCCCCGGCGTGAGGTGAAGTCACCCGAAGAGCGGGGATTAGACTAAGGTCCCATTTTCATCGGCCTGGGAGGTTTTCATAGTCAGCCACGGCACGGTTGTGAGGACTGGCAGCACTTGTCGTCCTAAGCACGCTCGGCGCGCAACGTCTAGGGACGGCAAGCGCCTTGCCGCGGTCGTTGCTGGGATCGTGGCTTCGCATGGGCACGCCAACCATCGGGAGACGGTAATGCTGGGTCTTGGTGCAATCTTCACGATCTTCCTTATAACGCTGGGGGTATTTCACGTAGGACCGTTCGCCTGAAGGTCTCGGTAGTGAGCCCCAGAGTCACGTTACAGGTCCACCTGTGTTCTGGCCGTACACCCACGGCTGCTGAAGCGCAGGCCCGTCGAGGTTGAAAACAGGTATATGAAATCTTGGCTCGAGTTTGTGAGTGAGCGGGCGATCACCGGGATTGACGCAATTGCTCTCCTGGTCATATTGATAGGCACCATTGAGGTGGTGGTGGGAATCATCCGCTTGCCGTTTGGTACCCACTCCCATCAGTTCATGCGTGACATCTGGCTGCGATACGCGCGCTGGCTGGTAGCCGCACTCACATTCCAACTGGCCGCGGATATCATTGAAACCTCGATCAGCAGCAGCTGGGAAACCATAGCGCGCGTCGGCTCAATCGCTGTGATCCGTACGTTTCTGAACTATTTCCTGGACCGCGATCTAATCGAAGTGCGCACAAAGCAGCGTGAAAAGCCGCACCCTCCGGAGGCGGGGCGCTAGCGGCCCGCGCGGAAGCCAGCACCGCGCTGATGTGAGCTACTGAGGCGCGGGCGTAGCGCTGCGGTTCGCCTGACCGAGACCTGCGCCATCTGCCTCGCGATGGAGACCTTAGAATTTGTAACGCACGCCGATGGTCGGGTTGATGTTGGTCGTATTGAGGTAGTTGTTGGCCATTCCGTCGTGCACTCCGCTGTACATGGCGCCCAGGTAGGCATCGAAGTGCGGGTTAAAGCGGTAGTCGGCGTCGACGGAAAAAGCCTGGAGGCTACCACTGCAGACGCTGTGCGCGGCTGTCGAGCAGCCCGCTTGTGGTCCGGTGCCGTACGCATCCTGATGAACGCCATAGTAGGCCACGGCGAGCTCGAGGTTGGGAATGACCGTGTAGCGAACGCCGGTCCAGTAGATCTGCACGTTCTTCGAATTGTTATAGGCGGTATTGGTGACGAAGGCCAATAGGTAGCCGCCGATGTCAATGAACCCGGCACTCAAGTGCGTCGACGGATTGGCATACTTGACGTGCTCGTAGCCGGCGAAGAATTTGAACGGCTCGAACTTGTACAGCGCCATGAGGGCGTACGCAGTGTTGTCCGAGATGGTCCCGGCCAGAGAGTTCGAGCCCGAATAACCCAACGCCGGCAGCGCAGCGACCTGGGCCGCGGTCAAGGCGCTGGCGGTAACGGAACTGTTAACCTTCGAATAATATGCATCGACCGATGCGCCTGCGAAATTGCCGCCCAGATCCGCCTGCACCGCCGTGTTGGCCGACCCATTGGATCCGTTGAACTTGTATAGGGCACCCAGGTGCACCAGATCGCTGAAGCTGACAAGGTACTTCGCCGTCGAATCCAGCCGGTTGTTTTCACTGCTGCCGCCGCCGGAATACGTGTTTGACGCCCCCAGCAGCCCGAAAGCTGTGGCGTTGTAATTGGGGTCGTACTTGATGGTGCCCTCCGCCAGCAGCGTCACCTGACGACCGAACGTGAGGGACCCGAACCGCGTCGACTTCAGCCCGACATAGGCGGTCTGGAAGGCCTGCCCGGCGGAGCTGCCATCGACACCGACACTCTGCGTCTCCAGAGTCCGACCATTGTTTACCGCCAACGATTTCAGCGAGTCAGCGATCTCCCCGGATTGCGGGTTGAAGAAGGTCTCCACCTGAAATACCGCTGACCAGTCGTCGTTCAGGCGTTCAGTGCCCTGCAAGCCGACCCGCGACTGACCCATGTTGCTCGGCGTCAGTCCGGTCACCGACTGGCGACTGTTCTGGCGCACGATGTTGCCACTGGCAGACGGTCGGTAGGGCGTAAACGGTGCGCTGTGGGTATCGTATTGGATGCCAATATCGATGACACCGTACAGCGTGATGCCATGCCAGGTAAGGCTCTCATCGCCCGTGATGCTCGGTCCGGTCTTTTGCTGCGCCAGTGCGGGCACCGCGACGCCCGCCGCGCACGCCAAGATGAGTGCGTACCAACCGAGCGGCAAATGGTTCGAGCCCGTGGAGGGCTGTTTCTTCGGCATCTACGCGACTCCGAGATCTGGGGTCGTTGCCCCTGCAAGCAGTCCCTGAGTGTTGGGGTCCGGCGGTTATGCCGTCAGTCGTAGAGCAGTCACAGACCGGTAGCATTCGGATCGAAGACTGATCGCTAATGCCGTCATAACAAATCGGTAGCGGATGATGTGTCACGCGACGTGGCGAGCACCCGAGGTCGGGGACGAGGCGCTGCTAAGTCATCGAACCCCGGGCCGCCGCCTACCATCCGGGTGTGGCTTCGCTGAAGTCCAAGTCCGCCCGCAGATGTTTGTTGGTTGCGTATCGCTCGAGCAATTGACGGAACCCCAGGGACGCCGTTCAATGGCTGCGGTCTCGGCCGACGTTGCCGTATAGGCGATTCGTCTTTTGCGCATTCGGTGATTAATGCGCGGAGTAGGAGATTCCAATGATTCGCAAGGCGAGTGCGGTTTGGCGTGGCACGGGTCGCGCCGGCAGCGGTGACCTTTCCACGGACTCTGGTGTGCTCGAAAAGACACCGTTTTCCTTCAGAACCCGATTCGAGAATGAGAAGGGTACGAACCCAGAGGAACTAATCGCCGCCGCGCACGCTGGCTGCTTCACGATGGCACTGGCCTTTCAGCTGCAGGGTGCGGGGTATACGCCCACCGAGCTTCGCACCGAAGCGGCGGTGAGTCTCGAGCCAGAGGGGCAAGGCTTTCGCATCAGGAGTTCCGCGCTGACCCTGCGCGCTGCCGTGCCGAATCTGGATCCGGACGCGTTCGCTCGGATGGCCAAGGACGCTGAGCAAAACTGTCCGGTCTCCAAAGTTCTGCGGGCCGAGATCACGCTGGACGCCAAGTTGGTTTGAGCACTGCTGACTGCCGGCAGAATCACCGCGGCCTGGCGTTTCTATTGCAGTGGGCCGTCATAGGCCGAGTTCGACGGGGCCCGCGACGCGTCGGGGCTCCCAGGCGTACGGATGTTGGATCGCGAGAAAGGTGGCGCTGATGGTTACGCTGAAGATCAACGGTCAGGATTCGAGCGTTGACGCTCCCGAGCAAATGCCGCTGCTTTGGGTGCTGCGAGATCTGCTTGGGCTCACCGGAACGAAGTTTGGATGTGGAATTGGCCAGTGCGGCGCCTGCACCGTCCACCTCGAGGGCGTGCCCGTGCGTTCGTGCTTGCTGCCGATCGGATCCATTCGCGGGCGGCCGATTACAACGGTGGAAGGCGTAGGCGCCACGCCCTCGGGCGCAAAGATTCAGCGGGCGTGGCTGGATGTTGAGGTCATCCAGTGCGGGTATTGCCAGTCGGGACAGATCATGTCTGCGGCCGCCTTACTTGCGGCTATGCCACTGCCGACCGATGCCGACATCAATGCCGCAATGTCCGGAAACATATGCCGTTGTGGCACCTATGTCCGCATTCGCGACGCGATCAAGCGCGCGGCGGGATCGAACGCATGAACGCGCAAAGTCATGATCATCTGCCAGATCCCACGCGCCGCGCCGCGCTGCAAGGCGTCGCGGCCGCCGGGACTGCCTTTCTGTTCGGCTTTCGGGTTCCGAGCTCTATTGCGGGGCCGGAAGCGAAGGGGAGTTCTCCGCGGCAGTTTGAACCGAACGCATTCATCCGGATTGACCAGCTGGGCACGGTCACGCTGGTCATGCCGCAGACGGAAATGGGTCAGGGGATCTATACCGCGGTGGCAATGATCCTGGCGGAGGAGCTTGATGTGCCTTTCGAGGGGATCGTGCTGGAGGCAGCCCCGCCTAACGACAAGCTGTACGCCAATCCGACCTTTGGAATTCAGGTGACCGGAAACTCGAATTCCATCCGCGCGTTCTGGATGCCATTACGCAAGGCCGGTGCTGGGGCCCGCGCCATGCTCATTGAAGCGGCCGCGCGCGGGTGGAAAGTCGATACTTCGGCCTGCCACACGGAACCTGGCGAAGTCATTCATACCGCTACGGGCCGCCGAATTGCGTACAAGGCGCTGCTCGGCAGTACGGCCGGCATCGCGCCGCCCAAGGAACCGCCGCTTAAGTCGGTCGACGCCTTCAGGCTGATAGGTCAGCCGCTGAAGCGAGTTGATACCCCTGAAAAAGTGAATGGCAAACTCGCCTACGGCATTGATGTGATGCCGCCAAACGTGAAGTTCGCGACCCTCGCCATCTGTCCCGTATTTGGCGGACGGGTCGGGCGCGTGGATGAGGGTGCCGCAGTAAAGGTGTGGGGCGTCCGGCAGGTTGTGGTCCTGGATGAGTTCGTCGCGGTCGTGGCGGACAACATGTGGGCGGCGACGCAGGGCCTCAAGGCGCTCAGCATCGAGTGGCAGCCGGGGCCGCACGCAACCATCAGCACCGCGGACGTGTGGAAGCAAACACGTGCGGCCAGCGAGCAGGAAGGTGTCGTCGCTAAGACAGTCGGAGACGTTACCCAGGCACTCGAAAAGGGCGATCGACTGGATGCGGCTTACGAGCTGCCGTTTCTCGCGCACGCAACCATGGAGCCCCTCAACTGTACGGTCGACGTGAGGCAGGACTCGTGCGAGCTCTGGGTAGGCTCGCAGGTCATATCGCGTGCGCAGGCCGTGGCGGCCAAGGTCACCGGATTCCCGCTCCAAAGTGTCACAACCCACAACCTGCTCATGGGCGGTGGTTTTGGGCGCCGACTGGAGGTGGACCATATCGAGAAGGCGGTCCGCGTCGCGCAGAAGGTCAAGGGTCCGGTCAAGGTAGTCTGGACGCGCGAAGAGGACATTCAACACGACATATATCGCCCGGTCTACCGGGACAAGCTGTCCGCGACGCTGAAGGACGGGAAGATCTCCGCATGGAGCTACCGCATCACCGGTTCTTCCATTCTCGCTCGCTGGCTCCCTCCTGCCTTTCAGAAGGGCATCGACATCGATGCGATCGATAGTGCAGTCGATGTTCCTTACGACATTCCGAACCTGCGTATCGAATACGTGCGCGATGAGCCCCCGGCGGTTCCCACCGGTTTCTGGCGCGGGGTGGGCCCCAACAACAACGTGTTTGCGGTGGAAGGCTTCGTCGATGAACTCGCAAAGAAGGCGGGGCAGGATCCCGTGGCATTTCGCCGGGCTCATCTTGATAAGGCCCCGCGCCTCAAAGCTGCCCTGGAGCTGGTCGCGAGTCACTCAGACTGGGGCAAGCCGGTTGCTGCGCGTTCCGGCGGACGCACCGGTCGAGGGGTCGAAGTGCAGACCGCCTTCGGCAGCTTCGTTGCCACGGTGGCCGAGGTGGAGGTAGACAAATATGGCGAGGTACGAGTTCATCGAGTTATTCTGGCGGTCGACACGGGAATCGTTGTAAACCCGGATACGGTCATTGCGCAGATGCAGGGCGGGCTGATCTTCGGGATTACCGCCGCGTTGTATGGCGAGATTACTATCGAGAATGGTCGGGTACAGCAGAGTAACTTTCACGACTACCGCATGCTGCGCATGGACCAAACGCCGGAAATTCAGATTCATATCATCAAGAGCGCGGAAGCTCCCGGAGGAATTGGAGAGACCGGGACTACGGCAGGACCGCCGGCGCTGCGTAACGCCATCTTTGCCGCCACAGGTATTCCGTTGCGGCGACTGCCGTTCGATCGCGACGTCCTCGCCGGTAGGAAGGCAAATCCACTGGTCACCTAAGGCACCGGGGCACCGGGGGAAACCGACATGGTCCGATTATCTGCATTGAGTCCCGCGGCGCGGATCGTTGTAGTGGCGCTTGCGGGGATCGTCGTAGTCGCCGGGTGCTACGCGCTTTGGCTGGTGGCAGGGCCCGGACCCATGGATTTTGCCTCGGGCCATCGGGCGGCGCCGTCAACGAGCAACGCCACGGAAATGAGTTTTGCCGGAGTGCCGGCGGAATTAGCCAATGCGGACCTCATTGCGCGCGGCGAGTATCTCGCACGCGCCGCCGACTGCTCCGCCTGCCATACGACCGAGAACGGCCAGCCCTACGCGGGTGGACGCGCGTTTGTTTTGCCTTTCGGTACCCTCTACTCGACCAACATCACGCCTGACAAAGCGACGGGAATCGGCAATTACAGCGACGCCGACTTCCTTCGGGCAGTGCGCGAAGGTGCTGCGCCGGGGGGTAAGCGCCTGTATCCCGCGATGCCGTATCCGTCATACACCTATATGACCGACGCCGATGCGTTGGCCATCAAGGCGTACCTCTTCTCCTTACCGGCAGTGAAGGTGACTCAAGCGGCAAATACGCTCGCGTTTCCATTTAACCAGCGTTGGCTCATGGCGCTGTGGTCGGCGGTGCTGAGTCCCGACAAACGCTTCGCGGTAAACAGTGAGCACTCTGCCCAGTGGAACCGGGGCGCTTATCTTGCCGAGGCGATGGCTCATTGTGGCGAGTGCCACACCCCGCGTACCTTGGCGTTCTCGCTCGATCACCGTCGCAAATATGCCGGATACAAGCAAGCCGGCTGGCGTGCATACAACATCACCGCGGACCACGAGACGGGCATCGGGGGGTGGTCCTCGCAGCAGGTGGCCGAGTACGTCAGCCACGGGCATACGCACGGGCGCGGCGCAGCCGGCGGCCCGATGGGGGAGGCAGTTGATCAGAGTTTGCGCTACTTGACGCCGGGTGATGTCGAAGCGCTCGTGACCTACGTCAAAACCGTTCCACCCATCGTTTCGCATGATCTGCCGGCCGTGAAGGACGTACCGGCGCCGGCCCTTCACAGTGAGGGGCTCGTAGCGGCCGTTGATCCACGCGGAAAGCAGATCTTCGAGGGCGCCTGCGTCAGCTGCCACGGCTGGTCAGGCCTGAGTCCAGTACTTGAGAGTGCAACGTTCGTTGGTGCACGGGCGGTTAACGATCCTTCTGCGGTCAACGTGGTGCAGGTCGTCCTGGCGGGAACCAACCGGACCGGGGGCAACATGCCTGCATTCGGCGCGGCTTATTCCGATGTCGAAGTCGCCGCCGTCGCCAACTATGTAACTGCTCGATTCGGCTCGCGGGCCTCCAGTGTGACGGAGGCGGATGTCGGCAAACTGCGGACGCAAACATCCAATTGACCTGCGTCGCGAGTTTCAGCCGCGAAGGACGGTAGCCTTCCTCCTGCTCCGGGAGAGATGGCCATGGCGTATTTCATGACCCACTCCGCGGGGTCATCTGTCTACGCCAGCACAACCGCGGCGCGGAGCGCCGGTGAGCAGTCCGGCGGCGGTGCGTCAGGAGGCACGTTTGCCGAAGACCGCGGCGCTTACTTCACCTTACTGTCGTCGTACCACACCGCCTCAATATTGTTCCCGTCCGCATCCAGGACGAAGGCAGCGTAGTAGCCAGGCGAGTAATCGCGGTAGCCCGGTCCGCCGTTGTCCTTAGCGCCCGCGGCCAGCGCGGCCTCAAAGAAGGCCTCGACCTGATGGCGGCTGCGCGCTTCGAAGGCCAGATGCGTCGGTACGACCGAGCGTTCCTGGTGAATCCAGAAGTCGGTGTTCTTCCCGTCGTTAAATCCAGCGGCCTCGCCGTATTCCATGTTGTTTCGATAGCCGAGGGGCGCCAGCGCCGCGAGATAGAAGCCTTTGGCGCTCTGATAGTTGCTAACCGCTAACGAGGTGTGGGCGATCATGGCGATCTCCTGAGAAACGATGCGAAGAAGCCGTAACCGTACCAGTTTGGGCGGCGGGGAGAAATCGTGATGCGACGCCTTAGCCTGCGGACCACGGGGTAGATCAGGGACGACGCGCCGTTGTCCGGTTTTCTTCCGTGGAGGTATTGAATTCACCCGTGCCTTGATTAGTTCGTTCGAACGAACTACTCTCGACGGCATGACGCGACAGACTCCGGCGCCGCCGATAAATCACCGTTTGCTCGATACGGCCATCGAGCAATTTGGGCGTAAGGGGCTTGAGGCGGCAAGCACGCGCGCAATCGCCGCAGCAGCCAAGACAGCGATGTCGTCGATTACCTATCACTACGGGGGCAAGGAAGGACTGTACCTCGCTGCCGCGCACCGGATTGCAGAGCAGATCTCGAAGCGCTTCGCGACCACCATGGCTCAGGCCCCGATTCCAGATGCTCTCGATGCGAGCGCAGCCGTTGAGCAAGTGGTCACGCTCACGGATGCCTTTCTTTCAATGATGCTGAGTCCGGACTCGGCGCCCTGGGCGCGGTTCATCGTCCGCGAACAGATGGAACCGACCGAGGCCTTCGAAGTCCTGTGGACTCAGTTCATGAGTCGCGTGAGCGGGCATCTCGTGAAGCTGGTCCTGCGCGCCGGCAACGGTCGGTGGAAACCGGCAGAAGCGCGCGTGCGCGCCGTGGCGTTAGTGGGCCAGGTACTCGTATTTCGCGTCTCGCGCGCCACCGCGCTGCGCATTACGGGCTGGGACGACATCGGCGCTGCGCAGGCGGCCGAAATCCGCCGTGTCCTGCATGCGCACATCCGACTCGTCCTCAACCCGAACGCAGACAACGTGTTATGAACCGGCGCTTCATTATCGTCGCCTTAGCCCTTGGTCTCCTGGTCACGGCGCTCGTGGCGTACCACGTTCTCTCGAGCCGCAAAGCCGGGGTCTTGAAACTCTACGGCAACGTAGACATTCGTTCGGTGGAGCTGGGCTTTAGAGTGCCCGGCAGGATCGCCGCCATTCCGGTTGATGAGGGCACCAAGGTCAGGGAGGGCGAGGTTCTGGCGCGCCTGGATAGCAAGCCGTTGACCGACGCATTGAACGCCGCGCAGGCGCAACTGGACACGACGGCGGCTGAGCTCAGCAAGCTGCGCAACGGCAATCGTCCGCAGGACATTGCACAAGCCGAGGCCCAGGTTGCGGACCGCACGGCGACCGTGGCACAGGCGAAGGCAGAGTATGAAAGACGTTCCGAGCTGGTGCAGACCGGTGCGGTCAGTCAGGCCCTCTTCGATGCCAGCAAGGCGCAGTATCTGGCGGCGCAAGCTCAGCTGCGCTCGGCGGAACAAATGCTCTCACTGCAGCGGGTCGGTGCACGCCGCGAGGACATTGCAGCTGCTGAGGCCCAACACGCGCTTGCCCTGGCGCAGCGCGACAAGGCAAGCACCGATTTGCGTGATGCCACGATTCTTGCCCCCGATGCCGGCACGATTCTCACGCGGGCCCGCGAGCCGGGCGCGATCGCGCTCGCGGGGGAAACCGTATTCGTGCTGACCATTGACCGTCCGATGCGCGTGCGCGCATACGTCGCAGAGGACGATCTGAGCCGCATCTCGGCCGGAATGGCCGTCCGGGTGAGCGTCGACGGTAATTCGAAGGTCTACCACGGCACCATCGGCTTCATCTCACCGACCGCCGAGTTCACTCCCAAGACTGTCCAGACCGAGAGCCTGCGCACTGAACTCGTGTATCGACTGCGCATCATCGTCACCGATCCCGACGAGGGCCTGCGCCAGGGACAGCCGGTGACCGTCATGGTACCCGCCGCGCGCTCCGCGGCAGGCCATCGGTGAGCACTTCAATCGCCACGGCTCGCGCGGTGACCAAGCGGTTCATGCCCGCAGGGCCGGCCGCCCTGGACGCCGTCGATATCGACATCGCAGCGGGACGCATGACCGGCCTGGTCGGTTCGGACGGGGCGGGCAAGACGACCCTGATCAGGGTGTTGACGGGCCTGATCGTGCCGGAAGCCGGCACGGTGGAGGTGCTCGGCGCACCGGCGGTGAAAGCGGATCGCGAGTTCATCGGATACATGCCGCAGCGCTTCGGGCTTTATGAGGATCTCAGTGTCATCGAGAACCTGTCCTTGTATGCCGATCTGCGCGGGCTGGCCCCCGAGGAGTGGGCGGAGACGTTCCGGCGTTTGCTCGACTTCACCGACCTCGAGCGCTTCCGTACCCGTCTGGCGGGAAATCTCTCGGGTGGAATGAAGCAGAAACTGGGACTGGCCTGTGCGCTGATCAAGACGCCCCGGCTGCTGCTGCTGGACGAACCGACGGTTGGCGTCGATCCGATTTCGCGCCGTGAACTGTGGAAGATGGTGACCCAACTGACAGGGGAGGGCATTGGGGTCCTTTGGTCCACCGCGTACCTCGACGAGGCCGAGAAGTGCGACGTCGTGTTCCTGCTGAGCGAAGGCAAACTTCTGCACGCCGGCGCACCGCACACTCTGACGGACACCATGCGCGGCCGGGTTTTTCGACTGTACTCCGAGGCGTCCGGTCGCCGCGGGCTGCTCGAGCGTGCCCTCGCGCGTAACGACGTCACGGACGGTACGGTACAAGGTTCATCGCTGCGGGTGGTTATGAAACGCGACGCGTTGCCGCCGGATGCTCAGGCGCTCGGTGCTGGGCCCGATGTGCGCGTGGAGCAGGTTGCGCCGCGTTTCGAGGACGCCTTCGTCGATATCCTGGGTGGAGGTCCCCGCGGACGCAGCGTGCTTGCGCAGGGCTACCGGACCATTCCGGAAACCGCCGAGCCGGTCATCATCGCCGAGGGGCTCACCAAGCGCTTTGGCACCTTTACCGCCGCCGGGGACATCTCCTTCAGCATTCCCCGCGGGCAGATCTTCGGACTGCTCGGGCCCAACGGGGCTGGGAAATCCACGACCTTCAAGATGCTTTGCGGGCTGCTCACCCCGAGTGCGGGCAGCGGTCGCGTCGCCGCAAACGACCTGCGCACCGCGCGCGCGGGCGCCCGTCAGTCGCTGGGCTACATGGCGCAGAAGTTCTCGCTCTACGGGGACTTGAGCGTGCAACAGAACCTTGATTTCTTTTCCGGCGTTTACGGTCTTCAGGGGGCGGCGCAACGGACCGCCATCGAGCGCATGGTCGAGGTGTTTCACCTCAAGGACTATCTCGGCACGAACAGCGGGACCATGCCCCTGGGTTTCAAGCAGCGACTCGCGCTCGCCTGCGCGGTGCTGCATCAGCCGCCGGTGCTGTTTCTCGATGAGCCCACCTCGGGTGTCGATCCGATCGTGCGGCGCGAGTTCTGGACGCATATTAATGGCCTCGTGGAGCGCGGTGTGACCGTGCTGGTCACGACGCATTTCATGGACGAGGCTGAGTACTGTGACCGCATTGCGCTCATCTATCGGGCGCAGCAGATTGCCATGGGCACGCCGGATGAGTTGAAGGCGACGGCCGCTCGTCAGGCCGGCATTGAAAATCCGACTCTGGAGGACGCCTTCATTGCGCTCATCGAGGCGTCAGACCGCCAGCGGCAAGTCGCATGAGCGCGGCGTTTTCGATGCGGCGCCTGCGCGCCTTACTGCTGAAGGAATCGCTGCAGATCCTGCGCGATCCCTCGACGTTTCTGATCGCATTCGTACTGCCGATGATCATGCTGTTCTTTTTTGGCTACGCGATTTCCCTGGATCCAACGCGTACGCGGATCGGACTGGCGCTGCAGGACTCGAGCGCACCGGCGCTCAGCCTGGCTCAGGCCTACGAGAACTCAGAGTGGTTCGATGTAGCCGGTGCGCGCGACGTCGCGACCCTCAAGCGTGAGCTGGCGGCGGGCCGTATCCGCGGCATGGTCGTCATCCCGCAAGACTTCAGCCGCCAGTTACAGATGCCCGGTGGCAACGCGCAGGTGCAGGTGATCACCGACGGCGCGCTGCCGAACGCCGCCGGGTTCGTGGCGGCGTACGCTGAAGGGGTGCGCAGCAACTGGGCGGCGCGGCAGTCGGACGGGGTTGGCGCCTCGAGCGCGCAGCCGCTCGAGCTACTGCCGCGCTACTGGTTCAACCCGGGACTCTCGAGCCACTTCTTCCTCATTCCCGGATCCATCGTCATCGTGATGACGATGATCGGTACGTTGCTCACCGCGCTGGTCGTGGCGCGCGAGTGGGAGCGCGGCACGATGGAAGCGCTACTGGCGACGCCGCTGAGGATGACGGAGTTTCTTGCCACCAAGGTGCTGCCGTATTTCCTGCTTGGCCTCGGGTCGATGACGCTGTGCACGCTGCTGGCAGTCTTGCTGTTCGGAGTACCGTTTCGGGGCTCGGCGCTGGCGCTATTCGCGATGTCGTCGGCGTTTCTGGTGCCAGCGCTGGGGCAGGGGCTGTTGATCTCGGCGGTCACCAAGAACCAGTTTGTCGCGAGTCAGGTCGCGCTGCTGTCAGCTTTCTTGCCGTCGATGATGCTATCCGGGTTCCTGTTCGAGATCTCCTCGATGCCGCGCATCATCCAATGGATCACCTACCTGGTGCCGGCGCGCTACCTGGTGCCCTCGCTGCAATCGGTATTCCTGGTGGGCGATCTGTGGCGCACCTTCCTGCGCGACATGGCCATCATGCTGCTGTTTGGTGCGGTGTTCTTCGTTCTTGCCCTGCGCGCGACGCATCGACGGATCGCCTGATGCACGGCCGCCTCTACGCGATTATCGTCAAGGAGATGTGGGCGCTGCTGCGCGATCGGCGCTCCCGGATGATTCTCGTGGTGCCGCCGTTAGTGCAGCTGTTCGTGTTCGGCTTTGCGAACACTCTGGAAGTGAAGAACTTCGACGTCGGCGTCTATAACCGGGACGGCGGCCGCTGGAGCCGGGAGTTCATCCAAAGACTCGGCGGGAGCCCGAACGTCGGCCGCCTGGTCAGTATCTCGTCCTCGCAGGCGGTGCGCGCCGCGATCAACGATCGGACCGTGATCGCGGTGGTGATGTTCGAGCAGAGCTTCAGCGCCGACGTCAGTGCGCACCGGCCGGCCGTAATTCAGGCGGTACTCGATGGTCGCCGTTCAAATGCGGCCCAGATCGTTGCCGGCTACCTGGGTGTGATCGCGGCCGGGATGGGCGCGGAGATGGCCGCAAATGTGGCGGGGACCCCTAGGGGACCTCACTCCGAGACCGTCACATCGCATTGGTATAACCCCAATCTCGATTACCTGTGGTTCACGATGCCGGCACTGATTGTGGTGCTTGGCATGGTTTCCGGGCTGGCGATGACGGCGCAATCGGTGGCGCGCGAGCGGGAACTGGGGACTTTCGACCAGCTCATGGTTTCGCCCCTGCGCCTGCACGAGATTCTCATCGGCAAGATGGTGCCGCCGCTTCTCATTGGGCTCCTTAACGCCACGCTCTACGTCATGCTCATACCGACGATCTTTGGCGTGCCTTTGACCGGCTCCGTGTTGCTCTTTTTCCTCGCGCTGGTGTTTTATCTGCTGGCGCTAATTGGCGTCGGCATGCTGGTCTCAGCGGTCTCACAGACGCAGCAACAGGCATTCCTCGGCGCTTTCCTGGTCACCGTGCCGGCGATTCTGCTTTCCGGTTACGCGACTCCCATCGACAACATGCCCGCGTGGCTGCAGGTAGTAGCGCGGGGGGATCCGGCGAAGCACTTTCTGATCGTCAGCGAAGGGGTCTTTCTGAAAGCGATGCCCGCGGTGGAAATCCTTCTGAATACCTGGCCGCTGGCCCTCATTGCGCTCGTCACGCTGAGCGCCGCGTCCATCCTGTTCCGCTCCCGCATGGAGTGACTGTAATGTGGAACATCAAGAGATTTGTCTCTGTATCGCTGCTGCTGCTGACCGCTTGTGCAGTTGGCCCCAAGTACACCACGCCCAAGATAGCCGCGAATGCAGATTGGATCGCCACCACCGCTACGACGCCGGTCGACCTTGCCTGGTGGCGCTCGCTCAACGATCCGACGCTTGATGAGCTGATGCAGACTGCCCTGGCGCACAACCTGGACGTCAGGGGCGCCGAGGCACGTCTGCGCGAGGCGCGGGCTAACCGGGATGCGGTTGCCGGGCGCCGCCTGCCGCAGCTCGATGCGAGTGGTTCCGTTACGCGCAACGCCTGGAGCGAGAACGGACCGATTCCGGTGCAGCGCGTGCCAGGATTCGAGCGTTATTATAATCTGTTCGAGGCGGGTTTTGACGCCTCCTGGGAGATTGACCTGTGGGGGCACAGTACCCGCGCTCTCGAAGCCGCCCGTGCACGTGCCGAGGGCGCCGATGAGGCACGGCGCGAGACTTCCATGCTGGTCATCACCGAGGTTGCGCGCAGCTACGTCGACTTGCGCGCTGCCCAGCAGCGGCTGGCGAGCGTACAGGCTGACGCGTCCGCACAGACAGAGGTCGCAGATCTGGTCGCTGAGCGGTTTCGCAGAGGAGAGGCCTCGCGCTTTGACTTTCTGCGTGCCGATGCGCAGGCACGCAGCGCGCGCGCCGCGCTCCCCAATCTCGACGCCGATGCCCATGCAGCCGTCTATCGCCTGGCGCTGCTGACCGGGCAACCTCCGGAAGTCCTCGCGCAGCGTTTACTAGTGCCGGCTCCATTACCCACCTGCCCGGAGGCCGTCGCCGCCGGCATGCGTTCGGACGTGCTGCGTCGGCGGCCCGACGTACGCCAGGCGGAGCGTGAGTTGGCCGCTGCCACGGCAGATGTGGGGGTGGCTACGGCGGACTTGTTCCCACGCTTGACGCTGGTGGGTTCCCTCGGACAGCAGGCGCTAGAGTCCCAGCAGTTTTCTTCTTCGAGCAGCACGTATTTTTCGCTCGGGCCGAGCCTGCACTGGCCGGTCTTTGCCGGGGGATCCCTGCGCGCCAACGTGCGTGCAGCCGACGCGCGTGCCGATGCGGCAGGGGCAGCGTACGAATCGGCGGTGCTCTCGGCGCTCAGTGACAGCGAAACTGCGCTGAATCGGTTCGCCGCTGCCCAGCAGACCCGCGAGGACCGCGAACTGGCCCGGCGGCAGTCGGAGGCCGCGCTGACGCTCGCCCGGCAGCGTTACCGCGCCGGCGAGGACGACCTGATCGTGTTGCTGAACGCGCAATCGGCCTACAGTGCCTCGGAACAGCAAAGCATCGCCGCAGACGCGGGCGTACTGAACTCGATGGTCTCCCTCTACAAGGCCTTGGGCGGAGGCTGGGAGGCGTTTGAGCCTAAGGTAGCCGAGAACGCCGCGGCGGCCCGGTAACGCTTGGCCGGACCCGGCCGAGCGCCCTCGCCGCAGTTCCCGCGCACACACCCGCCAGATGCCGGAGCAGGCGAACAGGAGTTAGTGCCGGGGATATCCCCGTTCCGGCTAATGCACAGTCCCGGCGCAAGCTTTCGTTGGCATTGACCGAGCCAGATGCGATCCTAGGCTCTTGCGCGGCGGCGCCCTTTTTCCGCGTGCGCGACTGTCGACCGGTGAGAGTGCCGCCCCATGACAAAGCTGTACGTACGAAGTTTCGCGGTATCCATCGATGGTTACGGGGCCGGCCCGCGGCAGGATCTCGCGAATCCGCTGGGGGTTAACGGTCCCGAACTCATGGAGTGGTTCTTCAGCACCCGCATGTGGCGCACGATGCATGCGCAGGCGGATGGCGAGACCGGCATCGACAATGGGATGGCCGAGAAGGGATTTGCGGGCATCGGGGCCTGGATCCTCGGCCGCAACATGTTCGGACCGGTCCGGGGGCCCTGGCCCGATGAGAGCTGGAAGGGTTGGTGGGGCGAGGAGCCGCCGTACCACACGCCGGTGTTCGTGCTCACGCACCACGCGCGCGCACCGCTGCAGATGAAGGGCGGCACGGAGTTTCACTTTGTCACCGAGGGCATCCATGCCGCACTCGAGCGTGCCGCCGCGGCCGCCGGTAGTCAGGACGTGCGCCTCGGCGGCGGTGTGGCGACGATTCGGCAGTTCCTGCGGGCAGCTTTGATCGACGAGCTGCATCTCGTGCAGAGACCCATTCTGCTCGGAGCCGGGGAACATCTCTTCCACGGCATCGACCTGCGTGCCCTCGGCTATCAATGCGCGGAGCACGTGACCGGTGAGCGCGCTACCCACCTCTTCGTGCGGCGCTCCAGTTGAGGTAACGCGCGAGATTGCCTTGCGGGGCCGGCTGCAGCACCGCCCAGAGCGCCATCGATGTGGTCTGACGCAGGCGTGAGCGCGGCCGCCACCAGCAATTGCGACACCAAGTCAGCTTGCGTCTGACTGCGCCCGGCGCGAACCGGGTGCTTAATGTGCGCCTCATTCAAGTGGAGCAAGTCAATGGCGTACGAACCCAATAATCCCGAAGCGACAAGGCCTCCCGACCCCACCGCTGGCATCGAGGAGAAGGTATTGCAATCGACTGCGGAGGCGCAGGCACGAGCTTCCGAGCTCGGCCGCCGCGCTTCACAGAAGACTGAGCAGGTGCGCAACGCCGCGGCCGGGCGCTTGGATTCGGCTGCCAGCGCGATGCACGAGCGCGCCGACAATCTGCCCGGTGGTGCGCGTGTTGCCGGGGCCGCTCACGGCGCGGCCGATGCCCTGCATTCCGGCGCGGATTACCTGCGCGAGCACGACATGCGTCAGATGGCGGACGATCTGCGCGAGGTGGTGCGCAACAATCCCGGAGTGGCGTTGCTCGGTGCGGCGGCGCTGGGATTTCTCGTCGGACGCGCGGTGTCGCGCGACTAGGACGCGCGCGTGCGGCAAAGACTCATCCCAGGCGAGCGCTCGATCTCCGAAGTGCTGACCGACATCGTCCGCAACATCCAGGACATCATCCGCTTCGAGATCCACTTGGCGGAAGCGGAGGTGCGCGAACAGCTCCGGGGTGCGCGGGCCTCCGGATTCCTCATCCTCACAGGCCTGGTTGCGGGCGCGTTCAGCGTGTACTTCCTGCTGCTCGCGCTCTTCAGCGTCTTGAGTCGCGTGATGGTGGCATGGGCGGCAGGACTGTGCATTGCGATCCCGCTCGCGGTCATCGCGCTCGTGTGCAGCAGCATGGGGGCGCGGCGTCTGCGGAGAGTGCAGCCGGCACCCAAGGCGCTCGCGAGCGTCAAGGAGAACGTGGAATGGGCAAAACACCGGACCAGATAGAAACGCATATCGAAACCAAGCGCGGCGATTTGCGCTCGAATCTTGAGGAACTGGAAGATAAGGTGAAATCCGTGACCGACTGGCGCCAGCAGTTTCGCAGTAATCCCGGTCTTTTGCTGGGCCTCGCCTTCGGCGGCGGGCTGCTGCTCGCGGGAGTGCTACGGCGGGCGCGGCCGCGCGCACATCTCGGTGTGAACGCAGAGCCGGCCCGCGCCCGCCCAGCGCGCCGCTTGGACGATCGCAAGGCCCAGATTCGGCACGTCTGGGACGAGATTCAGGGCGCACTTATCGGGGTCGCGACCTCGAGGATCGCGAACACGCTTGTGGATGTGGTACCCGGCTTTCGGTCGCATTTCGGCGCAGGACGGACGCGCGCAAGCGCTTCAAATGGCAACGGCGTGCAGGGTGAAGGCGACTACCAAGCGGCGCGCCAGTACGAGGCTGACGTGGGCAATTTCGTCCGGTCGGCGAACATTGAGCGCGCCGCACGCGCAGCTGCGCCACAGAACGAGGACGAGGCGCGCGAGCTTGCGGAGGCCGAAGCGGCCGGCCGACGGCGTGCGAAGCCCTCATGAGCCGCGGTAGCGACGCTTCAAGACACTGAAGCCTGTCCTCGAAGGCTAGTTTACTACCGGCATCCAAGGCCGCGGCGACCGTCAGTGAACCGCGCGGTACGTTGCTTGCGTGCGCGGCCGCGCCTGTGGCGATTTCACAGCGCGACGCTCAAGGTATATTGAGAACCACCTTGCCGTGCGCGTGCCCGGCTTCCACGTAGCGCATGGCTTCGGGAATCTCGGCGAGCGGATATTGCCGGTCAATGACCGGAGTCAGTTTTCCGGCTTGCATGAGCTCTCCGAGCGTGCGCAGATCCTGGGGGTTGAATGCGGCGAGGAATGGCTCGAAACGCTGCGAAACAAAGGGGGTGAGCAGCAGCGCCTTGATGGGAGTAATCAGCGGCCCGATGAACGGGCCGGTGCTCGGTCCGCCGATGATCACCACGATACCGTGGGGGGTAAGCACCTGGCGGTATTGCAACAGTGAGTGGTTACCCACCGTGTCCAGAATCAGGTCGTAGCGCTGTGGTTGCTGCGTGAAGTCCTCGGCGGTGTAGTCGATGACGTGATCTGCGCCCAGGGAGCGAACCATCGCGAGGTTCTTGGTACTGCATACTCCGGTGACTTCCGCCCCGTAGGATTTGGCGATCTGCACCGCGAAGGTTCCAACGCCGCCGGATGCGCCGTTGATCAGCACTTTGTCTGCCGCACGGACGTGTCCCTTGTCGCGTAGCGCCTGCAAGGCGGTGAGCCCGGCGATCGGCACCGCAGCGGCCTGCTCGAAGCTCATGTTGTCCGGCTTAGGTACCACTGAGCGATCCGCACGCACGGCGACGTACTCGGCAAAGGCACCGTCGCGCCCGCCAAATACGGCATCACCCGGCTTGAACCGCGTGACATCCTTGCCGATCGCCTCAACAGTCCCGGAATAATCGACCCCAAGCCTGATGTCCTTGGGTTTCCCGATGCCGGCGTCCAGGCGCACGATGTAGGGTGTTCCGTGCATGTAGTGCCAGTCCAGGGGATTGAGCGAGGCGGCGTGGACCTTGACCAGGATCTCATTGTCGTGGGGCTGCGGTTTCGCGATTTCTTCCACTCGCAGCACGTCGGCCGAACCGTAGCAGCGATATACCACGGCCTTCATCGCCGGGCCGACCGTGCGCGCCGCGGTGGCGTTGCCACACGGAGAATCGTGCTGAAGTACCAGGCCGAGCGCGAGCAGCCCGACCACCAGGAGAATCACGATCACCGCAAGGGTCCGGTAGAGGATTTTCAAGCTGATTCCCCGTAACCGGGCCCAGGGCCCGGAAAGCTGAGCCGCAGTCTACTGCCCGAAGGATGCGCCGGCTGACTCGTTCGGCCGCAAGGATCCCTCGCCTGGCGGTGCGCGTAGCGCGCATCGAGCGGCCGGCCGGACGGAGCGTTCCCTGCGCGAGCTGTGCGGGGCAGCAGCGGCAGCCACAGGCGCGATTGTTACCCCTTGACGCCGGTTTCCGGCCGATCGTCGCCCGCCGCCAGCTCTTTGTGCCAGTGGCCCGCGCTGTCCTCCCAGGAGATGAGCGTCGAAACCCCGGGCTGGCGTTGTTCCCGCGCGGCCAGCGCGGCAGCCGCTCGGGCGTGGTCGTGGGTCGCAAAGCGCTCCGAATACGTGCCGTTCACGCGATAGGCCCAGCCACCATCGTGCGGCACAATCTCATAGATGATCTTGCTCATCGTGAATTCTCCTACGTCCCCTGTGCGTGAAACCTAGCGCAAACCGACAGCTTAAGCGCGTGTCCCTGGAGAGTCATTCATGAAGCTGCGGTCCGTGCCATCATTGTGCGGTCATCTGCGGTTAGCGCGGCGTTAGGAAATAACCATGAAGGCGGTCGTTCTACAGGAGCGCAGGCGCAGTCTCGGAAGTTTCGAAGTGGGGCGGGTTTTGCCGCAGCCGAACCGGCACATGGTCGGTCCGTTCATTTTCTTTGACCATCTGGGTCCGGTGGACCTGCCGCCCGGATTGGAGCGCGAAGCCGACGTGCGTCCGCATCCGCATATCGGCCTTGCGACGGTCACTTACCTGTTCGACGGGGAGATCGTGCATCGCGACTCCACCGGGATCGAGCAGGCCATCCGCCCGCACGAGGTCAACTGGATGACCGCTGGGCGAGGCATCACGCATTCGGAACGCTTCGAGAAGGCACGTCGTGAGGGCGGCCCGATGCACGCCATTCAGGCCTGGGTGGCGCTGCCGGACGAAGCCGAGGAGACCACGCCCACGTTCGCGCATCACGAGGGGAGCGATCTGCCCGTGTACACCGATGCGGGTGTTTCGCTGCGATTGCTGGCAGGGGAGGCCTTCGGCCTGCGTGCGGCCGTCAAGACACTCTCGCCGCTTTTCTACCTGCACGCGGTACTGGATCCGGGCGCGAAGCTCGCCATGCCCGGCGGCTACGCCGAGCACGGCGCCTACGTGGTCTCAGGCTCCATCCACAGCGACGGCGTCCAGGTCGCACCAGGGCAGATGTCGGTGGGCACAGGAAACGCAGGCGCGACCTTGACGGCGAGCATGCGCAGCGTCGTCATGCTTTTGGGTGGTGAACCGGTCGGACAGCGCTTCATCGAATGGAATTTCGTGGCCTCCTCGCAGGCGCGGATCGAGCAGGCGAAGGCGGACTGGCGGGCAGGGCGGATGAAGCTTCCCGATGCCGACAATCGTGAGTTCATCCCGCTGCCCCCGGATCCCCCGCCGGGCGCGAATGCGATGTCCTAGCGCGTCATGACCCACGCAGGCGTCCGGGAGCGACGGCGAGGGCTGTGACTCCTTCGGCCGCGACCGTATCGGGAATAGGCCGCTGCTGCGCGAGGGCGGCCGCGAGCTGCGACAGCGCCGGCGATGTCTGAATGCCGCAGCCCCCGTGGCCGGCACACCAGAAAAAGCCGGGGACCGTGCGCTCGTAACCAATCACCGGGTCGCGATCGCGGGCAAACGTGCGCAGGCCCGCCCAGCTGCGATGCACGCGTGTGATCTCGATATCGAGCGCGTTCTGGACGCGCTCGACCGCGAGCGCAATCGTGAGGTCCTCGGCATAGGCATCGCATGGGACTACGGGTTCCTCGTCGGCCGGTGAGATCAGCAGGCGCCCCGCGTCGGGCTTCAGATAGAACTGCTCATCGAAATCAAACACTACCGGCCAGCCGGCAGCGCCCGGCGGCGCATCGATCACTGCCGCGGAGCGTCGCAGCGCATGCAGCCCCAGGGGGCGCACGCTAAAGAGGCCCGCGACCTGGTCGGCCCAGGCGCCCGCAGCGTTGATGACGACGCGTCCGGCGATTTCCTGCTGGCCCAGGGGCAGGTGCCAGGCGCCATGATTCCAGCGCGGTACGCCGAGGCGCGCGCTGGTGAAGAGCTGCACGCCGGCCGCCCGGCCGCGACGGATGAAACCCTGAAACAGCGCTTCCACATCAATGTCATAGACATCGCGCTCGTAGGCTGCCGCGGCCACATAGTCGCGACGCAGCGCCGGCACCAGCGCGCGTGCGGCCTGCGGCGACATTGACTCCACTGCGGCGCCGTTGTTTCGCATCTGCTCGACCGCGGCGATCAAACCCGCGGCCTGCCCGGCATGGGCCAGAAACAGTGCGCCGCGGCTGTGCAGCAGCGGCGTGGAAGAGAAGCGCTCCGGCGGCGCGAGCAGAAAGTGCGCACTCGCGCGGGTGAGCGCGGTGAATGTCGGGCTGCCGTAGTTCGGGGCGAACACTGCCGCGGAACGGCCAGTCGAGTGGTAGCCGGGATGCGCTTCGCTTTCCAGCAACGCGACGCGCGCGTGCCTGCCAATGCATCCGCGACGCTCACACCGGCCATTCCTGCACCGATGACGATGAAGTCAAACGGCAACGCGGCGGATTCCGGTGCGCTCGCGAACACAGATCCGGCACCGCGGCGCAACCTCCTGCGCGGGCGCCCGCGCGGGCCTCGTGCCGCAGCATTGATTGGCAGCTACCCGGGTCACCTCAGTGTTGTTCTCGCGGATCGACAGACCTAGCAAGTCGGTACCACGCAGGATATCAGGTCGTTCCTGAGATTGAGGCTCATCCGCGGCACGGCAGCGCGCGCCATGGGCGTGGGCCCGCGCGCTGTCGGCCCTTTACCTGACAGTAAGCCGGGACGACAGACCGCCGACTGAGGCGTCCACAGCGTGCGTCGTTCGCGCTTCGGATCAGGGAAACTCCGCGCCGGCGTCGACGGCAGCAAGATAGCCAATGGCGGCCCAGTCCAAGTGCTCGCGTTTGTGCGCCGCCAGTCTCAGGAACCGGTCGCGCAACACGTTCGCCATGGGCATGGGCACGGCCAACGCTTCGGCAGCTTGCAACGTCAGGCGTATGTCCTTTTGCCCCAGCGGCGCCGCAAAGCCCGCCGGGGTGAATTTCCGATCCGCCAGCAGGGCGCCGTAGGTCTTGAACACCGGGGCACCGAACAACGTCGAGGTCAGGATTTCCAGGTAGCGATGCCGGTCCACGCCACCCTTGTCCGCCAGCGCCATGGCCTCACCCAGGATTTCGATGACCGCCGCAATCAGGAAGTTGCCACTGAGCTTAATCAGATTCGCCACGTGGGGTTCCTCGCCAACCACGAACGTACGCTGCCCAATCGCCTCCAAAAGGGGCGTGAGTTGCTCGAGTGCCGGGGTGTGTCCGGCGACGATGACGAACAGCTTGCCGCTCGCCGCGGCGTCCGGTCGACCGAATACCGGCGCGGAAACGAAGCCGCGGCGCGCACTGGAGTGTGCCTGCGCGAGCCGTTGCGCCAGATTGACGCTGACGGTGCCCGAGGAGACGTGGATGGCGCCTTGCGGTAGGGCCTCGAGGATGCCGCCGGCGCCCAACGTGACCTCTTCGAGCGCCCGATCGTCGGCGAGCATCGAGAAGACGACGGGAAACTCGCACGCCTCGGCAATGCTGCGCACGGCACGCGCCCCAAGATCAATCAGCGGCTGCGCCTTCTGCGCGGTGCGGTTGTAGACACTGACTTTGTGCCCGTGGCGCATCAGGCTCACCACCATGCCGCTTCCCATGTTTCCGGTTCCGATGAATCCGATGTCCATAGGCGGCTCCAGTTTCACTGAAAATAACGTGGCGCCGTTTTAGTGGCCGCCACCGTCGGTGGCAAGCGTAGGTGCGGCCTGAGCGGTGAGCGCGGCGCAGTCCGCATCGTGGGCCAGTCCCGGATTCACAAAGGCGAGCACGCTCGCGATGGGCGTCAGGAGCACCCCGAGGGCCACTGCTGCGGCCGTCTGTCCCGCGACGTCGTGGCCGCTCACGCTCAGGCGAGGGTGAGTAAGACTCCCCTGCACGTGTAGCGAGGAGTGCAAGGCGAGGCTCGGCTTCTTCGGGTGTCCGCGCAGGGACAGATCGAGCGCATCGGAGGACGCGAGATTCACGGTTCCCTCGCCACTGAGCAGGGTGTCGCCGGTGTCGATCACCAGCGTACGAACCGTGCCGATACCCTCGTGCACATCGAGCTTTGCCACCGCGCAGCGGATGTCGGTTTCCTTGCCGCTCTTGCGCAGCCGCCCGAATAGCCCACTGAGTTCGAGGCCCGCCGATTGGACGAGCGCGTCCTGCACCTCGCCCTTCGGCATCACCGCCGCGACGGTACCGTCGGCCCCGGCCGCCAGTTCCCGCAGTGTCTGACCGCTGCCGCCAAGGTGTACGCGGCCGCTGATGAGGCCGCTGACCGGTGGGGGCGGCTGCGGCGGATAGCGCAGCAGCTGATCCAGCTGCACCTGCTCGGCAGTCACGTTGAGTTCAGCGCGCGCTAGCGCGGATACCGCGTCAAGTCGTGCGCTGCCGGTGATTCTCCCCTGGGCCAGCGTGGCACTGAATCCGTGGAGGTTGAGAACTCCCTGCTGTTCACTGAAGGTTGCGGACAGCGCATGCAGCGATCCCGCGCCGAACTCAAGCTCATCGACCCGCAGCGTGACGTTCCAGTCGGTGCCCAGCAGTCCGGCCGCCCGCAGGGGGGTGTCGGCAAGGCGCGTCTCGACCGCGGGTTTCGCGCCGAGCTCGGGGGAGTCTGCCCGAGGCCCCAGCTGCGCCAGACGCAGCCGCTTAGCGCGCAGCGCACCCTCAATGGCGGGCCGGTCGAGTGTGCTATCGACCAAAAGGTTGCCGCGCAGCTCGTTGTCGGCGGAGCTGAGGAGCAGATCGTCGTATTTAAACCGGTCGTCGTTGCGGTGCAGGGTGCCGGAAAAGCGGAACGCTCCGGTGTCGGGCCAGGAAATTCCAACCAGGTACGAAAGCTGCTTCAGATCCGGTCCGGATGCAACGAAGTTCCCCTGCAGGACGCGCAAGTCAAACGCCTGTGCCAGGAATCCTTCGGCACTTAGGCGTACCGCCTGGGAGCGCTCGAGCATCGAGAAGTGGTAGGCGCGGTCGCGCCGCGCCGAGGCGAGCGGATCGGCCTCGATGGTCAGGCTCGTCGCGCGGCCATTCAGCTCCCCGTGTGCTTCGATGTGCAGCGGCGGGAGCCGGGCACCCTCATGCGTGGCGTCAGCGGCGGAGACGCGGCCCTGAAACTGCAGGTGCCACCGATCGTCACGCAGGTCGACGTGCGCGTCGGGCACCTCCAGGCTCTCGATCAGGGGCGGTCCGTTACCCGCACCGTCCGCGCTTGCGTACCAGTTGGCGTGCCCCCGAGCATCGCGCAGCAGGTGCAGCTGTGTCTGCTTAAGTTCAAGCCGCTGGATCCGCAACGGAAGCGTCGACAGCTGCCAGCGCATGCTCAACGTGACCTGCCCGAATTCGGCGGTGACCCCCGCGGGCATCCAGGGTGGGTTATCGACCACGACGCTACTCGCGCTGATCCTAGGACGGAGGCTCAGCCAGCGCACGTCGAAATCCCCGTTGACTCGAATTGCTCGGCCGCCGGTATGGACGGAAAAAACGTGCAGAATCAGACCCTCGAGGCGATGCTCCAGGAAGGTGACGACGCCGATCAATGTCGCGGTCACAGCCACGATCACGAGTGCAGTCCTCGTTAGCCTACTGCGTGGGAAGCGGGTTTCGGAGCTCAAGATGACGGCAATCGCTCCGTTAGGATGGGGCCTCGCCCTGGGTGGGCATGCCCCTAAGGGTACGCCAGCATCCAGCGGAACCTCCGGCACAGGCATCCGCAGAGGACTTTAGTGCGGGGTGCTGGGCGCGCAAGCGGGCGTAGGAATTCTCCGGCTCAAGCGGGCGCCGTCCACGCCCGGATGTCGCGCGTCAGCCCATGGACGCGAGGCCTCAGACTCCGGCGCCCGCGGGGGCGCGGTTACCCGGGCCGACATGGCAGCTGTCGCACGCGGTAGTCGGGCCGTGCCGCGTCAGCGGGGCCGGCGGGTCGCGGTGGCAGCCCAGGCAGAAATCGTGGAAGCGGGCTTCAGCGCTCACACGGATTTCCGGACGGTTGCTGCGGTGACAGCTGATGCAGGAATCCGCGCCGGTCTGGTCGCGGAAGTTATGGTGGCACAGGATGCAGTTGACCGCCCGATGCCGGTCATGCGGGAAGTCGAGCGGCGGGGCTTCTGCGCGGCGGCCGAGGGGTGCGCGCAGCGCGAGTCGTACGTTGGCGCTCAGCAACGGCACCACCGCCACAGCGGCAACACCGGCGCAGACCAGGATGAGCATTGAATGCCGGCCAAAGGCCAACCGGCTGAGGGCGCCCAGAGGCCGCTGCGCCGCGGGAGCGGCGCGGGGCCGCAGCAGCGCCAGCAGCGCTGCGATGGACAGCAGTAGCCACAGTGCCAGGCGGCTACGCCCATGCAGGTAGCGGTGCGTCGTCACGACATGCACCGCAATCAGTGCCACCAGCGCGCAGCTCACTGCGACATGCAATGCCTGAAAGTTCCGGTGCCGCGACCAGAGTTGGCGTCGCAGCGGGCCGGCCGCCGGCACGGTTAGCATCAGGATGGCGAGCAGCGCGCAGATCCCCGCCCATTCGTAGAAGGGCGCGGTGAGCCTCAGGTGCTGTATGACCGTACGGTCGAACGCCAGCGACAGGCCCACATGCCCGAGCGCTGCGATCAGCATGCTCCAACCGAGCCATTCGTGCTTACGCAGCGACAGGGGCGGGGTGCCAGGGGTGCGGGGCCGCACCGGCAGGAGACACAGCAGCAG
This sequence comes from uncultured Pseudomonadota bacterium, assembly GCA_963814675.1. Taxonomy (GTDB): domain Bacteria; phylum Pseudomonadota; class Gammaproteobacteria; order Steroidobacterales; family Steroidobacteraceae; genus 13-2-20CM-66-19. The sequence continues at coordinate 127,521 of CAWFDT010000019.1, forward strand.
GGCGCCCAGCGCCGCCAGCAGGCCCAAAGACTGCGCCAGCTCCCAGCCGACGCGCAGCGGCTGCACGGCCGACTCAGCCACAGCGATAGCGGGGCACGCCGCGCCCGGGGGCGTCGTGCATGCGCTTACGAGGCGTCACGCAATTGCGACTTAAGGGCATGCAGAAAGGAAGCTCTGGCGGTCCGGCTTGTGAAACCGCTATTTGCCACTAGAGAGGGGGATACAGCAACATGAGCGCCAAGGAGAGCTATCGTGGCAACCGGGTGGGCCGGCGAGAACGCCGTTAACGAGCAGATCGACGCGACCGTCAAGGACGGTATTCGGCGCGCGCAGAGCCGCCTGCCTCAGGGCGACTCGCTCACTCACTGTGCACACTGCGGCTCGGCCATCCCTGAGGCGCGGCGCGCGGCCGTCCCCGGAGTGCGCTTGTGCATCGCCTGCCAGGAAGCCGAGGACCGCGAGTCTGGCCAGCACAGTGGTTATAACCGTCGCGGCAGCAAGGACAGCCAGCTGCGCTGACACAACCCCGTGGTCTTCCGCCGGGCCTCATGCCCGTGGCCGGCTCAGGAGCGTATAGGCGCTGAGCGAGGATGCCAGGCAGGCGATGGCACACACGAACATCGCCGCGTGGAAGGCGCTGAGCAAAGCGCTGCCCTGTGCCGCAAGCACCGCCCCCAGCAAAGCCGTCGCGATCAGGCCGCCGCTACGAGCGACGGCGCTGTTGAAGCCCGAGGCCGCTCCGGTATGGGCGGCGTCGGCGGAACTGAGTATCGCGGTGGTCAACGGCGCCACCGCACCACTGAGCCCGAAGGCAATCACCAGCAGCGCGGGCAACACTTCGCGCCAGTAGAGGGCGTGCGGCCCGATCTTCAGGGTCAGCAGAAAGCCGATCGCGACGACCAGGGGGCCGATCGTCAGCGGCAGGCGCGAGCCGATGCGACCGGCGAGGGTTCCCAGAGGCGGAGAGGCCACCGCCAGCACCAGCGGTAGCGGCAGCAGCGCGGCGCCGGCGGCGGTCGCGGAGTAATGCGCCGTATTGATCATGAGGTACGGAATCAGGACAAACACGACCCCCAGGGCGCCGTACAAGAACAGCGTCAGCAGCGACAGCCCGATGAAGTCGCGGGAAGCAAAGAGAATGACCGGCAGCATGGCGCGTTCGCCGCGCCGGCGCTCGACCCCGATGAAGATGACGAGGGCGAGCAGCGCAAGGCACATCGTGACAATCGCAACCGGCGTCCAGTGGTGCTCGCCGGAACGCGCCGTCAGTGCATAAGTGAGCGCGCCGAGGCCGCCGGTGGCCCACAGGCCGCCGGCGAGGTCGAGCGGATGCTCGCGTTCGGTCTGGTCCGCCGGGATATGGCGCCACGCCAAGGCGATGGCGCCCGCGGCGAGCGGCAGATTGATCAGAAAGATACCGCGCCAGCTGCCCATGTCGATGAGCCAGCCCCCCAGCACCGGACCTGCGGCGCTGACCGCCGCGCCGGTGGCCGCCCAGATGCCGACCGCACGCCCCTTGGCTGCGCCGGTAAATGTGGCGCCGAGGATCGCCAGGCTGTTGGGCATCAACAGCGCGGCGCTCACACCCTGAAAGAAACGTGCCGCGAGCAACAGCCGCGGGCGAGCTCGCCAGTGCGCACGCGAGTGAAGTCACGGCGAACAACGCCGTACCCCCGATCAACAGGCGCCTGCGGCCAAAGCGGTCGCCTGCGGCACCACCGAGCAGCAGCAGGGCGCTCAGCGGCAGCAGATAGGCGTTGATGACCCACTGCAGCGCCGCGGCATCCGCACCGAGACTGTGCCCGATCGCGGGCAGGCCGACGTTGACCACCGAGCCATCCACAAACGCCAGGCTCGAGGCGAGGATCGTCGTCGCGAGCACCAGGCCGGGATGCGCAGCGGGCCGGGTCGGGCTGGGGACGCGCGCCGCGGCCGCATCGCAGGTAGGCGGTACGGAGTTCACCTAACCGCCCCCACCACGGACGCATTCATCACGGACCGCCGTCCAGGTGCTGCACGAATGCACGCAGTGCATCACGCTCATCGTCCCAGAGAACGAACCCCGTGGGGGTGGCGTTGCTGTCCGAGAGAACCTTCAGCCGATGCGCCTCGGCCAGGAAGCGCAGGGTCCCAAGATCGGTCGGATACACCAGCGGGCTCGCCGCCGTGCCGGGGGGCGGGTGCACCAACACACTGATACCTGCGTCACGGGCGGTATGTGCGCCTCGATGTAACTCGATTTGCCGATCGTCGGCTTGCAATACCAAGAGCTCGGGTGCTGGCAGCGCGTCGGGTCGCAGGTGCGGGGCCACGGTCGACCAAAAATAGGCAAGTAGCACGTAACTTACATGGCGATTACGGTTCACGGCCACGGCCGCCAGCGTCAGGTAATCGCGCGCGTATGCCCCCAGGTCGCGGCGGTCACAGGCAAACACCAATGGCTCGGCCACGATGGTCAGCGTGGCGGCCGTCTCTTCGTCCAGGTATTCGTCGGGAGGCCTGGCCGCCGCGCAAAGCAGCGCCGCGAGCAGCGCCAGCAACACAGCCCGGAGCAACCGTGCTTGCGGTGAGCCCGCTGGGCTGTTCACCGCTGGAAATCGATACGATACGACACGCTCACATAGTAGCGCGTCGTGTTCTGGGTCTGCACAAAGCCGCCACTGGGCAGCTGCAGCAGCGCCTCGCGCTTGCCAAACTCGCCGCCGGCATCGAACTGGAGCAGGCCGCGGCCATGCTGATACTCGAGCAGGAACGAAGGGATGTAGCTGGTCTGCGTGCTGCCGTCGGCGGTGTCGCTGAGGCGGTCCACCTGGAACCTCGGACCGAGACGCCAGGCGCCGCCGATGGGGAATCGGGTGTTGGCACTGATGGAATCGACTTTGCCAATATCGATGTTGCTGTGGGTGAGCGTCACGATCTGAAAGTCGCCGCTGCGCCACAGGTTGGAGGCGAACAGCTGGGTCTGGTAGGTGAGCTGCGTCCCGGTCGAGGGCGTTGCAGGCACCCCCCCGGAGGCCGGCGTCGCGCCCGTTTCCGTCGCACTGACCAGGACGCTCACGACGAATACCTGGCCGAGGGGCTTGGTTGCCGTCAGGGTGTAGTCGTAGGTGACCGGCGTTCGGTCACGGGCCAACTGGTAGATCTGGTCCGGGGTGGCGACCTGCTGAAGTTGCGTCAGGTCGGTAAAGGGCTGGCCGATCAGTGCATTTCGCGTCATCAGCACGGGCGAATTGCGGTGCTCGGCGTCAAAGCTCAGGTTCCAGCGTGCCGGCAGCTGCACGGTGCCGAGGACGCTGGCCGTGTTCAGGGAATGGTAGAAGATGTCGTAGTCGATCACCGACACTAGCGAGGCGTTTGAGGTGAGGTAACGTCCCGAGGCTCCCACGGCCTGCCGGTCAGTCAGGTTCTGGAATTCCTGGTCGGCGACGAAGACGCTCGCGTCCCAGCGCGCGCCCGGAGGCGTGTAGTTGAGCGCCAGGGCCTCAAAGTGCTGCTGGGTTTGCGGGCTAACATTGGTCTGTTCGACAGGATATCCCGCCGCCGCGGTGACGGCCCACGAGGGCCGGAATTGCCAGGACATGAACAGACCGTCGAACGTGCCGAGGACACCGTCCTGGTTGTACGTCTGGCGTCCCACCCGCGTCAGCAGTCCGAGCGAGCGATCCAACACCTCAAGGGAGGCGAGACTCACGCGCGTTGAGTCGCCTGCGCCGGGCGCCTCCTGACTGAAAGTCTTGTCGTACCCGGCACTTAAACGTCCAAGCCAGTCGTAGCTCTCGCCACGGCGGCGCGCCAGCAGATCGATGTCGGTGAAGAAGGCGTTCTCGTTGATCTGGGGCGCGGGCGGAACTGGCGTATTGTTGGGTGTGGCCCCGTTGGTCTCCCGCGACCCGTCATAGCGGCCGGTCTGGGCGAAGCCACCGCTGAGTTCCCAGCTACGCGTGTCCGCCGGGCTCTGCTGCCCGGTGCGGGCCCTGGCCTCAGCGTCGCGCAGGATGCGCAGGCGGAAGGCGACGCGCTCGGCACCTTCCCCCTGCGGATAGCGGCGCAAGTACTCTTCGTATTCCGCCTTGGCATGTGCCAGCTGGCCCGAGCGCTCGCGCGCCAGGCCGAGCATCTCCTGCGCACGTGCCCGGTCGGGGAATTCGGGCTGGCGCTGCAGCTTGGTCAGGACCGCGATGGCCTTGGGGTAGTCGTGCGCGTCCATCGCGGCGCGCGCTTCCTGCATCATCGATTTGAGTGCTTCGGGAGGCAGCGGCGGGTCCGAACCCATGTGTTCGACGGGCACCGTCGAGGGAGCGATCGATGTGGCAGTGGCATCGCTTGTGACTGCATCGTCGCCGATGGCGAGCCAGGCGCGCGGGTAGTCGCGCAGGGCAAGGTTCAGCAGCCGGTCCGCTTCCGTGCGCCGTTCAATGGGGCCCACGCGCAGCCGATACCACTTTTCGCCCTCCACCGTGGTCTCGGAGACAAAGGCCGGCGCCTTGAGACGCTGATGCGCGCGCTCGATGTCCTCGGGTGTGAAGGGCTTCGGCTGCGACTCAAGATTGATCGCAAAGTTACTGACCGTGTCGGTCGGCTGCACAATCAATATCTTGCCGCGATTGTGCGAACGATCGATCAGTCGCAGCCGCAGGCCGCGTGGATCGATCCCCTGCGCGATGACAAAGCGCTCGGACTTCTTGAAATCGAGCGTGAGGGTGATCTGGCCAGGCGCGAGCGATTCGGCGCGCGCCGAACCGAGGATGTCGTGGCCCCCGGAGAGGGGCGGAATCTCAGGCGCAATCTGCGTCAGCGGACTTACACCGCAGTCTGCCAGCGGCGCGAGCTGCAGATGGACCTGCTTGCCCTCATTCGCCGGTACGCTCGTGACGAAGCGCATCGAGCAGTTGAAGATGATCGTGACATCGGCCTGATCCTGATCCTCGCGCTCGGACACTTCGATGACGCTCAGCAGCCGCGAGGGGGTACTCAGGCTGAACTGCGCCCAAACCCCCGTGGCACCGAAAAGCGCCAGTAGCAGGAAAACCAGGCGATGTAGGCGACGCTCAATGCTTGAACGTGGCATCCGAAACTCGGTGATGAGGTCCGGGCAGGCGTTTGGCGATGGTTGCCTGGGTGGCGATCGCTGTACACGTGGCAGGCGCCGCTGCAGTTGGCGAGCTCGCTGACCGTGTAGCTCACACCCTTGGTGTCTTTCGGATGGCTTGCGGGAGTGAAATTACGGGCATGGCAGCCGGCGCAGGTACCGGCATTTGCGGGCGACGGATACGGCACGGCCTCGGTATTGCTCGTATGACAGGTGCTGCAGCCGATATCCGCGCGGTGCTTACCTGGATAGGCCATGCCGGAATGCCGGAAGTGCACCACATTCCAGTCCGGATAGGCGTGGCAGCTGCTGCAGTCGCTACGCAGGTTCAGATGCCCCGGCGGTACTCCGACAGCCGCGAGGTTGTTGTGACACGTGGCGCAGGTTGTCACCAGGTGCGCGTGATCGACGCGCGCCGGACGCCAGGCGAGTGTGCCGTGGCAGGTGTCGCAGGACTGCGTGGTTTGAATGTGCGTGCGCGGCATGCCGATGGCGCGCACGGCGTTGTGGCAGGTGGCGCAGGTGTGCGCGGCGATCGCCGTGTGATCCACGCGTGCCGGAGTCCAGGCGTTGGTCGTGTGGCAGCTTTCGCAGGCGGCTGCCGTGGCCAGGTGCCTGGCCGGCTTGCCTTTCGCCGTGACGCCGTTGTGGCAGCTGCTGCAGGCCCCGCTCACCTGGGTGTGATCCACGCCGATGACCGGTAGCCAGGCGATCGTTGAGTGGCAGTGCTCACAGCGATCGGTGGTGCCGATGTGCGTGGCAGGCCGGGCGCCGGCACCGTTGTGGCAGCTGACGCACGGCGGCGGCACCCTTCGGCGGGTGCGTGAACGGGCCGGTCGCGGCCGGCAGCTCGCCGGGCAGCGCTGAGGTCGAGGGGACGCGCGGGCTGGCGGCTGCGCCGCGCGCGGCGGGCACGGAATTTGTGGTGCCGGTGCCGGGCGCTGCCGGGCGGGGCGCGGCCGGGCGCAGGGCGAACTTGTCGCGCGAAGTATGGCAGCCGGACCCATTGCAATCCTGGCCGGCGTGGTGATTCGGGCTGTCGCGCACCCACAGCCGTACCCCGGTGTTGGTCTTCCACTTCATGCCGTACTCGTGGCAGCTCATGCATTTCATCGACGTCACGTAGGCGTGCTTCATGACCGTGCCGGAGAAGGTCGTGAAGTTCGACGGCGAGTGGCACAGCTCGCAGGCAATGGTCGCGGTGCCATTCGGCGGTACCGCCGGGATGTGGCCGGTGGCCCCCGAGGGTGGCTGCACGAGCGTCGGCGGGGCCATGTTGTAGAAGCTGAGCCCGGAGGCATGGCACTGCGCGCAGTTGCTCGCGATGCCCTTGTGCCCGGTAGCGCCCATGACGTACGCCGCGTAGTTGCCCGCAGTCGTATGGCATTGCGCGCACGGCGCGTTGGTCGGGATGTGGTTGGTCGGCTTGCTGCCAGCGGTTACGTTGCTGCTGAACGTCGGTGTCGTCGTATGGCAGCCGTTGCAGTCACCGGTGGTCGGGTGCGCTTTGTCGAACGCGGTGGGGCGCGAGTCACCGCCGGCGGTAGCGCTGCTCGGGATCATGCCGACATAGGGCGCGGTCTCGTGACAGGTCTGACAGCTGCTGACCGCGGCCGCGACCGTGGTGTGGCCGGCAACCGTCAGCGTCGGTGTCTGAGGCTGGCCGCGCCGATCTTAAAGCCACCGGGGTTGACGTTCGTGGTGGTGTGGCAGCCCGAGCCGTTGCAGTCGAGAGTACCGATCGGGATGTGATTGGCTGGCTTGCCGACGGTCGTGATGTTGGCAAACTGCCAGCGTAGCGCCGTGACAGCTGAGGCAGGTTGTCACGCCCTTGTGCGTGCCGGTCACCGAATACGCTGCGTAGTTGCCCGCCGTGGTATGACACTGCGTGCAGGCCGCACTGGTCGGGATGTGGTTCGCCGGCTTGGCGCCGCCGTTCTGGTTGGTCGTAAAGGTCGGCGTCGTCGTATGGCAGCCGTTGCAGTCACCGCTGGTCGGGTGCGCTTTATCGAACGCGGTGGGGCGCGAGTCACCGGCCGCCGTGGCGCTGCTCGGCGATCATGCCGACATAGGGCGCGGACTCGTGACACGTCTGACAGCTGCTGACCGCTGCCGCCACGGTGGTATGGCCAGCCACGGTGAGGGTCGGGGTCGTGAGCTGGCGGCGCCGATCTTGAAGCCGCCGGCGTTGACGTTCTTGGTCGTGTGGCAGCCTGAGCCGTTGCAGTCGAGGCTGCCGATCGGCATGTGGTTGCTCGGCGTGGACACGATGGTGACGTTCGCGAACGTGGTGGCGACCGCTGGCGCGTGGCAGCTCAGACACGTCGTGACACCGGATGCGTGCCGGTTACGGAGTACGCGCGAATAGTTGCCGGCCGTGGTGTGGCACTGGGTGCAGGCGGCGGTCGTCGGTATGTGGTTCGCAGGCTTGGCATTCCCGGTCTGATCGGTGGCGAAGGTCGGCGTAGTGGTATGGCAGCCATTGCAGTCGCCGCTGGTCGGGTGCGCCTTGTCGAACGCCGTCGGACGCGAGTCACCGGCCGCGGTCGCCGTGCTCGCGAGCATGCCGACGTAGGGCGCGGTCTCGTGACAGGTCTGGCAGCCGCTGACGGCGGCGGCGACGGTCGTGTGGCCGGCCACGTTCAGGGTCGGAGCGGAAATGCTGGCACTGCCGATCTTGAAACCGCCGGGATTGACGTTCTTCGGTGGTGTGGCAGCCTGAGCCGCTGCAGTCGAGCGCACCGATCGGCATGTGATTGGCCGGCGTGCTGACCATCGTGACGTTGAGGAACGGTCCGACGGTCGGGCCGTGACAGCTCAGGCAGGTCGTGACGCCCTGATGCACGCCGCTGACGGAATAGAGCGCGAAGTTGCCCGCCGTGGTGTGGCACTGCGCGCAGACCGCGGTGGTCGGGAATGTGATTGGCGGGCTTGGTGGCGGTCGGCAACAGATTGGTCGCGAAGGTGGGCGTCGTGACGTGACAGTTGCCGCAATCCCCGCTGGTCGGATGTTTCGAGTCGAATGCCGTCGGGCGCGAGTCCGCAGCCGCCGTGGCGCTGCTTGGCAGCATCCCGGCGTAGGGGCCGCTTCATGGCAGGTGGCGCAGGCGGGCACCGCGGCAGCGACCGTCCCGTGGCCGGCGACACTCAGTGTCGGGGTCGAGATGCTCGCATTGCCGAGCTTGAAGCCGCCGGCGCTCACATTCGTCGTCGTATGACAGCCCGAACCGTTGCAGTCGAGGGCGCCGATCGGCATGTGATTGGCTGGCTTGCCGACGATCGTGATGTTGGCAAACGCCAGCGTCGCGCCGTGACAGCTGAGGCAGGTCGTCACGCCCTGGTGCGTGCCGGTGACCGAATAGGTCGCGTAGTTCCCGGCCGTGGTATGGCACTGCGTGCACGCTGCGGTGGTCGGGTATGTGGTTCGCGGGCTTTCCCGACTGCGTGACATTGGCCGCGAAGTCGGGGTGCGTGGTATGGCAGCCATTGCAGTCGCCGCTGGTCGGGTGCGCCTTGTCGAACGCCGTCGGCCGCGAATCACCGGCCGCGGTCGCCGTGCTGGCGAGCATGCCGACGTAGGGCGCGGTCTCGTGGCAGGTCTGGCACGCGGGTACGACGCTGGCGATCGTGTCGTGCCCGGCGATGCTTAATGTGGGGGTGTTGATACTCGCCGCGCCGAGCTTGAAGCCGCCCGGATTGACGTTGGTCGTCGTGTGACACCCCGAGCCGTTGCAGTCGAGGCACCGATCGGGATGTGATTGGCTGGCTTGCCGACGGTCGTGATGTTGGCAAACGCCAGCGTAGCGCCGTGACAGCTGAGGCAGGTCGTCACGCCCTGGTGCGTGCCGGTGACCGAATAGACCGCGTAGTTCCCGGCCGTGGTATGGCACTGCGTGCACGCTGCGGTGGTGGGTATGTGGTTCGCGGGCTTTCGCCGACTGCGTGACATTGGCCGCGAACGTGGGGGTGCTGGTATGGCAGCCATTGCAGTCGCCGCTGGTCGGGTGCGCCTTGTCGAGCGCTGTCGGACGCGAGTCACCGGCCGCGGTCGCCGTGCTCGCGAGCATGCCGACGTAAGGTGCGCTCTCGTGACAGGTCTGGCAGCCGCTGACGGCGGTGGCGACGGTGGTGTGGCCGGCCACGTTCAGGGTCGGAGCGGAGATGCTGGCGGTACCGATCTTGAAGCCGCCGGGGTTGACGTTCTTGGTGGTGTGGCAGCCCGAGCCGCTGCAGTCGAGGCGCCGATCGGCATGTGATTGGCCGGCGTGCTGACCATCGTGACGTTGAGGAACGGTCCGACGGTCGGGCCGTGACAGCTCAGGCAGGTCGTGACGCCCTGATGCACGCCGGTGACGGAATAGAGCGCGAAGTTGCCCGCCGTGGTGTGGCACTGCGCGCAGACCGCGGTGGTCGGGATGTGATTGGCGGGCTTGGTGGCGGTCGGTAACAGATTGGTCGCGAAGGTCGGGCGTCGTGACGTGACAGTTGCCGCAATCCCCGCTGGCCGGATGTTTCGAGTCAAACGCCGTCGGGCGCGAGTCCGCAGCCGCCGTGGCGCTGCTTGGCAGCATCCCGGCGTAGGGTGCCGCTTCATGACAGGTGGCGCAGGCGGGCACCGCGGCAGAGACCGTCGTGTGGCCGGCGACACTCAGTGTTGGGGTCGAGATGCTCGCATTGCCGAGCTTGAAGCCGCCGGCGTTCACATTCGTCGTCGTATGACAGCCCGAACCGTTGCAGTCGAGGGCGCCGATCGGGATGTGATTGGCTGGCGTTGCCGACGGTCGTGATGTTGGCAAACTGCCAGCGTAGCGCCGTGACAGCTGAGGCAGGTCGTCACGCCCTGGTGCGTGCCGGTGACCGAATAGAGCCGCGTAGTTCCCGGCCGTGGTATGGCACTGCGTGCACGCTGCGGTGGTCGGGTATGTGGTTCGCAGGCTTTGCCGACTGCGTGATATTGGTTGCGAACGTCGGGGTCGTGGTATGGCAGCCATTGCAGTCGCCGCTGGTCGGATGCGCCTTGTCGAACGCTGTCGGGCGCGAGTCTCCGGCCGCCGTGGCGCTGCTCGGCAGCATGCCGACGTAAGGTGCGCTCTCGTGACAGGTCTGGCAGCCGCTGACGGCGGTGGCGACGGTGGTGTGGCCGGCCACGTTCAGGGTCGGAGCGGAGATGCTGGCACTGCCGATCTTGAAGCCGCCGGGGTTGACGTTCTTCGTGGTGTGACAGCCCGAGCCGCTGCAGTCGAGCGCGCCGATCGGCATGTGATTGGCCGGCGTGCTGACCATCGTGACGTTGAGGAACGGTCCGACGGTCGGGCCGTGACAGCTCAGGCAGGTCGTGACGCCCTGATGCAGGCCGCTGACGGAATAGAGCGCGAAGTTCCCGGCCGTGGTGTGGCACTGCGCGCAGACCGCGGTGGTGGGGATGTGATTGGCGGGTTTGGCGGTGGTTGGCAACAGATTGGTCGCGAAGATCGGCGTCGTGACGTGGCAGTTGCCGCAATCCCCGCTGGCCGGATGTTTCGCAGTCGAACGCCGTCGGGCGCGAGTCTGCAGCGGCCGTGGCGCTGCTCGGCAGCATGCCCACGTAGGGCGCCGTTTCATGACAGGTGGCGCAGGCGGGCACCGCGGCAGAGACCGTCCCGTGGCCGGCGACACTCAGTGTTGGGGTCGAGATGCTCGCGTTGCCGAGCTTGAAGCCGCCGGCGTTCACATTCGTCGTCGTGTGGCAGCCCGAGCCGTTGCAGTCGAGGCTGCCGATCGGCATGTGATTGGCGGGCGCGTCACGATGGTGACGTTGTCAAAGGTGCTCGCCACCGCCGGGGCATGGCAGCTCAGGCACGCGGTGACCCCCTGGTGCGTGCCAGTGACGGAATAGGTGGCGTAGTTGCTGGCCGTGGTATGGCACTGCGTGCACGGCGCCGTGGTGGGGATGTGGTTTGCGGGCTTTGCCGACTGCGTGATATTGGCCGCAAACGTCGGGGTGCTGGTATGGCAGCCGTTGCAATCGCCCGATGGTTGGGTGGCCCTTATCAAGCGCCGTCGGCCGTGAATCACCGGCCGCGGTCGCCGTGCTGGCGAGCATGCCGAGGTAGGGGGCCGTCTCGTGACAGCTCTGGCAGGCGCTCACCGCGGCTGCGACAGTCGCGTGACCTGCGACGCTCAGCGTCGGCGCGCTGATATTCGCCGCACCGAGCCTGAAGCCGCCCGGGTTCACGTTGGTCGTGCTGTGACAGCCCGAGCCGTTGCAATCGAGACTGCCGAACGGGATGTGCGTGCTGGGGGCGGTGACGGGGGTGACGTTGGCAAAGGGACCGACGTTTGCGCCGTGACAGATAAGGCAGCTGGTGACGCCCTGGTGTACGCCGCTCACCGAGTAAGCGGCGTAGTTGCCCGCCGTGGTATGGCACTGCGAGCACGGGGCGCTGGTTGGGATGTGGTTCGCAGGGCGCAGCGCCGAATTGGCGAACGTCGTGGTGTCGTGGCATTGGCCGCAGTCGCCGCTCGTCGGATGCGCCTTGTCAAGTGTCGCATTTGGCCGTGAGTCACCCGCGGTGGTGTTGGTGCTCGGGTGCATCCCGAGGTAGGCGGCCGTCTCGTGGCAGCTCGCGCAGCTGAGCGCGGTGACGGCGAGGTGATTGATCTTCGTGCCGGCGAAGGTCATAAAGTTAGTCGCCGAGTGGCATCCCTCGCACGGCACCGGGGCAGCGGTACCGACCGGGATGTGCGTCGGGGGCATGCCCTTGGCCTGCACGTTGTCGTGGCAGCTGGCACAGCCGCCGGTGATGCCCTGGTGGGTAAAGACGGCCCCGGCCCACGTGAGCGTCGTATGGCAGGCGTCGCACTCGAGATCGGTGACGATATGCGTCGGTGGCTTACCCTGGGCCTGCACACCGTTGTGGCAGGTCGAGCAGCTGCCGCGCGCCTGCGTATGGTCGAAGTTTACCGCCGGGCTCCAGGCGATCGGGGCGTGGCAGGCGATGCAATTGTTGGTGGAGAGAATGTGGTCCGAAGGTTTGGCAGTCGCGCGGATCGCAGTGCCAACGCCGTGGCAGTCCTGGCAGGCGCGGGGCGTGCCCTTGAAGATCGCGTTGGCGTGGCAGGACTCGCACGGTAGGTCGCGATGCTGTCCCGTGAGCTCGAACCCGGTGGTGTCATGGTCAAAGTTGGTGCGCGATTGCGCGGCGAACCCGCACGGCACCAGCAGGAACACCAACACCAGCGCGCGCAGCAGCGCACGCGCCGCCGCCTGCCGGTGCGCAACGGCTGCTGTTAGCGCGAGCTGGGTTGGTAGCGCCATCTGATCCGGTTCCTATTGGACCCGCGCGCCCTTGAAGCTGAGCGTGGAATGACAGCGATCACACTGACGCCCGTACTGGCCCAGGTGCACGTCGTCCTTTTCGTGGCACGAGAGGCAGTCCCTTTTCAGCTTCACCTGATCTGCAGGTCGCCGGTGACAGGACTCACACGCAAGCTTGGCGTGGGCGCCGGCGAGCGCGAAGCCGGTCTCCTTGCCGTGATCGAACTGCCACACCTTCCAGCCGTTGGGCGAGTGACAGCGGCCACAGTCCTTGCCGAGGTTGCCGTGGTGGGCGTCGTCGCGCTGGTGGCAATCGATACAGGCGTGGCCGACGTCGCGGTACTGGCGCGTCAGGTGGCACTGCTCACATGGCACGGCCACGTGCAGGCCGACGAGCGGGTAGCGGGTGAGGTCATGATCGAAGCTCACGCTCTCGCGCCACCCGGCAGGCGTGTGGCACTGGGCGCAATCGCGCCCGAGCTTTCCGAGATGCACGTCGTTCGGGCGGTGACAGCTCAGGCACTCGGTGGGCAGCTTCTGCGTGGCGACGTTAGCCGTGTGACAGGTGTGGCAGGGAACCTTCTCGTGGCGGCCGACGAGCGCCCAATGGGTATCGCGGGAATGATCGAAGTTCGCCGGCTTCCACTTCTCATTTCCGTGGCAGTGGCCGCAGTCCTTGCCGAGACGCCCGGCGTGCGAGTCCTGCGCGCGGTGGCAGCCAAAACAATCCTTCGGTACCTTGTCCTTGAGATTCCCCGAGCGATGGCAGTCGTTGCAGGCGATCCGCTCGTGCACGCCTTCCAGCGCGAAACCGGTCTTCTTGTGATCGAACTTGGAGGTCTTCCACCCCTGCGTCGTGTGGCACTCGCCGCACTTGGGGCCCCGCTCCCCGTGATGCACGTCATCCGGCTCATGGCAGGCGCCGCATTCCTTCGGCGTGTCGCGATAGCGATTGCCGAAGTGGCAGGCGGCGCACTGGATCTCGGCGTGCTTGTCGTGCAGCGCAAAGCCCGTCTTGCCGTGGTCATACGTAATGTGATGCCACGCGGCAGTGTCGTGGCAGGAACCGCAATCGCGTCCGAGCTTGCCTTCGTGGGGTTCCTCCTTCTTGTGACACGAGAGGCAATCGGTGGCGGCTTGTCGGAAACGCTTGTGCGGCGCATGGCAGCTATCACAGGGCACGTCAGCGTGCACGCCCTTGAGCGGGTACTCGGTCTGCGCGTGGTTGAATTGCTCGCGGCTGAGCTTGACGATGTCCGCATCGCGCCCCAGATGCTCGGAATGACAGGCATGACATTGGGAATTCTCGATCCCGGGCAGATGACCGTGGAATCCGCGCTTCTGCCGCAGGTCGGCGGCGATATCCTTGTGGCAATCGAGACACAACTGCGTCTGACGATTGCGATCGCTGCGGTCATGGCACTGCGAGCACTGTTCTTCGTACTTCGCGTGCGCCGAGGTGAGCTTGCCGGGCATGAGCAGTGTTTCCGGATTGACCGCTTCAGCTGGACGTGCCGCCAGCAGCGCTAGCAGTAATCCCGCGAGTAACGTTGGCCGCCATCGTGCCGCCACCATGTCAATGTGTAGGATGCCGCGTTAGTAGACGTGCACTGCGATGATGTGCACGACGGCAGCGATGAACATCATGAAAATCAGTGGCACGTGCAGCGTGTGCCACAGCGAGAACAGCCGCTCGAAACTTTGGAATGCAGCGACGCGGCGCGTCGCAGCGAGCCGGCGTTGAATGTAGCTGCGCGCGGTGGCGCGCAGGCGCTTACGCTGCGACGCGATAACGGGATTGGTGCGTGCGCTGGCGCGCAGCGCGCGCCGCACGTAAGCGTGCAGCCGCCACCGCAGGTGCGCGGTCATGAAAGCTATCGTCAGCGGCTTGAGCAGCCCAAACAGCGACAGGCGCGCACCGGCTCGCAGCACCCGCTGCTCGGCGGCATCCAGGCGCGCCGCCAGCTCGGGCAGAAAGCTGATGCTGGCGTGTGCGTGCAGACTCTCGGCGCTTTCACGCAGTTCCCCCAATACGAGTTTGCGTCCGTAAAGCCCGTGGTGGATGTGGGCGTAGATATAACGTCCGATGAGCCCGCTGCCGGCGACGGTCAGCATGCAGAACAGCGCCACGTTGCTGTTCGTTGCGCCAGTGGAAAAATTCGAGTGGTAGAGGATGCACAGCGGGCCGAGAACGCCGAGTACCATGTGAAAACGGAACCAACTGGGCGTTGATCCGAGGAAGCGCAGCCAGGACCAGCGTTTGCGCAGCGAATACACCAGCAGCAGGAGCATCAAGCTCCCACCCACGATCCCGAGCGCGTAGCCGACGCCGCGCTTGGGGCTGATGTAACGCTCGGTGGGAAAATGCCAGCCGAAATACAGCAGCGCACAGACGAGCACGAACAGCACTTTGTCGGCACTGAGCCAGGGTTTGGTCGCCGGTGCGGGTGCCGGCGCAGACGCCGGGCGCACGATCGCGGCCGTGGCGGCCTGCGACGGTGCGGTCGACAAAACGGGTGCAGGCGCTGCAGGCGGGCGCACGAACGCAGCTTCGGGGGCGCTCGGCGACGCTTTCGGCACGACAGTCGCGGGTGCTGGTGGCGGGGGGCTGGACGATTGCAGCGCCGCTCCCGGCGGCACCCGGCTGGGTCGCGCCTGCGGAGGCGGATCGCCGCGCGGCGGGGAGGCAGCCGGCCAGCCGAGCTTTGCGCCCAACTCAGCTGGATCGATGCGACGCACCAGTAGCACGTCGGCGGGTTCGCTCGCTTGTGGTTGTGCGTTCAGCTGATTTCCCGATTGATGACGAGGACGAGTGGCTTGCCGTCGTGTGGGGTTAGCACGGCACTGGTGGCGAACAGGTCACCGCTGTTCGGTGCGGCTTGCCCGCTACGCGAAATGCGTGCCTCGATGATCACCTTGTCGAACTGCGAGAGACGCCGCGACGGGGTCATGGCCATGGAGTCATCGAGCGTGAAACGCACCGGCCAGCCACTCACGGTGGCCCGCATGACCGCGAGCGGGGGACCGGGAGAATCGGCCGCTTTGGCATAGATGAACAAGGTCGACCCGGGCGCCACGCGCGCGGCAAGCGCGCTGTCGATCGATACGGTGCCGCTGATCTGCACGCCGGCAGTGGGTGCGGCCGCTGCCGGCGCTGTGCCGGGCGGCAGGCCCGCCAGCTGCGTGTCTTCGGCAATATTGCCCTCGATGATGCGCAGGTCCGGGG
The DNA here is from genome assembly GCA_963814675.1 of uncultured Pseudomonadota bacterium. Taxonomy (GTDB): domain Bacteria; phylum Pseudomonadota; class Gammaproteobacteria; order Steroidobacterales; family Steroidobacteraceae; genus 13-2-20CM-66-19. The sequence goes on from CAWFDT010000019.1 coordinate 143,133, forward strand.
AGTCCGGTGGCAGTGCCGCGCGCAGCTTCTTCCACCATTGAAGCGCCGCGCTGAAGTGCTGCTGCTCGTGCGCCTGGCTCGCCTTCAGCCACAGCGCCTTGGTATTGGCCGGATCGAGGGCGAGCGCCTGATCAATGGCTTCACCGGCCCCGCCGGCGAGTGAGCCGCCGTTGAGCGATGCCAGCACGTCGGCATAGTCGGCCCAGGTCTGGGCCGTCATGGCATGCAGCGCGATCAGTTGCTGCAGCGCATCCCGGGCGCCCGCGTTATCGCGCTGCTTGCGCCGCTCTTCGGCTAGCGCAGCCCACGCTTGCGCGTCACGCGGATTTTGCTGTGTGCGCACTTGCAGCTCGGCGGAGGATACGGGCGGCGAGCTGCTGGTTGCTGCGGGTGCGCGGTGCTCGACTTCATCCGCCGCGGCCAGCAGCGCCGCGGGACTCATCTGCGCGAGGGAGGCGGAGGGAGTGAGCTGGTGGGCGCGTGCGCGCTGTGCGTCCTGGCTGCGCCCCTGGAACTCGTACGCCTGCGCGAGCAGCGTCCAGTCGGCTTCCGAGCCACCGCCGCGGGCGAGGCGCGCCTCGAGGGCGGCTACTGCGGCGTCCATCGATTTCGCGGCGGCGCCCTGGGGGGCTTCGGCCGCCGGGGCAGTGCCGACCGTATCGCGCTGCAGCGTGGAGCGCGAGCCGATGGTCGCGTACAGCGCTAGCGCCGCGGCGATGAGGACCCCGGCAAAGGTGACGCCGAGCAGCACCGATTGACGCGGAAAGACTGCGGCACGCGCGCGCCCCCACAGCCGCGCCGCGACGAGCGTCGTAACCCCTCCGACAATGGCGCCGGCCACAAACAACCAAATACCTGTCACAGCTCTCCCTTGTTGCAGCCGCAGCGGGCGCGGGCAACGCGCGTACCGCAGTCCAACTTACAGGGAGAAAACCAACACGTAACCTTGTCTCGCCTGCCCGACAGGCCGCCTGCTTCGCTGTCGCTAAACACCGACGAGATCCCAATAGAATTAGGAGGTTACGACTGATGTGGACTGCTGTTATTCTGAAGTAGGCCACGTGAGTTGACGGCCTCAAACACGCGCACTCTGCTGCCGTGACGCACTTCACGGAGCAGCGTGCATTTCGCCTGTTCAATGGCCGCACACTCACTGACGGCCGCGCTATCAGGAAGGCTGTTGGGTCGATGCAAGCCCTAACCTATCTCGTGTATGGGCTGCCGGGCGCTGCGCTGCTCTTCTGGCAGTTCCGGCGGCGGCGGCGCCTCGAGCGCCAGAGCCGCGCGGTGCTCGAGCACACCGGCGCCGCTGAGCCGGCGTCGCTGCATCCCGTCATCGATCCCGCGCGGTGCATCGGCTGTGGATCATGCGTGAAGGCCTGTCCGGAGCAGGAGCACCACAACGTGCTCGGCATTCTCGATGGTCGAGCGCACCTGGTGAGCCCCGGGGATTGCATCGGCCACGGCGCCTGTCGGCAGGTGTGCCCGGTCAACGCGATCACGCTGGTGTTCGGCAGCGAGCGCCGTGGCGTCGATATTCCGCTGGTTACGCCCAAATTCGAATCGACCGTGCCAGGCATGTACATCGCCGGTGAGCTCGGCGGCATGGGGCTGATTCGCAACGCACTCGAGCAGGGCCGCCAGGCGGTCGAGGCGATCGCGCAGCGCCGCGTCGCCGGCGGGAAGCAACTTGATCTCGTCATTGTCGGCGCAGGACCCGCAGGGTTTGCGGGTGCGCTCACCGCAAAATCCATGAACCTGCGCTGCGTGACGCTCGAGCAGGAATCGCTCGGCGGGGCGGTCTTTCAGTACCCGCGCGGCAAGCTGGTGATGACCGCTCCGGCGACCGTGCCGCTGCTCGGCAAGGTGAACTTCCGGCAGACGAGCAAGGAGGCACTGCTCGAGTTCTGGCAGGAAGCGGAGCGCAAGACCGGCGTGCAGATCAACTATCGCGAGCGGGTGGAGGACATCGTACGCGAGCGGGATGGGTTCCTGGTCAAGACGAATCGTGGCAGCTACGCCACCCGCAGCGTGCTCTTGGCGATCGGCCGGCGCGGCACGCCACGCAAGCTCGGCGTGCCCGGCGAGGAGCTGCCGAAAGTCGTCTACCGCTTGATCGATCCGGAGCAGTACGCCGGTCAGGAGGTGCTTGTGGTCGGCGGCGGCGACAGCGCGCTCGAGGCGGCCGCGAGCATCGCGCAATCCGGCGGCGCCGTGGTGCTGTCGTACCGCGGTGCAGACTTCGATCGTGCCAAGGCCGGCAACCGCGACCGCGTTCGGCGGGTCGCGGACGCGGGCCAGTTGCGCGTGCTCATGAGCTCAAACGTCAGACAGATCGAGCGCGAGGCGGTGGCCCTCGACCGCAAGGGCGAGCTGATTGAGGTGCGCAACGACGCCGTGATCGTCAGCGCCGGCGGCGTGCTGCCGTCGGACTTTCTGCGCCGCATCGGCATCGCTGTCGAAACCAAGTATGGCGTTGCTTAGAGTTCGCTGGTGCGCCGCCCTTGCGCTGTGTGCCAGTGGTGCAGCGCTCGCCGCGGTTAGCACCGTCGATCCGCTGGATCCGGTCAAGACCGAGATCCGCCTGAAGAATTTCAGCGCTGCGGCCACGGCATTGCAACAACTGGCAGCCGGCGGCAACGTCGAGGCACAGTACCTCTTGGGCGTGTTTTGCCTGAATGGGGTGAGCGGCCCGCGTGATCCGCAGGCCGCCCGCGCCTGGTTTGAGAAGGCAGCCAGTCAGGGGCACGCGCGCGCCGCCTTCAGTCTGTCGGCGTTGCTCGCCGAGGCGGATCCGCCAGACCCCGCGGGCGCACAGCGCTGGTTGAAGCGCGCCCACGAACTCGGATTCGCGACGCCAAAAACGCAGGCGCCCCCGCCCGGCGTCGCGGCTGGTCTGCCCTCGAGCCTCGTGCCGGCCGCGCAGCTCAGCGATCCAGCGATCAAGCGCGAGGCGTTCTGGTTGGCGGCGGGGAGCGGGGACGTGGGCACGCTGGCGAGCCTTGCGGATCCGGCGCTCGTTGCCGCCACGGACGAATTCGGGCGCGGGGCGCTGGATCGGGCGGCCGAGAGCGGCTCTGCCCCCGCGGTCGCGCTACTGCTGCAGCGGGGGGCGCAGGCCAACGCGGCGGATCGGGAGGGAATCACGCCCCTGATGCTCGCCGCGCGCGCCGGGGAGGTGGACAGGATCGATGCGCTTATCGGCGCACACGCCGACCTCAGCGCCGCCGATGAGAACGGCAACACGGCGCTCATGCACGCCGCCGCGAACGGCAAGCTGGCCGCGCTCGAGCGGCTGCTGAGCGCGGGTGCGAGTGTGGCGCCGCGCAATGTGCAGGATTGGTCGGCGCTGGACTTTGCCGAAGTGAACCATGCCACGGAGGTGGCAGCCCGACTGCGCGAGAAGGGTGCAACCGCCCTGCACCGCAGCACGATTGTCGCCGCCAGCGCGCCCACGTCGGTGCAGCGGGCGGCGCGCGACTGGTATGTCGGCTGGCCCGATGTCGCGGTGGTGGCGACGCGCGACAACCGCCCCCTGCTGCAATCACTGCTCGCCGGCGGCGCGAACCCAAATGCAACCACGGCGGACGGCACGCCCGTTGTGACCGCCGCTACCTTCAGCGGCAACCTCTTCGGCGTGGAGCTGCTGCTCGTCGCCGGCGCGCAGGCAGGGGAGCCCGACCGCCGCGGGCACTCGGCCCTTCTCGCGGCGGCGCTCAGCGGGCGCGACGACATCGTGGCGGCGATGTTGTCCCACGGTGCGTCGGCGGATGGGCGACCCGAGGATCCACAGCCCCCGCTCGTGGCGGCAGCCCAGAACGGACACGCGGCGATCGTGCGCCGGCTGCTCGCAGCGCACGCGCACGTCGACGCGCGCGACCCAAAGGGCAGCAGCGCCCTGATCGTGGTGGCGCAGGCGGGCGATGCGCAGCTGCTTGAGGAATTGCTCACCGCCGGCGCGGCGCCCGAGGGTGTCGATAAAGCGGGGCGTACGGCGCTGTGGTACGCCGCGCGCAACGGACGCACCGAAGCGATGCGCACGCTGCTGCAGCACGGCGCCAGCGCGGATCACCCCGACAACAGCGGCGTGACCGCTTTTGCCGCGGCGTGCAGCGCACGCGCCACGCCGAGCGTCGAACTGCTGTTAAGTCACGGAGCCAAGCTCGATGCCCGCACCGGCCACGGTGATACCATGCTGCTGCTCGCCACCAGTGCCGATGCGACTGAGATCGTCGACCGGCTGCTGGCGCACAAGGTCGACGTGGACGCGCAGAACGAGTTCGGTGATACCGCACTGATCATCGCCAGCCGCAATGGCAACGCCGGACTGGTGCAGCGGCTGCTGGGCGCCGGAGCGAGTACGCGGCTGCGCAACAAGAATCGTGCGAGCGCCGCCGACGTGGCCCAGGCCCGATCCTTCGCAGCGGTGACGGCGTTGCTGAAGCAATCCTGACTTTCGGCGCGCCGGCGGGGACTTCTAGCCGCGCAGCCGCAGACCGCGCGGATCGTAGAGGGCCTCCAGACGTACGGTGGCGGTGCGCTCGTCGCCGAGGATGTCGATGGTGAAGCGCTCGCCCTCGCGCGCGAGCGCGGTCGGGACGTAGCCGGCGGCGAGACTCCTGTCGATGCAGTGCCCGAAGGCCCCGGAAGTGACGTAGCCGACGGCGGCGCCGTCCTTCATGATGGACTCGTAGCCGACCACCTCGGCGTCCGCTTCCGCGACTTCCATGATGACAAAACGGCGCTTGGGGCCGCTCGTGCGCTCGGCGAGCGCGGCTTCACGTCCCGTGAAGCCGGGCTTGTCGAAGTCGATGAAGCGGTCGAGGCCGGTCTCGCCGGGCGTGTAATCGGGGCGGAAATCCTTGTTAAAGGAGCCGTAGGCCTTCTCCAGGCGCAGCGACGACAGCGCGCGGCCGCCGAAGTGCACGAGCCCAAGTGCGCGGCCGGCCTCCCAGAGCTCGTCGTACAGGGTCTCGAAGTAGTCCGGGGTTGTCCACAGCTCGTAGCCGAGTTCGCCGGTGAACCCGGCACGCGTCAGGATGACCGGCGCGAAGCCCACCGCGGTGGAGGCGACGCTGAACAGCTTGAACGCCGCCGCGGACAGGTCCATGCGCACCAGCGGCTGCAGCAGTTCGCGCGAGCGCGGGCCGGCGATCGAGAAGCCTGCGAGCGTCGAGGCGGCGGAGCGCACCTGCACATCCGCAGGCGGGTCCGAGCCGGCGAACCAGCGCAGGTGAAACTCCTCCGCGAACCCGGAGCCGACGATCAGGTAGCGGTCCTCGGCGAGGCAGGCGATCGACAGGTCGCCGATGATCCGGCCGGCGCGACTGAGCATGGGTGCAAGCCCGAGGCGCCCCGCTCGCGGAATCCTGCAGGCGAATACCTGATCGAGCCACGCACGCGCGCCGCGTCCGCTCACCTCGTACTTGCCGTAGTTGGTAGTCTCGTAGATGCCGACCGTCCGGCGCACCGCCTGGCATTCCGCGCGCACGACGGGAAAGGCCTCGGAGCGGCGGTAGGTGGGGGTCTCGGTGGGCGGCATGCCGGCAGGGGCGAACCACAGCGCATGCTCGAGGCCGAAGTTGGCGCCCATCACCGCGCCGGCGGCGCGCAGCCGCTGGTCGATGGGCGAGCGTCGCACGGGCCGCGCGGCCGGGAGTTCCTCGTTCGGGTAGGCGAGCCGGAAGCGGCGGCCGTAGTTTTCCGGCACCTTGATGGCGGTGTACTTCGGCGTCGCGAACGCGCCGAAGCGTGCCACGTCCATGGAAATGATGTCCTGGCCCGGGTCGTTCTCGGCCAGCCAGCGCGAGAGCACCAGCCCGATGCCGCCGCCCTGGCTGAAGCCGGCCATCACGGCGCAGGCCACCCAGTAGTTGCGCAGGCCGCGCACGGGTCCGACGAGCGGATTGCCATCGGGCGCGAAGGTGAATGGGCCATTGACCGCCTTGCGGATGCCGACGCGCCCGAGCGCCGGGAAGTGCTGGAACCCGACTTCGAAGTAGGGTGCGAGGCGCTCGAAATCCTCCGGCAGCAGCTGCATGGAGAAATCATCGGGCGTCTTCAGCGGCGACCAGACGATGCCGTGCGGTTCGTAGGTGCCGATCAGACAGCCACGCCGCTCCTGGCGCATGTAGATCTCGCCCGCGTAGTCGGTGGTGTTCACCAGCTCGCGCTCGCGGCCGGCCAGTTCCGGGATGTCCTCCGTGATCAGGTAGTGATGCTCCATGGCCAGCACCGGCAGCTCGATGCCGACCAGCTGGCCCACCTCGCGCGCCCACAGTCCCGCGCAATTGATGACGTGTTCGGCGTGTACGCTGCCCTTGTCGGTGTGCACGTCCCAGCTGCCATCGCGGCGTTGCTTGAGCTCCACGACGCGCGTGAAGCGCTCCAGCTGCGCGCCCAGCTGGCGCGCCGCCTTCACGTAGGCCTGCGTCGTGCCGGAGGGATCGCAGTGCCCGCCGTCGGCGCGCCACAGAGCGCCGATGAAATGCGACGGGTCGATCAGCGGGTTGTACTCGAGCGCCTGTTCGAGGCTGATCATCTCGGTTTCCATGCCGAGGTAACGGGCGCGCGAGCAGATGAGCTTCAGACTATCGAGCTCGCCCGGCGTGGCCGCGAGCATCAGTCCGCCATTGGGGTGCAGGCCGCAGGATTGGCCGGAGAGTGCCTCGATTTCCCGATACAGATCGATGGTGTACTTCTGCAAGCGGGAAATGTTCGCCTCGCCGTTGAAGGTATGCATGCCGCCGGCAGCGTGCCAGGTTGAGCCAGAGGTGAGCTCGCTCTTCTCCAGCAGCACGACGTCGTTCCAGCCGATCTTGGCGAGGTGATACAACACGCTGGCGCCGACCACGCCACCCCCGATGACGACGGCACGTGCGGAGGACTTCATGGCGATAGCGATCCTTCTTCACAGAACTGGTTCACTGACACCGGCGGCCGCAGCGCCAGGCCAAAGGGCGCGCCGCTGGCCGCGAGCCACTCGCCCAAGTGCTGCGCGGTACTTGCGGGCGTCAGCAGCAGCATTCCCCCCGGCAGCGCCACCAGCACCACCGACACCTGCGCCATGATAGTGGCGGCCGCGCGCCCGAGGGGGAACGCTTGGGGCTCCAGATCCAATCGACAGCCGCGGCTGAGAAGCTCGCGCGCATGTGCGCCACCCAGCAGCAATGTGGTGAGGGCGCAGGACAGATCCACGACCGCGCCCTGACCCGCGCAGGCGCGCGTCCAGCGCTCGGCGGCCGCTCCCGGGGGGGCGCGCGCCGACAGCAGCAGCCAGCGCCCCGGGCGCGTGCTCAGGACCAGCTGCTGTGCGGATGCAGCGCAGCGGCCGCAGGCGGGCAGCTCGAGCCCCGCGACCCGGCGGCGTGCATCGGCGCTGGCCACCACGTAGGTACTGAGCTCCACGACATCCGCCGGGCACACGGCGAGGGTGACGGCGCCGGCCGCTGCCTCCTCAGGTGCGGACACGCAGGTTCTCCGCATCGACCATGTGAGGGCTGACCAACTCGAGTTCGGTGCGTTCCGCGTGTACCGGGGCGGCACCGCTGAGGCGTGTGCCGATGCGGGAGCGCCCACCAGCCACCAGCGCGAGCCCCACCCAGCCTTCCATCTCGACCGAGGGGGTCGCAGAGGTCACATAGCCCAGACTCACGCTAGGCTGCGCGGGGCTCACCAGCTGGGTGCCGTTGCGCAAGCGGCGCGAACGATCCACGGGGCGCACGCCGACCAGCTGCAGACGCTCAGCGGCCTTGAGCCCCGGACGCTCGGCCAGGGCGCGACCGATGAAGTCTCCCTGCTTCTTCAACAGCCGCTGAAATCCCAGGTCGGCCGCGCTGGTATTACCGTTGAGTTCCGCCGTCGTCACGTGACCTTTTTCGATGCGCAGCGTGTTCAGCGCGTCCAGCCCGTAGGGACGGATACCGAGCGGCTCGCCCGCCTCAAGTAGCGCCGTCCAGGCTGCGAGCGCGTGCCGCGCGGGGACGGCGAGCTCGAAGGCCAGTTCCCCGGAGAACGAGATGCGAAACAGCCGTGCCGGCAAGCCTGCGAGTGTCACCTCGGCCGCGGCCATGAACGGGATGGCGGCATTGGACACATCGCTTTGCGGGAGGGCGGCGGCGAGCACTTCGCGTGCCCGGGGGCCGGCGATCGCGAACTGGGCCCACTGGTCAGTCACGTCGCTGAGATTGACCCGCAGGTCGGGGCAGTTGGCCTGCAGCTGGAACTCCAGGTGCTCCAGTACCGCGACCGCATTCGCGGTGGTGGTCGTGATGAGGTAATGCTCGGGTGCCAATCGCGAGGTCGTGCCGTCATCGAACAGCATGCCGTCCTCGCGCAGCATGATCCCGTAGCGCGCGCGTCCGACCGCCAGCGTGGAGAAGGTGTTCGCGTAGATGAAATCCAGGAACACCGCCGCATCCGGGCCCTGCACGTCGATCTTGCCGAGGGTCGAGACGTCGGTGATGCCCACCTGCGCACGCACCGCGCGCGCCTCCTCGAGCACCGCCTCCCAGCTCACCTGGCGCGCGTATACGAGCGGGCGCAGCCACAGCCCGGTCGAGACGAAGGTCGCGCCGGCGGACGCGTGCCACTCATGCAGGGGCAGGCGACGCTTGGGCTTGAAGTGCTGACGCACCTCGGCGCCGGCGAGCGCCGCGAACGGTACGCCCTGCGCATACGGCCGCGGCTTCGGCAGGCCGACCTGTGCGAGCGACACGCCGCGCGCCTGCGCGAGGATGGCGCTGCCGGTCAGTCCGCCGCTGCGCCCCTGATCGGTGGCCATGCCGTGGGTCGTGTAGCGCTTCATGTGCTCGACGTGCTCGTAGCCTTCGCGGTGTGCCAGGCGCACGTCCTCTACGGTCACGTCGTTCTGCAGATCCACGAAGGCTTTGCCCGAGCCGCGGACCTCCCACAGCGGCAGCAGCGCCGCGCTCGGCGGATCCTGCGGCTTGGGCGCGCCCGGCGGCGCGCGCGCCCGCCCGAGTTGCGCCGCAATCCGCGCCGCTGCCTCTTCCCCGTCGGCCGCCGCGGCCGCAAGGCCGAACACGCCGCGCACCGCACCCGCGGTGGCTCCGATGTTCGCGGGCAGCTCCGCGGTGAAGGCGGCGATATCCTCCCGCCACGCGCCCGGGGCGCCAGCCTGGATCGCCAGCGCGGTGGCCGGCGAGTACCCGCCCGAGACCAGCAGGCCGTCGCAGGGTAGCGCGCGACGCTCACGCCCGTCTTGCCGTGCCACCAGCACGCCACGAACGGCATCGCGCCCCTCGACCCCCTCGACGACCGCACCGCCGTAGACTTCGATGCCGAGCGCCCGTGCGCGCTCGGCGGCCGGGGAGTCCGTGCGCACATCGATCGCGGCGGCGCAGCGGATGCCCGCGGCGTGCAACGCAAAGATGGCCTCGTAAGCTTCGTCGCTATTGGCGAACAGCGCCGGTCTCTCGGCGACCGCAACGCCGTAGCGGCGCAGGTAGCCGAGCGCGCTACCGGCGAGCATGACTCCGGGGACGTCGTTGCCGCCGAAGGCGACGAGTCGTTCGGTCGCCCCGGTGGCGATGAGTACCCGCCGGGCGCGGATCACGTGCAGCCGCTCGCGCAGACCGCCGAACCGCCGTGACTCCTCCGGGGTGAGGGTCTCCAGGGCGCCGAACACGCCGTGCCCGTAGGCGCCGAGCACGACGGTGCGCGTGAGGCAGCGCAACTGCGGCCGCGATGCGAGGGCAGAGCAGGCGCCGTCACGCCAGGCACGCCAGCGCTCATCGAGCAAAGTGCCGCCGCCCAGGACGACGTCCTGCTCGACCAGCAGCACCCGCGCGCCCGCAGCGGCGAGTGCCGGGGCGGCGGTGAGCCCGGCGGCGCCGCTGCCGATGATCAGCACGTCGGTGTGCAGGTGCACGGTTTCCACCGGGACGGCATGCGTGCCGACGATCGCATCGAGCCGACCAAGCCCCGCGGCCCGCCGGATCAGTGGTTCATAAACCTTCTCCCACGCCCAGCCCGGGGCCATGAAGGTCTTGTAGTAAAAGCCCGCCGGCAGGAAGCGGCTGAGGAGGTTGTTCACGGCGAGCAGGTCGAAGCGCAGCGAGGGCCAACGGTTTTGGCTCTCGGCCCGCAGGCCCTCGTGCAAAGGCAACGTGGTGGCCAGCACGTTCGGCTCGCGCCCCGCCGCACCGATCACATCGACCAATGCGCACGGCTCCTCCGGCCCGCAGGTCAGCGCGCTGCGCGGCCGATGGTATTTGAAGCTGCGCCCGAGGAGGCGCACGCCGCCGGCGAGCAGCGCCGAGGCCAGCGTGTCGCCCTCGAGCCCCCGCCGCGCGAGCCCGTCAAAGGTGAAATTCACCGCGCGCCCCGGATCGGTGAGCCGCCCGCTCGTGACACGACAGGGTCCGCTCATGCGCCCGGCTCCGCACCGGGCAGCGGCGGTTGCTCCTGGGCAGCACTGACGGCGCGGATCTCGTGCGTCAGGGTATGGCGTACGATCTTGAGGAGCTTGCGACAGCCGCCGACGTGCAGCCACCATTCCAGGTGCCAGCCGAGCGGGTTGTCACGCTCGTACACGTAGCGCACGAACTCCTCGAGCGTGGCATCGGCGTGCGGCCGCACCCGCATCGCATCCCCGCGATAGCGGAACTCGGTTTCATCGCGCTCACCGCACCAGGGACAGTTGATCCGTAGCATCGCGGAAGCGTGCTCAGTGCGCGAACGGGAAGGGGCCGGCGCCGCGTTCATCGAGGGTGCGGCCTTCGGCGAACCGGGCCAGGTCCAGGTGTGCCGCCACCGGGTGCGGCGTACCGGTGGCGATCAGGTGCGCGGTCGTGAAACCCCCGGCAGGAATGGCCTTGAAGCCGCCGTAGCACCAGCCGCCGTTGAGGATGAGTCCCGCAAGCGGGGTGTGCGAAATGATCGGCGAGCCGTCCATGCTCATATCCATGATGCCGCCCCACTGGCGCAGGACTTTCACGCGTGCCAGTCCGGGCAGCAGCGTCACGGCGGCCGCGGCGACCTCTTCGGCCATCGGCAGCGTGCCGCGCTGCCCGTAGGTGTTGTAGCCGTCGATGCCGCCGCCGAACACCAGGCCGCCCTTGTCGGACTGGCTGACGTAAAAATGCCCCGCGCCATAGGTGAGCACGACGTCCAGCACCGGCTTGATCGCCTCGGTCACGAAGGCCTGCAGCACGTGGCTTTCGATCGGCAGCGTGAGACCGGCCATGCGTGCCAGTTGCGAGGAGTGGCCGGCCACCGCGAGACAGACCGTCTCGGCGCGGATGGCGCCGCGCGAGGTCTCGACCCCGCTGACCTGGCCGCCGCTGCGCGTGATACCGGTGACCTCGCAGTGCTCGATGATGTCGACACCGCGCGTGGAGGCTGCCCGAGCGTAGCCCCAGGCTACGGCATCATGTCGCACCGTGCCGCCGCGGCGCTGCAGGAAGCCGCCGAGGACCGGGTAGCGGCCGTTGTGCAGATCCACCAGGGGCACGAGTTCCTTCACCTGGGCGGGGGTAACGGCCTCGGCGTCCACGCCCAGCAGGCGCATCTGGTTGGCGCGGCGCGTAAACAGATCGCGCTGCGCTTCGGTATGAAACAGGTTGAGCGTGCCGCGCTGGCTCACCATCGCGTTGAAATTCAGGTTGCGCTCGAGACGTTCCCACAGCTGCAGCGAGAACTCGTAGAAACGGATGTTGGCGGGTTGAAAGTAATTCGAACGGATAATGGTCGTATTGCGTCCGACGTTACCCAGCCCGATCGGTCCTTTTTCCAGGACGGCGACGTCCGTGATGCCGTGCTCGCGGGCCAAATAATAGGCAGTGGCCAGTCCGTGGCCGCCGCCGCCGACGATCACTACCCGATATGCGGCCCTGGGGGTCGCCTTGGCCCAGGCGTGCCGCCAGCCGCGTTGTCCGCGCAGGCCCTCGGCGAACAGTCGCAGGGCGGAATAGCGGCCGCTGGAGGGCCGGGGCTCAGCCGTCTCAGGCGGCGACGTCGACGGAGGATCCATGTATGCCGCGCATCATAAAGCGCATGACCCCTCAGCACACGTCCGCGGCTCGGGTGCCGGTGCGCTTGACGCCGCCGGCAACAATCGACAACGTGGACTTGCCGTAGGCGCGCCGGCTGCGCTTGAACGCGCGCGACCTGGTGCTTGTATCGGTTGCAGTTTTGGAAAAGGGGAGCCTAGTTGTCCAGGAGCCTGCAGGCGTTGTGCGCACTGATCGTGCTGGCGTTGGCGCCCGCGGCGCCGGCGAACGTCGTGGTCTCCTCCAAGCTGTCGAGCGAGTCGGCAATGCTCGGGCACATGATCCGCCTCTTGCTGAATGCCCACGGCGTGCCGACAGTGGATCGCACCCGCATCGGGGCCACCCCGGTGGTGCGCAAGGCGCTGCTCACCGGGGAGATTGACCTGTACGTCGAGTACACCGGCAATGCGGGGTTTTTCTTCAATGACACCGCGAACCCGGCGTGGAAGGATCTGCGGCAAGGCTATGAACTGGGTGCGCGGCTCGACTACGCCGCGAACCGCATCGTCTGGCTCACCCCGGCGCCGGCGAGTAATGCCTGGGCGCTCGCCATCCGCCGCGACGTCGCGCAGGCGAATCACCTGACAACCATGAGCGATTTCGGCCGGTGGGTCGCCGCTGGCGGGCAGCTGGTGCTCGCCTGCTCGGCCGAATTCGCCAACGCCGGCACGCTGCGCTCACTGGAGAAGACTTACGGCTTCAGGCTGCGCTCGGACCAGAAGATCGTGCTCGCCGGCGGGGAAACCTCGGCCACCATCGGCGCGGCCGCCGCGCGCACCAATGGCGTCAATACCGCGATGGTCTATGGTACCGATGGGGGTATCGTCGCCGCGGACCTGGTGGTGCTGGAGGACGACCGCCACGCCCAGCCGGTCTATGCCCCGGTGCCCTTGATCCGCGAGGCGACACTCAAGGCGAATCCCCAGATCGCCGCGATCGTAAAGCCGCTGATGGAGAGCTTTACCACCGCGTCGCTGCAAGAACTCAACGAGCGCGTGCAGATCAACGGCGAGTCCGACCAGGAGGTCGCCGCGGAGTACCTGCGAGCCAAGGGCTTTCTGCGGTAGGCCCCGCGCGTGCTGGAAAGCGTTCATCCGCGAGTCCCGACGAGTGCCAGTGCCGCCTGGGCGTCCCGCGTCGACCGGCTGGGGGCGTTGCTGACGCTGGTGGGCGCCAGCGCGGCGCTGTGGCTGCCATTCGTGCTCGTCAAGGCCAACCGCATCGTGCCCGGTGAACCGCGCGGACTGTGGGAGGCACTGCCGGCGCTCGGCGCCGGCGGCTGCGCCGCGGTGCTGCTGGTGACGGCGCTCGTGGCGGTGCTGGTTGGCAATGCGCGCACACGTCTCGGCGTGGCGCTCGTGGGCATCGTGACGGTGACGGTGGCGGTGGCGGCGGCGGCGACCGCGCTTACGCCCCCGGGCAACCGGGTGATCAGGGTCGCGGCCGGCGCGGGATTCTGGGTACTGCTGGTGTGCCTGGGACTCTTGTGCACCGATGCCATCACGCGTTTGCGGCCCGGGCCGGCACGGCGGGTGCTCATGCTGCTCGTCTTTCTCTTCGTCAGCGTGCTCGCGCTCGCTTCCGGGTTCTTTGACCACCTGTCGGTGCTGCGCGAGTACGCCGTGAACGCTGACCGCTTTGCCGCGGAACTGCGCCAGCACAGCCTGCTCGCGCTCGGCTCGCTCGGTGCGGCGGTGATCGCCGGCCTGCCCCTGGGAATTCTCTGTCATCGGGTGCCGCGGCTGCGCGAGGGCATTCTCGGCACACTCAATGTGATCCAGACGATCCCGGCGATTGCATTGTTTGGAATCATGATGGCGCCCCTGGGCGCACTGGCGGCGGCGCTGCCGCTCGCGCAACGGCTCGGCATCCGCGGCATCGGCGCGGCGCCTGCGGCGGTGGCGCTGTTTCTGTACTCGCTCCTGCCCATCGTCGCGAACACCGTGCTGGGACTTAAGCGCGTGTCGCACGCGGCGGTCGACGCCGCGCGCGGCATGGGCATGACCAACGCCCAGGTGCTCTGGCGCATCGAGCTGCCGCTGGCGCTGCCGGTCATCCTCACCGGCATCCGGGTCGTGCTGGTGCAGAACATCGGCATGGTTACCGTGGCGGCACTGATCGGTGGCGGCGGCCTCGGTACATTCGTGTTCCAGGGGATCGGACAGACCGCGATCGATCTGGTGCTGCTGGGGGCGATTCCGATCGTGGTGATGGCCTTCTCGGCGGCGGTGTTGCTGGATGCGCTGGTCGAAGTGCTGGATCGGGCCAAACGATGATAACGGTCGAGAATCTCAGCAAGCAGTATGGCGCGACCAACGCCGTGGACGACGTGTCCATGCAGATCGCGGGCAACTCGATCACCGTGATCGTCGGCACTTCCGGTTCGGGCAAATCCACGCTGCTGCGCATGATCAACCGCCTGATCGAGCCGAGCGCGGGCCGGGTGCTCATTGAGGGCAAGGACACGCGCGGCGAGCCCGCGCACCTGCTGCGGCGGCGCATCGGCTACGCCATCCAGGGAAACGGGCTGTTTCCGCATCGCACCGTCGAGGAGAATATCGCCACGGTCCCGAAGCTGCTGCGCTGGAGCGCGCAGCGCGTGCGTGACCGGGTCGAGGAGCTGCTGCAGGTCTTTCAGCTCGATCCAGCCCAGTACGCGCGCGCCTTTCCCCATCAGCTCTCCGGCGGTCAGCAGCAGCGCGTCGGGGTGGCGCGCGCACTCGCGGCGGAGCCGGCGGTGCTGCTGATGGATGAGCCCTTCGGCGCGCTCGATCCGATCATCCGTGCCAAGGCGCAGGAGGATCTGCTCACGATCCAGCGGCGCTTCGGCACGACCGTGGTACTGGTCACGCACGACATGGATGAGGCCTTCCATCTGGGAGATCGGGTGGCCGTGATGAGCCAGGGGCGGCTGCTGCAGTACGACCGGCCGGCGGTTCTGCTCACGCGACCTGCGGACCCCTTCGTGTCGCGCATGACCGGGCTCGCCGAGCGGGCTATGCGCTTGCTGTCACTGACGACGGCCGGCGAGGTGGCCGCCGCCGGTGAGGGCCCCGGGCCGCGCGTTGCGGCCAGCGCCTCGTTGCGCGAGGTGCTCTCGGAGATGCTCTGGAGCGGGGCGCAGTCCGCGCTCGTCGTGGAAGCCGACGGCACGGTGCGCGGGCAGCTGACTCTTGAGGCGATCCTCGCCCATGGCAGGCCCCGCTGATGCGCACGGCCACGCTGCTGCGGGCGAGTGCCGCAGCGCTCCTCGTCAGTTTCCTCCTCGTGCCGCAGAAATTCGCGCCGCTGTTCGCACCGCTCACGCAGTACGGGGCGCCGGCGATTTACGATCAGGGAAATCTGCTGTCGCTCGCGCTGGCGCATCTGGGGACCGTGTGCCTGGCCGCTGCGGCGAGCACCGTGGTGGCCGTCGGTCTGGGGATTCTCGTCACCCGCCCGAGCGGTCGCGAATTTCTGCCGCTGTCGCGCACGCTGGTGAACATCGGGCAGACCTTCCCCCCGGTGGCGGTACTCGCCGTCACGGTGCCGCTGGTGGGCTTCGGCGAGAAGCCGACCCTGATCGCGCTCTTCGCCTACGGGCTGCTGCCAATCTTCGAAAACACCATCGTCGCGCTGCAGACCACGCCACCGGCCGTGCTGGAGGCGGCCACCGGCATGGGCATGAGCGCGCGGCAGCGCCTCCAATCCATCGAGCTTCCCTTGGCTATGCCGTTGATACTTGAGGGGATTCGTCTTTCCCTGGTGATCAACGTGGGCACGGCGACCATCGGTTCCACGGTGGCCGCCAAGGGCCTGGGTGAGGTGATCATCGCGGGGCTGCTGTCGAACAACACCGCCTTCGTCCTGCAGGGGGGCCTCGTCACCGCCCTCATGGCGGTGCTCCTGTACGACGCCATGGCGGCCTTCGAACGCCGGGTCTGTCGCACGGTGCGCCTCGACTGAGACGGAATCCGCGGAAAGCGAGCGGTGCCTTCGACGCCGGGAACGCAAACTGGCTAGAATCGATCCATCGATGAATTTCCGCGCTCGCGGGCACCAGGTGGACACCTCGGCCCCTTAAGGCTCGCGCCGCGCGGCCTGGGGTTTTCCACCGACATGACGACTTTTGAGCTCACCCGTACGACCACAGCAGCCACCGCCGGCACGGCGGCGGCGCGCAGCGCGCGTCGCGCGCTGGAAATGCCGACGCTGCTGCTGGTGCTGGTCGTCTACGTGGCCTGGATGGCCGTCACCTTCCAGTACGGCCACTGGTCGCTGTGGCTGCTGGCCCCGGTGGGAACGTTCATCATCTCGCTCCACAGCTCCCTGCAGCATGAGATCGTGCACGGACACCCGACCCCCTGGTATGGCCTCAACCGCCTGCTCGGCATCGTGCCCCTGTCGCTGTGGCTGCCCTACGACCGTTACCGCACGTTGCATCGCATCCACCACATCGATACGCGTCTGACGGATCCGCTCGATGACCCGGAGTCCTTTTACTGGTGCCCGGATGAGTGGCAGCGACTGAGCTGGCTGAGCAAAACGCTGCTGCGGGTGCAGCAGACGCTGGCCGGTCGCGTGCTCGTCGGCGCGCTGTGGCGCATCGGTGCATTCCTCTATGCCGAGGCGCATGCCGTGCGTCGCGGCCAGGCGGGCGTGCGCGCCGCGTGGCTCGAACACCTGCTGTGGTGCATTCCGGTGGTGCTGTGGGTCAAGTGGGTCTGCGGCATGCCGCTGTGGATCTACTTCTTCGCGCTCGCCGTGCCGGCAAATGGCATCCAGCTGATTCGATCCTTTGCCGAGCATCGGGCGCGGCCGGAAGTGCCGCGGCGCGTCGCGATCGTGGAGGATTCCTGGCTCCTGGGTCCGTTGTTCCTGTTCAATAACCTGCATTCCCTGCACCACGAGTCCCCGCTCGTGCCGTGGTACGAATATCCGGCGCGCTACCGCGTAGTCCGCGAGCGTCTGATCGCCGAGAACGGCGGACTTGTGTACCGCAGCTACTTCGAGGTGGCGCGCCGCTACCTGTTTCGGGCCCACGACGTGCTCGTGCATCCGACCGGCCGGGCGCCGGCAAGCGCCGCCTAAAGTTACTACCCAGGCAGTTCGTAGCCCGCCGCACGCGCTTCCAGGTCCCACCGCAGCAGCGTCTCGTAGCGGCTCGCCTCGACTACCGCAAATCCCTCGAGCAGCAACACCTGCGCCAGCGCGCCGAACCAGGGGCGGCTGGCGGCGGCGGCAAATGCCGCCCGCAGCCGCTGCACCAGCTGCGGCGGCGCGCTGGCCGCGGCCACGAATGCCGGGATCGGTGTGAGCGGCGTGGACGTTAGCACGCGCACACCCTGCGTCAGCTCGGGCGCATGACGGGCGATCAGCAGATGCCAGTAGGCATCGAGGGGTCCGACATCGATGCGCCCCTCGCGGACCGCATCGAGCACGTTGCGTGCCGTCACGAGATTGCCCTGCATGTGTCGGTAGAGCAGCGGACGCTCGGGCGTGCGGTAGGACAACAGCTCGTGCCGGAACGCATTGAAGCCCGACTGTGAATGGCTCACGGTCCAGCCGGCGCGACCGCCAAAGGTATCCGCGAGCGTGCGGTATGGGGCATCCGCGCGCACGATGAGATCGGTGCGGTACAGCGCCTGGCCGCCGGCCCAGGGGGCGCGCGGGATCGGTGCTGCGAGCGGGATCACGGGCGCCAGCTCAAGAGCCACCGGGTAGCCGCACATGAACACCGCGCCCAGATCGGCGCGCGCCCACAGCCGCTCGAGCGGCTGCGGCGCAGGGTAGGGGAGGTACTCGAGCGCCACGGCGGCGTCGGCGGCGACCTGCTGCAAGAGCTCGCGCCATGCGCTCTCGACCGCGGGCGTCACCGCATACATGCGCGCGTTGGCGATCCACTCACTCACGGGCACTAACCGCGGGCCTTGTCGCCTGGCCTCAGGCGGCGCTCGAGAGCTCGGCCGTGCGCCGCGCCACGTAAGCGGCGATCGCTTCCTTCACCGCCGGGTCAAGTGGGGGTGGTGTGTATTCGGCGAGCATCTTCTTCCAGATGCCGGTGGCCCGCTCGGTGGCGTTGCGCGAGCCCGCGTCGCGCCAGTTCTCGAAGTTGGACCAGTCCGAGAGCAGTGGCCGGTAGAAGGCGGACTCGTAGCGGGCGAGGGTGTGGCTCGAACCGAAGAAGTGCCCACCGGCGGCGATGTCCTTGATGGCCTGCACCGCCAGATCATCGTCGCTGAAGCTCACGGGCTTGAGGATCTCGGCCCAGTTACGCAGCAGTTCGGCGTCGACCACGATCTTCTCCAGCGAGGCGGACAGTCCGCCCTCGAGCCAGCCGGCGGCATGATTGATCAGATGACTGCTGCTGAGGATCGCGGCCTGCAGCGAAAACGCAGTCTCGTAGGTCGACTGGGCGTCCACGACCGGCGAGGCGTTGACGGCGCTGGTGCGCACCGGCAGTTTCAGGCGCCGGCCCAGCTGGGCGGTCGCAATCACCGCATGCACGTACTCGGGGGTGCCGAAGGCGGGGGAGCCGGTGCGCATGTCGACGTTGGAGGTGAAGCCACCCATCACGCACGGCGTTCCCGGGCGCACCAGCTGGCACAGCGTCACGACCGCCAGCGCCTCGGCGGTCTGCTGCACCAGGGCACCCGCCAGGGTGACCGGCGCCATCGCGCCCATGAGCGTGAAGGGGGTGATGACCACGCACTGTCCGTGGCGTGCCATCACCATGATGTTATCGAGGATCTCCTCGTCCACCCGGCGCGGCGAGTTGACGTTGGTCACCGTCATGAGCGTCGGCCGCTCACCCAGCTGCTGTACGCTGCAGCCGTGCTCGATCGCAGACATGGCAATCGCATCCTCGGCCTGGATGCCGCCGATGCCGCGCGCGGCCCAGACGATGTCAGCGCATTCGATGTGGGCCTGGTAGGTGGCCAGATGCCGTGTCGCCACCGGGACGTCCACCGGCTCGACCACGATGCCGCCCTGCCAGTGCAGCACGCCGAGCGCGTGAGTGAGCTTGAGGATGTTGCGGAAGGCCTCGAGGTCTCCGTAGCGGCGACCGCGCTCCATGTCCGAAATGTTCGGCGCGCCATTGACGGGCCCGAAGTTCACCACGTTGTCCCCGACGTGCAGGTGGCGGGCGGGATTGCGCGCGTGCAGGATGAAGCGCTCGGGTGCGAATGCCAGCTGCGCTGTCACGATGTCGCGCCCCATGCGCACCAGCTGTGTCGGCTCGTCGACCTGCGCGCCGGCGCGGCGCAATACCTCACGCGCGGCGGCGCTGCGCATCTCCAGTCCCGCTTCCTCCAGGATCTGGAAGGCAGCGCCTAGTATGCGTTCCACCTGTTCGGCGCTGAGTACCTCCAGTGGTGCCCACGGATTGCTCAGCCGCGGCAGCGGCGCGAACGAAGGTCCGATGTTGCGTGGCGCACGCGTGCGCTCGCGGCGCCGCGGCGGGGAGGGGGCTTCGGTCATGGCCTAAAGTCTGCAGCCGAGATTGAGGAGCTGTCCGATGCTACGGAGAGCCGGTGCGCTTGTCGAATAGGCACCCTTGGGGCGCAGGCGGCGGCCGCAGCGCACGCGCCCCGGGGCGCCTCACGGATTGTTGCGTGTGCCGTACAATCAAGACTGCGTAATTCGGAGAGGCGCGGATGCGCACATCGACGCACGAGCGTTTTCGACTGCAGCCGCAGCAGGTGGAGTCCTTTCGGACCGACGGCGCCGTCGTGCTGCGTGGGTTGCTGCGGCCCGCCGAAGTCGAAGGCCTGCGTGCCGGGATCGATGCGAACCTCGCCCACCCGAGCCCGCGTGCCAAGGTGGCGAGTAGTCCGGAGGATCCGGGCTGGTTCCTCGAGGACTTCTGCTGCTGGCAGGAGAATGCGCGCTACCGCAATTTCATCTTCTCATCAGCGCTCGGGGAGGTGGCCGCGGGGCTCATGGGCAGCCGCTGCGCGCGGCTGTATCACGATCACATGCTCACCAAGGAACCGGGTACCCGGGCGCGTACGCCCTGGCACCAGGACCAGCCGTACTACAACATCGAAGGCGCGCAGAACTGCAGCTTCTGGATTCCGGCGGACCCGGTACGCCGCGAGTCCACACTGGAGTTTGTCGCCGGCTCGCACCGGGGTCCCTGGCTCATGCCGCGCTCGTTCATGGACGCGCAGGCGAAGTGGTTTCCCGAAGGCACGCTCGTCGATCTGCCGGACATCGAGGCGCAGCGCGACCAGCACCGCATCCTCGGCTGGGCGCTAGAGCCGGGGGATGCCGTGTGCTTCCACATGCTGACGCTGCACGCCTCTGCCGGCGTCGGGGCGGGCACTCGCCGGCGCGTCTTTTCCGTGCGCGTGATCGGCGATGACGTGCGGCACGCGCCGCGCCGCTGGCAAACCTCGCCGGATTTCCCGGGGCTCGCGCAGCAGCTGGCGCCCGGCGCGCCGCTGGAGCACCCGTTGTTTCCGTTGTTGTGGCCGTCAGCCCGCGTGGAGTGAGCGCGACACAGCCGGCTTCGTCGCGATCACTTTCACGGCCTGACCGGCGGCAAGCCGCTCAGCCCCCCGCACCACCAGCCGATCACCGGCGGCGAGCGGCCCGCGCACCTCGACGGAGTCAGCCATGCCAAGCCCCGGGATCACATCGAGCTGCTCCACGGTGTTGGCGCGGGTGACGCGCAGCACATAGGAATGGTTCTGGCGGATGACGAGCGCATCGCGCGGTACCGTGACGGCGATGCGCTCGGAGCTTGCCGGCAGGCTGACCTCAACCGGCGTGCCCACGAGTGCGGCGCCGTCACTCAGGACGACGCGCACCTCGAATTGGCGCGACCGGTCATCCCCGACCGGTACCACGGTACGCACGGTACCGCGCTTCTCGCTGCCGTGATCGCGCACGCTGACGGTCTGACCGGGGTGCACGTTGGCGGCCAGATCGAGCGCGGCCGTGGCGCGCGCTTCGACGTCGTTGATGTTGACGAGCCGCACGGTCGCCGCACCCATCTGTACAAACTCGCCGCGCTGGATGAAGCGTTCGGTGACAACGCCGGGAAACGGGGCGCGAATCACCGATTGGTCGATCTCATACTGGGCCTCGCGCAACTGCGCCTCGGCGCGTGCCACGTCGTCGCCGGAAACGTCGCGCTGCGCCTTGGCGTCGTCCAGCTGGCTGACGCTGAGCGCCTGCGTGGCGGCCAGGCGATTGAAGCGCTCGAGCTGCGAGCTGGCGAGCTCGTGCTGCGCGCGCGCACGCGCTACCTGAGCACGCAGATCCTCGAGCCGCAACCGCGGCATCGTGTCTTCCAGACGCGCGAGCGGCTCGCCCTGCCTGACCTGCGTTCCGACTTCGGCGATCCAGGTGATGCGACCGGCGATGACGCTGGCGATGCGCGCATCCGCGCGACTGACGATCGAGCCCGGGATCCAGCTGGCGACCGCTACGGGCCGTACACTCACGGTGGCGACCTCTACCACGGCGCGCTCGGGGGCCGGTGGCTCGGATGCGCCGCGGGCGCTCAGGCAAGCGCCGGCGAGCAACGCGCCCAGGGCGATGGGCAGCGTGGCAGGTGCGCAGGCCCGAGCGCGGGCGCTCATGACTGCGTCACCGCGGGGCGCAGTGGGGCCTGGGCGTGCTTGCCGAGCGGCTGCAGCAGCCGCATGAGCGAGGGGATCAGCACCAGGCTGAAGACCAGACTGATTACGACGCCACCGATGTTGACGGCCGCGAGCCCCCGGTAGATGACGCTGCCGGGACCCGGATTTACAGCCATCGGCAACGCGCCCAGCGCGCCGGTCAGAGTGCTCGCGAGGATGGCACGCAGACGCTGCTGCAGACCGGCGCGAATGCCCGCTTCAAGATTGCCACCCTCGGCCTCGACGCTGCGCACGGCCGCCACCAGCAAGATGGCGTGATTGATGATGACCCCAATCATCATGACGAACCCGATCATGGAGAGCAGGTCGAGCGCCTGAAATTTGATCAGGTCAAGCATGCGCAGACCCATCACCCCACCGACGAGCGCCAGCGGCACGGTGAGCAGCACGATCAGACTGTCGCGCAGCGAGCGAAACAGCGCCGTCATGAGCAGCAGCAGCACGATGAGCGCCATGGCGAATACGCGACTCATGGTGGTCAGCGTCTCGCTGAGGTTATCGGCGCTGCCGGCCAGCCGCAGCGAGCCATCCGCCGGCAGCTGCGCGCGCAACGCCGGTAGCACCTGCGTGTCGATGCTGTGCAACACCTTCTCCAGCGACAGCGACGCTGGCGGGTCGACGGTGAGCGTCACCGTGCGCCGGTGGTTGAGGCGGCGGACCCCGGGCGGCCCCAGCACCGTCGACAGCTGCACGAGGTCCCCGAGGCGCACTGTGAGTCCGGTAGGTGTCACTAGCGGCGCATCGGCCAGCTCCTCCGGGGTCACGCCCTCGCTGGATCGCAGGATGATGGGCAGCCGCGACTTGCCGTCGAAATATTCGCCAAGCCAAGCACCCTCACCGACGGTGCGAACGATGGTGCCGACCGTGGCGCGGTCCCAGCCGAGCTCCGCGATGCGCCGGTCGTCCGGGATCGCATGCAACTCGAGATCGGCATCCTCGGGATTCGGGAAGCTGAGCACCGTAGCGCCCGGGAATACCTTCTCGAGCAGCGCGCGACCGGAGACTGCGACCTGATAGAGCGCGGCGGTATTCTCGCTCTGCAGGTGAATGCCGACCGAACGCGCCGAGCCCCCGATGCCACCGAACAGATCCCCTTCGGTGGTAAAGACGCGGGTATCGGGCAGTCCGGCGGTGATGGTGTCGCGGATGAGCCGCTCGAGTTCGCCGATGCGTCTCTCATCCACTACGCGTGCGCCGATGGTGCCCCCGCCCGGCCACGTCAGGATGTACCAGTTCTTCAGACGCGGCTCGCGCTCGCCACGCATGTACGGGCGCATGCGCTCGAGCATCGGAGGCAGCAGTTCGCGATTGACCGCCTCCGGGCTCATGCCGGGCGGAAACTCGAAGAATGAATCAATCGCCGCGCGCTTGACCGGCGGCAGGTAATCCAGCGGCGGCAGCAGCCACCAGCTCAGCAGCAGGGGCCCGATGAGCAGGCCGGCGATCCAGCCCAGTTGCTTCCTGCGCGTGTCGGTGACCCGCAGCACCCACTCGGTGAGCCGTGGCCAGCCGGCCCCGTAGCCGCTCGTTTTCAGGGGGCGGTTCAGCGCGAAGCCGAGCGCCTGTGGCAGCAGAGTGAGCGCGGCGACGATCGAGATGGCCACCGCGATCGAGATGGTGAGGGCCAGGTCACCGAACAGCTGTCCCTCCACATCCTTCAAAAACAGCACCGGCACAAAAACCGCGATGGTGGTCGCCGTGGAGGCGATCAGCGCCCCGGCGACCTGTCGGCCTCCCTGGCGCGTGGCCTGTTCCAGTGGCAGGCCGCTTTCGCGCAGTCGCACAACGTTGCCCGAGACCACGATGGCGCCCTCGACCACCATGCCGACCGCGAAGGCGAGCCCCGCCAGGGAGATGACATTCAGGCTGCGTCCCATGAGATCGAGCACCACGAACGTGGCGCACAGGCATACCGGAATGGTGGCCGCGATCAACAGCGTCACGCGCCACTCGCGCATGAACCACCACACGACGAGCAGTGCCAGCAGCGCGCCGACGATCAGGTTCTCGGTGAGCAGGTGCACCGCGCGGCGGATGAAGAGCGCCGCGTCGAAGGACTGTTCGATTCCCAGGCCCCGGGCCTTGAGTGGTCCGGCACGCAGTTCCGCAACCGCGGCCTTCACGGCATCGAGCGTCGCCAGCACGTTCGCCCCGTTGGCGCGGAACACCTGCACGCCGATGGCGGGATTGCCATTCTGGTACGCGAAGTTCGTGCGCTGCGGCGGACCTACTTCGATTGTCGCTACGTCGGCCAGGCGTACCGGGCGGCCATCGCGCCAGGTGAGCACCAGTGCGCCGAGCTGTTCGGGGCTGAAGCGCCCGGTGAAACGCAGCGTGTACTGACGGCGACCGACGGAGAGCTGCCCGCCGGAGACATTGTTGGCCGCCGCCGCGCGGCTGGCCACGTCCGGGATGCTGATTCCGAGGGCGGCGGCGCGCGTGAGGTCGAGGGTGATGTGCACTTCATCGGGCGGGCCACCGTTGACGTTGACCGCCGCGACGCCCGGGATCGCCTCCAGTCGCGCGCGCACCGTATCTTCAATGAAGCGGCGTTGCTTCTCGATCGGGCCGGCAGTGCCTGGTAGCAGCTGCACAAAGAACCAGGACAGGGTTTCGTTGGCGTCGCCGTTGGGTCCGCCGAGAGAGACCTGCGGTCGATCCGCATCCCGCGGTAGCGGCGGCAGCCGGCTCAAGCGGCCAATCACCTCCACGAGCGCATTCTTCATGTCGGTGCCGATGGCGAAACGCAGGCTGAGGTTCGCGCCACCGACTGCCGCGTTACCCTCAATCTCCTCGACCCCGGGCAGTCCCTGCATGACATTCTCGAGCGGCTCGAGGAGCTCGGACTCCACCTCTTCGGGTGAGGCGCTGCGCCACCCGGTCTGGATTTGTATCTCCGGGCGCTTGATATCCGGGAACAGCTGCAGCGGCAGGTGTGCAAGGCCCAGAAAACCAAGCAGCAGCACGAATACGGCGATCACGATGACCGCGATCGGACTCTTGCTCGACACGCGCAGGCTTTCCATCGCTCAGCCCCCGGTTTACCGGGATGTCCATGCGAGCTTGGATGCTACTGCGGGGTTCGGGGTTTGAATGCTCAGGCGCGCCCAGCCGTGGCTGGCGCGCGACGTGGCGAGATCCGGGAACGCGGTTTTGCCTCTGGGACCTGCAGCGCCGCCCATTTTTGGTCAGTAAGGTCGGCGTGGACTCGGGGTCAGTGACCCGTGCCGCATGTTAGTCAGGCGTCTCGCACGAGCCTTCTTCTTCGATCTGCACCGTGATGTGCTCAGGGCGCAGCTGCTGCTTAAGTCGTGCATGGATCGCCGCCAGGGTGGCCGGGTGACTGGTGCCGGCCTCAAGATGCGCGTGCAGCGTGACGGTGGGGAGTTCCCCCGTCATGGACCAGCAATGTACATGATGCACATTGATCAGGCCCGGCACGTGGCCGATAAGGGCCGACTCGATGCGCGCCACATCGAAGTGCGCGGGCACGCTCTGCAGCAGAACGTCCGCCGACTCGCGGATCAGTCGCCAGGCAGAGCGGGCAATGAGGATGGAGACCAGCAGTGACAGCACCGGGTCAGCGATCGTCCAGCCGCGGTAAATGATGAGCAGCGCAGCCACACTGGCCGCCGCGGAACCCAGCAGGTCACTGACGACGTGGGCGCGGGCGCTGCGTTCGTTCAGTGAGCGGGCACCGGAGAGGGCGACAAAGGCCGCGAGATTGGCGACTGCGCCCAGCAGCGCGACCCCCAGCATCAGCCGTCCCTGCACCGCCGGCAGATGCACGAGTCGCAGCAGTGCCTCGTACACCACCCAGATCGTGAGCAGCAGCAGCACTTGACCGTTCACGAATGCGGCGAGCGGCTGGTAACGCCGGTGCCCGTAAGTTCGGCGCAGGTCGGCGGGGCGCTCGCTGACCCGGATGGCGATGATGGCGAGCAGGAGCGAGGCGCAGTCCGCCAGCATGTGAGCGGCCTCGGCCAGCAGCGCGATGGAGTTGGCGAGATAACCGCCGGCCGCCTCGACGAGCGTGAAGATGGCCAGGATGGCGAACGCGATGATCAATCGACGCGTACCGCCGCGACCCGCAGCCGCGTCGGGTGCGTGGGACGCCTCATGTCCGTGAGGGTGATGATGGGAATGCGCGCCATGGCTGCCGTGGTGGTGGTGACCCGTCATGCGCAATTTCCTCTTTCTATACGGTACTGCAGAGCCACCATCCCAGGCCCCATCGGCCAGCGCTGCGGGTATAATTGAAAACCCTGAAGTTACTTTAAGGTCAAGTCCCATGGAAGCGCGGCTCAAGATCGGCGAGCTCGCCCGGCGCGCCCAGTGCCAGGCGGAAACCATCCGTTTCTACGAGCGCGAGGGGCTGCTGCCGGCCCCGGCCCGGACCGGCGGTAACTACCGCCTGTACGCGCGCGCGCACGTCGAACGGCTGGCCTTTATCCGCAACTGCCGCGCGCTGGACATGACGCTCGATGAGATCCGCCAGCTGCTGCAGTTCCGGGATGACCTGCCGCGCAATCGCTGCGCGGCCGCCCACGCGCTGCTGGATGAGCACGTCGCGCACGTCGCGGCGCGCATTGCCGAGCTGCAGCAGCTGGAGCTGCAGCTCAAGGCGTTGCGCCGCCAGTGTCAGCCGACGCGAGCCGAACGTGAGTGCGGCATCCTCGATGGCCTCACGCATGGCGACGCCCCACGCGCCAAGCGCCCCGCGGCACACGTGCGCGGCACGCACCGCAGCTGATGTCGAGAACCGCCGCCGCACGACTTCCCGGGCGGGCAGGGGAGTTCCCCGCCCGCGTGCCGCCGCGGATGCGCGCGCGGCGGCGGCTCCAGTGCGCCTGCCTGCCGGGGCTCGTCGCGGGCCTGATGGCTCACGGGGCGCTGGCCGCGGACGCCGCGGTGGCGGCGCCGGCCGACGCGCCGGCGTCCCCGGGCGCGGATTCCGCATGGCCCGCGCTGCTGAGCGCGCAGTACACCTACGTGCGGCAACACCAAACCGCGCTCGATTCGCCGTACTCCGGGCCGCTGAGCCTGCACGCCGACGGCGACACGCAGCCGACACAGACGATTGGCTTCTACGGCGGCTGGGCCCCGCTGAGCTGGGGGCAGCTGTACTTGGACACCGAGAAATTCATGGGCGCCGGGGTGAGCGGCGCGACGGGCATGGGTGGCCTGACCAACGGTGATGTGGTGCGCGAGGGCGGAGTCGGCCTGAAGAAGACCTTCTATATCGCCCGGGCGTACGTACGGCTCATGCTGCCACTGGGGTCCGAAGTCGTGCACGTCGAGCGCGGTCAGGACCAGATTGCCGGCTGGGAGGCGAGCACGCGGCTGGAATTCAAGGCCGGACGGCTGTCCGTCACCGATGACTTCGACCACAACCGTTACGCGAGCGCGACGCGCACGCAGTTCATGAACTGGTCGCTGTGGGCCAATACCGCCTGGGACTACGCGGCCAACACCCGCGGCTACACCGACGGGTTCGTACTCAGCTATATCAGTCCCGCATGGGCGCTGCGTTACGGGCTGTACCGCATGCCGACGCAGGCCAACGGCCAGACGCTGGAGACCCTGAATCGCGCCCAGGGGGAGAATCTGGAACTGACGCTGTCACCGTGGACCAGCGGGCTGATCGTGCGCCTGTTGGCTTACCGCAATACCGCGGCGATGGGCGACTACAACCAGGCGCTGGCGCTCGCCGCCGCCAACACGACCGTACCGGACATTGCGGCGGATGGTCGTAACGGTCGGCACAAGTACGGGTTTGGTCTGAACGGCGAGCTGCCGCTGGCCGATGACGGCAACACCGGGGTGTTCATGCGCGCCGGCTGGAATGACGGCAGCACGGAAACCTTCGTGTTCACCGAGGTCGACCGGCAGGTCAGCGGCGGGGCGCAGCTCTCGGGCGTGCACTGGGCCCGCAAAGAAGATCAGCTCGGGGCCGCGCTGGTCGTGGAGGGGCTCTCGAGTCCGCACCATGAGTATCTGGCCGCCGGAGGCTCGGGTTTCATCCTCGGGGACGGGCGACTCAACTACGCGCACGAACAGATTGCCGAGGTCTACTACCGTGCGCAGCTGCTGGATGCGATCGGCAAGCTCCCGGTGCGCCTGCAGCTGAGTCCGGATTTCCAGTACGCCCGTAACCCCGGTTTCAATGCGGACCGCGGGCCGGTGCGCTTCTACGCCATCCGCGTGCACGTGGAATATTGAATCGATGCGCGGCGCCGGTGCGCGCGTGCAATACGCGTACGGCACCCGACGCTTGACATCATGTAAGTAATTGCTTACCGTAAGTAATGACTTACGAATTAGCGCTGCAGTGCCTGAGCGACCCGACACGGCGCCGCATCTTCGAGCGTCTGCGGGGCGGCCCGCGCTCGGTCGGCGTGCTGGCCCGCGGCCTGCCGGTCACCCGGCCGGCGGTCTCGCAGCATCTGCGCGCCCTCAAGCATGCCGGGCTGGTTGCCGACCGTCCCGAGGGCGCCAAGCGCATCTATTACATCGACCCCCACGGCCTCGGCGAGCTGCGCCGCTGGCTCGATGGGTTTTGGGACGACGCACTCGCCGCGTTCAAGGACGCGGTGGAGGCGCCCGGCTCCCCCAGCTCAAGAGGTGACAGGCAGTGAGCGCTACCATCCAGATCGCCCCCGTCCGCAAGTCGATCGTCGTCGCTGCAAGCCCGCTGCGCGCGTTCGAGGTGTTCACCACCGGTATCGATAAGTGGTGGCCGAAATCCCACGGCATCGGGCGCGCTCCCATACGGCGCTGTGCGATCGAGCCCTTCGTTGGCGGGCGCTGGTACAACGATCTTGAGGACGGCTCGGACGTGACGGTCGGTCACGTGCGCGTGTGGGAACCCGGGCAGCGCTTCGTCGTGGGCTGGGAGATCAGCGCCCAGTGGAAGCCCGAGGCGCGCGTGGAACTCTCGTCCGAGGTCGAGGTGCGGTTTGTGCGCGAAGCCGATGACCGTACGCGCGTGGAAATTGATCACCGCAATTTTGAGCGCATGGGGCCGGAGCCCGGCGAGACGATGCGCAAGGCGGTCGATGGCGGCTGGCCGGGGATCCTCGAGCTCTACGCCCGGGAGTTCGGCCGCGAGGCAGGCGGCCGATGAAGGCGCTCGGGCGCGCCTCCCTGTGGCTGCGGATCGCGGCGGTCATCGCCGCGCTCTACGCCGCCGGACACACCGCGGGGCGGCCGTGGACGCCGACGCACGACGCGCTGGCGCAGGGCGTCGTCGTGGCGATGCGCGAAGTACATTTCAGCGCCGTGGGCCTCACGCGCAGCTACTGGGATTTCTATCAGGGGTTTGGTGTGGCGCTCAGTGTGCTGCTCGCCATGGAGGCCATTCTCCTGTGGCAGCTGGCGGGCCTGGCGCGCACCGGCGCCGCCTACCGGGCGATGACCGTCACGCACCTGGTGGGCTTTCTGGTGCTCGGCGTGGTCGCGAGTCGCTTCATATTCGCGCTGCCCCTGTGGCTGTCGCTGGCGATCGCGGCCTGTCTGGCGGTCGCGCTGTCGCGCCCGCGGCGCCGCGATGATGCAGTGGCGGCGCGCGCCGCCTGAGCCACGCCGCGCGCGCCGTGCCCACGGCGGCGGCCATTCTTTGTAGAATGGCGCGGACGATCCGCGCCTGGGTGGCGAAATTGGTAGACGCAAGGGACTTAATGACGAATTGAGCACTCGGCTCGGAAACGGCCGACGTGAATGGGGTCAAAGTCGGTGGAACAGTCGCGCCACGAGGTGTCTGCAATACCGAGCTAAGCCTTGGTCGACGATCGCAAGTCGGTGGCTAACGGAGTTTCGGTTTCAGTGATGCAACGCTGCGACGAACCAAGGAAAGTGTAGAGACTTGACGGCTCCTGCCTAATCCGTGCGCGGGGGCGTGCGGGACGGCAAAGGTAAAGTCCAGACCACAAATGCACGCTTAGGCATGCAGCAGTGAAAGCTGTAGTGGTACGAAAATCCCTTGGGGGCAACCCCGTGCCGGTTCGAGTCCGGCCCCAGGCATTTGCTGCGAGCTGCCATCGGCATGCTCGTCTCGCGCTGGCTCGCCGCGCGGCAGCACCATACAGCTCGGCGAAGACGGTGGTGCGCCGATCAGCGGGCGCTTGAGCGTTCTGGCGCGCCGCTCTTCGATCACGGTACCCGCCCGGCGAACTCGATAGCCCCCGGATTGATGCCTCACACCGACGGTGTCGCCCGCTTGACTGCGGGAATATCACGCAGCTTGGGGAGGTCAAGCTGGCGATGTACCAGGACCTCGTGCCGAAGTCTGGTGGCTGCGCCTTCTGGGGCCTCCCAGCGGTCCGCGCAGCAGAGGACTGTCGTGACTACGCGACGAACGCCCGAGTGAAGTTCCGACGCACTTCGCAGACAGCGCTGGTTGTGGCGCTAACCTGCTGAATTTGCGAGACTCGCGCGCCGTAAGCCGCGCATTGCGCCGCACCGCACCGAACCCCGTACAGTCAGCATGTCCACCGCATCTCTCGAGGTTGAAAATCTGCATCTTTGGCGGGGCGAGCGGCACGTCCTGCGCGGCGTTGGTTTTGCGCTCGCGGGCGGCCAATGTCTGAAGGTGACCGGGGTGAACGGTGCCGGTAAGACGAGCCTGCTGCGCACGCTGGCGGGTCTGATGTACCCGGAAGAAGGCCAGGTCCGCTGGTGCGGGTCCGACGTGCGCCGCGATCTGCGCGGCTTCCAGGGAGCGCTGGCTTACTTAGGTCACGAGCCACCGCTGAAGGCCGATCTGACCGCGCGCGAGAATCTGCATTACTGGATCAGAAACCGTCGGCGCGTCAGCGCGGCGCTGCTGGCCCAGGCGCTGCTGCGCGTGGGCGCCGAACCCTTCGCCGACCGGCTGGTGCGCACGCTCTCGGCCGGACAGCGGCGCCGCGTCGCGCTCGCGGGCCTGACGCTGTGCATCGTGCCGCTGTGGCTCCTCGATGAGCCCGCGACCAATCTCGATGCGGAAGGGCAGCGTCTGATCGGCAGCCTCATCGCTGAGCAGCTGGCCCGCGGCGGCCTGGCGGTCGCCGCGGTGCATCACGAATTGCCGGTTGCGGTCGGCGCCGTGCGCCAGCTCGAGCTCGCGGCATGAGCGCCGGCAACGCCCCTTCCGTGCTCGAGTTGCCGGTGACCGCCGCCTCAGGGGTGGCCGCTGTCAGCGCCTGGGCCGCGGCGCGGCTGGCCCTAGAGCGCGATCTCACGCTCGCGTTTCGCAAGCCCGCGCAGCTGCTGCAGCCGCTCGCGTTTTTTGCCCTGGTGACAATGTTGTTCCCGCTCGCGATTTCCCCGGAGCTGTCGCAGCTGCGCCTGGTGGCTCCCGGGGCGATCTGGGCGGCGGCGCTGCTGGCCTCACTCCTCGCGCTCGAGTTTCTGTTCCGCGACGATGCGCAGGACGGTACGCTCGAGCAATACGTACTCTCCGGACAGTCGCTCACGGCGCTGCTGTTCGCCAAGACCATCGCGCACTGGCTGCTCACCGGATTGCCGCTCGCCTGCATGGCCCCCATCGCCGCGCTCTCCCTGGGAGCACCGGTCGGCTCTCTGGGCACAATCATTGTCGCGGTGGTGCTCGGGAGCGTGACGCTGAGCCTCGTCGGCTCCATTGGCGCCGGGCTCACCCTGAACATCAAGCGCAGCAGCGCGTTGCTGTCGTTGCTGACCCTGCCCCTGTCGCTCCCGGTGCTGATCTTCGGGGCCCGTGCCACGCAGGTCGCGATCGCCGGTGGCCCGGTACTCGCACCGCTGGAACTGCTGGCTGCGCTGGCCGTGCTCGGTGTGACGCTCGCCCCGCTGGCGGCAGCGGCGGCCGTACGGATCAGTCTGGAGTAGGGTGCAGGGCATGAACTTCACTTGGTTTCACCGGCTCGGCTCGCCGCCCTATGTGTATGCCCTGGCGCGGCGCCTGACGCCGTGGTTTGCCTGGGCCGCGGCGCTCCTGATCATCGCCGGGCTCTACGGCGGCCTGGTGCTCGCCCCGCCGGACTATCAGCAGGGGGACGGCTTTCGCATCATCTACGTACATGCCCCGAGTGCCTGGATGTCCCTGATGGTGTATACGACCATGGCCCTGGCGGCCGCGGTGGGCCTCATCTGGCGCATCAAAGTGGCGCACGCGGCGGCGGCCGCCTGCGCGCCGATCGGCGCCTCCTTCACGGTGGCCGCGCTGGTGACCGGGTCGCTGTGGGGGCAGCCGATGTGGGGAACGTACTGGCAGTGGGATCCGCGGCTTACTTCGGAACTCGTGCTGCTGTTTTTGTATCTGGGGTACATGGGATTGCGTGCCGGGATCGAGGACACACAGCGGGCCGATCGCGCGAGCGCGGTGCTGGCGGTGGTGGGGATCATCAACGTACCGGTCATCCACTACTCGGTGACGTGGTGGAACTCGCTCCACCAGGCTCCCTCGGTCATGCGGCTCGGCAAGCCGACCATGCAGAGCTCGATGCTGGTGCCGCTGCTTTTGATGCTGCTGGGGTTCACGGTGTTCTTCGGGGCGGTGCTGCTGGTGCGGCTGCGGGCCGAGATTCTCACGCGTGAACGCACCAGCGGCTGGATCCGGGAGGCGCTCGGCGCATGAAAGAGTTCTTCGACATGGGCGGTTACGCGGCCTTCGTGTGGCCGGCCTACGCGATCACCTTCGCGGTCGTCGCGGCGAACGTCATCTGGGCGCGCCGCTCGCTGCGGCAGGCGCAGGCGAGCGCCCGCCGCCGTCTCGCCGCGCGTGCTGAACCCGCATGACCCCGACCCGCCGACGCCGGCTGATTCTCGTGCTCGGCATCCTCGCCGGGGTGAGCCTCGCGGGCGCACTCGCGCTCAATGCCTTTCGGCGCAACGTGACCTTCTTCTTCGATCCCACTCAGGTGGCGCAGGGCGAGGTGGCCGCCGGACAGTCCTTCCGGCTCGGGGGTATGGTGACGCAGGGGAGCCTGGCGCGCGCGCCGGGGAGTCTGGAGGTGCGTTTCGTGGTCACGGACTTCAGTCACAACGTCCCGGTGCGCTACAGCGGCGTGCTGCCGGATCTGTTCCGCGAAGGCGCCGGTGTCGTGGCCCACGGGCGCCTGGATGCCTCCGGCACCTTCGTCGCCGATGAAGTGCTGGCGAAACACGATGAGAAGTACATGCCGCCGGAGGTAGCGCGCTCGCTCAAACGCCGGCACGGCGAGTCGCGTGCCAATGCGGGCGAGGCCACCGCCGCGCCCACACCACCGCCGGCGCCGCCGGCCTCATCAGGATCCTGACATGTTGCCCGAACTCGGTCATTTCGCACTGATCCTCGCCCTGTTGCTGGCGCTGCTGCAGGCGTTCTTCGGCATCGCAGGTCCTGCGCTCGGGCGAGAGCGCTGGAGCCGCGCCGTGACCTCGGCGCTGGCCGGGCAGGCGGTCATGGTCGCGACCGCGGTCGCCTGCCTCGTGCATGCCTTCGTCACTAACGACTTCTCGGTGCTCTACGTCGCCGAGAATTCCAACTCCGCCCTGCCACTTTTCTATCGCGTCTCGGCGCTGTGGGGCGCGCACGAGGGGTCCTTGCTGCTGTGGATCTTTCTGCTGGCCGCATGGAGCGTCGCCGTCGCCATCCGCTCCGCGGGCCTGCCGCCGAATTTCGCATCGCGCGTGCTCGGGGTGCTCGGCCTGGTGAGTTTCGGCTTCCTGTTGTTCACGCTCGCCACCTCCAACCCCTTCATGCGCCTGGATCCCGCGGCGCCGGACGGGCGTGACCTGAACCCGATCCTGCAGGACCCGGGGCTCGCGGTGCATCCGCCGATCCTCTACACCGGCTACGTCGGCTTTGCGGTCGCCTTCGCGTTTGCCTGCGCGGCGATGCTGGAAGGGCGGCTCGATCAGGCCTGGGCGCGCTGGACGCGCCCCTGGACCACCTGGGCGTGGGCCTTTCTCACCTGCGGCATCGCCCTGGGGAGCTTCTGGGCGTACTACGAGCTCGGTTGGGGCGGGTTCTGGTTCTGGGACCCGGTGGAGAACGCCTCCTTCATGCCCTGGCTGGTGGGTACGGCCCTGGTGCACTCGCTCGCGGTGACCGACAAGCGCGGCCTGTTCAAGAGCTGGACGCTGCTGCTGGCGATCCTGGCGTTCTCCCTGAGCATGCTCGGTACCTTCCTGGTGCGCTCGGGCGTGCTGGTGTCGGTGCATTCCTTTGCCGCCGATCCGAGCCGCGGCATGTTCATTCTGATGTTTCTGATCATCATGATCGGCGGTGCGCTCACCCTGTACGCCTGGCGCGCGCCACTCCTGAAGTCGCAGGCGGGCTTTGAGCTCGGGGCGCGCGAGTCCTTCCTGCTGTTCAACAACGTGTTGCTGGTGATCGCCGCGGCGACGGTGCTCGCCGGCACGCTGGCGCCGCTGATCTCCGATGCACTCAAGCTCGGTACGCTGTCGGTCGGGCCGCCATACTTCAATCCCACCTTCATGCTCTCCATGCTGCCGCTCATGGGGCTGCTGGCGTTCGGCATTCACGCCAACTGGAAGCGCGGGCGGCTGCGCGACAAGCAGCGCACGCTGCTGGTGACCTTCGCAGCCGCCGCGGTACTCGCGTGCGGGGTGGTTTTCGGGATCTACTCGGGTGCGCACGTGCTGACACCCGTCGGAATGACCCTCGGCAGCTGGATCCTGATCGCCTCGCTGGTCGATCCGCTGGATCGCTGGCGGCGCGGGCTGTCGCTGTCGCGCGCGGTACTCGGCATGACCATCGCCCACATGGGCCTTGGGGTGGCCGTCCTTGGCCTGACGACGGTGCAGTCCTTTACGGTCGAGCGCGACGTGGCGCTCTCACCCGGGCAGGTGGCAAAGGTCGGCGGCTACGAGCTGCGCTTCCAGGGCGTAAAGACGGTGGAAGGGCCGAACTACGACGGCATCGGCGGCACATTCGTGGTCACCCGCCACGGCACTCCGGTAGCGGTAATGACGCCGCAGAAGCGACAGTTCTGGGTGCAGCACCAGGTCACCTCGGAAACGGCCATTACCCTGAACCACGGCAACAATGTGCTCTTGGCGCTGGGCGATGATCTGGGAGCCGGGCGCTGGAGCGTACGCATCCAGATCCGCCCGCTCGTGTCGCTCGTGTGGCTGGCCGCACTCATCATGGCGATCGGCGGCTTCGTGGCTTCTTCCGACCGCCGCTATCAAAGCGCCAAGGCCGCGGCGGTGAGCGCCGGCGCCGCGCTGCCCGAGAAGGCCTGAAGATGAAGCGCTTTCTCGTCCCCCTGGTGCCGCTGGTGGTCTTTGCCCTGCTGGCGCTGGTGCTCGCCATCGGCATTCGCCATTCCCCCGACAAGGGCATCATCGTTTCGCCCCTGCTGGGTAAGCCCGCGCCGCAGTTCGCACTGCCGGCGCTGCTGGAACCGGCACGGACCGTGCGCTCGCAGGATTTGCAGGGTCATTGGTATCTGCTCAACGTGTGGGGCACCTGGTGCGGTGAGTGTCGCGCGGAGCATCAGATGCTGCTGCGGGTGAAGCAGTCGCACGCCGTACCGCTCATTGGCCTGGACTGGAAGGACGATGACGCGCAGGCGCAGGCGTGGCTCACGCAGCTGGGCAATCCCTACGAGACCGTCGCGGTTGATCGCTCCGGACGCGCGGCCATCGACTGGGGGGTCTACGGGGCGCCGGAGACCTTTCTCATCAATCCCACGGGTATCGTCGTCTACAAGCACGTCGGCGCACTGACCGAGCAAGTCTGGACGCACGAAATCCTGCCGCGCGTGCAGGGCGGCAAGTCCTGATGCGCTCGCTGCTGCGAGGCGGCCTGGCGCTCGGACTCACACTCTTTGCCCTGGGGGCCGGTGCGCTGGATACCAACGTGCTGCCCGATCCGGCGCTGCAGGCGCGCTATCTGAGGCTCACCCACGAGCTGCGTTGCATGCAGTGTCAGAACGAATCGATCGCCGACTCGCCGGTGGACCTGGCCGCGGACCTGCGCAATCAGGTGCGCGAGCAGCTGCTCGCCGGCAAGTCCGACGACGAGATCCGCGGCTGGATGGCCGCGCGTTACGGGGATTTCATCCTGTTCCGGCCGCGCTACACGTGGCGCAATGCGTGGCTATGGGGCGCACCGGGTGCGCTGCTGCTGCTGGGCGCGACGGTGTGCTGGCGCATCCTGCGCAATCGCACGCAGCTCCTGGCCGCGGATCAAGATCCCGTCGAAGAGGACCCGCGAATCTGATGGTTGTCTTTGTCGTACTCGCAGCGGCGCTCACCGCAGGCTGCGTTCTGGCCGTGGTCGTGCCTTTGCTGCGCCGCGGAAAGTCCGGCCCCGCGCCCGCTCCGGGCGTGGCGCTGGCCGCGGCCGCCATTCTGGCGCTCGGCGCCGCGGCCCTATACGTCACCTGGAGTAACTGGAGCTGGCACCCCGCGCCGGCGGCTGACTCTCCGCAGGCGATGGTGGCCCGGCTGGCGCGCCAGCTCGAGGCCGATCCGAAGAATCTCGATGGCTGGCTGATGCTCGGACGCTCCTACGTTGTCCTGCAGGAATTTCCCCTGGCGCTGCGGGCTTTCGAGCGCGCCGACCGTCTGAGCGAGGGCAAGAGCGTCGAGGCGCTGCTCGGGGAGGCCGAGGCGCTTGCGCTGCAGGATCCGGCCGAACTGTCCGGCCGTGCCGGCCGCCTGATCGAGCGGGCGCTGGCGCTGGCCCCCGACTCGGGCAAGGCGCTGTTCTTTGGGGCCACCGTTGCGGCGCGCCGCGGTGACCTGCCGCTGGCGCGAGAACGCTTTGCCAAGTTGCTGGCACTAAATCCCCCCGAGAACGTGCGGCCCCTCATCGAGCAACAGATCCGCATGATCGATGAACAACAGGCTGCAGCGGCCGGCACGCCGACGGGGGCCCCCGCCGCCGCGAAGCCCGCGGCGGCTGCGGCCTCGGCCAGCGTGCGCGTCAACATCACCCTGTCCCCAAAACTTACTGGTACCAGTAACTTACACGCGCCGCTGTTCGTATTTGTGCATCGCGTCGGGGAGGGGGGGCCGCCGCTGGCGGCGAAGCGTCTGGAGAGTCAGTTTCCACAGTCTGTTACTTTGACGCCAGCGGACTCCATGATCCCCGGCCGCACTTTCGCGGCCGGTCAGGCGGTGCAAGTGGTTGCGCGCATTGCCCGTTCCGGGACCCCGGTGGCCGCCAGCGGCGATCCTTACGGGGAAGTCAACTACCGGGTGGGGGAGGACGGGCTCCTCAACCTGGTGATCGATCAGCTGACACCCTAAGAAAACCAACTGAAATCTAACTTCCTTCCGGGTCTGGCGGCCAAAAAGTTCGCTTTTTCACCCTCCAGTGTCAGATTCCGCTTATTTGAAGCGTCACGGAGCGGGCGTATGCTCTTTCGCGTTGGAACGATCAGCCACGCAGCACGCCGCGAGGGCCCGCAACGTTTCGGGTCTTAAGGCGAGATTTAAGGAGCATGAGTGATGGCACAAGGAACCGGAGATGAAGGGCGCACTTCCCACCGCGGCTTTGCCTCGATGAATGCGGAGCGGCAGCGTCAGATTGCGAGCATGGGCGGTAAGGCAGTCCCGGATGAGAAGCGCAGCTTCTCGCAAAATCGCCGGCTGGCGGCCGAGGCGGGTCGCAAGGGCGGCCAGAGCGTCCCCGGCGCGAAGCGCAGTTTTTCGCAGGATCGCACGCTGGCCGCGGTGGCCGGTCGTAAGGGCGGCCAGAGCGTTCCGGACGAGAAGCGCAGCTTCTCACAGCACCCGGAGCTCGCGGCTGAAGCCGGCCGCAAGGGCGGACAGGCCAGTCACGGCGGCAGCAATCGTCCGAGCTGATGGGGAGACCCGCCGCGCGGGAATCTTCTGCTCTATCCTGGTGGCGCGCGTAGCCGGATCGGTTGCGCGCGCCAGCTGGTGCCTGGGTTAGGGCTTCAGCGTCACGCACCAGGCGCCGAGTGCCACGAGCACGACGCCCAGCCAGTTGAGCGGCGCGAGCCGTTCTCCAAGAACACCCACGCCGAAAATCGCCACTAGCACGACGCTCAATTTATCGAGCGGCGCGACGCGCGCCGCGTCCCCGGCCTGCAGCGCGCGAAAGTAGCACCACCATGACGCCCCGGTCGCGAGCCCCGAAAGCAACAGAAACGCATAGCTGCGCGGCGAGGCGGTAAACAGCGCGGGAAATTGCCGCGTGCCGAGGACGAGCAGCGTCATGGCCACGAGAATGACCACCGTGCGCAGCAGCGTCGCCACGTCCGGACTGACCTGCTCGACGCCTACCTTGGCGAAGATGGCGGTGAGGGCGGCGAACACCGCAGACAGCAGAGCCCACATCTGCCAGGAAGCCATGGGCGGGAAGTCTCACACGCGGACATGGCACCGGTCACGCCCGCCATTGACCCACGCCCGGGGTCGTACTACTTTGCATCCCGCCTAGGGGAGCCCCGGCAGGGGGCTGAGAGGCCAGCGGGCGCTTGAAACCGGCGCGGCATGGCGACCCTTCGAACCTGATCCAGTTAATGCTGGCGTAGGAAAGTGTCACGGGATTTTCGTTGCCGAGGCGGTACCTGAGCCCTCTGCGGCCGAAGCGCTCCCGATCACCTGCGGCGACATTGGCTGGCCTTCGACCGGACGTTGAGGAGCCTGACGATGAACGCACAACTGCTGCACGTGGTGTCCGAGTCTTTCCCCGCTTCCCGCAAGGTGTATCGCAGCGGCCGGCTGCATGCGGGATTGCGAGTGCCGATGCGGGAGATCACGCTGCAACCCTCAGCCGGCGAGCCGTCGCTGGCGGTCTATGACTCCTCCGGACCCTATACGGATCCGGAGGTGAAGATCGATATCGAGGCGGGTCTGGCGCAGATGCGCGCCCCGTGGATCAGCGCCCGCGGCGATGTTCGCGCCTATGCGGGGCGCCAGGTGCAGCCGCTCGACAACGGCCTGAGTGCCGGCGGTAAGGCGGCGCCACAATTCCCGCAGCGCCGCACGCCGTTGCGCGCGCGCGGCGGGGCCGCGGTGACGCAGCTCGCGTACGCGCGCGCCGGCCTCATCACCCCGGAGATGGAGTACATCGCGGTGCGCGAGAATCTCGGCCGCGAGGCGCAGGCCGCGCGCGCCGCCGACGGGGAGTCTTTCGGCGCGGCGATCCCGCCGTTCGTCACCCCGGAGTTCGTGCGCGCCGAAGTGGCTGCCGGCCGGGCCATCATCCCGGCGAACATCAATCACCCCGAATCCGAGCCGATGATCATCGGCCGCAACTTCCTCGTGAAGATCAATGCCAACATCGGCAACTCCGCCGTGACTTCCTCGACGGCCGAGGAAGTGGACAAGATGGTGTGGGCCATCCGCTGGGGCGCCGACACCGTCATGGACCTCTCCACCGGCCGCAACATCCACACCATTCGCGAGTGGATCCTGCGCAACTCCCCGGTGCCGATTGGCACCGTGCCGATCTATCAGGCGCTGGAAAAGGTCGGCGGCGTGGCCGAGGACCTCAGCTGGGAGGTCTTCCGCGACACCCTCATCGAGCAGGCCGAGCAGGGGGTCGACTACTTCACCATCCACGCGGGCGTGCGCCTGGCCTACATCCCGCTCACGATCAACCGCGTCACGGGCATCGTCTCGCGCGGCGGTTCGATCATGGCCAAGTGGTGCCTGGCGCATCACCGCGAGAGCTTCCTCTACGAGAACTTCGCCGAGATCTGCGAGATCGCGCGCGCCTACGACGTCAGTTTCTCGCTCGGCGACGGACTGCGCCCGGGCTCGATCGCCGACGCCAACGACGCCGCACAATTTGCGGAACTTGAGACCCTCGGGGAGCTCACGCGTATTGCCTGGGCGCGCGACTGCCAGGTGATGATCGAGGGTCCCGGTCACGTGCCGATGCACAAGATCAAGGCCAACATGGACAAGCAGCTCGCCACCTGCGGCGAGGCGCCGTTCTACACCCTCGGACCCCTCACCACCGACATCGCGCCGGGTTACGACCACATCACCTCCGCGATCGGCGCGGCTATGATCGGCTGGTACGGCACCGCCATGCTGTGCTACGTGACGCCCAAGGAGCACCTGGGCCTGCCGGACCGCAATGACGTCAAAACCGGCGTCATCACCTACAAGATCGCCGCGCACGCGGCCGACCTCGCCAAGGGGCACCCCGGGGCACAGGAGCGTGACGATGCGCTGTCGCGCGCGCGTTTCGATTTCCGCTGGCAGGACCAGTTCAATCTTTCGCTCGATCCGGACACCGCCTGCGCCTTTCACGACGCCACCTTGCCGAAGGAAGGCCACAAGGTGGCGCACTTCTGCTCCATGTGTGGACCGAAGTTCTGCTCGATGCGCATCTCGCACGAAGTGCGCGCCGAGGCGCGGGCCGCCGGCATGCACGAGATGGCCGTCAAGTTTCGCGCCACGGGGAGCGAGCTGTATGTGCCGGCCGCGGTGGCGAAGGAGGGCTAGCCGCGTGCGCGTCACGGTGATCGGCGCAGGCGTCGCAGGACTTGCCTGCGCGCTCGAGCTCGCCGAGCGGGGCGCGGCGGTCGAGGTGCTCGAGCGCGAGCCGGCCCCGCCGCGCAACTGCTCCTGGTTCGCCGGCGGGATGCTCGCGCCCTGGTGCGAGCAGGAGAATTCCGGGGCGCTGATCGGCACGCTCGGAGCCGAGGGCCTGCCGTGGTGGCGGGCGCGCTTTCCCGCCACCGTCTGCAACGGCACCCTGATCGTGGCGCACGCGCGCGACCGCGCTGAGCTGCAGCAATTCGCGCGCCGCACGGTGTGCTTCGAGGAGCTGGCCGCACCGGCCATTGCTGCCCTGGAGCCGGACCTGGCCGATCGCTTCGGCGCGGCGCTCTACTTTGCGCAGGAGGCGCACCTCGAGCCACGCGCCGCCCTCGGCGCACTCACCGCGCAGCTGCGCGCCCGCGAGGTACCGATCCGCTACTCCACCGATGCAGCGACGGGCAAGGGGTCGGGGCGCGCGGTGCTCGACTGTTCGGGGCTCAGCGCGCGCACTCAGTTGCCGCAGCTGCGGGGCGTGAAGGGCGACATGCTGCTGCTGCGCCTGCCCGAAGTGTCGTTCACGCGCCCCGTGCGGCTCCTGCACCCGCGCATCCCGGTCTACCTCGTGCCGCGCGGCGCGCACGTGTACATGGTCGGCGCCAGCATGATCGAGAGCGATGCGCCGAGGCGCATCAGCGCCCGATCCATGCTCGAGCTGCTGTCGGCCGCGTATGCGCTGCATCCCGCCTTTGGCGAGGCGGAGATTCTCGAGATCGGCACCGGCGTGCGGCCGGCCTTTCCCGACAATCTGCCGCGCTTGCAGTGGCACGGGAGCACGCTGCACGTGAACGGCCTGTACCGCCACGGCTTTCTGCTGGCCCCGGCGCTGGCGCGCCGCGCCGCGCAGGTGCTGCTGGAGGGCTGCCACTTTCCCGAGGTGATGCATGAAGATCCAGGTGAACGGCGCCTGGCGTGAGATCACGGCCACGCAGCTGGCGCGTGCGCTCGAGGATCTCGGCTACGGGGCGAGCATCGTGACCACCGCGCTGAATGGCGATTTCGTGGCGGCGCAGGCGCGCGCGCACACCGCGCTCACCGAGGGTGATCGCCTCGAAGTGCTGGCGCCGATGCAGGGGGGCTGAATGCTCGAGCTCTATGGCACCTCGCTGACCTCACGCCTGCTCTTGGGCACCGCGCGCTATCCCTCGCCCGCGGTGCTCACGGCGGCAGTGCGCGCCGCGGGCTGCGAGGTGGTGACGGTCGCACTGCGGCGCGAGTCGGCCGGGGAGCGCGCCGGACAGGGTTTCTGGTCGCTGATCCGCGAGCTCGGCGTGCATGTGCTGCCGAACACCGCCGGCTGCCACTCCGTCAAGGAGGCGGTCACGACCGCCCACATGGCGCGCGAGGTGTTCGGTACCCGCTGGATCAAGCTCGAAGTCATCGGCGAAGACGATACCCTGCAGCCGGACGTCTTCGGCCTCACCGAGGCCGCGCGGGTCCTGTGCGCGGAAGGCTTCCAGGTGTTTCCCTACACCACCGAGGACCTGGTAGTGGCCGAGCGACTGCTGCAGGCGGGCTGCCAGGTGCTCATGCCCTGGGGGGCGCCGATCGGCTCCGGCCGCGGACTGAACAACCTGCTGGGACTGCGTGCCCTGCGCGCTCACTTCGCGCAGGTGCCCCTGATCGTGGACGCCGGCATCGGCGTGCCTTCGCACGCCGCGCAGGCCCTCGAGCTGGGCTACGACGCCGTGCTGGTCAACACCGCCGTCGCACAGGCACGCGATCCGGTGCAGATGGCGGCCGCCTTCGCACAGGCGGTGCAGGCGGGGCAGGCCGCCCGCGCCGCAGGCCCGATCGAGGCACGCGACTTCGCGACGCCCTCTACTCCGGTGATCGGCACGGCCTTCCGCGGATGATCCTGCCGCGCGTCTATCCGATCGTCGACAACGCCGAGTGGATCGCGCAGCTCGGGCCGGTCGGCGTGCGGCTGGTGCAACTGCGCCTCAAGGGACAGCCGCAAGTCACGCTGGCCGCGCAGATCCGCCGCGCGCAGGGGCTGTGCGCATCCTTCGGCATCCAGCTGATCGTCAACGATCACTGGCAGC
Organism: uncultured Pseudomonadota bacterium; assembly: GCA_963814675.1. Taxonomy (GTDB): domain Bacteria; phylum Pseudomonadota; class Gammaproteobacteria; order Steroidobacterales; family Steroidobacteraceae; genus 13-2-20CM-66-19. The sequence goes on from CAWFDT010000019.1 coordinate 185,328, forward strand.
TGGCGCTGGCGGCCGGCTGTGATTTCGTGCACCTGGGCCAGGGGGACCTTGAGGGCGCTGACCTCGGAGCGTTGCGTCGCGCCGGCGTGCGGCTCGGTATCAGCACCCACGATGAGCACGAGCTCGAGCGGGCGCTCGCCCTGGCGCCGGACTACGTGGCACTCGGGCCCATCTATCACACGACGCTCAAAGTCATGCCCTGGGCTCCGCAGGGCCTGGCGCGCCTCGGGCAGTGGCGCCACCGCGTCGGCGCGCTGCCGCTCGTGGCCATCGGCGGCGTGACGCTCGCGCGGCTGCCGGAGGTGTTTGCGGCCGGTGCCGACGTCGCCGCCGTCGTCAGCGACATTCTCGGCGCGCAGGATCCGCCGACGCGCGCCCGGCAGTGGCTCGACGCCGCGGCTGCCTGAAAGGACCCGTCGATGAGCGATCGCTACGCGCGCCAGACGGTTCTTCCGCAGATCGGGGCTGCGGGCCAGGCGCGGCTCGCGCAGGCGCACGTACTGGTCGCCGGCGCGGGCGGCCTGGGCTGCGCGCTCATGCCGTACCTGGCCGCGGCCGGCGTCGGCCACCTCGACATTTTCGATCACGATCGCGTCGAGGTGTCCAACCTGCACCGCCAGCCGTTGTATCGCATGGACGACCTGGGCGCCCCCAAGGCACAGGCGGCGCGCGCCGCGCTGCTGGCGCTGAATCCGCTCATAAGCGTTACGGCCCACTGCGAGCGGCTCACGCCGGCCAACGTCGCTGCCAGCGTGGCTGGCGCCGATGTCGCCATCGACGCCGCCGACAGCTTGGCGCTCACCTACATGCTGAGCGACGCCTGTCGTGAGGCAGGCAAGCCGCTCGTGAGCGCACAGGTGCTGGGACTGGCCGGCTACGTGGGGGTCTTCTGCGGCGGCGCGCCCAGCTACCGCGCCGTGTTTCCCGACATGCCGCCGGTGGCCGGCAACTGTGCCCAAAATGGTGTGCTCGGCACGGCAGTCGGAGTGATGGGCACGCTGCAGGCGCACCTGACCCTCGCGCTCTTGCTCGGACTGACGCCGAGCCCGCGCGGGCGGCTGATATCGATCGATTTTCAAGCGCTGCATTTCGGCGGCTTCGGATTCTCCGGCGCCAGCGAGCCGGCGCAGGGGTTGCTGACTTTCATCGCCGTGTCGGACCTCACCGCGCACGATGTGGTCATCGATCTGCGCAGCCTGAGCGAGGCGCCGGCATCGCCAGTGAGCGGCGCGTTGCGCCTGGATGTCGAGACTCTGGAACGCGCACCGCCGCGGTTGCCGGGCGAAGCGCGCGTGGTGCTGTGCTGCCGCAGCGGGGTGCGCGCCTGGCGTGCGGCGCGTGCGCTGCAGGGGCACGGCTACGGCAACCTGGCGCTGCTGGCGCTCGGGGAGTGAGCGCGGTCCTCGTCATCGGCGGGTCTGACTCAAGCGGCGGAGCGGGCGTGGTGCGCGACGTGCGCACCCTCACTGAGCTGAAGGTGCGGGCGCTGTGCGCCGTGACCGCGGTCACCGCGCAGACCGATACGGCGCTGCTCGCCACGCACCCCATACCCGAGTCGGTAGTGCGCGCACAGATCGCAGCCGCCTTCGCCACCGCCGCGGTGCAGGCGGTTAAGGTCGGCATGCTCGCCACCGGCGCCACCGTGCGCGCGGTGGCCGAGTGTCTCGTGGCTCATGCGCACGTGCCGCTGGTACTGGACCCGGTGCTCGCGTCGAGCTCCGGCGGTGCGCTCCTGGATCTGGAGGGCCGCGCGCGACTCGTCGCCGAACTGCTGCCGCTCGCCGCGGTGGTGACCCCAAACTTACCGGAAGCGGCCCTGCTGCTCGGGCTCCCGCAGGCGCGCGATGAAGTGACGGCGCTCGAGCAGGCGCAGGAACTGCTACGGCGTGGGGCGCGTGCCGTTTTGCTCAAGGGCGGCCATGCAAACGGACGACACAGCGTCGATCTGCTGCTCGCTCACGGCGCATCACCGGAGCGTCTCAGCGCCGCGCGCGTCGGGGCGAACCTGCGCGGCAGCGGCTGCGCGCTCGCCTCAGCCATCGCCGCCTACCTCGCGCAGGGGGTGCCGCTCCCCGCGGCCTGCGCGCGCGCCAAGAACTACGTGACCGCGCTCCTGCAAAGAAGCTGAGGCGCAACGGCCGCTGTCGCCGGCCTACGACAGCCACCGCGCAGTTTGGTCCTCGGCGTCAACCAATCCCTCGCTCACTCGCTATGGCAGCACGAGCCGACTCGTGCGGCCCGCGACAGTTCTAACAGAGGGATTTGAACATGCATCGCAATATGTTGCACAAGGCGCTCTCGGCGGCGCTGCTGGCGGGTGTTTTGAGTGCGTGCGGCGGCGGTGGCAGTGCCGACTCCATGGGCTCATCCATGAGCAGCAGCTCGGCGACCATGCCGCTCACACTCAGCGACGCCTCCTCGGAGGACTGGTCGCTCATTGGCGTGAAGGTACTGGAAATCGCGCTCGTGCCGCAGGGCGGCGGCAGTAACGTGCCGGTTTGGACCGCGCCGAATCCTGCGCCGTTCGTGAACCTTGAACAGCTGGACGATCTGGCGGAGATCATCGGCAACGCCAGCGTGCCGGCCGGAACCTACAGCGGCGCGGTGCTCACGGTGGCGGCCAACCCGGGCGACGTGTTGCTGACCGCGGCGGAAAACCCGGAGAACGGCTTTCCGGTCGTCGGGGGTAGCAACATCGCCTCCAGCCAGATCCAGATTCAGGGTGCTCAGGGCAGCAGTGGCAGCCGCACCGTGACGGTAGATGTCGCGTTCGCGGCACCGCTGGTGGTCGGCAGCAGCGCACTCAGCGCGCTCAATCTTGAATTCGATCTGGCCAATCCCGCCTTCATCGTGGGTCACACGCCGCCAGCGGCAATGGGCAGCACGCTGTGGGCGGTGAACTTCCACGGTCCCGTGCGCCACCGCCCGGTGCGCGACCTCGCCGCCCTCATTCTGCGGCACACCTATGGAACCGTGACGAACGTGACGGCTGATGGCAGCTCCCTGATGATCAGCAAGGACTTCCCCGTCCTGCCGGTGACCAGTCCGGAAACGGCGCTGGTCAGCGCATTGATGCTGCAGGTTCAGGCGGACGGCACCAATGGCACGCTCTTTTACGACGTCGACGCGCAGACGCGCGCGGTGGTACACGACTTCGCCGCCGAGGCGAGCACTCTGAGCGGGAAATACGTGCGCATCGCGGCCCGCTACCAGCAGAACGGCACCCTCGTGGCCGTGCGGGTATGGGCCAGCAGCGACTTCAGCAAGGTATGGCTGAGCCCCGAAGGACACGTGGCCCACGTGGATGCGGCCAACGACGTCATCTACGTCACGAACGAATCCGGACGCTCGACTCCCGTGAGCGTGAACGCGAACACGGAATTCTTCTTCCGTACCCCCGCGAACGCACAGGCCGATGCGACGCCGATCGCCACCGGCACCGCATTTCTGGCGAATCAGGATCTGGTGCGCGGTTTCAAGGTGCACGTGAGTGTCGTAGATCCGCTCGCGACCCCTATGGTCGCGCAGACGATCGAAATCGAGAACGCGACCTACGCGGGGCGCATCTCCAACGCGAACTCCACGGGATTCGTCTACACGCGAAATTTCGCCCGCCTTACCGATGACTATGCCATCAGCCTCAGCTACATCTCCTCCAGCACCGCCAACGGCCTCGACGCCAATGACAATCCCCTCATGGGCTTCAAGTGGTGGGACTTCACCTATCCCACGCTCGTCACCAGCGGCCCGGGCGCCGTGGCAGCGTTCGTCGCGGCGACCAACGGTGGCGTCAACTTCGGTGGCGGCGTCGGCGCGCTCACGGCCTGGGGCGTGAGTGCAGCCACCTGGGCCGATGCTGCGAACCCGAGCGGCTGGTCGCTGCGCAATGCGATCCTCATGCCGACCCCCGTGCCACTTGGCACCGTGACGACCGGCTTCTCCGGCAGCACCTTCGCCATGGGGGTGCTCGGCGGTGCGCTGCCGGTGACGGTCGACGTGAGCAGCACCAGCCAGTCAGCGACGCTGGTGTATCAGATCGACCGCACCGGCGGCGTGGTCACGATCAGTCCGATCGACGTGACGAGCGCGAGCGGACTTGCCGCAGTCACGACGAATCTGATCGCGGGGGTTCCCGTGAAGGTGTACGGCATACCGCAGCCCGATGGCTCGCTGCGCGCTTATGTGCTCGCCTACTTCACGGGCATGCCGCCGAGCGAATAGGGCGACTCGCAAATCGGGCGCACGCACGGAAGCTGCGTTACCGAGAAGGTGGGGCGGTGCGGAATTGTTCCGTACCGCCCCGCGACTTTTCTGTTGTAGCGGATGTGCACCCGGAACCGGCGACGCGGTTATCATCCGCAGCATGAATCAAACCCCCTCGCGCCCGGATTCCGGCACTCCCCAAAACGCCTTGAAGGCGATCGCGCACCGCGCCATGCTCGATCGAGGCCTGCAGCCGGATTTTTCCGCCGCTGTCGATGCGCAGCTAAGCACAATCACGGCCCCCGCCACCGCCAGCGGAGCGCAGATCCGCGATCTGCGTGCGCTGCCGTGGTGCTCGATCGACAATGACGATTCGCGCGATCTGGACCAACTCTCGGTAACGCAGTCGGCGGCGGAGGGCGCGGTGCGCGTCCTGATCGCGATCGCCGACGTTGACGCACTCGTCGCGGCCGGCTCCGCCGTCGATGAACACGCCCGCACCAACACGACCTCGGTATACACCGCAGCCCAGATCTTTCCGATGCTGCCGGAGCGGCTGTCCACAGACCTGACCTCACTGGCCCAGGACCAGGGGCGCCTGAGCATCGTGATTGACATGACCATCAGTGCCGCCGGTGCCGTTGCGGCCTCCGAGATCTACCGCGCGCTGGTGATCAATCGCGCCAAGCTTGCGTACAACGGCGTGGCGGCGTGGCTGAACGGAGCGGCTGCTGCGCCTGCGGCGTTGAGTGCCGTGGCGGGGATGGACGCGCAGTTGCACCTCCAGGACCAGGTCGCGCAGAAACTGAAGAGCGTACGCACACGCCAGGGTGCACTGGGGCTCACGACCCTCGAGGCGCGGGCGATCTGTAACGGCGGGGTGCTCGAGGATCTGCGGCCGGACGAGGACAACCGTGCCAAGGAACTCATCGAGTACTTCATGATCGCCGCCAATGGCGTGGTGGCCCAGTTCCTGGAATCGCGCCGCTTTCCCTCGCTACGGCGGGTGCTGCGCCAGCCCGAGCGCTGGCCGCGCATCGTCGAACTCGCGCGCGAGCTCGGGGAGCGCCTGCCGCCGCAGGCTGACGCGAAGGCGCTCAGCGAGTTTCTGCAGCGGCGCCAGGCGGCGGCACCAGCGACCTTTCCCGATCTGTCGCTGAGCGTGGTGAAGCTACTGGGCGCGGGTGAATATGTGCTCAAGCGTCCCGGCGAGCCGGCGGAGGGGCACTTTGGGCTCGCCGTCGATGACTACACGCACGCCACCGCGCCGAACCGGCGCTTCCCGGACATGATCACCCAGCGCCTGGTGAAGGCTGCCCTGGCGCAGGCGCCGGTGCCCTATGACGATGAGGCGCTGCGGGCACTCGGCGCGCATTGCACCCTGCAGGAAGGCAACGCGGCAAAAGTGGAACGCCAGGTGCGCAAGAGCGCTGCGGCCATGCTGCTGCAGTCACGGATCGGCCAGCAGTTCGATGCCATCGTGACCGGCGCCTCTGCCAGCGGGACCTGGGTGCGCATCGACCACCCGCTCGCGGAGGGGCGGGTGGTGCAGGGGTTCGACGGGCTGGATGTCGGGGACCCGGTGCGTGTGCAGCTGAAGCACACCGACATGCAGCGCGGATTCATCGATTTCGTTCGCGTAGGCGCCTGAGCTCTTCGTCTGACAGCACGGGTCGGATATCGCTGACGCTTCACGACGCCGATCGCAGACACCTTGCCGTGCGCCGTGGGGCACATTAAAAAAGACCAACTTCCCGCGTGCGGAACCGTCTGACAAGGACGTTGAGCGGTTCCCGCGCGGTGAAGTGCCATGTCTTCGGATTTTTTTTCTAAGACCAGTCATTCAGGATCTCTGGCGCGCGGGCGAGTGCGTCGCCAAATTCGGAAGCTGGCCACTGCGGCACGCAGGCCGCACGATTCAAGCCTCCGTCGCGGCCTGAGGTCGCCCCACGTCGTTGGCATTGGCGTGAGCACATTTGTCGGGACGGGTGTCCCCACCCGCTCCCGCTCCGTGATGCAAGATGTTGGTGCGGCGCCCGGGGCGGTAGCGGCGGGGATACGGCCGGTCTGCTATCGCTAGCCGGTGCGCTCACGTTCGCCGAACTCAGCAGGCTCATGCCGTAGGGCGGAGGCAAATTACGCATTTCTTCGACACCCTTCAGAACGTATACGCAAACTGCCCCATGACTACGCGCGGACGCAGCGGAATTTCCGCCTTGATGAACGGAGCGGACGAGATGTTGGTCGGCCCGTACACATTTGTGATATTGGTTCCCTGAATCTGCACCGTCCAATTGTCCCTACTGACGCCGAGGGCAGCATCATAGGATGTGTATCCAGGTATCGTGTACTTGAGCACGGTGCTCGTAGGAGGATTCTGAGCCGGAGCGTTGCCATCCGGGTAGTACTCGGGCGTGTTGCGCATCGAGGCGATATGGCTCGCACTGACCATCGCAAACGGCCTGAAGGCACCGGCACTCCATTCGTAGCGCGCTCGCACGTTGAACTGCATCGGTGGTGAGTAGGGTAGTGAGCTTCCGAGCGGGCCCCAGGGATTCGTATACGGCACACCCCGAATAACCGTAATGCACTGACCGGCCGGAGTCGGGTTGCTCGGAGTGGCTGGCGTGATTCCTGCTGATTTCAAGCAGGGGGTGTTCGTCTGCTCCGAGCGGTTCCAGGAACTCGATCCCTGTAGCGTGAGTCCCTCGGTCACGCGCGCAGCCAGCTGAAGCTCGAGGCCTTTGACAGTATAGCTCGGACCGTTGGCGACAAAGCCAAGGCCGCCGAAATTCACGAGGTCGCCTACCGCCCACTGCACATCGTTCCAGCTCATGCGGAAGGCGGACGCATTCAGCACAACTCGATGGTCCAGAAATTCGCTCTTAACGCCGAGCTCGTTGTTGATCAGGTTGTCAGAGTTCCAACTCACCGGCGTTAGGTACTGGGAAGTATCCTTCTCGTAGAGGTCGCCGCCCTTCCCACACCTCGGGTCGGTGGATTTCTGACCGCAGTAAGGGGCACGCGGGACGGGATATTGACCGGGTGACGTATCCGTACGATTGAAGCCACCCGGACGAAATCCCTGCGAAAACGTGTAATACGCCATGACGTCCGGGGTGATGTGCCATGCCAGGTTGGCGCGGCTCACAAAGCCGGTTTCGCGCTTGGAAAGACTGTAGGGGTGAGCGCACGCCGCAGAGCCCGGGAGGTCATTCCCGGGAGCGGCCATGGTGCACGCACCATTCGGGTGATTGAGGATGAGCGGGTTGACGGATTCCGTGAGGAAATTGGAACCGTCTTCGAACTCGTCGTAGGCGTAGTGACGGGTGCCGGCGGTCACGGTCAACACCCTCGGGATCAGGTCGAAATCCACCGAGCCGAAGAAGGCCAACTGCTTGTAGCCGCGCTGGGCATCGGTGCCGAACGCCGTGTTCGTGTTCTCGCGCAGGCCGGGATCGTTGGCAAAGGCGCCGGGAAAGGGACCCACAGCGGACAGACAGGGCGGACCTCCGGCTTCCGCCGCGGCTAGGTGGGCCGGGTCGCACTGCGGAATAACTAGGTAATCGAAGTCCATCTGGTCGAAGATGACGAACTTCTCCCAGAAGGCGCCGAATATGCCCCGCAAACGCTGCTGCGGGTCGGTACTGATGCGCAGTTCGTGGCTCTGATGTTGGTTTTCGACCGTGTCGTGCCAGTTGGCCACGGGGGGGTAGCACGTCAGCTTAGTGCCCTGAAGACCGCGCGGCGGAGGTTTTGGAAAGTTCTTGTCGTTGAAGTAACCGGCGCCCGGACCGATGCAGGCGTAGTATGAGCCGTAGGCATTTCGCAGGTAGTTGGAATAGTCCTGCTGCCCATCGATATGGCGGACCATGTAGCTGCCGGTGTACACCATGCTCAGCAGATCTGCGATCTTGCCGTTCAGGGTCCAGGCCGTGCTCTCGTAGTCATCCTTCGTATAGGCCGGCGCGAACGCGTTGATCTGGTAACCTGCGAGAGGCTGGCCCTCCGTGCCAATGGGATAGGCGTAGAAGTAGCCGTCGGCTTCCATGTTCTGGTAGTTCTGCTGCAGCAGGGCATCCCAGTTGTCATTGATCTGCCAAAGCGCCGACAGGCGCGCGCCGGTGTAGGTCACCTTGTTGAGGTTATTACCCTGCACCGAACCGTTGTTGGCGGTCGGATTTCCGCCCAAGTCGTAAGGCGGTGTCCCGGGGTGGTAACCGATAGTGCCGGGCACGTTGTCGATATAGCCGCCGCGCGTGTCGCTGAAGATCACGCCGCGCAGCCCGAACACGTTATCGATCAGCGGCACGTTAAGCACCGCGTTCAGATTGGTATTCGGGTCGCCGCCCGCGGTAGTGCCGTACGCCGCATTCGCCTCGCCGCTCGTTACACCGAGCTTCGGCTTGTTGGTGATGTAGCGAATGGCACCGGCTTGCGCACCGCCGCCGAACAGCGTGCCCTGGGGACCCTCAAGTACTTCCACGCGCTCCAGGTCGACCATGTAGACATCATTGTTGCGCGCTGGGAACTGCATCGACTGCTCATCGAGATAGAGTGCGACGTTCGGAAAAGGGGCTATGGTCGACTGTTGCTGGTTGCCGGTACCGACTGCACCCAGACCGCGGATGAAGATATTGCCGGTGCCCGGCCCGTTGCCGCTGTAGGTCACGTTCGACGTGTACTGCAGCAGGTCGTCGAAGGTGGTCACGCTGAGTTGCTTCAGTTGCTCACCGTTGATCGTCTGCACCGTAATGGGGACGTCCTGGAGGTTGTCCTCGCGGCGGTTGGCGGTGATTATCACCTCGAACAGTTCCTCGCCCGTGGGTGCCTTCGTCCCGGTCTTGGCTGGAGGTGTCGCGGCGAAGATTCGGATGCTGCGCGGGGTGAGGTGCTCGAAGTGCAGTCCGGTGCCCTGGAGCAAGCGACCGAGCGCCTCATCGGGGTTCAGTCCCGCAGCGACCGCCTGGGATCTCTGGTTGCTGATGAAACTAGAGACGTAGATGAGCTGCAGGCCGGTCTGGCGGCGGAATACTGCCAGCGCTTGGGCGAGAGGCTGCGCGGGGATATCGGCGTCGAGCGCCCTGGATTCAGCGGCCTGGGTGAGGCTCGCCGGAGCCCCAAGGAGCGCCATGGGCGCGCAGATCGAGGCAGCGCGGAGCACCCGGGACACTACCGTTGCGATGTCCACCGTGCGGTGATGCGAGCCCGCCATGCACCCCCATTCAGGCATCTCGGCGTGCCTTCACCTGCAGCGTAGCGTAATGCGCCCGCGCGTCGTAAGGTGCGCCGCAGCAACGCCTACTGCTGGGACACCCGAATCCGCGTCGCGGTCACTTCGACCTGTACTCCTTTGAGGGTGCGCAGAAAGGCAATGAACGCGTCGGTGTCGTCAGTGGCAAAAGCCCCGCTGATTTGCAGATTCCCTAGCGCGGGTGTAGCGATCTCGATCGGCTTAGGGGCGTAGCGATTGAATTCGGCCGCGACGCGCTCCAGCGGTTCGTGGTCAAACACAATCTCGCGATGCAGCCATGCGGTGGTGCGCTGCGCGTCCACGGATATGGGCGTGGCCGGCCATTCTGCCGCGGTCACTCGGATTTGCTGATCGGCACCCACCTGGACATACCGTGATGCGTCGTTGGCGCTCGTACCGCGTTTTTCCAACGTCGGGGACGGTCCGACGGCGACCCGCCCTTCGATCACGGTTACCACGGTCGAGCCGTCCTCCAGGCGCACATCGAATTGAGTCCCGATCGCGACGACCTCAGCCGAGCCGGTGAGCACCCGAAATGCGCGACTGGGCTCATGGGCTACTTCAAAGTTGGCCTGGCCCGCGGTGAGCGTCACGAGCCGTTCCGTTTTGCTGAAGCGAATGGTGACCGCACTGTCCGTATTCAGGTGCAGCACAGAATCATCCTCCAGGCGACGAGTAAGCTGCTCGCCGTGACCGGTCGCAAAGTGCAGTGCCGTCGTGGCGACGGGCACCGGTAGGGGTGCGACGGGGCGGACTCTCCACAACGAGGGCAAGCCCAGGCTCAACCCAACGACCGCAGCCATGGCCACCGTGGCCGTCAGCCAGCCGCGTGAGGACAGGCTTCTGACAGGGGCAGTAACGCGCGGCCAGAGAGCGAGGCGGACCGGAGGGTCGTCATCGGCCTGTGCTCGTGCGAGAACAGTCTCGAGGGAATACTCAGGATCGGTGCGGGCTTCGCGCAGATCGCGTGCGATCACTGAAACGCGGAGGAATTCCTCGACGTGGACTGGTGAGGCCTTCAGCCACGCGGCGAGGGCGGCGGCTTGCCGCGCATCCAGCCCCTCGTCATTCGCGACCAGCCAGTCGGCAGCCTGTTCGGCGATCGCGGCGCGCACCTGCTCTTCGTTGGAAATCATGGACTCAACCCAGCCGCGTCATGCGGCGTTGACAGTGACTCAGCCCCTGCGCCACGTACTTCTTGGCCATTTGTGGGGACACCCCGAGGTGGATCGCGATCTCCCGGTAGGACAGTTCATGCGTGAACCGCAGGACCACCGCGGTGCGGCATTTCGGACGCAGCTGCTTCAGCACCACGTCGAGCCGCGCGACCCGCTGCCTCGCATCGAGTTCGCCGTCGAACGCGGGCAGCACCTGGAGCTGCTCGTGCGCCGGAGCCTCGTCGATGTCGACGCCGCTGGCTTGCCGACGCTCAAGCACCGCATGCTCCTTCACGAGATTGTTGGCGACCGTGTAGAGGTAGTGGACAGGATTGCGGATCGCTTCCTGGTCGCTAATGCGCAGCATCCGTACATATACCTCCTGCGCCAGGTCCGCTGCATCGGCGTTGCTGCGGATGCGCCGCCGGAAGAACGACTGTAGGCCCGCTCCATGCTCGGTAAACAGCCGCTCGACCAAGGATGGCTTCGAGTCAGCCACGGCCACCGCCACGCATGAAAAATTCCCCCTTCGTTGTATATGAGTCCCCCGACTCGAAATTAACAACCAAAACTTGCAGCGCATCCGCTCCGCCCGCTCCCGACCGCGGTCATATCGAGTTAGAGGTGTCCGATTCGTCGCCCGCGGACTCGTTATCTATGAATTGGGTGATCTTTCGCGGATTCACGAGGAGATTCATATGTACGTCAAAGCAGCTTTCATGAGTGCGCATTCGACGCTGGCCGCCGTCGCAATTGCTGGCACGCTTTTCGCGGGCACTGTTGCGGCCCAGGGCCACGACGTCACTGTCGCCATTCAGGTGAGCACACAGGGGTTCGATCTGCATCAGCCTGCCGGAGCGCAGGGGTTCTATGCGCGCCTTAAGCATGCTGCGGAAGTTGCCTGCACGCATGGCAACCGCGTCGACCTGAAGCCCTCCAGCGATCCAGTAGGTTGCTATGAGAAGGCGCTGGGAGACGCGATCCGTTCAGTCAATTTGCCGCTGCTCACGGAAGTCTATCTCGAAACGCATACGCTTCAGCAAGCCGCGGCGTACGGGATCGAGGCGCCCGCAAAGCTGGCGGCGAAGCGATGACGGCTGCTCGACCCGAGGGCAGGGACTAACACCTGCCCTTTTTCTTTGAGCGCGGTACCCGTTGGCGCTGTCGCCAATGCGCGGCTGAGCGTGCCGCACGCACACGTGCGTAGTGATCCTCGGCGTGGTTGCGTTTTGATCACTGAGCAAAGTGCGGTGCCTCCGAAGTGAGAGGAACAGCTTCACGCGGTGGGTAAGCGGATCGAGAAGCGGGCCGCCATGCTGCGTGCTGCAGCGAGGGCGACTATGGCGAAGAGGCCGCTGGAGATAGCAGTGCTGAAGTGTAGGTGTTTATACCCCCAAACCCTCGGTGGACGCGAACGCCGAAGCGACTCGCGCTAAGGCGCAGGCGCAGCAGGACATGCGCGCCCCGCGCGGCTGAGGCTGACTCGGGGGGCGCGGCGCCCCCGCGAGGCTTCGACTTCAGGCCTTCTTGACCATCGCGCTCTTGATCAGCCCGACGATCAGCATAACGACCACGCTGCCGACCCCGGAGGATGCGACGTTGCCGACCACCGTGCCGCCACCGGCACCGGAGCCGAGCACCAAATTGAGGATTTCCGCACCGGCGCCACCACCGACCACACCGGCAATGGTATTGCCCAAGGGACCGAGGCTGAGATTCCTAAAGACCGCTCCGGCGACATTGCCGCCAACGGCGCCCGTGATGAGACTGATCAGCCACTCCATAGTGTTTCCTTTTCATTTTTTGTACGACTTCTTAGTTTTGTAATTCCCGATATGCCTTCCGACCCAAGGCACCGGGCTCCACACGGCTTGCATCCTAGCGAGTCGGCGCTTGAGCCGCCATGGCGCGCGCTTGCTGGCTTGCGGGCCCCAGACGCATCGCCCCAGGGCGGGCGCGGCGCAAGAGTCCTCGATCGGGAATCGCCCAAGCTTCTGATATTGTAGGGCTCGGCCCTTGCGGTGAGCGAGCTGCTCGCGGCCCGTCATGAACGAAAACGAAAGGGGAGTCTCTATGTCGCTTACCAAGCGCGCTGCGGCGGAATTCCTTGGAACGTTCTGGCTCGTGTTGGGGGGCTGCGGCAGCGCGGTGCTGTCGGCGGCGTTCCCGCATGTGGGGATCGGACTGTTAGGCGTCGCACTCGCCTTCGGACTGACGGTGCTCACGATGGCCTTCGCCATCGGCCCGATCTCCGGCTGTCATCTGAATCCCGCCGTCTCCTTCGGACTGGTGATGGGCGGTCGCTTCAAGGCATCGGAGCTGATCCCGTACGTGATTGCCCAGGTCCTGGGCGGCATCGTCGCGGCGGCGGTGTTGTACTTCATCGCCAGCGGCAAGGCGGGCTTTGAGCTCAGTTCCGGGCTCGCGGCCAACGGTTACGCGGATCATTCGCCCGGCGGCTACGCGCTCGGAGCATGTCTGGTTACCGAAGTCGTGATGACCTTCATGTTCCTGATCGTGATTCTTGGCGCCACCGATGCGCGGGCCCCGCCGGGCTTTGCCCCGATCGCCATTGGCCTGTGCCTGACACTCATCCACCTCATCAGTATCCCGGTGACCAACACCTCGGTGAACCCGGCGCGCAGCACCGGGCCTGCGGTCATCGTCGGCGGCTGGGCGGTCGCGCAGTTGTGGCTCTTCTGGGTAGCGCCGCTGGTGGGTGCCGCGCTCGCCGGCATCGTATACCGCGGCCTGTGGGGCGATGGTCGCAGCCGCTAAGGCGGCGCGCCCCTAGCTGGCAGGTTCGGGATGGACCGCCGCCGTCGCGGCGGCGGCCTCGGTCGGCTGCTGCCAGTCCCCGCCGAGTGCCCGGATCAGCAGCACCGTCGCGCCGGCGCGGCGGATCTCGATGTCGACCGCGGACAGTTGCGCTGACAGGTACGCGTTCTCCGTCGAGACGACCTCCAGATAAGTCACGATGCCGCCCTTGTAACGCAGGTTCGCCTGCTCGAGCGCGCCCTGGTTCGCCGTGACGGCGGCCGCCTCGCTGACGCTCTCAAGCTGCAGCTGCCGCAGCGCGACGAGGTTGTCCTCCACGTCCTGGTAGGCGGTCAGCACCGTGCCGCGATAGTTGGCGACCTGCTCATCGTAGGCGGCGTGCGCCTGCGCAGTCTGCGCCCGGTGCAGGCCGCCGTTGAAGAGGGTCAGCACCGCCTGCGGACCGAGCGACCAGAACTGGCTGGGCGCGGTGAGCCAGTTCGAGCTCATCGTGCTCTGGTAGCCAGCGGAAGCAAACAGATTGAAGACCGGGAAAAAGGCGGAGCGCGCGACGCCAATGTTGGCGTTGGCGGCGGCCACGCGCCGCTCCGCCGCCGCGACATCCGGGCGGCGCTCGAGCAACTGCGACGGCAGGCCCGGGTCGACGCCCGGCAGCGGCGGCAGGCTGGGCGCGGTGCGCGCGGCGAGGCTGAACGAGCTCGGCTCGCGCCCCACCAGCACCGCGATGGCATGTTCGGTCTGGGCGCGGCGCAGGCGGGTATCCTCGGCCTGGGTGCGTGCGGTTTCCAGCTGCGCCTGGGCCTGCTGGACGTCCGAAATCGGCGACGCCCCGCCCTTGTAGAGATTCTGCGTCAGCTGCAGGGCGTGCGCGTAATCGGCCACGGTGCGATCGAGCAGTTGCTGTTCGACGTCCAGGCCGCGCAGCGTGAAATAGTCGGTGGCCAGCTCCGCGTGCAGCTCGAGATCCAGGCTCGCGACGTCCCCGGCGGTGGCCTGCTCGCTATAGCGCGCATTAGCTACGGTGTTGCGCACGCGGCCGAAGACATCCGCCTCGTAGGAGAAATTGCCACCGAGAGTGAAAAGGTTACTGGTCGCCGAGGTGCCGGGCTGGTAGCCGGGGGTGTTCTTGGATATGCGCTCACGGTTCGCGGTCGCGCCCGCCGTGACCGTGGGGAAGTAACTGGCGCGTGCGATGCGTGTCTCGGCACGGGCCTCCTCCAGGCGGGCCAGCGCCGCGCGCAGGCTCTGGTTGGCGCTGCTGACCTGGTCCTCAAGGTCATTCAGGTCCGAATCCTCGAAGCGACTCCACCAGGGTCCGCGGGGCGCGGCGTCCGCGGGCGTCGCGACCTTCCACGCGCCGGCGGCTTCCTTGTAGGCATCCGGCGCCGGGGCAGGCATCGTCGGGCGGTCGTAGTGGGGCGCCAGCGAGCAGCCGCCGAGGGCGGCGAGCACGGCGGCGGCGGCGGGGGTTGCGCGCATCAGGAGTGTCCGCTCGCGGGTGTGCCTCCTCCGGGGGGCTGCGGGGGCGCGACGCGCACCTGCGCACCATCGCTGATGGAGTCGGGCGGGTTGGCCACCAGCACATCCTCGGGCGAGACACCGGAGAGCACCTCGATTTCCGTACCGAAATCGCGCCCCTCGGTGATGGTCTGCAGGCGCACGCGGTGCTGCGCATCGAGTATGGCGACCTGCAGTCCCTGGGTGCGAAACAGCACGGTGTTGACCGGAATGCGTAGCGTGTCCTCGGCGCCGGCGAGCGAGAAGTACACCTGCGCGTAGGAGCCGGGCAGCAGTTCCCCGCTGCCGTTATCGATCTGAAGTTCCACCTGCAGGGTGCGGGAGGTGGCATCCAGCGCATGCGCAGAGTTGGCCACCACGGCCTCGTAGCGCTTGCCCGGGCGGTCGGCGAACACCAGTCCGGCGGCGACTCCCTGATGGATGGCGGAGGCGTACGGCTGTGGTACCGAGACGTAGATGCGCAAGCGGTGCGTGTCGGCGACCCGGAACAGCGCGTTGCCGGAACTCTGGCCGGCGTTGATGAGGGCGCCGACGTCGGTGTTGCGCTGGGTGACGATGCCGGCGAACGGTGCCAGCACGCGCTTGAAGGATTCCAGTTCCTGCAGGCGCGCCACATTCGCAGCCGCCGACTGACGTGCCGCCGATTTTGCCGCGGCATCGCCGGCGCGCTGATCGGCGTCCTGCTGTGAGACCGATTCGGTCGACAGCAGTCCCTTCCAGCGCTCATTGGTCGTGCGTGCCAGCTGGTAGTTGGCCTCGGCGGTCGCCAGATCCGCCTGCGCCTGGCGCAATTCCTGATCGACCTCGGGGGTCTCGATCTCGGCGAGCAGCTGGCCCTTCTTCACCGGGGTGCCGATGTCGGTGTACCAGAACTTCAGATAGCCGCTGGTGCGGGCATAGATCGGCGCCTCATAGAAGGCCTGTACACTGCCCGGCAGCACCAGGTTTTCAGCACCCGGACCCCTGTGCGCTTTGGCGGTAATGACCGTGGCCACCGCGGCGGAGGCGGCCTGCTTCTCGAGCGCGTTGCGCGCACTCAGGCGACTCACGATGCCCCATACGGCCACGAGCATGGCGATCGCGACGAGCACCCAGACGTAGCGACGCGTCCGCGGGTTTTGCGCTGGCGCGGCCGGCGGATTCGAGGGCTGGTCAGACATCAGGACTCCGCCGCGAGTGTATGAGAGAGAAGACCGTCGGCACGAAGAAGAGCGTCGCGACAGTGGCGAACAGCAGCCCGCCGATCACGGCGCGTCCCAGGGGCGCATTCTGCTCGCCGCCCTCGCCGAGACCCAAGGCCATCGGCACCATGCCAATGATCATCGCCAGCGCCGTCATCAGCACGGGCCGGAAACGGGTCGTACCGGCCTGCAGGGCGGCGTGCAGGGCGTCGTCACCGGCATTCATGCGCTCGCGCGCGAAGCTGATGACCAGCACGCTGTTCGCGGTTGCCACGCCCATGCACATGATCGCCCCGGTGAGCGCCGGCACGCTCACCGGAGTGTGCGTAATGAACAGCATCCAGACGATGCCGCCGAGGGCCGCCGGCAGGGCGGTAATGATGATGAAGGGGTCCAGCCAGGACTGGAAGTTCACCACGATCAACAGGTAGACCAGGATGATCGCGCCGGCGAGGCCCACGAGCAGGCCGACGAAGGAGTCGCCCATGGTCTTGATCTGCCCGCGCACGGTGACTTTCGAGCCGCGCACGAGTGAGTGCTTGGTTTCGGCCACCAGTTTGTTGATCTGCGCGGAGATATAACCGAGGTCGGCACCGTCGGCGGAACCGTAAATGTCGATGACCGGAGTGGCGTCGTAGTGGCTGACCACCGCCGGCGTCATGCTGCGGTGGAAATTCGCCAGGTTTGCCAGCATCTGCGACGTCGTGCCGCCGCCACTGGTGATGGGGGTCGTGGTGAGCTCCGTGAGGCTCGCGAGGCGAAACTGCGGCGTCTGCGCGACTACCGGGTACTGTGTGCCGGTCTTCGGGTCGATCCAATACGACAGCAGCGTCTGGCCGCTGCCGGAGAGCGAGGTCAGCAAGTTCAAGGCGACGTCGGTCTCCGTCAGTCCGAGCAGTGCCGCCTTGCTGCGATCGACATCGACGTTCAGCGTCGGGTAGTCATAGGCTTGCTGGATGCGCAGGTCCGCGATTCCCGGGATCTTGTGCATGCGCGCCAGGAGGTCACTGGCATAGGCGCGGTTCGCGTTGACGTTGAATCCCGAGATCTGCACGTCGAGCGGTGCCGGCAGACCGAAGTTCAGGATCTGACTGACGATGTCGGCCGGCAGAAAGGCGAAAGTCGTCGAGGGATACAGTTCATTGAGCCGCGCCCGCAGCTTACGCACATAGTTGATGGTCGGTTCGTGATCTTCGGTGAGGTTGACCAGAATATCGGCGTCGCCGGCGCCGATGGGTGCAGAGCTCGAGTAGGCGGTGTTGATGCCGCTGTAAGGGACCCCGATGTTGTCGACGATGGTGACCAGTTCACGCGCGGGGATCACTTCGCGGATCGTCGCCTCCACGCGATCGCACAGCGAGGCCGTTTCATCGATGCGCGCCCCGGTAAAGGCGCGCAGGTGCAGCTTGATCTGTCCCGCATCGACGCTCGGGAAGAAGTCCTGGCCCAGGCCGGGAAGCCAGGGACCCATCGGGAACGCCAGCAGCGCGGTCAGCGCCATGGCACCTAGAAACGGGAAGGCGAAACGACGGCCCGCGTGCAAGGCGCGCTCCAGCAGCGTGTGATAGCTGTCGCGCACGCCGGCAAACCAACGCTCGAAGCCATGCTGCAGGCGCTGCAGATGGCCAGTGGCCTTCTCGTGCGCGTGCGGGTCGTGCTTGGAAAGCCAGTACTTGGCCAGCGTCGGTACCAGGGTGCGCGACAGCACGTACGAGGCCAGCATGGCGAACACCACCGCCTCGGCCAGCGGCACGAACAGAAAGCGTGCGATGCCGGCGAGCATGAACATCGGTATGAACACGATGCAGATCGCGAGCGTCGAGACGAACGCCGGCACCGCGATCTCGTGAGCGCCGTTGAGGATCGCCTCCTCGACATCCTCGCCATGTTCGAGGTGGTAGTTGATGTTCTCGATGGTGACTGTCGCATCGTCGACCAGGATGCCGACCGCGAGCGCCAGGCCGCCGAGCGTCATGATATTGATCGTCTCGCCCAGCGCGGCAAGACAGATAATGGAAGTCAGGATCGACAACGGGATCGAGATGGCGATGATCAGCGTGCTGCGCCAGCTCCCGAGGAACAGCAGAATCATGAGGGCCGTGAGCAGGGCGGCGATGATGGCCTCGCGTACCACCCCCGAGATGGCCCCGCGTACGAAGATCGACTGATCGCCGACCAGATCGATCTTGAAGTCCTGCGGCAGCTGGGCCTGGATGCCCGGCATGCGGGTCTTTATTTCCTTGATGATGTCCAGCGTTGAGGAACTGCCGGTCTTTAACACGCTCATGAGCACGCCGCGGCGGCCGTCGCGGCGCACCATGTTGGTCTGGGGCGGATAGCCATCGCGCACGTGCGCCACGTCACGTACGTAAATGACCGAACCATTGCGGGCCGTGACCGGCAGGTCGTTCAGCTCGGCCACCGTGCGCGGGTTGGCGTTGACGGCGACGAAGTACTCGCGGTCGCCGATCTTCTGGGTGCCGGCCGGCAGGATTGAGTTCTGCAGACCAATGGCATTGGTGACGTCGTTGCCCGATAAACCCTGAGCGCGCAGGGCGTCCGGGTTGAGGTCGACCTGGACCTGGCGCTGCAAGCCGCCGTAGGGGTAGGGCATTGAGGCGCCCTGTACCGTGGCGAGGCCGGTCCTGAGGATGCTGTTGCCGAGATCAAACAGCGCCGCCTCCGAGAGCGTGTCGCTCGAGAGCGCCAGCTGCAGGATCGGGACCGAGGAGGCGTTATAGGCGAGGATGAAGGGTGGCGTGGTCCCGGGGGGCGCTTGGCGCAAGCCCGTCTGCGAAACCCCCGTGATCTGCGCGAACGAGAGCTCCTCGTTTACGTTGGGCTGAAAGAAGTATTTGACGATCGAGGTGCCACTGAGTGACTGGGACTCGGTGTGCTCGACATCGTTGACGGTGGTTTGCGCCGTGCGCTCGCTCGACAGCACCAGGCGCGTGGCCATCTCATCCGGGGCGAGGCCGGTGTACCTCCAGATGACCGCGACGACCGGAATCTTGATGTTCGGGAAGATGTCCGTGGACGTGCGCAGGATCGAGAACACGCCCAGCAGCGTGATCAGGATGGCAAGCACCAGAAAAGTATACGGGCGCCTGAGCGCCAGTCTGACGATCCACATTTGACCCCAAAAGGTAGCCGATCGTGCGCCCGCAACGATTACGGCCGGGCGGGGGCGTGTTACAGGTGAAATGTACCCCGTAAGCGCGTTGCGACACGCAGCGGGGACATTGCACCACCCAAGTGTGAATTCAGCATTGCGCGCTCCCCGAGGGGCGCACCGACACGGCTCAACATGGCAAGCGCTCCCTCAGTACACAGCTTCGACCGCTACCGCGATGCGGTAGCCCATGCCGCGTTCGGTAAGGATGATCTGCGGTTCGGCTGGATTGCCCTCGATCTTGCGGCGCAGTCGCAGGATCTGCACGTCGATCGCCCGATCGTAGACCTCATTGTCGTAGCGGCGGCTGAGCTCGATCAGCTGGTCGCGGCTGACGACCCGATTGGCGGTTGCGAGCAGGGCCGCGAGCAGATTGAATTCGCCGTTGCTGAGGGTCACCTCGCGCCCATCGCTCGCGATCAGGCGCCGGGTGCGCAGGTTCAGCTCCCATCCGGGAATGCGGTAAGCGCGACACACACGCGTCCCCTGCGCCTCGTGGCTGACCTGCATGCGCCGCAGCACCGTGCGGATGCGCGCCAGAAGTTCGCGCGGGCTGAACGGCTTCGTGAGGTAGTCGTCGGCGCCAAGTTCCAGGCCCATGACCCGATCGGCCTCCTCGGTGCGCCCGGTGAGGATGATGACGGGGATCTGCGATACGGTGCGCAGTTGCCGCAACAGCGTCATGCCGTCCTCACCGGGCAGCCGCAGATCGAGCAGCACCAGATCCACCACGCCGCCGCGCAGGGTCTCCATGAGCTCATCCCCGCTTGCCGCCCCGGTGACGCGAAAGTCGTTGTGGCCGAGGTACTCGGCGACCAGTTGCCGCATCGCACTGTCATCGTCGACCACCAGGATGTGCGGCACGGGCACGCGGTTCATGAGGTGCGTCCGTGAAGCGCGTGCTGATCGTGGAGCGTGATAGTCTTCACCGCGATCTCATCCGTGAGTGGCTCGAGGAGGGCGGGGTGCAGGGCATATATGCCGATTCCACAACCCAGGCCGCGGCGGACATCGATGCCGTTCTCGTCGACGTGTCGTGTCAGCAGCAGGCTCATGCAACCCTTGATACTTGGCGACGCGCGTACCCGCGTGCCGCACTCGTGCTCGTCTCCGGGCGATTCTTCGCCGGCGACATGGCGAATGATGCCATGGCTGCCCGCCTGGGAGTGACGCGCATCCTCGCCAAGCCCTTTACCCGTACCGACCTATGGGCCGCGCTGGGACTTCCGCCGGGTCCGCGCGCCGCGGCATCACCGCGCGCCTAAGTGCCGGCGGCGGGCGCGACAGCGCCCGCGGTCGGGCGCTGCGCCTGCGGCTGGTACTGGTCGTCATCGCGGTGTGCGCCGCCGTGTGGCTGTCGGCGCTGTTCGACGCCCTGCGCGACCGTACCGCCACGCTGGCGAATGCGGAGCGCCAGTACGATAACGTTGCCGGAGCGCTGGCCGAACAGGCCGCCCGCGCGCTGCAGGCGACGGATCTGATCCTCCGGCAGGCGGAACTCCTCGATCCGGACGCGCCGGGTGCCACGGCGCCCCGGGCGGTGCTCGCTGAGCTGCTGCGCCGCTACGTGAGCGGTGTCCCGCAGGTACGCAACCTGTTCCTGTTTGATCCGGCGCGGGATCTGCACGTGAGTTCGGCCACCTCGCCGGCGGCCAACGTCGACCTGAGCGATCGCTCCTATTACCTGGCGCAGCGCGCTAACCCCACGCTCGGACTCTTCGTCAGCGAACCGTTCGTCAGTCGCGTCACGGGCGACCCCACCTTCGTGCTCTCCCGACGTCTGCCGGGCGAGGGTTTTCGCGGTATCGCCGGTGCCACGGTCGACGTCGCCTACATCCGCCGCTTTTACCATGCGCTCGATCTCGGCAGCGGCAGCAGTATTGAGTTGCTGCGTGCGGATGGCACGACGCTGGTTAGCCGTGAGCATGAAACGCGCGCCGGTCGCGCCTCGGACTGGTCCGGTGCGCTGCGAATGCTCGGTGCGCGGGATGCGTTACACCTGAGCTACCAGGATCCCACGCTCGGGCGCTCCCTCGTAAGCCTGCGGCGCGTGCCAAGCTACCCCGCCGTGGTCGTCGTCGCCCGCAGCGAGGCGGCCATCCTGCAGGAATGGCGTGCCACAACCTGGACCAATGTCATCCGCACGTTCGTCATCACCGCGCTGGCCACGGTGCTGCTGATCGCCTTTCTGCGCCAGCTCACCCGTCACGAGCGTATGACGACGCAACTGCATCAGTCCCAGAAGCTGGAAGCCCTCGGCACGCTGGCCGGTGGCATCGCGCACGACTTCAACAACGTGCTCGGCGCGATCCTCGGTTACGCCGAGCTTGGCATCGAGCACACGCCGGCGGGCACCGCGCTGCGTCGCTATCTCGACAACATTCTCATGGCCGCCAATCGCGCCCGCGACCTAGTCGCCCGCATCCTCGCCTTCAGCCGCCCGGGCGTGGGCAGCGCCACACCGCTCGTGCTGCAGAAGGTGCTCACCGAGGTGCGCAACCTGAGCGCTGCGGCGTTGCCGGCGCGGGTCAGTCTGGAGCTGCACAGCGATGGCGAAGCGCTGATCGTCGCCGGGGACGCCGCCCAGCTGCACCAGATGTTCGCCAATCTGGTAACCAATGCGATACAGGCGGTAGGCGATGCGGGTCGGGTCGACATTCGCGCCATGCGCATCGAAGTTGCCGAAGAGCGGCTGTGCACTGTCGGACGGCTACCGCACGGAAGCTATGCGCGGGTGGATGTCACCGATACGGGCGTCGGCATCACGGGGGCACAGGTCGAGCGAATCTTTGATCCGTTCTTCACGACCAAGCCCGTGGGGCAGGGAACCGGACTGGGCTTGTCCCTCGTACATGGCATTGTGCTTGATCACGGTGCGGCCATCGATGTCGACAGCCGCAGCGGGGTGGGCACGACCTTCAGCGTCTACCTGCCGCTGGCCAGCGGCCAGCCGCCGCAGGAGCCAGCACCCTCCGCGGCCCCGAGCGGCCATGGTGAGACCATTCTCGTGGTTGATGACGAAGAAAGTCTGGTGCATCTGGCGGAGGAGGTGCTCGCCGGACTTGGTTACGAGCCGGTGGGCTGCACTGGGCCGGCCGAGGCGCTGCGGGTGTTCCGCGCTGCGCCGGCGCGTTTCGATGCCGTGATAAGCGATGCCATCATGCCGGAGATGCCGGGTACGGAGCTGCTGGCGCAGATTCGCCAGTTGCGGCCGGAGATTCCGGCGTTGCTCGTGAGCGGCTACGGTGGCCCGGATCTGCAGTCCCAGGCGGCCGCAGGCGGCGTGACGATCCTGAACAAACCGCTGCATGCGGTGGAATTGGCCGCAGCGCTCGCGCTCGCCCTGGCGGCGCATCGGCAGGGTTCCCGATCGGGGCAGACGGTCGCGAGCGAGTGAGGGTGCGCACTCGCGAACTGCCCTGAGGCCAGAGCGCTAAGGGTTCTTCCCAAAAAACCGGGCGCCCGCCTTGACGGCGGACGCCCAGTATTGGCCCGCTTAGGGGCTAGTGGTGACGAGCGGCCATGCGCGTGGCCGCATCAGCGTTCACCAGGCCTGCACCCGTGAAATTATTAAACGGCAGCTTCGGGGAGGCGATGACCGTGGCACTGGACGTGCCACCGTCTTCAAACGTCACTGTCATCCTCATACCGCGGAAGCGATCCGGATCTTCCTGTGTCGATCCCTGGATCGCGGCGAACACGGACATGCCGAAGTCGAACGAGTCGCCGCCCGAGAAGGTTCCGGGGGCAAACGCAATGGTGAACTGCGTCGCATCCGGGCTCGTGGTCCATGTCATGTTGGAGATGCTCACCCCGACCGCATTGCTGACGCTGAAGCGATTGGGATTGGCGCTCCAGCTCAAGCCGATGGCGGAGGTGTCGAAGGTGATGTTGGCCACCTTGCGCTTCTTGGGTCCTTCCACTGCAAGGCTGAAGTCGCTGGTAAAGCGCGTCCAGTCCGCATTGGCGGAGAAAGCCACCGGACCGGCGAACGTGCCGGCCACCCAACGCACGTTTGGCACGCGCACCGGGGTCGCGGAGTTCTCCAGGATCGAGTAGAGCTTCTGCGGCGCCAGACTTCCCGTGCCTCCGGCCGCCTGCAATACCAGCGCGCCCACGGCCGCCGCATCCGGTGCCGCGGCGCTGGTGCCGAAGAAGTTCGGGAAGCCCGAGCCGTCCGGATCCGTGCCGCCGGGCGGGAAGAACGTCGTGTCCACGCCGTCCGCCGCCGTGATTTGCGGCGACAGGCGATTCTGTGGGCGGCGCAGCCGATTGCCCTCGGTGTCGAAATAGATCGTCACGGGGCCCGGGGAGCTGAAGTCTTCTGGGAAGCTCGTAATCGGGTAGTACATGGCCGCGACACCCAGAGCCCCGGTGGCGGCGGAGTGGCCGCCGCTGGAGGGCGCATTCTGGCGCTCGCTGACGGCGAGCGTGTTCTCCATGATGTACTTCAGGTGGCGCGCGGGGCCGCCATTCATACTGCCGATGACGATCTGATATTCGCCGACAGCGATGCCGCCGACGACCTCGTCGGTGGGCACCATTTCGGCAAGCTCCAGCGCCTGATCGGTGGCGATGTTGTCATCGAACGTGTTGAAGGTCGTCGGCGAGGTATTCGGGTCCAGCCAGTTGCCGTCTTTATCGAAGATGTAGATGTTGTAGTCGGTCTGCACCTTGCCGAGATTGAACGGCTCGTCCCACTGCAGATCAAGCACCGCGTCCGCCGGCGTCGTGATGTGCTGGGTAATGCTGGTCGGCCCGTTGGCGTTGAAGTTGTGGAAGCTGATCGGACGCAGGTCCGCCGGGATCTGCTCCAGATGCAGATTACCGCCGCCCTTGGCCATCAGTTTCTGCGCCTTCTCGAACGATATCGGCCGGTAGGTGTCTTCCCAAGCCTCCAGCCCGTTGTTGCCGGCCGAGGAGAAGTAGGCGGCGCCGTTCTGGCTGACGATGTTCACGGCCTGCGCCAGGATGCCATCGGAATACATCGGCTCGTCGAAGTAGAAGACGTCATCGACGATCACGTCCGCATGGAACTGCGAGCGCAACGCGAGGATGTTGTTGGCAAAGTCGATCTCGCTGGTGAAGGCCGTGGCGAAGCCCAGCTGCGAGCCCGGCGCGACGTCGTGGATCAGCTGCAGCATGGCGCGACCCTCGTCCTCGCCACCACCTGCGGGCTGATCCTCTATGACCGTTACGCCGGCCGCCGGCAGATCGCCGGTCGAGATGTCGGTGGGCGCATCGGTCGAGCAGATCGTGCAGGCGTTGTAGCTGTCCGAGAGCACGCCGATACGGATCCCGGTGCCGTCATAGCCGTTCTTCTGAGCAAGATCGGCCTTTTCCAGCGCCACGGCCTGACTGGTTACGAGGCCCACGTGCTGCACGGGCCGGTGGGTGGCTGTCAAAGCCCCAATGCCGGAAATCGCGGCCGCGCTATGCACCTTGGCGAGTGGCAGATAGCCCTCGAGCAGTGAAGGATTGATCTGGCTGCGTGCCTTGAGGCGAAAACCTGCCGCGCTCAGCTTAGCGAGCACCGCGTCCGCGTTGGCGCCGGGCAGGATGCGCGCGCGCACCAAGGGATCGCCCGAGCGATCGGTGAGGTGCAGTTTGAGCATGGCAGGCAACTTCGAGTTCTTGCCGTCGTAGGCCGCGGTCATTTCGCGCAGGCCCGAACCGAGCGCGGCGGGCGCTGCGTTTGCGGTCGTCATAGCATTGGCCAGAAGGCAGAGTGCGGCCGATACGCCGGCACTCACCCAACGAAAGGTGCGCATGAATTGTCTCCCCGTGTGCGCGATTGTTAAGAATTTGCGCGCTTAGGTGCGAGACGCTAGGAGGTGCGTCGCATTGCGTCAAGTCTTAATTCAAGCGGAAACGCACCTATGCGATCGGTGATCTTCCATAATGCGGCGCTATAAAGACCAGATCATGCCGACGGTTGCCGGCGTGGACGTATGATGCTAGGGAGACGGCGCCGCAGTATCTTGCTCCGATCGGCTGAATCCTGGTGCGGGCAGCATTTTTTATCGTGCGGCTCATGTGACAGCGGGCCGGCGGCGGTGCGACCCGAGTTCCCGCCAGACGATGCCGATCAGCGCGCTGGACCTGCTCTTCGGCGAACACGAGCCGTACCGAGCTTTGTATACGCGAGCTTCAGGAGCGCTGGGAACGCGCCTCCCCAGGTCGCAGCGATGAGCGGTTATCCGCTGCATACCAGCATCCAGGATCACACCATGTAACTCGATAACGGCCACCCGTTCCTTGGACACTATGACGCGAGACTGAGGCCCAAAAAACGTTCGCGCCGATCGCGCAGCAGTCTTAACGCAGGTCTCTTCGCGGGTTGGCGTGGAGTGATGGTCGGCGACGGACGAATCTGGTCCAGCGGCATCTGCCAGGGTGCCACGGCTGCAGTGTCCGCACGATCAAGATCGCCTCCGTCCGCGACAGCAATGGCAGTGGCGGAGCGGGCAGGGTAGGCTCTCTCGGGAAGTTGGGAGGATCCGATCCATGTCTAAGACCCTGCGTACAATCACGACGGCCGCTGTGGCGCTGTGGATCACTGCTTGTGGGACCACGACCTTCACTTCGACCTGGAAAGACCCGGGAGCGCCGACGCTCAATCCGATCGGCAAGACAGTGGCGGCAGTATTCGTCACGCGCGACGAGGCGAAACGAAGGGCCGGAGAAGATGCCCTGGCGGCTGACATCACCGCACGTGGCGCCAAGGGGGTTCCGGCTTACACCCTGGTGCCGGATGCGGTGCGCGGCGACGGCGAGAAAGCGCGGGCCGCGCTGAAGGCAGCGGGCGCCAATGGCGCGGTCGTCATGCGCGTGGTGGGCAAGGACCAGCAGATCAACTACACGCCCGGTGCGCCAATGCCCGCCTACTACAACGGCTTCGGTCCGTACTGGGGCTACGGGTGGGGGCAGGCGTATTCGCCACCTACAGTCACGACTGACACGATCGTCTCCGTGGAGACGCTGGTGTACTCGCTCACTCAGGACAAGCTCCTCTGGGCCAGCACTAGTCGCACAACGAACCCCGGAAATCTTGATGAGCTAGTCAAAGAGGTCGCGGACGCCACGGCCAAGGAAATGGCGAAACAGGGCCTCCTCGCCGGGAAATGAGCGCGTTCCTGCGGGCAACGCCGGCGGGTCTGGCGTTCTGCTGTCTTGGGGTCGCCCTACTTGGCGCGTCGGTTGCGCCGGCATCGACGCCGGAGGCTTGGAATGCGTATCAGCAGGAGGTCGTGAAAATCTGCGTTGCGGCGAGTTCACTGCGCCATGCGCGGGCCGCCGGTGAGCGGATCGACTTCGACGATGAGGTAGGGTTCTCTGCGCTGCTGATCGCGGGCGAGTACCCGCGGCCGCACATGAGGACTCAGCATGGACGCGAACTGTGCCTGTTCAACAAGCACACCCACAAAGCCGCTCTGGCGGGAGCTGACGGCCTGATCGCTACTCAGCCCGCACCGGGCGCCCGATAGGGTACTTCCGCGGCGGATAACCGCAGGCAGTGACCTCGGTTTTGCCCGTGCGCACTCGCGCGCCCACGGGCAAACGGCGTTGCCTCGACGATGTTCAGGCGTGATAGTCGGCCGGCAGGGTCTCGTCGGCCCCGCCGCGGTGGGCGCTTATCGCATCGAACAGCGGCGTAAGCAGGAGGACGAGGAGCAGATTCAGAACTACGGTGTACATTGCCGCGTAACCCGGGAAGGACCAGCCCGCAATTGCTAGCGGGAAGGTGGGTTTGAGGTCTGCCGCTAACGCCATCCACGTGCCGCTCAGCGTGCCGACAGCCCAGCCGGCCAGCAGCGCCCAGGAGTTGAACCAGCGCGTGTAGGTGCCAAGCATCACCGCGGGCAGTGTCTGGATGATCCAGATACCACCCAGCAGCTGGAGCTGGATCGCGAACTTCGTGGGTACGAAGAGTATGAAGGCCAGCGCACCGACCTTGACGATGAGCGAGACCCACTTGGCGATCTGGGCCTCTTCCTTGTTGGTGGGATTTTTGTTGATGAACTCGCGATGGATGTTGCGCGTATAGAGGTTGGCGGCCGCGATCGACATGATCGCCGCCGGCACCAGCGCGCCGATGCCGATGGCGGCGAAGGCCACGCCGACGAACCAGTTCGGAAAGCTGTGCAGCAGCAACGCGGGCACTGCAAAATTGTTCTTGAATTGCGCAAATCCCGCCGCGTACTCGGGAAGCTTGTCCACACCGGCCGCGATCGCGAAGAACCCGATCAGTGCCAGAAGGCCGAGCATGAAGGTATAGCCGGGCAGCATCGCAGCATTTCTGCGGATCGCGCGCCCGCTGCTCGCACTGAGTATTCCGGTCAGCGTGTGCGGATATAGGAACAGGGCCAGCGCTGAGCCCAGTGCCAGGGTGGCATAGGCGCTGTAGGCACCCGTGCTGTGGGGTCCGGGCGCCGTTAGGATTAGCTTTGCCGGCGGCACGGCGGCGAATATCTTGGCAAAGCCGCCAAGCTGCATGGGGATGACGATCACCGCGGCGAAGGCGGTGATGTAGATCAGGATGTCCTTCACGATCGCGATCGATGCCGGGGCGCGCAGGCCGCTCGAGTAAGTAAACGCGGCGAGCACCACGAATGCGATCAACAGCGGCACCTCCGCCATGAAACCGGTGCCGGAGATTCCGAGCGCGCCAACCACGACCTGGATGCCCACGAGCTGTAGTGCGATGTAGGGCATCGTCGCGACGATTCCCGTGATGGTAATCGCGAGCGCCAGCCAGCGGTTGCCGAAGCGGCCCTTCACGAAGTCGCCCGCGGTGATGTAACCGTGCTTGTGACACACGTACCACAGACGCGGAAACACCAGGAACAGCACGGGGTAGATGATGATGGTGTAGGGCACGGCGAAGAACGCGATTGCCCCGGCGCCGAAGGCGAGGGCGGGCACCGCGATGAAGGTATACGCCGTGTAGACATCACCGCCGACTAGGAACCAGGTGATCACAGTGCCAAATCGTCGCCCGCCAAGTCCCCACTCGTGCAGCAGGTCAAGGTCACCGCGGCGCCAGCGCGCGGCGGCGAATCCGAGCCAGCTCACGAACACAAAGAGCAGCCCGAAGACCGTGAGCGCGACCCAGTTTACCTGTTGCATCTGTGCCTCTGGCTGCGAACTGACCGCTAGCGGCGGGTGGCGATATACACGATGGCCGTGAGCACCGCGCTGATGAGCACCCAGAGCATCTGGTACCAGTAGAAGTAGGGCACTCCCATCCAGGTGGGCTCGAGGCGGTTGTAAAACGGTGGCCACAGGACCGCGATGAACTGGATTACGAAGAGCAGATACCACCAGCTCCAGCCGTACCGCTTCTCGTTTGTTGAGTTCATCGTGATCTCCCTCGGAGTCAGCCTGGGTGCACGCCTGCGCGCGACTTCATTTCACGGCGCGATCCTTAGTCTCCGGCAGGAAGAAAAAGCCGATGACGACCGTCATCAGGGCAATGATGATCGGATAGCGCAGGCCGTAGTAAATGTCGCCCGTCAGCGCCACCAGCGCGAATGCCACAGTGGGCAGGAACCCGCCAAACCAGCCGTTGCCGATGTGGTAGGGCAAGGACAGCGACGTATAGCGGATGCGGGCCGGGAAGAGCTCGATCAGCCATGCAGCGATCGGCCCGTAAACCATGGTGACGTAGATCACCAGGATAAGCAGCAGCACCCATACCATGAACAGATTGATCTGCGCCGGGTCGGCCTTGGCCGGATAACCCGCCTCCTTGAGCGCGCCACCGAGGGACTTAGAAAACTTCTCCGTCGCTGCCTTGAACTCCGCGCCGCTCATCGTCCCGCCCTCGACGGAGGCGATCACCGGGCCATCGCCGATGCGGATCTGGGCGACGCTGCCCACGGCGGCAGCATTGTTGGTGTACGGCACGCCCGCCTTGGCAAGCGCAGCCTTCGCCACGTCGCAAGACTGAACGAATTTCTTCTTGCCCACCGGATCAAACTGGAAGGAACACGCGTTCGGATCGGCGAGGACACTGACGGGTGACTGATTCGAGGCATGTTCGATCGCGGGGTTTGCGTAGTGCGTCAGGCCCTTGAAGATCGGCACGTAGGTGATGGCGGCGAGCAGGCATCCGGCCAGAATGATCTTCTTGCGGCCAATCTTGTCCGAAAGAATTCCGAACACCACGAAGAAGGGCGTGCCAACTAGAAGCGACGCCGCGATTAGAAGGTTGGCTGTCTGTGCTTCGACCTTCAGAACCTGCGTCAGGAAGAAGAGGGCGTAGAACTGCCCGCAATACCAGACGACCGCCTGGCCGGCAGTCGCCCCGAGCAGCGCCAGGATCACCAGTCGCAGGTTCCCCCAGCGCGCAAAGGATTCCGTGAGCGGTGCTTTGGAACTAGTGCCCTCGGCCTTCATTTCCAGAAACACCGGTGACTCCGCGAGTTGCAGCCGGATGTACACCGAAATGCCGAGCAGCACGACAGAGACCAGGAAGGGGATGCGCCAGCCCCAGGTCTCGAACTCCGCTCCGAGCCAGGAACGGCACAGGAGAATGACCACGAGGCTCAAGAACAATCCGAGCGTGGCGGTCGTCTGGATCCAGCTGGTGTAGCGTCCCCGCTTGCCAGGAGGCGCGTGCTCGCCGACATAAGTCGCGGCACCGCCGTACTCGCCCCCGAGGGCGAGCCCCTGCAAGAGGCGCAGTACGACCAGCGCCACCGGGGCGATCACGCCGGCGGTTGCATAGCTTGGCAGCACTCCCACGAGCGCGGTGGAGAGGCCCATGATCACAATCGTGATCAGAAAGGTGTGCTTGCGGCCGACCATGTCCCCCAGGCGCCCGAACACCAGCGCGCCGAAGGGCCGCACGGCAAAGCCGGCGGCGAATGCCAGCAGCGCGAAAATAAAGCCGGTGGTCTCGTTAACGCCGGAGAAGAACTGCTTCGAGATAATCGCCGCCAGCGAGCCGTACAGGTAGAAGTCGTACCACTCAAAGACCGTGCCTAGGCTTGAGGCGAAGATTACCTGGCGATGCGCCTTGTCGATTCCGGATGCAGTTGCAGGCAGAGTGTTGGTGACCACTGGACAGCTCCTGGTGTACTGATTGTGCGCGCGGCAGCGTCGTTTATCGTTTTTTCGCTACGACCTGAAACTACAATTTAGGAAGCGGTTGGAGTATTTCACACCCGACGATGCGCACGGAAGGGCCGTCATTTCGACGAGTTAGCGCCTCCGCCCGGAGATTTTGCCATATGACGGCTTTATTACGGTCTCCGCTGGGCGCTCCCGCCGCCCTCACGCCTGCGGCTTGAGGCTCGCTGGATTCGCACGTTGGCCTGCCTTTGAGGTGTCCCACTGGCACGAAAAAGCGGATGCGCTTGCTAGATTTGACCTCACTGCCGGGCAACCCAGACAGCCCAGAAGGAGAGGATATGCCGTCGCCTTTAAAGCGCAGACAGGTACTGCTTTTCGCCGCCGCCTCCGGTGTGGCAGTGGCGATGGCGGCCCCGCAGGAAGATGAAGGTTCAAAGGAGGTGGAGGCCGTCGAGGATCTGATGCGCGAGCATGGCGTGTTGCGGCGGGCCTTGCTGGTCTACGCCGAAGCGGCCACCCGCCTGGAAAGCGGACACGGTGAGGTGCCGTTGTCCGCGCTCGGGGATACCGCGCGACTATTTCGTACTTTCGGCGAGGATTACCACGAGAAGGCGGTGGAAGAACCGTACGTTTTTTCCGCGCTTATTAAAGGAGACGGGCGGTACGGCGCCTTGGTGACGACACTGAGGCAGCAGCACCAGCGGGGACGTGAAATAACCGAGTACATCAGCACCACGGCGAATCGCGGGCGCGGCCCGTTGCAGCCGGAAATCTTAACTGCCTTCGTACGCATGTATGCGCATCACGCGGCTATTGAAGATACCGTGCTTTTCCCGGCCTGGAAGCGCGCCGTGTCTGACTCTCAGTATCGGGAACTGTCCGAGAAGTTCGAGGAGATTGAGAAGCGGCAACTCGGCAAGGATGGCTTCGAGCACGCTGTTGCACAGATTTACCGCATCGAAGAGGCGCTAGGACTTGCAGACCTTGCGCAGCTGACCGCCGCTGCGCCGCCTGCGGTGGCTGTCGGAAGCAACACCCGGCCCGGCGCGTAAGACTACTGTGGCGATTGCCCTGCAGGCGGAATGGCCGCCTCTCCGAGCACCGCATTGAGCTCATCTACCATCTCTTCAAGTGAGCCATCCCCGAATCCGACGTGTGTTGCGCGGATCTTCCCGTCCTTGCCGATGAGATACATCCGCGGGATCGCTTTGACGTCGTACAGATGTGCAATGCGTCCATCCGGATCCAGCAGCATGTTGATGTTCCAGCCGGCCTTCTTGGCATCGCTCCTGAGTCTGCGGATGGTCTCGGGGGTGTCCTTGAAGTTGATGGCGAGCACGGCGATCTTTTCCTTACCGAGAAATTCCTGCAGCTTCTCGAGGTTCGGCAATTCCTCGCGGCAGGGGGCGCACCATGTCGCCCAAAACGTCACGACCGTGAGTTTTCCGTGCTGGGCACTCAGGCGCACCTTCGCGCCGGTCACGTAATTCTCGGCGGTGAAGTCTGGCGCGTGCGCGCCGATCTCGGGGGCCCCAATAGCGCTGATACTCGCGAAACACGCGATGGCGAGAAGCACTGCGGTAGCAGCTGTTTGGCGGGCAGCCATCGTGCACAGAACGTGACCTGAAGCAGGGCGCCTACTGTACCCAATCGCGCTAACCGGCGCGCGGGCGCACCGCGGTTCAGGCCGGCCCTGTCAGAGGACGACTACGACCGGTCGCTCGCTCGATGATCTGTGCCCGCAACTCCTGACACCTAGACTCAATCAGGCTGTTTGGAGTTAGTTCTTTGGCTGTTACGAACCTACCTACGGTGCCGCATATGAATTCCCCGTCTGCATTTGTGCGCAAGGACGAAGTGTTGCTCGGTTCGGCTGCGTCGGCGTCAGCCGTGGCGTGGAGCGCAATATTCGCCGGCGCGAGTGTCGCAGCGGCGGTCTCGCTGGTACTGCTGACGTTGGCCATCGGGTTCGGAGTGCTTACGGTAGCCAGTTGGCCGTATGTTTCGGGCGCGCGGGTGGCGGCTGAAGCGGCGATCGCGCTGATTGTGATGCAGTGGGTCTCCGCAGCCCTCGGGGGCTACATTACGGGTCGCCTGCGAACCCGCTGGGTCGGCCTGCATACTCACGAGGTCTTTTTTCGCGATACGGCGCATGGGTTCATCGCGTGGTCCGTTGCGACATTGGTCGCGGCTCTCTTTTTTGCGTCGGCCATGGGCGGCAGCATGCGCAGCGACGATACTGAGACGCTGAATCTCACCCCGCAACGCCACAGTGAAGCCGGCGCCGTGCCTGCTTTGCGGGATCGCAACGAACTCGTGAAGGTCCCGTCCGATAGCGAGCGGATGTCGGCCGCGGGCCCACGTCACATGGACGTTGCTACTGAAGGGATGCCGGAGGTCGACCCCAAGAGCGCTGCAAAAGGTTCGATCTGGGTGGCGCTCTCGATGCTCATCGGCGCCTTCATCGCCAGTGCCTCGGCGGCATTGGGTGGGCGCTTGAGGGATCAGCACCCCTAAGAAGAACGAGCCCCACGCGGGGTCGGGCCGCGGAACCGACAGAGACGGGTGCGAAGGAACGTAATTTTAGGCGGCCGAACGCAGGCAGCAGACAGGCGGCAAATTGTTGGCGCTGGGGCCAGAAGAGGCTCTCTGGCAACCGGCCTATATCGCGGATATAACATAATATACATTATGCGAAGTAGACTGCTGCGCTCCGCGGACCGATGTCGCAACTTACTTACCTTGAGACAGTCTCACCAATTCTGAGGCGCCAAATCCCCCTCTGGAACCGAGGCTTGCGCTGCGTCGTTGAGACAGATGTCTTTGCGTGCCCCATTCACGCTGCGTCTAAGTTTCACGAATATTGAGCGGAAGTCGGCAAAATCTCGCGATTACTGAGATGACCTGCTGTGTCAACGCGAAGAATCGGCCGGGACCGTCGCCGCTTGGGAACGCATCTCGATCCGGTTCTCCAGCAATACCGGCAGTTCGGGTCGGCCCGGAGCCCTGAGAGGCGCCAAGCGCCACTCGTCTGGTCCAGTGCGTGCATCGCTGACGCATCAGTGGCCTCGCTGATAACGTCAGTGTCGACGAGGTACATGTCAGCACCTGCGGTCAGCCTGCTCGCGCGCGAAATCCGCGTCTGTGCCTACGTTTGGCATGCTAGCGAGCACGTCGGCCAGCGGTTTCCGTTGGGGACCTGTTAGAGCGGCTTTCAGGATCTCACGGTGCTCCTGCTCCGCACTGCGGTTGCGCTTGGCGGCTCGCTGTTTTAGCGCGCGAACCAACTCATCTGGCAGGTTTCGGACCAGCAGCTGCGCCATGGTAGCCACCGCGAATTGTCTACGATGGTATCAATGCTAGCGTCGTGCCTCACGCCACTGCAAGCATTGACAGCACGGCAGCCTCGCGGGCGGGTGGCGCCCTATTCCGCTGCGCAATAAATTACTTCCGGCCCAGAATGCACTTTCGCTTGCTATACATTACGCGAAACGTATCAGGTGGCGCTGGGTTGGAATGGATCGGGGTGGAACGAATGAAGAGATCGGAGAGCCTTTTTGTGACAATGACCGTGCTCTCGGTACTCCATGCGTCGCCCGGTTTCGCCGACACGCCAGGCGCATCCGCTAGCGCCCGGTGCGTAATCGTGGCACTCAGACTGGGAGAAATTCGCGACGCTAGTGTCCAAATGGCCGGATTAACGATTGCGTACTATTACCTTGGACGTTTGGATGCACTTTCGCCTAAACCTGACCTCGAGGAACTTATCGCAAATGAGGGAGGCAAGATGACAGCGGACGACATTAAATCCGAGTCAGTGCGATGCGGGGCGGAGTTTAAGGAGAAGGCCAAGGAGCTGCAGGTCGTTGGCCAGCATCTTAGTGAACGCTTAAAACAGCACGAACTCGAAAAGCAGCAGACTCCGCATTAACGGCGAGGTAATCATGAATACGAGTGTCGAGGCAGAGCTTACACGGGCCACGCTGCGGACTGGCTGGATCCTGAGCGGTATCGTCATCGCCTTCCTGGTCGGCGACTGTATCGGGACGCTCGGCGGAATTGCGCCCGTAAAGAGGGCCACGCTTGACATCGGCTATCCGCTCGAGCTTCTGCCGTTAATCGGTGCACTTCAGCTCATCTGCTTGGTGCTCTATGTGATCCCGGCCACCTGCGTGTTCGGCGCCATCGTCCTGACGGGCCTCTTGGGAGGCGCGATTGCGAGCCATCTTCGAGTCGCGGCGGCGCTGACCCCCGAGATGACGGTGAGCCTGGCGCTTGCAGTGTTGGCGTGGAGCGGACTATGGTTTCGCGATCCGCGGCTTCGCGCCTTGATTCCGCGCCGTCGTTAGCTGTTATTTAGACACACCCTGAAGTTCCGGCAAGCGATGCTGAGAGTGTACTGGGGTATCTAGCCGGATCTCCTTGGAACTTATAGCTAGTTGCAAGGCCGCACACGCTCTCGCTTGCTATACATTTTAACGAAGTAAGGACACCTGCTACGGGGGTGGATCCGCCTGCCCCGGCCTCTGCTGCCAGCTCCGAGGGTGCTATCGCCCCGCGAGGCTGCTTACGTAGTGCACCTCGACCACTGCCTTGTCGCATAGGAACTTCGGATCTTGCGGCACTGGAAACGTGCTGAAGCCGTGTAGGTAGCTCAATGGTTCCGTGCGGACGTGATAGTTCGCGGCGATGCGTGCGGCCGTGTCTTCAGCGGACCGATCCTCGCGCACGATGACCCAGCCTTCCCGATTGTCGCGAGAAAAGCCACCCACGACCTTGGCGGGATTCGGACATATCGCCGCGTGATGCGACGCGCACCCCGAGTTCACCAGAACGAACCCCGTCATCACCACCACGCGCACAAAATCCATGCTATGCATGACCCGAGTCCCGGCAGCCAAGTGCGTCGCTATCTTCGGACCGGATGCGTACACCCGTCTCTAGTGCGGTGTCGTTTCTGGGGCGGCGGTCACAGTCCCGGCCGCAAACTGACGCTTGCTACACATTATCCGAGGCCGGCCCTCCTCCGCGTCTTCTAGTTCCTTTGCGTTCGGCATCTGATCGGTGCGCTGAGTGCATCGCTTCGGTTAGCTGGGTTATCGCTGGGCCACGAGCGTCCACGTAAAGTTTGAGCGACCTGGCAGATCGCTAGGTAGCTCTATCCACCCCGAAATATGCCCACAGGTGAGATAAATCTCGCGTCCGCTAGTGAAGTGCACGACCTCATCATCCCGATCGTCCTGCGAGGGGTCATAGCGTCTCACGTTGCCGTCACAGAGGCTGAGCATATAGCCAACGGTGTGGAACCCTTGGTTCACGTACGCGTCAGCGGGGGAGAAGAAGTTGGCGAAGAGGCGGTTGTGGTCGGAGCAGATGTGCGTGTGATAGTCCGCAACGATCCGCCAGCCCTCGGGTATGGGTTCAGAGTACTGCAGAATGTCGAGCCCGAAGGGCTTGTGGGAAGTCAGCGGCGCGCTCACGTGGTAGTCGTGCGCTGAGTCCTCATAGATTACGCCGCCACATTCATACTGCCGTGGGCAGTCCCGCGCGACGGTCAGCGCGGCGATAGCGGCTGAGTCCATGTCCCCGAAGATAGCGAAGATCAGCGGAATCATCGGCCGTACTCCTACCCCATAAGAGGTCGATACAGTGCCGTGCGTTTCAGGAGTTCATATTTGCCATTTCCTGGAGTTCTGGTGGCTGATGTACTTCACATCATTGGTCTCCAAGAAGTGGACAGACTTCGCAGACTAGACGTGTAGTGAGGAGTCGCCGTCTCTATGACCTCTATGAGGGCACGAGGCTTATCAAGTGAAGCTCCTGGGGGGAAGCTGCGAAGTGGGCACGAGCCTTCCCGGCGCACGGCCCATCGTTCAGGCGGCGCGTACGGTCGCGTGTGACCCGCGGCGCTCGGATATGCCTACATTATGCGAAGTAAGAGATCCCACCCCGGAGGGTCATTAGAGCGGATCACTTCACCCCGAACGTTGGAAGCGCGCCGCCTGAGTTCTCGATGAAGGTGCACTTCCCGTCCGCGCACACGCGCTGCTCCATCTCGATGCGCTTGAGCTGCACATACTGTTCCGGGGACAGGCCGATCGCCTGGCGATAGGCGTTGTCTGCGGCG
Organism: uncultured Pseudomonadota bacterium; assembly: GCA_963814675.1. Taxonomy (GTDB): domain Bacteria; phylum Pseudomonadota; class Gammaproteobacteria; order Steroidobacterales; family Steroidobacteraceae; genus 13-2-20CM-66-19. The sequence goes on from CAWFDT010000019.1 coordinate 221,797, forward strand.
GCGCGCGCCTCCTCCGCCGACTTGCGCTGAACCTCCGCGAGCTTGGTCTGCTGCTCGGTCTGGATGCGTTGCTCCTGGGTCGCCGTCTCGATGCGCTGGTTCTTGATGGCGTCCGGCGGATTGGCGCGTCCCACGGTCATCGTGATGAGTTTGACGGGCAGGCCCTTTTCCTTGATGAACGCGACCAGTGCCGCGCGAATCTCCTCATCAATTGCGTCCAGTGCCGTCGTGCTGATCGCCGTCTCGTTCATGCCGTGCTTTCTCACCGCCTGTCGGACCATCGTCTTGAACTGCTCCTCAAGATTATTCTTGTACCACTGCGGGCCGAAGTTTTTGATGAGCGAAACGGAGTCCGTAACCTGCAGCACCATGATCGCGTGAAAGCTGATCGGCACGCCGTCCGAGGTCATCGTGTCCTGCATCTCGGTCTCGGCTTTCATCGGCTGCATGTACACGTCCACGCCCTGAGTGGTGAACGCGGCGAACGTGCGGCCGGGCTTTACGGGATCGGGGTCGACACCGCCATGCCCGAACAACACCGGCTTCTCGATGAGCACGACCTCATGGCCCGCGTCCGGCGAGTAGACGCTGCAGGCCGTTAACAGCGATGAGAGAGTCAGAAGAATGAAGTACTTCATGTGCTTACCCGTATTCTCGATTTAGTCGGCGATGCAACATTCAGGTCGTTGGTGATCCGCGGACTGTACGCGCTGTCGGGTTAGGATTACCTCGCAGCATTAAGGAGTTGCGACGGACGCCGCACTTCCGCTTGCTCTACATTATGCGTCGTCTGCAGCTCATACGCCGCTGACTTGCCAGCTGGTAACGGCTTGCTACCTAGCAACTACTTGTGTCCGGCGACGACCTCCGACAGCCACAAAAATCTCGCGTTCCACAGCGAAACGGGAACGACCGCCGCGCAGCGTCCGCGCGTATAATTGCTTCCGACGGGGAACCGTCGGGCGACCGGTAGGAGACTATGACGCGATCAATTGCGATGCGAAGGTTCGCGGTGATTGCCGGCCTATGTGCGGCGCTGGCCGTTGCCTGTCCCGCGCCACTCTGGGCAAAGGAACCGCCGCCGAAGGTTAGCTCCGACGGCCTCGAGCTTAAGAAGCAGACAGATCGAAGGCTTGTGTACGTGAAGCCGGGCGCCGATTTCTCGCAGTACAAGCGCGTCGCAATTCTCGATTGCCATGTCGAGTTCTCCAAGGACTGGCTGCGTAGCTACAACAATAGCCAACCGGATCCGTCGCGGCAGATCAGGGACAAAGACATCCAGCGGGCGAAGACCGACCTCGCCGCGCAATTCAAGAAGGTCTTCACGGATGAGCTCCAGGGAGCAGGCGGCTACCAGGTGAGTGATACGGCGGCTCCCGACGTGCTCGTGCTGCGACCGGGTCTGATCAACATCCAGGTCAGCGCCCCGGACTTGATGGCGCCGGGGCGGAGCGTCAGCTATGCCCAGTCCGCCGGCCAGATGACGCTCTATCTCGAGCTATGGGACTCCGCCACGAACACCATTCTCGCGCGCGTGGTAGACACGCGGGCGGACCCTCAAGCGTACGGGCAGCGCTCGAGCTCGGTGAGCAATCGGGCCGCCGCCGAACGGATCATGAAGAGCTGGGCCGTAGAGCTCCGCAACGCCCTCGACGCCGCGCGCGCCCAGCCTTAGAGCCCCGCATTTGGGGCGACCGCGGCGAGAACTCACGAGCAAAAAACTGGCGCAGGTTCTGTGTCATCGCATCGCGCGCAGACCCCTGCATCTAAGGCATGGCAACCGTGTGCTTCTGCCTGCTGATCGCTCTGGCCTCACATCCCAATTGAAGCTGGGAACGTGATCGCCGCGGCGAAAGCGATGATGGCCGTCGGCTGGCGCGTCTACGGCCTGGGCGTGATGGCGCTGGGCATGGTCTGCCTGGCCTGGGGGGGCTTCGACCCGGGCCAGCCGGTGCCCAAGGACTTTCCCGACCGCACCGCCCTCGCCTACGCAGCCGCTGCGTTCATGATCGTCGCGGGCGCGGCGGTCGAATGGCGTCGGACTGTGGCCTGGGGTGCCGCGGCGCTCAGCGCCTATTACACGCTCATTGTCGTCATCCTGATGAACGGCCGCGTGGTGCTCGCCCATTACGCCGAGTTCGGCGCCTACAGCGGCGCCGCCGAGCAGCTCGCAATCGCAGCCGCCGCGCTGATCGTCTATGCCGCCAGCGCCAAGATCGATGCGGCCCTGGCCGTGCGCCTCACGCGCTTGGGCCAACTGGCATTCGGGGTTTGTGCGCTGCTGTTCGGCGGAGCGCATTTCTTCTATATGAACCTCACCGTCCCACTGGTCCCCAGATGGCTGCCGCCGACGCAGGAGTTCTGGGCGTATGCGACCGGAATTGGCCACATCGCGGCGGGCGTTGCGATCCTGACGGGCGTGCAGGCCCGCCTCGCCGCGATCCTGCTGACCGTCATGTTCGCGTCCTTCACCCCACTCGTGCACGTGCCGATGCTGCTGGCCGATCCTTCCAGCCGTTGGAACTGGAGCGAGAATGCTCTGAATCTCGCCCTGATCGGCGCCGCCTGGGTGGTGGCGGATTCGCTGGCGCGGCCGAGGCGCTACGGGAGCAACCCTAAGGCGTGAATGGGGCTGTTTTGCCCGGACGTGTCGCGTGCGCGCCGCTCCGGGACAGCGCTTGATGTGAGCCACTCGTCTGCCGGGGCGCCAGTCCTCGTCTCTAACATCCCCAGTATCCGCAGCATCCCCAGTATCCGCAGTATCCGTACGAGACGTAGGTGTAGGTGACGATGTAGACGGGCGAACTCGGCGGGATCGAGTAGATGATGTCTGGAGGCCCGGATGCGCGCGCCCACGGCCCCTGAGGTGTCGGGGACATGAACCATGCGCCCCGTCGGCTGAGGTAGTACACGCCGCCGATCAGAAGGACCTTGTCGGCGGTGTTGCTCGCATACTGCATCGTAGTGCCTTCGACCGGCACGAACTGGGGAGTGCCGAGGTACGTGACGCGCACCTGTGCGGCCGTCAGTGCCGGAGTCTTCGGAACCTGCGCCAGCAACGCGGCGTCCTCAGCCTGGGTCGTGCCGGGCACGGCCGCAAGAACGGCACTCTCGGGGCTGTCGGGCGGGATATTGGAGAAGTCCGCCGGCAGCGTCGCCGTTGCATCGGTCCAGGGACCCTTAAGGCTCGGGGCGCTGAACCAGCGACCCGCGGTGAGGTAGTAATAGGTCTGCCCTGGGTTCAAGCGAAAGACCGGACTCTTGCTATTGGTCGCCCGCTCCAGCTGCGTACCCGCGATGGGCGCGTAGGCCGGTGGCCCATTGAACAGGATCACGTCGGCCGCTGCGGTGGTGTGGAGGACCTCCGGCACGACCGGGTGGCGCACGGACGGTGGTGGCACAAACTTGCGCACCGGCGCAAAGCGCTCGTCGGCGGCGGGCAGGTGGCGAAAGTCCTCCGGCAGGCGTGTCACGCGCGCCCAGGGACCGTCGAGGCTGCGGGCCTCAAGCCAAAGGTCATTCGCCAGCAGGTAGAAATGGCCGTTCCCCGAGTCTTCGAACAGCGGCCACGAGGTGTTGACTACGTACTTCAGGTGGGTGTTCGGTACGGGCTTAAGGACCGGCTGCCCCTCCACGCGCAGCAGGACCGCGGGTGAATAACTTACGAGAACGACCGGCGGAGAAGCCGCGCTGGGAGCCAGTTTCATGCTGGCCGGCGTGCGCATGTAGGCGACGAGGCGCTCGAGCGAGAGATTAAGGGTCGGGGGCATCAGCGAGCGCAGCAGTGCCAGCAGCGGCTGCGAGGCGGGTTCATCGAGTCCGGGAAAAAAAGTTCCGGTCACCTGCGTCGCCGAGACGGTGATGATCTGCGTCTCCGTGTTTGTGCTGCTCGTGCCTTGGAAGGAAGCCGCGCCGACTGTCATGGGCCCGCCGGTGGGCGTCAGCTGGAAGGCCTGGCGCCACACGAGTTCACTGTCCCAGCTGTCGACGTGGGGCTGGAACAGGACGAGCTTGCCCGAGGGCTGTTCGATGGTGCGCGGCCAGCCCAAGTTCTGAGCGAACGCGGCAGAGCCGGCGACCAGAAAGCTGAGCACGAACGCGGCGAGTGTGGTGAGGCGTTTCATGAGCGTTACTTTCGCGAGATGGAGCAGTCCGGCAAAACCCGGACGCAACGTAGCGCATCAGCGGGCGTTTCAGCCGTCGCACCGAGTGCGGCGCATCGCCTTTTGGCGTAACGGCGGCGGTGTCCTCATAGACGCGCACCTCGTTCTGAGTCTCGTTATCTTACCAGTTCACGGGCGCGGTGATGCCACGCGCGGAGCGAAGTCAAGGCCGCGGTGACAAGAAGCGACTTCCTGACCGCTCGACCGCGTGCCATAGGAATGGCCTTTCCGCTTGCTACTTGCACGTCGCACAGTTTAGTGTCCAACGCATGTCATCGGGAGCCTCACGCTTGTCACCAACGTTGCGCGGTCTGATATACGGTGCGGCCCTCTGCCTCAGCGCATGTGCGAGTACCACGTTCATCTCGACGTGGAAGGCACCGGACGCCCACGGTATCAATCCGATCGGCAAGAAAATCGCGACGTTGGTGATCGCCAGCGATCCGGCCCAGCGGCGCTCCGCGGAGGTCTACCTCGCCAACGATCTGACGAACCGCGGCGCGCACGGCATCCCCTCATATACGCTGATCGGCCTAAAAGACCCCAACCTGGATTACGCGCGCACCCGTTTCAAGGAAGCCGGCGTAGAGGGCGTGGTGGTCATGCGCATGGTCGGCCATGATCAGCGGGTCACGGTTACCCCGGGTGGCTACTACTCGGGCAGCTCGTACCGCACCTTCGGAGGGTACTACTCCTCGTACTACTCGCCGTACGTGACGACGATGGGCTATTCCCCCCCGTCGGTGCGCACTGACACCGAAGTGTCCATTGAAACGCTGATCTACTCGCTGAACGACGATAAGCTCCTGTGGGCGGCTACCAGCCGCACGACCAACCCCGAGAACCTTTCAAGCCTCGTCGATGAGGTTGCCGATGCGGTCGCGAACCAAGTGGTCAAGGAGGGACTAGTTTCTCGGTAGCCTTGCAGCGGCTCCGATTGCCGATCAGACAACCTAGGTTTCTGGCGAGCAACGGTATGTGCGAGCACAGGACCCTATGCCGGCGGCCAGGTGCGCGTGGACGCGAAAGCGGGAACGACCGTCGCGAATCGCCCGCACGTATAATCGATTTCGTCAGGAGCCCACCGACGCGCAGGACATATGACGCAATCAATTGCAGTGCGGAGACTCGCGGTGGTGATAACCGGCCTATGTGCGGCCCTAGCAGTCGCCGTCCCCGGCACACTCTGGGCGAAGGAGCCGCCGCCGCGGGTCAGCTCGGACGGCCTCGAACTTAAGAAGCAGACAGATCAGCGGCTGGTGTACGTAAAGCCGGGCGCTGACTTTTCGGTGTACAAGCGCGTCGCGATCCTCGACTGCCATGTCGAGTTCTCCAAGACTTGGCTGCGCGAGTACAACAACAGCCAGCGGGAGCTATCGCGGCGGATCAAGGACAGCGACATCGAGCGAGCGAAGACTGAGCTGTCCGCGCAGTTCAAGAAGGTTTTCACGGAAGAGCTCCAGGGGAACGGTGGCTACCAGGTGGTCGACACGACGGCTCCCGACGTGCTCGTGCTGCGACCAGCGTTGATCAACATCCAGGTCAGCGCCCCGGACTTGATGGCGCCCGGCCGGAGCGTCACCTATGCCCAGTCCGCCGGCCAGATGACGCTCTATCTGGAGCTGTGGGACTCCACTGCAAACACCATTCTGGCGCGCGTGATGGACGCGCGGGTGGACCCTCAAATGTACGGGCAGCCCTCGAGCGTGGTGAGCAATCGGGCCGCCGCCGAACGGATCCTGAAGGGCTGGGCCGTGGATCTCCACAGTGCCCTTGACGCCGCGCGCGGCCAGCCTTAGAACCCCCTGCGTTGGGGTGATCCGCGCGGCAAATTAACCAGCGAAGAGTGGCGCCGGGCTCTATGGCATTGCGAGGGCCACGAGCATCGGCCGGCAGAGGCGCAGTGGCATTCGTGCCGCTTCCGCCGGGCACTGACCTGCGCCGTTTCCCGTCGCGACGCACTACGTCACGTGATTCGCGCTGGCGTTGATTGCTCTCTCAGCCTGCGCACAATCTCATCCTGCGTAACTGTCGCAGTCAGCGCCCAACAGCGCCAGAGATCTAGGCCTTGCTAACTTCACGCACGACGCTCTCAGAAATCCCCAGTACGGCTGCATTTGAGCACATGCGCTGCCATGATGATCCTCGGGGATTCCCCCAAACGGAGCTCAAGATGTTTACGTGCAGGCCCAGGTTGTCCCGGCGTCGTGCGGTCGCCCAACTGCTCGGGGCAGCCGGACTTGCGACGGCGGGCGCATCACCTCTATGGCGCGCGGTGGCCTCAGCGGCCGACGAGCCCGAACGCCTCGCCGACCTCGGCATGCCCCTCAGCGCCGCTCAACGTGCGGCCGGAGATGCCTTTCTCAAACACCACGTCTCCGTCGATGTCCATTGCCATCCAGGACGCTTTTTCCTTGAAGGCTTACCGGCGGACACGGCAGCGGCGCGCACGCTGGGCGCCCCGTTTGCGGATCAGGCGCTCGAAGAACTGAACGCCGGCCACGTGAGCGCCGCGGTATTTGCTGCGGTGGCCGACATGCGCGTGCTGGAAGTGTCCCCGCAGGGGGTGCATGCGACCCGTGACTTCGCCCCCGGCGAAGCCTATGCGGATTATCAGCGCCAGATCGCCCAGCTGAAGGCCATTCTCGCTCGGGACTCCAGTGGCGCCGCTCTCTCACCCGAGGATATTCGCGTCGCGGCTCGGCGCGGGCGCACTGCCGCCGTCTTCGGGGTCGAGGGTGGCGATTTCATCGAGGACCAGCCGGAACGCGTGTCGGCGGCCTTCGCCGACGGCGTACGCGTCATTACCCTGGTGCATTATCACGTCAATCAGATCGGCGACATCCAGACCGAGCCCCCCGTGCACCAGGGGCTGACGCCCCTCGGGGCCGACATCGTGCGTGCCATGAACGCCACGGGCATCCTCATCGATCTCGCCCACGCGACGCTTGAGGTGACCCGCGACGTCGTGCGGATCTCTCAGGTGCCGGTGATGATCTCGCATACCAACCTTGTGAGCGAAGCTGCGCGCCATCCGCGCTTGATCACGCTGGAGCAGGCCAAACTCGTGACCGAGCGTGGCGGGCTCATCGGCTCAGTGCCCTGGGGCGTCGCGCAGAATAGCTTCGCCGACTACATCGACTCGTTGCTGCGCCTGAGCGCAGCGGTCGGCATCGATCACGTGGCTGTCGGCACCGATATGGATGCCACCATCCGACCGGTGCTGAAGAACTACCGCGACTGGAGTCTGCTGCCGGCGGCGCTGTTGGCCAAAGGGATGCACGAGCGCGAGGTCGCCAAGATCATGGGCGAGAATTTCCTGCGGGTTTTCGGGGCGGCGCTCGGTCACCGCCGCTGATTGGCGCGCTCTTGGCGCCGCGAAATGCCAGCTCATCTCTCTTGTTACGACCGTGCAGCGAAGACGCGCTGCGCGGTCCCGCACCTGCGCGCGTCAGTTAATCGCATAGCCGGAGTAATGCCACAGATTGATGGCGAATAGCACCGCCAGTGCGAGGTAATGAATGGGTCTGGCGCGCACGATCGTGAGCGCCGCCGGAATGAGGATGAGCAGGCCCCACTGCAACGCCGTGATCAGGAGTTCACTACGAGGAAGGAGCTTGACGACCGGCGCAAGGAAGTGAACCCCAAGTGCTGCGTAGATGATTTGAAAAATGCACACCAGCGACCAGAAGTAGCGCCGGTTTCGCTCGTAGTAGCTGCGCAGATCGACCGGCCCGCTCACCTCGTCCGGCAAGCTGGCGGCCGCCAGTAGAAACAACACGAAAAATGAGGCTACCAGTGCGAGGTACAGGAAGAAGTGCCGCACCGAGGTGGCATTGCGGATGCCCCACAGGTCGAACCACATCCCGATGGCCATCAGGAGCGCGAACAGCGCCGCGAGGAGTGCGAGGGGATCCCACCGCACCAGGTCGTGTTTACGGATCAGCCGATGCAGACTGGTCGCGACGTCCGCGATCGAAAGCCCGATCAGCACAGAGAACAGCCCTAATGCAAATTCGAACGCACGGATCTCTGGGGTCACGGGGGTCTCCGTCGGGGCGGCCGCCGTCAATTTAGCCGAGATCGCCTGTCTTGAGCGAAGGCGCGTGGCGGATTGAGGTTGAGGACGGGTTCGTTGGGCCGGGTTATGATTTCGCGGGGCGACCCACCCGGCATTGCAGTAAGAAGAGAGCTTATGAAGTCAAGATTGCTGACGGCCATGTGGTTTGCTTCCGCCACGCTCAGCGTATCTAGCTGTGCGGTGACGGTCCATAAGCCCCCCGTCCAGGATACGCGCGCGGTCGAGAGCGGCGCGCGCAGCAAGGTTGCTTACTACTACAACCTAAAGGGCAACTGCCAGGTAGACGGGGTTCCACAGGTCACCGTCACGAAATCACCCAGCAATGGCGCTCTGACGATCGGTGCCGGCAACGATCTGCCGCAATACCCCGCCGACAATGCGCTGTCGGCCTGCAATCAACAGCCGGTCAGCAGTGCGGAGCTTTTTTACCAGTCCAGTCCGAACTTTCACGGCGCGGACGACTTTGCCGTACGGGTGCGCTATTCGAGCAGCTATACGCAGTCCTATACGTACAACGTGACGGTCAACTGACGCGTCCGATGGAATACCGCGGTGCACAAGCGGCCCGCGCAAGCCCTACCCTGCTCTGGACCGCTGCGCCGCTGAACTGCACCGGCTCGCCGCGCTCCTGCCCTAAAGTTCGGTACTGTCCTTCGGCTCCGTTTTCTCGGGGTGCCTGAAGGACTCCGGCGGAGTCATCCCGACGCAGGCAGCGCTGACCAGGTCGCCCTCACTGGCGAACGGCGTGGCTATCAGCAGAGCCCTCGGAATGGCGTCCTTGCAGGATGCTTCGTCCTTGAACAGGTACGAATCGACATAGGTGACCTCGAGGGTCTTCGGCGCGTAGTAGTACAGGTGCAGGACGGCCGTATTCCCCAAGGTGCGCGGCTCCTTCATCTCATCAGCCCACGCTGATGCGGCCATCAGCGCGAGCAAGACCAAGCTACCTTTCATTGGGTACCTCACTTAGACGCCCGCCGGGTCTGAAGGACCCGGCTCATGAGCGTCCCGTTTCTGGCATGCAGCGTACGAGCCAGCGTGCCACCGTTTGAAGCAGTCGCACACTGCTCCTTTTGTGGGTCAACGGGATCTGTCGCGCGTCCCCCCGGGGACTCCAGTCTGTCGGTGCAATCCTGCCCGCGCATTCAGCGCGACGGTAAGCGTCGCTATTGGGTGTGACCATGGAATGGCCTCACGGTTTAGGGTGGGAACGGTGATTTAGCGAAGCACTGCGGTCAGAAACTGTAGCGAATCCGCGGCGCTGCCCTTCACTGGGCTTATCGTTCGCAAGGGTCGCCGTGCTCGAGCGTGGTCTTAACTGCGGACCCGCCGTTGGCATCACAGCGCCCGAGCGAGGCGCTACAGTAGCGCCCGTGGCTGCCCCCTCCTTCCCCGCCTTCGATGGATTTCGCGAGCGCGTCCTGACCATATGGGGCTCGCTTGCGGCCATCCGGCATCCGCGGCGCTCGGTCACTGGCAAGCTGATGGCCGTGGTGCTGCTGACCACTGCGATCGCGCTGCTGGTGGCGGGCACGACGCTGCTGGCCATCGACATCCGTCAGGATCGCCGCGCCTGGGGCGACAACCTGCAGAGCACGGCCGACATTCTCGCGCTGATGACCGCTCCGGCACTGGCCTTCAATGATCCTGCGAGCGCTGACCGCAATCTCGCAGCCCTGGCCGCGCAGCCGACGATCCACTTGGCCGCGGTCTATGACGCGCATGGTGCGTTGTACGGGCGTTTCCAGCGAGCTGACGCCCCAGCGCCGCCAGAGCGCGTGCCCGCAATCCGTACGGGACTGACTTATGGCCCGGAGCACACCGAACTCCTGCAGCCCATTATTCGGGGGGATGAACTCCTCGGCACCCTCTACCTGCGGGCCCGGTATGACGTTTCCTCACGGGTACTGACCTACCTGGGGGTCCTCACCAGCATCATGTTGCTCGGCCTGGTCGCCGCGATGCTGGCCGCCGGGTGGCTGCAGCGCGTGATCAGCAGTCCAATGGAATCGATCACGAGTGTGGCGCGCCAGATCGTGCAAGGCCGCGGCTATTCACTGCGGGCGCAAAAGACCACGGATGATGAGTTCGGCCTGGTGATCGATGCCTTCAACAACATGCTCGCCGAGGTGCAGCAGCGCACTTCGGCGCTGGAGCACTCCAACCGCGCGCTCCAGGAGGCGGCCCTCGTGCGCCAGGCCGTCGAGCAGGCGTTGCGTGCGAGCGAGCGCCTGTATCGCGGCATCGGCGAGTCGATCAGCTACGGCGTATGGGTGTGCGATGCCGCGGGTAACAACCTCTACGCGAGCGACTCCTTCCTGCGTCTCACCGGGCTGAGCCTGGAGGAGTACTGCTCGCCCACCTGGATCCGGGTCCTGCATCCGGAGGATCGCGCGCGCGCCGAAATCGCCTGGCAGGAGTGCGTACAGACCGGGGGCACCTGGTACCAGGAGCACCGTATCCGCGGCCTCGACGGCGAGTACTATCCGATCCTCGCGCAGGGGGTGCCGATCTACGACGACCAGGGCCGGATCGACCGCTGGGCGGGCATCCATCTGGACATCGCACGGTTGAAGCTCACCGAGCAGGCGCTGCGCGAGGCCGACCGACGCAAGGATGAGTTTCTCGCGACCCTGGCCCACGAGCTGCGCAATCCCCTCGCCCCGATCCGCAATTCGGTGTACATCCTGAATGCCGCCAATGCTGATACGGCGCAGCGCCAACTGGCCCGCAGTGTGATCGAGCGGCAGGTGCGCCATATGTCCCTGCTGCTCGATGATCTGCTGGACGTCTCGCGCGTGACGCGCGGCCAGTTCGAACTCAAGCGCGAGTACGTTGATCTGCGCTCAGTCTGCGACGTCGCGGTGGAGACCGCGCGACCGCTGATCGAGGCCAAGCGTCATACCCTGCGCGTGGCGCTGCCCGCCGAGACCGTCACGCTCGAAGCGGACCCGCTGCGACTCGCCCAGGTCGTATCCAACCTGCTGACCAATGCCGCGAAATATACCGATGCGGAGGGCCTGATCGAATTGCGCGCTGAAGGGCACGACTCCGGGCTGCGACTGGTCGTGCGCGACAACGGCGTCGGACTGAGCCCGGAGTCGATACCGAGCCTCTTTGGCATGTTCTCCCAGATCGATTCCTCGCTCGATCGCTCCCAGGGAGGGCTCGGGATCGGGCTGGCACTGGTCAAGGGACTGGTGGAACTGCATGGCGGAAGCGTCAGTGCGCACAGCGAAGGTCTGGGGCGCGGCAGCGAATTCGTGGTGCATCTGCCGGCAAACCTGGTTTGCGGGCAGGTGACAACGCTCGCCGGCGCGCCGCTCGTCCCGGTCGCCCGACAGCGCAGCGCCGCCGGTGGGCCGAAGATTCTGGTCGTGGATGACAACCGGGATGCCGCGCAGACCCTCTCCATGGCGCTGTGCTTTGGAGGCTATGAAGTGCACACGGCCTTCTCCGGAGCACAGGCACTGCAGATCGGTGCGCGTGAGCATCCGCAGGCCGTCGTGCTGGATGTCGGCATGCCCGGCATGGACGGGTACGAGACGGTGCGCCATCTGCGGCGCGAATCATGGGGACGTCACGCGGTCGTGATCGCCGTCACCGGCTGGGGCCAGGACGAGGACAAGCGGGACGCCCGGCTGGCGGGCTTCGACGAGCACCTGACCAAACCCGTCGACTTTGCGTCCCTGGAGACCATGCTGGCCCGGCTGCTCGCCGGGCAGCGGCAGGCAGCGGAATCCCGGCTGCGCGGCCTGGCGCACGGGTGAAGGTGCGGCCCCAGCCCGCGCGCTGCGCAGGTGCCCGCCGGATAGTGTTTCGCTAGGCGCGCGGGGTCTGGTCCGCACCGGGGCGCGATCTCACCCGCGGGTCGCGCTTGCCCGCCTAGTGCGAGGCGAACAGCCCGACCATTTCCCGATTGAAGGCCGCGAGGTCATCGGGGTTGCGACTGGTGAGGAGATTGTGGTCCACGACCACCTCCTGATCGACCCACTCTCCCCCGGCATTGCGGATGTCCATCTGCTGCGAGGCGCAGGAGGTCATGCCATAGTTCGCGGCCACACCGCTCTCGGATGACGGTTCAGGGGCGGTGGCAGATCGCCGCCACCGGCTGACCGGCCTCGAAGAATGCCTTCACAAGCGCCACCGCCGCCGGTTGCGTGCGCAAGGCATCAGGATTCATGACGCCGCCTGGCAGCAGCAGCGCATCGTAGTCCTTCGGGTCCGCATCGCTCAGCCGCTGGTCGACCGCGACCTCCTGGCCCCACTCGGTGTGGTTGCAGCCCTTGAACTGTTCATCCCTGGGAGAGACTACTGCGGTCATTGCGCCGGCATCTTCGAGCGCCTCACGCGGGTCGGTCAGTTCGACGTGCTCAAACCCGTCGGTGGCGAGAATGGCGACGCGTAATCCATCGAGCTTACTGTCCGTCGCGGTACCCCGTGAGCGAGTGCGGTGCTGAGGCCGCCCACTCTTAGGAACTCGAGGACCGCTCGTCAGCGCCGTGCGCCGCGTTCGTGGGGTCGGAAGAAGCTGACGCCTGCGGCGCGTCGCTGCCGCGAATCCTTAATATAAGGAGCAGCAGGCGGGCGGCCCAGATCACGCTCGCTTGGGCCCCGCGCCCCGGAGCCGGCGTTATGTGCATTGCCGCCGACCGTCCATACCTGCCCAACGCCCGCTGGTCGGACCGGGGCTTCGATGTGACGCAGTACCACTTTGCCTGCCGTCTAGCTCCAGTACATTGGCCCGCATGGACAAGTGCCAAAAGGGCTTCACGCTGACCGAGGTGATCGTGGTGACGGCCATCGTCGCCATCCTGTTCGGCATTGCGATTCCCTCGTACAAGTACCTCACGACCTCCTACCGCATGTCGGCGGAGATCAATAACCTGGTGGGCGATCTGCAGTTCGCTCGCGGCGAGGCACTCAAGGAAGGCAACGGCGTCACGGCGTGCATCTCCAGCGACGGTGCCACTTGCACGGGCGGCGGTAACTGGGGCCTGGGCTGGATCGTCTTCTCCGATGTCAATTCCAACGCCATCGTCGACAACGCTAACGAGCGGGTTCTGAAGGTTCAGGCCCCCTTCACCGGGATAACCCCGGACACATTCAATTCCGGTGTGGCGGCGGTGACCTTCAACCGCGAGGGCTTCGCGAGTACCACGGCCGGCTTTGTGACCACGACCATAACCCTCACCGAATCGACCAATAACAACACCTATAAGCGTTGCCTGCAGATCTCTCCGATCGGAATGCTCAGTTCGGAGAACCACGTGGGCAACCCGGGGACCTGCTAATGAAGGCTACTCGCACTGCCGTACTTCACGCCCGCGGCTTCAGCTTGGTTGAAGTCATGGTGGCGGTCGTCGTGATCTGCATTGGCCTGCTCGGCATCGCCAAGATGCAGGCGATGGCGCTCTCGAACACCAGCATGTCGCGGCAGCGCTCGCTGGCGGCCATCGAGGCGGCCAGTTTTGCCTCGGCGATGCACTCCAATCGGGCGTACTGGGGCAATTTTGCGGTCAATTTCAACGTCTCGATTACCGGAAACAACGTGGTGGCCTCCACGGACGCGGCCTTGCAGGCGCAAACGGCCGCAGACCTGGGCGCATCTCCGATCATCGCCTGCCTGGGAACCGCGAATGGGCTGCCGGTGTGTAACAACACCACGAACCTTGCCGCCTTTGACCTGGCGCTCTGGTGGGCCAACTCGGTGAAGCTGCAGCTGCCCAACCCCACGGTCACCGTCGCCTGCCCGGCATCTCCGGTCGGTAATCCCGCACCGGTGAGCTGCACGGTGCAGATCAGCTGGACCGAAAACGCGGTCGCCATGAATGCCAACGAGGCAGCTGCATCGCAGGCCGCACAGGCGAACCCAGCCCTGAAAAGCCTAAGCGAGCAGCCGGTCTTCACGCTGTACGTCGAGCCATGAACACCTACACCCAAAGCCTTCATCGCCCGCGCGCTGCGCAGCGCGGCTTCACGCTGGTCGAGCTCATGGTCACCGTGGCCATCGCCCTGTTCCTGCTGGGGGGGTTGGTCACCATCGTGCAGAACGTGCGCATCGCCAACATGAACCAGACGCGCCTCGCGCAGCTGCAGGACGAGCAGCGCTTTGCCATGACCGTGATCGCGGACGCGGTGCAAGCCGGCGGCTACTTCGCCGACCCCACCACGCAGTCGAACGCGGTGCTGCCGGCGACCGGCCCTTACCTGCAGACGGGCTGGATTTTTGCCGGCTTCCACACGGTCGGCGCGGCGGATACGGCGGCCCTCGACACAATCGCCACGCGCTTCCAGACGGGGCTGAGTTTCCCGGGTGGACCGGTACAGGGCCCCATCCTGTGCGACGGCACGGATACTTCGCAGCAGGTGCCAGACACCTGGTCGATCCAGTTCTCGATCCAGGTGATCGCCGGGGTCTCGACGCTGATGTGCACGGTGAGCGGTACTGCCGCGGTACCCGTCTCGGCGGGTGCCGCCGTGCCCCTCGTCCCGAATGTACTCGCGATGGCGATCTATTACGGTGTCAAGCGCGACTTCACGGTCACCGACTACAACGTCGACACTTACGTAACGTGGGACAAGATGGTGCAGCTCGGCGCCGCGAACGACTTTCTCAACGTGAGTGCGGTGCGCATCGTGCTCACATTCGCGAACCCGCTGTTTCCGCAGGCCGGCCAGCTGCCCACGATCACCATGGAGCGCGTCGTCGAAGTGATGAACCGCGGGGGACTGCACACATGACCCTTATCCGCACCGCAGGGAGAAGGCAACGCGGCGTGGCCCTCGTCACGAGCCTGTTGCTGCTCGTCATCATTACGATCCTGGCGCTGAGCATGTTTCGCAGCTTCGGCACGCAAGAGAAGATCGCGGGTAATCTGCGCGAGAAAGAACGCGCGCTGCACGCCGCTGCGAGCGCGCAGCAGTACGCCGAGTGGTGGCTGCTGCAGAACAACAACACCGCTGCGGGCGCCATCGCCTGCAGCGCCTCGGTGGCTGCGACCCCGACCGTGGGCCAGATCTGCAACCAGCCGCCCCAGCAGCAGCTCGGCCCCGGCGCCGTCACCCAGGTGCCCTGGCCGATCCAGGTGACCTACACGCCGCAGAACATGCTGTTCGTCGGCCAGGCTACGGTCCCGGGTAATCCCCCCTATTTCGCAACGCCCGCCTTCTGGATCACCGACCGCGGCGTGTCCGCGGACGGCTCCGGCGAGGCGTACCAGATTGACGCATATGGTTATGGCAGCGCGGCCAGCACGGTCGCCGTTGTCGAGAGCGCCTATGAGATCCAGCAGGGCGTCGTTAACAGAGGTGGCCTGTGATGAACCGCAATAGCTTTACCGCAGTTCTTGGCGCGCTCGTGGCGTTGGTCCTTCCTCTTGCAGCGCAGGCCCAGTCCTCCGTCGCCGAGGATTTCACCAACGCCACGACGACCAATTCCTGGTACTTCTTCAACGGCGCGTGCCTCACCGCCAGCAGTGCCACCGGGGTCGAGCCGACCACCGGTGCCGGGCAGCTGCCCGGCTGCACCACCATCGCCAGCAGCTACTACAACAAGACCGCTGGTGAGGTGCTGACCGGCGGTTACAACAACGGCGTCTTTCCTGATCCCGTTGGCAACGGCGCGCTGCGCTTCACCAACGGTTATCCGTACGGCTTTAGCGAGAACGGCGGCATTGTCTCGACCTCACCCTTTCCGACCGGCCAGGGCGTGTCCATCACCTTCAAGACCGTAACCTATCTCGGCAACTCCGGTGGCGCCGGAGGCGATGGTGCGGACGGCATCAGCTTCTTCCTGATGGATGCCAGCAAGCTCAACACGAGCACTATTACCGGCCAGGCGGCCGGCGATGGTAACGGCTTGGGCGCGTGGGGCGGCAGCTTGGGCTACTCCTGCTCGAATTCGAACAGCCCCTACAACGGGCTGAACGGTGGTTACCTCGGTCTCGGCATCGATGAGTACGGTAACTTCCTGAACGGCACCACGAACACCCTGAATGAGAGCGGCACCACGGCTTCGGGCGATAACACCGCGAGCGGCGGTGGCTACAAGCCCGGGCGCATCGGTCTGCGTGGCGCGGGCAGCATCTCCTGGAGCGCGCTGAACGCCGCCTACGGTCAGGATCCTGGAAACGCGAATGCCCCGTACTACCCGGCAACCCTGGTCACGGGCTGCGGCGTCAACGGCGGCGTTTACAACCCGACCACGGGTGGCTGCATGGGCTGCAGCGCGGGTAACTACAACTCGGTCACCGGCAAGTGCGACACCACGACCTGCAGCAGCGGTACCTATAACGCCAACACCGGGTTGTGCGAGACCTGCGCCAATGGCAACACGTACGATGCGACCAACAACCAGTGCGTGACCACGAGCTGCTCGAGCGGCACCTACAACTCCACCACCGGCCTGTGCGAGACCTGCCCGAACGGCGGCACCTACAGTTCGGGCACGAATACCTGCTCGACTCAGACGTGCTCCACCGGTACGTACAACCCGGGCGCCAACAAGTGCGAGACCTGCGCCACGGGTACTTATAATCTCGCCGCGAACAAGTGCGAGAACTGCAATAGTGTTGGCTACACGACCTACGACTCCGCCACCAACCTGTGCTGGAACCCCGCGCATACGTTGAATAAGAATCCGACGACCCAGAACCCGGCGGCGACCACGCCGCAGACGATCACCGCGACCGGCGGTCCCACCAATCGCGTGAACCCGACCGCGAGCACGACCCAGAGCCCGGCGCCGACCAACAAGAAAGTCGACTGGTACTCGGCCGTGCAGAATACGTGTAAAACCGGCTACCTGTGGAACTACAGCACACCGTCCAGTCCGACCAGCGCGGGCACAGCGGACCTGACAAACGCCCTGAACACCGCGGGTATTCTCGACTACGGCGCGCTGCCCGGCGGCTACAGCGTGCTGCCCACGGGCACCCAGATCGCCGCGGAAAGCGCCACCTCGCGTGGCAACGCGATCCCGATCTACTACCAGCTGAAGATCTCGCAGAATGGCCTCTTGAGCCTCTCCTACGCGGTCTGCCCGACCGCCGGCTGCGGCGCGTGGCAGGGCGTGCTCACCAGAGCGAACATCACCACCGCCAACGGCCCGCTGCCGGCGAACTTCCTCTTCGGGTTCGCAGGCTCGACCGGCGGCGCCACGAATGTTCACGAGATCCTGTGCTTCCGCGCCGATCCGGCCACCTCGGCCTCGAGCTCCGCCGGTGCGAGTGAAAAGCAGTCGGCGAAGCTGGAGACGGGCGTGCAGGCGTACTTCGCCTACTACAACCCGAGCAGCGGCTACACCGGCCGCGTGACGGCGAGTAGCCTGGGCTTTGATTCCTATGGCAACGTCGTCGTGGCCTCGGTCCCGAACTGGGATGCCTCATGCGTGCTCACCGGCGTGCCGGCGGGCAGCACCTGCGCCACCACCGGGGTTGCGGGTCTCACCCCGGCCGAGGCGCCGCTGAGCCCGGGGGTCGTCGGCAGCCGCCAGATCCTCACCTGGAACGGCAGCAGCGGCGTCGCGTTCCAGTACGGCAACCTGACCGCCGCGCAGCAGAGCGCGATCGATGCCGGGGATGGTTCCTCCACCCCCGATCGCGTCAACTTCCTGCGCGGTGATCGCACCAACGAGATCAACAGCGCGGGCACCGGCGAGTTCCGCCGCCGCACGGGCGTGCTCGGGGACATCGTCGACTCGAGCCCGACCTGGGTCGGGGCGCCCGGCGCGCCCTACACGGCGAACTGGACGGATCGCCTCAATGGGTCCGCCACCCCGTTCGAGGGTGCCTCGGGTGCGCAGACCTACCCGGCCTACGCGAGCGCGCAGCTCAATCGCACGCAGATGGTCTACGTCGGCGCCAACGATGGTCTCTTGCACGGCTTCCGCAGCGGCACCTATAACTCGAGCTCCGGCAGCTGTGCGACCACCCCGAGCGCGAGCTGCTTCACCAACAACGACGGTCTGGAGCTGATCGCTTATATGCCGGGCGCCACGATCAGCGGCACGAGCAGCAACCTGATCCATCCGGACACGACCAACGTCGCCAATGTGCCGATTGACTACGCCAATCCGCAGTACGGTCACCAGTACTACGTCGATGCCACCCCTGGCGCAGGCGATGTGTTCTACAACGGCCAGTGGCACTCCTGGATCGTCGGCGGCCTGGGCGCCGGTGGCGCGGCGCTGTACGCGCTCGACGTGACCAATCCCGCCAACTTCTCCGAGTCCAATGCCGCAAGCCTGGTCATGGGCGAGTGGAACAACACCACCGTCAGCTGCGTCGGCAATAGCAACTGCGGTCAGAGCCTGGGCAATACCTATGGCACCCCGCAGATGCGGCGCCTGCACGACGGGCGCTGGGCGGTGATCTTCGGCAACGGCATGGGGAGTGCTTCGGGCGATGCCGGTATCTTCATCATGACGCTCGACCCGAATACGGGCGCCCAGGGTGCGCAGTTCTACTACCTGAGCACCGGCGTTGGCAGCACCGCCAGCCCCAACGGCATCTCCTTTGTCACGCCGGCGGACCTCGACGGTGACCACATCACCGATTACCTCTATGCGGGCGACATCCAGGGCCATGTCTGGCGCTTTGACCTGACCTCGGCGAACGAGGCGAGCTGGACAGTGACCCCGGGTCCGATCTTCAACACCGGCGGTCTGCCGATCACCACGGCGATTGTGGTCGCCTCCGGAGCCCCCAGCCCCGGGATGCAGCAGCAGCTCATGGTGATGTTCGGCACCGGCCAGAAGGTGGGCTTCAGCAACGCCGCCGCCTCCACCTACGCGAGCGGCACGCAGATGCTGTACGGGGTGTGGGACTGGAACGTCAGCGCCTCCGACGGCGGCAGCCTTGGGCCCGGCGCGGGCAACCCCGCCGGCTGGGACGGCATCTCGAGCGCACAGTATGCGAGCCTCACGCGCACGACGGCTGGCCTCATCACGCTGACGACTGCGAACCTGCAGTACCAGACGGTCACGATCAACGGCACGACCCAGAACCGCGACATCATGACGAACGCGAGCATCTGCTGGAGCGGTGGCTGCACGGGCCAGGCGGCGCGCCAGTTCGGCTGGTACCTGAACCTGCCCGGCTCGGGCGAACAGGTGATCTACAGTCCGGAGCTGGTCGCGCAGGCGCTCACGGTGAACACCATCGTGCCGGCGAACAACTCGCCGATCTCCTGCTCGAACACCAGCGACGCCGGCTTCACCTATGTGCTCTCGGCGATGACCGGGGGCGCCTTTAACACGGTGTTCCTGCCCGCGAGCGAGGCGGCGAATCCGAACGTGGCCAACCAGGCGGCCTACGCGGACGCGCATGCCATCGCCATGCAGACCAACGCCACCGGCAGCTCCTTCATCACCAGCAACAGCGCGGGTACCCAGTACCTGGTCTACGAGACCAATCAGGTCCAGAGCGGCAGCGGCACGGGCAGCAATAACATCCAGGGCGGCACCCTGGGTCTTAACCTGCCGCCGAATACGACCGGTCATCGCTTGAGCTGGATCGAGCTGCGCTAGCAAAGAAGGACGAGAGAGACATCATGCAATCTGCAGCACGTCAGTATTCCCGCGGCATGACGCTCATGGAGCTCATGATCGTGGTGGTGATCGTCTCCATCCTGGCCTCGATCGCGGTGCCCTCCTACATCCAGCAGGTACGAAAGTCGCGGCGCGTAGAGGCCAAGACGGCCCTCCTCGACCTCGCCGGCCGCGAAGAGCGCTACTTCAGTACCAGCGTCACGGGCGCCAATTACTCGGCACTGTCGACCGATCTGGGCTACACCGGCGCCTGGCCCATCCAGGTGGGCAACAACTACTACCAGGTGACCCTGTGCGTGGCCACGGTGGCCGGGACGACTCCTGCCTGCGATCCCAATCCCAATCCGCCCACCGCGCCTTCTTTCTACATTCTCGCGACTCCGGTGGCCGGCTCGACACAGGCGAACGATCAGCAGTGCACGTCCTTCGGCGTGGACTCGATCGGCGCCCAGTTTGCGACCGGCAACCAGACCGCCCCGTTCTGCTGGGGAAACTAGCTGCTGAATCATTAGGGTATGGCCGAATCCTGATGTGAGTTGTTGTTAATCGGGTGCTGTTTGCCGCCCAGACAGCGGCTTACGGGCGCGCGATGCGCATATTCTTTCCCTAGAGTCTGAGCTATATTTCGTGCGCAGTCGCTTGAGCGCGCTTGAGTTCCAGCCCCGAACGGACAAGAAGAACTAACACCGACGCCTCCGCCGCGCGTGCCTTCTCCAACGAAGGCTCGCCCCGTGCGTCACTGAGGTAGCCAATGAGCACTACGTGGGAACAGCTTGAGGGGGCGGCCCTGTCGCTGGCGCGCGCCGGCGCGATCAAGGAGCGGCTCGCGGAGGCCTTCCGCAAGCACCTCGCCGAGGTCAACGCCGATGAGCTGCCCGAGTCGCTGCGCCCGCAGTTTCGCGTGTGCCACGATGCGCTCATCCGCGAGCGACCGCAGCCGGGCGAGGATGCCGTGCGCGCCACGGTGCGCAAGCTTTCCAACAGCGAGGCGGACGAGCTCGCCTGCTTTGTCGTGCGCCTCTACGGCGCGTACGTGCGCGAGACCACGCGCGAGGCGACGCTGCAGAGCGTCGTTCTAAACGGTGCACTGGTGAGCGACATCTCGGTGGCGCGGCCGAAGAAAGGCGCGGTCCCGCAGGTCATCTCGCTCTACGCCCACGAGGGCTAGCGCCACGGCGCTAATCGAGTTTGAACTCGATCGTGTCCCAGCGTCCCGTCTTCTCCTGGCGGGCCTGGACACGGATGGCATCCACCAGCGCGCGCTCATCCCACTGCACGAGCTCGTTGGCGAGATCGAGGATCGCCTTGGGCGCCTCCTTGCCGCCGCCGAAGGGCCGCATCAGCACCACGGGCTTCTTGCTCGCCTGCGCGAACAGCAGCTGAAAGGTCATCAGGTCCTGATGCGCGCCGTACAGGCTCGAGAGCGCGATCACACACTCGACCGGGGCGATCTGGCGGCGCAGATCCTCGCGCAGCGCTTCCTTGTCCCCGGTGACCGGCTTATCCGGGGTGCTGTAGTTGCGATAGAAGAAATTGCGGGCGCTTTCGAGATACTCGAAGACGCGCAGGTAGTCATCGCTCATCTCCCAGGCGTGGGTGATGAAGAGCCGTATGGGGTTGGCCTGCGACACGCCCGGAAGTCTGGCACAAGCGGCGCGGCTGGGGAACTTGTGCCCCCGCGGCCGGTCGCGTGCGCCGCCACTCGTGGGCCTGGCGTGCGTCGCCGCCACGCAGCCTCCGCGCACGCTAGAATGGTCACTTTCCGCTTGCCTACGATCACGCCCTAGGTGCGACTCCTCGTCTACAACATCCGCTACGCCACCGGTACCGGCCCGGCGTTTCACCTGCCACTGCCGGGGGCGGGCTACCTGCGCAGCAACCGCAAGGTCCTGAGCGGCATCACGGAGTTCATCCGCGCCGAGCGCCCAGACGTGGTCGGCCTGATCGAGGTAGACACGGGCTCCATCCGCACCGGTATGCTGAACCAGGCCGACCACATCGCCGGAGAACTCGGCCACTACTCCACCTACCAGACCAAGTACGGCGCGGACTCGCTCAATCAGTTCATGCCGATCGTGCGCAAGCAGGGCAACGCCTTCCTGTCCGCCCCGACGGTGCACGGGGAGCGCTTTCACTATTTCGACACCGGCATCAAGCGGCTGATCATCGAGCT
The DNA here is from genome assembly GCA_963814675.1 of uncultured Pseudomonadota bacterium. Classification (GTDB taxonomy): domain Bacteria; phylum Pseudomonadota; class Gammaproteobacteria; order Steroidobacterales; family Steroidobacteraceae; genus 13-2-20CM-66-19. The sequence goes on from CAWFDT010000019.1 coordinate 243,765, forward strand.
CGAGCTCTCGGATGTGTGCGTGTTCCTGGTACACCTGTCGGTGAAGTACCGCCACCGCCAGTACCAGCTGCGCTCGCTCCATGACCTGATCCGCCAGGCCGCCAAGCCGGTGATCGTCGCCGGCGACTTCAATACCTTCTGGGGCACGCACGAGATCTACCTCTTCATGCGCGCCGCGGGGCTGCGCAGCGCCAACACTGCGGGGCTGCCGTCCTTTCCGGCGCGCATCCCGCGCATCGAACTGGATTTCGTGCTGGTGAGCGAGGGCATCGAGGTCACGGATTTTCGCATCCCCGACGTGCGCCTCTCCGATCACCGCCCGCTGGTGTGCGACTTCGAGGTGCAGCGCGGCGCCACCGCACGGCCCGCCTCGGCCGCCTGAATTTTTTCCAACCTGTCCCTTGCCGCCATGACCGACACCGCCCCCGCCTGGAAACTCGAACGCGATGCCGAGGGCATCGCCTGGCTGAGCTTCGACAAGCCGAACACCTCGGCGAACGTGCTCTCGGCCGCCGTGCTCGCCGAGCTCAACGAGCACCTCGCGAGCTTCGAGCGTGAGCCCCCGCGCGGGCTGGTGCTGATCTCGGCCAAGAAAAGCGGCTTCATCGCCGGGGCCGACATCCGCGAATTCACCGGCATCCGCGACGAGACTTCCGGCTACACGCTGATCCGGCGCGGCCAACAGGTGTTCGACCGCCTCGAGGCGCTCTCCTGCCCGAGCGTCGCAGCGATCCATGGCTTTGCCCTCGGCGGGGGCCTGGAGACCGCGCTCGCCTGCCGTTACCGCGTCGGGGTCGCCGATGAGCGGCTCTCCCTCGGCCTGCCCGAGGTGCAGCTGGGGCTGCATCCGGGCTTTGGCGGCACGGTGCGCACCGTGCGCCTGATCGGCGTGCGCGCGGCCATGGAGTTGATGCTCACCGGGAAACCCGTGCGCGGGGACAAGGCGCTCAAGCTCGGCCTCCTCGATCGCCTCGTGCCGGCCGCCGACCTGCGCGCCACGGCCCGCGAGCTCATCCTGCGGGCACCGCCGCCGCAGCGCCCGTCCCTCACCACGCGGCTCCTCAGCCACGCCCTCGTGCGCCCGTTTCTCAAAGGGCCCCTGACGGCACAGGTGGCGCGGCGTGCCCCGCGGGCGCATTACCCGGCGCCCTACGCGATCATCGATCTGTGGGCGCGCTATGGGGCGCACGGCAGTGCGGCCTTCGAGGGCGAGGCGCGCTCGATGGCCCGGCTGTTTCTCTCCGACACCTCGCGCAACCTCGTGCGCGTGTTCCTGCTGCAGGACCGCCTCAAGGCCGGCGGCGGCAAGAGCGCCGGCGAACTGCGCCACGTCCACGTGGTCGGCGCCGGCGTCATGGGCGGGGACATCGCGGCCTGGTCGGCGCTGCGCGGCTTCACCGTTACGCTGCAGGACCGCTCCGCCGAGCTCATCGAACCGGCGCTCAAGCGCGCCCGCGAGCTCTTCGACAAGCGCCTGAAGGACCCGGCGCTCAACGCCGCAGCGCTCGCACGCCTCAGAGCCGACGTGGGCGGCGCGGGTGTCGCCGATGCGGACGTGGTGATCGAGGCCATCTTCGAGAATCTCGAGGCCAAGCAGGCGCTCTACGCGGGCATCGAGCCGCAGCTGAAGAGCACCGCGCTCCTGGCGACCAACACCTCAAGCATCGTGCTCGAGCCACTCGCCGCCCGGCTGGCGAACCCGGCGCGCCTGGTGGGCCTGCACTTCTTCAACCCGGTGGCGCAGATGCCGCTGATCGAGGTGGTGCATGCCGAAGGCACGGACCCTACGGCACTCAATACCGCGAGCGCCTTTGCGCGCCGCATCGACAAGCTGCCGCTGCCCTGCAAGAGCGCCCCGGGTTTCATGGTGAACCGCGTGCTCACTCCGTATATGTACGAGGCCATGCTCGCCGCCCAGGAGGGCGTGCCGCTCGAGACGATCGATCGTGCCGCGGTGGACTTCGGCATGCCGGTCGGGCCGATCGAGCTCATCGACGTGGTGGGGCTCGACGTCGCCGCGCACGTGGGCGAGATCATCGCCGCGGAACTCAAGCGCCCCGTGACCCAGATCGCGCACCTGACCGAGCTCATCGCCGCCAAGCGCCTCGGCCGCAAGAGCGGCGCCGGCTTCTACCAGTGGCGCGAGGGCAAGGCGGTGAAGGCCCGGGAAACACCGCCGCCGCCCGAGGATCTCACCGACCGCCTGATCCTGGTGCTCGTGAACGAGTGCGTCGCGTGCCTGCGCGAAGGGGTGGTCGGGGATGCGGACCTCGCCGATGCGGCGGTGATCTTCGGGGCAGGTTTTGCCCCATTCCGTGGCGGACCTCTCACTTATGCGCGCGCCCGGGGCACGGGCGATGTGCTAGCCCGTCTGCGGGAACTGGCCGCCCGTCACGGGACACGCTTTGCGCCGGATGCGGGCTGGAGCGCACTTTCCGACGCCGGAAAAGCGTGACACTCGTCCGGCGCGCGAGACGCCCTGTGCTACCATCCAAGCCAGTTTTCGCCCCGCTCGGGGCGCCCGATATTGCTTTAGTTTTCGAACGCTTAGACTCGATTTAGCCGCCCCCTGAGAAGACATGTCCGACGAGCAGGTCGCCACGGTTCAGGTTCTGAAGATGTTCGCGCCGCTCGATGCGATGAAGCGCGAGAACCTGACTGCGCTTGCAAAGAAAGTGATGGTCAAGACCCTCACCAAGGGACGTGCGCTCTTTAGTCAGGGCGACACCGACAAGCGCACGCTGTGGCTGATCAGCGGGCGCATCGAGGCGCTGACCAACGAGCGGGTGAGCGCGACCGTGCGCGGCGGCACTCCCGAGGCGCGCAATCCCCTCTTCCCGAAGCTACCGCGTCCCTGCACCGTGCGCGCCATCGAAGACAGCACCTACCTGTCGATCGACAGCGATCTGCTGGACGTCATGATCACCTGGGACCAGACCGGCAGCTACGAGGTCGAGGAACTACAGGCCCAGCTGGCGGGCGCCGGCTCCGATGACTGGATGACGACGCTGTTGCAGACCAATGCCTTCCATCGCATTCCGCCGGCCAACATCCAGGCGATCTTCCAGCGTCTGCAGCGCACGCCCTGCCGCGCCGGTGAGGTGGTTATCAAGCAGGGCGATGAGGGTGATTACTTCTACATCATCGTGCAGGGCAAGTGCGCGGTGACGCGCGAGACGCCGCTTAGCCGCGAGGGCATCAAGCTCGCCGAGCTCAACGTCGGCGACACCTTCGGGGAGGAAGCCCTGATCGCCGAAGCCAAGCGCAACGCCACGGTCACCATGATCACCGACGGGGTGCTGATGCGCCTCAACAAGCAGGACTTCCGCGAGCTCATGAACGAGCCGCTGCTGCAGTGGGTCACCCATGAGCAGTCCCGCAAGGTCATTGAGCGCGGCGGACGCTGGCTCGATGTGCGCCTGCCGAGTGAGCACCAGAACCTCGGGATCGAAGGCGCGCTCAATGTGCCGCTGTACCTGATTCGTTTGAAACTCTCGACCCTGGATCGCGCCAAGCCCTACATCGTTTACTGCGATACCGGCCGGCGCAGCTCCGCGGCGGCCTACATCCTGGTCGAGCGCGGCTTTGACGCCTACGTGCTCCGGGGTGGGCTCGGCAGCGGCGCGGGGGGACTGCAGCTCACCCGCGGCGGGGCCGCCGACAAGCCGTAGTTGCGGGGCCGCGGCGGACACTGAGATTAGGGGGTCGAGGGACGCTGCCGGCCGTGACCACCCGGCCGCACCGCGGCCCTACATGGTGTGCGTCGCCTTGTCGCCGGACAACGCACCGGCAAGATAGGTCTCGATCTTCTTCTGGGTCTGGCCGCGGTCCTGCTCGGAGAACTGCACCCCGATGCCGGCGGTGCGCTTGCCCTGGTTACCCTGGGCACCCTTGGGGGTGACCCAGATGACGCGCCCGGCTACCGGGAGCTTTTCATCCTCGCCCATGAGATTGAGCAGCATGAACACCTCATCGCCGAGGCGGTAGTTGCTGTTGGTGGGGATGAAGAGACCGCCGTTCTTCACGAACGGCATGTAGGCGAGGTACAGGGCACTCTTGTCCTTGATGGTAAGAGTGAGAAGTCCCGGTTTGTTCGCGCCCGCTCTCAAGTTCCTGTCCCCACCGATGCTCGCCGGCGATGCCGCCATATTTCGCATGCTCCCCTGCTGACCCGAACCCTCAGGGCGCGAGTCGCCTGAACAGATCCTCCAGCGCGACGCCCCGGTTGAGTGGGACGTCGAGCGTGGCGCGTAGTTCCCGCACCTCGTCCAGAAGCCCGAAGAGCTCCCGTATATTCAAGACCGGAGCGGGCTCTGACAAGTAGGGGCCAGCGCGCATTTCTGTCATAAAGGTCCCCTGTCGCTCCTGGGCCCGGATCCGTTCTGTGAGCCAATTCTCAAAGCACCGCAGGCGCAGCGGCACCTCGGCCCGCGCCCAGCGCTCGGCGCTTGCCACCGGGTCACCGTTGCCACCGGCGAGCGCCTCCAGCGTGCGCCGTGCCTCCTCGCCCACGGTGGCGAGTTCCTGGGGGTCGGCCGCCACCGCCAGGAACGGCGCCTCCCCGAGTTCATCGAGCGCCGCCCCCCAGGGCAGCGCTGCGCCGCGCGCCTGGGTGAGCCAGGCGAGCGCCTCGGCGCGCGTCGGCGCGCGCAGCGGCAGTCGCTGACAGCGGCTGCGGATCGTGGGCGGCAGGCGTGAGGGTTGTGTGGCCACCAGCACCAGCAGCCGCTGCGCCGGGGGCTCCTCGAGCGTCTTGAGCAAGGCGTTCGCGGCGAAGCGATTGAGCGCGTCCGCGGGCGAGAGGATGGCGACCGCATAGCCGCCGCCATGACTGGTGAGGGCGAGCTCGCTGGCGAGTTCGCGCACCTGCTCGATGCGGATCTGGCGCCCCTCCTCTTCGGGGCGCACGCACCACAGGTCCGGATGCTGAGCCGCCTGCACCCGGCGGCAGGCGCTGCAGACCCCGCACGGGGCTTGGGCGCGGTTCTGGCACAGCACCAGCTGCGCTGCCCAGAATGCGAGCCATTCCCCACCGGACCCGGGCGCCTCGTGGATGAGGAGCGCATGCGGCAGATGTCCGGCCGCGAACGCGGCCTGCAGCTGCGTGCGCGCAGGTCGCGTCCAGGCGGGTGCCGGGAGCGACAGGACCGTGGCTGCGGCGTCGCTCATGCGGGCCGCTGCGGGAGCAGCTGCGACAGGACCCCCGCGAGCTGCCGCTCGACCTGCGCCAGGGACGCTGCGGCATCGATGACGCGCACGCGCCTGGGCGCGCGCCTGGCGATCTCGAGGTAACCGGCGCGAACCTTCTCGAAGAAGGCCACCGTCTCGGCCTCGAAGCGGTCGGTGGCGCCGGTGCGGGCGCGGGCGCGCGCCAGTCCCACCGGCACGGGCAGGTCCAGGAGCAGCGTGCAGTCGGGTTGCAGATCCGGGTGCACCGCCTGCGCAAGCTGCTCGATGAGCGTGGTGTCCACCCCGCGCGCGCTCCCCTGGTACGCGCGGGTGGCATCGGTGAAGCGATCGCACACCACCCATTCCCCGCGCGCGAGCGCCGGGCGGATGAGATTGCTCACGTGCAGGGCGCGGGCGGCGAACATCAGGAGCGTCTCGGTCATCGGCGTCACGCTCTCCGTGCCGCGCTCGAGCACGATCTGGCGGATGCGCTCGGCCAGCGCGGTGCCCCCCGGCTCGCGCGTGGCCAGCACCGGGAGCCCGGCCGCACGCAGGGTTGCGACCACGAACGGTGCGGCCGTGGATTTGCCGGCCCCTTCGATGCCTTCCAGGGTGATGAACTTGCCCGCGCTCATGGGCGTCCTGGGGCCTGGGAGGGCGCGGCGGGCGCCCGTGCCGCGCCGCGCAGGCGCGCGAGGTAGCCTTGCACGGCGCGGTTGTGCTCCTCGAGGGTGCTCGAGAAATGATGTGCGCCATCACCGGCACCGGTGGCGACGAAATAAAGCGCCACGGTCTCCTCGGGGTGCACGGCGGCGCGCAGTGCCTCGCGCCCGGGGAGCGCAATGGGTGTCGGCGGCAGGCCATCGCGGGTGTAGGTGTTGTAGGGATTGTCGCTCTGCAGGTCGCGGGTGTGGACCGAGCCGTCGTAGTTCTCGCCCAGTCCGTAGATCACCGTGGGATCGGATTGCAGGCGCATGCCCTTCTTCAGGCGATTGATGAAGACCCCGGCGATGATCGCACGCTCGCTCTTGAGCGCCGCCTCCTTCTCCACCAGCGAGGCGAGGATCAGCGCCTGGTAGGGCTCAGCGAAGGGCAGCCCCGGCGCGCGCGCCTGCCAGGCGGTGGCGAGCTCGCGCTGCATGGCCTCGTAGGCGCGAGTGAGGATCACCGCATCACTGGTACCGGCGGCGAAGCGGTAGCTGTCGGGGAAGAATTCACCCTCGGCCGCCTCCTTAGGGTGCCCGAGCGCTGTCATCACCTGCGCGGGCGTCTTGCCGCGCAGCGTGTGGGCGACGTGCGGCTGCGCGGCCAGCACTTCCATAAAGTCCGCAAACGTCGCCCCCTCCACCACGGTGAGCTGCTCGAGCACCACCTTGCCTTCGGCGAAGAGATTGAGGATCTCTTGCGGGCTGGCGTGCGCCGGAATCTCATACAGCCCCGACTCGACCTTCACGTTCAGTCCCTTCAAGCGTAAGTACCACTGCACCGCGCGCGCGCTCGAGAGCGTGCCGGCCTGCTCCAGATGCACGAGCACGGTGCGCAGGCTCTCCCCTGGTGCGACCTCGATGCGTGCGACCGCAGCGGCCGGGCCGGGCGCGGTGAACACGCGCGCAAGCCACAGGTAGGCCCCCGCGGCGGCCGCGCCCGCGAGCACGAGGAGGACGAGGACCGCGGCCAGCAGGATACGCCCGCGGACGTTGGCGCCAGGGGTGCTCACGCGGGGCGGTCCGGCGCGCCAGCCAGCAGCGGCGCGAGCGCCTGCTGCAGGCGACGCGTCAGCGGGCCGATGGCGAGGGCGCGCCCGGCGACTTCACGGACCGGGCGGATGCCGATCAGCGCGTTGGTCAGAAAGATCTCCTGCGCGTGTTGCAGATCCGCGGCCTCCAGGCGCCGCTCCTGAAAGTCTATACCGCATTCGGCCGCGAGCCCGCCGACCACCGCGCGCATGATGCCCGCCACGCCGCAGCGATCCAGGCGCGGGGTGGCGAGCGTGCCGCCGTGCACCAGAAAAACGTTGCTCATCGTGCCCGCGATCAGCGCACCGCTGCTGCTAAAGAGCAGCGCCTCGGTGATCTGCGGATCCGACCACTCCTGGCGCGCCAGCACCTGCTCGAGCCGGTTGAGATGCTTCATGCCCGCCAAGAGCGGGTTCTCTCCGAGCCGCAGGACGCCGAGCCGCACCCGCACGCCCTCCTCGTCGGCGCGCGCATCCTCGGGCGGCCAGGGATAGCGCAGCAGGATGTGAGTGGCTGGCGCCCCGGCGGGGGCGGCGTAGCCGCGCGCCGGCGCCGCCCCGCGCGTCACGATCAGTTTCAGCACCGCGCGCGGGCAATCGGCGAGCGCCGCGGCGATCTGGGCTTCGAGCAGCCCCTGCGGGGGCTGCGGCAGGCGTAAGCGTGCGCAGCCGGCCGCCAGACGCTCGAGATGGCGGCCGAGGAATCGCGGCCACCCGTTGAGGCAGGCCATGGTCTCGAACAGCCCGTCAGCGTAGTGCAGCCCGCGGTCGAACACCGACAGGTGCGCGGCGTTCTGGCCGTCGACCCACGCCGCCGGCGGTGGCGTGCTCATGGTTGCGCGCCGAGCGCGGCCAGAAGGCCGCGCGCCTTGGCGCGCGTCTCCTCCAGCTCGCGCGCCGGATCGGAGTCGGCCACGATGCCGGCGCCGGCATGCAGGCGCACCGTGCCCGCCTGCAGCGTCATGGTGCGAATGAGGATGTTCACATCCAGGCGCCCGTCGGGGGTGAGGTAGCCGAGCGAGCCGGTGTAGGCGCCGCGTCCGGCCCCCTCGAGCTCGGCGATGATCTGCATGCAGCGGAACTTCGGCACGCCGGTGATGGTGCCGCCGGGAAATACCGCCTTCAATGCGCCGATCGGCGTGACCTCCGGGCGCAGGATCCCGCGCACGTTGGAGACGATGTGGTGCACGTGGGTGTAGGACTCGATGCTCATCAGTTCATCGACCCGCACCGTGCCCGCCTCGCACACGCGCCCGAGATCATTGCGCTCCAGGTCGATGAGCATGATGTGCTCGGCGCGCTCCTTCGGATGCGCGGCGAGCGCGGAGATTTCGAGCCGGTCATCCCCGGGGCGCCGACTGCGCGGAAAAGTACCGGCGATCGGGCGCGTGTCGATCTCGCGGCCCGCCACGCGCACCAGCCGCTCGGGCGAGGAACTCACGATCGCCACGTCCTGATACTGGGCGAGCGCGGCAAAGGGCGCGGGGTTCGCCTCACGCAGCCGCCCATACAGTGCCGCCGCCGCAGAGGTGCCGTCGCCGGCCGCGACCCGCACGTCCCAGTAGCGCGACAGGTTCGCCTGGTAGATGTCGCCCGCGCGCACGTAGTCCTTAGCGCGCCGCACGCGCTCAAGGTAGGCCTGCGGGTCCTCCTCCAGCACGGCAAGGACGGTGAGTGTATCCGCGCCCTGCACCGCGTCGGCCGCGCGGCGCGCATCGGCCTCGAGCGTATCGAGGGCGGCCTCGCAGCCGGGCTCGGCGGTGGCGAACACCCGGCCGCTGCCGAGCTCGTGCACCAGCGCGCAGGGAGTGCGCAGTGCGAAGGCGACCCAGGGGAGCGGCGTCGCCGGCAGCCGCAGGTGCGGTTCGACCTCCTGCGCCAGCTCATAACCCAGAAACAGCGCCCAGCCCCCCTGCAGCAGCGGCGCGGGGGTCAGCGGCGCGGGGGTGCGCTCGGTGCGCCACCAGTGCTCGAGCGCCTCGAGGAAGGTGGCACCCTCGGGCCGCATGCCCGTGCCCTGCAGCGTGCCGGCGGCGCTGAGGGTGAGGGCCGCCCGCGGCAGCGCGAGCAGCACGCTCGCAGCGCTCAGGGGTCCCTCGGCGGCGCTGTCGAGTAAGAGCGGATAACGTGTCGGGTCGCGCGCCGCCAGCGTGCGCAGCACCTGCGGCGGGACGTGAAGCTCGCGGACTAGAGGCGCGCGCGTGGGCGGGAACCCCAAGGCGTCGAACCCTCAGGCGCTGAAGCGCTTGAAGATCAGCGAGCCGTTGGTGCCGCCGAATCCGAAGGAGTTGGACAGGGCGATGTCGATCGGCATGCGGCGCGCGCTGTTGGGCACGTAGTCAAGATCGCAGTCCGGATCGGGCGTCACGTAGTTGATGGTCGGCGGGGCGACGTTGTCGCGGATCGCGAGGATCGAGAAGATCGCCTCCACGACCCCGGCGGCGCCGAGCAGGTGCCCGGTCATCGACTTGGTCGAGCTCACGGCGAGCTTCTTGGCGTGCGCGCCGAAGGCGCGCTTCATGGCGATGGTCTCGGCCTTGTCGCCGAGCGGGGTCGAGGTGGCGTGCGCGTTGATGTACTGCACGGCGCTGGCATCGAGGCTCGCGTCCTTGAGCGCGTTCGCCATCGCCAGGCGCGCGCCCTCCCCGTCCTCGGGGGGCGCGGTGATGTGATGAGCATCGCCGGACATGCCAAAGCCGACCAGCTCCGCGTAGATGTTCGCGCCACGACGCTTGGCGTGTTCGAGCTCCTCGAGCAGTACCGCGCCGCCGCCGTCGGAGAGCACGAAGCCGTCGCGGTCGCGCTCCCAGGGGCGGCTCGCCTCCTGGGGTGCATCGTTGCGCGTGGACAGCGCCTTCGCCTGGCCGAAGCTGCCGAGCCCGCAGCGCGTGGTGGCCATCTCCCCGCCGCCGGCGATCACGACGTCCGCATCCCCGTACTGGATGGTGCGCATGCCCAGCCCGATGGCGTGTGTCGAGGTGGTGCAGGCGGTCACGACGCCGAGGTTCGGGCCCTTGAGCCCGTAGCGGATCGAGAGGTGCCCCGAGATCATGTTGATGATGATGGCGGGCACGAAGAAGGGCGACATCTTGCGAGGATTCATCGCCTTCAGATACACCTCGTAATCCTCCTCGATGGTCCACAGGCCGCCGATGCCCGAGCCGCACACGACGCCCGCGCGCTGCGCATCGGTCTTGGAGAAATCGATGCCGCTGTCGGTGACGGCCTGCACGCCGGCGGCGACGCCGTAGTGCATGAATTCGTCCATGCGGCGCGCTTCCTTGGGTGGGATGTACTGCGCGACGTCAAAGTCGCGGACCTGGCCGCCAAAGCGCGCCGGGAAAGCCGACACGTCGAAACGCGTGATCGGGCCGATGCCGCTCTCACCGCGCAGCACGGCATCCCACGCGCTGGCGATCGTGCTCCCCACCGGAGAGACGATCCCGAGGCCTGTGACGACGACGCGGCGCTTGCTCACGCGCTATCCGTATGGCGCCTTGGAGAGAGCCTGATACTTCAGGACTTGGCTCGACGCTCGTTGATGTAATCGATCGCCTGGTGAACCGTGGTGATCTTCTCGGCGTCTTCGTCGGGAATCTCGATCTCAAATTCCTCTTCGAGTGCCATGACCAGCTCGACCGTGTCGAGTGAGTCGGCTCCCAGGTCATCGACGAACGAGGCATCGTTCGTAACCTGCTCCTGTTTGACGCCCAGCTGTTCGGCAACGATGGCTTTGACCTGCTGCTCGACTGTGCTCATTAGCGATTGGTCCTTGTGTAGGCTTTTAAAAATCAGCAATTTCCGCACCCGCCGGGCGAGGTCCGGCAGCGGGCGCGGTATTGTAGGTGAACACCCCCGCAGGTGCCACTCACGCGAGTGGTTGTTTTTACTCGCGAAACTGCCCTCACGTTCCCCGCATCCGGCGCCGACGTGCGGCGGTTGTCGCGCGCGGCCAACGCCGCCTAAGTGACCAGTTAGTAGGACGGCCGCGCGATCCCAAGCTGCCGGCGCCGCTGGGCCGGTTGCTGCGGCGCGCCAGGGCCGGCGCCGCCGCGCGGGCCGCGCGCCGTCGCTTGGCGGCAACGGCACAAAATCGCCGGGGCCTGGCCGCTAGGACATGAACATGCCGCCATTCACGTGCAGCGTTTCCCCGGTGATGTAGCTCGACTGTGGGGAGACGAGAAACAGGACCGCGGCGGCCACGTCCTCGGGCGTGCCCAGGCGCGCGAGCGGGATCTGACTGAGGAGGGCCGTGCGCTGCCCCTCATTCAAGGCGCGCGTCATGTCGGTGTCGATGAAGCCCGGGGCCACGGCGTTGACCGTGATGTTGCGCGAGGCCAGCTCCTTGGCGAGTGACTTGGTGAACCCGAGCAGGCCCGCCTTGGCGGCGGCGTAGTTCACCTGGCCGGCGTTGCCGGTGAGGCCCACCACGGAGGTCAGGTTCACGATGCGGCCGCGGCGCTCCTTCATCATGCGCCGCACGCTCGCCTTGCACAGGCGAAACACCGCGGTGAGGTTGGTGGCGATGACCGCGTCCCAGTCCTCCGGCTTCATACGCAAGAGCAGCGTGTCGCGCGTGATCGCGGCGTTGTTGACGAGGATGGTCGGGGATTCCCCGCCCTGATCCAGCCCCGCCATCAGGGCATCGATGGAGGCGGGGCTGCCCGCATCGAGCACCGCACCGTGGCCGGCATAGCCCTTCTCTTTGAGCGCCGCGGTGATCTTCGCCGCCCCCTCCGCGCTCGTGGCGGTGCCGATGAGCTTCGCGCCCGCCCCCGCCAGGCTGAGCGCGATCGCCTGGCCGATCCCGCGCGATGCGCCCGTGACGAGCGCGACTTCACTCTCCAGCATGTGCTTCTCCCCGCGTGGCCGCGAGTGCGGCATCGATCGATGCCGGATCCTCGAGCGCCAGAAAGCTCAGGTTCGCGCGCCGCTCGATGCGGCGATTAAGACCGGTGAGGACCTTGCCCGGGCCGCACTCGATCACCTGCGCCACCTCGGGGGTGGCGAGCGCGGCCAGGGTCTGCGACCAGCGCACCGGGCTTGAGAGCTGGCGCACCAGGAGCGCGCGCAGGTCATCGGGCGCTTCATGTTCGGTGGCATCCACCGCGCTCAGGTAACGGATGGCCGGCGCCCGCACGCTCAGCCCCTGCAGCCGCTCGCGCAGCCGTTCGGCTGCCTTCAGCATCAGGCTCGAGTGTGCGGGCACGCTCACCGGCAAGAGCACCGCGCGCTTGGCGCCGCGCGCCTTGGCGGCCTGCATCGCGCGCTCCACCGCGGCCGCATCGCCTGCGATGACGATCTGCCCCGGGGAGTTGAAGTTGGCCGGTTCCACCACCGCACCCTGCGCCGCCTCCTGGCAGGCGGCCACGACCTCGGCCTCCTCGAGCCCGAGGATCGCCGCCATCGCCCCGCTGCCGGCCGGCACCGCCTGCTGCATCACCTCCCCGCGAAAGCGCACCAGCTCGATCGCCGGCGCGAACTCCAGCGCCTGCGCGCACACCAGCGCGGTGAATTCCCCCAGGCTGTGTCCGGAGAGCACCTGTGGTGGCGCCCCGCCGCGGCGCTGCCACACCCGCCAGGTCGCAACGCCTGCGGCCAGCATCGCCGGCTGCGTGCGCGCGGTGGCGTTGAGCTCGGCCTCCGGTCCTTCGCTGACGAGCTTCCACAGGTCATAGTGCAGCGCCTCGGAGGCCTCGGCGAAGGTGGCCCCGATGACCGGCTCCGCCCGGGCGAGCGCGCCGAGCATCCCGACCGACTGCGAGCCCTGACCGGGAAACACGAACGCAAACGACATGAGGACTCCTCGGGGGCGGTGCGGGCGCGCGAACGCGGGCGATTATAGCGGCAGCGGCTTCGGCCTCAGTGCCAGCGCCGCCGCAGCGCCCCCGAGCACTCCGTAGACGTGCGCCGTCACGATGACCGGCGCACTGCCGGAGAGGGGTAGGGGCCCGGCGAAGTGCTCGTACAGGAGCTTGCCGGTGAGGATCGCGGCCAGCACCCAGCCTTCCGGCTGCCCGCGACGCAGCTGGGCGAGGGTGCCGGCGGCGAGGATGCCGTGCAGGACGCCCGAGGAACCGACGTACCACTGCACGGTCGAATCCAGCAGCCACAGCCCGGCATCGATGGCGAGGAGCGCCGCGAGCACGATCGTGAGCCACTGGCGGGCGGAATAGTCGCGGGCAAACAGCGCCCACAGCAGGGCCAGACCGAGGATATTCACCAGCGCATGGCGCAGATTCAAATGCACCGCATGGGCCGTGAAGAGCCGCCACAGCTCCCCGGCGGCGAGCCCCGCGCGGTCGTAGCGCAGCGCCAGGCGTGCGGCATCGCCCCCGAGCGTCGGCAGGAGCAGCGCCAGGCACAGTCCCACGAGGATGAGGCCGCGGCGGCCGTCGCAATTCAGAGACTCGAGGCGTCCGGACACGCGGTTCACAGGCCCCCCGACCCCCATTTGTTATGATCCGGCAGCGTTTTTTGACCCAACACACAGGCGGCGGCCGCGCCAGCCCGGCGGACAGATGCATGAGCGATCGCAACGAGGTTAGCAGACACCCCCTACGTGCGGCAGCACGGGGCTTTACCGGGGGCTTCACCCTGATCGAGATCATGGTCGTCGTGATCATCATCGGGCTTCTCGCCGCGGTCATCGTGCCCACCGTCATCGGCAAGGTGGACGAGGCGCGCGTGGTGAAGGCCAAGCAGGACATCCAGGCGCTCGAGACCGCACTGCAGATGTTTCGCCTGCAGAACTCGCGCTACCCCACCACCGAGCAGGGGCTGGCGGCGCTCGTGACGCAACCGACCGATCCGACCATCAAGCACTGGCAGCCGGGTGGCTACATTCAACGGATCAGCAAGGACCCATGGGGCAACGACTATCAGTACGTCTACCCGGGCGCGCACGGCAAGGAATACGACCTGTTCTCCTATGGAGCCGACGGCGCCCCCGGGGGTGAGGGCATCGATGCCGACATCGGCAACTGGAACGTCGGCGACTAGGGCCGCACCCGCGCGCCGCCGCGCGCGCGGCTTCACGCTGATCGAGATCCTGGTGGTGGTGGCGATCATCGCCGTCGTCTCGGTGGGCGTCATCCTCTCGGTGAGCCTCACCGGGCGCGATCGCGAGCTGGAGAAGGAGAGCGACCGTTTCCTGGCGCTGTTCAACTACGCGCGCGAGCAGGCCGAGCTGCAGACGCGCGAGTACGGCGTGCTGTTCGATGACACCGGCTACGAGTTTTTGAGCTATGACAATCGCCGCCAGATCTGGCGCAGCATCAGCGAGGACGATGCCCTGAGTGCGCGCAAGCTCCCCGACGGCCTCGACCTGCGCCTCACGGTCGAAGCGCGCCCGGTAGTGCTCAAGCGTCCCGCCGACGCCAAGGACAAGACCCCGCAGGTGATGATCTTCTCCAACGGCGACCTGACGACCTTCGAGGCGATCCTCGAGCGCGACGGCGGGATGCGCAGCATCACGGTGGCCGAGGATGACACCGGGGATGTCATCGAGCGGCCGATGGTCGAAGTGAAAAAACCGTGAGCCGCAGCGGCACGAGCGGCGGCTTCACGCTGATCGAGGTGCTGGTCGCGCTCGTCATCGTGGCGGTCGGGATGTCGGCGGTCATGAGCACCCTCACCTCCTCGGCGAGCACCTTGAGCTTTCTGCGCGATGAGACCTTTGCGCAATGGGTGGCGCTCAACAAGATCGCCACCATCCGCATTTCCGGGCAGCAGCCGCCGACCGGGACCACCAACGGCGATATCGACTACGCCGGACGCAGCTGGCACTGGCGCCAGGAAGTGCTGAGCACCGACGTGCAGGGGGTGGTGCGCATCGACGTCAAGGTGCGCCCCAAGGAAGTCGTGGCCGGGGATGATGCCGCCTGGACCACCACCGTGAGCGGCATCTACGGCAACTCGGTCGGGCGCTCGGACGGCTACAATCCCAACTGGGGCGCCCAGGCGCGCTTCGGCCAGAACCCGGCCGGCCTGCAGACGCCCCAGCAGGGCATCGGCGGCTCGACCAACAGGCAGATCACGCCCCCGAGCGGACAGGGCAGCAGTGACTCGGGGCTCGGCAGTTCCGATACCGGCCTCGGCTCGAGCTTCGACTCCCCGCCGCAGCAGCAGCCACCGCAGCCGCCTGATCCGCAGCAGCAGCAATGAAGTGCCCTCAGCAGCGCGGCTTCACGCTCGTCGAACTCACCGTCGCGATCATGATCCTCGCCGTGATCGCCGCCATCGGCTACGGCACCATCAACCAGGCGGTCAAGAGTCACGAGATCCTCAAGGACCAGCAGGCGCAGCTGATCGGCCTGCAGAACGCGGTGCGCATCCTCGAGCAGGACTTCGTGCAGGCCGCGCCACGCCCGGTGCGCCAGGCGATCGGCGATGAGCCGCCGCAGCTGGCGTTCGTCGGCGCCCCGCCGGGCACGCAACCGGTGGTCGCGCTCACGCGCGCCGGGTGGTCCAATCCTGCCGGCCTGCAGCGTCCGGGCCTGCAGCGCGTGCAGTACTTTCTCGAGAACGGCACGCTGCGGCGCGAGTACTGGAACGTGCTCGACCCCACCCTCGCCAGCAAGACCGTCAAGCACAACCTCCTCGAGCACGTGAAGAGCGTGCAGCTGCGCTACCTCGACGTGAACCACAACTGGCAGATGCAGTGGCCGCCGAGCAGCAACTGCCAGGGCTGCAATACCCAGGAGCAGGCGCTGCGCCAGCGCCCGCTCGCGGTGGAGATCACCATCGAGACGGCGGACTGGGGCAAGATCGTGCGCATCATCGAGATCGCCGGATGAGGCCCCGGGTGCGCCGCCACGATGCACGGCTCCCGGGTGTGCGGGGCCAGCGCGGACTTGCGCTGCTCGTGGCGATCATCCTGGTCGCCCTCGGCACCATGATCGCCGCCACCATCGCCTACGAGAACGCCATGACCGCGCGACGCGGTCTTGCGACCCAGGGGTTCGACCAGGCGCTCCTCATCGCCCAGGGGGCCGAGGCACTCGCCGCCTATGGCCTGCGCCAGACGGTACAGAGCGACAACAAGCAGCTCTATATCGGCCAGGGGTGGGACCAGCCCCTGGGGCCCCTCGAGGTGGTGCCGGGCATCATGCTCGAGGCGGGGCTCGAGGACTTGCAGGGACGCTTCAACCTGAACAATCTGGTGCTGCCCGACGGCACGCCCGACCCGGTGATGACGACCGCGTTCACGCAGCTGCTGGGACTCGTGGGGCTGGAGCCGAAATGGACCGGTTACATCGTCGACTGGATCGACATGGACGGCACGCCGAGCATTCCGGAAGGGGCCGAGGACAGCGTCTACATGGGACAGACCGTGCCGTATCGCACCGCCAACCGCTACATCACCAGTGCGAGCGAACTTCTGGCGCTGCCTGGCTTCGGCCGCGAACGTTATTTGGCGCTTGCGCCCTTCGTGACCGCGCTGCCGCAGGGGACCAAGATCAACGTCTGCACGGCGAGGGGCGTCGTGCTGGATGCGTTTAGCGGTAAGGGCGAGTACGAAAATCAGGATGATCTGGCCAAGAACCGCCAGCAGGCCAAGGGGTGCTTCCCGACGATCGCCAACTACCAGGCGTCCTTTGATCCGAAGGTCTGGGCGGGTACGGGCACGCCGCAGCCGGTCCCGGGACAAAGCTCGCTCAATCAGCCGAACAACCGCATCGGCGGCGGCACGGTGGGCGGTGCGCAGCCCGGCTCGCAGGGCGCGCAGGGCAAGTTCGGGCAGACCTCCAGCTACTTCCGCCTGACGAGCATCGTCAGTATTGGCAGTACGGAATTCAACTTGTACAGTCTTTTGTACCAGGACGCGACCATGCAGCAGGTGCGCCCCATTCAGCGCAGTTTCACCCCCGATTAACGAGCGCCCGCCGCCAAGACAGTGACACGATCGATGCACCGCTGGGGCTTCCAGATGCCAGGATTGCACCATGGCTGAGTCGCTGCTGTTGCGGCTGCCGCGCGATCCGGAACAGGCCGCCTCCTGGCTGATCGTGGATGCGCGCGGCGCGCCGGTCGGACCGCCGCAGAGCGGGCCGCTGAATCTCGCCGCCGCGCGGGTCACGGGGCGGCGCGTGTGCGTGCTGGTGCCCGGGACCGACGTGCTGCTCGCCGAGCCGGACGTGCCGCTCAAGGCGGGCGTCAAGCTGCAGCAGGTGGTGCCCTACGCGCTCGAGGAGCACCTCGCCGACAGCATCGATGATCTGCATTTCGCGCTCGGCAAGCGTGCCGCGCAGTCATCGCGCGTGCCGGTGGCGGTCGTGGCGCGCGCGTTGCTGAACGAGTGGCTCGCCACCTTGCGCGCCGCCGGCATCAACGCCGATGCGATGTACGCCGACAGCGACCTGCTGCCCAAGAACCCCGGCCAGGCGGTGGTGGTGCTGGAGGAGGACGCGGTGTTCGTGCGCCCACCCGGGGGCAATGCGGTCACGTTGCCCGCCGATGCGCTCGCGCAGGGGCTCGAGATCGCCCAGTTGGATTCCGACACCGCCAGCGGCGCCCGTGGCCTGATCCTCTACACCGGCGCGGCGGAATGGCAGCGGCACTCCGCGCAGGTCGAGGCCGTGCGCCCCGCCTTCGATGGCATCAAGATCCAGCTGCTCACCGGCGGCCCGCTCGCGCTCTTCGCGCAACAGCTTCCCGCGGGGGACCCGATCAACCTGCTGCAGGGGGACTACGCGCCCAAGAGCGTCGCGGCCGAGGGCTGGCAGGCGTGGCGGATCGCAGCATTCCTGCTCGTCGGGCTCATCGCCCTGCACGTGCTCGGCAAGGCCGTGCAGCTGCACTTCCTGAAGTCGCGCGAGCATCAGGTGGATGCCTCCATCGTCAGCACCGCGCGCAGCGTGCTGCCCGATGCGGCGAGCGCCCCCGATGCCCGGCGGCGCCTCGAGCAGCGCCTGGTGCAGTACCGCGGCGCGGGCAGCGGCTTACTGGCGGCGCTGCAGGCACTCGCGCAGGCGCGCGACGCCACCCCGGGCGCGGCGCTCGAGTCGCTGAACTTTCACAACGGCGCGGTCGAGATGAAACTCTCGGCCCCGGATGCCTCGAGCCTGGATCACCTGAGCCAGGCGCTGCGCAACAACGGCTGGCAGGCCGATCTGCTCGGCGGCAACAACACCGCCAAGGGTTACGAGGGGCGCCTGCAAGTGCGCGCCAACGGCAGCTGACATGAAGCTCATCCTGCCGCGCGCGTTCGCAAGCTTCTCGCCCCGCGCTTTCGCGAGCCTCTCCGAGCGCGACCGGCGCCTCCTCTTGTGCGGCGCCGTGGCGGCGGTGCTGCTGCTGATCTTCGGGCTCATCGTGCCGCTCGACCACAGTGTCACGCGTGAGCGGGCCCGGCTCCTCGGCAAGCGCAACGATCTGGCCTGGGTGCAGAACGCGGCGATGCAGCTGCGCGATGCGCCGCAGCCACCGGCCGCGAGCGGGGAGTCGCTGCTGGTCATCATCGATCGCTCGGCGCGCGAGTCGGGGCTCGCCGGGGCGCTCGCCGGCAGTGAGCCGGGCGCCGCCGGGAGCCTGTCGATCCGCCTCGAGAAGGCGAATTTCGAGAAGCTGGTCACCTGGCTGGCGCGGCTGTCGCAGCAGAACGGCGTGCTGGTGGACTCGGCCACCATCGACAAGGCGGGCGCGCCCGGAATCGTGAACGCGGCGATCGTGCTGCACGCGGGCTGAAGTGAAGCGAGCCCTGTGGATCTCCCTTGCCGGGCTCGTGGCATTCGCCGCCGTCCTCGTCGCGCGCCTGCCGGCGGACTGGATCGTGCCGAGCGGCCCGCAGGCGCCCTTTGCCTGCACCACCCTCGAGGGCACGCTCTGGAGCGGCACCTGCGGCGGGCTCATTCTGCAGGGTCGCCCCTACGGTGAGCTCAGCTGGGAACTGCAGCCCCTGAAGCTCCTGCGCGCGCGCGTGGGAGCGCACCTCACCCTGAGCGCGCCGGCGGCCCAGGCCACGGCGGATGCCGAGTTCGGGCTCGGCGGCACGCTCACCGCGCGCAACGTGCTTGCCGAGCTCACGCTCGATCCGAAGCTGCTGCCAGGAGTGCCGCCGCAGCTGCACGGGCAGGCGCACCTGGATCTGCCCCTGGTGCTGCTCAAGGGCGGCGCGCTCAGGCAACTCAAGGGCACCATCGAAGCGCACGACCTCGAGGACCGCGCCGGCCACGTGACGCCGCTTGGCAGCTACGCGGTCAGTTTCCCGGGCGGCGACGGCGAGCCCGTCGGCCAGATCAAGGATCTTGGTGGGCCGCTGTCCCTGCAGGGGACGCTGCGCTTCCCGCGCCAGGGCGGCTACGACCTCGAGGGCTTCGTGGCGACGCGCCCGGAAGCCGCGCCCGAGCTCATCAACAATCTGCGCTTCCTGGGCTCCCCGGATGCTTCCGGGCGACGCCAGTTCACGATGACCGGGACGTTCTAGAGCTCGCGGAAGGCCTGCAGCAGCGGGAAGTACAACGCCGCCCGCACCGGCTGCGGGCCCAGCGCCCGCGCGAGCTCGCGGTAGGTGTCCAGCTGCGCGCGGTAGCGCGTCACCTCCTCGTCCAGAAACGCCTCGCGCCCCGCGCCCTCGTGGCGGCTGGTCTTGAAATCGATGACCCAGCGGGTGCCGTTGGCATCCACGAAGGCGCGATCGATGATGACCTCGCGCAGCCGGCCGCCGCTCACGCCGCTGAGCGCGAGCTCCGCGTGCGCCTCCCGGTGCGCCGGATCCAGGATCCAGCGGCCGCGCTCATCCTCAAGCGTCTGCGTGAGCGCCGTGAGCACCGCCTGCGCCGCGCGCGCCTCATCGCGTGCCGGAACGCCGAGGCGCCGCAGCTGTGCTGCGATACCCGCGCGCTCGCCCTCGAGGGCTGCCGGGGCCGGCCGGCGCTCCCCGGCCGCGAGGCGCGCGAGCCACGCGTGCACCAGTGTCCCCACGTGCCGCTGCGTCTCGCCGACCCAGCTGAATTCCGGGGGCTCGCTGCGCAGGTGTGCGGGAGGCAGGTGCTGCAGCGTGAGACCGGCAGGCACAACCGGCGGCTCCCAGTCGGCTCTAAGACGCGTCAGCAGGCGCGGCCCCGGCCGCTGCGGCGGTGCCCCGGTGGCCTCGATGACGAAGCGCTCCGAGAGTGCCGGCCACAGTGCGCCGAGGAGGCTATGCCTGGCGGGACGTACGCCGCCGTGCGCTTCGGCCTGCGGCGCCCCGGAGAGCCACAGCGTGCGCCGCGCGCGCGTCAGGGCGACGTACAGGAGGCGCTTGCGCTCCTCGCTCTCGCGCCGGCGCAGGAGTTCGCCGATGTAGGCATCCAGGCCAGCCTCCTCCTTCGGTCCCACCGGCGGGGCGGGCGCGATCAGAAGCTCGCTCGCGCCCGCATCCGTGGGCAGGTCGATCCAGCGCAGCAGCGCGCGCTCGCCGAGGCGCGTGAGGCGATCGAGCGCGGCCACGAACACGTGCTCGAACTCCAGCCCCTTGGCGCGGTGGATGGTCATGACCTGCACCGGCTGCGTGCCGCTGGCCGCACGCGTGCTGTGCAGATTTTCCAGCAGCGCGTCGAAGTCCGGCAGCCCCTGCCACTCCCCGCTCGCCGCACGGGCTGCGAGCGCGGCGAAGAAGGCGCGCGCGTCCTCCAGTTCATCCGCGGCGTAGGCATCAGGCGCGCCGAGGCGTATCCAGGTGGCCTCCAGCCACTCCGCCAGGTTGGCGCGCGAGAGAGCGAGGCTCGCTTCGAGCGTCGCGCGCACGCGTGCGAGTGGCCGCTGATCCTCGGGCGCGCAGTGCTTGAGCCGCTCCGGGTCGGCGAGTGCTTCGAGGATGAGCTGCGGGTCGTTCGGCCCTGAGAGCGCGCACAGGGATCTCAGGCGCGCGCCGCACCAGGGCGCGCGCAGCACCGCGAGCCACGCGGCCCGGTCGCCGAGGTCGAACAGTGCATGCGTCAGCTGCACCAGATCGCGTACCACCGCGCGCTCGCGCAGCGGCACGAGATCCACTCCCAGCACCGCTAAGCCCCGCGACTCGAGTGCGGCGATGATCGGCACGGCGTGCGCGTGCGCGGCGACCAGCACCGCCACCGAGGCCTGCGCATCCGCGCCGCGCAGGGCGGCGATGCGCGCGGCGAGCGCCTCGGCCTCAGCGGCGCGGCCGCCGGGAAAGAGCCGCAGCGTGACCGTCTCCACCCCGGCCGGCGGCGCCTGCGCGGCGCGCGCCGGCAGGCTCGGGGTATAGGCGACCGCGCCCGCGCGCAGCTCATCGCTACGCGGGAAAATCTCGGCGAACAGCGCGTTGGTGAAGCCGAGCAGCTCGGGCACGGTGCGGAAATTGCGCCGCAGACGCAGCGCGGTGAGCTCAAGCGCGCCGATGCCGGCGCGGCGTGCGCGCAGGAAGAGGCCAACCTCCGCGTCCCGGAAGCGGTAGATCGACTGCATCGGGTCGCCCACCACGAACAGCGTGCGCCCATCCCCCGGCTCCCAGCCGGCGGTGAGCGTGGCGAGCAGCTCGTACTGCGCGAGCGAGGTGTCCTGGAACTCATCGACCAGGATGTGGCGCAGGGCGAGCCCGGTGCGCAGGGCCAGCTCGGTCGGCTCGCCCTCCTCCGCGAGCGCCTGGCGCGCCGCCCCGGTGAGGTAGGTGTAGTCGACCCGCTGGGCGAGTGCGAACTGCGCCTGCAGTTGGGCGGCCGCGTGCGCCAGGAGGCGTGCGAGTGATTCCAGCGCCGCCGCATCCGCGGGCGCCAGACACGCGGGCGGCAGCCGGCGCAGCTCCAGGAGCGCCCCGCGCAGCTGCGGCACCTCCTTGAGGGCGCCGATCAGCGCGCGCAGCTGCTCGCGCAGGCCGGGGTCGGCAAACGCTGCGCCCAGCAGGTGCGGACCGAGCTGGCGCCGCCAGTCCTCCTTCGTGAACGCCAGCTGCACGAACTGCTTCCAGGCGCCCAGGCTCGCCGGCTCGGCCGCGAGCGGGCCGACGCCCGGCAGCGCCTCGGCGCTGCGGCGCAGGCTCTCGGGCAGCAGCGCGCGCAGCGCGCGCAGCCGGGCCGTAACCAGGGACTCAAGGCTCGCGTTCACGCGCGCGCTCAGCACGCGCGGCTCCTCCCCGGCCACGAAGCGCAGCCAGTGGCCGCGCTCGCGCAACAGCTGCGCGATGAGGCGCTCGAGGTTCATCCAGTGATTGTCGAACCGTTCGAAGAGGCGCTCGACATCCGGGGCGAGCGCCGGATCGCTCTCCGCATGCAGCAGCGTCTGGCGGGCCGCGCGCGCGTAGAGCTCGCGCGGGGTCTCGGTCACGTTCAGCGTGCCACCCACGCGGGAGGCGACCGGCAGCTGGCAGGCGAGCGCGTAGTTGAAGGCATCGATCGTCTGGATCCGCAGGCTCTGCGGCGAGCCCTCGAGGTCCCAGCCGCGCGCCGCGCCGTGCGCGCGCGCCGCGGCGGCGTGCGCCTGCAGCTGCGCGGTGGCCGGATCGGAGGGGGCGAGCTCGCCGCGCAGTGCGCGGATGACGCGCGCGCGCATCTCCGCCGCCGCCTTGCGCGTGAAGGTGATGGCGAGAATCTGCGCCGGGTCCTCGACCGTGCACAAGAGCCGCAGGAAGCGCTCCGTCAGCACCGCGGTCTTGCCGGAGCCCGCGGGCGCCTCCAGCAGTACCGAGACCTCGGGTGCACTCGCGGCATGACGCGCCGCGTCATCCGTGAGTGCCGTGCCCTCACTCATCAGACTCTCCGGCGAGCGTCGCGGCTTCCGCCGCGTCCGGGTGCGGGCCGATCCGGCACAGCGCACTCAGGTGACAGTACTCGCAGGCACCGGCGGCCGGATCCACGCGCGCATCTCCTGCGAGGAAGGCGCCGATCAGGCCCGCCATCTGCGCGCGCCACGCCTCACGCTGACGCGCCCAGGCGTGCGCTGCATCCTGCGGGGTGGTTCCCGGCAGCGCCGCAACTCGCGGCAGCAGCTGCGGGAGCGCCGCCACGCCGCAGAAGCGCACCTCGCGCATCGTGACATTGACGGTCGCGAGCCCCACCACCTCGTCCCCGAGCGCGCTCAGGTAGGCGAGCAGCTGCGGGTGCGTCGGGCGCTCCCCGTACCAGTCGGGACTGCCGGGACGCCCGCTCTTGTAATCGAGCACCAGCTGCCCTGCCGCGGTGGCATCGATGCGATCGAGCCGCATGCGCACCCGGCCGCCCCCGAGCACGAGCTCCTTCACCGCCTCGGTGGCGAGCACCGTGAAGGGTGCGCGCGTGCGCTCCAGCGCGCACAGCCGCGCGATGAGCTGCTCGGCGCGGCGGCACTCGCGCACCAGCGCCGCCGGGAGCGCGGCGAAGAAGTCGAGCTGGGCTTCGTCCCCGGGACGGGCGCGCCGCCGTCCCCGGTGTGACTGACTGGTGAGTGCCTGGGCTGCGCGCGCCACGCACTCCTCGATCAGGTGCGTAAGTGCCGCCGCGTCCAGCGCGGCGAGGCGGGTGGAGTCGCGCAGCCGCTGCCACAGCAGCTCCAGCGCGGCATGCAGGAGAATCCCGCGCTGATCCATCGGCACCCCGGGCTCGGCACTCTCGGGCTCACTCGCCCCGAGGCGCAGCTCCGCGTAGGCCTTGAACGGGCAGGCGTTCTGCAGCGTCAGCGCCCGGGTACCGGGCAGCGGCGTGAGTGGGTTCCAGGTGCTGCCGCGGGCATCCTCGAACGATTCGGTGAGCGCGGAGCGTCGCAGGCGCTGCGGCAGCCACAGCCCAGCGGCCGCGGGCGCCTCGGGTGCAGGCCAGGGTCCCACGAGCGCGGTCGGCAGGAGTTCGAGGTCCTTCTCCCGCGCCGGCACCGAGAGCACCAGCTCGGAGGTGGCGGCGCGCCAAGCGTACAGCAGCGCCGTCGCCTGCGAGGCGCGGGCCGCCTCGCTCGCCTGGGGGATGCCGGCGGCGAGCTGTGCGCTGCGCGCCAGGAAGGGATCGGGGGCGATGGGGCGCGGCAGTACGTCCGCGCTCAGGGAAGCCCCCCAGATGCCGTCGTAGCGCACCACCGGATCGACGAGGTGGGGCGAGACCGTGACGGGCGCGTCCGCATCGTGGGCGCCGCCGGGGAAGCGCAGCGCGAGCGCGCGCAAGAGCTCGAGGGCATCCGTGCGGCCGCGCGGCCCGAGGCTTGCCTCGAGTTCACCGAATTCTTCCAGCAGGTCCTGCCATTGCAGCCGTGCCTGCTGCTCGGCGCCCCCTGGCGCGAGCGCGCCCGGCCAGCGAAGCGCCTCGAGCGCCGCCTCGAAGCGCTCGCACCAGCGGCGCGGGGAGAGCGTGCCCTCACCGAGGCGGGTCGCGGCGCGGCGCAGTTGCGCATCCAGTGCCCGGCCCGCGCCCTTCAGTTCCCGCGGCGCCAACTGCAGCAGTCCGAGCAGCTCGCGCAGCGTGAGACTCGCCACGCCGCGCTGCTGGATGAGCAGCGCAAGGGCGGCGCGCTGCGGGGCGCTCGGGCGCTCCCACTGCGGCGCGGTGAGCCACGCCCGCACCGCCTCGACGTCGAGCGCCTCACCGCTCAGGAGTGCGAGGCTGCGCAGCGCCTGCGCCGCCAGGGGCTGCGCGGCGAACGGCGGGCCGCCCTCGAGGCTGACCAGGGCGCGCTCCGGCGCCGGCGGGCGCAGGCTGTGCGCCGGATCGAGCGCCGCGCGCACCAGGCTCGCCAGGCGCTCGCGCGTGCCGCTCGCCCCGGGGAGCATGACCAGCAGGCGCGCATCCGGCTGCGCCTCGAGGCGCCTAAGGCACCAGGCCGCGATGGCCTCGAGCTCCGCCTGCGTATCGGGCGGCCGCACGAGCTGCAAGGGGGCGAGCGTTCGGGACGCAGCCCCTGCGGCGTGGCTGCGCGTCAGCGCCGCGAGGCGCGGCGTGACGGCCTCGAAGCCGGCGAGCAGCACCGGGGCGAGCGCGAGCGCGTCCCCCGCCGGCACGCGCGCGGCGAGCTCGCCCACCCCGGCCGCGTTCAGTTCCCGGCAGCGCGCGCCGAAGCGCCGCTGGGCCTCGTGCAGCAGCGCCGCCTCGGTTCCCTCGGCAGCGGCGTTGAGCGCGATGCCATAGTCGGCGGCGAGTTCGCTGGCGCCCTGCAGCGCCGCCGCCAGCGTCCCCTCATCGAAGAACACGGTGCCACCGGCCGCCGCGTGCGCAGCTTCCCGCCACAGCACCCACTCCTCCGCCGCGCTCAGGCAGCGCGGCCACAGCTGCGGGGCGTGCGCGGCGCGGCGCTCGCACTCGCGCCGCAGCCAGCCGCGCGGCGTGAGCACATCGGGGCTCGACCACACGGCGCCACCGCGGGCGAGTTCGGCCGCCGAGTAGGCGAGCTGCACCGCGCGCATGCGCGCGCGCGTGGGCACGAGCAGCGTGCCGCCGCTGCGCAGGTGCGCGCCGAGCTCGGGAGGCAGGCTAAACAACTGCGCCGGCGGGCAGGCTTTCGCGGCACATCACGGGAAGCGGCCGCTGATCACCTTGGCGCCGGATGCGGCCGGGGCGTGGCCGCGCTCGCGCGTCTCGGCGTAGCTTGCGAGCAGATCCTCGATGCGCGCGAATACCTCGCCCAGCATGGGCGCATCGGGCAGATTGGTGATGCGGAAGTGATTGCGATAGGGCACGTTGAAGCTGACCCCGGGGGCCACGAGCACGTGCTTCTGCTCGAGCAGGTCGAGGGCAAACTGCTGGTCGTCAAAGTCCGGCAACACCTGCGCATCCACGCCCGGGAAGGCGTACATGGCGCCCTGCGGGGGCGCGAGCCTGAGGAAGCGGCTGCGCTGCGCGGCCTGCATGATCACCGCGCGTGACTCATACAACCGCCCGCCCGGGGTGATGAGCTCGCGGATGCTCTGATGGCCGCCGAGCGCGGTCTGCACCGCCCACTGCGCCATGACGTTGCTGCACAGGCGCAGCGAGGAGAGCAGCTCCAGCGCGCCCAGATACTCAGCCGCCGCGCGCGTGCGCCCGGAGAACACCGCCCAGCCGACGCGGTAACCGCAGGCGCGGTACACCTTCGAGAGTCCCGAGAGCGTCGCGCACAGCGTGCCGTGCACCAGGGTCGCCATGGGCACGAACTCGGCGCCCTCGTAGGTCATCTGATCGTAGATCTCGTCGCTGAACACGACCAGCCCGCGGGCCTCGGCGAGCCGCGCCAGCGCCTCGAGCACCGCGCGCGGATACACCGCCCCGGTGGGGTTGTTGGGATTGATGACGACCAGCGCGCGCGTGCGCGGGGTGATCAGGCGTGCGAGCTCCTGCGGATCGGGCACGAAGCCATTCTCCGGACGGCAGGGGTAGTGCACCGCGCGGCCGCGGTTGAGCGTCACCGCCGCCGTCCACAACGGGTAGTCGGGGCTCGGCACCAACACTTCATCGCCATCATTCAGCAGCGCCCGCAGCGTCAGATCGATCAGCTCACTCACGCCGTTGCCGATGAACACCTCTTCGGCGGTGACGTCGGGGATGCCGCGCGCCTGCTGCTGCATCACCACCGCCTCGCGCGCCGGGAAGATGCCCTTCTGGTGACAGTAGCCTTCCGCTTCCGCCAGGTTCTCGATCATCGCCAGGCGCATGGTCTCGGGCGTGCGCAGCCCGAAGGCGCGCGGATTGCCGATGTTGAGGGAGATGATCTCGTACCCCTGGCGCTCGAGCTCGTGGGCACGCCGCGCGAGGCGCCCGCGGATCTCGTAGCGCACGTGCTTCAGGGCCTCACTCGGGCGGACGCTGCTCTCACTCATGGGGGTAAAGAATAGCAGCTGCGCCGCGCCCTGCCGTCCTCGCGCGGTGCGAACTGTGACCGGCGCAGAGGCGCACTATTTCAGGACAGCGACAGCTCGCGCCAGCGACGGCAGGCGAGCGCGTGGCCCGGGCTCACCAGCTCCCAGGCGAGCGGCGCGGCGCAGGCCCCCTGGGCGTGCGCGCAGCGCCCGCGATACAGGCACCCTGCGGACGGGGCGGGCGCGGCCCCGGGCTCCTCGGCGCGCGCGCGCTCCAGACGTCCCGGCTGCACGCCCGGGTCGACACTGGGAATGGCCGCGAGGAGTTCGCGGCTGTAGGGGTGGCGCGCCGCGGTGAACAGCGTCTCGACGGGCGCGAGCTCCACCATGCGGCCGCGGTACATCACCAGTGCGCGATCGCAGAGGCGACGCACGGTGGCGAGGTTGTGGCTGATGAAGAGGAGCGCAAGTCCCTCGGTGCGCCGCAGTTCCAGGAGGAGCGCGAGGATCTGCTCCTGGCTGGACAGATCCAGGGCGCTCAGGGGCTCATCGCACACCAGCACCTGGGGCTTCAAGATCATCGCGCGCGCGATGCCGACGCGCTGGCACTGCCCGCCGGAGAGCTCATGCGGGTAGCGCTGCGCGAGATCGGCGCTGAGTCCGACCCGGGCGAGCATCGCGCGCACCGCCTGCGCGCGCGCCGGGGGCTCGAGTGCGGGTGCGTGCACCTTCAGGCCCTCGGCCACGATCTCGCTGACACGCAGGCGCGGATCCAGACTCGCGAGCGGATCCTGGAAGATGATCTGCAGCGCACCGCGGCGTGCGCGCAGCTGCACCTCCGGCAGGCCCTCCACGCGTTCACCGAGCCACACGACGCGTCCGGCGCTGGGCGCGAGCAGTCGCAGCGCCGCACGGGCGAGCGTCGACTTGCCGCTGCCGGACTCCCCGACGACCGCGAGCGCCTCTGCGGCGCGCAGTTCAAAGCCGACCCCGTCGACCGCCTGCAGCGCGCGCGCCGGCGCGAAACCCGCGCGCCGCAGCGGGAACTGCACCCGCAGTCCCTCCACCGCGAGAGTCACCGCACCGGGCGCTGCCCGCGGCGCGCTGTCCGCGGGCCGCTCCAGCGCCGCGGCTTCGCGCACCAGCGCGCGGGTGTAGGGCTCGCGCGGGGCGCGCAGCACCTGCTCCACCGGGCCGGACTCGATGCCCTGCCCGGCGCGCATGACGATCAGACGGTCCGCCAGTCCCGCCACCGCCCCAAGATCGTGGGTGATCAGGATCATCGCCAGGGCGTGGGCGCGTTTGAGCTCGAGCAGTAGCGCGAGAATCTGCGCCTGCACGGTGACGTCGAGCGCCGTGGTCGGCTCGTCGGCGATCAGCAGCTTCGGGGCCGTGGCGAGGGCGATGGCGATCATGACGCGCTGGCGCATGCCCCCGGAGAGTTCGTGCGGATACTGTCGCAGCCGCAGCGGCGGCTCGCTGATGTGCACCCGTTCAAGCAGCGCGAGCGCCTGGGCGCGTGCGGCCCGCCAGGACTCGTGCAGATGACGCACGCGCACCTCGGCGATCTGCTCCCCGATTTTGAGGTGCGGGGTGAGCGAGGTCATCGGGTCCTGGAAGACCATGCCGATGCCCGCACCGCGCACCCGGTCGAGCTCGGCGGGCGCGGCATGCAGCAGCTCGCGCCCGAGAAAGCGCGCACTGCCGTGCGCGGCACCGTTCGCCGCCAGCAGTCCCATGACCGCCAGAAACGCCTGGCTCTTGCCGGCACCTGACTCACCCACGACCCCGAGGCACTCCCCGGGGGCGACGCTGAGGTCAAGCCCCGCGACGGCCCGCACCGTGCCCGCGTGGGTGCGAAAGTCGACCCCGAGGCCGGCGAGGCGCAGCACCGCGTGGTCGGCGGCCTCAGGATTCACGCGGATCGAGCGCATCGCGCAGGCCATCGCCGAGTACGTTCAGGCACAAGAGCAGCAATACCAGCAGCGTCGCGGGCACCAGCAGCAGCCAGGGAGCGGAACTCATGTCCACGGCGCCGTCGGCGACCAGGCTGCCAAGACTGGCGCGCGGCTCCTGCACGCCCAGGCCCAGAAAGCTGAGGAACCCCTCAAACAGGATCATCTGCGGCACGGTGAGGGTCGCGTACACGATGACCGGACCCAACAGGTTCGGGATCACGTGACGCACCAGGATGCCGAGCGGGCTCACCCCGAGCGCGCGCGCCGCCTCGATGAACTCGCGGCGCTTGAGGGCGAGCGTCTGGCCGCGCACGATGCGCGCGGTCGTCAGCCACCCCACCGCGCCGAGGGCGAGGAACAGCACCGCGAGGCTGCCGCGCGGCAGCAGG
This sequence comes from uncultured Pseudomonadota bacterium, assembly GCA_963814675.1. Taxonomy (GTDB): domain Bacteria; phylum Pseudomonadota; class Gammaproteobacteria; order Steroidobacterales; family Steroidobacteraceae; genus 13-2-20CM-66-19. The sequence goes on from CAWFDT010000019.1 coordinate 272,682, forward strand.
CTCGTGAGGATGATGACGATGAACAGATACGGCAGCGAATACAGCACGTCCACGGCGCGCATCATGAAGCCATCCGTGCGCCCGCCGGCGAAGCCCGCGAGCGCCCCGTAGGCGATGCCGATCAGCAGGCTCACCGCGGTCGCCAGCGCGCTCACCAGCAGCGACAGGCGCAGCCCGTGCAGGGCGCGCACGTACAGGTCCCGTCCCAGCCGATCGGTGCCGAACCAGTGCGCGGCGAGCGCGCCCGGGGGCTGCGCGAGGTGTTGCCAGTCGAGGCCGTCGTAGCGATGGGGGCTCAAGGCGGGTCCGAACAGCGCCAGCGCGATGAGCAACGCGAGCCCGGCCGCCGCGAGCGGCGCGGCGCGCTGCGCGCGCAAGCGCCGCCCCGCCGCGCGCCACAGTCCCGGCACCACTGCGGTGGCGATCTCAGCCATGGCGCACGCTCGGGTCCAGCCAGCCGTAAGCGAGATCGACCAGGAAGTTCAGGAGCAGCGTCAGCACTGCGTACACGACGATCATGCCCAGGACGAGCGGATAGTCCCGGTCGATCGCGCCCTGCACCAGGTAGCGCCCCGTGCCGGGCAGCCCGAACACCGTCTCCACCACGAGCGAGCCGGTGACCACGAAGGCCACCGCGGGACCTAAGTAACTCACCACCGGCAACAGCGCCGGCGGCAGGGCGTGGCGCAGCAGCACGCGCGCGCCACCCAGGCCCCGGGCGCGCGCGCTGCGCACGTAGGGAGTGCGCAGGCTCTCGAGGAGACTTGCGCGGGTGAGCCGCGCGAGCGCTGCGGCCACCGGCAGTGCGAGCGTCACGGCCGGCAGGATGAGGTAGCGCAGCGCCCCGCCCTCCCAGCCGCCGGCCGGCAGCCAGTGCAGCGTGAGGGCGAAGATCAGCACCAGCAGCGGGCCCACGACGAAACTCGGCAGCGCCAGCCCCAGGGCGCTCGTTCCGGTGAGCAGCCAGTCGGCGCCTCGGCCGCGCCACAGCGCGGCGCCGATCCCGGCCGGGATCCCGCACAGGAGTGCGATCAGCAGCGCGGTGAGCCCCAGGGTGGCACTGACCGGCAGCCCCTGCTCAATCAGCTCCCCGACGCTGAAGTCGCGGCTGCGCAGCGAGGCCCCGAAATCCCCGTGCGCCAGCGCACGCAGGTAACTCAGGTACTGCACCGCGAGCGGGCGATCGAGCCCGTAGAGGCGCTCGAGGTTGGCGCGCACCGCAGGCGTGAGCGTCTGTTCCTGGTCGAAGGGGCCGCCCGGGGCGAGGCGCAGGATCAGGAACGAGACGGTGATGATGATGATGAGCGTCGGCAGCAGTCCGGCGAGACGCCGGAAGATATAGCTCAGCATGGGCTGCGGACTTTAGGGAGCCGGTGCGCAATTCGTCAACGTCGCGACCCGTCCCGGCAACAACCCCTCCGGAGGGCCCGTTATACTGCGCGACTTACTGCCCGCCCCCCGCGGGCACTGCAAAGAGCTATTGCGAATGAAGCGCATTCTGGTCGGCATCAAGCGCGTCGTGGACTACAACGTGCGCATCCGGGTCAAGCCGGACCACACGGGCGTCATCACCGAGGGGGTGAAGATGAGCGTCAACCCCTTCGACGAGATCGCCCTCGAGGAGGCGCTGCGCATCAAGGAGCGCGGCGGCGCCGAGGAGGTAATCGTCGCCACCGTGGGCCCGGCGGAGTGCCAGCAGCAGCTGCGCACCGCGCTCGCGATGGGGGCCGACCGCGCGCTGCACGTGCAGGCCGACGGCGTCATCGAGCCGCTGGTCGCCGCCCGGGCGCTCTTGAAGCTCATCGAGAAGGAGCAGCCGTTCCTGGTCATCCTCGGCAAGCAGGCGATCGATGACGATAACGGCCAGACCGGCCAGGTGCTCGCGGCGCTGTGGAACCGGCCGCAGGCCACCTACGCCTCCAAGCTCGAGCTGACCGAGACGAGCGCCAGGGTGACGCGCGAAGTGGACGCGGGCCTTGAAACCCTCGAGGTCGATCTGCCCGCGGTCATCAGCACCGATCTGCGCTTGAATGAGCCACGCTACGTGAAGCTGCCGGATATCATGAAGGCCAAGAAGAAGCCGCTCGAGACGCTCACCCTGAGCGCGCTCGGCGTCGAGCCGCGCCAGCAGCTGAAGCTGGTGCGCTTTGAACCCCCGCCGCAGCGCCAGAAGGGCATCCGCGTGAAGGATGCGGCGGAACTGGTGGACGCACTGAAGAAGAAGGGTCTGCTGTGAGCGCTAACATCCTGATCGTCGCCGAGCATGACGGCGTCAAGCTCAATCTGAGCACCGCCAAGTGCGTGAGCTGCGCGAAGACCCTCGCCGGGGCGCAGATCACCGTGCTGGTGTGCGCGGTGGATGCGGCGGCGGTGGCCGCCCAGGGCGCGCAGCTCGCCGGCGTCAGCCGCGTGCTGACCATCGAGAATGCAGCCAACGCGCACGCGCTGGCGGCCGTGCTCGCACCGCAGATCGTCGCGGTGGCCGCACCCTACACGCACCTCTTTGGCCCCTCCACCACCTTCGGCAAGGACCTGATGGCGCGCGTCGCGGGACTGCTGGATGCCCCGCAGGTGAGTGACATCATGGCGATCGAGAGCGCGACGCGCTTTCGGCGCCCGATCTTCGCCGGCAACGCCATCCTCACGGTGGAGACGAGCGCACCGAAGCTCGTCGGCACCGTGCGTGCGGCCTCCTTCGAGGCGGCCGCGGACGGGGGCGCCGCGGCACCGATCGAGAAGGCGAGCGTGAATGTCGCGCTGCCCACGCACACGCGCTTCGTGTCGGTGTCGGCGGCCAAGAACGATCGTCCGGATCTGCAGACCGCCGCGCGGGTGATCTCCGGCGGGCGTGCCCTTGGCAGTGCGGAAGGGTTCAAGATCCTCTACAGCCTCGCCGACAAGCTCGGCGCCGCCGTGGGCGCCTCGCGTGCCGCGGTCGATGCCGGCTACGCGCCGAACGAGATGCAGGTGGGGCAGACCGGCAAGATCATCGCCCCGGAGCTGTACGTCGCCGTCGGGATCTCGGGGGCGATCCAGCATCTCACCGGCATCAAGGACGCCCGCACCATCGTCGCCATCAACAAGGACGGCGAGGCACCGATCTTCGAGGTCGCCGACTTCGGACTCGTCGGCGATCTGTTCCAGGTGATCCCCGAGCTCGAGCGCCTGATCGGCTAGAGCTGGTTCAGCAGGTACTCGGCGGCGGACACCTTGAACTGTCCGGGCGCCTCGACCTCGACGGTCTTGGCCACCCCGTCCTTGACGATGACGGCGAAGCGCTGGCCGCGTACGCCCATCCCGTAGCCCTTGGCATCGAGCTCAAGTCCGAGCGCGCGCGCGTAATCGCCGTTGCCGTCGGCGAGCATCATGATCTTGTCACCGACGCCGGAGGACTTGCCCCAGGCGTTCATCACGAACACGTCGTTGACCGCCATGCAGGCGATGGTGTCGACGCCCTTGGCGCGGATCTGGTCCGCGAGCTCGACGAAGCCCGGCAGATGCTTCGCATCGCACGTCGGGGTGAAGGCCCCGGGAACGGAGAACAGCACCACCGTCTTGCCCTTGAACAGCTCCTCGGTGGAGATGTCCTTGGGGCCTTCCTTGGTCATCCGCTTGAGCGTGCCCGCGGGCATGCGCTCGCCTGCCTTGATCGCCATAGTCGTTTCCTTTCGGTTGGCGTACGCCCTCGTGGTGCGCAGCTGAGTAATGAGAAGGGCCGGGAGATTGTCTCTCGCCGGCCCCGTGGATTTCCAGGCGCGCCGGTGCCTCAGGCACCGGCGCGTCGGTTGTGCTCAAGCCTTCGCGTGCAGGATCCAGAGGCTCGCGAGCTTCTCCAGGACCGGGTCGCCCTTGACGGCCTTGAAGGACTTGACCGCCTCGTCCTTGTGCCCGCCCTTCAGCTGCGCGATACCGAGCAGCAGGTGGGCCTCGGCGTCGTTTTTCACACCGCCCTTGGCGATGCCCTTGGAGATGAAGTCCGCGGCCTTGTCGTACTGACCGTAGCCGAAATACGCCAAGCCCAGGCCCACGTCCTTGGCGCCGGTCGGGGAGGCATCGGCCTCCTTCTCGGTCTTCGGCAGGCTCGCCTGATCGGTCGCCGCGGTCTTCTTCACCGTCTCGAGCAGGCGCGTGTTGCGGTCTTTCAGGCGCTGATCGTTGAAGGCGTTGGTGGCGAAGCCCTTTTCAAGAAACTTCTGCGCCTCACCGGGGGAGCCGACTTCCAGCGCCAGCTGCGCCGCTTCGTTGAAGTCACCCGCGTCCGTCAGCACGTCCACTTCGTTCATCAGGCGATAGGTCTGCAGCGTCGCGGTATCGTTGCCGGTGGCGTCCTTGCGAACCGTGTACAGCAACTGCTTCCAGAACTCGGGCTTGGGGTAGTAAGTCACCATGCGCTCGAGGGCGTGCTGCTCACAGTTGACGTCCTCAACCTTGATGCAGGTATTCAGGAGGATCTTCAGCTGGTCCTCCTTCGGCACCTGCCCCGCCTTGATTTCCGCATCCACCAGCGGCTCTTCGGTCTTGAGCGCGTTCTTAAAGTCGCCCTTGAAGTAGTACACCTGCGCTAGGGTGTTCTTGTTGTCATCGGTGGCATAGCCGCCTTTGATCGCGCGCTGCCCGAACTCGATCGCCTTGTCGTAGTTCTTGAGCTGGGTGTTTAGCGCCATCAGCAGTTTCACCAGCACCGGCTGCTCGGCCTCGGTGGTGAAGCTGTCGTTGAGCTTCGCCTCGCAGGTCTTGGCCGCCTCGGCGTAGTTGCCCGCGCCCACGTTTGCGCGGCAGGCAAAGTCGGTGATCGTGTGCTGATCGAAGGGAGTCTTGTCCGGCAGCGCTTCGGCCTCTTTGATCTTGGCGAGGGCCTCGCTCCATTTCTTCTGGGCCATCGCCTCCTGGGCGGGGACCAAGATCTTCGCGACCTTCTCACTGTTGGTGTTCTTGCTGGCCGCCGCCAACGCGGGCGCGCCCGCAATCAACAGAGCCATGCCTGCGGCCAGTGCGGCCGCAACGGTAACCGTTGCCTTCATAGGATCTTTCGTCTTGCCTTGTTTAAGTGCCAAATTCCGCGACGTTCACGAAGCCGATCTTCTGCATGCGGTAGCGCTGCGCTGCCGCCAGCACCTTCGCGACTACGTCGTATTTGGCACGCCGGTCGGGGCGCAGATGAATCTCCGGCTGGGGATCCTTCTTCGCTTCATTCTGGAAGTAGCCCTCGAGCATTTCCATGCTCGCCACCGGCGTGCCGTTCCAGGCGACCGTGCCATCGAAGTCGATCTCCAGATCGATGACTTCCGGGGGCGTATCCGGCGGCGGGGGCTGGTTGTTCGGATTGGGCATGTCCAGCTTGACCGCGTGCGTCATGACCGGGAGGGAAATGATCAGGGTGACGAGTAGCACCAGCATCACATCGATGAGCGGTGTGGTGTTGATGTCGCACATGGGTGCGCCCGAAGCCGTACCGCCGACACTCATTGCCATGAAAAAAGCTCCTCGGGGATATCAGCGATAGCCGCGGACGCCATGGTCCGGCTCGGTGAGAAATCCGACCTTGACGATGCCGCCGCGCTGGATCATGTACATGACCCGGCCGATGGCCTCGTAGCGCGTTTCCTTGTCGCCGCGGATGTGGATCTCCGGCTGCGGCTTCTTGACCGCGGCGGCCTTCACGTTGCTCAGCAGATCCGCAGAATTGGCGACGCGCTTGTCGTTCCAGTAGATGTTGCCCTCTTTATCGACGGCAATCGTGATGTTCTCCGGCTTGGTCTGGGTCGGGATATTGACGGCCTTGGGTAAGTCCACCTTGACCGTCTTGTTGATGACCGGGATCGTGATCAGGAAGATGATCAACAGCACCAGCATCACGTCCACCAGCGGCGTGGTGTTGATGGCCGACATCGCGGTGGGTTCTTCCGAATCTCCCCCGCCGACATTCATACCCATGGACAGCTACTCCTAAACAACGAAGGTGCCGAGGGGCTCGCGGTGTGCCAGGCGCAGCGCCGCGAGCGCCTCTTTGCAGCGCGTTCCGTTTACTTGCCGATCTGCTGGGCCTTGGCGGCGGCCGGACGCGCACCACCGGTCTCCATGCGCGCACCGCTCACCAGATAGGCGTGCAGATCGCCGGCAAAGTTCCGCAGCGAATCCTGCAGGGCCTTCTGACGGCCGAGGAGCCAGTTGTAGCCCATGACGGCGGGCACGGCGACGAACAGGCCGATGGCGGTCATGATCAGCGCCTCGCCGACCGGGCCGGCCACCTTGTCGATGCTCGCCTGGCCGGCGATGCCGATACCGACGAGCGCGTTCAAGATGCCCCACACCGTGCCGAACAGGCCGACGAAGGGGGCGGTGGAGCCCACGGTGGCCAGGAGCCCGAGTCCGCTCGAGAGCTTGCTGTTGACACCGTCCACCGCGCGCTGCAGCGACATGGTGATCCACTCGTTGAGATCGATGCGGTCGGTGAGGCGGCCGTCATGGTGGGAGGCGGCGCGCAGGCCGTCCTCGGCGATGCCGCGGAACTCATCGCCCTTCTTCAGGCGCTCGACCCCGTCCTTGACCGAAGGCGCGGTCCAGAACTGCTTCTCGACGACGCGCACGGACTGGCGCAGTTTGCGCTGGTCCCAGAGCTTGGTGAGCATGACGTACCAGGAGGCGAGCGACATGATCACCAACAGCACGAGCACGGAACGGGCCACGATATCCCCGGTTTGCCACAGCGCCACCAACCCATACGGGTTGTCGACGTTGGCGGTCGGGGCGGCAGCGACAGGAGCAACTTGATTTTCCATAGTTTCCTCGAAAAAGCCGCCCTCGCGGGGCGGCGCCTGGATCAAAGAGTTATTTCGTCATCTGGAACTTAACGCGGAAATCGATGCACCCATCGACCGGCTTGCCGTCCTCCATCGCGGGACTGATGTAGCGCGCGCCGGCCTTGACCAGATTCAGCGCGCCCTCATCGAGGCGCGTGCTGCCGGAGCTCGCCGCAATCGTCGGTGGCTCGGAGAGCTTGCCGCTCGCGCCGATGCACACGTGCACCGTGGGGGAGCCCTCCTCGCCCAGACGCTTGGAGGCCGGCGGATAGTAGTCTTCCGAATTCGGGAAGTGCTTGACGTCGATCTTCGGTGGTGTCTTCGCGCTCGGGGCCTTCGGCGCGGGCGCGACGTGCTGGGTGGTCGTGTTGCTGATGGCAGTGGTGACCTGCGCAACCGGCATCTCCACGATCGTGTCGGTCGGCGGGATCTCCACCGGCGGGCGCTCGAAGGTCGGCGGCGGCGGCGGTGGCGGCGGCGCCTCCTTGTGGGTCTCGGTCTCGATGACCGTCTGAATCGGCGGCGCGATCATCTCCACCGCGCGCTTCGCCAGGCCGGTGGCGAGTGCCCAGAAGATAAACAGATGCAACAGGATGATGGCGACCAGCACCATGCCGCGTCGCGTGAAGAACCCAGAATCTTGTTCGAGGTAGGCTGCCATGAGTTATTCAAACGCCATCTGCTGGTCTTTAAATCCACCGGACTCGCACGGTCTGCGATTTGACCCCTTCGCCTCCGACCGAGAAACCCGGACCTCAAGTTCGCAGCGCGTGTGCTGCGTACTTCCCTAGCATCCTATGAGCCGACAAGCCTTTACCAGCATCCGGTCCATCGGGGGCGTGATTATAAGTGTCGCCCCGCAGACGGTGTACGCTTGGAGCGCAGCACGGACGCGTTCGCGAACTGTAACCCGCGCCTTTCGCACTGACAACTCCGGCGATAGCTTAGGAGTTGCGCCGACGTGCCTGTATCGGTTCAGTCACCGCTCCGTGCGAGGCGCTGCCGACAAGCTGTGCGTACTTGGCGAGCGCCCCGCTGACGGCGAAGGGCTTCGCCGCCTTCCAGGCGGCCCGCCGCCGCCGCATTTCAGCCGCCGGCAGCAGCACCTGCAGCACGCGCCGGCGCGCGTCGATCAGGATGCGATCGCCACTTTTGAGCAATCCGATCGGGCCACCGATGGCGGCCTCCGGAGAAATATGTCCGACCACAAAGCCGTGGCTGCCGCCGGAAAAGCGTCCATCGGTAATGAGCGCGACCTGATCCCCGAGTCCGCGCCCCATGATGGCGCTCGTCGGGGACAGCATCTCGCGCATGCCCGGCCCCCCGCGCGGTCCCTCGTTGCGGATGACGATGACGTCGCCGGCACGCACGCGCCCGGCGAGAATGGCCGCGGTCGCGCGTTCCTCGCCCTCGAACACCCGCGCACGACCCTCGAAACGCTCACCCTCCTTGCCGGTCACCTTCGCCACCGCCCCCTCGGGGGCGAGATTGCCGTAGAGCACCACGAGGTGGCTGTCCTTCTTCAGCGGCTGCGATAGGGGGCGCACAATGTCCTGCCCGCTCATATACCTGGGGACTTTTTCCAGATTCTCCTGCAGGGTGTGGCCGGTGACGGTGAGGCACTCCCCGTGCAAGAGGCCGCCTTCGAGCAGCATCTTCATGAGCGGCTGGATCCCGCCGATCGCCACCAGCTCGGACATCAGGTAGCGCCCGCTCGGGCGCAGATCCGCCAGCACCGGGGAGCGCTTGCCGATACGAGTGAAGTCATCAAGCGTGAGCTTCACCCGCGCGGCCTGAGCGATCGCGAGCAGGTGCAGCACCGCGTTCGTGGAGCCGCCGAGGGCGATCACCACGGTGATCGCGTTCTCGAACGCGCGGCGCGTGAGGATGTCGCGCGGCTTCAAGCCCGCGCGCACCAGGCGCACGACGGCCTCGCCCGCGCGGTGGCTGTCGGAACGCTTGTCCGCCCCCACCGCCTCCTGTGCCGAGCTTCCCGGGAGCGACAGCCCGAGGGCCTCGATGGCCGAGGCCATGGTGTTGGCGGTATACATCCCCCCGCAGCTTCCGGGACCGGGGATCGCGGTGCGCTCGATCTCGAGCAGGCCCGCATCCGAGAGCTTGCCGGCGGCGTGGGCACCGACCGCCTCGAACACCGAGACGATGTCGCGGCGCTGCGCGCCCGGGCGGATGGTGCCGCCGTAGACGAAGACGGCAGGTCGGTTCAGGCGTGCCATGGCCATGGCGCAGCCGGGCATGTTCTTGTCGCAGCCGCCGAGGGCGACCAGGCCATCGAAGCCGGCCGCGCCTGCGACCGCCTCGATCGAGTCGGCGATGATCTCGCGCGAGACCAGCGAGTAGCGCATGCCGGGCGTGCCCATGGAGATGCCGTCGGACACCGTGATGGTGTTGAACAGCACGCTCTTGCCCCCGGCGGCGTCGACGCCGGCGCAGGTCTCACGCGCCAGCTCCCCGATGTGCATGTTGCAGGGCGTCACGTTCGCCCAGGTCGAGGCCACCCCGATCTGCGGGCGGGCGAAATCGGCATCCGTGAAACCCACCGCACGCAGCATCGCGCGCGAGGGCGCCTGCTGGTCCCCGTCCATCACCACGCGCGAGAACGCGCGCGCATCGACCTTCTTCTTACTCATCGGTGGCCTTCTTGCGTTCCTAAACGTGCGCAGCCCAAGTCAGCCCTCGAGCGCGACGCGCATGCGATTGAATCCCAGCGCCCCGGCCGCCGTCATCGCCAGCGGCAGCAGCAGCGCGTACTGGCCATAGCCCGCGTGCAGGTGCTCGAGCGCCATGTAGGCGAGCACCCCCAGCGGCGGCGCCACCCCGCCGCGCAGACCCGTGAGCGTCACGTGCACGCCCATGTAGTGCTGTGCGCGGCCGATGGAGGCGAAATCGTTGTGACCCAAGTTCCAGCCTAGATTAGCACCCGCCTGGGCCGCGCCGAGCAGCACCGCGCCGCTCCACAGGATCGGCGCTGAGCGCAGGAACACCCCCAGGCACAGCGCCAGGCTCGCCGCGACCAGCGCCCAGCCCTGGCGCGAGCGGTAGCGCACGACGTGCGAGCCATCGAACAGCCGCGACCACCACGGCATGAACAGCGGCTGCGTAATGAGCGGCACCACCGCGAGTAAGCCGATCTGCGTGCCGCTCGTTAGGTGCAGCTGCTCGGAGAACAACAGCACCAGCTGCGCCGTCAGCATCAGGTTGCCGGCGCCGAAGACTCCCATCCACAGCATGTATTCGCGATAGGCCGCATCCTCCTTCAGGATCTGCGTGAGCATCGCGAGGCTGAAGGGCTCACTGACCGCGCCGCTGGCGGCTTCCGCGGCGAGCAGTTGGAACTCGCGCCGCACGCGCGTGGCGCGGTACAGCCACGCGCCGGTGAGCCCGGCGATCGCCCCGCCGCCGTAGAGCCAGCGCGCATCCACCGCGCGCGCTTGCAGCGCCCAGCCCACCAGCGCCGCGGAACCCGCCACCGCGATCGCGTTGACAATGACGATGCGCCCGGTGATGCGCGCGAGCACGTTGCGCGGGTAGTTCGCGGTCCACACCGCCGCGCGCACGGTGAGGATGCCGGCCCACAGCACGCGCGCGGCGATGATCGCGCACACCGTGAGCCACAGTCCGCTGGAGGCGCGCGAGCCGAGCGCCACGCACCCGACCAAGAGCGCAAACCCCGCCTGCAGCGCCACCAGCAGCTGCACGCGCGCGCGCCCGTGCGCGAGGTTCGCCCACACGAAACTGAGCACATTGGAGAAGGCCGGCGCGCCGCTGACCAGGGCGACCGCGATATTCACCCCGAAGGTGGAGGCGGCGCCGGCGAAGTGCTGCTTGATGAGCACCGCGGCGGTGGCCCCCTCGACCAGGCCGAGGGTGAAACCGAGCAGCCCCCAGGGCAGGATCTCGCGGCGAAAGAGGCCCTCGACGACGGGACTGGGCTTACCGATGCGGCCTGGGGGCACGCGCGAGAGCTTACTGGGGCCCCCGCGGCCGCGACAGCCTCGTTGACAAGCCCGAGGCCCCTGTGCTCCTATCGGACGCATCAGGATTCGTTCGCCACGCATGCACTACCACACCGCAGCCACGCCTCTTAACGCAGCCGCGCCCGCCGGCGCCGCGCGCGTGCTGCTGCCGGTACTGCTGCCCGGACTGCTGCTCCTTATTGGGGCACGGTGCGGGGCCCGCGCGGACGCCTGACGACCCAGGCACGAGCGAAGTAAGACACCAAAAACCCCGCACCGGCCCTCACAGCCGCTGCGGGGTTTTTTACGTTTGTGACGCGCATTGCGCGAGGCATCGAGGAGTGAGTCTGATGAGGCTGTATTCGAAGAAGGACGTCGACAAGAGGGCGCTCAAGGGCGCCCGCATCGCCATTCTGGGCTATGGCAGCCAGGGGCGCGCGCACGCGCTGAACCTCAACGACAGCGGACTCGACGTCGTGGTCGGCGTGCGCAAGGGGGGCGCGGGCTGGAAGCAGGCCAAGAAAGCCGGACTTAAGGTCGCCGAGCCGAACGAGGCGGTGCAGGGGGCGGACCTCGTCGCCATCCTGATCCCGGACACCTCGCAGAAGGAGTTCTACCAGAGCATCAAGAAGCAGCTGAAGAGCGGCGCCACGCTGCTCTTCGCGCACGGCTTCAACGTGCACTTCAAGCAGGTGAAGCCGCGCAAGGACCTCGACGTGGTGCTGATCGCCCCCAAGGGGCCAGGCGACCTGGTGCGGCGCCAGTACCAGGAGGGCGCCGGCGTCCCGTGTCTGCTGGCGGTCGCCCAGGATGCCAGCGGCAAGGCGCACGCCAAGGCGCTCGCCTATGCCCACGGCATCGGCGGCACGCGCGGCGGGGTCATCGAGACCACCTTCGCCGAGGAGACCGAGACCGATCTTTTCGGCGAGCAGGCGGTGCTGTGCGGTGGGGCGACGGAGCTCATCGTGAAGGGCTTCGAGACCTTAGTCGAGGCCGGCTATCAGCCCGAGGTCGCCTACTACGAGTGCCTGCACGAGCTGAAGCTCATCGTCGATCTGCTCTACGAAGGGGGCCTGGCGAAGATGCACAAGTTCATCAGCGAGACCGCCAAGTACGGCGATCTCACGCGCGGTCCGCGCATCGTCAACGAGCGCGTCAAGAACGAGATGCGCAAGGTCCTGAAGGAAGTGCAGAACGGCAAGTTCGCGCGCCAGTGGATCAAGGAGAACGCCACCGGCAAGGCGCAGTACCAGAAGCTTCTGAACGCCGATCTCAATCGCCAGATCGAGAAGGTCGGTGCGCAGCTGCGCTCGCGCATGTCCTGGCTGCAGGCGAAGCGTGTCTGAAGTGCGGCGCGCGCCTGAGAAGTCGCGCGCCCTCCCCTCACCTAAACCCGGAAGTGCCTTATGGTCGCCAATCCCGACCGCGTACTGATCTTCGACACGACGCTGCGCGACGGCGAGCAGTCCCCTGGCTGCAGCATGACGCAACCCGAGAAACTGCGCGTGGCGCGCGCGCTCGCCGAGCTCGGCGTGGACGTGGTGGAGGCCGGCTTCCCCGCCGCCTCGCGCGGGGACTTCGAGAGCGTCCAGGCCGTGGCGCGCGAGGTGCACGGCCCGATCATCTGCGGCCTCGCCCGCTGCAACCCCGATGACATCGAGCTCGTGGCGCGCGCGCTCGCCCCCGCGCCGCGCAGGCGCATCCACGTGTTCCTGGCCACGAGCGCGATCCACCGTCAGTACAAGCTCAACATGGCGCAGGACGAGATCCTGCGGCTCGCCGCGACCGGCGTGGCGCGCGCGCGCGAGCTGTGCGAGGACGTGGAGTTCTCCCCCGAGGACGCCTCGCGCACCGAGATCGAGTTCCTGGCGCAGGTGGTCGAGACCGCGATCGCCGCCGGCGCGACCACCGTCAACATCCCCGATACCGTCGGCTACACGGTGCCGGATGAGTTCGCGGAGCTGTTCCGCTACCTGCGCAAGAACGTGCGCGGGATCGAGGGGATCCGGCTCTCGGTGCACTGCCATGATGATTTGGGCATGGCGGTCGCCAACAGCCTGACCGCGGTCGTGGCCGGGGCGCGCCAGATCGAGTGCACCATCAACGGCATCGGCGAGCGCGCCGGCAACTGCTCGCTCGAGGAGGTGGTGATGGCGCTGAAGACGCGCGCGGCGTTCTTCAATGTCGCGACCAACATCCAGACCAACCGCCTCTACCCGACCTCACGGCTGGTCTCGAGCATCACCGGGCAACCGATCCCGCGCAACAAGGCGGTGGTGGGCGAGAACGCCTTCGCGCACGAGTCGGGGATCCACCAGCACGGCATGCTCAAGCACCATTCGACCTACGAGATCCTGCGGCCCGAGGATGTGGGGCTGACGCGCAGTCACCTGGTGCTCGGCAAGCACTCCGGCCGCCACGCCTTCCGCGAGCGCGTGAAGGCCCTGGGGTTCGAGCTCGATGAACTCGAGTTCAACCGCATCTTCGAGGACTTCAAGGCGCTCGCCGACAAGAAGAAGGAGCTCTTCGACGGGGACATCGAGGCGCTGGTGCTGCGGGCGGAAGGCTCGGCCCACGGGCCCTGGACCCTCACCGCGCTCACCACCGAAGCGAGCAGCGGTGCCCCTGCCCGGGCGCTCGTGCGCCTGGCGCACGCCGACGGGCGCAACGTCGAGCGCAGCGCGAGCGGGGACGGACCGGTGGATGCGGCCTTCAAGGCCATCGAGGCCGCGACCGAGATCGCGGTCGTGCTGCGCAAGTTCGAAGTGCACGCGGTGAGCGAGGGCGAGGACGCCCAGGGCGAGGCGCGGGTGTACGTGGAGTACAATCACAAGACCTATCGGGGCGCGAGCGTGAGCACCAACATCATCGAGTCGGCGACGCGCGCGTTCCTCGAAGTGATCAACCGCATCGAACAGACCGTCAGCGGTGCGCGCACGCGCGCGGAGCGCGCCGCGGCAGTCACCGGCGCTTAAGGAGCCCGCATGCCCATCCCGGCCACGCAGTTCATCTGGTTCAACGGCAAGCTCGTGCCCTGGGAGAAGGCCACGGTGCACGTGCTCGCCCACGCCCTGCACTACGGCTCCTCGGTGTTCGAGGGCGTGCGCGCTTACGAGACGCCCCAGGGCGTGGCGATCTTTCGCCTGCGCGATCACACCCGCCGCCTGTTCGACTCGGCCAAGATCTACCGCATCCCCGTGCCCTTCACGCCCGAGCAGCTGAATGAGGCGTGCCGCCAGGTCATCGCGGCGAATGCCCTCAAGCGCGGGGCCTACATCCGCCCGGTGGTGTTTCGCGGCTACGGCGAGATCGGCGTCACGCCCAAGATCGAGCCGCCGACCGAAGTGGCGGTCGCCGCCTGGGAATGGGGCAAGTACCTGGGGGTCGAGGCCGAGGAGCACGGCGTGGATGCCTGCATCTCCTCCTGGCAGCGCGTGGCGCCCAATACCCTGCCCGCGCTGGCCAAGGCGGGCGGCAACTACCTCTCCAGCCAGCTGATCGGTGCCGAAGCGCGCCGCCTCGGGTTCGCCGAAGGCATCGGGCTCTCCGCCGACGGCACCTTGAGTGAGGGCTCGGGGGAGAACCTGTTCCTGGTGAAGGACGGGGTGCTGCTCACCCCGGCGCTCGCCCACTCGGTGCTCGGGGGCCTCACGCGCGACACCGTCATCCGCCTCGCCCGCGAGCGCGGCATCGAGGTGCGCGAGTGCGCGCTGCCGCGCGAGCTGCTGTACCTCGCCGACGAGGCCTTCTTCAGCGGCACGGCGGTCGAGATCACCCCGATCCGCTCGGTGGATCGCCTGACGATCGGCACGGGCAAGCGCGGGCCCATCACCGAGACGCTGCAGCAGGCGTTCTTCGGGCTGTTCAACGGCAAGACGGCCGACAAGTGGGGCTGGCTCGACTACGTCAACATGAGCATGCCGCGCGCAGCGGCCGCGGGCTGAACTTGGCCGCGGGAGGCACCCGATGACGGCGCCGCCGCAGACGCTGTTCGAGAAAGTCTGGCAGCGCCACCTCGTGCGCCCCGAGAGCGCTGAGGCGCCGGCGATGCTCTACATCGACCTGCACCTGATCCACGAGGTCACCTCGCCCCAGGCTTTCGCGGTGCTGCGCGAGCGCGGGCTCAAGGTGCGCCGCCCCGAGCGCACGCTCGCCACCATGGATCACTCGACCCCGACGCTCACCAGCCAGGTGTTCGGCGGCGCGCCGATCGCGGTCGACTCGGCCGCGCGCCAGGTGGCGGCGCTGGAGAAGAACTGTGCCGAGTTCGGGGTGGAACTGCTGGCGCTGCGCCACGCGCAGCGCGGCATCGTGCACGTGATCGGGCCGGAGCTGGGCTTAAGCCAGCCCGGGCAGACGATCGTGTGCGGCGACAGTCACACCAGCACCCACGGCGCGCTCGGTGCGTTCGCCTTCGGCATCGGCACGACCGAGGTCGGCCACGTGCTCGCCACCCAGTGCCTGCTGCAGCGCCGACCGCAGACCTTCGCCATCAACGTCACGGGCACCCTGCCCACCGGCGTCACCGCCAAGGATCTGATCCTCGCCATCATCGGGCAGATCGGCATCGATGGTGGCACGGGGCACGTGCTCGAGTACCGCGGCGACACCATCCGCGCGCTCGACATGGAAGAGCGCATGACCGTGTGCAACATGTCGATCGAGGCCGGTGCGCGCGCCGGCATGATGGCCCCGGACGAGACGACCTACGCCTACCTCGCCGGCCGCCCCCGCGCCCCCCAGGGGGAGTCATGGGAGCGCGCGCTCGCCAGCTGGCGCACGTTGCCCACCGATGCCGGCGCGCGCTTTGACCGCGAGGTCGCGATCGATGCCGGCGCCGTTGAGCCGATGATCACCTACGGCACCAATCCCGGCATGGTGATGCCGATCGGGGCTGCGATCCCGGAACGCCGCGGCGATGTCGCCTTTGAGCGCGCCCTCACCTACATGGGACTGACCGCCGGTGCGCCGCTCATGAACCAGAAGGTGAACGTCGTGTTCCTCGGCAGCTGCACCAATGCGCGCCTCTCGGATCTGCGCAAGGCGGCCTCGGTGCTGCGCGGACGGCGCATCGCGCGCGGCCTGACGATGCTGGTGGTGCCGGGCTCCCAGGAGGTCAAGCGCCAGGCCGAGAGCGAAGGACTCGACCGCGTGTTCCTCGAGGCCGGCGCCGAGTGGCGCGAGTCGGGCTGCTCGATGTGCCTCGGCATGAACGGCGATCTGGTGCCGCGCGGGGCGTACGCCGTCAGCACCAGCAACCGCAACTTCGAGGGCCGCCAGGGGGCCGGCGCCCGCACCCTGCTCGCGAGCCCGCTGACGGCGGCAGCCTGCGCAGTCACCGGCCGCGTCACCGATCCGCGCGAACTCATTTAGGGGCCTAAAGCGCATGCGACCCTTCATCCGGGTGACTTCGCGCACGGTGGTGCTGGCGGCGGCGAACATCGACACCGACCAGATCATCCCGGCGCGCTTCCTCACCACCACGACGCGCGACGGGCTCGGCCGGCAGCTGTTCGCCGACTGGCGCTACGACGCCGCGGGCGCACCGCGCGCAGACTTTGCGCTCAACCGCCCCGAGGCCGAGGGCGCGCAGCTGCTGGTGGCCGGGCGCAACTTCGGCTGCGGCTCCTCGCGCGAGCACGCGCCCTGGGCGCTGATGGACCACGGCTTTCGCGCCGTGATCAGCACCGAGATCGCCGATATCTTCCGCAACAACGCGCTGAAGAACGGCCTGCTGCCGGTGATCGTGGAGGAGCCGGTCAGTCAGTGGCTGCTCGCGCATCCGGGCGCCGAAGTAACGCTCGATGTCGCGGCGCGCACGCTCGCCCTGCCCGATGGGACCGTGGCGCAGTTCCCGCTCGAGGCCTTTGCCCAGCAGTGCCTGCTCGAGGGGGTCGACCAGCTCGGCTACCTGCTCGCGCGCGCGCGCGAGATCGAAGCGTACGAGCGCCGCGCGTGAGGGCGCGGATCGCGGTGCTCGCCGGTGACGGCATCGGCCCGGAAGTCATCGCCGAGGGACTTCAAGCCCTGCGCGCCGTGGAGCGCCTCTACGGGCATCAGTTCGAGCTCGAGGAACTGCCCTTTGGCGGGGTGGCGATCGATGCCGGCGGCGAGCCGCTGCCCGAGCGCACGCTCAGTGCCTGCCGCAGCGCGGACGCGGTGCTGCTCGGGGCCATCGGCGGCCCGAGGTGGTCGCACCCGGACGCCGCGGTGCGCCCCGAACAGGGGCTCTTGCGGCTGCGCGCCGCGCTCGGCGCCTTTGCGAACCTGCGCCCGGTGCGCGTGCACCCGGCGCTCGCGGCGGTCTCGACGCTCAAGCCCGAGGTGGTGGCCGGGGTCGACCTGGTGTTCGTGCGCGAGCTCACCGGCGGGATCTACTTCGGCGAGAAGCACCGTGATGCGCTGAGCGCGTCTGATCTGTGCGTCTACAGCCGCGCCGAGATCGAGCGCATCGTGCGCGTGGCCGCGCAGCTGGCGGGCACGCGCCGCAAGCGCCTCACTTCCATCGACAAGTCGAACGTGTTGGAGACCTCACGCCTGTGGCGCCAGGTGGCCACCGAGATTGTTAGCGCCGAATTCCCCGAGGTGCAGCTCGAGCACATGCTGGTGGACGCAGCCGCCATGCACCTCATCCGCCGGCCGGCGGACTTCGATGTGCTCGTGACCGAGAACATGTTCGGGGACATCCTGACCGATGAGGCCTCCATGCTCGCCGGCTCGCTCGGGCTGCTGCCCTCGGCCTCCCTCGGCGCAGGCCGCCGCGGCATTTACGAGCCGATCCACGGCTCGGCCCCGGACATCGCCGGGCGCGGCATCGCCAATCCCTGCGGGACGCTTCTGAGCGTCGCGCTGCTGCTGCGGCACTCGCTCGGGCTGGATGCGGAGGCGCAGGCGCTGGAGGCAGCCGTGTACCAAGCCCTGGAAGATGGCGCGCGCACGGCCGATATCGCCGCGCGCGGCACGCGCGCGCTCAGCACCCAGGAAGCCGGCGCCGCGGTCCTCAGCCGCCTGAGGCGGCGCGGCTGAGCTGCGGTGCGCCGCTCAGGCGCTGCACCCGCTCGAGTCCGTGCGCGAGGTCCGCGCGCAGATCCTCGAGCCCCTCGATGCCGACCGACAGGCGGATCAGCCCGTCGGTGAGTCCGGCGCGCGCGCGCGCTGCCGGGTCCATGGCCGCGTGCGTCATGCTGGCCGGATGGGCGACGAGGCTCTCCACACCCCCTAGGGACTCGGCGAGCGAGAAGCACTCCAGCCCCGCCACGAACTCCCGCACGGCCTCGAGCCCGTCCTCCAGTTCCAGCGTCACCACCGCCCCGAAGCCCTTCTGCTGACGCCGGGCGAGCTCGTGCCCGGGATGCTGCGGCAGGCCCGGATACCAGACGCGGCGCACCTCGGCGCGCGCCGCGAGCCACTCCGCCAGCGCCTGGGCATTGCGGCCGTGGTGCTCGAGGCGCGCGTGAAGCGTGCGCAGGCCGCGCAGCGTCAGGTAGCTGTCAAAGGGCGCCCCGGTCAGGCCCAGACAGTTAGCCCACCAGGTGAGCTCGCTGAGCAGCGCCGGGTCGCGCGCGATCACCGCCCCGCCGACCACATCACTGTGGCCATTGATGTACTTGGTGGTCGAGTGCACCACGAGGTCCGCCCCGAGCGCGAGCGGCTGCTGCCAGGCGGGGGAAAGGAAGGTGTTATCGACCACCGTCAGCGCACCGGCCGCGCGCGCCAGCTCCACGCACGCGGCGATGTCGGTGATGCGCAGCAGCGGGTTGCTCGGCGTCTCGATCCACAAAAGCGCGGTGGGCTGCGACAGGGCCGCGCGCAGCGCCGCCGCGTCGTCAAAATCTACGAATTCCACCTGCCGCTCGCCGCGCCGCCGCCAGGCCTCGAACAGCCGGTAGGTGCCGCCGTAACAGTCATGCGGCGCCACGATGCGCGCACCGGCCGGCACGAGGTACCCGCACACGGTGACGGCAGCCATGCCGCTCGCGGTCACCACGGCGCCGGCGCCCTGTTCCAGTTCGGCGAGCGCCTGGCCGAGCAGATCGCGCGTCGGATTCCCCGAGCGGGTGTAATCGTAGGTGCGCTTCTCGCCGAAGGCGCGGAAGGCGAAGGTGGAAGTCAGGTGCAAGGGCGGCACCACGCAGCCGCTGGCATCGTCGCACTCGATGCCGGCGCGCACCGCGCGCGTGACGTCCGAGAGCCCACTGTTGGCGGCGCACTTGGGCGTCGGCAGTCCGGGGGGCTTGCTCATGGCACGCACCGCGCGCACGCGCTGCGCTGCACCGATCTCAAATCCGCTGAGGCTTTCATCGCGAAACTCCGCTGTAACTGGCCGCTCTCATTCGGCCTCCTGCGGAGCGCGCCTGCGACGGAGAACCCGGGGCAGGCCTGTCGTGTCCTTCCCCGAAAAACGCGCCTGGCAGGCACACCTCTTCAGGGCTACGCGACCGCTCATCTGTCGATGCCCGGTCAAGGGCATTGCAGGAGTTGGCACCTTTCCAGGGTGGTTAATCCTGGCGGTTGCCCCGGCGTCTAAGGGCCTTATCCCTCAGCCGGTCTCGATGAGTGGCTGTAAGTCTAGGGGCAGCGCGGGGGTTGGCGCAAGCCAGGCCCCGATCCGGGCCAGGGCGGGACCCGTGGGGCTGTGGGCCCTTAACTCAACGCGCCGCGAGTCCCTGGGCGTGCCGCTCGGCGTCGGCGGCCTCGGCGTTGCGCCCGCGGGCCTTGAGCGCATCGGCGATCAGGTGCCAGGCCGAGGCCTGCGCGGCGGCATCCCCGGTGGCCAGCGACAGGGCCTTGCGGCCCAGCGCATCCGCCTGCGCCGGATTGCTCTCCCCGAGGCGCACCCGCCCGAGCTCGATCCACAGGAGCGGATTGTCGGGCTCGATCCGCAGGGCCCGCTCGAGGGTGGCCGCCGCCTGCCCGTAGTCTCCGCCCGCGGCCTGGGTATGCGCCTGCGTCACGAGCGCGGTGGAGGCGGCGCTCAGATGAAACTGGCGCGCGGGCGTTGCCGGATGCTCCGGCGGCGCCGGGGTGGCCTGCGCCCCGCCGGGGGCGGCGCTGCCGGGCGCCGGCTGGGCGCTACCCGCGGGCTGGGGCGCGGTGGGTGCGGGCGCGGCAAAGGGCGGCGGCCGCGTGAGGGTGCAGGCGGCCGCGGCGGCCGCGGCCACAAGACCCACCAGGAGCGTACGCACGGACATGCCGTCCATGATATCGCCCGCGCGGGCGCGCGCCGGGTGCCGGCGCCCTAGTGGACGAGGTGCTTCAGCCACTCTTCGGCGCGCTCCTTGAGCGTCTGGGACGGATGCGCGCTCTCGGGGGTCCCGGGAGCCTCGGGAAAACCACAGCCCGGCTTCGCGGGCAGCGCGGTGCCGGCGGGCACGGCGACCGCCACCAGGTCATCGGCGCAGCCCGGCAGGGCGCGCAGGCCGCTCGCAAACTCCAGGTGCACTTCCGCCAGCGTCTCGGGCATCGCCACCTCCCAGGAGCGCGCCCCGAGGTTCGCCATGACGTGCGCCCACACCGGCAGCGCGCCGGCGGAGCCGGTGAGCCCGGTCGGTGCGTTGTCGTCGTAGCCGACCCATACCACCGCCAGGTGGCTGCCGGAGAAGCCGGCGAACCAGCTGTCGCGGTAGTCCGAGGAGGTGCCGGACTTGCCGGCGACCACCAGGTCTGCCGGCAGCAGCGCGCGCGCGGCACGCCCGGTGCCGTGCTCCATCACCGCGACCAGCATGCGATCGAGCTGGTAGACGTTCTCGGGCGTGGCGATGGGCGTCACTTCGAGCGGAAACGCCTTGAGCGCCTTACCGTCGTTGCCGATCACCGCGCGTACCGCGCGCAGCGGGTTCTTGAAGCCCCCGTTCGCGAGCCCGTTGAACAGCTGCGCCGCCTCGAGCGGCGTCACGTCTACCGCGCCGAGCAGCATCGCCGGCACCGGAGCGGCTGGCTGCGCGAGCCCGAAGCGCTCGAGGGTCGCGGCCACCTTGGGCAATCCCAGATCGAGCCCTACCCCGACGGTGGCGAGATTGAGGGACTCGGAGATGGCGCGCACCACCGGCACCGGGCCATAGACCTGGCGGGTGAAGTTCTCGGGCTTCCAGTGCTTGCCGTTGACGAGCTTCACGTCAATCGGCGCATCCTGCACCACGGTGGCGGCGGTGTAGCGCCCGCTCTCGAGCGCGGTCAGATAGATGAAGGGCTTCACGAGCGAGCCCATCGAGCGGTGCGCATCCAGCGCACGATCGAAGCCGTCGTAGCCGACGTCGCGTCCGCCGACGATCGCGATCACATCCCCGCTCGGGGGCGTGGTCACGACCACCGCACCCTCGAGCGGCTGCGCGCCGCCCTTGTGCAGCCGATCCAGGCGCACGAGTTCCTTATCGAGCGCGTGCTCGGCCTCTTCCTGGGCGCGCGGGTCGAGGCTGGTGTAGATCGAAAGTCCGGCTTCCGTCAGGTCCTGCTCGCGATAGTCGCGCCGCAGCGTGCGGCGCACGAAGTCGAGGTAGGCGGGGTAGTAGGCCCCGGAGGGGCGCGCGCTCACCCCGAGCGGCCGGCGCGCGGCAGCGCTGGCTTCTTCGGCCTTCACCACGTGCTGCTCGGTGAGCACCTTCAGCACCAGATCGCGCCGCGCGCGCGCGCGCTCGGGGTGGCGGCGCGGATCGTAATAGGAAGGTCCGCGCACGATCGCCACCAGCAGCGCCACTTCCGCGAGGTCCAGTTCCGCGAGCGGCTTGCCGAAGTAGAACTGGCTCGCGAGTCCGAAGCCGTGGATGGCGCGCTGCCCGTCCTGGCCGAGGAAGATCTCATTGATGTAGGCGTTCATGAGATCGCTCTTGGTGAAGTGCGCATCGAGCGCCATCGCCATGGCCGCCTCGCGCAGCTTGCGCGAGAACGTCTGGCGCGAGCTCAGGAAATAACTGCGCACCAGCTGCTGCGTCAGCGTGCTGCCGCCCTGCTCGATCTGCCCGGCGCGCACGTTCACCCAGGCCGCGCGCAGCATGCCGAGCGGGTCGATGCCGTGGTGGGTATCGAACTTGCGGTCCTCGACCGCCTTGAGCGCGGCCGGCAGCAGTGGCGGCACCTCCGCGGGCGTGACCACGATGCGATCCTCGCCGTGGCTCGGAAAGATGCTGCCGATGAGCAGCGGCTCGAGGCGCAGCACCGGCAGCTCCCGCCCGGTGCCATCGTGCAGGCTCTCGATGCCCTTCGGTCCCAGGGTGAGCTCGAGCCGCAGCGCCGGGCGGCTCTCGTCGGCGAAGCGCGCCGGCCGCAACGCCACCGCCAGCTCATCGCCGCTCAAGCGGTAGCTGCCGGGCTGCTCGGCGGCGTCCGCGCGCCGGTAGTGCAGCCGCCGCAGTTCCGCCTCGAACAGCGCCACGGTGAAGGGAGCGCCGACGTACAGCTCCAGGGGCGCCGCGTACACCTGCGCGGGCAGCGTCCAGCGTCGCCCCTCGAACTGGCGCGTGACCAGGCGGTCCAGATAGAAGAGGTAACCTGCGACCGCCAGCACGGCCGCGGCGGCGATGAGGAGCATGAGCCGCTTCAGATGAAGAGCTCCGTGGCCGGCTCGCGCAGGTTGTAGTGCGAGCTCATCGCATGCGCGTAGGCACCGGCGTTGGCGATCAGGAGCACGTCACCCTCGCGGGTCAGCGGCAGCAGCCGGTCGTGCCCGAGCACGTCGGCGCTCTCACAGATCGGACCGACGACGTTGACCAGTTCGGTGGCGGCTTCGTCGGCGCGCGTGAGGTTGGCGATTTCATGGTAGGCCCCGTAGAGCGCCGGGCGGATGAGCGAGTTCATTCCGGTGGCAACACCCACGAAGCGCACCCCGCCCTTGGACTTCAGCTGCGTCACGCGCGCGAGCAGCACGCCGGCGGCGGCGACGAAGAAGCGCCCGGGCTCGAGCCACACTTCCAGCTGCGGATGCTCGGCGCGCACCGCCAAGAGCAGCGTATCGAGCTTGCCGAGATCGACCGGGGGCTGATCGGGCTGCTCGGGCACTCCGAGCCCGCCGCCGACATCGATCACCCGCAGATCGTCCAGGCCGCGTGCCGCCTGCGCCAGCACGCGCGCGGTGTGCTCCCAGGTGGTGACGTCGAAGATGCCGCTGCCGACGTGCGCCTGCAGTCCGACGATGCGCGCGCCGGCCGCCTGCGCAAGGCCTGCGAGCATGCGCACTTCCGAGAGCTGCACGCCGAACTTGGAGCGCGTCCCGGCGGTGCGCACGTGCTCGTGATGACCGCGACCGACGCCGGTGTCGAGGCGCACGAAGATGTCGTGGCCGGCGAACAGCTGCGGCCAGTTCGCGAGCACGTAGCTGTTGTCCACGGTGACGCGCACGCCGCTTTGCAGCGCCCAGGCGATTTCCGCGCGCGAGGCGAAGTTCGGCGTGTAGAGGATGCGCTGCGGCTCGAGGTCCGGAAACTGCGCGCGCAGTCGCTCCAGTTCCCCGCGCGCGACGCACTCGAACTCGACCCCTTCCTCGCGCAGCGCCGCGAGGATCTCGCGGTGCGGGTTGGCCTTCATCGAGTAGTGCACGCGGCTGATGGCGCTCAGCTGGGAGAGCGCGCGCGCCGCGGCGCGCACCATGTCGAGGTCATAGACGAAGGCGGCCTCGGCGTCGCCGAGTATCCCGAGCAGCTCGCTGCGCTTGGTGCGCCACCACGGCACCCGCGCGGGCGCCTGCCCGGGCGCGCGCGCGAACAGCTGCTGCCAGGTGGGCCCGAGCACCGGGTCCCCGGGGACCGGCCGGATGAGAAGTTCGTGCAGCTGCTCGACCAGGCGGTTGCCCTGGTTCTCATCCACCACGAAGGTGAAGTTCAGGTCATTGGCCGCCTGGCTGACGAGGTAGATCTTCTGCTCCTCGAAGAACTCGAACGCGCCGCCGAGCTGGTGCAGGATCGCGCGGATGTTGCGACCCACCAGGCTCACGGAGGCGCACGGGCCGATCACCTGCACGCGGCACAGGCGCGACAGGTCGGCCACCAGTTCGGCGACGCGCGCGTTGTCGAGCGTGTTGGCGGCCGGGTCGAGCGAGACGGTGACGTTGGTCTCGGAGGTCGACACCAGATCCACCGACATGCCGTGCTGCTTGAAGATCTGGAAGGCATCGGCGAGGAAGCCCACCTGGTGCCACATGCCCGGACTCTCGAGCGCCACCAGCGTGATGCCCTTCTTGGTGCACACCGCCTTTACCTGCGCGCCCCCGTCGGCGCCTTCGGCCCCGAGCACGGTGCCGGGCATGTGCGGGGCCTGCGTGGCGTAAACGTGCAGCGGGATGCGGTACTGGCGCGCCGGCAGGATGCAGCGCGGGTGCAGCACCTTCGCGCCGCTGGTGGCGATCTCCTGCGCCTCATCGTAATGCAGCGAGCGCAGCAGCCGCGCGGAAGGAGTGTAGCGCGGGTCGGCGCTGAACATCCCCGGCACGTCGGTCCAGATCTCCAGGCGCTGCGCGCGCAGCTTCGCCGCCAGATACGCCGCCGAGGTGTCCGAGCCGCCGCGTCCGAGGAGCACGGTGTTGTCCTCGTCGTCGCTCGCGATGAATCCCTGCGTGATGACGATGGGCGCCAGCGCGCCGAGCTGGCGCTCGAGCGCGGCATCCGGGGCATAGCTGCAGGTCACCGACAGCAGGCTCGCACGCACGCCGCCGGCGGCACGCTCGGCGCGCAGCATGGTGCGGGCGTCGGTCCAGGCCACCTCCAGCCCCTGGGCGCGCAGGAAGTGCGCGCCGATGTGGGTGGCCATGAGCTCGCCCGCGGACATGACGCGCGCGCGGGTGCGCTCGCTCACCTCGCGCACCAGGGCGACGCCGGCGCAGATCTCGCGCAGCTCCGCGAAGTGGCGCTCGACCTCATCACCCAGCGCCACCCCGAGCTCGAGCGCGAGAAGCCGGTGGCGCTCCTCGATGGCGCGCAGCTCCTCCTCCTGCGCCTGGCCGATCGCCGCATCGAGCACGCGTTCGAGGCGATCGGTAATGCCGCTGAGCGCCGAATGCACGATCAGCACGCGCGCGCCGCTGGCGCGGCGCTCGGCCACGATGCGCGCGATGTTGGTCCAGTTGGTGAGGCTTGAAACGCTGGTACCGCCGAACTTCAGGACGATCCAGCTCGAAGGCGCTGTCACTGCGTCACTCACTCCAGGCGCTTGCCCCTAAAGTTCCCTCGGGCGCACCGGGGACGCCCCTGCCTCGCACCGGCCGCTGCTGGCCCGGCGCGCGTGCAGGCGTGTCCTAAAGCTCGTCGTCGAAATCCTTCAGATCTTTCTCGAGCCTTTTATCGGCCAGCACTTCCTCAAGCCGGCTCCAGGCGGCTTTGCCGCGCTTGCCCTGCGTGCGCACGCGCTTGTCCACACGGTCCAGCAGACGGTCGTAATCGGTGCCGTCTTCGGTCTGATTGCTCAGAAACTCGTCGTCTAGATCGAAGCTCTCGTTGTCTCGTTCCGACATCGGGCGGCGCAAATCCTGAATTAATTCAACGGTTAATGTGTCAAATGGGACACGGGCAAGGCTGCGAACTATAGCGGATTCGCGCCGGCGATCAACTTTTGACCACTCTTGGGTGATTGCGGGCAAAAACGCGGGCTCGGCAGAGCCCGGCGAAGCTTAAGGTAGGCCGCTTCGGGGCAGCCTTTTAGCGGCGGGACCGGACCGAATTCAGGGCTGATCGGTCCGGTCGCGCACGACCACCGGAGCGCCGCGACTCAGGCCCAGCCCGTCGGCCGCAGAGCCCTCCGCGCGCGCGATCTCGACGACGCCGAAGGAGTTCACCAGCGCCAGGTACTCCCCGGGACGGGTATCCCCGTAGGTGCGCAGCACCGGGAAGGCGTGATTGCCGGCGTGCACCAGGGGCAGCCGGAAGCGCTCGATCAGGGCCGCTTCGATATTGGTGATGAGGTTGCCGAAGTGATCCTGCGTGATGACGACACCCGCGACACTGCGCGCCTCCACGCTCGGCTCCTCGACCCATGAGGGCACCAGCGCATCGGCCTCGAGCGCCTCGCCCAGCTCCTCGGGCTGCACGCGGCCGGCGGCGAGCTCGGCGGCCACCGGAGCGAAGATGTCCCGGCCATGGAAGGTGGCGCTGACGCGCTGGATGTTCAGGCGCGCCAGTGCGTCGGCGGCGAGGCGAACGATGCGGGCGGTGCGCGAGCGGCTCACCAGCGGGGCGAGCAGCCCATTGTCGGGAGCGAGGAAGATATGTCCCTCCGCGCGCACCGCGAGGATGGCACGGGCGGTGCCGACCCCCGGATCCACGACCGCCACGTGCACGGTGCCCGGCGGAAAATAGCGGTAGGCGCGCACCAGCCAGAAGCCGGCCTCCGCGGGCCAGTGCACCAGGATCTCGTGGGTGAGATCGATCAGGCGCGCGCCCGGAAAGCGCGTGAGGATGGCCCCCTTCATCACCCCGACGAAGGGCCCCTGGTGGCCGAAATCGGTGGTGAGGGTGATGACGCCCGAAGGCGTGGGCGTGGTCACGGCAGTTTGTGCGCGCTAGGGACGCGGCGCGCCGCGGCCCGTGCTGCGTTCGGCGCACGCGCGGCAGCGATCGGTGTAGGGTACGGCGCCGAGCCGCTCGGGCTCGATGTCCTCGCCGCACACCACGCAGGTGCCGTAGCGAC
This sequence comes from uncultured Pseudomonadota bacterium, assembly GCA_963814675.1. Classification (GTDB taxonomy): domain Bacteria; phylum Pseudomonadota; class Gammaproteobacteria; order Steroidobacterales; family Steroidobacteraceae; genus 13-2-20CM-66-19. Next base: position 299,062 of record CAWFDT010000019.1, read on the forward strand.
CGCTCGCCAGGCGCCGCAGGGCGCCGTCGACCTGCTGCAGTTCCACGCGCGCGGAGTCGGAGATGGCGCCGAGGACGTCGTCGTTCTCGCGCTGGGTCACCTGCTCGGCGAAATCGGCCGACAGCGGATCGCTCTCATGGCGCGCCTCGGCGCTGGCATCGCTGGCGCGCTTGCGCAGTTCCTCGCGACGCTTGAGCAGTAGCTCCCGTACCGCGTTGGTATCCACCATGAGCTCCCCCCGCAAGATCCGCCGGCACGCGGCCTCAGCCGTGCCCGGCCGCGCGGCGCTTGGCTTCGAGCCATTGTTGCAGTTTGTCGAACGGCTCGATGAACTTCCTGACGCCCTCGCGCTCGAGCTGCTCGGCGACGTCGTCCAGGTCGACGCCGAGGCGCTCGAGACCCTCGCGCGTGTCGCTGCCCTCGGCCAGGTGCCGCTCCAGGCGCAGCTCCGGGCGCCCGAGGCGCCGGTAGAGATTGAGCGTCTCGAGGGGCATCGTGTTCACCGTGCCGGGCACGACGAGCTCCTCGACGTACTTGATGGGGCTGAACAGTGGATCCTTGGTGGAGGTCGAGGCCCACAACAGACGCTGCGGCTTGGCGCCGCGCGCGGCCAGGCCCTCCCACTCGGCCGAGGCGCTCAGGTCCTCGAACACCTCGTAGGCACGCGCCGCACTGGCAATCGCTGCCTTGCCGCGCAGCGTGCGCGCCGCGGGCTGCCCGTGCGCGGCGAGCGCATCGAGCTGCTGATCGACCGCGGTGTCGATGCGGCTCAGGAAGAAGCTCGCCACCGAGGACACCGAGGCGAGCGGCAGACCCTGCTGCGCGCGCGTGCGCAGGCCCTCCATGTAGGCGCGCGCGACGGCGCGATAGCGCTCGGGCGAGAACAGCAGCGTGATATTGACGTTGATGCCGGCCGCGATGAGATCGCGGATGACGGGTATGCCGGCCTCGGTCCCCGGGATCTTGATGAGCGCGTTCGGCAGTTTGAGGCGTTCCCACAGACGCTTGGCTTCGGCGCAGCTGGCGGCCGCGTCGTACGCGAGGTGCGGGGAGACCTCCATGCTGACAAAGCCGTCGCCGGCGCCGGAGGCGTCATAGAGTGGACGCAGCAGCGCCGCCGCCGCCTGCAGATCGTGCAGCGCCAGCTCCTCGTACAGGGCCATCGCCGATGAGATCCGCGGCAGCAGCTCTGCGATCGGCTGCGCGTAGCGCGGATCGGTCATGATCGAGTGGGCGAAGATGGCCGGATTGGAGGTGAGTCCGGCGACGCCATCCTCGGTGATCAGGCACTTAAGACTGCCGTCCTCGAGCATGCCGCGGCTGATGTCGTCGAGCCAGGCGCTCTCGCCGAGCTTTCTCAGTTCCAGCAGGGGGTTGGGTGCTGCGCTGTGCATGGAAACACCGATCCTCAGCAGAGTAGCGCAGCGGGTCGTGCGAGTCTCGCGGTTTCGCTCCGGATGTGCGTAAATTCCCGCCACCACAGCTCACCCGAGGCGCGGCCATGGCTGAATCGATTGACACCGGAAAACTCGCCGAGGAGCTGCGCGCACTCGTGCACGATGCCGAAGCGCTGCTGCGCTCCGGTCTCGCCAGCAGCGGCGCGGACCTGCAGGAGCGCGCCGAGGACACGCTGCGGGACCTGAAGGGACGTCTGTCCGGACTTGAGCAGCAGCTGAACGCCCGCGCCCGCGATGTGGACAGCTACGTGCGCGAGAATCCCTGGCAGGCGGTGGCGGTGGCCGGCGGCGTGGCGCTGCTCCTCGGTCTCATCATGGCGCGCAGGTGATCAGCGACTCCTCACCGCCGCTGCCGCCGGCGGCGCGCGGCCTGCTGCAGGTGGTGCTCGAGGCGCTGCGTACGCGGCTGGATCTGGCCGCGGTGGAGCTGGAGATCCAACTCCTGCTCCTGGTGCGCCTGCTCGCCTGGTTTCTCGGGGCGCTCGCCTGTGCGGTGCTCGGAATGTTGTGCGCAGCGACCGCGCTCATCGTGGCGCTGTGGAATACCCATCGCATGCTCGGGCTTTTGGGCGGCAGCCTGGTGTTCCTGGCGCTCGCCGCACTCCTCGGCTACCTCGGCCTGCGCACCCTGCGGCGCGACTCGGGGCCGCTCGAGGGCTCCCTCGGGCAGCTGGCCGAGGACGCGCGGCGTGCGGGGGGCGCGCTGTGAGTCGCATGCGCACGCTCGAAGCGCGGCGGCGGCTGCTCATCGTGCGCTGCGAAGTCGAGCGCGTCGAGCTGGCCGAGCGCATCGTGCAACTGAAGCACAGTCCGCTCAGCCGCGCGGCCGGGGAACTGTTCGCCGCGCCGCACGACGGTGCCCTGGCGGCGCTCGCCCGGCCGCTCACCTGGGCGGCCGCGCTCGCGGGACTTCTGCTGCTGCGCCGTCCGCGCCAGATCTTGACGGTGCTCGGCTGGGCGCGTACCGCCCTCGCCTTCGGCACGCGTGCGGCGCTGGTGCTGCGCCTGTTCGAGCAGCTGCGCTCGGCCAAGCGCGGGGCGCGCGAACGCGCCGTACCCTAAGCAGGGGTAGCGCTGGCCGCTAACGGCGCCGCAGCAGGGTGAGGGCGGCGAGCACCAGGAAGATGACGGCCAGCAGCTTGGCCATGCCGGCGGCGCCGGCGGCGAATCCCCCGAAGCCAAGAACCCCGGCGACGATGCCGATGAGCAGGAAGATGAGCGCGTAGTGCAGCACCGCTTTGGGCTCTCGACGCGTGAGAGGCGGGACGCGCTCAGTGCGCGCGCTGGGCAGCCGGACGGACCGTCGTGGCGGTGACGGACTCGGGCTTGACCGCGACGCCGATGAGGGTTGGCATGCCCCTGGCCGCGGCGAGCGTGCTGCGTGCCACTTCCCAGTTGACCGCGGCGTGGTTCTTGCCGAGCGCGTGATTGAGCATCTTCGAGAGTTCCTTCAGATCCGGCTCGATGCTCTGTCCCTCGTCATCGACCGGCGGGTGCGCCTCGATGAACAGCTCCCCCTCCACCCACGCGACCTTCACCGGCTCGTTGATCAGACGCACCTTGGTGCCGACCGGCACGGTGGCGAACACCGCCGCGACATCTTCCGGATACATGCGGATGCAGCCGTGCGTGACGGCCATGCCGACCGCCATCGGATTGTTGGTGCCGTGAATCATGTAGGAGCCGTTGCCGGCGGCCAGCCGCATGGCGAAATCCCCGAGCGGGTTGTCGGGCCCTGCGGGCACCATCTTCGGTAGCGGGTCATCGTTGGCGGCGTGTTCCTTGCGCACCGATTCCGGCGGATACCACGCCGGATGTTTGATCTTGGCAATGACGTGCGTCTCGCCGAGCGGCGTGCGCCAGTCCATCTTGCCGATGCTCACCGGATAGGTGATCACGACCGGCCGGTCATGGCCGGTGGACTTCGGATAGTAGTAGAGCCGATGCTCGGGAAGATTGACTACGATCCCCTCGCGCGGACCCGGGGGGAGGATGCGCCGCCCGGGCAGCACGATGACCTTGTCGGCACCGGGAATCCACACATCCACCCCGGGGTTGGCGCGAATGATCTCGTAGTACCCCAGGCTGTAGCGATGGGCCAGATCCGGCAGCGTGTCCTCGTAGACGGTCGTCACGCTGGTGTCGGCCCCGACGATCGGGGAGCCGTCGGCGGGCAGCGCAAAGAGCGATGCGACACAGGGCATGGCAACGAGCGCGCCCAGCAGCGCCGCGAGACTCGCAGCAGCGGCATGCTGCCTCAGGTCTCCTCGGTGAGGCCTCGGTATCTTATTGATTCTGAAAATCATCTGTGGGACGGCACGTGAAGCTCGTGGCATTGTAGATGATTCCTTTACCATCGCGCGCGGTGAAGCAGCCGCGCAAGCCCCCCCGCCGCTTTTTTTTGCAGAGCACGCTCACCGTCGCCCGCGAGCTGATCGGCATGCAGCTGGTGCACGCGCACGGCGGGCGGGTGCGCCGCGGCCGCATCGTGGAGACCGAGGCCTACCAGGGGCCGGCGGACCTGGCGGCGCATTCCGCGCGCGGACGCACGGCGCGCACGGAGGTGATGTACGGCCCGCCCGGTCATGCCTATGTGTACTTCATCTACGGGTTCTGGAATTGCCTGAACGTGGTCACGGCCCGCGAGGGTGTCCCGCACGCGGTGCTGCTGCGGGCTCTGGAGCCGATCTGCGGGATGAGCGCGCGCAGCTTCGGGCCGGGACTGCTGTGCCGTGCGCTGCACATCGACCGGGACCTGAACGGTGCGGATCTGCTCGGTGACACCCTGTGGCTCGAGCGCGCGCCGCCGCGCGCACCGCGACCGCGCATCGCGCGCGCCACGCGCATCGGCGTGGCGTATGCCGGGGCGTGGGCCGCGCGGCGCTGGCGCTTCTTCGACGCCGACTCCCCTTACGTCTCCACCGCGCCGGCCGCTCTCAGGCGCCGGCGTGCCACGAGCGCAGCGGATGAGGAATAATGCGCCGCCACCGGCCTCCTGCGGCGACGTGAGACGTGTCAGGAACTGCCCGCACGCTGCTGGCCTAACCGATTGGTCCTTCGGCTACTCGAGGAAAGGAACGTTGCATGAGGAATGATCGCCGTGTTGTGACCGTCGCCGCCTGCCTGCTGGCGCTTAGCGCCCTGGTGGCTCAGCCGGCCGCCTGGGCACAGACTGAGGGAGTGGACTACCGGCCGCTGGTGCCAGCGCAGCCGAGTGCGAGCCCGCCGGGCAAGATCGAGGTCATCGAGTTCTTCTCCTACGGCTGCCCGCACTGCGCGGAATTCTTTCCGCTGGTCAGCACCTGGGCCGCGATGTTGCCGAAGGACGTGGTCTTCCGGCGCGTGCCCGTGGGCTTCAACCGCCCCGCCTGGATCAATCTGCAGCGCACCTATTTCGCGCTGCAGGCGAGCGGGGATCTCACCCGCCTCGACGGCAAGCTGTTTCAGGCCCTGCACGAGGAGCACCTGCCGCTCTTTGAAGAGCCGGCGATCGCCGACTGGGTGGGCAAGAACGGCGGCGATGCGCAGAAGTTCACCGCGGCCTACACCTCCTTCGGCATCAACAACCTCACCGTGGAAGCCGACAAGATGAGCGAGGACTACCAGGTCACGGGCATCCCGACCATGGCGGTGGCGGGCAAGTACATCGCCCTGGGCGACACCTTCACGCTGCTGCTGACGAGCACCGACAAGCTGATCGCCAAGGCGCGGGCAGAACTGAAGACGCACCCACCGAAGAAGTAAGCGCTACCGGGAGTTCGCGCTCGTGCCGCGGCGCGTCCTTAAGCGCGCGGCGCAATCTCGAGCAGCTGGCTGCCCTCGCTCACCCGCTCCCCGGCGGCGAAGTGGATGGCGGTCACCGCGCCGGCGTGCGGCGCGGTGATGGCATGTTCCATCTTCATCGCCTCGATGAGCATCACCACCGCCCCCGCCTGCACCTCATCCCCGACCTTCACCGGCACGCTGACCACGACCCCCGGAAGGGGCGTGGTGAGTCCGCCGCTCGCCGCGCTCGACTCAAACTGCTGCGCCCGCGGGTCATCGAGCGCGAGCTCGAGGTGCTCGGTCGGCGTCCACAGGTGCACGCGAGCGGTGCCGTTGAAGACGCGCGCCTGCAGGCGCTGCGCGCCCAGGCGCGCCGCAATCTGCGTGCCACCGCGGCTGACCTCATGCAAAGGCATCGCCGTGCCGCCGTCCACGCGTGCCGCGCGCGGCCGCCCCTCCTGGAATTGCAGCTCCACCTGGTGGGTGTGCGCGGCGCTGCTGAAGCGCAGCGTCACCTGGGCAGGCAGGTTCGGTGTGAACCCGTCGGTGTGCGTCCAAGGACTGATGGCGTGCAGCGCCGGCTGCGGCGGGAGCAGCTGCGCCAGTGCCGCCAGCACCAGCGGCGCCGCCCCGAGCGGCGGGGGCGCAAACTGGCCGCCGGCCGCGTCGAGGAAGGCGATGCTGTGCTGCATGCCCAGGAAGCGCGCATCGCGCAGCACGCGCGCCAGCCAGTGCTCGTTGCTGTGGACGCCGGCGCAGTAGGTGGCATCGAGAGCCGCGGCGAGCCGCGCGGCGGCCAGCTCGCGCGTCTCCGCCCAGGCGATCACCTTGCCGAGAAGCGAGTCGTAGGTCTCCGGGACGCGGTCCCCGCTGTCGAAGCCGGCATCCACCCGCACGTGTTCGGCCGCGGGCCACTCCAGGAGCGCGAGTTCCCCGGCGCTCGGCAGGAAGCCGCGCTGCGGATCCTCGGCACACACGCGCGCCTCGATCGCGTGCCCGCGGAAGCGGATCTGTTCCTGCTTGAGGGGCAGCGGCTCACCGGCGGCGACGCGCAGCTGCCACTCCACCAGGTCGAGCCCGGTGATCGCCTCGGTCACCGTGTGCTCGACCTGCAGCCGTGTATTCATCTCCATGAAATAGAACTCGCCGGCGTCGTAGAGGAATTCCACCGTGCCCGCGCCCACGTAGTCGACCGCGCGCGCGACGGTGAGCGCTGCGGCGCGCAGCCGCTCGCGCACCTCGGCGGGCAGCTGCGGCGCGGGGGCTTCCTCGATCAGTTTCTGGTGGCGGCGCTGGATCGAGCAGTCGCGCTCCCCCAGGTGCACGTAGTTGCCGTGGCGGTCGGCGAACACCTGCACCTCGATGTGGCGCGGCGCCTCAAGGTAGCGCTCGAGCAGCAGCGCGCCATCCCCGAAGGCACTCTCGGCGAGGCGGCGCGCGGCCGCCAGCGCCGGGGCGATCTCCGCCTCGCGGCGCACGATCTGCATGCCCTTGCCGCCGCCGCCGGCGGCGGGCTTGACGATGAGCGGCAGCCCCGCGGCGCGCGCTTCGCGCGCGAGGTGCGCGAGATCCTGCTGCTCGCCGGCATAACCGGGCAGCAGCGGCACGCCGGCCGCGCGCATGCGTGTCTTGGCCAGGATCTTGGAACCCATGGCCGCGATGCTGGCCGCGGGCGGGCCGACGAAGGTGAAGCCGGCGGCGGTGCAGGCGGCCGCGAAGGCGGCGTTCTCGGCCAGGAAGCCGTAGCCCGGATGAATGGCCTCGACCGCCCGCTCACGCGCCGCGGCCAGAATGCGCGCCGCATCGAGGTAGCTGTCGCGCGCCGGGGCTGGCCCGATCCACACCGCCTCGTCCGCCTCACGCACGTGGCGCGCGTGCGCGTCCGCATCGGAGTACACCGCCACGGTACGGATCCCCAATTGGCGCGCGGTACGGAAGATGCGGCAGGCGATTTCGCCGCGGTTGGCGACCAGCAGACTCTTGATCACGAGGGATTCCTGCGCGCTTACATGCGAAATACGCCAAAGCGCGTGCGCGCTTCGGGTGCGTACTGTGCGACGGCGAGTGAGAGTGCGAGGACGCGCCGCGTGTCCTTGGGATCGATGACGCCATCATCCCACAGCCGCGCCGAAGCATAGTACGGGTGTCCCTGGCGTTCGTACTGCTCGCGAATGGGGGTCTTGAACGCCTCCTCCTCGGCGGCCGGCCAGTCGCGACCGGCGCCCTTCAGCTGATCGCGCTTGACGGTCGCGAGCACGCTCGCCGCCTGCTCGCCTCCCATCACCGAGATGCGCGCGTTGGGCCATTGATAGAGGAAGCGCGGCGAGTAGGCGCGCCCGCACATGGCGTAGTTGCCCGCACCATAGCTGCCGCCGATGATGACGGTGAGCTTCGGCACCGCCGCGCACGCCACGGCCGTCACGAGCTTCGCACCATCCTTGGCGATGCCGCCGGCCTCCGCGCGCCGCCCCACCATGAAGCCGGTGATGTTCTGCAGGAACAGCAGCGGGATGCCCTCGCGCGTGCACAGCTCGATGAAGTGCGTGCCCTTGAGGGCGCTCTCGGAGAACAACACGCCGTTGTTGGCGAGCACACCGACCGGATAGCCCCCGAGGTGCGCAAAGCCGCACACCAGCGTGGTGCCGTAGAGCTGCTTGAATTCATCGAGCTGTGAGTCATCCACCAGCCGCGCGATCACCTCGCGCACATCGTAGGGCTTGCGCAGGCTCGCCGGCAGCACGCCATAGATCTCGGCCGGATCGTGGCGCGGCTCAAGGTGGGGGCGCGGCGGTGCCGCGGCCTGCGGCGCCCGCAGGCGCGCCACGATGGAGCGCGCGATGGCGAGCGCGTGGGTGTCGTTCTCGGCGTAGTGATCGCACACGCCCGATTCACGGCAGTGAACGTCCGCCCCGCCGAGGGATTCCGCGTCGATGTCCTCCCCGGTGGCCGCCTTCACCAGCGGCGGGCCACCGAGAAACACCCGGCCCTGGTTCTTGACGATGACGTTCTCATCCGACATGGCCGGCACGTAGGCGCCCCCGGCCGTGCACGAGCCGTGGACCACGGAGATCTGCGCCACGCCCGCCGCCGACAGCGTCGCCTGGTTGTAGAAGATGCGGCCGAAATTCTCGCGGTCCGGAAACACCTCGTCCTGCGCCGGCAGGAAGGCGCCGCCGCTTTCCACCAGGTACACGCACGGCAGACGGTTCTCGCCGGCGATCTCCTGCGCCCGCAGGTGCTTCTTCACCGTGAGGGGGTAGTAGGTGCCGCCCTTCACGGTCGGATCGTTGGCGACGATCACGCACTCGCGCCCCGCGACCCGGCCGATCCCGGTGATGATCCCGGCGCAGGCGATGTCGCCGCCGTACAGGCCGTGCGCGGCGAGCTGTGAGAACTCAAGAAACGGACTCCCGGTGTCCAGCAGCACCCGGATGCGCTCGCGGGCGGTGAGCTTGCCGGCCGCGCGGTGCTTGTCCGTGGCCGCCTTGGCGCCCCCGCGGGCCACCCGGCCTACCTCGGCGTTGAGCTCGGCCACCAGCGCCTGCATCGCCGCAGCGTTGTCGCGAAACTCGCTCGAATGTACGTCGACCCGGGAAACGATACGGGGCATGAGGGCTTGCCACTATTGCCGGTTTGTCCGACAATCATACGATTCACGCTTTAGGGGACGCAAGCCGTGACCGCCCTCACCTGCACCGACAGTGACTTTGGCTTAGGTCCCGAGCTGGAGGAAATCCGCCGGGAGGTGCGGCGCTTCGCCGCACAGGAGATCGCCCCGCGCGCCGCGCAGATCGATCGCAGTAACGAGTTCCCGCGCGACCTGTGGCCGAAACTCGGTGCCCAGGGCCTGCTCGGCATCACCGTGCCGGAGGCGTACGGCGGGGCGGGCCTCGGCTACCTCGCGCACGTCATCGTCATGGAGGAGATCTCGCGCGCCTCCGGTTCCATCGGCCTGTCCTACGGGGCACACTCGAACCTGTGCATCAACCAGCTGCGCCTGAACGGCAGCGAAGCGCAGCGCGCGCGCTACCTGCCGCCACTGGTCAGCGGCGAGCACGTCGGTGCGCTGGCGATGTCAGAGCCGGGCGCCGGCTCGGACGTGGTCTCCATGCAGCTGCGCGCCCAGGCCCGTGACGGCGGCTACGTGCTCAGCGGCCGCAAGATGTGGATCACCAACGGTCCTGACGCGGATACCTTTCTCATTTACGCCAAGACCGATCACACCGCCGGTACGCGTGGCATCAGTACCTTCATCGTCGAGCGCGGCACCCCGGGCTTCAGCACCGCGCAGAAGCTCGACAAGCTCGGCATGCGCGGCTCGGGCACCTGTGAACTGGTGCTCGAGGAGTGCTTCGTGCCGGCCGCGAATCTCTTGGGGGTGGAAAACGGCGGCGTGCAGGTGCTGATGAGCGGCCTGGATTACGAGCGCGTGGTGCTCGCCGGCGGCCCGCTAGGACTCATGGCGGCCGCGCTGGATGTGGTGCTCCCCTACGTGCACGAGCGCAAGCAGTTCGGCCAGCCGATCGGCACCTTCGAGCTGATGCAGGGCAAGATCGCCGATCTGTACGCCTCGCTGAACGCCGCGCGCGCCTACGTCTATACGGTGGCGCGCGCCTGTGATGCGCGCACCGCGGTGCGCCGCGATGCGGCGGCCTGCATTCTGTTTGCCGCCGAGCGCGCCACGCAGGCGGCGCTGGAGGCGATCCAGGCCCTCGGTGGCAACGGCTACATCAACGACTACCCGGCCGGGCGGCTGCTGCGCGACGCCAAGCTCTACGAGATCGGCGCCGGCACCCAGGAGATCCGCCGCATGCTCATCGGCCGGGAGCTGTTCGAGGCAGCCGCGTGAGCGCCGAGTTCGAGCAGATCCAGATGGAGCCCGCCTACCGCAAGGTGGCGGCGGCCATCGGCGCGCGCATCCGCAGCCGGGCGCTGCGCGAGGGTGCACGGCTGCCGGCGGAGACCGAGCTCGCCCGCCAGTTCGGCGTCAACCGCTCGACCGTGCGCGAGGCGCTGCGCGAGCTGGAGAGCCGCGGCCTGCTCGAGCGCCGGCCGGGCTCGAAGCTCATGTCGGTCAGCCGCCCGCACCAGGCGAGCGTGGCGGCCGGCGTGAGTGATGCCCTGCTGCTGCACGACGTCACCGCGCACGACGTATGGCAGGCGCTGACGATCCTCGAGCCGCCGATCGCGGTCGCCGCCGCGCGCGCCCGCACGCACGCGGATCTGGAGCAGATCGAGGCGGCCGCCAGCGCCCTCGCCTGCGCCGCCGACACTGCGCAGGCGGTGCACCGCACCGCCGAGGTGCTGCGCTGCATCGGCGCGGCGACCCACAACCCGGTGCTGCGCCTCGCGCAGGAGCCGCTGCTCCTGCTGCTCGAGCCCTCGCTGCGTGTCATGATCGACAAGGTACCCCAGGCGCGCGCCCGCATCCTCAGCGCCCATGAGCACCTGCTCGATACGCTCGCACGCCAGGATGAGGCGGGCGCACAGACCTGGATGAGCCGGCACATCCGTGACTTCAAGAAGGGCTACGAGCTCGCCGGGCTCGATGTCGCGTGTCGACTGAGTCACGTCTTGAGGCGTGATCCGCGTCGCTGAATCTCGCCCCGGGACGGGTCCGCCGCTGCCGCCGGAGTATGCTGGGGTTGGCTGCAAATGCCGTGGCAATGCGAGGGCGAACACATGTTGTCGGCGTTGATTCTGCTCTTCCTGGTGGTGGCGCTGCTCGGCTACCTCATCGGCGTCTACAACGGCCTGGTGCGCGTGCGCGCCGCGGTCAAACTCGCCTGGTCCAACATCGATGTCGTACTGGCGCAGCGCCACGATGAGCTGCCCAAGCTCATCGAGGTGTGCAAGCAGTACATGCAGTACGAGAGCACCACGCTCGAGCGCGTGATGCAGGCGCGCGCCAGCGTCGACACCGCGCGCGTTTCCGGCAACGTGCCGGCCCTGGCCAACGCGGAGCGCGAATTGCGCAGCGGCCTGAGCGGGCTGTACGCGGTGGCCGAGAATTACCCGCAACTGAAGGCGAGCGAACCGTTCCGCCACCTGCAGGAGCGCATCAGCGGGCTCGAGACCGCGATCGCCGACCGGCGCGAGGTCTACAACGACGCCGTCAACACCAACAACGTGCGCATCGCCGCCTTTCCGGACCTGCTGGTGGCGCGCCTCGGAGACTTCCCGGAGGCACAGCTGCTGCACATCCAGGGCGAGGCGAAGGCGGACGTGGATCTCAAGGCGGCCTTCTCGGGCTGACGCTCGCCCCCACAGCGAGTCGCATTTCCCTCGCCCGCCATGCAGGCCGTCAGCGTCACCGTAGGTGCGGGCGGCGCGCTCCTCGCCCTCTTTGGCATGCTGCGGCGGCTGCGCCGCGAACGGCTGCTGGGTGACACCACCGCGATGCGGATTCGTTCCGCCGCGCAAGGCTACGTCAAGGTGCGGGGCCGCGCCGCGCCCGCGCACGCGGAGCCCACGCGTGCACCGCTTAGTGGCCGCCCGTGCGTCTGGTGGTCGTACGAGATTGCACGCGATGAGAGCGAACGTCCCGGCAAGAGCGACTGGCGCACGCAGGAGCAGGCGACCAGCGTCGAACTGTTCATGCTCATCGACGAGGACGAGGCGCGCTGCCTCATCGGACCGGTGGGCGCGGAGATCACGCCGACGATCCGCAGCGTGTGGTACGGGGAGGAAGCCATCCCGGGTGGACCGCCGCCGCTGATTCCGCCCCCGCTGCGTCTTGGCTGCTGGCGCTACACCGAGCGGCTGCTGGATGTCGGTACGCGCTTATCCGTGGTCGGGGAGCTGCGCTCGCACTCCGAGGTGGGCGATATCAATCGCGTGACGCAGGAGAAGCTGCGCCTGTGGAAGCAGGACCAGGCGGCCCTCCTCGCGCGCTTTGACGCGAATCACGACGGGCACATCGACGTGCAGGAATGGGAGGCGGCGCGCAGCGTCGCCGCCCGCGAGGCGCAGGCGCAGGTGCTGTCCGCGGACGTCGAGCGCGTGAGCGTTATCGCACAGCCGACCAACGGCGAACCCTTCCTGATCGCGCCGTTGAGCGCCGCGCAGCTGGTGCGTCGGGAAAAGATCTTCGCGGCGCTTTACTTCGCCCTCGGCATCGCCGCCGTGATCCTGTGCGCCTGGGGACTCGAACAGCCCTCCTAGGGCCCCGGCGCGAGGCGCCCGAACAATAACCCCTGCGTCTGCTGGCGCAAGAGAGCGGCAAACAGCGGCTGCAGCTGCTCAAGCTGCGGCGCCGGCAGCGCTTGCGGGCCCGGCGGTGCGATAAAGCCCGTCCAGCTCTGCGTGAAGGTCCCGCCCCAGGCGCGCGCATCCAGCTGCGGTCCCTTGGGCGTCACACTGATCAGCAGCAGTTCGGTGAGGTTGAGCAGCACCGGTGCCGTGCCCCCCTCCGCGCTCCCCGAGACCACGCACCAGCCGCGCAGGTAATCGGGCAGGTCCTTGCGCCGGGTTGCCTGCGCATGGTTGGAATCATTCAGGCCGGGTCCGAACACGATGAGCGCCGCGAGATGTTCATCGGCGGCGAGGCGCGCATAGGCGGCGACACAGTCCTTGGGCAGGGCCTTCTGCAGGTTGGCGTCGAGGAAACACGACTCGCGCGCGCGGCTCAGCGTGTCCCCGGGGGCCAGCGGCACGGGCACCAGCCCGACCCGCGTGAGCGGCTCGCGCACCGCTTCCAGCAGCATGGCGCTCACCGACCAGGCGACCGGCTGGGTCTTGAGGAAGCTGTCCTGCACGCGCGGCGCGGCGTGGTAGTGCGTCACCTCGGCGTCGAGCAGGTTCACCACGCCCACGCGGGCCCCGGCCGCAAGTGCCAGCGGTGGCGGCGGGCTCGCCGCCCGCGCCGCGCTCACCGACAGGCCGAAGAGCAGGCAGGCCAGCGCGGCCCGCGCCCGTAACCAGCTCCGCTCGACTGACATGCTCACTACCCGCGCCATGCGGCGCACTGGCGCGCAGTCTAACCCGAAAGGCGTGTGCTCTTTGTAGAGGCCGCTGCGCCTCAGTGGCCACCCTCGACCAGCAGCCCCGCGTCCTCGAGCGCGCGTGCCAGGGCGGCTTCGAGCTGCGCCGCCTCGGCGCGCGCGACCTGCTGCAGGTGCAGCGTCGGGCCGGTCAGCACCTCAAGGCCGCGCTGCAACACGCAGCCGGCGGCGCGGATGCCGGCCTTGTGCTGATCGAAGCGCTCGCTCGGCCGGTAGTGGCTCATGCCCACGTACACCCCGAACGGGCCGCGGCGACGGTCGGCAAAATCCAACAGCACCAGATACAGGTTCGAGCGGCCACGGCGCCGGGCGCGAAAGCGCGCCGTCACCTCGTAGGCGCTCGGCAGCCAGTCGATGTAGCGCATCGGCAGCCACTCCGGGACCGTGGGGGCGGCTGCCGCCCACAGCGCCTCCAGCCAGCGCTCGATGTTGGCCGCGAACTCGCCGCGCATCCACAGTTCATGAATGCAGTGCGCCCCGGCCACCCCGTCATGCCCCAAGAGTGCACGCGCCAGGCGCGCCTCGAGCTGCTCGCGCGGCAGCCCCTGCAGCGGACGCTGCGCCGGGGAGTCCGCCGCGGGCGCGCGCGGCGCAGCGCCGCGCCTCACGCGCGTGCCGGTGCGACCCGCTCGCCGAAGCGGGCCGCGAGCAGCCAGATGAGGCCGGCGATGAGGATTGCCGCCGGCACGATCAGCACCGCGCGGCCGAGCGCGGCCGCATCCCCCAGACGCTGCCCGAGATGGTCAGAGATGGAGCCGATCAAGATCGGCGAGGGTACATCGCCCAGCAGGTGGATCACGACCATGGTCAGCGCGGCGGCGGAGGCGCGCTCCCGTGGTGACACGACATTCACCAGCGCCGCGTTCACCGGTCCGGTCGACATGAACAGCAGCAGCTCGGCCGCCACGATCGCCGGAAAGTACACGCTGCGCTGCGCGGCACCGAGCGCCAGCAGCGCCACCGGCGCGGCCAGGAGCGTCACCACCCCCGAGAACCACAGATACGCCTGGCCGGAGTAGCGGCGCAGGTAATCCGCCAGCCAGCCGCCGGCCATCGTGCCGACAACTCCCGTGCCGAGGACGATCAGACCGAAGTCGGTGGCGGCGCCTGCCTTGGGCACGTGGCGCACGCGCTCGAGGAATATCGGCATCCAGTAAGCCAGGCCGCCGAGTGCGAAGGTGTACGCCGCATAGCCGAGCACGAGCACCATATAAGGTCCGCGCCGCAGCAGATCGCGGTACACGGCCGCCGCACCCGCCGCGGGCGCGGCGCCGGCGGGCGCCTTGAGTTGATTCTCCTGCACGCCCCGCGGCGGATCGGGCAGCCACAGCGAGGCAAGCGCCAGCGCAGCGCCCGGAACCCCGGCGACGAAGAAGGCCGCGCGCCAGCCGAAATGCTGCCCCACCAGGCCGCCCACCACGTAGCCGAGCGCCGCGCCGACCGGGATCGCCATGTTGAACAGGGCGAACACGCGCGCGCGCAGGCGCGGCGCGAACAGGTCCCCGAGGAGCGCGGGGGCGATCGCAACGATCGCGGCCTCCCCGATGCCGACCAGCGCGCGCGCCGCCAGCAGGTGCGGATAGCCGTGCGCCAGCCCCGAGAGCACCGTGGCCAGGCTCCAGATGCCGATGCCGAGGGCGATGGGGCGCGTACGCGAGCCGCGGTCGCCCCAGGCACCGAACAGCGGCGCTGCCGCCATGTACACGAGGATGAACGCCGGGATCAGCCAGCCGAGCTGCGTGTCCGAGAGCGCCATGTCGCGCTTGAGGTCGGTGCCGAGTGGCGCGATGACGTAGCGGTCGAGGTAGTTGAGCAGATTGATCGCGGTCAGCAGGCCGAGCGCCCAGTAGGCGGCGCGGCGCGAGGGCGCGCTCGGGGATGCGTGTCCCGCAGGTTCTGCCACCGCGGGACTTTACCCTGTCGGCTCAGGCCGGGGCGAGCTTTAGACGCTCGAAGTACTGGCGTACCGGCTCGCGGTAACCTTCGCTGCTGGTGACGGTGGTGCCGCCGACCGTAACCAGGATGAAATCCCCGCGCGGCGTGCGACTGACTTCCTTCACGTGCTGCATGTTCACCAGGCACGAGCGGCTGATGCGCAGCATGGGCTGATGCTGGAAGGACTTCTCCGCCTGCGCGAGCGTGCTGCGGGCATGAAAGCTCTCGCGGCCGATGATGAGGCGCACGTAGTTGCGGTCAGATTCCACCAGCTCCACCTGCCCGACATCGAGCATGTGCATGCGGCTGCCCGCCTCGGCGAGCACCCGTGGCTGCGCCTCCGCGCGCAGGCGCGCGCGGCTCTCCAGCTGCTCCAGTAGTGTCGTGAGCGCGCCGTGGCGGTCAAAGCCGGCGGCGGCGGCCTGGCGGCGGCGCACGCGCGCCACGGTTGCCTGAAAGCGCGCATCATCGAAGGGCTTGAGCAAGTAGTCGACCGCGCTCACCGCGAAGGCCTCGAGCGCGTAGTGATCGTAGGCCGTCACGAACACGATCAGCGGCAGCGTCAGCGGATCCAGCGCCCGCGCCAGCTCCATGCCGGTCATCGCATCCATCTGGATATCCAGGAACAGCACCTGCGGGGGTTGCTGGCGGATGGCTTCGAGCGCTGCGCGTGCATCGCCGTACTCGCCCACGACGCGCAGATCCGTCTCACGCTCGCAGCCCTCGCGCACCGCGCGGCGCGCGGCGGGCTCATCATCGACAATGATGACCTCCATCATGCTTCGGCAGCCTCCGGCGGCTGCGCGCCGTCGGGACCATCGCGCAGCAGCGGCATGCAGATCTGCGTGACCCACAGGTCATCGGCGGTGGCGGCGGCGCTGAAGCTGGCGCGCTCACCGAACTGCACCTCGAGCCGCTCACGCACGTTGGCGAGCCCGATGCCGATGCGTCCTTCGGCCTTGTCCGGGGCGATGGTATTCACCACGCGCAGCACGAGCGTCTCTTCGAGCACCGAGACTTCCACGCTGATATTTACCGGACCGTCGTGTCCGGCGAGGCCGTGCACCACGGCGTTCTCGACCAGGGGCTGCAGGATGAGGCTCGGGACCCAGGCGCGCGGCAGGCCGCCGCGCGGTACCGACACCGTGAGCCGGTCGGCAAAGCGCTTCTGCTGCAACTCCAGATACAGGGTTACGAACTGCAGCTCATCCGCCAGGCGCGAGAACTCGCGCTCGCCCGCGGTCAGCAGCCGTCGCAGCAGGTCCCCGAGTTGCACCACCATCGTCTGCGCCGCCGGCGGATCCCAGGTGATCTGACCGCGGATGGTGTGC
Source organism: uncultured Pseudomonadota bacterium (assembly GCA_963814675.1). Lineage (GTDB taxonomy): Bacteria > Pseudomonadota > Gammaproteobacteria > Steroidobacterales > Steroidobacteraceae > 13-2-20CM-66-19. Next base: position 315,553 of record CAWFDT010000019.1, read on the forward strand.
AGCAGGTTGAACAGTGTGTGCGGGGAGAGCTGCATGCGCAGCGTCTGCAGGTGCGCGCTGGTAAGCGCGCGCTCGAGCGCCGCGGAGCGCAGCTGCGCATCCCGCAACCGTTGGTAGAAGGCGAACCCCATCATCAGCGCGACGCCGAAGCAGTACGTGACCAGGAAGGTGGTGGCGCTCGCGATCCACGTGGGTAGCTCCGGGCCCTCGAGGAACTCCTGCCACGTGTGCCAGCCCTTGCCCATATCATGCGCATCCATGCCGTACCACTTGCTCGTGAGGACCTCACCGAGCATCAGAACCGGCGAGGCGGGCACCACGAACAGGAGCGCCAGCCCCAGCTGCAGCGGCAGCGCCCGCCAGCGCGGCTGCCAGCCGGTGCGCAGTGAGCGCCACATGCAGAAGAGGAACAGCGGGTACAGCATCAGGTGCTGCAGCAGGCGCGCATCGGCGGGCGCGAAGACGTGCTCCACCTTCATCGAGGTCAGACTCGCGTTCATGTTGTTGGCGTACATGACGTTGGAGAGCGCCACGTACACCCAGAACGCCGTCAGCAGCCACAGGAACGGACGAAAGGCGGACTGCGCCGCGGCGCTGGCGGCCTGCGCACGCAGAGTGCCGCCCGGCGCTGTCAGCGCCGGCGCCATGTGCTCGCGAGGTAAGGCGTTCATTGGTGCGTCGAGCCCCTGTCGTCCCAGGGCCCACTGGGCCCATCGGACACTAGCGTACATCCTTCTGCGTTCCCCGAGCGCTCGTGTGGGCCTCGCCGGGGACGAGCGCGTCAGCGGCAGGGACGAGTCCGTGGCACTGCCACGAAACCTCGGCATTTACCGCGCTCGCCGCGGCCGCGAGCATCCGGAGACGTGCAGGCACGCACCGTAGCCGGCGCGGTACGAACGCGTCAACGGCAGGGATCAACACGCGCTGCGGGGGCTTCGCGCGCGAGCGCGGCGAGCGTCTCATAGATCACGTCAGCCACCGTCGGCTGATGTGCGATCAACCGAAACGTTCAGGAGAGTCTCATGTACAGCACCAAGACATTCCGGCCCCTCACGCGTGCCTCCCTGGCGCACAGCCTGCTGGCCTGTGTCCTCACCGCCGCCGCCGCGACCGCCAGCGCGGGGACGGCCTGCGCGGAACACTCCGCCGCCGTCGCGACCAGCACTGCGAGCTCAGTCCGTGTCAGCTACCGCGACCTGGATCTTGCCACCGACGCCGGTTCGCGTGCGCTCTACGAACGCATCACTCAGGCCGCGCACAAGGTCTGCGCGGTGAGCGACATCCGCGATCTGACGGCGCTGGCGCAGAGCGACAGCTGTGAGCGTGCCGCGGTGTCGCAGGCGGTGCAGCAGGTGCACAGCCCGCGCCTCGCGGCCCTCGCCGCCGCTGCCCCGCAGCGCGGCTGAAGCTGCGCATGGCACGATGCGAGCGGGTGATCTTCACGGCCGTAAGGTCGCCCGCTCGGCCGCGCGTTCCGCAGTTGCTGTGCCTCGGGGCACGCGTGGCGCCGAAGGAGTAGGATCGAGGCTCGTGGCGCCGCGCGCCACAGCAGGCAAGAGGCACGGCGTATGAGTGGTAGGACGAGCCCCGGAGCGGCGGCGCTTCAGACCCTGCGGCACGCGCTGTGGAGTGCAGCGCTGCTGGCGCTGGCGACCGCGTCCGGCCACGCGGCCGATGCTCCGGTCACGCCCGAGCAGGCGCAGTTTGGTGGCCAGTGCGCCGAAGGCCTGGCGGAGGGCAAGCACGTGCCCACCAGCTGCAACATCAGCTGGAAGGACAAGGACGGCAAGACCTACTGCTTCAGTAACGCCGCGGCCAAGGCCTCGTTCCTGCAGGCTTCGAGCGCGAACCTGCAGAAGGCCCGCGATTTCTATGCCGCGAGCAGCGCGGAATCCACCGAGAAGGCCATGCAGGACTTCACCAGCACGGATGCCGAAGCGCTGGTGAAGGAGATGATCGAGACCAAGGTCAAGGCCAACAACGGCGTCTTCCCGCTCGAGGATCCGCTGAACGGCGCGGCGCTGAAGCTGGTCTTCGATGGCATCGATTTCACGCGCACCATCGATGGCTACGGCTTCTTCCCGGACGTGAAGTTTCACGAACAGGGGCAGGAGCAGAAACGCTACCTGATCGATTTCTGGGTCGCCCCCGCGCAAGGGGTGCTCAAGGTCCAGGAAGTGCGTATCTACAAGGAACCGGTGCAGGCCGATGGCGCCTGGACGCTCGTGGCGCGCAGCCCGATCCCCTGGTGGTGGATCCCGGCATCGGAGCATCCGGGGCACATGGCGGCCAAGCGCGGCTGGGAAGTCATGTCGGCGGTGGAACAGGGCGCGCTGTCGGCGCAGGCCAAGAACGGCGGCGTCTACAAGCTGAAGGACGACAAGACCGGCAAGGTGCTCGATCTGCAGTTCATCGACACGCACCAGCCGATCCGGCAGCTCGATGAAAATGGCCACTACTTCGCCTGCACGGACTTTCGCGTCGTCGGCACCACGGACCAGATCTACGACGTCGACTTCTGGGTCAACGATAAGGACGGCACCATGACCGTCGAACAGGCGAAGGTCCACAAGGTGCCGGAGCAGAAGGACGGCAAGTGGATCCAGGTGCCGCGCTACGAGTGGAAGGACGTCGGCAGCTCACACGTCGTGCCCTGAGGCGCGCCGCACGCGACTCAACCGATCGTCGCCATCTCCGCCGGGCTCAGGCGCAGGCTCGCCGCGGCCACGTCCTCCTGCAGATGCTCCACGGATGAGGTGCCGGGAATCGGCAGCATTACCGGCGATTTCACCAGCAGCCAGGCGATGGCCAGCTGCAGCACGCTCACGTTGCGCGCCTTGGCGACCGACTCGAGTCCCTTGCCGCTCTCATTCTTCTCCAGCCGATCCGCAGAGCCGCTGCCCAGTGGCGCCCAGGGAATGAACGCCAGCTGCTCGCGCACGCACACCGCGAGCACATCCTCGGAGGCACGGTCGCCCACGTTGTAGCGATTCTGCACCGAGACGATGGGCACCACGTGCTTGCCGCGCGCGAGCTCCTCCACCGTGAAGTTGGAGACGCCCACGTGGCGGATCTTGCCCTCGGTGCGCAAGCGCGCGAGCTCCCCGAGCGAATCCTCCAGCGGTACCTTCGGGTCGATATGATGAAACTGATACAGATCGATGCGCTCGAGTTTGAGGCGCTTGAGGCTGCCCTCGCAGGCCGCACGCAGATGCTGTGGTCGCCCGTCCGGCTCCCACTGGCCCGCGGACGGGCGCAGCAGACCGCCCTTGGTTGCGATCACGAGTCCGCGCGGATACGGATACAACGCCTCGGCGATCAGCCGCTCGCTCACCTCCGGACCGTAGGCATCGGCGGTATCGATGAAGTTCACCCCGAGCTCGAGCGCGCGCTGCAGCACGCGACGTGCTTCGGCGGGGTCCTTGGGTTCTCCCCAGATGCCTGGCCCCGTGATACGCATGGCGCCATAGCCCATGCGATTCACGACCAGATCCCCGCCGATGGTGAACGTGCCCGCCCCCGCCGCCGGCGCGCTGGCCGCTCGACTGCGCGCCCAGGGTAACAGCGCCGCGCCGGCGCCGGCCAAGCCGGCGGCCAGTACTCCGCGTCGGGTCATGGAGGGCACGCGCATGGGCTGAATGCTACAACCGGGCGCGCGCGAAAACCATGAAGGACGTCGGTCGCGAACCATAGGTGCTGTTCAGCGCGGCCGCGTAGCTGTAGGTGCTCACCAGGCCGCCAAGACCGAGGCTCAGCCCGTCGATGTGCAGGAAGTCGTAGATGTAGCCGAGCGAGAGCTTCTCGATCGTGAACGTCGGGCCATACAGCGGCTGGCCCGGCTCAAAGAGTTCGTCCTTGCCGACCCGCTCGTAGCGGCCGAAGAGCGTGTGCGCGGCGGCGAGCTTCAGCGCCGACTCGAGCAACCAGGCGTTGGTGCCGGAGCCGAGCGTCGGGCTGTTGTGACCGAAGGCCGCGGTCGTTTGCCACCAGGTCGCCAGCGGCGCGTTGTACGTCACCGATACGCTGCTGCGCTTGATGTCGATGTCCGGCTCGAGCTGTTCGGGACTGATCAGGCGTCCGAAGCTGCCCTGCATGGACAGGTTCGCGGTCGGATTGAGCGTGGCGCGCAGCGCGTACGAATCGAGTGAGCCCGTCTGGATGTTGTAGTGAAACTGATCCGGCTCGCGGCCGTTGAAGGCGGAGGCCTCAAGCTTCACGCCCTGCCAGGTGTAGCCGGCCGTCGCCACGCCCCAGGAGACGTGTGTCGAATCGAGCCAGTGGTGCGCCAGCGGCGCCTCCGGGTCATCCATTCCCGACAGGCGGTGCATGAACGCCGTCGGTCCCAGCGCCGGTTCCCCCGGTAAGCCGACGTAGAGGAACAGCGAGCTGTCACGACTCAAGTCATGGCTGTAAGTGGCCGCCGCCTCCATCAGCATATCGTGCGGATGCTGACGATCGACCAGCGGCGTCTTGCCATCGGCGGTCTCGCCGGTCTGGAAGATCAGCGGGTAGCCCTCCTTGCCCATCGTCGGATCGCTCGAGATCATCAGCCGCAGACCCAACGCCCCGTCCGTGAGCTGCCGGCGGGCCATCGCCATCAGCGTGGCGGTGGAATAGGTCTGCGTGTCTCCGCGCGGGCCGCCCTGATCGTCGTAGATCAGATCGGCAGAGCCGTGGACCATGCCCATCCACGCACCGCGCATGCTCATCAGACCCTCCATGGGCGTGGAGTCGGGCTGCCAGCTCGTCCCCGACGCCTCGCGCGTCATGGCATAGGGCCCGTAGAGCGCGCCGGTGTCGGCGCTGAGCGCGGACTCATCCGCCGTCTGTGCGACCGCCGGCGCGGCACCCCCCAGGAGCGCGACGGCAAACCCGCACAGTGCCAGCACGACGCACCCCGGGGGCACCGGGATCAGGCAGAAAATGCGCAAATAACATCCATTAGCGGTTTGATTTAACGGTATAAATGTCGGAGGTGTCTGGCGGCTGATGCCGCAGGCTCTCCTTATATAGCGCACTCGACGCTCGCCTGGGCCTTGGTAATATCCACGCCCTGACAAAGACAACCGCCCACGGCGGTGTTCAAGGTCCATCGATGACGCACGAAAAGATTTCCCTGGCGGATCTGGCGCGGCACGTCGGGGAGGAAATGGGCGTCTCCTCCTGGGTGACGCTCGATCAGGAGAAGATCCAGGAATTCGCGCACTGCACCGGGGATCACCAGTGGATTCACGTCGATCCCGAGCGCGCCGCCCGCGAGAGTCCCTTCGGCGGCACGATCGCGCACGGGTTCCTGACGCTGTCGCTGATCGCACCGACCGCCTTTGAGCTCCTGGTGCCGCTGGTGCACGTCAAATCCGTCGTCAACTACGGCCTCGCGAAGGTGCGTTTCATGAACGCGGTGCGCTCCGGTGCACGCGTGCGCAACTGCATCAAGCTCGCCGGCGTCGAGCCCCGCGGCCCGAATCGCTACCTGGTGACCACCGACAACACCATGGAGATCGAGGGCCAGATCCGTCCGGCGCTCACCGCCAGCGCGCTCGCGATCTTTCTCGGTCCCTAGCGCACGTACCTAGGCGCGCATGCGCGCGCCCTGCGGATCCACCGGCGCGGCTCGCTCACGCCGGGCTGCGCGTCGCTCGCCGATGATTTCGATCTCGAAGCCGCTGTCGGCGCTGGCGAGTTCGGCCGGAATGTAGCCGAGCGCGAGCGAGCGCTGCACGCTGTGGCCATAGGCACCCGAGGTCACCCAGCCGACGACCCTGCCGTCGTGCCAGATGGGCTCATCACCCTGCGCATCCGCATCCACGGCATCGACGCTGAAGCCCACCAGGCGCAGCTTCCCACCGCTGTCGCGCTCCTCGAGCGCCGCCGCGCGGCCCACGAAGTCGCCCTTCTGCAGATCCACGAAGCGGCCGAGGCCGGCCTCGTAGGGACCGTAAATCGGCCGGTACTCGCGTGCCCAGCTGCCGAAGCTCTTCTCGATGCGCAGCGTATTGAGCGCGCGTCCGCCGAAGAGCTTCAGTCCCTGTTCGCGCCCGGCGCGCTGGAGCTCATCGTAGAGCGCGCGCTGGTACTCACTCGTGACCCAGACTTCGTAGCCGAGCTCCCCGGTGAAGCTGATGCGGCCTACGAGCGCCGGAACCATGCCGACATCCATCTGCCGGAAGCTGAGGAAGGGGAAGGCCGCGCTCGCGAGGTCCTCGCGCACCAGGCCCTGCAGGAGCGCCCGCGAAGCCGGCCCCGCCACGGACAGTCCCACGTACTCCATGGCACAGGCACGCACGCTCACCCCCGCCGGCGGCGGGTAGCGCTCAAACCAGCGGCGGTAGAACACCTCGGCCGCGTAGGTACAGATGAGGAAGGCACGCTCGGGCGCGAGACGGCAGACGGTGAAGTCCCCGATCAGCTTGCCGCGCTCATTGAGCATGGGCGTGAGCGCGATACGCCCGGGCTGCGGCATGCGGTTGGCCATCACATAGGAAAGCCATGCCTCGGTGCCGGCGCCTGAGACCTCGAACTTGCCGTAGTTGGAGATCTCGATGAGCCCGACGCCGTTGCGTACCGCGTGACATTCGGCGCCGACGTGCGCATGGGCGTTGGAGCGATGGAAGGTGACCTCCTCCTGCGCCTGGGCGGCGCTCGGGGCGAACCACAGCGCGTGCTCCAGCCCGCAGTAATCCCCGAACAGCGCGTGCGCGCCCTGCAGCCGCTCGTAAATCGGCGTGGTGCGCAGCGGGCGCGCGGCCGGCAATTCTTCGTTCGGGAAGCGAATGCGAAAGCGGCGCGAATAATTCTCGCGCACCTTGGCGTTGGTGTAGGCCAGCGTCGCCCAGTCGCCGTAGCGCGCGACGTCCATCGCCCACACGTCCGCGCCCGGATCGCCGTTCACCATCCACTGCGACAGCGCCAGACCGACACCGCCCCCCTGGCTGAAGCCGGCCATGACGCCGCAGGCCACCCAGAAGTTGCGCAAGCCGCGGATCGGGCCGACGAGCGGATTGCCATCGGGCGCGAAGGTGAACGGACCGTTCACGACCTTGCGGATGCCCACTTCCGCGAGTGCCGGGAAGTGCTCGAATCCGACCTCGAGGGAGGGCGCGATGCGCTCCAGGTCATTGGGCAGGAGGCTTTGGGCGAAGTCCCAGGGCGTCTCGCGCGCTGACCAGGGCACCCCGGCACGCTCGTAGGTGCCAAGCAGCATGCCGCCGCGCTCCTGGCGCGTGTAGATCTCGCCCTCGAAGTCGATGCAGTGGATCTGCTCCTTCTGACCCTTCAGCTGCGGCAGATCCTCCGTGATCAGGTACTGGTGCTCCATCGCCAGCACCGGCAGCTCGATGCCCACCATGCGCCCGACTTCGCGCGCCCACAGACCACCGGCGTTCACCACGTGCTCGGCGTGCACCGTGCCCTGCTCGGTCTCAACGTCCCAGCTGCCATCGCGCCGCGCCGCAAGCGAGAGCACGCGGTTGTGACGCACCACCTCAGCGCCCCCGAGCTGCGCCGCCTTGGCGTAGGCCTGCGTGACCCCCCACGGATCGACATGGCCCTCGATCGGGTCATAGAGCCCACCGACGAAGTGCTTCTTGTTCATCAGCGGGAACAACCGCGCCGCCTCGTCCACCGAGACGAGTTCCAGCTCCATCCCCAGGTAGCGCCCGCGCGCCTTGGTCATCTTCAGCCAGTCGAGGCGTGCCCGGGTGCCGGCGAGCATGACCCCGCCGGTCAGGTGCATGCCGCAGGACTGCCCGGTGAGGGCTTCCAGTTCCTTGTACAGGTTGATGGTGTACTGCTGCAGCTTCGCGACGTTCGGATCGCCGTTGACGGTGTGCATGCCACCGGCCGCATGCCAGGTCGAGCCGCAGGTGAGCTCCCCGCGCTCGATGAGCAGCACGTCCTTCCAGCCCGCCTTCGTCAGGTGATAAAGGACGCTCACGCCCACCACGCCGCCGCCGATCACCAGCACTCGTGCACTGCTCTTCACGTTGCGCGTTCCTTCCGCTTACTCGTTCGACACCGCAAGCTGCACCGGCGTACCGCCGGCGACCGTACGCCTGCCGAAACGTTCGATCAGCCAGGAGCGAAACAGCGCGATCGCGGTATCCGCCAGTCCCTCCGGGTGCGTCGTCAGGTAGTAGCCGTAGCCGTCATCGAGCGTGGCCGCGAAGGGTTTCACCAGCCGCCCCTCGCGCAGCTCGTCGGCGAACAGGTTCGGGTCCAGCAGCGCGATGCCCTGGCCGGCGAGCGCATATTGGGCCGCCAGCACCGCCGTATCGAACACCAGGCCGCGCTCGATGTTCACCCCGCCGAGCGCCTGCGAGCGCACGAACTGCGACCACGTGTGGTGGCGCGGCAGGTCGGCGAGGCGCACGTGCACGATCTCGTTCGCCTCGATGAGGGTGGCCAGGTCCTTGCCGCGGTTCGCGCTCGCGACGTTCGGATGGCACAGGAGCGACAGCTGCACCGGCCACAGCAGGTCGCTGACGAGGTCCGTGACCGTCGGCTTGGAATACACCACCGCGACGTCGACGTCCCCGAGCGGTGGCCCGACGCCGTACGGGCTGACGAGGTCGATGTCCACCTCGGTGCTCAGACGGCGGAAGTCGCGCAGAATTGGCACCGCGAGCTGCACCGCGAAACTCGGCGGCATCTGCACCCGCAGCGTGCGCTGCGCCGGCGCGCCTTCATTGCGGATGTCATCGAGCGCGTACTCCAGGCGGTCGAAGGACTTCACCACCGCCGGCAGCAGGTGCTGCCCGGCCTTGGTGAGCGTGAGCGCGTGCGGGCGGCGCTCGAAGAGCTGCACGCCGGTGAGACGCTCGAGCGCGATGACGTGCCGTGACAGCGCGCTCTGGGAGATCAGCAGCGCATTGGCGGCCGCCGTAAAGCTACCGTGCTTGGCCACGCCCTCGAAGGCGCGCAGCGCATTCAGGGGCAACCAGCGGCGGTCGATCGACTTCTTCTGCATGCCAGGGAACCTCAGCTTCAGAGCGTCAGCGGCGGATGAATCGCGCCATACTCGCCCAGAGTGCAGCGTCCCGCCAAGATGCCGGGGCGTTCCAATGCTTTTTTTCGATGCGGGTAGTGAATTTCTCGGCTGTGACACCCCCCGCGACTGTGGAACGCTCGGGCCACCCGCACCTTACGCGCCCCGCATGAACACCCGCCCCGCCGCCGCCCTGCCCGTCGCTTGCGCGCATAAGATTGCCGCGATCGCGATCAGTCATCACCGGCTGCCGCTCGAGCCGCCCTTCAATGCCAGCTGGGACAGCAAGCCGCGCGTGCACTTCGACGCCACCGTGGTGCGGGTGAGTACCGACACGGGCCTCGTGGGTGTCGGCTCGGGGGATCGCATGCTCGGGTTCGCGGGGCACGAGGCGCTGTTCATCGGCCAGGACCCGCTCGCGCTCGAGCGCCACTTTCGCGTGCTGTCCAACCTCGACTTTCACTACGGGCGCTGTTGGCCGCTGGATCTTGCGCTGTGGGACCTGGCCGGCAAGATACTCGGCGCACCCTGCTGGAAGCTCCTCGGCGGGCTGTCACAGCGGGTACGCGCCTACGCCTCCTCCGGCACCCTGCGGAACCCGTCCGCCCAGGCCGACGCCGCGGAGCGCTTTCTCGCGCAGGGCTTCCCCGCGCTCAAGCTGCGCTTCCACCGCGGTGACTGGCGCGATGACGTCAAGGCGCTCGAGGCGGTGCGCGCGCGCATCGGGCAGCGCCTGGAACTACTGGTGGACTGCAACCAGGGGTGGCGGCTGCCGTGGGACACCGAGCCCGCCTGGACCTACAAGGACGCGCTGACGGTGGCGCGCGAGCTCGAGCGTCTGAACGTGTACTGGATGGAGGAGCCGTTGCACCGCGCCGATCACGCCGGCATGCGCGCGCTGCGCGAGGCGGCCGACGTGCGCATCGCGGCAGGGGAGATGACCCGCCAGCTGCACGAGTTGCGCGACCTCATCAGCGGGCAGTGCGTGGATGTGGTGCAGCCGGACGCAGCGCTGGTCGGTGGCATTACCGGCCTGAAGCGCATCGCCGTGGCGGCGCAGGAACACCACATCCTCTTCAGCCCGCACACCTGGACCAACGGCATGGGAGTGACGGCCAACGCGCACCTCGCGGCGGGGCTCGCCGACACACCGTTTCTCGAGTTCCCCTTCGATCCGCCCGAATGGACCCTGGAGCGGCGCGACTACCTCATGGAGGAGCCCCTCACCGCCGATGCGAACGGCTGGATCACCCTCAGCGAGCGACCCGGGATGGGCTACGCCCCGGATGAGGCGCGGCTGCGCGCCACCCGCCTCGCCTGAGCAACGCGTCCGGCCGGGCCCTACGGCGCCTGCGCCAGGTGCTCGAGCGCCGCGAGGTGCTTGGCGTAATTGCGCCAGCGTCCGATGGATGCGGCGTTCAGGCGCTGGCGCACCTGCCAGCGGCTGGCGGTGATCACGACCCGCTCGGTGTTGTGAAAATCCAGGCAGCGCGGATCCCACGGCAGGCCGAGGAACTCCACCATGCGCCGGCTCCAGCCTTCCTGGTCCCCGATCAGCGCCTCGTAGGGGACCTCGAGGAAGGAAGTTGCGGGCAGCACGCGGCGCCAGTAGTCGCAGATGCGCAGATACTCGCCGTAGTAGTGCGCGAGACTCTTCAGGTCGTTGGCGTAGACACCGACGTTGAAGAAATTCTGAAAATAGATCGACACGCAGGTGTCCAGCGGCTCGCGACGCATATGGATGATGCGCGCCCGCGGGAAGGCTGCGTGGATGAGGCCGGCGTAGAGGAAGTTCGCCGGCATCTTGTCGATGATCCGCTGCTGCCCGTGCGCCTGCACTCCCAGTCGCTCCAGGTACGCGCGCGCCACCCCGGTGAGCGTGCTCGCGAGCTCCGCCGGCGCGCGCGCCACCGCCTCGAGCTGCTCGAACGCCTTGTCCCAGAAGCGGATCTCTCCGGCGCCCAGCACCGCCGGGTGCGAGGCGAGAATCTGCTCGGCGAGCGAGGTACCCGAGCGCGGCATGCCGATGATGAACACCGGCAGCTCGGAATCCGAGGCGTAGTCCCGGGTCTGCCGCAAGAAGGCGGCATCGCACAGGTGCATGATCCGCCCGACGCGCTCGGTGAGTTTCGCGCCGTCGTAGTCGGCGCGGTGGCGCTTGCTGAGCTCGTTCGCCTGCCGATACTGGGTGAAGGCCTCCTCGAAGCTGCCGATGTCATCGAAGTACTTGCCGAGCGCGTAGCGCAGGTCCATCTCATCGTTCAGCGGCAGCACCTGCCCCAGCAGGCCCTGCACGCCCTTGAGCCACTCGACATCCTGCGTCGTCATGCGCCGATGCGATGCGATGCTGGCGTAGGCCGCCGGGAACTGCGGACGCAGCGCAATCGTGCGCTGCCACAGCTCCTGGGCCTGGGCAAATTCCCCGCGGTCGGCATGCAGCTCACCGAGCAGCTGCAGCGCCCGCGGGTCTTCCGGCGCAATCGCGAGCGCCGCCTCACAGCTCGCCTGCGCCTCGGCAAACAGCCCCTGCACCCGCTGCGCCGCGGCGAGCCCTAAGTGCGCGGGCAGGTAGTTGGGCTGTACGGCAAGCGCCTTGCGGAAACTGGCGATGGCCTCGACGATGCGGCGCGATTCAAACAGCGCGTAGCCGAGGCTTGTGTGGGCGTCCGCACGGCGCGGATCCAGCTGCGCGGCCTGCTCATAGAGGGCGAGCGCTTCGCTGCGATCCCCCTGCTCCCGCAGCGCGTTGCCGAGGTTGGTGAGCGCCTCCGCGTAGCGGGGGTCGAGCTTGAGCGCCTGGCGGTAGCTGGCGATCGCGGCGGCGAGTTGCCCCTGGGCCGCCAGACACAGGCCGAGGTTGTTGTGCGCCATCGCCAATTCGGGTGCGAGCGTGATCGCGTGCCGGCTGCACGTCTCGGCCTCCGCCAGCTTGCCGAGCTGTCGCAGTGCGTTGGCGAAGTTGCACAGCACCACCGCGTCGTCGGGCTTGAGGGCGAGCGCCCGCTGGTAGCAGGCGGCCGCCTGCGCGGGCTGCTGCAGGTCCAGCAGCGCACTGCCGAGGTTATTCAGCGCCTCGCGGCGCTGCGGTTCGATCTGCAGCGCCCACTGGTAGAGGCTGAGTGCCTCGCGCGGGCGCCCGAGCGCGCGCTGCGCGTCCCCGGCATCGATGAGCGCCTGCGGGTTGCGCGGCTCGAGGTTGAGCGCCTGGCGCAGACTCACGAGCGCCGCCTCCCACTCGCCGCGCGCGTTGAGCGCGCCACCGAGATTGCCGTGGGCTTCAGGGTCCTCGGGCAAGAGCTCAGCCGCGCGGCGCAGCGCCGTGAGTCCATCCTTGCCCTGCCCCAGCCGGGCGACGCTCAGGATCTTCCACAGCTGGCCCGACTCCGGTTGCGCGCGCAGCAGCGCACTGGCGCGCTCCTCCGCCTCGCGCAGCCGACCCCGCTCAAGGAGCCCCGTCAGCGTACCGAGGTCGGCCGCCTCGAGGGTGCCAGTAGCAGCGGCCGACTCGGCCGTGCGGCCGCAGCAGTGCTTGTACTTTCGCCCGCTCCCGCACGGGCACGGTTCGTTGCGGCCCGCCGCCATCTGCAATCTCCTGCCTAGTCCCGGTACTGGCGCAGCGCGTCACCGAGCGCGTCCTTGAGCGGTCCGAGCCAGGGCTCGAAGTGTTTCCACTGCTCGAGTCCGTCGCGGAAGATCGCCTGGCGGACCTGCTCGGAGCTCGCCGTGCGCACGCTGCGCTTGGTCTCATGAAACGCCACGCACTGCGGCTCGAACTCGAGCCCGCAGAAATCGAGCATGCGCCGCACGCTGCCCTCGAGATCATCGACGACGTCCTCGTGGAAAACACGCAGGACGCGCCCCGGCAGCACGCGATCCCAATGGCGCATCAGCTCAAGATACGTGCGGTAGTAACGCGCGATGTCCTCGATGCTGTAGGTGAATTCCTGGCCGTTGGCGAACAGCTGCTTGAAATTGCTGAAGCAGCAGGCCATCGGCTCGCGCCGCGCATCGATGATGCGCGCATTCGGCAGCATCAGGTGGATGAGTCCGACGTGCCGGAAGTTGTTCGGCATCTTGTCGATGAAATGCGGCTTGCCGCTGCGGTAGACGCGCGTGCCGTCCAGGTACTGCTGGCCGAGCCCGGCGAAGTCCTCGGCACTGAGCGTCGGTGAGGATGCGCGGATAGCGCGGCTCCGCGCGTCTCCGGCCCGAAGCCGCGCAGCGCGGCTGACGATCTGCTGCACGTTCGGCAGCTCCTGCGTGCCCTCGACCTGCGAGTGCGAGGCCAGGATCTGCTCAAGGAGCGTCGAGCCCGAGCGCGGCAGCCCGATGATGAAGATCGGATCCGGGCTCGGGTTCCCCCAGCCGGCTGCGGGCGGCGAAGAACTCGCGCGTGCAGACCTGGATCTGCTGCTGGGTGTTGGTCTCGATCAGCTCCGCGCGATAGCGGCACTCGGGGCGCTTGAGCTCATTCCCCAGCTGGTAGTGGCGGAAGGACTCGGCGTATTCGCCCGCGATCCTCGAGCGCCTTGCCGAGCGCAAAGCACAGGTGGTAGCGATCGGCGAGCGCGGTCGCGGGCGCCGCGAGCGCGGCGCGCATCTGCGCCAGCTCCGCGTCGGTGAAGCGGTAGGTCTTGAGATTGGCGAGACTCCAGTAGGCATCGCCGAAGTCGCCACGGCACGCGGCCGCCTGCTGGTAGGCGCGCGATCGCCGCCGGCGCGTGGCCGAGGGTCTTCTCGCGCATGACCGATGGACAGATGCGCCTCGGCGTCCTGCGACACGCCGCGCAGCAGCTCCCGATAAAGCTCGATGGCCCGCTCGTGCTCGCCGAGCCCGACGCATGCGGCCGCGTACAGCGTCTTGAGGGCGACGCTCTCGGGCTCATCGCGCAGCAGCAGGTCGAGTTGCTCCCGCGCCTCCTGGTAGCGGTGCAGCTCCACGAGCACGAAGGCGTATTCCTGGCGCGCCACCCGGTAGTCGGGCGCCCGCTCGAGCAGCGCCGCGAGCAGCACCTGCGGCGTCGAAATACACCTTGTGCGCAATGCCGATGCGGGCCAGAAGTCGCATCGCCTCGATGTGATCGCCGTGCTTCAGGAGAAAGGCGCGTACCAGCGCCTCGGCCGCCTCCAGGTCCCCGTCCAGGAACAGCCCGGTCGCCAGCACCACCTCCTGCGGCAGGCCGCGCAGGGTCGCGACGTGACTGGCCGCGGTGGCGGCGTTTGTGCCGGTCACCCGGCCATGCGGTAGAGGCCCTCGAGCATCTCCCAGCTGCCCGGCAGCGCGTGGTTGAGGTTGACGGCCCGCAGAAAGGACTCGATCGCCTGGGGTGCCTGGCGCAACTCGACAAAGCAGCGCCCGCGCTCCTCGTACAGGCGGCCGAAGCGCGGATGGTGCTGCTCGAGCGTCGCGAGCGTCTTGAAGGCGGCCGGGATCTGTCCCAGGTAGCGCTGCGCGATGGCCTGGCACAGCAGCGCCTCCCGCTCGCCCGGGGACTCCTGCAGCACGGCCGGCACCGCCGCGAGCACCTCGGCAAAGCGGCGCTGCCGCAGCAGTTCGCGCAGCGGGGCTGCAGGCCGCCGGTCGGCGGCGGCTGGGGTTGTGCTGGCGGGGGCGGAATTCATGCGACTGCTAAAAAAAGGGCGGACCTTGTGGTCCGCCCCTGATATTAGCTGCAGCCGGCCCGCAGGCGGTCGGCCCCGAGCGCTTCCGGTCAGAACTTGAACCCAAACTGGAAGGTAATGACGCGCGGTCGCAGCGGGATCTGCGACTGAATGAACTGTCCCGAGGAGATGTTCGACGGGCCGTATTCATTGGTGATGTTGTTGCCGATGATCGCTGCGTTCCAGTTGTCCTTCGAAACGCCGATCGCGGCGTCATACATCGTGTAGCCCGGAATCTCGTAGCGCAGCAGGGTCGTCGTCGGCGGGTTCTGCGCCGGATCGTTGCCACTCGGGAAGCTCGCCGGCTCGTTGCTCATCGGCCCGATATGGCTCGCGCCGACCCAGGCATACGGCTTGTAATCGCCGCGACACCCACTCGTAGCGAACCCGCGTGTTGAACATCCACGGCGGTGAGAACGGCGGCCGCGTGCCGTTCACGCCGTAGGGGTTCGTGTACGGCGCCCCTTCACCTGCGTGATGCACTGGCCGATCGGGGTCGGATTGCCCGGAACGTTGCTGGGCAGGCAGGGTCCGTTGACCTGCTCGGAGCTGTTCACCGAGCTCGATCCCTCCCAGCGTCAGCCCTTCCATCAGGCGGGCGACGAACTGGACCTCGAAGCCCTTGATCTTGTACTCCGGGCCATTGACGTCGAAGGTCGTGTTGCCAAGGTGCACCGGGTCGAACAGCGGCAGCTGCACGTTGCTCCAGTGCATGACGTAGCCGGACACGTTGAACAGCAGGCGATGGTTCAGCCATTCGCGACTTGAAACCGACCTCCTGGTTGATCAGCTGATCGGACTCATAACCGGCGGGCTTGTAGAACTGCTTGCCCGTCCCGTCTGCGTTGTAGGGCGCCACGGCCTTGAGGAAGATCTGGCTGCCGTCCAGCGTCGTCGCCGTGCGGTTGAAGCCACCCGGACGGAAGCCTTCCGAGTAGGTGTAGTAGGTCATGACGTCGTCGGTGACGTGCCAGGTCAGGTTGCCGCGCCAGCGGTGACCGCTCTCGCTCTTGCTCAGGGCCATCGGGAAGCCGCACAGGCCCGCGGCGGTGCACGGCCATTGAGGTGATTCACCACCAAGCCCTGGCAGTCGGCGAGAAGCTGCCGCTGGTGCTCTCGCTGTAGTACTCCGAGCCCTCCTCGAACTCATCGTAGTGGTAGAAGCGAATGCCGCCGGTCGCGATGAGCACCTTGGGGATGATGTCGACGTCGATGGAGGTGAAGAACGCTTTCTGCTTGTAGCCGCGCTGCTCGTCCTCGCCGAAGGCGGTGTTGGCATTGGTGCGCAGCGACGGGTCGGTCGCATAGGCACCCGGGACCGGTCCGACGGCCGAGAGACAATCCGCACCGCCGTTCAGGGCGTTGTTGAGCGCCGCCTGATCGCACTGCGGGATACCCAGGTAGTTGAAGTTCATGTTGTCATCGATGACGAACTTCTCCCAGTAGAAGCCCGCGAGCCCGCGCACGCGCCAGTCCTGGATGGTGGCGAAGCGCAGCTCATGGCTCTGGTGCGTGTTGCGCACCTGGTCGCGCCAGTTGCCGACCGCCGTGGAGCACTGCAGCGGGTGACCGGTCAGCTGGTTCGGGAAGTTCTTCTGGTTGAAGTATCCGGCCCCGGTGCCGATACAGGCATAGTACGAACCCACCGTGCTGCGCATGTAGTTCGAATAGTCCTGCTGCCCATCGATGTGGCGGATCATGTAGCTGCCGGTGTAGACCATGCTCAGCAGGTCGCGCGATCTTGCCGTTCAGCGTCCAGGCCGTGCTCTCGTACTTATCCTTCGAGTAGGCGGGCGCGAAGGCAGTGATCTGGTAGCGTGCCAGAGGCTGGCCGGACGTGCCGATCGGATAGTCGTAGAAGTAGCCGTCGGCTTCCATGTTCTGGTAGTTCTGCTGCAGCAGCGCATCCCAGTTGTCATTGATCTGCCACAGCGCGGACAGGCGCGCGCCGTTGTAAGTGGCCTTGTTGAGATTGTTCCCCTGAAAGGGGCCATTGTTGGCGGTCGGATTGCCGCCAGTGTCGTACGGCGGCGTGCCGGGGTGGTACCCGATCGTGGCCGGCACGTTGTCGATATAGCCGCCGCGCATCTCGTTGAACACCACGCCACGCAGCGCCAGCACGTTGTCGATGAGCGGCAGGTTGAGCACGGCGTTGATGGTCGTGTTCGGGTCGCCGCCGGCGGTGATGCCGTAGCCGGCGTTGACCTCACCCGAGGTGGCGTTCAGCTTCGGCTTGTTGGTGATGTAGCGAATGGCACCGGCCTGCGCGCCGCCGCCGAAGAGCGTGCCCTGCGGGCCCTCGAGCACCTCGACGCGCTCCATATCCACCAGGTACACGTCGTTGTTACGTGCCGGGAACTGCATCGACTGGTCATCGAGATAGAGTGCGACGTTCGGGAATGGCGCCGTCGTCGACTGCGACTGGTTGCCGGAGCCGACACCACCCAGTCCGCGAATGAAGATGTTGCCGGTGCCCGGGCCGTTGCCGCTGGAGGTCACGTTCGGGGTGTACTTCAACAGGTCGTCGAAGTTCACCACGTTCAGCTGCGTCAGCTGCGCCCCTGAGAACGCCTGGATCGTGATCGGGACGTCCTGCAGATTCTCGGTGCGCCGCTGGGCAGTGACCACGACTTCCATCAGCTGGTCACCGGAGGTCGCCGTGGCGGTGTCCGCCGGCGCGGCGAAGACGATCGCCGAGGCCGGGGCGCTCAGAATGGCCGCTACGGCTGCAGAAATCTTCGGATTACGCTTCATCGTTGCCCCCTAAAGGGTTTTGGTTGTGAAATCCCCACTCGAGCGCTGGTTCGCCCGCTGGGCGGCTCCCCACACAACTTCTATACCACTCGCCCGATGCATGCTTGAATAAACACGTCATCCGCGCATGACACAGCCGCTGGCTTCGCTGTCGGTCACCCTACAGAGCCCAAGTGACGTTCGCCACCCCTATTCGCAGCTTTTCACACCCTTCCGATGTCCGACAGAGAGAAATTGAATAGCCTCATCTGAAAAAAGGATTGGTGTCGAAGAGGGTGCGGCCGCTGCACCAGTTCTGTGCGGGCCGGGCAGCGATGCTCATGTGGCGTGGAAACGTGCGCACCGCAGATGCCATCCGGCGGTGTTGCGTGGATGCATCAGCGGTCTGAGGCCAGCGGGCGCCCGGGCGGGCGCCCGCCGCAAGGCTCAGCTGACTATCGTCAGCGGCCCTGCTCCACCGCACCGATGGCGCCGCGGGTCGCGCCGATGGCGGCATCGATGTGCACGACGGCGCGGTCGCGCAGCCCGCGCGTGACGGGGTCATCCTCCTCGCGCGCGACATCGGCGTGCACCTTACCCAGCAGCTCTAGGGCCTTGTGCAGGCGGCCGCGGTTATCCGGCGGGAGGTCGACGCTCGGATGGTCCTCGAGTGTTCTTGCCGTCATCGATCGCGGCATGCTTGATCGCGCCGATTGCCTTGTTGATCTCGGCGATCGCGAGCTCTTCGTTGGCGCTCACGGTGGCATCGCCGGGCCGGTGCTGCAGCATCCAGCGCGCCGCGCGCAGATCCGAAAGTGCGTGCAGGTAATAGGGATGCTGTCCGGGCACTTCCGCGTGCGCGAGGGTCGCAAGCAATACCAGGGCGGCGGCGAGGGGCCGCACATCATTAAGTCTCATCCGAGGCTCCTTGGGTGATCAGACGGTGGACCGCCCTGGTGGGCGGTTGCCGTAGGAACGCCGCAGGGCGCGCGCAGTTGACCTGTGCACCGCGCACTTGATCGCTACGGCCTTCTCGGCGAGGCTGCGCACTTACCGGGGAGACTGATGACACAAGAAGCTGCGCCCGTAAGTGCGTCCACGGGCGCGTCCGACATCGGACGCGCGCGCCGCGGTGAACTCATCTCCGAATGCCTCGCCACGTTCATCATCCTTGCGCTGGGGGACTCGGTCGCCGCGATGTACGTCCTGTACGATCCGAGCCCTTACCAGCACGCCTACTGGGGCGTGTGCATCGCCTGGGGACTCGCCGTGACGCTGGCGATCTACGTCACCGGTGCGGTCTCGGGCACGCATGCCAATCCGGCCATCACGCTCGCTCTCGCGCTCTATCGCGG
Source organism: uncultured Pseudomonadota bacterium (assembly GCA_963814675.1). Classification (GTDB taxonomy): domain Bacteria; phylum Pseudomonadota; class Gammaproteobacteria; order Steroidobacterales; family Steroidobacteraceae; genus 13-2-20CM-66-19. The sequence goes on from CAWFDT010000019.1 coordinate 334,288, forward strand.
CTTTCCCCGCCGCAAGGTGCTGCCCTACGCCCTCGCGCAGATCCTCGGCGCGTTCCTCGGCGCCGCGATGGTGTATCTGCTGTTCCAGCCGGTAATCGACCATTTCAATCTGCTGCATCACCTCAGCCGCGCGGGCGATGGGGGCGCTGCGGGGGTGTTCTTTACCCATCCGGGCGAGAGCATCACGCCCGCGCACGCCTTCGTCGATGAGATCGTGCTCACGGGCTTTCTCGTGCTGGGGGTGTTCGCCATCACCGAGCAGTACAACACCCTCGCACCGGCGGCCAACACCGGGGCACTCATGATCGGACTGCTGGTGGCCACCATCGGCGCCTGCGCGGGGTACCTCGAGGCCTGGCCGATCAACCCGGCGCGCGACCTCGGCCCGCGGGTGTTCTGTTTCCTCTTTGGCTGGGGCGCCCAGGCATTTCCCGCCCCGCAGCATTACTGGTGGGTCCCGATCGCGGGCCCGCTCCTCGGCGGTGCGGCCGGCGGCGGCCTCTACCAGCTCGCAGTGCGTCCCTACCTGCCGCAGCGTGCCCCCGGAGCGCACCCGTGAGCGCGCGCTACGTTCTGGCGATCGATCAGGGCACGACCTCCACACGTGCCATGGTGTTTGACGAGCAGGCGCACACCGTGGCGCTCGCACGACGCGAATTCGCGCAGCACTACCCGGCCTCTGGGTGGGTGGAGCACGACCCGGAGGACATCTGGCGCGACACGCTCGCCGTCGTGCCCGAGGCCATCGCGCGTGCCGGCATCGGGGCCGCGGACCTTGCGGCCGTAGGAATCACCAATCAGCGCGAGACCGTGGTCGTGTGGGAGCGCGCCAGCGGCAGAGCCATCCACCGGGCGATCGTCTGGCAGGACCGCCGCACCGCCGAGATGTGCGCGCAGCTGAAAGCGGCGGGCGCCGAGCCGGAGGTACGCCGCAAGACCGGCCTCCTCCTCGACCCGTACTTCTCCGGCACCAAGGTCGCCTGGATTCTCGATCAGGTGCCCGGCGCGCGCGCGCGTGCGGAGCGCGGCGAGCTGGCCTTCGGCACCATCGACTGTTTCCTGTTGTGGCGTCTGACCGGCGGCCGCGTACACGCCACCGACGTCACCAACGCCTCGCGCACGCTGCTGTTCGATATCCACGCGCAGGCCTGGGACGAGGAGCTGCTGCGCCTGCTGCGCGTGCCGCGCGCGCTGCTGCCGCAGGTGCGTGACAGCAGCGAGGTGTACGGCACCACGGAGCCGCAGCTCTTCGGGCGCGCGCTGCCGATCGCCGGCATCGCCGGTGACCAGCAGGCCGCCCTCGTCGGCCAGGCGTGCTTCAGCCCGGGGATGGCCAAGTCCACCTATGGCACCGGCTGCTTCCTGCTGCTCAATACCGGGGATGTGGCCGTCCCGTCCGCGAACCGCATGCTCACGACGGCGGCCTACCGCATCGGCGGGCGCATGACCTACGCCATGGAGGGCTCGATCTTCGTGGCTGGCGCTGCGATCAAGTGGCTGCGCGACGGACTGAAGATCATCGGCAGCGCCGCGGAAAGCGCCGGGATGGCGGCGAGCGTCGGCGAGAGCCACGGCGTGTATCTGGTGCCGGCGTTCGTGGGCCTCGGGGCGCCCCACTGGGATCCCGACGCCCGCGGCCTGATCTGCGGCCTCACGTTCGACACGACTGCCGCGCACCTGGTGCGCGCCGCGCTTGAATCCATCGCCTACCAGACGCTCGATCTGACGCAGGCCATGCAGCGCGACGGCGCCAATCGCACGCAAGCCATCCGCGTCGACGGCGGCATGGCCGCCAACGACTGGTTCTGCCAGTTCCTCGCCGACATCCTCGAGGCACGGGTCGAGCGGCCTGCCGAACTGGAAACGACCGCCCTCGGGGCGGCATTCCTGGCCGGACTGGCCACCGGGGTGTGGAGCGACCTGAGCGCGATCACGCACACCTGGGCGATCGAGGCGGTGTTCGAACCGCGGATGAGTCCCGCGAAACGCACGGAACTGGTGGGCGGCTGGCAGCGTGCGCTGAACCGCGCCCTCACGCCGGCAGCGGTAAAATGAGGCTCCGGGCGCGCGGCCCGACCTATCGCCGGGCCTGTCTGTGACGGGCGACAGGGGTCTTTGCGGCAGGCTTTCAGTATGATTCGCGCGGTCTGATCTGATTCGCCCTACGACGCTCACCCGTGCGACGCTACTTTCTGCCCCAATCCGCCCCTTCAGCCTCGCGCCGGCAGTTCCTGCGCCGCGCGGGTGCGGTCGCGGTCACCCTGCTGCCGGCCACGAGCCTGTGGGCCCGTTCGGGCGCGACGCGCTCGCTGTCCTTCGTGCACACGCATACCGGCGAGCATCTCGCGAGCGTCTATTTTCAGAATGGCGAGTACGTGCCCGGCGAGCTGGCGCGCATCAGTCAGGTGCTGCGCGACTTTCGCACCGGCGATGTGCATCCCATCGACACGGGGGTGCTCGATATCCTCGCCGAGGTGCGCACCCTCGCCGACCGTGATGAACCGTTCGAGGTGATCTGCGGCTACCGCTCGCCCCAGACCAACGCCATGCTGCGCAGCCACTCGCACGGAGTGGCCGAGCACAGCATGCATCTTGAGGGGCGCGCCATCGACGTGCGGCTGCCGGGCGTCGCCACCGCACGGTTGCGCGACCTCGCCCTCGGCATGGGCCGCGGCGGCGTCGGCTATTACGCAGCCTCCGACTTCGTGCACCTCGATAACGGGCGCGTGCGACGCTGGTAATTGCCGGCACCGGCGGCGTCAACGCACCGGCGCCAGTCCCAGTTGCTGCTCGAGCTTCCGGTCGTAGCCGTACAGATCCTCGAAGAACAGCACCGGGCCACCCTCGGTGGCGAGCGCCGTCGCGTAGAGGATCAGCACGTTGATAGGCTGCGTCAGATTGATGCGCTGCATGCCCGTGCCATTCATCGCCGCCTGAATCTTCTCGCGCGTCCAGTCCCCGGGCGCATCCTTCAGCACCAGCGTCGCCAGACTCAGCGGATCGGCCACGCGGATGCAGCCGTGGCTGAAGGCGCGCACGGTTTCATTGAACAGCTGCTGGGCGGGCGTCGAGTGCAGATAGACGTTGTAGCTGTTCGGGAACATGAACTTCGCCAGCCCGAGCGCATTGTCCTCGCCGGGCTGCTGGCGCAGCCGCAGCTTGCCCGCCGCCAGCAGCTGCAGATTCTCCGGGGTGGGCGCCACGACCGGTGAGTTGTCGCCCTGGCCGTTGACCAGTTCCAGGCGCTGGCGCGCGAGGTAGTTCGGATCGGCCTGGATCTTCGGCAGCATCTCCCGCTTCGTGATGCTGTAGGGCACGTCCCAGTACGGACGCAGCACGACGTAGCGCATATTGCCCTCGAACACCGGCGTCTGCGAATGTGCGTAGGTGCGACCGACGATGACGGGCATCTGCAGAATGTCGGCAGCCAGGTCCTCGGTGGTGCGGAATGCGAACAGCTGAAACTGCGGGATGTTGACGATGATCGGCGGCGTCTTGAACGGCACCAGCCACCGGCAGCGCTCGAGCGTGAGAGCGAGCTGACGGATGCGCTGGGCGAGCGGGACGTTCAGCGCCGCAAGCGTGCCCTTGCCGAGCACGCCGTCGGCGTTGAGTCCGTGGCGCGCCTGGAAGCTGCGCACCCCGGCGCTGAGGTCCGCATCGAAACTCGTATCATCCGCGGCAGGCTCTTCCCGCCGCGCCAGGTCCCCAAGCAGCTCCAGGCGCCGGCGCAGCGCCGCGGCCCCCGCATACGCCTCACCGGGCTTCACGGAAGTCTTGATCGGCGGCAGCGGCGCGAGCTCGTGCTCGTGCTCCTGCGCGAGCTTGCGATACAGGCCGAGCGCCTCCTTCAGCCGCTTGTAGTGGTAGAACGTCGGCTCGACCGCGCTGACGGCGCCATCGACGTCACTCGCCTGCGCGATGCTGCGCAGCGCCTGGGCAAGATCAAAGGGCTCCGGCGCCTGCTCCAGCTTGAAACCGGCGGCCTCCGGGGAGACGCGCCCGAAATGCAGGTCCGCGATGAAATGCAGCGCCGCGGCCGAGAGGCGCGCATCAAAGCGTCCCAGCGCCTGGGCGCGCGCCGGCTCATCCGCCGGCAGCGCGTCGAGTTCATGCGTGAGGGCCGCACCGGCGTACTCCTCGGCGCTCAGGCCGTAGCTGTCCGCATCCCGCAGGGCCCCGAGCAGCGCCCGGGCCGCAGCGCTCGGTTCCCCCTGGCGGCTCCACAGCGGGGCGTCATCCGCGCTCGCGTACACCTGCTGCAGCGCCTCCGCCGCGCCATGGGCGTTTGCGGATTTCGACAGCAGCTGCTGCGCCTGCGGCAGTGACTGTGCGATCGCTGCAGACACACTCTCAGCAGGGGCGCCGGCCAGGGCCGGCTCCTGCAGCAGGGTCGCGCCGAGTGCGAGCAGCGCCACCGCGGCGCGTGCGCGCAGGCTACGAAGCATCGGGGCGGGAAGTCTTCCGGGCACGGCGATACTCTGGAACGCAGGGGGAGGCGCGATTATCCATCAATCCCGTGAAAGCGCAGCGGCCGTTCTGTGGCGACGGTGACTGCCTCATGCAAGATCGGCGAGCGTCGCATCGATCCACCCGAGCAGATGTTCGCTATAGGTGCGCTCGAGCACGAGCTGCACGCGCGCCGTGTCGAGGGCGATCGCGAGCACGGGCACGTCGGCCATGCGGCTGCGGCGCGCCTGCCCGACTGCCGGCAGCGAGGCGGTACTGCCGAGGCGCACGAGCAGCTCCCCGACGCGCAAGCCGCTGAGCGCCACGAGGTCCAGCGCTCCGGTCAGCTCGAGCAGGCAGCCATCAGCGCGCTCGCCGAGGTGCGCGTGTAACTGCGTCAGCCGCTCGGACGTCGCGGCGAGGCACAGCGTCTCAGTCGGGCTGCGCCAGGCGAGCGTCAGCTCCTGCGCGCGCAGGGCCTGGCCGCACTCGGGCAGCGTAAGCCCGTGAGCAGCCAGCGCGGCGGCGAACTCGCCCGTGCGCGTGAAGTAGCGCAGCGCCGCCGCGGGCACCGCGCGCGCCGCTTCCACGCGCAGACCCGGGAGCTCGCGCGCGCCGCTGACCTCAGCCATTGAGGCGCTCGGCGCGCGGATCGAAGAACGGCGTCGCCACCACGCGCGCCGCGCAGCGCTCCCCGAGATGATGCACGGTCACGAGTTCCCCGAGCCGCTCACGGCCGCCGGCGAGCATCGCCAGGGCGATCGGGTGATTCAGCGCGGGACTGAAATAGCTGGAGGTGATGTGTCCTTCGGTCAGGGTCGGGGGCGGCTGCGGGGCGATCTGCCCGCCAACCGGGAGCACGGTGCGCTCATCCACGGGCACGAGCCCGATCAGCTGCAGGCGCTGCGGATCGCGCGCGGCCGGTCGCAGCAGCGAGCGGCGGCCGACGAACGCGGCGTCCTTGCGCGACAGGTCGCGCGCAAAGCCCACATCCATCGGCAGCGTCGTCCCGTCGGTGTCGGTGCCGATGTGCAGGTAGCCCTTCTCCACCCGCAGCACCTGCAGCGCCTCGATGCCATAGAGCGAGCCCTGCACCTGCGCCGCGCACTGCCACAGCCGCTCGAGGAGCCACGGGGCCTGGGCCGCGGGCAGGTTCACCTCGTAGCCGAGCTCGCCGCTGAAGCTCGCGCGCAGCACGCGCAGCGGCACACCCGCGAGCGCACTGTCCCGCAGGCTCATGTGCCGCAGCACCGACGGCGCGAGGGCGGTTTCGAAGCCTGCGGCCTCGAGCCAGCGCCAGGCGCGGGGGCCTGCGACGGTGATGTTCGCCCAGCGCGAGGTCACCGGCGTCACCAGCACCTTGAAATCGACGAACTCGCACTGCAGCCACTCCTCGAAGGCCGCCCCCGTGCGCTCAACGCCCGCAGTCGTGGTGTTGATCCAGAAGCGCTGCGCTCCCAGGCGGGCCACGATGCCATCGTCCACGAGCGTGCCGTTCTCGTTCAGCAGCAGCCCGTAGCGCGCCTGGCCCGGGGCGAGCGTCGACATTACGCCGACGTACATGAGGTCAAGGAAGCGCGCGGCGTCGGGGCCAAAGACCTCGAGCTTGCCGAGCGGGGAGCCATCAAAGAGACCGACCCGCTCGCGCACGGCGCGCGCCTCGCGCTGCGCGGCGGCCTCCAGACTCTCCCCGGCACGCGGGTAGGCCGCGGGGCGGCTCCAGTCGCCGAAGGTCTCAAAGAGCGCACCGTGCGCGGCGTGCCAGGCGTGCGCCGGCAGGCGCTTCAGCGGCCGGTAGAGTTCCCCGACGCGCCGGCCCGCGATGGCACCCAGCGTCACGGGCGTGAAGGGCGGGCGAAAGCGCGTCGTGCCCACTGCCTCGGGAGGCTGCGCGGTATAGACCCCCATGAGCAGCAGCGCGTTGATGTTGCTCGTCTTGCCCTGATCGGTTCCCATGCCGGTGGTCGTATAGCGCTTCAGATGCTCGACCGAGCGATAGTTCTCGCGCGCCGCGAGCGCGACGTCGCTCGTGCACACATCGTTCTGCAGATCGACGAACTGCTTGCCGCGTGCGCCGGGCACCGCCGCCGTGACCGCCACCGCCCCCAGTGACCCCAAGGGGGCCGGCGGCGGCAGGTCGCCGCGCGCCGCGGCCGCTCCGGCCTGCCCCGCATGCTCGAGCAGCGCGCTGCGCTCGAAGGTGCCCGCACAGGCGCCCACGCTCCAGAGCCCCGGCGCTGCGCCATCGGGCACGAACATGGCGCTCTCGGGCAGCCAGCGCAGCTTCCCGCCCGCCTGGGAATGCAGATGCACCGCGGGGCTAAGTCCGCCGGCGGTGAGGATGAGATCACAGTCGAAGTGCTGCGCCGGAGCGCGCGGCTGGGCCACCGTGCAGCCGCGCACGCCGCGTGCGCCGTGCACCGCCGTGATGCGCGCCTCCGGGAGCTGACGGGTGCAGCTGACGCCCGCGTCGGCGGCCGGGCGGCCGTCGACAATGGCGGCAATCTCCAGTCCAAAGGCGCTGAGGCTGCGCGCCAGCGCGTAGGCGCGGTCGCTCGCGGCGGCGATGACCGCGCGGCGGCCGCAGCCCACCGCGTACGCCCCGGCATAGCGGAGCGCGGCGCTCGCGAGCATCACGCCCGGGCGATCGTTGTCCGGAAAGATGAGCGGCCGCTCGAAGGCGCCCGTGGCCGCGATCACGGTGCGGGCGCGGATCTTCCACAGCCGCTCGCGCAGCACGCTCGGCGCAAGTCCCGCCGCTCCCTCGCACGCCACGCTCTCGCAGGCACACACGAGATTGTGGTCGTAGATGCCGAAGGCGACCGTACGCGGCAGCACCTGCACGCCGAGCTTCACGAGCTGCGCCTCGAGGGCTGCAACCTCCGGATCCTGCTGCCAGCCGAGCGCGCCGCCGGGCCGCGCGCCACTCATCAGCAGCAGCGTTCTCGCCCCCGCGCCGGCGGCGGCCGCGGCGGCCGCAAGCCCGGCGAGGCCGCCGCCCACGACCAGCACGTCAGCGCTCGCGCTGATTTCCTCGTAAGTATCCGCGTCGCGCTCGGCCGGGGCGCGTCCGAGGCCGGCCATGCGACGGATGGCCGGTTCGAACACCCGCCAGTTCGGCCACATGAAGGTCTTGTAGTAAAAGCCCGCCGGCAGGAGTCCGCCGAGCATGCCGGTGAGCGCGCCTAAGTCAAAACCGACGCTCGGCCAGCAGTTGACGCTGCGGGCGCGCAGCCCCTGCACCAGCGGCAGCTGCGTCACCCGCACATTGGGCGTGCGCCGGGCGCCCTCGCCCACGTCCACCAGCGCGCTCGGTTCCTCGGCACCGCAGGACCACACCCCGCGCGGGCGGTGCAGCTTGAAGCTGCGGCCGACCAGGCGCACGCCGTTGCCGAGCAGTGCCGAGGCGAGCGTGTCGCCCCGAAAGCCGGTGAGCGGCACGTCGTTGAAGGTGAAGCCAAGCGTCTGCGTGCGCTCGATGCAGGCGCCGGCGGGCGCCGCCAGGCGGTATGGACCGGGTTTCGTGCTCATGGCAGTGGCGGCGGCGGCTCGCTCATCGCATACACCGCGAGCACCGCGTGCGTCACGGTATGGCGCGCGACGTTGAACCACTGGCCGCAGCCAAAGACGTGCCGCCAGCGCTCGCGGTGCACGCCCTTGGGATTCTCGCGGAAGAAGAGGTAGTGCCCCCAGTCTGCATCCGCAGCGTTCAGCTGCGGTCGCACGATGTGCGTCGTGCCCGCGCACACGAACTCGCTCTCGTCGCGCATGCCGCACCAAGGGCACTGCAGCTGCATCATCAGTGCGTCCCCCTAGTGCGCGATGCCGGCGGCCGCGGCTTCATCGATCAGCCGCCCGCTCACGAAGCGCTCGAGCTGAAAGGGCTCGGCGAGCTCGTGGCTGCGGCCGGTGGCCAGCACGTGCGCGAGCGTCCAGCCCCCGACCGGGATGCCCTTGAAGCCGCCGGTCCCCCAGCCGCAGTTGATGTAGAGCCCCGGCACCGGGGTCGGCCCGATAATGGGACTGGAATCGTGCACCACGTCGACGATGCCGGCCCACTGGCGCAGGAGCCGCAGGCGGCTGAAGGCCGGCAGGATCGCGAGCGTGGCGGCGATGATGCTCTGCGTGACGGCGAAGCTGCCGCGCTGCGCGTAGGAGGGAAACAGATCGAGGCTCGCCCCGAGCACCATCTCGCCCTTGTCCGACTGGCTCACGTAGGCGCCCGTGCCGGGCGAGAGCAGCACGATGTCGAGCGCCGGCTTCACCGGCTCGGTCACCATCGCCTGCAGCGCGTAGCTCGTGACCGGCAGCGCGAAGCCGGCGAGCTTCGCCAGCACCGAGCTGTGGCCGGCGGCGGCGATGCCGATGCGCTCGCAGGCGATGTGGCCGCGGCTGGTGTCGACGCCGGCGATGTGCCCGGCGGCGTTCCTCACAAAGCCGGTCACCTCGCAGTTCTGGATGATATCCACACCGAGCGCGTCCGCGGCGCGCGCGTAGCCCCAGGCCACCGCATCGTGCCGTGCGGTGCCGGCACGCCGCTGCAGAAAGCCGCCGAGGATCGGAAAGCGCGCCTGCGGGGACATTTCCAGGAGCGGCGCTTGCGCGGCCACTTGCGCGCGGCTGAGGATCTGCGCATCGATGCCGTTCATGCGCATGGCGTTGGCCCAGCGCGCCATCGCTTCCAGGTCGTGACGGCTGTGTGCCAGCACTACCAGGCCGCGCTGGCTGAGCATGATGTTGAAATTGAGCTCGCGTGACAGTCCCTCGTACAGGCGCAGCGAGAAGTCGTAGAGGCGCGCGCTCGCCGGGAAGAGGTAGTTGGAGCGCACGATCGTGGTATTACGCCCGGTGTTGCCGCCACCGAGCCAGCCGCGCTCGAGCACCGCCACGTTGCGGATGCCGTGATTCTTCGCCAGGTAGTAGGCGGTCGCGAGCCCGTGGCCACCCCCGCCCACCACCAGCGCGTCGTAGGCGCGCTTGGGCTCGGGCGAGCGCCATACGGGCGTCCAGCTGCGCTGCCCCGTGAGCGCCCCGCGCAGCAGGGCAAGGGCTGAGTACCGCACGCTGCGCGCTTCAGAGCTTGGTTTGATAGTCGGTCTGGATCTTCCGGATGCGCGGGTTGCTGCCGAAGAAGGCGTGCCGGGACATGTCCACCGTATAGCGGCTCGCCGGCGGCTTGCGCCCCAAGCTCTCGGCCAGCGCACGGATATGATGCGGCCCGGCTCCGCAGCACACGCCCAGGTAATGGATGCCGAGCCCGTAGGCCTCGCGGCCGAAATCGAAGATCTCCTGGCGCGTGCACACGAACGGATCGAGCCCCACCGGGAAGGCGCGCGCCCCGTCGCAGCACGGGTCGGTGAGTGACATGAACGAGGGCTCGGCCGGCGTCGTACGGTAGGGCACCGGCAGCGCCGCCACGTGACATTTCACCGCGGCGCGAATCTCGCGCATCATCGGCATGATCGTCGCAGGTCCGCGGTGACAGTTCAGCCCCACGACGTCGGCGCCGGCTTGTTCGAGCCGCCGGCAGGCCTCTGCCGGGCTCAGGCCCTCGCGCGTGACGTCCTCGCGGTGCATTGCCATGGTGATCACCGCCGGTGCTTTCGAGTGCTTGCGGATCGCCTCGAGCGCCAGCAGCGCCTCGGCCACCCACGAAAACGTCTCGGCGACGAAGAAATCCACTCCGGCCTCCTCGGCCCAGCCCACCTGCTCGGCAAAGATGCGCTCGACCTCCTTGTGGGAGGCCTTGTCCGCCGGATCGTAGATATTGGTGTTGCACAGATCGCCGGCGAACAGCGTGCCGGTCTTGCGCGCGACCGCCTTGGCGATGCCGAGCGCCGCGCGGTTCATGGGCACCAGGTCCTTCTCGCGCCCGATGACGCGCAGCTTCTCGCGGTGCACGTAGTAGGTGAGCGCCTCGGTGACATCGGAGCCGGCGTGCACGAAGTCCATGTGCAGCTGCTCGACCACCTCCGGATGCTCGAACAGCACCTCGGGCACGAACGCGCCCGCCTGCAGGTAGCCGCGCCGCTCGAGCTCGAACAGGTAGCCCTCCGCGCAGACCACCGCGCCCTTGGCCAGACGCGCCAGCAGGTCGCGGTCCGCGGCCTTCGCCTTCGCCGGTCGCGCTTCTCGCACCGTTATGCGCGGCGCCGGCCGCCGGGCGGCCTGGGGCTTTGACTTTGACTTAGATCGGGCCCTGGCTCTCGTCCTGCTCGCCATGCGGGATTCTCCGGCTGAAAATGCGCACCCCGGCTCGGGGCGCGCATTATTCTAATCAGGGTGCCGTGTGCCCCGATGCCTCTTTTAGATGGGGCTATTCAATTTCTCGGCTGCGACTTGAACTCCGAACCATGGAAGCTGATGCCATGAGCGCTGCCATCCCCAAAGACCGGGCAAGCTGGGAACAGCTCGCGGCCAATCTGCGACCCGAGGGCCGCGCGCTGATCGACGGACGCGCGCAGGCGGCGCAGGACGGACGCACCTTCGATGACATCAGTCCGATCGACGGCTCGGTCATCTGCCAGGTGGCCCGCGGCGCCGCCGCCGATGTGAACCGCGCCGTCGGCGCGGCCCGCCGCACGTTCGAAGACGGCACCTGGCGCCGTACCGAGCCGCGGGAACGCAAGCGCGTGCTGCGACGCTTCGCCGAGGCGATCCGCGCCGACACCGCGCGACTGGCGTTGCTGGAGACGCGCGATGTGGGCAAGCCCATCAGCAACTCGGTGTCGGTGGACGTCGCCAACTGCGCGGACTGCATCGAATACTACGCGGAGTTCGCCGACAAGCTCTACGACGAGGTCGCCCCGACCGGCCCCAACGACCTCGCGCTCATCCGGCGCGAGCCCCTCGGGGTCGTCGGCGCCATCGTGCCGTGGAACTACCCGCTCATCATCAGCTGCTGGAAGCTCGGCCCGGCGCTGCTCACCGGCAACAGCGTGGTGCTGAAGCCCGCCGAGCAGTCCCCGCTCTCCGGCATCCGCCTGGGGGAACTCGCGCTCGAGGCCGGCGTGCCGCCGGGCGTCTTCAATGTCGTGCCCGGATTCGGCGAGGAGGCCGGCAAGGCTCTGGCGCTGCACCCGCAGGTCGATCTGGTGACGTTCACCGGCTCCACGGAGGTTGGACGGCTCATGCTGCGCTACGCCGGGGAATCGAACCTGAAGCGGGTGGCGCTCGAATGCGGCGGCAAGACCCCGCAGGTGGTGTTCGCGGACGCAGACCTCGCGAGCGCCGCGGTCGATATCGCCTGGGGCATCTACTACAACAGCGGCGAGACCTGCCATGCCGGCTCGCGGCTCATCGTGCACGAGAGCGTCAAGGAAGCGCTGCTGGAGGGGCTGCGGCGCGTCACTGCGACCATCACGCTCGGTCATCCGCTGGAAGCGGCCACGCAGATGGGCGCGCTCATCGATGAGAAGCACATGCGGCGCGTGCTCGGCTACATCGAGGGCGGCGTGGCCGCCGGTGCGCGCCTGGCGCTCGGCGGCCACCGCGCGCTTGAGCACAGCGGCGGCTTCTACGTCGAGGCGACCGTGCTCGATGCCGTGCGCCCCGAGATGCAGGTGGCCCAGGAGGAGATCTTCGGCCCGGTGCTCGCGGTCATGACCTTCCGTGACGAGGCCGAGGCGGTACGCCTTGCCAACGATACGCCCTACGGACTCGCCGCCGCCGTATGGACCGCCGACATCAACCGCGCGCACCGTCTGGCGCAGGCGCTGCGCGGCGGCACGGTGTGGGTGAACGCCTTCGATCGCTCCACCATGTCCACGCCCTTCGGAGGCTTCAAGCTCTCCGGCGCCGGCCGTGACCGCTCCCCGCACGCGATTGACAAGTACTGTGACCTCAAGACCGTCTGGACCGCGTACCGCTGAGGCGCGCCCGCCGCTACAGCGGTGTGGCGGAGGAGTCCAGATGCAGGTCGCGGCCGCGGTACGGGTGACGTGCCATGAAGGGCTCGTTGAGCTCGATGCCGAGCCCAGGTTCGGTGGGCGGAATGACGTAGCCGGCTTCCCAGCGGATGGGCTTCAGCAACAGGTCCGCATGGATGCCCTGCCAGCGCTCGATGCCTTCAAGAATGAGGAAGTTGGGGCTGCAGGTGGCCAGCTGGATGTTGGCGGCGCCCACCACCGGGCCGCAGTACAGGTGAGGGGCGAGCTGCACGTGCTGCACCTCGGCCAGCGCGGCGATTTTCTTGGCCTCGAGGATCCCGCCGCAGCGGCCGAGGTTCATCTGCAGGATCGCGGCGGCCTGGGCGCGCAGCACGCGCGCAAAGTCGTACTTGGTCGTCAGGCGCTCCCCGGCCGCGATCGGGATGCGGGTGGCGCGCGCGACGAGGGCCATCTCCTCGGGCGCATCCGGCGGCACGGGCTCCTCGAACCACAGGGGCTCGTAGGGCTCCAGGCGGCGCGCGAGGCGAATGGCGCCGGCGGCGGTCATCTGCCCGTGAGTGCCGAACAACAGATCCGCGCGCTCGCCCACCGCCGCACGCAGCTCGCGCATGAAGCGCTCGCACAGCTCCAGCTGCGCAAGCGACAGCTGCCGCCCGTCAAAGGCGGTGTAGGGACCGGACGGGTCGAACTTGATCGCGGTGAAGCCCTGTGCCACGTACTCGGCGGCGCGTTCGGCGGAGAGCTGTGGGTCCTGATAGACGTCCACCTTGTCCCCGGGGCGGGCATAGATATAAGTGTAGGAGCGCAGCCGCTCGTGCACCCGGCCGCCGAGGAGCTTGTAGACCGGCACGCCGGCCTCCTTGCCGATGATGTCCCAGCAGGCCATCTCGAGCGCGCTCAGGACTCCCATGAGCGCCAGATCCGGATGCCCCGAGTAACCGGCCGTGTAGACACGGCGCCAGATCGTCTCGATGTCGTGCGGATCCACGCCCTCGAGGTAGCGCGCAAAAACGTCCGTCAGCATCTGCGCGACCACATCCGGGTGGAACGGAACGCAGTATGCTTCACCCACCCCGTGCACGTTGCCGTCGGTCGTCAGCTTCACGAACACGAAATAGCGGCCGCCGTAAGCCGGTGGCGGGTTGCCGACCACGAAGGTCTTGATGTCCGTGAGTTTCATGTTGGAATGCTTATCACACAATGACCGAGTATGACTACATCATCGTGGGCGCCGGCGCCGCCGGCTGCGTGCTCGCGAACCGCCTGAGCGCCAGCGGCACCGAGCGGGTACTGGTGCTTGAGGCCGGCGGCTCGGACCGCTCGCTATGGGTGCAGGTGCCGATCGGCTATGGGCGCACTTTCAACGATCCGCGTTTCAACTGGATGTACGAAACCCAGCCGGATCCGGCGCTCAACAACCGCAGCCAGTTCTGCCCGCGCGGCAAGGTGCTCGGCGGCTCAAGCTCGATCAACGCGATGGTGTACGTGCGCGGCCAGACGGGGGACTTCGATGACTGGGCGGCCGCGGGCGCCGCCGGCTGGTCCTGGGCCGAGGTACTGCCCTACTTCATCAAGTTCGAGGATCACGCCTGGGGCGCCTCGGAGTTCCACGGCGCCGGCGGCCCGGTGCACGTGAGCGACGTGTCCGCGAGCGTGCACCCGCTGTGCCAGGTATTCCTGCGCGCCTGCACCGAGATCGGCATCCCCACCACGCGCGACTTCAACGGCGCGGAGCGCGAGGGCGCCGGGCTGTGGCAGGTGACGATCAAGGACGGGGTGCGGGTGTCGATGTCGAACGCCTACCTGAAACCGGCGCGCGGCCGGGGCAACCTCGAAGTACGCGAGCACGCACTCGCCACGCGCGTGACCTTCGCCGGCACGCGTGCCACGGGGGTCGAGTACCTGCAGGACGGCGGGCGCCACGTCGCGCACGCACGCCGCGAGGTGCTCCTATCGGGCGGCTCGATCAACTCGCCGCAGCTGCTCGAGCTTTCCGGGGTCGGCGATGCACGGCGCCTGGGCGACTTCGGGATCCCCGTCGTCAGCGACTCGCCCGCGGTCGGCGAGGGGCTGCAGGATCACCTGGGAGTCTCCTACTTCTACCGCTCGCGTGTCCCGACGCTCAACGATGAGCTCGCGCCCTGGTACGGCAAGGTGCGCGCGGCGCTGCGCTACGCGCTCAAGCGCAGCGGCCCGCTCGCGATGAGCGTGAACCAGGCGGGCGCATTCCTGCGCAGCCGCCCGGGGCTCGCGCGTGCGAACCTGCACGTCTACTTCAATCCGGCGAGCTACACCACGACCACGCACGGTGCGCGCCGGCGGCTGCTCAACCCCGATCCCTACCCGGGTTTTCTCATGTCGTTCAACACCTGTCGCCCGACGAGCCGCGGCGCGGTGCACATCCGCTCCAAGGACCCGGCGGTGAGCCCGGCGATCCAGATGAACTCGCTCGCCACCGCCGCGGACGTGCAGGACGTGTTCGACGGCGCACGCGTGCTGCGCAAGATCGCCGGCGCCCCGCCGCTGGCGGCGGTGACTGCTGCCGAGCGCGAGCCGGGCGCAAAGGTGCGTGAGGATGCGGACGTGCTCGAGGACTTCCGCAAGCGCGCCGGCAGCGTCTTTCACGCCAGCTGCACCTGTGCGATGGGCGCCGATGCGCGCACCTCGGTGCTCGATGCGCGTCTGCGCGTGCGCGGCGTCACGGGTGTGCGCGTGGTGGATGCTTCGGCGTTTCCGAACGTCACCTCGGGCAATACCCACGCACCCACCATAATGCTGGCCGAGAAGGCCGCCGACCTCATTCGGCAAGACAGCCGCGCCCCGCAGGCGTAACCTGCCCGCAATCCTGTGCTAGGCGTTTTTAAATGAGCGAAGTGCAATCGAGCGTGGCCGCGGAGAGCGCCGCACTGGGCCTCGTGGCTCCGCAGTCGGCATCCTTCGCCGAGCGCTGGTACGTGCTCATCATGATGTGCCTCGTGTACACGCTCAGCATCGCGGATCGTTACGTAGTGTCCACGGTGCTCGATCCGATCCGCCGCGAGCTGCACCTCACCGATTCCGGCATTGCCTTCCTCACCGCCTGGCCGCTCGCGATCTTCTACGTCACGCTCGGCTTCCCGCTGTCGTATCTCATTGACCGCAGAAGCCGCCGCAAGATCATCGGCGTATGCCTGGTGCTGTGGTCGTGCATGACGACGCTGTGCGGCTTTGCGCAGTCCATCGCGCAGTTCTTCTTCGCGCGCGTGGGCGTCGGCGTCGGCGAGGCCGGCGGCACCCCGGGCGCGAGTTCGCTGCTCTCGGACTACTTTCCCGCGAGCCGCCGCGCCATGGCGCTCACGGTGTTCTCCCTCGGCGCCCCGATCGGCGCCTGGCTCGGTTACAACGTGGCCGGCACGATCGCCGATCACTATGGCTGGCGCGCGGTCTTCTTTGCGCTCGGGCTCCCCGGGGTGCTGGCCGGCGTGGCGGTGTGGTTCACGGTGCGTGAACCGCGGCGGGGCTGTCTTGACAGCGACGATGACACGGCCACCCCCTCGTTTATGACCACGATGCGGTTCCTGTGGGGTCAGCGCTCCGCGGTGCACCTGATGGTGGGCAGCGCCCTGTGCGCGCTGTGGGGCTGGGGGCTCATGTACTGGACCCCGGTGTTCCTGCAGCGCACGTATCACATGAGCCTGGGCGAGGCGGGAGATGTGACCGGGCCAGTGCACCTGTGGGGCGGCGCACTGGCGACCGTGGCGACCGGTTGGCTGATGGGCCGCCCGGCCATGGCCGACTCGCGGCGCATCGTGTGGCTCATGGGCGCGGGCACTGCGGTAGCCACGCTGGCCTCGGGTGTCATTTTCTACACGCACGATCTGGCACTCGCCAAGGCGATGTTCTGGATCTACATCCCGGCGATTTACTTCTACATCGGGCCGTGCTTCGGATTGCTCAACAACCTCGCACAGTGCCGCATGCGCGCGATGTTCTGTGCCACCACGCTGTTTCTGGCCAACGTGGGGAACCTGGTGATCGCTCCGCCGCTCATCGGCGGACTCAGCGACTGGTTCGCCCCCAATCACGTCTCGAGCGCCGCCTCCCTGCGGCTGGCGATGCTGTGCCTCGTACCCACCGGGCTGTGGGCCACGGTGCACTACTTCATCTCCGCCCGCGATATCCGCAAGGATGAACTGCGGGCACGCTCGTTCCCGTTTTGATTGCCCGCGAACGCGTCGCGCGCGAACCACGGGACTGATAGCTGCGCTTCGCGCGCCCTGCAGACCCGCGGCGCGGCCACGCAGGTGTGCTTGGGCTACCATGCGGGGCGTGCATGAGCGATCCTGATTCCCCTTCCCCGCGGCGCACCCGTTCGGGCACCCGCGAGGCGCGCAAGGCGCGGCGTGCGCAGCAGCCGCACGCGCCCGCTTACATCACCCGCCGGCTGCCCCCTTATGAGCTGCTGGCGGAAGAAGGACTCCTCGCGATCGAGGCGCATGCCGATCAGCTGCTCGAAGAGATCGGCATGGAAATCCGCGGCGACCCGGTCGCGCTCAGCCTGTGGCAGCGTGCCGGTGCTTCGATCGGCGATGCCGGCCGCGTGCATGTGCCCCGCGGCCTCGCGCGCGAACTCGTGCGCCGCTCGGCGCCGCGCCAGTTCACCCAGCACGCCCGCAATCCCGCGCGCAGCGTGGAGATCGGCGGTGCGCACACCGTGTTCGCCCCCGCCTACGGGCCACCGTTCGTGACCGACATCGAGCGCGGCCGCCGCTATGGGACGCTCGCGGATTTCGAGAACTTTGTGAAGCTCACCTACCTTGCGCCCTGGCTGCATCACTCCGGTGGCACCGTGTGTGAGCCGGTGGACGTGCCCGTCAACAAGCGCCACTTCGACATGGTGTACGCGCACATGCGCTATTCCGACAAACCGTTCATGGGCTCGGTGACCACCGCGGCGCGCGCGGCGGACTCCATCGAGCTGTGCCGCGTGCTGTTCGGCGCGCAGTTCGTCGCCGATCACTGCGTCATCCTGGGCAACGTGAACGTGAACTCCCCGCTGGTGCTCGACGGGGAGGCGAGCCGCGTGATCCGTACCTATGCGGCGGCGAACCAGGCCGCCGTGTGCGTGCCGTTCATTCTCGGCGGGGCGATGGGACCGGTCACGACCGCGGGCGCGCTCGCGCAGTGCTTCGCGGAGGCGCTGTTCTGCGTGGCGCTGACGCAGCTTGAGCGGCCCGGCGCCCCTGCGATCCTCGGAAACTTTCTGTCCTCCATGTCGCTGCGCAGCGGGGCGCCTACCTTCGGCACGCCCGAGCCGGCGCTCGCTTATCTGGCGATCGGCCAGCTGGCGCGTCGCCTGGGTGTGCCGCTGCGCTGTGGCGGCAACCTGTGCGCCTCCAAGGTAGCCGATGCGCAGGCCGCTTCCGAGAGCGCCAACTCTTTGTGGCCGGCGTTCCTCGCCGGCGCCAATTTCATGCTGCACGCGGCCGGCTGGCTCGAGTCCGGCCTCGCCATGTCGTACGAGAAATTTGTCATGGACGTCGATCAGCTGGGCGCGTTCCACACCCTGGCCAACGGCCTGGCGCTCGATGAGAACGCCTTCGCGCTCGGCGCCTTTCGGGAAATCGGGCCCGGCCGCCATTATCTCGGTGCCCAGCACACGCTGCAGAACTACGAGCGCGCTTACTATGACTTCGAGCTCGCCGACAACAGCTCCTACGAGCAATGGACGCAGGAGGGCAGCCGCGATCAGCTGGTGCGCGCCCACGCGCGCTGGCGCACCCAGCTCGCCGGTTACGAGCCGCCCGCACTGGATGCGGCGCAGGATGAGGCGCTGCGCGACTACATCGCGCGGCGCAAGGGCGCGATGCCGGACGAGTTCGCCTGAAGCCCTAGGGTGCGGGCTCGGTCTGGGGCGCGGGCACGGGCACCAGCACATCGGCCGCCAGCTGCGTGCCCCCGACCGTCAACTGATGAGGGATGCAGGTCGAGTTGTAGGCGATGTTGCGCGTGGCGAACAGCGGCAGAATGCTGGTCTTCACCTGCTCGCTGAGTTCGCAGTCACCAGCAGCATGCAGTGGCTCACCGCGGGGTGCCACCACGACCTGCTGCCAGTGCGCGGCCAGCGGCTTCTGATCGGGTGCAGGTCCTTTCTCGCTCACCGGCTCGAGCACGTTCACCGTCCCGGTAACGCCCGGAAACTGCGCCGGCCGCCCAAAGCCGCCACTGCAGCCCACCGACGTCAGCTTCAGGTCCGGGCGCGCGCCCAGCAGCAGCAAAATGCCCCGCATCCGGTCCGCGAGGCCATCGCAGGAGTACTTGGCGGTAAAGCCCATGAAGGTGAAGTGCAGCGGCTTTGCGGTCCACACCGCCTGCACCGTCGCATCATCGGCGCTGGCCTGAGCACTCACGCCAAGACAGGCCGCGGCGACGATCGTGCGGAGCGCATGCCGTGCCCGGTTGGAGACTGGAAGATCCATGGCCGCCACTCCCGCTCTGAAGCGAACGCTGCTGTTGGTTTGACGTGCGCAGGTCTCCGAGGTTCCCTGTCGCGGAACCTGACCCGATGTTCCCGGGAACCATCCTAGTGCGGTGCCGCCGCAGCCATCATAGACCAGCCGCAGCAAACGCGTCCCCCCGATCCGCCGTCCGCACGCCGCAGTCAGCTCAGGCGCGTGCCGCCGTCGCAGTCGTGGCCCGTGCGCGCAGCGCGCTGCCGAGCGCGATGAGGCCGGTGCCCTCGAAAATCAGATCGATCCCGACCGCCAGGCCGAGGAACCACAGGCTCGAGGCCGGCAGCTGCACCAGCAGCATGATGCCCAGCGCCAGCGCGATGAAACCGGAGAGGCCCGTCCATCCCCAGTGCGGAAAGCGCAGGCTCGCCGCACCCACGGCGCGGAAGATCCCGCCCACGATGAACAGGAACGCCAGCAGCAACGTCAGGCTGATCGCCCCGATCAGCGGATAGCGGATGAGGAGGAAGCCGGTGAAGGCCCGCAGCACCGCGCTCAACAGGTACAGGAAGAAGCCGCTCCAGGTGCGCGTTTGAAAGGCGTGGATCAGCGCGAACACGCCACTCAGCAGCAGCAGCCAGCCGAGCACGATCACCGAGATCAGCGTCGTGGCCACCTCTCCCAACACGCAGACGATGCCCAGGATAATCAGCAGCACCCCGAGGGCGACGAACCAGCCCCAGGAGCGATGCAGTTGTTCGAGCCCCGCCGCAAGCGAGTGGCCCAGGGGTCTTGGGTCTGACATGGTCCGTACCTCTTGTTGGAATCGTTGGGGACCTAGAGCGGGCAGCGGCGCCCGGCGGCGAGAGCTTGGCGCAGCTTTTCACCAAATACAACGACGCGCGCCTACCAGGAAGTAGCGAGCACTTAGCACCTCCACGGTTGCGGGCATGGCAGGCGTGCGGCACGCGAATGTTACCGCCGCTTCACTGCAAGCTCCCCCGGCGGCCGGCACACGGAGTTTTCCCAAATGCCAACCGCCCGCGACCACGCGCGAGGGGCATTGCCATGGCGACGCTGGTGCTTGCAAACCAGGACCAATTCGGCGACCGCGAGGACCGGACCGAATCGTTTTCCCGGCGCGCGTGACTGCGCGAGGGGTGGGTGGTGCTCTATTTGCATCGGCTCGACTTCGTCCGCTGCGACTGTGAAATGGACCGCTGGCTGGCAGTTATCTAGGGCGCCGGCAACGGGATCTGCGTGTGCCCGCTCGAGCTCGCCGCGAACGGCGCCATACGCACGGCACGCCTAGGAGTGCTTCGCGCGTGCTTCCACCGCACCGCACTCCACCGCCAGCTGGAACAGCTCGATGTCCGAATCGATGGCGAGTTTCTGCCGGATGAGGGAGTGCTGGTTCGTGACCGTTTTGACACTCAGCGACAGTAGCTCCGCGATCTCCTCGTGCGTCTTGCCGCTGGCGATCAGGCGAAAGATATCGAACTCGCGCACGGACAACCCCAGGGTGGGCTGCGAGGCGCGCGCGGCCCCGCGCCGCGCAACGCGCGCGGCGAGGTCAGGGCTGAGCGCCAGCTCGCCGGCGAGCACGCGTCGCACCGCGCTCACCATCTGCTGCGGATCGCTGCTCTTGGTGACGTAGCCGTTGGCGCCGGCGCGCAGCGCCTGGATGGCGAAGGCCAGATGGTCGTGCATGCTGAACACCAGGACCGGCAACCGCGGCCAGCGCAGTTTGAAGCGCCGCAATGCGGACAGGCCCCCCTCCCCCGGCATGCTGAGGTCGAGGATCACCACGTCGGGGTTCAGCCGCTGCAGCAGGGCATAGGCCTGCTCCCCGGAGGAGGCCTCCGCGAGCACCTCGTAGCCGGGCTCCTGCTCGAGGAAGCGCCGGTAGCCGGCGCGCACCACGGCATGATCGTCGATGAGCACGATCCGCACGGCGGCGGGCTCAGCCATCGGCGACCTCGCTGCGGGTAGCCCCCAGCGGCAGCCAGGCCTCGAGGGTCAGGCCATCCGCCTGCGCATGGATCGCCAGTTCCCCGCCGAGTGCCTCGACCCGCTCGCGCATGCCGAGCAGACCCATGCCGTTGCCGGCGGGTGCGCTCGCGGGTGGCTCGCCCCCGGATTCCTGCAGGCGCAGCCGCACGCGCGGCGGTGCCTCGAGCGTTGAGTGCGGATCGGCCGACAGCCGGATGGCCACGCTGCGGGCGTGCGAGTGGCGCACGGCGTTGGTCAGGCACTCCTGCACCAGCCGGTAGAGCGCAATGTTGAGCTCCGCGGAGAGCTGATCCGCGCCTTCGTTCATCGTGAGTGAGCAGCGAAAACGCTCGGCGACGCGCGCCTCCCAGCTGCTGATCAATTCCCTGAGCGACTCGCGCAGTCCCACGGTCTCCAGGCCGTGCGGCCGCAGCCGCGCGAGCATGCCGCGAATCAGCTCCATCACCTCGGCACTCAAGACCTCGATCCCCCGGGCGCAGGCGGCGATCTGCGGGGTGCGGCTGGCGGCCTCGCGGGCGATGTAGGCGGCGTCCACCTTGATGGCGGTCAGGCTCTGCCCGAGCTCATCGTGCAGCTCGCGCGCAAGACGCGTGCGCTCCTCCTCTTCCACGCCGATCAGGCGCCGCGTGAGTTCGCGGCGGCTGGCGGCAGCCTCCTGCAGTGCGTTGGCGCAGTGGTTGAAGCGATCCCCGATCTCATCGAGATCCTTCAGCCGATAGTGCGGCAGGCGGGCGTCGAGCTCACCGTCGGCCAGGCGCGTCAGCGCCGCCTTGATGGCGCCGACCGGGCGCAGACCGCGCCGCACCATCCAGTAAATGCTGACGGCCATGGCGAGGATTGCCACCGCCAGCAACGCGATGTCGCTCGCCACCCGTTCGGTGAGTTCTTCGAACTCTGACAGCGGATTCGAACGCACCCGCAACGCCCCCAGCATCTGCCCGCCATAGTGCAGCGGATAGCTCAGCGAGCGTTCCGCGCCCGGCGGCAGCAGCAGCCGCTCGAGCCAGCCAACCGTGGCAGGGGTCTCATTGGGCGTCGCGGCGAGCTGCGTTCCGCTCTGATCGGTGAGTGTCACACTGACGTGACGCAGGTGGCGGGCCGCGCGCACCTGTTGCGCGGCTGCGGCCGCCGCGGCGGCCGCGCTGTCACTGGTGCGGATCTCCGCCTCGATGTCCAGCAGCAGGCTCGAGAGCTGCATGGAGGCCTCGGTCTCGCGTGAGACATCCTGGCGCAGCGACGCCAGGGGCACCAGCACGCTCACCAGTAGCGCGAACAGCGTTACCGCCAGAATTCCCAGCAACAGGCGCGTGTGCAGGTACATCGGTGTGTCCTCACGGGCAGGTCGGCGCCGGGCCACCGACGACACTCGAGGCTGCCAGTGTAGTACGCGTGCCGTCGCCCCCGGCGAGCGCCTGCCACGGCAGTCCGGCGCGCGCCTAGTCCAGATGCACCCGGACCCCCGCCCAGATGCCGCGCGGTGCCCCGGGCGAGACCGCATTCTCGTTGGTCCAGTCATCCGGGTTGGGGCGGAAGGCGCCGCTGGGCGTGAAGGTGTTGCTCGCCAGAAACCCGGCCGTGGCGTACGTCTGGTTGAACAGATTCACGACCCGAGCGAACAGCTGGACCGCATCACCCAGCCGGTAGGTTCCCTGCAGGTTGACCAACGAGTAACTGGGGATCCAGCCGGTGCCGTCCGGGGAGATGTACTGGCCCGCGCCGTTGGTAGCCCCGGCCTGGTTGGCATTGTTCTCATTGCCGTGCAGATAGGAACCCGACGCGACCACCAGATTCGCGCCGACCTGCAAGCGCTGATTGAAGGCGTAGTCGAGCACCAGGCGGCCGGTCTGGCGCGGCACCAGCGGCAGCCGGTCCCCGGGGTGCACCACGATATCGCCGTTGGCGTCGGCGGTGCTGTTGGATTCAGCGCTCACCACGAACTGCGACTGATAGGTTGCATCGACGAAACTGTAGGCGAGGCGCCAGCTCAGGCCGCCAACCTTGCCACCGAGACTGAGGTCCAGGCCCTGACGGCGCGTGTTGCCGACGTTGTCGAAGTAGCCAGAGTTGGTCGTGGCCGCGATGAATTGAATGTCATCGTGATTGATCGTGTGAAATACGTCCGCACTCCAGTTGAGGCTCTGGTCCGCCCGATTGCCGCGCAGGCCGAGCTCGACCGTGTGCGCCACCACCTGCTGCAGGTCCGGATCGCTGGCAAAGTCATTCGGCAGCCCGCACGGCTGCTGCGGATTCGCACAGCCGAGTTCCAGAACCGTCGGCGCACGACTGGCCTCGTTGTAGGTGGCGTAATAGGTGCGGGTCTCGGTGGGCGTCACCGTGAAGCCGATCGCGGGATTGAGGCGCGTAAAGGTGTGGTCCCCGGTCAGCGGGCTCGCCTCATCAAAGCCCCCGCCGGCATCGCCGACGTCGGTATCGACGCTGTAGCCGTTGAGGGACTCGGTACTGCGGTTGTAACGGGCGGCCAGAGTGACGTGCAGCCAGGAGCGCGGCGACAGCGTATCGGTCAGGTAGGCACCGAAGATGCGGTTGCTCCCGCCTAAGGAGATCACGGTCTGGTTGTTGAGCGGATTCTGCAGATAGATGAGCGTACGGTCGGGCGCGAAGGCGCCGTACTGGAAGCTCTGCACGAACTCGTCATCCGAATCGCTGTAGTCGCTGCCGAGAATGGCCTGGTTCTTCCAGCCCCCAAGATCCTGCGAATCCGTCAGCTGCACTCCCAGCCCCGCGGTGCGCTGGCGCAGCTCCGACACCTGCGTGGCCGCCTGCGAGCAGTAAGCGATGCTCACCCGGTCCTGCGGCGGCGGGCCGCAGTCGATCGGCGGCCCCGGGTAGCCATCGGCCAGATAGTTGTCGTTGTTACTGCCATTGCTGCTGTCGGTGATCAGGTGTCGGTAGTAGACGTTGGCGGAGAGCAGCAGATGCTCGTTGAGAAACTGCGTGCCGGTGAGGTTCACAAAGTGCAGCAGGTTGTGGGTGAAGTCCGGCGTGTAGCTTGCCTGATGGCGGTAGTTGTACATGCTCAGCGGCACGGCGCCGTTGCCGTACAGGCTCGTATCGGCGTACGTGTAACTGAGGTCCAGATCCGTGTGCTCGGTCTGCCAGCCCGCCTTGCCGAAGGCCTGCCACAGGTGCGTCGGTGACAGGTCCCGCCAGCCATCCTCATCGAAATACTGGACGGTGCCAAAGTAGTCAAAGGCGCCGCGCTCGCCACCGCTTTCCACCTGAAATGAGCGGCGTCCGAAGGAGCCGCCGTAGGCTTCGAACTGCGTACCGGGGTTGTCGTGTCCGCTCTTGGTCTGGATCGAGAGCGCGCCGCCCAGGGTATTGAGACCGAATACCGGATTGGAGCCGGAGATCAGTGAGACGGTGGAGATCGCCGACTCCGGGATCAGGTCCCAGTTCACCGTGTCGCCGAAGGATTCGTTGACGCGCACGCCGTCGACGTACACCGACAGTCCTTCCGGGGTCCCGAGCAGGGGTGAGGCGGTGAAGCCGTGGTAATAGACGTCCAGCTGAAAGGGGTTGTCCGCGCTCTCGCTGACATTAACCCCGCTGAAATTGCGGTTCAGATAGTCGGCGACGCCAAGGGTCTGCGCACGCTCGAGATCTTCGCTGTTGGCCGTCTGGACGTTCGCGGGCACCATGTTGAGTGGTAGCCCGAAACCCGGCAGCGGCGCATTGCCGATCACGGTGACCTGCGGCAACTCCTGCGCGGTGGCGGCATTGGCGGGCGGTGCGGGCGCCGCCGGGTCAGCGCCCCACGCTAGCTGCAATACCGGCGCGAGAAGCAACACCCACCGACTCACCCGCGCCGCTTGCGCCCCGCGCTCGTACACCCACTCTCCTCTCTGGTACCCCCGACGCTGCAGTCGCCCGCACGCGGGGCCACGGCCTCCAGCACCCTGCCCCGCAAACGGGGCATTAGCCTGCCCGCCCGGGGCAGCCTAGCGGAGGTGGAGTGGGAGAATTTCCCGACGCGCGTGGGCGATCCCACACACGCCGAACCGAGGGGGCCTCAGGCGCGCGGCTGGGCGAGCACCTGCACCCAGTAAAACCCGTGTTGCGCGCCGCGGCCGGCGGCGAAGGCCACGCCCATCTCCGCGAAGCGCGGATCCATGAGGTTTTCGCAGTGATCCGGGCTGTGCAGCCACCCCTGAACGGCCTCGTCCACGGTCTGCGGCCCGTAGGCGATGTTCTCGCCCACCAGCTTCTCGCGGTAGCCCGTCGCCCGTACCCGGTCGGCGGGAGTCTGGCCGGCGAGATCGGCGTGCTCGAAGTAATGGTGCTCGGCCATGTCCGACGCGTGGCCGTAGGCGACGGTTCCGAGGGTGCCCGAGAGCGTCAGAGGTGGCGCGGGGGAGAACGCGCGGGCACCACAGCGCGCACCCCGGGCGCGCACCTCATTGACCAGCGCCAGCGCGCGATCCCCCAGCGCAGCGGTCGGTGAACCCGGCTGCCTGGGCGGTGCCGGCACCGGCGCGGAAGGCGCGGGCGAGCTCCCGCCGCGCGCCGGCGGACGCAACGCGGCAGTGGTCCCGAGCACGAGCCAGATCTGCGCACCGCGCTGAAACACGCCCATCTCCCTGGCATTGCGGTTTGTGACCGTCAGGCACTGGGAGCGGCGCAACTGCTCAAGCAGAGGACTGCCCGTGTCGGTCAGGTGCACGCCGGCGATACTCTCGGGAGGGTAACCGTGGCTCGCAGAGGCTTGTGGCAGTGAGGCGCCGGCGGCCCAGGCCTGGGCCACCTGATCAAGCACGACGCTGTGCTGCAGCGCCGGGGCCATGGGGACGACGCCGCCGCAGCCGCCCGCACGCAGCACCTGCACGGCCGAAACGGCATCGCCGCGCGTCGGTGGCGTCACAGTCGCCGCCAGCAACGCCACGAGGACCAGACGTGTCCAGACCCGCAATCGATAAGGCATGCACGCTCCGGATGTCCTAGAGGAACACAGGGCCATTAGCCTAGCCAAACGCACCGCCGCGCTCACGGATGACCGGACGCGGCCGGTCAGAGCTCACAGATTCGCGCGCGCGACGCGCACAAACCGTGAGGCGTCGACCGCTTTCCATACCTCTAAATGCGTAGGCTGCCTCTTACTTAATCGGGGTACGGGCTCCCCCGCGTGGGGGCGGTCCGGGAACGCCGGCGTCGCTAGACTTTCGTGCATGCTAGGGCTGTGGTGGTGGCTTATGGAATTCATCGTTCTGGACGTTGCAGCGACGATCGCGCTGCTGGCTGGATACCTTGCCATCGTAATCCGCAAGGCCGTCGTATAAGACGGTCGTGAGGCGGAGCGCGGACCATAGGATCGGCTTCGCGCGCCAACCACAGTAAAATCCCGCGTTCGGGAGTCTCTGAGCGGACCTGAAAGGCCGGTACGATGGCCAAGATGCGCGCGATGGTGGTCCCCGCAGCCGGCGTCAAGCTGCGGCTCGAGGAGCGTGAGATCCCGCAGCCCGGGCGTCACGAGGTGCGCATCCGGGTTGAGGCCTGCGGGGTCTGTCACAGCGATGCCCTCACGGTCGCCGGTCATATGCCGGGGCTTGAGTATCCGCGTATACCCGGACACGAGGTGATCGGCACGCTCGAGGCGCTGGGGAGCGACGTCGACGGTTGGCAGCTCGGTACCCGCGTAGGTGTCGGCTGGTCCCCGGGCGCCTGTGGTTACTGCGAACCTTGCCGGCACGGAAACGGCTTCGCGTGCCTCAACATCCAGGGAGCGACCGGGGTCAGCCGCGACGGTGGCTACGCAACCCATATGCTGGCGCACGTGAGCGCGCTGGCGCGCGTGCCCTCCGATCTCGACGCGGTCGCATCAGCACCGCTCTTGTGCGCCGGCATCACCACATTCAACGCACTGCGCCACAGCGGCGCGTGCGCCGGCGATTTGGTCGCGGTGCACGGCGTCGGGGGCCTGGGGCATCTGGGAATTCAGTTCGCGGCCCGCCTGGGATTTCGCGTCGCGGCCGTGAGTCGCGGCGCCGACAAGGAATCGCTCGCGCGCTCACTCGGCGCGCACGAGTACATCGACAGCGCGCGTGGGGATGCGGCGGCGGCGCTGCGCGCACTCGGTGGCGCACGCGCCATACTCGCAACCGTCACCGATGCGGCCGCGATGCAGGCCATCGTCGGGGGTCTTGGGCCGAACGGCACGTTGCTCGTGATCGGTGGGGTCGGGACCTTCCCGGTCGATTCGCTCGAGCTGTTGCGCAAGCGTGCCGCGGTCAGGGGCTGGTACTCCGGCACGAGCGTCGACTCGGAAGACACGCTGCAGTTCAGCCGCCACAGCGGTGTCGTGTCGATGAATGAGATCTTCCCGCTCGAGCAGGCCCAGGCCGCTTACGAGCGCATGATGAGCGGTAAGGCGCGTTTTCGCGTGGTGCTGCGCGTCGACTGAAGACCTTGCGCGTCCAGATGGGGCGTGCCCGGTCCTTGCCCGTTAAGGCCCCTCCGCGGCGCCGCCCGTGCCGCAGGCGGGGCCCTGAGGGCATCCCCATTTGATCCGAAGCTTAACGCTGACTTAGAGTGGCGCCCGCTAGAGGGGCAAGAGCTGCACGAACGGGCATGCGTTCGTAAGTAGTCCGGCCATCACTTTACTAAGGATGGAGCGTCGGCAGGCGCGAACATCATGAGCGTCCTTCGGACCGCAAATCGCATCCTGCGGATGACGCTGATGATGGCGGCCACGCTGGCCCCAATCGCCTGCGAGGTCGGACCCGATTTCAAGCGCCCCGCCTCGAGTGTCGAGCCTCAGTGGATCGAGGAGCCGTCGGCACCCCCGCCTGCCAACACCACCACCGCCAACTGGTGGCAGGTCTTCGCCGATCCGACGCTCGATGCGCTGATCGACACGGCTTATCACAACAACCTGTCGTTGCAGGTCGCCGGCGCCCGGGTGCTGCAGGCCCAGGCACAACTGCAGGTCGCGATCGGGCAACTGTTCCCGCAGCAGCAGGCGCTCAGCGCTGAGGTGCAGCACCAGCGTCTGAGCCGCGACAGCCTGCTCACGACCGCCGCGGATCCGAGCCTGCGCAGCAGCCAGATCGGCGTAGCTGCCACCTGGGAGCTCGACTTCTGGGGCAAGTACCGGCGCGGCATCGAGTCCGATCGTGCCGCCATGCTGGCTTCACTCGCCGCCTACGACAACGCGCTGGTGAGCCTTACGGCAGGCGTCGCCAGCGACTATCTGAACATCCGTACCCTGCAGCAGCGGATCCAGGTGGCGCAGGACAACGTGCAGACGCAAACGGAGAGCCTGCGCATCGCGCGCTCGCAGTTCGAGAACGGCGAGACCAGCGAACTGGACGTCGAACAGGCCCTCACGCAGCTCGCGCAGACCCAGGCGCAGATCCCGAGCCTCGAGAACTCGCTGCGCGCCACCAAGGATTCCCTCGCGGTGCTGCTCGGGTTGACGCCGGACCGGGTCGACGAGCGGCTCGGCACCGGGACCGCGATCCCCACCGCTCCGGGTGAGGTCGCCACCGGTATGCCCAAGGACCTGCTGCGCCGCCGCCCCGACGTGCGCCAGGCCGAACTGACCGCCGCGGCGCAGTCAGCCGGCATCGGCGTGGCCAAGTCCAATCTGTACCCCTCGTTCTCGCTGTCGGGCAGCTTCGGGTACCTGAGCACCTCGGCCGGCAACAACAGCCTGTTCAGCTGGGACAACCGGGCCACCGCCGCCGGCGCCTCGTTCGTATTGCCGATCTTCAACTACGGACGCATCGTGAACTCGATTCGCGTGCAGGATGCCGTGTTCGAACAGGCGGTGCTGAGCTACCAGAACACCGTCCTGCAGGCGCAGCAGGAAGTCGAAGATGCGCGCGCGGCCTTCCTGGCCGCGCAGCAAACGCTCACGACACTCGGCGAGGCGGCCCACTCAGCGCGCCGCACCACGGAACTGGCGATCGTGCGCTACAAGGAAGGGGCCTCGGATTACACCACCGTCCTCTCGGCCGAGCAGCTAGAGCTACAGATCGAGGACGCGCTCGCTAGCGCCCAGGGCGGCGTCCCGCTGGCTCTGGTCAGCGTGTATCGCGCGCTCGGCGGCGGCTGGCAGCTGCGCGAAGGCCAGGACCTGCTGCCTGCGGCGACGCGCAAAGAAATGAAGGACCGCACTTACTGGGGAGGGCTGCCCGACAGTGGCGCCCGTCTGCCGGAGGTGGAGGAAGATTCCGAAGGAACCCCCGGTGACAGCCATGACCCCTAGGAGAGCTGCGCGCGTTGCCGGCACCGGCCTGTGTGCCGCGGGGCTGGCGTTGCTCGGCGCCTGCGGCAACCGCAACGAGTACCACCCGCCGCCGCCGCCACCGGTGACGGTGAGTAAGCCGCTGCGTGGCCCGGTGACCGAATACCTACTCGCCACCGGCAGCGTCGCCGCCGCGCAGACCGTGGATCTGGTGGCGCGCGTCGAGGGGTACCTGCGCAGTGTCAACTTCACCGATGGCACGCTGGTGAAGGCCGGGCAGCTGCTGTTCGTCATCGAGCCCGAGCCCTACCAGGCCAAACTCGCCTCTTACCAGGCGCAGCTTGTGGGCGCGCAGTCCGAGTACGACCGGCAGCTGCGCATGATCAAGCAAAACGCCACCTCGCAGGCCAATGTCGACAAATGGCAATCGCAGCGTGACCAGGCCGCCGCCGCCGTGACGCTGGCGAAGATCAACCTGGCCTATACGCGCATCGTGGCGCCGTTTGACGGACGCATCGGTCGTCACCTGGTCGACCCGGGGAACCTGGTCGGCGCCATGGGCAGCACCACCAAGCTCGCGACGATCGAGCAGGTGAACCCGGTGTACATCTATTTCAGCGTCAATGAACGCGACGTGCAGCACATCCGCGCCAGCGCCTTGAAGCGCGGGGTGAACATCACCGGCGCCGCCCCCAAGGTCCCGGTATACGTCGGGCTGCAGACGGAGCCGGGTTACCCGCACGAGGGGACGCTCGACTTCGCGAGCACGGGACTCGACACCGGCAGCGGCACACTGCAGGCGCGCGCCGTGTTCCCCAATCCCGAGCGCATTCTCCTGCCCGGCATGTTCGCGCGGCTGCGGGTGCCGACCGCGGACCCCAGGGAGGAGCTCATGGTCCCCGACCGCGTGGTGGCGAGCGACCAGGCCGGCAGCTATGTCCTCATCGTGGGGCCCGATCACAAGGTCCTGCAGCAGCGGGTGGAAATCGGCACCGTGCAGGATGGCATGCGCGTCATCCGCTCCGGCCTCGACGGCGCGACTGATGTGGTCATCGACGGGCTGCAGAATGCGGTGCCAGGGAACCTCGTCACGCCCACCACGCAGACGCTGACCGCGGCTGCGGCCCCCAGCGCCCGTCCCTAGCCAGACCCCGCATGCTGGCCAAGTTTTTCATCGAGCGGCCAGTCCTCGCCAACGTCATCGCGATCCTGACGATGGTGCTCGGCGCGGTGGCGATCTTCGCCCTGCCGGTGGCGCAGTATCCGCCCATCACCCCGCCCACGGTGCAGGTCAGCACCCGCTACCCCGGCGCGAACGCCAAGACCCTGATCAATACCGTGGCGCTGCCGATCGAGCAGCAGGTCAACGGCGTCGAAGACATGCTCTACATGCAGTCGACGAGCACCAACGACGGCAACTACACGCTCATCGTGACCTTCAAGGTCGGCACGGATCTGGATTTTGCCCAGGTGCTGGTGCAGAACCGGGTAGCCGCGGCGATCGCCTCGCTCCCCGCGGCGGTGCAGACCAATGGCGTGGTCACCCGCAAGAAGTCCACGGCCATCCTCGAGATCGTGACGCTCACCAGTACCGATGCGCACTATGACAGCCTGTTCCTCAACAACTACGCCTCGATCCGTATGCGCGACGTGCTCGCGCGTCTGCCGGGGGTGGGCGATGTCACGGTGTTCGGCATCGGCCAGTACAGCATGCGGGTGTGGCTTGATCCGCAGAAGCTGCTGGCACGCTCGCTCACGCCCAACGACGTCATCAACGCGATCCGCCAGCAGAACCAGGACGTCGCCGCCGGGCAGACCGGCACGCCGCCGGCGGCCAGCGGCCAGGATTTCCAGCTGACCGTGAACGTCGCGGGCGCGCTCAACGACGTGGCGGAATTTGAGAACATCATCGTCAAGACCGATGCGGCCGCCCAGGGCAGCCGCGCCATCACGCGCCTGAAGGATGTCGCACGGGTCGAGCTCGGCGCCCAGACTTACAGCCAGTTCTTCACCATGGACGGCAAGCAGGCCGCCGGCATCGCGATCTTCCAGCTCCCGGAGGCCAACGCCCTCGACGTCGCCACCGGCGTGCGCGCCAAGCTCGCCACCTTGTCGAAGGACTTTCCCCACGGCATCACCTACAGCATCCCCTTCGATACCACCAAGTTCGTCTCCGCCTCGATCCACGAGGTCTACCGGACCCTGATCGAGGCGGGCATCCTGGTGCTGATCGTCATCCTCGTGTTCCTGCAGAACTGGCGCGCAACCCTGGTGCCGGCCACTACGGTGCCGGTCACGATCATCGGCGCGTTCGCGGCCATGGCGGCCATGGGATTCTCGATCAACATCCTGACGCTGCTGTCGGTGGTGCTGGCGATCGGCATCGTGGTCGACGACGCCATCGTGGTGGTCGAGGGGGTGAGCCATAACATCGAACGCGGCATGGCCCCGAAGCAGGCCTCGATCGAGGCAATGCGCGAGCTGTTCGCGCCCATCATCGGCATCACCCTGGTGCTGATGGCGGTGTTCGTGCCGGCCGCCTTCATGCCCGGCATCACCGGCCAGATGTATCGCCAGTTCGCCCTCGTCATTGCCGCCACCGCGTTCATCAGCGCGATCAACGCCGCCACTCTCAAGCCGACGCAGTGTGCGCTGTGGCTGCGACCGATCCCGCCGGGGCAGACCAAGAACTGGTTCTACCGCGGCTTTGATGCCGTGTACAACCCCATCGAGCGCGCCTATGTGCGCCTCATTGCGCGCATGGTCGAGCGCAGCGGCACAACCTTCGCCATTGCGGCCGTGCTGATCGTGGCCGCCGCCCTGGCCCTCACGCGCGTGCCGACGGGCTTCATTCCGCTCGAGGACCAGGGATACCTCTTGATCGCCGCCCAGTTGCCGGACGCCGCCTCGCTCGAGCGCACCCAGCGGGTGCTCGAGCAGATCAGCGCCATCGCGCTCAAGACCCCCGGCGTGGAGCACGCCATCACCATCGGCGGCATCTCCGCGCTCGATGGCAACGCCTCGCTCGCCAACGCCGGCGTCATCTATCTCACGCTGGCCGACTGGGACGTGCGCTACAAGCACAAGGGGCAGGACCTCAAGTCCCTGTATCAGAAGCTCGCGCGGGATCTTGCGCACGTGGAAGCCGCGCGCGTGCAGGTGGTGCCGCCCCCGCCCATCCAGGGCATCGGCATGTCGGGGGGCTTTCAGATGCAGGTCGAGCTCACCGACGGCACGTTCGACTACCGCAAGCTGCAGCGGATCTCGGATCTGCTGGTGAGCGAGGGCAATACGCAAAGCGGACTCGAGCGCGTCATGACGACCTTTCGCGCCGACGTGCCGCAGATCAGCGCCGAGATCAACCGCTCCACGGCGCAGTCGCTCAACGTCCCCATCGGCAGCATCTTCGACACGCTGCAGAGTTATCTGGGTTCGACCTACGCCAACCAGATCCAGAAGTTCGGACGTGTGTTCCCGGTGTTCGTGCAGGCGGACAGCGAGTTCCGTCTCACGCCCCAGGACCTGCGCCGCTACTACGTGCGCAGCTCCAGCGGCGACATGGTGCCGATCGGCACGCTCGCGGACGTGGAGTACACCGAGGGACCGGCGCTCATCAGCATGTACAACCTCTACCCCTCCAGCAGCATCATTGGCATGACCGCGAGCGGGTTCAGTTCCGGCCAGTCGCTGCAGACCATGGAGCAGCTGGTGTCGCGCACGCTGCCGCCGGGCACCGACAGCGAGTGGACTGCCATGTCGTATCAGGAAAGGCTGGCCGGCCGGTCCGCGTACCTCATCTTCGGTCTGGCGCTGCTGCTGGTGTACCTGGTGCTCGCCGGGCAGTACGGCAGCTGGGTGACCCCGGCGGCCGTGATCCTGGCGGTGCCGCTCGCGCTGCTCGGCACCGCCGGTGCACTGCTGGCGATCGGCATCGCCAACAATCTCTACACGCAGATCGGGCTCGTCCTCCTAATCGCCCTGTCGGCGAAGAACGCGATTCTGATCGTGGAGGTGGCGCGTGAGCTGCGCGACGCCGGTCAGAGCATTCACGACGCCGCCATCGAGGCGGCGCGCAAGCGCTTCCGGCCGATCGTCATGACTTCCTTCGCCTTCATCCTGGGCGTAGTGCCGCTGGTGCTGGCCAAGGGCGCCGGGGCCGCCGCACGTGCCTCCATCGGCATCGCGGTGTTCAGCGGCATGTTGGCCTCGACGTGTCTCGCGGTCCTCTTCGTGCCCTCCTTCTTCGTTATTCTGCAGCGCTGGCAAGAGCGTCATCGGAAACCCACGGCTGCTGAAGCCCGCGCGGACGCCCGCTAAGGCCGGCGCCGGTGCGAGTCCCTGTCGGTCGGCCCCCGCGACATCACTATCGGTACAGGTTTCGCAGCGGACCACCGGCGAGTCCGGCTTCCTCGCAGGATCGTCGGAGGCTTTGATCGATGCGGCCGCCACCAACAGCACGCCGGCCGTTGCCGCGAGTGCCCTCGGCGGTATTACCGGTCGCCTTGGGTGCATCACCGAACGCCTCCTGCAGTCTCTCATCACGTGCCCGGATGGAGCGAGCTCATCGATTCACGCTCGCACACTGCACCCCGTGCGCGCTTTGCTGCACAATCCGGCCTGGAACTTAGCCGCACCCAACGACATGCCAGCGTCGCCTCCTTCGCAGCCAGTGCCTCCCCGTGACTCGATGCCCGTGCGATGCAGGAGGATGATCACCCCCGGACGCCTCGCCTGGTGCTCGATCCTGCTGCTGCTCATCGGGCCCTGGGCAAGCGCGCAGGCCGCGGTGGCCGAGCGCGAGAAGACCGACATAATTGTCCTGAAAAACGGCGATCGCCTCACCGGACGCATCATTTCCGCCCAGTACGGCATGCTGCAACTGAGTTCGAGCTATACCGGTTCGGTGTCGGTTGAATGGCGCGCGGTCCAGTCGATCACCAGTAAATACATGTTCCGCGTCGAACGGGCCGGGGGGGCGCACTTCGAGGGCCTGATCAGCAGCGATCCCGAACATAACGAACTGCGCGTGAACACGGCCAAAGGGGAGGTCCTGATACCGATGGAACACGTCACCGAGATCCTGCCGTACGACGCGAATTTCTGGCAGCGCCTGTACGGATCGGTTTCCCTGGGCTACAGCTACGCCAAGATCAGCGGCGTGGGACAGACCAATTTCGCCTTCGACGCGCGCTACTCAGGCTCTACCGTGGAGGCGACGCTCGATGCCAGCGCCACGGCGACGCAGGACTCCTCCGGCACCAGCACCAGTCAGATTGACATTTCGAGTACCGTGTTCTTTGCCCGGCCGCGCAGCAACTTCTGGGGCTACATCGGCGACCTGCAACGCAACCGCTCCCTCGGCATTGACGGACGCGTGGTGGCTGGAGGGGTGATCGGTCACCGCATTCTCGAAACAAACATAGCCCAGGTCGCCGGCTACATGGGCCTGGTGTATGACCAGGAGTGGGCGGCGGGCACGGGCAGCGGGCGCAGCAGCGTGGAAGGCGCCTTCGGCGGCGATTGGCGCGTGTTTCAGTTCGCCTATCCGAAGGTGACCCTGGATTCCTCGCTGGTCGTGTTTCCGAGCATCACCGAGTCCCCGCGCTACCGGATATCGGCCAACCTCGATCTGACCACCAAGATCAGCAGTCGCTTCGCGATAAAGCTCAGCGGCTACCTCAACTACGACAGCAGGCCCCCCGATCCCACAGCGACGAGCACTGATTACGGCATCGTCACCTCGCTCGCCTACCAGTTCGGCACGATCGTTCAGTAACGAGATCACCGGTTGCCGAGCCGACCACTGGCGGCGGACGCTCCGATGCCCCTGCGGCGCTAAAGTCCTTAAGGACTTCGCTGCTTCAGTTGTCCGAGCAACTCGGCGCCGCGCGGATCCGCCGGAGCCATGGTGACGAAGCTTTCCGCATAGCGCTTCGCACCCTCCAGGTCCCCGGACTCTGCCGCGAGGCTCGCAAGTCCGTATAGGACCTCCCGATTTCCCGGGAAGCGCTCGTGCGTACGCCGCAGGAGATCGAGTCCGGCTGCGGCGTTGCCGGTCGAGTACAGGCCCACCGCGTACACGTAGGCGTAGTGCGCGTTGTCGGGGGCCAGCTTGGTCGCGCGCGCGAGCTGTTGCAGAGCCTCCTCGGTTTTGTGCTGCCGCACCCGCAATAGGCCGAGCGACAGCGCCACTGCCGCATTGTTCGGTGCGACCTGCGCCGCCTGCGTAAGCCAGTGCTCCGCCTCCTCGTCGTGCTGCCGGGAGCGGCTCAGGTCGGCCAGGTTGACGTAGGCCGGGACAAACCCCGCCCACAGCTTGATCGCCTGTCGGTACTCGCTCTCGGCCCCCTCGGCGTTGCGCTGGCGCGCGTAGAGATCTCCCAGCGCCAGGTGTGCCTCGGGGCGATCCGCATTGAGCTTCTGGGTCGCGACGTAATCGCTCAGGGCCGCCTCGAGGTCCTGACGCGCAGCCGCCGAGGCGCCCACCGGCAGCGCGTCCGCCGCTTCGCTTGCCGCGGCGATGCGCACCGCGCGCACCGGATCGCGCAGCAGCGGCGCGAGTGCTTCCCAGCGCGTGGCGGCATCGGTCTCGAGGAACAGCTCCACCGCGGCGAGACGCACCAGGTTATCCGGCGAGCGCAGCCCGGCCTGCGCGGCTGCGAGGCCGTTCGAGTCCATGTAGCCGCCCAGCTCGCTCAGCGCGGTCGCCCGGGCGATGCCCGGGCTGGTGCCGTCGCCGGCAAGGCTCAGGAGCTCGCTGGCCGCCGTCTGCGTCTGGTGGCGTGCAGCGAAGAGCGCCGCGGTGAAATGCTGATAACCCGGATCTCCGCTGCCGTACCAGCCGGCTGCGGCCCTCGCCGCCCACGCGGCTGGCTTGTCCTTGTGGCAGTCGCTGCACGCGTTGGGTGTGCCGTACTTCACCGATTCGTCCGGCCGCGGAATGCGGAAACTGTGGTCGTGGCGCTGATCGACGACCATGTAGGTGCGCACCGGCATGTGGCAGGCGGCGCAGCGGCTCGCGGGGCTCTGTTCCTTGTGATGATGATGACTCGCCGCGGCGTACTTGGAGAGCGCGTGACAGCGACCGCAGACCTCCTGGTCCGTCACCCGCAGCTTCTGACTGTGCGGGTCATGGCAGTCGCTACAGGTCACGCCGGCGGCGAACATACGGCTCTGCACGAACGAGCCGTAGTTGTACACCTCGTCCTGCATCTGCCCGTCTGCGGTGTACATGCCTTCTTCGAGCAGCGCGACGCGGTGGGTCTCAGCCAGGGGCTGCGCCGGGCTCCAGTCTTCGGAGATCTTCGCCGCGCGCGCGTGACAGCGCCCGCAGACCTCCAGTTCCTGCGTGTTGGCGCGCGGCTGCGAGCGGTGCGAATTGCCCGTGGCGGGATCGAGGATCCAGGAAACGCCCTGCCGGTCATCAAAGTGCGCCAGCAGCCCGTCATCATGCACTGCCCCGGCGCCCTTCGCCTGCGCTGTGGCCCACTGCAGGTGCGCGGAGCCTGCCCCGTGGCAGGATTCGCAGGCGACACTGATGTCCTTCCAGCTGGTGCGATAGCTGTTGGTGGCCGCGTCGTAGTTCTTTCTCAGGTCCGTCGAGTGACACTCGGCGCACATGTAATTCCAGTTCTGCTGCAGCTTGGTCCAGTGCAGCTCATCGCCCGCGCTGATGTTCTCGTGCGGGTACAGGTGCATCCAGCGCTGGCCGCCCTGCGCGCGCGGACGGGAATCCCAGGCGATCGACAGCGCCTGCAACCGACCATCGGCAAAGGGCACCAGATATTGCTGCAGCGGATAGACCCCGAAGGTGTAGCGGATTTCAAAGTCCTGCTGGCGCCCATCCGCACCGTCAGTGTTGACGAAGAACTTGTCGCCCCGGCGGTAGAAGCGCGAGGTGACCTTGCCATGCACGAACTTCGCATCGTGAAAGTCGCCCAGGACCGTCGCCGCGGTGGCTTCCCGCATGGCAAGCTGATGGTGCGAGCCCAGCCAGTTCTGGTACTGGGTTGCGTGGCATCCCTTGCAGGCTTCCGCCCCGACGTAGAGCGCTTGTGTGGGCGGCGGCTTACTTGAGGCGACCGGCGCCTCTAAGGGCTGCGGGCGGGGGCTCGGACGGAGCACCCAGACGCCAATGAGAACCGCCAGCAGCGCGCACGCGCCGAGGAGCAGGAACTTACGATTCATCGGAAAAAATGACCTGAAGGCGTCCCTGCGGCGACAGCTCAATTTATAACCCAGCGCCGATGGGACCTTCAATGCCGCTGCCGCCCAGCGCGCGATGTGCGTGCTAGGTGAGTCAGACCCGCCATGTGTGGAGTCAAAACGCGGAAATTGGGTGACTGCGACGCGGGCGCCGGTTGAGAATACCCGCGCATGTCCCCAACCATCCCTGAGGCTGAGACCACGGGTGCTCCCGGGAGCGTGCTCGTGCTCGGTGTCCTGTCGTTGATCGTGGGCGCCGGCGCGGGATTGCTCGGCGCCGCCTTTCGGATGGCGCTCGTACAGGCGGATCACATGCGCAACGCGCTCATTGCCTGGGCGCACGGCGCACACGTGGCCGGTCTCTTTCTCGTCACGGGTGCCATTGCAGCCGCCACCGCCTTGGCCGCGGGGCTGGTTAACCGGATTTCCCCGGCGGCAGCGGGCAGCGGTATCCCGCACGTTGAGGCGGTATTGCGCGGCGAGGTGTCCCAGGTGCCGATTCGCCTGATCCCGGTGAAGTTCTTCGGCGGCTGGCTGGCCATCGGCGCGGGCCTGGCACTGGGGCGCGAGGGACCCACCGTGCAGATGGGTGCCAGCTTCGGCAGCTTCATCGGGGAGGTGTTCAGGCGCAACTGGCCCGATTGCCGGGTGCTGCTCGCCGCCGGAGCCGGCGCGGGCCTCGCCACCGCCTTCAATGCGCCGATCGCCGGCGCCATCTTTGTGCTGGAGGAACTGGTCGGGCGATTCGAGCATCGCATAGCGATCGCAGCACTCGGAGCCTCGGCCACGGCTATCGCGGTGGCGCGCGTGCTGCTCGTTGACTCGCCCGATTTCCATGTCAACGCTCTGGCCTATGCCAGCAGTGAGACGCGGCCTCTTTACTTCCTTCTCGGAGCTGTCCTGGGGCTCGTTGCGATCCTCTACAACCGCGCCCTGCTCGCAACCATCTCGGCGGCAGAGCGGCTCAAGCGCTGGCCGGTCGCATTGCGCGCCGCGGCGATCGGCGCCGCCGTCGGGATCCTGGCCTGGTTCGCGCCCGACCTAGTCGGCGGGGGTGACGCGATTACGCAGCGTACGCTCACCGGTTCTGATGCCCTGGGCCTCGTGGCGGTGGTTTTTCTGGTGCGGTTTCTGCTGAGTACGGTCTCGTACGCAGCGCGTACGCCAGGCGGTCTGTTCGCGCCACTGCTCGTCCTCGGCGCACAGCTCGGGCTCCTGTATGGAGCCCTGTGTCAGTTCGCACTGCCCCAGCTTCACATTCAGCCGGAAGGGTTCGCGGTGGTCGGCATGGCGGCGTTGTTCACCGGCGTCGTCCGTGCGCCGCTGACCGGCATCGTGCTGGTCATGGAGATGACGGCCAGCGTCACGATGCTGCTGCCGATGCTGGGTGCCTGCTTTGCCGCGATGCTGGTCCCGTTCATGCTCGGTAACGCGCCAATCTACGAGTCCTTGCGGGCGAATCTTCTGCGTTCGAAGGGCGCGACGGCAAGCACGGATCGGATGCGCGCCGATACCTAAGCAGACGCACGGCACGAGCGTGCGCCGTGCCGCTGAGCAGACGCTGGCCCCTTTGGCTCAACTATCGCCGGTCATCCCGGTGTGCGGTAGCTCGGATCCAGCCCTGCTGCTGAGATTTCGCGCTTGCGTTGTTGCCGACTCACACCCCAGCCTCCGTCTCAAAAGGTAAGGTGCTGTTGCGATCCGGTTGAACTCACCACCCGAAGGCGCCTGTCGCGAACGACGGCTCTGCGACATTGACAATGGCCGTTACTGCGGCACGACGCGCGCGCCTTCGCCATTGCCCTCGATGTAGACCCTCTGGCCGACAAACAGCTGGCCGGTCGGTTGCGTCACCGCTACGAGCACTCCGGAGTTCACCCGGACAATGATCTGCTGCGCCGGAATTGGCGCGTCGTACTTCTTCTGGACTTCGTTGCCCGCCAGCGCTCCGCCGAGCGCGCCTGCCACCATCGCCACGTCGCGGCCGCTGCCCCCGCCGATCAGGCTCCCAATACCGAGGCCGGCCAAGCCACCGACCACTGCACCGACCCCGGCATGCTGGTTGTCAGATAGCGTCGCGGGCGTGATCTGCTCAATCACTCCTTGGCGAATCTCCATGGCGCCCGGTTGGGCAGTCGATTGTGAGCCAGTCGCCGCACAAGCGCTCATTGTGAGCACGAACGCGCCCACAATGCCGAGCCACAAGAAACGGTTGATCATGACTTCTTCCTCAGAGGCTGTAAGCCAACTTACGGCGGTCGATAGCGACAAGTAATTCGACCTAGGCGCCGATACGTCGCGCAGCACGCTCCTTATTGAGTGCAAGTGTACGGGAGGAATCGTGTTCTCGTCTCGCTCGTGCTTACTGACCAGAAGTCGCCAGCGTGAGCTCCACCCGGCGATTCTGCGCCCGGCCGGCCGGCGTATCGTTGGAGGCGACCGGATCCGCATCGCCGAAGCCGCGGGACGTAATGAGCGCCGGGTTGACGCCCTGCGCGATCATGTACTGCGATACGCTGTCGGCGCGCTTCTGCGAGAGAATGAGATTGGACGTGACACCCTCCTTCATCAGCCCCGGGCCGATCGGCGTAGTGTCCGTGTAGCCATTCACGTTGATCTTCGTCGTCTGGTGCGGCGCCAGGATCGCCGCCATCTTGGCGATGGTCTCCTTCGCCTGGGCCGGCATCTCCCAGCCGCCCGACGGAAACAGCAGTTCGCTGTTGACCGACACCTTGATGGCATTCTGCAGCCGGGAAATCTGGACGTTCTTGGCCCCAACCTCGGCGCTCATTGCCTGGTTGAGCTGGTCGTACTCGGTTTGCAGCTCAGAATTCTTCTGTTGCGACGCATCGTATTTCTGTTGCGACACGCATCCCGCCAGCAGCAACGCCGTGACTGCCGCGTACAGAATCGGAGATTTGGTCATCAGATGTTTCTCCTAGTTCGGTCGAAGGGAGAGGACGTCGCGGGTCAGGGACCTGGACGGCCAACCTTAGTCTTCCTTGATCGAGCTACGGCGGCCATTGGACTTTAGCCCTAGTCGCGAAGCCCGAGTCATGACCCCGGTCCCGGCAGCGCTCGAACAGGTGCCGCAGACGCCGCGAGCAACGGCTGAAATAGTTGTCAACTCTGACGTTCGGTTGCTCGCTACTTTGCATCAGGGTCGTGCGTAACGGTTGCTCACGGTTCAGCGTAGTTTGATGCGCTTTACGACCGCGCGATATTTGAGATACGCGCGGCCCTTGAATATTCAGGGGGTCGTATGAGAACTCAGAAACTCGGCGGAATTCTCGCGGCGAGCTTGCTCATCGGTTCCATCGCGACGATTGCAGGCT
Source organism: uncultured Pseudomonadota bacterium (assembly GCA_963814675.1). GTDB lineage: Bacteria > Pseudomonadota > Gammaproteobacteria > Steroidobacterales > Steroidobacteraceae > 13-2-20CM-66-19. The sequence continues at coordinate 374,816 of CAWFDT010000019.1, forward strand.
GCGCTGCACGGACGCAAAAAAACTCCCACCAACGCCACCGGGACCCCAGCGGCCGCAGCATCTGCCGCGAGTCATTCCTGTCACGTGACGGATTCGTCCCCCCAGGGGACCTGCTTGGGCTGTTCGGTGAGCTGCGGTGATCGGCAAGCATTCTGCACTATCGGCCAGGAGTTCCCCGGAGGCAGCACGGAGTGTGTCAGGAGTTCAGTCTGCGAGTGTCGCTAGCGACGACTAGCTTGTTGTCGCAACTGCGCACGGCGCGGCTTACCCCTTATCTGCGCTCGCTGCTGATCCCTTTCGATGCGGACCCGACCGCGCTGCGTCTCGGCGGCCGCGCTGCCCAGCTGGCCGAGCCGCACGACCTGATCAGCGGGAGGACGCTCATACGCATTTTCGCCTCAGCCGCTACTGGTTCAAGTGAGGCTGCTCCTCTACTCATTGGTCCGGGCGCACGCTCGGCCATGGGCTTTCGGAGCCCGCGGCTTCCCTGACAGATCCCAAGGCCACGGTGAAGCTATACGGTTGCGAATCGGACCCCGCTTGCCAACGCTCGGATTATTCACCAGTTTTCACTTCGCGCATTCTCCCCTCGACCATAAACCCGCGAAGCGGTAGTCGGCCCAAGGTCCAATAGTCCTAGCCGTCTTTGCGATGCTACAAACGCATACTCCGCGATTGATGGAACGCAGATTTCGCCACCGCCACAGAAGTTCGAGGACAAGATCGAGGTCGCTGCAGCGCACTGCAGGCCACGCTGGCCTGCCCCGCGTCGCACCGCGCACGTCCGAGGTCACCCCGCTCGGCTTGGCAAGAGTCAAAGTAATCTATAAGGAAGGTTAGGAATCATGGCTGCAAAGAAACCCAATATCCTGGTCCTCTGGGGTGATGACATTGGCTGGTGGAACATCAGTTTCAACAGTCGCGGGCAAATGGGCTACCGGACGCCCAATATCGACCGCGTCGCCAACGAAGGCGTTTGCTTCACCGACTACTACGCGCAGCAGAGCTGCACGGCCGGCCGCGCGAGCTTCATCTGTGGCCAGAATCCGATCCGCACGGGACTGACGAAAGTCGGCATGCCCGGGGCCACGGTGGGACTGCAGAAGGAAGATCCGACCATCGCCGAATTGCTCAAGCCACTTGGCTATGCCACTGGCCAGTTCGGCAAGAACCACTTGGGCGACCGCGATGAATTCCTGCCGACCATGCACGGGTTCGATGAATTCTTCGGCAATCTCTATCACTTGAATGCCGAGGAGGAGCCGGAACTGCCCGACTACCCCAAGGATCCGGCCTTCAAGAAAGCCTTCGGGCCGCGCGGCGTGCTGCACTGCTGGGCGGACGGCAAAGGCGGGCAGGAGATCAAGGATACCGGGCCGCTGACCAAGAAGCGCATGGAAACCATCGACGAGGAGATCACGGCCGGCGCGCTCGCCTGGATGGAGAAGCAGGCCAAGGCCGACAAGCCATTCTTCCTCTGGTACAACTCGACGGCGATGCACTTCCGCACCCACGTTGCCGCTAAGAACCTCGGCAAGAGCGGACAGGATCCCTACAGCGACCGAATGGTCGTCCACGACGAGCAGATCGGCCAGATGCTCGACAAGCTCGACGAACTGGGCATCGCGGATAACACCATCGTCATGTATTCCACCGACAACGGCCCGGAGAACGACACCTGGCCGGACGGTGCCAACACCCCGTTCCGCAGCCAGAAGGACACTAACTGGGAGGGCGGCTGGCGCGTACCGAGCTTCATCCGCTGGCCGGGCAAGATCAAGCCCGGCTCGGTGCTGAACGGCCTCTTTTCCCACATCGACATGTTGCCGACCCTGCTGGCCGCCGCCGGTGATCCGGACGTCAAGGAAAAGCTCCTTCAGGGCTACACGGTCGGGAACAAGACCTTCAAGGTGCATCTTGACGGCTACAACATGGTGCCGTACCTGACTGGCGAAGTGAAGGAAAGCCCGCGACCCGCCATCTTCTACTTTAGCGACGATGGTGAGCTCATGGCGGTTCGGCACGGCGACTGGAAACTGGTGTTCGCAATGCAGACCGGGTTCCAGATGAACGTATGGGCGAATCCGCTCGTCAAGCTTCGGGTGCCGCACATATTCAACCTGCGCCGCGATCCGTTCGAGCGGGCCGACTACAACTCAAACACCTACTGGGACTGGATGGTCGATCACGTCCCGCAGCTGTATGCCGTGCAGGCCTTGGTGGCGGGGCAGATCAAGGGATTCGTGGACTTCCCGCCGCGGCAGAAACCGGCCTCCTTCAACCTGGACGAGGTGATGGCGAAGGTGTCGAAGCCGCCCCATTGAGCGGCCACCTTGCGGGACGGCCGAAGCGAAGGGCGTGCAGCGGACGCGCGCCTTTCGCACTTGCGGCCAAGCGGCCCATGCATGGAAACGTTCCATGCATTCCATGTCTGGGCGGTTTTTGGTCGGACTTCGCCCGCCGGAAGGGCGCGGCTTGTTAGGACGGAATTTCGTGCTCCTCCGTGATCAACCTCCAGGGCCGCTGCGGTGCCCTGCCGTAATTGGCAGGCGGCCGCGCCTTATCCCATGACCATCCAACAACTCATTCGCGTCGCGATTCTGCTCAGCATCATGCTGATCGTGATCAGTTTCGCTCTACGAGCGACCTGGCGCGACGCGACCTCCCTCTTCAGGAACCCGTCATTGCTGCTGCGATCATTGCTGGCGATGAACGTGCTCATGCCGATCTTCGCGATGACACTGGTCGGGCTGTTCTCACTGCGGCCCGCAGTCGCAATCGCCCTCCTCACCCTGGCGGTGTCGCCCGTCCCGCCATTCCTTCCTCGGGAACAACTACAGGTCGCCGGGAAACGGGCATACGACGTCCACGGCCTGCTGGGTGCCTCATCGTTGCTGAGCATTGTGCTGGCGCCGGCGTCGGTCGTGTTGATCGGCCTGGCATTCTCACGTCACCCGGACATTGATCCGCTCAAGATTGCGCGCATTGTGGCATTGACGGTTCTCCTGCCCTTCGCGGCGGGTTTGATCATCAACTACCTGAGACCGACCTTCGCGGCGAGTGCCAGTCCGCTGGCAGGCAAGGCGGGCATGCTGCTGCTCGTAGTCGCCAGCGTACCAATACTCCTCAAGATGTGGCCGGCCATGATCTCGCTGATCGGCGATGGCACGCTGCTCGCCATCATCGCATTTGTGGCGGTGGGTCTGGCGGCCGGTCACCTGCTCGGCGGCCCGGACCCTCGGGACCGTGCGGTGCTGGCCCTGGCCACGGCGATGCGGCACCCAGGGGTCGCGCTCGTCATTGCCTCCGGGGTTGCCGAGGGCGATAAAGTCGTTGCGCCTGCACTGTTGCTCTACCTGCTGGTCGGGACGCTTGTGTCGGCTCCGTACGTGCGGTGGCGCAGGCGAATCGCTGCAGCGCCAGATGCTGCTCACACACGGTGAGGGATGGCAGACACGAGCGAGCAACCGCCCCCGCGTTTCGAGGTGCACGTCACATCGGATAGCCATTTCGGCTGGATCCGTACCCGCTTGGCCGTCGAACGCACACTTATGGCCTATCTGCGCACGGGCGTGGCACTGATCGGCTTCGGCTTCACGATCGTTCAGTTTTTCCAACGGCTTGGGGGAATGGAGGGCGTGGCTCCGGCGAGCCGGCCGCAAGCCGCCCGTTATCTGGGCTTGGCGCTGATCGGGGCAGGCGTGCTGTCACTGGTCATTTCGGGGTGGCAGGAACGGCGCGTGGTGCGCTACCTCTGGAGCCCTCAATTCAAGGCGATAGCCGGGATCGAAGCGACGACCATGAAACCGGTCTTCGAGCAGTCACCGCTCCTGCTGGTACTCATTATTGTCACTTTGATCGGACTGTTTGCCTTCTTTGCCGTACTTCTGCGTATGGTCTAGTGCTGAAGCCAGGAGGCGTATGGGCACGGTCTTCGATGAATTGACGGATGTGGCGAAGACGCCCACCGCCTCAGTAACCGACGTGAACGCAGCAGCGCAGCACGGGAAGCCCGGCACGGCAGTCTCGGAGCAAGTCCGGGCCTTCTACGAACGGCTCCCCTACCCGCCCCCGCTGCACAGCCTCGACGAACATCGAGCCCTGTACAGCGTTCCGGAGCGTCGCCGCGCCATGTTCCACCGGATCTGGCCGAGCGAGCGGCCAGGCTCTCACCAGGAGATTCTGGTTGCCGGTTGCGGTACGTCGCAGGCCGCACGCTACGCGCTGCGCGAGCCCAGTGCCCGGGTGACCGCCATCGATATCAGCGAGACGAGCCTGCGTCACACGCGTGAGCTGCAGCAAAAGTACGCGCTTGAGAACCTCGAACTGCATCAACTGCCGCTCGAGCATGTCCAGCAGTTGGGACGCTGCTTTGACCTGATTGTCTGCACGGGAGTGCTGCATCACCTGCCTGACCCGGATTGCGGTCTGCGCGCCCTGCGCGCTGTCCTGACTCCTAAGGGCGCCATGCACCTGATGGTCTATGCGAGCTACGGTCGGGCCGGCATCTATATGCTGCAGGAGTATTGCCGCATGCTCCGCATCGGCACGGCGGCGGCTGACTTGCGAGCGCTCGGCGCCCTGCTGGAAGTGCTACCCAGGAACCACCCCATCGCCGAGTTGCTGGGCCGGGCGGACTTCAAGCAGCCGGAAGCGATCGCCGACGCTCTGCTTCACCCCCGCGATCGCGCCTATACCGTCCCGGAGTTGTATGCGTGGCTTGAGCGGTGCGGCCTGTCTTTCGGCCGCTGGGTTGAGCAGGCGCCTTATCTACCGCAGTGCGGGGCCTTGGCCAGCACCGGCCATGGCGAACGACTCAACACGCTACCGCCGCCCGCACAACACGCGGCCGCCGAGCTGTTCAGGGGGACCATGACTCAACATCGCGTCATTGCCTACGGCAGCGACGGCTCCAGCGGCGGAGATGCGATCTACTTCAGCGGTGAGCGATGGCGAGACTACGTTCCCCTGCGTTTGCCCTGGGCGCTGTGCATTCGCGAGCGTGTTCCGCCGGGTAGTGTGGCAGTGCTGCTAAACCCCGCGCACCAGCATCGCGACCTCGTGCTACCCATTAACGCGGCGCAGGATCGCCTTCTTGGTCAGATCGATGGTCAGCGAAAGCTTGGCGACATCGTGGCCGCGTGCCGACCGGGTGAAGGGGCGCGCAGCGCATTGGCGTTCTTCCAGCAACTATGGTGGTACGATCAAATCGTCTTCGACGCCTCTGGCGCGTCTGCGGTTGATTGAGGCGCGAACTATGTCCTCAGGTATTAAGAGCCCGGAAGTAGACAGCAGCGCTAGCCGGAAATCATCCGGATCGCCGCATGCTGCAGCGGGCGCAGAGTCAGTCGCCGGCGCGCCGGACCCGGGCATGGTGTGGATTCCGGGCGGCACATTCCGCATGGGCTCGGAGGACTTCTATCCCGAGGAACGTCCCGTGCACGAAGTGCGCGTCGATGGCTTCTGGATGGATCGCTGCGTCGTGACCAATGCACAGTTCGCACGCTTCGTCACGGAGACCGGCTACGTAACGCTCGCGGAGCGCCCACTCAACGCGGCGGATTTTCCCGGCGCGCCGGCCGAAAACCTCGTACCCGGCTCGATGCTCTTTCGCAAAACACCGGCGGCAGTGGACTTGCGGGATTACACCAATTGGTGGGCGTGGGTACCGGGAACCAGCTGGCGGCATCCGCGCGGACCGGCCTCTTCACTCGAGGGACTCGAAGATCACCCGGTGGTGCACATTGCCTACGAGGACGCCGAGGCGTACGCAAAGGCGGCGCGCAAGGAACTGCCCAGCGAGGCGGAGTGGGAGTTTGCCGCGCGCGGCGGACTCGATGGCAAGAAGTTCACTTGGGGCGATGAGCATTTTCCCGGCGGCAAGGCGATGGCCAACAGCTGGCAGGGCGAGTTTCCGTGGCAGAACACGCTCGTCGACGGCCATGAAGGAACCTCTCCGGTCGGAAGCTTTCCGCCGAACGGCTATGACCTCTACGACATGGCGGGGAATGTGTGGGAGTGGACCTCGGACTGGTATGTTCCGCGCCTCGCCGGCGAAGTCATTAAGCCCTGTTGCACGCCGGTCAATCCGCGCGTCATCTCTGCGGACCAAAGCTACGATCCTGCACAACCGCAGTTTCGGATTCCGCGCAAAGTGGTCAAAGGAGGCTCGCACCTGTGTGCGCCCAACTACTGCCTGCGCTATCGACCCGCGGCGCGCCAGCCGCAGATGCTCGACACCAGCATGAGCCACATTGGATTTCGCTGTATGGTGCGGCACGGCGTGAAGAGCGAGGAGAATCGCTGAGCCGAGCTACTCCGCGAAGGTACTGACACAGGTCACGGCCGCGTTTAGCCCTGCAGCGCGGCGCTGGAATTGCGGGCGCGCAGTGCATCAATCAAGGGCTGGGCCTGAAGCCAGACCGGAAGCAGGATTCCTGCGAGTTAGGCGTATTCTGGAAATTCGCCAACGGCTCTGCCTGTCGCCCACGTTCTGAGCAGCGCTGCGGTTCATGTTGGAGGCGCGTGCGGCGCCTATTGCCCCAAGGTCCCATTGCCGCATCTTCACGCCCTGAACAGACTGGCGGGGCAACGTGGAACACCAGCCATTGCGGATGAAACCGGGAGACGACAATTAAGCGAAAACTCCTTGTCATCGTGGGCGCGCTCGTTGTGGCGGGCGTCGTTATAGGCGGACTTCTGTACGTTGCTTTCCCGATAGCCATGACGACGTACGGCGGTATGGGGCTCAATTACCTCAAGACCTTGTCGACACCGGCCGGCACCGTGAGCACGGAAGCAAATCCCGCCTACCAAGTCCCCGCAGCGGCCGCGCCTTCGCCTCTAGCCGATGCATGGCCGAACACGGCGGTTGGGGACTGGCCGAGCTACAACAGGACACCCTCATCGCAGCGTTACTCGCCGCTGAACCAGATCACGACCAAGAACGTCGCGCAACTAAAGGTTTTGTGCACATACGACACCCATGAGATCACCTCCTTTGAGTCCTCTCTCATCATGGTAGAGGGGGCTTTGATCGGGACCACTGAGTTCGATATTTTCTCCATTGACCCCGCTACTTGCGCCGAGAAGTGGCGCACGCGCTTCCACGGCGCTGGCAGTCTCCTGCCCTCGAACAGAGGGGCCGCCTACATGGATGGCATGCTGTTTCGTGGCACGCAGGACGCACGAGTGCTGGCCTTTGATTTCAAGACCGGCAAGCAACTGTGGGAAACGACCATCGGGAACACGAAACATGGCGAGACGGCGCCTTCCGGACCGATTGCCTTTGACGGCCTCGTCTACATTGGCAATGCGGGCGGGGACTTCAAAGGTGGCAAGGGGCACATGTATGCGCTCGATGCAAAGACCGGAAAAATCGTCTGGCAATTCTATCTAACACCTAAAACCGACGACGACCCGCCGCGCGGACCCGTAGGCACGACGCCGCTCGACAGATCGACGTGGAATAACGCGCCCGGGATACCCATCACTGGCGCCGGCGCCTGGACCTCGTACACTCTCGACACGAAAAATGGCCTGGTGTACGTCCCGGGTGGCAATCCGGGACCCGACTTCGCTTCAGGAGCTCGCGAGGGCGACAATCTCTACGTCGACTCGGTCGTGGTACTCGACGCCAAGACGGGGAACTACAAGAATCATTTCCAGTTGGTGAAAAAAGACTGGCACGACTATGACGTTTCCAACCCGCCAATTCTGCTTCAGACGATGGGCGGCAAGCAGCTCATGGCCGTCGCACCGAAAGACGGGCACCTGTATGGCTACGATCTCGCCGACAACAAGCTGCTGTATCGCGTGCCGATCACCACGATCGAGAATGATGGCCCGACGTTCGCGGTCGGCAAGAGCGTGCATTTCTGTCCAGGCCCGGTGGGGGGCGATGAGTGGAACACTCCGGGCTACGATCCGACCACGAACCTCATCATCAGCGGTACCGTCGACTGGTGCGACACGGTGAAGATTCAGGACGACTCAAAACTTCGCTCGGTGGCGGTCGGGCAACCCTGGACCGGCGCGGCATATTTGAACCCGACGGATATGTTCGGAAAAGAATCCAGAACGGACGGGTATTGGGCGGGATGGGTGTATGCCACCGACGCCGACACCGGGGTGTGGAAGTGGCGCGCGAAGTCCAACTACCCCATCGTCGGCGCGATCACCCCGACTGCCGGAGGCGTCGTGTTCTTCGGTGATCTGGGCGGCAACTTCTATGCGCTCGACTCCTCCAACGGGCAGAAACTCTGGGGACAGGTGCTCGACGGCGGCGGCGGTATCGGCGGAGGTATCATCACCTACACCGTAAACGGCGCCCAAAAGATTGCCGTCGCGGATGGTTTTACGATGGTCGCGTGGCCGACGAAGCCCGCCAGCGCCAAGGTGATTGTCCTGGGGCTGGACAGCGCCTCCCCGGGCCAATGACGGTGTGACCCTCGCGGGCACGCGAATCTAGCCGGCGCGATCAATGCAACTCGACCCCGTCATCCTGTCGCGCATTCAGTTTGCGTTCGTCATCAGTTTTCACATCATCTTTCCGGCGTTCACGCTGGGGTTGGCGGCATGGCTGGCGACGATCGAGGGTGCGCGGCTGGCTACCGGCAACGCGCTCTACCGGCGCGTCTTCGATTTCTGGCTGAAGATCTTTGCACTTTCGTTCGGCATGGGGGTGGTGACTGGCGTCGTGATGGCGTTCCAGTTCGGCACCAATTGGAGCGTCTTGGCGCAGAAGACGGGCTCGATCCAGGGGCCGCTGCTGGGCTATGAAGCATTCACCGCCTTCATGCTCGAGTCAACGTTCTTCGGCGTCATGCTGCTCGGGCGCAACCGCGTGTCGCCGCGCTTCTATTTCTTCGCCTGCTGCATGGTCTCGCTGGGGACGATGTTCTCCTCGTTCTGGATTCTGGTGAATAACAGCTGGATGCAGGTTCCGCTCGGCCACACCATTGTTGACGGCAAGATCATCCCCGCGGACTGGTGGGTGATCACGACCGGTCCGATCATGGCCGTTCGCTGGCCTCACATGTTGCTCGCGGCGTTCCTCACGACCGGCATGTGTGTGGCCGCCACCGGCGCCTGGTACGTCCTGCGCGCCGTCCATAGCGCCGAGGCGCGGGTGATGCTGAATTGGGGACTGGGCCTCGTTGCGGCACTCATTCCGGTCCAGCTATTTTTCGGCCATCTGACGGGCGAGTACGTGCTTAAGTATCAGCCGATAAAATTCGCCGCGATCGAAGCGCGTTGGAAGACCGAACAGCCGGCCTCCGAAACGCTGATCGCGATTCCTGATTCGAAGAACGAGCGCAACCTCTACGCGATCAGCGTCCCGAAGCTCGGCAGCATGATCGCCTCGGGCAACTGGACCGCACGCGAGATCGGTCTGGAAACCGCTCCACCGCAGGACCGGCCGCCGGTTGTCATCCCGTTCTTCGGCTTTCGCCTGATGGTCGGGATGGGACTGATCATGCTGGCCATCTCCTGGTTTGGAAACCTCCTGCGACTGCGCGGCCGGCTCGAGACGACACGCTGGTTTCTCTGGGCCACTTTGCTCGCCTTCCCGAGCGGCTTCATCGCCATCTTGACGGGTTGGTTTACGGCCGAAGTCGGACGGCAGCCGTGGGTTGTCTACGGGATTCTGCGCACCAAGGATGCGGTAACGCCCTCGCTCGTCACGGGCGATGTGCTGTTCTCACTGGCCTGTTACGTCACCGTGTACGCCTTGTTCGTTTCGTTTGGCTTTTACTACATCTACAAGCTGCTGCACGACGGGCCGGCCGGTGAAGCCGTACCGATCTCGGGCGCCACGCCTAACCGGCCCTTGGCCTTTGCCGATGACGCTGCCAGCGCCACGGGCAGCCAGATGGCGCCCAAGAGTTGAGCGATGGCCCCGACCAATCTCACCGTGTTCTGGGCCGGCGTCATCGCCGTTTCGATCCTCATCTACGTCATTCTGGATGGATTTGATCTCGGCGTAGGCATCCTGTTCGGGACGACGCGCGCAGAGGAGCATCGCCAGGAGATGCTCAACACCATCGCGCCATTCTGGGACGGTAATCAAACGTGGCTCGTGATCATCGGCGCGAGCCTGTTCGCGGCATTTCCCGTGGTCTACGCCGTATTTCTTGGGGCGTTTTACATTCCGGTGCTGCTGCTGCTCATCGGCCTCATCTTTCGCGGTGTCGCCTTCGAGTTTCGCGGGCGGGCCAAGGGCATGCTCGCGGTTTGGGACTGGGGGTTCTTCCTCGGATCCACCCTGGTCGGCTTCGTGCAGGGCGCCGCGGTGGGCGCGTTGATGCGGGGGGTTCCCGTCGTCGACGGGCAGTTCGCGGGGCATGCGCTCGACTGGGTTCACCCGTTCCCGATTCTCACCGGCGCAGGCATGGTGCTCGGTTACGCCTTGCTCGGCGCGGGCTGGCTCGTCTTCAAGGGCGAAGGGGCGCTCAGAGACTGGGCCTATGCGCGCATACCGTGGCTGGCCGGTGCCGTCCTCCTGGTGCTGATCCTGGCCTTCACCGTATCGGTCACGTTCGACGCAGGCGCCATTGCGCAGAGCAACCTGCGGGCGCGCAGTTGGGGACTCATCTTCCCGATCGCCGGCGTCGCCGCGTTGCTTGGCGTTGTTGTTGCCGCGCGTGCGCGGCGCGACGGCATGCCGGTGGCACTGACGACACTGCTCTTTGTCGCCGCTTATCTCACGCTCGGGGTCATGTTCTGGCCATACATGATTCCCTACACGATCACGGTTGCCGATGCGGCGTCACCGGATGCCTCACTCCAGTTCCTGTTCTACTGCGGGATCATCGTCCTGCCGGTGATCGTCATTTATACGTTCAGTGTCTACCGGGTGTTCCGCGGAAAGGCTCACCAACGCTTGAGATGACGACCCTCGGGCTTGAGCTCGCGTACCACTTCGCGCTCGTGTGCTCGCGCGATCAGCCCTGCCGCAAACCAGCTGCTCGTAGATCCTGAACGACCGCTTGCCGCCTTCGGTGTAATCGAAATGAAGCCCTTGGATGTCTTATGGGTCGGGCTGGGCGGCGGCTTGGGATCAATGTTGCGCTGGTGGCTCGGGCTTCTGGTTGGTCAGCGCTATCACGGCAACTTTCCTCTCGGCACGTTCCTGCTCAACATCTCCGGTACCTTCCTCATTGGCTATCTCTCCGTACTATTCGGGGTTGACTGGCACGATCGCCACGGCCACGGCATGGTACTGAATGCATTCGTCCTGACCGGAGTCCTCGGGGGCTATACCACCTTTAGTACGATGCAACTCGATGCCGTCAGGCTTACCGGAAGGGGCCGCGGCTGGCTTGCCGCGTCGTATCTTTTGCTGTCGGTCGCGGTCGGGTTGCTGGCCGGACAGCTTGGGGCCGTACTTGCCCGCGCCGAAGGCTGAGGGAGGAATGGCCCCGTGAGCAAAATCGTCATACTGGTGTTCGTCGGCGGCGCTGTGGGCGCCGTGCTGCGCGAGTTCGCCATGCTGATGGTGCCGAGTCTGTCGCGCGGTTTCCCGCTGGATATCTTGGTGGCCAATCTCCTGGCGGCACTCCTGCTCGGCCTCGTTGCAGCGCGGCACAGCCGGAAAGTTGCCTCTGGCGCAGGTTACGCGCTGATCGGAACCGGCATTACAGGTGGACTGTCGACGTTTTCGAGCTTTGCATATGGCTCATCCGAGCTGATGACACGCTCGATGACCAGCGCCGTTGTCGCGTTGGTCTATGTCGTTTTCAGTCTGGTGCTGGGCTACATTGCAGTCATTGTCGGACTGAAGCTTGGCAACGCTGGCATTCCAGAAAGTCCGCCGGCTTAAGGCAGCGGCGGCACAAAGATAACGAGTTCGAACCCGCATTGACTCAGGCGCACAAGTAGAGAATCGGCGTTCAATCACCGCAGAGGGTACCGACATGTCGTTTATGAGCGATCTTCTTGAAACACCCGCCAGCCTGACGACGGCATCGAAGTACACTGCAATGAATGGCTTCATCTACCTTGGGCTGGGAACTGTGTTCGTTCTTTGGCCCGGCGCGGTGCAGACGATCTTCAGGGATGACCCTTTCGCTGGCCACGAGCAAGCACTATTTCGTGTGATCGGCCTGACGGTAATGGTCATTGGTTGGCTGTACCTGTTCGGTGGTCGCTCCGGGAGCCGACAAGTCGTCGTCGCCTCGGTCCTCGACCGATGGATACTGGTGCCAGTCGTGCTCGTGCCGATCGCGATGGCCGGCGTTTTTCCGCATGTCCTTCTGACATTTGCGCTGCTCGACGCCTCGCTCGCCCTCGGTGCCTGGGTACTGCGCCGCCGCAGGATGTGATTGCGCTTGGTGGGCGTCTGTACCATGCGGAGCTAAACCGTCAATCTACCCGGGCTCGTCGATTCACGGTCACATCATGAAGCAGAGCGGACATCACGACGCGACTCAGGCCCGGCGTGCACAGACACGCCGTACAGTTGCGGACGAGGGAGCACTCAACTGGCCCTATCTGCTGATGAACACCGCGGCGACGCTAATTGCGGGCTTCGGGCTCTTCGAGGATTCCCCTGCCGTAATCATCGGCGCCATGCTCATCGCGGCGTTGCTCGGTCCGATTAAGGGCATCGCTATGGCGTTGGCGGAAGCCGACCTGAAGCTCCTGCGCCTTTCGCTGACCGCTGAGCTCGTTGGCGCGGCGTTGGTTCTGGCACTTGGCATCGGCCTTGGGACCATTGATCGCACCTCACCTTTAGGCCATGAAATCATGGCACGGACAGCACCGAACATTCTCGACCTACTGATAGGGCTGGTCGGCGGGGCAGCCGCGGCCTACGCTAGTGCCACGCCGGGTCTGATTTCGACGGCGGTGGGAGTCGCAATCGCAACCGCACTGGTCCCGCCGTTGACGACCTGCGGGATCCTCCTTGCGCGCGGCCTGCCTGCGCTTGCAGCAGGCGCATTTCTCCTGTTTCTTGCGAACCTCGTCGCGATCACCTTCTCGGGCACGGTCGTCTTCACGATCATGGGACACCGCTCCACCATCATGGGGCCCTCATCCGCCGGCAGGGGCAGTGTCGCAATATCAAGGCTCGTATGCCTTGCCTTGCTGCTGCTCCTCGGATTTCATCTGTTCAATGTCTACCAGGCCACCTACGGGGAAGCACAGTTACGCTTCAACGCAGGGCAACTCGTCCAAAGCGAACTGCGGCAATTTCCCGGATCGAGCCTGGTCGATGTCACCATTCGAAGTCGCTTCGGCCCGACGGCCGTGTTCGTGGTCGTCAAAACGCCCCATCCGTTCACGGGTGCGGAAGTTGGCCGGATCAACGATTCGCTGAATGCCTTAATGGGACAGCCGGTCGAGCTGCACATGCGCTCCGAGTGGGCTGTGGAGACTACCCGCGATGGCCGCGTCGCATCCGGCGGCGCGTCCGCGCCGAGTCCCAGTGCCGGCGTGAGCAAGTGACTCACTAGCGCGAGACCCATCGCCGGTCTGATCGAGCGGCATCGATCTTTGAGCAGTAGCTGCGTCGCCGCTCCGACGCGCTTCTTTATTTCTCTGGCGATGATTGCGCTGGCTTAGAACCCGAGCCTTCCATCTCATTCGTCAGGATTAAGCGACTTCGCAGCTAAATCCACAAACTCGTCACGGGCTGCATACTTGCTATTGCGCTTCGTTGCACTACCATTCAGCCGGATGCGGACTAAAGTTTCCATCGGGTGTCCATGATGGCTGCACTTACGCGGCCAACAAAGGCCCGAGTCAAAGTCTGCGGCCAGGTACCAAGCGCGGGTCATCGATGACCCAGAGCGCCGCGGACTCGTGCCTCGCATCGAGCCATCGGGCTCGAAACTCTCGCTCCTTCTCCCACGGTTCGCTCTGCCCCTAAATGGCACGCCCGAATCCACCCAAGGCGCGCGGGCGTTCGCATCGATTAATCACCGCTGAGGAGCAGGTGCGTAGGCACACCGCCAAGTGTTCGAGCATGCTAGCGGCGCTCTTGAGTTTGCTCGCCGCATCCCTGGCCTCAGGTGCCGACGAACAGCTCCCGCCTCGCGCCGAATGGCGCGCAACGGCCTCTTCCGCCCCGGCACGCGGCGTGACCCCCGCGATGGCGATCGACGGCGACCCGTCGACCAAGTGGGACGGCAACTTTGCGAGCGGGCAGTGGCTGCAGGTCGACATGGGTCGCGCGGCACTAATAGGCGGCGTCATCCTTCAGTGGGGCGAGGCGTATGCGCCTGAATATAAAATCGAACATTCCGTCGACGGGCAACACTGGCAGACTGCATTTCAGACCTCAGACTCGCTCGGAGGGGTGGATTACGCATTCTTCCCATCCGTACGTGCGCGGTACCTGCGTCTCGCCAGTCCCCCGAATGGCGCGAACACCGGCGTATCGCTATTCGAATTTGAGCCACTTCTCGCCAGCCAATCACCGCGCATCACGGGCCTCCAGGAGGGACTCGACTCGGCAGGCCTGTGGAGCGCCACTGTCCACAGCGATCTCGTGGAACCCCAACCCGAAATTGGCACGCGTCAGCTGCATGTGTATCTTCCGCGTCCGCTCGCGGTGAGCGGACTGGAGGTGTTTTGGAACTCCGCACGGAGCGGCGCACGGCTTGAAGGTCGTGACCCTGCGGGCGAGTGGCATCTGCTCGGCGAAGATGCGAGCCCGCTCGGGGATACTTCCTACCTGGCTGCAAGCAGTGCGCGAGCGCTGAGCGAGCTGCGTCTTACGGTGTATGCATCTGGCAGCGAGACCCCGGCGATCCGACGCCTGCGGCTGTTGAGTCGCACGCAAGTCATGACCGCGCTGAAGCACTACAAAATCTTTGCCGGGCGGGAGCACTCAGCACTGTTCCCCTCCTCCCTCCAGGAACAGCAGGTGTACTGGACGGCGGTCAGCGTCCCGGCCGGCGAACAAAAGAGCCTCTTCGACGAATACGGCGATCTGGAACCCTTCAAGGATGCTCCCTTGACACAGCCTCTGTGGCGAGACGCCTCTGGCCGGACCGTTGCCGCGTTCAACGCCAATCGCACGCAGAGCTTGCGCGACGGTTGGATACCCATGCCGACAGTGGTCTGGTCCCCGCAACCCGGCCTGCTGCTGCGCACTGAAGCCATCGCTATTATCACGGCTGCGGGCCCCGCCACCTTGGTGCGGTATCGTCTCGAGAACAGTGGGCCACGTACTGTCGACGGACAGCTCGCATTGCTGGTGCGGCCCGTGCAGGTCAATCCGCCCTGGCAGCACGGCGGCATATCCGAGATTCGCACCGTGGGGTTCGAGGGAACCGGTGAGAACACGCAGCTCGTGGTCAATGGCCGCACGCTCCTCACCTCGCTGACCGCGCCTTCTGCCCAGGGCGTGGCACCGTTCGGCTCCACCGGCCAGACGGAGATCACGCGCTATGTCACAGAAGGGGGCGTGCCGACCGAGTCTTTCACCAAGGATCCGATCGGCCTCGGGGCCGCTGCAATGCTCTATACGGTGCAACTCGAGCCGCGCGAGCAGACCGATGTGGTGCTGCTGTTCCCGCTCGGAGAAGTCCCGGCGAACCTCCGTAAGGGCACAAGCCGCCCGCAACACTCCGAGCAGAAGGTGCCGGCTAACCCCTCGCCATCGGACTTTGACAGATTGGCGACCCTCACTGAACAGCAGTGGCGCGCGCGTCTGGGCCGCGTCGACATCGGGCTGCCCGACGAGTCCCTGATCGAGACCCTCCGAGCGCAGGTCGCCTACATGCTGGTGAACGCCAAGGGTCCGGCCCTGGAGGCTGGTCCCCGCAACTATAACCGCTCATTCATCCGCGACGGCTCGGCAACGGCCGCCATCTTGCTGCGGATGGGGATTCCGGGTCCGGCGCGGGAGTATCTGCGCTGGTATGCGGATCATGGCGTGCGCGACAGCGGCATGATCTCCCCCATCCTCAACGACGACGGCAGCGTAAATCGCGGCGTCGGTTCGGAACTGGAGTACGACAGTCAGGGAGAGTTCGTCACGCTCGTAGCTGACGTGGCACGCCTTAACGGCGGTGCCGCCACCGTGCGCGAGTATCTGCCCAGCGTGCGCGCAGCGCTCAAGTTCCTGCAAACGCAGCGTGAACGCACGCTGGCCGCCGGCTACCAAGCGACGAGCGAGGCGCCGCAGCGTTTCCGGGGCATCCTCGCCCCCTCGATCAGCCACGAGGGCTACCCCTCGCCCACCCACAGTTACTGGGACGATTACTGGGCGCTGCGGGGCTGGCACGACGGCGCCTGGCTGGCGCGCCAGTGGCGGATGAACGATATGGCGACCTGGGCTGCCGACCAGGGAACTGCCCTGCGCGACTCCATGGCGGCCTCCATTCGCGCCACCATGGACTGGAAGCACATCGACTACGTGCCGGCCTCCGCGGACTTTGGCGACCCCGACCCGACCAGCGTCTCCATTGCCATGGATACCTTCGGCGAGCAGGAATTGCTGCCCGCCGCCGCCCTCCGTACCACGTTCATGCGCTATCTCGATGAGGTTCGCAGGCGCGCGCTACCGGGTGCGCGCTATGCCTACTCGCCGTATGAGTTTCGCAACGTGCTGACGTTCGTGCGCCTCGATGAGCCGCTGCTCGCCGAGGAGCTATTGAATCGACTGCGGGCCGACCGCCATCCGCCCGGTTGGCAGGTATTCGCGGAGGTTGTGCGCTCACCGATGCGCTCGGTTTTCTACCTCGGCGATATGCCTCACACCTGGGTCGGCGCGGAATATGCGCGCGCGGTTATCGGCATGCTCCTGCACGAGGGAGACGGGCGCCTTCATCTGCTTCCCGGAGTGCCTCCGGATTGGGTCACCGGCAAGGGCCTGTCGATTGAGCGGCTGCCGACCGCCTTTGGCGAGCTGTCCATGTCGGCACAACAGGACGACAGCATTCTGCGCATACGGCTCGCTTCTACCCTCAACCCCTCGACCGAGGTAGCCGTGAGCTGGCCGACGCGCAAGCGCCCGAAGTCGGTCACGGTCGACGGCAAAGCCCGCGGGGACTTCGGCGACGAAGGGATGCGGCTGCAGAAGCCGTTCCGGGAATTGCTGGCCCGTTGGTGAGCGTTACCGCACAATGCTCCCCAGTGGGGGGCTGCGGATTTCGCACCGCTTCAGCACCAGAAACAGCAGCAGTAGCGGCACAACGCTCATCACTGTGCCTGCGATCATCAGTTCGTGTCCGGCGCGTTCTCGGGCGTAGGCGAACCGCGCATAAAGGAGAGCACCCCGATGGACCAACCAGTCGTTCCATCGCGAACGCGAGCCACCCAGCCGGCATCCATAGGCGGCCGCATGACGGCCTTGGGAATGGCCAACTCCGCGACCGACGCTGTCCACGGCTTTGCGGAGCTGCTGCTGGAACGTGACGGGCCGTACGCCCGCGCATTCGAAAACCTAATCCTCGCGCTGATCGTGCTCAGCGTGGCGTCCGTCGGGCTAGAGGCGGTTCCAGGGCTGCCGGCGTGGTCGATGCAGGCCCTTCACGTAGGGGAGATCGTCGTCGTTGGTATCTTTTCGCTGGAGTACCTACTGCGCATCGTGGTAGCTCCGCAAAAACTACGATTCATCTTCAGCTTCCATGGCCTGATAGATCTCCTCTCGATCGCACCTTTCTATCTGGCCGGCTACGACGCGCGCTGGTTGCGGACGTTGCGCCTGCTCAGACTGCTGCGCGTACTGAAGCTGCAGCGACATGTCCTTGAGTCCACCGTTACCGAGCGCACCCGCGAACTCTCCGAGAAGAACGCCTTGCTGGAGCAGGCGCAGGCGCAAATCAAAGCCGAGCTCGGGGTCGCGCGCGCCCTGCAGATCGCGATCCTCCCGGCGACCTTCTCTGCGCGACCGGGCTGCGAGGGCGGCGCGCGAATGATCCCGGCGACTACCATGGGCGGGGATTTCTATGACTTCATAGAGCTGCCTGGCGGCCAGATTGGACTGGTGATGGCCGACGTGTCGGGCAAGGGCGTGCTGTGATCGGCCGCGAGCTGGCGCAGGTTGGTGCGCGCCACCGCCATGAAGAACTCCGCACCCAATCCCGGCGCGTGCCTCGCGCACACCAACGAGGTATTGTGTTCGCAAAATCCGCTGGATCTGTTCGTGACGGTGTTCTATTGCATTCTTGACCCGCTGACCGGGGTACTTCGCTACGCAAACGGTGGCCGTCATGGCCGACCGCTACGCCTTCTTCACGGGATTTTTCCAGAATTTCTACAATACCGACGTGTTACTCGGAAAGCGCATCAGCGAACAAGCCGTTCAGGCGAGCTGGAATATTGCCGCCAGCAGCTCGGCGACTGCGAGCCTAGCCTGTGTTTCGGCCTGGCATGAGGACTTTCGCACTGATATTGCCCGAATCGATGTGCCGACACTCGTCCTGCACGGCGACGCCGATCGCATTCTGCCGATTTCAACGAGCGGACCACGCACGGCGAAACTCATTTCGGGCGCACGCCTCGTGGTCATCGAGGCTGGTCCACACTGCATCCCTTGGACCCATGCACAAGAAGTCAACGCGGAGCTGTTGAAGTTCTTGGGCGCCAAGAACGACTCCGCCGAGAAGGCGGCCTAGCCCTTCATCCAGGAAGTCCTCGGGGGTTTTCGCGGAGAAAGTGCTCGGCGGGGCTGACGCGACGCAGCTTGGGCTTACGTCTCCTGAATAGCATTGGTTTCGCAGGTTTCGCCCGCGCGTCGAAGTATCGCTGTTGGGTGCCAGCAAGTAGCCGCTAGCGCCGTTGCGGACGCCACCATGACCGCACCCCCAATACCTAGAGGATGGGCATGCGTGACGCTAGCCGACACGCGCGCGGCATCGGTAAGTTCCAGGTTTCGACCGGAAAAAGACCGCCGCCCGCGCCCGGCGGGCGCTCGCCACTCACGAGGCTGCCAACGCCACGCGTATCGACGATCCGAAACAGCGGGCGACGCGAATCCTGCGAGTGCGTCATTGACGGCGAGAACGGCGTGATAACCTCATGGAAGCCGCAAGCCCGCCCTTCCTCTCCTGGCCTTGCAATGCTGACTCTGGCGTCTCTGCGGCTACTGCTAGGGCATGTAATTGATGCGAAAAACTCGAACCTGCCTCTGCGCTGTGCTGCTCGGACTTTGCGTTTTTGCCAGCGGGCACGCTGGCATTCTCAAAGCTCCCCCCGAGGATCTGGAAGTTTCGCTGGTCACGTATGGTCCCGGCGCAATTTACTGGGAGCGATTTGGCCACAACGCGATCCGGATACGCGACCGTGTCTCCGGAGAGTCTGGAGATATCAACTACGGGGTATTCGATTTTAGCGATAAGTCCTTCATGTCGAACTTTGCTCGCGGCCACATGCGCTACATGATCGACATCGGCTCCAGCGACATCAATCAACAGGATTACGTCGATTCGGGACGTTCTGTCCTCGTGCAGCGGCTCGCGCTGTCGCCCCCACAGGCGGCAGCGCTGCGCGCGTTCCTGGTTTGGAATCTGCAGGCAGAAAATCAGCGCTACGACTACGACTATCTCACCAGCAACTGCTCGACGCGGATCCGGGATGCGTTAGACACGGTACTTGGCGGAGCCGTGAAGCGGATTTTGACCGCACGAAGCGCACCCCTGACCTATCGCGGGCAGATCGACCGTCTGATGAGTGCGCAGCCATGGTTGATGCTTCTCATGGACCTTGGGCTCGGCCCATCCGCGGACCGGCCCCTGAACGAGTGGCAGGAGAGCTTTGTACCCATGGTGCTCGCGCGCGAGATACGCACCGTGCAGGTGTCTGACGGACACGGGGGCGAACAACCGCTGGTTACAGACGAGCGTGAGATTTCACCCAACCGCCTGAATCCGCCGCCTGCATTGCCCCCGAACCTCGGCATGCCACTTAGTATCGCCGGCGTGACGCTCGCTCTGGCCATCCTGGGCTTACGATCGCAGTTTCCGGTGGCGTACGCGTGTCTGTCGGTTGCTTTTCTTGTCACTGCGGGCGGCTTGGGGACGATACTCCTCGCGTTGTGGACCCTCACAACGCATTACGCCGCGTGGGAAAACGCGAATCTGCTCGTGTTTAACCCTCTCGCATTCTTCATGATAGGAGCCGCGTGGCGCTCTCGAAACGCCAACAGCGCGAGCCGGCTCTTGCGGACCCTGGTCGGAATTCAGGTCGGCGCTGCTCTGATTGGTCTCCTGATTCATCTTCTTCCCGGGATTGCCCAACAGAATCTTCCCTGGCTCCTATTCGCAACCCCAGTATGGGTCGCAATCGCGGTCGCGCTCTTGGTAAAGCCAGTCCCCTAATGGCGGCTCTGAATTCCGGCGTTTGCAATCCATGATCGGTTCGATGGGGCCTGTACCCCATCGGCGGGCACTTCGGGGTCGCCGCGCTGTAGCCGCTCGCGCAAACGCGCGATGCGGGCCTGCAGCGCGGTCAGCTCCCTGGGAATTTCGGTCGAGCGCTCAGCCCGCGCTCGCACCTGTTTGCGGTAGTAGGTTCCATTTCGGCCCCATCAGCCTGACGAGCGCGGGGAGCGAGCAGTTCGTCGCGGATCGGTGCCAGCAACACCTTCTCGGCGCGATCGCGCCGCACGCGGATCTCGTTCGCGCATGCGTTGCCATTCACGAAGCCGCTGCAGGCGCAGGCGCGTGCGTCGCCCATAACGTAGTGACTACCGCACACATCACTGCGCAGCAGCCCAGAGAGCAGCTCGCTGAGAAGTTCGAGCCAGCGCGCTCTGGTTCACATTCTCCCTAAAGGCTGCACCTAGACCCTATTTCCTGGCGTCGGGCGCCGCAGAAGATCCATTGGGCCAAGGGCCAATGTGCTTTGTAACAAATTATGCGCTAGAAGAGGTTGAAGCTGCGCCGTTGGCTCAATTAGATCGGCTTTCGATGACGCCCTGCCGCAGCATCGAGAGATGAACTAAACGACACATGATGAGGGGTTTGTGACTCCTGCTGGTCGCTAGGTTAATTAGCTGCCCGCCTTGGCTTACGTAAAGGACGGGCTGAAGCATCACCAACGCGTAGTGAGGACTCAAGTGCGCAGCCTGTCCCTGTCATTCCTACTGCTGGCGTTCGTTGCGGGCTCCGCATCCGCGATTCCCTTCTGGGGCGCGAAGAACTCGAGCCCGGCCGGCACGGCGCCCGCCGCGCTCAAGCCCGGCCAGTTCATCTGGGCTCCGGGCGTATCGCCCGATGGGCCCATCGTCATCGTCAGCCTGACCGAGCAGCGCGCCTACGTGTACCGGAACGGGATCGATGTCGGCTACACGACCGTCAGCACCGGCAAGCCCGGGCACGACACGCCGACCGGGATTTTCACCATCCTGCAGAAGGACAAAGATCATCACTCTTCGAAATACAACGACGCCGCTATGCCCTACCAGGAACGCCTGACCTGGGACGGCGTTGCATTGCATGCCGGCGGATTGCCGGGTTACCCATCCTCGCATGGGTGCGTGCACCTGCCCTCGAAATTCGCCGAGGACCTCTTCGGCGCCTCGCACATGGGCATGACCGTCGTTGTCGTGAATAACAAAACTGCTCCCGTCGACGTGGTGCATCCCGCCGCCCTGGCGCCGGTGGACGCCTCGAGCGGGGCGGATGACGTCGAGGCCCGCCTCAACGCCGGTGAGCCGTATCGATGGGAGCCGGAAAAATCGCCGGACGGGCCCGTCTCGATCTTGCTGAGTTCGGCGGACCGGCGCGTGATTGTCATCCGCAACGGTGTCGAGATCGGACGCGCCAGCATCGAAGTCCGAGACCCGGGCAAGCCGCTCGGCACCCACGCATTCATAGTCAAGGCGGGCGAAGGCCAGGGCACAAGCGTGCTGGTACAGGGTGCGGCGGCGCGCGACTGGATGGCCGTGCCGATGCCGGGCTACGCAGACGCGGCCGGCACCGACCTCCCCTCCGTTGTCGGCGGGAGATTGCGGATGCCGCAGGACTTTGCGCGCCTGCTCTATCCACTACTGGTTCCCGGCACGACGATGCTCGTAACCGATGCGCCGGTCCTCGAGGAGAATCAAGGGACCAAGATGACGGTGATGGCTTCGGGAAACCCGAACTGAGCCGTGGCGAGGGCCGCATACCATGAAGGTCGCCCCGGGGCGGTCCGCGTCCGGTAACGATAATCCGGCGCCAGGGTCGGGCTGTTTACCACTGAAAGAAATTGTTTTTCCCCGATCGTTTGGGCAATCGTAGCGGCCGGGAGAAGCCTCGGGCACGCGGGTATTCTCCGAGGAAGAGCTGAAAGCGTTCATAACGAACCAGGCGCACTCTGAGGATATGGGGGAGCCGCTGGAATCGGCAGGTCCAACTCGAATGCGTGCGACACTCAGAGCGCCTCGTCCTCAGGGACTTGTCCGCATCGGCTTCCGCATCCGCACCAACACGTGCAAAATAATACTTGTAATGGATTGTATTGGCGTGCCACGGTCGATGAAGCTGGCCAATATTCCCTTCAGCGCTGTCGCGATGGGGTCTATTGCTCACGCTCGGTCACGAGCAGACCATTGACGCTGCGCGCCCTGCCACGGGAAGGCTTGAATGATGCACGTACTGATCATGGGCGCCAGCAAGGGGATCGGGCTGGAGACGACGCGCCAGGCCCTTGAGGCTGGTCACGACGTGCGCGCCTTGGCGCGATCCGCCACCACGATGGCGCTCGCAGATTCGAAGCTCGAGAAGGTTCGCGGCGATGCGTTGAAGAATCAGGACGTGCAGGCCGCCCTGATTGGGGTGGACGTCGTGATCCAGACCCTGGGAGTGGGACTGGGCGACATGATCCGGCCCGTACACCTCTTCTCAGACGCGACCCGGGTGCTGATCGCGGCGATGAAGGCCCGGAGTGTCAAACGTTTGATATGTGTGACTGGCTTTGGAGCTGGCGATAGCCGCGCGAGCATCAGCTGGCTGCAGCAGCTGCCATTCCAGATCGTCTTCGGCCGCGCTTATGACGACAAGAGCTTGCAGGAGCGTTTGATCAAGGAAAGCGGGCTCGACTGGACGATCGTGCGGCCCGGCGTTCTCACCGGCGGCCCACGGACGGGGCGCTACAAGGTCCTTGCAGAGGCCCGCGACTGGCGACATGGGATCATCTCCAGGGCCGACGTGGCCGCGTACCTTGTTCAACAGATCGCGGATGGGACTTACATTCACAAGACCCCGGTACTGGTTAATTGATTATCAGTTATCCGCGCAGACAGGCCTCGCACAAACCCTCCCGGATTGCCGGTTCCGCCATTGCGCGGTTTGCGGCCGCCGGCCACGCCACTCGCGCAGCGGCAGCTGCGTGCACGCGAGAGAAATCGGAATGACGGCAGCATAACGAAGTGTCCGCGTTTGCAGCAAAAAGGCAGCTCTCTGCGTCGACCGCCGCATCGCGATTGTTCTTCGGCACGTCATCGGCTCGTGCACGCAATCGTTTCTCGCGTCCAAAGCGCCATCGCCCGGCATTGGTTGCCGGCGCGGCCGCCGGGGTGAGTACGGTAACCGAGGCACATCACGCGCGCCCAGTCAGCCGCTTATCTGCATGAGCAATCTTGGTACCCTCCTGTTCGCGGCGGTCCTCGGCGTCCATTCCATGGCCGCCGCGGCCCAGACCTCAGGATCCACAGATCCAGTCATCGAGGCTGTGCGAGAACGCGTCGAGGCACTATCGGCGGCCGGCCGGTCGAGTGTCGAAGGCACGTCCTTGAGTGCAGTTCAATCGTTACCGACGCTTTACGAACTGCATGGATTCCAGCCGTTCTGGGATTCCGCGCGAATTGCGAAGCTTCTGGAGGTTGTGCGTGCCAGCGCGGCGGATGGATTGACGCCGGCAGACTATCATCTTGCAGTATTGGAACGACTGGCGGGTCGGGTAGATGGCACGCCGCTGGATGTGGCCCAGCTCGATCTCCTGGCCACAGATGCCTACACCGAGCTTCTCTATCACCTGTACTTCGGAAAGGTCGATCCCGTCGCGATTGATAGTCGCTGGAACTTCGAACGTCGCGAAGTTAACGAACGCGATGCTATCCAGTTCGTTCTCGACGCGATGACGAGTTCGGACATCGCGAACGCCGTCGACCGCGTGCGTCCGGATCACTGGATGTATCAGAGCTTGCGTGACGCGCTTGCGACGTATCGGCGCCTCGCGGCCGGCAGCTGGCCGACGATCGCCGATGGTCCGACGTTGCGCCTTGGCGTTACCGATCCCCGCGTCGCCGATCTACGGCTGCGCCTATCGGCGACCGGCGATGCTCCGGACGGCACCATGGCAGGCAGCCTGTTTGACGAGCCGCTGCAAGCTGCCCTGAAGCGCTTTCAGGCGCGGCATTTTTTGACGACGGATGGAGCAGTCGGGCCCGCAACGCGGCGCGAACTGAACATTCCGGCCACGCAGCGCATTGACCAGATTCGGGTTAATCTCGAGCGCGCCCGTTGGGTGTTGCACCAGCGTGCGGATGGTGATTTCGTAATCGTCGATGTGGCCGGGTTCGAAGTGCGCTACGTGCGCGACCGCACCGTCATCTGGAAAAGCCGCGTGCAGGTGGGGCAGCCTTACCGTCAGACGCCGATCTTCAGGTCCGCCATTGACCATGTCGTCCTCAACCCAACCTGGACGGTGCCACCCGGCATACTGGGCAAAGACATCCTGCCCGCCGTGCGACGTGACCCGTCGTACCTCGAAAAGCGCGGCCTGCGCGTAATCGATCGCGACGGCCGCCCGGTCAATCAGGCTGACATCGATTTCGCCCGCTACAGTGGGGCGACGTTCCCCTTCATGATCCGGCAGGACCCGGGCCCGAGCAATGCATTGGGGCGCGTCAAGATCATGTTCCCGAACCCCTACCTGGTGTACTTGCACGACACACCTAGTCAGGCGTTGTTTGAACGTGAGCAGCGCGCCTTCAGCTCCGGCTGCATTCGCACCGAGCGACCGCTAGAGCTTACGGAGTTGCTGCTTGCAAACCCGGATCGGTGGGGCCGATCGGCGCTCGACGCTGCGGTCGCCTCCGGGGCTACACGCACGATACGCTTGCCGAAACCTGTGCCGGTGCTGATGCTGTACTGGACAGTCGACCGCGATGATCAGGGCGCCATCGTATTCAAACCAGACCCCTACGGCCGCGACCCAAAGCTGCTTGGAGCGCTGGACCGTCCCTTCTCGCGCGCCGACCGGTCTAAGTGATCGATTGTCAACCCTAGTCTTGCCGCCGGTGTGCTGGCGACGCTTTCGGAGGCCGAGTCATACGGTAAAGTCCGCCGATGCACCGGAACCCGCGCCCGGTTTAGTCCGTGCCGGGTATCGCGGCTTGTTAGTCGCTGCGGCGGTCGCGTTGCTAATACCGGCGCCTCGGTCTGCGCGCGCGGATGAAAATGCTCCCGCTCTTGACGGGAATGCACCGGAATTCGTCGCGGAACAAGCGCAAGCCGACAATCGCGATCAGGAGCCGAACGAGCAGCACGAGGTGCAGGCAATGGCGATTGCTCCTGGAATACCAGAATTCTGGGACGGGACGTCTCTGCTCCTGAAGCCGCGCACGTATTTTCTTGATCGCCAGCGCGATTCGGGCATTGACAGCGTTGCTTGGGCTTTAGGCGGGGCGTTGGAATATAAATCCGGGTGGTGGCTTAACCAATTTCAGCTCGCCGGTACGCTCTTCACGTCCCAAAAGATTTACGGTCCGCTCGACGAGGATGGGACCCAATTGCTCCTGCCCGGGCAGAAATCCTTTACCGTGCTCGGCGAGGCGTACGGAACTTGGCAAATCGAGCCAGGCACGGGGATACGGGTTGGCCTGCAGTCGTTCGATCTTCCGTACCTCGCACTCCAAGACATCCGCATGGTGCCCAATACGTTCAAGGCTGCTGCATTTGGCCGGAAAACCGAAATCGGCTTGTCCTACATCGGCGGTTATGTGGACGGAATCAAGTTGAGAAACAGCGACTCGTTCATCCCCATATCGCAGGCGGCGGGGGCTCAGGGTACCAACAAGGGCCTGGCTTTCTTAGGCGCGCAATATGCGTTCCCAGATGGTAGTGTGATCGGCGCCGTCAATCAAACGTCGATTGACGTGATGAACACGTTCTACATTCATGCCGACAAGCCCTTCAAGCTCTCGGAGGACGTATCCGTACGGGCGTCCGCACAGTACACCGACCAGCACAGTACCGGCACCGACCTGATCGGGGATTTCGCAACTCACTTGGCCGCGCTCAAGGCGGAACTGTTCTTCGGGAACTCCAGTTTCAGATTGGCCGCAAGCCGCGCTGGGGACGATAAGGGCATTCAAAGTCCCTACGGCGGCCCGGCCAACTATGTTGGCATCATCGTCGACACCTTTGACCGTGCCGGTGAGAAAGCTTGGATGGTAGGAATGTCTTATGACTTCGTGGGGGTCGGAATCAAGGGCCTCAGTGCCTTTGCCAACGTCTCCACCGGGCACACTCCGCAAAGCGGTGCGAATGCGAGCCCGGATGAAACGGAATATGACCTGACGGTCGATTATCGCTTTGCGAAAGACAGTGAATTTCAGAATTTTTGGATACGCGTGCGAGAAGCGTATGTCGATCAGAGCAAGCAGCAGGGTGGCACCAGCTTTTCAGACTTCCGCATCATAGTGAATTACTCATTTAATCTGCTCGATTGAAGCGCCCGGAGAGGGCAGCAACGAGTTCATTCGACGCTACGATGCTGGCGACTTCCCCGGCTGTCTGACGCACCTGTAGGCGTTCCCCTTGGATGCCGGATTCTGACAGTTAGCGCGATCTTCAACCATGTCGCCAGTCCAGCCAGATTGCGAAACGTGATACTGTCTTCTTCTGGCTTCAAGGGTTTCTCCGGGGCAACATCTCAGGATGAAATTGCGCGGCCAGCGACGGACGCCCGATCAGAGCCGCGAGCGCACAAGCTCTGCCGCGCCCGCGGCAACACTACCGAGCATCACGGACCCCTTCAATGATTGTTAGACGGCAATGCCGGTACCTCAGGCTTAGTCATCCATTAGGGGGAGACAGCGTAGTAACAACCGGCACCCCAGGAGGGGCGACATCGCCGCTTGAGTGGGGCTCACAACTTGTAGGTCCGTTCGATACGGTGGGGCAGCTTCGGCGTTCCAAGTCCACCTTGGAAACGACCCCCGCATCGTCGAAACTGATGGTCAATCGAGTCACGGTCATTTCTTCAATGGCGACAGGGTAGAGCCCCGCTGCCCAAGACCGCGTCGACGTGTATATGAACCACCCATCGTCAGGCGCCCTCCGATCCGGTTCACCGAGAGCAAGGAGCACATCACTGCGTGTGCTCTTGCGCACTGCGATCCCGTGGGTTGCCTCGCTTGAGATCACATCGCGCGACTGGGGGGCCGAAGATGGCAGCCAAATCTCTGGGCATCCACTCAATAGGAACAATGTAAGCAGCCAAAGCGCTAGCGCACTTAGCTTGGCAAACCGAGTCCGCCACCTACGGTTTTCGGATAGTGACCACATTGTGTCGCTGCAGAAGACCCTCGCCATCAAAGACCAGCACGAGATCGAAGTTGACTCCCTCCCAACCCTTCGCGCTCTGCGGAGACACGAAGTACGACCCGTCGACGCTGCGGCCAAGCCGATAGGTAAGAACTAGATCGTGCTCAAATGTCGCGCTTGGGACTCCGAGTCGCGATATCACATCCTCCTTTGTAACTTGCCCGCTACTAAGAAATGCCAGTTGCTGACTCGATGTTACCGGCGTGGATGCACACGCGGCAATCAGAAGGATGACCGCAAGGTATCCCCGGCGCATTGGCGGCACTAAGTCGACGAATGCGAAGCGCATTGCCGTCTAACGTTGGAGTTCAGCGGCGGCCGCAGGCCGCCCGCTGGAACGATTAGTTAGATTGCCCGGCTCCGCCGTCGAGTCGAAGTGCAACGCATCACCAGCCGATGCCCGTTCGCGAAGCCGCAAGGCGCCGACCTGCAATGCTGCAGCAACCGAAGCCGCAGAGGCGACCGATCCAAGCGCCGCGCTTGATCGGCGCCTTGCGGCTTCGTTGTAGCAGAAATTTCGAGTTCCGAGATATCGGAATATCGACCCAACATCGCCAGATTTGTGTGTTGACTTCAATCGCACGGCTCTTCCGGGTCAAACTAACTCTAATTAGACGACCGAAGTCGAGTGTAGTAACGCGCCATTCCTGTCGTATAACGCACTCGCGGGTCTGTCTTCGAGCTTACCGAGCGGGCCGCTGAAGCGCCCAGGGCAGTTCGTTCTCGACACGGTCGAGTGAAGTGACCGCGCTCTCCGTTGACCTCGTCCGCATTAATCGCATGATGCAGCGGTATGGACCACAAGCGGATGATGTACGGGCGAAGCTGCCGCTATTCCTTTTCTTCGCGATCCTGGAGCCTGTAATTACGTTCGTTCTGGGTTTGCTAGCCTTGCTCAGTATTTTGACGGCGCTCTTTTGGAAGTTAGCCGGCTACCCGCATTTCCCTTTTTTGCTCGCACTCGGCGCTTCGTTAGGACTCGGATTGATGCTCGCCGGCTATCAGGCACTCCTACGCTTGCTCGCCAGATAGGGTCGGAATCGACTGCGCCGTGTAACTATCTGAGTGCGCGCCGTTTTTTTTGCTCTGCGTGCCCCACTTACCCCAATCGCTACTCCACTCAGGGTCTTGCGAGCACTGGATCGCTTGGGCAAACTCCTCACCGACCAGCCATCCTCCCATCGTGCGCTACCGGTCGGCAACCGCTACACCGGTCCATCACCAAGTCGCGCAGCGGCGGCGCAGCCAAGACCGGGTGAGTCCGAGGCGACTCGACTGATGGAAGACGAAGGGGTCGAAGCGTTCTTCTCAAACAGTTTTTGAGATAGGTTCCAGTACCATCAAGGAGGCCGGCGAGCCCAAACTGGCGCTCGTACATCACGGGTGCCCTTGTGTGCTCACATCGGCTGCCCAAGCGTCGGGCCGTGACAAAGGGGAGGTACATGAAGAACGGTGTCGCAGTGGTGACCGGCGCGAGCCGGGGCGCGGGTCAGGGCATCGCGCGGGCACTGGGGGCGGCGGGATATACCGTCTATGTCACCGGACGCAGCCAGACTGCGGATGCATCGCCATTGGGTGGTACGATCCATGAAACGGCGGCGGAGGTGACCGCCGCCGGCGGACGTGGCGTTGCGTACGCTTGCGATCACGCCGACGACGAAGCGGTGCGCGGCCTGTTCGCGACCGTTGAGCGCGATGAAGGTCGGTTGGACATTCTGGTCAACAACGCCGCGGCCATCAGCAGCGATCTGATCCAGCGCGGCGGATTTTGGACTAGGCCGGTGGGAATGGCCGACATCATCACCGTCGGCCTTCGATCGAGCTATATCGCGGCCCACGCGGCGGCACCCCTGCTCGTCGCCAAGCCCGGCGGTCTGCTGGTCTTCACGTCCGCGCCGGGCGCCGTGAACTACGCCCACGGTCCCGCCTATGGCGCGCAGAAAGCCGGGACCGACAAGATGTCGGCCGACATGGCAGTGGACCTGCGCCCCTTCGGCGTGGCGTCGGTAAGCATCTGGATGGGCTTGCTGAAGACTGCGCGGTCAGCGTCTTCCATGGCGGAAAAGCCGGGCCAGTTCGATTTTCTGTTGCCGTATATGGAAACGCCGGACTTTACTGGACGCATTATCGTGGCGATCCACAACAATCCGGACATGATGGCGCTGTCGGGTCGCACCATAATCGGCGCGGAGCAGGCCAAGGAATATGGCGTGCTTGATCTGGACGGCAACTGTCCGAATTCTCTACGACCCGTCACCGGCGGTCCGTTCAAGTATGACGACCTCATCATCGACTGACGGTACGGAGTGGAGTGAAACGCCTCGCACAACTCGAGCTCACCCACCCACGCTAATGTGCCCTGTCTGGGTGGAAGGACGGAGACGTAGGCGGATGACGGTAGGCCTGCCGCTCATCGATGGAGCTGATGCCCAGTTGGACGGGATCGCCCACGCCAGCTGGAGCGTGATCGCCTGAGATACCCCTCGGGTCGAAATCGAACCGCGTCGCGGCGCAATCGCGTACGGGCGGGAGCATTAGTAGACCCCCATGAAATCCCGCTTGCCGATGGTTAGCCCGTTGTGGCGCAAAATCGCGTAGGCGGTCGTGACATGAAAAAGAAATTGCGGCACGCCGTAGTTGGTCAGATAGGCCTGACCGCTCAGTTTCTTCTCTTTAGGCGTACCAGGACGCAGTACGATCTCTTTCGATTCGCTCCCTTCAAATTTGGAAGAGTTCACGCTATCAAGAAATCGCATTGTCTGTGCCAATAGTCCGTCGAGATCGGCAAAGCTCTTCTCCTTGCCTTCATAGATGGGAACGTCGACACCTGCTAGGCGCGCGGAGATCCCACGCGCAAAATCGGCAGCAATTTGCACCTGTTTGACCAGCGGAAACATGTTCGGAAACAGACGAGCCTGCAAAAATGCGTCTGGCTCTATTGAGTTGGCAACAGCGTGTGCATCGGCCTGAGCGAGAATGGCTTTCAAAGCCGTCAGCAATTGCTTAAAAACGGGAACTGAGTTGGTATACATCGGGCTAATCATGGTCGTTCCTCGATTGGGTTGGCGAGTGACGTTATTCAAGTGGGCACGACGCAAAATTGGCATTTACCGAGCAAGACCCAACGCAGCTCGAGGCTCGCCGTCAAATGGAACCGTCGCGTTTTTCGCTTGCGTAGCCTAGCGCAACCCGGCAATGGCAGCTTCAGGAATGTTCAGTCAGGGCGGCTAGAGTCCGCGGTTGTCAAAAGTGGCCGGTTAGGCTTCCGGTCCGGCGTGCCCGGAGTTTCGCCGCCGCATCGCCCACTCGGGCGCGGTACCTCGCGCTGCATGAGGCGCAGCGGTAACAAACGACCTCTCGTTAATACTTTTTCGATTAAGTTTTTGTCATGAGAGTCAGAGAGTCTGGGCCGCGATAACGACATGATTTCTCTCCGGTCAAGGGCGCGCGGCTGTTATCTATTTTCCCTTGGGAGCCCGAGACTTGACCCTATACACGGATTATATGAAGTCCAAATCTTGGACTTCCGACCCGCTGTGTACTATTTAGACAGACGCATGAGCAAACCAATATGTGTCACGGTCAGCGCGGCCCTCGACCGACACGGGCTGCGTAAAGCCCATCCCTCGAACCCGCGGGAATTCCTCCGGAGCCCGGAGTGGCTCGCCTTTCGCTTCGCGCGACTCAGGGCAGCCGATTTCACCTGCCGCTCCTGCGGGCGCAGTCCGCCGTATCACGGGGTGGTCTTGAACGTGCACCACATCAGGCCGCTGTGGACGCATCTGGAGTTGCGCCTCGACCCTCGGAATGTCGTCGTGTATTGCGAGGAGTGCCATCGCGGTTGGCATGGTGGGCGGCGGTTCACGTATAACGACGCCAACCAGCAGCTCCCGCTGCCCTGAATGGGATCTGACCCTGTGAGACCTGCCAGGCCCTCCCCCAGATGACGATCAACCTTAAACCACTCGGACGGCCGCCCATAAGCTGTGCTCTGTGCCTCCAGAACAAACCGCTTCGTGATTCGCACATCATCCCTGAGTTTGTCTACGAGTCCGTTTACGACGACAAGCACCGCTTTCACACGATGGCAGTTGGACAATACTCAGATCGTGAGCAAAAAGGTCTGCGCGAGCCGCTGCTGTGTCAGACATGTGAAACGAAGCTGTCCGTCTGGGAGGGCTACGCTCGCTCGGTCATGGTTGGTGAAGCTCGGCTGCGGTACGAACAGGACGGCGAGCTGACGTGGCTAGGAGATCTCGATTACGCGCGGTTCAAGCTTTTCCTCATGTCGGTCCTTTGGCGCGCGGGCGTAGCCAAAGGTCCCTTTTGGGAGCAGGTGAACCTAGGCCCCCACGAAAAGACCCTCAGGGAAATGCTCTGGGAGGATCGGCCTGGTGCGCCTGATCAATACGGCTGTCTGGTGTGGCGTATACAACTAAAAAACGACCCTGCCACCCTCATTCTCCAGCCGACGACCACGCGGGTGGGAACTCGTCGGGGCTACCGATTCACCTTTGCTGGGTGTTTCTGGGCCTATACCGTCGCCAGCCACCCAGATCCGGCGCTGCCCACGGGTCTCTTCCTTCAGCCCACCGGGCGAATGCTACTGGGCCCAAGCAATGACATTGGCGAAGCCCAGTTCTTCATGCACATGATGCAGCGCATGAAGGATCAATCGCCCGCCGAATGTTTAGGCGCTGATTCAGGTACCGCTCGCAAGTAAACGACCTGATCGACCCCCCGATTTGAACCTGCACTACGCCAGTGATCCAAAGATGCGACAGGATGTTGCCGTCTGAGTTACTGGCTCAAGCAGCCAATAACTTTACCCGCCCTCGTCAACAGTAACGCGCGCGACCTTAACCCTCAGACGCAGCTCGGCCCTGGGGGCAGATCGCTGAGGGCGCTCCGGGACACGAATGGACTCGGAAGGACAGCCTGAGCAGCGGGGTGTCAGACGCGTGAAATTTGCATCCGCTGCGAGGGGGTGCTTTTTTGGAACTCATTGATTTGTTTGAAAGCGAGTAAAAATTTGGTGGGAGTATTGGCCATGAACCACCCCAATTAGCGAAAAACAATATTGAGTTTCTGCCGAAATAGGCCACATACCTCCTCTTTCCTTTCTCGTGCAACGCTCGCAACGTGGTCCGAAGAGCCGTTTCAACAGTTATTACTGCCCTGATGGGCGAATAACATCCGATCCGGCACCCCTGCTCCAGGCTGAGGGCACCATGCAAGACCGCGCGCTCTATTCGATCCAGGAAGCCCGAAAGCTACTCGGTGGCATTTCTCGGAACACTATCTACCGTCTCCTCCGGACCGGAGAGCTCGCCAGCGTGGTCATTGGCTGCCGGCGCTTCATTTGCCCCCGTGCGATTGCCGAGCTCGTCGCCAGGTCGACCACGACCATCAGCCCGTCGCTAGCCTCAACACGATCGCGCCTGACGGCCCAAGCGGATCTTCCCCTCCCACTACCTACGTCCCGTCGCAGTCGGACTGTGCGGGCTCGAAATTGATCTCATGCACGGTGGCTTCTGTCTGCCTACGCCACGACACGCTCGGCACGTGACATCCATCGGGTGCACCTCAGGCACAGCATTGCCGAGCGGCGAGACCCGGCGCTATGGATTCAACACGCCACTCGCGCAGCAGGAGCCGCGTGCATGCAAGAGAAATTGGAGTGAAGGCAGGATAGCGAAGTGTCCGCGTTTGCAGCAGAACGGCAGGTCTCTGCGTCGACCGTCGCATCACGATCGTCCTTCAGCACTTCACCGCGAGGTGCACGCCAACGTTTCCACCACTCCGGCGCGCGTGGTGCAGGAGGGGGTACCAATCCGCTTAGCTGTTGATTTTCCACGAGTGCCCTGCTTTTTTTGTCGGAGTTTTGGGGGTCTAGACCCACAATTGGCGAAAAAAAATTGCGAAGTTTTGTGGGTGATCTCAACCGATCGATGCAACATGATCTGGCATGACGCGGATTGGAGGTTGCATATGGGTGGTCCATGGTTTTTGTATTCGGCCTCGGAGCAGGCAGAGCTTTGGCGGCGCTGGAAGGCCGGTGAGACGATAGCCGCGATATCCAGGGCGATGGGACGGTCGGACCCTACCTTGCTGGAGGCGGTGCGGGTGCACGGAGGGATTGCTCCGCGGGTACGTTGCCGCTCTCGGCTGGCGTTGACACTGGCCGAGCGCGAGGAGATCTCGCGCGGGCTTGGTGCTCACCGATCGATCCGCCAGATTGCACGGCATCTTGGGCGATCGCCATCGACAGTCAGCCGCGAGATTGCGCGTAACAGCGCGCAATGGTGGTGGTATCGAGCTCACGTATCGGATCAGCGTGCCTGGGATCGAGCACTTCGGCCAAAGCCATGCCACTTGGCCCAACACCCGCATCTGGCCAGACTGGTCGCCCAGAAGCTGCGCCTGGACTGGTCCCCGCAGCAGATTGCCGGCTGGCTTGCAAGAGAGTTTGGCGACGATAAAAGTATGCGGGTGTCGCACGAGACGATTTACAAGAGCCTATTCATTCAGGCGCGTGGTGTACTGAAAAAAGAGCTTGCGGCGCACCTTCGCCGCCGCCGCACGCTGCGTCGCGGTCGGCATTACGCCAATAACGGGCCCGGCCGGGGACGGATCTCCAATGCAGTCTCCATCCGGGAGCGTCCCGCTCAGGCTAACGACCGTGCCGTTCCAGGTCATTGGGAGGGTGATCTGCTGGTGGGATCGAACAGCTCTCACATCGCCACCTTGGTCGAGCGTAAGTCGCGCTTTGTAATGCTGGTGAAAGTGCCGGGTAGGGATACTCAAGCAGTCGTGAGTGCCCTGACCCGTAGGGTGCGCAGACTTCCCAAGCAGCTGCGGCGCTCGTTGACCTGGGATCGAGGTAAGGAGATGGCCAGTCACAAGGACTTCTCTTTGGCTACCGACATCAAGGTCTACTTCTGTGATCCACACAGTCCATGGCAACGCGGCTCGAACGAGAACACGAACGGCCTGCTTCGACAGTACTTCCCAAAGAAGACAGATCTCTCGACTCACTCACAGGCTCATCTGGACCAAGTCGCCTTAAAGCTGAACCAACGACCTCGAGAAACTCTCGGCTTTCAAACCCCAGCGGATAAACTAAGCTCCTGCGTTGCATCGACCCATTGAGAGCACATGCGAAATAGACCCAATACCTTGGCTATCTTTTTTCGGCTCCCCGCTGGATGCTCGGTGCGGGTAGGTTCCCGTGCAACATCTCGCGCAAAATTCGGTGGTACCCCGCGCCGCGGTCGATCGACCGCGAATGCACCTGCCTGCAACACCCGTAACGGGGCAAGGTCGTCAGGCGCGCAGCTGTGATGCAGCTACACGGCCGAGCAACAATCTTGACGCGCTCCTACGCAGTCACCTGGCTCACTGTCTCCTATGAGCTGCCCCACGATCTGGTCCACGGCGCCATCGATTACGGCCCGCCCGTCGGCGGAGGAGAAGGCGCGCTTCGCCTCTGTAGCCGCTGCTCGCGGGATGTCGGAGGCGGCGCTGGCATTGAGCGCCATTCGGGCTGCGATTGGGACAGGCACTGCTTCCTCCTGCGAGCCACAATCGGGAGACGCGCGAGTTTCAGCGACCGATCGAATCACCATCCGGCTGCGTCCCGGTGACGGCAAGTGGCTCACTCATCGGGCAGCCCAGCGCGGGATGAAACGCTCGGCCTACCTCTCAGCCCTGGTTCGCGCGCACGTTGCCCAAAACCCTCCCCTTCCGGCGAATGAGCTGGCCGCGCTGAAGGTGAGCGTCGTGGTTTTGGCGGGCCTCGGCCGCCTTCTGGCGCGGCAGGCCAAAACGCCCGCGGGAATCGCCCGGGACGAGTTGCAGCGAATTCGGGACAGTATTGCCGAACTCGAGCGGCGAACCCACGCCCTCGCCAAGGCCGCGCTGGTCAGCTGGGAGAGCCGCAGTGCCTAGGCAGGTCGTGCGTATGCCCGGCCCCGGGGGAACCTTCCTCGACCTGTTCAGCGGAGGTCGGTCCGGTCCACAACCGGGACGTTTCACGGGCGAAC
Organism: uncultured Pseudomonadota bacterium; assembly: GCA_963814675.1. Taxonomy (GTDB): domain Bacteria; phylum Pseudomonadota; class Gammaproteobacteria; order Steroidobacterales; family Steroidobacteraceae; genus 13-2-20CM-66-19. The sequence goes on from CAWFDT010000019.1 coordinate 410,355, forward strand.
AGATCGAGCACATTCGGCGGACCGTCCGACGGACACCCGAAGTCATGGTCAAAGTCACCGGCGGCGGCCGGAGCGTCGGCGCCGTGGTCGCCCACTTGGGTTACATCAGCCATCACGGTGAGCTGGGGATCGAGACCGACGAGGCACAGCAGGTCAGCAAGGACGGGCAGAGGGCTCTGCTCAGTGACTGGCACTTGGAACTCTCCGCAGGCCAGTACCGGATGCCAAAACAGGGTGGTACGCGCACCCGGCGGATCAAGCTGGTTCACAACATTGTACTTTCGATGCCGGCATCGACTCCGCCTCACAAGATATTGGCCGCGGCCAAGGTCTTTGCCCGGGAGCAATTCGGCGCAACCTACCGGTATGCGATGGTGCTTCACACGCACCAGCAGCATCCGCACGTGCACCTGGTGGTGAAGGCCGAGGCCGAGGTCGGCCGCCGTCGGCTCCACATCGACAAGGCGATGCTGCGGGAATGGCGCCAGGACTTCGCCCGAACGATGCGGGAGCAAGGAGTTCCCGCCAACGCAACCTCTCGGTCTGCCCGTGGCGAGACAAAGCACGCCTTGCGCGATGCCGCATTCCGGGCGATCAGGGGCGGACGCTCGGACTCCATACGCGCCAAGGCTCAAGGCATCGCAAAAGAGCTATCGGCAACCGGGACGATCCGCGATTCGGCGCGCGGCAAACTGCTTGAGACGCGCAAAGCGGTGGTTACTGGCTGGTTGGGAATTGCCGCGACCCTGGATGCCCAGGGCGAGATCGTCCTTGCGGGCGATGTGCGGTACTTCGCGAATCACTTACCGAAGGTTCTCACCGATCGCGAGCGCCTCGCGGAGGACTTCCTGGCATTTGTGAGCCGCCAAAAGTCGAAGAACCGAGAAAAAAAGCTCGTGCGCGATCGGATGCTCGAAAGAACGCGCTGAGCCCCGGCTTCCGCACTTCGGAGATATACGTATGTCCGCCCCAAGAAATCAGTTCGAGCTGCCACTCACAGTGGAGAAGTCGCAGGGACGACATCCGAGGACGCCAAAGATCGCAGTCCGTCTGCCTCCGGTAGCAGAGCGCGTGAACGGTATCGACCAGGTACTGAGCACGCACGATATTGAGCAGATTACCGGGCGACACCGCTGCACGATCTACCGCTGGGTAATCGCCGGCACCTTCCCGGAAAAGCGTGCAGGTGGAGGACGCGGCTGGCTTCGCTCCGATATCGAGCGCTGGCTGCAGATGGGTAGTTCCCGCGAGTCACTGATGGGACCGACGGGCCCCGCGCTCTAAAGGATCACTAGTGCGAATATTGATAAACGGTGTCTCCGGAATTGACCGAGACTGTGTGAAAACTCATTTCGCCCGCCGCGTAGGATCGCTAACAGGCGAATTGCAGCTGATATGTCGCCTGAAATTGCTCCTACGTGGCTGAAATTGACAGGCAAAAAACGGTCGCGGGAGTTTTCACACAACCTCGGCCAAGAGCAGTCATCCGCGAGGGCCCGCCAAAACAAAAGGCCCGTCGAAGCGGGCCACGTCGGGGACGACTGCTCTGCCCACTTGCCGGTGCGGGCATCACGGCGCGTGCGTCCTATAGAGCCTCGGCGCGAACGGCGAGTGCCTGCATTCCCTTGTTGAGTTCTGACGCCAGCAACCCCTTCATCAGATCCAAGAGCGGATGGACCATCCCCGCGGGAGCGAGATAGACAGTGTACGTAACTCGTGCTCCGCCCTGCACGGGCTCGATACGGCAGTCGTCCAAGAGCGCGTGCACGATCGCCGGGTGAACAGCGGTGGCGGTGAATGCAAAACGCCGGCCAACATCCCAAGCCAAGATAAGTTCTTCGATGCTACCGCCCGGAATGTTGGTCAAGCGCCGGGTGCCTACCCCCTCTCGCTGTTCGCCCAACACCACGGTTTTCGTAATAACTGGGAACCACTCGGGCCAGCGTTCGTGGTCTGCCAGGACGGCAAACACCGCGTCGGGTGAAGCCTTCGTCATCGCCGATCCCGAGAACGAAAACGGTGCCTGATCAATCCAGTCGAGAGTCTTTTGCTCTGCCGTTCCCATGCGGCCTCCCATTCGTGCCGAACGGAGGCAAATTGCACGCGAACCACGCGTTGTGCAATGGGACTTTGGTCCAGACCGTCGAGTTTGGCATTGTGGCAATGCTCCTGGATCTTTGCGCGGTAGCGGGCGTGCACGCGCTTGCCCGAGCGCGGCTCGCGGTACCGGAAGCGGAAGCCGCGCTGAGCGAGTCGACCCCGTCGGACCCGTTCCCATCGCAAAAGATACGCATAAGCGGCCCGAAGTGTCCTGACGAGCCTTTCGACAAGCCCTGACCGCGAAAACGTTTGCTTTGGGACCCTAACCGGCCGAACACCAACGACCGCTATCGAGCAGTCTGAATTGCATGAGACTGCTCATCAGATCGTGGCCTGGATCTCAAGCAGACATCGGCTCTAGGGTGCTCCGCCCTCCAGTCCGAGGATGGCGATCTTGGCGGTCGCAGCCTTAAGCGGCCACGCAGGAGATGTCATGCCCATCGTCACGGCGACTTTCTGCGCGCCGTTGACCGTATAGGTGATCAGACCACCGGCGATCGCACCGTTCACCTTCTCGCCGAACAGCTTCTCGCCGCTGGAAGCGTCGACAGCGTAGAAGTTGCCACCGGCATCGCCGAAGAATACGACACCGCCCGCGGTCGGCGTCACGGCGCCGATAATCGGGTAGTTGGTCTTGACTCTCCACTTCCATTCACCTGAGTCGGCGTCGACGGCGTGCAGCCATCCGGCCCAGTGCCCGTCAGAGCGGGCAAATGCGCCGAACACGTCGGCCGGGTTGAGGGTCCGCTCTCCCGTCCAGAACTTCCCGGGGCCAACCGCGGCGAGTTCCTCGGTCGTTTGAATCTTGACCGTGGTGCACCAATCGACGTCGCCCGTATAGATGAGATTGGTTTGCGGATTGTAAGCCGGGCTGTTCCATTCCTCGCCACCGCCGGCGCCGGGACAGAAATGGGTCTCCTTGTCGGTCGAGAACGGCGCGTCGGCATTCTCGATGGTCGTGACCGCCGTCTTGTAGAGCTGCTTGTTGTCGGCCAGATCGAAGCCGACCAGGAATCCATCCTTGCCTGAAACCGCCATCAACCTCTTGCCGCCTGCCGTGTTGATCAGAATCGGCGGATTGGAGACGTCCCAATCGTGCCAATCGTGGGTCACGAGCTGGAAATGGTTCTTGTAAGCGCCGGTCTTGGCGTCCAGCACCACGACAGAGTCACTGTAGAGATTCGCGCCCTCGCGGACGCCGTTGACGTAGTCGGGGGCCGGGTTGCCGGCGGGCACGTACAACAGGCCGGTCTTCGGATCCAGGGAAAATGGAGTCCAGGCTCCCGCGCCGCCCCTCGGTATTCCCGGCGGGTTCTTCCAGGTCGAACCGTCAAGCGGCGTCGCGCCCTGGGGTCCGCGAACCGGATCGTCCTCGGACTTGGCCACAAGATAGAATTCCCAGACGATCTTGCCCGTCTTGCCATCGAGCGCGTAGGCGCGTCCCTTCACGTCCTTCTGGTCGCCCCCGGCGTTGCCGATGAATACCAGGCCCTCCCAGGCGATCGGCGCAGCCGGCACGACCTCGTTCTTCTTGGCGTCGCCGATCGTGGTTTCCCAGAGACGCTTGCCGGTCTTGAAGTCGTAGGCGAGCACGCGGCCGTCCTCCGTGCCTCGATACAGCCGGCCATCCATGTAGGCCGCGCCGCGATTCGTCGGCAGGAGGTAGCCGGGATACTCTTCATGCACGCGCCAATTCTCGGCGCAGGTCGCCGGATCGAGCGAAAAGATATCGAATTCAGTCGTGCCGATCAGCGCGCCCTCGACCATGAGCAGGCCGGTCTCGAAGGAGGTGAATCGCTTGGTGTCGTAGGTGCATAGCACCTTGAGCTTGCCGACGTTCTTGGTGTTGATCTGACCGAGGTCCGAGAAGCGCTCCGAAGTCAACGTCTTGTTGTAGCTCGGCCAGTCCCCTGCCGCGGCAGGTGGCGGTGTAGGCGCGGAAGGCGTGGCCGCGGCTTTGAAGGCCGGATTTTGTTCCGTCGTGAGCGTGCCTTCAGGCGCGTTCAGCGAGAGCACGATGTTGCGACCCTCGGCCCCGGCTATTTCGGTCCGGGCTGGGTGCGCAAGATAGTAGCCGATCCCGACGCCGACTGCGGCCGCGCCCAACCCAAGAATGACGTATTCGTTCGAGCGCCTCATTCAGTCTCCTCCCAGTTGGCGGGGCGCTCATGCGTTAAGCAGCTTGCCGCGCCCCTTAATACTTCCGAACGGCGGCGAGAACCCGCCACCGGTCGATGCCAGTGTCCCCGATGCGGCTTGAACCGTCGATCGGACCTTGGTCCAACGCTCGCTCGAGCGTCCGCATCCGGGCAGGCATTCCGACATCCGATACGACCGCGTTGGGCCTCCCGCTTCCGGACAGTCAGCACGAAAACCCGAGAGGCGTCGGTAAAGGTCGCTTCGTGACCCTCTCCTGTCGGTGGCGAACGGCAGGTATCGGGAAGGCAAAATGCGATTCCCTACTCGAAGAGCCGACCGGCGGCGCTTCAGTCCGCTACTACGCTGGATGCTGCGAGCGCCGACGCACGGCGCCGAGGTTTTCTCGTGCGCCCTATTTTGCAAACAGGAGATAAAGTGTGCAAAGCAGCGTCGCGGCGTCTGCCGCCGCAATCGCCCAATCGAGCGTCTTGTCCCGTTTGAGTCGGTTCAATGTCACAAGTTGCCCGACAAATCCAATCGCGGCCAGGACTAGTGTCAGCCAAAGTACGTACGGTGCGCCAAGGAAGACCCCTATAGCCAGCGCTGCGTAAATGACCGCGTAGACCAAAAACGCAACATTCTCCTTGGCTCCGAAACGATAAACGATAAGCGCATGCAACATAGCGTTGATCGCGAGCAGTAAACCGAGAATGGTCATCATCTGGTCCCCCATTCAGTAACATCCGATGGTCGCAACGACATCCGATGGTCGCAACGAATGCCAAAATCCATCGGGGAATTTCATCGGCTTGGCGGTCGCCTTTGAACGGCACGTTAATTAACCTATCGCGTCGCCAATCCACGTTTCCGGCCGCCGTCTAAGTTTTCTTAAGCAGTGCACTAATTTCGCCAGCGCCTCCGTTCCACTCCCAGAATTACGTGATGTCCACAGATAGCCCCCGTTCATCGGTTTGCGACTGCTCCTTCGTCGAGCCCCAGCACCACAATCTTTGCGGACCTGATAATCGTTGGCCACTCGGGGTGCGTAAAGCCGGCCGCCACGGCTACTTTCTGCGCACCGTTCGCCATATACGTAATCACGCCCCCGGCGATTGCGCCGTCAAGCGCCTGACCCCAAAGCTTCTCTCCGGTCGCGGAATCAAGCGCATAGAGGTTGCCGCCCACATCGCCAAAGAACAGCAGGCCGCCAGCCGTTGGCGTCCAACCAGCGACAATCGGGTAGTTAGATTTGACACGCCACTTCCACACGCCGGTATCGGCGTCGGTCGCGTAGACCCAACCGGACCAGTGCCCGTCGGCCTGGGCGCGTTTGCCAAACCACCAGAAAGGATTGAGCGTCCCCTGCCCTGACCAGAGTCCGCCGAGTGGCTTGTCCCGCAGCTGCTTGTCGTCTTGCAGCCGCGCTGACGCGCACCAATTGACAGTCGCGGTAAGGATGAGGTTCGTCGTCGGGACATAGGATGGACTGTTCCATTCCTCGCCACCCGAGGCGCCTGGACAGAAGTGAACGTATTTCTCGAGAGTGAAGGGGACGTCGGCATTCTCGATCTGGTCCACGGGTACACGGTAGAGGAGCTGGTTGTTAACCAGATCGAAGCCGTGAAGGTATCCGTTCTTGACAGATACCACTAGGAGTTGCTTGCCTCCCCGAGTATGAATCGGGACCGGCGGGTTCGACACGTCCCAATCGTGCCAATCGCTGGGACCTATCTTGTAGTGGTATCGGTAGTTCCCGGTCTTCGCGTCGAGCACGACCACCGAATCGCTATAGAGATTCCCTCCCGGCCGAACACCTACGTCGAAATCCGGCGCTGGATTTCCGCCAGGCACGTATAGCGCCCCGGTCTTTGTGTCGAGCGTCGTGGAGGTCCAGGTGCCGCCACCGCTAATCGGTATGCCCGACGCGTTTTGCCAAGTTGACGTGTCGAGCGGTGTTGCCCCCAGAGGCCCACGAACCGTGTCGCCCTCCTGTTTTGGAGCGAGAAAGAACTCCCAGACGATCTTGCCGCTCTTGGCGTCGAGCGCATACATGTGGCCCTTGCCGCCCTTGTAATCACCGCCCGCATTGCCAATGAATACGAGCCCGTCATACGCAATCGGGGCCGCCGGCACCGACTCCTTCAACTCGTGATCGGCGATTCTCGTTTCCCAGATTCGCTTTCCGGTGTTGAAGGTGTAAGCCACTACGCGCCCGTCGGTCGTGCCGCGAAATAACATGCCGTCCAGGTAGGCAGCGCCACGGATGGCCGGCAACATGCCGCCGGTATAGGAATCGTGGGTTCGCCAATTCTCGGCGCACGTCGCAGGGTTCACTGAAAAAGTATCGTGTTCAGTGGTGCCAATCAGGGCATTGTTCACCATGATCAGACCGGACTCGAAGGAGGTGAATTCGTGGACGTCGTACGTGCACAGCACCCGCAGCTTCCCCACATTGCTCGTGTTGATCTGGCTTAGGGGTGAAAAACGATCCGACGAAAGAGTTCGGTTGTAGCTCGGCCAGTCGTCAGCGGCGCCGCTCCCCGGGGTGGCTTCGGCGGAAACAGAAGGCGCGGCGGTCTCTGGAGCTTTGTAAGCGGGATTTGATTCCTGACTTAGCGAGCCGGCCGGCGCACCCAGAGTCTTTAGGAAATTCATCGCCATACCGCCAGCGAACACGGTCGGGGCCGGATAGGCGAGAAGCAGCCCGATGCCCGTTACAGCGCCGATCACCGCGAGCACGCCGAGCGTAATCAGGACTTTCTTCATGGTTGAAGCCCGAGGCTTGACTCGGACAACCGTTTCGCCGGCCATTGATACTCCTTCAGAGTCGGTTCCAGTACCAGGGGTCGCTTGCAGTCCGCGACCCGAGTGAGGCCTCTACACTGGATTTTCTTACTGTTGATTGCTATTCGCGGCCTTTTTTCACGAAATCTTCTACGACATTCGACATGTCAAAGCTCTTGCTTCCTTGCACCGGATACTGCGCGAGGGTCTTCAGATGCTCGGCCATCATCTCGCCCATCGGTTGCATCAGCCAGGATACTTTGCGCTCAGATTGAATTGACCATCTGAGGCGTCGGGCGAACCGATCACGCCGGTGGTCTGCTGCGCCTGAGCGGCTGCTCCTACCAATCCCAGCAGCATGCAGCCGGCGAGCAGTCGACGATTACTGAGCATGCAGTTTCCCCTGAGTTTGTTTTGAGAACGAATTTGAAGGCCTCGTATCTGAAGCTATACATCAGCGTCGAATATCGGCCTATTGGTCTTAGGGCCCATCCCGCTCACTTACAATCCATTACACACGGTGAAGAAATGACGCTGTGCGACGCGACTTGGAGAGTTGTCGGCAATGGCCGCTATCTGACTAGAATTCCGTAGCCCTATATGTCGGCACTTGGCGGCGGGCTCAACGGGTCGGTGCAACACCATCTGCGGTAATGTGGACTTAAGAGGTGGTGTGTATGGCACAAACAGGGCGTCCAGGGCTTGCTCCTGAGCAGATGGCGGAGTTATGGCGGCGGTGGAAAGCTGGGCAGTCGATGAACGGCATCGGACATGCACTCGGCCGAGATCGGTCATCGATTCACTACGTGGTGCGCTGCCGCGGCGGGATTGCTCCGGTGGTCCGTCGGCGCTCGCGGTTGGCACTTACGCTAGTTGAGCGCGAGGACATTTCGCGTGGCATTGCGGTGGGTTGGTCGATCCGCAGGATCGCCGATGACCTTGGTCGGTCAGCATCTACGGTGAGCCGCGAGGTCACCCGTCACGGTGGCCGCAGTGACTACCGAGCCACTGAGGCAGATGCCGGTGCCTGGGAAGCGACGCTGCGCCCCAAGCCGTGCCTGCTGGGCGTCAACCGGAGGTTGCAACGGATTGTCACGAGTAAACTGAGCCTGGATTGGTCACCTGAGCAAGTCTCAGGATGGCTGAAGGCCGAGTATCCGGATGACGAGAGCATGCGCGTGTCTCACGAGACGATCTACCGTAGTTTGTTCATCCAAGCGCGCGGCGTACTGAAAAAGCAGCTGCTGGGGCACCTTCGCTCCAAGCGCGTCACGCGCCGCTCACGCAACCTGAATCCCGAAGCGCAGTCACGCGGCCAGATAGTTGGTGCCGTCTCTATCAGAGAGCGTCCCGCCGAGGTCGAAGACCGAGCCATTCCTGGCCATTGGGAGGGCGACCTGATCTCGGGTTCGAAGAACAGTCACATCGTGACCCTGGTTGAGCGCCAGTCGCGGTTTACGGCTCTCATCAAGGTCCCCAGCAGAGACACGGATACCGTCGTGTCGGCGCTCACGCGCCACGTGCGTAAGCTCCCCGCATCGCTGCGACGCTCGTTGACGTGGGACCGAGGTAAAGAGATGGCAAAGCACCAGAGCTTCACGGTCGCGACTGATGTGAAAGTCTACTTCTGCGACCCCCACAGCCCTTGGCAACGCGGTACCAACGAGAACACGAACCGTCTGCTGCGACAATACTTCCCGAAGGGTACCGATCTGTCCCGTCACCCCCAATCAACATTAGATAGGGTCGCGCTTCGACTGAATCAGCGTCCGCGCGAGACATTGGGATTTAAGACTCCAGCGGATAAACTTCAAGATAGTGTTGCGCCGACTCGTTGAGCCCGCCGCCGGACTCGGCCTGTCGGCGTGAGGCCGGTGTTGCCGATGCAGTCGGTGGCGATCGTCACCTATCGGGCTTAGCCGTACCCTCGACCGTCCTCGCCCAGACCAAATCCGACGAGGCAGCGATTCGCGGCTCCGGCTCAACACGAGCGATCGCGGACCTTGCTGCTCCGCCACCCGTGTCTAGTGGCTCGTCTCCAGCTCTGCGTGCATCCCCAGGGTGCAGCCTATGCGCTCTAATTCCGCACGGGTCGGTACCCAGTGCAGGACCTTCCCTTTGCGGCTGATGGTGAGCTGTAAGTTCACGTGTGTAGTGGTGCCTACCACTGGGATCACTTCCACGTCCACCACCTGCCCGCGCAGCGTCATCTGGACCTTCAGGGGCCGGGTCCCAATGAACAGGGCCCGCGGTCGGCCCTTCGCCGCTTTTTTCTTCCTGCGCCGCGGCTTCGAGCCTTCGACTTGGAGCCCGGTCTTCACGTCCGAGTCCTCGAGCTTTCTAGGAACCAGCGCCACGTGTCGGTCAGCGCCGAGCTCCCTGGCGTTCGGTGGCACGCGGCCCGTTGAAACTCTACCTTCACCGCCCCGTTCCTTCGATATCCCCGTTCTGTGAGCGCGACAGACGCCGCCCTGCACCGCCTACGCATTCTTTACACCTGTCCGAGGTGATCGAAAGGATGCGCCGACGCACATCGTTCCCGCAAGTCGCGGCGTACTGCACGTGGGCCTCGCGATTCAGCGCCATCTAGGGCGAATCAGAGTGCTGCGAATGGCGGCTTTCGGGAAGGTAACTCGGTCTTCTGACCCTCCGCTGTTGGCCGCTTACAGCCGTTGCTCAGTTGCGCTCGAAATGCGATTGCCTGTGGCAGGTGTCAAGAGCGCATGACACTGAGGGTGGTTCTGGGAGATGTGACCACTCATGAGACCACCGGAGGTTTTGGGCGTGCTCGGAAAGACTGGTCGGAGCGCCGAGATTTGAACTCGGGACCCCTTGCACCCCATGCAAGTGCGCTACCAGACTGCGCCACGCTCCGATCGATTTTCTTGTCTCTAAGCTGCAGACGCGCGGTCGGGGAAGCTCCGCACGGGGCGTCGATGATACGCCGATTATCGAGTGACAGCGCGCCAGCTTCAGCGCCGCAGGATCCTCATTAGGTCTTCGAGCTCGACGCGCATCTGTTTGACGATCTGCTGGCTCTGGGAGACATCCGTGCGCGCTTCCTCGCCTGTCAGCTTATTACGCGCCCCGCCAATGGTGAAGCCCTGATCATAGAGAAGACTGCGGATCTGGCGGATCACAATCACGTCCTGACGCTGGTAGTAGCGGCGGTTGCCGCGCCGCTTTACCGGCTTCAGCTGCGGAAATTCCTGTTCCCAATAGCGCAGCACGTGCGGCTTCACGCCGCACAACTCACTCACCTCTCCGATGGTGAAGTAGCGCTTGCCGGGAATCGCCGGCAGCTGCGCGTTATTCTTTGGCTCCAACATACGCTTCGACCCGTGCCTTTAGTTTTTGGCCTGGACGAAAGGTCACGACGCGGCGTGCGCTGATCGGGATCTCTTCGCCGGTCTTGGGATTGCGACCGGGACGCTGGTTCTTATCGCGCAGGTCGAAGTTGCCAAAGCCGGAGAGCTTTACCTGCTCCCCGCCGGACAGCGCTGCGCGAACCTCCTCGAAGAACAGGTCCACGAGCTCGCGCGCCTCTCGCTTGTTGAGCCCGAGTTGATTGAACAACGCTTCCGCCATCTCCGCTTTAGTCAGGGCCATTTCTTTATTCTCGAATTCTTGCGTTCAAGCTCTCACGCAAATCCGCGACCACTGCGGCCATCAGGCGCTCCACATCGTCGTCAGTAAGAGTGCGAGAAATATCCTGAAAAATCAAGCCTAAAGCAATGCTTTTTCGACCTTGTTCGAGGGCGGGGCCCCGATATACGTCGAAAACGCGGAGTTCACGCAACAGGCTTGATGTTGCCAAGGTTACACGCTCGGTGAGGGCACTTAAAGTGACACTCTCATCGACCACCACGGCCAGATCGCGCCGCACCTGCGGATAGCGCGAGATCTCCTGGTAGCGCACGCGCTGCACCGCAAGTCCCGCCAGGTCCAACTCGAACAGGACCGGCGCATATGTAAAATCCATCGACTTGAGCAATGCGGGGTGCAGTTCCCCGAGCCACCCTACCGGCTCACCGCGGCGCAGCACGCGCGCGCTGCGCCCCGGGTGCAGTGCCGGGTGTGCCGCGGCTTCGAAGGTGAAGGCCGCGGCATCACCCGTGGCGGCCAGGAGTGCCGTCACGTCGTTCTTGACGTCGTAGAAATCAGCGGGCCCGCGCACATCCTTGGCGATGCCCCATTGTTCCGGCAGTCGCGCGCCGCAGGCAAGGCCGGCAAGTGAGTCAATCTCGCGTGTCACTGCGCCCTGCATGGCGAAGCGCGTGCCATGTTCGAACAGTCGCACCCGGTCTTGCTGGCGTCGCTGGTTCTCGAGGGCTGCCCGCAGCAGACCCGGCCACAGGGACACACGCATCACGGCAAGATCACTGGCGATCGGGTTCGACAACGCCAACCCCGGCTGCTGCGGGAACAGGCACGTCTGCAGGGCCGGATCCACGAAGGCGAGCGTGATCGCCTCCTGGTAGCCGCGCGCGGCCAGCGCCTCGAGGAGCACGACTTCCGCGGCGCGCGCTTCGGGCAGGCGCCTGAAGCTCTGCGCCACTGCGGCATCGATCTCCGGGATCGCTTCCAAGCCGACGATTCTGGCGACTTCCTCGATGAGGTCCGCCTCGATGCCGATATCGAAGCGATGCGCCGGCGGCGTCACCTGCCAGCCCCTGTCCGTGGCGCGCACCTGCATGCCCAGTCCCTGGAGTGCGTCTTGCACGCGCGCCGCCGGGAACTGCACCCCCAGCAGGCGCCGCAACTGCGCGCTCCGCAGCTCAACGGGCGGGCGCTGCGGCAGGTGGCTCACCGACTCGGCGAGCTGCACTGGCCCGGCGGCACCGCCGGCGATCGGTTGGAGCAGCGCGAGCGCGCGCTCGATGGCACGCAGCTGACCGCTCGGATCCACGCCGCGTTCGAAGCGCTGGCTCGCATCCGTCACCAGTCCCACGCGCCGGGCGCGTCCGAGGACCGCCTCGGGGGCGAAGAAGGCCGACTCCAGCAAGACATCGCGCGTCTCGGCGGACACGGCGGTACGCAAGCCGCCCATGATGCCGGCCAGGCCCACGGCGCCGTCCTCGTCGGTGATGAGGAGCATGTCGGGCTCGACGCGCAGTCCCTTGCCATCAAGCAGCGTCAGTGCCTCGCCCGGCGTCGCCCACCGCACGCGGATGCCGCCCCGCAGCTTGCCCAGATCGTAGGCGTGCATCGGCTGACCGAGCTCCAGCATCACGTAGTTGGTGACGTCGACCACCGGGCTGATGGAGCGCACGCCCGCGCGGCGCAGCCGCTCGCGCATCCACAGCGGCGTCGCCGCACGGTTGTCGAGGCCGCGCACCACGCAGCCGGCGAAGCGCGGGCACGCCGCCGGCGCCTCGAGGGTCACCACGACCTGCTCCCGGTGCGCGGGCGCGCGGGCGCTGATGGCAGGTCCCGTGAGCGCGGCGCCGCTGAGCGCGGCGACTTCGCGCGCAATTCCAAGTATAGACATCGCATCGCCGCGGTTAGGCGTGACGTTCAGATCGAGTACCGGCTCATCGAGCTTGAGGTAATCGCGCAGCGACGTGCCCACGGGCGCATCGGCGGGCAGTTCGAGGATGCCGTTGGCGCCCTCCCCCAAGCCCAGCTCCTTGGGCGAGGCGAGCATTCCCTGAGAGTCGACGCCGCGCAGTCGCGCCGCCTTGATGTGGACCTCGTCCGGCAGCGTCGCGCCGATCTCAGCCAGCGCGCTCTTCAGTCCCGCGCGCGCATTGGGCGCGCCGCAGACGATCTGTACCGGAGCTGCGCCGCCGGTGCGCAGGCGGCACACCTGCAGCTTATCGGCCTGCGGGTGGGGCTCCGCGCTGAGGATCTCGGCCACGAGCACCCCGGTGAACTCAGGCGCTGCACTCTCGAGCGACTCAAGCTCAAAGCCGGCCATGGTGAGGCGTGCACCGAGCTCAGGTGCGTCCCAAGGCAGGGGCACCCACTCTGCGAGCCAGCCGTAGGGGACCTTCATGCGCTGAACGTCCGGAACTGCCTGAGGAAGCGCAGGTCATTGTCGAAGAACAGCCGCAGGTCGTTGACCCCATAACGCAGCATCGCCAGCCGGTCGATACCCGCGCCGAAGGCGTAGCCGGTGAAGCGTTCCGGGTCCACACCGCTGGCGCGCAGCACATTCGGGTGCACCATGCCGCACCCGGAGATCTCCAGCCAGCCGGTGAACTTGCAGGTGCGGCAGCCCTGGCCCGCGCAGAACACGCAGGACATGTCGACCTCGGCCGAAGGCTCGGTGAAGGGAAAGTATGAGGGCCGCAGGCGCAGCGCCAGGTCGCGCTCGAAGAAGGCCTGCAGGAAGCCGTGCAGCACCGCCTTCATGTTGGCGAAGCTCACGTTCTCACCGACCACGAGACCTTCGAGCTGATGAAACATCGGCGAGTGGGTCATGTCCGAGTCGCGGCGATAGACCCGACCCGGGGCGATGAGCGCCAGCGGCGCCCCGTGCTCCTTGAGCGCGCGGATCTGCACCGGCGAGGTGTGCGTGCGCAAGAGCCGCCCATCCGCGAAGTAAAAGGTGTCGTGCATCGCCCGCGCCGGATGATCCGGCGGGATGTTGAGGGCCTCAAAGTTGTGGAAGTCGTCCTCGACCTCCGGACCCGCGGCAACCTCAAATCCGGCGCGCCGGAACAACGTCTCGATCCGCAGGCGCGCCTTGGTCACCGGGTGCAGACCGCCGATCTCCTCACCGCGTCCCGGCAGCGTCACATCGATGCGCTCGGCGGCGAGCCGCTGTTCGGTGTCGGCGCGGCTGAGAGCAGCGCGCCGCACCTCGATCGCCGCCTGGATGTCGGTGCGGGACTTCTGCACGCGAGCGACCGCCTCGGGGCCCTCGCTCGCCACGAGCTTGCCCGCCGATTTCAGCAACTCGGTGATGCGCCCCTTCTTGCCCAGCCAGCGCACCCGCGCCTCTTCGAGCGCCGCGAGGTCGCCGCATGCGGCGACCTCGGCGAGCGCCTGGCCGGTAAGGGCCGTCAGGTCTGACAAGACCCGCCCCTTAGCTCAGCTGATACCGAGAGCGGTCTTTGCCTGCTGCGCGATCGCGCCGAACGCCGCGGTGTCGTGCACGGCGATGTCGGCGAGCACCTTGCGGTCGATCTCGACGCCGGCCTTGTTCAGACCGTTGATGATGCGGCTGTAGGACAGCCCGTACAGGCGCGCCGCCGCGTTGATGCGCGCGATCCACAGAGCCCGGAACTCGCGCTTGTTCTGCCGCCGGTCGCGGTAGGCGTACTGTCCGGCCTTGATGACGGCCTGCTTGGCGACGCGATAGACCTTGCGGCGGGCGTTGTAATAGCCCTTCGCCTTGCCAAGAACCTTCTTGTGACGGCGCCCGGCCGTCACGCCACGCTTAACTCGTGCCATGGTGCTGCTCGCTTACTTGGAATAGGGAAGAAGCTGCTCGAGACGACCCACATCAGTGTGGTCGACGAGGCTCGAGCCGCCGGAGCGGGCCTGGCGTTTAACCTTGCGGGCCTTGTGGCCGAGGTTATGGCGACGATTGGCCGCGTAGCCTTTAAAGCCCTTCGCCGTTTTGCGAAAGCGCTTGGCCGCGGCCCGGTTGGTCTTCAACTTGGGCATCGACGTAGACTCCTAATTGTATAGCCCCGTTCGCAAGGTGCACGCTGCACCCGCTGGCGGGCGAACACTGCCTCCTCACCGGCCCTCACGGGCCGCGAAGAACCCAGCGTTACTTCTTTTTTGGTGCAAAGACCATGATCATCTGCTTGCCCTCCATGAGCGGGTTCTGCTCGACCACCGCGTGCGGGGCCAAGTCAGTTGAAACCCGGTCAAGGAGCTTGCGCCCGATGTCCTGGTGCACCATCTCGCGGCCACGGAACCGTAAGGTCACCTTGGCCTTATCACCCTCGGCAAGGAAGCGCGTCAGATTACGCACCTTGATCTGGTAATCCGCCTCGCCCGTACCGGGACGAAACTTCACTTCCTTAACCTGAATCTGCTTCTGCTTGCGCTTGGCGGAGTGGGCCTTCTTGTTCTGCTCGAACAGGAATTTCCCGTAATCCATGATACGCACGACCGGCGGTTCAGCGGTCGGCGATACTTCAACCAAGTCCAGCTCCGCGGCCAACGCCATCTGCAGGGCGTCATACCGGGACATCACTCCGGCCTGCGACCCATCGGCCGCGATCACACGCAGTTGCGGCGCGCTGATGTCTTCGTTGCGCCGGACCCGCTTTGTTGCACTAGCGATTCGTCATCCCTCCACTACCTCGCGCCCGCGGCTTTTGAGCTCGACACGGAGTCGTTCAGCGAACGTCTCCGGGACCATCGTGCCCAGGTCCTTGCCGCTTCGTGTGCGCACTGCAAGTAAATTTGCGGCTACTTCCTTGTCGCCCGCAACCAATAGATACGGAACACGCTGAAGCGTGTGCTCGCGGATTTTAAAGCCGACCTTCTCGTTTCGCAAGTCGGACTCGACCCGAAATCCCTGATTTTTCAGGGATTCCGTCACGCGAGTGACGTATTCGTTCTGCCGGTCGGTAATGCTCATCACCACCGCCTGGACCGGCGCCAGCCAGGCGGGCAGGCGTCCTGCGTGATGCTCGAGCAGAATCGCGAAAAAGCGCTCCAGCGAGCCGAACATCGCGCGGTGCAGCATGACGGGGGTGCGCTTGGCGCTGTGCTCATCGATGTAATAGGCGCCGAGCCGCTGCGGCATGTTCAGATCCACCTGCAGCGTGCCGCACTGCCAGTCCCGGCCGATGGCATCGCGCAGCACGAACTCGAGCTTCGGACCGTAGAAGGCGCCCTCACCCTTATTTAAGGAGTACTCGATGCCCGCAGCCGCCGACGCGGCCTTGAGGGCGGCCTCGGCACGGTCCCAGATGTCATCGGATCCCACCCGCTTGGGCGGCCGGTCCGCGTACTTGATGCGCACGTCCTCGAAGCCGAAGTCGCGGTAGATGTCCAGGATGAGCTTCGTGATGGCCACCGATTCGGCCGTGATCTGCTCCTCGGTGATGAAGCAGTGCCCGTCATCCTGGGTGAAGGCGCGCACGCGCATCAGTCCGTGCAGGGCTCCGGAGGGCTCGTAACGGTGCACCTTGCCGAACTCGGCCAGGCGCACGGGGAGTTCGCGGTAGCTGCGCAGGCCGTGCTTGAAGATCTGCACGTGGCCGGGGCAGTTCATGGGCTTAATGGCGTAGACCCGCTCATCGGGGGTCTTGGTGAGATACATGTTCTCACCGAACTGCTCGAGGTGCCCCGACTGCGCCCACAGCTGCGCATCCATCAGCTCCGGCGCACTCACTTCCTCGTAGCCCGCAGCGCCCTGCCGCTCGCGCATGTAGCCGATCAGGGCCTGAAACACCGTCCAGCCCTTGGGGTGCCAGAAGACCGCCCCGGGGGCTTCTTCCTGCAGATGAAACAGGTCGAGTTCCTTGCCGATGCGGCGATGGTCGCGCTTCTCGGCCTCTTCCAGCCGATGCAGGTACTCATCCAGCTGTTTCTTGTCCGGCCAGGCGGTGCCGTAAATCCGCTGCAGCATCTCGTTGCGCGAATCCCCGCGCCAGTAGGCGCCGGCGAGCTTGGTGAGCTTGAAGGCCTTGAGCTTGCCGGTGGAGGGCACGTGCGGCCCGCGGCACAGATCCACCCAGTTACCCTGGCCGTAGAGGCTGATCTCCTCCGTGTCCGGAATCGAGGCGATGATCTCCGCCTTATAGAGCTCGCCGAGGCTGCGGAAATACTTGACCGCCTCATCGCGCGGCATCACGCGGCGGCTGACGATCTGATCCTGCTTCACGAGCTCCGCCATCTTCGCCTCGATCGCCGCCAGGTCCTCGGGCGTGAACGGGCGCGCATAGGCGAAGTCGTAGTAGAAGCCATCCTCGATCACCGGACCGATGGTGACCTGAGCATCCGGGAACAGCTCCTTCACCGCCTGTGCCAAGAGGTGCGCGGTGGAATGGCGGATCACTTCCAGGCCGTCCGCGTCCTTCTCGGTGACGATCGCAAGGTTCGCATCGCGGTTGATGACGTAGGAGGTGTCGACCAGCTTGCCATCGACACGCCCGGCGAGCGCCGCGCGGCGTAAGCCTGCGCCAATGTTGCCCGCAACCTCATCCACCGTGATCGGGTGGTCGAAGCTGCGCTGGCTGCCATCGGGCAATGTCACAACGGGCATATCGGGCCTTAATTCAACGAACTTTTTCACCGCGCGGTTGCCGTCAGCGGCAAAAAAAGGGCGCTGCGGCTTCCTGGACCGCGAGCGCCCTCTTTCTGGCACTGGTAGGCGCGAGTGGGATCGAACCACCGACCACCACCATGTCAAGGTGATGCTCTACCACTGAGCTACGCGCCTGAAACCGCTGTTCGCGCGACGGGGGCGCGAACGATACAAGAGTGGCACCCCCGAAAGCAAGCAAACCCTGACTTTCCAAGCACTTACGTTTGCGTACGCGGGGTGGGAAATCCGAGCTCGAGCTGCTTCAGTCGTTCGATCTCATCGCGCAGGCGCGCTGCGTCCTCGAACTCTAGGTTGCGTGCCCGGCGGAACATCTCCCCCTCCAGGCGCTTGATCTGCTTGACCAGGGCTTCGGGCCTGAGGTCCGCCGCCGCGGGCGCAGCCCCGCGGCGGCCACGCTCCGCGGGCAGCGGGGCTTCGGCGCGGGCACCCTCCATGATGTCGGTCACCGCCTTCTGGATGCCGCGCGGGGTAATGCCGTGGATCTGGTTGTACTCCAGCTGCTTCGCACGGCGGCGGTTGGTTTCCTCGATCGCGCGCTGCATCGAGCCGGTCATGCGGTCCGCGTAGAGGATCGCGCGGCCATTGATGTGGCGCGCCGCCCGGCCGATGGTCTGGATGAGGGAGTTGTCCGAGCGCAGGAACCCTTCCTTGTCGGCATCGAGGATCGCAACGAGCGAGACTTCCGGCATGTCCAGCCCCTCGCGCAAGAGGTTGATACCCACCAGCACGTCGAATTTTCCGAGGCGCAGGTCGCGGATAATCTCGGTGCGCTCGACGGTTTCGATGTCGGCGTGCAGGTAGCGCACCTTGGTGCCGTGCTCACTCAGGTACTCGGTCAGGTCCTCTGCCATGCGCTTGGTGAGGGTTGTGATCAGCACGCGCTCGCCAACGGCGGCGCGCTTCTTGATCTCCGAGAGCACGTCATCGACCTGCGAGCCGACCGGACGCACTTCCACTTGCGGATCCACCAGCCCCGTCGGCCGCACCAGCTGCTCCACCACCTGCGCGGAGTGCTTCGCCTCATAGGCGCCGGGGGTCGCGGAGGTGAAGATCATCTGCGGCGCCAGCTGCTCCCACTCCTCGAACTTCAAGGGGCGGTTGTCCAGGGCGGAAGGGAGGCGAAACCCGTACTCCACCAGTACCTCCTTGCGCGAGCGATCGCCCTTGTACATGGCTCCGAGCTGCGGAATGGTCTGGTGGCTCTCATCGACGAACAGCAACGCGTTCTTCGGCAGGTAATCGAACAGGCACGGCGGGGGCTCACCCGGGGCGCGCCCCGAGAGATAACGCGAGTAATTTTCGATGCCGGCGCAGTAACCGACTTCCTTGATCATCTCCATGTCGAACATCGTGCGTTGTTCCAGGCGCTGCGCCTCCACCAACCGCCCGCCTTCGCGCAGTTCTCGCAAGCGCTCGCGCAGGTCTTCCCGGATCTGATCCACTGCACCTATAAGCCGCTCGCGCGGCGTCACGTAGTGCGTGCCGGGGTAGACGGTAAAGCGCGGCACCTTACGGTTGATCGCACCGGTCAAGGGGTCAAAGAGCGTCAGCGAGTCAATCGTGTCATCGAAGAGTTCCACCCGCACCGCTTCACGCTCGGATTCCGCCGGAAAGATGTCGATTACGTCGCCGCGCACCCGGTAGGTACCCTGGGTGAGATCGAGCTCGTTGCGGGTGTACTGCATGTCCGCGAGCCGCCGCAGGAGCCCGCGCTGGTCGAGCCTGTCACCGCGCTTCAGGTGCAGCACCATCGCAAGGTAGGCTTGCGGATCCCCGAGGCCGTAGATCGAGGAAACCGTGGCGACGATGATCGAGTCGGAGCGCTCGAGCAGTGCCTTGGTGGCCGAGAGGCGCATCTGCTCGATGTGCTCATTCACCGAGGAGTCCTTCTCGATATACGTGTCCGATGAGGGCACGTAAGCCTCGGGCTGGTAGTAGTCGTAGTAGGAGACGAAGTACTCGACCGCGTTGTTGGGAAAGAATTCGCGGAACTCCCCATAGAGCTGCGCGGCGAGGGTCTTGTTGTGGGCGAGCACCATGGTCGGGCGCTGCACGCGCTGGATCACGCAACCCGCTGAAAATGTTTTGCCGGATCCCGTGACTCCGAGCAGCGTCTGGTGCGCGAGGCCCTCGCTCAAGCCCTCCACGAGCTTCTCGATGGCCTGGGGCTGATCCCCGGCGGGGGCGTAGTCGGCTTCGAGCTGAAAGGGTCGCGATTCCATGCGCTGCAGGTTCATGCCTCGGTCTATATATATGGAGTGGCGGCGGGCGGCCGTGGCCGCTCCGGGCCGAATCCCTTAATATAGCCGTCCGCCCAAATTTGAAGCGATCCGCAGGAAATATCCGTGAACGTGCCTGTCTCCCGCCGCGTGCAGCGCGTGAAGCCCTCACCCACCCTCGCCGTGACGGCCCGTGCCGCGCAGCTGCGGGCGCAGGGCAAGGACGTCATCGGCCTCGGGGCCGGCGAACCCGATTTCGACACCCCCGGTCCGATTGCGCAGGCGGGCATCGATGCCATCCGGGGCGGCTTCACCCGCTATACCCATGTCGAGGGGATCCCGGAGCTCAAAGACGCGATCATCGCCAAGTTCAAGCGCGACAACGCGCTCACCTACGAGCGCTCGCAGATCCTGGTGTCCTCCGGGGCCAAGCAGACCCTCTACAACCTGTGCATGGCGCTACTCGATCCGGGCGATGAGGCCGTAATACCAGCCCCCTACTGGGTCTCATACCCGGACATGGTGCTGCTCGCGGACGGGCTGCCCGTCATGCCCTTTGCGGGCATGGCGCAGGGCTACAAGATCACGCCGCGGCAGCTGGCGGCCGCCATCACGCCCAAGACGCGGCTGTTTCTGCTTAACAGTCCCTGCAACCCGACCGGGGCGGCCTATTCGCGCGCGGAGCTGCGGGCACTCGGCGAGGTGCTGCTCGAGCACCCTCGCATCGTCATCGGCACTGATGACATGTACGAGAAGATCTACTGGGAACCGGAGCCGTTCTGCAGCCTGGTGACGGCGGTGCCAGAGCTGTATCCGCGCACGGTCACTATCAACGGCGTCTCCAAGGCCTATGCCATGACTGGCTGGCGCATCGGCTACTGCGGCGGCCCGAAGGAACTCATCCAGGCGATGAGCACCATCCAGGGTCAGTCGACCTCCAACCCCTCCAGCATCTCGCAGAAGGCGGCGGTGGTGGCGCTGACCGGGGATCAGGGCTGCGTCGGCACGATGAACGCGGCCTTCAAGGAGCGCCGCGACTTCGTCGTGCGGGCGCTGAATGGCCTGCCCGGCGTGAGCTGCCTGCCCGGCGCGGGCACGTTCTACGCCTTTGCCGAGGTGTCGCGGGCGATGGCGGCGCTCGGCTGCCGCGACGACCACGAGTTCGCGGAGCTGCTGCTGAATGATGCCGGCGTCGCCGTGGTACCTGGCTCGGGCTTCGGCGCGCCCAACCACATGCGACTCTCGTTTGCCTGCAGCATGGAGACGCTCGAGAAGGCACTGACCCGCATCGGCCGCCTGCTCGTGGAGCGCGTCGCCGCATAGAACCCTTACGACGGGCCGAGCGATGCTGTGGTCGCGCCTCGCCGATGCGCTCGTCGTCCTGCACTTCGGCTTTACGAGCTTCGTCATTTTCGGTGGCTTCCTCACCTGGCGCTGGCCCTTCATGGCGGCTTGGCACCTGCCCGCGCTCGGCTGGGGGTGTTGGATCGAGCTCTCAGGCGCCATCTGTCCGCTGACGCCCCTCGAGAACTACCTGCGCACACGCGGCGGTGAGGCCGGCTACGCGGGCGGATTCCTCGCGCATTACCTCGCCGGGGTTCTATATCCCGCGCACCTCACTACGCGGGTGCAGTGGCTGCTGGCCGCCGCGCTGCTCGCGCTGAACGCCGTGGCCTATACGTGCCTTTGGAGACGTCAGCGCGCGGGCTGACACCGTCGCGTTGCGAGTTATGCGGCGCCGCGCTGCCTAGTTACCGCTCCCGGTCGCAAAGGCATCGAACCAGAGGCGTGTTGGAGCACAAATCAAGTCACGCTAGACTCACGGCCACGCTGCATCTGAGCGATGCCGGGGGAGTGTTGATGCAGCACCACACCACACAGCGTGTTTAGTTTATGAGTCGCACATCGGTGCTCACCCCCGAAGCCGGCGTAACGCAGCCGCCGCCGCGGAACAACATCCTCGGCCGAATCCTGCTTCACGCCCTTTCGCTGGCGGCGGCGGCCGGAGCGTTCGTTGCGCACCAGCACTTCAAGCTCCAGGGTGAGGCCACGCCTGCACTCGTCAGTCTGGTCATCGCTGCTGTCCTGGCCTTCGCACCCGTGCGCGCAGTGCTTGGCGAGGTATTCGCCATCGAGCGCCGGGCACTGCACGCGTTTCATGGGCTCGGCGCCCTGGCGTTGGTTGGACTCACCGCCAGCGGCGCGTTCTCGGGAGGCTCGCTGCTGACCCATGCGGCCCTTGCGCCTTTCGCCCTCATGGGCGCCGCGCAGGCCATCATGCATCAGGACCATCCGCGCAATGCCCAGCAGGCCGCGGCGCTGCAGCGTTTTGCGAGCAGCTTGCCGGAGGTGGCGGAGTTCACCCAGGGAAGTCTCACCTCGCCGGCCAATGCCGCACGCGCCGTCACGGTGCTGCAGGATCTCATCACTAAGGCAGAGGCTCTCGGGGAGACTGAGCTGCAGGCCGACCCGAACTTTCAAAGCGCGCTCGCGCGTGCGACCACGCGCACCGGACTCACTCTGGGGCTGGACTCGATCGATCAGGCCATCAACAAGCTGGCGGCCAATCCCGCGGCCGCGAGCGCCGTCCCGGGACTGCGGCGCCGGCTCGCCCAGGCCCGCCAGATCGCTGAGGCTAAGGGGCGCTGATAGCTGCTCCGGTGCCAGGCCGTTCCTTGACTCCGGCGAGGGCATTGCCGGAGAATCCGCGCCCTTCGAGCATCCCGCCCGTTCCCCGGTAGCTCAGCGGTAGAGCGTCGGACTGTTAATCCGTTGGTCGTTGGTTCGATTCCAACCCGGGGAGCCAAATACCACGTATATTCAACGACTTCCGTACATACGGAGGCTCGCTGCTTTTCTTACAACTCGATTCCGTGCAAACTCAGTGCACTGAGTAACTCACCGCTACACATGCGGCAGGCAGGCGCGAATGGCTTCCATTCAGACCATCGTCTCCCCTCTTACGGGCGCAAAGTCTTATCGTGCGCAGGTACGAGTTAAAGGCCGCCACTCGGAGAGCCAAACGTTTTCGAGTGAGAAGAAAGCCGAGGCCTGGGCCAGGGCGCTCGAGTCGGCAATCGAGGACAACCGGCACTTCCCTCACCGTCGGGCCAAAAACACGACCTTCGCTGGCCTCGTGCAGCGTTACCGCGAGAGCGTCCTGAAAGGCGTTCAAAGCTCGAACAAGGCGACGCGCGAGCAGCATCTCACCTGGTGGGCTACCCGCTTTGTCGGTCGCACGCTCGCCGAAATCACGCCTGACTTGATCGCAGAAGCTCGCGATGCGCTCGCTGCCGAGAAATTCTCGCGCGGCAAGGCGCATACCAACAAAAAGACCGGAGAGGTAACCGCGCCGAAGGAGTACACGCGCTCGGGAGCGACCATCAATCGCTACTTGGCAACGTTGAGCCACATGTTCACCGTCGCGCACAAGGAGTGGCGCCTCGTCTCCCATAATCCTGTGCGCGAAATCTCGAAGAAGAAAGAAGCACGCGGCCGCGTTCGTTTCTTGTCAGACGCCGAGCGCGATGCGCTGCTCGCCGCGTGCGCTAAGTCCGATTGGCAACCGCTCCACACGCTGATATTGCTCGCGATCAGCACGGGCGCCAGGCGGGGCGAGTTGATCCGCCTGAAGTGGACGGACGTGGACCTGAAAACCGCGCGCGCCACGGTGCACGAGACGAAGAACGGCGACCCGCGCGTGCTGCCGCTCGTCGGTAAGGCACTCGCGGCGTTGCGCGAGCTGAAGCTCCAAGGCAGTGGACGGAGCGAGTGGGTATTCGCGCAGCCAAGCGGGTTCCCTGGACCCTATGAGTCGTTCGACGGAATTTGGTACACGGCCCTAGAGGCTGCCGGCATCACGAACTTCCATTTTCACGACTTGAGGCACACGTGCGCCTCCTACCTCGCAAGCCAGGGCGCGAGCCTGATCGAAATCGCGGACACACTCGGGCATCGCTCGCTGCAAATGGTCAGGCGCTATGCCCACCTGACGCAGTCGCACAAGGTCGCGGCGATCGAGCGGATGGCGAAGGAGCGCGGCCTTTGAGCACAAAGCGCCGGACGCCCGTCACCACCGCTTGGGCCGAGCACTTGGACCTCTTCCTCGACACAAAGGCTGCGCGCTCGTGACGGGTGGGGGCCTCACCGATCGCGAGCTGGACGATTAAGAATGGCTCCGGAGCATCGGATTAAAAGTCGTGCACCCTACTCGGAGCGACACCACATCACCGAAGGCTTCAACCGTTTCGTTACCTCCACAGTTGCTCCGGTTGCTTCCGGCTGGAGCTGTCGCCGGGTGGGACTTTCACCCACTGGGAAAGGGCCGCCTTTGCACGGCGCACGCCAGGAGCGGTCCCTCAGGATGGTCCGCTAAACTTACCGAAAGCGATCATGGTCCCCCGAGTTGGGGCACGCTCGTGCTGGTCATGGTCCTTGAGCACAGCCTCAACGATACCAACGTCCTCCTACTCATCGATCGCGCCGCGGGAGTCGATCGCGGGGCGATGAAAACCGGCAGCTCAGACTTGGCCTGTTCGTAGTACGCGGCCGAGCCCAACTTGTCACCGTCCTGTCCTTGAAGCGGATGTCCGAATCTGCTGTGATCCGCCCCCCGCGGGTGTGATGCTTTAGCAGGGTTCTTTAATTAACTCCGGCCTGAAAGGAAGGTGCATGTCTGAAACCAACAAAGCCAACGCCGTTGCCTTCCACAAGATGGCGGTCCTCGAAGGCGACGTTGAGAACGCGTTCTACATGTATGCCGGAGCAGTCTATCGCCAGCACAATCCGCTCATCGAGGATGGCATGGAAGGGCTCCGCAAGTTCATCGCCCGGATCATGGCCAGTCATCCGGACGCGCATGGCGAGATCTAGCGAGTCTTCGCCGACGGGGACTACGTCATTCTCCACAGCCATTGGCACGGCTTGTCGGATGATCCCCGTGGCGAAGCGGTCGTTGACATCTATGGGTCGGAAGACGGCAAGGTAGTCGAGCACTGGGATGTCATCCAGCCGATCCCGGAGACGGCTGCGAACAACAACACGATGTTCTGATCCGCTAACGACGCTGGTGAATGCAATGATGGCGGTGGCTGAGGCCGAGGCTCTCGCAAAGTGGTTGCTTGGTACAAGCTAGGATCTCGAGAGACAGATTCGATTTCAGAAAGGAGAGCAACATGGCAACGAAAGGCAAAGTCTTGGTGCTAGTCTCGAGCGGTCATGGCTTGCCATTGAAAGATGGCAAGGTTTATACCGGCGCTGGCTACTATCTCAACGAACTGACGGTTCCGGTCCGCGCCTTGATGAAGGAAGGCTACGAAATCACTTTCGCCAATCCCAAAGGCAATACGCCGCAAATGGATGTCCATTCAGCTGTAGCCGATTTCTTCGGCGGGGACGAGGCCAGACTTCAGGACTATCTAAAATTTCGCGACACCCTGACTGGGCTCAAAAATCCAACTCGCATCTCGGGTGTCATCGCATCGGGCCTGGATCAATATGACGCTGTTTTTGTCCCCGGCGGCCATGGCCCGATGATGGATCTCCTCGATGATCCCGACGCTGGCACTGTGATGAGACACTTTCATGAAACATCCAAGCCTACGGCGGTGCTCTGCCATGGCCCGATTTCACTCCTCTCGGCACTTCCGAACTCGACGGAGGTGGTCGCAGCGCTGGTGGCGGACGATGTCGCTGGAGCGCGGGCGAAGGCTGAAGGATGGATTTATTCTGGCTATAAGATGACCATCTTTTCGACGGCCGAAGAGCAGCAGCGGGAGCCGCTTGAGATTGGTGGTAAGGTGCTCTTCTACCCGGACTTCGCCTTACGTACGGCCGGCGGTAACGTAAGTGTGCTCGCTCCATGGAAGAGCTACGTCCTTCAAGATCGCGAGTTGATCTCAGGTCAGAACCCGTTTTCGGACGAAGCGCTTCTGAAACTTCTTCTACCGGCACTCAGCGAGAGGAAAAGTGAGGGGGCTCGCGCATCCTCCGTTGGATAGGTCTTGGCTACTAAACGAGTGAGGCTGCCCCGCCCAGCGAAAAGCACGATGGGTGGGAGGGGCGGACTTCAACCTTCGGCGTTGTGACGGACTTGTTCGGCCCAGAGCAGACCCAGGCTTCGGCCGAGGACTGGCTGGAAGATTCGGAATTGATGGACGGTCCCCGGCTATCGACCAAGAGAAACGGCGTTTGGTTACGATTACGGCATCAGCTCGATTGGCAGCGCGCCTCAACGCGACAGAGCCCCGCCCAGACTACTCTATCTGCGCTCCAGTAAGTTATCGCCGGTGCTCTCGTTCAATTCTTTCGCTTCCATACTTTATCTCGTGATGGCCGCACTGTAATCGGTGCCCCTTGCTTCGCCTGGGCCGGTGTTTTTTTCGGCATGATCCAAAAGGAATCTTCGATGAACTACCCCACCGCTTATCGCACCCTGCAGGTCGACGGTCTGTCGATTTTCTACCGAGAGGCCGGACCTGAAAATGCGCCTGCGCTTCTCCTACTGCACGGACTTCCTTCTTCATCGCGGATGTTTGAGCCGCTCTTCGCAAGGCTCTCCGATCGCTATCACCTGATAGCGCCTGATTACCCCGGTTTCGGACACAGTAACTGGCCGGATCCGAAGAAATTCGCATACACCTTCGATAATTACGCTGAGATCATGAACCACTTCACTGAGGCGCTGGACCTCTCGCGCTACACGCTCTACATGCAGGATTACGGTGGTCCGGTGGGCTTTCGGATGATCCTGGCGCACCCACAGCGCGTGGAAGCTCTCATTGTTCAAGACGCCGTCTCGCACAACGAGGGGCTGGGCGTGAATTGGAAGACGCGGCGAGCCTTTTGGGTTGATCGCGCGACCAATGAAAGTGCGCTGCGCGAGAACTTGCTCTCGCTGTCCGCGACCCGCACTCGTCATATCGGCAACGATCCCAACGTAGAACGCTACGACCCAGATCTCTGGACGGATGAATTCTATTTTCTTAATCGGCCCGGCCAGGCCGAGATCCAGAGCGATTTGTTTTATGACTATCGAACCAATGTGGACGCCTACCCGAAGTGGCAATCGTGGATGCGCGAGAAGCAACCGCGACTGCTAGTGATATGGGGCAAATATGAGCTTTCGTTCGACCCGGGCGAGCCGGAGCGCTATCGCACAGACGTGCCGAATGCTGAGGTTCACATCGTCGACGGAGGCCATTTCGCATTAGACACGGCGGCAGATCAGATCGCCGCGTTCGTGCAAGGATTTATCCGCTCTTCACGCGAGGCGGACGTGCGGCCACGGGGATGAAGCTCCCGTCGCTGATCGACATCAATTTCCTGCCCCAACATTTCATCATCGTCGGCGGAAGTTATATCAGGCTGGAGTTCGCGCAGATCGACCGCCACTTCGGAAGTGAAGTTACGATTGTGGAAATGGGGCCGCGCCCAATTGGATGGCAGGATGAAGACATCCAATGAGCCGAGTCTGCTGCGCGTACGAAAAAGGCCCATTCGCGCGTAGCGGAATTGCCGCCGCTTGGGATTCGAAGTTCGCGAGCTTACTTGAACTGGCGGAAGCGTGCGACGTTCCGGTCAGATGGTCGTGTTAGAGACTGTCGCACCCCTATGACTGGTCTGATTCGCGGATCGATTATTTATAACCGTGAGCCGCTGGAGAGGCCCGCTCCCGGCAACGTCCTCGTATGATGCTCCCAGTCAAAGGCGGGCGTCACTCTGGGTATTTGAGGCGTCACTCTGGGTCTTTGAGAGGAGCCGAATCATGCGTTCTGATATTGTGCCCGGAGGCATTTTCCCCAATTACGTACTGCCCGACCATACGGGCACACTTCGCAAACTTAGCGAACTCCAGGGCGACGACCCGCTGATCCTCACGCTCGCGCGCGGCCACTACTGCCCGAAGGAACACCAGCAGCATCTGGAACTCGCCGCGTTCTACCCCAAGATCGCGGTGGCCTACACTCAGATCGCCACGATCGCCACCGACGATCACCATACTCTTCAGGAATTCCGTGCGTCGGTCGGCGCCCAGTGGCCCTTTCTCTCCGACCCTGAGCGAAAACTTCAAAAGGACCTCGACATCCAGGAGTATACCGACCCCGAACACAATCCAATGATTCCGCACACGCTCGTACTCAAGCCACGTCTGGTGATTTACAGGATCTATAACGGCTACTGGTTCTGGGGCCGTCCGTCGGTCATCGATCTTTGGCACGATCTGCGCGTTGTGACGAGCGAAATCCGTCCAGACTGGGACCTGAGCACACCTGGACTCCGCGAAGCATGGAACGCGGGTGACTGGTCGCGCTTCCACGGCTGGAATAAGCCTGGCGCCGTGAGGACGCCCTCTGCACAGAAGGAGTAGCGATCCGAAGCCGCATCACTGGTGAGTGTCACCAGTGGGTCGCGAGGTGTCTCGAACCAAGCATGGGTGGCTGATTTTTTCCAGATGCTCATTATTCAAGTAACTGGTGGCATCCCATGACTCAGCGAGCTGCGCGTTGTCATTGCGAGCAACTTGAGTTGGTTTGCCAAGGTGCTCCCCGGAAAGTCTCAATGTGCCACTGCATGGAGTGCCAGCGGCGAACTGGCAGCGCGTTCAGTGTTGCGGCGTTCCACGATCGCGATCTGGTTAAGGTCGTAAGGGGACCACCAGAAGCTACCAGCGAGAGTCCACAAGTGGCTTCCCCGTAACGTTTCACTTCTGTGCGAACTGCGGATCGAATGTCTACTGGAAACCGGCGCGTCTGCCGCATCTGATTGGCATTGCGGTCGGAGCATGTGCTGATCCCGGCTTTTCGTCACCGCAACAGTCGGTGTGGACCAAGGACAAGCATTCCTGGCTAATCCTTCCTGATGGAATGCCTCAGTTCGAGACCTCACCTGACAAATAATTGTCAGCTCTCCACGATATCTGTGCATTTCAAACCAGCTTAGGGGTGCACGACTCGCCACGCAAAGCGTCGATGGCGACGCTCGCAGGGAGGCGTCCGCGAGACCGTCGCGAAGCCGAGCCTAAGGTGTCGATAGATTTGGTCCGCAATTACATCGCGCGGACCGCTGACCGGAGCCAATCCGGGCCGAGCATCAACCGTACGTAAGATCGGTGCTCTGTCCGACCTCGATAATATATCCATCAGGATCGCGGATGTAGCAGCGCGTCTCGCCGTACTTGGGAATCGGCTCCGTGATGAACTGGGCCCCTCGACTCTTCCATAGTTCATAGCACGCTTGAATATCCGCAACGCGGATATTCATAAAGCTGTTGATGTGATTCGGGTCGGGAATGCTGAGCGTTACCGTCGGCTTATCCGGGGTTGGGCCGCCTCCAACATTCAGAATCATCCAGATATTCGCAAGCTGAAGGTACCCAGGCGCGTTGCCGTCACCCAGGCTCAGAATGCGAGCGCCGAAGACCTTTTCATAGTAGCGAGCCGATCGCTTGATGTCGGCGACGGTGAGAAAATGCGCGATGCTGATCCCCTCTCGCGGGGGCATCTCATAGCTCTTCTGCTCGATTTGTACGCTGTTCATTGACGACTCCAATTCCGATAGAGTGCTCCCTGCAATGCGGAATAACCCGACCGGTGTCTCACAGTGGCCGACAGTCGGTACAGTAGTGGCGAAACGCGGATTAGTAAATTGCACCCTCGAAGCCTGTTGATTGTTGTCCCCCGCTCGATGCTTCGCTTCAGGCGCAGTTGTTCGCGCAGTGTTTTGCCCACGCTTGCGCTCTTCTGTCACACTCTTGCAAAAGAACTGCCTACAAACTCTAAAACAAGCCGAATACATCACCGAGTTGTGCGCTCAAACTTAATGGCAGGGCATGTCGATTGTCCTCGGGCGTCCGATGCGGTCCGACGAATGAAACAGCGATTAAGGAACAGACTGAGGAGGGCGTGACGATGAACGGCAAAAGCACGCTGATCGTTGGCACCATGGTGCTCGTGCTCGCGGTCGTGAGCGGCGTGGCCATTTCCGCGCAGGATAGGTACACATTGAAATTACCGAACGGACTCCCCTTCTCTGACTGGAAGGGCTACGGGGACTGGCAGCTTATCTCCAGCTCGAAGACCGACGACCGGATGAAAGTGATCCTGGGCAATCCCACGATAATTGCGGCTTTCAAGTCCGGTATTCCGGGTAACGGCAAGCCGTTCCCCGAGGGCTCCAAGATCGCAAAGGTTCAGTGGAAACCGAAGAAGAGCACAGAAGCCCCGTTTGCCGTGGACGTGCCGGACACTTTGGCAGACCTTTTTTTCATGGAGAAGGACAGCAAGAGATTTCCGGACACCGGCGGATGGGGATACGCCCAGTTTGACTATGACCCGGTGTCAGCCACCTTCTCGGCCGATAAAGCCGGCACCCCCAATTGCGGGCAGGTTTGCCATGTGGCAGTGAAGGCAAAGGATTACGTCTTCCACCCCTATCAGATGCGGTGAGACCTTTATGGGGGCATTCCAACACTGCCATGCCCTCGTCCATCAGCCCGAACACTGAATCCTTGGTCGGGCAGCGATGCGCGCTCGACAGGCACCATGCCCTCGCATGGCACCGGTTGTGCGCCAGATCAAACCCCAAGCGCTCGTGCCGCTCCGATTACATGATGGTATAGCCGAGTGCGGACGCCGAGACCTAGACTTACGCGGCTCAGGTCGAGTCGCTGCCGTAAGCGTTGCGTTTTCCCAGGGGAGGAATGGTCATGTTGAGAAAAACAAGATTGGCGGTAACATTGGTCCCGCTTGCCTTCTTGCTCATGATGGAAGGCCCGCCAGATGCGAACGCAGGCTCCAAACTACCAGATCCCACCAACGCCGGTGTCGCCGAAAAGCTCTTTAGGTTGGATTGCGGTCACTCCGTCGCAAACGACGAGTCGGTATGGACGCCGGGCGAAAACGTCGGAAGCAGCATCGAATTCTCGTCTACTTGCTGGCTTATAAAGCATAGAGGCGAATGGCTGCTTTGGGATACCGGTGTTCCTGAAAGCACGCTCAACGACCCTCGAGGTTGGTCCACTTTACCTAAATTGATCGTCTATCACCTTGACAAGTCACTGACAGATCAACTCGCCGAAGTCGGGCTGAAGCCAGGCGACATCACTCGGGTTGCCATATCGCACACGCATGGAGACCACATAGGTAACATGGGCTTGTTCCCCAACGCCACGGTTCTGATGCAGCAGGCTGAGTACAGCTGGATACATTCCCCCAACGGGCCGAACGAGAACGTAAATCAACTGATGGCGCTGGCGCGTAAGCTCTTGGGCACCCCGAAGAACCTTCAGCTGATCGATGGTGATACCGATGTATTCGGCGACGGGAGCGTCACTTTGGTTTCCACGCCAGGGCACACCCCGGGCCACCAGTCGCTGCTCGTCCATCTCAGGAATTCCGGCTTCATTGTCCTGTCCGGCGACGTCGTTCATTTGGAAGAGAATTTCGAGAAGAACATAGTTCCGTCCCTCAACACCAGTAAGGCAGAATCAATCGCGTCGATGGAACGAGTCAGGCAGTTGATCGCAAGGTACAAGGCGACGCTGTTCATCAATCATGACAAAAAGCAAACCGACACGCTTAAGCTGCTTCCTGCATTCTACGACTGAGGTTTGCCAAGCGGCGGGGTCACGGCTTCCGCAGCTCGCAGCAACCAACCAAGATAATGTGCGCTCGGCCGGCGAGTGGACAATAGTAGCAACTGGAACGCGACTGTGAACTCGAGGCTCGTGGCAAGCGATTCGATCGGCAACGGAGTCCGCAGATGCCAGAATCACAGAAAACAGCCATCGTTACGGGCGCCTCACGGGGAATCGGCGCCGGCCTCGTGGCGACACTCTCGCAGCGTGGTTACTGCGTAGTTGCAAACTCACGTAACATTACAGAAGGAAATCCATTCCCAGCGTCGACGAAGCTTGCACTGGTCGCCGGAGACATCGCGGACCCGAGCACGGCCGCAAGGATCACAGATGCTGCCGTATCCCGGTTCGGGGGGATCGATGTACTCGTCAACAACGCCGGCATCAATTTGCGAAAGGACTTCACCGATTACACGATTGAAGATCTGCGGTCCGTCGTTTCCGTCAACATCGAAGGTTTTCTCTTCATCACGCAGCTCACGGTCAAGCAGATGCTGGCCCAGAAGACTGGCGGAAGCATCGTCAATATCACGGCATCGACGGCGAACCACCCGATCGCAGGAGTTCACCTTGCGGTTCCCATGTTGACGAAGGGCGGACTCGAAGCCGTCACGAAGAGCCTGGCGATGGAGTACGTGCAACAGGGCATACGCGTGAATGCCGTCGCGCCGAGCGTGGTCAATAGACCCTCGTATAAGGACGATGGGAAGGGGTTTGTGAAGACGTTTCAACCGATGGGACGGATTCCCGAAGTAAAAGACATCGTGGACGCAATCATTTACCTGACGGAAGCCAGTGAGGTCACGGGGGAGGTGCTGCACGTGGATGGCGGTGCGCACGTTGGCAAATGGTAACCCGTGAGGGCGACAGCCACGATAGACACGCAATCACCGACTTGAGTGTCGGAATGACTTCATCGGCACACTAGGCCGCCGGGGGCCCTCCGAATTTGTCGACGCCTTATGCCGCGTGTCGCACCGAGCAGATCGATCGCGCTTAGGAATGACTTGACAATTGTCGTGGCGCGCGCGCTGATTGCAACCGTTTTTTCCTGGCAGGCATCGGCAAAAAAACAGGGAGCGACGGTAGCGCTGTGAAAAACGCCATCAACGATGAGGTCATTCTCGCGGCGCGTCTTTTTCTCGCGACACTGTTTCTGATCTTCGGCTGGAGAAAGCTGAGGGACTATTCGGGCACGGTAAGGCAGATGGTGCAGGATGGCGTTCCGACGCCGGTACTGGCTGCTGCCGTTGCGATCTTCATGGAGCTTCCGGTTGCGTTCGCGGTCGCTGTTGGCGCGTTTACACGCCCTTCGGCTGTCCTCATGGCTTTATACACGCTGGGAACTTCGCTTATTGAGCATCGCTATTGGACGACGACAGGCGCGGATGAACTTGCCAGCATGGAGGGCTTTTACAAAAACCTCAGCATTATGGGAGGCTTCTTGCTGTTGTACGTTACTGGTGCGGGAAAATATTCGATCGATGTATTGTGCGGCATCGCCGCGCCATGACCCGTGTGCTGCTGGGGCGACGATGCAACGTCACGTCCCGTAAAGGCGGAAGCATTTTATGATTGGGTGTTCGCAGTCTACCTGTGACATCACAACGCCCGAACTCAAAGGAGCCTGGCAGCGGGGCCGCAAGGAACTCTTCTATCCCTAGGGTAGAGCGCACGTCCAAACTCTCGGTGAACAGGCTTAGGCAGCGTGGCCATCCACGTGCACGCTGCCGGCAACCGCGCAGTTTTCGGTCAGGCCCACCAAAACGTCCAGATAAGGAGGACGGCGATGGTTCAAACGCACCAGCCAGGGCAGGCCCCATCCAGATCGGTCCTGCCCGAAGACATCGAAGGAGACATCGAATGAGATGGACCATGATGGATTTACTGTTCCTTGGTGTCGGGTGGACCGACCTCGCGATCACCCTGAACCGGATCGCGGTTGGGGCATTCTTCATGCTGTCGGGATATCACAAGCTGTTCAACGCAGAGCGTCACCGTTCAATCGTCGATGAACTCAAGGCGCTCGGCGTTCCAGCGGTGGGTTTCAATCAATGGTGGGTGCCGTTGGTCGAGTTCACCGCCGGCGGCGGCGTCCTTTTCGGGCTCTTGGCGCCACTCGCCGCGCTTGGCCTGCTTGTCCTCATCCTCGTCGCCATCGCGACATCCGGGCGACAGCGAATCAAACTCTACAAGCCGATCGATGAATCGGATCGCATCGACGACTGGCTCTATTTACCGGAGACGCTTTATGCTTTTATGTTGATCATAGTCGTCTCGGCCGGCGCCGGACCGTACAGCCTCGATGCCCTGATCCTGGGTCTGATGAATAAGCACGTCGCGTGACAGCGGGTCCTCACCGGTTAGTCCTTCCGCTGCCCTAATCTTCCCCCGATGCCGCAGGAGGCTCGCAAACCGCCGCCACGTGAGTGGTCCGCCGTGATTGTCACTGATTTTTCCAAATGCCGTCGTGCCATCGAGCACGCGTTGATACCGTTAACAATAGCCACCAAGTCTGAAATGCTTGAGCTCGAAGGACCCCTATCGAATCGAACCATCGACCAGCGGATTAAGAGACGGTCGCGCTGCTCTTTTGCACTCCCTGCTACACTCTGGAGCCTGTCACAAGCCGTTGATTCTGCAGCCCATTACTTACCTGCGGATGGCGGCAAAGAGTGTGCCAACGCGTCGCGGGGAGTAAGCTACTGCACCGAATTTGCACCGAATGACCAGCGGACTTTCACGTTTTTCCGCATTTGGTGTCGTCGCTCGGTGCAATTCGGTGCAGTAGTGAGCCGCCGGGTTTCTCGGGACCGCAGGATTGCTTTGGACATGGCGGTTCAAAAGCCATCTTTCCAAAGTACCAGGTGGTACGAAATCGCCTAGCAGTTCACCGCGTCCAACGCCAATTAACGGCGCTTCCTCATTAGCCAGCGTCGATTGAAGCCGTCGCTATTCTACGTTGTCCCACCGGTGGCTCTTGACCCCGAAGCCGACACTCGCAGGCCCCAGTCTGAGTTAGAAGTCGTCGGGACATCGCCTCTGATGATAGCTGCTCCCGCCCCGACGCGCGTAATACCACCGATTCTCCACTGTAGGTATGCCGCCGAGTCTCGGTCGACTCTGTCGAAGTAGAGATCCATGTCGAACGGGGCGCTCTTGCGAGTCGTGTCGCGGAATTCTTTCGCGCGCGACAGCAATCCTCGACTGAGGTACAGCGCGTACAGGGAGGTCGGTTCTCCGGAGCCGAACCAATGCATCCGCTCAAGCGCATCCAGGGAGCGATCGAACTCACCGGCTCTCAGCTCGGCCGCCGGGCGAGACTTGACGAAGTCGAACAGGATCCGCCAACGGTCGGCGGCGGGAATGGTGCCGCCATAGTTCCACTCTTCGGGGCGCTTCCAGTCGGAGGGTCCAGCCCCTTGCTCCTCGATGACCTCAGCAAGCATCGCAAGATAAGGCTGTGGATTCCTGCTCGCGAGCGCATTGACGAACAGCGGCCTGAAGTCCATCCGTAGTTCCGCAGCTTCAGAGCTATCCAGATAACAGAGATAAAATGTCGCTCTATCGTTCAAGCCGAGAGCCCTGAGGCGCCGGGTAATAACCACCCGCCGGTGAATCCCGCTCGTCGCAACCCGGTGATGACGTACGGGCAGTCTCGCATCAAGCGCCACAACAAACCCGTTCGATAGTTCTCAATCATCGGATTGATCGGCCCCTGGTTGATCCCGTAATGCCACGGCGATACCCAGCCGTAGGGATTGCCCGACTTGTCCGGGTAGGTCGGATTGAACGTTGCCTTGAAGCCGTAAGGGTTGCCCTTTTTCAAGTCGACCTGATGAACCAAATAGTCGATTGCCGGCAACACGATCTCCGGCGCGAACGGCAGCGACGCCACCACGGCCCACGGCGCGATGGTGCCGTCGTCAGGTCCGTACGGCACTCCGCGCGCGAGGTAATTGAAGAACTGCCGCTCGATACCGTTCACTCTGATGGTCTCCGGGCCGGGTCCATCGCTCGCGGTGATCCCCCAGCAATCTTTGTCATAGCCCGCGAACTTGAGCGGATTGTCGATCGCGTAGCACCGCTGCACAAAGGTCGCGCGGCGTGTATTTTCGAAATAATCGATCCCTTTTTCGCGCATAAACGCATCCTGAATGCCGCGAAAATCGATCCAGACATGTGAAATCTGGTGCGTGAATAGCGGCCCAGCGTAGAGATAATCGTATCCGTAACTGTTATTCCACTCGTAGGTGGAAACCCACGCGGCATAGCTCTCCTCCGGCAACGGATGCGTGGGTGAGCCGAGTCCCAAGATATACAGCACCAGCGCTTCGTCGTAGCCCTCCCACCGCCATTTCAAAAAGCCGCTCTCGGGTTTCCATCCGTGCGTGACCGTGATGCCGTCGTTTTGCGCCCATCGCCAGTCAGCGCGGCGATAGAGTGCGTCGGCAAGGGTGCGTATTTCCTTTTCCTCAGACGTATCCGCATCAAAATACACGCCGGCAGTCAACGCACCGGCGAGCAGAATGGTGGTGTCCACCGTCGACAGTTCGCATTGCCAGGCGCGCCGCCCGGTCTGCATGTCGAGAAAATGATAGTAAAACCCGTGGTAGCCGGTAGCGTCCGCTTCCGAGCCTTGCGGGCTGTTCCAAAAAAATCGCAGTGTGGCGAGCACTCGCACGGTCGCCGCCGCGCGAGTGATGAGGCCGCGCTCGACGGCGACCGGATACACCGCTAAGGCGAGCCCTGTGGCGGCGATGCTGGCCGGCCAGTCCGACACCGTTTTGTCGAGTACCAGTCCATTGTCCGGATTGGTCTCGTTCAGAAAGTAGCTGAAGGTTTCGCGCTGAAGAGATTCTAGTTCGGCATCGACCGTGGGTTTATCCGTGTTCATGGTCTCACCGGATTTGCGCATCCGACTTCAACTCAATCGTCACTGAAGACGGCAGTCACGCGTGCTCCCTGGCGGCCTCGGCGAGCGCCGTACTTTTGAGCGAGATGCGCTGCATCAGTTCCCGCCACGATTTCACGAACGCCTGCGCGCCGTCACGCTGTAGTTGCGTCGCGAGCCAGTCCACACTAACGCCTGCCCGGTCGAAGCGCGCAAGAACCGCTTCGGCATCCCCGCCATCCTCGGCCATCACGCCCCGGAGCTCACCGTGCTCCGCGAACGCGCGTAAGGTCTTCTCCGGCACGGTGTTGATGGTGTCCGGCGCCGCCAACGCCTCTATATATAGAGTGGCGGGAGCCGTGGGATCCTTGGTTCCAGTGCTCGCCCAGAGTAATCGCTGCGGGCGCGCGCCGACGCTTGCGAGCCCGCGCCAGCGCTTCGAAGCCAAGAGCTCCCGATAGGCGCGGTAGGTGCGTGCGGCGATCGCAAGTCCGAGCCGATTACGCAGTTCGGCTGGCACTCGATCATTCACTGCTTTGTCCCAGCGGCTGACAAACAGCGAGGCGACCGAATCGACCCGCGGATCAAGTCCAGCGAGGATACGCCGTTCGATACCGCGAAAATACGCCTCGGCGGCTTTCACGTACTGCTCGCAAGAGAACAGCAGCGTCACATTGATCGGCACACCCGCGAAGATCGATTCCTCGATCGCCGCAATGCCCGCAGGTGTTCCGGGAATCTTGACGAACAGATTCGGCCGTCCAGCCTGCTTTCGTATCTGCACTGCCGCATCGATACTGCCTCGCGCGTCGTCCGCCAGAAGCGGCGACACTTCCATCGAAACCCAACCGTCCACGGCGTCGGTCGCCTTGAATATCGGCAGAAACAGATCGGCGGCGCGGCGCAAGTCCTCGAGCGCGAGCTCGATGAACAGCATCTCCCCGGATTGCCCGCCGCGCACCTTCTCTCGAATGCCAATGTCGTAGGCGTGGGTATTGCCGATCGCCGCGTCGAAGATGCTCGGATTCGAGGTGAGACCGGTGATGGAATATTCCTCGACGTAACGAGTCAATGCGCCGTTGTCGAGGAGTTCGCGAGTAATGTTGTCGAGCCATAGGCTCTGGCCGAGACTGTGCAATTGCTGAGTCTTGTTCATCGCGCGTCTCCGGGAACAGGCGTCCGATCGTGATGGGAGCAGATCAAGTCACGCCCAGCCGCTGCCGAACTGATTTGCCGGCAACCGTGACGAACTCTTACTTATATCCATGATGGATCGCCTGGGTGCGGCGTGAAACATGCGGCTCGAGGGCATCAGGGCGTACGGCAGCGGGGGCAGCGTCAGGCTCATGGGCACTTCAAATCTGAATAACTCGAGTCTAGACGTCACCTAATATTTGACAAACGATGAAAATCGCAGGTGAGTATCGGCATTACCGATGGATGCCAAATCCCCCGCCCGTTCCTCGGCGTGATCGCGACCGGTGGTGGCGAATTTCTTCCCAGGTTTCCATCAGAACATCCTCAGTTTGGCATGCCGTATCCGGTCCAGTGCCACTTGACCGGTACGCACCAGTTCTCCAACCCGCGCGCCGGTGCCAGGGATAGTCGCAATGGTGCCCGCCTTCGCAGCCATCCTGATGCTGCCGAATATCAGAGTCTTCCCATGTTGCTCTCGTAGCTTTCGCCGCGACTTTGTGAGTTCTTGCGTTGTCGCGGCAATCGCCTAGCGTCAATGAAGGATCCGATCGCGACACGCGCCGTTGCGCGCATCATCCCGGACGTCCGTCGATCCGGGGCCGCGTGAGAATGGGCGTATACACGATCAGGAATAGCCCGAATGCCGCGACCCAGAGTGCGCCCGCCAGCATCACTGTCAATCGGTAGCCCACCGCTGCGAGAGACGGCAAAAATACTCGCACCAGCGCTGCAAGACAGAGTAGGACGTAGGCGATCGTGATCGGTCGCGCGGCAACGAGCGCTCGCCCCGTATGGCCAAGCGCCGCGCGGCTCATGACGGCGAGTATCATCGAGGCCGCCGCGCCAATCGTTAGTGCGTGGAGCCAATGGGCACTCCAGGCCGCGCCAGTGAACAGATAGATCGCCTTCATGGCGAGTCCCACCGGCAACCACGCATAGGCCAGATGCAGACTCCACACAAGCGGCTCCTCTCGGCTACGCAGGCTTTGCCATCCCGCGACACGCCACGCTTGTGCGATTGCTGCGAGCGCTGCGACACCACCGGCGACAGTACCCCACGGCGCGAACACATCCGCGACGACAATCCCAAGCATTGCACCGACGACGAGGGCGCCGACCCATGAACTACTCCGTATGTCCGCCGACACTCCGCGGGCACGTAGCGCAGTCGCGGTGAATGCAGGAACAATACGGCCACCGATGATGGTAATCAGCAGCAGGACAATATCGATAGCAACGAGCAAGGCACCACGCGCGAGCAGCGCGTCACCACGCCCGACTGCAATCACAAAGGCAAGGTCGGTGATCCAAATACAGGCGAGTACTAACAGCAGCCGGGTGTTGCGGTTGCGGGCGCGCAGAAGCGGCGGCGCAATCAGAACTGCAAGTGCCGGAAGGAAAGCGAGCTCACAGACCGCAACGACCGGAAATGGCAGCACCGAGGCGAATGCGAATGCCAATCGGCCTGCAAACCAGACGGTTGTCAGCACAACAAGCGGGGCCCCGGCGAATCCGCGCGCGCCCGTCCAGCTCGGAACTGCCGTCACCAGGAACCCGGCGATCGCCGCAGCCACAAATCCGTAAAGCATCTCGTGACCGTGCCATAATTGCGGCGGCTGATCGCGCAAGGGTAGCGCGCCGATCGTGTAGATCCACAACCACGCAATGACACCGAGCGTCGCGAATACGCCCGCCGCCCAAAAGAAAGGCCTGAACCCGTAGGCGAACAGCGCGAACGTTGGCCGGCTGCTCTGAGGGTTGTGTATCGAACGCTCAGTCATGCGCGGTCGAGGCGCTTCCACTAACTATGGCGTGAGCAGGGTAGCCTCGAGTGAAATCTCGACACCCGCCAGCGCTTGCGACACCGGGCAGTTTGTCTTGGCCATCTCGGCGTGCTGCATGAAAGTCGACCGATCGATCCTGGGCACCCTTCCCTCGCATTTGAGTTGACTTCGGGTGATCTTGTAGCCCTTACCGTGCGGGATGAGCGTAACCTCGGCGGTCACGTCAACGTAGTCGGGCGTGAAGCCCGCCTCGCCGAGGACCAGGGACAGCGCCATCGCAAAGCAACCAGCGAGCGCCGCGCCGAGGAGTTCCTCAGGGTTTGTGTCCGGGCCTCCCTCAAACCGCGACATGAACGAGTACGCGCCCGTGAATGCGCCGCTACCGAGGTCAATCGCGCCTTTGCCTTGCTTGAGGCTTCCCTCCCAGCGAGCGTGTGCTTTGCGTGTTGGCATTATGGCTCCTTAGATATTGTCTTTATCGTATCTACGCGCTCATGGATCGGCCGGAATGGTGGCCATGGCGGACTCTCCCGCGGACGCGCCGCGCCGCGCGCTCGACCAGATAGTCACTTAAGACGACGGCCGCGTTGTGAAGCGTGTCGTGAGCACTGTAGAGCAACGTAACCGTTCGCCCGTCGGCCGCATCCAGAATAGGTTCCCAGCCGTCGGGGTTTTCGTTCAGCTCCCGCCGATATCTTTGCTGAAACTCCGCCCAGCGCTCGACGCGATGGTTGAACCATTTTCGCAGTTTCGTGCTGGGCGAGACTTCCTTTAGCCATGCGTCGGCGGCGACGCGTTCCTTGGTCATTCCACGCGGCCACAGGCGCTCGACCAGGATTCGCCGGCCATCGCCGCGCGCGGGTGGATCGTACGTGCGCTTGATTTTGATCATGGCGTGATTGCCTCGCAGACTCTGAGAAGAAACGGCTGGCGAGCACCCAAGGTAGCGGGGGATGGGAGGTCCGACAAGCGAAGGATATCGACCTTAGATATCGGATTAACCGATGTCAACAAGGAGTTGACGCAGAACCATGGGAAGGATGCCACCGTTGCGGAAGTACTCCACCTCGGCCGGAGCATCGATCCGCACGATCGTTTCGAACTCCATCCGCGAGGCGCCTTCCCGCGTTGCGATAACCCGAGCGCTTTGCCGCGGAGTGATACCTGCAGCGATTCCGGAGATTGAAATGGATTCGGCACCTGTCAAACCGAGAGATAGGGCTGATTGCCCCTCAACGAATTGCAAGGGGAGGATCCCCATGCAGACGAGGTTGCTGCGATGGATCCGCTCATACGATTGGGCAATGACTGCCTTGATGCCGAGCAACGCGCACCCTTTGGCCGCCCAATCACGCGAACTGCCTGACCCGTATTCCTTGCCCGCGACCACCACCAAGGGCGTCGGCTCTTTCTGATATCGCATGGCGGCGTCGTAGATGCTCATCATCTCGCCGCTCGGAACATGGCGAGTCCAGGGGCCTTCCTTCCCAGGCACCATCAGATTGTGCAGGCGGATGTTGCCGAAGGTCCCGCGAATCATGACTTCGTGATTGCCGCGCCGCGACCCAAAACTATTGAAGTCCGCCGCCGTCACGGCATGCTCAAGGAGATATTGTCCTGCCGGAGAATCGACGGTAATGCTGCCCGCGGGTGAAATGTGGTCCGTTGTGGTCGAATCGCCCAGTAGTGCGAGGACTCTTGCACCTGTGACGTCCGAGAGCGGTGCCGGTGTTCCTGAAAAGTCGAGGAAATAGGGCGGCTCGCGAACGTACGTGGACTTCCTGTCCCAGTCGAACAAGAGGCCGGTCGGCGCCGGCATGCTGCGCCACTTGTCATCACCGGCAAAGATGCGTCCGTATTCGAGAGTGAATTCATCGGACGACACCGAGGAAGCGACCAGGGCTTCTACCTCGTTGGCCGCCGGCCAGATGTCCTTAAGGAAAACCGGCTTGCCGTCGGCATCAGTCCCCAGCGGATCCACGGTCAGGTTGCAGTTGACCGTCCCGGCCAGCGCATACGCAACACACAATGGCGGTGACAGGAGATAACTCGCTTTTACCTGTCCGTGAATACGTCCCTCGAAATTTCGATTGCCCGATAGAACCGCAACCACCGCCAGATCCTTGCGTGTCACGATCTCGGCGACCTCGACCGGCAGCGGGCCGGAGAGGCCGATGCACGTAGTGCATCCGTAACCGACCAGGTAAAAGCCCAGACGTTCGAGATACGGCGTGAGGCCCGCCTTGTCGAGGTACTGCGTGACAACGCGTGAACCGGGCGCGAGAGAGGTCTTCACCCAGGGCTTGCATCTGAGGCCCGCGGCCACCGCGTTTCGAGCCAAGAGTCCCGCCGCTATCATGACCGATGGATTGGACGTATTCGTGCAGCTCGTGATTGCCGCGATTACGACCGATCCATCGGTCACCGAGGCCGCGGCGCGCGCCGCCACGAGGTGCTCGGGGGGCGATTCGAGGATCTCGCCGGCCGGGTTGCCGCCCTCGCCCACCAGCCGGGCAATTACCTTGCCGTCCACTGGAAATTCGACGCCACTGAATGCTGCCTGGAAGGATTTCCACACGCCGGCCAAGGGCACGCGATCCTGCGGCCGCTTCGGCCCAGCGACGCTCGGCTCAACCTTTCCCAGGTCCAGGTCGAGCACTTCGCTGAACCGCGGCTCGACGTCCGCGTCCGTCCGGAACAATCCCTGTGCACGCGTGTAGCGTTCGACCAGCCCGACGAGCGCGCCGCGACCCGTGAGCGTCAGATATCTCAGGGTATTCGAGTCGACTGGAAAAAGTGTTGAGGTAGCGCCGAACTCCGGAGACATGTTGGCAATCGTAGCGCGGTCCGCGATTCCGAGGCTGCTCAAGCCCGGCCCGAAAAACTCCACGTACTTGCCGACCACACCGTGTGCTCTGAGCATTTGAGTCAACGTCAGTACGAGATCGGTGGCGGTTGTGCCGCTCGGGAGTGTGCCGCGGGTTCTCACTCCGAGCACGATGGGCGTGGGCAAAAACATCGGTTGTCCGAGCATGGCGGCCTCCGCTTCGATGCCGCCGACTCCCCACCCGAGCACACCCAGGCCATTGATCATTGGCGTGTGTGAGTCGGTCCCGACGAGCGTATCTGGAAAAACCCAACCCTTACGCGACAATACAACTCGTCCCAAATGTTCGAGGTTGACCTGGTGGCAGATTCCCATGCCCGGAGGCACCACGCGAAAGCCCTCGAACGCCTGCTGCGCCCAGTTGAGCAACGCGTAACGCTCGCGATTGCGTCGATATTCCCACTCGAGGTTCGTGTGGTAGGCGTCGGCGCTTCCGAACCGATCGACCTGGACCGAATGATCGATGATGAGATCGACCGGAATGAAAGGATTGACGCGCTTGGGATCCGCACCCGCCCGCGCGACCGCAGCTCGCAGCGCCGCAAGGTCCACCACTGCGGGAACTCCGGTGAAGTCCTGCATCAATACTCGTGCGGGCATGAAAGCAATGAAGCCGTCGGCGTCGTTCGGCCATCGCGAGAGCGCCACAACATCCGCTTCCGACACGTCCCGGCCTCCGGCTCTTCGCGCGATGTTTTCAAGGAGGATCTTGACGGTGTGGGGGAGGCGCGCCACGTCCGCCCCGGTTGCCGCGGCCAATTTGGCGAAGCTCACGTAGGACGCCGTCCCTGAACCGGTCTCGAGCGTCGCAATGACGTCCAATGGTTTAGTGGTCATGAGCTTCCACCGCGCTTGATTGCCGGCACTTTGCCCCCAAAGACGATGGCGTACTCTCGAAACGGGAGCACGGAGTTGCACACCATACGCGCACGCGTACCGGTGCGCGACACGGCACGGTCATTGACGGGCACGAGGAGTAAATCGATTGAAAGTCATGCTGCCCTCCGACCTGGAGTTATGCCGCGCAGTCGTTGAGCAGGGACCGGACGCCTTGATCTTCGCCGACCGCGAAGGCACGATCAAATTGTGGAATGCGCGAGCAGAGGCGATCTTCGGCTACGCGCCAGCCGAAGCGATCGGCAGGAGCCTCGATCTGATTATCCCGGAAGACCTCCGCGCGGCACATTGGCGCGGATACCGCCAGGCGATCACGCTGCGACACGCCAAGTCGGGTGGACACGCGTTAGCGACGCGTGCCGCGCA
Source organism: uncultured Pseudomonadota bacterium (assembly GCA_963814675.1). Lineage (GTDB taxonomy): Bacteria > Pseudomonadota > Gammaproteobacteria > Steroidobacterales > Steroidobacteraceae > 13-2-20CM-66-19. The sequence goes on from CAWFDT010000019.1 coordinate 453,500, forward strand.
CAAGCTTGGCAGCAAACTCTATGTCGAGCTCGCGTTTGGGGTCATCTGCGATCCACAGCAAGGTGTGCTGGGCGCCGTCGCTACGGGGCGCGATATTACGCAGCGCTACCTTGCCGAGCGCGCCCAACGCACGGGAACACTTTAGGACCATGCCCGAACCCACATACTCGACACTCGACACGCTGCTCGCAGCGGTGCGAGGTTGCCGTGCATGCGAAGCGCAACTGCCACTCGGTCCGCGCCCTGTGCTGCGCGCCGCCGTGAGCGCACGCATTCTCATCGTCGGACAGGCGCCGGGTCTTCGCGTGCACACGACCGGCCTGCCCTGGGATGACCCGAGCGGCGCACGCCTGCGTGACTGGATGGGCGTGACCAAGGATGCCTTTTACGATGAGTCGCGCATCGCGATCATTCCGATGGGCTATTGCTATCCAGGCCGGGGCTACGGCGGAGATCTGCCACCGCGTCGGGAGTGTGCGCTGTTGTGGCTCGATCACTTGCTTGCCAAGCTGCCACGGATCGAATTGACCCTGCTTGTCGGCCTGTACGCGCAGCGCCATTTTCTCGGAGGCCACCGTAAGCCGTCACTGGCTGCCACGATCGAGGCGTGGCGGGAGTACTCTCCCACTTACCTGCCCCTCCCGCATCCGTCACCGCGTAACACTCCCTGGCTGCAGCGCAATTCCTGGTTTGAACGGCAGCTCTTACCCGAACTGCGCTCGCGCATCGAAGCCATCCTTCACGGGGGTGAACGTGGATCTTCTCCAAGCTGAAGGCCCCTCCTGCCGACCCGAGGTCCGTCCAAGCCGGTTATTGGCTGCAAGCCGTCGAGAGCAAACAAGATTCGGCAGCGATGCACAGAGGATAGACTGTGGCAACACCCAATGCACATGACAATGCGTCGCTCTCGATCCGCTCGCAGACGTACGCAGACGGCGCCTTGCGCGGCCGGCGTGATCTGCATCTTCTGGCTCGGGTATCGACGCCGGGCGAGACGGTCCTTCGCGAATTCAGACTCACCGTCGACACCGTCTTGTGCAAGCGCGAGGAAGTAGCTGGCCTGATTCTCTACTGACACGAGGATTTCTTCTCATGACCACGAAATTCAAAGTGGGCGATCACGTACGCTGGAACTCCGAAGCAGGCTACGTGAGCGGCAAGATCGTTAAGGTGCACAGCAGAGACACCGACTACAAGGGTTACACGCATCACGCGAGCGCCGACGACCCGCAGTATGAGATTCAGAGTGACAAAAGCGATCACGTGGCGATGCACAAAGGCACGGCCTTGCGGAAGATTGATTGACCTATGTCGACAACAGCGCATTTACCAACGCCCACGACCATCTGGACGATTGGTCACTCGACGCGCCCGCTCGAGGAGTTTCTCGGCCTACTCGCAGCATCCGGCATCGAGGCAATCGCCGACGTGCGCAGCTTCCCCGCCTCTCGGAAATTTCCGCAGTACGGCAAGGAAGCGCTCGCAGCGGCATTGACTCGACACGCGATTGGCTATCACTGGCTGCCCGCTCTTGGAGGTCGTCGACGCACCTCTCCAGACTCGCCGAATACAGCCTGGCGCAACCCCTCGTTTCGTGGCTACGCCGACTATATGGCTAGCTCGGAATTCGCGCAGGGGCTGAGCCAGCTGATAGAGACAGGGCGTCAAGCGCGCACGGCAGTAATGTGCGCAGAAGCAGTCTGGTGGCGCTGCCATCGCTCAATGATCGCTGATGCGCTGTGCGTGCTTGGCATCGAGGTCGTGCACATCCTCGATGCCAAGCAGAGAGTCGTACATCCGATGACATCGCCCGCGCGGATCGTTCGAGGCGAGTTGAGCTATGCCGCCGCGGAGCGAACATAAGGTTCCCGGGCGGACTCAAACGCAGTTGCCCGCTCGCGACGACGCATCGCCGCAACCGTCTCGCAATCAGGATTCAGGCAATCTCGCGTTCATAGGCAGGCGCTCCGTCACGGTCGATTTTGGATCGACGAGGATGATGTTGGATAGCTTGGTGGATCGCCTATTCCGCGTCTCGCACGCCTTGTGGCGTGCCGATCTAGGCCGCCGCTGAATTGGGTCTTTTCGGACAGCTGCGTCTAAACAAACGAATCGACGCCGTCATGTAAGGCGACACCTCTCAATGCGTCCATTTGTATCAAGAATTCCGATACCGGAGGTAGAAATTAATCGTTTGCGCGATTTACGCGCCGCTCTTAGCCTGCTGATCTACCGAATCATCTTGATTCATCAGCACAAGAGTACGAACGATTGTCCCACTACAAACTGGTTGCGTTCCTCGGCGTTCCTGCCCTCATACTGATGGGAGCCGCTTCCGCTGCAGCGCCACCCGCCACTGCGGATCACGCCGCAGTCCTCGAGACCAAGATGGCGTTGCGCGACATGTGGGTCGAGCACGTGTTTTGGATTCGCACTTACGTGCTCGCGACGCATGCACACGACAGGGCGCAAAGCCAGGTTGACGAGAAAGAGGTGCTGTCCAACGCCAAAGCACTCGCCAGTTCCATCGCCCCGTTCTACGGGCAGCAGGCCGCCGATGGGTTGCTCAAATTGCTCGCCGGACACTGGGGCGCGGTGCGTGACTACAACACCGCGACGCTTGCAAAGTCCAAACCTGGACAGGACAAAGCAATCGCGAACTTGACCAGCAATGCACACGAGATCGCCAAGTTCCTGAGCGGAGCGAACCCAAACCTCCCTGAAGCTGCGGTGTTCGCTCTGATGTCGGCCCACGGCGGACATCACGTGGCGCAGATCAACCAGATCGCAGCCGGGGATTTCCAAGCCGAAGCTGCGACCTGGCACGCGATGCGCCTGCATATGTTAGTGATCGCTGATGCGATTGCCGATGCGCTCGCGAAGCAATTCCCGACACGGTTCCAGTCCTAGGCACGACTCGCTCACTGGCGGGCTGCGCCGGACATTCTCCAACTTCGAACTCGCTGATCCTCATTTCTACGGGTGCTATAGCTGAGCTCAAGGCTACCATCGCGTCCAACACGCAGCCGCGACTCGCAGCAACGGCTACCTAGACTCCGGTGATGACGTCGAGCGAGCGACGATCGAAGCGCCTGTTCCGCAACGTCAGGCTCATCGTTTGATCGGGTACCACGAGCACATCACAAGGAGCGGTAGCGATTACGCGGTTCGCAACGCTTCCGAGCAGCGTGCGTCCTAGCCAACCGCGACCGCGGGTACCCAAGACGAGCAGTTCCGGATTCAAACGACGAACGACCTTTTTGATCGCCGCCGTTGGTGTTGCGTTGTCGATAACGAGCTCATAGCGCGAGACGTCGTTGCTCGCGCCCGTCAACAAGACGCGCATCAAGGTCCGCGCTTCGTCGCTCCAGACCTTGGAGCACTTCGATATCGTACGTGCCGCAATTCCCGCCGACGCGAACATTCCGTCATAGGGTGGCTGGTACGCGTGAACTAGCGCCGCGCGTACGCCGTCTTCCAGGACCATTGTTTCGGCTGCACGCACGACCCCCACGGACGCACTCGTACGATCTAGGGCCAGGACGATGTTCCGATACGCGCCCCAAGGCATGCTGTCCACGATCAACACGGGACATTTGTGCTCGCTGAGCACCCGTGCGGCAAGCGTTCCTGCCAGAAAGTCCCGTATCGGCTGATGAGAGTGCCTGCCTAAGACGATCAAATCCGGCTCCAGTTCCTCCATGGTCTCCATGAGAATCCGCGCCGGGCTTCCCGCCCGCACGTCGACATTCGGGTGAGCGCCGTATCGCCACAGAGGCGATCGCACTCGTAACTTCAACTTCCCCATCGCGCGTTGCAAATCCTGGGCGAGCAGCTGATCCGATTCCGTTCGGGGTACGACATGCAGGAACCAGAGTTCCGCGTCCAGATGATCCGCCAGCATTCCGGCGCGATCCATGGCGGATTCACTCTTGGGCAGCAAGTCGGTCGCGCACAGTATCTTCATCATATCCTCCCGCTCAGATCGCTTGCCGGCGGCTGGAGCACGTGTTCGATGCGTAGCCGACGCGTTCCGCCTGGCATCACCCATTCCACATCATCCCCTTCGCGGAACCCCAGTAAGGCGGTCCCAAGAGGCGCAAGCACTGAAATGCGCGCCGCCGTGACATCGGCCTCTTGAGGAAACACCAATGTGACATCGCTCCGCTTGCGATGCCCGAGATCGAGGATGCGAACCCGGCTGTGCATCGTAATGACGTCCTCGGGAACCTCCTCAGACTGCAGAATACGCGCCCGCTCCAGCTCGGAGCTCAGTTCCTGCAAGTGCAGCTGATCGCGCAAAGACGTCTCGCTCTGCGCAACCAGCAGCCCACGCAGCCTGCGCTCGTCGGACTCCGTCACAACAATTGGACGCTGTCGCATTTCTCGGTCTCCTATTCTGGATAACGATCCATTCGAACACGCAACATGCTCGAACAAAACCTCACGACGCAGCGAGTTTTACGCAATCCCAGTATTCGTACAATACGAAATATCATTCATGACGTTTCGTGTTAATCGAACTATATACTTGCGGTCACGTGACCCCCTATCCCTGGTTTTCACCGAGTGTGGAGAATCGATGTGCGGGATACTGTCAGCTCGCGTGCGATGATGTGAACGTGAATGGTGCCATGCAACGCCCCTTCCTCTGCACTCCTACGACCGCAATAAGGCTTCAACCGCGGCCTCATTCTCATGCTCAAGCGCCGCTTCTATCGCGAGACTCAGGCGGTCGCGGCCGATGGTCACAACCGCCACTACACGACCTTCATGCCGGTAGACCGCCGTGGCGTCACGCTTCGGGATACTACCCATAACCTCTATGGTGTCTTCGGTGCCTGCATGTCCCACGTACGCGAACGTCACGTCGTAATGCTGACTCCAGAAGAAGGGCACATCACGAAACGGTGCGCCGAGCCCCAGCATGTCGCGCGCGACCGCTTGGCCGTGTCGCTGCGCAACCACCCAGTGTTCGATGCGGACGGTTTTTCGTAGACGTACTTCCGGATAACGTGCCACATCGCCCGCCGCCCAGACACTGGGGGCACTCGTACGCAGAAAGGAATCGACGATGATTCCTTCAGCGACCTTGAGCCCTGCCTTCTCGGCGAGCCCTGTGCGCGGTTTCACACCCACGCCGAGCACAACGAGGTCCGCCGCGAGCATGTCGCCATTGTCAAGCTCGACCGCGTGCGGGTGAATCGCGCGGATGCTCGAGGCCAGATGGAAGTGAACCCCGTGGTCCTGGTGCACCTCCTGGACAAATTGACCCAGCCGGGCGCCCAACAGACGTTCGAGCGGTAGCCGGTCCCGGCTTACGACATCGACTTCGAGATTGCGGGCTCGCAGCGATGCGGCCACCTCAAGCCCGATAAAGCTCGAGCCGATAACGACGGCATGACGCGCTGTCCTGGCCGCCTCAATGATGCCGCGCGCGTCAGCCAATGTGCGCAGCGTAAAGACGTGCGGGAGCGCCGAGCCTTGGATTGGCAGCCGCATTGGCTGCGCGCCCATTGCCAGTAGCAGCGCATCGTACGACAGAGTACGTCCGCTCTCGAGCACGACGGTCTTGCGTGTGGGGTTCAGTTCGACTGCAGTATCATCGTATATGAGACCGACATTGATCTCGTCGTAGAATTTCCGCGTGCGCAGCGACACCCACTCCTCGGGCGCCGTACCGGCCAGGTAATCCTTGCTCAAGTTGGGACGATCGACGGGCCCCGATGCTTCGTTTCCAATGAGCGTAATCGGGCCTCCGTAGCCCAGATGTCGAAGCCGTTCGGCCGCGGCCGCGCCAGCGGCGCCGGCTCCGACGATCACAACCGCTGCAGGAGATTTCTGCGGCGGCGGGGGCGGCGACTGAGACTTCTTCGGCCCCACGATTACGCGATCGCCGCGCCTCTGGACTTCATAGCACGCGATCGGATTCAGCGCAGGCGCGCCCACGGCATCGCCCGTGCGCAGCTCAAAGCACGCATGATGCCAAGGGCAGCGAAGGGTCTCGCCAACGACGAGGCCTTCCGCCAGTGGACCACCATAGTGCGAACACGTCGCTCCCAGGGCGCGAACATCGGCTCCGGTGCGTACTAGCACGATCGCCTCGCCCTGCGCATGCCCGAGAAAGGGGACGTTTTCGGCCAGATCGGACATCGCGAGCCCGACAGTGAAATCGGGACCGGTGGGTTGCGTGGGATGCCCCATCACTTTGCTCCTCGTTCACGAACCGCGTAGCTGCGTCTGCGCATTGGACGTCGTTGTAATGAACGACCGTCCTTCCTCGAGCCCGAGCCGTGCTCAACCAGCCTGTGCCTCGAAGGGCGCGGATCGAGAGCGCTGAGCGCGTAGGGCAGTGGCGGCAGGGTGATGCTCATCGGTCCTCCAACTAACAGACCTCTGAGCCTAGACTCGAGGGGTTATTTTACAAGCGAGAAAAATCGGCGCTGTATATCGACAACACCGATGGATACTCAGCACGCGCGCACATATCTTGTCGCGATGTGCGTTTACGCCGAGCGCGTTGCGGTAAACCTAGCCTGGACAAGCTCTTGCTCACCGCAGACGCGTCGTCAGGTCCGTTACCCGGCCCGAACGTCCCAACTCCGCGTGCTGAATCGCGAGATTGATGACCGCGACGATCGTGACAAACTGTGGATATGCCCGCGCGCTGACGCTCGTACGCACCGTGTCGTTTGAGGCAGTGAAACGTGTCGGCAACGCGCTGCGGGTATCTAGGTTGGGCCAGCTGCAAGCGGGCGCGATGACGACGCGCAGCTCAGGTTCCGCGTCGTGCGCAATCGCGCGTGAAAAGTCAAACCACGCATGAAAATGCGCACTGGTAGAGCAGTCAGTGGGCGGAACCGCACCTCCGTCGAGGTCGACACACAATGGCGCAGAAGGGGTAACTCGGGACGCCACGGTCGCCGAAGGTCCGACAGTCAGCCATGCCGTACATACTGGCCAACGCTGACCGCGCGATGAGATTTCATATCAAACGCCCCGATGTCGAAAGTCGGTATTTATCGCTTGTCTCATGTAGATTCGCGACCTACGCTTTCTATGTTGGCTTCCGAGCAACAATACGGTTTTGGCGAAAATCATGAACTCATCTGACCTCGTTTCCCGACGATTGGCTTGCTTCAGAACTGTGCAACGCCAGCGATTCCTCACCATCAGCAAATCCATGCAGATACCGCCGCGAACGACGACGGGCGACGGCGGATCTGGAGCATGGCGGGAATCCGCTCTGAGTCATGGCGATTGCCCTGGAGGCGTTTTGCGGTTTCATGGCGTTCGTGATGCATTCGGTTCACAAGTTCGGCATCCGATGCGCTGGCGAGAGGCACGCAGATGGCCGGCACCCAGAAACTGACTCCAATGGCAACCAACCCAAGGGGTAGCGCCCGAGCCTCAGCCCAAGATATCACTCGGGTACAAATCAGTGACAAAGTGCCGACACAGACGAAACCTACGGTAGGAGCGATTGCGGTCGCATCGAGCGAATGAGCAGAGTGGAATTCGAACAGGGTGCCGTCCGCATCGATGCGGCGGTCATCGCCGCGGGCTTCGCGATCGAGCCCGCGCTCGTTCAGCCTTTGATGCAAGAGGGGAAAATCACGAGCTTGTGCGAGCGTGGCGTCGATCGAGACGCTGGGAATTTTCGCCTCACCTTCTTCCATGGCAAGCGTCGCTTGCGCTTCGTCGTTGATGCGGCAGGCAATGTCATCGAGCGTTCGGTGGCCAGTATCCGCGGACGTGGCCATCGCGCTGCGTTGCGCGAGCCCGACGTCTGAGCGCCGCAAGCGGGAAGCCCGGTGATTATCCGCTCGTCCGATCAAGTGCCGCGCACCACGCTGCTCCGGCGATTCCCGCTGCCCAGAAATTTTGGCATGTCGGGGGAATCTCGCATCGATCAGGGACGGAGATGGCCAGCGCCGCCAGGTGCTACGCGGGTGAAGACGTTCGAGATCTATCGCTACGATCCTGATTCCGGCAACAACCCGCGTCTGGACTTGTTCGAGGTGGATCTCGACGATTGCGGCTTGATGGTTCTGGACGTTTTGATCTGGATCAAGAGCAAAGTTGATTCGACGCTCACCTTCCGGCGCTCCTGCCGCGAGGGCGTCTGCGGCTCCTGCGCCATGAACATCGATGGCACTAACTGGCTTGCGTGCACGAGATTCGTATCCGAGACGCGCAAACACGCTACCATCTATCCGCTGAACAACATGCGGGTCATCAAGGACCTCGTTCCGGACCTGACACATGTATTTGCGCAATACAGCCTCATCGAACCGTGGCTTAAGTCGAAGACGTCAACGCCCGAAACGGAGCGGCTTCAGTCGCCCGAAGAGCGTCGCGAGCTCGATGGCAGCTGGGAATGCATTCTCTGCTTCTGCTGCACCTCAGGCTGCCCGAGCCACTGGTGGAACGCGGATCGATTCCTCGGCCCCGCCGTTTTGCTTCAAGCCTGGCGTTGGCTGCTGGACAGTCGCGATGAGGCGACTGGAGAGCGACTGGATGCTCTCGAAGATCCGTTCCGGCTATATCGGTGCCACACCATACTTAATTGCACCCGCACCTGCCCGAAGGGGCTGAACCCGGGCAAGGCAATCGCCGGGATCAAGAAGATGATGATCGAGCGCCGGACCTGACAGCGACAGCCGGTGGAGATCCGCAATGCCGAAATCCCCAGCGAGACCGCACTCTCCCCACATTCAGATCTACAGGCCACAACTCACCTCCGTCTTGTCCTTCGCCCATCGGCTGACCGGTGTCACGTTGGGCGTTTACGCGATCGGACTGGTTGCATGGCTGATTGCAGCCGCCGCAGGATCGCAGCGCTATTCGATTGTGCAGAACTTCATGCAGTCCTTGTTCGGACAGGTTCTGCTCGTCGGCGGCAACTTTTGCTTCTTCCTGCACCTTTGCGGAGGCATACGGCATCTGTTGTGGGACACCGGTCGCGGCTTTGAGCTCCGCACCATCTACGCCTCCGGGTGGATTGTCGTGGCGGCGAGCACCGTGCTTACCGTAGCCGCCTGGATCATGAGTTCGATTCTGGCCAGATAGGATGACGGACAGACATCGCATGCGCTCGCCGCTAGGTCGCGCCCGCGGGCTCGGCTCTGCCAGGGAAGGTGTCGAGTCGTGGTGGCTTGAGCGCGTTTTGGCCGTCGCTCTCGTACCCCTAACGCTCTGGTTCGCAGCCTCGCTCATAGCGCTTGGTCGCAGCGACTACACAAGCTTCGTCGCATGGCTGAAGACGCCGCTCGCAGCACTCTTCATGGTGCTGCTGCTGATCGCACTCTTCTCGCATCTGGCGCTCGGATTGCAGGTGGTGATCGAGGACTACGTGCACTCCCGCGCGAAGATTCCTGCGCTGCTAGCGGTACGCTTCGCCTGCTTTGCGCTAGGTATAGCGGGTATTCTGGCGACCTTGCGCATCGTTTTCGGCGATTGAAAGAAGGACGGACCGATCAGTCATCGAGTGGGGTCATCATGAATCGCCGCCTCCTCTTGCGGCGGACCCGAGCGGGCGCACATCCTGGCGAGGGCCTCGCGCGCGCTTCCAAGGCGTGAGGTAGCCGATCGTCATTGCCAGGGCAAGCGGCAGTGCACCCGCGAACATGAACACGAGATCACCCGGCATCCGCAACCACTCCAGTGTGCGTGCAAGCGGTGTAGCCGTATATTGGAGACTGCGTGCGTGCCAGTAGCCATTCTGGATCACGTCCTGGACCTGCATGAGACCGGCCGGAAAGAGGCTGAACGCCACCATCATGGCAAGGCCAACGTTCAACCCCCAGAAGGCAACTCGCACGAGGCGCGAGAGCCTGAGCCAGACTTCATCCGCAACTGTCTCGCGCAGGACGAACACCATCAATCCCGCGCCCAACATCCCGAAAACACCCATCATCGCGGCGTGCCCGTGATTCGGTGTCAGGAGGGTGCCGACTTCGTAGTAGCTCACGATCGGCGTGTTGATTAGAAAGCCGAACACGCCCGCCCCTACGAAGTTCCAGAAGCCCACCGCCATCAGGAAATAGAACGTCCACAGATGGCGGTCCACCACGGCTTGCCTGCCGCGGGTCACTTTCACGAAATCCCATGCGTCAAGTGTGATGAGCGTTAACGGTACGACTTCGAGCGCGGAGAATGTGGCGGACAGCGCCATATTGAGTTCCGTCTGCCCGGTCCAGTACCAGTGGTGGCCTGTTCCGATGAGCCCGCCGCCAAAATAGAGGATGGCGTCCAGATAGATCGTGCGCAGCGCCGTGAGACGCTGGACGAGGCCCATCTCGTAGAAGATGATGGCCACGATCACTGTCACGAAGAACTCGAAGAAGCCTTCGACCCACAGATGGATGATCCAGAACCGCCAGGCATCGACGATTGTGTAATTGGTCTGCGATCCGAAGAACAGCGCCGGCAGATAGAACATCGGGATCGCAAACGCCGCAATGAGGAAGAAGTTTGCAAACCCACGCCGTTGCGGATCACGGCGCGCGGGCGCTACCGCGCGCCAGATGAGAAAGAACCAGAACACGAGGCCGACGGCGAGTAAGACCTGCCAGAACCGGCCGATCTCCAAATATTCCCAGCCCTGATTCCCGAACCAGAACCAGCTGTCGCGGCAGCCATTGGAGTAGGCCGGCCCATTCTCCTAGCATGCTGCCGACGATCACGACCGCGACCGCTCCGAAGAGCAGATCGATGCCGAGCCGCTGGCCGCGCGGGCTCGAGCGACCCAGGAGTTCTGCCACGAACAAGGCACCGGCGACAAATGAGGTTGCGATCCAGAAGATCGCCGACTGCAAGTGCCACGTGCGTAGGAGATTGCTCGGAAGGAACTTCGACAGATCGATTCCGTAGAACGTGCCTGGATCGGCACGATAATGGGCGATGCCGGCGCCGAAGACGGTCTGCCCGAACAAAAGAATCGCTGCCAGAGCCATATATTTGAGGACTGCCTTCTGCGCGTCGCTCAAAATCCACGCCTCCCGCACCATCGGTGTGCCGTGCCAGCCCAAATAGTCGAATTTGCCGAACGCGAGCAGCACGATGGCCGTGCCACCGAGCAGGAAGATGAAGCTGATTCCGGTCCACAGAAGCGCTGCGCCCGCAGGGTGATTTCCCGCCAGCGTGTCATAGGGGAAATTGTTGGTGTAGGAGTGCCCCGTTCCCGGCCGCTCGGCGACGGACGCCCACGCCGCCCAGGTAAAGAAGGCTGTGAGATCGCGCAGTTGCAGGGGGTCGCTGATGAGATTCGCCGGCAATCCACCGTTGCCGCGCGGATCGTGGAAATATACCTTCCAGCGCCCGATTTCTGCTTGAAATGTTTCCGCCCCCGCGGGCAGAACGGTCAGCAATCTGGCTTGCGGATCATAGCGGTTGGTTTTCAGTAGGTGGGCCACTTCCGCATCAACCCCGGCGCGCGCTCCCACCGGCAGCTTCGCGTAGTCCATCGAATAGCGAGCCTGTGCGCCCTGCTGCGCAAGAGCGAGCGCCCAATCGTGCAGCACCGTTGCACTGAAATCGGGGCCGAGGTAGCCGCCATGGCCCCAGATGGTTCCGTTATCCATCAACCCGTATTTGAGGAAGACATCCTGCCCGTTGCGGACATCAGTTCCGGTAAATACGACAGTTCCGGCGGGATCAACGACGCGCTCCGGAATCGGCGGAGCGTTCTGGTATGCCGTGAAAGTCAGCAGGACGAGGACGGCAAAGCCGAGACCGAACGTAACGATCACGGCGACTCTCCACCGCGGAGAGAGTTGTTCGACGTCGTTCATGATGCCTCCAATCATACGAACTGGGCTGACGACTCGCGGGAATTGGGTACCGGCAGCGGGCGAGAGTCAGGAATCGATATTGTTCATCCGTTCGAGGCGCAACAAGCCCTGACCGTGCTCCCCTCACCCGCTAGGGCGCGTTGCATTGATTCATCCACCTGCGGAAGGTTGGCCTTCACTAGTGGCCTGTACCAACTGATTGTGTACTGATGTGGCGTGACGGATCGGCGTATTTCCACTTCACGGTCCGAGGCGACTTGTTGTAGTGGCGGATATAGCGCATGAGCTTTCTCTTGAGGTCAGAGACAGAAGTGAATACGCCCCGAGCGATGACGTCGCGCTCGATCTTGCCGAACCACAGCTCGACCTGATTGAGCCAGGAGGAGTAGGTGGGAGTGAAGTGCAGATGAACCTTCGGGTGCGCTTCGAGGAAGTCTTTGACCGGCTTGCTCTTGTGAGCCGAGAGGTTATCGGCGATCACATGGATCTCTTTGCCGCGGGGTTGATTGATCACGATGTCAGTGAGGAACGCGATGAACTCGGCGGAGGTATGCCGTTCGGCGGTCTTGCCCAGCACCTCGCCGGTCTTGGTGTTGAAGGCGGCATAGAGCGATAGCGTGCCGTGACGAAAGTACTCAAAGCCATGGCGTTCCGCCCTGCCCGGGGAGAGTGGCAATACCGGGTCTTTGCGATCCAGGGCCTGAATATGCGTCTTCTCATCGACGCAGAACACTGCCGCATGGGCCGGCGGGTTCAGGTACAAGCCAATGATGTCTGCCGCCTTCTTCTCAAAGTCCGGATCGTTCGAGGCCATGTAGCGCTCGATACGCTGGGGCTTCAGTCCATGCTTGCGCCACACCCGCGCCACCATCATGTGGCTGACATCCAGATGGGCCGCGAGCTTGCGCGTCGTCCAATGGGTCGAGTGGCTCGGCGCGTGGCGCGTGGTCTCCAGAATCCGCGCTTCCAGCTCCGGCGTGAGTACCGTGGCAACCTGGCCTATGTGGCGGCTGTAGAGCCCCGCGATCCGCTGCTCAGCGAATCGCTTGCTCCAGCTGGCCACAAAGCCTCGGCTGCACTCGATCCGTTCCGAAGCTTCATCCCACGTATGGCCATCGGCCAGCAGCAAGATCAGCCGGGCTCGTCGGGCATCTTCGGCTCGATCCGTGCGGCTGTTGGCTCGCCGAGTCAGTTCCATACGCTCCGCATTCGTCAGGGTGATGGCGTCTGTCATGGACGCCATTATAGTCTATAAATGGTTGTTACAGTCCACTAGCCGACCGGATAGAAACGCTCGCAACACCCACGAGTGGTGCGCTGCCGTATGGCCCCACACAGTACGGCTGCGCAGAGTCGAAGAACGGTCCGCTGCCTACGGCGTATGTTATCGAGCCACAGGCGCTGGCCCAACCTGTGCAGTTCTGTCGCGGACTCATAAGATTATCTCTCCAGGAGCGGCCGGAGGCGCTTAGTCGCCCTGCTTTCTGAGCGCCGGGGCTTTGCGCATGTCAGTGGTGTCGGTCTCGCTGCACTTGATTTCGTAGTTGGGATCGTCCTGGCCCGCATGATGGGTGCGCTTGCATCCGCCGTCCGTGCAGCCGTGGCGAGCCGCCAGGATCAATCCCACCTCCGCCGATGCGCTTCAGTAGCCGGTGAATTCCTCTGTTCGAATGTCATCATCATCGATGCCGGCTTTGTTCAGCATCGTGCGTAGACCCGCGACCATCGCTGGCGGACCCGCCATGTAATAGATGGGTCCCAACAGCTTCTTCCCCGACGACGTGTCGCTCTCCAAGTACTTCGCGATAAGCTGGTGGTTCATGTAGCCGACCTCGCCCTCCCATGGCAGATGCGAACCGCTCATCTGAGTCATCGTCGGGATGAAGGTGAAGTTCGGGTCTTCCCGCACCAGGCGGCGGAGCTCGTCCAGGAATGGAGCGTCCTCCGGACGTCTATTGGAGTAGAAAAGGAAGATCCGATGTGGCAGCTTTTCATGTGCAGCTCGCCGCACGATGCTGCGGAATGGGGTGATGCCGATCCCGCCCGCCAGCAGGACGGCCGGCCGGCTGGGATCGTTGTGCAACGTGAGATTGCCGAACGGGCCCTCGACTTTGATCTCGGCCCCGAGCGGCATCGTCTGCAGCGCGCGCTTGAAGGCGCTATCTCGCAAGCGCGTGGTGAATATCAGCTCCGGGTCGTCCGGTGCGCTGTTGATCGAGAAGCCGCGCGTGTTTCCCTCTGCGCCCGTTTCCGGAGGATTGATTAACGTGAGGTCCATGAACTGGCCGGCCTTGAAGGTCATTCCCGGGGGCTTGTCGAACCGGAACTCGAGCGTTCGTTCGGCCACTTCGGAACGTGTCTTCAGCTTCAGCGCGTAAATGGGCCACTTGGCTCCGGACGTCATGGCTTGGCGTCTCGTCTCGGCGGCCACAGGCTGCAGGCAATCATTTCAACCGGCCTCGGCCGAGGACGTTCTACGGTTGTAACCTGTGCTCGACTCAACGGAACGTTCCGCCGCGGCGCCGCAGTGAAGCTCTGCGTGTTCGCACGCACGCAGCGTCACCGTAACGCCGACTCCTAACGCTCGTGCGGGTGATCACGGACGTGAGCCGCCATGAGGGCTCGTCACCTGCTCGATCGTATCGAGGGCGAGGGCCGAGTGAGCATAGGTCCCACCTGCGCGCATCTCCGCAGCGACCCAGATTGCTTCCATGATCTCCTCCGCCGTCGCCCCACTTCGCAGCGCCGCCTTGGTGTGGCCGCGGATGCAGTACGGGCATTGAGTGATGTGTGCCGCGGCGACAGCGATTAGTTGCTTGATCTTGACCGGCAGCGCGCCCGCGGCGAAGACGCGCTCGCTGAAGCTCTGAAAGGCATCGTGAACATCTGGCGCAAGCTGCTTGCGTTTGGCAGCTAACTCTGGCGTCGACTGCGGGAAGATTTCCTTCGTCATGGTACTAACTCCTGGTGAGACGCGACCCGCCGGAATCCACGAAACTAATTCGGTAAATGCGGACGAGCGTAAAGACGCTCTACATATCCGACAAGCGAAGAATATCGAGGCGCGACATCGACTTTGCCAATGGGAACGTCGACGCGCATGCAGGGCCTAGACGCTTAGGTATGCGAATGTCACAAGCGTGCGATCGTTCTCAACCTGGTCATCGAAATACATACCACGACAGGTACGGTTTGCTCGACGGCGAAGGTGGTGGCTGCCGCGCTGTATGATTCCGAAACGGAGTCATCCGAGCTGAGGACGCCAACGTCACCTACGCCACGAGGCTGAGTGCTTGACGATGCGCACAGACGTACTTCCGGTTAGGGTGGCCGAGGGGCCTGCCGCGACCGAGGCGAAAACACATGACTGAGCTATGCGCCAGCGGAGAGCAAAACGTACTGGCGTTGAGACGCGTTCTAACCGGTATCCGGCCGACAGGTCCGCTGCACCTCGGGCACTATGCGGGTGCGCTCGAAAACTGGGTCAAGCTGCAGCACAAGTATGACTGTTCCTTCCTCATCGCCGACTACCAAGTCGCAGACTACGCGGACAACCTTCCACGCGTGCGCAGCGCCGTGTGGGAAGTGGCGCTCGACTGGCTGGCAGTTGGGCTTGACCCCGAAAGCAGCCGTTTCGTTATCGAAAGCATGGTGCCCGAGCATGCGGAGTTGATGACGTGGCTTGCGTGGTTCCTTCCCCTCGGCATGCTCGAACGTAATCCCACGCTCAAGGCGGAGATGGAAGCGATCGAAAGTCCCAAGGATGCGAAGACAAAGGGCAAGGCGACGCCCCTCGCCTTCTACATCTACCCAGCGATGCAGGTTGCGAACATCCTGCTGTCCCGTGCGCATCTCGTACCGGTGGGCGAGGACCAGCTGCCGCATCTCGAACTCACACGCGAGACAGCACGACGGTTTAACCGGGAGGTCAAGCCGGTCTTCCCCGAGCCGGAAGCTCTCCTGGGCCGGGTGCCGCGTCTCGTGGGCACCGATGGCAACGCGAAAATGAGCAAGTCGCGTGGCAACACGATTGATCTCAAGGACAGCGCCGAAACTGTGGCGATAAAGGTGCGCCGCATGTATGCCGGCCCTCCTCGGGGCGCCAAGGAGGCGGGCATTGTGGAGGAGAACCCCGTCTTTCTGTATCTCGATGCGTTCGATCACGACGCCGCGCGGGTAAGTAACCTGAAGGAGCGCTACGAACGCACAGGCGTGAGTAACCAGGAGTTAAAGGATCGGCTGACAACGGTGCTGAACGAACTGCTGGAGCCAATGCGGGAGCGGCGCGCGCGGTACGAAGCGAACATGGCTCTCGTGCGCGAAGCACTTGAGCAGGGTAGCAGGCGCGCACGCGTCATCGCCCACGAAACGATGGGGATGGTGCGCGACGCGCTCGATCTCGACTACTTTCCGAGCGCTGACGGGCCGCCAAGTGTACGGCTCACTCCCTGACCGTGCAGGTTACCTCAGAGAGCAAGAAGCACGCGGATCTACACGCCAATTTTTCGGATAGGAGGAGTCGGCAAGCCCTCCGACACCGAGCGCCAGGTACCGTGTACGACGAACTTCAATCCGCTTCGGGAGGGCCTCCAAACTTGTAGGCGGGATCACCGTTGTATTTGGAGCGAACAAACGCCAGAACCTTCCAAAGATCGTCGGCATTCTTGATCACACCGCCCATGGGCGGCATCGGCCCGACGACATTTTCACTGCCTTTACGACTATAGCCGGCCTTTTGAAGTTCGTCGCTTCCAAGGGTGACTAATCTAAACAGCGTGTCATCGTCGCCGCCGTAGACCCAGGTGTCGTTGGTCAGGGGGGGACACATGCCGCCGCCGCCACCACCACCGTGGCAGCCGCTACAGGAATAACTTTGGAAAAGCTTCTCACCCTGCGCGACGATGTCCGCTTGCGTGTCCTTGTAGGGATTCACCAGTTTGCCTTTCGGCGTATTTTTAATTAGGTCCGTCGGTAAGACCTTAGTGTAGTCGACGGTTGCTGCCTGCGCGTCGGCGGTGGACACCCTGCCGAGGGTAATCAGAGCCATCGCGGCGGCGAATAGTGCAGCGATACCTACGACCACATGTCCTGCTCTCACTGAATTTCTCCAATCATCGTGGTGTGCTTTCGCGCATGAGCCTGATTCGGTCGGACTATGTTGCGCGGCCTCTTTCAATACCTTGACGACCGCAGCACTGCTGTCGGCTTCGGCAATGCTGAGCGCAGTTCGGCCGTCCTCAGTGCGCGCCTTGAAGTCGGCGCCCGCTTTGAGCAGCAACCCGGCAATGGCGGAGCGATTGCCGGCGCTTGCGATCATCAAAGCAGTCACACCTCCGACATTGGAGGCGTTCACATTGGCCCCGTGTTCAATCAGCGAGGTCGCGAGCTCATTCGAGCCGGAACGCGACGCGAGCATCAAGGGTGTATATCCGGCTTCTGTCACCGGTACGTTGACATTGGCGCCGGCCTCCAATAGGGCACGCGTGGACTTGGCCTTGGCGTTTTGCGCGGCGATGGCCAGTGGGGTCAAACCGTCATGGTCCGTCGCATCGAGTCTTGCACCGTGCGCAGTCAATATCTTGATCAAGGTCGGATTGTCGCCCCAGGTGGCCCACATGAGGGGCGACCAACCGCTGAGGTCGGCCAGATTCGCATCGACCTTCTGCTCGAGCAGGTAGGTCGCTACCCCGACGAAGCCAGAGCGTATTGCGGTGATCAAGGGCGTATAGCCTTCACCGTCATACGAGTTGCCCTGTGCTCCGTGCGTCAGCAGATACGCCACTCGGCCGACGTCGTTGGCCACAATGGCGCCGTTCAACTCATCGTCGGGTTCGGCACCCTGGGCCAGCCACTTCTTGAGATCGGTCATTCTGGTCGCAGTAGTCCGCGCTTTTTCCGCGGCCGTTTGTACTTCGAGCTTCTGCGGCTTGTAAGGACCATGCGAAGGCAGATCCCCAGAAACGGTACATTCATCGCACCTGATCAGCGGTACGCCAAAGTCGAGAAGAATTTGTCGTATCTCTCCCTGACGTTGCGCCACAGCCTTTTCGACGGCCGCTTTGATATCCGGCCGGCCTCGCGGCACGGCGAGAGTCATGTCAAATTCCATCGGCACTTTATCTTCCATGAGATTTACCGGCTGGATGACCAATGGCGCATGCGCCACCGTCTTGTAGTATCCGGCCAGTGGGCCCCACGCCGCAGCGACGTCCAGGCTACCGTCGATGACTTGTTGGACTTGGTACGAGGGTTGATTTTCCGCCACGACGTCGGCGTTGTGACTCAGGTAGTGAATCACCGTGTTGTCGATGATGTGATGCTCAGCCAAGGCTTGACGGATGGCGGAGACTTGAAACACGCCGATGCGCAGTTTCTTCAGTCCTGGATCGTCCAAGCTTTGGATATTGATGCGTTTGTCTCCGCGATAGGCTAGTACGAAGGTGGAGCGGTACAAGGGAGAAAGCACCACCGCACCTTCAGTGTCGGAAGTCATATCCATCCATAGATCGCAGTTGCCTTCGCTCAAGGTAGTGCGCATGAGCCCACGCTCGATCGAGGGGCGCCAGTAATATTGAACGTCCGTGCCCAATGCAGAGCCGATCACTTGCGCAATCTTGTTCTCGAACCCTTCACCCTTCTGATTGGACAACGGCATGTTGCCGGGATCGGCGCAGACGGTCAGTGATTGCAAGTCACCGCTCATTGCCGCACAGCTTGCCGCCATACAGCAGACAAGCGAGGCGGCTCGTCGGGTAACATTTACACCCCTTCTACTCATGTCGGTCTCCGCGAAGGTGCTCACAGTGCCGTTTGGGGTCGCAACCGGACTGACGGATGTGAGGTAGGTCTTCATGGTGCGTCCCGCGTGATCGTCCAACGGGAAACCCGGTCGCTTTGTCCACCGGGTTATACCTGCTTCCGTTACAAGGGCCCGATCCTGAACGTGTACAACGTGCCGCCCTGCGGAATCGAGCTGAGATTGGCAGCCTTGGCCATCGCCGTAGCGCCAATGGCACCAAACTTGTCGTTGAGATCCAGTCCCGCCGTCACCGGCAGACCGATCCAGCCGCCGATGCCTGACCACACGGACACATACTGCTTGCCTTTCACGGAATACGTGATCGCGTTGCCGATGACGCCTGAGCCCAGTTTGCGCGACCACAACACCTTGCCCGTCGTGCGATCAACGGCACGGAAGTCGCCGCCGAGGCTGCCGTAGAATGCCAGGCCGCCCGCGGTCACTAGCGCACCACTCCAGTTCGGATATTGGTCGGGGATTTCCCACTCGGTCTTGCCGGTCACTACATTGAACTTCTTGAACTTGCCGGTCACACCGGGCTTCTCCGGATACATATATACGTTGGAGAATACGTAAACGGTTCCTTGCTGCGTGTGCCCACGCTCCTGGGGTTCGTCTTCCATGCACCAGTTGTTGGTGGGCACATAGAAATTGGTCGGATCGGTCGGATCGACCGCCACCGGCTGCTGGTCCTTGCCGCCCATGGCCGACGGACAGACCTGGGTGTTGACATGCACCTTGAGCGGGGAATGTTCAGCAACCTTGACCGGACGGCCGGTCTTCAGATCGATCTTCTCAGCCCAGTTTACGGTGACGTACTTGTGGGCGCGCAGCAGGGTGCCATCCGTGCGATCGAGCACATAGGCGAACCCGTTACGGTCGAAATGCACCAGGGCCTTGCGCATCTTGCCGTCGACCTCCATATCCACCAGCACCGGTTCGTTGACGCCGTCATAATCCCACTGGTCGAACGGGGTCATTTGATAGACCCACTCAGCCTCGCCAGTGTCGACGTTGCGGGCAAAAATACTCAACGACCATTTGTTGTCGGATTTGCCGCTATTGCAGTTCTCTTGCGTTATCGGCTCATGACAACGGTACGATGGGGACCACAAGCCCGGGTTTCCGGTTCCGTAGTAAACCAGGTGCAGGGACGGGTCGTAGGCAAACCAAGCCCACGCCGTTCCACCTCCACGCTTCCACTCATCTCCCGGGTATGTGCTGATGCCTAAATCCTTGCCGGCAGTCCCGTATTCCGGATGTTTCTTGTTGGTGTTGGGCGTCAGGCACACGTCTTTATCGCTACCGGTGGAGTGGCATTCCCACACTTTCTTGCCGTCGGCCAGGTTGTAGGCCGTTACTCTGCCGCGCGCCGCGAATTCATCGCCGCCAAAGCCGATGATGACTTTGTCATTCGCGATAAGCGGTGCTCCCGTGAGGGTCTCGCCATGGTCCGGGTAAGCGTGCTTGACGACCCAGATTTCCTTGCCGGTGATGGCATTGAGCGCGATGACATAGCCGTCCAGTGTGCCGAACACGAGTTTCCCGTCGGCGTACGACGGTCCACGGTTCACCGTATCGCAACAGGCGCGCGGCACTGCCGACGCGTCGCGACCGCTCGTCTTGGTGTAGTTCCACAACTGCACCGGATGATCCGGATCGCTGAGGTCGAGCGCCTGAACGATGTTCGGCCACCCGCTTTCGATGTACATCATCGGCTTGCCGCCGACATCCTGGATCACCAACGGCTGCCCCTCATGACCGCGCAAGGTGCCGCTCGACTGCGACCATACGGTTTGCATGTCGTGGACGTTACCGGTGTTGATGGCCTTCAGTGTGCTGTAGCGGGTCAGATTGAAATTACCCGCTGGTGCGCCCCATTGATTGGGGTCATTGAATCGCTGCAACTGCTCGGAATCCGAAGCTGCCATCGCGGTACCACAGGTCGTTACCAGTGCTGCGATAGCGCACAGTATCTGGACCTGACATTTGGAGGTACGCCATTTCATCTCAATTCTCCTGCTGCGTTGGAATCGGGCGGGGTTGGGCGCTTACCGGATACCGATGAGCGTCGGCGATCGTCTGTCGACACTTCGAAATACAAGTTCGCGAGCCGGCGCGCTCTGGCGTCACGTCGACTTCTTCAAGCTGCCGTGTGGATCGATGACAAATTTCCGGGCTGCTCCCTTGTCAAAGTCTGCGTAACCCTGCGGCGCCTGATCCAGACTGATGATCGTTGTATTGACGGCCTTGGCGATGTGAATGCGATCATGGAGGATCGCCATCATCAAACCTCGGTTGTATTTCATCACCGGCGTCTGGCCGGTCCGAAATGTGTGCGACTTCGCCCATCCGAGGCCCAGCCGAATGCTGAGATTGCCAGTCTTAGCAGCCCGGTCTCCGGCTCCCGGATCCTCGGTGACATACAGCCCCGGAATCCCGATCGCACCCGCCGCGCGGGTGGCTTCCATCAATTGGTTGAGTACCGTCGCGGGCTCATCCTCGCCGCCTCTCCCCTTCGCCTCAAATCCGACGCAATCGATGGCGCAATCAACCTCGGGCACCCGCAGGATCTGCTCGATGCGCTGCGCGATCGTGCCCCCTTGCGACAGGTCGATGGTTTCACATCCGAATGAGCGCGCCTGTGCGAGACGCTGCTGCTTGAAGTCTGCAACGATCACGACCGCGGCGCCGAGCAGGAATGCGGATGCGGCTGCGGCCAGGCCGACGGGTCCGGCGCCCGAAATCAGCACCGTCGCTCCGGTGGTCACGCCGGCCGACACGCAAGCGTGGAAACCCGTGGGCAGGATATCCGACAGACAGGTCAGATCCTGAATCTTCTCCATCGCCTGTGCCTTGTCGGGAAACTTGAGCACGTTGAAATCGGCATACGGAATCATTACGTACTCGGCCTGCCCGCCGATCCAGCCGCCCATGTCCACGTAACCATAGGCACCGCCGGCGCGTCCCGGGTTGACGTTCAGACACACTCCCGTCGCGCGCTCTTTGCAGTTTCGGCAGCGGCCACAGGCAACGTTGAACGGAACGGAAACAAGGTCTCCTACCTTGATGAATTCCGCATCGCGCCCGGCTTCGATCACCTCGCCGGTGATCTCGTGACCGAGGATGAGTCCTGTGGGCGCCGTGGTACGGCCTCGCACCATGTGCTGATCACTCCCACAAATATTCGTGGTCACAATTTTCAGGATCACCCCGTGATCGCATCGCCTGCCGCCCGGCCCCACCAGTTTCGGGAAGTCGATACTTTGGACCTCGACCTTTCCAGGTCCGGTATAGGCGATGCCGCGATTACTTGCCATGAGATGCTCCTTACTCAGAATTCAATTGAAAGCGGCTGCGCCCGCTTCCGCCACGGCGTGATCCTGCACGCCCGAGCCACCGCTGACGCCGATGGCGCCCACCACCTTGCCGTTCCGTTTTAGTGGCACGCCGCCTGCAAAGATCATCACCCGACCATCGTTGGAGGCATGAATGCCGAAGAACTGGCCGCCCGGCTGAGACAACGCAGCCAGATCTTTGGTGGTGATGTCGAAGGCGCGCGCGGTGAAAGCCTTCTTGATGGCAATATCGATGCTGCCCATCCAAGCGTTATCCATCCGCACGTGAGCGATCAGGTTTCCGCCGGCGTCGGCGACCGCGATGTTCATCGGTTGCTCGAGCTCCGTCGCCTTTCTTTCGGCGGCGACAATCACGTCTTTCGCATCTTTGAGCGTAACCATCACAATCTCCTTGCAATGACCTGAGACGGGCCGCGACGAGCCTGCTCAGTCCCCACGAGAGCCGGCACGCCCACTGCGCGCGCCCGGGCTAAATTCCGATTCGCAAAATCCCAATCGATGAGGTGACCGAGGAACGCGGCGATATAGTCAAGACGCCGTTGTTGATAGTCCAAGTAGTACGCGTGCTCCCACACATCGATCGTCAATAGCGGTACTTGCGGCGTGGTGAGGGGGGTCTGCGCATTGGACGTCGCGATGATGCGCAGTCGGCCGTCCTCGAGCACGAGCCAAGCCCAGCCGCTACCGAACTGATCGCCGGCGACAGTGACGAACTGCTGGCTAAAGGCACGCTGAGTACCAAACGACTCTTCGATCAGCTGTGCGATGGCCCCGCGCGCTTCCCCGCCTCCACCCGGACGCATGCTTTGCCAATAAAACTCGTGATTCCACGCCTGCGCGGATGCATTGAAGAGCGCCTTATCCTGCTCTGCGCTGGAGAGCACGATCTCCTCAAGCGTGGCGGATTCGAGGGGGGTGCGCTGAATGAGCGCACGCGTTTTGGCCACATACGCGGCATGGTGGTTTCCGTGGTGAACACCCAGCGTACGTCGCGAAAGATGCGGCTCGAGGGCTTCAAGCGCGTAAGGCAATGGGGGCAATGTGATGCTCATCGGTCCTCCAAATAAGAGGCTCCTGAGCCTAGACTCGACGCACTATTTTACAAGCGATAAAAATCGGTGTTATATATCGGCGACGTCGATGGATACCGAACTCGCCCGCACCTTTCTCGTCGTGATCGCCACGGGTAGCTTCGTGGAGGCCTCTCAGCGATTGCACGTCACGCAATCGACTGTGAGCACTCGAATCCAGCGTTTGGAGGAAACGCTCGGCGCCGAGCTGTTCGTTCGGAACAAGGCCGGAACGACGTTGACACGGGCCGGGCAGCAATTTCAACGACACGCCGCGCTGTTGACGCGCACGGTCGAACAGGCGCGCCAAGAGATTGGCATCGTCAGCGGGTATCGCGCGACGCTGACGATCGCTGCCCGAATTGGGCTGTGGGAGAATTTTCTGGTGCGTTGGTTACCGATATTCGCCTCGGTCGCGCCGGATGTGGCGGTGCGTGCGCTGATGATTGGACTCGAAGAAGATCTAACGCAAGTATTGACCGATGGGCGCGCCGACATCTGCGCGATGTACACACCACAGTCTCGACCGGGTCTTACCGTCGAACCGCTGCTGGAGGAACATCTCGTGATGGCGTCTACACGAGCGGACTCGGCGCCCGAACCGTCGAGCGACTATGTCTATGTCGATTGGGGCGCAGAGTTTTTTGCCCACCACAGCCTGGCGTTCCCGAATTTTCTGGGCGCCGCGCTCACGGTCAATGTCGGCTGGCTCGGCTTGCAGCGCGTTCTCGCGTACGGCGGAACCGGCTACTTCCCCGTACGAATGCTGCGGGAGTACGAATTAGCCGGCCGCTTGCATCGCATTGCGAGTGCACCTGAGTTCCGGCTGACCGGTTACTTGTGTTTCCCAACTAAACTGGATTCTGAACCGGTCTCGCTCGCGCTAGACACGATCCGTCGCGTTGCAGCAGAGGTGGCGTGAGCGCACCGCTCTGCCTCCTTTGGCGGAGCTTGTCCGCTCCGAGCACGAACTGTTCCGTGACGATTAGATCCATCGGCATATCGTGCGGCTGCGGATAGATGGTGTGCAGCTGCGCATCCGCCGCAGCGATCCCGATGGCGAGCGGCCGCTGCGGCGCAGCGGCAAGCGTTCGATCGTAGTAGCCGCCGCCATAGCCCAGCCGATAATAGGTACGGTCGAACCCGATGAGGGGGATGACGAGTACGTCCGGGGTGAGGACATGGCGCTCGCGGGGGACTGGAATATTGAGCACGCCACGTGCGGTACGCATACCCGGGTGCCACTGCCAGAACTCCACCGGGGCGTCTTTGGTCACGATGACGGGCAGCGCTGTTTGGCCCCCTGCCGTCAGGTGCATGCGGGCGAGATCGCGCACGTCGATCTCCCCGCGGATTGGCCAATAGAACCCGAGCGTCGGATAAGCCTTGGCGTCAATCAGCTCCGCAAGCCGGGCAACAATCACGCGGCTCAGGTTCCGCCGGACCCCCGCGCCAACCCTTAGGCGCTGCTTGACCAACCCCTCGCGGCGCTCGCTCCGCCACGCCTTGATCCTCTCCCAGTCGTTCTCCAACTCGTGCATGGAGCAAGGTGAAGAGGCGAACTGCCGAGCGTCGTTGGCGTCATTCATGATGGGTACTCCACCTTCGCGGGTGCGCGACTGCGGCTCGAAGGATAACCCGGCGGACGCCGCGCGCACACGGCCCTTATCCGACCGAGGGAGACCGTCGCGTGGCGAGAGCGCGCGGGTTATCTAACCGGTTCGCGGAACGCGACCTCCGCCTCGTCGCCATAACAAGAGCCGGAACTTTACGTCGATGGTGCGTGGCTGATTAACGATCAAGCGCAGAGGCCTCGGGGTTTCCACGGCGGTCGAGGGGTGCTCAGCGCGATTGGCGTGCTCGTCCGCGAGGTGCCGAGCAGGACGCACTTCCACATCCTGTGATTCTGAACAATGCGGGAATTCGCGGGCTCGTGCTCCGAGCGCTCACGGGAAATCTCGTTAAACACGGCGGGTTCGTTGATCGAGGCGTGGTAGTTCGCGCCGAAGGCTCATCAGCCCGTAGTCGCTCAAACGTCATATCGAAAACTCCGATGCTGAAGGCCGATATTCATCGCTTGTGGGCTGTTGACCAGTCTCCTACGCTTCCCATCGATGCTACGAACCACTCTTACCGTTTCGAGGCGGCTCATGAACTCACCTAACCGTGCTCCCCAACACACCATTCGCTCGTTCACGAGCCGTCCGACGCCAGCGTCGGTAGCCGTCCCACGCCAAATCCGTGTAGGTACCGTAGCGAGCGACGACAAAGCGGCGACGGCGGATCTATTCCAGAATCCTCTCTGGATCATGGCGATCGCGCTGGGAGTCTTTTGCGCCGTCACGGCACTTGTAATGGCGTTCGATTGACGAGTTTCGTGTCCGAACGCCCAACGCTACCGATTCCGTCATGTCCAATCGATGGGATTACCTTCGCGGATGGCTAGTCCGCGCGCCGAACTGATCCGCCGGTGTAGTACGCCATCCGGCACCGGTAGGAACTCACCAGCATGCAGACGAGGGTGACCGCGCGGCAGTCTTCAGTCGCGAACAACGACGATCACAGGTTGGCATCCGTGTTATGTGCGTACACGGTTACGGCGACATTCTGGCTGCTGTTTGCCACCGCGGTGGGCGTGCTCACGGCATATAAGTTCGGTGCGCCCGATTTCTGGCCCGGGGAGTGGTTGACGTTCGGGCGCCTGCGTCCGATCCACACCAATGATACTTTTTATGGCTGGGCGAGCCCCGCACTTGTCGGGCTTACCTACTACGTCGCCGCCCGCAGCTCTCGTACGTCCCTGTACAGTGCTAAGTTGGCCTGGATCGGGCTCATCCTGTTCAACATGGCCGCCGTGGCGGGCACGGTCGCTCTCGCTCTGGGATTCAACGACGGGAATCTGGAATACCGCGAGTGGCCGTGGCCCATCCGCCTGATCTTCCTGGCCGCCCTCCTCGTCACCGCCTGGAATCTCATCGGCACGGTCGCAAGACGCAGCACCGAAGACATCTATCTGTCCAACTGGTACACCATTGGCGGCGTGCTGTGGACGTGCGTCATCGCTGTCGTGGCGATCCTGCCGTGGTATCAGTACGGCCTGGGCCAAGTATCGGTGTCTGGCTTCTACATGCACAACGCGGTGGGCATGTGGTTTACACCGCTGGCGTTGGGGATCTTCTACTACGCGTTGCCCAAGGTGCTCAGCCGGCCGATCTATTCCTATTCGCTCGGCGTCTTTGCTTTCTGGACCAATCTTGTGTTCTACCCGATCATCGGCGCGCATCATTTTCTCTTCAGCCCGTTACCTTGGTTTCTGCAAACCACCGCCATCGTGTTCAGCGTCGCGATGCTGGTGCCCGTCTGGGGTGGCAGCGCCAACTTTCTGCTGACCATGCGTGGGCACATGCACGGGATGGCGCAGTCCGTTCCGCTGATGTTCATCTTTGTCGGTGTGATCGGCTATCTCGTCGGCTCCACTCAGGGCACCTTCGAGGCGTTCCGATCGCTGCAGGAGGTGTGGCACTTCACCAACTTCACGGTCGGGCATTCCCATTTGACCATGTACGGCTTCGTCACGTTCGCGATCTGGGGCGGCGTATATGCGCTGTTGCCCCTGGCAACCGGCAAGCAGCCGCACTCGCTCGGGCTGACGTTGCACTTCTGGATGGCGTTAGTGGGGAGCCTCATCTACGTCATTTCGCTGTCCGTCGGCGGCACGATTCAGGGGTTGAACTGGATTCACGGCGCGCCCTTCATTCAATCGGTGGCGGATATGCAGTCGTATTGGGTCTGGCGCGGCGTCGGCGGCTTGCTAATGTTGCTGAGCCACGTCGTATTTGCTTGGAACGTCTGGTGCATGAGCTATGGCGTTGCCGCCAAAGCGTCGCTGGATGACTCCAGCTCCACGGAAGGAGCCGGAGCATGAACAAGTTGATTCTGATCGCGGGTGGCTCGACGCTCGTGTACCTGGTGCTTGCGGTGATCATGGGCGTGCTGCCCGGCATCAAGTTGTCGAACACGCCGCCCGGCCCCGGAGTCAACCCGCTGACGGCCTTGCAAGAGCAGGGTCGCGCGGTGTACGTGGCCAACGGTTGCAGTTATTGCCACACGCAGCAGGTGCGCCCGCTGGATCAGGACAAGGTGTTTGGTCGTCCATCAGCGCCGGGAGACTTCACTTACCAGACGCCGGAACTGCTCGGTTCGGAACGTACGGGACCGGATTTGACCAACGTGAGCCAACGGCAACCGAGTGAGGTTTGGCAGTACATCCATCTGTACAACCCGCGCGCTGTCGTACCGCAATCGATCATGCCAGCGTTTGACTGGATGTTTCAGGTAGTCGATTCCGCGCCCCCTGGAGTGACGCCAGTCGCCTTGCCAAACGTCTATGCACCGACGCACGGCGTGGTCGTACCGGGTCACGATGCGCGAGCGCTGGTAGCGTATTTGTTGTCTCTGAAGCAACCCTCGTTGCCTGACAGCGCGGACGCATCGACCGCGAGCATGCATGGCGGAGCCTCCCCGAGTGCTCCGGCGTCCGCGCCCGCGCCCAGTGCTGCAGGATACGATGCGGCCAAGGGCCAGGCCCTGTTCACCGCCACGTGCGCCGCCTGCCATCAGGCCACCGGCGAAGGTCTGCCTGGAGCGTTTCCCCCGCTCAAGGGAAACGCGGCAGTCAACGATCCCGACCCGACGCTGCACATTCACGTGGTTCTGCATGGACTGCAGGGCGCCAACGTTGGCGGCGTCGTTTACGCCAGCCCAATGCCGCCTTTTGGCACCACCCTCAGCGATGCCGATGTCGCGAATATCATCAATTACGAGCGTAGCTCCTGGGGCAACCATGGGGCACGGGTAACGGTCGAGCAAGTGGCTGCGGAGCGTGCCAAGGTCAATTGAGGAGACTCGCCATGCATCACCAGTTAAGCGGTCCGCTTTGGGGAAACGTGGCCATCATCGCCTTGGCCGGTGCGATTACGGTGGGCTGCTTCGCGGCCATGTTCCGGATGTTGTTTCATCCGGGCGAGACCGACCGGCACCACCCCAAGTACGACATTTTGCGTGACGATCGATGAAACGAGGTGCCGCCGTGGACAAGCCGCGCGTTCGTGTCTATCTGGATGACCATCCGCAGCCGATCATCGACCAGGAATTGCCCAGCGAGGTTTCGTTCGATACCCGCAGCCTCGAGGATGGGCCGCACCGCCTCATGATTCGTGCTCAGGACCAGAACGGACACGAAGGCGTCGAGGAGATTCCATTTCAGGTGCACAATGGACCGGGCATCGTTGTTTCCGGATTGCAACCGAATTCCACCCGTCGCGGCAGAGTGCACTTCACCGTGGACGCGTTCAGCACCGACGACCCGTTCGATCCTCGTCGGGCGGAGGCACGCTCGTCGATTCCAGTTTGGGTCTGGGTAATGTCGCTTTTCGTCGTCGCGTGGGCCGTCTGGTACGCGGCGCGCATGTGGGACGTGCCCCCTGCGTATTCGCACACGGCGACCTACAGTGCTCAGCCGGAGGTCCCGCCACGATAGCCATTCAATGGCCCAGATCCCTTACGCTATCGGAGTCTCCCGCCGGTTCGGCTCAGGCCGCACGGTTGTTGCCAGTGGCGTTCGATGGGGTATACCTCTCCCTGTGTCCGAAGGCCCACCGACCTGACTGGGCTCCCGGGTCTCACACGAGAGCGCAAAGACTTCTGACAAGGTCGAGCTCAGTACAGTACGCCGGCAGAGTCAATGCCAGGCGACGCCACCAGAATGTCGCATTCGATTCCTCGCAGAACATCGTTGGCCACGCCGCCTCGCATGACTCGACTGAGCATCGAGCGGTCCTTCGTCCCTAAGATCAAGAGATCGGGTTGGATGCTTCGGACGACCCGCTGGACGGCGCGGATTGGACGTGACTGTTGAAAAACAAGACGAAAGCGGGAGCTCTCCACTCCGACGGCATCGAGTTTCCGCAGCAAGCTCGCCCCGGCCGCTCTCTCCCATTCCTCCATATAGCGCGTCCCCGCGCCTGTGTCGAAGCCCTCAGCGCAGAGTGGACCGCGGTAGGGTGACTCAAAGCCATGGACAACGGATACTGACTCGGCGTCCAAGAACCTAAGGAGCACGGCGAACCGAACGACCCGAATGAACGCGTCAGACAACTCTGCAGCCATCAGAACTGCACCATATGGCGCTCGCGGATCGAGGCTGACGATCAACACTGGGCAACCGGACAGCTCGGTGATTCGCTCGGCGGTCGTCCCAATCAGCGGCGCCAGGGGCTTACGCATTTGTGAGCCCAAAACAATGAGATCGGCGTGGGTCTCCTTCGCCACCGCTGCAATGGTTTGAATGTAGTCGCCCGCGCGTAGCTCGATCGCCGGCGCATGCGCGGGCGACAGCCCGGTCGATGTAAGCTGCTGCTCAATCTGCTCTCGTGCATGCATCGACTGCCCAATCA
The DNA here is from genome assembly GCA_963814675.1 of uncultured Pseudomonadota bacterium. Classification (GTDB taxonomy): domain Bacteria; phylum Pseudomonadota; class Gammaproteobacteria; order Steroidobacterales; family Steroidobacteraceae; genus 13-2-20CM-66-19. The sequence continues at coordinate 482,978 of CAWFDT010000019.1, forward strand.
ATTGATCCGGCTTCATGACGTGCAGCAGTAGGAGCTGCGCGCCCAGCCGATTCGCAAGGAGTGCCGCGCGACCGACGGCGCGCTGCGACCGCGGCGAGAGGTCGGTCGCGCACAGCAGCCGCCTCCGCGCTACTGCCGCTCCTTGCCTTCGAGGCACGCCCGGATCGTGCCGTGCGCTCGTAGCCTCATCGAGCCCTGTGTCAAGTTCCCGAAGACGCGGCGTTCGCCTCATCGGTGCGATCCCGGCCTCAATATGGGACCCCGAAGAAACGATACGCGTTGCAGTCGTGCCTCTCGGTACAGAAGCCGTTGCCCCATGCGATCTTCCGGAACATTGCTTCATTGATGAGCCCTTTCGTCGTAACTGTCGACTTGGGGTGTTTTAGAGCAGATGATCACTTCGATCAATTAGAATTACTCGCCAATACTATTAGATAGGAGCGAACTCATGATGGCAGTCATACGCAAGCTCAACTATCAGCACCTGCTCTACTTCTGGTCGGTGGTTCGAACGGGAACCCTAACCCGAGCGTGCGAGCAATTAGCGCTGTCGGCACCCACGATCAGCGCACAGTTGCGCACCCTCGAAGCGAGGCTCGGAGAGAAATTGCTCACGAAGGTCGGCCGCACACTTGTTCCAACGGAGGTGGGCCGTCTCGTCTTCGGCTATGCCGATGAAATCTTCGGACTTGGACGCGACCTGGTGGACGCACTGGAACACCGCCCCACGCAGCGTGCGCTGCGTGTCGTAGTGGGAGTCGACGATATCATTCCGAAGGAAATCGTTCATCGGCTGCTCAAGCCCGCGCTCGCCTTGAAGCAACCCGTGCGTCTCGTCTGCCGTGAAGGAACGATGGACCGGCTGGCCGCAGATCTCGCGGTGCACGAAATCGATCTCGTGCTGTCCGATTCCCCGATCACGCCAAGCCTACGCGTGCGGGCTTTTGACCACCATCTGGGCACGTGTGCTGAGTCATGGATGGCGACACCGGCTCTCGCCAAGAAGCTCCGACGCGGCTTCCCCAAGTCACTCGATGGCGCACCGGTGCTGCTGCCGTCGGACGACACAGCCATACGTCGAGCACTGGATCAATGGCTCGAGAGGCAAAACGTGCGTCCAATTGTCGTCGGAGAATTTGAGGATTACGCACTCTTGCGCGCATTCGCTCGTGCCGGGGACGGCGTCGCCCCCGTACCGACCGTCCTGCGGGAACAGTTCCGCCGTGAATATGGGTTTGCCTCGTTGGGCGCGGCGACCGGCGTACGAGCGCAGTTCTTTGCGATTTCAGTGGAACGCCAGATCAGGCATCCGGCCGTGGCGGCGATTGTCGAGCACGGACGCCAGATATTCACGGCGTAGCGGCATTGCGCATTGAGGTGATCACGTCGTGTGCTTGGCGCACTTGGTGAGTGCGCGGCAGCTGCGCAAGCGATGCGATCCCTCGAACCACGCCAAAGGTCTAGCAAGGGCAGTCCACGAGCGAGGCACGCCGTCCCCTTCGCCCGTTCTACTCAATCAGCCTCGGACCTACAAATAGACGAATCCGATGGGTCGCACCGATATTCATCGTTTGTCTGATAAGCAATCGACGTCCAGACTGCGATCAGTCGCCCGACAATCGTGAGACTCTTTTGACAGGGCGTGTGTAGGAGGATTTATGAAAAACCGTCGACCATGGCGACCGCACCTGAGAGACTTCCCCCTCTTCAATCCTTTTGAGCCGTCGACGGAATGGACCCGGCAACTCGGTGCCGCCGATCGGGTCGAGATCGAAGATGAGGAGGAAAGAGAGGGTAGCGTTCCCGCTGCCCCCGCTAGCACGCCGCCAGTAGATCCACACGCGTGACTCGATAAAAGTGCGTATGGCGCTCCATACGTGAGGGGTGCCGGCTTCGCACGCGACCCACGCAGACTTTGAACGCGCGGAGGTTCTCATGAGTTCGCCTGTTCGCCATTCGACATCGACGGAAACCCTTCGGGGTATCAAGCCGGGTTGGAACCACATCCGCAGTGACACCTGCGTCACGCCCGATCTACGCCAGTCCCTGATCGCCGAGGCCGCTTACTACTTATCAGAGCGCCGCGGATTCCAGCCAGGTCATGAGCTTGATGACTGGCTTAACGCCGAGCGCCAGATTGACGCCGCCATCGGCCCGGACCCCGCGTCTTCTTCCGCGCTGAGTCCCGTTCCACTCTGTTGGAACAAGTCAGCGTAGGGCGGCGAGCGCGCTGGCTCTCAATCGACGTGCGTGCGAACTCGGTAGTCATATTCTGATCCAGCCGTGGCTCACACACGCGCAAGCGTCACGTAGTAATTTGGTCCATCCAAGAGCTCAACCTCCCGGAGCAGACCGAGTATCGTTTGCAGGCGGTGCTTTACGCCTCCAGGATGCCGCGGCAACAAGTTCAGAGGCACCACCGCTTACCGCAAGGACTGGACCAAGACCCACTATTTCATGGCGTGTATTCTGAAACGCAGCCCAGTGATCGGCGCTAGGGGGAGGAATGGACGGCCTAAGAGACCGTGAATGGATGGAATATGACGTCGTTGTAGTCGGTGGCGGACCGGCGGGTCTGTCTGCAGCGATCCGCCTGAAACAGCTCGCGATGAAGTGCGGGCATGACGTCTCGGTGTGCGTAATAGAGAAGGGATCCGAGATCGGAGCTCATATTCTTTCGGGCGCCGTGATTGACCCGATCGGCATCAATGAACTCATTCCGAACTGGGGCGAGAGAGGCGCTCCGATCAAGATCCCGGTCAAGGAGGACCAGTTCTGGATCCTGACCGAGCATCATGAGATTAGGATCCCTCACAGCCTATTGCCGCCGCTGATGAGCAATAAGGGAAATTACATCGTCAGCCTGGGGAATGTGTGTCGCTGGCTTGGAAAGCAGGCGGAAGGGCTGGGCGTTGAGATCTATGCTGGCTTCGCGGGCGCAGAGGTTCTGTATAGCCCACGTGGCGCAGTCTGTGGCGTCGCGACAGGCGATATGGGGATCGGGAAGGATGGTGTGCCCACCCCGCATTTCACGCGGGGCGTCGAACTTCGCGCCAAATACACTCTATTTGCCGAAGGCGCGAGAGGCTCCCTGACCAAAACATTATTCGCGCACTTCCGTTTGCGCGACGGTGTTGATCCACAAAAGTTCGCGATTGGTATGAAGGAGCTATGGGAGATTGATCCAGCCAAGCACCGCCTGGGGTTTGTACTGCATACGCAGGGCTGGCCCCTCGATACCGCAGGTGATGGCTCGTTTATGTACCACCTTGAAGACAATCAGGTCGCAGTCGGGTTCGTCGTCAATTTGGATTACTCCAACCCGCATTTGTCACCGTTCGACGAATTTCAGCGTTTCAAACATCATCCGTCGATTCGGCACTTTCTAGAAGGTGCTAAGCGGGTTTCCTACGGGGCTCGCGCGATCAACGAAGGCGGACTTCAATCGATCCCTAAGCTGACCTTCCCAGGTGGCGCACTCATCGGCTGTGCAGCCGGTTTTGTCAACGTGCCGCGGATCAAGGGCGGCCACAACGCCATCAAGAGCGGGATGCTCGCCGCCGAAGCCACTTTCGAGCACCTTCAGGCTGGCTCAGCAGGCGGCGACGAAATCACGGAGTATCCCGTCGCGCTGAGAGCTTCATCGGTCTGGGAAGATTTGCGCAAGGTTCGCAATGTAAAACCAACCTTAAAATACGGTCTGTGGATCGGAACGTTCGTCGGCGGCATCTACATGTGGCTCGAAGACTTGGGATTGGGCTTTTTGGTTCCTTGGACCTTGCATCATCACAAGGCCGACCATGAATGCCTGAAGCTCGCTAAAGAGTGTCCCAAGACTGTCTATCCCAAGCCGGATGGCGTGATTGGCTTCGACCGGCTCTCCTCAGTGTTCATCTCCAATACCCACCATGAGAGCAATCAGCCACACCATCTGAAGCTGACCGATCCAACGGTTCCAATCCGGATCAACTTGCCGCTGTTTGACGAGCCGGCGCAACGCTATTGCCCGGCAGGGGTATTTGAGATTGTCTACGATTCCGATGTCGATAGTCCGCGCTTCCAGATCAACGATCAGAATTGCGTCCATTGCAAAACCTGCGACATCAAGGATCCCATGCAAAACATTACTTGGGTAGCGCCCGAAGGCGGCGGCGGACCAAACTATCCAAATATGTGACATCGACGTTTCGGCCGTGCAACCACGCTAGCTGGAGGACCCCGGCGCTGCACGGCATTCTTTCAGAGCTTTGAGTTTGGCGGGAGACCGCCAACGATGCGACATCAACGCCCGGGACACGACCGAAGGGTGTTGGCAGCGGATTTTTCTAGAAACAGGAGACTTCGATGATCCAGCGTTTTCCCATACACGACCTCCTTGCGCACCTTGAGACCGCACGTCTCAAGGCGATAGAGGAATTGGCCACAAAACCTGGTGCATTGCCCGCCGATGCACTTCAGCGAATTGCGACTCTGCAGACTGTGTTAACCGCTGTGCGCGAAGAAATCGTGGCACACCAGGTTAGGATTGGGGGCGGCGACGAAAGGCCCTTGAAATAGAGCAGTACACAGTCTCTGGTGTGTGATGCACCGCGTCTAGAAAAGTACCCGAAAGTGAATTCCGGCGGGTGCCAGTGGATTATCGAGGGCCATGCAACCGCGCGATGTTGATCGAGCTCGGGCGTTCGATGGGAATACTGACGCTGGCTTCGTTCACCTGCGGTAGCCTATACGTTCTGTTGTCCCAAGGTCGCGCCACGCCGTCCGGTACGCTCAGCTCAAACTAAGGTTGTCTCCGTGATGCGGATGCTCAACTATTTTCTTCGGGCCTGGCGATCCTGTGAACGGGTTGGTGAATAACTAATAGGCCGCAACGGACTCGCGGCCGCCCGGACACAGATTCGGTGACCCGTCCCTGGATTCGAGCAATGCGCGGCGATTCCGATCCAAACATGCTGACATACTGGCAGCCCTGGATGCGGATCACGGCAAGATACCGTGAAAGTATCTCGTTCATTCACTCTTCGCGGCAGTCACGTCGATCCACGCGTAGGGAGCGCTAACTGTCAGCAGGCGCTTCGAGCAATACCCAGTGCGAAGCCATTCACCAAGAGAAGCAGACGGTGCGGCCGCCACAGTTGCATCCTGAAGCGAACTACATCGCCTGCCGCTCTGTGATCACTCGTACTAACCGTGTCACAGCACCCCGATCTGACGAAGGAATCCAACCTGATCGTAGAACAGATTCTCTTCTACGATCTCACCATCCTTCCAGCGCGCAACTGTGCAGAATTCGAGCTCGAAAGGCTTGTTTGTCGGCGGATGGATTTTGCCGTCGAGTCCTTTCACGGGGCCGATCATCCGACCCTTCCATCGCGCAATCGTGCACGTCCAGTCGCCAGAGGCAAACATCACTTTGTAAGGGTTATTCTCGAGATGATTTTCGATAGACTTGAAGAACGCCTGGGATTCTGCCTGGTGGGCATCCCGACCACGCGTCGGTTCGGGTTGGCCCGGCCAGTAGACTGCCGTATCGACCGAGTGCCTCTGTCTGAAGACATCCCAGTTCTGTGCGTTCCAAGCATCATCTAGTGTCTTCATGCGTTCCAGGTTGCCATCGCTGTTCATGGGACACCTCAGGGATAAGTTCGTGGTGGGCGGTTCGTCGCGTCAGGCTTGGGAATGCGAAATGCGGTGTGCTGGTTTGTTACGAAGCGGTCCCAAAGGTGTACCACGGGTGTGACGAAACAGCGCCGTCCGTAGAGTAACCAATTGTACGATTGCATCCTCAAAGCGCAGTGACTTTGGACACGCCAGAGGCCGAGTTCTCCAGCAACGACTCCAGAGATCAATTGGATTGAAACGGCGGGTTGACCGCCTCGAGGCAGCCACAGCGGGCGACCGCGGCGGCCATTCTTAGGCTGCCAGCTCCCCGGATACGTTGCGCTTCTCCGGTTGACCCGCCCGGCTCACCGCGGTGCGCGACGTCAGGCTGTCATACTGACAGTGAAGCTCGAGCCGGCGAAGAGCCGCGTTGACTCTAGTTGGCAGTGGGTTCAGCCTGCATCGCGTATTTCATCGTCAGATGAACGTTGCACGCTAGGGCATCACCTTCGAAACCGCTAACGCCGCAGTCGACGTTGCCGATACGCCGAAAGAGATCGGAACGTTGCAGGAGGATGGCCGCGATGAACAGCACCCAGACGACTCTCCCACAGGCTGTACTCGCGAATCTCGATCGGGTGCTCCCTGACCTCGAAGCGCTGTACAAGGACGTTCATTCGCATCCCGAGCTGTCCATGCAGGAGACCCGGACCGCCGGCCTCGCGGCGGAACGACTGCGTACGGCCGGTTACGAGGTGACCACCGGGATCGGCAAGACCGGGGTTGTGGGAGTGCTGCGCAATGGCGACGGGCCGACGGTCATGTTGCGTGCGGATATGGACGCCCTGCCGGTCGAGGAAGCCACCGGCGTGCCTTACGCCAGCAAGGTCAGTGCCTCGGACGGCGAAGGCCGGCCGGTGCACGTTATGCATGCGTGCGGCCATGACATGCACGTGACCTGGCTCGTCGGCGCCAGCACACTGCTGGCACAAACGCGCACCGCGTGGCGCGGCACGGTTATGGCCGTCTTTCAGCCGGCCGAAGAGACCGCGCAAGGCGCACAGGCGATGATCGATGACGGGCTATTCAAGCGTTTTCCCAGACCGGACGTGGTCCTCGGTCAGCATGTAATGGTGGGGCCGGCCGGCGCGATTGGCGGGCGTCCGGGCGTCATTACTTCCGCTGCCGATAGCTTACAGATTCGCTTGTTTGGGCGCGGCGCACACGGCTCGATGCCTCAGGCGAGCATTGACCCTGTGGTGATGGCGGCGGCCATCGTGTTGCGGCTGCAGACTATAGTATCCCGCGAGATTGCCCCGGCCGAGGCCGCGGTGGTTACCGTAGGAGTGCTGCAGGCCGGTAGCAAGGAGAACGTCATCCCCGACGAGGCGCTCATCAAGCTGAATGTGCGCACCTTCGATGAAGGCGTACGCCAACGCGTGCTCGCCGCGATCGAACGCATCGTCAAGGCCGAGGCGGCCGCTTCGGGCGCGCCGAAGCCGCCGGAGATCTCGCCGCTCGACCGTTACCCTCTGGTTACCAATGACGTGCACGCTACGAAGCGAGTGGTGGCGGCATTTCGCCGCCATTTCACAACAGAGCGTGTGCGGGAGACCGGCCCCGCATCAGCGAGCGAGGACTTCGGATCCTTCGGTGTCGAGTGGCACTCGCCCTCCGTGTTCTGGTTCATCGGGGGTACCGACCCCGACATCTACGCCAAAGCGAAGGCTGCGAATCGCCTCAATGAGATTCCGACCAACCACAATCCACGTTTTCTGCCAGTGATTCACCCGACGCTGAAGACTGGGGTCGAGGCGATGGTGGTCGCCTCGCAGGCGTGGTTATCTTCGTAGCGGACCCGTCGTCGCGCACTCCGGTCCGTTGCACGAGCGAACAATAAGCGATCTGGCTCGACGGGAGACAACATTGTGCACGTACTGCTGCTGCTTCTCGATCTCGGCGGCACTTTCGTGTTCGCGATTAGCGGGGCCGTGGCCGCGGTCAGGCACAGACTCGACATCTTCGGCGTGTTGGTCTTGTCTTTCGCGGCAGGCAACGCCGGCGGGATAACGCGCGATCTTTTGATTGGCGCGGTCCCGCCGGCGGCCATTGCGGACTGGAAATATCTCAGCATCTCCGTACTCGCCGGTCTGCTGACGTTCTACTGGTACCGCCTTATTGATCGTTTGAGCAATCCGGTCCTGTGGTTCGATGCGGTGGGACTGGCATTCTTCGCCGTTGCCGGCGCACAAAAGGCGTTGGTCCACGGACTTAATCCAGTGATGGCGGCATTGCTGGGCATGTTGACCGGCATCGGCGGGGGCATGCTGCGGGATATTCTTGTGAACGAGATACCGACCGTCCTGCGGGCTGATCTGTATGCACTCGCGGCGCTTGCGGGCGCGATGACAGTGGTGATCGGCTCTGAATTGCACGCTCCACCGGTGGCGACCACCACTATCGGGGGACTGCTATGTTTCGCGTTACGTTTCATGGCCATTCGCTACGGCTGGCATCTGCCTAAGGCTAAGTCACGGAGGCAGCCGCCCGATTGAAACGGAATCTAATTGGCACGAGTAACCTGCAAAGGGCAGTGACCGTTTGGGATTTTCCCCGTGGGCGTCTTTCAGTGAGCCACGCATTGGGGGTAGCAGCATTCGGCACCGCCAGGAACGTAATGGAGGCCGGATCGCGTCGGATAGGGCCAGCTGGTTCCGACGCAGTGACCAAGGACGGTAGCTCGTCGTTCGTACTCAGCTCCAGGATCTTGCCGTTCAGGTTCGCGGTCTTCGACTGCTGGGTGTCGGCCGTCAGGGTGTAACGCTCGTTGACGCATCGACGTGGATAGTATCTATTGCTGTTCGGCTGTTGTTGATCGCGAGCACGGCAACG